>OZ219745.1:0-4800000 GCA_964291605.2 Vicinamibacterales bacterium | reverse complement strand
GTCCGATTGCGGCTCCCGGCCGCGGCGTACTGCGCGCCGCGCTCGAGCCCGCCGATGTAACTTATCTTTACTTCGTGAGCCGCAACGACGGCACCCACGCCTTCGCCAACACGCTGCGCGAGCACAACCGCAACGTGCGCGAGTTTCAGGTGGAGTACTTCCGGCGCCGCCCGGCCGGGCGGTAGGAGTCGGCGCCCCGGAACATGGTGCCTTCTCTCTCTCAGCGTGTCGTTGGCAGGCCGGTCCCATAGCCTTGCCAGTCCTCGACCTCCGTGTAGAAGAGCGGCGTGGCGTCGCGGCCGGTAGCCAGGTTGTGCTCGATCACGGAGGTTGGGCGGGCCTCGTGGCGCGCGTTCGTTTCCACGTTGCCCACGCGATCGAACAGGATGCCGCCGAAGGCGAGCCAGGCGGCGAGCAGAGTCAGGACGAGGTTGACGGTCTGTCCCGTCAGGTAGAGCTGGATGGGGCGTCCGCCGGAGGTGTGGTGGGCGAGGTCGCGCAGGCTGGATTCGAGGCCGATGCTCACGAAGGCCAGGCAGAACAGCCAGCCGCGCACGTCGGAGGTCAGGTCGAGCGCTGCGGCGACCCGTGCCTCCCCGAGCGACGGGGTCAGGACGAACGAGAAGACGACGGAGGCGGCGACGAAGCCGATGATGAACTTCGGCAGGCGGTACCAGATCTCCATCGCCTGCGGCTTCCGTTCGCCGGTCGCCTCGACCCGCGTCACCCAGAAGACGGCCACGAGGAAAGCGACCAGGCCGATCAGGGTGTTCTGGATCATCTTCACGACGGCGGCGATCTGCTCCGCCTGCTCGCCGAGAATGGCTCCCGCCGCCACGACGGCGCCGGTGGCGTCGACGGTGCCGCCGATCCAGGCCGCCCCGACCACCGGATCCATGCCGGCCCAGCGGATGCCGAGCGGCATCACGACCATCATCGCCACGGTGAAGATCAGCGACATGCCGACGGCGAGCGTCAGTTCCTGCTTGCGGGCCCCCGCCGCGGCGGCGACGGCGATGGCGGCCGATACGCCGCAGACCGAGGTGGCCGCCGCGATGACCATCACCAGCGACCGGCTGCCGATCCGCAGGAACCGCACGCCGAACTGGTACATGAAGACGATGACGAGCGGCGTCACCAGCCAGGCGACGAAGAGCCCGGGCGCGCCCAGACGCAGGATGTTGCCGAAGAGAACCTCCGCGCCGAGCAGCACCAGGCCCGTCTTGATGTACAGCTCGCTGCGCAGGGCCGGCTTGAGCCACTCGGGGGTCCCGACCGTGTTCGCGATGACGAGACCGATCACCAGGGCCCAGAAGGCGTATCCGAAACCCGCGGCTCGCACGCCCATCTGGTTCGCCAGGGTGTAGGCGGCGACGGCCAGCACGAAGAGGGGAATGAACGCGACGATCTGGCGCCGGGCGGAGCGTCCCATCACCCGCACAGCCAGCGCGGAGAGCGCGGCCATGGCCACGCCCAGCAGGGCGAGTCCTCCCGCACGGCCCGCGAACGCCTCGGTCGGCAGCGATGTCCAGCGCCCGACGCCCGGCACGGCGCCGATGAAGCCGGCGACTATGCCGATCATGACGAGGCCGGCGAGCCAGACGGCCCACCAGTCCTCGGATGCAAGCAGCGGGTTTCTCTCGTAGCGCGTGGCGTCCGGCATGGCGCGCCTATAATGACCGAACTTCACGTGGAATGGGGAGTCGAGCCATGACATTCAGATACACCCTCCGGTTCCCGATGACGCTGGCGGCAGTCCTGATGGCCGGATCCGTCGCGGGCGCCCAGGAGCCGCGGCAGGAGACGCTCGATACGTCCGGCCTGATCGCGCCGGTGGAGATCGTGACCGACCGTTGGGGGATCTCGCACATCTACGCGGAGAACGAGCACGACCTGTTCTTCGCGCAGGGTTACGCGGCCGCTCGCGACCGGCTCTTCCAGTTCGAGATCTGGCGCCGCCGTGCGACCGGAACGGTCGCCGAGATTCTCGGACCCCGCGAGCTGCAGCGCGACACCGGCGCCCGCCTGTTCCGCTTCCGGGGCGACCTGACGACCGAGATGCGGCACTACCACGAGCGGGGCGACACGATCATTCCGGCGTTCGTCGACGGCATCAACGCCTTCATCGAGCGCACCGAACGCGAGCCGGACCTGCTGCCCGTCGAGTTCGAGCTGCTCGGCATCACGCCGGGGCGCTGGACGCCGGAGGTGGTCATTTCCCGCCACCAGGGGCTGGTTTCCAACGTGACGCAGGAGCTCGACAACGCGCGGGCGGTGGCGGCTCTCGGCGCCGACGCGGTCGAGGAGATCAACTACTACATCGGAGACCCCGACCTGACCATCGATCCGGCCATCGACGTCTCGCTGCTCGACGATCGCATCCTGGAGCTCTACCGCGCGCACCGGCGGGCGCTCGCCTTCGAGCCGGAGGACGTCACCCTCGCCTACCGCGGCGACCCGGAGACGTTCGAGCGGCTCGCCGCAGCCGTCCCGTCCGAGATCGATCTGGAACGGAACGACTACGATGCAATCGGCAGCAACAACTGGGTGGTGCACGGAACGCGCACGCTGAGCGGCTATCCCATCATGGCCAACGACCCGCACCGTGCGCAGTCGGCCCCGTCGCTGCGCTACTGGGTGCACCTGGTGGCCCCCGGCTGGAACGTCATCGGCGGCGGCGAGCCGGTGCTGCCCGGGGTCTCGATCGGCCACAACGAGCACGGGGCGTGGGGCCTGACCGTGTTCGGCCAGGACAACGAGGACCTCTACGTCTACGAGACCAACCCGGCAAATCCCGACCAGTACCGGCATCTCGGCAGGTGGGAGGAGATGACCGTGATCCGGGAGACGATTCCTGTGCAGGGGCAGGGCGACGTGGAGGTCGAGCTGAAGTACACGCGCCACGGGCCGGTCGTCTTCCAGGATCCGGACAACAACGCGGCGTACGCGGTGGCGGCGGCCTGGCTGGACTACGGCTCGGCGCCGTACCTCGCGAGCCTGCGCATGGACCAGGCGACGACCTGGGAGGAGTTCGTCGAGGCGTGCAACTACAGCCGCATTCCGTCGGAGAACATGGTCTGGGCCGACCGCGCCGGCAACATCGGCTACCAGGCGGTGGGGGTGTCGCCTATCCGTCCGAACCACAGCGGGCTGGTGCCGGTGCCGGGCGACGGGCGTTACGAATGGGACGGATTCCTGCCGATCAAGGCGCTGCCGAGCGTCGTCAACCCGCCGAAGGGGTACTTCGGGACGGCCAACAACTACACCCTGCTGGATGTCCCGGGGACCTATCCCCACTGGGAAGCGCTGCACTATACCTGGGGCGACCAGATGCGCGCGGCGCGGGTGGAGGAGGTGCTGGCCGACGCCCGGCACATGACCGTGGTCGACAACATGCAGCTCATGATGGACGAGCTGTCGGTCGCGGCCCGCAACCTGGTGCAACTGCTGCGCGACCTGCCGGGCCTCGCCGGCCGCGCCGACCATGCCCGCCGGATGCTGCTCGACTGGGACGCGGTGCTCGACAAGGACTCGGTGGAGGCCGCCATCTACGTGAGCTGGGAACGTGAGCTGCGCGCCGCCGTGCACCGCACGGTGGTCCCGGCCGCCGCCCGCGACTACATCCGGAGCGTGAACACCAAGCGGCTGATCGACTGGCTGACCGCTCCGGACGGGCGGTTCGGCGACGACCCCCTCGCGGGCCGGGACGCTATCCTGCGCGATACCCTGACGGCGGCGCTCGATGGTCTCCGCGACCGTTTCGGGACCGCCGAGATGACCACCTGGAAGTACGGCGGCGAACGCTTCAAGCATGCCCACATCCGCCACCCGATGAGCGCCGCGGTCAACGCCGACCTGCGGCGCCGGCTCGACGTGGGCCCGTTCCCGCGCGGCGGCTACGGCGGCACGGTGCACAACACCGGAAGCGGCGACAACCAGACTTCCGGCGCGTCGTTCATGATCATCGCCGACACGGCGAACTGGGACAATTCGGTCGGCTTGAACACCCCGGGTCAGGCCGGCGATCCGGACAATCCGCACTACCGCGACCTGTTCGAGGTCTGGGCGCGGGACCGCTACTTCCCGATCTTCTTCTCGCGAGCCAAGATCGACTCGGTGACCGAGTCGACGACGGTGCTGCGGCCCGCGGGAAGCGGCTCGACCGGCGCCCAGCGGTAGTCCGGAAGCAGGTCGGTCAGCCAGACGCACGGGCCCGGCCGATGCTCCGGATTCGGACACGCGCATGCGCCGCCTCGGGGCGGTTGTCGGCCGCGTGCGCGGAGACACACCGGGAATCGGGAGTCATTTGACCAGGGCTCTTCGATATACTAGCCGCTCTGCGGCGGATTCGCCGCGTTGCCTGCGCCGTCGATCCAGGCACCGAGAGCGGCGGGCCGCCCACTGGTTCGGAACTTCGCGTAAAGGGAAAGGCAAGCCGCATGTCCATTCGATTCCTCGGCCTCACCTGTCTGCTGGCGCTCGGCGCCCTCGTGCTCGCACCGTCCGCGTCGGTCGCCCAGCTCGATCAGACCGCGGCGTGGGCCTCGCACGTCTCCAACGAGTACCGCGTGGTGCCGAACGTGACGTACCACGTCGCGAACGGCTTCGAGAACAGCGTCGATCTCTACCTCCCGCGCAACGCCTCCGGCCCCGCGCCCGTGCTGATGTACATCCACGGCGGCGGGTGGGTCGGCGGCAGCAAGGAGGGCAACGTCCTGCGGCTGCTGCCCTGGCTGGAGAAAGGCTGGGCGGTGGTCAACGTGCAGTACCGCCTCGGCCGCGTCTCGCGCGCCCCGGCCGCCGTCGAGGACTGCCTCTGCGCGCTGCACTGGGTCAAGAGCAACGCCGAGCAGTACGGCTTCGACACCTCGCGCATCGTCCTCACCGGCAACTCGGCAGGTGGGCATCTGGCCCTGACCACCGGCATGGTGCCGGGCTCGGCCGGACTCGACCTGGAGTGCCAGCCGAAGAACGAGCTGGGCGTTGCCGCCATCATCAACTGGTACGGCATCACCGATGTCGGCGACCTCCTGCAGGGCGTGAACGAGAAGTCGTACGCCGTGCGCTGGATGGGGAGCCTGCCGAACCGGCTCGACGTCGCCCGCCGCGTGTCGCCGTTGAGCTATGTCCGCGAAGGCCTGCCGCCGGTGCTCTCGATCCACGGCGACGCCGACGGCGTCGTGCCGTACCAGCACGCGATCAGGCTGCACGAGGAGCTCTCTTCGGCCGGGGTCGACAACGAGCTGCACACGGTGCCGGGAGGCGGCCACGGCGGCTTCAGCCGCGACGAGACGATCGCGATCTTCGAGACCATCCAGGCCTTCCTCGGGCAGCACGGGCTCGGAGACATGTCCGCGCAGACCCAGGATCAGCAGTGACCCGTGAATTCCGCCCGCGGCCGAGCTGTTCTCGGCCGTGGGGCGGCCGGTCTCGTTGTCGCGCCTTGGTCTTCGGCCTGGCGGCGGCACTGGTTCTGTGCGGCGGGGAGCGGGCACGCGCCGGCCAGTCGGCCGGGTCCGCACTGGACGAGGCGGTAGCCGCCTTCTGGGCCGCGGCCTCCGACGACGAGGTCGCCGCGGCCTCCGCGGCCATTCTGGTCCTGGATCCGGACGTCGAGGAGATATGGGGGCGCCTGCGCGCCGGCCGCCCGTACACCGGCGACGCGCCTACCGGGCGGCTGCTCCTGGCCCGCGAGAACCGCGACGGTTTGGAGCACGAGTACGTCGTGCGCGTGCCGGAGAGCTACGATCCGGCGGTCCGCTATCCGGTGATCGTCTATCTGCACGGCGGCGTGTCGCGGCCGAAGCGGGAGGACGGGACCTGGTGGCGCCGGGAGGAGCGGCTGGCGCGTGACGACGCCATCGTCGTGGCGCCCGCCTCGTGGAACGAGTCGCTCTGGTGGCAGGACAGCCAGATCGAGAACCTGGCCGGCGTTCTCAACGACCTGAAGCGGACCTGGAACGTCGACGAGAACCGCGCCTACTTGATCGGGATCTCCGACGGCGCGACCGGCATCTACTACCAGGCGATGAAGGCGACCACGCCGTGGGCCGCGTTCCTGCCGCTGAACGGCCACCCGCTGGTGCTCGCGAATCCTGCGTCCGACGTCGACGGGGACCTGCACGTGACGAACCTGCGCAACAAGCCGCTCTTCGTCGTCAACGGCGGCCGCGATCCCCTGTATCCGGCCGCGTCGGTGGTTCCCTTCATGCGCTTGTTCCAGCAGGCGGGCGTGTTCCTCGACTTCCGTCCCCAGCCGGAGGCCGGGCACGACGTCAGTTGGTGGGACGACGAGAAACCGGCCATGGACGCGTTCATGACCGAGCGGGCCCGCCGGCCGCTTCCCGCCCGCCTGTCGTGGGAGACCGAACGGGCCGACCGCCACAACCGGGCGCACTGGCTGGTCGTCACCGGGCTGGGCGAGGTCGAGGGAGAGCCCGATCTGCCCGCGCACAACACCATCGTCGATGCGTCGCAGGGAATACAGCTCGGCATCAACATGATCGGCCAGATGGTCGACGGCTCGGGACTGCGCGTGCTGGAGGTCGGACCCGACTCGCTGGCGTCGGACTCCGGCATGGTGAACGACGACACGATCGTCGAGGTGCAGGGAGTATCGGGGCCGTCGGTCGAGGATCTGCGGCAGGCGCTGGTGGGCTTCTCTCCCGGCCAGCAGATTCCGATGGTGATCCTGCGGGGCGGTGAACTGATCGACCTGATCCTCGACTATCCGGCCGAGGCCGCGCCCCAGGGCCGGCAGGCGTTTCCGCGCTCGGCTCCAGCGGGACGCGTCGAGCTGGATCAGCGGCGCAACGCCGTCACTGCCTACACGCGCGGCGTCCGGCGGTTCACGCTCCTGATTTCTCCCGAACAGTTCGACTTCACGCAGCCGATCACGGTGACCGTCAACGGAATCACGGCGTTCGACGGCATGGTCGAACCCGATATCGGGGCCCTGCTGCAGTGGGTTGCCATCGATCAGGACCGCACCGCGATGTACGGCGCCGAGTTGGACATCGAGGTGCCGGCTGCGCCGTAGCGCGAGGCTCGCGGGTTGGGCCGCCTGGCGCCGCGAGCGACGTAGCGCGACTCTCGCGGGGTGGGCAGTCTGGTGTCGCGAGCCTCGTAGCGCGACACCCCCGGCGGTGGGGTGACCGTGCCGGGACGGGGTGACCGCCGCGCTGGCGCCCCGAACGCACTACTCCGTCCGGGGCGCGGTGGGCTGACCGTGCCGGGACGGGGTGACCGCGCCGGAGCGGCGTTGCCGGGAGGCGAAGAGAACGCGGGGCTCGACCGTGCGGCCGAGCCCCGGCTGAGAGGCTACTGAAGATCTTCCGCGGCCGCGTCGATCCCCGCCTGGGCGCAGATCGCATCGTTGGCGCCGGTGTCTCCGCTGACGCCGATTCCGCCGACATGGTAGCCGCCGCCCGTCATGATCGGCAGCCCGCCCTCGAAGTAGATGATTCCCGGCACGAACGCCGCGGCCCCGGGCGCGCCGCCGCCGAACGCCATCTCGCCCCACTGCAGCGTCGACCGCGGGCTGACGGCAGAACTGCGCGCCTTGCCGAGCGCAACGTCCTGGGACAGAAACTGCGCGTCGTCCATCCGGTGGTAGGCCTTCAGGTTGCCGTGGTTGTCGGTGACGGCGATGTGCATCAGCCAGCCTTCGGCCTCGGCCCTGGCGATGCACGCGTCGATCATCTTCCTGGCCGCGGCGGCGGTGAGGATGGGCCGTTCTTCGACCGCCTCGGCGGCGGGAGCCGCGGCGGCGGCGAGGGCGGCGACGATCAGGGCAGCGAACAGGATGCGGGTACGCATGGGTAGCTCCTTCGAATGATGGTTGTGACGGTTCGAGCGACCGGGTCCGGTCGCTACAGCTCCCGGACCCAGATGTTGCGGTAGCTGACGAAGTTGCGGTGATCCTGCAACTGGATGGGCGCCTCCGGGGCGTGCGCCTCGTAGCGCGGCTGCCCGCGGAAGACGGTCGGTCCCTTGATCTCCACGTGGTTCTGCACGAGCACGCCGTTGTGCAGCACGGTCATCGTCGCGGGACGCTCCAGGCTGCCGTCGCTCCGGAAGCGCGGCGCCATGAAGACGATATCGTAGGTCTGCCATTCGCCGGGCGCCCTCGAGGCGTTCACCAGCGGGATGTGCTGCTTGTAGATGCTGCCGGCCTGCCCGTTGGAGTAACTGCGGTTCTCGAACGAGTCGAGCACCTGCACCTCGTAGCGCTCCATCAGGAAGACGCCGCTGTTGCCGCGGCCCTGGCTCTCGCCGACGATCTCGGTCGGCGTGCGCCACTCGATGTGGAGCTGTACGTCGCCGAAGCTGTCCCTGGTGGAGATGGAGCCGGTGCCCGGCGCGACGGTCATCGCCCCGTCGGCCACTGTCCATTCCGCCTTGCCGTTGCGCCCGGTCCACTCTGACAGGTCCTTGCCGTCGAACAGCACGATGGCGTCCGACGGCACCTTGCCGTACCCGCCCGGGTCGACGACGGCCGGTTCCGGCTCCCAGACCTCGGTCTTCTCGGGCGGCGGCAGCTCGTCGCGCTCCTGGGCCACTGCGGCGAGCAGCGCGGGAATCACGAACACCATTACGAGCGGCAGGGCGGATCGGGTCATTGCAGTCATCTCCGGCTGTTGCAGCGAGGTCTCGTCCTACACCCGCGGCAGCTTCCACGGGCCGTCGTAGTTCGCCTTCACGAGTGCGTTGGCCGCGTCGTTGTCCTTGAACGACATGTCCCTGCCGTCCCAGTGCACCTTGGCGCCCGTCCGGAAGGCGATGTTGCCCAGATGGGCGTTCACTGCGGCCAGGCTGCCGACCTCGGCGTTGCAGACCGGCTGGCGGCGCGTCTTCATGCAGTCGATGAAGTTCTCGGTGTGCTGGTCGAGGCCGCGCTGGCCGGCCGCGGCGATGACCGGCGGGCGGGTTTCCATCCGCCAGGCGACCGGGCGCCGGTTCTCCAGCTTCTCCTCGGGGAAGATCTCCCAGCCCTGGCGGTCGACCACCAGGGTGCCGTTGTTGCCGACGAACGCCACGCCGTGGGAGCGCTGGAAGGGTCCGAGCTCGATCATGGTGGCCTGCTCCCACACCATCAGGAAGTCGTCGAACTCGTAGAGCGCAGTGAGGGTGTCCGGTGTCTCCTGCGCGTCGTCCGGGTAGGCCAGCTTGCCGCCGCTCGCCGCGATGGAGTTCGGGGCGGTGGCCTGCATGCCCCAGAGCACGATGTCGATGATGTGCACGCCCCAATCGGTCATCAGGCCGCCGGCGTAGTCCCAGTACCAGCGGAAGTTGAAGTGGAAGCGGTTGCGGTTGAACGGCCGCTTCGGGGCCGGGCCGAGCCACATGTCGTAGTCGACGCCTTCGGGCGCCGCTTCGTCCGGGACGTTCGGAACGGGCGGCAGCCAGTTCATGTAGGCCCAGGCGCGCACGGTCCGGATGCGACCCAGTTTGCCGGAGTGGACGAAGTCGATCGCTTCGGCCCAGTGCGGGCCGCTGCGCTGCCACTGGCCGATCTGCACGATCCGGTCGTAGCGCTTCGCCGCCGCGACCATCAGGCGGCTCTCCTCGATGGAATTGGCGAGCGGCTTCTCGCAGTAGACGTCCTTGCCCGCCTCGCACGCCTCCACCATCTGCAGGCAGTGCCAGTGGTCCGGCGTGCCGATGACCACCGCGTCGAGGTCGCCGTTCTCCAGCAGCGCCCGGTAGTCGCCGTACAGCTTCGGCGTGACCGACGTCATCTCCTCGACGTCGCGCTTGCGCCGCTCCAGCACGCCGGCGTCGACGTCGCAGAGCGCCCCGCACTCCACCTCGTCCATGCGCAGCAGCGAGCGCAGGTTGGAGAAGCCCATCCCGTTGCAGCCGATGACGCCGACGACGATCTTGTCGCTCGGCGACACGCCCTGCGCGCGGGTGGGCCGCGCGGCCGGCAACAGCGACGCGGCCCCGGCGCCGGCCGCGGCGGCGGTGGAATCGGTGAGGAAACGGCGGCGTGTCAGTGGCATGGCAGCTCCTTGCGGGGCCTATTCTAACCGGTATGCACGGATGCGGCGGGCTGCGTCAGGCGTCGTTCGGGACAGGCGGCAGACGGCGCGCCGCCAGCACGGTCAGGTCGTCCCCCAGCCGGGCGCTGTCCGCGTGGTTCAACACCGCCGCGACGATCGCGTCGCCGAGATCGTCGAGTCCGTCGTCGTGGTGGATCTCGACCACGTGCCGCAGACCGACTTCGTCGAACGGTAGCCCGCCCGGACTCTCCGCCTCGGTGACCCCGTCGCTGTAGGCCACGAGAAGATCACCGGGATCGAGGGTGAGCTCCGCCTCCTCGTAGGTGGCGCGGTCGAACATGCCGAGCGCCATGCCGCCCGTGGCGAGCGAGTCGACCGTCCCGATTCGCCGGCGGAGCAGCGGGGGCGTCTGCCCGGCGTTGATGTAGGTCAGCTTCCACGTGACCGGGTCGATGGCCGCGATGAACATGGTGATGAACCGCGAGCCGGGGGTCTGCTCGTACACGAGCCGGTTGAGCCTTTCCATCAGGCCTACCAGCGTCAGATCTTCCTGCGCCAGCGTACGCAGCATCGCGATGGCGAGGGCCATGAGGAGCGCGGCGGGGCTGCCCTTGCCGGAGACGTCGCCCAGCATCAGCAGCAGCCGGCCGTCCGGCAGCCGCAGGATGTCGTAGCAGTCGCCGCCGACGGTGTTCGCGGGCCGCGTGCGTCCGGCGGCTTCCAGGCCGCGGATGGCGTGGGTCCGTTGCGGCAGCATCGCGAGCTGAATCTCGCGGGCCACCTCCAGGTCGTTCTTCAGGGTCAGCCGGTCTGCCACTTCCAGCAGCACCAGCAGGTTGACGAGCAGGAAGCCGATGGTGAGCCAGCCGGTACCGTCCGACCAGACGAGGGTGGGCAGGGGAAGCTCCAGAAGAAACGGCACGATCGGGACCCGTACGAAACCGACTCCCGCGAAGAGCTCCAGCAGGCCGATGACGAAGGCCACGAGAGACACACCGAACAGTGCCCGGCGGGCAGGCGACAGCTTCAGCGTGAAGGCGAGAAAAAGGAGGCGTACGCGCAGGGCGAACCGCCGCAGCGGCGGCAACTCGGCGAAGGCCCCTTCGTCGATGTGGCGAGTGAAGAAGCGGTACGCGTCGGGGGCGTCGCGCGTGAACAGGCGCTGCACGTCCTCGCCGGTGAGGTCTTTCGTGTAGACCTCGAAGAAGTCGTCTCCGTCCCGCTCGGTCGCCATCACCCGAGTATACGCAGCGCACTTGCGCGGGGGTTCATGGTAAATACGGGTCAATGGCCGACTTGAGGAAGATCTACCAGGCGGACGGACCTGGCGACGCGCACGTTCTGCGCGGCCTGCTCGAGGTCGAGGGGATCGACGCCGTGATCCGGGGCGATGACATGGTTCCGCTGCAGGGAGGGAGTCTGTTCCACCTCGAAACGCGGCCCTCGGTCTGGGTGCTCGACGACGACACCGGACGCTACGCGCGTGCGCTCGAGATCGCGGACGAATACGCTGCGAAGAGACAGGCTCCATCGGACACGGAGAGCGCCGCCGGCTGGCGCTGCGGCTCGTGCGGCGAGACGATCGAGGAGCAGTTCACGGCGTGCTGGAGCTGCGGAGCCGACAGAGGGGGGCGGTCGTGACCGATACGACCGCCCCGTGGTCGGACCTTACGGAAGCGGGATCATGTCGCCCTCGAAGGTGACCTTTTCTCCCGGGACGATGAGCACATCGAGGGTGAGCGGCTCGTAGCCGGGGTGCCGCAACTCAACCGTGTGCGGTCCTTCCTCGATCCGCAGCCGCTGGAAGATCCCGTCGAACTCGTCCACGATGCCGACGAAATAGCCGTCGACATGGACCTCGGCCGAGCGCGGGCGCACCTTCAGCCGCAGGAACCCCGTGTACGCGTCGGCGACGTGTCCGTAGCCGTACGCGACGTACGGGTCGTACCAGCCGTAGGGATGGCCGTAGACGGAGTAGGGATAGCCGACGCCGACGTGCACGTGTGACCGATAGCCGAACCCGGCGCCGAACGAGAAGCCCGGAAAGTAGAAGTACGTGCCGTAGACGCGCGGCCGGTGATATCCCGCGAAGTGGACGTAGCCGTGCCTCCGCGGCAGGTACCAGGGCTTGTAGTAGCCGTAGCCACCCCGATAGTGGTAGGCGTAGCGATAGCCGGGTCGCGGGCGGGAGCTGTACCGGCCTCGGAAGCGCGGGTCGGAACCCAGTCGGCCGCCGGTGCGTCCGCGTGGCACTGCCCGCGCGTGCGTGTCGATGACGGCCGGAGCCCTCCCGCGACCGCGGCCTCTCACCTCGACCGGTTGCCGTCCCCGCGGGTAGGGGCGTTCCCTGACCGCGCCGCCCGGGCGCCCGCGGCCCCGGCCGGGTCCGGCCGCGGCGCCCCGGCCTCCGGCGCCGGTGTGCCGTGGAACGGCGCGCCCGCGGGGTGCTCCATTGCCGGCGGGCTGGGCGGCGGGTGAGCGCCGCGGCACCGCGCGCGCTCTGCCGCTCTGGGTCTGCGGCCGGTCCGCGGGTCTGGCTGCGGGGCGCGGCGCGGGATTCGCCGGCCGTGCGGCGGCGGGTGAGCGCCGCGGCACTGCGCGCGCTCTGCCGCTCTGGGTCTGCGGCCGGTCCGCGGGTCTGGCTGCGGGGCGCGGCGCGGGACTCGCCGGCCGTGCGGCGGCGGGTGAGCGCCGCGGCACTGCGCGCGGTCGCCGCGCCTCCGGCTGGGGGCGCGGCGCGGAACGTGCGGCAGGTCGCTGGGCACGGGGTGCCGAGGCCGGACGTTGCGGGCGAGCGGCTGGTGCACGGCGCGCGGGCGGACGCTGGGCCCGCGGTGCCTGGGCGGGTCGTTGCGGGCGGGCGGCCGGTGCACGGCGCATCGGTGGACGCTGCGCCCGCGGCGCCGGGGCCGAGCGGGGCGCGGCGGCCCGGCCGCCCCCGTCGCCGCGGCGTCGAGTCCGTTGCCCCTCTTCGGCCCAGACGGCCGGAGCCGCGAGCGACAGTACGAGAAACTGCGCAAGGAGACAGGAAGCGATACGCGACATCACGGATCTCCTCCGGCAGGCTGGCACCAGGGAGTTTAGCAGGGATCGTGCCAGAACCGGTTTCGGGCAGTTCCAGCGAGGAAGCGGGCGCGGCCGCGCGGCGCTGTCCCCAGTGGCGGGCAGTCCGGTGTCCGCTTCCGGTTCCACTCGGCTTTGGAACCGGGACGCGCGTCGATGTGCCGCCGCTGCCGGTGCCGGCGGGCTGGGTCTCGAGCGCCGGTATTTCGTCCGGTTCGCGGTTTGGGCCACAATAGGACCGCTGGCGATCCGAGGGTCGTGGCGGCAGGCTCGATGACACGGAAAGCAAGAGGTGGTTCATGAGGGTCGTACGGAAGTTGGCGCTGGCGCTCACCGCGTGCGGGTTGCTCACGGTTTCCCTGGGAGCGGACGACTGGCAGCAGTGGCGCGGTCCCGACCGGCTCGGGGTCTGGCAGGAGGACGGCATCATCGAGTCGTTCCCGGAGGGGGGCCTCAGGGTCAAGTGGCGCACGCCGCTCCGCTCGGGATATTCGGGGCCTGCCGTCGCCGGCGGTCGCGTTTTCGTCCTCGACTGGCTGGAGGATCCGGAGTCACGGACCCTCGACGGCACCGAGCGCGCGGTGGCGCTGGACGAGGAGACCGGAGAGGTGCTCTGGACCCACGAGTGGCAGACCACCTACCGGATGCTGATGGTCTCCTACGCGAAGGGCCCGCGGGCCACGCCGACGGTGGACGGCGACCGCGTCTACGTCTCGGGGGCGACTGGCCGCCTGTTCTGCCTCGACGTCGAGACCGGCGACGTCATCTGGAGCAAGGACTACGTCGAGGAGTACGACACCAGCATCCCGACCTGGGGCACGGCGAGCGCGCCGCTCGTCGACGGCGACAAGCTGATCGCCGTCGTGGGGGGCGAGCCGGACGCGCTGGTCGTCGCGTTCGACAAGCGGACCGGCGAGGAGATCTGGCGCGCGGTCGAGGTTGTCGGCGAGATGGGCTACGGCCAGCCGGTCATCTACGAGGCGGGCGGCGTGCGGCAGCTCATCGTCTGGCACGCGGCGGCGCTGGTCTCGCTCGATCCGGAGACCGGCGAGGTCTACTGGGAGCAGGAGTGGGAGGTCGGCGCCGGCATGTCGGTCGCCACCCCGGTGCGCAGCGGCGACTATCTGCTGGTGTCGCAGTTCTACAACGGCTCCATGATGATGCGGCTCAACCAGGACCGGCCCGACGCGTCCATGCTGTGGCAGGGGAGCAGCCGCAGCGAGATGCCGGACCAGACGGACGGCCTGCACGCGCTGATTACGACGCCGCTCATCATCGGCGACTACATCTACGGTGTCGGCAGCTACGGCGAGCTGCGGGGCCTGGACGCGCGGACGGGGGAGCGGCTCTGGATGAGCGGCGAGATGACGGCACAGGCGCGCTGGGGGGCAGCGTTCTTCGTGCGGCACGGCGACCGCTACTTCGTCAACAACGACGACGGCTATCTGATGATCGCGCAGTTCACCCCGGAGGGTTACGTGGAGCTCGACCGCACGCGGCTCATCGAGGCGGACAGCCGCTCCGGCATCGGGTCCGGCCCGCGCCTGCGGTGGGATCGACCGGTCAACTGGACCCATCCGGCCTACGCCAACCGGCACATCGTGCACCGGAACCACAGCGAGATCGTCCGCGTGTCGCTCGCGGCCGGCGACTACGAGTGAGGACGGTCCGGGGCCGTTACGGCGGCCCCGGTTCACCTCCGGGCCCGGCGGGGGACACCGCGGGTCCCCGACAACGATCTGAAGGGAACACGACGATGGGAACGTTGCGGCTGGTATGCGTGACCGCGGTGCTGTGCGCCGCCCTGGTGGGAACCTCGCTCTTCGCCGCGGACTGGCCCGAGTGGCGGGGCGCCGGCCGCACGGCGGTCTGGACGGAGGATGGCATCCTCGAACGTTTTCCGTCTGAAGGCCTGAAGGTGGTCTGGCGGACGCCGGTCAAGGGAGGCTTCGCCGGTCCGGTGGTCGCCGACGGGCGCGTCTTCGTCACCGACTTCGAGTTTCTCCTCAGGACGCGCGTGATGGACGGCACCGAGCGGGTCCTCGCACTCGACGAGGAGACGGGCGAGGTACTCTGGACCCACGAGTGGCCGGCGGCCTACCGCAACCTGCAGTTCTCGTACGCGACCGGCCCACGAGCCACCCCGACCGTGGACGGCGACCGGGTGTACGTCGCCGGCGGCGCGGGCATGCTGCTTTGTCTGGAGGTGGACACCGGCGCGGTGGTCTGGCAGCACGACACCGTGGCCGAGTACGACACGACCGTGCCGGTCTGGGGCACGTCGAGCTCGCCCCTGGTGGAGGACGATCTGCTCATCGCGATTGTCGGCGGCGAGCCGGACGCCCTGGTCGTCGCTTTCGACAAGCACAGCGGCGAGGAGGTCTGGCGGGCCATCGACGTCGTGACCGAGATGGGCTACGCGCAGCCCGTGATCTACGAGGCAGGGGGCGTCCGGCAGCTCATCGTCTGGCACCCGAGCGGGGTGAGCTCCCTGAATCCGAGGACGGGCGAGACCTACTGGGCGGAAGCGTGGGAGGCGCGTTCGGCAATCACCGTGGCGACACCGGTACGCAGCGACAACTATCTCTTCTTCTCCCAGTTCTACGGCGGCTCGTTGATGCTGCGTCTCGACACCGACCGGCCCGACGCCGACGTGCTCTGGCGGGTCGCCGGCACGGGTGAGATGCCCGACCAGACGCGGGGACTGCATGCGCTCATAACCACGCCGATCATCGAGGGCGACACCATCTACGGCGTCGGCAGCTACGGCGAGTTGCGCGGACTCGACGCCAGGACCGGAGAACGCCTGTGGGTGAGCGACCGGATGACCGTGCAGCGCCGCTGGGGCGCCGCCTTCATGGTGCGCCACGGCGACCGCTATTTCGTCAACAACGACGCCGGCGACCTGATCATCGCGCGGTTCACGCCGGAGGGCTACGTGGAGCTCGACCGCACCCGGCTCATCGAGCCGACCTCGCGCGCCGGCTACGGCCCGCGCCGCTTCGAGGACCGCGCCGTCAACTGGACCCAGCCGGCCTATGCCAACCGCCACCTGGTGACGCGCAACGACGAGGAGATCATCCGGGTTTCGCTGGCCGCCGCGGACTACTAGGAGCCCGCGGCGAAAGCCCCGTTCCAGGGATCGTCGGCGCGTGCCGCGGACCGCTGGAGTGCGTTTCCGGCGCGCGCTCGACGGTGCCGGTCCGGTCGTCGAGCGGGGCGGGCAGGGCGTCGGAGGGGTCCCGGAAATAGACCCGCGACAGGTAGCTGAGCGCCACCGCGGCGCCCTGCCGTTGCGGCATCGTCGCCACGAGAGGGCCGGCGACGGCCAGGAAGAAACCCACGCCGTTCAACCACGTGGTGATGCGGAAGCCGAAGAAGATGGCCGCGATGCCGAGCAGAATCGGGATGCGGTCCATCACGATCCAGAAGAACCAGATATCGCCCTGATTGCGGAGATACACCAGGCCGCAGTCGGGGCACTGCCGGTGGAGGGTGATCCAGCGGACGAAGAGCGGTCCGCGCCCGCAGTGGGGACAGCGCCGCCGCACGCCGCGCCAGATCGTTGGGAGGATGCGCGGCCGCGCAACGGACTCCGCCTCCTGATTGTCCCGTGCCGGCAGCGTCGCGGGGTCCGATCCGGGCAAGGCGGGCATCCCTCCCTTCACTATACTCAACGGGTCTTTGCGGGATAACGCGGGTTGCCGGGACCCGCACGAACGACTTGCTACCGGCTTGCGGGCCGGTTCAGGGAGAGAGGTGCGACATGAGAGATACGAGCAAGAGCCGTAACGGTTGGGCGGCGGGAGCGATCGTTGCCTTGTTGGCCGCGGTGCTGTTGGCGGCGCCGTCGTTGCGGGCGGCCGAGGATGTAATCGTCGCGAAGCCCGAGTCGGCGGGCATGTCGTCGGAGCGCCTGAAGCGCATCGACAGCTTCATCCAGGAGTACATCGACACCGACCGCATCGCGGGCGCGGTCACCCTGGTCGCCCGCAAGGGCAAGGTGGTGCATTTCGAGGCGCAGGGCTGGCGCGACAAGGAGAACGGCGTCCCGATGACGAAGGACGACATCTTCGTCCTGATGTCGATGACCAAGCCGGTCGTTTCGACGGCGCTGATGATGCTGTTCGAGGAGGGGCGGTTCCTGCTCGACGATCCGATTTCCAATTGGATTCCCGAGTACGAGAACCACACGGTGCGCATCAACCGGGACGGCGTCCGGCCGCTGACGGTCCCGGAGGCGCGCCCGGTCACGGTCCGGCACGTGCTGACGCACACGTCGGGTCTCACGCTCAATCCGCAGGGCAAGGGGCTGACGCAGGAGCAGATCGACCACGTCACCAACCACGGCAAGGGCTGGCCGACGCTGGCCGAGCGGGTGGCGCACGCCGCGGTCATTCCGGGCGCCTTCCATCCGGGCGACGAGTGGCAGTACGGCGACTCGACGGACTACGTGGCCGTGCTGGTGGAGAAGATCTCCGGCCAGTCGATCGACGACTTCCTGCGAGAGCGCATCTTCGAGCCGCTGGGCATGACCGACACCTACTACTACGTGCCGCGCGGGAAGGTCGAGCGGATGGCGTCGGTCTACCGGCCGGACGACAAGGGCAAGATCGAGCTGATGGTGTCGCCGACCTACATCGAGCCGACCCGCATGTTCCGCGGCATTGCCGGTCTGGCGGGCACCGCGGCCGACTACTACCGGTTCGCGCAGATGATCGCCAACGGCGGCGAGCTCAACGGGACGCGGCTGCTCGGCCGGATGACCGTCGACAACATGATCAGCAACCACATCGGGGCCGACCGGCCGGTCTATATCCGCGGCGGGGGCTACGGCTTCGGCCTCGGCTTCGGCGTGCTGACCAACTCGGCCCGGGCGCCCGACGCGCTGTCGATCGGCAGCTACACGTGGGGCGGCGCCTACGGCACGCTCTACTGGGCGGACCCGGTGGAGGACCTCATCGGGATCCTGATGATCCAGATCCGGCCCTACAACCACCTGAACATCCGCCCGCTCTTCTCGAACGTGGTGACGCAGGCGGTGATCGACAGCCTGTCGGATCAGAAACCGACGATCATGGGGCGGCCGACGCCCCGCTAACCGCACGCGACGACTGTCCGATTAGCGGATCGCAGGCTCGGACCGGCTGCCGGGAGAATCTCCCGGCGGCCGGCTCGGCGTTGTCGCCCCCCGGATGACGCCAGCGTCTGCCGGCCGGACAATCATCTCGCCCCCTACATGACTCCCGGCGCCAGTCCGACCGCGCGCAGCGCCTGATCGATCGCCCTTTCCGCGTCGCTTCCCGGGGCCAGGTCGGCCGCCGACTGGCGGATGACGGCCGCGGCGTTCGGCAGCGTCGCCATCGCCGGCATCAGGTCCCGCATCGCGCGGAAGAAGATCCGTTCGATCTCTTCCCGGTTGGCATCGCCGGCGCCCTCCACCGTCATGCCGCTGGTACGGTGCGTTCCACCCTCGATGGCCAGGTAGAAGGCGTGGCTCAGGATCAGCGAGTTCCAGTGGTCGCCGCCGTAGCCGAACCCGTCGTTGCGCAAGGTGCCGAAGTACTTGCCGCGGACGAAAATGTGCCCGGAGAAGTTCCAGAACTCGCCGTCACGCAGGGTGAGAGCGAACTCGAAGCGATCGAGGTAGCTGTCGGGATCCTCGCTGAAGCTGGGATCGATCAGGGAACGGATGGGGTCTTCGGAGAAGTCGCCCCCCACGAGATAGTCGGCCGAGACGCCTTCATCTTCGTAGTAGAACCCGAGGGACTCGCCGAAGATGTCGGAGTAGCCCTCGTGGATGGCTCCGTCGCCCGAGTGGGCCAGGACGAACCGGCCGTCTTCGCACCAGGCCGGTACCAGCCCGTCGTCGAGCCCCTCCGGCGTCTCGACCAGGCCCGGGAACCGGGCGGTGGCGCACGTGTGCGTCTGTCCGAATCTGTCCGTGAAGCTCTGCGGGCCGAGTCTGGCGCCGAGGGGAACGAGGTTGAAGAGACCGAAGGGGCTGCCGGTCCGATTGCTGACCGAGAAGTGCGTGACGCCGTGCATCAACTCGTGCCCGACGATGTCGAACAGCGTGTACGGTTCCTCGCCCGTCTCGTCGATCGCCCGCCCGTACCCGAACACGCCATTGCCTTCGGGGCCGAACGGCGGAGATGCAAAGAACGCGTTCGCAAAGCCGAGGTTGACCATGCTGATGGTGCGCCCGTTCGCGCCGTCGACGCCTTCCCAGCCGTGCCGCGCAGAGAAGTAGTCGTAGAACCAGCCGGTGTAGGCGTGGGCTTCGACAACGGTCGGGTCGTCCCACTCGTTGTCGGCGTCGATCGCGTAGTCGTCCGCCGTCCAGACCGCTTCGCCCGGTGGCAGGCCGTCGATGAGGTGGTCGGCCATCAGGCGGTTGAAGCGCAGGAAGTTGAACCGGACATCCAGAGTGACGATTTCCGCCGGCCGCATCCTGTCGTGGGCCTGGAAGCGGCCGTCCTCCTCTGTCGTGCTCAGCTTCCGTTGGTTGCCCTGCGAGCCCGCGCCGGCGCCGACCGCCGCCTGCTGCTCCTTCACCGCGTTGAGGCGGTACAGGAGTGTTCCGTCGCTGGCGTCGGCGAAGTAGAAGTACCCGTCGCTCATGGCGACGGCGTAGGCCAGCGCGAACGAGCCGTCCGGCAGCGGAAGGATGCCGAGCGCCGGCTGCCCGCCGCCGATGACCTCTCCGCCGTGCATCTCTTCCAGCCGCGCGGCGACCTCCGCTCCGGACAGCGCCGGCGCGATGTTCACGTCGATCCCCTGGTGCAGCGTGCCGAACAGCGACACGGTGACGCCGCCGGCGTCGAGCTGCCGGGAGACCCCGCCGCCGAATACGGGAATGCCCGCATAGTACTGTGCCAGGTACTCGTGCGTGCGTCCCTCCCGGGAGGCGTCGCTCAGGTGCGACATGACGACGAGCTCGCCGGTCCGTGCCAGGCCGTCGACCGTCGCGTCCCACTGCCGCAGCTCGTCGACGCCCGCTGCTTGTCCGGCGGCGATGGAAAGTACGGCGGATTCCTGGGACGCGGCGTCCTGTTCCGTGGCCAGGAGTGCGGCCCCGATGAGGGCCGAGGCGATTGCGAGTCGTGGCGCGGTTCTCATTGCGTGTCCATCTCCCCTGCGGTCAGGCTTGCCAAGCATCGGTTTCTTCGTGCGGTGCCGCGTTCAGAACCGGACACGCAGGCCCACCGCGGTATGTAGTCCGCCCACCTCGATGTCGAGCGTCTCGCCGCTGGCCGACGGGAGCTCCGCCATCGCCCGGCTGTAACGGGTGAGCCAACCGACGCCGACGTTGTCGGTGAAGTAGAAAGCGACGTCGGCCCCGACGTTGAATCCGACGGTGTCGGTGGAATTCGGGCTGGTGACGGCACTCGAGAACGTGGCCGTATCGTAGGGGTAGGCGTGGGTGAAGTTCACGTCGGTGACCAGCGGCTGCTCGATGTCGAACAATGTGGGTCCGCCGAAGCCGGTCACCGTGAACGATCGCGTGACCGGCACGACGACCAGCGCCTGCAGATGGACGGCCGTTTCGCGGCGGGTGAGAGGCGGCGACGCCCCGGAGATGGAGCGGTCCCGGTTGAAGAAGATCGGATGCGGGACCTGCGCCGACACGCTCGCCGTCTCCTCGATCATGAAGCGCGACATGCCGACCCCGAGGGCGAAGTACGGCGCGACCCGCACCGCCCCGCTCACGTCGAGGAGCGTGGGGTTCTCGAAGCGGTAATCGCTCTCGAAGCGGGCCTGCTCCTGGGCTGCCGCCCCCGACACGACTTCGCGGTACACCCCTCCGGTTTCGGGGAAGGCGATGTCCTCGGAGAAGCCGCGGGTCTGCGTCTGCAGGCCGCCGTTGAGGGTGATGAATACCCGCGCGTCGCCCGCCGGCGCCTGGGCGTGGGCCGGTGCGGCGCCGGCCAGCGCGGTGATTGCGGTCGCCAGCCAGACGACCAACAGCATGTACGGGCGTGTGTGTGCATGTGTGTTCATCGAGGAGTTCCTCTTGTCACAGGGTTCGAGCCGGTGACGAATCGGGCCCGTGCCACCTCGCGTACTTCGCCGGGAAACAGCGGATCCCGTCGCGTTTCCCGGGCAGCGGTACCTCGGTCCGCGTCGGCGGAATTTCGCAGCGCGCGAGTATCGAAACAGCGAGGCCGGGTGCAAGAGCAAATGTCGCGGGCGCCGTGATCTGCATCCCGCCTCAGTTCGAGGCAGGCACTGGCTGAAGAGCAGTGTATTCCGGTGGCCGTTCGGAAGACAACGGCCGCAAGCGCCGGGCTGCCCGTTTTCCAGCGACGGGCGAGGCGCAACCCTGGCAGCCCGCGGCGAAAGCCCCGCTGCATTCGAGCGGCGATGCATCCCGCGCGGACTACGTTGCTCCTCGGTCGAATATGCCCAATATGCTCCCTCGTCACGCCTTGGCCCGCGGGCGCCTTGCCGCTCTCGGTGCGACGCGGGGTTCCACCACGGACTGCTGTCCGGGCGCCCGCGGGCTGTGGGCCGCTATACTCGGACGCAGGGTCCGGCATTCGAAGGCAGGGGCGGTTCGGCCTGCCCGCAGGAGAACGTCACCATGAGCTGGAAGCATCGGATCATCGCCGCCGCGACTCTCGTGCTTGCCGTCGTGGCCGCCGCGGGGGCCCAGGACGGCGGCGAGGTCTTCCCGTTCCCGGTCACCACGTTCGAGCTCGACAACGGGCTGAAGGTGGTCGGGGTCGACTACGACAGCCCCGGCATCGTCGCCTACTACACGGTGGTGCGCACGGGTTCGCGGAACGAGGTGGAGCCGGGCTTCTCCGGTTATGCCCACTTCTTCGAGCACATGATGTTCCGGGGCACCGAGAAGTATCCGACCGAAGCCTACAACGCGGTGGTCAAGCGGATCGGCGCCGACTCGAACGCGTTCACCACCAGCGACTGGACGACCTACTACATCGTCGCCAGTTCGGGCGCGCTGGAGACGATCATGGACCTGGAGTCCGACCGCTTCCGGAACCTGCGGTACAGCGAGGACGACTTCCGCACCGAGGCGGGCGCCATCCTCGGCGAGTACAACCTGAACTTCTCGAACCCGGTGTCGCTGCTGCGCGAGAGGCTGCACGATCTCGCCTACACGACGCACCCGTACAAGCACACGACCATCGGTTTCCTGGAGGACATCCGGGACATGCCGAACCACTACGACTACAGTCTGCAGTTCTACGACCGCTACTACCGGCCCGAGAACTGCATCGTCGTCGTGGTGGGCGACTTCGACCAGGCGGAGCTGGAGCGGCTGGCGGCCGAGTACTACGGCGGGTGGGAGCGCGGCGGCTTCGAGCCGGACATCCCGCAGGAGCCGCCGCAGACCGCGGCGCGCTCGGACCGGATCACCTGGCCGAACCCGACGCTGCCTTTCCTGATGATGGGCTATCACGCGCCGCCGTTCTCGGACCAGCGGATCGACATGCCGGCCCTCGACGTGCTGTCGCAGCTCCTCTTCTCGGAGACCTCGCCGCTGTTCCGCAAGCTCTACCTGGAGGAGCAGGTCGTCGACGCGCTGCAGGGGGGCGCGCTCGACAGCCGCGACGCCCCGCTGTTCACTATCATCGCCCGCATCACCGACCCGAGCAGGGTCGAGTACGTGCGGGACGCGATCATCGATCAGATCGAGCGGATGAAGACCGAGCCGGTCGACGAGGAGGTGCTCGCGGCGACCAAGTCGCACATGCGCTACGGCTTCGCGATGGGACTGAACAACCCGGGTGACATCGCCCGCACGCTGGGGCACTACCTGCAGCTCACCGAGGATCCGGCCACGGTCAACCGCGTCTACGAGCTGTACGACGCCGTTACCCCGGACGACGTCATGGCGGTGGCGAACGCCTACTTCGCGGACACGAACCGTACAGTGGTGATCCTGACCCAGGAGGAAGGGCGATGACGTCGCACCCACGATCCGGAAGCGTGACGCCGCCGGCTTCGATTCGACGGCGCGGCTCGGGCCGCGGCATCGGACTGGCCGCCATCCTGGGACTCGTGCTTTCCGGAGCGCTCGCGGCCGGCTGCGGCGCGGCGGGTTCGAGTGCCGAGTCCTCGGGAGTCATCGCCTTGCAGACTCCGAACTCGCCGCTGGTGACCCTGCGCATCGGGTTCCGGACCGGATCGATCGACGACCCGGCGGGGAAGAACGGCCTGAATGCCCTGACCGCGCTGATGATGGGGCGCGGCGGCACCGAGTCGTTGCGCTTCGAGGAGATCACCGAGGCGCTCTATCCCTGGTCCGCCTCGATCCGCCCGCAGTTCGACAAGGAGATGACGGTGCTCGTCGGCGAGGTGCACCGCGATCACCTGGAGCCGTTCTTCGCCATCGTGCGCGACCTGGTGGTGGCGCCGCGGTTCGACGAGTCCGACTTCAGCCGGAACCGGGACCTCCTGACCAACACCGTCGTCTCGACGCTGCGCGGCAGCGACGACGAGGAACTGGGCAAGGAGACCCTGAACGCCTTGATGTACGCCGGGCATCCGTACGAGTCGCCCACCGTCGGGACGGAGGAAGGGCTGGCCGCGCTGACCCTGGACGACGTGCGGGCGTTTCACCGCGAGCACTACACGCAGGCCAGGGCGCTGATCGGCGTGGCGGGAGGCTATCCCGAGGGATTCGTCGAGCGGGTCGAGCAGGAGATTCTCGACGCTCTGCCGGCCGCGGGGGCCGAGCGCAGCCCGCTTCCGGCGCCGCGGGCGCTGGACGGACGCGAGCTGCTGCTGGTCGACAAGGACGCCATCGCCACGGCCATCTCCATCGGTTTTCCGATCGACCTGACCCGCGCCGGCGAGGACTTCTACGCGCTGATGGTGGCCAACTCGTACTTCGGCGAGCACCGCACGTTCAACGGGCTGCTGATGAACAAGATGCGGGGCCAGCGTGGGCTCAACTACGGTGACTATTCGTACGTGGAGAACTTCATCCAGGACGGCGGGTCCCGCCTGCCCATTCCCAACATCCCGCGCAGCCGGCAGTTCTTCAGTATCTGGATCCGGCCCGTGCCGCACCACAACGCGCATTTCGCCTTGCGGCAGGCGATCCGCGAGTTGCACGTCCTGGTCGACGAGGGGCTGTCGGAAGAGGACTTCGAGGCCACGCGCGAGTTCCTGCTCAACTACTCGAAGCTCTACGTGCAGACGACCAGCCGGCGGCTCGGCTACCACATGGATTCGGCGGTCTACGACGCCGGGTACTTCATCGACGAGATTCAAGGGCGCCTGACCGCACTGACCGTCGACGACGTGAACGCGGCGATCCGCCGCCACCTGCAGTACGACAATCTGGCCATTGCCGTGGTCACGCGCGACGCCGAGGCGTTCCGCGACGCGCTGCTGGCCGGCGAGCCGTCTCCGCCGACCTACAACACGGCGGTGACGGAGGAGATTCAGGCGGAGGATGCGTTGATCGAGGGCTTCGAGCTCGCCATCAACCCGGAGCGCGTGCGGGTCGTGCCGGTCGAGGAGATGTTCCGAGCCGTCGCGGGCGGGTAGGACTCGACGTGCGTCCGCCGGGCCGCAGCGGTCGCGGATGTCGACGTTCCGCCACATCCCGGTCCCGGTCGTGCAGGGCGACGAGAAACCGCGCTGGATACGAAGGCCTTCGTAGTGGGTCGAACGAGACTACTGCCCGGCGGCTGGGGCGGGCTCCGCAGCCGGCTGCGTGGCCGCCTTGGTCCGCGTCAACTCGTTCAGCGCGCCCTGTCGATACCCCGCGGGGTCGATCTCCACCTCGTGGAAGCCGGCCGCCCGGAAACGGGCGGTTACGTCGGCCAGTAGCCCGGCGTCTCGGAAGCGGGCGACTTCCTCGGGCGCGACCTCGATGCGGGCTCGCTCGTCGAAGTAACGGACTCGGCAGACCATGAACCCGTACTCGCGCAGCACCCGCTCGCAGGCGGCCACCTGTGTGAGCCGCGCCGGCGTGATGGCCGTGCCGTACGGGAAGCGGCTCGACAGGCAGGCGAGAGCCGGCTTGTTCCAGACCGGCAGGCCGACCCTGCGCGCCGCCTCCCGGATATCGGCCTTGGTGAAACCGGCCTCGTCGAGGGGCGAGTGGACGCCGTGCTCCTTCGCGGCCTGCCGTCCCGGGCGGTGGTCACCGCGGTCGTCCACGTTGAATCCGTCGATCACCCGGTAATCGCCGAGGCCCGCGGCCTCGCGGACTGCCTGGCCGTAGACCTCGACCTTGCAGAAGTAGCAGCGGTTGATCGGATTGGCTGCGTAGCGCGGATCGTCGACCTCGGCCGTATCGACCAGCACGTGTCGGGCCCCGACCTGCTCGGCGAGCCGACGCGCCGCGGCACCCTCCTCGGGCGCGAGGCTCGGGGAGACCGCGGTCAGGGCCAGGGCGTTCGCGCCCAGGACACCCACCGCCTCGGCCAGCAGGTAGCCGGAATCGACGCCGCCGGAGAAGCAGACGACCACGCGTTCCAGCTCGGTCAGGCGGCGGCGGAGTCGGGCGATCTTGGCGTCCAGCGTCGTCATCGCGTCATAATCACCGGTCACCGTTAGTGTAGCGTTACACGCTCCGCCACATTCGTATCGCCGGCTCCCCGTCATCCCTATGCCCGATCCGACCCAGACCACGACACTGCTGCTGGGGACCGCCGCTTCGCTCGCGGTCGTCCACACCCTACTCGGGATCGACCACTCGCTTCCGTTCGTGGCGCTTGGCCGTGCGCGGAGCTGGGCGCTCGGCCGCACGCTGCTGGTGACCGCCCTGTGCGGCGCCGGACACGTTGCCTCGTCGGTTCTGATCGGCGCTGCTGGCGTGGGACTCTCCATCGCCACCGATGCGCTGCTGTGGCTCGAGTCGGCGCGCGGAGAGCTGGCCGCGTCGTTCCTGATCGGCTTCGGTCTCGCCTACGCAGCGTGGGCCGTCTGGAGAGGGCTTCGCCGGCGGGACGGCGGGCGCCCGGGGAGAGCGGCGGGCGTTGACCGTGTCACGCCGTGGGCGCTCTTCATCGTGTTCGTGCTCGGCCCGTGCGAGCCGCTCATCCCGCTGATGGTCGTTCCCGGCATGGCGCGCGATTGGCTTGCGGTGGCGGCCGTCGTCGCGGTCTTCGGGTTGCTGACGGTTGCAGCGATGCTGTTGTCCGTGGTTGCTGCCTGGTACGGCGTCGCGCTGCTGGGTGCCGGACGCGTCGGGCGACACGCCGACGTGGCGGCCGGACTCGTAGTCGCGGCGAGCGGGGCCGCCGTGCTCTTCCTCGGGCTGTAGCAGTCAACGATCCGGAACCGGCCATGCTTTACGACATCCTGCTGATCGCCATCGGGTTCGCCCTCGTCGCCAAAGGGGGCGATCTGTTCGTGGATTCGAGCGTCCAGATTGGGCGGGCACTCCGAATTCCGCGTTTCGTCATCGGCGGGACGCTGGTGAGCCTCGCGACCACGGGGCCGGAGCTGGTCGTCTCGGCCACCGCCGCGACGATGGGCGATTCAGGCATCGCGCTGGGCAACGCAGTCGGTTCCTGCATCTGCAACATCGGCCTGATCGTCGGGACGGTGGCGTTGATCATGCCGGTGCAAGTCGACCGTCCGGACTTCGTTCGTCGTGCTGCCTGGATGGTCGCCGGCGGCCTGCTCGTCGTCGGGTTTTCCTGGGACCTGTCGATGGACCGGATGTACGGCGGCCTGCTGCTCGCGCTGGCCGTCGCCTACCTGGGCTGGGACCTGCTGGGCATTCTGCGGTCGCGGCGCGAGTCCGGCGAGGAGGCGGAGGACCCAGACGCCGCCCGCGGGTTGCCGAAGGCGATCGGCTGGTTCGCCGTCGGCGGCGCCTGCGTTCTGGCCGGCAGCTACCTGCTGGTCGAGTCGGGGCAGGGGTTGGCCCGTGCGCTGGGTGTGCCGTCGTCCATCATCGGCTTCTCTGTCATTGCTATCGGGACATCGCTGCCCGAGCTCGTGACCGGCGTGACCGCGGCGCGCAAGGGCGTGCCCGACCTGTCGCTGGGGAACATCATCGGGGCCAACGTCCTGAACCTGCTGCTCATCGTCGGCCTGTCCGGGACGATCCAGCCGTTGGTCCTCGATCGGTTCAGCCAGTGGTACGGGTTCCCCTGGCTGGGCATCTTCTTCCTGGCCATCGTCGGCGTGGTGCTGAAGAACGGAGTCGTCCGGCGCGCGGCGGGCATCGGCCTGCTGATGCTGTACGCGCTCTACACGATCGGTCTGGTGTCGGTTCCGGCGCTGAGTTGATCGGCGCGCAAGTGTGCTCCGCGGCGACTGTCGCGGCAGTGGCCTCCTTTTCAGGGCCAGAGATCGCCGAGGCTGAAGGTGACCGCATCGAAGGGGCGGATGCACACCGGGTCGGCGTCCTTGGCGGTGGCGATCAGCACCCAGTGCCCTTCGCGCATCTCGAACGCCTCGAGGGTGCGGTCCGCCGGGTCCACGAGCCACAGGTGTCCCACCCCTTCGCGGGCATAGATCGGACGCTTGCCGTGCAGGTCGAGCTTGCGCGTCGAAGGGGAGAGCACTTCGCACACCCAGTCCGGCGCCAACGTGACGTAGGCCGCGTCGGGATAGTCGGGCATCCGCTCCCGGCGCCACCCCGCCAGGTCGGGCACCAGGACGTCCTCGCCGAAATGCAACTCGGGCTCGTCGATGATCCACCACCCGCCCGGACCGCCGCGGCCCCTGTCGAAGGGTCCCGTGAGCTCGCCGCCCAGGCGAGAGCTCGCAAGCGCATGCGGCATGGCCGGCCGCGGTTGAGTGTGCAGCTTCCCATCGACGATCTCGGCCACTCGATGCGCGGGGGCGTCGAGCACGTCCTGGTAAGTGGCCCGTGCGGGCGTCTCGGACTTGCCGTGCCGGGCCGCGGCGCCGGCGCGGTTCATCTCCTTCTCCCGCGCGCCAGCCGGGAATGACGGAGACTGCACACGTCGAGGACGGCGCGGGATGCCCGCTTGCGGGTGAATCCGCTTCCCTGCACGAGAGTCAGCTTACCCGATGCGTGACGGCAGGCGTGATCGGCCCCCGGCACGGTGGCGGCGTCGTCGAACCGGCGGCCGGGGCAGATGACGTGGACGGTGGTGTCCGCGGTGGCGAACACCTGCGGCCAGTGACGGGCCGAGCGGCGCGCCGCCCATGGCGTCAGGCCAGTAGCTCACCGCGCAAGACGGTGACCGCCTGACCGGACAGCGTGACCCGGTCGCCGCGGACGGCGACCCTGACAAGGCCGCCGCGCTCGGACGCCTGCCACGCCGTGAACGTATCCCGGCCGAGTCGGCGCTGCCAGTACGGTCCCAGGCAACAGTGCGCGGAGCCGGTCACCGGGTCCTCGTCGATGCCGGTGCGGGGGGCGAAGAAGCGCGAGACGAAATCGAAGCCGCCGGTCTCGGCCCGCGCGGTGACGACGATGCCGCGGGCGTCGATCTCCCGGAGGCGCCGAAAGTCCGGAGCCAGACCGCGCAGCGTCGTCTCTGCGCCGACTTCGACGAGGTAGTCGAAGCGGTTGCGGCCGACGTAGGTCGGCTCGGCGCCGACGACGGCGGCGAGACCATTCGGAACGGCCGCCGGCTCGTCCGGTTCGGCCGGGAAGTCCATCTCGATCCATCCATCGCACAGGCCCGCCGAGAGGCAGCCGGAGCGGGTGTGGAAGACGGCCGGTGCGTTCGGTGCGACGTGGTGCTGCTCCCACAGCACGTGGGCGCTGGCCAGCGTCGCGTGCCCGCAGAGGTCGACCTCGACTGCGGGCGTGAACCAGCGGAGGTCGAATTCCCCATCGTCGCGGCGCACCAGGAAAGCGGTCTCCGACAGGTTCATCTCGCGCGCCACCCGTTGCATCCACGATGCGTCGGCGTCCCGAGGTAGCAGGCAGACTGCGGCCGGGTTGCCGCCGAACGGCTCGCTGGTGAACGCGTCGACCTGGGTGATCGTCAGTGCCATGCCATTCCTCGAACTCGGGATGCAGCGACTCGCCACACGCGCCGGCCGGGGAGATCGCGGGTTCCGGAGCTCGTGGTACAACGGAAGGCGAGACCGTGCCTGCATTCAGGATACCGCGCGCGAACTTTCGTGACGAGCGAAGCGTCTGAGATGGTGGACCGATGACGATGCCATTCGCTGTTGAAGTACGCCGGATACCCCGCCGATCCTGGTGCCGCGCCACGTTCCGCCGCTGGCTCATGGTGGTTGTCGCCCTTGTCGTGGCTGCCGGCTCCGGTGTGGTCGCCGCGCAGCAGGACGAGGACAACGAGCTCGACCGCTTCATGGAGCAGGTGCTGGAGCAGCGCGAGCGGAATGCGACGGTGCGGCTGCAGTACGTGCTCGACGAGCAGTCGCAGTTTCGTCTCTCCGGACCCGGAGGCTCGGCGCTGTGGGGCTTTCGCGGCGACTACACCTGGTACGAGCGCGACGGTTTCTTCGTGCGGAGCCCCGTCCGTATCAACGGCGTGACGATAGACGAGGCCCGCCGGCGGGGATACGAGAGCCGCTGGTTGCAGCGGGAGGAGCGGCGCCGCGAGCGGCGCCGGGACGAGCGCGGGTCGCCGACGCGCGTTTCGCGGCGGTCGACGCGCGACAACGTCGAGCTGGCCATCGAGCGCCTGTGGGGTGCCCGGATCGACGACGAGTTGCTCGATGCGGTTTCCGAGCAGGCCCGGACGTGGGGTGACGCCCACGCGGCGGTCACGGCGGCGGCCGATCGGATTCTGGAAGCGCTCGGCGGCGTGCCGGCGGTCGGGTTCGACCGGGCCGTCGAACGGACGCGGGACGGGTTCTCCATGCTGGAGACCGGCCGCCTGTTCGCCGACGAGGTGGCGGGAATGCTGGCCCGTGCGGTCGAGCTGATCGCACCGGCCGCGCCAGCGGCGACCGACCAGGAGTTCGCCCGGTTTCTGGAGCTGTTCGATCTGGCCGTGCGCTTCGAACTGCTGTTGGCGCCGCTCGACACGACGCCGGCGGCGGCGCACACGAATCCGGAGGTGGCGCGGGTTCGCGCCGCGGCGCTCGCCGAGCGTCGGAATGTGCTGACGGCGGTGGCCGGCGCGGCGGCGGAAGGGAACGGGATTCAGGAGACGCGCTCCGCGGATCCGGTGTGGAGCAACATGGAGCCGCGCTTCGTGTCCGATGCGTACTTCCTCGATTTCGAGTTCGAGCCGGGCAACTACTACTTGGTCGGTCGCGAGACGCTGGACGGACACGACGTGCTGCGGATCGAGTACTACCCCGAACTGATGTTCACGGAGAGCGACGACGACGAGGACGAGACGCCGGACCCGGAGCGCGACGGTCGCGACGAGGCGGCGGCCATGGACAAGACGAGCCTTGTAACGCTCTGGATCGATCCGGTGCAGCACCAGATCGTGCGCTACACCTTCGATAACCTCGGCTTCGACTTCCTGCCGGGGCGCTGGCTGTTCCGCCTGGACGATCTGACCGCGTCGATGACGATGCGTCAGCCCTTTCCTGGCGTCTGGTTGCCGGCGCGCATCGACATGCGGGCCGCGTTGTCTCTGGCGACGGGAACGTACGAAGCGACGGCCACGCGGATGTACACGAACTATCGCGAAGCCGAGACGGGTGGGCGCGTGCGGACGGTCGGAGCGGAACAGTCCCGATGATTCGCCGTCGCGTTGCGCGCCGTTTCCCGGCCACTGCCTTTACGGCCGTGGTTGCGCCTGCCCTGATAGCTGCGCTCTTCAACCCCGTCCTGGCTCAGGCGCCGACAGAGACCGTGGTCGATCTCCGGATTCATGGCAACCACACCATTCCGGACGGCGAGGTGCTGGCGCTCGCCGGCGTCGCGGTCGGGGATGCCGTCGACGAGGCTGTCGTCGATGCCATCACCGACCGCCTCGAAGCCAGCGGGCGATTCGAGGCGGTCGAAGTGCGCAAGCGATACCGCTCGCTGACCGCGACGGACCGCATCGCGCTGATCATCGTCGTGCGAGAGCGGCCGCGGGCGTCGGTCCGGAACCCGGTGGTGCGGTCGCTCGCCCGCCTTGCCGGGCAGTCGATGTTTCTCCCCATCCTGCGCTACGACGAGGGCTACGGGGTCTCCTACGGCGCGCGTTTCAGCCTCGTGGACGTGCTGGGGCAGGGGAGCCGGGTGTCGGTGCCGGCGACCTGGGGAGGCGACAAGCGGGTGGCAGTGGAGGCGGTGCGGACGTTGGCCGGCGGTGTGATCGACCGCGTGCGGGCGGGCGGGGCGCACGGGCGCCGGACGCATCCGTACTTCGGGATCGAGGATCGGCGGACGCGCGCGTGGGCCGGCTTCGATCGCGAGCTGGCCAACGGCCTTCGCGCGGGTGCCGAGGCGGCCTGGGAAGAGGTCGGGTTCGTCGGGCCGGCCGACGGGCTCACGCGACTGACCGTTGGTCTGGAATACGATGGCCTCTCGGCCGGCGCGTTCCCGCGCGACGATGTGAGACTACGCGCCGCGGTGGAGCGGCTTGTCATCTCGCGACGATCGGGCCCCGTCGTCCGGCCGCGCATCGACGCGCAGGCGTTCAAGGGGGTGGGGGGGCAGGCGGTGCTGGCCGCGCGTGTCCTGTTCGAGGGCGCCTCCGGGCCGTTGCCGCCCTACGAGAAGGCCCTGCTCGGCGGGGGCGGCAACCTGCGCGGGTGGCGGGTCGGCGCGCGGGTGGGAGACCGGCTCGCGGCGGCGTCGGTCGAGCTGCGGTTGCCGCTGGGCTCGCCGATTTCCATGGGAAACGCCGGGGTGCGCTTCTTCTACGACACGGCCGCCGCGTACGACGTCGGCCGGCCCCTGAGCGACCAGCGGTTCCTCAAGGGGGCCGGCGGGGGCGTCTTCCTGACGGTTCCCTTCGGCAGCCTGCACCTCGACGTAGGCCACGACTTCCGCGGCTCGCTGCGGATCCACGCCGGCGCCGGGCTCGGTTTCTGAGATAATCCGCCGTGCCTGCCGGTCGCCGCTTCCGCACTTTCCTCTTCGACCTGGACGGGACGCTCATCGATTCGATCCCGCTCATCATGGCGTCGTTCCGGTACACGATGCGGACGCACCTGGGAGCGGTGCCGGACGACACGGTCTGGCGCGCCGGCTTCGGCACGCCGCTCCGGCCGCAACTGCGCAAGTTCGCGCGCGACGACGAGCATGCCGCGCGGATGGTCGACACCTACCGGGCCTATACCGACGCGCATCACGACCGGCTCTTGAAGTCCTACACCGGCATCGACGGCGCGCTCGGCGTCGTCCGCGGCGCGGGCGCGCGACTGGCCGTCGTCACCAGCAAGACGCACGCGCTGGCCCGGCGCGGCCTGGCGCGCTGCGGATTGAACGAGTACTTCGGCGTCCTCATCGGCGCCGACGACGTGCACGAGCACAAACCGCACCCGGCGCCCGTGCTGGCGGCCCTCGACAGGCTGTCGGCCGACCCGGATCACACGATCTTCATCGGCGATTCGCCGCACGACATCGAGGCGGGGCGCGCCGCCGGCGTGCAGACCGGGGCCGCCCTCTGGGGGCCCTTCCGGCCTGAAGTGCTGGCGAGCGCGTCGCCGCATCACTGGCTCGCCGAACCGTCCTGCATCGCCTCGCTCGCGCGGTGACGGTTCCCGCTACCATTCCGGCCATGGAGTCGCACTCGACGATGAATCCCGCGCTGCCCCCCGGCTACGAGCCCTATGCCTACGAGGATCCTTTCGAGGACCACGTCGGGCCCCTGGGTTACAAGATCGACGGCAACAAGATCTCGTTCGCGTTCCAGGCGGACGGCCGGCACGCCAACACCAGCGGCACGCTGCACGGCGGCATGCTGATGACCTTCGCCGACTTCGCGCTTTGCCTGACCGCGGTCTGGGACCAGCCGGGCGAGAAGTGCGTCACGGTGTCGTGCAACTGCGAGTTCGTGGCGGCCGGCGAGCCCGGGACGCTGGTCGAGGCGGCCGGCGAGGTGGTGCGCCGGACGCGCTCGCTGACGTTCGTGCGCGGGCAGATCTTCACCGGCGACCGCGTGCTGCTGAACTACAGCGCGATCGTCAAGCGTATTCCGGGCGGCCGTGCGCCGGCCGCGGGCTGAGTCGGCGTGCGGGGGGATGTGCCCCGCGAAACTGCGCGGACGACGCTCGGATGGGAGTCGGCGTCGCAGAGACCGTGCAGACGACGCTGCCTGGCGACCTATAATTCGCATCTGACCGCTCTGAACTGGAGGAAGCAAGATGCGCCATAGCAACGTTCTCGCCGGCGCCGTGACCTGTGTGCTCGTTCTCGCCCTGTCCTGCGCCGCGTCCCCCGCTCTCGCCCAGCACGGGGCGGTCGACGGGCAGTGGCGGGCTTATGCGGCCGACATCGGCGCGACGAAGTACTCGCCGCTCGATCAGATCGATGCCGGCAACGTGAGCCAGTTGCAGATCGCCTGGACCCGCCCCACGGTCGACCAGTCGATTCTCGACGTCGTTCCGAATCTCGGCTACAACAACGCCAACCGCTCGACGCCGCTGATGGTCGACGGCATCGTCTACGCGCCGAACGCGGTCGGGCTCGTCGAGGCGTGGGATCCCGCGACCGGCGAGACCATCTGGGTGCAGCAGCCGTTCGAGGAGGGGGCCGCCGGTTTTCGCGGTGCCGGGCACCGCGGTATCGCCTTCTGGACCGATGGGACCCAGCGGCGCATCATCGCGCACCGGGGAGAGTGGCTCTATGCGCTCGATCCCGCGACCGGCGAGCCTTACCGCGACTTCGGCGACAACGGCAGGGTAGACCTCAAGACCGGTCTGGCCGAGGGAGCGCGCTACCGCTGGGGCGGCGCCCCGACCGTCGTCCGCGACTCCATCGTGATGGGCCAGTCGATGGGCGACACATTCTTCACCAAGGAGGACATCCGCGGCGACGTGCGCGCGTTCGACGTCCGCACCGGCGAATTGAAATGGGTCTTCCACACCATCCCGCAGGCGGGCGAATACGGCACCCACACCTGGGGCGACCGCTCGTGGGAGTACAGCGGGCACGCGCCCGTCTGGTCGCTCTTCGCGGCCGACGAGGAGCTGGGCTACGTCTACATGCCGACCTCCTCGGCCACCAATGACATGTACGGCGGGCACCGGCCGGGCGACAACCTGTTCTCGCAGTCGATCGTCTGCGTCGACGTCGAGACGGGCGAGCGCGTCTGGCACTACCAGCTCGTCCACCACGGCCTCTGGGACTACGACATCCCGGCCGCGCCGATCCTGGCCGACCTCACCGTCGACGGGCGGGACATCAAGGCGGTGATCCAGATCACCAAGCAGGCGTTCGCCTTCGCCTTCGACCGGGTGACCGGCGAGCCGATCTGGCCGATCGAGGAACGGCCGGTGCCGCAGTCGAGCACGCCGGGCGAGGTCACCTCCCCGACGCAGCCCTTTCCGACCAGGCCGCCGGCGTTCGACCGCCAGGGCGCGACCGTCGAAAACCTCATCGACTTCACGCCGGAGTTGCGCGAAGAGGCGCTGGAGATCGTCGAGCGCTACACCATCGGCCCGATGTTCACGCCGCCGTCCGTGCGTGGCGCGGGGCCCAACGACAACCAGGGCACGATCCAGCTTCCAGGCTCGCAGGGCGGCGCGGACATTCAGGGCGCCGCGTTCGATCCGGAGACCAACTACCTCTACATTCCGTCGATCACTTCGCCGTTCGTCGCCGATATCCTCGAGGGCAACCCCGACCGCACCAACCTGGCCTACATCAAGGGAACGCGCCAGTGGATCGGTGGGCCGCGCGGGCTACCGCTGTTCAAGCCGCCCTACGGCCGCATCACCGCCTTCGACATGAACACGGGCGAGGAGGTCTGGATGGTGCCGAACGGCTACGGGCCTACCGACCATCCGGCCATCGCCCACCTGAACCTGGGCCGGCTCGGTTCCCCGGGCCGCCCGGGACCGCTGCTGACGAAGACGCTGCTCTTCGTCGGCGAGGGATCGGACGTCGGAATCCAGCAGGGCGGGCGCGTGATGGACGGCATGCCGCTCAACATCGTCACCAACTTCGGCGAGCCGTGGTTCCGCGCCTACGACAAGGCGACCGGCGACGTCGTCTGGGAGATGGAGCTCGAAGCAGGGCAGACCGGCGTCCCGATGACCTACCTGCACGAAGGCAAGCAGTACGTCGTCGTGCCGATCGGAGGCCGCGAGGTGCCCGGCCAGTGGGTGGCGCTCAGCCTGCCGTAGGCTTGCCGGCTACGCGGCGTTCGAGGGCGAGGAGCGCCTTCTTGACCGGCAGGCCACCGCCGTAGCCGGTGAGCGTGCCGTCGGCGCCGATCACGCGGTGGCACGGCACCACGATGGCGAGCGGGTTCCTGCCGTTCGCCGCGCCGACCGCGCGTGATGCCGTCGGCTTGCCGACGCGGCGGGCCAGCTCGCCGTAGGAGATGGTCTCGCCGTAGGGGATGCGGCAGAGCTCGTTCCATACGCGGCGCTGGAACGCGGTGCCGTCGGTGGACAGGGGCAGGTCGAAGTCGCGACGCGTGCCGTCGAAGTACTCCGCGAGCTGGCGCTTCGTCGTACGCAGAGGCGTGGGCAATGTCCGCCGCGCCTTCTGCCACGATGCATCGGGTTCGCGGGCAGCCGCGTTCGGAAGGTCGACGCGGTCGAGACCCTGTTCGTCGCCCACGAGGCGCAGGGTGCCGATCGGTGTGTCGAAGTCATGGTACGACTTGGGCATCTCGCTCTCCACGGGGTTGTCCTCGCCCGTGCTGCCACAGCAGCATCGCGGCGTAGGCGCGCCACGGTCGCCACGTCTCGGCCATCGTTCCCAGCTCCCTTGCGTTGATTGGTGCGCCGTTCGCGGCAGCCTTGCGCAGCCCCAGATCGCCGGCGGGAAACGCGTCCGGGTCGCGTAGCGCCCGCATGGCGATGTATTCCGTCGTCCAGGGACCGATGCCCGGGATGGCGGTCAGTCGTGCTCTCGTCGCATCAGGATCGGCGGTGAGGTCCAGGTCGAGCTCGCCGGCCGAGACCGCTTCGGCCAGTCGCCGCAGCGCGGCCGCACGCCGGGCCGGAACGCCGATGGTGCGCAGGTCGAACCCTGCGACCGCGCCCGGGGACGGAAACGTTCGCGCGAGGCCGGACCCGCACAGATCGTCCGGCAGCGTCTCTCCCAGCGCGTCGACGAGCCGACCGGCCAGCGTCGTGGCGCCCTTCACGGTCACCTGCTGGCCCAATACCGCGCGCACGGCCAGCTCGAAGCCGTCCCAGGCGCCGGGCACGCGAATTCCCGGCAGCGCTTCGAGTCCGGCGGTCAGAACGGGGACTTCGGCCAGATGACGGCCGATGCACAGTGGGTCGGCGTCCAGGTCGAGGAGTCGGCGCAGTCGAGCCGTCACGTCCAGCAGCACGCTGGCATCCGGGTGGCAGACCTCGGCATCCACGTGACCCTCGCCGTGCACGTCGACGCGCACCAGACCGGCCGCTGCCGGCGTTGCGTGGGGTCCGCCGCTGTCGCGAAGGTGTCTTCCCGCCAGCCGGAAAGCGCGCCGGTAGGTTCCCCGGACGGCATCGACGACCTCCACGCCGGGGATGGCGCGGGGCGCCAGAAAGCCCAGTAGTTCCGCTGCGTCGTACGGGGCCCGGTAGCTGAGGCGCAGGCGCAGAACGCCGCCGCGCCGATCCGCTACGGCCGACGCCCGGCCCCGGCGGCGCAACTCGCGCGGTGCGCGGCCGTACACGCCGCGGAACACGTCATTGAAGCGGCGGACGCTGCCGAACCCGGCCGCCTGCGCGACCGCGGCGAACGGCAGGTCGGTGGCGTCGATCAGCCGCTTCGCGCGATGAAGGCGGCACGTCGAAGCGACCTGTACCGGCGACGCGCCAACGTGGCGATTGAACAGCCGGCCTAGATGCCGGGCGCCGATGCCGAGTCGTCGCGCCAGGTCGTCCGTGCCGGCATCGTCGAGCGCCCCGCCCTCTATCAGGCGCAGAGCGCGGCGCACGGTGGCCGGGGATCCCGACCAGGCCGGACTTCCCGGCGACGCTTCGGGGCGACAACGCAGGCAGGGACGAAATCCCGCCTGCGCGGCGGCTGCCGCGGAGGGGTAGAAGCGCACGTGCTCGGCCCTCGGAGGCTGAACCGGACAAACGGGCCGGCAGTAGATGCCGGTGGTCACGACCCCGACGAAGAAACGGCCGTCGAAGCGGGTGTCGCGCGACAGGCGGGCTCGTTCGCATGTCTCGGCGTCCAGCATCAAGACGCACTATAGCGTTGCAGCGCCGGGCGAACTGGCCGTTTCCGGACCCCATGCCACCCTGCTTCGAGTGCGGCCGGCGAGCGAGCGGGATGTCCGGCCGGCCAAGTGGATCAGGCGGTCGCGTTCGCACGGGGCTTGCTGCGCAGGAGGGCATGGATTCGGTGGGGGTGCGCCGCTGCGTCGGTTTCGCCGAGTTCCATGAGGCGGGTCAGGTATGCCGGCTCGAAGGTGAGCAGGCGGACCCGTATAGTGTCTCACGGTGGCGGACATGAACGAGTCAGAGGTATCTCTGGCGCTCCGGCAAGCGATCGACCGGCAAATCGATCGCGTACCGTTCGCCGAGCTGCGGAGGTCGTCGGCTCGGCTCACCGCGATGTACCGCGACGCCGGCGGGATTACCGTCCCGACGATGACAACGACGCCGGACCGGCTGGCGTACCTGGCGGCGAGGCTACCCTCGACATTCGAAGCGACGCGAGCGGTGCTGGGCGAGTTGCGGCGGCGGGCTCCCGACCTGCGGGCAGAGAGCCTGCTGGAGCTCGGCGCCGGGCCGGCGCCCGGACTTTGGGCGGCCGCCAGGCTCTTTTCGGAGTTGTCGCGCGCCACGCATGTCGAGATCGACGCGGACATGGCGGAGTTGGGTCGGCGGCTGCTGAAGGCCGGCCACTTCGGTGCGCGGGTCGAATCGACGTGGCTCGTGCACGATGTTGCGCGGGCGCGCGAGCTTGGCGGACACGATCTGGTGCTGGTCGGCTACGTGCTCGGCGAGCTCACCGAGCCGGTCCGCGACGAGCTGGTCGACGCGGCCTGGAACATGACGCTGGGGGCGCTGGCCATAGTCGAGCCGGGCACCCCGGTCGGCGCGGCCCGTGTGATTCGAGCTCGGTCGCGCCTCATCGAGCGGGGAGGGGTCGTAGCCGCCCCCTGTCCGCACTGCTGCGCCTGCCCGCTCGCTTCCGACGACTGGTGTCACTTCGGCGTGCGCGTCAACAGGTCGAGCGTGCAGCGGCGGCTCAAGAGTGGGTCGCTGGGCTACGAGGACGAGAAGTACTCCTACGTGGTGGTGACGCGCGGAGAGGTCGACCGTTGTGCGGCGCGGGTGTTGCGCCGGCCGGTTGCCGAGCCCCGCCGGGTGTCATTGCGCCTGTGCGCATCCGGAGGGTTGCGCCAGGAGCTGGTTACGCGCCGCGAGGGCGACCGCTACCGGGCGGCTCGCAAGGCACGGTGGGGCGGCAGTTGGCAGCCGGTGGGCAAGGAGGCGCGCGATGCGATGTGATCCTGTGATGCAAACGACGCGCCTCGCGGACGGCAGGGCGGTCGTGGCGCCCGACGGTTCGCAGATTCACGAGTTGGTCGCCGTCGCGAGAGGCAGCATGGTGCATTGCACGTTGCCGAAGCGTGTGGCCTCCATGGCGGTCGCCCACGCCACGGTCGACGAAATGTGGTACTTCCTGGCCGGGACGGGTCAGGTCTGGCGCAAGCAGGACGGGGTTGAGTTGGTGGTCGATGTCGAGCCGGGCGTCGCTCTGACCATCGAGCGCGGAACGCACTTCCAGTTCCGCAACACCGGCGACGAGGATCTCCGCTTCGTCCTCGTCACCATGCCGCCGTGGCCCGGCGGCCACGAGGCCCGTCGGGTAACGGATCACTGGCCGGTCCGGAACGCGGCCGCCGCATCCGAAGAGTGAACGCGGACCCTTGCCGGACCGCGGATCCGGGATCGCGCGGACCGCCGGGTACCGTGCGGGGTGCGGGCGAGGCGTGCGGCGTGCGCGCCGCGGCTACCTGAGAATCCGGATGCGGTGCGCCTCGCTGTCGCCCACGTACAGGGCGCCGGCCTCGTCGACCCAGATCCCGTGCGGCCGGTTCATCTTGCAGCGCCGCGGCTCCGGTTCCGGTCCGTCGCCGCGCTCGCCGGTCCCGAGCGCCGTCGTGATGACGCCGGTCGCGACGTTGATGCGGCGGATCACGTGGTTCTCCGTGTCGGCGATGTAGAGCGTGCCGTCGGGGGCGTAGGCGAGCCCCTTCGGGCCGGCCAGCGTTGCCGCGCGCGCCGGACCGCCGTCGCCGGTGTAGCCCTGTTCGCCCGTGCCCGCCACGTGGTGGATCGTCTCGTTCTCCAGGTCGATGCGGTAGATGGCGTTCCCCTCCCGCAGCGCGAGGTAGAGGTTGCCTTCGGGGTCGAGCGCCATTGCGCGCGGTCCGTTCAGGGGCGTGCCGGCCAGCGGCGCGCCGTCAGGGGTCGGCTCGCGCTCCCCCGTCCCGGCGAACGTTTCGATGAGCCCCGTCTCCATGTCGACGCGTCGCATCCGATGGTTGCCGATGTCGCAGATCAGCAGGCGCCCGTCCGGGGCGAACACGATGCTGTGGGGAGCTCGGAGCTGCGCCTCGGCCGCGGGCCCGCCGTCGCCGGAGAAGCCGGCCTCGCCGGTGCCCGCCACCGTGGAGATGATCCCGGTCCGCATGTCCACCTTGCGGACGACGTGGTTGTCACGCTCGACGATGTAGAGGTCGCCGCGCGAATCGAACTGGATCTCGTGCGGCATGTTCAGCATGGCGTCCGTGGCCGGCCCGCCGTCGCCGCCGTAGCCCCGCTCGCCGTTCCCGGCAATCGTCGTCGTCCGTCCCGTGGCAAGGTTCAGCCGCCGGATCATCTGATTGTCGAGGTCGCAGAAGTAGAGCGCGCCGTCCGGTCCAATTACCACCCCGTAGGGGTTGTTCACCTGCATGTCCGACAGGCCCGGCATGCCGTCGCCGATGATCGTGGACACCTCGCCGAAGATCTCGAAGGTCTGCTCCAGGGTCATTGCGGTGCCGGTGTTCGCGTCGCGCACCTCGGCGCGCACCACGTAACGGCCGAGCGTATCGGCGTTGGTGAGATCGATCCCCGCGTAGCCGACCGACAAGCCGATCGTGCCGGCCGCCGGGGCGGGCTTGGCCCGCCACAGCTCCAGGCCGGGGCTTCGGAAGAGCGCGGTGCCGTCCGGTCGGAGCACCTCGAGGTCAAACGATGTGTCGCAGACGCCCAGACGGTTCTCCGCGCAGCCGATGAAGAAGATGAACGGTGCGAGCGACTGCCCACGCCGGCCGATCCGCGTCGTGCTGATGGAGACGCCGGGGGTTCGCTGGATCCAGGCCTCCAGAAATTCATCCGGCCGATTCGACAGCACCAGCATGGCGCCGAAGCCGTTCTGCAGCTTGCGCCAGGACTCGTCGGGCAGCGGCTTGCCGCCGCTATACCACTGGCCCGCGGCCGGCGCGGCCAGGACGACGCCCAGAACGGCGGTCAGAATGAGCGTTGCGAGCGGTGGCGCCTGTCTTCTCATCGTCTTGCCTAGAACGTGGCGATCGGGTTGAGGGGCGACCCCATGCCCTTTTCGATGCGGAGCGGAGCGGCCACGAAAAGGAACTCGTAGCGGCCGAGCTCGCGCGCCGTGGCGGCGAGGTCGTCGAAGTCCAGGTTGTCGAAGATGCCGACGCCAAGGGCGACCAGCGCCAGGCGATGGATCGGCAGCCGGACGTCGTCGGAGAACTCGTGCGGAAACGCGTCGTTCCACATGTCGTGGCCGATGAACGATACGCCCCGCTCCTTCAGAAAGTACGCCACGTCGGCGTGGTAGCCGGCCACGCCTTCCTCGGACGGATTCCAGGGGCCGAGGGTCGCCCGCCGCTTCCAGCGGCCGGTGTGCAGCAGGATGACGTCGCCCGGCTCGACCCGCACGCCCTGGATCCGCTCCAGTTCCTCGAGATCGGCGGCGCGGATCGCCGTACCCGGCTCCACCCAGCCCTCTCCGGAATCCTTGCCCGGCAGCAGGGTGGCGTCGAACAGGATCCCGCGCGTGAAGATGCCCTCGCGCAGCTCGTGAATGCTACCCTGCGGGCAACCCTCCGCCGCCGTCACCTGTTCGGCCGTCACCCCGTTGTAGCCCTTGCCATCGAACATCACGTGGCAGGCGACCGAGTCGAGGTGGCTGTGGATGACGCCGTGGTAGGTGCCGGTGTACTGGTAGCGGTCGGAGGCCCCGGTCTCGCTGACGTTGACGACCTGCCGGTCGAGATACCACTGGCCCTCGAGCGTCGGCGCCTGGATGATGTCGTGGGCCAGCGACACGCTGCGGCCCTCGGTCACCAGCGCGGCAGCGGCCTTCCGCTTGGCCGGCGTGATGAAGTTGGCGGCGCCGAGCCCGTCATCCGGGCCCCAGCGGCCCCAGTTCGACAGCTCTTCCAGCGCGTGGAGGAACTCCGCCTCGGTGGTCATCGCGGGACGCGTCTGGGTATCGACGGTAACCGCGGCCACGCCGATCAGCAGTGCCGCGAGGATCGGGACGCCGCAGCGTCGGAGAGCTTGAGTGAACATGATGCCTCCTTCGGCAAGCCGGGCCGAGTGAAGGCAGTTTACTCCGTCCGGCCGCCGTCGCCCCCATCCACCATGCGGGGCCGCGCGGCGCTGTCGGACCGGGATCTCGCCCGCCTGCACGCGCCCGGCGCAGCGCTCTTCCTAGTACCCCTCCAGCACCGGGAACCGCTCGTCGTCCGGCAGCGGCTGCACGCCCAGTGCATTGAGCGCCATCGAGACCATCCGGTAGCGCGCCGCGCTCAGGGCGATGCTCATCATCTGGTGCGTGTCGTAGCGCGACGACAGGTCCGCCCAGGTCTCGTCGGCGATCATCGAGTCGCGGAACATCTCGTTGGCGGCGTCGATGAGCGCAAGCTCGTTGGCGCCCCAGCCCGACTGATCGCGGCCCTGTGCGATCCAGACCGGGTTCAGGCCGTGGTCGCGGGCCCGGCCGACGCTGCCGACGTGCTTGGCCCACTCGTAGACCGCGCCGGAGTTCCAGCCCATGCGCAGGATGAGCAGCTCGCGGTCGTGCGGCGTCAGGCGCGAGCGCTCCGGATCGAGCACGTAGCGCGGGTTGATGTTGCGCGCCTCCACCATCGCGGGATGTTGCAGGAACGTTCTTGATACCCGCAGCCCGTCCCCTTCGACCGGCTCGACGCGCGGCGTCGTCAGCGGCGGCTCCTGGTCCGGGACCACCACGCGGTAGCCGACGTCGTCGACCGGCATCAACGCCTCGGCCGGCACGCCGTCGTCCGGCTGGATCCCGAGCGAGTTGAAGAGGATGGCGTTGGTGGTGGTCCAGCCCACGGTCATGACCGCGTCGATCAGGTTGTGCGTGTCGTAGCGCTCCGCCAGTGCCTCCCACGTGCGGTCGGTGACCGCCGCGTGCCGGAACAACTGGTCCGCGAAGCCGATGAGGATCGCCTCGAACGGGTCCCAGTCGTCGCCCGGACCCTGGGCCACGAGCATTACTTCAGCCGCGGTCAGGCCCGCCTCGGCCGCGCGGCTCGCCTCTGCCGCCCAGATGTTGGCGCTCTGGGTCAGCCAGGCGGTGCGCAGGATGAGGATGGCGCGGTGGCGCGGCGACAGCGTCGACTCGTTGGCGATGTAGTTGGTGAACGGCAGCACGCGGTCGGCCAGGGCGGGCACCCGGGCCAGCGTGCGCACGACGTTGTCGGAATGGCCCTCTGCCGCGTACTGCTCGACACTCGCGCGCTGCTCGGCGGTCCATTCCGCTTCCGGCAGCGGCGGCACCCGCGCGTCGGCCAGCCGCACCGCCGGCACGATGCTGCCCGGCGCCTCGGTGATGGCGCGGGCCGGCTCGATGCGCAGCAGGGCGCCGTTGTCCTCCTCGGTCAGGACGTACAGGTAGCCGTCGGGTCCCTGCTGGACGTCGCGCACCCGCTGCTTCAGCTCCATCAGCAGCCACTCGCGGCGGATCTCCTGTCCCTGCCGGTTGAAGACGACGCGCTCGAGGTGGCCGGTGTGCTGCATGCGGCCGACCATCATCGAGCCGACGAAGAGGTTGCCGCGCCAGGCGGGGAAGTGCTCGCCGTCGTAGAAGGTGAGGCCGGACGGGGCGATCGACGGCCACCACATCACGTGCGGTCCGGTGAACTCCGGCAACCACGGCGTCTCGGTGATCGGCCGGCCGCCGTACGTCCGGCTGTAGGACGCGATGGGCCAGCCGTAGTTCGAGCCGGGTTGGATGATGTTGGCCTCGTCGCCGCCCTGCACGCCGTGCTCGGTCGCCCACAGCTCGCCGGTGTCCGGATGGAAGGCGAGGCCGATCTGGTTCCGGTGCCCCATCGTCCAGATCTCGGGGTGGTAGTCGGGGTCGCCGACGAAGGGATTGTCGTCCGGGGCCGAACCGTCGTCGTTCAGGCGCAACAGCTTGCCGAAGTGGGTGCGCCCGTCCTGGGCGTACTCCCCCGTACCGGCGAACTCGAACGCCCCGCCGACGGTCATGAACAGCTTGTTGTCCGGTCCCCAGATCAGCCGCGACGCCGCGATGCCTCCGCCCCAGCCGTCGGCGACGAAGATGTCGCGCGTCTCGGTCAGCGCGCCGGCCCCTTCGTCGAGCCGGCCGCGCGCCAGCGCCACGGTGGCGCCCTGCCGGCCGTCGCGCTCCTCCCCCTGCGAGTAGGTGAGGTAGACGAGGGTGTCGTCCTCGGGATGGACCACCACGTCCATCAGCCCCGCCAGCCGAACGCCGGTGAAGACCTCCGGCACGCCGGGAACGTCCCCGTCGAGGAGCTGCCCGTTGCGGATCACCCGCAGCGTGCCCCGGTCGCGTTCGGTCACCAGGATGTCGCCGTTGCGGCGGAAGGCCATCCCCCACGGGTGGTCGAGCCCGGTCACGATCGGCACCACGCGGATGCGCGGCTGCTCGGCCGTGTACAGCACCACCGGCCGGTCCGGCGGCGGCAGGGCGGGCACGCCCCGCAACGCGGAGGCGCCGGTGCGGTTCTGGGCCCCGGCCGTGGTCTGGAGCACCGCGGCGCAGGCGATGACGACGGCGGCGGCGAGCGCGGTGCGGAACGGCGTCGTGCGGGTCATGGATTCCTCCCCGTGGCGTGCGGACAACTCTACCGGAAACGGGCGGGGGAGATCTGCGAGCGTACGGGTCGAGGATACTGACGGGGCGAGACAACCAGGACGCCCTGGCGCCGTTCGGCGGGAAGCCAGCGCCAGCCGATCGTCAATCAGTAGCCGCGGTAGGTCGATTCACGACGCAGACGGCACCACACCAGCCGGACACAAGTGTCGTCAATCGTGTAGATGATGCGCCAACGTCCATGGCGGAGACGGTAGCCTCCGCCTTCCAGCTTCCTGATGGAATGAGTCCTGCTGCGGTTGTACGGGTCGGTGGCGAGAACATGGCGGGCTTCCCGCAGCATGTTCAGCAGATCGGGGTGGTATCGGGAGAGCTTCCGGACTTGACGCTCGAATGCGGTGGCCGTGCGAAGATGGAACCCACCGGTCATTCCCGCGTCATCTGTTCCTGCAGTTCGTCCAGGAACTCATCAAGCGGCCGACCGTCATCGCCGGCACGTACTTCCCGTTCCGACTCGATGAGGGCCTGTCGGACCTCAGGATCTTGCAGGTCGAGGTAGTCGTCGAACTCGTCCGGATCGATGAGCGCCGCTACCGGGGTTCCGTCCCGTTCCAGCAGTACGTACTGGCCGTGTCCGGCATGGACCCGGCCGACCAGTTCGTCGAGATGAGCACCGGCTTCCGAGATGGGAACACGATGAATCGAAGGCGGCGCCGACTTTTCCATGGAACCCTCTGACACCGAGAATACCACGGTGTCAGGCAGGTTCCTGCGCTCGGAGCGAGGCAGCCGAGCCGAACTCACGCGTCGATCTCGTGCATCGGCGTCGTGCTGTTCCCGAAGCGGTCGATCGGCACCCCCATCCGCTGCAGCAGCGACAGGTGCAGGTTGGCCAGGTCGGTCGGCTCGGCGAACTCGATCGCGCGCCCGCTGTCGATCGTGCCGCCGCCGCGCCCGGCGAGCAGCGTCGGCAGGTCGTCGGGGTCGTGCGCGTTGCCGTCGCCGAGGATCGCCCCGTAGACGATCATGCTGTTGTCGAGCAGCGTCCGGCCGTCCGGCTCCTCGATGGCCTTGAGGCGGCCGAGCAGGTAGGCCACCTGGTGGTGGTGCCAGCGGATGACCTCCAGGTACATCCGCTGCTTCTCCTCCGGGGAGCTCCACGAGGTGACGCCGTCGTCGTCCTCCGTCTTGCCGGAGGCGTTCCTGTAGTGCGACAGCGCGTGCCACGTGCCCTTCACGCCGGGAATGAAGTTGAAGTAGCGGTTCGACTGCCCGTGGTCGAGCATGAACGTCACCACGCGCGTCGCGTCGGACTGGAAGGCGGCGACCAGCAGGTCCATCATCAGGCGGACGTACTCCCCGTGGTCGGACGGGATGCCCGGCTCCGGGGCCATGAGCGTGTCCGTCAGCGCCTTGTCCCTGCCCATCGCGGTCGAGCGCCGCTCGGAGAAATCGATCCGCCGCTCCAGGGCGCGGATCGATTCGAAGTACTCGTCCAGCCGCACCTGGTCGGTCGCGCTGGCGGTTCGGCGCAGGGCCTTGGCGTCTTCGAGCACCGCGTCCATCACCGAGCGGTTGCTCGCGCCGCCGGACGGGGGCCGGAAGATGCGGTCGAAGACGGCGCGCGGCTCCACCTCGCGCGGCAGCGGCCGATCCGGCGCCGACCACGAGATGCTGTTGCGGGAGAGCGAGTTCGAGAAGAACCCCTCGCCCTTGGTCGACAGTTCCAGCGACGGCAGCAGCGTCTCCTGCCCGACGTGACGGCCGGCGATCTGGTCCGCCGACACGCCGCCGGCGCTGACCGCCTGCCGGTCGTAGTCGAACCCGGTCAGCCAGGTCGGCGTGCCCCCGACGTGCCCATTGCCGAGCGGCGTCCAGACGTTGCGCGGAATGATCAGCTCGTCCTTGAACGGCTCGAACGGGCGCATCCACTCGTTCAACTTCACGAGCCGCCCGTCGGGCCCGGTCTCGGCCGGATGCCACGAGCCGCGCGCGATCCCGTTCGGGAAGTAGAGGTACGCCAGCCGCCGCGCGCTCGCCGCCGCGCCGGGCGCCGCCTGGGCGCCCCCGCCGAACGCGGAGACCGGGCGCATGATGTCGAGCAGGGGCAGCGTCATCGTGGCGCCGATTCCGCGCAGGACGGTCCGCCGGGAGATGCGTCGTGTCGTCATCGGATCAGTTCCTGAATTCGACCTGAGTCTGGTTCGTTCCGACGGCGACAGTGTAGATCACTGGCGGCCGTCGCGGTGAGATGGGCAGACACCGTTGGCGGCGAGGACAGTTCGCCCGTGCAGCCTCCGCGGTACCGGCGATGTGGGTGGGTACGGGGCCTGGCGGTGATGCCAACGGCCGTGCGAGGATGCTGAATGCGCTCTGGAGGAGAATCCAAGCCACGGAAATCCCTCCAGCCGGCGCAACTGCTCGCCAGCCCACCCTCGACGGCGCGGCCCTTGGCGGTTTCTGCCTCACGACTCTGCTCGGCACCTGCTATCCTGATCTCAGGTTCCGTCGCCATGACCGCCAAGGAGACCGCTCGCGCCGTTCTGGACCGACTACCCGAGGACTGCAGTCTGGACGACGTGCTGTATCACCTGTACGTGGCGCAGACGGTACAGCAGGGGCGGGCCGACGCCGATGCCGGTCTGACGCTCCCGCACGATGAGGTCGAGGCCGAACTACGTCGGAAATGGCTCCTCCGCGGCGACGCGTAGTCTGGGCGAAGTCCGCGAGGCAGGCGCTGGACGGCGTGATCGGCCACATTGCGGGGGACTCGCGCGACGCCGCGCGCCGAGTATTGAGTCAGGCCCTGGAGGCGGCCTCCACGCTGACTTCCTTCGCCGAGCGTGGCCGAGTGGTTCCGGAACTCGGCGATCCCGCGATTCGAGAAGTCTTCGTCTACAGCTACCGGCTGTTGTACGAGATTCGGAACGGCACGGTCGCCGTGATCGGATTCGTTCACGGAGCACGGGACTTCGACGACTGGTGGCGGCGGAGCAGCCTGCCGCCACTCGCGGAGTGAGTGCCTGCGCCGAAGCCGAACTCAAGCGTCGATCTCGCGCATCGGCGTCGTGCCAGTTCCGGCGTCCGACTGGAAGGCGGCGACCATCTACAGGACCTTCGCGTCTTCGATGACCGCGTCGGTTACCGAGCGGTTGCTCGCGCCGCCGGACGGGGGACGGAAGATGCGGTGCGGGCGCAGCGTGTGAGGGGCATTGATTGCTCCCTCCCGGGGCTGGGCGCGCAACCGGGCGTCGTCGGGTAGGATCGATAGAGTGACTTGGGGCGAGTTGATCCGTCGCCTGAAGGCCGCTGGCTACGTGGAGCAGCGAACGGGAAAGGGGAGCCACCGACAGTTCGTTCATTCGACGACGGGAAAGGTGATCACCGTGTCCGTTCACACGAAGAAAGAAGTCGGTACAGGGCTGGCGCATCGCATCTTGAAGGAGGCCGGACTGTGACGATGCTCTATCCGGTGATCGTCGAACGGGAGAACAACGGCACCTTCAGCGCGTGGGTCGCAGGCCTGCCTGGAGTCTATGCCGCGGCGGACACTGCGGCGGCGGCGAAGCGAGCCATCCGCTCGGCCGTGATTGCGCATATCGAGAAGCTGGAGGCTTCGGGAGGGGACCTGACGCCGCGTGCCCACGTTTCCATGCTTCGTTACGAGTCGGGAGCACGCACTCGCCGCGACAGCCTGCGATACGTGGAGATCGGCGACCCGACGGAGGCGCCTCCGTCGCGCTCGTGATCAAGCGGTCGATTCGGCGCCGACCACGAGATGTTACGCGGGATGTTCCGCCCGTCCTTGAACGGCTCGAACGGGCTCATCCGTTCGTTCAGCTTCAGCAACTTCCTGTTCGGCTCGGTGTCAGTCTGGGCAGCGGGAGCGCCATCATGGCGCCATGGCGCCGAGTCCGCGCAGGACGGTCGGTCGGGAGATGCGCCGTGTCGTCATCGGGTCAGTCCTCGATTCGCCCGCACGGTTCATTCTGACCGCAACGGTGTCGATCAACTCCGGACGTTGCGGCGACATGAACAAGCACGGCGTGCGCGGGCGGTGCGCTCGTCGTTCCGGTAAGTGGTCCGCTCGGCAATTGAGTTCAGATTGCTACTTTCTTGGCCGCCCTCAACGGGCACAGCCACACAAGACCACGCTCAATCTACATGCTTGTTCGTCTGAGACCGAGCCTCGCCACGTAATTTGCTCTCAGCCAGACGTCTGCAATGTTGGGAGGGCATTGGCTCTGTAGATGCGTGCCACAGCGAACCATGTAGGTCGTGCTCTCGGAATCCGTGAATCTCCTCGCTCAGTGCGCCCAAGGCGTTCCGGCATCGCTACCACCAACAGATAACAGCCCCTCGCAATGTCTACGGGAGGGGACGTCACCCGCTCCGGCTCACCCCGCATGCGCATCACACCCGCGACCGGAGAATCCGTACCATCGTTGTCGCCGGCACCCCACATCAGGGCGACCGAAACCGCGGGTAATGGACCCAACTCGCGTTCCGAAACCCTTTCCCCTAGCCAGTAGCTGGCCGGTCTAGCAAGCGTCGCAACGAGGACGTACCGTCCAGCCGCCAGACACACTTGCTGCTGTCGCTCACCTTCACTCGTGGCGAGCGAGGCAACAGGAGCGCCGGATGAGGCGTTGGTTCCAACTGGCTCCCGCGCCAGCCGACGCCCTCCATCTGAGCAATTCGTCATGGTCAGGAACATCCAGACCCCAACAACGGTGCCAATAGCCGATTTTATGTCGTTACTCATCAACGTTGGCCGCCGTGGCCGACACGCCCCTCGCCCATGGCGTGTTCTTCCGGTATCTCTCACCTCAACAACCATAGCGTTCCCGCGACGACGCGGGCTCGCCGCAGCGGGCTGTACTGGGTGCTGCGCGACTTCGCGGACCGCTCTTCCCGGAACCGGCTATCGACAGTTGCCTGGAACACCGCCTACGAAATCGCCGGTCGCGCCCGAGCCAAAGGCGTCACCGTTCCGGTGCTGAAGTGGCGATTGCTGCTTGCGCCCAGTCCACGGCGGCCATCGAGTCGGCTCATCGGGACTTCCAACGGCTCCTTGCGCGTCGGCGATTGATCGCGGTGGAGGCGATGACGCTCAGATTCGTGATGCGCTTGAGCCGTCGCTCGCAACAAGAGAGATCACATGTAGTGGGACACCTTGCCAAGAGTACCTTGGACAAGCCCGTGGCTGTCGCAGGCCTTCTCGAGAACCGTTTCGACCTCGGGGTGGGTGAGCTGCTTCAGCGATTCGTCATGCTCCGGGGCCGGGAACAAGAACCGAGCCGAGAACATATGACCGCAGAGTGTCCACCTTCTCGAATTCGGGAAGCGGACGTGGGCGATTCTGTAAGGCGCAAGATCCTGTTGGCACTCGGGGTGGCTGTCGTCGCCCTGCCTTGCAAGTGACCGGCCGTGCTGTGCGTGGGGTCGGAGGTGTCTCGAAGAATCGTCACCCCAAAGATCAACGACCTTCAGGCAGGGCTTTCTTTCGGGGCGGCTGTCATACAGTGAGATATGACCATGATCCTTATCGCTCGTGTTGGCTGCAAGGCAGTGGCCGCGGGTCTCGAAATCATGTGTGGCGAACCAGATTGCAGTGTACAAGTTGCGAACGACATCGAGCCAAGGCGTCCTGAGTCCGTAGTGCTGCAGGACCGCTCCCAGGTGGGCCTCTTGATCCCAGCGCGTCCCTGGAAGCTGACACAATCTGTTCAGCACAGACTTGTAAGCACGCCAGCGCTTGTTCATCTCGGCGGCGTCGCACTGCTTGCCGTGTGGGTCTCGAAAAAGTGACGGAACGGAGTGCCGGTGACGATCTGTGGAACCTCGAAGGAAGATTGGATTGCCCGGCCTGCTACAAAAGGCGACAAACGACGCCAAGATGGCCGGATCGACTATCCCTACATATTTCGAATCATCGTCGATTGGAAACAAGACCGAGTCGTCAGACTTGTAGTACCGACACTTGAACTGCTCGGCGAGGGGCCTTGACTCGTTCGGATTCCCCACTTTGACTGTGTCTCGACAAACCTTCGATGCTGGGTGGACGAGAGGTGTTACGCTCGCTACTGCTTCTTGTGCTGGAACGGATAGCTGGCGACAATTTCCTTCACCAGCGTCTGGAAGCGGTAGTCGTCCGCCTCTAGGGCGGCGAGGATCTTCCGCAGGGCCGGCTCGTCGTAGTACTCGAGCTGGCGGCCGAGGGCGTAGGCGAGCATCTTGGACGCGGTCTGCCGGACGAGGTCGTCGTGGCGCTCGTCGAGCAGGGTGCGCTTGAGGCCGGCCGGGCCGTCGAAGGCGGTGCCGCTGGGCAGGGAGCCGGCGGCCTGGATCGGCGTGTAGGTGTTCCGGTAGAAGCGCTTCTCGGTGAAGACGTTGGTGTCCTCGACTACGCGGATCTCGTCGGCCTCCTCCTCGGTCTCCACGCGCTCGCGGAAGTGATAGGTGTCGCGCCAGCGGCCGAAGTAGTCGAAGTTCTCCAGGCTGAAGCCGATCGGGTCGATGCGGCTGTGGCAGGCGCTACAGGTGGGATTGCTGGAGTGCATCTCCAGCTTCTCCCGGAAGCTGAGCCGGCGCAGGTCGCCGAGCTCCTCGGACAGGACGCCCGCGCCCGGCGGCGGGGGCGGCGGCGGGGTGCCGAGCAGCACGTCGAGCACGTAGTGACCGCGCTTGACCGGGCTCGTGTCCTTGTAGTTCGACGTCAGGGCCAGGACGCTGCCGTGCCCGAGGTAGCCGCCGCGGTTCGGGTCGTCGAGCCGCACGCGGCGCATGTGCTCGCCCTCGATCCCCTCCATGCCGTAGAGCGTCGTGCCCAGTTCCTCGTTGACGTACGTGTGGTCGGCGTCGATGAGCCGGCGGATGGGCTGGTTGTCGCGGACGAGCGACAGGAAGAACAGCGACGACTCGTCGCGCATCGCCGTCATCAGCGTGTCGGTGCACCACGGGTTGTCGATGGGGTCGAGCCAGATCCGCGAGCCGACGTGCTGGAAGCCGAGCCACTGGGCCGCGAAGCTGGTACCGAGGGTGTCGGCCTTCGGGTCGGCCAGCATTCGATCGACCTGTGCTTCGAGCACGGCCGGGTCGCTCAGCTCGCCGCGGCGCGCGAGGTCACGCAGCTCGGCGTCCGGCATCGACGACCACAGGAAGTAGGAGAGGCGCGAGGCCAGATCCCAGTCGCTGACGCGGTAGGGCTCACTATCCGCCGACGCGGGCGGCGTCTCGACGCGCAGCAGGAACTTCGGCGAGATAAGGACCGCCTGCAGGACCACCTTCACGGCGTCCTCGAACGCCTGTGCCGACTGCCGCGCCGCGCGGTACCGGCCGAGCGCCCGCGCCACGTCCGCCTCGCCCGGTGGTCGGCGGTAGGCCCGCCCGAGAAAGTGGCGGAGCACCAGCTCGGCTGCTTCCTCGTCGCCGATGCCGCCGCCGGGCGTGGCGATGAACACCAGGTCGTGCGCACGCCGCTGGGCATCGGTCGCCGGCTGCGACGGCAGCATCAACTCCACGACGCGCTCGGCCGCGGCGATGTAGCGCTCCATCAGCGTCGACTCGAGGAACAGCGTGTTGGCGGTGTTGTCGAAGCCGCTCGCGCCGGCCAGCTCGGCGGGGAAGCGGTCGGTGAGAGTGAAGTTCGCGCCGACGAGATCGCGCAGCGTGTTGTCGAGCTCGCGGTGCGTCAGCCGCTTCACCGGCTCGTAGCCGGGATTGTCGACGGTGGAGTAGTCGAAGTTGTCGATGGAGTCGGACAGCAGGGCGTGGAGCGTCTCGCGCTCGGCGTCGGCGGGCTGCGGCGCGCCGGCGGGCGGCATCTTGCCGACCTCGACGGCGTCGATCACCCGCGTCCAGGCCCCGCGGTTGCGCACCAGTGGGCGTTGGGCGATCAGCCCGTCGAGATTGACGCCGGCGGTCTGGGTCTCGGGGCCGTGGCAGCCGAAGCAGTACCGCTCCAGCAACGGGGCCGCGGGATGCCGGGCCGCGTCGTCGACGCCCGGACCGGCCGTGGTTTGTGCGGACGCGCGCCCCGCGCCCGCCGCGGCAGCGAGGACGAGCGTGAACATGGCGATTCGGTGAAGCTTGCTCATCGGGAATGTGGCTGTGGAACGGGTAAAGGTAGCACAGTGGATCGGGGGCTGACGCCGCGAAAACGAGCCTCCGAGTCGAGTCCGGGCGGTGGGGCGGAGGGTCGGGTTCCACGTGAACTGCCGCGGTGCGACCGCGGGAGTGCGGAATTCCGGGCGGTCAGTCCGTCGCCGGCAGGCGGTTCAGCGGACCCGGCCAGGCGAGGATCTGGCGGTCCGCGGTGACGAGTTGGTGGCCCTCGAGCGCCGTGGCGACGATGATCCTGTCCGCCGGGTCGCCATGCAGGTCGGCGAGGAGCCCTGCCCGAGACGCGATCGCGCCGTCGACCGGCGTCTCGATCAAGCCCTGGTCGAGCAGATTCCGGCGCCAGACGTCCAGGTCGACCAGCAGATCCAGCCGGCCCTTGCGGATCTGCATTCCCACCTCCCAGAATGAGATGGCCGACACTGCAGCGTCGCCACTCAGCAACGCGCGTTCACACGCGCCCCGCGCCCGCTGTCCAAGCCCGTGGTCGCCCAGTCGGAACCAGACCAGTACGTGCGTATCGAGGAGGATCAAAACAACTCGTCGTCAGAGTCGTCGGTCTTCTCGTACCACTCCGGGGGCATCGGAGAGACGATGTCGCCGAGAATACGGATCTTGTCCCGATCACGACCGAAAAAGGGGCCAGATGACTTGCGATAGGGCGCCAGCCGCGAGACCGGCCGGCCGTTCTTCGTGATGACGATCTCCTCGCCGCTCTCGGCGACCTCGTCCATCAGCTTGAGACACTTCGCCTTGAACTCGGACGCCTTGATGGTCCGAGTACCGGTCGAACCGCCGCTATCGGACTTCACGATTCGCCTCCCGGAAGCGACACTTGCGCGTCGATCTTACCATGGTCGTAACCATGGTCACATGGTGGCGGGCGAGTCCGTGTACCGGGCGAATGCTCCGGCGGCGGCAGGACGACTTCTGCCTTTGAGCCGACTGCGGGGTCGGGTTGCCCGGGCGCCGGGGAATCCGGACGGGAAATCGGGGTAGCGGTCGGCTCGCCGGGCGTGTAGAATACCGCCGAGCGCCGTATCCAAAACCCGGAGGCTAGATGGCCATGCGCTGGCTGAAGTTCGGCTCCGCGGCGGTCGTTTTCGTGTTCCTGGCGGCGGGCTCCGTCGGCCCGGCTGCCGCCGCCCCGCAGAGTGCTGCGCCTGGCGAGGCCGTTTCCGCCGACCAGGTCGTCATCCAGCGCTACTGCGTTACCTGCCACAATGACCGGCTCGAAACCGGCGGCCTTTCGCTGCAGGACGTCGACATCGCCGACGTCGCGGCGCACCGCGACGTGTGGGAGAAGGTGGTGCGGAAGATGCGCGCCGGCGCGATGCCGCCGCGCCCGCGTCCGCGTCCGGACGACGCCACCTACGCGCGCGTGCTGGCCTCCATCGAGACGGCCCTGGATGCGGCCGCCGAGGCCACACCCGACCCCGGCCGCACGGCGACGTTCCGCCGTCTGAACCGGACCGAGTACCAGAACGCCGTGCGCGACATTCTGGACCTGGACATCGACGTCACCGCGCTCCTGCCGCGCGACGATTCCGCCTTCGGGTTCGACAACGTCAACGCCGGCGGCCTGTCGCCGACCTTGATGGAGCGCTATCTGGCGGCGGCGCAGCGGGTCAGCCGGCTGGCCGTCGGCAGCGACCTGCCGGCGCCCGGCAGCCTCGTCGTCGTCGTTCCGGCCGACCGGACCCAGGAGGATCACGTCGCCGGGCTGCCGTTCGGGACGCGCGGCGGGACGGCGGTCGACCACACGTTCCCGGCCGACGGCGAGTACGAGATTCAGGTCCGCCTGCAACGGAACCGGAACGAGAACGTCGAGGGGCTGACCGAGCCGCACGACGTGGAGATCACCCTGGACGGAGAACGGCTCGCCCTGTTCACGATGGAGCCGAGCGAGAACTTCGTCATGCAGGCCAACGCCGCGTACTACGCGGACGAGGGCATCGACAACCACCTGAACGTGCGCATCCCGGTGCCGGCGGGGCCGCACGTGGTCGGGGCGGCGTTCATCAAGAAGAACTCGGCGCTGATCGAGACGACGCGGCAGCCCTACGACGCCCACTTCAACATGGACCGGCATCCGCGGCAGCAGCCGGCGGTGCGGTCCGTGTCCATCGTCGGGCCGTTCGATCCGACCGGCGTGGGAGAGACGCCGAGCCGGACGCAGATCTTCTCGTGCCGGCCGGCCGCTGACGCCTCCGCCGCGGAAGCCGAGGAGTGCGCGACGGCGATCATCGCGGGGTTGGCGCGCCTTGCGTACCGGCGCCCGGTCACGGTGGACGATCTCGATCAGCTCGTCTCCTTCTACCACCGGGGGTATGCCGCCGGCGGCTTCGAGACGGGCATCGAGACGGCCTTGCGCGCGCTGCTTGCGAGCCCCGAGTTCCTGTTTCGCATCGAGCGCGATCCGGCCGGCGTGGCCCCCGGCGCTCCCTACCGAATCAGTGACCTGGAGCTGGCTTCGCGGATGTCGTTCTTCCTGTGGAGCAGCGTGCCGGACGACGAGTTGATCGACGTCGCGGCCGCCCGCCGATTGAGCGACCCGGCGGTGCTCCGGGCGCAGGTGCAGCGCATGCTGTCCGACCCGCGCGCAGAGACCCTGACGACGAACTTCGCGTCGCAGTGGCTGCATCTTCGGAACCTGGATGCCGTGCGGCCCGACGCGAGGCTTTTCCCGGACTTCGACGACAACCTGCGGCAGAGCTTCCGCCGCGAGACGGAGCTGTTGTTCCAGAGCGTCCTGGAACAGGACGGCAGCGTCGTCGACCTGCTGACGGCCGACTACACCTTCGTCAACGAGCGGGTCGCGCGCCACTACGGATTCCCCGGTGTCTACGGGGACCACTTCCGGCGCATGGATTTGCCCGCGGGCAGCCCCCGGGCCGGACTGCTCGGGCACGGCAGCATCCTGACGGTGACGTCGTACGCCACGCGGACGTCCCCGGTCCTGCGGGGCAAGTGGATCCTCGAGAACCTGCTCGGGACGCCGCCGCCGGCCCCGCCGGCGAACGTGCCGCCGCTCGAAGAGACCCGGTCGAACACCCGCATCGTCTCGATGCGCGAGCGGATGGAGGCGCATCGCCAGAATCCGCAGTGCGCCGTCTGCCACCGGATCATGGATCCGGCGGGGCTCTCGATGGAGAACTTCGATGCGATCGGCCGCTGGCGGGACGCCGAGGGCGGTGCGGCCATCGACGCGGCGGGCAACCTGCCGGGCGGGGAGGATTTCGACGGCGTCGCCGGCCTGCGTCAGGCGTTGCTCGATCGTCCGGAGGTGTTCGTCAACACGGTAGCGGAGAAGCTGTTGACCTACGCGCTCGGCCGTGGACTCGATCCCGCCGATGCGCCCGCGGTTCGTGCGATAACTCGAGCGGCAGCGGCCGATGACTTTCGGCTGTCGTCGCTCATCCTCGGCATCGTAGAGAGCACTCCCTTCCAGATGAGGAGATCCCAGTCATGATGATCACGAAGACGGCGCTCCCCCGGCGGACGTTCCTGCGCGGCGTGGGGGCCACCCTGGCGCTGCCGCTGCTGGACGCCATGGTCCCGGCGGCATCCGCGATGGCGAAGACGGCCGCGGCGGCGCCGCGGCGGCTCGGCTACGTGTACATCCCGATGGGGATGAACCCCGAGCCCTGGACGCCGGCCGAGGTCGGCAAGCTGACGAAGCTCTCGCCCTCGCTGTCGCCGCTGACCCCGCATCTCGACAACGTGAGCATCATCACCAACCTCGAGATCGACAAGGCGCACATCTCCGGAAACCATGCGTCGGCGAACTCCTCGTTCCTGACCTGCGTGCGGCCGAAGCGCACCGAGGGCAGCGACTACGTCAACGGCACCTCGGTGGACCAGATCGCGGCGACACAGATCGGCCGCGAGACGCCGCTGCCGTCGCTGGAGATCGGGACCGACCTGATCGCGCAGGTCGGCAACTGCGACAACGGCTTCGCCTGCGTCTACATGAACAGCCTGTCGTGGGCGTCTCCGACTGCGCCGAACCCGACCGAGGCCGATCCGCGCGTGGTCTTCGAGCGGCTCTTCGGCGACGGCGGGACGCCGGCCGAGCGGCAGGCGGAGCTGAAGACCAACCGCAGCATCCTTGACTGGGTGCTCGACGACATGGCCAGCCTGCAGTCGCAACTCGGGACAAGCGACAAGCACCGGGTCAACGAGTACCTCGACACGGTTCGCGAGGTGGAGCGGCGCATCCAGCGCGCCGAGCAGTCGGCCGCCAGCTCGCCGCTGAGCGACCTGACCCGCCCGACCAGCGTGCCGGAGGTCTGGGAGGATCACGTCAAGCTGATGTACGACCTGCAGGTACTGGCGCTGCGCGCCGACCTGACCCGCGTCATCACGTTCCAGATGGCGCGCGAGGCGAGCACGCGGACCTACCCGCAGATCGGCGTGCCGGAGCCGCACCACCCGACGTCGCACCACGTCGACGATCCGGAAAAGCTCGCCAAGCTGGCGAAGATCAACCAGTACCACGTCTCGCTCTTCGGCTACCTGGTCGAGAAGCTGAAGACGACCGAGGACGGCGACGGGACGCTGCTCGACCACACGACGTACCTGCTCGGCAGCGGTCTCGGCAATCCGAACGTGCACGATCATCGGAACCTGCCGATCGTCGTGGCGCGCGGCGCCGGGTCGAAGATCAAGGGCGGCCGGCACGTCAAGTACGACGAGCTGACCCCGATGGCGAACCTCCACCTGACGTTGCTCGACGACGTCGGCGTGCACCTCGACGAGTTCGCCGACAGCACGGGCCATCTCGGCGAGGTGGTCGAGCCGTTGTCGCTGTAGCGCAGCGGTCGACGTGAGACTGCTCCGGGAGTCTGGGCAGCGGGCGGCGCAGACTCCCGGAGAGGTTCGGTTGGGCGGAAGCCGTGAGGCGATGGTTTCCGGGCTAGGGCAGTAACCGCGGGCTGTCGGCTTCTTCAGGCCGGCAGCCCGCATCGCATTTGTGAGGAGCCTGCAATGCACCGCTCGATCCTGTCGCTGACGGCGTTCCTGTTGATTGCGGTTGCGTCGGTCGGGTTCAGCCCCGCGGAAGCGGCGGAGGCGGCTGACCCCGGCCTGATAGCGGCCATCGAGGCGGTCGACGAGGCCGGGGTGCGTGCGGCCATCGCGCGCGGGGCTGACGTCAGGGCCGCGGATCCCGACGGCACGACGCCGCTCCACTGGGCAGTCCATGCCAACGACGCCGCCATCGTCGGCCTCCTGCTTGATGCCGGCGCCGACGCTACGGCGGCGAACCGCTACGGCGTGCGTCCGTTGTCTCTGGCCTGCACTAACGGCAACGCTGCCGTTGCCGAGCTGCTGCTCGACGCCGGGGCCGATGCGAACACGGCGCTGGCGGAAGGCGAGACGGTCCTGATGACGGCGGCGCGCACGGGAGATCTGGACGTCGTCAGGCTGCTGCTGGAGCGTGGCGCAAACGTGAACGAGGCCGAATCCTGGCGGGGCCAGACCGCCCTCATGTGGGCGGCGGCCGAGGGGCACGCGCAGTTGATCCCGACGATGTTGTCGTACGGCGCCGATGTCTCCGCACGGTCCGCGAAGGGATGGACTCCGCTGCTGTTCGCGGTGCGCGAGGGACGGATCGGCGTCGTCCAGACGCTGCTGGAGGCCGGCGTCGACGTCGAGGAGGCGCTTCCCATCGTACAGGAGACGCGCCGCGGCGGCACCAGCGCCGAGCGTTCGGCCACCGGCCTGAACGCCTTCCTGCTGGCGGCGGCCAACGCGCACTACGAGCTGGCCGGATTGCTGGTCGACCGGGGCGCTGACGTCAACGTCGCCTCGCGCGGCTGGACGGCGCTGCACCAGGTATCGTGGGTGCGCAAGGCGGGTATCGCCGGCAGCAACAACCCGGCGCCCAAGGGCTCCGGCGCCATGACGAGCCTGGAGTTCGTGCGGAAGATCGTTGCCGCCGGCGCCGACGTGAACGCCCTCGTCACGACCCGGCCGCCGGCCGGGATCACGCGCCTCAACTTCCTCGGCGGGACGCCGTTCCTGCTCGCGGCGCGCACCGGAGACGCCGACCTGATGCGGCTGCTCGCCGAGCTGGGCGCGGATCCGCTTGTGCCGAACGACGACGGCACCACACCGCTCATGGTGGCGGCCGGCGTCGGCACCTCCGCGCCGGGCGAGGATCCCGGCACGGAGCCGGAGGTGCTCGAAGCGGTCCAGGTGGCGCTGGAGCTCGGCGGCGACCTGAACGCCATCGACGACAACGGCGAGACCGCCATGCACGGCGCCGCCTACAAGCACGCGCCCAGCGTGGTGACGCTGCTGGCCGAGGCGGGCGCCGACGTCGATGTCTGGAACCAGCCCAATTCTCAGGGCTGGACACCGTTCGATATCGCGGCGGGCGTGCACCGTGGCATGAACATCGTGAGCAGTCCGGCGACCGCCACCGCCGTTCGCGCGGCGATGGAAGCGGCGGGCGTGGCGGTTCCGGTCGGGCAGTAGGCCTCCCTGCCCGCGGCGCAGTCACCCATCGAGGGCACAGGACGTTGATGAGTACGGGCGGAACGATTGCGGTGGTTGTGGCGGTATGTGCCGCGGTGAGTGCCCTCACCGCGGTGCTCTGTGTCTTCCTGGGCTTCGACGGTGCGGTGGCCGGCGGCTTGGCCGGCGGGGTCGGTGGCGGTATCGGCGGCGGTATCGGCGGTCGCGTCATTGCGCGGCGCGTGTCGAACCGCTAGCGCGTTACCGGGCGTGGTTCTTCAGGCGGCCCAGGAACTGCAGAAGATCGGCGGGTCCGTCGGTCGCTGCTTGGTGGACCCGCCCACTGACGGGCCTGCGTACGCGGATTGGAGGGTGAGTCTCACCGTTGCCGTCGGGACGACGAACCGGTGTCACTATCGAGCAGGCAGCCGCTCCCAACGGATCGCCGTAACCACCTCCCGGCCCTGGTCGTCGGTGCTCACCGGCGGACGCAACGTGAGGTGCGTGTCGGTCAGCTCGTAGTAGCGCCGCGCGTCGGCCCCCGTCCCCCCTGGGTCCTCGCTCCCTGCCAGGTGATGGGTCAGGTAGCCCTGGTCGCGCGGTCCGGGGCAGGTGATGCAGCCCGCCATCTCTCGCACCGAGAACGGGCCGAAGTAGCTCCCGTAGGTCTCGGTCAGACGGAGTGCCTCATCTGCGGTCGGGGAGTCTCCCGGGAACGGCGCGCGTCCGGGTCGCGCGAGGTGTACCGACATGTGTCCCGACGGCGTGTAGAAGATGGTGCCGGTCTCGTACTGGTCGACCTCGACCGCGAAGCCGTCGGTGGTGTGGCGCGATAGCGAGTCGATGCGGTACGCGCCGAAGAGATCCCGGTGCGTACCGGTTGTCTCGGACGCGGTCAGGTCGGGCTGCCGCGTCCAGGTCACGAATGTCTTCGAACCGTCGGCCCCCGGTGGCGGCTGCAGGGTCAGGCGATCTTCGGTCAGGGTGTAGAAGCGCTTGTAGTCCGACCCCGCGCCGCGCGGGTCGAGGCTGCCTTCGACGTGGTGCGTGACGCTTCCCTCGACGTCGTCGACGGTGAACGGTCCGAAGTACGACGTGTAGCTGCCGAACTGCGCCAGCGCCTCGTCGGCGGTCGGCCCGTCCTCCGAATACGGCGCCCGGTCCGGACGCATGATCGTCACTCCCATGTACCCGGAAGCGTCGTAGATGAGGTAGCCGAGGCGGTCTTCGAGCGGCGCCGCAAGGAGCTCGTCGTCGGCTCCCCGGCGTTCGATGCTCGCCAGCGACCACGTACCCACGAGCTGGCGCTGTGACGCGGACAGGGGCTCGGCCACGGATGATCCGGCCGCATCGCCGGGACCGTCGGACCCGCCGCACGCGACGAGCAACGTGACGACGAATCCGCCTGGAATCAGGAGATGGGCGTAACGGCTGGCCATCACATCCTCACGATGGGAGCGGTACCGGGCAACCCGCCGGCAGTCGCCACGGTGGCTGAATCGGCCCATCTCGCCCGGGAAATGCAGCCTGGAGACTCCGCTGTCCGCCCAACCATCCGCTTCAGGAGCGCATGCCGTTCTACGGCCCCCCGGGCTCCTACGGCCGGCAGGCGGCCTCCAGGCTGGCCACCGCCGTCACGTTGATCGCATCCAGCGCGCCTGGGTCGTCCTCCCGCCGGATCAGGAATCCCTTGGCCTCGACCCGGTGTCCTTCGTACGGGTCGGGATCGGGGAAGACGTACATCAGCTCGAACGTGTTGCTTCCCAGGGCCAGGGCTTGCGTCAGCGCGAGCACGTCACCGCTCGACGCGTCCGGGTCGCGCGTGCGGATCGGCTCGCTGCCGGCGGTGACGATCCATGTGCGGTCGTCCCGGGCGAGGCAGCCGACCACCTGCACCATGGCGAAGTTCGGCACCGCGTCGGGGCCGTCCGCGCCGTAGACGAGCACGTCGCCGGCGCGCTCGGCGGTCAGCTCGGCCTCACCGTGCGGGAACTCGTTCACCTCGAGCACGTAGGCGATGATGTCGACGTACCCGGCTTCGCCAAGGGCGCCCGAGGCGCCCGGGGGCATCGTCATCGCGCGAGTGAGAACGCCGTCCAGCTTCAGGCCGCCCCAGTCGCGGATGAAACTCTCGCCGGCCAGCGGCCGCGCGTTGGCTCCGGACAGATCCTCCCCGTGACATCTGGCGCAGGTCGCCTCGTAGAGTTTCTGGCCGCGCAACGCCTGCTCGGCGGAGTAGACGCCATCCCAGACCGACGGCTCCTCCGTCTCCTGCGCCGCGATCGGCGTTGCGGCGGCGAGCGTTAGCGCGCCGATGCAAGCAGTCGCGACCGGGAGTCCCGCCCGACTGCGGCTCGCCGTGCCGGGAGTCCCGCCCGGCGATCCTCCGTTGCCGCTAGCGGCCGAGATAGTCGTCATCGCTGACAGGACCTTCCCAACTCGTCTGGCCGCTGACGAAGGTGAGCTGGATCATGTGCTGATCGGGCGCCGCGCCGTGCCAGTGGACGACGCCCGGGCCGGCGTAGACCGGGTTGCCCGGCTCCAGAACCTGCAGCGGCTCGCCGCGCACCTGGGTGCGGCCCTCGCCCTCCTCCGCCATGATGATCTGCCACGTGCCGTGGCTGTGCCAGTTCGACCGCGCGCCGGCCTCGAAACGCAGGCGAACGGCGCGGATGTCCGAGGAGTCGGGCCGGGTCGGATCGCCGCCGACGAAGTTGCTCTGGGCGGCGGCGACCGAGCCGCCGGGATCCGCGGCGATGTAGAGGGCTCCGGCGACGGCGAGGCACGCAACGGCGAGACCCAGACGAAGCTGCGTACGGGTTGTCCGCGTCATTCTGCCCACTCCCTTCGAAGATGACGGGCCGCGCCCGGATCAGTCGAGCGTCCAGAGCGCCAGCGACGAAATGTCCTTGATGAAGAGCCGGTTGCCTGTGAGCGTCGGCGCCGTCCATGTCTCGCTGTCGGCCACCTCGTAGCGCTGCACCGGGTTGAACCCGTTACGGCTGTGGGCCAGGACCACCAGCTCGGCGTCGTCCTCCAGCGAGAGGATCGTGTTGCCGGAGCGCAGGAGCGAGGCGTTCTCGGCCTGCCGCGGAGGGCTGGTCCAGAGCACCTCGCCGGTATCCAGATCGAGGCCGAAGTACTGGCCGCTGTTCAGATGCGAGAGCCCGTAGAGGACGCCCTCGTTGATGACGCCGTTCGTCATGTGAAGCCCGACCTCGTCGGTGTGCCAGACGTCCTCGGTGGTCCAGCCGCCGCCGTCGGGGCGGACGCGGAACGCGGTCACGCCGTTGGCGCGGCCGGTCTGAATCACCATGTCCTCGTGGAGGAGCGGCGTCTGCGACGTGGTGACGGCCGGTGTCGTGAACGGCCGGCTCCAGAGCAACGTGCCGGTCTCCGGCGACACGCCGACGAAGTGCTCCTGCGTGAAGACGACCACCTGCCGCGTTCCGCCCAGCTCGAACAGCATCGGCGAGCCGTAGGCGGGGCCGTCGCCGTCCCAGCTCCAGCGAACGGCGCCGGAGGCGGCGTCGAACGCCGTCAACGCGCCGTCGTTGTGTCCGCCGACATGGACGACGACCAGGTCGCCGACCACCAGCGGCGACATCGACGTGTGGAAGAGCGGCGTCAGTCCCGTGCCGGGGTACTGCCAGAGCTGCTCCCCGCTGGCGGCGTCGTACGCGGTCACGGTGCCGGTCATGCCGTGCGCGAAGAGGCGGCCGTTGGAGTACGTGGGCGTGGACTTCGGACCCGCACGATGCCGCGCGGTCGACGGGTTCATGTTGAACGGCGCGGCGTAGCTCGTCCGCCACGCCGTCTCGCCGCTCGCGGCGTCGAGCGCGGTCATCACCTCGTCGTTGCCCTGGCGGGTGAACAGGTACAGGCGATCGCCGATCAGCACCGGACTGGCGTAACCGAGCCCGATCTCCACCGACCAGTGCCGCTGCAGCATGTCCGGCCAGCTCGCCGGCACGTCGAAGGCCGCCGCCACGCCGTCGCGCGCCGGCCCGCGCCACTGCGGCCAGTCCTGCGCCGCCGCGCCGGAGACGGCGCCAAGCAGCAGTGCCGCAACCGCTACCACCATGAACCCGCGCGTGAGATATCTCATCGTTGCCTGCTCCAGATCCTGAACCGTGGTTCCGCTCCCGAGAGTGCCACTATTGTACGAGTATTCGACCGGCGTCGCGAGAGTTCCGTCACAAGGCGGAGCCTAGGAGCCGGTCGCCCGAATGACCGCCGTTATACTCCGGGTATGAAGACAGCCGTTTCGATCCCGGACGAGATCTTCGAGAAGGTGGAGCGGCTGGCGGAGCGCGAGAAGAGAACGCGGAGCGAGCTGTACAGCGCTGCGCTCCGGGAGTACGTGGCACGCCATGCGCCGGACGAAGTTACCGATGCCATGAATCGCGTCTGCGATGAGGTCGACAGCGAGTCGGACGGGTTCGTGGCCGCAGTCGCACGCCGCGTCCTGGAGCGCGTCGAGTGGTGATCGCTCAGGGTGAGGTCTGGTGGGCCGATCTTCCGGCCCCGGTCGGATCGGGGCCGGGGTTCCGACGACCGGTCGTGGTGGTGCAGGGCAATGCGTTGAATCGAAGCCGTCTGGCGACGGCAGTGTGCGTCCCGCTCACGAGCAATCTACGGTGGGCCGACGCACCGGGCAACGTGCTGCTGGCCGCCGGGACGACTGGTCTTCCACGCGACTCGGTGGCCAACGTCTCGCAGATCGTGGCGCTCGACAGGAATCTGCTCGATGGACGCGCCGGCAAGCTACCGCGGGCCAAGCTCGAGCTGCTGCTGTCCGGGCTCGATATCGTCGTCGGCCGTTGACCGATGTGACGTGGGGACGGCGTTCCTGCGGCCGAACAGTGGCGGGAAGATGTTCCGCGCCTACGACAAGGCGACCGGCGACGTGGTCTGGGAGATGGAGCTGCCGGGCGGCGTCACGTCGGCGCCGATGACCTGCATGGCCGGCGGCAAGCAGTACATCGTGGTGGTGGTCGGCTGGGACGACATGCCGAGCGAGTACGTAGCGCTGGCGTTGCCGTAGGCGGCACAGCTCTTGGCGTCGTGAATCTCCTGCCCGAGCCGGGGCTGGAAGATAGCCGGGAACCGGGGCAGAATCACAGCGCAGGTGGTTTTCACCGGGGAACCCAAGGAGGTCGATGATGCGGCAGGCACGGATCGACTGGCTCACCGCGACGCTCGTTGTCGCGGCGGCGGTCTCGCTCGGCGCGGCGGGGGAGCAGGGCGCGGCGTCGGAAGAGGCTGACCTCAGAGGGATCGTCCGCAGCCCGGCCGGGCCCGAGGCGGGCGTGTGGGTCATCGCCGAGACCGAGAATCTCGACACCCTGTTCCGCAAGATCGTCGTCACTGGCGACGACGGGCGGTTCCTCGTTCCGGAGCTGCCAGACGCGGAGTACCGCGTCTGGGTCCGCGGCTACGGGCTGGTCGATTCCGAGCCGGTAATGGTCCGGCCGGGCGAGACCGTGAACCTGGAGGCGTCGCCGGCTGCCACACCGCAGGAAGCGGCGGCGGTCTACCCCGCCAACTATTGGTACTCGTTACTCGAGGTCCCCGCCGCGGATGAGTTTCCCGGCACCGGACCCGACGGCAACGGCATCTCACCGGCGCTTCGGAGCCAGGCCGCCTGGGTCGACGTCACCAAGCAGGGCTGCCAGCTCTGCCACCAGATGGGCAACCGGTTCACGTTCGACATCAGCCATCTCGACGGGTTCGACTCCTCGGTCGAGGCATGGGATCACCGGGTCACTTTCGGACAACGCGGCGCGCAGATGAGCGGCGTCCTCAACCGCTTCGGCCGGGAGCGCGGCCTGGCGATGTTCGCCGACTGGAGCGACCGGATCGCGGCCGGCGAGGTGCCGGAAGCTCCACCGCGTCCGCAGGGGGTCGAGCGCAACCTGGTGCTGACCATGTGGGAATGGGCGGGGGAGACCTCCTACGTCCACGACGAGATCACCACCGACAAGCGGCAGCCGACGGTGAACGCCGACGGTCTCGTGTACGGCGTGTCCATCACCCACGACACCCTGGTGGTCACCGACACGGAACGGCACGAATCGATGGAGATCCCCATTCCGCTCCGCGAGCCGACCGAGATGGTGCCCTCGATGTTCCCGACCGCGCCCGGCTTCGAACCGTCGCCGTACTGGGGCGACGAGATCATCTTCGATGCGCCGGCCAACCCGCACAACCCGATGATGGACGCGCGGGGACGGGTCTGGCTGACCTCCACGATCCGCCGGCGCACCAACCCGGACTGGTGCCGGGAGGGCTCCGACCATCCGTCCGCACGCTACTTCCCGGTCTCGCGCAGCGGACGCCAGATATCGGTCTACGACCCGGCCACCGAGACGTTCACGCTCATCGACAGTTGCTACGGGACGCATCACCTGCAGTTCGCGGAGGACGAGAGCGACACGCTCTGGTTCAGCGGCGACCCGAACGTGGTCGGCTGGCTCGACACGCGGATGTACGACGAGACCGGCCACGAGCAGGCGTCGCAGGGCTGGTGCCCGACGGTGCTCGACACCAACGCCGACGGGCGCATTACGCGGCCGTGGAACGAGCCGGGCGAGGAAGTCGACCCGGCGCGCGACACCCGTTTGGCCGGGTTCGCCTACGGGATCATCGCCAACCCGGTGGACGACTCGGCCTGGATCGCGAGGACCGGACCGTTCCCCGGCCGGCTCGTGCGTCTCGACCGCGGCGACAACCCGCCGGAGACGTGCATCGCCGAGGTCTACGAGCCGCCGTCCATCCAGAATCCCGATGTCGATCCGGCGCGGACCGGGCACGCGCCGCGCGGTGTCGACGTCGACCGGAACGGGGTCATCTGGACCGCGCTCTCCGGCAGCGGGCACATGGCCAGCTTCGACCGCAGCAAGTGCCGCGTCCTGAACGGCCCGGAGGCGACCGGCCAGCACTGTCCGGAGGGTTGGACCCTGTATCCCACGCCGGGACCGCAGATGCAGGGCGTGACCGACTCCGGCAGCGCCGACTACCACTACTACAACTGGGTGGATCAGTTCGATACGCTCGGACTGGGAGCCAACGTGCCGATCGCGCCCGGGTCCGGGTCGGACTCGCTGCTCGCCCTGCTCCCCGAGACCGGCGAGTGGGTGGTGCTGCGGGTGCCGTATCCGCTCGGCTTCTTCGCCCGCGGGCTGGACGGGCGGATCGACGATCTCGACGGCGGCTGGAAGGGACGCGGCCTCTGGGCCAACTACGGATCGAACCTGAACTGGCACATCGAGGGCGGCAAGGGCCGGCGAAGCTCGATCATCCACTTCCAGCTCCGGCCCGACCCGCTCGCGGAGTAAGTGCCGGAAGAGGTGAATCGGAGCGCCACCAGCTTACAATTGAGGGCTGATCGCGCTGCCGCACACATCGGCGCGGGCGGCCTGCGATCGGGAGGACGAGATGAATCATCGAATCTTGACGTTCGCGTTGGTTGTCGCGGCGGCCATCGCCATCGTGGCGCCAATGCCGGCGGGCGCCCAGACCGAGCCGCCGCGGACCGCCTGGGGCGCGCCCGACCTCGGCGGCGTCTGGGACTTCCGCAGCATCACCAGGATGGAACGGCCCGAAGAGTTCGGCGACCAGGAGTTCCTGACCGCCGAGGAATTGGCCAACCTGGAGCAGCGGGCGCTCGACCGCCTGAACAACTTCCTGGATCTGCCCGCGCAGCGCACCGAGGTGGGCGGCAACGTCGATCGACGGCCGGACGGCGGGAACGGCTCGTACAACCACACCTGGCTCGATCAGGGCCTCGAGGCGGTAGACACGGGGCGGTCGTCGCTAATCGTCGACCCGCCCAACGGACGGTATCCGTCCCTGACCCCCGAGGGGCAGCGCCGCGTCGATGCGTACCGCGAACACCGGCGCAACCAGCCGGCCGACTCGTGGCTGGACTTCAGCACCTACGACCGCTGCCTGCTGGGCTTCAACGCGGGACCGCCGATGACGCCGAGCGCCTACAACAACAACATGCAGTTGTTCCAGACGCCGGACCACGTCGCGATCGTCACCGAGATGGTGAACACCGCGCGCATCGTCCCGCTCGATGGCCGTCCCACGCTACCGTCCGACATGCTGCAGTGGTCGGGCGAGTCGCGCGGACACTGGGAGGGCGATACGCTGGTGATCGTGACCGCGAACTTCGACCCGCGCAGGCTGTGGCGGTCCACCACCGGCAGCATGCACCTGACCGAGCGGTTGACCCGCATCGATGAAGACACGCTGCTCTACCGGGCCACCGTGAACGACCCGGAGACCTGGGAGAGCCCGTGGACCTTCGAGGTGCCGATGAAGGCGCTCGATGGCGAAAAGTGGGAGTACGCCTGCCACGAGGGGCACCACTCGATGCCGCTCATGCTGGGCGGCGCCCGCGCCCTCGAGGCCCGGGAGGCGGCCGGCGGGCAGCAATAGATCCCGGGGGTACGGGCGACGGCGTCTCGACGCTCGCCCGTACCCTTACCACCCCTTTCACCCTTCAGTACATCGCTACCGGCGCGACGGTCGATCCCGTCGCACCCTCGATCTTCAGCGGCTGCACGACGAACGCGAACTCGTAGACGCCTGCCGCGGCCAGCTCGTCCAGCTTCATTCGCTCCACGAGGTGGATGCCGTTGACCACCAGCATGATCTGGTGGACCGGGGATGACAGTTGCGGGTCCGGGTTGGGGGACACCTCGACGGGGGTATTGTCGGCCCCGAGCAGCATCGGATCCCGCTCGACCAGCCATTCGGCGGCGGCGACGCCGATGCCCGGGCCGCCCGACATGAAACGGTCGGGGTCGGTGTTCCAGAGCGTGCCCCAACCCGTGTGGATCAGAACGGCATCGCCTGGCTCCAGGGTCGTTTGTTGCCTCTCGATCGACCGCTCGAGGTCGGCGACCGTGACTTCGTAGCCGGCCTCCAGCCGGTTCACCCCCTTGAGGGCCGCGACGTCGATGAGCACACCGCGGGTCATCAGCGTGCCGATGTTGTGGACGCCGAGCCGGGTGAAGCCGGTCCGCGTCATGATCTCGTTCTGGTCGATGCAGTTGTAGAAGCTGTCACCTATGGTCTGATGGGTGAACCCGTCGAACTGGGTGCCGACCTGGCCCATCTCGGCCACGACCAGTTCTTCGTTCGAGCCGCGCCGGTTCGAGCCCGGGTTCCATCGGGTCGGCTTCATGTGGACATCGAAGTGGCGGCCGCCGAGGGGCATGGATTCCCGCAGCACCTGCCCGAGCTCGATCACCCGGCCGGTCCGGATCAGGCGAGCGGCCCGCAGCACCGACTCGGTTCCCATGTGGTTGGCCGCGCCCCGTTCGTCGTCGGCGCCCCATTTGCTGGGGCAGCGCTCTTCCGCGGGCGGCGGCGCCCAGGACTGCCCGTGGGCGGCGGATGCGGCGCCCGTGACCATGATGGCGAGCGATGCAGCGGCGGCGACTGATGCAAGACGCATGGCGTTCCTCCCGGATGTGACGACTCGAGAATGCCACGGTGGGTCACCGCGTGCGGACCACGTTGCGCTGCAGCCGCACCATCTCTGCAGCAAACCGCAGCACCCAGGTCTTGTCCGCGCCGTCCCGATTCCCGGGGGTGCCTCGACGCGTGCGTACGGAATTGAACCCGCGCCGACCGGCGGCGGATTACGTGCCGCCGGTCTCCGGCCGGCGCAGTGGCGCGACGTCAGTAGATCGCTACCGGCGCGACGGTCGAGCCCGTCGCACCTTCGAGCTTCAGCGGCTGCACGACGAACGCGAACTCGTAGACGCCGGCCGCGGCCAGCTCGTCGAGCCGCATCCGCTCCACGAGGTGGATGCCGTTGACCACCAGCATGATCTGGTGGATCGGCAGCGAGATCTCCGGGTCCGGATTGGGCGAAACCTCGACCGGCTGGTTGTCGGCCCCGAGCAGCATCGGATCGTGCTCGACAAGCCACTGTGCCGCCGCCACGCCGATCCCCGGGTTGGTCGCCATGAAGCGCTCGAAGTCGGTGTCCCAGAGCACGCCCCAGCCCGTGTGGATCAGCACCGCGTCGCCCGGCTCCAGCGCCACCCCCTGGCGGGCGAGCGCTTGCTGCAGGTCGTCGACCGTGATCTCGTACGTGTCGGGCAGCATGTCGACGCCCTTCAGCGCCGCCACGTCGATGAGCACGCCGCGGGTCATGAGCGTGCCGACGTTCTCGACGCCGAGCCGCGTGAAGCCGCTCCGCGTCATGACATCGTTCTGGTCGACGCAGTTGTAGAGGCTGTCGCCGATGGTCTGGTGGGTGAAGCCGTCGAACTGCGTGCCCACCTGGCCCATCTCGGCGACGACCAACTCCTCGTTCGACCCGCGCCGGTTCGAGCCCACGTACGGGCCGGTCGGCTTCACGTAGAGGTCGAAGTGGCGTGCGCCGAGCGGCATGGCGCTTCTCAGCACCTGTCCGAGCTCGATCACGCGGCCGGTCTGGATCAGGCGCGCCGCCTTGAGCACCGTCTCGGGACCCATGTGGTTGGCGGCGCCGCGCTCGTCGTCGGCGCCCCACTTGCTGGGGCAGCGCTCGTCGGGCGACGGCGGGGTCCACGACTGGGCGGCAGCGGGCGCGGGCCCGGTGAGCAGAACGGTCAACGCGGCGGCGGTGACGACAGCAAGGGTAGCGAGTCGCATGAACTTCCTCCGTGATTGTCCTCGGGCGCCGTTGATTCTACTGAAACGGGTCGGGCGCCCGGCCGGCGCAGTCAGCGCTTCGCGTTCCGGGCGGGGACGCCCGACGCGAGCGTGGTCCCGGTCTTGCTGCGCGAAGTGGCTTCGTGGTTAGACGGAAGTTTCAGAGCCAAGTTTCGGTATAACTCAGGAGCAGCGCCTCGCCAAGCGGCATCTTCGAGAGCACACGCTGGTGCTCTACGACCTGACGTCGAGCTACGTCGAGGGCAGCCACTGCCCGCTGGCCCAGCACGGGCACAGCCGCGACGGCAAGAAGGGCACGCTGCAGATCGTCTTCGGGCTGCTGTGCACGGCCGAGGGCTGTCCGGTGGCGGTCGAGGTCTTCGAGGGCTCGACGGCCGACCCGCTGACACTGGCCAGCCAGGTGGCGAAGCTCCGGGACCGCTTCGGCTTGCAGCAGGGTCGTGCTGGTGGGCGACCGGGGCATGCTGACGGCGGCGCGCATCCTCGCCCCGCTGCTCTTCGACGACCACGACCCGGCCGCGGCCGAGCAGCAGCGCACCTCCATTGTCGCCCCCGCGCGCCGCTCCAAGGCCGCGGTCGCCAAGGCCCGCCGCAAGCGGACCGACGACGACCTGCCGGTCCACAGCTTCCGCACGCTGCTGACCGACCTCGGGACGCTGGCGGCGAACCCGATGCAGGTCGCCGACAGCGAGGCCACCTTCACGCTGCAGACACAGCCCACGCTACTCTAGCAGCGCTGCTTCGAGATCTTGGGGGTGACGCCGCGAATGTAGCCAGAACCGACACCCCCCAAAACCAGACAACTGCAACAATAAGAGTGACTTACACGCGATCAGACTGCTGAAACTTCCGTCTGGTGGTGTGTCCCTGAAACTGCTTGACGGTTAGCCGCGCCTTGAGTAGTATGCGGCTGGGCATGAACCACCCCGCCGCACCGCTGCCGCTCGACGCCGAAGACAGGAGCACGCTGGAGATGTGGGCGCGGAGTGCGACAGCGCCGCACCGCACTCGCCCGGACGAGCCCAAGATGTGGTGGTGATCGTGTGCGTGACCACAAGCCTTCACTCATCCGGAGCCGGGCCAGCTGGCCACAGTTTCTGCCCCGACAGGCGGGGCTCAGCCCGAGGACGGTTTCCAAGGACCTGTGGGCGCGCTCTTTGCGTCCACGGGTCCGGCAGCTTCGACAGGCCAGCCTGCAACGGGCCTGATCCGGGTCCCGCAAAGTGACCATCACCTCGATCCCAGGAGCCCGAGTGCCGAAGAATGTCCAGATCGGGCGCAAGAACGGCATGACGCGGTCCGTTGGTGCCGATTGGGGTCCACAGATTCTGCGGAAGAGCCAGAAATCGTAGTAGCGCGTGCGATAGGAGGCAGCAATGACGAAAAGCCAATTCCGTGAGGTTTTGTTCGGAGCGAAACACCCTACCGGACTGCTGGTCGCAGCAGCTACGGTCGCCGTACTCCTTTTCATGCAAGTTGGCGCCGTTGGACAAGAAGCTGGTGCCGTTGAACACAGTGTGTCGGCGCTGCCAGAGACTCAGCAGGAGCCGGGATATAACCCGACGACCCCAGCAAGAGTTGAGCTGGGAAGGCTGCTGTTCTGGGACCCGATTTTGTCGGGACCCGGAGACGTAGCCTGCGCGACCTGCCATCATCCCCAAAGCGCCTATGCGGAGAACCGCGACCTGTCGCTCGGCGTGAAGGGCATCGGCCTGGGCCGCTTCCGGCGTGACGGGCATCTCGTCAAACGCAATAGTCCGACGGTTCTGAACGTTGCTTTCAACGGCATGGATGAATCGGGCAGCTACGACCCGGCGAGTGCGCCGGCGTTCTGGGACAATCGCATCAGGAGCCTCGACTCGCAGGCGCTCGAACCGCTCAAGTCGTTTGAGGAAATGCGAGGGGACACCTACCCGGCGGATGAGGCTGTCGCGAGAGTGGTGGAGAAGCTCCAGGCCAACGCCGAGTACCAGAGCCTGTTCGCCGGGGCCTTCGGCGGTGAACAGCCGGTCACCGCGGAAAACCTGGGCAGGGCGATAGCGGCGTTCATGCGGTCGCTGCTGGCCAACAACTCGCCGTTCGACCGCTACATGCGCGGCGACCGCAGCGCCATGACGCGGGAACAGGTCAGGGGAATGCAGCGCTTCGAGGAGATCGGGTGCATCAGGTGCCACAACGGGCCCATGTTCTCCGATTACAAACTGCATGTCATGGGCGTGCCCGACAACCCCGCTCTTGCATCAGGTCTCACAACGCCCGCCTCCGACGGAGGCGCGCAGAACCCTCCTTGCCCGGCAGCTCCTGAGGAGCCGCGTACTGCAGCGTCCCGAGCAGCGTGCGACAGCTATGCGTTTCGCACGCCGTCGCTGCGAAACCTCGAATTGACCTTCCCATACGGGCACAATGGCATGTTCCGGACGCTCCGCGCCGTCGTGGGGTTCTATGAATCCACCATCGCCGGGGAGTCCCGGAACCCGAACGTCAGCTACGAGGAGCTCGATCCGCGGCTTCGCGCGTTGCAGAACGTGGACGAAGAAGACACGGATTTGATCGAGTTCTTGTTTGCTCTGAGCGACGGCTCGTTCGACCGTACGATTCCCGAGCGCGTACCGAGCGGCCTGCAAGTCGGCGGAAGAATTCGCTAGACAGAGCATGCGCCGTCGTGGTAGGCTGGCTGTTGAACACCCAATTTTGGGGCATAGCGATTGGAGGGCTCACATGAAACGGTTTTCCCTGTGTGTACTCGGCGTAATGGCGGTTGCGATGGCCGCGCCGGCGCAGGCGCAGGTCTACGAGGAGCGCCGGATTGATACGGATGACCCCATCCAAAAGCCGTTGCTCGCCGCTCCGAACGCGGCTATGGCCAGGGACGCCACGGTCGTTAAGTGGATTCGGAATCCGGAGAAGAGTCCGGAGGACGACGTCACGGCTGCCGACTTTACGTTTGAAGTCTTGAGGCCCGGCCCCGGCCGTATGGTCTGCTACGACCTGACCGGCTTTCCCGGAGAGCGGCCGTGGTCGGTGGAGTGCGTCAGCAGCGATGCCAACATGGCGCGCATCGCGCAGAATCGAGCGTTCGCGGAGATGGGGGCCAAGGCCCAGCCACTGCTGGCAGATGGCAGGCGGGCCGGCAGGCCTGTCTTGTCGAGCAGCGGCACCGGAGGGATTAGGGATCTGGTTGTGGCCGCCGGGAAAGACGGAACGCGTGAGCTGCCCGAAGTCGGGTCCATCTGGTACAACCTCCGGGGCGACAGCCAGGACACCGCGATCTGGCACACGTTTATCGGCATGCCGAACTTCATGGCGAAAGATATCGGACTGCCGAACAACCGCGACGCGGGCGGCGCCTGGCTGATGTTTGAGGGCACGCCGGAAGCCCACGTCATGTTGCCGGGCCGATAAGCGGCAGAGAGTTTCTCGGCCTCGGGGTTTTCGACCACGAATCAGGGGGAGGTGTGTGACACCTTCCCCTGATTTCCTGATTTCCCGCAGGTTGCGAATGACTTCGCTTTGCGTGAGCTTTATGAAATATCTACTGACAGGTCTTCTTGCCTCCGCTCTTCTTGCCTCCGCCACGATGTTTGCAACCCAGAGCAGACAGACGTTCTCAGGCACGATCACCGATGACGAGTGCCCCATAGCCGATCATTCCGGAATGCGGATGGGGTCGACCGACGCTGCCTGCGCCATCGCTTGCGTCGATGACCACAGCGTCCCGTTCGTCTTGTTTGACGGCCAAGAAGTCTATCGGTTGAGCGACCAGGAAAAATCAAGAGAGTTTGCCGGAAAGAAAGTGGCAGTCGTCGGCACGCTGGACTCCGAGACCAACACGATCCAGGTCAGTTCAATGGCCGCGGCCAAGTGACCCATCGATCCTCCCGGCATCGACACGGTTTTCGAATATTTCCTCATCCTACTTGAATTCCATCATGACCTCTGGCGTCGGGGGGCATGGGCATGGGCGTTGAGGGGCCCCTAGTCTAGACCGCTTCGACTTGCGTTGAACGGAGCCGAAACGCCGCTCGAAGGGCCCCTGACCCGCAGCTCGGCTTGAGCGCCGGGTCGGGGCCTCGCACCTTGCCACGCGGGCGCCCGACCGCTCTCGGCCCTGCGGAGGGTTCCCGCACGGACTGCTACCGCGGGCCGTTTGCCGAGCAACAGCTACCGCGGGTCGTTCACGGAAAAGTAGTCGTCGATGAACACGTCGACGATCTGCAGCACGACCCGTTGCACCTGCGGCAGGTTGGCCTCGCCGACCGTCCCCAGCGAGTCCAGGTCCCAGGTGTCGACGAACGCGCGTTCCTGGTTCCCTTCGATGGTGACGAGCTGCTGCAGCGACACGCGCGCGAAGTACGCGTACAGGCCGGTCGTGCTCCGGTGCGTCCCGACACGCACGTAGAGGTCGCCGGCGAGTTGCGAGCGGCCCAGCGGCACGCGACGCTCGCGCAGGCGGGCCTCGACGGCCGCCTCGATGCCGTCGCGCGTCAGCCCTGCCGCCTCGGCGTCCGCGGCCAGGTCGTCGACGAACACGTTGACCTCTCTCAGGTCGGTCAGGTAGTCGCGCTCGTTCTCGTCCTGGGCCGCGGCCGGCGCGGCGATTGCGGTGAGAATTGCGGCCGCCATCACGGCGGCGCGCAGAATCGTAGACATGGTCCGTTCCTCCGGCTGGGCAGGCGTCGGGTCGTGGAGCCGGCGTGCGGCCTGGCTTCCCGCCTGATCCAGCTCATCATATGGGAGATAATTGCCGGATTCGTCACAGGGGAGAGCGACACGATGACACGATTGCGATGGGATAGGGCACTGGTTGCGGGGCTGGTCGCGGCCGGGCTCGTGTACGGCGGCGCGGCGGCGGCGCAGGACGGCGGCTGGACGCACTGGGGCGGCGACGAGGGCAGCACCCGCTACGCGCCGTTCGACCAGATCGACGCGGAGAATTTCGAGAACCTGGAGGTCGCCTGGCTGTGGCGCGGCGACAACTACGGTCCGTCCCTGGACAACGTCATGCGATCGACGCCGATCTACGCCGAGGGCAAGCTCTTCGGCGTGGCCGGCTACCGCCGCACCGTTATCGCCATGGACCCGGCGACCGGCGAGACCCTCTGGACGTTCCGCGAGCCGCCCACCAAGCGTTGGGAGGACTCGATGCGCAAGAACTACGGCAAGGGCGTCGCCTACGACGTGGTGAACGGCGAGGGCCGCATCTACGTCGTTACGCCCGGGTTCTTCCTGCACGCGCTCGATCCGGATACCGGCGACCTGATCGAGAGCTTCGGCAACAACGGAACGGTCGATCTGCTGGCCGACTTCGGCTACGAGTACCACCCGACCAACGGGCTGCCGTCCACCGTCGGCTACATCACCAATTCGTCGCCGCCGATCGTCGTCAACGGCGTAGTGGTGGTCGGCAACTCGCACGAGCAGGGCTACCGGCAGACCCGGCAGGAGAACGTGCCGGGGCACATCCTGGCCTACGACGCCGCCAGCGGCGAGCACCTCTGGAAGTTCAACGTGATCCCGCAGTCGGAGAGCGAGTTCGGCTTCGACACGTGGGAGAACGACGCGTGGCGGTGGACGGGCAACGTCTCGGCGTGGGCGCCGCTGTCCGCCGACTCGGAGCGTGGGCTCGTCTACGTGGTGACCGACCCGCCGACAAACGACTACTGGGGCGGCTTCCATCCCGGCGACAACCTGTTCGCGACGAGCATCCTGGCCCTCGACGTGCGCACCGGCCAGCGCGAGTGGCACTTCCAGACCGTGCACCACGACATCTGGAACCGCGACAACCCGACCGCCCCGAACCTGCTCGACGTCACCATCGACGGCCGCGAGGTGCCGATCCTGGTGCAGACGACGAAGCAGGCCTTCGCCTACGTCTTCAACCGCGAGACCGGCGAGCCGATCTGGCCCATCGAGGAGCGCCCCGTGCCGCGCGGGCACGTGCCGGGCGAGTGGTATTCGCCGACCCAGCCGTTCCCGACCAAGCCGGCCGCCTACGATCTGCAGGACGTCACCGAGGACGACCTGATCGACTTCACGCCGGCGCTCCGTCGGCAGGCGCTGGAGATTCTCAACCAGTATGAGTACGGCTCGATGTTCACGCCGCCGCTGCACCCGGACAACGACCTCGGCAAGCGGGCGGCGCTGCACTGCCCCGGGCCCGGCGGTGGAACCAACATCACCGGCGGCACGGCCGCCGATCCGGAGGCGGGAATCATCTACGCGGCGTCGATGACCCTGTGCGCGGCGCCGATCCTGAGTCCCGGCGAGGTGGGGGATGCCGCCGACCCGAACCCGATCGGCCGCACCGTGGCGAAGTACGCCACCGACAACGGCTTCCTGCAGGGCCCCCAGGGGCTGCCGCTCTTCAAGCCGCCCTACGGCCGGATCACCGCCATCGACATGAATACCGGCGAGACCCTCTGGATGATCCCGAACGGGGACACGCCGGAGCGAATCAAGAACCACCCGGCCCTGGAGGGCGTCGATCTGCCGAACACCGGTGTCCGCAGCCAGGCGCTGACCCTGGTGAGCAAGACGCTGTTGATGTACAGCGAGGGGCGCGGCGCCAGGCCGCTGCTGTACGCGGTGAACAAGGCCGACGGGACGCGGCTCGGGACGGTCGAGCTGCCGGCGCCGGCCACCAGCATCCCGATGAGCTACCTGCATGAGGGCCGGCAGTACGTCGTCGTCCCGATCGCGGGCGGGACGGGCCGGCTGCCCGGATCGCTCGTGTCACTGGCGCTGCCGGAGTAGTCCGTTTCTCCACGTCGCGCATCATCGGCGGGCGGACGGCACGCATGTCGTCCGCCCTTTCTCGTTCGTGGCGGACCGACCGGTCGCCAGTTCCGATTGCCGGCGGCGCTCACCACCGCGGGAACGACGGTAGCCCCGGCTCCACGCCCTCCGGCAGCGGTGTCCGCGCGGTGTTCATCGCCATCGCCAGCATCTGGTAGTAGCCCAGGATGCCGATGGCGTCGATGACCCCTTTCTCGCCCAGGTGCTCCACCATCCGGGCGTAGGTCGGGTCGCTGACCTCGTGGTTGCGCAGCAGCTCGATGCAGAAGTCGTAGACCGCGGCCTCGTCGCCGGCCAACTCCGCCGGGCGGCGTCCGTCGGCCACCGCCTCGATGATGGCGGCGTCGAGCCCCTCGCGCTCGGCGATCGGGGCGTGCACGTACCACTCGTAGTTCTGCGTCCAGTGGCGGGCGGTGAGCAGGATGACGAACTCGCTGAGCCGCGGCGGCAGGGCGCTGCGGAAGCGGACGTAGTCGCCGACGTTGCGCGCGCGGTTCATCATCTCGGGGCTGCGGAGCAGCACCGCGAACGGCCCGCCGAAGCGGTTCGTGTTGCGGGCCGCCTTGAACTCCTCGACGGCGGCCCTCTGCTCCGGGGTCATCTGGTCCTCCGACAGCGGAGGCATGCGGTTCTGGGCTGTTGCGGTCATGGCGTGTGTCAGGGTCAGCAGTACGATGATGAGGAGCGAGCCGAGAACGCCGCGCGCAGGTTGCCGACGATAGTGAATGTGCATGGTTGTTTCCTCACTCCGGGGCCGCGGCCGGCACGGCGGCCGGGCCGCGTATATCCGACGCCATCCGCGGCCGAACGACGCGATTCCACCACATGATCGCCCTGCGCAGCCAGAACGACTGCGGCTGGCGGATCCAGCGCTGCCAGGCGGGCGGCGTCGACATGCGGGGCGACTGTACCACGGACCGTCTTGCACTCGCCCGCGCAGCCGTCTATCGTGGTCGGATGACGGGCCGGCGGCGTCTTGCCGGACGGTATTTCCAGTTATGGAGCACGGGAGGTTTCGATGAGTGGCCGCAGTTTCACGGCATGGGCGGCGACGGCCGCCGTTCTCGCGCTGGCGCCGGTCGCGGCGTTCGGCCAGGATGACTACACGGCGCCCCGCACCCCGTTCGGGCAGCCCGACCTGTCGGGCATCTGGATGAACAACAGCGCGACGCCGATGGAGCGTCCCGAGCAGCTCGCGGGGCAGGCGACGCTCTCGGATGAAGAGCTCGCGGAGCTGACGCAGCGGATCGCGGAGTTCCGCGACAACGAGCAGGCGGGCGATCTGCTGGGCGACCGGCTCATCCAGCAGGCGCTGGGCAATCCCGAGTTCCAGGACTTCGACGTCATCACCGGCAACTACAACGCGTTCTGGCTGGTGGAGCGTCATCTGGACAACCGGACCTCGCTCATCGTCGATCCGCCCGACGGCCGCATTCCCGCCTTGACGGAAGAGGCCACGGCGCGCGCGGCCGAGCGGCGGGCCTATCTGGCCGAGCATCCGTCGGACGGCCCCGAGGATCGCACCCTGGGCGACCGCTGCCTGCACTTCGACGCGCCGCGCATGGGAGCCGGCTACAACAGCTACTTCCAGCTCGTGCAGACCCCGACCCACGTGGCGATCTTCCAGGAGATGGGTCACTTCACGCGGGTGATCCCCCTCGACGGCCGCCCGCACATCGACGACGACATCCGGCAGTGGGCCGGCGACGCGCGCGGGCGCTGGGACGGGGATACGCTGGTCGTCGAGACGCTGAACTACTCGCCGCAGACGCGCTTCAGCGGCGCGACCGAGAACCTGCGCCTGGTCGAGCGCTACACGAGGATCAGCCCTGACGTGCTGCAGCACGAGATCACGCTGAACGACGCCGACACCTGGACGCGGCCGTGGACGGTGGAGCTGCTACACGAATCGACCATGGACCCGATCTTCGAGTACGCCTGCCACGAGGGGAACTACTCGATGCCGGGCATCCTCGGAGGCGCGCGGCTCGAGGAGCAGGAAGCGGGCGAGCAGTGACAGCGGGCCGCCTGTTGCAAACGGCGCCGGCGTTCTACGAGTAGGGGGCTTCGGAGGCCGAGGCGGAAGCGGTGGGCGACCGGCGGCGTCACCGTTGCCGATGGGATGCGGGCGGCGACGGGGCCGCCCGCCCCGAAACCTCGGACTACCTGTCCCGCCGCTCGTTGTCGTACGGCGCACCCGTGCCGGACGAGCCCATGAAGAACTTGCGCCCGTCTTCGAAGGTCAGGTCGCGCGCATTGGCCCGCGCCGTCCGGTCCTTGCTCTGGTACCCGTCGACGACGACCACCGTGCCCGGCTGCACGTAGTCCCGGCGCAGGCCGCGCCGCAGCAGGGTGTTGGGGGTGCCGCCCTCGACCATCCACACTTCCCTGGTGCCGTCCTCGTTGGTCACCTCCAGGTGGATCCAGGTGTGCGGGTTGACCCACTCGACGCGGACAATCGGCCCGCGGAGAAGGACCGGCCGGTTCGGATCGAACTCGGCGCCGAATGCGTGGTGCGCAACGACCGGGACGCTGGTGGCGACGGCGGCGAACAGGCCGGCGGCGAGCAGGCCGGCGGCGAGCAGGCAGAGCGTGGTGCGTGACGGACGACGTGGCTGCGTGTTCATGGCGATTGCCTCCGATCCTCTCGTTGCTTTGTTCTCTGTCGGTATTCTCTCGTAATCCTTCACGCGTCGGGACCCGCGCGCAACGCGGCCCCAGGTTTCACCACGGGCTCCTAGCGCGGCGGCTCGGGGACGCGGCCTTCGCGAACGTCCTGTTCCAGAATCCTTGCCCCGCCCAGAATGCCACGGAACGAATAGTTCGCCTCGTGGCAGGCGTACTCGTAGACGCGGGTAGCGCTGGCCGGCCAGACGTACTCGCCGCTCCACGGTGCGGTCCAGACGTTCGGATCCTCGACCGTGAACTGGTAGAGCAGCGTGTCGGCGTCGAGCCGCGTGAACCGCTCCACGACGTGGAGGTCGCGGGTCGCCTGGCGCAGTGCCGGCGTGTCGTTGAAGTTGGTGGTGTCGACCACCAGCGTGTCGCCCTCCCAGTGGCCGACCGAGTCGCCGAGCCAGCTCCGGATCTCGGGCGGCGCGTGCTCGGCGTTCATGCGGATGATCCGTGCGTCGTGCACCATCTCGACCAGGATCATGACGTGCTCGTCGGTTTGCACGATCCGCTTCAGGTTGTTGTAGAGCACCGGCAGCATCGGCGGTCCGCCGGTGGAGCCGAACCCGAGCAGGCAGCGCTCGGCGAGCGGCCGGATTTCAGGGTCGTCGTAAGGGCCGGGGGCGTCGGGGCCGTTTTCGATCATCCACCAGGCGGTGCCGCTGTTCGGACGGCGAAGGCCGGCCAACTCGGTCAGCCGCTCCCGCGCCGCATCGGTCAGCGGCGGCTGCCGGCCGTTGGGCGGGTCGACGACGATCGACGTTCGCCACTGGCCGTCGATCCGGAACGCGTCGTTGCCGCGATCGATCCAGAACGTGTTGTAGCCGCCGACGTTGCCGGCCGCGCCGGGCGAGCCGTCGCCGCCGACGGGGGGCGCCTCGCGGTTCGGGTCGCTCGCCTCGTTGCGCTGCACGTTGCGATCGAACTCCTGACGCGCGATCTCCGCCGCTTCCTCCTCTGTCAGGAACGCCTTGTCGCCGAATTGCTCGGGCCGTTGCAGGGGCGTCAGCGTCGCGATGTCGTAGGTTCCGGACAGGTCGGGCCTCCCGCTGGCGGTGCGGGGTATGTCGTCGGACTGGGCCATCGCCGGCGCGGCCAGCGTCATGACCGCGCACGCGATCAAGGCCGGGGTCCGGAGTCGACTGCGCATGAGAACCTCCATCGATTCCACGTTCTCTGCCGGTGGCGACCATTCCTCGCTACGGCTGGCGACCCTCGCGGACGTCCTGCTCCAGAATCCGCGCCCCGCCCAGGATGCCGCGGAACGAGTAATTCGCTTCGTGACAGGCGTACTCGTAGACCCGGTCGCCGGTGGCCGGCCAGATGTACTCGCCGCTCCAGGGCCGGCTCCAGACCGTCGGGTCGTCGACCGTGAACTGGTAGAGCAGCCTGTCGGCGTCGAGCCGCGTGAAACGCTCCACGACGTGCAGGTTGCGGGACGCGCCGCTCAGCGCGGGCGTGTCGTTGAAGTTGGTGGTGTCGACGACCAGGGTGTCGCCTTCCCAGCGGCCGACCGAGTCGCCGAGCCAGCTCCGGATCTCGGGCGGGGCGTGCTCGTCGTTCATGCGGATGACGCGGGCGTCGTGCACCATCTCGACCAGGATCATGACGTGGTCGTCGGTCTGCACGATACGCTTCAGGTTGTTGTAGAGCACGGGCAGCATCGGCGGACCGGACGTCGACCCGAACCCGAGCAGGCAGCGCTCGGCGAGCGGCCGGATCTCGGGATCGTCGTAGGGGCCGGGGGCGTCGAGGCCGTTCTCGATCAGCCACCACGCGGTGCCGCTGTTCGGCCGGAGAAAGCCGGCCAGCGCGGCCCGGGCCGCCTGCGCCTCGGCGGTCAGCGGCGGACGCCGCCCGTTCGGCGGGTCGGTGATGATCGACGTCCGCCACTGGCCGTCGATCCGGAAGGCCGACGTGCCGCGGTCCATCCAGAAGGTGTTGTAGCCGCCCACCGCGCCGGCGGCTCCGGTCGACCCGTCGCCGCCCACCGGCGGCGCATCGGTCGGCGGGGCGCTCTCGATGTTCCGGTCGGGCGGTATGCCGAACACCGCGGCCAGCGCCACCGGCTCGCCCTCGGCGATCGCGGCAGCCTCTTCCTCGGTCAGCGCAAGGCGGTCGCCGAACTCGACCGGTCGCTCCAGCGGGGTCAGTGTCGCCGTGTCGTAGGTGCCCGACAGGTCGGGGCGCCCGCTGGCCGTGCGCGGAATCTCCTGCGCGTCGACCGTGGCGCCCGTGCCGAACGCCAGGCCAATCGCGATCACCGCGCCGGCCCTGAATCCCTGTGCCATCGAATTACCCATCGGGACCTCCGTGCTCTACCACGCGAGCGCCCGCGCCGGGCGGGGCGAAGTGTCTTCTGTGCCGCCAGGATCCCTGCACGGCAGTCTCCTAGCGCGGCAGCGGGTTCCGCCGGAGATCGCCGAACAGCAGCTCCTCGACGAACTCCACGCACTTGAAGTCCATCAGCCGCGCACCCGGCTCGACGCGACGGTACAGCGGCATGCTGATGGTCCAGGGCTCGGTGAAGACGTTGGGGTCTTCCATCGTCGCCTCGTACTGGATGTGGTTGGGGCCGATCAGCGTGTACCGCTCGACGACGCGCAACTGGTTGGTGTGATGGCTGCCGGCGCGGTCGAACCAGGTCTGGTCGTTCTGCCCGGTCACCTCGACGACCAGCGTGTCGCCTTCCCAGCGGCCCACCGACTGTCCCATCCACGAGTCGGTCTCCGCCGGCCCGACGTCCTCCAAGTAGATGTCGCGCACGGCTCCGGCGAACTCGTAGGCGATGAAGATGTTGCTCTCGTTCTGGAAGATCTGGAACGGGAAGGGCATGTAGGTGGCGCGCGGCACCCCAGGCATGTAGCACTTGATCTCCGGGTCGCGGTCGACCCAGTTGGCCTGGTTCTCTTCCTTCCGGGCGCGGGCCTCCGCGGTGTACGGAATCCGTCCGCCGCCTTCGATGACTCCCATGCTGCCCGGTACCGCGCCGACCGCCCCCAGCGGCAGGACCGGAACGTCCGGCAGCAGGCTTCTCGGCCCCTGGCGAAGCTGCATCGCCGGCCGCGCGATGTGTGGCTCGACGTCGTAGTGCGCCGCGTTCAGCGCCTGCCAGATGCCGTTCAGGTCCGGGTTCCCGTTCGACAGCCGAGGCGGCTCGAAGTCCCCCGATTGCGCGGCGGCCGGATGCGTCGCCAGGATACCGATCCCGGTCAGCACGGCCGCCGCGGTGGCTATCGTTTTCGTCGCCTTCGACATCACGGTGCGTGTCCTCCTCGATTCCGGATCATTTCACCGTCGGACTGCCGGAACTCTCGCGGCAGCGCCGGCGATGGGCGGCCGGGCTCCACTCATTTTACGCCACGGCGTGGCGCGCGATACCGCAGTGACGCTTCCCCCGGCGGGTCCGCGCTACGTGGCGCGGATGCCGGCGACCGCGATCCGCGTGAGTGGATTCGCACCTGCCGCGTCGTGCCCGCGCGGGCGCCCGCCACGTCGTGTCCCGCCGAGGCGCCGCGCCTCGCGCGCCAGCCGCAACGCCGGCATCCTGCCGCCGGACGCTCACTGCCGCACGAAGCGCTGAACCCGCTTTCCTTCCAGCGTCTCTCCCACGTAGATGTTGCCGCCGGCGTCCACCGCGATGCTGTGGGCCGCGGTGAAGCCGCCCGCCCGGTGCCCCCCGAAGCCGAACGAGTCGACGATCGAAAGGTCCTCGCGCGAGATGATCCACACCTTCTGGTTCATCCCGTCGATGTTGTAGAGATAGCGCTGCTCGGGGTCGGGTGAGAAATCGACGTCGAACGCCGAGCCGAAGTCGAGCGTGCGCGGGGCGATGAGCACCTCGTCGAGGAAGGTGCCGTCCCGCTGGAACACCTGGATGCGGTCGTTCACCCGGTCGCACACGTAGAGCAGGCCGTCGGCGGACAGCGTGGCGCAGTGCACGGGACGGCCGAACTGCTGCGACGGCGGCGCGTCGGGATCGTAGGTGTAGGCGTCGTCGGTCGGGACATTGCCGTAGGCGCCCCAGTGCCGGCGGTACTCGCCGGTGTCGGCGTCGAAGACCGCGACGCGCCGGTTGCCGTAGCCGTCCGCGATGTACACCTCGTTGGTCTCCGGGTCGACATCGATCTCGGCCGGCTGGCCGAAGTTCGCGAGGTCGTTGCTGCCCTGGCCCCGGCCCTGCGCGCCGATCTGCAGCAGGAACCGGCCGTGCCGCGTGAACTTGAGGATCTGCGAGTCGTTGCCGCCGCTGCCGGCCAGCCAGACGTTGTCCAGATGATCGATGAAGATGCCGTGCTCGGACTGCGGCCACTCGTAGTCGTGGGACGGGCCGCCCCAGGCCTGGACGACGTCGCCCTCCTGGTTGAACTCGATGACCGGCGGCGCCGCCCGGCAGCACTCGGCGAGCGGCGGATCGGCGTCGGCGCCGCTTTCCTGCTGGTTGAGGCTGCCGGGCCGGTGGACGATCCAGATGTGGTCGCGCGAGTCGACCGCGACGCCCACGACGTTGCCGAGCGTCCAGTTGTCGGGGAGCGGCTTCGGCCAGTAGGGATCGAAGGCGAACCCGGCGCCGCCCAGCATGTCGTCGCCGGACTGGACTGCGATGCCGGCCGAGCCGGCCGAGGAGGCGCCCCCCGGCGCGGCCGTCACGACGGCCAGCGCGACGCCGAGCGCGCACATCGCGCACAGTAGAAGTCCGTAGCCGAGTCGTCCATGGGTCATGATCTGCCTCACTGCTCTCGTTCGTCGAGGTAGGGAGCGGCGCGCCGCGTCAGCGGCGGAACCACCTGTGTCGGATCGACGCACACCATCACGTCCTGCAGAGTTGCCGCGTTCACTCTAATACAGTCGGTCGATTGCAGGGAGCCGGCAGCGCACGGATTTCTGTACGCTTCGGGTTCCGAAGACGGCTCGTCGCCGTCTCGCTGCGGAGGGAGCGACCATGCGAGTCGGATTCATCGGTCTGGGGGTCATGGGGCGTCCGATGGCGCTCAATCTGCTGCGAGGGCGTCACGAGTTGACCGTCCATGCACGGCGGGCGGCCTCGGTCGAGCCTCTGGTCGAGCGCGGGGCGGCGACCGCGGAGACGCCCGCGGCCCTGGCCGCCGCGTGCGACGCGATCTTCACCATGCTGACCGGGACGGCGGACGTGGAGCAGATCCTGCTCGGGGAGGACGGTGTCGTCCACGGCGTCCGTCCCGGCACGCTGGTGATCGACAACAGCACCATCGACCCCACCGCGACCCGCGCGATCGCCGCCCGGCTCGGCGAGCGCGGCGTCGACATGCTCGACGCGCCGGTCTCCGGCGGCCCGCACGGCGCCCGGGACGCCACGTTGTCGATCATGGTCGGCGGGAAGGCCGACGCGCTCGAGCGCGCCCGACCGCTGTTCGACTGCATCGGCACGAAGGTGCTGCACATGGGAGACAACGGCGCCGGGCAGGCAACGAAGGCCTGTCATCAGCTCCTCCTGCTCGTGACCGCGCAGGGGGTCGCCGAGGCGCTGACGCTCGCCCGCCGCTGTGACCTGGACGTCGGCCGCGTCCGCGAGGCGATGCTGCAGGGCATGGCGTCGAGCCGCGTGCTCGATTTCTTCGGCGACCGGATGGCGCGGCGCGACTTCGACGCCGGCATCGAGAGCCGCCTGTATCACAAGGATCTCGACATCGTGATGAAGCTGGCCCACGACCTGGGGGTGTCGTTGCCGGCCGGCGCGGTCACCATGCAGTTCATCAACGGTCTTCACGGCCGGGGTCGGGGACACGACGACCTGTCGACGTTGATCACGCTCGTGGAGGAGCAGGGCAGGCGCGGCGGAGAACCGGACGGAGGGGTGCAGGGCAGGCGTTAGCTGATTGCTGCTTCGCTGTAGCGGTCGATGCGACCAGGGCCGCAACATGGGCTTGCGCCCGTTCGTCGAGGTAGCAGGCTGTCGGCGCCGGTCGTCCGGCCCCGCGCTATGATTGTCGATGGTCGAACGCCGCCGCGGAGGGCGCAGGGCCGAGGGAGCATCCGATGCAGGGAATCACGAAGCGTACACGGATCCGGCCGGCGCTCATCATGACGCTGGCGGTGCTGCTGCCCGGTGCTGCCGTGGCGCAGTCCACGGACGCACCGCGCACGGCGTGGGGCGATCCGGACCTCGGCGGCGTATGGGACTACTGGACGTTCACGCCGCTGGAGCGGCCGGAGGAGTTCGCCGACCGGGCGACGCTCACCGTCGAGGAGGCCGCGGTCGTGGCGCAGGAGGCGAACGCCGAAGCGCTGGCGCGGGATCTCGCCGCGCCGCCGGGCTCCCCCGGCGGGTACAGCCAGGCGGTCTGGACGGATCGGGCGCGGGCGACGGCGCTGACGCAGACGGCGCTGATCGTTGACCCGCCGGACGGGCGCATCCCGCCCCTGACGCCGGAGGCGGAAGCGCGCGAAGATGCGCGGTTGGCCGGCGACGGGCAGCCGGTACGGATCCGGGTCGGTGGTTACGGCACGGCCGGTCCCGAGGAGCGGGGGCTCGCCGAGCGCTGCCTGCTCGGGTTCAGCACCGGACCGCCGCTGCTGCCGGGCGGCTACAACAACAACGTGCAGGTCTTCCAGACGCCGGACGCGGTGGTGCTGCTGATCGAGATGAACCACGACGTGCGCGTGGTGTCGCTCGACGGCCGCCCGGCCCTGACCGACGGCATCCGCCAGTGGATGGGCAGCTCGCGCGGCCGCTGGGAGGGCGATACCCTGGTGATCGATACCCGGAACTTCACCGACCGCACGGCGAGCTTCGCCCTCACCGGCCTCGCGCTGGGCTCGGCGGACGAGCTGCACCTGGAAGAGCGGTTCACCCGCGTCGACGCCGACACGCTGCTCTACGAGTTCACCGTCAACGACCCGGCCAGCTTCACGCGCTCGTTCAGCGGCCGGCTGCCCATGAATCGCAGCGACCTGCCGCTCTACGAGTACGCCTGCCACGAGGGGAACTACGGCATGGAAAACCTGCTGCGCGGTGCTCGGGCCGAGGAGCGGGAGGCGGCACAGGAGCCGTGAGCACGGGCGGGAGGGAACACGCGGCCCGCCGGGCGTTCCGGAGGGCCGCGTGACCGCGGCCGGTCGCTGCCGCCGTCAGCCGACGGCGACGACGTTCTCCGCGGCCGGGCCTTTCTGGCCCTGCACCACTTCGAACTCGACCCTCTGGCCCTCGGCGAGGCTTCTGAAGCCCTGTCCCTGAATGGCCGAGTGGTGCACGAAGACGTCCTTTTCGCCGTCGTCACGGGTCAGGAAGCCGAATCCCTTGCTGTCGTTGAACCACTTGACGGTACCGGTTATTGCCATGCTGCGTAACTCCAGGCTGTTATGGAACGAGGTGACGGAATCAGGGTCCTGGCAGCCCGTGGCGAAAGCCCCGCTGCATTCGAGCGGCGATGCATCCCGCGTGGACTGCGTTGCTCCTCGGTCGAATACGCCCAATATGGTCCCTCGTCGCGCCTTGCCACGCGGGCGCCTCGCCGCTCTCGGTGCGACGCGGGGTTCCACCACGGACCGCTAGAACCCGCGCTTGCGACCGCGCACGCCGCGCCGGCTGCCCTTCGGCCGCGAGGACTTGGGCGGGCGCTCAGGGCTCCATCCCGGACGGCTGCCCGCGCCACTGTCTCCGCCTGCCCCCCCACCATCCTGCCAGCCGCCGCCGAACGATGGTCGGGGCGCGCGCTCGCGGGCCTCGCTGACCCGTAGGGTCCGGCCGCCGAGCTCCACGCCGTCGAGCTGCTCAATCGCTTTCGAGACGAGGTCCGATTCGCTGAACTCGATGAAGGCGAAGCCGCGGGGGCGATCAGTGGCGCGATCGACCGGCAGGACGACGTCAACGACCGGACCGACCTTGGAGAACAGGGCCTCGAGGTCCTGGCGCGACGTCTCGTAGCTCAGGTTGCCGACGAAGAGTCTCGAAGAGATGGTGATCCTCCTGACGCGATGGCGGCTGCGCGTGCGCTCGCCGGATGGAACCGGAACATGCCGCTCGGCGCGCCGTGAGGAGAATCGGGTTGGCCGGCTCGATCAGCTCGCAACGTGGCAAAGCGGGACGATGTTCGGGCGGACGCAAAACCCGTTGATAACTTGCCATGGTACCCGAGTTGCCGCCCGCATGGCAAGGGAGCGCGCCGCGGCGCTACACGTAGCGGGGGCCGCCGAGCACTCGCGCCGGCAGCATGATCACGGCCGCGACCAGGGCCAGCACCCCGCCCACCGCGATGCCGAGAAGCCGGAACGGGAGCAGCAGGAGCCAGATGATCGGGTAGAGAAGCAGCGCCAACAGGGCGAGGGGCCAGCACAGAACCAGCAGGATGCACCAGAGGAGGAATCTGGTCATGGTTTCTCCTTCAGATACGCAGCCGACGCGCGCCGGTTCCGTGGCTGATTTCGCGCCGCGTGACAGCAGGCTCCATCTGGGAGAAGATGAGTGGTCTCGGGGTTGCCGCATGCGTCCACTCTCGGGGCATCCGCGCTCGTGTCACGGCAGCGGATGGAGGGGGCCACCCGGGCGTGCGGGAGCCGGTGGTGCCCTTCTGCACGGAGGCGGAGCGGCAGGTAGCGGAACAGGCGGCCGAACGACCGGCAGGCAGCAAGGAGTCCACGTGGCGGACGGAGCACCGAAGAGCGCGTACGAGCTCGTGATGGAGAAGCTGAAGCGCCAGGACGAGGCCGCCGGCGTCGAAGCGGTGGAGCTGACCCCGGCCCAGATCGAAGCGATTGCCGAGGCGCGGAAGACCTACGAGGCGCGCGTCGCCGAGTGCCGCATCCTGCACCAGTCGGCACTGGCGGGCGCCGCCGACATGCAGGCCCTCCAGGAGATCGAGGCGAACCACCGCAGGGACCTCGCGCGTTTCGCCGGCGATCGCGACAAGCGGATCGAGCGGATCCGCCGCGGCGAGGCATAGGAGCGATGCTCGAATGCAGCGGGGCTTTGTCACGGGCTTCCGTGGTCGGCCCGTGCGATGAAGCGGCCGCGAACGCCCGGCTCGCATCCGCGGCGGGCGCCGGAGTTCAGTCCCCCGGCGTCCAGATGCGCGACTTCGGCTCGCCGGCCATCGCCAGCATCAGTTCGTTCAGGCGTTTGACGAAACCGGCCGGATCGTCCAGGTGACCGCCCTCGGCCAGCATCGCCTGGTCGAAGAGGATGTGGCTCCAGTCCTGGAACCGGGCGTCGTCGGTCTCGTCCTTCATCCGTGTCACGATGGGGTGCTCGGGGTTGATCTCCAGGACCAGCGGTACGTTGGGCACCGCCTGCCCGGCGGCCCGCAGCACGCGTTCCAGGTTGGCGCTGATGCCGTCCTGCTCGGTCACAAGGCACGCCGGCGAGTCGACGAGCCGGTGCGTCAGCCGCACCTCCTTGGCCTTGTCCCCGAGCGCCTTCTGAATCCGCTCGACGAGCGGCTTGAGGCTCGCCTTGGTCTCTTCCTTATGCTTGGCCTCCTCCTCGCTGTCGGCGAGGTCGCCGAGGTCCAGGTCGCCCTTCGTCACCGACTGCAGCGACTTGCCGTCGAACGCCGGCATGTGCGCCACGACCCATTCGTCGACCCGGTCGTGCAGCAGTAGAACCTCGATGCCCTTCTTGCGGAACACCTCCAGGTGCGGGCTGTTCTGCGCCGCGGCGAAGCTGTCGGCGGTGACGTAGTAGATCCTCTCCTGCCCGTCCTGCATGCGCGCCACGTAGTCGGCGAGCGAAACGCTCTGCTCGATCGTGTTCCGGTGGGTGGAGGCGAAGCGCAGGAGCTTGCCGAGCCGCTCCTGGTTGCCGAGGTCCTCGCCGAGCCCTTCCTTCAGGACGCGGCCGAACTCCCGCCAGAAGTCGGCGTACTTCTCCGGTTCCTGGTCCGCGAGCTCCTCGAGCAGTCCGAGCACCCGCTTCACCGCCGCGTTGCGGATGGCCTCGACGTCGCGCGAGTGCTGCAGGATCTCGCGCGAGATGTTCAGCGGCAGGTCGTTCGAGTCGATCAGGCCGCGAACGAAGCGGAGGTAGCCGGGCATCAGCTCCTTGGCGCCGTCCATGATGAAGACGCGCCGCACGTAGAGCTTGATGCCGTGGCGCTGCTCGCGGTCCCACAGGTCGAACGGCGCCCGCCGCGGGATGTACAGCAGCAGGGTGTACTCCTGCCGTCCTTCCACCCGGGCGTGGGTGTGGGCGAGCGGCACGTCGAAGTCGTGCGCGACGTGCTTGTAGAACTCGTCGTACTGCTCCTTCGTGATGTCCGCCTTCTGCCGCGCCCAGAGCGCCGACGCCTGGTTGACCTTCTCGGTGGTCTCGGTGTCGCCCGTGTCCGCCTGCTTCCCGGGGACCTCCTCCTTCTTCATGAGGATCGGGAGCGTGATGTGGTCGGAGTATTTCTGGACGATGGTCCGGAGCGCGGGGCCGGCGAGCAGGTCGTCCTGCCCTTCGCGCAAGTGGAGGGTGACCGACGTGCCGCGCGCCTCTCGGGAGACCGCCTCGAGGGTGTATGCGCCCTCGCCCGTGCTCTCCCAGCGCACCGCCTCGTCCGCCCCGAGTCCGGCCCGGCGGGTTGTCAGCGTGACCCGGTCGGCCACGATGAACGACGAGTAGAAGCCGACGCCGAACTGGCCGATGAGCTGGGCGTCCTGCGTCTGGTCGCCGGTGAGCTGCGCGACGAACTCGCGGGTGCCCGACTTGGCGATGGTCCCGATGTTGTCGATGACCTCCTGGCGCGACATCCCGACGCCGTTGTCGTTGACGGTGATCGAGCGCGCGTCGCGGTCGACTTCGACCCGGATCGCCAGGTCGGGATCCTCCTCCAGCAGCGCGGCCTCGGTCAGCGCCTCGAAGCGCAGCTTGTCGCAGGCGTCCGATGCGTTCGAGATGAGCTCGCGGAGGAAGATCTCCTTGTTCGAGTAGAGCGAATGAATCATCAGATCGAGGAGCTGGCGGGCCTCGGTCTGGAATTCGTGGGTGGTTCTGGTTGACGTATCCGACACGGTTTCTGCTCCTGCGTCTTTCCGGTGAATGCCCAACCGAAAAATCTACCACGACGCGCAGAAAACGACGGCCGGCCGCGGGCGGCCCCGTGCTATTCTCGCGATGATTGGCTCGGCCGGCAGGATTCGTGCAAGGATTCGGTGCGGCCGGCAGGCGCCGGCGCGGGCGACGGTTCCTCGGGAATCGGAGTATCCGGGTGCAGCTAACCACGATCCGAGCGGCCGGGCGGGAGGAATCGAGATGCTACGCCGAGAGGTCACGTGCGTTCTGGCGGTTCTGTCGTTCGCGGCGCTGGCGCCCCTCACGGCCGCCGGGCAGGGAGACGTCCCGCGGACGGCGTGGGGGCATCCCGACCTGCAGGGGGTGTGGGACTTCCGCACCATCACGCCCATGGAGCGGCCCGAGGACCTCGCCGACAGGGAGTTCCTGACCGCCGAGGAGGCGGCCGAGCTCGAGGACGTCCGCGCGGCCGAGAACGCGGCCCGCGACGACCAGGTACCGGACGACATCGTCGGCAACTACAACACGTTCTGGTTCGACCGGGGAGATTCGGTCATCGAGACCCGGCGCACGTCGCTGGTCATCGACCCGCCCGACGGCCGCATTCCGTCCCTGACCCCCGAGGCCGAGCAGAAGCGGGCGGCGATGGCCGAGGCGCGGGAGCACACCGGTCCCCACGAGCCTACCCCCGGCGGCTGGGTGGATGATCTCGGGCCGAACGGCCTGCAGGTGCGGTGCATCACCGGCTTCAATTCCGGGCCGCCCATGACCCCCGGCGCCTACAACAACAACGTCCAGATCTTCCAGACGCCCGACTCGGTGGTGCTTCTGAACGAGATGAACCACAACGTCCGCGTCGTGCCTCTCGACGGGCGGCCGCACATCGAGTTGCGGCAGTGGACCGGCGACTCGCGCGGCTACTGGGAGAGCGACACGCTGGTGGTCGAGACCGTCGGCTTCATCCGCGAGACCAGCTTCATGCGGGGCGGCGCGAGCGCCGATCTGCGCCTGACCGAGCGCTTCACCCGCGTCTCGCCGCAGATCCTGATGTACGAGGCGACCATCGACGACCCGGCCACCTGGACGCGCCCCTGGAAGTACGAGGTCCCGATGCAATGGAACCCCGAGCCGTTGTACGAGTACGCCTGCCACGAGGGCAACTACGCGATGGAGGTGATCCTCGCCGGGGCGCGGGCGGAGGAGGCCGAGGCGGAAGCGGCGGCGCGGTAGGCGCAGTCGGCGCGGTCGACGCGGGTCGACGTGGTCGACGTGAAGTCGGCATGGTTGCCGCGGTCGAGGCAACCGACCTGGTAGGCCGCTGCCCATTGACAACGGCGCGCCGTAGGCGCAGAGTTTGCAGACAGGTAGTAGTCAGGTAGTAGTACAGGAGGGAACTTTCCATGACATCCAGCGTCGGCACCCGGCTGTTCGGCTCCCTCGGCGTCGTTCTGCTCGCGGTGGTGGCCCTGTCGGCCGCGCCGGGGACGGCGCTAGCGCAGTCGGACGTCACGTTCACGAAGGACGTGCTTCCGATCTTCCAGGACTCGTGCCAGACGTGCCACCGTGAGGGCGCCATCGCGCCGATGTCGCTGATGACCTACGAGGAGACGCGGCCGTGGGCGCGCGCCATCCGCGAGAAGGTGGTCACGCGCACCATGCCGCCCTGGTACATCGACAAGAACATCGGCGTGCAGGGCTTCAAGTACGACCGCTCGCTGAACGACGAGCAGATCGCGACGGTCGCCGCCTGGGTCGACGCCGGCGCGCCGCGCGGCAACCCGGCCGATGCGCCGCCGCCGCGCGAGTTCGCCGACCGTGACCAGTGGCACATCGGCGAGCCCGACTGGATCGTGCCGATCCCCGAGCCGTTCCTCGTGCCGGCCGAAGGCGCCAACTGGTGGGGCGATTTCTACGCCGACTCGGGGCTGACCGAGGACGTCTGGATCAGCGCGGTCGAGACGAAGCCGTCGTCCGAGGGCTTCCCGGTGGTGCACCACGCCGTCACCCGCGTGCAGGAGACGCCCGAGGACACGGAGGGCGATTTCCTGAACGAGTACGCCCAGGGCAAGAACGGCGACATCTTCCCGCCGGGAACCGGGCGCCTCGTCAAGGCCGGTACCGTCATCCGCTTCAACATGCACTACGCGTCCATCGGCGAGGATCGGACCGACCGCACCAGCGTCGGCCTGACCTTTTACCCGGAGGGCGAGACGCCGAAGCACGAGGCGTTCTCGCGGGCGCTGGCGCAGAACTACGACCTCGACATCCCGCCGGGCGAGGACAACGTCCGCCACGACAGCTACCACAAGTTCGAGAACAACGTCCGGCTGACCGGCTTCCAGCCGCACCTGCACAACCGCGGCAAGCGCCAGTGCATCGAGGCCATCTACCCGGACGGGCAGACCGAGATGCTCAGTTGCGCGACGTGGGACTTCGGGTGGCACATCGTCTACAACTACGCGGACGACGTGCAGCCGCTGCTGCCGGCGGGCACGATGATGCACACCATCACGTGGCACGACAACTCGGCCGCCAACCGCTGGAATCCGGATCCGCGGAACTGGGCCGGGTTCGGGCAGCGGTCGAGCGACGACATGAGCTTCACGTGGACGAGCTACTACGAGCTCGACGACGATGAGTTCGCCGCCGCGGTGGCCGAGCGGGAGGCGATGAACGCCAACAACAACGACAACTGACGGAGTCGTCATCATGTCCAGGGGTGGTTTGCGTTTCGTGCTGCTGTGCGGCGCGGTCGGTGTGGCGTGTGTCCTGGCGAGCGACGCGCGGGCGCAGCTCAAGTTCGACAGGGGCCAGAACGTCGCGCCGGTCTTCGAGGGGTGGGAGCGGAACCCGGACGGGACCTTCAACATGGTCTTCGGGTACATGAACCGCAACTACCGGGAGATGCCGCACGTGCCGGTCGGCGCCGACAACTTCTTCGAGCCTGGGCCGGCCGACCGCGGTCAGCCGACCCGGTTCCACGTGCGGCGCCAGCAGTTCGTCTTCCGCGTGCAGGTGCCCGCCGACTGGGGCGACAAGGACCTCGTCTGGACCCTGACCGCCAACGGCCGGACCGACCAGGCGTTCGCGTCGCTGTGGCGGGACTGGGAGCTCGACGACGGCGTCATCAAGGCCAACCGCGGTATGGGGGCCAACGGTTGGCCGGCCGACAACCAGTGGCCGTACATCGAGGTGGAGCCCGGGACAGATCTCGAGGTCACGCTGCCCGACGCCCTGACGTTGACGGCGCGCGTGAGCGACGACGGGATCCCGGGACCGCGCACCAAGCCGACGACCCCGGAGCGGATCCAGGCGGAGAAGGAGCGCAGGGCGCGGCCGCACCCGATCAACCAGGCGGTGGTCAACGCTTTCGAGGCGGGCGAGACCGGTCTGGCCGTAACCTGGATCCACTACCGCGGGCCGGGCAGGGTGACGTTCGACCCGGCGGTCGCACACATCGAAGGGGGACGCGGCGGCGAAGTGGTGACGACCGTCACTTTCTCCGAGCCGGGGGTCCACGTCCTGCGCGGTCACGCCGACGACACCATCAAGATCACGCCGATCGACGTGACGGTCACCGTCAACTGACCGACGCGCGTGGGAATCACCTTGGGGCCATCCGCGGCGGTGCGATTCGGTCGCGCCGCTTCGGGTGGCCGCTTCTTTTTTGGGTTCATTCGCGGAAGGAGAGACACGTGACGAAGCGTTCACCGATTCGTGTGGCGGCGGGCCTGCTGGCGGCGGCGGCGCTGGTGGCCTTCGCGCCGTCCGCGGGCGCGCAACAGCCCGAGGACTGGCGGCCCGAACGACTCGCCGACGGACAGCCGGACATCCAGGGGATGTGGAACAACACGCGCGCGATATTCACGCCGCTGGAGCTGGCGGAGGATCTGGCCGGGCGGGACGACATCACCACCGAGGAGCTGCAGCAGCAAGCCGAGGCGCGCGGCAGCGGGCGCATCGAACGATCGGAGTGGCGCGGCCACGAGAACAACCGCGGCGGCGTAGGCGGCTACGGGCTCTACTGGTTCGACTGGTACTTCGACAATCCGACCGACATCGGGCAGCCGTCGATCATCGTCGAGCCGGCGAACGGCCGGGTCCCCGAGTACACCGCCGACGCGAGCGAGCGGATCGCACTCAACATGGCCCAGCTCCACGACTCCTACGCGAACATGGAGACCGGTGATCGCTGCATCTCGCGCGGGGTGCTCGGCATGATGATGCCGACCGAGTACAACAACGGCACCCTCATCCTGCAGCCGCCCGGTTACGTCGTCTTCCACAGCGAGATGATCCACAACGCGCGCATCATCCCCATCGATGACGCCGGGGACGTCGACGAGAGCATCCGGCAGTGGGAAGGCGTCCCGCGCGGCCGCTGGGAGGGGAACACCCTGGTGATCGAGTCGACCAACTTCCGGGCTGTTCGCAACATGCGCGGCCCGAGCGCCGGCATCCGCTCGCGGCAGTCCGAGGCGCAGCGCATCGTCGAGCGGCTGACCGTCGCCGGCCCGGACCTGCTGCTCTACTCGGTGACGATGGACGACCCGGAGACGTACACCGGACAGTGGACCGCGGCGTTCCCCTACGACCGCGATGACAGCTACGTGCAGTTCGAGTACGCCTGCCACGAGGGCAACTACTCGGTGCCCAACGCGCTGGGCGGCGCCCGGAAGGAAGAGGCGGACGCGCAGCAGTGACGCTGCAGAAGGAAATACAGTGCCAGTACGGCAAGGCAGTGCCAGTACGGCAAGGCAGTGCCAGTACGGCAAGCGTGGCGGCGGAAGAGAGGTGTGCCATGACGAAACGGATGCTCGCGCGGCTCGTGGTCGTTGCGTTCCTGGTGGCCCTGGCGGCTCCCGCCGCGGCCCAGTCGCCCGATGACGCCTGGACCGTGCCCCGCACTGCAGACGGTCACCCGGACCTGCAAGGTGTATGGGCGAGCGACTCGGCGACGCCGCTGGAGCGGCCGGAAGAGCTGGCCGACACGCCGTTCCTCACCGACGAGGAGGTGGCGACGCTGGCTGAGCGCGCCGCGGCGCTGTTCAACGGCGAGACCGATGCGGCCTTCGGCGAGAGCGTGTTCCGCGCGGCGCTCGCCGACCGGACCGACTTCCAGTCCGGCGACGGCGTCACCGAGGAAAACCCGCAGGGTACGGGCAACTACAACCAGTTCTGGCTGATCGACCGCTGGTTCGACAGCCGGACGTCGCTCATCGAGGATCCGCCGAACGGGCGGATTCCCGAGATGACGGCGGAGGGCAAGCGCCGCGCCGAGGCGCGCGCCGCCGTCGAGCGCCCGCGCTTTCCGGCGGGGCCGGAGGACCTGGGGGCGGGCCTGCGCTGTTCGGGAGGCCGCGTGCCGATGACCGGGCGCGGCTACAACAGCAACTACCAGATCGTGCAGTCGGCCGATTCGGTCGCCATCCTGATGGAGATGATGCACGACACACGCATCGTTCCCCTGGACGGGCGCCCGCACCTGCCGACCGGCCTGCGCAAGGATCTCGGAGATTCGCGCGGCCACTGGGATGGCGACACGCTGGTGGTCGAGACCACCAACTTCAAGCGCGACGTCAACTTCAGCGGTGCGACCAGGAATCTGCGACTGGTCGAGCGCTTCACCCGCGTCGCCGACGATGTGCTGCAGTACGAGTTCACGATGGACGACCCGACGATCTGGACACGCCCATGGACGGTGCGGCTCTTCATGCGCCCCGCCCCCGGCACCGGGCAGATCTACGAGTTCGCGTGCCACGAGGGCAACTACGCCATCGAGAATACGCTGCGGGGCGCGCGGCTGCAGGAGGCGGCAGAGGCGGGGGACGGTCAGTAGCATCGGCAGTCGGCAGCAGCCCGGCAGGGGCGCGGTCCCGCGCGCCACTGCCCATCCCGAAGCCCAGCGTGCGGGAACCGGGGGGCGCCGCAAGCTCCCCGCGACGCGCCCCTGGGCGTCCTTCTCGCTTGACGAGCGGACGCCGTGCGGATAAGGTGGCCTCCAGTTGACCCGTCCGGGCTCAAGGTGTGCACCCATGAGCGCTCAGAACAGGGATGCGGTTCGGCGGCTGGTTCGCGAGGTCATGAGCAACGGCAACCTCGCGGCGGCCGAAGCCATCCTCTCGCCGAACCTGGTCGATCACATGCCGATTCTGGAGACCCCGGACCGCGCCGGGCTGCTGAAAGCGATGCTGGCGGCGCGCAGGGCGTTCTCCGGCGTGCGCTACAAGGTCATCGCGGAGATCTCGAACGAGCACTGGGTCGCCATGGCGGTGGAGGCGGACGGCGGTATCCACAAGGGCCCGTTCATGGGAATACCCCCGACGGGGAAGCCGGTGAAGTGGACGGAAACGCACCTGTGGAAGGTCATCGACGCGAAGATCGTCGAGCACTACGGCAACGTGAGCATGTTCGAGATTCACAAGGCGCTCGGATCCCACAACCTCGAATCGAAACTGCGGTGATCTCCGAGCTTCCGCGGCGCCGGCCGCCGGAAGCGCCGGGAAAGGCGGCACGATGATCAAGCGCGTAGAGGTCCAGTACCGGGGAATCTTCCAGAAGAACCTCGGCAAGTACATCGGCGGCGACATCGTGATGATCGCCAGCCGGATGGGCAGGGTCGCATTCTCGAACGGCCGCTACAGCGACGCCCCGGAGCGCAACGGGATTCCCTGCAAGTACTTCGCCTTCGTCTCGCCCGATCTCTCCGAAGAGGAGCTCGAGGCCGAGTGCGGCGCCAAGCTGGACATCGACGCCGCCGACGTCTCGCTCGTGGTCGACGACACGATGGCGAAGGGCGTCGAGCCGTGGGGGTGGCACGGCATCCGGCCGGTCAACGAGAAGGTCGGTCACAAGGGTTGCCTGCTCATGGTCACCCGCCGCGAGCACGATGACCTCGTCCGGTTCATGGCCAAGAAGGACTACCCCTATCGCCTCGCGCGGCTGGAGGGCGATGCGAGCCTGGCCGGGCTGTGGGTCGACAAGGACGACCTGACCCGCGAGCGGTGTTTGGGCGCCGTCGCCGCCGTGGATCCCGACGTGATCGGCATCGAGGCGGTGGAGGAGTACCTGCGCGAGAAGACCGGCGACGAGAATCGCGTGCGCGCGGCGCGCGAGGCCTACGAGGCCACGCTGCGGAAGAACAAGGTGATCAACGCCGGCGAGGGCATCGACTGGCCGCACGAGATCCCGGTGCTGCCCAAGTGGCACGAGTTCGAAGAGGGCGGCGTCGTGGTGCCAGCGGTCCCGCGGGGCTTCAAGCTGGGACCGCGCGGTCAGAACCGCAACGAGGGGTTCAAGCACGGCACCTCGAAGACCGAACGGCCGGTCGTGCGGTTCGACCTGTGCATCAAGTGCACGCTGTGCTGGGCCGACTGCCCGGACGAGTGTTTCGATCCGACCGACGACGAGCTGTACGACGTCAACTATGAAGTCTGCACCGGCTGTCACAAGTGCGCCGAGGTCTGTCCGGTGAAGGAATGCATCGTCATGGTCGACGAGCTGGAGTTCGAGAACACCGACAGCCCCTGGGAGCACCACAAGAAGGACCCGGCCGGCTACATCCAGTGGGCCGAGGCAAAGAAGGGCACGAAGCGCATCCGCTACCCCCATGTCACCGGCACGGGAGTCGAGATCAGCGAGGGGACGACCGTTCCGCCCAAGGCGTGAAGCCGTTGTCATGAAGGTCATGTATAGGAGGGCATCGTGACGGTCGCCGAACAAGTCAGAATCTGGGATCGCGAGGAACTGCTCACCGGCTGTCAAGCCGTTTCGCACGCGGTCAAGCTGTCCGACGTCGACGTGATCGCGGCGTATCCGATCCGGCCGTACACCGAGGTGATGGACATGCTGTCCAAGCTCATCGCGGACGGCAAGCTCGACGCCGAGTACATCATCGCGGACAGCGAGCATTCGCAGTTCGAGATCGTGAAGCACGCCAGCTCCGTCGGGGCGCGGGCGTTCGCCGGCAGCAGCGGTACGGGATGGATGTACGGCTTCGAGGCGCTGGTGGTCACCGCCACGGATCGGCTCCCGCCGCTGTTTCTGGTCGGCAATCGCGCGCTGGACGATCCGGGAGCGTTCGGGGTCGAGCACAACGACGCCATGTCGCTGCGGGACATGGGATGGCTGATGTGCTGGGCGAGCACGGCGCAGGAAGCGCTCGAGCATGTGTTCATCGGCTACCGCGTCGCCGAGGACAAGACGGTGCGCATGCCGATGGCCCTGGCCATGGACGGCGCGTTCCTGACCCACTCCCAGCACATGGTGAAGGTGCCGACCGAGGAGTCGGTCAAGCGCTTCTTGCCGCCGTTCGATCTCGGCGAGCGGAGGCTCCACCCGGACAAGCCGGTCTCCATCGCGCCGCAGGTCAACGAAGACTGGGTGATGGAGCTGCGGCGCCAGAACTGGGAGGCGGCCCGCCGGGCGCGCGGAGTCATCAAGCAGGCCTACGAGGAATTCAACGAGATCTTCGGCCAGCGCTACGATAATCCCTACTTCTCCGAGTTCATGACGGACGACGCCGAGGCGGTGCTGATCGGCATCGGCGCGGTGGCCATGCCGACCCGGACGGCGTGCCGGCGGATGCGGGAACAGGGACACAAGGTCGGCTACGTCAACCTGCGCTGGTTCCGGCCGTTCCCCACCGAAGAGCTTCGGGCGTGCCTGGGGCGGTTCAAGGGCGTTGCCGTCATCGATCGGGACTTCGCCCACGGGTCGCCCGACAACGGCGGCATCCTCATGCACGAGGTCCGATCCTGCCTCTATCCGTTGCGCGAACGCCCGAACGTGATCAACTTCATGGGTGGACTCGGGGGACGCGACATCTCGATCGAGGAGTGCATCAAGATGTACGAAGCCGCGCTGGCCGCCGGCCGCGGGGACGTGCCCGAGGAACTCGTGACCTGGACCGGGCTGCGGGAATGATTTTCACCCTGCGTGCAGAGGCTGGAGTGGCCGCGGACGCTTAGGGAAGGATGACTGACATGGCAATGCAACTGCCGGTAATCGATTACGATCACATCAAGAAAGCCAAGGACGCCCCGCTCGAGGAGTTCTACACCTCGGGCCACCGCACGTGCCAGGGTTGCGAGTCGGCCCTGGTCATGCGCGACTTCGCCAAGGCTTCCGGACCCCGTACCATCGCGACCGGGGCGACCGGATGCATGTACGTGGCGAACACGAGCTACCAGACCACTCCGTGGATCATCCCGTGGATGCACACGCAGCTCGGCGCGGGCGGATCGTCGGCGGTCGGTATGGCCGCGGGCCTGCGGGCCCTGATGCGCAAGGGGAAGATCCCCAAGGAGAAGATCAACGTCATCAACTTCAGTGGCGACCTCGGCGGGGCCGACATGGGCCTGTCGGGGGTTTCCGGCGCGCTGCAGACGGACTACGACCTCCTGATCATCCTCTACGACAACGAGTCGGCCGCCAACACCGACATCCAGGCCACGGGCCTGACCACCTACGGCGCGCAGACGACGTTCACGCCGCCCGGCAGCGTCCGCCGGATCATGCAGGCCCGCTGGAAGAAGAACGTGGCGCCGATGCTCGCGGTAGGACATCCGACCTGCCGGTACGTCGCCACCGCCAGCGCGACCTTCCCCGCGCTGGACTTCATGAACAAGACCCGCAAGGCGCTCAACACCGGCGGTCCGACCTTCATCCATACGTTCGACCCCTGTCCGAAGGGCTGGGACTTCCATCCCGGCTATTCGCGCGAGCTGGGCGAGCTGGGCATCCGTTCGGGGATCTTCCCCCTCTACGAGATCCTGGACGGCAAGGTCAAGTACACCTACGACCCGCACAAGAAGGGGCGCATCCCCGTCCGCGACTACCTGGTCAAGCAGGGGCGCTTCGCCCACCTGATCGACGAGGACATCGACTACATCCAGGGCATGGTGGATACGATGTGGGAGGAATGGGAGCTTCCCGGCATCGCCCCGATCAAGAGCGGCCTGGAGATGGCCAACGCATAGCCGGCGCGAAGCTCGATCAGCGTTTGGTTCAGGTGTGCGGGCTCACCCGCCCGCACACCCGGCCAGCGCCCATCCGGCCAAAGTCAGGCCGCGGCCCTCGCCTCCGCCGCCCGGTCCGGCTGCTCCCGGTGCGTGAAGAAAACCGCGAACAGCACTAGCACGACCGCGGCCCAGACCGCGGGGACCAGCCAGATCGACTCCCACTGATGGGGAACGCCGTCGCCCGCCACGACGTAGGCGTCGACGACACGTCCGGAGAACCAGCTCCCGATGAAGCCGCCGACCCCGAGGGTCACGAAGGCGATGAACCCCTGCGCGGCGGCACGCAGGTCCTTGGGGGCCTTGGTGTCCACGTAGATCTGCCCGGTGACGAAGAAGAAGTCGTAGCAGACGCCGTGCAGCAGGATGCCGGCGTAGAGCATCCAGACGGCCGGTCCGGGGTCGCCGTAGGCAAAGAGCACGTAGCGCGCCGCCCAAGCGAGCATCCCAACGAGCAGCAGCCGCTTCACGCCCAGGCGGATCAGGAACCAGGGCATCAGCACCATGAAGCCGATCTCGGACATCTGACCGAGGGTCATCTTGCCGGCCGCGTTCTCGACCCCGATCTCGTTGAGGAACGGGTTGGCGAACGCGTAGTAGAACTGCAGCGGGATGCAGACCAGGAACGAGCCGATCACGAAGACGGCGAACGAGCGCTCGCGCAGCAGCCGCAGGGCGTCGAGGCCGAGCACGTCGCGCGCGGTCAACCGTGTCGCCGTCTTCGCCGGCGGCGTGTGGGGCAGCACGAGACAGAAGACGCCCAGCACGACCGACGCGGCAGCGGCGATCTGCAGCGGGCGTTCGGTGTCTTCGAGCTGCAGGAAGCCGACGGCGAGACCGGCGACGATCCAGCCGATGGTGCCGAGCACGCGGACGGCGGGGAACTGCTGGCCGGGGTTCGACATCTGCCGGAACGAGATGGAGTTGGTGAGCGCCAGCGTCGGCATGTAGCAGAGCGCGTACGCGAGCAGGACCGCGTAGAATGCGCCGAACGACGCCTGCAGCGACACCGCGAACAGAATGGCGCCGCCCACGGCGTGGAGCGCGGCGAGGAGCCGCTCGGTCGCGAAGAAACGGTCCGCCACCATCCCTATGAAAAACGGGGAGACCATCGCCGCGATCGCCGTCGTCCCGAAGACGAGGCCGATCTGCTCGCCCTGGAACCCCAGCGGGCCGCCCAGATAGGTGCCGAGCGGCACGGACCATGCCCCCCAGACGAAGTACTGGAGGAACATCATTGCCGAGAGCTTGAGGCGGACGGCTGGCGTCATCGGCTCTTACTGCCCGATCGCGACGAGCTTCCGCTCACGATCCGCTGCGAAATGCAGGCAGGCATGGATGTCATCCCGAGTCAGGTCCGGAAATCCTGGAGGATCTCCTGTTCGGACATACCGATGCCAGATGCTCCAGAACGTCGTACACAGTGATCCTCATTCCGCGGATGCACGGTCGCCGCCCCGCTTGCCCGGTGCGATGGATATTCGATCCCGATAGTTGTTCGACACTGGCGCTTCCCGAGACGCTCAGTCGATCTCCCGGATCAGGATGTTGCGGAACCGGACGGGATCGCCGTGGTCCTGGATCGCGATGTGCCCGCGCGGGACACGTCCGTAGCGCGGCAGCGGAGCGAACTTGCTCGCCTCCACCCGCTCCTGCCAGTCGGTGTCGCCGAGCCGGTAGGTGAGCAGGTGCAGGCCGTTCATCCAGTGCTCGACGCGGCCGTCGTCGACGATCAGCCGTGACGTGTTCCATTCGCCGACCGGCCGGGTGACGTCCGCCGACGGCGGGTGGACCGCGTAGTTGCTGCCGGCCGAGGTGATCGGCTCCTGTCCGTCGCGGTGGCCGGCGTTGTGCAGGATCTGGAACTCCGGGCCGCTGTGCCAGACGGGGCCGTCGACCTCCTCGGTGACGCCGAAGAACACGCCGCTGTTGCCGCCTTCCTCGACCTGCCAGTCGAAGCGGAGCTCGAAGTTCTCGAACTGCTCGACGGTGATGATGTCGCCCCCGCGGTCGACCCGCGCCAGCGCGCCGTCGACCACCTGCCAACCGTCCGGCAGCGCGTCGCGCTTGTAGCCGCGCCAGGCCGCCGTCGTCGTGCCGTCGAACAGAACGCGCCAGCCGTCCGCGGACCGGTCGCCGGGGTCGCCCATCGCCCAGACGATGCCGTTGACGACGAGGCGCTGGAACCGTTCGTCCTGCCAGACCGCGTCCTCGTGGCCGAGCGCGGTGTAGAACATGCGGCCGTCGCCGTAGTCGCAGGTCCAGGCCAGTGCGAAGTCGCCGTCCGTCCGCCTGACGCCCTCCTTCTGCGCGTCGACCGAGTCGGTGTCGAGACTCAGCAGCACGTCGACCCGCGCGCGCTCCCAGTCCTTGAACTGGTAGATCTCGTCGCTGATGCGGAAGCTCGCGCCCAGGTGCCGCGTCGCGGGGTGGTCGAGGTCCTCGACCCGGATCTCCACTTCCTGCCGCCACGGGTGGTTGTCGAAGTAGCCGCCGATGAGCTCCCCGTACGCCGGCCACTCGTAGAAGGTATCCGTCGCGCTGTGAACGCCGATGAAGCCGCCGCCACCGCGGATGAAGTCGAGGAACGCCTCCTTCTGGTCCGCGTCGAGCGGCAGCTCGCCGGTGGTGTAGAAGACCACCGCGTCGTAGCGGGCCAGCACCTCCGCGGTCAGGATGGATGCGTCGCGCGTGATGTCGACGTCGAACGCGTCGTGCTCGCGGCCGATGGTGGGGAGGACCTGTTCGGAGAGCGGCACCACCGGGTGCGCGAAGCCGGCCGACTGGGTGACGTAGAGCACCCGCGGCAGCGTCTGCGCGGCCGCCGGGGCGACGATCCCCATCAGTAGCAGCGACGCCAGAAGCGCTCCTGCGAGGCGTTCCCCGCCGAGAGTGCCGCGCCGATCATCCGCCGCCCGGCGTTCGGCCTCGTGTATTGCGTGTGTCGTCGAGTCCAGTTTCTTCATCGGTCTCACTCGCGTGCCGCACCCGGTCATCGGGCATGCCTTTCCGGTCTTCCGAGCCTCTTGCGTTGCAGCGCCGGCGCGCGGGCTCCGCCATCACGCGCCCAGCACGTCCCTGCAGTACTCCAGACAGCGGCCGATCTCGGTGACCGTGTCGTCGCCCGGGTACTCGTACTCGATGTTCGCCGGGATGTTCCAGCCCTCGTCGCGCAGCAGCAGCAGCGTCTCGCGGATCGGGGTGTCGCCCTCGCCCCACGGCGTGTGGGGGCCGTCGTTCCGCTCGCGGTCCTTCAGGTGGATAGTGACTATCCGCTGGTAGTTCGCTCTCAGGTAGGCGATCGGATCATGGTTGGCCGCCACCATGTGGCCGATGTCCAGGTTGACCGCGATCGGCGCCCTCCCGCCCATCTCGATGGCCCGTGCGAAGTCGGCCGGGCTGGAGAACTCGTTCGGGTCGAGGCGCGAGTGATTGTGCATCGCCACCGGGATGCCGTACCGATCGGCGTAGCGGGCGATGCGGGGCACGCTGTTCATGTGCGCCGACGCGGTGATGGCCGGCGCCCCCAGCATCTGCGCCATCTCGAAGCCGCGGTCGATCTCCGCGTCCGAGAAGTGGTCCTTGAAGCTGAGGTTGTAGGAGTTGATCTCGATGCCGGCGTCCTCGAACTGCCAGCGGATCTCCTCGAAGTAGTCGAGGGGGATGGTCGTGCGCCAGCGCCGCAGCCGCTCCCGGTTCTCGGGGCGGCGCAGCTCGGCCGGCTCGACGTGCCCTTCCCACAGCTCGCAGCTCGTGATGCCGACCTGCTGCATCGCGGCGATGCCCGCGTCGAGGCTCAGGTCGCGGAAGCTGTAGCTCTGCAGGCCGATGAGCACGCCCGCGAACCGCGACTCGGACTGCGCGGACACCGCGCGACGAGCGGTTCCGGGCAGGATGCCGGCCGCGGCCGCCGCGACGCCGCCGAGCGTCAGCCTGTGCCATTCCCGTCGTGTGAGCTGCGCCATCGGTAACCTCCGCTGCCCGGACCTGCCCATTCTACGACGTGCCGGTGTCCATACGTGACAAGTCCTGTCACGATTCAGGGGCTTTCGGCGGCAAGAGTCCGCGTGCGTTGAGCGCGACGAATTGTGAACATCCGGCGAAAGGTGATACAACGAGGAGACGGCGGATCCGAAGGAGGACTGCAATGAGCGCGAGGTTCGCAGGGCTGGCCGCCTTGTCGCTGCTTGTGGCGCTGCCGGCCGGGGCGCACCATTCCTTCTCGGCCGAGTTCGATGCGGACAAGCCGGTCGAGCAGACCGGGCTGGTCACGAAGATCGAGTGGCTGAATCCCCACGTCTGGTTCTTCATCGACGTCACCGACGAGGATGGAACGGTCACGAACTGGGGCTGGGAGATGGGCAGCCCGAACGGGCTCATGCGGCGCGGCTGGACCCGCAACTCCATGCGGATCGGCGACATCGTGAGGGTGGAGGGCAGCGCGGCCAAGGACGGAAGCGCGAAAGCCAACGCGCGAACGGTCCTGCTGACCGCCAACGGCCAGCGGCTGTTCGCCGGCTCCAGCCAGGGGCAGGCACGATGACGGCGTCGGTGCGCAGGAGTCTCGGAGTCCCGGCGGCGATCCTGGCGCCGGCAATCCTGACCGTTGCGGTCCTGCACGGCGCTGCGCCAGCCCGCGCACAGATCGCATCGGAAGTCGAGCCCTCCGGACTGGCCGGACAGGACGGGACCGCCGTGTCGGAGCCGACGCCCCGGCTGCCGGACGGGACGCCGAACCTCGGTCGGGTGCCCGGCGAGAAGGGGGCCTGGGCCGTGCCCTACATCACCAACATGGCCGCGCGGGTGGTCAGCGTGGATGGCAACCCCGTCACCGCACCGGAGGCGACCGTGAGCGGGTCGCGCGGACCAAGAGGCGGCGCCGCCTCCGAGCCGCACATCCCGTTCATGCCCTGGACGGCCGCCCTCTACGACTACAACTCGGCCAACGAGTCGAAGTACGACCCGGAGGGCTACTGCATGCCGCCCGGCGGGCCGCGCATGATGGCAACGCCTTATCCGATGGAGATAATCCAGCTCCCCGAGCAGCAGCGGATCATCATGATCTTCGAGGGCGCCACCCACATCTGGCGCGAGATCTACATGGACGGGCGGCCGCATCCGGAGGGCGACGCGCTGAACCCCACCTTCCTCGGCCACTCGGTCGGGCGCTGGGAGGGGGACACGCTGGTGGTCGACGTGGTGGGGTTCAACGAAACCACCTGGATCGACTTCTTCGGCCATCCGCACACGGACGCGCTGCACGTGGTCGAGCGGTTCTCGCGCCCGGACAAGAACACGCTGCACTACGAGGCGACCATCGACGATCCCGCGGCCTACACGGCGCCTTGGACCGTCGCCTGGGACATTCCGTGGAGTCCGGACGGCGAGTTGCTGGAGTACATCTGCCAGGAGAACAATCTTTACCTGTACCACCTGACGGATGACTTCGGGCAGCCGATCTTCGGCAACCGCTGACTCCCGGCGGCGAAGTGTCGTGCCGACGCGCCGGGCGGTAACCGGTGCGGTGGGGCGAGCGGGCCTGCGACCCGGCGGCCCGATATGGCGGGAGAAACGTCAGTTTCGGATCAGCATGAAGTCGCCGGTCACCCCGCCCTGGGTCCACGATCCGGTGAGGACACGGTTGTACGAGCCGAGGTTCTGGAGCTCACCGTCAATCACGTAGGCCACCGCCTTGCCGTCGGCGTCCGCTCCTTCGGCCTCGATGTGCACCGACCACGAGGCGGGATCGAGCGTGGCGGTCTCGATCGGGACGGCGTTCGGTCCGGGATTGATCGTGCCGGTGATGGTTGTGCCGTCCCAGTCGAGCAGGAGCAGCAAGCGATTCCGGTCGTCTGCGTTCGGTCCCCAGTCCCCGCTCCACGAGCCCTTCAGCGGATGCCCGTACTGCGCGGTAGCCGACGCGGCCAGACTCAGCACGGCAATCAGGGCAGCCATGCGCGTGAGCTTCGATAGCATCGCTCTCTCCTTCGTTCATATGGACCCTGGCATCATGGCTTGATCGGGACGTCGGCGAGCTTCACCATCGCCTTGCCGGTATTGGCACCGCGGAAGAGCCCGAGGAAGGCCCGCGGGATGTTCTCGAAGCCCTCGTGGATGTGCTCGCAGGGCTTCAGGGCGCCGGTGGCGAGCCAGGCGGAGAGTTGGCGCCGCGCCTCCTTGTAGCGGGGCCCGTAGTCGGGAGCGAGGAAACCCTCCATCCGGATGCGCCGCGTGGCCAAATGGACGAGATTGGCGGGGCCCACGGACGTTCCGTCCTGGTTGTAGTCGGAGATCGCGCCGCAGAGAGTGATCCGTCCCCAGGTGGCCATGTGGTCCAGCACAATCTCCAGAGTCCGGCCGCCGACGTTGTCGAAGTAGACGTTGACGCCGTCGGGGCACAGCTCCTTCAGGCGCACATCGATATCCTCGGTCTTGTAGTCGATAGCGGCGTCGAGCCCGAGCTCCTCCGTGAGCCAACGGCGTTTCTCCTGTCCGCCCGCGATCCCGAATACGCGGCACCCTTGGATCTTCGCGATCTGCGCCGCGATCGAGCCGGTCGCCCCGGCCGCACCGGACACGAGCACCGTTTCCCCCTCGCGGGGCCGGGCGACGTCCAGCATGCCGAAATAGGCGGTCATCCCGCTGTTGCCGAGCACGCCGAGATAGCGCGGGAGCGGGTGCACCCGCTTGAATCTGAAAGCGGGAACCCTGGAGCGTCCGTCGGTCGCGCAGTATTCCTGCCAGCCCAGGAGTCCCGATACGAAGTCGCCGACGGCAAACTCCGGATGGCGCGAATCGATCACCTGCCCGAGAGCCTGACTCAACATCACCGATCCGATGGGCAGGGGCGCGCTGTACTCGGGAGGGACCGTCATCTGGCCGCGCGTGACGAAGAGGGCGTCCAGGTACAGGTCGATTGCCTGGGACAGATACGCCGGCGAGCGGGTCAGCCATCCGCGCAGCCCCGGATCGACGGACACGTAGAGCGTCCGCACCAGGAACCGGCCGTCGTCTATCCTCGGGAGCGGCGCTTCGTGGTACGCGAAGTCCGACTCGGCTACGGTACCCTGCGGCCGGGATGCGAGCAGCCACTGGCGATTGATTTCGGCCGGCACGAGGCACACTCTCCAGCTACACCGACTGGGGCGATAATACGCGATTGGCGTGCGCGTTCTCCGGGTCGATATGCGTTGCGCCTGCCGGCCCTCGGGCCTGGTCGCGGCCCTCGCGGTGCGACTGTGATAAGAGTGAGAACGGCACGCCACCATGCCGGGCGGGTGGTTGCCGCACACGAAAGGACGGACGATTCATGGCGCGTCAGGTCACGCTCTTCACCGGCCAGTGGGCCGATCTCCCGCTGTCCGATCTCGCCGCGAAGGCCGCGGATTTCGGATACGACGGACTGGAGCTCGCCTGCTGGGGCGATCATCTCGATGTCGACCGCGCGGCGATGGATTCCGGCTACTGCGCCGAGCGCAAGGAACTGCTGGCGGCGGAGAACCTCGGCTGCTGGGCGATCTCGCATCACCTGGCGGGTCAGCTCGTCTGCGATCCGAACGACGAGCGCTCGGACGCCTTCGCCCCGGACGACCTCGGGGGCGATCCGGAGGCGAAGCGGACCTGGGCGGTCGAGACGATGAAGAATGCCGCGCGCGCCGCGCGCAATCTCGGCGTGCCGGTGGTCTGCGGCTTCACGGGGTCTTCCATCTGGCACCTGCTGTACTCGTTCCCGCCGGTGAGTCCGCAGGCCATCGAGGCCGGCTTCGAGCGCTTCGCCGAGCTGTGGCACCCGATTCTCGACGTCTTCGAGGAGAACGGGGTGAAATTCGCCCTCGAGGTCCATCCGACCGAGATCGCGTTCGACATCGTCACCGCGGCTCGTGCGCTGGACGCGATCGGGCGGCGCGACGTGTTCGGCTTCAACTTCGATCCGAGCCACCTGAAATGGCAGGGGATTGATCCCGTGCGCTTCATCGAGGAGTTTCCGGACCGCATCTATCACGTGCACATGAAGGACGCGGCGGTGACGCTGGACGGCCGCAGCGGCATCCTCTCGTCGCATCTCGGGTTCGGCGAGCCGGGACGCGGGTGGGACTTCCGCTCGGTGGGCCGCGGCGACGTCGATTTCGAGGCGATCATCCGCGTCCTGAACCGCATCGGGTACACCGGGCCGCTGTCGGTCGAGTGGGAGGATTCGGGCATGGACCGCGAGCACGGCGCCCGCGAGTCGTGCGAGTTCGTCAAGGGTGTCGACTTCGCGCCGTCGAACCTGGCCTTCGACGCGGCGTTCGAGAGCTAGGAGTCTGCGTCGCAGGCGTGGTGCCGGCGCAGACGATGCTGGGAACAGGGGCAGGACGATGGCGAGTCTGGACCGCGCGCTGAAGATGGGTATGGTCGGAGGCGGCCCGGGCGCTTTCATCGGCGACGTCCACAGGCGGGCGGCGCTCATGGACGGCGGGGTAGAGCTGGTCGCCGGGGCGTTCGCTTCCGATCGCGAGCGATCGCGGGAGAAGGGGCGCGAGCTGCTCCTCGATCCGGCACGCGTCTACGGGTCTCTGGACGAGATGATCGAGCGCGAGTCGGCGCTGCCGGCGGGGGAGCGGGTCGACTTCGTCTCCATCGTCACCCCGAACCACCTGCATTTCCCGATGGCGAGCGCGTTGCTGGAGGCGGGCATCCACGTCGTCTGCGACAAGCCGATGACGTTCGACGTCGGCGAGGCCCGGCGTCTCAAGGAGATCGTCGAACGGTCGGGCTGCGTGTTCGCACTGACTCACAACTACACCGGGTACCCCATGGTGAAGCTGGCCCGGGACCTTGTGCGCAAGGGCGAGCTCGGGCGGGTACGGAAGATCGTGGCGGAATACCCGCAAGGATGGCTCGCCACACCGCTCGAGCGGACCGGCATGAAGCAGGCCGACTGGCGTACGGACCCGGCGCGGAGCGGTGCGGCCGGCTGCATCGGCGACATCGGAACCCACGCCGAGAATCTGGTGGAGTACGTCACGGGCTTGCGCGTCACGGAGCTCGCGGCGGACCTGACGACGTTCGTCGACGGCCGGCGGCTCGACGACGACGGCAACGTCCTGGTTCGCTTCGAAGGCGGCGCGCGCGGGGTCCTGTTCGCCAGCCAGGTGTCGGTCGGTGAAGAGAACGGGCTCGCCATCCGCGTCTACGGCGAGCGCCGCGGGCTCCGCTGGCGGCAGGAGACGCCGAACACGCTGCAGCTCACGTCGCTCGACGGTCCGGAGGAGACCTGGAGCCGCGGCAACGGCTATATCGGTGAGACCAGCCCGGCCGCGGCGCGCGCAACGCGGCTGCCGGCGGGCCACCCGGAGGCGTTTTTCGAGGCGTTCGCGAGCATCTACGCGAACGCCTGCGACACCATCCGCGCCCGTGTCCTGGGCCAGGAGCCCGACCCGCTCGCCCTCGACTTCCCGACCGTCGACGACGGCCTGCGCGGCATGCTGTTCATCGAGACGGTGGTCGCCAGCGCGCGATCGGCGGAGAAGTGGACCCCGATGCCGGAGGAATAGCCATGACGGTTCCGAATCCGCATATCAAGTTCACCTACGAAGACTACGTGAACACGCCGGAAGACAAGCGCTACGAGTTGCTGGACGGAGAGCTGATCATGACGCCGGCGCCCGCGGAGATTCATCAGAGGATTGCAACACTGCTGGGGTGGAAACTGGCCCAGTTCGTCTCCGAGAACGGTGCGGGACGGGTCTACGTCGCTCCCTTCGATGTGGTGCTGTCCAACACGGACGTCGTGCAGCCCGATCTCCTGTTCATCTCCAATGCGCGTGTGCATATCGTCACTGCCGCCAACGTGCAGGGAGCGCCGGACCTCGTCGTCGAGATACTGTCTCCCTCCACCGCCGAACGCGACCGAACGCTGAAGCGCAGGCTGTACGCCAGGCACGGCGTGAGGGAGTACTGGATCGTGGATACGGAGGCAAGGAAAGTAGTCGTGTCGTTGCTCCGCGACGGCGGATTCGAAGTGGTGGGTACCTACGGTATGGGTGCGACCTTGACTTCACCCACGTTGCGGGGCTTCGAGTTGAGCGTAGACGACATTTTCCGGGACTGAGGCCGGCCTTGAGCGATGTCCGGTCGGCGTTGCGCTTCTTCCTGAAGAAGCCGGGCTGGGCCGCGGCGGCGGTGCTGACCGTCGCCATCGGCATCGCCGGGTCGACGCTGGCGTTCAATCTCGTGGACCGGGCGCTGTGGCGGCCCCTCGGCTTCGACGACGGTGGGGAGCTCGTTACCCTCTACGCGCGCAGTGCCGGCGAGTACTCCACGATTGCCTGGCCGGACTACGCCGCCCTCCGCGACGTCCTGCACGACGACGGCGAGGGCCCCGCGGAGCTTGCGGCGTTCGTGCGCACCTTCAGCACGGTCGGCGGCGGCGAGTTCCCGGAGCTGCACGAAGGCGAGCTGGTCTCCGGCAACTTCTTCTCCGTGCTGCGCGTGCAGCCGTTTCTCGGGCGGATCATCACGCCGTCCGACAACGTCGCACCGGGCGCGCATCCTGTGATCGTCCTGTCGCACTTTCTGTGGCGCACCCAGTTCGTATCTGACCCGGTCGTGCTGGGCCGCGACGTACTGCTGGATGGTCGCAGCTACGAAGTGATTGGGGTGGCGCCGCCGGGGTTCCGCGGTCCCGTCTGGCCGAGCTTCGAGAGCGCGTTCTGGATTCCCGCGATGATGGCCGGCGACGAGTTCGGCGTCGACGACGACCGGGTGTTCCAGAGCGCCGGCCTTCCGTTGTTCCAGACCGTCGGGCGCGTGCGGCACTCTCAGCGGCGCGAGGCGTTGCAGGCACGCATCGAGCCGCTCGACGAGGTGCTCGCGCGCGACCGCGTCGACAGTCCGTACTTCACGGACACCGGGCAGGCCTGGCGCATCGCGGTCCTGCCTGGCAATTACCTGCGGCTGTGGCCGGAGTACCGGGAGCCGGTCGCCCGCGTGCTGCTGGTGCTGGGGCTGATGGCGGCGGCGGGCCTGCTGGTGGGCTGCGCGAACCTGGCGACGCTGCTGCTGTCGCGCGGTGTCGAGCGGCGGCGCGAGCTGGCCATCCGTCGGGCGCTCGGGGCCGGTGCACTCGATCTGGCGCGGCGCGTGGGTGTCGAGACAACGCTGCTGGTGGCGGTCGGTGGAACAGTGGCGATCGGGCTGGTGTACGCGTTGAGTCCGCTGGTGCCGCTGCTGCCGCTCGGTGTGCCCTACGAGCTCGATCTCAGCCCTGATCGACGAGTGCTCGGCTTCGGCGTCGCCGCTGCGGCGCTGGCCGCGGTTCTGTTCGCGGCGTTGCCGCTCGCGCAAGTGATCCGCGATCGAATCACCCTCGCCGCGGGCGAGCGCGCGGCAACCACCGGCAGCGGCGGCGTGCGGGTCATGAACGGGCTGGTGGTGGCGCAGGTGGCGCTCTCGCTCGTGCTACTGGCTTCTTGCGGCCTCCTGGTGCGCAGCGCGCAGCGGATTGCCGCCGTGGACCTCGGCTTCGACGCCGGGCAGGGCATGACGGCCAGGGTGACCGCGCCGGGCCTGTCGGCGGAGCAGCGGGCGACATTGTTCGGCACACTCCTCGACCGTCTCCGGGACGAGCCGTTCGTGGAGGCTGCGAGCGTGTCCAACGGCACGGTGGTGGAGTTCGTCGCGGCCCGCGAGCTCCACGTTCACGACTCGCCGGTCGCCGGGCCGGTGTCGGTGGTCACCGCGCGGTACCGGCCGGTGAGCCGGGGCTACTTCGGGACGCTCGGCATCCCGCTGTTCGCTGGCCGCGACTTCGAGGCGGCCGAGGAGCCGGGAGCGGCGGTCGCGGTCGTGAACCGGACGCTGGCGGACCGCTACTGGCCGGGGATGAATCCGATCGGGCGCAGCTTGCGACTGGCCGCGGAGGAGGAACCGCGGCGCATCGTAGGAATCGCGGGTGACGCCGCCCGGCGCGATGTCCGATCGGCCCCGTATGCCATGGTCTACGTTCCACACGCGCAGGATCCGTCGAGCTGGACGCAGGTGAACCTGCGGACGCGGGCGGACCCCGGGGCGGGCCTGCTCGCGCTCCGCGAGCATCTGCGCGCGCTCGCTCCGGGTGCGGCCGTCTCGGCCCCCCGCAGTTTTGCCGAGCTGCGTGCGGCCGCGACCCGCGACGCGCGGCTGCAGGCCGGTCTGGCGTCGGGGCTCGCGGCGGTCGCGGTGGTGCTTGCGCTGATCGGCCTCTACGGCCTGATGGCGTACGTCGTCGGCCGGCGCCAACGGGAGATCGGGATACGCGCGGCCCTGGGCGCCACTCCCGCTTCAATCGTCCGCCTGGTGCTGCGGCAGGCCGAGCGGATCGCGGGTACCGGTCTTCTGATCGGGCTCGTTCTGAGTGCCGCGGCCACGGGCGGGCTGGCCAGCCTGCTGTTCGAGACGGAACCCCGGGATCCGCTGACGCTGGCCGGCGCCGCCGTCGTCCTCGGCTTGGCCGCGATGCTGGCGGCGTTCGGTCCGGCCCGCCGCGCGGCGGGGGTGGATCCGGCGACAGTGCTGCGGGCGGAATGACCGGCCCGGCGGTCCGTTCCGGTTTGGGCCTCGCGCAGGAGCCGTGAGCCGGCGCGGCGACTCACGGCACGCGCGTCCTTTACGCAAGTCCGCTGGCTCAGCGCGTCCGTTCCAGGAACCGGAGCAGCTCGCTGTCGGTCCCGAGAATGAACAACGTCGACGGATCCATGGTCGCCTCGTAGGTCTCCAGCGACTTCGTGAACGCGTAGAACTCGCCGTCGCGGTTGTAGGCGTCCGCGTAGATGCTGGTGGCGTTGGCGTCGGCCTCGCCGCGCAGCTCCTCGGCCAGCCGGTAGGCCTCGGACTGGATCTGGGCCAGCTCACGCTCCCGCTCGCCGTGGATGCGGGCCGACTCGCCCTGTCCCTCCGACCGGAACTCCTCGGCGATGCGCTGCCGCTCGGCGATCATGCGCGCGAAGACGTCCTGCTGCACCTCCTCGACGTAGTTGATCCGCTTGAAGCGCAGGTCGAGCAGCTCGATGCCGAGGTCGGCGGTCCGCCCCGCGGCGGTCTCCAGAATCTGCCGGGTGACCTCCCGCCGGCCGCGGGCGATCTCTTCCAGGATGGCCGCCTCCTCCTCGGACTCGATCAGCACGTCCTCGGGATTGCGATTGCTGCTGCGGACCAGCTCGATCAGATCGTGGCGGGCCACCGCGTTGCGGGTCTCCCCGTCGAGGATGTCGTCGAGCCGCGACTGCGCCCCGCGCTCGTCGCGCAGGCGCTGGAAGAACAGCAGCGGGTCGACGATCCGCCAGCGGGCGTAGGTATCGACCCAGATGAACCGCTTGTCGCGGGTCGGTACCTGGTTGGGGTTGCCGTCCCACTCGAGGAAGCGCTTCTCGAAGACGTTGGTCCGCTGGATGAACGGGAACTTGAAGTGCAGGCCGGGGGTGACCACCGGGTCGCCGACCGGCTCGCCGAACTGCGTGATGATGATCTGCTGGGTCTCGCTGACCGTGTAGGTCGCCTGTCCGAGGATCACGAGCGCCGCGAAGAGGATCACGAGAGAGAGTCTGCTTTTGCTCATTGTCCACCTCCGGCTCCGGCCACGGGGGTCGTGTTCTCTGGAGCCCGGCGCGGCGCCGTGCCGTCGAGCGACAGCAGCGGCAGGACCCCGGTCGCGTCCTCGTCGACGTAGAGCTTCCGGCCGACCCGCGGCAGGATGCGCTGCATCGTTTCCAGGTACAGCCGGCGTCGCGTGACGTCCGGAGCCTGCCGGTAGGCGGCCTCGACCGCCGCGAAGCGGGATGCCTCTCCCTGGGCCCGGTTGACCCGGTCGAGCGCGTAGCCCTCCGCCTGCAGCACGGTCTGCTGCGCCTCGCCCCGCGCGCGTGGAATCACGCGGTTGTACTCGGCCCGCGCCTCGTTGATCATCCGGTCGCGCTGCTGCTGCGCCTGGTTCACCTCGTCCCACGACGGCTTGACCGGATCCGGCGGATTGACGTCCTGCAGGACCACCTGGTCGATGGTGATGCCCATCTCGTACTGGTTGGCGAGGTCCTGGAGCCGCTCCTCGACCCGCGACTCGATCTCCTGGCGTCCGACCGTGAGTACCTCGGTGACCGTCCGATCACCGACCACCTCGCGCATGATCGCCTCGTTCATGGCGCGGAAGGTGTCCGCGAGGTTGCGCACCTTGAAGAGATAGAGATACGGGTCGGCGACGCGGTACTGCACGATCCACTCGACCACCGCCACGTTGAGGTCGCCCGTGAGCATCATGGACTCCTCGGTGGCGTCGCGGTCGAAGGCGGCGTACTGCGTGCGGATGCCCGGCTCCATCGTCCGGAAGCCGAACTCCTGCTTGAGCTGCCTTTGGACAGGCACCTTGAGCACGGTTTCCGCGAACGGGATCTTGGCGCGCAGGCCAGGGTCGGTGGCGCGCACGTAGCGGCCGAACCGCAGCACGACGCCGACCTCCTCCGGCTGCACCTGGTACAAGGCGCCGAAGGCGATGACGGCCGCGACAATCAGGCCGACGGCCGCGGTGGCGGCGCCCCGGGGGAAGCGCGGCAGGCGCACCCGCGAGACGTCGATGGGGATGTTGGGCACTTGGTCCATATGCGGTCTCCTTGTGACAAGCGGCGTAGCGCGCGGCCGCGACGCGGGCGGCGGCTACGCCGCACGAAGGACGGCGCGAGACGGGCGCCCGTCGCGCCGCCCGGCGCGATTCAGGCACCCATCTACAGTGTGACGCAAAAGGCGGTCGGGCGGGTTCCCGAAATCGGTGTCGCCGGCGGGAGTCCCCGCGGTTGACGGTGCCCGACGCCTCGCTACAGTCCCCCGGTAGTTATCGGAACCGAGGAGAGCCACCATGACCGCAACCGCCGCTCTGAAGCTCCGGCTCACGGGCCGGAAGCTGGGAACCCTGACCCCTGGCGCCGGGTTGGGTAGGTATTTGTTATAGTATGTACCTACCTAGCCATCCGTGGGGTGGAGGAGAAAGCGACCCATGGCTCCACACGAACCAATTGCCCCGGCCGCAGTGCGGCTGGTAGTGGACGGGGACGCAACCAAGTCGGACAAGATTCGCGAGTTGCACCGGCTCGGCATGCGCACGGCGGACATCGCGCGATCACTCGATATCCGTTATCAGTTCGCGCGCAACGTGTTGCAGCGCGACGAGCAACGCGCCGCGCCAGCGTCCCTGCTCACGGCGGTCGAGCGCAGTCGGGTGACGGCGCTCACCCGCGGGCTTCGCACCAAGGCGGCCCGCATCCGAGCTCTCGCGACTGCCGGCTTCGACCGGTCGCAGATCGCGAACGCGCTTGGCCTCGGCTATCAGCACGTCTACAACGTGCTGTCGGCCGGTGCCAGGCGAACCGGCCGCCTTCGGGACGGCGGCCCCGAGACGGCACGCGCGGCTGCGGTCGCGTACCCGTATCCGGATGCCGCGCAAGGCGGGCCGGATCATGACCCGCCGGGGCCGGACCCGGTCCGGTCGATCGTCGAAGCCGATGGACGTGTCAGTGTTCCGGCGGCCTTTCTCGAAGCGCTCTGCGTCTCGGAGGGCGATTCGGTCGTGCTGAGCCTGGAGGGGGACGAGGTACGACTCTACGGGCAGGACGCGGCGGTCCGGCGGGTACAGCGCCTCGTGGCGCGGTACGTGCCGGCCGACGTCAGTCTGGCTGATGAGCTCGTCTCCGAACGGCGGCGGGAGGCCGCGCGCGAGTCCGACGATGGCTGATTGCGTCGTCGATGCGTCCGCAATTCTGGCGCTCGTCAGGGGCGAGCCGGGCGCTGATGTCGTGCGCGTCCGTATCCCGCGCTCGGTCGTATCCACAGTGAACGTGGCGGAAGTGGGAACGAAGCTCGTCGACTGGGGCCTGTCCAGCGCCGGACTGCGGCGCGTCATCGTGAATCTGGGATTCGAGGTGCGGCCATTTGACGCGGATCAGGCAGTGGCGGCGGCTGCGCTACGAACGGCCACGCGCAGCCACGGACTGTCTCTCGGCGACCGTGCCTGTTTGGCGCTGGCCCAGTCCACCGGATTGCCGGTGCTGACCGCTGACCGGGCGTGGCGTGGCGTCGGTCTTGATGTGGAGATCGAAGTGATCCGCACGTGAGCTTCTGTTGGCGCGATCTCGCTCCGACACGCGTCGACGTCTGCTGATAGGATTCGCACCGTCGGTCCTCAGTAGACGGGCTGCAGCATGAAGGTCGTTCATGGACCGTGCGGACGGACGGACCGCCAACGAGAGCGGAGCGCAAGGCCTTGGAGCCGTCAGGAGCCGCATCGAGTCGATAGCCCGCGAGGACCCGTCGGCTTGATGCGGAGAGCTTCGCCGACGGATCGGCCAGCCAGATCGAAAGACCGCGGTCCAGGAGGAGATCACGCGCAAACGAACCACTCGATACACATCGCCCCTTGACGTGCTGATCGCAGTGGCGAAACGCTCGCACGTACGAAATCCGACACGGAATGGATGACGCCGCATGCGTCGAATGGCCGAACGAGTACAGGCACTACGTCGAAATCCGCACGAGAACCGAGAAATCCCTGGCGAATGTTGCGTGAGCTTTACTGGCCGCAACATGCGGATCAGGATTCGGTTCAAGCGAGTGAGGACACCTGCTTGAGATCGGTTCAGTGGACCTCGTGAATGCGTCGCTGCTGACCGGGAGCGATATAGTCGATGGGTATCTCCGCGTTGGCGACCACTGTCGAGAACGAGGTTCCGTCGTCACGCCGACCCCTGCGGGTGATTGGCGTCGACCTGGGAACCACCAACTCGGCGGTTGCCGAGATCGTCGTGCCGGTCGATGTCGATCGTGCGCCTGAAGCGCGCTGTCTCGATGTAGAACAGCCTACGCGGCAGGGGCCGCAGTTCCACACGCTCGTACCGTCGGTCCTGGCGCTTCACGACGGGCAGCTCTACGTGGGTGCCGGGGCGAAGGATCTGCGCGCGCGCATCGGCGACCTCGATCTGGAGTGGAACCGGAGCATCTTCTGGGACTGCAAGAACGACATCGGTGTTCGCAGGACCTACCAGAAGGCTCCGGCCGGCTTTCGATCCGCCAAGGAGATCGCAGGGCAACTGCTGAGGTTTCTCATGGACTCCGCATCCGGCGGCGACAGCCCGCCACCTGACGCGACGGTGGTGACCGTGCCTGCCTCGTTTCAGGCTGCCCAACGGCGTGACACGCTCGACGCCGCGAAGCTCGCCGATATCGAGCTGACTGCCGGTGCTCTTCTGGACGAACCGATCGCCGCCTTTGTCGATTACGTGTTCACGCACGGTGCGGAGACGTTCGCAGGGATGTCTGAGGCTCGGCGGCTCGTGGTGTTCGACTTCGGTGGCGGAACCTGCGACGTTGCCCTGTTCGAGTTGCGAGGGCGGAAGTCCGGTGCACCGGCCGGAGTTGATGTCGCGCCGCTCTCCGTCTCCCGCTACCACCGCCTCGGTGGCGGCGACATCGACCGAGCGATAGTCGTGGAAGTCCTGATCCCGCAGCTCCTTGAGCAGAACGGGTTGGAGCCTCACGATCTGGACTTTCGTTCCAAGTCCGACTGCGTGATTCCGGCGCTGCTCGGGTGTGCGGAGTCGCTGAAGATCGGATTATGCCGGGAGGTCGCCCGTCTCAAGAAGTTCGGCCGCTACGAAGAGGAGCACTCCCGGCTCGTACAGAAGAACCCCGGCGTCTATCCTTGCACGCTGCGCGACGGAACTGCTTTCCGCCTCCAATCGCCGACGCTGAGCGTGGTCGATTTCGACAACGTGCTGAAGCTGTTTCTCGACCGCGACCTGCTTCACCCGCGAGAGTCCGACTATCTCATGTCGTGCTCGGTGTTCGCTCCGCTCCAGGATGCACTTGCGCGCGCCAGCCTGGATTCTGGAGAGGTGGACTACTGCCTGCTCGTCGGGGGAAGTGCTCTGATTCCGCAGATCGCCGAAGCGGTCGACGACTTCTTCGTCGCGGCCCGGATTCTGTGTTTCGACGATGCGGAGCGCACTCAGACCGCGGTGGCCCACGGGGCGGCGTGGCAGGCGTTGTCGCTGGCCGTTCACGGGCAGGGGCTCGTTCGTCCCGTCACCGGCGACAGCATCAGCATTCAGACCACGAGCGGGCCGGTGGAGTTGATCGGCGATGGCGCCGAGCTTCCGTATCCGCCCGGCGGAGGATGGGCGGAGAGCGACCGTCTGGTCGTTCCGAAGTCCAGCCTGGCGGACGACGTCAAGCTGCGAGTCGAGTTGCGAGGTGCGAACGACCGGGTTCTCATGTGCGGGGTCTGGACGATTCGGCCGGTGGTCGCCAAGGGCGATCCCTTGCGGTTGCGCTATCGGATGGACGCCAACCAGGTACTCCATCTGCGTCTCGCCCGGAACGGTGGAGACGACCCTGCGGAGGAGTTTCAGCTCACGGTCGAAAATCCGCTGACCAGCGTCGTGAATCCGAACGCCAAGCGCGACGAGATTCTCGAGCTGGAGGAACGGATGCGGACCGAAGCTTTGCCGAAGGCGAAGCAACGGGAAACCGTGGAGAGGATCGCTGAACTCGAAGCCGATTTGGGCCGCTACGAGCGGGCCCTGAGTCTGTTGGGCAGCCTGAACAGGGTTTCTCCGGATGGCGAGATTCTCCACAGCATGGGCATGATCGCGGGCAGATTGGGCGACTACGAGCGGGAGGAGAAGTTGTACCGAGAGGCGGCGCGGATTCTGTCGGGCTGGAACGGCTCTTTCTTCAATCTCGCCCTTTCCCAAATGCGTCAGGGAAGACCAAAGGAGGCGGTGGAGACCACCGATGCAGCCATCGCGCGCGAGCCGGACCCACCCAGCCTGATTCTCAAGGCAATGTTGATCGACAAGCTGCACCAGCCAGAAGAGAAGCGCGATGCCCTGCTGGCGCGTGCTTTTGCTGCATTCGACCCCCTAGCTGTCCTGAACGACTTCGAACTGTTCTGGTACAGGGCAGGCGCTCGGCTCGCCGGCGACAGCGCGCGGAAGCAGGCAGCCGACCAGGAGCGCAAGCGCCGCGGAAAGGCGCCGGAGCCGGGTACCGATGACAGCGTGCTGCCGCAGACCAGGAACGAGATCGCAAGGAGGCCGGGGTGAGTTGGCTCGTTCCCCGCAATGAACTGACCGTCGAACAGAGTCGGGCAGTCGAATCGAGCGTGCAACAGCATCGTCTCGTCCTGGGGTCGCCCGGTTCGGGAAAGACCATCGTGCTGCTGCACCGGGCGCGGCACCTCATCGACAACTATGGGATTCCGCCGGAACGTTGCCGCTTGTTCGTCTTCACCAATGCACTCAAAGCGTATATCCGCGTGGCTCTGCGCGACCTCGCTCTCCCGGACGACTGCGTGATGACCTTCGACGCTTGGTGCCGCGAGTATTACCAGGATCGGATCAACAAGCGCCTGCCCTGGAGCGGTGGGAGCCGCGACTGGCAGGCCATCCGACAGGCGGTGTGGGAGAAGACTCGCGGGTTGACGGGCTCGGATCGCTTCCTGGACTTCGTCATGGTCGACGAAGGGCAGGATCTGGACCGCCGGGACTTCGAGACGCTGGCGGCCGTTGCCCAGCACGTGACGGTCTTCATGGATCCGAAACAGAAGCTCTACGAGCGGGACGCCGAGGAGCTCGGCGTAGCGAGGGCGCTGGGACTGCGCAGGCGCAATCTTGTGCTGCTCGACGCCTACCGTTGCTCGCCTTACATCGTGCAGGCGGGCGCCTCGTTCGTCCGCGACGAGGAGGAACGCCAACAGTTCATCGAGCAGAATCCTCCGGTCAAGACGGGTGAGCGTCAATTGCCGCTCCTCTATCTTGCCGGCAGTGCCGACGACGAACGCGCGAACTTGGTTGAGGTGGTTCGCACCCGCATCGACAGGAATGATGGGGTGGACGCCTCCTCTCAACGGCATCGGAATGTGCCAAGGTGGAGCTGTTGTGAAGCATCACCTGGAAGAGGAGGCATCCTGTGGAGCACGCTACCATCATCGGCATCGATCTGGCGAAGCGGAGTTTTCAGCTGCACGGCGCCCGCGCGGACGGGTCGGTTGCGTTCCGCAAGAAGCTGAGTCGGGACAAGGTGCTGGGCTTCATGGCGTCGCAGCCGCGATGCGTCGTAGCGATGGAGGCCTGTGCGAGCTCGCACCACTGGGGCCGAGAGTTCGGGAAGCTCGGTCATGAGGTGAAGCTGGTCCCGCCGATCTACGTCAAGCCGTTCGTGAAGCGCCAGAAGAACGACGCCGCCGACGCCGAGGCGATCTGCGAGGCGGCCTCGCGGCCGACGATGCGCTTCGTGGCGGTGAAGACGCAGGAGCAGCAGTCCCAAGGCATGCTGTTCCGCACGCGCGATCTGCTGGTTCGCCAGCGCACGCAGACGATCAACGCGTTGCGGGGACACTTCGCCGAGTTCGGCGTCGTCGCGCCGCAAGGTCCTGCGCACGTGGAGCGGCTGGCGGAGGCGATTGAAGATGCCGATTCGCCACTCCCGGGCCCGGTTCGGGAGCTGGGCGCGCTGTTGTTCGTTCAGATCGGCGACCTCGACGAGAAGATCGCGGAGCTGGAAAGGGACCTGCGGGAGCGGGCGCGCGAAGACGAACAGACGGAACGGCTGATGAGTATCCCGGGAATCGGACCGCTGTGCGCGATGGCGATCCAGGCCTTCGCGCCGCCGCTGGAGAGCTTCCGGTGCGGTCGGGACTTCGCGGCCTGGCTGGGTCTGGTTCCCCGGCAGAGCTCGACCGGCGGGAAGGCGAAGCTGGGGAGGATATCGAAGATGGGTCAGCGCGATCTCCGGCGGCTGTTGGTCGCCGGCGCGATGGCGACAGTCGGTTGGGCGGCGCGGCGTGGCACGAAGGACCCTTGGCTGGCCCGGATGCTGGCGCGCAAGCCGCGCATGCTGGTCGCGGTGGCGCTGGCCAACCGGACGGCGCGCATCGCTTGGGCGTTGATGACGAAGAACGAGTACTACCGCGCGCCGCTGCCGACCGCCTGAGAAGCAAGAGCCGGGGTCCGGCGCCGTCGGGAATGCGAGCAGGTCGGAAGATGGTAAGGGCAAACGGTCAACGAGACGGGGTCGGGAAAACCAGCCTGCGGTGCAGTGCCTTCGAGCACACAGGAACGATTTTGGACTCGACCCGCGTATCTCCATACGGGCCCGCGGCGCGTGATATGCCGCAAGCAATGAGGCCGGACACACGACAGCACCTGACCGCATGCACCGAACCATCCGACGAAATGGAGCTTCCTGAAACGGCGCTGCACGGCTTCGGACGTGCCCAAAGGCCCTCGCTTCGCTCGGAAGCGTCTACCTCGCGCACGGTCGCCCGCGGCTGTCAAGCCGCTGCGCGGCTCCTCCACTCTGTTGCGGCCCTCCGGGTGACAGCCGCGGCCGACCGTGCGGGAAGCCCTTGCGGGCCAGCCAGGAGGCTGGCCCGCGTTCCACGGAAACAATCGCGGCGACGGGGAGCCGCTCCGCTGTCGCGAAGAACCACAGGAGCAGACTGAGCGCAGAAGGAGAGACTCAGAAAAGGCTTGCATTTTCGGAGGCGTCCACACACGAGCGCATCGCCGTCCTGCTTCCGACCAAACGGCACATGTTCGGCTACGCCCTCGCCCTGCGGGAAGCCGGTCTGGAGGCAGAAATCAACCAGTCTGCACGGAAAAAGGAGGATGCGCTCCCGCCCATCGACTTTGGCACGCCATTGCCCAAGCTCATGCCGTACCCGAGCTCCAAGGGCCTGACCTTCGACACGGTTCTGATGCCGCGTCTGAATCGGAAGTTCCTTGAGGAGAAAGACCCCGATCTGCTGGAACGATGGCTGTTCGTCGGCATTACCCGCGCCACCCGGTGGATCTACTTCAGCACCACTGATGGCGAAGATACCCTGTTTCTCAATCGGTTCCGTGAGCTGGAACGGCGGAAGCAGATGACCATCCAGAGGAGCACGGATAGCCCCGGAACGTCGGTGGATGCTGGCCCCGGAGACGATGACGACCTGACCGACCTGTTCTGAGGTCGCGGCCGGGCGTGTCGGCGACCCACTTGTCGGACCGTTTGTGCGAACCGACCTGTTACGATGAGCGCAAGCGTCTTTCGATCTCGGCGTCCTGAAACGTCCAGATTTTGCAATCTCTGTTCTTGTGGAAGTACTGAACGTAACACTTGTAGTCCTCGCCCTCGTGCGAATTCCAGGCTGCCGCGATCTCCCGGGCGGAGGGATAGTCGCCGCGAATGAGCGTCGGGTCGGTCGCGGTCGCGAGCAGTGCGTCGACCTCAATGTCTGACTCGTCGACGGCTCTCGGCCACGCAATCGTGAGGAAACCCTTGTCGTCGACAACGGACGCCTCGTCTCGGGCGGAACTCAACGCCCCGTGACGCGGTTCCTCCAGAAAACGTGTTGTCCAGCCGTTGCGCAGGTCATCCGACAGATTGCCCTTCGGATTCTCGAGAAGCGCGACACATCCCCACGTGGCAGAGATCCTGTCGTTCTCTACGTCTGCCTCCGCCCGCCAGAGGCGTCGCGCTTCGTCGACGAGATCTTCAAGACTGTTCACGGGAGTTTTGCACGGGGCGACAAACGCGCAGCAGTCCTTTCGCGGCGTGTTCGGATCGTCGAGTTGTCTGGAGAAAACCATGGTGTAGGTACAGCCACGTTTTCGTGAGAGCCGGCCGTAGCGAATCGGGACAGGGTGCGGCTCTTTCTCGTAGAGTGCTATCGTACTCATTCATAAGGGTTTATGCTCGAGGCTGCTCCCGCTCCAGCGCGTTTTGAGGGGTGACAGCGTCTGGCGAGCGCCCGATCCCTTCTTTCGGTCCGCCGCCCGACCCCAAATCACGACGCCCGGCGCGCGCGGGGCTGTCGCCTCCATTGCCCCCTGGACATTCCCGCGGCGGTTTGGTACGGTGTCGGGGGAAGGAAAGCCCTGCGATGGCCGTGGCGACGACGAGGTTCTCGGGACGCGCCTTCAGCGCGCGAGAGATGACGCTGATCCGCGAGGTCGTGCGGGACTGTTCGGGCCTGAGCCGGATGGAGCTGGCGCGCACCGTGTGCGAGCTGTTGCGGTGGCGGCGCCCCAACGGGAGGTTGAAGGCCCGCGAGTGCCGGGAGTTCCTCGAGCGGCTCGACGCCGAGGCGACCGTGTTGCTGCCGGACAAGCGCCGGGGCCGCGCCGCCGGCTCGGTCACGCGCGTGCCCCGGACCGCCGCGGGAGAGCCGGGGCGTCCGCTCGCCGGCACCGTGCGCGACGTCGGGCCGCTTCGGGTCGAGCTGGTGCGTGAGCCCGCCGAGCGCCTGCTGTTCCGCGAGCTGGTGGGACGCTACCACTACCTCGGGCACACGGTCCCGTTCGGCGCGCAGTTGCGCTACCTGGTGTTCGCGTCGCGGCCAGCCCGCGCGGTGGTCGGCTGCCTGCAGTTCTCAAGCCCGGCGTGGCGCATGGCGGCGCGGGACCGCTGGGTCGGCTGGGACGACCGGACACGGGCGCGGAATCTGCAGCACGTGGTCAACAACAGCCGCTTCGTGTTGCTGCCGTGGGTCACGGTGAAGAACCTAGCCAGCGCGGTGCTGTCGCGCGGCCTCGAGCAGATGGTGGCGGACTGGCCGCGCCGCTACCGCCTTGAGCCGTGGCTGGTGGAGACGCTGGTGGACCCGTGCCGCCACCACGGCGGTTGTTATCGTGCCGCCAACTGGGTCGCGTTGGGAGCGACCACCGGTCGAGGGCGCATGGACCGCTACGGCCGCCGCGCCGGCGAGGCGCCCAAGACGGTTCTCGTTTATCCTGTGGTCCGGGATGCGAAGCGGCGGCTGCGGGAGAGTTGAGCCATGCAAGTCGCCACCTACGTCGCTCCACCCGACCCGGTGTATGCGGAGGCGGATGCGACCTTCGCGCAGACCAAAGCCTACCTCTCGTCGCGCGAGGCGCAGCAGATGAGTGAAAGCGACCTGGAACGGGAGCTGCACCGGCGTGGTCAGGAGCTGATACGCCAGCTATTGCAAGGGCACCTCGACCAACGCGGCCCGGGAGAGGCGGCCGGCCCGGTCGCGGGGGCCGACGGTGTCGAGCGCCCGGAGCGCCGCGTGCACGACCGGCGCCTGGAGACGACCTTCGGCACGGTGGATGTCGAGCGGGTGGGCTACGGGCGCGCGGGTCACGAGAGTTTGCATCCGCTGGATGCGTCTCTGAATCTGCCGCCGGAGCGTTACTCGCTCGAGGTGCGCCGTCGGGTGGCCGAAGCGGCCGCCTCGCGGTCCTTTGACGAAGCGCTGTTGGACCTGTCTCGCCATACCGGGGCGCAGGTTCCCAAACGTCAGGCGGAACAGTTGGCGGCTCGCGCGGCGGAGGACTTCGACGCCTTCTACCAGGCGCGCCGTGCGGCGGCGGGCGAGCCGTCGCCCGACGAGTCGGTTGTGGTGCTGACCTTCGACGGCAAGGGGGTGGTGCTGCACCGTGACGACCTGCGCGAGGCGACGCGGCGGGCGGCCGAGCGGCGTCGGCAGCAACGCGAGCAGCTCTCCCCGTTCCAGCGCCTGCAGCCGGGCGAGAAAAAGCACGCGAAGCGCATGGCGACGGTGGCCGCCGTCTACACGACGGCGCCGTTCGTGCGCAGCGTGGAGGAGTTTCTGCAGAACCTGATGCCCCGACAGCCGGGGGACCAGACCAGGAAGACCAAGAAGGCCAAGACCCTGACGGTACGGCCTCGCCCGGTGGCCAAACGGGTCTGGGCGAGCCTCGAACACGAGCCGGCCGAGGTGATCGCCGAGGCGATGCTGGAAGCCGAGCGCCACGACCCACAGCGCGTCAAGCGCTGGGTCGTACTCGTCGACGGGGCCGAGACGCAGCTCGACCTCGTCGAAGCGGGCGCCGCCGCCTACGGCGTGGACGTGACCGTGATCCTCGACATCATCCACGTGGTCGAGTACGTCTGGAAAGCAGCGCACGTGTTCCATCGCGAGGGGAGCCCCGACGCGGCGCATTGGGCCTGGACGCGCGTGCAGAGCATTCTCGAGGGCAAGGCCCGCCGGGTGGCGGCGTCGATGCGGCGTGCGGCGACCGTCGCCGGCCTCTCGCGCGACACCCGCAAGCCGGTCGATACGTGCGCGGACTACCTGCTGAAGTATGCACCGTATCTGCACTACGACCGCTACCTCGCGGCGGGCTATCCCATCGCCACCGGCGTGATCGAAGGGGCGTGCCGGCACTTGGTCCGCGACCGGATGGACTTGACCGGCGCGCGCTGGCGGCTGGTGGGCGCCGAGGCGGTGCTGAAGCTGAGGGCATTGCGCGCCAGCGGCGACTTCGATGCGTACTGGAAATTCCACGAAGCGCGCGAGTACGACCGCAACCACGCCCAGCGCTACGCTGACCGAACTCCGCCGCCGGTCACCGAGCCGCCACCATCGCCCGCCTCACCCCGCCTTCGACGGGTTAAGTAGCTCTCTCATGCCGCTCGCAGATCCACTGGGCCTCTGGACCGCCGACGAGAAAGAGCCGCACCCATCGGGACATGGACATGTGTTGCGTCGCCAAGATCCACGAGGCGGTCACGGCGCCATGTCTCCCTATGCTCTTTCTTGTCCCAGTACAGCGACCCGATGATCAGGACGCCGATGCGTATTCTCTTGTCGCTACTGTCTGAAGTCGCCATTCCTTCTCCACACTCCGTTCGGTGTCGTTACGGCCGGCGCTACCTTCCCGCCCCTGCCGCGGTCTTGTCCTCGAACTCGCACAGATCTTCTATCCCGCACGCCTCGCAGCGCGGTCGGCGCGCGGTGCAGACGTAGCGGCCGTGCAGGATCAGCCAGTGGTGGGCGCCGCGCTTGAAGTCGTCGGGCACCGAGCTCACGAGTGCGTCCTCCACCTTGCGCGGCGTCTTGCCGGGGGCGATGCCGGTCCGGTTGCACACCCGGAAGATATGCGTGTCCACGGCGATGGTCGGCTCCCCGAAGGCGGTGTTCAGGACCACGTTGGCGGTCTTGCGTCCGACGCCGGGCAGCCCTTCGAGCGCTTGGCGGCGGCGGGGTACCTCGCCGCCGTGCTCGTCGAGGAGGATGCGGCATGTCTTCAGGATGTTCTCCGCCTTGGTGTTGAACAGGCCGATCGTCCGGATGAAGTCCTTCAGGCGCTTGGGGCCCAGCCCCAGCATCGCGGCGGGCGTGCGGGCAACGGGGAAGAGCTTCGCCGTCGCCCGGTTGACGCCGACATCCGTCGCCTGGGCCGAGAGCATCACGGCAATGAGCAACTCGAAGGGGGTGCCGAAGTCGAGCTCGGTGGTCGGCTCGGGATTCTCCGAGCGGAGGCGTGTGAAGATCGCGGTGCGCTGGTCGTCGTTCACTCTGCACGCGACTCCATCGCCGGCAGCAGGCGCCGTACCCGCCGCATCAGCGCTTCCACCTGCCGAATCGCCGCCGGACGGTCGATGGGCCCGGCGCCTTCCGGAAACGGCGCGTAGCGGTAATGCACCGCGAACGCGCTGAACGCCTTCAGGGCGGTGTGCTGGGAGACGGCGGCATCCCGTTGGCGGATGGCCTCGATGAGCTTGCCGAGGTCGTGTGTCAGCGGGTACTCCTGGCCGAGCAGCGCGATCCAGGCCTTGAAGCACTTCTCCGCGGCCTGCTGGACGTGGAATCCGAAGATCTCGTCCGTGACATCGTCTGGATTCTGCAAGACATGGAGGGCGCCGAAGTCGCCCTTGGCCATGCGGAGGAGCAGCCCGGCCTGCTGGATATCGGGCTCGGGCTGATCGCCGTCGCGGACGCTGCACGGACGGGCAGCCGGCGGGGGCACGCTCCAATCCCGCGTGTACAGCACCCGCCCCTCGCGCAGGGCACGAGCGGCGACGTGGTTCAGCGAGCCCCGCCACTGCTCGATGTCGGCGCGGCTGTAGACGAGGATGTCCGTGGTAACCGTGGTTGCCGGCAGGCCCCGGTTGAGGCGGACCTGCTGGGCGTGCCGGCTCCGACCGTTGCCGAACGGCTCCGACTCGATGACGAGGAGGTCGATGTCGGAATCGGGCCTGGCGTCGCCGCGCGCGCGGGAGCCGAACAGGATCACCTGCTCGGGGTCGACCTCGTTGACTATGGCCCGAATCATCCGGTCGAGGAGCGCGTCGGTAACGCCCGGCATCGTGTCTCCAATGCTGTTCATGATGTCCGCAGCCACTTGGTTGGAGCAAACGGCGTGCCGGTGCCGTCGGCCCCGCCGGGAGTAGTCGTAACGTCCTGGTCGTCGGTCGACCGCCGAAGGGCGTGCGCTGCGGGGCGCCTCACCGCGAGAGCAGGTAGGTCATCTTGACGGCGATCTGCCGGTTCCGAATGTCACCCCACGGCGAGCGGCGGACGTGGGGATTCAGGTAGAACAGGTCGTCGAGGCGCATCTCGTCGTAGGCGATGTAGATGTCGCTGCCGGGACTGTAGATCCAGTTGAAGCGGATGCTGTTGCTGAGCTCGCCGGTCAGCGAGTTGTATTGCGATAGCGATCGAAGCGTCACCGTCGGCGATAGCGTCAGGTCCAGGCGCAGCGACGCGAGATCGGCGACGAAGTCTCCCCACGGCAGGTCGACGTCGCTGCGGTTGAAGATGGTCTCGGCCGAGACGCGGCTGGTCGCCCGCAGGCCCACCGTGGCCTGGATGTCGGTGCGGGTCCCGTCGAAGAAGGTCTGCGGCGAGTACCGCGTCCGCGTGTAGAGGCGCCGCGAGGGGTCCGACTGGTACGAGAAGACCCATTCGCCGAAGCGGTAGGTGCCGGCCGGGACGGTGACGCCGGTGTTGCGGATGGGGAACGGGATGTCGAGCTGCTCGAAGTGGTCGTTGAAGTAGAACATGACCGACGAGCCGTTCTCGAAGTACGTCCCGATCATGTTGTGGATCCGCCGCGTCAGCAGCCGGTTGTGCTGGTCGGTGGTGTAGGTGATGTTCCACATCGGGTCGAACATCCGGATGTTGAAACGGCCGGGCCGCGGGTTCCACTCGCCGTGGAACTTCGACGTGCGGATGCCGAGGCGCGGGACGAAGCCGACCTCGGGGTTGAAGTTCTCCTGCAGGTCGGCGAACTCCGTGTAGACGTGGAACGCGGGGCTCAGCCAGGTGGCCCGCGCGTACGAGGCCATGTCGCCGCTCGTCAGGCCGGGGGTCTGGGTCTTGGCGACGAAGCCGGTCATCGTCAGGTTGCGGTGGACGGCGAGCGTCGTGTCGGCCGCGAACGTGCGGTTGTAGTGGGAGACCCCGCCGGCGTCGGGCGCGAACACGCTGCCGACGGCCTGCTTGTCGATCACGATCCCGCCGACCTTCGAGCGCGCCAGGATGTCGCGGCTGTAGCGCCCCACGAAGAAGTTGTCGCCCGCGTTGCCGAACGATCCGGTCGTGATGTTCATCGCGGCGACGTTGTGGCGGTTCACCTTTCCGGTCAGTCGCGCGCCGCCGATGATCGGGGTCGGCTGACCGCCGGCCGACAGGCCGATCCGCCGCGTGAAGAACAGGTCGGCGACCCGCCCGAAGCCGCTCCCGGGCGTCCCGACGTTGAACATCCCGGCGTTCTCCAGGAAGAAGTCGCGCTTCTCCGGAAAGAAGAGGGGAAAGCGCGTCAAGTTGACCTGCTGCTCGTCCACTTCGACCTGTGCGAAGTCGGTGTTCAGCGTCAGATCGAGGTTGAGGCCCGACGCCACGCCGTACTTGACGTCGAGGCCGTAGTCGTTGAACCCCGAGCCGTCGAGACCGCCGCCGGCCACCGTGCCCGTCGCGCGTTCCTGCCGGCCGCCCGCCAGCATGTAGGGGGTCATGCGCAGGTCGAGGCCGCGGTTCACCGCCCCGATGCCGGTCATGGTGCCTGCGAGACTGACCCGCGTCAGCGTGTACTCCTTCGAAATCGGCGCCCAGAACACCTGCTCGTTCTTGCGGCGGATGTTGCGCATGAAGTTGACGCCCCAGACCTGCTCCGCGGTCCTGGGGAAGCGCAGCGTCACCATCGGGATGGCGATCTCGGCCACCCAGCCGTCGGCGGTGCGGCGGGAGACGACGTCCCAGACCCCGTCCCAGTTGATATTGACGTTGTTGCTGTTGCGTCCCCGCCAGCCGCCCTCGCCCTCCTCGGCCACCTGCTGCTCGAGCTTCGCGCCGAGCGGGCTGGTGACGAACATGTAGCCGGACCGCCGGTCCTGAAAGGTATCGAGGATGACCTGGAAGTTGTCCTCGTCGAGCAGCCGCAGCGAGTCGCGCCGCATCTCGGTGGCGATGACGCCGCCCGGCTCGGTGTCGTAGGCCTCGACGCCGAGGTAGAGGGCCTCGGCGTCGTAGAGCAGCCGCACCACCGTCCGCTCGGTGGCCGGCTCGCCCTCCGCCGGCTCCTGCTGCACGAACTCGTCGATGACGGCGGCCCGCAGCCAGACCTCTTCGTCGAGGCGCCCGTCGATCTGCGGGCCGTTCTCGACGCGGACCGGCGCCACCCGGTAGTACTCGCTCGGCGGCATGACGGCGAATCCGCCGCTCCCGCCGTTGCCTCCATCCAGGATTAGGGGCGGCTCGACCGCCTGGGCGCCGGCCTGGGCATCAGCCGCAGACACGGTGCGCGTTCCCAGCGGCGTTTCCGCCGTGGACTGCGCGCCGGCCGGCTGCGATGCGGCCAGCAGCAGCCCGGCGAGAAGGGGGACCGAACGACGGAGAGTAGTCATGGGCATCGCCGTGGTCGACCGGGGCGAAGCGCGTCGCGCCCGGTGGTCGTTGTGCGCGTCGTATCCCTGGTGCTCGACGGGGCCCGTTCGCCGGCCGCTCGTTCTCGTCTCCCTCGGTGCGACTCCCGTGCGCTCGTTCGGGGGCGAACTCGGTGTCCGCCGAACGGGCGGCGGGCGCGTCCGTTCAGCCGGTCCGCTGTTCCGCTGCGACCTCCTCCGACGGTGGTTGCCGCCAGTACTTGAATCCGTACCACACGGTGGCCGCGGCCAGCATGAACAGGATCAGCCACGGAATGATCCCGACCAGCAGCGCGCTGGCCAGCGCGGCCCAGGTGAGCGGATACTGGCTCAGGGTCTCGTAGCGCTCGAGCATCCAGTGCAGGCTCGTGTGCGCGACGAGGGCCGAGATCAGGATCGTGCCCATGCGCTCGTTGACGCCGTAGCGGAAGAGCAGCTCCAGGGCCGGCACGCAAAGCGCGATGACGAGCAACTGGCCCAGCTCGACGCCGATGTTGAACGACAGGAGCGACGTCAGCAGGTGCGAGCCGGCGAACTGCAGCGTCTCGCGCAGCGCGAACGAGAACCCGAAGCCGTGGACGAGGCCGAACCCGAAGGCGACCACCCAGCGGCGGCGGATGCGGGTGGCGTCCCCCGACCCGGCCGCGACGATGTTCTCGAACGCCATGTAGACGATGGAGAGCGCGATGAGCGTCTCGACCAGCGGCGGGAACCAGAGCGTGTTCGGCGCCATGTCGTACGCCGAAGCGATGAGGGTCACCGAGTGGGCCACGGTGAACCCGGTCACGATCGGCACCAGAGCCCAGAACCGGCGGAACGGAATCACCAGGCAGAGCAGGAAGAGCAGGTGGTCGATGCCGTCCAGGATGTGCTCGAAGCCGGAGACGACGAAGTTCCAGGCCGCCTGGTGCCAGCGCGGATCGAGGGTGACGACGCCCGGATCGCCGCGCAGCTCGAACGCCCGCTCGGCGCCGTCCGGCGTGATGAAGCGGATTACCGAGATGACCCGCAGGCCCAGGCGCTCGACGCCCGGGCGGATCGAGAACTCGGACTCGGCGGAGGTCGTGTCGTAGTCGAGCAGGACGTCCAGCAGCGCCTGCCGCCAGATGATCTGCGTGGTCGGCGGCAGCCGCGCGCCGGTGGTGACGTGCGCCAGCGCCTCCTCGTAGGTGTTGAACGCCCGGTTGGACGGCAGCGACAGCCGTACCGCGGACAGCGTCGGCTCCGGGAGCTGGACGCCGTCTTCGTAGAGCTCGATCTCCTGCCCCAGCCACAGCATGGCGGCATCCGGCAGGAGCCCCTCGGCGCCCTCGATGTCCAGGTAGCCGGGGCCGCGGAGCGGGAAGTTGATGTCGAGCATCGCCTCGAGCGGCACCCGCACCAGCATGCGCAGCCGGTCGCCCTCGGGCTTGACGAAGGCGCGCACGGTGACGTCGTTCGGTATGTCGTGCGCCTGCACTCCCATCGTGGCGCCGGCGAGCAGCACGGCCAGCGCGCCGGCCGCCAGCAGCATCTTGCGTCGATGTCGCACTCGATCCGTCTCCCTCTTTAACCTGACAGCTTCCAAAGTATACTGTTCGCCCGTCGCATTCGATGTACACGCGCCGAACGGCCATCAGCTTGGCGGCACGGGGCGCACGGTTCCAGTAAGGAGGACCACAGATGAGGAAGTACGCGTTTCTGGTGCCGCTGGCGCTGGGCGCCGTCCTGGCGGCCGGCGTCGTGCTGGTGGCCGGCCAGAGCGGGGACGACGACGATGCGGTCATGGCGCCGATGTTCGAGGTCGATCCGTTGTGGCCGAAGAACCTTCCCAACCACTGGCTGATGGGTCCGACCATCGGCGTGGACGTCGACGCGCAGGACAATGTCTGGGTCCTGCACCGCAACACGCCCAACAACTTCCAGGGCGCCACCGAGATTGGCATGGTCATGGACCCGCCGGTCAGCGAGTGCTGCCAGCCCGGTCCGCCCGTCCTCGTCTTCGACCAGGAGGGCAACCTGGTCGACAGTTGGGGCGGGCCCGGCACCGAGACCGGCGACTACGTCTGGCCCGAGTCCAACCACGGGATCGCCGTGGACCACATGGACAACGTCTGGATCGGCGGCAACGGGCAGGGCGACGCGCACGTGCTGAAGTTCACGCGCAGCGGCGAGTTCCTGCTGCAGGCCGGCCGGCACAACGCCCGCATGGTCCGCGAGGAGGACGGGCGGCGGATCTTCCAGCGCGACAGCCTCTCGGAGGACAGCTACGGCCGCGTCGCCGAGATCGGCATCGACCCCGAGGCGAACGAGGCGTACTTCGCCGACGGCTACTACAACAAGCGCGTCGCGGTGGTCGACATCGAGACCGGCGCGTTCAAGCGGGGCTGGGGCGCCTACGGCAACGTGCCGGACGACGACTACGACTTCGGGGGCCCCTACGTGCCGGGCAACGATCCGGCGCAGCAGTTCCGCGGGCCGGTGCACTGCAGCGTGATCGCGAACGACGGGCTGGTCTACGTCTGCGACCGCGCCGAAGACCGCGTCCAGGTGTTCCAGAAGGACGGGACGTTCGTCGACGAGCTGCTCGTCGGCACCCACACCCGCGCGCAGGGCTCGACCTGGGACCTCGACTTCTCGCCTGACGAGGAGCAGACCTACATGTACCTGGCCGACGGCCAGAACATGAAGGTCTACATCATCGAGCGCAAGACGCTGAAGGTGCTGACGGCATTCGGCGACGGCGGACGCCAGCCCGGCATGTTCTTCGCCGTGCACAGCCTCGCCGTCGATTCCGATGGCAACATCTACACGACCGAGACCTACGAGGGGTCCCGCGTGCAGAAGTTCGTCTACAAGGGGATCGGCCCGGTGCCCGAGGGCGCCGAAGGCGAGAAGAGCCAGGGCGTCCTCTGGCCGACCAACTAGGAGGGTGACCGGCGCCCGCACGCGCCGGTATCCAATCGGCAAGAAGGGCCGGGTTGGGCGTTGCGCCCTGACCGGCCCTTCTTCAATGTACGCGAGAGAGGCCGGCCCGCTGCCGGCCTCTCTCGTTGGTGTTGGGCGGTGGAAACCGCCGTGCGCCAGCCGGCCGTAACGCGTCTACTTGAGGGCGCTCGGCTTGATGCGGAAGCCGTCGTCCGTTTCCTCCCGGAACTCGCCGTGGCACGACGTGCAGACGCTGCGCAGCTCGGCCAGCGCGGTGGTGGCCGCGTTGCGATCCTGCGAGCCCGAGGCGCGCCCGATCGATCGCGCGGCCTCGATCGCCCGTGTCGCGAACTCGACCCCCTGTGGCTGCTCCTGCGCCGTCCAGAAGGCCTCCACCTTGGCCAGCTCGGCCCGGATCTTGTCGGAGTCCTCGCCGACGTCGCCCCAGTAGCTCGCGTCGATGTGCAGCGACGTGTCCGTCGCCAGGTACCGCAGCTCCTGCATCGCGGCCTCGTAGTCGCTCTCGGTGACCGCGTCCTGCGCGGTCGCCGGGGCGGCGCCGAAGCCGACGGCCAGCGCGGCGACCAGGGCCGGTGCGGCGCCGAGCGCCGCTCTTTTCGTCAAGGGCATGTCGGTTCTCCTTTGCGGTTACTGGATCTGCAGGAGCTGGACGTCGAAGACCAGCATGCCCGCCGGAAAGCCGGGGCGTCCGCCGTAGGCCAAATCCTCGGGAATCCAGAAGCGCCGCGTCTCGCCGACCACCATCAACTGCACGCCCTCGGTCCAGCCTGCGATCACGCGGTCGAGCGGGAACATCGCGGGCGTGCCGCGGACCCGCGAGCTGTCGAACATCTGGCCGTTGGTCAGCCAGCCGGTGTAGTGGACGGTGACGCGCGAGTTCGATCGGGGACGCCTGTTCCCGGTGCCTTCCTCGATGACCTTCGACGCGAGGCCGGAGGAGGTGCGCTCGGCGTCGTCCGGCGGCGCCGCGACGTCGGGCGGTGCGGGGATGGTGCGCTGCGCGCTGGCCGCGGCTGCGAAACCGACGACGAGCAGGGCGACCAGGATAAGGACCGACGACGACGAAGTGTTGATAATCATGGTGGGCGGATCTTATCCCACTATCATTGAGACTGTTCGTTCGGGTCGTGTGGGGGTCCGTGACCACGGCCCCGGCCATCGGCGGGGTTGGCGCCCTCCGATCCGGTACGTCTGGCGTGCCGTCCGACGACGGAACCAGGCTGATGGTCATCGGTGGGGCTGGCGCTCTCCGATCCGGTACGCTTGACTGATTCTGAACGTCCCGCGAGGCTGTCACCAATGGCAATGAAGACCTTTCCGTTCGGTTTACTCGTAGCCGCCCTGACCCTGACCTTCCTGGCGGGTCCGGCTGCGCCCGCCGGTGCCCAGTCCGACGTGGCCGCCGGTGCGAGCTGGCCCCAATGGCGCGGACCGCTCGCCTCCGGCGCCGCGCCGGCCGGCGACCCGCCGTCGAGCTGGAGCGAGACCGAGAACGTGCGCTGGAAGATCGAGATTCCGGGGTTCGGTCAGGCATCGCCCGTCGTCTGGGGCGACCACGTCTACGTTCTGACGGCGGTCCCCGCCGGACCCGGCGACGACTCGAGCAACGGGTTCTTCTCGCGCCTCCGGCGCCGGTTCATGGGCACGGTGCGCTCCGGTGACCTGCTGGCCTTCGTGGTCCTCGCCATCGACCGCCGGGACGGATCGGTCGTCTGGGAGCGCACCGCGGTGACCGAGCAACCGCACGAAGGGCGGCACAACACGGGAAGCTGGGCGTCGGGGTCGGCGGTGACCGACGGCGACGTAATCTGCGCGTTCTTCGGCTCGCGCGGCCTCTACTGCCACGACATGGACGGCAACCCGCTCTGGGACCGCGATTTCGGCGACATGCGGATCCGCATGGGTTTCGGCGAGGGGGCCTCGCCGGCGCTGCACGGCGACGCGATAGTCGTCGTCTGGGACCACGAGGGGCAGTCGTTCATCACGGCGCTCGACAAGCGCAGCGGTGCGGAGCTGTGGCGCACCGACCGGGACGAGAGCACCTCCTGGTCGACGCCGCTCATCGTCGAGCACGCCGGCGGCGCCCAGGTCGTCACCAGCGCGACGGACGGCGTGCGCGGCTACGACTTCGCGACCGGCGAGCTCCTGTGGGAGGGCGAGGGGGTGACGACCAACGCCATACCCTCGCCGGTCGCCGCCGGCGGCATCGCCTACCTGATGAGCGGCTATCGCGGCAACCGGCTCTACGCCGTCGACCTGTCGTCGGCGCGCGGCAACATCTCGCGCGGCCGCGGCATCATCTGGTCGCTGGACCGCGACACGCCCTATGTTCCGTCCCCGGTCGTGCACGACGGCATCCTGTACTTCACCAAGAGCAACTCGGGCGTGCTCTCGGCCTACGACGCCGCCACCGGGCGGAACCTCTATGGTCCCGTGCGGCTGTCCGGCGTCCGCGACGTCTACGCCTCGCCGGTCATCGCCGCCGGCCGGCTCTACGTCACGAGCCGCGACGGGGTCACGCTCGTGGCGAAGGCCGGACCCGAGTTCGAGATGCTGTCGATGAACCGCCTCGACGACGGCTTCGACGCCTCGCCTGCCGTTGTGGGTGGGGAGATCTACCTGCGCGGGCGGCAATACCTGTACTGCATCGCGGCCGACTGAGCGGCAGCGCCGCCGCGGTCGAGCGAGACCGCGTGCCGGGATCGTCCGGCAGGGCACCTGGCCGCCGCGCGTCGCCGGCCGCGCGGCGCCGCGGTCGGCTCTCCGCTTGACCGATCGGCGAGTCGATTGGGGCAATGCCATGGAGTCGTTTGGGGCAACGCTATAATCGCGCCACGCGGCGAGTTCCGTTCCACGGGCGCCGTAGCGAGCCGTCCGAGTCCGATGCGCATCATCTCGATCACCGCCGGCGCGGGCGGCATGTACTGCGGAAGCTGCATCCGCGACAATACCCTCGCCAGGTCCTTGCGACAGTTGGGGCACGAGGTGCTCCTGGTGCCGCTCTACACGCCGCCGCGCACGGACGAGCCGAGCGTCAGCGAGCATCGCGTGTTCTTCGGCGGCATCAGCGTCTACCTGGAGCAGTACTCGGGACTCTTCCGCGGCACGCCCTGGCTGATCGACCGCCTGTGGGAGGCGCCGTGGCTGCTGCGGGCGGTCTCGCAGCGCGGCGTGCAGACGCAGCCGGAGCAACTGGGAGAGCTCACCGTCTCGGTGCTCGAGGGCCGTCACGGCCACCAGCGGAAGGAGTTCGACAAGCTTGTCCACTGGCTGCGCTCGGAGCCGAAGCCGGACGTCATCGACATCTCGAATTCCATGCTGATCTCGCTGGCGCCTGCGTTCAAGGAGGCGATCGGCTGCGCGATCTGCTGCACGCTGCAAGGGGAGGACATCTTCCTCGAACATCTCGACGAGCCGTATCACTCCCGCGCGCTGGCGCTGATACGCGAGCACGCCCGGTCGGTCGACCGTTTCGTCGCGGTCAGCGACTACTACGCCGGCCACATGGCGCAGTACCTGCGGATTCCCGGAGCGAAGCTGGACGTCGTACCGCTCGGCATCAACGTCGACGGCTATCCGCCGGCTCCTCGTGACGAATTGCGGCCCTTCACGGTCGGCTACCTCGGGCGCATCGCGCCCGAGAAGGGTACCCACCTGCTCTGCGACGCTTACCACCGCCTGCGCGCGAAGGGCGAGCTCGAAGGCTGCCGTCTGGAGCTGGCGGGCTATCTCGGACCGGAGCACCGGGCGTACCTGGACGGCATGGTGCGCCAGGTCCGCGAGTGGGGACTGGAGGAAGAGATTCACTACCGCGGAGTGCTGGAGCTCGACGACAAGGTAGCGTTCCTGCAGCGGCTCGACGTATTCGCGGTACCGGCGACCTACGACGATCCGAAGGGGCTGTCGCTGGTGGAGGCGATGGCGTGCGGCGTCCCCGTGGTCGCGGCGGCACGGGGCACCTACGTCGAGCTGATCGAACGCACGGGCGGGGGAGTGCTGATTCCGTCGGAAGACGTCGAGGCGCTGATGGCCGAGCTGCGGCGGTTGCGGACCGACGAGCCGCTGCGCGCCACGCTGGGAACCCGCGCCGCCGCCGCGGTGCGGGAGCACTACGCGGCGGAGGTCATGGCGCGCCGCGCCGCCGAGGTGTATCGGCGCGTCTGCCCGGCGGCGGCGGAGGCAGTCGCGACCGCAGTCGACGACCGGTAGCGTTGAAGCAATCGGTGTCCCGCTGTCCCGCCAACAGCGGCAATCGGATCCCCGGAGATGGAATCGGTTGTCGCGGTGTTGCGCGCCGAGTCACCGCGGGTTCGGCGTACCGCTTCGCCAGATCCAGAGCAGCGCAATCAGCACGCCGACGCCGAGCAGGCGCCGGGAGCCTGCCACGAAGATCACCGCGCCGTTGGCGATCATGAACAGGAAGACGGTACGGACGGCCAGGCGCCAGAAACGGGGTCGCCTTTCGTAGTGGGTCGGACGGAGCTGCCACCAGAGCCCTTCCCCCATCCAGATCGCCGTGAAGGCGTAGTTCACCCAGAGGCCGCCACCCCAGTCGAGTCCGAGCAGCGCGTCCGTGCGGGTCGCGATGTGGGCGTACGCCGCGGCGTGGCTCCAGTCGTGATGAATGCCGAAAGCCGCCGTGACGTGCCCGAGATAGGCGAGCGCGCCGAGCAGCCAGACCGGCCGCGTCCATGATGCCGCCGGCCGCCGGGCGCGGCCGTGCTCTCCGGCGACGTAGAGGGCGAGAGCGGCCCAGATGGTCAGCGCGACCAGGGGCGATGTCGGAGTCGGAGTCGGCACGCGCCCGGCCCCACCGCTGCTACGGCAGCCGTGGGGCCACCTCCTTCGGCACGATGGTCTTGCCCACCGGCATCAGCGAGATCCCCGCGAGCTTGAAGTGTTGAATGCCGAACGGGATCCCGATCACCGTCAGGCACACGATCAGGCCCGTCGCCACGTGGCACAGGGCGAGCCACCACCCGGCCAGCAGCAGCCAGACGATGTTGCCCAGCATGCCGGCGGCTCCGGTGCCGATATCTTCCTGCCCCGTCACCCGCCTTCGTGAGACGGCTTCGTGGCCGAACGGAAACAACGTGAAGCGGGCGATGACGAAGCAGGAACGTCCCCAGGGGATGCCGATTACTGTCACGTACATGATCAGCCCGGCGATTACCCAGCCGATGCTCATCCAGATGCCGCCGAGCAGTATCCAGATGATGTTGCCGATGGTGCTCATCGGTCCCCCTCCGTGCGTTCCGGGCCGTCCGGCGCCAGGATACCCCGCCACGTGTCCCGCCCCAACCAGAGGCCTCCGGGCCGGTCCTGGAGCAGGACGGTCCGTGGCAGGGTACCGGACATTGCGCCTTGCGATTCTGACGCCGGCCCGGATCCATGCGTGACCTCGCGACGAAGTGCCTCGCCGAAGCACTCGCCACTTTCCTGCTGATCCGGGTGTGCTGGTGGGGACCGGTGATCGGGGCCATGCTCTCGGAGCTTCTTGTGCCACCACGTCATTCTCGGCGGGCGCGGTGCGTAGTTCGCACCGACCTGGACCGCGCTCTCGGTGCGAGTTGCATCATCGGGGTCCGTTTGACCGATAGAATGTGCCGATGCGGTGCACACTGCGGGCTCGGCGGCGGTTGGCGGGGGGCTGTCTGGCGCTGTTCGCCCTGCTGTGGCTGGTCGGAGCAGCGGGATCCCGCACGGCGAAAGCGAGCGATGCCCTGGCGCTCGACGGCATCCACCGGGCCAGGATTCTCGAGCGTGCGGCCAGCCTGCCGCGCCTGCGCAGCCTCCTGGTCTCGGTCGGCGGCGAGTTGGTCGAGGAGCACTACTACAACGGGGCGTCGGCCCGGCGCTCCGCGAACCTGAAGTCGGCCTCGAAGACGATCATCGCGATCCTGCTCGGGATCGCCATCGACCGCGGCTACCTGAAAGGCGTCGACCAGCCGATCGTCGATTTCTTCCCGGACGAGCTGGCCGAGGCGGACCCGGTCAAGCGATCCATCACGATCGAGGACCTGGTCTCCATGCGGTCGGGCCTCGGGACGACGTCGAACCGCAACTACGGGCGCTGGGTACAGAGCCGGCACTGGGTGCGGCACGCGCTGAGCCGGCCGCTGGTCGACCGGCCCGGCGGGCGGATGATCTACAGCACCGGCAGCACTCACCTGCTCTCCGCCATCCTCACGCGAGCCACGGGCATGAGCACGCTGGAGTTCGGCCGGCGCTATCTGGCGCGGCCGCTCGACATCACGCTGCCCGCCTGGACCCGCGATCCGCAGGGGGTCTACATGGGCGGCAACGAGATGGCGCTGACGCCGCGGGCGATGCTCGCCATCGGCAACCTCTTTCGGCGGGGCGGGACGAGCGACGGGCGGCAGGTGGTCTCCCGCGAATGGATCCGCGAGTCGACGATTCCGCGCACGCGGTCGCGGTTCAGCCGCCGGCAATACGGCTATGGCTGGTGGATGCGCACCCTGGCGGGGCACCCGACGTACTACGCCTGGGGCTACGGGGGACAGTTCATCTTCGTGATCCCGGACCTCGACGCCGTAATCGTCGCCACCTCGTCGCCGAATCCGGGTTCGGGACGGCGGAGCCATCGCAGCGCGCTGGACGACCTGATCGGCTGCGACCTGGTGCCGGCCATTCGGCGGGCGGTGGCGGAGGCTCTTTGAGAGGCCGGCCGCTTGAGAAACGCGACGTGCAGTGCTTCGGCGCCGGTTGGCGCGGCGGAGGGGCGGCGGGTCACGCCACGGGAGGAGGCAGCACATGACGACGCGGAACGCGCGGACGGCGGTCGGGAGCGCCCTGGTTGCGCTCCTCCTGGTCGGCTTCGACGGACCGGCTGCGCTCGGACAGCAGACCGGGGAGAGGCAGGTCGTCTCCCAGGAACAGTACGACGCCTGGTTCGACGAGCTCTCCAACTGGGGGCGCTGGGGGCCGGACGACGAGATGGGCGCGCTGAACCTGATCACGCCGGAGAAGCGGCGGACCGCCGCGGACCTGGTGACGGAAGGCTTCACGGTATCGCTCGCGTCGATCGCGAACCGGGAGCGGACCCTCGACAACCCCTGCCCAATCGAGTGGCGGATGGTGAGCGCGTCGCCGGGCGGCGCCAGCGACACCATCAACTATCCTTGCATTCACGGTCCCGGCACGACCCACATCGACGGCTTCGCGCACCGCTTCTTCGACGGCAGGATGTGGAACGGCTACCCGATCGCCGAGACGGTGACCATGGAGCACGGGGCGACGAAGAATGCCATCCTGACGATGCGGCACGGGGTCGTGACGCGCGGCGTGCTGTACGACATTCCCCGACTGAAGGGCGTCGGGTATCTCGAACCCGGGGAGTGGATTACCGTCGAGGACCTCGAAGCCTGGGAGGCGCAGGCGGGCGTGCGGGTCGGGCCGGGCGATGCGTTCCTGCTGCGCTGGGGCCGCTGGGTGCGCCAGGACGACATCGGGTCGTTCGACACCGGGGCGGAGGCCGCAGGTCTCGACAACCGGGTGATCCCGTGGCTCCGCGAGCGCGACGTGGCGATCATCGGGTGGGAGACTCCCGGCTACATGCCGCAGCCGCCGGGCGACCTGCCGCGGCTGGCGCTGCACGACTTCGCGCTGACCATGCTCGGCGTGCATCTGCTCGACCGCGCCGACTTCGACGATCTGGCCGAGGCGGCGGCCGAACGGAACCGCTGGGAGTTCATGTTGAACATCGCGCCGTTGCCGATTCCGAACGGGACCGCGTCGCCCGTGAACCCGATCGCGATCTTCTGACGCGCGAATCGCAATCGACACCGACATGAAACGAGGAGCGACATGATGAAACCGACCAGCCTGCTCGTGGCCGTATGCGTCGCCTGGACCATGGCGTGCGGCGGGGCGCCGGAGCCGCCGCCGGAGGAGGATACCGGTCCGGTCGGCGATCCGGCCGGCGAGGGTTCGATTCTCAGGGCCAGTCCGCGGCTCGATTCACTGATACCGCAGGGGGCCACCGTCGAGAAGGTGGCCGAGGGGTATACGTTCACGGAGGGACCGGTCTGGATCCGGGGCGAGCAGCGGCTCCTCTTCTCGGACGTGCGGGCCAACCAGATCCACCAATGGACCGCGGCGGACGGCGCCAGCACGTTCATCGATCCGGTGTTCGAGGGCGACCGCGAAGGGCTGCGGTCGATCTCGTCGAACGGCCTGACCTTCGACAACGAGGGCAGGCTGATCATCTGCGAGCACGGCAACCGCCGCATCTCACGGCTGGAGGAGGACGGCTCCCGGACCGTGCTGGTGGACAGCTACGAGGGCGCCCGCCTGAACAGCCCCAACGACGCCGTCTTCGGCTCCGACGGCTCGCTCTACTTCACCGACCCGTCGTACGGCCTGGAGGGGCTGGAGGAGTCGCCGTTGCGCGAGCTCGACTTCAACGGCATCTACCGGCTACGACCGGACGGCGAGCTGCAGTTGCTCGTGAGCGACCAGACGCGCCCGAACGGCATCGCCCTGTCGCCGGACGAGGCGACCCTCTACGTCGCCAACTCGGACGAGAACCAGAAGGTCTGGATGGCGTACGACCTCGACGAGGAGGGCGCCTCCAACGGACGGGTCTTCTACGACGTCAACGACCAGACGGCGCCCGGGGCCGCCGACGGCATGAAGGTCGACCTGCGCGGGAACGTCTACGCCACCGGACCCGGCGGCGTCTGGGTGTTCGGGCCGGACGGCGTCCACCTCGGGACGATCCTGATGCCGGAGGTGACGGCCAACGTGGCCTGGGGCGGCGACGGGCGCACGCTCTACATGACCGCGAGCACCGGCGTCTACCGGATCGACCTGACCACCGGGGGCGCGGTTCCGGGCAATCCGGTGGTGGTCATGGAGACCACGATGGGCGACGTCACGATGGAGCTGTACGCGGACCAGGCGCCGATCTCGGTCAGCAACTTCCTGCAGTACGCCTACGCCGGCTTCTACGAGGACACGATCTTCCACCGGGTGATCGAGAACTTCATGATCCAGGGCGGCGGGATGGGGACCAACCTGGTGCCGAAGATCACCCGCGAGGCGATCACCAACGAGGCGACCAACGGCCTCAGCAACCGGCGCGGCACGATCGCGATGGCGCGGACCGGCGCCGTGCACAGCGCGACGTCGCAGTTCTTCATCAATCACGCGAACAACGGGGGGCGGGGCCTCGACCACCGCAGTACCGCGCCCGCCGAATACGGCTACGCCGTCTTCGGCGAGGTCACGGACGGCATGGACGTGGTCGACGCCATCGCCGGGCTCCAGACGACCGCGCAGGGGGCGCACGGGAACGTGCCGGTCACGCCGGTCACGATCAACGCGATGACGGTGCAGCCGTAGGGCGGTAGCCCGCTCGCGGCGCGAATCCGAAGGCCGGTGGCGCGATGCCCCCGGCCTTCGTTCTGTTCCGGTGCAAGACGACTGCCCCGACCGCGATCCTTCGGGAGACCGGTGCGCTGGACGAGCCGACCTGGCGCGCCGCGACGACGATACGATAGCCACCACGGAGGCGCGCGGAGAGCATGGACGCACCTCGTAACCGAATCACGCGGATCGGCGTCTCGAACTATCGAAGCGTGGGACGGAACCAGGTCGTCCGGTTGGGGGCCATGACCGTCCTTGTCGGCCCCAACGGTGCGGGCAAGAGCAACGTGGTCGATGTGCTCAGCTTCGTACGCGATGCGATGCACATGGGACTCTCGGGTGCGATCACGGATCGGGGCGGCATAGACGCGGTGCGGCGTTGGAGTGCGGGACGCCCGTACAACGTTTCCGTCGAGCTCGATGTCGTAATGGGGGCGGGGCCGGGCTCCTATGCATTCGAGATCACTGGTGATCGGAGGGAGGAGTTCCGAGTCAAGTCCGAAGCGGCGCGGGTTTCCACCAACCGAGGGCCATCCGGCTTCACGGTCGAACGCGGCGCCTGGAACGGGCCGGAAGGGCTCGAACCCAAGATCAGCGATACCGGCCTCGCTCTTCCGGCGGTGGCCGGGGATGAACGCTTCGAGCCTTTGTTCGATCTGATTTCCCGGCTGGCGATCTACTCGATCTACCCCGATACGCTCCGACGGCCCCAGACGTACAACCCTGACAAGCCGATGCACAGGCACGGGGACAACTGGGTCTCCATCCTGCGTGATCAGGAACCGTCCACCTGGAAGCCGGAAGTCGTGGCGGGGCTTGCCCGGCTCACCGGGGATGTCAATGACATCAAGGTGAGCAAGGCCGCCAGCTACCTCGTAGCCCAGTTCAGGCATGGGGCGAACGGGCAGGGCAAATGGTTCGATGCGGCGCAGGAATCCGACGGAACGCTCAGGGTTGCCGGGATCCTGACGGCCCTGCTTCAGGAGCCGCCGTTGCCGCTGGTCGGCATCGAAGAACCAGAGTTGACGGTTCATCCCGGAGCCCTTCCGCTGCTGATGGACTACCTGCGGCAGGCCAGCGACGCCAGCCAGGTCCTGCTGACGACCCACAGTCCGGAACTGTTGAATCTGGTAACGGCGGATGATGTCCGAGTGGTGGTGCGTTCGAACAGCGGGACACGTATCGGCGGGATGGCTGAAGATCAACGTGACGCGGTAACGCACGGCCTTCTCAGGCTTGGTGAACTGATGACCTCCGAAGGGCTGCGCCAGGCGGATCTCCGGTTTCCCGGGTGATGTGCCAAACCGGAAGGGCATACGTCCTGGTGGAAGGGCAGGGCGACGTACTGGCCGTGGGAAATCTCCTCGCACGACTCTCCTCGGATCAGGGAGTGACCCTTGCGTGGTCGACTCCCGTGCGCTGGCCGAATCTTCATCTGGAGCAGGGACTGCGGAGGGGAGCGGAATTCGTTCGCTCCAAGCAAGATGTCCGCGCCCTCCTCGTCCTCCGCGATGAAGACGATGCCTGTCCGCGGCATCGAGGACCCCAGATGGCGAACTGGCTTCGAGCGCTCGGTTTGCCCTTTCCGTCGGCGGTGGTCCTACTGCACCCTGAATACGAGGTCGTGTTTCTGCCCTGCCTCGATCTGATGGCTGGCGAGCAACTCGACGGTCGTTCCGGCCTGGACCCGGGCACGGTCTGGGATGGTGCTACGTGGGAAGCGAGGAGGGGGGTCAAGGAGTGGTTGTCCCGCCACTTTCCGCGCAACCGACGCTACAAGCCGACGCTCGACCAACTACCCATGACTCGGATGGTGGACTTCGACCGGCTGCGGAGAGCCGAGGTGCCGTGCTTCGGGACTCTGGAACGGGCCGTCAGCTTTCTGAGTGGAGCCCGGAGTGCGGGAGATGTATATCCTCAGTGACAGAGCGTAGTCCACCAGTCACCCGCGCGGCGCGCATGCTGCTTTGGTCAGGAGACCGGCGTTGGCTGCAGTCGAGTAAACCTTGCCCCTCGGGCGGTCGATGAGCTTCTTGTCCTTGAAGTCGGCGACCAGGTTCGCATCGCCCGTGTAAAAGGAGTCGGACACGGTTCGGACCTTCACCTGTAGCTGAAACGGATCGCTCATTTGCCGGCCGTGGCGCTTGACCTTGATGTCGGAGAACAAACCCGACCCGCGGCCAAAGGCTGCCAGATTGTCGGGAATGACTTCCAGTGACTCTGGTTCGTGCGATTCAGCCTGAGTGGCTGCCCGTACTCGGGCGGATGGGGATCTTCCCGGCCGCATCTCAGAACGACCGCGAGCCGCCGAAAAGGCCGGTGAGCCAGCTCCAGAAGCCTCCCTGCCGCTGAGTGGCTACCAGACCGGTTTCCGTCGATACGTCGACGACCTCTCCGGAGACGGTCGGGATGTCCTCCTCGGAGGCATCCGACCCGGATGACGAGGTCCCTTCCGGGGCCGAAGTCCGGACGAGGGGCGGTCCGCCCCGGCGCACGGTGACCATTATCTCACCGGGAGCAGGCGCGCTGGCCGCCGGCAGGCCGCCGACGGAGTTGGCGCCCAGGGAGTCGAGCGTGGCAACCAGCACGCTTTCGGCTGCCTCGAAGACGCCAGGCACGCCCCGGCCGACTGCCAGGGCCTGCGGGAGGTCGCGGAACGAGATCGTCCAGTTCGGCGTGCCGTGCTCGATGCGGCAGGGATAGCTCGCGATGCGTGCGGACTGCATAGGCTTCATGACCGGGACATGGGTTCGGATGATGGGCTGGGACGACGACTGCCGTCCACCGCGCGGACGGCAGTCATGGTAGCCCGTTTGCCGCGAGAACGCGAACGGTCTTCGTCTCCGCCTACCGCAGCTTCCGGAAAAACGCCCTAATATCCTCGGTCAGCAGTTCCGGCTCCTCGAGCGCGGCGAAGTGCCCGCCCCGCGGCATCTCGGTCCAGTGCGTCACGTTGTACGCCGCCTCGGCCCAGGCCCGCGGCGGGATGAACAGCTCCTTGGGGAAGATGGCGGCCCCGACCGGGGTCTCGATGTAGCCCGGCTGAGTGGTCGCGCGACGCGACTCGTAGTAGATGCGGGTCGACGACGTGATGGTCTGGGTCGCCCAGTAGATGGTGATGTTCGTCAGCAGCTCATCCTTGGTGAACTGGCTCTCGACGTCGCCGTCGCAGTCGCACCAGGTGCGGAACTTCTCGACGATCCAGGCGGCCAGTCCGGCCGGCGAGTCGTTGAGACCGTAGCCGAGGGTTTGCGGCTTCGTCCCCTGGATGTTGCTGTAGCCCCGCTCGTCGGCGAAGAACGCCTGCCGCTCCCGGGTGCGCGCCAGCTCCTCCGGCGGCACGCCGGCCGTCGGATCCTCCACGCCTTCGGGCGGACCCGCCGTGACCATGTTCAGGTGCACGCCGACCACGCGGTCGGGATGCTGCGCCGCCTGCCAGCGGCTGATGATGCTGCCCCAGTCGCCCCCCTGCGTGCCGTAGCGGTCGTAGCCGAGGCGCTCCATCAGCTTGCCGATGATCGCGGCCATCTTCTCGGGGCCGTAGCCGCGGCCGGTCGGCTTGTCGGAGAAGCCGTAGCCGGGGATCGACGGCGCCACGACGTGGAACGCGTCAGCCGCCTCGCCGCCGTAATTCGTCGGGTCCGTCAGCAGCGGGATGATCTTGTAGAACTCCATGATGGAGCCGGGCCAGCCGTGCGTGATCACCAGCGGCAGGGCGTCCTCGTGGGGAGACCGCTGGTGGATGAAGTGGACGTCCAGCCCGTCGATGTCCGTCTTGAAGTGGTCGAAGCCGTTCAGCAGCCACTCCTGGTCGCGCCAACTGAAATCGTCCCGCCAGTAGGCGATCAGCTCTTCCAGGTACTCGCGGTTGGTGCCGTAGTCCCACTCCGTTCCGACCAGATCGTCGGGAAGCCGCGTCCGGGAAAGGCGGTCCTTCAGATCGGCCAGCACCGCGTCGGGCACGTCGATCGTGAACGGGCGGATCGCCTCCGGGTCCTCGGCCGCATTCTCTTCCTGTGCCTCGGCGGGCGCGGCGGCGAGAGCGAAGGCGGCCACCAGCATCAGCGGCGCGGCGCTGCGAATCGTGGCGAATCGGAGCATGGTCATGAGCACACCTTTCGTTCAGCGTGGCCCCTATAATGCCACGACTGACCAGGAGGGACCGACCGATGCTGAAGACATGGCTCGCGCGCGCGCTGGTTCTCGGCTGGATTCCGACGCTCTTCGTCGCCGGCGGCATCCGCTGGCTCGACGAGCCGGCCGCGTCGGCCCAGGAGCGGACGCCGATCAAGGTGACCCGCATCTACACCGGCGAGGACGGCCAGACGCATGCCGAGGAGTACGACGTGCCGCTCACCTCGCAGCGCGGCGCCACCGAGCTGTCCGACCCGGTCGCGGTCACCAGCGTCCAGTTCCGGCGCACCTCGCCCGAGTACTTCATCGACTGGCACACGGCGCCGCGCCGCCAGTACGTCATCACGCTGGCGGGCGAGAGCGAGGTCGAGCTCGGCGACGGCACGAAGGTCCGGCTCCACCCGGGCCATATCCTGCTGGCGGAGGACACCACCGGTCAGGGGCACATCTCGCGTGCACTGGGCAGCGAGGACCGGATCTCCATCTTCCTGCCGCTTGCGGAGCAATAGATCACCCGCGAACCATGACGAGGAGCCGAACGATGCAGATGCAGTCCCGCGGATCACGACACCTTCTCGGAATCGCGTTCCTCGTGGCGGCGCTCCTGTCGGCGCCGGCCGTGGCGGCCGCGCAATCGTCCGCCGAGTTCGTCCCGGTCACGGACGAGATGCTGCAGAACCCGGCGGACGGCGACTGGCTGTCGTGGCGCCGGACGCCGGACGGCTGGGGTTACAGTCCGCTCGACGAGATCGACCGCGACAACGTCCACCGGCTGCGGATGGTCTGGACGCGGGGGCTTGCCGAGGGGCGCCAGGAGGGCACCCCGCTGGCCTACAACGGCATGCTCTACATGCCGCAGTCGAACGACGTGATCGAGGCGATCGACGGGGCGACCGGCGACCTGATATGGCAGCACCGGCGCGACCTGCCGGAGGACGTCTACGAGTACGTCGGCGGCAACGCGCGCAGCAACCGGAACATCTCCATCTACGACCGGTTCATCGTCAACACGAGCGACGACGACTACATCTTCGGGCTCGACGCCACCACGGGAGAGATCGCCTGGGAGACGCAGATCTTCGACTACAAGGTGATACCGGCCGGACACAGCTCGGGGCCGATCATCGCCGACGGCAGGGCCGTCTCCGGGCGAAGCTGCCGCCCGCGGGGCGGGCCGGAGTCGTGCGTGATCGTGGCCCACGACGCGCGCACCGGCGAGGAGCTGTGGCGGCGGCGGACGGTGCCGGCCCCGGGCGAGCCGGGCGACGAGACATGGGGCGGCGTGCCCTTCGAGGAGCGGATTCACGTCGGCACCTGGGTGGCCGGCAGCTACGATCCGGAGCTGCGGTTGTTCTACCAGGGCACGTCGGTCACCTCGCCGGCCCCCAAGTTCATGCTCGGCGGCGTCGACAACACGCACCTGTACCACAACTCGACGCTGGCTCTCGACATCGACACCGGCGAGATTCGCTGGTACTACCAGCACCTGAACGATCATTGGGACCTCGACCATCCCTTCGAGCGCATCCTGGTCGACACCGCCGTCGCGCCCGACCCCTCCGAGGTGAGCTGGATCAACCCGCGCCTGCAGCCGGGAGAGGTCCGGAAGGTGCTGACCGGCATCCCCGGCAAGACCGGCGTCGTCTACACGCTCGACCGCGAGACGGGCGAGTTCCTGTGGGCGACCCCCACCGTCACCCAGAACGTCATCAGCAGCATCGACGGTGCCACCGGGGAGGTGACCGAGAATGCGGAGGTGGTCTTCAACACGGTGGGCCAGGAGGTCTTCGCCTGCCCGACCTGGAACGGCGGCAAGGACTGGGAGGCAGGCGCCTACAGCCCGCTGACCAACACGATGTACATGCCGCTGCGCAACACCTGCGCGCGCATGCTCGCGACGCGGGTGTTCAACGACGATACCCCGGCCCTGCCGACGGAGAACCGTTCTACGACCTATGCCATCGCTTACCGGCACCAGTTGGCGCCGGGCAACGAGTACGCCGGCACCGTGCGAGCGATCTCGGCGGAGACCGGCCGGACGGTCTGGCTCCACGAGCAACGCGCGGGCACGCTGTCGCTCGTGACCACCGGGGGCGGCCTGGTCTTCGGCGGGGACATCAACGGGCGGGTCCGGGCCTTCGACCAGGAGACCGGCGAGGTGCTGTGGGAGATCAACCTCGGCTCGCCGGTCAGCGGCTTTCCGATCAGCTATGCGGTCGACGGCAAGCAATACGTCGCGTTCGGCACGGGCAACGCGGGGACGTCGTCGCACTTCAACCGGCTGACCCCGGAGCTGCGTCCGAGCTCGGGAAACAACCTCTTCGTGTTCGCTCTGCCGGAAAATGACTAGTGTCCTGTATCTAAATCCGTTCGCAGTAATGCTTGAGCGACGCCAGGATTTGATCGGCCGTCTTGGTCCAGATGAACGGCGCGGGCTGCTCGTTGCAGACCGCCAGATACGCCTCGATCTCCCGTTCCAACTCCGTCGTGCTCCGGTGGGTGCCACGCCGGATCTGCCGCTCGGTGAGTGCGGCGAACCACCGCTCGACCTGATTGAGCCAGGAGGCGCTCGTGGGCGTGAAGTGCAGGTGGAACCGCGGCCGGCAGAGTAACCACTCGTGAATCATGGCCGTCTTGTGCGTGCCGTAGTTGTCCAGGACTAGATGGATGTCGAGTTCGGCCGGCACCGCCGCGTCGATGACCGTCAGAAACCGGCGAAACTCCACCGCCCGATGCCGCCGGTAGCATTTCCCGATCACTTTCCCGGTCGCGACGTTCAGGGCGGCGAACAGCGACGTGGTGCCGTGACGCTGATGGTCATGCGTGCGCCGTTCCGGCACGCCGGGCCGCAGCGGCAGCACCGGCTGCGTGCGGTCCAGCGCCTGAATCTGTGCTTTCTCGTCCACACACAGCACGACCGCGCGCTCAGGCGGATGCAAGTACAGCCCGACGATGTCACGGATCTTCTCCACAAACAGCGGGTCCTTCGACAGCTTGAAGGTCTCGGTCCGATGCGGCTTCAAGCCAAACGCCCGCCAGATGCGGCTCACCGTCGGCGCGCTGAGGCCGCAGGCCTCAGCCATCGTTCGGGTGCTCCAATGCGTCGCCGTCGCCGGCAGCTCTTCCAGGGTCTGCACTACCACGCGCTCAACGTCGTCATCACCGATGCGCCGGGGGGCGCCGGGACGCGGCGCGTCCAACAACCCGTCGCAGCCGGCCTGCACGAAACGGCGCCGCCATTTGCCGACGGTCTCGCGCGTCGTACCCAGGCCGCGCGCCACGGCCGCGGTATCGCACCCGCGTCATTACCGACGGGGTCATCCCGTCGCTGCATGTGGACTACAAGCACTCGCGCATCAAGCAGTACCACAAGGAGGGGCGCGCGCTGCGCACCGAGACGGTCATCAACGACACGTACGACTTCGATGTCGGCCGCCGGCTGAAGAACCTCGATGATCTGAAACAGATCGGCTTCGCTGCCAACCGACGCCTGCTCGGCGTCGAACGCCTCAGCCACGACGCCACCATCGGAGCCGAGACGCTCGCTGCATTGCACCGTCCGGCGCAGGTCGACGGCCAACGCGCTTCGACGCTGCGCTTCGGGGACCCTCGGGTGCAGGCGCTGCTTGCCGTGCTGCTGCGCTTCGACCTGCTGCCGGCGGGATTCCGCAACCGCGAGCTCCGAGAGACCGTGGCCCCGCTGCGCGGGATGTCGCTCGACGACTACAACGCCGGACAGATGACCTACGACCTGCGCCGGCTGCGGCTGCGAGGGCTGATCGAGCGGATTCCGCGCAGCCAGCGGTATCGGCTCACCGCCGAAGGGCTGTGCATCGCCCTGGCCTACCACCGCACCCAGGCGCGCGTTCTGGGCCCGGTCTTGTCGGCCACGCTCGACGGGGAGGCGAACTCACGTCTTCAGGCAGCCGTCGCCGCGTACGATCGCGAGGTCGGGCACCTCTGGGAAGGACACGCGCTGGCTGCGTGATCACTGCAACGGACGACAGACGGCCGACACGCAGGCGCAAACTTGACTCGAATGTAAAGATGGTCGCTCTTCAAGGAATCTAGTGTCTGGGCGGCTACCCGTATGTCGGGCTCGCCGAAGCGCGCGCCACCGCGTTCTCCAACCGTCAGCCGGCGCGCCGCGGCGGGGACCCGACGGCGGTCGTGCGGCAGTCGAGGACCCCGACGTTCCGCACGGCGTGCGAACGGGTGGAGGCCGGGGCGGTCAGGCCCGCGGTGACGAAGCCCCGGGCGTTCCCGACTCGTCGACGGTGACGATACAGCCGTAGCGCGCGCCGGTGAGCTCGCACGCGCCGTCGGCTACTTCCTGCAGGACGGTTTCCAGGTCGAGGCTTGCGCTGATGCGCAGCAGCGCCTTGCTCAGGGCGGACAGGCGTGACGCGTCGACTGCTGGGCCCGCGACCGGGGTGTCGTCGGAAGGGGTCATCGGGCGGTCTTCACTCCCTGCCTAGGAGTCTGCGCCGCAGAAAACAGATGCGACAATTGTAGGCGAGCCGCCGACGGAAGGAGTCGATGTCGACCACATTCCGCCCCTACGCGCCGGACCAGTCGCTGCTGTTGCCGCCCGACATGCGGGAGTGGCTGCCCGATGGCCACTTGGCACACCACGTCAGCGATCTGGTGGACGGTCTGGACCTGACGGAGTTCTACGACCCGTACGAGGGAGACGGCCGCCGCAACGCGCCGTATGAGCCCCGGATGATGGTGAAGGTTCTGCTCTACGCCTACGCGACGGGCGTGTTCTCGTCGCGCGGGATTGCGCGGAAGCTGGAAGAGGACGTGGCGTTGCGTGTGCTGGCGGCGGGCAACTTTCCGCAGCACCGGACGGTGCGAGTTTCGTCGTCGGCACCTGGAGGATTTCCAGTCGCTGTTTGTGAAGGTGGTGCGACTGGCGCAGGAGTTGGGTCTGGCGCGCTTGGGGAAGCTGTCGATCGACGGCACGAAGGTGCGCGCGAACGCGAGCAAGCACAAGGCGATGAGCTACGACCGGATGCAGGAAGAGGAACAGCGTCTGGAAAGCGAGGTCGAGGCGCTGGTGCGCCAGGCGGAAGCGGTTGACGAGGCCGAGAACGCACGCTTGGGCGTGGAGGTTCGGGGCGATGATCTGCCGGCAGAGTTGCGCCGGCGGGAGGAGCGTCTGGCCGCGATTCGCGCGGCGAAGGCGCGTCTGGAAGCGAAGCAACGGGCGGCGGACGACGCGCGGGGTCGGCAACCGGGCCAGGACCGGAACCCGAAGGGCGGTCCGCCGTACAAGCGGGCGTATGGCGAGCCGGACGCGAAGCGCAGAGCAACTTCACGGACCCTGAGAGTTCGATCATGAAGACGAGCAGTGAGGGGTTCCAGCAGTGCTACAACGCGCAGGCGGCGGTGGACGCGGAGCACCAGTTGGTGGTGGCGACGGACCTGACGGCGAACGCGAGCGACCAGGGTGAGTTGCCGGTGCTGCTCGACGCGGTGAAGGAGACGTTCGACGCGCAGCCGGAGACGGTGCTGGCCGATGCGGGGTACTGCAACGAGCGGGACCTGAAGGACCTGGAAAAACGGGGCATTGACGGGCATGTGGCGCCGGGCCGGGAGGGCAAGCAGACGGCTACCCGCGATCTGAAGGACCATCCGGCGACAGGTCGCATGGTGGAGAAGCTGGCGACGCCAGCGGGCCGGGCGGCGTATGCGGAGCGCAAGTGGTTATCGGAGGCACCCTACGGCTGGATCAAGCACGTGCTGGGCTTCCGGCGCTTCAGCCTACGCGGACTGGCGAAGGTGCGGTGCGAGTGGGACTTGGTGTGCCTGGCGTTGAACGTCAAGCGGCTGCACGTGCTGATGGCGGCATAGGAGGCGGGAAATGCAGCTCTCAACGGCGGCAAATCGACGCGCCCCGCAGTTTCTGGCGGCCCGTGCGGCCCGCGAGGAGCGAATTCCACTTTCTGTTCGCCAACCACCGAGAATCCACCCCGCCATGCCGACCGGCGAAGCCGCCCCGCCACGGGGCTCAAGTCGTGGGCTGGCGACCCATTTCGTGCCGCGAACGTCCTGCGGCGCAGACTCCTAGCCCTAGCTGTCTTGTCCGGCCGAAGTGCGGATTCTGTACAAACTACGAGCGCGTTGCGATGCGCGGTCATCGTCGTCGGCCACGGTTGCAGGCGATTCAGGCGGCCTCGGCGGAAAGCCCGAGGGTGGAACAGAGGGTGTCGAGGGCTCGGTCGACGGTGCGCAGGGCGGCTTCCACGGTGCTGGGGTTCTTGCTACGTGGCTTGGGAGCCAGGTTCGGGTCGGCGAAGATCGGACCGAGCAGACGGGTGCGGATCTTGACGAGCAACGCGCCGAGCCGCACGCCGTCAGGGGTGAGTCGATAGCGCCGACTGCGACCGACCCGCTCCGCCAAGCCATGGGCGCGGAGCTTGCTCAGGTCGTAACGAAGCTGACCGAGGGTGTAGTCGTCCTCGCCGAGGCGGTGCCGAGCCAGGATGCGTTCATGCAGTTGCCGCGTCGTCCAGTCCCCGAGCAGGCCACCGGTGTACAGCAGGTTGTCGAGCAGGCGGATGAGGCGGTCGTCATGCAGCTTGATGCCGGGGACGCGGCGCGTCCCGGTCGTCACCGGTGCGGCCAGGGCAGCCAGCGCGCCGCGGTCCACGGTGGAATCGAGCAGTTCGGCTTGCTGTGTGAGGTAGCGGTCGGTCGTGGCGGCCAAGTGCTGCTTGATCGCGGGCAGGTTGTCGAGCTTGCGTCCGATGGCGAGGTGGTAGGTGTCGTTCAGGCAGGTCTCGGTGCGCAGCAGTCGGTCGCCCTTCTCGTACTGTTTGACGTAGGAGCTCTTGTAGTACCCCCGTAGCACCGGGAAGCCTTCATCACGGCGCTCGAGAATGGTCTCGAGCTTGCCCTGGTAGCGGCAGTTGATGCGTCGCCCGAAGAGGTGCCGCGTCTGGGTGGCTCCGCCCAGCGCCACGCCGATCTCGACGGCCCGCTGAAACAGCTCGTGCAGCCGCGCCCGGCGACGGAAGATCACGTCGCGGGCGAATTCGATCTGGGCCACCGACCACTGGTAGTCGAGCCCGCACGCGGCGCGCTCGCGGGGACTGAACCTCGGGGTCAGGCGCGAGGTCCAGTAGCCGGCACGCTGTCGCAAGATCTTCTCGTCGAGGCGGTCGGCGGCGGCGCTCAACTGGTCGGGCTCGGCGCAGCGGACGATCGCGTTGTCGTCCATCTGGAACCGGACACCGGCGCGCCGTAGTTCCTGCGCGACGTAGGAATGTCCGTTCAGGAAGCAGCTCACGGTGAACGGCAGATAGGACGCGACACACAGGCTCATCGGCCCCATGACCGGATCCAGGATGTAAAAGTAGTAGTGGAGGAAGCGCTTGTTGGCGCGCGTGATGATCCGGTAGTCGTCACCACTCGGCGGGGCGTGGCGCGGTTCGTAGGAGATGAAGGTCGAGCTCTGTTCCATGCTTTTGAGGATGACGACCACTCCGCACCCGCCCCTGAACGCACGGTAGTAGGGCGCGACGAATTCCTCCTTGCGGGCGCCCTTCGGGGCCGTCAGGATGGGAATCGCGTGCTGCTCGGCATAGCTCTCCAGCCACGCGCGGTAGCTCACCGTCCGCCGCGCCAACACGGCCGGCGTGATCCGGGCCTCGCCCCCGACGTCACGGAAGAGGTGGACGATGTTCGCCGGGCGTTGCAGGCTTGGGTAGTACCCGCGCAGGACGATGCGGTCCCAGCAGGCGTAGCTGAACTGGACGAACCGCCCGAGAAGTTGCAACAATCGGTCCATGATCCGGTCCTGTCTGCGTGTTGGCGTTTGTCACTGAACACCAACGTACCGCAGGAGGGCCGGATCCGCTCACCCTTTCGCCCGATGCGAACCCTCACGACCGAACCGACACTCGACTCCCGCAGGCCAATTCCAGTCCAGCTTTCAGGTTTACCTGGTTAGCCCTAGCTCGGTGTGCGGGCCGCCAGGAATGGCCGGAAGGCGCGGTAACGTCGCCTGGCAATCGCTTCGTATCTCCATCGTGCGGCGGGATGGAGGGGGTGGGGTAACGGACACCCTCCTCAGTGCCGCCGGCTCCTCATTCTGAACCTGAACCCCTTGTCCGGAACAAAGGAGGGAAAGAGGACCCAACGGTCCGTCTTCAGTTCATAGGTCGGCGGAACCAGCTCCATGTCGGCCTCGTGCAGCAGGGTCGCGACAAGCAACGGCAGTTGCGTCTCGGCGAACCCGCGGCCGGCGCAATGGTGCACGCCGACGCCGAAGGGCGTGAACACGCCCGGCTGCTTGTGCTCCTCGCGTCCCGGCAGGTAGCGATCTATGTCGAACCGCCGCGGGTCGGGAAAGTGCTCCGGCAGGTCGTGCGTGACGAAGAAGGCGTGGACCAGATCCGCGCCCGCGGGAATCCGGTGTCCGGCGAAGTCGAACGACGTGGTCACCTTGCGTTGAATCCCCGGGACCGGCGTATACATGCGCAGCGCTTCGAGCATGATCCGATACAGGACGTCCAGCTCGCGCACCTTCGCCGCATCCGGCGTACCGCCGGCGAACAGGGCATCGGCCTCGGCCTGCGCGCGCTCCCGCAACGCGGGGTTCTTCAGCACGACGTAGAGCATGCAGGCGCCGATGCTTCCCACGGTCTCGACGCCGGCGAACAGCGGCAACAGCGCGGTGAGCGGCAGGTCGCACTCGGGGAAAAACATCGGGTCGGTGCGGTGCAGCGCCAGGATGTCGTCGATCGCGTTGGTCTTGCGGGCGCGCTGCCGCAACTGGTGTTTCGTCAACCACCGGTCCGACAATTCCGCCGCGCGGCGGAGCGCACGCCGCCGCCGGGGCGTCCTGGGCAATCGGGGCGTGTGCAGGAAGCCGCGGGTCACGGCCTCTCTGAGGACCAGGCGGACGTCGTCGATGTACTCTCCGGTCGACGATTGCGCGACGATTGCGCTCGTCGTCTCGCCGACCAGACGGAGGATGGCGGGGAGAGCCTGCAACGGCGCCTTCAGCGGCATCGCGGCCACGGAGCGCCGGATGATATCCACCGCTGCGGGGATCTCGGATTCGATGAGCTGGCGGGAGAGTCCGTCCTTGGTCTCGCGGCGCATCCGAACGTGGTCCTTGCCGTTCATGTTCAGCACGAAGCGGGTGGCGCCGAACTCCGCACAGAGCGGATCCCACATGTCGGACGCATGCAGATGCATGCGCTCCGAGCGGGACACGAACAGGTTGGCGTCCTGTCCTGCCAGGGCGACGAAGTTGCGAGTCAACGTCTTGACCTGGAAGACAGGCCCGACGCGCCGGTACTCCTGTACGAAGAACGTCCTCGGGTCGCGCGCCATGGCGAACGTGCTGCCCACCAGCGGCCAGCCCCGGGCGCGTGGCAGATCGGCGCCGCCGTCGCGCGCGGCGCGAGCCGCCGGTCGCACCATGCGCACCAGCGTCGCCACGGCCCGCCCGATCAGGTCGAGGCGGCTGACGATCTCGATCCGTTGTCGCGCCTTGACGAGTTCCTCCGCCGTGAGGAGCTTGCGCCAGACGTCGCAGGCATCGACCAGGCTGATGATCACGATGTCCGCCGGGTCCGGGATGTCGTCGCTGAACAGAACCCGCATGATGCGCAGCCTGACGTGCTCCTGCGCCGCTCCGTTCGTTGACGGATAGCGCCGCGCGTGCGCCACCTCCGGCGTCAGGGACAGAAAGGCGTCGTCGCCGGGCTCGCGGAGAATGCCGCGGGAGACCAGCCGGGCAATCGTCCGCTCGCGGATCTCGTGCCCCCGCCGGGCCGTGCGCGCCACCCAGTACAACGCGTCGTGCGTCTCCTCCATGCCGACGATGTCGGCCAGGGTGGGATCGAGCACGTCGTCACCGAGCGGCGTTGGGTTGCTGGGGGTGAGGCTGTCCAAATCCGTATCGATGCGATTCGCCAACTGCAGGTCCATCAACACCGCGCCGGCGAGAACCAAGTGCTCCGTCCGTTCGGTCAGGGGGAGGAGCGCGCCGTTCGGCTCATCGAGCAGAAACAGCAGGAACTCTTCGGCGGCAAGCAGCATCACTCACGCTCCCGGTCGGCTGCTCGATGCGCCGCCGGATTCGGGTGCAGGGTTCTGGCCGCCACCGAACTTCTCGAGCGCCCGGTTCTCGACCCGCAGCCGTGCTCGGAGCACCAGCAGGTTGAGCAGCGAGGCGGTTGCGGCCAGGGTCCAGGCGCCGAACATCAGTGGCACCACGGCCATTTCGCCGCACACGATGACGTAGTTGGGGTGTTGCACGTAGCGGTACGGGCCGCTGCGGATCGGCGCGGCGCCCGGCAGCACCACGATACGCGTCGTCCAGCGCGACCCCAACGTGGCGATCACCCAGACGCGCCCGCACTCCAGCAGCACGAAGACGGCGAGCAACGGCAGCGACACCGCCGTGCGGGGATCGATCGTCGCCGGCAGCGCCAGCAACCAGCCGGCGTGCAGGGCGACCATCGCCGGGTAATGCCCGCGGCCGACTTCGAAGGCGCCCCGAGCCAGAAGCGCCCGGTGGTTGCGGCGGGCGAAGCCCAGCTCGGCCAGACGCTGAACCAGGAGGAACCCGACGACGACGTACAGGGCAGGCATCAATCCGACTCCAACACCAGGTACCCGATCGAGAAGCCGGGCCCCAGCCCGGTCATCAGATACCGTCGTGCTTCTCCGCGCCCCCTGTTGCCGGCGGCCGAGGTCATGAGGACGCGCCTCAGGATGAAGAGCACGGTGGCCGCCGACATGTTGCCGTAATCGCGCAGAATCTCCCGGGACGCGGCGAGGCCGCCGGACGGGAGACCGAAGGCGTCTTCGAGCGCCTTCAGCACCTTGGACCCGCCGGGGTGGCAGATGAAGTCGTCGACGTCGGCGAGCTCCAGACCGACAGAAGCGAGAAACTCGTCGGTGACGCGCCGCACCCGGTGTCTGGCGAAATCGGGAACGCCGCGTGACAGCCGCAACTCCAGCCCCTCTTGCGTGACGTGCCAGCCCATGACGTCGAGGCTGCGGGGCCAGGTATGCTCGCCCCAGGCCCTGATCGCGGGTCCCGGTCCGTCCGTGGTCAGCACGGCGCCGGCCGCGCCGTCGCCGAACAGAGCGGTGGCGACGATGTTCGCGGTCATCCGATCGCTGCGGCAGAAGGTGAGGGTGCAGAGCTCGACGACCAGGCACAGGATGCGGCTGCCGGGCTGGGCGCGCGCGCAGGCGGCGGCGCGCGCCAGCCCCAGCGCCCCGCCTGCGCATCCGAGGCCGAACACCGGCAGGCGCTGTACGTTGCGCCGAAAGGGCAGCTCCTCCATCAGCCTGACATCGAGCGCGGGCACGGCGACGCCCGTCGACGAGACCGTGACGAGCGTGTCGACGTCGCTGCACGCCAGGCCGGCGGCGGTCAGGCTGTCGATGGTCACCTGCTTGAGCAGGTCGATCGCCCTGTCGATGTACAGATCGTTCTTCAACTCGAAGCTGTGTGCCTGTTCGTACCAATGGACGGGGGCAGCGGCGTACCGCGTCTCGATCCCGGCGTTCAGGAAGAGCTGCTTCAGACGGTCTCGCCTGGACGGCGGAACGTCGAAGGAGCGCTGGAAGAACTCCACCGCCTCGTCCTGGGGGACCCGGTGGGGGGGCACCGCGGTGGCGAGCGACGCGATTCGCGGCCAGGATTGGTTGGACCCTGTCGTCATCGGGTCAACTCCGCCCGCGTCGGGTCGCAGGAAGCGAATCGCGGGTGGGCGTCGCCGCGACCGGCCGCGAACAGCCACCGAGTCAGTCTGCTTCGCTTGAGGCTGCGTCTTCCGAGCGCCCCGACCGCCAGGCTCCAGATGACGGACCGCAGCAGCCCGCGCAACTGAACCGGGTCGAGCCACGACCGCACTCCCGCCATCCACATGAGGGCCAGGCGCAGGGCGACCAGGTGTCGGAACATCCGAAACAACGACCGCGGAATCTCGTCGTCGCGGCAGTGTTGGAACCAGGAATGGTTCATCGCGAACGCCGACTGCACTCTTGCCCCGCCGCGGACCGATCTCGAGGGCTGTCGCGCGGCCGCCCGAGCGATGAGCGGCTCGAAGTCGGTCAACTGCCGGCCCAGCCCCTCTGCGGGCCGTCCCAGACGGGCCATCATCGCCGCCCCGACGGCATCGGCGTGATACCCGTTCAGCAGTAGCGGCAGCGCCATGTGAAAGAAGGCGACCACGTGGAGGTGCATGCGCAGGCGGCACTGATAGCCGGCCTGCATGACGTCGTACAGCCTCGCGACCTGTCCTTCGCCCAGCTCCCGGAAACCGGCGTAGGCCCGGTCGAGCCTGCTGACGAATCCTGCGGTCAAGCTGCCGGCCAGGTCGCGGCGGATGATGGCCCCGACCTGCTGAATTGCCATGGTCACCAATGCGAGACCGGTGCTGTACAGCGGATCCACGGTATCGGCGGCATCCCCAATCAGGAACCACCCCTGGGAGGAGTACCGCTGCCGGGTGCGGTACATGTAGTTGCGGTACAGGTTGGTGTCGACCACCATCCCGCTCCGGACCAGGTCTCGCAGGATCGGGTGCTCGCGCGTCACCCGATCGAGGAACTCCGGTATGGACGTCACGGGCTCGGGAAACACGTCCGGCCGGCAGGTGAGCCCGATGCTCATCATCTGCCTGGACTGTTCGGCCCGCACCGGAAGCAGCCAGATCCAGTTGCCGCGTCCGAAGAAGTGATGCGCGGCATAGTACGCGTCGGGGCGGCGCGAATCGTTCGTGACGGCGTCGATGCGATCGAGAATGGACGCGTCGAAGTCCGCCAAGCGAAACCAGAACGAGCTGCGTTGGTGCGGGACGCTGTCGCCGAGGCGCAGTTGGCGCGCCAGCAGTCGGCGCCGCCCAGTGGCGTCTATCAACCAGCGGGCCGTGTGCGTTCGTACCGTCCCGTCGCTGCCCCGCACCGTGGCCCCGTGCTGCGCGCCCGAGCCCAGCTCGACCCGCACCACCTTGCCGTCGACGTGCTCGACGCCGTTGCCGCGATTGAGTTGCCGCAACGCGTCGTCCAGGGTGAACCGGTTGACGAGAAACGACGGCAGCGGCGGATTGGTGGGGACGGCGTCCACGATATAGCGCGGGTCTGTGGGAGCCTTGGGATCCAGCTTGTAGTAGAACGTGAGGCCGTACTTGGGAAGCTGTTCCTCGACGAGATGCCGTCCAAGACCGATTTCCTGGAGCAGTTGCGTGCTGAACTCGACCAGCGATTCGCCCACGATCGGCAGGGTCCGAGCCGCCGGTCCCACGACGATGACGCGCAGAGCGGGCATGTGTCGCGTGAGCCAGGCAGCCGCGAGGTTGCCTGCGATCCCGTTTCCCATGATCAGCACGTCGCAATCCACTCTGGCCACACGACTCTCCTCGAACAGGTGTTACTCATCCTTCGCCGATAGCGCTGCCTGTGGTGCGACTCCGTGACGGCCCGGCGTTCTGGCGTTCTGAAGTCCTGCCGGGAGGGCTCGTCGACATTGCGGGACCCTTGGCTCGCCTGGCGCGTGGCCTGGCAATCCCTCGTCGCGTGCCGTCATGCTCGAAAGAAATCAACGCCGACAAGTGTACGATCTCATATACGAAAACAGCGCTAACTCATGAGCAAAAAGAGTAAACAAATGGCGATTTTCCGCCGATTTCGATAGCCCGCCGCGCCGAGCGCGACACAAAGGAGGGCGCAGATTCCTGGCCCGACAATCGTCGCCTGCGGCTCCGCTCGCCGCCCAAGCGGGCCTGACCAGGAGCCTGCCCCGTTCTACGGCGCAGGCTTCCAGGCCTCGTCCGGGCGCGGCATGCGGTAGCCGACGCGACGCTCGGTGAGGATGTAGGTCGGCTGGCTGGTGTTGTCGCCGAGCTTGCGGCGCAGCCGCTGGACGTAGGCGCGCACGAGCTTCGGATTGGCGTGGCTCCGCCCGCTCCACACCTGGCGCAGCAGCGCGTCGTAGGTCGCGACCCGTCCGGCGCCGAGCGAGAGCACGCGCAGGAGCTCGTACTCGGTGGCGGTGAGCTCCAGTTGGCGACCGCCGAGCGTGACCCGCCGGTGGGCGTAGTCGAGCGCCAGCTCGCCCAGCACGAACAGGTCGGGCTCGGCGCGGCGGCGGAGCGCCGCGCCGATGCGCGCCGTGAGCTCGGTCTTCGAGAAGGGTTTGACGACGTAGTCCTCGGCGCCGGCCTCGAGCGCCCGCGCGATGGTCTCGTCGCGCCCGTAGGCGGAGATGAAGATGACCGGCAGGTCCGCAAGTGCGGGCACCGTCTCCATCAGCTCGATGCCGTCGGTCCCGGGCAGGATCAGGTCGAGCACGACCAGGGCGGGCTTCTCGGTCCTGAGCAGGTTGGGCAACTCCTGATGGTCGGCGGCGACCAACGGGGCATAGCCCGCCTCGAGCAGCGCATCGCGCAGGTAGCGCAGCATTTGCGGGTCGTCGTCCACCACCAGTATGCGCGGCGGACGCCCGCCCCCCTGCGGCGATGCGCGCCGCTCGGGCGACTCGCCGCCGCCGCCGGCCGCCTCCCCGGCCAGTGGAACCGTGAAGGTGAAGCGCGCGCCCTGGCCCGGCCCGGCGCTCTCGGCCCGAATGCGTCCGCCATGCGCCTCGACCAACCCCTTGCAGATGGCGAGCCCCAGCCCACTGCCGACGCCGCGCTCGCCGTCGCCGGCAACGGGGTACTTCCGGAACAGGTGCGGCAGGCGCTCCGGCGCAATCCCCCGGCCCTCGTCCGCGACCGAGACCGCGACATGCATGTCGTCGCGTGCCGCCGAGATACGGATCGGCGCGATCTCCGGGGAGTGCCGCCCCGCGTTGGCGAGCAGGTTGTTCAGCACCTGCACGATGCGCCCCCGGTCGGCCATCACGCGGGGCAGGTCCGCCGGCAGGTCGATGAGCACCGTGTGCCCGGTGTCGCCGGAGAGGAACGCGGTCCGCGCCTGCTCGACCAGCTCGCCCAACGCCGAGGGCTCGGGCGCGACCGGGAGCGTGCCGGCGCCGAGCCGCCCCGCGTCCAGCAGGTTGCCGATCAGCGCGCTCATGCGGTCGGCCTGCTCGTCGATGATACGGAAGAACTGCCGCGCCTCCGCCGGACCGAAGCTCTGCGCGGGATCCAGCACCGTCGTCGTCGAACCCTTGATGGCGGCGAGCGGCGTGCGCAGCTCGTGACTCACCATCCCCAGGAAATCGGCCCGCATCCGGTCGAGCGCCTCGAGCGGCGCCAGGTCCTGCGCTGTGGCCACCACCGACCGGACCGTGCCGTCCTCGGCGTGGATCGGGGTCGCGTTGAGCAGCACGCGCATGCTGCCCCCGCCAGGGGTCGAGACCACCATCTCTTCGGCGCGCAGCGTCTCGGCACGTTTCATCGTCTCGACCAGCGGGAAGCGGTCGAGCTCGATCTCGCGCCCGTCGGCGAAGCGGCAGGTCGCGACCTCGAGCACGTGCTCGCGAGGGTGGTCGGGGACGCGCAGGACCTCGAACATGCGCCTCGCCTCGCGGTTGAACAACGTCGGATGGCCGGTTCGTGCATCGAAGACCACGACGCCGACCGGCGAGGTCTCGACCAGGGTCTCGACGTCGGCGCGGGCGCGTTGCTCGGCCCGGTAGGTGCGGGCGTTGACGATGGCGGCCGCCGCCTGCGCCGCGAACAGCAGCAGCACCTCCTCGTCCTCGTCGGTGAACTCGGCCTCGCCCTTCTTGTCGCCGAGGAAGAAGTTGCCGACATGGGTGCCCAGATGGCGCAGCGGCGTGCTCATGCAGGCGCTCGACAGCACGACGTCCCAGGTCACGCCCAGCGAACGCACGAAGGCGGCGAAGTCCGCGATCCGCAACGGCCCCGGCAGGTCGCGAAGCTGCTCGAAGAGCCGCGGGCCATCGGGCCACTCCGCCACCCGGCGGTGGTCCTCCGCGGTCAGGCCCGCAGTGACGAAGTCCCCGGGCGTTCCCGACTCGTCGACGGTGACGATGCAGCCGTAGCGCGCCCCGGTGAGCTCGCACGCACCGTCGGCCACCTCCTGCAGGACGGTTTCGAGGTCGAGGCTGGCGCTGATGCGCAGCAGCGCCTTGCTCAGGGCGGACAGGCGTGACGCGTCGGGTGCCGGGCCCGCGACCGGGGTGTCGTCGGAAGGGGTCATCGCGCGGTCCTCACTCCCTGTCTCGCTCGGCGTGCGGGCCGCCCGGGAATGCCGGAAGGCGCGGCAACGTCGCCTGCTATTCGCTTCATCTATTGGCCGGTATGACCATCATCGTGTTATGACAAGTGACCGTCAGCGAAGCACCGTTGCCCGCGGCGTGGCGGGCATTGGCGCCGCCGCGAGCTTGACATAGCACGCATGGTCTCTGCGGGTTCCCAGTGTCTGGGGCCCGGGAGGAGACCATGCTTGAAACACTCTCAGTTCACCCACGCATCTGCGACCAGATCCGGTCCGGGCCGTTGGGTCCCTGGGTCGACGACTTCGTCGAGAGGGTGACCCAGGCGTAGTGGAAAGTCGGTGGCGACTCCTTGCCCGACCGTGGTATTGGTCGGGTGTTCAAGAGGCAGGAGAAGCCACCGTGAAGAAGCAACCGTACAGGATCGTGGGCGAGGAATCCACGGCCAACAGCCGAGAGTTGGCGGACTGGCTGGCTCTAAGGACGGGCAACTGCTGATCCCGCTCGTCGAACTTCTGGAGAAGGGCGAGCGCGCGATCGACGAGGTGATCGACGTCATGGGGCGGGCGACGGTCGAGGCCGTTCTGCAAATGAGCGCCGAACAGGTGGCGGGACCGAAGGCGCAGGGGCGCCGCGGCCCCGACCGAGAGGTGTACTGGCATGGCGTGCAGGAAGGCCGGGTCGCGTTGAAGGGAACGGCAGTTGCGGGTCACCAGGCCGCGGCTGCGCAAGAAGCGGTCGCGCGCCGACGAGTCGGGCGAGGTGGAGATTCCCGCCTACACGGCGTTGTAGGCGAACCAGGGGCTGGCCGACCGGATGCTGGAGTTGGTGCTGAACGGGGTGTCGACGCGCCGCTATGCGTCGGTGCTGCCGGAGCTGGCCGACCAAGTGGGGATCAGCAAGTCGGAGGTCTCGCGGGAGACCATCGAGGCGGGGACGCGGGTTCTGGCGGAGCTGGCCGAACGGGACCTGAGCGACAGGGGAGCTGGAGGGGTGGTGTGGAGCGCGACGGAGGAGCTGACGTGCGGGGAGCTTGTAGTGCAACTCGAGAGTGGCGTGGAGCTTGGGGCAGCTCGTCGGAACCGCTCTCGACAGATCGGTCCGTCGAGCCCGTCGGTGGGCAGCGGTCAGGGCCAGAGAAGTCCGAAGGTGGAGCGCAGCCGCGGTGGACACCGACGGGCGGCTATGGCGGATTGGCAACGGCGCAACTGCCAGCCGTTTCGAGTAACGCCAGCCGTTTTCTGACGGTTTCGGCCCTCTTCGGATTCGCGGTTTCGCCAATAGATACGGGCTTTTTTGAGTTCCGCGGTTCTTCGTGAACGGATTGCGAATCGGCGGTCTGCGGGTGCGATGAGGCTGCGGCACGCCGGTTGGTGGTTCCAGCACCTTGCCGCGACGCGGCGGCTGTGAACGGGCGGGCGGTCCTGCTCGATGGGATTCCGGGGTCGACGACGGATCGGAATGCTGTGCGACCAGCGCCGGCGGTGTGGCGGCGTTCACGCGGTTGGAACGCGAGTGCCTCCGGGTGGCACGTTCTGCGGGGCTGGAGTCCGCTCGGCAAGAGCGCGGTTCTCGATAGCGATCCGTGCCGGACGCATCCCGCAGGCCGACTGGATGCCGGCCCTGATGAGGTGGCGGTGACCACCAAGCACGCCCGGCTGGTGGCGCTTTGAGAATGTGGTCGAGTGCTGGGAGCCACGGTCGCGTACTGCCAGCCGTTTCGCGTACTGCCAGCCATCTTGTGACCCGTTCGGACCGGCAGGGAATTCCGTTTTGGTCAACAAATACGGGGCATATTGGGTTTTCCGTTGAATCTGGAACGGGTTCGAAGCCCGGCGCTCTATCCAGTTGAGCTACGGGTGCGCAAACAGCAATCTGACCACGCGGCCCGCTACTCCCCGTAGGCGAACGCCGCCTCGAGCCGGGCCGGCGCGACGGGCCGGAGCGCCGCCCACAGGTCGCCGACCCGCGCGAGCCGTCCGAAGACGGACCGCCGCGTGAAGTCGTAAGGCCGCAGGCCCGCCGCGACGCGCTCGTGCACCTGGGACCACCTGAGCGACGTCAATACGTCGGCGAACGGGCTGGCGCTGGCGCGGTAGGCGCAGGCGAGCGTCTTGCCGGTACGCACCGACCCACTGCATTACCGAAGGCTGGAGCCGACCGTCATCGTGAGGCCGATGCGTGGCGTTCGGACCGAACTCCGCCTGATTTCCGTGACGCATTTCGTTCCCAATTTTCGATCTGGACTCAAGGACACTCTGTGAGACTGCCTGAGCGCCTGAGCGCCTGAGCGCCTGAGCGCCTGAGCGCCTGAGCGCCTGAGCCGCCTGAGCGCCTGAGCCGATTTCCGACAGTCAGAACCGGGGCACGACACAGCTGCCTCGATGCTGCGGGCCTCGACGATCGCTCTCGAGCGTCCGGCCGCGGCCGTCTTGCTGCCGTGAGGTCCTCGCCGTGGCCGGCTTGATCGCGACTTCGTCATCTCGTGCATCCCATGCTGGGGTTGTCCGGCACTCGCGCTTGAACTGTACCCTTGAGGTTGCACGGAAGCTTGGTTTCCCTCAGCGGGGGCCGGGCCGCGAAGCGACGGTTGCAAACTGGGCGCCGTTGCCGTGCTCGGCACCGCGTCGCTGGTTCCGCCCTACTTGCTGGCTCGACGCACCAGCGGCGCCAATCCCGTCTTGGCGTTGCGAGCCGACTGAGTACGGGTAGGCATAGCCTCCAGGCCAACCGTCGATTGCATCACGCCGAGGAACGTGAACCGGCTCGCGTGCGTCGAGCGCCTACGGTTCGCCCGGCTCGGGCATGCGGTAACCGACGCCGCGCTCATTGAGGATGTAGGTCGGCTGCGCGGCGTCATCGTCCAGCTTGGCGCGGAGATTCTTGATCGCGGCCCGCAGACGCTTCGTGCCGGTCTTGCCCCGGGCGCGCCAGACCTGGCGCAGCAGCAGATCGTGGGTCGCCACGCGTCCGGCGTTGACCGACAGCACGCGCAGCAACTCGTACTCGGTAGCCGTCAGCTCCACCGGGCGGTTCGCCACGCGCACCCGGCGGCGGTCGTAGTCGATGACCAGCTCCCCCAGCACGAAGGGTTCGGGCTCGGCCCGCCGCCGCAGCGCCGCACCGATCCGCGCCGTCAGCTCCGTGGTCGAGAACGGCTTGACGATGTAGTCGACGGCGCCCGCCTCCAGGGCCCGGGCAATCGTCTCGTCCCGACCGTAGCCGGAGATGAAGATGACCGGCAGGTCGGCCAGCTCGGGGACCCGCTGCATCAGCTCGATGCCATCCGGCCCCGGCAACAGCAGGTCCAGCAGGACCAGGTCGGGTCTATGGGTCGCGATGAGTCGAGACAGCTCGCGCGTGTCGCCGGTAACCACCGGGGTATAGCCGGCCGCGGTGAGCGCGTCCCGAACGTAGCGGAGCAACTGCGGGTCATCGTCCACCACCAGGATGCGCGGCTGCTCCCGCCCGGGCTGAAGCGAGCGGGAACGACCCGCAACGAGGGCCTGCGCGGTACTGCCGGCGGTCTCCTCAGCCACCGGCAGCGTGAAGGTGAATCGGATGCCCTGCCCGCTGTCGCCGCTCTCGGCCCAGATGCGTCCCCCGTGCGCCTCGACCAGCCCCTTGCAGATGGCCAGGCCCAGGCCGGTCCCGGCCGGCCCGCCCTCCCGGCCGCCGGCGAAGGCGCCCGCGTGCTTCTGAAACAGGTGCGGCAACCGGTCCGGCGGCACGCCCGGGCCCTCGTCGGATACCGACACCGCGACGTAGACGCCGTCCCGACCGGCGGCGACGTGGATGGGGGAGGATTCGGGAGCGTGGCGCGCCGCGTTCGAGAAGAGGTTGTTCAGCACCTGGACGATGCGCTGCCGATCGGCCATGACCCGGGTCAGGTCCGGCGGCAGGTCGAGCAGTACGGCATGCCGGCCGCCGCCGCTCAGGAAGGTGTTCCTGGCTTCGTCGACGAGGCGGGCCATCTCGGTCGGCTCGGGGGCGACCGACAGGGTGCCGGTCTCGATGCGGCCGGCGTCGAGCAGGTCGCTGATCAAGGCCTGCATGTGGTTGGCCTGTGCGTCGATGATGCGGAAGAACTCCTGCATCTCGGCCGGGTCGAGTCGCGGGGAGGTGCGCAGCAGGGTGGTCACCGAGCCGATGATGGAGGTCAGCGGCGCCCGCAGCTCGTGACTCACCAGGGCCAGAAACTCGGTCCGCAGGCGCTCGAGCTCCTCGATCTGCGCCAGGTCCTGCATGGTGACGACGAGCGACTCGACGCCGTCGGCCGAATGAATCGGCGTGGCGTTGATCAGCGTCCGGACGCTCCGGCCGTCGGGAACCGACAGCACGATCTCCTCGGCGCGCACGGTTTCGGGGGTCTCCAGTTGCCGGGCCAGCGGCAGCTCGTCGAGGGCGATCACCCGTCCATCCGCCCGGCGGCAGGTCGCCACCCTCAGCAGCTCCTCGGTCGGGCGGCCCGGCGACCGCAGACCCTCGACGATCCGCCGCGCTTCCTGATTGAGCGACACCGCCTTGCCGGTTCTGGCGTTCACGACCAGAACGCCCACCGGCGAGGTCTCGATCAGTGCTTCCAGGTCGGCCCGGGCGCGTTGTTCGTCACGGTGGGTGCGGGCGTTGGCGATCGCGGTCGCCGCCTGCGAGGCGAACAACTGCAGCACCTCCTCGTCCTGGGTTGTGAACCGCCGCCCGCCCTCCTTTTCGCCGAGGAAGAAACTGCCCACGTGCACGCCGCGGTGGCGGACCGGGGTCCACAGCAGGACCTTCGTCGGCAGCAGCTCGGCGGAGATCCCGAGCGAACGGAGGTAGGCGGGCAGGTCGTGCAGTCGCAGCGGGCCGGGCAGGTCACGCAGGTGTTCGAACAGTCGTGGTCCGTCCGGCCATTCCGTCAGCCGGCGGTGCTCGTCGGCCGTGATCCCGGAGATTATGAGGTCCTGCACTTGGCCGGCCGGGTCGACGGTGACGATCCCGCCGCGACTGGCCGAGGTGAGCGCGCAGGCGCTGTCGACGACCTCCCGCAGTACGGTGTCGACGTCGAGGCTCTCGCTGATGCGCAGAATGGCCGCGATCAGTTGCGAGATACGGTTCTGCGAGCTCTTCATCGGTCACCCCCATCGGACCCGCAGTGAACTTGACCCTGGCCTCCACATTGGCCGGGCTCCCGGTTCACCATCGCCTTCCCCTGCGGCAATTATCACGAAAAGAGTACTTATATTCCGGGAAAAGGGACATAACCTTCACATATTTTGCGTTAGTCTGAACTTGATCCTCAAGATGAAGACTCCGATACCGTTCGTCGCGGCGTTCCTGGCGCTCGTCGCTCTCGCATCGCCGGCGGCTGCCCAGCTCCCGGTGGGGGCGCTGGCGATCGACCAGCGTCAAGGGGACCAGTGGGGCTGGGCGGTGGACTACTCAGGTGGCGGTTCCGGTTGCAAGGTTCGGGTCTGGGGCTGCAATGGTCCGGTAATCGAGGAGGGGTTGGGACTCGACCGGCCAATGCGCCGTCAGATCCAGGAAGGCCTCCACGTCGAGGGGTTTGACCCTGGCAGTGCGGACGGTCTGGTCGGCCCGCAGACGCGGGCGGCGAGTCGCCGCTGGCAGGCGTCATGGGGTACACCGACTACCGGATACCTGGACGGCCCGTCGGCCGCTGCGTTGCGGTCGGCTGGTGGGGCCAGTCCGGCGGCGGCGGCCGTCGCACCGGCCGGGTCGCCCCCGGTGACCATGAGCAGCACGAACCCGGCGGTCTTCGAGGCGTATCTGCAGCAGTTCCCGAACGGCCCTGTCCCCGCCGATGAGACGTGCGCGGGCAAACCAGAAGGTGCGACGTGCTGGATGCAGGTCTACCAAAGGCCCGACTGCTACGTCTGGAATCAGAGACTTGAGCTGGGCGCGACGGTGACCTGGACCGGGGAGTGCGCTGGCGGCGTCGCCCAGGGAGCCGGAACGCTAACCTGGACCTGGGGTGGGACTCGAAGGACCGATGCCGGGCGCGTCGTGGACGGCAGGCCGCACGGCCATTGGGTTCTCCGCTATCCGAATCAGGAGAGTTCCCCGCACGGGTGGGACGTCCTTGAAGGGCCCTACGTCAACGGCATGGCGCACGGGCACTGGCTCTTGCGCGCTACCACTTCAGGCCGCACCTCCGAGGGTCCTTTGGTAGTCGGCCAGCAGACCGGCCACTGGGTCACCCGCTTCGCGGATGGCAACATCATGGAGGGCCCCTACGTGAACGGCGTGGAGCACGGTCGTTGGATCTGGCGAAGCGCGGACGGCGACGATGTCGCCGAAACGCTCTACGAGGAAGGAGAAGAACGCGGATTCAGGTTTCTCAAGCTAGGCGGAGAAGATGTGCGCTGACATTGGGTCTGATCATCCCGGTTTCTGTTAGCGTTAACCTGCTGCCGGAGCACTCGGCATGCATTCGTGAGCGCGCCAACCTGCGAGATGTGGGACCGCGCTCGAGGCGTGAACCTTGAGCGCCCGCTCATAGCACCTACGCGAATTCCGGTCCGCCTGGACCAGTCAAGCAGAGCACGCATGACGGCTGCCGCGTTGGTGCAGCCGACGGTCGTCGTGACGTGCGACGGAGGCGTCATGACTCGTACAGCTCCTCTCAAGCCGGTCGCCGGCCTTGTCTTCGCGTTGGCCCTCGCGGGCGGACTCGCGACGGCGCAGGACGATCGTGCGGCGCACCTGCGTTTTCCCGATCTGATCGAACCCGTTGCCAGCTTCGGCGCCATCACCCACGACGGGGCCCTGTACGTCTACGGCGGCCATGTCGGACGGACCCACGTGCATTCGATGGAAAACATCAGCCCCGGATTCCGCCGGCTGGCGCTCGAACCGGGCCGCACGTGGGAGGAGCTCGCGCGCGGGCCTCTTCTGCAGGGCGCCGCGCTTGTGTCCGACGGCAATGCAATCTACCGCGTCGGCGGCATGACGGCCGTCAACGCCACGGCCACCGAGCCGGAGGTGCTCCATTCGAGCCGCTCCGCCGCCCGCTACTCTATCGCCCGGGATCGGTGGGAACCTCTCCCCGACCTGCCGGCGGGCCGCTCCTCGCACGACGCGGTGGTGGCCGGTGGCGTGCTGTACGCCGTCGGCGGCTGGGAGTTGCGCGGCCCGGACGAGGACGCCGTCTGGGCCGACACCATCCTGGCCCTCGACCTGGAGAACGCCACCGACTGGCGAGAGATTCCGGCCCCGTTCAGGCGGCGGGCGCTCGCCGCGGGAGCCGTCGGCGGCCGCATCCATGCCCTGGGCGGGCTGACCCCGGAGAGAGGTCCGGTCCTCAGGGTCGATGTCCTGGACATCGCTACCGGTGCATGGTCGCGCGGTCCGGACCTCCCACAAGCTGGCAGCTTGCAGGGGTTCGGAGCGGCCGCCGCGAGCCACCACGACCGCGTGTTCATGAGCCAGGCCGACGGCAAGGTCTACAGCCTTGGTGGCGGCGCGGATTCCTGGGAACTCGTGGCGACCCTCGCCGACCGCCGCTTCATGCACCGGCTCGCGCCCTTCGGGAACCGGCTGCTGGCCGTCGGCGGCGCCTGGGGCGGGAGTCACCTCGCCACGATTGAGGTCGTGTCCACGGGCAACGAAGCACCGGACGAGCGGAGCGATGACAGGGAGCCCGAGCAGGGCGCCACGCGCTGGCGCCCGGCTTTCTCGGCGGACGGGACGCGGTGGTGGGAGGCAGCGATGCCTAGCGAGTCCAGATCGCGGGGGCGGGTGGTACCGGCGCTGGCCGAGCTGCCGGCGCCAGCATCGCCGTCGGGTCCGCCGACATCGTCATCTTCGACCCGGAGCGGGAGGTGACCATCAGCCGTGACGATCCGCGGACGCATCACATGAACGTCGACTACAGCGCCTACGAGGGCTTCCGGGTGCGGGGCTACACGGAGACCGTCCTGTCTCGCGGACGGGTGGTGGTCGACAACGGCGAGTACGTGGGCCAGCCCGGGAACGGTCAGTTCATCAGGCGCGGCCCGTACGGTCGTGCGTATGCGCCCATGGCCGATGCAGAATCGGGGGCTGGTGTTGTTCTGAGTGTCGGAGTGCGGTGCCGGCGGGCCCTCGGAACCCTCGGCGTTGCCCAAGCGGCGCCCCGCGTTCGTGGTCGTTCCCAATCGGGGATGCGTGTTCTGAGCGACGTGGTGCGGTGCCGTGGCGCGGCGCGTCCGTGACGACTCCCAATCGAACACGTCTTCTCGTGAGGCTGGGACCTCGATTGGAGAGAGCGAATCGGCGCCTGATGCGTGTGTCCGCGAAGACGGGGAAGGAGCTCGTGTTGCCGAATTCGGTTGTCACACCGGGCGTCGCGGCCGGCCGTCTGCCGGCCCGCGCCTACGAGGAGAACTTCGCCGACCTGCGGCCGCCGCTGACCGCGCACGAGGCGGCGGTGGCCGCGGGCCGCTGCTACTTCTGCCACCGAGTTCATGGGGGAGGATGACAAGCGGCGGGACGGCGAGTCCGGCCAGCGACCATTCGAGGAGAATCGCGGTTCGCGACCGAGGTGTCTCACCCCGCGGTGCAAATGGAGCGGGCGTCGTCGGGTTGGGCGACGTTGGCGGCGAAGCGTTCGTCATTGGCTCGGTTCCCTGCTCCTCGTTCTCGACACCTCGCAAGATTCATCTCGTGTCGGGTCGCCGATGTCGCCCGTCCGAGTGACGCGCAAGCCGACCGGATGGTTCTCCGCCGCAGCATCGTATCAGCGCCGCGTCGAGTCGTCCGCATGCACGCCGAGACGATCGGCCCAGTCGTTCATCATCAGCAGCCGCCGCTCAAACAAGTCCGACCGCGCGTACGCCGCCTCCACCTTGTTCTGCACCACATGCACCAGCGCCGCGTCGATGACCTCCCGCGGGTGGTCGGTTTGCTCCGCCGACCAATCCCGGAACGACGACCGGAAGCCGTGGGCAACGGCCGCGATCCTGTTCAGTCTGGAGCATCTTCGGCAGCGTCGACGCCGCGATTCGTTCCGCGACGCGCTTGCCCATGCCCGGGGCGTCATCGCGCGAGAAGGCGGCAACGTAATTCCCGCCAGTGTCCCAAGCATGCCGACAAGCGCCAGCTCCTGCGGCACCACGCCGAGGCAAGCCTTCGCCGCCCACGGGTCGAGGGCCTTGGTGGTGTTGCAGCCGGCCGGCCGTCACGGAAGTCGGTACTGGCGCGGAGAGTCGCCCGTCGTATCTCATGGGCCTCGATCAGCAGCGTGCTCTTCATCTGGGCGCGCTGCTTGTCGACCAGATCGGCCAGCTCCCCCTTCAGCTCGTCGCGAGTGAGGTGCTCGTGGGCGAGCAGGGCGAGCGCGTCCAGGAGTAACAGCGACGACGAGCGAAGCATCGGGCAGTTGCGAGGCAAGGGCAACGGCCGGCGCGGCGGCCGCTTGTCGAGACGCCGAACAGCACAAGCGAACAGCAACGCCGTCCGCAACTGGCCGGTGAGAGCGATCTTCGTCGGCGCTGGTCCGGTCCTCGATCCCACTTGCCGCCCCACGGGCCGGCGCGGATCAGCGGTTCCGGCGGGCCGTTCTGGGCCGCCGCGGAATTCACGTTGATCGTCTCGGTGTAGATCGTCTCGGCCAGCATCTCTCGTCGCGCGCCACGTACCGCGCCCGGGGCGCGCGGACCACCGCAGGATCGGACACGAGACGGGGGTCGGGTGCGAGCGGTTCCGGCGGCGTTCGTGGCCGCCGCGGCGCTCGTCTCGATGGTCTCGTACCGGATCAGCTCGTTCTGGACCTCGGCGACGTCGCCGCGCGGGACGTACAGCGTCGGCACGCCGACGGTCTGGTTGGTGGTCGAGCGCCAGTTCGCGCTAAGCCGAAGTTTCGGCTGCGACGAGACGACGGCGTCGGTTCACGGCAGACTTCAAGAAGCGGGTGGCGCTCGAAGCGTTGTGGGGGGACCGGACGGCGCAGGAGATCGCCGTCCGGCACGAGGTCCATCCCCGTGGCGTGGCGTTCGGGGCGGAAGCCACCGCCATCGGATAGTGGCCTTGTTGCCAAGGGGGATCCATGAACACCCGCGCGTGGCCTGACCAATTCGGTGTGCAATTCTGGTCCGGATTCTACGAGACGACCTGGGCCAGCTACGGACATGTGCAGGGATCCTGTGCTCGTCTCACAGAACGTGCGACCAGGTGCTGGGTAGAGAGTTCGTCCGGTTCCATGTGGTCGGTCGTGTCGAACGGTGCGGCACAACTGGTGTGAGACGCGCCGGCTTCTGTGCCGTGTGTCAACGAGCCGCGGCAAAGCGCGCCTCAATGGCGGTTGCCGCGGCGTGCTGCCGTGCGAAGGTTGCCGGGCAGCCCGCTTTCGGCGGCGAGGACGGCCCGCGTGCTTGCCGGGTACCGGCGGACGGAAGACGCGTCGTGGCAGCAACGCTGACCCGCTCGGGTTCGACTCAGGCATCGCGACCGTGGGACTCGGCGTATCATGGGCCGCATTGGCAGCGACTCGCGGAGGCCGCCAGAGCCTTCCCGACGTTGTGGGGTACATCGTGGGATGATTTCTTCAGGCATCCGCATAAGCCCATGGAGCTTCAGTCATTTGCAGCGGAAGTCATGCTGACGCTGCCTGACAACCAATGGCGTTCCGGTAGCGTCCAGTTTCGCGTAGGAAAGACCATAAACCACTGAATAATAATTGTTTATGATTCTTCGTCGTCGGCGAACTGGCTCAGGGCGTGTTGCGGAACAGCGTGATGGTATGGTTCATGCTTGAGCGAGACGACGGGGGTCGTAATGGCTATCGACACGATGGTCAAGCTTCGCGAGGTCTATCGTCCTCCCGCCGCGCGGGCCGGCCTCAAGGTTCTGGACCATCTGGACGTTCACTGCCGGAAGTTCATCGCTCTGTCGCCGTTCTACGTCATCAGTGCCGCCCGCGCCGACCCGGACGGTCCCTGCCCGTGTCCCCGACCGCCCGTCTGACGAACGGCTGGACGGCGTGTGTCCGGCGGGCGGGGAGCGGTGATGTCGATGGCGCCGGGAAACTCTCGGCGCGGTGATGCGCTCCGGCGCGACACGGCCCTAACGGCTCGGGCCGGAGTCCCGGTCCGGTCCGCGCTGCCGGGACCGGCCCCCTCGGCATGGGGCTGACCGGCAAGAACACGTCGTCGCGGCGCGTCAGCCTGCGGTCCCGACTGGTACGCGGACGACTACTGGCTGGTGGACCCCTATGTGAGCTTCTCGGGCGAGGCGGCCTGGCTCGGCGCGCCGCGGACGATCTCGATGACCGCGACCGTCTCTTTCTGACCCCGGCGGTTTCCGGGCTGGATCACTCGGAGGACGCTCGCGATGCGGTCCAAGCACCGCTTGGCTGGTCCCGTACGCGACGACGACACACGTTCGGCTGACCCAACCCGCCCACGGGGCCGGAGCGGGTCTACGAGCCGGTTCCCGGCTGTTCGAAGCGTCCGGACCCCGCGACGAGGACGCCCGCGACGGCGCTCACAGCCCACGCTGACGAACTCTACAAACGCTCGCCCGCGCAGTAGCTGGTCGATACCGCACGATACCGCACTGATCCGCCCGCGCAACGCGCCGAGATGACCCTTGACGCCGCAGTGGCCACTGCGTACGGTGGACCTGTAGGGCATCTCCGACGACGAGGTTCTCGGTGAGTGGCTGGCGCTCGACGGCGGCGGACCGTGAGCGGGATCGGACAGCGCTGGACGGTGTCAGGGACATCGATGGTTGCGAGCGCGTCCGGCGCGGCGTCATCGTAGATCAGGCCGTAATCGACTGGGAGGGTTGGGACGATCCGGCCATCGCCGCCGGGAGCACGGTGCGCTGGAAGCTGCTGGTAGACGGCGAGCGCGGCCCGAGCGGAGGGCTCGTAACCGGTGTAGCGGAGATCGCACCCGGCGGTCTGCTTCCGCGGCACCACCACGAGCCCGAGGAGACGTACTACGTGCTCAGCGGCCGCGGTGTCGTCGAGATTGAGGACACCCGGACCGAGATCGGTCCGGGAACCGCCGTCTTTATTCCCCCCGAGGCCGAGCACGCCCTGCACTGCATCGGGACAGAGCCGCTGATTTTCCTCTTCGGGTACCTCCTCTTCACCTTCGCTCGCGACCGCTTCGAGGAGGTCGTGTATCACTTCGATGCAGCGTAGGCGGCGGGTTCCGGGCACCGACCGGCCCGAAGGCCCTCTGTGGCCCCCGACGATGCCCGCGGCGCCGCCACCACGGCTGTAGCCCTGGAAGCGCAGCGGCTGGTCGGGTTGCGCGACCGGTGGCTGAACCCGCCCGAATGGGTCGAGTGAGTCGACGAGCCGGTCCCCCGGCTATCGGAAGCGGCCCGTTCCGCGAAACGAGGACGCGGCGAAGGCGCTCAAGTGGCGATTTCCGGAGTTCCAAAGACTGAGCGTGTGGAAGTCGAACAGTTGACATGCAAGCGCGCGCTTGCATATCATAGGCCACTGACACGCAAGCGAACACTTGCCTTAGACTGGTCTCGTGGACGTGTATCGCGCGATCGCCGACCCAACCAGGCGAGCCATCCTGGATGAACTCGTCGATCGGTCAGGTCAGTCGCTCTTCGAACTCTGCGCACGCCTGACCATGAAGCACGGCATCAACTCCTCGCGGCAGGCGGTCACGCAACATCTGGACGTCCTGGAGGCCGCCGGGCTGATTCGCACGCGGCGCGAGGGAAGGTCGAAGCTGCATTGGTTCGAGGGCGGTCCGTTGAAGGCCATCGCGCAGCGTTGGCCGGTCTCGACAGATGAAAGGGCATTCGAGAGATGAGAATTCATGGGGTCAGCGTCATGGTAGACGACCAACAGAAGGCGCTTCGCTTCTACACGGAAACGCTCGGCTTCCAGTTGAAGCACAACATTCCCCTGGGAGAGCACGCCTGGATCACCGTTGTATCCGAGGAAGCTCCGGAGGGGACGGAACTGGTGCTCGAGCCTGATGAGCATCCCGCGGCGCGTCCGTTCAAGAGGGCGCTTGTGGAGGACGGTATCCCCTGGACCTCCTTCGCGGTCGACGACGTCGAAGCCGAACACGAGCGCCTCTTGGCAAAAGGCGTGCGATTCGTACAGCCGCCAACAGACCTCGGGACCGTCATTACGGCGGTATTCGACGATACGTGCGGCAACTTGATCCAGATCGCCGAGGAAAAACGTCAACCGTGACGATGTTGAGCGGTCGCACCAGCCCCATGGACTGTGGCCGGTGCCGCGGGCGCGGCGGTTGAGCACGCCCGGACGGGTGGATGTCTCGACAGCCGCCTCCGAACCGGCATACCCTTTCACGACCTTACGCGAGGAATCGGGCGGTCACGCCGCGCCGCACGTTCAGACCAGACAGTTAGAGGAGACGCCGACGATGCCGAAGTTCGCCGCCAACCTGACCATGTTGTACAACGAGGTCGACTTCCTCGACCGGTTCCGGGCGGCGGCGGACGCCGGATTCAAGGGTGTCGAGTACCTGTTTCCCTATGACTTCTCCAAGGACGAGCTGGCCGGGCGTCTGGCCGAGAACCGCCTCGAGCAGGTGCTGCACAACCTGCCGGCGGGCGACTGGGGCGCCGGCGAGCGCGGCATCGGCTGCCTGCCCGACCGGGTCGGCGAGTTCCAGGACGGCGTCGGGCGGACCGTCGACTACGCCCGCGCGCTGGGTTGCCCGCGCGTGAACTGCCTGGCGGGCATCGCCCCCGACGGCGCCGATCCGGCGCAGTTGACCGAGACCTTCGTCGCCAACCTCCGCTTTGCCGCCGGGAAGCTCGGCGAGGCGGGGGTCCAGCTCCTGATCGAGCCGATCAACACGCGCGACATTCCCGGGTTCTTCCTCACCGGGACCGGTCAGGCGAACGCCATCATCGACGCCGTCGGGTCGGACAACCTCGCGCTGCAGTACGACATCTACCACATGCAGATCATGGAGGGAGACCTGGCGCCGACCATCCAGGCCAACCTGGCGCGGATCTCCCACATGCAGCTCGCCGACAACCCGGGCCGGCACGAGCCCGGGACCGGCGAGATCAACTACCCGTTCCTGTTCGACTTCATCGACCGGATCGGCTACGAGGGCTGGATCGGGTGCGAGTACAAACCGGCCGCGGCGACGACGGAGGGGTTGTCCTGGGTGACCCCCTACGTCGGCGCCGGGACGTGAGCAGCCCGTGGCACGCGGGTTCGACCACGGACTGTCAACGCGGACCGCTCTTCGAAGGGACACCAACTCATGGCGAATGTAGGCTTCATCGGACTCGGCATCATGGGCCGCCCCATGGCGGGGCACCTGCAGACCGGCGGCCACACGCTGTTCGTGCACGACCTCGTTCCGATTCCGCAGGAACTGGTCGACGGCGGCGCCACCGTCTGCGGCAGCGGCAAGGAGGTGGCGGAACGCTCGGAGATCGTCATCACGATGGTCCCCGACACTCCCGACGTCGCGGCCGTCCTGTTCGGGGAGAACGGCGTTGCCGAGGGCCTGTCCGCGGGCAAGATCGTCGTCGACATGAGCTCCATCTCGCCCATCGAGACCAAGGGCTTCGCCGAGCGGATCAACGCGCTCGGTTGCGAGTATCTCGACGCGCCGGTCTCCGGCGGCGAGGTGGGCGCCAAGGCGGGCAAGCTGACCATCATGGTGGGCGGCAGTCAGGCGACGTTCGATACGGTGAAGCCGCTGTTCGACCTGATGGGCGCCAACATAACCCTGGTCGGCGGCAACGGTGACGGGCAGACGACGAAGGTAGCGAACCAGATCATCGTGGCGCTGACGATCGAGGCGGTCGGCGAGGCGCTGCTGTTCGCGTCGAAGGCCGGGGCCGATCCCGGCAAGGTGCGGCAGGCGCTCATGGGCGGATTCGCCTCTTCGAAAATCCTCGAGATCCACGGCGAGCGGATGATCGCCCGCACGTTCAATCCGGGATTTCGGATCAACCTCCACCAGAAGGACCTGAGCCTGGCGCTCAGCGGCGCCCGCGCGCTCGGCCTGTCGCTGCCCAACACGGCGACCGCTCAGCAGTTGTTCAACAGTTGCGCCGCCAACGGCGGCTCGGCGTGGGACCACTCGGGCATGGTCAAGGCGCTGGAGATGCTGGCTGGCCACGAGGTCGGCCAGGGCAGCGGCAGCTAGGAGCCAGGCAGTCAGGTGCCAGGGTTCTTTGTGGTCGAGAGCATCGAAGGCATCGATCTCTGGCTCCTCGTCGCGATCGGCGTGGCGGCCACGCTGTGGGGTTACCTGCGGGGTGGCCGGGGCCGCTGACAGGTGATCGGTGAGCGCGGGCCGAAGAGGCAGTCCGGGTCAACGCCGCGTGTTGGCGCGATCGCGCTCGACGAGTTGCCGCCGGAGGATCTTCCCGGAAGGCACCTTCGGGATCGCGTCGATGAACTCGACCCGGCGGACCTTCTTCTGGGGAGAGACCTGCGCGGCCACGTGCGCCATGATCTCCTCGGCGGTGGCGCCGGCCCCCTCGCGCAGCACCACGAACGCCTTGGGGACCTCGCCGGCCTCCTCGTCGGGGCTGGGGATGACGGCGGCGTCGGCGACGGCGGGATGCGATTGGACGGCCGCCTCCAGCTCGGCCGGCGCCACCTGGAATCCCTTGTACTTGATCAGCTCCTTGAGCCGGTCGACGACGTAAAGATAGCCGTCGGCGTCCGCCCTGCCGATGTCGCCCGTGTGCAGCCAGCCGTCTTCGTCGAGCATCGCGCGGGTTGCCTCCGGATTGTGGAGGTAGCCCTTCATCACCTGCGGTCCGCGTATCCAGACCTCGCCCAAGTCGCCGGGGGCGGCGTTCCGGTGGGTGGCCACGTCGACGATGCGCCACTCGGTGTTGGGTAGCGAGGTGCCGACCGAGGTGATCCGGGTCTCCTTCTTCGGCGAGTTGGTGTGGGTGACCGGGCTCGTCTCGGTCAGGCCGTAGCCCTGGCGGACGAGCATGTCGTTGCGCGCGGCCGCCCCGCGGGCGACCGACTCGGGAAGCGGCGCGGCGCCGGACATCACGTTCTGCAGCGACGAGATGTCGAACTTGTCGACCAGGGGATGCTTGGCCAGAGCGAGCACGATCGGCGGCACGAGGTAGGCGGTGGTCACGCGGTGCTTCTGCAGCAGCCCGAGGAACTGCTCGAGGTCGAAGCGCGGCATCGTGACGATGGTGGCGCCGGCCTGCAGGGACGCGCTCATGATCACGGTCATGCCGTAGATGTGGTAGAAAGGCAGGATCCCGATCAGCGTGTCGTCGGTCGCGATGCCCTCGTTGGCGGCGATCTGACAGACGTTGGCGACCAGGTTGTAGTGCGTCAGCATGACGCCCTTCGGCATGCCGGTGGTGCCGCTCGAATAGGGCAGCGCGGCCAGGTCGTTGCGCGGGTCTATCGCCACCGCCGGCGGCTCTCCCGCAGTCATCAGGGATGCGAACGGCGTCGCCCCCTCAGCCTCGCCGAAGACGAAGAACTCCTCAACCCCGGTGCCTTCCGCGCCCTTTCTCGCCGTGTCGAGGAACTGCGGGATGGTCAGGAGGAACCGGGCGCCCGAATCCTCGAGCTGGCGGTTGACCTCATCGGCCGTGTAGAGCGGGTTCATCGTGGTGACGACACCGCCGGCGGTCGACACGCCGAAGAACGCGGCGGCATACTCCGGCAGGTTGGGGCTGTAGATGGCGAGCACGTCTCCGCGCGCGAAGCCGCGTGCAGCCAGACCCGCCGCGACCGCTCGTGCGGCTCGCCCGAGCTGCGCGTAGGTCAGGGACCGGTCCGTCGGTCCGTCGATCAGCGCCGGCTTGTCGGGCCACCGGCCGGCGTGCTCGAACACGTGCTCGTGCAGCGGCCGGACCGGGATCTCGATGTCGGGGAACGGGCTCCTGTAGATCATCGTCCTCTCCGGGGTGTCCATGGGGGCGCGCCCGCTGCGCGTTCGCGCGGGTCGCGCCCCGCGCGTCACGTGAGCAAAGTGCCGCCGTCTACCGGAATCACCGCGCCGTTGGTGTACGCCCCGGCCCGCGAGGCGAGGTAGATCGCGATGCCCGCCATGTCCTCGGGACGTCCGATACGCCCGAGCGGACAGGCGGCGGTGATGTCCGCGCCGTGCCGCTCGAGAATGTCGCCGGTCATCCGGCTTTCGAAGAACCCGGGGGCGACGGCGTTCACCGTGATGTTGCGGGGACCGAGCTCGACCGCGAGCGTACGCGTCAGGTGATGCACGGCCGCCTTGCTGGCCGAGTAGGCGAACGTGCCGGTCCCGACGCGCTGCTGCACCTGCAGGCCGTCCATCGAGCCGACGTTGATGACGCGGGCGGGGTCGCCGTCCGCCGCGCCGCGCTCGAGCAGCGGCGTCAGGTCGCGCGTCAGCAGGAAAGGCGCCGCGACGTTCAGCCGCAGCAGCTTGTCGAACGCCGACGCCGGATACTCGGCGTACGGCGCGCCCCAGGCCGCACCCGCGTTGTTGATCAGGATGTGCAGGCGTGGCTCGCGCGCGTCAATCGCCTCGACGAGCACCGCTCGTCCGTCCTCCGTCGCCACGTCTGACGGGAGCGAGTGGCACGGACCCTGCACGGAGAGCTCGGCCGCGGTCCGGTCGCAGGCCTCCCGCTTGCGCGAGGAGACATAGACGGTGGCGCCGGCCTGGATCAGCCCCTCGGCCATCATGCGGCCTATCCCGCGCGAGCCGCCGGTGACCAGGGCTACCCTGCCGGACAGCGAGAAGAGAGACGAGACGTCGATACCCGCCATGGGGTGCCGATTCTAGGAGTCTGCGCCGTAGAACGCAACGGAGTGAGTTCCGGGCTATGCTGTCGCGACGCGCGACTGCCGACCTTCGTGCGGAAATTGAGGGGCTCGATGTCGAACAGTGCCGGGAGCCACACGATGCAACGCCTGTTGTCGGTCGGTCTGATCGCCGGCGTGCTGGGCGCCACGCCGGCGGTGATCGTCGCGCGCGCCGCCATGCCGGGCGCAGCCCCGGCGGGCAGCTACGGCGGCGCCGAAGCGGCCGGCGCCGTCGTCGCGGCGGGGCAGGAGCGGCCGGCGACCCCCCGGATCGATCCCGTGGATCCGGCTGATTCCACAGCATGGAACGCGGACGTCCGCAGCGGCATCGAGTCGTTCGGGGTCGATCCGGCGCGGGCGACCAACCTGCTCCGGACGCTGGCCCGGCATCCCCCGGCGCTGCACGGGCTGGGACCGCTTGCCGCCTACCTGCGCCAGCGCTCGATGGTGCCGGCCGTCGATCAGGTCCTCATGGGCCTGCGCGCCGCCTGGCTCTGCGGTTCCGAAGCGTTGTGGGCCGAGCTGGCGGCCGAGGCCCGCTCCTTCGGCCTCGGCGACCGGGACCTGCGCCGGGTGGCGGAAGGGCCGGACGCCGGATGGGGGCCCTGGGACCGGCTGATGCTGCGCGCCACGGATGAGCTGTACCGCGACGCGTTGCTCGGTGATGCCTCCTGGGACGAGCTCGCGACCCGCTACAACGTGCCGCAGCTCATCGACACGATCTTCAGCGGCGCGGAGTACATCCTGCTGGCGATGCTGGCCAACAGCCTCGGCGTGCAGCCGGACGAGCGGTTCGCCGATCGCCTGCCCGCCGGCGTCGAGCGCACGCTGGGGCCGGCCGGGGCGGCCCCGGTACGTCTCGATGCCCCGCGGCTGGACCCGCTCCCGCGGGACGCGTGGTCCGACGAGGTTCGCAGCCTGCTCGATCCCGGCGATTCGGGTCGCCCGGTGCTGAATCTCTACGCGACGCTGGCCCGCCACCCGATCTTCTTCCGGCCGCGGGCGGTGCAGTCGGCCTACATCCGCACCGGCGCCACGCTGTCCGACCGGGCGCGCGAGATCCTGATCCTGCGCATCGGGTGGCTCTGCGGCTCGGAGTACGAGTGGTCGCAGCATGTGCGGGCGGCGCGGCGCATCGGGATGACCGACGACGAGATCCGGCGCATCGCGGTCGGGGCGGACGCTCGCGGATGGAACGCGTTCGAGTCCGCGCTGATCCGGGCGACGGACGAGCTGCACCGCGAGGACGCCATCTCCGACGCGACCTGGGCCGCGCTCTCGGAGCGTTACGGCGCGGCCGAGCTGATCGACGTGGTGATCACCGTCGCGGGCTACCGGATGGTCTCCATCGCGCTCAATTCGCTCGGCACGCAGCTCGAGTCCGGACGCCCGCGCTTTCCCGACGTCCCGCGCTGACCGTACGGGCCTCGTCCCCGGTCCGGTCGACCCCCGTCGCCGGGCGAACGGCGTCCCGCGTCCGATCGGCGGGGGAGGCGCGGTCATGCCTGCCGCGGATAGATCTGCTTCGTCTCCAGTATCTCGTAGCGCTCGAACACGTCTTCGACGAGGTAGGGATCGCGCGCGAAGGTGGCCTTCGCATCACCCAGGCTCTCCGCTTCCACGATGATCAGGCTGCCCACCGCGTTGTCGCCGTCCAGGAGTGGGCCGCCGTACTGCACGCGCCCGGCCTCGTTCAGTCGGTTCATGTGTTCCAGGTGCGCGGGCCGGGCGCGCTGGCGGCGTTCCGGTTCGGGCTGGCGAGCGATCAGGGCGTACAGCGGCATGGCTCGGTTTTCCTCCAGGCGGTCGAGAGAGCGTCCGAATGCCTGCCCGGTGGCAGGGGCGGCGGCGTTCGCCGTATTGTAGGTGAACCATGTACGCCGCGACGCAAGCGCAGAACCACGGAGACGAACGGCGGACCATCTGGTCGTGGTGCCTCTACGACTGGGCGAACTCGGCGTTCACCACCCTGGTCGTCACGTTCGTCTATTCGGCGTACTTCACGTCCGCGTTCGCGGACGATCCGGGGCGCGGCACCGCCCTCTGGTCGCGCGGCATCACGGCGAGTGCGCTCGCCATCGCGGCGCTGGCTCCGATCGCGGGTGCGCTGGCCGATCGCGGCGGCCGGCGGCGGTACCTGATTCTCTGCTCGCTGGTCTGCGTGGCGGCGACCGTGGCGCTCGCCTTCGTGCGTCCGAGCCAGCCCAACGCGGTCGTAATCGCTCTGACGGTTTTCGTCGTCGCGAACGTGGCGTTCGAGCTGGGTCTCGTGTTCTACAACGCCTTCCTGTCGAGCATTGCCGCCCCGGAACGGATCGGACGCGTTTCGGGCTACGGCTGGGGACTCGGCTACGCCGGCGGCCTGGTGGCGCTCCTGGTCGCGCTGCTCGTCTTCGTGCTGCCCGAGACACCGATGTTCGGGATCCCGACCGAGGAGGGCTTCCACCTGCGCGCAACCAACCTGCTGGTCGCCGGCTGGTTCCTCCTGTTCGCGATTCCGGCGTTCGTTTTCCTCGGGGACGACGGCGTGTCAGGCGAGGGGCTGAACATCCGCCGCGCCTTCGGCGATCTGGCGGTCACCGTCCGTCATCTGCGCCGCTACCGGCAGGTGGCCCGGTTCCTGCTGGCGCGGCTCTTCTACAACGACGGCCTGGTGACGATCTTCGCGTTCGGCGGGATCTACGCGGTCGGGACGTTCGGCTTCACGTTCGCCGAGCTCATCACGTTCGGCATCGTCATCAACGTCGGCGCCGGCCTCGGGGCGCTCGCGTTCGGCTTCGTCGACGATCGGATCGGCGGCCGCGCGACCGTTGCGTGGAGCGTGGCGGCGCTCGCGGTGGCCACGGTCGTCGGGGCGCTGGCCCCGTCCCGCGAATGGTTCTGGGTCTCGGCAATCCTCGTCGGCATCTTCGCCGGGCCCAACCAGTCGGCCAGCCGATCGCTGATGGCGCGCTTCGTGCCGGCGAAGCACGAGTCGGAGTTCTTCGGCTTCTTCGCCTTTTCCGGCAAGGTGACCTCTTTCCTGGGGCCGGCGCTGCTCGGCGTGCTGAGCGATGTCTACAACCAGCGGGTCGGGGTGGCGAGCCTGCTGGTCTTCTTCCTGGTGGGCGGTCTGATTCTGTGGCGCGTCGACGAGCGCGAAGGGATCGCCGCGGCGGGCCGGGGGTAATTGGCGTGTGTTCGGGCAGAGTTCATGCCCCCCGAGGCGGGAGCGGTGATAGAGTAGTTTCAGGAGGCAGCGTCCCGGCGCGCTTGGCGTCCGGGGGCATCACTTGGAGGCTGTCATGAAACGTTTTGTCACCTGGAGCGCCGCTCTCTTCGTCGGCCTGTTGTCGATCCCGGGCATCGCGTCCGTGACTCTGGCGCAGGACGAGACATCCTGGATGCGGGTCGACATCCTACAGGTGCTGCCGAGAGAGCTGGACGAGTTCATCGAACTGCAGCTCGAGGAGATCAATCCGGCCCTGCGGGACGCCGGCGTGCCGTGGCGCTCCGCGTGGCGCACCGCCGAGTTCGGCAACACCTACGAGCGCTTGTTCGTGACGCCGCTGCAGAGTCTGTCGGAACTCGACTTCGGCGGACCGCTGGGACGCGTGCTCGAGCCTGATCGGCTCGCGCGACTTGCCGATCGTGTGCGCCGGACCCTGGCCAGCCGACAGAGCTACGCGGTGCGGTATCGCCCCGACCTGAGCGTCGAGTCGGACGACGTCAGCGGCCTGTCGCTGGCCTGGATCACGAGCGTGCAGGTGGCGCCGGGACGGAATGCGGACTGGGAGGCGTTCCTGCTGGAGAACACTCCGCAGTTCCGCGGTGCCGACGTGGTGTTCGGCGTCTACGAGCGCGTGTTCGGGCCGGGACCCTCGGTGTGGCAGATCGTCGAGAATCATGCGAGTTTCGGCGAGCTCGACCGTCCGACCATTCTGCAGCGCACCTACGGGGAGCGGGCGGATGAAGTCGCTGCACGGTTGGCTGGCGTGCTGTTGTCCATCGAACGCACCGTCCTGCGCTACGACCCGGAGCTGAGTTTCTCGGCAGCGCAGTAGTCCGGGGACGGATACGGCGCGGGGGTCATGGTCCCCGGCGCGGCTCCGCCGGGGACGCATCGACGTTCCGCGGTGCCATGGATTCAGTGCGAGAGGTACGCGGCCTGGACGAGCTCGAACGGCTGGCCGGCCAGGAGGTGGGCGCCAGCGCGTGGCTGCCGATCACCCAGGAGCTGGTCGACCGCTTTGCCGACGCCACCTTCGACCACCAGTGGATTCACTGCGACGTCGAGCGCGCGCGGCGCGAGTCGCCGTACGGCGGGCCGGTGGCGCACGGTTTCCTCACGCTCTCGCTGATCCCCGGCTTTCGCAGCCAGATCCTGACGCTGACCGGCGTGTCGCGCGTCATCAACTACGGCGTCAACCGCGTGCGCTTTCCGAACGCCGTCCCGGTCGGGGCGCGCGTGCGCGGCGTGCAGACCATCAGAACGGTCGAGCGGACGGCGCCGGGGACGGCGCGGGTGGTCAGCGGGTTCGTAATCGAGATCGAGGGAGAGACGAAGCCGGCCTGCGTGGCCGAGACGGTCACGCTGGTGTTCGCCTGAACGGCGGCTCGACGGCGTTTCTTGCGCGCGTGTAGACCGCGGTGGCGGTCTTCCGCCCGGCGGGTGTCGGCGCGCAGCCGGCGGCGCCGGGATCCGGCGGCCGAGCGATGGCTCCCGGCGGCCGTGCCGTTGGACGCCGGGAGCCCTTTCGCGTCGTGTCCGCCTACTGATCGAGCGCGAACACGAACAGCCCGTTACCCCCGACCGGACGCCTCTCCTCCGGCATCAGATCGGCGGGGATCATGCCCTGCCAGCTCGCGCCGCCGGCACCGACCGGCACCGCCACGTACTGCCGCCCGTCGACCGCGTAGCTGATCGGGAACCCCTGGATGGAGGTCGGCAGGCGCCGGCTCCACAGGATCTCGCCGTCCGCGACATCGAAGGCGTAGATGTAGCGGTCCCAGCTTCCCGCGAACGCCAGCCCGCCGGCGGTGGTCAGGGCCGCGCTGTTGATCGGCGTCTTGAACCGCTGCCGCCACAGGACCTCGCCGGTCCGCATGCTCATCGACAGCAGCTCCCCGAGCTGGCCGGGGCTGTCGGGATGGAAGTGGTTGGTGCGCCGCACAGGACCGGTGCCGCCGCCCCCCTCGACCCGCTCGACGGGGCCGAACACGCCGGTCTCGCAGTTGAGGTTGATCGGGATGACGAACGCCTCGGTCTCCGGGTGGTACGACATCGCCCGCCAGCTCTTGAAGCCGGCCGTGCTCGGGCACCAGAAAACCTCCTGGTAGAGCTCGGGGATCATTCCCTCCCGGTGCGTCACCTCGCCGGTCTCGGGATCGACGTCGGCGAAGGTCTGGTACCCGAGGTCGTGCGCGTTGCGGAACGCCCCCGTCGCGAGGTCGAGCTCCCACAGCACCGCCATCTTGCCCATCGTGAACACGGAGCGCTGTCCGTCGTAGTCGACCAGAATCCGCTCGAAGGTCTCGTCCATGTCGAGGGTCTCGCCCGGAATGTGCTGGTAGTACCACTTCATCTCGCCGGTGTCGGGATCGAGGGCGAGGGTCGAGTTCGTGTAGAGGGCGTCGCCGTCGGTGCCGCGCACGACCCTCGCCCACGGCTTGGCCTGCGACGTGCCGTGGAACAGGGTGCGGGTGACCGGGTCGTAGCTGCCCGGAATCCACGAGTCGCTCCCGGCCCGGAACATGACCGGCAGGTCGCCCCACGTGTCGCCGCCCCGCTCGCCGGGCAGGGCGATGGTGGAGGTCCGCCACAGCTCGTCGCCGGTGCGCGCGTCGAGCCCCACGATGTAGCAGGTGTCGTCGCGGTAGCGCCCGCAGCCGGTCAGGCCCGACACCACCTTGCCGTCGGCGACGATCGAGCCGCTGGAGTACTGGAAGCCGGCCCCGCGGCCGACGTCGGTGTCCCAGACCGCCTCGCCGGTGCGCGCGTCGATGGCGATGATGTGCGCGTCGGCGGTGTTCAGGTAGACCTTGTCCTCGTAGATGGCGATGTTGCGGTGCTGCCGGCCCGGCGGCGGGCCGCCGAAGCTGTCCCCGGGCTCGGGAGCGCCACGCCGGTACTCCCACAGGAAGTCGCCGGTCGCGGCGTCGAGGGCCTGCACGATCTCGCCGGGATTGGCGATGTACATGACCCCGTCGTGCACCAGCGGGGTCGTCTGCTGCGAGCCGGGCCCGAGGCTCCAGCTCCAGGCCAGCCGCAGATCGTCTACGTTGTCCGTGGTGATCTGGTCGAGCGGGCTGTGGCCCTGCCCGTCGAGCGTCCGGCGCCAGCTCAGCCAGTCGGACGGCGGCGGCTCGCGCAGCAGGTCGTCGGTGACCGGGGTGTAGGAGTCTGCGTCGCGGAGCGGCGCGGACTCCTGGAGGGTCGGTTGGGCGCCAATCGAAGCCGCAAGGCGACGATTGGCGGGCGAGTTCTCGATCTGGGCGCCGGCCGGCCCGGCAAGGGCGATACCGAGCACGGCGGCGAGGGTGGTTGTTACGAACGGGTTGCGACGTGTCATGAGAATGGCTCCGAAATCTCCAGTGGCTAACTGATTACTGCTGGGCGGCCCTGGCGTCGTCGGCGCGCGCGCCGGCGAGAATGCCGTCCATGCCGATGTTGCCCTCGTGGCAGGCGTACTCGTAGACCGGCTCGTCGGTCCGGAACATCGTCACCTCGAACGTCCACGGCTGCGTCCAGGTGGATGCATCGTCCATCGTCGCCGCGTAGAGCAGCGTCACGTCGTCTATGCGGGTGAAGCGCTCGGTGAGCACCATGTCGGGGCTCGATCCCTGGCGCTCGCTGAACGCGGTCAGGGTGTGGAAGTTGCGGGTTTCGACGACCAGCGTCTCGCCCTCCCAGCGGGCGCGCGAGTCGCCCCGCCACTGCGTCACGTGCTCGGGCAGGTGGTCGCGTCCATCCAGCGGGATGATGCGCGAATCGTTGACCATCTCGTTGAGAATCACGATGTGGTCCGGGGTCTGGAAGAGCTGCGCGTGGTTGTTGTAGGCCCGCGGCTCCATCGGGGGGCCCGCGTTGAAGCCGAGGATGCAGCGCTCGCCGATGCTGCGGTCCTCGGGGCCGAAGGCGGGGCGTCCGCGCCGCACGGCCACCGCGTCCTGGCGCGCCTGCCCGTCCGCGGTCACCGGGGGAATGCGCCCGTTCGGGGGATCGACGATGAGCGACGTGCGCCGGTTGGTGACCGTGCGCGTTCCCCGGTCCATCCAGAAGTTGTTGTAGGCGCCCACGTTGCCGCCGGCCTCGGTCCGCCGGGCCGCCGCCTGCAGGAGCTCCTCGTTGCGATCTACGGTGGCCTGCTCGAGGTTCGCGGCCTCCTCTTCGGTCAGAAACGCCTGGTCGCCGAGCGCTTCCGGACGCTCCATCGGCGTGATGGTGCGGAAGTCCCAGATGCCCTGCAGGTCCGGTGCGCCCCACGGCGTGCGGAGCGCTTCGCTCTGCGCGGCGGCCGGCGCCGCCGCCAGAGATACGGCCGTGACAACCGCGAACAGCAATACAAGCGGACAGGCTTTCATCGGATCACCTCTCTGAATCTGAAGTTGACACGGACACTCCGTGCACGCTGAACAGGATCGATCTTATCGGCGGCGCGGTCAACCGCCGCAACGTCGGAGCGCGCGCCGAAGTCCCGCTGGATTCGGGCGGCGATGCAGCACGTCCCGGTTCACGACCGGTTCTCTGGCGCCCCTCCACTCCATGACCTCGCGTCTCCTCAGACCAACTGGCGCACGACGATCGCCGCGCCGGTCAGCCCCACGACCGTCAGGACGGCCGGCCGGGTATAGCCGCGGTCCACGAGGGGCGCGATGCTCCGCGACAGGGCGAGCCCGGCCAGCATGCCGGGCAGCATCACCAGCGCCAGGCGCAACTCGCCCGCGCCGAAACGGCCGACGAGCCACAGCGCGGCCAGCGACACGATCGTCCCGACCACGAAGAACCCGGAGATGGTGCTCCGGATGCGGGCGCCGGGGGCGTCCTGATAGAGCAGCGCCAACGGTGGGCCGCCGGCCGCCGCCACCGTGCCGACTACGCCCGAGACCACGCCGGCCGCAACCAGCGCTCGGCCCGTGGGCTCGAACCGGAGGCCGGAGGCGCTCATGGCCACGGCGGCCAGGATGAAGACCCCGAACAGGAGCAGGAGCGTATCGGCGGCCGCGATGGCCAGAATGCCTGCCGCGACGACCGTGCCGGCGATGCGCCCCAGGATCGCCCACCTGAGGCCGTGGACATCCATCGCGCGGCGCTCCCGGTACGACATCAACAGGGTCAGGACCAGGGTGCACACGAGGATGGGGGCGGGCACCAACCGCGGGTCGAGCAGGATGAGGAGGGGCGCGGCCAGCAATCCCATCCCGAAGCCGATCGCGCCCTGCAAGAGCCGACGCCCACCGTCACGATGACGATGTCGGCGATGGACAAAACGGTACAGTCTACAGCCTGGGCTTCCCGGGGGGGGGGGGGCAAGCGTCGACGCAGCACTTGGCGACGAAGGGCCCGCTGACCCCCGAAACCGCCTCGCTGGCTCGGCGTTTTCGGCCCTTCCCCCCCCCCCGGCTCCAGGAGCCGCCGCAGAACTCACTCACGATCCACGACGCCGCTCGAATGCAGCGGGGCTTTCGCCATGGGTTTACGGCGAAGATGGCACAACCAAGAGGAGACCGAGATGGATGGTACGACAGTGGCGGTGGACCTCGCAAAGACGGTGTTCGAGGTGGCGGTGGCGGATGAACGCGGAAACGGTACAGTCTACAGGTTGGCTCAACAGGCGCTGGGCTTCGCGGCCTGTTGCGGGAACCGGGGGGCGAGCTGCCGGCACGCTGAGCGGAAGAGATCCGGGCACTCGAAGTCGCAGCGGGACCTAGCTTGCAGCGGCAGGGAAAGCAGGCGTCGGCCCGCTGTTCGTGGCTGGCCCCCGCGAGCCGCGCCCATGGGAGCGGCTCGGACCGCCGGCCAAGCCTGGTTGGGCGCAATCGTCGCCGGGCGATGATTGTCGGGCTGGTGCCCCGAAACCGCCTCGCTGGCTCGGCGTTTTCGGCCCATCCCCCCCGCTCCAGGAGCCTACGCCGCAGAACTCACTTCGTTGCGTGCATATTCGACCGAGGAGCAACGCAGTCCACGCGGGATGCATCGGCGCTCGAATGCAGCGGGGCTTGCGCCACGGGCTGCTAGACTACACGCCGTGAACGCCACGCCCGTCGAGCCGCGACCGGCCGCTTCGGTGATGCTCATCCGGTCCGGCGGCGGCGGGCTGGAGATCCTCTTTCTGCGGCGCAATCCGACGTTGGCCTTCCACGGCGGCTACTGGGTGTTTCCCGGCGGCCGGATCGATGCCGCGGACGCCGATCCCGTTGCGCCGGGCGACGAGGCCGCGGCGGCGCGCCGGGCGGCGGTTCGCGAGGCCCGTGAGGAGGCGGGTGTCGACGTCACGCTGGATTCGCTGGCGTTCGCCGTCCACTGGACGACGCCGGAAGTCAGTCCCATCCGCTTCGCCACCTGGTTCTTCGTCGCCCCGGCGCCCGCGGAGCGCATTGCGGTGGACGGCGGCGAGATCCACGCACATCAGTGGCTGTCACCGGCCGACGCACTTGCACGGCAACGGGCCGGCGAGATCAAGCTGGCCGCGCCGACCTTCGCGCTGACGACGCGCATGGCGGACTTCGACGACATGGAGACGGCGCTCGCCGCGGTGGCGAAGTGGCCGGAAGAGCGGCTGCTTGGCGATCTGCTCGACGTGGACGGCGGACAGGTGGCGCTGTATCACCAGGACGCCGCGCACGGCGGCGGCCCGTTGGACAGCCCGGGTCCACGGCACCGGTTGTGGATGCTGGAGTCGGGCTGGCGTTACGAGCGGGCGTTCTGACGGTGGAGCCGAACGTCACTGCCCAGCGACAAAGTCGCCCTGGGGTCGGGCTGGTGTTACGAGCGGGCGTTCTGACGGGATCCGCGCGGCGTGCCGACCGGCCACCGCGGCGCGCGCCGGATGTCGGCGTGCCGCCGCAGCGGCGGAACGGTTCTTGTCGGCCGGGCCTCCTCTATTCGGCCTCGTCCGCGTCGAGCGGCTGGATCGTGCCGTACATCAGGCCGCCGTACTCGCCGTGGTCCCAGGTGCCGGCATAGCGGTTGTCGTAGAACACGACGCGCGCGCCGAACTCCTCGCCCAGACCCGGAATGGCGAAATCGGTGATGCTGACCATCGGCGTGTCGCCCGCCCAGACCATCGGCACGACGACCGGCAACGTGGCATCGACACTGCCGTAGGTCAAGTGCACGTCGAACCGCCAGCGGTCGCCCTCCAGCTTGGTGACCTCGCTGATCGCGTAGCGCTCGGGCAGGCCGTCGCGCCGTTCCCGTCCCTCGATGGTGAAGTGACCGACGAGCACGACGTTGCGCATCCGTTCCGTGAAGTCGCGCTCGAGGTCGGTGAGCGAGGCGGGATCCGCCTCCTGTCCCGTCCCCGTGGCCGCCGTCAACCAGCCGAGGCCGAACACGGCAATCAGTACGACACCTGCGACGGCCGCCTTGGTTACGGCGCCGGCATTGACGGGTTTCGCCTGGGCATTCATCGCAGTCGACCTCCCGGGATGCCGGGATTATAGCTTGGCGCGGACCGGTTCGGCGGCGGCGGTCTCGACAGTCCGTGGCAAGAGCCCCGCTGCATTCGAGCGGCAACGATTCGGGGCTCCTTGTCGTCCGCCACGACGGTCGGTACGAAACTGCGGCGTACCAGCCAGTAGCATCACCTGGATTCGATGCGGATCAGCCGCCGCCCACGGCACGCCAGCGCAGCCAATGGTCGGCGAGGACCAGGGCGACCATCGCCTCCGCCATCGGGATGAAGCGAGGCAGCAGGCAGGGGTCGTGGCGTCCCCTCGTGGCGATGGTCGTCGGCTCTCCGGTACGGGTCACCGTCTCCTGCGGTTGCGGCAGGCTGCTGGTCGGCTTGACCGCGGCCCGCAGCACGATCGGCATCCCGCTGGAGATGCCGCCGAGCATGCCCCCGTGGCGGTTCGTGCGGGTCGCGATACGCGGCGTGGCGGGCGCCCGGGCGTCGTCGGCCGTTTTCTTCCCGCCGCTGCTTGGGTCCTCGGCGTCCCCGGATGTGCTCTCGGCGCTCCCGGAGCCTTCCCCGGCACTGCCGGCCTCCCGCGCGGTGTTGCCGGTCGCGTAGAAGACGTCGTTGCTGTCCGTGCCGCGCAGGGTCGCGCAGCCGAACCCGACCCCGTACTCCACCCCGAGCACCGCCGGCAGACTGAACAGCGCCTTGCCCAGGTCGGCCTTCAGCTTGTCGAATACCGGCTCGCCGAGTCCCGCCGGCACGCCTGTGGCGACGATCTCGGCCACGCCGCCGATGGAGTTCTGCTCGCTGCGCATCCGCTCTATCAGCGCCACCATGCGTGCGGCCGCCGCGGCGTCGGGGCAGCGCACGATGTTCGGCTGGCCGTCGGGTAAGCGTTCCACCTGGTCGATGGTGACCGCGGCCGGGGCCGGGACGTCCGCCACGACGTCGCCGATCTGCTTCACGTAACCGACGATGCGCCCTCCGAACCGTTCGGCGATCAGCTTCTTGGCGATGGCCCCCGCGGCGACCCGCACGGTCGTTTCACGGGCGCTCGACCGGCCGCCGCCCCGGTAGTCGCGGAACCCGTACTTGGCGTCGTAGGTCTGGTCCGCGTGGCCGGGCCGGTACTTGTCCTTGATGGCGGCATAGTCGCGGCTGCGCTGGTCCCGGTTGCGGATGAGGATCGCGATGCTCGTGCCGGTGGTCTTCCCCTCGAACACGCCGGACAGGATCTCCGGCGCGTCCGGCTCGTCGCGCTGGGTGACGATGGCGCTCTGACCGGGCCGGCGTCGCGCCAAATCGGGGATGAGATCCTCGACGCTCAGCGGCAGCCCCGGCGGGCAGCCGTCGACGATGACGAGGTTGCCGGGACCGTGCGACTCGCCGGCCGTGGTGATGCGGAACGCCTGTCCGAAGCTGTTGCCCGGCATCCGGCGGAGATCGTACCCCCACGCCGTTTCCGGCGTCGAACGCGATCGCTCCTTTGGGGCCTGATCTTCAGCCGCGCGTCCAGGTGCGGCCGTTTCTCCCACCTGTCTCCGGCGGCACGATCCGCGGCTGCCTCGGCAGGCAATCAGGCCTGCGGCGAGCAGCGGTCGGCCTTGGCGACATCCCACCCACAGTCATCGAAGCAGGAGCCCGGGCCGCCGGGTAGTGCGCCTGCGGCGTCAGCGCCCCAGCTTGTGCTGCAAGTGCTCAACTGCTGCGCGCATCTCGTCGGCGTTCCACGCCATCCAGTCGTTGCTCTCCGGCAATCCCTGCACCCCGGTGCCGCGTCCTACGGCGACGATCCCGACAGCGAGCTGTTCGGAGCCGTACTGCTGGCACAGCTGCAGGAACTTCGTCGTCAAGGCGACCGACGGCAACTCGTTCCCTCCCGAGGGGAACTGCTCCCTCCCCGGCAGTTCGTCCTCATGGCGCTCATGACGTGGTCGGATGCTGTTGTCGGCTGTCTCGTAGCCCACAACCTGTCCGGTCTGATACGACGTCATCCGCACCAGACCGCACGCTTGGCATACGTCCACCGCGGACTCTCCCGTCGAGCGTTCCCGGGCCAGCCGCCACATGTGTCCGCTGACCCGTCTCGGGCACGCGGGAACCCGCAGCTTCTAGTGTGTCATCTGTCGGACATACGGCGTTTCCACCCATCGACGAGCCGCTGCCTGCCAGCCGGTCGAGGACGCCAGGGTCGGTGCCGCCGAGCATCGAGATCTCCCGCCGATCGCGTCGCTGCCCAACTCGAAGTGCCGGCTCCCGTTGTCGGGCACCCCGAAGCCGCAGCGGACCCGGCAGTCGCGGCCGTTATTCCGAGGCTGAAGGCGACGCGGACGCAAACTTCGCGCGCCTCGACCACGACCGCCATGCAGGCCTTCCTCTCTCCGCTAGCTCGCACCCGACCCCAGCTCCACGTGGACGGTCCATCAATCGAAGGCCTAGCCGCAAGCGTCGAGCTCGACCGGGGCGGGTTTCGCCGGCGCCCAAGTCGACTCTCGGGGTCGGACCGAACTCGACCCCGTTGGAGAGGTGAATCTCGACCCACACGTCGCGGGCGGTCTGGCTCGCCGTGTTCCGCACCGTGCCGACGAACCTCTCGGCTCCCTGGTCGAACCGCATCACCAACTCGACCTCGCCGCGAAGCTTCCGCGCATCGTCCCCGGGCACGTGCCGCGAAACGAGGCGCGGGCAGCCGCCACTTCGCACGGCACTGCGGATAGTCGACTGAGAATGCTAACCAATTGCGTATTGAATGTGCGTTTCGAGTATTGGCGATATCATTTCGTTTTCATAAAGTTCGGCTCTATGTCGCCCCGCGACAGACGCCCACAGATCGGCAGGGCCCCGTTCCGGCCCCCGGCGGACCGCGATTCGAGCCGCGAAGGAGGAGCGTTGACGCAATCCGGCGATGCGAGGCGCGAGATTGAGGCGCTGCGCGAGCGCATCTCCACCCTGAGCGCGGCCGTCCTGCGCATCAGCGCCACGCTCGACCTCGACACCGTGCTCGCCGAGGTGGTCGACAGCGCCCGCGGGCTCACCGGCGCCCGCTACGGGGTCATCGCCACCGTCGACGAGACCGGCATGCCCACCCGCGAATCCGTGTTCTCCGGCTTCACGCCGGAGGAGGAGCAGGAGCTGTTCGCCTGGCCCGACAACGGCCGCCTGTTCGAGCACCTGCGCCACCTGCGCGGGCCGTTGCGGCTCGGCGACCTGGCGGGCTACGTCTGCTCGCTCGGCATCACGCCCGCGCGGATGTTCTCGCGGACCTTCCAGGGCACGCCGATGCGACACCGGGGCGCGGATGTCGGCCACTTCTTCCTCGCCGAAAAGGCCGATGGCGAGGAGTTCACCGGCGACGACGAGGAGGTGCTGATGCTGTTCGCCTCGCAGGCCGCCGTCGCGATCGCCAACGCCCGCACGCACCGCAGCGAGCAGCGCGCGCGGGCGGATCTGGAGGCCCTGGTCGAGACCTCGCCGATCGGGGTCGTGGTCCTCGACGCGCGGCACGGCCGGCCGGTCTCGTTCAACCGCGAGGCGCGGCGCATCGTCGAGAGCCTGCGGACGCCCGGCCGTCCGGTCGAGCAGCTCCTGGAGGTGATCTCAGTGCGCCGCGCCGACGGGCGGGAGGTGTCGCTGGCCGAGATTCCCCTGGCGCAGACGCTCGGCACCGGCGAGACGGTGCGCGCCGAGGAGGTCATGCTCTCGGTCCCCGACGGCCGCAGCGCCAGGACGCTGATCAACGCCACGCCGATCCGCGCCGAAGGCAACGCCGTAGGCTCGGTAGTGGTGACCATGCAGGACCTGGCGCCGCTCGACGAGATCGAACGGATGCGGACCGAGTTCCTAGGTCTGGTGAGCCACGAGCTGCGCGTCCCGCTGCTCGCCATCAAGGGCTCGGCCGACGCGGCGTTGGAGGAGACGGCCGAACTCGACCCGGCCGAGACGCGCGAGTTTTTCCGCATCATCGCCGAGCAGGCCGGTCACATGCGCGGCCTCATCGGCGACCTGCTCGATGCCGGGCGCATCGACTCGGGCACACTGTCGGTCGCCCCCGAGCCCTCGGAGGTGGCCGCCCTGGTCGAGCGGGCGCGAACCACGTTCCTGAGCGCCGGCAGCCGGCACGCCGTCCTCGTCGACCTGCCGGCGGGCCTGCCACCCGTGATGGCCGACCGCCGGCGCATCGTGCAGGTGCTCAACAACCTCTTGTCGAACGCCGCGCGGCACGCGCCCGAGTCGACCCCGGTCCGGGTCGCGGCCGTGCGCGAGGATGCGCACGTCGCCGTCTCGGTCTCCGACGAGGGGAGCGGGGTGGCGACCGAGCTGCTGCCGCACCTGTTCAGCAAGCACGGCGGCGGCAGGCAGGGCGCGGCGGCGGGCCACGGCCTCGGGCTCGCCATCTGCAAGGGGCTAGTCGAGGCGCACGGTGGCCGCATCCGGGCCGAGAGCGCCGGCGCCGGCCGCGGCGCCACGTTCACTTTCACGATTCCGGTGGCCGGCGAGCCCGGCGCGGTGGCAGCCGATCGCGCCACGGTCCCGCCGACGGCGCCGCAACCCGCCGAGCCGCCGCGCATCCTGGTGGTGGACGACGACCCGCGGGCGCTGCGCTTCGTCCGCGACGCGCTCGCCGAGGCTGGCTTCGCCCCGCTGGTGACGGGCGCGCCGCACAACCTGCGGCGCATCATCCGCACCGAGAGGCCGCGGCTGGTGCTGCTCGACCTGATGCTGCCCGACGTTGACGGCATCGAGCTGATGGGCCAAGTCCCCGAGCTTGCCGACCTGCCGGTCATCTTCATCTCCGGCTACAGCCGCGACGAGACCGTCGCCAAGGCGCTCGACTCGGGCGCGGCCGACTACCTCGTCAAACCCTTCTCGCCGACCGAGCTGGTCGCCCGGGTCCGGGCGGCGCTGCGGCGGCGCGAGGAGCCCGAGCCGTTCGTGGTCGGAGAGCTTGCCATCGACTACGGGCAGCGCCGGGTGACGCTCGGCGGTGAGGCGGTCGAGCTGACCGCCACCGAGTACGAGCTGCTGCGCGTGCTCTCGCTCGACGCCGGACGCGTCGTGACCTTCGAGACGCTGCTGCGCCGCGTCTGGCCCAAGCGGGAGAGCGCCGACGCGAACCTGGTGCGTATCTTCGTCACGCACCTCCGCCGCAAGCTCGGCGACAACGCGGCCAGCCCCGCCTACATCTTCAACCACCGCAGTGCCGGCTACCGCATGGCGAAGCCGCCGGACCGGTGAGGCCAGGCGCCCGGCCAACCGGACCGCCGCGCCGCTTCTGGCCGCCAGCGGGCTACCGAACCGCAGGCCCCGGCGGTCCCATTTCGGTGGCGCGCGACGAGAGATGCTGGCCGAGACGATCTACACCGAGACGATCAACGTGAATTCCGCGGCGGCCCAGAACGGCCCGCCGGAACCGCTGATCCGCGCCGGCCCGTGGGGCGGCAAGTGGGATCGAGGACCGGACCAGCGCCGACGAAGATCGCTCTCACCGGCCAGTTGCGGACGGCGTTGCTGTTCGCTTGTGCTGTTCGGCGTTTCGACAAGCGGTCGCCGCGCCGGCCGTTGCCCTTGCCTCGCAACTGCCCGATGCTTCGCTCGTCGTCGCTGTTGCTCCTGGACGCGCTCGCCCTGCTCGCCCACGAGCACCTCACTCGCGACGAGCTGAAGGGGGAGCTGGCCGATCTGGTCGACAAGCAGCGCGCCCAAGTGAAGAGCACGCTGCTGATCGAGGCCCATGAGATACGACGGGCGACTCTCCGCGCCAGTACCGATTTCCGTGACGGCCGGCCGGCTGCAACACCACCAAGGCCCTCGACCCGCGGGCGGCGAAGGCTTGCCTCGGCTACGTGCGTGTACGTCATACGTGCCTTTGGCAGATCGCGTATTCACTGACGTATTACGCCATGATCATTGAAACCTGCCGAACCATGCCTATTTGGCCGATTGGCGATACGCGCGGCTCCGAGAGGAGCTGATCCAGCGTGCGCGACTGTATCGCCCTCAGCCACCTTCACGACACGGGCCTGCCGCGCGCCTGGCATTCCTCTTCCAGCCGCAGCAACTGCGGGTGATACGGCGGACAACGGTCCGGCTGGCCCGTCCGACGCGGTCGGGCTCGTCGTCGTGGACGTATCGACGGCGGATGGCGGCTCTGGAGCCTTCGCGCCGAAAGGCTTGGGGCGGAGCCAGCGTGTGCGGCTCGCGGTACGGGTTGCCGCGTTTGACCTCGGGGCGCAGCGCCCGCCATTCGTCGATGGACATTGGCTTGCCAGCAGCCTACTACGGCCTCGCGCTACCGGCGCGCCGGCCAGGCGCCTGGACGACGCCGCGACCCGGACCGCGGATGCGACGAAGAACAAGCTTCGGGGACGAGGCTGCCGACGGGCCTGCGGTGCTGTTGTTCGAACGCTGGCCGGGCGTGTCCGCTGCTGTCATGTCCGGCTCGGCTCCTTCGAGCCGGCCCGTCCAGGGAGACGCCGGCATGGTCCCGCGGGAGCGCAGCGCGTGACCAGCCGACGCTGGTGTTATCGTGACTGCAGGCGGTGACGAGCATGCGGATCAAGCAGCACCACTACATAGACTGGAACTCGCCCGGCACCATGTCGCCCGTACGAGGAGAGAGACCCGAGGAGGCTCCATTGGGCGATATCGATCTCGGAGACGACTTGTCGCCGGAGATGGTGGAGCTGACGAAGAGAACCGCCTACCGGCCGACGGACCCGGAGCTGCTGCCTGCGGAGCTTTTCAGCGACGCACCCGCCCCGGCCTGGCAGTGCAGGCTGATCGGCGCGCCAACCAGCCCGGACGAAACACGAGAGTGCAGCAGGAGCGTCGGCTTTCGCTTGGCACTGAGCTGCGCCGGATGGCGGCGGCGGCCGACGGCCGAAGAGTTCTACGCGGCGGTGCGGGCCGAGGTCCCGACCGAACGCCAGCGCGCGATACTCGACACTTGGGCGACCGAAGCCGAATGGGAAGAGCTTCTCGCGGCGTGGACCGAGCACGTGTATACCTTCCGCGAGCTGGTGGCCGCGCTGCACCGAGCCGGCCTGTCGCGGTGCCGCGCGGCGGCCGCCCTGAACCGCTGGGCAATCTACCCCGGGCAGTCCGGGATCGACGAATGGTGAGCGAAGGCGGCCTGACGCTGCCGGAACCGGCGCGCACGCTGTGGCGGACGACCAGGGACAGCGTGCGGCAGGGACTCGACGCGATCGGCCACCGGATCGAGTACCGGTTGGGCGGCGGCACGATCCTGGCGGCGCGGTGGGGCCATCGGATCAGCTTCGACGTCGACCTGCAACTGGATGAAGGCGTCGACCTGGAGAGACTGGAGCAGGCCGAGCACGGCTGGTTCCGGCGACAGGTGCGGGAGCTTGGAGCGATACCGGAGTACAGCGCCCGGTTGAACCTCTATGACATCCGTTTCGGGGAAGGTCCCGACCAACAGGAAGTCCAGTTGTGGAGCCACCGGCTGGCCATCGCCAGGGGACACGGGGTCGAGACCGTGGAAGGGCGTGAAGAGACGGTGCTGTCGAACGCGCAGATCCTGCGGGGGAAGCTGCAACGGGCGGCCCACAAGCTGGCGCGCGACGTCTACGACATTCGAACAGCAGGCGAGCTCGACCCGCAGAGTCTCGAGATCGCGGTGAACACGATTCCGCACCAACGGCTCGACACGCTGGCGCTGGACTGGCTGGTGGGGTACGGCCGCATCGGAAGCAGTGCGCACGAGCGGCTGCGCGGGCTCCCGGAAGGGGAAGAGGAGAAGCACTACGGGCTCGGGAAAGCCGGTGCCGGCGCCATCCTGCGCGCCACGTACGAGCGGCTGCGCATCGGGGTCGAGGGCGACAGGATCGTCGTCGACGCGGTGACCAGAGGCAAGGACCGGCGCCGCATGAGGATGACGGCGGGCGAGGCGGAAGAGAAGTTCGAGGCGTGGGGCATCAACGGACACCTGCGACAGAAGGGACCGGGGGCGCAGGCAATCCGGGAGTATGCGACGTTGCTGTGCCAGAAGCGGGCAGGCGACGTGCTGGTGTTCCAGGAGGAGAAGGACCAGGCCACGCATTGGCGGACGGCGACGCGAAGCGAGAACCTTCCGCTGGTGATCGCGAGAAGGCCCGAGCCGCCAACGCGGAGCCAGCGTGGTTGGGAACGCAACCGGTCAGGGTGGGAGCGGTAACCCGGACACAAGGCTTGCATTCGGTTCCCTGCAGCCGCTACTGCCGGGCCACGGCTCCCCGCGGCGGCCGTCGCGCCGGCTTCCCGCCGGGCAACGACGTTGATCGCCGGGCGCCGCGCGGCCGCGTGCGCAAGCACCTGTCCGCCCGCCCGCGACGGACCCGGCCGTTCGCCCATTGTCGCTACGGTACCGCTCCCCCGTGTGGCACTGGAAACCCCGCCGGACGCTCCTGTCCGCGGCCCGTGCGCTGTGTCGCCGGATTGGTTCCCGCGCGCGTTCCGGTGTCGTTGCGGGCGTCGCGCGGCATGTCGGCCATCGCCGTCGTGCCGATGCGGACACGGCGCATCGACGCCCGGCGTGCCTCGCCGGCACCTTGCCTTCAGAGCGAATCTGAAGCCCCTGTTCTCAACCTTCTCGTCGCTATCGAACAGGCCGCCGCCGATCGGCCTGGAGGAGCCTGAGGTCGCCGCCGCTGGGAATCGTGCGGCGCCGGCGCGGATCTCGCTCCAGGACGGCGGTGGCCGAACGCTGACAAACCCGTTGGGCCGGAAATGGACGTCTGGAGTCGCTCGGCCAGTAGCAGTACGGTAGCCGCGTCACGAAGCACTTCTCATTGCGCTTCAATCACTTACGACGGAGAGAGACCGGTCCAGGAGCGAGCCGCAGTACCGCTCCAGGGCACGCCGCCGGCCCTCCGGTCCATGGCCCTTCCAGGTCGCCGCCGCGTCGACCCGCTCGCACGCGGTGCGGAAGGTCGGGACTCGCGACGGCCGAAGCGCCGCCGTCGGGTCCCCGCCGCGGCGCGCCAGCTGACGGTTGGAGAACGCAGTGGCGCGCGCTTCGGCGAGCCCGACGTACGGATACCCGCCGAGCCCGAGGTCGCGGCGCTTGCCGTCGACGGTCAGCCGCTGCACCCAGTGGCGGCTGTGGCCGCCGGGCTCGACGACGAGGTAGAGGGTGCCGCCGTCGCCGTGGCGGCCCGGCCGCAGGGTCGGGATCTGCTTGACTCGGAGGCGTCCTGCCATGGGGATTTCGGTTGCGTTTGCGTCCCACGATTATGCCACGTTAGGGGCTGGAACTGGCGGACCGCGCTCCGCGGTGGCTGGACGCATGTCGCAGGACATCCCTGTAGAACCGGGACATTCTGGCTGCCTAGGGACTATCGTGGAATCTAATCATCTTCTGGCAGGGCGAAGACGTACATCGCGTTCGGGGCCCCCGGCACCCGTCCCCCGCCGACCGGGATGGCCAGGTACTGCCGGCCCTCGACCGCATAGGTGATGGGGAAGCCCTGCACCGGCGACGGCATACGCGTGCGGTACAGCACGTCGCCCGTCTCCACGTCCATGATGTAGAGATAGCGGTCGCCGTCGGCGGTCACCACCAGGCCGCCGGCCGTGGTCAGGGCCGCCGCCAGCGAGCGCAGGCGCGTGGAATGCCGCCAGCGCACCTCGCCGGTGTCGATGTCCATCGCCACGAGGTGGCCGTCGTGGTCGGGGCTCTTCGGATGGGGTAGCCGGCCTGCCGACTGCCAGCCGGTCCAGCGCGGGTTGCCGTAGTAGTACAGATCGCCGGTCGGATGCGGCTCGCGCGCCACCTCGCTGAACGTCCCCTTGACGCAGGTCGGGTGGATGGGGATGTAGAGCATCCCGGTCCCCGGGTGATAGGCCGACGCACGCCAATTGCGGATGCCCTGGAAGTCGGGGCAGAACTCCAGCTCCTCGCCCGGCTCGGGGATCATCTCCGGCCGGTAGGTGGTCTCGCCGGTTTCCGGGTCGACGTCGACCAGCGTTTGATAGCCGAGGTCGTGCGCGGCGACGAACGCGCCGGTTGCCCGGTCGAGCTCCCAGAGGATGCCCAGCTTGCCCATCTTGAACAGGGACTGCCGGCCGCGGTGGTCGATGAGCACGCTTTCGAACACGTCGTCGAGGTCGTGCGTCTCGCCCGGCACGAACTGGTAGTACCAGTCGAGCTGGCCGGTTTCCGGGTCGAGGGCGAGCACGCTGTTCGTATAGAGCGCGTCGCCGTCGGTGCCGCGCGACAGCCGCGCCCACGGCTTGGCCTGCGAGGTCGACCAGTAGGTGAGGTTCGTGGCCGGGTCGTAGCTGCCCGGTATCCAGGCGTCGCCGCCGGCCCGGAACATCGCCGGCAGGTCGCCCCACGTGTCGCCGCCCGGATCGCCCGGCTGGGCGACGGTCGACGTGCGCCACAACTCGGCGCCGGTCTGCGGGTCGTGGGCGGAGATGAAGCAGGTGCCGTCCTTGTAGCGCTCGCAGCCGGTCATGCCGGCGACGATCTTTCCGTTGATCACGATCGGCCCGCTCGTGTAACGGTAGCCGAGCCGGTTGTCGGCCACGGTGTGATCCCAGACCACCTCGCCGGTCAACGCGTCGAGGGCGACGATGTGGGCGTCGTTCGTGTTCAGGAAGATCTTGTCGTCGTAGATGGCTATCGACCGGGTGCGGGCGCGGAACGAATCGTCGGGTGACCGCTCGAAGCGCCTGCGGTACTCCCAGATCGGATCGCCCGTGACGGCGTCGAGCGCCTGCACGACGTTGAGCGGACTCGGCAGGTACATGACGCCGTCGTAGACGATGGGTGTGGGCTGCGCCAGGCCGGTGGGCATCGTCCACGACCAGACCAGCCCGAGTTGGTGGACGTTGTCCCGGTCGATCTGATCGAGGGGGCTGTAGCCCCAGCCGTCGAGCGTTCTCCGCCAGTTGATCCAGTCGGCCGGATCGGGGTCGGCGAGCATCGTGTCGGTGACCGGTGTGAACTCGCGGTCCTGCGCCGTAGCAGGGCCGGCGCCGGCGAGGGAGAGGATGACGAGTGCAAGGGCAAGGGCGTGTATCCGTGACGTCCGTGTCGGAGAAGCTGTCCACCACGTCTTCGTGTTCATCCTCGTCCCCATTTCCTCAAGGCGGTTCGTCAGGACCTGCCTCCAGCGGCCGGCTACGGAAGCAGGTCGGCGACAGCTATTGTCGCCGAGGAGCGAGCGAGCGGCGTGATTGTCTCGCCGGCGCGGCGAATCAGGACGGTGCGGTATCCGTCGGGGGTCGGATCGCGGTAGACCTCCAGATGGACGTCGGGCAGGGCGAGGATCCAGTACTCGGGGATGCCGTGGCGTGCATAGAGGCGCTGCTTGATGATGCGGTCGCGGCGCAGCGAGTCGTCGGAGACTTCGACCACCAGCAGGGCGCTCGTCGGGTGGGCGTCCAGATAGTCGAGGGCCCGTCCCGGTACCACCGCGAGGTCCGGCTCCGGTTCCGAATCGTCACCCGCTACCAGTGGACACTGAATGCGAACGCGACATCCGTCCCCGAACACGCCGCGCAAGACGTCCCCCGCCTGGTCGACGATCGCCGCGTGCCGGCTGCCTTGCGGGTTCATGGCGAGAAGCTGTCCATCGATCAACTCGAGACGGTCGTCGGGACCGAATACGCCGGCCTCGACCGCACGGTCGTACCGCTCGCGGGTCCAGTGATAGGTGGCCTCGGTGGTCGTGTCGGTCACCGGCGTTCCTGGGGGGTGAACTCATCGTAGCACGGTCCGTGCTGCGCGGTGTCAGGCCTGTGCAGCCGGCCGCGTCCATGCGAACCGCGGTTGTCGCCGCCGTTTCCGCCGGGGCCACCGTCCGCCCTGTAGTCGCGGCGGCGCCTATAATCGAGATCGAGTCGGAAGAAAGGCGTGATCGCACAGCAGCTCGAGCGGTACTTCGCGGCGCGCGCGGCTGACGGGGACCTCATCGCCGCCTGGCTCTTCGGCAGCGTCGCGCGTGGCGACGACGGCGCCCGAAGCGACGTCGACGTGGCAGTCCTCTACCGCCGCGATCCGCCGCGGACGTTCGACGCGCTGCCGTTGCGTCTGGAGGGGGAAATCGAACGACTCCTGGGCCGGCGCACGGAGGTCGTCTGCCTGAACCTGGCCCCGGTCGACCTGTGCGCCCGCGTGCTGCGTGACGGCGCGCTCCTCGCGGACCATGATCCCCCCTTGCGCATCGGATTCGAAGTGCGGACGCGCAACCTGTGGTTCGACCTGCAGCCGGTGCTCCGCACGTATCGGCGGTTGGCGGCGCCGGCCGGATGACCGATCCGGAGCTGGTCGCGAAACGGCTCGCGATCATCGAGACGAGCGTCCGCGAACTGCGCGAGCTGGCCCGCCCGGCGGCAATTCACGCCGATGTTCGCGAGGCGCGGTTCGTCGAGCACACGCTGCAGGTCGCTATCCAGGCGGTTCTCGACACCGCGTCGCACATCGTGTCCGACGAACGGCTCGGGGAGCCGCGCACCAACCGCGAGCTGTTCGATGCTCGAAGGGGCGGGCTGGATCCCGCCGGTGCTGGCCGACGCGCTGCGGGACATGGCCGGCTTCCGGAACGTTCTCGTGCACGGTTACGACACGGTCGATCTCGAAATCGTCCGGGATGTCGTCGAGCACCATCTCGGCGAGTTTCTGCAGTTCGCCGACACGGTGCGGAAGCGCATCGGCGGATAATGTATACTGCCTCTTTGCCTACAGGAAGCCTACCGATGTTCGTGCTTGCCATCTTCGACGCACTTCGCATGCGCGGATAGTTCCCGACACGCGCGGCCAGGAATCTGCGCCGTAGAACGGTGCAGACTCCTGGACAGGCCCGGTTGGGCGGCAATCGGAGCCGCGGGCGACGATTGTCGGGCTAGCCGGCTAGCCTCCGCTCCTTCACGACAGTTCCGCCGTTCGTTCGGTTCGAACCTTCCGCGCGGCGCGGCTGATCTACTTCCTTCTTCGTTTGGTTCCGCGGGTCCGTTGCATTCGACGCGGCGTCCCGTTCCATCGTCTCCGCTTTCTCTCGTGGTGCACCGATGTCTCTCGTCAACGTGGTTTCCAACGGCCGCCGCACGCTGTCGGCCCGCAACGCGCAACTCTGGGCCGACGTGCGCGGCGCCGTGCGCGCCGTACCCCGCGACTACACCCGCGGCAGCCTCGGGCGCGCCGTCCTGCTGCTGGCCGTGCCGATGGTCCTCGAGATGGGGATGCAGTCGGTGTTCTCCGTAGTCGATGTCTACTTCGTCGGCCGTCTCGGCTCGGAGGCGGTCGCCGTTCTCGGCCTGTCCGATTCGCTCATCGCCCTGGTGTTCGCCGTCTCCATCGGTCTCAGCATGGGAGCCACGGCGATGGTGGCGCGGCGCGTCGGCGAGGGGGCGCCCGAGCGCGCGTCTTCCGCCGCCGTGCAGGCCATCGCGGCCGGATGCGCGGTGTCGTTGGCGATCGGCGTGGCCGGGGTCGTCTGGGCCTCCGATCTGCTCGTGCTGCTGGGCGCCACACCCGAGCTCGCGGCGAGTGGCCGGACCTTCACGGCGATCATGCTCGGGGGCTGCGTCACGGTGACGCTGCTGTTCATGATCAACGGCATCTTCCGCGGGGCGGGCGATCCGGTGCTGGCGATGCGGGCGCTGTGGCTGGCGAACCTCGTCAACATCGTGCTGGACCCGATCCTGATCTTCGGTCTGGGGCCCATCCCGGCGTTCGGGCTCGAAGGGGCGGCGATCGCGACGACGGTGGGGCGCGGCCTCGGCGTCGCCTACCAGCTTCGGGCGCTCACGAGCGGCAACGGCCGCGTGGCCGTCGACTGGCGGCGGGTGCGCATCGAGACGCAGACCATGCTGCGCCTGCTCCGTGTCAGCGGCATCGGCATCCTGCAGTACCTGGTCGGGACCGCCAGCTTCGTGGGTCTCATCCGCATCCTGGCGCCGTTCGGCGACACGGTGCTGGCGGGCTACACGGTCGCGGTGCGGATCATCATCTTCGTGCTGCTGCCGGTCTGGGGCGTCGGCAACGCCGCCGCGACGCTGGTGGGGCAGAACCTGGGCGCCGGCCAACCGGATCGCGCCGAGCGCGCGGTCTGGTTCACCGCGCGCCTGAACACGGTGCTGCTGGGCATCGTCGGCGTGATCTTCGTGGTCTTCGCCCGGCCCATCGTCGGGCTCCTGGCGGCCGATCCGGAGGTCGTGGCGCTGGCCGCCACCTGCCTGCGTATCGTGGCCTGCAGCTACGTGTTCTGGGGCTTCGGCCTCGTCACCGTACTGGCGTTCAACGGGGCGGGGGACACGACCACGCCGACGTGGATCAACTTCTTCGTCTACTGGGTGGTGCAGCTCCCGCTCGCGTGGACCCTCGCCGGCCCGGCCGGTCTGGGGCCAACCGGGGTGTTCGTGACGGTCGCGGTCTGCCAGACGCTGATGGCGGTGGTGGGCGTGCTCGCGTTCCGGCGCGGCGGTTGGAAGAAGCGGGAGCTATAGGGGTTTCTTCCAGCGCGCCAAGGTGTAGGTGAGCACGGCCAGCAGCGTCTCGTCGAGAAACGGGATCGGATCCGGAACCAGCAGGTCGATGACGAGCAGCGCGGCGGCCAGGACGAAGAGCTGCCAGGAGCGGAGACCGTCGAGGAACGCGATCATGAGAGTGTCGCTGGCAGGGGGTACATACATCACGCATACTACATGCATGTCCGGCAAGACCATAACGCTCCGGAAGGAGGCGTACGAACGGCTCCGTGCGGCACGTCGCTATCCCGGCGAGTCGTTCAGTGCTGTCGTCCTGCGAGCGACGTGGCCGGAGACGACGACGACCGGCAAGGCGTTCCTGGACATCTGCAGGGAACGGGGAGCCGTTTTCGATGCCGCGGTGCTCGATCGGGTGGAGGCGCTCAAGCGCGATGACTCTCTGCGTGGCGGCACGGTGAACAAGCTCTCGTGGGAGGACACGTATCGCGCCATGGCCGCCGAGCGTGAGGACTGGAGCGATCGGGACGCGACGCTCGCCGACGGCCTGGAGTGATGGCGACGGCCGCAGTGAATCCGGCGGGTTCGCGACCGACGATTCTGCTGACGGGCGCAACCGGCTGCATCGGCGGCCGCCTGCTCGCGGCGCTCGAGGCGCGCGGGTATCCGGTCCGCTGCATGACACGACGTCCGGAGGTTCTGGCCCGTCGGGTGGGAGCGCGCACCAGCGTGGTCCGCGGCGATTGTCTGGACCCGGCCTCGCTGCCGGACGCCCTCGCCGGGATCGACACCGCCTGCTACCTGGTTCACTCGATGGGGGGTACGGCGGACTTCGAGGCGCAGGACCGCGCCGCGGCGCGCAACTTCGGGGCCGCCGCGCGCACCGCGGGCGTCCGCCGCATCGTGTACGTGGGCGGACTCGGCGCCTCGTCGGGCCTGTCCCGCCACCTGCGCAGCCGGCATGAGACCGGCGAGGTGCTGCGCGAGTCGGGCGTCCCGGTCATCGAGCTGCGGAGCGGCATCGTGATCGGCGCCGGCAGTCTCTCGTTCGAGTTGATCCGCGCGCTGGTCGAGCGGCTTCCGGTCATGATCTGCCCGTCGTGGGTCCGCACCCCGACCCAGCCGATCGCGCTGGCGGACCTAGTGGCCTATCTCGTGGCCGTGCTCGACCGGCCCCGCGGTGAGAGCCGGGTGTTCGAGGTGGGTGGTGCGGACGTGGTGTCGTACGGCCGGATCATGCAGGAGTACGCCCGGCAGCGCGGACTCCGGCGCTGGCTGATCCCGGTGCCGTTGCTGACGCCGCACCTGTCGAGCCTGTGGCTGGGGTTGACCACGCCGGTGTACGCACGGGTAGGCCGCGAATTGGTCGACGGCCTCCGCACCGCGACGGTCGTGAGCGACGCTGCCGCCCTGGCGGCGTTTCCCGTTCGCCCGCTGGGGCTGCAGCAGGCGGTTGCGCGGGCCATTGAGGAGGAGGACGCCGGTTTCGCCTCGATCTCGTGGTCCGAGGATGCGTTGTCGGCGGGGACGGCCCTGCGCTGGGGCGGCGTGCGCATCAGCACCCGGCTGATTCACTCGTGCGCGGTCGACCTGCCCGTGGCGCCTGCCGCCGCGTTCGCGCCCATCCGGCGCATCGGAGGCGCCAACGGCTGGTACTACGGCGACTGGCTCTGGCGCCTGCGCGGTCTCGTCGACCGGTTCCTGGGGGGTGTCGGCATGAACCGCGGCCGGCGCGACCGTGAACACCTGGCGGAGGGCGACGTGCTGGACTGCTGGCGGGTGGCGGCGTACGAGCCCGATGCCCGCTTGCGGCTCGCCGCCGAGATGAAGGTGCCGGGCCGCGCGTGGCTCCAGTTCGACGTCGCGCCGCGCGGCGGCGGGGGTTCCACCGTCCGCCAGACCGCCGTCTTCGATGCGGCCGGCCTGCTGGGGCGGTGCTACTGGCACGCGCTGTACCCGATCCACGTCGTCCTGTTCAGGGGGCTCCTGCGGAGCATCGCGCGGCGGGCTGTCGGGACGCCGTCGGTCCCGGAGTCGCGAGCGGCGCCGTGAGACGACGATGGCGGTCAAGCTTGGGATCGACGCGCCAGTGGGTTGCTAGCTGCCAACCACACCTTAACTTGCGACAAATCCATGAAAAATATAAACTCCCACGAGTATTATCATGGATTTTACGGATCTTATGGTCCCCCGGGCAGTACAGAGTCTGGTCATGCGGGCGCTCGACCGCTTTCCCGTCGTTGCCATCGTCGGGCCGCGCCAGTGCGGCAAGACTACGCTGGCCCGTCAGCTCGTGCCCGCGGATTCGCCCAACTACTTCGATCTCGAAGATCCCGTCAGCTTGGCCAGACTGGACCAGCAGAAAACCGCACTTCGCGACCTCGCCGGCACCGTCGTCATCGATGAAGTGCAGCACCGTCCCGATCTGTTCCCTGTTCTGCGGGTACTGGCCGACCGCAGCCACAGTCCGGCACGGTTCCTCGTGCTCGGGAGCGCCGGTCCCGCGCTGTTGCGCCAGAGCGCCGAATCGCTGGCGGGACGCATCGAGTACATCGATCTCACTGGCTTTCAGGTCGCCGAGGTCGGCACCGCCCAGATGCAGCGGCTCTGGGTTCGGGGCGGGTTTCCGCGGTCGTTCCTGGCCGACACCGATGCGGACAGCATGGCATGGCGGAAGGCGTTCGTCCGCACGTTCATCGAGCGTGACCTGCCGCAGTTCGGCGCCGAGCTCGGCGTACCGGCGCTGCACAGGTTCCTGGGGATGCTCGCGCACTGCCACGGTCAGATCCTCAACGTCGCCGAATTGGCTACGGCCCTCGATATCGCCCAGGCGACGGTGCGACGCTACCTGGACCTGCTGGAGCATCTGGCCCTGATCCGGCAGTTGCGCCCGTGGCACGAGAACCTTCGCAAACGGCAGGTCAAGCGCCCCAAGTTCTACTTCCGGGACGCCGGCCTCTATCACCATCTGCTCGGTGTCGAGGCGATGGACGCGCTGCTGAAACACCCGCGCATCGGCGCGTCCTGGGAGGGATTCGTTCTCGAGAAGGTGATCGCCGAGTCCACGCCGGACCAGGCCTACTTCTGGGCGACGCACAACGGCGCGGAGCTCGACCTGCTACTGCTGGCCGGTGGTCGGCGGGTCGGGGTCGAGATCAAGTACGTCGACGCGCCGCGCCGCACGCGTTCGATGGCAGTCGCCGTGAACGACCTTCGACTGGATGCGTTGTATGTGGTCTACCCCGGAGAAGTTCGATACGCCATCGACGACAGGATCGCCGCGGTTCCGGCCGGCGTCCCGTTCTCCATGTCCGACACGGGCGCGGTCACGGCCTTTCCAGCGTTGCATCCCAAAGACCGGTAGTAGGGGTAGAACCGCCATGGCGAGCGCGAACTGCCAGCATCCGGACGCTCCGGAAGATCAGGCAGTCCGATGACACCGATGACAGATTCTGTCACTCCACGCGACTATAGTGTTCCGCTCCGAGGCGCGTGAAGGATGACGACGACATTCCATTTCTGTTCGGCGTTCGAGGCGTTGACTGGCCACGCACCGTTTCCGTGGCAGGGCAGGCTGTTCGAGCGATTGCGTAGCGGCGACCTCCCGCTGGCGGTCGACATTCCGACCGGCCTCGGCAAGACTGCCGTCATGGCGATCTGGCTGCTGGCGCGGGCGTCCGGGGCGCCGTTGTCGCGGCGACTCGTCTACGTCGTCGACCGCCGGGCGGTCGTCGATCAGGCAACCGACTTTGCCGTGGCGCTTCGTGAGCGCCTGCAGGACGAGCGCCTGGATGAGGTACGGGACGGGTTGCGACTTGCCGGCCGACCGCTGCCGATCTCCACCCTCCGTGGCCAGCACATCGACAACCGCGAGTGGCTCGATGATCCCGCGGCGCCGGCGATCATCGTCGGCACCGTCGATATGGTCGGTTCCCGCCTGTTGTTCGAAGGGTACGGCGTGTCGCGGCGCATGCGTCCGTATCACGCGGGCCTGATGGGCTGTGACACGCTCGTGATGCTGGACGAGGCGCATCTGTCGCGTCCGTTCGAGAGGCTGCTGCGAACCATCGAGTTCGAGCGGCGGCCGGCGGGGGAGGTTGCCCGATCAGCGCCGGGGAAGTTCGCCGGCAGTTGCGCGACTGCTGGCGTTCCGCCGGCCTTCAGGGTGTTGCCGCTGTCGGCGACGCTCGGTTCGGGCTCCAAGGTTCCTTTCGGCATCGGCGAGGAGGATCGGGACAACAGGATCGTGCAGCAGCGGCTCGATGCGCGGAAGTCACTTCTCGTCGAGGATCTCGGCAAGGACGTGAAGATCGAAGCCGTGCTTGCCGAACGGTCCTGGAATCTCGCGGAGCGGGAGGCCAAGGCCGCGGGCACGCCCGTTCGCACGCTGATCTACTGCGACAGTCGAAAGGTTGCGGAGGGCGTCAAGGAAGACCTCTTGAAGCGAGAGAAGCAGGCGAAGACCGGCGCGGCCATCATCCTGTTCGTCGGTGGTCGTCGTACGCACGAACGGGAGGCGGCTGCGAACGAACTGCGGCGGCACGGCCTGCTGGCGGACAGCGCCGGCCCCATCGAGACGCCCGTATTTCTCGTTGCGACGTCCGCCGGCGAAGTCGGAGTCGATCTCGATGCCGACCACATGGTCTGCGATCTGGTCGCCTGGGAGCGCATGGTGCAGCGCCTGGGCCGCGTGAACCGGCGCGGCTTGGGAGCGGCTCGGATTCTCGTGATCGATCAAGGCCCGCCCGACAAGAAACTGGCGGGTGAAGACGGTGTCGCTCGTCATTCGGCCGTGCGAGCGTTGCTGAAGGACTTGCCACTGGCGGAAGACGGCCGTCAGGCCGGGCCGGCGGCGCTTGCTGTCGCCGCGGGACCGGAGGATGGCCATGAGCGGGTACGGAAGGCTTCGACGTCGATGCCGCTCTATCCGGCTCTGACGCGACCGTTGATCGATGCCTGGGCGATGACGTCGCTGCCCGAGCACGGTGGTCGCCCTGAATTGGATCCGTGGCTGCGGGGTTGGGTGAAGCAGGATCCGCAGACAGCCGTCGTATGGCGCCGGTGCCTCCCGGTATGCGTCGAGCCGTCGGGCTCGGACCTTCGTTCCGTCCCTCTCCGGGATAGGACGGTGGAGGCGTTCTTCGAGGCGGCCCCGCCTCACGCGGCCGAGCGGCTGGAGACGGAAACGTGGCGGGTCGTCGAGTGGCTGCGGAAGCGGGCGCGAAAGCTGACGAGCACGCCTGCGGTAGACCAGGGCGACGAGGTTGACGTTACGACGGAGACCGGCGTCGGCGAGCATGATGTGTCCGCTCCCGATCCGAGTGCGCCCGTGCATGCCGATGCGCCGGTCGCGTTTGTCCTCGACAGCGGTGGCGGGTTGGAAGACGTGCTTCGCTGCAAGGATGTCGCCAGGGGACTGACCGTGAAGGAACTGGAGCGCAGGCTCGCCGGGCGAATGGTTGTCGTCGACGCCAGGGTCTGCGGGCTCAACGACGGGTTGCTGGATGCCCGCGATGGGAACCCGGTCTCGACCGCCGAGGACAACTGGGGCGAATCGGATGCGTCGGAAGAGGCGGCGCGCGACGGCGCTGAGACGTCGGGCCGGCCGGCGGTTCGTGTGCGTTTGCTGAGTGACGACCAGCGCGGCGGGTTGCTGGAGGAGCAGAGAACGGCAGGTTCGCCGACACCCGCTGCGTGGCGAGAATCCTGGGCTGCGCCGTACCGTATATCGGCGCAAGACGCCACCGTGACGTGGCTGGTCGTCGAGAAGTGGCGCGACGCCGCTCCAGACGAGGACTCTTGCGCGATGCATCCGACCCTGCAGCACCTGGAAGCACACCAGGAACAGGCCGCCGGGGAAGCGCGGCGGATTGCGACCGATCTCGGGCTCTGTGCCGAGGATCGGGCAATGCTCGTCGCGGCGGCCCGACATCACGACGACGGGAAGCGGGCCTCGCGCTGGCAACGGGCGTTCAACGCGCCTCTCAGGGGTGGACCGTACGCCAAGACGCCCGGTCCGCTGAATCGGCACGTGCTGGACGGCTACCGCCATGAGTTTCAGTCGACGCTCGATGCCGAGAAGAACGGCCTAGATGATCTCGATCGATCCGATCCGAGGTTCGAGTTGGCTCTGCACATGATCGCGGCGCACCACGGTCACGCCCGGCCGGCGATCGGCATCAACGGCTGCGACAGGCTGCCGCCGAGCGCCGCTGCACAGCGCGCCTTCGAGGTGGGGAGGCGCTTCGCACGGCTGCAGAGACGATGGGGACCGTGGGGCCTTGCCTGGTGGGAGTCGCTGTTGCGGGCTGCCGATCAGCGCGCTTCCCGCGCCCTTGATGAGACCGTCCGGCAGGCGCAGCGAAAGCCGACCACAGATTCTTCGCAGGCCGGCTCACACGAGGCTCGGCTGGAATCGTTCGTGGCGGACACTGGAGCTGCTCGCTGATGGCGATCGGAGTCGTTCCCGTCGACTTGACCAATCCAGGCCAAGTGTTCGCGTGCATCGGCCTTGCCGAGGCGGCCGACGTGCTGCTGGGCGAGGCCGAGGGTGCGTTCGACTGGCGCGAGCGGCGCGGCGTGCGGTTCCGCCTTGCGGTGGCGGGCGACGAGAACCCGGTAGCGCGCGTGCTCCGATTCCTTGACGAGGCGACCGTCACCTCGCTCGCGCCGCCCGAGTCGGCAAACCGCACCGGCAACTGGGGTGTCGATACCGTCGTTGGCGATTCGCGTGCATTTCCGTTTCCCGATCCCGAGAGTCCGGCGAAGTTGCCGGCGCGGCTCACCGATGCCGAAGGGCGCACCATCGACCTCGACTACTGGGGGGACGCCACGCGGCGCCGCGACAACGTCAAGTTCTGGGCGGGTGCGGGTGGATATCCCGGCGCCGCGCTTGCGCGGGACGCGCTGGCGCTCGTGCATGGCCGCGTCGTGGATCAGCCGCACGATCCGTTTTCTCTCGATGCATTGCAGACCGGGAGCTTTCGCTTCGACTGGCGTCGCGACTACATACCGATCGACGCTGGCTTCTCGCCCAACGTGCACGGCAACGTGAAGATGTGCGGCTATCCGGTCGTAGAGTTGCTGGCCGCCGTCGGGTTGTCGCACGCGCGACCGGTACGGCAAACGAAACTGAGTTACCGCTATGGCGTAGCCGGGGTTCGCGGGAGCGATCTGCACGATCTCGTCTTCCTGCGAGCCGCGCTCGGCGCCACACAACCGCCTTTTCCGGGCATGCCTTTCCGCAGGTTCCAGATGCAGCTCGATTGGCCCGGGCAGGAGAACCAAGCCCGCTGCATAACCAGCGTCATCGAGGAGAGTGTGCAGACATGATCGAATTCGACGATCGTTTCGCCGAACGTTGCGCCAGCGAATATCGGGCCGGCCCCGTCGCGCTGACTCTGCGTCAGAAGCTGCTGCCGGTGGAGGGGCCGGATGCGGTGATCTTCCCGCCGACGTATGCCGGCATCGGCTACAACATCGACACGCTGTCCGATGGCACCAAGGTTGTCACCGTCGACAGCGTCGGCGCGCAGGCGAACCGACTCGAGCCGGTGTTCAAGACTGCCGAGGACAGTGTTCGCGGAGCGTTGGTGCCGCAGGTGGCGATCACCTACGGGGACGGGAAGTCGGTATCGATTCTGGATGCGGGGCATCGGTTGGGTGATGCGCTCATCCGGTCTACCGAGCTCGCCCCTGAGGTGAAGCTGGCCTTTCTGACGTACCTCGAGACCGGTGATGCGTGCGCCATCGCGCGGCTTGCTCCAACCTCCCTGGTATTCGGCGTCTGGGATTCACGCGACACGCAGGCCAAGCTTCCGAGAATCCTGCAGTCCGTCATCCGCGCGTGGGACATCGACGGATTGACTCGCTCGGCCCAGTACACCCCTCCGGTTGACTACGCCGCGCTCGACGTTTTCACCGAGCAGGAAAAGAAGAAGGTGGAGCAGGAGGTCGAGAGAACGGGAGGAAAGGCGAAGAGTCCCCTGGCGCAACGGGGCTTCGTGCATGTGCCGGCTACCGGGGAACACGGTGGGATCGTGGTCCGCGGCGAAATTCGGCGCGACGTGACGGTCAACCTGCTCGCGTTGCGGAAGCTGCAGGGCGACGATGGAGATGATGGACGGGTCCTGCGGCGTTACGTGCTGGGGCTGGCTCTGGCGGCTGCGACGGCGCCGGTTGACGGTTTTCTGCGACAGGGTTGCCTGATCACGCCGGATCCGGACGCGCCTGCGGCCTGGGATGCCGTTGAGCGCAACGGCGTCAGAGTGCAGGTCGCGCTGGACGAGGGGAAGGCGTTGGCCCTGGCGCAGAAGGCGGCCAAGGACTTCGGCGTCGCCGCAGATCGGACGGTTTCGTTCGACAGGGCGCTTGCGAAGAGCGACGCCAAGAAGAAGGCCTGATGGATGCAGCGCGCGCTATTCGTGACCGTTCGATTGCATGAGGGCCGGTATCACGGTTTCGACAACCGCGGCGCCCGGGAGTGGCCGCCGGCCCCGGCCCGCGTGTTTCAGGCCATGCTCTCCGGCGCGGCCCGCGGCGCCGCAATACCGCCCGCGACGCAGGCGGCGCTCGACTGGCTGGAGACGCTGCCGCCGCCGGTGGTCACGGCGCCTCGCGGCTCGGCCGGTCAGGGCTATCTCCTGTACGTGCCCAACAACGACGTTGACGCCGTCCTGAGCGGACGGCGCCTGGAGGATGCAGTTGCCGGCATCCGGGTCGGCAAACGCATCCACCCGACCCTTTTCGATGCCAGCGTACCCATCTGCTATTGCTGGTGGTTCGGGGAGGACGACACGCACACGCCGGCGCTGTGCGCGGCAGCGCACGGCATCTATCAGCTTGGTCGGGGCGTCGACATGGCCTGGGCTGAAGCCGCCGTCATCGATGCCGCCGACGCGGCGCGTCGAATCTCGCGCGTGCGCGGCAATGTGTACCACCCTTCGGAACACGCACTTGCAGGCAAAGGTCTGCTCTGTGCGCGACCCGGATCGCGGCTGAGTCTGGCGTCCCGATTCGAGCGGACGCGCGTGCGCTTCCGCATGAACGGCACCGTTCACAAGCCGGTCCGCGCGTTCGTGCAGCCCCCCAAGCCGCTGCTCCGGCGGGTCGCCTATGAGGCGGAGGCGCATCGTCTCGCGTTCGAGTTGCGAGAAGCCGACGCGCGAGCCGCCTACGCAGGCTGGCCGTTGAGCGGCGCGGTCGAGCTCGTTCAGAGTGCGCGCGACAAGGCGGCAGAACAGCTTCGTGCCGCTGTTCCGGAGCTCGCCGAGCTGATCGAACGTTACCTGATTGGTCGCAATGCACGGGAACAGGACAAGTCGTCCAGGGTGCGCATCGTGCCGATTTCGTCGGTAGGGCACGAGCACGTCGACATGTCCATCCGCCGGCTGTCGGTACGCGTGCCGCAGACCTGTCCGCTTGCGCCGGAGGACATCGCCTGGGCCTTCTCGCGGGTCGCCTGGTCCGATCGCGAAGGCACGATCGTTTGTGAACTGCAGCGGGGGGACGACGATCGCATGGTGTCACGTTTCGAGCGTCGGGCCCGGCGCTGGCAGAGCGTTACTCCGCTCGCTCTGTCCATGGCACGGCGGCGGCGGATCGATCCTGGCCGACAGACAGAGCAGGCGAAAGGCGGGGCTGAGCGTGCCGCCGAAGAGGGTCGCGCAGTGGCGGCCGTTCATCACGCCTTGCGGCATGCGGGTATCGGCGTTCCTGTCGCGGAAGTTCGCGTGCGGCGCGAGCCTTTCGAACGTCAAGGCGTTCGCGCTGAGTGGTTCTCGCCCGGTACACGTTTTCCCAAGGAGACGCTGTGGCACGCGGCGGTCACCTTCAAGGAGCCGGTGGCCGGTCCGCTTCTGCTGGGTGATGGCCGCTTCGTCGGGCTCGGCCTCATGCGTCCGCAGGATGGCTCGGGACGTGGCGTGGTCGCGTTCGCGATTGCGGGCGGTCTCGCCGACCGCGCGAACCCTGCGGCAGTCGCACAAGCGGCGCGGCGCGCAATGATGGCGCGGGTACAAGTTGGAATGCGACGTGGCGCCACACTGCCGACGTATGTGAGCGGGCATCTCCCGGACGGCGCTCCGGCCCGCGATGGAATGCACCGCCACGTTGCAGTTGTCGCTGACTTGCCGCGTGAGCGCATCCTCTATGTCCCACCGAGCGAACTGCAGCGCGGCGGCGTGCGCTGGCGGGACGTCGCGGCGGATCATCGTCGTGCGGCCGATGCCCTGGAAGGCATGGATATTCTGCGCGCGGGCCGTGCCGGCTGCCTGACTCTTGTTCCGGCGGTCGTCGATCCAGACAGTGACCCGCTGTTCGCACCGGCGCGGGTGTGGGAGAGCGTGACGGCCTACGACGTTACGCGTCATCACCGCGGCCTGTGTGCCGAGGATGCGCTCAGTGTCGACGCAGGTGCGGAGCTCGAGCGTTGCGGTTGGCCAAGACTTCGCCCGGATTCCATTGAGGTACTCGCCGTCCGCCACGGCCCGCGCGGGGGGCTGTCGGGTCGCTTACGGCTGACGTTTCGGACCGCGCAGGCCGGTCCGCTACTGATTGGCCGGACTGCGCACAAGGGGGGAGGGCTGTTTGCCGGATGTTGACGGAACTCGGGAGACTGAACCAGGCCGAGAGGAAATCGCCCCATCTCGCCGATCGCTGGCTCCGTAGGCGGATGCGAACCGAGGCGTTCTCATGACCAGACGCAGATTGCCGATCGGTATCCAGACGTTCCGGAAGATCAGGGAAGGGGAGTACTACTGCGTCGACAAGACCGCCTACCTCGCGCGGTTGGTCGACGAGGGCAAGCACTACGTTCTCTCGCGCCCGCGGCGCTTCGGCAAGAGCCTGTTGCTGGACACTCTCAAGGAGCTGTTCGAAGGCAACGAGCCGCTGTTCCGGGGGCTGGCCATCCATGGCGGCTGGGACTGGTCGGTTCGTCATCCGGTGTTGCGTTTGAGCTTCGGCGGCGGCAGTTTTCGAAGGGAAGACGACGTCCCGGCGCATGTGGCGGACCAGTTGGAGACGCTGGAGAAGCGCGCGGGGATCGCTCCCAGTCCCGCCGCCGCGTCGATACGTCTCGGCCGTCTGATCAGGGAGTTGCACGAGCGCACCGGGCAACGCGTCGTCGTGCTGGTGGACGACTACGACAAGCCGGTGCTGGACTCGCTGGACGCGCCGGAGGCGTGCCGCGCCAACCGGGACTTCCTCTGCGGTCTCTACGGGGTGGTCAAGGAATGCGACGCGCACGTGCAGTTCACGCTTCTTGCCGGCGTCAGCAGGTTCTCCACGGGCAGCATCTTCTCCGGTCTCAACAACCTCATCGACATCACGCTGGATTCGTGCTTCTCCGGTATCTGCGGCTATACGGATGCGGATCTCGATGCGGTGTTCGCGCCGGAGCTTCCCGGTCTCGATCGGGGCGAGATCCGAGACTGGTACGGCGGCTACGCGTGGCGAGGCGAGGCGGTTTACAACCCGTTCGACGTCCTCCATCTGTTCGGTCGCCGCGACTTCGGGTCCTGGTGGTTCGAGGCGGGAGTGCCGGCGCTCGTGAGCGACATGCTGATTGAGCGCGGCGCGGATCCCGAAGCCGGCGACGGCATGATCTGCAGCCACGGCATGCTGTCGTACTTCGACGTCGACGACATCGTCATGGAGACGCTGCTGTTCCAGACCGGCTGCCTCGCGATCACCGGCACGGAAGATCTCGGCGGCGAGACTCTCTATCGGCTCGGCTATCCGAATCGAGAGGTGCGTCAGAGCCTCAACGAGCGCCGGCTGCGCGCCGTGGCCCCCGATGCATCCCGGCAGGAGGACGCCTGATCTGTCGCCTCGCAAGCGCGGACCTGACCGGGTTCCGCTTGAAAAGCTAAAATCCGCGCAGCGCTAAAAGCTAACGGAGCGCGTCGGGATGACCCTGCCGTCGGAGAAGCTGGCCGGTTCCCTGGACGCCCTGCGGGCCCTCCAGGAGCGCGGCGTCGTCGCCCTGCGCGCCGCGGATCTCCCGCGGTCGCACCGCGAGCGGCTCGTCCGGCACGGGTTCCTGCTGCCGGTCATGAAAGGCTGGTATGTCGCCGGCTCACCGGACCGGCAACCCGGAGACAGCACGGCGTGGTACGCGTCGTTCTGGCGGTTCTGCGCCGGTTACCTGCGCGGCCGCTTCGGTGAGGCCTGGTGCCTGTCGCCGGAGCAGTCCCTCCTGCTGCACACGGGCAATCGAACGGTACCGGCGCAACTCCTCGTCCGAGCGCCGCGGGGGCGCAACCGCGTCACTCCCTTGCTCCACGACACGTCCCTGCTGGAAGTCCGCGCCGCGATGCCTGCAGCCGGGGACATCGTGGAGGTGAACGCGATGCGCGCGTTCAGTCCGGCCGCCGCGCTGATTGCCAGCCCGGCCCGGTTCTTCCAGCGGTATCCGGTCGATGCGCGGGCGGCGCTCGCCCTCGTGGGCGACGCGTCGGACCTGTTGCCCCGCCTCCTCGCCGGCGGCCACGGCACGGTCGCCGGTCGTCTCGCTGCAGCCTTCCGCGATGTCGGTCGGGACGGGACCGCGAACGAGATCGTCGAGACGATGCGGGCGGCCGACTTCGGTGTCCGGGAATCGAACCCCTTCGCGACGGCGCCACCCGTGCGACCGATCCAGCACGACGTCGCTCCGGTGGTTCGGCGGCTGCACCTGATCCGGGACGCCATGCGAGGCCGCGTCCTCGCTGCGGGACGAGCCGGACCCGGCGGTGCGCGCCGTGCTCGGGCACTTCCTGTTCGTCTACGTCCATCCCTACCCGGACGGCAACGGCCGCATCGGCCGGTTCCTGATGAACCTGATGCTAACGGCCGCCGGCTATCCCTGGACGGTCATCCCGGTCGAGCGCCGGGATGCGTACATGGCGGCGCTGGAAGCCGCGAGCGTCCGGCAGGACATCGGTCCGTTCGCTGACTTTCTGGGGGGGCTGGTGGGAGCGGGGACAGAGCCGGGGGACGATGCGGGGTAGCGGCTTCGACTATTCTGAGTTCATCATGATCATGGTGAACGTTCACGAAGCCAAGACCCAGCTTTCGCGGCTTCTCGAACGCGTGCATGCCGGCGAGGAAATCGTGATTGCGAAGGCGGGCAAACCCTGCGCTCGCCTGATGCCGTTGAAGCCGCCGCCGGAGCGCGTACTCGGACGTTATCGCGATCGTGACGGCGACGTGCCGGACTCGGTGTTCGAACCGCTGACCGGGGCCGAGCTGGCTGCATGGGAAGGCGACGGATGAACTTGCTGCTGGACACGTGCAACCTGGACCCTTCGCCGGGCGGATTGCTTCTGATACACCGGTAGGCGTCCTCCTCTTGTCAGGGGCTGTACCGGAGAGCGAAGGCTGGTGCGAGACGGGCGGCCAGTTCCTCCGCGCGTCGAGTGCGGGCGATGTCGTTCGGTTCCCGGAGCAGCGCCTCCAGGTCCCCGGGGCGGAGACCGGGCACCGCGGTCGACTCCTCGGTTTCACGCCACCCGTCCTGCCCGTCGGCGAAGATGGTCGCGGCGCCTTGCGGTCGGGCTTCCGAGCCGCCGACACGGCTCCAGACCCATAGCTCCGGTACGCCGAGCCGCCGGTAGGCTGCCAGGCGGGCTTCGAACCGTTCCCGGCTCAGCGGCGTGGTGTCGACCTCCACGACCACATCGGGAACTGGCGCGGGGCGGACCGCCGTCTCGAGCGCCTCGAGCTTCGCCGGGGACACGAAGAGCTGCGCGTCCGGGTGCCGCCGGTCGTCTTCGCTGCCTTCGACCGGTGCGGTGGCGCCGACGTGGGCCGGCACGCCGGCTGTGCGCCGCAACTCCGTCAGGAGCTCGGCCACGGCGAAGGCTCTCGGGTCGTGGTAGCGACCGTTGGGCACGGCGTCGACCTCCAGCGTGCGCCGGGGACCGTTGTACGAAGAACCGCGCGGCAGGCTCTCGCTGTCCATCAGCCGGTCGTAGCACTCCACGGGCATGGGGAAGATCAACGCCCCGTGCTCGACGCGCACGTCCGAGTGCTGATTGAAGATCGCCGTCGCGGCGGCCATGTCGGCAGCCTACTCCACTTCAGGCCCGGACACCTGCGGCCCACGGCACGCCGACCGCGAGGGCGAGCACGTAGGGCGGCATGTCGAACTTCTCCGCGCTGGCGGTCGGGGTCACGGTCGGCGCAGCCATCAACTCATCCTACGACAGAACGCTGCGCGCTGCGGGCGAGCGCGCCGAGCGCCCTCGGTCGCCAGTGGCGCACCACGAACACCCAGCTCAAGGCGGTCGGCGACATCATCCGCTACCGCAACACGCTCGAGAGCCTGCGCCGCAAGCAGGCGGACGCCGGCCGCACGTCCGACCGGCTCGAGCGGCAGGGTGATCCCTCGTCGAGGATGAGCGGGACGAATGCGACAGCTCAGGATGCCGGCGGACGTTTCGATGTAGCGGGCGCCTGAATACGGCGGGCGAGTCTCCGGATCCAGGTCTCGTTCACGGGCTCGCCCTCCATCGCCATCGAGTTGGCGACGTGACGGGGGATCGCTTCCAAGTGGCGTCGGCGCCGCTCTTCGGGCGGGAGCTCGCGCCACCGCTGTACGGCTTCCATCCATCGGGTGTCCGACATCGTCGGTCTCCAGTCCTTGCAGCAGTCTGTCCGGAATCGTCTGGCGCGAAGCGCGCTGCCCCTGTCAGTGGGCCTTGTGCCTGATTGGAGGTTCATCACCTGGAGCATTGAGGATGAGCGGTACGAACGCGATGGTCGCTCCGTCGCGCCACTCGGCCAGGCTCCCGTCCGCGTTGACGTCGTGGAGCGAGCGCGGCTGGGGGACGGGTTCTCCATCGGCCAGCATGCCTTTGACGTGGAGCGAGAGTGCCTCCGCTCCGCGGCGGAGTGCGTCGTCGACCGTGTCGCCATCCGAGACGCAGCCGGGAAAGTCGGGAAAGCTGATGCCGAATCCGGGTTCGGCGTCGTCGTGCACAAACGCCACGTAGCGCTTCTCAGTCTCTTCCGCCGTGTCCAGGACGATCACCGCACTGCGGCCCAGTCCGACGGATCGGCTGCCGGTGAGCAAGGTCTGTCGTAGCCCAGTACCGAGCCCCGCATCGCGCCGATGATCGACGGAGCGTCCTGGGTGCAGGGGCTCGCGACAACACGGCGACCGGCCGGCCGCGGGTGGTGATCGTCACTCGGTTCCCCGCTCCTTCCGAGTTGCTTGGTGCGGCGAAGACACGTCGCGTGAAACTCGGCCGCCCCAACGGTCTTTGTCACTTGCTACCTTCCGGAATGCCAGATGTACACGTGAAGCGTACCGAATCGATGGTGGCGTCTCAAGCCATGGCCGCAGGCCGTCGTCTCGCCGTCAACATCTGACGCGCCGTTTCGGTGCACCTACCGCCGCGCGGCGGATCGTCCGAAACGATCCCTTGCCGCCAAAACGGGAGGTTGCCGCCGTGTCAGCTCCGGAACTTCGCGAGCCGCCGGTCCAGCCCGTCTCCGCCGACACCTCGCCGCTGGTGCCGGCGCGCATGGTCAACGAGTACGTCTATTGTCCCCGGCTGGCCTACCTGGAGTGGGTGCAGGGCGAGTGGGTTGACTCGTCCGACACCGTCGAGGGCCGCCACGCGCACCGGCGGGTCAACCGCGACGGCGGGAAGCTGCCGCCGCCCGCCGAGGTCGACAGGGCAGAGAAGCTGCATGCGCGCTCGATCACCCTCTCGTCGGAGCGCCTGGGCCTCATCGCCCGCATGGATCTGATCGAATCGGACGGCGACAAGGTCACCCCGGTCGACTACAAGCGCGGCAAGCGACCCCACGTCGAGCGCGGGGCCTACGATCCCGAGCGCGTGCAGCTCTGCGTGCAGGGGCTTCTGCTGCGCGAGCACGGCTATGCGTGCGACGAGGGCGTCCTCTATTTCGTCGGCAGCCGCGAACGGGTGCGCATCGCTCTCGACGACGAGCTCGTGGCCGCGACGCAGCAGGCGGTCGAGGGGTTGCGGGCCGTCGCCGCGGAGGGCGTCATCCCGCCGCCGCTCGAGGACAGTCCCAAGTGTCCGCGCTGCTCGCTGGTCGAGGTCTGCCTGCCGGACGAGGTCCACCACCTGCGGGGCGCCGACGTCGCGCCGCGCCCGATCGCCGTGCCCTGCACCGAGGCGCTGCCGCTCTACGTCCAGGCCCGCCGCGCGAAGGTCTCCAAGTCGGGCGAGACCCTGGTCGTCACGGTGGAGGACGCCGAGCTGGCGACGGCCCGGCTGGAGGAGACCTCGCAGGTGGTCGTCATGGGCAACGTCTACCTGACCACGCCCACCCTGCACGAGCTGATGTGGCGCGGTATTCCCGTCACTTGGCACAGCTACGGCGGCTGGTTCTTCGGCCACACCGTGGGCAACGGCCACAAGAACGTCGAGCTGCGGACGGCGCAGTATCGGGCGAGCTTCGACGAGCGCACGTGCCTGCGGTTCGCCCGGGGACTGGTGACCGCGAAGATCCAGAACTGCCGTACGTTGCTGCGCCGCAACTGGAAGCGCGCGGAGAGCAGCAATCCCGTCCTGGTCGATCTGCGCGGCGACAGTCTGCGCGCGGGCCGGGCGACCTCGCTGCCGGAGCTGCTCGGCGTCGAAGGGACCGCCGCGGCGCGCTACTTCCGCTCGTTCGGCGCCATGCTGAACGAATCGGAGTCGGACGGCGAACTCGGGTTCGACTTCGCGACCCGGAACCGACGCCCGCCGAAGGATCCGGTCAACGCGCTCCTGTCCCTCGCCTACTCGCTGCTGGTCCGATCCTGGACGGTCACGCTGGCCGCAGTCGGGTTCGACGCGTATCGCGGCCTCTACCATCAACCCCGCTACGGCCGCCCGGCGCTCGCGCTCGACCTGATGGAGCCGTTCCGCCCGCTGGTGGCCGATTCGGTGGTGGTCCAGGCGATCAACAACGGCGAGGTCAAGCCGACCGATTTCAAGTCGGTGGCCGGCAGCGTCAACCTGGACGCCGCGGGCCGGCGACGGTTCATCTCGACCTTCGAGCGCCGTCTGGGGCACGAGGTCGTGCACCCGCTCTTCGGCTACCGCGTCAGCTACCGCCGCCTGATGGAGATGCAGGCCCGCCTCTTCGGGCGCTTTCTCCTGGGCGAGCTGTCCGACTATCCCAACTTCACCACGCGGTGATCCCGTGGAGCACCTCTACATCGTCGTCTACGATATCAGCGACCCCAAGCGGTGGCGCCGCGTGTTCAAGCTGATGAAGGGATACGGCGAATGGGTGCAACTCTCCGTCTTCCAATGCCGTCTGAGCCGGCGCCGGCACGCCGATCTGGTTGCGCGGCTCGACGGAATGATCGATCATGCCGAGGATCACGTCGTGCTGGTCGACATCGGCGTGGCCGATGGCGTGGCGCCGCGGTTCGTGAGTCTGGGGAAGAACCTACAGACCGTGCGCCGCGAGCCGGTCATCGTCTGAGGCATTCCGCCGCGCCGGAGCGAGCGCTCTGGTGTTGCCCTGCATGCCGGGGAGTGCTCGAAACGCCGGTAGATCCTTGAAAACTGAAGAGTTATAATGCGGCCAGTGTTCAGTCCCGTCGCTATGAGCATCGTTCGTGCGGCCCGGATTCGGGACCTCTCGCGATCCGGTCGGGAACACCGTTGGATCGCAACGGGTTGCGAGCGGTCCGTCTTCCGCGGGGAATACCCGCGGCCTCATTGAAGCTGACTTCCGCTGCTTGTATGCGCCCGGCCGCGCGGCATGTCTTCCGCGGGGAATACCCGCGGCCTCATTGAAGCTCGAATGATATCGCTCCACCTACAGCATCAACTTCTTCCAGGTCTTCCGCGGGGAATACCCGCGGCCTCATTGAAGCGGCTTCACGGCCGCGACTCCCTGTTCCGCGAGCGTGGGTCTTCCGCGGGGAATACCCGCGGCCTCATTGAAGCCCGCGTTCGGACGGTCGAGGCGCGTGCCGTGAAGCGTCTTCCGCGGGGAATACCCGCGGCCTCATTGAAGCGACGCTTGCTTTTGTATTGCGATTGAATTACAATTAGGTCTTCCGCGGGGAATACCCGCGGCCTCATTGAAGCTAAGCGCATCCATCAACCGGGCAGCCTACCACTACCCGAGTCTTCCGCGGGGAATACCCGCGGCCTCATTGAAGCCGATTCTCCCTTGTCGTGTTGTCTCACTATCAAGGGGTCTTCCGCGGGGAATACCCGCGGCCTCATTGAAGCCCGGCGAATGTCGAACTCTACCCGATACCACGGGCGTCTTCCGCGGGGAATACCCGCGGCCTCATTGAAGCAAGGAATGGATCGACCATGTGCTCAGAGCGAGCGAGTCTTCCGCGGGGAATACCCGCGGCCTCATTGAAGCCCGCTTCTTTCGCCGCTGGGCGGCCTTGTAGACGCGCGTCTTCCGCGGGGAATACCCGCGGCCTCATTGAAGCGGTTGTAGCGCCGGGGATCTATTACGCTGCGGGCAGCGTCTTCCGCGGGGAATACCCGCGGCCTCATTGAAGCGCGATAAGAATCTTGTCCTTGGCGAACTCCTGGTGGCTAGTCTTCCGCGGGGAATACCCGCGGCCTCATTGAAGCTCCCACTGCGCCTCGACATACCGCTCCCACCGCTCCGTCTTCCGCGGGGAATACCCGCGGCCTCATTGAAGCCCCGCAGTAGCCGTATATAGTGGGCGTCAGGAGGTAGGTCTTCCGCGGGGAATACCCGCGGCCTCATTGAAGCCGTATAGTAGCGTTATACGCACACTGTTTGCCGCGTGTCTTCCGCGGGGAATACCCGCGGCCTCATTGAAGCCGCCCGTCCGTAAGGTGCGAGGTACGGATACCCGCGCGTCTTCCGCGGGGAATACCCGCGGCCTCATTGAAGCTCCAGGACTTCGTCCGGCTGATTCGAAAGGTCCCAGTCTTCCGCGGGGAATACCCGCGGCCTCATTGAAGCCGCCTGGGCCACGACGGCGCGCGCCTGGGCGGCGTCGGTCTTCCGCGGGGAATACCCGCGGCCTCATTGAAGCGTGTTCTCGTCGCCGAAGTCCATGTCGAAGAAACCAGCGTCTTCCGCGGGGAATACCCGCGGCCTCATTGAAGCTACAACAATTTCTCCTGACTCTCTTAATCTTCCAGTGTCTTCCGCGGGGAATACCCGCGGCCTCATTGAAGCCGTGGCTTGCGTGGTACGTGCTTTCGGGAGCCATCGTCTTCCGCGGGGAATACCCGCGGCCTCATTGAAGCCGAAGAGCCCGCGCCGCTTTGGCGCGAATCGGCACCGTCTTCCGCGGGGAATACCCGCGGCCTCATTGAAGCGGCGACGTCCTTGTCGGCCAGGGCCTTGACGCCCGGGTCTTCCGCGGGGAATACCCGCGGCCTCATTGAAGCATGACCCGGAAGTCGAACCCCACCCGCATCGACCCGCGTCTTCCGCGGGGAATACCCGCGGCCTCATTGAAGCCCGTCGATCTGGAGCGCCGTCTCAAGCATCTTCAGCGTCTTCCGCGGGGAATACCCGCGGCCTCATTGAAGCGTGGTTGTCACATTCGATCCAGAAGTGTACGATGAGTCGTCTTCCGCGGGGAATACCCGCGGCCTCATTGAAGCCTACAGTCACAGTGTTCAAAGTGTGCCCCGGAACAGCGGTCTTCCGCGGGGAATACCCGCGGCCTCATTGAAGCTAAGACTCCACCTCACCGAAGGAACCCTCGGGCTGGTCTTCCGCGGGGAATACCCGCGGCCTCATTGAAGCGTGGCGAAGTCTCCGGCGTTGGCTCCGGTCAGGGCGGAGTCTTCCGCGGGGAATACCCGCGGCCTCATTGAAGCGAGACGCTGCTGGCGCATCCAAGCCGGCTCACGAGCGTCTTCCGCGGGGAATACCCGCGGCCTCATTGAAGCTTCGCCGGCGCCGTCTTCCGGACGGCCCGCTTCGCCGGTCTTCCGCGGGGAATACCCGCGGCCTCATTGAAGCTCTCGCCATCAGTCGTCTCCCTCGGGCGGCGACCAGGTCTTCCGCGGGGAATACCCGCGGCCTCATTGAAGCACGTTAGACCTACCTAGCAAATTGGACGGTGGATGCGAGTCTTCCGCGGGGAATACCCGCGGCCTCATTGAAGCTCGATCAAGATCGCCTTCGCCCGCTCCGGGATCTGCTCGACCTGTCTTCCGCGGGGAATACCCGCGGCCTCATTGAAGCGGGAAAGGCGAAAGCTGCACGATTCCGAGTCGAAGGAGTCTTCCGCGGGGAATACCCGCGGCCTCATTGAAGCTATCCGAACATGTCAACAATCAGCATCACTCCTCCTTCAGGTCTTCCGCGGGGAATACCCGCGGCCTCATTGAAGCACGACGGAGATGCTCATTGAGCGTCTAGAGCGCCGCGACGTCTTCCGCGGGGAATACCCGCGGCCTCATTGAAGCGAGACGATGCACACCCGTGCCGTCGAGCGGTTCGCCTGCATCGTCTTCCGCGGGGAATACCCGCGGCCTCATTGAAGCACGGCGTTTTCCATGGCCGTCGCGGCGATGCCCTGCAGGCGTCTTCCGCGGGGAATACCCGCGGCCTCATTGAAGCTGCCGCATGCGCATCGGTCGATGGTGGTGGTGTGCGTCTTCCGCGGGGAATACCCGCGGCCTCATTGAAGCGGGAGCGCCGTCGCGTTCGCCAGCGTGCCGCGGACGGTCTTCCGCGGGGAATACCCGCGGCCTCATTGAAGCCCGCGGTAGGGCTCGAAGGCGACGCACCGGAACTGCGTCTTCCGCGGGGAATACCCGCGGCCTCATTGAAGCGAGGCGAATATGGGCTTGACCAGATCAGAAGCGGCGAGTCTTCCGCGGGGAATACCCGCGGCCTCATTGAAGCGCAACAGCATCGACAGAGGCGATGCGTCTACGCACGGCGTCTTCCGCGGGGAATACCCGCGGCCTCATTGAAGCGCCTGTCGAGTGGCGATGGCGACGTCGCGCGGGTAAGTCTTCCGCGGGGAATACCCGCGGCCTCATTGAAGCTGCACAGCTCCCTACTTCCTCTGCTCTTACCATGTTATCGCGTCTTCCGCGGGGAATACCCGCGGCCTCATTGAAGCGCCACGATTGCGGCCATCCCGCAGTGCGGGAACCCGTGTCTTCCGCGGGGAATACCCGCGGCCTCATTGAAGCACTGCGACGGGGAGGAGATCGAGCGGCCCATCGCCTTGGGGCGTCTTCCGCGGGGAATACCCGCGGCCTCATTGAAGCAGCTTCGGCAGCACGCCATCGTTCACTGCCAGGACGGCGTCTTCCGCGGGGAATACCCGCGGCCTCATTGAAGCACACGCCAACCTATGACCTTATGCCAACTCCAAAACGGCGTCTTCCGCGGGGAATACCCGCGGCCTCATTGAAGCACATTGACCGATGATGGTCGGCGTTACTGAGGTTCACAGTCTTCCGCGGGGAATACCCGCGGCCTCATTGAAGCGGGCAGCGCCTCGGCCCGGCGGTCGAATGGGTCAGCGAGTCTTCCGCGGGGAATACCCGCGGCCTCATTGAAGCAGCAGGCCGCCGATCCTGTCTGCGATGCTCTGCGCCGGTCTTCCGCGGGGAATACCCGCGGCCTCATTGAAGCATAGTGCCCCACCGCTGATCGCCGTAGGGCGCCATCGTCTTCCGCGGGGAATACCCGCGGCCTCATTGAAGCGGTCAGTTCCGTGTACACCCCATTGTTCTCGATGGAGTCTTCCGCGGGGAATACCCGCGGCCTCATTGAAGCTGCGGAAGGTGACCGACACCCAGCTCCTCGCCGGTGTCTTCCGCGGGGAATACCCGCGGCCTCATTGAAGCTATGAGGAGCTGCACCGGGTCAAGGCGACTGACATGTCTTCCGCGGGGAATACCCGCGGCCTCATTGAAGCCGGTTGATCGGCTCCAGCTTGAACTCGTTGGTGCACTGGCGGCGTCTTCCGCGGGGAATACCCGCGGCCTCATTGAAGCGTGGCAGAGGACGGGACCACGGTCGTTTCGGACGTGGGTCTTCCGCGGGGAATACCCGCGGCCTCATTGAAGCCTGGTCTGCCGACCGTGCGAGCGAGCCCATGAACGGCGTCTTCCGCGGGGAATACCCGCGGCCTCATTGAAGCTCGATGAGCCACGCCTTGATGCCGCCCCGCTTCCCGGTCTTCCGCGGGGAATACCCGCGGCCTCATTGAAGCTGGGTCGGGGGTGCGGCTCTTCTTCGTCGACGCCGAGCAGGAGCCTCTGGGGACTTCTGGAGAGCTTCTGGGAGCGACACTCGGAAGAGGTATCTGAACCTCTCGAAGGCGTGGTGGGTAGGAGTGGCGAGGCGGATGCTGACCGGCAGTACTACCCGATCAGCACATCGCTGGGCGTGCGGACGTGCCGATGCTCCGCGGTTCGTGGGAGTGCCAGCACGCATCAAAGATCGCGACTGACTTGCAGCGGGAGCTTCTGAACCGTCCGGCTCCAACCAGACGCCAGCGTACGCTGGTCAACTGCATCCGAATCACGAATCACGCCGATGCCACCGGCGGCGGTCGGACACACGCGTCGCCCGTCCCGGCGTCCGCCAGTTGGACGATGATGTGCAGTACCACACCGTGACGTCGCCGTCGCACACGGCGGCGGTCGCGAGGTCGAGCGGCGTCTCGGCGCCACTGACGAGTGCGTCAGGCGTGCAACCTGCACTGTCGCAGAGGTCGTCGTCTGCGGGGGACCTTCAGGCACGCGCCGCTGCGAGAGCTCGATGACATCGACTTCGTCGGTTCTCTCGACCGGACGGGCGGCCTCCGCCAGGCTGTCGCGTTGCTCGCGGTGTCCCTGCAGGAGCTTGTCCATCAACTCCTGACCCAGTCGGTGCAGCTCCCGTTCCAGGTCGCTTTCGCTCGTCTGCTGGGCTTCGCGCGATGACAGGTAGGCCACGGCCTCGGCGAAGGCGGAGTCAGCCGCCGCATACGACGGAACGGGAACACCCCGAGAGCCTGATCCCACCACAGCCATCGCAGAACCTCCCTTCCCAAGACACGCTACCAGAACGCCTGGCGAATGTCCAGACCGGCGTGTTCGGCGGGCGGTCTCGAAGCGCTCAGGCGGATTCCGTCGGGCTGCCTGCGTGAAAGGGAACCGATGGACGCCTAGCCCTACGCCTGCCCCTCGGAAAACGACCCGAAAAGGTACCCTCTGCGAGCGAAAAACCCGATGAACAGGGGAGAAAATGGTCTACGCAAAAGAGCCGCACCCCTGGGTCGGCGACCCCACCTGGGCGGTGTTGCTCGCGTCTTCCGCGGGGAATACCCGCGGCCTCATTGAAGCTCACGCTTACGCTCGCACGCAACACAGTCGCATTGGGGTCTTCCGCGGGGAATACCCGCGGCCTCATTGAAGCACGACTGCAACGACCGCGCACCACTGCGCGCCGTTGCCGACATGTCTTCCGCGGGGAATACCCGCGGCCTCATTGAAGCAAACGTGATTCTGTAATGTCTTGCTGTCGCGTTGAGTCTTCCGCGGGGAATACCCGCGGCCTCATTGAAGCATGTCGACGGTCGCACGAAGCGCCTTGATCCGGATGTCTTCCGCGGGGAATACCCGCGGCCTCATTGAAGCGGTGACGAGTGTGCCGGTGGACGTCTCCATCGTGACGACGTCTTCCGCGGGGAATACCCGCGGCCTCATTGAAGCAGCCGGCGCGCCCGCCAGGTCACCAGCCGCTCGGCGGTCTTCCGCGGGGAATACCCGCGGCCTCATTGAAGCGGTCGTGGAGGTCCGTGTAGAGGTTCCACGGATGCTTGTGTCTTCCGCGGGGAATACCCGCGGCCTCATTGAAGCTGTTGGATTTCGCGGCGAGCCCTCTCTCGGGTCTTGTGTCTTCCGCGGGGAATACCCGCGGCCTCATTGAAGCGAGAACATTTGAGCGGTTCTGTCGAGACGAGAAGCGTGGTCTTCCGCGGGGAATACCCGCGGCCTCATTGAAGCGCGGTCTGGCGTCCGCACGCCAGCTTCCGCCCATTTCGTCTTCCGCGGGGAATACCCGCGGCCTCATTGAAGCGATCAGGTCGGCCCCGTGGTCGACGGTCGACGCGTACAGGTCTTCCGCGGGGAATACCCGCGGCCTCATTGAAGCGTAGTAGGGCGTCATCCTCAGCAGCACTCCGCGTAGGTCTTCCGCGGGGAATACCCGCGGCCTCATTGAAGCGGCGACGGCCTCGGCGTGCTTCTCGGCCGCCTCGGGTCTTCCGCGGGGAATACCCGCGGCCTCATTGAAGCAACCGCTTCACCCAGTTCTTGACGTAGGCTGTCCGTCTTCCGCGGGGAATACCCGCGGCCTCATTGAAGCGATGGGAAGAATCTGGCTCGTGGCCCAGTGCTTCCCGGCGTCTTCCGCGGGGAATACCCGCGGCCTCATTGAAGCGATGCGTACCCGGGCCGGTTCCGGATTGTCGACACCAAGTCTTGTCTTCCGCGGGGAATACCCGCGGCCTCATTGAAGCTTGTTGGCGTGGTCGCGGTCGAAGCCTACGCGGGCCGCGACGAGTCTTCCGCGGGGAATACCCGCGGCCTCATTGAAGCATGGGCGATGAATCGATCCCGTGGTACGCGTGCAACCCAGTCTTCCGCGGGGAATACCCGCGGCCTCATTGAAGCTAGGGACAAGCCGGCGGCCGACGCGACGGGCGCCACGTATGTCTTCCGCGGGGAATACCCGCGGCCTCATTGAAGCACGTAGTACACGGCGACCCGGCCGTTGGTGAAGAGCGTCTTCCGCGGGGAATACCCGCGGCCTCATTGAAGCACGACAAGGGCGAGTTCATGCGTGGCGAGCAGGTCACGTCTTCCGCGGGGAATACCCGCGGCCTCATTGAAGCGTGTACCTCCCGGGCGACCACGCCGACTACCCGCTGCGTCTTCCGCGGGGAATACCCGCGGCCTCATTGAAGCGGGGAGTACCGGGCCACCCACGAGAAGATCCCGATGTCGTCTTCCGCGGGGAATACCCGCGGCCTCATTGAAGCCTGGCAGGGAGCGGATGGGCACGATGATATCCTAGAGTCTTCCGCGGGGAATACCCGCGGCCTCATTGAAGCCAGGATGTGTGGCGGCACCTCCACCTGCTCCAACCTCGTCTTCCGCGGGGAATACCCGCGGCCTCATTGAAGCCTGACGGGCAGGCTGAGGGACGACTGGCGCCGCCTGAGTCTTCCGCGGGGAATACCCGCGGCCTCATTGAAGCATCTCTGGCGCGTGGAGCAAGCTGCAGGGCGCGTTCGTCTTCCGCGGGGAATACCCGCGGCCTCATTGAAGCCCGTCAGGGCGCAGCACGATAACCGCGTGCTTCTCAGTCTTCCGCGGGGAATACCCGCGGCCTCATTGAAGCCGTCGCCGAACGCGAGCACGATCCGAGCCCGGAGGTGTCTTCCGCGGGGAATACCCGCGGCCTCATTGAAGCTGCACGATGCGTGCTCGTGAGGGGCGACGATACTGGTCTTCCGCGGGGAATACCCGCGGCCTCATTGAAGCTTTCGGATGCCGCCGCATGACGCGACTCTCGGCGCCGGTCTTCCGCGGGGAATACCCGCGGCCTCATTGAAGCCGCACGCGGCTTCCGTTCCGGCAGGCGGTCAGGCAGAGTCTTCCGCGGGGAATACCCGCGGCCTCATTGAAGCGGTTGGCGGGCCGGTGAGGGCCGGCGCCGCCACCCTGGTCTTCCGCGGGGAATACCCGCGGCCTCATTGAAGCAAGGAGACGTAGATGAGACTGTTCGTCGTCGTGTTGGTCTTCCGCGGGGAATACCCGCGGCCTCATTGAAGCTCTGTGAACACCGGCGGGCCATCGTTCGACGGGCGCCGTCTTCCGCGGGGAATACCCGCGGCCTCATTGAAGCCGTTCGTCCTTTAGAACCACAAGAGAAGCAAGGCTGTCTTCCGCGGGGAATACCCGCGGCCTCATTGAAGCAAACTCTCAGGATGGCCTTTCTTTTTTGGCAGGCTGTCTTCCGCGGGGAATACCCGCGGCCTCATTGAAGCCTGTACTCCATCCAGCGAAACGTTCTTGATGCGAGAGTCTTCCGCGGGGAATACCCGCGGCCTCATTGAAGCGGTGTCGAGCACCATCTTGCGAAGGCTGGCGATCACCGTCTTCCGCGGGGAATACCCGCGGCCTCATTGAAGCTGGCGACCCGTCACCTGGCTGAGCTGGTCCAGCAGCGGAGAGTGTCTTCCGCGGGGAATACCCGCGGCCTCATTGAAGCACCAGGATCGGGCCGTTCGTCCCTTCGTTGAAGAGTCTTCCGCGGGGAATACCCGCGGCCTCATTGAAGCGAACTCGCGTCCGGAATCTCTCGCTGCGATTGGGAGTCTTCCGCGGGGAATACCCGCGGCCTCATTGAAGCGGTAAGGCCCCGGCGTTGGCGACCGGGCCACAGGTTCGTCTTCCGCGGGGAATACCCGCGGCCTCATTGAAGCTGTGCGAGCGCCCGCGCGGCCGCCTCGACCGATGGCGGATGTCTTCCGCGGGGAATACCCGCGGCCTCATTGAAGCAGGATCTTTCCAATTTCTCGTTTGCTTTCCAGGATCCAGTCTTCCGCGGGGAATACCCGCGGCCTCATTGAAGCGCGCACCGCGACAACTGCATCCGCTACCTGGACGACGTCTTCCGCGGGGAATACCCGCGGCCTCATTGAAGCGAGTGCTCGATCTCGAGCCGTTCCACCTTGGCGCTGTCGGTCTTCCGCGGGGAATACCCGCGGCCTCATTGAAGCCACCCGGACGCCGAAGGCATCATCCTCTGCACGGTCGAGGAGTCTTCCGCGGGGAATACCCGCGGCCTCATTGAAGCTGACGACGATGAGCGGAGGGGGTGTAGTAGGGGTCCCCGTCTTCCGCGGGGAATACCCGCGGCCTCATTGAAGCCTCAATCGCCCCGCTTCTAGGATTGCGCCGTGGCTAGGGTCTTCCGCGGGGAATACCCGCGGCCTCATTGAAGCAGATTGTCCCCTCAATGGAGCGATAGAGGTATGCCAGGTCTTCCGCGGGGAATACCCGCGGCCTCATTGAAGCATCGGACCGGCGTCGTCGTGTGGCGCGCCGCCGGTCGCGGTCGTCTTCCGCGGGGAATACCCGCGGCCTCATTGAAGCGCGCCGACCTCTTCGATGGTCGCCCGCAGGTCGTCCGTCTTCCGCGGGGAATACCCGCGGCCTCATTGAAGCACGAACACGCGCCGTGGCTTCCGCCAGCGGAGAGGCGTCTTCCGCGGGGAATACCCGCGGCCTCATTGAAGCATTGGCCCGAGAGAGTCCCGAAGCTTGCTCTCGATCGTCTTCCGCGGGGAATACCCGCGGCCTCATTGAAGCTCGATCAGGAAGTTCGCCTCGACGGTGACACCGGTCGTCTTCCGCGGGGAATACCCGCGGCCTCATTGAAGCACCAGTGAAAGATGTCGAGAGATACGAGGTACTCTACTGTCTTCCGCGGGGAATACCCGCGGCCTCATTGAAGCATCGCGTCGCGCGTTGCGGTGGTTTGCGCTTCGACGTCTTCCGCGGGGAATACCCGCGGCCTCATTGAAGCAAGACCTCGATGTGGTGCCAGCTCCACGGCATCCGAGTCTTCCGCGGGGAATACCCGCGGCCTCATTGAAGCACGGTCGCCTCGCCGGGCAGCAACTTCTCGGTCAACGTCTTCCGCGGGGAATACCCGCGGCCTCATTGAAGCCTTGGTCCCGTCGGCCGTCGCGTCGATGCGCAACGGTCTTCCGCGGGGAATACCCGCGGCCTCATTGAAGCATGGTGTGTCCTCCTCGTGATTCCAGCCGATCTCCAGGTCTTCCGCGGGGAATACCCGCGGCCTCATTGAAGCCAACAACAAGTTGTTGCTGGAGGACATCAATGTAGCGTGTCTTCCGCGGGGAATACCCGCGGCCTCATTGAAGCCTGGCAGAGAACCATGGGAATTGGCTGGAGATCTCGTCTTCCGCGGGGAATACCCGCGGCCTCATTGAAGCAATGCGGTGGCCAGAGGAGGATCCAGACGGCGTTGGTCTTCGGCGGGGAATACCCGCGGCCTCATTGAAGCGGGAACGACCGGAGTCGGTACAAGCCGGGCATGGATGTCTTCCGCGGGGAATACCCGCGGCCTCATTGAAGCCACAACGCGATACTCAATCAAGGCAATAGGGAGCTCACCGTCTTCCGCGGGGAATACCCGCGGCCTCAAATGAAGCGGCGATGCATGAGTCCTCAGTCACGATTCTCGCGTAGCATCGACTTCCGCGGGGAATACCATCATCGGCGTCATTGAAGCACCGGGACGCCGATCCGTTACGACAGTACGGACCGGTGTCGATTCCCCACGCCGAATACCCGCGGCCTCATTGAAGCCTCTGAGATGATCGTTCACGTCGGATACGAGTCGTCGACGACGTCCAGCCAATACGCGAAGGTCTACCCGCGGCCTCAGTTGAAGCTACCGCCCCAAGCTGCCGGACAACGAGTGATCCCGATCCGGAACGATGTCTGTCTGGGCGGGCTTACGGACCGGGGCGGCATTGATGCAAGCAAGCCATCGGCCAGCTCTCCGGCAGGCGCCACTTCGTGAGCCGAGCCTGTCAAGGGAATGCGCGCTGCCTCATTGAAGCGGATTCGCACCCGCGGCACGTCTTTCAGCCCGGTCGGTCTTCCGCGGGGAATACCCGCGGCCTCATTGAAGCCCGGGAAACGCTGGTGTGTGCGGCGGGTCGTGGTGTGTACTTCCGCCACGAATACCCGAGGCGCGCAACGAAGCCGGGCGCATGAAGCGTTGTCGGCGCGCATCGACCAAGCGAATTCAGCCCGTCTTCCGCGCGGATTGACCGCCTGTACGAGTTGCTGCATGGAGCGCCTTCCCCCCGAAACGCATGAGCATTGTGGTAAGCAGTGCTCGGTAGTCTTCCTGCGATGGGAATACCCGCAGCCGTCATTGAAGCCACTGGGGCTATGCAGGCCACTTACAACGCGGTCGGGTAGGTCATCCGCGGGGAATACCCGCGGCCTCATTGAAGCTACGAGAATGCGGGCAACAGTCTGGATCGGACAACGCGTCTTCCGCGGGGAATACCCGCGGCCTCGTTGAAGCCACCCCGGAATCGAAGAAGTACCCCGTCCGCGTGTCTTCCGCGGGGAATACCCGCGGCCTCATTGAAGCGCGGTACGAGGCAGGCAGCGCGATCCCGCCTGGCGTGTCTTCCGCGGGGAATACCCGCGGCCTCATTGAAGCGCCTGCCCGTGGGTATGGTGGTAGTCGGTCCGCTCGTGTCTTCCGCGGGGAATACCTGCGGTCTCATTGCTATGACGCCACGCCCTCGTGCGGACACACGAATGGTGTGACCGCAGATCGGCATGATCGCCCGGTCCAATGACGCGTGACGACACCTTGCGCATCCGGCGATCCGCCCGGGCAGCCCCCGCTATGGCCCTGAGCAGAATCGACGAAACCGCGCAATTGTCCAGGTCAGGCGTGCAGGGCGCGCACCTCCTCGATTAGCCCGTGACGTTTCAACGCGTGGATCCAGCGCGGCGCGCCGCGATCGATGACCAGGCGCGCGTAGTCGATGTCCGGGTCCTCGTACGGTCGGTCATTCCGCAGCACGGCATGGATCACTCGCAACAGCTTGTGAGCGGTGCCCACCACGGCGCGCTTGTAGCCGAGCCGGGCAGCCAGCAACCGGTGGTGGCAATGAAACTGCGAATTCGTGCTTCGCGCGGCGCCGTGGGCGCACTCCGTCAGGGTGGCACGCAGCGTCCAATTCCCGGCGCGCACCCGCGTTGCGCGTTGCCGGCCGGCGCTCGATCGGTTGCCGGGGACGACGCCCGCCCAGGCGGCGAGACCACGCGACCCGCGGAAGACCGTGATATCGGGGCCCAACTCTAAGAAGATCGCACGCGCGCTGACGAGATCGATGCCCGGAATCGTCTGCAGCAGCCGCAGGGGACGCCGGTAGCCGGACAGGGCGGTCTGGATGCGCTCGTCCAGGGCGGCCAGTGCGGCGTCCGCCTAGTCCACGGATTCCAATTGCAGTTGCAGGTTCACCAGTGCGAGCGGGTCGAGGCGCGCGGCCATCGCTGCGCGCAGGGGCGCCCACCTTGCTTCGCACGTGGCGACTCAAGGTGGAGAGGATGCGAGCGGGCGTTTCTCCGGTCACGAGGCCGTCGAGGATGCGCCGGCCGTTGGTTCCAAAGAGGTCCGACCACACCCCGCCCAGCCGCAGGCCGTCGTGGTCCAGCGTCTTGTGGACCCGGTTGCGGGCGCGGCTGCGTTCGGCCACGAGCGTTCGGCGGTAACGAGTCAACTGGCGAAGCTGTCGGAAGCGCCGAGGCGGTACGTGGCTCGGCGAGGCCAGGCCGAATTGGCAGACGCGAGCGAGCCAGAGACTGTCGTTGGCGTCCGTTTTCTTGCCGCGAATCTGTCTGACGTGTTCGGCGTGGTGCAGGGCAGGTTGTATGCCGGCGTCCTCCAGCGCTTCGAGCGGGGCTTTCCAGTACACGCCGGTGCTCTCCAGCGCCGCCACGGTGACGGAGTGCTCGAGAAGCCAGTCGGTCATTGCGCGCAGGCCGTTCGGCAGCGTGCTGAACTCGCGCACGGCGACGCGCGCCGGCCCGCGGCCGGCCTCGCAGATGCGTAACGCGGCGGTGATCTGCATCTTGTGCACATCGAGGCCGGCCGCACGGGGGCAGACCACGTGCATGTCGTCGGTGCGCGGGTCGATCGAACCTGAAGACGGGGACGGCATGGCCGCCGCCGGTTGAGAGGTACGACGAGGGTCCCGCTTCCGCAACCGCATGATGCCACGCGACCGCGGACGGTGCGGACGGTACAGTGCCTGTGCGGCCGTCGGCGCGTCGTAATCGCTCATCGGCGATACGCGCTGACGGCAGGCATGTGCTACCCTGCCGCGCATGGATATTCAGACGATCCTGGAGTGTCTCAACGCGGCCGGGGTGCGGGCCACCTACGGGGCCGTCGGTGAAGTGCTGGGCGTTCGGCCGCAGGTAGTGCCCCGCCTGCTCGGCGAGCGAAGGCCCGCGGCTTCCTGGGTCGTCAACGGCACCACCGGCGAGCCGACCGGCTACGCGTCGGAGGAAGTGGATCCGAGACTGCCCGGCACGCACGTCATTCGCACCGGCAATGAGCTTCGGGCATGTCTCGAGGGCGGCGTTCCCGCAGCACCCGAAGGCCGTGCTCCCGTCGCGCCGGAAGCCGTTGCGCCCGAGGCCGTTGCGCCCGAGGCCGTTGCGCCCGAGGCCGTTGCGCCCGAGGCGGTTTCCATGATCAACGCTGCGGCCGGTCCCGCGACGCCGGAGCCGGAGCCCTTCGGGATGAACAGCGACGCCAAGTGGATCATCGGCACCCTCGTTCCGGTCTTCCTGCTGGTGGCCGGCCTGCTCGCGGCGCAGATCGCCAGCGTGAGTCGCGGACTCAACACGCGCATCGACGAGGTGAACGGTCGCATCGACGACCTCACGGAACGGGTCGGCGGCGTGGACGCTGGCATCGGCGACGTGCGCGCGGAGTTCCAGGAAGAGATTGCCGTGCTGCGCAGCGACGTGGGCAGCATCGCGGAGCGGTTGGCGGCCGTCGAGCCGGGTGGGACGGACCCCGGCGCCGCCGCGCCGCCTGACGCAGGCGGGCAGGCCGTGGATCCCGACGCGCAGGAGGCCGCTTCCGATTCACCGGAGGCTGCGGTCGAGGCAGCGGAGCCGGCCGCCGCGCCGCAGCCGGAGCCCCCGGCCGAGCCCGGCACGTCCGCGGCGAATCCCGCCCCGCCCCGCGAGTGACGTCTGAACCCGCCGCGGGCCCATGAAGCACCGCATCGTGGTCATCGACGACGAGGTCGCCATCCGCGACTCGCTTAAGATGATCCTGGAGTACGACGGCTACGAGTGCCTGCTCGCGCCCAGTGGGCAGGCGGGGCTCGCCTGCGTCGAGCGAGAGCGTCCGGATCTCGTGTTTCTCGACGTCAAGATGCCGGGCATGGACGGCATCGAGGTGCTGCGCAAGATCCGCGCGATCGACGAGTTGCTGCCGGTCGTCATCATCTCCGGACACGGCACCGTGAGCACTGCCGTGGAGGCGACCCGGTTGGGGGCGTTCGACTTCCTGGAGAAGCCGCTGTCGACGGATCGCGTGAGCGTCACCATCCGCAACGCGCTGAGCCAGCGACAGCTTCGGGCGGAGAACCGGAGCTGGCGGCGGGCCGCCGAAGCGCGCCACGAGATGGTCGGCGGGAGCCGCGCGCTGCAGGCCTTGACCGAGGAGATCCGCCGCGCCGCGCCGGTGCGCAGCGCCGTCCTCATCCGGGGCGAGAGCGGCGTCGGCAAGGAGCTGGTCGCGCGAGCCATCCATCGCAACAGTCCGCGCGTTCGCGAGCGGTTCGTGCAGGTCAACTGCGCCGCGATCCCGGACGATCTGATCGAGTCGGAGCTGTTCGGGCACGAGAGGGGGTCGTTCACCGGCGCGACCGAGAAGCAGATCGGCAAGTTCGAGCAGGGGGATCGAGGCACCATCTTCCTCGACGAGATCGGTGACATGTCGCTGAAGACGCAGGCCAAGGTGCTGCGAGTGTTGCAGGAGGGAGAGGTGGAGCGGCTGGGGTCGGCCCGCACCATCCGCGTGGACGTGCGCGTGCTGGCCGCGACGCACAGGAACCTCGATCAGGCGATCGACGCGGGGGAGTTCCGCGAGGACCTGTACTTCCGTCTCAGCGTGCTCCCCATTCACGTGCCGCCGCTGCGCGAGAGACCGGAGGACATACCGGTGCTGGTGCGGCACTTCGCGGCGCTGTTCGCGCGCGAGAACAACTTCAAGCCGAAGCCTTTCAGCGACGATGCGCTGGACGCGCTCGCGCGGCACCACTGGCGCGGCAACGTGCGCGAGCTGCGGAACTCGGTCGAGCGCCTGCTGGTGATGGTGGCGGGGCAGTCGATTACGCTCGGCGACGTCCGTGCCGTGTTGCGGCTCGACGAGCGTGCGTTGGCGCCGGGCGCTGCGGCGGCGGGCGCCCGCACGCTGCGCGAGTTCAAGGAGGCCAGCGAGCGCAGCTTCCTGGTCGCGCGGCTGCGCGAGCTGGACTGGAACATCTCCCGGACCGCGGAGGAGATCGATACGCCTCGTAGTAACCTCTACAAGAAGCTGGATCAGTACCGCATCCGTCAGGAGACTGACGGGTAGCAGTCCGTGGCGAGACCCTGCGTAGCACCGGGACTTGGCCAAGCGCCCACTGCCACGGGCTGCCGGGCAGCGTTCTTTGACATTCCGCCGCAGTCGGCCGGGCGGCCGCTGCGTCAGGCGCGGCTTCGGCCGCGACCCGACGGGGAGGAAAGTCCGAACTCCGCAGGGCAGTGCGCCGGGTAACGCCCGGTCAGGGCGACCTGAAGGAAAGTGGCACAGAAAACATACCGCCTCGCGCTCGTCGCGCGGTAAGGGTGAAAAGGTGCGGTAAGAGCGCACCGCGTCCGCCGCAAGGGGGATGGCAGGCTAAACCCCGCACGGAGCAAGACCAAATAGGGAGGCGCCACAGGGCGGCCCGTCCGAGGCCTCCGGGTAGGTTGCTCGATCCCGCCAGCGATGGTGGGGCTAGAGGAATGGCCGCCACCGCGGGCCGACACGCCTTGGCGTGACGCTCGCGGTACAGAATTCGGCTTACGGTCCGGCTGCGGCGGAATCCTTTCGGAGGTGACATGCGACGACGTTGGGCCTGGATCGCGGGCGTGCTAATGGCACTTGCCGTCGTGGTGTCGGTGATCGTGGCGCAGGCGCAGCGGGGTCGCGGGCGGCAATCCGGCGAGCCCGCGTTGAGCGTGGAGGACTACACGCCGCGTTCGACGCTGGTGGTCGAGGCCAACCCGGTGCCGCGGGCGCGCTTTCCGGTCGTCGACGTGCACAGCCATCACTGGCCCGGGTTCTCGTCCCGGCGCCTGGACGAGATCGCCGCCGAGATGGACGCGCTGAATCTGGCGGTGCTCGTCAATCTCAGTGGCGGCTCCGGCGCCACCCTGCAAGGCTGCGTCGACACGGTCGCCGAGAGCCGGCATCCCACCCGCATGGTCTGCTTCGCGAACCTCGACTTCCGGGGCGGCGTCGGACCCGGCTTCGGCGAGCGCGCGGCCCGCCAGCTCGAACGGGACGTGGCGGCAGGGGCCGTCGGTTTGAAGTTCTTCAAGAACTTCGGCATCGACGTCCGCGACCGGACCGGGGCCCGGGTGCCGGTGGACCACCCCGAGCTCGACCCGGTCTTCGAGACGGCGGGACGTCTCGGCATCCCGGTGCTGATGCACGTGGGTGAGCCGCAGTCGTTCTACGAGCCGGTGGATCGCCTCAACGAGCGCTGGCTCGAGTTGACGCTGCTGCCCGAGCGCCGGCTTCCGGCGGATCGGTACCCGTCCTTCGAGACGATGATGGGCGAGCGCGACCGGCGCTTCGCCCGGCACCCCGGCACGACGTTCATCGCCGCCCACATGGGTTGGCACGCCAACGACCTCGGCCGGCTCGGCGCGTTGCTCGACCGGTTGCCGAACGTCTACGCCGAGACCGGGGCCATCCTGTACGAGCTGGGCCGGCAGCCGCGGGCCGCGCGCGCGTTCTTCGAGAAGTACCAGGATCGGATTCTGTTCGGCAAGGACCGCTACGCGCCGGAGGAGTTTCCGTACTACTGGCGCACGTTCGAGACGCAGGACGAGTACTTCGACTACTACCGGCGGTATCACGCCTTCTGGAAGATGTACGGAATGGGGTTGTCCGACGCCGTGCTGCGCAAGGTGTACTACCGCAATGCGCTCGATGTGATCCCCGCCATCGACCGCTCGCTGTTTCCAGCGCCCTGACGGCGACATGGCACGCTACCTCGTCACCGGCGGCGCGGGGTTCATCGGATCCCACGTCGTCGACGCCCTGGCCGCGCGCGGCGACGCCATCCGCGTGGTCGACGATCTGTCCACCGGCCGCCGCGAGAACCTCTCCGCGCACCCCGGCATCGAGCTGATCGAGGCCGATCTGGGGGAGCGGCAGGTGGCGGAGCACGCGGTGGCCGACATCGACTGCGTCATTCACTTGGCCGCGATTCCCTCGGTGCCGCGCTCGGTTCGGGAGCCGCGCCGCTCCCACCGCGCCAACGTGGAGGCGACGCACGAGCTGCTGCTCGCTGCCCGCGACGCGGGAGTCCGGCGGGTCGTGCTGGCCAGTTCCTCCTCGGTCTACGGCGAATCCGAGAGGTTGCCGAAGCATGAGGGCATGCGGCCCGCGCCGCTTTCGCCGTACGCGCTGCACAAGCTGATCGGCGAGCAGTACGCCGCGCTCTTCAGCGGGTTGTACGGGCTCGAGACGGTGGCCCTGCGCTTCTTCAACGTGTTCGGGCCGCGGCAGTCGCCGCAATCGCAGTATTCGGGCGTCATCTCGTTGTTCACGGCGGCGCTGCTCGCCGGCCGGGCGCCGACGATCCACGGGGACGGCGAGCAGACGCGCGACTTCACGTACGTCGCCGACGTGGCGCGCGGCGTCCTGCAGGCCTGCGCCGCGCCGGCCGCGTCCGGCCGGGCGGTGAACATCGCACGCGGCGGCCGGATGTCGGTGAACGAGCTGTGTGCGGCGTTGCAGCGGGCGACCGGCGTCACGGTGGCGGCGCGCTACACGGAGCCGCGGCCCGGTGACGTCCGGCACTCGCAGGCGGACATATCGCTCGCCCGCGATCTGCTCGGCTTTGCGCCGGCGGTCCCGGTCGAGGAAGGACTCGGGCGGACGGTCGACTGGCAGCGGCGGCAGGCGGAAGACGGCCAGATCGCCGCGCCAGGAGCCGCCGAGCCCGGTGCCTGAGCCCGCCGAACCCGCCGGTCAGGAGGACGCGGAGCCGGCGCCCGCCTCGGGGTCCGTGTGCCGGACGGCCAGAATCAGTCCCTCGGCGCCCACCACCTCCACCGTCAGGTGCGGGGCGATGGGCGTCGCGTCGTCGGCCCGGGCTCTCCACAGCTCGCCCCCGATGCGCACGTAGCCGGATGGCGCCAGGGGTTCCATCGCCACGCCGCGGCGTCCGATGAGCCGCTCGACCGGCGGTGCCTCGTTCGCCTCGTACGCACTGCGCAGCAGCGGATAGAGCGCCATGTCCTTGACGAACCAGGCGCACGGGATCGCCGGCGCCAGCCAGCCGGGTGCGTCGAACGACGTGTGGATCCACCAGGCCAGGGCGGCGGCCAGCACCCACCCGGGCACCTGCAGCGCGGTGTAGCGCCAGAACGGCGAGCGGTGCGGAGACACGACACCCATATAATCAGTTGGCTCTCGCACGGGCAAGGGCGTTCGGGAAGGGGAAGTGAATGAGGATCGCCTTCAACGGGTCGCCGCGTCCGACCGTCGGGGTCGAGCTGGAGTTGCAGTTGCTCGATCCCGAGACGATGAACCTGGTCGCAGCGGCGCCAGCCATCCTGCAGCGCACCGCGGACGTGTCGCATGTCAAGGCGGAGCTCATCGAGTCGACGATCGAGCTGAACACGGACGTGTGCGAGGACATCGCCGAGGTGCGCCGCGACCTGACCGAGCGGATTGCACACCTTCTGGCGGTCGCCGACGAGCTCGGCTACCAGGTGGCGTGCGTCGGCACCCATCCCTTCTCGAAGTGGGCGGAGCAGCGTATCACCGACTCGGAGCGTTATCGCCGCCTGGTCGATCAGTGCCAGTGGCCGGCGCGCCGCCTGATGATCTTCGGCGTGCACGTCCACGTCGGGATCGAGAGCGGCGAGAAGGCGATCGCGATCAGCAACGGTCTGACCACCTATCTGCCGCACCTGCTCGCGCTCTCGGCCAGCTCGCCGTTCTTCAACGGCGCGGACACCGGACTGGCGTCCTGCCGAAGCAAGATCTTCGAGAGCCTGCCGACCGCCGGCCTGCCGTACCGCCTGCTCAACTGGGCGGAGTTTCAGCGGTTGATGATCACGTTGGTGAGCGCGAAGGCAATCGAGTCGATTCGGGAGATCTGGTGGGACGTCCGCCCGCATCCCAACTTCGGCACCATCGAGGTGCGCATCTGCGACGGCTTGCCGACGCTGGACGAGGTGATGGCGATCACCACCCTGATCCAGGCGTTGGTCGTATGGCTGGGCGACCAGTACGACGAAGGGATGTACCTGCCGCTGCACCGGCACTGGATCGTGCGCGAGAACAAGTGGCGGGCCGCGCGCTGGGCCACCGAAGCCGAGATCATCGTCGACGAGGATGGGAATCTGGAACGTCTGGACGAGAGTCTGGCCAGGCTCGTGGAGGCAGTGACCCCGGTCGCGAAGCGGCTCGGCAGCGCCGACGAACTGCAGGGGGTCGGCAGGATGCTCGCCACCGGTCTGAGCTACCGGCGCCAGCGGCGCTTGTACGAGGAGACCAGGGACTACACGGCGGTGATGAAGGCGCTCGTGCGCGAGTTTCGGGAGAACGCGCCGGTGCTCTGAACGGCGGACTCACGCTCCCCAGGCCATCCAGCGCCCGTCCTGCTGCGCCAGCGCCAGCGCCAGCCCGAAGCATCGCGACAGATTCTCCGCCGTCAGGGTCTCGGCAATCGGTCCCCGGGCCGCCACCCTTCCGCCGGCGAGCATGAGCACGTGGGTGAAGCCGCGCGGAATCTCGTCCACGTGATGGGTGACGAGGACGATGGCCGCGGTGGACCGGTCGGCGGCCACGTCCGCCAGCATGGCGACGAGCTGCTCCCGGCCCGCGAGGTCGAGTCCGGCCGCCGGCTCATCGAGAAGCAGCAGCGGCGGATCGGCCATCAGCGCCCGCGCCAGCAGCACCCGCTGGCGCTCGCCGGCCGAGAGGGTCGCGTAGCGCGCCCGAGCGAGGCCGGCGCATCCGAACCGATCCAGCAACGCCGCGGCACGTTCGCGGTCCGAATCCTCGTATCGATGCCAGTACGGCGCCAGGGCCGCGTTGCGGCCCGTCATGACGAGATCGACCGCCTGCACCCCCGGCCGGAGCATGTCGGCGAGGGCTTGGCTCGTCATGCCCAGCCTGGTGCGGAGTTCCCGCACGTCGGTGCGTCCGAGGCGCTTGCCCAGCACGTCGACGTCGCCTTTCGTCGGGTGCACGTAGAGTCCGGCGAGGCGGCAGAGCGACGTCTTGCCGGAGCCGTTCGGTCCGAGGACGATCCAGCGCTCTCCCGGAGCGACCCGCCAGTCGATGCCGTCGAGAATGGTGCGTCCGTCGCGGACGAGCGAGACCCCGGTCAGGGCGAGCACGGCTTCGGTCGACATGCGGAGAGAATATAGACCGTGAACCCGACGCGGTTGCTCGTACGCCTGCCGAACTGGGTGGGGGACATCCTGATGGCGCGTCCGGCGGTCGAGGCGATCCGCGCGCGCTGGCCGGAGGCGCAGGTCGTCGGGATGGCGCGCGCACCGCACACGGCGCTGGTCGAGCGCTTCGGCGCGTTCGACCTGATCGTCGAGGCGCCGGGTGGAGCCGGACTTGCGCGGGCCGCCGAGGTCTGGGCCGCGGCGCGACGGTTGCGGGTGCGGCGGCTGGACACGGCGGTCATTCTGGCTCCGTCCTTCGAGGCGGCATTGGGCCCGTGGTTGGCCGGCATCGGGCGGCGTATCGGACACGACACCGATCGTCGGCGTCGGCTGTTGACCGATCCGGTTGCGCCGCGACCCGGCGCGCACCGTACGGACGAGTATCTCGACCTCGCTCGGGTTCTGGACGCCGTAGACCGGCCGAGCCCGGCTTCGCCGCTGGTACTGACCGCCGCCGATCGGGCCTGGGCGGCGCGCCTGTTCGATACGCTGGCGTGGCAGGAGGACAGCCGCCCCCTGTTCGTGAATCCCGCCGCCGCGAAGACGCCGCGCGCCTGGTCGGCGGAGAAATTCCGGGCGCTGGTGGAGCGGCTGTCCGGCACGGGCCGCCCGGTCGTGGTGCACGATCGACCGCCGTTCGCCGCGCCGCCGGACTGGGCTGGCAGGCACGGCGCGGCCCTGGTCCGCGACGCGACGCTGCCGGAACTCGCGGCGCTGCTCGCGCGCTGCGCACTCTACGTGGGGAACGACAGCGGCCCGGCGCATATCGCGGCGGCGGTCGGGATTCCGACGGTCACCATCCACGGGCCGTCGTCGCCGGGCCGGACCGCGCCGCGCGGTACCGGCGAGGGAGCGCGCGTTGCCGTGACCGCCTCGTTCCCTTGCTCTCCCTGCCGCGAGCGCTTCTTCGACGAGTGTCCCGCGCCGCCTTCCGCGGACGGCAGGCCTCCCTGTCTGGAGGCGGTCACCGTGGACGAGGTCGCTGCCGCCGTGCGGCAGGTTCTCGGAAGGACGTTCACTCGTCGAGCTTCGCCTTGAGGGCGTCGAGCTCCGCGCGCAGGCTGGCTATCTCGGTCGCCATGCGAGGCAGCCGGTGGATGTAGCCCTGTTGCTTCTTGATGTCCTTGAGCGGTCGTGCGGGCGTGCCCCAGAAGGGCTGGCCCGCGGGGATGCGCTTTCGCGACGGGATGCCGCACTGCGCGCCGACGATGCCGTGGTCGTCGACACGGCAGTAGTCCGCAATGCCCACCTGCCCGCCGATGATGGCCTCCCGCCCGACGGTCGAGCTGCCGGCGATTCCGGTCTGGGCCGAGATGACCGAGTGGTTTCCGACCCGCACGTTGTGTCCCAGGTGGCAAAGGTTGTCGATCTTCACGCCGTCCGCGATGATGGTCTCGTCGAGAGCGCCGCGGTCGATGCACGCGTTGGCTCCGATCTCGACGTCGTCGCCGATCTGGGCGCGTCCCACCTGCGGCACCTTGATCTGCCGCTCGCCGTCGAACACGAAACCGAAGCCGTCGGAGCCGATGACGACCCCGGCGTGCAGGATGACGCGATCCCCCACCGCCGTTCCCGGATAGAGCACGACCCGCGGATAGAGAATGCAGTGCGCGCCGATGGTGGCGCCCGCGCCGACGTAGCCGCCGGGAAAGAGCACGGTACCGGAACCGATGGCCGCTCCCGCCTCGACAACCGTCCAGGCTCCGATCGATACGTCGGTGCCGAGGGTGGCGTCCGGGGCCACGAGCGCCGTCTCGTGCACGCCGGGTGCCGGCAGCCGCGCCGGCAACAGCCACTGCGCGGCGCGGGCGAACGCCACGCGGGGTCTGGCGACGACGATGACGGTACGATCGGGCGGATCGATGTCCGGGACGAGCACGCACGATGCCTCGGTCGCGGCCACCTTGCTCAGGTGCTTGCCCTCCGCATAGGCGAGCGTCCCGCGGGTGGCCCGCTCCAGGCTGCCGACGGTGCGGATTTCCACCGCGCCGTCGCCATGGACGCGACCATCCACGAGGTCCGCGATTTGCTGCACCGTTTTCATCGGCTCTCCCGAGAAGTCCTGCCGCCGGACGACGGGCCGGCTTCCGATCAACTGCCGCCGAGGGTCAATTCCGTCGTTCCCGGCCCGATCGTGACCGCGAGCCGGCTGCGCGCGGCGCCGGCCTGCACGACCGCCGTGTACGAGCCGGCGGCCACGTCGTCGAACATGAAGCTCCCGTCGCGCTCGGCTACCGTCGCATGGGGCGCCGAAGTCACGATCACGCTGGCGCCCATCGCGGGGTGGATGTCGCATGCGACGCGATAGGTGCCGGCGGTGTCGAAATGGTGCTCGTAGGTGCCGCCGATCGCAGTCGAGATGTTGAACGCGGTTTCCAGGGTGTCGATGTTGTAGACCCGGACGTTGTGCAGGACGTCCTCGCTGTTGTGGAAGTGCACCGGCTGTCCGACGTTCGCCAGCAGTACCGGCGGCAGGAACTCCATGCCGAGCTGATCCATCTGCACCGGGTCTGCGGGCGGCTCGAACGTCGTGGCGGGCACGGGCTCGAGAAACACCACGGTGAGGGAGCCGTCCTGCGAGGTTGGTGCGGTGCCGGTCACCCGCAGTCCGGCGCCCTCGGGCGCCGCATCTGCCACGGCGGCCGGCGCTTCTTCCACGGCCGTTGTTGCGGGCGGGCCGCTCCCGCAGGCGGCGCAGGCCGCGGTCGCAATGACACACGCCACCCTACGCCAGCGTCCGGCGTTGCGCCGCGTCCGGAGGGCGCCGTGGCGACAACTCATTCGTGCACTCCTGTGGGAATTATACGGACATGGGCGCGGCCGTTCCCGCCGGGAGTCCGTGGCAGGAGCCCGCGCGGCACCGAGAGCGGCGGGGCGCCCACCTCTCGACGGCGGTCCGCGTCATGCCGATAGAATCGACAATATGCACCAGAGAATCCTGAGCGTCGTTCTGACTCTTCTTGCGGGTGTCGCGCCGGCCGGAGCGCAGGATGCGCGCATCGCGGCCGAGGTCGAGCGCGTCACCGAGCGCATCACCGATCTCCGCCATCGGATCCACGAGTACCCGGAGCTCGGCAACCGCGAGTTCGAGACCGCCCGGCTCGTCGCCGACCACCTGGTGGAGCTCGGGTTCGACGACGTCCGCACCGGGGTGGCGCATACCGGGGTGGTGGCGGTGTTGCGGGGCGGACGTCCCGGGCCGGTCGTCGCCGTGCGCGCGGACATGGACGCGCTGCCGGTGACCGAGGATACCGACCTGCCGTTCGCGTCGACGGTGCGCACGACCTATCTCGGCCAGGAGGTCGGGGTGATGCACGCCTGCGGCCATGACATCCACGTGGCGGTGCAGCTCGGCGTGGCCTCGGTGCTCAAGGCGCTGCAGGCGGATCTGCCCGGGACGGTGGTGTTTCTCTTCCAGCCGGCCGAGGAGGGTCCCCCGCCCGGGGAGGAGGGCGGCGCCGCGCTCATGCTCGACGAGGGAGTCTTCGACGAGTTCCAGCCGGAGGTGATCTTCGGTCTCCACGCGCGCGCCGGTCTCGACGTCGGCGGAATCGAGTACACCCCGTCCGGTGCGCTCGCCGCGGTCGACCACTTTCGCATCAGTATCCGCGGGGAACAGGCACACGGGGCCGCGCCGCACCTGAGCGTGGATCCGGTGGTGATGGCGGCGCAGACCATCACCGCGCTGCAGACGATCCGGTCGCGGAACCTGTCGCCGCTGGCCCCGAGCGTGGTGACCGTGGGCATCGTGCGGGGCGGCACGCGGTTCAACATCATTCCGGGAGAAGTCCTCCTGGAAGGCACGGTACGGACCTACGACCCGGAGGTGCAGGACACCGTCGAGCGCCGCATGCGGGAGATCGTCGACGGCATCACCCGCGCCGGCGGCGGAACCTTCGAGATCGAGTACGACCGCATAACGCCGGTAGTCATCAACGACCGCGAGCTGACCGCCTGGGCCGTGCAGGCGCTGGAAGAGGTGGTCGGTCCCGAGCGGGTGTCGCTGGCCGATCCGTGGATGGCGGGCGAGGACTTCGCGTACTTCGCCAACGAGGTCCCCGGGTTCTTCTACTTCCTGGGCACGCAGAAGCCCGGGACCGTATCGGGCGGGCACCATTCGCCGACGTTCCGCGCCGACGACTCGGCCCTCCCGGTGGGGATGCGCGCGATGGCGCACCTCCTCTGGCGGTATCTCGAAGATCGCTGAACGGGTTGATTCGCGACCGGGTACGGCGATAAACTAGCCCCTTCAATTTCGTTCGCGCGGGATTCGTACGCGGCACGCCCGTGTGTCGCGCCTGGAGGTGCTCAGATGAAGAAAGCCGCACTGTTACTGGTCGCGACGGCGGCCGCGGTCGTGGTGCTGCTCCCGGGCGTTGCCGCCGCACAGGCCGGCGACGTGACCTTCCACAAGGACATCGAGCCGATCCTGCAGCGCTCGTGTCAGGTCTGCCATCGGCCCAACAACATGGCGCCGATGTCGCTGATGAACTACCAGGAGACGCGGCCCTGGGCGCGCTCGATCAGGAACAAGGTCGTCGCCCGCGAGATGCCGCCGTGGCACGTAGACCCGAACGTGGGCATCCAGGAGTTCAAGCAGGACCGGTCGCTGTCGCAGGCCGAGATCGACCTTGTCGCGGCCTGGGCCGACGCGGGCGCGCCGCGCGGCAACCCGGCGGATGCGCCGCCGCAGGTCGAGTTGCCCGACTTCGGCGCGTGGGAGATCGAGCCGGATGTCGTCGTTACCTCGCCGCCGCACACCGTGCCGGCGGAGGCGGGCGACTGGTGGGGCGACTACATCGTCGATTCCGGCATCCCCAACGACCGCTACATCAAGGCGATCCAGACCAAGGCGGGCGACCTGCGCGTCGTGCACCACGCGCTCACCTACGCGGTCACGGATCCGGATGCGCCGCTCAACGACAGCTCCAACGACTTCTTCCTGAACGAGTACGCGGTCGGCAAGAACGCCGACAAGTACCCGGACGGCACCGGAAAGATCTTCGCAGGCGGCTCGCGCGTGCGCTTCAGCTTCCATTACCACTCGATCGGCGAGGAAGTCGTGGACCGGACGGATCTGGGCCTGGTCCTCTATCCGGAGGGCGAGGTTCCCGAGAAGATCCTCTACTCGCGACAGCTCGGCCAGGCCGGCGAGCTCGACATCCCGGCCGGGCAGGTCACGCGGCACGACGGCTACACGACGATGTATCTGCCGGGCAAGCTGACCGGCTTCCAGCCGCACATGCACTTCCTCGGGAAGCGGCAGTGCCTCGAGCTCATCTATCCGGATTCGACGACCGAGATGGTGAGCTGCGTGAACTTCGACTTCAACTGGCACATCGTCTACAACTACGCCGACGAGGCCCAGCCCGTCTATCCGGCCGGCACCAAGCTGCACGTCATCAGTTACCACGACAACACCGAGTCGCATCGGGGCAACGTGGACGCGCTGAACTGGACGGGCGGCGGCAGCCGCACGATCGACGAGATGGCGTTCGGCTGGATCAGTTGGTACGACCTGTCGGAAGAGGAGTACCAGGCGGAGCTGGACCGCGCCAACAACAACGACTAGGAGTCTGCGCCGCACGATGCTGACGCGGACGACGCTGGACCAGCTCGTTGCGGTTGCGGAGGCACGGCTTGGATTGAGAGAGCACTCTGTGGGGGTTCGCCTCCGCAGAGTGCTTTTTCGTTGTCGACAAACAGAGGACATCATGAGCACGCATTCCCGTTGGGTTGTCGCCGTGGCTGTGGCGGCCCTCACCGTCGGCGCCGTGAGCGCCGCCCACGCGCAGGTGAACCCGCGCGACGTGCCGCTCGCGTCGCAGCCGCAGCAGCGGTTCGACGGCGGGCAGGACATCCAGCCGATCTTCGAGGGCTGGACGCGCAACGAAGACGGCAGCTACCTGTTCCACTTCGGGTACCTGAACCGGAACTACCGCGAGCAGCCGAGCATTCCGGTCGGTGCGGACAACTACTTCTCGCCGGGCGACGAGGATCGCGGACAACCGACGTATTTCTATCCGCGCACGCAGCGCTACCAGTTCACGGCGCCGATGCCGGCGGATACCGGCTTCAATCCCGAGGATGGAATCATCTGGTCGGTGACCGCGAACGGCAGCGAGCAGAGGGCCTACGGCTGGCTGCAGCCCGAATGGGAGATCGACGAGAACACGATCACGTCGAACTCGCGCACCGGGTTCGGACGTCCGGTGGAGCAGTTGTTCGCGAACCGGCCGCCCGAGGTGGAAGTGTCTGCGAGCGCCGAGCGGGTCGGGGTCGGCGAGGCGCTCACCCTCACCGCGGTGATCCGCGACGACGAGCTGCCGTCGGAGCTGCCGCCCCGCCCGCCGCGGACACGTCTTCCCGCGCTGATTCCGCCGGACGACCTGCCGCGCGCCCCCGACAACATTCGCTGGTACGCGAAGCCGCGGCCTCCGCGCAACGGTCTGTCGCTGCACTGGATCGTCTACCGCGGGCCGGACGACGGCGCCTTCGAGCCGGACGGCTTCCAGCGCTCCGTCGAGGAGAAGGAGTTCGAGCGGGAGGTGGACGGCGTGCTGACCGAGCCGACATCGTCCGACAATCCGGCGACCCATGTCGACGGCGACGGCTGGACGTTGGCGACCTTCGAGACGACGGTCACGTTCGAGTCCCCCGGCACCTACATCTTGCGGGCCTGGGCGTCCGACGCCATGTTCCTGACGCCCGGCGACCTGACGGTCACAGTGCGGTAGCGCGAGTGCCGCTGTCGAGGTACGCGAAACGAGCGAGGGAGTCCCGCGCGGGGCTCCCTTCGTCGCGTACGGCCGATTGTCGAGCGCATCCGAGAACGAACGCCGCCTCGCCGGTGAATCGTCAGTCCGGCCGCGCGGGAGCGGGGACTGCTGGGGATACGGCGGTCCGGACCGGACGGCAGCCGGGGAACTCGTGGGGGGCGCGGCGGACGTCGGCGGGGCGGCGCCCGCTCTCGGAGGCGCATCGCGATCGGTCAGGCGTGTCGCGGTCGGACGGTGGGGAATCACCGGAACGCCAGCGGGACCATCGCCGGCGGCACGCCGTGTGTCATGGATGGCTCTCGTCGTCCGGTCGGGCATGGCGGCACGTAGCACCCCTACCCTGTCACGTTTAAACACGTTCGCGTTGACCGAACGGCGGTGGCGACCGTCAGCCGCTCCGCCGCCGTCCTGCTCCGCCTTCCGACCGGCCGGGCGGGCGGCTGACGGCGCGCGCCATCGAGAAGACCGCGATAGCGAGGCACGCCGCGCCGACCGGCACCAGAGCGATGCCGATACCGGGGTCGCCCGCGTAGAACGCGACGCCACCCGCGAAGAACCCGGCGGGGAGCAGCACCGTGGCGGCGCGGAGCAGCGTCGAGATCAGGGGGATGCGCGCGTCGTCCGGCAGTTCCGGCAGCGCGCGCAGCGAGACGCCCGCCGCGACGTTGACGATACCCAGCAGCGCGCCGTGGGCGTGCGCCAGCGTCCACATCAGCCGCCGGGTTTCGTTCGACACGTCCAGGTAGAAGCCGACCTTGAAACCGTGCAGCGTCTCGAGGGTCGCCCCGAGCAGCAGGAAGACGAAGAGCGACCACCAACCGAAGCGCAGATGGCGGCGGACGTAATCGACTCGCGGGGGGGGAGGGCTGGCTGCCACGGATTGCTATTCCCGCAGAAAGAGGGGCCGGTTGTCGCGCTGGTCGAAGACGCGGCGCATGGCCGCGGTGTCGAGTGTTCCGTCGGCGGCGAAGAGCAGCTCGGGGTCGCGCCGCGCACGCGCGAGCGTGCTGTTGCGCCATGCCCGCAACGCACCGACGGCCGCCTCGATCCGCGCATCCCGACTGCCGGTGAAGTCGTACTGCAGGGTCTCGAAGCCGGGAATCGTGCGCAGCGACCGCGCGGAGATGAACCGGACCGCGTCGTAAGGATCCCCGAGGAGCTCGCCCAGGTAGGGGACCATCCAGCTCGTCCCCGAGGCTTCCTGCGCCGGCTCCCAGCCGTAGCTCCAGGCGGTCAGGGCCCGCTGGCCGGCGTCGCCGCGCAGCAGCCAGAGGATGGAGGCGGCCACCGACCGGTCGTCGCTGCCGAGGTCGGGGGGCGATTGACCGTACCAGTCCCGCATTTGCTCGGCCGACCAGGCGAGGGTGCGGTCCAGGTGACACAGGTTGCACGCGTTCGGCCGTCCGATCTCGACGCTCTCGCGCACCGACGGACTGCTGACGGTGTGGCTGCGGATGGCGCGCAGCAGGCCGTACGAGGTGTACGGCATGTGACAGTTGTAGCAGCGGCTCCCCGCCGATTCCGGCGCGTGGTTGGTATGTGCGCCGGGGTCGATGGCGATGTCGTCATGACACTGGGTGCAGGCCGCGTCGCCGTCCATGCCGGCCGACACCTGGTGCGTGTCCGCCCACTCGGCGACGGTGCGCGGATCCTCCGGCGTCTTGTGCATGGTGTGGCACGAGAAGCAGGAGAGCGTGCGTTCCGGTTCCCTCGCCTCGGCAAAGCAGGGCGAGTCGATGAGGCCGTTGTACTCGCGGCCCGAAACACGAACGAGGCCGTCCGCCCAGAACGATCCGCGCACGAAGTCCGGGTCCGCCGCGATCAGGGCCTGCATGGCCGCCGACCGGCCGTTCACCCGCGGCTGCGCGACGAAACGCGTTGCGCGCAGCTCGTCGCCGGGGCGGTACGGCAGACCGCCGGCGCTGGCGGCGCGTTCGCCCGCCGTATCGGGAAACTCCCAGATGCTGTGGCACTGGCCACAGACTTGCGATGCGCGTTGCGGATCGAGCCGCGTCGGCTCCACGATGGTCGGGTCGGGTTCGTCGCTGGCGTGGAGCGCGTAGCGCCGCAACGGGTTCCGGTTGGCCGCGACATGCGCCTCGGCCGGACCGTGGCACGCTTCGCAGGCGATGCCGAGCTCGGCGACGGTGGTGTCGACCGCCTGATCGCGGATCGGCTCCGAGAGGAACGGGGTGTCGAAGCGGGTCTTGCCGTGCGTCGTGTGACAGTCGATGCAGATGGCGTTCCAGTGGCCGTCGAGCATCGCCACCCCTTGTCCGGGAGGGGCCAGCACGACGGCGTTGCGGGGCGTCCAGCGTTCCTCGTCCAGCAGGTAGACGCCGGGCAGCACGTTGAGCGCGCGGTCGTGGCCGGTGGAGTACCAGTAGATGTTCTGGTGGTGCGAGCCGGTGATCATCACCACCTGCCGAGTCATGCGGGGGCGGTCGCGGGGGTCTCCTTCCCAGCCGGGGTCGTCGAACTCGGCCCAGAACTCGTCGCCGCGGCGTTCCAGCCGCATTGGGCGTCCGTGGACCGCGTCTACTTCGACTCCGTCGAAGTCGGCGCGCACCGATTCGGGGGTGGCGACCTGCGTCATCGTGCGGTGGAACGACCCGTGCCAGGTCGCGTACTGCGAGGGATGGCAGGACCGGCAGGTTGCGGAAGAAACGTACTTGTCCTCGGAGACTTCGACGGGGCGGTGCTCCACGGTCGCCTCCGGAACGACCGGTTCCAGCGAGAGTGCCGCGGCGACGCCCAGCACCGTTGCGCCGGCGAGCAACGCGACGGCCGGTACGGGCGGCCGGAACCTGGAGCGGGCAACCGGGGAACGCCGCATCATGCGATCGTGTCCCGATTATATCGATGGGGTGCGGCAGCAGGGGTCACACTGCTTCAGTCCGCGCCATGGCATGCCAGATATTCCTCTTGGCGGTGGTGGCGGTGGTGGGATACGGGAACACTGCTTCAGTCCGCGCCATGGCGTGCGAGAGCCGGCCATCCCGGCTACGGGCGGGTCTGGGCGCGGCGATGTGGTCAATCCGGCTGCGCACGAAAAAGGCCCGCCGTCCCCATGCCTGCGGGGGCGGCGGGCCGGATAGCCCAACGGTCCGCTGCCGCCGCCTAGTCGATGGCGAAGCAGTAGTAGAAGCCGTTGCCGCCGGTCGCTTGCAGGTTGGCCTGCCCGCAGCCGCGCGAGCCGTGTGCGGTGCTCCAGTGGCTCGGGTTGGCGCCGCCGCCGGTCCGGTCGTGGTGGCCGACCAGCGCGCTGCCGTCCGCGGCGTTGCTTGTCCAGTTGCCGCAGGTCGTGTCGCCCTCACCTTCCCAGGCGGTGCCGTCGAGCTGCGTCCCGGTCAGGATGTCGTGCATGTTCGGATCGTCGCCGCGGCCGTTGACGATCTCGCCCTTCTCGTTCAACTGGGTCTGCTTGGTCAGGTTGTTGTCGCCGAGCAGATTCTCGACGCTGGACGCCACCTCGACGCCGTGCGCGTTGTGCCAGGGCCCGCTGCCGATGCGGTCGCGGGCGTTGACGCCGGTCGTGCCGGTAGTGCTCAGGTAGGCGCGCCAGGTCTTGCCGGCGACGCCGACCCCCTCGGCCAGCATCGAGCAGTGCGCGTCGGCGCCTTCGAGGCCCCCGAGGTTGGCCCCGTCGCCGGGGCCGGCGCTGGTGATGAAGAAGCTCATGCTGTTGGACTGCGTGGCGGCCGGCGCAGCGATCACCGCTGCCAGCGCCACCGCCAACACCAGGGCGATGCCGAACGAACGTGTGCGTGTCATGCTGTCCCTCCTCGCGCGCGCCGCCTGTTTCCGTTCCTCTGAGCGGACCGCACGCAAAACGGTGCGAGTGTAGCGCAAGGGCCGTTTCGGGACCACGGTCGGGTGCCGTGCGGCATGCCGGTGTCCGAGCGCGTGGTGCGTGGCGCAACGGTCGTTGCGGGACCACGCCCAGGTGCCGGGTACGGGCTCCTGGTGTATCGGCCGGCGGAACGGCGTAGTATTGGCGTCGTGAAGACAAGAAGACTCGGGTTCCGGGGGGCGTGGATCGCCACGGTCGCGGGCATCGGTCTCGCCTGCGCCGGCGCGGTGTCGGCGCAGAACCCGCGCGCCGTTCTCGACCGCGCGGTCGGCGATTTCGCCGCGGGACGGCTGGACGAGGCCGCGGCCGGCTTCGACGAGGTGGCCGCGCTCGTGCCGCGCGCGATGCCGCAACTTTGGCAGCGCGGCATCGCGTTGTATTACGTGGGCCGCTACCAGGACTGCCGCGAGCAGTTCGAGTCGCACCGCCTGGTCAACCCCAACGACGTCGAGAACGCTGCCTGGCATTTTCTCTGCGTGGCCCGCGCCGACTCGCCGGATGCGGCCCTCGCGGCGCTCCTGCCGGTTGGTCCCGACTCGCGCGCGCCTATGCGCGAGATCTACCGCATGTTCCGCGGCGAACTGACGCCGGAGGAGGTCATGGCGGCGGGTGAGCGAGCCGCCGAACGGGGTCGCGCTTCAGGCCTCTTCTTCGCGTACCTCTACGTCGGCCTCTATCACGAGGCGCTCGGCAACGACGCCGATGCTCGGACCCACCTGGCAGCGGCGGCCGACGACCGCTTCGCGCCGGCCGGCGGCTACATGCACATGGTGGCGCGCGTGCACGTCGATCAACTCGACCGCGCGGCGCCGCACTAGCGCCCCGAAACGCCTTGCGGGCTCGGCGTTCCGGCCCAGCCCCTCCGGTCCATGACCCTGCGTCGCAGAGCTCCGCTTCGCTACGTTCTGCGGCGCAAGCCCCTGGAAGGCTGACGACGCCGCGGCAAAAGTGCTACTGTCGGCATTCCGGAACGCGATGGCGCCGGGTCGGGCCGCTATCGGCCGACCCGGCAGACCGGGGCAGCGGGAGCAAATTGGAGGAGATGATGCGTAGTGACACGCTCAATCGGGCGGGTATGGCGGCGGTGATCGGCGCCGCCGTGGTGGTCCTGTCCGCCGGCAGCGCCGGCGCGTGGCAGGCGGTGGCGGTCGACGCCGACGACATCGGCGGTGTGGTGACCGGTCCCGACGGTCCCGAGGCCGGGGTCTGGGTGATTGCCGAGACCACCGATCTGCCGACGCAGTTCAACCGGATCGTCGTCACCGACGACGACGGCCGCTACCTGATTCCCGACCTGCCGGACGCGACCTACGACGTGTGGGTCCGCGGCTACGGCCTGGTCGATTCGGAGAAGGTTCGCACGCCTCCGGGCTCGACCCTGAATCTGACCGCCGTCACTGCACCGGACGAAGCAGCCGCGGCGCAGTACTACCCGGCCGGCCACTGGCTGTCGCTGATCGAGGTTCCCGACCGGGACCAGTTCCCCGGCACCGGGCCGGATGGCAACGGCATTTCTCCCAACGTGCGCAGCCAGGCGGAGTGGATGCGCACCGTGAAGTCGGGCGGCTGCACCGCGTGCCATTCGCTCGGCAACAAGGCGACCCGCGAGGTGCCGCCGGAGCTGGGCGAGTTCGACTCGATGGTCGCGGCCTGGGACCGCCGCATCCAGTCCGGGCAGGCCGGCGGCTCGATGTCGAACGGGCTCGACCGCATGGGGCGCCGGGCCGCGCTGGAGATGTTCGCCGACTGGACCGACCGGATCATGGCCGGTGAGCTGCCCGAGGCGCCGCGCCGCCCGCAGGGCGTCGAGCGCAACATCGTCGTCTCGCAGTGGGACTGGGCCGATGAGAAGGCCTACCTCCACGACGAGATCTCGACCGACAAGCGCGACCCCACCGTCAACGCCTACGGGCCGATCTACGGCGCCCTGGAGGCGAGCGCGGACTACGTGCCGGTGCTTGACCCGGTGGCCAACGCGTCGAGCGAGATTCCCGTGCCGGTGCGCGATCCGGACACGCCGGTCGCTGCCGGGCCGCCCCTGGCCTCCTCGCCGTACTGGGGGGACGAGGCGATCTGGAACAGCCAGACCAACGTCCACAACCCGATGCTCGACGCGGAGGGTCGCGTCTGGCTGACCTCGCGCGTGCGCGGGCCGCAGAACCCGGAGATGTGCCTCGAAGGGTCCGATCATCCGTCGGCGCAGGCGTTCCCCAACGCCCGGGCCAACCGGCACCTGGCCGTCTGGGACCCGGCGACAGAGGAGATGACGCTGGTCGGCACCTGCTACAGCACGCACCACCTGATCTTCGCCGAGGACGAGAACGACACCCTCTGGACCAGCGGCGGCGGGCCGGTCATCGGCTGGCTGGACACGAAGATGTTCCTCGAGACCGGTGACGAGGAGGCCTCGCAGGGCTGGACCGCCCTGGTGCTCGACACCAACGGCAACGGCCAGCGGGACGAGCATACCGAGCCGAACGAGCCCATCGATCCCACGAAGGATCACCGGGTGACCACCGGCTTCTACGGCGTGGCCTACAACCCGGTCGACGGGACCATCTGGGGCTCGTCGCTCGGCTTCCCCGGTTCGGTGCTGCGTCTCGATCCGGGCGACGATCCGCCCAACACGGCGCTGACCGAGGTGTTCGAGGTGCCGTGGGACAACCCCGGCGCCGAGGTGCAGGGCTACTCGCCGCGCGGCATGGACATCGACCGCAACGGCGTGGTCTGGACCCCGCTGGCCAGCGGGCACATGGCGAGCTTCGACCGCAGCAAGTGCACCGGGCCGCTCAACGGCCCGGAGGCGACCGGCCAGCACTGCCCCGAGGGCTGGACGCTCTACGAGGAGCCGCTGCCGAAGTTGAAGGGCGTCGATGATTCCGGCAGCGCCGAGGGCAGCTACTACACCTGGGTCGACCAGTTCGACACTTTCGGCCTCGGCGAGAACATCCCGATCAACACCGGCAACGCCTCCGAGGGGCTCCTGGCGCTCAAGGACGGCGAGTGGGTGATCATCCGGGTGCCGTATCCGCTCGGCTTCTACACGAAGTGGCTGGACGGCCGCATCGACGATCCGGACGCCGGCTGGAAGGGCCGCGGGCTGTGGGCGACCTACGGCACGCGCGCGCCGTTCCATACCGAGACCGGCAAGGGGACGCCCAGCAAGGTGGTGCAGTTCCAGCTCCGGCCGGACCCGCTGGCGAAGTAGACGACCCGCGCGGATTGTGACTACCGGCGCGGCGCGCCGTCCGGACGGGACCGGGCGTGCGCGTCGCGCCGTTCGTTTGTTGCGGAGGCGCTACACGGGAGGTCGCAGTGACTCTATTCCGATACGGTTCGCGATTGCATTGGCGCCGGCCTCTCTGTCGAACTGAAGAGCATCGAGTACAGGCCGTGTTTTTCTACTATGAACCGCTTTCGGGTACATTCGGATTCGTACCTGTCGAGTACGCATGCGAAGCAGACTTGTGATCAGATCCGTCGCCAACTGATGGGGGGAGACAACGCGTGATGGTTAGCCATAGCCGTGCCGTGGCAGCGATACTGGTCCTTCTCGCGACGGCGGCTCCGGCCAGCGCTGAGGTAATCCATGTGCGGGTCACCTCCCGCCAGCCTTTTGCGGACGAAGTGCCGGACAAGGCGGGGCGCTACGAGCGGATCCGCGGGCGAGTGGTCTACGCGCTCGACCCGGAGCACGAGGCGAACCAGGGGATCGTCGATCTCGATCTCGCCGCGCAGAACGGCGAGGGGCGGGTGGAGTTCTACGGGGACTTCGAGATCATCGCGCCCCTGGACCGTTCGCTGGCGCAGCCCACGGTGCTCTACGACGTCAACAACCGGGGCCGCCGGCGGTGGGGCATGCAGCCGTTCTTCCTGCGGCACGGCTACGTGACGGTCTGGAGCGGCTGGATCGCCCAGGTGCCGCCCGGGGGTTCGCTGCTGCGTCTCGAGGCTCCCGTGGCGCTGGACGAGGACTACGTGCCGGTCACCGGGACCGTGCGGGCGGAGATGATCAGCGACGTCGCGACGGATCGGCTGGCGGTATCGGATCGGCGCCAGCTCGCCTTCGAGCCGGTCGCCGCCGCGCTGCCGCGAGCGACGCTGACCCGGCGGTTGCGCGAGCGGGACGCACCCGAGCTCATCCCCCGCGACCGGTGGGAGTTCCTCCTGACCAGGGGAGCGCGAGAGGAAGGGAGCGGGCTCATCGAGGGCGACGTCCGGCTCGATGGCGGCTTCGAGCCGGGCGTGATCTACGAGCTGACCTACGAAGCGTTCGGCTCCGTCGTGCAGGGCGCCGGGTTCGCGGCGATCCGCGACTTCGTGTCCTTCCTGCGCCACGAAGATTCATCAATGAACCCGTTGCGCGATGCCCGCGGCCGGCCCCTGGCGCAACGCGTGATCGGCGAGGGCCGCTCGCAGAGCGGGCGGGCGCTGCGGACGTTCCTCTACGAGGGATTCAACGCGGACGAGCAGGGGCGCATCGTCTTCGACGGCGTGATGCCGGTGGTCGCCGGCGGCGGCCAGGGCTTCTTCAACCACCGCTTCGCGTCGCCGACGCGGACCGCCACCGAGCACAGCGGCCACCTCTACCCGGTCGACGTCTTTCCTTTCACCTATGGAGACGAGACCGACCCGTTCACCGGCCGGACCGACAGTTTGCTGCGCCGCGCGCGGGCCAGCGGCACCGCGCCGACGGTGATGCAGTTCGACACCAGCTCCGAGTACTGGCACCGGAGCGCGTCGCTGGCGGTGACGGATCCGACCGGCCAGCGCGACAGCGCAATCCCGGACGACGTGCGCGTCTACGTCTTCGGCGGCTCGCAGCATGGCCCGGCCACCGGGCCGTCGAACCGGGGGCAGTTGCCGCCCAATCCCAACGTCTACCAGCCGTTCCTCGAAGCGCTGTTCCTGGCGATGGACCGCTGGGTCACCGACGGCGTACCGCCGCCGCCGAGCATGCATCCGCGCCTCGCGGACGGCACGCTCGCCGGCTGGAAGGCGGAAGAGGCGGGCTGGAAGGCGCTACCCGGCGTGTCCTACCCGACGGCGATTCAGCAGCCCGACTACCTCGACTACGGAGAGGAGTTCGCGACGAAGCGCCGCATCGACAACCATCCGCCGGTGAGAACCGGCAAACGGTACGGGGGAGGCATACCCGCGCTCGACGACGACAACAACGAGATCGGCGTGCTGCGCATGCCGGCGGTGGTCGTGCCCGTCGCCACCTACACCGGCTGGAACCTGCGGAATCCGACGATCGGTGCCCCGGACGCATTGCTCGGGCTCGCGGGCGGCTACATCCCGTTTTCGAGAACCAAGGCCGACCGCGAGGCGTCCGGCGATCCGCGCCCCTCGATCGAGGAGCGCTACGGCAGCTTCGAGGAATACCGCGCGCAGATCATGCGCGCCGCCGCGGCGCTGGTTGCGGAGGGATACCTGCTCGACGAGCATCTGGACGGCGTGGAGGCGCGGGCGGAGGCCAACCGGGGGCTGTTCGAGAAATAACGCCCCGAAATGCCTCGCTGGCTCGGCGTCTCGGCCCATCCCCCCCGCTCCATGACCTTGCATCGCAGAACGCCGCTGCGCTGCGTTCTGCGGCGCAAGCTCCTAGCCCGCGGAGGGCTTGCCGCATGAGGCTGCTGCACTATCTCGAAATCGGCAACTTCAAGCGTTTCGGCGACACGCAGCGCATCGAGCTCGATCATCCGGCGGTGCTCATCGGGCCGAACAACTGCGGCAAGACGACCGCCATACAGGCTCTCGCTCTCTGGTCCCAGGCGGTACGGGCGTGGCAAGAGAAGAAGGGGGAGGCGCCGCCCAAGGAGCGCACTTCGACGTCGCTCAACCGTCTCAACATCGTCTCGGTGCCGGTACAGCGTACGCGCTACTTCTGGCACAACGCCGCCGTGCGGACGGGCAACCGGGACATACGCCTGCAGATCAAGGTCGGCGTGCTGCACGACCGCCGTGTCGAGCCGGTCACGATGAGCTTCCGAAACCAGGGCGAAGACCTGGTGTACTGCACTCCCGATCCCGAGACGTTGGAGCGCCGCGAGGTGATCAGGACCGCGGCAGAGTTGAAGGTCGAGCTGCTCTACCCGATGTCGGGGCTGGAAACCGAAGAGCCGGTGCTGCAGCGCGGGCGGATCGACGTGCTCCTCGGACAGGGACAGACGGCACAGGTGTTGCGCAACCTGTGTTTGCTGGTTTGGCAGGAAGATCCGCAGCACTGGGCGCGCATCACCGAGTGGATGCAACGCCTGTTCCATATCGATCTGCAGGAACCCGTCGAGACGGCGCGGGGCAGCATCGAGTTGCAATATCGGCAGCAATCGGTGAAGGAACCGCTCGACATCGCGCTCGCCGGCCGCGGGCTGCAGCAGATGCTGCTGGTCTTCGCCTACCTCTATTCCCACCCCGGCAGCGTGTTGCTGATCGACGAACCGGATGCCCACCTGGAGATTCTTCGTCAGCGGCAGGTCTACGTTCTGCTCCGGGAACTCGCCGCCGAGAACCAGTCGCAGGTCATTCTCGTTACGCACTCGGAGGTCATTCTGGACGAGGCTCTCGACCACAACCTCACGCTGTTGCTGGCCGGTCGAGCTGACGATCTCGCGGCCAAGACGGACATCAGGAACACGCTCAAGCACTACGGCGCCGAACACTACGTCAGAGCGCGCCAGCGGGGCTACGTGCTCTACGTGGAGGGCAGCACCGACGTAGAGATACTGAGGGCTTTGGCCAGGAAGATCGGGCATGCGGCAGAGCAGGTGTGGGACGAGCGGATCAATTCGTTCTACGTCCAGGACAACTTTCCGGATGGCGGACTCGACGCCGAGCTGGCGCGGGTCGAAGGAGGGTTCGGCTTGACGCCCCAGCGGCACTTCTTCGCCTTGCGGAGCATGGTCCCGGAGCTTCGGGGGCTCGCGCTGTTGGACAGTGACGGCGGCGAGCGAGAGGATTCCGATGACGGGGGACTCAGGACCTCGTACTGGCGCCGCTACGAGTGCGAGAACTACATCGTGACACCGGAGACGTTGAGGAGTTTCGCGCGCGGTCGGTACAGAGATGCGCCGCCCCTGTTCGAGGGGCATGGAGAGGACATTGACGAAGCCCTCGACACCTTGATCCTGGAACGCGTCTTCGAGGGACGCGAAGACGAGTTTGCCGTGTGGAAGGCGGCGGAGCCGGCTGCCCGTCGGCTCTTGTGGCTGGCGCGCACGGAGAGGCTGAAGCTCAGCATCTTCGCGGAGGAGTTCTTCCGCCGGCTTGCCGGCCGGCTCGGGCACGCGATGCTGCTGCGCAAGGGAGAACTGTATCGACTCGTGGACTCTCTGCCGGCCGAGGAGATAGCCGAGGAAGTCGGTGTCAAGCTGGACATGCTCAGAGAGCTCTTCGCCGCTGCGCGCCCGGAGGAGACATGAGCCTTTTTGAGGACCAGGGCGGCGCCGTGCCTACGGTGCGATTGTTGACGCCGCGTTCTATCGGAATCGGCGTCGGCAGCGGTGTGCTCGTCGCCGTGGCATTCGGACAGATCTACGGCGTGGCCTGGGGACTGGCTGTCCTGGATGGCCTCGCCGCGGGCGCGCTCGCGCTGGCGACTTCCATCTGCCTGCGCGACGGCAGATTCGCCGGCTTGATGGAGACAGGGCGCCACCGCCGGCGCGACGTCGGCATCGTTGCCGCCTGCACTATCGCGGCGCCCGCGCTCTTCGTCGCGGACGCCCTTGGAATCGAGCTGCTCGACCGAGGGGACGGGTCCGCGCTCAGCCTGCTGTTCGCGTGCACCGGGTCCGCTGCTTGCACTCTGAGCGGCATCATGGCGACCTGGACGCCTCCCGATGGCGGCGTCGGCGCGGTCGGTCCGCGCCTGCATGGCGTGGTCCCGTCGTACGGTGGCCATGGACCGATGACGCCCCGGCGGGCGTTCAGCGCGCAGCCATACGCAATCGCGATGGCAACCGGCGTACTCGTCGCAATCGTGCTCCGGCAATTCCTCGACTTGGCTTGGGGCTTGGCCATCCTGAACGGGCTGGCCGCCGGCGGGCTGGCCCTGGCGCTTTCCATCGGCGGTGACCTGGTCGGCGGCTGGTTCGACGCCACGGACAACCGGAGCCGGTCTGGCGTCCGGGGCCTCACCTGTACTGTCATGGTGGCGCCCCCACTCCTGGTGCACCGTTACGTTGAGCTTCGTCCGGCCGACGAATTCGCGGTCTCCTTGCTGTTCATGCTCACCGCGGCGGCGGCCTATGTCCTCGGCGGCGTATTGGCGGCTCTGGAGCACCTCGACGGCGACATGTCCGTGCCCGTCGATCCGCGACTGCATCGCGTCACTCCGCCGCCCGGCGGGGGCGGTGGTCGTCGTGGGCAAGGCGGGTGACGCCGAAGCCGCCGGCGCCGGGCACGCGGACGATCTCGTACTGGAGGACGACGAGCCCGGCGGTGGCGCGGTGGCGTCCGGGTCGCCACAGGCGCTACAATTACCGGTTGCGCGCCGCGCTACCGCATTGGCGCGCACGAGGAGATCCCTGATGCGTAGACGATGCCTGATATCGAGCCGCCTGCTGGCCGCGGCGGTTGCCCTCATCGCGTTCGCCGCGCCGGCCGCGGCCCAGGACGGCGACTGGACGCTGCCGCGCACACCGGACGGCCAGCCCGATCTGCAGGGTGTGTGGGCCAACAACAACGCGACGCCGCTCGAGCGTCCCCCCGAGTGGGCAGGCAAGGAGTTCCTGACCGACGAGGAGCTCGCGGAGCTGCGTGCCGCCGCGGAGCTGGCCGTGGACGACGGTGACGCCCTCTTCGGCGACCAGCTCGTCCTGGCGGCCATCGAGCGGACGAAGGCCACGTCCTACGATCCGACGACGGGCAACTACAACCAGTTCTGGATCGTCGAGCGCGACTTCAACAACCGGACTTCGCTGGTGGTCGATCCGCCCGACGGCCGCATCCCGGCACTGACCGCCACGGCGCGTGACCGGCAGGCGATGCTGCGTGCGCACCGGCGCGATCATCCTGCGGATTCCTATACCGACCGGCCGCTCTCGGAGCGCTGCGTCACCTACGGGGTGCCGCGTCTCGGCGCCGGCTACAACAGCTACTACCAGATCTTCCAGAGCCCCGACCACGTCGTGGTGTACCACGAGATGAACCACGACGCGCGGGTCATCCCGATCGACGGGAAGCCGCCGCTCGACGAGGACGTGCGGCTGTGGCACGGCGACTCGCGGGGCTACTGGGAGGGCGATACGCTGGTGGTCGAGACGGCGAACTACTCGTCGAAGGCGACGTTCCGGGGTCTGTCGTCGGCGAACCTGCGCGTCACCGAGCGCTTCACGCGCGTCGGCCCGCGGACGTTGAGCTACGAGGTCACCATCGACGATCCGACGACCTACACGCGGCCGTGGACGGTGCTGATTCCGTTGATGGGGACGACCGACGCGATCTACGAGTACGCCTGCCACGAGGGCAACATCGGCATGGACGGCATTCTCGCCGGACATCGGGCCGAGGAGCGTGAGGCGGCGGCCGGATCACGGTAGCAGTTTCGTTCTGCCGCGGCGCGCCGGCTCCTACCCCGCGGCAGGGAGCATCCTGCGCCGGCGGCTCGGAAGGCGCCCCGATACAGCGCGGATGGGCCCGGGCCGCCGGGGCGAGGCTGATCCGCTCCCCGTGTCGGCGTCGCTCCGTCGCCGCGAGCGATCGTCGATGGGCGGCAACGAAATCACCCTCGTTCGTTCTTCCGGCACGAGACGGGGCAGCCCGGCGCACGACAATCGATACGTGGCCGGCTGCGGAGCGGAGGACCCTTCATGAGAGTCTGCGTTGTCGGCGCCGGGGCCATCGGCGGCTACATGGCGGTGCGCATGGCCCGCGCGGGGCATGACGTCTCGGTCATCGCCCGCGGCCCGCACCTGGCCGCCATCCGCGCCAACGGCATGAAGCTGATCGAGGAGGAGGGCGAGTCGGTCGCCGACAACCTGACCGCAACCGACCGGATCCGCGAACTCGGCCCCCACGACGTCGTGTTTCTGGCGCTGAAGGCGCACCAGATCGCCGCGGTCGTCGACGACCTGCCGGCACTGATGGGTCCCGACACCTGCCTGGTGACGCTGCAGAACGGCATCCCGTGGTGGTACTTTCAGAAGCTGGGCGGACCCTACGCGGACCGCGTGGTCGAGACCGTCGACCGGGGCGGGGTCCTGTTCAACGCGATCGATCCCGACCGCATCATCGGCTGTATCGCCTATCCCGCGGCGACCGTCGCCGAGCCGGGGGTCATCAAGCACATCGAAGGCACCCGCTTCCCGGTCGGTGAGCTCGACGGCAGCGAGTCGGCCCGCGTCCGGCGCGTGTCCGAGCTGCTCGCCGAGTCGGGCTTCAAGGCGCGCGTACTGACCGACATCCGCTCGGAGATCTGGCTCAAGCTCTGGGGCAACCTGACGTTCAATCCGATCAGCGCGCTGACCCACTCGACGCTGGTCGACATCTGCCGGTTCCCGCTGACCCGCTCCCTCGCCGCGGCGATGATGACCGAGGCGCAGGCTATCGGCGAGCGCCTCGGGGCCGGTTTCCGCGTGACGCTGGAGCGGCGCATCGCGGGAGCCGAAAGCGTCGGCAAGCACAAGACCTCGATGCTGCAGGACGTCGAGGTGGGCAAGCCGCTGGAGATCGACGGCATGCTCGGCGCGGTGGTCGAGCTGGCCGAGGTGACCGGGGTCGAGGTGCCTACCCTGCGCGCCCTCTATGCGTGCGTCAGCCTGCTCAGCAAGACGATCGTGGACGAGGGGATCAGGATCAAGGGGACGCCGAAGTAGCGACGGCCGGTGCGGCGGCGCGTCTAGCGCACTGCCCGCGGGCGATGCGGCGGCGATGAACGGATACGGAGACCGACATGAAAGCGCTCGACGGAGTTCGCATTCTCGACATGACCCATGTGCAGTCCGGCCCCACCTGCACGCAGTTGCTCGCCTGGTTCGGGGCCGACGTGATCAAGGTGGAGCGGCCCGGGGTAGGCGATGCCACGCGCGGTCAACTCCGCGACATCCCCGACGCCGACAGCCTCTACTTCACGATGCTGAACCACAACAAGCGCAGCATCACCGTCAACACGAAGTCCGAGATCGGGCGGGCGATCTTCACGCGGCTCATCGAGTCGTGCGACGTGCTGGCCGAGAACTTCGCGCCGGGCGCCCTCGACCGGATGGGGTTCTCCTGGGAGCGCATCCAGGAGATCAACCCGCGCATCATCTACGCCTCGGTCAAGGGCTTCGGCCCCGGCCCCTACGAGGACTGCAAGGTCTACGAGAACGTTGCACAGTGCACCGGCGGCGGGGCCAGCACCACCGGTTTCGACGACGGCCCGCCGACCGTCTCCGGCGCCCAGATCGGCGATTCGGGCAGCGGCCTGCACCTGGCCCTCGGCATCGTCACCGCGCTCTTCCAGCGGGAGAAGACGGGTCGCGGCCAGCGCGTCGTCTGTGCGATGCAGGACAGCGTGCTCAACCTCTGCCGCGTCAAGCTGCGCGACCAGCAGCGGCTCACGCACGGTCCGCTCAAGGAGTATCCGCAGTATCCGAACGGCACGTTCGGCGACGCTACCCCCCGCGCGGGCAACTCCTCGGGCGGCGGCCAGCCCGGCTGGATCGTCAAGTGCAAGGGTTGGGAAGAAGACCCGAACGCCTACACCTACGTCATCACCCAGGCGGCGGCGTTCGACGGCCTTGCCCGCGCCATCGGCCGCGAGGACTGGCTGAGCGATCCGGAGTGGAACACCCCGGAGGCGCGCCTCCCGAAGCTCGACACCGTCTTCGACGAGGTCGAGAAGTGGACCATGACGAAGACGAAGTTCGAAGTCATGGAGATCCTCAACCCGCTGAACGTACCGTGCGGTCCGGTCCTCTCGATGAAGGAGCTGGCCGAAGAGCCGTCCCTGCGCGGGGCCGGCACCGTCGTCGAAGTGGATCACCCGACGCGCGGGAAGTACCTCACCGTCGGCAACCCCATCAAGCTGTCCGACTCGCCGGCCGACGTGGTGCGCTCGCCGCTGCTCGGGGAGCATACCGAGGAGATCCTCGCGTCGGTGCTCGGGATGAGCGCCGAGGAGATCGAGGCTGCGAGGGCCGCGAAGGCGGTGTGATCGCCACGCGGTAGGCCGAACCTCCAGCGAGCCGCCGCCGGCAGAACTCACGGACTGACGCCGCCCCGCGTGCGTATCGTCGGACGCCCTGCTACCGTCTGGCCGCGTCCTCCCGCACGAACTCGGCTCCCTTCTCCGCGATCATGATCGTGGGCGCGTTGGTGTTGCCCGACGTGATCCGGGGCATCACCGAGGCGTCGATGACCCGCAGGCCGGACACGCCGCGCACCGCGAGGCGGTCGTCGACGACGGCCAGCGGGTCGTGGCCCATCCTGCAGGTCCCGACGGGGTGGAAGATCGTCGTGCCGAGGTCGCCGGCCGCATGCGCCAGCGCCTCGTCGCTGTCGACCGTGGGGCCGGGCAGCCATTCCTGCGGCTCGAACGGCGTCAGGGCCTGTGCGGCCATGATGCGCCGGGTGAACCGCAGGCCGGCCACCGCGACCTGCCGGTCCTCTTCGGTGGACAGGTAGTTGAGGGTGATGGCCGGCGCCTGCAGCGGATCCGGGTCCTTGATGCGGACGTGCCCGCGGCTGGTCGGCTGCAGGTTGGCGACCGACGGCGTGATGGCGTTGAACTTGTGCAGCGGGTCGCCGAACTTGTCGAGCGACAGCGGCTGCACGTGCCACTCGATGTTCGCGGACGCCCGCGACGGATCGCTGCGGGCGAAGGCCCCGAGCTGCGACGGCGGCATCGTCAGCGGACCGGTCTTGAACAGCAGGTATTCCAGCGCCATCGCCGCCTTGCCGACCAGCGAGTTCACCCGCTGGTTCAGCGTGACGGTGTTCTGCACCTTGTAGATGCTGCGGATCTGCAGGTGGTCGTGCAGGTTCTCCCCTACGCCGGCCAGGTCGTGGACCACGTCGATGCCGTGCCCCTGCAGCAGGTTGCCGGGCCCGATGCCCGACAACTGCAGGATCTGCGGCGAGCCGATGGCGCCGGCGGCCAGTATCACCTCGCGCCGCGCCGTTAGCCGCTCGCCCGACGCCATCTCGATCCCGGTCGCGCGCGGGCCGGCGTCGCCCGACTCCACCGCCAGGCGCCGGACCTGGGCGTCCGTCCGCACGTTCAGGTTCGGCCGGTGCATGACGGGGCGCAGGAACGCCTTGGTGCCGCTCCAGCGCCGGCCGCTGCGCTGGTTCATCTGGAAGTAGGCGTTGCCGAAGTTGTCGCCCCGGTTGAACTCGGCGATCCGCGGAATCCCGCACTCCTCGGCGGCCCGCCGCCACGCGTCCAGAATCTCCCAGCTCACCCGCCGCTCCTCGACCCGCATCTCGCCGCCGACCCCGTGCCACTCGTCGGCGCCGTGCTGGTAGTCCTCCGAGCGTTTGAACACCGGGAGCACGTCGTCCCAGCCCCAGCCGCGGTTGCCGAGCGACGCCCAGTGGTCGTAATCGCTCTTCTGCCCCCGCATGTAGATCATCGCGTTGATGGACGAGCAGCCGCCCAGGACCCGGCCGCGGGCGTAGCCGATGGTGCGGCCGTTGAGCCCGGGATCCGGCTCGATCCTGTAACACCAGTCGGTGCGGGGGTTGCCGATGGTGTAGAGATAGCCGACCGGGATGTCGATCCAGAAGTAGTCGTCCTTGCCGCCGGCCTCGAGCAGCAGCACGCTCGCGTCGGGGTCGGCCGACAGCCGGTTGGCGAGCACGCACCCGGCCGTGCCGGCCCCGACGATGATGTAGTCGTGCGTCACGCGGGGATCCTACACGAGCGGATCGGACAGGATGTCGCCGGCGCGCCTGCGCGCGTTATGATGTATTGGTGAGTTTTCACCAATGAGGTGCTTGATGTCACGGTTGACCATAACCCTTTCCGATGAGCGTCATCGGGCCCTCAAGGAGGCGGCCGCGCACCGCAACACGTCCATGGGGCGGATCATCGAGGAAAGTCTCGACTCCTGCGGCATCAAGACCTCGAAGAGTGCATCGGCTCTCGTCGCCGCGGCCCGGGAACGCTCGGGGCTGGACGACGACGACGCGATGGCGGTCGCGGTTGAAGAGACCCGCAACGAGCGTCGGCGGTGAGGCCGTTCGTCATCGACACGAACGTGGTCGTGGCCGGTCTGATCACCCGGGCGAACGATTCCCCGGTTCGTCGTCTCCTGGACGGCCTGCTGGCCGGGACGATTCCCTTCGTGTTGTCCCAGGATCTGCTCGCCGAATATCGACGAGTGCTGTTGCGGGCGGCGATTCGCAAGCGGCACGGGTTGACTACCGCTCAGGTGGATGTCGTCCTTGCCGGGATCGTGATGAATGCCCGGATCCGCGATCCCTCCGGCGGGCAGGGGCCGGGCGCACCCGACCGCGGTGACGATCACCTCTGGCAGCTTCTTCACGCTGTACCGGATGCCACCCTGGTCACCGGCGACCGGCGGTTGGTTGAGCAACCGCCCGACTTTGCATCCGTCATTTCGCCTCGCGCTGCGATGGAGGCGCTGGACAGGCGTGACTGAGCGGCAGGGCCGTGGACGCTGCCGTGCGGCGTTTGGCGGCCACGGCACGTCTGGCGGGCCTGCGTTCGTGGTCGGTTCCCGGGAATTGACACCGACGGCCTGGTCTTCGGTAGACTCCCGGCAGGGGAGAACGCTCGCTGCATGGTGCGGGAAGCTCGGTGCGGGACACTCAAGAGGATCGCAGGCAACCGGAGAGGATCGTGGACGATGCAACCCGAGCTGCGTGAAGCGACGGTGAAGAAGCTGTTCAAGGAGGCTCTCGTCGAGACGCTTCACGAGCAGCGAGAACTGTTGCATGACGTGTTGGTCGAAGTACTGGAGGACACCGCGCTCGCAGCGGCCGTCCGGCAGGGGCGACAAAACGGAAAGGACGACGAGAGACGCGGTCTTCAGGGCGCTCGATCGAGGATCGGGAGTGAGGCTCTCGTTCCGCAAGAGCTTCGAACGCGACCTCCAGAGGATCAGCGACCCGGTCGTGCGAACGTCGCCCGCGTGCACGGATCGACGTTATCAAACAGGAGTCACCGGCGGCGCGTGCCGACAATCGTGATCTCATCCTCCGGCTGGTCGAACGCGGGTGGCCTACCTGCGTACTCCGACCATCGCACCTCATGTTGCTCCCGCGTCAGAAGCCAAGGATCGTCTGTAGCTTGAGGCTTTTCATCCAGGCCGGCCGGGAAGCCAACGCCCCCAAATTCGGAGAGGACGTAGCGGTTGTGGATCTTCTCTCGATGCTGTCGCTCCGTCAGACGAGCGATAGTCAATTGGTGTCCGTGCGGGAGGATGCGCGGCAGCTTGGAGCGGCATTCACTCTCGAAGTGCTCACGTTCGCCGGTCTTGTCGGCCGAGGTGAAGACACGTACTACAGGGCGCTCGCCCCCAACCCGCTGGTCAAGACACTCGCGGAGACAAGCGGCGAGAACTCTCGCGTAACGTGCCTGCGAACTGAAATAGGGATCGACGAAGAGGATATCGATCGCCATTCGCAACATGTCGCGGACAACACCAGCAATCGCCGTGGGTGTTCTTGGAACCGTCTCTTGGGGGACCGCCCAGAGAGGTGTGCGCTCGTCCACCTCGTCGGCAACCAGGATGTTCGGATGTGCACGTGCATAGCTCCGCGCAAGAATGGCGTGAAACGGAATTCGTCGATGTTCGTCCAGCACGTTTCCCAACCAGGTTCCGTCGGGATTCCAGACCGCATCCCGGCGTGTGACCATGTCCTCGGACAACCTCTGAATCAGCTCCTCCATCCGCTTGCGCTCGGAATCGTCGTGGCTGTTGGCTTTCCAGGCTTCCCAGACGAGCCTTTTCCATCGCTTCCGTGGGTACCTCGACATGATGCGCGGCGACCCGAGGCCGAACTTGTCGAGGAAGTACCGTCCGCTCGCGCGGTCGCACCACGTCGCAACGAGCTCAGGCTCGACTGCGTATTCGTGGAGCATCAGAAGAGCTCGTCTGCACGCTCATCGAAGAAGCCGTGCGGCCAGCGGTCGATGAACTCGCCGGTTTCGTCGATCCGAAGCCGGGTGGCCCGAACCTCGCCGTCGACCTGCTCCAGGAAGACGACTGACACTTGATCCGGTCTCAGTGCCGGTTTGCCTTCGGGCAACTCGCCGCTGTGGGTTTCCTCGATGCGTCGCAGCAGGCGCAGCATCAGATGCTCGCTGTGGTTCTCGAGCAGGAATACGCGGCCGTCGTCGACCGGCTGCGCGAAGAGGTCGCCGAGCTCCACCTGCATTGCAGGATGGAGGTGGAGCTCCGGTTGCTCGATGGCCGTGATCCCCGGGCGGTGCGGATCCAGTGCGGCGGCGACTACCGGAAGAATCTGGGATATGCCGACGCCGATGTCGGATGTCCGTACAGGCAGTTCAGTGCCGACGGTCACGAGATCCAGCGTCGGATGAGGTTGGGCGGTGGGCGATTGCGCGAACGAGAGTCGTGACCGCCGATCCCCCTTTCTCAAGATTCTCGACGGCAGCGACGCAATCAGTCAGGAAGCCATATGTCTCACGTTTCGAGTCGATGATTTCCGCCGTGTCCGGGTCATCCTGATCAAGGGAATCAGCGGACTCGACTCCGTCAAGGCTACGCATCTTGATTCGAACCTCGACCTGATCCGGGTCGCATCCGAGGTGTTCGGCGATTTCCGCTGCCTCCTTCCGAACCCAATGCTCCGGGTCGACGGCGCCGTCCTCATTTCGGTATTCTCCGGGAAGTCGGTCGAGAAAACGGATCCGCCTTATCGGATCCTCGTCTGCGGGAAGCTCTACCATCGATCGTCTTCGTAGCTTGTAGCCGGTATCGAGTCGGTCGGTGCCCTCCAGCCAGTCGTTCATGTCGTCGATCAGCCCGCGGTCAGCGTGCAGAAGCAGATTCCACGCTTCCGAGCCGTCGCTCCAGTTCTCTCGGTCGGCCGAGCCCGGCTCGATCGTGACTCGCGGATGCAGCCTGCGCACCGGGCCGATGTAGCGGAGTCTGGCCAGCTCGTTCCGGAGGGTGTCCCCAATACCAATGAACACGCCGGACACGAGTGCCCTGAATCTCGGCAAGTTGGCCGAAGACGGTGACTCGATCCCATGTTCACGGTCGGATGCCAAGTCCTCGACGTTGAATCCAAGCAGCTCATTCCAGTCGGGCAACCGACCCAGGCCGTATAGCCCGACGCGGGGCAAACGCCATCCGTCGGCACTCGGGTCAGCCCTCTCGCGCACATGGCTGGCGGGGGCGTGTGGCGACCCTGCCGTCCGGTCCACGCCAAGCCGGCGGTGGCGTAGTGGATCGAACAACGGATGCGCCCAATCGTATTCCAGATTCGCACCTTCGAAACTGTCCGTCCAGACGATACGGCCGACGAGCGAGTCGTTCACGCCTACTTCGTAGCTGGCGAGTACCGGCTGTTCGTACAGGCGCTCCCACGTGATGGCGAGTTCCACCCATCCGGATCGGACAGACATCGCAGGATCGTGGGTCTCGATCCACTCCCCGTATTCATCGACGAGGTGGGGTTCGATACTCGGACGCCTCATCTTCTCCCACAGCTGCGCGGGTACCGTCCAGTCTTCGAGGTTCAACTCAAAGCGGAGGCGGATCTCGCGATCTCGATCGTGCGCGTGAACAAAACGCCTGAACCCGCCCAGGTCGATCTGGGCGCCCGCTCGTTCGGTCCGGCCCGCGTCGACTCGGCCATGGCTCAGCAGCTCGTGCGCGTAGCAGAGCGCGTGGAGAATCGTGCTCTTGCCGGCGCTGTTTCGCCCGAAGAGGAGCGTGATGGGCCGCAGGTCGATTCGGATCGGCCGACCGATTCCCTTGAAATTCTTGATCTCGACGGCGGTGATCAGCGGCGACTTCGATCGAGGCGCCGAACCGGTCCTGCAGGGCGCGCAGCCGGGCAGCACCGGCCGCCACGGTGGAGCGCGGCGCCCGAGCGTCGTCGGTGGAGTAGTGGTGTTCGTCGGGCATGGTTACGTCCAGCGCATCGATGATCGTGCCGGCGCGGAACGAACAGAGCCGAGACCATCGCCGTGAATTCGTCGAGGTCGTATCCGCTGGCGGCGCTCTGTCCGTGGTCGTCCAAGAGTGGGATCTCGTTCCAGTGAGGCAGCGGCGTGAACAGCCCCAACACCTCCATGCGGGATTCCTTCCAGCCGTCACCGTCCGCCCCGGTTGCTTCCCGAACGTGATTGGCGCGCCTGTTCGTCTTCGGTACCTCGGCTGATCGCTCGGAGATGAAGGTGTCCAGACCGGGTGGAGGTCGCAGACTCCGTTCGAGCAGGGGGTGCGTCGGGTCGAACTCCAGGGACACGCCGGTCGGCTGTCGTGGGAGGAGACGACCGACGCGTGCGTCGTTGACGCCGAGCTCGTAGCTGGAGAGCACCGGTTGCTCGTCGTCTGTCAGCTTGGCCTGGAGCTCAATCCATCCGGAACTGGGTCTCTCGGACCCTTGGAACATTGACCCGTCGGCGTTCCCGCCCATCACGTCCAATGGTGGTGCGAGCTTTTCGTCGAGCCCCTGGGGAATCCTCCAGTCTTCGAGGTTCAAGTCGAAACGAAGCCGCACGGGCCTAGCGGGATCGTGCTCGTGGACGAGGTTGCGGAAGCCGCCCAGGTCGATCCGGTCGCCGCCGATCTCGGTCTCGTGAACGTCGACGTTGCGATGGCTCAGGATCTCGTGCGCGTAGCAGAGCGCGTGGAGCACGGTGCTCTTGCCGGCGCTGTTGTTGCCGAACAGCAGGGTGATCGGCCGGAACTCGACCCGCATTGGGCGTCCGATGCCCTTGAAGTTCTCGATCTCGACGGACGTGATCAGCGGGACCGCCACCTTCGTCAAGTAAGGCGCGGGCGCGTCGACACGCTCGTCCCCGTCCTTCGACGCGGCGACCGCCGATTCGGATATCCGGGCAACGGATGCGTCGCCGCGGTCGCCAGCGGCGCCCGTCGGGGCATCTGCGTCCGGGCGTCGATTGCGTTCATCCGGCATGGTCTTGTCCGTCATCTCGTTCCATACAGTAAGCAACGAGCGTGCCATCATCGGCGGCGCGCCCTGTCCGGCAGCGTCACATCGTACCGCTGCATCCAGTTGGTCAGCGTCTGGTAGCTCGGGAGGCCAATCAGTTCGGCCGCCCGAGTCTTGTTCCCGTTCGCCTCGACCAGCGCGCGTTCGAGGTAGTGGCGGGCGAGATCGGCAACCAGGCTCGGGAGTTCCAGCCCGTCGCCCAGCGGCCGGCCGAGGAGATCGCCCGGTTCGTCCTGAATCGTCCTGAGCAGCTCTTCGCGGACATCGTCTGTGGTGACCGACGCGCTGGGCGCCCACAGTGCCAGCCGGTCGATCGTCGCCTGAAGTTCCCGCACGTTGCCGGGCCAGGGTTGCCGCAACAGAAGGTTCCGTGCCAGCGGAGAAAGGGTCTTCTGCTCGACGCCGGGCTGGTCGGCGAACTTGCGGTTTGCTGTGGCGAGAAAGTGGTCGATGAGGGGCGTGAGGTCGCCCTGGCGCTCGCGGAGCGGGGGAAGCCGGATGACACCGGTCGCGAGCCGGTAGTAGAGGTCCTCCCGGAACCGGCCGGCCGCCACCTCGGCCCGCAGATCACGGTTCGTGGCGGCGATGATCCGGACATCGACGGCAATCGACTTGTCCGATCCGAGTCGCCGGACGGTCTTTTCCTGCAGCGCGCGGAGCATCTTGACCTGCGCGGGCAGCGGGAGCTCTCCGATCTCGTCGAGGAAGAGAGTCCCGCCGCCGGCGTCTTCAAAGTGGCCGGCGTGGGGACGCACGGCGCCGGAGAACGCGCCGCGGGCATGGCCGAAGAGCAGCGATTCGACGAGTCCCTCCGGCAGCGCGCCGCAGTTGACCTCCTCGAACGGTCCGCCGCCGCGGCGGCTCTCGGCATGAATGGCCCGTGCGAACAGCTCCTTGCCGGTGCCGGACTCGCCCTCGATGAGCACCGTGACGTCATGTGGAGCGATGCGCCGCGCGCGTGCCCGGGCACGGTCCATCGCCGGGCTGCGGCCGATGATGCGGTCGAACGCGGGCGACTCCGGCGGCAGCCCGGCGGTCAGCCGGGTCAGCTTGTCGTCGGTCTCGCGCAGCAAGGCCGGCACGTACTCGGCCGCGATGTCGAACGGCACGGAGACGGTCCGAACGCCGGTCTGTGGAGCGGATCGCGCCGATGGGAGCAGGCGATGCGCGAACACTGGCGAACGGGATGTGCTGCGATCACAACGCGGTCGACGTATCGAGCAACTTGCGAGGCGACCGACCGGGGATCAGGCCGGCTGGTTCGAAAGTAGACTGATCGTGCTCGACTCAACGACACGGAGGAGCCTGATGCGATTCGCTCCCGTCCTGATTCTCTGTCTGACCGTCGCTCCGCTGGCGCAGACGCCCAACACGGTGTTCCTCGAAGAGCTCACCTGGACGGAGGTGCGCGACAAGCTCGCGGCAGGCGTCACGACGGTGATCATCCCGACCGGCGGTACGGAGCAGAACGGGCCGCACATGGTACTGGGCAAGCACAACTACTTGGTCCGGCACAAGGCGGGCGAGGCCGCGCGGCGGCTCGGCGACGCGCTGGTGGCGCCGGTCATGGCCTACGTGCCCGAGGGGAACGTCGATCCGCCGTCCGGGCACATGCGCTTTCCCGGCACGATCACGACGCCGCCGGAGGTGTTCGAGCAGGTCCTGGAGTACGCCGCGCGGAGCCTCCGGCAGCACGGCTTCATCGACATCGCGCTGATGGGCGACAGCGGCGGCAATCAGGCGTCGCAGGCGGCGGTGGCCGAGCGGCTCAACGAGGAATGGGCGGACTCATCGGCGCGCGTCCACCACCTGACCGACTACTACCCGGGGCCGGGAGACGAATGGCTCATCGCGCAGGGCGAGCGCGAAGAGGACGTCGGGTCGCACGCCGGCATGCACGATACGTCGACCCTGCTGTTCCTTGAGCCATCGCTGCTCCGCGTCGACCAGATGGCCCCCGGCACCCGCGGCGACGGCAGCGGCGTGTCCGGGAACCCGACACGCGCGACCGCCGAGTACGGCGAGCAGATCATGGAGCTGCAGATCGACGCGGCGGTACGTCAGATTCGGCGATTGCGCGAGGACAGCCGCGGAGAGTAGTCCCCGGCGCGGCGGGTCGCAGCCGGTCATGTCGCCGTCGGCGTGCGTGTCGGGGCCATGGGACAACGGCCAAAGCCGCCCACGGGTTCCTCGCGCTCAGGTCCATCACGTCCTACCGTCACGCCGTGTCCTTCTCTTCCGGCGGCGGGAACCGGCGCTTCATCCATGCCTGCCACGCCGGCTCCTCGCGGGCGGCGACGGCGGGCGCCGCGTCGCCGTACAGGTAGATGCCGAGCGACGTCATCACCTGGTCGTCCATCGTGTACACGATCGGCGTGGCGATGCCGGGCAGGGGATTGTCGATCCGGAGCAGCGCATGCGGCAGCTTTCCCTCCACGATGCGCTCGACCGTGCCGGACAGCGGCGGCGCGCCGTCGGCAGGCGTGCGCCAGGGTCGGCCCGCCGTCGCGTCGGCGATGCCGAGCGCGTCGAGCAACGCCGTCCACGCGTCGCGCTCGGTCCCCGAGGCGGATCCCGTCACCCGGATGATCGCGGCGCGCTGCCCGCGGAAGTGCTTGAGATAGAGCTGAAGGATGCCGAAGAAGCCGGGCCAGTTGGCCTCGATGCCCTCGAGTTCGCCGTCCCAGTCGCCGGTGTCGGCGAAGAGGCTGTGGACGAGGCGCACGACGCACGTGCCCCCGGCGCGGGGTTCTATCGTCCACTCGGTGGCGAGCGCCGCGGCGCCCGGTCGCCAGCCTGGTGGTTCTTCGATGCCCAACCGGCGTGGCGGTTCCCAGGCAGTGACGGTGCCCGGGGCGTCCACGCCCGGCTCCATGTGCCAGACGATGCGTCCTCCGGGGCGCTCTTCCACCTCTGCCGGAAAGAACCAGCCGGAGATGCCGGGCCCGGTGGCAATCGCCTGCCAGACCTCCTCGGGCGTGCCCGGGACCTCCACTTCGAGCTCGATGGACCGGCGGCCGGACGCGCTGCGTTTCACGGTCATGGGGTCTCCTCGGTGGCTGGTTTCGGCGTGACCGGACTGGCATGCGCGACGAGCACCAGGCGATGCCGGCGGCCCCCCGGCGCCGTTTCGTCGTGGTAGCGCGCGACGAGTCCGGCGACGGCGGCGGCCAGCTCCCGGCTGCACGCGGCGCGCTCGGCCGCGGACCGGAAGCGGATCTCGGTATCTATCGAAAGGGTCGCCAGGCGCTTCCCGGTCTCTCGCGACCGCCGCAGGAGCTGGCTCACTTCCTGGACGACGCGCGCCCCCAGCGCGATCAGATAGCCGGCGGACAGACGATCGCGCGTGCGGCCCGGGTCGCTCGCGATCGGGCCGAGCGCCGCCGGTGAGACGACGTACGAGGCCGCCCTGGCTACCAGCAGGCGCTCGGTCAATCCTCCCCACCTGCGTTGTTCCGCGACCTCCACCAGGCCGTGCTTCTCCAGGGTGCGCAGGTGATAGTTGACCTTCTGCCGGGGCAGTCCCATGCGCGCGGCCAGCGTCGCGGCCGAAACCGGCTCGGCCATCTCCGCCAGCAACCGGGCGCGCTTCGGGTCCAGGGTCGTCATGGCGGCGGCCGGATCGTCGATAACCTCGACGTCGAGCATGCACCGCCATTGAAGCATTGACAAAAACATTTGTCAATGTCGCGCGGGAACTCCTCGGAGCAGGCTGTCGCAGATCGGCGCCGCGGTGCGGCAGATCGAGCGGTTGCGTGAGACGAGTAGAGACCAATCCGTCGCGGCAACTCCGCTCCGCCAGCCGATGCCGCCCGTACGCGAGCCGCCGGGCGAAGCGGCGCCGTCTCGACGTCGGCACGGATGCTACACTATCGCCGTGCGCACGGTACTCGTGTTTCGCGGTAGCGAGGTCGACGGTGAAGAACATCACGTTGAGTGCTGACGAGAGCCTCATCGAAGCAGCGCGAGCCAGAGCCCAAGCGGAAGGCACGACCTTGAATGAGAAGTTCCGGTTGTGGCTCGATGGCTACGTCGGACGCCGACAGCAAGCGGATGCGGCGGTCGCGACCATCAGGGCCCTCCGCGGCAGATTGGCCACCGGCGGGCGCAAGTTCACCCGAGAGGAAATGAATGAGCGCTGAGGTGTTCCTCGACACCAACATCCTCGTCTACCTGTTCGACGAGACCGACGCGCGGAAGAACCAGCGTGCGGAGGAAGTCGTGCGCCGGACGCTGGAGACCGGGGGCGGCTGCATCAGCCATCAGGTGGTGCAGGAGACGCTCAACGTCGTCACCCGAAAGCTCAACGCGACGCGGGAGGACGCTCGGGAGCTCCTGGACCGTGTGCTGATACCGCTGTGGAAGGTCAATCCGACTCGGGCGTTGTATCGGCGAAGCCTCGACCTGCAGCGACGGTACGGGTTCAGCTTCTACGATTCCCTCATCGTGGCGGCGGGACTCGAGGCCGGTTGCCGAACGCTCTACACTGAGGATTTGCAAGATGGGCAGCGTATCGAAGGGCTGACGATCGTGGATCCGTTCCGGTCGCCGGTAGATCTCACGCCACCTCCGGCGTGAACCTCACGTCCCCGGCCGCCGTGTCGCCCGGCGCCAGCGCGATGATGCCGGTCGGATTGCCGTGTCGTGACTTCCGCCCATTCCGGCGGAGTGAATCCGAGCATCGTGCGCAGGACGATGAGGACAATAGGTGCCTGATACACCGCTTCCATGGCGGTTTCCGGCGTGAGGTTCCGAAAAACCGCTTGTCGTCCGTTTGAGCGTCTCGTAGCCACACTCAAACGCCGGGTACTCGACGAAACCGTCGCCCTTCGGCATGGTGAGGAACTCCGACCGGAGCGCGCCGACGACGGCGTCGACGAACGTATCGAGGTCGGCCTCGACTTCCTCGAACGAGACTTCAAAAGGAAACGGCATCGACCGAGTGCGCCTGGTCGGCGGGAAAGAGCGGCGTTCCGTGTGGCGCGATAGCCGGATTCACGGCTGCAGCAGCGAGCGCCTCGATCAGGGGCTTCGGGTCGCCGACAGTGGACATGCCGGATCGGACCCGGTCCAGCCGCTCGGAGGTGGACTTTGTCGAATCCCAGGTGTGGCGCAGGCCCCAGACCGCCATGCGGGTGAGGTGGCCGAAGACGATGCACCGGACGTCGCCTGCGGACGGCGTCATGCCTGCGGCGCGAAGTTGAGCCAAATCGGCCCGAACCACCGTGGAGAGACCTTCGGGATCATCGAAGAGAATGCCGCGGCGGGCCTGACCGTGGTCACGGCACACGAAGATCGAATCGACGATGGATGACCCTGTGCCGTGGATATGAATCGAGCCTTCCATTTCAGCCGGACAGGGGATGGACGCTGAACAGATGAGCCCGGCGTCGAGGATGGCGACACCGACCGCGTGATACGGCTCCATCGCATTGTGGTGGAACGTGAACGCGAGCGGTGCGCCGGGCTTGAGGGCTCGCGCCATGGCGCGGTAGACCGCGGCCAAGCCTTCCGTAAAGTGTTCCAGGTCGCGGGCCTGGGTCGCGTTGCCGGTGAGTTCGTCCAGCGACCGGGTCGATTCCTGGGTGAAGCCCTCCGCGTCGGAGCCGGCAAGGCGGCGGAGCCAGACGTAGCAGAAGTCCATGAGCTCGCCGTACTGGACGTTGCCGAAGTACGGCGGGTCGGTGAATACGGCATCCAGCGTGTTCGGCGCGAGATTCAACGCCGTCGAGCTCGCGCAGCGGATGGAGGCGCGACGTGGGCGCCTGCCGTCGTAGCGCTCGCCGATCCATTCCCCGGATACGGGAACAATCGTCTTGCGACCCCGGCTGTGGTCGACCTCGAAGGGCGCATCGCAGAAACGCTTCGCCTTCTCGTACTTGGCAATGATGTTGGTCCAGCCGCCGGAGCCGACGCCGATGCCCGCGCGGGTGGTGATGCCCAGCAGGTTCGACTCGCACTGGACGAGTCCGGCGGGGAAGCCATGGACGGAGAAGACGTCGAGTGACTTCAGCGCGGTGGTGTCGTACCGGCACAGCATGTTCTGGTACCGGAGCAAGTCGGACAGATTCGTGGCGAGGGCGCGACGAATCCTCTGATCGCCGACAGCGGCGATGCGGCGCGCACTGAGCTCCAGGCCGAGAAGCTGCCGCGGGTTGAACAGTTCCCGGTAGCGGCGATAACCCCAGCGGTGCAGGCGGTCGGTCTCGTCGCCGGCCGGGATCGGCTGTTCCGGGACGTATTCCGGACTCGTCGCGGTCCAGCGCGCACTGGCGGCTGCGTAGCGGGCAAGATCCTTCTCGTCGGGTTTCTTGAAGAACCGGCCGCGGTGCTGACTCTTGCGGTCCGGGTTGTAGTACTCGATCGCGAACAGGCGATGCCGCGGTGGCCCGTCCTCGGGCCGCGGATAACGAACGGCATGCCCGCAACTGCGGCACGTGCAGCGCTGGCGGCGAGCCGGACCGGCAATGGCCAGGGGATTGGTACATCGCCGGCACGTCCCTGGTTGATCGCGGTCGGCCACCTCCGTGAGAGCGCCACAGCCGGCGCACAGCACGACGTGCTTCGGGTGGCGGGCGTTGCCGGCGACGAGATAACCGGGGAAGAGATCGACCTCGGCGCCGCAATGCTCGCAGTCGGCTGTCTTGACCCAGAGGAAGTACTTCACGGGCACGTCGGAATCGCCGTAGAGCGGACAGTCCGTGACGTACGAGTCGCCGACCTCGACCGTAAGCTCCTGGACGAGTGCGTCGGCGGCGCGTCGGTAGGCGGCGGGGTCGAGGTGCTCGATCTCCTCGCGGACCACCCACGCAGCCATCGGATTGATGTCGACGCCCAGCACGTCACAGCCGACCCGGTTCGCTTCGAGCAGTGGAGTTCCGCCCCCCATGAAGGGATCCGCGATCGTTCGCCCCGAGAAGTCGTTGGCTGCGAAGAAGGTCTCGGAGAGGGGGCCGTCGCCGAATTCCGCGAGCGTCAAACCGCGAAACAGCGTACCCGGGCGTCGTGCGAACCACTTGTGAACGGCGATGATCGGACGGTAGTTCTGCTGGATCTGTTTTTCTCGGCGTGCCATCGCCGCGACGAAAGTCATGTCGAAGTGGGTCTCGATGGACATGGCCGTCAGTCTCGGACAGGCAGCGATCACGCCTTCATGTGCGTTGCGACCTGCCACAGCGCCACGAGCGTGAAGACAAGGAACAGGCTGTCGGCGACCAGATTGACGGTGCCGGAGAGTCCCGACAGCGCCAACAGATAGATCATCGCGTACAGGATTCCGCCGCTGGCCACGAACGCCAGCGCGGTCCCGAGCCAGTGTCGCTTCCAGAGCAGGGCGGCTGCGCCCAGGTAAAGGGGAACGAAGAGCATGTCCGGCCAGATCAGCGCTTCGTAGACCCCGGCCGGGAAAGCCGACGGCCGGTCCCAGGTGCCGTTGAGCACCGAGACGACCGCGAACGTCTGAAAGAGAGCCCAGACGAGGAACCAGCCGATAGCGAACCACGGCCTGGTCAGCTCGCTGCGTGAAGTCGCCATGACATCAACTTGGGCCACTTGACGGGCGCGACCTCACGCCATCTCCGCGGCGAGTCTCACTCCACCTCCGGCGTGAACGTCACGTCGCCGGCAGCCGTGTCGCCCGGGGCCAGCACGATGATGCCGGTGTCCGTCCGGCCGGCGTCGGCCAGGTTGAAGCCGTCGATGCAGTTGGTGGCCGGCTCGACACAGAAGAAGTCCTGGCCCGCCGGCGTGTAGACGACGAGGCAGGCGTAGACCGGGTCGGCGTCGACCCGCAGCCGGGCGTTCCACTCGGGCCACTCGATGACGGCCTGCCCGCCGAAGTCGACGAAGTTGTTGTCGAGCGTCGTGGCGTCCGGGTTCAGGCCGGCGCCGTCGAGCAGGAGCTGCGGGGGCGGCGGCACGAGGCTGACCGGCATCAGTCCGGCGTCGGCCTGCCACATCCGGCCGATGTCGGCGCGCACCGTGGCGCGCGGCGTGCGGACGAAGTAGGGATGGAGGCCGAAGCCGACCGGCATCGGCTCCGATGCCTCGTTGGTCACCGTGAAACGGATCCGGAGACGTTCGTCGGTCAGATCGAAGGCCTGCTGCGCCGCATAGGTCCAGGGCCACGCGTCGGCCGGGTGGCGGTACTCCAGCGTCAGGGCCGCTTCTGACCGCGAGAGGACGGTCCACGGCTCGCGCCACGCGTGCCCATGGATGGCGTGCGGCTCGGGCCGGAAGTTCTGCGGAAGCTGGATGGTCCGCTCGCGGAAGCGGAACGCCGCGTCGCGGATGCGGTTCGAGAACGGCACCATCGGGAAGCTCGACGTGCCGCCGGCGGAGCGGGCGGCGATGGCGTCGGGCGGCGCCGGGCGCATCCACTCGATGGTGGTTCCGCCGCGCTCCGATGCGTAACGGGTGATGGAGCCGCCGACCTCCGGCGCCACGGCAAGGCGCGTAGAACCGGCCCGCAACTCGATGACTTCCGATGTGTCCTGCATCATGGTGAGATCGTAGGCTGAAGCGCTGTGCGCGGGTGAGCGGCGTGACCGCGGTTCCGGTCGACCGGGAGGACCGGTGGGGGGGGGACGCTAGTGGTTCTCCCGGCCGCGGTCCTGTTCGTCCTGCCGGCCTCGCAGGTAGGCCACATCCTCGGCCACCGTCACCAGGAGACCGCGCAGTTCGGCGTGCGCGGACTCGTTGCGGCTCTCGTGGTGCGCCTGGATCCGCCAGACGCCGAGGAGGACGCCGATTCCGGTCAACACGATCGACACGATCTCGGGATTCACTGAATCCTCAGTTTAGCGCAGCAGTCTTGTGGCAGTCGGGGCATCAACCGCTCCGTCTACGACTCCTTCTTCGGCCGCAGATTCGCGGCCAGGACCTCCTTGCGCAGCCGGATGCTGCCGGGTGTGATCTCTACCAACTCGTCGTCGTTGATGAACTCGATCGCCTGCTCCAGGTTCAGCAGCCGCGGGGGGACCAGCCGCAGCGCCTCCTCGGCGGTCGACGCGCGCATGTTGGTCAGCTTCTTCTCCTTCGTCACGTTGACGTCGAGGTCGGCGGGGCGCGCGTTCTCGCCGATGATCATCCCCTCGTACACCGGCGTGCCGGCATCGAGAAAGATTTCGCCCCGCTCCTGCAGGTTGTAGATGGCGTAGGCGGTCGCGTTGCCGGCCCGGTCGGCCACGAGCGCGCCGCTCGGGCGGCCGGGGATGGGGCCGTTCCACGGCTCCCAGCCCGCGAACAGGTGGTTCATGATGCCGGTGCCGCGCGTGTCGGTGAGAAACTGCGACCGGAAGCCGATGAGCCCGCGCGTCGGGATCCGGAACTCCAGCCGGACCCGCCCGCTGCCGTGGTTCACCATCCGCGTCATCGTCGCCTTGCGGTTGCCGAGCTGCGCGATGACGACCCCCTGGTAGTCCTCGGCCACGTCGACGACCAGCTCCTCGACCGGCTCCTCGGTCCGCCCGTTGCGCTGGCGGGTGACGATGCGGGGACGCGAGACCTGCAGCTCGTAGCCCTCGCGCCGCATCATCTCGATGAGAATCGACAACTGCAGCTCGCCGCGGCCGATCACCTGCACCTGCTCCGGGGAATCCGTGTCCTCGACCCGGATCGACACGTTGCCGACCAGCTCGCGGGCCAGCCGGTCGCGGAGGTTGCGCGAAGTGACGTACCGTCCGTCGCGGCCCGCCATCGGCGAGGTGTTCACGCCGAAAACCATCGAGACCGTCGGCTCGTCGACGTGCATCGGCGGGATCGGCCGCGGGTCGTCGGGGCTGGTGATGGTCTCGCCGATAGTGATGTCGTCGATGCCGGCCAGGCAGATGACATCGCCGGCCGCCGCCCGGGCGACCTCCATCCGCTCCAGGCCGTTGAAGACGTAGAGCTTCGTGACCCGGGTCGTCTCGACGGCGCCGGCCAGCTTCGATACCGCGATCGCATCGCCCGTCGCCACCCGGCCGTTGACGATGCGGCCGATGGCGATCCGGCCCAGGTAATCGCTGGCATCCAGGTTGGCTACCAGCACCTGCAGGGGAGCGTCGGGATCGCCCGGCGGCGGCGGCATCCGCTCGGCGATGGCGTCGAGCAGGGGCCGCAGGTTGCGTCCCGGCTCGGCCGGGTCGGTGCTGGCCGTGCCCGCCCTGGCGTTGGCGTACAGCACGGGGAACTCGATCTGCGCTTCGGTCGCGTCCAGGTCGATGAACAGGTCGTAGATCTCGTCGAGCACCTCGGCCGGCCGCGCGTCCGGCCGGTCCATCTTGTTGATGACCACAACGGGTGGCAGTCCCTGCTCCAGCGCCTTGCGCAGCACGAAGCGGGTCTGGGGCAGGGGTCCCTCGGAGGCATCGACGAGCAGCAGCACGCCGTCGACCATCGTCAAGGTGCGCTCGACCTCGCCGCCGAAATCGGCATGGCCCGGCGTGTCGACGATGTTGATGACCAGGTCGCGATAGCGGATGGCCGTGTTCTTGGCCATGATGGTGATGCCGCGCTCGCGCTCCAGGTCGATGTTGTCGAGGGCGCGTTCCTCCACGCGCTCGTGCTCGCGGAACACGCCGCTCTGGTGCAGCATGGCGTCGACCAGCGTGGTCTTGCCGTGGTCCACGTGGGCGATGATCGCGATGTTGCGGCGGAGGGGGTTGGCGACGCTGGAGTGGGTGGACGCCCTCATGGGGTGGGACGCCCCGACGAAACGGTCACGCCCCGATTATCTCACGGGACCGGGGGATTGTCGGGCGCGCCGAACAAGGTATGCCTTCGGTCGCGCGGACGTGCAGGCGGGCGGTGGCGATCTCGGAGTCCAGCCCGCTCTGCTTGGACCGCCCCCAAAGCTGATATCGTTGGCGGTTACGGAACAGGTCCCGTCGGGAGGTTTTGGACATGAGAAGGAAGTCCTTGGGAATGGCGGCGGCGGTCGGGATGCTGATGCTCGTCGTCGGCGCACCGTTCGAGGGCGGCGGCCCCGGCGTAGCCGCCGGACAGCAGGAGATGACCGAGAATCCGTTCTTGACCGAGAGTGCGCTGCCGTACCAGTTGCCGCCGTTCGACCGGATCGACGACGCACACTACGGTCCGGCATTCGAGCGCGGAATGGCCGAGCAGATCGAGGAGATCGAGGCCATCGCCTCCCAGTCGGACCCGCCGACGTTCGAGAACACGATTCTGCCGCTGGAGCGTTCCGGCCGGACGCTCGATCGCGTCGCCAGAACGTTCTTCAGCCTCGCCAGCGCCCATACGAACGACGCCATCAACGGGATCCGCAACGAGATGGCGCCGCGGCTGGCCGCGCACACCGACGCCATGCTGCTGAACGCCGATCTGTTCGCGCGGGTGCAGGCGCTCCACGACCAGCGCGAGTCGCTGGATCTCGACGCCGAGGCGCGGCGGCTTGTCGAGGAGTACTACGTCGACTTCGTGCGGGCCGGGGCGCGGCTGTCGGAGTCGCAGAAGGAGCGGATGCAGGAGATCAACGCCGAGCTTGCGGCGTTGTCGAGCCGCTTCACGCAGAACGTGCTGGACGAGGTCAACGCCTCGGCGGTGGTGGTCGAGACCGAGGAGGAGTTGGCCGGCCTCTCCGAGAACGAGATTGCGGCCGCCGCCGCGGCTGCCGCCGCCCGCGGCCTGGAGAACCGGTACGTCATCCCGCTCCTGAACACCAGCGGCCAGCCGGCGCTGGCGGCGCTCGACAACCGCGACCTGCGCGAGCGCATCACGCGGGAGTCACTCGCCCGCGGCAGCCAGGGCGGCGAGTACGACAACCGCGAGGTGATCACGACCATGGCCCGGCTGCGGGCCGAGCGGGCCGCGATGCTCGGCTACCCGAACCACGCCGCCTACATCCTGGAGCGGCAGACCGCGCAGACGGTCGAGGCCGTCAACGAGCGGCTCGCCAGCCTGACCCCGCCCGCGGTGGCGAACGCCGAGCGCGAGGCGGCCGATCTGCAGGCGATGGCCAACGCGGAAGGCGCCGACCTGCAGTTGTCGGCGTGGGACTGGTCCTACTACACGGAGAAGGTGCGGGCCGACCGCTACGCGTTCGACGCGTCGCAGCTCCGCCCCTACTTCGAGATGAACAACGTTCTCGAGGACGGCGTCTTCTTCGCCGCCACCCGGCTCTACGGACTGACCTTCGAGGAGCGGCCGGAACTGCCGGTTTACCACCCCGACGTCCGCGTCTGGGAGGTGTTCGACGTCGACGGCGAGCCGCTCGGGCTGTTCCTGGGAGACTTCTACGCCCGGCCGTCCAAGCGCGGCGGGGCCTGGATGAACGCCTACGTTTCGCAGTCGCACATGCTCGGTACCTTGCCGGTGGTGGGCAACCACCTCAACGTGCCGAAACCGCCGGCCGGCGAGCCGACGCTGCTGACCTTCGACGAGGTGACCACGGCGTTCCACGAGTTCGGCCACGCCCTGCACGGCTTCTTCTCGAACGTGGAGTACCCCTATTTCGCCGGCACGTCCGTGCCGCGCGACTTCGTCGAGTACCCGTCGCAGGTCAACGAGATGTGGGCCACCTGGCCGGAGGTGCTGGAGAACTACGCCGTTCACTACGAGACGGGCGAGCCGATGCCGGCCGACCTGCTGGAGCGGGTGCTGGCGACGCAGCAGTTCAACCAGGGCTTCGCCACCACCGAGTACCTCGCCGCGTCGCTGCTCGACCAGGCGTGGCACCAGATCACCGCCGACGAGGTCCCGGCCGCGGCCGACGTCGAGGAGTTCGAGGCGGATGCGCTCGAGGCCGCCGGAGTCGCGCTCGACGCGGTGCCGCCGCGCTACCGCAGCACCTACTTCTCGCACATCTGGAGCAGCGGCTATTCGGCCGGCTACTACTCCTACATCTGGAGCGAAGTGCTCGACGCAGACTCGGTCGAGTGGTTCAAGGAGAATGGCGGGCTACTGCGCGACAACGGCGACCACTTCCGGCGGACCCTGCTGTCGAGGGGCGGCAGCGTCGACGCGATGACGCTCTTCCGCGACTTCAGGGGCGCGGATCCGGACGTGCGGCCGCTGCTGGTGCGCCGCGGGCTGAACTGACGAGGCGGATGTCCACCTGCGCCATGAACAGCCGGAAGCGGGTCCGCCGATGAACGACAAGATGCGACCCGAATATGACTTCTCGATGGGACGACGAGGAGTGACGGCGCGCCGCTACGCCGAAGGGGCGAACGTGGTTGCCATTTCGCCGGACGTCTTGGATGGGTTGCCCGACGGCGGCCGTCAACAAGGCTCTGCGGGCGGTGGTGCCGATTCTGAGACGTCGCCGGGCGGTGTGACGGCTACTTGCCGCGACGCATCGCCGAGGAGGTGACGCGCTTCCTCGACCCAGTGTTTGGCCCGAGCCTGGAGGTGCGAGGCGAGTTCTGCCTGCGCGTCACCGGCGACGTGCGGGCAGGTCTCCGCGACGTACACGCGCCAGTTGGCGACGTAGGTCTCGAGCCACGCTGCATACTCCCGTCGCGCGAGCGTGTTGTCCACGGCCGCAAGTCCCCGCCGCGCCCACGTGTCGAATCGCATCGTCGCGAGGTCGAGCCACTGCGGTGCGTAGACGCTCGGGTCGCCGCTGACGAGCGTACGGGCAGCAAGCTCGGCGTCGTAGCGTTCGAGGGCGGCCAGTGCACGGACGGTCGCCTCGTCCCACCGAGCACGACGAGGATCGCCGTCGGAAAACGGGTTCTCGCCTTCCACGGGATCCCGATGCGACCAGCGGGGCACCGCCGACATCGGTGGTGAGCCCGGTTCTCCTGCGGCAGTGGGCACGATAGTGATCGATCCCTTGGAGCCTCGTTACCGTCGTGGAGGGAACACACGTCGGAACCAGTCGACGAATCTGAGGGCGGCTGGGCTGTCGTGTTCGAAGTAGCGAGCAGTGATTGCCATCCCATAGGGCAGGCCGGGCTTTCGTTGCCAAGCCAACCATGCATGTAAGGCAGCCTTGCGCCGACGTGCTTTTCCAAATGCTGCACCTAGACAGAGGGCTCCTCTTGTTGCGAACTTGGCAAGCAGTAGCAGCCGTTTGTCTTCATTGGCAACGAGATCCAGCAGGAACTCTTCCAGAGCGCCGGAGCGTTGATTGTCCGGCATCAGCCATACGCCCACGCGCGCCTGGTAGGTAGTGGTATCGCCTACGAAACCACCGTCCGGAATCTCTGTCGGCAGTACGAGGTCGATATCGTCGATATCATCGAGCCGCTGCCGAACGGCTTGCCACCGATCCCTCGCGGCTTTGTCGGCGTCCAATACAAACCCTACCGAATGGCCTGTACTGGTCGTGACCGCCGTCTTCACACCTTGTAGCAATCTGTCCTTGCCGCCTGTACCTTCGTTCGCCTCCGAAGACTTGATTGCGACGTGCGTGAAGTCGACGCTGTGTCGTTTCAGGAGGTTCTCGATGACGAACTTGTCGTCCCTGCCCTCGACCCGGAGGATGGATCGTTCGTGGAGAGGCATCGGTCACCGGACCTCGATGTCCTGCTCCACCGCGACGGCGACTTCCGTGCCGGGAATACAGACCGACCGGGCCAGCGACCGGTGCATCTTGTGGAGGGCGAGGTCATCCGCGAGGTCCGGTCGAGACCGGACCAGCGATCCGAGCCCCCTGATGCAGTCGTAGCTGTGAGTGGTCGCGAAGACCTGCACATTCGAGCGACGCGAAATCTCTATCACGAGCCGCCACATGTCTTCCATCACCGTCCAGTGAAGGCCCGTGTCGATTTCGTCAATCAGGACGCATCCGTCTGCGCCGTCGATGAGGCCGAGGCTGAGGGCCAACAACCTCCTCATCCCGTCCCGTAGCTTCCGATCGGCAGGCGTAGCTTCCGATCGGCAGGCGTCGGTCGCTGTCTCGGAGCACCTGCGCGTTCTTTGGGACCTCGGAGAACCCAATTCGATGCCGCGCTCACCGCCCGTCGGATAGACGATCTCGTCGACTTCGGGTTCGAGGAGTTGCAGAGCTTCCACGACCTCCGTGCTGCGGCCTTCGGCCAACACGCTGTTCCAGGCGGCATGCATGGATCGCGCAACGGAATCGAGGAAGCGCGCTGCTCTCGAAGGCGTTCCTGGAAAGCTCACATTCGGGAGCACCCCGTTCTCATTGACCCGCAGAATCTGTGTTCGCTCGCCGTGGTCGATTCTCAACAGACGGGCAGGGCCCGGCTTGAGAGCGTCGCTTGCGTCGTCAGGCAGCAGGATTGTAGCCGTCAGTTGCGGCCGATCGTCGTGTCCCGACAGTTCGAAGCTCGTGTCGGGAGTCGATACGTGTCCGTAGAACACGTGGGAGATGTCGGCCCCGTTCTCCGTGAGTTCGTTTCGGCGCAGGGCCGAGTCGCGCAAGGCCGATGGATCACCCGACACCAGCAGTTCGATTGCCTCGAGAATGGACGTCTTGCCGCAGTTGTTCTTTCCGACCATCAGATTGACGCGGGCCAAGTCGGTCATCTGGTAGTCGCGGAAACTGCGGTAGCCGCGCACAGTGAGCAGGTTCAACATCGCGTGCCCGTTTCCCCCCGGTACCTTCCGCTCACGGCGATTCGTTCCTTTTCGAGCCATTCGTTCGGTTCTCGAGGATGTAGAACATCTGATGAATGATGAGGATGCCGATCACGGCCGACTTTCGGCCGAGCCTGGACGTGCTCGTCGTGCCTTGCACTTCGCTGTCGCGAGGGACCTCGGCATCATGTTGCGGGGTGGGAGAGAAGGTCGGAAGATAGACATCATCCAGGTAGTGCTGGAAGCGGCGCGGCAATAGCGGGCTCTGCTCCCTTTCGAGTTTCGCACCTGCGGTCGCTTGGTCCAGCGTCTCCTGGGTGTCCTGACCCTTGGTCGTCGCGTGGAGATGCGTACGACGAAGGCTCTCGATGCAAGGATACAGCAGGCCCGTGCAGCCGATGTAATCGTCGTCCTGCCTGAAACGGTCGACCGCACGCTCCAGGATGTCCAGGTGTGGTTTGAACGAGGAGTGGTTGCGCCAACCCTGCAGCATGCGCGGGATGGTCTCCTTGACCTCACCGACGATGTCATCAAGGATTTCATCCGGTTCCCGGCCGGCGCGCACGTGATCGATCAACTTGTCGATCGTCACGGCGCGCAGCGCGGCGAAAGGAAACCACTGGGCCCGGAACAGATCGCGCCATTCCGTATCCGATATCCCGAATCGTTCCTGAAAGAGGACTTGGCAGTAACACCGCCCAAGGATAGCGGCGATGTCCCCCTCACGCGGGCGCGGGGACGGCCCGCCGACCGGCCCGAAATCGTAGAACAAGCCCTTTCGCCAACCGACGGAGAAGATGAATAGTGCACCGACGTCCTTGGGGACCTGAACACCGATCTCCAGCCGCTCGACGTCGACGAAGTCGTCTCTGGTTACAGGTTCCCCGGCCTCATTCGGCCTGGATGCCCGAACCAATGCCCGCAGCTCGAGTTCGTTCAAGTACACCGTCGCGCTGCCGTCACGACGGCAGAGCGCCAACATATGATCGACCTTCGAGGCGGGGATTGGGGCGGGCAGCTTCTGGAGAATGTGGTTTGGAAGACCCTCCAACCGCTGGATGAAGTGTTGTCCGTCCTCCGTCGATGTGAATTCGCGGAATTGGACGCTCACCGTCTCGGAGGCTCGCGCAGAGGTGACCGCGTACCCGGCGGGAGGCATCCCGAGGTCGATTTCAACGGGCACTCCGGAAGCCCTCCGGCCGGCACCGTCGACCCGCACTATTCATGCAGGCATTGTACCCATGGCGCGGTGGGGCGGCGGACACCGGAAGCGATCCCACGGAGAGCCCATGCGCCGCATGTCCGCCACGCTCGGCGGCTGTGCCTCGCCAGGATCTCTCACGCCGGCGTTGCGAGCACGGCCGCAGGGAAACAGGTCAACGTCATGCGTCTCCGGCGATGAGCGTCATGCCCTCGGTTTCCGCGTGGGCTCCGATGTAGAAGTCGGTCAGCGGCACGGACCACGCACCGTCGGCGCGTCGATTACCGCAGCGCCAACGGGTCGCGCCCCTCCGGCGACGAGCAACTGGCGATGCACCGTGTCGCCGGGTCGGGACCCCGTCCCTCTTCGTAGGCCCGCTCCTCGGCGCGGGCTCCGATCAGCAGCCCGGGCAGCCCGTAGTTGCCCTCGTGGCACCGCGGCTCGTAGTAGATCCGATTCGGCTCGTCGGGTTGCCTGGCGAAGTCCTGGATCACGGTCCAGGGCCTGGTCCACACGGTCGGATCCTCGACCGTGGTAACCAGTTCCATGCTGCCCGGCCCCGTCCGCCTCCAGCGCTCGATCAGGTGCAGGTTCTCGCGCGACCCCCGGAAGTCCCTCTTTTCCGAGAAGTTCGTCACGTCGACCACGAGCGTGTCGCCCTCCCAGCGGCCGCGCGAATCGCCCCACCACTGGCGTACGTGGGGCGGCAGGTGCGGCGCGTCGGTGATCGGGATGACCCGGTTGAAGCCCTGACCCTGACCCACGTCGTAGAAGATGGAAACGGTGCCCGGCGACTGGACGACACGGACATGGATGCCGGTGAACCCGCCGCGGAAAGTAGGGAGATTGCCGCTCATGCAGCGCTCCCCGAGGCTGCGGTCCTCGGGCCCATCGGCGCGGTTGATGTTGCTGACCGAGTAGTACGGCGGCGGCTCCTCGCGCCGGGGCGAGGGCGGGCCGTACTCGCCCGGACACCCGGGCAAGCTGTCGCGGCACACCACGGTGTTCTGCATCAGGGCCTGTTGGTACTCGTTGATCTCCGCCTGACGCGCCTGGGCCTCCGGCGTCGTCGGGGGCACGCGCCCAGCGGGCGGATCGATGACCATGCCGGTGCGGCGGCCGGTCGGCCGCTGCGACGTGAAGACGGCGTTGTAGGCGCCGGCCACGTCGGCCTCGGATCCCCGCTCGGCACGGACGTGATTGCCGAACACCGAGAACTCCGCGCGCTGGCGATCCAGCTCGGCCTGTCGCTCCGCGGTGTAGAACTCGGTCGCCACGCCCTCGGGACGCTCCAGGGGGACCAACAGCGCGACGCTCCAGATCCCCTGGAAGTCCGGCTCACCCCACGGCGTCCGCAGGGACGAGGCCGCAGCGGCGTCCTGTGTCTGGGCCGCCCGGAGCGCCGGTCCGCCCGTGCCGACGGCCAGGGCGAGCCCTGCCAGCACCACGGCTATCGCCACCGCGCTCAATACGTGGAGTGGTCGACAGTCCATCGTGGTCCCTCCTCCAACTCTCGAACGAGCCGCGAAGAAAGTTCTCCTGGAGTATGACGCATCCTGCGCCAGGGGTCTGCTCTGCGCGACACGGATCTATCGGATCAAAATCGCCGGCAACCAGACCGACGCGTCAAGAGACGGGATCCGACTTAGCCAGGTCCGGTTGAACGGCAATCGCAGTCGGCCCGCGACGATTGTGCGACTAGGGGACGCCCAGGAATCGTTCGATTCCCGCCCCCGAGGCGTTGTCGAAGGTCGCCGGGTGCGGTCCCGTTCCTTCCTCGTACCGCTGGTCCGCAATGCGCGCGGCGCGGAGCAGCGCCGGAAAGCCGTAGTTGCCCTCGTGGCACCGCGGCTCGTAGTAGATGCGGTTCAGTTCGTCGCTCTGCTTCCGGAACTCCTGCCGCACCGTCCAGGGGCTGACCCAGACGGTCGGGTCCTCGATCGTCACCTCGTACTCCAGCGTGTCGGGGCCGGTGCGGGTCCAGCGCTCGATCAGATGCAGGTTCTCGCGGGATCCGCGGAAGTCCCGCTGCGGGCTGAAGTTGGTGACGTCGACAACCAGCGTATCGCCTTCCCAGTGGCCGCGCGAGTCGCCCCACCACTGGCGGATATGGTCGGGGAGGTGCGGGCTGCCGTTCATGACGATGTTCCGCTGGAAGCCCTGACCCTGGCCGACGTCATAGAAGATCGAAATCCCGCCGGGGGTCTGCACGATGCGCCGGAAGCTGCCGCCGAACGCCGTGCCGAACTCGGGAATCTGCCCCGCCATGCACCGATCCCCGAGTGCCCCGTCCTCGGGATGGTCATGTCGATTCATCCGGGTCGTGTTGTACCGGGGAGGCAGCTCCGACCGCCGGGGCGAAGGGGTCGGGTCGTATACGCCGCCGGCGCATGGCGCGAGCTCGTTCCGGCAGGTGTCGGTGGACCGGAGCAGCGCGAGGCGAAACTCGCGTTCGGCCGCGGCGCGCGCCCGGGCCGCCTCGGTCAGAGGAGGAATGCGGCCGTTCGGCGGGTCGACGATCAACGACGTGCGCCGGCCCATGTGCTTGAACGAGAGGAACGCATCGCTGTACGCGCCGGCAACGTCCCGCTCGCTCCCCCGCTGGTTCCGGCGGTCGCCATCGGCTTGCTGCTGGTTGTCGAGGGCCGCGGCGCGGCGCCGGTCGATCTCGGCGTATTCCTCGTCCGTCAGGAACTCGCGGTTCCCGTAGCGCTCCGCCCGCTCGAGCGGAGTGTCGAACTCTTCGGTCCAGATGCCCTGGAGATCGGGCTCGCCCCAGGGTGTGCGCGGCGACGTCCCGGTCTGGGACGCCTGTCCCAGGAGGGCGACCCCGATTGCTGCCGACAACCCCACGGAAACCGCTAGCACCGTGCTTGCCGGCCGGACGTATTCCCGCACGCGCATTTGGCGCCTCCCACCCAGAGCAGGGTCAGTCAGTCAAAGGCTCAGGCTACTCCAACGCGAAGCGGCCGGCAATTGGGTATATTCGACCGAGGAGCAACGCAGTCCGGACGGGAGGCATCGCCGCTCGAATGCAGCGGGGCAGTCGCCACGGGCCGCTGGGGCAGCCGGCCGTTTCCCGGGAGATCGACATGCGCTATCGCCATGCAGGTACGTTGACCGCCGTCGCCCTGGTGGCGGCGGTAGCGGGCGGGGTATTCACGGAGTCCATCGGCCGGCTGTCGGGCCAGGCCAACCGGCCGGAGCGTCCGGAGCGAATCGAGGGACGTCCGAACTTCAGCGGCATCTGGCAGGCCAACAACGAGGCCAACTGGGATCTGGAATCCCACGCCGCACGGCCGGCGATGATCACCCAGCCGGGCGTCTATCCCTACGAGTACGCCCGACTTCCGGCGCCGCCGGTCGTTGCCCTGGGAGTGGTCGCGTCCGTTCCGGGTTCACTCGGCGTCGTCCAGGGCGACGGGCGGATCCCCTATACGCCGGAAGGGCTGGCCCGGAAGCGGGAGAACGCCGAGAACTGGGTCGACCGGGATCCGGAAATCCGTTGCTACCTCCCGGGCATTCCGCGCGCCATGTACATGCCCTACCCGTTCGAGATCACCCAGAGCACGAACAAGATTCACATGGCGTTCACGTACTCCTCCACCGCCCGCACGATTCACATGGACGAGGTGGAGCTGCCGCCCGACTTCACCTGGATGGGCCACTCGGTCGGCCGCTGGGAGGGGGACACCCTGGTGGTCGAGGTGGACAACTTCCACGACAACGGTTGGTTCGACCGCGCCGGCAACCACCACAGCGCGGCGATGCGCCTCGAGGAACGCTTCACGCTGGTGACGCCGAACGTCATCGACTACGAAGTGACGATCGAGGATCCGAATACCTTCACCCGATCCTGGCAGATCGCCATGCCCCTCTATCGCAGGATGGAACCGAACATGCAACTCCTCGAGTTCCGCTGTCAGGAGTTCGCCGAGGAGTTCATGTACGGTCATCTGCGCAAGGAGCCGCTGGTCACCCGCTGGGAAAGCGCCACGATGGACATTGAGGTCACGCGGAAGATCCCGGAGGGGGACGCGTTCTACGAGTGGTACTCGCGCTGAGAAGTTCCACCCGTCGTGCCCGGCTCTCCGGCGGTTACGACGCCAGCTCCACCGTTCCGCCGCGGGACTCGAACGCATCGAGGATCGGCTGGAGGGCGGAGCGGAAATCGTCGCGGGCGAGCCAGACCGTTTCTCGCAGCCTTACCCGGCGCGCCCGTGCCGACTGCTCGGCGAGACGAGCGAGCAGGTCCGCGGTCGATCCGTTCATCCGGGCCTCGACGAACGTCATGTACAGCCGCTCGCACGAGACCTCGAGGGTTCGCGTGCGCCCTCGGCCGAGCAGGATGAAGTCCCGGCGATTCATCACGCACCGACGACCCGCGGCCAGACGGCGCAGCCGGTAGCCGCCACCTGCAGCCGTCTCGCCACGACTACGCGTTTCCCACCAGCGAGAGCAGCTTCCGCCGCACCAGGTTCTCGACCAGAGCGACCTTGTAGCGGTTCTTCGACAGCGGCCGGGCGCCGTCGACGGCGAGCCGTCCCGCTTCGGCCGCCAGCGACTCGGTCACCTGCTGTCCGGCCAACCGCTCCTCGACCGGCGCGACCCGCCACGGAATGGGGGCGACGCCGCCCAGTACCACTCCCGCCCGGCGCACGCGGTCGCCGTCCATCCGCAGCGCCAGCGCCACGCTGACGACGGCGTGGGTCCACGCTTCCCGGTCGAGCACCTTCGCATACGTGCTCCGCAGATCGGGCGCGGCCGGAACCGTGACGCCGGCCAGTATCTCGTTCGGCTCCAGCACGTTCTCGCGCGCCACGTCGACGCGCGGGAGGGTGAAGAACTCGCCCGCCGGAACCACCCGTTCTCCGCCGGGGCCCACTATGCGGAACCGGGCGTCGAGGGCCACGAGCGCCGGGGCCGTGTCGGACGGATGGACGATGTAGCTGGGACCGCCCCCGAAGATGGCGTTGAACTGGTTCTCGCCGATCCGCGAGAAGCAGCGGTTTCCGCCATGCTTGTAGCATGGGAACTTCTGGCGGTAGTACCAGCACCAGGGCCGCTGGCAGAGGTTGCCGGCCAGGGTGGCGACGTTGCGGATCTGGGGCGTCGCCGCCGACCCGGCCGCCTCCGCCAGCACCCGGTAGCCGGAGGCCACCTCCGGATCGGCGCTCAGCCGGGCCAACGTTACCAGCCCGCCGACGCGCAGCTCCGCCGGTCCCGAGACGATGGAGTCCAGGTTGTCCGAAGCGGCCAGCGTCCGGAGATTCACGAGGACGTCGGGGGTTGCCAGATCGTCCTTGATCATCCCCAGCAGGTCGCTGCCGCCGCCGACCGCGGCCGCCTGCCCGCCGCCACGCTCCAGGCGCTCGACGGCGTCGCCCAGGCTCTCCGGATTCACGTTGGCGAGCGGTCTCACGCCAGCGCCTCCAGCACCCGGTCCCGCGTCATCGGCAACTCCCGAATTCGACGGCCGGTCGCATGGAAGACCGCGTTGCCGATCGCCGCCACCACCGGGATGATCGGCGGCTCGCCGACGTTCTTCGCCCCGTACGGCCCGTACGCGTCGTCCGGCTCGATGAACCGGACCTCGATCTCGGGCGCGTCGAGGTGCGTCATGACCCGGGCACCGTAGTATCCCGGGTTGACCGGAATCCCGGTGAGCCGGTCGTAGATCAGCTCCTCGTGCAGCGCCATTCCGATCCCCATCGTGACGCCGCCCTTCACCTGGCTCTCGGCGGTAAGCGGGTTGACGATGCGCCCGCTCTCGTGCACCGCCAGGTACTCGAGCACGCGGATGCCGCCCAGCTCCGTGTCCACCTCCACCTCCGTGAAGTGCGCGGCCGAGGCGTAGCGCGCCAGGCCGTCGAGGACCGGCTCGGGCGTCGCCTGCGCGATCAGGGTCTGGCGCTCGAGCGGGCCATCGGCGGCTGCCATCTGCTGCTTGAGGTCTTCCGCGGCTTCGAGAATCGCCTGTCCGGTATGGGTCGTCGTCCGGCTGCCCGACTCCCCGACGGAATACGGACACCGATCGGTGTCACCCCAGACCACGGCGACGTCGGCGAGATCCACCTCCATCGCCTCGGCCGCCAACTGGGCCATGGCCGTCTTGGCCGCGGTGCCGATGTCGGTGACCCCGACATGGAGGAACAGGCGGCCGCCCTCCAGGCGCAACACGGCGCTGCTGCGCCCGAGGCGGGCGGCGAACATGCCGATCGCCATCCCCACACCCCGTCTCAGCGGACCGGTCTGCCTGCCGGCCCGCCGCCACCGAGCCGGCCAGCCGAACCGTCCGGCCCCCTCGGTGATGCATTCGCGAAGCGCCCAACTGGTGTAGGGGGTCTCGTCATTGAAGGCGCGGGTCACGTTCCGGAGATGAAAGTCGACGGGATCGATCGACAGCTCGTGGGCCACCTGATCCATTACCGACTCGATCCCCCAGACCCCTTGGGGATAGGCGGGGCCCCGGAAGTTCGCGGCCACGGTCATGTTGGTGTAGACGGGCGAGACCTCGCGGCGCACGTTCGGACACCGGAACAGCTCGATCCCGGCGATGCCGCCGCCGCTCTTGCGGTGCGGGCCCATCCCGCTGAAGCCGCGGAGCCTGATCGCCTGCAGCGTGCCGTCGCTTGCGGCGCCCACCTCGTAGTGCTGCACGGTCGGCCAGCGGCCGTGGACCCCGAGAAAGTCCTCCTTCCGCGTCAGCTCCAGCTTGACCGGGCGTCCCGCCTCCCGCGCGAGGAGCGCCGCGATGAGGTCGGCGTCCTGGCACTGGTTCTTGTTGCCGAAGCCGCCGCCCATGTACTCGCAGACGACCCGGACCTGTTCGGGCGGCAGCCCGAGGTCGCGCGCCACGTCCCGACGGCAGTTCGAGATGCCCTGGGTCGGCGTCCACAGGATCAGCTCGTCGTCCTCCCATTGCGCCACCGCCGAGCGGGGCTCCATCTGGGCGTTGCTGTGGTGCTTGGAGACATACGTTTCCTCGACCACGACCGCCGCCGCGGCGAGACCGGTCTCGACGTCGCCGCGTTGATACACGTCGGGCAGCGCCTCCCCGTCGCGCCGGCGCGAGAGGTTTCCCCCCGGCTGGATCGCGACCGCTCCCGGCTGGAGCGCTTCTTCCGGGTCGAGAACGAAGTCGAGCGGCTCGTAGTCGACCTCGATCGCCTGGAGCGCCGCCTCGGCCGCGTGGCGGTCGACGGCGGCCACGGCGGCTACCGGATCCCCGACGAACCGAACCGGATTGTTGAACAGGTAGCGTGGATGCTGCTGGTCGCCGGACCGCCAGACGGTGTCGCATGTCTCGCGGGTCAGCACCGCGTAGACACCGGGCATCTCATGGGCCCGTCGGGTATCGATCCTCGTGATGCGGGCGTGAGGATGCGGGCTCCTGAGCACCCTTGCGTAGGCCATGCCCGGCAGCTTGACGTCGCCCGTATAGCGCGCCGCGCCGGTGACCCGCTCGACCGCATCGATCCGGGGACGGCTCCGGCCGACCACGCTCAGCGGGTTCCCATCCGTGGCCCGCTCGGGCGGCCGGTCGAGGACCGCGGAGACGTAGCGGTTGTAGTTCGAGCAGCGGCAGATGTTGCCGGCCATGCCCTCCCGGACTTCATCCTCGGTGGGACTCGGCGTGGCCGAGACGACCGCCTTGGCCGCCATCACCTGACCCGACGTGCAGAATCCGCACTGCGGGCCGTCGCCGGCGATGAACGCCGCCTGGAGCGGATCCAGCCGGTCGCCGTCGGCGAGCCCTTCGACGGTCGTCACGGTGCGGCGGTCGGTCCAGACGGCGAGCTGACTGCACGAGTAGACCGGGACGCCGTCGAGATGTACGGTGCACGCGCCGCACTCGCCGCGGTCGCACCCGATCTTGGTTCCCGTCAGGTCGAGGTGGTCGCGGATCAGCTCGGCGAGCGTCCACCGATCCTCGACGTCGACGGTGCGCCGGACGCCGTTGACGGTCAGGGTGATGGTGGTCCGAGGCGTCGAATCGGGGGGACCGCTCTGGGCGCCGAGCGGCGTCCGAACGGCCGGAAGCGTGGTCGCCGCCGTGACGGCGGCGCTCGACTTGAGAAACGCGCGTCGCGTGACGGGTTTCACGCTCGCATGATAGACGATTCGGCGAAGTGGGCTGACCGACGCACGTGCTCTGCACGCCGATCTTCTTGTCGGCTGTTCGGGGTAGTCAGTCCGCCCTCGCCGGCGAGGCATTTCCGGCAACCGGATCCGGCCGGCGAACGAAAGGGCAGGGGGTTGCGCTAACATTCGGAATCGGACAGGCCACAAGCTCGCGGTGAGGCACGATGGAATGCCGGCGGCGACGTTGCCGGGCTGGTCCGGCGCCTGTCGCGATGGAGGAAGAAATGAAGCACCATGGGTCGATAGTGGCGATGGCGATGTGCGCCTTCCTGATGGGCGCGGCGCCGGCGGTCGGTCAGGTCGGGTCGGCGGAAACCGCGGAGTGGACGGTGCCCCGGATGCCCGACGGGCGTCCCGACCTCCAGGGCGTGTGGGCGAACAACGCCGCGACTCCGCTGGAGCGGCCCGAGACCCTCGCCGACCGGAGTGAGCTGAGCGCGGAGGAAGTCGCCGCGCTGACGCAGCACGCGCGGGACCTGTTCAACGGCGAGACCGATGCGGCCTTCGGAGACAGCGTGTTCAACGCGGCTCTGGCGCAGAGTCAGGGGTTCACCTCGTCCGATGCCGGAACCGGAAACTACAACCAGTTCTGGCTGGTCGACCGCGATTTCGAGAACCGTACCTCGCTCATAGTGGATCCGCCGGACGGGCGGGTGCCCGCGCTAACGGACGCGGCCCGGGCGGCGTCGGAAGCCGCGCGCGCGTATCGGCGCGACCATCCGGCCGACTCCTACACCGACCGGAACAACTCCGACCGGTGCATCACCTACGGCGTGCCGCGGATTCGGGCCGGCTACAACAGCTACTTCCAGTTCGTGCAGACGCCCGGTCACCTCGCGGTCCTGAAGGAGCTGATCCATGACGTCCGCATCATCCCGATCGACGGGCAGCCGCATCTCGACGACAGGATTCGGCAGTGGATGGGGGACTCGCGCGCGCATTGGGACGGGGACACGCTCGTCGTCGAGACGACGAACTACTCGGAGAAGAGCAATTTCATGGGCTCGGCCGAGAACTTCCACCTGCAGGAGCGCTTTACCCGCGTGGGGCCCGACACGCTGAACTGGGAGCTGACCTTCAGCGATCCCACCCACTGGACGCGCCCCTGGACCGTGTTGATCGCCCTGAAGAAGACCGACGATCCCGTATTCGAGTTCGCCTGTCACGAAGGCAACATCGCGATGGAAGGGATCCTCGGCGGGCACCGGGTCGAGGAGAGGGCGGCACAGGAGCAGTAACCGCAACGCGCACTGTCGAGGAGCCCGGGCTCGCGTCGAACCCGGGCTCCTCGACAGGTTTGTTGGGCGAAAATCGCGCCGAGCTGCATGGCGACGGTTCGGGGCTGGTCGCGCCGCCGCCTCGAGCCGGATCATTCCATCCGGAACACCTGGAGCGCGTGTTTGTTCGGGGTCAGTTTCCGGTCCCCTCCACCGCTTCTTCCAGAGCGCTCAACGGCAGGACCGCACCGTGAATCGGCACGAGCCGATCGACCCGCAGGTTGCGATCCTCTATGGCGGCCAGCAGCGCCGCCGCGGTATCCGCGAACTCGCCTCCGACCCCGGGGATGAACATGTCGGCCTGGATCAACATTCGCTCGGTCGGCAGATAGACGACCAGCGCACCGTCGGCGTGGGGATTGTCCCCCATCCGGAAGACCTGCATGGTTCTTCGGCCTTCCCCCAGCTCGAGCGTGTCGTCGCCGGCCACCGTCTCCAGCATCAGCTCCGCCGGCTGTTGCGCCAGATGATCGGTCACGAGGGTGTGCGGCCGGGACGCGAGCTCCTCGAACAGGGCCCGGTTCGTCTCGTGGGTGATCACGGTCAGCCCTTCGGCCACCGCCGCCCGGATGCCACCCGAATGGTCGAAGTGGTGATGGGTGTTCACGACGTGGCTGAGCGGCTTGTCCGGCACCAGCTCGCGCGCCCGCGCGATGGCAGCCAGCGTGCGCGTGTCGTGCTGCGGAGCCTCCACCAGAACGGCTTGTTCGGCAAGCTCGACCAGGACGCTGTGGTGGGACTGTCCGGCGAGCAGCCAGACGCCGTCGGCGAGCTCCTCGTCGGTCACGTTGGCGACGGGCGGACCAGGCTCCGGGGCCGAGGCCACGTCGGCCGGAGCGGCGAGGTCGCCGATGTCGGCATCGACCGTGTGACTGACCCGCAGGACGCTCGTGGGCTGGCGGTCGATAGTCTTGGTGATCGCGCCCGGCAACATCAATCCGCCCGCGTCGGCACAGTCCCTGAACGCGGTCGCCGCCTCGACGTCACCCAGATTCGAGTGGTACGCCCTCGACCTGATCCTCACGACCTGCCGGGACTCCGGGTCGACGTGCAGCGTGAGCTGGCTGCCGTCGGGCGTGGTGATGTCTACGACGTCATGTCCCGTCTCCTGGCGCAGGTTGCCGACCGTCGCGGCCATCCCCTCCTCGGCCTCGGCCAGCGCAACCTGAAGCAGCGTGAGGGGATGATGGTAGTACTCGACGTGACGCTCCCTCGCCACCCTCGCGCCCGCGCGGGAAGCACCGTCCTGTCCGACGTTGAACGCCACGTCCGCGTCCATTGCCGTGACCGCGGTGTTCACCCGCCCGGCGAAGTTGGCGCTCGCAATCTCCCACCGCATGCGGTGATTCCGCAGGTCCGCCTCGACGGCGTACGACTCGACCGCGGCCATCGGGACAGCCGAGTCGGGCGTTCGGTTCTGTCCTACCCGGAAGTTTCTTCCGCTGCCCTCGATGCGCAGCGTGGCGACCTCGCTCGACCGCCTCGACACCGCCGAGGGCAGTGGCGGCGTCGTGGATCAATTGCATTTCCGGTGAGAGCTGCTCACAACCGCCAACGGCCACCGTGACGACGAACAACCAGACAGGCGTCGCTTCATCATCGGTTCCTCCTCCCGTGGATGCGGCCCGCACGTCACGACCGTGAGCGAGTGGGTTTCATTCAGTCAGTGGTGAGCTCCTCCTGCGCCATTTCGTCGCTGCCGCCTGCCGGGAGTGCTTCGTGAAGCCGGCAGCGGTTCGCCCCGCGCGATTTCCGCCGAGTGGCCGGCTTGCAGTCCCGCTCGCTCGACACCCTCGAACAGCGCGGGCGCCGACGCGGACCCCTATTCTGCTCTTCCGGAGAGCGGGACGCCATCTCTTTTCGAGGCGCGAACGAGTGGACCCGTTCGCTTCCTCACGCGGGAGGTCTGCGGGCGCAGGTTCATGGTGAGAGTCGGGAAGGCGCGCGCCTCGATGTCGATCTAGAACTTCAGCGTCACCGCCGCGTTCACCGTACGCCCCATGAGCTGGATGTCGTTCTCGGTGATTTCGTCCTCGATGACCTCGAACTCCTTGTACCAGACGTTCGTGCGGTTGTACAGGTTGAACAGCGTAAGGCTGAAGACGCCGCGCACGGCGTTCTGGACGAAGAACTCGCGGTTGAGCGCCACGTCCAGGCGGTGGTAGGACGGCAGCCGGCCGCCGTTCTTCGGCCCCGCGACTACGTGATCGATGGTTCCGCCGAACGGCCGATCCACCGTTTCGAGGCCGATCGGTTCCGTGTACGGCTTGCCGCTCGCGTAGATCCAGGTCTGGGACAGATGCCAGTCGCCCATCTGGTACAGGTTCACCAGCTTCACCTCGTGCCGCTGGTCGTGGGTGGCGGGGAACGGCGCCGCCTGCAGATCGGGAAACGACTCCTCGACCGCGCTGAGGGTGTAGCTCGCCCAGCCGGTGTGCTGCCCCGAGCGCTTCTGCACCAACATCTCGCCCCCGCGGGCCGTGCCCGTGCCGCGATAGAAGAAGGCGTCGTAATCGAGATCATCGGAGGCCGCGGCGAAGCGGGGTGCGAACTGTGTCAGGTCGGTCAGGTCCTTCGTGAACAGCTCGACGTCGACGAGCAGGTCGCCGCGCTCGTAGCTTGCGCCGCCTATCAGATGCGTCGCCTCGGCGACGGGCACGGTCGTTCCGTCCGAGAGGCTCCAGAACTCGCGATTGCCCTGCAGGACGTCCTCGCGCGTGATCCGGTTCGTGAACTGGTAGTAGCGGCCGGCGGCCGTCTTCAGCTTGAACGTATCCGTCAGGAAGAGGGTCGCGGCGAGCCGCGGCTCGGTGTAGCGGCCGCCCGTGCGGTCGAAGTGCGTGAGTCGCACGCCGGGCACCAGGAGCAGCCGCGATCCGATCAACCAGCGGTCCTGGAGGAAGGCCGCCGCCAGTCGACCGCTCTCGTCGCGATTGAGCACGCTGGCGAGGGGGCTCGCGCCGAGACGGGCTCCCTGTCCCTGTCCGGACTGCAGGCTGTAGGAGAGCCGGTTCCCGGTCACCTCCACGCCGCCCTCGAAGGTGTGGCCGACGCCCAGCGTGATCGGCACCGTCGCTCTGAAGGTGAGGTCGTCGACCAGATTGCTCTCCGCGGAGGGGTTGGCGTTCGAGCCGATCTGCCGGGCCCGGTCCCGGACATCCTGGAAGCGGGAATAGCCGAGCGACACCTCGCTGAGCACGCTGGAGTTCCACTGCCGTGACCAGACCAGCCCGACGCCGGTATTCCCGGAATCGCGCACGTCGCTGATGTCGAGGGTGGTGCCGGGATCGAGCCCTCGCGCGGCCGGGTCGATCCCGCGGGCGAGGAGCCTCTCGAACAGCCCTTCCGGGACCTGCAGGGAGCGGGAGTTGTCCAGGTTGTCGTTCCCCCGGTACAGCGAAACGGAAACCGAATCCGACGCGGAGGGGTCGAAGAGCAGCTTGCCGTTTACGTCGTAGAAACTGGACGACGGCTGGCTGCTGAAGGTCGAGAAACGTCCGCCGCCCGGACCGAATCCGCCGCCGCCCGGCCGTCCCGGGACCGGGCTGTTGTCGTAGAGGTTGAGGATCTTGTCGTAGAGCGGACCCTGGAACGAGCGGCGCACGGCCAGCAGGCCGGAGCCCCGCTTGTTGAAGAGCGGCGTTTCGTAGACTCCGTTGAAGCTCAGCAGTCCCGCGCCGAAGCTGCCGGCCGCTCTATCCAGCCGGCCGCTCTTGCCGGTGATCTGCATCACGCTGGAGAGCGCGCCCCCGTGCCGGGCTTCGTATCCGCCCTTGCTGAGCTCGACCGCGTCGACCGCGTCCATGTTGAAGGCGCTGAAGTACCCGAACAGGTGGTCCACGTGGTAGACGCGGAATCCGTCGTACTCCACGCGGTTCTGGTCCGGCGTGCCGCCCCGGACGTAGAGGCCCGAGGACGCCTCGTTGCTGCCGGAGACGCCGGGCAGGAGCTGAAACGCGCGAAACAGGTCCCGCTCCCCCAGGCTCGGCAGTACCGAGACCTGCTCGGGGGCGAGCTCGATACCGCTGACGTCGTCGGTGGCGTCCAGCATCGGCACCTCGGCGATCACCGTCACGTCGGACGCAAATGTCGGGGTCAGGATGAAGTCGATGCGCGTGCTGAGCGGCCCGGTGATCTCCAGGGTGGCGTCGTCGCTGGTGAAACTGGGCAGCTCGGCGAACAGGATGAGCCGGCCCGGCGGGCGCGTGGCATCGAGCACGTAGGCACCGTCGTCGTCAGTGGCGGTGATCAGCGCGGTGCCGAAGATCCGTACCGTGGCGCCGGGGAGACGCGACCCGTCGGGAGACTGGACGGTGCCGGCTATTCGGACGCCATGGGTCGCTCCGTCCGAGGCGCTCTGCGCCAGCGCGTGGCCGGACACGCTCACCGTGCACAATGCGAGCGTGAACAGGTTGCATACGAGTCGCGACATCGTCTGGTTTCCTCCGGGGAGGGCCGAGTGTGGTGCAGGTTCCAACGCAACAATCGGCCCCAAGGGTGGCAGGCGCTGGCACGCAGCCGCTTCCGACTGTCTATGCGATGTTGGACCTGCGCGAGGCCGCACTTATTCCCCGGACGGGGGAGGCGGTTCCCGAGGGGCGTCCGCGAGAAGGTATGGCTGCGACGGCGGAGGTTGCGGCGACTGCGCAACCGAAGCCGAAGCCGAAACCCAAGCGGGCGAAGGTATGGCTGCGACGGCGGAGGTTGCGGCCCGACGACGGTCGTATCGAACTGCGCCGATCCTGTGCGGCGCGCTCTGCGAGTCGCCGGCGCCGTCACGAGCCGGCGACTCGCCTGCCGCGTTCCTATGGCGGACCCAACTGAAGGCCGATGCTCGTCGTGAATCCCTGCAACCGCTCGCCGTCGGAGCCGGCGCGCCCGACGAAGCGATAACCCGCGCCACCCCCGATCCGCAGCCACTCGGTCACGTTCAGATGAACTGAGAGTTGCGGGTCGGCAATCAGGAAGTCGTTGCGGTAGCGGAACGTGACCGAACTCGGCCAGCCGAAGTTGCCCGCTGCCCCATGACCCCCGTGAAACGAACGGCCCCAATGTCGGCCGTGACCGCGTCCTCCGAGAGACAGACGGCCCGCGCGGCCGTGGAATGCGTCGAAGGCAGGTAGGTGGACCGTGGAGGCGAGGGTTGCCCGACCGAACCCGAACAGGCTGCGCACGCTGAAATCCACCCGCGCGTCCGGGTTCGCGTACCACTCGACGAGGCCTCCGCCGTACGCCATGTCGACACCGGCCGGCCCGCCCGTCAGCCAATAGGCCCCGGCCCCGACGAGCAGCCGGCGGTCGGTGATGAATCCGCCGTACAGACCCGCCATGGCGCCGGAACCCCCGTCGATGCTCGTGAGCTTCAGGTCGGGCGCCACGAGGAGTCCGCTGCGGATCCTCTCCACCGTCAGTCGACCTGCTGCCTCCGGTTCCTGCGCCGACGCCGCGACGCCGGCCAGGACCCCGGCCAACGCGAGCATCACGCAGCAGGCCCCGCGGCACCGCCATGTCCGCCTGCGCCGGACACGGCCATGTCGGCCGTCCCATTGCTCCTGTCCGAAGAACGGCTCATCGCACCGCATCGTCGCCTCCATTCTTCCATCCGGGCCCGACATCTACTCATCCTCCGTCCGCGGCAGACTCACGTTGACGACGGTCTGCTCGCCCGGCAGGACCTCCACGTCGGCGCTGAAGGTACGGTGACCCTCCCGGGCGACTTCCAGAGCGTGGATTCCGGCGCCCAGATCGAGCACCAGCTCCCCCAGTCCCTCGTGCCCCACCCAGCGCTCTCCGTCGACGGTCACGATGGCATCCAGGGGGCGAATCCGCACCAGCAAGGTGCCGAATGCATCGACACTGGTCGGCTGTACCAGCGGGGTGGCAGCCGGGCCCATCGCGGCGGGTGGCGAGGCGGCCGGTTCCGGCCGCGACGGTTGCGGTGCGCCGTCCTGCAGCGGCTGCATCTCGTGGCGGATTCGGTAGGTCTCACCCGGCGCCAGATAGAGCGTCTGCCGAATGCTCTCGTAGCCTTCCAGGTAGAGCTCGATCTCGTGTTCGCCCGGCGGCAGGCGCAGGCGTTGCAGGAACCCGTCGTAACTGTCGACGATTCCGGTGTAGTACCCGTCCACGTAGACCTCCGTCTCTTCCGGCTCCACTTCGAGCCGGACCGCGCTGCTGTACGCGTAGCCGCCGTAGTAGGAAGCGGGGTGGGGAGCAAAGCCGTACGGGTAGGCGTACGGCCCGAAGAACGGATCGTAGAACCCGGCGTACAGGCCGTACGGGCGATGGAAGTGGCTGCCGAACACCAGTGGACGGGCCGGAATCACGGCGCGGATCGGACGTGCACCATGCACCGGCGGACGCGCCACCGCGCGCCCCCCGGACGGTGCGGGCGGCCGGCGCTCCTGGGCTTCGACGGACGCCGGACCCGATACGGCTCCGCCGACGACCAGGGTGGTCATCAGGATTGACGTGGCAAGACGGCGCGGCGTGTTCATCGAGCATCCTCCAGACGAGAGAGTGGAACGTGATTGCTGGGGAAGCAAGGGTCGTGCCGGACATCGATTCCCCGTACGGGGCCGTTGTAGCGGGGTGATTCGCCACGCCCCGGCACTGGCGTGTCATGTATCGGTAGCGTCTGATGTCCATGACGCAGGACAGGACCAGGTGTCGGTCCGAGACGCTGCTCGAGGACGGTAACGGAGCTTTCGCAGCCGCCTGGACCGGACGTGGGTGGCCCGTGCCTGTCCGACTCCCGAGTACCCGATAATGGCGCGGTGCCAGCGACCGTCCACGTCGCCTTCCTCGGCTGCGGGTTCATCACCGGGGTCCACAGCGGGCACCTGCGGCGGCTGGGGGAGCAGATCGTTCCGAGCTACGCCAGCCGGGACCGCAGCAGGGCCGAGGCGTACCGCGTGCGGTACGGCGGCGTCCGGAGCTACGGCGACTACCGTGCCGCCATCGAGGACCCGGGAGTCGATGCCGTCGTCGTGGCGGTGCCGCCGCGGTTCCATCTCGACCTGACCCTGCAGGCGCTGTCCGCCGGCAAGCACGTGCTGGTGGAGAAGCCGGCGTTTCCGCGGATGGCCGACTTCGACCGGGTCCGCGAAGCGCGCGACCGGGCGGGTTGTATCGTGCTGGTGGGCGAGAACGATCACTACAAGCCGCTCGCCGTCTGCCTCCGCCGGCTGCTGGCCGAGGGCGCGATCGGCGAGTTGATCCTGGCCCACTTCACGACGCTGGTCAGGAAGTTCAAGTCCGCCGGCGACTGGCGCAACGACGAGGCGATGGCGGGCGGCGACGCGTTCTTCGAAGAGGGGATTCACTGGCTGCATATCGCGAACAGCCTCGGGCCGATCATCACCGCGATTCACGGCTACCGGCCGCCGCCGGCGCGAAGCGGGTCGGACGTACGGGCGAAGACCATGCTGGCTGCCTTCCGCTACGACAACGGAGCGGTCGGCTCGCTGTACTACTCGCGGGAGGTGCCGTCGCTGTTGCGCGGGGTACGCTTGTCGAAGCTGTTTGGCCGTGACGGCATCATCACTTTCGAGTCGAACGGGGGGTTCGTGCTGTTGCGCGGGCGGCGGTCGGCGTGGCCGGAGATCCTGATGCCGGGCTTCCGCGACATCCGCGGCTACCAGGCGATGTACCGGAACTTCGCCCGGTCGATCCACACGGGAAGTCCGCCGGAGATGAGCCTGGAAGCGGCGATGGCGGATCAGCGTCTGATGGAGCGGATCTACGCGACCGCCGACGCCGCGGACGACCGGCCTGCACGCACTGCCGCCCGCACGACCGCCAGGGCGACCGATGCCGCCGCCGACGCCGCGGAGGGTGGCGCGGTCCGTTCCGCGGGCGACGCACCGAGCGGCGGCTGACCGCGGAGCTCATGCCACACCGTTTCGATCTCGTCATCATCGGCAGCGGCGCCGGCGGCGGCACGATGGCGCGGGCGCTCGCGTCCACCGGCGCGCGCATCCTGGTTCTGGAACGCGGCGGCTTCGTGCCGCGGGAGCCCGAAAACTGGGATCCGACCGCCGTCTGGAAGCACCTGCGGTATCGCACGACCGAAACCTGGCTCGACCGCCGCGGGCGGCCGTTCCTGCCTTACACGCACTACTGCGTCGGCGGCAACACGAAGTTCTGGGGCAGCGTTCTCTACCGGCTGCGGAAAGAGGATTTCGGGGCGGTGGAGCACTTCGACGGCGTGTCTCCGGCGTGGCCGATCGACTACGCGACCCTGGAGCCGTACTACGAGCGGGCCGAGCGGCTCTACCAGGTGCACGGCGAAGCCGGGCACGACCCGACCGAGCCGCCCCGCGGGCCGTATCCGCACCCGCCGATCCCGCATGCGCCCCAGATCGCCGCGACGGTGGAACGGTTGCGCGAGCAGGGCCTCCATCCGTCGCCGTTGCCGCTCGGGTTGATCGATCCGGGGGCGCCGGACGGCTGCATCCTCTGCAACACCTGCAACTCGTTCCCCTGTCGACGTCACGCCAAGAGCGAGGCGGAGGTCTGTTGCATCCGCCCGGCGACCGGGCAGGAGAACGTCACGCTCTGGACGCGCGCGTTCGCCCGGCGCCTGCTCACCGGTCCGGACGGCCGGCGGGTTGCGACGGTGGAGGTCGAGCGCGCCGGGGAAACCCTGCGGGTCGAGGCGCCGCTCGTCGTCGTCGCTTGCGGGGCCGTCAACTCGGCCGCGCTGCTGTTGCGGTCCGCCGGCGACCGGCATCCGGACGGGCTGGGGAACTCGTCGGGACTGGTCGGCCGCCGCTACATGGCGCACCTGGCGACGATGATGCAGGGTTTTCATCCCTTCCGGTTGAACCACGCGGTGTTCCAGAAGACGGTGGGGATCAACGACTTCTACTTAGCCGGCCCGAGGACGCGCTACCCGCTCGGCCAGATCCAGTCGCAGGGCCGGACCCACGGCGTGATGGGGCAGACCGTCGTCCCCTGGGTGCCCGCCGGGGCGTACGATGTCTGGATGGCGCGCGGAATCGACTGGCTCGCATTGTCGGAGGATCTGCCGCGGCCGGACAACCGCGTCACCGTCGGCGCGGACGGCCGCATCCGGCTGGAGTACCGTCCCAACAACGAGCGCGCGCACCGGCGGCTGGTGCGGGCGATGCGGCGGATCCTGCGCCGGCTCGGGTACTGGCTGGTCATGACCCATTCGCACAGGACCAAGAACACCACCCACCAGTGCGGGACCCTCTGCTTCGGGACCGACCCGCGGACTTCCGTGCTCGATCCCTTCTGCCGGTCGCACGACGTCGAGAACCTGTTCGTCGTCGACGCGTCGTTCTTCCCGTCGTCCGCCGCCGTCAACCCGGGACTGACCATCGCGGCGCAGGCGCTGCGCGTGGCCGACCATATCGCCGAGACCGAACTGAGGAGCCTGTCGTGAGAGCCCGATCCTTCAGCCACGCCGGCATCACCGTCTCGGACTTCAACCGGGCGGTGAAGTTCTACTGGGACGTCTTCCGGTGTCCGCTCGTCGGCGTCGCCGACCAGCCGCCGGACCGCGTGCGCAGCTTCTTCGGCGTCGACGCAGAGGCCCCGAGCTGCAAGGTGGGCTGGATTCGCGTGCCGGGCGGCGCCGTGCTCGAGATCTTCGAGTTCCGGCCGCAGCAGCCGCCGGTCGACATTCCGTGGAACCGGGTCGGCCTGACCCACATCGCCTTCGACGTCCGCAACACGCGGAAGTGGTACGACTACCTGGTCGCCAAGGGGGTCGAGGTCGTCAGCCGGCCGGAGCGGTCGCCGCGCGGCCACTCGTTCTTCTTCGCGAAGGACATGGACGGCAACCTGATCGAGCTGATGGACCTCGGCTACAAGTACCACGTGCTCGCCTGGCTCGGGCCGCTCGGCGGGTTCCTCTTCCGGCGGGGGATGTACAAGCGCTACTACGAATAGGCGTGACGGCCCGCGTAGGCGTGCGCGACCGAAGCGCATCAACCTTGCGGCATGCCGTAGCCCAGCGCGCGGGCCGCCTTGCGGAAAGCCTTCTCGGAGGCGGTACGGACGACGAGCTGGCGCGCGCCGGCGCCCGAGCACAGCCTCGCCGTGCTCGGGTCCGTGGCGAGCCGGGTGGCGATTTCGGCGTCGGCGCACTCGATCAGCACCGCCGTTCCTTGCACCCTGAGGGCGCGGGCGCCGCGTTCGGCCTGGCGGAGGAATCCGTCGACGGTTTCGGGCAGGGGCTGATCTTCTCGGGCGGCGAGGAACCGGCGGAACGCGTCCGGGTCGTGGCCGCTCTCGGTCGCGTTCAGCGCCTTGTCGGCATCCAGGCGCCAGACGCCGTCCTTTTCCTCGTTCGCGTAGATGTCCAGCATCAGCCGCTCGTCGGGCGACAACGCCGCCGGCGCCTGCAGCCAGAGGCCGGGGTAGACGGTCAGCGCGGCCCGCGCCGGGCGGGCGCTCGGCTCGTACGCCTCGGCGAGGCCCAGGCAGTACGCGCCCAGCGGATTCAGCCGGAAGTAGTGCAGACCGTCGTACCGGCTCAGGTACTCCAGGTCGTCGGCGCCCCACAGGTGCGTGAAGTCCGGCCGGGCGTCGCCGGGATCGGTGTAGGCGACGTCGATCAGCCCCAGGGTGGCGGCGTACTCGAACAGCAGGCAGAGCACGTACCGGCCCTGGAGAATGCGCCAGTCGTGAGAGCCGTCGTATCCCAGGCTGCCGTACTCCGGTTCCGAGAGGTACAGATGCCAGGGGTCACGGGTGACGTCGAAGTGAAAGGACGCCGCCTGCATGAACTGCGAGAAGTCGTTGAAGCGCACCCACCGACCGACCGGGCATTCCGCGAGCGCATCGGCGATGACCGCCCGGCGACTCGACGCGGCGGTCATCGCGCGACGGCCCTTGCCGCGGGACTGGCCCTTGATGGCTTCGACCCTGCTGAACTCGTCCAGCAGGGTGCTGGTGAGCCAGCGTTTCCAGATGAGACGCAACGTGTCCGCCGCCGGCGCGCCGAGAGCGGTGCGCCCCGCGCGGGTCAACGCCAGCCGGGATCCGCGCAGCTCGGCCAGCCTGGCGGCCTGCAGGAGGCACGGCCACGCGAACGCGCGGATCGGGCCGATTTCCTGCTCCCGTTCCGCCGTCTCGGGCGCCGTCGGCTCGAAGAAGTCGCCCCCGTCGAGCACCGCGGCGACGTGCCGGCCGGCCGCCGCCGACGGCCGACGCGTCTTGGCGCTCACCGCGATCCGGCCACCCTCGATCAGTCGCAGCACCGCGGACAGGTCGTGCTGTCCGGCCTGCTCCATGTCGCGCCGCGCAAGGTCCACCTGATCGAACTCCCGCTTCTGGCCGCGGCGGACGTATCGGGACCGGGGCTGTTGCACCGTGTCGGGCAACTCGTCGGCCGCGGCGACCTCGGCCGCGGGCGGCGGCGGCACGAACGCCCGCAGGCGCTGCGCAAGGTCCGGCGGGATGATCGTCGGAGGCTCGTACCTGTGGGTTGCGTAGAGGAAGAAACGCAGCGGGGAGGCTTTCGTCGGGGAAGGAGTACTGTCGAAGCCGAAGGGCAGCTTGCCGTACTTGGCCTTGAACTGGTGTTGATCGAAGACGCCGTGCGGGGTGTCCAGGGCTTCGCCCACCGCGAGCCGCTGGGTTTCGTCGAGCTTGTCCCAGAGCCTCTCCAGAGAGTTGCAGGACAGATGGCGCTCGATCGCGGCCACCATGTCGGCCTTGCGCGTGGGGAGCGGCCGGGCGAGCGGCAGCAGGCCCATCAGCGGACGGAGAACGTCGCCGGGCAGAAGCGAGAGCGCCTCGGCAACGGTGGTCGGAGGTGGAGCGGGTGCGCGCGCCATGTGACTTCCTCGGAGGGCACGGCCTGTCCCGTGCCGGAGGCCATTCGGATGACGTGACTATAATGTAGCCCCGCGCCGTCGCGTTCCCTTGACAGGAGTCCGAGCCATGCACGATGTCCGCACCGCCGCCGGCCCCGGTCGGGGCGCAATCGATTCCTCGCGTCTCACCCGCCGGTCGTTCCTCGGTTCTCTCGCCGCGCTGGCGGCGGCGCCGTCCGTGTTGCCGCGTACCGGCCTGGAGGCGGCTCAGAGCGGGCCGCCGATTCCGGTGCGCTCCTGGAACCACATGACCCTGTCCGTTACGGACATCGAGCGGTCGCTCGACTTCTACCAGGGCCTGTTCGGGATGACGATCGCGGCGCGCCAGGCGCGGACGCTGATCCTGCGCATAGGCGACGGACCGCAGTTCCTGGCGCTCGGTGGCGGGCGACCCGACGTAAACCCCGGTATCAACCACTTCTGCCTGAACGTCGATGACTTCGACGACCGTCGGCTCGTCGTCATCCTCGGAGAGAACGGCGTTGCGCCGGCCGATCCGCCGGGACGGAACGCGCCCGGGCGCGTGCGCATCCGGATGCGCGGCGCCGAGTTCGGTGGTGCACCGGAGGGCACGCCCGAGCTCTACTTCGGTGATCCCGACGGCGTCGTCGGACAACTTCAGGACAGTACCTACTGCGGCGGGGAAGGACTCCTAGGCGAGCTCTGCGAAAGGCCGGAGCCAGCGCCGAGCGCCGGGCTGATAGCGCTCCACGACATCAACCATTTCACTGTCTTCGTGTCGGACCAGCAGCGGTCCATCGACTTCTACCAAGGGTTGTTCGGGATGCCGGTCACCCGCTCGCAAGGCGCGCTGCCGCTGCTGTCCGTCGGCTCGGGGCGGCAATTCCTTGCGCTTGCCCCGGGACCCGGGCCGGCCCGCATCCACCACGCCTGCATGACGATGGAGAACTTCCAGCACGAGGAAGTGATGGTCACGCTGGAGGAGTTCGGCATCCGCCCCCGGGCCGCGGGCGCGCAGGGACCGCCGGAGCCGCTGACGTCCTACGTCACGATGCGGATGCCGGACCGCGGCGGCGCGCCGCAGGGCACCCCGGAGCTGTACTTCACGGATCCGGACGGCATCCTGCTGCAGCTTCAGGACGTGCGCTACTGCGGCGGCGGCGGGTATCTCGGCGACGTCTGCACGTAGGCTGAGTGACATGCCTACGAGCAGGACCACCTACAAGTACCACTTCAAGTTGGGCAACAGGATCGTCCACACCGGGATCACCGGCGATATCGATCGCCGCGAATATGAACACCAGCGGACGCCCGGTTGGGAGCGAGGGCACATCTTCCAGGTCGGCAACCGGACCACCCATGCTGCGGCACTGGAATGGGAGGACGAGCAGAGAAAGAAGGGCAAGCCGACTGGCCCGTAGGTAGAGGTCCGTTGCGGACCTCTTGCAGTTGGAATCGGAGCGTAGACCCACGAAGAAGAGGAGGGACTTCATGAATGGGCAGCACGTTCGAATGGGTGCGGTGGCGCTGGCGCTGGCCGCGATGATCGCGGCGGTCTCGTACACGGCGGTGGCGCAGGAGTCGCCGCAGATGACGTTCTTCGTCACCAGCGTCGGGCTCGGCGACGGCGCGAACCTCGGCGGGCTGGACGGCGCCGACGCACACTGCCAGGCGCTGGCCGCGGCGGGCGGGCGGGGCGACGCGACGTGGCGCGCCTACCTGAGCACGCAGGGTGAGAACGCGGTCAACGCGCGCGACCGGATTGGTACCGGACCCTGGCACGCGTACGACACGCGCCGGCAGATCGCGGCCGACCTCGGCTGGCTGCACGGCGATACGCTCGATCAGGCGCGCATCGGCAACGCCATCGGCAAGATGATCGCCTTGACCGAGCAGGGCAATCCGGTCAACGGCGTCGGCGACTCGCCCAACGAGCACGACATCCTCACCGGCTCGCGGCCGGACGGGACGGCGTTCCCGGCCGGCGAGGACCGTACCTGCAGCAACTGGACCAGCAACGGCGAGGGGTCGGCGCAGGTCGGCCACTCGGACACCCAGGGCGGCGGCAACAGCTCGTGGAACTCGACCCACCCGAGCCGCGGCTGCAGCCAGGACAACCTGGTCAGCACCGGCGGCGCGGGTCTGTTCTACTGCTTCGCCATCGACTAGGAGTTGCGACGCAGGAGACGCAGCGCCGGCGCAGACGACGCCGACACCGGGCCGGAACGCGTTGGCGCAACGGGTACCCGCCGGCAGGATCGCTCCGTCGAGCCTGCCGGCGGGCCTCTTCGCGGCGTGCTACAGTGCTGTCATGCCGACACGCGTGTCGGTCGCCGCCGACCTCGAACGCGAGCTCCTCACCGCGGAGGACTTCCTCGAGTGGCTCGACCCCGAGCGTTTCGCCGACCTCATCGACGGGGCGATCTTCGTGCATTCGGCGGTGCCCATTCGCCACGCGGATCTGCTGAATTTCCTCGATTGGATACTGCGCGGGTACATCGAGCGCCATGGCCTCGGCTTCCTCTATCGGGAATCCGTTGCGGTGCGCCTGAGCGCGCGGAACGTGTTCCTTCCCGATCTGGCCTTCTACCGCTCCGATCGCCGGCCCAGGATCCGTGACAATCACGTCGAAGGAGCACCGGACCTGGTCGTGGAGGTCCTGAGCCCGCGCACCGCGGACCGCGACGTAGGGCCGAAGTTCGCCGAGTACGAGCAGCACGGGGTCGAGGAGTACTGGATTCTGGACCCCGCTACGCTCGCCCATCGCTTCTATCGGCGGCAGGGCGAGCTGCTCGTGGAGTACGCCGCCGGGGAGGCGCGGATCGAATCACGGGCCGTGACCGGGTTCTTCGTCCGGCGGGAATGGCTCGATCCGGACAACCTGCCGTCGATTTCGGCGACGCTGGCGACACTACCGACGGCGGAGGAATGATGGCCCGCGGGCCGGCGGTCCCGCCCAGCCCTACACGAAGCGGACCAGCCTGACGTTCAGGGTCCGGGTCGGATCCTCGGTTCCCTTCCACTGGACCAGGATCGGGCTCTGGTAGGCGCCCCAACCGATCTCGCCGAACCCGTCTCCGCTGCGGTCCAGAATCGGCAGGCTGATTCCGCGCTTCATCCGCAGGAAGTGAGAGACCGGAAGGGCCAGCGCGCGGTTCACCAGCCGCTCCACCACCGAGCGGCGCACGCCGACCCGATCCATGAGCTCGTTGAACAACTGGACGGCGTCGTACTGGGCATAGTTGAGCGCTCTGGCGGGAATGGTCAGCGGCGCCTGGAGCGCTTCCCTGCCCATCTTGCCCATCTGCACCATGAAGCGCAGGGGGTTGCCGAGGACCTCTCGCAGGTCGTGGTTCATCAGCAGGGTCTCGTATTCGTTCACGGTCAGCCCGGCGTGGCGCTCTTCGGCAGGCAGGGAGACGTCGAAGCGCCCGAACGTCACCGCATGCCTCCGCGCCAGGTCCTGCAACTGGTCGATGAAGCCGAGCCGCGGGTCGCGCAGGTTCTGGGCGTCGATGGAATGCGACGATGCAGCTAGCTGCACCTGCATCCGGACAACGTCTTCCTCGCGGTTGTAGGCGATGACCGTCGTGCGCCGCTGGCGGGTGCCGCCGACGTGGACGCCGTCCAGCTCCACGAACCATACCGGCTCGTCGCCCTGCTGCGCGTAGGAGACGCAGTTGCGCAGCCCGCCGCCCATGAACGTCAGATGGGAATCGGCGTTGCGGGGCTCGCTGGCACGCTGCTCGTCGGACAGCTCCGTGCGCAGGTGCAGCTTGTCGTGCACATAGCCCGCGCCGGGAGGAAAGAGCTTCTGAAATACCTGCAGATAGTCCTGGATGTTGTCCCCGTCGTGATCGAGCACTTCTGCGAGGCGCCGGTCCAGGTAGCCGGCCGTGGTGTGGTCCGAGATGTAGAACGCCTTCGGATACCGCGTGAACTCGGACCCGAACTTCTCGCGCAACGTGCCCCGGACGTCGATGAGGTCGATGCGGGAAGCGGGCCGGATGCGCAGCGTGGCGTGGAAGGGCCCGTCGCCGGCGTCGATGTGCCGATTCGCCAGGATCATCGGCTGTCCGTCAGTGTCTGCTGCCTGGGAGTCTGCGCCGTGGAACGATTCCCGGATTAGTGTAGAACACGGGAATGACGGTGTCGATTCGGCCCGCCGTGGACCAGGACTTGCCCCGCAGGAAGGCGTTTCGGGGCGCTACAGGTCCATGACCGCCTCGATGTCGGGGTCGATCCGCGGCGGCGGCGACGCCAGCGAGATGCCGAAGAACAGCGTCATCGAGAGCAGCAGCGCGACGAATCCGCCGTTGATGCCGTAGGGGAGCGCTATCCCGAACAACTCGATCCCGAAGTTCACGACGAGACTGCTCGCGATGGCCACGTTGGCGGCCGTCGCGGTGGCGCGTTTCCAGTTGAACCCGATGGCGACCGCCGGCACCAGGGCGGCGGCGAACGTTCCCCATCCGAAGGCGCCCAGCAACGCCACGAGATCCTGCCGCGAATAAAGCACGAAGACGGCCGATCCGACCGCCAGCCCGGCCGTCGCCGCGCGCGCCCAGAACAACTGGTTCGACAGCGGCCGCCCGGTCAGCGCCCGCGGGATGTCGTGCACGACGGCGGCGGCGCCGAGGTTCAGAAAGCTGTCGGCGGTCGACATGATCGCGGCGAAGAGACCTGCGAAGACGATGCCGGCCAGCAGCGGGCCGGCGTGGAACTGCAGGAACTGCGGCGCCGCCTCGTCCGGACTCGCCAGTTCGGGATGGCCTCCCTGGACGACGAGCGCCCGCATCGACAGCCCGATGCCGAGCCACAGGAGTGAGCACAACACGTAGCCGGCGGCGCTGACCGGCAACGTGCGGCGCGCGTCCTCGACGCGGCGGTTCATCATGAACTTGGTGATGACGTGCGGCTGACCGGCGCTGCCGAGCACGAAGACCAGAAACCAGGACAGGGAGCCCAGCATGCCCAGCGTGCCCCAGGGGGCGATCGCCTCCGGGTCGTCGGCGATCAGCGTGGTCACGAGACCGGGCAGTCCGCCGTCGACGGCGTTCAGCGCGGCGACGAACACGAAGACCGCGGCAACGATCATGATGCCGCCCTGCACCAGGTCGGTGTACACCGACGCCAGCATGCCGCCGGTCACGCAGTAGAACACCAGCACCGCGCAGGCGACGGCCATGCAGGCCGCGAGGGACACTTCCGGTAGGAACGACACGTTGTTCAGCACGTCGCGCAGCACCGTCGCCATTGCCAGAATCTGCGTGCCCAGGTAGCCGACCACGCCGAGGAGAATCGCGATCGCCGTGAGCAGGCGCGCCTGCTCGCTGCCGTAGCGGGCCGCCACCGCATCCGGGAGGGAGATGGTGTCGCGCAGCTCCGCCACCATGCGCAGCCGGGTGGCCAGCAGGTAGAACGAGCAACTGAAGGCGAGCGGGGCGATGACCGTCATCCAGGACGAGCTCAGCCCCATGCGATAGACCAGCCCCGGTCCGCCGACGAAGCCGAATCCGCTCATCTGGCTGGAGAAGATCGCCAGGCCGGTCACGAGGATGCCGAGGTCCCGGCCCGCCATGAAGAAGTCGCGGGTCGAGGTGGTGCGCCGCAACGCCCAGACCCCGACCCCGATGCAGACCGCGAAATAGGCGGTGATGCACAGGAACGTGACGAGGGAACGCGTCTCGTCCATCGTCGTCAGTCCTGGCGGCGGCGGGCGTCCGCCAGGATCGCGCGGAACCGCGCCAACTGCTCGCCGGTCAGCACCGCGTGCCGGAAGACGCGGGCGTAGAGCGCCACGACCAGGAACTGCGCCGGCCAGAACCCGTACAGAAACCACGCGGTTGGCGCCGGCAGGGCGAGGAACGGCAGCGGTACGGCGGCATCGAGGTATCCGCGATAGGTGGCCACCATCATTGTGAAGAGGACGCCGAGCAGGACGCCGCACACCGCGAGCCGGTAGCGGGCCCGGCCGGCCGGCCGCAGGCCGAGCATCAGACAGCCGACGATCAGGGCGAGCTGCAGCAGTCCGAAGGCCCAGGCGAGCCACAGAATCGGTGCGTGGCGCACGGCGCCGGATCCGCCGTGGTCCATCGACGGGAACTCCGGGTGCGTCACGCCGTGCCCGGCACGGACGCGCTGGACCCCGCCGCCGGGGGCCGGCACGTCCTCGGACGGCGTTTCCTCGATGACGAACGCGATGCCCGTCACGAAGCACAACGCCACGAGGATGCCGAACAACACGATCGGAAGGTTCGCGCGCCGCATCGTCGTGATCGACGCGGAGTGTAGCGCGTTGTCGTCGAATCCGGACCGAGGTTCGGCCACAGCGTCACTACTTCGCCGGCTGCCCCGGTCACGTGCCGGCGGCACGTACGAGAAGCGTCAGCCGATCGTGACGGCGGTACCGCTGGCCGTCACCATGAGCATGCTCCCGCCCTGCCCGACCACTTCGTAGTCGAGGTCGATGCCGACGACGGCGTGCGCGCCCTGCCGCCGCGCGGCTTCCTCCAGTTCCCGAAGGGCGAGGTCGCGCGCCTTCTGCAGCTCCTGCTCGTAGGCGGCGGAGCGACCACCGACGATGTCCCGGATGCCCGCGAAGAAGTCCTTGAAGATGTTCGCCCCGACGATGGCCTCTCCGGTGACGATGCCCCGGTAATCGCGGATGGACCTGCCTTCGATGCCCGGTGTGGTGGTGAGAATCATGCGTGCGCCTCCTGCTCGTTATGGACGCGAAATCGGCGCGCACGGTTCAGATTTCGGGGGTGCGCGCGCCGGGCCCGGCCGACGATGGGTGGCTGTCGCGTGGTTGCCGTCCTGCGCCGGGTTGGTGGCGCTTTCCGTCGGCCGCTGCTTACGCAACGCAGCAGGGGCAGGTCGGTCCGCTCGGCGAGAAGCTGCTGGTGGCGCTTCGGGCGTCGGCCGGGGGCCGGGTCGGGGCGGAGGCGGTCGCGGCCGGCCCCGCGGCGGCGCCCCGCCCGGGCCGCTCCGGCCGGGCGTCCGCGCCCCGCTCTCCCGGTCCGCGATAGCCGGTGAAGATCTGGTAGTGGCGCATGTCGATGGTGGTGTCCAGCCGGATGGCGCCGGGGCCGTCGACGCTGAACCGCCGGAACGGCTCGCCGTCGCACAGGATGAAGACGTCGTCGGTGCTGGGCAGATTGGTGACGCGCCACGTCGTATCGAGGCCGCGCCGATCGGTCGCCGCAGCGTAGGTGCCGACGTGCAGAGCGCCGCTCGCGGTGTCGTTCCACGCCTGGTAGATCCCGAGCGCGGGAAATTCGACGTCCTCCACGGTCGGCGCCCCGAACTTGTCCATGTGCGGCGCCTCGAAGGCGCGGTACCAGGCGTCGCCCATGCCGACTTCGGCCACCATCATGCTGGCGCTGCGCTGCCCGCGCGGATAGGCCTCGTTGAGACCGAACCACCAGCCGAACATCTCGTTGTCGTCGCCGAAGAACCGGGGGTCGTACTCCCGCTCCGCCGCGGCGCGCAGCCGCGTCACGGCCGTGTGGTCGCCCAGCTCGCGCGCCATCACGAGTCCGGGCTGCGACGCGCGGATTTCGACGCGGGGGTCGTTCCAGCCCAGGGCGTTGGCCGCCGACTCGTAGATGAACGTGGCCAGCTCGCGATCCTGCGGCAGCAGCAGGAAGGCGGTCCCGACGCCGGCTCCGGGGCCGCCGTTGGCCTTGTGGTTGACGATCGGGTCGTAGTAGCTGGTGACCCATTCCAGACGTCCGTCGCTGCCGACGCCCAGGAAGTTCTCGCGGGCGTACTCTAGCCAGCCCTCCACCGGCCGGTGCGTCGCCCGACCATGGATGCGGTCGTACAGGTACATGCCGAGCCCGGCGGACGCGTTGCACGGGAACCAGATCTTGGTGTTCTCGCACTGCGGCCCCTCGGGGCGCTCGCGGTACTGCCGCTCGAGCAGCGCCGCGATGCCGTGCTGGTCCCACTCGAACACCTGGTCCCCGTAACCGGTGACTTCGAACGGACGCTCGTACTTGTCGTCGCCCGAGATGTAGCGGTAGATGCCGAGGACCAGGTTGAACCAGCCGCGGAAGAACAGGTTGCCCTCCGAGCCGATCGGATCGGGGGAGAGTCCCCACGGCTCGATGCCGTTCGCGGTCCACCCGATGCGGTTGTAGTTGCCGCGGAGCCGCTCGGGGATCATCTGCATGACGTGCGGCGGGTAGTTCGCCCGGCGCGGGTCGTCGCCGATCTGCGTCAGCCAATCGATGGCGCCCCAATAGGTGGGGTAGCGGCTGGCCAGACCGTCCGCGATCCGCGTGTAGACCTCGCGCCACGCCGGCGTCTCGTCGGCCATCAGCAGCAGGGCGTACGAGGAGTTGTGCAAATCGAAGCGGCCGTAGCTGGTGACCACCGGATTCGAGTAACGGTCCCACCACATGTGCGGCACGCCGTCGGCGCTCCAGTCGTCCGGGGTGGTTGCCTTCTCCCACAGGAAGCGCAGCCAGCCGCGCGCACGGCGGTTCAGCGTGGGATGCACGGAACGCGGCGTTTCCGTGTGGAGTTGCGGGACCGGCCGGCCCGCCTCCGCGATTGCGGCGGAGGAGAAGGCCACCGCGCCGGCGGCTGCGCCGACACGCCTTACGAAGCTGCGTCGAGAATGTTCCGCGGGCATGGCTGTCTCCAACGCCTGAGTCCGACCGTACGTTCCCGCGCAAGGGTACTGCGGATTCAGGGATGCATGGAACCTCCCGCGACCGGCCTTCAACCGCTACGATCGGATCGCTCCCGTGAGCCGGCGCAACCTGCCGGGTGCGGGCGTGATGGCAGGGTTTCATTGGCACTCGGAGAAATCTGGTTCCTGCGCGTAATGCTGGCCGTGAGCCTCGTGGCGTGGCTCGCGCTCGTGCTTGCCGAGCTGGGTCTGTTCGGCCTGGAGGCGTTGCTGGCGGTCGCCGTGCCGGGCGCGCTGATCGGCGTGCTCGCGGGCAACGCGGGGCGGAGCCGAACCGGGCGACCGCCGATCGACCGTACCGCACTGTCCGCGGCCGTCGGTCTCGGTGCGGTGTTGCTGGCGGGGGCCGTCCTCTACCTTCCGCCGTACGAGGCGGTGGTGAGCGGCGGAGACGGCAGCGTCTACGTCAACTTCGGCCGCAAGATCGCCGAAACCGGTGGGCTCGAGTTCGAGGACGACCTCGTCAGCCGGTTGCCGGAAGGCGTACGGCGCGGGGTGTTCGAGAACCCGTCGTCCAACCCGGGGGTATCCGGCAGGCATCCGCGTTTTCCGGGCGGGTTGCGGATCCCGGATATAGACGATCCGTCGGTGACGGCCGGCTTCTCGCCACTGTTTCCGGTCCTTACCGCGTTGTTCCACGAGGTCGGGTCCCTGCGGGGCGCGTTCTTCGTGGCGCCGTTCTTCGCGGTCCTGAGCATCGGGGGACTGTTTCTCCTGGCCGCGCACGTCGGCGGTCCATGGACCGGCGGGCTCACGGCGGTGCTGACCCTTGCGCTGCTGCCCCAAACCTGGTTCGCCCGTTTTCCGGTGCCGGAGATGGTCGCGCAGTGCCTCGTGATGAGCGGCCTGCTGGCCTGGCTCGTCGCGCTGCGGGACGACTCTCCGCGCTGGGCCGTCGCGGCCGGATGGTTCCTGGGGCTGGCCGGTTTCGCCAAGGTCGATCTCAACGTCCTGATCGCGGTCTCGCTGGCTGCCTACTGTGCGTGGCAGGCCCTGGCGCGACGAGTGCAACGCGGGAGGTATCTGGCGCAGCTCCTGATTCCGTTCGGGTTGGTCTTCCTGCACAACGTGGTGCACTATCTGGCGTTCGCGTCACATTACCGGCCCTATGTCGTCCGCTTGCTGCGCACGTCCGTGCTGGGCGAGTTGCTCTGGCCGGCCGGATCGGCGGGACTGGCCGCCGGGGTGCTGCTGCTCGCGCTGGCCGCCGCGGCGGGCACGGCGCTGGCGCTTCGCTGCCGCCCGCCGGTGATCCGAAAGGCGTGCGGCGTGGTCCTGGTGGCGCTGCTCGCCTTGTACGCGTACAACTACCTGGCGACGAGAAGCGGGCGTCTGAACGAGACGGTCGACTGGCTGAGCTGGTATGTCTCCTGGCCAGTGCTGCTGCTCGCCGTGCCGGGGCTCGCCACGCTGCTCGGTCCCGGCCGCGCCGTGCGCGCGCGAAGCCCCGAAGGGCCGGTGCTGCTGTTCCTCGTGTTCGCGGTCGTCGCCCTGCAGTATCTGTACGACCCGCTGGAGTCGGGAGTGCACATCTGGTCGATGCGCCGCTTCGTGCCGGTCGTGCTCCCGCTGTTGATGCTCGGTGCGGCCCTCGGCCTCGCCGCCGGGCTGTGCCGGATGCCGGTGCGCTACCGTGCCGGCGTGGCGTTGGCGCTGGCGCTCGTTCTGGTGGATCTCGTCGCGCGACCGGCGCTGGCGCTCGTGCGCGAGCCGCTGTGGAAGGGTGCCGTGGCGGAGACGGAACGGATGGCCCGCCTGTTCCCCGAGGACGCCGTGGTCCTGATGAGCCGCGAGCTCGGCCTCAGCCACATACCCACGTCACTGGCCTACCTGCACGATCTGGACACCGTGCTGGTGCAGAACGGCGATCCCCGATCGTCCCGCATGGGCGAGGCCGTCGACATCTGGTTGGCGGCCGGCCGGCCGGTGTTCTTCGTCTTCAGCGACTGGGACTACTTCTCGTTCTTCGCCCCGGCGTTGCACCTCGACTTCGTCGAGCGTACGAACTTCGACGTGCTGCTGCCGGTACGCACCCGATCGCACGCGCCGAGGGACACGATCGCGGTGTCGGCCGGGTTCCAGGTCTTCCGCGTGGGGCGCAACGACGCGGCCCGGACCGCGATAGACGTCGGCGACCCAACCCAGGACGTCCTCTACACGCTGCGCGGCTTCCATTTTCCGGCGGAGCACGGCGGGAGTGGGGAAACGTACCGGTGGACGGGCGCCGAGGCGTCGCTCGTGCTGCCGCACGGCGGTGAATCGGAGCTGACGGTGGCGGGAAGCCGACCGGCCGGCGTTCCTCCCGCGGTGTTGAGCGTGTGGGCGGACGAGCACGCTCTCGTGGAAGGGCGGGTGCTGACCGGTGCGTTGGAAACACTGTCGCTCGACGTACCCGATGGACCCGGCCCCGTGGTGATCAGGATGGAATCCACCGTGTTCCAACCGAGCGAACTGGGCGTATCCGACGACCCCCGCAAGCTCGGAGTACGGGTCTACCGCGTGGACTTCGGCGCGTCCTCGGCGCCATCGCCCGGCGCCGGCCGCGCGCGGGCGGAGACCGGTTAGGCACCCGCGGGCGAGCTGCCAGCCCTCAGGCGCCGGCCGCGCGCGGGCGGAGACGGGGTGCCGATCGTCTGCCGGGCTCCCCGGCGGATATGGCGTCCCGCCGTCCGCGGGCGGTAGGATCCGGGTCTGAGGACCTGCCGCCACGCACCGGGAAGCGAGGGCCGGAGGAGAGGTCCGGGACGAGCCGAGGGAGGGAACCGATGCGACGTATGGTCTGTCTGGGAGCAGTGACCGCGGTGGGCGTCCTCGCGACGGTCGCCGCCAACATCGCGCAGGAGCCGGCGGAGGAGCCCCGTGCCAACCTGGTGCTCCACGAGGTGGCGCACAACCTCTACATGCTCGCCAACGATCCCGCCGAGCAGGGGATGCGCAGCGGCGGGAATACCGCCGTATTCCTGACCGACTCCGGAGTGACGCTCGTCGATACGAAGATCTACGGCTACGGACAGGACATCCTGGCCGAGATCGCGAAGATCACCCCGAAGCCGGTCACGACGATCATCAACACCCACACCCACTACGACCACAGCGGGGGCAACGTGGAGTTCTCGGACACGGTCGACATCGTGGTGCACGAGAACACGGCGGCACAGATGTCGCGCGAGACCTGTGAGCCGGTGACCAACTGCGATGCGTTCAAGGGGGAGAACGCGGTATACCTGCCCAGGACCACTTTCTCGGACCGGATGACGCTGTTCGGCGGGCCCGACGCCATCGATCTCTACTACTTCGGCCGCGGGCACACCGACGGCGACACCTGGATCGTCTTCCGCAACGCCCGCACCCTGCATACCGGCGACATGTTCGCCCGCAAGGGCCTGCCTTTCCTCGACGTCGTGAACGGCAACGGCAGCGCGCTCGAGTTCGGCGAAACGCTCAGGAAGGCGGTGGCGGGCATTCCTGACGTGGACATCATCATCCCGGGCCACAACGACGAGACGCTGGTGTGGGACGATCTTGTGAACTACAGCACGTTCTACAACGGCATCGTCGACGCGGCGACGGCAGGTCAGGCGGCCGGTCAGTCGGTCGAGGACGTGGTCGGCTCGTACGCGGTGCCGATCGAGTTGCGGGACTTCAACGCCGAGCCGGGCCGGTTGCAGTCGGTCGTGCAGTACGTCTTCGACGGGCAGTAGCGCGCATTCCGACTCGCGCCGTCGGCTGTCGTCGTGACCCGGTGCGGCGGAGTCGCAGACAGAGGTGTTCCGTGAACGAAGGGCTTCGGGAGGTGCTCAGTCCGCCCCCGTGGTTCGGGACGGACGATGTGATCGTGGTGTTCGCCGTGCTGGCGCTCATCTATTGGGCGCAGCGGAGGCGACCGCGGGCGGGACCGTTTTCATGATGACGCCCGCCGGGGCGCGGCGGTAGGATTGCACTGCAACTTTGGTGCATGCAGGACCCGGACGCGGAAGGGTCCCCAGAAAGGGAGGTCCACGTGGCCAATCGAGTTCTCGCGTCGTCGTTCGCGCTGGTCGTCGCTGTGTCCATGGCGTTTGCGCCCGCGGCAATACATGCCCAGGACGCGGCCGAAGGAGCTCCGCGCACCGCCTGGGGTGCACCGGACCTGAACGGCGTCTGGGACTTCCGGACGTTGACCCCGTTCGAACGGCCCGAGGAGCTGGCGGACCAGGCGTTCTTCACGGAAGAGGAGGCAGCGCAGTACGAGGCGGATCGCTTGGCCGCCTTCGAGATCCGCGACACCATCGAGCCGGCCGACGGCGTGGGCAACTACAACCAGTTCTGGTTCGACCCGGGCGACAGGGTGAGCGAGACCAACCAGACGTCGCTGGTGATCGATCCCCAGAACGGCCGCGTCCCCGCGTTGAACGACATTGCCCAGGCGAAGCTGGACGCGGAGATGAGGGCCCGCGAAGGGGTCAACCGCCACGAACCGACCCCCGGCGGGTTCCTTGACACGCTCGGCTCCGGCATGTTCGCGGTCCGCTGCATCCTCGGGTTCAACTCCGGCCCGCCGATGACGCCGGGCGGCTACAACCAGAACGTGCAGGTGTTCCAGACCGAGGATCACGTCGTGCTGCTGAACGAGATGGTCCATAGCTCGCGCGTGATCCCGCTCGACGGGCGGTCGCATCTGCCGGACGGCCTGCGGCAGTGGATGGGCGATTCCCGCGGTCGCTGGGAGGGCGACACGCTGGTCGTCGAGACCACGAACTTCCTGCGCGAGACCAGCTTCCGCCGTGGGGTCACCACGTCGGCGCTGCACCTGATCGAGCGCTTCACCCGGGTGTCCGAGGGGACGCTGATGTACGAGGTGACGGTCCAGGATCCGAACGCGTGGGACCAGCCGTGGACCTACCGGATTCCGATGGTGAAGAACGACCAGCCGATCTTCGAGTACGCCTGCCACGAGGGGAACTACGGCCTCTACAACATCATGGCCGGAGCGCTCGAGAAGGAGCTGGCGGCCGAGGCCGCGGCGGCCGGTCGCTGAATCGGCTGTGGATCGTCTGCGCCGGCGCCGTGTCCCGCGAAGCAGACTCCCGGGGAAGCGTTGTTTGCGCCGGCACGATTCGGTGGCGCAGACTTCCGGCGGCTCGTTTATGTCGAGGCGGTGCGCCGCGCTTGGACGCTGCGCACCGTTTCGCGAGCGGAGGGGACGATGAGCGGTCGATGGGTCGCAGGCGTGTTCGTTCTCGTGGGATTGACGTTGCCGGTCACCACGGCGGGGCAGGATGGGATTCCGCGCACCCCCGGCGGCCAGCCGGACCTGTCGGGCACCTACGACACGGCGACGCTGACGCCCTTGCAGCGCCCGCGGCGTTTCGGCACGCGGGGGACCCTGACCGCGGAGGAGGCCGCCGTCGTTCAATCCGATCCCGGAGCGCTCAGAACCCTGTTCGGCATCGCGCCCAGCGGGTCCGACGAGCGGCGTGAAGCCCGCGCTGCCGAGACGGGCGAGCAGGAGGCGGAGCAGGTGGCGCCGCCGGTCGGCGGGGACGGTTCGACCGGCGCGGCCGGCAACGTCGGCGGCTACAACACCTTCTGGATCGACCGGGGCACGGGCGTCTTCCAGATCGACGGCGAGTGGCGGACCTCGATCCTCACGGATCCGGCGGACGGCCGCCGGCCGGCGCTGACCGCGGCGGCGCAGGCGCGCGCGGCGGAACGGGCGCGCTTCTTCCGCCCCAACAGCGGTACCGCGTGGTGGCTCGATGACGATCTCGACGCGCCCGGTCCCTACGACGATCCCGAGATCCGTCCGCTCGCCGAGCGCTGTCTCCTCGGCTTCGGCTCCGTCGCCGGCCCCCCGATGCTGCCGGTGCTCTACAACAACCTGAAGAAGATCGTCCAGACCGAGGACTATGTGCTGATCCACGTCGAGATGGTCCACGACGCGCGCATCGTGCGGATGAACCAGCAGCACGCGCCGCCCGAGATCCGCAGTTGGCTCGGCGACTCGGTGGGCCGCTGGGAGGGAGACACCCTCGTCGTCGACACCACGAACTTCAACGACACGCCCGCGCTCGGCGGGGCATCGCGCAACCTGCATGTGATCGAGCGGTTCACCCGGATCGCCCCGGACGCGCTGTTGTACCAATTCACCGTCGAAGACCCGACCGTCTGGAGCGCGCCGTGGAGCGGCGAATACGTCTGGCCGGCCACCGGCGACCGGGTCTACGAGTACGCCTGTCACGAGGCGAACTACTCGTTCCGGGGCATTCTCGGCGGCGCGCGGATTCTGGAGGAAGACGCCCGCGCGGCGGCCGAAGCGGCCGGCGGGCGCAAGTGAATTCCCGGGCGGCTGGGACGTCGAGCCGTCGGGGGCGCCACTTCCATGCTGTGCTGCGGTGAGGCTGTTTCGCGGATGCCGCGATCGGCTCATGGACGTTGCCAGTCCACCATGGCACGGCCGTACGGTAGGCGCGATTGGCATGAAGACGGAGGAGAACGCGTGCGCAAAATCCTGAGTCTCGTCGGGGCGGTGGTGATCGCCGCGGGGACGGTCGCGGCCGTTTCGGCAGAGGACTGGCCGCAGTGGCGCGGCGCGGACCGCCTCGCCGTCTGGAACGAGACGGGGATCGTCGAGGAGCTGCCGGAAGAGCTGCGCGTCGCATGGCGCACGCCCATCCGGGCGGGGTATTCCGGACCGGCCGTGGCGGACGGACGGATCTTCATCACCGACTGGATGGAGGATCCGGAGTCGCGCACGCTGGACGGCACAGAGCGCGCACTCGCCCTCGACGAGCGGACCGGCGAGGTGCTCTGGACGCATGAGTGGCAGACCAGCTATCGCATGCTGTCGGTCGCCTATGCGGTCGGCCCCCGGGCCACCCCGACCGTCGACGGCGACCGCGTCTATATCGTCGGCGGCACCGGACGGCTCTTCTGCTTCGACGTCGAGACCGGCCGGGTGCTGTGGGAGAAGGACTACGTCGCCGAGTACGGGACGAGCGTGCCGGTCTGGGGCATCGTCAGCGCGCCGCTCGTCGACGGCGAGCGGCTCATCACGGTGGTGGGCGGCGAGCCCGACGCGCTCGTCGTTGCCTTCGACAAGCACACCGGCGAGGAGATCTGGCGGGCGATTGAGACCGGTACCGAGATGGGCTACGCCCAGCCGGTCATCTACGAAGCGGGGGGCGTCCGGCAACTCATCATCTGGCATCCGCTCGCGCTCGCGTCGCTCGATCCGGAGACGGGCGAGCTCTACTGGGAGCAGTCGTGGGACGTTTCGATGGGCGTCACCGTGGCCACCCCGGTGCGGAGCGGCGACTACCTGCTGGTCTCGCAGTTCTTCAACGGCTCGATGATGATGCGGCTCAGCCAGGACCGGCCGGCCGCGACGCATCTCTGGCAGGGCGGCAGCCGTAGCGAGCTGCCGGGCGAAACCGACACCATACACGCCATGGTGACGACGCCGATCATCATCGGCGACTACGTCTACGGCGTCGACAGCTACGGAGAGCTGCGGGCGCTGGACGCGCGGACCGGCGAGCGCCTCTGGATGAGCCCGGACATGACCGCGCAGGCGCGCTGGGCCACGGCGTTCCTCGTGCGCCACGAGGACCGCTACTTCGTCAACAACGACGACGGCTTCCTGATCATCGCGCAGTTCACTCCCGAAGGCTATGTCGAGCTGAGCCGCACGCGGCTGATCGAGGCGACGGGCAGCTCGGGTACCCGCACGCCGCACGGCCGGATTGCGGCGCGGGTAATCAACTGGTCGCACCCCGCCTACGCGAACGGCCACATCGTGCACCGCAACGACCGTGAGATCATCCGCGCGTCGTTGCGGGCGGTGGACTATTGAGATCTGGTGCTCACGTACTCTTCCCGCGTGCCGCCTCTGTCTGACCCGGGCGTGCAGGAATCGGTGCTCCCGAGATACCGCGCGGCCGCGTGAGCCTCCTCAGCATCGCCGTTTCCGGAGCCGGACGTGGAAGTCCATCACGTCCCGGCAATCCACCAAGGCGTCCATAACGTCCTCGTCGGTGAGACCTGCCAGATCGCGCGCGTCCAGCTTGACGTCGCCGTCGGGGATGCCACGCGAAGCCAGCGTCTTCCGAATGACCACGTTCAGAAGCCGGGCGCGGCCCTCGGCGATGCCTTCCTTCCGCCCCTCCGCGCGGGCCGCCGTGCGGCCTTCCGTACGCTGCCGTCGCAGCCACGGCGTGTCATCGGGACTGGTACCGTCGCGGGCGCCCAGCGCGCGGCCGACGCGTTCGAGCACTTGGGTGGTGGCCGCCGACGGCAACGGTTCGTTCATGGCGGCGTGGATCTCCGCCGCGGTCCAGCCGGGGAAGGAGCGACTGGCGTCGGCTGTCCGGTAGCGATCGCCGTCGAGCAGATGGATGGTCAGTCCGGTTGCGCGACCGGCCGGCCGGCTCGGCGACGCCTGGTCGGGGACGTCCACCCATACCTCGGGGAATCCCCAAGCTTCGTAGAGGCCGAGCTTGCCGCGCCGCACGTCGGTAGTGTGATCCACTTCGACCACCACGTTCGGCGGGTCGTGCTCGCCGATCACCAGGCCGTGAACCGGCAGTCGGGCGCTACCCGGATACAGGTACGCCACCTGGTCTGCCTGGAGGATGCGCCACTTCTCGCCGCGTTCGTTACGCAGGGTCAGGTCCATGCTTCCGTAGCACTCGATGGGGGCGCCCCGTACGGCGGCAATCACCTGGCCGAGGGCGGCAAGCCGCTGCGACGGCTGCTCGTGCGTGCGGCTGGTCGGCTCGCACATCTTCCAGGCGGTCTCGGTGTCGGCGCTCCAATACTCGAACCGGCCTTCGTATGCCTCGACGTCCTCCTTCGTCAAGCGAAACGGCCGGCAGCCGGGGAACTCCGGCCCAGCCGGCGGGCGGATCAGAGACGCCGGCCGGCCGCCGCCCGCGTCGCCTCCTTGTCGCGCGCCTCCGTCATATGGCGAACCGTAGGTAACGATCTCGTCGTCGGCCGGGCGGGGCATCGTTCTCTCCCTCGGGTGGGGTTCAGGGATCGACTCAGAATAACTGATGGCACGTGCACATTCAACGGGGATAGCGAGGTCCGCAGGACCGGGCGCCTGCACGTGTCGCCGAGTGCATGGCGAGGCCGCCAATGGTCCTCACACTGTGCGAGACGCTGCGCACGACCGGCTGGTGACGGCCCCGTTTGGATGCACGCGCACCCGCGTCACGACGTAGAATGGAGCGCGCAAACCTCGCGGGAATGGTAAGTGAGCGGGTCCCGGCGGCTACCTGGCTGTCGCGGCGCCGCGTAGATGGAGGCTCCGATGAGAAACGTTTTGGCCACGGCGCTCGCGGGCGTGCTGCTGTTCGGCGGCGTCGCTGCCGCCCAGCAGGAGGAAACCCACGACTACTGGCAGCAGCAGCGGCAGATGGTCCGCCAGGGGCAGCAGGCCATCTTCATGTGCAACGGCCTGTTCACCTCGAACCGGACGATCGAGCAGGTCTTCGCGCAGGAGCTGGCGTTCCTGCCGGTGCCGGTGGGTACGCCCGAGGGCGGCGACTACGAGGTCGACACCGCGCGCAAGGCGGTGGTCATCGGCAGCGGGCACGGCGCTCCGAAGATGCGGGCGGCGTTCCGCGAGGGCGTCGGCTGCGTGATCCTCGCGCCCGACCAGACCCTGGACGATATCGACGGCCTGCCGATCCTGGAGTTGCCGTACCCGGAGGGCGACGCGGCGGGGATGGCCTGGCCGGACGGCGACAAGGTCGAGGAGCAGCCGCTGCCGGCGCACGTCGACGCCGCGGCGCTGCAGGCGGCGTCGGACTGGGCATTCGACCGGGAGTCGCCGGAGCAGGTTACGTTGAGCCTGCTGGTCGTGCACCAGGGCGAGATCGTCCACGAGCGCTACGCGCCGGGCGTCGACATGACGACGCGGACGCGCACGTGGTCGACGGCCAAGAGCATCGCCTCGACGCTGATCGGCATGCTGGTCGACGAGGGCAAGCTGAAGCTCGACGAGCCGCTCGGCTACGACTTCTATCCCAGAGCGGCGGCGGCGGACCGGGATCCCCGCCTGGAGATCACGCTGCGGCATGTGCTGAACATGTCGAGTGGACTGGAGCCGGTCGACAACTCCGGCCGCGAGTACGCCATCGGGTCGGGGCTCTCCTACTGGGCCGGGACCAGCTCGGTGATCGGGGCCCGCAGCCGCGGCGTGATCCGCGAGCCGGGCACGAACTGGGACTACGAGAACTACGACACGCTGCTCGGCGTCTACGCCATGAAGCGCGCCATCGGCAGCGGGAAGGCCTACCGCGAGTTCCCGCGCCGGCGGCTGCTCGACAAGATCGGGATGCGCAACACGCTGCTCAGCACCGACCGCTTCGGCGACTTCGTCCTGAGTAGTCAGGTCTACACGAACGCCCGCGATCTCGCCCGCTTCGGACTCTTGTATCTGCAGGGCGGGGTGTGGAACGGCGAGCGGCTGATTTCGGAGGAGTGGATCGACTTCGTGCGCACCCCGGCGCCGGCCACGGCCGGGATCGGCAACTTCTACGGCGGGCAGTTCTGGCTGGTGCCGGACGGCCGCACCGACGTGCCGAAATCCGCGTACTCCACGTCGGGCAACCGCGGGCAGTACGTCGTCATCGTGCCGACGCACGATCTGGTCATCGTCCGGCGCGGGCTCGACTACGGGCGCCAGGGCTTCGACCGCTGGAGCCTGACCCGGGAGGTGCTGAAGGCCATCGGCACGCCGCCGACCCAGGAAGGCGACGGCAACTGAGCGGCCGGCGTCTTCATCCGCGTGTACGTCGGCCGAGTTCGGCGACTATGTCGTACTCGGCCGGCGCGACCGGCTGGACCGACAGCCGGCTGCCTTTCTTCGTCACCATCATCTCCTCGAGACCCGGGGTCTCCTTCAGGGTCGCGAGGGGGATGGTGGCTGGAAACCGCTCGACGAACTCGATGTCCACCATGTACCAGACCGGCTTGGCCTCGGTGCTGCGGGCGTCGAAGTACTTGTGCCCGGCCTGCCACGCGTAGTGGTCGGGATAGCCCGTGCGGCAGATCGAGGCGAGGCCGCTGACCCCCGACGGTTCCGCGTTCGACGCGTAGAACAGGACGCCGTCACCTTCCCGCATCACGTCGCGCATGAAGTTGCGCGCCTGGAAGTTGCGGACCCCTTCCCAGCAGGTCCGGCCGTCGCGCTCCAGGTCGTCGATCGCGTAGGCGGACGGCTCGCATTTCATCAACCAGTAGCGTTTGGACATCTGTGAGTGCTCCGCAAGAACTGGAACGTGCGTAGCATAACAGTCGCACGCTCTACCGCTCGCGCCAGGCGAGGGAGCGGGGTCGCCGGCGCAGCGGCGTTGAGACGCGGGGCATCCTGCCCGGTCCGCATTCTGTCGCGCGGCCGACCACCGGCGGCCGGCGATTGCAGGCCGGTGGAGCGGCAGTCGTGTGCTACAGTCTCGCCGCATGTGGGAACACAACTACACGCCGGTTGCCGACAGCCTCGTCTACTCGACGCTCATCTCGGCCATTCCGCTGGGCGTTCTCTTTTACCTGCTGGGGGTCAGGCGGAAACCCAGTTGGGTAGCCGGCCTGAGCGGGCTCGGCGCCGCGCTCGTCCTGGCGGTCGGCGTCTACGGCATGCCGGCCCCGCAGGCGGCCACGTCGATGATCAACGGCGCCGCCTTCGGGCTGTTTCCCATCGGCTGGATCGTCATCGCGTCGCTCATCCTCTACCGGGTCACGCTGGAGACCGGCAAGTTCGAGATCATCAAGGACTCCATCGGCGCTCTCTCCGATGACCGCCGCCTGCAGGCGGTGCTCATCGGCTTCGCCTTCGGCGCCTTCATCGAGGGCGCGGCCGGGTTCGGCACGCCGGTGGCGGTGGCCGCGGCGATGCTGACCGGGCTCGGGTTTCCTCCGTTTTACGCCGCGTTCATCTGCCTGCTCGCCAACACCGCGCCGGTCGCCTTCGGATCGCTCGGGATTCCGGTCGTCACGCTGGCCAACGTGACCGGCCTGCCGGAGGCGGCGCTGAGCTCGATGACCGGACGCCTGTGCGGCCTGATCGCCATCGTCATCCCGGCCTACATGGTCGTCGTCATGTCCGGGGTGAAGCGCTCGGCCGAGGTGCTGCCGCCCATCGCGGCCTGCTCGCTCGCCTTCGCGGGCGTGCTGATCCTCGTGAGCAATACGATCGGGCCGGAGGTGGCGGCCATCCTGGCCGCGATTGCCGCCCTGGTGGCGATGGTGCTGGTGATGAAGGTCTGGAAGCCGGCGCAGGTGTTCCGGCTGGAGGGCGATGTCGAGGTCGTCAAGCAGCACCGTACCTACACCGCCGGCGAGCTCGTCGGGGCGTGGATCCCGTACATCCTGTTGGTCGTCTTCGTCCTGGCGTGGCGCTACCCGCCGATCCAGGGCGTGCTGAACGTGGTCAGCGTGCAGTTCGACGTGCCGGGGCTGCACAACACGATCATGCGCCTCCCGCCGCTGACCCCGGAGGCGTCGCCGTACGCGGCGTCCTACAACTTCAACTGGCTCTCGGCCGCGGGAACTTCCTGCTTCCTGGCCGCGTTCACCGCGTCTCTCGTCCTCGGTCTGTCGCCGGCCCGCTTCGTCGGGATCGTCAAGGCGGTGCTGACGCAGTTGCGGATGCCGCTGCTGACCATCGCGTCGGTGCTGGCGGTGGCCTACGTGATGAACTACGCGGGCATGACCACCACCCTGGGGCTCGCCTTCGCGGCCACCGGGGCGGTGTTCCCGTTCTTCAGCGCGATGCTCGGCTGGACGGGGGTCTTCCTGACCGGCAGCGACACGGCGTCGAATGCGCTCTTCGGCACGCTGCAGACCGTGACGGCCAACACGCTCGAGCTGAACCCGATCCTCACCACCTCGACCAACTCGGCCACCGGGGTCATGGGCAAGATGATCTCGCTGCAGAGCATCGCGGTCGCGGTGGCCGCCACCGGCATGGCGTCGTCCGAGGAGGGAAGGCTGTTCCGGATCACGCTCCGGCACAGCATCATCCTGGCCGTGTTCATGGGGATCGTGACGATGATGTTCGCCTACGTGCTGCCGCAGCTCGTGCCGATGCCGTAGCCCGTCAAACGTCGCCTGCGGCTCCGCTTCGGCGGCGCCGCCTCCAGGCGGCCGACGCAGGATTGCCGGGGCGCGGGGCGGGGCGGTTGCGGCCGTCCTGCCCCGTCGCTCTCGGTGCCGCACGGCGTTTCACCACGGGCTCCACTGGACCATGGCGCTCTTCCGAGCGGACGAACGCCGCGCCATCGAGTCGCTGGCGCGGCTCGCGGACTGCAACCCGTTCTCGCCGGCGTTCGTCGACGGGGAACGGGAGATCCTCGGTCCGGATCACGCTCCCGCCGGTGCGGTGTGGAGTCTGCGTACCGAGCCGGGGGCGCAGAGCTCCGGTCTGGAGAGAGTCGGCGTGGTCGCCGAACGGGCGGCGCGCGATGCCCGCGAGCGACTGCTGCGCCGTCCGTCCGCGACCGTCGACGAGCTGCATCTCTACGCGTCGCTCGTCATCTTCACGCTGTACCAGCGCTACGCCGACCCGCTGCACGAGATACATCAAGACCCCGAGCGAGCGCGGCGGCGGGTGGCGTGCTATCGGTCGTTCCACCGGGATCTCGACCACTACCTCCTCGCGGATCGGCTTCCGCTGCCGCAACGTGTCGATCCGGCGCACCTGTTCGCCTGCTTCTACCAGGTCCGCCGCGCCTTTCATCTCATCCATCGGTACATCGTCGGGGCCTCCGCGCCGGCGGCCCGCCTGCGCGCCGCGGTCTGGCAGTCGATCTTCACCCACGACATGCGGCGGTACTGGCGCGCGCTGCACGACCGCATGCACGACGTCACAACTCTCATCACCGGCCCGTCCGGCACCGGCAAGGAGCTCGTGGCGCGGGCCATCGGCCTGTCGCGCTACATCCCGTTCGACCCCGAGCGGGAGATGTTCACGGCGACCCTCGACGGAGCGTTCCACGCGCTGAACCTGTCGGCGTTGTCACCGACCCTCATCGAGTCGGAGCTGTTCGGCCACCGCAAGGGCGCATTCACCGGCGCCGTCCAGGATCGCGTCGGCTGGCTCGAGGCGTGCCCGCCCTTCGGGGCAGTGCTGCTAGACGAGGTAGGGGAAATCGACGCAGCGATCCAGGTCAAACTGCTGCGCGTGCTGCAGACGCGCGGGTTCTCTCGCATCGGCGAGACCGTGCCGCGTGCGTTCGCGGGCAAGCTGATCGCGGCAACCAACCGCGACCTTGCGGCCGAGATGCGGGCCGAACGCTTCCGCGAGGACCTCTACTACCGTCTCTGCGCGGATCTGATCGTCACGCCGTCGCTCCGCGAGCAGCTTCGCGACGCCCCCGGGGAGCTGCGGAACCTCGTGCTGTTCGTCAGCGAGCGCGTCGTCGGTCCCGACGCCGCCGCCGAGTTGGCCGACGAGGTGCTGGCGTGCGTCGAGCGCGACCTCGGCCCCGACTACCCGTGGCCGGGCAACGTCCGCGAGCTGGAGCAGTGCGTCCGCAACGTGCTGGTACGCAAGGAGTATCGCCCGCCCACGGTCCCTGCGCGCGCTCCGGCCGGCGATCTCGCGGTGGCGCTCGGTGAGGGGAGTCTCACCGCGGAGGAGGTCCTGCGGCGCTACTGCACCATCGTCTACACGCGCACCGGCAGCTACCAGGAGACGGCGCGCCGACTGCAGCTCGACCGCCGTACCGTAAAGCGGCACGTCGACCCGGAGTTGCTTGCACGGTTGGCGGATGCGTCCAAAGCGTCGTCCTGACCTCGACACTCTCACCGCGGCAGTCAGGTCAAGCCCGGGGGTTGCCTGACTGTTCCGCTCCGGATCGTCAGGTCGGAGATCACGGCGACGGCGTGATGACGATGCGGAAGCCGATGAACGGCCGGCGGACGCCCGGGTCGGCGCCGCCGCGGATGGCGGCCCGGACATTGCCTTCCGGGTCCATGAACGAGCCGCCGCGCATGACGAATAGCGCATCGGCTGTCAGGTCGCCCGCGTCGTCGCTCTCGTCGTACGGGTAGGGCTGGTACGGGCTGCGGGTGAGTTCCCAGACGTTGCCGCTCATGTCGCTCAGACCGAAGGGGCACTCGGGGCACTCGAAGCTGCCGGCCGCGGTCGGCCCGTTCGCGCCGCCGAAGTTGGCCCGGTCGCGCCTCGCGTCGTCGCCCCAGGGGTAGACGCGGCCGTCCGTCCCGCGGGCCGCCTTCTCCCACTCGGCCTCGCTCGGGAGCGTGATGCGCCAGCCGGCCGCGAGCCACTCCCGCAGGCGCTGCGGCGTGTCCGGCCAGTCGCGGAGCGTCGCCTCCAGCCAGCGACAATAGGTGAGCGCTTCGGGCCAGGAGACGGAGCCGACAGGCTCATCGAGGACGCCGCGGAGCGTCTCGGGAGCGAACGTGCTCCCGGAGGCGTCGGCAAACGCACGGAACTGCGCGACGGTGACCTCGTAGCGCCCGATGGCGTACGCCGGGAGATCGACGCTGCCCTGCGCCTGTCCGGCCGACCAGCGCTCGTTCTCGAAGGCGCGCGGGTCCACGGCGGGGTCGCTCCCCATGGTGAACGGTCCGGCAGGAATCTCGACGAAGCCGAGCAGGTCGTCGTCCGGGAGGAACCAGGCGTCGGCGCGGAAGCCGTTGAGCGCCTCCGGCAGCGGCGATAGCGACGCGGCAGGCGACCCGGACGACGCCGGCCGTTCGCAGGCCGCCGCGACCGCCAGCAGGACGGTCAGCGCGGCGGCAAGCGTGGGCCGGAGAAGTCGCGGGCGACCCGATGCGCCGGCGCCTGTGGTGGTCGGGACGGCCGGCGGCGGCAGCGCGTGCCCGCGAACCCGCGAGTGCGACCTGCACCGTCCCGTCCCGGCCGGGGGATGCATCGCCGCCGGTGACATGGGCGCGAACGCTCGGGGGCGCGGTCTCTGAAGTCGGGCGCGCATGGACCGGTTACCTCGGCTCGTCGCAGGCGAACGTCCAACCGTGCTCGCACGCGCGCGTCTGCAGGTCCGCCTCGGACATCTCCATCAGGTTGCTTCCGCCCTCGCGCAGCAGAAGACGCAGGTCCAGCGTCTTCGGCGGCGCCCGATATTCTCCGCCCGCAGCCAGCAGGTTCAGGCAGGCGGGCCGGAAGCGCAGCTCGCAGGCCCGCGCGAAGTAGTCGAGGGCCAGAGCCGCATCCGCGTCGACGGTCGCCCCGTCGATATAGTGCCGTCCCAGCTCGTTGCAGGCCCAGGCTGACGCATCGGCGCAGTACGACGCCTCGATTTGCAGGAGCCGTTCGCACGCCTGCGGGCGTCCTTCTGCGCATGCCTGCCGCCAGAACGGTACGGTGTCGCCCCGGTGTCGGCCGTCGGTCGCGCCGACGAGCGTCATCGCGGCGAAGAACGCGATCCAGACCGCCATCTGCGCGAGGTTGGCGTTCGGACGGGCCATTCTCGCGGCGGCACGCCCGAGCCCGGCGCCGGCCTCCAGCGCACCCGCCAGCCGGTCGATCCACCGCACGCTCAGGTTGAGGAGCGGCACCGAGAGCAGCTTGTCGTAGAACGTGGGTACACCGAACGCACCGAGCAGCGAGTAGAGGACGAAGACGCCCGTGCCGTACAGGACGCCGAAGACGGTCTTGCCGAGCGGTGTGCGGGGCGAGGTGGACGGGTCCGTGACCAGCAGGTGCAGGCCCAGAAAGACCGCGGTCGGGATCTCGGAATCGATGAAGTAGGGGACCCCGGTGGCCACCGAGTAGAGCGCGCTCAGGCCGAACAGCACGACCGCGGCGGAGCCGGCCACGAGCGTGATGGCGAAGCGGTACATCACGACCAGGCCCGCGAGGAACAGGAACAGGTAGATCCGCGGCGCCAGGGTCAGGGTGGTGGCGATGTCCTCCCCCCACGTGAGCGGCGTGGTGCCGGTCGCGATCAGGACGACCGAGAAGAGCCCGAGCGAGAACGCCGACGGATTGAAGATGTGCACGCGCCGCCCGTCGCGCTCCCAGCGCACGAACGCCTTGCCCAGGAATCCCACCGCGATCATCAGGAACTGCAGGTGGAACCAGTCGTCGCGGAACCAGAGGAAAAGGTTGGTGCTGAAGATGATCGGGAACGGTCCGAATCCCAGGGTGTAGCGCTCGCGGCGCGACCAGGCGAGCAGCAGGTCGAAGGCGTAGGCGAACAGGATCTGCCCGACCAGCAGCCAGGCGTGGTCGTACACCGGCCGCCAGTACCAGCCCCAGTAGGCGAAGACCGAGAGCTGCACCGCCGCCTGCACGTAGTGCTGCGGGCGCAGGACGGTCTCGGTCTCCGGCCAGGCATTCCGCCGCCTGCGCAGCAGGAACAGCACCGCCTGCCACGCCAGGAGTGCGGCTGCAGCGCCCCAGAAGGCGTGTGCGAGCACGGTGTGCGCCTGGATGCGCGGGACTGCCGAGATGAGCAGCAGTGCAAGCGTCAACGCCAGGGGGATGCCGAAGATGCGTCCCGACGGTGTGACGGGAGACGTCGGCTCCGGCCGGGTGTCGCCGGAGCGTCGACCCTTCGGACGCGAGCGGCGGCGGGCGGGTGACATGTGTCGGTGGAGGCTGAGGTCCGGTGCCGGACCGCGGGACTATTGCACGGCGTCGCGGGGCAGGTAGCGCCCGTCGCGGTACGAGCCGCACAGCACCTGCACCAGCGGGTGACGGATCGGTTCACCGTCGGCGGCCGGCTCCAGATGCCGTTCTGCCACATATGTCGTATGCCGTGCGCCGTCCACGAGAACGTGGTACCACGGACGGTCCTTCGGCGGGCGCGAGCGGGCGACCCGCTCGTACCAATCCTCGCTGCCCTGGAACGTCGGGTCGACGTCGAAGACGACGCCCCGGTAGTCGAAGCGCAGGTGGTGCACGATCTGGCCGACGAAGAACCTGGCGGTTCCCTCACCGGGCCCGGTGGTTCGTTCGGTATCGGTCATGGCTCCCGTTACGGACCCTCTCCGGGTAGGATAGTCGACACGATGGAAACAGGTGCCACCTTCGGCTGGGTCGTCCCCGCCACGGCCGTCTGCGTCGTCGTGGGCTTCGCGGCCTTCGCCCTGTGGTTCGTCCTGCGGTACGACCGCGAGCACCACGACGACTGAGCAGCCGGCGCCGGTCCCGGCCGAGCGTCGTCCGCGTCGGCACCGGGTGCCGCAGAATCCTAGCAGCCCGCGGCAAGAGCCCCGCTGCATTCGAGCGGCGATGCATCCCGCGTGGACTGCGTTGCTCCTCGGTCGAATATGCCCAATATGCTTCCTCGTCGAGCCTTGCCACGCGGGCGCCTCGCCGCTCTCGGTGCGACGCGGGGTTTCACCACGGACTGTTAGTTCAGCCGGCTGAACTTCTGGATGCGCTGTCCGACGTTAACCTCTGTCGTGTACAGGCTTCCCTCCGAGTCGATGGCGAGGTTGTGCAGCCGGTAGAACTGGCCGGCGTACTTGCCCAACCGGCCGAAGCGATCCATCACCGTCAGCGACTCGCGGTCGAGGATCCAGATGACGTTGTTCGTTCCGTCGGGAATGAACAGCCAGCGCTGGTCGGCGTCCACGGACAGCGTCACGCCGGATACCGACCCGCTCCCGAGCGTTTCGGGGCGGACGAACGCCTCCCGCAGGAAGGTGCCGTCCTTCCGGAACACCTGCAGGCGGTCGTTGGTCCGGTCCGCCACGTAGACGAGTCCGTCGTCGGCGATGGCCACGTCGTGCACCGGGCTCCGGTAGTGGCGGATCGGCTCTGCGTCCGGGTCGTACGGCGGCAGCTCCGAATCGACGGGGCGCTCCCCGTAGGCGCCCCAGTGGCGCTTGTACTCGCCGCTATGGGCGTCGAAGACGATGATCCGCCGGTTGCCGTAGCCGTCGGCGACGTAAACCTCGTTGGCTTCCGGATCCACGCGGATGCCGGCCGGCCGGCCCAGGTTCTCGGTGTCGTTGCTCCCGCGGCTCTGGCCCGGGCTCCCGATCTGCAGCAGGAACTCGCCGTCGGCGGTGAACTTCAGGATGTGCGCGTCGTCGGCCGCGTTGCCGCCGATCCAGACGTGGCCCTCGTGGTCGATGTGGATGCCGTGCTCGCTCGCGGGCCAGTCGTAGCCCTCGCCGGGACCGCCCCACGAGCGCAGGACCGTGCCGTCCTGCGCGAACTCGATGACCGGCGGGGCGGGCACGCAGCACAGTCCCTCCTCGCCGCGCTGGCGCGCGTCGAGGGTCAGCGGCCGGTGGACGAGCCAGACGTGATCGTCGGCGTCGACCGCGACCCCGGCGGCCTGGCCCAGCATCCAGTCGTCCGGAAGGGTTGGCCAGAAGGGGTCGACGCGGAATTGCGGGACGTCCGCAGCCTGTTCCGCCTCGCCGGCGGATCCCGGCGTTCCGGAGGGCTCCTCCGCAGCCCCCGGGCCTGCAGCGCCCGCGCCGGCGCCCGCCAGGACCAACCAGATCGCCGTCGCACCGAGCGCCACGGCAACTTCAGCCGGATGTCGTCTCCGCACACTCTCGCTCTCGGTCATGTCGCTTCCCTCCGCGGTCCCGGCTGACGCCCGCCGCTACCCGAGCACGATACACTAGGTGACCGTGAGACCCCGCGAACGGCGCGGGATACCCGCTCCGCGCGGAGCGCCGCCAAAGGAGAATCGACGATGAGGCTGCTGCTGACGTCCACCCTGGTTCTCGCTCTTGCCGTTGCCGCGGCCCCCGCCGGAGCCCAGCTCGCGACGCCGAACGCCGACGGCATCACCTTCGGCCACGTGCACCTGAACGTGACCGATATCGAGGCCCAGAAGAAGATCTGGATCGAGTGGTTCGACGGCAAGGTGGTACGGGAAGGCCCGTTGACCACCATCAAGCTGCCGAATTTCCTGATCACAATGAGCGAGAAAGAGCCGACCGGGCCGACCCAGGGCTCGGTCATGAACCACTTCGGCTTCAAGGTGCGCAACACCGCCGAGTTCCTGGAGCGCTGGACTGCCACCGGCATGGAGGCGGGGGAGATTTTCACCGGGGCCGAAGGGATGCCGAATGCCTACGTCATGGCCCCCGACGGCGTCTGGGTGGAACTGCAGGAAGACCCGTCGCTGCATGTCCCGGTCGCCGGCTACCACATTCATTTCTGGACGCCGGGGCATGAAGAGCTGCTCGACTGGTACTCGGAAGTGTTCAACCTCCGCATCCGCCCGCGCGGTCGGATTCAGACGACGACCGACGTGCCGGGGATGAACATGAGCTTCGCCGGCTCGGACGTGCCGACAGAGCCCACCCGCGGCCGCTCTCTCGATCACATCGGCTTCGAGGTGGACGACCTGGAGGCGTTCTGCGAGAAGCTGAAGGCGAAGGGAATCGAGTTCGACGTCGAGTACCGCGAGGTCGAGAGCAGCGGGCTCAAGAGCGCGTTCCTGACCGATCCGGTGGGCACCTACGTCGAGCTGACCGAAGGCTACGACGAGTACTGACGCCCGGCCACCGCGGCCGTCCAGCGGGCGTCGAAGTCGATCCAGCGGCGTTCCTCGTCGTCGGTGGAATGGCCGACCGGCAGCTCGAGGATCTCGGGCGGTGGATTCATGTGGTTGGCGATGGCGTAGACCGTCGCCGCGGGCACCACGTCGTCGCGTTGCGCCACGCCGATGAGCGTGGGGCACTCGATGCGGTCGGCGACGTTGACGGTGTCGAAGTAGCGCAGGGTCGCCGTCGCCGCCGCTTCCAGGCGGGGGTTTCGCGCGAGGTGGTCGTTGACCTCCTGTCCCGACCCGCGCGTCACGAGTTGCCGCCGGCCGTCGAGCCAGCCGAAGGTAGGCAACGCCACCGCCAGGTAGTCGGCGCGCGCGGTGAGGCCCTGGGTCAGGAATGCCAGCGCGCCGCCGTAGCTCCGTCCGTGGAAGACCACGCCGCCGCCGCCGGCGCCCAGACGTTGCGCCACCTCGACGGCGCGCACGTAGTCGCAGACGGCGCCCCGCAGGATGGAGGTGCGCGGATCGGTCAGGCCGGTCAGGATGTAGCCGCGGGGGTCGACCTGGCAGGCGGATCGGGACAGTCCGAAGCCGCGCACGTCGAAGCAGAACAGATCGGCGCCGCAGGCCGCCGTGTGCCTGGCCTCCAGCACCGGATTACACTGCCCGTTGTAGCCGTGCGTGGTGACGACCAGCGGCCGCAGGACGGGTGAGTCCGTCGGCGCGGCGCCGGCGTCCTCGTCCAGCGTAATCAGGAATCCCTGAATGTCGCAGCCGTTCAGCGACGCGAAGCGCACCGGGACGATGCGGGCTCCTTCCGGCGAGGTGACGGCCAGGCCGGGTCGCGGATTCGGCGGGACGGTGGCGAGCGAGACCAGCGTATCCCGCCAGAACGGGAAGAAGCCGTCGGGTCTGGTCAGCAGCGGGCGGGTGGCCCGGATCGCGGGAGCATCGTAGCCGCTCATGAACGTGACGAATGTGACGAACGCGACACGAGAGTGTATCGCTTCCATCCGCGAGCGTTCGTCGTGGCTCGACGCGGACCGTGATCTGCCGTGGGACCGCTTGGCCGCGCTGGCCGAGGAGCGGCGCTTCGACCCCGACGGCGTCATCACGCGGCAGTTCGCCCCGGCGACGCACCTGTTTCTGGTGGCCGAGGGGGCGGTCCGGTTCCAGCTCCGTCTCGAGGAGGGCAACGAGGACCTGGACGTCGGCGAGCGTTCGAGCCCGTGGACGGCGGTCGGCTGGTCCGGATTCCGCGACCTGCGGCGTTACGCCACCACGGTGGTCTGTACTCGCGCGTGCCGCACGCTGCGGTTCGAGCACACCGCGCTGGCCGAACTCTTCGAGGAGCAGCCGCGGCTGGGCGTCGTCTTCCTCGAGTCGATCCTCCGCCAGTGCTTCGAGCGTCTCGCCGACATGCGGGCGCGGCTGACCGCCTACTCGCAGACGCCGGTGAACTTCGGGCGGTCCCTGCAGGACGAGGGGGAGGAGGAGACCTACAACCGCGCGCCTCCGCCGCTGATCGAGCTGCTGAGGCGGTCGTCCTTCTTCGCGCCGCTCGAAGAGGACGGGTTGCGCCTGTTCGCGGGGGCGGTCGAGAGCCGCTACTTCTGCCGCGGCGAACCGATCGTCGAGCAGGGGAGTCCCGAAGCCGGCCTGTGGTTGCTGGCCACCGGCCGCATTGCGCTGAACTACAGCCCTCCCTCGACCGGCGAGGCGTTCGCGCTGCGGACCATCTCCGAGCCCGGCTCCGTCGTGGCGATAGCGGGACTACCGGGGGTGGATGCGCACGGCGCCTCGGTCGTGGCGACGCGCGACTGCACCGTATATCGCATCGACACCGGGCGGTTGGAGCCGGTCCTGCGGGAGGACCCGGGGCTGGCCCTGGCCCTGGCCCGCCGCGTCCTGTGGCTGGTCTCCATGCACCTGCGCGCCGCGCGCGCACTGTTCATCTCGCGCCGTTTCGAGAAGGAACGGCTGGCCGTCGCCAATCTGCTGGAGCAGAGCTGCACGCAGTTGAGCGTCCATTCCCCGCTGCATACCGTGCCGCACCTGCTCGGAAGCCAGCTCACGGTGGGCGAGGCCTTCGCGATCATCGAGCGCATGGAGGGTGGCGGCGACCCGCTCGAGCGCAGCCTGGCGGAGCTGTGCCAGGAGATGCTGCGCCACGTGAGGCGCGAGCACGAGTTCTTCGAGGCGCTCCGCCGCGTCTACCACGCCGTCGTGACGGCGCCCGAGCAGATGCCGGCCCGCGACGTGCGCAAGCTGTGCGCGCGGGGGTTCCAGCAGGCGTTCCGCCGCATGCGCTACGTCGTCGAGGGCGAAGAGCACCTGCCGCCGGCGCCGGGCCAGATCTTCATCTTCAACCACCTGAAGAACCACGAGCACAACACGCTGCCCAACAACTTCCAGCTCACGCTCGACTCGCACTTCGTGAGCGCGATGATCCTCGACCGGCGCTACGGCGACGGCGGCATCCGGGTGGTCCGGCGCAGCCGCGGCTCGGAGTACGGCCACCAGGCGTACTACGACCGGTTGGGGCATATCGCCGTCTACACGCACGAATCCGACCGGATCGAGGAGACGCCGGAGGAGCGCCGGAGCCGGCAGGACGAGTTCTTCGAGACCGCGGGCCGGTACCTGAAGGCGGGAACGAACCTGATCCTCAGCCCGGAGGGGACGAGCTACTGGACGGAGGACTCGCCCGGCCCGTTCAAGCCGGGGGCCTTCCGGCTCGCCGCCAGCGTCGATCCCGAGCCGTGGATCGTCCCCATCGCCGTCGCCCACTTCGACCGCCGGATCCACTCGACGGCCTGCGCGGCGGTGATCAAGCCGCCCTTCAGGGTGTCGGACGTGCTCCCCGATCCGCGCGACCGGGAGCGGGTGCGGGCGTTCCTCGTCGACCTGCGCAAGACCTACCACGGCTGGGTCGAAGAGGCCCGGCGGCTCGCCGGCGCAGCGGCCCGGTCGTGACGCTCGACCGTCGTCGCATGACGGTGTCAACCTTATTCTGGATCGTTGACTACAACTTGTTGGATTCGGATGTGCCAACACGATGTTCATGGCACGCACGTGCGTACGGCAAGTATCTGTGTATAGGGGACTTGCCAGCATTGTGACGGTTTGCGCGGGTCGCCGTCGAGTGGCATCTTCCTTGCTCTTACTCAATGCGGTAGCAGGCCGGCGCGAGCGACGATGTCGGGGATGCGGGACACCGTTGCGCCCGGTCTGCGTAGCAGGCGGGTCGGACTCGGCCGCGCCGCCATGAGGGGCCGGTGCGGTCCACGTCTTCGCCCCCGGGATTCGTCGCTTCCGCGTCGAGGAGGGAAAGATGAGACGTAGACTCACGGTCGTCGCTGCGGCGCTCGCCCTGTCCGTGGGAGCCAGTACGGTGATGGCCCAGACCATCACGGGGCAGGTCACCGACAACACCGGCGGCATCCTGCCCGGTGTAACCGTCGAGGCGGCGAGCCCGGCGCTCATCGAAGGGAGCCGCATCGCGTTCACCGACGGGGCGGGCCGGTACACGCTGATCGACCTGCGCCCGGGCGTCTACACGCTGACGTTCAGCCTGCCCGGCTTCTCGACCGTCATCGTCGAGGGGCAGGACCTGCCGGCGGACTTCACGGCCACCGTCAACGCCGAGTTGTCGGTGGGCGCTCTCGAGGAGACGGTCACCGTTTCCGGCCAGGCGCCGCTGGTCGACGTCCAGTCGACGGCGCGGGCCGAGGTGCTCGACCGCGAGATTCTCGACGCCATCCCGACCGGCAACACGCTGCAGTCGACCGCGCAGCTCATCACCGGCATCAAGATGAACCGCCCGGAGGTGGGGCTGACCACCGCGGCGCAGCAGACCTACATGTCGGTGCACGGGATGAGCCCGTCGCAGGTGACCATCCAGGTCGACGGCCAGAACATGAACAGCATCGGCGGCGACGGCGCCGTGCAGAGCTACCACAATCACTTGGCCAACCAGGAGATGGTGTACGAGACCAGCGGGATGAGCGCCGAGACCTCGGGCGGCGGCGTCCGCATCAACATGGTCCCGCGCGAGGGAGGCAACCAGCAGAGCGGCCAGCTCTGGTTCGGCGGCAGCCACGACCGCCTGCAGCGCGACGGTCTCGAGAGCCTCTCGCAGGAGGTGCAGAACCGCGGCGTGACCTCCACCGAGGGCATCTCGATGATGTACGACATGAACCTCGTGAACGGGGGCCCGATCGTCCGCGACCGGTTCTGGTACTTCGGCAGCGTCCGGAACTTCCAGATCGACAAGAAGGTGACGAACAGCTTCTGGCGCTTCGACCCGAACGGGTCGATTCCCAACAACTGGTACTTCGCCGCCCCGCGCTGGTTCGACCCCGATCCGCAGAAGCTGGACGGCACCAACGGCACCGAGCGGGTCCCGGGCGTCGACGAGAACACCATCTCGAGCGGCCTGCTCCGGCTGACCTACCAGGCGAGCCAGAACAACAAGTTCTCGGCGCACATCGACCGGGTGTTCAAGGAGCGCTACGCCAACCACGGCTCGAACGACGACATCGCCACGGCCGGCCGCTGGCAGGGCTCGCCCATCTACTACACCGGCAGCGCCAAGTGGACCTCGACGCTCAGCAGCCGCCTGCTGCTCGAGGCGGGCTACTCGACCAACGTCGAGAACTGGAACCAGCAGGACCCGCCCGGCGGCGTCAACGCCCTGGGGCAGGACCTGACGCAGGAGCGGGCGGCGAACTGGCTGCCGTGCCATGCGACTCCCTGCTTCGAGAACTACGGGCACACGGCCCAGCTCAGCGGTCCGGACGAGTTCAACCCCACCATCGATCCGTGGTACGGGCTGGTCCTGCGCCACGACCAGTCGACCGGGTTCCGCGACCGCTACCACTGGGGCCGGGAGACCTGGCGCGTCGAGCGGTTCAACTACAACATCGGCCTGTCGTACGTCACCGGCTCGCACAACATCAAGGTGGGCACCAACAACAGTTGGGGGCCGTACGAGGCGTACCGCACCGGGAACGGCGACCTGGAGCGGCAGATGTACCGCAACGGCATCCCCGAGTTCGCCCGCGTGTCGAACCGGCCGGTCATCTCCGGCATCGACTACGCCCGCGACATGGGCATCTTCGCACAGGACACGTGGACCATCGATCGGCTCACGCTGAACCTCGGCCTGCGGTGGGAGCAGATGATCGCCCATACCTACGAGGCGGGGCCGAACGTCGCCGCCGGCCCACGCTCCACGATCACGCAGGCCGGGCGGTTCGTCGCCGCGCAGACGTTCGCGTCGCGGCGGAACCTTCCCAACTGGAAGGACTTCGCACCGCGCCTGGGCCTGTCGTACGACGTCTTCGGCGATGCCTCGACGGCGCTGAAGGTATCGTGGGGCCGGTACAACGCCGCCAACACGTTCACCTACGCCCAGTGGTTCAACCCCGTGTCGTACCAGCGGGAGAACCGCAACTGGCTCGACTGCGCCAGCCTCGACGGCCGCGCCTGCCTGACGCAGACCGAGTTGATGGCGATGGGGCACGACCCGGCGATCGCATTCGGCACCAGCACGGCGAACGCGCATACGGTCGGCGTGGAGGGCACTGTCTGGAACGGCGGCACCAACGGCGACGGCTTCGCGCAGGACTGGGAGATCGGTCCCCCCTGCGGGCCGACTTCGGCGGCCTCGCGTCGACTCCGGTCGAGCATCCGGACGGCGTCGAGCGGAACTGGGTCAGCGTGCTCAACGTCGGCGTCCAGCGCGAGCTGTTCGAGGGCTTCTCGGCCAGCTTCAACTGGTACCGCCGCGACACCTACGACAGCGTCCTGCGCGTGAACCGCGCGCTCGGCTTCGGCGACTACTCGGGCTTCTTGATGGACAACCCCTGCGCCGCCGATCCCAACCGCGGGTTCCTCTCATGCAACCAGAGCGGCGGCCTGGTGCCGGGGCAGATCAGCGTGTTCAACCTGAACCCCGAGGCAGCGGGTATCCGGGACGACTGGGTGGTACAGAACACCCCGACCGGGGACAACTTCTCGGAGGTCTACAACGGGTTCGAGACCAGCTTCAACGCGCGCCTTCCCAACGGGAGTACGCTCTTCGGCGGCTGGGTGATGGAGCGGAACATCTTCGTCCGTTGCGACATCCCCCACGATCCGAACCGCTTGATGTTCTGTGATCCGCGGGGCCGGACCGACATGGTCGGCGGCGTGCCGATCACCCAGCCCGCCTACAGCATCCCGTTCCTCCAGGAGTTCAAGATCTCGGGGAACTTCCCGCTGCCCGGCGGCTTCTGGATCAGCGGGTCGGCGCAGTTCTACCCGGCCCAGGAGGCGGTGGCGGGCGGCTCGCAGGACCAGTGGGGCGGCACCCACCGGGGCGGCGAGCTTTCGGGCGCACGCCCGTACGCCGGCAACATCAACTACAACGTCTCGCGCGACGACGTGATGAACAATCTCGGCATCGCGCGGACCGAGGGCATCAGCGTCCCGCTGCTGCCGGCCGGGCAGCTCTTCTACGACCGGCTGACGCAGGTCGACCTCTCGGTCCGGCGCACCTTCACCTTGGGGAACGGGATGCGGGTGGACCTGCAGGCCGACCTGTTCAACATCGTCAACTACCAGCCGATCCTGAACGGCACCAACACCTACGGCGGCTCGCTCGGCCGGGCGAGCTCGACCATTCAGGGACGGTTCGTGCAGTTCGCGACGAACATCCACTGGTAGTCTCGCCGTGGGGCGCGCGATCCAACCGGACTATGGATCGCGCGCCCAATTCCTTGGATGGCGGGCGCGCGTTCCCCACGGGTCGCTTCCCACCGTAACTTCCTCTGAACGTGGGGCTTGCGGGAACTGGTGCCGTGCCCGACCCACGCGTGGCGGGCGGCACGGAACTTGCGTGTTACATGTGCTTGACATCCGTGCCGCGACGGTGTTGACTGCCCGGCGACGGATGCAGGTCGAGGCCATGGCGGACCTCGGCTCCATGGTTCGTCGCATCCGCGTTCGAGGAGGACTTCTGTATGAGACGTTCATGCACGGCAGTCGTCGCGCTGGCGGCTCTGGCGCTGGCGCCCGGCGTGGCGCTGGCCCAGACCAACAGCCAGTTCACGGGGGAGGTCACCGACAACACCGGCGGCATCCTGCCCGGCGTCACCGTCGAGGCGTCGAGCCCGGTGCTCATCGAGGGCAGCCGCGTCGCCATCACGGACGGCGCCGGCCGCTACACGATGGTCGACCTGCGCCCCGGCACCTACAACCTGACCTTCACGCTGCCCGGCTTCTCGGTCGTCGTGGTCGAGAGCCAGGAGCTGCCGGCCGGCTTCACCGCCACGGTCAACGCGGAGCTCTCCGTCGGCGCCCTGGAAGAGACGGTCACCGTCTCGGGCGAGGCGCCGGTGGTCGACGTGCAGTCGACCCGCCGCGTGGAGGTGCTCAGCACCGAGGTGCTCGACGCCATCCCGACCGGCCGCAACATGCAGTCGACGGCGCAGTTGATCGTCGGCATCAAGCTGAACCGGCCCGAGGTGGGTCTGTCGACCTCGGCGCAGCAGACGGTCATGATGACTCACGGCATGAGTTGGCGGCAGGTCAGCGTGGCGGTGGACGGGCAGCTCGTCAACGGCACCGACCGGGACGGCGGCATCCAGAACTACCACAACGAGCTGTCGACCACGGAGATGACCTACGAGACGAGCGGCATGACCGCCGAGACCTCGGGGGGCGGAGTCCGCATCAACATGATCCCGCGCGAGGGCGGGAACACCTTCAGCGGGCAGTTCTACACGGGTTACTCCAGCAACGCGCTGGCCGCCGACCACACCGTCGTCCCGGACAGCCAGGCCCGGTATCCGGGCGGCGGCGAGGGCAGGGCGAGCTCTTCGGAGGGGAACGAGCTTTTCTGGGACCTCAACGCCGCCTACGGCGGTCCGATCGTGCGCGACAAGTTCTGGTTCTTCATGAGTTCGCGGCGCTGGCAGGTGGACAAGCCGATCACCGGCAGCTTCTACCGCAACATGGACGGCACGTGGCCCCGCTACTACGTGCACAACCCGGTGAAGCTGGACGGCAAGGACGGTCGCGAGCTGCTCTCGGGCATCGACGCCAACACCATCACCAGCGGCCTCCTGCGGCTGACCTGGCAGGCGAACGCGTCGAACAAGCTTTCCGCCTACATGGACCGGATCTTCAAGGACCGCTTCCGCCCGCACGGCTCGGCGGACGATCCCGCGACCGCGCCGAACCACCAGGGCTCGCCGATCTACTACACCGGCGCGGCCAAGTGGACCTCGACCATCAGCAGCCGGCTGCTGCTGGAGGCGGGTTACTCGTCGAACGTCGAGAACTGGAGCTACGAGGAGCGGCAGGACTCGCCGCCGCTCGGTCCCGCCCGGCAGCTCCGGCAGCCGCGGCCCTCGGGGGGCGTGCCGTTCTGTCCGTCGACCCCCTGCTACCACGTCGGCAACCCGGCCGCGATCGCGCTGCAGTCGGGCGATACGATGGACCCCTGGTACCAGATTGTCCGACGCAACAGCACGGCCAGTTTCAACGACCGGGGGAACTGGAGCTACGTCCACGAGACGCCGGAGCGGTTCAATTACAACGTCTCGATGTCGTACGTCACCGGATCGCACAACATCAAGGCGGGCATCATGAGCAGTTGGGGGCCGCACGACCGCTCGCACATGGTCAACGGCGACGTCTGGCATCAGCGGTACCGTGACAACGTGCCGTACGAGACTCGAGTCTCGAACCTGCCGATCTGGCGGCCGATGGGCTACCGCGACCAGGGGTACTACGCGCAGGACACCTGGACGATCGACCGGTTGACCCTCAACATGGGCCTGCGGTTCGAGACGATGCACGGGTGGAATACCGAGACGAGCCGCATCCAGAACCGTTTCGTTCCCGGCTTCGATGTGCCGGGGCGGGACAACCTGCCGAACTGGAAGGACATCGCCCCGCGGCTGGGGATGGCCTACGACGTGTTCGGCGATGCCTCGACGGCCATCAAGTTCTCGTACGGCCGCTACAACGGCTCCAACACGACGAGCTACAGCCGGCAGTTCAACGCGGTGACGCACACTGGTGAGAACCGGAACTGGTTCGACTGTGCGCTAAGCCCGATGGACGACACGCGCTGCGCGACGCGGCAGGAGCTGATGGCGATGGGCTTCGACCCCGCCATCGCGTTCGGAACACGACCGGGTGATACCTACACGGTCGGCCCGGCCGGCATGACGGGGCACCCCCAGCACGGCGGCACCAACGGCGACGACTACGTGCAGGACTGGGAGATCGGGTTCCCTGCCTCGGGCGCCTTCGGGCAGTTGGGTGCGGTGCCGACCGAGGATCCCGCCGGTGTCGAGCGTCCCTGGGTCAGCCTGATGAACGTCGGCGTCGAGCGCGAGGTGATCACCGGGTTGTCCGTCAACTTCAACTGGTACCGCCGCGAGTCGTTCGCCCCGATCATCCAGTACGGCCGCGGCGTGACCCATGCCGACTGGACACGGCTGGAGATCCCCAACCCGTGCGCGGCGACCGGCGCGGCGCCGAACGGCTTCCCGTGCTCGTCGCGAGGCATCACGCCGCCGGCGACGCTGGCCATCTACAACCTGAATCCGGAGGCGCGGGGCCGCACCGGCACGGATCGGTTCATGCGGAACTCGGATCTGAACCAGGACGTCTACAACGGCTTCGAGGCGGGCTTCAACGGCCGGTTGCCTAACGGGACCACCATCTTCGGCGGCTGGTCGATGGAGCGGAACATCATGAGCCGCTGCGATCAGCCCGAGAATCCGAACCGGTTGCTGTTCTGCAACGCCGGGGACTACGACATCCCGTGGCTGAACGACTTCAAGATCTCGGGCACGTTCCCGTTGCCCGGCGGCTGGTCGTTCAGCGGGTCGGCGCAGTTCTATCCGGCCCACGAGATGACGGCTGGCGGCTCGACCGGTCTTTTCGGGGGAACGAACCAGGGCGGCTCGACGTTCGACGACCTGCAGGCTTTCGCCGGGAACATCTCGTACCCGGTGTCGGTTGCCGACTTCGCGGCGCAGGGCGTCACGCGGACGCAGGGACTGACCATCCCGCTGATGCCGCCCGGCTCGCTCTTCGCCGACCGGCTGACGCAGATCGACATCTCGTTCCGCAAGACCTTCACGCTGCCGAACGGGATGCGTTGGGACGTGCAGGCCGACGTCTACAACCTGCCCAACTACTTCCCGATCATCCAGATGACCAACAGCTTCGGCAGCAGCCTCGGTCGGGCGTCGCGGACGATCAACCGCCGCTTCCTGCAGCTCGCGACGCACCTGCACTGGTAGGTTGCCGAGCGGGCGTGCGCGTCGCGCGTGAAGCGTGACGCACTGATCCACGGGCCGGGGAGCGAGGACGCTTCCCGGCCCGTTCTTCGTACGGGCGGCCGGCTCGTCAACCGTTCCGGCCGATAGTCGGATGTGGCAGATGGGGCGTGAATTCTGGCGGGTGTGTCAACCGAAGAACGTCTTGACGACGAGACTCGCGACGCCGGCGAGGACCAGGGCCGGCATCACCTCGAGACCAGTCAGCCGGCTGCGGAAGCTGGCCATTTCCGTGGACTCCGTCAGCCGAGGAATCGGAGGATGCCGACCACCGCGCCGACGATGGCGCCCGCCTGAATCAGCATGGCGCGGTAGATGCGCGCCTCCATTGCGGCGAGGTCGGCTCGGGTGGTGTAGTCGGCGCCTTCGTGCTCCGCGGCCTGCCGTATGGCGTCGGTGATGGCGTCCACCTGCGCCGGCGTCAGATCGGCGCTGGCCAGCGAGCGCGCAATCGCGTGGGTGTCGAACATGCGGCTGGTATTCCGGAGCCGGTGGCTCCCAACCCTCCACCAGTGTACGTCTCGGCTATGATGGCGTGTCAAGATTCGTGAGCACCATCCACGGTTCCTCCTTGCTCGTCGTGCTCCGTCCGGTTTTCCTGCTCTTCCTGTTCGCCGGGTGCGCGGCGGAGTCCGGGGGAATCGCGGGCACGGACGACCGGACGCCGGCATCGGGAATCGCCGAGCTTCCGGCCGGCGAATGGTTCACCGACGAGGCGGCAGCGTCCGGGCTCGACTTCATCCATTTCAACGGCGCCACGGGCCGTTTTCACTACCCGGAGCTCGTCCCGCCCGGTGTTGGCCTCTTCGACTACGACAACGACGGCGATCTGGACGTCTATCTGGTCCAGGGGCGGATGCTGGACGCGGACGTGAAGCCGGACGAAGCCCTGATCCCGCCGACCGGTTCAGGACCGCTCTCGGGTCGACTGTATCGCAACGACCTGGAGGTCGGGCCCGACGGCGCGCGGCGGCTGCGCTTTGCGGACGTCACCGCGGAGAGCGGCATCGAGGCGGACGGCTACGGGCTCGGCGTGGCGGCGGGGGACGTGAACAACGACGGCTGGACGGACCTCTTCCTGACCAACTACGGCCCCGACGCGCTATACGTGAACCGTGGCGACGGCACGTTTGGAGAGGCGGCGGCCGAGTGGGGCATAGGCCCGGCCGCGGGGTTTGGCGTCTCTGCCGCCTTCGTCGACTACGACCGCGACGGCTGGCTCGATCTCTACGTCGGCCACAACGTCGACTACACGCTCGAGAGCGGCATCGAGTGCGGCACGCTGGCCGATGCCCGCGACTACTGTCCGCCGGAAACCTACGGGGGGACGCCGGACCATCTGTACCGCAACACGGGCGAAGGGCGCTTCGTCGACGTGAGCGAGACCGCGCTCGTCGGCGGCCGTTTCGGGCCGGCGCTGGGCGTCTCCACCGCCGACTTCGACGGCGACGGGTGGATCGACATCTACGTCGCCAACGACGGCACCGAGAACCTGCTCTGGATCAACCAGCGCGACGGTACGTTCCGCGACACCGGGCTGCTCGCCGGCGCGGCGCTCAGCGAGATGGGGATGACCGAGGCGAGCATGGGCGTGGACGCCGGCGATTTCGACAACGACGGCGACGAGGACCTGTTCATGACCCACCTGAACGGCCAGGGGAACAACCTCTACGTCAACGACGGGTCCGGGACGTTCGAGGACCGGAGCACGGGATCCGGGCTCGGGGCCGGCAGCCTCGCCTACACGGGGTGGGGAACCACCTGGTTCGACTACGACAACGACGGCTGGCTCGACCTGCTGGCCGTGAACGGCACGATCACCGCGCTGCCGGGGCGTCCGGCGGGACAGTATCCCTACGATCAGCGGAGGACGCTGTTCCGCAGCCTGGGCGACGGCCGTTTCACCGATGTCACCGACCAGGCCGGGGCGGCCTTCGCCCTGTCGGAGGCGGGGCGGGGCGCTGCGTTCGGCGACGTCGACAACGACGGCGACGTCGACGTGCTGGTGGGGAACGACGCCGGTCCGGTGCGGCTGCTGATCAACCACGTGGGAGAGCGTCGCCGCTGGCTCGGGCTGCGGCTCGCCGGCGCCGGCGGGCGCGACATGCTCGGGGCGCGGGTGGCGGTGGTTCGAGACGGCGAACCGACGCTTTGGCGCCGGGCTCGATCGGATGGAAGCTACGCATCCGCGAACGATCCGCGGGTGCTCGTCGGGCTCGGCGATTCGGACGCGCGGCCGACGGTCCGGGTGCAGTGGCCGGACGGGACGATGGAAGAGTGGCGCAACGTCGAGGTCGACCGCTGGATGACGGTCCGCGCGGGGGAGGGCGCCGGCGCGCGGTCCGACCCGTGACCCGCTCCAGCGAGTAGCGCCTCGCCACGCGGGCGCCTCGCTGCTCTCGGTGCCACGCGGCGTTTCGCCACGCGCTGCTAGGAGTTTCTCCTGCGCCGGGGAAGACCCGCCCTGGCCGGAACGGTACGGTGACGTTCCGCCAACGACAGCACTCTCGAATCGGCCGCCGCCCAAAGGCCCGGCGGGGTCTCGACGCCGCCGGCCGCCGGCGGGAATCCGCCTGCGTCCAGGTCCTCGACGGACGATGGCTCCTCGACGGCGGGCGGCAGCAAGCGACGGTCTTCCGGCATCTGCCGGGGACTGCACATCGCGTCGAGCAGTCCCAGCGACACCTCCAGATCCAGCCCGTCCTCCTCGGGTTCCCGTTCGGCCCACACGGCGAACCGGTACTCGCGCTGATCCCTGTACGCCGCGTCCTTGAGGAAGACGAGCAGCAACTTCAGCTCCAGGTCCGAAGACGCCCGCTCCAGCCGGCCGTGAGGATCGTTGGCGTAGACCACCGGGCCGTGATAGACCCTCTGGCTCCGGTGCGCCGCACAGAGCGCGTGGCCGTCGATTGTGTTCCGCAGCAGCACGGCCCGGCCGCGCGGGCCGGCCTGCTCGGCTGTAATGCACCCGAGCGCCTGCGCGAAAGCCCGCGGTCGGCGGATGGGCGACAGGGCGTCGTAGCCGGCCGGCATCGACGCCCGCCACGCGGCCAGTTCCGCGGCCGTCTCCGGCTCGATGAAGGCGCAGTAGACCCAGCCGTTCGTGCCGTAGCGGGCCTCGTCACCGCTGATGTGTCCTTCGCCCCGTCCGAGGAAGCAACTCGGTTTCGAGATGCGGATGGTCTCGCAGCCCGGAATCGCGTGGCGCTTGGACGACGCCTTCTGCAGAGCCAGGATCGGATGGTGCTCTTCCGGGTCGCGCAAATCCACGTAGGCGCAGGAAATCAGATTGCCCGCGTCATCAACCTGATGGCCGTCCGCCCGGTACTCCACGCAACTCATGCCCGTTTGCGGTAGCGCCGCGTTCCGCGGTCTGCATGCATCATCAGCGAGACAGAACCGCGATCCTTGCGTCGTGCTCAGACTCCGACGCAAGAGGCCGGCGTCGACGGATTCCCGGACGCTCTCCCCGGCCGCATTGCCAGTTGTTGGTGCAGCAACCGCCCAATGGCAGAACCATAGACGATAAACAGTCATTTGTGAGTGATCAATATGGTTATTTTGGTTATAATTGGGTTCCTCTAGCCGGCGCAAACTGCCGCCGCCATCCACGCCGGTCCCACCAACGTCCGAGGAAAGCAGGCAATGAAGCAGGGGCGCGAAGACGAACAGCGAAAGCGGATCGAGGCGCTCGAGGAGCGCTTCTCACGGCTGAGCGCGGCCGTCCTGCGTATCAGCGCGAGCCTGGACCTCGACACCGTGCTGCCGGAGATCGTCGACAGCGCCCGCGCCCTGACCGGCGCCCGCTACGGGATCATCACCACCGTCGACGAGGCGGGCAGCCCGCAGGACACCGTCATGTCCGGCTTTACCCCCGAGGAGCAGCAGGAGCTGACCAACTGGCCCGACGGGTTACGGCTCTTCGCGCACTTCCAGGCACTCGACGCGCCGCTGCGCCTCGACGACCTGCCCGCCTACGTGCGCACGCTGGGCCTGTCGCCGGACCTGATGCGCTTGAAGACCCTGCAAGGCACGCCGATGCGTCACCGGGGCGTGCCCGTCGGCGCCTTCTTCCTCGCCGAGAAGGAGGGTGGGCACAGGTTCACGAGCGAGGACGAGGGTGTCCTGGTGCTGTTCGGGTCGCAGGCGGCGACGGCCATCGCCAACGCCCGCACCTACCGCGACGAGCGGCGCGCACGGGCCGACCTGGAGACCCTGATCGAGATCTCTCCGGTAGGCGTTGTGGTCTTCGACGCCCGGACCGGCAATCCGGTGTCGTTCAATCGGGAGGCGAGGCGGATCGTCGACCACCTGCGCACGCCGGGACAGCCCCCGGAGACGTTGCTGAAGGTGGTCACGACCCGGCGCGCCGACGGACGCGAGATCTCTCTCGCCGAGTTCCCGATGGACCAGCAGTTGAGCAACGCCGAGACGGTGCGCGCCGAGGAGATCGTGCTCTCGGTCCCCGACGGCCGCAGCATCAAGACGCTGGTCAACGCGACGCCGATACACGCCCCCGGCGGCGAGGTCGAATCGATGGTAGTCACCATGCAGGATCTGGCGCCGCTGGAGGAGCTCGAGCGGCTGCGTGCCGATTTCCTGGGCATGGTGAGCCAAGAACTGCGGACGCCGCTGATCTCGATCAAGGGTTCGACGGCCACCGTGCTGGGCGCCTCGCCGGCCCCGAACCGTGGCGAGCTGATGCAGTTCTTCCGGGTTATCGACCAGCATGCCGATCACATGCGCAGCCTGATCGCCGACCTGCTCGACCAGGGGCGCATCGACGCGGGCACGCTGTCGGTCTCGCCCGAGCCGGCGGCGCTCGCCGGCCTGGTCGACCAGGCGCGGAGCACCTTCCTCAGCGGCGGCGACCGGCATACCCTGCGCATCGACCTGCCGCCCGAGTTGCCGCCGGTGATGGCCGACCCCGAGCGTATCGTCCAGGTCTTGAACAACCTGTTCTCCAACGCCGCGAGGCAGTCTCCCGAAACCTCTCCGGTCCGCGTGGCCGCAGCGCGGGACGGCGTTCACGTTGCGGTCTCGGTATCCGACCAGGGCAGCGGCGTCGCGTCCGACAAGCTGACGCTCCTGTTCCAGAAGCACGCCCATGCAGCCGGCGACGATCGCGGCGCGGGTTTCGGCCTCGGCCTTGCCATCTGCAAGGGGCTCGTCGAGGCGCACGGCGGCCGCATCTGGGCCGAGAGCGGCGGCGCCGGCCGGGGCACGCGCATCACCTTCACGGTGCCGGTGGCCGAAGATTCGGGCAGCGCCCGAGCGGCTCGCGTCGCGGCGGACGAGCCCGGATCCTCACCGGAAGGCCGCGAGGAGACGCGCATCCTCGTGGTGGACGACGACCCACAGACGCTGCGGGACGTCTGCGAAGCGCTTGTCCCAGCCGGCTACGCGCCGATCGCGACGGGCGACCCCGAAGAGGTACCGGGTCTCGTCAAGGCGCACAGGCCCCAACTGGTCCTGCTGGATCTGGTGCTGCCGGGGACCGACGGCATCGAGTTGATGCGGCGCGTGCCCGAGTTGGCGGACCGGCCGGTCATCTTCATCTCCGCCTTCGGCCGGGACGAGACCGTTGCCAAAGCGCTGGATTCGGGAGCTGCGGACTATGTCGTCAAGCCCTTCTCGGCGACGGAGCTGACGGCGAGGGTGCGGGCGGCCCTGCGCCGGCGGGCCGAGCCCGAGCCCTTCGTCCTCGGGAAGCTGGTCATACGCTACGACCTGCGCCGGGTCACCGTGGCCGGCCGGCCGGTGGACTTGACGGTCACCGAGTACGAGCTGCTCCGTGTGCTCTCGCTCGACGCCGGACGGGTGGTGACCTACGGCTCGCTGTTTCGCCAAGCCTGGAGCCGGCGGGAGCGGAGTTCCGGCGTCCCCAAGCTGGTGCGCGCCGTCGTCAAGAGGCTCCGCGACAAGCTGGGCGACGACGCAACGCGACCCGCGTACATCCTGAACGAGCGCGGCGTCGGCTACCGCATGCCGGGACCGGGCGACCCGCCGGCCCACTCCGATTCGGGTCGCAGCCACCCGGCTGGCGAACGGCCTCCGGATGCGCGCTGAAGACGCAAGCTTGCGTCCGATGCAAGGTGTCACTGTCCCCGGCCGAACACAGGGCGTCGGTGACGTCGTGGGCGAGGCTCCGAACACGTCGCTCGCACCGCGGGATCCGTCCGCGGGCCCCGCGGAGGGCTAGAATGGTCCGCTACGGTCAAATTGCGAATTGTGCACGGAAATGTACACGGTTCCTGGAGACAGTTCCGTAAACGCATGAAACCAAAAGGGTTGGCTTTCAGCCCAGGGTTTCGCCACGGACTCCTGGCTTGCGTACTGTTGGTGCCGGCGGGGGGATGCGGCGTTTCCGACGAGACGGCGCCGGCCGCGTCGCTGGAATTGTCCCCCGCGCCCGGAGTTCCTGCCTGCGGGACGGAGCTCTCCGACCTCCAGCGCCTCGGCGCCTCGGTGCAATCGCAGATTCGCGATCGGCAGGCGGCCGTCGGCGCTGTCGCCGCGAGGTCGGACGCATCCGGCGCGCTCGGCGCGCTCGGCATGATCCTGATGGCGGCGAGCCTGCCGGAAGCCGCCGAGACGTGCCTCCGCGAGGCGGCGATGCTGGCGCCGGAGGACGCGCGCTGGCTCTACTACCTCGGGCACCTGCGGCGCGAGGCAGGCGACCTGTCCGAGGCGGCGGCGCTCTTGGACGCGGTGCTCCGGCTGCAGCCCGATGACGTCGCGGCCCTCGTCTGGCTGGGCGAGATCCGCCTGGCGCAGGACCGCCCGGTCTCGGCCCGTCCCTTTTTCGAGCAGGCGCTCGCGTTGCGGCCCGACTCTCTCGCGGCGCGCTACGGCCTCGGCCGCGCGGCGTTGCTGGCCGAGGACCACCGGCGGGCGGTCGACCTGCTGGAGGAGATCCTGGCGCGCGACCCGGGCGCCGCCGCGGCCCACTATCCCCTCGGCATGGCCTACCGCGCCCTCGGTGACGAGGCCAGGGCCGCGGCGCACCTGCGGCAGCGGCAGAGCACGGCGCTGCGTCCCGCGGATCCCCTGATGACCGAGGTGGACGCGCTGATCGAGAGCGCGCGCGCCTACGAGGCGCGCGGCAACGAAGCCCTGGACCGGGAAGAGTGGGGCACGGCGGCGGACCTGTTCCGCCGGGGACTGGAGCTGGACCCGGACCACCCGGCGCTCCGGCACCGTCTGGGCACCGCCCTCTTCGTGATGGGCGATGCCGAGGGCGCACTGGCCGAGTTCGAGCGGGTGCTGCGCGAGTCGCCGAACTTTCCCGCCGTGCACTACAGCGTCGGGCTGCTGCAGCAGGGGGAGGGACGCCACCGCGAGGCGATCGAACGGTTCGAGTCGGCGCTCCGCTACCAGCCCAACGACAACGAGGTGCGCGTGCGGCTGGCCGTCAGCCTGCGACGGGCCGGCGACCCGGCGGCGGCCCTCGAGCAGTACCGTACCGTGCTGCGCATGGACCCCGACGTGGCGGACGCGCGCTTCGGCGCGGCCATGGCGCTGGTGCAGCTCCGGCGCTACCGCGAGGCGCGTGACCGTCTGGACGCGGGGATCGAGGCCTTCCCCGGTGCGTCGATCTTTCCGCACGCGCTGGCCCGGCTGCTGGCCGCCGCGCCCGACGCCGAGGTCCGGGACGGCCCGCGCGCGATGCGGCTCGTGGAACAGATCGCCGCCCAGGGCGAGCGGACCATCGATCTCGGCGAGACCATGGCGATGGCGATGGCCGAAGTGGGGCGCTACGGCGAAGCGGCCGCGGTGCAACGCGATCTCGTTGCCGCTGCCGAGGCGGAGGGAATGCGGGATGCCGTTCCGAGGCTGGCCGCGAATCTCCGTCTCTATGAGCAGGACAGGCCGTGTCGTACGCCGTGGCCGGCCGATGCCATCCCGTGAGGGACGGCTCTTTGCAACAAGAGCCTCGGTCGATTTCCACGAGCCTGGCGTTCCTCTCTGGCCGGCAGGCCGAGCGAGACACACCGCAAACGCAGTAACCGCCGTCCCGACCGCCTTGACATCGAGACGGATCCCATAGTTGGATGCGCCGCCGACCGTTCCCAAAGCGGATGGATCCAAGATTTCGGATCGGATCGATTGGATTTCGCGCGGTTGAGGGGCCTTGCCTGTTCGCCGGGCCCTACTGCCGGCAGCGCGGAGCAGTCAGTGCAGGTTCCGCTGAGACGTTGTCGGGCGCTCGAATCCGTTGAGACGTTGTCCTGGGAACGCGTTTTGCAAATGGCTTTGGGACCACGGCCCGTCCGGGTGGAGGCTCGGCGGCCGGTGCAAGGCTCGCGCGCGTGGACGGTCACGGCGCGGATTGTCGTCGCAACACGTCAGAGGAGGACCGAACCATGAGACGTTCGTTAACGGCCGTCGCTGCGCTGGCTGCTCTGGCTGTCGTGCCAGCTCTGGCCCACGCGCAGGCCACGAGCCAGTTCACCGGGGTGGTGACCGACAACACGGGCGGCATCCTGCCGGGCGTAACCATCGAGGCGTCGAGAGGGAAGCCGCGTCGCCATCACCGACGGCACGGGGCGCTACCTGCTGGTCGACCTGCGTCCCGGCACCTACAACATCACCTTCACGCTGCCCGGCTTCTCGACCGTGCTGGTCGAGCAGCAGGAACTGCCGGCCGGGTTCACGGCCACGGTCGACGCGGTGCTCTCGGTCGGCGCCCTCGAAGAGACGGTCACCGTCTCCGGTGAGGCGCCGGTGGTCGACGTGCAGTCGATCAGCCAGGCCGAGGTGCTCGACCGCGAGGTGCTCGACGCCATCCCAACCGGCCGCAACCTGCAGTCGACGGCGCAGCTCATCCCGGGCGTCAAGATGAACCGCCCGGAGGTCGGCCTGACCACCGCGGCCCAGCAGACGTACATGTCGGTGCACGGCATGAGCAACCGGCAGACCACGGTCACCGTCGACGGACAGCTTGTCATGAGCTCCGGCGGCGACGGCGCGGTGCAGAACTACAACAACCAGCTTGCGGTGTCGGAGATGGTCTACGAGACGAGCGGCATCTCGGCCGAGACCCAGACCGGCGGCGTGCGCATCAGCATGATCCCGAACGAGGGCGGGAACACGCACAGCGGGCAGAACTACTTCGGGTTCACCGAGAGCACGCTGCAGGCGGACAACCTTCACCAGCGGCTCCAGGATCGCGGTCTGACCTCGACCGAGTCGGTCGACTACGTGTACGACCTGAACGTCGCCCACGGCGGGCCGCTCATCCGCGACAAGCTGTGGTTCTACGGCAGCGGACGCCGTTTCAGCATCAACGTGCCGGTCACCGACAGCTTCTACAAGAACGAGGCAGGCACGGCGCCCCGCTACATGCAGTCCGAGAAGTATCCCAACGGTACCGAGGGTCTGCGGCCGGGCATCAACGACGACCGGATCACCAGCGGGCTGCTGCGCCTGACCTGGCAGATGAGCCAGAACAACAAGTTTTCGGCCTACCTGGACCGGATCATCAAGCAGCGGTTCCACGACTACGACGCCCGCGTGGACGTCGGGACCGCGTCGCGCCACCACGGCTCGCCGATCTACTACGTGGGGGCGGCCAAGTGGACGTCGACCATCAGCAGCCGGCTCCTGCTGGAAGTGGGCTACTCGACCAACGTCGAGAACTGGAGCAACGTCGACCAGGAGGCCGACGTGCCGAACGGGCCGGGCCTCGGGCTGCGGGGCGGCGGAGTCGGCCCGCACACCCAGCTCTTCGACACGAGCTGGCCGTCCTGCGTGGCGACTCCCTGCTATCCGGGCGTTGACGGCTATCCGTCCCTAGGCAGCGCAGCGCTGATGGCGCAGCTTCCGGGCAGCGGCGTGGACGGCGGCGGCATCCATCCGTTCTACGCGAACACCCTGCGGAGGGACACGGTCAACAACTTCGCCGATCGGTACCACTGGGGCAACCGGAACGCGTACGTCGAGCGTTTCAACACCAACTCCTCGCTGTCGTACGTCACCGGATCGCACAACCTGAAGATCGGCGTCATGAACAGTTGGGGGCCGTTCCGGCTGATCGAGCAGGAAAACGGCGCCCTGCGGCAACGTTATCGCGACGCGATCCCCTACCAGATCGGACGCACCAACCACCCCATCGACTACTCGCTCGGGTACCAGGACATCGCGATGTACGCGCAGGACACCTGGACCATCGACCGCCTGACCCTGAATCTCGGGCTAAGGTGGGAGACGGTCAACGGCACGGTCGATCCGACGAACCGGGTGCTGCACACGCGATGGACGGTACCGACCACCCTGCCCGGAAAGACGAACATCCCGGACTGGACGGACATCGCGCCGCGGATCGGTCTGGCCTACGACCTGTTCGGCGATGCCTCGACGGCGCTGAAGTTCTCGTGGGGACGCTACAACGCGTCGGTCACCCACAGCCTGGCCGACCGTCTGCATACCGGCAAGGCCCAACGGCAGAACCTCGCGTGGTTCGACTGCGCGATGATCACGGTTCGGCACGGCAGCGCCTCCAACCGGTGCGCCACCATGGCCGAGCTCAACGCCATCTCGCCGGGCCTCGGCGCGGTGGCCTACGGAAATTCGGGTCTCACCGACTGGGGTGATGCGCGGGTGGCCGGGTCGGTGCCGGGTCACGGCACCAACGGCGACGACTACGTGCAGGACTGGGAGGTCGGTCTCGCGAGCGCCGACTTCGGCCAGGGGACCTCGACACCGATCCTCGACCCGAACGGCCTCGATAGGCCCTGGGTCGGGCTGACCAACATCGGGATCGAGCGTGAGCTCTGGCCGGGGCTGTCGGCGAGCTTCAACTACTACCGCCGCGACAGCTACGGCGCGCTCATCGAGGTCAACCGGGCGCTGTCGGTCACCGACTTCACGCAGTTCCAGTTCGCGAACCCGTGCGCGTCGAATCCCACCCCTGGCCCGGGCGGCTTCGGTTGCACGACGAACAGCGCCTCCATACCGGGGACGCTGCCGGTCTACGTGCTGAACCCCGAGGCGCAGGGACGGACGCCCGAGCGCGTGTACACCAACACGGACGCGGACACGGGTTACAGTGAGACCTACAACGGGTTCGAGAGCGGCTTCAACGCGCGCCTGCCGAACGGGACGACCCTCTTCGGCGCCTACACCTTCGAGCGCAACATCATGACCCGCTGCGACTCGCCGGACAATCCGAACCGCTGGCTCTTCTGCGACCGGTCCGGGCAGCATGCGCTGAGCGGGCAGGATGTCGGGCCGTCCTACAACATGCCGTGGCTGCACGAGTTCAAGCTGTCGGGCACGGTGCCGCTGCCGGGCGACTTCCAGTTCAGCGCGACCCTGCAATCGTACACCCCGCGGGAACTGCTGGCCACGACGTCCTTCTCCGGCGACAGCGCGTCGGGGCTCAACGGCGGCGGCGGGTTGTGGGGCGGTCTGCTGGCGCTCGGCAACGTCGGCTACTCGGTCAAGAAGGCCGAGATCGAGGCGGCCGGCATTCCGTTCACGAGCAGCCCCTTCATTCCGCTGATGGCGCCCGGCTCGACGTACCTCGACCGCCTGAACCAGTTCGACATCTCGTTCCGCAAGGTGTTCGAGCTGGCCGGCGGGAGGCGCCTCAACGTGCAGGCCGACGTCTACAACCTGCTCAACGGCGGTCCGATTCTCGAGGCGGTCAACGGCCACGGCGGCAGCCTCGGCCGGCCGCGCCGGACCATCCAGGGCCGGTTCCTGCAGCTTGCGACCCACCTCTACTGGTAGGGGATGCGTCCAACGCCGGTCGCGCGTCAAGCACGTGCGGCGGTGATTGTCCCGGGGCCGGGAAGCCGACGCGGCTTCTCGGCCCGTTTCTTTCCGGGCCGCCAGTTCGTGTCGTAGAATCCTCCCTCCCGGCTCTCGTCGACGGCGGACCGGCCGACCGTCCAGACTCCAGGATTTTGGAGTTTCGGCAGCGAGATCCAGACCGTTGGACACGTGGCGCTTGACACCCAAGCTGTAGCCACACGCCTCGGGCGTGCGGGGCGCCTGCGAATAGGAGGCTAATCCGTCAACCGCTACGGGACGTTCGGCAACGGTGCCCGCAGGAATGCCGTTTGCATGACAGGCGTGCTAAAGTCTGGCGGCATCTGGGCGCGAGCGGTCGCGTACCGCCGCAAGCGCGAGCAGACTATCACTGTGCGAGTTGTCTCAACACGTCAGAGGAGGACCGTAACTATGAGACGTTCGTTAACGGCCGTCGCGGCGTTGGCGGCTCTGACACTGGTACCGGCCGGGGCGTTCGGCCAGGCCGGCAGCCAGATCATCGGGGAGGTCACCGACAACACCGGTGGCATCCTGCCCGGCGTCACCGTCGAGGCGTCCAGCCCGGCGCTGATCGAGGGCAGCCGCGTCGCGATCTCCGACGGGGCGGGTCGGTACACCATCGTCGACCTGCGACCCGGAACGTACACCGTGACCTTCACGTTGCCCGGCTTCTCGGTTGTCGTGGTCGAGGACCAGGAGTTGCCGGCGGGCTTCGTGGCGACGGTCGATGCCGTGCTGTCGGTCGGCGCCCTTGAGGAAACGGTGACCGTTTCCGGTGAGGCGCCGGTCGTGGACGTGGCGACCACCCGCCGGGTCGAGGTGCTCGACCGCGAGGTGCTCGACGCCATCCCGACGGGCAACAACCTGCAGTCGACCGCGCAGTTGATCCCGGGCATCAAGTTGAACCGGCCGGAGGTCGGTTTGACCACCGCGGCGCAGCAGACCTACATGTCGGTCCACGGCATGAGCGTTCGCCAGACCACGGTCGCCGTCGACGGTCAGCTCGTCATGAGCTCCGGGTACGACGGGGCGAACCAGAACTACAACAACCATCTCGCGAACCAGGAGATGGTCTACGAGACGAGCGGCATCTCGGCCGAGACCTCGGCGGGCGGCGTGCGGATCAACATGATCGGCCGCGAGGGCGGCAACTCGATCACCGGGCAACAGTACCTCGGCTACAGCCAGTCCGGGCTGCAGCAGGACCAGCTCACCCAGCGGCTGCAGGATCGCGGCGCCTCGTCGCGCGAGTCGATCGACCTGATCTACGACTTCAACAACGCCCTGGGCGGCCCCATCATCCGCGACCGGTTCTGGTTCTTCGGCAGCTTCCGCCGGTTCGAGATCGACAAGCCGACGACCAACAGCTTCACGCGGAGCGACGACGGGTCGGTGCCCCGCTACTTCCTGCACTCGCGGTACGGCATCGACGCCGACGGCAGGGACTTCAACCAGAAGCTGCCCGGCGTCGACGACAACAGCGTCACCAGCGGCCTGCTGCGCCTGACCGCGCAGATCAACCAGAACAACAAGTTCTCGGTGTACATGGACCGCATCATCAAGCAACGGTTCCACAACCACGGCTCGGTGCAGGACGTCGCGACAGCGGCGCGCCACCACGGTTCCCCGCTGTATTACGTCGGCTCGGCGAAGTGGACCGCGACCCTCAGCAGCCGGCTGCTGCTCGAGGCGGGCTACTCGACCAACGTCGAGAACTGGAGCAACATCGACTCCGAGGACGACGTGCCGTTCGCGCCGGGACAGTCGCTGACGCCGGGCGGCATGCACACGCAGCCGCTGCCGGCCGGTCTCGCCACCTGCCAGTTCACGCCCTGCTATCCGGGTGTGGGCGGGTATCCCGGCCTGAACATGCAGGGGTCGATGAACCAGTACGGCTCGACCATCGATCCCTGGTACACGGTCACCAGCCGGCGCGAGAAGACCAACAGCTTCGAGGACCGCTACCACTGGGGCGACAGCCACGCCTACGTCGAGCGGTTCAACTACAACACGTCGATGTCGTACGTCACCGGGTCGCACAACGTCAAGATCGGCATGATGAGCAGTTGGGGACCGTTCCTGGAAGACCTGAAGAAGAACGGCGCGCTGCGGCAGGAGTACCGCGACGGCATTCCGACGACGGTGCGGGTCACGAACCACCCGACGTACTTCCGGATGGGGTTCCGGGATCTCGGGACCTACATCCAGGACACGTGGACGATCGACCGGTTGACGCTGAATCTCGGCCTCCGCTGGGAGACGTTCAACTCCACCATCCGGGAGACGCCGGCGACGCTGCGGCGGTTCACCAACTGGGACACGCCGTTCGCGGAGCAGAGGAACGTGCCGAAGTGGACCGACTGGGCGCCGCGCATCGGGATGGCCTACGACCTGTTCGGCGACGCGTCGACCGCGCTGAAGCTGTCGTGGGGGCGGTACAACGCCTCGAACATCTTCAACTACGCACGCGACTTCCATCCCGGCGGCTGGCAGCACCACGAGCGCGACTGGTTCGACTGCGCGCTCAGCCCGACCACCCGCAACACCTGCGCGACGTTCTCCGAGCTCGAGGCGATCTCGCCGGGGCTTGGCGCCGTCGCCTATGGGGGGCGTGATCCCAACGTCACCTACGAGAAGGGCGTAGCGGGGTACACCGGCCACCAGCAGAACGGCGGCACCAACGGCGACGACTACGTGCAGGACTGGGAAGTCGGGCTGACCAAGGATGCGGCTTTCGGCGGTCCCATCGGCCGGCCGCGGCAGGACCCGAACGGCGTGGCCCGACCCTGGGCTTCGCTCTTCAATGCCGGAATCCAGCGCGAGCTCCTGCCGGGTCTGTCGACGAGCTTCAACTGGTACCACCGGGACAGCTACGACGGCATCATCCAGCACGACGCCAATCGGTCTCTGAACGACTACGTGCCGTTCCAGATCGCCAATCCGTGCGGTTCGGCGACGGTGGCGGGGAATGCGGTCGGGATGGCCCCCAGCGGATTCCCGTGCACGACGCGCGGTGTGAATGCCCAGACCCAGCTGACGGTCTACAGCCTGACCCCGGAAGCGCAACTGCGTACCCCGGATCACGTCGTCATCAACACCTACGGCGATGACGGCTACTCCGACAGCTACAACGGGTTCGAGACCGCGTTCAACGCCCGGCTGCCCAACGGCACGAACATTTTCGGCGGCTGGACGCTGGAGCGCAACCTGCTCACCCGGTGCGACACGCGGGACGATCCCAACGAGTTGATGTTCTGCGACCCGACGGGCGCGTGGGGCCCGGATTCGTACGGCGGCTACGACGTGCCGTGGCTGAACGAGTTCAAGCTGTCGGGCACGCTGCCTCTGCCGGGCGGCTTCACCTTCAGCGGGTCCCTCCAGTCGTACAATCCGCGCGAGCTCATCGTCGGCGGTGGCGGCGGCCAGAGCGCGGGCGGCCTGAACGGCGGCGGCGAGCTGGAGGGCAGCCTCACCCGTACCGGCAACGTCCGCTGGAACGTGCCCAAGGACGACACGTACTACCCCGCGGGCATTCCCCGGACGCAGACCATCACCATCCCGTTGATGGCGCCGGGATCCGCCTTCCTCGATCGCCTGAACCAGGTCGACATTTCGATCCGGAAGGTGTTCGAGATGGCCAACGGCATGCGCTTCGACGTGCAGGCCGACGTCTACAACATCATCAACGGCGGCCCGATCATCGAGGGGACCAACTTCTTCGGCAGCTCCATGGGCAACGTCACCCGGACCGTCCAGGGACGCTTCCTGCAGTTGGCGACCAACATCCACTGGTAGGTCGAGTCGTCCGACCGTGGCCGCGGGTGTCGTCCACGCGCGGCCGCCGAATTCTCGCGGGCCGGGAGGCAGGGCTGCTTCCCGGCCCGTTTTTTTTCTTGGAGTCGTTCCGCCACGGTCCCGCCTCGCGCTCGCGCTATACTGCCGGCAAGACACGTTCCTACCGTCGTCGGCCGCTTTGGACGTCGTCGTTCGCCTCGCGCATCGGACTGTGAGAGGAGGATGGAGATGAGACATCGCCACACGGCCTTCACCGCCCTGGCGCTTCTGGCCCTCGCGCCGGCCGCGGTCCACGCGCAGGGCACCAGCCAGTTCACCGGGGAGGTGACCGACAACACGGGCGGCATCCTGCCCGGGGTCACCGTCGAGGCGTCGAGCCCGGCGCTCATCGAGGGAAGCCGCATCGGCATCACCGACGGCACCGGGCGCTACCTGCTGGTCGACCTGCGCCCCGGCACGTACACCATCACCTTCACGCTGCCCGGCTTCTCGACGGTGCTCGTCGAGAGCCAGGAGCTGCCGGGAGGCTTCACTGCAACGGTCGACGCGGTGCTGTCGGTCGGCGCCCTGGAGGAGACGGTCACCGTTTCGGGGGAGGCCCCGGTGGTCGACGTGCAGTCGATCAGCCAGGCCGAGGTGCTCGACCGCGAGGTGCTCGACGCCATCCCGACCGGGCGCAACCTGCAGTCGACGGCGCAGCTCATTCCGGGCGTCAAGATGAATCGCCCGGAGGTCGGGCTGACCACCGCGGCGCAGCAGACCTACATGTCGGTGCACGGCATGAGCACGCGGCAGACCACGGTCACCGTCGACGGGCAGCTCGTCATGACCGCCGGCGGCGACGGGGGCGTGCAGAACTACAACAACCAGCTCGCCGCGCAGGAGATGGTCTACGAGACCAGCGGCATCTCGGCCGAGACCTCGACCGGCGGTGTCCGCATCAGCATGATCCCGCGAGAGGGCGGCAACACCCACAGCGGGCAGAACTACTTCGGCTTCGCCGACGGCGCGTTCCAGGGGGACAACTTCTCGCAACGGCTCCAGAATCGCGGGCTCAACTCGACCGAGTCGATCGACTACGTCTACGACCTGAACGTCGCCCATGGCGGACCGCTCATCCGCGACAAGTTCTGGTTCTTCGGCAGCGCGCGCCGGTTCAGCATCAACGTGCCGGTCACCGACAGCTACTACAAGAACGAGCAGGGCACGGCGCCGCGCTACATGGCGAACACCAAGTACCCGGACGGCACCGGGGGCCTGCGGCCGGGCATCAACGACGACCGCATCACCAGCGGTCTGTTGCGCCTGACCTACCAGATAACCCAGAACAACAAGTTCTCGGCCTACATCGACCGGATCATCAAGCAGCGCTTCCACGACTACGACGCGCGCGCCGACGTCGCGACCGCGTCGCGCCACCATGGGTCGCCCCTCTACTACATCGGGGCGGCGAAGTGGACGTCGACGCTGAGCAGCCGGCTGCTGCTCGAGGCCGGGTACTCCACCAACGTCGCCAACTGGAGCAACGTCGACCAGGAGGCGGAGGTGCCGAACGGTCCAGGTATGGGGCTGCGGGGCGGCGCCGTCGGCAAGCAGACGCAGAATTTCGATCAGTCGTGGCCGACCTGCGTGGCGACGCCCTGCTATCCGGGCGTCGGCGGGTACCCGCACCTGGGCGATCCGGGACTTGCCGCGCAGCTTCCGGGCAGCGGCGTCGACGGGGGCGGCATTCACCCGTTCTACGCGAACACGCTGCGGCGCGACACGACCAACGACTTCCTCGACCGGTACCACTGGGGCAACCGGCTCGCCTACGTGGAGCGGTTCAACACCAACGTCTCGATGTCGTACGTCACCGGGTCGCACAACGTGAAGGTCGGCTTCATGAGCAGTTGGGCGCCGTTCCGGCTGACCGAGCAGTGGAACGGCTCGCTACGGCAGCGCTATCGGGCCGGCGTACCGTACCAGATAGGCCGCGCGAATACCGATGTCGACTACTCCCTCTTCTACCGGGACTTCTCGGGGTACGTGCAGGACACCTGGACCATCGACCGGCTGACCTTGAACCTCGGTCTCCGGATCGAGAATATCGTGGGGACGGTGAGGCCGACGGAACGGCTCCTGCGGACGCGGTTCACGGCTCCGACCACGCTGCCCGGCAAGGACAGCATCCCGGACTGGTCGAACATCGCACCGCGGCTCGGCCTGGCCTACGACCTGTTCGGCGACGCCTCGACGGCGTTGAAGTTCTCGTGGGGACGCTACAACTCGTCCATCACCCACAGCCTGGCCAGCGCGCTGGCCACCGGCAAGGTGACCAGCCAGTCGCTGGCGTGGTTCGACTGCGCGATGATCACGAGCCGGCACGGGAGCGCCTCGAACCGTTGCGCCACGCTCGACGAGCTGAACATGATCTCGCCCGGACTCGGCGCGGTCGCGTACGGCAACTCGGCCCTGACGGACTGGGGCGGGGCAAAAGAGGCGGGGTCGGTGCCGAATCACGGCACCAACGGCGACGACTACGTGCAGGACTGGGAGATCGGCCTCGCGAGCGCCGACTTCGGCCAGGGAACCTCGACGCCCGTCCTCGATCCGAACCTGAGCCGCCCGTGGTCGGCTCTGACCAACATCGGGATCGAGCGCGAGCTGCTGCCGGGTCTGTCGACGAGCTTCAACTACTATCGCCGCGACACACAGAGCGCGATCCTGCTCGTGAACCGGGCGCTCTCGCTCTCGGACTACACGCTGTTCCAGTTCGCGAATCCGTGCGCCACGGCCGGCACTCCCGGTTCCGGCGGCTTCGGCTGCACCACGAACGGCAGCGCCGTGCCGGGAACCCTGCCGGTCTACGTCCTGAATCCGGAAGCGCAGGGCCGGACGCCCGACCGCGTCTACACCAACACCAACTCGAGCACGGGATATGACGAGACCTACGAGGGTTTCGAGAGCGGCTTCAACGCCCGGCTGCCGAACGGGACCACCATCTTCGGTGCGTGGACGCTCGAGCGGAACGTCATTACCCGTTGCGACTCGCAGGACGATCCCAACAAGCTGCTCTTCTGCGATCGATCGGGCGTCAGCCCGCTGACCGGCCAGGACGTCGGTGCGGCATACAACGTGCCGTGGCTGAACGAGTTCAAGCTGTCAGGCACCGTGCCGCTGCCCGGCGACTTCCAGTTCAGCGCGACGTTCCAGTCGTACAACCCGCGCGAGCTGCTCGCCACCACCAGCTTCTCCGGCGACAGCGCGTCGGGCCTGAACGGCGGCGGCAACCTGTGGGGCAGCCTCCTGGCGCTCGGCAACGTCGGCTACTCGGTGCCCAGCGCGGCAATCCAGGAGGCCGGTGTGGCGTTCACGCAGAGTCCGTTCATCCCGCTGATGCCGCCCGGGTCGACGTATCTCGACCGGCTGCAGCAGTTCGACATCTCGATCCGCAAGGTGTTCGAGATGGCCGGCGGTCGGCGGCTCAACGTGCAGGCCGACATCTACAACATGCTCAACGCCGGTCCGGTCCTCGAGGCGACCAACCGCTACGGCAGCGGCCTGGGCCGGCCGCGCCGGACGATCCAGGGCCGGTTCCTGCAGTTCGCGACCCATCTCTACTGGTAGGGGATTCGTCCGAGCCCGGCCACGCGTGACCCGCGCGGCCGATCGACTTCACGGGCCGGGAGGCGGGGTTGCCTCCCGGCCCGTTTCTTTGTGATCTGGATGTCATCGGCTGCGCCTTTCCTTCTGCATCACTGCGGGCTCCACGCCGGACCGGCTCCGCGCGACAATGCGTGTCGCCGCGATGAGAACTCTTGGAGTAGGGGTAGGCACGTCGCGTGCCAGCGGCGCGCTTGCGGCCGGTCGGGCCGGTCGATCTACCATTCCACGATGACAGCACAGCGGGCGGGAAGCATGTGGGCGATGGCTCTCGCCGGATTGCTGGCCGCCTGCGGGACCGAGCCCGCGCCCGAGGAATCGGAAACAGCGAATGCCCCGGCTGTCCTGCCCATCGCGCACGACCGCGACTGGTTCGTAGATCGTGCCGCGGAGGCCGGGCTCGATTTCGTCCATGTCAACGGCATGACGGGCAAGTTCTACCAGCCCGAGATGATGGGCCCCGGCGTCGGGTTGCTCGACTACGACAACGACGGCGACCTCGACGTCTACTTCGTGCAGGGAGGCCGGCTCGGGGACGGCGAGGCGCTCCTCCCGCCGCCGGCGGGGCAGCCGCCGGGCGACCGCATCTTCCGCAACGATCTCGAGACGGGACCCGGCGGCGAGCGCCGGCTGCGGTTCACCGACGTGACCGAGGCGGCCGGCATCGCATCCCTCGGGTACGGCATGGGCGTGGCCGCGGCGGATTACGACAACGACGGCTGGACCGACATCTACACCACGCGGTTCGGGCCGAACCAGATGTTCCGCAACCGGGGCGACGGCACCTTCACCGATGTGACGGACGAGACCGGCACCGGCGATCCGGGACTGAGCGTGCCCGCCACCTTCTTCGACTACGACCGGGACGGCCGGCTCGACCTGTTCGTCGGCAACTACCTGAACTACAGCATCGAGACCCACTGGCAGTGCTACGCGCAGTCCGGCCCGGCGGACTACTGCCCCCCCGAGGTCAGCCCGCCGCAGCCCGATCGTCTGTTCCGCAATCGCGGCGACGGCACGTTTGCCGACGTGACGTTCGAGGCCGGCATGGGGCGCGAGTACGGACCGGGGCTCGGCGCGTCGGCGGCGGACTACGACAACGACGGCTGGCTCGACCTGTTCGTCGCCAACGACCAGCAGGAGAACCAGTTGTGGATCAATCAGCGTGACGGCACCTTCCGGAACCACGCGCTGTTGTGGGGGACCGCCTTCGGCGCCGCCGGGGTGGCCAAGGCGGACATGGGCGTCGACGCCGGCGACTTCGACAACGACGGCGACGAGGATCTCTTCGTCACCGAGCTGACGGGGCAGGGGAGCACACTGTACGTCAACGACGGAGGCATGTTCAGGGACCAGAGCGCCGGCCGGGGCATACGCGCCGCCAGCCTGCCGTACACCGGCTTCGGGGCGGGCTGGCTGGACATCGACAACGACGGCTGGCTGGACGTGGTCGCCGTCAACGGCACCGTGACCCTGGATCTGGAGGCGTACGGACCGGACAATCCGTTCGCGCTGCAGCAGCGCAACCAGGTGTTCCGCAACCGCGGCGGCGAGCGGTTCGAGGATGTCACGGACCGCGCCGGCGCGGCGTTCGCGCTGTCGGAGGTGAGCCGCGGCGCGGCGTTCGGCGACGTCGACAACGACGGTGACACGGACGTGCTGATCGCCAACGGCGCCGGTCCCGTGCGTCTGCTCGTCAACGACGTCGGGCAACTGCGTCACTGGATCGGGCTGCGGCTCGTGGGACGCGAGACGCCGCGCGACATGCTCGGGGCGCGGGTGGAGGTGTTCCTGCCGGATGGCTCATCGCGCTGGCGCCGCGCCCGCGCGGACGGGAGCTACGCCTCGGCCAACGATCCCCGCGTGATCGTCGGCCTGGGGGAGTCGGCGGGTTCGCCGCGTGTGCGGGTCACCTGGCCTGACGGTACGGCCGAGGAGTGGGCCGACCTGCCGGTCGGCGGTTACACCACGCTGACGCAGGGAGACGGCCGGCAGCCATGACGACCGGGGACAGGGACATGTCGGGGACGTGGTCGTCCGGTGGGCTGCCGGCTGCGTCCGTTGCGTCGTCCAGGCTCCTGCCGGGGATTGCACGTTCGTACGCCGCACGTTCGTACGCCGCGCTGGGAGCGCTGGCGGCCGCCGTCGCGCTCGCGGGTGCCACGCTCGCCGGCTGTGCCGCATCCGACGACGCGTCGTCGACCGGGGAGGGACGTGCTGCGGGAGCGCCGCCGCCGCCGCTTGTCCTGCCCCGGCTGACGGGGCTCGAGCCCACGGTGCAGGATCAGGTCCGCGCCCGGCACGCGGCCGTGCTCGCGCTGGAGGGCGATGCGGGAGCCGCGGCAGAGGCCCTCGCGGACGCCTACGGCGAGCTCGGCCTGGTGTTGCAGGCGGCGGGATTCTACGAGGCGGCGGAGCACGCCTTCCTGAACGCGCAGGCGGGCGCGCCGTCCGCGGTGCGCTGGCGGTACTACCTGGCGCACCTGTTCCAGTTGACCGGTCAGCGGGGGCGGGCGCTCGAGGGCTTCCGGCACGTCGTCGATCTCGATCCCTCGAACCTGCCGGCCCTGGTCTGGCTCGGCGAGATGTACCTCGATCAGGGACAGCCGGCGGCGGCCGAGCGCGTGTACGAGCGGGCGCTGGCCCTGCAGCCTGCCTCGTCCGCGGTCCTCGCCGGCATCGGCCGGGCTGCGCTCGCGCGCGAGGATGCGGCGCGGGCCGTCACCTACCTGGAGCGCGCGCTGGCGGTCGATCCGGGGGCGACGAGCCTGCATTACAGCCTCGGCATGGCGTACCGGGACATCGGCCAACTGGAGCTGGCCGAGCAGTATCTGCGGCAGCGGGGAGGCGGGGCCCCCGGCCTTGCCGACCCGTTGCTCCAGCAGTCGACCGGGCTGCTGGACAGCGCGCTGGCCCACGAACGGCGTGGCTCGCGCGCCCTGAGCGCAGGGCGGCACGCCGAGGCGGCGGCGGCCTTTCGGGCCGGCCTCGCGCTGACGCCGGACGATCCGACGCTTTTGCACCGCCTCGGCGTGGCGCTGGACATGGCGGGTGACACCCGCGGTGCGATGGCGCAGTTCGAAGCGGCGCTGGCAGCGGAGCCGGGCCTTGCCGACGCGCACTTCAGCCTCGGCGAGCTGCTGGCGCGGGACGGCCGCTACGGCGAGGCGATCGCCAGCTACGAAGCTGCCGTCCGGAGCCGTCCCAGCTACGTCGATGCGCGGTTGGGACTGGCCGATACGCTCAGCCTCGCCGGGCGGCTCGCGAATGCCGAAGCGGAGTTCGAACGCGTGGTCGAAATCGATCCGGCCTCAGACCAGGCCTGGATGGGACGCGGGGTGGCGCTGATTCAGCTCGGCCGGCACCGGGAGGCGCGCGACTGGCTCGACCGCGCGCAGCTCGTGCATCCCGGCCAGCTTCTGCTGACCAACCTGCTGGTGCGGATCCTGGCGGCGGCGCCGGACGCCGGGGCACGCGACGGGGAGCGCGCGCTGGCGGTGGCGAACGAGCGGCTCCGCGGAGACACGAGCATCGAGACCTACGAGAGCCTGGCGATGGCCTACGCCGAGGTGGGGCGCTACGACGAGGCGGTGGTCTGGCAGCAGCGGGCCATCGGGGCCGCGCAGCAGGCGGGGCAGGCGCCCCGCGCGCGGAGCCTGGCCGCGAACCTGGCCCGATACGAGCAGGGGCGTCCGAGCCGCTCGCCGCTGTGACGGGCGAGCGCCGACGCCGCGAGCCACGATTCGGCTGGCGCCAAATCCGTCGCAAGGCAGCGTGTTCGGCCCCAGCCCCACCGCCTCGGGACCTTTGCTGCTCGGAACGCACTTCGTTGCGTTCTACGGCGCAAGCTCCTAGACTGCGAGACTGAAGTGAGAACGCGCGCGGCGTGGTTGGGAGTGTGGATCGTGCTGGCCGCCGCTTGCGGCGGGCCGGCGGGCGGCACCGAGAGCGATCCCGGGGGCGCACCGCGTGCCGACGCGGACTGGTTCGTGGAACGGGCGAGCGAAAGCGGCCTGGACTTCGTCCACTTCAATGGCGCGTCGGGCCAGTACTACTATCCGGAGATCCTGCCGCCGGGCGTCGGCCTGCTCGACTACGACAACGACGGCGACCTCGACGTGTACCTCGTCCAGGGCCGCTTGCTCGACGAAGCCGGCAGCCCGGCCGACGCGCTGGTGCCCCCCGGCGGTTCGACGCCCTCCACGGGAAGGCTCTATCGCAACGATCTGCGGGTGGCGGCGGACGGCGCGCGCACGTTGCGCTTCAGCGACGTCACCGCCGAGAGCGGGCTCGACGCCGACGGGTTCGGTCTCGGGGTGGCGGCGGGCGACGTAGACAACGACGGCTGGACCGATCTGTTCCTGACCAACTTCGGTCCCGCCAGCCTCTACCTGAACCAGGGGGATGGGACCTTCCGCGACGCCTCGGCGACCAGCGGCATCGACGGCGCGCCCGGTTTCGGCGTCTCGGCGTCGTTCGTCGACTACGACCGGGACGGCCTGCTGGATCTGTACGTCGGCCACAATGTCAACTACGGGCTCGACAACACCATCGAGTGCTCCAACGTGACCGGCGCCCGCGACTACTGCCCTCCCGAGACCTACGGCGGGACGCCCGATCACCTGTACCGCAACGTTGGCGAAGGACGCTTCGTCGACGTCAGCGATACGGCCCTGGTCGGCGGCCAGTTCGGACCGGCCCTCGGCGTGGCGGTCGCCGACTACGACGGCGACGGCTGGAGCGACATCTACGTGGCCAACGACGCCACCGAGAACCTGCTCTGGATCAACCAGGGCGACGGGACCTTCCGCGACGTCGCGCTGCTGGCCGGCGCGGCCCTGAGCGGCATGGGGCTGGCCGAGGCGAGCATGGGGGTGGACGCGGGCGACTACGACAACGATGGCGACGAAGACCTCTTCATGACGCACATCACGAACGAGGGCAACAACCTCTACGTGAACAACGGGGCGGCTTCGTTCCAGGATCGGAGCACGGTGTCCGGGCTCGGCGCCGGGAGCCTGCCGTACACCGGGTGGGGCACCACCTGGTTCGACTACGACAACGACGGCTGGCTCGACCTGCTCGCGGTCAACGGCACCGTCATCGCCAGTCCGGGCCCGGCGGATCGCCCGTTCCCGTACGACCAGCGCAGGTCGCTGTTCCGCAACCTGGGCGACGGCACCTTCGAGGACGTGACCGTCGCCGCCGGCGCGGCGTTCGAGCTGTCGGAGACCGGTCGCGGCGCCGCCTTCGGCGACATCGACAACGACGGCGACGTCGACGTGGTGGTCGGGAACGACACCGGTCCGGTGCGGCTGTTGATCAACCGGATCGGCAACCGGCGGCACTGGCTCGGCCTGCGTCTCGCCGGCGCCGGGGGACGCGACATGCTCGGGGCGCGGGTGGCAGTGCGTCGCTCCGGCGAGCCGACGCTGTGGCGCCGCGCCCGTTCGGACGGCAGCTACGCTTCGGCAAACGATCCCCGCGTGATCGTCGGCCTCGGGGAGTCGGATGCACGTCCCGCGGTCGAGGTGCGCTGGCCGGACGGGCAGACGGAAACCTGGGAGGACGTCGAGATCGACCGCTGGACCACGTTGGAGCAGGGAACGGGGAGCTCCTGATGGCTGGACGACGGACGTCCGCGGCGGAAGGGGCGGCTCCGATGCGGTGGCCGTTGGCGATGTTGGGGGTCGCGGCGCTGCTCGGCGGATGCTCCGCGGCGAACGAGCCGGGGTCGGGGGATTCGCCGGCGCCGGCGGAAACAGCCGCCGCCACACAGGACTCCTCGCACGCGATGGCGTCCTGCGGGGCCGTGCTGCCGGACCTGAGTCGGGTCGGCGAGTCGGTGCAGGGGCAGATTCGCGACCGCCATGCCGCCCTGCCGCCGCCCGGCGAGCGGGCCGGCATCCCGGCCGAGCTGGCTGCCGAAGCGGTCGGCGTGATGGGAATGACCTTCATGGCCGCGTGGTTCACCGACGAGGCCGAGCCCTGCCTGCGCGAGGCGGCGGCGCTGGCTCCCGGCGACGTCCGCTGGCCCTACTACCTGGCGCAGTTGTACCGCGACCGCGGCGCTCTGGACGAGTCGGCCGCGTTCTTCGAGCAGGTCCTCGGCATCGAGCCCGAGGATCCGACGACGCTGTTCTGGCTCGGGGACATCCGACTCGAGCAGGGACGGCCGGACGAGGCCGAGCCGCTGTTCGCCCGGGCGCTGGCGCTGTTTCCGTCGTCGCTCTCCGCGCGCTACGGCCTGGCCCGGACGGCGCTGCTCGAGGAGGACTACCGCCGGGCCGCCGACCTGCTGGAGGAGATTCTGGAGCGGAACCCGGACATCGGCGCCGTGCACTACCCGCTGGGAATGGCCTACCGCGGGCTCGGAGACGACGCGCGGGCCGAGGAGCACCTGCGGAGGCGGGAGAACGCCGAGATCCGGCCGGCGGACCCGCTGATGGCGGCGCTGGACTCGCTGCTGACGACCGCCGGCACCTTCGAGAACAGCGGTCTGGAGGCGCTCGACCGGCAGGAATGGCCGGCCGCGATCGAGCAGTTCCGCCAGGGACTCGAGCTGGACCCCGACGACCCCGGGCTGCGGCACCGTCTCGGCACCGCGCTCTTCATGACCGGCGATCTGAACGGCGCGATGGCCGAGTTCCAGCGCGTCGTGCGAACCACCCCCGACTACTTCCCGTCGCACTACAGCATCGGCGTGCTCCTCCAGGAGACGGGCCGGCACGCGGAGGCCGTCGAACGGTTCCGGACCGCGTTGCGCCATCGGCCCGGGGACGACGCCGTGCACCTGCGGATGGCGATCAGTTTGCGGCACGCGGGCGATCCCGAGTCGTCGCTGTCGTACTACGAGCTGGTGCTGCGCACGAACCCGGACGCGCTCGAGGCCCGGTTCGGGTTCGCGATGGCGCTCGTCCAACTCGGACGCTACCGCGAGGCGCACGACCGGTTGGTGACCGCGATGGAGGCGTTCCCCCGGGAGCCTTCCTTCGCGCACGCGCTGGCCCGGCTGCTCGCCGCGGCGCCGGATGCCGCGATCCGGAACGGCCGGCGGGCGATGACGCTGGTCGAGCAGGTCATGGACGCGGAACCCGAGCCCACCCTCGATCTGGGCGAGACGATGGCGATGACCCTGGCCGAGCTCGGCCGCTTCGGCGAGGCCGCCGAGGTGCAGCGCGCGCTGATCGGCGCGGCCGAGATGGCGCGGTTGCCGGAGGTGGTGCGGCGCCTGACGGTGAATCTCCGGCGCTACGAACGGGGAGAGCCGTGCCGCACGCCATGGCCGGCCGACGCGATGCCATGACCTCGCCGCGCACCGCGAAACTTCGTCGGTTCGTCGTCGTAGCGGGAATCGTCGGGGTGTGCGCCGCGGCGCACGCGGTACCGGAAGCGCAGGTCGCGCAGCAGTTCTACCTCACCGTGCTCGACCGGAACGGCGTTCCCATCCACGATCTGCAACCCGGCGACGTGACCGTCTCCGAGAACGGCGTGCCGGGCCGGGTGACCCACCTCGTGCGGCCGACCGCGGCGGCCGAAGTGTTCCTGCTTGTCGATACGAGCCGGTACTTCGTCTCCGCGACGCCCCATCTGCGGCGGGCGCTGCTGGCTTTCGTCGACCGCCTGGCGGGCAGCGCGCGAATGTCGTTGATGGTGTTCGGCGGCACGCCGAGGACCGTCGTGGCGCCCGCCATGCGTACGGCGGAAATACGTGAGGCGATCTCGCTGCTGTTTCCCAGTCCCGGATTCAACAACAACTTCAATAGTGCGTTGATCGAAGCGCGTCGGAGAATCATCGAGGAGTCGCCGCGGCGCCCGGTGATCGTCGCGGTCACCTCGTCCGTCGCGAGCCGCCAGCCGTCGGACCGCTACCGCCGGGGTTTCCTGAACCCGCTGACGCAGATCGGCACACCGATCCACATCGCGGCGCTGCGCCGGCGGCCGGGCGACCTGCTGGGCAGTCTCGCCGAGATCACGGCGCGCACCGGCGGCCGGTTCGCGACCGTCGCCAACCACACGCGGCTGGAGGAGCCGCTCGCCGCCATCGCCGACGAGATCCTGGCGCAGTTCGTGCTGACCTACATCCGTCCCGAGCTGCCGACCGATACCGACTCGATCGGGATCGGCTTGAGTATCGCGCGCGAGGGGGTGACCATCCGCGTTACGCCCGTGTTGTAGCCGCGCGCGCGATGGCCGTTGTTGCAGCCGCGCGCACGATGGGTGGGCGGCCGGCGTTCGATCCGGCGCCCGTTCTCCGGCCGACTTCGCGTATAGTGAACGGACCCGCAGGCAAGGAGAACCGCCATGGCGATGTCAACGCGATCGCTTCGGTCGTCGCGTCTACGCCCGTTCGTCGCCGCTGCCGCGTTCGTCGCCGTGTGGGGCGCGGTCGATGCGGTCCTTCCGGCGCAGTCCGCGCAGCAGCTCTACCTGACCGTTCTCGATGACGACGGGAACCCCGTGGTCGATCTGCGGCCGCACGAGATCCAGGTGGCGGAAAACGGCGTGCGTTGCGAGGTGCTCTATCTGGCGCGCCCGACCGGTCCGGCGGACGTGTCGATACTGATCGACACCAGCGAGGCGGTCGTCCCGTCCACCACGCACGTGCGCCGGGCGGTGACGGAGTTCGTGGATGCGCTGGACGGCTACGCGCGGATGTCGTTGATGACGTTCGGCGACCTGCCGGTGCGGGTGGTGCCGCCGACGACCCGCATCAGCGTGATGCGCGAGGCGGTCGATCGGGTCTTCCCGACCGTCGGGGCGATACCACGCTTCCAGGACGCGCTGATACAGACCGTGCGCGACATCCAGAACCGCCAGCCGAACCGCCCGACGCTGGTGATCATCACCTCGGACCAGGTGCCGGGCGCCTTCGCCACCGAGTCGCCCAACACGTCGGCCCGGCCGGTGGAGCAGGTCATCGGGGTGCTGCAGGCGATCGGGGCGCCCGTGCACATCGTGGCCCTGCGGAGCGGCGCCTCGTTCGACATCGTGGGACGCGGCGTCTTCGACCGGGCCTCGGCCTTCAGCGGCACCGCCGACAACAACATGCGCAACTCGATCATGGCCCGCGAGACCCGCGACTGGCTGATGACGCTGGAAACGGCGTCGCGGAGGACCGGCGGCAGACTGGTGAACACCTATGCCAGCGCCGGCCTCGCGAGGCCGCTGCTGGAGATCGCCAACGAGATCGCCGGCCAGTACGTGCTCACCTATTCCCGGGCATCGCTGCCCCTGGACACCGACGCGCTCGAGATCCAGATCGGCATCGCGCGCGAGGACGTCACGGTGCGTGTGACGCCTGTCATCTGAACCCGCGATGCCAACCCCCGCCGGCTTCGGCATTCGACGCGTGCGGCGGGAGCGTCCGTCGCGGCGGGCGTCCGTCTTCGTGTCGTGAAGCAGACGCTGTTGGCGTGGTCGGCGGCCGCAGCGCTGGCCGCGTGCGGTCCGTCCGGTTCCGGGTCGTCCGAGTCGGCCGCGACCGACGCGCCGCCGGTCGCCCCGCTCGATTCTGCCATCGAGTTGTTCGCCGACAAGGCGGTCGAGACCGGGCTCGATTTCGTCCACTTCAACGGCATGACGGGCGGCTTTTACCAGCCCGAGATGATGGGCCCGGGCGCGGGCCTGTTCGACTTCGACGCCGACGGCGATCTCGACGTCTACCTGGTGCAGGGCGAACTGCTCGGTGACGGGACGCCGCTGATGCCGCTGCCGGCGGGACAGCCGCCGGGCGACAGGCTGTTCCGGAACGACCTGGAGGTGCGGCCGGACGGGACGCGGGCGCTGCGGTTCACCGACGTCACCGAGGAGAGCGGCCTGCCCGCCGGCGGCTACGGCATGGGTGTGGCGGCGGGCGACTATGACAACGACGGACGGGTGGATCTGTACCTCACCCGCTTCGGGCCGAACCGGATGCTGCGCAACCGGGGCGACGGGACTTTCGCCGACGTGTCCGCCGCGACCGGAACCGACGAGCCGTCGTGGGGCGTGCCGGCGACGTTTCTCGATTTCGATCGTGACGGCTGGCTGGATCTGTTCGTCGGCAACTACCTGAACTACACGCTGGACACGCACACGCAGTGCTACAACCGCGCGGGCCCGCCCGACTACTGTCCGCCGGAGGTGAGCCCGCCGGCCCCGAGCCGCCTGTACCGCAACCGGGGCGACGGGACGTTCGCCGATGTCACGGCCGAGGCTGGCCTGGGACGGGAGTTCGGACCCGCGCTCGGGGCGGCGTCGGCCGACTTCGACAACGACGGCTGGATCGACCTGTTCGTCGCCAACGACCAGCAGGAGAATCAGCTCTGGATGAACCAGGGCGGCGGCGCGTTCCGCAACCTGGCGCTGCTGCAGGGCGTGGCGCTGGGCGCGGCGGGAGACGCCAAGGCGGACATGGGGGTCGACGCGGCCGACTTCGACAACGACGGCGACGAGGACCTGTTCATCACCGAGCTGACCGGGCAGGGGAGCACCCTCTACGTCAACGCCGGCGCCGGGCTGTTCGAGGACCGGAGCGCCGATTTCGGCATCCGCGCCGCGAGTCTGCCCTACACCGGGTTCGGCGCGGGCTGGCTCGACATCGACAACGACGGCTGGCTGGACATCGTGGCCGTCAACGGGTTGGTCACGCAGCGACTCGAATCCCTCGGGCCGGAGAATCCCTTCCCCCTGGATCAGCGCAACCAGGTGCTTCGCAACCTCGCCGGGGCGCGGTTCGAGGACGTGACGGAACGGGCCGGCGCTCCGTTCGGCCGCTCCGAGGTGAGTCGCGGTCTGGCGTTCGGCGACATCGACAACGACGGAGATACCGACCTTCTGGTGGCGAACGCCGCCGGGCGGGTGGAGCTGCTGATCAACCAGATGGGCCACCGGCGCGACTGGATTGGACTCCGGCTCGTGGGCGGTGACGTCCCACGCACCATGGTCGGTGCGCGCGTGGCGGTCGCCGGCTCGGACGGGGTCACGCGCCGGCGGCGCGCGCGGGCGGACGGCAGCTACGCGTCGGCGCACGACCCGCGGGTGCTGGTCGGGCTCGGCGACGAGGAGGCCGAGGCGTTGGCCGTGCGGGTCACGTGGCCGGACGGGCGGACGGAGGAATGGGCCGATGTCCCGGTCGGGCGCTACAGCACCTTGATCGAAGGAGAGGGGCGCCGACGATGAAGCCGGAAGGAATGCGGTCGTGCCGCCTGCGGCGCCGGCTCGAACCCATCGGCTGGTGCCTGGTGGCGCTTGCGGGTGCGCTGGCGGCGTCGTGCGGCGGCGCCGGCGCGCCCGGCCCGGACGGTTCCTCGTTGCCCGACCCCGGCCCGTTCGAGTGGACGGGGCCGCAACCGGTGGATGAACCCGACCTGTCGCGGCTGGCCCCGCCCGTACAGGCGCAGATACGCGAGGGGTACGACGCCGTGTCCGCCGCGACCGGAGATCCCGAGGCGCCGCCTTCCGTGCTGGGAGAAGCCTACGGCGAGCTCGGTCTCATCCTGATGGCCGCGGACCATCGCGACCGTGCCGAGACGGCACTGCTGAACGCGCACGGGCTGGCGCCGGCCGCGATGCGCTGGCCCTACTATCTCGCGCACCTGTACCGCCAGCGGGGCGATCGGGAGCTGGCCGCGGATTTCTTCGCGCGCGCTCTCGCACTGGATTCGACCAACTTGGCGGCCCTGGTCTGGCTCGGTCGCATGGAGCTGGATCGTGGGCGGCCGGCCGCGGCCGCCGCGGTATTCGAGCGGGCGCTGGCGGTGGATCCGGCCTCGGCGGCGGTGCTGGCCGGCGCCGGCCGGTCCGCGCTGGCGGTACGGGACGCGCAGCGGGCGGTCGGGTACCTGGAGCGGGCCCTGGCGCTCGCGCCGTCGGCGGCAAGCCTGCACTACAACCTCGGCATGGCGCACCGTGCGCTGGGCAATCTCGACGCCGCCCGGATGCACCTGCAACAGCGGGGAGAGGGCGTGCCGGCGCCGGCGGACCCGTTGATGGCGGTCTACAACGGTCTGCTCCGGAGCGCGCTCGCGTACGAGATCCGCGGCATGCGGGCCATGGACGCCCGCCGCTTCGACGAAGCGGCCGCCATCTTCCGGGAGGGGCTGGCCGAGACGCCCGGCGATGCCTCCCTGCGGCACCGGCTGGGGACCGCCCTGATGATGGCCGGCGACGCCGAGGGCGCCGTCGGGGAGTTCGAGGCGACCCTGCGCATCGCGCCGGACTTCGAGAAGGCGCACTTCGGGATCGGGGTCGTATCTGGGCATGAGCGGCCGGCACGCCGAGGCGATCGAGCGTTACGCCGCGGCGGTCGAGTTGCGGCCGAACTACCTGGAGGCACGGCTCGGGCTGGCCGAAGCGCTCCGGCTCACCGGCCGGCTCGAGGAGGCCGCGCGTCAGTTCGAGGAAGCAATTCGCATCGACCCGGCGTTTGCGGAGGCCTGGATGGTGCGCGCCGTGATCCTGCTGCAGCTCGGCCGGTCCGGCGAAGCGCGCGAGTGGCTGCGCGAGGCGTTGCTCGTGCATCCGGACCATCCCGATCTGACCGGGCTGCTGGCGCAGGTCGAGGCAGGCTGACCTCAGCGCGGCGCGGGATTGCCGGCCAGGGCCAGCGCCCGCGCGAGAGCGCTCGCTACATCGGGGTCGTTCGGCGCGGCCTCCCGCGCCAGCCGGTAGTGCCGGATCGCTTCCGCCGTCTCGCCGCGGGCCAGCAGCACGTTCGCGAGGTTGTAGTGCGCGCCGGAGTGGCCGGGGTCGAAGCGCACGGCCAGCCGGTAGTGGACGAGCGCCTCGTCGAGGGCGCCGGCGGCGGTCAACAGGCCTCCGAGGTTGTTGTGCGCTTCGGGGTAGTCGGGCCGCAGCGCGATTGCCTCCCGGTAGGCGGCGATGGCCGCCGCCGTGTCTCCTTCGGCCAGCGCCACGCCGCCGAGGTTGTAGTGTGCGTCGGGGAAGTCCGGCGCCAGGGCGACGGCCCGTTCCAGGTGCTCGCGCGCCAGCGCCACCTGACCGACGTCGAGGTAGCGGACCGCCAGCGCCGCGTGGTTCACGTGGTCCGCCGGATCGGCGCCGAGCAGCGACTGGTAGCCGAGGATGTCGTCGCGCGCCCGCTTCAGGGCGAGACTGCGCGCCAGCACACCCATATCGCCGACCGGGAGCACCTGCAGCATCAGTTCCGCCATCTCGTCGCCGGCGCGCGGCCCGAAGCCGACCGTCACCGGGGGACTGTTCGGATTGCGCGGGTTGGCGGACGAGTTGTCGAACGTGAAGCGTACCCGGAGCCGCGTGTCCGCGGGCAGATGGACCGGTTCCCGGTAGCGGTACTCGTCCTGCCAGTTGAAGTCCCAGTCGTCGATCCGCAGCAGCGGCTCCTCTTCTCCGTCCGGCAGCGTGGCCCAGGCCTCGACCCTCCTGCCCAGGTAGTGCATGTGCGGCGCGATCCCCAGCACGTCGACCGCGATCGGCAGTCGGTAGCTGTCCTCGATGACATGGGCCGGAGCACCGGCGGGGATCCGGATGGCCTTCGACGTGAGGAGCACCGACACCGGGGTCAGCGTTGCCGGGCGGTCCGCGAAGTGGAGCCCGATTGCCGGCTGTACGTCGACGGGGTCGCGAGCGGGCAGCAGGTGGAGCTGCAGCACCAGGTCCGTGCCCGGGTCGAGCGGCCAGGCGAGCGGGTCGGGGATCTCCACCGGGGTCTTGCCCGGCGCCCAGCCCAGGAAGTGCCCGGCGGGGAATCGCGCGTGATCGAGCATCAGCCCGTCGTAGCCCGGTTCGGCGTCCTCGGCAGCGAGGGAGCGCGAGGCCCCCGTCGCGTCCAGCAGGATGCGGGCATGGTGGATCACGCGTCCGCCGCCGGCGCCCGGCCGCAGCTCGACGGCGCGTACCCAGCGGCGGGTGCCGAGGTCTGCCGGAAGGACGAAGTTGCGATAGACGTCGGCGCCGCCGGCGGTCAGTTGGAACGATGCTTCCATCGTCACGACGAGGTCCGGCGTCCCGAGCTGCCAGTCGCCGGCCGCGGGCAGGTCCGGGAGGTCGGCCGGATCGCCCTCCGGCGCGCCGGCCGCCGCCCATCGGGCGAGCGCGGCGATTTCGACGTCCGCAAGGCGTCGTTCGTTGCGGAAACGCCCGTGGCCGGGGACCGGCTTCCAGGGCGGCATCCGGCGCCCGGCGGTGGTCGCGGCGATGTCGGCCGCTCGCCGGCGGGCGTCCGCGTAGGTGGTCAGACTGAACGGACCGATGCCTCCCGGACGGTGGCAGCCGACGCAGTTGACGTACAGGATCGGTGCGACGTCGCGGCTGAACGTCACCGGCGCGCCGGTCTGTCCGCCCGCTCCGGAACTACCGCCTGCGACGCCGGCGGTGGCGGCGGGAAGGATGCCGGCGGCAACGAGCGCCGCGCTGGCGACTCGCGAGACGACCCGTCCGGACGTGGTCCCGGAGCGGCGTCCCACCGCATCGGCCGCGGCGGCCGGCGTTGCAGGCGCGGTGCGGCACGCCGCGGGAGCGGGGCGTGGACGTCTCATCCCACCGGCCGCAGCGGCTGCCGCTGCAGGTAGAGAGTCAAGCGGCGCTGCAACTCCGCCATTACCTCGGGTCCCGCGATCGGCCGGGCGAGCGCGATCGTCTCGCGCTGCGCCGTCACCGCGTCGTCGAAGCGGCCCGCCGCGGCGCAGGCGGCGGCCAGCGTGGCCAGGACGTTGACGTCGCGCCGGCCGGTGAGGTGCGCCGCCCGTTCGGCGAGCGATACCGCCTCGCCGGGCGCCCGCAAGGCTGCGTCGGCGTCCGTAGCCAGGATCCAGGCGAGCGACATCAGCGACTCGATGCCGTCCGGCTCCAGGGCCAGCGCGCGGCGGTAGTGACGGACGGCGTCCGCGGGCCGGCCGGTGGACGACAGGGCGCTGGCGAGGTTGTTGTGCGCCGCCGCGTTGCTCGCGTCCAGGGCCACCGCGCGCTCGAAGTACGGGGTCGCTTCCGCGAGACGGCCGAGCGCCCGCAGGACGGCCCCCAGGTTGTTGTGGGCGGCCGCGTGCGCCGGCCGCAGCGCGACCGCGCGGCGGAAGTGCCGCACCGCCTCGTCGAGCGCACCGCCCGCCGCCAGCAGGGTCGCCAGGTTGTAGTGCGCCGTCGCCGATGCCGGATCCAGCTCCAGCGATCGCCGGTAGTGGCGGATAGCGGCCGCGGTGCGTTCGGCGGTCATGTAGAGGACCGCCACGTCGCGGTGGAGCACCGGGTTGTCCGGATCGGCGGCCAGCATGGACTCGTAGCCGACGATGTCCTCGTTGACCACCTTCGGCATGAACGCCTGGACGAGGGTCTGCCGATCCGCCTCTGAACGAGGCAGAAGCTGCAGCCAGAGGTCGCCCATCTCGTCGTTCGAGAACTGTCCGAACCGCACGCGCCGCGGCGGATGATCCGGGTTGCGCGGGTTGGCCGAGGAGTTGTCGTAGACGTACTCCATCGCCACCGTGGTTCCGGCCGGCAGGAACGGGCGCGTATCGTAGCGGTAGACGTCCTGCCAGTTGAAGTCCCAGTCGCGGATGCGGATCAGCGGCTCGGTCCGGCCGTCGGGAAACGTCGCGAAACCGTCGATCTGGGTGGCCCGAAAGTGCGCGTGCGGCTGGACGCCGATCAGCTCCGCGCCCACCGGCAGCGTGAACCGGTCGCGGATGACGTAACGTCGCTCGCCGGGCGCGATGTCGATGCTCTGGCGGCCGAGGCGCATCATCATCGGGGTGCGCGCGGGCGGGTCGTCGGTGAAGTAGAGCCCGACGCTGGCCTGTATCGACTCCGGACGGCCCGTCGACTGCATGTGGAGCTGAATGACGAAGTCGCTGCCTGGCTCGAGGCGCCATGCCATGCCCGGCTCGGCCAGCGGCGGGAGCTGGCCCGGGGTCCAGCCCAGGAAGTGCCCGTCGGGGTAGTGCGCCTGGGGGCTGATGGGCCCCTCGTAGCCGGGCGCCGGGTCCTGCTCGTCGAGCTGCCGGGACGCTCGGGTCCGGTCGAGGCGCAGGTTGGCGTGGTGCGCGACCCTGGCGTTGCCGGGCCGGAACTCGATGCCCGCCACGAACGCCGACCGTTCGATCGGGATCGGCAGGACGAAGTTGCGGAACGTGTCGGGGCCGTCGGCCGGCACCGTGTACGGCGCCGGCATCGTGACGACCACGTCCGGCGTGCCGAGCCGCCAGTCCCTGGACCAGTCCGGCCGTGGAGGCACGCGGGACGGATCGCCGGCGGGCGCTCCCGCCTCGGCCCAGCGCCGGAAGAGGTCGACGTCACTGTCCGAGAGCCGGCGGGAGCCGATGAAGGGGCCGCCGAACCCGGGTTCCGGCTTCCAGGGGGGCATGAAGCGGCTGGCCGTCACCTCGGCGATCTGCCGCGCGCGGCGGCGCACGTCGTCGTAGGTCAGCAGCGGGAACGGTCCCACCTCGCCCGGCCGGTGACACGGCGCGCAGTGCTCGACGACCAGCGGGGCGATGTCGTCGGCGAAGTTGGGTGCAGATCCCGGCGCCCCCGGCGGGGACTGTGCTGTCGTTGCGACGGATCCCGATGCCACGAACGCAGCGCCGAGCAGGGCGTTCCAGGATGAGGACCGGCGCCAGCTTCTCCGGCACGAGGGGGATGCCACGAACGCAGCGCCGGGCAGGGCGTTCAAGGGGATGCGCCATCCGCGGCATCGTGGCATGATTCGGCGTCCGGGCAAGGCCCAGCATCCATTATATGGGTCTCGGACCCTATGGGCCTCGGACCGTCGGGTGCACGACATGAAAGTGAGGGCTTTGCCGTACCGGGGGTATTGAGCAAGCGCCGATCGGCCGATTCAGGACTCCGACCATGCCCGAGGCGCAGTTGACCGAACCGCTTGATCGCGCGGCCGAAAAAGGGGGCTTGGAGGAGCTGTTCGGCGTTGGAGGCGGCGGTCAAGGCCGATCGAGGCGTTCCTCAGGGGGGAACCGAATGGCAGGACTTCGCCCTCTTGCTTCACCGTCGAGCGCTCGCCACGGCGAGCCAGGCCGTGAAGACGGTTTCCGCCGCGTTCGTAGCCGGTTTGCGGCTGAAGTTGCTGCGCTGCTCGGACCACGGCGGGCCGCCGCGCAGGACTTCGAGGCCCTTGAGCGAACGCCGCGGAGGCGCTGGCGCAGTACTTCAACGCGGACGATGCCGACCCTTCGGATTCGACCGTGGCTTGCGCCTGCGGCGGAAGGGCGCGCTTTGCCGGCCGCCGCCCGAAGACCTTCATCACGCTGCTCGGGCCGCTGACGCTGGAACGGGCCTACTACCATTGCGACGTCTGCCGTACGGGGGTGTGTCCGCGCGACCGGACCCTGGGTATGCACGCCACGTCGCTGTCGCCCGGCGTGCTGCGGCTGGTGGGGCTGGCGGCCTCCGACTCCAGCTTCGCCGCAGCCAGCAACCTGTTGTGGGAACTGGCCGCGGTGCGCGTCGAGACCAAGCAGGTCGAGCGCTGCGCCGAAGCCCTGGGACGTGCGGTCGCCGCCGACGAACGCGCTGTGGCCGAAACCGTCCCCAGCCCCGCGCCGACGATGTACCTGGGGCTGGACGGCAGCGGCGTGCCGGTGCGCCCAACCGAGGTCGAAGGCCGCGGTGGCAAGCAGCCGGACGGTTCGGCCAAGACCCGCGAGGTCAAGCTGGCCACCGTGTGGACGGCCGAAGGGCGCGACACACAAGGCCGGCCCGTGCGCGACCGCGGGTCGCTCAGCTACAACGCCGCGGTCGAGAGCGCGGCCAGCCGCGACACCGACCCACAGCCGGCCGCCTTCGCCCAACGTGTCCATCGCGAGGCGCAACGGCGCGGCTTCGACACCGCGGACCGCCGGGTCGTCATCGGCGACGGCGCTGCGTGGATTTGGAACGTCGCCGCCGAGCAGTTTCCCGGCGCCATCGAGATCGTTGACATCTACCACGCCAAGCAGCACCTGTGCGACGTCGCCAAAGCCATCTACGGCCCCGGGACCGACCTGGCCGACCGTTGGGCCAGGGACCGCCGTACCGAACTCGACGCCGGCCGACTGTGCGCCGTCGTCGCAGCACTGCGCATCCATGTCGAGACCACGCCCGAGGCGCGAAAGTGCATCCACTATGTGTTCGGGAACCGACACCGCATGCGCTATCCGCAGTTCCGCGCCAAGGGCCTGTGTATCTCGTCGGGCGTCGTCGAGGCCGGATGCAAGCAGCTCGGCGCACGGCTCAAGCGCGCCGGCACGCGCTGGACGGTCGCCGGGGCCAACGCCATCATCGCCCTGCGCTGCTGCATCCTCAGTGGCCGCTTCGAGGACTTCTGGGAGCGACGTGCCGCAAATGCCGCCTGACCCTCATCGCACAATGATGTCGTGCACCCCGGACCGTCAGTCCGCCTCGAAACCCGCGTCGCGATCGGGCGGCGTCGCATCCCGGCCTGGACTGCCTTGCTCCTCCGTCGAGTATCCTACGGCGCAGGCTCGGGGTCGATGCGAACGCCGTGATCATCGGAGAATCGACCGCGGGCCGGGATCGACGTCCGAGCGCAATCGAGGTATCTGTAGGGCATGCCGCGTCCACCAACCACTGACGATATCGTTCGGGCACTCGACGAGAGCCCGGAATTGCGCGAGGCGGTGCGAGACCGGATCCTGCCCCGCCAACTCCTGGATCTGCACGAGAAGCTGGCGGTCCTCGCGGACCGCGCGGCGCGCATCGACGAGCGCTCCGAACGCAACGACCGGCGTCTCGACCGGATGGAGAATGCGCTGGCCGTGTTGACGGGCGCCCATGCACGCAACGTTGCCGAGCGGGACGTCGGCTTGATCGCACGGTCGCTGGGACTGCGGGATCGACGCGTGCTCAGCGCCGCGGACCTGTTCGATCTGGCCGCCGGTGCCGGCGCCGACACGAGCTCGAGCACGATTCGGAGTTACGTACAGGCCGACCTCGTGTTCGAAGCCGCGGACGGGCAGGGAGAGACCTGCTACGTTGCGGTCGAGGCCTCCTACACCGCGAACGGAGCGGATACCGGAAGGGCTTTGCGGAACTCGGTATTCACGATCCGTTTCACCGGGTGCCCCTGCCAGCCGGTCGTCGCAAGCCTGCACGTCGACGATTGCGTATCGGACCTGGTCAAGTCCGGTCGCATCCTCTGGTACCGCATGCCGCGCGAGGCGCTCGAGGCCGCCTGATTCCCAGGTGCGCTCGAGCGCACCTCAATCATTCGGGACCGGCTCACCGCGCAGTCGCGGGAGTTGCGCCCGCACCTCGTTGGATGTCAGACCGATGACGTTCGCGGCGGCCACGATGGTTTCCGCGTCGGCAGGGTAGAGGCGCCGGCGGGTGGGATCGGCCAGGCCGGCGACGTTGCGCGGCGCGATCAACCGCCGCATCGCATCGATCGGCGATTCGAGCCGGCGCCGATCCCGGAATGGTTCGGACCGGCGCTCCTCCACGAGCCGCTCGGCTTCCGCGAAGATCCTCCGCAGCACGGGGTCGGCGGCGCCGAGGAACCCGGTCCAGGCCCACTCGCCGCCGGGCCCGGACGGTGCGGGGCACAGGCGTTGGCGTGTCTCGCAGTAGCTCGCCGCCGCGAAGTACGCCTGAACGTAGGCATCGAAGGCGTCGAAGTCGTGACGGCAGCGGTAGGCGGGCTCGATGAGGCGCCGCAGATGGTCCGCCTCCGCGCGGAGGAGCGCGGCGTATCGCTCCAGGCCCGGCACCAGCCGCGGCCGCTCGGTCGCGCGGGATGAATCTGTGTCCTCCAGCAGGAGGCCGAGGCGCTCCACGCCGAGGAGGCTCCAGGCGATGCCGGTGGAGAAGAGCGGGCTCCAGAACTGGAAGACGTGCGGCAGCAGTACCCAATTCTCACCCGCCGCACGTGTCAGCCTGCGCTGCAGCCGTGGGATCGCCGCGACCGGACGCACCGGCTCCGCCGCTTCGTACTGGGCGGCGAGCCAGGGATAGCGCCTGGCGAGCGCCGCGAACGCCTCGGCGGGAGCGCGATTCGCGATTTCGCGGGTTGCCTCCGCCCCTTCGACGACGAAGCCGGCGCTGACCACGCCGTGGTCGAACGCCAGCTCGTACATCCACCCGTCGTCGAGAAGATGATGAACCGCGGCCTGTTCGTCGGGGTAGGGACCGTCGGCGAACACCGCGGTCGCGGCGGCGCGGCGCAACGGCCGCACGCCGCGGAAATGCCCGTGGACGAGCCGGGTGTGCAGCGCGGCGGACGGGAGGGGTTCCTCCAGGTCCAGGTGCCGAGCCAGGAAGCCGCCCGGCCCCGAGGCATCGACGAGGAGGTCGGCCGAGAGCCGTACCGAACCGCGAGGGCCGTCGCCGCCGACCACGAACCGTCCTCCGCGGCGCTCCAGGGCGTCCAGGTGAGTCCGATCGATGCAGTGCACGCCTTCCGCGGCAGCCTGCCGGAACAGGAACGCATCGACGTCCTCCCGCAGCCAATGCGCATCGGCGACCGCGTCGTCCGGGCTGGCCGCCACCAGCAGGCGGTTGCCGTTGGCCCGGTCGTTGCGGAACGGCTGTCCCCGGCTGTGCCGATAGAAGGTGAAGCCGCGCTTGAGCCCGCGCCGGACCTCGGGAAGGCGATCCCTCCAGCGGCCGTAGGCGGCGAGATTGCGCAGGTCGGCGAGGCCGTACCGTTCGGCCAGGCGCTCGAGGGCGATGGCGGCCAGCGGCGTCGACGATTCCCCGAGCGCGAAGCGGGGGTGCCGGCCGCGCTCCACGAGCGTCACGTCGTGACCGGCGGCGCGGGCGACGCGGGCCAGAATCGATCCGGCGAACCCGGAGCCTACGATGACGACGTGCATGCGGGGCAGCGGACGGGCGGTCCCGGACTACCCGTATCGTTGAAGCGGCGCAGCCGGACGACCCGCGCGGGCCGGCAGCGCCGGCACGTCAGGAAGCGGTCGATGTCCCAGAGATCCACCGTCACAACGGCGCCCGAGATTCGGGCGCAGCTCTCCGTCGCCTCCTCGATCAGGTCAATCGCCGGCGGCGTCCATAGCCCCTGCTCGCCGAGCTCGTCCATGGCGCCGTTGCCGTCCCGGCTCGGGATCAGGGTGACGTGCCGGGCGCCCCGGTCGATCGCGTAGCGCACCGAGTCTACGGCCGATTCGACCGACCGCGTCGCCGGCACGAACGGTGCGGGCAGCAACACGAAAACGCGCAGACCGATGCCCGCGCCGCGGAGGCGGGCCGCGGCGAGGTCGAAGTCCTCCAGTGTCGTTCCCTTGTTCAGCCGCGCCAGCGCGGTCGCGTCGGCGGTCTCCAGGCCCATCGCTACCTCGAGCCGGCCGGGAATGCGGTCGGCGAACTCCAGGCAACGCCGCTCCACCAGCCGCGGGTGGCACTCGACGGTGACGCGGTCGAACGGTTGCAGAAGGGACGCAATGGTGGCGTCGTCGCACGGCGGCACGGCGCGCGCGTCGAAGAAGTTGCTCGCGTTGTAGAGCTTGATGCCGCAAGTGGCCGGCAGCGGTCCCGTTTCGCGGAGCGCTGTCCCCAACTGACGCGGGATCGCGCCGGGCGGCGTCGGTCCGTCGAGGGTCCGGCGCCAGAGATCGCAGAAGACGCAGGTGAAGGGGCACTCGGCGCCCGCCAGCAGCACGTGCAATACGACAGGGCGGGAGCCGTCGAGCCGGCGTTCCTCTTCCCGGAAATGGGCTATCGGATGGGCGGGATCGGGTTCGGTCTTCGGACCCCGCCGCGAGCGTATCCAGGCGGCCGTATTGCCATCGGCGGGAAGCACGGAGGCCGCATCGGGACGCGCTCTCGTCGTGCGCCCAGCGTCCAGGTGCTGTGCCAGCTCAGGCATGCGGTGCGTATTGCGCAAGAAAATAGCCGCGATAACGCTCGGTCTCCCCGGAGAACAGGGCGCTGAACGCCTCGTCGTGCATCGCGCCGTGCTGGAAGCGGCGTTTCGCGAAGACCGGCAGCTCCCGGCCCAGCACCTGCCGGATGCCGCGGCTCAGCACCTCGCCCTTCAGGGCGTACAGACGCTCGTGCGATCCCGCGCTGAGTGCGTCGAACGGAATGCCCTCGGCCACGGCGATCACCTGCGGCGCCGTATAGGGGCTGATCAGGCGGAAGCCGTAGCGCCGGGCGGGCGCGTGGCCCCGGACGCAGCCGCGGCCGAGCCCTCCGCTGTAGGTCAGCGAGTGCTTGATGGCGTCGACGCCCCAGCCCTCCTGGTACAGCATGCGGTTGGAGACGACGCTGCGAATGGTGAGCTCGGTGTTTTCCTCGATGGGGTAGTCCTTCAGGTTCTCGTCGCCGCCGTCTCCGTCGAAGAGCCAGCTCCAGCGCGGATAGCGCTCGCGGATCCCGGCCAGCAGCGCCAGGCCGACCGTGGCGCACTCCACGTCGAGCGGCTTGTAGTCCTCGATGGCCGCCACCGCCGCTCTCGGGTCCAGCGCCTCCGCCGGCCCGTCGATTTCCTCCAGCAGGAACTCGAGGCCGGTCTCGCGCAGGAAGCGGCGGGCCTGTGCCGCGTCCTCGCCGCCGCCCGCCACGGCCAGGGTGAACGCCTTGAGCCGCGCCGGTGATTCCTGCCGCTGCAGGAGCGCGTCGTGCAGGCACAGCAGCAACGCGCCGCTGTCCAGCCCGCCCGAGAACGGCACCCCCAGGGGTTCCTCCGGCGGGACGGTCTCCAGCCAGGCGTGGATTTCCGCCAGCGCGGCCTCGACGTAGCGACGCCCGATGATGTCGAGATCCGCCGGCAGCGTGGCCATCGGCGGGGCGAAGAACCGCGTGTAGCGTGGGTTCGGGTCGGGGCAGCCGACCAGCGCAATCTCCGTCACGTGGTGCGCCGGGGCCATCCGCGTGTAGCTCGGGTGGAACTGGTCCGCATAGCCCTCGGCTGCCAGGAAGTGGTGGATTGCGTCGATGCGGTCGGCGACCACGAGCAACGGCCCGGCCGCTTCCTTGGCCAGGAAGTACCGCAGGGGCCGGCTCAGGCTGCGCGCCAGGCGGACGCGCTCGCCCTCGCGCGCCACGAGCGCGAACGAGCCGCGGATCCCGAGCACCGCGGCAGGGTCGTCCTCCAGCAGGCGCTGACGGGCCTCGTCCGGCGTCATGTTGAGGATGTGCTGATCCTCGTCGGGAACGAGATTCTCTACCCGGTGCACGGGGCGTTCGGGGATTGTGCTGGCTGCCATGACCCTTCCTCTGAATCCATCTTAGCAGTCGCGCCCACGAGGTTCCCACCGGCTCCCGGGTGTGCGTACGGTCCGGCCGGCCGAGTGCGCGCGGCTACAATAGAAGCACGGGAGACTGCTCTTGACGGGAGAGACCGGACCGGCGGACAACGCGCAGGCCAGGCATTCGCGTCCGGCCGTGTCGCTGAGCCTGTCGAACGCCCTGCTCGCCGGTGGCGTCCTGCTGATCCTGAATTCGGTGTGGCTCGTGGCGGCGCCGAGCGCGTCACTGGCATACGTCGCCAACGTCGTCGCGCATCCGCTGCTCGGTCTGGCTCTCGCAGCACTGACCCTCGTGTGGGTCATGCGCTGCGTGCAATCGCTCGGGAAGTTGCTGGCGGCGGGTCTCGGTCTCCTTGGTCTCGGCCTGTTGCTCGGCGGCGGCGTCCTCCTGGTGGGGGCGACGCGACCCTACGAGTGGCTGCTCGATCTGCACGTGGCGGCGTCGGCGGCAGGCGCCGTCCTGGTCGGCGCGCACGCGTGGCGTGCGGCGGTGTCGGCGCCCGCGCCGTTGTGGGCGATTCGGGGTGGGCTGGCGGCGCTGGCGCTGGCGGCGCTGTTGACGCCGGCGTTGCGCGCCGCGTGGGACGCCGACTGGCGCGAGACGCACCGCATCGTGAACCCCGTACGCCCGCCGGCGACGATGGAAGGCGAAGGCGACGGCCCGGACAGCCCGTTCTTTCCCTCCTCTGCACGGACGAGCACCGGCGACGTGATTCCCGCCGATTTCTTCCTGACCAGCGAGACGTGCGGCCGGTGCCACCGCGACATCTACGATCAGTGGAACGCGTCCGCGCACCATTTCTCATCGTTCAACAACCAGTGGTACCGCCGTTCCATCGAGTACATGCAGGACGTGGTGGGCACGCGGCCGTCGAAGTGGTGCGCCGGCTGCCACGATCACGCCGTGTTCTTCAACGGACGCTTCGACCGCCCGATCCGCGAGCAGATCGACACGCCGGAGGCGCAGGCGGGCCTCGGCTGCACCTCCTGCCATTCGATCGTGCACGTCGGCGGCACGATGGGGCAGGGGGACTTCGTCGTCGAGTATCCGCCGCTGCACGATCTGGCCGCCAGCGAACAGCCGTTGCTGCGCTGGGCGCACGACATGGTGACCGAGCTCGCGCCCGAGCCGCACCGGCGCACGTTCCTGAAGCCGTTCCACCGCGACGACAGCGCCGAGTTCTGCTCAAGCTGCCACAAGGTGCACCTGGACGTGCCGGTGAACGGCTACCGCTGGATCCGCGGCTTCAACGAGTACGACAACTGGCAGGCGTCGGGCGTGTCGGGGCAGGGCGCCCGGTCGTTCTACTACCCCGAGGCGCCGCTTACCTGCAACGACTGCCACATGCCGCTGGTCCGCTCGGACGATCCGGCCGCGGCCGACGGCTACGTCCGGTCGCACCGCTTCCCTGGAGCGAACACCGCGCTGCCTTTCGTCAACGGAGATGAGGAGCAGTTGCGGATCGTGCAGGACTTCCTGCGGGCCGGGCAGATTTCGGTCGACGTGTTCGGCATCACCCGCGCCGAGGAGGTCGCTGCGCCGAGGGCGCCCGACGCGCGGGCCGTCGAACCGCGGCTGGCGAGCACGTTCGCGGTCGGCGAGGAGTCGGCCCGCTTCGGTGCCGGCGGCGTGGTGACGACTCCGACCGAGGTGACCGCGCCGCTCGACCTGGCCCCGGTGTCGGTGCGCCGCGGCGAGTCGGTGCGGGTCGAGGTGGTGGTCCGGACGCGAAAGGTGGGCCACTTCTTTCCCGGCGGCACGGTCGACGCGTTCGACGTGTGGGTGGAGTTCGAGGCGGTCGACGATCAGGGACGGGTGCTGTTGCACAGCGGTGCCGCGGCCGACGGCGGCAGCGGGCCGGTGGATCCGGGCGCCCACTTCTACCGCAGCCTGCAGCTCGACGCGCACGGCAACCCGATCAACAAGCGCAACGCCTGGATGACCCGTTCCGTCGCCTACGTGCGGCTGATTCCGCCCGGCGCCGCTGACACGGTCCACTATCGCCTGCGGATTCCCGAGGACGCGGGCGACCGGATCTTCCTGCGGGCGAAGGTCAACTACCGGAAGTTCGCCTGGTGGAACACGCAGTGGGCGTTCGCCGGAGTGCGCGACGACAAGGCGGCGCCGCCGACGGCCGACCATGACGACGCGGAATGGCGGTTCACCGGCGACACGAGCGATGTCTCCGGGAACATCAAGGCGATCCCGGACATCCCGACCACGGTGATGGCGGAAGCGGACGCGACACTTGAGGTGATCGACGCCGAGGCCCCGCTGCCGGAAGTCCCGCGGGTCGCGGCGCCGTCGCTGCGCGAGCGCTGGAACGACTACGGCATCGGTCTGCTGTTGCAGGGCGATCTGCGCGGCGCGGAGGCGGCCTTCCGAACGGTGATGGAGATCGAGCCGGAGTACGCGGACGGGCCGGTCAACGTGGCCCGGGCGCGCCTCCAGGAAGGTGACGTCGATACCGCCATTCCGCTGCTGGAGCGGGCGCTGGAATTGTCGCCCGGGCTTGCGCGCGCGCACTACTTCCTCGGTACGGCGCTGCGCGCGCTGGGGCGCTACGACGAGGCGCTGGCCGAATTCGAAGCGGCGCGGGCGCAGTACCCGCGCGACCGCGTGGTGCTGAACCAGATCGGCCGCATCCACTTCCTGGAGCGCCGCTTCGACGAAGCGGTCTCCGTACTCGAAGAGGTGCTGCGCATCGATCCGGAGGACCTGCAGGCCCACTACAACCTGATGCTGAGCCACCAGGGTGCGGGCCGTCCCGAGGAGGCGGCTCGCGAGCGGGCGCTGTACGAGCGCTTCAAGGCGGACGAGGCGGCCCAGGCGATCACCGGCCCCTTCCGGCGCGCCTCGCCGGAGGACAACAACGAGCGGCAGGCGATCCACGAGCACGGGGCATCGTATCGGCCGGCGCCCTGATGCAGGTTGGCGGCACCGAACCATGAGACGGAGGGCTCCAGATTCGGTGCGCGGTCGCGGCGCGGGTTCGTGCCCTGCGCCCGAAACGCCCCGGCCTGCACGGCGCGGGCTGTCCGCAACTCCGGATCCCGATCCGTGTCCGCTCGGGTTGCCGGTGGCGCCTGGCATCGCTCTGCTGGCGCCGGGCGTCGCGCTGCTCCTGCTCGCTGCGGCCGGCTGCGGCAGCCCAGCCGAGGACCGGGCTGCGGAGGAGGTGTCCAGCCCGGTTGGGCGGCGCACGGAGACTGCCGCCGCTGCTCCTGCCGTCCCGATTGCGCTCACGGACGTCACCGCCGAGGCCGGCATCCGGTTCATCCACAACACCGGGGCGTTCGGCGAGAAGTACCTGCCGGAGACGCTCGGGGCCGGCGCGATCTGGCTGGACGCGAACGGAGACGGGCGCCAGGACCTGCTGCTGATCAACTCGACGGACTGGCCGGGGCGCGGAGCCGGCACCCCGCCGGCGCTGTACCGCAACGAAGGCGGCTGGTCCTTCACCGACGTCACCCGGGAGTCCGGACTCGACGAGCCGATCTACGGCATCGGCGGCGCGGCGGCCGACTACGACAACGACGGTCACGTCGATCTCTACCTGACGGCGCTCGGTCCGAACCGTCTCTACAGGGGGAACGGGGACGGCACGTTCACCGATGTCACCGCTGCCGCCGGCGTCGGCGATCCGGGATTCTCGACCAGCGCCCTGTGGTTCGACTCCGACCGCGACGGGCACCTCGACCTGTTCGTGGCGAACTACGTGGAGTGGACGGCGGAGACCGACTTGTTCTGCACGCTCGACGGCGAGACCAAGTCGTACTGCACGCCCGAGTCGTACCCCGGCCAGAGCGCCACGCTGTACCGCAACCGCGGCGACGGGACGTTCGAGGACGTGACGGCGGCGGCGGGGGTGGCGGCGCCGTCGGCCAAGGCGCTGGGCGTGGTGATGCTCGATTCGGACGCGGACGGCTGGATGGACCTGTTCGTGGCCAACGACACGCAGCCGAACCAGTTGTTCCGCAACCGGGGCGACGGGACGTTCGAGGACATCGCGGTCACTGCCGCCGTGGCCTTCAGCGAGACCGGGGTGGCGCGGGCCGGCATGGGGGCCGACGCGGCCGACTACGACGACTCGGGGCTGCCGGGTCTGGTCATCGGCAACTTCTCGAACGAGATGATGGCGCTCTATCACAACGAGGGCAACGGGCTGTTCATCGACGACGCGCCCCGTTCGCCGCTCGGCCGGGCGACGCTGCTGACGCTCACGTTCGGCTGCTTCTTCCTCGACGTGAACCTCGACGGCCGGCTCGACATCTTCGCCGCGAACGGACATGTCGCGGACGATGTGGGCCGGGTGCAGTCGCAAGTCAGCCACGCGCAGCGCCCCCAACTGTTCCGCAACCTCGGCGGCGGCCGCTTCGAGGAAGTGACGGGAGCCGGCGAGGGATTCGACGCGCCGCTCGTCGGGCGCGGGGCGGCCTATGCGGACGCGGACGGCGACGGCGACCTCGACGTGGTGATCACCGCCAACGGCGGGGCGCCGCGGCTGCTGCGCAACGACACGGCGGCCGGAAACGTGCTGCGGGTGCGTCTGGTCGGGAGGTCGGCGAACCGCGACGGCATCGGGGCGCGCGTCGAGGTGACCACCGGGGGCGGAACCCGCTGGCGCCGGGTGCGGACCGGGTCGAGCTACGCCTCGCAGAGCGAGTTGCCGGTGTCCTTCGGGTTGGGCGCCGCAACGCAGGTTGAGGCCGTGCGGGTGTCGTGGCCGGGCGGGCGCGTCGACGAGACCGGACCGCTGGAAGCCAATCAGCGGATCGCGATCGAGGAAGGCGCCGGAATCGTCGCGGCGACGCCGATCGAACGATGAGCGCGTCGCCAAGCCGTGTCGTTGGGGATCGCGATCATCGTCACGCCGTCGGTCCGGCGGGTGCTCTCGAAAGGACCGCCCTGGCGCTGGCGCTGCTGGTCGGGGCCGCGGCGCACGCCGCCGGACAACCGGTCGTCTCCGCGGTCCGGGTGGAGGAGCCCCCGATCATCGACGGGCAACTCACCGACGACGTCTGGCGCCGGGCCGCGCGCCTGTCGGACTTCGTGCAGACGGCTCCGGTCGAGGGAGCGGCCGCCAGCGAGCCGACCGACGTGTACATCGCCTACGACGGCGAGAACCTCTACGTCGGCATCCGCGCGCGCTACGCCAGTCCCGGCCTGATGCGGGCCAACCGTTCGGATCGGGATCAGATTGCCGAGGACGACACGGTCTCCCTCTTCTTCGACCCGTTCCGGGACCGCCAGCGCGCCTACCAGTTCACCGTCAACGGCTTCGGCGTGCAGGGGGACGCTATCCTGAACTCCACAGGGCTGCGCAACCGGACGCAGCGGCGGGCCCTCGGGTCGCAGGGAAGGGGTCCGTCGGACACGCCCCCCAGCGGCATTCCGGAAGGCGACATCTCGTGGGACGCCCTGTTCGTCTCGGCCGGCGTGCCGTCGCCGGACGGCTGGACCGCGGAGCTGGCGATTCCGTTCAAGAGCCTGCGCTACCCGGCGGTCGGTGAGGGCGAGACGCACCGCTGGGGGTTCCAGGTCTCGCGCGCGATCCAGGGGAAGGACGAGACGGTCGTCTGGTCGCCGGTCTCGCGGGACATAGCGCAGTTTCTCGCCCAGATGGGGGTGATCGAAGGGCTGTCCGATCTGTCGACCAGCCGCAACCTGGAGATCCTGCCGACGGTCACCGCGTTCCGTCTCGGCGCGCTCGATGCCGCCGGCGCCTTCGTCGACGACGACATCGCCGAGGCCGGGCTCAACCTGAAGTACGGCATTTCCTCGGACCTGACCGCCGACTTCACCGTCAACCCCGACTTCTCGCAGATCGAATCGGATCTGCCCCAGATCGACGTCAACCAGCGCTTCCCGCTCTTCTATCCCGAGTTGCGGCCGTTCTTCCTGGAGGGGCAGGAGATCTTCAACGTCTTCGCGCCGATCACGCCGATCCATACCCGGACCATCGTCGACCCGCGCTACGGCGGGAAGGTGAGCGGCAAGGTGGGCCGGAGCTCCATTGGTGTCCTCTTCGCCGACGACGAGGCGCCGGGGAAGCGCGACGACCCGTCGGACCCGGCGTTCGGCCGGACCGCCAACGTCGCCGTCGGCCGCGCCCGCTTCGACCTCTATCCGGAGTCGTTCGTCGGCGCGACGTTCACCAACCGCGACTTCATGGACGGCTACAGCCGCATGGCCGCCTTCGACTCCAACATGCGGCTCGGCGCCACCAATCGCTGGAACGTCTTCCTGTCGCAGTCGTGGCACCGCGACGAGGAGGGGGTCGAGCGCGTCGGGCAGACGATGGGGACCTTCTTCAATCACGTCGGGCGGAACGTGAACTTCTCCGCCTTCTACGGCGGCACCAGTCCCGACTTCCGCATCGACACGGGGTTCGTCCGACGGGTCGACGACAAGCGCATGTTCACCAACCTGGCCTACCGCTGGTGGCCGGAGCACTGGCTGGTGAACTGGGGGCCGCGGGTGCGCTACGGCCGGAACTACTCGTTCGACAACGTGTTGATGGACGAGACGGTCGGCCCCGGGCTCGATTTCACCTTCGCGCGCAACGTGCGGGTGGGGCTGAGCGCCGAGCGCGCGCTGGAGCGGTACGGCGGCATCGATTTCTGGAAGTGGAACCAGGGCATCGACTTCGACATCAATGCCAGCCGGCGGGTCGCGCTCGTCGGGAACGTGTCCTGGGGCGAGTCGATCCGTTACGGCGGGATGCCGTTTCTCGGCCGCGGCCGTCTCGGCAGCCTGACCGCGATATTCCGGCCGGTCTCGCGGCTCCAGTCGCAGTTGAACGTCGAGCTGAGCCGCCTGGAGGATCCCCGGACCCGCACGCTCGTGTTCGACATCCAGGTGCTGCGCGCGCTGACGACCTTCCAGTTCACCGAGCGGCTGCTGCTGCGGAACATCCTCGAGCACAACTCGTTCGACCGGACGCTCGACGGCAACCTGCTGCTGACCTACCGCGTCAACTCCGGAACGGTCTTCTACCTGGGCTACGACGGCCACTATCAGCAGGAGGATCGGCTGGACCCGGTGCGTTTCCTCACGCAACGGTACCGGCGGACCAACCGCGCGATCTTCATGAAGATCTCGTATCTGTTCCGATATTGAGCGTGCCGTTGCGGGTTGCCGAGAGGGCACCGCTCCTGACGGGGGCGCACCCTGCCCAACAGGGGGCTACGAAAGACCATCGGTGGGTGACCCGGCTCCTGTTGTCGACCCGACCGTCCGCTATCGCCGTGCCGACCCCGGCGCTTCCGTGGGCGTGACGGGCGCCGCCCCGGCCGGTGCAGGGGGAGACGCAGCGGGCAGGGGGAGCATGTAGTGGGTCCGGGACCGGACCTCCGCACCCTCGCGCGCCACCTCCACGCGCAGCCGCCGCGTCCGCCGCGTCTCGTCCGGGTTCGACGAGTAGAAGCCGAGCACGTAGTAGTCGCTCGTCTCGGCATCGATCTCGGTGAACGCCTCGCGGAAGGTGTTGCGGTTCACCACCGCGATCCCGCCGGTCAGCTCCGCCAGCGTCCGCAGCGAAGAGTGCTGCTTCCGGATGTACTCGTTCCACTCGGTCGTCCGCAGGTCGAAGTCCAGATCCGGGATGGTGGTGAGCCCGCGGACATCGATCGTGTAGAACGAGACGTTGGCACGGTTCGCCGCGTCGACGAGCAGCAGCAGCTCGTTGTGCAGGTCGGAATCGCTGAACACCTCGCCGAACGCGTCGACCGTCGCGAACTGATCGAGGGCAGGCTCGTCGAACTCCGGCAGATCGACACCCTCGAAGAACCCCACCTGCTGCATCGACTCGATCCGCGCATTGACGCGGCTGTCGTCGAACGGGTTGAAGTTGTAGCCGGCGCTCACGTACAGGAAGACCTTGCGTCGGTGCCGGATCTGCTCGAGCCCGCGCACCGTTTCTATCGCCGTCTTGAAGGCGACGTGGGCGCGCCAGCGCGATTCGCCCAGCGACGAGAGCTGCGTCGCCCGTTCGATCAACTGCCGCGGATCGAATGCCTCGCCCACCGCCCGGTCGATCGCCCGGAGCCGGTTCCGGTCGCTCGTCATCTGCACCCGGATGGCCGACTTGCCGCTGGAAATGATGCCGAACTCGTCCCCCTCGTGGATCAGCGTCTCGGGGAGCAGATCCATCACGCGGTGGATCAGCGGCGTGTCCGGCGGCCGGATGTGCAGGTCGTCGACGAAGATGACGAATATGCGTCCCGGCGTCGCAGTGCCCGCCGACACGGTCCGCCCGGGCAGAATGATCCCTTCCTGCACGGGCGGGGGCGGGAGCAACTGGTTGAACACCCGTCCGCCGTGCACGAGCACCAGCGACGCGAGCCTCTGCGGCTGGTCGTCCTCGTAGATGACGAAGTCATCGCGGTTGAGGTCGGGGATGAACTGGCCGTCGCCGTCCCGGACGATGACGTCGGTCGTCACCAGGGTGACGCCCGACCGGAACACCGGCGGCGGCTGGGCTTCGGCGGCGCCGACCGCGGCGGCCGCGAGTACCGCGACGGTTCCCAGGGCTGTCTTCCATCCGGTTCTCAACGGCATGTTCGGCAGTATAGCGCCGCCGAGCCCGCCGCGGGCTCCGTCTTCGGCCCAGCCCCCACCGCCCCAGGAGCTCGCGCCCCAGAACTCACTTCGCTGCGTTCCGGGGCGCAAGTTCCTGGCCGGCAACCGGCGCATCCGGCTCCGATTGCCGCCAAGCGGTCCCGACGAGAGTCTGCGCCGCCTTCGCGGCGTGGATTCCCGGCGCGTTCCGAGCCTCCTTGCGCGGCCGGATCTCCAGCACTACAATCGCGGCGAAGGGTTTGCGTCGGCCGTACAAGCCGGGGGCCTGAACGGTCAGACGTAGAACCACGGCGATTCGTTCCGTTCGATCGCGAGGTGTTCATGTCGCACGCGTTCAGGCAACGGTCTCGGTCCGGCGTCTGCACTTCCGCCGCGCTCTGCGCGGCTCTCTTGTGTACGGGCGGTGCATCCGCGCAGCAGCTCGGCGGCATCTCCGGGCAGGTGACGGACAACACCGGCGGCGTCCTGCCGGGCGTCACCGTGGAGGTGACGTCCCCCGCGCTCGGCGCGCCCCAGGTGGCGTTCACCGACGGCGCCGGGCTGTACAGCGTGGTGCAGCTCCCGCTCGGGGACTACGTCGTCACGTTCACGCTGCCCGGCTTCTCCACGGTCGTCCGCGACGGCATCACCATCGGCGCCGGATTCACGGCGACGGTCGACGCGCAGATGGCGGTCGGCTCGGTCGAGGAGACGATTACCGTCACCGGCGAGGCGCCGGTGGTCGACGTGCAGACGGTCCGCCAGCAGTCGGTGCTCGACACCGAGGAGCTCGAGGTCCTGCCGGTGGGCAACTACGGCCTGCAGACCATCGCGCAGGTGACCCCCGGGTTCACCGAGGACCGGGCCGACGTCGGCGGCACGCGCGATACCTGGTCGGCCCAGGGGGCCTACCGTTTCTACCACGGCAAGCCGGGCACCCGCGCCTCGTTCAACGGCTTCCGGAACCAGTACTACATCGGCACCGCCTCCGGCTCCGGCTACATCACCAACTCCGACACCATCGGGGAGATGCAGGTAGAGATCGCCGGCATGGGGGCCGAGAACGGCTCCGGCAGCACCACGATCAACGCCATTCCGCGCGAGGGGAGCAACACCTTCACCGCGTCGGTCAACACGAAGTACTCCGGCAGCGGCATGCAGTCGGAGAACCTGACCCCCGAGCTGAAGGAGTTCGGCCTCGAGCCGCCGCAGATGGTGAACATCTGGCGCGCCGCCGGCACCATGGGCGGCCCGATCGTGACGGACAAGGCGTGGTACTACGGCTCCATCGCGCGCTGGGGCCGCCGCATCCAGCCGCCGGGCGGCTTCTTCAACGCGCTGCAGGGGCACAACGAGTTCGGGCGGGCGGGGGCCCCGTTCCCCGACCCCCGGATGGGCGGCCCCAACGAGATCGAGGATCCGTTCGGCCTCCGGGGCGGTCCGGGGGCGGCCGGCTTCTACAATACGCGGACCATCCTCCACGAGCGCGATCCCAGCCGTCCGGCCTACGACTTCGACTGGAACCGGACGCATGCCGTCCGCCTCACCTGGCAGGCGGCCGAGCGACACCGCTTCGCCAGCTTCCTCGACATCCAGAAGGACTGCCGCTGCACCACCGGCTACACCGGCCAGTACGCCATCGAGAACGAGAACGGGTGGGACATGTGGCCGAACGGTGTCGTGCAGGGCTCCTGGACCTCGCCCGTCACCACGCGGCTGCTGCTCGAGGCGGGCGGCGGCTGGCAGACGGCGAACTGGATCAACTTCCCGGCCACCGGGGTCGTCGACGGGCAGGACCGTCACGTCCGCGACCTGGCCACCGGCTACCGGTGGGGCGCCCCGATTCTGAACATCGCCCCCCGCGCGCGGACCGGCCGGAGCATGGAGTACTTCCGGATGTCCTACGTCACCGGCTCGCACAACTTCCGGGTCGGCGTGACGCTGGAGCAGGCCTTCAACGACGAGGAGCGGACCACCGCCCACCAGGACACGCTGGCGTGGGCGCTGCTGGCCGGCAATCCCATCGCTCTCATCTACTACACGCAGCCGTACTTCCAGCAGGAGCGGATGAACGCCGAGCTGGGCCTCTACGTTCAGGACTCGTGGACCATCGGGAACCTGACGCTGACGGGAGGGATACGAACCGACTACGTCACGATGGGGTTCCCGTCCGCCCAGTTGGGCGCCGGGCCCTCGGTGCCGGCACGGAGCGTGCAGGAGTTGCGGGGCGTGCCGGACTGGACCGACGTCAACCCCCGCGGCGGCGTCAGCTACGACCTGACCGGCGACGGCCGGACGGCGGTGAAGGTGTCCATGGGCCGCTTCAACGAGTTGACGCGGAGTCGCCTGACCCGCGAGTTCCACCCCTTCAACTCGTCGGTTTCGACGGCGAACCGACTATGGATCGATGCCAACCAGAACTGGATCGCGGACTGCGACACGGCGAACTTCGGGCCGAACGGCGAGTGCGGCCCCATCAGCAACGCCAACTACGGTCAGTTTCCAGATCTGCAGCCGGAGGACTACATCTTCGGCAACCTGGACGGATGCTCGGAAGCGAGTCCGGAGGCGTGTCCCGCCACCACGTTCGATCCGGACGTCCTGTACGACAACCGGCCCTACACCTGGGACTTCCTGGCCGAGGTGCAGCGCGAGCTGCTGACCGGACTGTCCGTCAGTGCCGGCTACAACCGGAACTGGTCGGGCGGCTTCTGGGTGTCCGACAACCTGCTGACCAGTCCCGCGGACTACGACGAGTACTGCATCTCGACGCCTGCGAGCGGGCGCCTGTACGACGTGGTCTCGGGACTCTCACCGGGCCAGCCTCTCTGCGGCTACTACGACATCCGGCCGGACCTGTTCGGCCAGAGCAAGCGGCTCGTGACGATCGCCGACAATTTCGGCGACCAGTCCCGCGTCTGGAACGGGTTCGTCTTCAGCGTGGACGGCCGCCTGCCGAACGGTATCCGCGTGACCGGCGGCCTCGACCTCGGAACCCAGACGATCGGCAATTGCTTCACGGTGGACGAGCCGAACCAGCCGCGCGACCTGTTCAACAACCTGCCGCCGGGCGGTCCGAACTGTACCCATACGCACAGTTGGGGCAACCTGGCCGACTTCCGGATGCACGGCGACATCCCGCTGCCGGCCGACTTTACGCTGAGCTGGATCTACAAGAACACGCCGGGCACGCCGATCAACCCTATCGGCGACTTCACCAACGCCGACATCCACTGCTGGGCGGACGGCAACGGCAACTGCAATCCGGCCAGCACGCGGGTCGGCTTCGCCGGCAGCCCCACCCGGACGCTCGCGATCACCGCGCCGAACCTGTACTTCACCAAGCGGTTCACGCAGCTCGACCTCCGGTTCCTCCGGACGTTCGACCTGGGCGACGTGCGCCTCGACACCAGCATCGACCTCTATAACGCGGTGAACTCCAACTCGGTCCAGTCGATCGAGAACACCATCGGCACCGCGTTCGGGCGGCCGATTACCGTGCTCGACGCGCGGGTGCTGCAGGTGTACGCGAACCTGCGCTTCTAGCGTTCGCAATGCATCGAGAGGAGATGGAGACGATGACTGCGAAGACGAGCTGGAAGCGGGTGACGGCGCTGGCCTTGGCGATTCTGATCGCGCACGCGCCGTCGGCCTTCGCGGGAGGTCTGCTGGACTCGGCGCTGGAGGCGGCGGCGGAGGTGACTCCGCGGCAGGTGCGGCCGCTGGACGCCGAGGCCGCGATTGCAGGGTCGCTCGCACGTCCGGGGGAGGCCCGGCCCGCGGCCGTGCAAGACCCGGCAGGCCAGGGCGACCGTGGTCGCGGGGCGGGCAGAATGTGGGCGGTGATCGGCGCCGGCGTCGGCATCGCCCTGGCCATGATGGTGATCGATCGCAAGGTCGAGGACTCCACGCCGTCGACGCGCCGCGAGCGCCGGGACGGCTGTACGTTGCTCTGTTCGTGATTCGGACTCCAGCCGGGCGGCCGTGCGATACGGCCGTCCGGCGGAGCGGCCCCGCCCGCGCACCGCCGGTCGCGCGCTACCCGCGGCCGGCGGTGGAACACGTGGCACCGATTTCCGGGCTTCGCGCCGCTTCCGGTTTCGTGGCGTGGCGACGAGCCGGCGCTGGCGGGCGACCGGTGGCACACACTGCAGCAGGGGACCGGCGAGCCGGTCGGGGGCGAGAACCGATGAGCGATGCGCGCTCGCGTGCCCAAAGCGCTGCCTCGTCGCACCTTGCCATGCGGGCGCCGCACCGCTTGCGGTGCGACGCGCGGTTTCGCCACGGACTGCTGGCACTGTTGCTGACGGCGGCGTGCGGCGGAGCCGATCCACCGGCGAGCGGGACGGGCGGCGGCGGCGACGGTGCCGCGGTGCCTCTGGAGCAGGTCGCGTTGCCCGACCTGTCCCAGGTCAGCGATGCGGTACGGGAACAGGTGCAGGCGCGGTGGCGCCCCGTCGAGCGCCTGGCGGGCGATGGTGCGGCTCCCGTTGCGAGCGCGGCGGAGACCTACGGCACGTTCGGCATGGTGCTGATGGCGGCAGAGTTTCCCAATGCCGCCATCCCGGCGTTCCGGAACGCACAGATGCTCTCTCCGGCCGATGTCCGCTGGCCCTACTACCTGGCGCATCTGCACCGGGACGCCGGCGCGCTCGACGAGGCGGCCGACCGGTTCGAGGCGGCGCGCCGGCTGCAGCCGGACGACATGGCGATCCTGGTCTGGCTGGGCGACGTTCGCCTGGCGCAGGGCGACACCGGGGCGGCCGAGCCGCTGTTCGCGCAGGCGCTGTCGCTCTATCCCGATTCGCTCTCCGCGCGGTTCGGTCTGGCTCGCGTCGCCTTGATGCGGGAGGAGTTCGATGTGGCCGCGCGGGGGCTGGAGGAGATCCTGGCGCTGGAGCCGGCGGCGACCGCTGCCCACTACCCTTTGGGGCAGGCCTATCTCAGTCTCGGCGATTCCGAGCGGGCCCGGGAGCACCTGCGGCAGCGCGAGGCGGCCGACATCCGGCCGGCCGATCCGCTGATGGCGGCCCTCGACCGGTTGCTGGAGAGTGCCCAGGCCTACGAGACCCGCGGCATCGAGGCGCTCAACCGCGAGGACTGGGACGGCGCGGTCGCGGCGTTCCGGCGCGGCCTCGAGATCGATCCGGGCGACGCGGAGCTCCGCCATCGGCTGGGGACGGCGCTCTACCTGCGCGGCGACATCCGGACCGCGCGCACGGAGCTGGAGCGGGCCGCGGCGGAGTCGCCCGAGCTGGCGCAGGCGCAATACAGCCTGGGAGTCTTGCTGCAGGACGAGGGCCGGTACCGGGAAGCGGCCGAGCGGTTCGCCGCGGCGCTGCGATCCCGGGCTTCGTACACCGAGGCGCGCCTGCGGCTGGCCTACAGTCTGCGCCGGTCGGGAGACCCCGACGGAGCGCTGGCGGAGTACCGCCGGGTGTCGCGCATGAACCCGGACCTCGTCGAGGCCGCCTTCGGCGAAGCGATGGCGCTGGTCGTCCTGCACCGTTGGGGCGAGGCGCGGACCCGGCTGGAGCAGGCGGCGGAGGCGCATCCCGGCGACCTGGGAGTGACGCATGCCCTCGTTCGCTTGCTGGCCGCGGCGCCGGACGGGCGCGTTCGTGACGGCGAGCGGGCCCTGATCATGGTCGACCGTCTCGCATCGCAAGGACGGACCCTCGACCTGGGCGAGACGATGGCGATGGCGATGGCGGAGGTCGGCGCCTATGCCAGGGCGGCGGCGCTGCAGCGCGATCTCATCACCGGTGCAGGTCGCGCCGGGCTGTCGGAGGTGGTCCCCCGGCTGGAGGCGAATCTCCGCCGCTACGAGCGGGGCGAGGCGTGCCGCACGCCGTGGCCGGATGGGGCGGTGCCGTGAGGAACGCCGATGCATTCGCCCGGCGATGCATGGTGCCTCGCCTTGTAGCAGCTCGGTCGCGTACAGCCCGGCATGGTCCCTCGTCGCGCCGGGCTATCCGCGCGGCTCGCCGGTTCCGGTTCCCCGCGGTGTTTCGGCACGGGCTCCTGGTAGGAATCGCCTGCGTCATCTGCGCAGGTAGCGTAGCGGGACAGTCCACCGTGGGGGAACGGTCGGGCGCGCCGGCGCAGTCCGGCGCAGGGACTATTGCTTTCACCGACGTGACCCGGCCGGCCGGCATCGACTTCACGCACGACAACGGTGCGGCCGGCAACCATTGGTATCCCGAGCTGTTCGGCGGCGGGGTTGCGGTCCTCGACCTCGACACGGACGGCTGGCCCGATCTGCTGTTCGTCAACGGCCGGGGCTGGCGGTCGACCTCCGCGACCCGCCACGGATTGTTCCGGAACAACCGCGACGGCACCTTCACCGACGTCTTCGCCGGCAGCGGCCTCGACCGCGCGAACGTCTACGGCCTGGGCGCGACGGTCGCCGACTACGACAACGACGGGCACGACGACGTCTTCATGACGACGGTCGACGGCGGGCGCCTGTATCGCAACGCCGGAGACGGATCGTTTCGCGACGTGACCGCCGCTGCCGGCATCGGGGACGGCCGGTTTGCGGTCAGCGCGGCGTGGCTGGACTACGACCGGGACGGGCTGGTGGACCTGTTCGTCGGCAACTACGTCGACTGGTTGCGCGAGACCGAGACGGGCTGCGGCAATCCGCCGGGCTACTGCGGGCCGGACGCTTACAGCCCCGTCGCTCCTGCGTTGTACCGCAATGTCGGAGGCGGTCGGTTCGAGAACGTCACCGCGCGCGCCGGCCTCGACGATCCGACCGACAAGGCGATGGGGGTCGCCGTGCTCGACTACGATGCCGACGGCTGGCCCGACCTGTTCGTCGGCAGCGACCGCGTGCCGGCGAAGCTGTACCGCAACGACGGTGCGGGCGGATTCGTCGACGATGGCCTGCGCGCCGGGGTGGCCCTCAGCGAACGGGGGCGGGCCCGGGCCAACATGGGGGTCGACGCCGCCGACTACGACCGATCGGGCCGGCCGGACATCCTCGTCGGCAATTTCCTGCACGAGATGCTCGGCCTGTACCGCGACCGCGAAGACGGCCTCTTCGTGGACGCGGCCCCGCGCACGACGGTGGGGCGGGCGAGCTACCAGTCGGTCACCTGGGCGGTCTTCTTCCTGGACGTTGACTTCGACGGCCATCTCGACATCTTCGCCGCGAACGGGGGCACCGACGAGTCGCAGGGGATGCTGGACTCCCGGGCGCGGCTCGCCCAGCCGCCGCTGCTGCTCCGCAACCGGGGCGACGGTGCGTTCGACGACGTCACCCGGGCAGCGGGAGCGGCCTTCGGCCGCCCGGCGATGGGGCGCGGCGCCGCCTACGCCGACTTCGACGGCGACGGGGACCTCGATCTCGTCCTGACCGCATTGAACGGCCCGGCGAGGCTGCTGCGCAACGAGGGGGGCAACCGGAACGGCTGGCTGCGGGTCCGGTTGGCCGGCGCCGGATCCAACCGGCGCGGCATTGGCGCGGTGGTGCGGGTCACGAGCGCGTCGGGCGTCCAGTGGCGTGCAGTGCGCAGCGGCTCGAGCTATGCCTCGCAGAGCGAGCTGCCGCTGACGTTCGGCCTCGGGCCCGATGCGACGGTCGAGTCGCTGGAGGTGACCTGGCCGTCCGGCGCGACGCAGCGCTTCGCGGACGTCGCCGCCAACCAGCGGGTCGTCATCGACGAGGCGGCCGGCCTCAGCCGGGAGCCTGGCGAATAGCCCGTCGTTGAGGCAGCTCGAACGGAAGGCCCGCGTCAGCGCCCGCGCCGTGACACCCGCAGCAGCTCTTCCTCCACGAGGCGCGTGAAGAACTCGAACGGCGGCAGGAACGGAGGCGGCTCCGGCGCCAGCCGTCCGTTGACGAGGAAGCTCGGGCTGACGTGGAGGCCGTAGCGAATCGCCTCGTCCACGGCGTCCATGACCGTCCGGCGCGCCGCTCCGCTGGCGAGACAGGCGTTGAACCGGTCGGCATCGAGACCGGCCTCGCCGCCCGCCTGCCGCAGGCGGGCCAAGTCGAGCAGCGCCGGCCGTGACAGCAGCGCGTCGTGGAACGGCCAGAATCGACCCTGCATGTTGGCGCACTGCGCCGCCTGCGCGGCCTGAATCGAGGCGGGGTTGTCCGGCTGCGGCAGATGCTTGAACACGATTCGGACCCGGTCGCCGTACGTCTCCCGCACGCGGGCGAACACCGCGGCGAGCCGCGCGTAGTCGGCGCTCTGGAACTCGCCGAACACGATCAGCTCGACGGGGGCCGTCGCCGGGCCGAGCGCCGCGTCCCGCGCGGTGCGCTGCACCGCGATGCGGGGCGAATCGAGCGCCAGCTCGGCGTTCGTGGAGACCGCGGTCAGTTCCTCCAGGTAGTTCATCCGCGCCAGCTCGCGAGCCGTGACCCGTTCGAGCCAGGCGCGCAGGGCCGGCTCCATCTGCTCGAAGCTGGCGCCCCGGGCGGCCGTGCCCACGTCGGCATAGAGCGAGCGCACCGCCGATTCCGGCATCTCGACGATCCGCGGCGGGATCTCCCGTTCGAGCAGCGCCTCCGGCGTCAGGTCCTGGAACTCCGCCTCGCGCGCGATCAGCTCGTCGGCCACCAGGGCGTCGGTGAAGCGCCAGCGCGTGTCGTGGATCTCGCGCGCGAGGGCGATGAAGCCGCCCGGATCCTGCCGGCGCCACTCGCGATCCACCTCGGCCACGGTGATGATTCGATCGCCGACCGTAGCGGCGACCGCGCCCGGCTCGGCGGCCAGAACGGGTCCGCCGGTGTCGCCGGTCCCTGCCGCGGGCGCCGGTCCGGGCCTCGTGCCCATGCCGGAGCGCTCGGCCGGCGACGATCCCCCGGCCGCCGTGCCCCCGTGCAGCGCGATGTCGAGCGATGCATGCCGGCCGGTCCCGGAGCCGCGGCTGACGGTCAGCACGTAATCGCCCGGCGGCATGAGGGAGATCGGCGCGGTCACGACGATCTCGGTGTCGGTGGCCGAACGGATGGCGAGCGGCACCAGGTCGAGCGTGACGAAGGGGAATTGGCCGAAGCCCCCGCCGGCGATGGTCAGCGTCCCGGCCTGTGGGTCCGGACGCACGCCGGAGAGGACCAGTGCAGGGGTCTGGGCCGGCTGCGCGGAGACCGTGCCGTCGGCCATTCCGATGACCAGCACGATGGCCATCACCAAGGTCAGAGCGACAACACTGAAGAGTTTGCCGACCATGCTACGGTTGGCAAGAATATCAAGGATCAACGGTGGTGAACTTGCATATATCAGGTTGTTTCGGCTTTACATCCGGCTCGCTCGGACCGGCGGCTTCCGGATGGCGGCGACTGGCGCAGGCGGCGGTGAGGCGACTTGGCCCTCGCGATGTTGCCTTTCGTCGCGTCGGGAGTTCCGTTGGCGCTGGACTTCTGTGCCGCAAGCTGCTGTTGCCGATCGTCGTGGCTGTGAGCGCGGGCTCCTGGTTCGCCTGCGCGCCGGCGGGGCTCCCGGCGGCCGGCTCGGCCGAGTATCAGGAGACGGTGCGTGTCTTCTACCGGGGGCTGGCGTCGCTGGAGGTCGGCTTGCTCAGCGACGCGCGCGACCAGTTCGTCCGCGCGAGCGAGCTGGCGCCGCGCGAGCCGGCCATCCACGCGAACCTGGCCGTGGCCCAGGTCGGCGTGGGAAACGACGAGGGGGCGACGACCGCGCTGGAGACGGCGTACGCCCTGGCGCCGGACAGCGCCGAGGTGGCGTTCCTGCAAGGGCAGCTCGCCAGCTTCAGCGGGCGGTCCGCGGAGGCGACCGTCCAGTATCGGCGCGCGGCGGCGCTCGATGCCGATCACGAGCAAGCCCGCTTCGCCCTGGCGCAGGAGTTGGAGCGGAGCGGGGCGGAGGCCGATCTGCCGGAAGCGCGGGGTTGGTTGGAGGAGGTACTGGCGCGCCGGCCCGACAACCTCGCAGTGCTGCTGGAACGGGCGCGGTGGGCGGCGCGGATGGGGGACGGCGATGTCCTGGACGACACGATCGACCGCCTGGCCAGCCTCAGCGCGGCGTGGCCGGAACTGGCCCTCGAGCAGTTGCTGGGACTGTCCGAGGCCGCCGCTGGCGGCGACCCGGGGCGAGCCGCGACCATGGCGCAGTTGCTCCGCAACGTGCTGGTCCGCACGCCGGCCTTCCGCGAGGACCTGGCGGTGGTCAGCGTCAGCGCCGAGCAGATCGCGGCGCCGCTGATGCGCTTTCTGGCGATGCCGTCGCCTCCCGCGACCGCGGCGGCGCCGGACGATGCGCTCGCCTACGTGGCGGAACCGATCGGGTCGACCGCGACCGGGACTACCGAGACGGTCGTGCTCGCCGTGGTTCACGGCGGCGAGGACGGAACGCCGGCGATCGTCGCCACCGACGGCGAAACCGTGCGCCGGGTGGGCGGGGCCGACGCGGGGCCGGAGTTCCCTTTCGCGGGCGATGCGTCCGTAACGCCGCCGGCCGGGGAAGCGCTGCTGCCGTTGGACTGGAACGGCGACTACCGCATTGACCTGGCGATTGTCGGGGCACGCGGCTTCAGTCTGTTGACACGCAACGAGGGCGGTGCATTCGAGCAGAACACGCCGCGGCCGGCCGACGGGATCGACATGGGGAGCCTCGTGGGCTACGGCGCCTGGGCGGCCGACATCGAGATGGATGGCGACCTCGACATCGTTCACGGTCCGCTGGACGATGCGCCGTGGGTGTTGCGCAACAACGCCGACGGCACGTTCGAGGCGGTACGGCCGTTTCCCGAAGTGGCCGGCCTGCGCGGCTTCGGCTGGGGCGATCTGGACATCGACGGAGATCCGGACGCGGTCCTGCTGGACGCGGCGGGCGGCGTGTATCCGCTGGAGAACTTGCAATCGGGCCGGTTCGGGTCGTGGCCGGCGTGGGAGACGCCGCAGCCGGTCGTCGCCCTGGCCCTGGGCGACCTGAACGCGGACGGCACGCTCGACGTAGTCACCCTGGACGCGGCGGGGGAGGTGTGGCGCACGAGTTGGGACGACGGAACCTGGAATCGCGAGCCCGTCGCCGAGTGGTCGGCAGTGCAGGCCAATGCCGCTCCCGGGTCCCGGCGCCTGCTGCTGGCTGACCTGGACAACAACGGGGCGCTCGACCTGCTCGGCTCGGGACCGGAGGGCTCACGGATCTGGCTGGCCGACGAACGTGCGGTGCTGCAGGACGACGACCTCGATGCGCCGGTCACGGCCGAGATCTTCGGCGTCGCCGATCTGGACGCCGACGGCCGGCTCGACCTGGTCGGGTTGGAGGACGGCGCGCCGGTTCGACTGCGCGGGCAGGGCAGCGCCGGCTACGGCTGGCAGCAAATCCGACCGCGGGCTCACGTCGCGGCCGGCGATCAGCGGATCAACTCGTTCGGGGTCGGCGGCGAGATCGAGGCGCGCGCGGGGCTTCTCGTACAGAAGCAGGTGCTGACCGGCGCCCCGGTGCACTTCGGCTTGGGCGAGCAGCCGCAGATCGACGTGGCGCGCGTGGCGTGGCCGAACGGCGTCGTGCAGGCCGATTTCGACCTGCCGGCGCGCGGCGAGTTCGTCGCCGAGCAGAGGCTCAAGGGCTCTTGTCCCTGGCTCTTCGCCGACGACGGTACCGGCCTGCGCTTCGTCACCGACGTCCTCTGGCGGTCGCCGCTCGGCATGCGCATCAACGCGCAGGACACCGCCGGCGTCACGCAGACCGAGGACCGCGTGCTCATCCGCGGCGATCAGCTCGCCCCGCGCAACGGCCAGTACGACCTGCGCATCACCGCCGAGCTCTGGGAGACCCACTTCGTCGACCACGCGTCGCTGCTGGTCGTCGACCACCCGGCGGACACCGAAGTCTTCGTCGACGAGCGCTTCGCGCGCGACCCGGCCCCGCTGGATCCCATCCTCACCGGGGTGTCGCAGCCTATCGCCGGAGCCTGGGACGATGCCGGCAAGGACGTCGGCGACCTGGTCGGCAAACGCGACGAACGCTACGTCGCCACCTTCGAGCGGGGGACGCACCAGGGGATCACCCGCGATCACTTCCTGGAGGTCGAGCTCGGCCCGGACGCCGAGGCGCACGCCGGGCTCCGGCTGCTGGCCTACGGCTGGATCTACCCGACCGACAGCAGCATCAACGTCGCCCTCGGCCAGAGCAGCCTGCCGGCCCCCAAGGGCGTCGCGGTTGAAGCGCTGGACGGCAAGGGGCACTGGACCGTCATGCATCAGGACCTGGGCTTTCCGGCCGGCAAGCTCAAGACGATGGTCATCCCGGTGGAGCGGCTGGCCGACGGGCGGTATCCGCAGCGGCTGCGGCTGCGCACGAACCTGGAGATCTACTGGGATCGGGTCGCCTGGGCGCCGTTACGCGACGATGGTCCGCTGGAGACGCGGCGCCTCGCGCCCGCCGTCGCGGATCTCGACTACCGCGGCTACAACGTGACCGAGTACGTCGGCCCGCGCCGCCTCGAGCTGCCGCGCTACGAGCTGGCCAGCCTCCGGCCCCGCTGGCGCGACCTGGTCGGCTACCACACCCGCTTCGGCGACGTCCGCGAGTTGCTAGCGAAGGTCGAGGACCGCTACGTGATCATGAACGCCGGCGACGAGCTCCGGCTCCGCTTCGAGGCCCCGCCGGACCCGCCCGCGGGCTGGCGCCGCGACTTCGTTCTCGTCACCGACGGCTGGGTCAAGGACGGCGACTTCAACACGGCGCATTCCAAGACCGTTGGGCCCCTGCCCACGCACGCCACGCCCGACTACGACCCGGACGCGTCGCCCGCCCTGGAGGACGATCCCATTTACCACCGCCACAAGGACGACTGGCGGAAGTACCACACGCGGTTCGTCGCCCCGGACGCGTTCCTGCGCGGGTTGCGTCGGCCTGACCGCTGACAACCTGCGAGCGTCAATGGCGGCCTTGCGTCGGAATCTGGTCGCGGTGGGCAATGGGGCACCGCCTTGAGGGCATACGTGTGGGGCACCGAATCGCATGATTCCACACTGCCACTCCATGCTGCATTAAAGTATCATGTGATTGATGAGGGTGTCGCGACGCAGCCAGCCTCGAATCGAGTTCGGTCGTGACCATCGACGACTCGATCCGTCACCAACTGGTGACTCTCGTGAGGCGGGGTGACCGGACAACGGAGTTCACTCGGGCGCGGCCGACGGATTGGCGGCCCGGCGAGGTACCGAATCCCAACGGACTGCTGCTTCCGTACTTCGACGACGACTCCGCTTGGGAGTTGATCGCGTCCAGTCTCGAGGACGGACATGAGGTCGAGACCATCACGCTCGACCAGCCGCTCGGCAGGAGGGGCTACGTCATGAAGATCGCCCTGAATCCGGGACGGCCCCCGCTCTACATCAAGCTCCAGCTCGGCCGCGGGGAGGTCATCGGACGCAGTTTTCACGAATCGGAACGAAAGCGAGGGTAATGGCGGTGGCGGGTACCAGTTCAGCTCGAGCGCTTCGTTCCGTCAAGCAGGAGCGGTCGTGTGCACGGTGTGGGGCAGAAGCGGTCGACACGGTAGAGCATCGTCACACGTTCCGCTACGGGGCGGGCGAATCGGCAGCCGACCTGACCGTTGATCTCCCTGTGCGTCGATGCCGGACGTGTGGCTTCGAGTTTCTCGACCGGGAATCGGAGCGAATCAAGCTCGAAGCTATCTGCGATCATCTCGGTGTCCTGTCACCGTCCGGTATTCGAGGGATTCGAGAGGGTTACGGTATGACGCAAGCCGAGTTCGCAGAGGTCACCGGGCTGGGTACAGCAACCCTCGTTCGTTGGGAGAACGGATCGATGAACCACACGCGGGCGTACGATCGCTACATCCGGCTCCTGGAGAGCCCAGAGGTGATGCGGCGCCTGCGAAGACTTTCGAATCCTGTTCCGCACCGGCCAGTTCCAGACAGCAGCCCGTGGCGAGTGCTAAAGGACAACGATCGTCGCGAAGAGGTTTCGTTTCCTCTACGTCTTCCTGAGGAAGAGGCGGCTTGAAGCCATGTACGTTGCGACTTTCTACTCCTTCAAGGGCGGTGTCGGCCGCACGATGGCGCTCGTGAGCCCGTGGCGAGTGCTAAAGGACAACGATCGTCGCGAAGAGGTTTCGTTTCCTCTACGTCTTCCTGAGGAAGAGGCGGCTTGAAGCCATGTACGTTGCGACTTTCTACTCCTTCAAGGGCGGTGTCGGCCGCACGATGGCGCTCGTGAACGTCGCCGTCGAGTTGGCGCAACGGGGCCGACGGGTCCTTGTGGTGGATTTTGACCTGGAGGCTCCCGGTCTCGATACGTTCAGCATATTCCGAACCAGGAAGAGACGTCCCGGCATCGTAGACTTCGTTACGGAGTATCTCGACACGGGTCGAGCTCCTGAGGTCGAACGGTTCATTCACGAATCCAAGGAAGTCGGCAATAGCGGCGGCTGCCTGTGGATAATGCCGTCGGGGGAACAACATGCGAAGTACGTCACGAGTTTTCGAGAGATTGACTGGCTCGATCTGTACGAGCGTCGGGACGGCTATCTGCTGTTCGAGGATCTCAAGGCTCAGTGGGAACAATTCGTCAAGCCGGACTACGTGCTGATCGATTCTCGCACGGGCCATACGGACACGGGGGGCATCTGTACGCGGCAGCTTCCGGATGCAGTCGCGATTCTGTTCTTTCCGAACGATCAGAACCTTCGCGGTCTGACCACGGCCGTCCAGAATATTCGTTCCGAGGCTCGGAGTTCTCGCAACAAGCATATCGATCTCCACTTCGTGATGTCCAACGTGCCTGACCTAGACGACGAAGACCGGGTGCTCGAAAAGAAGATCGATTCGTTTAGGGAAAAGCTCGGTTTCACAGGCGAGCCTCTCATCTTGCACAGATACGACAGTTTGTCGCTGTTGAACCAAGTGGTGTTCACCAAGGAGCGTCCCAGGAGTCGGCTCGCTAAGGAGTACTGTGAATTTGTCGACGGGATCGTAGGGCTCAATCTCGAAGACCGGGAGGGGGCCCTGGATTACATCAGGACAGTGGGAGAGCGATGGCGGAGTCATGGCGGGGCCTCCGAGTCTCCCGATACGCTCGGCCAGCACCTCAAGGAAATCGAGAAGGCTCATGCTGACGATGGGGAGGTGTTGTTCGCACTCGGCGACTTCATGGAGGACGACCATCAACAGGAGAAGGCAGCGTCCTTTTTCAGCCGAGCCATGGAGGCCGGATACGTCGATCCGGAGGTGTACGTCAGACTCGCTCGTTTTCGTGCCGGCAATGGAGATCAAGGCGGCGCCAGCGAGGACGCAATTCGGGCGCTCCAGGCCGACGATCTACCTCTTCCCCTTGTCCGGGATGCAGTTCGGCTGGTCGCTTCGGACAGGGTCAAAGACATAGCAGCGACGAAGGCGGTGTCGTCTCTTGATATTGGTGAATGCATCTGGCTCGCAGGTGAGCTTGATCGATCTCCCCGCGAGGCCCGCATCGCAGTAGGGATTCTGGAACCCGTGGCCGATCTGGACTTTGGCTCGGATCCAGGTGGTTGGGAAGCTGTGAGAAGTGAACTCGCGGCGAAGTACATCGGAATGGGAGCTTGCGACGAAGCGGCACAACTGCTTGGTCTTGGGGGGCGCGAAGTTGGTGATATGGATGTTCGAGACGCGTTCAACTACGCGATGGCGGCATGGGGGGCAACGAGGGAGGTGGTCTTGGGACCATTCTCCCGAGTCGTAGAACTCGATCGGAACAACCCGGAGAGCGGACAACAGGATCCGAATCCGAACTACTATCAATGCATGGCGATTGCGTATTGGGCGACCGGCGATACCAACATGGCTGCGGAGTTCGTGGAATTGGCGAGAGCGGCGGTTGAGCCTGTGAAGTGGGAAATTTGGTCAGGTTCGTTGTTCAGTTGCTGGCGGTACTATCAACCCTCGTCGAGGGAGTTCCTGGAGGATCTCGACGAAATCGAGGCGTTGATCAGCGGCGATACTTCCCGCAAGCCTCACTTCATGACGGCAGAGGTGGCACCGGATTGATTGCAGTGGGTGAGCCGCTGCTTCGCCGCAGTCCCCACCCTCGCCAGATGCAGTAGACGGCGGGGAACACGAGCAGGACGACGACGGCCGTCGTCACCACCCCTCCGACCATCGGCGCCGCGATGCGCTTCATGACGTCGGCACCGGTGCCGGTGCTCCACATGATTGGCAATAGGCCGAGCACGGTGGTCGCGCTCAGCATCACGACCGGCCGGACGCGGCGCGCCGCACCTTCGAACACTGCTTCGCGGAGGTCGGCGAGCGTACGCAGGCGCCCCTGCTCACGGGCGGCGTCGCAGGCGCGGTCGAGATACAGCAGCATCACCACCCCGGTCTCCGCGCTCAGCCCCGCCAACGCGATGATGCCCACCCAGACGGCGATGCTCAGGTTGTAGCCGAGGACGTACAGCAGCCAGAACGTGCCGATCAGAGACAGCGGTACGGCCGAGAGCACGATGAGGGTCCGGGCGACCGAGCGGGTGCTGGCGTAGATGGTCAGGAAGATCAGGAGCAGGGTGATCGGCACCACGAGCTGCATCCGCTCCTGCGCGCGCACCATGTACTCGTACTGGCCGCTCCACCCGAGGCTGTAGCCAGTGGGTATCTCCACCTGCGCGGCGACGGCTTCGCGGGCGCGCTCGACGTAGGTCCCGACGTCCACGTCCTCGATGTCGACGTAGACCCACGCGTTGGGGCGCGCCTGCTCGCTCTTGATGGCCGGCGGCCCCTTGACGAACGACATGGTGGTGAGGTGGCCGAGCGGAATCTGCTGCCGCGTCGGGGTCTGGACGAGGATGTCCCGCAGCGCGGCGGGGTTGTCGCGCAGATCGCGGCTGTAGCGCAGGTTGACGGGGTAGCGTTCGAGTCCCTCCACCGTCGTGGTGATGTTCATCCCGCCGATGGCCGACTGGATGACGTCCTGCACGTCGCCCACGGTCAGCCCGTAGCGGGAGATCTCGTCGCGCCGGACCGAGAAGTTCAGGTAGTTGCCGCCCATCACCCGTTCGGCGTACGCCGAACGGGTTCCCGGCACACCGCGAACGACCGCTTCGACGTCGCGGCCCACCGCCTCCAGCACGGCGAGATCGGGTCCGGAGATCTTGATGCCCACCGGGGTCTTGATGCCGGTCGACAGCATGTCGATGCGGGTCTTGATCGGCATGGTCCAGGCGTTGGTGACGCCGGGGAACTGGATCGCCCGGTTCATTTCGTCGGTCAGCCTCTCGGGTGTCATGCCGGGCCGCCAGGCGTCCTCCGGCTTGAGCTTGATGGTGGTCTCCAGCATGCTCAGCGGCGCCGGATCGGTCGCCGTGTCGGCGCGGCCGACCTTGCCGAAGACTTGCTCCACCTCCGGGAAGGTCCGCAGGATGCGGTCGGTCTGCTGCAGGATCTCGCGCGCCTTGGTGATCGACACCCCCGGGAGGGTTGTCGGCATGTAGAGCAGATCGCCTTCCCACAGCGGCGGCATGAACTCGGAGCCCAGTCGCGAGAAGGGCACGGCGGTCGCACCCAGCGCCGTCAGGGTCACGACGACGACCGCCCAGCGCCCGGCGAGCACCAGCCGCAGCAGCGGTCGATACAGCGCCAATAGCAGCCACGCGATCGGGTTGGCCTGCGCCGACACGATGCGGCCGCGTATCCAGTAGCCGACCAGCACCGGCACGAGGGTGACGGAGAGCAGGGCGGCGGCCGCCATGGCGTAGGTCTTGGTGAACGCCAGCGGCTTGAACAGCCGGCCCTCCTGCGCCTCCAGGGTGAAGATCGGGGCGAACGAGATGGTGATCACCAGCAGCGCGAAGAACAGGGTCGGGCCCACCTCGGTGGCCGCGCGGGTGACGATTTCCCAGTGCGGCAGGCGGCCGCGGTCGCGCTCCAGGTGCCGGTGCGCGTTCTCGACCATCACGATCGCGGCGTCCACCATCGCGCCGATGGCGATCGCGATGCCCCCCAGCGACATGATGTTGGCGTTGATGCCCTGCAGGTGCATCACGATGAGGGCCATCAGCACCGCCAGCGGGAGGGTCAGCACGGCGACCAGCGCCGAGCGCACGTGCAGCAGGAAGACGGCGCAGACCAGGGCGACGATCGCCATCTCCTCCAGCAGCTTCTCCTGCAGGGTGTCGATGGACCGCTCGATCAGCGCCGTCCGGTCGTAGACCGGGACTACCTCGACCCCCTCGGGAAGACCGGACTGCAGTTCCGTCAGGCGGGCCTTCACCCGTTGGACCACGTCGTGCACGTTCGCGCCGTAGCGCACGACGACGATGCCGCCGACTACCTCGCCGTCGCCGTTCAGCTCGGCCAGCCCGCGACGGATGTCGGGGCCAATCTGGACCGTCGCGACGTCCTGCACCGAGATCGGGGTCCCGGAGTCGTCCACCCCCAGCGCCACCCGTTTCACGTCGTCGACCCCCTGGATGTAGCCCTCGCCGCGCACCATGAACTCGGCCTCGGACATCTCCAGCACGCGCCCGCCGACGTCGTTGTTGCTCCGCTGCACGGCCGTGCGGATGCGCGAGAGCGGGATGTCGTAGGCGCGCAAGCGGTTCGGATCCACGGTGATCTGGTACTGCTTGACGAAGCCTCCGATGCTGGCCACCTCGGACACGCCCGGCACCGCGGTCAGCTCGTACTTGAGGAACCAGTCCTGCAGCGACCGCAGCTCGGCCAGGTCGACCTGATCGGAGCGGAGCGCGTACAGGTAGGCCCACCCGACGCCGGTGGCGTCGGGGCCGAGGGTCGGGGTGACGCCGGCGGGCAGCCGCCCGCCGACGTAGTTGAGGTATTCGAGAACTCTGCTGCGCGCCCAGTAGAGGTCGGTGCCGTCCTCGAAGATCACGTAGACGAACGAGAAGCCGAAGAACGAATAGCCGCGGACCACCGTAGCGGAGGGGACCGCCAGCATCTGCGTCGTGATGGGATAGGTGACCTGGTCCTCGACCACCTGCGGGGCCTGCCCCGGGTAGTCGGTGAAGATGATCACCTGCACGTCGGAGAGGTCCGGCAGCGCGTCGAGGGGCATTGCGCGCAGGGCGTAGATTCCGCCGAACGCGATGCACACCGCCCCGAGGACCACGAAGAAGCGGTTGCCGATCGACCACTCGATGACCCTGGCGAGCATTGGTCTTCTCCCGGCCCGTACTCAGTGACGGGGTCCGGCGGGTATCGGGGGCCTGCCGCCCGGTTCTCCGGCCGGCGACGGCACTTGTCCCGCGCCGTGCTGATGGCCGGCCGGCATCGCCGGCATGACTGACGCGGGCATGCCCGGCGTGGCCTGGTTCTCGAAAAAAGTCTCCGGGCGCTCCTCGCCGTGCGGGGGCTCCGTGGACATGACCGACGCATCCATGCCCGAATCGAGGGTGCGGATCGCCGCCGTCAGGTTGCTCTCGGAGTCGATGAGGAACTGTGCCGACACGACGATGGTGTCTTCGTCATTCACACCGTCGAGCACCTCCCACACCCCGTCGCCGTAGCGCCCGAGGGTGACGGGGACGACCTGGAAGGTCCCGGGCGAACGTTCGAGCACCGCGAGATCGCGGGTGCCGCCGCGGATCACCGCTTCCTCCGGCACGGTCAGGGCGCCGCGGGCCACCGGCACGTCGAAGGTAACGTTGGCGTACATGCCGGCGCGCAGGGTCAGGTCGGGATTCTCCAGCTCGATGGAAACGGTCATCGTGCGCGTCTGTTCGTCGAAGTGCGGGTACAGGTAGCGGACGAATCCCGTGTAGGGTCTGCCCGGCAGGTAGGGCAGCTCGACGCGCGCCCGCTGCCCGACGCGCATCGCCTCGACCTGGTGCTCGAAGACCTCGACGTCGACCCAGATGGTCGTCAGGTCGGCCATCTTGTAGAGGTTCATGCCGGCTTCGATGTGCATTCCGTCGAGCGCCTGGTCCAGCTTCTCGACGACGACGCCGGTGACCGGGGAGAGGACCGACAGCGTGCGACGGGGCGTCCGCTCGCGCTCCAGCGTCTCGATCTGCTCGTCCGTGATGTCCCAGTAGTTGAGCCGCGCGCGGGTCGACGCGACGAGCGAGCGCGCCCGCTCGGCGATCGCGGGGTACTCGGAGGTCTCGAGCCGCGCGGCGTAGTCGACCGCCTGCAGGTATTCCATCTGGGTGGTCACGAGCTGCGGGCTGTAGATGTCGAACAGGATCTGTCCTGCCTCGACCGTCTCGCCGAGATAGTTCACCGCCACGTTCTCGATCCAGCCGTCGTACTTGGTGTTGACCCACGCGATCTGTCGGTCGTTGTGGGCCAGCGTGCCGACCGTGCGGATGGTCTGCGCGATGTTGCGCCGGGAGACCGGTTCCGTCCGCACGCCGATGCTCTGCACGAAGCCGGGGTCGATCCGTACCGTACCCGGCGGCAGGCTCCCGGCGTCGCTGGCGTACACAGGCACCAGGTCCATGCCCATCGGCGACCTGCCCGGCCGGTCCGAGGTGAAGGTCGGGTCCATCGGGGCGCGCCAGTACAGAACCTCCCGGTCGTCACCGGCGACCGCCGCGCTCGCGTCCGCCACGGCGGGCGCGGAGGCATCGGGGAGAGTGGGGAAGAGGCGGGAGGGCCAGTGCCAGCCGGCGGGATTGACGGCTACCAGCGCCGCCGCACCGATGCCCAGCCCGAAGCTCAAGACGCCGATTGCCAGCGCTTGTTTCATGGCGTCCTCCCGGTTCGAGGAACGCGTGTGCCGATCGCCCGTTCGAGGGAGGTCAGCGCGATGAGGAGGTCGGACAGGTAGCGCGCGCGCATCGTGCGGACGTCGATCAGCGTCCGCTCGCTGTCGAGCAGCTCCAGGACGCCGAGCTGTCCGGTCTCGTACGCGGTCTCCGTGGCGCGGAGCGCCTCCTCGGTCTGTGGAATCAGTACGGTGTCGAGCAGGTCGATCTGCCGGTCCAGGGTCTCGAGGCGGACGATCGCCTCCTGGATCTCCATCCGCATGACGTTGCGCGCCGCCGCACGCTGCTGCGTGTGCGCGCGCAGCTCGTGGTTGGCCTGCTCCACGCCGGCGCGGTGTTTCGCCCCCCAGAGCGGCAGCGAGACCCCGAGCGAGACCGTGAGCGCGTTCTTGCCGTTGTCCGGCAGCGGTGGGAGCCCCGCGGGATCGTCCCGGCGGCCGACATGGGTTACGCCCACGCTCGCGGTGAAGCCCGGCCGGGCGCTCATCCGCGCCAGCTCGATGGACCGCTCGCTGCCTTCGATGAGGGCGCTGGCCGCCTGCAGCTCGTGGCGGTTCCGCTCGCCCAAGCGGTGCAATCTCTCGCGGTCGACGTCCACGGGAGGCCTTTCGAGGGCCGGCACGTCCGGCACGGGCTCCTCTGCGGGCCGGTCGAGCAGGGTGCTGAGGTGCGCCGCGAGCGTCGCGCGCTGCCGCTCGAGCAGGTGTCGGCGGTCGACGACCCGGGTGATCTCCGCCTGCAGCCGGATGACCGCCTGCTGCAGACCCTGACCGGTCGCGTAGCGGGCGCTGGCGAGGGTTTCGTAGTGCTCGAGCAGCGATTGCTCCTCGCCGGCGAGGGCGAGCGCAGCGTCGATGTGTCCCAGGTCGTAGTAGATCTCCTTGACCTGGGCGACGACGTCGCGCCGGGCCGCCTGATGGAGGTGGTGCAGCGCCGTTGCCTCAAGTAGCGCGACCCGGCCGCGGAGCTCCAGCGTGCCGAACCAGGGAAAGGCCTGACTCAACGTGACGGTGTTGAGCTGTGGGCCCACGCGGGTCTCCACGCTGCGCAACGCCTGGGTGAAGCTCACCACCGGGTCGGGCAGCGCGCTGACCTGGGGCACGCGTTGCCGGGCGGCCTGGTAACGCGCATGCGATTCGATAAGCGCCGGGTTGTCTTCCACCGCCGCGGTCACGTAGGCGCGCAGGTCAGGCGCGGCGGCGTAGAAATCGAGCGCGTCCTCCGACTGCTCCGTCTGCGCGGCGGCGAGCGTCGGCAACACACTCGCGGCGGCCAGACCGGTCGCGAGACCGGCAGCGTAGCGCCGAGCGTTCATGACGTGCATGTGATCTTCCCCGTGCTTCCTCGCGTTCGAGGGACATCCGTTGCCCGCCGAGCGCGGGTCCCATGACCGTCACGGCGTGCGGGAACCGTGGTTCGGCGGCGCACGGACACGCCCCGGACCAGGACGCTCAGGCGGAAAGACGGCGGACGTGACGGAGGGGGACGATCAGATCAGCAGGGAGGCGTGCCGCACGAAGAGCGGAGGCGATGCGGATCGAGGTCGAGGGTCGTCGGCGCGCCACGTCGTGTGGTGTACGGATTGCACCTCGCGCTCGACGGCGGGCGCCAACACGGCATCCGCTTCCGGCGCGGCCTTTAGCGACGCCGCCGCCACGACAGTCGCACAGCAGGTGAACGCGGGTGCGCCGTCACCGTGATGGTCCTGGGCCGGCCGGTCGTGGCAACTCGACGCGGCGGGCGTCGCTGCCGCGGTGGCCATCAGGGGGCACAGGAAGACGGCCGCCAGCAGGGCGCAACCGACACCGGCCGCGAGCGGCCGCCCGCTGGTTCGCATCACCTTCCCATAGTCGCACATCGCGTTGCGATGCTCAACTCGTGAAGGAGCGAATCACCAATGTGATCATGCCCACGATCAGCGCGACGGTACCGCTGAGCACCATGTTGAGCTTCGTCTCCACGCGAATGAGCCTGGACTCGAACGCTGCGATTTCCTCGGCGGCGGCACGCGCACGTGCTTCCGAGGCGCCCGCTTCCTGGCGCGCTTCGCAAGTCTCGGACAACATGGCCGGCATGTCTTGATTCTGTCTGGGCGGTACCGCGTCCGCTCTGCGAGTGTACTCCCTGCTGCCCTGCACACGTTGCTTCCGCGGGTCCGTCCGGCGGGACGGGACGGCGCATGCGATAGAATCCGACGCTTGTGCGCATGCAAGGCGCACAGAGGGGAGTGCCCCGTGTCGGATGCAAGCATGACCGGGACCGCCGAACCGGCGGCCGTCGCCGAGATACTGGATCCGGAGCGAATCCAGTGGCTCAGGAACCTGCCGTTTATCGCCCTCCAGCTCGCCTGCCTGCTGGTGTTCTGGACGGGCGTCTCGCCGGTGGCGGTGCTCGTCGGCCTGGTGACGCTGTTCACCCGGATGTTCGGGTTGACCGCCGGCTACCATCGCTACTTCTGCCACCGGGCGTTCAAGACCAGCCGCGCATTCCAGTTCGTCCTGGCATGGCTCGGCGCCTCGGCCGCGCAACGGGGACCACTCTGGTGGGGCGGACATCACCGCTGGCACCACCGGCATTCGGACACGGAGCAGGATGTCCATCCGCCCGGGGTCAAGGGAATGCTGTGGGCGCACGCCGGCTGGATCATGAGCGCCGGCAACGACCGGACCCGGGTGGAGTGGATCCGGGACTTCGCCAGGTTCCCCGAGCTGCGGTGGCTCGACGCGCATCACTACGTCGCGCCGGTGAGCCTCGGTGTCGCACTGTTCGGGCTCGGATACTGGCTGAGCAGCGCTCACCCGGCGCTCGGCACGAGCGGCGCGCAGCTCCTCGTCGTCGGGTTGTTCTGCAGCACGACCATTCTGTACCACGTCACGTTCGCCGTGAACTCGCTCGGCCACCGCTTCGGCAGCCGCCGCTACGAGACGAACGACGCCAGCCGCAACAGCTTCTGGCTGGCCCTGGTCACCGCCGGCGAGGGCTGGCACAACAATCACCACCGCTACCCGGCCTCCGAACGGCAGGGCTTCTACTGGTGGGAGATCGACTTCACGCACTACGGGGTCGTGCTGTTGTCGTGGCTGGGGATCGTATGGGGCGTCCGGGGGCCGTCGGCCGAAGTCATTCGCGAAGGCGCCGGATAGAAGCCTGCGCCGCAGAACGTAGCGAAGCGCCGAGGCGCAAGCTCGTGGAGCGGGATTGGCCGAAGCGCCGAGCCAGCGCCGCGTTTCGGGGCGCCAGCCCGACAATCGTCGCCTGCGGCTCCGATTGCCGCGCAGCCGGGCCTGACCAGAAGGTCCGCGCCGCTTCTACGGCGCAGACTCCTGGCTCCGGGGGCTCCGGCTGGTGCGTTGTCGACATCGTGCTCCTTTCCGGTAGTCGACCAGCAGTACGCCAGCCGGCACGGCGTCGCGCTGCAACCGGCTCCGGGGATCGCGCGCCGCATTAGAATCCGGCGGACGTGACACCCAGGGACATGCTCGGCACCGCCCTGTCGGTCGCGGGCTTCATGGCGCTCGGGTGGCTCGCGCTCGTCGGGCTGCTCGCGCTTCAGGAGCGCCGTCTCATCTTCTTCCCGACGCGCACCCTGGCCGCCGCCCCGGCCGATTTCGGGCTCCGGGCCGACGAATTGTCGATCACCGCGGCCGACGGGGTGACCCTCCACGGCTGGTGGATCGAGGGCCCGGCCGACCGCGTGCTGATCTGGTATCACGGCAACGCCGGGAACATCGGCCATCGGCTGCACAACGCCCGCTGGTTCGTGGACCGGCTCGGCGTCGACGTGGTGCTTGTCGACTACCGCGGCTACGGGCGCAGTGAGGGGACGCCCGACGAGGAAGGGCTCTACCTCGACGGGCTGGCCATCTACGACGCGGTGGCGGCGCGAGCCCTGCGGGCGGAGGACATCGTCCTGTTCGGCCGTTCGTTGGGGGGCGCGGTCGCGATCGAGACGGCGCTCCGGCGCCCGGCCGGCGCCCTCGTGCTCGAGTCGGTGTTCCGCTCGGTGCCGGCGCTGGCCCGCGAGCACTACTGGTTCGTGCCGAGCGCGGTCGTCCGCACGCAGATGGACAACCTGTCGAAGATGGCGCGTGTCCGGACGCCGACACTCGTGCTCCACGGCGACCGGGACAGCATCGTCCCGCTGTCGCACGGTCGCCGCCTGTTCGAGGCGGCCGGCGGCGCCGCGCGCTTCCACGTCATCGACGGCGCCGGTCACAACGACACCTATCTCGTCGGCGGTGCGCCCTATGCGGGGGCGTGGGCGGCATTCCTTCGGGAAACCGTCGAGACCGTGGAGTAATCCACGAACGAGAGGGCAGGGCAGGATTCATCTTGCTTACCGAGGGGAGCTTCTGGTAGTTTACCCGGTAACCGAGAGGAGCATCCGATGGCCAAGCCGCCGAACGCAGGTCACGGGACGTTGGAGGCCGGCGAGAGGAAGCCCCCCTCCGGCGCCGCACTGGAGCAGGTCTCCCAGGACATCCGCTTCGGGCTGCGGCTGCTGCGCCGGGAGCCCGGTTTCGCGGCGACCACGGTCCTGACCCTGATGCTTGCCATCGGTGCGACCACGACCATCTTCTCCGTCGTCGACGCCGTGCTGCTGCAGCCGCCGCCGTTTCCAGCGCCGGACCGGTTGGTGACGCTGTGGCAGACGGATCCGAACAACGGCAACCGCCCCACGGAACCGGCGCCGGCGAACTTCCTGGACTGGCGCGGGCAGGCGACCAGTTTCGAGCAGGTCGCGGCGATCGAGCCGTTCTCGTTCGACTTCACCGGCGACGGCGCGCCCGAGGTCTTCTACGCGTCGCTGGTCACGGAAGGGTTCTTCGACGCGCTGGGCGTCGGCGCCGCCTACGGTCGGACGTTCCTTTCCGAGGAGTTCCGGCCCGGCAGTGGCGTTGTCATCCTGACGCACGGATTCTGGCAACGCCGCTTCGGCGGCGACACCGGTATCCTCGGCGGATCGCTGGCGCTGGACGGGCAACCGTACACGGTGGTCGGCGTGCTCGCGCCGGACTTCGAGCTCGGTCTCGAGCGCGGCCGCGGCGAGCGCGACATCTACGTGCCCAAGGCCATCGCGGAGTACGAGACCTTCATCCGCAGCAGCGGGTGGTGGCACGTGATCGCGCGGGTCCGGCCGGAGGTCACTCTCGCGGCGGCGCAGGCGGAGATGGACGCGATAGCCGCCAGACTCGCCGCTGACTACCCGCGGACCAACACGGACGTGGGAGCGCGCGTCGTCCCGCTGCATACGCAACAGGTCGAAGCGGTGCGACCCGCGCTGCTGCTGTTGTGGGGCGGGGTGGCGCTGGTCCTGCTGATCGCCTGCGTCAACGTGGCGAACCTGATGCTGGCGCGCTGCACGCGACGGGCGCAGGAGTTCACGATCCGGACCGCGGTGGGCGGCGGGCGCGGCCGACTGTTGCGGCAACTGCTGACCGAAAGCGTGGTGATCGCGGCGCTGGGGGGTATCGGCGGCGTCGCGCTGACCGTCTACGCGCTGGATGCGATCGTGGCGCTGATGCCCGCGGATGTACCGCGGGTGGCGCGGATCGCGGTCGACGGACGCATCCTCGCGTTCGCGGTGGGCCTCGTCCTGGCCACGGCGGTGGCGTTCGGACTCGCTCCCGCCCTCCAGATGTTCCGGCAGGACGTTGCCGGCCTGTTGCGGGCGCAGCGCACCGGCGCGACCGTCGCGCAGCAGCGGGTGCGGCGGCTGCTGGTGGCGGCCGAGGTCGCCCTGGCACTGGTGCTGCTGGTCGGCGCGGGTTTGCTCCTCCAGAGCTTCGGGCGGCTGGTGAACGTGGATCTGGGCTTCGCACCGCAGAACACGGTGGCGCTGCAGGTGTTCGCTTGGGACCGGCAGGCTGACGACGAGGCGCGCGTGAACTTCTTCCGCGAGACCCTGCAGAACATCCGGGCCCTGCCGGGAGTGGCCGCGGCCGGCGCCGTCTCGTCGTTTCCCCTCGGACTGGCCGACATCACGATCGAGACCCCGCTCACGATTCACGATCGGCCGCCGCCGCCGTTGGGTGAGGAGCCGTCCACGGCCATCTCGCAGGTGACTCCCGGCTACTTCGATACGATGCGGATTCAGCTCCGCGCCGGCCGGCGGTTCGACGAACGGGACGACGCCGAGCGGCCGGGCGTCGCCGTGATCAACGAGACGCTGGCGCGGAGGCACTGGCCGAACAGCGATCCGCTGACGGAACGGTTGACGGTGCAGGTATGGGGGCAGGCGTTCGACGCGGAGATCGTCGGCGTGGTCGGCGCGACGCGCGCCCAGGGCTTCGACAGCAGCCGCCGCCCGGAGGTCTTCATCCCGCACGCGCAGGGCAGTGCGAGCGGCGAGATGACGTACGTCGTGCGCACGGCCGGCGATCCGGCGGCCAGCGTGGCGGCGATTCAGGACGCCGTCCGGGCCGTCGATCCGCTCCAGACGTTCTACAGCGTCGCCACCGTCGAGCAGCTCCTGTCGGATACGCTCGCGGCGCGGCGATTCACGACGACGCTGCTCGTGCTGTTCGCCCTGGCGGCCCTGACGCTCGCCGGGCTGGGCATCTACGGCGTGATTGCCGTAGCCACCGCGCAGCGGACGCGCGAGATTGGCCTGCGCCTGGCCATGGGCGCGCGGCCGCTCGACGTGGTGCGCATGGTCGTCGTCGGGGCGCTCGTCCTGGCTGGATCGGGCGTCGCTCTGGGCGCGGTCGCGGCTATCTGGACCTCGCAATTCCTGACCAGCCTCCTGTTCGGGATCGCACCCACGGATGTCACGACGCTGGCTGGCGTCGCCGTACTGCTTCTGCTCGTGGGTGCGTCGGCGGCGTGGCTTCCGGCGCGACGCGCCGCCCGCGTGGATCCGCTTGTCGCGCTACGGACCGAGTAGCCATGGGGAAAGAGCAACCCGGAGGAGTGCAGGGATGAGCAAGCCATCGAACCTTGTCCAGGGAACCCTGGATCTTCTGATTCTGAAGATCCTGGACCTGGAGCCGCGGAGCGGATGGGCCATCGGCCAGCGCCTGAAGCAGGTCTCCAAAGACGCGCTGCAGGTGAGCGACGGCTCGCTCTACCCGGCGCTGCACAAGCTGGAGCAGCAGGGCTGGATCAGTGCGGAGTGGCGGAACACGGAGAACAACCGGCGCGCGAAGATCTACTCGTTGACGCCGCCCGGGCGCCGCTACCTCAGGCAGGAGGCCGCGAACTGGGAGCGGCTGTCGCAAGCCATCACCCACGTCGTGCGCCTGACCGAGGCGTGAGGCATGCCCTGGGAGCGCTGGCTGTACGCGTGGCGAGTCCGGTTGCGAGTGCTTCTCGACGGCGACCGGGCGGACCGCGAGCTCGACGACGAGCTGCAGCATCACGTCGCGCGGGATATCGAGGCCCGTTGCGCGCGGGGCGTTGCGCGCGCTGAAGCCCGCCGGCAGGCGCTGGCGGCGCTCGGCGGCCTGGCGTCGACCAGGGAGCACGTTCGCGCGTCGCGTTGCGGCGCGTCTCTGGAGGCGGGGTTCCGGGATGTCCGCCACGGTGTGCGGCTGCTGCGCCGGCATCCCGGCTTCACGGCGGCCACGGTGCTGACCCTGACGCTGTCGGTCGGCGCGACCACGGCTATCTTCTCCGTCGTCGACGCCGTGCTTCTCCAGCCGCCCTCCTTCTCCGACCCGGAGCGCCTCGTAACGCTCTGGCAGACCGATCCGGACGACGGGAACCGTCCCGTGCCGGTCGGTCCCGCGGATTTCCTGCACTGGCGAGATCGGGTCCGGAGTTTCGAACGCGTGGCGGCGATAGAACCCTGGTCGCTCGATTTCACCGGCGCCGGCGAGCCGGAGATCACCGGATGGCTCGTCACAGACGGCTTCTTCCAGATGTTGGGCGTCAACGCCGCCCACGGGCGCACGTTCCTGCCCGACGAGTACCTGTCGGGCCGCGGCGGCATCGTCCTGACGGACGGTCTGTGGCAGCGCCGCTTCGGGGGCGAGGCCGACATCATCGGGCGCTCGCTGGTACTGGAAGGAGAGTCCTACACCGTGATCGGCGTGCTCGGTCCGGACTTCGAGCTGGGCCTCGAGCGCGGCCGGGAGGAACGCGGTTTCTTCCTGCCGAAGACGTTCTCGGAGTACGAGATCTCAAGCCGCGGCCCCGGCTGGTGGCGTGTGATGGGACGGCTGCGCTCGGAGGTGACGCTCGCCGAAGCACAGGCGGAGATGGACGCCGTCGCGACCCGGCTCGCTGAAGAGCACCCGCGTACGAACGCGAATGTCGGCGCTCGAGTGATTCCGCTGCAGGCGTGGCAGGTCGGAGGGGTGCGGCCGAGTCTGCTGCTGCTACAGGGTGCGGTGCTGTTCGTTCTGCTGATAGCGTGCGTCAACCTCGCGAACCTGATGCTGGCCCGCTGCACGCGACGCGCTCCGGAGTTTGCGGTGCGGATGGCGGTCGGCGGCGGACGCGGCCGCCTGCTGCGGCAACTGTTGACCGAGAGCGCCGTGATCGCGGCCCTGGGCGGCGCCGGCGGCTTCGCCTTGGCTACCGCCTCGATCGAGGCGATCACCGCGTTCATGCCGGCCGACGTGCCGCGTCTGGGGCAGGTGGCCGCGAATCCGCGGCTCCTCGGTTTCGCCGTCGGCCTCGTCGGGGTGACGACGCTGGCGTGCGGGATGACGCCCGCTCTGCACGTGGTCCGGCAGAACGTGCACGACCTGCTCCGCGGACAGCGCACCGGCGGCAACGCGGTACAGCAGCGGCTGCGCCGGGTACTGGTCGCGACGGAAGTCGCCCTGGCGCTGGTGCTGCTCGTCGGCGCGGGGCTGCTCGTGCAGAGCTTCGTGCGCCTGGTGAACATCGACCTGGGCTTTGTTCCGGCGAACACGGTGACGCTGCAGGTGTTCCACTACCGCGACGACGGGCTGACGGCCACCGCCAACTTCTTCCGGGAGACCCTCGACGGCATCCGCGCGCTGCCGGGCGTCACCGCCGCGGGGGCGGTATCGGCCTTCCCATTGGGATTGGCGGATCTGACGCGAGAGAGTCTGCTGCAGCTTCAAGACGGGGCGCCGGCTCCACGGGGAGAGGAGCCGTCTGCCGCCGTGTCCGCCGCGACGCCCGGGTACCTCGACGCGATGGGCATCCCTCTGCGGGCGGGTCGCTGGCTCGACGCGCGTGACGACGCAGAACAGCCGCCCGTAGTCGTCATTAACGAGACGCTGGCGCAGCAGCATTGGCCGGATACGGACCCGCTTGGCCGGCGCGTGTCGCTGCTCGTGGCCTTCAGGGGACGGACCGACGCGGAGATCGTCGGCGTCGTCGGCGCCATTCGCCCCGGGGGGTACAGCACACCCCCGCGTCCGCAGGTGTTCGTTCCGCACGCGCAGGCCCCGGACGGTTCGATGACCTACGTCGTGCGGACGACCGGGGAGCCGGCGGCCAGCGTCGCGGCGATACAGGACGTCGTCTGGGACGCCGACCCGCTGCAGACCTTCTACAGCGTCGCCACCGTCGAGCAACTCCTGTCGGACACGCTCGCGGCGCGCCGGTTCACGACGACCTTGCTCACGCTGTTCGGCGTGGCGGCTCTCGTGCTGGCCACCCTCGGCATCTACGGTGTGATCGCGGTCGCCACGGCGCAACGGACCCGCGAAATCGGCCTGCGTCTGGCGATGGGCGCCGAGCCTCGCCACGTGGTGGGGATGGTCGTCCGCGGGGCGATCGGTCTGGCCGGGGCGGGCGTCTTGATCGGTCTGGTGGCGTCCCTGCTCGTCTCACGCTCCCTCACCAGCCTGCTCGTCGATGTCGCGCCATTCGACGCCGCGACGCTGGCCGGCGTGTCGGTACTCCTCTTTCTGGTAGCCGCCGGGGCCGCATACGTACCCGCTCGGCGGGCCGCCCGCGTGGACCCTCTCGCCGCCCTCCGAATGGAGTAGGCGGCCGCTGTTTCCCGTTGCGGTCTGGCAGTCCCCTTGCTTACCGAGATGAGACATGCCAGACTATACGCGGTAACCGAGAGGAGGCTTCCGAATGGGGATCGCCCGCCCCGATCTCGCCCGCAAGAAGCGGTTGCGACACAGCCTCAACCGGCAGCTCGTAGTGGAGCGCGAGGGCCCGTCGGGTTGCGGCAAGTCGACGCTGCTGTGTGCGCGACGCCAGCTCGACGCCAACGAAGCGACCGTCGACAACCTCCGCAACAGCACGCTGCCCGCGCTCGACCTGGTCGGCAGCTACCAACTGACCGGTCAGGGCGGTCCCCGGCGGGTCCCGGCGGGGAACAGCTTCGAGGACCTCTTCGGCGGCGCCGGCGGCGTGATCCGTGACCGGATCGAAGCCGCGACGGCGTCGCGGGAGCTGGCCGAACGACAGCTCGAGGCCGAGGAGAGCAAGTTCGAGGTAGGGCTGTCGACGGACTTCTTCGTCCTGCAGTCGCAACGCGATCTGGCGACGGCACAGGATGCCGAGCTGCGTGCGATTCTCGACTACCAGCGGGCGCTGATCGAGTTCGAGCGGACGCAGCGGGCTTCGCTCGGCGGCGCCGGCATCGCCCTGGTGGGCAGCGCGACGGCCGGCGGCGTTGCGGGCCCCGCAGGCGCCGCACCGGCGAGGCCGATGCCGACGCCGCAGCGTTGATCGAGCGGGAACCGGGACAAGACGTCCGAAAGGAGACGCACGATGAGACGACTGCAGCCAATCGCGGTGCTGGCCCTGGGCCTTTCGATGTCCGTTGTCGCTAGCGCGCAGGAGAGAACGATCGAACGGACGGTTGCCCTGGAGCCGGGCGGCGGGCTGTCGCTCGACACCTCCCGGGGCTCCATGCGTCTGACGACCTGGCATGAACCAGGCGTGGAAATCCGGGCGCGCATCGAGGCGCCGCGAGACATCGACATCGATTACGCGCGGGAGATCGTCGATGCAACGCACATCGAGGTGCAGGTCACTTCGGCGCGGGTGCAGGTCCGCACCGATCTCAGCGACGTACGGCAGTGGTGGAAGCACGGGCGCCGCCGAGCGATGCCCCGTGTCCACTATGAGATTCGGGTGCCCCGGGAAACGGATCTCGATCTCGACCTCGATCGAGTGGCCGCGACGGTGCGCGGCGTCGAGGGAACGATCGCCTTCGACCTGGACCGCACCGATCTCGGGGTGAGCGATCTGAGCGGGACGATCCGCATCGACAGCGACCGGGGGAACATCGAGGCGGTGCGACTGCGCGGGTCGTTGCATGTTGACGTCGACCGCGGCAACGCCGCGATGCGCGATGTTCGGATCGCGGGTGATTCTCGCGTGGCTGTCGACCGCGGGGACCTCGACCTGGAACTCGTAGGCGAGCAGGCCGTGACCGTGCACGCCGACGTGTCACGACGCGCTCGCGTGACCAGTGATCTGCCCGGTGCGACACGGCATTCGGGGCGCCGCTGGTCGATCGACGGTGGCGGGCCCGAGTTGAAGATCGCGGCGGATCGGGGTCATGTCCGGCTCCGAGCGAACTGAGTAGTGCTCAGGGCTCGACCCGAGCAACCATGGGATGACCGGGCCGTCGAACCCGGGGACGGTCGACTGACGGAGGTAGAGTCATGCCTTTCGAGCGATGGTTCTACGCTTGGCGGGTCCGTTTGCGAATGCTCATCGACCGGGACCGCGTCGACCGCGATCTGGACGACGAGCTGCGGCACCACGTCGCCGTCGAGACCGAAGCGCGAACCGCGCAGGGGATCCCGCCGGCCGAGGCGCGCCGGCAGGCGCTCGCGACCTTCGGTGGGCTCGAGTCCGCCCGAAACGGCGTACACGAGGTGCGGTTCGGGGCGGCGCTCGAGCGGGTCGTGCAGGACATGAAATACGCGTGGCGCAGCCTGTCGAGAGCGCGGGGATTCGCGCTGGTGGGCGTCGTGACCGTGGCCCTCGGCATCGGCGCGTCGACGGCCGTGTTCAGCGTCGTGGATGCGGTGCTGTTGAATCCGTTGCCGTTCCCGCGTGCCGAACGGATCGTGACGGTCTGGCAATTCGACGCCGCTGCAGTCGTGGAGCGCGGGGTCTCGCCCGGCAACTTTCTCGAGTGGCGTGACCGCAGTACCGCATTCGACGGCATCGCCTCGGTCGAACCGTCCGGGGTGGATCTCGTCTCCGAGGGCGAGCCGCAGAACCTCCGCATCTGGCGTGTCTCCGAAGGGTTCTTCGACATCCTCGGCGTGCCGGCGCAGCATGGGCGAACGTTCACCGCCGACGAGCATCGGCCCGGTGCGGACGGCGCCGTCGTCTTGAGCCAGAGGTTCTGGCAGCAGCGTTTCGGCGGCGACCCCGGCGTGGTGGGCCGGACGTTGACCCTCAGCGAGAGACCGTATGTCGTGGCGGGAGTCATGCCGCAGCAGTTCGACTAGCCGCCGGGACGCGATTTGTGGATGTCGCGTGCGTTCACCGAGGACGATCGGCAAAACCGCGGCGGTCTGTTCCTGAACGTAATCGCTCGACTCGCGCCCGGGGTGTCGGTGGACGCGGCTCGCGCCGAGATGCGCGGGGTGGCCGAGCAGCTCGCCCGTGAATACCCGACCACCAATCAACGCTTCGGCGCCTCGATCGTCCCCTTGCGGGATCGAGTGGTGGGCGAAGCGCGCCCCTACTTGCTCCTGTTGTCCGGCGCCGTCGCATTCGTGCTGTTGATCACGTGTGTGAATGTCGCCAATCTGCTGTTGGCCCGGGGTACGGCCCGCACCCGGGAGTTCGCGGTGCGGGCGGCGCTTGGCGCGGGACGCTGGCGGTTGTGTGCCCAACTGCTCGTCGAGAGCCTCGTCATGGCCGTCCTGGGAGGCGTGTTGGGCGTGGTCGCGGCGCGTTGGGGTCTGCTGGCGCTCGTCTCTTTGGCCCCGGGCGATATCCCGAGACTCGAGGAGGCCGGGGTCAACCCGACGGCCCTGGCGTTCGCGGCGACGCTCTCCTGCCTGACCGCGTTCCTGGTCGGGATTCTCCCCGCGCGACAGTTCTCCAGGGTCAACGGCGACGCGGCTCTGGGGAGGGCGTCGCGAGAGGGACGAACCATCGTGAACGACCGCTCGCGCAGGCTGCTCGTCATCGGTGAAGTGGCGCTCGCCCTGGTGCTCTTGACCGGCGCCTCGCTGCTCGCCCGCAGCTTCGTCAATCTCCTGCGGGTGGACCCCGGTTTCTCTCAGGAACGTGTCGTGGCGTTGCCGGTGTTCGTGTGGCGGGCGTATCCGGAGGCGTCACGGCGCGCGGCGTTCTTCGAGGAGACGCTCCGCCGGGTGCGCGCGGCTCCGGGGGTCACGTCGGCCGCCGCCGCGACGATCATTCCGTTCGGTGAGATCATGTCCGACACGCGCACGCGCCTGACGATCGAGGGACGCCCGACCGAGGACGACGCGCGGCCGACGATCGGCTTGAACATCGTGACGCCCGACTATTTCCGGACGCTGGGCATCGCGGTCGTCGAGGGCCGGGTATTCGGTCCGCTGGACCTGGCCGCCACCGCGCCGGTCGCGGTCATCAACGAGACCATGGCTCGTCGGTTCTGGCCCGACGACCGCCCTCTCGGCGCTCGCATCAGACTGACGGACGGGCCCGACGTAGTCAGAGAGATCGTCGGGGTCGTTCGGGACACGAGAGACACCGCGTTGGACGACACGCCGGTGCCCACGGTGTTTCTGCCGCATCAGCAACACCCGACCGGTGCGATGACCTATGTCGTGAAAGCCGGCGGGGATCCGGGAGCCGTCGTCAGCGCCGTCCAGGCCGCGGTGTGGACGGTCAACCCCGAACTGCCGTTTCGACCGGTCACGACGCTTCAAGGGCTCGTCGATTCGACGATTGCGCCGCGCCAGTTCGTGCTCGTCCTCATGAGCGTCTTCGGCGTGGTCGGCCTGTTTCTCGCGTCGGTCGGGATGTTCGGGCTCATCAAGTATCTCGTCGAGCGGCAAACCCGAGAGCTCGGATTGAGAATGGCCCTTGGTGCGGCGCCGCATCGGCTGGTCCGGGGGCTGATCGGCGAAGGCCTTCGACTTGCGGCGACCGGGGTGCTGATCGGTGGGCTGGGGGCCCTGGGCTTGACGCGTCTGCTCTCCACGCTGTTGTTCGGTATCCCACCAACCGATCCGGCCTCGTTCGCGGGCGCCATCGTGGTCGTGCTCATCGTCGCCGCTCTGGCGAGCTACCTGCCCGCGCGCAAGGTCGTGGCCGCAAGTCCGATGGCGGCGTTGCAAAGCCAGTAGCGTGCCGTGGCGCCGGCGGAGGTGCCCGGGGCTAGTCCGCCTGAGGACCTGGCATGAACCAGGCGTGGAGACCTCCGGGCGCGCATCGATGTGCCGCGACACAACGACATCGGCTGTGCGCGGGGGATATGTCGCGTATGCTCGGCACGATGCGATCGGAGAAGTGGCGCATGTTGCGCGGAAGACTCGTCTACATCGGTCTTCGGGTCGTGGCGCGTAGTCTTCGAGTCGTGCTCGTCGTTCCCGTGTCGTTCTTGTGGTTCCGATTGCATGGACGTGTTCCCCCGCAACGAAGCGGGCCTCCTCGACCCATATATGTTCTTCAGAGGAATGCCAGGACTCTTGCGTACATTGCAGGGTCCCCGGAGATCACGCCGGCGCACCTGCAGAACGCTCTCGACGTCGGCGGCGAGCTCCTGCCTCCTTGCGGTTTCCGCGGAATCCCGTTCTCCCCCGAGGCGGCGCGTCCGTGGAGTCGCGCCATCGACGCGGCAGGGGGTTGGAACGCCGCGGCGATCGACCATCTTCGCGCTGCCCTTGCGTCAGACTCAGCGGCGTTGCCGGGAATGCCATCCCGCGCCCGATCCGCACCCTGATATCCGGGGACACCCATACTCTTCGGCGGCGCGAGGCTGCGGGCGGGCGCGGATGATGGCGCGCCGCTGGGCGGAGAGCGAGGACACGGAATTCCTGAACCGCGACTACGGAGGCTAGTGGATGGATGGATGAGTTCAAGATACGGGCGATTGAGGACGCGTCCACGGTCGTGGAGTTGGAGTCCCAACGGCAGATGGAAGCGGAGTCCCTTCTTGAGGACACGTTCGTCGCGAACCCCGACTTGCTGATGCCGGGGCTCAAGCGGGTCGGCAGGCAGACGCCGACCGCTGGCGGGCCGCTCGACCTACTGGGAGTGGACAGATACGGCAGGCTCTCGCTGTTCGAATTGAAGCGTGGCACCCTACGCGCGAGGCGGTGGCGCAGGTGATCGCCTACGCGGCCGACCTTGAAGCCATGAACCTGGGCGAGCTGGCCGGCCTGCTGGCGAGGGAGCGCGGCATCGACGAGATCGAGGACGCTCATCACCTTCCACGGTTTCGCATACGGGGGGAAGACGCTGTTTGCCAGGCACGTGCATGTGGAAGGAGTAGCGGACTCGGAGTCACGCTCGGGGAGTCGATACGTGAGCGTGGCAGAGAGGAGAGCACGGCTGGACGAGCGCGTAGAGGAGTCTGGCGTATCGGAACTGTTCGGTTCCGTGAGAGAAATGTTCAGAGAGAACTGGCCAGTCTTCAGGATGCGCCCAGGATCCCACCCACCACCATGCGCTGGCTCCGTCGGTGTAGCCGAGCCAGGCGGCCGCCACCGTGGAGCCGGCCCCGATGTTCGCCGCAAGCATGGTGGAGAACAGCAGCGAGGGACCGAGCCGCTGGCCGGCCACGAACTCTGTCGAGTTCCGGACTCGCCGCCCGATCCACAGGCCAACGCCCATGAGGATTGCGGCGTAGGCGAGGAGCACGGCAAGGTGCAGGTTCATGGTGTTCAGCGCCGCGACGCATCGACTGCGATCTCCTCGACGAGATGCACGGCGTTCTCGACCGGCTGCACCTATAATGCCTCATCGATACGGGGTCGCGGCGTAGGAGCCCGTCAGAGCGGAGCATCATGTTTCACGGGTACGGCATCGACTCGGCCACGCTCGTGTTCGCCGCGGACATGCCGGCCGACCAAGGCACCGGCGTCGCCGCAGTCCTCGTTCGCGCGACTCGCTTGAGACGATGCTCAAGAGCCTGCGATTGACCAACGCCGGTCCCGCGCCGACGATGGAGCTCGATTTCGGCCGGCGCCTCAACCTGCTGACCGGTGACAGCGGGCTGGGGAAGAGCTTCCTGCTCGACATCGCCTGGCGGTCGCTGACCCGGAAATGGCCAGCAGAGGTAAACCCACGACTGACGACGGGAAAGGCAGCTCTGCCATCCGCCCCGGCCGAGGCCAAGATCGGTTTTTCTTTCACGGGCAAGACGACGACCGAGAGCTACGAGAGCAGCTACTCGCGTCATGCGCAGGCGTGGACGGGCCGTGCGGGCCGCCCGGCCAATCCGGGTCTCGTGCTCTACGCCATGTCGGACGGCAGCTTCGCGATCTGGGACCCGAGCCGCAACTACTGGCGCAACCGGGATGGCGTGGACGTTCAGGAGCGCCGTCCGGCCTATGTCTTCGATCATTTTCTCATCGACGAGATCGAATCCCATCTGCACCCGACATGGCAGCGCAGCGTCGTTCCGGCCGTGTTGTCGGCCATGCAGGAATTGAATCCGGAGGCGGAGGTGCAACTCGTGGCGGCAACGCATTCTCCGTTGATCATGGCCTCCATCGAGCCGGAGTTCGACGACGTTACCGATGCGTGGTTCGACCTCGACTTCGAAGAGGAGGGAGTCGTCCTCCGGCGCCGTGATTTCGAGAAGCGCGGCGACGCAGCAACTTGGCTTATCAGCGAGGCGTTCGACCTTCCGAGCGGACGCCCGTTGGAGTACGAACGGCTCGTCGACGAGGCCCAGGCACTGTTGAACCGGCGTGACCCGGACATCGATCAGATCAAGCTGATGAACGACAAGCTGCTTGCGGCGTTAAACGCGAAGGACTATTTTCTGCTCAACTGGCGCTATATTTGCCGGCAAAAGGGCTGGCTCACGTGATTCCAGTCGAATTGCAGCCAGAGCCGGCGGATTTCAACGAGAATGTCCGACTTCGCGGCCGAGCGTGGCTGGCGGAGCGCGGCGTCGAACCGGATGCGCCCCCGCCGAACCCTGCGGATCTTCCCGCCTATTGGCGGCATTCCAACAGGCAGCTCTGGGAAGCATATGACGGCGTATGCGCGTACCTGGCCATATACTTCGAGTGGGTTACGGGGACGCATTCGACGGATCACTTCGTGGCAAAATCCAGGAATGCCGGAGATGCGTACGAATGGCACAATTACCGGTTGTCCTGCCTTGCGGCGAACCGCAACAAGGGCACGTTCGACGATATCCTGGATCCCATCGGTCTGGAGCCGAACACTTTCGTACTCGATCCCGCACGCGTTGGGCTCCGCATGCTGCAGCAGTCCGCTGACGCACCGGCGCAGCCGGCCGGGAGCGCGGCGCGGCACTTCCGGGCAGAGGGATTCGGCGGCCTCTGATGTCTGACACCGAATCCGAGTTACCGCAGGCCGCGCTCGACATGCTGCTGCTGCAGGCGGTGTCGGCCGGCCCGCTGCACGGCTTCGACATCACGCAGCGCCTCGACCTGATCACGGGCGACGCCTTCCGGATGCCACGGGCGTCAATCTATCCGACGCTCCATCGGCTGGAGAACGCCGGGCTGCTGGCGGGGGCGTGGCAGCGGCTGGCCGCCGGTCGCGACGCGAAGTTCTATCGGTTGACCCGCGCCGGTCGCGCGCGGCTGAAGGACGCCGCGGGTTGGGCGCTGCTGTCGGACGCCGTCGGCCGGATCGCGGCCCTCCAGCACGAGCTGCGGACCGCGGCGGCGATCCAGCGGGCGCTGCTGCCGAACACGCACCGCACCGGGCCGTTCTTCGACGCCGCCGCGGCGACGCTGCCGTGCCGGTCCATCGGCGGCGACTTCTTCGACTACGTCGACTTCCCGGACGGCGCGCTCGGTTTCGCCCTCGGCGACGTGGCCGGCAAGGGGCCGCCGGCGGCCCTGCTCGCCGCGCTGATGCAGGGGTCGCTCGCCGCACAGGCGCATGCGGGGGAAGGACCGGCGGCGACGGTGGCGGCGGTCAACACGGCCATCGTGCGGCGCGGCATCCAGGGCCGCTTCGTCACGCTGTTCTACGGCGTCCTGCGCCCCGACGGCCGCCTCATCTACTGTAACGCCGGCCATAACCCCCCGATCCTCGCACGGGCCGACGGCGGCATCGACCGGCTCGACGTCGGCGGCATGGTGGTCGGGTTCTTCGACGGCGTGCCGTTCGCCGAGGGGACGGCGACGCTCGGTCCCGCTGATCACCTGGTGGTGTTCAGCGACGGCGTCACCGAGGCGCTGAACGCGGCGGAGGAGGAGTTCGGCGACGACAGCCTCGTCGCCTGTCTCGCCAGCGTGCCCGCGACCGGGGCGGAGTCGCTCCGCAAGCACGTCTTCGGCAGCGTGCAGCGGTTCACGGCCGGGGCCGCGCAACACGACGACATTACTGCGATGGTCGTCGCGTACCATTCGCCCACGGCGTGACTTCACCGAGGTCCGTTCGAGCGGCCCCTGGTGGCGCAGGCCCTCGTCACTTGCGGTCGGACCTCGCCCTATGTCGATGGAAGCGTGCCGTAGAGCCACTGGGGTGTCAAGACGATGATGCCTTGACAGTCGACAATTGAACAAGGTATTGTCGATAGTCAAGGCATCACTGATGGGCAAGCCGACCGATCTCGTCCAGGGCACCGTCGACCTCCTGATCCTGCGGACCATCCAGCACCAGCCGAAGCACGGCTGGGCCATCGCCAAGCGCATCCAGCAGGTCTCGAACGACGTCCTGAAAGTGCAGCAGGGTTCCCTCTACCCGGCGCTCTACCGCCTTGAGAAGGAGGGCTGGATTGCAGGTCACTGGGGCGCGACCGAGACCGGCCGGGAGGCGAAGTTCTACTCGCTGACCAGCGCCGGGCGGGCGCATCTCGAGCGGGAGTTGGCCGCGTGGCAGCGGCTCTCGGGCGCGATCGATCTCGTGATCCAGGAGGCGTGATGTCCCTGTCGCGACTGTTTCCGGCCCTGCGCGCTCGACTGCGCGCTCGTGGCGGCACAGCGGGTCTCTTCTCGCGGTCTGGTCTGCGCCGCGCGGAGCAGGACGTCCAGCGGGAGCTGGATCTGCACGTGGAGCTGGAGGCGCAGCAGAACATCGAGCAGGGAATGTCGCCGGAGCACGCGAGGCGAGCCGCGCGGACCGCACTCGGCAACGTGCCTCTGATCCGGGAGGACGTCCGCGCCGTCTGGCGCTGGCGCTGGCTCGATGCCCTGGTGCGGAGCCTCGCGCACATGCTTCGCTCGCTGCGGCGGACGCCCGGGTTCAGTTTCGGGGCGATCGGCGTGCTGGCGCTCGGCATAGGCGGGACGACGGCCATCTTCACGCTCATCGACAGCGTCATGCTCCGGCCGCTGCCGGTGTCGGACCCGGCGCGGCTGTACCGGATCGGCGACGGGGACGACACGGTCGCCACCGGCCGCCACGGCCGCTGGGGAGTGTTCTCGTTCCCGCTGTACGAGCGACTGCAAGCCGGAGCACCCGAGTTCGAGGACGTCACTGCGTTCGACTGGGGCGGCACGCTGTTGAGCGTCCGAAGGCAGGGCGCGGAAGACGCCGGCAGGCCCGTGCGCGCGCAATATGTTTCCGGATCGTATTTCTCCACGCTGGGCGTCGGCGCTTTCCGCGGTCGCCTGTTCGCGGCGGACGACGACCGGCCTGCGGCGCCTCCTGTCGTCGTGCTGAGCCATCGCATATGGCAGGGAGTCTACGGGGCGGACCCGTCGGTGCTCGGCTCCACGTTGGTCATGGAAGGACGCCCGTTTACGGTAATCGGCGTGGCGGCGCCGGGATTCTTCGGCGAGACCGTTCGCGCGGACCCGCCGGACATCTGGATCCCCCTGCGGCAGGAGCCGCTGATTGCCGGCGACGGCTCGCTGTTGGATCAGTCGATTTCGCCCTGGCTGTTCGTGATAGGTCGTCTCCGGCAGGATGCCTCCATCGCGGGCATGGCTCCCCGCCTGACCGGCATTCTGCGCCGCTGGATCCGGTACGAGGCCGGTTACCCGGCCAACCTGATGCCGGACATCGTTCGCGAGCTCTCCAACCAGACGATCCGGGTGGTTCCGGCAGGCACGGGCATCGGTCTCGCAGGCCTTTCCCTCAAGGACGAGTACGGGCTCAGCCTGCGGATCCTGCTCGCCGTCTGCGGTCTGGTGCTGGTCATCGCGTGCGCGAACGTCGCGAATCTTCTGCTGGCCCGGGCGGTCGCGCGCAGGGCGCAGACGGCCGTGCGTCTCGCGCTCGGTGCAACGCGCCGGCGGATCGTCGCGGACGCTCTCACGGAAGGGGTGATGCTCGCGGTTGCGGGAGGGGCGGCCGGGCTGCTGGTCGCCGTCGCCGTCGCGCGCCTGCTCGTCGTACTGGTATTCCAGAGCGCAGAATTCGTGCCGGTCGCGACGACGCCATCGCTCCGCGTGCTGGCCTTCACCGCCGGACTGTCGATCGTCACGGGTGTCGCTTTCGGTATGGCGCCTGCGTGGTTTGCAACGCGCACCGATCCGATCGCCGCGTTGCGTGGCTCCGGCCGCAGCATCGGCCCGCATTCGTTCCGCTTTCGCACGGCGCTGCTGATCGTTCAGCTATCGCTTTCCGTCGCGGTCGTCGCCGGCGCCGCAATGCTCGGGCGAAGTCTCCAGAATCTCCACCGCCAGGACCTCGGTTACCCGGTGCAGGGACGCGTGCTGATCGGCTTGAAGCGCCTGCCGTCCACGTACGCACCGGAGCAGCTTGCGACCCTCTATCGCGACATCGAGCGGCGCCTTGCAGGCCTCCCCGGCGTACGTGGTGTCGGACTCGCACTGTCCAACCCGTTCTATTCGAGCTGGAGCGAAACCGTTCTGGTGGCCGGGCACCCGCCGAACCCGAGCGACGAAGCGTCAGCGGCCTGGAACCGCGTCAGCGCCGACTATCTGCAGAACCTGGGCGTCACCCTCGTACGGGGACGCTTGTTTGCGGAAACGGACAACGAGACGACTGCGCCGGTTGCGGTCGTGAACGAGGCGTTCGTGAGCCGTTTCTTCCGGGACGATGAAGATCCGCTCGGTCAACAGTTCGGCGTCGAGCGGCCGGAGAATGCGAATACGTTCCGCATCGTGGGCATCGTACGCGACACGAAGTTCCTGCGGTCGGGACTGCGCGAACCGGCGGGTCCCATGTTCTTCGTTTCGCTCGCGCAGCGTGTCGACTACCAGACCGACTACAGGCGGATGGTGGAGCGCCTCTCTCATTTCGCCCAGGGCATCCTGGTGGTTACCGACTCGCAGCTCGGCGGTTTCGAGCCGATTCTGAGGAGGACGCTGGCCGCAGCCGATCCCAACCTGACGGTGATCAGCGTCAGAACCATGCAGGAGCAAGTCGAGCTCTCGTCCGGCCGGGAGCAGACCGTCGCGGACCTGGCCGGACTGTTCGGGATTGTCGCTCTCGTGTTGGCGGCAGTCGGCGTCTACGGCGTCACGGCCTACCTGGTCGCGCAGCAGACGAACGAAATCGGCATCCGGATGGCGCTCGGTGCGGATCGCGTCAAGGTGATCAGGCTTGTGTTGCGTCAGGCCTTTCGGCGCGTGGCGACAGGTCTCGTTCTGGGCCTGCCGCTTGCCGTCGGCGCGGTCCGTTTCATGGGGGCGCGGCTCCATGGCGTATCGTTCTGGGATCCCTTCTCTCTCATCGTCGCCGCCGGTTCGGTTGCCGGATTTGCGCTTGTCGCCGCCATCATCCCGGCGGGCCGTGCCGCCGCCATCTTGCCGCGCAGCGCGCTGCAGTAGTTTGGTCGACTCGCGGACACGCAATACCTGGCTTCCTCCGCTGGCCTACCGCTGCGTTCGGTGCGGAAGCCGCGCGTAGTCGCATCAAACCGGTAGGCCGGCGCGTGGCGTACTTCGACGATCGGCTCGACCCCGAGTACCCACTGGCGCCGACATCCTGATCATCACGCCGTACAACGCCCAAGTCGCAATGTTGGGCGACGCCCTCCCGGGCTTCCGCATCGGCACGGTGGACAAGTTCGAGGGCCAGGAAGCGCCGGTCTCGATCTACTCGATGGCGACGAGCTCGGCCGCCGATGCACCACGCGGGATGGAGTTCCTGTACAGCCTCAACCGTCTGAACGTCGCCACGAGCCGAGCCCAGCGCGTGGCTGCCGTCGTTGCGAGCCCGCACACTCTGCGTGTGCGTGCCGAACACCTCGGCAGATGCGGCTCGCGAACGCGCTCGCTCGGCGGAGGCCAGCGCCAGAAGGTCTAGGAAAACGCCGAGGACCGCGGAGCAGCGGTCCGAAGTGCCACCGGTTGGGCACGCAACCTTCCCTTACGTTACCGGCTTCTTGATCCCGACCGATACGTTCCCGGGCCGGAGGGGAAACGTCAACTAGGACGTCGATCTCGACCCCGCGCCCGAGTCCGCGGCTCTGAAGGAGGAATCAAACCACGAGCGCACGGCGCGGTGCGCCGAAGAGGTCACCGCGACTCGCGCCGCGCGTGGTTCGGGTACGATCAGGCCTCCTGCCTATGGATCCTGGTTGCGACGCCGCCTTCAGAGGTGTGCAGATCGAAGCGTTGCTGCGCGAGCCTCTGCTGCGCTGGCCCGATGCTTCCTCGGTTTCGGTGCGAGAGATCGTCGAATCCGCTCGCGGGGTGGGGACGGCAATCCTGTCGGTCGTCGTGGACGCCGCGAGTCTGGACCGCAGTGATGTCACGGAGTACGTTGTCGCGGCGTTGTCGGAAGCCGTCGCAGGCACGTATCCTGCCTGGCTGCCCGAAGCGGAACCTCTCGCGGGCCCCGGCGGCGCCGGGTTGGCCGCGGTGCGCACGATCTGCGAGGGAGTAGCTGGCAAGGGCGACCTGTTCGGTCCGTTCCTCCTCGCGGCCGCAGAGGCGTCGTTGCGTGGGCGGCCGATTCGCACGGCGGAGTTCGCGCAGGAGACGGCTGTACGTCAGGCCCGGAAGTTGATCGTCCGCGCCTACGGCGATGGACACCTGATCGTCATGGTCGAGCTGACAGGCACCTGGAGCACCGCGCAGATTGAAGTCGCGGAGGCGAACGCACTGTGGCTCGCCGGGCCGGGCGAGCTTACCGTATGGCTCTTCGGGACACCGACCGCCTGCATGACGCGAGTGTCCGCGTCCTTCCTCGCTGGACCGGATGCCGGCGTCGACCTCGCCGGCTATGCTTTGCCCCTCGTACCTGACGCCGCTGCGGGGCCGGCCCAACGCGTTCAGCCGGGCGGAGCAGCGCCTCGAGGACCATCTTGCGCGAGCACCGTGGGCCACGGGTCGCGCCTGGAACCAGACCTGGTCGTCGGGGGCATTAGCCAATTCCATCCGCGTCGATCTCATCTGGTCGCGCGAGAAGTGCGTCGTCGAACTCGATGGACCCGACCACCTGAACACGGACAAGTACGCCGCGGATCGGGTGCGCGACCGCGCACTGCAGCGCGAGGGGTTCCTGGTGCTTCGCTACACGAACGATGAGGTGCTCGGCGACGTGGCCCGCATTCTCGACGAGCTGGAACGATTCCTGGAGGACCGGCGGCGGTCTTCGGCACGGGAGACGTGAGATGGCGTATGGAATTCCGGAACGCGCCGTGATGGTCGCGCTGATGGCTCTCAACAGGGAGACGCTGAACTCGGAGCTCAAGGAGCGCTATCGGCTCGACCTGAAGAAGCCGGCGCGGGAGAAGCTCAACCGGGAGGGGCTCGTGCAGAGCCGCCGTCTGACCGGAGGCAAGGGCTTCGCCCACGAGTTGACGGATGCCGGCTGGGCCTGGGTGGTGGCCGAACTCGACGCACCGGTGCCGGCTGGGGCCGGCTCGGCCGGCGGCGCGCTGTACGCGCTGCTCAACGGACTACGGGTCGCGCTAGACGCACGCGGGATGGTGATCCAGGAACTGTTCGCTCCAGCGGTTCCGGGACCTGCCGGTTCCCTCCGGGATCGGATTCGGCAGGCCTACCGCAGCCTGGCGTCCCGACCGCGGGACTGGGTGGAGCTGCGTGACCTCCGGGCGCAGCTTGGCGACTGGCCTCGCCTTGAGGTGGATCTGGAGCTCACCCGGATGTTCCGCGACGAAGACATCAATCTCACGCTGCACGAGGACCGCGGACGGCTCACCCAGGCCGATCGGGACGCTGCGCTTCGGCTCGGCGTGGACGACATGCACTTGATCAGCATGGAGTGAAGCGCTGTGGAGCCAGAGCTGAAGGCACTTGAGCAGGTCACGTTCCCTACAACGTACGCCGGCAACGACATCTGGCGCGACAACATCATCCACGTCGATGGAATCCATTCATGGGCGTTCCGCCGGGTGCTGGAAGCCCTCGACCGGGTGCGCGACGGCGTGCGGGTCAACAACGTCGTCATCCAGGGGCGGCCGGGCATCGGCAAGTCGCACTTCCTTGGACGCGTCCGCCATGCGGTGATCGAAAAGGGGCAGATCTTCGTCCTCTTCCAGCCGAGTACCGCGCGCCAGTTCTGGGACAGTCTGGCGGTCAACTACGTGGATGCGCTGCATCGCGAAGTCGGGGAAGGGGGGACCCAGCTTCGTACCGTGCTGCACGGATTGGGGGACGCGATCGGGTTGCAGCGCGCAGAGATCGAGAATCTGGTGGCGGGGACGTTCGACCTCACGCACCTGAAGGCCGTTCGCCGGAACCTGCAGAGGTGTCTCGGTCGCCAGCACACGGACCAGATCGCCCTGGACGTGGCGCTCGCGCTCATCCTGACCAACAGCGAGGATTTTGCGTCCCACGACATTGGAGACGCACTGCTCCAGGGGCAGGAGGTCGGTGTCGACGAGGCGCGCGCGCATTTCATCCGCGCCAAGCAGATTCCGTGCCGGGAGGTCGTCGGCGCATTCGACCGGCTCATCGGCGCCGCGGGATGTGCGACGCTGGTCGCGGTAGACCAGCTCGATGGACTGGTTGCGCTCGGACGGTCGCTTGCCGTCGCCGAGGAGCAGTTGTTGCTGGATCAAGTGGCAACCGGGCTCATGGATCTCGCGGAGGACGCGCAGCACTCCCTGATCGTGGTGTCGTGTCTGACCGACAGTTGGACGCTGATCGGCGAGCGGGCCGTGGCGTCCGCGACGGATCGGTATCCGACGGTCGTGCGGCTCCGCCCTATTCCCTCGCCGGAGGTCGGGGAGGAGCTCGTGGCCGCGTACCTCCGGGACGCCTTCACCCGCGCCGGTTTCACACCCGAGTACCCGACTTGGCCGGTGCGGCAGACCGCGTTCGCCGACGCGCCCCTGTTCTCGCCGCGCAGCCTGATCAACGTGGTCCAGGACCACTGTGCGCACTGTCGGGAGCGCGGTCTCGTCACCGAATTGGAGCAGTTGCCAAACCAGCGCCAGGGTCCGGAGCCGTTGCTGGACGGGCACCAGCGTGGCGGGGAACCGCAGCCGCCCCCGCCGCAGACCGATCCCGCTCTCGACCAGCGGTTCAGCCGGTTGGTTCGGGAGGCGGACGTCGCCGATGTTCTCGACGAGAAGAAGGTGGACGGTGTTCTGCCCGCCCTTCTGCGCGCCGGTCTGATGGCCTGGGCGGAGGAGAACGCCGCCGCGGGTGACTTCTCGGTAGACCCGCCGCTTGGGAGAAACCCCTCGTTGCATGCACGACTGCGGCAGATAGTCGACGCGGACACGGATGACGAAGTGCACTGGTCGTTCAGAGCCGTCCTGAACGACAACGCGGTGGCGGCGCTGCACCGGCTGCGGGCCGCCGTGACGGCGTCCGGGCTCGAGCTCTCGGGGGACCGGAGGCGTCTGTTTGTCCTCCGCAACGCATCGTGGTCGCAGGGCGGGAAGACCCAGCAGGCGCTCGACGGGTTCAGGGCGCACGGCGGCGCTGTCGTGAAGCTGCGGGAGGCTGACCTCAAGGTGTTCGCGGCCTTGCAGCAGCTCCTCGAAGAGCAACCGCAGGGACTTGCCGCGTGGCTCGGAGCACAGCGTCACGCGAGCGGAACGACACTGTTGGCACCCTTGCGTTCCGAGCTCGCCACCGCCGCGGGGACGTCTGCTGCGTCCGGGGCGTCTCCGCCATCCGAGGCCGCTCCCGAGTCCAAGTCCGCCGTCGCGCCGAGTGGCGCCGCGGCGCCCAGGGTTGCTGCGGCGTCCGAAGTGGTTCCCACGCCCAAGGACGCAACGGCGCCCGAGGTTGCTGCCGGGTCCAGGATCGCTGCGCCGGTGTCCGGGGCCGCCGCACCGCCCGAGGCCGCTGCATCGTCGAAGGCCGCTTCGGCGCCCGGGGTCCCGTCGAAGGCCGCTACGACGTCCAGGGCGGCCGACAAGGACTCCATTCTCATCGGTACCGCAGAGGGCACGGGTCGAAACGTGACCGTGCCGCTCGAAGACCTGCGGCGCCACACGGTGATCTTCGCGGGTTCCGGTTCCGGCAAGACCGTTCTGATCCGCCGGCTCATAGAGGAGTGCGCGCTGAAGGGCGTTTCGGCAATCGTCCTCGATCCGAACAACGACCTCGTGCGACTCGGTCTGCCCTGGCCCGAGCCTCCCCGAGGTTGGCTGAACGGAGACGTGGAGAAGGCGGCGACCTACCTTCGCGACACCGAGGTCGTCGTGTGGACGCCGCGCCTGACGACGGGACGTCCGCTCTCGTTCGCACCGTTGGCCGGCCTGAGCGACGTGGCGGAGGATCCCGACGAGTTCGAAATCGCGCTCGACAACACCGTCGCCTCGCTCGTTCCTCGCTCGGGTCTGCCCGGATCCGGGGCACGGCTTGCCCAGGGACGAGCTGTGCTGAAGGAGGCGCTGGGGGCTTACGTGCGCCGCGGCGCTGGGGCTCTCAAGGGATTCCTCGGTTACCTGTCGGTGTTGCCGGCGGGCGTCAGCCGGCTCGCGAACGGCGAGCGGCTGGCGGCGGACATCGCCCAGACGCTGCTCGCCGAGACCGTGAACGATCCCATGCTGGGTGGAACCGGCGAGGCCGTCGATCCATCGGTCCTGCTCCAGCCGGCAGGAAGCCAACGAGCCCGCATCTCGGTGATCAGTCTCGTCGGACTCCCGAACGACGAGCAGCGACAGCACTTCGTCAATCAACTGCAGATGGCGCTGTTCGCCTGGGTCAAGAAGCACCCCGCCGGCGACCGGCCGCTGGGCGGTCTGTTCGTCATGGACGAGGCGCAGACCTTCGCACCTTCAGCGGGCCGTACGGCGACCACGGACAGCACGCTCGCCCTCGCCTCCCAGGCGCGGAAGTACGGCCTCGGCCTGGTGTTCGCCACCCAGGCGCCGAAGGGACTGCACAACCAGATCCCGGGCAACGCGACGACGCAGTTCTTCGGCCTGCTCAATGCGCCCGCGCAGATCGCGGCTGCCCGAGAGATGGCCGCTCAGAAGGGCGGCGACGCGCAGAGCATCGCCCGCCTGCGGCCCGGGGAGTTCTTCGCGGCAAGCGACGCCGTGGCGTTTCAACGCGTGCGCAGCCCGATGTGTCTGAGCCACCATCCTCGGAGCCCGATGACCCAGGAAGAGGTCCTGGAGCTGGCGCGCGCTCGGTAAGCCTTCAACGTGCCGAAATGCGGAAACCGGGCCCGTGTTCGCTGTCGACGGGGGCGGTTCATCCCGGACGACTTCGACGATCCACTCGACGAGGAGCTGCTGCGCGCCGCGGGCGGGCCGGCGCAATGGCCATCTTGACAGCATACCCGAAGGCCATCATGATGCTTGCGTGAGAACCACGGTCACCCTCGACACCGACACGGAACGTCTCTTGCGCAGCGCGATGCGAGAACGCAAGCTCACTTTCAAGGTTGCCCTCAACGACGCGATCCGGCGGGGTCTCAGGAAGTACGCGGCCGATGTCGAACCGACATTCAGTCCGACGACCAGGCCGATGCGCCTGCGGGCGGGCATCGATCCGGCCCGACTGCACGATCTCGACGCCGCTCTGGAAGCAGAGTCCTTCCAGGCGCTGACCGCGCGCCTCGAGCGGGAGCGGAAGACGCCGTGATCATTCCGGACGCCAATCTCCTCCTCTATGCGAGCGATTCGTCGAGTCCGTTCCATCGTGCAGCCGCCAGGTGGTGGTCCGAGTGTCTGAACGGCGACGAGACGGTGGGACTCGTGCCGGTCGTGGCGCTCGCTTTCGTGCGGATAGGCACGAGCGCGACGGCCTACGGCAATCCACTCACCGCGACCGAAGCGTCGGCGGAAGTCCGGCGCTGGCTGGGTCGGTCCGTAACGACCGTCATCGACGCGGACGGCACGGATCTGGATCAGGCGCTTACGCTCGTCGAGAGCACCGGTGCGGGCGGCGGGCTGGCGACGGACGCGCTGATCGCGGCGCTGGGGATTCGACACCGAGCGGTCATTCACACCGCCGATGCCGACTTCGCCCGGTTTCCGGGCGTGAAGTGGTTCAACCCAATCACCGGACGCCGCGGTTGAACATCGGCGCTGCGCGTCTGTCCTTACTCGATCTCGATCGGCAGGCGCACGTCCATGTCACCGCTTATGACCAGCGTGATGACCCACGGGAACCAGTACTTCAACCGGCCAGGACCGCGACTGGTGGAGTCGGCGGAGATCCTGGCCGAGTGCCTGCATCCGGGGTGTTTCGACTTCGGGCACCGGGGTCGTGCGTGGAGATTCTGGGAGGCGTCCGGCCGGTGATCGGATTACTATCGCTTCCATGAACGGCCTCTCCGTCAAGTTGCCGGCCGAGCTGCACGCGATGCTCTCCAAAGAAGCACGTCGTCGCAACGTCAGCCGGTCGTCCCTGGTGCGGGAACTGATCGCGAACGCGCTACGCGACAGAAGCGATGCGTCGCCGCCGAGTTGCGCCGATCTTGCCGGTGACCTGATCGGCGCCGTTCGCAGCGGACGTTCCGACCTGGCGACGAACAAGCGTCTGCTCGACGAGGCTGTCGTCCAGGACTCGCACCTTGCCGGCACCGACGGTCATCGTTGACACGGGGCCCATCGTCGCGCTGCTCGATGCTGACGAAGCGCACCACGAATGGGCGCGGAAGCAGTTCGCTGCGCTGGGAGCACCGCTGCTGACCTGCGAAGCCGTGCTCTCGGAAGCATCGTTTCTGCTGCAGCGAGCCGGAGCAGATCAGAGCCTGCCCGTGACGTTGGTCGGACGCGGTGTGCTGCGCATCGAGCAGACGGTTACGGGCGAGGCCGATGGGTTGGCCGTCAGCCGGTTGATTCGTCGCTACCACAACGTGCCCATGTCATTTGCAGACGCCTGCCTGGTTCGACTGATCGAGGGCATCGACAACGCGTCGATCATGACCCTCGATTCCGATTTCCGCATCTACAGGCAGGCGGGGCGGCGCGTCATTCCCCTGCTGATGCCGACGTAGCCGATGGACCCGGTGCGGGAGCGTGGTCCAGAGCAACACCGCGCCGAGATCTGCGAAGCGCGTTCGTGGTGGGCCGCCGGCACCAGATGCGCGACCGTCTTCTTCTACGAGAGCCGGCTCCCCGACCTGCAGATCATCGGGAAGACCCTCGACCAGGTGTTCGACCACGTCTTCGCGGACCGCACCGAGGACGAGCGGGCCGCCATCAAGCAGCGCTTCGCTACCGAGCAGGCGATCGCCGGCGCCCCGCGCCGCATCGAGACGATCTGCCTGGACCTGATCGACCACTTCACGAAGTTCATCGCCCCGAACCGCTTCAAGGCCCAGGTGGTCGCGACGAGGGGCGGCTCTCGACCCGCCGCCGCCATCGGCGTTCCCCGGGGTAAGGACAGTGATCGACATGACCTTGCCAACTACGTTCAGTACCGTCCCGTTTGGCCGCGGTTCCTGTGAGCGGCGTGGCGAGGCAATCCCCGTCACCGCCCCAATCCGTGCTCACCGGCCGCCGTCCGGGTTGATCGGTCGCACGCGGAGTGCCAGAATGGCATGCTTGGAATGGCGACCTTCGACAGGAGACGACGGATGAACAGGTGGTTGACCGTGGGGTGTCTGGCGGCGGTGGCGGCGTTCGTCCTGGTGGGCGGTGCGGCGGTCGAGACCTCGTCGGGGGCCGGTGCGGGGCTCCCCGCGGCGATTCAGGAGACGACCAGCTCGACGCTCGACGGCGTGTTCACGCCCGCCCAGGCGCGCCGGGGGCAGCGCGTCTACAACGAGAACTGCTCGTCCTGCCACGGACAGGGCCTGCGGGGCGGCGAGATGGCGCCGAGCCTCGCCGGCGCCGATTTCATCGTCTGGTGGACCGAGCTGCCGGTGGGGGCCCTGTTCAATCGGATGAAGCTGACGATGCCCGAGGACGAGCCGGGCCGCCTGTCGGACCAGGAGTACACCGACGTCGTGGCCTACCTGCTCGACCGGAGCGACTATCCGGCGGGAGAGAACGAGCTGTCCACGGACAAGGCCGAGCTCGACAGGATCATGATCGTCGCCGCCGAGTGACGCCGGGCGGCCGGGCGGCGACCCCGGGGGTGCCGTCTGCGGACCGCGCCGGCGTCGTTCCGGACCGCTGGCGCGGGTCCCGGACCGCGCCGGCACCGGCCCCGGACTGCCTGCCGCCCCGACCGCCCGCTCCGGCTGCGGGAGCGACCAGCCCGGAGAGCGTCGCCTGCGGCTCCGCTCACCGCCCAACCGACCCTGCCAGGAGTCCGCACCGTTCTACGGCGCAGACTCCTAGGGGACGAGAAGACCTAACGGCCTGGTCGTCGACTACTGGGGCGTTTCCGCCAAGCTGCAGGATGCGCTGGCGATCTTCTCGACGACCCACGTCCAGGGAGCGCTGACCCCGAACGTGGACGAGCTGCCGCGGCTGCAGACCCGCCACGCGGCGGCGATGAAGTTCTTCCAGTCGGTTGCGGACACGAACGACCTGGACGCCTGTGTGCGGGTGCTGGAGCCCGAGGGCGTCCGCGCCGCATTCGACCTCGCGTTCCGGCGCTTCAGCCAGTCGATGGACAGGAGACATCAGCGATCGCATGGGGTGACCCGCGCCTGCCGTACACCCGCCGTAGTGCCCGGCGGAAGAAGACGGTGGCTGTGACGGTGGATCCGGCGGGTGAGGTGCTGCTCGTTGCCCCGGAGCACTTCTCGACCAGCCGTCTCGACGCGGTCGTGCGCCGGAAGGCGGCCTGGATCGTCCAACGCCTGGGCCATGTGCAGTCGCACTGCCCGCCGCCGTCGCCGCGCGAGTTCGTCAGCGGCGAGAGCGTCCTCTACCTCGGGCGACACTATCGCTTGAAGGTGCATCCGAACGACACCGGAGAAGCGAAGCTGCGCGGCGGCTGGCTGCGTGTACCGGCGCCGGCGGGAGTGCAACAGACGGCGCACGTCCGGGCCGCCCTCGTGTCCTGGTTCCGCCGTCACGCGGCCGAGCGGCTGCCGGAACGGGTCGAGGCGTGGCGAGCGAAGGCCGGCGTCGAGATGCCCCGCGTTGTCATCGCCGACCAGCAGAAGCGGTAGGGAAGCTGCGATCGCAACGGCACCATCCGCCTCAATTGGCGCATCATCCAGGCCCCCATGCGCCTGGTCGACTACGTGGTCGTCCACGAGCTCGTGCACTTGCGTCACCGCGGACACGGCCGCGACTACTGGCGGGCTCTCGGGAGGGTCATGCCGGATTACGAGCGGCGCCGGGAGGACCTGCGGCAGCGGGGTGCCGGGCTGGCTTGGTAGACCGTCGGCTATTTCCCAACCCGCCGGGTTCCGCCACGCCGACGAACCTTGCGGCGGCGCGCCTCCGGTGTCGCTCCGCCGCCGCCCGCCAACATCTCCTCAGCCGCCGCCTCGTCGACCGGATCGATGGAGGCCGCCGCCAGCCGCGTCGAAAACCGGCCACGGTCCACGTCTGTCTCGACGGCGCGCGCCTCACCCGGAAAGACGAGCTCGGTCCCGCCGCGTCCGACCTTCAACACATAGTCCCCCGCGCCCAGTTTGACCCGCGTCTGCAGGCAGTCGGTCCACTCTTGCGCCCGGGCGAGGGAGACCGCCGCGTTCCGCTGGCGAGCGTTCCAGGGGCCAGCGAACAGCTCGGCCAGCGGCCTCGGACGCGCCGGTGCCGGACCCAACTCGAAGCCGGTGTCCGCCACCCGGTGGCTCAGCGCGGCCATGCGATGGGAGACGGCGGCGGAAACCGCCGGCCCGCCGCGCAGCGAGAGCGGCAACGCCAGCCAGCCGGCGCGCGCGCCGAACAGGAGTGCCGCGGCCAGCCAGTCTTCGGTGGTCAGCGCTTCGTGCTCGAACGCCAGCAGATCGGCGCAGGTCGACCGCAGGAACAACAGCGACATTGCGCGCGGAAGCGGCGTCCTGAACCTGTCGAAGAGATCGGACGCCGTCAGATCCGCCAGCCCGGTCAAGGAATCGAGCGTTTCTCGAAGCTCGACGACGTGCTTCCGCAGCCGATCGTCCAGACCTGTCGATTCGCGGTCGAGGTAATCGAGCAGGCGAGCGTTGGCGTCGTCGACCCCAGTCGTACCTGCCCGCTCCGCGAGCGTCTCGACCGCCCCCCAGAACAGCCGCCGCGCATCGCCCGGATCGGAACCGGGTGGGGCGGTCGTTCCCCGCGCCGCGGACGGCCCGGTTTGCATCCAGGCCGTCAGCCCCGCCGCCACGGTTGGGGATAGGCCGGGCGACAGGTCTGCCTCGGCGTCGAACGCTGCTCGACAGGCGACCAGGCCCAGCGGCTCGCCGCCCGCCAGCACCTCGCCAGCATCCCGACTCGCCAGAATCCGGAGCATGGCGAGCATGCCACCGGCAGCCTGGGCCGCTGCGAGTGGTGCGAAGCGTTGGGGCGGCACATGCGACGGCGGCCACGTCTGGCCCGAGGGACCGGCGAAACGCTTGCGGTCCACGCGCGTCCCGAAGTCGGCCAGCGGCACGTTGCCGAAATCCAGGGCGTCGTTCCTGCAGGCCGTCGAGTCCTCGCGCGACTCGAACAGGATCTCCTCGATGGCCGAGACCGGCAGCGGAGCGGGGACGAAGATCAGCGGCTCACCGCCCACCTCGTGCGGCGAGCGGCGTTTCTGGACGCCGGCCGGCCCGGGAACCATGACCGGACCGACGCATTCCCGCAGCGAGACGACCACTTGGCAAGGCTTGAGGTGCCTGGCCTCGGCGATGGAATGGTCGACGGCGGATCGGCCGGGGCGGCCAGTGAACAACGGTATCCAGCCCGGGCAACCATCGAGGGTGTCCCGATAGTACTTCTCGCCGAAGCCGCTCGTGGGCAGCACCAGGCCGGCCGCGAGCATGTACAGGAGATTCAGGTGGTTGGTGACCAGAAAACCGCGTTCCGGAATCGCGTCGGGCGCGACTGCCGCCGATCGCGTGCCTTTCGTGAGGTCAGGTCTTTGGGCGGCGTCTCCGCTGGCGCTTTCGTCGCGCGGGCCTGGCGTGGGCTGAACGCCGCCCAACAGGCCAGGTTGTTTCGGAGTGGTCATCCTGCTCCTCTACACCAGGTCCTTCCGCTCCAAAACGGCAGGATCGGCCGGCAAGATCTCTTCGATTCGACTGCGTGCGCCCCGCCGCCTGAGCAGGATCACCCGCTCGCGGGCTCGCGCCACCATCACGTAAAACCGTTTCCTCACAGCGTCCAGGTCGGTCGGCGGCACGTAGTGCTGGTCGATGTCGGCGAGCACGGTTACGTCGAACTCCAGACCCTTGCAGGCGTGGACATTGAGTACCAGGATACCGCCCTCGTCGAACCGCACGTCCGGCCGGTGCTGACCGAAGAACGTCTCTATTCGCGGCGCGCCGTTGTCGAGGCCGTGGGTTGCTTTCAGCAATTCGTGGCTTGCGTTCCGCAATTCGACGAGATAACGCTCGCGGACCTCGTTGTTCGGGGCAATCACCCCGATGAGCGTTGCCGGATCGCGGTCCACGAGCTTCACGATGCGCCGGCAGATGCCCGCAAACCGCCTCTCGGCGTAGTCGCACAGCAACGCAGCAGGACCAAGTCGCGACGGTAGGTCGAACGACGGGCTGGCCGGGTCACCGGTGTAGAAGGCGCGCGTTAACTTCGCGACCGGCCCGCAGTTGCGATAGTTGTGCTTCAGCTCGATGACATCCTCGGTGTCGATGGCCAGTTCCGTCTCGATGTCGCGGCGGCTGCTGTTGTGCTCGTCGCGTATCTGCTGGTTCTGATCGGCTGCCACGAAGAAGCGTTCGAAGCCGAGAGCGACGAGCGCCTGGTAGAACTGCGGCGGCATGTCCTGGCCTTCATCGATGATGAGAAACGGCGCGTTGGCGATCGGGGGTCTGCTGGATGCGAGCCTGCGGGAGACGACCTTCCTCACGCCGTCCCAGTCGATCGGTGGAAAATCACCGCGTTCCGCAGACTTCCGCGGCAGAGTCTCGCCGGCGATCGTCTCGAATTGGTCGCGGAACCAAGCCATCCACGTGGCTCCCGACAATTCACCGGGGAACAGTTGGGCACTGGCGCGGTGCAGGAGGTGGTTGAAGACCAGGAAGACGTAGTCGTCCTGCTCGCGCTGGTAGCGTCGTGCCCTGATCAGCGCGACGACGGTCTTGCCCGTACCGGGGCCGCCGACGATCAGGTGCTGGCCCTCCCTCGGAAGGGCGCGTACCGCCTCCTGTTCTTTGCTCAGGTCCTGGATGCCCGGCAGTTCGAATCTGCGTTTCGCCACGTCCAAATCTGGAGGATGCCGCTTGGTCTTCGCCGTTGCACGATCACGCACCGGTGCCGTTCTGCACCCGCCCGCCGAACAACACAGGGCAGCTCCCCTCCGCATCGCCGGCGACGAAAGTCCGGTCGAGCAAAACGTTGCCGTACACGCAGCTCGGCTCGGGTACCAGGGTGCAGGCATGACAGGCCGCCCGGTTCAACAGCCCCGGCCCATGGCCCTCCTGCTCGCCACAGACGGGATCCATCGAACACCACGCCGCTGCCTCCACGGCGCCGGTGAGCAGGCGCAGGAACCGGCGCGGCTCCGCCTGCTGTGTCAAGCCACCGAGCGAGCCTTCCGTGTCGGGCACGGCGACGTAGATGAGGATGCCGGCCATCGGGAGGTGGTCCGGTTCGCCGCCGGCGTGGCTGTAGATGCGTTCCTTCAAAGACGCCGCGGGATAGCCGGCCGCGGTCTCGAGCTCGCGAACCAGCAGGTGGGCCAGCGTGTGCAGCAGGAGAAATCGAGGCGAGACCTGGGGCGGTGCGGCCAGGCGCACGGGACCGCCGACAAATCGGTCGAGGAACACCCGAGCCCGCGCTCGCAGGGTGTCTTCTGCCTCCCACTGTCTCAGGAGCGCCTCATTCAGGGTGAAGAACACGCCTTCGCCGTACAGCTCCAGGGCCGGCAGCCAGTCGCTGTCGCCGATCAGATCCGGCGGAATCACTGTCTCGCCTCCCAGCCGCCGGAAGCCCTTGAACACCATGATTTCCTTGAGACGCTCGACCGCTACGAGCCGGTCGACGGCCCCGGCGATGCGACCGACGGAACCCTCCAGGCTGTCGACCAGCGTCGTCCACTCCGGGCTGTGGTGTGCGGTCACGAAGTCCTCGTCTTCGCGCAGATTCGGGATCGTCTCCACGAGCGCACGGTACTCACTCTGCAGCAAGTCGCCGCCGGGGAGTGATTGCCCGTGCAGCGGATAGCCCTGGTCAATCTCGGTCTGGGCCCGCTCGACCTTGTCTGGAGTACAGCCGAACTCCTGTGCGACCTGTCGCAACACCGTCTTGCGGTGCAGGCCAGGACGAGCGTTGCGAATCGCCTTCTGTTTGTCGGTGCTTCCATACAGACGATCGACCACCGTACCCCGGCGAATCCGCGACTCGGGCGGTATCACAAGTGCATTTGCGGTCTCCGGGGTGTGGACGCGCACGTCGTTGATCGCGACCACCCAAGCCGGTCCATCCGGCGGCTCCGCCGACAGTTCGGGGAACCATGGTTGCTGCCACGTCCGGTCCCCGAACGGGAAGCGCTGCCGCAACTGCCCGGACGCCCCGCAACGCGTGCACCGAACCTCGTGGCCGCGGCCGACCGACACGACCTTCAGATACGGATCCTGCCAGTCGGCCCGACAGTTACGCTGGACCGGCGCCTGACTATCGGCGTGCGCCAGCGCGTGCCAGGGCACGTCCGCGAGGTAACCGCGGTCGTGGGCCAGGACCCACGGCGCCTGCTCCAGTCTTCCACGACACGGCCGGTCCTCGCGCGCTGTGCAGGTCCGCGTATTGCCAGGCGGCCGGGATCCGTCGCCCGAACCCTCGCCGGCGGCGCGGTTCCAGGGTTGGTGGTGCAACAATCCACAACGCGAACAGCGCATCCATCCGGGGAACCGCGTGGCGGGAATCGGGCAGCCGGTCAGCTCACCGTTCTCGACACGTGCCGTCGGAGGTGAACGCAGCGTCTTGCCAATCCCAAGAGCAGCGCGCACCTGATCGACGTACTTGATCTCGTGGTCGGGGCCGCAATTCCAGGCGTTCGTATCCTGGACCGTCACCAGGTAGTCCGGCCCACGCACCACCGCCCCGACCGCGCAATAGCGCAGCAGGTGGGACAACCGTACAGGAATCGGTTCGTCAGGCATCTCGCCGCGTTCCCGGCGACAGGCCCGCATGCGAGACGGTCAACCCGCGGGTCGTTGGATCCTGCGTCCGGAGGACCGCCGTGTCCTCGATGTTTCGCATGGAATGGAGGGTCTTCCACAGTCCGGGTCGCGCGCCGTCGAACTCGCCCAAAAGGCGGTCCGCCGAGTTGTCCCGGCAGTCGTACTGCAACCCGCGCTTCTGACGTTTGCAGCGCGCCGCCGCTTCCTGCCATTCGTCGACGAGCCGCTTGATGTGTGCGGCCGTTTCCTCGCCCGCTTCGTTCTCGGCCCGGCGACAGCGCCGTTCGAGCGCCCCGACGACGGCCTGCACTCGCGTGTCGTCCTTGTCGAACCCGCCTGCGGCGGCATTGTCAGTCAGGGCGTCGTAGCCGTGGCGCAGCGCGATGACGAGTGCCGCATGGAGCGCCCGCTTGCGGACCTGATAGGTAAACGGCGTCACGCTGGTCGGTTCGACGAAACGATAGAAGGACTCATGGTAGGGACGGAAGTTCTCGTAGTGGGACAGGCTGCGCGCCTGGTGGCGGTAGTAGTTGGCGAAGACGAGGCCGGGCACGCCGGCGCGGCCAATTCGGCTGCTGGCCTGGATGTACTCGGCGGTGGTAAGCGGCTGCCCGTTGATCACCATCGCCGCCAGCCGGTCAACGTCGACTCCCACCGAGATCATGTTGGTTGCCAGCACCGCATCCAGGCAGTCCGCCGCACCACGCGGTGCCTCCAGACGATCGAAGGTGCGGGCGTTCTCCTGCGCTGTCGACTGGCTCGTGAGTTGCGCGATGGCCGGCTGGCTTCGCCCGCCACTCGTGTCGTCGCCGGATGCGAGGGGAGTGGACGTCCCCGGTTCCCCGTCTCTGCCAACGGCCTCGCGCCGCTCGGCATCGAGGCGACGCATGAACGTGCGCACGTCGGTCACGAAAGCGTTGTGGCTGGCACCGACGCCGCGCAGGCTGCCGTGGTAGATCACCTGCGTCCACCACGCGTCGAGCAAGTCGTCTCGGTCTCGCTGGTCTTCGAACAACGCTAGCGGCGCCGCCAGCAGGGCGGCCGCCAGCGGCGCCAGGCAGTGCTGCTGGTCGAGCCCCGGCGCCAGGTAACCGACATACAACCGGCCGGGCCGGCAGTGGTCGGTCCGTGCGAACCAGGAGTTGTCGGCCGAGAGGCCCGGTGGCGGAAAGACGGCCATTTCGCGGCCGTACAGCCGCCGCACCTGCTCGTGCGCCATGCGGATCGTCGCAGTCGAGGCGACGTACTTCGGTCGCACGCCGCGCTGTTCGAGCACCGTCTCGATGGCCGCCTCGTATACGCCCGCCACCGATCCAAGCGGACCGGCGATCAGGTGCAGCTCGTCCTGAATCACGAGCTCCGGCGGGCGGCGGGCGCCGCGTCCGAAGAACGCCGCCGCGCGCTCCTCCCAGGCCAGCCGGGCGAACTTGTCGAGCGTACCCACAAGCAATGTCGGTGGTTGGTCGTACAGAGCTTCGTCCACCACGTTGCAGGGCAGCGGGCGGCCATCGCCGAACGCACACGCGCGGTTACCGCACAGGAACTGGAACTCCGTCGGGCCGGCGGCGTAGCTATGCGGTGCGGTGAGTCTCTGGCCGCACCAGGGACAGGATTGCAGGACCAAGCGATGGCTGCCGATGCCGTCGGTGTCGCGCGTCGGCCGCGGCGGGGCGGTATCCAGAACCTCGCTGACGTCGTCCCTGGCGGGTTGTTCGACCGACGCCGCCATATCGGCGGCCGGACCACCATCTTCCGGCGCCATCGCGTCAACCTGCTTCGCGGCCTCCTGGAAGGTGTTTGGACTCGCTGCGGCTCCAACCCACAACCCGACCGAAACAGGCTCGTCGCCGATTCGCGCTGCGCCGCGCCGGCGCAGCAGTTCGAGCGCGCACACGATGCGCGCGGCCCGTTCGAATTGTTGCCGCGTCAGCAGTCGCAGCGTATAGCGCATGAGCACCGCGGTACCGCCGCCGGCCTCGCCGTACCGCAGCCGTCGCCAGACGACCAGGAACGCGAACAGCCCCAAGTAGGCTTCGGTCTTGCCGCCGCCCGTGGGGAACCAGATCAGGTCCAGTACATCGCGCGAGGGATCGCGCTCGTCGATCGTCGATTGGATGACCGCCAGCAGGAAGGCCAACTGAAACGGCCGCCAGCGGTAGTCGCGCACATCCTTGTTCCGGCCACGGGCGCGATCGCGCTGGCGCATCTGTTCGAGCATCGCCCGGTTGGCCAGCCGGAACGCCAGGGCTGCGTCGGCATCGCGGCGCAGCAGCTCCACGCCGGTTCGCATCCGCATCCTTGCCGCATCCATCTGCGCACAGATGCGGGAAGCCGCCGTCTCCCCGGCGGAGAAGCCGGCCCGCAGTCGCCCGCTGCCCGCCGACCCATTTGTCATAGCTGTCCACGAAGGTGTCGAATCTGGCGAGGATCGTGTCGAACGACGCCTCGGCGATATCGTGCATTACCAGTACTTCGTCGTCGAGACCGTCGACCTCGGTCGTGACGACGGGTACGTCCACCGCCGGCATGGACTCGGACCAGATGCGCGGCGGCCGGTCCGGTTTCAGCGACCAGTTCGCTGCCGCGCCGTGGCCGATTGCGTAGATGCGCGTATTGCGGTACTGGAGTTCGATCTCCTGTTCCTCGTCGGTGAGCAGGTTCGGGTCCACACGCGGATACTCGGCCAACTCGCCCGACTCGAGGGCGCACTCGAGACGCGCTTCGAACAGGCGGCGTTCCGCTCGGTCCGCGCCGGGCGGCGCCTCACGCTGACGGTTCGCGAAGACCACGGTCAGAATGTGTCCCTCCCCGTACGGCCGGCGACGCACGTCGACTTGCACTGCCCACTGGCTGGTCTCGTTGTGCCCCGACTCCGGCGGAGTTGCCGGAGGGAGGTCGGAGAACGTGGCGCTCAGTACGTCACCATCCCGATACGGCCGGCGTCGTACCTCCCGTCTCGTTTCCACCGGTGCTTCGCTGTCGGCCTCCGGCCAGACCAGGCCGCACTCGAACGATGTACGCGCGTAGCGCGCACCGGCCACGTTGCCGGTGCCGTCCGGCGATCGTCCGTCGCCGTCGTCCGCGTCGGCGTCGGGCGGGTGAGCCACGAACCTGCCGGACTCCCCCCGCTCGCGCACTCGCCGGTAGCTTGCCGCGGAGGCGGTGACGCGCAAGCGGGCATCGCCGCGCACGTAGAAGGACACGCCGACAGAGGACGGGGGCACGTAGCGGCGCCGGCCGACCGGCCGCGCCGTGACACTGCCCGGCGTCCCGTCGGCGGCGACAGGAGAATCGTCCTCCTCGTCATCCGGCGGTACGGCAACGGAACCGGGCACAACCGCCGCCTGCGAATCCACCGGTGGCCCGGCTGGATCGAGATGGGAGCTCACTTGGTTCATCCCCGACCGCGCGGGATCGAGCCCGGTCATGCCCGAAGCACCTGGATCGACGGGATGCAGTACACCGGTCGGATAACGTTCGACAGGCGACCCCAGCAGCCAGCCGGAACCGGCCGGACCGATGAGCTGGCGGCGAACCCAGTCGACCAGCCGCTGTCTTTGGCTGCTGAGTGCGGCTGTTCCTGCTGGCGCAGCCCCCGCCACTGTGCCGTCGGAGTCGGGCGGGGTGCCGTCGTCGCGTGCCGCAGCCATGGGGCGCTGCGCCACCCCGTGCCGCGACCGGCCGAACATCTGCCGCCACACGGCCAGCGTCGGAGGACGGTCTGCGGCGCGAACCGCGAGCGCAGTCTCCAGGGCGTCGCTCAGGCCCGAACTCAATCGGTAGGGCGACGCCTCGGCCGCCGGCATCAGCTCATCGCCGCCAGCTCGCGCCGGCGCCTCGGGCACCGGCCGGTTGGTCAAACAACGGTACAGCACGGCGCCCAGCGCATAGATGTCGGTCCAGGGTCCCTGCCGCGAGTCTCGGGCATACTGTTCGAGCGGCGCGTAGCCGTCCGACACTACAGCCGTGAGACTGCGCGTCCGATCGCCGAGCGCCCGACGAGCCGCACCGAAGTCGAGCAGTACCGGCGAGCCGTCGGCGCCGATCACGATGTTGCTCGGCTTGATGTCACGGTGCAGATAACCCGCCACGTGTACCTGCTCCAGTCCGTCGACGATAGGCAGGACCAATGTGAGCGATCGCTCTTCGTCCAGCGGTCCCTCGCGAGCCAGCCGCGTCGACAGTGTCTCCCCGTCAACGTAGGCCATTACGATGTAATGGGTGCCGTGCGCTTCGAAATCACCGATCACGCGTACGATGTTCGGGTGGCTGAAGCGAGCCAGGACGCGCCCCTCGTCCCGAAAGCGCTCCAGTCCCCACCGGAAGGCGTCCTCGTGCTCGTCTCCCAAGCGGGCGACCACCCGCTGGTCGTCCTGGCGCACGGCGCACTCGACAGGGAAGTACTCCTTGACGGCCACCTGCCCACCATCGCGTTCGTCCACCGCGAGGTAGGTGACGCCGAAGCCGCCGCGTCCGAGGACCCGTCGAACGCGGTAATGCGAAAGGCGATAGCCAGCCGGCAATACGCTGTCGTCGCGAGGCACGCGCCGATCGTACTATTCGCCGGACCCAACGGATTGCGGTGTGACGGTAGGACGGGCTCGCCAAGCCAGTCGGGGCAGGTCGGGTGAAGAGCTCCTGCATCGCCGGGCGCTCTTGCCCCGGCCGCACGACGCATCGCCCGATCGAGAGGGAGAAGCGTTGCGGTGAGACTGATCGTCTTTGGAGCAACAGGCAAGACAGGACAGCACGTCTGGCGGAAGGCGCTGGATCGGGGTCACGACGTCACAGCATTCGCGCGCTCGCCACACAAGATAGAGCGGGCCGCCGGCCTGCGCGTGGCTCAGGGTGATGTCATGGACGCCACTGCGGTCGCAGACGCGGTCGCTGGCCACGACGCGGTGATCGTGGCGCTGGGCAGCAAGAGCCTGCGCGACAGGACGACCCTCGCCACCGGGACGAGGAATGTGGTGGACGGCATGACGCGCCACGGTGTCGAGCGGCTGGTGGTCCTGTCCGCCGCCGGAGTGGGGGAGAGCTGGGGTCAGGTTCGGTTGCTTGCCCGTGTGCTGTTCAGGACGCTTCTGCGCAACATCCATGCGGATCACGCGGCGCAGGAAGCGCTCGTGAGGGCGAGCTCCATCGACTGGACCATCGTCCGCGCCGCCATCCTCCACGACGGCCCCGCCGCGAACAACGTCACCGCCACCAACACGGGGAAGATGGGCCGGATCGCCCGTGCCGACCTCGCGGCGTTCCTCGTCCAGGAAGCGCGCGACGGGGCCTACAGCAGGCAGGCGATAGCGGTCACTTCGTAGTTGAGACCCCGGCTGAGTGACACGCCTTGGAGGCGTGGTCAAGCAGGGATGGCGTCCTCCGGTGGAAGCCGATCGAACGCCGAGCCAGCGAGGCGTTTCGGGGCGCTAGCCCTTCCTGTCCGCTAGCAGGATGTGGTCGATACGGGTGTTCACTGCCGCGATCTGAGCGCTCAGGTCACGGCGCAGCTCCGCGATATCGTGCCGCATGTCTCGGCGAATCCACAGCAGCGCCCCGACAACCGCCAGAGCGGCGCCGATCACCTCATAGTCCATGCCCCTATCCTACCGCGCCCACGGTTCCACGTGGAGCGATCGTCATGTCGCTCAGCGGCTTTCCGCGCATGCTTGGGAATACGAGCCCGGCGCGGTTGTCGAGCGCCCTGGCCTCGTCCAGAATCTCGACGGCTCGATCGGAGAGGGGTACTCGATGCTCGCGGCTGGTCTTATGGGAATCGAACGGAAGGATAGAACCTGAGTGCGACGATTCACCCAATGTTCATCGGGGTGAATTTGGACTTCCGGGGTGTTCTTGGGAACAGGCGGGGAAATGGGGTGGCGTCCCCAACGGGATTCGAACCCGTGTCTCAGCCTTGAAAGGGCTGGATCCTAGGCCTCTGGACGATGGGGACGTCCGGGAAGCAGAACAGAAGATTATACACGGCGGGGCGGACGGATGTCGCCTGCTGATCGGGATCCGGGTGCACGACATCATTGTGCGATGAGGGTCAGGCGTGCGGCACGTCGCTCCCAGAAGTCCTCGAAGCGGCCACTGAGGATGCAGCAGCGCAGGGCGATGATGGCGTTGGCCCCGGCGACCGTCCAGCGCGTGCCGGCGCGCTTGAGCCGTGCGCCGAGCTGCTTGCATCCGGCCTCGACGACGCCCGACGAGATACACAGGCCCTTGGCGCGGAACTGACGGCGCGCGGAGGTGTCGCATTCACACCAGGATTTGCTTCAACGAGCGCCTTCCCGGTCATACAGATCCTCGCGCGACCATCCACGCAGCGCCGTCGGATGACGACCCGGCGGTCCGCGGTGTCGAAGCCGCGCCGTTGCGCCTCGCGATGGACACGTTGGGCGAAGGCGGCCGGCTGTGGGTCGGTGTCGCGGCTGGCCGCGCTCTCGACCGCGGCGTTGGCGAGCGACCCGCGGTCGCGCACGGGCCGGCCTTGTGTGTCGCGCCCTTCGGCCGTCCACACGGTGGCCAACCTCGCGGGTCTTGGCCGAACCGTCCGGCTGCTTGCCACGCTCGGGTTGGGCGCACCGGCACGCCGCTGCCGTCCAGCCCCAGGTACATCGTCGGCGCGGGGCTGGGGACGGTTTCGGCCACAGCGCGTTCGTCGGCGGCGACCGCACGTCCCAGGGCTTCGGCGCAGCGCTCGACCTGCTTGGTCTCGACGCGCACCGCGGCCAGTTCCCACAACAGGTTGCTGGCTGCGGCGAAGCTGGAGTCGGAGGCCGCCAGCCCCACCAGCCGCAGCACGCCGGGCGACAGCGACGTGGCGTGCATACCCAGGGTCCGGTCGCGCGGACACACCCCCGTACGGCAGACGTCGCAATGGTAGTAGGCCCCAGCGTCAGCGGCCCGAGCAGCGTGATGAAGGTCTTCGGGCGGCGGCCGGCAAAGCGCGCCCTTCCGCCGCAGGCGCAAGCCACGGTCGAATCTCGGCATCGTCCGCGTTGAAGTACTGCGCCAGCGCCTCCGCGGCGAGATCGAGGACTGACGACGCAGGGCCTGCTCAAGGGCCTCGAAGTCCTGCGCGGCGGCCCGCCGTGGTCCGAGCAGCGCAGCAACTTCAGCCGCAAACGCGGCTACGAACGCGGCGCCGAAACCGTCTTCACGGCCTGGCTCGCCGTGGCGAGCGCTCGACGGTGAACTCTCTGCAAGAGGGTCTCGAAGTCCTGCGCATTCGCGTTCCCCCGTCTGAGGAACGCCTCGACGTCGGCCTTGACCGCCGCCTCCAACGCCGCGAACAGCTCCTCCAAGCCCCCTTTTTCGGCCGCGCGATCAAGCGGTTCGGTCAACTGCGCCTCGGGCATGGTCGGAGTCCTCCCTACCCAAGGAATCGGCCGATCGGCGCTTGCTCAATACCCCCGGTACGGCAAAGCCCTCACTTTCATGTCGTGCACCCTCGGGATCCCGAGTGGAGGATGGGGCTGACGGCGCGCGGAGGTGTCGCATTCACACCAGGATTTGCTTCAACGAGCGCCTTCCCGGTCATACAGATCCTCGCGCGACCATCCTCGGCCTCCCTGGGGCGGGGTGCACTCGACGTCCTGCTGCCGCCGACGCTGGCGCTCCGTTGCTTCGTCGAACCGGCGAAGACGCTCGGGTACGGTGAGCTGAAGCCTGTTCGTCATACTGGCCATCTTCTCACTGTAGCAAGGACAGGACCTGTGTCGTGAGCGGACACGACTCCGTCCCCCGCGGGAAGCGAGCTTGCCCGGCGTTCACGACTGCTAGGATCGACGCAGTCATGCACGCGGATCTCCAGGAGGCCATCGATTTCCACGAGGCCATCGTCGCCGAGGGGGCCAAGGCGCTCGTCGGCTACGAGCGCGAGAAGGTGCTGGCCAACACGGTGCTGCTGTCGGAGATCCCGACCACCTACGATGCCGACGAGAACCGGCAGGTCAACGCCGGCAACCTGCTGCTGCGGGGCGTGCCGGGGGTGGGCAAGACGTTCTTCGGCGTGATCCTGGCCGCCATCAGCGGCGCGAAGTTCGCGCGCCTGCAGGGGCGGGCCGACCTGCAGCCGACCGAGGTGGTCGGCTTCCAGATGATCAACCCGGCGACGGGGCAGTTCATCACCGAGTTCGGTCCGCTGGCGTCGGCCGAGGTGATCCTGCTCGACGAGATCAACCGCATCCCGCTGAAGTCGCAGAGCGCGTTTCTCGAGGGGCTGCAGGACCGCACGGTGACCGTCGGCAAGGACACCTACCGCCTGCCGTCGTTCAGCTTTGCTATCGCCACGATGAACCCCATCGAGCTGGGGCAGGGGACGTTCCCGCTGTCGGAGGCGGCGACCGACCGGTTCGCGATCATGGTGAACATAGGCTACCTGCCGCCGGAGGAGGAGCAGCGGCTGGTCGGCTTCGATTTCAAGCAGGTGTCCCTGGACGGGCTGATGTCGAAGGAGCGGGTGGTCGAGCTGCGGTCGAGCATCACCGAGCGGGTCTTCCTGCACGACGCCATCGCGCAGTACATCCAGCGGCTGGTGGCGGCATCGCGGCCCTACGACGAAGAAACCGACTGGCGGCGGCGGTCGCCGTCCGAGCTGGTGGAACGCTACGTCGACCTGGGCGGCTCGCCGCGCGCGACCATCTGCTGGGGGCGGCTGGTGAAGGTGTGGGCGCTGCTCGCGCGGGGCCGGGCCGAGGTCTATCCGGAAGACGTGCAGGACCTGGCCGGGTACGTGCTGGGCCACCGCATCTGGCTGGCGCCCCACGCGGCCGGCCAGGGGGTCTCGGTCGAGGCGGTCATCGGCGAGATCATCGAGCAGGTGCCGATCCCGTGAGCGTCCGCACCGGCGACGAGCTCGTGAGCTGGACCGAGGTCCAGGACATCGAGCTGGTCATCGTGCGGCGCATGCGCGAGTACATGGCGGGCGCGCATCCCAGCGTCTTCCAGGGGGCGGGGTTCGAGTTCGCGGGCCTGCGCGACTGGCAGCCGGGCGACCGGCTGACCTCGATCGACTGGCCGCAGTCGACGCTGACCAACTTCAGTCCGTTGGTGACGCGCGAGTTCGAGCAGCAGAGCACGGCGCGCCTCGTCATCGTGGCCGACACGTCGCTCTCGACGCGCTGCGGGGCCGCCGGGGCGCCGATCGCCACCGACGTCGCACGGACGGTCGCGACGCTGGCCCTGGCCGGCGCCTTCTTTCAGGATATGGTCGGCCTGATCACGTTCGATGCGCGGTCGCGACGGTTGCTCGTGCGGCCCCAGGTCGGCCGGAACCACGCCATTCACTGCCTGGAGGCGTATCAGGACCTGGTGCTGGAGCGCTCGGCACACGAGCCGCGGCGGATCGACGACAGCTTTCTCGGGCTGCTGCGCAAGCCGTCGATGGTGCCGGTGGTGTCGGACTTCCTGTTCGAGGACACCGGGCCGCTGCTGGAAGAGCTGCTCGCGCTGAACGCGACCCACGACGTGTTCGTGGTGCTGATCGACAGCCGGCGCGCCTTCGAGCTGCCGGAGCTGTCGGCGGGCTGGGTGGAGGGCTGCGACGTCGAGACCGGCGAATCGCGGCTGCTGTCGGCCGACGACGTGCGGCGGCTCGGGGAGCGGGTCGCCGCGTGGCAGGACGAGGTGGAGGCGCAGGCGGCGGGGCTCGGCTTGGAGGTGCTGCGGCTGGGGGGCAACGCGGAGAAGTTCCACCACCAGGTGGTCGAGTTCCTGGCCGATCGCCGGCTGCGGAAGCGCTAGCCGGGCTCGGTCGGGCGGCAATCGGAGCGGCAGGCGACGATCGTCGGGCGAGGGGAGAGACGTCGGGCAAGGGGAGAGACAGCGAGTTGGCGAAACGATGGAGGTCGGGAGGTGATTGGGGCGCGGCGTCTCACTATGCGCACCCGGGAGCGCGTGGCAAGAGCGCTCGTCCGCCGCGGCGCCGCGCGAGGCTTCGGAACGGACTCCTGGCCGCAAGCCTGACCCTGGCGGCCGCCGGCCTGTGGCCCGCGCCCACCGCGGCACAGCCGGGGTCGGACATGGTGGCGCTGCAGGCGATGCAGTGCTGGCGGCGCATCGCGAGTCACGCGGTCCACGTCGGCGAGCGCTTCGACATGGTGCTGACCTGCGCGGTGGTCGATACCGACACGGCGCGCGTGGTCCCCGACCTGGCGTGGCTGGAACCGGAGACGCTCGGGGTGTCGCCGTTCGAGGTGCTCGACGGCGAGCGCTACGACGACGTGGTGCGGGGACCCCGCCGGTTCTTCCAGTACCGCTACGCGCTGCGGATCATCGGCGAGGACTACTTCGGCCTCGACGTGGAGCTGCCGCCGCTGGAGCTCCGCTACCGCATAGAGCGCTCGATCGACGGGGGAACGGCGACCGAGGGGCGCGAGCTGGCGTATGTGCTGCCGCCCGAGTCGATCCGGGTGCTGTCGCTCGTGCCGGCCACGGCGGTCGACATCCGGGAAGCTGCCGGGCGAGACGTTCGGCGATGTCGAGGCGCGCCTGTTTCGCGCGAACCTGATCGGCATCGCGGCCATGGCGATCGGGGTGGCGGCCGCCGGGGTGCTCCTGCTGGGCGCGGTCCGGGTGCGGCGCGAGTGGCGCGGCGTGGCGGCGGTGCGCGACGACGGCGTGCCCGCTTGGCGGATAGCACGCACGGCGCTCGGCGAGCTGCGGTCGGTGCGGGACGCGACGGCGGCACAGGGCTGGACCGGCGACCTGGTGGCGCGGGCGCTGGCGGCGCTGCGCATTGCGGCGGCGCTGGCGACAGGCCGGTCCGTGGCGCAGCGGGCCGGCGGCGCGGCGGTCGACGGTGGAACGGCCGGCGGCGCGGCGGTCGACGGGACGGCGGTCGATCCGGAAGGCCGGCTGCCGGTGCGGCGGGGGCTGTTCGGCCGGGAGACGGTCTTCGTCTCCTCGGCGATCACCGCGCGGGACGTCGACCGCGAGCTGCCGCGCGTGCGCGCCGAGTCCATGGAGGGTGCATCCGCCGTCGATGCGTTGCGCGCGGGGCTGGCCGACTTGTCGGGGGCGCGGTACGGCCCGGCGTCGGTGGCGCCCGGAGATTCGCTGACGGTCGGGCTGGAGGCCGGCATCGTGGCGCTGCAGTCGCTGCAGGTGGAGCTGTTCGAGCCGGTGCGCCGCGCGAGTCGCCTGTACCGTAGCTGGAAGCAGTGGGCCGCGAACCGATGGAGACCTTGAGCACGGTGCTCGCGCGGCTCGGCGAGATGCTGGCCGAGCTCCGGTTGCTCGGCGACGCGGGGCTTTCCCTGCTCCAGCGCGACGCCGCGGTCGTCGTGGTCGGCGGGCTCGCCGTCGTCGCCCTCGCCATGCTGCTCTGGCGCCACGCGCGGCCGCGGACGCCGGGCGCCGCGAACATCGTCCTGCCCGCCCTGCCGGCGCAACGCCTCGCGTCGCGAGCGCACCTGGCGCCGGTCCGGCATGTCACGTTCGCGATCTTCCTCGCCGGCTTCGCGCTGTTCACCGTGGCCCTGGCCGACCCGCACACCGCGCTCGTGCAGGAGGAGGAGTCGTATCCGGGCCACCGCATCGCGATACTCATCGACGCGTCGCTCAGCATGAACACCGCCTTCGCGACCCAGCGCCTGGCGGCGGGGAACACCTTCCTGGCCAACGTCGCGGCCGCGGAGTACTTCGTCCGGCGCCGCATGGACGGGCCGTACCACGACCTGACGTCGCTGGTGCAGTTCGGCAACGAGGCGTACATCGTCACCCCGTTCACCACCGACTACGAGAACATCCTGCTCAGCATCAGCCTGATCGGCACCCCGGAGGAGTACCGCCGCTTTCCCGACCACGGCACCCTGGTGATGAACGCCATCAGCCGCGGGGTGCAGCTCTTCCGGACGTTCGACTTCCTCGGCGCGGCCGGCAACCTGATGGTGATCTTCAGCGACGGGCAGGACACCCACGCGCGGTTCGAGGACCTGACGCTGGACGCGATCATGCAGGAGGCCGCCGACAACCAGATTCCGGTCTACTTCATCCGCACCGCCTACGACCAGGCGCTCGGCGAGGTCATCTCCGACCAGCAGTGGAAGCTGGCCGTGGAGCGGACCGGCGGCAGGTTCTTTCCGGCGGAGAACGAGGACGCCATTCTCGCCGCCATCCACGAGATCGACGAGCTGGCCGAGGGGCGCATCCGCGTCCGGCGCTACACGGCCCACGAGCCGCGCTTCGGCCCGTTCGCGCTGGCCGCGGTCCTGCTCTGGCTGGTCGCGTTGACCCTGACTCTGGGCGTCAGGCACTTCCGGAGGTTCCCCTGATGAAGGCGGCATTCCAGTACCTGGTCGCGGCGCTGATCCTGGGCGCTATCGCGGTCGCGGTGGCGGCGGCCGGCCGTCTCGATCGCCGCGTGGCGCGGGCCGAGCAGCAGATCGCGACGTTCGCCTTCAACGACGCGGAGGCCGCCTTCGGGGATCTGGAGCGCTCCCTGGACGTCGCGGGAACGGCGCCGTGGCTGTTCGGCGGCACGCGGACCGACGTGGAGACGCGCCGCGCCGCGCTGCGCTACTGGCGGGGCGACTACGCAGGATTGCTGGCCGACTACGCCGACGCGCCGCCGGACGCGGCGGGGAACCTGCGGCTGCAGTTCGTGCTTGCCAACGCCGCCGCCCGCGCCGCGCTGGATCCGGAGGCCGACCGCGAGCAGGTGCTGCGGGCGCTGGACGGCGCCATCGACGTCTACCTGGGCGTGTTGCAGGAGAGCCCGGGCCACCTGGACGCCGCCTACAACTACGAGTACCTCCTCAGGCTCCGCGCGGACATCGCCTCGGGCGCGGAGATCCCGGCGACGCCGCGCAGCCAGCACGGCCGCGAAGGGGAGGCGCGGAGGACGGCGAGCTGGAGGAGATCGAGATCTACGTGCCGGTGCAGCGCGACGTCGATCCGGAGATGGACGAGTCGCCGACCCTCGGCGCCGGGGACCGCATCCGGAGGCGCGGATAGTGTCCGCACCGCAGCACGCGGCAGACTGCCGGTGAGGGTTGGTTGGGTGGCAAGCAGAGGGCCAGGCGACGGTTTCCGGGCTGGGCGTCTGCGTCGCCGTGAATGGGGCCGGCGCAGATCGGGAGCAGGTACGGAGCGGGGATGATGCCGCCAGTCCGTTTCGAAGAGCCGCTGCTGCTGTGGTTGCTGGCCGTGCCGGCGGTTCTGCTGCCGGTATGGCTCTGGCAGCTTGTCAGGCGGCGCCGCGACGTGCGCAGGCTGCGGGTGTCGCGGACGGCGCCCGTGCCGCAGCGTCACCGGTTCGCCGGGGGCCTGGGGTTCTGGCTTGCGGTCAACGTCGCGGCGGCGCTGGCGATCGTGGCGCTGGCACGCCCGCAGGCGCTGGTGTCGGTGATGGAGACGGCCGGCGTCGACTTCGTGTTGCTGCAGGACGGGTCGACGTCGATGCGGGTGGCCGATGTCGAGCCCGACCGCTGGCAGCGCTCGGTGGCGTGGATTCGCACGTTTGCCGAGGTGCTCGGCTGGCGCCGGGAGCGGGTGGCGCTGGCGCTGTTCGCCCACCGAGCGGCGCCGCAGGTGCGGTTGACCAGCGATCCCAACGCGCTGTTCTTCTTCCTGGATCACCTGGCCGACGAGCCGCCGTTCCGATTGCGCGACGACACGAGCTGGAACACCAACATCGAGGACGGCTTGGCCTGGGGCGTCCGGATGATCGAGAAGGACGAGGAGCTGTACGGCCCGCGGCTCGGGGCCCGCGCGTTCGTCGTGCTCTCGGACGGGCAGGCGTGGAGCGGGGAGGTGGCCCGCTCGCTGAAGCTGGCCCAGGACCGCAACATCCGCGTCTACGTCATCGGCGTGGGCACGACCGGCGGCGGCTTCATCCCGCAGCTCCCGGTAGGGCGCTACCAGGAGCCGGAGCCGCCGATCCACTCGGTGCTCGATCGGCGCTCGCTCCGGGCCATCGCCCAGGCCGGCGGCGGGCAGTACTTCGAGCTGGGCTCCGAGCCGGACCACGTCGTGGCGCTGCGGATCCTCTCCGACGTGCAGCGGTCGGCCCGCGGCGTGGTGCAGCGGCAGGAGACCTTCAGCGATCTCTACTGGTACTTTCTGCTCGCCGCCGCCGTGATGCTTGGCGCGGGGACGCTGCTGCTCAAGGAACGGACCCAGCTCTGGTGGCAGTTGGCCGCCGCCGCGGCGCTCGGGGTGGTGCTGCTGCCGTAGGCGCTGGGGGCTCCGGTTCCCTGCGCCGGCGCGGGGGTTGCCTGGTTCGACTCTACGATCAGCCAGACCGTTTGCCGAGATCGTCGATCCGCTTGCCGAGATCGGCCTTGGCTTCCCTGATGCTCTCGGCGAGATCGGCCTTGACCTCCTTGATGTTCTCGGCAATGCCGGCATGTGCTTCGCGGTTTTCCTTCCGTAGCGCCACGAACCGGGTCTCGTTCTTCTTGTCGTAGTGGGCGAAGATGCCCCAGATGAAACCCATCAGCACGGCAATGACGCCCGCGCCAGCCAGCATGCTATTCGTGTACATTCATCGCTTCCTTACGAGTGTTCTAGCGAAGCCTCGCTAGAGCTAGAACCGGATCCGCACCCCGCCGTTGATGACGCGCCCGTCCAGGGGCGCCCAGGCGTCGACCGTCCAGCGCCCGTCGCGGGCGCGGTTGGGACGCAGAATCGGGTCCCAGCGGTGCTGCCGCACGTCGGTGAGGTTCTCCAAATTGGCGAACACCCGGAGCGGGCCGACTCGACGGTCGATCAGAACGCCGGCCACGGTATAGGGCTCGCTGACGTTGCGGTAGGGGTCGGCCTCAAGCCGCTGCCGTCCCGTGTAATACAGCTCGAAGCCGACGCGCCCGTCCTCGTTCTCGGCCATGGCGACGATTCCGAGGCTGTGTCCGGGCGTCTGGGCCACGTCGACGAGCACGCCGCCCACCTGCTCGCGCGCCCGCACGTGGGTATAGCTGGCCGTCAGGACGAACGGCGGCTGCCGGAACGTGCCCAGCAGCTCCACGCCGACGTTCGTCGTCGGATCATCGAGGTTGCGCAAGACGTAGGTCGAGCGGTCGACGTGCACCGGGTCCTCGATGCGCGACGCGAAGAGGGTAGCGGTGTAGGCGGCCGGCCCCTGGGTGCGGGTGAGGTCGAACGACACGCTGCGGCCGCGTTCGGCCCGTAGCGGACCGTCCACCGTCAGCCGGGTGAGCCCGGCCGCCTCGGTTTCTTCCGTGAGCGCCGTCGGCGCGAAGAAACCGGTCCCCGCCGACAGGCGCGTCGACCAGTCGCCCGCGCGCAGGAGCGCGGAGACGCGGGGGCTGAGGAACCAGCCGTACTCGCTGTGGCGATCGAGCCGTCCGCTCGTCGACAACGCCAGCCACGACCGCACGTCGATGTCGTCCTGCACGAACAGGCCCGGCGTGGTGAAGGCATGCGCGAAGTGCGGGAGGTCGACCGGCCGGTAGGCGTCGTGCTCGACCGCGGCGCCGGCGACCCACGTGTGCCGTCCCGCCGTTCGCCGCACGGCGAGCTCGGCGAAGCCCGTGTCGTGGCGGTCGCGTTCGAGGGTGTCTCCGAACCGGTGGTCGTGCCACTGGCGAGCGAAGGCGGCGCGCGCGGTCACGACGGAGCGGCCGGCCAGCGTCTGCCACAGGGCGCCGAGGTCGTGCCGGCGCGTCTCGAGCGCCTCGCGGTAGGCGGTGCCCGCGGCGGGGAGCACGCGGCCCGGAAGCGTGCCGCCGGTGCGGCTCTCGCGGGTCGCGCCGGCGGTGAGGAACAGCGAACGGCCTTCCCCGTCGTCCCGGAAGAACCGCGGCCGCACGACGCCCCGGCCGTAGCGGGCCATGTCCGCCCAGCCGTCGCCGTCGACGTCCGCGACGTCCTGTGCGTGGCCGCCGCCGACCAGGGTCATCCCCCACGTGTCGGACAGGGGAGTGGACAGCCACAGCACGCCGTCGGTGGCGCCCCGCGTCGAGCGGTTGACCAGGATCTCCCGCTCCGGCTCGTCGCCGGGCCGCCGCGAGAGGAGATTGACGACGCCCCCCATGGCCCCGGCCCCGTGGAGCGCCGAGGCCACGCCCTTGATGACCTCCACCTGCCCGAGGTCCATCGGCGGGATCTGGAGCAGTCCCAGACCGCCGGGCTGGCTGCCGTAGAGCGGCAGTCCGTCGGAGAGGACGCGCGTGTAGCGGCCCCGCATCCCCTGGATGCGGACGCTCGCGGCGCCGAGCGACGGCGAGGTGGCCTGCACCCGCATGCCGCCCATCTCGTTGAGCATCATGACGATGTCGCCCGGCGTCATGAGCATCTTCTCTTCGATCTCTTCCCGATTGAGGGCCTCGACCCGCAGGGGCTGATCCTCGATGCGGCGGCCGGTGCGGGTGCTGGCGACCACCGTCACCTCCTCCTCGATCGTCAGCTCCGGCCGGAGCTCGATGCGCAGGATACGCTCGGCGCCGACGGCCGGGGGGATGGTCACGGTGACCGGGAAGAATCCCTCGCGCACCACCGTGACTGCTGCCGCGCCGGGCGGCGCCGGCACGAGCGCGACCCCGGTGGCGTCAGTCACGTGGCTCGTTCCCGCCACGATCACCTCCGCGCCCGCCACCGCGTCCGCGCCGGCGCGCACCTCGACCCGGATCGGGTCCGAGTCCTGCCCGGCGGCGGCAACCGACACCGCCGCGAGCAGCAGGACGGGGGCGATGCGCTTCAACAGCTTCGTGGTCAGATGTCAGCAACGTCTAGCGAGGCGTTGCGCCGTGCTCGACGAGAAACGCGACCACGTCGTCGAACCCGTCGGCGTGGGCGGCGTCGACCGCGGTCTGCCCGCGTGCGTTCGCGGCGTTGACGTCGACGCCCAGTTCGACCGCCACCCGGACGGCCGCCAGCGTCGCCGCCTGGGTCTGCGTGCGATCGGGCCCCCGGCCGAGCTCCGTCGCTTCGGCGACTCTCGCGCGGTGGTCCACGGCCCAGAGCGGCTCGCGTCCTCCGAGTCCGACCGCGGCCATCAGGGCGGTGGTCTCGCCTTCCTCGACCCACATGCGGCTCGCGGACGTCCTCCGGTCGCGGGTCCAGTACGCCGGACCGTGCGTGGCCAGCGGATCGGCGCCGTGCCGGGCCAGCAGGCGCATGATGTCGGCTTCCCGGTGGCGCGCCGCCAGCCAGAACGCCGGCGCCCCGACGAACCAGGGCGGGAAGAAGAAGTCCGCGCTGTCGCGGGTGTAGCGCGTGGAAGCCGACACCCGGGCGTTCGGGTCCGCGCCGGCTGACAGCAGCGCCTCCGCCAGCACCGGATCGCGGTGCAGAATCGCGGCGTGCAGCGGCGCATAGCCGCCCTCGGCCGCATTCGGCTCCGCGCCGCGCTCGAGCAGGTACGCGCCGACGGCGCCATGTCCGCTGAGCGCCGCGATCGCCAGGGCGCCGGCCCCGTCCGGCGCGGTCTCGTTCACGTCGGCGCCCGCCGCCACGAGCAGCCGCGCCGACGCGAGGTCGCCGACCCGGGCGGCGAACAGCAACGGCGTGAACCCTCCGCTGCGCACCTCGGTGATGTAGCACTCGTCGCGGGGCACGCACTGGAGACCGTAGTTCGCATACGTAGAGATGGTCTTGACGGTCTCGGTGAACGTGGTCGAGCGCGCGTTCACGTCGGCGCCGTGCGCCAGCAGCACCTCCACGACCGCGGGGTGCTGCTGCGCGACCGCCCACATGAGGGCCGTCTGCGCTCCGGAGGCCCCCTCCTCGGTGGCGGCGTCGACGTCGGCGCCCGCGGCCAGCAACCGGCTGACCACGTCCGCGTTGCCGGTGCGGGACGCCGTCATCAGCGGCGTCTCCCCGAACGGCAAGGCGAGGTTCGGGTCGGCGCCGGCCGCGAGCAGGGTTTCCGCCATGGCCGGGCTGCCGTTCTCGCAGGCGGCCCAGAGCGGCGTGACTCCCAGGTCGTTGGTGGCATTGACCTCGGATCCCGCACGAATCAGCAGGGCCGCGGTCTCGGGATGGTCCCAGTAGCTCGCCCAGTGCAGGGCGGTGGAGCCGTCGCCCTGCCGGGCGTCGACGTCGGCGCCCTGCTGCAGCAGCGTCCGGACCGTGTCCCAGTCGGCGCGCTTCGCGGCGTCGGCGACCGGCGCATCGGGGGGCGCCGCGGCCGCGACGCCGACTCCCAGCAGGGCCAGGAGCAACCCGGATCGGAAGACGTGCGCCAGCTTCATCGTCACGACGCGCGAAGAGCTACGCAGTCCAGGGGCGATGCAGCGCTGCCCCACTGCAGCGGGGCGGTTGCCGCGGGCGCCTGACATCGTCGGCATCCTCCTGATGCAGCGCACGGTCCTACACCTCCGACAGCGTATCGATGTCGTCGATCGGCAGGGCCCCGGTGCTGCCGCCGACACGCTCGAGCGGGAAGTCGAACTTGTCCATCAGGCTCAGCAGGAGATTGGCGTGCGACGTCGCGCCGTAGCGGAGATGCCGCCCGCCCTTGAGCCGCCCGCCGCAGCCGCCGAGCACCAGGATCGGAACGTTGTTGCCCGCATGCCGCGTGCTGTTGGACATGCACGTGCCGTACACGATCGCCATGTTGTCGAGGAGCGAGCCGTCCTGGTCGGGCGTCGCCCGGAGCCGCTCCAGGTACCGCGCCGTCAGCGCCGCGTGGTACGTGTTGACCTTGGACATCCGGGCGATGAGCGCCGGGTCGTTGCCGTGGTGCGACAGCGGATGGTGCGGCTCGTTGACGCCCACCTCGGGATAGGTCCTCGTGCTCTGCTCGCGGCCGAGCATGAACGTCGCCACGCGGGTGATGTCGCTCCGAAGCGCCAGGAACTGCAGGTCGAACATCAGCTCGACGTGCTCCTCGAAGGTGGACGGCACGCCCCGCGGCTCCTTCGCGAAGACCTCCGGCTGCAGGTCGTTCTTCGATTCGGCCACCTCGATGCGTCGCTCGACGTCGCGGATCGCTGCGGCATAGTCCTCGACCTTGCGCCGGTCGTCCGTCCCGACCCGCCGCTCGACGTCCGCCAGCTTGTCCATCACCGAATCGAGGATGCTCCGCTTCTCCTGCATCCGCGCCCGCCGCACGGCGGGGTCGGTGGAGCCGCTGTCCCCGAACAGGCGCTCGAAGACCGCCCGCGGGTTGTTCTCCATCGGCAGCGGTGTGGTGGGCGTGCGCCACGAGATCGTCTGCGTGTAGGCGCAGCTCAGGCCGGAGGTGCACTGACCGGCGTTGGCTTCCTTGTCGATCGAGAGCTCGAGCGAGGCGAGCGGCGTCGAGGCGCCGAACTCGCTTGCGAGCATCTGGTCGATCGATGTGTCGGCCACCACGTCGGTCTCGGACGTGCCGCCGCGTCGCGTGCCGGTCAGGAATGAGCCGGAAGCGCCCGCATGGACGTAGGTCCACGAGGCGTTGAGCCCCGAGAAGACGAGCATCTGATCGCGGAACGGCGCCAGGGGCTGCAGGATCGGCGTCAGCTCGAAGCCGCGTCCCACCGTCGCCGGCGACCAGTACTCCATCGCCATGCCGTTCGGCACGAAGATCGCCTGGAAGCGGCGAACCGGCCTGGCTGCGCTCCGCCGCAGCGCGGACACGCCGGGCGCCATGGCGTCCAGAAACGGCAGCGCCACGGCCGCGCCCACCCCCCGCAGGACCGTCCGGCGGGACAGGGGCTTCGCGGTGATGATGTTGATGCCTTGCATGTCAGTCCCCATGTCGGCTCGAAGCCTTCCGTACAGGTCGAACTCGTTCCCGCTCACTCCGCCGCCCGGCGCATCCGGAACGCCGGGCTGTCGACGATGCCGAGAATGACCGACGACCAGCGATACTCGTCCGCGGCCGCGTCGCGGACGATCCGGCGGACCGTCGGTCGATCGTAATGCCGGGGCTCGCGCCCGAGGGCGTAGGCCAGGAGCCGCTCGGTGAACGTGCCCACGAACTGCTCGGGCGCTGCTAGCAACAGGCCCCGCAGCCCGGTCAGACCCACCGCCGTCACCCCGTTCGGCATGGTGCCGGCGGCGTCGACCGGCAGACCCGTCTCGGTGACGGACCGCCACCGCCCGACGGCGTCGTAGTGCTCCAGCATGAAGCCCGGCGGATCGATGAGCCGGTGACAGCTTGCGCACGCGGGATTGCGCCGATGCCGCTCCAGGCGCTCGCGCATCGACGCCGGCACGTCGTTCTCGCCGCGCTCCGGCAGCGCGGGCACGTCGGGTGGCGGACCCTGCGGCGGCGCGCCGAAGATGGCTTCCAGCAGCCACCTCCCGCGCAGGACGGGCGAGGTGCGGTGCGGATAGGAGGTCAGCGACAGCAGCGAGCCATGGCCCAGCAGCCCGCCCCGCTGCGCCAGGTCCGGCAGCGTCACGCGCCGGAACCGGCTCCCGTAGACCCCGGGGATGCCGTAGTGCCGGGCCAGCCGCTCGTTCACGTAGGTGTAGTCGGCGCCGAGGAGGTCCAGCACGCTGCGGTCCTCGTCGAGGGTGCTGCCGATGAACAACGCCGTCTCCTGCCGGAACGCCTCCACCAGGTCCTGGTCGAACTCGGGATAGGCGGCCGGCTCGGCCTTCACGTCGTCCAGATTCCGCAGGTGCAGCCACTGCGCGGCGAAGTTGCTCACCAGCGCCTCGCTGCGCGGATCGGCCAGCATCCGCCGCACCTGCCCGTGCAGAATCGCCGGGTCGGTCAGCTCGCCGCGCCCGGCAACCTCCAGCAGCTCCTCGTCGGGAATGCTGCTCCACAGGAAAAACGACAGGCGCGAGGCGAGCTCCAGGTCGGGGAGCCTGTACGCCTGTCCCGGCGCCGCGCCGGGCGGGTCCTCGTGCACCCGCAGCAGGAAGTCCGGATCGACGAGCAGCCGTTCGAGCGCGAGCTGGATGCCGGTGTCGAAGCTGCCCCCGTCCTTCGCCCGGCCGTCCCGGTAGAACCCGAGCAGCGTCTCGATGTCTCCTTCCGTCGGCGGCCGGCGATAGGCGAGGCGGGCCAGCCTGGAGAGGATGCGCGCGGCGCACGCCTCCTCCTCTGCTGCGGCGGCGGGACGGCAGACGAAGATCCGCCGCCGGCTCGGCGTGTCCTCGGGGACCGCGCCGTCGTACGGTCCTTCGATGGTCAGCGACTGGACCTCCGCGTGCCCGTGGTACTTCTCGTCGTTCGACAGGACCGCGCCCTTCATCATCGGCTGCAGGGGACCCTCGGGCTCCCCCAGGTTCCGCACGAACGAGACCCCGACGACGTGCGGCCCGCCGTCGACCGGCACGCGGACCTCCAGGTGGGCGGACGATTCGCGGACGTACCGCTCCCACTCGGGGTCGCCCGCCTCGGCCGGCGACCAGGTCGTGGGGGCCGGCGTGCCGGGCGCCTCGCCCCCGACCGTGAAGCGCCGGATGCGCCGGCCGTCGATGCGCAGGTCGAGAACGTTCCTGCGCCCCATGCCGCGGACGTAGTCCTGCCAGTTGCTCGTCAGCCCGATGCGGAAGATGTAGTTGCCGTCGGCGGGGAAGTGGTGCGTGGCGGAGAGGCCGCCGCGGGATCCGAGCGGCAGGTCCTCGTGCTGCCGGTCCGCCTGCGTCAGCAGCACCGAGTTCTCGAAGCGCACGAAGTCGGCCGCCGTCGTGACGCCGGTGGCCAGGCGCGAGATCCGCCGCGCGGCAGACAGGTACCGCTCGAGTTGCGCGGTCGAGATCGAGAGGACCTCGGCGTTGTTGTCGAAGCCGGTGTCCGAGGTCTCGTCCCCGGGAAGCAGCGCCGCCACGTCGATCTCCAGCGCGAGGAAATCGCGAATCGCGTTGCCGTACTCCGTGCGGTTCAGACGATGCATCGAGCCGGTTCGGCCCGGATTCGGGTTCGTCGCCGCCGCCTCGTCGATGCGCGCTTCCAGCCAGCCCGCGACCGCGTGCGCCTCCTCTTCAACGGGCCGCGGACGCCCCGCCGGCGGCATCGAGCCCGCCTTGAGTCGCTTGATCACCCGTTCCCACACTTCCGCATCGGCGCTCGGCCGCTCCGCGTCCACCACGTCCAGGGCGAGCCCGGTGGCCCGAATCTGGGTATCGAGCACGGAAGCGGACCCGCCGGTCGTGGCGACGCGGCGCTGGTTGTGGCAGCCGACGCAGTAGCGATTAAGAAGGTTGCGGACCGATTGCGGAGAGGCTGCCGGAGGTTGAGTAGCCGAGGCGGCCAGGAGGCGATCGGCGGCGCGGTCGGGTGCCCAGCTCCCCGCGGTCGCCACGGCCACCGCCATGGCTGCGACTACGCTCGGTATGGACCCGGCCCGCGGCATCTTCATCGTTGCCTCCGCAGGCCTGTAGTCTACGCGCCGGCCGGTCCGATTACCAATCCGAGGAGGCGCTCCTGCTGCGTGGAATCCTGGCGCATCGTGGCGTGGCGTTCCAGGGCGCAAGGTGGATCTCACCGGACCGGCAGGCAGTTGGCACGGCGAACCGCAGACACTTCTCCGCCGAAAGCGACGCCCGCAACGTAGCTAAGTACTGCTGCCCATAAATACGACAACGTATACGGGATGCTATCATGCACTCTCGGAGGCCTGCTGGCATGCCGAGGAAGAGCCCGTACGACATCGAGCTGCATGATGACGAAGCGGCTGAACTGCAGCGCCGTGCCCGAAGATATACGTTGCCGTACTTCCAGGTCCTGCGAGCCCAGATGATCCTCTTGGCCGCCGACGGATGGCGAAACGACCAGATCGCCGAGCAGTTGAACTGTCGCCGAGAAGTGGTCGCCAAATGGCGCAAGCGCTTCTTCGAGCGACGGCTCGCGGGCCTCGACGACCGCGACCGCCCGGGCCGGCCTCGGGTTTTCCCCCCCGGAGGTCGTCGTCCAGGTCAAAGCCCTCGCCTGTGAGTTGCCTTCCACGCACGGGGTGCCCTTGGCGCGATGGAGTCAGGCCGAACTCGCACGCTACGTGCAGGAAACCGGTCTGGTCGGCACCATCAGTGGCAGCACGATCTGGCGCTGGCTCTCCAAGGACGCGATTCGTCCCTGGCAGCATCGGTCCTGGCTCTTTCCCCGCGACCCCGACTTCGCACAGAAGGCCGCACCCGTCCTCGATCTGTACCAGCGGTGCTGGCAAGGCCAACCCCTCCGCGACGACGAGTTCGTCATTTCGGCCGACGAGAAGACGAGCATCCAGGCGCGTCACCGTACCCATGCCTCCGTACCTACCCGCCCCCGTCGCGCCATGCGCGTCGAACACGAATATCAACGCTGCGGTGCCTGGGCCTACCTCGCAGCTCTCGACGTACACCGCGCCCACGTGGTCGGACGCTGTGAGGCCCAGACCGGAATCGAGCCCTTCCGCCGCTTGGTCGAACAGGTCATGGCCACCGCCCCCTACCGGCAGGCCCGGCGCGTGTTCTGGATCGTCGACAACGGCTCCTCGCACCGCGGCGCGCGATCTATCCAACGGGCGCAGGCGTGGGACTCCAGGTTGCAGCTCGTCCATACCCCGTGCCATGCCAGTTGGCTCAATCAGATCGAGATCTACTTCTCGATCGTGCAACGCAAGGTCCTGACGCCAAACGACTTCGCCGGCACCGCGGAGCTCGCCGACCGCCTCCGCAGCTTCGAGAGCCACTTCGCCAAGATCGGCAAACCGTTCGAATGGACCTTCACCCGCGACGACTTGACCAAGCTCCTCAAGAAGCTCGACTCACCGTCCCTTGCCGATGCCGCGTGAATACGTTGCCGAACTTATGACCCAGCGGTACTAAGGAATCGCAGGAAAACAGGAGGTGGTGCCGAGGGCCAGAATCGAACTGGCGACACCATGATTTTCAGTCATGTGCTCTACCGACTGAGCTACCTCGGCACGGTGGAGGGCGATGGGGTCTCGGAACATCCAAAATACCGCACGGCGCCCGTTGTGCGCAAGGTCCGGGCGCGCGGCTTGGCGTCCCGCCGGGACTGGTGTACCGTGCGCATGAACCTGCGGCCGGCGTCGAGCGGACGCCGACTCCTCCCTGCGGCGTGACGAGGCATGCGATGAAGAACCTTCTGTGTCTGGTGTTGGGGACCGTGCTCGTGCTGGCCGGCCCCGCCGGGGCCCAGCAGGTCGACGTGATCGAGCACGAGCTCGACAACGGCCTGACCCTGCTGCTGGTGCCGCGGCCCGGCGACCCGAACGTGGCCGCCGGCTGGGTGGCCAAGGTGGGCTCGGTGTACGAGCGGCCCGGCATCACCGGCGTGGCGCATCTGTTCGAGCACATGATGTTCAAGGGGACGCAGACGATAGGGACCCGCGACATCGAGCAGGACCTGCAGATCATCGAGCAGCTCGACGCGTTGCGGGCCGAGATCCAGGCGGCCGAGATCGAGATCGACCGGCGGCACCAGCTCGGCGAGATCGACGATCCGGCCGATCCCGCGGTGCGCAGCCCCCGGCACCAGGAGTTGCTCGACGAGTTCGAGGCGCTGCTCGCCCGGCAGAGCGAGTTGCTGATCCCGGAGGAGTTCAGCCGCCTCTACACCGCGGAAGGGGCCTCCGGCATGAACGCCGGTACCAGCTACGACTTCACCATCTACTTCATCAACGTGCCGGCGAACAAGCTGGAGCTGTGGTTCTGGATGGAGAGCGACCGGCTCGCCAACCCGGTGTTCCGCGAGTTCTATGCCGAGCGCGACGTGGTGCACGAGGAACGGCGGCTGCGGACCGACAGCACGCCCATCGGCAAGTTCCGGGAGCAGTTCGAGGCGATGTTCTGGCAGTCGTCGCCGTACGGCTGGCCGGTGATCGGCTGGCCGAGCGACCTCGAGGGCATCACGCGCGACGAGGCGCTGTCCTTCTTCGACACCTACTACGCCCCGAACAACCTGGCCGCCGCGCTCGTCGGCGACTTCGACCCGGACGAGGCCATCGCCTTGGCCGAGCGGTACTTCGGCGGTCTCCAACGGGGCGCCCGCCCGCCGCTGCAGCCGCGCACGCGCGAGATGCCGCAACTGGCCGAGAAGCGCATGGTGGCCTACGCCGACACGAACCCGCAGGTCGTCGTCCGGTATCACTCGGTGCGGGACGGGCACGTGGACGAGCCGTCGCTGGTCGTGCTGGGGCAGTTGCTGAGCGGCCGCACCGGACGCCTGTATCGCTCGCTGGTGGAGGAGCAGGAGGTGGCGACGAGCGCCTCCGGCGGGCAGGCGGGCTTCCAGTTCGAGGGGATGTTCGAGCTGCGCGGGACCGCCCGGCAGGGAAGGACGCCGGAGGAGGTGGAACAGGCCATCTACGCCGAGCTGGAGAACCTGAAGACCGAGCCGGTGGGCGAGCGGGAGCTGCAGAAGGTCAAGAACCAGAACGCCGCGGACACGTTCCGCGGGCTGCGCAGCAACTTCGGGCTGATGATGCAGCTCCTCATCCGCGAGGGGAACCGCGGCTGGGAGCACATCAATACGGATCCGGCCCTCTACGAGGCGGTCACCGCGGACGACGTCATGCGAGTCGCCAACACCTACTTCACGCCGGAGACGCGCGCGGTTGCCGTCTACTACCGTGACGAGAGCACCGAGGCCGAGGAAGATCCGCTGCTGGCGGGGCTGAGCGACGAGGAGCGGCAGCAGGTTCGCCAGGTGCGCGCGATGCTCGGGCAGATGCCGGCCGAGCAGCTCGGCCGGTTTCTGGCGCAGGCTGAGCAGATGGTCGGACAGGTGCCGCCCGAGAACCGGGACATGGCCGAGGCGCTGGTTGCGCTGGTCCGGCAGCGGATCGAGGAGACGGGAGGTGAGCGGTGACCCTGGCACAGCGCTTCATGGTGCCTTGCTGGTTGGGAGTTCTCTTCGCCGGCTTCGCGGCGCCGGAGGCGGTGGCCCAGCCCATCCCCGCCCATCCGCGTGATCTGGTGTTCGAGGACCTGGAATTCGAGCCCCCGGATCCGGCCGCGCATCGGCACGAGCTGTCCAACGGCGCCGTCGCCTACATCGTCCCGGACCGCGCCCTGCCGCTGGTCACGGTGTCGGTGATCGTCCGGACCGGCGCCTACCTCGAGCCGGCCGACAAGGCGGGTCTGGCGGCGCTTACCGGCAGCCAGATGCGCGCCGGCGGCGCCGGCGCGCTGGCGCCCGCCGCGTTCGACGAGGAAGCGGCGTTCCTGGCCGCCCAGCTTTCGAGCAGCATCGGCGGCACCTCGGGAAGCGCCAGCGTCAACAGCCTCACCAAGGACCTCGACGCCTCGCTCGACCTGCTCTTCGACATGCTGCGGCGGCCGCGCTTCGACCCGGACCGCCTCGATCTCGCCAAGAGCCAGGCGCTGCAGCAGATGGAGCGCCGCAACGACAGCACCCAGAGCATCGAGGTCCGCGAGTGGGGCCGGTTGCTGCGCGGCGCCGACCACTTCACCACGAGTCCGTCGACCCGGGCGAGCATCGAGTCGATTACCCGGGACGACCTGGTCGCCTTCCACCGCGAGTACTATCACCCGGGGAACTTCCTCTTCGCGGTGTCGGGAGATGTCGAGCCGGCCGACTTCCTGGCCCGGCTCGAGGCCCGGATGGCGGACTGGCCGGCGCGCGCGGCGGTCGCCACCCCCGTCCCGAAACCGGAACACGGCATTCGGCCGGGCCTGTACGTGGTAGACAAGGACGACGTGAACCAGGGACGCGTGGTCATCGGGCATCTCGCCACGATGCGGGACAACCCGGACCGCTACGCGTTGATGGTGATGAACGATATTCTCGGCGGCGGAGGCTTCACCGCCCGCCTCCTCACCCGCATCCGGTCGGAGGAGGGGCTCGCCTACAGCGCCTATTCGTCTTTCGGGTTCGGAACCTACTATCCGGGCGCGTTCCGGGCCAGCTTCCAGTCGCGCAGCGAGACGGTGGCGCGCGCGGCGGCGATCGTGCTGGAGGAGATCGACCGTATCCGGTCCGAGCCGGTGACGGAAGCCGAGCTCGGTACCTCGAAGGCGTCGTTCATCGAGACCTTCAGCCGCAATTTCTCGAGCGCGGCCTCGACAGCGCGCCTGTTCGCCAACGACGAGTACACCGGACGCGACCCGTCCTATCTCGCCGCCTACCGCGATCGCATTCGCAGCATCAGCGGCGAGGACGTGCTGCGCGTGGCGCGCGAGTACCTCCATCCGGATCGGCTGATCGTGCTGGTGGTCGGGGATCGGACGACTATCGAGGCGGGCGACCCGGACAATCCGGACGTCAGGCTGGCCGACCTGGCGGGAGGTGCGATTACCGGTATTCCGCTACCCGATCCGTTCACCATGCAGTATCCGAGTTCGCCTTGAGCGGATGAGCAGACAGGGGTGTTTCGGTATCCCGGGCCAGGAGCTTGCGCCGCAGAACGCAACCGAGTGAGTTCCGAAGCGCAAGTTCCTGGGGCGGTGGGGGCTGGGGCCGAACACGGAGCCTTGCGACGGGTTTGGCGGCGCTATGTGTAACGGTCCTGTTTCGTGTATGGTGAGAAGGTCTCTTGGCTGCTGATCTGCCTGTGCCTCCGCCACCTGCCCGGCGACGACGACCGGCCGGGCGAGCGATTCACTATCTGTTGCTGCTGGCTACCTGTGCGCTCGTGGCGAATGCCCTCGTCGGCGAGAGCGGCCTGCTGGCCACACGGATGGCGAGTCTTCAGGAATCGCGTCTGGCGGATCGGATTGCTGCCTTGAAGGCGGATAACGACGCGCTCCGCGAGCAGGCACGGCGGTTGCGGGAAGATCCTGCCCTGATAGAGGAAGTAGCCCGCCGGGAGTTCGGAATGATCCGTCCCGGCGAGCGCGTTTTCGTCATCCGTCCGGCTCCCGGCGAAACCGGCACGGTCACGCCCGACGCCGAGCGGTAATCCGCTATAGCGCGTGGAATAGCTCCCTGCGTCGCTCTTGCTGCGCGAGTGCCGCGCCGCTCTCGGTGCCACACGGCATTTCGTCGCGGGCTCCTACGCGGTCGCGCTTTCCGCGGCGTGTTTCGGGGAGGGTCTTGCGGGCGCCAGCCCCAACGCCTTCCGCACCTCGGCTTCTATCGCGCCGAAGAGATCCGTCTTCTCGCGCAGGAGCAGCTTCACGTTCTCGCGGCCCTGCCCGAGGCGCTCGCCCCCGTAGGAGAACCAGGCGCCGCTCTTCTCCACGATGCGCCGTTCGACGGCGAGATCGAGCAGGTCCCCTTCGCGCGAGATGCCTTCGCCGTACATGATGTCGAACTCCGCCACGCGAAAGGGCGGAGCCAGCTTGTTCTTGACCACCTTTACGCGAGTCCGTCCCCCGACCACCCGGTCGGCGTCCTTGATGGCCCCTATGCGCCGGATGTCGACGCGTACGGACGAGTAGAACTTCAGGGCCCGGCCGCCGGTGGTCGTCTCCGGGTTGCCGAACATCACGCCGATCTTCTCGCGGAGCTGGTTGATGAACAGGAGGCAGGTGCGGGACTTGGCAACCACGCCGGTCAGCTTCCGCAACGCCTGGGACATCAGGCGGGCCTGCAGTCCGACCTGGGCCTCGCCCATCTCGCCCTCGATTTCGGCGCGCGGGACGAGGGCGGCTACCGAGTCGACGACGACCACGTCGATGGCGCCCGAGCGCACCAGCGTCTCGACGATCTCCAGGGCCTGCTCTCCGTGGTCCGGTTGCGAGACGAGCAGGTTGTCGAGCTCGACCCCCAGCTTCCGCGCGTAGATCGGATCGAGCGCGTGCTCCGCGTCGACGAACGCCGCGTTGCCGCCGACCCGCTGGGACTGCGCGATGACCTGCAACGCGAGCGTTGTCTTGCCCGAGGATTCGGGCCCGTAGACCTCGACGACGCGGCCGCGGGGCACGCCGCCTATGCCGAGCGCGTAATCGATGCTGATGGATCCGGTGGAGATGCTCGGTACCGCGGATACCGCGCCCTTCGCGCCCAGGCGCATGATCGAGCCCTTGCCGAACTGCTTCTCGATCTGGCCGACCGCCATCTCGATGGCCTTGGAGCGCTCGCGGGTTATCCGATCGGGGGTGGACATGGACTCTCCGATTCTGGTGCTGAGCGAACAAGAAACACCGCGCCGCAAGACGTATTCTAGGATCGTGCCAGGCGTCTGTCAAGCGAAAGTATTTCTACATAAGAAGGTAAACGTATTATATAGATGTAGTTACAGGAATACAGACTTTCGCCTGCGTCTTCTTGAAGTTGCAGTTGTTGCCGCATCGTGACGGCGGTCGGGACGCAAATTCTGCTTCATTTGTCGCGAAGGGCCGGCGGAGCCGATGCGGCGATACAATGAGGGCTGCAGGGCAGGCGTAGCCCTGGGAGTCCGTGGCGAAACGCCGCGTGGCACGGAGGGCTGCAGGGCAGGCGTAGCCCGGGAGTTCGTGGCGAAACGCCGCGGCACCGAGTGCGGCGGGGCGCCCGGGTCGCAAGGCGCGACGAGGGGGCCCCGGGATGGCGAGAGGTCGCCCGGCAGGGAAGGGGTGCCAGGTGAGCAGCGTTGGAACACACACGGCGAAGGGGCCGGACGAGCGCGCCGCGCGGCGGCCGGGACGCGGGGTGGTGCTTGTCGCGTGCACCGTAACCTGCCTCGCGCTGCTGGTGGCGTGCGTTGCGGCCATGGCTCGGGGGCAGGGGGACGAGACGGAGGCAGGGCTGACTATCGAGGTCGAGCCCGGCGCGTTGACGCTGGAGTTGGGTGAAACGGCGCAGTTGTCCGCCACGGTGCGGGATGCCGGCGGCGCCGTCGTGGACGATGCCACCGTCGTCTACTACTCCCGCGCGCGGCGCAGCGTGGGCGTGACCCGCACGGGCCGCGTCGAAGCCTTTCGTCCGGGCGAGTTCACGCTGGTCGTGCTGGTGCCCTCGAATCCGGAGGACAGGAGCCGCCGTCCCGACGCCCGCGCGCGGGTCGAGATCCCCGTTACGGTGCCGCTGCCGCCTGTCGCCGAGGTTGCCTTCACCGGCATCCCGGACACCTTCTACGCGGGGACGCAACCGCGCCTCGATGTAGAGGTCACGGATACCGCCGGCGCCCGCCGGGACGACGTACCGGTCACGTTCTCCAGCGGCGACCCGTCGGTTGCGACGATCGACCGGTTCGGTTTCCTCACCCTGCGGGAGCCGGGCACGGTCACCTTGACCGCCGCGGTCGACACCGAGAGCGACGCTCTGGCGATAGAGGTGGTCGAGAACCCGGTCGCGGCGCTGGAGTTGCGCGTAGGGACCGAGACGGCCCGCACCGGCGATGTGCTGCGCTTCACGGCGGCCGCCACCGACGCGAGCGGGCGGGAGGTGCCCGGCGTGCCGGTGCGCTACGCGGTCGGTGGAGAGACCGCGCCCGCCATCGTCGCGGCCGGCGCTCCGGCCCAGATCGCGTCCGACGGCCGCTTCGTGGCGGAACGCTCCGGAACCTACACGGTGATCGCCACCGCGGGCACCCACACGGCCACCCGGACGGTCTTGATCGAGCCGCGCGACGTGACGCGGGATGTGGAGGTCGTCGGGCGCGGCAAGGTCCTCGACCGCCGCTCCTCGGACCTGTGGGTCTGGGAGGGGACCGACGGTCGGGACTACGCCATCACCGGAACCTGGGGTGCGGACGGGCGCACCTACTTCTGGGACGTGACCGACCCGGCCGACATCGAGAAGGTCAACGAGGTGCAGGTCGACGCCCGGACCGTGAACGACGTGAAGGTCTCTGCCGACGGCGAGCTGGCCGTGATCGGCCGCGAGGGCGCCTCGAACCGCCGCAACGGCATCGTGGTGCTCGGCGCCGGCAATCCCCGCGAGGGCGTCCCGGTGCTGTCGGAGTTCACCAACCAACTGACCGGCGGGGTTCACAACCTCTTCGTCGACGGGGACCACGTCTACGCGCTCAGCGCCGGCCGGCGCTACGACATCATCGACATCGAGGACCCGCGGAATCCCGAGCGGGTCGGACGCTTCGAGCTGCAGACGCAGGGCCACAGCGTGCACGACGTCTGGGTCAGCGACGGCATCGCGTTCTCGTCGAACTGGAGCGACGGCGTCGTGGCCGTCGACGTGGGCGGCGGGGGGCGCGGGGGAACGCCCGAGCGGCCGGTGGAGCTCGGCCGCTACGCGTATCCGAACGGCTGGAACCATGCCGCCTTCCCGTACCGCAGCCGGTCGACCGGCAAGTTCTACCTGTTCGCCGGCGACGAGGCGTATCCCTACGGCGGGCTGGCGAACGACGCCGAAGACGCCCAGTTGCCGTTCCGGACCGCCGGCTGGATCCACGTCATCGACTGGACCGACTGGGACAATCCGCGGGAGGTGGCGCGCTACCAGGTGCCCGAGGCGGGCTCGCACAACATCTGGGTCGAGGACGACATCATGTACGTCGGCTTCTATTACCCGGGGGGGCTGCGCGTCGTCGACGTGTCCGGGGAGCTGATGGGCGACCTCTACCGGCAGGGCCGGGAGATCGCGCGGTTCGTGCCTTTCGATCCCGAGGGCTTCGCCCCCAACGCGCCGTTCGTGTGGGGCCCGCAGCCCTACAAGGGGCACATCTTCTTCACGGACTACAACAGCGGCCTCTGGGCCGTGCGGCTCGAGGAGAAGACCGGTCCCGGCCGGGTCATCGGCGAGCCGCAATAGGCGGGCCCGGGTGTGGAGCTGCGAAGCCGCTTGCGAGGGATCAGGGAGCTGACGATGCAATCGACCGGCGCGAGGTTGCTCTCGTTCGCCCTGCTGGGCGGGCTCGCCTGGTGGGGCGCGGGACTCCCGGCGACGGCTGCGCCGCCGGACCCGCCGGCGCGGAGCTACTACGTCTACGCCTGCGCCGAGTCGGAGGACGAGGTGGCTCTCGTTCGCTACGGTCCGGCCGGCGCGGAGGTCGTCAAGACGATCCGGGTGGGGAGCTATCCCAACGAGATCGAGGGCCCGCACGGCATCAACGTCGACCCGGACGGACGCCACTGGTACGTATCCATCGCCCACGGGCTGCCCTTCGGCAGCGTCCACAAGTACGAGACCGGCACCGACCTGTGGCTGGGAGACGTGACGCTCGGTCTGTTCCCCGCGACCCTCGACGTCTCGCCGGCCACCGGCCTGCTGTACGCGGTCAACTTCAATCTCCACGGCGCGATGGAGCCGAGCAGCATCTCGGCCGTCGAGGTGGAGACGATGACCGAGGTGGCGCGCATCGACACGGGCGTCATGCCGCACGGCTCGCGCCTCAGCCGGGACGGGACGTTGCACTACTCGGTCAACATGATGGGAGGAGACCTCGTCGAGCTGGACGCGCTCGGCTTCGAGATCGCGCGCCGCCTGCCGCTCGGCGCCGGTGTCCAGCCCACCTGGGTGACGACGCCCACCGCGGAAGGAATCGTGTATGTCACGGGCAACAACGTCGCCAGGGTGTTCGAGGTCGACCTGGGCGACTGGCGCATAGTGCGGACCTTCGACACTGGAGCCGGCCCCTACAACCTCGACGTGACCGCCGACGGCGGTACGCTCGTCGCCACCTACAAGAACGGCGACGCGGTCGGCTTCTGGGACCTGGCGAGCGGCCGCGAGCGCGCGCGAGTGCCCACGAGCCGCACCATCCCGCATGGCGTGGTCGTGACTCCCGACGGGGAGTACGCCTTCGTCACCCTCGAGGGCGTGGGCGGCGACCCCGGTACGGTGGAGGTCTACCACGTGCCGACGGCCGAGCGCGTCGACGCGGTCGAGATCGGTAAGCAGGCCGGCGGCATCGCCTTCTGGAAGATGGAGGAGTAGCGAGAGACCGCTAGCGCCGCCAAACGCGTCGGAGGGCTCCGCGTTCGGCCCCATCCCCCACTGCCCCAGGACCTTGCGCCTTGGAACGCACTGCGTTGCGTCCTACGGCGGCCCAATATGGTCCCTCGTCGCGCCTTGCCACGCGGGCGCCTCGCCGCTCTCGGTGCGACGCGGGGTTCCACCACGGACTGCCAGCCCGTCGATCGTCGCCTGCGGCTCCGCTTGCCGCCCAACCGGGCCTGACCAGGAGGTCTGCGTCGCTCTACGACACAGACTCCTGGCGGCCGGCCGGCGTCGTCTCTGCCTGCGCTCTCTCCGGCGCAGACTCCTCGCGCACGCGCTCCTGGTTCCGGGCGGGACCGATCCGGTCGGCCAGGGCCTGACCCGCGGCGCGTACCCGCTGACCGAGGTGCCGCGCCGTGCCGCTCACGGTGCGTCCCGAGGCGGTCAGCAGCGCCTGCGAGATGCGGCGGGTTCCCGTGCGTACGATGCCGCCGAGCATGGCGCCCGCCTGCACGACGGCGGCGCGGCGGAGGCTGCGGCGCGGCCGGGAGGTCAGCGCCGCGCAGTACTGCTTGGCGATCATCGCCACGCGCAGGGTCAGGAATGCATTCGTGGCCCCGCCGAGCACGGAGGTGACGAATACCGTGCTGGCGGTCTGCAGCCCCGGGACGCTGCCCGCCACCGATCCGAACACCCCCGAAACGACCGGCTGGATGTGGTCGCTGATGTCCATGTCCTCCAGCTCGCCGGCGATGAAGGCGGTCGCGCCGACGTTGGCGTACAGGTGCACCAGCTCGCGGGCGCCGGGTCGCTGGTGGTAGACGTGGGCGATGCGCCAGACCATCTTGGCCTGGATGCCGAGCATCACCAGCGCATCGAGGCCGCCGTGCTGCGACACGGCGGTGGCGATGAAGACCTCCGAGCCCGAGCGCCGGGCGATCTCGTCGGCCCGGGCGCCGAGCCGGTCCAGTCCGGCTTCGACCTCCTCGCGCGTGCGGAAGGGGCCGGCGCCGGCCCGCTCGTTGCTCTCCAGCCGCCGGCCGAGCGCCCGCAGGTGCCGTTCGAACGCTCTCCCCTCGTCCAGCAGCGGTGGCCGGAGCGGTTTCGGAAGCCGGAGGAAGAGGATCAGCGGCACCAGGAAACAGACGGCGTAGACGACGAGCAGGACGCCGAGTACGGCTGTGCCGAGGGTCGGGTGAAGTGCCGTGGCCAGCGAGACGAGCTGGGCCGTCTGGTTGACCACCAAGCCCAGGAAGACGACCGTCCCCAGGGCACCGAGGGCGCCGGCGATGCGCGACCACCTGTTCCACATGCTCTTACGAACGGTGGACGCAGCAACCGCGCCGGTGGTTCCCGGCGGCGGTGACGCGGCCCGTCGGCCGTGCCGACGCCCGGCCGGCTACTGCCGCCAGACTCGTCGCAAGGCGCCGTGTTCGGCCCCGGCTCTCACCGCCCGGGAGCTTGCGCCGAGGAACTCGTTCCGTTGCGTCCTACTGCGCAGACTCCTGGACGCGCTCCACCGCCAGCGCGACGCCGTTGCCGCCGCCCAGGCACAGGGTGGCGACGCCCCGCCGCAGGTTGCGGTTCTTCAGCGCGTAGAGCAGGGTGGTCAGAATGCGGGCGCCGCTGGCCCCGATCGGGTGCCCGAGAGCCACGGCGCCGCCGTTGACGTTCACCCTGTCGAAATCGGCCCCCAGTTCGCGCACGACGGCTACCGCCTGCGCGGAGAAGGCCTCGTTGAGCTCGATCAGGTCCACGTCGTCCAGCGTCCAGCCCACCTTGGCCAGCAGCTTCTGGACCGCTTCGACCGGGGTCATCAGGAGCCACTTGGCTGGCCGGCCGCTGAACGCCTGCCCGACGATGCGGGCCATGGGCGTGACCCCGAGCGCGGCGGCGCGCTCCTCGGCCATCACCACGGTCGCCGCCGCGCCGTCGTTGACGCCCGGTGCGTTGCCGGCGGTGACGGTACCGCCGTCCTTCTTGAAGGCCGGCCGCAGCCGGGCGAGCGCCTCGGCGGTGGTGTCGGGGCGCACCGCCTCGTCGTACTCGAGCCGGATCGGATCGCCCCGGCGCTGCGGTATCTCGACCGGCAGGATCTCGTCCTTGAAGAAGCACTCCCGGATCGCGGTCGCGGCCTTCCGGTGGCTGCCCGCCGCGAAGGCATCCTGGTCCTCGCGACTTACGCCGTAGCGCTCGACCACCGCCTCGGCCGCCTCGCCCATAGACCAGTTCTCGACCGCGCACCAGAGCCCGTCGTGCATCATCGCGTCGAGCACCTGGCCGTTGCCCATGCGCATGCCGCCGCGCGCCTTCGGGAGCATGTAGGGACAGTTGCTCATCGACTCCATGCCGCCCGCGACGGCGACGTCGATGTCGCCGGTGGCGATGCCCTGCGCGGCGAGCATGACCGCCTTGAGCCCCGAGCCGCACACCTTGTTGATGGTCAGGGCGCCGACGTGGTCGGGCAGACCGGCGCCGAGGGCCGCCTGCCGGGCCGGGGCCTGTCCCAGGCCCGCGGAGACGACGTTGCCCATGATGCACTCGTCGACCACGTCCGGCTCGATTCCGGCCCGGGTCACCGCTTCACGGACGACGCGGGATCCGAGATCCGTGGCCGGCAGGTCCTTGAGCGCTCCGAGAAACTTGCCGGTCGGCAGCCGCACGGCGCTGGCGATGACCGCTGCTCGCATGATGCTCCGCTCCTTCGCTCGTTACATCCAGCTTCCTGACCACACCTGTTCCCAGCAGCTCCGCCAACCGCTCGCGGATCACGCGGCGGGAGCGGTACGTCTCGCGGCGCCAGGAATCGGTTGCCGCGCGCACCCCCAGGGTGCCGTCCGAGCGCAGCCGCACGGCCGTCACGCGGGCGAGCGCGGGGCCGACGGCCGCGGTCCACGCAAAGCGGACCTTGGCGTCGGAGAGCGGCTGCCGGCGCAGCACGTTGCCGAGCGCACGCACAGCGCAGTGCCGGGCCGGGATCACGTTGCCGAGTGTATCATTCGCGCCGTGCTGGTCCTGGCGTCGCGGTCTCCCCGGCGCGCGAGGCTGCTGCGCGAGGCGGGCTACGAGATAGACGTCGTTCCGGCCGACATCGACGAGAGTCGGCTCGACGGCGAGGAGCCGCGGCAGTACGTCTCGCGAGTGGCCGCCGGCAAGGCGGCCGCGGTGGCCCCGGGGGCGGGCGACCGCATCGTGGTGGCGGCCGATACGGTCGTGCTCATCGACGGGCTCGTGCTCGGGAAGCCGGCCGACCGGCGCGAGGCGGCGTCCATGCTGGAGCGTCTGTCGGGGCGCACGCACGAGGTGCTGACCGGCGTGGCCGTGGTCCGCGGCCCCCGGCTCCTGGACGCAGTGGAGGTGACGCGGGTGACCTTCGCCGCGCTGGACCGGGTACGCATCGCCTGGTACGCGGGGACAGGCGAACCGGACGACAAGGCGGGGGCGTATGCCGTGCAGGGCATCGGGTCGCGTTTCGTTGAGCGGATCGAGGGCTCGTACACGAACGTGGTCGGCCTGCCGGTCGCGCTCGTCGACCGTTTCGTGCGACAGCTCGAAGCCGATCCGGAGGCGTCCCGGTAGCGCCGCCAAACCCGTCGCCAAAAGCTCCGTGTTCGGCCCCAGCCCCCATCGTCCCAGGAGCTTGCACCGCAGAACTCATTCCGTTGCGTTCTGCGGTGCAGATTCCCGGCCGGGCCGGCCGCCCTTGACGGCACCCCGGCGCGTTGACGGCCCGCGGTCCCGGCGATATCCTGTTAAGGCGTTTCACGCGTAGAGGATTCAGCTTCCATGCCTGACAAAGCCGTGAAGATCGTGTTGACCACCGGCATCCTGTGCGCCGCGTTCGTCGGCCTGCTGTGGACGACGATGCAGGAGGGCACGCAGTACTACCTGGAGGTCGAAGAGGTAATGGCCGATCCCGTGGAATGGGACGGCAAGCCGCTGCAGGTGCACGGGTATGCGGCCAACGTGATGCGCCGTCCGAAGACTCTCGACTACCGCTTCGAGATCACCGACAGCGTGGAGGGGCGCACGCACGTTCTGAACGCGGTCTACACCGGCATCGTGCCGGACACGTTCGACAACCACGCCGAGGTGGTGGCGACGGGCCGTCTCGACGGCGACACGCTGCACATCGACGCCGACGGCATCATGGCCAAGTGTCCGTCGAAGTACGAGGAGCGGCCCGCGGTCGCGGGCGACTACGTTTCGGGCACCGGCAGCGCCAGCAACTGATCGCGGGGATTCGGCCGGACCGGTGCCGGATTCGGCCGGACCGGTGCTGACGGACTCGCGGTCGAGCGGGTTCCGCGGATTCTGCCCCGTACCCTGACATCCTGGATCGAGGCCGTACGATGGCGACACTGGGAAGCTACACGCTGCTCGCCGCGTTCATCGCCTGCGCCTACGCGGCGGCGGCGGTGGTGGCGGGTCACCGGCGGCGCTCGGCGCGTCTGGTCGAGAGCGGCATCGGCTCGTTCTATCTGGTGACGGCGCTGATGACGCTGGCCTCGGCGATCATCGTGCGGGCGTTCGTCATCGGGGACTATTCGATCCGCTACGTCGACCGCTACTCGGATTTGATCCAGCCTCTGTTCTACCGGCTGACGTCGTACTGGGGCGGTCTCGACGGGTCGATCATGTTCTGGGTGTTCCTGCTGTCGGTGTTCGGGGCGATAGCGGTAAAGACGAACCGGGAGCGGCACCGCGAGTTGATTCCGTATGTGGTGGCGACGATCGCGGTGGTGCAGATGTTCTTCCTGAGCATCATGATCGTGAACAAGGACCCGTTCGCGACCTACCTGACGCAGACGCCGGTGGACGGTCGGGGTCTGAACCCGCTGCTGCAGAACCCGTACATGGTGATCCACCCGCCGTCTCTGTATACGGGCCTGGTGGGGATGACGATCCCGTTTGCGTTCGGGATGGCGGCTCTGATCACGGGGTATCTGGACGACTCGTGGCTGCGTGCGGTCCGGCGGTGGACGATGTTCTCGTGGTTCTTCCTGTCGCTGGGTCTGACGCTGGGGATGATCTGGGCCTACGAGGAGCTGGGGTGGGGCGGCTGGTGGGGCTGGGACCCGGTGGAGAACGCGGGGGCGTTGCCATGGTTTCCGGCGACGGCGTTTCTGCACTCGGTGATGGTGCAGGAGCGTCGGAGCATGCTGCGGGTCTGGAACATCTCGCTGGTGATCATCGCGTTTGCGCTGACGCTGTTCGCGACGGCGCTGACTCGGACGGGGATCGTGCAGTCGGTGCACGCGTTCGGGGAGGACCCGCAGCTTGCGCTGATGTTCGGGATCTTCATCGGGGCGGTGATGCTGATCAGCTTCGGGCTGGTGGTCTACCGGTTGCCGCTTCTGCGTGCGCGCAACGAGCTGGAGTCGTGGGCGTCTCGTGAGGCGGCGTTTCTGGCGAACAACTGGATCCTGCTGTTCTCGGCGTTCTTCATTCTGTTCGCGACGATGTTCCCGACGCTGAGCGAGGCGGTGACGGGGCAGCGGATCACGGTGGGCCCGCCGTTCTTCAACAAGTGGATGATCCCGATCGGGCTGATGCTGCTGTTGCTGACGGGGATCGGTCCGCTGCTGGCGTGGCGCAAGTCGACCATCGCCAACATGCGCTACCAGTTCCTCTGGCCCACGGTGGCGGGCATCGCCACGGCGGCGGTGCTGTATGCGCTCGGGTTCCGGGTGTGGGTGTCGGGGATCTGCTTTGGGCTGTGCGGATTCGTGGTCGGCACGGTGACGCAGGAGTTCGTGCGCGGCGCCGTCGTGCGGCAGGGCGTGACGGGCACGGACATCGCGACGGCGATGATCGGGTTGGTGATGCGGTCTCGCCGGCGCTACGGCGGTTATGTGGTGCACCTGGGCATCGTGCTGATGATGCTGGGGTTTGCGGGTGCGGGCTACCGGCAGACCGAGCAGGTGCTGCTGTCGCCGGGCGAGTCGGTGGCGGTGGGCCGCTTCGCGGTGCGGCACGACCGGCTGAGCGTGACCGACGACGGGGCGAAGGAGATGCACACGGCGCACGTCACCGTGCTGGAGGACGGGCGCGAGGTGGGCCAGTTGTATCCGGGGCGTTGGTATTACCGCAAGTACGAGGCGGAGCCGACGACCGAGGTGGCGATGCGGCGCCGGCTGAGCGAGGACGTGTATGTGGTGCTGGCGGCCTATGACATGAGCGACCAGTCGGCGACGTTCCAGGTGACGGTGAACCCGCTGGTGAACTGGATCTGGTTCGGATTTGCCCTGCTGGCGCTGGGGACGGGGATTGCGCTGCTGCCGGAGAGCCGCTTCGCGTTCCTGGCCAGCAAGGCGCCGGGAGCGGAGGTGGGAGCGGCATCGGGGGCCGCCACCACGGTACTCGTATTGGCCCTGGCGCTGCCGGGACTGGCGACGCCCGCGCACGCGCAGATCGGCGCGCCGCCGGAGTCGTACACCGCGACCACGCCGCTGGAATCGGAGTTGCAACGCCGGCTCGTCTGCACCTGCGGCGACTGCCCCCCATACACGCTGGCGGACTGTCGCTGCTCGTCGCTGCCGCGCTACGTCACCGCGGCGGATGGATCGCAACAGCTCGTGGCGGCCGGCGCGGAGTTCATGCGCGGCCAACTCCGCGAGCAGATCGAGGCGGGCCGCTCCGAGCGCGAGATCCTCGACTTCTTCATCGCGGCCTACGGCAGCCAGGCACCGTTGGGCGCGCCGCTCGACGAGGGCTTCAACCGGCTGGCGTGGCTCTTTCCCTATCTCGTGGGTCTTGCGTGTCTCCTGGGCGTAGGAGCCCTCGCCGTCCGCTGGTCTCGTCGCGGCGCGGTCGCGGGGGGCGCAGCGGTGGCCGTTGCCGAGCCGATCGACGCCGAGCTCGATGCCCGTTTGGATGATGAGCTCCGGAACCTCGACTGACGCCCCGCCGGCGACTTTCCGCCCCTGGCACTTCTTCGTTCTCGCCGGACTCGCCGGCGCGACCATCGCCGTGGTCACGCTGCGTCCGAGCGGCATCGCCCCACTGGTCCTGGTGGTGCTGGCGTCTTGGGCGGGCGCGTACGTGGGCTATGCCGCCTACCGCATGGTGGTCCCGTTGGCGGTTCGCGATTTCACCGAGCGCGTCGAGATGGTCGGCGGCAGGACGCGGGCCGCCCTGGACCGGGAGAAGACGCTCGTGCTGCGCTCGCTGAAGGAGCTGGAGTTCGACCGGGCGATGGGGAAGGTGTCGGACGCGGATTTTCAGGAGATGGGTGGGCGGCTCCGTGCCCGCGCCCGTTCGCTCCTGAAGCAGCTCGACGTCGACGGGGCGGCCTATCGCGACCTGATCGAACGCGAGCTCGCCGAGCGCGTGATGCAGGGCGGCGAGGTCTCAGCGGACACTGCGAGTCCGCAGGCGGCGCGCCTGGTGTGCGGGAACTGCGGCGGAAGCAACGAGCGGGACGCCAAGTTCTGCAAGAGCTGCGGGACTGCGCTGTAGGGAGGAACGTGGCAAGCGGGTTGCGTGTCGATGGACGAGAGATGGCAGGAACCGTGACGTCTGCGGGATGGCCCGTGGCGCTGGTCCTGCTGGCGGTCCTGGCGCTTCTGCCGTCGCCGGCGTCGGCGCAGCCCGACCCGCGCCAGATGTCCGGCATTCCGCTTCCGGACCCGCAGTTGCCGGCCGGCACGATCACCGTGCGCGTGGTTCGCGGCACGCTGTCCAACAACGTTCCCGATCAGACCGTGGAGTTGCGCGAGGGAGACAACGTCGCGACCGCGGTCACCAACGCCGAGGGGCGGGCCGAGTTCCTGACCCTGAACCCGGGCGCCACGGTCGTGGCTTCCACTGAGCTGGATGGGGTGCGTCTGGAGTCGCAGCCGTTTCCGGTCCCGGGACGGGGGGGGATCCGCCTGATGCTCGTCGGCGCCGCCGATCCGACGCTGGCGGATGCGCCTGCCGAGAGCGGCACGGTGACTTTCGGCGCCGACTCCCGCATCGTGATCGAGCTGGGCGAGGAAACGCTCAACGTCTACTATTTGCTCGACATCATGAACGACCGGGCCGTGCCGGTCGAGCCGGGCGCGCCGATCATGCTGGCGCTGCCGGCCGGCGCGACGGGAACCACCATGATGGGAGGTTCGACGCCGCGTGCCGAGGCGGCCGGTGCCCAGGTGTCCGTGTCCGGACCGTTCGAACCCGGTCTGACGCCGCTCCGCGTCGGGTTCGTGCTGCCGTACACCGGTGACAGCGTGGCGATCGAGCAGACGATGCCGGTCACGCTCGAAGCGCTGCTGCTCGTCGTCGAGAAGTGGGGAACCATGGATGTCGCCTCCGATCAGATCGCCCGGCGGGCCGACATGAATCCGGAAGGCACTGACGAGACCTACATCTTCGCCGCCGGCCCGCCCGTGGCGTCGGGCGCCGCGGTGTCGCTGGAGGTCTCCGGCCTGCCGCACCACAGCCGGCTGCCGGCGATGCTGGCGCTGGGAGTGGCGTTCGTGTTCCTGGGCGCCGGCGCGTGGGGCGCCGCCACGCCGAGGCGCGAGGTGGATGGCGCCGAGCGACGGCGCCGGCTGGAGTCGCGCCGCGAGAAACGATTCCGCGACCTGGTCAGGAACGAGCACCAGCATCGCGCCGGGCGCATCGGGGATACCAAGTACGCGAATCGGCGCAACCAGCTGATGGCCGAGCTCGAGCGAATCTACGCCGAGCTCGACGACGAGCTCGCGCCGGTGCTGCTCGGCCCCGGGGTTGCGGTCGCGGCAGCGCCGACCGTTACCAGCCAGTCGGGCAGCGCCGGGTAGCCGGTCGCCGCCAGCCCCACGCGGCTCCGCCTTGCCATGCCGTCCACCAGCTTCGAGGGCGCTTTCGATTTCGAGCGCCTCACGGTCCGCGGCGTCTCGCGCCACTACGGCCGCCAGAGGGCGCTCTCGCGGGTGTCGCTGGCGGCCGGGGCGGGGGAGATCATCGGGCTGCTCGGCCCGAACGGCGCCGGCAAGTCGACGTTGCTGGGCGTGCTCGCCACCCTTGTCGCGCCGTCGCGCGGGCGCGTTCTCTACGGCGGGCAGCCGGCCCGCGAGCTGGGCGCGGCCCTGCGCCGGCGCCTCGGCTATCTCTCCCACGATCTGCAGCTCTACCCGGAGCTGACCGCCGGCGAGAACCTGGATTTCTTCGCTCGGCTCTATGGCGACGGGCAGCCCGCCAAGAGCGTGGCGGCGGCGCTCGCGCGGGCGCGCCTGACGGATCGCGGCGACGACCGGGTGGTCGGTTTCTCGCGCGGCATGCGGCAGCGGCTGGCCCTGGAGCGGGCACTGCTGCACGATCCGCGCCTCGTCCTGCTGGACGAGCCATTCACCGGGCTCGACGAGCGGTCGGTCGGAGACTTCGTCGCGCGCCTGCGCGAACTGCGCGCCGCCGGCCGCATTGTGCTGCTGGCGACGCACGATCTCGACATCGTCGACGGTCTTCTCGACCGCGCGATCATGCTGCGCGCGGGTCGCACGGTGCCGGTCGCGGACGCCGGCGGCAGCTTGCGCGAGCGGTACCGGACGGCCGTCGCCGACGGGCACGCCAAGAGGACGGCGGTTTCCGTCGAGCGCGCTGCGAAGGCGGCCGCCGATGCGTGAGGTGCTGCGCATCGCGTGGCTCGTCCTGCGCAAGGACATCCGCGTGGAATCGCGCAGCCGCGAGGTGCTGTACACCACGACGTTCTTCGCCGCGTCGTGCGTGCTGGTCTTCTCGTTCGCGTTCGTGCGTTCCGGCCGGCCGGTCGAAGGGGCCGAGTCGGGCATCGTCTGGGTCGCCCTCGCCTACGCGGGGCAGCTCGCCCTCGGGCGCGCCTTCGAACGCGAGCTGCACCACGACGCGCTGCGGGGACTGCTGCTCGCCCCGGTCGAGCGCGGCGCGATCTTCGCCGGCAAGCTGCTGGGCATCGTCCTGCTGATGGCGCTGGTCGAGGTGGTCGTCGTCTTTTTCGTGGCGCTCTTCTTCTCGACCCCGTTCCTCGATCATGCCCTGCTGTTCGTCGGGCTGCTCGCCGCCGGCACGGTCGGATTCGCCGGCGTCGGCGCGCTCTTCGCGGCGATGCTGGCGCGGGCCCAGAGCCGCGCGGTGCTGCTGCCGGTGCTGCTGTATCCGATCACCGTGCCGGTGCTGATCGCGGGCGTCAACGGCACCCTCGCACTGATACAGGCCGATCCGAACCTCGATCTGGCGCGGTTCTGGTTCGCACTCATCGTCTTCTTCGATGCCGTCTTCCTGACGCTGGCGTTTTGGACATTCGAACCGCTCATGACAGAATGAGCCGCATGACCGGACGCTGGTCGATCGGGTGGCTCGTCGCAGCCACCGTCATGTTCGCCGTGGCGCCGCTGCTCATCGCGCAGGCGCCCTACGAGGCGACGATGGGCCTGGTGGCCAAGATCGTCTACTTCCACGTGCCGGTCTGGTTCGTGATGTTCATCGCCATCTTCGTGTGCGGCATCTCCAGCGGGATCTACCTGTTCAAGGAGCGGCCGTCGGCGGATCGAACGGCGGTGGCGGCGGCCGAGCTGGCGGTGCTGTTCGGGGCGATGGGCTTGACTACGGGGCCGCTCTGGGCGCGTGTCTCGTGGGGCGCCTGGTGGGTCTGGGACGTCCGGCTGACCCTTGCGCTGATCCTGGAAATGACCTTCGTGGCGTACCTGCTGCTCCGCAAGTACGGCGGTCCGGGGTCGGACAAGCTCTCGGCGGGGCTGGCGCTGTTCGGCATGTTCAATGTGCCCATCGTCTACGTGTCGGTGAACGTCTGGCGGACCCTGCACCCGCAGACCACGGTCGTGCCGACGTTCGGGGCGTCGATGGCCGGGCCGTTCTGGTGGTGCGTGCTGGCCTTCGTGGCCCTGTTCCTCGTCATGCTCGACGGCCGGCGGCGGCTGGCGGAGCAGGAGGCGGAGCTGGATCGCCTGCGGCTGGCGTACGACGAGGAATACTGAATCTCCTCCTAACAGGGTGCGACGCGTGCTGGGGATGAACCTGGAAGTCCGTGACGTTGCGAGCGGCTGGAGAAGTGTGCTGCCGTCGGTACTGGTGCTGATCCTCGCCGCCGCGCTGGTTTCTATCGTGCCGTCGTGGGCCGAGGCGCAGCCGGAGCCGGTGAACGAGTTCGTGCCGATCGACGAGCTGCCGGAGGAGGATCGCCTGCCCGCGGCGCCGTTCCTCATCACCGCCTACTCGATCGTCTGGATTCTGGCGTTCGGCTATTTCTGGCTACTGTCCCGGCGGCAGGCGGATGTGGAGCGGGACCTGGCCGAGCTGGCCCGCCGCCGTCCGGTGGTGGACGACGACGACGATCCCCTGGAGGCGGCCTGATGTTCGACATGACCGCCGGCCACTTCGTGTTCATCCCAGCGGTGCTGCTGTTCGGTATCGTGATTGGCTGGATCCTCGGATCGCGCGCCGCCGCCGACGCCTACGCGGCGGAACTGCGTCGGCGCGAGGAGCGGGCGGCACGGCGCGCCGCCGTTGCGAAGCCCGTAACGGCGTCGTCGACGGCCGACGCGGCCTGACGGCATCCCGGCGTCTTGCGCGCCGGTTCCCCGCCGGCGCCATTTTGCAGCAGGGCTCCCTGTCACGATCACGTCGTCGCCATCCACAGACACGGCTCACTCGCCGAGCCATTCCAGTATGCGCTCGACCAGCTCGCCGGCCGGCGCGCGGTCGGCGTCCAGCCGCAAGTGGGCGTGCCGGTAGGCCGCTCGCCGCGAGCGGTACAGCGCCTCCATGCTGGTCCGATCGGAGGCCAGCGGGCGCCGGCCGTCGGGCGGGATACGGTCGACGACCGTCTGGAACGACACATCCAGCCAGACGGAAGCGCCGTCGGCGTTGATGATCCGGCGATTGCCGGGGTCGGCGAACGTGCCGCCGCCGGTGGCGACCACCGTGTGCCGCAACGGCAGCAGCTCGCGGAGCACCGCGCGCTCCGTCGCCCGGAAGTAGGTCTCGCCCCGCGTCGCGAAGATGTCGGCCACCGTGCTGCGCTCCCGCGACTCGATCCGGGCGTCGACGTCCTCCACCCGCCAGTCGATCCGGGCGCCGAGCGCCCGGGCCACCGTCGACTTGCCGGCGGCCATGAACCCCACCAGGAACACCTTGTCGGTTCGCACGCGGCGCAGTGTAGCAAGGAGAACCGGGCGGCGGGTCGGAGGGCGCCCGCGTGGCAAGGCGCCGCGAGGGAGCATGTCGGGCATGTTCGACGAGGAGGGACGCCGTCCGCGCGGGATGGGTCGCCGCTCGAATGCAGCGGGGCCTTTCCCCCGGACTCTCAGGCGCGGAGCGAATCGAGAGCGGCGAAGAACCCCGGATAGGAGATGTCGACCACCCCGGCGCCCTCGATCCGGCTCGGCCCGGCGCCGGCGAGAGCCGCCACGGCAAAGGCCATCGCGAGCCGGTGGTCGCCGGCCGCGTCGGCGGTTCCTCCCGGCGGGGGCGCGTCGCGCGCGGCCCGGAACCCGTCCGGGCGTTCCTCGACCCGTACGCCGATGGCTCGCAGGCCCGCTGCGAACGCGCTGATGCGGTCGCTCTCCTTGTGGCGCAGCTCCGCCGCTCCGCTCACCTCCACGGCGGGGCCATGGGCGGCGAGGGCGCCGATGACGGGCAGCTCGTCGATGAGAGCGGGCACCTCCTCCCCGCCGATCTCGACGTTTCGGAGCGTTCCCGAGCGGACCCGGATGCAGCCGACGGGCTCGCCGCCCGAGACGTCCGTGACGCGTGTTTCGACCTCCGCTCCGGCACGGCGCAGGATGTCGAGAAACGCGGTGCGGGTTGCGTTCAGGCCGACCGCTTCGATGCTCACGTCCGAATCGGGGAGTGCGGCGGCAGTCACGGCCCAGAAGGCGGCGGCGGAGGGATCGCCTGGTACCGACAGGGCCAGGGGACGGAGCGCGGGGCCGCCGACCACCGCGACGGCGCCGTCGTCGCGGCTCACCGGTACGCCGAATGCTTCGAGGGCCCGCTCCGTGTGGTCCCGCGTCGGGGATCGTTCGCACACCCGCGTCGTGCCCTCGGCGTGCAGGCCGGCCAGCAGCACGGCGCTCTTGACCTGTGCGCTCGCGACCGGCGGGGTGTAGCTGATCCCCTGCAGGGAGCCTCCCCGAATGCGCAACGGCGGCCGTCCGTCGTCCGCTTCCACGCATCCCCCCATGCGTTCCAACGGATCGATTACGCGTCGCATGGGCCGGCGCCGCAGAGACGCGTCGCCGGTGATCCACGCCTCGAACGGATGACCGGCGAGGATGCCGGCGAGCAGACGCATGGTCGTGCCGGAGTTGCCCGCGTCGAGCGCGTTCGCGGGTCGGACGAACCCGCCGAGGCCGAGGCCGTCGACCACGACAGTGGAGGAGTAGTTCGCGTTGGTGGAGGAGTCGTCCGCGTTCGCCGCTTCGCGAATCCCGACACCGAGCGCGCGCAGGCATTCCAGCGTCGAACGGCAGTCGGCCCCCGCGGAGTAGCCGGCGATCGTCGACGTCCCGCCGGCCAGCGCCGACAGGAGCGCATAGCGGTGGGAGATCGACTTGTCGCCCGGCACGCGCAGCCGCCCGGCCAGGCGCCGCGCCGGCTCCACGGTAATGTCCGTTCCTGCCGAGGCGTTCATGCGCGCCCACTATACTGCACGGTCTCGGAGCCGCTCCCCGGCACGGAGGGCTCGTGCCGGGGCTCCCGGGCTTGCCCGGTCGCCCCGGCGCCGGGTATCGTAGCCCGTAACCCGCCAGCGTATGCCACCCGTCGGCAACCTCATTCGCCTCGACTTTCCTAGCCATCTCGACATGCTGGACGTGGTGCAGGTGTTGACCGATCACGTGGGCCAGGTCGGCGGCCTCGACGAAGATGCCACCCATTGGGTCGGGGTGGCGGTTCGCGAATCGGTCATCAACGCGATCAAGCACGGGAACGGTGAGGACCGCACCAAGCGCGTGACCGTGGAGCTACTGCTCGAGCCGCGGTCGGAACCGTCGCGTCTCGTCGTCCGCGTGCTCGATCAGGGGCCGGGATTCGATCCGGATGCGGTGGCCGATCCGCTGGCGCCCGAGAACCTCCTGCGGTCGAGCGGCCGCGGCATCTTCTTCATGCGCAGCTTCATGGACGACATCACGTTGCAGCGCATCCCGGAGGGCGGGATGGAGGTGCGCATGATCAAGAACCTGGGCTCCGGAGGATGACGCAGGACGCGGTCGGCCGGGGCGACGAACGCGCGGGCATCGATCCGCTCCTCGTCGCGACCGCGGCCGAAGCCGTCCTGCACGCGGGCGCCATTCAACGCACGCACTTCGGCAAGGACGTGGAGGTCGGCAAGAAGGGGGTCATCGACCTGGTGACGCAGGTCGACCTCGAGGTGGAACGCTGGTTCCGCGGCATGATCCGGGAGCGCTTTCCATCCCACGCGGTGCTCGCGGAAGAGCTCGACGACCCATCCGGAGAAACGGACACTCCGCGGCACTGCTGGGTGTTCGACCCGATCGACGGCACGGTCAACTACGCGCACGGGCTGCCGATCTTCTGCGCCTCGCTGGCGCTGGAGATCGACGGCGTTCCGAGCGTGGCGGCGGTCTACGACCCGCTGCGCGAGGAGCTGTTCACGGCCGAGCGGGGCGCCGGCGCCCGGCTCAATGGCGTGCCCCTCCGGGTGTCCGCGACCTCGTCACTGGTCGATGCGATGCTCTGCACCGGCTTTCCGTACGACGTGCACGATACGGTGCACGAGGTGATCGGACTGTTCGGCGCGTTCGTGGCGGAGGCGCGGGCCGTACGGCGGCTCGGTTCCGCCGCGCTCGACCTCTGCTACGTGGCCGCGGGCCGGTTCGACGGCTTCTGGGAGCAGCGCCTGCATCCGTGGGACATGGCGGCCGGCGCCTTGCTGGTGACGGAGGCCGGCGGCAACGTCTCGACCATGGACGGCGCCCCCTTCGATTCCCGCAAGGGCTCGATCGTGGCGACCAACGGCCCGCTGCACGAGGCCATGCTGGCCATCATCGCCCGGCAGCTCTCATAGCCCGACAATCGTCGCCTGCGGCCCCGATTGCCGCCCAGCCGGGCCTGACCAGGAGTCTGCACCGTCCTCCGGCGCAGACTCCTGGCGCCCCGAAACGCCTCGCCGGCTCGGCGTTTCGGCCCCATCCCCCCCGGCTCCATGACCCTGCGCCGCAGCACTTCGCTTCGCTGCGTTCCGCCTTGGCCGTTTCCTGCGGTGCGAGCGCCGCGCAACCGACGACCGTGGCCGGGGGTGGACGGTCTGTCATCGCTCCATGACACTCGATCTCCCGGCGGGCGTGACGCCCTCGCGTCGACGAGCAGAAGGACAGTCCCCTTTCGGCTGCGGACTCGCGGCCCGACGGCCCGTTCCGCTCCGCCGTGCACCCACGGGGCCGACTTGGCATCGATCGTGCTCACGTGTCCAAGGCAGGGAGTCGCAGGAGAGTCGGATGCCGGTTCACGACACTGGAGGCCAGCATGTCGAGCAAGACCTGGGTAGCGGGAGCCGCCGCGATCGCCGCGGCGGCCGTCCTCGGCGCCGGAACGGCGCAAGCGCAACAGTCCGTCACGCTCAGCGCGGGGCAGTTCGCGGTCAAGGGCTTCGACAGCCGCATCGACCGTGACGTGCTGCTCGAGAACCTGGACGTCTTCGCGTTCCGGCTCGACGACTTCAACGGCGCGTCGGTCGGCGGCTCCTGGAATCTCGCTCTCGGCGACCACTTCGAGGCCAGTCTCGGCCTCGGGTACTACCGGCGGACGGTTCCCAGCGTCTACTGGGACTACGTGGACCCCGGCGGCAACGAAATCGCCCAGGACTTCAGTCTGCGTATCGTCCCGGGGACGGCGACGCTGCGCTTCCTGCCCTTCGGGGACGCGCCCGTGCAGCCCTACATCGGAGGGGGAGTCGGCGTCTACGGGTGGCGGTACGCCGAATTCGGCCAGTTCATCGACTTCAGCGACTTCGATCGCTTCGGCTCGTTCGGGACTTTCAGCGACCGCTTCGTGGCCCAGGGAATCGATGCGGGCGGCATCGTCCTGGGCGGCGTGCGGTTTCCCTTCGGCGACCGGCACTCCTTCGGCCTGGAGATTCAGTACCACGACGTGAGCGGGGTGGTCGGCATCGACAACGGCTTTCTCGAGGACGAGATCGACCTCGGAGGACTCGCCACGCAGGTGACGTTCCAGGTCGGCTTCTGACCTCGTCGCGCCTTGCCACGCGGGCGCCTCGCCGCTCTCGGTGCCGCGAGGCGTGCCGCCACGGGCTCTTCGCGGGATCCACGGAGGCGCCGGCGGCGGGCCGTTGATATAATGTTCGCCTCCGTGGCCCGCATCGTTACCTGGGTCCAGGCCTTCGCGCTCGGCATCGGCGGGCCGGGCCTGTTTCTGGTCGCCTTCCTCGACTCGTCCTTTCTGTCTCTGCCCGAGATAAACGACCTGCTCGTCGTGATGCTCGTGATCGAGCACAAGACCCGCATGCCGTACTACGCCTTGATGGCGACGCTCGGCTCGGTCACCGGCTGCCTTGTGTTGTACGGCCTCGGCCGGCGGGGTGGGGAGGCGCTGGTCAGGCGGCGGTTCGGCGGCCCCCGGATGGAACGGGCGCTGGCGCTGTCGAAACGCTACGGCGTGTTCGCGATTGCGGTGCCCGCCGTCCTGCCTCCGCCGGCGCCGTTCAAGATCTTCGTGCTCCTTGCCGGGGTGGCCGCCGTGCCCTTATGGCAGTTCGCTACCACGATCGCGCTGGCGCGAGGCTTTCGGTACTTCATGGTCGGGGTGCTCTCCGTGCGCTACGGAGACGACGCCATCGCGTTCATCGAGGCGAACGGCCGGGTCGTCTCCCTCGTTCTGGTCGGGTTGATCGTCGCCGGCGGCCTTGCGTGGGTCATCTGGCGGCGGCGCCGAAGAACGGAAACCGGCGATCTATAATCGACCGCTTCCGCGGCGCTCTCGCCCGCGGCTTCTTGGGAGCGTGATCCGAGCGCCGGGAATCGGCATCGGCGCGCGTAGTCTTCCACGGGGAATACCCGCGGCCTCATCGAAGCATGGCCCCCGACCTCTCGGTCGTGATTCCTCTCTACAACGAGGAGCCGAACGTCGCCGAGCTGCACCGCGAGCTGAGCGCGGCGCTCGGCGCGTGGGGGCGATCGTACGAGTTGCTGTTCATAGATGACGGCAGCACGGACGGTACCTTCCGGGTGCTCAAGGAGCTGCAGGCGGGCGACCCGTTCGTGCGGGCGATTGCCCTCCGCCGGAACTTCGGGCAGACGGCCGCTTTCGCGGCTGGCTTCGCCCATGCCAGGGGGCGCATGATCGCGACTTCCGACGGCGACCTGCAGAACGACCCGTGCGATCTGCCGACGATGGTCGCCGTGCTCGAGGAGGGGTACGACATCGTCTGCGGCTGGCGGCGGGCGCGCCGCGATCCGTGGCTTACCCGGCGCGTGCCCTCGTACATCGCGAACTGGCTGATCTCGCGCACGACAGGCGTGAGGCTTCACGACTACGGTTGCTCACTCAAGGTGTTCCGGGGCGAGGTGGTCCGGTCGCTCCGCCTGTACGGCGAAATGCACCGGTTCATCCCGGCGATCGCCAGCGAGCAGGGAGTCCGGATCGCGGAGGTCGTGGTCAACCATCGGCCCCGGCGTTTCGGGACGTCGAAGTACGGTCTGTCGCGGACGATGCGGGTCGTTCTCGACCTGTTCACGGTCAAGTTCCTGCTGAGCTATTCGACGCAGCCGATTCAGATCTTCGGCCCGCCCGGGCTGCTGATGGGGGCTGCGGGGCTCGGGATTACGGCCTACCTCGGCTACGTTCGGCTCTTCGCCGGTCAGGCGATCGGCGATCGCCCCTTGCTGCTGCTCGGAATCCTGCTGTTGTTCGCCGGCATGCAGTTTCTGACCCTCGGGCTCCTTGCGGAGCTGCAGGCCCGGACCTACCACGAGTCGCAGGACAAGCCGATCTACGCCGTGCGCGAGATTCTCGAGACGCCGGCGGACACCGCGGCCGGCGAGACCGGATCGACGGTCTCCGCCGGACGTTGATGCAGCCTGGTCCGGGCCGCCCGTGGCCGGAGCGGTCTTTCCCCGCGAGCCGCGAGTCACGCGCCGCCAAGCAGCCGTGTCGCGGCGAAGATCCAGATCACGGTCCTGGTCCGGTCGCCCAGAGCCGGCAACTCCAGGGTGGCGGTGGACGAGGAGCCGCCGTCATTCGGGTAGAGAGCCACCGGCTGCCGAAACTCGAAGGCAAGTTGATCGGCCACACCTGCCCCCGTCGCGTGATACGGCTCGCCGTCGTGGAACACGAGCGTGTGGGTGTCTCCCACAATCGCGATCGGGGCGTTGCCGTCCCGGGCCACGGGAGCCAGCAACGGATCTTCGGGCGCGATGACGCCGCGCGCGCGGATCTCCTCGCGCTGCGGCGGTTCCGGCAGCCTTTGCCCGAGATTGCCGCTGATGGGTGTCGTGAACCAGGCGAGCCCGTACAGCGGATCCGGCGGCACCTCGAGCACGCCCGCATCGCGGACTGCCGCCGCTATGATCTGCGCCGCCACGACGCATCCGACGCCTGACCAGTGCGAGTCCTGCCGGCAGTAGAGCGGGCCCTCGGGATGAAAGCGGTCCCTGATGAACGCCTCGGTCAAGTCGACGACGCGCACGTCGCGGGCACGCAGGTCCTCGTAGGCATCCTGCAGGGTGGCGTCGAGCCTCCGCACCGGGATCGGTACGTCGAGCTCCGGCGCCAGTCGGTCGGGGTAGACGATGCCCTTCGGGGGTACGGGAGCGACGACGAGCTCGATGCCGTTCTCCCGCAGGCGTGCTGCGTGCGCCGAGATCGCGCTGGCTGCCGCGGTGGAATCGGTTGCTGCGGCGCCGAGAGAGGCTATCTCGCCCGCCGCGAAGTACCATCCGTCGTTCCCGGTCACGACGGATGTGTTCGCGGCTTCGGCCGCGGCAGCCAGCCGCGCGCAGGCGACGCGGAAGCCCTCGACGAGCTCCGGGTCCGCGGAACGGGTACACGCGGCGATAGCCATCAGGACAACGACGAGCGGCCGGTTGATCCGCATGCAGGTTGAGGCTACCATTTCCCGTTCGCCCTGACGGTGACCTCCAGCGTTTCTTGAGTATCCGGTCCGTTCTACGCGCCGTTTCCATCGCCGCTGCATGCTGCCTGTGTGCGTGCGAGGAATCGTCCGTATTGCCTTCCGGAGCGCCGACGCCCTTGCCGGAGGAGAAGATCGGCCGCCTGGCGTTGTCCTGTCCCGCGTCCGTTCGAACACAGTCGTTCGACGGACAGCCGGTGCCCGTGGCTTTCGGGTTGCCGTTGGCCACCGGCGGGCAGGCTCCGGTCACCGTCGGCTGCACGCTCGAGCCGGGTCACGGTTTCGCCATAGGCACGACCCAGGTCTCCTGCAGCGCGTCGGACGCGCTGCGGCAGACCGCGAGTTGCGCGTTCCGGGTGACCGTGCTCGATCCGCCGAGGCTGTCGGCAACCCGCTTCCTCGCCTTCGGCGACAGTCTGACCTCGGGGTGGGTATCGAGCCCTACCTCCCAGGCGCGGCCGGAACCGACCAGTGCCTATCCCTATCTGCTCGAACGTGACCTGCAGTCGCGTTACGTGACGCAGATGATCGAGGTCATCAACGCGGGAGCCGCGGGCGAGGACGCGCGCGACGCGGTGGCGAGGTTCCGCTCGGAGATCGGGAGCCAGCGACCCGAAGTAATCATGCTCATGCAGGGGACGAACGACCTGAACCCGATTACCGGCGGTGGGGTCGATGTCGCCGCACGGGCGCTCGAGGCCATGGTGATCCATGGGCGCAACAGCGGCGCGGACGTCCTGCTCATGACCGTTCCCCCCTCGTTGCGCCCCGGCGTGGACGAGCGTGTGTCGCCCTTGAACAGGGCCATACGGTCCATCGCGGCACGGCGAGGTGCGGGGCTGATCGACGTGCACGACGTGGTGTGGCACGGCTCCTGTCCGGGTGGCGGCACGATTCCGTGCATCGGTGCGGACGGTCTACATCCGACGGCAGACGGTTACCGTCTGATCGCGGAGGAGGTCGCGCGAATCGTCGTGGAACGGTATGACGTCGAGATACTGCCGGCGGATGGGAATCAGGCGGCTGCCAGCCAGCCGCCGGGGATTCTCGGCTTCGGGATGTCGCTCCCCCGGGGCGGGCGCCAGTGAGGGTGCGAGGTATGTGGCGTCTCACCAAGCGTTGCGTTGGCGGCACGGCCGTCCTGCTCGTGCTGACCGGGAGCGCGCATGGGCAGGAGACGGCCGGGGACTTGACGGCGCGGGCGCGCCAGCAGGGGGTTCAGCCTGCCGGGGGGCAGGAAGGGGCATCCGGGGGCTCCGGGATTACATCGGGTTTTTTCGGGATCTTCACCGGGAATCGCCTGCAGGTGCACGTGAACGGCGCCTACCAGGCCAGCTCCAGGCAGGAACGGATCGAGGTCTCTTTCCGGACGTACGGCGAGCAGTCGGAGCTGTCGACGCTGGAGCTTTTCCGGGGCGCGGCCCACGTCGACGTCGGGGGTTCGCTGCGCGTCTGGCGCGGGCTGCTGTTCGGGGCCAGCTTTACGCAGATGAGCCGTAGCGGCAGCGCGACGGTGACCGGGACCGTACCACACCCCCTGGACGCCGGGCGGGACCGAACCGTGCCGGAGCAAACGCTCGCCTTGCCCCGCCAGGAGCGGGCGACGCACGCGTATCTCGGCTGGCGCGTGGCGTTGCGCGAAGGGTTGGACCTGGAGCTGCTGGCCGGGGGGACGTACTTCAGCCTGCACCAGGGAGTGGTCGTCCACCTGACACCGGTCGAAGTGACCGGTCCGCCGTTCAGCGAGATCGGGCTGCAGGTCGATACCGGGGAACACACGCGGAACGGGGCGGGTTTCAACGCCGGCTTCGACCTGACGTACATGCTGACCCCCGCCACTCGAACACCGCAGGTCGGCGTAGGTTTGTTCGCGCGGTTCACGGAAGGGTCGGTTTCCGTTCCCGTCACTGCCGACACGCGGCGGAGGGTCTCGGTCGGCGGTGTGCAGGCCGGCATGGGGTTGCGTTTTCGCTTCTAGGAGCCCCTCGCCCGGGAGCCGGACAGATGCGGCGACAGACGGAGCCGCACGCCGAGGAAGCGCGCATCCCGTGATTGCGGATTGGACAACCGGGGCATTACACCGTCCCGGGACGTCACCGAGATCAGGAAATTCTGTCCGCCGGCAGCCAGCACGCCCCGTACCGGAAACAGGAGCTCGGCCGGCTCGTCGCGGCGCAGGTCCACCGACCTGGACGTGCCGTCCACCGTGACCGTCACCCGATTGCGTATCGGCGCCGACAGGCGCACCGTGAGCGCGGTCAGCGGCTCGTCGGTTCGCACGATCATGTCGGCGCGCCTGCCGCCCATTACCCAGATACCCGGATCCTCCGGACGTCCGGCGTTGTCGTCGAGGAAGTACAGGTAGAGTCGCGGATTCGTGTTGTAGGCGACCAGGGACCGGCCGGCGTCGAGACGCGCCGGCAGGTCGTTCACCATGGTGAGCTCTACCGGCAGGATTCGCAGTGGGCCCTGTTCGGGAATCAGCCAGGGGTTCTTGGCGGCCACGAACGGAGCGACCAGAACCTGAGACACGAAAAGCACCCCTCCGCCCCAGGCGAGCAGGCCGGGAACGACCGATCGTCCCGCCGGCAGCAGGAAGAAGAATGCCGGATAGAAGCCGAGGAAGTAACGATTCCCCAGCGGGCCGCCCCCGCCGGACCAGGTGTTCGGGAGGAGGAACAGGAGCCCCAGCGCGCTCAGAACGAGCATGCCCGCAATCACCACCTGCCATGGGGCCGCGGTCCTGCGCCGCGAGATCATCCAGCCGGCGATGACGAGACCGGGAAAGAAATAGGGCGCGAGTCCGAAGTGCCGCCCGGTCAGGAAGTAGGCGATGTTGCGTCCCAGTTGCGCGAGCGAGTCGCCTGTGAGCTGCAGCGGCAGCTCGTTGGTCACGACAGACCTGCCCAGGCTCTCGAAAGCGTACGCCGGCTGCTCGAAGGGAAAACGGCCGTAGAAAGTCTTTCTGGCCAGGCCCCCCTGATAGTTCCACTCACCGGTGATCCAGGCGTTGACGCCGAAGCAGGCCGCCGTTACGCAACAGCAGGCGGCGCCGATGAGCAGGCCGTCCAGGAAGCGGCGTCGCCACCACGCCAGCGCAACGAGCGGCGCCACGAGGGGCAGGTTGCTCGGTTTCGAAAAGACGGCCAGACCCAGCAGCGCGGCGGCCGCGAGCTCGGCGCGCCGGCCCCGAAACAGCGCCGGTAGTTTCTCGGGCGCATCCGCGACTTCCTTGTAGAGCCAGAGGAAATAGGCGAAACATACGAGCGCAAGGTTGAAGGTCTCTGGTGCAAGGAACACGGCGTAGAAGGGGACGATGGATGCGCCCAGAAAGGCGGTGCTCGTGAGCGCGGCGGCGGCAGGTGAGAGCCTCGCGGACGCGAAGGCGTACAGACAGAGGAAGACGCCCGCGAGGAGCAGTACATTGAACGTCAGCAGGCCGTTCAGATCCGCGATCCAGGCAAACGGGGCGGCGGCAAGCGGGTAGATGTAGGACTTCGCGAAAAAGAGGCGGTTGTTCGCGGCCGCGGCGCCCTGGCCGGGTTTCAGGAAGATCCCGTCCGGACCCCTTCCGTAGACGCGGAAGAAACGGACTATGTCTTCCCGCGTGTAGGCCATGTCGCGGTCGTGGGCGATGCTGAGCGCCATCGCGACGTACGTGGCCTCGTCGCCCTTGACGCCGTACGTCGTACGGCCGACGTCCATCGAGAGCGCGGCGACGGTGAGGACCGCGAAGAAGAGCAGGACGATTTGCAGGGCCGGATCGCGTGTCACTGACCACGGAGTGCAGGCGGGAACAGGGTCCGGGGCCGCGGGCGCCGGTCGCACGGAGGCTACTATATACCCAACGCCGCGCCGCCGCAGCCAGCCAACCAGGACCGTGGCGCAGCCGCTCATCTGTCAAGGCACGCACTTTGCGCCGATCGCTCGCTACGCTGGATCGCACCCGCTTCGATGTCGTCATCATCGGGGGCGGCATCACGGGTGCATGCCTGGCCCACGACACCGCCTTGCGCGGGCTGTCGGTGGCGTTGATCGAGCGCGGCGACTTCGGCGGCGCGACATCCGCCGCCTCGTCCCGACTGCTGCACGGCGGGATCCGCTATCTGCAGCAGCTCAGACTCGACAAGGTCCGGGAGTCCGCACAGGAACGTACGCACCTGCGCCGCATCGCCCCGCATCTGGTGCGCTGGGTGCCGTTCCTCGTGCCGACCGACCGGTCGCTGGCCAGAGGGCGCTGGCTGCTGGCGGGCGGAATGGCGCTCTATGCCTGGTTGGGAGGTGCCGACGATTCGGGCGGCGACTTCCAGGTGCCGTCGGGCACCTACCTCGGTCGGGCCGCACTCGGTCGCGAGGCACCCGCGTTGGCCGCCGGCTCGCGCTTCGATGGCGCCTTCGTGCTGAACGAGTGCCACCTCCACAGCTCGGAGCGGATGACGCTGGCGTTTCTCAAGACCGCGGTCGCCCACGGCGCGGTCGTCGCGAACTACATGGCGTGTCACGGGCTCCTGCGGGAAGGAGAGCGCGTGGTCGGAGTGCGGGCGCGCGATGTCGAGGGCGGCGACGAGATTCGAATTCGGGCCACGGTCACCGTCAACGCGGCCGGACCCTGGTTGCCCGGCCTGAACGACTCGTTCGGGATCGGACCCCTGCGGCGTCCGATCAACGGCTTCGCGCAGGGGGCGCACATCGTGACCCGGCAGATCCTGCCGCGGTACGCGGTGGCGCTTCCCACCGAGCGGGCCTCGGGCGCACTTTTCGATCGGGGCGGCCGCCACGTCTTCGTCATCCCGTGGCGCGGCCACTCGCTGATCGGTACCTCGAATCGCCCGTTTCGCGGCGAGCCCGGAGCAGTGCGCCCGGGGGCGCAGGACGTGGCCGACCTCGTGGACGACGTCAACCGCGCGTTGCCATCGGCGGCCTTGCGCGCAGACGAGGTGCGGCATGCGTTTGCGGGCCTGTATCCGCTGACCGCCCCGCGTATCGAGGCGAGTGTCTATCAGGGCACCGGGGATTACCAGATCGTCGACCACGACAGGCAGGGTCCGGCCGAGGGAATCGTGTCGGTGCTCGGCGCGAGGTACACGACGGCGCGTCGGGTAGCGGAGCTGGCGACGGACCTGGTCTGCCGCAAGCTCGGCCGTGCGGGCGCCGCGTGTCGCACCCGCGAGATGCCGCTTGTCGGGTCCGTGTCGGACACGGCGTCGTTGCGGCGACGCCTTGCCGAGGGGCATGCCAGCGAACTGGATTCGCCGGTTGTCGAATCGCTGCTGCGGCACTACGGCGAAGAGGCCGAGGATGTGTTGCGGAGCGCCGTTGGCGACCCGTCCCTCCTGCGGCGCGTAGGCGCCGAGCGGGAGACGATCGAGGCGGAGGTCGCCTACGCGGTCGACCACGAGATGGCCGGACGGCTTGCGGACGTGGTGTTCCGCCGCACCGGGATCGGCATGCTGGGCCATCCGGGCGCAAGTGTCCTGGAGCGCTGCGCCGCGATCATGGCCGCCCGCCTCGGTTGGTCGGCGGCCCGGCGCGCGGAGGAGCTGCGCGCGACAGTGGCCGGTTTCCCGGTCATGGACCTTGCGCCGTAGAACGCAACGGAGTGCGTTCCGAGGCGCAAGGTCCCGGGGGGTGGGGGATGGGGCCGAACACGGAGCCTCGCGACGGGTTTGGCGGCGCTCGCGGGACTGAGTGAATGGCGCGCGACACGTTGCGGGTGCTCGTCGTGGCTCCCACGCCGTTCTTCGGCGATCGGGGTTGCCACGTCCGCATCTACGAGGAAGTGCGAGGTCTCACGGCGCGGGGCGTCGATGTCAGGGTGGTGACTTATCCCACGGGTCGCGATCTCGACGGTCTCGCAATCACGCGCGGCCGATCCTGGTTCGGCATCGAGGCCGGGCCGTTGGGGCCGACGTGGGGACGGGGTTTGCTGGACCTGTCCCTGCTCGCTGCGTGCCGGCGGGTCGCCCGCGACTTCAGGCCGCATCTGGTCCACGGGCACCTGCACGAGGGCATCGCGATCGGCACGGTGCTGCGTGCCTGTCACCGGCTGCCGCTCGTGGCGGACCTGCAGGGCAGCCTGACGGAGGAGCTCGCCGACCATCGGTTCATCCCCGAGCGCGGCGTGTTGCGCGAGCTGGCATCGTTCTCCGAGCGCTGGCTTCTGCGCCGTCCCGACCGGATAGTGACCAGCTCCTCGCACGGCGCCGCGCTGTTGCGGCAACAGGGGGTCGACGCGAGCAGGATCGTGGCCTTGCCGGACGGCGTCGACGTCGGCGTTTTCCGGCCGTGTCCGCCGGACGTGGAGCTCAGCCGGCAACTGCGGTTGGAGCACCGGCGGGTCGTCGTCTTTCTCGGCGTGCTCACGGACTACCAGGGCGTCGACCTGCTGCTCGAAGCCGTGCCGGCGGTGGTTCGCCGGCGTCCGGACGCCCACTTCCTGGTGATGGGCTATCCGAACGAGCAACACTACCGGCAACTGGCCCGGTCGCGCGGGATCGAGGCTGCCGTGACCTTCACCGGCCGCGTGCCGTACGAGCAGGCGCCCCGTTGGCTCAATCTCGGCGACGTCGCGGTCTCTCCCAAGCGATCGCTCACCGAGGCCAACGGCAAGCTGCTGAACTACATGGCGTGCGGCCTGCCGGTCGTGGCGACGGACACGCCGGTCAACAGGGAACTGCTGGGTGATGCCGGCGTCTTCACCACGGTCGGCGACGCGGCCGCCCTTGCCGGACGCCTGGGAGACATGCTCTCGAATCCGGAGGACGCCCGAGTGCGGGGCGTAGCGCTGCGGATACGTGCAGAGGAGGAATTCGCCTGGCCCGTGCTCATCCGACGTCTCGAGGCGCTGTATCGTTCGGTTCAGCCGTCGACGAAGAGGTCGGGCCACTGATCGTTGGCTGGCGAATACGTCACTCGCACGCTGCGCTCGAACGGTTCTCCGATACGCCAGACGAAGATCTCGTAGTCGGCACGGTCGTGTTCGTGGCCGCCCGACGACGCGCCCCACACCAGCCACTGCCCGTCGGCCGTCACCCGCGGGAAGTACTCGTGGCTGTACTCGCCCGGCAGGTCGATGAGGAGACGCTCCGCGCCGTCGGCGAGAGCCGCTGTCATCACCCTCGTCCCCCCCGCGCCGCGCGGATCGATCCAGACTGCCTGTCTCCGGCCGGGGAACCAGGTGATCTGGCAGGCGCCCCGACTCGCCAACGGTTGGAAACGGCCGGCCGACGAATCGAGCACGCCTACCGTCTCGCGCGGCACATCCCGGAGCGTCAGCGCCAGCAGGCCGTCCGCGGAGATCTCCGGCTCCAGTACCCGGCCCTCGGTCGGGTGGTCGCCACCCCGGTGGATCACCGTGGCCGTGTCCGACTCGAGGTCGTAGCTGAAGACGCGATTCTCGAATACGTAGACGAGACCGGTGCCATCCGGGCGCCAGGTCGGATGGTACGCTCCCTCGACCAGCCTGCGCTCTCCGCTGCCGTCGGCGTTCATCAAGTAGAGGTCCCAGGCGGTCTCGTCGCGGAAGGACACCCACGGCCGCTGGCTGCGCAGGAAGGATATGCGCGTGCCGTCCGGGGAGAAGCGCGAGAAGAAGTCGACGTGATCGTGATCGGTAAGCCGCTGCTCGGCGCCGGAGCCGAGCTCCACCACGTACAGGTCGTGATTGCCGTTACGGTTGGACGACCAGAGGAGGCGGCCGTCGAGTTGGCGGCCCAGCACGCGCCAGGCGCCCCGCTCCAGTTCCGACATGCCGGGCACCTGCGGTGGCGCTTCCGGCGGAAACCAGCGGGTGAGGACGCGCTCGGTGAGGCGGGCCAGGCCCGGCGTCCCCCGTATCCACAACTGCTGAAGGGCAGCGGCCAGCAGTACCAGGGCAACGAGCCCGACGGCTGCTCTCAGGAGGCGATGTGCCCGAATTCGCATGTACATCCTCCTTGTCGAAACGCCTTGACTGCTCAGCGAACGCGCGTGCCGTTCCGTCGCGGCCACAGGATGGCGAGGAGGGCAAGTCCGCCGATGGCGTACTCGACGGCCTGCGATGCCGCGTGGGCGATCACCCCGGAGACGATGGCATCCTCACGCGCGAAACCGAGCTGCATGAAGCTCACCGTCCAAGCCGCCTCGAAGGTGCCGAAGCTGGCGATCGTCGGAATGGGGAGCGCCGCGGCGAGCTCTGCGCTGAGCACGCCGATGAAGACACGGAAGAATCCGAGCTCCGTTGTCGAATCGATGCGCGGGCCCAGGATGGCCAGCACGAGAAAGAAGTAACTGCCGAACTTGCACAGCCGCACAACGATGGAGATGGCGAGCACGGGGACCGCGATACCGCGTGCCCACGCGTCGTCGAGGACCAGTGCCGTCCTGCGAATCAGTCCCCCCAGAGCCGCGCGCCGGCCGGCCACGGTACTTCCCGGCGGCGCGAGCGCCCGGGCTACCCGGCGGCCGACCGGGCCCGCCAGACGGGCGCCTCCGAAGCCCAGTGCGCCCAGGACGAGCGCCGCGGCGGCGAGCCAGGGACCGGCCACCGCGCCGCCGCTGCCGACCGTGAGCAGGGCGAGCAGCAGTAGCGGCGTCAAGGCGACCACGTCGAACGCGACCGACAGCATGAGTGATGCGAGACCATCCTCGACGCGCCGTCCGGCGCGGCTGGTGAGAAGGTAGACGTACGACAGCTCGCCGAGCCTGGCCGGCAGCAGATCGACGAACAGGTTGCGGACGAGAACGATCCCGGTCAGCAGCGGCATGCGGATCGGCGGGCCGAGCAGCAGCCGGAACCTGATCGCGCGCGCGGCGACTCCCGCCAGCAGCAGAACGAGGAAGGCGGCAACGTGCCGGGGAGTCATGCCCCGTGCCGCTGCGATGAGCTCGGCCGGATCGATCTGCGACAGCAGATAGCCGAGGAGGCCGCCGGTGACCCCGATCGCAACAAGCCAGGACCGCCAGCTCCCCGGAGCCGGCTGGTGCGCGGCAAGCGAGCTAGTCGGCGACCGTGGTAGCTGCACGGCGGCGGATGGTGGCGGCCGGAGAACCGGCGGCGACCGCGAAGTCGTCGATGTCCTTCGTCACGACCGAGTTGGCTCCGATGACCGCGTCGCGTCCGACGTTCACGCCGTCGAGGACGGTGACGCCGGCGCCCAGCCAGCAGTTCGGCCCGATGGCGATGCCGTGCGACGGGCGCGCCTGGTCGATGATGGCGATGTCGGTCCGATCCACGTCGTGGCTCCCTCCGACCAGGTACGTATATGCCGCGATCAGGGTGTTGCGGCCGCACCGCACGCGGCTGGCGGAGAAAATCAGGCAGAAGGCGCTGACGTTCACGCCGTCCTCCAGCACGATGCCACCGTCCTTGGTCGTCACGATGGTCTGGCGCCCGAGGAAGACGCCGCTACCGATCGTGATGCCGTCGTTGTCGGCGCCCTTTGCATCGAGGACGCAGCCGTCGTCGACCACCACGTCGTTCCCGATGCGAATCTTGTGCGGGTGGCGCAGCGTCACGTCGTTTCCGAAGAAGACGTTCCGGCCGCAGGCGCCGAGCAGCTTCGGATACAGACGGGATCGCAGCCACAGCCCGAAGGCTCCCGGCGCGCGGCGCGCGAGCAGGGTGACCAGCTCGTAGCGCAGCAGGGCGCGCCACCCGGGCCGGCCGACGATGAGCTGTTCGTACTTCTGTCGCTTGCTGCCGGTGGAGCTGAAGATCTCTCGCGGGACGTTGTCGGCCCTCACTGCCACGGCCGGAGTCTATACTACGCCGTTCGCCGGCGGATGGAGCCGTGTCTTTCACCCGAGACGGCGAGGAGGGAGATCATTCTCCGTGTCTGCGTTTTCGTCATCGAGCGGGCAGGTCGGGTTGCTGCCCGCCGCCCGGGATACGGAGGACGATCGTCGCTCCGGCTCGGATTACGAGCTGAAGTTCGTCGGGGACCGATGGCGGCGGGAGCCGGCGCTGCGCTGGCTCCGGCTGGCCTGCCGGCCCGACCCGGTGTTTCCGGAGAGCACGATCTGCACCGTCTATTACGATACGCCCGACCTGGACAGTCTGCGCGAGAAGCGCAACAGCGACTACCTGAAGACCAAGCTCCGCCTTCGCTGGTACCGGGTCGGCGAACGCGTGACCGACACTGCCTTCGTGGAGGTCAAGTTGCGGTTCGGCGCGCGCCGGGAGAAGCGCCGGGTGGCAGTGCCCTTCGAGTCGGCCTGGTGGAAATGCGGTTCCCTCGGCATCGCTTCTCTGCGCGATGTGCCCTGCTTGCTGCGGCCGGCCGGAATCGTGATGCCGGACGACTATCGACCGGTGCTCCTGGTGCGCTACCGGCGCCATCGGTTCATCGAGCGGCACACCGGATTGCGCGCCAGTCTGGACAGCGACATCCACACACCCGCCGTCAGCCGGACGGTGGGGCTCATCCCGAATCCGACTCCATTGCCGGTGACGGTCTTCGAGTTCAAGGGACCGCACGATCATCTGCCGGAATCACTGCGTGTACTGACCACCCTGGGGTTCCGCAAGGCGTCCTTTTCCAAGTACGCCGCCTGCTATGATCACTGCCTTGCGCCGTCAGGCTGAGCGGCGTTCGTACGGCCAGCAGCGAATGGAGCAGCAACTCGACAACATCTTCCGCATCCTCTCGGGAGGCGGTCCGCAGACGATGGGCGAAATCGGCGTGGGCGCCTTTCTGCTCGTGATGGCGCTGTCGCTGGCCAACTCGCTCCTCATCGCACAGTTCTACGTAGTCTTCTATGCGAGCCGCGCGACCGGCAGTCAAGTGCACCGGGCGTTTCCGCTGCTCGGGATCTCGATCACGGCGATCTTCATCGCCATTCAGTTCTCGCTTCCGCTCTCGCTCGGCCTCTTGGGAGCGCTTTCGATCGTGCGGTTTCGGACGCCGATCAAGGAGCCCGAGGAGATTGGATTCATCATGCTGGTCATCGCCTCGGCGCTGGCCTGCGCCACGTTGAAGTTCGGGTTTCTCGGCATCCTCCTGCTCGTCGCCCTGGCCGCGCTGGTCATCCAGCGCGTGGCGGCCCGCTACTTCCTGGGCGTGCCCGGAGGTGGGTTGATCGTCGTCTCCTTGCCCGCGGACGACGATGCGGGGGCAACGAGGGACGTAACCGAGCTTCTCGCCTCCAGACTTCGGCGCGGGCGGGTCGAGAGCCTGTCGCGCAACGGCGAGGCAACGATCATCTCGTACGCGTTCCGCACCCGGTCGGATCAGGCGTTGCTCGAGTTGCAGGCTGAACTGCAGCGGCGCACCGCGCGAGCGACCGTCGACATTTTCCTCAACCGTACCGGCGCGCCCTGACCGGCGCCATGCCGCAGCCTGGGAGTCCGTGGTGAAACCTGCCGTCGCACCGGGAACGGCGAGGCGTCCGGTTCTCGGGCCGGTAACGCTGGCGACGCTGTGCGCCGCCTTCCTGTGCGTCGGTCTTCTGGCCGACAACCTTGCCTGGCTGTCGAATCTGAGGATCGTCGTCCAGCGTTCCCCGTCACAGTTTCCGAGCAGCCTGGCAGTGCCGCCCGCCGCGCTCTCCCGTGCGAGCTCCGTGCTCTCCATCTATACGGAGGACCACTATCTCCACGATCCGGAGCACGGACTGTTGGCCAATCCGACGCGGGTCGGGCGCGACTGGGAGCATCCCGCGACGGTGTCCTACTTCGAAGACGGGCAGTTGCGGTTCGCCTCGAACATCGGCTTGCGCGTACACGGTGGAAAGAGCCGTATCGGGTCGCCGGTCAAGAGCTTCCGGCTGTACTTCCGCCGCGAGTACGGATCGGTGCAGTTCCGTACGGGCACGCTGTTCGGCGGAAAGGGCGATCCGCTGACCCGACTCGTCGCGCACAACGATCTCAGGCTGGATCAGCGCGGACGCTGGTGGCATCTGGTCAACCCGCTGGCCTTCGACATCGCGCGCCGGATCGGCGCCCTGGCTCCCGAGACGCAGCCGGCTTCCTTCGTTCTCAACGGCAAGCCGCAGGGGCTCTACGTGCTCACCGAGCATGTGCGCAGGCCCTTTCTCGTGTCCCGCTTCGGCCATGACAACTTCGACCGGGCCGACGAGGCGCTCCGGCGGCGGTGGATGCGCGAGGTCGCCGCGGCGCCGTCCTTCACGATGGCCGATGCGGCCTCCTGGCTCGACGTCGAGAGTCTGACCCGATGGTTCGTAGCGGTGGTGTTCTGCGGCACCAGCGACCCGTTCCAAGCGGTCATGTTCCGTGATCGCACGCATCCCGGAGCACGCTGGTTCTGGGTCAACTGGGACATGGACCACAGTTTCATGGACTTCTACCGGAGAGCTTCGGACCCGTGGCGTCAGGACACCTTCAGTGCCACGATTCGGCCGGAGGCCTTCGAGGCGCGGGTCATCAGGCGGCTGATCGAGGACGACCCGCTGTATCGCCGGTACCTCGCGGACCTGTTCCTGGATGCGCTCAACTATCGGATCACCCTGCCGTTCCTCAACGAGCGGTTTCGCCACTATCGGGAGGTCACCGAGCGATTCGGGCTGGAGGACGACCGCTACCTGCGGGGCCTCGCGGAGTTCCTCGGACTTCGCGCGACGTATGTCCGCGAAATGATCGTACGGCACCTGAACCTGGATCCGCTGCATCGCGTGCGAATCGAGGGCCCGCCGGGAACCGTCTTCCGGATCGACGACCACCCGGTGTCCGCCGGCTTCTCGGGCTGGTACGTCCGCGGAACCGACGTGTGGGCGGAGACGGCCGAGGACGCGGACGACTTCATGCACTGGAGCGTCGGCGACCGGTCCGTTCCCACGCGGCGGGTCCGGCAGCGCGTTGACGATGATCTGGTGCTCAGGGCGGAGTTTCGTCCGAGTTGACGCCGCCCCCGGCCGCCTCCCGGCGTAGCGTGAGCATCCGGCTGTCGAAGGCGGAGGGAAGCAGGGCGACCAGCATCGCAATTCCGATCAACGCGAAGATCGAGAACGCGTCGTCCCGCGGAATGCCGACGAGGCCGGCGAAGAACATGAACGCGGCCTCCTGCACGCCGAAGCCGCCGAGTGACACGGGCAGTCGGGCCACCGCTAGCGAGATGGGGACCGTTGCCACGGCGGTCGGGAGGGACAGTGGAATCCCCAGTCCGGCGGCCAGGATCCAACCGGTCGCGGCGGGCAGCAGACTTTCGAACACCGACAGCCCGTAGAAGGTCGCCAACACCCCCGGGTGGCGTCGGTACAGACCGTAGGCCTCGGCGGCGCGGCGTGCGAAGGCCGGGGCGCGACTCCACCGGGCGACGCGGCCGGCGACAGCCAGCGAGATGACGAACAGGCCTCCGCTGACGGCCACCACGGCAAGCAACAGGGGACCGAGAGACCGGACAGCTTCATCTGCCACGGCGCTGGCGAGCAGCAGGCAACCGAGCAGCGCGACCGAGCCCATCGCGATGAAGCCGAGGCCGCGCTCGATGGCGATCGAAGCCGTGACGTCGAGTACGCCGGCGTGGCGCAGGGCAACGACCCGGACGGCGTCAGCTCCGACGGTTACGGGCAGAATCAGGCCATAGAGAGACGACGCGAAGTACGCGCGAACCGCGATCCACAATCTCACCGTCAGCCTGCGCGCCCGCAGCAGCAGCCACCACTTGTAGGCCATCGCGAGGCGATCGAGCACGCTCAGGCCGATTGCGCCGAGCAGCGCCCCGGGCGCTATTCCCCGTACGCGGCGGAACACCTCGGCTGGGTCGGCGACTACGAACAAGAGAAGGGACAGGAGCCCGAACGAGACCGTCAGACGCAGGAGCAGACCGGCGGTACCGCGCGGCATGTGCATGAACGTCCGATCAGCGGGCGGACGCCGCGCCTTCGATGAACCGCCGGTGCCACAGCGCTGCGTTCATGAGCGCCCACAGGACGTGGTTGTGGTTGCGGACGCGCCGCATGTGCTCGTCGATGAGGACGTGGACGCCCGCCGGATTGAAGTGCTCGCGAATCAGCGGCGAAGTGTCGAGCAGCGTCTCCATGTACTCGCGCAGCTCTCCCCGTAACCAGGTCTTCAGCGGCAGGCTGTAGCCCTGCTTGCCGCGTTCCAGAACGAACGAGGGCAGGATGCCGGTCATGGCCCGGCGATAGATGGCGCGCGTGCGGAGGCCGGACAACTTGAGACGCGACGGGATGCGGGCAGCGAACTCCACCAGCCGGTGGTCGAGGAACGGGACGCGGACCTCCAGGCTGGTGCCCATCGACATCTTGTCCACCTTCATCAGTACCGAGTCCGGCATGGTGAGGCGCAGGTCGACGTAGCATTCGCGTCCCACGCGATCGGCGGTGCCGGCGCGCGCCGCGTGACGCCGGACGGGCTCGAACGGGTCGGGCGTGACCACGGATAGGAAGGCCGGCGTGAACAGCCGTCGATCCTGCGCGTCGCTCGAGAAGTACTGCCAGCGCATGTGGCCGCCCTCGGCGGGGAGCGATGCACCCTCCACGAATCGCTTGAGCATGTTGACCGCCCCCTTCTTCCGAGGCCGGTCCGGCAGCCGGGCGACCAGCGGCTCGATCAGGCCGCGCCGCAGCGCCGAGGGGATGCGGCGATAAATCGTCTGCTCGATCTTCGAGGCGATGAAGCGATCGTAGCCGACGAACACCTCGTCGCCTCCCTCGCCGGAGAGACACACCGTGGCGTGTGCGCGCGCCTGGCGGCAGAGGAGGTGAAAGGGAATGGACGACAGGTCGGTCATCGGTTCGTCGAGGTGCCAGACCGCCGTCTCGATCAGTGCCGGGGTGATTGGCTCGATGACTATCTCGTGGTGGTTCGTGCCGTAGTGCCTGGCCGCCCGCCGCGCATGTTCCCATTCGCTGAACGACTCGTCGGCGTAGCCGATGGTGAAAGTCGGCAGGCGGCGGTCGGTGGCCTGGCAGGCGTAGGCGAGAACTGCCGTGGAATCGAGTCCTCCCGACAGGAAGACGCCGAGCGGCACCTCCGCCATGAGGCGCTTCTCGACCGCTTCCCCCAGCAATTGACGAATCGACCGGACACAGTCGGATTCGGACATGTCGGCCGGCGCGAAATCCACGTTCCAGTACTGCTCGACCGTCATCTCGCCGTTCGAGACGATGAGCCGATGTCCCGCCGGCAGCTTGCGGATGCCGCGAAACATGGTGGCCGGAGCCGGTACGAACTCGTATCCCACGTAGTGATGGAGCGACTGCAGGTCGACCTCGGGGGTGACGAGGCCGGTGGCCAGGATCGCCTTGATCTCCGAGGCGAAGATGAGGCGCGTGCCGCTCCACGCGTAGTAGATGGGTTTAATGCCGAGACGATCGCGCGCGAGCATGAGCGTGCGCGTGCGGCTGTCCCAGACGGCGAATCCGAACTGGCCGTCGAGCTTGTGGACGCAGTCGGCGCCGTGCTGCTCCCAATCGTGGACGATTACTTCGGTATCGCAGCGGGTGCGAAAGACGTGTCCGTTGCGGCGCAGCACGTCACGGCGGACTTGGTGATTGAAGATCTCGCCGTTGAATGCCACCCAGACGCTGTCGTCCTCGTTGGACAGCGGCTGGTGCCCGCCCGCCAGATCGATGATCTTCAGCCGCCGCGTGCCGAACACCAGTGTTTCCGAATCGTGCAGGCCCTCGTCGTCGGGGCCGCGATGCTCGATGGACTCGAGCATGCGACGCACGCGCGACGGTTCCACGCGGGCCTGCGGGTTCGTATCCAGGATCCCGGCGATGCCGCACATCAGAGGTATCCGTGGTCCCGGTACCAGGTGGCGGTGCGCCGGAGGCCGTTCGGCAGGTCCACGGCCGGCTCGTACCCCAGTTCGCGTCGCGCCTTGTCTATGCGGAAGGCGCGGTTCTGCCGGAACCAGTCGGCGCGTCGGCGGAACAGCGGCGGTTCGATTCCCAACGGCCGGCACACTGTCTCGCACGCAGCGGCGGCGGCCCACAGGGGAGCGAAGGGAAGGTGCAGGATGCGGACCTCGCGGTCCATGCTCGCCGCCACGGCGCGCACCAGATCGTTGAGGGAATAGTACCGCGCGTCACCGATCAGGTAGGTCTCTCCCGTACCCGCCCGCTCGCTCGCCAGCACGAAGGCATCGACAAGATTGTCGATGTACAACGGGTGGTAGAACGTTTCCCCGTCGCCGAACATCAGAAAACGTCCGCCCCTGGTCGCGCGGAACAGAAAGAGAAAACGGGCGGGGTCGCCGGGACCGTAGATGGCCATGGGCCGCAGCGTCGTTGCCGGCAGGCCGCGGGCGGCCAGCGCGGCGATTGCCTGCTCACCCTCGTACTTGGTCTGCTGGTAGTAGTCTTCCGGCGCGATGGGCGAACGCTCGTCCCCGGGCGGCGACGCGACGTTGCCGTGCACTCCCTGCGTGGAGCAATAGACGAACGATGCAACGCCGTGGCGCAGTGCGGCATCTCCGACTATACGCGTTCCAACAGCGTTGATCCGGTGATAGACGCTATCGGCGAGGTTGACCTGCCGGAACACCGCCGCGATGTGAAACACCCGATCGGTTCCCGCCGTCAGGCGATTGACCAGGGCCTCGTCGGTGACGCTGCCGAGCGTGAGTTGCGCCCCGAGCCGGGTCAGTTCGTCGGCGAACAGTCCGCGCCCGGTGTCGAGCACGCGCACGGTATGCCCGTCGGCGAGGAGCCGCCGCACGAGATGGCTGCCGGTGAATCCGGTGCCGCCGGTAACGAGTGCCGTCATTGGGAGGTGAACCGTGGACAGCAGAGGTGACCTGGATCGGTTGCCGCGCGGCTGCCGCCAGGTGCGTCACTCGACGTCGTCAGAACCGAAACCGGAGGCCGCCGCCTGCCTGCGCCCCTCCTGCGTCGACCGACTCTCCACCGAAGTCTATTGGGCCGCCCATGTACCGGACGAAGATCCCGGCGCCGATGAAGCGGGTCAGCATGTAGGTGACGTCGAGTCCCGCGTTGCCGCCGAATCCGGTCGCACGTGCCGTAGCCGTGGCGACGCTGGCAATCGTCACGGTGTTGAACGGGGCGGTCTCGGCGCCGAGTGCCACGGCGAAGGGTGAATCCTGTCGCATGCGGAACAGGGACGGGCCCGCTGAAACGGCGACGTCTATTCTGTCCGTTACCGGAAAGATGTACGTCATGTGCAGGTGAATACCGAACTGCCGGTGGGTCAGGCCGCCCTGCTGAAACTGTGCGTTGCGCGGCCGATTCACGAAGAGTGGCGATGGGATCGAGCCCGACACCTCCATGCTGCTGCGCACCTCGAACATCGTCACGCCGAGCCCGACCGCCAGGCTCCGCCAGACGCGCACGCCTGCCGACGCGTCGAGCACCGTTCCTTCGGACGAAGAGGACGTGGCGTCGTACACGGCCGTCTCGTCGAAGAGAGGAGCCTCGATGGTGTCCATCACCGAGCGATCACCGGGCTGGAAGCCGCCGTTGATGTTGAGGAAACCGTTGCCCGCCCACTGCGCTGCGGCGCGGTCCGCCCAGAGCAATGTGATGATGACCAGTAGCAGGACTCGTCCGTGAATTCGGCCTTGCATGCGCGCGTCGTACCTCGTGTGCCTGGATTCCGCAGCCCCGGAGGAGGGTCCACCGGAACCTCGGAATCCTACCATGCTGAAGAGAATCGCTTGTTCGACGGCCGGATGCAGCTTCGCGCTTCCTGATATCATGCGCCGTGTTGCCCGGGTATCCGGTGCCTTGTTCCAACCTCTTGTCCGAGTCGAAGTCGAGCCGATGACAACCGCCCGCGCTCTTGCCGTGCTGTCTTTCGCGTCCCTGCTCGTCGTGTTCGCAACCGGGTGCGACGATTCCACTCCTGCTTCGCCGTCGCCGCTCGCAGAACCGACGATCGCTGCCGACGTTGCGAATTCGGGCGGTACGATTCTCGGAGTTGCCAATGGCGCTGTGTTCATGGGTCTGGATGAGGCTGGCGACGTGGCCCGTCCGGATGCCGAAGACGCGCCGACGCTGAAGGCGCATCCGCCGACTCCGCTCGCTCCCGTGGACGACGTCGTGGTGCGTACGCTTCAGCCGACCCTCGTGGTCGGGAACGCCGAAGGGCTCTTCGTCGCTGCATCCTTCACCTATCGGTTCGAGCTGTACGATGGCATGAACCGGATCGTCGAGGGTGTCGGGGAGCCCAGGGATGCAGGGTCCGCCACCTTCACGGTGTCGGTGGAGCTGAAACCGGATACCGCCTATCGCTGGCGCGCGCGCGCCGAGCTCGACGGTGCACACGGTCCATGGGCGGACGCCGCGTTCCGGACGCTGGCCGTCAGGATAGATCCGCCAATCCCGAACGCGCCGGCGAACGGCGCCAGAAACATCCGCAAGCCGATCATCCTGGAGGTGATCAACGGGGCAACGCATGGCCCGGTCGGCACCGTGACCATGACCTTCGAGATTGCGACCGATTCGGCGTTCGGCAGCATCATCGACACCATCCGCCAGCGCGCCGGCCGGCACGACTTCACGGGTACGGACAAGAAGCCCGGCACGGATCCGGAGCGGGCGAGACGCACCAGCGTTCAGCCGTCGGTCGAGCTCAGGCCGGGGACCACCTACTACTGGCGCGTCATCGCCCGAGACGACAAGGGGCATGCCAGCGAGTATTCGCGCACGCGCCGGTTCACGACCGCGAGTGTCACGCCGACCACCACGCCGCCGACGGGCAGCGGCGCCGACGAGATCGACGTCTCGGACGTCACGTGGCTGCACCACGATGTCAGCGGTTGGCCCGCCGCGTCGAGAATCACCAGCGTGAGAATCCGCGACGTGCCCGCCGGCGGGATCTGCATCGAGCACACCAAGTCCAGATCGTGGCCGAGCGTTTCGATAAGCGGAACGTCTCTGGCGGGCAATCCGTGGGTCTTCGCGAACATCAACGGCCGCTGGTACGCCGGAACCTACGAGTGGAACAGGCCGGGCCAGACCTGCAAGCTCACCGTGGCCGGCAAGCACAAGTCCCCGTCCGAGGAACTGGGACCCCACATCAAGCGACCGCCGATGACGAGCTGGGTTCCGAAGTCCGGCGAGAGGGTCGGCTTCATGGTGAGCACGCCGGCCCGCTTCGGTCCGGACGGGCCGGTCCGCGAGCGGTCGAACATCGTGGTCGTGACCTGGCCGTAGGGGCAGTCGTCCGAGCTCGCACGACGGTGGCGGGGACGCCGGCGCATCGGCGTCGGCGCTCACCCGCGCTTCGTGCCGGCAACGGTAAAGCAGTTGAACCGGAGCCCGAAGAGAATCCAGGCGGACTGGCACACCGCGCGCGACAGCGGACCGGGCCGCGGGAAGCGGCGCACGGTTCGGCCCGGACGGATCGCGTGCGCCGAGACGTGCTCCAGCAGGTCGGCGACCGCTCTCATCATCGGGAATCCGTCGAAGGTGGCTCGGAACGACCGGTATTCCGGCTGCGCGAAGGCGTACAGGTAGTCCCGCAGCCGCAACGGCGCGAACGCTCCCTTGAACTCGATGCCGTTGGCGTCGAACCAGCGCAGGACTTCGCCGGCGGTGTGCAGGCTCTCGTGGGGGAAACCGAAGATGTCATAGCCGATCTGTTCCGTGTTCAGCCCGTGATAACGCTTGTCCAGCTTGCCGAGCGTCCTGCCGAAGAGCCGCTTGCCCCAGCGGACGCGCGCATCGATGTCGTCTCCGCCGAGCCAGCGGCACAGCGTCTGCTTGCAGCGCAGGAACCGCCGGCTGTATCGACTGTACAGACTGACGATGACCGTGCCGCCCGGCCTCGTCACCCGCGCGAGTTGTCGGAAACCGTTGGCCGGGTCGCCCGTGTGATGCAACACGCCGACCGAATAGGCGTAATCGAAATAGTCGTCCGGAAACTCGCACTTCAGAACATCCATGGTTCTGAAGGAGACGTTCACCAGGGCGGACTCGGCCTGCCGCTGCCGGGCGATTGACAGCGAACCGGCGGAAAGATCGATGCCGACCACCTCGCCCGCGCCGTTGCGGCCGTACCAGAGTGCGTACTCGCCCGTGCCGCAGCCCATGTCGAGGACCCGCTTGTTCCTGTAGTCGTCCGGGGTCACTCCCAGGCACTTGAGCCGCCATCCCATCTCCTCGTCGGTCTCGCGGTGCAGCGGCCAGGGATGTTCCGAGTACATTCCGACGACCGTTTCCCGGATACGCTGGATCTCATCGGCGCGAGTCATGGGCGCGCATTTTACCCCCTCGCGAGACACCGGGCGACCCCCGGGCGATATAGACTGGAAACGGTTTCGCATGGCGTACCGCAGCACGCTCGAGGCACGGCTCGCCCGCAAGGCGACCCGTGCGATCAAGACGTTCGACCTCGTCGAGGAAGGCGACCGCGTCATGGTCGGCCTGTCGGGCGGGAAGGACAGTTGGGCGCTGATGCACCTGCTCGACGTCCTGCGCCGGCGCGCGCCGGTGGACTTTTCGCTGGTGGCGGTCAACGTCGACTCCGGGTACGCTGCCTACAAGCACGACGTCATCGCGCGCACGTGTGAAGAGCGTGGCTGGGAGTACCGCATCGAGCACACGTCCATCGGCGACATCATGGACGACGTGCTGGATGCCGACGCGACGCCCTGCTCGCTCTGCGCGCGGCTGCGCCGCGGGGTCCTGTACCGGATCGCCGCCGACGTGGGCGCGACGAAGATCGCGCTGGGACATCACGCCGACGATTTCATCGAGACGCTGTTGCTCAACCTGCTCTTCGCCGGGTCGCTGAAGGCGATGCCGGCGCGGCTGGTTTCCGACGATGGCCGGCACGTGGTCATCCGTCCGTTGGTATACGTGACGGAGGACGAGGCGCGCGCCTATACGCGCGAGTGCGGCCTGGAGGTGATCGGGTGCTGCTGTCCCGTCTGCGGCGACCTCAGCCTGAAGCGGCAGCGGGTCAAGCGCTGGCTGCTGGATCTCGAACGCGAGCATCCGGGAGTGAAGAGCTCCCTGCTGAAGGCGCTCGGCAACGTGGCGCCGCGCCATCTGCTCGATACGCGCCTGAATCCCCCCGGCGAGTTGCGCGCGGTGGCCCGCGTTCCGCCCGACCTGCCCGCGACCGTGCCGGACGGCGCGGTCGCGCAATGACTCCTCGCCAGGACGTTGCCGTGCGGCGCACTTCCAGGTTCCGGTAGTGCGTGCCGTGCTGCAGCGTGTCCGACGGGCTTCGGTGACCGTCGATGGGCGCGTCGTCGGCGTCGTCGGACACGGCCTGCTGGTGCTGCTCGGCGTCGGCCGCGACGACACCGACCGCGACGTCGACTACGTGGCCGGCAAGATCCGCGACCTCCGTCTCTTCGCGGACGCCGACGGCAGAATGAACCGCTCGGTGGCCGAGGTGGGCGGCGCCGTGCTGATGGTCTCGCAGTTCACGCTGTTCGGCGACTGCCGGCGCGGTCGGCGGCCCTCCTACAGCGGGGCGGCGGCCCCGGAGCGGGCGCGGGAGCTGTACGAAGCACTGCTGGAACGACTGCGTCTGCACGGGTTGCCGGTGCAGGCGGGCGAGTTCCAGGCGATGATGGACGTCGAGCTGGTCAACGACGGGCCGGTGACGGTGCTGCTCGACAGCGGGCGAGCCTTCTAGCAGTCCGTGGCGAAACCCCGCGTCGCATCGAGAGCGGCGAGGCGCCCGCGTGGCAAGGCGCGACGAGGGACCATATTGGGCATATTCGACCGAGGAGCAACGCAGTCCACGCGGGCTGCATCGCCGCTCGAATGCAGCGGGGCTTTTGCCACGGGCTGCCAGGAGCTTGCGCCGCAGAACGCAGCGAAGAGAAGTGCCGCGGCGCAGGGTCACGGAGCCGGGGGGATGGGCTGATACGCCTCGCCGGCGAGGCGTTGCGGGGCGTTAGGCGGTGTGCGGGAACATGGACAGGACGGGCCCGACCGCCAGCGAGCTGTTGCGCCTGGCGCTGGCCGGCGAGTCGCTTCTCGTGCTGCTGGCACTGGCGTGGGCGCGCTACCGAGGCCTGCCGCTGGACGCCGGCTCCGGTCCGTGGGTGCGCGATGTGGCCGCCGGGCTGCTGGCCGCCGGCGCGTTCGCCGCCGTCAACTACTGGCTGCTCTGCCACGCGCCCGCGGTTCGCCCCGTGCGGGCCGTGCGCCGGGTGTACCGCGACCTTCTGAAGCCGCTCTTCGCCGACATCGGGATGCGCGAGGTCGTCGTCATCGCGCTTGCGGCGGGCGTGGGGGAGGAGTTGCTGTTTCGCGGCGCGTTGCAGCCGGAGATTGGGCTGATTCCCGCGAGCCTCGTCTTCGGCGCGCTGCACACGGGCGGACGCGGCACGCTCGCCTTCGGCTGCTGGGTCGCGGTCATGGGCGCGGCGCTCGGGTGGCTGGCGGTAGCGACGGGCGGGCTGCTGGCGCCGATCGTGGCGCATGCGCTCTACGACGCGGCTGCGCTGGTCCACATCCGCTGGGCTGGTGACTGCGGGGCGGTCGACGAACCCGCCGTCCATCCGGGGGACTAGAATCAGGACATGCGTTCCCTGCCGTTCCTGCTCCCGCTTGCGCTTCTGGCCTGGCCGGCGTTCGCCGCCGCACAGCAACGGCCGCTCCTGACCGAGGATCCGGAATCCGTGGGCGCCGGCATCGTGCTGATGGAGGCTGGATTCGACTACCAGCGCGACCAGCACTTTCCGGTTTCCGGGCTGACCGGACACCTGCGCAGCCTGCCGCGGTTCGGGGTCAGCATCGGGGTCAGCTCCATCGCCGAGGTGCAGATAGACAACGTGTCGTTGGACACCCTGAACATCACCGGCCGGACGCCCGCGCCCCTTTCCCATCTGTTGCGCGTCAGCGGCAACCGTACGTCGAGCTGGTCCGATACGGTGGTCGGCGCCAAGACGCGGCTGCTCTCCGAGGGCGGCGTCCGTCCCGGCATCTCGCTCCGGTTCGCCACCAAGCTGCCGAACGCCGGCAACGAGGAAGGGATCGGGCTCGACACGATGGACTTCTACAACACGCTGCTGGTCGGCAAGACGGTCCGATCGCTCCGCGTGGTAGGCAACGTCGGGCTCGGCATTCTCAGCGACCCCACGCGCGGCGACCGGCAGAACGACGTGCTGGTGTACGGGATTTCCTTCGCGCGCGCATTCGCGGAAGGCGCCGAGATCGTCGGCGAGGTGAACGGCCGCGCCAACACGCGGCGGGGCGACCCGCCTCCGGGGACGGACAGCTCCGGCTACGTCCGTTTCGGGGCGCGCTTCACGCGGGGGCTGGTCAGAGTGGACGCCGCCCTCGTGGCCGGTCTCACGCCGCGTGACGCCGGGCTCGGCGTGACCACCGGGTTGACGTGGGTGTTCAGGGCAATCGAAGTGCCGTGAGAGAGCAATCGGGCGAGACAGTCGGGTTCGTCAAGGCGCAGGCTTACGGCAACGACTTCCTTTTCGTCGAGGAGGGAAGCGTTGCCGACGCGCCCCTGGACGGTCTGGCGCGGGCCGTCTGCCGGCGCCGGCACGGCGTGGGAGCGGACGGGTTGATCGTCTATCGGCCCACCCGGACGGGCGCGGCCATGCGGCTGTTCAACGCCGACGGCAGCGCCGCGGAGGTGTCCGGCAACGGCGTGCGCTGCCTGGGGGCGCTACTGGTGGAGAACGCTCCGGTGGAGATGACCGGCGCCGGCGGTTCCATGGAGATCGAGACCGCGGGCGGCTTGAAGACCCTGACGCTGCTGGAAGCGAATCCTCCCCGCTACACGTTTCGGGCCGGCATGGGGCAGCCACTCGGGTTGCGCGAGGAAGAGCTGGCGGTCGGTGGCGAGAAGGTGGGCGTCGTCGTGCTGTCCGTCGGCAACCCGCAGTGCGTCGTTCTGTCTCCCTCCGCCGACGAAGGGGAACGGCAGTTTCGGAGTCTGGGACGGCTCCTGGCGACGCACGAGCGGTTTCCGGAAGGTACCAACGTGGAGTTCGCAACGGTCGAGCGACCCGATCGGATTCGGATCCTGATCTGGGAACGGGGCGTGGGGCCGACGCTGGCCTCGGGCACGGGAGCGTGCGCGGCCGCGGTCGCGGCGGCCCGTTTCGGCGGCGCGGCGCGCAGCGTGGATGTCGTTTCCCCGGGCGGGGCGCAGCACGTCGACTGGACGGAGGAGGAGATCCGGCTCACCGGTTGGGCCGACGTCGTCGCGCGCGGCCGGTGGATCCCGCCGCTGCCGTCGGCGCTGTAGTACGATCGAGCGCAACGCGGCACGCGTATTGAATGGGCGTACCGCGTGAGCGTTAGGCAACTGGCTCTCCACGATCGCCCGCGCGAGAAGCTGAGGCGCTTGGGCCCGGCCGGGCTGGGCGACAACGAGTTGCTCGCCGCGGTAATCGGTCACGGTTCTCAGCACGAGAGCGCGCTAGACATCGCGAACAGGGTGCTCTTCCACTCCGGGGGAGTACACGGGTTGACGCGCTCTCTGGAGGGCCAGTTGCAGGGTGTTTCCGGTGTCGGGCCGGCCATGTCCGCCCGGATCATGGCTGCCATCGAGCTGGGGCGCCGCACGCTGGCGCTGCCCGACGAGCGGACCCGGCTGGGCGGGCCGCGCGAGATGGCGCGCTACCTGCTGCCGCGGTACGGCGCGCGGTCGGTGGAGCAGTTCGGCGTGGTGCAGCTCGATGCGCGTCACCGCGTGTTGCTGACGGCGCTGTTGTCCGTGGGTACGCTGGACGAGACGCTGGCGCACCCGCGCGAGGTGTTCCGGATGGCCGCCGCGGGAGGCGCGGCGGCGATAGTGGTGTTTCACAACCATCCGTCGGGGGATCCCACCCCGAGCGAGGACGACGTGGCCCTGACGGCGCGCCTGGTGGAGGCCGGCGCCATCATGGGCATCGACGTGCTCGATCACATGGTGCTGGCCGATGCCTGCTACTACAGTTTCAAGGAGCACGGCCGGCTGTAGGAGCCCGCGCCCCAGAGCGCAGCGCGGCGAAGTGCTGCCGCGCAAGCTCATGGAGTGGGGGGATGGGCCGAAACGCCGAGCCGGCGAAGCGTGTAGGGGCGCTAGCCGGTGGTGGGTGGGGCAGGTTCGATCGAGAAGCGACGCTGCCCACGGGGGACGCAGCGCCGCTCGAATGCAGCGGGACCATTGCCACGGGCTCCTTTAGGGGACGATGTCCAGAATCCTGTATCTCGACTGCTTCTCGGGAGCGTCCGGCGACATGATCGCCGGCGCGCTCGTCGACGCGGGCGTGCCGTTCGAGGTTCTGTCGCAGGCGGTCGATTCGCTCGGTCTCGATGGTGTGCACGTCAGCAGCGACCGCGTGGACCGGAGCGGAATCGGCGCGGCCAAGTTCCGCGTGACCGTCGGCGGTCAGGCGGCCGACGGGCGCGACCGCGACCATCGGGAACACGGTTACACGCACGGCCACGACCACACGCATGACCAGGAGCGCACGCATGACCATGAGCACAGGCCCGGCCGTGGGCACGAGCACACGTATGGGCATGAGCACACGTCGGGTAACGAACACACGTCCGGCCACGAGCACACGCATGGTCATGAGCGCCCGCACGGTCACGAGCATCCGCACGATCACGGGCACCAGCACCACCGCGGCCTGACGGAAATCGACGGGATCGTCGACCGGTCGGCGCTGTCGCCGGCGGCGAAGGCGCGCGCGTCGCGGCTCTTCCGCCGTCTGGCGGAGGTGGAGGCGGGCATACACCAGGTTCCGGTCGAGGAAGTGCACCTGCACGAGGTCGGTGCGGTCGACTCCATCGTGGACGTGGTGGCGGCGGTCCGCGCGCTGGAATGGCTCGCGCCCGATCGGGTGGTCGCGTCTCCGCTCAACGTCGGCTCCGGCACCGTCGAGTGCGCGCACGGCGTGCTGCCCGTGCCGGCCCCGGCCACGGCCGCGCTCCTGGTGGGCGTGCCGACGTACGCGCAGGGACCGCCGTCGGAGCTGGTCACGCCGACCGGGGCGCTCATTGTGACGGAGTACGCGGATGCCTACGGCGCGGCGCCGCCGATGCGGGTCGAGCGCATCGGCTACGGGGCGGGCGACCGGAATCCGGCCGGGCGTCCCAACGTCCTGCGTGCTCTGGTGGGCCGGGGGGCCGAGACCGGCGCTTTCGAGCGCGTGGTCGTCCTGGAATGCCAGATCGACGACATGAACCCGCAGCTCTACGGCGTGCTGATGGACCGGTTGGCGGCGGCCGGGGCGCTCGACGTCTTCTATGCCCCGATCCAGATGAAGAAGAACCGCCCGGGCACGCTGGTGACCGTGGTTGCGCCGCCCGGCCGCCGCGAGGCGCTGGCGGACGTGCTGTTCCGGGAGTCGACCACCATCGGCTTCCGGGTGACGGAGACCGAACGCGAGCGGCTCGACCGCGAGACGGTGGCCGTCGAGACGCCGGTCGGCTCCGTTCGCATCAAGGTGGCGCGCCGCGACGGCGCGATACGCAACGCCGCTCCCGAGTTCGACGACTGCGCGCGGCTGGCGGCGGAACGGGGGCTGTCGATAAAGGACGTACAGGCCATCGCCGTCAAGGCGTGGCTCGACCGGAGCGCGGAGACCGGTTCCTGATCCCGATGCCCAGGTTCTACATCACCACGGCGATCGACTACGTCAACAGCCGGCCCCACCTGGGGACCGCCTACGAGAAGATTGCGGCGGACGTCATTGCCCGCTACAAGCGGCTTTGCGGCGTCGACACCCGCTTCATGATGGGCAACGACGAGCACTCGCAGAACGTCTTCCAGCGCGCGCGCGATCTGGACGTCGAGCCGCTTGCCTTCTGCGACGGTATGGAGAAGACGTTCCGCGACGTCTGGGCGCGGCTCGACATCTCGTTCGACGACTTCATCCGCACGACCGAGGCGCGCCATCGGACGAGCGTGACGACCCTGGTGTCGCGCCTGGCCGACGCCGGCGACGTGTACGAGGGCTTCTTCGAAGGCTGGTACTGCGTCTCCTGCGAGGCGTTCAAGACCGAGAAGGACCTCGAGGACGGCAACTGTCCCGTGCACCGTAAGCCGCCGCAGTGGATCAAGGAGAAGAACCACTTCTTCCGGCTCTCGAAGTACCGGCAGCGCCTGCTCGACCACTACGCGGCGCATCCCGAGTTCCTCGAGCCGGAGATCCGCCGCAACGAGATGCTCAGGCTGCTCGAGGCCGGCCTCGACGACATCTCGATGAGCCGGACCGGCCAGGCGTGGGGCATCCCCGTGCCCTCGGATCCGGGGAGCGTCATCTACGTCTGGTTCGATGCGCTCATCAACTACATCTCGGGCGTCGGGTACGGCGCCGACGAGGCGCTGTTCGAGACCTGGTGGCCGGCGGACCTGCACGTCATCGGCAAGGACATCACCCGCTTCCACTGCGTCATCTGGCCGGCGATGCTGATGAGCGCCGGCGTGCCGCTGCCGCGCCGGGTGTTCGGCCACGGCTGGGTGCACTGGCAGGGCCAGAAGATGAGCAAGTCGCTCGGGACCGTGGTCGACCCGCTCGAGGCGGCGGATCGCCTGGGACCCGATCCCCTGCGGCTGTATCTCACCAAGGAGATCGCGTTCGGCCAGGACGGCGACTTCACGTGGGACCGGTTCGAGGAGCGCTACAACGTCGATCTGGCGAACAACTTCGGCAACCTGGTTTCGCGCCTTGCGTCGATGGCCCACCGTTACCGCAAGGGACGACTGGTCGCGCCGGCGAGCGAGCCGGGTCCGCTGGCCGCGGCGGCGGGCGGGGCGGTGGCGGCCTACCGGGAAGCGATGGACGTGTTCGCGCTGCACGGCGGCGTCGCGGCCGCCTTCCAGCTCATCGACGCCGCGAACGAATACATCGCGGCGGTCGAGCCGTGGGTGACGGCGCGCGACCCGGCGCGCGCGGCCGAGCTCGACCGGCAGTTGTACGACGTGAGCGAGGCGGTGCGAATCGCCGGTGTGCTGTTGACGCCGGTGATGCCCCGGTCTTGCCGGCAGGTGCTCGCGCGTGTCGGGTCGGCGGTCGACGGTTCGGATCCGAACCTCGACCGCGACGGGGTGTGGGCGACGCCGCCGGGCGCCGGGCGGCAGATCGCGAAGGGCGATCCGCTCTGGCCGCGGCTCGATCCGGATCGAGCGGCCACCAACGTCGAGACAGATGTGCAACGGAAGGCTTCACCGCCGCGGGCGGTGGTCGGACGGAAGGTGCGGGTGGCGGCCGATGTCGCCACCGGCGCCCAACAGAGGGAGCAGCGCACGATGAAGGATGGTGAACAGTCGGGCGCGGGCGAAGCGGTTTCCGCCGAAGGCTCGCCCCAGTCGGAGGTTGGTGGTTCGGCGCCGGTCGGCGGCAGCGCCGCGCCGGTAGGGACCGGCGCCGGTACGGAGGAGGCCGCAGCGCCCGAAACGCCGCGCATCTCCATAGACGACTTCGCTCGGGTCGAGCTGCGTGTCGGACGCGTGGTGACGGCCGAGGCGGTGCGCAAGTCGAAGAAGCTCCTGAGGTTGGAGATCGACGACGGTGGGGGTGTGCGCCAGGTCGTCGCCGGTATCGCGAAGGCCTACGAGCCGGAGCGCCTCGTGGGACGGCACGTCGTCTTCGTGGCCAACCTGCAGCCGGCAAAGCTGATGGGCATCGAGTCGAACGGCATGGTGCTCGCGGCGCTCGATGCCGAAGGGCAGCCGGTGCTCCTGGCCCCCGACGACCCCGAGCGCGCTCCCGCCGGTTCGGCGATCCGATGATCGATTCGCACTGCCACCTGGCGGACGAGCAGTTCGCCGCCGACCTCGATGCGGTGGTCGCGCGGGCGCACGGCGCCGGCGTGGACGGGGCGCTGTGCATCCTCGACCCGTTGAATGGCGAGGAGGCCGCCCGTGCCGACCGTGTCGCCGAGGCGTGGCCGGATGTCGCCTTCGCGGTCGGTATCCATCCCCATCAGGCCGGTGCGGTGGGCGATGCGACCGGCGGACCGGACGGGGTGGCGTCGTTCGTGCGCGGGGCGGCGGAGGCGCGGCGCGGGACCTGCGCCATCGGCGAGATCGGACTCGATTACCACTACGACTTCGCCCCGCGCGAGACCCAGATCGAGGTGTTTCGCCGGCAGATCGCGTTGGCGCGCGAGATGGGGTGGCCGATCGTGATTCACACGCGGGAGGCGGACGACGACACCGTGGACGCGTTGCACACCGAGGGGCGCGGCGACGTGGAGGGGGTCTTCCACTGCTTCACCGGCGACGCCGCGTTCGCGCGCCGGGCCCTCGACCTGGGCTTTCACGTGTCGTTCTCGGGCATCGTGACGTTTCGCAACGCAACCGCGATTCGCGAGGCGGCGGCGATCGTCCCTCCGGATCGACTCCTGGCGGAGACGGATGCGCCCTATCTCTCGCCGGTTCCCTACCGCGGCCGGCGCAACGAGCCGGCGCGCGTATCGCAGGTGATCGACACGCTTGCCGAGGTGCGCGGCGTGGACCGCGCCGACGTCATTCAGGCAACCCGGCAGTCGTACGACCGGTTGTTCGGCGCCCGCCCGGCCGAGTCGCCGGCGCGTTGACGCTCGCGGCGCAACTGTGGTCTGATTCTCGCGGCGTGAACGTGGCACTCAAGTCGTCGGCGCCGGCTGACCTGGAACAGATCTTCGAACCCATCCGTGCATCGCTCGAGGCGGTCGAGCAGGCCTATGCCACCTACGTCCGGCCTGCCGTCGAAGCCGATGCGGCGGCTCTGAAGGCGGCCGGCCAGGGCGCCGCGAGGGGGTCGAGAGCCGTGCACGTGGTGGACGAGGTGATTCCGCGCATGGCCCGCTACATCCAGGCCAGCGGCGGCAAGCGCGTTCGTCCCGCGCTGTTGCTCCTGGCCGCGCGGCTCGCCGGCTACACCGGGGAGCGCGCGGTCGTCTACGCCTCGGCGGTGGAGTTCATTCACACCGCGACGCTGGTTCATGACGACATCATCGACGAGTCCGAGCTGCGCCGCGGCCGTCTGGCGGCGCACTCGCGCTGGGGCAACGACAAGACGGTCCTGCTGGGCGACTACCTGTACATCAGCTCGATGAAGCTGGCCCTCACCTACGATGACGCCATCCCGATCGTACGACTCTTGTGCGACGTCACGCGACGGATGATCGAGGGCGAGCTGTACCAGTTGACCAAGACCGGCGACGTGGAGATCTCCGAGGACGAGTACTTCGAGATCATCCGGCGCAAGACGGCGTTCCTGTTCGGGGGATCCGCCGAGATCGGCGGCATGCTCGGGGCGACAACCGACGCGCAACGCGCCGCGCTCCGTGACTACGGCTTCAATCTCGGCGTCGCCTTTCAGCTCGTCGACGATCTGCTCGACTTCACGGCGGAAGAGGCCACCCTCGGCAAGCCGGTCGGCCAGGATCTCCGAGAAGGCAAGCTCACGCTGGCCCTGATTCACCTGCTCGAACGGCAGGCTGCAGATGGTCGGGCGTGGCAGATTGCCCGCGCCGCGGTGGAGACCGGCGAGATCGACATGGGCGACTGGCGCGAGCTGGGTGTCCTGCTTCGCGAGCATCGCGCCACGGACTACGCCTACGACAAGGCCGTCGAGCACGCGGCGGCGGCCCGGGACTGTCTCGCCGGGTTTTCCCCCTCCGTCGAGCGCGATGCGCTGCTTGCCCTTCCGGACTACGTGCTGGCGCGCGACCGCTGATTCCGGGCGAGCTCCGGACAGCCGGTGATCTACTACCAGGGCTGACGCCCCGATGTCTGCCGACTCCGGACCCAAGGTCGCCCTCGACGAGGCCCGGGCCCGCATTGCCTTCCTGCGCGGCGAGTTGAGACGTCACGAGCATCTCTACTACGTCCGCGACCAGCCCGAGATCAGCGACGCCGAGTTCGATGTCCTGCTGCGGGAGCTCCAGCACTTGGAAGAGCTGCATCCGGCGCTTCTCACCCCGGATTCGCCGTCGCAGCGCGTCGGCGGCGCGCCGCGCGAAGGCGTCGACAAGGCGCAGCATTCCTCTACCATGCTCAGCCTCGACAACGCGATGGACGACGCGGAGCTTGTCGACTTCGACCGGCGGGCGCGGGAGCTGGCCGGGGTGGAGCTTCTGGACTATGTCGGCGAGCTGAAGCTGGACGGCCTCTCGATGGCAGTGCGTTTCGGTCCGGAGCGCGACGAGGCGGGTGGTGATGCCGGCACGCGGCTGCCCCGCTTGCTGGAAGACCCGGATGCCGACAGTCACCTGACGCTGGCGCTGACCCGGGGCGACGGAGTCACGGGCGAGGTGATCACGCCGAACGCTCGCACCCTGGGCTCCCTGCCACTCTCGATTCCGGCACGGGAGCGTACGACGCGGGGGGTGCCGCTGGAGTTCGAGGTGCGCGGCGAGGTCGTGATGCCGAAGAAGTCCTTCGCGGCACTGAACGCCCGGCAACGAGCGGAAGGGAAGCGGCAGTTCGAGAACCCCCGCAACGCCGCGGCGGGAGCGCTGCGGATGCTGAACGCGGCGGTTACCGCCTCGCGGCGACTCGACTTCTACCCGTATCAAATTCTCGCAGCCGGCGGGTCGGTCTTTTCGTCGCACTGGGAGGCGCTGGAGGCGCTCGCGGCCCTGGGCTTCAAGATGAACAAGGCGCGCGCCCGGTTGCGCGGCGTCGACGACCTGCGTCGGTTCCGGGACGAGTGGCTGCCGCGGCGGGAGGAGCTGCCGTACGAGATCGATGGCCTGGTGTTCAAGGTCGATTCCGTCAACCTGCAGCGCCGTCTCGGCGCGACGTCGAAATCGCCCCGTTGGGCCGTCGCCTGCAAGCCCGCGGCGCAGCAGGCGGAGACGGTGGTAGAGGATATCGACGTCCAGGTAGGGCGGACCGGGGCGGTCACCCCGCGCGCCCGACTGCGCCCGGTACACGTCGGCGGGGTCACGGTGTCGCACGCGACGCTGCACAACGCGGACGAGATCGCGCGCCTCGGGCTGCGGATCGGAGATGCCGTGCTCGTGGAGCGCAGCGGCGACGTGATCCCCAAGGTCGTGCGGGTGGTGCGCAAGAGCGCGGACCGCCGGCCTTTCGTGATGCCTTCGCGGTGCCCGGCGTGCGAAGCCCCGGTCGTGCGCGAGGAAGGGGAGGCGGTCGCGCGGTGCGTAAACGCAAGTTGCATCGCGCGGTTGAAGGAGTCGATTCTGCACTTCGCGCGGCGGACGGCCATGGACATCGACGGCATGGGGGAGTGGCTGGTCGACGCGCTCGTGGACGGCGGGCTGGTGAAGGACTTCGCGGATCTCTACGAGCTGAAGGCGGAGCAGTTGGCTGGGCTGGAGAAGGAGAGCGCGATTGGCGGAAAGAAGGCCGCGATGCTCGTGGATGGCATCGCGCGGTCCAGGGCCGAGATTGCGAAGCGAGCGGACGCGAAAGAGGAGCCTGCCGTCTCGACCGGAGTGACGTCCGAGGGTGGCAAGAAAGACCTGGAGTCGGACCGTCCGGTCCTGCGGCGCTTCGTTGTCTCGAGTGCGAAGCACATCAAGGGCATGGGCGATACGCTGGCCGGGAAGCTGGTTGACCACGGGTTGGTACGGACGCCGGCCGATCTGTACGAGTTGACGGAAGAACAGCTCGCGGCTGTACCGCTGAGCGTACGGCTTGGCGGGAAGTCCGCCCGCAGGATCATGGAAGGCCTCGAGCGATCGAAGGATCTTCCGCTCGGCCGCCTCGTGTTCGGTCTCGGGATCCGGCACGTCGGAGACCGGACCGCCGCGTTGCTTGCCGATCACTTCCACAGCCTGGATGCGATTGCATCGGCATCGACCGAGGAGCTGGAGCAGGTGGAAGAGATTGGACCCCGGATCGCCGAATCGATTCGGAACTTCTTCGAGGCGAGCATGAACCGGGACCTGGTCGAACGGTTGCGAGGACACGGGCTGCGGTTCCAGGAAGACGCAAAGAAGGATGACCGGGAGCCGCACCCGCTTGCCGGCAAGGTCTTCGTGCTCACCGGAACGCTGGACGGCATGACCCGTGACGAAGCCAAGGCGCGCATTCTCGCGGCCGGCGGCAAGGTCAGCGGCTCCGTAAGTGGGAAGACGGACTACGTCGTGGCCGGGGACAAGCCCGGCTCCAAGATGGACAAGGCGAGGAAGCTCGGTGTTGCGGTGATTGACAAGGAAGGTCTCGAGCGGCTGACGGCTGGTCCTTCCTGATTCCCAGAGGATTGGACCATGGTTTATGACCATGGTCTATCATGGTGATGGAGGCTCACGTGGAACAGCTCGCCATCTCGAAGTTCAAGGCAACCTGTCTGGCCGTTCTCGACCGCGTGAACCGGACGGGGCAGCCGGTGCTGATCACCCGGTTCGGCAAGCCCGTGGCGGAGGTAGTGCCCCCGTCGCCCCCCGCACGTCCGGAGCGGTGGCTCGGCTGCATGCGCGCCACGCTCCGCATCACGGGCGACATCGTCTCGCCCGCGCTGGACGAAAAGGAATGGGAGGTGCTGCGCTCGTGAAGCTCCTGCTGGATACGCACATCTGGATCTGGAGCGTCGCCGAGCCGGAGCGTTTGTCGTCGCGAGTCCGCAACGCGTTGGAATCGCCGGACAACGAGATCTGGTTGTCGCCCATCAGCATCTGGGAGTTTCTGATCCTCGTGGAGAAGGGCCGTCTTACTCCCGGGATGCCGGCGCGGCAGTGGATTGCCGAGACGATGACCCGCCTGCCGACCCGCGAGGCTCCACTGACGCACGACATCGCGCAGGAAAGTCGCGTTCTCGACCTGCCTCACGAGGATCCCGCGGACCGGTTTCTGGCGGCGACGGCGAAGGTGCTGGAGCTCACCCTGGTGACGGCCGATGGTCGGCTTGCGGGCTCGCGCGAGTTCGCCGTGCTGCCCAACTGACGCCCTGCGCGTGCGGACCGCGGCGGCCAGGGAGACAAACCGTAGAGTTGCCGTAGGCGCCTCACCCGGTCTCCATTCACCCGGTCTCTATACGGTAGAGCGGTTTACGGGAGGTTGTCGGCGGGATAGACTGACGAGGTCTCGCGTACGTCGGTGCCGCCGGGTGGGATGATGATGCACGTCAGCCACGCGCGCGCTCTACCGCCTGCCGGTTTCGACTACCCCCGGCGGGAAGCTGTAGTCTCGCCCGTCACAGCGCGATTCTCCGTCCTTTGCATCCAACCCCGGCCCCTTCGATCATGTCGCTCGGTCGGGCCGCTGCAAGTTCCGTTTCTTCGTTTTCTTCGTTTCGCGCCGTCACGTCAGGTGTCGGGGAGATCACAGGTCCACAAGAAGGAGGAAAGCACGATGGCGTCGTGAACCGCCAGTCACCTTCACGTCCGAGGGGGTAGCGTCATGAGAAAAGCGGCGTTCGCCGGCGGCGTTGTCGCGCTCGTGATCGTCTCTTCAGCCCTGTCGGCTTCGGCTCAGGGTTTCGGTGCTATCGGCGGAACCGTGCTCGACGAGGCGGGTTTCGTGCTGCCGGGCGTCACGGTCACCCTCTCGAATCCCGGGGTGATCGGCGGCGCGCAGGAAACGGTGTCCGACGGCCGAGGCGCGTACCAGTTTCCACAGCTCGTGCCCGGCACCTACACCGTCACCGCGACGCTGGTCGGCTTCAGCACCCGCATTCAGGAAGGCGTCGTGGTCAATGCCAACGTGACGGCCCGGGCGGATCTGCAACTCTCCGTGGGTACCCTGGAGGAGACCGTCACGGTGACCGGCGAAACGCCGCTCTTGGATACGGCGTCCACGCTACGGCAGACCGTAATGCCTCGAGAGGTAATCGACACCCTGCCGGCGCGGCAGGACATCTGGGCGATGGCCCGCACGGCTCCGGCCGTCGTCATGACGAAGTACGACGTGGGCGGGTCGGAGATGTTCGCGCAGACGGCATCGGTGGTGCACGGCAGCGCGTTCGAGGAGCGAACCCACATGATCGACGGCATGGAGGTCACGTGGGGCGGCGGCGAGGGCTGGGTGATCAGCTACTTCGACGCCCACAGCTTCGAGGAGGTGAACTTCCAGACGTCGGGCGGCTCCGCGGAGTACGGCAAGGGCGGTCCCGTCATCAACATGATCACCAGGACGGGCACCAACGACTTCACGGGCCAGTACTCGTTCACGGGCGGCGGCGGCCCCACCGCCTTCGACAACCTTCCCGCCCGACACTTCGACGACCTGCTGGCGGCGGTTCCGGCGCGGGCACTCGCGGCGAACCCCAATCTGGTGCCGAGCGCCAAGATGCTCGGCGTCTACGACAACTCGCTGACGCTCGGCGGGCCGATCCTGCGGGACAGACTGTGGTACACGTTCACGTCCTCGCTGGTGTACCTGCGGCAGAACCGCCTCGGTTCCTACAACATCGACGGCACGCGGGTCCTGGAGAGCAACCGGATGCGAAACGTCCAGGGCAAGTTCTCGTGGCAGGCCGCGGAGGCCAGCCAGCTTCATTTCATGTTCAACTTCAACGAGAAACGCGTGTACTTCCGGCCGCAGAACACCGGGCCGAGCAGCCACTTCATCGAATCCAACGCGATGACGAGCCAGCGGATCAGCAGTCCGCTGTATCAGACCAAGTGGACGTCGGCCCTGCGCGGGAACATGCTGCTGGAGGCGTCGGCGAGCCTGTTGACCGGTGAGGAGCACGGGCGGCCCGTGCCGGGGGTGCAGCCCGGCGATCTACCGACATTCGACGCCGTCCGGCTCGAGCACCGGGGGGCGGTGCCAAGCTACCTGAACCGGCCGGCGACCCGCGTTCACGTCCTTTCCGGGCTCACCTTCCTGGCCGGGGCGCACGACATCAAGGTTGGCTACCAGTTGCAGTGGCGCAAGCACGGCGACACGCACTTCTCGTTCATCTCTCCGTACGGATTCGGCGGCGTGCCGAACGGAATTCGCGCGGTCTTTCGCGACGGCGTGCCCGATTCCGTCAACACGTACAACACCCCGACGACGTTCGAGATGTTCGCCCGCGACCACGCGGCGTACATCCAGGACAGGTGGCGGCCGACGCGGAAGCTGACCCTGAACCTGGGGTTGAGGCTGGAGAAGCTCTACGCCTGGCAGCCCGAGGTCTGTCAGCAGGAAACACTCTTCATCGCCGCGGAATGCTTCCCCGCGATCAACGGTGCGCCGGACTTCTTCGCGCCGTCTCCACGGTTCGGCCTGATCTACGACTTCGCCGGCGACGGACGGACCGCGCTCAAGGTCACCGTCAACCGCTACAACCAGCCGATCGGCGTCAGCCATATCCGTTCCTATCTGAACCCGGTGCGCCGGACGAACGACACCCGGACGTGGACCGATGCGAACGGCGACATGTTCCCGCAGCTCGAGGAGCTCGGGCCGTCGACCGGGTTCAATCTCGGCACGACCAACCGGTTTTCCGACGACCTTCGCTGGCCGGCCGCGACGGAGTATTCGGTCGGCCTCGAGCATCAGCTCCCCGGTGAGCTGGTCGTCGGCGCGACGTACATCCATCGCAGGCGCTCGAACGAGATCGGATCGCGCAACGCGGCGGTTCCGGCTTCCAGCTACACGCCGATCGAGGTTACCGAGGCGGTCACCGGTCGGCCCGTGACCGTCTACAACCTCGATCCCATGCTCAGAGGCGTGTTCGACGTGGTCTACACCAACGAACCGGAGCACGATGTCGTGTTCAACGGCGTCGACATAACGTTCAACAAGCGCATGAGCGACGGCTGGATGCTGATGGGCGGCCTGAGCGTCGGCGATACGGTCGGGGACATCTACGGGGCGCGTGCCGATCTGAACAACCCCAACTACCAGTTCAGGCGCGGGGTGACCACGTACGACATACCCGTGTCGTTCAAGGCGTTCGGCCTCTACGAGCTGCCGTATCAGCTCCAGCTCAGCGCGAGCGCCCAGCACTTCACCGGCTTTCCCGAGCTGACCACGGTGCGGGTGAGCGGCAACACCGTCGCGCTGACCCAGGTGGCGCAGACGCTGACGGTGGAGCCGTACGGGACGACGCGCCGGGAGAGCGTCAAGATGGTCGATATCAGCCTGCGTCGCGCTTTCGCGAACGGCCGCTATCAGTTCACCCCGGTGCTCGATGTCTTCAACCTGTTCAACAGCGCCGCCATCGCAGCGCGCGTAACCACGTTGGGGTCAGCCTACCAGCGTGTGCGGGACATTCAGCGGGGCCGACTCATCAAGTTCGGACTCAACGTGGACTTTTGAGTCCGGAGGTGCTTCGCGACCCGTTCGCCCCTGCTTTCGCCCGCGCGGCGGAGCAGGGGCGTTCCTGATTGTGAGCAACGAGGGGGACGGCGGTCAGAACGGGATCAGCACGGACAGGGGGTCGAGCCCGAGCGGCGCGTCACTCCTCCAGGGCCTGCCGCGCCGGTACTGCTCGAGTTTCTCGGCCATGTGCGGTACGAGGTCCGCCCGGTCGGCGCGCGTCGCGGCGGCAATACCCTCGCGCTGCCAGCGGGCGGCGTCTTCGTAGTATTCGAGTTCGGCGAGCGCCATGGCGAGGGTCTCTCCGAAGTCGGTAATCCGTTGCGCCTCGGGAAGAGAATCCAGCACGGCCATCGCCGCGAGACCGTCACGGACCCCACTGTCCGGGGCGGTCGCCAGCAGGCGCGCCAGCGCGTGGGCGAAGATCGGCCGCTCGGGGTAGCTGGAGACCAGATCGGCCAGCCGGTCGCGGGCCTCCCGAAAACGCCGCAGGTCGACGAGGGTCACCGCGTACCCGAACAGCGCGTCCCCGGCCCGCGAATGCGTGGTGGATACTCGCGAATAATGCAAAAGCGCCTCGTTCGGACGTCCGGTCCGACGCAAGACCCCGGCCAGCCAGAGGCGGGCGTCGATGAACGCGGGGTCGGAACGTACGGCGGCCGAGAAGCGGTCGATGGCCTCGGCATCTCGACCGTTCTCCTGCAAGAGTACGCCGAGGCTGTACAGCGTCCTGGCGGAGCCGGGGGCCAGCCGTACCGCTTCCTCGAACTGCTCGCCAGCGCCGCGGCTGTCGTTCATCATGAACAGCGCAATGCCCAGCTTCTGGCGGAGTGGAGCATTGGTGGGGGCCATTTCGATGCCCTGCCGGAAGTAGGTTGCAGCTACCGCCCACTCGGCGCGTTCGAGAGCCCGGGTTCCGCGGCCGTCGTACGCGAGCGGACTCCGCAGCACGACGTCCGTCTCTTCCAGCAGCGGATCGTGCCGCTGGATCGGCCGGCTTCCGCGCTGTCGCACGTGCGTCTCGGCCCTGGTCAGATCGCCCAGTCCGCGGTAGGCCATCGCAAGCGGGTAATGCAGGCTCGTGGCGCCCGGATCGAGCGCCAGGGCTTCTTCCAGGCGCCTCGCCGCGCGCGCATGGTCGCCTCTTTCCAGCGCCGCGCGTCCGAGGCCGAAGCGAGCGAGAACCGAGCGGGGTTCCAGGACCAGCGCTTGATGGAACGGAGGCTCGGCCGCTTCGGGCCGGCCCTGTGCGAGGTGGACCTCGCCGAGCCACAGCAACGTGGGTACGTCATGCGGTCCGAGCGCGAGAGCCTCTGCGAAGAACGTCGCGGCACGCGCGAACGCACCACCAAGCCGGGAGACGTGGCCCAGGTAGTAGGGCCACCGCCGCTCGTCCGGCACGAGGGCCCGCGCGTGGAGATAGCAGACCTCGGCCGCCTCGCGATGCCCGGTGGCCATGAGGAGATGTCCCGTTTTTCCGTAGGCGTGACTCAGCTCGAGGGGGGTGGTGTTCGGGTCTTCGATTGCCGATTCCAACGCGGCGTACTCTTCCTCGATCTGCGTCCGGATGGACGATTCGACGTTCGAGAGATTGGGCACGGTGACAGGCGGCAACTCTGCGGGTTCCCATCCAGCGGGCGCTGGCGTTCCAGCCGCGCGCGTCGGGGAGGCGCGATCCTGCGGACTGCAGCCGGCGGCAAGCACGGCCGCGAAGCAGACCGCGGCGGCAAGCGCGCCATGTTGCTCCGTCCCTTGCCTCAAGGTGCCGTTCCCTTGATCAAGGTCGTCCAACGATCGACGGCCATGCGGGGCCACTCCTCCAGCGTTCCATCCGGCCAATGGACGCGCACCCGACGCACCTCCGCGTCGTCGCCGAGCCCGACGTGCACCCGCGGGTCGTTGGCCGAAGCGTAGCTCCCGTCGCTCCGCGCCCGTCGCCACAGGGTCTCCCCGTCATCGCGCACAATCTCTACCCGCGCGCCGAGCATGTCGCGGGACGCTGTCCCTGCGAGTCGTAGTCCGATCCAATGATGGCGGTTGGCGATCTGGTTGACGAGCAGCCGTGCCCGGCCGTTGTCGTTCGCGACAAGCACGTCCACGTCGCCGTCGTTGTCGATGTCGCCGAAAGCCGCTCCGCGGCTCACTTCGGACAATGCGAACACGGCTCCGGCCCGCTCCGTCACCTCCTCGAACCGACCGTTGGCGAGATTGCGGAACAACTGGTTGCGCTGCGCATACGGGAAGGGAGCGCCGGGGTTCAGGCCGACGTCCTGCACCGTGCCGTTCACCGCGAGCACGTCGAGCCACCCGTCGTTGTCGAAGTCGACCCAGGCGGTTCCGAAGCCGGTGTAGCCAAAGCTGGAGGGACCGAGCCCGGACGCGGCACTCCGATCCGAGAAAAGGGCGGTCCCGTCGTTGACGTAGATCGTGTTCGTCTGACTCGTCAGATGGGTCATGAACAGATCCTCATCGCCGTCGTTGTCGAAGTCGCCGGCGTCGACGCCCATGCTCGCTTCCGCGTTGCCGTCCGCGTTCACCGCGGTACCCGACAATGGCCCGGCGTCGGCGAACACGCCGTCGCGCCGGTTCATCCAGAGCTGATTCTCGTGGCCGTCGTTGGCGACATAGATGTCGAGCCAGCCGTCGTTGTTGAAGTCGGCGGCTACCACGCCGAGCGCGGCCCCGAAGGCCTGCCCCGGCAGGGCCGTCGCGGTCACGTCGTCGAACCGTCCGTCGCCCCGGTTGCGGTACAGACGGTCCGGTTGGGGGCGAAACGCGCCCGTGTCGGCCGGTCCCCCGTGATGGGGCGCGCAGTAGTCGCGACCGCCCGTTCTGCCTGGGCAGGGTGTCTCCGTCTCGACGTCGTAGTGCAGATAGTTGCCGACGTAGAGGTCCAACCACCCGTCGCGGTCGTAGTCCACGAAGGAAGCCGACACCGCCCACCCGTCGTCGTCCGCGCCACTCTCTCGCGAGCGGTCGACAAACGTGCCGTCCCCATTGTTCCGGAAGAGCTGGTTGCGGCCGAAGTTCGTCAGGTAGATATCGATCCACCCGTCGTTGTCCACGTCCCCGGTTGCGATGCCCATGCCGTACCCGTGCGCGTCGATGCCGCTGTCTTCCGTCACGTCGGTGAACCGGATGCTGCGGGTTCCATCCGCGTGCAGGATCAGGTCGTTGCGAAACAGGCGCCCAGCCGGCCGGAGTGGACCCGCCGGAGGGAACAGGGCCCGGCTGACCGGCTGATTCGCGCCGAGCATCTGCCCCTGCACGACGTACAGGTCGAGGTCGCCGTCGTTGTCGTAGTCGACGACGCCCGCCCCCGGCCCCATGATCTCCGGGATGTGGAACTCGCCCGCGGCGCCGTTGAAGTGGACGAAGCGGAGGCCGCTTTCCTCCGCGACGTCAATGAACCATTCGGTCTGGGCGGCTGGTTGGCGAGGTGCGGAATCGGCCGCGCCGGGTACGGTGCGTTCCTCATCGAACGGCGGCGCTTCGCGGGTCTCCGGCGAGTCGACGGCGCAGCCCGCGGCGAGGATGAGCGCCAGGAGTGCCAACGTCATCCGCACCGGAGCTCGGCAGTGCGAAGGATCGACGGCGCGCGGGCACCTTCGTGCCCGGAGCGCTCGTTGCCTTCCGCGCGTGGTCCAGCACTTCACGCGGCACACCACCACCAGTCGACGACCGGCGTTGTGATGGACTGGTGACTCGGCTAGTATACGAGACACTTGGTCCGGGCACCGGGGGCACCGGACCGCCGGGCGACTCGCGGACGCCGAGGCTCCTGGCGATGTGTCCAACGCCCGTCGGTGGCCCGTGAGGTCGCAGAATACGCGAGGGGGGACGACATGAGCGAACGACTCCGTGCGGCGAGCATGTACGCGGCGGCGGCGTTGCTGGCGGCAGGTCTCGCGGTGGTCGGCCCACCCGTCGCGGCCCAGGACGATGACATCAGCGGCGTCGTGACCAGCGCGGCGGGCCCCGAGGCGGGTGTCTGGGTCATCGCCGAGACGCAGGATTTCGATACCGGCTTCCGGAAGATCGTCGTGACCGACGACGACGGGCGCTTTCTGGTGCCGGACCTTCCGGACGCTGCCTATGAAGTGTGGGTACGCGGCTACGGACTGGCCGATTCCGAGAAGACGGCCGCACAGCCCGGCGATGATCTCGCCCTGACCGCCACCGTGGCCGCGTCGCCGCACGAGGCGGCGGAGATCTATCCGGCCAACTACTGGTACTCGCTGCTCGAGGTGCCGCCGGCCAGCGACTTTCCGGGCACGGGCCCGCGCGGTAACGGCATCGGCGTCGCCATGCGGACGCAGGCCGACTGGGTCGACCGGCTGAAGGACGGCTGCCAGCTCTGCCACCAGCTTGGGAACAAGGCGACGCGCGAGATGCCGATGCTCGATATGGACGACTTCGACTCGGCCGTCGACGCGTGGGAGTACCGCATCCGGGCCGGCGGAGCAGGACCGGCGATGGCGGTCGAGATCAACCGCATGGGCCGCCCGCGCGCACTCCAGTTGTACGCCGACTGGAGCGACCGGATCGCCGCCGGAGAGCTGCCGCCGGTGCCGCCGCGGCCGCAGGGGCAAGAGCGCAACCTGGTCCTCAGCATGTGGAAATGGGGCCATCCGCGCGGCATGGTCCACGACGAGATCACCACCGACAAGCGCAACCCGACGCTCAACGCGAACGGGCCGATCTACGGCGTCGGCGGGGCGGGCCTCGTAATCACCGATCCGCGCACCCACACGTCGGTCCGCATGGATCTGCCGACCCGCATCGAGCGGCCAAGACGCGCCGACTCCTACCAGGGCTCGTCCACGGCGGTCCCGTCCCTGTATTGGGCCAATGAACCGCCCGCCGGTCTGCAGAGCCGCAGCGCCCACAACCCGATGCTGGACGACAAGGGGCGCCTCTGGATCACGCAGGCGGTCCGGCCGAACGACGTGCCCGACTGGTGCCTGGAGGGATCGGATCACCCGTTCGCGCAGTACTACCCGATTCAGCACCGTGTCGAGTCGCGTCAGGTGTCCTACTACGACCCGGAGACCGGCGAGTTCGAGCTGATCGACACCTGCTACTTCACGCACCACCTGCAGTTCGCCGACGACGAGGACGACACGCTCTGGCTGAGCGGCTCGACCGAGGCCATCGGGTGGCTGAACACGCGGCTCTACGACGAGACCGGGGACGAACGGGCGTCGCAGGGCTGGTGCCCGACCGTCATCGACACCAACGGCGACGGCGTCATCACGAAGCCGTGGAACGAGCCGGACTACAACGGCGACGTCGAGATCGACCCGGCGCGCGACACCCGCATCGGGAGCCTCGACAAGTTCAAGCGCGCCTACGGCGTGATACCGCATCCGGACGGATCGGTCTGGATCACCCGCCGCTTCGACGTCCCGGGACGGTTGGTCCGGCTGGAGCTCGGCGACAATCCGCCCGAGACCTGCATCTCGGAGGTCTACGAGCCGCCGTACGATCCCGCCGACCCGAATGGGTGGGGTTACGGCCCGCGCGGCATCGACGTGGATCGCAACGGCGTGATCTGGACGGCGCTCGGCGGCAGCGGCCACCTCGCCAGCTTCGACCGCACCAAGTGCGCGGTCCTGAACGGGCCGACGGCCACCGGCCAGCACTGCCAGGAGGGATGGACGTTGTATCCGACGCCGGGACCGACGTTCAAGGGGTTCGAAGGCTCCGCGAACGCCGACTACCACTACTACAACTGGGTAGACCAGTTCGACACGCTCGGCCTCGGCGCGAACGTGCCGATCGCCACGGGTACGACGTCGGACGCGCTCCTCGCGCTCGATCCGGACAGCGGCGAGTGGGTGATCATGCGCGTGCCGTACCCGCTCGGCTTCTACAGCCGGGGCCTCGACGGCCGGATCGACGATCCGGACGCCGGTTGGAAGGGGCGCGGCGTTTGGTCGAGCTTCAACACGGGGTCGCCGTTCCACCTCGAAGGAGGCAAGGGGACGACGAGCGAGATCGTGCGGTTCCAGATACGGCCGCATCCGCTGGCGAACTAGACTGACCGCATGACCCGGGACGCCTGGGAGTCTGTGCCGTAGAACGGTGCAGACTCCCGGTCCGGCCCGGTTGGGCGGCAAGCGGAGCCGCAGGCGACGATGGTCGGGCCGGGAGAGTCGATACAAGGAGGCGCCGCGGACGGCGTCGAGAGGTGATGATGCGAGTCATCGGATACCTGTGCGGGCCGGCATTGATTCTGGCGCTGTCCGCCGGTAGCGTGACCGCCGGCGCAAACGACGGTTCCCTGATCGACGCGGTAAAGGCGCAGGACGCCGAGGCGGTCGAGGCGCTGCTGCGGACGGCGGTCGACGTGAATGCGCCGGCCGCCGACGGGGCGACCGCGCTGCATTGGGCTGCCTACCACGATGCGCTGCCGCTGGCCGAGCGGTTGCTGGACGCAGGAGCCGGTGTCGACGCGGCGAACGACTACGGCGTGACGCCCCTGTCGCTGGCGTGCGACAACGGGTCCGGCGAGATGGTGGCGCGGCTGCTGGAGGCGGGCGCCGAGCCGGACGCGGCGCGCTCGACGGGGGAGACGCCGCTGATGACGTGCGCCCGGACGGGCAACGTCGCTGCGGTGCGTGCGTTGCTGGACGCGGGCGCCAACCCTTCCGCGGCGGAGACCTGGCAGGGCCAGACGGCCCTGATGTGGGCGGCGGCCGAGGGGCACACGGAGATCGTGCGCGCGCTGGTCGAGCGAGGCGCAGACGTTCATGCCCGCACGGCGGGCGGGTTCACGGCGCTGCTGATCGCGGCGCGCGAGGATGAGCCGGAGTTGGCGACGCTGCTGTTGAACGCGGGTGCCGACGTGAACGCCGCGGCCCCGGGGGGCGCCACGCCGCTGGTCGTCGCCACGGTCCGCGGACACACCGGGTTGGCGATGTTCCTGCTCGATCGGGGCGCCGATCCGAACGCCGGCGAGGCCGGGTACACGCCGCTGCACTGGGCCGCCGGTTCCTGGCATTCGGAACTGACCGGCAGTCTGCGCGGCATCGAGACGGAGCGCGACGAGGAATGGCGCTCGCTCAACGGATTGCGCGACGGCAAGCTGGCGCTGGTCGAGGCGCTGCTGGCGCACGGGGCCAATCCTGACGTGCGGCTGCTCAACCACCCGCCGCAGTTCGGGTTCGCGAGCCAGCGCTTCCGGGTGAGCCTGGCCGGCGCCACGCCGTTCCTGCTCGCCGCGATGGACGCCAACGTGGCGGTGATGGATGCGCTCGTCGCGGCCGGCGCCGACATCTTGCTGGCGACCGACGAAGGGACCACGCCGCTGATGGTGGCGTCCGGTCTGGGGCGGGTGCCGGCCGAGACCCGGGTGACCGAGGCGGACACGCTCGATGCGGTGCAGTTCCTGCTGGATCTCGACGTCGACGTGAACGCGACCAACGCGGTCGGCCGCTCGGCGTTGCACGGCGCCGCGCATATACGCTCGGACGCGGCCGTGCGGCTCCTCTTCGACCACGGGGCGACGGTGGAGGTTGCGGATCAGCGCGGCATCACGCCGTTGATGATTGCCGAGGGGGGCGGGCACATCCTGCTGCCGGGACTCGGCGGGGGGAGCACCGCCGAACTGCTGCGGGCGCTCGGCAGCGCGGCGACGACCGAGAGCTTCATCGACATCTTCAACGAGGGGCCGATTCGGTAATTTGGCGGGGGAGCTTGGCCGGAGTCCGGGCCGTAGAGCGGTGCAGCCTTCCGGAGTAGAGTTGGCTGGGCGGGAAGCGAAACCGTAAGGCGGCGATTTCCGGTTTGACGGCCGCGATGGCGGGCAACGGGTGGACGGCGTGACGCCACGGGAGACGACGATGACGAGTCGGGCGAGGGGAACCGGGCCGGCAGCGGCTGTGGTGACGGGATACATGTTCGCCCTGTACGCCTTTGCCGCGCCCGCGGCAGCTCAGGCTCCCTCCGTTGCGGCCGCACCCATGCCGCCGGCCGTTCAGGCCCCCAGCCAGCCGTCGGCAACATTCAGCGCCTCCGGCGCCGCCGCGCAGCCGTCGAGTCCGCTGGCGTCCGACGCCTCGACCTGGCGGGCGGTACTGGACCGCTACTGCGTCACCTGCCACAACGAGCGTCTGCTGACCGGGAACCTTTCCCTCGACGGCATCGACGTCGAGCATGTCGGGGCGGACGCGGAGGTCTGGGAGAAAGTCCTCCAGAAGCTGCGCACGCAGGCGATGCCGCCGCCGCGCCGCCCGCGGCCCGATGCCGTTACCTACGGCGCGTTCGCGACGTGGCTGGAGACCGCCCTCGACCGCGCGGCCGGCGAGCGGCCGAACCCCGGCCGGCCGACCATCCATCGCCTCAACCGGCTGGAGTACACCAACGCCATCCGCGATCTTCTTCATCTGGACATCGACACCGGCACGATGCTGCCGGCCGACGACCTCGCCTACGGCTTCGACAACAACGCCGACATCCTGACGGTGGCGCCGGGGTTGCTGGAGCGCTACATGTCGGCGGCGCGCAGGATCAGCCGGCTGGCGGTGGGCGACCCGACCATCGAGGCCGACGCGGTGCGCTATCCGCTGTCGTCCCTGCTGGTGCAGGACGACCGCATGAGCGAGGACCTGCCGTTCGGCTCGCGCGGCGGCTCGGCGGTGCGGCACCATTTCCCGCTCGACGGCGAGTACCTCGTCCGCATCGGGCTGCAGGGCAGCGGCCGGCGGGAGCCGCAGGAGATCGACGTACGCGTGGACGGCGTCCGGCGCGCGCTGCTGCGGGTCGGGAACTGGCCGGAGGGCGCCGATCCCGGCGCGGCGCGTGTGGTGGAGCCCGGCGAGCCGTTGCTGGTCCGCTTTCCCGCCCGCGCAGGCACGCACGTGGTGAGTGTGTCGTTCACGAAACGGACGGCGGTGACCGAGGGGATGGCGCCGAGCCGGCTTCCGATCTGGACGTTCTCCTTCGGGCGCGGCTACGTGCAGCGAATGGCGCTCGAGAGCATGGAGATCGAGGGTCCCTTCAGTCCGGACACGCTCGGCCCCGGGCCCGGCGGCGAAGCCGAGGCGGCGAGCCGGCGGCGCATCTTCGTCTGCCGCCCGGCGACCGCGGAAGACGAGGGGTCGTGCGCGGACGAGATCCTGGAGACGCTGGCGCGGCGGGCGTTCCGCCGGCCGGTGGACGAGCTCGATCTGGAGGTGCTGCGCGGCTTCTATGCCGAGGGACGGGCCGAGGGCAACTTCGACGCGGGCATCCAGAGGGCCCTGGAGAGCATGCTGGTCGATCCCGAGTTCCTGTTCCGCATCGAGCGCGATCCGGCGGGCCTCGATCCTGCCACTCCCTACCCCCTGAGCGACGTCGAGCTGGCGTCTCGATTGTCGTTCTTCCTGTGGAGCAGCATTCCCGACGACGAGCTTCTGGACGCGGCGGAGGCCGGCAGCCTCGGCGACCCGGCGGTGCTGGAACGGCAGGTGCGCCGGATGCTCGCCGACGAGAAGGCGGGCGTGCTCGTCTCGAGCTTCGCCGCGCAATGGCTGCACCTGCGCCGCATGCGCACCGTGACCCCGGACGTCAACGCGTTTCCCGGATTCGACGACAACCTGCGCGACGCCCTCGTCCGCGAGACGGAGCTGTTCGTCCGGAGCCAGATCCGGGACGACCGAAGCGTGGTCGACCTGCTGGACGCGGACTACACCTTCGTCAACGAGCGGCTCGCCCGCCACTACGGGATTCCGAACGTGTACGGCTCCCGCTTCCGGCGCGTCGACCTGCCGGGCAAGGAGCGCCGGGGCCTGCTCGGCCACGGCAGCGTCCTGACCGTGACGTCGCTGGCTACTCGCACGTCGCCGGTCGTGCGGGGCAAGTGGGTGCTGGAGAACATCCTCGGCACGCCGCCGCCCCCGCCGCCGCCCGATGTCCCGGACCTGCCGGAGCGGGCCGACGACGGGACCGTCACGTCGCTGCGCGCGCGGCTGGAGGCGCACCGCGCCAACCCGGTGTGCTCGAACTGCCACGCCCGGATGGACCCGCTCGGCTTCGCCCTGGAGAACTTCGACGCGGTCGGCAAGTGGCGCGACACCGGCGTAGCCGGCACGCGCATCGATCCTTCCGGCACCTTGCCCGACGGGACCGCCTTCGACGGCTTTCCCGGCTTGCGGGACATACTGCTGGAGCGGCGCGAGGAGTTCGTCACGACCGTTACCGAGAAGCTGCTGACCTACGCCCTCGGGCGCGGGGTGGAATACTACGACCGCCCGGCCATCCGCGCCATCGTGCGGGAGGCCGCGGCGAACGAGTACCGCTGGTCGTCGCTGATTCTGGGCGTCGCCCGGAGTCTCCCGTTCCAGATGAGGAGATCGGATTCATGATCATCACGAAGAAGACGCTGCCGCGGCGTACGGTGCTGCGCGGACTCGGGACGGCGGTGGCGCTGCCGCTGCTCGACGGGATGGTGCCGGCGCTGACCGCGCTGGGCCGGACGGCGGCCCGGCCGAAGCCGCGCCTGGGGTTCGTGTACGTGCCGCACGGCGCCGTGATGCGGAACTGGACCCCGCCCACCGAGGGGGTCGGCTTCGACTTCACGCCGATCCTCAAGCCGCTGGAGCCGTTCCGGGACAACCTGCTGGTGCTGTCCAACCTCGATCACGCACCGGCGGCGCAGATGCCGGGGGACCCGGCCGGGGGACACGGGCGCATCACGGGCGCCTTTCTGACCGGCGTGCACGCGAAGCCGACCGAGGGCGCCGACTTCGAGGCGGGCGTGTCGGTCGACCAGATCGCGGCGGCGAAGCTCGGACAACAGACGCAGCTCGCGTCGCTGGAGGTGGGCATCGGGCTGCCGGAGTTCGGCGGCGCCTGCGACGCCGGCTTCAGTTGCGCCTACATCAGCACGCTCTCGTGGAGCACGCCGACGACCCCGTTGCCGATGGAGAGCAACCCGCGTGCGCTCTTTGAGCGGCTGTTCGGCGACGGTACGAGCACCGACCCGGCGGCCCGGCGCGAGCGGATGCGCAAGGACCGCAGCATCCTCGACGCTGTCACCCGCAAAGTGGCGCGGTTGCAGGACGGGTTGGGTGCGGCGGACCGCGCCAAGCTGACCGACTACCTCGCCGCGGTGCGCGACGTCGAGCGGCGCATCCAGCGCGCCGAGGCGGATGCCGACCGCGAGCTGCCGGTGGTGGATCGGCCGTCGGCGAGCATTCCGGCTTCGTTCGACGAGTACGTCAAGGTGATGTTCGACCTGCAGGTGCTGGCCTACCAAGCCGATCTGACCCGCGTCGTCTCGTTCCTGATGACGCCGGAGCTGACCGCGCAGACCTATCCGCAGATCGGGGTGCCGGATCCGCACCACGCGCTCTCGCACCACGAGAACCGGCCGGAGAGCCTGGAGAAGCTGACCAAGGTCGGCACCTACCACACGTCGCTGTTGTCCTACTACCTGGACAAGCTGCGGGCTACGCCCGACGGCGACGCCACGCTGCTGGACCAGGTGGCGATTCTCTACGGGAGCGGGATGAGCAACAGCAACCTGCACAACATCCAGAAGCTGCCGATCCTGGTCGCGGGCGGCGCGGCAGGACAGCTCAAGGGGAACCGCCATTTGCGCTACGCGGACGAGACGCCGCTGACGAATTTGTACTTGACGCTGCTCGGCATGATGGATGTGCCGACCGAGCGCTTCGGTGACAGCACCGGGGAGCTGCGCTACCTGACGGGGGTCTGAGTCCGCCCGGGGGTTGAGCCATTCTGACGCGGAGCTGAGGCTGACGGGAGATCCGGGGCCGGACGAAGCTAGGAGCCTGCGCCGCAGAACGCAGCGAAGCAAAGCTGAGGCGCAAGGTCATGGAGCGGAGGGATGGGCCGAAACGCGGAGCCAGCGAGGCGTTTTGGGGCGCTCGGACAATGAGAGCGATGCGAAGACCGCCGTTTCTCGTCCTGTTTGGGCTACTGGCCACACTCGTGGGGCCAGGGGCGGCGTCGCCCGGCTTCGCGCAACCGGGGAACGCTACGGTCGCTGCCGATGAGTCCGGCGCCAGCACGGAGACTCAGGCGGTCCTGAGCCGTTACTGCCAGGCGTGCCACAACCAGCGCTCGACCGTCGGGCGCGAGACGGGGCTCGCTTTCGACGCGCTCGACGTCGGCGAGATCGCCGGTGACGCGGAGCGCTGGGAGCACGTCGTCCGGCGGCTCCGGAACGGCTCGATGCCACCAGCCGGTCGGCCGCGGCCGGCCGCGGACACGTACGATCGCGTCGCGACCTGGATCGAGAGCCGGCTCGACGCCGCCGCGGATGCCAACCCGGATCCGGGCCGCCCGGCCGTCCTGCACCGGTTGAACCGCGCCGAGTACCGCAACGCGGTGCGCGATCTGCTCGCCCTCGACGTCGACGTGTCGTCGCTGCTGCCACCCGATACGTCCAGTTACGGCTTCGACAACATCGGCGATGTCCTCGGCCTCTCGCCGCTGCTGCTCGAGAGCTACCTCACCGCCGCGAACCGGATCAGCCGGCTCGCCGTTGCCAGCGATTCCGGTGTTGCCGTGACCGCCGACGTGTACCGGGTGTCGACCGAGCTGACCCAGCGCGATCGCCTGGACGGTCTTCCGTTCGGCACGCGCGGGGGCACGCTGGTAGACCATTTCTTCCCGGTCGACGGCGAGTACGAGATCCGGGTCCGCCTGGCCCGCAACGGCGCCTCCGGCAACAGTGGCGACATCGTGGGGTTGACCGAGCCGCACCATGTGGAGATTGCCGTCGACGGCGCGCGGGCCGGGCTGCTGACCGCCGGTGCGAACGCCTCGGCCGAGGATTCCGACTGGGATGCGAGTCCACAGGAGCCGGGCGACGCCAATCTGCGCGTCCGGGTTCCGGTGCGGGCTGGGCCGCGTCGGCTGGCCGTCTCGTTCCTCAGACGGCCTTCCGCGCTGGTCGAGCGCGTGCGGCGCCCGTTCCTGCGCGCGCTGCTGGAGCAAAACCGGACGCACGACCTGCCGTACGTCAGCGAGGTGATCGTCACTGGACCGTACCTCCCTGGCGCGCCGGCCGGGACGCCGAGCAGGGATCGCATCTTCACCTGCCGGCCCGATGCGGACGCCGAGGACGAGCGCGCGTGTGCCGAGGAGATCCTGTCCGCTCTGGCCCGGCGGGCGTTCCGCCGTCCGGTCGACGCGAACGACCTGGGCGTGCTGCAGCCCTTCTACGAAGCGGGCCGCCGCGAAGGGGGCTTCGAGCGGGGCATCGAGCAGGCGCTGGCCCGGCTCCTGGTCAGTCCGTCGTTCCTGTTCCGGATCGAGCTCGATCCGGTGGACGCGGCTGCCGGCAGGGGATACCCGGTCGAGGATCTGGCGCTCGCGTCCCGGCTGTCGTTCTTCCTCTGGAGCAGCCTGCCCGACGAGGAGCTGCTCGCTCTCGCCGACCGGGGCGAGCTGAGCGACCCGGACGTGCTGGAGCGGCAGGTGCGGCGCATGCTGGCCGACCCGCGTGCGGATGCGCTGGCCGAGAACTTCGCGGGGCAGTGGCTCTACCTGCGCAACGTGCCGGCGGCGCGGCCGGATTTCCGGCGGTTCCCGAACGTCGACGACAACCTCCGGCACGCGTTCCGCCGCGAGACGGAACTCCTGTTCCAGAGCATCGTCCGCGAGGACCGCAGCGTCCTCGATCTGCTGGCCGCCGACTATACGTTCGTCAACGAGCGCCTGGCGCGGCACTACGACATCCCGTACGTCTACGGCGACCATTTCCGGCGCGTCGGGACCGCCGGCCATCCGATGCGGGGCGGGCTGCTGGGGCAGGGCAGCATGCTCACGGTGCAGTCGCTGTCGACCCGCACGTCGCCGGTGAAGCGCGGCATCTGGATTCTCGAGAACATTCTGGGGACGACGCCGCCCGATCCGCCGCCGGACGTACCGGAGCTGGAGGCCAGCGCGAATGACGGCCGCGAGCTCACGATGCGGGAGGCGATGGAGCGGCACCGCGCGAACCCGACGTGCGCGGCGTGCCACCGGCTGATGGACCCGCTGGGACTGGCGCTGGAGAACTTCGACGCGGTCGGCCGGTGGCGGGAGACGGACGCGTCGGGCGAGCCGCTCGACGTCTCGGGCGCGCTTCCCGACGGCACCCCGTTTACGGGGGTCGCGGAGCTGAAGCAGGCGTTGCTCGCGAACCCGGAGCCGTTCCTGCGAACGCTCACGGAGAAGCTGTTGACCTACGCCCTGGGGCGGGGTCTGGAGTACACCGACGCCCCCGCGGTGCGCAAGATAGTGCGTGACGCGGCGCCCCGGGAGCATCGCTTCTCGGCGCTGGTGCTCGGCATCGTGGAGAGCGTGCCGTTCCGGCAGCGGCGGTCGGCCGGCGTCGCGCCCCGGGCGGCAAACTGAAGATCGACGACGGATCGGATCAAGACGACAGATCAGGTCAACGAGGAGCGCGGGAGGAATCATGATAGTCACGAAGCGGGCGTTGCCCAGGCGGATGTTTCTCCGAGGCGCCGGCGCCTCGCTGGCGCTGCCGTTGCTGGACGCGATGGTTCCCGCGGCCTCCGCTCTGTCGCGGACCGCGGCCAATCCGGTGCGGCGGCTGGGGTTCGTCTACTTCCCCAACGGCGCGAACATGTTCCAGTGGCAGAGCAAGGGAGAAGGCAAGGCGTTCGAGCTGTCGCCGACCCTGGCGCCCCTGGGTCCCTTCCGCGATGCGGTCACGGTGCTGTCCGGGCTCGACAACGACCCGGCGAATCCGTGGGGCGACGGCATCGGCGACCACCCGCGCGCCGGTTCCTCGTGGCTGAACGCCACCCATCCGCTCAAGAGCGAGGGTCCGGCCGTACGGGCCGGGACGACCATCGATCAGATCGCCGCGGCCGAGATCGGGCAGGACACCCCGCTCGGTTCGCTGGAGCTCTGTATCGAGCCGGCCGGCTGGATGGGCACCTGCGGCGGCAGCGGCTACAGTTGCGCCTATACCGACTCTCTCTCCTGGCGGACGCCGACCACGCCGCTGCCGGCCGAGCACAACCCGCGCAACGTGTTCGATCGGATGTTCGGCGACGGCGCCACGCCCGAGGAGCGGCACGCCCTGCGGAAGCGCAACCGCAGCGTGCTCGACTCGGTAACCGAGGAGATTGCCGGACTGGAACTGCAGATCGGTGCGCAGGATCGCGTCCGTCTGACGGAGTACCTGGACGCGGTGCGCGAGATCGAGCGGCGCATCCAGCGCAGCGAGGCGCACAGCGCCGCCATGCCGGACGCCGACCGCCCGCTCGGGGTGCCGGATTCCACCGGGGCGCACTGCAAGCTGATGTATGACCTGCAGGTGCTGGCGTTCCAGGCCGACCTGACCCGCGTCTTCACGTTCCAGTTGGGACGCGAGACCAGTCAGCGCGCGTTTCCGGAGATCGGCGTGCCGGACCCGCATCACGCGACGTCGCACCATCAGTACGACCCGGAGCGGCTGGCCAAGATCGGCATTATCGACACCTATCTGGTCCAACTGTTCGCCTACTTCCTGGACCGGCTGCAGTCGACACCGGACGGGGACGGGACGCTGCTGGATCACGCAATGGTGATGTACGGCGGCGGGATCAGCGACGCCAATCAGCACAGCCACACGGCGTTGCCGCTGCTGGTCGCGGGGCGCGGTGCCGGAAAGCTCGCCGGAGGACGGCACCTGGCGTATCCCGCCGGGACGCCGCACGCGAACCTGCTCGTGAGCCTGCTCGACAAGGCCGGGGTTCGGGTGGATCGGATTGGCGACAGCACCGGGCAGCTTCGCGAGCTGTCCGGCGTGTAGGTGTGCCGTGGAAGAATCCCGCGCAAGCACCCAGAGCGGCGGGACGTCGCCGCACCCGGCGCCCGCCGCGACGGGCGGGCGTCTGGTGAGCGGGTTGCTGGCTCTCGTGCTTTGCACGGGGGCCGGCGCGGCGACCGCGCAGTCCCCGCTCATCGAGGCGGTGAAACAGGGCGACGGGGCCGCGGTGCACAGCTTGCTCGATCGGGGGGCAGCCGTCAACGCGCCCGAGATCGACGGCACCACGGCGCTCCACTGGGCGGTCCACCGCGACGACGGCGACATCGCCTCCCTGCTTATCGACGCCGGGGCGGACGTGACGGCGGTCAACCGCTATGGGGTGGCGCCGATCGCGCTGGCAAGCCTCAACGGCAGCGCGCCGATGCTGGCCCGGCTGCTGGTCGCCGGGGCGGACGCGAACCGGGCCCAGCCGGAAGGGGAGACGGCGCTGATGACCGCGGCCCGGACGGGGCAGGTCGAGTCGGTCCGCCTCCTGATGGATCACGGCGCCGACGTCAACGCGGCCGAGCAGTGGCGAGGACAGACCGCGCTGATGTGGGCCGCGGCCGAGGGGCACGCGGCGGCGGTGCGGGAGTTGGTCTCCCACAGGGCGGACGTTCACGCTCGATCGGGACATGCGGAAGGGTCGGCAGGCGCGCCGGCGGCCGGCGATGCCGCCGGCGCGGCAGATGGTGTGGCGCCGCCGCGGGGATTCTCGGCGTTTCTCTTCGCCGTGCAGGGCGGTCACATTGACGTTGCAGCGGTCCTGGCCGAGTCCGGTGCGGACATCGACGACATGGCGCCGGACGGCTCCAGCGCTCTGGTCGTCGCCATCGACAACCGCCACTACGAGCTGGCTGTGTGGCTGCTCGACCGCGGCGCCGATCCCAACGCGGACGGCGTCGGCTGGACCGCGCTCCATACCGCTGTGCTCGCGCACCGGCCGCACTTTCGTGTCGTGCCGGATCCATCGCCCACCGGCAACCTGACCAGCGGCGAGCTCATCGAGGCGCTGCTGGCTGCCGGGGCCGACCCGAACGCGGCGTCCCGCGAGCGCGTCCGGCTGGCCACGCAGACTTCACCGTTGTACCCGACGGAGGGAGTGACGCCGTTCCTGCTCGCCGCCATCGCGGCAGACGTGCCGCTCATGCGCCTGCTGCTGGCGCACGGGGCCGAGACGCGCGTTACGACAGCGAGCGGGTCGACGGCGCTGATGGCGGCGGCGGGGGCGGCGACCTACGCCGGACAGGGCGCCGGCTCGGAAGCCGACGCACTCGAAGCGGTGAAGCTGTTGCTCGATACGGGAGTGGACGTGCACGCCGCGGACGAGGCCGGCAACACCGCACTGCACGGGGCGGCGAACCGGGGCGCGAACTCCGTCGTCGAGCTGCTGCTGGCCCACGGCGCCCGTCTCGACGCGGCCAACGGACGGGGCTGGCTGCCGGTGACCATCGCCCAGGGGCCGATCGACACCATCGAGCCGTTTCCCGAGACTTATGCGCTGCTCCGGGAGCGGTCGCTTGCGGCGGGCGTGGACGTGCCCCCGTGTCCAACCTGCGCGCTCGGAATTCTGCACGACGACGCGCTGATTGCTGACCGCTAGCGCTCTCCAGGGCTTGGTCAGTCTCCGTCGCGGGTGGGCGCCGCGGGTCGAAGCAGCGCGCCGTTGAGGTGTGCGACGCGCTCGGCCAAGCTGGCGACGCGCTCGGCCAGGCTGGTGAAGTCACGGCGCAAGTCCCTGATCTCCTGACGGATATCGCGCAGATCCGAGCGGAGCCACGCGGCGAGAGCCACGATCAGGGCGGGCGTGAGCCAAGGCACGAGCGCTTCCATATCTCGATTCTAGCCTGCGGATATGATGAGGGCCAAGGAGCGACAGATGACCTCATTCACCAGTGCGCGTATTCGACCGCTTGCGGCTGTTCTGACCGTGTCTTGTCTGGTTGCGGGCGTGTCCGCGGCCGGTCAGCAGGGCCGGACCACGACGCACGGGGAGCCGCCCGACATCACGACGGGCGGCCAGACCAACTGGACGAGCCACAACCTCGACCTGGACAACAGCCGCTATTCGGAGCTCGACGAAGTCAATACCCGGACGGTGGCACAACTGGCCGAAGAGTGGTCCTACGACGTGCCGGCCGGCATCGACATCGCCCAGGTGACGCCGCTCGTGATCGAGGGCGTGATGTACTTCCACGCCGGACCCAGCGTCGTCGCCATCGACGCGATCACCGGGGAGGAAGTCTGGAGCCTCGAGCTGAACGAGGCGCGCCGCAACCGCGTCCGCGGGCCAACCTACGCGGACGGCAAGATCTACGCCTACAACGGGCCGAGCCTGGTAGCCGCCGATGCGAAGACCGGCGAGCTCGTCGAGTCGTTCGGCGACGGCGGGGTGCTGCCCGTCGTCGGGATGGCGCTGCAGACCAAGTACCCGGATACCTACCCGCCAACCCTGGACCCGCACGAGCTGGGCTACCGGATCACGGCCGCGCCGGCGTACCACGACGGGACGCTCTACGTCGGGGCCGCGCTCTCGGAGGGGCACATACCGGGCGGCCTGGTGATCGCCACCGACGCCACGACGGGAGCCATCCAGTGGGTGTTCAACACCATCCCGCAGCGGCCCCAGGACGACGGCTGGGAGATTGCCGCGGACACGTGGGGCGACGGTCAGCGCGCCGGGGGCGGGGTCTGGACGCAGCCGGCCATCGACCTCGATCTCGGGCTCATCTACTTCAACACCGGCAACCCGTCGCCCGACTACGATGGGTCCGCACGGCCCGGGGCCAACCTGTTCACCAACTCCACCGTGGCCCTCGACCTGGAGACGGGTGCCCTGCGCTGGTACTACCAGGCAATCCACCATGATCTGTGGGACTGGGACCACGTCACCGGGCCGGTGCTCTTCGACGTACTGGGCGCCGACGGCGAGATCGTCCGCGGCGTCGGCTCGGCCGGGAAGAACTGCCTGCTCTACCTCTGGAATCGCGAGACCGGGGAGCCGATCAACCCGATGGTCGAGACGCTGGTGCCGACCGAGAGCAACGTGCCGGGCGAGGTGGTCTATCCGACCCAGCCGATCCCGCACAACGCACGCGGCGTGCCGATGACGCCGTTCTGCGCGACCTACGTGCACCTCGACGATCCGGAGTTGCAGGCGCAGAGCCGGCAGATGTACACGCCGTACTCCATCGAGGAGCACCTGATCGTCGCCCACGGCGGATCGAGCTTCGGCTCGCCGGCGTTCAGCCCCCGCACCGGGCTGCTCTACGTCACCGGCAAGAACGCGGCGGTCTCCATGATCGTCCGGCCGCTCGGCGACAGCCTCGAGCCGGGGCCGCACGGCGACGGCCACAGCGCCAACTTCGAGGAGCTGAGCCGCATCCCCGCCTACACGCCGACGACCACCCTGACCGCCTACGAGCCGGCCAGCGGGGAAGAGGCGTGGCAGGCCGTGTTCCCCGCCCTCACCCCCATCGGGGCGAGCGGCAACCTCGCGACGGCCGGCGACCTGGTGTTCCAGGGGGCGGACGACGGGGCGTTCTACGCCTTCCACGCGGCGACCGGCGAGCAGTTGTTCCGGTACCAGGCGCCGCGTCCGATCCGATCGAGCCCGATGACCTACCAGGTGAACGGCAAGCAGTACGTGACGATGATCGCTACCAACACGATCCTGACCTTCGCGCTGCCGTAGGGCGACTCCATTCCATCCCGGCACCAAGCGCACTGGGGAAAGGGCAGGGTGTGCACTGGATAGAATGGACGCCGTGAATCGGAGCCGTCGTGGAGGCTGATCGCCGTCTGCTGACCCGTGTCGTGCTGCGCAACTACAAGAGCATAGCCGCGTGTGACGTCTCACCGGCGCAGTTGACGTTTCTGGTTGGTCCGAACGGGTCGGGCAAGAGCAACTTCCTTGACGCGCTGCGTTTCGTTGCCGATGCGGTTCGGTTTTCGCTCGACCACGCGCTACGGGATAGAGGCGGGATCGGCGAGGTTCGGCGGCGATCCGGGGGCCATCCCAATCACTTCGGGATCGGCATCAGGCTCGGTCTGGCAGAGTCGGCGGTAAGCTACGCGTTCACGGTCGGCGCAAAGCCACGCGGCGGGTACGAGGTGCAACGCGAGGAGTGCCGCGTGGTTCGATACGACGGCAGCGAGCGCCACTTCTACTCGGTCGAGCGTGGGCGAGTTGCCGAGAGCACCCTGGCCCCTTCCCCCGTCGCCGCCGACGATCGGCTCTACCTCGTGAACGTTTCCGGTGTCGAGGCCTTTCGACCCGTATATGACGCGCTCGTCGGCATGGGGTTCTATAACCTGAATCCTGAAGCCATTCGGGAGCTCCAGTCGCCCGACCCGGGCGATCTGCTGAAACGGGACGGAGGCAACATCGCCAGCGTGCTTGCCAATTTGCGCACCCGGTCACCGGAGATCAAGAAGCGGGTCGAGGAGTACCTGGGCAAGGTGGTTTCCGGAATCTCGGGCGTCGACGAAAGGTCTGTCGGTCCCAAGGAGACCCTCGAGTTCAGGCAGGAAGTGCGCGGGGCTCGCTACCCGTGGCGGTTCTTTGCAAGCAGCATGTCGGACGGAACGCTGCGCGCGCTGGGTGTGCTCGTCGCGCTGTTTCAGGGATTCGACGGCGCGGAATCGACTCGGCGATGCGTCGGCATAGAGGAGCCCGAGGTCGCGCTGCACCCGGCGGCCGCGGGAGTTCTGATCGACGGGCTCCAGGACGCCGCCGAGCAGGCACAGATCCTCGTCACGAGCCACAGCCCGGACTTGCTGGACGACCGGGAGATACCCGACGACGCAATTCTCGCTGTAGTGGCGGAACATGGCGAGAGTCGCATCGGTCCTCTGGATGAAGTAGGACGCTCTGCGCTCAGGGACCATCTCTACACCGCCGGCGAGCTTCTCCGCATGAATCAACTGCGCCCCGACCCGAGCGTGTTCGAGTTGCGACCGGAACAGCCTCACCTGTTCCACGTCCTGCCATGAAGCGATGGCAAGAATCGTTGCCATCGTCGAGGGGCATGGCGAGATAGACGCGGTCCCGATTCTGCTGGGCCGAATCGCCGAGGCGGTCGCCCCGGCTGCCGACGTTGCTATCCTCCCGCCGATACGCGTCGACCGGTACGGTGTCGTGAAGCAGGGAGAGCTGGAACGGGCCGTCGAGCTGGCAGCTCGAATGACTGGAACCGACGGGAGCAACCTCGTCCTGCTGGACGCTGACGATACGCCCTGAGATGGTGCATCGTCCTTGGGCCGCGGTGCGACGCATGCGAGACTGGACGCAGTTACCCCAGGTACCGCCGGTAGAATGCGAGCATCCGCGTCCAGCACTCGGCGGCGTACTCGGGGTGATACACCTCGGCCCGGGTGTCGTTGAAGAACGCGTGGTCGACGCCCTCGAAGATCGTGATCTCGGCCTCCTTGCCGGCCGCCCGCAGGTCGGCCTCCAGCTTGCGGGCGACCTCCGGAGTGACAAAGCCATCCTTCTCGGCGAAGAACCCGAGGACCGGCGCCTGCAGGCTCGCCAGATCGGGCGTGACGTTGGGGTGGATCCCGTAGAAGTCCACGCAGGCGCCGACCCTCGCGTTGGCGCAGGCGGCGAACAGTGAGAGTTGGCCGCCCATGCAGAACCCGACGGTGCCGACGCGGTCGCCGGTCACCTCGTCGCGGGCCAGGAGGTAATCGACGGCGCCCCGCAGGTCCCGTTCGGTCTGCTCGATGTTGAGCGCCATCATCAGCTTGCCGGCGTCGTCGGGGCTCGCGGCGGTCTCCCCGTGATACATGTCCGGCGCGAGCGCGACGAAGCCTTCGCCGACGAAGCGGTCGGCGACGTCCTTGACGTGATCGACCAGCCCCCACCACTCCTGGATGACGATCACGCCCGGGCCGGAACCGGACGCCGGCGTCGCCAGGTAGCCGCCGGAGTTCTTGCCGTTCGCCGCGAACTCGACCATCCTGCCCATCGTCTCGCGCTCCTCTCGCTTCTCTCGCCCTCAGCGGCTCGCTTCAGTTCTCGGTCGTCGCAGACACCGCGCGGCCGTCGACCTGCACTTCGGACAGGCTCTGCGCCCGGTTCTCGAAGCCGTCGTCGGAGAGCGGCGCGTACAGCTCCAGGCTCGACTGCAGGAGGCCGCCGCCGTGCAGCACCCCGACCTCGTCGGCGTTCAGGCCCGCGCGGTGCACCATCCAGTCCTTGTAGTCGGCCGGGGCGGGGACCGCCGTCGACCAGTCGGGGCCGGGGCCGCCGAGCACGAAACGGTCGGGCTGCAGCCGCTCCTCGATGGTGCCGACCAGCCGTCCGTCGACGTAGAAGTGCGTTTGTCCGCGCGCCACGTGGTGGGTCAGCGTCACGTGGTGCCACTGGCCGTCGGCGCCGGGCTGCGGCGACGTGGCCGCGTTGCCGTTAGCGGACGTATAGACCCAGCGCCCGTTCTGGATGGCGATGGTGGCCTGGAACCGCCGTCCGGTGGGGCTGAGCGTCATCGCCTCGAAGTCCAGCTCGGCGCGGCGGAAGGGGACCGTCACCCAGTCCACTTCGTGGCCGACGGTCTGGCCGCCGATGCTGGCGATGGTGCCATCGCCCTCGGCCCGTACCTGAAACGTCAACCCGAACGAGCGCATCGTGTCGTCGAGACTCAACGTCATGGGCGACCGGCCGCGGCCGCGCACCCGCGCGAAGCCGTCGGCGGCGGAGCGCGTCGGGGTCGGCTTGCCGGCTTCGAGGGCATCGAAGAGGGTCGGCACGAAGGCGTGAAACATCTCGGTGTGGCCGGCCGCGTTCGGATGTATCGGTTCGGGGAAGAAGCCCCGCGCCCAGCGGCCGTAGCCGTCGTCGATGGCCCCGAGCAGGTTGACGCTCGGTACGTCCCACGTGTTGATCAAGAGGTTGGTCGCCCGCGTGTGGGCGTACTCCGCCTCGGTGAAGTCGCCCCGGGTGTACGTGAGGCCGATTACCGGCACGATGCCATGTTCGCGCGCGCGGGCGATCAGCCGCTGCAGGCCGTCGGCGAACTGCTGCGCGACGGCGTCGGCCGCCCCGCGCGAGTCGGCGCAGCGGGGCGACGGCTGTCCGGGCGGGCAGCGCATGATGCCTTCGTTGCCGAGCGACAGCGCGATGACCACGTAGCCGGGATCGACCGGCGTCAGGTATCGCGTGCCGGGATCCGGATCGCCCTCGGGCGCGAAGCGCGGGGTGATGGTGATCGTGTTGTCGCCGCCCCGCGAGACGTTCAACACCTCCCAGCCGCGCGGCTCCAGCAGCTCGCGCAGGCGGCCGGTGTAGCCGCCGAGGTTCAACTCGTCGCCGGTGCCGTTGGGGACCGACGATCCCCAGAGAGCGATGCGGCGCGGGCGTTCGCCGTCTCCCGACGACTGTGCGGCGGCTGTGCCCGCGGCTAGGAACAGGACGATCAGCAGGACAAGGACGCGGCGGAAGTCGGCGAATCGCATGACTTGACCTCTCTTGCACGAATGTGTCGTTCTGGAACGTTCGCGTGTGAACTCCAGGTGCGCGGCAGAAACCCGGCACGCGCCCGCGACACCCCGTGCCGCTCGGCTTCGTCCCTTGCCTGCCGGCGACGCGCAGAATAGCACGTTGGGGGAGCGGCAGTTCGTGACGACGGCTCACTTCTTTGCGCCGGGCCGGTGGGTTTCATCGGGAGGTGACGTCGGTCACCTCGCCGGCCGCGTTGACGAAACCGAGGCGTCCATTGCCCACATCGCCGAGCGATGCCATGAAAGCCCCTTGGCCATCGAGGAAGATGATGCTTGGGGCACCGTCCTCCGCCACCCCGGCGACGAGGCGGGTGCCGGTGGCGCCGCCCAGGTTGAGCACCGTGGCGTCGCCTACCGTGGTCAGGACCGCCCGCCGCCGTCCCGCGGCGGTGAGCGCGAGTTGCGGCATGTCGTCGCCGCCGACGGCGAGAGAGGCGGCCTCCTGTCCCGTGCTGTCCGCGAGCACCAGTCGGGGAAGTCCCACACTGGTCAGATGCAGTTGCAGCCGGACTCGCGAACCGTCGCCGAGAGTGACGATTGGCCGGCCCTGGACCGCGCCGAAGAGGCCCTGTCCTTCGGCTTCCGAGCCGGCCACGATCAGAGCGTCGTTGCCCTGCACCGTAGCGCGCAGGCGCGTCTCTCCGCCGGGGCCGTGGAGCTGGATGAGCGGTGTCCCGTCGGGTTCCACGGCCATCGTGCTCCGCGCCTGGCCCGTCTGGTCGTAGAGCGTGATCGACGCGAGGCCCCCCGGATCGCTGCCCGCGAGCACGCCACGCAGCCGGCCCGCACCGTCGACGAGGTTTACCTGCGTTGCCGTGACCACTGCTCCCGCACCCTGCGCCTCCACTGCGCCGGACATCAACAGATGCGTCGCCGCGCCACCCACGCAAGATGCGGCCAGCATCGCTCCCAGCCCGAAAACCGTCGCCTTGCGGCTCCGCTTTTCGCCCAACCAAGCCTGTCGGGAAGTCTGCGCTGCTTCGGCACCGCAGACTTCCGGGGTCCAGAGGCGCCCGCGCGCCCGTCCTCGCTGATGCGACATCTCTTGCTCCCGTGTAGATTCCCAATGTGACGTTTGCTTTTCGCAGGTAGCATGGTCCCGGTTGCGATAGTACTGCTCTTCGCGTCCGACCGGGATCGCGTAGCCGATACGTCGCCGACGAACACATCCCCCGAGTTCAGCCCGGCCCGGTCCAGCACTTTGAAGACATCGGAGCGGGTCACCGGATCGGTCCGGAACGTGCCGCTCCGCATCTGGGGATTGAAGTTGGTCCGGATGCCTGATCAACCGCAACAGATCGCCGCTCGGCGACATACCGGCCGTCGGGCCGGGGTCGTCCGTGTCCTGCGGAAACGACGCGACGAACCAGTCGGGGTACGGCTGATTCCGAAGGAACTGGGTCACCGCGTAACCGAGGGTCTTGTCGTGGAAAATGCCGTAGCCGCCCCGCAGCACCGAGCGGCCGTCGCCGACCAGGTCGTACGCGAGGATCGGCCCCCGATGACGCCGCCGAACTCCTGCTTGCTCGATCCCTCCTCGTCCTTCACGCGCTGCAAAGCGGGATCCTGCGCGACGAAGTAGTCGTACGCCGTCTGCGGCCTCCTCTCGAAGAACGGTCACGAGCGCCGAAGCAGATTGCGCTCGATGCGATCCGAGCGGACCGGAACCGGAATCAACGTTCGATGTATACAGTGTCGCCACACCAATCGACTGGTCGATCGGCAGGGTTTGGTCGTGTGGTTACGCCTCCGTGGCCGTGAATCGACGTCCGCGGGTCTCCGGTCCCAGCCAGACGACGGCGGCCACGAGCAGGCCGGACACCGCGATGCAGACCATCATCGCCGACCCGGTCGTCATCCCGCCGTCCTGCAGGCGTCCGAGGACGAACGGCGTGAGCGACCCGAGCGCCGCGCCGACGTGGTACGAGAGGCCGGGACCGACGCCGCGCACCGCCGTCGGGAACCGCTCGGTGAGATACGAAGGGGCCATGCCCCAGATCCCGCCCCCCGAGGCGCCCATCACGACCGCGCCGATGACCAGTGTTGCGCCGCCCGCTCCGCCCACGTAAGCGGGGATCGAAGCCACCCCCGTCAGCGCCGCGGCCGCCACGGCGCCACGGCGTCCGAGCCGCGTCTCGGAGGCATGCCCCCAGAGCGCCATCCCCACGACGGCGCCGAGATTGAACGCCAGCAGGTAACCGAGCGGTTCCCGCCCGACCTCGCGGAGGAATGTCGGGTACCAGAAGCTGAGCGAGTAGTAGGAGAACATGAAGGCGCCCATCAGGATCGACGACTGCACGGTCGCCCACAGCAGGTCCGGCCGGAGCAGTTGCAGGATCGACACGCGCTCGGCCGCGCTCTCGGCGCCTGCCTCCCGCAGGTGGCGCTGGCGTTCGAGCCAGACCGGGCTCTCGGGGATCCCCGACCGGATCCAGGGCACGAGCAGGGCCGGCACGACGCCGACCCAGAACATCACGCGCCAGCCGAGCGTCGAGCCCTCGGCGTCGCTGAGCGGATCCGGGAGGCCGCTGAAGAGCGGATAGACGTAGTGGAACGTCAGCGCGGCCAGCATGTAGCCCCAGAACCAGCCGCCCTGCAGCAGCCCGGACGCCAGCCCGCGGAGCCGCGCCGGCCACTGCTCGAGGGCCAACGGCATGCCGGCCGCCCAGGGGCCGCCCATCCCGATGCCGAAGAGGGCGCGGAAGGCGAAGAGCATCGCATACGAGGTCGAAAAGCCGCTCAGGAACGCGAACAGCGAGAACCACAGGATCGACAGCATCAGGGGCAGCTTCCGTCCCCAGCGGTCGGCCATCATGCCCGCGCCCAGTCCGCCGACCAGCCGGAACATCAGCGTTACGGTTCCGAGCGCTCCGGCCAACGCACGGTCGACGGTGAAGCTCTGCTGGATGTCGATCAGGATGAACGTCAGGATGGTGAAGTCGAACGCGTCGAGCATCCAGGCGAGGAAGGTGGCGGCGAACACCTTCCTCTGCTCGCGGTTCACCTCGCGGTACCAGGGGCGTGCGGGCTGCTGATTGGCCATGGGAGCGTGCTGTCGCGACCGTCGGTTGTGCGCGCCTCATTTTCGGTCGCGGCCGACCGCCGCGCGAGGCGACGATTTCCGGGCCAGGAGTCTGCGCCGTGGACGCGGCGAAGACCTCCTGTTCAGGCCCGGTTGGCCGGCAATCGGAGTCGCGGGCGACGATTTCCGGGCTAACATTCGGACAAGTGGACCTTATCAGACACGCGTCACTCCCGAGACGAGGCAGCGGTGCCCGGCCGCGGGGTCGCGACGACAGCGGAGACGACAGATGACCAGGATTCGAAGCACTTCTCTCGTTCGTGCGGCGGTCTGCGCGGCTCTCGCGCTGGCCCTGGCCGTCCGGGCGGTTCCGGCTGACGCGCAGACCGTCCTCGATCCCGATGCGCCGATCATGGTCACCGGCGGAACCATCCGGGGAGCCGTCTCCGCGGGCAACGACGAGATCGTCGCCTTCAAGGGGATTCCCTACGCCGCGCCGCCGGTCGGCGACCTGCGCTGGCGTCCGCCCGAACCGGTCGTCGGCTGGGAAGGGGTGCGCGACGCGTCCGGGAGCGGTGCGATCTGCATCCAGAACGGAGGCCAGAGCGTCACCCAGGACGAGGACTGCCTGTTCCTCAACGTCTGGGCGCCGCGCGAGACCAGCGAGCCGCGCCCGGTGCTGTTCTGGATTCACGGCGGCGGCTACACGGGCGGCTCCGGGTCGACCGCCATCTACGACGGGACGCCGCTCGCCGCTGACGGGGCGGTGGTGGTCACCATCAACTACCGGCTGAACGTGTTCGGTTTCCTCGCGCACCCGGCCCTGTCGGCCGAGTCGCTGCACGGGGCATCGGGGAACTACGGCCTCCTGGACATGGTGGCGGCGCTCGAGTGGGTCCACGACAACATCGCGACGTTCGGCGGTGACCGCGGCCGGGTGACGATCTTCGGCGAGTCGGCCGGTGGCGGCGCGGTCATGTCGGTCATGCTCATGCCGCAAGCCGAGGGGCTGTTCCACGGGGCCATCGCGCAGAGCAACTGGATAAACGGCTGGGACCGGCCGCTGGCCGAGGCGGCGCGCGGCTGGGAGGCCGCCGAGGCGCAGGGCCTGCGGGTGGCCGCCGCGCTCGGGATCACGGGGAACACCGACGAGGCGCTGGCCGCGATGCGTGCGGCGAGCGCGGCCGATGTGCTGGCAGCGTCGAACGCCGACGCGGGCAGCCCGTTCCTGCGGACCGGCAACGTCTGGGCCCCCAACGTCGACGGCTGGGTCATCCCGGACGACCCACTGGCGATGTACCGCGCCGGCCGGCAGCACGCCGTCCCGCTAATCACCGGGCTGAACGGCAACGAGGGCTCGTTGATGACCCGCAACATGGACATTCCCGATGCTGAGGCGTTCGAGGGCTACGTCCGGTCGGTCTATCCGGAGCTGGCCGACGAGATGCTCGCGCACTACGACGCGTCATCGCCGGAGGCCGCGCAGGCCGCCATCGACAAGGTGATCCACGACCTGTACTTCGCCGGGCCGGTGCGGGCGCACGCCGAGTCGCAGGCCGCGGTCGGCGCGCCGACGTGGCTGTATCACTTCACCCACGTGCCCCCGACCCCTTGGGGCGCCGATCTCGGCTCGCACCATGCGGCAGAGCTCGTCTACGTCTTCGGCACGCTGACACGACGCGAACAGGGGGGCGAGCGCCCGCTCGGTCTCACCCCGGTCGGCGACTACACCGACACCGACACCGACCTCTCCGCCACGATGCGCGGCTACTGGGTGCAGTTCGCCGCCACCGGCAATCCGAACCGCGGCGGACTGCCGCCGTGGCCCGTGTTCGAGCCGGAGACCGACCGGCACCTGGAGCTGAGCCCGGTGATCAGGCCCGGCACGGCGGTCGACGCCGAGGGCACGGCGTTGTGGGAGGCCCTGGAGGCAGATCGGCGCGGCGGCGGACAGTAGAAGATTCAGGATGTACGGGCACTGGTGATCTCCAGCCGAACCAGAGCAGCAAGGTCACGTAGGACTGCAAGAACGGAGAATTCGGGCAGTCATGACTCAGCAACGCTACCGACTTCGCATCGTCGGGCTGACGGAAGACGAGGGTCAGATCAAGGTGACGACCTTCCAACGAGTGTTGAACGCCCTCCTGAAGACCGCGGAACGGACGGCTCGTCTGCTCGCTACCGGCGCCGGGAGCGAGAAGGGCGCCAAGCCCCGATGGCTTGCCGCCACCATGGATATGACCATTACGGGTCTGTCGGCCGGCTCCACGGTCGTCGAGGTCGCGGCACCTCCGATCGGGGCAACAGCTCGCGATGCATTCGCGCAGTTCGACCTTTGGAACACGACTCCTCAAGTTGAGGATACCGCTCTCGATCTCGCCGCCAGAGCAATTCAGGAGATTCAGCAGGACAGCCCCGCGGGAGACTACTTCGATACTTCGGTACTCGAGGCGGTTCTAGAGTTCGATAAAGCCGCAAAAAATCCTGACGTAGGTTTCAACCTCATACCATCAGGCAGTGCGCACGAGCGTTTCACGGTAGACCGAGGAACCTGCGACCGAGTGAGAGAATGGCTGGACCGCGTACCGCCTCCACGACCGTTCGTGATCAGTGGCCGACTCGACGAAATCAAGTATGGCAGCGGCCGTTTCCGACTGCTGGTGGATGGTCGGTCTGCACTGGCGGGCCGGGTGGATCCGTCATCCCTGAATGTAGAGGTGCTTCGGCCTCTTTGGGGAAAGCGAACTACCATAGAGGGCCTTGTGCACTTCAAGGTCAACGGCAAACCGCGTCTGGTCGAGGCTCGCAAGATCAGTCAGCGTGGGGAAGGTGACGGATTGTTCGAGCAATTGCCGGTAGCGCGTCCAGCAGCGCAGGATTTGTTGCCCGGCTTCCGCAGAAAGGCTGCGGCGTTCGACCCCGCCGATCTCGCCGGGACCTGGCCGGGCGATGAGTCCGTCGACGATCTGCTGAAGCAATTGGATTGAACGACCGCGTCATGTCACGCTTCCTCCTGGACACGAACATACTGCTCGGTTTTGTCCGGGAAGCCCCTTGGGCCATCAAGGCCCGCGCCGACTACGGCCTCGGCGACAGCGAGACGATGGTCTTCACCTCCGTGGTTTGCAGAGGAGAGATCCTGGCGCTCGCGGAGAAGTTGGGCTGGGGCACGGACAAACGAAGGCGTCTGGACGATGTCCTCGAAACAATCCCCACGCTTGACATCAATCAGCCTGCTATTCTGGATGCGTACGCTCGGATCTACGCTTGGACGCACGGTAGACCGGTGGTGTCGCCTGATGGAGCGGAACCGCCACAACCCGCTCGGCCGATGGGGCAGAATGATATGTGGATTTCGGCGACAACGCACACAAGCAATGCCACACTTCTGTCTACGGACACGGACTTCGCGCATCTGGCGGGAATCTGGTTTGAGTTCGTCCATGTAGAGCAAGCGCCGGGGTCTGGTCCGACTCGTCCGGACTGAGTGTGGGATCGCGAACGACGTGCAACCTGCGGTCGTACCCGCTCCGAACTGCTCACCGCAGCAGCAGGAACGTCGACAGCGGAAGACTGACGATCCGCGGGTCGTCCACCACGCCGGAGGCGTCCTGGGTGATCAGGATGCCGAAAGCGGCGTTGTTCACGGTCTTCTCGAGGAACGAACGAAGGCCCGCGGTGTCGCGGTGCTGATCGATACGTCGCTGATACTTGATCTCGACCGGCACGCGCCGGACGCCGACGGTCAGGACGAAGTCCACCTCGCGATCGGTACCGCGCGCGGGCCAGTGCGCGATGTCGAGCCCGGCGACCAGGGATGCGGCCGAGCCGAAAACGCTCTCGGCGAGGTGTCCGGCCTGTGTCGTCAGGTCCAGGCGCTCCGCGAGAGCGTCCGGGGTGAGCGGGATCTGTTCCTGGAGCCAGCATGCGCGTAGCGCGTGGTCGGCGAGGCACAGCTTGGGACCGCCCCGGTTCTTTCGCAGACGCACGTCCAGCGGCGGGGCGAGCCTGACAAGCAGAGTGTCCGCCAACAGGTTGAGATGGCGCGTCACCCGCCGTCCGTCGATGGGTATGTGCAGTGACAGGCCGACCTGCTCGGCCAGCTCCGATACGGTGGGGGCGAGGCCCGCGTAACGGCAGGTCAGTTGAAACAAGGCCTCCAGCAACGCGACGTCTCGTGGGCCGCCTCCGTTGGGAACATCGTGGCGGATCACCCTGCGAATCACGGTTTCCTGCAGGAGATCGGCAAGATCCGCCCAGTCGACGTTCTTCCGCTTATGGACGATCGGGTAGCCCCCGCGCTCCGAGAAGTGCCGGAAGGCGGCGGTACGGAAGTTCGAGTGCCGCAGGCCATGCTCGCGGAGCTCGGTCCAGAACGTCTTGTCGACGATGGCGCTCAGGCCGTTGGTGGGAAGGAACGGCTTCGGGGTCTCCAGTCCGTGCAGCGGACCGATCTCTGTCAGGGAGAAAACGCCGGCTTCGATAGTGCTGATCCGACCGGCGAGGCTGTCGCGACCCTGCTCGATGCGCAGGGCGGAGCTGCCGGTGACCATGGTGCGCACGGAAGCGTTGTCCACGAGGAACTTCAACTGCACGTGCCAGCCGCCCACGACCTGCACCTCGTCGAAGAGGAGATGCGCCCATCGACCGGCGCGGGCCAGGCGGTTGAAGTGCGTTCCGGCGATGTGGTGCTCGAACCAGTCCGCGATGCGCAGGATCGGGTCCACGAGAGCCTGCAGCGACCCCGGCTCGTCGAACTGCACGCGGAGGATCGTGCTCGGCGGGAGGCCCTCGGCCAGCAGATCCTCGATGATCTGGAGTTGCGCGGTGGTCTTGCCCACCTGACGGGGGCCGCGCACCGCGACGATGGGTGCAAGTTCCAGATTCAGCCGGCGCCGGATCTGGCCGACCAGATGGCGTCGCGGGCCGGGTTGCACCGGCGCGGGCTCGCCTGCCCACCAGGGGTTCTGGCGGCGAAGATCGGCGACGAGGGGCGGAGGCAGTTCCGGAGCGGGAAAGACCGAACCGCTCTTGGTCATACGACTTCGGCGCCGGCAGTCTATCCCCGTGTCGCGTCGAGGCTGACCACCGGCTGGTCGCCGACCACCTCCGCGCTGTGAAGCGCCCCGCGCGGCACGGCGAGGCAGTCGCCCGCTTCGAGGACGGCGTCGACGTCGCCCATCGTCATCCGGAACCGGCCGGAGACGACGGCGTCGATCTTGTCGATGCCGTGGGTGTGCGGCGGGAAGCGCGTGCCCGGCGGATAGACGTAGCGCGACACGGCGTAACCGCGCGCCTCCAGCTTGCGCCGGAGGGCCGGCTCGGAAAGCGGCCCCTCGGCGGCGGCGTCCCAGTGCTCGACGCTCACAACCCCGCCTGCTCCTTCACGTAGCGCGCGACCTGCTCGTGGGTCGCGAACCAGACGTCGCCCTTCGCCTGGATGTGGTCGATCAACTCTTCGAGGATCACCATGCGCGAGCGGTGGCCGATGATGTGCGGGTGCGTCGTCAAAAGGAACATGGTTCCTTCCTCGTACGCCTTGTCGAATTCGTCGATGTAGACCTGCAGCAGCTCGCGGGGCGGCGTGTAGCTGTTGCCGCGCGGGTTCATCAGCGGCGCGTCGTCGAGAATCCACTCCACCGGCAGCTCGACGATCCCGGTCGGCTCGCCGTTCTGCATGAGCTCGTAGGGGCGGTCGTCGGCCATCAGGGAGCTGTCGTAGAGGAATCCCATCCCGCGAATGATGTCGAGCGTGTTGGGGCTGAAGTTCCAGGACGGAGCGCGGTAGCCGACCGGCCGGCTGCCGGTCACCTGCTCCAGGTAGTCTGTCGCGCGGATGACCAGGTCCCGCTCGGTCTCGGCGTCGAGAGCGCTGTTCAGCTCGTGGATCCAGCCGTGCACCGCGAACTCGTGGCGCCCGGAGGCCTGGATGACGTCGATCATGTCCGGCCGCAACACGAGGCTGACCGCGGGGATGAAGAACGAGGCGGGGATCTCGTGCTGGTCCATCAGGTCGACGACCCGCTGCAAACCGACCCGCGCCCCGTACTCGCCCTGGGACATCGCGCCGATGGACGGATTGGCGTTGCGCCCGATGAGGATGGTGTCGTTGTCGACATCGAATGAAATCATCACCGCGACGCGGGCGCCGTTCGGCCACGACTCCGGCTGCAGACTGCGGCCAGCGCGTACGCGGTTGGCGATGGCCCGGATCTCGTCGAGATCGAGGTAGATCCCCGGCTGATCGGTCTGGGCCCGTACGGCGTCCGTGAGGAGCGCACCGCCTGCGAGCCAGGCGACGGCAACGGTGGCGAGGACGCCGACGACGCGACTTGTCGGCGTGGTGATTCTCGTTCGCGGCTTGCAACGATCCGGCGCGTGTCCGGGGGTATGCCGAGCACTCATCCACTGCATGTTGGCTCTTCCTCGCTGTTGGCGGTACCGGCCGCTTGCGCCGTCATGGTCACTGTCCTTCGTCGTCCTCGGTTTCCGCCGGCTCCGCTTCGTGCGACTGGTCCTCGCTGATCGGCGGGTTGTTCACGTGCTCGCCGAAGAACGCGGCGTAGCGCCGCAGGCGGTCCATCTGGTGGAGCGGCTCGACGATGCCGTGTCCCTCGCGCGGGAAGCGGACGAAGGTGACGTCCTTGCCGAGGTCCCGCAGCGCCCGGTAGAACTCGACTGACTGTTCCGGCGGCACCCGCGTGTCGTTGCCCCCGTGCATCAGCAGCACCGGGCTCTCGACGTTGGCCACGTAGGTCATGGGGGAGTGCTCGCGGTAGTTGTCGGTGGCGGTCCAGGGCGTGCCGCCGAAGAACGACGCCAGGTAGTCCTGGATGTCGTTGGTGCTGTACATGCTGTAGAGGTTCGTCAGACCCGCTCCCGGCGAGACGGCCTTGAAGCGGTCCGTCTGGGTGACGATCCAGGCCGACAGGTACCCGCCGTAGCTCCAGCCGTAGCAGATCAGGCGTTCGACGTCCGCCCAGCCCATCGCGATGGCGTGATCCACGCCGGTCATCACGTCGTCGTAGTCGGTGATGCCCCAGTTGTCGATGTTGGCGCTGACGAAGGCCTGACCGTAGTTGGTGCTGCCGCGAAAGTTGGGCTGCAGCACGACGTAGCCGTTGCCCGCGAAGAACTGGGCCGCGGTGTTGAAGGCGGCCAGCGACGCGCCGGTCGGACCGCCGTGCGGGTTGACGATGAACGGATAGGCGGCGCCCTCCTCGTAACCGACCGGCTTCGTCAGCACGCCCTCGACCGGCTCGCCGTCGCTGTTCGTCCAGCGGACCGTTTCCACCTTGCCGAACTGGACGCTCTCGTCACGGAGCCAGGCGTTCGCGTCGGTCAACCGGACCGGCTTGCCGTCGGTTGTTGCCGTGTATATCTCGCCGGGCCAGTCGGGGCTCGTGTGGACCCAGACCCACCGGGTCCCGTCCTCGGACAGGGACCAGGCACTGTTGCGCCCGCCCGGGGCCGACGCCGTGATGGTCGCGCCCGACTCGAGGCTGACCCGGAACAGGCCGGTGGAGGTGCCCTCGCCGGTGGGCCAGAACACGAACCGCCCGTTCGCGGACCAGATGGGAACCGAGAAGTCCCGGTCGACGTCCTCCAGGAGCACGCGTGGCTCGCCGCCGCCCGCCGGCGCCAGGTACAGCTTGTCGTGCAGCGTGTTGCTCGTCGCGGTCGCGTTCGAGGCGAACGCGATGGTGCGGCCATCGGGAGACCACCGCGGAGACGTGTCGCTGCCGCCGTTCTCGTGGAGGAGCCGCCGCTCCCCGGTGTCCACGTCGACCACCCACACGTCGCTTCGCCAGCGGTCGTTGGCGGTGGGATTCGGCCGGGTCTCGAAGGCGACCTGCCGGGAGTCCGGCGACCAGTCGGGGTTGGCCACCGAGAAGTCGCCATCGGTCAGCCGTCGCGTCTCGGAGGTCTTGAGGTCGTGCAGCCAGAGGTGAGTCATCTGGAACAAGCCGTCGACCACCTCGGCGTCTCCCTCTTCCCGGCGGCGCGCCTCTTCCTCTTCGGGCAGCGGGTCGCGCGCGGTGAACAGTAGAGCGGAACCGTCGGGAGCGAACGAGAACGAGCGCACCGACTCGTCGTGCTCGGTCACCTGCCACGCCTCGCCCCCGTCGGCATACAGGAAGTGCACCTGCGTCTTCGCGTCCGCCTCCTCGCCGCGGGCGGCCAGGAACGCCACGATGCTGCCGTCCGGAGACCACGCCGGCGCCGTCGCGTTCTTCGGGCCGCGCGTGAGCTGCCGGTTACCGGTCCCGTCGACACGGACGCGCCAGAGGTGTGTGACCGCGGCCAGATCGTCAGCGTCCATGTCGCGCGTCCGTAGCGTGTAGACGACCCAACCGCCGTCGGGCGACAGCTCGGGGGAGCCGACCTGGTTTATGCGCAGGGTGTCCCGGGCAGAGAGGACCCGCGGTCGGGCTTCCTGCTGCGCCAGGACCGGACTGCCTGCGGCGACGAGCGTCACGCTCGCAGCCGCGACGGTGGCCCGCAATCGCCGACTTCGCATGCCAATCCTCCTGGTCCGGGTTGCACCCCGACCCGCATCGAGCGCACCCGCGGCACTGTGGAGTGCAGTGGAGCCACAGGCCGCCGGCCTTCGGCCGTCGGCGGGGCAGCGCGGGTTGCTGCAAGTGACGGCCAGCGTCTTCACCGTCCCGCACGGGCCGGAGACCACGGGCCTCCGGCCCCTTCCCGAGTCGCGACCCTACATCGGGTGCTGAATCTGGAGCACCTCGTAGATCCGCACCACAGCGCGCGGGTCCGCGCTTCGCGCGCGCGCCCCGTAGGCGTCCTGGTGCGCGCTGAGGTCGATATGCGCGGCAGCGTCCTCTGCCGACACTCCTTCCGCGCGCAGCTTCGAGGCCTGCGCCCAGAGGTCGCGCAGGTAGGCCTGCAGGTCGTCGATCTGGCTGCGATCCCGCAACGGTGCGCCGTGGCCCGGCACGATGATGTCGAAGTCGAGCGCCTTCAGCCCGTCGAGGCTGGCCGGCCACTCGTTGACGAACCCGTCGCCCATGTACGGCAGGCCGTTGGCTCCGGGGCTGCCGACGAAGAAGTCGCCCGTAAACACGATGCGCTCCTCCGGCAGGAAGACCATCGTGTCGCCGCCGGTGTGGCCGCGGCCGACGAAGTGGAGCTGCACCTCGCGCCCGCCCTTCACCAGGGTCATCGTGTCGCTGTAGGTGACGTTCGGCGCCTTGACCACCGTTTCCTGGATGGCGTTGTAGTGCGCCTCGCGGATGCGCAGATCCGTTTCCAGCCGGGTCCGCTCGGTCGGATCGGTCGCCGCGGCGAGTTGCGCCTTGATCTGTTCGATCTGTCCCGGGATGGCGGCAGAGAAGGACCGGTTGGTGCGCTGGTTCAGCGGATCGGCCAGGTGCTGCGACCGCACGTAGTCGTGGCCGATGATCTCCACATCGTCGCCGAAGAGCTGGTTCCCGTGCGAGTGATCGAAGTGGAAGTGCGTGTTGAACACGTACTCGATCGGCTTGTCGGTCACCTCCGACTTGATCTCCCCGATGAGCTTACGGGCTGCCGCCGGCGTGACGCTGGTGTCGACGAGCATCGCGTGGTCGTCGTTGACGATGACCAGCGAGTTGCTCATCGTCGTCATCGCGCCGGTGCCGGTCGCGAAGAAGACGCCGTCGCCGATCTCCTCGAACCGCCAGGCCGCCGCCCCGTCGGTCGGATCCGTCTCCTGGGCCGCCACCAGCAGGCCGGTCGTGAGCAATGTCGCCGCGAGAACCGCGGCCCGGGCTGCGCTGCGTCGTGTCTTGAACATCTCCTGCGTTCCTCTTCTTTCGTTGCTGTTCGTGCCGTCGTGTCCGTTCGTTCGCTTTCGCCGGGCCGCCATCGCCGACCCTGCCTCAGTCGGCGGCCGCCCGGCCCGCAATCTCCGGGTGGTGATGCTCGATGTACAGGAAGCCGTGGTAGACGCCGGTGCGGTGCGGACGCCGCGCCTGGTCCCGGACGTGGATGGTCAGCGTCCGGGGCGCTTTCGCCTCGTAGCAGTTGCCCCGGCGCGCGGTCGAAAGGTGCTGGAAGAGCATGCGCTGCTCGGGAGCTCTGCGAAACGTCTCCCGGTCCGCCGAACCGACGTCCGTGTAGGCGCCGCCGAACCACTGGTCGATCGGCGTCGGACGGTGGTCGACGCGGCGCAGGTAGCGCCGGTTGACCGACGTCATCTCGCGCTCCAGCGCCGCAGCGATGCGGGTGGTCTGCACGCAAGCGCCGAGCGTGCACTCGGCGTGTTCCTCTCGCGTCTCGACCAGGTGCGCCACGGGAATCAACAACTGTTCCTGCAGTTCGCGCAGCGCGGTGGTCGGCTCCCCGAAGTACGCGAGGCCCTCGGCCGCCTGGATCACGTAGCAGTCGTTGGGATGGAGCGTGGCCACCTCGACGGAGGGTTGATCGGCCGGCAGCACCCAGTGGTACGTGTCCGGGGCGGGCCGTGACGGCTGCTGTCCCGTCGGGACCGGACCGGCCAGACACCCGACGGCCACGGCCCCCGCCGCGAACGCCACGCGCCTCAGGCGGTCCATAGCCGCATTCTAGCAGTCTGCGGCAAGAGCCCCGCTGCATTCGAGCGGCGATGCATCCCGCGTGGACTGCCTTGCCACGCGGGCCCCTCACCGCGCTGTCGGCGACGAGCCTGCCTGCCTGAGGGCTTCCCCGTGAAACGCCGAATACACGAAAAGTTAACCGAAAGATGCTCGGAGGCATGTATCTCTGTGTTAAGATACTCAGTTGGGCAGGGCGCGATCAGCGCTGCCTATGGCAACCGAGGAGGAAACGATGCCGACACGACGACAGGCGAACGGAGCGACCATCGCCCGTAATGCCCACCCGCGGCTGCGGCTCACCGCCGCGCCGCTTCGCCAGCACCCCTACGCGTCTCTCCGACGCGCGGCCGACGCCGGCCGGTCCCAGGACCTGCGGACCGTCTACCGGCAGTTCGTGCGACGCCTCTGGTTCACGGCCTCGTAGCCGGGACCATCCATCCCACCAAACCGTACCCCGCCGGAACCGGGCGGCATCCGGCCTCGGATGTCATCCGCCCGGCGGCTCGGGCACGTAAGGCGCGCCGTCCGCTCGCGCCGCCGCTCGGCGAAGGGGGTCGTCGGGCTCCGTGCTTTTCTGTCACACGGCGCGGCGGCTCGAGGTGCCGGGGGGGCATCCAACGCGACCGAGAATCCTGGAGCACCCCTCCCTGGCCCTCCCGAGCCCGAACAGCCCGCGGCAGTCGAGACCGCCCGGGCGCCGCCAGTCGACCCGACCGACCGGCAGCCCGCGGCGCCGGCCGAGAATCAGGCCGCGCGGGGGGCATCCAGATCCGAGCCTGAGCTACCGCTACCGGCCCCCGTGGCGCCAGATCATCCGGTCGCGAGCGACGGCGCTTCGAGTACGGCGCCGTCCGATGACAGCGACGAGCCCGACAGCTCCGACGCGGCGCGGCGAGCGGACTCGGCCCTGGCGATCCTGACTGGCACCGTTCCGACAGCCGAGCCGGGACGCTGCGCGAGCGGCCGGCGCGCGATGGTGCCGCTGCCGGAGTTGCACACGGCCTGCTGTTGTGCCCCCGCTGCCGAGCGCACTACAACGCGATGCTGTCAGAGGAGCCCGGCGACCTACCTGAGGTAGTCATACCCAAGGTAGACCATGCTGATCTGCGCGACCAAGCGCGGCGCATCCTGGAAAATCTGTCCGATGACGGAGTGCCGCACTGACTGTATGCCTTGACGTATACCGCTACGCGGGTCCATCATCGACCGATGGCCGCACCTGCGGGGCGAGAGAGTTACCGCGGCGCCGGTACGGATCCGATACCGCCAGCGGAGTCGGCAGCACTTGCCGGGCTACACGCCGGCCGAGCCGAGCGGGCCGCCGATCAGACGGACCGGCGAGCCCGCGATGCGGACCGGATCAGCCGATGGGCTGTCGGCGCCGTGATCGCCGCGCTGTTCGGGTTCGTCGGGCTGGCCGTGCAGGGCGAACGCAACGCGGCGAACCAGCGTGCCGAGATGGCTGCCATGCGTGCCGAGATGGCTACCATGCGCGAGGAGCTACAGGGCGAGATCGCCTTTCGGATCGGCCAAGTGATCGGATTGCTCGCCGAGCCGGATGCCGAGCCCGAAACACCCGCTCAGACGCGCGAGGATTCGCCCTGAGCGCGTCCGGCTGATTTTCGCATCCCTGAAAAGCCCCCTGCCCGGCGACCGGCACGCCCCGCACAGCGCATTCTCGCGCGTCTGAGCGCGTTTCTGATTTCCTGTCGACGGACCAAAGGATACCCGCGCCCCCGTGGGGACCCCTGACGGCCCGACTTTCGCCTTTCCGCTGGAGATTGGGCTCAAAACTGCCCACCTATGCGTAACGAAACACCCCTGTAATTATTGGTAGTTATGAACCGTCCACCCTGCGGGCTTTCGTGACACGGGGCGAAAGTCAGGCCCCGATTCGGACTGCATATCCATGCAGCCGAGCGCATCCGGTACGATCGGGGCGTGGGGCGACGCCGAATCTACGCGAGCGACGCCGAGCGCCAGCGCGCGCACCGTGCACGGCGCCGGCTGGCGCGGCAGGGATTGCCGGTCGACCGGCCGGCCCTCGGGACCGATGCGGCGGCGCCAGCGGGCGAACCTGGCAGCCTACCGGCAGCGGCGACGTGGCGAACCAGTACACGCGCAATCTTGACGCACCCCACGGCCAGTGGTGCACGCGCTGCGGTGCGCGTCCTGGTATCGCCGCGCCGGAGTGGATCTGTCGCATCTGCGTAGCGCGGCCGGGCCGCCTGCCCGACCACGCGATCGTACGTAACCCGTCCCGGCGCCCTCTGCCCCCTGGCGTCCCGCGAGCCCGCGAGCGATACCGCGCCGCCACTCTGTGCGTGCAGTGCGGGCGGCGACGGGACCGCGCCGACCGCCTCACGTGCGCCCGCTGCCGGCGGCGACTGGCCGCCGCGCAGAACCGCTACCGGAAGGCGCACCCGCCGGACTGCGACCGCCTGTATGCCGACGTTCGGCGACGGCGCCGCGAGCGGATCGCCGCCGGGCTGTGCGCCGAGTGCGGCGGCGAACCGGACCGGGCCGACCGGAAGCTCTGCACGCGCTGCCGGCGCCGGGCGGCGGACAAACAGCGCGCGCACCGGGTACGTCGGCGCACGGCCCGCGAGGATTCGCCGCGGGGTGATCCGACCGCCCGCACCCGCCGCATGCGCTAGGATCAATCCTGCGTCGGCCCTCAGGGTCGGATTGTAGGACCCGGCACATGCATACAGAAGAGATCGTCCGGCAGGCCAAGAGCCTGCAAGCACGTATTCGCAGGTACGCGCAACGCGAGTCGGGAGGTGTCGACGTAGAGGCCGCCCAGGCGCAGATTTGCGAGTTCCTTCGGAACTATGCCGGCCCCAAGAGTGCGTTCCTGAAACGCGCTGAGGCTGCTCACGCGTACTCTGAAGACAATTTGTTCACGATGCTGGTCTCGATCGTGCAGTCATTCATCGAGTACGTTCAGGCTGGCCTAGCGACGGGAGTATCGCCCGAACGACAGGCACAGTTGGACGTCGTTTCTGATCTCTTGGACCAAGCCAATTCGCTACTTGAGAACGCCAAGTATCATCCAGCCGCCGCCGCGATACTCATCGGCGCCTGCCTTGAGGAATCTCTGCGGACGTGGGTTGAGGCAGAGTCTTTGTCGATCGGGAAGTCGAAGCCTGGAATCGACGCCTACACCAAGGCGTTGCGCGGCGCTGACCTGATCTCGAAACAGGACGTGAAGGACATTACCTCGTGGGCTGGCGTAAGGAACCACGCTGCCCACGGCGAATGGGAGCAAGTCAACGACCGAAATCGAATACGGCTCGTGCTAGACGGAGTCAACCTGTTCATGAGGCAAAGGCAAGGGACGTAAGCCCCGTCAACGCATCGCCGCCGGATATCGCCCGGCCGTGACCGACAAGACCGGGAACGCCGTATTTGAGGTGCCGCCAACTAGAACGGTATGTCGTCTTCGGTGAGCTGTACGGTATCCTCCTTTTCCCTTCCTTCAAGCCAAGTCCACGCGCTGTCGGTAACGGTGATGGTCTCGTCATACTCGCCGCTCTCGTCGTCGCCATGGTAGAGTTCTACAAGTCCCTTTCGCTTAAGACTTTGAATCGCCACGCCATAGGTGAGTCCGTTCAGACCCTGACGAAAAGCGATCTCACGCACGAACCGAGCACGTACCGAAGTACCCGGCATGGTTGTCTTGAGAGCCGCAATACGGAGTATCGAAACCTCCTCCGGTGTCAAGTCCTGTGTCGGAGCTACCTGTTGCGTTTCGATGTCCGGTTGTTCACGAACCTTCTTGAGGAACGCGTTGGCTCGTTTCGAGATTTCGTCGCGAAGCCTGCTAAAGTCACTCTCCGAGTGCGGCGCGTACCTAATGACAGCGCGATGGTGGATATCGAAAGGAAGTTTCCCCCTGCGTTCGGTAGAACAGACCAGGATTACCAAGCGGCCCACTGCGAATGCGTAGCCGAGTTCGTACCACACGTTAGGATTGTTGGTGGTAATGTCGGCGAGGCAGATTGTCGCGTTCCGGATCTGTTCTTCTATGCGATCAATGAGCCTCTCCGTGCTGGGATCCTGATCGACACGATAGGCTTTCAGTCCAGCTTGCTTAAGGGCACGCTTGTAGATGTCCTCGTATCTCTTGTCGAACTTGGTGTCGAAGGGCTGAATCACAAAGCACGTTGGCATTCCGAGAGATCCTCCGAGTGTGTCACGCTTCTACGGCTCGTCCAGCGAACGGCGGTTACCGGCTCGTCCGTTCCGAGTATACTCAGCGGCGCGGTGATGGCCATCGGGGCGGAGGCCATCATCACCGGGCGGGCAGGTGCCGGACTGGATGCGCAGGTGATTCGGTCGCCCGTCGTCGCTCATCGTTGCCCGTTGGTAAGAGTTGTGGTAAACGGCCGTTCCATGAATCCAAAAAACCCCGTATACATTGGGTTTTGTCGCCTAGACGCGAGTTCTCTCTGATCCTCGGCCAGTCGGTATCGAGCATGGCAAACCACGCGGTGTCGCGGTTGCGGCCCTTCACGATGCAGTGCTGCCTGAAGATTCCCTCGAAGCGGAAGCCCAACCGCAACGCCGCCTGCCTGGACCGTGCGTTCAGCGCGTCGCACTTCCACTCGACGCGCCGATATCCCAGTCTGTCGAAGCTCTCGCGAAGCATCAGGTAGATGGTCTCGGTGTTCACCGCGGTTCGCTGGGCGGCGGGGACGTACCAGATGTGACCCAGCTCCAGCCGGCGATGGGCGGGGACCATGTTCATGAAGGCGGCCATGCCCACCGGTGCATCCGAGGCCACCTCGCGGACGAGCCACCACTGCGGGTCTTGCGACCCGTCGACGAGTCGCGCCATCACGGCGCGCATGGCGTCCGCGCTCTCGAACGGGCCGTACGCCATGTAGGTCCACTGGCCGGGGTCGGCGTCCTCACCGTGGGTGGCTTCGAACAGGGGACCGATATCCCGCGCTGCGTCGAGACGGTCGAGACGGACCGTTCGTCCCTCCATCGGTTGCCCGCCCGGCAACTCGCACGGGGATGGACCGAGCACCGGTGGCCCGACCGGTAGACGATCCGTCAACGCCTGTTCGCGATCCCGCGCCGTCCGCCGTCAGTCTGCTGTCTCACCGGGGGGCGACCCGCCCGCAAGGCGCGCCGCGAACGCCTTGTAAGCCGCCTCGCCCAGGGCGCGTTGCTGCTCGCGCAGCACGGTGGCGAGATCGTCCTGGAGCATGGCGTCGACAGCCAGACGGAGCCCGGGAAATACCCTGCTGTGAAGCAGTCCGGCCGCGTCGGGCTGAAGCGGTCGGTAGGCGCCATCGACCTGCTCGAACCAGTCGATACGGCGCTCCAGGGTGCGCCAGACCAGGTACTCCCGCACGCCGTTGCGCCGATACGCATGGAGCTTGTCGTGCAGATCGTAGGAGGCGCCGCTGGCTGCAATCTCGGCGATCAGCTCCGGCGCGCCTTCGATGTAGTCGTCATCGCTTAGCCGCGCCAGACCGCTGCCGCCAGGGTCGATGAGCAGAGCCACGTCCGGCTGCGGCTCGTTGTCGAGATCGAGTCGCACCGTGGGGTTGTCGTTGATCTGCAATCCGGGCGTCGAGACCGCATAGTTGCCCAACCAGATGATCATGGCGGCGTGCGGCCGGGCGTGGCTGCCGGAGCGTGCGGGCGACGGCATGTAGACGACACCCTCGATCAATTCCGCCTTCTTGATATCGGGCCGCGCTTCGTACCGGCGCTCGAACTCGCTTCGCGTCAGGCGGTCGCCATTTTCCAACGCGGACTCGGGAGAAACCGCGGGTGCGGCGTCGTCACTTCGTGGTCGAGGAGACGGGAAGTTCAAGGTTGCCACGGCCGAAACGCCCTCTTCGAAAGGCATCGTACCACGGGTGGAGGGACCGGAACGCGGGGCACGCAGGGCGTCCAACGTACGAGGAGCGCGGTCCGGGTTCCTGCAAGCCCGGTTCACCGTCCACCGTCCGCCGTGTCCGACCGGACGTACTTCAGAAGCGCGCCCCCGAACGCCACGACCGCGCCATAGACCGTGCCGTCGGCGGCGACGGTCACGCCTTCGGGGTTCGACCCGTCGATGAACCAGTCAAGCGATCCGTCCCGCAGGTTCCCGATACGGATGCCGTACTCCCAGCCCGGATGCTGGCCGTTGCGCGACGAGGCCGAGTCGGCGACGTAGACCGTGTCGTCGTCGGCGATGTGGAGGCCGCTCGGCCGGCTGTACTGGTAGAACTCTTCGACGAACGTGCCGTCCGGGTCGAATACCTGAAGCCGGTCGTTGCCCCGGTCGGCGACCACGACTCGGCCCCGGGAGTCGAGGTCGATGGCGTGCGGGGTGCGGAACTGGCCCGGCCCGCTGCCGTGCGAGCCCCATTCGGCCAGGTAGCTCCCGTCGGGCGCGAACTTGACAACGCGCGCCGTCGTGTGGGGTCCGGCGCCGGGGAGCTGGCCGCCGTGGCCGTCGGCGACGAAGATCGTACCGTCGTCCGCCACGACGACGTCGCACGGCTGGTCCAGGGTGTCGCGCCCGGCGGCGCCGACCCCCGGCGTGCCGAGCGTGAGCAGCAGCTCGCCCGCCGGGCTGAACTTCATGGCGACGTGCCCTTTTCCCTCGCGCTGCGGATCCGCGCCGTCGGGTCCCTGTGCGTCGGTGACCCAGACGTTGCCGTCGGGGTCGATGTGCATCCCGTGGGGTTGGATCATGAGCCCGGCGCCGAAGCTGGCAACCAGGTTGCCCTCCGGATCGAACTTCAGGATCGGATCGAGGTCGAGCCCGGCGCAGGAGTTGCCGCCGCAGCGCTCGGCCACCCAGACGTGCCGCCCGTCGCGGTCCATGTCGACGCCGCCTGTCGAGCCCCATTCGCGGCCATCGGGCAGCTTCGCCCAGTCGGCAACGGTGGTGTAGGGGTTCGGGGCGTCGTTCTGCGGGGCGATGTCCGGCTGCACCGCCGCCGGGCCGGCCGTGTCGGCAAGCGTGGCAAGTACAAGCGGCAGCGAGACCAGGAATGCCGTGGCGGTGCGGAAAGTCTGCATGCCGAACCGTACCACGCGCTGCGGCCACGAAACAGCGCCGGATTGGTTTCTGCAGGGCGGCAGACGCGTGGTTCAGCCTCGATGCAGTGCAGATCGCCAGCGCCGCCAAACCCGTCGCAAGGCTCCGCGTTCGTCCCCAGCCCCCACAGCCCCAAGGGCTTGCGTCGCAGAACTCACTCCGTTGCGTTCTACGGCGCAAGCTCCTGGCCGCCCAGTTCGGCCAGTTTCCCCCGCGCCTCGCGCGCCGGCTGGAAGACCTCGTCCGCGTTCTCCCACGCCGCGAGGGCCTGTAGCATTCTTCGGTGGGCGTCCCGAGCCGCAGGGAGGTCCATCAACTCGACCGCGAGATGAAACTCCAGGTGAGGGTGGTGGTACGTTGCGTGGGGTGGCTGCAGTTGGGCCTTGAGATCCTCGACCAGGGCAACCGCCTCGTCGGCGCGGTCGGCGCGGATGTACGTGAGAATGTCCCGGCCCTGAGACTGGGCCAGAATCAGTGGCGCAACGTAGGTCGACAACTCGGCAACCCGAGCTTTCATCGCGTCGACGGCGCTCGCCATCTCGCCGCGAAACTCGTAGTAGCCCCGTAGCCCGGCATGCGCGGCGGCTCTCTCCCGGGGCGTTCTCGCCAGGGAGAGCGCACGCTCCTCGAGAGCGGCGTCGCGGTCCGAATCGACGAGACGAGCCCGCAACGCTCGACCGAACGCTTCCAACGCCGCATCGTCCGCCGTCAGCCGCTCGCGGACCGGCAAGTCCTCGATCCCGTCGCGCGGCGGGATGTCGAGGGTCGCCTTGAGGTCGATGGTCAACTCGTCGATCAGCGCCAGCAGGTCCGGTCCTTCGTGGCGGTGTTCGTCAATCAGCGAGCCGCTGTCGACGCCATGCACATACAGGGTGATCCGAATAGAGGTCGGCCGGACGATCGATGACGCCCGATACCAGGAACTCGGCGTAGTGTTCTGCGGCCACCTCGCGCTTGAGTGCCAACGGCACGTTTCGCGGGTCGGAAAAACCCGCACCCTGCAAGTCGGCGATGAGCGAGTCGCTGCCGACCGGGTTGAAGAAATCGTCGGGCAGCAGATCGAAGGCGAGCGCCTCGGACGCCACCAACGACATCCAGGCCTCGTCCTCGTCGAGACCGGGGCCTGTTTCGAAGGGAAAGAGCGCGGCCCGTTTGCGGAACTCCGCTTTCGGAATGGCGCGCTCGACGGTCTCGCCGTCCTCGTTCTCGACGGAAACGCGGGTCACCGCTGCGCCCAGGTCCGTGCCGCTGAACGCCAGGGCCAGGACCACCGCAGCCACGGTCAGGTTGACGGGAATCCCGATCTTCTCCGTGAGCGTCACGCGGTTCCGACCGGGCCGTCCGTGGAACCAGGCAAGCATGAGTACGCTCGGCAGAAGCAACAGCACGGTCGAGAGGACGACCCGCGTCCAGTGTGGCGACAGGAGGAACTCGTTCACGATGAGGTGGGTGAACTGCACGCAGCCCCACGACACGCCGACGTAGAACGCGACCGAGTGGGGCACTCGGCGCTCCACGAGATCCTTCAGCAGCGGACCCATCCTGTCTCCCTTCCGCACTCGCGACGGTCGATCCTGCACCCTAGCGAGACGCTGGCCGGCGGTCAAGACTCATGGAAGGTGGCCCGTCGCGCGCCCGGGCGGGATCTGGCAGGCGGGTGGCTTCCGACACGAAGCAGGCCCCGGCCGGCGACAGGCCAGCCGGGGTCCGGTGAGGTAGTCAGCCCGTTGCGACTCACCCCTCGATTAGATAGCCGTCGGCATCCAGGAAGCGGATCTCCCCGAGGCCCAGTTCGCGGACGCTCTCCTCGATGCGCGCGCGGTCACCCACGATCACCCAGATCATGCGATCCGGCTGCAGGATGCGGTCGGCCTCGGCGCTCACGTCGTCCAGCGTCAGGGCGCGCACCGTGCCGGCGTACGTCGCCCAGTAGTCGTCGGGCAGGCCGAAGCGGACCATCTGGACGATGTCGCCCATGACCGCGCGGTTGGTCTCCCAGCGGCCCGGCAGGGTCAGCGTGCGCTGGTCCTTGACGCGGGCGAGCTCCTCGGCCGTGGGCGGCCGGTCGCCACCGCTGCGGATGCTGCTGATCTCCTTGTCGATCTCGGCCATCGACTCGGCCGTCCGGTCGGTCTGAACCGGGGCGAAGACGAAGAAGGGCCGCTGGCCGGCGGTGTCGATCAGCATGCTCTGCGCGCCGTACGACCAGCCCTTGTCCTCGCGCAGGTTCATGTTGATCCGCGCCGTGAAGCCGCCGCCGAGCACGTTGTTCATGGTGTCGATCTGCAGATCGCGGGGATCGCTCTTCGGCGGCGCGACATGGCCGGCGAAGACGATCGACTGCTCGGAATCGGGACGGTCGATGAGGTAGACGACGCTCGCGGCCTGATGGCCCACTTCGCCCAGGTTCTTGCGGGGCGTCGAGCCTGGCTCCCAGCCGGCGAAACGCGCCTCCAGCGCGGGCTCGAGCGCGGCCATGGTGACGTCGCCGACGACGATCAGGGTGGCGTTGTTCGGTCGGAACCAGGTGTCGTGGAAGGCCCGCAGCCCGTCGAGCCGCAGCTCGCTCAAAGCCCGTTCCGTGCCCGAGCCGGTCAGCGGCTGGCCGTAGGCGTGGTCCTCGCCGTAGAGAAGGCGAGGGAAGACACGCATGGCCATGCCCATCGGCTGGACCTTCTCGCGGGCGATCTCGGCGAGCTGCTGTCGCAGCCGGCGGTCGAACTCCGCCTCCGGGAAGGACGGATTGAGAACGACGTCGGCGAACAGATCAAGAGATGTGTCGAGGTTCTCCTTGAGTGTCGACATCCTGACCGTCGACATGTCGAGATTCGAACCGGCCGACAGGGTAGTTCCCAGGCCCTCGAGCTCTTCGGCGATTTTCAGCGCGCTCCGGGACGTGGTGCCCTCGTCGAGCATGTCCATCGTCATGCGGGCGGTGCCGGGCAGGGCGAACTGATCGGCCGCGTAGCCGGCGTCGAGCAGCAGGTTGAAGTCGACCACCGGAACCGCCGCCCGTCGCGCCAGGATCACGTCGAGCCCGTTGGACAGACGCGCCGTCTCGCGTGCGGGGAACGAGGCCGACGGAAACTCGGTGACTTCGGGCGGCCCTGACGAGCGGTCGACATCGGTCTCGGCTGCCGCATAGGCGGGGAAGGGCTGTACCTCGATGGTGAGCACCCCTTGGCCCAGCCACTCCTTCGCGGCCGCGTGGACGTCCGCCGGAACGGCGTTCATGATCGTCTCCTGCGTCCGCATGTGGCCATCGGGTCTGCCGAGGTAGACCTCGCTGGCGGCCAGCACGTCGGACTTGCCCCCGAAGCCCCCGATGCGCTCGACGCCGCGTACGAACGACGCCCGCCGGCTGGTCTGCGCGCGGGCCAGCTCGGCCTCGACCGGCCCCGAGGCGAGGAATGTTCGAAGCTCCTCGTCGAGGACCGCCTCCACCGTCGCCAGATCCTGACCCGGCTGGGCTGTCGCCTGGAGGACGAACAGGCTGCCGAACTGGCGTCCGAGCACGAACGCCGACACGTCGGTGGCGATCTGATCCTCGTAGACGAGCCGCCGGTAGAGCCGGGAGCTGCGGCCGGTCGTCAGGACGTCGCTGGCCAGCGTCAGGTAATCGAGCGCCGGGTCGCCGAACGCGGAGACGTTCCACACCTTGTAGACCCGCGCCTGCGGCACGCGGTCCTGGAGCACGATGCGGCTCTCTTCAATCCGCCGGGCGAGGTTGACGTCCGGCTTGATGAGCGGCGGGCCCGAGGGGATGTGGCCGAAGTAGCGCTCGACGCGCGCCCTGACGTCCTCCGGGTCGACGTCGCCGGCGACCACCAGCACGGCGTTGGCGGCGCCGTACCAGGTCTCGAACCAGGTGCGCACGTCGTCGAGCGACGCGGCGTTCAGGTCGTCCATCGACCCGATCGTCGAGTGGTCGTAGGGGTGGCCGTCCGGATAGGTGTTCTCGAAGATGGTCAGGAAGACCTTGCCGTAGGGCTGGTTCTCGCCCTGCGCTTCTCGTTCTGCACGACGCCGCGCTGCTCGTCGAGCCGCTCCTGGTCGACCGCGCCGAGCATGTGCCCCATGCGGTCCGACTCCATCCAGAGCGCCATGTCGAGGGCGGTGGTCGGCACCACCTGGAAGTAGTTGGTGCGGTCCTGGTTCGTGGTGCCGTTCATGCCGGTGGCCCCGACCCGGTCGAACGGCTTGAAGTAGTCGTCGTTGAAGTGCTCGCTGCCGTTGAACATCAGGTGCTCGAACAGGTGCGCGAAGCCGGTCTTGCCAGGCGCCTCGTCGGCCGCCCCGACGTCGTACCAGACGTTGACGGCGACAATCGGCGCCTTGTGGTCCTCGTGCACGATCAGCCGCAGGCCGTTGTCGAGCACGTAGCGGGTATAGGGAATGTCGACCGGCTCCTGGGCCGTGGCCGGCAGGGCGATGGTGAGGAGGCCGAGCATCAACGTGGCGGTGCCGATGAGTCGTTGCATGGAAATCTCCTGGCGAGGCTGGACAGCGTCGTCGCGCCGGCGCCGTTTCTGCGTCGCAGACTGTCGGCGTTCAGCGAGTGATTGTGCCGCACGGTGCGGCCGGCGGTCTTGACCCCTGTCAAGTCTGCGATCCTTGGACCGCGGGCCGACCCGGGCGGTCTTCCGAATCCGATCTACGAAGCCGGCTGCTTCGAGGTTTCGACCTCGGCGCCGGCAGGTCGGTCGAACATCCGACCCGCGGCTTCGCGTGGACGGACGATCGTGGAACGGCAGGACGGGTCCCTCGTCACACCAGGGGCTTCAGGTCGCCCAGCATGGTCGGAACGAGCTCGGCGACGGTGGGGTGAATGTGCACCGCGCGTTGAATCACCGTGTACGGCGCCTTCGCGTACATGACGTCGAGGATGGAGTGGACGGCTTCGTCGCCGCCGACGCCGAGAATGGCGGCTCCGAGGATCTGCTTGTTCGCGGCGTCGACCAGCACCTTCATGAACCCGTGCGTCTCGCCGCGCTGGACTGCGCGGCCGACCTTCGTCATCGGCCGTTTGCCCACCAGCGCCGGACGCCCGGACGCCCGCACCTGCTGCTCCGTCATCCCGACGCGGCCGAGGGGCGGATCGATGAACAGTCCGTAGCAATCGATCCTGTCCGACACGCGGCGGCGGTCGCCGTGCAGCAGGTTCGCGGCCACGATCTCGTAGTCGTTGTAGGCGGTGTGGGTGAATGCGCCGCGGCCGTTGCACTCGCCGAGCGCCCACACGCCGGGGGCACTCGTCGCGAGCGTGTCGTCGACTCGAATGTGGCCACGGTCGTTCACCTCGACGCCGGCGGCTTCGAGGCCGAGGTCATCGGTGTTGGGACGGCGTCCCACGGCCACCAGGAGCATGGACCCGGTCACGCCGGGCGGACCGTCGTCGCAGGTGAGGCTGGCGACAATGCGCTCATCGAGCGTGTCGACGCTCATGCATTCGGCGTCGAGGCGGACCTCGACACCCTCCGATTCGAGAATCTCCCCGACCGACGTCGACACGTCCTGCGACTCGCGCGGAAGCAGCCGGTCGCCCCGGTGAATCAGTGTCACGCGGCTGCCGAACCGGCGGTACATCTGGGCGAACTCGATGCCGATGTAACCGCCCCCGACGATGACGAGGTGGTCCGGCAGGAAGTCGACCGCCATCATGCTCGAGTTGGTCCGGTAGGGCACCCGGTCGAGTCCGGGGAACGATGGGACGTGAGCGCGCGCGCCGACGTTGATGAAGATGCGGTCGGCCTCGAGGATCCGATCCTCGACCCGTATGGTGCGCGGCCCCTCGAAACGCGCATGACCGGTATACACGGTCAGGTTGTCAAGGGCCCGGAGCCACTTCTCGACGCCCTCGCGCGAGCGGCGCACGATGGCGTCCTTGCGCGCCTTGACCTTCTTCATGTCGACCGACACGTTGCCGTCGATGACGACGCCGAACTCGCCGGCTCGCCGCGCGACCCGGGCGGCGCGGGCGCTCGCCACCAACGCCTTCGTCGGAATGCAGCCGACGTTGACGCAGGTCCCGCCGAAGCGGTGTCGCTCCACCACGGCTACGTGCATACCGGCGCCGGCAAGGGCCGCGGCGAGACTGGGGCCCGCCTGACCGGTTCCGATCACGATGGCGTCGTAAGAGCTCATCTCGGTTACGGCCAGCCCCGCTGCGGGCTCCTAGCGGTACTCGAACGCCTTGTTCGGGTAGGGGGGCGGGGCGGGGACGGGCTGCGGCTCGCTCTCGATCTTACGGCGCAGGTAGTCGATCGCGGCATCCAGTTGTGCGTCTCCGCCGTTGAAGGTGGCGTGCGGCAGGTTGTCTACGACAATGTCGGGGACCACGCCGATCTGCTCGATGAGCCATTCGCCCTCCGCGCCGTAGACTCCCATGCTGGGGGCCCGCGCCAGTCCGCCGTCGGTGAGGCGATTCGACGATCCCAGCCAGATCTCGCCGCCCCACGTGCGCATGCCGATGATGGGCCCCAGGCCGAGCCGGCGGAAGCCCTCCGCGACCGCCTCGCCGTCTGAGGCGGTGTTCTGATCGACCAGGATCACCATGTGACCGCGGAAGGCGTACTGCATGTTCCATGTCGGTTGCCCGACCCGCTGCTGCCAGTACATCCAGGCTCGTCGCATGAGCTTTTCGAGGATGATCGAGTCGATGTTGCCGCCGTTGTTGCGCCGCACGTCGATGATGAGGCCCTGGCGGTTGAACACCGGGTAGAACTGCCGGTACCACGCCGTCAGGTCGTTGCTGCCCATCGCCCGCAGGTGCACGTATCCGATGTCGCCGGCCCCGCGTTCCTCGACGACCAGACGACGCGTGTACTCCCAGTCGCTGTAGCGCAGGCTTCGCTCGTTGGTAATCGGGACGACGATGACCCGGCGCGCTGCTTCCGTGCCGCCGGGGCGGATGGTGAGCAGCACCTGTCGGCCGCCCTGGTTGCGGAGCAGGGCGCCGATGTCGGGTACGTCGAGCGTGGAGACGCCGTTGACCGCCTCGATGACGTCGCCCGCGTGGATGTCCAGCCAGGGATCGGCGAGCGGCGACATCTCGTCGGGGTAGTCGGGGTCGGACTGGTAGATGTAGTCGATCCGATAACCGCCGGCCGCGGGGTCGCGCAGGACCCGCGCGCCGAGGCTCGCCACGCTGACTTCGTCGTCGCCGCTGCGCAGGTCGCCGCCGCGCACACTCGTGTGCAGCGCCGACAGCTCGCCGACGAAACGGCCGATCAGGTCCGACAGCTCGGCCCGCGCCGTCAAGCGGTCTACCAGCGGCAGATATTTGGCGAGCGCCCCTTCCCAGTCGACGCCGTGCATGTCGGGGTCGTAGAAGTAGTCTCGCTCCATGCGCCAGGCGTCGACCATCATCTGGCGCCAGTCCTCGCGAACGTTCATGCGGAATGCCCACGCATCGAGGTCGACCTTGCTGTCGTCGAGCCCGTTCCCGGCCGCCTGCGGGCGGGCCTCGAGAACGAAGAAGTCGTCACGTCGCCGCACCAGAAGCTTCTCGCCGTCGAGCGACAGCTCCGCCTGCCGGACGCCTTCCACGACAGTGACCGGGTCCGGGTCGTCGCTGTCGAAGGGGAGCGCCATCAGATTCGTCGAGGCGCCCGCGCCGGCGCCGACGCGAGACAGGTAGAAGAGCGCATGCTCGTTCGCCTGCAGGCCGGCGTAATTGCCCGGCTCGACGGGAACCTCGCGCACGCGCCGCTCGATGCCGTCGAGGTCTATCTCGATGGCCTCGTCAGTGGAAGGGTCTTCTGCGTCCTGAGCTCTCGCCTGTTCCTCCGAGTGCCGCGCGACATCGCTTGCAGACGGCGCGCCGCCCGGTGGCGATCCTCCGCGGGTCTCCATCAGCTCGTCGGCGGGACGGAACGGAGACCGGAGGCCGCGCCGGAGCGTGACCTCGTACAGCTTGATCGGCCGGTCGAAGTACGGTTCCGGCGCCCGCGGTCCCCACGGACTGCCGACCACCGACTGCAGGTTGCGATCCGAGGCGAAGTAGAGAAACTCGCCGTCCGGGTCCCAGGCCGGGTTGGTGCTGTTGGTGCGATCAGAGGTCACGGCCGTCGTGGCGTCGGTGTCGACGTTGTACAGCTTGATCTGCTGGAAGCTGTTCATCGCCGTCATCGTGTAGGCGAGCCAGCGGCTGTCGGGCGCCCATTCCATGCCGCCGATGCCCTCGCGGTTCTCGGAGATGACGCGCGTCTCGCCCGTGCCGGTGTTCAGCAGCGACAGGTCGCGGTTCATGTCGGTGAATGCGATCCAGGCGCCGTCGGGCGACGGTGTTCCTCGAAAGCGGAGCACGGCGCCATCGTCCGAGAGCGCCGCGGGTGAGCCTATGCCGTTGGCGGGGATACGCACGAACTCGAACTCACCGGTCGCGTCCGAGAGCCCGACCAGCGACCCGTCGGGCATGAAGACCACGTCGCGATACCGAACCCCCTCGCCGCGCGTCGCCTGCACCAGGCGGCCGTTGCCCGCCGGCGCGACGAAGACGCGGCCGCGCGCGGTCAGGACGACACTCTCGCCCCGCGGGTGGAGGTGGGCGGAGGTCAGGTACTGCACGGGCTCGGTCTCCCACTTCTCCCGGAGCTGGTCGAAGTCGGAAGCGAGCGTGATCGGCACGATCTCCGCTTCTGCCGCGGCGACGTCGTAGGTCCACAGATCGGCGCCGAGCTGGTAGACGATGCGGCCGGCCGAAAGATCCGGGTCACGCACGTCCCACCCGGCGTGCTGCGTGTGCTGGCGGAGGTCGCCGCCATCTGCGTGCATCGACCAGATGTTCATCGTGCCGTCGCGATCGGTCACGAAATAGACGCGGCCGTTCCACCACATGGGCGAGTGGCTCTCGCCGGCGTAGTCGCCGGTGAGCTCAATCGCCTCGTCGCTTCCCGCCGCGAACCTCCACACGTCGCGGGCGGTGCCGCCGACGTAACGCTTGGTGACGTTGTTGTGGAACGCCGGCCGAACGAAGAAGAGCTGCTCGCCCGTGTCGTCGTAGGCCGCCTCGCTGGCGGTCGAAAGCGGGATGCGTTGGCGCGTGTTGTCGGCGGGGTCGAGGGCGACCAGTTGAGGCACCGGCAGGGTGGCGTAGTAACCGGTCGTGTACACGAGCCGGCCGTCCGGCGTCCAGGTGGTGGCGATGGAAGGGTCGGCCTCGTACGTCCGTCGAACCGGCACGCCGCCCGACAGCGGCATCGTGTAGATCTCGGCCGGGCCCTCGTAGTGGGCCGTGAAGGCGACTGTCGCGCCGTCGGGCGAGATCGCGGGGCTCGTCTCCTCGGCCGGATGGGTGGTCAGGCGTCGGGCCATGCCGCCGCCGGCGGAGACCGTCCACAGATCGCCCTCGGCGGCGAACACGATCGTGTCACCCCATATCGCCGGCGATCGGTAGTAGCCGGCGACGCCCGCGTGCCGGCCGCCCGCCGGCGGCGAGGTGGCGACTCCCCGCGTCCCGTTGGCGCCGGGCGGGACCTGTGCGGTTCCCGATCCTGCACAGACGACGGAGGCGGCGAGCGCCAACGCGGCGCATGTCAGCGGACGATGCATGGTCTGACTCCCTGGTTCGGCTTCGTGCGGAAACCGTACTACACGCGGCGTAACCGAGACTACCCACCCGGAGCGACTTGCTCCGCTGGGCCGGATGGCGGGCGTCCGCAAGGGCCGCCGGGTGGGGCGGCGCCATCGATTCCAGGGGATACCGACTGACCGGACAAGTGCGGTGCTGCGCTATGATGGCCGGCAGATCGGAACGACGGTTCGGCAGCGGCGAGAAGAGGCAGATACATGGGTAATCGAACAGGGCAGAGGCGGGTCGGCGCGGCGTGGGTTGTCACTCTGGCGATGGTCATCATGGCGAGCGTGCCGGTGTTCGCCCAGCGGGGCGCGCCGGCCAACGGCGAGTGGCCCACCTACGGGGGCGACCTCGGCGGCACGAAGTACTCTCCGCTCGACCAGATCGACCGGACGAACTTCGGCGACCTGGAGATCGCCTGGCGCTGGCTGTCGGCCGACGCGTTCCTGAGCATCGACACGCCGGACGGGGGCGAGTGGTGGGCCGACTCGCGGCTCATCTTCGAGGAGCTGCTGCGCCGCGACCCCGACCGCTGGCGCGACGCGCAGCCCCCCTACATCACGAACCTGAAGGCGACGCCGCTGATGGTGGGCGGACGGCTGTTCATCAACATGCCGACCTCGCAGGCCGCGTCCATCGATGCCGAGACCGGCGAGACGCTCTGGGTCTACAACCCGAAGACCTACGAGGAAGGGACCACGACGATGACCGCGCGCTGGAACCAGCGCGGGGTGGCGTACTGGTCCGACGGTCCGGGGCGGGAGGACGAGCGGATCCTGTTCGGGACCGGCAACGGCCACCTGATCTGCGTCGACGCCAAGACCGGCCGGCCGTGCGCCGACTTCGGCGACAACGGCTGGGTCGACCTGACCGAGGGCATCCCGCGCGCCGAGCGCGGAAGCCGCGACTGGCTGAACGCGTTGCTCTATTCGGTGCAGTCCCCGCCGCTCGTCGTCGGCGACACCATCGTCACGCCCTCGTCCATCTCGTCCTACAACATCACGCGGGAGGCGCCGCCCGGATGGATGCGCGGCTTCGACGTGCGCACCGGCCGGATGAAGTGGATGTTCCACACCATCCCGCAGGGGGACGAATTCGGCAACGACACCTGGGCAGGCGATTCGTGGCGCGTGACCGGCAAAGTGGGCGTCTGGTCGTTCATGAGCGCCGATCCGGAGCTGGGGCTCCTGTATCTGCCGACCAACACGCCGGCACCGGACTATTACGGCGGGCACCGGCTCGGCGACAACCTCTTCGCCGAGAGCGTCGTCGCCCTGAACATCGAGACGGGGGAGCGGGAGTGGCACTTCCAGGCGGTCCACCACGGTCTCTGGGATTGGGACTTCCCGGCGGCCCCGAACCTGGTCGACGTGGAGGTCGACGGCCGGCCGGTGAAGGCGCTGGCGCAGGTCAGCAAGCAGGGCTTCCTGTACGCCTTCAACCGGGAGACCGGCGAGCCGATCTGGCCGATCGAGGAGCGCGCGGTGGCGACGGATACCGACGTGCCGGGCGAGCAGCCGTCGCCGACGCAGCCGTTCCCGACCAGGCCGGAGCCGTTCGAGTACCAGGGCGCGGTCATCGACGACCTGGTCGACTTCACGCCGGAGATCCGCCAGATGGCGATCGATGCCGTGCAGGGCTACCGGCTCGGCCCGATCTTCTCACCGCCGATGTGGGACGGCACCATCCAGCGGCCGAGCGCCGGCGGCGGCGCCAACTGGTCGGGGGCGGCCGTCGATCCGGAGACCGGCATTCTCTACGTGCCCTCCAACAACGCGTACTCGGTGATGCAGTACCGCGAGCCGGAGCCGGACGAGGGAGCCACGCTGGCCGTCATCGAGCGGCGCGGACCGACCCGCACCCGCCCGCAGATGCCGCAGGGGCTGCCGCTCTTCAAGCCGCCGTACTCGCGCATGACCGCCATCGACATGAACACCGGCGAGCACGTCTGGATGAAGCCGATGGGCAACGGCGACCGCATCCGGAACCACCGCCTGCTGCGCGACCTCGATCTGCCGCCGCTCGGCGGCGACAGCAGCCGCGCCGGGCCGCTCCTGACGCCGGACATCCTGATCTACGCGCTGACCGCGGGCGGGACGAACGATGGGCCGCGCTTGGTGGCGCTCGACAAGGCGACCGGCGAGGAGCTGGCGCAGATCGATCTGCCGGGCGGCGCCATCGGGACGCCGATGACCTACATGCTGAACGGACGGCAGTACATCGCGCTGACGGTCGGCGGCGGCCGCGTGCCGGAGCTGATTGCGTTCGCGCTTCCCGAATAGCACGCGGAGGAAGGGTCATGGCACCATCCGAATCCAAGGGCGTCGGCCGGAGGAAGTTCCTCAAGGAGGCCGCGGCGGGCGCCGCCGGGGTGGCGGGCGGCGCTGGGGCAGCCGGCGCCGCGGGAACAGCCCCGGAGCAGCATGGCCACGACCACGACCATCAGGTGGTGCCCGACGATATCGCGTTGCGGGTGCGCGCCCTGGAGTCGATCCTGGTGGAGAAGGAGATGATCGACCCCGCCGACCTCGATGCGGTGGTCGACGCCTACGAGAACCGCATCGGCCCCCGGAACGGGGCGCAGGTCGTGGCACGTGCCTGGACCGATCCGGAGTACAAGGCCCGGCTGCTGGCGGACGGCACCGCGGCGATAGGAGAGTTCGGCTTCCTTGGCGCCCAGGGCGAGCACATGGTGGTCGTCGAGAACACGCCCGCGGTTCACAATCTGGTCGTGTGCACGCTCTGCTCCTGCTATCCGTGGCCGACGCTCGGCCTCCCGCCGGTCTGGTACAAGTCGGCCCCGTACCGGGCGCGGGCGGTGATCGAGCCGCGAGCCGTGCTCCGCGAGTTCGGCGTCGAGGTGCCGGACGGCGTCGAGGTACGCGTCTGGGACAGCACGGCCGAAATCCGGTACCTGGTGCTGCCGGAACGGCCGGCCGGCACCGAGGGGCTCACGGAGGAGCAGCTCGCCGAGATCGTCACCCGCGATTCGATGATCGGCGTCGCCCGGGTCGCGGCGCCGTAGCTCGATTCCTGCGTCGCTGGCGGCGAAGGGAGGCCGCGGATGAACGGCATCCACGACATGGGCGGGATGGACGGTATGGGTCCCGTCGAGCCGGAGGCCGACGAGCCGGTCTTCCACGAGACATGGGAAGGACGGGTTTACGCCCTGGGACGGTCGATCGCCCGCTGGGGACGGGGCCGCAACTGGGGGAGCTTCCGGTTCGCGCTCGAGAGCCTGCCCCCGGCCGACTACCTGCGGATGTCCTACTACGAGCGCTGGTTCACCGTGCACGTCAACCGGCTTCTGGGCAGCGACCTGATAACGCGCGAGGAGCTCGAGAGCGGCTACGCGGACGCGGACCGGCCACGGCCGGAGCTGCTGCCGTCCACGGCCGCGGGACTCGGTTCCGGCCTGCTGGACATCGAAGTGGCCGCGCGCTTCGGCCCGGATGACGAGGTGCGGGCGCGAAACCTCCATCCCCGCGGGCACACCCGGCTGCCTCGCTACACCCGCGGCCGCCGCGGCACGGTAATCCGCGACAATGGCGTTTACGCACTGCAGGACACGGACGAGAACGGGCAGCGGCTCGGTGACTCTCCCCAGCACGTCTACACCGTGCGCTTCCCGGCGCAGGAGCTGTGGGGCGAGCGCGCTTCAGTCCGCGATGCGGTCTACGTCGACTTGTGGGAGGACTACCTTGAGCCCGCGTGAGGATGCGCCTCCGGGGACGCCGAGGGTCGACGCCGAGCGTCTCGCCGCGCTGCCGCCCCTGCCGCGCGACGAGGAGGGCCCGGTTTTCGCCGCCCCGTGGCAGGCCCAGGCGTTCGCGCTCGCCGTGCAGCTCTCGGAGCAGGGTCACTTTACCTGGAAGGAGTGGGCGGCGGCGCTGGCCGGCGAGCTGAAGGCCGCCGCCGACCGCGGCGAACCGGACGACGGGTCCCGGTACTACCACCACTGGGTGGCCGCCCTCGAGCGGCTCGTCACCGGCAAGGGCCTCGCCGATTCGCCCGCGCTCCTCGACCGCAAGGAGGCATGGGCGGAGGCCTATCGCCACACTCCCCACGGCCAACCGGTCGTGCTTCGGAAGTCGGAGTAGTGGTGCTGTGAACGAGTTCCCCGACGGCATCCACGACATGGGCGGCATGGGCGGCATGGGTCCGGTCGAGTCCGAGCCGAACGAGCCCGTCTTCCATGCGGCGTGGGAAGGGCGCGTCTTCGCGCTGCGCCGGCTGCTCGTCCCTTGGGGCCTGGGGGGCAACTGGGGCAGCTTCCGGTTCGCCCAGGAGCGTGTCCCGGCGGCGGACTACCTGCGCTACTCGTACTACGAACGCTGGTTCACCGCGCTCGTCAACCTGCTGCGAGCGAATGGTGTCGTCACCGACGTAGAGCTGATGAGCGGGGCCGCCGATCCGCAGGCGCCGCGGCCCGAACTGCGCGAGAGGCCGCCGCAGGCGCCGCTGGGGTTCGGCCTTCTCGATCTCGACGCGCCGAACCGGTTCGGCGTGGGCGACAGGGTCCGCGCGCGGAACGTCCATCCGGCGGGGCACACCCGGCTGCCGCGTTACGTGCGTGGGAAGAGTGGCACGGTCATCCGAGACAACGGCGTCTATGCGCTCCAGGACACCGACGGGCGCGGCCAGCAGTTCGGGGACTTTCCGCAGCACGTCTACACGGTGCGCTTCACGTCGCGGGAGCTGTGGGGAGACCGCGGATCCGAGCGTGATGCGATCCACGTCGAGCTGTGGGAGGACTACCTCGAGCCGGGGTGAAGGTGCCCGGGCCATCCCGGTGCTCCACAGCGGTCACCGCGGGGCACCTGATCGCGAGAGGGTGTCGCCGCGGAGTCTCACCGCGAGTGCCACAGTTGGAGCGCCGTCGAGTCGGCGATCAGGCGGAAGTCCCGGTCTTTCGACAGCATGACGAGCTCGTGGGTGATGCAGAGCTGAGCGAGCAGGGCGTCGATGGTGCCGAGCTGAATGCCGCGGCGTCGGCACGCGTTGCGTAACCGGGCGGCATCGATGTGGTCGTCGCGGGTCGGGACAATCACGGCGATGGCCGCGAAGCGGTCGATGATCTGCGCGCGGGCTCGCGGGCCGCGACAGCCCTGCAGCAACTCCTGCAGCACGAGGCCGGTGGTGTGGACGGCGTCGGCGCCGAGCGCTTCCCGCAGGCGCCGGACCTCCGGCACGTCAGGCGGCGAATCTCGCCTGAGAGCCAGAGACCAGACGCTCGTATCGACGAAGATGTTCACGAACGATTTCGCTCGCGCTTGTAGTCGTAGGCGTCGTCCCACTCGATCTTGCCGAACAGATCGAGCAGGCGCTTCTGCTCCCGGCGGGCGACGAACTCACGCAGGGCCAGGTTGACGGTGGCCTTCTTCGTCTTTTCGCCGCCGACGGCCAGCGCTCTGTCGAGAAGCTCCTGATCTATTGCCAGATTCGTGGCCATGGTGTCGTCTACTACACAATTGGCTACACACAGAATATCCTGTTCCTGAGGAGACAGCATCAGGCGCCCCTTCCGTGGCGGGCAGGGCGGTAGTGTGCCGGTGGCTCACCGGGAAGACCTCATGGATTCCGTTACGGCCTTGCTGCGCGACCTGGTCGCCATCGATTCGGTCAACCCGTCCCTGGTCTCCGGAGGCGCCGGCGAGGCGGCGGTTGCCGGGCGGATCGCGGACGGGCTCGGGACGGGAGGCATCGACGTCCAACTGGCCGATGTCGCGCCCGGTCGCCCGAACGTCGTCGGCGTGGTCGAGGGGAAGACCCCTGGGCGCTCGCTGATCCTCTGTGGCCATACGGATACCGTTGGTGTCGAGGGGATGGCCGCGCCGTTCGATCCGGTCGTCAGGGGCGGTCGCCTCTACGGCCGGGGCAGTCAGGACATGAAGAGCGGGGTGGCGGCGATGGTCGATGCCGCGGTCCAGGTCGCCCGGTACGGCGGGCTCGCGCGCGGCCGGCTGGTAGTAGCGGCGGTGGCCGACGAGGAGCACGCGAGCACGGGGGCGGAGGCGCTCGTGAAGGTGCACTCCGCCGACGGAGCGGTGGTGACCGAGCCGACCGATCTGAGGGTTGCCACGGCGCACAAGGGATTCGAGTGGGTGGAGATCGAGACCCGCGGACGCGCCGCCCACGGCAGCCGCCCGGCTGACGGAAGAGATGCCATCTTCCACATGGGCCGCGTGCTCGGACGGCTGGAAGCCGTGGAAACAAGGCTCAAGGCCGGCCGGACGCACCCGCGGCTCGGAAGGGCGTCGCTGCACGCCTCCACGATTCACGGCGGCCAGGCCCTCAGCGTCTACCCCGACCGCTGCGTCCTCGGCGTCGAGCGCCGCACGCTGGTCGGCGAGCCAGCGGATGCGGGGTTGACCGAGACTCGGCAGGCGTTGTCGGAGCTTGCCCGGGAGGACCGGGAACTCGACGCTTCCGCGAGGCAACTGTTGACGCGGCCACCTCACGAGATCGCCGACGACCACCCCCTCTGCCACGAGTTGCGGCAGATTCTGCGGCGCCGGGGTCTCGACGACGCGCCGACCGGCATGTCCTTCTGGACGGACGCCGCGATTCTCGGACGTGCGGGGACGCCAGCCGTGCTGTTCGGTCCGACCGGTGCGGGACTCCACGGTCCGGACGAGTACGTGGAGATCGATTCGGTGACCACCTGCCGCGACGCGTTGGTCGAGCTGATCCGCGCGTTCTGTTGAGGCGGAGAGATCCGGTATGGAAGATGCACCGTCGGCGTACGAGTCGACCGGCCCGGTGACGGGCGCGCAGTTGCTGCGTATGCCGTGGCTCAATCCGTGCGAGCTCGTCGAGGACGTCCTGCCCGGGTTCGAGCTGCCGGTGGACGATGTCTTCGAGTAGGGGAACGACGATGAGGCGAATTCGCTACTGCTGCGCTGTGAGCCTGGATGGTTACATCGCGGGACCCGGCGGCGAATTCGACTGGATTGTCATGGATCCCGAAATGGACTTCGCCGCGCTGTCCGAGCAGTTCGACACCTATCTGCTCGGCCGCAGGACGTTCGAGGTCAACGGCGGACGCGACGAGTCTGTGTCGGGCGTGCGGACATTCGTTTTCTCGCGGTCGCTGCGTCAAAGCGACTACAAGAGAGTCACGATCGTCAACGAAGGCTGGAAGGAGCTGGTTCAGTCTCTCCGCGAAGAACGGGGGAAGGACATCTGGCTGTTCGGGGGCGGGTCGCTCTTCCGAACCCTCGCCGCGGAGGGACTCGTCGACACGGTTGAGGTCGGGGTCATTCCGACGATACTCGGCGGGGGCGTTCCGCTCGTCGCCGAGCCGGCCTCGCGCATCGGCCTGACGCTGCAGGAGCACCGCGTATACGAGAAGACGGGCACGGTCGGTCTGGTCTACTCGGTGAACCGTGCGGCTCAGGGATAGACGGCGTTACATGATTACGCGTCATACACGACTTTCCTGTTCGGAGATCCGAGCGTTCTGATCGCCCTCATCGCTGCCTGTCCTCTGCGCCATGGGACGGGGCGAGCAGACGAGCGAACGCCGAGATGATCTTCCGCTTGCCGTCGCGCTCGATCGGATCCTTCCCAGATAGACGTCGAACAGTGCGCGGCAGAGCCCGCGACTCAATGGGTTCTCATCGCGACTGCCCCACGGACGTAGTCAGGCGGCCCGCCGGACAGCATGAGAAGACGATCTCGGTGCCGCGGCGCACCTCATCCACGTCGAAGTAGCTCCTCAACCGCGCCAGAGCCGTCTTGGCGCCGGCGGTTTCCGCATTCTGTCGGCGGTCTCTTCGCGGGGGCGTCACTGGCGCATGGGAACGTTGCGCCGGCGGCGCGGTGTCGATCTTCGGATACAGCCAGGAATACTCCAGTCCAGGGTGCCGCGCGCCGTAGCGGGCCGGTACGTCCTGCGTCCAGTTGCTCGGGATGGTCAGGCAGAACGCCAGCAGTCCGGCGAAGGCGAGGCGCTGTGCGAGGAGCGGCGCCGCTTCCACCGGCCGGTTGGTGGACGTGGTGGCGCTTGCCAGACCCCATCCGGCCGTGCCCTTCAAACGGTCCAGCCTACGCAGCCGCGACCGATACAGGGCCCCCGCGCCGACCACCGCCATGACGATGTTCAGCGTCTGTCCGGTGCCGAGAGCGAGCCGGTGGGTGGGGTAGTCGCGGAACAGGTCGATGAAGAAGCGCGGGAACGCGTACCAGAAGACGAAGCGGGCGGCCACCGCGCCCGGCGTCCGGTTCGCCCGCCGCACATGGAGCAGGTACGCCATCAGCAGCAGGTTCTTGGCCCCGTCGTAGAGCACCACGGGATGGCGGAAGCCTTCCGCGTCCGGGAACTTTACCGCCCACCAGACGTCGGTTGCGGCGCCGACGATCTGACCGTCGATGAAGTTGCCGAGGCGTCCCATGCCCATCAGGAACGCGGCCGGAATGACGAGGACGTCCGCGACGAGCAGGAACGGCTTGCGGTAACGTACCGCGAACAGCGCGGCGCCGAGCCCTCCGCCGAGCAGCAGCCCGTGCGTGGCCATGCCGCCAAGCCACCACGCGGGAATCAGATGGAGGTGCTCGCGGTAGAAGGGCCATTCGTCGAAGGCGATCTCGACGGCGCGCCCTCCGACCAGCACGCCAACGGCGACGAAGAGGCTCAGGCTCCACACCTCCCGCGGCGACAGCCGAAGCTGTCCATGGCCGCGTCTCAGGAACAGATGCAACTCGAGGAATCCAAGGGCGAAGCCGAGGCCGTACCACCAGAGGTGGACGCCGCCGACGTCGAGGAGTATCGGGTCGATCCGATGCGTGTACGGTCCCAACATCGTCGTCTCCTGAACCTGCCCCCTGCCTTCCGCTGACGCTGGTTCGAGAAGCATGGTCGATGCCAGTTTGGCCGGCGGAAGGCAAGTCGTTGTTCAGCAGTGCCTTGGGTCCGCGCGGGAGCCTCGTTGCGTTTTCCATGGAGAACCTTGGATGCCAGGAGATGTACATCCAATGCCCCCAAATGGTTCTCAGGGGGAACGGGTCGCCGCACGGCGAATAGCCGAGCGGGATGCCGGCGGTGCATCGGTCGAAGCGCTTCGGGCGTGCTGTTGGTTCCCTTCAGAATCCGAGTGATGGCGAGACGCCGCCGCGCCCGGGCGACAGCAGGGGTGAAGCGGTCAGTCGTGCCTTGCTCACCGGCGCATAGATGACACGCTGGCTGGAAATCATGGCGTCGACTCCGACACCTGCACCGGCTCCCGCCGCTCCGTAGATCGGGACGCTCACTAGCGCGGCCACGGCTTGCATTCGGGTCAGAAAGCCCGCGTGAAACCGCCGCTCGACCCCGCGAAGCGCGAGTTCACCACGTTGTTGAAGATCGAGCCGAACGAATAGGTGAACCCGATGCGGAACTGCCACTCGTAGTCGGTGGCGAGCTGGCGCTGACGCACCAGGATCTCGGCGTCGGTGGCGTCGCGGCGCGGCAGGTAGATCTGATCGCGTATCAGCGAGCTGTCGGCGTCGAAACGCAGGAAGAAACCGCGGAACAGGCGGATGTCGAGCTCGCCGTACAGCACGAGCCGGCGCTGGTCGGGCTGGTCGAGGAACTGCGAGAACTCCAGGGTGACTTCGCTCTCGCCCCAGGGCTCGTTGACCAGGAACGAGCTCTGCACGGCGTGGTTGGTGCGGTGCTCCTCCATGCGTTCGAAGATCGTCGGCTCGATGTAGCGGAACGCGTTGTAACCGGCCGTGTAGGTCACGGTGAACTGTCGGCGCGTCGATTCGGAGTACGGGAAGAAGTTGTACTCGATGGCCGGGGCGCCGCGCAGCGTCAGGTCCTGGTTCCGGAAGTTCGAGGTGATGGCCGATCCGCCGAAGCCGATGCCGACGTGCTCGCCCACGCTCTTGACGAAGCGGGCGTCGAGCGAGGAGCTGCGGCGGACGTTGGAGAACGTCGAGTCGGTGAGCTGAAAGGTGTCTTCCCGGTAGTTGGTGAAGAAGCCGACCCGCATCTTCCACATCTCGGTGTCGCGGTTGGCCGAGATCGAGCCGCTGACCGACTGTCTGGACTCGCGTTCTTCCGCGTCGAAGAACATGTTGAGCCGGGTGCGGAAGACCCAGAAGTTCCAGGGATCGTCTTGCGGCTGGGCGTTCGTTACGCGGCGCGCGCCCAGCGGGCCCGTGGAGCGGGTGGTCACCTGGAGCTCCTGCCCCACCGGCGTCTGGGCGGCATACCGTACGAGGCCGAGACGCAGCATCTGGGCCAGCGCGCGGCGCTCGCTGTCGTCGGTGTCGTCCTGCGTCGTGTAGAACACGAGCTGGTCGTCCATGCCGGAGAAGTCGTCGAGGCCATAGAAGTCGAGCGTCCACGCGTCGCCGCCGCCGCCGGTGTTCTCGCGGGTGATCAGCACGTGCACCTGTGCGTCCCGCCGGTCGCGGACGTAGTTGACGAAGTTGATCTCGCGGCGCAGGAACTCGTCGTCACAGGGGCCGCAGTCGAGAAACACGCGCAGAAGATCCGCGCCGTTCGGCTCCGGTGGCTGCTGCGCGGCTCCGGCCACGCCTGCTCCCAGCACAACCGCCAACAGACCTGTCAGCGTCGACTTCAGCGACATCTTCCGTTCCCCGAGCGGCGAGGCGCGCCGGCGACCGCGGCCGAGACACAGCAGTGACATCTTCCGTTCTCCGGGCGGCAGCACGCGCCAGCGACCGTGACTGAACCACAGCGGTCGACGGTTGCCGGTCGGTTGGAGCGCCGGAGCGCCGGGACCGTTTGGGTGCGAGGCGGGTCCGTTCCCGGTGAGCCGACCGAGCCCTATCTTATACTGGGCGGCGCCATGTCCACGCTTCCCACTCCCGGATCGAGAGCCGCTTCCTTTGCATTGAACGACGCCGCCGGCGACCCCTGCGTGTTCGGCCCCGCAGGCCCGGCCGCCCCCGCGACGCTGCTTTTCTTCTTCAAGCACGACTGCGCGACGTGCGAGCTGACCGCACCGCTTGTCGAGCGCGTGCACCGAGCGTTGTCGGGCGCTGGTCTGCGTGTCCTCGGCGTATCGCAGGACGACGCGCCGCTCACCGCCGCGTTCGCGGAGCGCAACGGGCTCACGCTTCCGCGGGCGCTCGACGATGAGCTGCTCGTTTCCGAAGAGTACGGCTTCGACGCCGTCCCCGCGCTGGTGCTGGTCGACGGCGATGCGAACGTCCTGGCGAGCTTCGAGGGCTTCGGCAAGGCCGATCTGCAAGAGCTGGTCGGCCTTGCGGCCGAGCGGTGCGCCGGTGCGTCCGCGCCGGCGATAGAGAGAGAGGGCGAGTCGCTGCCCGACTCGCGGCCTGGCTGCGGCTCGAAGGTCCACGATCCGGACGTGGCCCGCCGGCTGGCGGCCCGGCGCGATGCCTCGAAGCTGGCCGCGCGCCGGGTCCGCATGCCGGCGGATCTCGATCCGTTCGAGTTCCTCGACCAGCAGGGCCTGACCGACGGTCTGCCGGTGGTGCCGCCGACCGAGGATCGGGTTGCGCGAATGCTGGCCGGCACGTCCCGACAGCCGGGGGACGTCGTGGCCGACGTGCCGCCCAACCTGGCGCCGGCCACGGTGGAGAAGGTCGCCATCAACGCCGTCATGGCTGGTTGCAAGCCGGTGTACCTGCCGGTGGTCATCGCCGCGGTCGAGGCGGCCTGCACGGACGCGTTCAACCTGCACGGCGTGCTGGCGACCACCTACTTCGTCGGGCCGCTCGTCATCGTCAACGGACCCATCCGTCACGAGATAGGACTCAATTGCGGCAGGAATGTCTTCGGACAAGGCACGCGCGCCAACGCCACCATCGGCCGCGCCCTGCAGCTCGTGGTCCGCAATGTCGGCGGCGGCCGCCCTGGCGAGGTGGACATGTCGACGCTCGGCCAGCCGGGCAAGTTCGGCGCATGCATCGGCGAGCTCGAGGAGCTGAGCTGCTGGGAGCCGCTGCACGTCGAGCGCGGCTTCGACCGCGAGCAGAGCACGGTCACCGTCTTCGCGGCCGAGGCGCCGCGCGCCATCCGCGACCAGCTCTCCCGCAACTCGCGGTCGCTGGCGGCCAGCATGGGGTACTCGCTGGAAGCCATCGCCCACGTCAAGCTGCACGGCATGGACCAGGCGCTGCTGGTCGTCTCGCCCGAGCACGCCCGCACCTTCGAGCGCGACGGGTTCACCAAAGACGATCTGCGCGCCCGCATCCAGGAGGTGACCGGCCGGCCGCTGCGCGACGTGGTGCCGAACGACGAGTGCCAGAAGGGGACCGTGGCGCGGGCGCTGCCGAAGGACTGGCTCGGTCCCGACGGCCGGCCGACGCCCGAGGCGCTGGACCGACCGTTCCCGAAGTTCTCGCGAGCCGAGAACATTCTGATCATGGTGGCCGGCGGCACGGCGGGGAAGTTCTCGGCCGCGGTCGGCGGGTGGGCGAGCGGCGGACTGGGATCGAAGGCGGTCACGCGGGCCATCGAGCGGTAGGGGGGCTGGCTACCGGTACACGTCGCGCCGGTTGCCGAGTCGTACGACCAGGACGCGCAGGGCATCGACTCGGATGTCGCAGATCACGCGGAAACTCCCGACCCGATAGCGCCATAGCCCACCGAGCGCACCGGCAAGCGCCTTCCCTTTGCTACGCGGGTCATCCAGTCCTGCAATCCGTGTGTCCATGTAGTCGACGATGCGCCGAGCTTCTTGCCGGTCGAGCTTCCGAAGCTGAGACAGCGCAGTTTCGGTGTACTCAATCCTCCAGACCAAGGTCCTTCCTCACCTCCGCGGCAGAGTACACACGCTCGTCGCCCTGCCGGAGTCGTTCCACCACGTCCGCGGCCAAGTAGTAGTCCTCCATCTCTTCGAGCCCACGCTCGATGATTTCTCGGAGGTAGAAGGCCTTGGTGCGGCCCGTTTGGGTCGCGAGAAACTCCAGCCGCCGCTCGGTCTCCGGATTCAGTCGGATCGATGTCGCCATACCGCACCTCATCGCGCGAGTACACGTATTTAGATTATCGCATGTTGTCGACGGCCGATCCGCGGTCACTTAACATGGTTGGGATGGCACTCGATCCCTCCGCTATCGCCTGGGAACCCGGCGTGTGTCCAGAGCCGCCGCCCCGGCAGGTCGGTCTGCTGCAGTGGATGCGGTTGGTCTACAAGAACCCCCTCGCCGTGTTCGACCGCGAGTTGTTCGCAGCCGACTTCAGGCAAAGTCACGTGTTCCTCGGCAACTTCATTCTCGTGAACGAGCCGGATTGCATCGAGCACATCCTGCTGACCAACCACCGCAACTACTCCAAGGGGCGCATCATCCGCGACACCCTCGGGCCGGTGCTCGGCGACGGGCTGGTGACCAGCGAGGGTGAGTTGTGGCGGCGCCAGCGGCGCATCGCGGCCCCGGGCTTTCATCGTGAGCGTCTCGCACGGGCTGCCGGCGCCATGTCCCGGCTCGCCCGGCAGCGCGTGGAGCGCTGGCGCGTGCCGTGCGAGAAGGGGAAGCCTCTCGACGTCGCGGAAGAAATGTCGTCGCTGACGATGGAGATCGTCGGCCGGACGTTGTTCTCGATGGACATGTCGGAGTCGATAGACGATATCGGTCGCGCGATGACCACGGTCATTGCTGCTTTCGGCACGCTCAATCCCCTCGACTTCCTCGGCTGGCCGGCCTGGATTCCCCGCCCGCGCTCGCGAACCACCCGCGCTGCGCTGGCACGGCTCGAGGTCGCGATTCAAGGCATCATCTCCGAACGTCGCCGCGTCCGCGAGGCCCCCGACGACTTCTTGAGCCTGCTGATGGCAGGGCGCGACGAGGAGACAGGCGAAGGGATGAGCGACAAGCAGCTTCGCGACGAGGTGGTGACATTCTTCACTGCCGGCCACGAGACGACGGCGATGGCGTTGACATGGACGCTGTACCTGCTGTCTCGACATCCCGCGGTCGAACGCGAGCTGCACGAGGAGGTCGACCGCGTGCTGGGAGTCCGCACCGGGGACGATAGTGCGGCCGCGGGCGACGCGGATGCAACGTTCGCCGACCTGGAATCGCTGTCCTACACGCGTATGGTCGTCGAGGAATCGATGCGGCTGTTCCCACCGGTGTTCAGCATCCAGCGCGTGCCCCTGGAAGACGACGAGGTCGGGGGGCACCGCATTCCCGCCGGCAGCTTTGTCACCATCAGCCCCTACGTCACCCACCGGAATCCACTCCTGTGGCCGGAGCCGCTACGGTTCGATCCGTTGCGCTTCACGTCCGACCGGGTGAAGGAACGGCATTCCTTCGCCTACATCCCGTTCGGCGGCGGTCCACGCGCCTGCATCGGCAGGGGCTTCGCCATGATGGAGGCCTGCCTGGTCCTCGCCCATATCGCTCGCGCGTACCGGCTGCGCATTGCGCCCGGACACCCGGTCGAGGCGCAGGGATGGATCACCCTTCGCCCGCGCTACGGCTTGCGCATGACTCTCGAGAGGCGAACGTCCCGGGCCGGTCCGGACTGCGATCCGGCCTGAAGTGAATCCCGGCGAACACGCCACGCGCCAGCGACATAGAGCCCCGCTGCCACGGACTCCTGGCGCGGACACCGGTGTGCTAGAGTGAAATGCACCCAATCGGGAGGCCGCATGCACGACGCTTCCGTCATCCTCGATCCGACCGACGAACGCGAACCGATCGGCCGACAGCTCGCGGCGCGCGCCGGCGGCCTGTCCGGCACGGTCGGCATCGTCGACATCTCGAAGCCGCGCGGCGACGTCTTCTGCGACGAGCTCGAGGCGTTGCTCCGCAACCGGCAGCCCGGCCTCGATGTCATCCGCCTGCGCAAGCCGACCTTCACGCGGCCGGCCCCGGCCGATCTGCGCGAGGAAGTGGCCGAGCGCTGCAAGGCGGTGATTCAGGCCCTCGCCGATTGAGGGTCCTGCACGTCGTGCAGTGTGCACGACCTGGTCGACTACGAGGCGCGGGGCATCCCCACGGTAATGGTGGCGTCCAGCGAGTTCGTCGAGGCGGCCGAGCGGCAGTCGGTCGCGCTCGGCATGCCGGACGTGGCGGACCGCGCTGTCTACGTGCCGCATCCCATCCAGGACGCGACGGACGGCGAGATGCGCGCCAAGGCGCGGGCGGCGTACGACGCCATCGTCGAGGCGATTACGCACTGACGCCCTTGCGGCGCGCCGGTTCCTGGCCGTCGTCCTGGCCGCTTCGCCGTCCGCGGGGCGCCGGGGGGACGCGGAACGCTCCGGGTGGCATCGGCGCGACGGCAGCGGGCGAGTCCGACCCCGCAGGTTGTCGCCCGGCCCTGAACGCTGATTGCCCATGGACGTCATCGCAGTCGGCGTCATCGTCCTCTACCTGATCACCGCCACCGCGATCGGCAGCCTGATGGCACGGCGGACCACCACGTCCACCGGCTGGGCAGTGGCCGGGGGCGGGATGTCGACGGTGCTGGTGGCGGTGGGCATCGCCGGGACGCGCATCGGCGGGGCCGGCACCTACGGCGTGGCCGGCGACGTCATCAGCGGCGGGGTCTGGAACCTCTGGTGGTACGGTATCAGCACGTTCCTGGCGCTGTCGCTCGTCGGCCTCTTCTTCGCCGTCTACTACCGCCGGCTGCGGCTGCAGACCGTCGGCGAGATCTTCACGCTCCGGTGGGGGAACCGGCGTTGCCAGTGGCTGACCAGCCTCTGCGTGCAGACCGAGTACGTCATCGTCAACCTGATCGAGGCGTATGTGATCGGGGTCATCGTCAGCACCCTGACCCCGCTGTCGATGTTCTCAGGCGTCATGGTGTCGGCCGCCATCTTCGCCACCTACGTCTCGCTCGGGGGGTTGTGGGGGACGGCGATCACCAACCTGATCCATTGCGTGGTGGTGCTCGTGGGGCTGGGAGCGGTCGGTCTGCTGGGCATCGAGCAGCTCGGCGGCTGGAGCGGGGTGACGGAGGCCGTCAGCGGGCACCTGTCGGCCATGTCGCTCGACACGGCGGCCTGGTGGGGATTCACGGGCGCCGGGTGGCTGCCGGTGTTCGCGATGATCTTCTCGGCGGCGATCCACACGCCCGCCGCTTCGGTCTACACCAACTACGCGGCGGCGGCGCGCAACGAGCGCCACATCGCCCCGGCGTTCGTCGCGGCGGGGATCATCGCCGCAGTGATGCCGATGCTGGCCGGGCTCATCGCCATCCTCACCACGGCCCGCTACGGGATCGACGCCGGGCTCACCGGCTACCGCAACCTGACCACGCTCGCCTCGGAGATCAGCCCGGTGGTCGGCGGCGTGGCGCTGGCCGCGGTGCTGGCCGCGGTCATCTCCTCCGGCGGCCCGATCCTGCTGTCGAGCGCCACGATGTTCGTGCGCGACTGGCTGCCGTTCACGCGCCGCTACGACTCGGCGCGCAGGCTGCGGGCCTACCAGGCGACCACCGTCGTCTACGCCATCGTCGCCGCCCTGGCCGCCTGGGTGGTGGCCACGTGGACCACCATCTCCATACTCGATCTGCTGCTGTTCGGCTTCGCGATGGTGGTCCCGCCGGCGATTGCCGTCGGCTACGTCATCTACTGGCCGCGCACAACCGAGCGGGGCGCGTACTGGGGCATGGCGGTCGGCTACGGCGCGGGTCTGGTCTGGTTCGCGCTCATCAAGCTCGCTCTGGCGGTCGGCTTCAGCGCGCCGGAGGGCACGTCGGCCCTGCACCGGCTGCTCGTCTACTGCCTCACGGTGGACGGAGAGGGAATCGATCCGTCGTACGTTACGACCTTCGTGCCGCTGGCGGTGATCCCGCTCGTCTCGCTCCTGACGACCGATGCGTCCGGCGATCGCGGGAAGTTCTACGCGATGCTGGACGGGACGCGACCGGTCGTTGGAAAGCCGGCGTAGCCCGCAACCTCCAACCCGACCAGCGCCGCCGCCTGCGGTCAGCGGTTGGCTTCGAGGAGGAACACCTCGACGCCGCCTGCGTCCGCCAGTCGCCGAGGTTCGGCCGGGATTGCGTGCCCCATGACAGCGGCCGTCGACTGATCCCCGAAGATCGCCTGCAGGGCTTCCGCGGACTCGCGTGCCCGTTCGACATCGCGCTCGTCGAGGGTGTTGGATGCCTCGACCGCGACCCAGACGACGGTCCGGTCGCTGCCGCGCTGCGCCCGCAGGATGAGGTCGGTCGCGAAGATACGCGCTTCCTGTCTCGCCGTGATGCGACTCGCGTCGACAGCCTTGTAGACCGCTTCCTGTAACCCGCGATCCGTATCCGTGGCGGCGCGCTGCACGATGTCCGGCCGGCGCAGCCCCAGCTTCTGGCTGAGGAACGGGCGGATCCACTTGTGCATCCTGACTTCCAGGCTGTCTCCCTTGAGAGCTGCCACGTCGATCCTGATCTCGCCGACGTCGTGTTCCAGCGTGGTGACGCGGCGCTTGATCTCCGCGAGATCGTGCTCCACGGCAGTTGTCCGGCGCTTGATCTCGGCGACGTCGCGTTCGATGGCGTCGAGACGCGCCGGCATCCCCAGGAACTCGTTGGTCAGCATGGCGCGCAGCAGCAACTGCTGCGCGGCCGGATTGGCCTGGAGCTCCGCGATGATCCGCGCGACCAGCGATTCCGGATCGGGATGCTCGGCAGCCTGCGAAGGCATCCATCCAGTATAGAGCGGGTGTTGCCGGACCGCGTTGCAGCGGCATCCGCCTCGCCGGGCTCGCGGGCACGCCAGCCGTGGCTTTCCTCTCCGCGGCGAGCGATCCGCGTCGTCCGCGGGCGCGGCATGAGCGGCGACTATAATCGCTCGCGAATCGCTCGCGTTGCGCCCGTCCGTTCCATGAAAGGTCACGCATGCCCGGTTCCGTCACGTTCGAACGCCACGACGACGTCGCGCTGCTTCGTCTGTCCAACCCCCCGGTCAACGGTCTGAGCTTCGCCATGCGCGCCGCTCTGGGTGAGCGGGTCGCCCAGGCGCTGGCCGACGACGCCGTCAAGGCGATGGTCATCGCCGGGGCGGATCGCATGTTCTGCGGCGGGGCCGACATCCGGGAGTTCAGCGCGCCGCCGCCGCCGGGAGCGGCGCACCTGCCCGCGATCCTGGACGAGATCGAGGCGTCGCCGAAGCCCGTCGTCGCCGCCATCCACGGTGTGGCGGCCGGCGGCGGCATGGAGGTGGCGCTGGCGTGCCACGTGCGGCTCGCGGCGCCCGGCACGCGGCTCGGCCTGCCGGAGGTGACGCTCGGCATCCTGCCCGGCGCGGGGGGCACGCAGCGCATGCCGCGGCTCATCGGCATAGAGAAGGCGCTGGACGTGATCGTCGGCGGCCAGCTCCATCCGGTGGAGAAGGCGGTGGAGCTGGGCTTCGTCGACGAGTGCGTCGAGGGCGACCTGGTGGAGACGGCGATCGCGCGAGCCCGGCAACTCGCGGCCGACGGCACGCCGCTGCGGCGGGCGTCGGAGCTCACCGAGCACCTGGCGGCGGCGCGCGGCCGGCCCGAGATCTTCGACGACTTCCGGAAGCAGATGGCGAAGCGCGCCCGCGGCTTCGACGCGCCGTACGCTTGCGTCGACTGCGTCGAGACGACGCTGACGATGTCCTACGCCGAGGCGCTGAAGAACGAGCGGGTCGTGTTCCACCGTCTCCGTGAGTCGGACCAGTCGGCGGCGCAACGGCACGCGTTCTTCGCCGAGCGTGAAGTCGCCAAGATCCCGGACGTCCCGAAGGACACCCCGGCCCGGCCGATCGCGTCGGCGGGAGTCGTCGGCTGCGGCACGATGGGTGGCGGCATCGCGATGAGCATCGCCAACGCGGGCCTGCCGGTGACGGTCCTCGAATCGTCGCAGGAAGCGCTCGACCGCGGCATGGCCATCATCCGCAAGAACTACGCGGCGACCGTCTCGAAGGGACGGCTGTCGCAGACGCAGATGGACGCGCGGTTGGCGCGGATCGCCCCGACCCTGGACGATGCCGCCCTGGGCGCGGCGGACGTCGTGATTGAGGCAGTGTTCGAGGAGCTGCCGCTCAAGCAGGAGGTCTTCGCCCGGCTCGACCGCGTGTGCAAGCCGGAGGCGATCCTGGCCACCAACACGTCGACCCTCGATGTGAACGCCATCGCCGCCGCCACGTCGCGGCCGGAGCAGGTCATCGGCACGCACTTCTTCAGCCCGGCCAACGTCATGAAGCTGATGGAGAACGTGCGCGGCGCCCGGACGTCGCCCGAGACCATCGCCACCGTCATGAAGCTGTCGAAGAAGCTGGGCAAGGTGGGCGTGCTGGTCGGCGTCTGCGATGGCTTCGTCGGCAACCGGATGCTCTACGCCTACCGCCGGCAGGCCGACTTCCTGCTGGAGGAAGGGGCGCTGCCGGAGCAGATCGATCGGGTCATCTACGACTTCGGCCTGCCGATGGGGCCCTACCAGATGGCCGACTTGGCCGGTCTGGACGTGAGCTGGCGGGTGCGGAAGGCGCAGGCGCCGACCCGGCCGGCGCACCTGCGCTACTCGCCGGTCGCGGACCGCATCTGCGAGCAGGGCCGCTACGGGCAGAAGACCGGCGCCGGCTGGTACCGCTACGAAGCGGGGAGCCGCGTCCCCGTTCCCGACTCGGCCATCCACGATCTCATTGCCGGCGTGTCCGAGGAGCTCGGCATCGAGCGCCGTGCGATCGGCGACGACGAGATCGTCCCGCGGTGCCTCTATCCGCTCGTCAACGAGGGTGCGAAGATCCTGGATGAGGGGCTGGCGCTGCGGGCCAGCGACATAGACGTCATCTGGATGCACGGCTACGGCTTCCCGCGCTACCGTGGCGGTCCGATGTTCTGGGCTGACTTGGTGGGGCTGCGCACCATCTACGACACCATGAGCCGGCTGCACGACGAGCACGGCGAGTGGCTCGATCCGGCGCCGCTGCTGAGGCGGCTCGCCGAGCAGGGCAAGGGCTTCAAGGACGTCGGGAAGTGAAGGTCAGGGCCGCGGGGTCCGGACGGACGGTGGCCCGAGCGCAGGGACATGGCGATGTCTGATTCCGGAACCGTTGCCGAGCGCGCGGAACGCGCCACCGCGGGCGGCGGGATCGCGGACCTGATCGAGTACTACTTCGAGCAGGGCTGGACGGACGGTCTGCCGGTGGTGCCGCCGACGTCCGAGTCCGTGGCGGCCATGGTCGACGCGCTCGGCGGCGACGCGGACCACCTGGAAGCCCGCGTCCCGCCCCGCTGGGGCAACCTCACGCGGCAAGTGCTGGCGATCAACCTGGTGCTGGCCGGCTGCCGGGCGGACTACGCGCCGGTCGTGCGCGCCGCGCTGCTGGCGCTCACGAGCGGCCCCTTCAACCTCCACGGCGTGCAGGCGACCACCCACATGGCGGCGCCGCTGGTCGTGGTGAATGGTCCCATTCGCCAGGAGATCGGCCTCAACGCCGGCCCCAACGTCTTCGGGTCTGGCTTCCGGGCCAACGCCACCATCGGCAGGGCCATACGTCTCGTCCTGCTGAACGTCGGGGGCGGCTGGCCGGGCGACCTCGACAAGAGCACGCTGGGACACCCCGGCAAGTACACCTTCTGCATCGCCGAGAACGAGGAGGCGAGCCCCTGGGCCCCGTACCACGTCGAGCACGGCTACCGTCCGGAGGACAGCACGGTCTGCTGCATCGCCGCCGAGGGGCCGCACAGCGTCACCAACCACGTGGCGAACGATCCTGAGGGTGTCCTCGACAGCATCGCGTCGGCGATGAGCACCATCGCCCACAACAACGCGGTCAGCAGCGGCTCGTGCGCCGTGGTCATCGGCCCGGAGCACGCCGCCACAATCGCCGCGAAGCAGTGGACGCGCCAGGACGTGCGGCGCTACCTGTGGTCGGCGACGACCAACACCTTCGACGACATCAGCTTCGGGGGGCGCTACGGGAAGATCTACAACCGCAACCTGCCCCGCTGGTACAAGCGAGAGCCGGGGGCGCGCATTCCCATCGTGCCGTCCGCGGACGACATCCACCTGTTCGTGGCGGGCGGCGACGCCGGCCGCTTCTCGGCGTTCCTGCCGGGATGGGGGCACATGACGTCGCCCGTGCTGCGGGCGATCGACGGGCGGCCGCCCGCGACCGGAGAGTGCGTCGACGGCACGTGTGCGCTGTAGCGTTTACCGAAATGGAGTGTGATGGTGGCTGCACGTGACGAGAAGGCGACTCCGGCCGGGGGGTTTCCGGCGCCAGCGAACATGATTGTGTCCAACGAACGACGTCTGCCGGATGGTCGCATCGTCTACGACCCGCGCGGGACGGTAACCGCGGAGCCGCGTGACTTGGCCATCCGCCTGCAGACGCTCGACGGCGCGCGGCTCGGCGTGCTGGACAACACGAAGTGGAACGCGTCGAAGCTGTTGCGCCACGTCGTTACCGGCATGGAGGCCGGTCTGACGCTGGCCGAGGTGAACTTCTACGACAAGGAGAGCTTCTCCCGGCCGGCGCAGCCGGACCTGCTCGACTTGATCGCGGCGGAAAACGACGCGGTGATCACCGCGATAGGCGATTGAGGGTCGTGCACGTCGTGCAGTTTGCACGACGCAGTCGGCCTGGAGGAGCGGGGCGTTCCGACCGCCGTCATCGTGACCGATGCATTCCTGCACGAAGCCGACGTCCAGCGGACGGCACTCGGGGCCGAGCGTCTCGAACCGGTGGTCATCACGCATCCGCTCAGCACGCTGACCGACGAGGAGATCGCCGGGCGCGCCGCCGAGGCGGCGGCCGGCGTCAAACGGACCCTCGTCGCGTGAGGCCCCAGGGTGCGCCGCAAACGCCGGACCCGCGGCCGAATCGCAGCCGTCAAGAGAGTCCTCGTAGCGTCCAAGTGTGCCTTGGTGTCGCCGGATGGGGCGCCGGGTAACCGCCGCGCGTGGGGGGGAGCGGCGGTCTCGACGTCTTCCTCGTTACGCCGACCGTGTGACGGGAGCGTGCTCCCGCACGTAGTCCATCAGGCTCGGGATGCCCGGTTCCCAGACCGGTTTCGCCTCCGGCCGCCACACGTACCCCACGTTGCGCAACAGGTCCTTCGCCGTCGTCGAGTCGGCCTCCGGCACGGCCTCCAAGCCGCGGCGAATTGCCGTCTCGAGTTGCACGTCGTCCAGCAGAGGACGTGTGTCGAAGGCCTCCGCCACGGCCCGCGCCACGGGCAGCAGGCGCAACGTCTCGAGCTCTTCGTAGCGATCGAGGTCGTAGTCGTCCTTCTCCCGGTCCACGGCGGCCTGCACGGCGGTGGCCGCCGGCAGCGTGATGCGCCTTTCTTCGGCCGTGCCCGGCGGAGCGGCACTCGGTGTAATGGCGCCCGCCGCCTGACGCCACACCGCCTGCCCCCAGAGTTGCACGAAGTACGGGTAACCGTGGCTGTCGCGGACGATGTGCGCGAGGGCTTCGTCGTCGATGTCGATGTCGTCGCTTCGCAACGGATTCCGCACCGCCGACGCGGTCGCCGGCTCGTCCAGACGGCCGATGGGACGCCGATCGGCCCGGTTCCAGAATGTCGCGTCCATGGCGTTCAAGTGGGCGCGCAGGCTCGGGGTTCCGGCCAGCACCAGCAGGAACGGCAGCCTTCTGCCCACCTGCTGGCCGGCGTTCAGCAGCGCGCGGCCGACGGCGACGTCCAGCGTGTGCGCCTCGTCGATCAGCAGAAGTAGCGGCGCTCTCCCCACACGTGCCGCCAGGGCTTCGTCCAGCGGCGGCGGGTCGCGCCGCCCCGGCCGCCACGTGATTCCCTGCACGGACACCTGCCCCGGCGCGAAACGCCGCCACCAGGATGCGGGAAGGAGACGCTCGACGAGCTTCGTATCGTCAGGCATGCCGGCTGGCGTGAGCGAAAGGACGTCGACGCCGGCGTAGGCGGCGGCTTCCTGCTGCAGCCAGACGAGCAGGGCGGTCTTTCCGTTGCCGCGCGGTCCGTGCAGCACGAGATCGCGCGACGGAGCCAGGCCGTCGCGCAAATCGCCGAGGAGCGCCCGGCAGAGCGCCTGCACGGACGCTCGTCCTGCCAGGTACGGCGGCAGTCCACCCGCGCCCGGTCGAAACGGCCCCCTGCCGGCTCCGCGTCACCATCGGCGTCACGCTCCACGTACCCGTACTCGCCCCCGCCGTGCGGCCGAGCGGGCACGATATGATTCTGCCATGAACGTCGATCTGGCTTACGGCCGCGGCCGCCTGTCGGTCGAGTTCCCGGATAACCGCACCACGGTCCTGGAGCCGTCCTACGTCGGCGGCCTGCCGGACGAGCAGGCCGCCATCCGCCATGCCCTGCGGATGCCGCTGGGGACGCCGCCGCTGGCATCGCTCGTCAAGGCCGACCAGACGGTTGCCATCTCGGTCTGCGACATCACCCGGCCGATGCCCAGCGACACGCTGCTGCCCGTGCTGCTCGACGAGCTGGCCCACGTCCCCGACGAGCGGATCGCCATCCTGATCGCCACCGGGACACACCGTCCCAACGATCGCGGCGAGCTGATCGAGATGCTCGGCGAGCCGATCGTCGACCGCTATCCCATCGTCAACCACAGCGCGTTCGACGAGGACGGCCTGGTACACCTGGGCGAAGTCGAGCCGCGCGTGCCGGTCTGGCTGAACCGGCACTGGGTCGACGCCGACTTCCGCATCACGACCGGGTTCGTCGAGCCGCACTTCTTCGCCGGCTTCAGCGGCGGCCCCAAGCTGGTGGCGCCCGGGCTGGCCGGGTTCAGAACGACGATGCGGCTGCACGACGCGGAGATGATCGGGAGCCCGAACGCGCGGTGGGGCGTCATCGAAGGGAACCCCATTCAGGAAGCTATAAGACGGATCGCGGCGCACGTCGGCGTGCACTTCAGCATCGACGTGGCGATCAACCGCGACCGGCGGATCACCAGCGTCGCGGCGGGCGAGATCTTTGCCGTGCACCGGACGATGGCGGCGCGCGTGAAGCAGAGCGCCATGCAGGCGTTCGACGCGCCATTCGATGTAGTGGTCACGACCAACAGCGGCTATCCGCTGGACCAGAACCTGTACCAGAGCGTGAAGGGAATGTCCGCGGCGGCGCAGGTCGTCAAGCAGGGCGGGGCCATCGTCTGCGCCGCGGAGTGCGCCGACGGCTTGCCGTCGCACGGCGAGTACGGCGACATCCTGCGTGCCCGCGAGACGCCGGAGGCGCTGCTCGAGATGATTTGCGCGCCGGGCCACAACCGGCACGACCAGTGGGAAGTGCAGGTCCAGGCGCAGATCCAGCAGCGCGCCGAGGTGTTCCTGAAGACGGACGGCCTTGCCCCCGACGAGGTCCGGGCGGCGCATCTGACGCCGATCGACGATGTCGCCGAGACGACGCGCGAGCAGCTCGACCGGGCCGGTCCGCATGGGCGCGTCTGCGTCCTGCCCGAGGGGCCGCAGACGATTCCCTATCTGGCCGGGTGAGTTCTTCCCGTTGCAGATACGCGTGGCTGTAGGTTTGGTAGTGCGGAAGCAGTGCGCAGTTATTGACGCGAATCCGCACACTGTCTGTCTGAGCTGCCGTACCGTTTGCTGGCCTAGAATCCTTGAAGGGGATGTCCCGGAAGCTGTTGAACTCGAGTTGAAGCGGGTGGCGACTCCTCGCCCCTGTTCTGTGATAGGACAGGGGTGGATTCAAAAAGGAGGAGAGCCACCCATGGCGAAGCATGACAGGCGGAAGACTTCCGGCCAACCCCCCAGCTCGCAACCTGTCACGATTCAGGTGCCGCTGCCGGTGCTCGGCGTGATCAACGGTGTCCGGGAAGCGTTCCATGGCTTATGCATCGCGACCGGGCTGCAGGTCCTGGAGGCGATGATGGAGGCGGATCGGGAAGCCCTGTGTGGCCCGAAGGGGCGCCACCAGGTCGAGCGGCCCGCGTGGCGCGGCGGGAGTGTCGACAGCCAGGTGACGCTGGGCGGCCGGCAGGTCGAGGTGCCGCGGCTGCGCGTGCGCAGCGCCGAGGGTGAAGTCCCGCTGGCGAGTTTCCAGTGGGCGGCATCGACCGACCCGCTGGACGAGCACACGCTGGCCGCGGTCGCCGCCGGGGTGTCGACGCGCCGTTACGCGAGTACGTTGGACCCGGTACCGGCCGAGGTGAACGAGCGGGCGACGTCGAGCAGCGCGGTGTCGCGGCGGTTCGTGGCGCTGTCGACCAAGCGCCTGCATGGGTTTCTCTCCCGGCCGTTGGGCGAGCTGGATCTGCGGGTGGTGTGCATCGACGGCAAGGTGTTCCGGGACCACTGCATGGTGATCGCGTTGGGCATCGACACACAGGGCCGGAAACACGTGCTGGGCCTGCGCGAAGGTGCCACCGAAACGGCGGCCGTCACGACCGGTCTGCTCAGCGACCTGGTGACGCGGGGCCTGCCGACCGACCGGACGTTGCTGTTCGTCGTCGATGGCGCGGCGGGGCTGCGCCGGGCCATCACCGACGTGTTCGGTTCTCGAGGCGTGGTGCAACGTTGCCAAGTGCACAAGTGTAGGAACGTGATCGGGCATCTTCCCGAGCGGCTGCACGCGTCTGTCAGCAAGGCGTTGCGGGATGCGTGGAATCTCGATTCAGCGGACCGCGCGGCGCGGGTGCTGGAGCGGCTGGCCGGGTCTCTGGAACGCGACCATCCCGGCGCCGCAGCGTCCATCCGGGAGGGACTCGAGGAGACACTGACCGTGCAGCGCCTCGGCCTGACGGGGGCGTTGCAGCGTACGTTGCGTACGACGAACATCATCGAGAACCTCAACGGCAGCGTCGAGCGCTACACACGTAACGTCAAGCGGTGGCGTGGCGGTCAGATGATTCAACGCTGGGTGGCGAGCGCGCTGGTGGAGGCGGAACCGCGCTTCCGGCGGGTCCGGGGCTACCGCGACGTGCAGTACCTGGTGGGCGCCCTCGACGCGCTGGCCCCGCCCGACGACGTAGTTGCTGAAGTGGCGTAACATTGGCGGAGGAAACAGGGAGTCTGCCACTCGCGAAGTTCAACAGCGAACGGGACAACCCCTCCTTGAACGGCCGGCATCTTTACAGATGAGTCAAGTTCAGGTTTTGATCGTTTTTATTTCGCCATTCCGGATCCTTCAACCGGCGGTGCCGATCACGCGAGACCTAACATGCTCGTGGGTCTGAGGCGAAGCCTCGCTAGAAGGGAATGTCGTCTTCAGTAAGTTCCGGCGAATCTTTGGCTAGTTCGATCCATTCATCGTCCCAGTTGTCGGCGGTGTGCGGCAGCAACTTGCCGTTCTTGTCGAAGATGTTCTTCTTGAACTTGATGTACTTCTTCTATTCCACCACTCCTCAACGCTGCCAGTATCGAGCCGGTCCTTTTCTACGCTTCGCCAGCCTCTCGCTTTGAGCCAAACTTCCATTTCCTTTCTTGTGGAAAAGAACACTCGGTACGGCGCCTTAGTCAAGGATGCCAAACGCCGGAAGACAGGATGGTTGGCAAGCAGAATGCTCTTGATTGCCTCGTCTTTGTTCTTGCGTTCGTCAGTCAGGAATCCAACGAGTTCCTTGAGGGTTGTGGCGACCGAATTCGTTTCTTCCGGCACGCGCAATTCCTTGAGTCTCTTTTGATCTTGCAGGAACCTGTGGAACAGGCCGGCGAATTGTTCCCTGAGAAAAGTCGTGATGTCGCTGGCAATCTCGAACTTGGCAATTCAGATACTGTAGCAGAAACGGACGTCATGAGGACGAACGGAGCGGGAGGCGAGGCTGGGGGATGGGAGCAAGGAGTGGTGATTCTTGCGATGTGTCAGTGCGGTTGGTCGTACGCAGTGAAGCAGGACCCGGCGGAGATTGGAGCCTCGGTTTCTGCGCGGCTCTGATCTACCTGCGGGCTCTACGTCGGAGCCGCAACCTTGAGACCAGCGGCCACTGTCGCATCAAGGAGCCGGTGGTCGTAGGTGACGACGGCCTCGAGTCCCTCCAACGAGAGAGCAGTCGCGAGATGAACCGCGTCGAGGCTTCGCAGCCGTTCCGGCTGCAGGTGTGCGGCGGCACGCAGGACCGGCTCGTCGATGGCTACCAGCGCGATGCTATCCAGGACCTGTTCCGCCCTGTGCCGCGTAGCCGGTTCCCAAGTGTGTGCCCGGCGCAACGCGCGGAACACTTCGACGCGAACGAGTCCGCTGGCGACGCGATCATAACGGACCGCCAGGTACCGCCGGAGGGCCTGCGACTCAAGCTCGGGGACGACGAGCTTGACGATAGCGGAGGAATCCAGATAGACCACCACACGCTCAGATTCGGTCGTCGCGGTCGGCGATCAACGCCTCGCTCACGGCGTTCGAAGCCTCGCCCGCAGGTGGTTCCAGAGCCAGCAGGTCGCCCTTCGGCGCAGTCGCTCGTCCTTGGGCGATTAGCTTTTGAAGGGGAGACTCGTTGCCTGCGAGAGGCACGAGCAGGGCAACGGGCCGGCCGCGGTCGGTGACCTCGAACCGCTCGCCGCGGTGGATGCGTCGCAGATAGACGCTCAGGTTCTGCCGCAGTGCGCGAATGCCGACTCTGGACGTAGCCGCATTGGCTTCAGGCACAATGAAGCACATTGTAGCACATTGGGTGGGGGTTCGAAGGGGTCGGCGCACGGTTTTCCGGGGCGATCCTTCCGGTCACCGGCAGCCACAATCAACCCGGATCGATTCGGACTTGACGCCTGAGGTGGTCCCGCCTATGCGGAGCTCAGGACTATGCGGAGTTCACTCGGCGGCTCGCGTGGCCGTGGGCGATCGGGTGGAGCAGTACTCCGCATAGTCAGAGGGCTTCCAGGAAGTCGAGGAAGTGGTCGGTGGCGGTAAAGCGGAGCGGCTGCGGTGCGGGATCCTCGACGCACCGGAGTGGGCTCCTTCATGGCGAGGTCGGCTTCGACGTAGTGGTGGGTCGTGGCCGTGTCCTCGTGGCCGAGCCAGAGGGCGATGACAGTGATGTCGACTCCGGACTGGAGCAGATGCATCGCGGTGGTGTGGCGCAGCGTGTGGGGCGAGATCCGTCGTCTTGCCAGTGCGGGGTGACGCTTCGCTGCCTTTCGGCAGGCAACGCGCAGTTGGTACTCAACGCCGGAGCGCGACAAGGGTTTGCCGGCGCGATTGGGGAACACGGGGGCGTCGGGGCGGCGATCGATGCAAGGGAGCCACGCCCGGAGCTGCGCTGCGGTACTCTTCCAGAGAGGAACGACACGCTCCTTGCGTCCCTTCCCGTGCAGAAGCAGAGAGGATGCGCGCTCCAGCAGCACATCGGTGGAAGTGCCGGGCCTATGGACGCCCGGTCGACGTCGCGCTGAATCTGAAGGTCGGCGAGGCGGGCGCCCACAGGCCCTTGGAAACTTCGCGGGCGAAGGCTGCCGACCATGCCTACGTCGGGGGCCGCGAAATTCCCACACTCCCACAGCGATCGTCATCTTGGCTATGATCAATCGGGAAGACGAGGGCGTGACTTCGCAACCGGGATACACCTTATCGAAGCCTTCGAACTGTCCAAACAACCAAGACCACTTCAGCCGAACCGCGAGGTGAATCAGGACGGCGGGATCAGCGCGACGATCCGCACAGGCGCGCCGGTGCCGCCCTCTATCTTCATCGGCAGCGCGGCGAGCAGGAACCCGGTGGGCGGAAGTCCGGACAGGTCCGCGACGTTCTCCAGGTTGGGTACGCCAGCCGCGGCGCCGATCTGGTGTGCAATGAAGTCCGTCGACTGGCCATGGTCGATGCTGGCCGTGTCGATGCCGAGCAGCCCGGCGCGGCGCTCCTCGACGAGCAGCCGGGTCGCCGCTTCGCCGATGCCGGGGAAGTGCAGGTTGCCGGTCTCACCGGGCGTGTCGTCTCCGAGATAGGCGAGCGCATCGGGCCAGCGGGTGGCCCAGCCGGTCCTGATCAGCACCGCTGATCCCTCCGGCACCCGGCCGTGCTCGTCCTCCCACGCCGTCACGTCCTCGACTGTCACCAGGTAATCGGGATCGGCTGCCGCCGCCTCGCTGACGTCGACCATGATGCCCGGCAGGATGAGCCGATCCAGCGGGATCGACGCGGCGTCGTCGCCTCCCTCCGCGAAGTGAAAGGGCGCGTCGAGGTGCGTGCCGCCGTGCTCGGCGGTCGCGAACGCTTTTGCCGCGTAGAAGTACCCGCCCGGCGTCTCTCCCTCGGCGAGGGTGTCGAGCCGGAAGCCGTCCGTGTCCGTCGGCCAGTAAAGCGTGTCGCCGGCGTAGGCGTGGCTCAGGTCGACCGTCCGCCAGCCGGCGACGGTCTCCGGCCCGGGAGGCGGAGGCGGGGGTTCCTCGTCGGCTGGCGCAGCCGCGCACCCCGAGAGCTGCGCAGCGACCACCGCGCTGCTGACGAGCAGGACTGCGATTGACGCCTTGCCGCGAAGTGTGAAACCGTATCTCGTCGTGCTCATCGAGTACATCGTAGCGCGCAAGAGCGATCGATGGAGCGAACACCAACGGCGGCCCACCATCCGGTGGATCCGTATACGCCCATACTCGGCCGGAGCGGCAGCACGGACGACTACATCGAGTAGATCAGCGGGCGATGAGGCGCGTCGCTCGCGCTGCTGCTCCCCGAGCGAATCGCATCACGAGCCGTCGCCGGCGCTGACGCTCGCGACGTTGTTGTCCGGATTGCGGTCGATGAGCTTCGTGAACGGATCGATGCCCGCCCGGCGCGGCTCCTCGTTCACGACGAGCTCGAACACCGTCTCGGCGGCGTCGATCCGTCGCTTCTCCAGCGCGAGCAGCTTGCCGTCCGGCGGCGATCCCGGCTCCCGCTCGCCGAACACGGCGATGTCGATCCAGTCGTCGACCGGTATCTCCGTCTCGGCTCCCTCGCCATCGGCGCGGAACTTCCGCGACTCCACCTCCAGATTGACGACGTACGTGCCGTCCGGACCGGGTGCATGGGTCGCCGCCACCAGCCGGTTGTCGTAGAGGGTGATGGTCTCGAACAGATCCTCGATGATCGACTCCATCCCGGGCGGCACCGCCTCGCGCACGAAAGACAGGAACTCGCGCGAGTAGGTATAGGGCGGCTCCTGGAAGCCCACCGCTTCGACATAGCGCTTCAACGCGGCGTTCAGCGCTTCCTCGCCGACGTGGTCGCGCAGGGCGTACATGACCAGGCTGCCCTTGCGGTAGTGGATGTAGCCCTGGTTCTCGACCAGCAGCAGCGGCAGCTCCTCGATCAGCTCGCCGCCGCGCGCGCTCAGATACATGTCCAGCTCGTACTTGAGGAAGCGCCGCATCTGCTCCCGGCCGTACTCGCGCTCCATGATCATCAGGGCGGCGTACTGCGACATGGTTTCCGACATCACGGTCGCGCCCTGCACGTTGCCGCTGACCACCTGATGCGCCCACCACTGGTGCGCCACCTCGTGGGCGGTGACGTAGAAGACGTAGTCGATCGCCTCGTCGTCGTCCTCGTCGAGCCGGGCGATGAAGCCGAGCGACTCCGAGTAGGGGATGGTGTTGGGCAGCGACTGCGCGAAGCCCCGGTAGCGCGGGAACTCGACGATGCGTACCTGGCGGTGCTGGTAGGGGGCGAACTCGCTGGTCAGGTAGTCGAGCGACTTCTTCACCGCGTCGATCATGCGGTCGACGTTGTAGCGGTGCGTACGGTGGTGGTAGATCTCTATCGCGACGTCGTTCCACCGGTCGCGCGCCACTTCCCAGTCGGCCGAGAGCCAGGCGACCAGACCCAGAATCGGCGCATCCATCTTGTAGTGGAAGTAACGGCGGCCATCCTCCGTCCACTCGCGTTGCAGGTACCCGGGTGCCAGCGCGATCTGGTCGGGGCTCGTGGAGACCACGGTCTCGAAGTCGATCCAGTCCGATTCCGACGTGATGTAGTGGTTCTCGCGGGCCGCCGCGTCGTCGATCGACGGCATGCGCTGAATCGGGACGAGCCCGTGCCGGCGCCGGTCGTTCGGATCGCCCAACTCCGCCCGCCGCGAGTACCCGATCCGCGGGAAGTAGGTGACGTTGTGGAAGAACGTCCCGTTGCGCACGACGTCGATGTTCGACCCGTGGTTCACGAACCCGGGATTCTCGATAGCGACGTCGAACGAGAGCTCCAACGAGTCGCCCGGCGCGAGCGGGACGTCGAGGTCGTAGATCCGATAGCCGAGCGTGTCGTCGTCGAGCCGCAGGCGGAGTCCCGGCGCGTCCAGCGACCGCACCGTCACTTGCGGGTTCACGCTCAGGTGCAGCTCGTCCACCGGGGCGCCGGTCTTGTTGTGAAGGCTGTACCGGCCGCGGATGTCGACCGCGCGGCGCTCGGGATAGATGTCCACGTCGGCGTATAGCGCGGTGATCTTCGGCTGCGGGATCCCTTCGTACTGTTTGTACTCCCGCTCGTAGCGCGCCTGCCGCTCCTCGCGCACGTCGCCCGGGATGTACTCGTTGAGCACGTTGGTGTTGTAGAAGATGTAGCTGCCCGTGCCGGCGAAACCGAGTGCCAGTACCGCCAGCACGGCGCCCACCGGCCGTGTGAAGCGCTGCCGCGCGAGCCGTAGCCGATCCCGGAGGCTGCCCGCCACGCCGCGGATCCACAGCAGGTGGATGGCCACGGCCAGCATGCCGGCGGCGAACGTCCAGTAGAGAGAGAACCAGGCAAGCGGCTCGACGAAGTGGCCGAAGCCGTTCATGTCCGAGTAGCGAGCTGTCGGCGCCTGGGCGTACTGATAGAGGTTGTGATTGAAGTCCCACGCCGACAACACCGGCCCGCTGATGAAGTACAGGAGCATCAGCAGGTATCCGAGGTACCGGTTGTTGGTCACTACCTGCAGAAACACCGCGAGAACGGCCGCGAGCACGAATGGAATCCCGGCCAGGACGAGCATGCCGCGCAGGTAGACGCCGATCTCGAAGGCGTAGTAGCCGCGCGCAGCCTGGATGCCCATGCCGGTCAATATCGCCGCGGCCAGCATTGCCGCGACGATGACGGCGAGCGCCGCGAGCTTGGCGCCCCACAGCGCCCAGTTGGGAACGGGAAGCGCATCGATCACCTCGTGCACCCGCGCCGTTCGCTCACGCCAGACCAGCTCCCCGCTGTAGACGGTGACGATGACGAGGACGACGATGAGGAACGCGCCCTGCAGGATGTTGACCATCAGGTGGGTCACCGGGTGGACGGCGGTGCCGAAGAGGCGATCGACCGCGAAGGAGTTGCCGATCATGTTCAGCACGCCGAAGGCCAGGATGACGAGGAACCCCGTGCTCCGCAGCACGCCGGCGATCTCCATGCGGGCCTGGCGCAGGAACTGCCGGAGGCTGGAGATGGCCAGCGTCGGATGGGGAGCGACGGAGCGCCGCGCAGGCAAGACCAACCCGGTGGTCTCAGCGGTCTCGGCCGTCTCGGATGCCTCCGGTTCGTCCGCGTCCGCCGCTCTCCGGCCGCGCCGCCAGGGCCAGCGCCAAGCGCCCCGGCGATCGCCGACGGTGAGCGAGAACCGGGCGTAGGCGAACGCGAACGCCAGGACGGCGAGGGCCAGCATGACGAGGCGGTTGAACAGGAGGTCGCCCTCGAGCGGGAGCAGCATCGTGTTGCGCTCCGCGACGGTCCAGTAGCGGGTGGCGATGTCGAGAGCGCCGCCGCCGAAGGGGTCGAGCATCGCGGCGAGGCGCTCGTTCTCGATGTCCGACAGCAGGCTGCCGGCGACGCCGTACGCGACGAACATGCCGATCACGCCCGCGTAGGTCGCCACGAGGCTGCGCGTCAGGGTGGCCAGGGCGAACTGGATGCTGCCCATGAACAGCACGTTCGGCACGACGAAGATCGCCAATGCCTGCAGATACGGGCCGGCCCGGAACGGCCCGACCCGCTCCGGTTCCAGCCACGGCATCAGGCTGCCGAGCAGCACCCCGAGCACGACCGGCACGAAGACGGCGAGAGCGGCGATGAACGCCCCGCCGAAGCGGCCGAGCAGGTAGTCGCGCTTGCGGATCGGTGTCGAGAAGAACAGCTCGTGCGTGCGTGTCTCCCGGTCGCGAAGCACGGAATTCGCCACGAACGCAGTGGTGGCGAAGACGCCGATGATGCTCATCACGAGCAGCAGTCGCAGGATGACGAACGGTGCGTTGCGGTCGACGTTGCCGATCGAGCCGCCGATGACGACCGCGTCGGTGGTAACGGCCAGGAACGCCGACAGGAAGAAGAATGCGCCGGCAAGCAGGAAGACCGGCTGCCGCAACTGATGGCGCAATTCGAAGCGGAGGATTTCGGCGAACATGATGGGATCCTCGTGGGCTCAGCCGGCCGGCGGTGGCCTTATGCGGCGGCGTCGACGTCGTCGGCGACGCGCTTGAGCGTCGAGAAGTAGACGTCGGTCAGCTCGGTCCGGACGCGCTCGAATCCGCTGTCCGGACGCTCGTCCGCGTAGACGTGGATCACCGTCCGGCCGCCGGACAGACGCGTCGAGATGACGTGGTGGTCGCGCTCGTAGTCCGCAAGCTCGCTGCGTTCCACGACCCGGCTCCAGACGTGGCCGTCGAGCCGCTCGATGGCGCTGGCCGGGTCGCCGGTCAGCAATACCTCGCCTTTCGAGATGATCGCCATCCGGCTGCAGAGGTCGCTGACGTCCTCGACGATGTGGGTCGACAGGATCACCACGATGTTCTCGCCGATCTGGGACAACAGGTTGTGGAAACGGAGACGCTCGGTCGGGTCCAGGCCGGCCGTCGGCTCGTCGACGATGATCAGCTTCGGATCGCCGAGCAGCGCCTGCGCGATGCCGAAACGCTGCTTCATGCCGCCGGAGAAGGTGTCCAGCCGCTTCTTGCGGTCCTCCCAGAGGTTGGTCTGCCGCAGCAGCGCGTCGACGGTCTCCTTCAACTCGCCCGCGGGAACCCCTTTGAGTACGGCCAGGTGGCTCAGCATCGCCTGCGCCGACAGCCGCGGGTACACGCCGAACTCCTGCGGCAGATAACCCAGGAGCCGGCGGACCTGGTCCTTCTCGCGGAGCACGTCCAGATTCCCCAGCGTCACGCTGCCGCTATCCGGCTCCTGGAGCGTCGCGATGATCCGCATCAGCGTACTCTTGCCGGCGCCGTTGGGGCCGAGGAGCCCGAACATGCCGGTCGGGATCTCCAGCGACACGTCGTTCAGCGCCCGCACGCCGTTGGGGTAGGTCTTCGACAGGTGTTCTATCGTCAGCACGCGGCTCATTGTTCGCTCCTTCCTGTCCTCGTCCTACGCAGCACGCTCCTGAGTTGTTCGCGGGATCCGGCCGGCGCTCGCAGGCTTGGCAAACGAACGTAATCGCGTGTCTTCGGATCAGATCGACAGACCGGTGATGATCAGTAGCAGGGACAAGCCCAAGGTGATCACCAATAGGTGTACGAGCATGAGTGCGGCCTGCTTTCCCATAGTCCTGAGTGGGCTCTCGCGGTACACCCGCCTGAGCGCCAGAAACAGCACGGTCAGAACGGCGAACGACGTGAGATCGGACACAACCTCGGTCCCGAGCATCTTGTCAAGACTGCTGGCTCTCTGGCCGCATGACGGACAGTAGCGCTCGACCCCGCGAGAGCCGCAGTTGGGGCAGGCCAGAATCCCTGTCGGACCGCCCTCCAAAGCAGATTCGACACTACGGACGACGACATCCTCACCGACCGTTTTCACGGCAGCCGATTATGGCATGGGGCAGGGCCGTCCAACCCGTACCAGCGAACGAAGAACCCGGCCCCTACGAGGGTGAACTCGGGCGCGCGGTCCATGGATGCGGCGATGCGGCGCGTTCAGACGTTCACCGCCATCCGACGCGCGGCTTCCATGCGACCGGCCATCCAGGCGACCACGAGGTAGAAGGGCATCTCGATCCACGTCCACGCTGGCGCCGACAGCATCAGAGCGTTCGCAATGCCCGCTCCGAGCGACACGACGCCGACGATCATCGCCAGCGTCATCCAGTGGGAGCCGCCCAGCCGCGCGGCGACCCAGGCCCCGGCGAACGACTGACCCAGATGGGCCGCGAACACCAGAATCCAGGCGGCCGCCGGGAGATCCTGGATTGCATCCCGCATCTGCGCCGTATCGGCGAGGTCGACGCCGTCGGGAAGAGGAAAGAAGACCGTGTTGATCTGGACGAGCGCGAGATTGACGATCATCCCGGCGACGAGTCCCGCGATCACGGCGCCGACGTTTCGGAGCACGGCGACCTCCCCGAAGTAACGGTGCCGGGATTCTACTTGAAGGCTCTGGAGGCTACGGCCGCGATCAAGGCAGCGCGAAGACGAAGATGTTGTTGCCGCTGCTCGGCTGCAACTCCGGGGTCATCGCGCTCCAGCGCGAGGCGTTGCCGCCCGTGCCGGTGCCCGCCACCACGTATTGCCGGCCGTCGACCGCGTAGGTGACGGGGAATCCGCTGACCGGCGAGCCGAGGTTGACCTCCCAGAGCACGTCCCCGGTCTCGTCGTCCAGGGCGCGGAAGCGGCCGTTGACGTCGCCCACGAAGACCAGGCCGCCGGCCGTGGCCGCCAGCGACATCGTGGCCGCGCGCTGCTCGTAGGTCCACGCCGTCACGCCGGTCTCCGCGGAGATGGCCCATACCGCACCGAGCTGGTCGGTGCCGGGCGCGAGCTCGTTGCGCATGCTGAGGCTGTAGAGCGACCGGCCGCCGTCGTCGAGCGCCGCCATCCGTGCGCAGGCGTTGCGCAGCGGCATGTACATCATGTTCGTGCGCGGGCTGTAGGCCCCGGCCTCCCAGTCCTTGCCGCCCATCGCGGTGGGGCAGGTCAGGACCTCCTGCCCGAAGCCGCCGAAGATGAGCTCCGGGTTCTCGGTGACCGCCCCGGTCGCGCCGTCGATGCTGCTGATGACGTTCTGCGCCACGGTGGGGGTCGCCCAGAGGAACTCGCCGGTCGCCCGGTCGAGGGTGTACACGACGCCGGTCTTGCCGGGGATGCCGGTCATCACGCGGCGCTCCTCGCCCGGCCGCAGATGCGGGTTGATCCAGCTCACGGCGGCCGGGTCCGGCCGCACCACGGTGTCGACCAGCAACCGCTCGAACGGATGGTCAAGGTCCCAGTGGTCGTTGAGATGCTGGTAGTACCAGACAATCTCACCGGTATCGGCGTCGAGCGCCAGCGTCGAGTTGTGGTACAGGTGCCGGTTGTCCGCGCCTCCCACCATGAACTTCGGGGCCGGCGAGGTCACCGACGTGCCGATGAAGAGCAGGTTCAGCTCCGGGTCGTAGCTCGGCGCCATCCACGTGCCGACGTGCCGGCGCTGCTCGTCGGGCAGGCCGCCCCACGTCTCGTCGCCCGGCTCGCCCGGCCGCGGGATGGTGCGGCGCCGCCACAGCTCTTCACCGGTGTGCGGATCGTGCGCCGTGATGACGCAGGCATCCGGTCCGGCCGCGGGCATGCAACTGCGTCCGGAGATGACCTTGCCGTTGGCGATGATCGGCCCCGTGCTCTGGTTCGCGGGATGGGTCCGGTAGTCGAGCACCTGCGTCTCCCACACCAGATCGCCGGTCTTCGCGTCGAGGGCGAAGACGAACTCGTCGACGCTGGTGTCGATGATCAGGTCGTCGTAGATGGCCAGGTTGCGGTTCGTCGTGCACACGCCCGGCATGATGCGCTCGCAGGCGTCATCGGGCAGCGGGCGCTGGTACTCCCAGAGCAGGTCCCCGGTGGCCGCGTCGATGGCCTGGATGACGTCGCTCGGGTTCGGCATGTAGAGGACGCCGTCGTAGACCAGCGGGGTGCCCTGCTGCCGGCCCCCGGCGCGCAGGGCGCGGGACCAGGCCAGTCGCAGGTCGCCGACGTTGGCGCGGTCGATCTGGTCGAGCGGGCTGTAGCCCCAGCCGTCCAGCGTGCGGCGCCACATCGGCCAGTCGCCGGGCGCCGGTGCCTGCAGCATCGCGTCGGTGACGGGGACGAACTCCGAGTCGTCCTGCGCGTGCAGCGGCGGCCGGATGCCGGCGCACACGGCGAGAGTGAGAACGGCGGCCACGAGTCGGTGGCATGAACGATCGGCTTGCGTGTGCATGCATTCCCTCCGCGTGTGCGCGGGCCGGTTCCGGTGTGTCTCGCGAGTCACGGGTCGAATCCGCCACAGGATACGTGCTGCCGCCCGTATCCGCCAGCCGGCAGACCGTGACAAGAGCTCCGCTGCATTCGAGCGGCGACGCATCCCGAGTGGACTGCGTTGCCGCTCGGTCGAATGGGGGGAACATGCTTCCTCGTCGCGCCTTGCCGCGCGGGCGCCTCGCGGCTCTCGGTGCGACGCGGGGTCTTGCCACGGAGTGCCAGCGGCAGCGCGCGATCGGCCGCGCCGGATTTCACGTCAGCGCAGGACCCATTGAACGCCCGCCATGAGGGTGATCGCATTCAGGCCCAGATTCTCCCCGGCCGTGCCGGCGTTCGAGATGTGGTGGTTGCGCAGCTCCACGAGGAGCCCCGGTCCTCGCGGCGGGATCACGCGGAGACCGACGCCGTAGACGAGCTGGAAGTTGAAGACGCGGTCGATCTCGGGCACGTCGAGCGACGTCCACAGCAATCCCGCGATGCCGGCCACGTACGGCGTCCACGGTCGGTCGCGCCACAAGACCGGCCGCCCAGCCCGGCCAGCCCGGCGCTGAGGGCCTCGGAGGGTCGGCGGGAGATGGTCGGTGACGAACCGGCCGAGACGCCCCGAAGCGAACGTCGCTCTCGGTCTTGCCGTAGCCGGGAACCGCGTACTTCCAGCCGTGACCCCAGCCGCCGGCCAGGCCTCGAGTCCAGTAGCCGGCCGCCAGCCGGGGTTCCTCCGCGGAGTGGGAGTCGGGGTCGCCGCGGCATGCACCGTCGGCGGCGCCGGCGCGGGCGCAGGCCAGCAACAGAACGGCGACGACGAAGGAAGCATGCAGGAGGCGTCTCATCGACCGCCCGCTTCTCGGGCGGGCCGTAGACGACTGTAGCGGCAGAACGCGTCCAGCGGCGTCGCGGCCCCGCCGTTGCAGTGTGTCGAGGGCGGGTGAACTCGGCGCCGAGACAGCGTACGGGAGCGGAACCTGCTCCGGTGGGCTATGCTGTCTGCGAGAGAGCAGGCCCACCGTCAGCGAAGGGCGCACGCGTCGCCCGTGACGGCGGGTTTTCGGCGATGATCGAACGTCGCGGAAACACGAGAGGAGACCAGAATGTCCGTGCTCAATCCGCTCGACCGGCGGGCCTTTCTGCGCAGTACCGGGATGACCGCGGTGGCGGGCGCCGTCGGCGCCACGGTTCCCGTCGCGGCGGGAGTCGGCGGTCTGGCGCAGGGGAAGGGCGACCGGTACGACTTCGACACCATGTACAGCCGCATCGGCACCGACTCGTCGAAGTGGGACGCCCAGATCGCACGCTACGGCCGCGAGAAGATCGAGGTCGGCATGGGAACCGCCGACCAGGACTTCCGGATCGCGCCGGCCATCACCCGTGCTCTTCGCGACCGCATCGGGCACGAGAACTATGGCTACCTGTCGATCCCGGCCTCCTACAAGGAGTCGATCGTCAACTGGAACAAGCGGCGCTACGGGCTCGACATCGACCCCGACACCATCCAGCACGCGCCCGGCGTCCATTCCGGCATCATCAGCACCCTGCGCGCATTCTGCCCCCCGGGCAGCAAGGTGCTCATGCAGACGCCGGGCTACAACGGGTTCTACACCGACATCCGCGTGGTCGGGTGCGTCGCCGAGGAGAGCCCGTTGCGGCTCGTCGACGGCCGCTACAAGATGGACTTCGAAGATCTGGAGCGCCGCATCGACCACGACACGCACGCCTTCATCCTGTGCAACCCGCATAATCCCACGGGGAACGTCTGGTCGCGGGAAGACCTGATGACGCTGGGCGAGATCTGCAACCGCCGGCGTGTCGTGGTGCTGGCGGACGAGATCCACTGCGACTTCGTCACGAAGGGACATGCCTACACGCCGTTCGCCACCCTCGACGACGAGGCCATCGTCCGCAACAGCGTCACCTTCAAGTCGGTCAGCAAGTCGTTCAACCTGTCGATGATGAAGTGCGCCTACCAGTTTTCGACCAACCCCGACTACCTGGAGCGGATCGAGGGGGTGGGACAGCACCGGCAGGCGATGAACACGCTCGGCATCGTCGCGGCCGAGGCGGCCTACAACGAGTGCGAGGACTGGCTCGACCAGCTACTCGAGTACATCGACGGGACGCTGGATTTCGTCGAGTCGTACGTCCGCTCGAACGTGCCGGGCGTGGAGACCGTCAAGCCGGAGGGAACCTATCTGGCGTGGCTCGACGTCGGCAAGGCCATGGAAGCGGCCGGCATGCAGCGGGCGGCGGCAGCGGCGGAGGGGAGTTCGACCCCGGAACAGGCGTTCCAGCGTTGGCTGGTGGACCACGCGCACATCCACCTGAACCCCGGATCCAGCTACGGCCTGGGCGGCGCCGGCCGCATGCGGATGAACACCGCCACGTCGCGCCAACTGGTCGAGCGGGCGCTCGGCAACATGGCGCGCGCGCTGGCCGCCGTCTGACGAGGACCACCGGCGGTGCCTTTCGGGGGCCGAAGAGGCTGCGCCCGGAATCGTCCGGGCGCAGAACGACGCTGAGCGGGGAGGATATCCGATGCGGAAGACTGGTTACATGGCGGCCGGCGTGATCCTCGTTTGCGGGGCGTTTCTGCTGGGCGCGGCCGGCGCCGCGGCGCAGGAGGGCGTGAGCCGCGTGAAATCGTTCGAGCACCTCGACGCCCCGCGCATCGGGTTGCCCGACGGTGCGGGGGAGGCTCCCATGCGGGAGCTCTGTCCCGACGTCAGCGACATGTGCGGCAGGTACTGGGCATACACCGGCTACTTCGTCCGCAATGCCACGATCCCGACGCGCCACCGCGAGCTGCTCATCCTGCGCACCGCCTGGCTCTCGCGCGGCGACTACATCTGGGGGCGGCACGACGTCATCGGCAGGGAAGCCGGGCTGACGGCGGAGGAGATTGCGCGGGTGACGGCCGGCCCGGACGCACCCGGCTGGGACGACTTCGAACGCGCCCTGCTTGCGGCGGCGGACGAGCTCCACGGCAGCCGGTTCATCTCCGATGCGACGTGGAACGTGCTCGCGGACGGCTACACGGACGACGAGTTGCGCCAGGTCGTGCTGATCGTCGGGAACTACACGCAGTTGGCGATGTTCCAGAACACGCTGGGCGCGCAGCTTCCCCCTGGCGACGAGGGCTTGCCGGCCGCCCCCGGCCGCTGAGATCCAGACTGCCTGGTAGCCGGCCGCGGCGTTCGCGCGCGATGCCGCGGCCGGCGCGCTCGGGCGTGCCGGCGCTCCTCGCCCGACAATCGTCGCCCCCGGCTCCGATTGCCGCCCAACCCAGTGGGAGTCTGCGCTGTAACGGCGCAGACTCCTAGCGCGATTGCGCCGGTTCCAGCTTCCGGACCCAGCCGTCGCCCTTCGTCAGCAGATAGAGCTCTCCGGCCGAGTCGATGCCCAGGCGCGCGTCCACCCGGGCCCCGCTGCCGTACGTGTTGGGAAACCCGGCCACGTCGACGAGGTCCTGCTCCTGGCCGTTCAGGACCAGCCGCAGCTCCCGGATCTCGGCGAGCTGGCCGGGCACGAGCCCGTCCGCATCGATGTACAGGACCCGGCCGCGCGGGAAGTCGGTGAAGACGTACTTGCCCCGCAGGGTGGGAATGGCCCGGCCGCGATAGACGAACCCGCCGCCGATGGCGTTGCCCTCGCCGTGGTCGTACTGGGCCACCGGGTACACGAAGGCCTGGTCGTCCTGCGCCGGCAGCGGATACACGCGTCCCGGACGCCTGGCGCCGACCGCGTAGCCCGTCGCGAAGGTGCCCTCCCGGAGCCGCCAGCCGTAGTTGGCGCCGGGCACTCCCAGATTGACCTCCTCGACGAAGTTCTGGCCGATGTCGCCCATGAACATTCGGCCGTCGGTGTCCCATGAGAACTGCTGCGCATGCCGCAGGCCGTAGGCCCAAATCTCGGGAGCCACACCCGCCTCGCCCACGAAGGGATTGTCCGCCGGAACGCCGTACGCTTTGCTTCCGTCGCCCGCGAGCGGATCGATGCGGATGATCGCGCCGTGCGGCACGCGGAGGGACTGGCTGAAGTCGCGGGGATCGTTGGCCGCCCCGGCATCCCCCAGCGTGGCGTAGAGAAGCCCATGGTCCGGCGACCCCGCCGCGGCCGTGGGATTGAACGCGATGACGCCGATGTTGTGGTTCGGTGCGAACTGGCCGATCCGGAAGACCTCCCGGGAACTCCCGCTGAACACGTTCGCCGCTGGATCGTCGGCCGTCCACTCCCGGATCACGCTCTCGTGACTCCCGGCGTCGTCGTCCAGGTAGTCCGCGTAGCCGCTGTCCGACCGTGCGCTGTACGCGGTGTAGAACTTTCCGAATCCCGGTGCGCCGGCGTCGGCGAACTGCGGGTGGAACGCCACTCCGACCAGCCCGGTCTCGTTGGGGAACATCGAGTCGTCGAAGCCGACGTCGAGAGTGCGAATGTCCATGTAGGCGACCGGTTCCATCCCGCTCTCGTCGGTGATGTACAGCACCCCGCGCAGGTCGTTGAGCACGAGGCGTCCCGAGCCGTCCCCTATCGGCGTCAGGTACTGGATGCGGGCGTAGGCCGGATTCGTTATCGGATCCAGGGCCGACTCCTCGGTTTGCGGCGCGCGAACGAACTCGGTGGCTTCCACGATCAGGTCGCCCTTCCGAATCGGGTCGGGAAGGGGATCGTTCACGGCCTGCACCTGCGCCCCGGCCGGGAAGGACGCGGCGACGATGATGATGGCGACTGCTCCGAGTGATCGTGCAAGGTGCATAACGGGCTCCGTGGGTTGAGAGGTGGTCGTCAGCAGCGAGAGGCCTGCCTGCGTGCGGGCACCAGGTGCGCGGCGGCGAGCCTGGCCCGCGCCGGGAATCCGTCCGCGCAACGAAGGATCCGCATCGTCGGCGTGTGATCGAACGCGTCCGCCTCGATCGGCGCGGCGCGCAGCTTCAGATGGGCGAACAGGGGACGCGCCCCGCCGGTGGGGCGCAGGTCCCGGCCGGGCGCGCCGGCGGCCGGCAACAGCTTCAGGGCTACCGTTCCCCGGACATTGCCTCCGATGGCGAGGATGCGATCACGCGCCCCGTCGACCTGGACGACGATGTCGCAGTGGGTCCGGGCGCCGTCGCCCATCCGGCGGCGCCGTTCCGCGATCGAGCGATAGCGGGGACGCCGCGCGCTGCACAGCAGATCCCCGGGCGTGATCGGCGTCGTCCCGATGTCGTAGGCGGCATACCCGGCCGGCGTTTCGTCGGCCCCCTGAGCACGAATTGCCTGGTCGATGTACACGTGATGCGCGACGGCGCGCTGAAACCGGTTGGCGTTCCCGAGTCCGCCTTCGCACATCACCCACGAGACGAAGGCCGCCGACCACGGATATCGCCATCTGGCCGCGATGCCGCGCGGCCCCTTCCAGACTCTGTTCTGCGCGTCGAGGATCCAGGTGCCCTGCGGCGTTACCGCCCAGTACCCGGCGATGGACGGGGCGACGCGCGCGGACTCCGAGCGACTCGGCCGCCGCCGGCGGCGACGAGCGCGCTCCGCGGCGCCGATGTTCGTACGGTCCACGACGGGAAACCCGAAGAAGGCCCATTCCTGCACGACGATGTCTACGATACGGCGCCGGACGTCCTCCAGCGGCAGGTTGCGGCAGGGCGCTCGGCGAATCGTCATGCTGCCCGGCGTGCCGCTGACGCGTCCGGAAGGTGGCGCGACATCGAGTACGGCGGGGGGCAGGCGCTCGACGGACGCCTGCTGTGCGAACCCGACGGTCGCCGCACCCAAACCGGCCGTAAAGGCCAGGACGAGAGTCTTCAAGCCTGCGCGCACGTACACCATCCGAGACTTGCGGTCACCGGCCGGGCGTAGTCGGCGCGCCGGGCCACCGTCAGCCGCCTACCCTAACCGGTAACGGTCGTCCCTGCAAGACGGCGGCGCAACGGCTTGTCTGCGGGCCGCACCAGTTGCCGCCCCGATGCCGAGGCCGATAGGAGGGTGCCTGTATACGCGTGAAGCGGCCGGGCAGGTCAATTCGCGGGAAGCGTCTCGATCCAGGCCACGATATCGGCCGCGTCGCCGGGCGCCAGATCCGCCACGCTGTCGCGCATGGCGGCGCCGGACGTGTCGTCGGGATGCGAACCCCGGACGCCGTCGATGAACTTCCGGAGTTGCCGCGCCGTGTACCAGCTCGCCTGCCCGGCGAGCCGCGGCGCCCCGAGCGCATCGTTGCCTTCCCCGGACCGCCCGTGGCAGACCGCGCACGCGGCGTAGAGCCTCTGCCCGCGCGCCGGGTTGCGTCCCCCCGCCTCGACGCCGGCCTGCGCCACCCCGCCGGTCGTCGCCTCGCCGCCGACCGGCCGCGGCGCGGACAGCGACGCCAGCCATACCGCCACGGCCGCGACGTCCGCGGGAGCGAGTTCGTCGACCATCGGACGCATCTCCCGGCCTTCGACGTCTTCGGGGTGGAGACCCCGGTAGCCGCGGCGGAAGCCGTCGAGCTGCCGTTCGAGGTACGCGGCGCTGAGGCCGGCGAGCACCGGCGCGTCGATCCGCGGATTGCCCCGTCCGTCGGTGCCGTGGCACGACTCGCAGGCGGCTACGTACAGTGCTCGGGGCGCGGACGGGCCGGCGTTCGGGACCTGCGCCGCCGCGGGCCGCGCGGCGGCGGCCAGAACCGTGGGGACGACCAGCGCCGCGGCGGCAGCGCTCGCGAGCGTTGCGCCTGTGAACGCCGACCATCGAACGAGCGCTGACCATCGAGCGGGCGCAGTCGATGGAGGAAGGTGCTTCATGGCTCCGGCGGTCTTCCCGCGGCCCGGTTCCTCAGCCGGCGGCTCCCGCCTCCCGTTCCTGCCGCTCGATGTCCTGCAGGGCATGGTAGGCGGACTGGATGGCGCCTTCCTGCCAGCCCGGGTGGTAGCTGATCTGATCGCCCACCATATAGTGCCGGCCGGCGGGGTTCTGCAACGTGGCGAAGTGGTCCCGCATCGCCTCGTCCGTCCAGCGGGTCGAGCAGCCGAGCACGTGGTTCATGCGGTACCAGGCCACGCTGATGCCGCGCTCGACGAGCTGCCGGTAGCCGGGGTGGACCCTCTCGCCCTGGGCCAACGCCGCCTCGATGCGCTCGGGCGGCGACAGCCGGGTGAGCCGGTAGCCGGGTTCGTCGTCGAAGGCGTAGGCGCCGAGAATGACGCCGGTGCCGGCGTGGATGCCGTGCGGCGGGTACCAGATCTGCGTGATGTCCTGGTTCGTCCAGGAGATGCCGCCGTAGATGTGTTCGTCTTCCCAGAAGCGGCGCTGCGCCTGGAACGCCAGCTTGACGAGCCTGCCCCGCCCGGGGGCGGACAGCGCCCGCACGTACCGCGCGGGCAGGTTGTGCCGCAGGCCGACCACCAGGTGGGCTGGCATGCTGTTGAGGCAGTAGTCGCCCCTGACCGTCCGCACCTCGCCGCGGGCGCCGGTGTAGGCCACCTCCACACCGGTCTCTTCCAGCCGGATTTCGCGTACCGCCGCACGCAGCTCGACCGCGTCGCCCACGCGGCGCAGGAAGCCGTCGATGATGCGGTCCATGCCGCCGACCGGCTGCAGCATGGGAGCGGCCTGATCCGCCAGTTCGCCCCAGTGCATGAACTCGCGCCAGAAATGTGCGCGGAGCAGCTCGGAAAAGTCGCGCACCGGCTTCTTGACGCCGGGTGACGTCATGCCGCCGCTGGCGTAGCCGGCGCGGTCCGAGCCGCGATAGGCGAGCGTCTCGTCGAGGTCGCCGTAGGCCCGCGCGAACTGCCGCAGCCGCTCCCGATCCTCGGCGTCGAGAGGGGCGTCGAGAACGCGCGGGTCGACCGACTTCGCCAGCAGCTCGGCCAGGAAGCCGCGGGCATCGGTCATGTACTCGCGGCCGCGGATGGGCCGGCCGCCGAACGCGGCGTCGTCGTGGACCCAGGCGTTGCGGTTGTCGTTGACGAAGATCTCCAACGGGACGTCGAGCTCGCGGCAGTAGCGCAGCAGGTTCTCGTGGGTGCCGGGAATCCGCGCCGGGCCGGCGTTGAAGTACAGGTGCGGCGCGTCGTCGAAATCGCAGACCTGTCGCGCGCCCAGCTCGTCGACGACGTCGCCGCGCCGCAGCGTGAGGCTGCGTCCCCCCGGCCGGTGCGAGGCCTCCAGGACCGTGCAGCGGTGACCCGCCTTGCGGAGCTCGTACGCCGCGGTCAGCCCGGCGATGCCGGCGCCGATGACGACGACGTGCCGCGCCCGTTCGCCGGCCGGGCAGAGGCCGGGCTGGCCGGCCCGGGCCACCGCCGGCAGCAGCCCCAGGGCGGTGGCCGCCGCGTGCACGGCGGCCGAGCCCCCGGCCGCGCCGACCACGTGCAGCAACTGCCGGCGGGAGATGCACCTGTCCATCGGTGTGACCTCGCGTGCGGAACTCCGCTTCGCTGGGTTCTGCGGTGCAAAGCTCCTAGTCGGGCATCCCCCTGTACGTCAGTTTCTGCATGCCCGCGCCGGTCGCCGCCACGTAGAGATTCCCCTGCGAATCGGTTTCCATGTGGTGGCCGGCACCCAGGATGCCCTCGGGGCGGAGCGTGCCGAGGATCTCGAGCGTGGCGCGGTCGACGACCGCGATGCCACCATCGCCGCCGACGTAGAGGAACTGCTGCTCCGGGTCCGCGGACAGGGCCAGATTGCGCGCGAAGGGCGCGTCGGGCGTGATCACCTGGTCCACGAACGCGCCGGCGAGCGTAAACACCTGCACGCGGCGGTGCTCGCGGTCGGCAGCGTACACCATGCCGTCGTGCGACACCCGGAGGGCGTGGAGGACGTTGAAATACGAAGGACCCGGATCCGAGAAGCTGGTGGGGTTCTGCACCTGACACTGGTCGTCGTCCACCGGCGTGTCCCCGAATGCACCCCACCGCCGCTTGAAGCGGCCGGTCTCGGCGTCGAACACGGCGACACGGCGGTTGCCGTAGCCGTCGGCCACGAACAGCTCGTTGGTCGGCGGATGGACCCGCTGATCCGCGGGCCGGTGAAGGTTCATCATGTCGGCGTTGCCGCTGCTCCCGTCGGTCTGTCCGATCTGCATGACGAACGTGCCGTTCTGCGTGAACTTCAACATCTGGTCGTCGTTGACCGGCTCTACCCTGGGAACCTCGTTGGTGGGGCAGTTGTTGCCGCCCAACCAGACGTAGCCCTCGTGATCGATGTGCAGGCCGTGCTCCCGCTGGGGCCACTCGTAGCCGTCGCCCGGGCCGCCCCAGGCCTTGATGAAGTTGCCTGCCGAATCGAACACGACGACCGGCGGCGCCGCCACCGCGTCCTGCTCGGGCGGAAGCGTCAGCGGGCGGTGCAGGACCCAGACGTTGTCCTCTGCGTCTATGGCGATGCTGGACGGAGCGCCGAGCGCCATCCCGTCCGGGAGCGTGGGCCAGGACGCGTCCAACTCGAAGATCGGTAGGCTGCGACCTTGCGCAGTCGCCGTCTCGGCGGCCGGCGCCGAGCCGGACAGCCATGCCGGTGCCGCGGCGGCGCCCGCGGCCACGACCAGTACCATGAGAACCGCGTGACGCAGTCGTTTGCTCCGCATGATCGCCCTCCCCCTCGTCGCGCCTTCTCAGCCGTGCGCCTGGCCGCGCCCGGCAAGATGCGGGCGACGACTACATGTCCGTTTCCAGTCCCGATTCTACATTGCGTCGCTCCGACTCTCGGTGGCGGTCGACCCATCTCCGTGTGGCGTGCGTTCCGCAACGTACGGGGCGACGTTCGGAGCAGCACCACGTGCCTCGCGTAGATCGCGCCAAGTGACTGCACAGCAGTCGCGGATGTCCGTTGCCGCAGGCATGAGCGGGTCCGTCGAATTGTGACGCGAAAGCCGCCGCCCGCGAATGGACGCATCCGTCGACCCGCCTACGCGCTCGCCTCGCCTTCCGGTCGCGACCTCGACACAGCCCGCGCCGCCGGCGACACGAGGCCGAAGCCGATGGTACGATCCGTGGATGGTGCGCACCCGTGGCGATGGAGAAGGAAACGTATCGAGGTCGGCGTGGACGACCGCGCGCGCGTTGCTCGCCGCGCTGTCGGCACTTGCAGTGCTGGACGCGAACCCGGCCGGCGCGCAGTCGCTGCAGCCGGCGGGGTGGGACGCCGGCATACGGATGGCGGCGGCGGTGGACCGCAATCCCGACCCCAACGTCTTCGAGGTGGACTTCGAGGCCCGGGTGGCGACGGTCGAGATCGCGCCCGGACTGAAGGTGGACGCCTGGACCTACAACGGCACGATTCCGGGCCCGATGATCCGGGTGAAGGTCGGCGACCGCCTGGTCGTGCACTTCACGAACAACCTGCCGCGACCGAGCACCATCCACTGGCACGGCCTGCGGGTCCCCATCGACATGGACGGCGTGCCCGGCTACTCCCAGGAACCGGTCCAGCCGGGCGGGACGTTCACCTACGACTTCGTGGTGCCGGACGCCGGCATCTTCTGGTACCACCCGCACGTGATGTCGGCTGCGCAGGTCGGCTTCGGCCTCTACGGCGCCCTCCTGGTGGAGGACTCGACCGAGACCGAGTCGATCGGCATCGCCGACGATCTCGTTCTCGTGCTCAGCGACATCGACGTCGACGACGACGGCGCGCTGCTGCCCGCGGACACCGGCGGCACGGTTGGGATGCTGTTCGGCCGCGAGGGCAACCGCGTGCTGGTCAACGGCCGCCGGCTGCCGGAGCTGGTCGCGCGGTCGGGAGCGCCGCAGCGCTGGCGGGTGGTGAACGCGGCCAAGAGCCGCTACTTCAAGCTCGACCTCGGCGAGGGGCACGTCTTCCGCAAGATCGGCGGCGACGGGGGCCTGACGGAGTACTCCGAGGACCACGACTTCATCGTGCTCGGGGCCGGGGAGCGGGCCGACGTGCTGGTGACGCCGACCGGCGAGCCGGGGGGCGAGGGACTGGTCCGTTCGCTGCTGCACGACCGCGGCTACGGCAGCATCTTCGGGCGCGACTTCGAGAGCCTGTTCACGATCCGCTTCGCGGACGAGCCGCCGTACGACCCGGGCCCGCTGCCCCGCACGAGCCGCGAGATGGAGCCCTACGACCTCGACGGGGCGACCGGGATCGATCTGGAGCTGACCCTCCAGGAAGACCCGTACGACCAGACCTTCGCCTACGGCATCAACCACGTGCCCTTCTGGAAGGCGAAGCCGATCCTCGCCGGTCTCGGCGAGACCCAGGTCTGGAACGTGACCAACTCCACCCCGTGGTCGCATCCGCTGCACCTGCACGGCTTTTTCTTCCTGGTCCTCGACGAGGCCGGCAAGCCGGTCCGCCCCCTGGAGTGGAAGGACACGGTGGACATCCCGCACGAGCGGACGGTGCGCCTGGCGGTGCGCTTCGACGAGCGTCCGGGCACCTGGATCTTCCACTGTCACATCCTCGATCACGCCGACGGCGGTCTGCTGAGCGCGGTGCACCTCGGGTTGCCGCCGGAGGAGTTCCGAAACCTGGCCGAGCACTAGCGGCAACGGGCCTGGCACCGGGCACAGGCCGTGGCGCCGTTGCAGGACCGTGACGGACCAACAGTTCGTTCATACCCTCGATGGCGGCGCGCACGTCCTCGGCACGGGCAACGGGTGGACAGCGAGGTCGCGGTGCTTTCGCTGGACATGGAACGGTGGGGCAGGGAATTCGCCGCGCATGTCGCGGCATGCGGAAGTCAAAGGTAAAGTTCCTGGCGGCTGCGTTCGATAAACCGGTCGTCCTCCTTCTACCGGGGATGCATCGTCCCCAGAGGGTCGCGGCGCGGACTTGGTACACCCGCGCCGCGGACCCCTCGTTGCGTCCTGGCGGTCCTGGCCGTCCCCCCCATCCAGCCAGCCACTTCCAACCAGCGTCGCCGGCTTCCCGGTCCGGGTGCTCGGTTTCCCGTGGTACTGACCCGACGAGGCATTGCCTGCGCGGGTATAGTGAAGGAAGCCCGACGCAGGGCAGGCGAGGAAGGGAGAATCGACATGAAGCGACAGGCTCGAACCCGGGCGAGCGTCCTGCTTGCCACGATGGCCGTAGGCGTGCTCGTGATCTTCGCGTTCGGTCAGCCATCGACGGCCGCGGCTCCCCAGAGCAACTTCGTCGGCGGCGAGCCGAGCCGGCCGGACTCGTCCGACATGCGGGCGTTGCGGCTGCGCTTCGAGGCCGGGGTCCGCTCGAACTGGCACGCCCATGCCGGCTGGCAGATCCTGGCTGCCGAGGAGGGCCGGGGCCGCACGCAGGAGCGCGGCGGGGAGATCATCGAGCTGGTGCCCGGCGGGCGTCCGGTCTTCGCGCCGGCCGGCGTCGTGCACTGGCACGGCGCGTCGCCCGACGAGCACGTCGTGCAGCTCACCGTCCTCGGCGGCGGCGACGGCGGACCGACCTCGTGGTTCGGTCCCGTGAGCGAGGAGGAGTACCGGGGCCGGTAACGGCAAGGTCGGTCAGGCCCTGGTCGTCCCCTCTTGTTCGGAAATCAGGAGACCAGCGCTGTTCGCCGATGTCCGAAATCCATCTGGAGGACCCGGAGTGGGAGGGATGGACGCTATGCGGCCAACGCCTCCGACCCGCGCGCGGTGAGACAGTCGGCCTCCTGTGTGCTCTGTCGGCGGCTGGGGCCACGTGTTCGACGTGTCGGTCCGCCGGCAGGGAAGAAGCGCTAGCCCGCCCCGGCGATTCCGGCGTGCACGTCGGCGTACGGGTGCGAATCGTCTGTTCCTCCGTTCCGGAGGGCCAGACGGGCACCGTGACGTCCGCCGACGTCCTGCAGGAGGTGGTCACAGTCCGCATCGACAGCGATCCGATGCACGGCGGGGGCCCGATTCGCCTGAAGCTCGCCGAGGTCGAGCCGGTTACCGTAGCGCGTGGCTGACCGGCTGTCTTGTCGCCAGGACCGCCGGCCGGCAATCGGCTCGCGAATCATCTGCATCAGCGCGTACGTGACCGTTCGCGAAAGAAGGCGACGATCAGCTCGCTGGTCCCGCGCGGGTAGACGTGGGCGCCGGCGTGAATCCAGGTCATGACCGGCGCAGCCGTACCCGCTCCGTACAGCGTGCAGCCGGCTCCGCAAGACGTTTCCGCATCGACGCCGTTCACCTCGAGGGCGACTGCGATCGCGGCTTCCTGATCCGCGAAGCGGACCACTCGATCGCGCGTACCGGCCACGTGCAGGATGGGTCTCGGCTCCCGTGGCCGCACCGACGGACGGAGGCGGGCCGCCACCGGGGCGTACGCGGCGAACACGTCGGGACGCTCCGCCCAGAGCAGGTAGGTGAACATCCCCCCGTTCGAGTAGCCGGTCGCGTAGATGCGTTCGTCGTCGATGGGGTAGGTCTCGCGCAGCGACCGCAGCGCCACGTCGACGAGCCTGAGGTCGCGGTCGCCGTTGGCGCCGGGCTCCACCTGCCAGCCGAGGAGTCCGCGTCGCCGCTCGAGTCCCTCGAAGTACACGACGACCGCCTCGGGCCATGCCACGTGGACGTTCGTGTACTGGAAGTTCCGCATGTTGTCGCCGAATCCGTGGAACGACAGGACGAGCGGGGCGCCTTCGGGCGCCGGGTTCGCCGGCGCGTAGACGATGGCTTCGCGCGTCACGCCGTCGACCTGCCAGCGCATGACCTCCGCCGCCGCCTCGCACACGCCGGGAATCAGCAACAGGCCGATAAGGGTCACGTGCGTCGGACGCATTCTCATCTCTACCTCCACCTCCGGGTTTGCCTTCCCGTCCGCGGCCGACGCCATCCGCCGTGAGGGACTCTCGCCAACCATGGTCGAGGGTACCCCACCGCGACTTGAAAAGCGCCCGCGCGTGGACGATCATGGGCGCATTGGGTCAGTGGCGGATTCGAGCTCGGGGGAGGATCAGATGCACCATGCCGCTCGTGCCGTGGTCGTCGCGGTTGTCGCGATTGTGTTTCTGGCGCCGGTCTCCGCGCCCGCTCAGAATGCCGGGTCCGCGCAGGCTCCGATCCGCAGCGACGCGGACGGGGCGGGGACGTGGACGCTCCCCCGTACCCCCGACGGGCGTCCCGACCTGCAGGGCTACTGGACGACCCAGACCTTCACGCCGCTGGAGCGGCCCGCGCATATGGGCGACCGGGAGTTCTTCACGGAAGACGAGGCGGTCTGGCTGCAGCGGGAACTCACCGCCGAGGGGGTCGATCCGTCGGCGCGCGAGATTCTCGACATCATCGATCTGGAGGATCGAGCGGAATTCCAGCGGTACAAGTATCAGGCCAACCGCACGCCGGACGAACGTCATCACATCCACTACGACAACGAGATCTGGCTGCGCACGCCGGTCCCGAAGGGGCTGTCGAGCCGGCGCACTTCATTGATTACCTATCCGCCGAACGGCCGAATCCCACCGTTGACGCCGGAGGCCGCGGCGCGAGCGACCTCCACCCGGGCCGCCCAGGCGCGCCCGAGCGCGTTCGACAGTCACCAGACCCGGCCCCTGTCCGAGCGCTGCATCGTCTGGTCGCACGAGGGCCCGCCGATGATGCCGCCGTCGTACAACGACCTTCACCAGATCTTCCAGACGCCGGACCATGTCGTGGTGTTCTCCGAGCTCGCCACCAACGCGCCGCGCATCATCCCGCTCGACGGGCGCCCGCACATCGCGGATGCGATTCGCCAGTTTCCGGGCGACTCGCGCGGCCGCTGGGAGGGGGACACGCTGGTTGTGGAAACCCGCAACTACGCCGAGCGGAGACGCTTCCGGGGCGCCGGCGGCGCGCTGCGCGTAGTGGAACGCTTCACACGCATCGGCCCCGATCGGATTCACTACGAGTTCACGGTCACCGATCCGGAGACGTGGACCAGCCCGTGGAGCGTTGAGCTTCCGATGGTTAGGACCGAAGGTCCGTTGTTCGAGTACGGATGCCACGAAGGCAATCACGACATTCGGCACATCCTCGAGATCCACCGTAACCTCGAACGGCAGGCGGGGGCCGAAGCCGCCGGAACGGGTTCGAGATAGGGCCTCGGCCGCCGTGCCTTTCCGCGCCGTGCGGCTCGCTGCCGCTCTCAGAAGCGGAAGCCCCAGGCGATCAGGAACGACCGGGCGGAACGGTAGTCGCCGGCCGCGGTCGCCTCGCCGAACCGATCGTCCTCGATGTAGCTGGTCGGGATCCCCAGCTCGTCGAGCGGACCGTCGAAATCGGGCCGGACCGTCGAGTTGAAGTAGATCAGCTTGTCGTTGTTGGTCAGGTTGTACCACTCGATCTTCACCCACGGCCGCAGCCGCCGCCAGACCGGGATGTCGTAGTGGCGCGACAGGTCGAACCGGGCGGAGCCGTTGTAGAGCTCCGACCCGCGGCCGCCCGAGTAGTACAGCGTGCGCGACGACGGCCCGTCGATGTAGCCGAGCTCGTCGAGAATCGCCTGCTGCTCGTCCGTCACGCGGAAGTTGCTCGACGCCAGGCTGTAGTTCTCCGCCGAGTCGTAGCGCCAGAAGCCGCCGACGTCCAGGTTGCCGAACGTTCCCATGCCGAGCGTGTAGATGCCCCAGAGGCGCACGCGGTGCTTCTGGTAGTCGTCGAGGCGGCCCCAGGGGTAGAACCGGTCGGCCGGCGAGATCTCCGGCCAGTCGCCGTAGACCGACGAGACGCCGGGCGTGTTGGTGCCCTCGCCGTCGAAGTTCCCGTCGTTACGGAGCTGAGTCGTCCACGACCCGTTCAGCAGCAGGTCGTCGAACAACCGGTAGCGCGTCTCGAACTGCAGTCCGTCGTAGTTCCGCTGCAGGACGTCCGGGTCGTCGCCCAGGTCGCCGGGGTTCCGGAAGAACGTAGCCGGTGGACGTCTGCGAGTTGCCGCCGGTACGCGTGGACCGGTAGCTCTCGAAGCCCACATTCACGTTGTGCGATCCGAACCGCTCCGTGCCCCGGTACCAGGTGACATTGCCCGTCACCTGCAGGTTGTTCCGGTCCTCGGGATCGGTTGCATCGAAGTACGGTGCGTTGTAGTGTCCCAGCTCCTGCGTCAGGGTGATGAACGGCGAGTACCCGATGGCGGTCTCCGTGCCGCCGCCGCCCCTGAAGCCGAAGCGCTTCTGCGATACCTGCGCCTCGGCGAAGACGTTGCGGCTGAGGCCGCCGCGGTAGGTCGTCACGTACAGGTCGTTCGGCCGCGTCGCGTCGTTCTGCACGTCGGGCGTGATGCTGAACGCCGCGAACGAGGGTCGGTCGAACCGGGCCGTGTAGTTCCGCATGTACTGGCCGGACAGCGTGTGTCCCGGATCGGGCGGACCGGGTTCGACCTGCAGCGGCGAAAACAGTTGACGCCAGACCGCCGGCCGGGCGAGGATGGACCGGCGAACCGAGATTTCGCGGGGGTATGAAAATGAGGCGACGACTGCTCGAGTTGCTCGGCGTGGCAGCGGTGATCGCGATCGTCACGGTGTTCCTGCAGCTTGCCGCCGTTCCGGTGAGCGGCCAATCTTCGAGTGCGACCGCGTGGGGGCATCCGAACCTGGAGGGCATCTGGCTCGATGTGTACTCCACGCCGCTGGAACGGGATCCCGAGATCGGCGAGCGGGAGTTCGCCACGGAGGAAGAGCGGGCCGCACGGAATCAGGCCGCGCTCGCTCGACCGCCGGTGCTGCCCAGCGGCGCGTACAACACCGTCTACACGTCGGCGAGGCCGGCCGGCCCGCGCACGTCGCTGGTCGTCGATCCGCCCGACGGGAGGATTCCCGCCCTCACGCCGGAGCAGGTGCAGCGGAACGAAATCGAGCAGGAGTGGCGCGCCATGCTCCTGCGCAACACCGAGACCTGCCGGATCCAGGCGCCGCAGTGCGCCGGAGGAGAGTACGGGCCCCCGTCGCCCCGCAGATACGAGACCACGCCCTACTACAACACGCGGGGTCGCATGAACCGCCACGACGGCCCGGAGGATCAGAGCCTGGGCGACCGGTGCATGTCGGGGCGCACGCCCGACCTGAACGGGTTCCGCCGCATCGTGCAGGGCGCGAATTCCATCGCGATTGCCTATGACACCGGGCAGGGCCAGGGCTTCCAGCGCATGGTCAACCTGGGCGGAGACCATCCGCCGAGCAATATCCGCCTGCGGCACGGCGACTCGCGCGGGCGCTGGGAGGGCGAGACGCTGGTCATCGAGACCACGAACTTCTCGCACAAGTTCCCGTACCAGGGCTCGGCCGAGAACCGCCGCCTCGTCGAACGGTACACGCGGGTCGACGACGAGACGCTCGACTACGAGATGACGATCGAGGACCCGACGGTGTGGGTGGCGCCGTGGACGCTCCGGCAGGAGCTGAAGCGGCAGAGCGACCAGCAGAACCGGATCTACTACGAGCCCCGGTGCCACGAAGGGAACTACGGGCTGCCGGCGTTGCTCCTCGGCTATCGCCTGGATGATCAGGCGTTCGCGGAAGGGCGCGGTCCGGATCCGGCCTCCTTCTCCATCTACGACGCCGACCGGCTGCAGCGGTGAATTCCGCTCGGCTCCGCGCCGAGGCGCGCCCCGACTAGCGCGCTGAGGAAAACGGAACCCGGCCCAGCAATCCGCCAGGCCGGGCCCCGGCGCCATCGACTGTGGCGCGCCAACCGAAAAAACAAGCCCGGCCCCGCAACCGCGGGGCCGGGCTTGCCACTACCACCTGTAGAGTCGAAGAGTCCGACAGCTAGCAGCTATCTGGGATTCTCCACGGTGTCGACACCGGGGCGCGCCAACTCCCACGGGGCGCCGGTGCCGGACGACCCGAGAAACAGCCTCGTCCCGTCGGGGAACGTGATGTCCCGGCCGTTGGCGCGGTTCGTGCCGTCCTTGGCCTGATAGCCGTCGACGTTTACCGCGGTCCCGGGCAGCAGCGACCGCCTCGTGAAGCCCCGCCGGAACAGCACGTTCGGAGTGCCCCCTTCAAACGCCCATTCCTCCGTCGTGCCGTCGTCGAGCTCCACGTCGATGTGGATCCAGACGTGGGGATTGACCCACTCGACCCGCGTGACCGTGCCGCTGAAATCGACTGGCCTGTCGGCGTCGAACTCCGCGGCGAATGCGTGATGCGCTTCGATCGGCGCGGTCGTTCCCGCCAGCCCCAAAGCGATCCCGACGATCGCGCTCAAGCTCCCAATCAGTAGTTTCGTTCTCATCGGTTCGGCCTCCCCCTGCCCGCTGTGATTCACACGCGGTTTCTCATCCGACGGGTTCCCGGACTCCTGTCCCGGCACGCGGGCCGGGTGCGTTACCGCCGATACCACTCGTGCAGACTATCGCCGGGCGGAATCTTGCGCGTAATCTCGACGATGATGGTCTCGCCTTCCCAGCGCCTCACCAACTGCTCGCGGCGCAGGTTCCCGTACATGAACTCCTCGGCGAACTCGATGCAGGGATAGTCCAGCACGGTGGCATTGGGTTCCAGGCGGCGGTAGAGCGGCATGGCGATCGACCACGGCTCGGTGAAGGTCTCCGGATCGTCGATCGTCACCTCGTACCAGATGGCGTCCGGCGACATCGGCGTGTAGCGCTCGGTGAGCCGCAACGCTTCACTGTGGAAGTTGCCGGCCCGGTCGAGCCAGTTCTTGCCGTTGAAGTCCGTTACCTCGACTACCAGCGTGTCCCCTTCCCACCGTCCTACCGAGTGCCCCATGTAGGTGTAGTCCGGCGGAAGGTCGACATCGTCCAGGTGAATGGCGCGCGCCGCGTTCGAGAACGCGAAGTTCATGTGGATCTTGTTCGTGCCCTGCACGATCTGGAAGGGGTAGGGCATGTACATCGCGCGCGGCGTGCCCGGCAGGTAGCACTTGAGCTCGGGATCGCGGTCGATCCAGTTTGCGGCGTTCTCCTGCTTTACCTGCAGCGCTTCCGGCCGGTACGGGATTCCGCCGTCGCCCTGCACGACGCCCATCGAGCCGGGCACGCCGGCCGCGGCGCCCAGCGCCACTACCGGCGCCGCCGGCACCCTGGCGTACTCGTACGGATAGACCCCCTCCTGCATCACCATGCCCGGCAGCGCTTCGTGCGCTTGCAGATCCCAGTGCGCCTCGTTGAGGGCCTGCCACACGCCGTTGAAGTTCGGGCGCCCGTCGGGGGTCTGCGCGGGGCGCGCCGCCTGGTCCTGACCCTGGCTGGCCGTGCTGGTCACGGCGACCGAGAGGACGACGCCCACGCTGAACGCGGCAAGGGCCGCGACCACGGTCGACATTCTGAAACGGTTTCCCATCATCGTTTGCTCCCCTTGTCGCTCAGTCCTGCAATCCCTGCACGCACGTGGCGGTGTCCAGCGAGAACGGGTCCGGGCCGCGCCCTTCCACGAACGCCTGCTCATCCACGCGGGCGCCGATGAGCAACGCCGGCAGACCGTAGTTCCCTTCGTGGCACCGCGGCTCGTAGTAGATCCGGTTCTGCTGGCCGCTCTGCCGCTTCAACTCCTGCCGGACGGTCCACGGCGCTACCCACGCCGTCGGGTCCTCGATCGTCACCTCGTAATCGAGCGTGTCCTCGTCGATGCGGGTATAGCGTTCCACGAGACGGCGGCTCCCGCCCGACTCGCGGAAGCGGAACTTTGGCGAGAAGTTCGTGGTTTCGATGACCAGCGTCCGGCCCTCCCAGCGGCCGCGCGAGTCGCCGTGCCGCAGGCGGATGTTGCTCGGCGGATGGTCTCCGCTCAAGTTGACGACGCGCTGGTACCCCTGGCCCTGTCCGGTGTCGTAGGCAATCGCGACGGAATCCTCACCTTGCACGATGCGGCGGAACCCGTTCAGGTCGGGCGTGCGCCCCGACATGCACCGGTCGCCCAGACTCTGGTCCTCCGGGCCGAAGTGGCGGTTCATGCGGCCGGTGTTGTAGAAGGGAACGACGTCGAACCGGCGCGGGGACGCCGGCCCGTACTCCCCGCCGTCGCAGCCGCTGCCGCCGACGCGGCAGGTCTCGGTGCTGCGCAGGAGCATGAGGCGCCACTCGCGTTCCACGTCGTTGCGCCGCTGGGCCTCCGGCGTGAGGGCAGGAATTCTCCCGTTCGGCGGGTCGACGACGAGCGAAGTGCGCGGGCCTGCCGGTCTCGCCGACGTGTAGACGGCGTTGTACGCGCCGGCCACGTCCGTCCGGCCATCCTGCCCGCGCGCGTTGCGTCCCGGGTTGACCATGCGGGCCTGGTCGCGCTCGGCCCGCTCCGCTGCGGTGAAGAACTCTCGATCGCCGAGTGCGGCGGGCCGTTCCAGGGGCGTGGCGTAGACGTCGAGCCAGATGCCCTCCAGGTTCGGATGTCCCCATGGGGTCTCGCTCGGCGCCTGCCCTTCCACGGGCACGGCGGCGAGCTGCAGCAGCACCGCGACGGTCGCGATTGCCGTGGCAACGCCGAGCGATTCGAGCAGTCGTCGCCGCATCTCCATACCTCCCGAGACGGTGGCCCGCTGCCTGGAGCGCGGCCCCGGGCTACAGGCAGCGCCGCCCGCCGGCGCCAGTGTCGTCACTCCTCAGCTCAACTCGAATATATGCCTGCTACAACACCCTGTCAAAACATATGCGAAAAGCGGAGCGGCTCCGGGAAACCGGTCCCGATCCCGCTGCCTGCGGCGTCTTCCCGTCGGCGGCGGAGCCAGCCCGGCCCTGGCGGCATTTCCGAGCAACCCGTGGTGAAGACCCCGCGTCGCAACGAGCCCGGCGCCGCGCCGGCGCCGGCGCGGCGCGACGAGGAAGCATATTGGACACATTCGACCGAGGAGCAACGCAGTCCACGCGGGATGCATCGCCGCTCGAATGCAGCGGGCCTCTTGCCACGGGCTGTCAGGCCAGAAGGTGGACCAGCACCTCTTGCATGGCGCGGTTGATCGCGGCGTAGCGCTCCGGAGGCGCGGCGATCAGATCGTCCTCGGACTGCACGTAGGGCCCGGGGACCAGATCGCCCCGGCAGTGCTCGACCAGGGCCGCCACGTTGGCGGGCGTCGTCTCCAGGTGGAACTGCAGGGCGACGACGTTGCGTCCGACCCGGAACGCCTGATTCTGACAGGCCGGGCTGCCGGCCAGGCGGACGGCTCCCGCGGGGAGGTCGAACGTCTCCCCGTGCCAGTGGAAGACGAGACTCTCGGGCGGGAACTGAAAGCCGGGCGCCACGTCCGGCACCCCTTGCACCGGAAACCAGCCGATCTCGCTGGCGGCGCCACGATACACACCGGCGCCGAGAGCGCTCGCGATCAACTGGGCGCCCAGGCAGACGCCCAGCACCGGAATCCCGCGCGCGACCGCGTCCCGCACCAACTGCTTCTCGGGCCGGAGCCAGTGCAGCGCGTCCTCGTCGTTGACGCTCATCGGTCCGCCCAGCGCGATGAGGGCGCCGATTCCATCGGCGCGCGGCATGGGGTCGTCGGCGAACAGCCGGGTAAGGCCGACATCCGCCCGTTGCGCTGCCAGCCAGTCGGCGATGCTCCCCGGGCCCTCGAACGGGACGTGTTGCAGCACCTGAACCTGTTTCATGTCCGATGCGTGTCCTCCGGACCGCCCCGGCCGCCTACGGGTCCAGCCAGCGCTCCTGCAGCGGACGCAGGGCGGCGATGAGCCCGAAGTCCTGGTCGCGGTGGAGCAGCAGCGCCTTGTGGGCGATGGCTATCTCGGCGATGCAGCATTCGATGGGGCTGTACGCCGGGGTGCCGAGGCGCTGCAGCTCGAAGAAGGTCCGCGCGGCCTGCCGCCACGTCTCGGGCTCTGCTTCCAGGTAGCGCTGGCCGTCGAGGTAGGTCGCCAGCCGGTGCCACTGTTCCTCACGAGTCGTCTTGGCGAGTAGCTCGATCTGCGTGAATCGGGTCAGGTAGACGTCGTCTCCCCCGATCGCTGCTTCGAGCGCGCCCCGCTTGCCCGGGTCGCGCAGCACCTCCAGCCAGAGCGACGTGTCAACTATCAGCACGGTTGGGGGCCCCGTGCAGCCCGCGCAGTTCCTTGTGATCGAAGCCGGGTGCCAAGTCCAGCGATCCGGCCAGCTCCAGCAGGTTCTTGCGCGAGCGGCTCTCGAGGGCCAGGCTGGTGAGAGCCACGTGCACGACCTCCCGCTTGGTCGCGCGCCGGTCAGCTTCATCGCCCGCCGGACCAGGGTGTCGTCCAGCACGATGTTGGTTCGCATGGCCCCAGTATACACCGATGGAGGTGTAGATGGTGCCACTTCGGCCAGGCGACGACCAGCCGCTCGCGCATTGAATACGTTTCATAAGTAACTAGCGATGCTATGTTACGCGTCTGTTTCTGCATGAAGCGATTTGCCGAGGAGACGCTGCACCGGTGGCTGAGGGTGCCGCGGCGCAAGCCGCTGGTGCTGCGCGGCGCCCGACAGGTCGGCAAGACGACCCTCGTCCGGCAGTTTGCGGCAGCGGCCGGGCTCGGATTGTGCGAGGTGAACCGGGAGAGGAATCTCTACCTCGACCGGGTGTACGCGGTCGATGCGCTGCCGCGGTTGATCGGCGAGCAACGCCGCCGCGCCATGGTTGGCTGAACTTGGAAGGGAACGAGACGGCCGGCGCCGGGCATCTTCGCAGACACCCCGACGCCGGCCATTCGATGCGAGCAGCGTAGCGGCCGGCGCACGAAGCGCGGCCGTCGCGCGTTGCGGGCTACTGGACCGAGAGACCAGCCTCCGCGGCGATCTCGCCGATGCGCGCCGCCTGGTTCGGGTTGTTGCCCATGACCTCGCGCAACCGACGGACGATTTGCGCCCGCTCGTCGTCCGACAGGTCGCCGGCCGCGCCGGCCGCGTTGCGCACCGCCGCGTAGCAGTCGTCCTCGTAGGTGATCGAGCCGCACTGCGCCGTCAACTCCGCGAGCAGCCCGGCCGCGCCGGAGCGCTCGACCGGCGCGCCGCCGCCGGTGGCGCCGAAGGCATCGTTGGCCTGCTGAATCTCGGCTGCCGCCCCACGGCGGATGTTCGCCGCCTCCGTGCCCGCCTGGAAGCAGGTGAACGACGCCCGGTCGGCCCAGCGCAGCGGGGCGCAGGCGTGAATGCCGGCGTCGATGGCGGCGTCGCGAACCTCGGTGATCAGCGCCTCGTACTCCGCGTCGCCCTCGCCGAACCCGGAGAAGTTGCCGAGGTCGCCGCTGGCCGCGAACAGCCCCGTGACACCCGGGATCTGGGCGATCTCACGCGAGGCTTCCACGCCCTCGAGCGTCTCGATCATCAGGATCAGCACGACGTTGTCGTTGTAGGTCTGCCGGTAGCCCCCGGGCACCTGGTTCCACAACTCGCCCGCGCCCTGGCCGCCGCCCGCGCTCCGCCGGCCGATGGGCGGGAAGTAGGTCCAGTCCACTGCCTCCTGAGCCTCTTCGACGCTGTCGACGGTCGGCACGACGATGACCAGCGCGCCCATGTCCGTGGCGTGCTGGATCTCGCGCTCGTCGGCGTAGGCCACGCGCGCGCCGGGGGCCGCCGGTCCCGGGCAGGTCCGCCACATCCGGGCGACCTGCTCCCACGAGATGGACTCGTGCTGCATCTCGACCCAGACGAAGTCGTAGCCGGCCGCGGCCATCGCGCAGTACGTGCGCGGGTCGGTAGAGCGCACCGTGCCGCCGATCATGGGTCCGCCGGCCACGAGCTTGGCCTTGGCCGGGTTCCAGATCTGGGCCGTCGTCCCATCGGGCAGCTCGAAGCGCGAGCCGTACTCGAAGTCGGCGGCGCGGAACGGCGCCTGCTCCTGGGCGGCGGCGTTCTGCACGGCCCCGCCGACCAGCAGGCCGGCGGCGACGGCAGTTACCGTGAGCAACGTGGTGATTCTCATGACATCCTCGCTTCTTGTCAGGCCCGTTTGTGGTGCGCGTCGCGCGCGCTGAATTCCCGTGACGCACGGAGTCTACTCCGTGACTCGCTCCGCCATCCACCGGCCGGCTCCGGTCGAAGGCGGATTCGCCGGCGGCTGCTAAGCTCTCCCAATGCCCGAGCCGTTGATCGCGCTCCGCGACGTCGAGAAGGTCTTCAGCCACGGCGTCAGTCGGACGTTCGTCCTGCGCCGGATCACGCTGGACATCGGCGCCGGGGAGTTCGTTTCCATCATGGGGCCCTCCGGTGCGGGAAAATCGACGCTGCTGCACATCCTCGGGATGCACGACGCCGACTGGACCGGGGAGTACGACCTGCTCGGCCAGCCGGTCCACAAGCTGCGGGCGAAGCACCGGCAGGCGCTCGGCCGGACTCACATCGGCTTCGTGTTCCAGAGCTACCACCTGCTCGACGACCTGACCGTCGCGGAGAACCTGGAGGTCCCGCTGTCGTATCGCAACGTTCCTCGCGCCGAGCGACAGAGCCTCGTCGCCGACACCCTGGACCGCTTCCAGATCGTCGGCAAGAAGGATCTGTACCCGAGCCAGCTTTCGGGCGGCCAGCAGCAGCTCGTCGGCGTGGCGCGGGCCCTGATCGCCAAGCCGACGCTGATTCTGGCCGACGAGCCGACCGGCAACCTGCACTCCAGCCAGGGCCGCGAGATCATGGAGCTGTTCACGCGGCTCAACGAGGAGAGGACGACCATCGTCCAGGTCACCCACTCGGACGTCAATGCCGCCTACGGCAGCCGGATCATCCAGCTCCGCGACGGGTGGGTGGTGGACGATTAGTCCGCTGCTCCGTCCGTGTTCCAGCGCCATTCGATGCGGCGTCCGCACGCCTTGCAGATCGCGCCGGTGCGCAGCCTGCGGCTGAGGCGTTGCCGGAACCACTGCCGCCGGCAACCGCACTCGCCGACCCAGCGGGCCACCGTGTGGGTCACTCCGTGGCAGCGCTCGGCGGTGCAGCCGATCTCATGCGCCTTGGCCTTCCAGACTGCATCGTGGCCATGTTCGATCCCGACGATCGCGTGGGCGATCTCGTGCAGCAGGGTGTTCTCGATATCGGCCCGCGTCGCCCGCAGGCAGTAGCTCACCGACAGATCGATCCGCTGGTCGCGATAGCGGCACACGCCGGCGCGCGAGGTCGAGAGATCGAAACCGAACGTCCACAGCGTACCCAGGCCGCTCTGCGCCTGATGCCGTGCCAACAGGCGGCGCGCCAGCATCTCGACGTCCGCCAGCGTGCATTCCCGCTCGGGCACTCTATCGACGACCTCGAGCAGTCGGTAGGGGACCTGCCACCGTCCCGCGTCGCCCGCAAGGACCACCGCGCGGGCGGCCTGCAGTTCGGCGACCACACCGGTGATCGATGCGCCGCGAGCGGTGAACCGGACCCGGCTGCCGGGCGGAACGGCCGCGCCGGGAAAGTCGGCGGTGATGGCGCTGCGGGTGCGTTGCGGGTACGGCCAGAGGAGGTACTGGAAAGGTGATCGCACGGAGTCGGACATCGTGACGCCGTGCGGGATCGTACCATCTGCTTCGCGCTCCGTGTCCCGGGGACACCCGCTCGCGAGCGGGACGTCGGCACTGGCGCTGGAAGGCATCACCGACGGCGACCGAGGAACGGAACGCGGGAAAGGGTCGGGTCAGGACTGACGGCGCAGCCTCGAGTCGGACCCCGAAGCCGACGGGGGCCGGGAGGCGCCCGCTGGCCGGACAGCATGATGCGCCGGTCACGCCGTCCGGCCCCGCGCCGGGGGAGTGGCCCGCACGGCTCGCACGAGACAGAGGATCGTTGGATCGTCCGCGCCGCGCGACCTGGCGGTCACACGGGCTTCGGTTCCCTGACTGCGGCCGCGCCGGCCTGGCGCAACGGGAATGCCCTCGCCGCACGGACGGTGCGCCGAAGCGCGGACCGCCCGTCGGCGAAGGCGTTGGAGGTCCGGCGGTGTATCCATCGTGCCTCCATGACTGCATCGGGGGCGGCAATGCCTGGCGCCGTCCCCGTTCTGCATGCAAGATACCGTGTGCGGCGGCAGCGGGGAACTAGGGAGATCCCCAGGCCCCCGGATCCCGCCGGTCGGGTTACATCTGGATGCAGGGATGGGCAAGACACGGGAAGCCGATACCGAGCAACGCCGCCTGCAGTCGCTGCAGGCGTTGGAAGCGTCCCGGGCGCGCTACGAGAACCTGTATCAGGACGCGCCGGACATGTTCGCCTCGGTCACCGTGGACACCGAACGGGTGGTGCAGTGCAACGCAACGCTGCTGCGCGCCACCGGTTTTCGTCGGAGCGAGGTAATCGGGCGGCCGCTGCAGGATCTGCACGATGCCGCTGGCGCCGCCGACCTCGCGCAGGCGCTCGAGAGGGTGCGTGCGGACGGTCGTGCCCGCGACGTCGAGCTGCGGCTGCGCCGGCGGGACGGTACGCTGCTCGACGTCAGCCTCAGCATGGCGCTGGTCCGCGACGAGCAGAAGAACTACTACTACCGGTCGATCTGGCGCGACGTGACCGACCGCAAGCGGGCGGAAGATGCGCTGCGCCGGAAGCAGGGGGAGCTCGAGCGCAGTCAGGACGAGCTGCAGGCGTTGGCCGGGAGGCTGCTGACGGCGCAGGATGACGAACGCCGGCGGATCTCGCGCGAGCTGCACGACGACGTGAACCAGCGGCTCGCGATGCTGACTCTTGACGTCGAGTCGCTGCAGGCCGGACTGTCCCGTTCCCAACGCGAGACCGCCGAACGCCTCGGTGTCATCCGCGACCGGCTCGTGGAGCTGTCCGACGACGTGCACGGCCTCGCCTACGGTCTGCATCCGTCCGTGCTGGATCACCTGGGTCTGAAGGCGGCGCTCCACTCGCACGTCGCCGACCTGCAGCGTCACGAGTCGATTCGCATCGGCCTGCACGTCGGCGACAGTCTGGAACGACTACCCGCGGATGTCGCGGCCTGCCTGTACCGCGTGGCGCAGGCGGCGCTCCGCAACGTGGTCAAGCACGCTCACGCCAGCCGCGCGACCGTCGAGGTGCGACGGGCCGAGGGAGGTGTCCGGTTGTCGGTGTCCGACGATGGTGTGGGGTTTGCCGGGCCTACGCGTTCTTCCGAGGGGCTGGGTATCGTGGGGATGCAGGAACGCGTGCGGCTGGTCGGGGGCCGTTTCGCCCTGACCTCGCAGGTCGGGGAGGGAAGCAGCGTCACGGTGTGCCTGCCGCTGCCCGGGGAAGATGCCGGCGAAGAGGATGGCGAAGAGACCGCGAGTACTGCTGGCGGATGACCACACCCTCGTCCTCGAGGGGCTCCGGCGCCTGCTGGAGGACCGGTACGAGCTGGTCGGCATGGTCGAGGACGGACGGGCGCTGGTGGAGACCGCACCGAAGCTGGCGCCCGACCTCATCCTGCTCGATATCTCGATGCCGCTGCTCAATGGGCTCGACGCGGCGCGGCAACTGCGCGCCCTGGTACCCGACAGCCGCATCATCTTCCTCACGATGCACGCGGACCCGACGTATGCCAGCGAAGCGTTCGAAGCGGGAGCGTCCGGGTACCTGCTGAAGCGCTCGGCCGCATCGGAGCTGAATGTCGCCATCGCCACCGTGCTCGGCGGCCGGAAGTACCTGACGCCGCTCATCGCCGGCGACGCGCTGCGGGCAACCGTGCCGCGATCGGTGGCGGTGCCGCCGACCCTCGGCAGGCAGGCTGACCCCGCGCCAGCGGGAGGTGCTGCAACTGGTGGCCGAGGGGCACACCGCCAGGGACATCGCCTCCATGATCGACTCGGGATCTCCGTCAAGACGGTCGAGTTTCACAAGGCGAGCCTCATGGACCGGCTCGGGGTGCGGACCGCGTCGGAGTTGACGAAGTACGCGGTGGCACACGGCTTCACGGAGCTGCCGTGAGCGCCGGCGCCGTCGAGTCGGCAGCTCCGGCCGGTGACCACCCGCTTGGCGGGCCGCCGCCGAGATGGCGCAGGCCGGCCGTTCTCCGCCTCGAGGGCGACCTCCGGTCCAGTGTGCTAGCCTCGCCGGGGAAGAGGCCAATGCAGGCGGGAGCCGGCAAGGAGGGTGGGCAGGTGTCAGCGCGAACGTCTCGATGGATGCGGATGGGAATAGGGGTAGGAGCGGTCGTTGCCGTCGGGCTCGGCGGGTATCCGCCGGTGGACACGGAGGCGAGCGCCCAGACCAATACGGTTGCCGCCGGCGGGCGTCTCTACCGCGGCAAGGGCGACTGTCAGGCGTGCCACGGCTGGGCCGGCGACGGCCGCAAGATGAACTTGCAGATGCCGGACGGGGCGAACCTGCGCGCGAGCACCCTCACGCGCGAGCAGCTCGTCTTCGTCATCAAGTGCGGGCTGCCGGGGCGCCAGATGCCTGCCTACGATCGACGGGCCTACGTCGACGACCGTTGCCTCGGCCGGACCCGCGCCGACCTCGACCGCATGGGGCTGCGGTTGTTCGATCCGCCGGCCACGCTGCAGAACCGGGAGGTGGAGCGGCTGGCCGACTTCCTCATGGCGAGGGTCATCGGCCAGGGCCCGATGGACGACCGACAGAAGTGCATCGACTTCTGGGGCGAGGAGGTCGCCGTCTGCCGGAACGAGTTCCCGGATTGATCCCGGCCCGGCGCGGCGGAGCTCTCTACTGGTCGAGCGCGAAGACGAACAGGTAGCTCGAGTTCTCCAGGTTGTCGTAGCGCACCGGGTGCAGGTGGCGGCCGCTCGCCTGCACCGCGACGTACTGCCGCGGCCCGATGGCGTAGGTGACCGGCGCGCCCTTGAGCGGGGTGCCGACGTTGAAGCGCCACAGCTCCTGCAGCGTCTCGTCGTTGTAGGCCACCAGCCAGCCGTCCTGCAGCGCGGAGAAGACCACGCCGCCCGCCGTCGCGATGACGCCCGACCGTATCTCGATCTCGGTGACCGCCTTGGCGATCACCTCCTGGGTGTCGGTGTCCACCGCGGTGATCGACCCGTAGTAGAGGTCGCTCGTGTACTCGCGGCGCTCGCTGTTCTCGCGGTCGACGCCTCCCTCGGGGCCGAGCGACGCCACCCGCGCGCCGGTCTGCGAGAAGCACCCCTCCGTGCCGCCGCCGTAGGCGATCCCCTTCTCGGGATTGAAGGCGGTCGGCTGGTGGGCGATGCCGCCGTGCCAGGTCGGGCAGGCGCGCTTCATCCGGTCGCGGTCGACGCGCAGCGCGCGCGCTTCCTCGTTGTAGATCTGCACGTCGAGGTTCGGGTCGTACTCCAGCGGCATGCCGGTCTCGGCGTTGAGCCCGGCCGTCCAGGTCAGCTCGTTGACGTACTGGTTGCCCTTGATGAAGGCTCCCGTATCCCGGTCGAGGGAATAGAAGAACCCGTTGCGCGCGAAGTGGGCCACGACGTTGCGGACCTGGCCTTCGATGACGGTGTCGTAGAGCATGTGGACGCCGACCTCGTCGTAGTCCCACGAGTCGTTCGGCGTGTACTGGAAGTGCCAGCGCCGCTCGCCGGTGTCGACGTCGAGCGCCACCGCGGAGTTGGTGAACAGGTTGTCGCCGGGGCGGAACTCGGGGTCGTAGATGGGGAAGGGGTTTCCCGTACCGAAGATGTAGAGGTTGCGCTCCGGATCGTAGGAGCCGGTCTGCCAGATGCCGCCGCCCCCGGTCTTCCAGGCGTTGTGGTCGTCCTTCCAGGTGTCACTGCCCGGCTGGCCCGGCTCGGGGACGGTGTACCAGCGCCAGAGCTCCTCGCCGGTCTCCACGTCGAGTGCCGCCACCCAGCCGCGCGTCCCGCCGTCGCCGGCGCCGTTCTGCACGAGGACCTTGCCGCGGGCGACGATCGGCGCAGTCAGGAACCGTTCGCGGGCACCCATCTCGGTGAAGCCGGCGACCTCCACGTCCCAGAGGATCTCGCCGTCCTCGCGGTCGATGGCCAGTACCCGCCCGTCCTGCAGGTTCTGCAGCACCTTGTCCTCCCACAGCGCGATGCCGCGCGTGCGGGGGCGGTTGTCCTCGTGGTCCACGCCGGGATCGGTGATCCAGACGTACTCGCCATGGTCCGGGGCGCGGGCGTCGATCTTGTAAACCGTGCCCCAACCGTCGGTGGTGTACATGAACCCGTTGTCGATGAGCGGGTTGACCTCGTTCTCGGGGCCATTGCCGCCCGTGTCCAGCATGCCGCCGAGGGCGAGGGCCCAGACCATGCGCAGGTCGCCTACGTTCTCGCGGTTGATCTGCGTCAGCTTGGAGTAGCGCTGGGAGCCGTAGTCGCCGTTCATCAGCAGCCAGTTCTGCGGCTCGTTCTGCGCGTTGATCAGGCGGTCCTGCGTGACCGTGAGCTGGTACTGGGCCGCGGCCGGAACGGCCGAGACGACGAGGAACGCGAACGTGAACGCAATCAGGGCCGGCCGTTGAAGACGCTGGCGCATGGTGGTTCCCTCCTCGGACACTTGCACGTGCGGTATAGCCTATAACGGTTCGTGGCGGCAGCCCGTGCCGAAATCGCCGGGGGACCGGGTGCCGGCGGCCGAGAGCCGCGATATACAATGCCGCTCTTTCCACGTCCGGCGGGAGGCCGGGTACAGCCATGCGATCAACGAAACCTTCGCGGCAGTCTCGCGACCGCCGGCCGGTCGGGCCCGCGGCCCGGCGGCTGATGATCACCCTGTTCGCCGCGCTGCTCTCCGCCGGGCTGCCCGCCGCCGCCGCGGCCCAGCCGGCGGACACGGACGGCGCCGACTGGCCGATGTACCGCGGCAGTCTCGCCGGCACCGGGTACTCGCCGCTGACGGCCATCGCCACGGACAACGTCGCCGGCCTGGCCCGCGCCTGGACCTACGACCTGAACCGTACCACGCCGGATCCCTCCGGCCGGGGGCCGAACTCGCAGGCGACGCCCATCGTCGTCGACGGCGTGATGTACCTGCCGGCCGCGGACCGCGTGGTCGCGCTGCGTCCGGAGACGGGCGAGGAGATCTGGAGCCATCCGGTGGACGGCCGCCCGCCGTCGCGCCGCGGCGTCGCCTGGTGGCCGGGGGACGACGAGCACGAGTCCCGCATCCTGTTCACCACCGGTCTGCGCCTGCACGCGCTGAACGCCGCCACCGGGGAACCGTCCACGGGCTTCGGCGACATCGGCTCGGTAGGCCTGGGCATTCCCTACAACTCGGTGCCGCTCGTCTACCGCCACGTCGTGGTCGTCGGCGCCAACACGCCGCCGGGGACCATCGGCGGCATCGGCAACGCCCGCGCCTACGACGTTCGCACGGGAGCCAGGCTGTGGGAGTTCGACTCGGTGGCCCAGCCGGGCGATGTGGGGCACGACACCTGGGAAGGGGACAGTTGGCAGGGGCGGCTGGGAGCCAACGCCTGGCCGTTCTTCTTCACCGCGGACGCCGAGCGCGGCCTCATCTACCTGCCGCTCGCATCGCCCATTCCGGGCTACTACGGCGGGGACCGGCCGGGCGCGAACCTCTACGGCAACTCGGTCGTCGCGGTCGAGGCCGAGACCGGCGAGTACGTCTGGCACTTCCAGACGATTCACCACGATCTGTGGGACGCCGATCCGCCCGCGCCACCCGCGCTCTTCGACATCCCGCATGAGGACGGCGCGATCCCGGCCCTCGGGGTGACCACCAAGTCCGGCTATCTGTACATTCTGAACCGCGAGACCGGCGAACCGATCCACGGCGTCGAGGAGCGGGAGGTGGCGGCGAGCGACGTGCCCGGCGAGGCGGCCTATCCGACCCAGCCGATTCCGGTGAAGCCGCCGCCGATGGGGCGCGTCCGCTACGCGGCGTCCGACCTGGTGACGGCCGAGGACACGACGGCGGAGCATGCGTCGGCGTGCGCGGCCCTGGTGGACAGCCTCGGCGAGATCCACAACGCGGGGCCGTTCACTCCCTGGGTGTACCGTTCGGCCGGTTCCGCGATGCGGACCACGCTCAATTTTCCGGGCGGCGTCGGCGGCCCGAACTGGGGCGGCGTCTCGTTCGATCCGGCGACCGGCTACGCCTTCGTCTTCTCGATGGACGTCGGCGCGCTCGGCTGGATGGTCGACGCCACGGCCGACGACGCGGTGTCGCCGTACGAGAAGCAGACGCCGCAGCCGGCCAGCTTCGAGGTGAACCTCGACGGCGTGCGGATGCCTTGTCAGAAACCGCCGTGGGGCCAGTTGACGGCGGTCGACGTCGCCACCGGCGACATTGCGTGGCGCGAGACCCTCGGCGTCACCGACACGCTGCCGGCCGGGAAGCAGAACACCGGACGCCCGGGCCGCGCCGCCGCCATCGCGACGGCCAGCGGCCTGCTGTTCATCGCGGCGACCGACGACAACCGGTTCCGCGCCCTCGATGCGTCGACCGGCCGCGAGCTGTGGGCGGATCGGCTCGAACAGCGCGGCAATGCCGACCCGATGACCTATCTCGGCGCCGACGGCCGGCAGTACGTGTTGATCGCCGCGACGGACAAGATCGTGGCGTACGCGCTGCCGTAGGGGCGCAGCGCAGGAGAGGTGATGGCGAACGCGACCGTAACCCGGCGGATCGACGCGCCCGTCCATGTGGTGTTCCGCACCGTCGCGCAGGTCGAGCAGTTCTCGCAGGCCGTGCCGGGCATCCTGCGGGTCGAGTTCCTGTCGGAGGTGAAGTCGGGCGTCGGCGCGCGCTTTCGCGAGACGCGCATGATGATGGGGCGCGAGGCGTCGACGGAGCTGGAGGTCACGGAGTACGTCGAGAACGAGCGAGTGCGCATCGTGTCCGAGGCCGGCGGCGCGCTCTGGGACACCGTCTTCACGGTCGTCCCGGACGGAGAGGGGACGGCGCTCGGGATGGTGATGGATGCGCAGCCGCTCTCCATGAGCGCTCGGATGACATTGCCGCTCATCATCGGTACGGTTCGCAAGGCCATCGAACAGGATCTGGACGCAGTGAAGGCCTTCTGCGAGCGTCAGTCGCAGCAGTAGAGTCGTGAGCCGACGCGGCGCTGCTACCGGACGGGTGAAGACCGCTCGGGGGCGGGCGTGACAGCGGTTCGAGGCAACGTCGCCGGCGGTTTGGCGAACACCGCATTCGCGGTGGCGAACGTCTCGCCGGCGTGGGGCGGTTCAAGAGGCGTCGTCCCGGAGCGGAGGAGGCTCAGATGCACACTTCACTATCGGCGCGCGCCACGCTCACGCTGGCGGCAGTTCTGTTCGCGTTCACCGCCACCTCGCTGCAGGCCCAGTCCGCCGAGTTTCCGCCGATCACCGACGCCATGCTCCAGGACCCGGCGCCCGAGGACTGGTTGATGTGGCGGCGGACCCTCGACGGCTGGGGCTACAGCCCGCTGGACCAGATCGACCGCGACAACGTCGGACAGCTCCGGATGGTCTGGTCGCGCGGCCTCGGACCCGGGCTGCAGCAGGGGACGCCGCTCGTCTACGAAGGCGTCATGTACATGCCGAACCCGCGCGACGTCATCCAGGCCCTCGACGCCGTCACCGGCGACGTCCGCTGGGAATACCGCCGGGATCGTCCGGACGATCTCGAGGACTACATGCTCGGCGCGCTCACCGACCTCAACCGCAACCTGGCGATCTACGGCACGCACATCATCGACACCAGCGGCGACGACTATGTCTTCGCCCTCGACGCGGCCACCGGCGAGCTGGCCTGGGAGACGCAGATCCTTGACTACCGCGTCAACCCGGCCAACCAGAGCTCCGGCCCGATCATCGCCGACGGGAAGATCGTTTCCGGCCGCGGCTGCACCCCGCGGGGCGGGCCCAACGCCTGTGTCATCGTGGCGCACGACGCGACCACCGGCGAGGAGCTATGGCGGCGGCGGACGATTCCCGCGCCGGGCGAGCCGGGCGACGAGAGCTGGGGCGGCGTGCCGTTCGAGGAGCGCAAGCACGTCGGCGCGTGGATGGTGCCGAGCTATGATCCGGAGCTCAACCTGGTCTACATCGGCACGTCGGTCACCTCGCCGGCGCCCAAGTACCTGATCGGCGGAGCCGACCTCAAGCACCTCTACCACAATTCGACGCTGGCGCTCGACGCCGACACCGGCGAGATTGTCTGGTACTACCAGCACCTCAACGACAGTTGGGACCTCGACCATCCCTTCGAGCGGCTCCTCGTCGATACCGCGGTGCGTCCCGACCCGTCCGCAGTCGAGTGGATCAACCCGCGCCTGCAGCCGGGCGAGGAGCGCCGGGTGATGACCGGCATTCCGGGCAAGACCGGCATCGTCTACACCCTCGACCGTGCCACCGGCGAGTTCCTGTGGGCGACCCCGACCATCGCCCAGAACGTGGTCGGCGGCATCGACGGGGCCACCGGCGCGGTGTCCGAGAACGCCGAGGTGGTCTTCCGCGCCGACGGCCAGGAGGTCTTCGCCTGCCCGACTCTGGTCGGTGGCAAGGATTGGGAGGCGGGCGCCTACAGCCCGCTGACCAACACCATGTACTTCCCGCTGCGCAACGCCTGCGCGCGCATCATGGCGACCAACGACGGCTCGCTCTACGGCCTGGGCGTCCGCTCGCAGATCGCCCCCGGCACCGATCAGGTGGGCACCGTGCAGGCGATCTCGGCCGAGACCGGCGCGGTGCTCTGGAAGCACGAGCAGCGGGCCGCGACGAGCTCGCTGGTGGCGACCGGCGGCGGCCTGATCTTCGGCGGCGACCACAACGGCCGCCTGCGCGCCTTCGACCACCAGACCGGCGCCGTGCTCTGGGAGATCAACCTGGGCTCGCCGCTGACCGGCTTCCCGATCACCTATGCCGTCGACGGGAAGCAGTACGTGGCAGTGAGCACCGGCCGGTCGCTGACCTCGGGGGCCTTCAATCGTCTGACGCCGGAGCTGCGCCCGAGCAACGGGAACACGCTGTTCGTGTTCGCGCTTCAGAACTGAAATTGATAGAACCTATTGGCAAAAATCGGTTACGGAAATAATAGGAACGACGCTTACCACGTGCGTTACCACGATGCCAAGCTGGACGCGTTGGGCCGAGTAGGCAGCAGGAGGCAGGAGAGAGGCTGGCTCATGAATACCCGTTAGCTGCCTCGTCCGGCCGAAGTGCGGATTCTGTACAAAATACGTACTCGTTGGCGGCGCGACTTGCGCCGCTTTCAGGTTACCTGGTTGGGAACTATGAGCCAGCCGACCCAATCCACGTACATCGGGGCTGGCGAGGGGCTCCGCCCCTTCGAGCGGCCGGCATCGGCATGAGCCCGCGCGCGGGAGCAGCGATCGTGGGGGAGGCCTCGGCGCGGCCCTGGATGCCGCCGATCATGCTGCGCGAGGTCGCCTCCGCGGGCGCGCATCTCGACACCGACACGCGGGCGCTCATGAACGCGGTGTTCGCAACGCTCGGGAAGGTGATCGCCCAAGGATGTCGCGACGGGGTCTTCGTCGGGCCGATCCCCTGCTCACGCATCTCACGGTCGTCCCGGCGATCCTGATCTTCCTGGTCCGGCAGCGAGTCGTCACCGCTAGGCCGGGCGCAGACGGCGTTTTCGAGCCACGGCGGCTCGGGGAATTCGTCGAGCACATCCAGGGCGCGGCCCGGCGGATGCTGCGCAAGGACACTTGATGAGGAGCGCAGCCATGAGGAAGCCGCTGGCGGGAGTGGTCGGCGCCGTGGTCGCAGCCGCGTGCGCCGAGCCGGCGCCGTCCAACGAGCTCCGCGTGTCCGGCCACGTGGAGGCTACCGAGGTCCGGGTGGCCGCCGAGGTCGGTGGCCGACTGGTGACTCTCGCGGTCGCCGAAGGCGATCGGGTGAAGGCCGGCGATATCGTCGCGCGTGTCGACGCCCGGGACGTCGAGCTGCAGATCGGCCGCGCGCAGGCCGAGCGCGCAGCCGCCGAGGCCCAGCTTCGGCTGCTGCAGGCCGGTGCGCGCCCCGAGGACGTACGCCAGGCGCAGGCGCGGATCGACGCGCTCGAGGCCGAGATGGCGGCTATCGACGCCGAGCTGGTGGCCGCCACCGCCGACCGGGAGCGCTTCGAATCGCTCCTTGCGGCCGACGCGGGATCGCGCAAGCAACGCGACGACGCCGCGGCACGCGTCAATGTGCTGCAAGAGCGCACCCGGGCCCTTCGCGAGCAGGTGCGCGCGGCCGAGCAGGTGGTGGCGCGCCTCGAATCGGGAGCGCGCCCCGAAGAGATTGACGCCGCGCGCGCGCGGGTGGCGGCGGTCGACGCCCAGATCGCGGTGCTGCGCAAGAGGATCGACGACGCCACGGTCGCAGCCCCCGGGGGCGGCATCGTCACGCAGACGCTCGTAGAGCGGGGAGAGATCGTTGGGCCGGCGATGCCGTTGCTCGTGGTAACGGACATCGACAGGGCCTGGGCCAACCTGTTCGTGCCCGAGCCCGCCGTGCCGAGATTGACCATCGGCCAGGCGGCCCTCGTCTTTACCGAGGCCGGCGGCACCGGCCTGCCCGGCACCGTGACGTTCGTGTCGCCCCAGGCGGAATTCACTCCGCGTAACGTGCAGACGGCCGAGGAACGCTCGCTGCTCGTGTACCGGATCAAGGTCGCCGTGGACAACCGGGAAGGCGTGCTGAAGCCCGGCATGCCGGTGGACGCGTTGCTGGAGCTGCGGTGACACCGGCAATCACGCTCGCGGGCGTGACCAGGCGATTCGCCGGCGCAACGGCGCTCGCCGACGCGAGCCTCGAGGTCGGGGCGGGCGAGATGTTCGGTCTGATCGGCCCCGACGGTGCGGGCAAGACGACCGCGATCCGGCTGATGTGCGGACTTCTGCGGCCCGACACCGGCTCGGTTCGCATCCTCGGCCGCGACCCGGTGCGCGAGCACCGTCCCGTCACCGGGCAGGTCGGCTACCTCTCGCAGCGGTTCAGCCTTTACGGCGATCTGACGGTCGACGAGAACATCGCGTTCCTGGCCGAGGTGCATGGCCGGGCGGGCTACCACGCTCTCCGCGAGCAACTGCTCGAGATGACGCGGCTGGCGCCCTTCCGCGGCCGGCTGGCGAGCCGGCTGTCGGGCGGCATGAAGCAGAAGCTGGCGCTGGCCTGCACGCTCGTACACGAGCCGCGGGTGCTCCTGCTCGACGAGCCGACGACGGGCGTCGATCCGGTATCGCGCCGCGAGTTCTGGAAGCTGCTCTCGGAGTTCCTCTCGCGCGGCATGACGATCCTGCTGTCGACCCCGTACCTCGACGAGGCGGAGCGCTGCGGGCGGGTCGCGCTGCTGCACGAGGGCCGCGTGCTCGACGCCGACACCCCCGCTCGCCTGCGGGCGCGGATGCCGGGGCGCGTGCTGGAGGTTCGCGGTCTGCCCAGTGTCGCCGCAGCGGACCTCGTCCGCCAGTTGCCCGGCGTTGCCGACGCACAGGTCTTCGGCGATCGCCTGCACGTCATGCTGGCGGCCGATTCCGCCGCTGCCGTCGCCCGTTTCACCGTGCAGCTCGGCCGCACGTCGCTGGCACGTGCCGCGGTGCGTCCGGTTCCGCCGTCGCTCGAGGACGTGTTCATCGCGCATCTGTCCGGGAAGGAAGGCCCCGCATGAAGCGACTGTCGATCGGGTTGGCGCTGTCGTTGACGAGCGTCGTCGTGGCCGGAACACAGGAGGATTCGCCCCTGCGACTGACGCTCGACGAAGCGCAGGCGCGCGCCCTGGACGCCAGCCATCGCCTCGCGGCCGAACGCGCCCTCGGAGCCGCGGCCGCAGTGGACGTCACGGCCGCCGAGCTCGCCGGCCGACCGTCGGTGGCGCTGGAGACGGCCTACACGAGGACGAACCATGTGACGGAATTCGTGGTGCCGAGCCCGGCGGGCGGGCTTCGGGTCCTCTATCCCGACGTGCCGAACAACTACGGTGCGCGGCTCGGACTGCGGTGGCCGGTGTACACCGGCGGCCGCTCGGAGGCGCTGGTGCGCGCGGCGAGGGCCACGGCGCACGCAACAGCGGAAGAGGTCCGTATCGCGCAGGCCGACCTGCGGCTCGATGTCGCCCGAGCGTACTGGGCGCTCGTGTCGGCCGACGCGGTGGTCGCCGTGATCGCGCGCGGCGTCGACCGCAGCCGGGCGCACCTGTCCGTGGCGCAGGAAAGGCTCGCCAGCGGGCTCGTGGCGCCCAACGAGGTTGCGTCGGCCCGGGCGCAGGTATCGCGCCAGCGCATGCTGCTCATCGAGGCGCGCAACCAGCGGAACCTGGCCGGCGCACGTCTGGCCCGCCTGATCGGCACCGATATCCAGCGGCCGATCGAGGCCGGCGCGACGCTGGTCGAGGCCGGCGCCCCACCGTTGCCGCTGGCGCGGCTGGTGGACCAGGCGTTGGACGCGCGCGGGGAACGGCGCGCACTGGAGTTCCGCGTCGACGCGGCCGACGAGCGGATGATCGCGGCGTCGCTGTCGATGCGGCCGACCGCTCTGATCGCCGCCGGCATCGATCTGGCGCGACCGAACCCGCGCATCTTCCCGCGCGCCGATCGTTGGGAGGAATCCTGGGATGCGAGTCTCAGCGTGAGCTGGCCGTTGTGGAACGGCGGGCGGCGGGCGGCGGACATGCAACGCGCGGCGCTCAGGGCCGACGCGGCGCGCGAGCAACTGGCCGAGTTCGACTCGCTGGTCGCGCTCGAGATCCGGACGCACCTGCTGGCGCTCGACTCGGGGCGCGCGGCGGCGGCGGCGGCCTCGGACGCCATCGCGGCCGCCGGCGAAGCGCACCGGGTCGTCACGGCGCGCTACGAGGCGGGGGTGGCCATCCAGACCGAGCTGCTCGACGCCGAGTTCGCGCTGCTGCAGGCCGAGCTCGACCGCACCCGGGCCCTGGCGGGCATTCGCCTCTCGGAAGCGGAGCTGGAGCGGGCGCGTGGCCGCTGACCCGCCGGCGGCGATCGATGTGGACCGACTGACACGCCGCTTCGGCGAGTTCACCGCCGTCGACGGACTGAGCCTCTCCGTGCGGCGGGGAGAGGTCTTCGGCTTTCTGGGGAGCAACGGCGCCGGCAAGAGCACGACGATCCGCATGCTGTGCGGGCTGCTTCGACCGACGTCGGGCGCGGCGCGGGTCGACGGCATCGACGTCGGCGCCGATCCCGAGGGCGTGAAGCGTCGCATCGGCTACATGTCGCAGAAGTTCTCGCTGTACGAGCAACTGACGGTGGCCCAGAACATCGCCTTCTTCGGCGGCATCTATGGCCTGCGCGGCGAGCGAATGGCGGCGCGCCGGGCCTTCGTGCTGGAGATGGCGGGGTTGAAGGGCCGCGAGGATATCCTGACCGGTGCTCTCTCCGGCGGCTGGCGCCAGCGCCTCGCACTCGGGTGCGCGGTCCTGCACGAGCCGCGCATCGTCTTCCTCGACGAGCCGACCGCCGGCGTCGACGCGCTGTCGCGCCGGCAGTTCTGGCGACTCATTCACGAGCTGTCCCGCAGCGGCGTCACCGTGCTCGTCACCACCCACCATCTCGACGAGGCGGAACATTGCCACCGCGTGGCCATCATCGACACCGGACGGCTGGCGGCGCTCGGCACGATCGGCGAGCTGAAAGGCCGCTTCGCGGGGCGCGTGATCATCGAGGTGCGCGCGACCCGGCCGGTGGAGGCCATGCGCGTGCTCGACGACTTCGCCGAGATCCAGAAGACCAGCCTGTTCGGGACCGCGGTTCACGCGGTGCTGGAGCGGTCGGCGGGCGGCCCCGACGCCGTCGTGGGCCGGCTGCGGGCGGCGGGCGTGGATGTCGCCGGTTGCACGGTCGTGGAACCCTCGCTGGAGGACGTGTTCATCGACGTGGCCGAGGGGAGCGAGGCGGCGTGAGACCGTTGCGCACGGCGCTGGCAGTGGGGCGCAAGGAGTTCCTGCAGATCGGCCGCGACCGGCGCACGCTACTGATCCTGCTGTTCGTCCCGGCGTTCTTCCTGCTGCTGTACGGCTATGCGTTGAGCTTCGACGTGCGCAACGTGCCCCTCGCGATCCAGGACAACGACCGCAGCCCCGCCAGCCGCGCGGTGGTCTCCGCGTTCGTCAACTCCGGCTATTTCGATCTGGTCGCGGACGTGACCTCGAACGACGCCATCATCGACCTCATCGATCGCAACCTGGCCCGCGCCGTGGTCGTGGTGCCCGCCGGCTTCGACCGGGATGCCCGCACCGGACAGCCGACCTCGGTGCAGTTGATCGTCAACGGCGACAACGCGAACATCGCGACGACCGTGGTCGGGTACGGCCTGTCCATCGTGAACACGATCTCGGCGCGCTACGAGGTGGAGGCCCGCGCGGGGGCGCCGGAAGGCCCGCTGCTCGTCGTCGAGCCGCGCATCTGGTACAACCCCGAGCTGCGCAGCGCGCTGTTCCTCGTGCCGGGCCTGATCGCCTACATCGCGATGTTGACGGCGGTGGTGTCGGTGGCGCTGTCCATCGTGCGCGAGAAGGAGGCGGGCACGATGGAGCAGGTCCGGATGTCACCCATCCGACCGGCCAGCTACGTCGTGGGCAAGACGATTCCGTACTTCTTCGTGTCGCTCGCCTCCGCGATCGTCATCCTCGTGCTGGCGATGGTCCTCTTCGGGCTGCCGATGCGCGGCTCCTGGGTGATGCTGCTCATCGCGATCTCCCTGTTCCTGGTGGGCGCGCTCGCGTGGGGGCTGTTCGTTTCGACCCTTGCCGACAGCCAGCAGGTGGCCTTCCAGGTGGCGCTGCTCAGCTCGTTCCTGCCGACTCTCATGCTGTCGGGCTTCATCTTCCCCATTGCGAGCATGCCGGCGGCCCTGCAGGCCGTCACCTTCATCGTGCCGGCCCGCTACTTCCTGGTCACCCTCCGGGCCATCGTTCTGAAGGGCGCCGGCGTGGCCGCGTACTGGCCGGACCTGCTCGCGATGGCCGTGTTCGCGCTCGCCGTGATGGGGCTCGCGTCGCTGCGCCTGAGGCGGCAGTGGGCATGAGGGGGGCGGTGGACTGATGCGACTGCTGCACCTGATGCGGAAGGAAGTGCTGGAGCTCCGGCGCGATCCGCGCCTGTTCGGCATCGTGCTCCTGGCGCCGATCATCCAGCTCACGCTGCTCGGGTACGCCGCTACCACCGATGTCGCGGACGTGCCTCTCGTCGTGGTGGATCTGGACCGCTCGGTCCACAGCCGCGCGCTCGTGTCGCGCTTCGATGCGTCGCGCAACTTCGTCGTCGTCGATGCCCTGCCTTCGATCGCCGGCATCGGAGAGTATCTCGACAGCGGGCGGGCGTGGATGGCGCTGTCGATCCCGCGCGGTTACGGCGAGAGCGTGCGGACCGGCCGGCCGGCCGTCGTGCAGGCGGTCGCCGACGGCAGCGACGCCAGCTCGACCAACGTCGCCGTCGGCTACGCGGGGAGGCTGGTGTCCGCCTACGGGCGCGAGCTGGCCGCCGCTCGCGGCCGGGCGTCTCCCGAGCCGCACATCGGCGCCGACGTCCGGGTCTGGTTCAACCCCGAGCTCGAGAGCCGTGACTTCATGGTCCCCGGCATCCTGGCGCTGCTGCTGCTGGCGGTCACGACCAACCTGTCGTCGATGGCCATCGTGCGCGAGAGGGAAATCGGGACGCTCGAGCAGCTCAACGTGACGCCGCTCGCCCGCTGGGAGCTGGTCGCGGGCAAGCTGCTGCCGTACGCGGCGCTGGGGATGCTCAACGTGCTGCTGGTCGTGACCGTGGCGGTGTTCTGGTTCGAGGTGCCGTTGCGCGGCTCCGTGGGCCTCTTGATGCTGATGTCGCTGGTCTACCTCATGACCACGCTGGGCATCGGCCTGTTCGTATCGACCATTTCCGACACGCAGCAGCAGGCGATGATCACCGCGTCGTTCTTCTTCCTCCTGCCGATGGTGTTCCTGTCGGGCTTCATCTTCCCGATCGAGAACATGCCGGCGGTAATCCAGGCGGTGACCTACCTGGTGCCGGTGCGTTACTTCCTGGTGATCCTGCGCGGGATCTTCCTCAAGGGCATCGGGCTGGAAGTCCTGTGGCCGCAAGCCCTGGCGCTGCTCGTCTGGGGCGTCGGCATCCTCACCCTCGCCACCGTTCGTTCGACCAAGCGGCTTGCCTGAACCGTCCCGCTCGACATCCTGGGGCGCAACAGATCGCGCACCTGCTCGTGAAGGAGATTCTCGTCAGATGACGACACGATCGCGATTGGCCGCTGGATCTCCCGCCATCGCCGGAGCGCCGCCGGGGAGTTGCGGGCCACGTCCAGGCCGGGGGTCAGCGCTGTTCGCGCGAGCGGGCCATATAGAGGTCCGCACATTGCGAGCAGAGTCCCTGCTCCAAGCGCCACCCGGGGTAGTCGGCTTCGATCTCCCGTCGCGCCTCCGTCGAGAGCCGCTCGGGTCGCGCATCCAGCGTTGCGGTCGGAAAACGGCAGATCGGGCAGCGCCCGCGCCGGTCCTCTCCGTCGGCTCCACGCCCGCTCGGCGCCTGGATGAACGCCAGTATCTGCGCGTGGGTGGGATGCGCCGCGCCGAACCAGCGCGAGAACGACTCGCGCGCCGCGGCACCCAGCATCGGGAACGTCGCGGTGAACTCTCTGAGACGAGCATCGCGCACCCCCGACGGGAGAACGCCTTGTCCTTGCAGCCGTCCGTCAATCGTCGTGTCCCACACGACGCGGTAACGGTTGCGCAGGATGTTGTCGTAGGACGGTCCCGCATCCGAGCCCGGCAACTGCTTCCTGTAGTCGAAGCGGGGGGACACCATGTCGTCCACGTGCAGAAACTCGCGCCTCAGGAAGAAGAGAAGCGCCGCCGGCGCCTGGAACGACTTCGGCCGCAGACGAACCAGAATGACCTTCGACCGATCCCGCCGGGCCGGCGGTGCGACGGGCGCCACCGCGCCGGCCCGACGCGCCTGGAGATCGAACAGCTCGGCGATCTCCTCTTTTCTGGAAGTGGCAGACGCCACGCGGCACTCGTACGTGCGGCGTTGCAACGCCGGCGTATCCGACAACGCGCGTTCGACGGGAGCGCCGAGTTGCATTCGCGCGAACCACGTCTCGTGCACGCGGCCGAACTCCACTTCCCGGGCATCTGGATCGTCGATCTCGTAGGCGGCGTCACGTTGCTCGCGAAACGCACGCTCGTCGCCTGCGGAACCTGCGCGGACGGCACGCAGGACCGCCTCCTCGACCAGACGCGGCTCGTATCGAACGCCACCGATCAGCGATCCGTAGCCCTCCGAGTGCCCGCTCACGTCTGCGCCGCCCCGCCCGTCCGAATCTGGATCAGCGGCTCCGTGTCGCCGCAGCCCGACGGTCCTTCGCCGCAGCCCGACTGCTCTCCGCCGCCGCAGCCCATCGGGACTGGCTCTTCCGCCGCAGAACGCAGCGGCAACACGTCCGGCCCGCATGCGACCCCCAGCCGCTTCCATTCGGCCTCGAGGAGCCCGAAGAGGAACGCGCCGGTGCATCCCAGGAGCCCTTCGCCGTCCGCGCGGCTCAGCGCGGCAGCGAAGGCGCGGCCGAAGCGGCCGAGATGGTCGCGGAAGAAGGTGCGTTCCGCGCCGCGTGTTGCCTCGAGCGTGTCACGCCAAGTCTGGCGTTCTTCCGCCGCGGCCCCCGCGGCGCCCTCCACCGCCACCGCCTCCTTCAGCGCGAGGAACTCCATGAACGCGCATTCGCAGCCGACGTGGTCGATCCGCTCGTCGACCTGCGCGCACCGCAGACCGAAGGCCCGGTAGTAGCCGGCGATGTCCGCGAGCGCTTGCGGTTGCCCGTACGCCGCGTCCGAGCCGAACTCCGTTTCGTACGGGCAGACCATACCGCGTGCCGTGTGGCCGAACAGCCGTTCGTAGCGCGAGACGTGGATCTCCCGGGGCTGCGCGAGCGCCTCCGTGAACGACCTCACCGCCGGCAGCAGCGGTTCCACCTCGGGCACGGCGGCGTCGAGCAGCCGCGCCGCCTCCGCGATGGTCTCCCGGGCGCCCGGGTCGCCGCGGGGCACGTCGCCGCGGGCAGCGGGGTGCCGGAACGCCCACACCGCCGCGCCGTAGAGAACTCCGCGCGCGAGGGCGCGGTCGATCAACGCATCCCGATCGGTGGTTGCCTCTGTATCCGTCATGTCCGACTCCGCGGGCGGCGTCATGCCATCGCCCCCCGGTCCCGAAACCGTAGTTCCCCGAAGTAGTCCGCTGGCAACTCTGCTTCCCGTTGTTCGCGGGCCGCTCATCTCGGCGACGGCCTTCCTCCAGCGCCGCGACCCTCAGATCGTGTTCGGGTGGGTCTCCGGGCGCACGTGCACCGGCTCCTCGACGGTCGTGCGGAACAGCTCCTGCCCACGGTGGCCGTAAGCCACGACGGTATCGTTGTAGAGAGTGAACGGCCTGCCATGCAGCGTGCCCTCGTAGACCGGCGGTCCTTCCTGCAGCTCGTAGCGGTAGATGATCTTGTTCGACCGGCGGAAGAGCTGCAGCACCGCCAGCAACTCCCGGTCGGGGTTCATGTAGCGCTCGATCGCCGCGTCGACGCCGGGCCCGAACATCTGGCGCAGATACGGCCGGGGCACCCACCGCGGCGGAATGTAGTAGCCGTTGGGCTGCGTGCCCAGTTGCGGATAGAGGGGCAGCGCGACCCGCGCGACGTGGACCAGGTAGTACAGCGGGTGCTGGCGATCCTCGGCCCAGCTCCCGTCCGGATTGATGCGGACGAGCCCCTGCAGCCGGATCTGGCCGACGCACGCGGCCATGCAGCGCGTCTCCATCGGATCGCCGCCGCTCTCCGGGTCCGACCCCTCCACGCGCGGATAGCAGGCGATGCACTTTTCGGACACGCGGGTGTTGCCGCGATACATCACCTTCTTGTACGGGCACGCCTCCACGCACTTCCGATAGCCCCGGCACTCCGCCTGGTCGACCAGGACGATGCCGTCCTCCGGCCGCTTGTAGATCGCCTTGCGCGGACAGGCGGCGAGACAGGCGGGATACGAGCAGTGGTTGCAGATCCGGGCCAGGTAGAAGAACCACGTGTCATGGGCCGGCAGCGCCTCTCCCGACTCGCTCAGCCGCCCCGGCGCACCCTTCCGGCCAACCGGATTGTCCTCCCAGACGTTGGGGAGGTTCCACTCCTCGTCGGTCGGCAGATACCCCAGGACCCGCGCGCTGTCGGGCGTCAGCGCCGCGTCCGACGCCTCGAACACCGTCTGTCCCTCGAAGCGGCCGTACGGCGCTTCTCCGGCGCCGTCCGGCGCAGCGGCCCAGACCTGGCCGTCCGGATTGGCGCGCTCGAGCAGGTCGAGGATCCGGACATCCCACGACTGCGGATATCCCCCGTACGGCTTCGTCTCGACGTTCGCCCACCACATGTGCTCCTGGCCCTTGTTGAAGGTCCAGGTCGACTTGCACGCCATCGTGCAGGTCTGGCAGGCGATGCAGCGATTGATGTTGAAGACGAAGGCGAACTGGCGGGACGGGTACCGCCCTTCGTAGGGATAGCTCATCTCCCGGCCGAGTTGCCAGTTCTTCACTTGAGGCATGCGACCCTCCGCTCCACGGGACCTACGGAATCACCTTGAGAAAGCCGCCCGGCTGCACGAGACCGCCCGCCCGCGTGGACTCGTCCGGGTGGTCGCGCACAACGAACCGGAAACGGCCCCAGAAGCCGACGCTCTCCCCGACGATCCGGTCGATGGCTTCCTCGCCCAGGCGCCGCCACGCGGCGTGCGCGGCGGCGTAGAACGGGTTGCGGAACATCTCCAGGATGCGGTCGCGGCCGAGACCGAGCCGGGCGAACTCGTCCGCGAACGCCGCGGCCATCTCGCGCGTCGTCGACTCGGTGCCGGGCAGCGACACGCCGCACAACATCGTGGGATCGGTCGCTGCGGGTTCATCGAACGGCATGACGCCCTCACCTCCTGATTCTCGTCAGATCGCCGGCCAGATAGCGCCGCATGAAGTCGTTCTCGTTGTCCGGCGTGTAGCCGGTCGTGGCCGGCGCCCACCGCCCGCGCCCGCCGAGGCCGCCGTCCTCCGCCTTGATCACCCGGACGAGGGTCTCCTTGGGCACGGTGTTGATCGCGTGGTTGTCGGCCTCGCCCCCGAAGAGGAAGCTCATCGCGGCCTTCGACTTGTGGAACAGCGTGTCGGTCTGGTGCATCGGCATGTGCCAGTTGCGCGTGATCGACTGCTGGGACCCGTAGCGCAGGTTGGCCTGGTATCCCGTGTTCGCCGAGAGAGCGCGGCCGTCGGGCCGGGTCTCGTGCGCCTTCACGCTCTTCTCGGTCGCGATGAACGGCGCGTGCTTCATCATCACCACGTTGTAGGGATAGGCGTGGTTGTACTTGACGCGCAGCATGCAGCGCGCGACCCGATAGAACGGGTCGTCCGGCTTGGCGCCGATGTAGGGACGGTCGGCCGGGTTCGCGTCGATATACACGTAGTCGCCGTCTTCGATCCCGGCGTCGCGCGCCGCCTGCGGGTTCATGTGGAGCTGGTGCTCGCCGACGCAGGGCGCCCGCCGGTCGAGCCGGTAGGGGTCGCCGAAATTGGAGTCGTAGAGCATGTGCCAGTCGACGTTCGACCAGCCGCTGTGCACCCGGTGGCGGGTCTTCGGCGTGAGGCAGTAGAACTGGAAGCCCTTCTCCCAGAGGAAGTTCCGGGTGTTCTTCACCTCCGCCCAGGGCATCCGGACGTTGCGGATGGTGCGGTCGTCCCAATGCTCCGCGTCGAGCGGAACGCCGTAGTCGTCCGGCCGCACCAGGGCGTTCGAGCTGACGATCACGTTCGGCAGGTACGGCGTGGCTTCCGGCCCTTCCCGGTGCACGATGAAGTTCTCGCCGTACTCGATCGCCTCCGACAGGTCGCTGTAGGCATTGAGCCGCCCCGTGTCGGTATGGAACGGCTGGTCGTCATGCACCTGCTCGTAGAACGGGATGCGGGGATAGGTCCGGAAGTTCATCAACGCGCCGCCCGGCGGTCCGTACTTGCCGGCCAGGATGTCGTCGAGCCGGTAGCCGGCGGTGGTCGTGCAGGTGTCGAGCAGCCGCTGCAGGTAGACGCGCCGTTTCCCCTCCCGCTCGAAGTGGAACATGTCCGCGAACCGCCGGTCCCCGGTCAGCTCCGACAACGCCTCGGCGATGCCGGTCAGGATGGTCAGGTCGTCCCGGCTGTCGAAGACCGGCTGGATGCCGCCTTTCCAGATCTGGAGGAAGGGGTTCGAGCAGCTCGCGGTCACCTCCACGTCCTCGAACTCGAGCCACGAGTTGGCCGGCAACGCGAGGTCGGCGTACTCGATGGACGCGGTCATCTGGATGTCCATCGAGACGATCAGCTCGACGTTCGGGTTGACGTTGCGGATCATCTCGTACGCCCACTTGGCGTTGTTGATCAGGTTCACGTTGTTGAAGATCAACGCCTTGGTCGGCGTCGGCATGTGCGTCTCGCCGGTGAAGTTCCTGCGCCCGTAGCGCGGAGTATCGACGATCAGCGCCTTGTCGCCGTGGTTCCAGTACGCCGGCTCCTCATCCTTCGCGCAGGCGCGTACGGCGACATCGCGGCCGTCGGCGAACTCGTCGAGGTTGAGGTCGAACGGGTCCTCGGCCACCCATCCCTTGAAGCCGGGGCCCGTCCACGGCGAGCCCTGGAACAACGCCGCCTTGTAGTTGCCGGCCCACGTGTGCGCCCCCGCCCCCGGCTGCCCGATGTTGCCGGTCAGCATCACCGGCAGATAGGCGGCGCGGTTCATCTCGGTGGCGTGGAACCAGTGGTTGATCCCTTCGCCCTGATGGATGGCCACCGGCTTGATCGTCGCGATGTCATCGGCGAGGCGTTCGATGAGTGCCCTGGGCGCCTGCGTGATCTCGGCCACGGTGTCGAGGTCGTAGTCGCGCAGATGCACCTGGTAGAGCGTCCAGAGCGTGGCGCACTCCACCGTGCTCCCGTCGGCCAGGGGAACCGGGAAGGTACCTTCCAGGGCCGGGGCGATTCCTTTCGCCGCCATCGTCTCGCCCACGTCGTCGCGCGTGACCGCCCGCGGCCCGCCGCGGCGCTCGTCCCAGACGACGAAGTCCCCGAGCTGCGCGTGCTGCTCGGCCGTCAGCCCCTGGATGCGCATCGACGGACCTTCCGCAGCCAGAGGGCTGCGGTAGCCCTCGAACACCTCGTGCGCGCGCAACCGTTTCAGCGTGTCCTTGCGGACGAGCAGCGGGAAGTCGGTGAACTTCGCCACGAAGTCCTCGTCGTACTGCTTCCGGTCGATCAACCGCCGGGCGACGCCGAGAAAAAGCGCCGCGTCGGTCTGCGGACGGATCGGAATCCAGTAGTCCGCCTTGGTCGACGGCGGTCCGTACTCGGGCGCGATGACCACGATCTTCCCGCCCCGCTCCAGGCACTCGATGAACCAGTGCGAGTCCGGGATCTTGTTCTCGACCAGGTTCTTGCCGTCCATGATGATCAGCTTCGAGAACCGGAGGTCGTTGAAGTCGCAGTCTGACGTCTGGAGCCCGTGGACCCACGGATGCCCGGGCGCTTGATCGCCGTGCCAGGTGTAGTTCGAGAAGTTTCGGCCGCCCTTCGCCTCGTCCGGGCCGACGTTCCGGATCTGCGCGTCGAGCAGCGCCATGGCGTTGTTCAGCCTGTACATGCCGTACTTGCCGAGCACTCCCAGGAGGCCCATCCCGCCCCGCAGCTTGAGCGTCCGGGTACCCGCACCGCCCATCGCGTCTACCATCTCGGGCTGGTAGCCCTGCGCGAGCAGCCGCTGCGCGCCGTCGTCTCCGCTGTAGCGCTGCGCGATGGCGTCGAGCGCGCGGGCGATGGCGCGGTAGGCGTCGTCCCACCCGATCTGCACGAACTCGTCCTCGCCGCGCCGGTCGAAGAGAAACTCGGATTTGCGCTCGGGGGTGAGTTCCGGAAACCCGGCCTCGGCCCACGCCAGCCAGCCCCTGCGGACGATCGGGTGTCTCAGGCGGTAGGGACCGTAGAGCACGCGGTGGAAGGTGTAGCCCTTCGCGCACTGGCGCGGGTTCCACGTATTCGTCGCGTGATGCCCGTACAGATCGCTGTAGTCCTGGTAGTCGTAGGTCGAGCCGCTGCGCACGACGATGCCGTTGCGCACGTAGGCACGGATGCGGCAGGCGTGCGTGTCGTTGGGCGAGCAGACCCAGTCGAACCACGAGTCGTAGCGATACTGGTCGCGGTAGATCGCCTCCCAGTCGCGGGAGACGTGGCGGGCCAACGGGTTGCCGTCGTCGACCGGTTCGAGAAAGGTGCATGCCGTCTGGAAGTGCAGCAGCGACGTGCCGGCGCCGGCGCTCAACCACTTCAGGAAACGCCGCCGCGACAAGTTCTCGGCGCCACTCCGATCCGGTCTCGACGCGCTGGGCATGGGAGACACCTCGTCTGTGTTCAACGCTCCAACCAGAGCTCGTGCCAGATGGTGATCGACTTCTTGCCGTCACGGTCGCCGGCGCTGCCGTCCCAGACCGCGAACGCGACCGAGACCCGATCACCGGGCCCCGGCGAGATCGCAGCGGACCGCCCGGTGTCGAGCGCGCGCACGAACTGCACGCGATACGAACCGGTCAGATGCTCGCCGGACGCGGTCACTGCCTGGTCGGCGGCCGGACGCGCGCGCAGCGTGCCGAACCCCTCGGCCGTCAGGTCTTCCGCCGCGCTCTCCCGCGTGGGGTCGGCGACGATGTTGCCGGCGCCCCACGCGGTGATGAAGCTCGGGTCCGACTCCAGGGTCAGCGCATGCCGCAACGGCTGCTCGACCGGCGCGTGGAGCAGGTTGGGATACGAATCGATCCCGATGTGCGGGTAGACCTTCTCCAGGTCCTGGAACGCCGGCTCGAGATCCGCCTGGCGCTCGGACTTCCACATCCAGATGTCGACCGGCTCACCGGCCGTTCCCATGCCGAGGAAGGGCGGATCCACCGCCATGCTGAACTGGATGGCCGCGGCATCGCGGAAGTCCTGCGTGCGAATCACCGTGGCGTCGTGGGTCGCGTCGGTCCAGCGCAGCAGGATCGCCAGCTCCCGGCCGTCGTGAGCCGCCTTGACCGTCAACCGCTCCGGTCGCTCGTCGCGCCACCACAGCGGCATCAGATGCAGCTGCGCCGCGGCGGCCGACCGCCACCGCCCCGAGTCCGGATGCGCCGGCAACTCGGGAACCCGAGCCGCGACGATCCGGTGCTGCTTCATCTCCACCCTCGCCCGCTGCCCAGCGGTCGACAGCGACCGGACGAGTTCCACCAGATGCCAGGCGTCGTCGCCGTGCAGGTAACCGCTCTGCGGCATCGGCGAGCCGGGCAGTCCCGCCACGAGCCGGCGATAGACCTCCGCCGGCGCCGGGCTCCCCTTGAAGATGCCGGCCGTCAGGTCGCGCGGGCGGGTCGGGAATCCGCGCGTGTCGAACTGCTCCTGCAGCCCGTCGCCGGCGCCGGTCGCGCCGTGGCAGGGGGCGCAACCCTGAGCGTAGAGCTCCCAGGCTCGCGCTTTCGACGCCGGGGTGTGACGGGGTTCCGGCGGCACGTGAACGACGCCGGTACCGGCTGCGCCGAAGCTCGGCGGCTCGGACGCCGGTCGGATGCCCAGATCACGGCGAGAGAACCGCTTGAGGTAGTGAACCAGCGCCCAGCGGGTCCGTTCCGGCAGGTGTGCCCACGAGGGCATCCCCGAGCCGGGCATCCCGCGCGAGATGGTGCGGAACAGATCGGCGTCGGTGGGCACTCCCTCCCAGGTCGACACCAGCCGATAGCTGCCGCGCGTGAAGTCCCGCGGCTTCGGGTAGAGCAGGTACGCTGCTTCGCCCTCGCCCGCGCCGTCCGCCCCGTGGCACGCCGCGCACTGCTCAGCGTACGTTCGCTCCGCGAGCTCCAGCAGCGCCGCCGAAACCTCGACCGCCTCGGTCGGGACCGTGGAATGCGGGATGGGCCCGCTCTCAAGGTCGGCCGCCGCGCCTCCGCACGATCCCGCGGCCACACCCAGCAAGAGGACGAGAACAAGAGTGCACCAGGAAGGGCTCAACTGCATTTCGTCTGACTCCGGACGCTTCATGTGTACTAATACGCAAGACACATGCCAGAAGTGGTTCGGGACGGTGTGCCGTGCGGCGCGCCCGAAGCGACGCCGGTGCGCGACCCGCAAACTCACGAGGCGCGGAAGATTCCCCACCGCTCAGGTGAGTTATTCCCGGTGCCAGGGACGCCGGTCCGGACACCACCGCCCGCCGGATCGCACTCCGACGGGCCGCGGTCGCGTGTCCGCCGGTCTACGGTGCGGCCCGCGACGGGTTCGGGTTCGTCAAGGGTGCGGACTCGTTCCCGCCCGGATCCAGGGTCAGTCGGCTCCGGCCTACCACTACGCCGCGAAACCGTTCAGCCTGGACGAGATCGTGTTGCTGGTCGAGAAGGCGCTCGATGCCACGCGGTTGGACTGAATCGCGACCAGATCCGGTATCGGATCGAGAAGTTCGGCCTGACGAAATAGGGAGGGATCTCTGCGCCACCGCGGCTGAACCATCCCCGGCTCCGTCCGGTCCCTTCGTGATTCCCGGACCTGTACGTCCGCCGACCGTTGCTGGCGCGCATTTTGCTTCAGCATTCCCTTGGGGGACCAGCGCTCCGATGCCTGCCCGGCAACCGCCTGACCCAACTCGCAACCCCGAAGATCGGCCAGTCGCACAATCGGAGGTGATCGCGTGGCTGTCTGCGCCAGGTGCGTACGGCCCGGGAATCGACGCGGTGGAGCGCATCGACACCCACACGTCGGTCGTGTTCCTCGTCGGCGATCGAGCCTACAAGCTCAAACGATCGGTGCGGTTCGACTATCTGGACTACTCCACTCTCGAGCGGCGACGCCATTGTTGTGTGCAGGAGGTCCACCTGAATCGGCGGACGGCGCCCCAGTTGTACCGCGGCGTGCGGGCCGTCAGCCAGGCGCCGACGGGAGCGCTCGCGTTGGACGGGTGGGGCCGCGCAGTCGACTACCTCGTCGAGATGCAGCGGTTCGACACCGAGACGCAACTGGACCGGCTCGCTGAACGGGGCGCGCTCGACGATGTGCTGATGCCGCGGCTCGCCGACGCGATCGCGGATCTCCACGACGTCGCCGAGTGGAGCTTCGAGCACGGGGGGCGGGATGGCATGGCGGCCGTGCTTCGAGGCGTTCGCGACGGGATGCGCGAGCACGGACCGGGCGTGCTCGATCTCGAGGCCGCCGAGCGTCTCACCTCGACCAGCCTTCAGACGCTGAACCGGCAGGCGAGCCGGCTCGACGCGCGCCGGGCGGCCGGCTTCGTGCGGCACGGCCACGGCGATCTGCATCTGCGCAACATCTGCCTGCTCGGCGAGCAGCCGGTCCTGTTCGACTGCATCGAGTTCAACCCGGCCCTCGTGTGCGTGGACGTGATGTACGACCTGGCGTTCCTGCTGATGGACCTGCATCATCGGGGCCTCTCGGTGCATGCCAACGCCGTGCTCAATCGGTACCTCGCGCGGTCGGGCGGACACGACGGCCTCGCGTTGCTGCCTCTCTTCCTGGCGACGCGCGCCGCCATTCGCGCGATGACGCACGCGACCGCCGTCCCGATGCAGCGCCGCACCGAGGACGCGAGCAGGCTTCGCGTCGAGGCACGGCAGTACCTGGATCTGGCGCAGGCGCTGATCGCGCCGCGCGACCCATGGCTGGTCGCAATCGGCGGACCGTCCGGGTCCGGCAAGTCCACGCTGGCGCGGCGTCTCGCCGCATCCGTCGGACCGGTCCCCGGCGCCGTCGTCGTGCGGAGTGACGTCGAACGCAAGCGCCTGCTGGGAGCGCCCTCCGACAGGCGGTTGGCCGCGAGCGGGTACACGCCAGGCGTGACGCGGGAGGTGTACCGCATTCTCACCGAGAGGGCCGACGCGATCCTGGGCACTGGCCATGGCGTCATCGTGGATGCGGTGTTCGGTGAGCCGGTGGACCGGGCCACGGTGCGAGACGCCGCCCACGCGAACGGGGCACGGTTCACAGGCCTGTGGCTCGACGCACCCCTCGACACCCTTCAGGCTCGAATCAACGCGCGCCTCGGCGACCCGTCCGACGCGACCGCAGACGTGGCGGCGCGCCAGGTCGAACGGCTGCGCGCTCCCGAGTCGTGGACGGTCCTCAACGCGAGCGGTGACGCCGGTGCGCTCTGGCGCGTAGCGCGCGACGTGGTCAATTCCCCTGGAGGTGCACCGTGACGAAGCCAATCGACCAGCGCGTCGGCGACGCAATGAGTCGGGCGCCGAGGACACTGGGCCGGAATGACCGTCTGCGAGCAGCGGACGACCTGATGAACGCCGAGCGTTACCGGTACCTTCCGGTGCTCGACGAACGTGGCAGGCTCGTCGGCATCCTGAGCCAGCGCGCCCTGTTCCAGAGCGCACTGCTGCGCGCGCTGCGCTACGGGTCCAGGGCGCGCGACAGCGTGCTGGAGTCGGTCGTCGTCAAGGAGGTCATGACCGACCAGGTCCAGACGACCACGCCCGACACTGCACTCGCCTATGCGGCGCGACTCATGTACGAGCGGAAGATCGGCTGCCTTCCGGTCGTCGAGAACGGCGCCCTCGTCGGGATCCGGTGGTCGATCCGGACGGCGCCACGTTGCTCCAAGGGAAGGTGGGCGGGCGGAACTGCCGTCTGGAGTGGTTCGGCGGCGCCGGGCACCGTCGCTCGGGCGGTGGCTACACCCATCTGCGGATGAAGGGCGAGGACATTCATGCCAGGGTGGCAATCACGCTCGAGGATTCGTTCCGCGGCGCCACGCGCAGCCTTTCGCTCCAGGTTCCGCGACTGGACGACGACGGCCGTTTGACTACCCGAACCAGCAGCTTGCGTTTCGCCATCCCGAAGGGCGTCGTTCCGGGCCAACAGGTTCGGCTGCGCGGCCAAGGCGGCCCGGGCTTCGGCGGGGCGCCGGACGGCGACCTGTATCTCGATGAAATCGAGCGGTTGCGGCCGCAACGGCGTCGCTCGGCCCCTGGAGCTTGCAGGAGCTTGGGGTAGCAGCCCGCGTTGCGGGTCACGGCGTTTGATTCCTCCGCGAGTTCCCTGGCCCCCTGGTCCGCGAGCCGCCCCCTTCGTCACACGCTGCCGCAGCCGCACCGTCGCGAACGGCGACTCGATCAGATTCGATGTCCGCAGGTGCAACCAGTGCGGGCCGGCAATGGGGAAGAACGCGGTCGCCTTCGGATACTTCGCCTCGAGCTCGTCAACGAGGGTCGCAGCAACTGACCTGGGACGACGACGCGGCGGCACGGGGGATGATGACGCCATCGGGGCGGCCGATTGTGCATTCGAGCGCGACGGCGCCGCCGAGCTCATCGCGATTCTGCGCGGTTTCTGCGGCGCAGACTCCTAGCCGAGAGCCCCGGTCACCAGCGTCAGCAGGACGCCGCCCGCGATCACGGAACCGAGCTGACCGGCCGTGTTGGCCCCCATCGCGTGCATCAGCACGTGGTTGGTGAAGTCCTCTTCCTGCGCCACTTTCTGTACCAGACGGCCGCTCATCGGGAAGGCGCTGATGCCGGCGGCGCCGACCAGGGGGTTGATCCGGCCGCCGGTGACCAGGGCGAGGATCTTGCCGAAGCAGAGGCCGGCGACCGTGTCGAGCACGAACGCCCCGAGGCCCAGCAGCAGGATGAGGAGCGTGTCGACCTGGAGGAACGTCTCCGCTTGCATCAGGCTGCCGATGGTCAATCCCAGGAACAGGGTCGAGATGTTGGTGAGGGTGTCCGATGCGGATCCGGCAAGTTGCGGCACGACGCCGGATTCCTTCATGAGGCTGCCGATCATCAGCGTGGCGACGAGCGGCGCCGACTGCGGCACGAGCAGGCCGATGACGACGGTGACGACGATGGGAAACAGGATCACGGCGGCGCGCGGCACCGGACGCGGCGCGTAGGCCATCCGGATGCGGCGCTCCTTGCGCGTCGTGAGCAGGCGCATGATGGGTGGCTGGATGATCGGCACGAGGCTCATGTACGAGTACGCCGTGACCGCGATCGGCGCTAGCAGTTCCGGAGCGAGCAGCGACGAGACGTAGATGCTGGTCGGACCGTCGATGGCGCCGATGACCGCGATGGACGCCGCCTGGTTCAGCGGAAAGCCGATGAACGTGGCGAGCAGGAGCGTGGCGAAGATCCCCAGTTGGCCGGCGGCGCCGAGCACGGCGAAGATCGGCTGCGACAGCAGTGGCCGGAAGTCCATCATCGCGCCGATGCCGATAAAGATGAAGAGCGGGAAGAGCTCCGTCTGGATGCCGAACTCGTTCAGCAGGTAGAGCATGCCGCCCGGCTCGTTCATCGGCGAGTTCGGCAGGTTGCCCAGCAGCACCCCGAAGCCGATCGGCAGCAGGAGCGTCGGTTCGTACTCCTTGGCGATGGCCAGGTAGATCAGGACGCCGCCTACGGCGAACATGAAGAGGATTCCGAAGTCGAGGGCCATCATGGGCGTGTCGGCAGTCCGGCGAGGCGTTTCGGCACTAGCGCGGCGTCAGGGTGACGAGGGGTTGGCCCTGCACGACGCGGTCGCCGTCCTTGACGTGCACCGTGGTGACCGCGCCCCGCCAGGGCGACCGGATCACGTTGAACATCTTCATCGCTTCGATGGTCAGCAGCTCGCCTCCGCGCTCGACCGGCAGCCCCACGGATGCGACGACCTTGGTGACCGAGCCGGGTATCGGCGCCGACATCGTGCGCGGCCCCTCGGCGCCCGCCTCCTGCGAACCTCCGCCGGGGAAGAGCAGGGGCGTGGATGGCTCTTCGGCCGGCGCGGCCTCCGCCTCCGCCGCCGGTGCTTCCTCCCGGGCCGTGCCGCTGTGCGTCGGCTCGACGTCGACCGAATAGGCGGTCCCCGACAGGCGGGCGGTCACCGGCCTGGCGCGCGGATCGTCGATGTCGACATCGTAGACGCGACCGTCGATGGTCACGCGGTAGCGGGTCACAGGCGGGCCCTCGCCCGTTCGGTCGCCTGGCCGAGCCGTTGCGCGCGGTGAATGCGCCGCCACGCCGGCACGTCCGATTCGAGGGGTATGGGGCGTGCGGCGCGGGCACGCGCAATCGCCACGGCGAGGGCGACGGCCCGGCGCTGCCGTTCCTGTTCCGCCGCGGCATCGAGGCGGGCCCGCTCGGCGGCCTTCGTTCTCCCGGTGCCGCTTCCTCCGGGCAGGGTGAAGCCGCCGTACAGCAACGGCGACGTCAGCGCGTACATCAGGGTGACGAGACCGCCCAGCGCGAGAAACAGCAACGTGGAGCCGACGCCCGCAATCTCCAGTACCGTCTGCAACTCGGGCGTCATCGCGCAGGCCTACAACGGGATGTTGCCATGCTTCTTGGGCATCGCCGCGGTCTGCTTGTCCTTGAGGAATTCGAGCGCGGCGACGACGCGCGCGCGCGTCTCGCGCGGGTGGATCACGTCGTCGATGTGCCCCGTGGCGGCCGCCGCGAACGGTGAATTGAACTGCTTCTCGAACTCGTCCTCGAGCCGGGCGCGTTCCGCCTCCCGCTTCGATGGCAACTCCTGCTTCAGTTGGCGCGCGTAGAGAATGCTGACCGCCCCCTTGGCGCCCATGACCGCAACCTCGGCGGTCGGCCACGCCAAGCAGACGTCGGTCCGGATCATCTTGCTGCTCATCACGATGTAGGCGCCGCCGTACGCTTTCCGCAGCACGACCGAGACCTTCGGCACGGTCGCCTCGGCATACGCGTACACGATCTTGGCGCCGTGCCGGATGATGCCGTTCCGTTCCTGGTCAGCGCCGGGCAGGAAGCCGGGGCAGTCGATCAGGGTCACGAGCGGGATGTTGAACGAGTCGGCGAACCGGATGAAGCGGGCGATCTTGTCCGAGGCGTCGATGTCGAGCACGCCGGCGAGATGCTCCGGCTGATTGGCGATGACCGCCGCCACCCGGCCCTTCAGCCGGATGAACCCCACGACGGCGTTCCGGGCGAAGTCGGCGTGCACCTCCAGGAACGAGTGACGGTCGGCGATGCGCGTGATGGCGTCGCGGACGTCGTACGCTTCCTCGGCCGCCTCCGGAATCAGGTTGTCGAGCTCCACCACGTCCGGCTCGAGGCTCTGCTCGGCTTCGACGATCGGCGGGTCCTCGGCGTTGTTGGAGGGGAGGTAGCCGAGCAGGTGCCGCGCCAGGTCGAAGGCCGCGTTCTCGTCGTCGGCCACGAAATGCGCGACTCCGGAGCCGCCGGCGTGTGTCTCGGCGCCGCCCAGGGTCTCGGCGTCCACCTCCTCGCCGGTGACCGTACGGATCACGTCGGGGCCCGTGATGAACATGTAGCTGCTGCCGCGCGCCATGATCACGAAGTCGGTCAGGCCGGGCGAATACACCGCTCCGCCGGCGCACGGTCCCAGCATCAGGCTGATCTGGGGCACGACGCCGCTGGCCTGCGTGTTGCGCCAGAACAGATCGCCGAAACCGGCCAGGCTCCAGATGCCTTCCTGGATTCGGGCGCCGACCGAATCGAGCAGCGCGAAGACGGGCAGGCCGCTCGATGTCGCGGTCTCGATGAGGCGGCCGACCTTCAGCGCCTGGGTCTCGGAAAACGAGCCGCCCAGCACGGTGAAGTCCTGCGCGAAGACGGCGACGCGACGGCCGTCGATGAGCCCGAAGCCGGTGACCACGCCGTCGCCCGCGTGCCGATGCCGGTCGAGTCCGAACGCGGAGTGCCGATGCTCGACGTACGGTCCGAGCTCCTCGAACGTCTTGGGATCGAGCAACCGGTTGATGCGCTCCCGCGCCGTGAGCTTGCCCCGCGCGTGTTGCGCGTCGATGCGGGCTCGACCGCCGCCCATCCGGGCCTTGGCCCGCCGCTCGGTCAGGGAATCTTCCTTGCCGGCCGACGTGGCCGTCTCGAGGTTGCTCGCGTCGGCCTCGGCGGAGTCGGCAGCCGGATCGACGCGCTTCTTGTCGCGCCGGCGCGCCAGCGCGCGCACCGCGGCAACGAGACCGGCGCCGGCCTTCGTAGCGGTGGCCGCGCGCGCCTCGTTCGACGCCTTCATCGGCGCGCCGCGGACCTTCGAGCGGGATTTGGCGTCGCCGTCCTGCGGAGTCTCCGCCGGCACTTCCGATTCCCGCGGGGTCTCCGCTGCCGGGGGCGATTCCTGCGGGGTCTGGGCCGCCGAGGAGGACTCCGGTGGCTCCGGAGCGCTTCCGTTGTCCGACATCGTCAGCTCTCAATTCTAGACCAAACGGGCCTCGTCCGCCGCGACTCGTTCTCGAGGCCGTGTACATTCGCGCAGAGATTGACCGTTAGCCTGCACTTCGTCGCCGGTACCCTGGACATCGGCGGACTGGCCGAGGAAGAGGGCTCGACGCTGCCGGACGCCTGCCGCTGGGACGCCCGCACGCGGCGGTTCCGCGCACCCGCCGTCGCCTATGCGCGGGTGGTGCGGGAACTCGTTCGGCGGCGGATCGCCTGCGAGGACCGGGCGCGGCAGTACGGCGTGCTCGACGAGGGGCTGCAGGTGCGCCGCGAACCGCGCCCCTTCCAGTCGGAGGCGCTGCAGGCGTGGCGGGCCGCGCAGGGCCGCGGCGTGGTCGTCCTGCCCACGGGGGCCGGGAAGACCGAGGTCGCACTGCTGGCCCTCGACAAGGTGCGGCGGGACACGCTCGTGGTCGCGCCCACCCTCGATCTGGTCACGCAGTGGCACAGGCTGCTGGCCGACCGCTTGCGGCGCGACATCGGCGTCATCGGCGGCGGCGACTACCGGGTCGAGCCGGTCACCGTGTCGACCTACGACTCCGCTTTCGCGCACATGGAGCACCTCGGCGCGCGTTTCGGCATGGTGGTGTTCGACGAGTGTCATCACCTGCCGAGCACCGCCTACGCGCTCGCCGCCCAGCACAGCCTGGCACCGTATCGCCTCGGGCTGACCGCGACGCCGGAACGCGTCGACGGCCGCCACGCCGACCTCGAGTCCCTTGTGGGGCCTGTCGTCTACCGCCGGCAGGTGCAGGACCTGACGGGGGACTATCTCGCCGACTACTCCGTCGAGCGGATCCTCGTGGAGCTGACGCGAGCCGAGCGGCGGGATTACGACGAGGCGCGCGGCATCTACCGCGAGTTCGTGGTGGGTCAGGGAATCCGCATGTCCGACCCCGACGGCTGGTCGCAATTCATCATCCGGTCATCGCAGAGCGTCGAGGGGCGGCGCGCGCTGGCCGCCTATCAACGGCAGAGGCAGCTTGCCTTCGCGGCGCCCTCCAAGCTCGCCTACGTGGAAGCGCTTCTGCACCGGCACCGGCGGGACCGCGCGCTGCTGTTCACCGAGCGCAACGATGCCGCCTACGCGCTCTCCCGCCGCTTTCTCGCCCCTGTCATCACCCACCAGACGAAGGTGTCCGAGCGCGTCCGGATCCTGGAGGACTTCGCGGCCGGCTCCTACAACGCGCTCGTCACGTCAAAGGTCCTCAACGAGGGAGTGGATATGCCCGCCGCCGGCGTGGGCATCGTGATCTCGGGCAGCGGATCCGTGCGCGAGTACGTGCAGCGGCTCGGCCGCATTCTTCGGAAGCAGGGCGACAAGAAGGCGGTCCTGTACGAGCTGGTGGCGAACGATACCTCGGAGGTCTTCACCAGCGACCGTCGCCGGGAGCGCGATGCTGACGGCTGATCTCGTGCGCGCACGGCGTCGCGGCGGGCGCATCGAGGTTGTGCCGCTGCGGCCTGTCGAGAGGGACCGGGCGCTGGCGGTTGCGGAACGGTACGTCGCGGCCGCGCGTGCGGTCGTCGGGAAGACCCGCTCGGTCTTCGAGGCGGCGTGCGACGACGTGCCGTACCACCCGACCGATTACCGGCTCGTGCGGGGACTGCGCAAGCTCGTCGTGGACCGCTGCAAATTCGAGGTGCGCGACGACGTGGATCCCCCTGCGCTGCGGCGGGCGGTGTTCTTCCGCGCCGCGGCCGTGCGGCGCGCCCTGGACGACGCGGAGACGCTCGCGTCCGAGCCGGTCATCGCGGCGGTGGCGGCCGAACTCGGCTTGCCGGCGCTTGACATCCGCGGCGCGCTGTTCGCAGACCTGAAGGAGAACCACATCCTCGGCCGCTTCGACGCGATCGGCGGTGCGGCGCTGGTGGACGCCTACGAGCTGGCGCAGAAGCAGGCGATACTGCTGCGGGCCGTGCGCGTCGTCGTCAGGTTGCAGCGGCCCCCTCCGCGCGGTCTGCGCCTGTTCTTCCGGCGACTGAAGTTCCATCGGCTGCTGTACGTCGCCGCACGGCTTCCCGACGGCGTCTGCCGCATCGAGATCGACGGCCCGTTCAGTCTCTTCCGGTCGGTGACGACCTACGGCCTGCGGCTGGCGCTGCTGCTTCCCGTGCTCGACGCCTGCGGCCCCGGCTGGGAGCTCGACGCCGACGTCTTGTGGGGACCCGAGCGGCGGCCCGCGACGTTCCATCTCGACGGCGAGCCGGCCGAGGACGCCGATGGCGACGACGAGCGACTGCCGGAGGATGTCGCTCGGCTGGTCGACCGTTTCCGGCAGTTGGAGACCCCTTGGACGGTGGACATCGCCCACGAGCTGCTCGATCTGCCGGGCGTAGGCCTGTGCGTGCCCGATCTCGTCTTCACCCATCGCGATACGGGTTACGGCGTCTACTTCGAGGTTCTCGGTTTCTGGAGCCGCGAGGCGGTATGGCGCCGCGTCGATCTCGTGAACGCCGGTCTTCCGCACCCGATCGTCTTCGCGATCAGCAGCCGGCTGCGGGTCAGCGAGGAGGTGCTGGACAGCGATCTTCCGGGCCAGTTGTACGTCTACAAGGGCGCCATCGGCGCCCGTGCGGTGGAGCAGCGTCTCGACGCGAGCCTCGCGCGGGCCGGCTCGGGCGATATGGCCGGCGCCCGTAGTGGCCGAGGCGATGCCGCGGGACTATGATTGCTGGACAGGATGCAGCGGGGGATGTCGCCGAGGAGGATTCGACCTTGAACGAACGCGACTTGGTGACGCTCGTCGGCTGGCTCACCGGTCTGGCGTTGCTGGCGTGGCGCTCGCCCGACGGCGCCAGGTTTCCGTGGTCGACGGCGCTCGTCGGCGCCGCCGTCTGGTGCGCGCTGCCGCTCTGGGAGCCGTTGCTGCGCACCGCCTGGCACTTCGGCCTGACTACCGTGTTCCTGTTTGCCGGGCTCGTTCGCCGCTGGCCTCGTCCGGCCGTCGGCGACTGATTCCGCGGATCGAGAACCGCGTGGAGGAGACGACCATGACCCAGTTGATTCGATCGTTCGCGCGGAGTGACTCTCCGCTCGATCGCCGACTGCCGCGGCGCGTCTTCCTGGATCGGGCGCTGCGGGCCGGGACGCTCGGCGCGGCCGCGCTCTGGGCGCCGGGCGTGCTCGCCGAGGAGCTGTTCGTCACGCCGAGCAGCCGCTCGCTCGAAGGGCCGTTCTACCCGGACAAGATGCCGCTCGACACCGACAACGACCTGTTGATACTCAACGACTCGATTACGCCCGCGGTCGGCGAGGTCACGCACCTGTTCGGTACCGTGACCACCCGGGCCGGAACACCGCTGCGCAACGCGTTCGTCGAGATCTGGCAGTGCGACGCGAACCAGAACTACCGGCACGCCGACGGAGTCCGAGAGGACGTGCCGCCCGATTCCAACTTCCAGGGCTACGGCCGCTTTCTCACCAACGTGAAGGGCGAGTACTACTTCCGCACCATAAAGCCGGTGCCATACATAATCGGCGACATATTCCGCACGCCGCATATACACTTCGGCGTCAGCCGTCACGGGAAGCGGATATTCACGTCGCAGATGCTGGTCAACGGCCACCCGGACAACGCGCGCGACCGGCTCACGTCGCGGATCGTGGATCCGCTGGCGAAGGAGACCCTCCTGGTCGACTTCAACCCGCTGGCCGGGTCGAAAACCGGCGAGCTGGCCGCCCACTTCGACATCGTGCTCGGGCAGACGGTCGAGGAACTGGACGACGGGTCGCTCGGCTGGGGCCTCGGGAAGCCCGAGACGTCCCGCGACGGCGGCTGATTGCAGGCGTCGAGACTGCTGACTGGAGTCGACGATGCAACTACGTGGGTCGACGTACGGCGCGGCCGTCGTGCTGGCGGCGACGATCGCGGCGGCCGCGACGGGTGTGGTCGCGGTGCAGGAACAGGACTCGGAGGGCGGCCAGGCGCAGGACGACGACCGCGCGTTGCGCGGGCTGCCCGCCTTCGGCGCCCTCGATACGGACGACGACGGCGAGATCTCGGCCGGGGAGATCGATGCGGCGGCGGAATCGCTGGCCTCCCTGGACGACGACGGTGACGGGGCCCTTGCCGGTGACGAGCTGCGGCCCCGCCGCGAGCCGATCGGGGGGCCGGCGCGCACCCCGCCGGAGGCGACGGCCGCCTTCATGACGTTCGACGCCGACGAGAACGGCGTGCTCGACTCCGCGGAGTTGCCCTCGCAGTTCCTCAGCCTCCTCGCGCGGGCCGACGCCGGCGGGGATGGAGCGGCCAGCGAGGCGGAGATCCTGGCGTTGCTGACCGTCGAGGCCGAGCCTCCCCCCGAGCCGGAGGCGGACGATGACGAGTCGGAGCCTGTGGAGGCCGGGGGCGACGCCGAGCCTGCGCGACCCCGAATCCCGCTCATGGCGGCTCTCGACGCGGATGGCGACGGCACGGTGTCGGCGGCGGAGATCGCGTCCGCTCCGCAGTCGCTGCGCGCGCTCGACACCGACGGCGACGGCCGGCTCACCCAGGAGGAGCTGCGGCCCCCTGCGGACGGCGAATCGGATGGCGACGGCGGACCGGGGTGAGGCGGCGCGTCGGCCAGTCAGGGTTGCTCGATGTCGCGCTCGCGCGCGGCCTGGCGTGCATTCCAGATCCGCGCGAGCCGTTCGGCTTCCGATATCTGGTGCCTGAACATGTCGGGGTCGAGGCGCAACTGCATCCGTCGGGCCTCGTATCCCTCTTCGGTGGTCAGACGCTCGGCCGCGAGCTCGAACCACATGTAGGCAAGGACGTTGTCGCGCGCGACCCCATCGCCGTCGGCAAAGCGGTTGCCGAGCTCGAACAGTGCCTGCGCGTCGCCGCGCTCGGTGCGCTCGACGAGCTCGTCCACCGTGGGCCGGGGCGTGTCGGTGCGGGAACCGTCGAGACACCCCGCGGCGACGGCAGCGACGAGGGCGACGATGGCGGGTCTGCGCATCGGATCGCTCGCAACTCACCGCGCGTGTCCGGGACGCCCTGACCGGACGCGCACGGGCGCGTTGAGAATAAGCCAGATGACATCGACCGCGAAAGAGTAGACCAGCAGCGCCAGCGCGCCCGCGGCCGCGTAGGACGCTAGCTCGGGAGGCACGATCGGCGCGAGGCAGACGATCAGCCCGATCCCCTGGACGACGCAGACGGCCTTGCGGCGCAGGCTGGCCGGCAGCTCCGCGGTCAGCAGGGGCCAGCGCCAGCCGGCAACCACGAACAGGTAGCGGGGCACGCCGATGAGAAGCACCCAGGCCTCCACGCGGGCGGTCTGCCAGACGAGCACGGCGAGCACGAGCATCAGGAACGCATCCAGCTCCATGTCGAACCGCGCCCCGAACCGCGTCTCCTGTCCGCGCCGCCGCGCCGCCAGCCCGTCGACGCCGTCCAGCGCCAGCGCGACCGCGGAGATCGCGACGATCCACCAGAGCGCCCCCGCGGCGGGCGGCGCCGGCTGGAGGGTCAGGGCCGCCACCGGCACGATCAGCGTGGCGCGAACCAGCGTGATCTGGTTGGCCGCGCCCAGCCCCGGCGGCGGCAGGTCGGACGGAAGGAACCATACGATCAGCGCCGCCAGTAAGGTATAGATGCCGAGCACGTCGGCGAAGTACTGTGGCGGCAAACCCAGCAGGCGGAAAGTGGTGAAGGCGCAGGCCGCCAGGGGCAGCAGGCCGAGTGCGAGGTCGGCAAGAGCGCGCAGCGGGCCGATCGAGCGACCCGTCCGCGCCGGCCGCCGGGCGCGCGGCGGCATGACGATCGTCCGATAAGGTCCCTGGTCAGCACGCACGACCTGCTCATGTCGCTCATGGCGCCCACGTCGACGGCTCGGTCGTTCTGGATCCGAGAACCCGGCCACGGTCAGATTCTGTGCGCCGAGCTTCCGCCGATGCAAGCCGGCGAGGTGCTGGTCCGCGCCCTTTACAGCGGCATCAGTCGGGGCACGGAAGCGCTGGTCTTCCGGGGACGGGTCCCGCCGTCGCAGCGCGCGGCGATGCGCGCGCCGTTTCAGGAGGGGGAGTTCCCGGGTCCGGTCAAGTACGGCTACAGCAGCGTCGGCACCGTCGAGCAGGGACCGGACCGGCTGCGGGGCCGGACGGTCTTCTGTCTCTATCCGCACCAGGACCGCTACTGCGTGCCGGCCGAGGCGGTGCATCCGGTGCCTGCCGGAGTACCGGCCCCGCGCGCCGTGCTCGCGGCCAACATGGAAACCGCGGTGAATGTCGTGTGGGACGCGCGACCGGGCCCCGGCGACGAGATCGTGGTGATCGGCGGCGGCGTCGTCGGCCTGCTCGCGGCGTTCCTGTGCCGGGATCTCCCCGGCGCGCAGGTAAGGGTGGTCGATCCCAACCGCTCGCGCGCGGCCGTCGCGGCTGCCCTCGGACTTGCGTTCGGTCCGGAGCCCCCGGACGGTGCGACGGCCGATCTGGTCATTCATGCCAGCGGGCACCCCGACGGGCTGCGCGCGGCGCTGGCCGCGGCCGGTCGCGAGGCGACCATCGTCGAAGCGAGCTGGTACGGCGCGGCGCAGGTCCCGCTGCCGCTCGGCGAGGCTTTTCATGCCCGCCGACTGACGATCAGGAGCAGCCAGGTGGGACACGTGCCGCCGTACCGCGCGCCGCGCTGGTCGCACGGCCGTCGTCTGGACCTGGCAATGTCGCTGCTCGCGGATCCCGCGCTCGATGTCCTGCTGACGGGAGAGAGCGGCTTCGACGAGTTGCCGGCGGTGCTCGCGGCGCTTTCCGACGAGCCGGGGAGTACGCTTTGTCATCGCATCCGCTATCCGGACGCGCCGGTCGGGATCGACCCCCGGCATCCGAGCGGACGATGATGACGGAAGGAGACCGAACCTCGTGTACAGCCTCAATGTCCGCGACCACTTCATGATCGCCCACAGCTTTACGGGTGAGGCCTTCGGGCCGGCGCAGAAGCTGCATGGCGCCACCTACGTCGTCGACGCCACCTTCGCCCGGCCGGAGCTGGACGCCGACGGAATGGTGGTCGATATCGGCCACGCCGGCGACGTCCTGAGGACGATCCTGGCGGGGCTCAACTACCGCAACCTCGACGAGGAGCCCGCCTTCGCCGGCCGCAACACGACCACCGAGTTCCTGGCCCGCGAGATATTCGAGCGGCTCGTCGCGGCGATTCGCGCGGGAGACCTGGGTGAGGGCGCCCACGGGGTGACCTCGATTGCGGTGACCCTGCACGAATCCCACGTCGCCTGGGGACGCTACGAGGGCCGTCCGTGAGCCGACCGCGGGTGCACCTGGTCGTGCCCGGTCCACTCGACCAGCAGACCGGCGGCTACCTGTACGACGCACGGATGGCGGCCGGGTTGCGGAGCCGCGGCTGGGTGGTGAACGTCCACAACTTGCGCGGAATGTTCCCCGATGCCGACGCCGCGGCCGAAGCGAGCCTGAACGGCGTGCTCTCCGCTCTCGAAGACGGGTCGCTGGTGCTCGTCGACGGGCTGGCCCTGAGCGGCCTGCCCGGTCCGGTCGACGCGCACCGCCGTCGGCTGCGCATCCTGGCTCTCGTGCACCACCCCGTGTCGGACGAGACCGGGCTTTCGCCGGAGGTGCGTGCGCGCCTGGCCGTACGCGAGCGCAGGGCGCTTGCCGCCGCGGCGGGCGTGATTGTCACCAGCGGCTTCACGGCGCGCGGTCTGGGGCGCTTCGGGGTGCCGGCGGCGAGGGTGCGCGTGGCGCGGCCGGGTACGGATCCGGCGCCGCCGGCGACCGGTCCCGGGCCCGGGGCCCCGCCGCAGTTGCTCTCGGTGGCGTCGGTGGTGCCGCGCAAGGGTCACGACGTGCTCGTCGGGGCTCTCGCGCGTCTGCGGGATCTGCCCTGGCGCTGCGTCTGCGCGGGCAGCCTCGAGAGGGCGCCCGACTACGTGCGTCGCGTTCGCGCGGCGGTCGCCGAGCACGGGCTTGCCGGTCGCGTCCGGTTCGCCGGAGAATGCCTGCGCTCGGCGCTGGATCGCATCTACGCGAGCAGCTCGATCTTCGTCCTCGCATCCCACTACGAGGGGTTCGGCATGGTGTTGACCGAGGCGCTCGCCCGCGGTCTGCCGGTGGTCAGCACGACAGGCGGCGCGATTCCCGATACCGTGGCGTCCGAGGCGGCGCTCCTGACGCCGCCGGGGGACGATCTCGCCCTGGCCAGGGCCATCGGCTCGCTCCTGGATCCGGACGAGCCCGCGGGAGCGGCGGCGAGCCGGGGCTCCGCCGGGGCCGGTGCGCAGCGGCGCGCCGCGCTCGCGGCGGCGGCCCGGCGACAGGCGGCGAGGCTGCCGGACTGGGACGCGGCGGTGCGAACGTTCGAGCAACAGCTCCTGTCTCTGGTACCCGAAGAGACGGCGGCAGGACGTTGACCGGCCGCGGTGGAACGGCTCGACGACGAGGTAGGGTGGCGGTGCACCGGAAACGATCCAAGGTGCAGGCGAGCTGGCCAATGCCTGTGAGGACAACCCCGCCGCATGGGTGAAACGTTCGATGCGGCGTGGCTCGCCCTGCGCGAGCCGGTCGACCACCGCTCGCGCGCCGCCGCGGCGATGTCGCTGCTCGAGCCGGCGTGGCGGGCCGCGGGCTGGTCGCGCGTCGTGGACCTGGGCAGCGGAACCGGCTCGAACCTGCGGTATCTCGCGCCGCGGTTGCCGGGTGTCCGAAGCTGGACGCTGGTCGATCACGACGCCGAGCTGCTCGCGCGCGCTGCAGTCCCGGGCGATGTGGAGGCGGCGCGCGTCGTGGGCGATCTGGCTACCGCGGGCCTGGACGCCATCGGAGAGTCGGACGCCGATCTCGTAACCGCGTCAGCCCTTCTCGACCTGGTGTCGAAGGACTGGCTCGGCGCGCTGGTCGCCGCCTGCCGTGCGGCCGGCAGCGCGGCGCTCTTCGCGTTGAGCTACGACGGCGGGATCCGGTGGCACGCAGCCGGGAGCGATCCCCGGCCGGCCGACGATCCGGACGACGCGCTGATCCGACGGTCCGTCAACGCCCATCAGCGGCGCGACAAGGGGCTCGGTCCGGCCCTCGGCCCGATGGCCGGACTGCACGCGGAGACGACCTTCCGCGCGGCCGGCTACCGCGCATGGTTGCTGCCCAGCCCGTGGCGGCTCGGGCCGGACGACGCGGACTTGGCCCGCGCCCTGGTCGACGGTTGGGAGGCCGCGGCCCTGGAGCAGCTCGGGGAGGCGCTGCCCGCGAGCTCGGGCGATGCGGACCGCGTGCGATCCTGGGCGCAACGGCGGCGGGCGACGATCGAAGGCGGCCGGTTCGGCCTTACGGTCGGTCATCTCGACCTGCTCGCCCTTCCGAAGTAGCAGCGGAGCGCAGGTCGAGGTCGAAGAGCACGTCATCGCCGAGACGAAACACCCTGCACGCGGGACGGATCGCCTGTGCCAGAGTCGCGATGGGCGCCAGGGTGAAGGCTGGCCGGCCCGATCCGATGAGAATGGGCGCGACCGCGACGTGCAACCGGTCCACCGCTCCGGCAGCCAGAAACCGGGAGACGGTGACGCCGCCGCCCTCGATCAGGAGGCGGCGGTGGCCGCGCTCCCGGAGCGCCGCCAGCACGTCGTGCGGCGCGATGGTTCCGGAAGCACCGGCGGACAGCTCGATGACGCTGTCGCCGGGGGGTGCGCGGTGGCCGCGTTCGGAGGCGTCCCGGCGGCGCCGGATCGCGATCGTCGGCGCCGCTCCGTCGCGGAAGACCCGCCGTGATCGATCGAGGCGGCCGTTCGGGTCGATGACGACTCGCACCGGGTTCTCGCCGTCCGCCTCCCGCACGGTCAACCTGGGGTCGTCGGCATCGACGGTCCCGGCTCCGACGATTACGGCATCGACCAGCGCCCGCAGTCGATGGAGCCTCCGCACGTCCAGGGGGCCGGTCACATAGTGCGAGTGTCCGCTGACCGTCGCGATGCGGCCGTCGAGACTCTGCCCAGCCTGAGCGATGACGAAGTCGGATTGCAGTTGAAGCGGGAGGAACAAATCGAGGACCTGACGCGCCTCCTCGGTCAATCGCGCCGGTGTGTCCCATGCACCGTACGGATACACTCTAAGCGACACATCCGCCTTGGAATCATGCACTTGCACCGAGTTGGCGGCGCCTGGACGGACGGCACGCACCAGACGCCACGCGGCACGCTCGCCGAGCTTCGGGGAGTCGTCGTCGGCGGCGGCGGGCGTCGGTTCCTGCGGACTGCTTGCCAAGGGCTGTTAGAGTAACAGCAGAGTAACGAGGGTTACGACTTCGAAGCATGGGAATGCACGACGCGGAACGCGCGCTGTTCGACCTGCGGCAGGGCAGGTCCGTCTACGTTACGGCAACGGGCGAGGGCGGCGCGTTGATCGCGTCGGTCGATGGGCTGACCGACGCGGCGCTGGAGACGCTACGCGGGGAGGGCCAGTTGCGCCTTGTCGTGACGCGCCACCGGGCCACCTCGATGGGGCTCGTTCCCGCCGCCACGATTGAGGGGACTGGCGGCATGAGCCTCTCGCTGAACGGGGAGGGCCCGGAGCAGATTCTGCACTTGGCGATGGCCAAGGGCCGATTCTCCATCGACCCGCGGGACGTGCGGCCCGCGACCACCGTCGAGGTCGGAGGGCTGGCGCTGGCGCGCCTCGGCCGCCTGCTGCCGGCGGTGGTGAGCGTGGCCGCCGATGCCCGGAACTCGATGGCGCTGCGCGATCGCATCGCCGGCGGGGCGACGCTGACGGTCACCAGCGCCCAGATCGAGGAGATGGCCCGCAGCGTGGACGTACGCGTCACGCAGGTCAGCGAGGGGCCCGTCCCGCTGGCCGAGGCCGAGTATGCCCGCTTCGTCTTCTTTCGGGAGGCGCACGGGTTGCTCGGGCACGTGGCGGTGCTCGTGGGGCGGCAGAGCGACTGGCCGGATCCGGTGCCGGTCCGTATCCACTCGGCCTGCCTGACGGGCGATCTCTTCGGCAGCCTCCGCTGCGACTGCGGAGAGCAACTGCGGGGCAGCCTGCGGCACATCGCCGGGTCCGGCGGCGGAGTGCTGCTGTACATGGGCCAGGAAGGACGGGACATCGGGCTGGCCAACAAGCTGCGGGCGTACACGCTGCAGGAGCACGGTCTCGACACGGTCGATGCCGACGGCGTACTCGGTTTCGGGGCCGACGAGCGCGAGTACGTCGCGGCGGTCGAGATGCTCAAGGCCCTGGACGTGAATCGGGTGCGGCTGCTGACGAACAATCCCGCGAAGATGGAAGCGTTGCGGGCCGGGGGCATCGAGGTCAACGACCGCCGTCCCCTGTACGGCACGCTCAACCGCCACAACCTGCCCTACGTGAAGGCGAAGTTGCAGCGCGCCGGTCATTGGCTCGAGGACATGCTGTCCGGTACGCCTTCCCCCGAGTAGATCGGCCCTGCGCGCGGTGCATCTCGCTCAGGCGAGTCTCTCGAGCGGAAACGCCCGGGCGTCGCGAATGATTGCGGCGAGCCTGTCGCCGTAGCATTCCACCAGCCGCCGGCCCATCTCCGAGGTGGCGAGACCGGCATCGCCGGTTGCGCCGCGGGGGTTGAGATCGCCGGCCATCCAGGCGAACGCGGCCGCTCCCTCAGGGAGAAGGCGCGAGCCGGACGCCTCGAGCTCCTCACCGAGCGACGCGAAGCGCGTCACCTGCTCGGTCCGCACCCGCTCCGGGTGCAGGTGCAGCATCATCGCCGTCTCTATGGCGCCGCCGTGCAGCCCGTGCCGCCACTCGGCTTCCGGGAGGTCGACGTCCGGCGGCCGCTCGAACCCGAAGTACGTCGCCTTGACGACCAGCAGGCCATGCTCGCGCCGGAGCCGCAGTCCGGCGATCTCCATGGCATGGCGGTTGCCGCCGTGACTGTTGCTCAGGACGAGGCGCCGGATGCCGTCTTCGGCCAGGGCGGCGCCGATGCGTACGATGACCGCGGCGAGGTCATCGGACTCGACGTGGAGTGTGCCGGCCAATTCCGGATGCGCGTGTTCCGTGCTGGCGCCGATCGGCAGCAGGGGCAGCACCCGGACCGGAAAGTCGGGGGGCAGCCGCGTGATGGCGCGCCGCAGCAGTCCCCGTCCGATGTCGGCGTCGGTGGACAGAGGCAGGTGGGGGCCGTGCTGCTCGATGGCCGCCAACGGCAGCACGAGCACGGGATCGCGCCGGCCGAACCGCCCGGCCTCGGGCCCGGTCAGCGCCTGCCAGTACGGAATGGGGTCGTCAGGCATCGGTCGGGGGCGGGCCGCCGGTGCGCCGGAACAGCGCGAGATCGTACCCGATCCACCCGCGCCGCAGGCAGGTCTGCAGCGCGCTGCCGCCCGTCAGATGGCCCAGCCTGGCATGGACCGGGAGCCATCCGACCACGGCGGCGAGCAGGTCGAGCGCCCGATCCCGCGGCCGGCCCAGCTCGAGGAAAGGGGTCAGGTCGTCGGTCGATCGATGCTCGAATCCCGCATGCCCGGCGAGCGCCCGCAGCGCTTCGCGGTCGAGGAGGGTGTTGATGCGCCAGCCGCGGCGAAAGCGGTCGACGGCACGGCGAGCCGAGCGGTTGCCCGTGGGCCGCAACACGTCGTCGCAGATGAGCAGCCGACCGCCCGGGCGGACGATGCGCGCGCACTGGGCGAAGAAGGCGGCGGGGTCGGGTCCGTGGGCGAACGACTCGATCGCGTAGACCAGCTCGGCCGCCGGCAAATCGAGGCCGGGGTCCGCGTAGTCGCCCTCCAGGCACCGGACCCGATCCTGGACGCCGGCGGCGCGGATGCGATCCGCGGCCAGGCGCGCCTGCACCGGGCTCAAGGTGACGCCTGCCCCGCGGATCGGCAGATGCCGGGCGAGATAGCACAGGCTGCCGCCGACGCCGCAGCCGAGGTCGACGACCGTGGGCGCGGAGACGCTCCGCAGGACCTCGCCGAGCTGCTCGACCAGGTAGTCCTCCACGTAGTGGAACGCCGCCTCGCGGGTTACGACGCCGGGTCCCCATACGGCCCGGTGAATGGCTCCGGCGCCGCCGCCCTGCCCGTACCGCAGAAAGGCCGCGGTATGCCGGTCGTAGTACCCCCGCACCTCGGCGCTGTCGAATGCGGTTCTCATCGTCGCCGGGATCCTGCTTCCAGACGGGCATAGACGTCGCCGGAGCAGCGCTGGGCGGTGGCCGTCGACAGCGCCGTTTCGAGCCGGTCGCCCGACAGCCACTCGCCCGAGGCCAGCTCGAACGACTCGCCGGGCGACCAGTTGTAGCGGTAGGCGCCCAGCGCGGCGAGCCGCTCCACGCACGCGCGCACCCCGGCGATCGCGCCCGGCAGGTACTCGAAGGACAGGGCCGCCAGAGGCCGGCCGAGACCGGCCATCACGTCGGGCTCGCCGCCTTCCACGTCGATCTTCACGAAGGCCGGTTCTCCGAACCGATCGATGAGGTGATCGAGGGTCGTGGACTCGACCGTCATCGCGTGGTCCCAACGGATGTCGGCGAACCGCGGGTCGCGCTGCCGTTGCTCGCGCCAGTCGTCCGCGGCGGTGGTCAGGGTCGGATACCGCTCGTTGATCGTCAGTTGAACCCGGCCGCCGGTTGCTCCGACCGCCGCCTCCACGACGGTGACGCCGTCCGCTCCTCCGAAGAGCGCGCGCAGCACCCGGGCGCAGTCGGGCTGCGGCTCGAGCGCGACCACCCGGCAGTCGAGCGCCCGGAAGGCACGGGTCCGGTTGCCGACGTGGGCGCCGAGGTCGAAGACGAGATTCCCCGGGGAGACGAACCGGCGGTACAGGCGCCGAAGTCGCCGCTGCCGTCCCGGGATCGCGTGGTAGATGAGCAACGAACGCGCAAGCCCGATTGCGCGGCGCATGCGGCTCACGTGACGGAGCCTCGGGGCGGACCGGGCGCGGGTACAATGGCGATCATGTCCGTCCACGGTACCGGTGAGGGCGTCGGCCTGCGGGCGCTGTCGTTGTTCATGGGGCTGTTCCTGATCCTGATGGCGGGGCAGAAGGTCGGCTGGCTTCTCGACAGCAGTGCGCTCATCGCCGAGCTGGAGCAATGGCGCGGGCTTACGTCCGGCAGCAGTCTGCGGTATCTGGAGGCCGTCTGCATTCCGTACGCTCCGATCTTCGCACGTATCGTGCCGTTGGCCGAGTTCGCGGCGGGCGCCGCCCTGATGGTCGGTTTCAGCGTGCGGCTGACCGCCGGGCTCGCGCTGCTGATGGTGCTGAACTTCCACTTCGCCAGCGGCATCATGTTCACGTGGGGTTACCTGTGGAACGGGTACGGGCCGCCGGTCATCGGCAGCCTCCTTGCGCTCACCCTGGGCGGCCGGGCGCTGCCGTTCAGTCTCAGATAGGCGCCGGCTGTGCCCGCTGACGCTGCGTCCACGCGCGCTCCCGGCAGGTTGCGTCGAGCGGCCTCCGGAGTCGTCCTTCCGTCCTGGGTCGCCCTGGCCGTCGCCCTGCTGCTGCTCAACCTGTCGCTTACCTTCCGCAACGTCTGGCCGACGCTGGCGATCCGGCCGACCGCCGATCTGTCGCCGGATCTGGCGGTCGGGCTGCTCGGTCTCCTGCTCCTGCGGCGTTGGGCCGGGCAGGTCTCGCTCCGGGTCCGGCGCGGCGCGGCAATCGCCTGGGTGTTGCTGATCGCGGGGCGCTATGTCGACGTCACGACCCGGGCGCTCTACGGCAGGGACGTCAATCCATATTGGGATCTCCGGCACGTCCCGAGCGTCGGCGCCATGTTCGCAACGGTGGCCGAGCCGTGGCAGATGGTGTTGTTCGTGACAGTGGCGATCGCGGCGCCCATCGCGCTCTACGCGGCCGCCCGGTGGTGCATCGGAAGGCTCGCGCGTGCGGTCGCGGACCCGGGGGGCCGGCGCGTGCTCGGAACCGCGGCAGGCCTGGCCGCGGCGCTCTTCGCCGCCGGACAGGCCGGCTGGCGTCCGGTGGAACGCCTGCGGTTCGCCGATCCGGTCGCCTCGGCCTATGCGCGCGAGGCGTACGAGCTGGCCTACGAAGCGAGTGGAGCCGGGTTGGCCGCCCTGGGGCCGCCGCCGGTGCTGCGTTCGGATCTGTCGCGCGTGGCGGGAGCCGACGTCTTGATCGTGTTCATGGAATCGTACGGCGCCGTGAGCTGGGAGCAGCCCGCGTTCGTCGAGGCGCTCGGGGAGAGCCGGACACGGTTGGCGGCGGACATTCGCGAGACCGGCCGCGACGTGGTCTCGGCGCGGGTCGAGTCGACGACCTTCGCCGGCGAGTCGTGGCTCGCGCACATCAGTCTGCTTTCCGGCACCGAGGTGCGCGACGACCGGACCAACGTGCGCCTGATGGCGCAGGAGCGCGACACGCTGGTGACGGTGTTCCAGCGCGGCGGCTATCGCGCGCTGGCGATAGTGCCCGGGCTGCTGGTCGCCTGGCCCGAGGGCGCCTTCTACGGCTTCGACGAGATCTACGACTACGAGCGGCTCGACTACCGGGGTCCGCCTTTCGGTTGGTGGAGCATCAACGACCAGTACGCCCTGGCGCTGGTCGACCGCCTGGAGATGGAGCCGCCCGATCGGGAGCCGCGGTTCGTCTTCTTCTCGACGCTGAGCACCCATGCCCCGTTCACCCCGGCCCCGCCGTACCAGCCGGATTGGAAGCGCGTTCTCTCGCCGCGGCCCTACGACGACGACGAACTCTACGAGGCCTGGTCGGAGCAGCCCGACTGGATGAATCTGGGCCCGAGCTATGTCCAGGCCCTGCGCTACGCCTACGCCATGGCCGGCGGGTACCTGCGGCTGCGCGCCGACCGGGATCTGGTGCTGATCCTCGTAGGGGATCATCAGCCTCCGTCCCTGGTGAGCGGCGAGGGCGCGTCGTGGGACGTGCCGGTGCACGTAATCGCCGGCCGCTCCGCGCTGCTCGACCGCTTGCGGGGCCACGGATTCCTCGACGGGCTGGCGCCGGGAGACAGCACGCTCGCCCGTATGCACGGGCTCCTGCCGCTGCTCCTCGACGCCTTCGGGGATGTGCCCGGCGGGAGGGTCGACCTGGCCACGCCGGTTCCGTGATTCTCCTGCGCGAACTCGCGGGTGGAAGAGCGAGCGGTCGGCAGTGTCGGTGCGGCGTGCTCAGCAGTAGCCGGCCGGCACGTCGAGCAGGACCCTCCGCCGGCGAAGCTCGGCATACCGGGCGCCGATGCCCGTGGGCGTCAGCGCGCCCCGCGGGTCGCTGTCCAGGGTGACGCTCCTGGGCAGATAGCGCTTGACCAGCGCGAACTCGTCCTCGTACTCCGGGGTCGGAAAGGTGAGCACAAGGCGCGACACGCCGTTCGCGAAGTCCACGCGGTAGAGCGGGTTGACGGTCAGGACGCCGTTGACCTCGAGGCGTTCGAGAACATCGTGGCGGCGGTACACCGTTGCGTCGCGGGTGGCCACCAGCGTCATCGAGGCGGTGTCACCGCACTCGGCAGGAGAGACGTCGTTGGCGAGGTCGACCACGCGGTCGTCGAGCACGCCGTCCAGCAGCGGACGGTCGTCGAAGAGCCGGGGCTTGAGCGGGGCGAACAGGTCGCGGTAGGCCGCCGGCGAGAGCGTGTCGCCGGCGGAGTAGTTCTCGCCGTGCGCGCTGTGGAGATGCGGCATGGCGACCACGCCGTCGGCGGTCGCGACGCGCTGCATCTCGCCGGCGAGCATCCGCTTGTGCCAGATGTAGGGAAACGCGTCGCTCAGAAGGACGGTGCCGAACAATCGATCGGCGAACGGCAGCGGGCTGTTCGCGTCGCAGCAGACAGGCTCGCAGTCGGGCGCCACGATACGGGCGGCGAGCCAGAGCTTCCAGAAGTGCACGTCGGCGAGGACCGTGCCGTTGCACGCCGGCTGGCGGAGCAGCGCGCGGGTGACATGTCCGGAGCCGCCGCAGAGATCCAGGGCGCGCTCGCGAGCCGATGCCGGCGACCGGTTGCGTCCGAGGCTGTCCAGGAGGGCCTCGATGAGCAGATAGGTCGGGTCCGAGAATCTCGGCAGCATGTAGTCGGCCTCGGCATCCTCGCAAAGCAGAGGCAGCAGGTTGCGATAGGTCGCCCGGCCGGATGCGACGAGCTCCCGAAAGGCGGGGAGCCGCTTCCCGTGCAGGCCGAGCAGCAAGTGCAGGGCGTCGTCGCCCCGGCCCGCCTCCAGCGCATGCATCGCGTCGCGCGTCCTGTCGTCGGCCAGCAGGACCGGGATTCCGGCAACCACCGGAAAGGCGCAGCACTCGCACCCGAGGACGCCGGAGTGGATGCGTGCCGGGCCGCGCTCGAGCGCCGCGTTCTCGACGACCGACAGGCGGGTCCCGCAGAACGGGCAGCGCAGCAGGGCGAGAGTTTCGATCAGCATGTCCGTTTCGGCTCAGGCGCCTCGGGTAGCCGGATCGCCCTCCCGGCCGCGGCGCTTCTCTCCGACGATCCGGGGCGGGTGCCGAGCGCATCGAGGAACGTACGTCCCGAAGCGCCGGCGGCGGCCCGCCGGTAATGCTCGATGCCCAGCAGGCGGGACGCATCGCGCTCGGTGACATACGCCAGGGCGCTACCCTGAAACTGCGACCTGTGGCAGGCGAGGGCCGCGAGCTTGCTAGCCGCGAAGCCGCCGGCATCCACCACGAGCGTCGGTTCCGGCGCCGCCGAGCCGAACGCGTCCGCGTCGGCGACCCCGAGAATCGACGTCGGCGGATGCGTGTTTCCCCGCGAGGGGCGGCCCCGACCGTCGGAGTCCCCGGCGGACGCCGGATCGGACAGCGCGCCGGGCCGTCGCGCTCGCGCGGCGTGGTCGGCCACGGCGCGCATCGAACCGGGTGGCAACGTTACGTAGTAGAGCGCCGGCGCCGAGTCGCCCAGCGCCGCGACGGCGGCCGTCGTCGACTCGTGCACGGCGATGTGATCGGGATGCCAGTAGAGGCCGTCGGAATCGAACGTCAGAACGACATCCGGTTGCCGCGCGAGAATCTCCGCTTCGATTTCCGGCCGCAACTTGTCGGCGGAGAGCCAGGGCAGCATGCCGTCCTCGTGGTCGAGCAGCGTCACGGCGACGATGCCGAGCGTCCGCGCAGCCTCCTCCAATTCTCGTTGCCTCGTGCCTCCCACGTCGCCCGAGCCCTGACCGTGCTCGCCCCGCGTCATGCAAAGGAGCGACACCTCGGCGCCGAGATGGGCGCACCAACCCAGCAGTCCGCCGCACGCGAGCGACTCGTCGTCCGGGTGCGCGAAGACCGCCATCAGCGAGCGGCCGTGAAGATCGGTGGGCGCCGGCACCTGTGCTCCAGTCGCCGAGAGCGTACGTCACGAAAGGCTCGGCGCGCCACGGCTGGTATTGGAGACGACAATGTTGCCCGCCGGTGCCCCGGCATCGCGTCGAGGGGGGGAATACAACGGTGCTAGATATTGATTATGATGAACACGCTGCCAGATACGGGGGGACTTGCGCATGCGACGCACGACCACGATGACGGTCCGCCTCAGCGGCGCTCTCAGCGACTACGTCGCGGTCAATGTCGGTGAGGACGGTTCCTACGAGAACATCAGCGAGTACATTCGCGATCTCATCCGGCGTGACAAGGAGCGGTCCGAGCGGGAGGCTCACGAGCGCCTGAAAGCCGAGCTCGTTCGCGCCTTCGCCGCGCCGGATTCATCTTTCCATCCGCTGTCGGCCTCCGAGGTCATCGCCAGGAACAGGGTGCGGACCGGAGAATGAAGGCGGTCCGCGTTCAGGAGGCGGCCGCTCTTCGCATCGACGAGATCTACCGCTATTCGCGTGAGCGGTGGGGGACGGATCGGGCGGACGCCTACATCGTCGGGCTCTTCGAGGCGTGCGAGAGAATTGCGGACGGCGGTGCGCCGTCGCGTCCTGTCCCCGCGGAATTCGGGGTGGATGGCTACGTCTTCCGCTACGAGAAACACTTCATCTACTGGAAGACGTTGGGCAACGGGGATATCGGTATCGTCACCGTGCTGCACGAGCGCATGCATCAGATGGACCGGTTCCGGGAGGACGTCGGAGAATGAAGCGGGAGGCATCGATGATCGGACAACCTCGTGCCGTACTGGCCGTCCTGACCGCCGGCTGCGTCGCGGTCGTCGCTGTTGCCGGAGGCCAGAACCCGGGAGACCGGTTCGCCGGCGTCGAGTTGACCGTCGTGCCGGTGGCGGGCCAGGTGCACATGGTGCAGCGTCCCGGGGGAGGAGGCAACGTCGGCGTCTTCGCCGGGCCGGACGGCGTCCTGTTGGTGGATTCCCTGTTCGCACCGCTCGCCGAGCGGCTGGTCGCCGCCGTGCGGACCGTGTCGGACGGCAAGATCCGCTTCCTGATCAACACCCACGTGCACCCGGACCACATCGGCGGCAACGAGCCGCTGGCCGAGCGCGACGTCCTGATCTTCGCGCACGACAACGTCCGTGTGCGTGCTCTCGAGCGGCTCCGTTTCCCGCGCCGCGGGGGGAGCTTCGCTCCGCGTCCGGCGGTCGGTGCGCGACCGGTCGTCACCTACAACGACGCGGTGAGCTTCCACTTCAACGGCGAGCAGGTGCGGGCGTTCCTGGCGCCGGCGGCCCACACCGACGGCGATACGTTCGTCCACTTCCCCGAGTCGGACGTGCTGCACCTCGGCGACGTGTTCCGTACCACGAGCTATCCGATCGTCGACGTCTACAACGGCGGCACGGTGGCGGGCACCGTCGCGGCGCTCGAGAAGGCGATTGGGATGGCGGGACCGCGCACCCGGGTGATTCCGGGCCACGGCCTGGAGGTTGTGGGACGCGACGCGCTCGTCGAGTTCCTCGACATGATCGTCGACGTTCGTGACCGTGTCCTGACGATGATCGCCGACGGCTATACCCTGGACGACGTGATGGATGCGGCGCCGACGGCCGCGTACGACGAGCAGTGGGGGCGCGAGGCGACGTGGACCGCGAACGACTTCGTGCCGATCGTCTTCCACGAGCTCGGCGGCGGTTCGCTCTACACGCGCTGAGGGAGGCTCGGCGACGTCTCGCCCGGTCGTCGGGCCGCCGCCAGACCGGCGTAGATCGCGACGTGCCCCTCGACCATGCGATCCGGGTGGAAGCGTTCGAGGGCGCGGGCGCGGACCCGCCTGCGATCGAGCGCCACGACCCGCGGGAGGCCCGCCACCAGGTCATCGAGATCGTGGAAGACACTGCCGGTGATTCCCTCGTCGACGAGCTCGCCGACCGCGCCGCGGTCGAGCGCCGCCACCGGTGTCCCGCAGGTCATCGCCTCGGCCAGCACCAGCCCGAACGGTTCGTCGGCCTGCACGGGGTAGAGCAGCGCGCGCGCGCCGCCCAGCAGTGCCGCCCTTGCTGCCGGGCCGATCTCCCCGCGGTAGACGATGCGATTGCCGTCCACCAGCGGCGCCACGGTCTGGCGGTAGTAGTCGTTCTCGGCCGCCGCCAGCACGAGGCGCAGGCCGCCACGCCGCGCGGCGTCGATTGCTTCCACGACGCCCTTGCCGGCAGTGAAACGGCCCAGGAACAGCAGATAGTCGTCGGGCCGCGGCCGGAACGGCAGGCGGGCGGGGTCCACCGCGTGGTGCACGACGCCGGCGACCGTCAATCCCGCGAGCCGGCGGGCCTGGGCGGCCGAGACGGCGATGAACGGCGCGTTCGGATAGCGCGACCAGAGCGCCACCTCCGGGCCGGTGGGCCAATGATGGACGGTGTGCACGAGCGGGGTCCCGGACAGGTTCGCATAGGCGAGCCCCAGGGGCGCGTACTCCGCCTGCGCGTGGATGACGTCGAACGCCGCGGCCCGCTCGACCGCCGCGGACAGGTTGAACAGCTCGCACAGCTCCCACGGCCAGAGCGACTCGTCCGCGTGGTACCCCTCCCGGAACGTGGAATGCAGCGTCGCCGGCGTGTCGGACGTGCCCGCGGCGAACAAGGTGACCTGGTGACCCCGGGCGACCAGTCCGCGCGCCAGCAGGTCCGTCACCGACTCGATGGAGCCCGAGCGTGCCGGCGGCACGGACTGCGCGACCGGGGCGACTAGCGCGATTCGCATGCGCCGTTCCTCATCGGACGTGTGCGGCACCGTCTTGCCATGGCCGCCGAGGCATTGCGGCGCCGACGCGCAGGGTCCGCGCCGACCGGCGGCGGGTCGTGCGCGGACGCCGGACGTCGACCCTGTCGTGAATCGAAACCGCCGACCTGGCTTCGACGCGGGTCCGCGAATCACTCGCAGGCGTGCCCGTCGTTGTCACGGTCGCGCGCCGTGTTCAGATTGTAGGTGCGAATCTCGGCGTCGTCCCAGGCATCGCGGTACGTGCCGCCGCTTCGGTTCACGCCTCGGCTCCAGCCGGCGTCCCGCATGGAGGCGCAGTTGCTGTAGGTCTGCACGGGAGGATGGTCGGCGGCTGTCGTATCCGTCGTGGTGGTCGACTCGGCGACCCGGTCGGGCACCTCGCCGGACTCGCACGCGCCGAGCACCCGCTCCAACTCGTCGCGCTCGTCCTCGTCCACGGTCAGATCGTGTGCCTGCTTCACGAACACCACGGTGCGGGCGAACCAGCAGCGCGCGTTCGGTGGCAGCCACTCCGCCGCGTCCTTGTCGCTCTTGTCGTTGCGGTTCAGATCCGGGGACGCCAGCGTCAGGTTGTTCAGGTCGTTGGCGAACGCCGTCTTTTCCTCGTCCGTTCGCCCGCACAGGCCGCTGCGGTGCGCCTCGGCCGCCGCCACGATGTGCTCGATGTCCGTCTCCGAGCCGCTGGCGAAGATCCGCGCCTCGTACATCCCGTACCAACCGCCGGACGTGGCGCCGATCTCGTTCTGGATGTCCTGTTCGCGGCTCTGCGGGTAGGCGTAGTCGTCGCGGTCGTAGGGGTCGGTCGCCGCGCAGTCGTCCTCGGCCCGCACGGTCAGGCCGCGCCAGGTCGTCTCCTGTCCGTTGTCCTGCCGGGAGTGGACATCGACGGCGGCGGCGGTGGCGGTGAGCAGCGCCAGGGCCGCCGTGGTCATGCTGCGCACGTCGTTCGTTCTCTCCCGCCCGGTTGCCCGACCTGCTCGATCGCCGGGGCGCTCGTTGGACTTCGGGGCGAGAGTATACGGGAAAGCTCGAACGACGTGCGCGGTCGAACAACCGATCGAGAGCTGTCACGCTGGCCGGCGCCAGGTGGGGCGCGCGGCGACGGGAGGGCGCTTCAGGCGCAAGAAGTGCGCAGTAGCCGTGGCAGAACGCGCGCGGCGTCGAAGCACTCCTGCGCGATCGAAGCGGCCCGCGCGGCGTGCCGCGTGTAGTCGCTCTCGATGCGCGAGAGGCCGTCGATCGCCTCCTCGACGGTGGAGAACGGAATCAGGCCGCTGCCGGAGGGCAGATGGGCGCTCCACCCCGTGTCCTGCACGACCGCGGGACGTCCCGCGGCGAGATAGCAGGCGGTCCGGTCGCTGAACCAACCGGACCGATGTGCGACGTAGGCGTGCTTGGCCACGCCGAACTCCGCCTTTGACCCCTGGATGAAATCGCGATAGGCGTCCGTGGTGCGCGACACGCGCATCGCGTCCAGGGGCGACCAGCCGTGTGCGCGCAGCAGATCGTGCGGTCCGTTGACGGCCAGCTCGAACCGCGCCGGGGTGCGCGCCGGCAGATCGATGAACCGGACGAACTCCCGGTCCTTGTTGCCGTCGACGTCGGTGAAGCTCTCCGTCTTCCAGGTCATAACCGTCGTGAAGCGCTTCCGTACCGGGGGGCGATCGGTGCGCCACAAGCGCGTGACGATCGGCTGCCAGGTCGGGTGCCAGGTGAAGTCGCCGGTGGGTACGTCGCAGGCCGGCGTGCCGATGTTTGCCCCGAACGTGAACAGGTGGTCGAACCCGCGGAAGAAGTCGACGTACCAGTCGACGCCTTTCGCGATGGCGAGCTGCGTGAACACCGGGTCCGAGTCGATGAAGATCCGGTGCGGGATGGCCCGGTACTCGTCCCGCCAGAACCAGCATCCTCCCGACAGGTCGATGTACAGGTCCGCGCCGCGGCAATACTCGCGCAGCCGGTCGCGCGACCAGCCGTGATACGTCTCGTCGTAGTTGACGAAGCACCAGCGGTCGCCCAGCCCGTGCGGCGCCAGGGCCGCGTGGATGTAGCGCGTGCCGTAGGCCGGGTCCTCCGAGATGGCGTCGGCGTCCGCGTCGTAGATGCACTCGCCGGTGTCCTCGAGGTAGCAGACCTCGTGGCCCAGGTCGCGCAGTCCCAGCAGGTACATCAGCGAGCACCAGGTGACGCCGCCGAACGGATAGCGCCCGATGATGCCGGCGAAGAGGATTCTCATCAGCGGGTCACGAACGCGCCGGCAGGGCCAGGTCCGCGGCGGCATCCGGAGAGCCGGCCAGGTCCGGATCGTCGAGCGAGCCGCCGCTGGCCAGGCGCTCCCACATGCGGCGGTAGAGGTCGCTCGCGGAGAGCAGCGCCTCGTGCCGTCCCTGAGCCGTGATTCGCCCGTCCTGCAGGACCAGGATGCGGGTGGCGTCGCGGATGGTCGACAGGCGATGGGCGATGACGAACGTCGTGCGGCCGTCCCGCAGGCGGCGCAGGCTGTCGAACACCGCCGCCTCGGCCAGGGTGTCCACGGCGGACGTCGGCTCGTCGAGGATGAGTATGGGAGCCTGCTTCAGCAGCGCTCGGGCGATTCCGAGCCGCTGGCGCTCGCCGCCGGAGAGCGTGGCGCCCGCCTCGGCGACCGGCGTGGCGTAGCCGTCCGGCAGCCGGGAGATGGCTGCGTGGATCTGCGCGTCGCGCGCCGCCTGCTCGATCTCGGCGTCCGAGGCGTCGAGACGCCCGTAGCGGATGTTGTCCGCGATCGTGCCCGCGAAAAGCAGCGGATCCTGGGGCACCAGGGCGATCCGTTCTCGCAGGGCCCCGAGACGATAGGCGCCGGCGTCGCACCCGTCGATCAGCACGCGTCCCGAAGTGGGCTGGAAAAGGCGCGGGATCAGGTGCACCAGGGTCGTCTTGCCGGCTCCGGTGGGACCGACGATGGCGATCAGCTCGCCGGGCCGTGCCTCGAGGGTTACGCCGTCGAGGACGGTGCGCACTCCGTCGTAGGAGAAGCAGACCGACTCGAAACGTACGTCGCCCGCCAGGCCGTCCGCATCGACCGCGCCGGGCGCGTCCACGCCCTCCGGCTCCAGTGCCAGAATGTCGCGCACGCGGCGGGCGCTCACCACCGCCTGCTGCAGGTTGCCGACGGTGCGTGCGATTTCCGCGACCGGATCGTAGACTCGGGCGAGATAAGCGATGACGACGAGCAGTTGACCCACGGTGAGCGTCTCGTCGACGACGCGGAGCCCTCCCACGACGAGAATCACCGCCGTGCCGACCAGCGTCACCGCGGTCACGGCCAGCGAGAACAGCGACTCCTGCCAGGTCAGGCGCACCCGCGCCCGGGCGGTGTCGCGGCTGGTGCGGGCGAACCGGCCCTGCTCGTGCCGCTCGCGGGCGAAGCTCTTGATCGCCGCGATCGAGCGCAGCGTCTCGTAGGCCCGTTCCACGAGCCCGGATTCGAGCAACTTGACCTGCTCGGCGCGCTCGCTCAGCGTCGTCGCGTGATAGCGCAGGCACAGGTACAGGAACGGCGCCACGGCCAGCGCCAGCAGCGCGAGCGTGGCGTCGAGGGTCAGGACCACGACGAACATCACACCGAGGTGCAGGGCGGCGAGCGCGATCGGCAGGGCGCCGCCGGTGACGAGGTCGTTGATGCAGTAGGTATCGGCGTCCAGCCGGTACACGGCGTCCGACGTCCGGTGCGTGAGATGGTGCCGGAGCGGCAGCGCCTGCAGGTGCTCCAGCAGGCGGCTGCGCAGGTCGTGGACCACCCGCTGGCCCATGTCCACCTCGATCTGCGTATGCGTCAGGCGGACGGCTTCCGCGGACAGCTCCAGGAAGAGGCCGCCGCCGGCGAACAGCGCCAGCAGGGCGATCGGTCCGAGGTCGGAGATGAATGGAATCAGAGAAACGACCGGCGTGGGAAGGGGCTGCTCGCCGAGCACGCTGTCAACGATCAGCGTCAGGGCCCACGGCGCCGCCGTGACGAGGCCGATCTCGACCAGCGACAATCCCAGGACGGCAGCCACTCGCGCGCGGTAGGGCCGGAGGAACGCCGCCGTCCAGCGAATCAGGGTCACGGAATATCAGTGTACGCGCGCTGGCGCGCCAGGGGCCGCGCCCGGCAACGGTACGGCGGTTTCCTCGTCGCGCTTCGCCACGGGACGCCTCATCCCTCGTCGGAGCAACGCGGGGTTCCACCACGGACTGCTAGAATGACCCGGCTCGACGACGAAGATCCTTCAGGAGGCCGCGGTGAAGACGACGCGAGTGGTGCTGCTGAGCGTGTTGCTACTGTCGGTGGCGGCGGGTGCCTGGGCCCAGACCAACTGGCCGCAGTTCCGCGGCGGGGTGGCGGGCGTGGTCGCCGACGACCCGGCATTGCCGGAGCGTTGGGGGCCGGACGAGAACATCGCCTGGCAGATCGACATTCCCGGGCGCGCCTGGAGCTCGCCGATCGTCTGGGGCGACCACGTCTTCGTGCTGACCGTCACCCGCGTCAGCGGGACCACCGACGCGCAGCCGATGCCGATCGAGTCCTACCGGGCCCGCTCGCTCGGCGGCTCGATGACCGGCGCCGATATCGACAGGGAGGCGGAGGCGCTGCGCTGGGTGCTCTACGACGTCGACTTCGAGACCGGCGCGGTGCGCTGGGAGCGCGAGCTGCACACCGCGGTGCCAACCCTGACCGCCCACCAGAAGAACACTTTCGCGTCGGAGACCCCGGTGACCGACGGCGAGCGCGTCTACGTCTACCTGGGCGACATCGGACTCTATGCATTCGACTTCGAGGGCAACGAGGCCTGGTCGGTGCCGCTCGAGTGGCTGCCGCGCCGCAACTGGGGCGCGGCCGGCTCGCCGATTCTCCACGACGGCCGGCTCTACGTGGTCAACGACAACGACGAGCAGTCGTGGGTGGCGGCCTATGACGCGGCCACCGGCGAGCAGATCTGGCGGACCGACCGCGACGAGGGGACCAACTGGTCGACGCCGTTCGTCTGGGAGAACGACGTCCGCACCGAGCTCGTGACCACCGGCACCGGCGGCGTGCGCTCCTACGGCCTCGACGGCGAGCTGCTGTGGGAGCTGCACGGCATGTCGTCGCTCGTCATCCCGACCCCGTTCTCGGACCACGGCCTGCTGTTCATCAACTCGGGTTACATCGCCGACACGACCCGGCCGGTCTACGCCATCCGGGCGGGCGCCAGTGGCGACATCTCGCTGGGGCAGGGCAGCACCAGCAACGATTACGTCGTCTGGTCGCACCCGCAGCTCGGCTCGTACAACCCGTCGTCGCTCGTCTACGGCGACTACCACTACACGCTGCTCGACCGCGGCATCCTGATGTGCTACGACGCCCGCACCGGCCAGCCCGTCTATCCGCGCCGGCGCGTCACCGCGGGAACGCTCTTCACGGCGTCGCCCTGGGCCTACAACGGCAAGATCTTCGCGCTGAGCGAGGACGGCGAGACGTTCGTCATCCAGGCGGGCGACGAGTTCGAGGTGCTCTGGCGCAACTCGCTCGGCGACGAGATGACGATGGCGACCCCGGCCATCGCGCGCGGCAGCCTCTTCCTGCGGACCGCGTCGAAGCTGTACCGCATCGCGTCGGATGCGGGGGACTGACGCTGGCGCGGTAGGCGGGGTACTTCCGTTGAACCGACCGGCGCCGAGCGGCTACAATGGCCGGATCAAGAGTCGAAGTCGTGTCTGCCGGCGTTCGACCGGAATGTACAGGATGAGGGAGGCGAGTCGATGAATCATCGTGCTATGTCGGCATTGTTCGCGCTGGCGGCCGTCGCGCTGCTGGCCCCGCTGCCGGTCGCGGCGCAGTCGGGCGACGAGGTCATGCGGACGCCCGACGGGCAGCCGCACATCTCCGGCATCTTCACCTTCCGCACGCTGACGCCGCTGGAGCGGCCGGCGGCCCTGGAAGGGCGCGAGCGGCTCAGCCTCGAGGAGGCGGCCCAGTTCGAGGCGTCCGAGCGCATCCGGCTCAACCGCGACCTGTTCGACCCGATCACGGGCGCGCCGAGCGCCGGCTACCAGCCGCGCGCCGAGGGCGGGGTGCTCTCCTACAACGAGTTCTGGTACGAGCGGGGCATCGAGCTGACCGCCGACAAGCGGACGGCGCTCATCGTCGATCCGCCGGACGGCCGGATTCCCTACACCGACGAGCACCGGGAGGCGCGGCGCATCCGCCGGCTCAACCTGCGCAACGGGTTCGCGGATCACTACACGGACCGCAGCCTGTCCGATCGCTGCATCCTAGGGTTCAACGCCGGGCCGCCGATGACCGCGGGCTCCTACAACAACAACGTCCAGATCATGCAGATCCCGGGCTACGTGGTGATCTACAACGAGATGGTGCACAACCCGCGCATCATCCCCATCGACGCCGAGGCGCCGCGCCATGGCCTGCGGCAGTGGTCGGGTGAGTCGCGCGGCCGCTGGGAAGGCGAGACGTTCGTCGTCGAGACCCACAACTTCATCACGGAGACCAGCCTGCGCGGCTCCTCGAAGGACACGCACGTCATCGAGCGCTTCCGGCGCGTGGATCCCGACACCGTGATGTACGAGTTCACCGTGCAGGATCCCAACAACCTCACCGGCCCCTGGACCGCGTTGATGCCCATGCGGCGCACCGACGGGCCGCTGTTCGAGTACGCCTGCCACGAAGGCAACATCGGGATGGAAGGCATCATGGCCGGCGCGCGCCGCAAGGATACGCAGCGCGTCGACGCGGCCCGCTGACCGCGAACGCGACTCGACCGGGTTCGCACGACTCATGCCGGCCCGTTGCGGGGCTTCCCGCGACGGGCCGCTCCGTGTACGCCGTCGCCGGCGAGTGCCTTCCGGTCCCGGCTGCAACACTGTCCCGGTCGCTTTCGATGCCGCACTCGAGACTGCTGCACCGGCGGTATCCCGTTCAAGCCGGCAGTCGAGCTTCTTCGGCGGTCCAGCCGGCCGTGCCGGCGATGAGCCGCGCATGCAGGTTTTGCGGGGTGCCGGTCTCGCGGCATCCTTCATGTGTGAGAGTCGAAAGACTCCGCTGGCGCTGAATGGAGCAGTTCCCCGTCAAGAGTCAGTACCCGACTGGCGCCTCCTTGGATGCTGTCGTTAAATCTAAAACTCGACAAAGAAATGCTATTATATTCATGTGATTCACCAGGTATCGATCTCGAACTACTTCTCGATTCGGGACGAGGCGGTGATCGATCTGCGGATTCCGAAAACCGCCCCGCGGCTGCCTCGCTTCCGTCAGAGTCTGGCCCGGCCCGACGTTCGTCTTCCGTCCGTCGTGATGCTGATGGGACCGAACGGATCAGGAAAGACGAAGCTGCTGCTTGCCCTGCGCGATGTCGCCTACTTCGCTTCCAACCTCTCCACACCGCGGACCGATGACGTGGGAACGAGTGATTTCGAGCCGTTTCTGGCCGCCGGACCGGCTCTGGGTCCGACGCGCATTCGCGTGGAGCTCGAAGCCGACTGGCTCTCTCCTGGACACGGCGTGGAGCTGTATCGCTACGACCTCGCCGTGGGAGTTCCACCCGACGGCGGTCCCCGGGTGGTGGTTCGCGAGGCATTGCACCATTTTCCGCGTCGCCGGTCTCGCCGCCTGCTTGAACGCGGCATGCCCGGAACGGCCATCTACGCTGCGCGCGACCTCGGGCTCCGGGCTGGTGACGAACGCCTGAAGGCCGTTCGCGACGATGCGTCCGTCATTGCGACGCTGGCTGCGCTCAACGTGCCTCTCGCGCAGCGCATGGCGGATTGGCTCGGACGCCTTTTCGCCGTCGCCGATGTCTCGTATGCCGAGCGACCGCAGCCGGCGATCGACTCCGTTGTCAAGGCCATGGAGGACGATCCCGGTTTGGCGGCCTGGATGAACGACGAGATCCAGCGCGGCGATCTGGGGATAGACCGCGTGAGGACGTTCGCACAGGACGGGAAGCGGTACGCCGTGTTCGATCACCACGGGTTGAATGCACCCGTGATCTTCATGCTGGAGTCATCGGGGACGAAGCGTCTGTTCCACGTCTTGCCGGAGCTCTATTGGGCGTTTGCTTGGGGCGCGCCCATTTGCCTGGACGACTTCGACAGCGGCCTGCACGTCGATATGGCAAGCCGGATCCTGCATCATTTCCAGTCGCCCGACACGAACGGGAATGGCGCGCAACTCTTCGCCGCCGCGCACAACGTCGGTCTGCTCGACGATCTCGAGAAGGAAGAGCTGTTCATCGTCGAGAAGGACGAGTCGGGCGTCACCCGGGTCCATTGCGCGCAGGATGTACGCGGCCTGCGCCGAGTCAACCGCCTCTATCCCAAATACCGCTCGGGGGCGCTCGGGGGCGTGCCGCGGTTCGGATAGATCCGATGCAGCGTCGCCACTCAGTCCCGGCGAGGACACCCATCTTCGTCACCGTGGAGGGACCGAGCGACGAAGCGTTCGTGAAGTTCCTGCAGGGATGTTGCGAGCGGGAGGGTGTGCATGTGCATCTGAGTGCTTCGGTTGCGTGCGGCGGCGACTCGCTCGCCGTCGTCGAGCACGCCGCGCGTCAGGTCGCCCGTTCTTCTGCCCGAAGTCAATTCGCCGCGAAGCTCGTTCTCATGGATGCGGATCGTACCGAGCGAGATCGACAGGCGAAGCGCGATGCTCCGGCCGCTGCCAGACGTGCAGGGCTGCAGATCGTGTACGTGCAACCGAACCTAGAGGGCCTGCTGCTGCGACTCCATCCAGGGCACGAGCGTCGGCGGGTTGTCGCTCAGGCAGCCCGCACGCTAGGGCAATACCGACGAACGGAATCTCAGTCGTGGGCAACCGGCCCGCCGTCAGCCAGTCTTCACAGAAGTCGTCGCCCAGAGATGCTGCGAACCCGACTCAGTGGCTGCTGAGGGAGTCTCCGGGGACGAATCTCAAGCACACCTGCTCTGCGGCCCGCCGTTTGAAAGGTCGGCGATTCCGGTTTAGGATCGACGTTTCAGTTGGAGCGGATGGAGGTTTCCAGATGAGTCAGCGATTCGTGACGATCATTGCAGTGGCGATTGCCGCCGCCCTGGTGGCGCCGATGCCCGCCGCCGCGCAGTCGGCCCAGTCGGAGACGGTGATGCGGACGCCGGACGGCCAGCCGCACATCTCCGGCATCTTCACGTTCCGGACCCTGACCCCGCTGCAGCGGCCCGCCGCGCTTGAGGGCCAGGACCGGCTGGGTGCCGAAGCAGCGGCGCAGTTCGAGGCGTCCGAGCGCATCCGGCTCAATCGGGACCTGTTCGACCCGGAGACGGGTGCGCCCAACGCCGGCTACCAGTCGCGGGCCGAGGGCGGCGTGCTGTCCTACAACGAGTTCTGGTACGAGCGGGGCATCGAGCTGACCGCCGACAAGCGGACCTCGCTGGTGGTCGATCCGCCGAACGGGCGCATCCCCTTCAAGGCCGAGTACCAGGAGGCGGCGCAGATTCGACGGCTCAATCTGCGCAACGGGTTCGCGGACCACTACACCGACCGCAGCCTCGCGGACCGTTGCATCATGGGCTTCAACGCCGGCCCGCCGATGGTCTCGAGCGCCTACAACAACAACGTGCAGATCTTCCAGGTGCCCGGGTACGTGGTCATCCTCAACGAGATGGTGCACAACGCGCGCATCATTCCGATCGACGGCCGGCCGCACGGCGAGCTGCGGCAGTGGTCGGGCGATTCGCGCGGGCGCTGGGAAGGCGAGACCCTCGTCGTCGAGACGAAGAACTTCCTGCGGGAGACCAGCCTGGGCGGCTCGTCCGCGGACACGTACCTGGTCGAGCGCTTCCGGCGCGTGGACCCGGACACCGTGATGTACGAGTTCACGGTGGAGGACCCGAACAACTTCACTCGGCCGTGGACGGCGACGATGCCCCTGCGCCGGACCGACGGCCCGCTGTTCGAGTACGCCTGCCACGAGGGCAACATCGGGATGCACGGCATCATGGCCGGCGCGCGGCGCAAGGACACGCAGGCCGTGACGTCGGTCCGGTGACACAGGACATCGACTGACCGGCGCACCGCGCGGGTCTTCACAACGCGATTTCACGGGCCCGTCTCAGCGCATGGGACGGGCCTTTTCTTCTGTTTTCGTTTCTCGCGGAAGGAAAACGATCCATGCGTTCCTGGTTGCCTTTTGTAGTGCTGACGGTGCTGAGCTGGGGAACCTACATACCGACGCTGCACCGCGGCCAGCTCGCGCTCGGCGGCAGCGGCGTGCACGCGTTCCTGATGGTGGGACTGGCCTACCTCGTGGTGGCGATCGCCGTGCCGGGGGTGATGGTCACCCGCGCCGGGACGTGGAACCTCTTCGGCGACAACCCCAACGGCATGCTGTTCACCTTCGCCGCCGGCGTGCTCGGTGCGATGGGCGCGCTCGGCATCGTGTTGGCGCTGGTCAACGGCGGGCGTCCGAACGTGGTGCCGCCCCTGGTCTTCGCCGGTGCGCCGGTGGTCAGCGTCTTCGTCGCGATGCTCTACAATCCGCCGCAGCAGAGCCCGTCGCCGCTGTTCTTCCTGGGTATCCTGATGGCCGCGGCCGGCGCGTTTCTGGTGCTGTCGTATCGACCACACTAGAGGGTGTCCACGCGGCTTGCATTGCCGCTCGAATACGGCGGAGCTCTTGCCACGGGTTCCTCAAATGCGCATATTGTCGCGACGCTCGGCACTCGGCGCGCTGGCGGCGCCGCTGCTGGCTCCGGGTGCCGTTTCCGGGCGGGCTACGTCCCCCGCGCAGCCGGCGTCCGGTGTTCGGCCTGGAGCGGGGCAGGCCGTTGTACATCGCGCTCCACGGCCGCTCGCTCCCGATGCGCTTACCCACGACTGGACGTCGTTTCTCGGACCGACCCACAACGCGGTGTCGACCGAGACGCGCCTCAGCCGAACGCTCCCGCCGCCGCTGGTCTGGGAGTTTCCCACCGGTTCGGGCTACGCGTCGCCGGCGATCCACGGCGACCGTCTCGTCTACCTGCACCGGATCGACGACGAGGAGATCGTCGAGTGCCTGCATCCCGAGACCGGCGCCACGCACTGGCGTCTCCGTTATCCGTCCGCGTACCGCGATCGCTACGGGTACAACAACGGCCCGCGTTCAAGCCCGGTCATCGACGCTGCCGGTGGCCGGGTCTACACGGTCGGCGCCGAGGGACGGGTCCATGCCATGGAGCTGGCCACCGGCCGCGTCGTCTGGCGGTCGGACCTGCGCACCGCGTACGACGTTCGGCAGGACTTCTTCGGCATCAGCTCGACGCCGCTCATCGAGGGCGGCCTGCTCATCGTCAACGTCGGCGCGCCCGGCGGTCCGACTGTCGCCGCGCTGGACCTGGAGACGGGCGAGGAGGCCTGGCAGGCGGGCGACGAATGGGGAGCGAGCTACGCCTCGCCGGTGCCGGCGGTCGTGCACGGCGAGCGCCGCGTGTTCGTCTTCGCGGGGGGCGAGTCGCGGCCGCCGTCGGGCGGGCTCATGTCGATCGATCCGGCGAACGGGCGGGTCGATTTCGCATTCCCGTGGCGCAGCCGCACGTACGAGTCGGTCAACGCGGCCTGTCCGGTCGTCTTCGACGACAAGGTCTTCATCACCGCGAGCTACCGCGCGGGCGGCGCTCTCGTCGCGGTGCGGCCCGACTTCACGCACGAGGTGGCGTGGACGACGCGGGAGTTCGCGTTGCATTTCAACACGCCCATTCACCGCGACGGCTACCTCTACGGGTTCGACGGACGCAACATGGGCGATTCCTCGCTGGCCTGCATCGACGCGGCAACGGGAGAGGTGGCGTGGCGGGCGGTTCCGCAGTGGCGCGAGACGTTCACTATCGACGGGCGCGAGTACGAGCAGATCCTGGGCACCGCGCGCGGCTCGCTCCTTGCGGCGGACGGACAGTTCCTGTGCCTGGGCGAGCTCGGCCACCTGCTCTGGATGGACCTCACCCCCGAGGGCTACACGGAGATATCCCGCGGCTGGATCTTCGCGGCCCGCGAATCGTGGGGGCTGCCGGTGCTGTCCCGCGGCCTGCTCTACGTGACGCAGAACGCGCGGGACCTCCTCACCGGGGCCGGCCCGCGCCTGTTGTGCTACGACCTGCGCGCGTAGGCGCCCACGGAATCAGGCTCACTTGTCGAATCCGAACAGGGTGTCGATCTCATCCTCGCCCATGCGGTCGAAGTCCCGCGGCACCTTGACCTCACCGGCCCGGAAACCCGACGCGCGGTTGGCCGGCGTCGGCGCATCGAGGGCGACGACCTTGACGACCGGCTTTCCCGCACGCGTGATGATGAAGGGGTCGTCGTCTGCTGTGGCCGCGACGAGCCGCGACAGGTGGGTCTTGGCTCGTGCATGTTGAAGGTCGGCATGGGATGATGCTCCTGAACTGTGCCAGGATAGTACAGGGCCTGAAGAACGGACCACCGCGGCGAACGCGGTGGTGTCCGCAGTGAGATCTGCAGCATCCAACAGCGCCGTGCCTGGTACTGAGCGGGAGGAAGTCCAGATGAGGTTCATGACGAGGACGAGGTTGTTCGTGGCCGGAGCCTTTGTGGTCGGGTTCGGCCTCGGGTGGGCGGTCAAGGGCGGTCAGGGTGTGGTGGAGGCGCAGGGGGCAGACGCTCCGTTCATGATGCAGCGGATCTACACGGGCACCGATGGACGGTCGCATGTCGAGAACATCCCGCTGAACGCGGAGTCGGTGATGGAGGAGGTCACCGGCATGCGGGTGCGTGTGTCACCGCCGGGGAGCTTCAGCGACTGGCATGTGGCTCCATCGCGCCGATACATCATCAATCTGACGGGTGGCGGACAGCTCGGGGTGGCGGAAGGCAAAGTCGATTTGCCCCCAGGGTCGGTCGAATACATCGACGATCTGACAGGACAGGGGCACACGACGGAAAACGTCGGCAACGCGCCTCGCGTCTCGATCCACCTCGAGTTCGCGGACCAGAACCAGCACATCGGACCCCTCGGCACCGGGCAGTAGCCCCGCACGCAATGAAACAGTCATCCGTGTCCGTCTTGTTCTTCCTGGCGGTGCTCCTGGCCGTCGCGTACCCGAGCCCCGCACAGGACTCGGTCGCGCGCACCGCGCCAACGAGGGAGACGCAGCAAGTCAAGGTGATCACCTCCGGCGGTTTCACGGCCGCCTTCAACATCCTCGGGCCGATGTTCGCGCAGGCGACCGGAATAGAGGTGATCACCGAATACGGATCCTCCATGGGCGGGGGACCGGAATCGATCCCGGTTCGGCTGGCGCGCGGTGAGACGGCGGATCTGCTGATCTTCAACGGCAGGGCATTTGATGACCTGGCCGCCACCGGGCATCTGCGAACCGCGACCCGTGTCGACTTGGCGCGCTCCGTCACCGGCATGGCTGTGCGGGCGGGCGCGCCCAAGCCGGATATCAGCACCGTCGAAGCGTTTATCGAGACCTTGCGGGCCGCGGAGTCCATCGCCTATTCGGCCAGCGTCAGCGGCACGTATCTGTCGACTGTGGCATGGCCCGCGCTCGGAATCTGGGAAGAGATTCAGCCCAAGACGACACGCGTCGTGACCGAGCGGGTTGCGAGTGTCGTGGCACGTGGGGAAGCCGAGATCGGCTTTCAGGCGATGAGCGAGATCCTGCCGATCGAGGGCGCGGAGTTGGCCGGTCTGTTGCCCGATGAGCTGCAACAGGTGGCGACGGTGGTCGTCGTCATGACGGAGCACATGGAGAATCCCGAAGCGGCCCGGAAGCTCGTCGAGTTTCTCTCTTCCGATGCGGCCGCCACGGTCGTTCAGTCCACGGGTTTGATGCCCGTCGCTCTCGACGAACCCCCGGGGGCAAGGTGATCACGGGTGGACCTGAATCCATTCCGGTTCGCCTGGAGCGTCGCGAAGGCGGCGGGCATCCTCATCCGTCCTCGACGGACCGCCGCTCGATGAACTGACCGACGCACCTGTTGCGGCGTTCGGACCGGAATCCGCCTTTCGCTTTTCAGATCACCGTCGTTGCATTCCGTGTTGTACACGGCTAAGTTCCCAGGTAAAATCAAGATATCCGAGACCACGGCCTAGGTCGGCCAGGACGACTTTCGCCGTACACGACGTCGGAATTGGGAATGGAATACGGGATGCTTCCACTGCCCAGGAAGCGGCCGAACCGGAAGCGCCGGGGCGGCCCTCATCCCGACCGGGCCCTCTCGGCTTCGTTCTGCCGCAACGTCGGCGAGGCGGGGCGGTACTGCGACGGCAACGGCCTCTACCTGCACGTCGAGACTTCAGGCTCCCGGCGTTGGGTTCAACGGCTCGTGATCCGCGGCAAGTCCTGCACACTCGGCCTCGGAAGCTACAGGCTTGTGTCGCTCGCCGAAGCGCGGGCGCTGGCGCTGGCCAACCGCAAGGTCGCGCGTTCGGGCGGGGATCCGCTGGCCGACCGACGCCGGACAGGCGGCGTGCCGACGTTCGCCGAAGCGGTCGAGAAGGTGATCGCGATCCACAGCGGAATCTGGAGGTACCCGGAGAAGACAAAGCAACAGTGGCGCGGGTGCCTGCGCGATCACGCCTACACCCGCATCGGTGACAAGGGCGTCGACAAGGTGACGACGGCCGACGTCATGGCGGTCCTGCTTCCGCTGTGGACGGCCAGGCAAGCCACGGCGTGAGGTTGCCCCGATCCCGTGGACGGGTTAACGCTTGCGGGCTCACATCATGACACATCCTCGGATGAGGCGTTGTTCCGTGTCAGTCATCGACGATCCGAGCCGGACGTCGGTGTTGGTCATGCCGGGTCGGGGTACCCTCGCGAGACGGAACGGCCGGACTGGGCCGGACGGTGTGATCGACGACGAACCGGAGAGGGCGTTCCGTCGAGCGACCACCCGAGTGCCGCGGAAGGCTCGTCTGGCGCACGCGGCGGCGGTGGGGACGATCGGCATCGGTAGTTGCGCCAGGCGCGCCTGGAGGCGGCGCTCTCGCGCGCGCGGACCACGTCCGGATGGGCGTTGACGCTCGGCCGCGCGCGAATCCTCCGGGCCGCTCCCGCAACGCCGGGGCAACTGGCGGAACGCTGCGGACGTCTTCGGGCGCCAGGGCAACGCCGACACCCCGGTTACGTAACCGTTTGCAATTGCGCTCGGGATGCCGACCTCAGCGACCCGGGTCGGGATCCGGGACGGCGGAGGCGGTGCGGTCGAGTGTGCAGACGGCCCCCGGGCGACCGTGGTATTCGGAACATCCCCGTCGCGAAGCCGAAGGCGAGCCGTGTCCCGGTTGGCCATCATTCCCCTCCGGGTGCTTGCAGAAGCAAGCCGGTGACGACGGGAATCGGCGGCGGCAGTTCAGGCTCGAACTCACTCGCAGGAGTCGGCAGAGCCTCCACCGGCCGCTCCACATCGACAGCAGCAGCCGCATGGCGACGTTCGAACTCCAACGGCGACACATAACCCAACGCAGAATGGCGGCGCAGCGTGTTGTACCAGCCTTCGACGAACTGGAACACGGCCGCCCGCGCCTCGGCGTGCGTCGACAATGTCGTCCGGTCGAGCAACTCGCACTCGAGGGTGGCGAAGAAGCTCTCAGCCATAGCGTTATCGAAGCAATCCCCCACCGAGCCCATCGACAGCGCCACGCCCGATTCGCGGCAGCGAGCGCCGAAGGCCAGCGACGTGTACTGGCAGCCCTGGTCGCTATGATGCACGACCGCTTCGGGCCGGCGTTGGGCGATGGCCATCTCCAGCGCTTCGATCACCAGTTCGGTGCGCTGGTGCGCCGCCATCGCCCAGCCGATGATGCGCCGGCTGAAAACATCCAGGACGATGGCCAAGTACAGGAAGCCGGCCGCCAGGGTCGGAATGTAGGTTATGTCGGCTACCCACAAGCGGTTCGGCTCGTCGGCCTCGAAGCGGCGCTCGACGCGGTCCGGCGCCGGCCGCGCTTGCACATCGCGGCGCGTCGTGCGGGGGCCGCGGCGCCGGCTCACCCCGGCGATGCCCGCGGTGCGCATCAACCGCGCGACCCGCTTGCGGCCGACCGCCACGCCGTCTTCGGCCAATTCGGCGTGGATCCGCGGCGCGCCGTACGTACCCCGGCTGCGGGCATGAATCTCCTGCACGCGGTCCGTCAGCTCCGCATCGGCCTGCGCCCGAGCCGACGGTGGACGTTGCCGCCACGCGTAGTACCCGCTCGGGGAGACACCGAGCACGCGGGCCATCGTGGCGACGCGGAAACGACCCTGATTCGCGCTCATGAACCGGTAGTCCTCCCGGGTCCGGTCTCCCGCGCGAACCAGGCGGTTGCTTTCGCCAATATTTCGCGTTCTTCGCGCAGCCGCCGGTTCTCCCGGCGCAGCCGACGAATCTCCTCCTGTTCGTCAGTGGTCAGTCCGTCGGTGCGCTTGCCAGCGTCGCGATCAGCCTGCGCGACCCACTTGCGTATCGCCTCGGCCGACGGCTCGAACTCCCGAGCCAGCTCTCCCGGCTTACGTCCGGACCAAACCAGCTCGACCATCTGCTGTCGGAATGCCGCCGGGTACGGCGGTCTCGTTTTCGGCATCGTGGACTCCTCCTCCTCGCCAAGAGGATAGGTGTCCACGGAACTGGGGCAACTTCAGCGCGGAAGCTCCGCCAGCGCATCGGTGCCGTGATGAAGTGGGCGGTCGCACAGGGCTACCGGACCGACACCCCGACCGGCGACGCCATCACGGCGGCACTGCCGAAGCGGGCACATCACGTGCGGCACATGCCGGCGCTTCCGCATGAGAAGGTTGCCGGCGCCGTTGAAGCAGTGAGAGCCTCGCCGGCGTGGGTCGGCACGAAGCTGTGTTTCGAGTTCATGGTGTTGACCGCGGTCAGGCCCGGGGAAGCGCGAGGGGCGAGGTGGGAGGAGATCGACCTCGGCGCGTCGGTGTGGACGATCCCCGCGAGGAGGATGAAGACGAGTCGCGAGCACCGCGTACCTCTGTGCCCTCGCGCCGTAGAGGTCCTGCATGCGGCAACACGACTACGCAGGGGCTCGACTACGACCGAGCCCGGCGGGCTGGTCTTTCCCAGCGCGCGCGGCAAGCAGCTCGCCGACGCCAGGCTGTCGAAGCTGCTCGAGCAGTTGGGGATCGGGGCCGTTCCGCATGGCTTCCGGTCGTCGTTCCGGGACTGGGCCTCCGAGCGGACGGATCACCCGCGGGAGGTGATCGAGGCTGCGCTCGCGCACGCAGTACGCAACCAGACCGAAGCGGCGTATGCGAGGAGCGACCTATTCGACCGCCGGCGGCAGCTCATGGACGATTGGATGCAATACCTCGACGCCGAGCGCTCACCCCGACCTACCGTTGCGTGACGTCCGGCGGGCGGATTCGCACGCGTTGCTCCTCGGCAGTCACGATGGCGCCCTGCGCGAGTTCCGTACCGTAACGACGGAGAGCAGCGGCACACACACGCCCCTGATCCTGCGCACGCAAGTTGACGAGTCGCACGATTCCGGCATGTGGACGTCGATACAGGACCGCCAACTCGCCGAAGTCCTTGTCGAGGGTAATGAGTACTTGTCCGTGCGCGGCGGCGGTCGCCAGGATCTGGTCATCGCCCGGATCCGTGGGCCAGTCGCCGACCCACTCGGCGTCATGACCTGCGGAGCGCAGAACGGCCACAGCGCCGCCCCAGACACATGTGTCGAGCAGAACCTTCACGAGATCGAGGACTCGACCAGCGCCGGTTCAATGCGTTCGTGTCCGACGAGACGTCGGGCGTATACCAAGCACGCGCGGATGTCGTCGGGTTCCAGCCAAGGGTAGCCCTGCAGCACGATCTCCGGCGTGTCGCCAGCGGCCAACATGCCAAGAACATGCTCGACAGCGAGTCGGCGATTCCTGATGATCGGCTTGCCGCCGAAGATGGCGGGGTTCGACGTGATTCGACGGAGGAGGTCCGTTTCGCTACCAGTGCTGGCCACGGCTCACCTGTCGATCATGCTACCTCAGTTCCAGGTCTCCGGGCGGTCTGGCCGTTTCAGGAAGCGCTCATGCCCTGGGCAGGACCGGCAGCGCCGCTGCGCCGGTCGGTGTGTCTCGGTGTCCGAGGGCACATGTTCGGGCCAATCATCGTGACGGACACGGGCTACCGTACAGCAATGAATGACTGCCCTTGAACGGAGCCCGTGAGAGCGCGCAATGTCTTCGACGCCGCGGTCGAGGAAGCGAACGACGTCCGCATCGACGAGTTCATCGCGAGGCGACCGCTTGCAGCCAGGCCTCCGAGAAGCCAAGGCTGGCGTCGCCTTCGTGGCGCTGAAGGAGAACATCCGCGTCGAAGGCAGGCGCAACATCCAGACGAAGGTCATGACCACGCTCTTCGCGCTGTTCGCCGAGGTCGAGCGCGGACCTGATCTCCGAGCGCACCCGCGAGGGCCCTCGCCCGGGGCCCGGGCCTCGGGCCGGAAGCTCGGGCGCCCGAAGGGCTCGCTGGGCGTCTCACGGCTCGATGGCAAAGAGGACGAGATTCGGCGCTTCCTCGAGCTGGGCGTCTCCAAGACGGCCATCGCCAAGATCACCGGCGTCTCCCGGACCGCCTTCTACAGCGTCATGAGCACCCGACCTCCGGCCGACGCCTTAGCGTGTATTTCCGCACGGATCTGGTCGGTACCCTTATCCAGGATCGCCGGACATCCCCACGCGCCGGCGAGGTGATCGACAGCCAGCGCCGGCTGTTGCCGACATCATCGCCGCCCTAGCCACCCAGGAACGGCGCGTCATCGGTTATGGCCATCGACTATGGCAGCCGCCCACCGGCGACGACTGCGCTCGTCGAGCACCCGTGCCACCGCAACGTACTTCTCAACAATGGTCGCTTCCAGATCTAGGTCCCGCTTCGCGCGGCCAGTATGGCCGGAACCCTCAATGATAGCAACCTAATTTGCGGCAGTCTCCTTACTCACAGTTCCCGCTGTACTTACGGGCCTCGAAAGCCCCGGTTTCTTCGACTGTCGACCAGTGCCCGCGAATTACCGGTCCGTTGTCCTCGCTTGTCGCTATGCCCAGAAAGAATAGTTCACTCTCTTCGGGATGAATATCAAGAACGATAGATCCAAGAATACTACCCCAGTCGCCGCTAGTGTCCTCGCCGTTGTATTTCCCAACGATTCGCTCTCTTTGCAGTTCGAGGTCGCACAGCAGATGCACGAACCCGATCTGCAACGAGTTGTCTTCCGCCTTGAAGTAACCAGTGATTTCGTAGTTACCTTCGACTTCGTCGGCGTCAACCGGCCCCAACGCGCCTTGGCCAGAGACGGTCACGCCCATTACCAGCAGCAACATGATCGCGATTCGCATGTTCAACCTCCTGAGAGAAAGTAGCACATCCTCGACGAAGAGATCCCGGTGGCTCAGAGTCTTTCGAAACAGTGACTTGATCTCTCGGGGCGCACCCGATCCCCACGATCCCCACCCCGACCCCAACGGGACGTCAGAAGTCGACGTCGGTCGCGTCGGCGTCCGCAGCGTCGAGCAGCCTCGGCACGCGGCTGTGTCGCTCGACCCACGCCCGCACGTCAGGCGAGATCCGCCCGGTCACCTTGAAGATGCGGTCGCGGCCCGTTCGATGCGGCCCGCCTGTTGCGCCACGGCGGGCCGCATTCGCGCAGCTCGTTGAAGGCCTGGTCGCCGGTCCCGGGATTTCCCTTGGGCCGGTCAAGGTGCGTCTCCGACTCGTCGGCACGGCCCCGCGACGCCCTTCGTGAGCGTTCTCGCCGACCCGCGTCAATCGGCAACCTTCACGTACGGTCCACCGATATGCACCGCTGGCTCCCCTTTTCGCCATTCGCCCATCTGGCGGGCATTCTCGTGCTGAGGTTCGGCTGTGGATCGATACGATCGGGCCAGGCATGGGGTGCAGGGGCACGGGACCTATCCTTTCGACGATCAACGCGCGGGGGTAGACGACACAGCGTTGAAGAAACCCGAACTATTGGGCCGGGGACGGCTCCAGCCTCCTCGAATTGCGAGATGCCCGTCCGACGTTCCCAGCAGGAGTCCCCACGCAAACATTGTAGAGCTTGGGAAGCCATCCTCCGCGGGCAAGTCTAACCTTACCAGAATCGCGTCGTTGCACCGTCGCCAGGTCCCAGAGACCTCGATGGGGTCCTGGTCGCCTTCCGCGTGGGTCCCTTCGACCGCACCATCAGCACCACTATCGAAGTCTCCCTGGAAATCCAAATCCAGCAGCAGCTGGTTAGCCACGTCGCCATTGAGGTCGCTAAACGCCGTGAACGTGTAGCTGCGGCTAGGGTTGGGAAGCTCCTGTGCATGCGGAGGCACAATGCTCCCGGCTAGAATGACCCCGACCACCGTCAGGCTGAGACTCGGCACCGTTAACATGGACTTCAAGGTCTTCCTCTCCTTCTGGCTGCTCCGGCGTCGGTCAACGTCTTCACGGCCGCGTGCGTGTCGACAGCCCCGCCGGCAGCATATCACGGCACCAGAGCTTTTCCGAAACAAGGGTACCGACCAGATTCGTGTCGAAATACCCAGGTTCCCGGTCCGGATCTCGTCGCGCCGCCACCGCCACTACGAACGCGCGAACCCGGCCAGGACCGCAACAAACAGGACAAGGAGCAACATGCGTATCAGCGCCACCACTTTTGGAACACGAGCAGCCGTCGAGTTGCAATTATCGGCAGCTCTCGCAAATCACCGGTAATTCAGCGGGTCAATGCCTCGCCAACGGATTCTTCGGCACAGACTTCGTCGTCGCCCCACAGCGTTCGACACAGGTCGCCATAGACCCACGTCGTAATCTCATCTGGATCCAAGGCGTCGCGGCTAGCAAACTGCATGTAACGGTGCACCCCATCGAGTGCTGTCATGAGCATGTGCCGTTCAAGCGTCACGAGATCGACCTGCGCGCTGGCTCCGGTCGCTAAGGCAACAGCTAGCGAGGCTTCGCCTCAGACCCACGAGCATGTAGGTTTCGAGATCAGCTGACGGCAGGTCGGACTCCGGCCGCTGCTCCCTCTGCGGCGCGAGGCCGCGTTCATTAGTCGCACAATGGCGGCGGTGGCCATAGACTGGCCAATGGGGAGCCCATCGACCGGAGCCCGAGCCATGAAGGTAGCACGATCCGTCGCCGAGGTCCTGTCGCAGCACACGACGCTGACCCTCGAGTGCATCGACCGGCTGTACCTCAACGTGTACGTGCCGGTGCTGCAGCGGGCGGCGGGCGCGGCGTACTTCTTCCGCAAGGTCCGGGACGCCAGCGTGCCGTCGTCGGCGCTGATGGCGCCGATCACGCAGCGATTCGTCGATGCCATCAAGCGCTACGCCGAACGCAACGGCATCGACGTCGTGTCGTTCCGTCGGGGCGAGCGCAAAGACGACCGCACGCAGGAGTACCTGCGCGAGTGGACCGGGGGCGAGGGGGTGCTCTACATCGGCAAGGCCCAGGAGAAGGCGCGGGTGCAGCGCACCGAGCGCCGCCGGCGCCCGTCGACCGGGGCGACCTACGCGTGGCTGGTCGACTCGACGGCGATGGTGAACCACTTCTACTTCTACGTGGTCGACGACGACTTCGGGCCGTTGTTCCTGAAGTTCTGCTCGTACTTCCCGTACAACGCGAAGCTGTGCATCAACGGGCACGAGTACCTGAAACGGCAGTTGACCAAGCGGGGCATCGGGTTCGAGCCGCTCGACAACGGCATCCTGCGCTGCGCCGACCCCGAGGCGATGCAGCGACTGGCCGACGGCCTGACGGCCGCGCGGGTCGACGCGCTATTGCGCAAGTGGCTGGCCCGGCTGCCGCACCCGTTTTCGGCCCACGACCGGGAGCAGGGCATCGGCTACGACATCTCGATACTGCAGGCCGAATTCGCGCGCACCGAGGTCTTCGACCGGCCGGTTGCCGGACGGGTCTTCTTCGAGGAGGTGATGCGCGAGAACCTCGACCTGGGGCGACCCGACCACGTGCAGTTGATCTTCAACCGGCGCGTCAACCGACGCACCCCCACGCGGTATCGCACCCGCGTCATTACCGACGGGGTCATCCCGTCGCTGCACGTCGACTACAAGCGCTCGCGGATCAAGCAGTACCACAAGGAGGGGCGCGCGCTGCGCACCGAGACGGTCATCAACGACACGTACGACTTCGATGTCGGCCGCCGGCTGAAGAACCTCGATGATCTGAAACAGATCGGCTTCGTAGCCAACCGACGCCTGCTCGGCGTCGAACGCCTCAGCCACGACGCCACCATCGGAGCCGAAACGCTCGCTTCGTTGCACCGTCCGGCGCTGGTCGAGGGCCAGCGCGCTTCGACCCTGCGCTTCGGGGACCCTCGCGTACAGGCGCTGCTTGCCGCGCTGCTGCGCTTCGACCTGCTGCCGGCGGGATTCCGCAACCGCGAGCTCCGCGAGGCGGTCGCCCCGCTGCGCGGGATGTCGCTCGACGACTACAACGCTGGCCAGATGACCTACGACCTGCGCCGGCTGCGGCTGCGGGGGCTGATCGAACGGATTCCGCACACCCAGCGGTATCGGCTCACCGGCGAAGGGCTGTGCATCGCCCTGGCCTACCACCGCACCCAGGCACGCGTTCTGGGCCCGGTCTTGTCGGCCACGCTCGACGGGGAATCGACCACGCGCCTGCAGGCGGCCGTCGCCGCGTACGATCGCGAGGTCGGCCACCTCTGGGAAGGACACGCGCTCGCCGCGTGATCACGGAGAACTGCGCCTGAAACCTCCGGTTCCAAACTTGACTCATCTGTAAAGCTGGTGCTCGTTCAAGGAATCTAGTAGTGCGGCGAAAATGATCCGCTTCATGATTGGTTCTCCTCCTTCAATTTACCCACGTCCGAGAGTGCCACAGGAAAGTTAACAGAAGGCGCGCTTATCAGACCCAGCGTCAGCGCACATCTTCTCCGCCTAGCTTGAGGATATTCATTTCGCGTTCTTCTCCTTCCTCGAAGAGATTTTCGACGACGTCGTCGCCGTCGGCGCTACGCCAGATCCAACGACCGTGCTTCACGCCATTCACGTAGGGGCCTTCCATGGTGTCGCCATCCGCGAAGCGGACAACCCAATGGCCGTTCTGCTCGCCGTCGACAATAGGGCCTTCCTGCACCTCCCCGCTCGCGAAGCGGATGATCCAGTTGCCGTTCGGTTCGCCGTCGAGATAGGGGCCTTCCTGGACCTGCCCGCTCGCGAAGCGGACGACCCAGTGGCCGTTTTCCTCGCCATCGACAAAGTAGCCTTCAGAGACGGTTCCTTCCTCGTCGCGGAGGACCCAGTGGCCGTTGTACTCGCCGTCCACCAAGCGACCGTTACTCGTTTGGGCTCCCGCATCGTGAGCCCAGGTGAGCGTCCCCGTACCCTGGGCCTTGCCACCGGCGCAAGCCCCCGTCCAGGTCACTGTCTCGCCGGGTTGAGGATTCGGATTCCAGACGTAACAGCCGGGTTTCTGCGAGAGCTCCATCCAACAGGCCACACCGGCTGCCCGGCCGGCACATGTCTCATCAGGACGAACCCGAGACGCCGGATCAGCCCCAGGCGCGGCAGCACCCAATGCCGCGAGACGGTTCTGCGCCAACTCACTGAACACCCCGTTCGGGAACCGGCGCAGATATGCCTCGAAGTCCGCCGGGTTCGTGCTGTTCTGGACCGACTGCCAGAACACGACCTCCACCCCGCCGGCATCCGCCGCCACGGCCTCGGCCGACGCCGGAGACTGGGGCGCGCCCCGGCTTCGCAGCGCCTCGACCTGCGGGCCGTCCAGATACCCGGTCGACCGAGTCCCGCGCGACGACTGCCAGTTCCGAATCGCTTCCCGCGTCCGCGGCCCGAACAGACCGTCCGCGCCCCCAGGGTCGAAGCCTGCCGACCGCAAGCCCAACTGGATCTGTCGCCGCGTGGCCGGGTTCAGATCGAGATCCTCTTCGACCACCGGGCCGTTGCAGCCCCACACCCGGACGATGCACCCCGTACCGCTGCCGCGGGAACGGCATTCCGCCAACGCCGCCTGCCGGGCACCGGCCGCCGAGTCGTACGATTCCGCCCAGCCCACCGCCGTGCTGTCAGCGTCCTGGTCGGCCGCGTAGGCCGCGCACCGGCCGAACGTCAACACCACCGAGCAGCCCGGGCCGCACTCCTGCAGCGCCATTCCCTGAGCGGCCGCCGCCGTCTCGTGGTCCACCGCCCAGCCCCACTGGTCACCTTGACGTTCATCGATCGCCAGCGCGCCCACCGGGGACTGGGCAGCCGTCGGCGACCCGAACACGACGACCGCCAGAACCGTCACGACGAGCGACTTCAAGATTGTCATCTCAGCGGCTCCTCGTCACTCGGAACACGGTCTGTAACCCGCAAGCAGCGGTACGACCGCCCGCGCTGCGAGCGCATCCAGCCTGTCGCTGGCCGCGTCGATCTCCGCCGTTCGTCGACTGGTGCGTGTCATCGCACGGACGCTCACAGGCTCCAAAGGCGTGCCCGTCGACGGTGAAGTGCTCGTCGGAGAGCAGACCCGCCGCACGCGCCTGACAACTGATTGCGTCGAAGAAGCTCGCCGCAGCCTCGCCGGCCGGCAACCGGTCCCGATTCTTGCCAAGCGTCGTCCGATTCCGTCCTGTTCAACGCGACAAACCACCGGAACAGCGGGTTGTAGTCCAGCTCCTCCATCAGGAGACGTTCGCTGCGGACCCTGCAGAGCACCTGGAACAGCAATGCGCGCTGCAACTGCTCCGGAGGGATCGACAGCCGACCCGTCGTCGAATACAGGCGCTCCAACTGAATCAACATCGACCGTAGCGCTTCATCGGCCAGCACGCGGATCGCACGGAGAGGATGGTCCGTCTGCTGGCCGGTTGTAAAGACCTCATCGGGAACGCGGCCATGCTGGATCTGACGTCCCCGTGGCCGGACCAGCCCGGACTGAGCATGCAAAGAACCTATACGGAAGCGCCCCTCCTTGTCGCTACCCAAATTGGTAGTTCGGGCGAGAAGTTCGGCGGCCCACACAATAGGTTCGGCCAGTGTAGCGACCCGGTCGGTGGTCGACTTGGTGCGTGTCGTTGCACCGACGCTCACCGTGGAGATTGACCGTCAGGTTCACTGGGTCGTCCGGGACGCGGCTCTTCCGACCCTTTGCTCGGACGGAAGCTCTTCCAGCTCGCTCAAGCCTCCAACTGCGTACGGTTATTAAGGGTGAAGTGCTCGTCGGAGAGCAGGCCCGCCTCGCAGGCCAACGACTGAGCGCGTCGAAGAGGGCCGCCGCGACCTCCGCCGCCAAACACCCGAGCAACCGTTCCCGGTTTCCTTGAACGTCGTCGGCTGCCAGACCGGGTCGTTCATGTTCAACCCGACGAACCACCGGGAGCAGCAGGTTATAGTCCAACTCCTCCATCAGCAGCCGTTCGCCCTCGATCCCGTAGGGCACCTTCCAGAGCGACGCGCGCAGCAATTGCTCCGGCGGGATCGGCGGCCGGCCCGTCGTCGAGTACAAGCGGTCCAACTGCGTCGACATCGACGCAGCGCTTCATCGGTCAGCGCCCGGATTGCCCGGAGACGATGGTCCGCCGGCACCGGTTGCTCCGGCGGCGGGTGCGGCCGTGCCGGACACCGAGGCAGGCGCTCCAGAGACCCGCGCTCGCGAAGCTGGCGACTCCACCGCCGGGCGGGCCAGCCGCCGCCGGTACAGCACCCGCCGAGCTCCGCAGCGCCACCAACCTGTTGTGCGGCCAGTGCAGGTCTTCCGCTCGGCGCTGCGGGCTGGGCTCGCTGGCCGGCCCGTGACGTGTCGGCCCGCCAGTCCCCGACAGCCGCTACCACCGACCGGTCGGATACCCTCGCGGGGAAACCGATCGATGCCAACCCGGCCGAGGGCATCACCACCGAACGAGCTGATGGGTGCGTCGGGAATGAATCCGGAGGAGGTCCGCCGGGCGTTGCACGACCCGGAACGGCTCGGCATTGCCGGCAACACGGTCGTCGAGCGCACCGCCGGATGCATGAAGGCGGGGCATTCCATCTACGTCGAGGGCGCGCCGCGACGACCCGCCGGGCGCCGACCGGAGATTCCTGACCACGGTCCAGACCCACGCTGACCACCGCCGACAACGCACTCGGTTTCATTCCTTCCGTTCCCGATCCGCGAGCGCTCTTGCTGCCGCCAACGCCAGATTCGCCAGCCAGCGGCGAAAACCTGCTGGCTTCTGCGTCGCCGGCCAACAGTGACCGCACGGCCACGGCCGACCGTCGCTCATCAGCAGCGCGATCGCCAGCGAATCGAAGTTCGCATGTTGCGTGCGGTTTGGCGCATGTCGCAGCGCCGGGCAGTCCGCCCTGTTGTGCGCCGTAACGTCGCCTTGGTTCGCAACAACCGTGAACGGGTCGGTTGTCATCGCCGCGCCTCTGGGTGCCGGTAGCGAGGTTGACTTCCTCTTCCCCGATGCCAAAAGGGGTCCCGGATGGCCTGCACGCCGCGTTCGATGTGCTCGGGCCGTAACGCCGCGGACATGTCGGGCGCATCGCTATCCGGGTTCGGCAGGCGCCCGCCGTGCGCGCAGGTGCTGTCTCCCGCCGCCAGCGCGACGCGGCCATCGGCCCGCACGACCGACGGCGACGCGGGCACAACAAACGCCAGGACCACCACAACGAGCGATCACACACCTCGCACTGCACTCATCCTCCTGAAGCCCAACGCAGGCCGCGAGTTCTGGCGGTTACCAACGGAACGTGCGCTTATCAGACCCGACTTCAGCGCACATCTTCTCCACCTATCTTGAGGACATTCATTTCGCGTTCTTCTCCTTCCTCGTAGAAAGTCTCGACGACGTCGTCGCCGTCGGCGCTACGCCAGATCCAACGACCGTGCCTCACGCCGTTCACGAGGGGGCCTTCCATGATGTTCCCATCCGCGAAGCGGTCGACCCAGTGGCCGGTCTGTTGGCCATCTACGAACGGACCTTCGATGGTCATGTCAGAAGTGGTCGCGCGCAAGAGCCAGTGCCCGTGCCGCATGCCGTTGACGTAGGGCCCTTCCGAAACGTCCCACCCACCGCCGCCCGCGGACGAGGCCATCTCCTGATTCGGATAGCGCTCGATCCAGTGGCCGTGCTGCTTGCCGTCCACGAGGCGACCGGTATCGGTCCGCTGATTTCCATCCCAGGCCCAGGTGAGAGTTCCCGCTCCCTGGGCGACGCCGCCACTGCACTCCCCGGTCCAGGTCACCGTCGCGCCCAGCGCGAGTCCCCCATTCCAGACGTAGCACCCGGGCCGCTGGTAGACCTGCATCCAGCACGCCGCACCGGCAGGCTTGCCCGCGCACGTCTCGTCGGCGCCAATGGGAGATACAGGGTCGGCCGACAAGCTGTTCACCGTCGACCCGGAGGAAACCGGCGATCTCGAGAACCGCGATCCGGAAGCGGGAGAGCCGGCGCCACCGGTGCGCGGCTCCGCCACGGTGCCTGAATCGCCGGCCGGCGCCCCGAGCGCCGCCAGCCGGTTCCGCGCCAACGCCACGAATGTCCCGTTCGGGAACTGCTGCAGATACGCCTCGAAGTCCGCCGAGTTCGTGCTGTTCATGATCGACTGCCAGAACAGATTGTCCGACCCGGCGTTCCCCGGCGGCGACCCGGCCGGCGCGACGGCCGCAGCCGCCGGACTGGACATGCCAGCCGACCGCAACGCAGCGGCCGCCGGGCCGTCCAGGTATCCGGTAGTCGGTGCGCCTCGTGACGTCTGCCAGCGGCGGATGGCCGCCCGCGTCTGCGGGCCGAACAGGCCGTCTACGCCGCCGGGGTTGAACCCCTCCGCGTGGAGGCCCTGCTGGATCTGACGGCGCGTTGCCCGGTCGAGTCCCAACCCCTCCTCGACCACCGGACCGTTGCAGCCCCACACCCGCACCATGCACCCCGACCCGCCACGCGAGCGGCACTCCGCCAGCGCGCGCTGCCGGGCGCCGTCTGCCGAGGCGTACGATTCCCCCCAGCCGAACGCCGTCGCGGCATTGTCCTGATCGGCCGCATACGCCCCGCACCGGTCGAACGTCAGCACTACCGAACACCCCGCGCCGCACTCCCGCAAGGCCGCTTCGCGTGCCGCTGCCGGGGTCTGGTGGTCCACCGCCCAGCCGTACTGGTCGCCTTGCCCCTCGTCAATCGCCAGGGCGCCCACCCGAGGTTGAGCGCCGACATCCGTCGCTAGAAACAGGGAGACGCAGAGAACGGGCAACAACCGCGAAAAGGCCTTCGCCATGGTCCTGCTCCTAGTATCAACGGACTTCCGAAGTCGTCGCCCAGGTGGAGGCGTTCCGGCCCCGCCCGTCCGCTGCCGTCGTCCCCGCCGCCGCCGCATACGCCACCAGCCGCTCGTCCCCCACCAGGTCCTCGTTCAGGTCTCCGAAGCTGCCACCGCTGACGCTGCGAAACACCGCCGTGCGCTGCATCGATCGCGCCAGCGGGTTGTTCCGGCACCCATCCAGGATTATCAGGCGCAACGACGCTCCCGACGTCGAAACCAGCGGGTCGTCGACGGTCACCGTCTCGAAGCGCACGTCGACGTCGCGCTCCAGGCGCGCATCCACCGGGACGATGTAGTTGACGCCGTCCATCTCGATGCCATGGCCCGCCCAAAACACCAGCGAGACTTCAGCCCCGGCGCTCTGCCGCGTGAACGCGCGCAGCGCCTCGGTCAGTTCCACCCGGCCGGCGTCGAGCTCGACGGTTACCTCCAACCCGAGCCGTCGCAACGCCGCCGACATGCCCCGGACGTCGTTGTCCGGGTTCGGCACCCTTCGGCTGTGGGCGTAGGCGCTGTTGCCGACCACCAGCGCCACGCGGCTGTCGGCCAGTAAGATCGAAGGGCCAGCGAAGATGACGACGGCCACAACGGCCACGACGAGCGGCCTCACGGCTCGCATTGCGCCGCTCTTTGCCAAGGCTTCTGCAGGCCCGCGGTGCTGGAGGTCGACCAGACAAGCTCCTTCATCGCCATTCCCGTACGAATGTTTCTACAGCAAGTGCGCCCGTGCGGTCGCTACCAGAATTGGTATCTGTCGGAAGAAAAATGGAGATCTGTCAAGCTCGGGAAAGAGCCGGGCTACCGGATCGCCGCCCGGGAATCGGCACCGGATTCATCCCTGCTCGGCGAGCGACAACACCAGCCGCACCAGGTCCGCCTGCCGGGAGATCGACTGCTTCTTGTAGATCTGCTTCAGGTGCCGATAGATGGCGCCTTCCGTCCGCCCCGTCGTCTCGGCCATCGCGCGCACGCTCTTCCCTTCGGCCAGCCACACCGCCACTTGCGTCTCCCCCGGCGTCAGGTCCAGGGTCGTGGCCACCGTCTCCGGATCGATGCGCTGGTGGTTACCCGGCTCCGCAAGCAGCACCAGCGCCGCCACGTGCCGCGCGCCGTAGTCGCGTTGCGGGAAGGCCACCGGCTTGACGTGCACGACGAACGGCGGCAACACCGGCGAGCGGCGGAGCAGCATCGACCCGCCGACCACGGGTGCGTTCGACGCCGGCAGGGCCTCGCCCAACAGCCGCTCGAAACGGGCCTGGTCGTCCGGCGCGCGGGCGCGCAGCGTGCCGTCCCGATCCGACAACCCGTCGCCGCGCCGCAGGATGCCGCGGCCGCAGTCGTTAGCCTCCAGGACTTGCCCGCGCCGGTCCAGATGCAGGACGCCTACCCGCGGGTTGTCGAGCAGGCCGGTCACGGTCGCCGACCGCGCCTCGGCGCGCACCAGCGCCTGACGGATGCAGACGAACTGCCGGACGTGGGGCAGCAGCCGCGTGACCATCGTGATCCGCGAAGTGCCCCAGCCGTCCGCGTCGACGGGGTCGCCGATGTTCCAGGCGATGCGGGAGCTGTCCGGGCGGTCGAGCCGCGCCCGCAAGCCGTCCTGGCAGCCGCCCTTCGGCAGCGCCTCGTTGTAAGCGGGCGAGCGCTTCAACTCCTCGGCCGTGTAGAGGTCCCTGGTGTGGACCGGACGGCCGACGGGCCATTGCCCGAAGCGCGGCGCGCACTCATCGATGGGGTAATAGTGCTCGATGTACTCGCGCTCCAGGTCTTCGCGGCGTTGCCCCCGTTGGTATATCCCGACGAAGAGGTTTCGGACGTCGCCCTCCGGGCCTTCGCCGAGGAAGAGGTCGTTGCCCTTGATGCCGCAGGCCTCGTCGATCAGGGCCGAGGCGGCCGGCCAGCGGGCATCGTCGAGCATCGCGTCGCAGATCGCTGCGACGGTGCGCTCGAACGCGTCGTGGCCGCTCATGACGATTCCTGCCTCCCACCGATGCGGCACGTGGGCGAACGAAGCGCGCGCCCTGCACCGGCCGGGCGCCCGCCCTGTTGGCAATGCACCTTGTACAGCCGCGCACCTTCTTTGGAAATACCAATTCTGGCACCTCACGGTGCAAGGTCCCACCTTTCCTTCCCACGGAGCAGAGCCGTGGCCATCCTGGGCCGGTCGCGGGCCGGGACTGATAGCGGGTCGCAGAAGGCTCGGGGTAACCGTTCGGTCCTCCCGGTATCCGGCGTTGCGGCACTCGGGCAAGCACCGTCGCGAACAGCGAGCCGATCCGGTCCGGGCGCCCTCCCTGCACAGGGACATCGACCCGTGCTGGCCGTCGACAACGCCAGCGTCCGGATGCCCGCTCCCATGTCCATTACCGGGTTCACCGAACGGTTACGGCCACACGTTCGCGAAGGTCATGAAGTCATGAAGAGCCCAGATCACTACAGCTCCAAATTGGCTACGAAATAGGGAATGCCTTCGCCTCCGTGCATGTAAACTACTGATTCTAAATCAGTTGCTTTATGCGCGTGGCGTTCGGACCGAACGCCTCGTATGCCGCTCACCGACCGCGCGCCGCAGCAGGACACGGGAGGCCGCGTCAGGCGATCCCGGCGCCCCGAATCCCGACGTAGACAGAGTAGAGCGACTGGCTCGCGGTCATGAACAGCCGGTTGCGCCGGGTCCCCCCGAAGCAGACGTTGGCGCACCGCTCCGGCAGCCGGATGACGCCGATGACGTCCCCGTCCGGGGCGATGATCTGCACGCCCGGGACTGCCCCGGCCCAGACGTTGCCGTCGGCGTCGCAGCGCATGCCGTCGGCAATCGACCGCGCGTCGGGATCGCCCGGCACCGAGAGCTGCACGAGGCTTCGCCCGTTCACCAAGCGTTCGCCGTCGACATCCCAGACCTTCACCTCCTGCCCGCTGCCGGTGTCGGCGACGTAGAGGCGGTCGTAGTCCGGCGAGAAGCAGAGGCCGTTGGGCGCGCCGATCTCGTCGGTGACCCGGGTAATCGCGCCGGTCACGCCCTCCACGCGGTAGACCGACAGCGGGAGCTCCTGCTCTGCGGGGTAGCCCTCGTAGCTGCCGCGGATGCCATAGGGCGGGTCCGTGAACCAGATGCTCCGATCGGGATGAACGACGACGTCGTTGGGCGAGTTCAGTCGGCTGCCTTCGAAGCTGTCCGCGATGACCGTGACCTCGCCCGAGTGCTCGTAGCGCGCCACGCGGCGGCCGCCGTGCTCGCAGGAGATCTGCCGCCCTTCGTGGTCGAACGTATTGCCGTTGCTGTGGCCGGACGGACTGCGGAAGACGCTGACGTGGCCGTCCTCCTCGAGCCAGCGCATCTGGCGGTTGTTCGGAATGTCGCTCCAGACCAGGTAACGCCCGCTGCCGTTCCACGCCGGTCCTTCTGCCCACAGCGTGCCGATGTAGTGGCGGCGGATCGGCGTGTTGAAGAGGATGTAGCGCCGGAACCGCGGATCGAGCGCGATGATGTCCGGGTCCGGGTAGTGCAGCGGGTCCTGACCCGACCAGTCGCGCGGCTCGTACGGCGGCAGGCTCGGCTGCTGTGCGGCCAGCGCCGGCGCAAGCGTGGTGGACGCGACCGTGGCTCCGAGAAACGCTCGCCGGCTGAGTGGCCGGCGGGACGAACGGTGCGCGGAGGAAATCGATGGGCGGCGAGTAGTGTCAGTGTGCATGGAGGAGATCTATACCCCATCGCCCGGTCGAGTGACAGCCAGCGGCCCAGCGCCTCGTCGATGGCTTCGATTTCGTGTTCGGTACACAAGGAACCCTCATCGAGAAACTGGCCGCGCCGGCGGCTTGGCCCCGGCAGTAGGCGCCGTCTGTCGATCTCGCTTCCTCTAGCGCCAGTCCACGTCCGGGAACAGCTCGTCCGTCTCCTGCGGCTGGACGCCGAGCACGTTGAGCGACATCGAGACCAGCCGGTAGTTGGCGACGGTCATCACGACGCTCATCATCTCGCGCGTGTCGTAGCGTTCGGCCAGCGTGTCCCAGGTCTCCTGCGACACGATTCCGTCCCGGTAGATCTCGTCCGCCGCGCGCACGTGCGCCGCTTCGAACTCGTCCCAGCCGGCGCCGGCGCCCAGCGCGATCCGTTCCGGCTCCAGCCCGTGGTCGCGGGCGCGGCCCACGCTGCCGACGTGCTTGGCCCACTCGTAGACGGCCTGGCAGTTCCAGCCGATGCGCAGGATCAGCAGCTCGCGGAAGTAGGGCGTGAGCGGGGAGATCCGGTTCACGTAGCCGGACTGTCCGCTGCGCGCGGCCTGCAGCGCGGGGTAGCGACCAAAGGTGCGGCCCACCCGGATGCCGCCCCCTTCGAGCGGGGCGACGCGCGGCGTGGTCAGCGGCGGCTCGGGCGCCGGCACGTCCGGCCGGTACGGCACGTCGGCCGGGAAGCGCGCGTAGGCGTTGTCGTCCGGCTGCACGCCCCACGAGTTGTAGAGCATGGCGACCAGCGTCGTCTCGTTGACCGCCATCACCGCGTCGAAGAGGTTGTACAGGTCGTAGCGCCCGGCCAGCGCGTCCCAGGTGGCGTCGCGCACCGACGAGTTGACGTAGAGCTCGTCGGCGAGTCGGAGCAGCGTGGCCTCGAACGGATCCCACCCGACGGCGCCGGGTCCCTCGGCGACGCGTCGGATTTCGTCCGGCATGACGCCGGCCGCCCGGGCGGTCGGCACGTGGTCGGCCCAGAGGTAGCTTGATTGGGTCAGCCAGGCCGTCCGCAGGATCAGCAGCGCGCGATGGCGCGCCGACAGGGTCGAGTCGATCGACGTGAAGAGGACGAACGGCATGACCGCGTCGACCAGCTCGGGCACGCGGAGCATGGTCCGGAAGCCGTTGCCGATCCGCACCTCGGAGGCGTACTTCTCGACGAGCGCACGCTGCTCGGCCGTCCATTCGGCTTCAGGGAGCGGCGGAATGCGCGGCTCGTCGAGGCGCACGACCGGCGTGCTGCCGGGGTCGTCGGGGCGCACCTGCGCGGCGGCAGGCTCCGCACCCTGCCAGAGCAGGGTTCCGGTCAGGACGAGACTGACGGCGGCGAGGCGTCGGCGGAACCTGAGCGAATACATGGCATCCTCCCGGCGGGTCGCGGAAACGTCTTCGCGACGGAGCGCATCCTCGTGTCCGACAGGCCGAGTGCCGGAGATGACGACGCTCCCCGCTTCGTCGACAACGGCGTTCTCCGTCGCGCCCATGCCCGACCCGGACACTACTGCGCATCCTCCGCGCGGGCGCCGCGCATGATGTTCAGCAGGCCGTAGTTGCCCTCGTGGCACGCGTACTCGTACATCGGACCGGAGGTGACCCCGCGCGACTCGTGGTCGGTCGTCATGGGCAGGAGCGCCGTCCAGGGCCGGGTGAACATGTCCGGGTCGGTCATCGTGAACTCGTAGTCGAGCGTCTGCTCGTCGACGCGCGTGAACCGCTCGACCAGGCGCAGGCCGGGACGCGCCGCGCGCCACGTCGCCCGCCACAGGTCGGCACTCCTGTCGGCGAAGGCGGTCGTCTCGACGATCAGGGTGTCGCCCTCCCACCGGCCGCGGGAGTCGCCGAGCCACTGTCCCACGTGCACCGGGATGTGCGACCGCCCGTCGGTCGGGATCAACCGGAACTCGTGGAACATCTCGTTGAGCATGGCCACCCACCCCTCGGACTGCAGGATGTGGTAGTTCATGTTGTAGCCCTGCAGCGGAACGAACGGCAGGCCGTCGGTGAGGCAGCGCTCGCCGGTATCGGCGTCGATCCAGGAATCGAACGGGCCGACACCGTACTTCGCCGAGTCCGCCGCGAGCCGCTCGCGTCCTGCTTCGGTCCACGGGATGCGCCCGTCGGGCGGGTCGGTGATGAGCGAGGTCCGGCGGTCGCCGGTCATAACCTTGCCGCCGTCCATCCAGAACTGGTTGTAGGCGCCGACGTTGCCCGGGATGAAGGTGTCGGACGCGGCGCGCGCCTCGGCCGAGGAGGTCTCGAACGCCGCCGCCTCCTCCGCGGTGAGGATGTCCTGCCCGGCCATCGCTGCGGGCCGTTCGATGGGGGTCAGCGTGGCGTTGGTCCAGATTCCCTGGATGTCCGGCACGCCCCACGGGGTGCGCGGCGCGGCATAGGCTTCGCCGCTCGTCGACTGGGCGTAGGGGACGGCGATGGCGCCGGCGACCAGCATCGCGCAGGCCGTTGCGAGCAGCAGTATCCGGGGTCGACGCTGGTTGTGCGTGCCCATGGTTCCCTCCTGGTGTCGATCGCGTCGCGCCGCGCTATCGCCCGGCGGCAGCCTTCGCCTCGTCGGCGCGCGCGCCGGCGAGGATGCCTTCCATGCCGATGTTGCCCTCGTGACAGGCATACTCGAAGATCGGCTCGCCCGTCCGCCGCCACTGCATCAACGCCGTCCAGGGCGCCGTCCACACCGTCGGATCCCGCACCGTGAACTCGTAGTGCAGCTCGTCGGGCCCGACCCGCGTGAACCGCTCCACCAGATGCAGGTGCTCCCGCGCTCCCCGGAAGTTGCTCTGCGGCGAGAAGTTGCGGGTCTCGACGACCAGCGTGTCGCCCTCCCAGCGGCCGACCGCATTGCCGTGCCACTGCTCGATGCCGTCGTGGACGTGCGGGCGTCCGTCGATGGGAATGATGCGGGTGGTGTGGATCAGTTCCTGCTCGATGACGACATGATCCGCAGTCTGGAAGATCTGATAATAGCTGTTGTAGCCCGCCAGCAGGTTCGGCAGTCCGAACGTGATGCAGCGCTCGCTCAGGCCGCGGTCGACGGTCCAGGCGGCGGGGCGTCCACGGCCCGCGCGTGCGGCGTCGGCCGCCATCTGTGCCGCGGACGTAGTCGGCGGCAGGCGGCCGTCCGGCGGGTCCACGATGAGCGACGTGCGGTTGTCGAAGTCGCGCTCGACCAGCCAGAACTGGTTGTAGTTGCCGGTCCCGCCGTCGGTCGACGTGAAGCTCTCCGGGTCGGTCACCGCCACGTTGAAGAACTGGTCGCCGAAGGCCGCGTCGCCGGCGTCCTGCGCGAAGAGGCGCTCGGCCGTCGCCTGCACGCGCGCCAGTTCCTCGTCGGTCAGCGTCGCCCGGTCGGCGAGCGATTCCGGCCGTTCGAGCGGCGTGACCGCGTTGTTGCCCCAGATGCCCTGGAGGTCCGGATGGCCGTCGGCGGTGCGCGGAAGTGTCCACTCGGAGGACTGCCCGAGTGCGGCGGCCGGCAGCAGCGCGATTGCGAGGATCGCGCCGAACGCGGTGGCGGTGCGGCGAGGGAGACGGTTCATCGTGACCTCCTGAGCGGGTCGACACCTGCCTCGCCAGAATAGCAAAAAACGGCCGCCGCCCCGATTCCGGAACCGGAGCGACGGCCGTGTCGAGTGCCTCCGTCGAGCCGCTGGATCAGCGGCTGGCCGCGGCCGCCGCTTCCTGCGCCTCCATGCGCCGCGCGCCGGCGAGGATGCCCTCCATGCCGATGTTGCCCTCGTGGCAGGCGTACTCGTAGAGGGCATCGGGGCTGCTGCGCAACGGGATCATGGCGGTCCACGGCCGCGCCCAGGTCGTCGGATCGTTGGCCGTGACCTCGTACTGCAGCACGTCCTCGCTCACCCGGGTGAAGCGCTCGGTGATGTGCAGGTGCTCGGCCGCGCCCATGAAGTTGGCGTACGGCGAGTAGTTCTTCGTCTCGACCACCAGGGTGTCGCCGTCCCAGTAGCCGCGCGAGTCGCCGAGCCACTGCCGGACGTCGTCATCCAGGTGCGGACGTCCGTCGAGCGGGATGATCCGCGCGTCGTGCGCCATCTCCATCAGGATGACCACGTGGTCCGGGGTCTGGAAGAGCTGGTAGTAGCTGTTGTAGCCCGCGCCCAGCCGCGGCGCCCCGAAACTGACGCAGCGCTCGCCGAGGCTCCGGTCGTCGGTCCAGATCGCGTGGCGCTGCCGTTTGGCGGAGGCCACCTCGGCCCGCATCGTGGCCGCGGCGGTGCGCGCAGGCAGGCGGCCGGTCGGCGGATCGACGATCAGCGACGTGCGGTTGTCCCAGTCGCGCTCGACCATCCAGAACTGGTTGTAGTTCCCGGTGGCGGTGTCGCGCGAGCTGAAGTTCTGCACCGCATTCAGCGCCGCGGTGAAGACGCTGTCGCCGAAGGCGGCATCGCCCCCGTCGAGGGCGAACAGCTCCTCGGCGTGGGACTGCAGCGTGGCCACTTCCTCCTCGGTGAGGAACTCGCGGTCGCCGAGCGTTTCCGGCCGCTGGAGCGGCGTGGCGTTGTTGTTGGCCCACACCCCCTGCAGGTCAGGGTGGCCGAAGGCGGTCCGAGGCGCCGTCCAGGAGTCGTCCTGCGCCGCCGCCGTGCCGGCCAGCAGCGCCAGGCCGGCGAAAAGCACGACCGTCAGGTGAAGACTGCGTCTGGTCACCATTTCCCTCCTCATTCACTATCTCCGGAGAACGATACGATATCTGTCGCTGGAAGACCTAAACATAGCAGTTTTGGCGTGCACCGGCGCGGATTTTGTGCGGTACTTGGCGCAGGTGCCGCCAGCGGCGGTCCGCCGGACGAGAAGGCGGCCCGGTACCGTGGCGGCCAGCCGCCTCGCCACCCGGGAACTGTGGCCGGGTAGTATGTCGGCAGGGGAGCATTCAGCGATGACGACGAGACAGTGGGGGAGAGCGGTTACGCTCGCGGTGTTCGTGGCGTTCGTCTCGGCCGTGCTCGCGGTTCTCGGGACGGCACCGTCCGTCCGGGCCCAGACGCCGGCGGAGTGGCCGCAGTTCCGGGGCCTCACGGCCGGCGCCGTGGCTGACAATCCGGCCCTGCCCGACACCTGGAGCCGGACGGAGAACGTCGCCTGGTCGGCCGAGCTCCCCGGCCTGGGCTGGAGCTCGCCAGTGGTGGCGGGCGACCACATCTTCGTGACGTCGGCAATCAGCGCGGGCGACGAGCTGCAGCCGGTGCCGGGGCTGTACGACCCGGGCGACGAGTTCGGCAAGCAGCGCTCGACGGCCGAGCACCGCTGGATCGTGTACGACGTCTCCTTCGCCACCGGCCGCATCCGCTGGGCGCGCGAGCTCGCCGGTCTGGCCCCGCCCGAACTGAAGCACATCAAGAACAGCTTCGCGTCGGAGACGCCGGTCACCGACGGACGCCGGGTGTACGTCTACTTCGGGGCCATCGGGTTGGTGGCCGCCCTCAACCTGAGCGGCGAGACCGTCTGGACCGCCGAGGTGGGCGCCTTCAACGGAGGGCAGGAGTTCGGCAGCGCGGCTTCGCCGGTGCTGCACGACGGGCGCCTGTACATCGTCAACGACAACACCACGAGCTCCTTCCTGGCCGCCATCGACACCGCCACGGGCGAGCAGGTCTGGCGCATCGACCGCGACGAGACCGAGAACTGGTCGACGCCCTTCGTCTGGGAGAACGACTTGCGCACCGAGATCGTGACCACCGGTCGCCGCAAGATCCGCTCCTACGACCTCGACGGGAACCAGCTCTGGGAGCTCGGCGGGATGACCGTCAACGTCGTTCCCACGCCGTTCGCCGGCCACGACCTGCTGTATCTCAGCTCCGGCTACCCCGGCGGCTTCCCGCGGCCGGTCTACGCCGTCCGGCCCGGCGCGTCGGGAGATATCTCGCTTGCGGACGGAGAGAGCAGCAACGACTACATCGCGTGGTACCAGCCGCTTCTCGGCACCTACAGCACCTCGGCCCTCGTCTACGGCAACTACTACTACACGCTGCTCGACCGCGGGTTCCTGCTGTGCCACGACGCCCGGACGGGCGAGGAGATCTACGGCCGCCGGCGCATCGCCCCCGGCCACGGGTTCACCGCCTCGCCGTGGGGCTACAACGGGAAGATCTTCGCCCTGAGCGAGGACGGAGTCACCTACGTGATGGAGGCGGGTCCCGAGTTCTCTATCGTGGGGACCAACGACCTCGACGAGATGGCGCTGGCGACGCCCGCCATCGCCCACGGCAGCCTCATCCTGCGGACGCAGTCGAGGCTCTACCGCATCACCAACGACGTGGAGTAGGCGACTCTCCGGATCCCGTCGGGACCGATGTCGAGCTGTACGCTTCCAGGGTGGAGAGTGTGGGCGGAGTGGCGGGCATCCGGGCCTGACGCCGGACGGACCGGACGGGATCCAGGGTCGTCTCCTGGATCCCGCCGTGGTCGGTAGTTCCCTGCGTGATTCCCCTGAGCGAGGGAAGCGGGCTACTGATTCTCGGTCGCCGCCGCCCGCGCGTCGATGACCCGCTGGCCGCTCAGCGCGTTGGGCACCGCGTAGTTCCCCTCGTGGCAGGCGTACTCGAATATGTCGTACTCCGGCTCGGCCGTCAGCGGCATCTGGATCGTCCAGGGACTTGTGTAGACGTTCGGGTCCTCGATGGTCACCGTCCAGATGATGGTGTTCTCCGACACGCGCCGGAAGCGCTCCACGACGTGCAGCGCCTTGCTGACCGCGATGCCCTTGAGCCGCGCGCCGGCGCCGCTCGATGCGATCCAGCCGCGGTTGTGGAAGTTCTTCGTCTCGACGACCAGGGTGTCGCCGTCCCAGTGGGCGCGTGCGTCGCCCATCCACTGCCGGATGTTGTCGTCGATGAACGGCTGGTCCCGGAACGGAATGATCCGCACGTCGTGGATCATCTCGTGCTGGATGACGATGTGGTCCGGGGTCTGCACGATGCGGTAGGCGTTGTTGTACCCGGCCGGCAGCATCGAGCCGGGGACGCCGCGCGAGAGGCAGCGGTCCCAGACGCTCATGTTGCGGTAATGGTCGCCGTTGTGCGCGAGGTTGTAGGCCTTGTTGTCCAGCGCCCACTGGCGGACCGGCGCCCGCCCGCTCGGCGGATCGACGATCAGCGAGGTCTGCCCGGTCGAGAGCACCGTGTCTCCTGCGTCGAGCCAGTAGCTGCCGTAGCCGCCGACGTTGCCGCCCGCCTCGTAGCGCTGGGCCGGGGCCGCGTCGCGCGCCGCCTCGTCGAGCGCCCGCTGCCGGTTGCGCTGGGCCATCTCCTCGTCGGTCAGGAAGGCTCGTCCTTCCAGAGCGGCGGGGCGCTCCATCGGGGTGATGGTCTTGTTGCCCCACAGGCCCTGCAGGTCGGGCTGGCCGTCCGCGGTACGCGGCAGCGTCCAGTCAGGATCGATAACGCGCTCGAGCTGCGCGTCGGCGCCCGTCGCGCCGGCCAGCGCGAAGACCGCGGCGAGGGCGGTGATGGTGACGAAGCGGCGGTTGATGAATCTGTGCATCGAAGAGCTCCTTGAGGTTGAATCTCGTCAGCGTCCCGCGGCGGCTTCCGCGGCCTTCCGCGCGTCCTCGGACCGGGCGCTCACCATCAGGTTCAGCATCCCGTAGTTCCCCTCGTGGCAGGCGTACTCGAAGACCGGCAGGTCGTTCTTGCGCATCGGCACGGCGACCGACCACGGCCGCTCGAACGACGCGGGATCCGTGACGGTGTACTCGTAGAGGAGCGTTCCCTCTTCCACCCGCGTGAAACGCTCGACGAGGTAAAGGCCGGGCCCGGTGCCGCGGAACGAGGTCTTGTCGGTGAAGTTCTTCGTCTCGATTACCAGGGTGTCTCCCTCCCAGCGCCCGCGCGAGTCGCCGCGCCACTGCCGCACGCCGTCCGGCAGGTGGTCCGAGCCGTCCAGGGGGATGACCCGCGCGTCGTGCACCATCTCGTTCAGGATGACGACGTGGTCGGCGGTCTGGAAGAGCTGCATGTTGTTGTTGTAGGCGCTCGGGTTCATCGGCGGCCCCGCGTTGAAGCCGAGGATGCAGCGCTCGAAGGCGCCGCGGTCCTCCGGGCCGTGGGCGTCGCGGCCCAGGGCGGCCCGGCGCAGGTCCGCGCGCTCCCGGCCGTCCGCGGTCAGCGAAGGTATGCGGCCGTCGGGCGGGTCGACGACGAGCGACGTGCGCAGGTCGTCGGTGAGCTGCCGGCCATAGTCCCACCAGAAGTCGTTGTAGCCGCCCGACAGCGGGATGCGGCCGTCCGGCCCCGGCTGGTCCTTGTCGAGGGCGGCGAGCCGCTCCTCGGTGAACTGCGCCGCTTCCTCCTCCGTGAAGACGTCCTGGTCGGAGAGGTCCTCCGGGCGCTCGAGCGGCGTCAGGCTGCGGAAGTCCCAGACCCCCTGCAGGTCAGGGCGCCCGTCCGCGGTGCGCGGCGCCTGCCACGTGTCGTCCTGGCCGGCCGCGGCGACCGGGATGAAGAGCGCGGCGGCGAGCATCGCCGCGAGGCTGATCGAAACGGACGGCCGGAATCGCATCCGATACCTCCTGATGGGAACCGCTGGTGTAACTGCGTATTATGCCCCGGTACGGTCGTGATCTGCAGTCCCGTCGAACCGGCGCAGCACCGAGGGCGGTGCGGAGCCAGCAATATCGAGGGCGGCGCGCTCCATCGGCGCGCGCACGCGGCGACGGTTCGTTGCCGGCCGTTACGAAGAAACTCGGCTCCCGCTTCATCCTTCAGCGTGTCCGCCGCAGGCGGGCATGGCCAACTTGACAGGCGAATCCGGCAACGTACAGTAGTGGCACGGGCGCGCCCCGACCGCGCGCCGTGGCGTAACCGTTCGATACACGCCGCGAGGCCCCGCGCCAGGGTTCGCGATCGCCGGACCTGGCCGAAGGAGTAGAGCCGATGCACCGGATCGTCGTCGTTGCAATGAGCGTGTTGCTGGTCGCCGGAATGGCCGCGGGACAGGAGGACTGGCTGCAGTTCCGGGGGCCCGCCGCGGGCGTCGTTCCAGACGATCCGCACCTGCCGGAGCACTGGAGCGAGACCGAGAACGTCGTCTGGACGGTCGACATTCCGGGACTGGCCTGGAGCTCGCCGGTGATCGCGGGCGACAACGTCTTCGTGACCACGGCGATCAGCGCCGGCGACGAGCCCGAGCCCATCAAGGGGCTCTACGACCCGGGCATGGAGAACGGGTCGGAAGCCTCGCTGAACACGCATCGCTGGCTGCTCTACGCCATCGATTTTCATACCGGCCGCGTCCGCTGGCAGCGCGAGCTCTTCAGCGCCCCGCCGCCAGGCAAGCGGCATCTGAAGAACAGCTTCGCGTCGGAGACGCCGGTCACCGACGGCCGCCGGGTCTACGTCTACTTCGGGGCCATCGGCCAGGTCGCCGCGTTCAACATGAGCGGCGAGACCATCTGGACCCGGGAGCTGGACGTCTACAACACGCTGCTGGAGATGGGGACCGCCGCGTCGCCGATCCTCCACGACGACCGGTTGTACATCGTCAACGACAACACCACCCGCTCGTTCCTCGCCGCCTTCGACAAGAACACCGGCGAGAAAGTCTGGGAGATCGAGCGCGACGAGCAGGGCCAGAACTGGTCGACGCCGTTCGTCTGGGAGCACGATCTGCGGACGGAACTCGTAACCGCCGGCACGCAGGGGGTGCGCTCCTACGATCTGGACGGCGATCTCCTCTGGCAGCTCCACGGCATGTCGGGGCTCACCATCCCGACGCCGTTCGCCAGCCACGGCCTCGTCTACATCAGCTCCGGCTACCCGGGTGGCGGCCTGCGGCCCGTCTACGCGGTGCGGCCGGGCGCGGCGGGCGACATCTCGCTCTTCCCGGAGGACGCGATGCGGCGCGGGATCACCTCCGGGTTCCCCGGACCGCTCACCTCGTCAGAGGACATCGCCTGGTCGTATCCGCTGCTCGGGACCTACAACACGACGGCGATCGTCTACGGCGACATCTACTACACGCTGCTCGACCGCGGCTTCCTGGTGGCCCACGACGCGCGCACCGGGGAGGAGATCTACGGCCGCCGGCGTCTGGAGATCGGCAACGGCTTCACCGCCTCGCCCTGGGCCTACAACGGCAAGCTCTTCCTGCTGAGCGAGGACGGCGAGACCTACGTGGTGAAGGCGGGCCCCGAGTTCGAGATCCTCCACAAGAATCCGCTGAACGAGATGACGCTGGCCACGCCGGCCATCGTGCGCGGCAGCCTCTTCATCCGCACGCAGTCGAAGCTCTATCGAATCGCGAAGGGAGACGAGCAGTGACGACCTTGCAGACGATGATGCGCGGTGCGGCGCCGGCCGTAGCGGTGGGTCTGATGGCGGTGGGCGCCGCCGCACAGCAGGTCACGCTCGAACCGGTGGGAGAGATCCCGGGGCCGGCGGAGCTGGTGCGCATCCAGGGCGATCGCGCCTACGTGTCCGGCGGGCATACGTTCACCATCTGGGACATCTCCGATCCGGCGAATCCCGTCGCGCGCGGCTCGCACACCTTCCCCCAGGAGATTTGGGGCTTCCGGTTGACGGAGGACCGCGCCTACGTCGGCGCCAACTTCTTCGGGCTCGGCATCCTCGACATCTCCGACCCGGACGCGCCGATACTGCTGGGCCAGCACAAGACGCTCGGGCAGACGAAGATCGGCGCCATCGCGAGCGGCAAGGTGGGCATCATCGATCACATGGAGGGCTTCGTCCTGATCGACGTGTCGGACGAGACCGCTCCGGCGGGGATCGGGTCGTTCTTCCTCGACGGCTACGCCCGCGACGTGGTCACCGCCGGGACCATCGCCTACGCCACCGATTCCCCCTCGGGCCTCTACGTGTTCGACCTCTCCAGGCCGGGCATGCCCGAGCCGGTCGGCGTGATCCACGCACCGGCGGCGCCGCGGGACATCGAGGTGTCGGTGGGAACCGGGTCGCGGCCGAGCCTGATCGTCGGGGCGGGCGGGGGAGACCTGCAGGTCTACGACGTCTCGGACCCGGCCGCGCCGAGCAAGCTCTCGTCGTTCGGGACGCCCGGCCGCGCTACCCGCGTGTCGCTCGACGGGGATCACGCCTTCGTGGCCGACACCGAGGCGGGCGTGCAGGTCGTGGATCTGTCGGATCCGGCCAATCCGGAAGCGGCGGGCGGCTTCGAGACGCCGCGCCCGGCGCGCGACGTCTCGGCGGCCGGCTCGCTGGTTCTGGCGGTTGTGGGAGACAGTGAGCGCGAGGGACACGACCGCTGGGTGATGGTGCTGCGGCGCCGGTAGCCGGGCGTGTTCAAGACCGTCGGCTATCTCCGCAGCGCTCCGCACGCGCCCGTGTTGAACCGGAACGCGGGCGTCCGAACGGCGTCATGAAGATTCGGTACTACGTCGAGACGGACACGCTGTACATCGAGTTTCGTCATGACGGCGTCCTCGAGACGCGCGATCTGGACGAGAATACGCTGCTCGATCTGGGCGAAAACGGGAAGATATGCGCCCTCACGATTGAGCACGCGTTGACACGGGCACCGTTGCCGGTGTTGGGGCTGCGGATTCGTTGAGCCGGGCCTCAAGCGAGTTCAAGAACGCGTTCCGAACTTGGAGTTTCTGAGCAGGATTCAGGTCGTGGCCGAGTTCACGCCGCGATGTTGCCAGAAGTTGTGCGTCAATCTCCCGTGGTCGGACATTCGTCGCACGGATGGTCTCGACGAGCGCCGCGACATCGGTCGCGGGCACTTCGGCGGCTACCTGTCGAGCAACATTCTCAAGTAGATCAGCTCCTGCGGAGAGCGTTTCCGGCGTCGGAGTCGTTGAAGCGTCTGAACGTGCATGGAACCTCTCGTGGGGGCTGCACTTCAGGAACGTGCCGAGCTCGGGTGCTTCCCACTGATATGTGGCATCGGCTTCCTGGAGGAGAAAAATCGACTGGTTCCCTCGCGCGGGCTTGATGCCCAGCAAGTGGACGCGAATTCCGTACTCTTGTGCTTGCTGGACTCCGACCCTCAGATCCTCGTCCCCCGAAAGGAGCACGCACTCCGCCATGGCCCGATTGCGTGCGAGCGTGATCATGTCGGTCACAATGAGGGAATCGACGCCCTTCTGCTGGCCACGCGAGTTCACAAACCCGAGTCGAATCTTCACGTTCGCCTGACTGGCCAGCGTGATGTGCTGGGAGGTCGGACCCTGAGAAGTGCCGTCGTACCAATAGACTCTCAACAGGGGCAGGCCGGAGACCTGTTCCGCGAATCCTTGGAGCTTGGCGACCACGGCCTCATGGTCCAGCACCAGTTCCCCACGCGTCAGTTTCTCACCGTGAAGCTCGACCGAACCTTGGGCGAAGAGATAGCCTGCATCGACGAAGACGGCTACGCGGTCCACGGAACCCCCTGGGCAACAAAAAAGGCCCCCGCAGGGGCCCTCTACTAAGCCGCCCATTGACGATAGGACGGGCGACTGACGTCAGTATACCCCGATCCGTGGTCCCGATGGGACTTTCTGGCGGCCTGCGGCACTCTCGTGGGGTCGGGTGCGGGGTCCGCCCCTTTGATTCTGCCGCTCGCTGTCCGCGTAGCGTGGTCGCATCGACGGGGGAACATCGAGTCCTCGCAATTGAGCTTCAACGGTCATGAAGCTCCTCACGCGTCCACGAGCGGGAGCCGATGCGGGCTGTCGAACGCCGGCTCAATTCGTTGAGGCGCTGTCGGGCCTCCCGAATCCGGGCCTCCTGTTTCGCGGGGTCGGCAAGTGGCGCGTACGGTCGGATCTTGAAGGCGCATGCCGCGGTACACCGGCGCGCCCGATGGAGAACCCGTTCGGCGATCCGCACTACGACGTTCCTCATGAACACAGTATGGCTTACCCTCGTACTCCAAGGCCCCCCGGAGTGCTTCGGCGAGCGTTGGGAGTCACTCCCAGCGAAACACCCTCGACGCGACGGCAGTGGCGAGCAGGAAGACGAGGCCGAGCACCGCGACATCCCCGAAGTGAGCCGACCAGGCATTGCCGCTCCAGATGCCGCGCAGCAGCGACACCGCGTAGGCGAGCGGCAGGAACCGCGCGACCGTCTCCAGTCCCGGCGGCAACGTGTCGATCGGCGTGAAGAGCCCCGACAGCGGGATCATCGGGTAGAGCAGCAGCGCCCCGAGCGGTTGGGCGAAGCGGGCCGTCGGCACCACGCTCGCGATGACGAAGCCGATGGACAGCAGGCTCCACGTGCTGAATGCGAGGGCCAGGGTGAACGCGGCCAGCGGCACGTCGACGCCGACGGGATAGAAGCGCCGGCCGGCCAGAACCATCAGCCCGAGCGTCGCTGCCGTGAAGATCAGCTTGACGAGCACGTGCGCGAGCAGGATGGTCGGCGGGCGGATCGGCGTGGCGCGCAGCCGCTTGAGGATTCCTCCCTCGCGGTAGATAGCGATGATGGTGACGAGCGAGAGGACGGCGCTCAGCGTGATCAGGATCGCGACGAAGACGGGCAGGTCGGTCCGGAGGAACGCCACGTCGCCGGGGGCGGCTTCCCGCACGGCGCGCGCGCCGGCGCCGCCGATGGCGATCCGGCCCACGACGAGGAAGAGCAGCACCGGTACGGCGACCGAGCCGATAACGCCCAGTGGCTCCCGGAGGAAGATCTTCGTCTCGAGCCAGACGAGGTGCAGGAGGTTTCGCAGCATCGCCTGCATCGTGTATCTCACGCGCGGATAGACCGGCCGGTGAGCGTCAGGAACACGTCCTCCAGGGTCGGCAGCACGGTGCGGAACTCCGAGACCGGCATCCGGTGCTCCGAGATGGTGTGGATGACGTCGGTGACCAGGTCGTCGCCCCGGCCGTCGATGGTGTGGCGGTCTCCTTCGCTCCGGACCGCGGTGGCGCTCCGAACGGCCTCGAAGCAGTCGGCGGCGGCGGGGAAGTCCGTGGCGACGACGACGGTGCGCTGTGGGCAGTGCCGCTCGACCAGGGCGGCGGGCCGGTCCATGTCGATGATCCGGCCGTGATCGAGGATTGCCACCCGGTCGCACAGGCGCTCGGCTTCCTCCATCAGATGCGTGGTCAGGAACACGGTCTTGCCGCGGTCCCGAATGCCGCGCACCAAGTCCCAGATGGCGCGCCGCGCCTGCGGATCGAGGCCGGTCGTCAGCTCGTCGAGAAACACCACCTCCGGGTCGTTGACCAGCGCCAGGGCGATGAACAGCCGCTGTTTCTGGCCGCCCGACAGGGTCATGAACCAGGCGTCGCGCTTGTCGTGGAGCCCGAGCTGCCGAAGCAGCGGCTCGCCTTCCACCGCCGTCGGGTAGAGCGATTGCCAGAAGGCGACCGCCTCCCACACCTTGATCCGCTTCTGGAGCTGCGCCTCCTGCAGTTGCACCCCGATGCGGAGCTGGAGCGCCCGGCGGTCGCGGACCGGGTCGAGCGCGAGCACCTCGATCCGGCCGGCATCCGGCGCGCGCAGCCCTTCGACGCACTCCATCGTCGTCGTCTTGCCGGCCCCGTTCGGTCCGATGAGGCCGAAGATCTCGCCGTGCCGCACCGTGAAGGAGATGTCGTCGGCCGCCACCGTCTGGCCGTACGCCTTGCGGATCGCGTCGACCTCGATGACGTGGTCAGGAATCATGCGGTTGGCGGGCGGGCTTCAGCGGTGTTCCTCGTGCCGGGTCGGACCAGATCCACATCGGCCTCCAGGTCCTCGTGAGACCACCGGTTGGCGGGCGTAAGCAGTCGTTTCTTCGCCAAGTGGAGATCCTCGAGTTCCTCGAGACAGGTCAGAATCGCCTCGCGCGCATGGGAGGCCCTGGTGCGTCCAGTCTTGGGAGCCAGACGTCGCAAGACCTCGGCGACGCGACGAACAATCCTACCGCGGATCGCCGCGCACGACGGGCCGCGCCGGCGGCGGAGATGCCATTGGACCTCTCGGGCATGCGGGCGCCGGAATTCTCTGGCAGATCGGCCCGTTGAGAGTTGTCCGTTCTATCGCTCCAGGCGCCGGATTGCCGCACGGGCGGCAGTCCGGTACAGTCGCACCCGTGCATGGGGGCAACCTGACGATCCGGTTTCCAGCCCGGGCGGGCTCTCGGTGATCACGCGCATCGAGATCGACGGTTTCAAGACTTTCGAAAACTTCAGGCTCGACTTGCGTCCATTCACGGCTGTCGTAGGCCCGAACGCGTCCGGCAAGTCCAATCTGTTCGATGCGATCAAGTTCGTTTCGCGCTTGGCGCAGACCGACATTCGGGAGGCGATGCAGGAGTTGAGAGGCCGACCGGAAGAGCTGTTCCGCCACACGGCTGCGAAGCGCTCCGACCGGATGGCTTTTGCCGTCGAAGTCCTGCTCGAACCCCACGGCACGGATCCATTTGGCAAGTCGTTCGAGTTGCGGACGCAGCGGATTCGGTATGAGCTGGAGATCGCGGTTCGAACCGGGGCTGACCGGCGTCTGGAGGGCGTATACGTTCACCGGGAACACTGTCTGCCGATACGGCGGAAAGAAGAACGCGGATCGCTAGCCTGGAACACCGGTTCCGTCCGGTACGGACAGTCGAAGCCCTTCATCGCGACGCGTTCCGGGTCGAGCGAGGAGTCGCACGTCATAGAAATCCGTCAGGATGGCCCCGGCAAGAGGGGGCGGCCGCTGGCGCTGTCGGCCAGAGAAGCATCTCGCACGGGGCTTTCGACGGTGACGACCGCGGAGTTTCCACACCTGTATGCTCTGCGCACGCTGCTGTCGTCGACTCAGTTTCTGCAAATCGATCCCCAGGCCTCCAGGCGTGCGACCGACCGACTTGCGCCGCGGCGGTTGCTTCCCGACGCCTCCAACCTCGCCACCGTGCTCGCCAAGCTGACGGAGGAGACGAGGACCGAGAAGAGGCCGGCCGGTCTTCTGTCGGATGTCGCGGCGGACCTGTCCTCACTGATTCCGTCGGTGGCGGGTCTGGTGGTTCGGGACGATCCGGGCGACTCGGAGTACTCGTTCGCTCTCAGACTGGCCGATTCGCTCTCGTTCAGTTCCCGTGTGATCTCGGACGGTACCCTTCGTCTCCTGGCCCTGGTGACCATCCTGAACGATCCCCAACACGGAGGGGTTCTCTGCTGGGAAGAACCCGAGAACGGGGTTCACGAGGCGCGAATACCCGCGTTGATGGAGCTCATCCGGTCCGCGACCGGCTGTACCGAATCGCTTGGGGCGCAAACGTGCTTTCAGATTCTGGTGAACACCCATTCCCCGGTGGTGATGTCCGCGTTGCGGGATTGCGAAGTCGTCGCGTCGGACGTCGTGTCCACGTTGACGCCGGAAACGCAGTCGCGCACTTCGAGGACGCGGATGAGAAGCGGGGTGTCCTCCGATTCGGAGAGTGGCCTCACGCGTTCCGAAGTCGAAGAGATCCTGCGCCGACACGTCGAGACGGCGTGATATGTATCTGGCATACGCTCTGTTCTGCGAAGGGGCTTCCGACTATTCGTACTTCGAAGTCCTCGTCCCGCGCGTCATCGAGTCAACGGTCCTGAAGGTCGGTAAGACGCCCGTCGACGTGCCTGAGCGTCCCAGTCTGCGTCTCGGCAGGAAGGGCCGATCCGTGGATGTGGTCGCGAGGGAAGCCTGTGACGGCCGCGAGGCGTTCCATGTCGTGTTCGTGCATGCGGACACCGGTGGACGAGGTCAACGGGCCAAGCTTCCAGAGCGGAGCACCGCGTACTGCAGGCGTATGCATGAAGAATGCGAGCTGCCTCGGGCGCGCTGCGTGCTGCTGCGCCCCGCATCCATGATGGAATCGTGGGCGTTGGCGGATCCGGCGGCCGTGCTCGATACGCTGGGGTATCGGGGCACTCCAGCAGAACTCGGCCTGCCGACCGGAGCAGAGCAGGCCGAGGCGCATCCGGATCCGAAAGGGTGCCTCGACTCGGCACTTCTTGCGGTTCGGGGTCCCCGACGGTCGCGTGGCGACAGCCTTCTGCCTGCCATCGCCCAACGCCAGTCGATGGACGCCCTGAGGCGGTCGACATCGTTCCAGGAGTTGGAACGCGACCTGCGTACGGCGCTGGGTGACCTGGGGACCCTGGAGACCTGAGACGATGTCCGGCACGTGAAGCGCTCCGCCCCGAGGGAGACCACCCGTCCGCGTAGAATGGACCCGGAGAGTCGAGCGATGAGGACAGGCGCCACGAAGACCCCGGTTACAGCAGACGAATTGCCGCTCGTCTCTGCGCGCCTCTCGATCCTGGGCAAGCGTACGGAGCTCGTGAGAGGAGATCTCGTTGTCATGGCGCCGGCGGGAGGACGACACGGACAGGTCGCACACAAGTTCGGGCTGTTCATCGGCAATCATGTGCTGGAGCGGGATCTGGGCCGGGTCTTTGCGGCGGAAACCGGCTTCCTCCTGCGGCGGAGTCCGGACACGGTGCGAGCGCCAGACGTGGCTTTCGTGGCCGGCGAGCGGTTGGGGACGGAGGAGGCTCCTTCAGGGTTCCCCGAGATGGCGCCCGATCTGGCAGTAGAAGTGGTCTCGCCGGGCGATTCCACGGCCGCGGTCCAGGACAAGATCCGGGACTGGCTGGAGGCGGGCACGCGGGCCGTGTGGGTTGCGTATCCCGATACGCGGTCAGTGACCGTTCACCGCCACGGGCAGCCGGCCGAGGTGCTCCGGGACACGGACATCCTGGAAGGAGATCCCGTGCTCCCAGACTTCGCCGTGCGCGTCCGAGAGTTGTTCACCTGAGGCCGGAAGAGACCCACATGCTGGAGTACCTCAAGCTCGAGAATGTGGGCCCCGCACCTCGTATGGAGGTCGAGTTCGCGCCGAGAGTGAACCTGATTACCGGTGACAACGGTCTCGGCAAGAGCTTTCTGCTGGATACGGCGTGGTGGGCGTTGACAGGGTATTGGCCGGCGGAAATCAATCGACGAATGACTTCCGGTCTCGTGGCTCGACCTCGCGATCGGAATGAGCGTTCATCGATAAAGTTTCGTGCGACCTATGCAGGGGAGACCGTCGAACTCACGGTGGGCTATTCGCTAGGGGAAGAAGCGTGGACGCCAGGTAGGAGGTTCCAGCGGATCGAGGCCCTCATCGTATATGCGCACGCTGATGGCTCTTTCTCGGTGTGGGATTTCGCCCGCAACAATTGGCCACGGTTTAAGCGTCCCAAGCATCCAGAGCGGCGTCCTCCGTACGTCTTTACGGAGACCGAGGTGTGGGACGGTCTAGCTTCCGAGGGGGATGGGCGGACCGCTCCGCTCTGCAATGGACTGCTACATGACTGGTCGAGTTGGGTCAAGGCAAAAGATGACATGTCGAGAGCCATGGCCTCGGCATTGCGCGCGCTCTCACCCAATTGGGCCGACGGCGACCGGCTGGAGCCGGGACTTCCCATGCGGCTGTCGATAGACGATGCGCGAAACATCCCGTCGATCTGGACGCGCTACGCCGGTGCGGTACCGATCCTGCACGCGTCGTCGGGGATTCGTAGGGTCGTAGCGCTCGCCTACATGTTGACCTGGGCCTGGAGCGAGCACCGGATCGCGGCAGAACTGACTCGTGAGAGGCCTGCCCGTCAGGTTACCATGCTTTTCGACGAGGTGGAGAGCCATCTCCATCCGAGGTGGCAACGGTCGATCCTCAAGGCGTTACGGGACGTTGGCCGGGAGCTTCTCGATGGAGCCCAGTTACAGGTAATCGCTTCCACGCATGCCCCGCTGGTGCTGGCATCCGCAGAACCGTGGTTCGATCCACAGCAGGACGCCTGGTTGGATTTGGATCTCGATGGAGATCCCCCGGAGGCGAAACTGCATCGCCGCTCCTACACGCCGCGAGGAACGCCGGGTGCGTGGTTGACGAGCGAGGCGTTTGATCTGGAGACTGAGCGGGGCAGTATCGAAGCCGAACGGGCGATCATTCGTGCAAGGAAGCTGCTCAAGCAAACCGATGCATCGCTGGAAGAGGTGATGGCGGCGCACGAAGAACTGCGAGGTGTCTTGCCGGACGTCGACCGTTTCTGGGTTCGCTGGAATGCGTTCGTGGAGGACCGTGGAGGTACTCCTTGATTCGTGTCCAGCCCGCAGACGAACCACCCAACTTCGACGAGGTAGTGAGACAGCCGGGCTTGTTAGCCATTGCCGAGTTGGTTGGCGAGCAGCCGCCACGCACCGCTGGGCAGCGCTTCGATCGGGTCGCGGAATCGAGAGAGGAGATTCCGGCCTCCGCGTTTCCGCCGTATTGGCGCGAATCACTCGGCGAGCTGCTCGCCAGCTACGACCGCATTTGCTCGTATCTGTGTCTGTACATTCCGCGTGGCACGGGTGCGCCGAGCGTTGACCATATGGTCGCGAAGTCCATGCGATGGGATCAGGTGTACGAGTGGCGCAACTACCGCTTGGCCTGCTCACTGATGAACGCCCGTAAGGGCGCAGTCGCAAGCGTGCTGGATCCGTTCGAGATCGAAGACGGTTGGTTCGCCCTGGAACTGGTTGAGTTCCAGGTCGTGCCCGGCGAAGCACTGCCACCAGACGTCGTGGCGAGAGTCGAGGACACTATCGAGCGTTTACGGTTGAACGACCTGGAGTGCTGCAAAGCGCGCTTGGAATTCGCCGAGAACTACCAGACGGGAGGAATCCGAATCGACTACCTGACGCGCCACGCACCGTTCGTGGAGAGGGAGCTACGTCGCCAGGGCCGGTTACGCGAAGAGGATCGCTGACGCGGTTGTGGCAACACTACGCGTCACTTCTCCCGGAACACCACGTCCAGCCCGTCAAGCACCGGGTTCCGCCGGAAGCGGATCACCGCCAGCGCCGCCTCCACCACCAGCCACACCGCCAGCGTGAAGATGGTGGCGGCGGGGGCCAGCAGCAGCCACTGGCCGGCGCTCCAGAAGTCGGTCAGGTTGGCGCTCATCACGGTCAGCGTCGACAGCAGCATGAAGACCATCGGCGCCGCGGTGTAGACCAGCGGCTTGCCGCGCCGGAGCAGGTAGAGCGTGACGGCCAGCAGGGCCAGGCCGGCCAGGAGTTGATTGGTGGTGCCGAAGAGCTGCCACAGGATCAACCCGGCGAACTCGCCGTCCACCTGGATGAAGGCGAAGGCCCAGATGGCGATGACCGCGATGCCCGACGCGACGTAGCGGTTCGACAGGGCATCGACGCGCAGCGTGTCGCCGATCTCGGAGACGTTGTAGCGCAGCAAGCGGGTGGCCGAATCCAGCGACGTCAGGGCGAACGAGACGACGATGACGGCGACGAACGTGCCCCCGATAGTCTCGGGAATGCCGAGCGTCTGCAGGAAGTGCGTGGTGCCGCTGATGAAGGCGGCGATGTTGTTGCCGAGGCTGTCGGCCGCTTGCCAGCTCACGTAGCGCTCCAGCCACGCCTCGCGGGAGACGAACCCCGCGGTGCAGGCGAGCACCGCCATCAGCCCGAGCATCGACTCGCCGATCATCGCGCCGTAGCCGACGAAGCGGGCGTCGCCCTCGCTGGCGAGCTGCTTGGCAGTCGAACCGGACGACATGAGCGCGTGGAACCCGCTCGCCGCGCCGCACGCGATCACCACGAAGACGAAGGGGACGATCGGTGGAGCGCCCTCCGGCGAAAGGTCTACCGCCGGGGCGGCGAACGACGGGTTGGTCGCGACGAAACCGATGTACATCGCGCCCACGCCGACATAGAGCAGCAGGCTGTTGATGTAGTCGCGCGGCTGGAGCAGCAGCCAGACAGGCAGCACGCTGGCCCCGAAGGCGTAGGCGAGCAGCAGCCACTTCCACTGCGCCAGTGAGGGGCCGACGACAGGTTGGCGGATGCCGAGGAACGCGAGCCCCAGCGCGACGGCGAGCCCCGCCACGGTCAGGCTCCGGATGCTCCAGCCGCCGCGATGGACCGCCACGCCCATGGCCGCGGCCACGAACACCAGGGCGCCGCTCGGCAGCACCGCCTGGGGATAGAAGCCGGGCGAGAACAGCACCGCGATGACGTGGACGAACACGCCCATCGCCAGCGCGATGAGGAAGAAGATGACCAGGTGGAACAACGTCTTGCCGCGCGGGCCGACGAGGTTCTCGGTCACCTTTCCGAGCGACATCCCGCGGGCGCGGATGGATACCACCAGCGCCCCGAAGTCGTGCACCGCGCCGACGAAGATGGCCCCGAGGACGACCCACACCATTGCCGGGAGCCAGCCCCAGATGACCGCGATGGCGGGGCCGAGCATCGGCGAGAGTCCCGTGATCGACGCGTACTGGTGCCCGAACAGCACGTAGCGGTTGGCCGGCACGTAGTCGATCTCGTCGCGGAAGCGGACCGCCGGGGTCGGCCGGGCCGGGTCGATCAGGAAGACCCGCTCGGCGAGGAAGCGCGCATACACGCGGTAGGCGACCACGTAGGCCGCGATGCAGATCAGGGCGGCGAGCAGTGGAGACATGGTCATGGATGTCGCGCGACGACGGCCGAGACACCAGGCATGAGGCAGATCTGCGCGGGTGGTGGAGACATGGTCAGTGGGAGAGCAGTTGCGCGCCGACGGCACGCAAAGCGTCGACGCCGTGCACGTCGTCCGGCCGGAGCGGGATGACGGTGCGCGGCAGCGCCGGGAAGACCTCCTCGATCTCCCGCAGATGCGCGCGTTCCTGCATCCGGCGCGCGTCGACGAACGCGCCGGCGGCGTCCGCGGTGTCCGGGAGGACGCGGTTGACGACGAGCGACGACACGCGGAGATCGAAACGGGCCAGCGTGTCGACGACCCGCCGGCTCTCCAGAATCGACAGCCGGTCCGGGTTGACCACCAGCAGGAACGCGGTCCCGGCGGTATCGAGCAGACGTTCACGGGCGACGATGAACTTGCGGCGGCGCGCCTGCAGGACGTCGTTGATCCGGGACTCGGGGCTGTCGCGCGGATGATCCGCGCGCGCGTCGATCAACGAGAGGTCGTCGCCCTGACCCGGCTTGCCTCCGAGATGGCCGAGCATCGCGCCGAGCCGTGACGAGCGCTCGCGGTGACGCAGCAGGCCGTCCATCCAGGCGCTCATCACTTCCGGCAGCGACAGCAGCCGCACGGTATGGCCGCTCGGCGCGGTGTCGAAAACCACCAGGTCGAAGCGCTCTCCAGCCAGCGCCATCAGCTCGGCGACGCGCTCGACAAGCGCCGCCTCCGTGGCGCCCGGCGCGTGCGCGGCGAGGTCGAGCTGCCGGTCGACCTCGTCGTACAGCCGCGGATGGACCAGCGTCTTCATGCGCTCCTTGACGCTCGCGATGTGCGCGGCGGCGGCCTGGTCCGGATCGACCTCGAGCCCGGTCAGGCTGGGGGCCAGCGTTGTCTCCGCGTTGCCGATGGAACGACCGAAGATATCGCCGAGCGAGTGCGCCGGGTCGGTGGACACGACCAGGCACGTCCGGCCCCGTTCCGCCGCGACGAGCGCCAGCGCCGCCGCCGTCGTGGTCTTGCCGACGCCCCCCTTGCCGCCGACGAAGACGATGCGGCGCTCGAGCAGGCCGTCAGCAGCAACGGAAGTGGTCAAGGGGCGAGTGCTCCAGGCCCATCCGGGTGTGCCACTCGTGGAAGCGCTCGAGCAGGAGCGGCTGGAGCTCCAGCGTGTAGTAGGCGGCCGGGTTCGGCACGCCCATCAGCTCCGCGAAGACGAACAGCATGAACAGGTCGTCCTCGTCGCGGCGCGCGCGGGCCACCGCGCCCCGGTAGGGCGCCGTGTAGAACTCGCCGAGCAGCGTCCGGACCCGGGCCAGCCGCGCCCGGACGCCGTCGAATCGGGAAGGGCTCATGGCGGCCTGCCGGGGGAGCCCTAGCCCACCCCCGCCGCGGCTGCGCGCCGCTCGCGCATCAGCGCGGACGCCGCCTCCAGCATGACGAAGATGGCGGTGATGATGATCACGATGTCGATGGCGACCAGCACGAATCGGCCTTCGGTGTAGAGGCTGCCGAGCTGGTAGAGCGCGGCGAGCAGCGCCATCGTCGTGACGAAGACCATCGGAATCAACGTGTAGCGCGCCGGCCTGCCGAGCTTGACCAGCATGACGCTGATGACGAGGAGCGTCAGTCCCGCCAGCAACTGATTCGTCGTTCCGAACAGCGGCCAGATGATCATGCCGCCGGTCCCGTCGGCGCCCCCCGCGCCGAACGCCAGTACCAGGCAGGCCCCCACCGCGACGGCGGTGGCGACGTAGCCGTTCTGGATCGCCGGGATGTTGTAGATCGTCCCCCACTCCTGCACGATGTAGCGCTGCAGCCGGACCCCGGCGTCCATCGTCGTCCCGGCGAACAGCACTGCCATGACGGCGAGCAGCGTCTGTGCGAAGCCGAGCGGCAGGCCGAGCCCGGCGGCGGCGATTCGCGAGCCGCCCTCGACGAACGCGCTGATGCCGCCCACCGCGCCGAAGCTCTCCGCGTTTGCGTAGGCCGACTGCCACTCCGTCATCGAGAAGCCGGCCGTGACGGCGATGATCGCGACGATCGCGAGCGTGCCCTCACCCAGCGATCCGAGATAGCCGACGAAGCGCGCGTCGGTCTCCGTGTTGAGCTGCTTCGACGTGGTGCCGGAGCTGACCAGGCCATGGAAGCCGGAGATCGCACCGCATGCGATGGTGACGAACAGCAGCGGCATGATCGGCGGCGTCCCCGGCGGGACGTTGGGATTGATCGGCGGCGCGACTATCGTCGGGGCGGCGATGAAGACCGCGCCGTACAGGATGCCGAGGCCGACGAAGAGCTGGATGCCGTTGATGTAGTCGCGCGGCTGCAGCAGCAGCCATACCGGCAGCATCGACGCCACCGCGGCGTACGCGAACAGGATCAGGATCCACTGCGCCGCCGGCGCGATGCCGGCCGTCTCGGCCAGAGTGACCGGGAAGATCTCTCCCAGGTAGATGACGGCGTAGAGAATGATGGTCCCCACCACCGTCGGCCAGGTGATCCCGACGCCGACCTTGTAGAGCAGAACACCGATGCCGACCGCCACGAAGACGGCCGTCCAGGCCGGGATGACGCTCGCCGGCGTGTTGATGAACTCGGTGGAGATCGCGACCGCGAACACCGCGTTCACCATCAGCAGCAGGAAGAAGACGACGATCATGAACAGGTTGCGCGCGCGGTGGCTCACCACCTCGCCGGTCAGCGAGCCGACCGACAGCGCCTTGTTGCGGACGCTGGCCCAGATGGCGCCGAAGTCGTGCACGCCGGCGAAGAACATCGTGCCGATGACCACCCAGAGGAAGGCCGGCAGCCAGCCCCAGACCACGGCGATGCTCGGACCGATGATCGGCGCGGCGCCGGCGACCGCCGTGAAGTGGTGCCCCCACAGGACGACACGGTTCGTCGGCACGTAGTCGATGTCGTCCCGCATGGTGTGCGCCGGGGTCTTGAAGTCGGGATCGAGCTGGTAGATCTTCTCGGCCATGAACTTCGAGTAGAACCGGTACCCGGAGAAGACCGCGATCAGGCCGATTGCCGCAAGCACGACAGCGTTCATGGTGTGCTCTCCTTGAGATCGCGGACGGCCGGGTAGCCCGGCAGTCCGCTGGCGGCGCGCACGCCGCGGACGATGGCCTCCGCCGTGACGTCCGCAGCCAGGGCGCCGATCCGCAGCAGGCTGGCGGGGCTTTCCAGGCTGCCGGTCGACAGGGCGAAGATGGTGTCCCCGTCCACCGGGGTGTGCGCCGGACGGACGGCGCGCGCCAGGCCGTCGTGCGCCATGCGCGCGACGACGCCGAGTTGCGCCTTGTCGAGCCGGGCGTTGGTGGCGACGACGCCGATGGTGGTGTTCTCGCCGCCGGGCGGGTCGGGCGCCGGCTCGCGCAACAGGGCACGCGCGCCCGCCAGCCGCAGGCCGTCCTCGCTCCGCACGCCGGCGATCAACGCTCCCGTCGCCGGATCGTGGATGTCGCCGACTGCGTTCACCGCCATCAGGGCGGCGACCTGCAGGCCGTCCGGAAGCTCGATGAGCGCGGTACCGATGCCGCCCTTCATGGCGCGTTCCGGACCCGCCAGCTTGCCGACCGTGGCGCCGGCGCCGGCACCGACGCTGCCTTCCTCGATGGCGTCGCCGGAGGCGGCCCGCGCTGCCCTGTACCCGCAGTCCGCGGTCGGGCGCACGGCCGCGTCGCCGATGCCGAGGTCGTACAGGATTGCGGCGGGCACGATCGGCACGTGCGCCGTCCGCGTCCGGTAGCCGATGCCCCGCTCGTCGAGGTAGCGCATCACCCCGTCGGCGGCGGCCAGGCCGAACGCGCTGCCGCCCGAAAGCACGATGGCGTGTACCTGCTGGATCGAGTTGACCGGATCGAGAAGCGCGGTCTCGCGGGTGCCGGGCGATGCTCCCCGTACGTCGCCGGCGGCGGTGGCGCCCCCCCGGGTCAGAACGACGGTGCAGCCTGTCGGCCGCGCGTCGAGCGTGTGATGGCCGACTTCGATGCCGGCGATGGCGGTCAGCCCGCGAGTCGTCATCGTGGCGCGTCCCGATCCGGTGCCCGCCCCGGCGGCGGCAACGGCCGCGCACATGACGACACCGGCGCGGGCTGCACTCGTCATCGGGGCTGGAATCGTACCCGAAATCGGCGGGCGCATCTAGGAGCTTGCGCCGCAGAGCGAAGCGAAGCGAAGTTCCGGGGCGCAAGGTCATGGAGCGGAGGGGATGGGCCGAAACGCCGAGCCGGCGAGGCGTTTCGGGGCGTTGCCGGGGCCGCAACCGGCCATCCGAGACGGCTCTCGGCATTGGGCCATACTGGATCCGCCATGCTCTACGGCCTTGCGGCCGATCTTCTGGTGGTCGTGCACCTGGCGTTCGTGGGTTTCGTCGTGCTCGGAGGGCTCGCGGTCCCGCGCTGGCCGCGGCTCGCCTGGCTGCACCTGCCGGCCGTGGCCTGGGGCGTCGGCATCGAGCTGAGCGGCGCGATCTGTCCGCTGACGCCGCTGGAGCTGTGGCTGCGCGTTCAGGCGGGCGCGACCGGTTACGAGGGCGACTTCATCGCACGGTACCTGCTCCCGGTCCTCTATCCGGCGGGGCTCACTCGCCGGGCGCAGGTCGTGCTGGGTCTTCTCGCGGGCGGAGTGAACGTGGCCGTCTATGGCTGGTGGGTCCGGGCGTCGTTGGCCGCCCGGCGCGGGCGTGTGCGCCCGGGCGCCGCGGCCGAATGAACGCCGGCTGTAGAATTGATGGGTTGAGGTGACGCAGTGAGCCGCTTACGGGGTAGCGCCACGACGGTCGGCAGTCGCCTGTACGCCGCGTTGTGCGTGGCGGCGGTAGGGTGGACGGGATGCGGCGGAGCGCCGGCGGACGTGGCGGAGAACCTGCGGCGGGAGCCCGCGCTCGAGTCGGAACCGCGCGGGGGCGGCGGGTTGCCCGCGGAGCGGGGGAACGACGAGACCCGGCGCGCCCGCGTCGTCATTCTGGGCGACTCGCTCACTGCCGGACTCGGTCTGGCCCCGGACGATGCCTATCCGGCCCTGTTGCAGGCCCGCATAGACGCCGCGGGTTGGCCGATCGAGATTGCCGCCATGGGCGTGTCCGGAGACACGACGGCGGGCGGACTTCGCCGGCTGAGCTGGGCGCTGGAAGGCGACGTCGAGCTGCTGCTGGTAGCCCTCGGGGGCAACGACGCGCTCCGCGGCCTGCCGGTCGAGCAGATGCGGGACAATCTGGCTCGGATCATCGATCGCGCGCTGGACCGCGGTAGCCGTGTGGTGCTGGCGGGCATGGAGGCGCCGCCGAACTTCGGCGCCGTGTACACGTCCAATTTCCGTGACGTGTTCCGGAGCCTGGCGGAGAGCCGCAGCGTCACCTTCGTGCCGTTTCTCCTCGAGGGGGTGGCGGGTGTGCCGGATCTGAATCAGCGCGACGGGATTCACCCCAACGAGGCAGGCGCGGCCCGCGTCGCCGAGCATCTGTGGCCGTCGCTGGAACCGCTTCTGCGGGAGATCGCGGCCGACCGGGAGGTCGTCCCTTGAGTTCGATAATCGAGTTGCGCGGCGTCTCGAAGACGGTGCAGAGCGGAGACCGGGCGCTGACGATTCTCCATCCGCTCGACCTGTCCGTGCCGGCAGGGCAGTCGCTGTCGATCGTCGGTCCGTCGGGCAGCGGCAAGTCGACGCTGCTCGGATTGATCGCCGGCCTCGACACCCCGTCGACCGGCCGGATTCTGATCGGGGGAACCGATATCACGACTCTCGACGAGGATCAGCTCGCGCGCCTGCGCGGGAGCCGGATCGGCTTCGTGTTCCAGTTCTTCCACCTCATACCGTCGCTCAGTGCGCTCGAGAACGTGATGGTGCCGCTCGAAATCGCCGGCACCGCGAACGCGACGGAGAGGGCACGCGGGTTGCTCGCCGACGTGGGATTGACCAACCGCGGGCACCACTATCCGTCGCAACTGTCCGGCGGCGAGCAGCAGCGGGTCGCCATCGCGCGCGCGCTGGCGAACGATCCACCGATCCTGCTGGCCGACGAGCCGACCGGAAACCTCGACACCACGAACGGCCGTCACGTCATCGAGCTGCTGGTCGACATCAACCGGACACGCGGCACCACGCTGATGCTGGTGACGCATGACACGGAGCTGGCGGGTTGCACCGACGTCACGCTGGCCATGCGCGACGGCCGGACCGAGCGCATGGCGGCGCCGGCCGCCACGCTGGAGCCGGCCGGCGCAACCGCCGTCTGAACGGGTATCCGACCATGAACTTCGTCCTGCGGATGGCGTGGCGGGAGCTGCGGGCTTCGTGGCGCCGCCTGGTTTTCTTCTTCTGTTGCGTTGCCATCGGCGTGGGCGGCATCGTCGCCCTGCGCTCCCTGGTGCAGAACGTTCGGACGGCGCTGGCGACCGAGGCCCGTGCGCTCACGGCGGGAGACATCTACGTTCGAACGGACCAACCGTGGTCGGACGAGGTACAGGGCCGCATCGAGGAGCGGGCGGCCGCGGTGCCCGGCGCCGACCTGACCGAGACGGTCGACACCGTGTCCATGGCGCGCCTGCCGGCGGACGTGGGCACGCGCACGAAGGTCGTCGAGGTCCGTGGCGTGGAGCCGGTGTTCCCGTTCTACGGACGTTTTGTGCTGGAGAGCGGCGGCGCGTATTCGCCCGCTCTGCTTCGGGACCGGGGCGCCCTGGTGGGGAGGGAGCTGCTGCCGCAGCTCGGCGTCTCGGTCGGCGACGAGATCCTCATCGGCGACGAGACGTTCACGATTCGCGACGCGATAGTGACCGAGCCGGGGCGCCAGTTGGGCGGATTCAGCCTGGGCCCGCGCGTGCTCGTGGCGCACGAGGCGTTGGCCGAGACCGGTCTGATCGGCTTCGGGAGCCGCGCGGAACGGCAGTTCCTGCTGCGCGTTCCGGAGGAGGAGTCCATCGAGCCGCTGGTGCGACAGTTGCGCGAAGACCTGCAGGAAGCATTCGTCCGCATCGGCTCCTACCGGCGGACGGAGAACCGGATCGAGCGCAATTTCTCGCGGGCCGAGAACTACCTCAGCCTGATTGGATTCGTCATCGTCATTCTCGGCGGGATCGGCGTCTGGAGCGTCACCCGGGTCTTCGTGCAGCAGCGACTGCGCAGCGCCGCGATCCTGAAGTGCCTCGGAGCGACGACCGCCGGCGTGCTGGCCGTCTACGTGGTGCAGGTCGCCCTGCTCGGACTGGGAGGGGCCCTGCTGGGAATCGGCGTCGCGTGGGGCGTGCTGGCCGCCGTACCGGATTCGCTGGCGACACAGGCGGCGGCCACCACCGGGTTCGAGGTCGTCTCGACGGACCTCACCGTCTCGGCGGTCCTGCAGGGGCTGACCGTCGGGCTGCTCGTGTCGTTGCTGTTCGCGCTGGTGCCCCTGCTCGACACCCGCCACGCCAAGCCGCTGCTGTTGCTGCGGCAGGGAGCGGCGCTGGACACCCTGCCGCCCGACGGACTCCGCATTGCCGCCACGGTACTGGTCGGGTTGGGTCTGGTAGGGGTGGCGGCCTGGCAGGCCGCATCGCTGGAGGTGGGCGCCTACGTGGCCGGCGGCTTCGTCGGCGTCGCCGGTGCGCTGCACCTGCTCGGCCGGGCGCTGGTCCGCCTGGCCCAGCCACTGGAGGGGGCGCGCTGGTTCCCGCTGCGCCACGCCGCGCTGAATCTCCGCCGGCCGGGCAACCAGACCCGCGTCGTCCTTCTCGCGGTGGGGCTCGGCAGCTTCTTCATCATCGGCGTGCACGCGGTGCAGGCGAACCTGCTGGCCTCTTTTTCGCTCGAGCTGCGGGACGACATGCCCGACATGTTCCTCATCGACGTGCAGCAGGATCAGGCCGACGGGGTGACGCGCGTTCTGCGGGACGCCGGGCTCGGTGGGCCGGGAGGCGTGGGAACGCCGGCCCTGATACCGGTGCTGCGCGCCCGGGTGACGGCGGTGAACGGGCCCGCGACGTCCATCGAGGGCCGGCGCGCGGTGCGGCGCGCGGGGTTCGGGCGGGAGTACACCGTCACCTACCGGGAGCGGCTCGAAGAGAACGAGCGGATCGTTGCCGGGGAGTTCTGGGACGCCGCGCCGGCCGTATCGCCCGAGGTATCCATAGAGGACAGCCTCATGGAGCGGGGCATGCGCCTCGGCGACACCGTTCGGTTCGATGTGCTTGGCCGCATCGTCGAGGCCCGCGTGACGAGCGTCCGCGCCGTCGACTGGGACGACTCGCGCAGCGGCGGCTTCATGTTCCTGTTCCGTCCCGGTACTTTCGACGGCGCGCCGCATACCTACATCAGCTTCCTGCGGGGACCTGCCAACGCCGACGCGCGCGGCGCGCTGCAACGCACGCTGGTGGATCGGTATCCCAACGTCTCCGTCATCGACGGCCTGGAGATCATCCGCACGTTCCGACGCGTGCTCGACTACGTCACGCTGGCCGTCACCGTGGTAGGCGCCATCGCGCTGCTCGCGGGCGGCCTCATTCTGGTCGGCTCGGTGGCGATGACGAAGTTCCAGCGCCTGTTCGACGCCGCGGTGTTCAAGACGCTGGGCGCCAATACCCGTCTCATCGCCGTGATGTACGTCTTCGAGTACGGCGTGCTGGGGGCGCTGGCCGGCGCCATCGGCTCGATCGGAGCGCTGGCGTTGACCTGGGTGCTCACCCGGCAGGTGCTCGACGTGGCGTGGACGCCGGCCCCGGCCATCAACATCGGCGGGGCGCTGGTGACTGCGGCCGTCGTGCTGGTGGTAGGGGTGGCATCCAGTGTGGACGTGTTGCGGCGCAAGCCGCTGCTGACCCTGCGGGCGGAATGACCGACCCGGTGCGGGGGACCGTGCTACACTGTCGGATTACGCTGCCGGCGAGCCGCCGATAGAGGAGGAGCCGGGTCATGGAAGAGGTCGTCTACAAGGACGCGTTGATAAGGAAGCGCACGGAGATCCTGGCCGAGCGCGGCGCCAAGTCGTTCTCGACGCCGATGGACAACAACACTCGTCAGGGCGACATGGCCGACCAGGCGAGCGGCAACAACGAGGTGCACATCCAGCTCAAGTTGAAGCAGACCGACGCCAAAATCCTCAAGGCGATCGAAGAAGCGCTGCTGCGCATCGATCAGGGGATATACGGAATCTGTCGCGACTGCGGCGAGCCGATCGCGCCGGCCCGGCTGAACGCAATCCCCTGGACGCGGGTATGCATCACGTGCAAGGAGAAGCAGCAGTCGTAACGGGAGCCGTTCCCGACGCCTCGGCCGTTCCCCCGTCACCGCGGTCGCCCTGGGCAGCAACCTTGGCGACCGCCACGCCCACCTCTCATTCGCGATCGGCGCCCTCGGCGAGCTGCTCGCCGACATGCGCGTATCGCCGTTCATCGAGACGGCGCCGGTCGGCGTGCCGCCGCAGCCGCATTATCTCAATGCCGCCGCGGCGGGCAGGTGCTCGTGCGCGCCGGAAGCCCTGCTCACGGCGCTCCTGCGGATCGAAAGGGAGCGCGGCCGGGATCGGCCCTACCCCGGGGCGGCGCGGACTCTCGACCTGGATCTCATCCTGATGGGCGGCCTCGTGGTCCGCCGGCCCGGCCTCGACCTGCCGCATCCCCGGTTTCGGGAGCGGCGCTTCGTCCTGGAACCGCTGGCCGCCGTCGCCCCCGACCTGACGGACCCCATCACGGGCCGTTCGATGCGCGAGCTGCTGGCCGCCCTCGGCGCCCCTGCTCCCGCCGGTCAGTCCTTGCGCAGCAGCGCGTCCAGGCTCCAGGCGCCGGGCCCGGCCGCCGCGAGATAGAGGAACACGAAGCAGAAGAGCACCGCCGGCTCTCCCTGGTTGGTCACCGGAAAGAGGAACATTCCGTCTTCCCGCGGCGCGTGTGCGATGAAGTAGGCCGCGGCCATCTCCCCGCTGGCGATGAACGCGGCGGGCCGTGTGAACAGGCCGAGAGCGATGAGGGCTCCGCCGACGGCCTCGATGAGCGCGGCCAGGCCGAGCAGGGAAACCAGCTCGAGATCCTCCGGTCCTCCGAGAACGCCGAACAGCTTCTGCAGGCCGTGCAGCATGAAGCAATAGCCTGCGACGATGCGGAGCGTATCGTGGATGCACTCCGTATAGGGATCGAGGAAACGCATCATCGAGGCACTTCCTTTCTATAGACCAGAGTCGAGCCGACCTCACCGAACGGCAGCATACGTACCGATTGTACCGTGAGTGTGCGGCCGTCCGCGCTCAGCGACCGCTGCTCGATGATGTCCATCGAGAAGTCGCCGCGAGGCGTGGACATCTGCATCGTGCCCACGGTCAGGAGGGTCGGGCCGTCCCAGGTCGAGGTGGTCACCAGATCGCCGCGCGGGGCGGCGCTGGTGCTCTCGCCGCCGTCGAGACGGTAGCTGACCGCGCGGCTCCCGCGCGGCGTCTGCTGCTCGATGGTGAGCAGGCCGGCCGACTGCGTGATGACGAGCATTGCGGGCGGCCCGCCGAAGCCGCCGCGTCCGCCCGGACGTCCGCCGCCCGTGCGTCCCGGACCACCACCCCTGCCGCCGCGCGGTCCGGCGCCGCGCTCCGGAATGTCGCTGGCGTCGCGATCGATCTGCCAGGTGCCGGAGAAATCGGGAGTCTGCGCTCCCGCGGGCATGGCCATCAGCGCGGACAGAGCAAATGTGAGTACGAGAGTGTTCAGCTTCATCTCTTGCGTCTCCGTGACGAGATTGCCCCCGGACCGCGCGCAGCTACTCGAAGCGCAGCGATTCGATCGGGTCGAGCTGTGCCGCCTTGCGGGCGGGGTAGAACCCGAAGAAGATGCCGGTGGCCGCAGCGAAGCCGACGGCGACCACCACCGCGTCCGCCGGCACCGAGGTCGGCCAGGCGAGGAACTGCGTCAGGCCTTCCGAGAGACTGAAGCCGAGCCCGACGCCGACCAGGCCTCCGACCAGGCTCAGCACGATCGCCTCGACCAGGAACTGCAGCAGCACGTCGCGTCCCTTGGCGCCGACCGCCATCCGCAGGCCGATTTCCCGCGTCCGTTCGGTGACCGACACGAGCATGATGTTCATGATGCCGATGCCGCCGACGATCAGCGAGACGCCGGCGATGCTGGCCAGCAGGCCGGTCATCGTCTGGGTCGTCTGCGTCCGCATGCTGGTCATGTCCTCCTGCGTGCGGACCATGAAGTCGTTGTCCTCGCCCGGTCCGAGGCCGTGCTCCTCGCGCAGCACCGCCGTGATCTCGTCGGCCACCGCGTTGATGCGGTCGGCGGAGGCGGCCGAGATCGTGACCTCCGAGATGTTGGTGCCGTCGCGGCCGCGCAGCTTCTTGTTCACGGTGGTGTAAGGCACGAAGATGGCGTCGTCCTGGTCCTCGCCGAACTGTCCCGACCCCTTGGCGGCCATGACCCCGAGCACCTGGAACGACTGGTTCCGGATGCGGATGCGGGCCCCTACCGGATCCACGCCTTCGCCGAACAGGTTGTCGCGGACGACGGAGCCCAGCAGCGCAACCTTGGCCGCGCTCTGGACGTGGGTGGTGGTGAAGAAGGTGCCGAGCTGAACGTCCCAGAAGCGAATCTGGGGGAACTCGATGTCGGTTCCCTGAATGGTCGTGTTCCAGTTTTGTCCGGCCGCGACGACTTGGTCGCGCGTGCGCACGCCGGCCGCGAGGTACTGCGCGTCGGGCACCCGCTCGCGGATGGCGTCGACGTCCTGCGCCTTGAGCCGCGGCGACTGGCCCATCCCCATGCTGATGCCGCCGCGGCGGAAGTTGCCGGCGCGGACCATGATCATGTTCGTGCCGGCGGATCGGATCTGGGTCTCGATTTCCTGTTGCGCACCGCGGCCGAGGGCCACCATCGTAATGACGGCGGCCACGCCGATGATCATTCCCAGCATGGTCAGGCTGGTGCGCATCTTGTTGCGGCCGAGCGCTTTGAGAGCGACGCGAAGCACCATCAGCACGGACATGTTCTGACCTCGTTCCCGGGCTGGCGCCCCGAAACGCCTCGCAGGCTCGGCGTCTCGGCCCATCCCCCCGCTCCATGACTCTGCGCCTCAGCTGCTCCGCTTCGCTGCGTCCTGCGGCGCAGACTCCTAGCCCACCTGGGCAGCCGCCGTTTCCGGAGCCACCGTTTCCTTGTCGGCCGGCGGCAGCGCCGCGACCTCCTCGCTCGCCACCCGGCGCGCCGCATTGGACCGATCGGACGCGACCTTGCCGTCGTGGAAGCGGATGATCCGGCTGCCGTACTCGGCGATGTCGGCTTCGTGCGTGATCAGGAGCACGGTGATGCCGCTCTCCCGGTTGAGCCGCTGGAAGATGTCGATCACCTCGACGCTGGTCCGCGAGTCCAGGTTGCCGGTCGGCTCGTCGGCCAGGAGGATGGCCGGCTCGTTGACCAGTGCCCGGGCTATCGCGACCCGCTGCTGCTGCCCGCCCGAGAGCTGGTTCGGGAGGTGGTCCATCCGATCGCCGAGCCCCACCGCCTGCAGGACGTTCCGGGCGCGGGCGTGCCGCGCCGGGCCGTTCATGCGCGAGCCGTAGAGCAGGGGCAGCTCGACGTTGTCGAGGGCGCTGGTCCGCGCCAACAGGTTGAAGCCCTGGAACACGAACCCGATCTTGCGGTTGCGCACCTCGGCCAGCTCGTCGCGCGAGAGCCCCGACACGTCGCGCCCGTCCAGCAGATAGCGTCCCCTGGTCGGCCGGTCGAGGCAGCCGAGGATATGCATGAACGTCGACTTGCCGGAACCCGACGGACCGGTGACGGCGACGAACTCCCCCTCGTCGATGGCGAGACTGACGCCTCGGAGGGCGCGCACGTCGACGTCGCCCATGGCGTAGGTCTTCGTGAGGTCCTCGACCGCAATGACGGGCATCGCGGTTCCTCAGCGCCGGCGGCGCCCGAAGGGAAACTGGGGGATAAGGGGCGATCCGCTGTTGCCGACCGCGGGGCCGCTTCCTCCGTCCGGCGTGCTGACGTTCGTCACGAGTTGCAGTCCGGCGCTGATCGTGACCGGTGCATCCGTCCGGGCGGCCGCGCCCGTCGGTGTCGCCGCTTCCAGGGTTGCCAGCCGCCGCTCGAGCGCCGTGCGCGCTGCCTGGTCGTTGACCGTCGCCAGTCGTTCGCGCAACGTCTCGGTCTCGGTGGGTTCCGGCGGGGGAGCGCCTGCGGCGGCCGATCCGCCGGTCACCCGCAGCAGCTCGCTCGCCGTCCCGTCCGTGACGCCGAGGCGGACGCGCAGACTCGACAGTCGGCCGCGGTTCATGACCCAGACGCGTCCGCTGGTCTCCTCCACCTCGATGGGAGCGAACAACGCGTCTATCGTGCTGGCTCCCCGTTCGACGGCGGGGACGTTGGGACCCTCCTGCACGTTGGCGCGGCGCCGCGCCGATCCGGGACCGCGGCCGGTGCCGCCCGGCCCGCCGGCGCCGCTCGCGGCGCGCCGCTCGCGCATGCGGGCGAAGAACTCCTGGCGCTCTTCCGGCGACATCTGCTGCATCCGCTCCATCATGCGCTGGCGTCGCTCCGGATCGGGGCCTCCGCCTCCGCCGAAGCCGCCGGGTGCGCCGAAGCCGCCGGGGCCGCCACCGCCGGGTGCGCCACTGCCGGGTGCGCCGAATCGGCCGGGCCCGCCTCCGCCGGGCGGGGCGCCGCCGGGACGGTCGGTTGCGGATGGCGGGCCGCCCGGCGGCGCCCCGCCTCCAGCCCCGGGCCCGCCTCCAGCGCCGGCCCCCCGGCCCACCTGCAGCTCGGGCGGCACCGGCTGGCCGAGCGCTGCGAACATGGCCGGCGTCGGCCGGAACCGCAGCGCGGAGTTCGGGATCCGCTTCACGTTCTCTCGCCGCGCCACTTCCACGGTCACCGTGGCGGTCATGCCCGGCTTCAGCTTGAGCTCCGGGTTCGGGGCGTCGATGACCGTCGCATAGGTCACCACGTTCTGCGTAACGATGGGCTCGAGCCGAATCTGGGAGACCGTGCCCTCGAACTCCTCGGCCGGAAATGCGTCGACGGTGAACGTCACCCGCTGGTTGGGCCGGATGCGGCCGACGTCCGACTCGTCGATGTTGGCGATGACCCGCATCTTGGTCAGGTCCGCCGCGATGACGAACAGCTCCGGCGCCTGGAAGCTGGCCGCGACGGTCTGGCCGACGTCCACCAGCCGCGACGTGACGATGCCGTCGATCGGGGCCCGGATGACGGTGTGCTCCAGGTTCACCTCGTTCATGCTCAGCGAAGCCTGCGACTGCCGCACCTGGGCCTCGGCCGACTTGCGCTGGGCCTCGGTCGACCGCAGCGTGACCTCTGCCGCTTCGAGCTCGGTCTCGGAGATGAGAGCGTCGGCCGCCAACTCGCGCGAGCGTCTGAGTTGCGTGGCGGCATCGTCGACCGCGACGGACAGCCGTTCGACCTCCGCCTCGGAACGCAGCAGGTTCGCGCGCGCCTGCTCGAGCTGCGTCTCGAACAGCGACGGATCGAGGCGCATGATGACGTCGCCTTCACGGACGATCGAGTTGAAGTCGACGTACAGCTCCTGGATGATGCCGGATACCTGGCTGCCGACCTGCACGGTCGTTACCGCCTCCAGTGCTCCGGTCGCCCCGACGGTGTCGACGATGTCCCCCTCCGTCACCGCCACGGTGTTGACCTCGGGTACGAACTCGACGGTCCGTACGCTGTAGTAGCCGTAGGCGGTGATCGCGACGCCGAGGATGAGGATGACGAGGAAGGTTCGTCTCATGGTTGTCCTCTCGAAAGACCCGGACCGTCACGGACGCTACTGCGGCGCGCCGCCCCCGCCGCCACCGCCGATGACGGCGATCCCGGCGTTGCCGAGCGACGTGCGCTGGGCGCGTTCGAAATCGATCAGCGCGCGCTGGTAGTCGAGTATCGCGCGCAGCTCGGTGTCCTGCGCGGTCGCCAGATCGCGTTGCGCCTGCACGACGAAGAAGTTGGTCGAAAGGCCGACCTCGAACTTGCTCTCCTCGGCCCGGAGTTGCTCCTCCGCCAGCTCGCGCGCTGCCGTCGCCGCCTCGATCTGCTCCTCGATGGCGTCAATCTGGAGCGCGGCGTTGGTGACCTCGGTGGCGATCTGCAGCTCGATCTGGCGGATCTGGACCTGCGCCTGCTGGATCTGCAGGCGCGCGCGTTCGTAGGCGGCCCGGTCCGCGCTCTGGCCGAGCGGATAGCTCATCCGCAGCTCCACGCTCCAGAACGGATAGTCGGCGTCCACGATGTCGTTGATGGCGTCGCGGTAGCCGCCCGGGATCGTGCCGCCCGAGCCGCCGAAGATCGCTTCGAAGGAGCTGCCGGCGGGCACGAGGCGGGGGCCGCCCTGGCCGGTCAACTGGTAGCTGCCGATCAGGTCGAGCTGGGGCAGCGTGCTGTTGCGGAAGTTGTCGACCTCGGCGTTGTTGACGTCGAGTTGCCGCCGCACGCGGGAGATGTCGGTACGCTGGTCCAGCGCGCCGCGAATGGCCGCCTCCAGGTCGATCGGCGTGGGATCGATCTGCGGCTGGTCCGTCGGAACGATTTCCGCATCCCACAGCTCGTCCGCGGTACCGCCCACGATGAGTCGCTTCAGCGCGAGCTCGTTGGCGCGCAGGGTGCGAATCGCCAATGCCAGCGACTGCCGTCGCGCCGCGGCCTCCGACTGCGCCTGCACGACGTCGATGGGGGCCAGGGTGCCTATCTCGACGCGCGCCCGGTTGTCGCGCACGAGCTGCTCGGCCAGCTCCAGCGCCTGCTGCTGCACGGCCACCGCCGCCCGCGCGTACACGAGCTCCCAGTACGCCAGACGGACGTCGGCCAGCGTATTGATGACGGTCTGCTCTACGTCGATGTCCGAGATGTCGCGGTTGATGTTCGACACCACGAGCTGCGTGCGCTGCGGGTCGGTGCGGAAGCCCCGCAGCAGCGGCTGCGTGTAGCCGATGGTCATGCTGGCGCCGAAGCTGGGATTGAAGCTCGTGAAGATGTTGTTCGACTCCAGGCGGTTGCTGCTCCAGGTTACGTCGTACTGGCCCCCGCCCCATTTCATCCGCTGGTTGACGCCGAGGTCGTAGGTGCCCTGTTCGCTGACGATGTTGCGGCCGCGGAGGCCGCCGCCGTCGAACAACGAGCGGTTGGGGCTGGTGCGCTCGTTGATGCCGAAGCCGGACGAGGCGAACGGCAGGAATGCGGCGTTGGCGGTCGCCACCTGCATGTCCTGCACCAGCGGATTGATGCGCTGGACGGCGATGTCGAGATTACGCTCGAGGGCCCGCTGGACGGCGTCGTCGAGGGTCAGGTCGAAGCGTCGCGCCGCCTGCGCGTTCCGGCTGAGCTGAAGCGCCGTTTCGGTCACGAGGCCGCCGACGTTGCGCACGGACGGTTGGGCGTTCGCGGGACCGGGCGTGAGCAGGAGCCACCCGACGGCGATCAGCGGGGCGACGGGGAGAACACGTTCGTGGCGCATCGGGGCGTTCCTCCAGGTCCGGGGTACGTAGACCCGCTAACGTGCGGGAATCTTCCCCGGCGACCGTATAGACGGACGCGGCGCGCGACCGGTTCGACGCGGGTGGGTGCCGGTGCCGCCGGGATGGGCCGAAACCGCCGAGCCGGCGCGGCGTTTCGGGGCGCTAGTCGGGATCGCGGGAAGATGAATGCCGATCGGGGCGGCGTCGTTCCCACATCGCGTTCAGGGCTTCCAACTGTTCGGCGCTCAGCGTCTTGTGCATCCGGTACAGCATCAGCGTGCGCGTCTTGCTGAGGGCGCTGCGGGCGGCCTCGACCCGGTCGATCTGCAAGGCGACTTCCCACTCCTCGGCCCGCATGGCCTGCATGAGCGCGGTCAGCTCGTCCTCCTCCCGATGCAGACGTCGCCAGAACTCCCGGAGCTTCGGCCTGAGCGCCTGGAAGATTGCCTCGATCTCGGTGCCTTGCTCGACGGTGAGACCGATCTCGGACGCGACCTCGTCGGACTGCCACCACTTGAAGCGCTGGCCGGCTTCCGAGTCGGCCGCGAGCCAGAGAAACGCCGCGAGGAGGACGACCGCCGTGCATCCGCGCGTCTTGCTCATCGCAGATTCCCCGTCCACTCCATGCCGGCTTGCATGCTCGCCGTCAGAATAACCGCTTCCGCCTTTACAGGGAAAGACGGACGCGGGGCGGGAACCGTTTACGGACTACTCCGGCCCGCCAGCGCGCCCAGCCGCTCGATGACCTCTCCGACGATATTGTCGGGCGTCGACGCCCCCGCCGTCACCGCCAGGGTGAACGGACCGCGGGCGGGCAACCAGTCGCCCGTCACCGTCTCGGTTCCGGGGCGCGCGCCAGCCGGCAGGTGCCGTATGGCCTCCGCTTCCAGGCAGGAAGGATCCGCGATATGGAACGTCGCGACCCGTGCCGCGCAGATCCGCGCCAGGTTGCGCGTGTTGCTGCTGTTGTAACCGCCGATCACGATCGCGACGTCGAAACGTTGCTCCCCGAGCAGGTTCACCACGGCGTCCTGCCGGTCCTGGGTGGCGCTGCAGATCGTATCGAACGCCCGGTAGTGCGCGGGTAGCGCGGCTTCGCCGTACCGGTCGATCATCGCGCGGCGCACCATGTCGCCGACCTGCAACGATTCCGTCATCAACATCGTCGTCTGGTTGGCAAGGCCGACCCGCACGAGATCGCGATGCGGATCGAAACCGGGAGAGCAGCCGTGCCCGAGACGGTCGAGAAACGCCGGCGCGTCCAGTTGTCCACGGATGAAGTCGCAGAGCACGCGGGTCTCGTCCGTATCGAGAACCACGACCCAGCGGCCGCCGGATGCGGTGCCGACCTGCGACGCCGTCGCCTGCGTCTCCTCGTGTCCCACCTTGCCGTGGATGACCGCGGTGTACCCGTCGCGGGCATATCGCCGGACGTTCTTCCAGACGTTGAGGACGGACCCGCAGGTCGTGTCGACGAGGGTGCAACCGCACGCGACGAGTCGCTCCAGCTCGGCGATGGTGACACCGAAGGCCGGCAGAATCACCACGTCGTCGGCCGTCACCGCGGCGATATCCTCTCCGGGATCGCTCAGGAACCGGATGCCGGCGCTGCGCAGCCGGCCGTTGACGTGGGGGTTGTGAATGATCTCGCCGGTCAGGAACACCGTCCGGTCCGGGAACTTCCGGCGGGTCTGGTACGCGTAGTCCACGGCGCGGTCTACGCCGTAGCAGAAGCCGAACTCCCTGGCGAGGTGCAGCGTGAGGCGTCCGCTCCGCCACGTGAAGTCGGATTCCCGGATCCGCTCGAGAAGCCGACTGTGGTAGTCGCGGGCCAGATCGTCCGCGACAGCATGCTTCAGGTCGAGGCCCTTCCTGAAGATCGGCGCGGCCATCTGCCTACCGGACGTCGATCGCGGCGGCGCGCACGCGCGGCGTCATCTCGTCCAGTGCCACGAGCGGCCCGACGCGGGAAGAGTTCAGGGCTTCCTCGAGTTCGCGCATGAACTGCTCGTCGGCCACCGACTGCGGCTGTCCGTCCGGCGGTCCGATGACCGGCTGGGGAGACGCGATGGCGCTGGCCGGCTGCGGGCCGGCGGCCGGCTGGCGGTAGCCGTCGATCAACTGCACGATTCCCACGGTGACGAGGACGCCCGCGGCGGCCGCCAGCGACAGCCGTCTGCGGATCGGGTACGCATTGGAAGCCGCGGGAATGCCGAGAGTGGGGAACTGCAGGATGCGGGCGGAACCCGGCCCGCCCGCGACGCGAAGGATCCGTTCCTGGATGCGGCGCCGCTGGCGCGCGATTCTCCATGCGGGCAGCGCTTCGTCGAACGCGGCCTCGGCGACCGTGGCGATACGGTCGAGGTCTCCCCGCAAGGTCGTAATGCGGGCAGCGCAGCGGCTGCAAGCGGCGAGGTGTTCGTTCTGCACCGTCCCATCCGCGCTTTCGGCGTCCAGGACGACACGCACGAGCTCGCGGTCGGTCAGGTGTGTCGATCCGCATGCGTCCCGCAGGGATGCGAGCAACTCCAGGACCGTCCCCCAGCGAACCCGCGGTCTCATGAATCTGTCGCCTCGTTCGTCCGCTGCGAGGGCTTCTCGGTGAGCCAGTTCTCCGTGGCGAGGATTCGGCGCAGAGACCGAATCGCCCGGAACAGATGGACCCGAACCGTGGCGTCCGTCAGATCCAGCATGGCGGCCACGTCCCGGGTCGCGTGTCCCTCGAACTGGCTCAGAACCACCACGGCACGCTGTCGTTCCGGAAGCTGGTCGACCGCCGCGAGCAGCTCCGCGCGACGTTCGGCATGGAGCAGCGTCGCTTCGGGTGACGGATCGAGGGCCGGCCGGCGTTCGAGCTCTTCCCGCGGTCCATAGTGTCCGTCGGCGTCGCCGGCGGGTACGATCCACCGGTTCCGGCGTGCGCGGGACTTCACCCGGTCGAGACAGCCGTTGACGAGAATGCGCGTGAACCAAAGCTCGAAGTACATGCGCTCCCGGAAGGAGCCGATGTTCACGAAAGCCTTGAGAAAGGCGTCCTGAACCGCTTCGTCGACCTCCGCGGGGTCCCGTAGGTAGTAGTAGGCGATGCGTGTCGCGCGCCGGTGATGGCGCTCTATCACCTCCGCGAAGCGTTCACCGGCCTCGAGACGGTTTCCGCGCGCCAGCAGTGCGCGCACCTCGTCGGCGATCTGCGAGTCGACGGCGGCGCGCTCCTGGCGGCCGGCGGGCGCGATGTGGGTGGCGGCCATTGCCTGGAATACCTGCGAGCTGGCCTCTGTTCACGCGAGACGAAATCCGCCGGGCCGACGTTTACCGAGCATCGACCGCAGCACTGCACATGATACTCCGGCCCGTTTGACTTGGCGAACGCCGCGCGACTAAGGTTTGGTTCACCTATGGCGCAAGCACCACCACAGACGACATCTTCGTCGATCCTCGATATGGCTCGGCCACGCCACGTGCACTGGAATCTCGGCACGGCGGCCCTCTACGAAGAGGCGGTGCGCAACGGAGAAGGGGTGGTCGCCGAGACCGGACCGCTGGTCTGCCTTACGACCCCGCACACGGGGCGGTCGCCCAACGACAGGTTCCTGGTCGACGAGCCTTCGACATCCGCCGACGTCTGGTGGGGGAAGGTCAACCGTCCCATCGACCCGGCCCGCTTCGACCTGATGCACGACGATGTGGTCCGCGCCCTGGACGGCAAGTTGCTCTACGTGCAGGACTGCTTCGCCGGCACCGACCCGGCCTATCGAATGCCCGTGCGTCTCATCACCGAGCGGGCATGGCACAGCCTGTTCGTGCGCACGATGTTTCTCGAGCAGCCGCCGGGGACGCCGCCCGGGAATCACGTGCCGGAGTTCACCGTGGTCGACATTCCGTCGATGACGGCGGATCCGGACCGGCACGGGACCAACTCGGGGACGTTCATCCTGTTGAACTTTGCGCGGCGTCTGGTTCTGATCGGGGGCACCAGCTACGCGGGCGAGATGAAGAAGTCGATCTTCACCGTCATGAACTACCTCCTGCCGTTGCGCGACGTCATGCCGATGCACTGTTCCGCGAACATGGGCGACGACGGCGACACCGCGTTGTTCTTCGGCCTGTCGGGAACCGGCAAGACGACGCTGTCCAGCGATCCGGCGCGGCGGATCATCGGCGACGACGAGCACGGTTGGAGCGACCGGGGCATCTTCAACTTCGAGGGCGGTTGCTACGCGAAGATGATCAAGCTGTCGGAGGAGGCCGAGCCGCAGATCTACGCCACGACCCGCCGGTTCGGCACCGTGCTCGAGAACGTCGTGCTCGACCCGACCACGCGCAAGATGGACTTCGACGACGGCACGCTGACGGAGAACACGCGCGGCGCCTATCCGATCTCGTTCATCGACAACTGGGTGCCGTCGGGGCAGGGGGGGCACCCGGCCAACGTCGTCATGCTGACATGCGACGCGTTCGGGGTGCTGCCGCCGATCTCGCGCCTGACCCCGGCCGGCGCGAGGTACCACTTCCTGTCCGGCTACACCGCCAAGGTGGCCGGGACGGAAAGAGGGGTCACGGACCCGAAGGCGACCTTCAGCACCTGCTTCGGCGCACCGTTCATGGTGCATCACCCGACCGTCTACGCGAAGCTGCTCGGCCGGCGGATCGCGGAGCACGGTTCCCGCGTCTGGCTGGTCAACACCGGCTGGAGCGGGGGCGCCTACGGCGTGGGCAGCCGCATGGAGATCGGCCATACGCGCGCCATGATCACGGCGGCGCTGTCGGGGGCGCTCGACGACGTCCCGTACGCGCCGGATCCGGTCTTCAACGTCGAGGTTCCCACCGCGGTTCCGAACGTGCCGGCCGAGAGTCTTCACCCCCGCGCGAGTTGGAGCGACGGCGCCGCCTATGACGCGCAGGCCGCCCGGCTCGCCGGGATGTTCGCGGAGAACTTCAAGACGTTCGAGGCCGAGGCCGACGACGACGTGCGACGCGCCGGACCGAACATCTAGTAGTCCGCTCCCGGAGCTCATGCCGTTCGAACCGGTCATCGGGCTTGAGATCCACGCCCAACTGCTGACCGCAACCAAGATCTTCTGCGCCTGCAGTACGGCGTTCGGCGCACCGCCGAACAGTCACGTCTGTCCGGTTTGCCTCGGGCTTCCCGGCGCGCTGCCGGTGCTGAATCAGCGGGCCGTGGAGCACGCGGTCCGGACCGCTGTGGCTCTCGAGTGCAACGTGCACGAGGCCTCCATCTTCGCGCGGAAGAACTACTTCTATCCCGATCTGCCGAAGGGCTATCAGATCTCGCAGTACGAAGAGCCGTTGGCGACGGACGGGTGCCTGGAGTACCTGGACGATGGAGTGGCGCGGCGGGTGCGCATCATGCGCGTCCACATGGAGGAGGATGCGGGCAAGTCGATACATGACGGCTTTCCGGACTCCGGCCGGAACACGTACCTCGACTTCAATCGCAGCGGCGTGCCCCTGGTCGAGATCGTGACCCAGCCCGATCTGCGGTCGCCCTCCGAGGCCTCCCGCTTCTTCCAGCGTGTGCGCGGGACGTTGCTCGCGGCCGGGGTCAACGACGGGAACATGGAGGAAGGCAGCCTGCGGTGCGACGCCAACGTCTCCGTGCGCCCGCGAGGCGCCGAGGCGCTTGGCGTCAAGGTGGAGATCAAGAACCTCAACTCGTTCCGGTTCCTCGAAAGGGCGCTCGATTACGAGATCCGGCGCCAGTCGGCGCTGCTGGAGAGCGGGGACGCGGTGGTGCAGGAGACGCGGTTGTGGGACGTCGCGGGTGGCCGCACGGTCTCCATGCGCAGCAAGGAGGAGGCACACGACTACCGGTATTTCCCCGATCCCGATCTGCCTCCGCTGGTGCTCGATCCGGACTGGGTCGCCGGCGTGCGGGGGGCGATGCCGGAGCTGCCGGAAGCGCGGAAGCGGCGCTTCATGGCGGATCACGGCCTTCCGGAGCGCGACGCTGCGTCGCTGGCCGACGACCACGATCTGGCCGCGTTCTTCGAGGAGACGGCGGCCGTGGCGAAGAACCCGAGGTCGGCGGCAAACTGGATCATGGGCCCGCTGGCCCATCGCATGAAGACGGACGGATTGCGAGCCGGTGACGTGCGCACCACGCCGGCCGCGCTGGGCGCGTTGATCCGGCTGATCGATGCGGGAACGATCAGCAACTCGGCGGCCCGGGACGTCTTCGAGCGCATGGCCGACACCGGGGAGTCCCCCAACGCAATCGTCGAAGCCGAGGGACTGTCGCAGATCGGCGACGCCGACGAGCTGGAGGCCGTGGTGCGACAGGCCCTTGCGGAAAACCCGGCGGCGGTGAGCAAGTACCGCGCCGGCAAGACCGGCACCCTCGGCTTTCTCGTCGGGCAGGTCATGCGGGCGACGGGCGGTCAGGCCAATCCGCGGATGGTCAGCGATCTCTTGAAGTCGGCGCTCGATGCTCCCGAGAAAGAGTGACCCGGCGGGCATCGACCGCGTTTGACAGCACGAAACGGTGGTCGCTACACTACTTGGATAACGAATCCATGCCGGTGACGAACCGCGAGTCTTCCCCCTCGCTGCATACCGACAGTCGTTATCCAATTCGTGTCCCTTCCGTTCGCTCCGACTTCTACCGTGAGGAGCTGCGCAAGCACTGGCACTGCCTTGAACAGCAGCGCGAGCACTACTCGCAGAAGACGATGATCGATGTCGAAGCCGCGCTCCGGAAGCTGATGGACCACGTCGATCACCTGTGCACCCGTGAGAACGGCGACGAGCTCGTCAGCCGGCTTCTGCGCCAGATCGACGGGGTGACCCAGTTGTCGGCGTCTCCGGACCGGCAACCGACGCACTGACAGGTCTGCTCCTGGCCCTCGACACCCTCCGGCGTCACGCACTGGACATAGTTCGCGACGGCATATCGGCCGCGGGCGCATCAGAGCTCGTCCGCCGAGCATTGCGCGGCCGCGCCGTCGACCGCGATATCGGAGGCCGCACGCCGGTGGTGGTCGCCGCCGGCAAGGCCGCCGCGGAGATGGCCGCGGCATTCGTATCCGCGGTTGACGGGGCCGGCGCGCGCGGGCTGGTCGCCTCACCGCAGCCGGGTACTCCGCCCGGGGACCTGGAGTGGATCGACGTGGGGCATCCCGTGCCGACGCAGGGAAGCGTCGCGGCGGGGCGTCGTGCTCTCGCGCTGGCCGCCGGCCTGACGCCGGGCGAGGTCATGGTCCTTCTGCTGTCGGGTGGGGCCTCGGCCGGTCTCGCCGCGCCGCTGGCCGGAGTGACGCTGCAGGACAAGTCGGCGGCGACCTCGGTTCTCCTGCGGTCCGGCGTCGCGATCGACGGGCTCAACTGCGTGCGGAAACACCTGTCGGCGATAAAGGGCGGACGGCTGGCGGTCGCCGCCGGCGGGCGCATCGTGACCCTGGCCATCTCCGACGTCGTCGATCCCACGCCGGACGATCCCGCGGTCATCGGTTCGGGGCCGACGATGCCCGATCCGACGACGTTCGACGAGGCACTGGCGATCTGCCGCGCGGCCCCCGGGGCCGCCGACCTGCCCCGGGCGGCCCTGGATACGCTCGAACGGGGTGCGCGGGGAGAAATCGAGGAGAGTCCGAAGCCCAACGACCCCCGGCTCGCCGGCGCTGCGTATCGGCTGATCGGCAGTCGGCGGGACGCCGTCGAGGGAGCTGCGCAAAAGGCCCGGGAGCTCGGTTATTCCGTGTCGGTCATCGAAGCGCCGGTGACCGGCGAGGCACGCAGGGCGGCCGAGAGCCATGTCCGGACCATCGCCCGCCTGGCCTACGAGATGCCGACGCCGCTCTGCTTCGTCTCCGCCGGAGAGACCACGGTCCGGGTGACGGGCGACGGGCGCGGGGGCGCAACCAGGAGTTCGCCCTGGCGACCGCATTTCATCTCGCCCGGCGATTCCCGGAGGCGGTGATCGCCAGCGTCGGGACCGACGGCATCGACGGCCCCACCGATGCCGCCGGCGCGCTGGTGGATACCACCACTCCCGCCCGGGCGACCGAGCGTGGCTTGCACCGGCCGGAGCACTACCTGGCCGCGAACGATTCCTATTCCTTCTTCGAAGGGCTCGACGACCTGATCCGTACGGGGCCGACCGATACCAATGTCGGTGACCTGCAGGTCGCGCTGATTGGCTAGAGCGGCCCGGAAATGCGCAGTCCGGACGAGCTGCTGGAAGCGATCCGCCGGACGATGGACCACCCGGCGACCGTCCGGGAGCTGATGGAGCGGTTGGGGTGGCCCTCCGGCCGGCGCGCGACGCTGCGCCGCCGTCTCGCGGCGCTCGTCGAGCGCGGCGATCTCATTCGGATCCGCGGCCACCGCTACGGCCTGCCCGATCGGATGCATCTGGTGACGGGCCGGGTGCACGTTCACCCGCGCGGATTCGGGTTCGTCGCTCCGGACCATCCGGTGGACGGCTTCGCCGGCGACGTGTACATCGCGGGAACCAATCTGAACCAGGCGCTGCACGGCGACCGCGTCGTCGTTCGCGTGGAGCGCCGCGCCGACCCGGGTCGGGCGGAGGGCCGCATCCTGCGCATCGTCGAGCGGGCCGCGACGCAGCTCGTGGGCAGGTTCGAGGCGGACGTGGCCGGGTACGTCGTGCCGTTCGATCGCCGACTGCCGATGGATGTGCAGGTTCCGCCGGGGGAGGACTCCGGCGCGAGGGCGGGCGACATGGTGGTTGCCGAGTTGACACGCTTTCCGACGGCGACGCGGAACGCCCTGGGGAAAGTCGTCGAGGTCCTCGGCGACCTCGAAACGCCGGGTGTCGACGTGCGGGTCGTCCTGCGCGCCTACGGAATTCCAGAACGGTACGCTCCGGACGCCGAGGCCGAGGCGGAGCGGCTCGGCGATGCGGTCCGGCCCCCCGACCAGCGGGGACGCACGGACTTCCGTCATCTGCACACTGTCACCATCGACGGCGAGACCGCCCGCGATTTCGACGACGCGATCACGCTCGAGCCCCTCGGCAACGGTAACGTTCGGCTCGGCGTGCACATCGCCGACGTGTCCCACTACGTTCCAGAGGGCAGCGCCCTCGACCGGGACGCTCGCGAGCGGGGCACCTCCGTGTACTTTCCGGATCGCGCCGTGCACATGTTCCCGCCGGCGCTCTCCACCGGGTTGTGCAGCCTGAAGCCGCATGTCGACCGCCTCGTCCAATCGTGCCTCATGGAGATCGACGGCGCGGGTCATGTGCTGCGCTACGAGATCCACGACGGCGTCATCCACAGCGATGCGCGCATGACGTACACGGACGTGGACGCGATGCTGGACGAATCGGCGTCCCCGGCCCGAGAGAAGCATGCCGCCCTGGCGCCGCTCATCGCTGCGATGGGCTCGCTGTCGGCCGTGCTCACGGAGCGCCGGCGGCGGCGCGGAGCCATCGACTTCGACGTGCCTGTCGCACGTTTTCGGCGGGATGACGCGGGACGGGTCGAGGCGATCGTCGCCGACGAGCGGACAACGGCCCACCGGATTGTCGAGGAGTTCATGCTGCTTGCGAACGAGACGGTGGCGGAGCACCTCGCCCGGGAGCGGATGCCGGCGCTGTTTCGGGTCCACGAGCGTCCCGATCCGGCCAAGGTGGAGGCATTCGACGAGTTCGCGACCTCGCTCGGGTACAGGCTCGCGGCGTCTCCGGAGGCCGTCAGGCCGAGCCACTTCCGGCGGCTCATCGAGCAGGTTCGAGGGCAGCCCGAAGAGCGGCCGATTGCCCGCCTCATGCTGCGGACGATGCGCCTGGCGCGATACGAGCCGGAAGACCTCGGACATTTCGGTTTGGCGGCGATGTCCTACACGCACTTCACATCGCCGATCCGACGGTATCCGGACCTGGTCGTGCATCGCGCGTTGCGGGCGAGCCGCCGGGGCGCGTCGACGGAGCGCATTCGCCGGTGGAAGGACGATTCGGCGCAGCTCGCTCGACGGACCTCCGAGCTGGAACGACGGGCCGAGGAAGCCGAGCGCGAACTCGTGCACTGGCAGATGGTGCGTTTCATGACGGACAAGGTGGGCGACGAGTTCACCGGCTACATCGTCGGCGTTGCCGCGTTCGGCATTTTCGTGGAGCTGGTGGAGCAGTTCGTCGAGGGACTCGTGCACGTCTCGAGCATGGCCGATGACTACTACCGCTACGACGAACGCCATCACCTGTGGCAGGGTGAGAACAGCGGTCGTACCTACAGGCTCGGCGACCACGTCCACGTGAGGCTGGTGCGGGTCGATGCGGAGCACCGTCGGCTCGACTTGGCGCTGACGGAGATTCTCGAGGCGTTGCGGCGCACGCGGGATGGCCGGTCGTCTCGCATGCGCCGATCGACTCGCGTCGAGCGACGCCCGCGGAGCCGAGGGGGACGGGCGCGCCGGCGATGATCCGGCGCATTCCGCCGTCCGTGCGATGATCTGCTCCGTGAAGCACCTGGTGGTCGGCACGGCGGGCCACATCGATCACGGCAAGAGCACCCTGGTCGAGGCGTTGACCGGGATCGATCCGGACCGGCTGCAGGAAGAGAAGGCGAGAGGGATCACCATCGACCTCGGGTTCGCGCCGTACCGTCACGGCGAAACCGAGCTTGCTTTCGTCGACGTGCCGGGACACGAGCGGTTCGTTCGCAACATGCTGGCGGGCGCGAGCGGGATCGACTGCGTGCTGTTCGTCATCGCGGCCGACGAATCCGTCATGCCGCAGACTCGGGAGCACTTCGACATCTGCCGCCTCCTGGGGGTGGGCGGTGGCGTCGTGGCGCTCACCAAGGCCGACCTGGTGGACGAGGAGACGCTGGAGCTCGTCCGTCTCGAGACCCGTGAGCTGGTGGCCGGATCGTTTCTCGAGGGTGCGCCGCTGGTGCCGGTGTCCGCGCGCACGAAGGTGGGGCTCGACGATGTGCGGCGCGAACTTGCCGCGCTTGCGGACGGGGTTGCCGGGCGGCGCGTCGGCGGCATCCCGCGGCTTCCCGTCGACCGCGCGTTCACCGTGAGGGGATTCGGAACCGTGGTCACCGGCACGCAGGCTTCCGGCGCCATCGAGAGGGAGGGCGAGCTCACCTTGCTGCCGGCCGGCAGGCAGGTGAAAGTACGCGGCCTGCAGGTGCATGGCGAGTTGCGGTCGCGCTCGCTGGCGGGCCAGCGGGTGGCTGTCAACCTGGCGGGTATCGGGGTGGACGAGCTGCAACGCGGTGACACGCTCACCACGGCGCGGGGACTGTGCGCGGCGCGCCGGTTCGATGGGCGGGTGACGCTGCTCGACGGCGCCCGGCCACTGAAATACGGTGCGCGGGTTCGTTTCCACCAGGGGACGAGCGAGGTCATGGGACGGCTGGCAATCGGGGCGGAGCGGCCGACCGCGGGCGGGGGGACGGAGGGCGCCGCGAAGAGGAGCGGCGGCCTCCCCGTGTTCCCCGGCGTGCTGGAGCCCGGCAGCTCGGCTTTCGCCCGCTTGCATCTGGAACGGCCGGTAGCCCTGACTCGGGGCGATCGCTTCGTGCTGCGGGCCTATTCGCCGATGATCACGATTGGTGGCGGCATCGTGCTCGATCCGGATCCACCGGCCGGACGGCTGCGTTCCGTGGCGGGTTTCGAACGCCTGCGGCGTCTGGATGCGCTCGACGATGACGATGCGGCGGTATTGACCATGGTCGAGGATGCCGGCGGTGAGGGACTGGCCTTCGGAGCGCTGGCGCCGCGTGTCGGCCGCACGGTCCCGGAAGTTCGGCAATCCGCGGCGACGCTTGCCGAACGGGATGCCGTAGTCGACGTGGGAGACCGCCTGGTCGCGGCGGCGCCGGTGGAGGCGGCCGGCGCGGCGTTGCTGGCGCTGGTGGGCGCCTACCACGAGGAGCATCCGCTGGAGCCCGGCCTTCCGCGGGAGGAAGCCCGCGAGCGCCTGGCGAAGCGGTGCGGCCCGGCGGTGTTCGACCATGTTGCCGGTCGTCTGGCGGTCGAGGGCAAGCTCGGTACCGGACGCCATCTGACCCTGTCTACGCATCGGATCGTCCTTACGGAGGACGAGACGCGCGTGAAGGCCGAGCTCGACGACGTTCTTCGACGGGAACAGCTCTCACCGCCGGATCCGTTGGCGTGGGCGCAGGAACGGGGCGTCGACCGGGAACTTGCCGATCGCATGCTGAAGCTTCTGCTGCGCGACGGCACGGCGGAACGCCTCGACACCCTGGTGTTTCACCGGGACGCGCTCGATCGTCTCACGGCCGATGTGGCGCAACTGAAGAAGGGGGCCGGCGAGCCGGTGCGGATCGACGTGGCCTGGTTCAAGCAGCGCTTCGGCATCACGCGGAAGTTCGCCATCCCGCTCCTCGAGTATCTGGATCGCGTCCGCGTGACGCGCCGCGTGGGACGGGACCGGATCGTCCTCTAGCGCCTCAAGACCCGTCGCAAGGTTCCGCGTTTGGCCCCAGCCCCCACCGCTCCAGGAGCTTGGGCCTCAGAACTCACTTCGTTGCGTTCTGCGGCGCCGGCTCGGGGTGCTGCCGAACGGTGCTACAATGCGGCGGCGCCGGCGTGATCGGGCGCCCGGAGGGCAGCGGACGACGTATGGCGAGCAATCAGGACGGGCCGTGCTTTACGGTGGGCGTGTTTCAGGACGCCGCGTGGGCGACGCGCGGACTCGATGCGCTGGCCGGCGAGGGATTTCCGCCCGCGGCGCTTTCGATCGTGGCCAGGCAGGCGCCGGAAGTCACCGAGTTGGTGGACAAGACGTTCGGCGCCGGGGCAGGGCAGGCGGTCGTCGACGTGGCGGGACTCGGGGCCGCGGTCGCGCACGGGGTCCTCGTGGAGACGCTGCAGGGCGACGATAACGGCCTGGGTGCGAGCGGTGTCGCGGCCACCATGCGCCGGGCGGGATTCCAGGCGCACGACGGGTTCATCTTCGAGACGCTGACCGCCCGCGGGGGCGTCCTCGTCGCCGTGGCGGGGGAGCCTCGCGCCGCCGACGCGCTGGCGCTCATGCACGCCTACGGTGGCGGCAACGCGGCTATCGGTGCGTGGCGCGGGCGGGTCTGATCGCGCGCCGCGCGTCGTCATTCCGGTTTCGTGGTGGTCCGAGTGGCATGCCCCGGGCGATAAGTTGCCCATTTGCGGCAGGTTGGGCAAAATGGGGTGAGGAGGCGCACCCTTGAGCCAGGGTCTCGGGCTCGGCCAGATACAGTTTCCAGCGTCGCACACGCCGTATACCCCACCCGAGCGCCGGCGTCGCCGCATTGCGGCGCCCCGAGTCTCAGGTCCCTTGCGCCTGAAGCGCACCGGTACCGGCGGCAAGGAGACGGCCGCTGCTTCCGGCGCCCGGACCACGGACGGCGCGCTCTCGATATTGCCGGACGACGTGGCGCCCGCGGATGCGCGATTCCTGCTGCGCGCCAGCCAGCAGCGCATGGGGGGGTCGCTCGCGGCATCGCTCACCAGCCACGCCGTCGGGGTCGGGATCGTGATGCTCCTGTTGAGCCTGGCGCCGGAGCGCGTGTACGAGATCGTCGACCAGCGGAACTACGCCGGCATCGTCTGGATTCCCGAGGAGGGTCCGGGCGGCGGCGGTGGCGGTGGCGGCAACGAGTCGCTGGAAATGCCGGCGCTGGCCCAGATCGAGGGCCCGGACGAAGCCGAGTTGAGCATACCCATAGAGGAGCCCGTGCCGGTCGAGCCGGAACCGGAGCCCGAGCCCGAACCGGAACCGGAGCCTCTGGAGACGCAGGAGCTGTCGATTCCCGCCGTGCCGATGGCCAGCGCGCCCGAGACGCGTCCAGGCCTGCTGGAAGGACTCAGTGCCGACTCGGAGTCCTCGCAGGGGAGCGGGACCGGTGGCGGAGCCGGGAGCGGCGATGGGGGCGGCGCCGGACCGGGGCAGGGCGATGGACTCGGTCCCGGCGAAGGCGGCGGCACCGGCGGCGGCGTTTACCGCCCGGGGACCGCGGGCCTGACCATTCCGCGGCTGCTGCGGGAGGTGACCCCGCAGTACACCGCAGAGGCGATGCGGGCGCGGATTCAGGGGACGGTCTGGCTGGACGTGGTCGTCCTGCCCACGGGCGAGGTCGGCGATGTCACCGTCAGCAAGTCCCTGGACACGGTGTTCGGCCTCGACGAGCAGGCGATTGCGGCGGCCAGGCAGTGGCTCTTTGCGCCCGGGATGCGTTTCGGCGAGCCGGTCGCGGTCCTCGTCAGTCTCGAGCTCTTCTTCAACCTGCGCTGACGGGGGGCAGACCCTCGAAGCGCCGCCAGACCCGTTGCAGGGCTCCGTGTTCGGCCCGATTCCCCACTGTCTCTGGACCTTGCGCCTCGAACCGCACTTCGTTGCGTTCCACGGCGCAAGCTCCCAGCCTCCGGGTTTCCGGATTTCGCTGGCACTCGGACGGGGCGGTTGACAGGTCGGACGATGTCCGTGCTGCGTCGTGCCCGGTGCGCGGCGATGGCTCACTGCCAAAAAGAAACGCCCGGACAGGCGCGCGTCCTGTCCGGGCGTTCGAGCGGTCCCTGAAAATCGGGTGCGTGGTTCCTAGTACATGCCGCCCATGCCGCCGCCGTGCGCGTGCATGCCGCCGGGGGCCGCTTCCTTCTTCTCCTCGGGGATCTCGGACACCAGCGCCTCGGTGGTCAGCAGCAGCGAGGCGATGGAACCGGAGTTCTGCAGCGCGGTGCGGACGACCTTCGTCGGGTCGATGACGCCCGCCGACACGAGGTTCTCGTACTTCTCGCTCTGCGCGTTGAAGCCCTCCTCGTCGTCGCCTGCCTCACGGACCTTCTGGACGACGATCGAACCCTCGAAACCGGCGTTCTGCGAGATCCAGCGCATCGGCTCCTCGAGCGCCCGCCGGATGATGTTGACGCCGATCTGCTTGTCCCCGGAGAGGTTGACGTCCTCGAGCGCGCCGGAGGCGCGGAGCAGCGCGACGCCGCCGCCCGGGACGATGCCTTCCTCCACCGCCGCCTTCGTGGCGTGCATGGCGTCCTCGACGCGGGCCTTCTTCTCCTTCATCTCGGTCTCGGTCGCGGCGCCGACCTTGATGACCGCCACGCCGCCGACGAGCTTGGCCAGCCGCTCCTGCAGCTTCTCGCGGTCGTAGTCGGAGGTGGTCTCCTCGATCTGCGCCCGGATCTGCTTGACCCGGCCCTCGATGGCGCCCTGCGTGCCGTCGCCCTCGACGATGGTCGTGTTGTCCTTGTCGATCGTGACCTTCTTCGCCTTGCCGAGGTCCTCGACGCGGATGTTCTCGAGCTTCAGGCCGAGGTCCTCGGTGATTGCCTTGCCGTTGGTCAGAATGGCGATGTCCTCGAGCATCGCCTTGCGGCGGTCGCCGAAGCCGGGAGCCTTGACCGCGGCGCCCTGCAGCGTGCCGCGCAGCTTGTTGACGACGAGCGTGGCAAGCGCCTCGCCTTCGATATCCTCGGCGATGATGAGCAGCGGCCGGCTCAGCCGCGCCACCTGCTCGAGGAGCGGCAGCAGGTCCTTCATCGAGCTGATCTTCTTCTCGTGGATCAGGATGATCGGGTTCTCGAGGACGCACTCCATCCGCTCGGCGTCGGTCACGAAGTACGGGGAGAGGTAGCCGCGGTCGAACTGCATGCCTTCGACGACCTCGAGCGAGGTCTCGAGCGTGCGGGCCTCCTCGACGGTGATGACGCCGTCCTTGCCGACCTTGTCCATCGCCTCGGCGATGATCGTGCCGATCGTCGCGTCGTTGTTGGCCGAGATGGTGCCGACCTGGGCGATCATGTTGCCGCTGACGCTCTTGGACATCGAGCGCAGGCTGCCGACCACGGTGTCGACCGCCTCCTCGATGCCGCGCTTGATCTCCATCGGGTTGGCGCCGGCCACGACGTTCTTGGCGCCTTCGCGGTAGATGGCCTGCGCCAGCACGGTCGCCGTGGTGGTGCCGTCACCGGCGATGTCCGAGGTCTTGCTCGCGACCTCGCGGACCATCTGCGCGCCCATGTTCTCGAGCGGGTCCTTGAGATCGATTTCCTTGGCGACGGTGACGCCGTCCTTCGTGATGGTGGGCGATCCGAACTTCTTGTCGAGGACGACGTTGCGGCCCTTCGGGCCGAGGGTGACCTTCACGGCGTTGGCGAGCTGGTTGACGCCCTCGATGATCTTCTGCCGCGACTCCTGTCCGTAGACGATCTGCTTGGCCATGCTTCTCGAACTCCAATCACTGAAATGTGCGGTGGTGACGCTAGGCGCTCTCGATGACGCCGAGGATCTCGTCCTCGCGCATGATCAGGAACTCGTCGCCCTCCAGCTTGATCTCCTGGCCGGAGTACTTGCCGAACAGCACCGTGTCGCCCGCCCTGACGTCGAGCGGCGTCACCGTGCCGTCGTCCTTGATTTTGCCGTTGCCGACCGCGATCACCTTGCCCTGCTGCGGCTTTTCCTTCGCCGTGTCCGGGATGATGATGCCGCCGACCTGCTGCTCGCCTTCCTCGATGCGCTCGACGATGATGCGGTCGTGAAGTGGTCGAACCTTGACAGCCATTGAACTCCGCTACTCCCTTCGTGAGAACTCTGCCATGCCGCGCGAGTCGCCTGCCGCGCGGCCCTCCCCATGGTGGCGTTAGCAGTCGCCCACCGAGTCTGCTATTGTAGCGGCCGCGCGAGGCGGGCGTCAAGAAAGGGGCGGCGGCGAAACGGCGTCAGCCGGTGCGCTTGAGGCGGTGTGCGGCGATCTTGCGGCTGAGGGTGTTGCGGTGGATACCCAGCAGGCTCGCGGCGTGGCCGAGTCGGCCGTTGGACTTCTCCAGCGCCCGGAGGATGAACCGCTTCTCGATCTCGCGCTGCGTATCCTCGTAGCGGATGCCCTTGGTCAACATCTCGTCGACCAGACGGTCGAGTTCTTCGCGCACGGCGTTGGATCCTATTCCGGAGCTTCCAGGTCCCGGCCCGCCAGCAATCGGTAGGCCTCGACGTACTTCAGGCGCGTGTTGGCGACGACATCATCGGGAAGCGTCGGTGCGGGCGGCTGCCGGTTCCATTCGATGCCATCCAGATAGTCCCGGACGTACTGCTTGTCGAAGCTCGGCTGCGGTCCGCCCGCCTCGTATTTCGAGGCGGGCCAGAACCGCGATGAGTCGGGCGTCAGCACTTCATCGATCAATATGACATCCTCGCGGCCCTGATCGCCGACGATTCCGAACTCGAACTTCGTGTCCGCGACGATGATCCCGTGCGCCGCGGCGTGGGCCGCGCCGTGCTCGTAGAGCGCCAGCGTCAACTCGCGCAGACGGGTCACGAGGTCGGCGCCGACGAGGCGGCCGGCCTCGGCTTCGCTGATGTTGATGTCGTGCCCGGTCTCCGCCTTGGTGGCCGGGGTGAAAATGGGTTCGGGCAGGCGGTCCGACTCGCGCAGCCCCGAAGGAAGCTGGACGCCGCAGACCTGCCCGTTGCGCTGGTACTCCTTCCAGCCGGAGCCGGACAGATAGCCGCGGGCGACGCACTCGATGGGTACGGGCCGCGTGCGGCGCACGAGCATCGAGCGGCCGGCGAGGAGCGCCGCGTGCTCGCCCAGCGGGGCCGGATACTCGCCGGGCTCGGTCGAAACCATGTGGTTGCCCACGATGTGCCCGGTCCGACCGAACCAGAACGCCGACAGTTGCGTCAGGACCCTTCCCTTGTCCGGCACGGCGGATCCGAGAACCACGTCGTACGCCGAGATCCGGTCGGTGGCGACCATGAGCAGGTGCTCGCCCACCTCGTACATGTCGCGGACCTTGCCGCGTCTATGAACGGTGATGCCGTCAAGGGACGTTTCGAACAGAGATGCGCTGGATGGCAACAGGAACCTCGTGCGGGACGAAGATCATAGCTTACCGGGACAACCCCGCGACGGCAAAACAAAATGTAGTACGGTCGGGTCCGCATGCGAAGACACATTCGGACGATCGTCGTCGTGCTGATCGGAGCCGCCCTGATGGCATTCGCGCTGCGCGGCGCCGACCTGGGGCGGGTCGGCGACGCAGTGCTGGGCGCCCGGCTCGACCTGATCGGGATGGCGGTGCTGGCGATGGTGGCGACCTACGTGGCGCGGGCGGTGCGGTGGTGCTATCTGCTCGAGCCCCTGGGCAGAGTGCACCTGGGGGTTGCGCTGCGCGCGACGGTCATCGGCTTCGCCGCGACCGCCATCCTGCCGGGGCGTGTCGGAGAGGTCCTGCGACCGTACGTGCTCGCTCGCCGCGAGCAGTTGAGCGTCAGCGCCGCGATCGGGACGGTGGTGCTGGAAAGGCTGCTCGACCTGGCGGTGATCCTGGCGATCTTCGGGCTTGCGGTCGTCGTGTTCGAGCCGCAGGGCGGTGTCGAGGAGAGCGGGCTGCTTCCCGCCCTCCATGCCGGGGCTGCCGTGGCGGCCGTTTTCGCCCTGGGCACCCTGGTGTTGGCGTGCGTGGCGGCTACGAGTCCGGCTGCGGTCGGCCGCCTGGTCGCGCGCGTCACGGTGGTGCTGCCGGCAGGTCTCTCGCAACGGCTGGCGCAGTTCTCCCATCGCTTCTCGGAGGGGTTCGGGGCGATGCGCCGGCCGGGCCCGCTCGTGTGTGCGATGGCGTGGACGGTGGTCATCTGGGTGTCGATCACCGCCGGCCTCTGGTTCGTTACCGTGGCCTTCGACATCGGCATGTCGCCGGCCGGCGCCGGCATCGTGCTGGTGCTGATCGTGCTGGGCGTGGCCGTGCCGACCCCGGCCGGCGTCGGCGGCTATCACGCGGCGTTCCAGGTGGGGGCGACGACGCTCTTCGCGGCGAGTGCGGAGAGTGCGGTCGGCGCGGGACTCGTGGCGCATGCCATCTCGTTTCTGCCGGTCACGGTCGTGGGCGTGATCCTGATGGCGTTCGAAGGGGTGCGGCTGGCGGGCGTCGGTCGCCTCGTCGGCAGCGTGGCGGATGTGCGGGAGTCCGGCGCGGAAGGGGGAACGAGCGCATGAAGTGCCCGTTCTGCGGCCACCTCGACGACCGCGTCGTCGACTCCCGCGAGAGCCGCGAGGGAGATGCCATCCGCCGCCGCCGCGAGTGCGCGCGCTGCGAGCGGCGGTTCACCAGCTATGAGCGGATCGACGAGATTCCCTACATGGTCGTCAAGAAGGACGGCACGCGGGAGCGGTTCGAGCGGGAGAAGGTGATCGCGGGGATGCTCAAGGCGTGCGAGAAGCGGCCGGTGAGCGTGGCGGTGCTCGAATCGGTGGCGAACCGGGTGGAAGCTGCGCTGCACGAGCGGGCCGAGAAGGAGATGTCCGCCGAGGCGGTCGGCGCGCTGGTGATGGACCAGCTCAAGACGCTCGACAAGGTGGCATATGTGCGGTTCGCCTCGGTCTACCGGGACTTTCGCGATATCGGCGAGTTCATGGAGGAGCTCAAGGGGCTGCTCGACGGTCAGGAAGAGAAGGAGGGCGCCGCTCGAGCCGCGCCTCGATCGTCCGATCAGGACGAATGACGTCGAGCATCGGTCGCCCGCCGGCCGTGCCGTCTATCGCCTCGCGCGGAACCAGCCCGACCAGCTCGGTTCCAGCGATCCCGGTCCGCTCCCGCGCCGCTTCCCGGGCGACTCGATCCAGGACCATGGACAACGGGGTGCGCCGGTAGTCGGTCAGGTTCATGGAGACCTGGGCGAGATTCGGCCGCGGTGACGAAAGCCGTACGCCGATGGCCTTGACGTGCGGCAATCCGCCGCTGCTTTCCCTGACCGTCCGTGCGATGCGCCGCGCGATGTCGAGATTGTCCGTGGCCAGATTGACGTTGAACGCCACGAGCGGTCCCCGGGCCCCGATGGCCGACGCGCCCGCGGAGGGATGGGGGCGCGGCGGACCGTAGTCCGGTCTCCAGGCGGGTTCGAGCAGCTTTGCTGCCAGGCCCTCGAACTGGCCGCGCCGCAGGTGCTCCAGGCGGCGGCGGGAGGGCGCGGTGGCGGCGGCCTCGTACAACAGGACGGGCACCTGCAGGCGCTCGGCCACGTCGCGGCCGGTCGCGTGCGCCAGATCGATGCAGGACTCCATCGGGGTGTCGCCGAGGGGGACGAACGGTACGACGTCGACCGCGCCGATGCGGGGGTGCACGCCGCGATGTCGGCGCAGGTCGATGTGTTTCATCGCCGCGTCGAACAGCCGCAGGACCGCTTCACGCAGAGCAACGGCGTCACCGACCACCGTGACGACCGATCGGTTGTGGGACGGGTCGGAGGACCAGTCCAGCACGCGTACGCCCGGTACGGCTTCCAGCGTCTCTACCGCCTCTCGCACGACGTCGATGCGACGGCCCTCGCTGATGTTGGGAATGGCTTCAATCATGGCGGGCGGGCTTTGACGGCCCTCCGGCTCTCCTCTCATAATGGCATCACTTCCCGGCGCAGTGCGCCGCCCGCCATGCAGTCCCGCCCGACGAGCCCATCGAGAAGCGATACGCACCATTCCGCGATCCACGCTCGCAGGCCGGGAACTCGTGGTGAAGCTCCGCGTGTTTGCCACGGGCTCCTGGAACCGCGCTCCCGGTGCGCGTCCGGAGGGCGATGATGGCCCGGGCGGCGGTATTGTTCGCGACGGCGGGATACATCGGATTGATCCCGGTCGCACCCGGCACGTGGGGGGCGGCGGTCGGAGTCTGCCTGCTGCTGCTGGTGCGCCTCGCGGCCGCTCCGGCTCTCGAGGCTCTGTTGTTGGCGGTGGTGCTGGCGTGCGGGGTCTGGTCGGCGACCCTGACCGAGCGGCGTTACGGCCGTCGCGATCCGGGTGCGATCGTGATCGACGAGGTCGCTGGCGTGCTGATCGCGCTGTTCTGGATTCCGGTCGGTTGGACCGGGTTGCTCGTCGGCTTCGTGGCGTTCAGGGTCTTCGACATCGTCAAGCCGTTTCCCGTCAGCGTGGCCGAGCGTCTGCCCGTGGGCTGGGGGGTGATGGCGGACGACGTCGTTGCCGGACTCTACGCGTACCTGACGGTCCGTGTGCTGGCCGCGGTGGCGCCGGGGTTGATGCTGGGATGATGCAGAACACCGGCCGGAACCTCTCGACCGCCGTCGTCGTCGCCGTGGGGTCGGAGCTGCTGACGCCGCACAAGACCGATACGAACTCCCTGTTCATAACCGACCGCCTGAATGGCGCCGGCATCGGCGTGCGGCAGAAACTGGTGGTGGGCGACGATCCGCCCGGGCTCGCCGGCGCCCTGCGCTATGCGCTGCGCGCGGCCGATCTGGTGATCGTCACCGGAGGGCTCGGACCGACGGCCGACGATATGACGCGCGATGTGGTTGCGGAGCTGCTGGGCGCGCCGCTCGAGGAGTCGCCTGCCATCGTGGAAGCGATTCGCGCCCGGTTTACGGCGCGTGGCCTCGAGATGCCCGAGATCAACCGCCGGCAGGCCGCCGTGCCTCGCGGAGCGGAGATTCTGGCGAATCCAAGGGGAACCGCACCGGGTCTGTGGCTGGCCGCCGGCGAGGCCCGTCTGGCGCTCCTGCCCGGACCTCCGCGCGAGCTGCGGCCGATGTTCGACCGGTTGGTGGACGAACGGCTTGCTCCCTTCGCGGATGGCCGGCGCGTCCAGCGACGGATTATCCGGACGACGGGACGCACGGAATCGCATATCGATGAGCTGGCCAGACCGGTCTACGAGCCATTGGCCGGACGTCAGCCGCCGGTAGAAACCACGATTCTCGCGTCCCTGGGGCAGATCGACCTGCACCTGTCCACGGTCGGCGCCGACCCGGAGGCCGGCGAGCGCGTTCTCGACACGGCGGTGAAGGATCTGGCCGGCGTGCTGGGAAGCTGCGTCGTCAGCACCGACGGACGGTCTCTGCCGGAGGTCGTGGGGGAGCTGTTGCGGCGGCGGAGCGCGCGCGTCGCGATCGCCGAATCCTGCACCGGCGGGTTGATCGCCTCACGACTGACCGACGTGCCGGGCAGCTCCGCGTACGTCCAGGCCGGATGGGTGCTCTACAGCAACGAGGCCAAGGTGGCTCTGGGGGTCGCACCGGGCCTCATCGAATCCCGGGGAGCGGTGAGCGAGCCGGTGGCCGAGGCCATGGCCCTGGCGGCGCGGGAGGCCGCGGGCGTCGAGTTCGGCCTCGCGGTGACGGGCATCGCCGGCCCCGGCGGCGCCACCCCGTCGAAGCCGGTTGGCACGGTATGTGTCGCCCTCGCCGGATCGACGAGGCCGCCACGCGTGCGGAGGGTTCACCTTCCGGGCGACCGCGAGCGGGTGAAATTTCAGGCGTCGCAGGCCGCTCTCGACCTCCTCCGCCGCGCGCTGCTCCGCGATGCGGCGGCGGGCTAGCTTGGCTAGCTGGGAGTCCGTGCGTCTCTTCTTCGCCATCGACCTCGACGACCATGCCCGCGCGGCCGCCGCGCAGGTGATCGCGTCGCTGGCCCGGAGTGCCGCGGCGTCCGGAGCGTCGATCAGGTGGGTCGAACCGGCCGGACTGCACGTGACCCTGGCATTTCTGGGTGAGGTGCCGGACGAGAGGGCCGCGGCTCTCGTCGACCTCGGCGCCGTACCGCTGCGGCATGCTCCGTTCGCTCTTTCCCTGTCCGTGGCCGGCGTCTTTCCACCGTCGGGCGCCCCGCGCGTGATTTGGATTGGGCCCGGGCAGGGAGGTGACGAGGTGAAGCGCGTGGCGCGGCTCCTGTGGGGACGTCTGGACGGGGCCGGCTACGGTACCGGGCCCGGCCGCTTCGAGCCCCACGTCACGCTGGGGCGCGTGCGCCGGGCGCGAGCCGCTGCGGCGCGCCGGCTGCGCAGCCTCGTGGCGGGAAGCAGGCCGCCCGAAATCGGGTGGACGGTGGATCGCCTGTCGCTGTACGAGAGCCGATTGGGGTCGGGCGGCTCGACGTACCATCGTCTGGCCACCGCCGCGCTCCGGGACGGTGGGGCGTGACTCGTTCGACCTCCGAGATCGGGCATACTCGATACGCACCGGGGAGCGAGCCGTAGCCGCCCGGGGCGTTCCGGCGCGGCCCGCGGTCGACCGGATCTCCACACGATGCAGAGCAGGAGGACGTGCGCGTGACGGTGACCGGACCGGTGGCCGTGGTCGGCTGCGGCAGTTGGGGCACGGCGCTGGCCATCCATCTCGGCCGCTGCGGGCGAGAGGTGCGGCTCTGGGGGCGGGACGCGGATCTCGTCGGTCGGATGGCCGCCCGCCGCTGCAATGAACTGTATCTGCCCGGCGTCGAGCTGGTGCGGTCCGTGCATCCCACCGCGACACTGGAGAGTGCCGTCGAGGGCGCGGTCTACGTGGTTGCGGCGGTGCCGTCGCACGGTGCCCGGCAGGTGGTCCGGCGGGCGGCGCCCCACCTGCGGCCGGATGCGACGGTCATCAGCGCGGCGAAGGGCATCGAGGACGGCACGCTCCTCCGGATGTCGGAGGTGATAGCGCAAGAGGTCGGCGAAGAGCGGGCCGTGACGGTGCTGTCGGGACCGAGCTTCGCGGCCGAGGTCGCGCGGGGTGTTCCCACCGCGGTCGTGGTGGCCGGCCGGCGTGCCGACGCCGTGGCGGCGGTGCAGCAGGACTTCCGGTCGGACCGCCTGCGACTGTACGCGAGCGACGACGTCGTCGGCGTGGAGATCGGCGGCGCGATGAAGAACGTCATCGCGATCGCGGCCGGCGGCATCGAGTCGCTGGGCCTGGGGCACAACGCTATCGCCGCGCTGGTCACGCGGGGTCTGGCGGAGATTTCACGGCTGGCGTACGCGCTCGGCGGCCGGCGCGACACGCTGGCCGGTCTGAGCGGTCTCGGCGACCTGGTCCTGACCTGCACGGGGGGGCTCAGCCGCAACCGGCAGCTCGGGGTCGAGCTCGGCAAGGGGCGTTCGCTCGACGAGGTGCTGGGCGGGACGCGGATGGTGGCCGAGGGGGTCCGCACGACGCGGGCGGCGCTTGACCTGGGCGCACGACACGGGGTGGAGTTGCCGATCACTTCGCAGATGGCCGAGGTGATCGCGGCCCGCAAGTCGCCGCGCGCCGCGGTCGAGGAGCTCATGCTCCGGCGTCAGCGGTCGGAGCTCGACGAATGAACATCGTCAGTCGCCTGCGCGAAGGGTTGCGGCGCACGGCCGAACGCTGGACGGGCCGCTTGGACCGCCTCGCCGGTGGACCCGGCGGCGACGGCGGCGCGCCGGCCGCCGAGACGCTCGAGGCCCTCGAGGAGTTGCTGATCGAGGCCGATGTCGGCGTGCTGACGGCCGGACGAATCGTCGCGAGAGTCGGCGACGGGGACGGGGGGCGCGACCTGCGCGAACGCGTCAAGGCGGAGATTCTCGATGTCCTGGCCGGCGCCATCGCCCCCGCGGTCGAGGTCCCGGCGCCGCGCGTCGTCCTGGTGGTCGGCGTCAACGGCACGGGCAAGACCACCACGGTCGGGAAGCTCGCCTATCGCTGCCGCCTCGACGGACAGGCGCCTCTCATCTGCGCAGCGGACACGTTTCGGGCGGCGGCGGTCGAGCAGCTCGCGGTGTGGGCGGAACGGGCGTCCGTCGATATCGTACGTGCTCGCGACGGCGCCGATCCCGCTTCCGTGGTCTTCGATGCGATCTCGGCGGCCCGGGCGCGGGGGCGGGACACCGTGTTCGTCGATACCGCCGGCCGTCTCCACACTCGCTCCGATCTGATGGGCGAGCTGGGTAAGATACGCCGCGTCGCCGGGCGGGCAGCCCCCGGCGCGCCGCACGAGGTGCTGCTGGTCGTCGACGCGAGCGTGGGTCAGAACGGCATCGCCCAGGCGCGCCAGTTCCTGGAGACGGCCGGTGTAACCGGCATCGTTCTGACCAAGCTCGACGGCACCGCCAAAGGGGGTGTCGCCGTCGCCATCGCCGGGGAGCTCGGTGTTCCCATCCGCTACGTCGGGGTCGGCGAAGGGGTCGACGACCTGTTGCCGTTCTCGGCCGGGGGGTACGTCGATGCCTTGTTCGAACAGGCGTGGTGACGACCACGACCGTGTCGGCAGGCAGGAAACCACACGATAGCAAGTCTCCTGGCCGCCAGGGTCCAAGGCGGTGGTTCCCGTGTACGAGAGCGGGCGTCCAGACGTTCATCCTTCTGACAGTAGGATCTTCAACACAGGATGGTCGCATGGATGTCGTCGAGATATCGTTGGTTTGGGCGCTCGGGTGTGCTGCTGTTGCCGCGGCGGCGAATACGCTGGTCGCGGGGAAGTTCAGGTTCTTGCCCTCCATCGAAGTTCGCTCGCCGGGAACTTCACCTCTGCTGGTGTTCGGCTTGGTCGGCAACGTTGCCATCGCCGCCGCCGCCGCTTTCCTCGCGTGGATGACCGTCGGCGGCTACGGACGGGGCCCATTGGACGAAACTGGCACGGTACTGAGTTCCCTTGCGTACGTCGGGATCGGCTTTGTGGGTTCACGTTGGGCGACAACAGAATACGACAAGGTCGTACTGTCGTCTTGTGGCGAGCGGTGGGCGTGACTGCCGGCTCCCGTTGTTATACCTGGCGGCAGAGAGTCTCCGGGGCGTGACTGGTGCCTTCGCCGAAGAGCTGTAGGGTGCTGCACGCGACGTCGATGACGATCTTGCTGTTGAACGAATCGCGGATCCGGCCTGGTTCCGGCGCAACGGACGTACACTGAAGTCCCATGGCGATGGGCAAGAGACCTGCAGCGCGACCGGGGTCGCCGCTGTGGGTGACGACGGGGCCGTTGTTCTTCGACAGGTCCGGCGAAGACGTCTTGAGCCACGCGATATCCGAGACGGGGACGCTCGCCTACATCGTCACGCCTGACGGAGTCACAACTCGAAACACTTCCGTATCCGAGCGAACTCATGTCGTCGTCAACTGGTTCGAGGAATTGCGGTTGCTTCTCGTATCACGCTGACGCCTTTCTCCGGGCCTGGTCGCCGGCAGTCAAGCCGACGGCTCCAGCCGGCGTACGCGCGTCGCGGATGCACCGAAGGTGTCCGGTCGCTCGCTACATCCGGCGCGGCTAATAGGGCAACGCTACCATGGTATCCCGCCTTGCACACCCGCCTGACTCCGCAGGGCGATATCATTGTCGATTACATGGACGTGTCGGATCGTTCGAGATCGCGCTCGAGGGTGTCGATGCCGTTGACCGCGGAAGACGACTCGCACATGCGCGAAGCCCTGCGGCTCGCCGCCGAGGGCCGTGGCAGAACCAGCCCGAATCCGATGGTCGGCGCCGTCATAGTCGATGCCCGCGGCGTCGTCGCGGGATCCGGCTACCACGAGCGGGCGGGCTGCGATCATGCGGAGGTGCGGGCACTCGCCGACGCCGGGGACGCTGCAGAAGGTGCAACGCTCTATTGCACGCTCGAGCCCTGCAGCCACTACGGCAGAACCGGTCCGTGCGTCGACCGGATTGTCGAGGCCGGGTTGACGCGGGTCGTCGTGGCGATGCCGGATCCGAATCCTGCCGTGAACGGCAAGGGCATCGAGTCGCTTCGCCGGCGAGGAATCACGGTGGACGTCGGTCTCCGCGGGCGCGAGGCGGCGCGGCTGAACGAAGCCTTCGTTACCTGGGTGTCCGAGCGGCGGCCGTTCGTGACGATGAAGGTCGCCGCCAGTCTGGACGGGTACATCGCGGAGCGGCCCGGCGCGCGGACGGCGCTGACGTCACCCAGGTCGAATCGGATCGTTCACGCCCTGCGCGCCGAGGTCGACGCCATCGGCGTGGGATCGGCGACCATACTGGTCGACGATCCGCAGTTGACCGCGCGCGAGACGCCGCGGGCGCTCCCGCTGACGCGCGTCATCTTCGATCGCCGGCTGCGTACGCCGCCGACCGCGCGCATCTTCGGCACCCGGGAGAGCGGACCGATCGTCGTGTTGACCCGGGATTCGGCATCCGCGCAACATCATGAGCGGCGGGCGCGGCTCGCGGACGCTGGGGCCGAGGTCGAGTGTCTGGTTGCCGGCCGGTTTCTCCAAGACGCCTTCGAGCGGCTTGGCGGTCGCGGCGTGACCAGCCTCGTGCTCGAGGGTGGCCGGCTGTTGCATGAGGCCGTCTGGGACGCCGATCTCGTGGACCGCGTGCAGATCTTCGTCGCGCCGGTCGATTTGGGCCCGGCGGGCGTTCCGTGGATGGATTGCCGCAAGATCTTCGGTGGTATCGACGCCTTCTCTGTTCGGGTCTGCGGACCGGACCTGCTGATGGAAGCGGATGTTCACAGGACTCGTTGAGGCGTTGGGCGCGGTCGCGGACACTCGGGAGCTGCCGTCCGGACGGCGCTTGCGGATCGGGACCGACATCGGCGGCCAGCTTGCCCTGGGCGACAGCGTCGCCGTCAACGGCGTCTGTCTGACCGTGGTGGACTTCGATGCGTCGGGATTCGAAGCGGAGGTTTCGCCGGAGACCCTGCGGGTCACCAACCTGGCCGACCTGCGCAACGGATCGACCGTGAACCTGGAGCGACCCCTGCTGCCCTCCGACAGGCTGGGGGGGCACTTCGTGCAGGGACACGTCGACGGTGTGGGTCATATCGCGGACATCAGGCAGGAGGCCGACTTCTGGTGGGTGCGCGTCGGGTTTCCGATCGACCTCGCACGTTACATCGTGACCAAGGGGTCCATTGCCGTCGATGGCATCAGCCTCACGGTGGCGGGCGTCGATCCGGATCGGTTCACGGTCCAGATCATTCCCCACACCTGGCGGCACACCAACCTCCACGCCCGCAGCGTCGGGGATGCGGTCAACATCGAGTGCGATATCATCGGAAAGTACGTCGTTCGCGGCGTGGAGGCCTTCGGAGGCGTGCGGAAGGGTTGACGTAGAGGACCATGACCGACCGCAAGACGGAAGATCCGGCTGCTTCCGGCGGCGACGCGCACGCCCGCTTCGCGACCGTGGACGAGGCGGCGGAGGCGTTCCGCGACGGGCGCATGGTGATCGTCGTCGACGACGAGGACCGCGAGAACGAGGGCGACCTGACCATCGCCGCCGAGAAGGTCACCCCGGACGCGATCAACTTCATGGCGCGTTACGGGCGCGGCCTGATCTGTCTTTCCATGACCGGGCAGCGCCTCGACGAGCTCGACGTTCCGATGATCGTGAGCGAGAACACGTCGCGGTTCGAGACCGCGTTCGCGGTGCCCATCGATGCGAAGCACGTCACCACCACGGGCATCTCCGCTGCCGACCGGGCAGCCACCATTCGCGTGGCGATCGACCCGGCGACCCGGCCCGCCGACCTCGCCAAGCCGGGACACGTGTCACCGCTGCGCGCGCGCGACGGCGGCGTCCTCGTGCGCGCCGGTCAGACGGAGGCGGCTGTGGATCTCGCCCGGCTCGCGGGTCTCTATCCGGCCGGGGTCATCTGCGAGATCATGAACGACGACGGTACGATGGCGCGCGTGCCGGACCTCGACCGTTTCGCACGGCGGCACGGTCTGCTGATGATCACGGTGGCGGATCTCATCAAGCACCGGATGCGCCACGATCGGCTCGTCAGGCGTCTTGCGTCGGCGAAGCTCCCGACCGCGCACGGCCCTTTTACCGTGACCGCCTACGACAGCCTGATCGACGGCCGGACGCACGTCGCGCTCGTGCGGGGGGAGGTGGGCGACGGAAAGGGCGTCCTCGTGCGCGTCCATTCACAGTGCCTGACCGGCGACGTGCTCGGATCCAGCCGTTGCGATTGCGGCGCGCAGTTGTCGCGGGCCCTGGAACGCATTGCGTCGGAGGGGCGCGGCGTGCTCCTCTACCTCAACCAGGAGGGGCGCGGCATCGGGCTCGCCAACAAGATCCGCGCCTACGAACTGCAGGATCAGGGGCTCGACACGGTCGAGGCGAACGAGCACCTCGGCTTCAAGGCCGACCAGCGCGACTACGGCATCGGCGCCCAGATACTCGGCGACCTCGGCGTCCGCACGATGCGCCTGCTGACCAACAACCCGCGGAAGTTCATCGGCCTCGACGGCTACGGACTCGCGGTGGAGGAGTCGGTGCCCCTGGAGATCGAGCCGACCGAGTTCACCGAGCGCTATCTCCGCACCAAGAAGGAGAAGCTCGGCCACCGCCTCTCGTCCGTCTGATCCGGCGGCAGGCTCGGCGACCGGCCCCGGTTGACGCCGAGAGCCACCCCGGACTAAAGTAACCAGTTTCCCGAGAGTGGTTTACGGCCTCCGGTCAGGTGGTCCCCGGCAGGAGCGGGCCCTTCCGATGTTCCAGGTACTCGGCTCACGCTTGCAGGATGTCTTCGGGGCGTTGCGCCGCGAGGTCCGGCTGACGCCGGAGACGGTCGAGAGTACGCTGCGCGAAATCCGGCTGGCGCTGCTCGAGGCGGACGTCAACTTCCGGGTCGTCAAGGCATTCGTCGACCGGGTGCGCGATCGGGCCACCGAGCGGGAGGTGCTCGACAGCCTCACGCCGTCGCAGCAGGTGGTCGCCATCGTGCGCGACGAGCTGCTGAGCCTCTTCGGCGACCCGTGCGCGGGGCTCGTCTCTACCACCGACCGGCCGCAGGTGGTCCTGCTCGTCGGATTGCAGGGTTCCGGCAAGACCACCACGACGGCGAAGCTGGGACGCTGGCTCACCGGCCAGGGCCGGCACCCGCTGCTGGTCTCCACCGACGTCCGACGGCCGGCCGCCATAGAGCAGCTCGCCGTTCTCGGGTCGGACGCCGGGCTCCGGGTCCACGGAGCCGGCGGCGAAGATCCGGTGCGCCGCGCGGTTTCCGCCGTGTCCGAGGCGCGGCAGCTCGGCTTCGACGTGGTACTGGTGGATACGGCCGGCCGCCTCCACGTGGACGACGAGCTGATGCGCGAGATCGTGGCCATCCGCGATGCGGTTTCGCCTTCGGACCTGCTCTTCGTGGCCGACGCGATGACCGGACAGGATGCGATCCGCAGCGCCGGCGAGTTCAACCATCGGCTCGGCGTTACCGGCGTGGTGCTCACGAAGCTCGACGGTGACGCGCGAGGCGGGGCGGCACTGTCCGTGGTGTCCGTGGTCGGCGTGCCGGTCGTGTTCGCTGCGACCGGCGAACGCATGGAGGATCTGGAGCCGTTCCGGCCGGACCGGCTCGTGTCGCGCCTGTTGGGGATGGGCGACGTGCTGAGTCTCGTCGAGCGGGCGGAGCAGGCGATTGACCGCGAGGATGCGGTCTCGATGGCGACGCGCATACGGCGCAACGAAATCACGCTCGACGATCTGAAGCAGCAGTTGCAGGCGGTCGGCCGGATGGGACCCCTGAACCAGGTGCTCGGCATGATTCCGGGGCTCGGTTCGCGGATTCAGGCGCCGGAGGCCGACGTCGATGCGGGGGCGATGACCCGCATGGTGGCCATCATCGATTCGATGACGGCCCAGGAGCGACGCAACCCCGCGGTCATGAACGGCAGCCGGCGCCGCCGCATCGCGCGGGGCAGCGGCACGACGGTGCAGGATGTGAACCTGCTGCTCAGGCAGTTCGCGCAGATGCGGAAGATGTTGAAGGCCGTCGGCGGGCCGAGCCGGCGCAAGGGGAAGCGGCGCCGCATGGCGTTGCCGTCCATGAGATGATGCCGCGGACCGTGGCGAACCTGCGCGAAGTTGCGTGGTGCCGGCGCAGGCGGCGCCGATCCACGCGCGGTGTCGCGACGGCGGGAGAGAGCTGAAGGAGAGAGGATGCTGACGATTCGACTGCGGCGGCAGGGAGCGAAGAAGAGCCCGTTCTACCGGTTGGTGGTAATCGACTCGCGCAGCGCGCGTGACGGGCGCGCGCTGGAGGTCGTGGGGCACTACGATCCGACGGTGCAGCCCGAGGCGCTGACCGTCAAGCTCGATCGCATCGAGCATTGGGTGGCGCAGGGAGCGCAGATGAGCGATACCGTGCGGACGCTGATCGCGCGCAACCCGGGCGCGGCGGCCACGGGCGAGGAGGCTGCGCCGCCGGAGTCGGCGGCCTCGTGAGCCGCGCACGCGATGTGGTCGAGGTGGTCGCCAGGGCGCTGGTCGACCATCCCGAGTCCCTGCGGATCGAAGAACGGGTCGACCGCGGCAGCGTCCACGTGGAACTGGCGACGCGACCGGGAGATCTCGGTCGCCTGATCGGACGCCGGGGGCGCACGGCGTCGGCGGTACGGACGCTGGCCGAGATCGCCTCGGAACCCGATGGGTTGCGGGTCGCGGTGGACTTCCTCGACGACGAGGGATGAAGGGAGAATGGACCACGAAGCCTGGCGGGAGATGGCCGTGGTCGGTATCGTGGCCCGCACGCACGGGAGGCGTGGCGAGGTAGTGGTCAATCCCCTGACCGATTTTCCCGAAGAGCGGTTTCGCACGGGTGGGACGCTGTTCCTGGAGCGGGCCGGCGAGCCGGCCGCGGTGCGGATCCGCGACGCCTGGTTCCATCGCGAGCGACCGGTGATCTCGTTCGACGGCGTGGAAACGCTGACGGAGGCGGAGCGGCTGCGTGGTGCGGAATTGCGGGTCCCGGAGTCCGCGCTGCGTCCGCTGCCCGCGGATACGTGGTACGAGCATGCGCTGGTCGGCTGCGCGGTGCGGACGGTGAGCGGAGAGCCGGTCGGCGCGGTCGTCGGTCTCGAGGGGCCGGCCGGCGCGAAGCGCCTGATTGTCACGGACGAGGGTCGCGAGGTCGACGTGCCGTTGGTGGCGGAGATCTGCGTGTCGATCGACACGGCCGCCGGTTCCATCGTCATCGACCCGCCGGACGGGCTGCTCGAGGTGAATCGGGCGGGCAACCGGAGCCCTCGCACCAACCGCGGCAGTCGTTCTTCGCAGCCGCCGGTCGCGCCTGGGAGGCGCCGATGAAGTTCGACGTGGTCACAGTCTGTCCGGAGCTGGTCGAGCAGGCGACCAGCGTCGGGGTCGTGGGCCGCGCGCGAGAGAGAGACCTGCTGGATGTGACGGTGCATGACCTGCGGGACTTCACGACGGATCGTCATCGCACGGTGGACGACGCCCCGTACGGCGGGGGACCGGGCATGGTGCTCAAGGTCGAGCCCTTTCTGCGCGCGATCGCCCTGGTGCGGCAGCGGCGCGGACATCCGGACGCGGTGATCCTCATGTCGCCGCAGGGGCAGACCTTCACCCACGAGGCGGCGGTTCGGTTGAGCCGGGTCGACCACGTCGTGCTCCTGTGCGGGCGCTATCAGGGTGTCGACGAGCGGGTCCGCGAGCAGGTCGCCACCGAGGAGCTGTCGATCGGCGACTACGTGCTGAGCGGGGGAGAGCTGGCCGCGGCGGTCGTGATCGACGCCGTGTCGCGGCAGGTGCCGGGTGTCGTGGGCAACTCCGAGTCGGTGACGACCGACTCGTTCGTGCGCCGGATGCTCGACTACCCGACGTACACCCGTCCGGCCAGGCTGCAAGGGCATGCGGTGCCCGAGGTGCTCGTGTCGGGAGATCATGGGGAGATCCGGCGGTGGCGGAAGCGGGAGGCGGTGCGGAGCACGCTCCGCCGCCGACCCGATCTGCTGCGGAGTGCGCGTCTGGACGATGAGGAGCAGGAGTACCTTCGCGAGCTGCAGGCGCGCGAAACCGGTCGGGAGTCTGCGCCGTAGAGCGGCGCAGATTGCCGGACAGGCTTGGTTGGGCGGGAATCGGAGCCGCAGGCAGCGATTTCCGGGCGAGGAGATCAGAGGCATGAAGGCCATCGAGGCGGTGGAGCGGGATCAGCTCGTCGAGCGGCCGGACATTCGGTCCGGCGATACGGTTCGCGTGTCCGTACGGGTGACCGAGGGCGAGAAGGAGCGGATTCAGGTGTTCGAGGGGGTGGTGATCGGCCAGCACCGGCGTGGCGCCGGATCAACGCTCACCGTTCGCAAGGTGTCGTTCGGTCAGGGCGTGGAGCGGATATTTCCCTTGCACTCGCCGATGATCGACCGAATCGAGGTCGTCCGTTCCGCGCGCGTACGTCGTGCGAAGCTCTACTTCCTCAGAAAGCTGCGGGGGAAGGCGGCGCGCATGCGGGAGCGGCGGCGCCGCTAGCAAACCGACCATGCGGCGCCAGGCGGCGCGGCGGACGATCGAGAACGCGCTGCGACGTCGCGGCTTCGCGGACGTGGCGGGGGTCGACGAAGTCGGTCGTGGAGCATTGGCCGGACCGGTGGTCGCCGCGGCAGTGGTGCTCGACCCTCGCCGCCACGTCGCGGGGCTCCGCGACTCGAAGCTGCTGACCGCTTCGCAGCGCGAGCGGCTCTACACGGAAATCACGGCCAATACCCGGTGGGCGGTTGCCGTGGCATCGTCGAGTGAGGTCGATCGACACAACGTGCATCGGGCATCGCTCGACGCGCTCCGGCGAGCCGTGGAGGCTCTGGATCCGCCGCCCGCATTCGCACTGGTCGACGGCTTTACGGTCCCCGGTCTGGAGCTTCCGCAGCGCGGGCTGGTGAGCGGCGATCGCCGTTGTGCGGCAATAGCGGCGGCATCCATCGTCGCGAAGGTGACGCGCGATCGGGAGATGATCCGGTTGCACGGCGTCGACCCGCGCTATGGGTTCGATCGACACAAGGGCTACGCGACGCGCGCGCACATAGCCGCCGTCGCCCGCTTCGGATACTCGGACGTGCACCGGCGTTCGTTCCGGCCGCGCGCCCTGTAGCGCCATGCACCGCGTCCGGACCTCGCTTGCGTCGGGCCCTCTGATCTGTCTCGTGACCGATCGCCGCGTGCTGGCGGATTCGGCGCGGGACGAAGGGCGAGCCAGGCGGCAGCTTCTGGCGGTGATTTCCGACTGCGCCGACGCCGGCGTCGATCTCGTGCAGATCAGGGAGCCGGGACTTCCCGACCGCTGCCTCCTGGAGTTCGTGCGCGACGCGGTGGACCGCACACGAGCCACGCGCGCGCGGGTGCTCGTCAACGACCGCCCCGACGTAGCCCTGGCTGCAGGCGCCGCCGGTGTGCACCTGAAGGACGACAAGCGCTCCGCGACGCGCGTCCGCTCCCTCGGTCCGCGCGACTGGATCGTCGGGCGGTCCGTGCACGGCGTGGCCGCGGCGCGGCGCGCAGCGGAGTCCGGCGCGGTCGACTACCTGCTGGCCGGCACGGTGTTCGCGTCGGCCTCGAAACCGGGCCGGCGGCCGCTCGGGCTCGAGGCGCTCCGCGATATAGTGCGAGCGGTCACCCTGCCGGTTCTGGCGATCGGCGGAGTGGGGCCGAGCGACGGGTCGGAAGTGGCGGCGACCGGCGCGTCCGGCGTGGCCGGCATCCGTCTCTTTCGTTTCGCGGCGACTCCGGAACGGCGTGTCCGGGTGGCGTCGCTGGTGCAGGCGCTGCGGGCGGCGTTTGACAGGCGCGGAGCCCTCGACTAACGTGCGGGCTCGTGGCCGATCCGTCTCCGGAGCCGTTCGGCAAGCTGCTCGCCGCTGCACGCGAGGCCCGCGGCATGACCCTGCAGCAGGTGTCGGCTTCCACCAAGATTCCCGTCTCCAAGCTGCGGGCAATCGAACGCGACGAGATCGGGAGTCTTCCGGGCGGCATCTTCACCCGGGGCTTCGTGCGTTCCTATGCCGAGGCGGTCGGGCTCGATCCGCAGGCGACGCTGGCGCAGTTCGAAGCGAAGTTTCCGGAGGAGTCTTCCGTCGCGACCCTGCACGCGACCATCGAGGGACGCGCGAACGAGGAATTCGTCAAGCAGCAGAGGACGGCCAAGGGACTGATATGGATCGCGTTGCTGGCGACGCCGCTGGTGGTCTGGCTGGCGGCGGTCGTAACGCTGGACAATCGCTCGCCGGCAGAGCCGGACGAGGCGGTTGCCCTCGAGGGAGAGCGTTCCGGTGCGCAGGGGGCCGACGTGCCACCACCGCCTGCGCCCGTTCCGGCCGTCCCGCCGCCGGCCGAGCCGGAGGTGCGCTCCGAGCCGCCTCGGGCCGCGGCGACCGACGCAGGGCCGTTGACGATACAGATAAGCCCGACGGCGGATTGCTGGGTCCAGGCATCCGCTGACGGCGCCACGGTGATCTCGCGGGTGCTCCGCGCCGGCGACCGGGAGGTGGTCGTCGCTCAGGGGGCGATCGACCTGCGGATCGGTGATGCCGGAGCTTTCGCGTTCACGATCAATCAGCGGCCGGGCAGATCGCTGGGTGCGTTCGGCGAGGTCGTGGACGTGCAGATCACGCCATCGAACTACCGGAGCTTCGTTGCCGAGTGAAGCGCGATTGCGGCGTTGTCCAGCATGGGCGTGCGGGTCACTCTACGCCGACCTCGACGCCCCGCGTGTCGATGCGGCAATCCAGGACGCGAGCTCCGGCCTCCGTCAGGGCACGGCGGACCGCGTCGGTACGATTGGGCGGAGTCAGGAAGACGAGACACCCCCCGCCCCCGGCGCCGCAGACCTTGGCCGCGTCGGCTCCCGCCTGCCGGCCGCAGCCGATCAGCGATTCCAGGCGCGCCGTCGTGACCCCCGGCGCCAGACGCTTGCGCAGGTCCCATTCGAGCGCAAGGTGGCGGGCGGCGTCGTCCCAGCGCGCCGCTTCCAGGGCCTGCCGCATGCCGAGCGCGACGTCGCGGATCTCGTCGAACAGGGAGGTGACCGCGCGGTCGCCGTCGATGCGGCGCTTCGTCACTTCCCAGTTGTTTATGCCGGAGTCCCGCGACTGTTCCGTGTACACGAGCACCATCCGGCTCTGCAGGGCATCCGGGTCCACGTGCATCGGCGTCCGCGTCACGCCGGCGGGTCCCATTTCGAGCGCCGCGATTCCTCCGTAGGTCGCCGGCCGATAGTCCTGCGCCCCGGTGGGCACGCCGAGCACCTGCGCTTCGAGGTTGAGAGCCAGGTCGATCAGGGACTCGCCGTCCAGGGGCCGTTCCTGCCAACGCGCGAGCGCGGCGCACAGTGCGATGTTCAGTGCCGAGGAGCCGGCCAGTCCGGCCCCGACGGGAGCCGCCGAACGGGTGGCAACCGTAAGCCCTTCGGCGCGGAAGTAGCGCAGGATGCGGGCCACGAGGCGCGAAGCCCGGCTCTCGCCCAGCTCCGACCAGTGGGCGACGTCGATCCGCGCCCCGGTGTCCTCGGCGATGATGCGCAGGCGGCCGTCGGCGTTGGGCGTCAGCCGGCACTCGGCGCGGATCGTGATGGCCGCGTTCAGGGTCTGGACGTTCTCGTGAAGAAGATAGAGGGGCCAGATGTCGAGCGTTCCGCCAGCCAGGTCGACCCGGGTGGGAGCCGACGCGTGAACCTGCACGCACGAATTATAATGAGCCGCAACCGCCCATCGCCGGCATCGGCGCCCACTTGCGCTTGCGGCCGACCCACCGCCGATGTCCTGGAAGCCCCGGGGGCGCTACCGGATGCCTACAGGCGTACAGCGACATATCGGACAGTTGGTCGTGGCGGGTTTCGCAGGCCCCACGTTGCCGGCGGAGTTGCGCGCAATCGCCCGGGAGTTCGATCTGGGCGGCGTGATTCTCTTCGCGCGCAACGTCGAGGCGCCCTTGCAGGTGGCCGAGCTGGCGTACGATGTCAAGCGGCTCGCCGAAGTCCCGCCCTGGGTGAGTGTCGATCAGGAAGGCGGGCGGGTGCAGCGCCTGCGGGCGCCGTTCACGGAGTGGCCGCCGCTGGCATCGCTGGGACGATGCGGGGATGCGAGGTTGGCCGAACGCTTCGGCAGGGCCCTGGCGCGCGAGTTGCGGTCCGTCGGCGTGACGCTCGACTACGCCCCGGTCCTCGACGTGCACACCAACGCCGCGAACCCGGTTATCGGGGATCGGGCGCTGTCGGACGATCCGGCCACCGTGGCCCGTCTGGGCGCGGTTCTCATCGAAGCGCTCCAGGCCGAAGGGGTGGCGGCCTGCGGGAAGCACTTTCCCGGTCATGGGGATACGAGCCGCGATTCGCATCTGGAGTTGCCGGTGGTCGAGCACCAGCCGGAACGCCTGCGGGAAGTGGAACTGCAACCCTTTCGCGCCGCAATCGAGACCGGCGCGGCCGCCATGATGACCGCGCACGTCCGCTACCCGACCCTGGACGAGGCCGCGCCGGCGACGCTGTCGCCGGCCGTGATCACCGGCCTGCTGCGGGACGAGATGGGGTACGACGGACTCGTGGTGACGGACGATCTGGCGATGGGGGCCATCGCGGAGCACCAGGCTGCCGCGCCGGCGGCTGTCGAGGCAGTCCGTGCGGGTTGCGATCTGGTGTTGCTCTGCGAACCGGATCCGGCGATGCAGGTAGCGGTCATCGAGGGCTTGATTCACGCGGTCGAGGACGGCTCGCTGTCGGAACGGCGCGTGGTGGAAGCACTGGGACGGCAGCGGCACGCGCGGGAGAAGTTTCTGCAGGGCGACGACCAGTGGCGGCCCCCGGCGCAGGCTCGTCTGAATGACGTAGTCGGGTGCGCCGAGCATCAGGACATCGGCGGCTTGATGCGGGAGTCGCTGTAGGGGATGCGCAGGCCGCGGGCATTGCGCGCGGGTGATTGCATCGCGCTGGTGGCGCCGGGCAGCCCGTTCGATCGGGCCGTGTTCGACCGTGGCGTCGACGAGGTGCGGGCGCTGGGGTTCACCCCGGTGTTCGAACCTGACGTCTTCGCACGCCGGCAGTACGTGGCGGGAGCGCCGGAAATGCGGGCGAGCGCGTTCGCGGCGGCGTGGCGCGATCCGGCGGTCACGGGGGTGCTCGCGGTTCGCGGTGGCTACGGGAGCGCGCAGTTGCTGCCCCGGCTCGACGCGGCCGAGATGCGCGCGGGCGGCAAGGTGCTGCTGGGCTCCAGCGACGTGACGGCGCTGCTGAGCCTCCTGACGACCCGCTGCGGCCTGATCGCATTCCACGGGCCGATGCTGGTGCATCTGGCGGCGGGCGACGCCGGCTACGACCGGGAGTCCCTGCTCGGCCAGTTGATGCGTGCGCGGCCCTACGGCGAGCTTGCGGCGGACGGCATCGAGGTGCTCAAGGCCGGGCGGGCTCGCGGGCCTCTGTTCGGAGGAACCCTCACCCAACTCGCGGCGTCGCTCGGAACGCCGTACGCCTTCGATCCGCCGCACGGATTCGTGCTCCTGCTGGACGAGGTCGGCGAGCGGCCGTACCGTCTGGACAGGATGCTGGAGCAACTCGGCCAGGCGGGCGTCCTGTCTCGCGCCGCCGCCGTGGTCTGCGCGGAGTTTCCGGGATGCGATGAACTCGGGGCGGGACCGACCGCCCGCTCGACGCTGGCCGACCGGTTGTCGGAGGTTCCGGGTCCGGTGTTGTTCGGACTGCCGACGGGGCATGCCGCGGGGCCGCTCCTGACGGTGCCGCTCGGCGTGGAGGTGTCCGTGGACGCCACCGGCCGGGGGCGGCTGATTGTCGAGGAAGCAGCCGTCGCATGACCAGCGTCTACTTGATCGGCATCTGTGGTACGGCAATGGCAACCCTGGCGGCGATGTTGAAGACCCAGGGGCTGCGGGTCCGCGGTTCCGACGCCCATGCCTACCCGCCGATGGACAGCTTCCTGGCCGGCCAGGGGATCACGCCGCTGCTGGGTTACGATGCCGATCACCTGCCCGACGACATCGACGTCGTCGTGATCGGCAACGCGGTGTCCCGCGGCAACCCCGAGGTCGAGGCGGTGCTCGCGCGGCGGATTCGGTATGTTTCTCTGCCCGAGATGGTGCGCGACCGGTTCCTGTGGCACGCACGGCCCATCGTCGTGGCGGGGACCCACGGCAAGACCACGACGACATCGATGATTGCGTCGGTCCTGGTCGAGGCCGGCGCCGATCCGAGCTTCCTGGTGGGCGGCATCCCCCGCAACTTCGACGCGAGCTACCGGCTCGGCGGCGGCGACCTGTTCGTGATCGAAGGGGACGAGTACGACAGCGCGTTCTTCGACAAGACTGCCAAGTTCCTGAAGTATCTGCCTTTCGTCGCGATTGTCGGCAACCTGGAGTTCGACCATGCCGACATCTATCCCGACTTGGCGGCGCTCCGTCTCGCGTTTCGCCGTCTCCTGGCGATCGTGCCGGCGAACGGTCGGGTTCTGCTCGGGTACGACGATGCGGGGGCGCGGGGGCTCGGCGACGCCGCCCACTGTGCCGTCGAGACCTTCGGGATCGACTCGGGCGCCGACTGGCGGGCCGTCGGTCTGGAGCACGGCCGGGATCGCACGCGGTTCGACGTCGTGCATCGGGACAAGCCGGTTGCGCGGGTCGACCTGCCCCTGATCGGCGCGTTCAACGTGCGGAACGCGCTGGCGACGATCGCGGCCGGAGCCGCCGTGGGGGTGAGCCCGGAGCGGGCGGCGGCTGCACTGGGCAGTTTCGCCGGTGTGCGCCGGCGGCTCGAACTGCGCGGGATCGGGCGGGGCGTCGCCGTCTACGACGACTTCGCGCACCACCCGACAGCGGTGCGCGAGACGGTGGCTGCCGTGCAGGCGGCATCCGCGGGCGGACGCGTGTGGGCGGTGTTCGAGCCACGGTCCGCGACTTCGTGCCGGCGCGTTTTTCAGCAGGCCTACGCCGAGGCCCTCGCGGCGGCGGACGAGGTGCTGGTGGCCCCGGTCTTTCGTTCGTCCCTGCCCGCCGGGGAGAGGCTGTCGGAAACGCAGCTCGTCGCGGATCTGCGGGCGGCGGGAACGGCCGCGAGGCATCTGGAGACGATGGAAGCCATCGGCGACACGATCGTCGACGAGGCGCGCTCGGGAGATCGCGTTGTCCTGATGTCCAACGGGGACTTCGGCGGGTTGCGGGAGACCCTGTGCCGGCGGCTCGGTGCTTCGTCGACGGGGGCGGACCCGTAGATGGCCGAAGTCGCGCCCCGGGAATGGGAGCTGTGCCGAGACGGGGATTCCGCGCTCGTGCTGACCTGGCCGGCCCGACTGGATCCGGACATCAATGCGCTCTGTGTCGCGGTAGCCGAAGCCCTGCGCCGGCGGCCGGTTCACGGCGTGCGCGACGTGGTCGAGGCGTACGCGACCGTCACCGTGCACTTCGATCCGCTGGCCGGCAACGTGGACGAGATCGCCGCGGTGCTGCGCGGGCTCGCTTCCGAAGCCGCGGCATCCGCCACGCGACGGGCGCACCGGCCGCGGCGGGAAATCCGGCTGCCCGTGTGTTACGGCGGTGCGCGTGGACCGGATCTGGCGGACGTGGCGCGGTTCGGGCGCTGTAGCGAGGCGGAGGTCGTTGAACGGCACTGCGGCGCGCCGTATCGCGTCTACATGCTCGGGTTCCAACCGGGATTCGCCTACCTGGGAGCGGTAGACCCGCGGATCGCCGCGCCGCGGCGGGCCGTACCCCGTGTCCACGTGCCGGCCGGCTCCGTCGGTATCGCGGCCCGGCAGACCGGCGTCTATCCGGTGGCGTCGCCGGGCGGCTGGCAGTTGATCGGCCGGACGCCGGCTCGTATCTTCGACATGGCTCGCCGCGATCCGTTTCTCCTGGCGGCCGGAGACCTGGTGCGCTTCGAACCGATTGACGAAGCGGCGTACGACCGGCTGGAGACCGGGCGACGGTGACCGGCGTCCGACGCGGGCTGGTGGTCGAGGACGCCGGCCTGCTGACGACCGTGCAGGACACCGGCCGCTGGGGATACCAGCACTACGGCGTGTCCGTCTCGGGTGCGATGGACTTGACCGCCCATCGCCGGGCTAACCGGTTGGTCGGGAATCGGCCGGAGGCGGCGACGCTCGAGGTTACGCTGGTCGGTCCGGTGCTGCGCTTCGAGACGGCCATGCGGGTCGGCGTGGCCGGTGCGGTATTCGAGCTGCGACTCGGTGCTTGTGCTGTATCGACGGATACCGTGCTGCATGCCGAGCCCGGTCAGACCCTCGCGTTCGGCCGGCGCACCGCGGGGGCGCGAGCGTACCTTGCCGTGTCGGGCGGTTTCGCCGTGCCGCCCGTGCTCGGGAGCCGCTCCACGCACCTGCGCAGCGGCATGGGCGGTCTGGAGGGACGGCCGTTGCGAGCCGGGGATCGCCTGGGCAGCGGTTCATCGCGGGGTATGCCCCGCAGGGAGCCGGCGGCGGTGAAATGGAAACGGTCCATGCCGTGCGGTGGCGCCCGCGTACGGATACTGCCCGGTCCGCACACCGGTCTGTTCGATCCGGTCGTTCTGCGCCGGCTCGAGTCGGCGAGATACACGATTCGACCGGAGTCCGATCGGATGGGGTATCGTCTGGACGGTGCGCCGATTCCCGGGCCCGAAGGCTTGAGTCTGCTGTCTCAGGGATTCCCCGTCGGCGCGGTCCAGGTCGTGCCGTCCGGCGACGTCATCGTCGCCATGGCGGATCGCCAGACCGCGGGCGGGTATCCGCGCGTGGCGACGGTCATCGCGGCGGACATTCCCGTACTTGCGCAACTGGCGCCCCGCGACTGGGTCGAGTTCGATCCGTGCGATCACCGGACGGCCCGGGAGGCCCTGGTGGAATCCGTATCCGATCGTGAGAGCACCTGAATTGGCATCAGCGCAGGCGTCGAGCGCGGTTCCGCCCGCGGCGGGGAGACGGCGGGAGGTCGACCGGGAGCTGAGAGTCCGGCTGGGCACCGCACTCGATCCCGGACGCGTCCGTTGTGACGAACCGCTCGCGCCGCTGACGACGCTGCGCGTGGGGGGGCGTGCCGACTGGTTTCTGGATTCCCGCTCCGCGCACGAGGTGGCGGCGGCGGTGGGCGCGGCACGCACGCTGGACCTGCCGGTCACCTTGCTGGGAGGAGGCTCGAACGTGCTGGTCGGCGATGCCGGGGTGCGTGGCCTGGTGGTTCGGTTGCGACACGGGGAGATTGCGGAGACAGCGCCGGGCGTGGTACGGGCGGCGGCCGGCGTCACCCTGAACGGTCTGGTGCGGTGGACCATCAACCGCGGGCTCGCCGGGCTGCAGGCCTGGGCGGGCACGCCGGGCACGGTCGGCGGCGCGATTTGCGGGAACGCGCATTTCCGCGGCCGGCTGATAGGCGAGCTCGTGACGGCGGTCGGTCTCCTGGAGCCCGACGGCGCCGTGACGCGTGTCCCGCGTGATCGCATGGCGTTCGGCTACGACCGCAGCCGGGTGCAGCGGACGGGTGAGGCGGTGCTCTGGGCGGAGTTCGCGGTCCGCGCCGGCCGGATCGCGGATCTTCGCGCGGAAGCACGGTCCTCGCTGCATTTCCGGAAGCGCACGCAGCCGCTGGACGCGCCCAGCGCGGGCTGTGTGTTCCGGAATCCGGAACCCGTGTGCACGAGTCTGCCGGCCGGTGTGCCGTGTGCGGCCGGAGCACTGATCGATGGCGCCGGGTTGCGGGGATACGCGGTGGGGGGAGCACGGGTATCCCACGTCCACGCCAACTTCATCGTCACCGAGCCCGGAGCCAGAGCGCGGGACGTCCGGGTTCTGATCGACAGATGCGGGGCGGATGTCGCCGCGAGGTACGGTGTGACGTTGGTCCCGGAGGTGGTATTTCTGGGAGAGTTCGACGCGTCGCCCTGAGGGGAGACGTCGAGCGGGGGGCATGGCCACACTCATCGTCGAAGGCGGGCAGCGACTTGGCGGGTCGGTGCACGTCGAAGGAAACAAGAACGCGGCGTTGCCGCTGCTGGCAGCCTGTCTGCTGACGGACGAGTCGTGCGTCCTGTCCAACGTGCCGCGGATTGGCGATGTCCGGGTCATGGCTGAACTGTTGCGCGGACTCGGCGCCGAGGTGGAAGGCATCGGTACCACGACCCTGCGGGTACGGTGCGCGGACGTCGGCAGTGACGAGCCGGACCCGCGCCTGGTCGGCCGGCTGCGGGGTTCAGTGCTGCTGGTCGGTCCGCTGCTGGCGCGGCTGGGGCGCGCAACGCTGGCGCCGCCGGGTGGGGACTTTCCCGGCCGGCGTACGCTGGCTGCGCATCTGCAGGCGTTGCGCGCCATGGGCGTACGGGACGAGGCGGGGGAGCGGCACTGCTTCGAGGCGCCGGACGGGTTGGTTGCGGCCTCGTTCTACCTGGAGGAGGCGTCGGTCACCGGTACGGAGACCGCCATCCTGGCCGCCGCCGCGGCCCCGGGGGTGACCCGGATTCGCCACGCGGCCTGCGAGCCGCACGTCGTGGAGTTGTGCGCTTTCCTTCGCGGCATGGGCGTCGATATCGAAGGTGCCGGCACGCCCACGATCCGGGTGACCGGCGGGACACGGCTGCGCGGGACCGCGCACCGGCTGCGCGGCGACTACATCGAGGCCGGGAGCTGGGCGGTAGTTGGCGCCATCACGGGCGGAGATGTGGAGATCGGTGGTGTGACGGGAGCCGACCTGGAGCCGCTCACCGCCGTGCTGGCGCGGATGCAGGTCCGGTGCGAGGTCGAGGAGGAACGCCTCGTCGTCCGGCCGTCGCGAGCGCGTGCCGTACGCCAGATCACGACGGCGCCGTGGCCCGGCTTTCCGAGCGACATGGTGAGTCTGGTCACCGTGCTGGCGACGCAGGCCACGGGCCGGACCCTCATCCATGACTGGATGTACGAATTGCGCCTGTTCGCGCTCGAGCAGTTGAGCGGCATGGGCGCGAACCTCTTCCTGTGCGACCCCCACCGGATCATCGTGGAGGGAGGCCGTGCGCTGAACGGACGGACTCTCGATACGCGCGACCTGCGTTCCGGAATGGCGCTGATCGCGGCCGCGCTGGCGGCGACCGGAGAGAGCCGCATCAGTCCGCTGGAGACGGTCGAACGAGGCTACGCCAGTGTCGTCGACCGTCTGCGGTCGCTCGGGGCGCGTGTTTCCGTCGAGGACTGAAGCCGGCCGATCCCGTCGCTCACCGATCGGGCGGCGGTGCGGGTGGCGCAATGGGCAGTTGTGTCGCCGGTGATTGCCCCGGCAGCGTGCGTCCGGGGCGCGGGCGTGGCTGGGGCTGCGGCTGCGTTCGGGAGGAGCTCGACTGGGCGCCGCCTCCTGCGCCGCCGGTCACCGAGTTGGTTCCGACCCGGAAGGGTCGCAGGTCATCTTCGTCGAGCGCGAGACCGCGGATGATATGCGGCTTCAACGTGAGCACGATATCGGTTTCCTGGGTGTCGGTTCCGGAACGCCCGAACAGCCGTCCGAGGATGGGTATGCGGATCAGGCCGGGAATGCCGTCGAGCGTTTCCCTTTCTTCGTCGCGGATCAGCCCGGCGAGAAGGTTCGTTTCACCATCACGAAGACGGATCATCGTGGTGATGGCGCGGTTTCCGAACTGTGGTACGCCTCCGAACCCGGTTCCCGAAATGTTGCTGATCTCGACTTCGATCGCCAGTGAGACCTCGTCGTTGTGGTGGACGCGAGGCGTGATGTCGATGTTGACTCCGATGTTCTCGTAGTTGAACGACGTTATCGGCTGCTGGCTGATGCCGCCGGCCGCGATGGGCGTGAACGTCGTGACCGGGACCGGCACCTCCTCGCCGAAACGGGCCGTCGCGGCGACGCCGTCCGATGTCCGGAGTTGGGGGTTGGCGAGAACGCGCGTGTTTGTGTTGGTTTCGAGCAACTGGACAAGCAGGCTGGTCGGATTCGAGACGAAAAGGTTCGATCCGCTGACCCGCCGTATGTCGTCAACGGACAGGTCCAGGCCCGTTTCGCTCCCGGAGACGTTCGAGTTGCCGCTGGTAGAGGAGAATCGCAGACCGTAGTCCCGCAACATCCTGCGGTCGACCTCGAGCAACTGCACTTCGATGACCACCTCGGCGCGCGCCTTGTCGATGGCCCGGATGAGCCGTGCCGCGGCGTCGATGCGCTCGGGGGTGTCCTTGATGGAGATGGCGTTGGTGGCGGTCACCGGCGCCAGCCTGCGGAGGTCGACCACCAGCCGCAGCAGGTCTATGGTCTCGGCAACGTCGGCGTTGCTGAGATAGAAGGTACGGATGATCTCTTCCTCGTACTCGCGGCGTTTCGCCGGCGTGTCCGGGATGATGGTGACCGTGCCGGGAGCGGTGACCCGGAAGAAGTTGCCCGTGCTCGTCGCGACGACGGCCAGTGCGGCGTCGAACGTCATGTCGCGCAGATCACCGGAGAACGGCGTGTCGCGGAACTGCGCATCGAAGACGATGCTGACGCCGGTGAGTTGGCCGAGGGCCGCGAAGACCGCGCGGGCGCTCTCACTGCTGAAGACGACGGTGTCGGGGAGAGCGATGTCCCGCGGCAGGTCGAGCCCGGGGGGGGCAGCGTCGAACGTACTGTCGATGAGCGCCTCGAGTGCCGTCTTGCCTTCCGGCGCGGCCGCCAGTTCGGCGCGCATGGCTTCTCGCGCTCCTCGCAGAGCGCGTTCGATGTCGGCCATGCCCGGGTTCAGGTCGTACGCGATCTGGTACTCGGCCAGCGCGTCCGACCACCGAGCCTCCCGCTCCAGCCGTCTTCCTTCCACGTAGTGCGCCTGGGCGGCTCTCAATCGGGCACGGTCGAGGGCGAGCTGAATGTTCCGGTCGTGCGGCCGGTCCTGGAGAGCACGGGTGTAGATGAGGACTGCCTGGTCGTAGTCGCGTGCGCGCTCGGCGCGCTCCCCGTTGCGCAGGGCGCCGGCCGTTGCGCATGCCGCGACCGTCATGGCCAGCAGGATTACCAGCGCGTACGATGCTGCGCGGTGCGAACGGCTACCGGGCGAAGCTGTCATCGGTGATGACCTCGACGCCTCCCGGGACGTCGAACACGAACAGGGTATCGGACAGATCCTGGTTCTGCTTGATGTTGGAGAACACGTAGGTGGACACCCCGCCCTGGAAATCGGCGGTGGCCATCTCGATGATGTCCAACGTGGCTCGATCGACGACCAGGGTCAGCGTCTCGTAGTCGGCTCCGCTCCGGACCGGCGTCAGCTCGATGGACCAGGTTCCGTCTCCGCGCCGATCCGCGGCGTAGCGGGCACTGAAGTCGCGTTGCAGGTCCCCCTCGCCGGCCAGGAAGGAAGCGGGCGTGGAGGCTCCCACGGCCGGCGAAAGCGGACTGACGATGACCTGCCGGTCGGCGGGGAAGTAGGAATGGATCGTCGTGCCGTCGCAGACGAAGAGCTTGGGCTCGGGACTGCGGTAGTCGAATCGCCATTGGCCCGGTCTCCTGACGTAGACGGTGCCGCGCTCGACGTCGGTGGCCTGGAGAACCCCGCCGCTGTAGCGGTGCTCGAAGTCGGCCGAGAAGTCGGCGATTCGGTCGTAGTGCGCCTGCAAACCGGCCAGCAACTCGGCGATGGATGGCGCGGAAGGAGACTGCGCGGCGGTCTCCGCCGGGAGAATCCAGGCCCAAAGCAGCACGATCACCGCGGCGCGCCGACGCACGAAGCTGGACCCGTGCGTCACCCTCCGGAAGCCGTCTGGCACTCCGCCACGCCTCGCACGCTCGGCGTTTCGGCCCATCCCCCCCGCTCCATGAACTTGCGCCTCAGCACTTCGCTTCGCTGCGTTTGCGGCGCAAGTTGCTAGCCCTTGAGGGCGCCGGCCTGCGGCGGCTTCTGTTTGGGCGCGTCCTTGCTCTCCGTGGGGAGCTTGGCGGTCAGCCAATCGACGATGCCTCCCTGGAGCACGCTCGCGCGGCGGCCCTGCCGGAGCAACTCGGCCGCGACGTGCGCGCCGACGACTTCCTCCGGGTCGGAGTCGTAGGTCACGATGTCGCGGTCGTAAGGCAGTGACGACGTATCGAAGTCCGGCGGGTCCAGCCGAACGGCGCCGGGCAGGCGCACCGTGCTGTGTTCGTACGGGTACTTGAGCCGTACGTCGACAAGCAGCGGTGCGGTTGCGTCGCCGCCTTCGATGCGCTGCTGCAGCTCTTCCTTCGTGATGCGGGGAACGGGCATGGAATATTGTCGATGTCGTCCGACGGCAGTGTCAAGGAGCGCCGACCCGGTCCTCCGTTACGTGCCCGACGGCCCGGCGGACGGCGTCGTAGTCGTTCGGCAGCTCGATGGGCGTGTTGGCAAGTTGCGGTTGCAGTCCCGCGACCGACGCGCGGTGGTAGTCGAGCTTGAAGTCGGTGAACTTCAGTCCGTTCGCCGTCGAAATAACCACGACGCGGTCGCTCGCCGCTATATCGCGGCGCGCCCGCAACTTGGTCAGCACCGCGAGAGCCACTCCGGTATGTGGACAGTTGTACATACCGGTGCGATCCGCGCGGGCGGAAGCATCGGCCAACTCGGCTTCCGTCGCTTGCTCGACGATGCCCTCGTACCGCCGGAGCGTGCGGATCGCCTTGTCGATCGAGACGGGGTTGCCGATCTGGATGGCCGACGCCTGCGTCGCGGCGGCCTTGATCGGCTCGAACCGCCAGCCGTTGCAGTAGGCCCGGTACAGGGGGTTGGCGGCGGCGGCCTGGGCTACGACGATGCGGGGGCGGCGCGCGGTCACGCCGAGCGCCTCCATCATGTCGAAACCGGCGCCGAGAGCACTCACATTGCCGAGATTACCCCCCGGGATGATGATGACGTCGGGCACCTCCCAGTCGAACTGCTGGACAATCTCGATCCCGACGGTCTTCTGTCCCTCCAGACGGATGCTGTTCATCGAGTTCGCCAGATAGATGCCCTCCTCGGTGGAGAGCCGCTTGACGATCGCCATGCAGCCGTCGAAATCCGTGTCGAGCGCCAGCACGGTGGCGCCGTTCGAGAGCGGCTGGACGAGCTGCGCCGTCGAGACCTTGCCGCGCGGGAGAATCACGATCGCGGGGATGCCGCCGGCGGCGGCGTACGCGGCGAGAGAGGCCGAGGTGTCGCCGGTCGAGGCGCAGGCGACTGCGCGAATCGCGACTCCCCGGCGCATCATCTGCCGGACCAGCGAGACCAGCACGGTCATGCCGAGGTCCTTGAAGGAGCCTGTATGGGAGTTGCCGCAGAGCTTCACCCACAGGTCGCTGATGCCGAGCTCACGACCGAAGCGCTCCGCCCAGAAGAGATTGGTGCCCCCTTCGTCCATCGATACGATGCTGTCGGCGTCCACGTCGGGGCAGACCCATTCCTGCTTGCCCCAGACCGAGGATCCGTACGGCCAGGTCGTCCGCTTGTAGCGTTCGTCGAACAGCCTCATCCAGGAGCCCGCCGACCGGTCCCGGAGGGCGTCGAGGTCGTGGGAGACCTCCAGCAGATCATTGCAGGCAGGACAACGATAGATGGGCTCGAGCAGCGAGTGTTCGCCCGCGCACCCCTGTATGCAGCGGAGCACGGCCCGGTACGGCGCGGTCGTCGTCGTCATGACCGACGGAAATCTGGCTGGTGGACCGCATGGGACTCGAACCCACGACCTCCGCGTTGCGAACGCGGCGCTCTCCCAACTGAGCTAGCGGCCCGTTCCTGTCTACAACGGCAGGATGCGTGGTCGCGGGCAATTCCGACAACCACAATCTTTCATTATATACCGAGCAAGTCGAGGTACTTCAGCGCGCCGCCCGTGTTGAACAGCACGACCCGCTCTGACGGTGCGATGACGCCGCGGTCGAGGAGCGCGCGCAGAGCTGCGAGCGTGGCGCCCCCTTCCGGCGCCGCGCTGATGCCCTCGGCGGCCCCGATCTCGCGCATCGCCGCGACCATGTCCGAGTCGGTCACGGCCACGGCCGTGCCGCCGCTCTCGCGCAGAGCGCGCAGGATCAGGAAGTCGCCGATGGCTCGCGGGACGCGCAGCCCGTCCGCACTCGTGCGGGCGTCTTCCCACGGCGTCGCGCGTTCCTCGCCGTCGCGGAATGCGCGGACGATCGGCGCGCAACCTTCCGCCTGCACCGAGACCATGCGCGGCCGCCGGGCCCCGGCCGGCATCCATCCCAGCGCTTCCAGTTCCGCGCAGGCCTTCCACATGCCGACGATGCCGGTACCGCCGCCGGTGGGGTAGATCATCCAGTCCGGCCACTCCCAGCCGAGTTGCTCGGCAATCTCATAGGCCATGGTCTTCTTGCCTTCGACGCGGTACGGCTCCTTCAGCGTCGAGACGTCGTACCATCCGCGCGCGGCGCCGGCTTCGGCGGCCACTCGCCCCGCATCGGTGATCAGGCCGTCAACCAGCGTTACCTCCGCCCCGTAGAGCTCGCACTCGCGGATGAAGGGAGCCTTTACGTCGCGCGGCATGAAGACCTTCGCGGACAGCCCCGCGCGAGCGGCGTACGCGGCGGCAGCGTTGGCCGCGTTGCCGGCCGAAGGGACGGAAACCGTGGTTGCCCCGAGGCGCCGGGCGACCGTGATCGCCGCGGACAGGCCGCGGGCCTTGAAGGAATTGGTCGGATTGTCCGATTCGTCCTTGATATAGAGACGGTCCATGCCCACCGCCGCCCCGAGGCGGCGGGCGTGCGCCAGCGGCGTGTAGCCCTCGCCCAGGGTCACGGGCCCGTCACCGTCGAACGGGGGCAGCGCCTCCCGATAGCGCCACATCGTGCCCGGGCGATCGCGAAGCGAATCGCGTGTCCAGCGGTCGGCTGCGGCCGCCAGGTCGTAACGCGCCAGCAACGGCGCGCCGCAGGCACAGAGATGCTGCACCTGTCCGGGGTCCAGGGGAGGCGCGCCGCAGGCGGCCGAGCATTCGAGGTGCGTGAGCGTCGACATGAACGGAGTATGGCGCCCGAGCTGCGGGCCCGCGGTGAAAACGGCCTGCGACGATCGGGCTAGCGGTCGAGCAGTTCGGCGTCCTTCGCCTTCTGCAGATCGTCGATCTTGTGAACGTGCGCGTCGGTGAGTTTCTGGATGTCGTCGAGCGCGCGGCGCTCGTCGTCCTCGGAGAGCTCGTGGTTCTTGAGCAATCGCTTGAGGGCGTCGTTGGCGTCGCGCCGGACCTGCCGCACGCTGGTCCGGCCCTCCTCGGCCAGCTTGTGCACGAGGCGCGACATCTCCTTGCGGCGCTCGTCGGTCAGGGTGGGCACGGGAATTCGGACTATCTTGCCGTCGTTGCTCGGGTTCAGTCCGAGGTTGGCGTTCCGGATCGCATTCTCGACGGCCGTTATCTGCGACGGATCGAACGGCGCGGCGACGATCAGCGTCGATTCCGGCACCGACAGGCTGGCCACCTGGTTCAGCGGCATCCGGGTGCCGTAGGCTTCCACGCGCACGCTGTCGAGGAAGTTCACCGAGGCCCGTCCGGTGCGTACGCCGGCGAGCTCCCGCCGTACGTGCTCCACGGCGCCGTCCATGCGCCGTTCCGCGTCGGCGCGGGCAGATTCGGGATCGGTCACGGTCATGATGTGGCTACCTCCGAACGGTCGCCGGGCAGCGCCGCGGTAACGAGCGAGCCGACCGGTTCGCCCAGCACGGCACGCCGAATGTTGCCCGACGTTCGCAGATTGAAAACCACGATCGGCATGCCGTTGTCCATGCACAGCGAGATTGCCGTCGCGTCCATCACCTTGAGTCCCTGCTCGATCACCTGCCGGTGCGAGATACGGTCGAGACGCGTGGCCGTCGGATCCGTCAGTGGGTCGGACGTGAAGATGCCGTCGACCTTCGTGCCCTTGAGCAGGACATCGGCCCGGATCTCCATCGCGCGCAACGCCGCCGCGGTGTCCGTGGTGAAATAGGGGTTGCCCGTACCCGCCGCGAAGAGCACGATGCGACCCTTATCGAGATGCCGCACGGCGCGACGCCGCACGTAGGGTTCCGCGACCTCGCGCATTTCTATCGCCGTGACGACACGCGTGGAGGCTCCGTTCCGCTCCAGAGCGTCCGAGAGCGCGAGCGCGTTCATCACCGTGGCCAGCATCCCCATGTAGTCGGCGGTGGCGCGGTCCATGCCGCGGGCGCTCGCGGCCAGGCCCCTGAAGATGTTGCCCCCGCCGATCACGATGGCGATTTCCACGTCGAGCGACCGTACCGCCGCAATTTCACGGGCGAGCCGGTCGGCGACGGCGGAGTCGATACCGGAGGACTGCTCCCCGACGAGCGCCTCGCCAGAGAGCTTGAGGAGGACACGCCGACAGGCTCGTCCGGTCATCACAAACGAGCCGGCTCCGTTCCGTACGGTGCGAAAGCGGGAATCCCCGGAGACGGTGCGCGGCCGGATGCAATTATAGCGCAGCGTTCCCGCCGGGGGGGCGCCGGGCCGCCCGGTGAGGAGTCGCCTGCGCCGGAACGCTGCCCTGTGGCGCCGACTCCTGGGACGGCAGAGGCGGGGGCCGAACCCGGAACCTTCCGACGGGTTCGGCGGCGCTAGTCGCCCGCCTCGCCCACCTTGAACCGCGCGAAGCGCGCGACCGTGATGTTCTCGCCGAGCTTGGCGATGGCGGCGGTGACCATGGTGCCGATGGTCGTCTTCGGATCCCGGATCGACGGTTGATCGACCAGCACTATCTGTTCGTAGTAGCTGTTGAGCTTGCCTTCGACGATCTTCTCGATGATCGCCGGCGGCTTGTTCGAGCCCTCGAACTGCGCCCGGTAGATGGAGCGCTCCCGCTCCAGCTCGGCGGAAGGCACTTCGTCACGGCTGGCGTACTGCGGGTCGGCGGCGGCGATGTGCATGGCGATCTCGCGGACCAGGGTCTGGAAGTCGTCGGTGCGCGCCACGAAGTCCGACTCGCAGTTGACCTCGACCAGGACGCCGACCTGACCGCCCTGATGGATGTAATGGCCGACGATTCCCTGCGACGTCGTGCGGCCCGCCCGCTTGGCTGCCTTGGCCTGACCCCGCGTCCGCAGGATCGTCACCGCCTGTTCGATGTCGCCGCCGGCCTCGGCGAGTGCCGCCTTGCACTCCATGAAGCCGACGCCGGTCCTGTCCCGTAGTTCCTTTACTTGCGCCGCGCTGATTGACATCGCCTCGGTCTCTTGCGTTGAAGGGGGAAGGCCGTCGGTCCGCCGGGGCGACGGACCGAAGAACTGCTGCGCGTCAGACGGACGCCGGCGCGGGCGCCGGCGCGGCGGCGGACGGCGACGCGGCTTGCGGGGCCTCGTCGGCTGCTTCCGTAGCCTCCTTGAGGCCTCGTCCGCTGACGACGGCGTCCGCGATCCGCTTCACGAAGAGCCGGATCGCACGGAGTGCATCGTCATTGCCCGGGATGACGTAGTCGACATCCTCGGGATCGCAATTCGTGTCGACCAGGCCGATGACCGGAATCCGGAGCTTGCGGGCCTCGTCGACGGCGATCTTTTCGCGGCGCGTGTCGATCACGAACACGGCGTCCGGAAGCCTGGACATCCGGCGGATGCCGTCCAGGTTGCGGTGCAGCTTCCGCTTCTCCTTCTCGAGGCGCGCCACTTCCTTCTTCGAGAGGCTCTCGTAGCGACCGTCCTCCGCCATCGATTCCAGCTCGCGCAGTCGGTCGAGACTGCGCTGAATGGTGGTGAAGTTCGTCAGCAGGCCGCCGAGCCACCGCTCGTTGACGAAGTACATTCCGCAACGCTGCGCTTCCTCGACAATCAGATCCTGGGCCTGCCGCTTCGTGCCGACGAAGAGGATGGTGCGGTTTTCCGCGGCGAGGCGCATCACGAATTCCTCCGCCTGCCGGAGGCACTCGGACGTCTTGCTCAAGTCGATCAGGTAGATCCCGTTGCGCTGGCCGAAGATGTACTGCTTCATCTTCGGGTTCCAACGCTTGGTCTGGTGGCCGAAATGAACACCGGCCTCCAATAGCTCCTGCATGGTCAACGGCGTCAAGCTACCTCCATTCGGCGCGCGCGCCAAGGCGACGGGCCGCTCGGGTTCCTACCGCTTGCTGAACTGGAATCGCTTGCGTGCGCCAGCCAGTCCGTACTTCTTGCGTTCCTTGCCGCGCGGGTCGCGCGTCAGCATTCCCGCCTTCTTGAGCGAAGCCCGCAGCTCGGGAGCCGCTTCGACCAGGGCGCGCGCGATGCCGAGGCGCAACGCGCCAGCCTGGCCGGAAACGCCGCCGCCGCCCGCGGTCGCGAAGATGTCGTACCTGTCGGTCGATTCCGTGAGCACGAGAGGCTCGGTGATTCGCGTCCGGAGCGAGGCCGTGGGAAAACGCTCTTCGAGCGATCTCGTGTTGACGGTGAAGGTTCCCGTGCCGGGCCGCAGAAAGACGCGTGCAGTCGATGTCTTGCGTCGTCCGGTTCCGTAAAAGGCAGGTTCTGCGCTCACGATACCTCGCAGGGGGTCGGTTTCTGGGCCGCATGGGGATGCTCGGGACCGGCGTATACCTTCAGCTTGCGGTACATCGCCTTGCCGAGCTTGGTCTTCGGCAGCATGCCGCGCACGGCGGACGCAGACCCCCAAGGTAGCCGCTGTGGGAGCGGTAGAGCTTGCGGGTTTCCTTCCGCCCGGTCATGCGCACACGCGCCGCGTTGACGATGACGACATGATCGCCGGTATCGAGGTAAGGCGCGTACTGCGGGCGATGCTTGCCTTGCAGGAGGCGGGCCGCCACGGTGGCGATCCGGCCGAGCACTTGGGAGTCGGCATCGATTACGTGCCAGTTGCGCGTGATCTCTTGCCGGCTGGGAGCGTAAGTGGACACGGATTCACACCAATCCTGATCGGGTACAACCGCAAATGCTACAAACGCTCACGAGTCCGTGTCAAGGCGACCGCGCGCGACGGGGGCGCCCGGCAGTTCCTCGGGAGGGGCGGCATGCGGTTTGCTTCGCTACTTCCCCGTGAGCTCTCGGATGGGAATTCTGGCGCGCTGGCTGCCGCGAGCGGCTTCCCTCGTCGGAATAGACGTCGGTTCCTGCGCAATCAAGGCGGTCGAGCTGGCGCGATCCGCGGCCGGTGATGTCGTCGTTCGCGCCGGCATGCAGCCGACGCCGCCGGAGAGTGTCGCCGACGGCACCATCGTCGACCGCGCCATGGTGTCGGACGCGATACGCAGTCTGCTGGAAGGGGCCGGCATTCGCGCCCGCAGGGTGGCCCTGTCGCTGCCGGGCAGCGCCGTGGTCGTCAGGGAGATCTCCGTGCCGAGCATGAGTCGGGCCGAGCTCGCCGGCTCCATCGGTTGGGAAGCCGAACGGCACATTCCGTTCGAGGCGCGGGACGTCAACCTGGATTACCAGGTGGTCGGTCGAGGGGTGGACGCCGAGGGTTCTCCCACCATGGCGGTTCTGCTCGCGGCGGCGAGGAAGAGCACTGTCGCAGAGTACGCCGCCGTGGCCGCGCAGGCGGGCTGCGTCCCCGTCGTGCTGGACATTGCGGCTTTCGCCTTGCAGAACGCGTATGCGGCATACGGAGGCCGGGACGGCGAAGGTTCCGTGGCTCTGCTCAACGCGGGAGCGAGCACGATCAACGTCAACATCGTCCGAGACGGCCGCTCCGTGTTCACCCGCGACATTGCGGCCGGGGGCAACGCATATTCCGACGCGCTGCGGGTCGCGCGCTCGCTCTCGTTCCGGGAAGCCGAAAGGCTCAAGAAGGCGGGTGGCGGCGATCGTCCGAATGTCGAGATCCCTGAATCTGTGGTCCGGGAGGTCACCGAGAGTCTGCTGCTGGAAATCGAGAAGACCTTCGATTTCTTCGCTGCGAGTCAACCCTTCGTCCGGCTCGATCGCATCGTGGTGAGCGGCGGCGCGTCACGCGGACCGGAACTGACCGCCGCGATCGCGGAACGCTTCGACGCGTCGCTCGAGCGGTTCGATCCCTTTCGGACGATGGCCGTGGGCGATCTGGGGCCGGCGGGTCAGGACCCGGCCGACGTGGCGGCGGCGGCGGGTGTCGCCACCGGCCTTGCCCTGCGGCGGGTGGGGGACCGGTGATCCGCATCAACCTGCTCGCTTCGCGGGGAGACCGTGGAGCGTACCTCGTCGCGCGGCCGTCCTTCCGGATGGCGGTCGTCGGCGGCCTCGCGACGCTGATCGCCGTGGTGGTCGTGTCGGTGTGGTGGACCTGGACGCTCCGGGCGGAAGCCGCGGATGTCTCGCGGGCGCTGGCGGAAGCGGAGGCAGCCCTCCGGAGTCTCTCGCCGGCCGTCGAGCGGGTGCGCGAGCTGGAGGACCGACGGGCCGATCTCCTCGGACGCGCGGGTCTCATCGACCGACTGCGCGCCGGACGGACGACCACCCTGCGGATGCTGGACTGGCTGAGTCGTGGACTGCCGGACGGTCTGTGGCTCAGCGAGGTGCGCGAACAGCCGGACGGCGTCTCCGTGCGCGGCCGGGCGTCGACTCTCGCAACCGTCTCGGACTATGTCGCGGCGTTGGAATCCGCGCGCCCGTTCGGCGCCGCGGTGGAGCTGGTCGACTCGCAGCGCGGCGATCGGTTGCGCGGCCGGGAGATCGTCGATTTCGAGCTGCGGGTGTCCTTGCCGGCGGCGGGAGGCCCACCATGAGGTACGGGCTGTCGGGAGGAACAGGGAAGCGCCTGCTCGCGGCGGGCGTTCTGGCGTCGCTGGCGGCGGCACTGGCGTTTCGCATCCTGTGGGTGGGGCCGCAGCGCGACCTGCTCGCGATCCGGCGGGCGGAGCTCGAGCAGACTCGCGTGCAGGCCGCGCGGGCGCGGCGCGCGGCGAGCCGGTTGCCCGGACTCGAGGCGGAGGTCGAGCGGCTCGATCGTCGATGGGACGCGCTCGGGCAGGCACTCCCGGCGCCGCGCGACGCAGCGGCCCTCCTGCGGAGCCTCCAGGAGATCGCGGAGCAATCGGGTCTGACGCTGGAGGCGTTTGCCCTTGCCCCGGTGCAACCGCGGGAGCAATTCGAAGCATGGCCCGTGCGGCTGGAGTTGACCGGTGGATTCCACGGCCTCACTGCGTTTCTCGACGAGGTGAACAGGCTGGGGCGAATCGTGACCGTCGGCCAGATGTCGATCCGCGCGCTCTCTCCCCGGACGCCGACGGCGACGATTGCCGTTACCTGCACGGCAACGACCTACGTGCTTAGCGAACCGGGTCTCGAACAAGGTGCGGTGGAATGAGAGCGAGGCTGATTTCGATGCGTCGCAAGGCGGCGCCGGCGTTGCTGCTGGCCGGAACGCTGGCCGGCGGCGCGCGGCCCGCGGCGGGGCAGACCGTCGCCGATGCAGGTGCCGCGTCGCCGGCGGTGGCCGTGGACGGCAACGCACTTCCGGCCCGCGTGACTCGTACCCAGGGGCGCCGCGATCCGTTCCTGCGTCCCTTCCTCGACGGAGACGCTCCGGCCGCAAGGGCAAGACCCCGCGGGCTTGCCGGAATGGACGTGGACGAGTTGATCCTGCGGGGCCTTGTGCGGATCGGCGGCAGCTACGTCGCGGTACTGGAGTCCGAGGCAGGCAGGAGCCACCTGGTCCGCGGCGGAGAGACGTTGTTCGACGGGTCGGTGCGGTTGGTGACCGCCCAGGGCGTGGTGATCGTCCGGCGCAGGCCAGGCGCCGCGCCGGGTCTCGACGGGCGGCGGGTGCGTTTGACGCTGCGCGCGGGTGCGGAGGCGGAACCATGAGCCGGCCGGCGGTTCCGAGGTTCGTGTCGCCCCTGCTGATCCTTCTGACGCTCGGGGGGAGCTCGGGGCAGGCGGGAGGCTGCCGGGCCCTGCCGGCCGGTGTCGTGCTGGCGCAGCTCTCTCCGCTGGCGGATTCCGACCCCGCCGGCGGCTACGCCGGCGAACCGGTCTCGATGGAGTTCCAGAACGCGGAGCTGCGGTCGGTGCTGCGAACGTTCGCCGAAATCAGCGGACTGAACCTCGTGATCGATCCCCAGGTGGCGGGCACCGTCGACGTCGCTCTGGTCGATGTGCCCTGGGACCAGGCTTTCGCCGTCATCCTGCGCGCGAACGGGCTGGGGTACGAGGTCGACGGCACCGTCGTGCGCATCGCGCCGCTGGTCACGCTGGCGGTCGAGGACGAGCAACGGCGCACGCGGGCGGAGCAGCGGGCGCTGGCGGGAGAACTGGTCGTCCTGACCCGTGCGCTGGGGTACGCCAGCGCGGGCGATCTGGCGGATCTGGTTGCCCGGACCGTGCTGTCGCCGCGCGGACAGGTCCAGATAGACGGCCGGACGAACACCCTCATCATCGCGGACCTTGAGAAGCGCGTTCACGCCGCGCGGGCGTTGATCGACGAGCTCGATCGGCCGGAGCCCCAGGTTCAGATTCAGGCGCGGATCGTGCAGGCCAGCCAGGACTATCTGCGCGACCTCGGCGTGCGGTGGGGCGTGGCCGGGAGGGTGGCGCCGGAGCTCGGCAACACCACTGCGCTGTCCTTTCCGAATCGAGGCGGAATCAGCGGGCGTGCGGGAGGCGCCCAGGGGCCTGCGGTTGCGGGCGCCGATCCACGTGCGGGCGAAGCGGAGAACAGCGGCACGGCGGTCGACCTCGGCGCGGCCTCGCCGAGCGCCGCGCTCGGTGTGGCCCTGGGCGCCATCGACGGCTCCTTGAATCTCGACGTGGTGCTCTCTGCCGCGGAGAGCGACGGGCACGTGAGGATCTTGTCGAATCCGCGGATCACCACGCAGAACAACGTGCAGGCCACCATCACCCAGGGCGATCAGATTCCGATCCAGACCGTGGCGAACAACACGGTGACGGTGACCTTCCGCGATGCGGCGTTGCGTCTCGCCGTGACTCCCCAGATCACCACCGCGGACACGGTGATCATGCGGATCGAGATTGGCAACGACTTCGCCGACTTTGCGCGCCAGGTCAACGGCGTGCCGCCGATCGTCACGCAGAGCGCCAGCACGACCGTGCAGGTTGCGGATGGAGCCACGACGGTCATCGGGGGCATCTACGAGAGCGCCCGAACGCGGGCGAGCAGGCGGGTGCCGGGAATCCACAGGGTGCCGATCATCGGCTGGTTTTTCCGCAGCCGGGCGGAGCGGCGCCGAACCGACGAACTGCTGATCTTCCTCACGCCCCGCATCGTGCGCTGAGGGGTGAGCGCGGCCCGGGATGGAGGAGTCGATGCAGCGGGAACGTGCACTCGTCGTCAACGCGCTTGGCGTTGTCGGGTTCGCGATGGCCGCCGCGTGCGCCGCCGACGATCCGACCTCGCCGCGATCCAGCTTCGAGCTGGTGGTCGAGCGCCTCGAGGCACCCGGCTCCGGCTCTGGCGGCGCGCACCGAACCTTCGTCGAGTCCGACGTCCTGACGGCCGGGCGCGTGGTTCGGGATACGGTTCGGGCGACCCTGCGTCTCGTCGCCCGGGACCCCTCCATCCTGCCGGGCCCGGCGGCGCCCACCACTTCGGTCTTCGCGACCATAGACCGCTACCGCGTGCGGTACGTGCGCAGCGACGGGCGCAATGTGCCCGGAATCGACGTGCCGCATCCCTGGGATGGCGCGCTGACGCTCCTGGTCTCGATCGAGGGCCGGATCGGCGACCTCGTCCTCGTGCGCCCTTCGGCCAAGCTCGAGCCTCCGCTCGTCAAGCTGCGTGGCGGCGGCGGGGACGTCGTCATCAACGCGCTGGCCTACGTCACCTTCTACGGGCGAGATCACGCCGGCGCCCGGATCGAGGCCACGGGCGCGATCACGATCGAGTTCGCCGACTGGTCGGACTCGGGACCGATGGAGTGAGCCGGAGGAATGGTGGATCGATTCTCGGCTGAGCACGTTCGCGGTCCTGGCGCGGCATTCCGCCAAGCGGCAGGCGTTGCCCTTTCCGTCCTTCTGGCCGCGTGCCTGCAGGATGGCGGGGGACCGGGAGCGCTGGCCGGCCCGTCCACCCTGGCGCTGTCGATTCGGCTGAGCGCCACCCCCGACGTGTTGCCCGCCGACGGCATGTCCGAGGCGATCATCGCTGTCGCCGCGTCGGGTCCTGACGGCGCGCCGGCCGGCAACCTGCGGCTGAGGGTCCGGATCGTGGAAGGCTCCACCGCGCACGACCTCGGGAGGCTCTCGCAAAGGTCCGTGGTAACCGATGCCGCCGGACGTGCCGCTCTTGCGTACCGCGCCCCCGCGCCGGCCGGCAACCCTGCGGGTGAGGTCGATTCGGGTCGCGTCGTCATGCTGGTGGTCACGCCGGTGATGGACGACTTCTCGGATGCAATCGAGCGCAGGGTGCGGATTCGCCTGGTCCCGGCCGGAGCGGTCATGCCGCCGTTCGACGTGCGGCCGGGTTTCGAGGTCACGCCGGCGACGCCCGGCGTTCTCGATCAGGTGCGATTCAGCGCTGCCGATTGTCCGGCGGGAGCGCTGTCCCCCACCGGATGCACGCACGATCCGTCCGGACTGGCCGCGGCCTATCGCTGGGACTTCGGCGACGGGGCACACGCTTCGGGACAGCAGCTCGCCCATGTCTATTCGAGGGCGGGCACGTACCTGGTGCGATTGACCGTGAACGATTCGTTCGGCCGTTCGGCGGACGCAACGGGGACGGTGACCATCGCGGCCGGAATTCCCCCGGATGCCTCGATTGCCGTCTCACCGATTCCGGCCGCCGCCGGAGCGGAGGTGTTCTTCGATGCCAGCGCATCGACCGCTGCGGAAGGGCGGCGCATCGTGTCCCATGCATGGAACTTCGGGGACGGCAGCACGGGGACCGGCGTCACCACGAGCCACGTGTACGAGTCGGCGAGCACCTATACCGTTGTCCTCAACGCGACGGACAATGCGGGGAGCGTCGGCACGGTTTCGACGACCGTGGATGTCGTCGATCCCGTTCCGATCGTGGTCGTGGATACCTCTCCGCAGGCGCCGGCGGCGGGACAACGCGTCTTCTTCAGCGCGGAGGTCTCCGCGTTGGCCGGCGGAAGGCGAATCGTGCGATATCGCTGGGATTTCGGCGACGGGAGCCAATCCGACGGGGGAGCTACTGCGAGCCACGTGTACGCCATGGCCGGCCAGTTCATCGTCAGCCTCACGGTGACGGACAGCGGGAACCGCAGCGGCCGGGCCACCGTTCGGGTCGTCGTAGAATGACGCGGCATGCGCTTCGCCCCGCGGGAACGGCTGGCTGCGCGAGCGTCGGCGCTGCGGCGGGAGCTGGCGGATCGCGGGCTCGACGCCCTGGTCGTTACCGCCCTTCCGCACCTCTTCTACTTGTTGAACCTGCGCGCGAGTGCCGGTGTCGCAGTAGTGGAACGCGACCCTCCGGGACTGCGGCTCGTCATCGACTTCCGCTACGTGGAGGCGGTCGACCGCCTTCTGCGACAGGGGATCGCGCCGCCGGACCTGGACGTGGTCCGGGTGGAGAGCACCTACGACGAGACCCTGTGTCGACTCCTGCGGCGCCGCCCGGCCGCGCGGGTCGCGATAGAGGCCGATCATCTCACGGTGCGGCGATGGAACTGGCTACGGGAGACGTTGGCGGCGGACCTGACGCCGGCCGTCGAGCTCGTCGAGCGCGCGCGGATGATCAAGGACCGGCACGAGACCCAGGTGCTCCGGGAGGCCGGCCGGATGCTGGCCGCAATCGTCGGGCCGGCCTGTCGCTGCGCGCGGCGGGGTCGCAGAGAGGTCGAGGTTGCGAAGGATATGGAGCGATTGATCGAAGAGGCCGGTTTCGAGCGGCCCGCATTCGAATCCATCGTCGCCTCCGGTCCGAATGGGGCGTTGCCCCATGCGCATCCCACGGAGCGAAGGCTTGCCGGGGGAGACCTCGTCATTCTGGACTTCGGCGGCGTCCATCAGGGGTATTGCGTAGACGTCTCGCGGACGGTGACGGTCGGCCCACCCGGGCCGGAGGGGTTGCGGCTGTACCGTGCGGTACGGGAAGCACAGGCGGCGGCGATGGCGGCGAGCGCGCCCGGTGTGCTCGCGAGCGAGGTCGACGCCGCTGCCAGAACAGTGCTGGAACGTCACGGGCTCGGCGACCGTTTCGGGCACGGCACGGGGCATGGGCTCGGCATCGACGTGCATGAGTTGCCGCGGGTCGGGAGGCGCCGCGAGGGTTCCGCAGGACCGGACGACGTGACGCTGCAGCCGGGGATGGTGTTCACGATCGAGCCCGGCGTCTACGTGCCCGATCTCGGCGGGGTGCGGATCGAGGACGACGTGCTGATGACCGGGGCGGGCATCGAAGTGCTCACGCCCGCGCGTCGCGGACTGCTCGACACGGACCGGCCGGTCTCCGCGGAATCGTGATGGGTGCCGACCTGCCGCCGGTCTACGCGATCGTCGACGCGGGCGTGGCCGCTCGTCACGGCTGGACGGTTCCGGACCTCGCCGCGGCGTACCTCGACGGGGGCGCTCGGCTCCTGCAATTGAGAGCGCCGGGTGTCGCGAGCGGCGTGCTCGAGGAATGGTGCGACGCCGTCGTCGCTCGCGCGGCGGGCTACGGAGCGGCGATCCTGGTCAATGACCGTGCCGACGTTGCCCGCGTTTGCAACGCGGCCGGGGTGCATCTGGGGCAGCAGGACCTGCCGGTCGAAGATGTGCGGAAGGTGGTGGGGAAGGGCGCGGTCGTGGGACTTTCGACGCACACGCACGATCAGCTTCGGGATGCGTTGGCGAGACCCGTGAGCTACGTGGCGGTAGGCCCCGTCCATGCGACCGGCACCAAGGACACCGGCTATCGGCCGGTCGGCCTGTCGCGGGTTCGCGAGGCCGCGGCCCTCGCGGGTGCGATCCCGGTCGTGGCCATCGGCGGAATCACGCTGGAGCGGGCAACGGACGTATTGGCGGCAGGCGCCGCCTCCGTCGCGGTGATCGGCGACCTGCTCGTCCGGGGGGCGCCGGCCGCCCGCGTGCGGGCCTATGTCGACCGGTTGGCGAAGTAGTCCAGCGTGAGCGAGCGCACGGTTCCTACCAGGAACGCGATCCCTATCAGGTTGGGGAACGCCATGAGGCCGTTGAGCATCGTTCCGATGGCCCATACCAGCGGAACGGAGACGACCGCGCCGGCGAGCACCATGATCGTGAACACGACGCGGTACGGCTTGATGACGGACGATCCGAACAGGAACTCGATGCACTTCTCGCCGTAGTACGACCAGCCGATCAGCGTGGAGAAGCCGAACAGGAACGAGCACAGCGCCACTATCAGCGAGGCGAAGGGTACCGACGTGCTCAACGCCGCCGCCGTCAGGTCTCCGCTGGCCCCCTGATAGGCCGGGTCTGTCCAGAGTCCGGAGGTCAGGATGATGAACGCCGTCATCGAGCAGACGACGATGGTGTCCATGAAGACCTCGAAGATGCCGATGACCCCCTGTTCCGACGGGTGCTCGACCTTGGCGATGCCGTGCGCGATGGGGGCGCTGCCCATGCCGGCCTCGTTCGACAGCACGCCGCGACTAACCCCGGCCGCGATGACCTGCGCCACCGATGCCCCGACGAACCCGCCGAACGCGGCGGCCGGCTGCAGGGCGCCGGCGATGATCTGACCGAGCACGGTGGGTATCTGCGCGGCGTTGAGCAGGACGTAGACCAGCGCGGCGGCGACGTACAGCACGATCATGGACGGGACGAGACGCTCGGCCACCGCCGCGATGCGGCGAATCCCTCCGAGCAGAACGAGGCCCACCGCCGCGCTGATCAACAGGCCGGGCACGACCAGCGGGACCTCGAGTCCCGTCAGGTCCCGGGCCGCTTCCGTGAAGGTGCGCGCGACGGTGTTCGACTGGGCCATGTTGCCCGTGCCGAACAGCGCGGTGGCGGCCCCGAAGAAGGCGAACATGCACGCCAGCGCCTTGCCGGCCGCCGCGTGCGGTACGCCGCGGGTGATGTAGTACATCGGCCCGCTGGCCAGCTCGCCGGTCTCGCGCGTGACGCGGTGGTGCACGCCGAGCACCGCCTCGGCGTACTTGGTCGCCATTCCCACGGCGGCCGTGACCCACATCCAGAAGATCGCTCCGGGACCCCCGATGAGGATCGCGGTGGCAACCCCGCCGATATTGCCGTTGCCCACTGTCGAGGCCAGTGCCGTCGACAGCGCCTGAAACGAGGTGATGGCGCCCTCGCCGCGTCCCGAGCCGGGCTTCGCCAGGGCGCTGCCCAGCGTGCGCCGCACGGCGAGGGGGAACTGCCGAACCTGGATGAACCCCGTCCGGATCGTGATCAGAATGCCGACGAGCACGAGCACGAGCGGCATCGCGAACGGTTGCCACACCAGTCCATCGAGGGCCGTTACCTGGTCGGTCAGGGTCTGCACGTCACGCTCCAATCGAATGTCGGCGCCGGCGGAGTCACAGCATCGACGCGAGGGTGGCGATGAGAATCGAGGCGATGGCGGCGGGACAGATCCAGCGGATCAGAAAGGCCCACAGCTCCGCGGCGGGGAACCACGCCCCTTCGGCGCGCAGCTCCTCGAGCGCGCGCCCGACTCCCCAGACGCGGCCGATGAAAATCGCCGTGAGACAGCCCCCGACCGGAAGGGCGAACTCGTTCCAGGCGTTCACCATCAGGTCGAGGAACCCGATGCCGATTCCCGGGACGCTGGTGAACAGCGCGACCGCGCCGTTGCCCAGCGCCGACGGGATCGCCAGCACGGAGACGGTCGCGGTGACCGCGCCGACCGCCTTCGTCCGCGACCAGCCCAGGGCGTCGACGCAGTGAGACACCGGAACCTCCAGCAGCGAGATGGTCGAGGTCAACGCCGCGACGCTCAGCAGGAGGAAGAAGGCCGTGCCGAAGAGCTGGCCGCCGGGCAACTCCGCGAAGAGACGGGGAAGGACCGTGAAGATCAGTCCCGGCCCGCCGGCGGTCGGATCGAATCCGGCGATGGAGAATCCGACCGGGAAGATGATGAAGCCGGCGAGCAGCGCAATCGAAGTGTCGAGCGCCACGATCCAGAGCGCCGAGGCGGCGATGCCGTCCTGGCGACTGAAGTAGCTGCCATAAGTGAGGATGCACCCCATGCCGAGGCTCAGGGAGAAGAACGCCTGGCCCAGCGCGGAGGTGAAGACCCGCACGTCGGCCAGCCGCGACAGGTCGGGGCTCAGGTAGTAGGCCAGGCCGGCTCCCGCGCCCGGCAGGGTGACCGCCCGTACGGCGAGGGCGAGCAGCAACAGCACGAGGAGGGGCATGAGCGCCTTGGTGACCCGCTCGATGCCGGTCCGGACCCCGCCGAGCAGTACCGCCGCCGTCGTTCCGATCACGAAGAGGGCCAGCAGCGAGCTGACGAGACCGTTGCCGGTGAAGTCGGCGAAGAAGCGGCCGATGTCGTCCGGCGTGCCGGTCACGGCGCCCGTCCCGACGAACCAGACGTAGGCGACCGCCCAGCCGGCGATGACGGAATAGAACGAGAGGATGCCGACGCCGGCCAGCACGCCGAGTGCGCCGACGAGCCACCAGCGGCCGCCCGGGGCGAGCGCGGCGAACGAGCCGACCGGGCTCAGCCGCGTGCGACGCCCTAGCGCGATCTCGCCGGCCATGATCGGCGCGCAGATCAGGAAGATGCAGGCGAGGTAGATGACCACGAACGCGGCGCCGCCCCCCTGTCCCACCTGGGTCGGAAATCCCCAGATGTTGCCGAGGCCGACGGCCGATCCGGCCGCCGCCAGAATGAAACCGGCGCGGGAGCTCCACATGCCGCGCGAAGGACTCGTGTTCATCTCGCTGCTGCCTCCCGTGGTGTCGCCAGCGTCCGCCGGCGGCTCGCATTGTAACGAAGCCGCGGTAGACTCGAAAGGAATGTTCGATTCGACAACCGCCGGGAGGATCGTATGAACGCCGTCCAGGCGGCGGCCCGCGTGCTCGACGGAGCCGCGGTGGCCGCAGGGATTCGGGAGTCGTTGCGGGCGCGCATCCACGAGGTGCGGAGCTCGGCGGGGCGTCCCCCGACGCTGGGGCTGTTGCTTGCGGGTCGCGATCCCGGCTCCGAGATCTACGTTCGCAACAAGATTCGGGAGAGCGAGGGGCTGGGAATGCGGACCGTGCTCGAGCGCCTGCCCGAGACCGCCGCGTTCGCCGAGGCGCTGGCCGTCGTCGACGCCTTCAACGCCGACTCGGGAATAGACGGCATTCTGGTGCAGTCACCCCTGCCCGCCGGGATGGGAGCCGACGCCGAGCGGCGCATCTTCGAGGCGATCGACCCGGCGAAGGACGTCGACGGCTTCCATCCGGAGAACGTCGGCCGCCTCGTGCAGCAGACGCCGGCGCTCGTGCCGTGCACCCCGGCCGGCGTGATGGAGCTGCTCGACCGCAGCGGCGTCGAGATCGAGGGCCGGCAAGCGGTGGTCATCGGCCGCAGCGACATCGTCGGCAAGCCGCTGGCGATGTTGCTGCTGCACCGCCACGCCACGGTCACGATCTGCCATTCCCGGACCGTCGACCTCCCGCGGGTCGCGTCGCGGGCCGACGTGCTGGTGGCGGCGGTGGGTCGTCCGGCCATCGTGACGACTGACTTCGTCAAGCCGGGGGCGACCGTGGTCGACGTGGGCACCAACACCCTGACGGAGCGGGACAGGGTGGTGTCCATCTTCGGCGCCGGCTCGAAGAAGCTGGCGGCGTTCGACAGGAGAGGCCGGGTCCTGTGCGGCGACGTGCATCCCGAGGTCGCGGGCATCGCGGGCGCCGTCTCGCCGGTTCCGGGAGGGGTCGGTCCGCTCACCATCGCCATGCTGCTGTCGAATACCGTGCGGGCGGCCGAGGAGCGGCTGCGGCGACGGTCCTGAGGCGGGGGCGTCCGGTCGCCCGGCGTCGCTCTCACGAGCCGTCGACGGCGGCAAGGGTACGGCAGAGGGAAGCGACCTGGCGGTCGGTCTCCGCGTACGAGCCGTCGGTGGTTATCACCGCGTCGGCGCATTCGACCTTCTCGGCGATGGGAAGCTGCGCCGCGATGCGTCGGCCCGCATCCGCCGCCGGGAGCCCGTCGCGGGCCATGACCCGCTGGAGCTGGATCCCGGGATCGCAGGCCACGACCACGACACGGTCGAACGCACTCGCGCGCCGGGTCTCGAACAGCAGCGGAATGTCTGCGACCGCGTACGGTGCCCTGGCGAAGGCGCCACAGCGCTGGAACCACGCGTCTATCGCGTTCCTGACCGGTGGATGGACGAGGGCCTCGAGCACGGCTCGCGCGGCCGGGTCGGCGAAAATCAACCGCCCGAGACGAGCCCGGTCGAGCGTGCCGTCGGCGGCGATGACATCGGCTCCGAACCGTGCCCGCAGCCCGGCGAAGGCCGGCTGATCGGGTTGGACCGCGGCCCGTGCGAGTTGATCGGCATCGACTGTCGGCACGGAACGTTGGCGGAGCAGCCGGACCACGTGGGACTTGCCGGTGCCGATCCCACCCGTGAGTGCGACCCGCAGCATGTGTGGGAACCCGGCTCAGGCCGGTGCGTCCTCGGCTTCTTCCGCCGGCGCGATCCGCTCCTCGACGAAGGTGTTCCACTCGTGGCATTGCGGGCACTGCCAGAGCAGCTCCGTGCTGCGGTAGTGACACCGCATGCAGACGTGGGGATCGAGGTAGAAGACCGCGTCGCGGGTCAGCTCGACGTAGCGGCGTACGAGGAGCGGGTCGAAGTCGAGCGTGGTCAACGCCCGCCATATCGCCTGGTGGACGGCCAGCGCATGGGGATTGTGCACGAGCGACTCGAAGAACAGGTCGAGCGCCCGCGTCGGGTTGCCCTGATTCGAAAAATGCTGTCCGAGGGTCAGGCGCGCCCGCCAGTCCTGCGGGTTCGCGTCGATGAGGCGCCGGCACAGATCGACGAAGCGCCCCGGACCGTCCAGGTGTCCGTAGGCCTGTTCGAGTCGCGTAAAGGCGAGGTACGAGCGCTCCGGCGCGGTACGGCTGATCTGTTCCCACATCGCGATCGCGTCGTTGGTGCGTCCCTGCGCCATGTAGACGTCACCGAGATTGAGTGACGCCGGCACGGTCCGGCTGTCGAGCTCGAGCGCCGTCTCGAAGTGCCGGATGGCCTGGTCCGGGGCCCCGTCGCGAACGGACTGCAGACCGAGTTCGTTCTCCAGAAAGGCGAGGATTGCCTGGTCGCGTGGTTTCTCGCCGGCGGGAGCGCTGTTCGTGATGCGTTGCCGAATCGCGCGGGCCTCCTGCCACTCCTGTTGCTCCTCGTGGATCTTCTCGAGATTGAGCAGGGCGTACTGATTTCCGGGATCGAGCCGAATCACCTCGGAGAACGACTGGAACGCGCGGTCGACGAAGCCGCCCCGCTTGTAGTCGAGCCCCAGGCAGAGCTGCACGTACGCCTGCTCCATGGTGCTCAGCTTCGGACGTTGCAACAGGCGTTGATGCAGCCGGATGGCCTTGCTGACCTGCCCGCGCTCGCGGTAGAGATTACCCAGGATCAGGTTGATCTCGAGCGCCGTCGAATCGAGTCCCATCGCCTTGGTCAGCTCCTCGATCGCGAGATCGATCTGGTTCGACACCAGGAAGTTCAGGCCGAGGATGTAGTGCGGCGATTCGCGGACCTTGCGGCGGTCGATCCAGCGTCCGTCCTGCAGCTTGTAGCGCTCCCAGGCCTTACCGATGGCGAGACCGGCGAGCAGGGTGACGAGAGCGGCCAGCAATACCAGCGTATCGGTCATCCGTTTCCGTCAGAAGAGCTCGGTGCGCCAGAGGTCGTGCAGGTGGACCATGCCGAGCAGGCGCTCATCGTCGTCGACGACGATGAGCGCCGTGATACGCCGGCTCTCCATCTTGTTCAGAGCCTCCACGGCCAGGGTCGCCGGGCCGATGGTGACAGGGTTGCGCGTCATGAGATCGCCGGCGCTCTTTCCCGCCAGGCTCGCCGCGTCGGCCAGATGGCGCCGCAGGTCGCCGTCGGTGATGATGCCGGCGACACGCCCGTCGTCGTCGACCACGCACGCCAGGCCGAAGCCGCCGGAGTCGATTGTGGCGACCACGTCGTCGTCGTCGGACGCCGGCGACACGACAGGCAGGTCCGGCCCGCCGTGCATGAGCCGATCGACGCGGAGGAGGCGCTTTCCGAGCTGTCCGCCCGGATGCAGGTGTGCGAAGTCCTCCTCCCGGAAGCCCTTGCCGACGAGCAGGGCCATGGCCAGTGCGTCGCCGAGCGCGAGGGCGGCGGTGGTACTGGCCGTCGGGGCCAGATTGAGCGGGCAGGCTTCCGCGGATACCGCGCAGTCGAGGGTGACGTCGGAGGTCTCGCCCAGCGTGCTGGCACGGGCTCCGGTCAACGCGATCAGACGTGCGCCCAGCCGGCGAATGGTTTCGAGCAGCCGAAGGATTTCGGGGGTTTCGCCGCTCTGCGAGATGACCACCAGCACGTCGTTCGGCTGTATGGCGCCGAGATCGCCGTGGACCGCTTCCGCGGGATGGATGAAGTAGGACGCCGTGCCGGTGCTCGACAGCGTCGCAGCCAGCTTGCGCGCGATGATGCCGGACTTGCCCATGCCCGTCGCGATCACTCGTCCATTGCAGGACCGCAGCAGTTCGACGGCGGCATCGAAGCGGTGGTCGAGGCGGTCGGCCAGCGCACCCACCGCCCGGGCTTCGATACGCAGCACGCGGCGGCCCAGCTCGAGGGTCGTGCTGCCGGCGCGTCCGGGCCCGGCGGAGGCCGGTTGCGGGCCGGCTTCCATCTACCGGGCCTCCGCTTCGACGATGGATGGATGCGCCACGGCTTGAATGGCCGCGAGCCGGCGCAGCAGAGGCTCCAGCCGCGCCAGGGGCAGGGCGTTCTGCGCGTCGCTGCGGGCCGTGGCCGGCCGTTCGTGCACCTCCAGAAACAGGCCGTCGACGCCGGCGGCTACCCCGGCCGCGGCCAGCGGCTCGATGAACTCGGCCTGCCCGGCCGAGACGCCCTCGCCGGCCCCCGGCAACTGCAGGCTGTGGGTGACGTCGTAGATGACCGGATAGTCGAACGACCGCAGCAACGGGAACGCGCGCATGTCGACGACCAGATTGTGATAACCGAACGCGGTGCCCCGTTCGGTCACGAGCACCTGGTGGTTGCCGCCGGCCGTCGCCTTGCCGATCGCGTGCCGCATGTCCTGCGGCGCAAGGAACTGCCCCTTCTTGAGGTTGACCGCGCGTCCGGTCGCCGCGGCGGCGACGATCAGATCGGTCTGCCGGCAAAGGAACGCCGGAATCTGGAGCACGTCGGCCACTTCGGCGACCGGGGCCGCCTGCGCGGGCTCGTGGATGTCGGTCAGGATCGGGCATCCGATGCGCTGCTTGACGGATGCCAGCGCGTCCAGCCCGCGTGCGAGCCCGGGACCCCGAAACGACGACAGGGAAGTGCGGTTCGCCTTGTCGAACGACGCCTTGAACACGAACGGCACCGGGATCCGGGCCGCAATCTCGCGGACGGCCTCGGCCAGCTCCACGACATGGCCGGCGCTCTCGATGACGCACGGGCCGGCTATCAGCGCCGGCGGGTGACCGCCGCCGAACCGCACCCCACCGACGGAGACCGTTCGCACGTGCTGATTATAGAGGCGGCACCGCTCGCCCCCGGCGGCACGGCCGGCCCGGACCTGCCGTGGGTGTCGGAAGTCAGGCGAGCGACTCGGCGGCCGCACTCGCGGAGAGCCGGTGCCGGTAGGCCGCTTCGACGAAGCGGGTGAAGAGCGGATGCGGCGCCAACGGTTTCGACTGGAACTCCGGATGAAACTGGACGGCGAGGAACCACGGATGGTCCGGAATCTCGATTGCTTCGACGAACTTCCCGTCGGGAGAGCGACCGGAAATCACCAGCCCTCTTTCCGTCAACGCGGCCTCGTAGGCCCGGTTGAACTCGTACCGGTGGCGGTGTCGTTCCGAAACGGAGGTCTGCCCGTAGGCAGAGTGCATCGCGGTGCCGGGGACCAGTTCGCACGGGTAGCTGCCCAGCCGCATCGTGCCTCCGAGGTCGTCCACGCCGAGGAGATCGCGCAGCTTGTAGATGATTTTGTGCGGCGTGTCGGCGCTGCACTCGGTCGAGTCCGCGTCTTCGAGCCCGCATTCATGCCGCGCGAACTCGACGGCCGCCCACTGGAACCCGTAGCAGATGCCGAAGTAGGGGATGCGGCGCCGGCGAGCCGCCTCGGCGGCCCGCAGCATGCCGCGGCTGCCGCGGTCTCCGAAACCGCCGGGCACGAGAATGCCGTCCGCGTCATGGAGCGGATCGTCGTCCCCGGATTCCAGCGCCTCGGCCTCGACCCATTCGATCCGCACCCGCAACTGATGCGCAAACCCGGCGTGGGACAAGGCTTCGTTGAGGCTCTTGTAGGAGTCCTCGTAGCCTACGTACTTGCCTACGACGTGCACGGTGACCTCGTCGGTGGGGTTGCGGATGCGCTCGACCAGTCCCTCCCAGGATTCCATCCGGCGTTGCGTGGTGGACGGGAGTCCCAGCCGCTTGAGGACGATGCGGTCGACGCCTTCGCCGGAAAGTACGAGCGGCACCTCGTAGATGCTGTCGACGTCCCTGGCCGTGATGACGGCTTCCTCATCGACGTCGCAGAAGAGAGCGATCTTGCGGCGGAGATCCTGCGGCAGCACGCGGTCGGTGCGGCACAGCAGGATGTCCGGTTGGATGCCGACCGAGCGCAGGTCGCGGACGCTGTGCTGCGTGGGTTTGGTCTTGAGCTCGCCGGCGGCGCCGATGAAGGGAACCAGCGTCAGGTGCACGTAGAGGGTGTTCTCGCGCCCGAGGTCCTGGCGCAACTGCCGGATGGCCTCCAGGTACGGCTGGCTCTCGATGTCGCCGACGGTCCCGCCCACCTCGATCAGCACGATGTCGATGCCGCCCTGCCGGGCGACGATCTGCATGCTGTCCTTGATTTCGTTGGTGATGTGCGGAATGACCTGCACCGTTCGGCCCAGGTAGTCTCCCCGCCGTTCCTTCTGAATGACCGACAGGTAGATCTTGCCGGTGGTCCAGTTGTGGTTGCGGGTCGTCACCGTGTTCGTGAAGCGCTCGTAGTGTCCGAGGTCGAGATCCGTTTCCGCCCCGTCGGTGGTGACGTACACCTCGCCGTGCTGGTACGGGCTCATCGTGCCGGGATCCACGTTCACGTAGGGGTCGAACTTCTGCAACGTGACGCGGTAACCGTGGCCTTCGAGGAGCGCCCCGATGGACGCGGCGGCCAGTCCCTTGCCGAGCGAGGAGACGACACCGCCGGTGATGAAGATGTACTTGACGGGCTGAGAGGTCGAGTTTGCGCGATCAATCATTCGCGTGCTCTGGCGGCGACCAGGTGGCGAACCCGCTCGAGGTCGGCGGGCGTGTCGACGCCGATTGGGGCCTCGGCCGTGGCGATGGTTCGAATTCGGTAGCCCGATTCGAGGGCGCGGAGTTGCTCGAGCCGCTCGAGCCGCTCGAGGCGTGTGGGCGGAATGTCCGCCAGCTCTAGAAGACACGTGCGACGATAGGCGTACAGGCCGATGTGGCGGTCGCCGAGCGTCGCGCGGTCGGACACCGCCTCGCCAGCGAAGGGTATCGGTGCGCGCGAGAAGTACAGCGCGTCTCCCCGAGCGTCGACGACGACCTTGACCACGTGCGGATCCGCGAGCATGCCGGCGTCGGTGATCGGGCAGCGCGCCGTGGCGATCCCGAGCGCGGGATCGCCGGCGAGCGCGGCGACGACTCCCTGGATGAGAGAGGGCGGCATGAGCGGCTCGTCGCCCTGGACGTTGACGATGATGTCGCTGGTCAGGCGGCGGGCGACCTCGGCCAGCCGGTCGCTGCCGGTCGGATGGTCGGAGCGGGTGAGCCACGCTTCTCCACCGAACGCGGCGACGGCTTCGGCGATGCGGGTGTCGTCAGTGGCCACGATGACGCGATGCGAGTCGGGTACCCTGGTGGCGGAGCGGTGCACGTGCTCGATCATCGGCAGCCCGGCGATATCGAGCAGGGGCTTGCCGGGAAGTCGGGTCGAACCGTAGCGAGCGGGGATGACGACCGTTGTAGTGGGGAGAGCGGCGCGCGCGGGCGCCATGACTTGCACAGCGGGGTGCACGGCGAATGTTACCACGGCGCGCGGCAAGTCGATACCGCGGTCTCCCGGGCCGCCACGCCGTCGGCGAAGTACGCTAGGCTCGCTTGAGGAGACGGGATGTCGATTCCTCCCTTGCGCATCGCCGTGGTGGCCGGCGGAGGCGCACTGCTGGCGGCGTGGCTCGCGGCAGCTACCACCGCGCCCCGCGAGGCCGTCTCGGGACCGGCGCCGGCGACGTCTTCGGTCGCTCCTCCCGCCCAGCGGGAAGGTCCGGCCTCGAGCGCTGCCGCGGGTTTGAGCGCCGATCGGGAGCGCCTGCGACTGCGGGGTGCGGACGCGCCCCCGCTCCGGGTGGGTGCCCGCAATCCGTTCTCGCTCGCCGCTCCGCTGCCGCCCCGCCGCGAGACGAGACTCGCTCCCGCCGCGGAGCGGGTCGACCGCGGGAACGTCTCCAGACCGCCGAGGCGGGTCGGACCGGCGCACGATCTCATCGGTGTGGCGAGCAGGAATGCCGAGGAACGGCCGGAGCGAATCGGGATTCTGACAGCGCCGGACGGCGAGGTGCTGCTGGTGGGCGCCGGCGACCACGTTCCCGGGGGGTATCTGGTCGACGCGGTCGGGCCGACGAGCGTGACGCTGGTGGACGGCGCCGGGGTGCGCTACAGTCTCGTCCTGCCTTAGAGCAGATCAGAGCCTGACGAGGCCGGCCGACTCGATCGCCGCAATCCGGCGAATCTCCTCCAGGACGTCGTGGGCTGCATCCGGTTCGGGCTGGTCCGTCGCATCCTCGGGGCCCTGCGAGCCGACGCGCACCACGCCTACCGCGCCTCCCGCGCCGCGTCCGAGCGCGAAAGTGGCGATGTTGATGCCGTGGCGGCCCAGGATGGAGCCCACCTCGCCGATAACTCCGGGCTGGTCGCGATTGCGGATCACGATCAGGGTGCCCTCGAGCGGTGCCTCGACCTCGACGCCGTCGAGCCGCACCAGGCGCGGTTGCTCCGGCTCGAAAAGGGCGCCCTCGGCCCACAACTCGCCCGCGCCGGTGTGCAGCTTCAAGGACACGAGACTGGTGAAGTTGCGCGGCCGCGAGCTGCGCGACTCGACGATCTCCAGACCGCGCTGCTCGGCTGCCGTACGGGCATTGACGAGCGTCACGGATTGCGACAGCACGTGTCCGAGGAGACCTACGAGCGTGGCGCTCACGAGCATCTCGTGCGGGTGGTCGGCAAGCTTGCCGTAGTAGCGGAGGCCGATGCCGCCGATCGGGCCCTGCGCAAGCTGGCCGAGCAGGCTGCCCAGACGTTCCGCCAGCACGAGGTACGGGCGCAGCGCTCGGAGCTCGTCAGGGGCGATGGAGGGATAGTTGACCGCGTTGCGGGCGAATCCCGACTGGAGATACTCCCGAACGCCGGTGGCCGCCTCCAGGCCGACGAGCTGCTGGGCCTCGGCGGTCGCGCCGGCGATGTGCGGCGTCGCGACCACCTGAGTCAAGCCGGTCAGGGCGGTGTCGAGCGGGGGTTCCTGCCGGAAGACGTCCAGTGCCGCGCCGGCCACCCGACCTTCGCCGATCGCTTCGGCCAGTGCCGTTTCGTCCACCAGGTCGCCCCGCGCGGTGTTGACGATGCGCACCCCGCGGCGGCAGCGCGACAGAAGATCCCGGTTCAGGAGTCCCCGTGTCGCCGCGGTCGACGGCAGGTGCAGGGTGATGAAGTCCGCCCGTTCGACCAGCGCGTCCAACGCCATCAGCTCGATGCCCAGGTCGTCCGCCATCTGCGTGGCGATGAACGGATCGTGGGCGACCACCGCCATGTCGAACGCAAGCGCCCGCCGCGCCACTTCGCGGCCGATGCGCCCGAGTCCGACCACGCCGAGGGTCTTGCCCCGCAGCTCGGCGCCCCGCAGGGTTTTCTTGGTCCACCGTCCGGCCTTCATCTGCGCGTCCGCGAGGGCGACCGACCGGGCCGAGGCGAGCATCAGGGCGAAGACGTGCTCGGCGACGCTGACACTGTTTGCGCCGGGGGCGTTCAGGACGGCGATGCCGCGTTCGTTGGCGGCCGCGATGTCGACGTTGTCCACGCCGGCGCCGGCGCGGGCGACTACCCGGAGCCGGGGCGCGCCGGCGAGCAGCTCGGCGGTGACCGTCGTCGCGCTGCGTACGATGAGGGCGTCGGCATCGGTCAGGTCGGCCCGCAACTCGTCCGGAGACCGGCCGGTGCGCGTGTCCACCTTCCATCCTTCGGTCTCGAGCAGCGACACGGCGGCCGCCGGGAGCGGATCGGGAATCACGATCTTCATGAATCTGGGCGAGGCTTGGACCGAACGTGCGACTACCTTAAGTATAATGGCGGCGGACGGCGCGGCTAGTCGAGCGCCGCCGGGGAGGGCATCCGCACCAGAATGGTGCAAGTCGCTGTAACGGACCGGAGGACGCGGGTCGCTCTCGCCCGATGACCGATTCTTCCACAAGGTTTCCACGGTTTCTGTTGACGATCCTGTAGCGGGCCGCAGGGAGATGACCCAAGGCGTCCCCGGCCTGTTCTTCCCACGGGCACGTCCCGTGGCCAATGGTCAAGACTGCGCATCATGCCCGAATTCACGAATCTGGTTCCCCCCACCGAAGGCACGGCCATCACGCGCGGGAGCGACGGCGCGCTCGTCGTTCCCGACGATCCCATAATCCCCTTCATCGAGGGCGACGGCATCGGGCGCGATATCTGGCGCGCCTCCGTGCGGGTTTTCGATGCCGCGGTGAAGAAGGCGTTCGGCGACCGGAAGCGCGTCGTCTGGTTCGAGGTCCTGGCCGGCGAGAAGGCGAAGGACCGGACCGGCGAGTGGCTCCCCGCGGACACGCTCGAAGCCGCCCGCGCCTACAGGGTCGCCATCAAGGGCCCGCTCACCACTCCGGTCGGCGGCGGCATCCGCAGCCTGAACGTATCGATCCGGCAACTGCTCGACCTGTACGCGTGCGTACGGCCGGTACGGTATTTCGCCGGAACGCCGTCGCCGGTGCGCCGTCCGGAGCAGATGGACGTCGTCATCTTCCGGGAGAACACGGAGGACGTCTACGCGGGGATCGAGTGGGAGCAGGGTTCGCCGCAGGCCGCGCAACTCCTGGACTACCTGTCGACATCCTTCGGCAAGCGGATCCGGCGCGATTCCGGCATCGGCATCAAGCCGATCTCCATCACCGGCAGCAAGCGCCTGGTGCGCATGGCGATCCGGTACGCCATCGACAACGGCCGCAAGAGCGTGACGCTCGTTCACAAGGGGAACATCATGAAGTTCACCGAGGGGGCGTTCCGCGACTGGGGCTACGAGCTGGCGAAGGAGGAGTTCGGCGATCACACGGTCGGCGAATGGGACGGCGAGGCGAACGGGCGCATCGTCATGAAGGACCGCATCGCCGACAGCATGCTGCAGCAGATCCTGACGCGCACCGCCGAGTACGACGTCATCGCCACGACCAATCTCAACGGCGACTACCTGTCGGACGCCTGCGCGGCGCAGGTCGGCGGGCTCGGCCTGGCCCCCGGCGCCAATATCGGCGACGAGGTCGGGTTCTTCGAGGCGACCCACGGCACCGCGCCGAAGTACGCCGACAAGGACGTCATCAACCCCAGCTCGGTCATCCTGTCGGGAGCGATGATGTTCCGCTACATGGGTTGGCGCGAGGTGGCGTCGAGCATCGAGGAAGGCATCGAACGCACCATTCAGCAGAAGACCGTGACGTACGATCTGGAGCGTCTCATGGAGGGCGCCACCAAGCTCAAGACCTCGGAGTTCGCCGACGCGGTCATCGCGAACATGTAGCGAACACGTAGAAGAGTTGGAGCAGGAGCAGCATGAATCGCAAGGTTTCGGTTATCGGTGCGGGCAACGTCGGATCGACCGCCGCGCGCAGCATTGCGGACAAGGAGCTCGCCGACGTGGTGATCCTCGACATCCCCCAGATGGAGGGGGTGGCGCGGGGCAAGGGTCTCGACATGCTCGAGGCGTGCCCGGTCGAGGGATCGGACGCCCGCGTGCTCGGCACGAGCGACTACGCGGATACGGCCGGATCGGACGTCGTGGTGATCACGGCGGGACTCGCTCGCAAGCCGGGCATGAGCCGCGACGACTTGCTGACGAAGAACTGCGCGATCGTGTCGAGCGTGACCGAGGAGGTGATGAAGCACTCCCCGGAATGCATCATCATGCCGGTCACGAATCCGCTGGACGCGATGGCGCAGGTCGTGTACCGCAAGAGCGGACTGCCGCGCGAGCGGGTCATAGGCATGGCCGGCGTGCTCGACTCGGCGCGCATGCGCGCCTTCATCGCGCAGGAGCTCGACGTGTCGGTCGAGAACACGCACGCGTTCGTCCTCGGCGGGCACGGCGACACGATGGTGCCGCTGCCGCGTTACTCCACGGTCGCCGGGATTCCGGTGACGGAATTGATGTCCAAGGAGACGGTCGACGCCATCGTGCAGCGGACGGCGCACGGCGGCGCCGAGATCGTCAAGCTGCTCGGGACCGGCAGCGCCTACTACGCCCCCGGTTCGGCGGTGGTCGAGATGGTCGAGGCGGTGCTGAAGGACAAGAAGAAGATCCTGCCTTGCTCGGTCTTCCTCCAGGGCGAGTACGGCATTCACGGACTCTTCGTCGGCGTGCCGTGCAAGCTCGGCGCGAACGGTCTGGAGCAGATCGTCGAAATCGAGCTCACGGCGGAGGAAGACGCGGCGCTGAAGAAGTCGGCGGCCGCGGTGCAGGAGCTTGTGCAGGTTATCCACATGTTCTAGTGACGGGAGTCTGCGGCGCCGCGCCGGCACAGACGGCGCCCGACCGGCAACCCTGCGACGCTCGTGAAGATCCACGAATACCAGGCCAAGGCCCTTCTGGCGGCAGCGGGAGTGCCCGTCCCGCGCGGCGAGGCCGTGTTCAGCGCGGCTGCAGCGCGGGCCGTCGCCGAGCGGCTCGGCGGGCGCGTCGTCGTCAAGGCGCAGATCCACGCCGGCGGACGCGGCAAGGGAGGCGGCGTCAAGGTGGTTTCCGATGCTGCCGAGGCCGAGCGGGTCGCGGAAGCCATGCTCGGCATGACGCTGGTCACCGCGCAGACCGGTCCCTCGGGACGCAAGGTGGGACGGGTGCTGATCGAGGAGGGTCTCGACATCGATCGGGAGCTGTACGTCGGCCTCGTCATCGACCGCGCGCTTGCGCGTCCGGTGCTGATGGCGAGCCGGGCGGGCGGCATGGACATCGAGCAGGTGGCCGCCGAATCGCCTGAGCTCATCGTCAAGGAAGCCCTGGATCCGGTGGCCGGGCTGTTGTCTTTCCAGGCCCGCCGGCTGGCGTACGGTCTCGGTCTGGAGGGAAACGTCGCGCGCCGGGCCGCCCGAGCGATGTCGGCCGCCGCCAACGCGTTTCGAGACCTCGATGCTTCGCTCGTGGAGATCAACCCGCTGGTGGTGACGGCCGCCGGGGACGTGCTGGCGCTCGACGCCAAGGTGAGCCTGGACGACAACGCCCTGTTTCGCCATTCCGAGCTGCGGGAACTACGGGATACGGCGGAGGAAGAGGCGCTGGAGGTCGAAGCGTCGAAGCATTCCCTGAGCTACGTCCGTCTCGATGGACGTATCGGGTGCATGGTGAACGGCGCAGGACTGGCGATGGCCACCATGGACATCATCCACCTGGCCGGCGGCGAACCGGCCAACTTCCTGGATGTCGGCGGCGGCGCGAACGCGGACCAGATCCGCAACGCGTTCCGGATTCTCCTGGCGGACCCCAACGTGGCGGCTGTGCTCATCAACATCTTCGGCGGAATCCTGCGCTGCGACGTGCTGGCCGAGGGCGTCATTGCGGCAGTGCGGGAGCTGGAGGTCGAGCTGCCGGTGGTCATTCGCATGGAGGGCACCAACGTCGAGACCGGCAAGCGGATGCTGCGCGAGAGCGGTCTGAACTTCACGACCGCCGATACGATGAGCGAAGCGGCGGAGCGCGTGGTGGCGCTCGCCGCCGGTTGAGTGCAAGGGGGCGCGGATCGATGGCAGTGCTCGTCGACGAGCGGACCCGCCTTCTGGTGCAGGGGCTTACGGGCCGGGAAGGGACGTTCCACGCGCAGCAGGCGGCGCATTACGGAACCGTCGTGGCCGGCGGCGTCAGTCCCGGCAAGGGCGGAACGATACACGAGGGATGGCCGGTCTTCGATACGGTCCGGGACGCCGTTGCCGAGACGGGAGCGAACGCATCGGTCATCTTCGTCCCGCCGCCCGCCGCGGCCGACGCCATCCTCGAAGCGGCCGACGCCGAGCTCGATGTCGTCGTCTGCATCACCGAGGGCATCCCTACGCGGGACATGCTGCCCGTGATTGCGTTTCTCGAGGGTCGTCGTACACGTCTCGTCGGGCCGAACTGCCCGGGCGTGCTGTCGGCCGGCAAGGCGAAGGCGGGCATCATTCCAGGACACATAGGCAGTCGGGGGAGCGTTGGCGTCGTGTCGAGGAGCGGTACGCTCACCTACGAGGCGATGCACCAGTTGACCCGCCTCGGTCTCGGACAGACCACCTGCATCGGCATCGGCGGCGATCCGCTCATAGGCACGACCTTCGTCGACGCGTTGCGGCTGTTTGCGGCGGACGACGCTACGGAAGCCGTCGTGCTGATTGGCGAGATCGGCGGCTCGGCCGAGGAAGACGCGGCCGCGTTCATCGCGGACGGCTTCCGCAAGCCGGTCGTCGGGTTCATCGCCGGGCAGACTGCTCCGCCCGGCCGGCGGATGGGACACGCCGGCGCGATCATCGCCGGTGGAGCGGGAACGGCAGCACAGAAACAGGCGGCCCTCGAGTCCGCTGGCGTGACCGTGGTGGAGAGCCCGGCGGACATCGGCGCCGCGATGGCCCGCCGGCTCGGAGCCCGACAGTCCCGGCATGGAAACCCGCCCGCCGCGGGCAGCGGCGAGGCCTCCGCGTGACCAGGAAACCTTCAGCACGGACTCCCAGGCGCCGAACACGTCGACAGAGCGGCTGGCGTGGGGCTTCGAGCGGGCGCGTCGTGTTAACATTTGGGGTTGAACTGATGAGAAACGGGGCAGTGCTATTACGGGGCGCTGCCGCTCTCCAGAGCTGAGGATGCATGGCGCCTGCTGAAGTCGCGGTTCAAGAAGCTCCCGTCGCCCGCAGCACCGGGCGGATCGTCAACGATTTCAGCATTCAGGTGGCCACCGTCAACGGCTCCGGCAGCCAGACCGCCAACCTGGTGCTGCTGCGCTCCATCTTTCGGATGGGCGTCCCGGTTTCCGGCAAGAACCTGTTCCCGTCGAACATCGCCGGCCTGCCGACCTGGTTCACGATCCGCGCCAACAAGGACGGCTACATAGCCCGCAAGAAGGAAATCGACTTCCTGGTGGCGATGAACCCGGAGACCGCACGCGAAGACGTGCTGTCGCTGGAGCCCGGGGCGGCGGTCGTTTACGACGAGGGGTTGGCCCTCGATACGGTTCGCGACGATCTCACCTTCTATCCGGTGCCGTTCGACAAGCTCATCGCGGGCGTCTGCACCGACGCGAAGCTGCGGCGTCTCGTGCGCAACATGATCTACGACGGCGTGCTGGCGAAGCTGCTGGAGATCGATCCCCGGCAGATGGAGCAGGCGCTTCAGAAGCAGCTCGGACGCAAGCCGAAGGCGGTCGCGCTGAATCAGCAGGCGCTCGAGGTGGGGTTCGCCTATGCCGGGCAGCACTTCGAGAAGCGCGACCCGTACGTGATCGAGCCGATGAACGAAACCGCCGGCAAGATCCTGATCGAAGGCAACGCGGCGGCCGCCATCGGCGCGATGATGGCCGGAGTCACCGTGGTGGCCTGGTATCCGATCACGCCGTCGTCGTCTCTCTGCGAGACGCTCATCGATTACCTCCAGAAGCACCGTATCGACGAGAAGACGGGCAAGGCCACCTTTGCGGTGGTGCAGGCGGAGGACGAGATCGCGGCGCTCGGCATGGCGGTCGGCGCCGGCTGGGCGGGCGCGCGGGCGATGACGTCGACCTCCGGCCCGGGGGTCTCGCTGATGAGCGAGTTTGCCGGTCTGGGCTACTACGGCGAGGTGCCCGCGGTGATATTCGACGTGCAGCGGGTCGGTCCGTCGACCGGGCTGCCGACGCGCACCGCCCAGGGCGACGTGCTGTCGACAGCCTTCCTGTCGCACGGCGACACGCGGCACCTGATGCTCTTCCCGTCGTCAGTGGGCGAGTGCTACGCCATGGCGGTGGAGGCGTTCGATCTGGCCGAGCGGTTCCAGACGCCGGTCTTCGTCATGACCGACCTGGACCTGGGCATGAACACCTGGATGTCCGACCCGTTCCCCTATCCCGAGAAGCCCCTCGACCGGGGCAAGGTGCTCGACGAGGAGACGCTGGAAAGGATCGGGCGGTTCGGCCGCTACCGGGATGTGGACGGCGACGGCGTGCCCTACCGCAGCGTTCCGGGCGACGAGATGCCGGCCTACTTTTGCCGCGGCTCCGGGCACAACGAGTGGGCGCAGTACAGCGAGCGTCCCGACGACTACCGGAGCAACGTAGACCGCCTGGCGAAGAAGTTCGAGAACGCCAGAAACTGGATGCCCGCCCCGGTAGTCGAGATCAACCGGCAGGCGTCGATCGGGGTCATCGCCTACGGCACCACCCACTGGGCGGTCGTGGAGAGCCGGGATCAGCTCAAGACCGAGGCCGACCTGGAAACGTCGTACTACCGGGTGTGCGGCTATCCGTTCCGGCCCGCGCTGGCATCCTTCATCGAGCGCCACGAGCGGGTGTACGTGATCGAGCAGAACCGGGACGGTCAGATGCTCAGCCTCATGAAGCTGGATCTCGAGCCGGACCTCGCACGCCGGCTGCGGAGCGTGCTGCACTACTCGGGGATGCCGATCGACGCGCGCTCGATAACCGACAGCGTCCTGATTCAGGAAGGGTATCGCGTGCAGAAGACCGGCGCCGACATGTCGCGCGTTCCGCGCGAGGCCGGCGTGGGCGGGGAATAGCGGAGCCGGCGGCCGAACGTCGGTACGGAACGGGCAGGAACAGCGGGAAGAGGACACGTGGCTGTCGCAACATCGCCGGTGCGGAAGAAGGTCAACCGAGTCGGGCTCGAGTCCCGGGAGTACCGTGGTTCGAAGACGACGCTCTGCGCAGGGTGCGGGCACAACGCGATCTCGGAGCGGATCATCGGAGCCTGTTTCGAGATGGGCATTCAGCCCGAACGGGTCGTCAAGCTCTCCGGAATAGGCTGCTCCAGCAAGAGCCCGGCCTATTTCCTCGGATCCGCGCATGGATTCAACGCCGTGCACGGCCGGATGCCCTCGGTCGGGACGGGCGCCATGCTCGCCAACCGCAACCTGGTGGCCATCGGGGTCAGCGGCGACGGGGACACGGGGGCCATCGGCATCGGTCAGTTCGTGCACCTGATGCGGCGCAATCTCCCGATCATCTACATCATCGAGGACAACGGCTGCTACGGTCTGACGAAGGGACAATTCTCTCCGACCGCGGACCTCGGATCCAGAGCCAAGACCGGGGTGGTGAACGATCTGCCGCCGATCGATACCTGTGCCCTGGCCATCGAGCTGGGGGCGTCGTTCGTCGCCCGCTCGTTCTCGGGAGACAAGAAGCAGTTGACCGCGATTCTGAAGGCGGCCTTGAGCCACCGCGGCACGGCGATGCTCGACGTGCTGTCGCCCTGCGTGACGTTCAACGATCACGAGGGCTCGACGAAGAGCTATGCCTACGCGAAGACGCACGACGATCCGCTCGAGGAAATCGACTTCGTACCGTTCTTCGAGGACATCAGCGTCGACTATGAGCCTGGATCCACCCAGGAGGTCGTGATGCACGACGGGTCGAAGCTCTATCTGAAGAAGCTCGAAGCCGACTACGACCCGCTGAACAAGGTCCAGGCGATGCGGGTGCTGCAGGAGACGCGCAGCCGCGGCGAGTTCGCCACGGGTCTGATCTACGTGGAGCCGGTCAAGCCCGACTTCCTCGACGTGCTCAATCTCGTGGACGAACCGCTGGCCACGCTGCCGCAGGAGCGCGTGCGGCCTCCGAAGTCGGTGCTGGAAGACATCATGGAGAGCCTGCGATAGCCATGGAACGTACGCTGGCCATCATCAAGCCGGACGCCGTGGCCAATCGGCATGCCGGCGCCATCCTGCAGCGGATAGAGAGCGGCGGGTTCGCCCTGCGCGGCATGCGTCTGGTCCACTTGACGGGGTCGGAGGCCGAGGGTTTCTACGCGGTTCACCGGGAGCGGCCGTTCTTCGACAGCCTGACCGCCTTCATGTCATCGGGGCCGGCCATCGTCCTGGCCCTGGAAGCTGACGACGCGATCCGGCGCTGGCGCGACCTGATGGGGAGCACCGACCCGGCGAAGGCGGCGCCCGGGAGCCTGCGGCGGGAGTTCGGCACATCCATCGAGCGCAATGCCACGCACGGGTCCGATGCGCCGGAGACCGCGGCGACTGAGCTCGCCTACTTCTTCCGCGGCGTCGAGCTCGGGTGAAGCGGGCCCCGATGGGCAAGGTGCTCATCGCGGCGGGCCTGTTGATCGCGGGCATCGGCGCGCTGATGACGCTCGGCTTGCCGCTCGGGGCTGCCCGGCGACCTCGTCTTCCGGCGGGGAATGCGACCATCTACATTCCCATCGCAACGTGCGTCGTGCTGAGCGTGGTGCTGACGCTCGTGCTGGTTCTGATCCGCCGGCCGTGATCCGGCGAGTTTCCGGCTAAGTAATTGACAACGTGCGAGTAAGGGCGGCACAGAGCCACCCCGACCTTGACCGGGCCGGCGCGTCGTAGTACTATTTGTCGCCTGACGGAGGCAGCGCCGCGCGCGTGTGCCACACGACCCGCCAGGCATGCTGTCTCTCTCACTCTTGCGATGCCGAAGCTGGTCGAGCGCGAAACTGCCCCTCGTGTGAGCCCCCTCGCCGCGGCGCCGGCGCTCGCCGTTCAGTTCTTCCTCATTCCGCTTGCCGTCGTCGGCGTGATCGTTCTGGTGTACGGCGGCTTCCGCATGCTGCTCACGACCGAACGCACTCCGGCGGAGTTGCTCTCCGACGTTCGCACCGGCGGTCGCGAGAGACGTTGGCCGGCCGCGTACGAGCTGTCGCGGATGCTCGGCGATCCGCAGACGGAAGCGCGGGATCCGCAGCTCGGGGCGGCCATTGTGCAGGCGTTCGTCGACTCGGAGGGAGATGATCCGCGGGTACGACGCTACCTGGCGCTGGCGATAGGCCGGTTGGCGACGCCGCCGGCTGAGGCCCTCGACGAGCTGACGGCGGCGTTGGGAGATCCGGACACCGAGACGCGCATCAGTGTCATCTGGGCTCTCGCATCGCTCGGTGACGAATCGACCGTGGACGACATCGAGACGATGTACCGCTCGGACGACGCGGGGGTTCGCAAGATGGCGGTCTATGCGCTGGGCGCCCTGGCCGGGTCGGGCGACCACGCGACGTTGCGGAACGCCCTCGACGACCCGGCTGCCGATGTGCAGTGGAACGCCGCGGTAGCGCTGGCCCGGCATGGCCGCAGCGAAGGAATGACCGTGATTCGCCGCATGCTCGACCGCGAGTACGTGACGCGCATGGTGACGCGGCGGGCGAGTGCCGACGATCCCCTCGATCCGGTCAGCGAGGTTATCGTCAGCGGCCTGCAGGCGGCCGCGTCACTGCGGGCGGCGGAGTTGCGGCAGCCGATCGAGGTGCTCAGCGAGACGGACGAGAACCTCCGGGTTCGCGAGCTCGCGATCAAGACCCTCGACCTGCTGAACCAGTCGACGATGCTGACGCAGTTCTGAGCGATGCCGCTCCAGAGAGTACCGAGGACCGTGAGATATCGACGGAGGCACGACGCGTGAATCCCCTGATAGCCGTCATCATCACCGGCGTGGCGATGTTCGTCGCGCATATCCTGGTGATCCTGCTGTTTCGCGAGAAGCCCGCGGCGACCGAGGAGCCTGCGGAGGCGGAGGCGCCTGCCAGGCCATCCGCGCCGGCGGCGCTTGTCGGGGCAGCCACCAAGCTGGCCGATCGCGTGGTAACGCGAGCGGCGGACGATGCCTCGCCGTTGATGGGGCGCCGTGGATGGATGGGTCTTGCGTGGGGCTCGTTCACCGCCGCGACCGCGGGGTGTCTGGCGGCGACCGGCCGCTTCATGTTCCCGAACGTGCTCAACGAGCCGCCGCAGCAGTTCACCATCGGCTTCCCGGACGAGTACGGGGAGGGCGTCGACGAACGCTGGAAGGACCGGTTCGGGGTCTGGGTCGTGCGGACCCCGTTCGACGAGTACCACGAGACGTCCGGCTTCTACGCGCTCCTGGTGACCTGCACCCACCTCGGTTGCACGCCGAACTGGCTGTCGGCGGAGAGCAAGTTCAAGTGCCCGTGCCACGGCAGCGGCTTCAGGCCGACGGGCATCAACTTCGAGGGTCCGGCGCCGCGTCCGCTCGAGCGCGCGCGGATCGTGCTGGCCGAGGATGGACAGATCCTGGTCGACAAGGCGCAGAAGTTCCAGGAAGAGCTGGGGCAGTGGACAGATCCGGAAGCGTTCCTTTCCGTCTAGGACCCAATCAGAGCTGCTGAATCATGGCGAAGGCGAAATCAATTCAACCACAGGCGGGCGCGCTGGAGCGCGCCTGGAACTGGCTCACCGACACGCAGGTCTGGACGTCGATCTTCCGGCACGACGCGCCGATCAGCGATCGCAACCGCGTGCTGGTCATGCTGTCGAACGTCTTCCTGCACCTGCACCCGGTGCGCCTGAAGAAGCACGGCGTCCGGCTGCGCTACACCTGGTGCATGGGAGGGCTGAGCTTCTTTCTGTTCCTCGTGCTCACGTTCACCGGCGTGCTGCTGATGTTCTACTACCGGCCGACGCTGGAGTACGCCTATTCGGACATCGTCGGGCTTCGCGAGCACGTGCCTTTGGGCATCATGCGCGAGATGCACCGGTGGGGCGCCCACGCCATGGTCATCACGGTGTGGCTGCACATGTTCCGCGTCTTCATGACGGGGTCGTACAAGCCGCCGCGGGAGTTCAACTGGAACATCGGCGTGATCATGCTGGTGCTGACGCTGCTGCTGTCGTTCACGGGCTACCTGCTGCCGTGGGACCAGTTGGCGATCTGGGCGATCACGGTCGGATCGAACATGGCCCGCGCGACGCCGTTCCTCGGCTACGAGGGGCCCGGCGCCTCACTGCTCGCCATCGGCGACGTGCAGTTGATTCACGCGGCCGACGACGCGCGCTTCGCGCTGCTCGGCGGGACGTTCGTCGGCGAGGGCGCGCTGCTGCGCTTCTACGTGCTGCACTGCGTCGCCCTGCCGCTGGTGATCGGGTTCCTGATGGCCGTGCACTTCTGGCGCGTCCGCAAGGACGGCGGCATCTCGGGACCGCTCTAGGGCGGCCACGCGTCTCAGCGTAGAGAGAACCATGGAAGCGATAAAGGGATTCTTCAACCTCGTCTCCGACCCGCGGCTGTTCTTCCTGCTCTCGGTCGCCGCGCTGGCGCTGATCGTGTGGAAGCGCGAGGCGTTCGCGAAGCTCTCGGTCGGCTACGGCCTGATGGGCTTTCTGACCGCCTTCTTCCTGTTCGGCCTGACCGACGAGAACTTCGTGCTGATCATCGCCAAGCCGGACAACGTGCCGATCGTGGCCTTGATCTTTCTCGTGATCTTCTTCACCTGGTACTCGATGCGTCAGGCCGTGCTCAACGATCAGCGTGTGGCGGCCGGCGAAGACGTCATCGAGAAGCAGGAGTCGGATCGGGTCTGGGTCTGGCCGGACCTCGTCTACACGGAGTTGATCTCGCTGGTGCTCTGCAGCGCCATCCTGGTAGTCTGGTCGATCGCCCTGGAGGCTCCGATCGAGCAGCCGGCGAATCCGGCCAATACTCCCAACCCGTCGAAGGCGCCGTGGTATTTCCTGGGCCTCCAGGAGATGCTCGTCTACTTCGATCCCTGGCTCGCGGGCGTCGTGCTGCCGAGCCTGATCATCGTCGGCCTGATGGCCATTCCGTACATCGACACCAACCCGAAGGGCAACGGCTACTACACCTTCAACGAGCGCAAGGCGGAGGTCACGATCTTCCTGTTCGGTTTCGTGATTCTCTGGTCGTCGCTGATCGTGCTCGGGACGTTCCTCCGGGGCCCCAACTGGAACTTCTTCGGGCCGTTCGAGTACTGGGACGTCCACAAGCTCGAGGCGCTGAACAACGTTCAGTTGTCCGAGTACCTCTGGGTACGCGGCATGGGCACCGCTCTCCCGGACAACATTCTTGTGCGGGAAGGGGTCGGCATCCTGCTGTCCCTGGCGTACGTCACGGTCGTGCCGGTCATCCTCGCCCGCACGGTGTTCAAGCGGTACTACGAGAAGATGGGGCCGACGCGCTTCTACGTGGGTGCGTTCCTGTTCCTGATGATGCTGTCGCTGCCCATCAAGATGTTCAGCCGCTGGGTGGTGAACCTGAAGTACGTCGTCTCGATTCCGGAGTGGTTCTTCAACATCTGAACCCGCCATGGCCAACAAGAAAAGCGTAGGACACGCCTACAACATCGATTTCCTCAACGTCGTCTTCGCGGCGTCGAGCCTCTTCCTCTTCTTCACGACCATCTGGATGGTCTTCGACGACTTCGACCGGGAGTGGAAGGGCTACCAGCGGCAGTTCGTGCTGCTGGAGGGGTATGTCACCTCCCTGAGTCTGCAGGCCGCGCAGGCGGGCATCGACCCGGTGCGGCTGCAGGAGTTGAACGCGGAGCGCGCGGCGGCCGAGGATCGGCTCGCTGCCAACGCGGAGCAGGTGGCCCAGCTCGAGGACGCGCTGGCCGACGTCGAGGCGGACTACTACCTCGCGAACCAGCAGTTCAACTTCCAGAAGGCCGACTACGACGTCGCCAGGTACGCGTACGAGGAGCTCCGGGAGGAGCACCCGGAGGAGGCCGAGGAGGAGCGCCCGCAGATCGACGCCATGTACGACCGTTGGGTCGAGCTCGGCCTGCAGGTCGAGGAGCTGGTGGCCCGTCGTGACGACTTGCGCGCGCAGATCGGCGAGTACACCGGCGGCGTCACGGATGCCGACAGCGCCATCCGCGACCTGACGGCGGAAGCGACCCGGCTGGCCGCCCTTGTCGAGGACCTGCAGGTCGACTTCGTCGGAGACTACCTGCTGAACGCCCCCCTGCTCGACTTCATGGCGCCGAGCCTGACGGTCCAGCAGACGATCACGCCCAACGTCCACGACGAGCTGAACTTCATCCGGTTCCAGAAGATGGATCGCTGCCGGACCTGCCATATCGCGATCGACCGCGAGGGCTACGAGGCGTACCCGCAGCCGTACACGACGCACCCGAATCTGGATACCTACGTCGGGAGCGCGTCGCCGCATCCGCTGGCGACCACCGGTTGCACGGTCTGTCACGAGGGCATGGGGCAGTCCATCGGCTTCGTCCACGCGTCGCACACGCCGGGGGACGAGGCGCAGATGCACGCCTGGGAGGAGCAGTACGGATGGGAGGTTCCGCATCTTTGGGACTACCCGATGCTGCCCACGGACATGACCGAAGCGTCCTGTGCGAAGTGCCATCAGGAGACCGTCTACGTCGATGAGGCGGAGGACCTGAACCTGGCGTACGGCCTGTACGAGCGCGCCGGCTGCTACGCGTGCCATACCACCAGGGGCTTTGCCGATCTCCGCAAGCCGGGGCCGAACCTGACGAAGATCGGAGCCAAGCTCACGCCGGAGTGGGTGTCGAACTGGATCCGCGATCCGCGGGCGGTCAAGCCGAGCACGTGGATGCCGCGCGTCTGGTACAACTCGAATACCAGCAGTCCGGAGGACGCGGTCCGGAACGAGGTCGAGATAGATGCCGCGGTGGCGTACCTGTTCGCGAACTCGGAAGGTCACGATTTCGCGGTCATGTTCCCGCCGCGCGGCAGTGCCGAGCGCGGCCGCGCGCTCGTCGAGTCGGTCGGCTGCCTCGCGTGCCACATCACCGAGGACCAGGACCGCCTCGCCGCGGGAACCCGGCGCACGTTCGGCCAGCCGCTGCAGAGCATCGGCAACAAGACCAGCTACGAGTGGCTCTTCGACTGGGTGCGCGATCCGACGCACTTCAGCAGCGAGACCTACATGCCGGATCTCCGGCTGACGAATCGCGAGGCGGCGGACATCGCGACCTACCTGAGCACGCTCACCGGACCGGACGGACGGGGCGCGGAGGCGACGTACGAGGAGAGCGAGGTCACCGCGGTACTGCTGGACTACGTGAGGTCCATTCTCCCTGCCGCCGAGGCGGAGGAGCTGGTCGGCGGCATGTCGATCGACGAGCAGCGTCTCGATCTCGGCCAGCGCGTGATCCTCCGTTACGGCTGCTTCAGTTGTCACGAGATCGCCGGGTTCGAAGACGCGCAACCGATCGGGATCGAGCTTTCCGAGGAGGGATCGAAGCTTCTGCCGCGGCTCGACTTCGCCTTCGTGCACGACATCCCGCACACCAAGGTCGAGTGGTTCAAGCAGAAGATGCGCGATCCGCGCTCGTTCGACCGGAACCGGGTGCTGCAGCCGCTCGAGAAACTGCGAATGCCCGATTTCGGGATGAGCGAGGAGGAAGCGAAGCTCTTTGCCACCGCCATCATGAGCTTCCAGAGCGACGTGCAGCCGCTGGCCGCCAAGGTGCAGCGCTCGGCCCGTAACGACGCGTTGCGCGAGGGCCGCAACCTGGTCCGCCGGCGCAATTGCATCGGTTGCCACGAGATCGAGGCGGATGGAGGCGATTACGTGGCGCTCGTGGACGACCCGTCCCTGGCGCCGCCGATGCTTACGCCGCAGGGCGCCAAGGTGAAACCGGACTGGATGTACGCCTTTCTCCAGGACCCGATTCCGATCCGTCCGTGGCTCGACGTTCGCATGCCCACGTTTGGGCTGGACGACGCGCACTGGAACGGCGTGATCGACTACTTCGGCGCCATCTCGGAGACGGTCGGCGAGTTCCGGACACACGAGACGTTGTCTGCGGCGGCGGTACCGCGGGAAGGGGAGGAGCTGTTCGAGCTGCTGCGGTGCCAGCAGTGTCACGTGCTGGACACGATCCCGGACGACCAGCCGACGGACAATCTCGCTCCCGACCTCCGCATGTCGCGCGAACGGCTGCAGCCCGACTGGATCGTCGATTGGCTCCGGGCGCCGCTGGAGATCCAGCCCGGAACGCGGATGCCGATGTTCTGGACGGACTTCCCGGCGTCCCCGTACCCGCAACTGGACGCGGACGGACCGCGGCAACTGGAGGCGATTCGGGACTACCTGCTGACGTTCGAGGGCGGGCCGTCGCCCATCCGGGGCAACTGACCCGGCACGGCCGGCAATCGGTCTTCTAGGCGCGCCGTCCGCAGCGATGCAGGGCGGCGCGCCTTTTCTTCGTTTCGGCGGAGTTTCTTCCCGGCAAGGGTCGTTCGGTCCGGACCTGCGCCGACGTGCCGGTGCAACTCCCGCAGAGGGGAGCGGTCACGTGCCGGTGCTCGATCAGGGCCAGCGCGTCGTCGGAGCGTTCACGCGCCGTGTTCGACCAGGGCTGGCGCGTCGTCGGGGCGTTCACGCGCCGGCGCCGACCAGGGCCAGCGCGTCGTCGAGGGCGACGATATCGGCGCCGGCGGCGCACATGTCGTCGAGCGCCGCGGTCTCGTCCCCGGGCTTCAGGTTGACCGCGGCGATTGCCTCGCGTACCACCGCGACCGTCAGATTCCGTGCCCGTGCGTCCAGCACGGATGCCCGCACGCAGTAGTCCGTGGCGAGTCCGCAGACGGTCAGGTGGCCTACGTTGCGCTCCCGGAGGGCGGCTTCGAGAGTCTCACCCGCCGACAGTGTCCCGTCGAAGGCCGAGTATCCGTCACTGTCGGGGACCTGCCCTTTGCTGACCACGGCGGTGCCGTCCGGAAGGGTCAATCGCGGATGAAACGCGGCGCCGGGAGTATCCGCCACGCAATGGACGGGCCATTGTCCGCCCCGGTCGATGAAGTGGGACGTTCCGGTCGGGTGCCAGTCCCGGGAGGCGAAAACGGCCGCGTCCGCCGCCGCGTAGGCGGCGAGCAGGCGGTTGATCGGTTCGACGACGCGATCGCCCCGCGGAACAGCCAGTGCACCGCCCGCGCAGAAGTCGTTCTGGACGTCCACGACGAGCAGAGCGGCACCGGTGAACGACGACATTTGCCTGTACATTACACCGTGATGCCGACCGCGTTGTCCACCGACCTCTACGAGCTGACGATGGCGGCCGGCTACTTCGACGCGGGGACGGACCGATCGGCGACGTTCGAGTTGTCGGTGCGAGGACTGCCCTCGAACCGCGGGTACCTCGTGGCGGCGGGGATCGAGCCGGCGCTTGCCTGCCTGGAGGAGATCCGCTTCACCAGGCCCGAGATCGAATACCTGCGCGGGTTGCCGCAACTCGGGCGCGTACCGGCGCGGTTCTTCGACGACTACCTGCGCACGTTCCGTTTCAGCGGCGACGTCTGGGCGATGACGGAGGGGGAGCCGGTGTTTCCGGACGAGCCTCTCGTGCGGGTGACCGCTCCCGTCATCGAGGCGCAGATCGTGGAGACGGCGTTGCTGTCCCTGGTGTTGTTCCAGACGTCGGTGGCGAGCCGTGCGTCACGCATGGTGCGCGCGGCGGCCGGGCGCCCGGTCTACGAGTTCGGAGCGCGCCGGGCGCATGGCCCCGAGGCAGGCGTTCTCGCCGGCCGAGCCGCTTTCGTGGGCGGTTGCAGCGGAACCTCGGACGTCGAGGCGGGGTTGGCATACGGCGTTCCTCTGGCAGGCACGATGGCGCATTCGTGGGTCATGAGCCACGAGACGGAGACCGAGGCGTTCGTCCGCTTCGTGGACCTGCACGGCGACCGGACCGTACTCCTCATCGACACCTACGACAGCGAGCGGGCGGTGGATCGCATCGCCGCGGCGCGGATCGCTCCGTTCGGGGTTCGCATCGACAGCGGCGATCCGGAGGCCGAGGCCCGGAGGGTGCGGGCGCGGCTGGACGCGTCGGACTTGCAGGCCACGAAGATCTTTGCGAGCGGCGATCTGGACGAGCAGCGGATCGCGAGACTGGTGGAACGGCGGGCGCCGATCGACGTCTTCGGTGTCGGCACGGCTCTCAGTACGGCGTCGGATGCGCCCGCGCTCGGGGGCGTGTACAAGCTCGTCGAGGTGGAACGGGCCGGACTGGCGCAGCCCGTGCTCAAGCTGAGCCCGGGCAAGGAAACGTACCCCGGCGTGAAGCAGGTGTGGCGGATCGCCCATGGCGGCAAGGCCGCCCACGACGTTCTCGCCAGCGATCACGAACCGGCGCCGCGACACGGACGGGCACTGCTGGGCCGGGTCATGCGGCGCGGCCGGCGCGTACGGCCGGCTCCGGCCATGCGGGAGCTTCGCGAGCATGCGCTCGAGGCGGTCGGACAGTTGCCGGCGGAGGTGTTGCGGCTGGATGGGCCGGCCGGGTATCGGGTCGCGGTCAGCGAAGGGCTCGTACGTCTGACCGGAGACCTGCAGCGGCGCACGCACGCGCTCGCGGGCTGAGAACCAACGGAGCGGATGTGGCCGAAACGAACTCGATGGGAGAGATTCTTGCGCCGCCGGCGCTCCATGGCGCCGTGGAGAAGGAATCCGGTGCGTGGACGTCCGGGAGGCGTCTGGGACGGATCTGGCAGCGGGATCCCGGCGTGTGGACGGGCGGCGACGAGGGGCGCTGGCTCGGCTGGCTGGACGTGCCGAACCCGGAAGGCCCCGAGGTTCGGCGTCTGGAGACGTTCGTGGATCGGGTGCGCCGGGACGGTTTCGTTTCCGTGGCCCTGCTCGGCATGGGCGGTTCCAGCCTGTGTCCCGAGATGCTGCAACGGATCTTCGGATCGGCGGCCGGGATGGAGCTGCGGGTCCTCGACTCGACGGACCCGGCCCAGGTAAGGGCGTTCGAGTCGGCCCTGGACATCGACCGCACGCTGTTCGTGGTCTCGAGCAAGTCGGGGACGACGCTGGAGACGAGCCTGTTGCATGCGCACTTCTTCGAACGAGCAAGGGCGCGCACCGGAGGAGAGGCGGCGGGGACGCGATTCGTTGCCGTGACCGATCCGGGTTCGGCGCTGGACAAGCTGGCCACCGAGCGCGGTTTTCGGGCCGTGTTCCACGGGGAAGCGACCATCGGCGGGCGCTATTCCGCCCTGTCGTACTTCGGCCTGGCGCCGGCCGCGCTCATCGGACTCGACGTGCGGCGATTACTCACGCGGGCCAGGGCCATGGCGGACGCCTGCGGTCCCGAATCTCCCGCGACGGAGAACCCCGGAGTCCAGCTCGGCCTGCTGCTGGGGCTGGCCGCCCGCGACGGGCGGGACAAGGCAACGCTCGTCACTTCTCCCGGGTTGGATGGATTCGGCGCCTGGATCGAGCAACTGCTGGCCGAGTCGACCGGGAAGGACGGACGTGGGATCGTGCCCGTGGACGGCGAGTCGCTGGAAAATCCGGCCGTCTACGGCGACGACCGCGTGTTCGTGGCGACCACGCTGCACGACGAGTCGGACGAGCGGCGCGAAGACGCGCTCGAGGCGCTGGCTCGCGCCGACCATCCGGTGGTCCGGATCCGTGTCCGCGACCGGTACGACATCGCGGCCGAGTGTTTCCGTTGGGAGTTCGCCACGGCGGTGGCGGGCGCCGTGCTGGGCGTGCACCCATTCGATCAGCCCGATGTGGAGGCGAGCAAGGTCGCGACGCGCGCGATTACCAATCGGTCGCCGGCAAGCGGGCGTGCGGCGCCGCTACGTCCGGTGGCCGAGCTTGCCTACGACGCCGGCGTCATCTCCGCCTATGCGGCGCGGCAGTACTCGGGCGCACTGCGCAGGTCGGTGGGCGCGGAGGCGCCGCTGGAGCATTGGGTCGCCGCGCACCTGCGCCGGTTGCGTCCGCAAGGCTACTTCGCCGTTCTGGCGTACCTGGAAATGTGCGATCCCCATCGGCGGATTCTCGACGCTCTGCGCCACCGGGTACGGGCGGCGACGCGGGCAGCGACGACGGTGGGGTTCGGACCACGCTTCCTGCACTCGACGGGCCAGGCCCACAAGGGCGGCCCCGCGGACGGGTTGTTCCTGATACTCACGTGCGCCCACGCCGTGGACGTACCCGTGCCGCAGCAGGAGCTCAGCTTCGGCGCGGTCGAGGATGCACAGGCGGCCGGAGACTGTACGGTACTTGCCGCACGGAGGCGCCGCTGGCTGCGGCTGCACCTCGACGGCGACGTCGGGAGCGGTCTCGCAACGGTCGCCTCGGTCGTGTCGGACGCGCTGGCCGCCGGGGCGCGAGCCCGGCCGCGGCGGGCAGTGCGGTGAGGGGACCCGACAACGTGCGGCCAGTCGGCCCGGTCAGCCGTTGGCCAACCACAGCCCCACCTCGGTGAAGGCCGTTGCGTAGCGTGCGATGCGGTCGACGTCGACCGCATCGGGCCAGCGATCCCACGGGTGGTGGAACAGCCCGTTGTCGCCGACGACCGAGAGGTACGTTCCACCCCCGGCGTGAATGTGGCGGGCCTCGCCGGCGGGTGGCTCTCCGACCGGACGCCGGCGGGCGGGAGCCTCTCCGGCGCGCCCGAGCGCTTCCGTTGCTCGGTCCTGCAGTTCCGGACTCGATGCCTGCAACAGGGGCGCCCCGCCGACGGCCGCGCCGAAGTTGGCGCCGAGGTGAATCCAGGCGTGGGCGCCGCGGACGAGGCGCGATCGGGTACGCAGGAATTCCGCCAGGCCGTAATGCCCGAGCTCGTGACCGGTCGATGCCAGGAAGACGGTGGTGCGGCGCGGCGTCGCCGCCGCCGCCATGGTGCGGACCATCTCGAGCCAGACGGCAATTCCGCCACCCCGTTCCGAAGCGCAGGTCCACCATCCGCTGCGCGGCGTCATGACGAAGACCGGCGCCAGGGAAGGCTCGGTGCCGCGCAATGTCGCCGTGACGTTGAACACCTCTTCCGGCCGTCTGACGACGTGGGCCACCACCCGTGCGGCCGCACCGGTCGCGGCGGCAGCGGCGAGCCAGTCTCCGTGCCGGCTCGCGATCTGCAGCACCGGCGGACCGAACGGCGCCTTGAAGTCCGGTGCGTTCTGCAGGGCGAGTCCTTCCGGTACGCCGTTGGCCGGGCCGCCAGTCACGGTAACCGCCGCGCGGTGGGAAGTGGCCCGGCGATAGGCGTGGAAGTCCGCGCCCGCGCGCGGGCCGACATGGCCCAGGCCGATCGTGCCGGCGGCCCCGTCGAGCGCGCCCAGCGTGCCGGTCACGCCCGCGGCGTCCGTGAAGCCGCCGTCGAACAGCGGTACTCCCTCGGCCCGCCGGTCGCCGATCTCGACGTAGGCGGCCTGGATGTCGATGCGGGAGAAGCCCATCCACTCGATCTCGGGGACGATGCCGGCATCGTCGACGCGGTCGGCCAGCCAGCGGCCGCTCTGGGCGTCCACGGGCGAGCCGGTCCGATGGTCGCCCTGGCTGTCGTACTCGCGGACGATGCGGGCGACGCGCTCGCGGGCGTCCCGGGCCGGCGGTCCCTGGGCACGTGCGTGCCTGCCCGGCCACAGCACGGCCATCGCGGCCGCCCCCGCCCCTTCGAGAAACGCCTTGCGGGTCAGGCCGTCACGAGTTGCGCGGTGTCTGGTCGTGGACCGGGTCATGTCGTGCCTCACGGTAGAATCTACTGGCCCGTCCAGCGGGGCGGGCGCTTGTCGAGGAAGGCCTGGACACCTTCGCGGAAGTCGGCGCTCGTATAGCAGCTCACGATCAGGTCGCGGCCGAGCGACGCCTCGATCCGTCGGTGGGCCTGCACGCGGCGGATCATCTCCTTGCTGGCCCGGATGGTCAGCGGGGCGTTGGCGGCCATCGTCTCGGCGTATTCTGCCACGACCGCGTCGAGCTCGTCCGGTTCGACGACGCGGTTCACGAGCCCGGCCGCGGCCGCTTCGTCGGCGCTGAAGAGCCGGCCCGTGTAGAGCATCTCCTTCAGGCGCGTGGGGCCGATGAGATCGAGGAAGAGGGCATGCTTGGCGGCCGAGAGACAGTTGCCGACGGTGCGGGCGATGGGTACCCCGAAGCGCGACCGCGTAGTGCAGACGCGAAGGTCGCAGGCGGCGGCGATGGCGCAGCCGCCACCGGTCGTCGCACCGTCTATCGCCGCGATGGTGGGCTTCGCCACGGCCTCGAGCCGGTTCACGACCGCGTCGAGGCGGCGTTCGTACTCGATGCCGTCCTCCTCGGTGCGGAAGGCCCGGAACTGTCCGATGTCGGTGCCGGCGATGAACGCCTTGCCGCCGGCCCCGCGCAGCACGACGACCCGTACGGAGGCGTCGCCTTCCAGGGTGTCGCAGAGCTCGGCGAGGGCGTCGTACATCGGCCAGGTCATGGCGTTGCGCGCCTCCGGCCGGTTGAACGTGATGGTTGCTATGGGTCCGTCCCGATCGAGGACGACGTGCGGGGTCGACAAGGTGAGTACCTCCGAGGCCGCGGCGTTGCGCGGCGGGTGATGGACCGATGACACGCGCCTTGCAGGACGTCCGCGTGCTCGACGTCACGCAGGTCATGGCGGGCCCGTTCTGCGCAATGCTACTTTGCGACATGGGCGCCGACGTGATCAAGGTCGAGTCGCCGGCGGGCGACTCCTCCCGGCGGATGGCCGGCGCGCGCGGCAGCGACAGCGCCTCGTTCAACGCGGTCAACCGCGGGAAGCGCGGCATCGTCGTCGACCTGAAGGCGCGCGGCGGCGCCGACGTGCTGCGTCGCCTGGCGACGCAGGCGGACGTGTTCATCGAGAACTACCGCCCCGGCGTCCTGGGCCGGCTCGGGCTCGACTACGACGCACTGCGGAAGGTGAACCCCCGGCTCGTCTATGCCTCGATCTCGGGATACGGCCAGACCGGTCCGGCGGCGCACAAGGGCGGGTTCGACCTCGTCGCCCAGGGCGTGTCGGGGTTGATGTCCGTGACCGGGGAGCCGGACCGTCCGCCCGTGAAGGTTGGAGTGCCGCTGACGGACCTGGGCGCCGGTATCTTCGCCGCCTGCGGCATCCTGGCCGCGCTCCACGCACGCGAGCGGACCGGCGAGGGACAATGCGTCGACACATCGCTCGTCGACGCCGGCGTGGCGCTGTCGGTATGGGAGGCGACCGAGCTGTTCTCCCGCGGCGCCGTACCGGGTCCGCTGGGTTCCGCCCACCGCATGAGCGCCCCTTATCAGGCGGTTCGCTGCGCGGACGGCTACATCACTCTGGGCGCCGCCAACGACCGGATCTTCCGCCGTCTGGCAGAGCTGCTCGGCCGCCCCGAGTGGTTGGACGATGCCCGTTTCGAAAGCGATTCCGGCCGCGTGGAGAACCGGGCGACGCTCGCGGAACTCATCGAGGACGTCACGTTGCGGCAGTCCCGGCAGTACTGGCTGGAACGACTCGAGGCGCACGACATCCCGTGCGGTCCGATCAACGACTACCGCGAGGTGATGCAGGATCCGCAGGTCCGGGCGCGGGAGATGGTGGTCGAGACACGGCACCCGACCCTGGGCACGCTGTCGACCCTGGGCACGCCGATCAAGCTCTCGGGCACGCCGCTGACCCCCGGACGTCCGGCGCCGCTGCTCGGCCAGCATACGGACGAGGTACTGGCGGCGGCCGGCTACGGGGAGGACGAGGTCGCGGCCCTGCGCGCCGCGGAGGTCGTACGATGACGAACGAATGCACGAAGAGAGGTGAGGGTTCCTGATGGCGAGCTATTCGATTGCGGTCATTCCCGGGGACGGAATCGGGCAGGAGGTGGTCCCGGCGGCGATGAAGGTCGTCGACGCGGCGGGGCGGCGCTTCGGTTTCGACTGCCAGTGGACCTCCTTCGACTGGGGCTGCGAGCGCCATGCCCGCACGGGGAAGATGATGCCCGACGACGGCCTCGAGCAGTTGCGCCGGCACGACGCCATCTTCCTCGGCGCCGTCGGCTATCCGGGCGTTCCGGACCATGTGTCGTTGTGGGGCCTGCTCATCCCGATACGGCGGACGTTCGAGCAGTACATCAACCTGCGGCCGGTGCGGCTGCTGCCGGGTGTCCGCTCCCCGCTGGCGAACCGAGGACCGGAGGACATCGACTTTGTTGTCGTCCGTGAGAACAACGAGGGGGAGTATTCCGAGATCGGCGGCCGGCTCTATCGCAGCACCGACGACGAGATGGCGGTCCAGCAGGCGGTGTTCACGCGGCGCGGCGTCGATCGGGTACTGCGCTACGCCTTCGAGCTCGCGCGCAGCCGGCCCGCGAGGCATCTGACCTCCGCGACCAAGTCGAACGGCATCATCCACAGCATGCCTTTCTGGGACGAGCGCTTCGCCGCGTTGTCACAGGAATACCCCGACGTCAACGCCGACCAGTATCACATCGACATCCTCTCGGCGCACTTCGTGCAACATCCGGACTGGTTCGACGTGGTCGTGGCGAGCAACCTGTTCGGCGACATCCTTTCTGACATCGGCCCTGCCATCGCCGGTTCCATCGGCCTCGCGCCGGGCGCCAACCTGAACCCGGAGCGGACCGCGCCGTCGATGTTCGAGCCGGTGCACGGGTCCGCACCGGACATCGCCGGACAAGGCGTGGCGAACCCGATCGCGCAGGTGTGGACGGCCGCGATGATGCTCGACCACCTGGAGCAGAAGGAAGCCGCCGCGGCGCTGGTGGGAGCGATAGAAGCGCAACTGACGGAGCGCACGCTCGTCACCCGCGATCTCGGCGGGGATGCGACGACCGATGCCGTCGCCGCGGCGCTGGCCCGGCGTGTCGAGCGGGGAGGATAGGGCGGTTGCGGGGTTCCCGTGGCGGGAACCCCGCGCCTCGCCAAGCTACTACAGATTGAGGATATTGTAGCCGGTCTCGTTGTGGAGCGCGATGTCGAGACCCTCGGTCTCCTCGGCCGCCGTGACCCGCAGTCCCATCGTGGCGTCGAGCGCCTTCGCCAGGACGAAGGTGAGCACGCCGCAGTAGGCGATGGTGGCCGCCGCGCCGACGAACTGCAACCAGACCTGCGTGCCGATGCCGTTCTCCAGACCGGCGCCGCCGAACATCTCCGCCGTGAAGACGCCCGTCAGCATGGCGCCCACGAAGCCGCCGATGCCGTGTACCCCGAAGACGTCCAGCGAGTCGTCGTAGCCGAAGTACCGCTTCAGGCTGCCGGCGCCGATGTAACAGAAGATTCCCGACGCGGCGCCGATGGCGAGGGCGCCGATCGGGCCCACCGTCCCCGAGGCGGGCGTAATCGCCACGAGCCCGCCGACTGCGCCGGTGGCGATTCCCAGGACGCTCGGCTTGCCGTGAATCCGCCACTCCACCATCATCCAGGTGAAGCCGGCGGTGGCGGTGGCGATGTGCGTGACCGCCATCGCCATGCCTGCCACGCCGTCGGCGGCGAGCTCGCTGCCGGCATTGAAGCCGAACCACCCGACCCAGAGCATCGAGGCGCCCACCACGGTCAGCACGAGGCTGTTGGGGGGCATCGGCGTGCCCGGATGACCCTTGCGGCGCCCGATGACGAGGCACAGCACGAGGGCGGCGACACCCGCGTTGATATGGACGACGGTGCCGCCCGCGAAGTCGAGCACGCCCAGGTCGCCGAGCCACCCGCCGCCCCATACCCAGTGGGCGACAGGCGCGTAGACGATCGTGAGCCAGAGGGCCATGAAGACCATCATCGCCGAGAACTTCATGCGTTCGGCGAAGGCGCCGACGATCAGGGCCGGCGTGATGATGGCGAATGTCAACTGGAACATCTGGAACACCGACTCGGGAATCGAGCCGGATACCGTGTCGACGCCGACGCCCGACAGGAAGAACTTGCCGCCTCCGATGAAGGCGTTGAGGCCGCCTCCGTCGCCGAACGCCAGCCCGTATGCGTAGGCCGTCCAGAGAATCGTGACCATGCAGGTGATCGCGAAGCACTGCATCATCACCGACAGCACGTTCTTCGAGCGGACCAGGCCGGCGTAGAACAGGGACAGGCCGGGAATGGTCATGAACAGCACGAGCACGCTCGAGGTGAGCATCCACGCCGTGTCCCCGGAATCGATGCCGTCCTGTGCCCACGCGAGGCGTGGCGCCAGCACGACGGCCGCGGCGACGAGCAAGGCGATTCTCGACAGGTAGTGGGTCATGGTCTGATCCTTCGTAAGCTGGCGCCGGAAACACAAATGTCGCGGCCCGGCGGGGCCGCGGTCCCGGAACGGAAGGCCACACCGGATCGGTGTGGACGACGTCACAGCGCGTCGGAATCCACCTCGCCGGTTCGAATGCGAACCGCCTGCTGGATGTCGCTCACGAAGATCTTGCCGTCCCCGATCTGACCGCTGCGGGCCGCCGTCTTGACGGCTTCGACAACGGCGTCCAGCTTGTCGTCGTTGACGACCACCTCGAGCTTCGCCTTCGGAACGAAGTCGATGGAGTACTCCGCACCGCGGTACATCTCGGTGTGTCCCTTCTGGCGCCCGAATCCCTTCACCTCGGTCGCGGTCAGGCCGGTTACGCCAAGCCGGGACAATGTGTCGCGCACCTCGTCGACTACATGGGGTCTGACGATCGCGGTGACCAGCTTCATTCGGGGACTCCTTCCTCGGGCCGTCCAGAGTCGTGGACGGCGCAGACCTGCCGCGCGCCGGCGGGGCGGTGCCCACTATACATTACGGGTGCAGGTCGAGGCACACGAAATGTCGTGAGCGGCTGCTACCGGCCGATGGAGCCCTCTCGCCATGTCTCAAGGCGAAAAGGGAAACGTCTCAAGGCGAAAAGGGAAACGAACGAGCAGATAGGAAGACCGTGAGGCCCCTGCGATCCGAGAGTTGGTAGCGGGGGGGGGATTTGAACCCCCGACCTTTGGGTTATGAGCCCAACGAGCTACCGGACTGCTCCACCCCGCGCCAGAACCAGTATCGGAAACTGTAGCACGCGAAGGCCGGTTCGTCAACGAAATTCAGGGCGCGGCACGCCGTTCCACGCGGGCGGGAGAACGTGTGAGGGGCGGCGTCTGGAGTATCGTGAGCGGATGACGAACGACTCTGCCACGACAGTGGTCGCGTGGACGACGTGGCCGGCCGGCGCGGACGTATCCGGGTTTGCCAGGACGCTGGTCGACGAGCGCCTTGCGGCGTGCGTCACGGTCCATCCGCGGGTCCGGTCCGTGTATAGCTGGCAAGGAGTCATGGAGGAGGACGAAGAGCAGCTCCTGATGATCAAGACCACCGCGAACCGCATCGCCGCGCTCCGCACGCGGATGGGTCAACTCCATCCTGCGGAGGTCCCGGAGCTCGTCGTGCTGCCGGTGGTCGACGGCAATCCCGCATATCTCGCGTGGGTCGAGGAGACAACCGCGCAAACGTGAGGGCTCAGCCGCGGTCGAGTCGCGTGATCGCCCGGGAGATCAGGAATCCGGTTCCGGCGAGCGCTACGCCGGTGACCGCCTCGGCGGGGGACGGAACGGTCGCGAAAGGCCACAAGCCGATCACGGAGCCGAGCAGCAGCCCGAGCAGGAAACCGAGAGTCGCACTGCGGTACCGCTCGAGCAGCAGCCTGACGAGGTTGCTCACCCCGACCACGCCCAGTCCCGCCCCGGCGGTGACGGGCAGCAGAACCGGCAAGGCGGCCGTGACGGCGCCCGCATCGCCCGTCCGCGCCCCGGCCACGGCCGACGCAAGGGCATCGACGATGGGCCGGTACTGGCCGAGGACGAGCAACAGATACGCGCCGGAAACCCCGGGCAGAATCATCGCGGCGCCGCCGGAGAACCCCGCAACCGCGAGCATCGCATACGCGGCGGCAGCGTTCCGTGCTCCGTTCCCGACGCGGTCCGGCTCGTAGGCAGCGAGCAGGCCCATCAGCGCAACCGCGACCGCGGCGCTGCACACCACCGTCCGATCGGCGGGACGAAGAAGCCGCCACAGCAGCGGCACGCCGCCGAGCGTCAGGCCGATGAACAGGCAGTACATGCCGGATGGATACAGGTCCAGCAGGCTCCCGATCGCCCCGGCCGCGACTGCGACGGCGCCGGCGGCGCCCGCCCCGACGCAGGCCAGCAAGCGAACTGCCGGCGTCCCGAACCGCAGGGTCGTGACCTCGGCGACGGCGCCGATGAACTGCGGGTACACCCCCACGGCCAGCAGCATCGTGCCTCCCGAGATACCGGGCACGAGGTTGGCGAGTCCCATGAGCGCGCCTCCCGCGATACTGCGTACGACGAGAGAGCCTCCGCGCAGCGGGGCCGGGGCCGGGGCCGGGGAGTTCGGGTTCGAGGGGCCGTGCGACATGGAAGCCGGCGGGCGACGGATTGCGAGCCTGATCATTCTACCAGCCCGCGGTGAGATGGCCGCGTGGCGCCCGGCAGCCCGCGGCGAGAGCCCTGTCGCATTCGAGCGGCGATGCAACCCGCGTGGGCTGGTGCGGCGAGGCGCCCATTGGCCGTCGAGCCGTCGGAGATCGGCGGCATCTGATACGATTCGAAGAGAGCGCGGATGGCTCGAGACCGGCTGCGAGCGTTTTCTTCGGCCCTGCCGCGATCGTGGTCGGGACGGCTGTTGCTGGCCGGCGCGGCCCTGAAGATTCTCCTTTTCCCCTTCGTTGCGGACGGCGACTCTCTTCTTGCGTGGCTGGACGTGTGCGCGTCGCTCGCGGTAGCCGCCGGACTGGGCCGCATGCTGCTGGACTCGGCCGCGCGGCTCAGGCGACGCCTTCTCTGGCGTGTCCGGCGCAAGCTGATCCTCTCGTACGTGTTCATCGGATTCGTGCCGGTTCTGCTCGTATTCGCTTTCTTTGCGGTGGCGGGAGCGATTGCGGTGCTCTCCGCGAGCTCGGAGAGCGTGCGCCGCGAGCTCGATCGCGTCGTTGCCGACGTGCGGGTGGCCGCAACGGCAATCGGGGCACATCTGTCGAGCGGCATGGAGACCTCCGCGGCGATCGAACCGCTGCTCGCCGCTCTGGCTGACGAATATCCGGGTGTCTCTGCAATCGTGCTCGGCCCGGTCCCCGGGCGCATCGCGGCGGATTTCGGTCCGTGGAACAGCGGACCGCGGCCGGACCGGACGCCGGAATGGATCCGCGGGCGGGAGTTCGCGGGGCTCGTTACGGTCGGATCGCAGTGGCCTCTCGCAATTCGCGCCGTCGTGCGGTTGCCCGCGGCCGACGCCGGCGCCATCGTTATCGACGTACCTCTGGATGCGGCCGTTCAGCATCGGATCCAGGCGGCCACCGGTGTCGATCTGGAGCCGTTGGGCGCGCCGACGACGGACAACGCCCTGGATCCGTCGCGTCTCGCGTCGGCGGCGGGGCTGGCATGGGTGGTGTTCCTGGATTCCGTCGCCTGGGCCACCGGCGCCGAGGCGTCGGGCAACCTCTTCATCCGCGTTCCCCCCGCCGCGTTCGTGGACCGGTTTCTCGGGGCCGGAGCCGGAACGGAGGAGTTGGGCGTCCGCTACCTCTTCCTCGTGCTGCTGGCCGTCCTGGGTGTCCTGTTCCTGGTCATCGAGCTGGCGGCGTTCGTGATGGGGCTGGCCCTGGCGAGGTCGATTACCGGGTCGATTCACGCGCTGTCCATCGGTACCGACAGAATCCGCCGCGGCGACTTCACGCAGCGCATCCGCGTCGCCTCCGGAGACCAGTTGGGCGATCTGGCCGAGTCGTTCAACGCGATGACGGCCAGCGTGGAGGGACTGCTGCACCAGGCGGCGGAGAAGAAGCGTCTCGAGAACGAGCTGCGTCTCGCCCGGCAGATCCAGATGTCGCTGTTACCGCGCGATCCGACGTCGATTCCGGGGTTGTCGGTGACCGCGGTGTGCCGGCCGGCCCGGGAGGTGGGAGGGGACTACTACGACTTCATTCGGCTCGGGGAGCGGCGGATGGGCCTGCTGGTGGCCGACGTTTCGGGCAAGGGGACTTCGGCCGCCCTGTATATGGCCGAGCTCAAGGGGCTCATGCTCAGCCTGGGACAGACGTACGAATCGCCGCGGCAGTTGCTCATCGAGGCCAATCGGATCATGGCCGGCGCGCTCGACAGCCGCAGCTTCATCACGATGCTGTACGCCGTCGTCGACCTCGATGCCGGCACGCTGACCTATGCGCGGGCAGGGCACACGCCGCTGCTGCACGCCTCGCAGAACGGTGGGCGGCGTGTGGTGCGCATGCTCGCACCCGACGGTCTCGTGCTCGGCCTCCATGGCTTCGAGCGGCAATTCGTCGAGTTGCTCGAGGAGCATCACCTGACGCTGCGCCCTGGCGACGTCGCCGTGCTGTTCACCGACGGCGTGACCGAGGCGATGAACGAGGAGGACGATCTGTTCGGTGAGGCGAGGCTCGCACGCCTGCTCGAGGACGACGCGGCCGCCGGTTCGGAGACGCTGCACGAACGCATCCTGCGTGACGTCGACGCCTTCGTCGGGACCGCCGATCAGCACGACGACATGACGATGGTGCTCCTGCGGGTCGAAGCAATCGGGCCGGCTGGCGATTCCGGCGGGCCCGCCGCCGCGGTGGAGTCGGGAGTGCAGTCGTGACCACGCTGGCGGTGGTGTTGCGCACGCAGTCGGACGTCGAGGCCAACGTCGCCCGAGCGCTTCTGGAGACGCACGGGATACGCGCGGTCATCGCGTCGGACGTGTCTCATGCGGTGTTTCCGCTGGCGATCGATGGGCTCGGTGAAGTGCGGGTGTCGGTCCGCGCGGACGAGGCGGAACGCGCGACGCTTCTGCTCGACGACTACCGGGCCGGCGCGCGTGCCTGCGTCGAGGAGCTTCGGAATGCACGTCCCCAGCTCGAGCGGCGACTCGGCTACGCGTTCTCCGACCCCGACCTCATCGAGCGGGCGTTGACGCACCGTTCGCGCGCCCACGAGGACGAGATCGGGGCCGTGGAAGACAACGAATCGCTCGAGTTTCTCGGGGATGCCGTGCTCGGGCTGGTAATGGCGGATCGCCTGTTCCGGGAGTTTCCGGACTACGACGAGGGCCGCAAGTCGAAGGCGCGCGCCCAACTGGTGTCGGCCGCCACTCTTGCGGAGCTCGGTGACGGGTTGCAGCTCGGCGACCACCTGCTGCTCGGCCGCGGCGAGGAGAAGACCGGCGGTCGCCGGAAGCGATCGCTGATCGCGGACGCGTTCGAGGCGGTGGTCGGCGCGATCTATCTCGACGGGGGCTACGAAGCGGCCGCGGCGTTCCTCGAGCGGGCGTTCCGGCCCCTGCTCGAGCGTCTCCGGCGGGACGGCGTGACCGCGGGCGCGCGTGACCACAAGTCGGCACTGCAGGAATGGCTCCAGGCGCGGGCGCAGCCGCTGCCGCAATACCGTCTGGCGCACACCACCGGCCCGGATCACCGGAAGGAATTCGCGGTCGAGGTGGTCGTCGGGGAGCGACTCGTCGCCACCGGGTCCGGCCAGAGCAAGAAGGAAGCCGAGCGGGAGGCCGCCCGGCACGCGTTGGCGGCACTGGGAGCCGGCGCGGCACCGGAAGACGTCAATCGATCTCGATGAGGTCCTGCGGTCTGCGCGGCCGTGCGTCCAACGGGGGAGAGGCCGCCGCGGGCGCTGTTTCCCCGGACGCGAGGCGTGCGCTCGCGTACTCCTGCACCGCGAGTGCTCGTTCCCGGTCACCGGGTGCGGTTGGCCGGGTGTGGAGCCGCACCCACAGGCGCAGCAGCGGGTCGCTGAAGCGATAGCGCTTCTCTTGCGGCTCGATCAGGTCGACGTCCTCGAGCCAGGAGAGGTAGTCCTTCGTCGACCCGGGGGTGCGTCCGAGACGGCGGGCGATTTCCGTCAGCGTGAGCGGCTCGACGTCGGCCAGGACGCCGAGAATCGCCTTGAGCGCGCCGTATCCGCGCGCCCGGTGCAACCGCAGTTCGTACGAGAAGCGGCAGAGGTTGCTCAGCGGCGCTCCCGCCGCCATCTGTGCGGCCAGTACGCGGACCGGGTCTTCCCCCCAACGCTCCCGGGCGGAGAGATTCGCGGCCAGCGCTCCCACGTAGCTCGGCCGGCCCGCAGCGAGCGCATGCACGAGACGGCCGAGCTCGATCCGTCCCGAGTCGCCGAGGCGTGCCGGACCGGGCAGCGCCGCGGCTACCTCGTCCGGGCTCAACGGTGGCATGCGGACGAGCTCGAAATGTGCGGAGTGGTCATCCAGGAGCCGCCGCGTGCGGTGGTCGAACCGGCTTGCGAGGACGAAGCGTCCCGGGCTTCTCGCGAGCGCCTCGACGAGCTCCCGCACGGCACCTCGAAGTCCGGGGAAGCTCTCCAACGTCCGCAGCTCCAGCCACTCGTCGAGCAGCAGGATCCGCAAAGGGTCTTCGGGTCTTTCGAGAAACGCGAGCAGCGCCTCGAAGGCCGCGCGCGCTGCCGGCCGTCCCGGCGGCAGCGTCGATGAGAGGCCGCGCGCACCGGACGCGGTGGCCCGCGCGACGGCGGCCAGGATGCGCTCGGGTGTCGAGCAGAGGCGCTCGAAGTCGATGTATCGGCCGTGCTGATCGCCGAGCCGCGCGGCCACACGGGTCAGCAACGACGTGCGACCGCTGCCGCAGCCGCCGACGAGGACCGGGATGCGGGCGGGTTCGGCCTCGAGAACCGAGAGCACCCGGCGTTCGAGCGCGGGGCGTTCGTGAATCAACTTCGTCTCGCGCGGAGCCGCGTTCCGGGGATGAACAGGCGATCCGCCTGGCCCGACAAACGTCGCCTGCGGCTCCGCTTGCCGCTCAACCGGCCTGGCCGGGAGGTCTGCGCCGTTTCTGCGGCGCAGACTCCTGGTCTAGGCGTCGTCGATGGTCACGACGACGACCCCGTCGGCTACCGCGACGGGGTACACTGCCACTCCGCGGTAGGCCGGTGGGCCCAGACCCTTGCCGTCGCTGAGACGGAACTGCCCCCCGTGCCAGGCGCAGGTGACGATCCCGTTCTCGCACGGCCCTTCCGACAGAGAGCCGCCGGAATGCGTGCAGGTGTCGTCCACTGCGTGCAGCGTGCCGCCGTCGTTGAAGACCGCGATCCGCCGATCGCCGGCGAACACCTTTTTCCGAGCGCCCGGTCCGAAGCTCTCCGCCCTTGCCACCGTCACCACGCGCGGCATGCGGGGATCGTACCACGCGCCGCTCCGATCCCGTCGTTGTGTGTTGATCCGTCTTCCGATACCATAGGCCGCCACTGAGGAGGAACCCCGTCGATGCTGACAATTGTCTCGCTGTTGCCGATCATCACCGTCGCGGTCTTTCTCGTGGGCCTCAGGTGGCCGGCGAGCCGGGCCATGCCGCTGTCCTACGCGGTGGCTGCCGTGCTCGCCCTGTTCGTCTGGCAGGTGCCCGGCCTGCAGGTCGCCGCGGCCACCATCAACGGGCTCGTAATCGCCTTCACGCTGCTCTACATCATCTTCGGCGCCATCCTGCTGCTCAACACGCTGCAGGAGAGCGGCGCCATCAAGACGATCCGCCAGGGATTCACGGACATCACGCCTGACCGGCGCGTGCAGGTCATCATCATCGCCTGGCTGTTCGGCGCCTTCATCGAAGGATCGGCCGGGTTCGGCACCCCGGCGGCGGTCGCCGTGCCGCTGCTCGTCGGTCTCGGTTTTCCCGGGATGGCCGCGGTGACGGCGGGAATGATCATCCAGAGCACCCCGGTCAGCTTCGGGGCGCTCGGCACGCCGATTCTCGTCGGCGTCAATACCGGCCTGGGTCAGGGGACCAACCCCGAGATCGTCGCGTTCGCCGCCGAGGCGGGGTACGCGGAGTGGACCGACTTCCTGGCGTACATCGGCCTGAAGGTCGCCATCCTGCACGCCATCGCGGGCACCCTGATCCCGCTCATCCTCGTCTCGTTCATGACCCGCTTCTTCGGCAAGAGCCGCTCGCTGGCCGAGGGGTTGCAGGTCTGGCCCTTCGCCATCTTCGCGGCCCTGGCCATGACCGTGCCGTACTTCGCCGCCGCCTACTTCCTCGGGCCGGAGTTCCCGGCGCTGATGGGCAGCATGGCCGGCCTGATCATCGTCGTCAGCGCGGCGCGCGCCGGCTTCCTCATCCCCAAGCCGGACGAGGCGTGGGATTTCGACAAGAAGGAGAACTGGCCGGCCGAGTGGACGGGGACGGTCGAGGTGACGGACGTGGCCCACGCCGGCTCGATGAGCCTGTTCAAGGCGTGGTTGCCCTACGCCGTCGTCGCGCTGCTCCTGCTGTCGTCGCGGCTCGTCGATCCGTTTCGCGTCTTCCTCCAGGCCTGGGTGGTGAGCTGGCCCGAGATTTTCGGCACGTCGATCACCGCCAGCTTCCAACCGCTCTACCTGCCGGGCACGCTCTTCATCGTCGCGTCGCTCATCACGATGGGGTTGCACAAGATTCCCGGCGATCGCTACGCCAAGGCCTGGGGGACCTCGCTGAAGGTTTCCGCGGCCGCCTCGGTCGCTCTGGTCTTCACCGTACCGATGGTGCAGGTGTTCCTGAACAGTGGCGGGGGCGGTGCAGGCTACGACCAGATGCCGATCGTGCTGGCGGACGGCGTGGCGGCGCTGGTCGGCGGGGTCTGGCCGATATTCGCGCCGTTCATCGGCGGGATCGGGGCGGCGGTGGCCGGCAGCAATACGGTCAGCAACATGATGTTCTCGCTCTTCCAGTTCGGGATGGGCGAGCGGATCGGCGTGGATCCGACCTGGATCGTTGCCCTGCAGGCGATCGGCGGCGCGGCCGGCAACATGATCTGCGTCCACAACGTCGTGGCCGCCTCCGCGGTAGTCGGCCTGCTCGGACGCGAGGGCTCCGTCATTCGGATGACGGTCTTCCCGTTCGTCTACTACGCCCTGCTGCCCGGCTCGGTGGGTTATCTGGCGGTATCGACCGGTCTGATCAATCTGGGCACGCTGATCGTCGCGCTCATCGGAGCCGGAGCTGTCTACATGATCATGCGCCATGGCGGTCGGCCGGCGACGGCGGCGTGAGCGGACCGATGCGGATTGCCGAACTCGCGGCGCTTGCGTCGGAGGCAGCCGATCCGAACACCTTCACCGGGCATGCGCGGATGACGCGCATGCCCGGCCTGTCGGATGCTCCCGCGGTCAAGGCCTTCCGCGTCGTGTTCGAGCCGGCTGCGCGCACGCACTGGCACGTGCACAGCGGACCGCAGCTTCTGGTCGTGCTCGACGGCTGGTGCCGCCTGCAGTGCGAGGGAGAGCCGGTGCGGGAGATCGGAACGGGGGACGTCGCCTGCATCGCGGCCGGCGAGCGGCACTGGCACGGCGCGTGGGCGGGCGGCCCGATGACGCATCTGGCCGTGAACATCGAGTCGGTCACGACCTGGCTGGACGCCGTGACCGACGCCGAGTACGCCGGCGGCGCCTGAGCGTTGCGAGCCGTTACCAGCCGCAGGAGCGCCTGGCGTTCTGCTCGTCCAGCCACGCGGCCAGCGGCGCGAAGTAGTCCAGCAGGGCCGAGGCGTTCAGTTGCCGCGCGCCGGTGGCAACCTCGAGCGCGTCGGGCCAGGGTCGGCCGACTCCCGCCTCCAGCATGGCCTGCAACCGTGCGCCCGCTTCGGCACTCCCGAAGATCGAGCAGCGATGGAGCGGAGCGTCGTCGCCGGCGGCGGCGCAGAGCGCGCGGTGGATCTGGAACCGCACGACCCCGGAGAGGAAGTCGGGAGCCGACGGCACGTTGGCCGTTACACGCAGTGTCGAGCCGGGGTCGAAATCCGCCTCGCTCCGCGGCACGGGGGCCCGGATACCCTGGTACGCCTCCCTGAGGTCCCACCAGGCCCGGTTGTAACGGCCCCGCGGTACTTCGCCGGCGAATACCTGCCAGCGCCAGCGATCGAGCAGCAGCGTGAACGGGAGAGCGGCAATCTCGTCCAGCGCCTTGCGGAGCAGGAAACGGACGTCCCAGGCCTCGCCCGGGGCCTGATTCAGCAGGTCCAGCTCGACCAGGTACGCGGGCGTGACCGCGAGCGCGACCGCTTCGCCGACGGCTTCCCGGAAGCCGTCGGCGTCGGCGGCTCGGAGCAGCGGGTCCCGTGACCGCAATGCCCACCGGAAGTAGGTCCCGGCCAGCTCTCGATGGACCGCGACGAAGTCGTCGCCGGTGACGTCGAGACACATCGCCAGACGGACGTCGTTGTCGCCGTCGAGGTTCCACGCGCGGGCGCGGCAGAGAGCCTCGCGGTCGGCCGGCCGCACGAACAGGGAACGCTCCCAGAAGGTGGCGGGCAACGGATCGAAGCCGAGCGAGCCGAAGAAGCGCTCGCCGAGACGCACCATGTCCAGCGGGCCCAGGCGGTTGCGCTCGAGCTGGCGGGTCGGGTCGTACGCGCCGCGGCGCGCCCGGGGGGCGACCAGGTCGTACACGCTGGACCAGCGCCCGTCTCCGATGTCGCCGAGCAGGTGGGCGGGAATCGGCTCCCCGGGGGGCGCGATCGCGGTGCCGTATTCCTCTCCCAACGTGGCGCGCACGTGGCAGTGCAGCGATTCGTAGAGCGGCCGGACCTGGTTCCAGAGGCGTTCCAGCTCGGCCGGCAGTGCATCGGGAAGCGGGCCGACGGCCGATCGCCAGCGGTCGCCGGCGTCCGCATGGCCGAGCTCGACGGCCCCGGCGTTCGCAATCTCGACCAGGCGTGCGTAGCCGGATCGCATCGAGGACGCCATGGCCCGCCCCTCGTGCCAGAGATCGAGCAGCCGATCGGTATCGCGCAGCTCCGCGACCGTTCGTTCCAGCGCGTCGCGCTCCAGGCAGGCCTCGCCGGCCCCGGAGCAGTACGCGCCGGCGTCGTGCAGGCGCTCCAGCGAGACGAGGATATCGGCCAGCTCGGCCTGGAACGCGGGATGGTCGGGTGCCACGGTCCGCGGCGTCGCTCTCAGGAGCGCGAGCTTGCGTGCGGTCGCTTCCGGCAGGTCGAGCCCGTCGAACCGCGCCGCCCCGTGGGCGAGCTCCGCCGCGGCGGCTGTCCACGCGGCATCCGCGGACGCCGCCGCTTCGCGGGTCGCGCCGTCGAGGGAGGTCTCCCGAAGCCAAGCGGTGCGCATCGCGTCCCGCCGCAAGGCGAGGAGGCGCGCTTCGGCCGCGGTGACGAATGCCTCGGCGTCGGCCACGGTCGGGCCGGGATCCGCTTCCGGCGCGCAGGCGGCAAGCACGGCCGCCAGCAGACTCGCCGACAGCACCGCCGGTGTTCTGGTCCACCGCCGCACCCGCACGCTGCGCATCGGACTGTGGCGACCTCTACGATCAGCGCTCGCGGGCGCCCGCGGGCGCGCACTGTCCCAGCCAGCGGACGGCGGGGGAGTCGTGCCGTACGATGGTGTCGCCGCGATCCGAACCGGTGGAGATGATGGCGACCGGGGCGCCGCTGAGCGTCTCGAGCCGCGCCAGGTACTCTCTCGCCGCTTCCGGCAGGTCCCGCTCGTCCCGCACCCCGGCCGTGCGCCCGGCGCCGCGCCATCCCGGCATGGTTTCGTACACCGGCTCGCAGGAGGCGAGCTCGCCGATGGTTGGGGGCGGTTCGGTCAGCACCTCGCCGCCGCGGCGATAGCCGGTGCAGATCCGCAGCTCGTCCAGGTTGTCGAGCACGTCGAGCTTCGTCATGGCCAACGCGGTCATGCCGTTCACCCGCACCGCATAGCGCACGCCGACGGCATCGAACCAGCCGCAGCGCCGCGGCCGGCCGGTAGAGGCGCCGTATTCGCGGCCCCACTCGCGCAGGCGCTCCGCCTGCGGCTCGTCCAGCTCCGTCGGGAAGGGACCCTCGCCGACCCGCGTCGTATAGGCCTTGACGATGCCCAGCACGCCGTCGATCGCCCGCGGTCCGACCCCGAGGCCGGTGCACACGCCCCCGATCGTGGCGTTCGACGAGGTCACGTACGGGTACGTTCCATGGTCGATATCGAGCATCGTGCCCTGGGCGCCTTCGAAGAGCACCGGCCGACCGGCGTCCAGCGCGTCGTTCAGGTAGCGCGACGTGTCGGCGACCATCGGACGCAGCCGCTCCCAGACGCCGGCCGCTTCCTCGAGGACCTGCCGCCAGTCCAGCGCGGACCCGGGCACGGCTCGATTCCTTGCCGCGACGTTGGTCTCGATCAGCGCCGCCAGGCGGCCGTCCGGGCGCGCGTCCGCCAGGTCGCCGATCCGTACGCCGCAGCGGCCGGCCTTGTGCTCGTAGCTCGGTCCTATGCCGCGCGAGGTCGTCCCGATGCGCTGCGCGCCGAGACGGTCCTCGGAGGCGGCCTCGAGATCGCGGTGATACGGCAGGATGACGTGTGCGCGGCTGCTCACGAGCAAGCGGCCGGCGGTGTCGATGCCGCGGGCCCGGAGCTGGTCGATTTCGGAGAAGAACGCGGCGGGATCGACGACGACCCCGTTGCCGATGACGCAGGTGACGCCGGGGTGCAGGATGCCGGACGGGATCAGGTGCAGAATGAACTCGTCGCCGTCGACGCTCACCGTGTGGCCGGCGTTGTGCCCACCCTGCGAACGGGCGACGACGGCGAAGGCGGGGCTGAGGAGGTCGACGATCTTCCCCTTGCCCTCGTCGCCCCACTGCGCGCCGAGCACGGCGAGGTTGTCTGTGGCGCTCATCGGCATCCGGCCAAACGTTCGATGATAGCAGAACGGCGATTCGCCGCCGGTGTCTCCGGTGGTTGCCGTAGCGCTGCGCGTAACCCTGCGGCGCGCGCGGCCTGCGCGTTGGGCGACTCCCGCGCGGTCCGGCAGACCCGTCGAGCCCGTATCGGTCGCAACGTCCATCGAACCCGGTAACGCGGGGTGACGGTTCGGGGCGTGCGACCCTGCAAGCTCGACGAGCCCGTGGCGAAACGCCGCCACGATACTCTCGGCCCCGGTGACCGGCAGCGGCGCTCTCTGACAGCGCTGCCGTATGGCAGACAGGTCACCCGGAGTACGAATTCGCGCCCGTACGGCGCGCATCTTGCTTGGATGAAGGACGCCCCTGCCGAGAGAGGCCGGCGCGACCCGATTCCCCAATATCGAACGCTGCTCCAGGCGGGGCCGGATGCGGGGTCGGAACAGGCGCCCGCCGGCCGCCAGCACGACGCAACGGGAGGTTGACCATGCAACGTACGTTCGTAGTCGCGGCGGCTTGCGCCGGGTTCCTCGCCATGACGCTTCACGGTCATGTTCTTGCGGAACCCGGTGTACCGGTACTCCAGAACTCCGAGGCGGAAGCGCAGCAGACCGTGGAGTTGAATACCGCGACGGCGGAGGAGCTGCGGACCCTGCCGAGGGTCGGGGAGCGGACTGCCGAACGCATCATCGAGTACCGGGAGGAACACGGCGGGTTCGAGAAGGTCGAGGACCTGATGAACGTTCGCGGGATCGGCGAGAGGACGTTTCTGCGTCTGAAGCCGCTGATTCGCGTGGACACGCCCGAAAGCCGCTAGTAGGGTCTGCGCCGTACAAACGGCGCAGACCTTCTAGTCAGGCCCGGTTGGGCGGCAATCGGAGCGCAGGCGACGATTGTCGGGCTAGTCCAAAGGGGCAAGGTTCCGGCGTCGGGACCTTGCCTCGCGGCCCGAAAGGAGGCACGCGGTGTTCGAACGGGGCGCCACGCTGGTCGAGACCGCTGTCGCAACCGGCATTGTCGTCGCCGTGGTCGGCATCTCGGTGCCGTTGGTGACCGCGGGCCGGCACGAGCAGCGGGTAGTCGACGCCGCCCGGTTCCTCAGCGGGCGGTTCATGCTCGCGCGCGCCGTCGCCGCCCGGCGGGGCGCCTCGGTGGGCATACGGTTCGAGGCCGACGCCCGCGGCGTACGGTTTCGAACCTATGTCGACGGGAACGGAAACGGCGTTCGAACCTCGGACATCAACGGTGGTGTCGACCTGCCGATCGGGGAAGAGACCCGCCTTGGCGACCGCTTCAACGGTGTGCGTTTCGAGCTGGGCGCCGCGACGCCGGCCATCGGCGCCGCGGCGCCGGCGGGGAGCGGCGCGGACCCGATCCGTTTCGGCGCAAGCGACATTCTTGCCGTGACGCCCCTGGGAACCGCGACCTCCGGTACCCTGTATCTCAGAAGCCGGGAAGGACACCAGGCCGCCGTGAGGATTCTCGGCGCGACCGCTCGTACCCGCATCCTTCTGTACGACTTCCGCGCAGGAGAGTGGCGCACGCGGTGATCGTGCGGAGCAACTGGTTCCCTTTCCCGAGACTGCCTGGTCTCCGTGCCGATTCCGGTTGTAAGCAGCTACCCATCGGTGAGAAACGACATGCCCGTCGACGGCGTCGGATGCGCCGAACACGGGGTTTTCGCGACATGGCACCGATGTTGTTTAGCGCTGACAGGAGTCGAATCCCGGAGGGACAGGGGAGCATGCAGGTATCCGATTCGCCGTCGCCGCTGATTGGTCGCGCATCCCGGATGGCCAGCCTGCGCGACCAGATTGCACGGGTGGCGACGACCGACTTCGCGGTCCTGATCGAGGGGGAGAGCGGTTCGGGCAAGGAGCTCGTTGCCTGTCAGATTCACGAACAGAGTGCAAGGCGCGGCGGCCCGTTCGTTGCAGTCAACTGTGCCGCCATCGTCGATACGCTGGTCGAGGCCGAGTTGTTCGGCATCGAGGACCGGACGGCCACGGGTGTGCGCGGGCGGGCCGGGAAGTTCGAGCTGGCGAACGAGGGGACCGTGTTTCTCGACGAAGTCGGCGACCTTTCCTCAGCGGCCCAGGCGAAGCTGCTGCGCGTCGTGCAGGAACTGGCGGTCGAGCGTGTCGGGTCCCACTGCACGCGAGCCCTCGACGTGCGATTGATCGTGGCGACCAACCGGAGGTTGAGGAGCATGGTCGACAAGCGCAGTTTCCGCTCGGACCTGTTCTACCGGTTGAGCGGGGTCGAGATTCACGTGCCGCCCCTGCGCGAACGCCGGACCGACATCCCGCTATTGGCCGACCATTTTCTGCGGCAGCATGAAGACTCGCCGGGGCGCTCCCTGGCGCCGTGCGCGGTGGATGCGCTGATGTCCTACGACTGGCCGGGCAATGTGCGCGAGCTGCGCCGGGTCATCGAGCATGTGCTGGCCTTCTCGGGGAGCCGCCACATTCGGGTCCAGGACCTGCCGGCGACGATAACGGGCGACTACGTGCGGAACCTGCAGCCGTCGCTGGTGCGGGACGAATCGATGCGGGCGTGGGGAAGCCGCTACGCGCGAATCGTCCTCGATCGTTGCGGCAACAACAAGCGGCAGGCGTGTCGCATCCTGGGTATCAGCTACCACACGCTGCAGGCCTACCTGCGCTACGGAGACACGGCGACCGACCGGCCCGGGCAATCGTCACTCCCGCGGTACGACCGGGCGCGGGGGAGAGGGACTCCGGGTTCCGACGGCGGTGCGCGTTCGTGATCCGGCCGCATTCTTGACCCTCTCCGGGACCGCGTAGTACGGTTCAGGAGTCCCGGCAATACGGCCGGCAAGCCAGACCTCGGCGACCCTCCGTCACACGATGGCCTCCACTCCGGCCGATTCCCTGCAGACTACTCCCCTGCGCGCCCGGCATGTCGCCCAGGGGGCGCGGATGACCGCCTTCGGGGGCTGGGAAATGCCGGTCCAGTACAGCGGCATCGGCGAGGAGCACCAGGCGGTGCGCACCGCGGCCGGGCTGTTCGACGTCAGCCACATGGGGGAGGTGGAGATCGCCGGCGACGATGCGCTCGCGGCGGTGCAGCACGTGACGTCGAACGACGCGCGCCGGCTCGAGCCGGGGCGCGCGCAGTACTCGGCCCTGACCACGCCGGAGGGTACGGTCGTCGACGACCTGCTCGTCTACCAGCTCGCCGCCTGTCACTATCTGCTGGTCATCAACGCCGCCAACATCGCGAAGGACGTCGCCTGGATCCGCAAGCAGATCGGCGCGGCGGGCGATGCGGTGGCCGTGAACGCGAGCAGCCGCTACGCGTTGATCGCCCTGCAGGGGCCCCGGTCGGTGGAGATCCTCCAGCTTCTCACCGCCGTGGAGCTCGACGGCATCGGGTACTACACGTTCGCGAACGGCGAGGTGGCGGGCGTGCGGGCGACGATCTCGCGCACCGGCTATACGGGGGAGGACGGCTTCGAGCTGTTCGTGCCGCCGCGGCAGGCCGAGACGGTGTGGTGCGCGCTACTCGACGCCGGCGGGCCGCACGGGTTGCTGCCCGCGGGGCTGGGCGCTCGGGACACGCTGCGCCTCGAAGCCGGAATGCGCCTGTACGGCAACGACATGGACGAGACCACGACCCTGATCGAGGCGGGCCTCGGCTGGACCATCGGTTGGGACAAGGACTCGTTCATCGGCCGGGACGCGCTGCTCGCACAGAAACAGAGCGGACCCAGCCGCAAGCTGGTCGGCTTCGAGGTGCTCGATCGCGGGATTGCGAGGCACGACCACGCGATCTATGCTGGCGCCGACCGCGTGGGGCGCGTCACCAGCGGGACCGTGACGCCGCACCTGCGGAAGGCCGTCGGCATGGCGTACGTGCCGGTCGAGCTGGCGGCGCGCGACACCGAGCTTTCCATCGACGTCCGTGGCCGGCGCCTGCGCGCGCGGGTCGTGCGGATGCCGTTCTACAGGCGTTCGAGCCAGGGAGTTGCGACGTAGAACGGCGTAGACTCCTGGGCAGGCCGGCCGGGCGGCAAGCGGAGCCGCAAGTGGCGATTGACGGGCGAGGCGAGAGATGTATCCGCAAGAGCTGAAGTACACGAAGGACCACGAGTGGATCCGGATCGAGGACGGTCGCGGCCGGGTCGGGGTCACCCACTACGCTCAGGAGCAGCTCGGCGACGTCGTCTACGTGGAGTTGCCGGAGGTGGGGAGCTCGTTCCGGCCGGGCGAGCAGTTCGGATCCATCGAGTCGGTGAAGGCCGTATCCGATCTCTACTGTCCCGTGGGCGGCACCGTGGTCGAAGTCAACGCGGCGCTGGCGGACACCCCCGAGGCCGTCAACCAGGATCCGCACGCAACCTGGATGATCGAGCTGGTCGTGGAGAACCCCGACGACGCCGGCGCGCTGCTGGATGCGGAGGCCTACGGCGAGCTCGTAGGCGGCGCCGGCTGAGTCCCGCATGGCTGACGCGACCACCGGATTCGCGGACCGTCACATCGGGCCGCGCGCGGCGGATCTCGACCCCATGCTGGACGTCGTCGGGGCGCCGTCGCTCGACGCCCTGATGGACGAGGCGATCCCGGCCAGCATCCGCCTGGCGGCGCCTCTCGACCTGCCCGACGCCGAATCGGAAGCGGCCTTTTTGGCGCGGATGCGCGCGCTGGCCGCCCGCAACGAGAGCTGGCGGTCGTTCGTCGGCCTCGGCTACTACGGTTGCGTGACGCCTCCCGTTATTCTCCGCAACCTGCTGGAGAACCCGGGCTGGTACACCCCGTACACGCCGTACCAGGCCGAGGTGGCGCAGGGGCGGCTGGAGGCGCTGCTGAACTTCCAGACCGTCGTCGCCGACCTGACGGGGATGGAGATCGCCAACGCCTCGCTGCTCGACGAAGCCACCGCGGCGGCCGAGGCGATGACGATGGTGTTCCGGCTGCAGGCGCGGCGGCGCCCCGCTGCGCGGCGCTTCCTGGTCGCGGCCGACTGCTTTCCCCAGACCGTCGCGGTGGTGAGAGGACGCGCCGAGCCGCTCGGCATCCGGATCGACGTGGCCGACGTCGGTGCGGCGGCGCGAAACGACGAGCGGCCCGACGATCTGATCGGGGTGCTCGTGCAATCGCCCGACGCCTCCGGCCGTCTGCACGATCTTTCCCCGGTTACGGCTTGGGCCCACGCCGCGGGGGCGTTGGTCGTCGTGGCGTCGGACCTGCTCGCGCTGACGTTGGTGACGCCGCCGGGCGAGATGGGAGCCGACGTAGCGGTGGGCAACGCGCAGCGCTTCGGCGTCCCGCTGGGCTACGGCGGACCGCACGCGGCGTTCTTCGCCGCCCGCGGCGCGTATGCCCGCCAGATGCCGGGACGGATGATCGGCGTTTCCATCGATGCCCGCGGCCGCCCGGCCTACCGGATGGCGCTGCAGACCCGCGAGCAGCACATCCGCCGCGAGCGGGCCACGTCGAACATCTGCACGGCGCAGGCGCTGCTGGCCAACGTCGCCGGCATGTACGCGGCATATCACGGTCCCGACGGGCTGCGGGGGATTGCCCGCAGTGTGCACGGGCTGGCGCGGGAGCTGGCCGGCCGGCTGCAGGCGCTCGGCATCGCCGCGCGCCACGCCGCCTTCTTCGACACGCTGCGCGTTGACCCGGGCGGTGCCGCGACGACGGCCGCGGTGCGATCGGCGGCGGAGACCGCGCGGATCAACTTCCGATACCACGCCGGCGGCGACGTCGGCATCGCGCTCGACGAGACGACGACCCCGGCCGACATCGAGAAGATCGTCGCAGTCTTCGCCCGCGCCACCCGCCGAACGGAACCCGACCGTGCGCCGGACCGGCCGCTGTCCGCCCCGGCCTGGCCGGCGGGACTGCAACGGAGCACGCCCTTCCTCACGCACCCTGTCTTCCACCGCCATCGTTCGGAGCTGCAGATGATGCGGTATCTGAAGCGGCTCGAGCGCAGGGACATCGGGCTCGACACGTCGATGATTCCCCTCGGCTCGTGCACCATGAAGCTGAACGCGGCGGTGGAGATGGAGCCGGTCACCTGGCCGGAGTTCGGCGACGTCCATCCCTTCGCGCCGCCGGCGCAGGCGGGCGGCTACCGGCGGATCATCGAGGAGCTGGAGGGGTTCCTGTGCGCGATCACGGGGTTCGAGGCCGTGTCGCTGCAGCCGAACTCCGGCGCGCAGGGCGAGTTCGCCGGACTGCTGGTCATCCGTGCGTACCATCACGCGCGCGGCGAGTTCGACCGCGACGTGGTGCTGATCCCCGCCTCGGCGCACGGCACCAATCCGGCCAGCGCGGTGATGGCCGGCTTGCGGCCCGTCGTCGTGGAGTGCGACGAGAACGGCAACGTGGATCTCGCGGATCTGCGGGCGAAGGCGGCGCAGCACGGACGGCGGTTGAGCGCGCTGATGATCACCTATCCGTCGACCCACGGCGTCTTCGAGGACGCGATCCGGGACATCTGCCGCGCAATCCACGAGCAGGGCGGGCAGGTGTACATGGACGGCGCCAACCTGAACGCCCAGGTGGGGTTGACGTCGCCGGCGCGCATCGGGGCCGACGTCTGCCACCTCAACCTGCACAAGACCTTCGCCATCCCGCACGGCGGGGGCGGGCCCGGCATGGGACCCATCGCCGTCGCCAGCCACCTTTCACCGTACCTCCCGCGCCATCCGCTCGCCGAGCCCGGCTCGACCGCCGCGATTGCTCCCATAGCGGCCGCGCCGTGGGGCAGTGCGAGCATCCTGCTCATCTCCTACGCCTACATTCGCCTGCTCGGGGCCCGCGGCGTGACCGCCGCCACCCGGTACGCCATCCTCAACGCCAACTACGTCAAGGCGCGGCTCGAGTCCCGCTACGACGTGCTGTACGCGCGCGGGAACGGCCGTGTGGCACACGAGCTGATCTTCGACCTGCGCCCGTTGAAGGCGCGTGCGGACGTGACTGCCCAGGACGTCGCCAAACGCTTGATGGACTACGGATTCCATGCACCGACGGTATCGTTTCCGGTGCCCGGCACGCTGATGGTCGAGCCGACCGAGAGCGAGCCGCGCGAGGAGCTCGACCGCTTCTGCGACGCGATGCTGGCCATCCGCGACGAGATCGAGGACATCGCGGCGGGGCGGGCGGACCCGGCCGACAACGTTCTGAAGAACGCGCCGCACACCATGGAGGAAGTGGCCGGCGACGAATGGACGCATCCCTACAGCCGGCAGGCGGCGGCGTTTCCCCGAACGTTCGTTGCCGAGAACAAGGTGTGGCCGGCGGTGGGCCGCATCGACGACGCGCACGGGGACCGGAACCTCGTCTGTTCGTGTCCCCCGGTGGAGGAGTACGCCGAGTCGCCGGTCGGCTAACGCTTCCCGCAGGCTGAGCCCGGGTTTCGCGGTGACCGCGGATACGCCGCGTCGCGAGCGAGGTCGTCGTAGTTGACGCACGGCCCGGTGCAACCATGGATCTGCCAAGAAGGCCGGCAGATCCATAGCCTGCTTCGAATCTCCCGCCAACCTGCGTACCGGTACTGTAACCGTCCACGCGTGGTCGAACTCCGCGGCCACGAGCGACCGCGTCGGCTATAGTCGGGAAACGCAACAGGGGAGGGCCGCCGATGACCGCGATGGAGGGACGGACTCGGAGTCTGTTGGCGAAGCGGATCGAACGCGCCGCCGGAGCGATGCTCATCGTGCTCCTCGGCACTGTCGGGGCCGGCGCGCAGAGCCGCGACCTCTCGCCGGTCACCGACGAGATGCTGCAGAACCCCGACCCGGCCGACTGGCTGAACTGGCGGCGTACGCTGGACGGCTGGGGTTACAGCCCGCTCGCTCAGATCGATCGGGAGAACGTCGACCGGTTGCAGCTCGTCTGGGGCTGGCAGCTCGGGCCCGGACTCAGCCAGGCGGCCCCGCTGGTGCACGACGGCGTGATGTTCATCCCCAGCCCCCGCAACATCGTGCAGGCGGTCGACGCGGTGACCGGGGACCGCATCTGGGAGTATCGCCGGGAGTTCGAGGCCTCGACCGACTTCCTCGATGCGGTCGGCGCCGGCATGCGGACGCGGTCGATCGCAATCTACGGCGACAAGATCTTCGTCAACACGTCGGACGCACACATCGTGGCGCTCGACGCGGCCACTGGCGAGGTGGTCTGGGATCACACCGTCGCCGACTACCGGCTCGGGTACCGCTACACGAGCGGGCCGATCGTGGTCAACGGGAACATCGTCTCCGGCATGACCGGGTGCCAGAACTACAAGAATGATGTCTGCTTCATCTCCGCGCACGACCCGGACACCGGGGAGCAGGTGTGGCGGACGTCGACCATCGCGCGTCCCGGCGAGCCGGGGGGCGATACCTGGGGCGACCTGCCGCTGACGTTTCGGGCGGGCGCCGACTCGTGGATTCCGGGTAGCTACGACCCGGAGACCAACCTGACCTACTGGTCGACCTCCCAGGCCAAGCCTTGGGCCCGCGTGTCGCGCAAGACCGACGGCGACGCACTGTACACGAACAGCGTGCTGGCGCTGGATCCCGCTACCGGCGAGCTGGAGTGGTACTTCCAGTTCGTGCCGGGAGAGACCCACGATCTCGACGACGTCTTCGAGAGCGTGCTCATCGACCACCGCGGGCGGAAGTCGCTGTTCAAGATGGGCAAGCACGGCATTCTGTGGGAGCTCGACCGGGCCACCGGCGCTTTCGTGGCCGCGCACGACCTCGGCTATCAGAACGTCCTGGACGTCGACCCGGAGACCGGTGAGATCACCTACCGGCCCGAGATGATCCCGATCGCCGGCATAGAGCTCGATTTCTGCCCCGACTTCGGTGGCGTCCGCAACTGGCGGGCGAGCGCCTACCACCCGGAGACGCAGGCGCTGTACATCCCGATCCACCCGACCTGCGTACGGGGCATGTTCACCGAGCTGGAGCAGGTCGAAGGGAACGACTACTACGCCGACCGCGGCTGGTTCTCGCGGGGGAGCCGGGTGCATCCCGACAGCGGCGAGCACGCGGGCCATCTCATCGCGATGGACATCGACACCGGTGAGATCATCTGGCGCCACTCCATGGCCACGCGTCCGGGAGGGGCGGCCCTGACCACGGCCGGCGGGCTGGTCGTGAGCGCCGACACGGACCGCAACCTGTTCATCCACGACGTGGAAACCGGTGAGGTGCTGTTCCGCACGCGCCTGCCCGGTTCGGTACAGGGATTCCCGATCACCTACGCGGTGGACGGCCGACAGTACCTGGCGGCGCCGGTGGGCGGCGGCCGGGCGAACGCGGTCTACGTGTTCGGGTTGCCGGAACGCGCCGTCGCAGATCATTAGCTTCCGCGAAGAGGAACGCAGCGTGCACCGCAATCCCTCTTGCTGAATCGATGACGTGACTGGCGGCGTGGCCTTGAGGGCAAGCCTTCGGACTGCCGCCCCTCTCGTGGGAGCAGGTATTGATCGCATCATCCATGCGCACTATGTCGATGGTGTGGCGGCCCTTCCATTGACGGCGCGGGCGCAAATCGCCCTGGCCACGATCGGATCTGACGGCGGTCCCCGCATCACGACGCTCTTGGACAAGGACTCCTGAGGAAGTGCCGCCACGAACGGATGATGTAGGTTGTTGTGGAAATAGTCATTCGCGGTGTTCGCCAAGAGCTCGATTGAAGGAGGAGACATGCGCTGGAGAATCATCGTCGGGTTTTCGGTCGTCACGCTGGTTGTCACGCTCGGCGGGCCGGCCGGCGTGGGGCACGGTCCGACAGCCGTCACCGCGGAGGAGCAGGCCGGCGTGCCGCAGTTCGAGGTCGATCCGTCGTGGCCGAGCATCCCCAACGGCTGGGTGCTGGGACAGACGTCGTCGGTGACCGTGGGTCCGGACGACACGGTCTGGGTGCTGCACCGGCCCCGCACGGTAGCCGAGGACCAGGGGACCGCGGCGCCGCCGGTGCTGGCGTTCCAGCCGGACGGGACCTTCATGCGCGCCTGGGGCGGATCCGCCGACGGCTACGACTGGCCGGCGAACGAGCACGGCATCCACGTGGACCCGGACGGCAACGTGTGGATCGGCGGCAACAGCGCGCAGCCGGAGTCCGACGACATGCTGCTGAAGTTCACGTCGGAAGGGGAACTGCTGCTGCAGATCGGCGGGCGCGCGCAGAGCAGCGGCAACGACGACACCGCGAATCCGATGCGGCCGGCGGAGTCGTTCGTGCACGCGACTACCAACGAGGTCTTCGTCGCCGACGGCTACGGCAATCGGCGCGTGATCGTGTTCGACGCCGACACCGGCGAATACAAGCGGATGTGGGGCGCCTTCGCCAACACCCCGCTCGATCCGTCCGAGGCGAGCGAAGAGCCGGACGATCGCGGGGGGGCGGCGCAGTTCGGCATCGTGCACGGCATCGAGGTCTCGAGCGACGGCCTCGTTTACGTGGCCGACCGCGGCAACAGCCGCGTGCAGGTCTTCGATCTGGACGGCACCTACCGGACGCAGGGCTTCGTCAACCGCGGCGACGAGAGCGCCTCGACGGTGGCCGGCCTGGCGTTCTCGCCCGATGCCGAGCAGCGGTTCATGTACTCGGCGGATCAGGGCAACTCGCACATCCACGTGATCGACCGCGCCACGTTGGAGGTGCTGGACACGTTCGGCGACAACGGTGCGGCGCCGGGCGAGTTCCAGGCGCTCCATCATCTCTCCAGCGACAGCGACGGGAACCTCTACACGGCCGAGGCGCAGCGCGGCCGCCGGGTGCAGAAGTTCACGTTCACGGGCATGGCGCCGACGCAATGAGGCTGGCACGCTGGGCGACGTGGGGTGTGGTGGCGGGCAGCACCGCCGTCGTCGCCGCGCCGTTCGGATACCGCATCGGCATCGCGTCGCTCGGGCCGGCATTCCTGTTGCTGGTCGGCGGCCTGCTGCTCATCGCCGTCAGTGCGGGCGTGCTCGGGGCGCGGTTGGCGCGTGGTGCGGGCCTGCCGGACAGGGCGGCTCTTGCCGCCCTGGTGGTGGCGGTCGCCGTCGGCGCCGTCCCGATGCGGCAGTTGGTATGGGTCTGGAGCGCGCCGCCGATCCACGACGTCACGACGGACACCGAGGATCCGCCGGCGTTCGTCGCGGCGGTGCCGCTCAACACGCCCGGTCGCACCGACTACGGCGGTCCGACGCTCGCTGAGCGGCAGCGCGCCGCCTATCCCGATCTTCGACCGGCGGTGCTTCCGGTCGCGCCGGCCGACGCGTTCCGGCGGGCTCTCGCGGTCGTGCGGCGGATGGGCTGGGAGCTGCTGGCGACCGATCCGGACACCTTCCGTATCGAGGCCACCGACCGTACGTTCTGGTTCGGCTTCCGGGACGACGTGGTGGTCCGCATCGCGGCGGCCGGCGAGAGTGGCAGCCGGGTCGACGTGCGTTCGCTGTCGCGCGTCGGGGTCGGAGACCTGGGCGCCAACGCGCGCCGCGTGCGAGCGTTTCTGGAGGCGCTGGCGGAGGAGTAGGAGGACCGCCGCCCGCGCAAGCGCGGCCCGGACCCGGACAGGCGTTTTCGGACGGTTAAGGTCGAACGAGTGGGGCTGCCCGGCGTGCGCCGGACGGCCCCACTGGCCACGCTCGACCGGTTTCAGTTCCCTTCGAGCTCGTCGACTATCACCTGGACGCTGTTCGTCAGGCCGGCCGGCGCCGGGGCCCGGTACCCCTCGTAGCCTTCCGGCATCGTCCATCCCGCCACGATCTCGTCCACGCTATGGCCCGCGGCGTGCCCCGCCCGCACCGCGGCCAGGAAATCGCGGTTGAACGCCGCGTACTCGTGCAGGTCCGGCCACGTCATCTGGGTGCTGTGCCCGGTGATGATCCGGTCGACGCCCTTGATGTTGTCGTGCGCCTTCTGCAGGCTGTCCGGAATGTCGACGCCGCTGCCGCCGTTGTTGGCGTCGAGGAAGGGCAGGTTCTTGCCCGGGAAGATGTCGCCCGAGTGGAGCGTGCCGTGCACCGGGAAGACGATCCAGGCGTCGCCGCCCGTGTGTCCCCGCCCGAAGTGGTAGAGGTCGACCCGGTCGTCGCCGGTCCCGACCGACATGCGCTCCGAGAAGGTCTGCGTCGGCAGCCCGCGGCCCATCGAGTCGGCGAAGACGTTGGCCGGCGGCTCGGTGCGGCCGCTGTAGGCCCGCATCACCTGCATGTTCGCCGCCGTGACCTCGTGGGTGACGATGTCGACGTTGGCGGGGAACGCGACGTTGCCGCTCACGTGGTCGTGGTGGCTGTGCGTGTTGACGAGCGTGGTCACCGGGTTGTCGGTGAGCTCGCCGATCGCGTCCAGGATCGATTGGCCCCAGCCGGGGTTCTTGGAGTCGACGACGACGACCCCGTTGCTGGTGACGAAGACCGCCGTGTTCCCTCCGCCCCCCTGTCCCCGCAGGACGTAGAGGTTGTCCTCGAGCTGCTCGACCTCGATGACCATCGCGTCCTGCGCCTCGACGATCGCAAGCGACAGCGCGCCGACGCCGAGCACGACGGCCAGAACAATGCTGCGTTTCATGATATCCCTCCCCTTGGAAACGGTCCGGGCGCCCATGCTAGCAGACGGGGAGTGCGTGCGGGACGCTCATCGATCGGCTGACTCGGCGGGTAGGGAGCGGCGCAACGAGGGTGGTGCGCGTTTGCAACCCCGCCGCGACCGTGGTCGTATAGAGGTAGAGGCGTACTGGGCCAACGCCCGCGGATCCATACGCCACGGTTCACCGACGATCCCGCGAGACAGACGGAGTCGACCCATGTTCCACGGCGTTACCACGCTTACCGGCCGCTTGGCGGCGCTCGCCGTCCTCCTGAACGTGGCGGCCGCTGCGACACCTTCGGCTGCACAGGCTCAGGGCACGCGCTTTCTGCGCCAACCGGACGTCAGCTCGTCGCACATCGTCTTCGTGCATGCCAACGACCTGTGGATCGTGGGACGCGACGCCGGCAACGCGATCCGGCTCACCAGCTCGGAGGGGGCGGAAACGGATCCGGCTTTCAGCGCCGATGGACGCTGGATCGCCTTCTCCGGCCAGTACGGAGGCAACACCGACGTTTATGTGATGCCTGCCGCGGGAGGGCAGCCCGAACGGCTCACCTGGCACCCGGCCCCGGATTTCGTGCAGGGGTGGACCCCCGAAGGAGCGATCCTCTTCCAGTCCAGCCGCGAAGCGGTGCCGACGAGGTTCTCGAAGTTCTACACCGTTCCGCGTGGAGGCGGGCTGCCGGAGCCGCTCGCGCTCCCGCAGGCGTACCAGGGCGAGATGTCCGCCGCCGGCGGTCACATCGCCTACCAGGAGACGGTGTACTACGACCCGGAGTGGCGCAATTACCGCGGCGGTCAGGCGCAGCCGGTGAGTATCGTGTCCACGTCCACCTGGGAGCGCGCGACGGCGCCCTGGGAGGGCGAGCGCCACATGGACCCGGTCTGGATGGATGGGATCGTGTACTACCTGTCCGAGCGTGACTGGGCGAGCAACGTCTGGTCGTTCGATCCCCGCACGGGTGCCGAGCGGCAACTCACGCGCCACGCGGACTTCGACGTGAAGTCGTTGGGCGCGGGCGCCGGCGTCGTGATCTACGAGCAAGCCGGCTACCTCCACGAGCTCGAACCGGCCTCGGGTCGCACGCGGAAGCTGGAGATCCATGTCGCAGGCGACATGAACTGGTCACGGCCGCGCTGGGAGGAGGTCCCGCCGACGCGGTTCCAGAACATCGACCTGTCGCCGACGGGGAAACGCGCGCTCTTCGAGTGGCGTGGAGAGCTCTTCAGCGTTCCCGCGAAGGAGGGTTCGTGGCGCAACCTGACCCGGACGCCGGGAGTCGCGGATCGGCATCCGGCATGGTCGCCGGACGGCTCGCGCATCGCTTGGTTCAGCGACGCCGGAGGCGAGTACGGCCTGGTCGTCGCGGAACAGGACGGTTCGAATGCGCGCCGCATCGACATTGCCGATCCCTCCTTCTACTTCCGTCCGGAGTGGTCGCCCGACGGCACGAAGCTGGCGTTCACGGATACCCACTACCGCGTGCTCGTCCTGGATGTCGAGTCGGGCGGCGTGGAGCACGTCGACACCGACCGCTACGCCCATCCGCAGCGCTCGCTGAATCCGGTCTGGTCTCCCGATTCGCGGTGGATCGCGTACGCCCGGCGGCTCGACAACCAGTTGCGGGCCATCTTCATCCACGACACGGAATCGCGGGAGACGCACCAGCTCACCGACGGTAGCGTGGACGCGATCGCTCCCGTGTGGGACGAGTCGGGCAGGTACCTCTACTTCCTCGCGTCGGCCGACTACGGACTCAACACCGGCTGGCTCGACATGACGTCCTACGACCGTCCGGTGACTCGGGCCCTGTACCTGGCGCTGCTGCCCGACGGGGAGCCTTCGCCGTTCCTGCCCCGCAGCGACGAGGAGGCGGCGGCGGAAGGGGAGCCGGACGAGGCGGAGGAGGAAGAGGGCGAGGAGGCGCAGGACGACCAGGCGCCCGTGAACGTCGAGATCGACTTCGAGGAGATCGATCGGCGCATAGTGGGTGCGCCGGGACTACCGGCGAAGGACTACCGAGGGCTGGTTCCCGGCCCGCGCGGCTCCGTCTTCGTGACCCGGCCCGGCGGCGACGAGGGTGACGCGACGCTGCTGAAGTACACCGTCGAGGAACGCGAGGCGGAGGATTTCCTCACGCAGGTTCGCGCCGGAAGTCCGCGCGCGACTCCCGGCAGCGACATCGCCGCCTCGCATGACCGGAAGCATCTGCTCTACCGGTCCGGCGCCAACTGGCACGTCGTCGGCACGGAGCGGCCGCCGGGGAACGGCGACGGACGGCTCGAGCTCGGCAGCATGCGGATGCGCGTCGAGCCGACGGCGGAGTACGCCCAGATGCTCCGCGACGGCTGGCGCTTCATGCGCGATTTCCTGTACGTCGACAACCAGCACGGCGCCCCCTGGGACGGCGTGTGGGACTGGTATTCGGCGTGGCTTCCCGACGTGCGCCATCGCGCGGACTTCAACCACCTGCTGGACATGCTCTCGGGAGAGATCGCGGTCGGCCATTCCTACGTGTTCGGCGGCGACTATCCCGATCTGGAGAGTCCGCGCACCGGGGTGCTCGGCGCGGACCTGGAGGAAGCCGATGGGTTCTATCGGCTCGCGCGCATCTACGCGGGCGACGCGTGGTGGCCGGACACGGCCGGCCCGCTCTCGCTGCCGGGGCTGGAGGTCACCGAAGGCGACTACCTGCTGGCCATCGACGGTGTCGAGCTGCGTCCACCGACGAATCCCTACCGTCTGCTGGAAGGCACCGCGGGGCGAACCATCTCGTTGACCGTCTCGTCGTCGCCGTCCACGGACGACGCGCGGGACATCGTCGTCGAGCCAATCGCCAACGAGTCCTTCCAGCGCATGTGGGCATGGGTCACGGCGAACCAGGCGCGCGTGGACGAGCTGAGCGGGGGGCGGCTCGCCTACGTGTGGCTCCCCAACACGGCACGGAACGGCTACGAGTTCTTCAATCGCATGTACTACGCGCAGAAGGACCGCGAGGGCGCCGTCATCGACGAGCGCAACAACGGCGGCGGTTCGGCCGCCGACTACATCGTCGACATGCTGGATCGCGAGCTCACCGGCTATTTCAATTCGCCGGGGGCCGGCCGCAGGCCCTGGACCCAACCGATGGCGGGACTGTTCGGGCCGAAGGTCATGGTCATCAACGAGAGCGCCGGCTCCGGGGGAGACCTGCTGCCGTACCTCTTCCGCTTCCGGGGCATCGGTCCGCTCGTCGGGACCAGGACGTGGGGCGGACTGGTCGGTTCGTGGGACACGCCGCCGCTGATCGACGGCGGGTTCTTCGTAGCGCCCCGCGGCGGCTTCTTCGACGTGAACGGGGAGTGGGCCGTGGAGGGCGAGGGCGTCGCACCGGATATCGAGGTGCGCAACGAACCGGCCCCGGTGATCGCGGGTGGTGACCCGCAACTGGAGGCCGCCGTCCGCGAGGCGCTGCGTCTGCTGGAGACGGAGAACGTCACGTTGAAGCCGGAACCCGCGCCGCCCGTCCGGTGGCGGCGGCCGGGAAGATAGGGCAGATCCCGCAGTCAGTTTGCGGGAGCGCCGTTCGCCGACTCCCGGGCCCTTCCCCGGTGGACGCCGTCCGTCCGGCCGTCGTTTACGGCTCGAGTCGGCGAAGACCGGACACGCAGTCGAAGTCGCGGTCGTAACTGATGATTCGGGTGATTCCCAGTTGTTCCATGTGGGCGACGGCCAGCGCGTCCTCGAAGTCCAGGGACGGGGATGACGCGTAGACGTCCAGTCCCCGGAGGCAGACGCGCTTGTGGGGGAGCTTCAGCCCACGCAGCGTGAGAATCGGCAGAAGCCGGGCTCGAATCTGCTCGGGGTTCAGACGATAGGGCAGGCGGGGAGACGAGAGCACGTAGACGATCTCGGCGACGATGGCCTCGCACGTGGCCAACTCCTCTTCTCCCCGCTGGACCCGCTGGAAGAGTTCGTAGCAGGCTTGCGCCCTGGCCTCGTCATCCCGGGTCAGGTAGCGGAGGATGACGTTCGCGTCGAGGAATCTCACGCTTCGCCCATCTTCTGCCGGGTCCGTTCGGCCTTGCCGTCGCGGGCGGCCCGCGACAGCGCGTCGAAGTCCTCCGGTCTCCGGGAGGGCTTCACCGACCCGTAGGCCGATTCCAGGCTGTAGGCAACCGGCTTGAGACGCACTTCTCCCTCGGCGATCGTGAAGGTGACCTTGCCCCTCGGCTTCAGGCCGAGCAAGCGCCGCACCTCGGCGGGGACCGTGACCTGACTCCGTTGCGTGAGCGTCGTAGTGATTTCCTTCATATCCCCTCGGGTTGCGGCAATGATTAAGTCAGCAATCAATGATACGAGAGGGTATCATTGATTGTGCGGGGAGCGACAGTGCCGGGAGCGGAGGGACGACGCGGCGACGCGCCATGCGGCGGCCGCTCGATTCGGTCGGTGGATTGACACCTTTCGGAAGTTCCCCGGATACTACGGGAGTCTCGTTGCGTCGATGCCCTCACGACTAACGCCGAGCCCTGCTCCCGCGTGTCTTGCGCTGCTGTTGGTCGGCGCGCTGGCCGCGTTCGCCGCCGCGCGTCCGGTCCAGGCGGCCGAGCCCGTGCCGCCCGGTGCAGCGCCTGCTCCGCAGGGCCAGCGTACGCCCGCCGATGGGTGGCAGCGTGCGCTCCTCGACCGCTACTGCGTCGCCTGCCACAACGAGCGGTTGCGCACCGCCGACCTTACGCTGGACAGCCACGACGTGACCCGGATCGCCGATGCGCCGGACGTCTGGGAGACCGTGGTCCGCAAGCTGCGCTCCGGCGCGATGCCGCCGCTGCCGCGCCCGCGGCCGGACGCGGCGACCTACGACCGGTTCATCGGCTGGCTGGAAGCCGAGCTCGACCAGGTGGCTGCCGCCAATCCGAATCCGGGGCGGACCGAGGCGTTCCATCGGCTCAATCGGACGGAGTACCACCACGCGGTGGGCGATCTCCTCGACCTGGAGATCGACGTCGCGGAGTTGCTGCCGGCCGACGGGGCCAGCTACGGGTTCGACAACATCGCCGGGGTGCTCGGCGTTTCGCCGACTTTGCTGGAGCGTTACCTCGCCGCCGCGCGCAAGATCAGCCGGGTGGCGGTCGGACGCCCGGCGCCGTCGGCCACCGCCGAGGTCTTTCGTCTGGCGAGCGATCTGCCGCAGGACGACTGGGTGGCGGGGATGCCGTTCGGCACCCGCGGCGGAGGCGCGTTTCGGCACGTGTTCCCGGAGGACGCCGACTATCTCTTCCGCGTCCGTCTAGCCCGCAACGCCGGTGACAACCTGGCCGTCTTCGAGGTGCCACACGCGCTGGAGGTGAGCCTGGACGGCGCGCTGGTCCGCACGTTCACCGTCGGTGGCCCGCCTCCCGCGGACGCACCGCGCGACAGCGACGAGTACCGCGCGTGGCGCGACCGGCAGCGGACCATCGACGGCGACTGGGAGTTCCGCCTCCCGGTCAAGGCTGGTCCGCATGATCTCCGAGTGACGTTCGTGCGCAAGACCGCGGCCTATCCGGAGTCGCTGCGGCAGCCGTACCTGAGGCCGTACACGAGCATCACGGGCGGCGACACCCGGGTCCAGCCGTACCTCGGGAGCGTCACCGTCACCGGCCCGTTCGCTGCCGCCGGCGGGCCGCCGGTGGAGGAGACGCCGAGCCGCCGGCGCATCTTCGTGTGCCGTCCGGCCGGCGCGGCGGACGGCGATCAGAGCGCATGCGCCGGCAGGATCCTGTCGAACCTCGCGCGCCGCGCCTACCGCCGGCCGGTGACCGCGGCGGACCTCGACGTTCTGCTCGGGTTCTTCGAGGAGGGCCGGCAGGAGGCGGGTTTCGACGCCGGCATCGAGATGGCGCTGCGCTGGATTCTCGCCAGTCCGGAGTTCGTGCTGCGCGTCGAGCGGGATCCGGTCGGCGTGGCGCGGGGGACGCCCTACGCGATCAGCGATTTGGAGCTGGCGTCACGGCTGTCCTTTTTCCTGTGGAGCAGCATCCCGGACGACGAGCTGCTCGACCTGGCCGCCGCCCGCCGCCTGCGCGATCCCGTAGTGCTGGAGCAGCAGACGCGTCGGATGCTGGCGGACGAGCGCGCGCGGGCGCTGGTCACGAGCTTCGCGAGCCAGTGGCTCTATCTGCGGAACGTGCCGGCTGTCGTGCCGGACGAGGACCGCTTTCCCCACGTCGGCGAGGGACTGCGGCAAGCGATGCGGCGCGAGACGGAGCTCTTCGTCGAGAGCGTCTTCCGCGAAGACCGCAATGTGCTCGATCTGCTGACCGCCGACTACACGTTCGTCAACGAGCGGCTGGCGCGCCACTACGGCATGCCGCGCATCTACGGCAGCCACTTCCGGCGCGTGCCGGTGGCGAACGAGGCGCGGCGGGGCCTTCTGGGCCACGCCAGCATCCTCGCGGTCACGTCCTATCCGAACCGGACATCGCCGGTGCTGCGGGGCAAGTGGGTGCTGGAGAACCTGCTCGGGACGCCCCCTGCGCTGCCGCCGCCCGACGTGCCGGCGCTGGAGGAGACGACCGACAACGGGGAGGCGCTTTCGATGCGCGAGGCGACCGAGCGCCACCGCGCGAACCCGGTCTGCGCGAGCTGCCACCGGCTGATGGACCCGCCGGGATTCGCGCTGGAGCAGTTCGACGCGGTTGGTCGCTTCCGTACCCGCACTGCCGCCAACACACCGATCGACGCCACCGGCGAGCTGCCCGACGGCACTCGATTCGACGGCGCGTCGGGGTTGCGCGAGGCGCTGGCGAGCAGGCCCGAGCGTTTCGTCGGCACGCTGACCGAGAAGCTGATGACCTACGCGCTCGGGCGCGGCCTGGAGCACTTCGACGCGCCGGCTATCCGCGCGATCACGCGCGAGGCCGCCGCCAGCGACTACCGGTTCTCGTCGCTCATCGTCGGGATCGTCAAGAGCATGCCGTTCAGGATGAGGAGAGCGGAATCATGATCATCACCAGGAAGACGCTGCCGCGGCGCACGTTCCTCCGCGGCGTGGGCGCGGCGCTGGCGCTGCCGATGCTGGATGCGATGACCCCGGCCCTGTCCGGGATTGGCCTCCGGGCGGCCGAGCCGGTGCGCCGGCTGGGGTGGGTCTATCTGCCGAACGGCATGGCGATGGAGTCGTGGACGCCGCCGGCGAAGACCGCCCTGGAGCTGTCACCGACGCTCAGTCCCCTCAGCGATTTCCGCGACCGGATGGTGGTGCTCAGCGGGCTCGCCCAGGGGCAGGCCGAGGCGCTCGGCGACGGCAACGGCGAGCACACGCGCGCCACCGCGACCTGGTTGAACGGCGTCCACCCGAAGGAGACCGAGGGGGCCGACGTGCGGGCGGGAATGACCGTTGACCAGATCGCGGCGGCGCAGCTCGGGCGTACGACGCCGCTGCCGTCGCTGGAGCTGGCCATCGACCGCGACTTCCTGGTGGGCAACTGCGAGAACGGCTACAGCTGCATCTACATGAACACCATCGCCTGGCGCGATCCGACGACGCCCCTGCCGATGGAGAACAATCCGCGCGTCGTCTTCGAGCGGCTCTTCGGCGAGGGCGGCTCGACGGCCGAGCGGCGGGCGCAGTTCCGCAAGGACCGCAGCATCCTGGACGCCATCACCGACGACCTCGCGCGGTTGCAGCGGGAGGTCGGAGCGGGCGACCGGGCCCGTGTGACGCAGTACCTGGACGCGGTGCGCGCCATCGAGCGGCGCATCCAGCTTTCCGAGATGAGCGACACCGAGCTGCCGGAGCTCGCCCGTCCGATCGGCATTCCCGAGTCGTACCCCGAGCACGTGGGGTTGATGTTCGACCTCACGGCGCTCGCCTGGCAGGCGGACATCACCCGGGTGTTCACCTTCATGCTGGGCCGCGAGCTGAACGGCCGCGCCTATCCGGAGATCGGCATCCCCGAATCGCACCACGGGATCTCTCATCACCGCTACGATCTGCTGAAGCTGGCCCAACTGGCGAAGATCAACACGTATCACGTGACGCTCTTCCGGGGCTTCCTGGAGACGCTGGCCTCGACGCCGGACGGCGACGGATCGCTGCTCGACCACTCTCTGCTGCTGTACGGGGCGTCGCTCAGCGACAGCAACAAGCACCTGCACTACGACCTGCCGCTGATGCTGGTCGGTGGCAGCGGAGGACACCTGAAGGGCAGGCGTCACCTGCAGTATCCACGCGATACGCCGATGACGAACCTGCTCGTCAGCCAGCTCGACAAGGCGGGCGTCCGGCTCGACGAGGGGTTCGGCGACAGCACGGGGCGGCTGAAGGAGCTGGCCCGTCTGGCTGATGTGTAATGTGGTGGGTATTCCAGGGTAGCTGGACGCACATCGCCATGGGTTCCCTTCGCCGCAACGCTGACACCGGTCGGTTCGAGACCGGTGAAGGCCGGCGACCGTCAGGGCATGAGCCTCGCCCTTGTGACGGGTATCCAGGTCTTGCCCTGGTCGCGACCATCGCGCTGGCCGCCGGCGTCGGTCTGCCGGCTGCCGCTGCGGGACAGGCGGCGGACGATGCGCTGCCGCTGCACCGGGCGGCCCACCGCGGGGATACGGCGTCGGTCGGACGGTTGCTGGAGGCCGGCGGGGAAGTCGACGCCGCGACGCGCCACGGGGTCACGCCGCTGGCCCTGGCATCCGCGGGCGGGCATGCCGCGGTGGTGGAAACCCTGCTGGAGGGTGGAGCGGATCCCAACCGCCCGTCGCCGCAGGGCGAGACCCCGCTGATGATCGCCGCGCGAACCGGCGTGGTTGACAGCGTCGAGGCGCTATTGCGGCACGGTGCCGGCGCCGGCATCGACGCGCGGGAAGGGTGGCGCGGCCAGACCGCGCTGATGTGGGCCGCCGCGGAAGGGTACGCGGCGGTCGTCGCGCCCCTGGTGGCGGCGGGGGCGGACGTCGACGCGCGCTCCGACGGCGGATTCACGCCGCTCGCGTTCGCCGTGCGCGCGGGCCAGGGCGACGCCGTCGAGGCGCTGGTGAAGGCAGGCGCTGACGTCGACCTCGCGCTGCCGGACGGCACCAGCCCGCTGCACCTGGCGGTCATCAACGCGCACTACGACGTGGCGCTGCAGCTACTGGAGCACGGCGCCGATCCGGGCGCGGTCGAGCCGGGCTGGACGCCGCTGCACCAGCTCGTCTGGACCCGCCGCCCGAACCGGCACTACAACAATCCGGCCGCGTTCCCGACGGGGACCGTCACCGATCTGGAGCTGGCGTACGCGCTCGTCGCCCAGGGGGCGGACGTCAATGCCCGGCAGACCGCGGAACCGCGCGACGGCTACCGCAACATGCTCAACCGCAGCGGCGCCACGCCGTTCCTCCTCGCCGCCAAGGCTGTCGACCTGGAGCTGATGCGCCTGCTGCTGGAGCTCGGCGCCGACCCGTTGCTGGCGAACGAGGACGGCACCACCGCGCTGCTCGTCGCGGCCGGCGTCGGGATCTGGTCGGCGAGCGAGAGCCCGGGCAGCGCCGAGGAAGCGCTCGATGCGGTGAAGCTGATGGTCGAGCTCGGCGATTCGGTCACCACCGTCGACGACAACGGCGACGCGGCGCTGCACGGCGCCGTGATGCGCGGCTCGCCGGAGCTGGTCCTCTACCTGCTGGAGCTGGGCGCCGCGCTCAATCCCGTCAACGAGCGGGGCTGGACGCCCCTCACGATCGCCCAGGGGATCTTCTACGCCAACCTCGGGCGGCGCTGGCCGGACATGGAGGCGCTGTTGCTCGGGCTCGGCGCCATCTCGCCCACTGCTCCCGAGCCTCCCCGGTAGCCCCCGATGGAGGATGTTGCGGAACGCACGATCCCTCCGGATCGGCAGCGCTCGTCTCGGCGTGTTCCGCTCGCCGAGCGCGCGTCGGCGGCAATTCGTATCGCTTGGCGGTGCGTGCTGGTCTGCGCCGGCGTTCTCCTCGTCGTCGTTCCGTTCGGTTATGCGGCGAGCGGAGATTACGTCGAGGTAGTGACGGCGACCGGTTACGGCCTCGTCGTCGGCCTTGGGATTTCGCTTCGCACCCAGGGGGCGGCCAGGGGGTGGATCGGGCTGCTGGCCGGGTCCGTCGTCGGAGTGGTCACGGTCCAGATCCTTGCCCACCTGCCACAGACCCGGCAGGGCCCGCTCAACACCCTGCCGACGGCCATGGCTCTGGCGCTGGCCCTGATCGATGGTTTCGGGGAACCGCGCCTGCAGGGATATCGCGACGCGGTTCGAGAATCGCTCGTCGTAAGCCTCCTGTTCACGGGGCTCGCCTTCCTGCCGGCCAACCTAGCGTTGTTCGCGGGGCCCTGGTTCCTGCTGGCATCGACCGCTCTCATTGTCGGCTTCTTCAGCGAGTCCGCCGACGGGAGGCGCTTCGGCCGGCCTCCGGTCTGGCTCGTGCTCGCGGCCTTGACGATGATGGTTCTGCTAAGCCTGTTCCTGGTGTTGAGCGGGGAAGAGGCCAGCATCGGAGACGCAGGGCTGGTCGTGCTGGGCCGCTGTATCGTCGTGCCGGTTGCCGTCTTCGTCTGCGCACGCGCCGTCGCGGCTTGGCTCCACCCGCGCCTGCTGGTCTACGGGCAGCTCATCGCCTACCTGCGGGTAATGTGGGTTCCCATCGGCGGCTTCGCAATCGGCTACCTGGTCATTATCGTCCTGTTCGCCGGGTTCTACGGCATGCTGGCGCACTTCAGTCCGGGCGCATTTGCCGGAACAGGTGAGAACACCGACATCATGACCTGGGTGTCGTTCGCGTTCTTCACCGGCGTAGGGCGAGACTACACGGGCATCGTCCCGGTTTCGACCGGCGCCCGGGCGCTGGTGGGCGCACAGTTGATTCCTTCCATCGGCTGGGCGCTGGTGGTGTTCGCGGCCGTGATGGTGCACATCCAGCCGCAGCTCGAGAGGATCGCGCGCCGCGATGCAGAGCGGCACGGTGACTGAAGTCGCTGCCGCGAACTCGACGAGGCGCACGGCGCTGCGGTGGTTCGCCGCGCGGACTGGCCGCCGCACCCCTGGGCATTCTCCCGCACGAACTCGGCCACGCCTGTCCGCAGCGATCTCCCGAGCGGAGTCGACGCGTTCGCCGTCGGTTCGAATTTCGACGAGCTGAGGGTCGCGGTCCTGACCGGTATCCCGGTAAAGGTCTTCGTCTGGTTCGCCCTGTGGTTCCTGGCCGCGACGGGGCTGTGGCTGCTGCGCTACCTGCCGCGAGGCAACGGGATCGACGCGGCGGTGTCGATGGTCGCCGGGACGGTCGTCAGTCTGGTCGCGTACGCCGGTTATGTCGGTCCATGGCTGCTACCATAAGCTATAACCCTTCCCACATGTCCGTAGTCCAGCTCGAACCCGGCCGTCCTTGGTTGTCGGCGCTTAGCCGCGTGGTCTGGCGGTCCGTGTTGGTGGCAGTCACGGTCGCCGTCGTCGTCGTTACCTTCGGCTACGCGGTCACCGGCGTGCACAACGACGTCCTGACGGGAGCCGGCTCCGGCGTCGCCATCGGCGTCGGGCTCAGCCTGCGCATGGGCGAGCGGAACGGTCTGTCCGTCGGGATCCTGGTCGGTTGCGCGGCCGGCGTCATGAGTGCACTGGTCGCAGGCCTTCTCCCCGGTACCGGGCTCGGTCCCATAATCGGGCCGATTCTCGCACTCGCGATCGGCCTCATCGACGGGCTCGGCACGTCGCGGCTGCGCGGCTATCGAGAAGCAGGTCTGGAGTCGCTGACGATGGCCGTCCTGCTCGGGATTGGTCTGATGCCGGCGCTCTATTCGGAATCGCCGACGATCTACGCGTACGCGCTGGTCATCTCCCTCTGCCACGTACCGCAGATTGCGCTGATCGCGGGCTGTTTCAACCGCAACCGGGAGGGGCGGCGCTATTCCCGCCCGCCCGCGTGGTTGCTCCTTGCGTTGCTCGCGGCTCTCGTTCTCGGCGTTGCCGTCGACCAGGTCGGCTCCGAGAGCTCCTTCCAGAACAGTGTCCTGAGCGTCATCGTGCTCACTCTGGTCATACCGCCGGCCGTATTCCTGCCCGCGCGCGCCGTCTCCATCTGGCTGCAACCGCGTCTGCGGATGTACCTGCAGCTTACCGAGTATCTCCGGGTGATGTGGGTTCCGATCGGCGGCTTCGCGATCGGCTATCTGGTCATCATCCTGCTGTTCGCCGGTTTGTACGGCACGCTGGCGCGCTTCAGCCCGGAATCGTTCGCCGGGGTCGGCGAGGATACCGGCATCATGACGTGGGTGTCGTTCGCGTTCTTCACCGGCGTGGGGCGCGACTATACGGGCATTGTCCCGGTCTCGCCCGGCGCCCAGGTGCTGGTGGGCGCGCAGTTGATTCCCTCCATCGGCTGGGCGCTGGTAGTGTTCGCAGTCATCATGGTGCACATCCAGCCGCAACTGGAGCGGATCGCGCGCCGTGATGCGGACCAGCGCCGTGACTGAGCACGGCTGCCGCCGCCACATGGCTGGCGTGTCGATGGTGGATCGTCGGTCCGGTGGTATGCAGGCTGCGTCGGCCCGTGGCTGTTCACGGACCGGCACCGGCGCTCAAGGAGTTGTGTCATGACTTCAGCAGCCACGCCCGCTTCCGAGAGCGCATGCGAGGAGGGGCCGATCTGGTCGTCGGTCGTTCTGTACTACGTCATCGCCTGCGTCATCTCGTGGCCGTTGTTCTGGCGAGCACAGGTTCTCGGGATCCCTACGTCGTTCGTCTTGATCATGTGGGGACCGGGAATCGCCGCTCTCATCACCGGATTCCTGTTCAGAAGCAGGTATGAACGAACGATCTCGTTCTTCGGCGCCGTTCCGGCGAAGAGCCTGCTGTTCTACGTGGCGCCGGTAATGGTTCTGGCGATAGCAGTCGGAAGCACGGCGGAAGAGGTCGAGTTGAGCGCGACCTTTCTGGCGCGGTTTGTCGGGCTTGCTTTCGTCTACACGCTCGGTGAGGAGCTGGGCTGGCGCGGATTCCTCCAGGATGCCCTTCGACCGATACCCAAACCGGGTCGATACGTACTGATCGGCGCAATGTGGGAGTTCTGGCACTTCACGAATCGCATCTACGGCAACGAGAACTTCCTCCTGACGTTGGCGGTTTCGTATCCGGTCGTCATCATCGTCTCGTGGATTATCGGAGAGGCGACCGATCGCTCGAAGTCGCTCTGCGTCGCCGTGACCCTGCACGCCTGGGTCAATATCCTGTTCGAGTACAGCATGTACCCGATTACCTACGTCGTCTTCCTGCTTGCGTTGCCGTTCTGGATCTACCTGTTCCGCACGTGGGATGCGAAGGAGACGATGTCTTCCGCGCGGTAACGACCAGTAGGCATCCCGACATCATCGGATGGCATTACCATGAGGATTCCATGACGACGACAGTCGACCCTGGAGGAGCACGTGGCTGACTTCCTGAAGGCGCAGAGCCGGCGGGAGGACAAGCCGTTCAAGCAGGTGGTGAAGGAGGTCCCGCGGCGAGGCATCACACCCGGGTCACCGGAGCCGGAACCGCCAAGATTCGGGATTGTGCCCAATCGCAGCGGGCTCGTACCGGGCGTCGACCCCATCAGGCTCAACCAGCTCAACGATCAACTGGAAGTGGAGGACTCGTCGCGGAGAACCGGGTAGCCGAACGTCGGTGCCGCTACCGAGTGGCATGGGCGACGCATCACAGCATCAACTGCGTGTGCTCGACGTCGAGCCAGCGGCCGAACTTGTGGCCGACGTCCTTGAGCACGCCGACCGTCCGGAAGCCGAGGGCGCGCTGCAGGGCCCGGCTGGCCTCGACCTCGGTGCAGGTTCCGCCGATCAAGGTGCGGTGACCGAGTAGTCGCGCCCGTTCGATCAAATCCGTCAGCAGCGCCCGCCCGATGCCCCGGCGGTGCAGATCGGGCCGGACATAGACCGAGCCCTCGACCGAGCGACGGTAGGCTTCGCGCGGTCGCCACGGCGACAGGTACGCGTAACCGGCGGCGTCGCCGTCGAGCTCCGCCACGGTCACCGGGTGGGCGGCGGTCCGGTCGCTGAACCACGCTGCGTAGTCCTCCGGCGTGCGCGGCTCGAGATGGAAGGTGCAGGTCGACGTCGCGATGTAGTGGTTCATCACCTCGCCGATGAAGGGCAGGTCCGCCGTGACGGCGGGTCGGATGGTGATGATGGTGATCATCTCGGTTTTCGCGTACCGCAATCATCATGGCATCGATTCGGCGGTTCGCGATACTCCAGGATGACCCCTGCTACCATCCGCCGGAGTCGCATGCCCGTCATCCAGCTCGAGCCAGGTCGGTCGTGGTCGTCCGCCGTGAGGCAGGTGGTGTGGCGATCCGTGCAGGTGGCGGCCGGCATCCTCCTCGTCGTCGTGCCGTTCGGCTATGCCATCACGCCCGTGCACGACTCCGTCATGATGGCGGCAGGCGCAGGCTTCGCCGTAGGTGTCGGCCTCAACCTGCGGATGGGCGATCGGGGCGGCCGCTCGACCGGCATTCTGATCGGCTCGGGCGTCGGCATCATCATCGCGTTCCTGGCGGGGCTTCTGCCGGCGGGCCTGGGGTTCCTGTTCGTGATCGGGCCGTCGCTGCCCCTCGCCGTCGGCTTGTGCGACGGGCTGGGGGCCTCGCGCACCGGGGGCTATCGCGGGGCGACCCTGGAGTCGCTCACGATCGCCGCCCTGCTGGGTCTGGGGCTGTGTTCCGGTCCCATCGGGTGGGGGGCAATCGTGATGGCCCTGGCCTGCGTGCCCACGACGGTGCTCGTGGCGGGGTTCTTCAGTCGCGATGGGGAAGGGCGACGGCACGTTCGGCCCCCGGTGTTGCTGATCGCCGCAGTCCTCGCCGAGGTGGGCGCGGCGGCGGGCGTCGGGATGCTCGAGGGAACGAATCTGGAGACGACGCTCCTGCTGCTGCCGACCATGCTGCTAATCGTGCCCGCGACCGCCTTCCTGTCTGCCCGCGCGGCGGCAGCATGGCTGCGGCCGCGACTTCAGGTCTACCTGCAGCTCGCGGACTATCTCCGCGTGATGTGGATCCCGATCGGCGGGTTCGCGGCCGGCTACATGGCGATCGTTCTCGTGTTCGCCGGTTTCTGCGGCATGCTCGAGCGCTTCAGCCCGGGATCGTTCGCGGGCGCCGCCGATGCCGGCATCGGCGACTGGATCTCGTTCTCGTTCTTCTCGGCCCTCGCCCAGGATTACACGGGCATTACGCCGGTCTCGGCCGCTGCGGGGATGCTGGTGGGCGCCAGGCTGGTGATCTCTGTCGGCTGGGCGCTGGTCGTCTTTGCCGCCGTCATGTCCGCGATTCAGCCGCAGCTCGAGCGGATCGCACGTCGCAACGCACCACGGGACGCCGACTGAAGCAGGAATCCTTGCTACCATTCGCGCCGACGCCATGTTGCAAATCGCACAACTGCGTGTCTGCTCCTGGTTCCCGATGCTCGGGCGTCTGGCGTTGGGCTCGTTGCGCGTCGCCGGGCCGGTCGGCATTGTCGTCGTTCCGTTCGCCTACGCCGTTACCGCCGTACACAACGACGTGTTGCTGGCGGCCGGATGCGGTCTCGCCGTCGGTGCTGGTCGGCGCGATCGCCGGCATGGCGGCGGCCCTGCTCGCCGGACTGGTGCCGGGCAATGGCGTCATGTGGATCGTGCCTCCGCTGGTGGCGCTTGCCGTAGGGCTCGTCGACGGCCTCCGGACGTCAACTCCGCGGGGCTACCGGCACGCGGTCCGGGAGACGCTGACGATGTCGGGGCTGATCGGCGTGGGCCTGCTGCCGGCGCTGGGAGTCGGCGGTCTCCTGTCGTGCTTTCTTGTGACGCCGCCGACCGCGCTCATCGCGGGCGCGCTGGCAACCCGTCCGGCAGGGCGGTTCGTGCGGCCGCCGGTTGCGTTGACGCTCGGTGCATTCGCCGTGCTGGGGTTCGCGATCGATGGCGTCACGCGCGAAGGGCTGCGTAACGGCGAGGCCGGCGCCGACGCGCTCCTGAACGCCGCGGTGAGCGTTCCCCTGGCGATGATCGTCGTTCCGATTGCCATGTTCCTCGTCGCCCGCGCCACGGCAGTGTGGATGCAGCCGCGCCTTCAGGTCTATCGGCAGATCGCCGAGTATCTGCGCGTGATGTGGGTCCCGATCGGCGGCTTCGCGGTCGGCTATCTGACGATCATCATCGTGTTTGCGGGATTCGGGGGCATGCTGGCACGGTTCAGCCCCCGTGCGTTCGCAGGGGCCGGGGACGCCGGCATCGGCGAGTGGATTGCCTTCGCGTTCTTCCGGGCGCTGGGCCAGGACTATCCCGGTATCGTTCCCGTCTCTCCCGGTGCGTGGCTGCTCGTCGGCATCCAGGTGATCCTGGCGGTGGGGTGGGCGCTGGTCGTGTTCGCGGCGGTGATGTCGTCCATCCAGCCGCGGCTCGAGCGGATCGCCCGGCGGGCGCTGGAGTCGACCGGGGAGTGAGGCCGCCGTAGCGGATCGCCCTGCAGCGATCCTGTTCGAGCAAGCCGCCCTGCCGTGTCATTCCGAGCACGGCGTCGGCGCTGTACGATAATCTTCGTATTGACATCTCTACGAAGTCCTTCGTATAATCGGATCTACGAACTACTTCGTAGGTTTGAAGCATGCCCCCCAGACGGCCGACCGACGCCGAACTCGCCATCCTGCGCGTCCTGTGGGCGCAGGGTCCCAGCACGGTCCGGGAAGTCGCGGAGGAGATGGGGCGGGAGAGCGCCTACACGACGGTGCTGAAGCTTCTGCAGATCATGATCGACAAGGGTCTCGTGCGCCGCGACGAGTCCGCGCGGACGCACGTCTACCGCGCGGCGCGATCCGAGCGCACGACCCAGCGGCAACTCGTGCGTGATCTGGTCGAACGGGCCTTCGGCGGGTCGGCCGGCAGACTGGTGATGCAGGCGCTGGCCGCGAAGAAGGCCTCGCCGGAGGAACTCGCCGAGATCCGCGAGTGGCTGGCCGAACAGGAAGGGAAGCGGGGGGGAGCGTGATGAGGGACTGGATCGACATCACCGGCTGGACGCTGCTGCACTTCGTGTGGCAGGGAGCCCTCGTCGGCCTCGCCGTCGCCGGCATCCTGTGGCTCTTCCGCCGCCGATCGGCCAACGCGCGCTACGCCGTGGCCTCCGGCGGCCTCGTGACGCTGCTCGCCGCGCCTGTGGTGACAGCGGCGGTCCTCTGGCAGGCGGCGCGCATGGTCGAGCCCCTCCGGCGCACGGACCGGGCGACGGCTCGCGAGCTGGCCAACGGCTCGACGGGAAGCCATGCGCTCATCGCTCGCGACTCCATGGACGCCGTCCACGCGCGGCTCGCCGCGGCGCTGCCGGGGCTCGTGGCGGTATGGCTCGCCGGGGTCTCCCTGCTGCTGGTGCGGATGGGGGGCGGACTCTGGCGGGTGCACTGTCTCCATGAATCCGGACTGGCCGCGCCGGCCTCACGCTGGCAGGAAGTCACGGCGCGATTGGCGTCACGCCTCGGTCTGCTGGACGCCGTACGGGTAGTGGAGTCGCGTCTGGTCGGCACGCCGACCGTCGTCGGCTGGATGCGGCCGATCATCCTGCTGCCGGTCGCCGCTCTCGCCAATCTGACGCCTGCGCAGGTCGAGGCGATCCTCGCGCACGAGTTGGCCCACATTCGCCGGCACGACTACCTCGTCAACCTGCTGCAGTCCCTGGGGGAGACCGTGCTGTTCTATCACCCCGCGGTCTGGTGGGTGTCGGGCCGCATCCGGGCCGAGCGGGAGCACTGCTGCGACGACGTCGCGTTGGTGATATGCGGCGACCGCGTCGGCTACGCCTCGGCCCTCACCGCCCTGGAGGAGTGGCGCGGGAGCGAGACGGCGCCTGTGCTTGCCGCAACCGACGGCCCGCTCGGCGGACGGGTGCGGCGGATCCTGGAACGGCCGCCCGAACCGCGGCCGCGCTTTCGCGCCCGGATGGTGGCATGGGCCGTGGCGCTGGCGCTGTGCACCGGTATCGGCGCCACGCTGTGGCCGCGGCGCGGCACGAGCGATGCCATGCAGGCTGCGGGAACGAGCGCGGGGCAGACCGCACAGGATACTCGGCCGGCGACGGCGGTGGATGGATGGCAGACCTCCCAGACCGAGCGTTTCGAGATCCGTTACGGCGCTGCGCTGGCGGATGACATCGACCGGGTCGAGGCGGCGGCAGAGCGAGCGTACCGGCGGGTGAGCGAACGCCTCGCGGACGAACTGTCGTTCAGGGTGCCTCTGATCGTATTCGCCACGCGAGAGGAGTTCGAGCGGCAGGACATTGCGCCCGGGGCGAGCCTGACCGGGATCGCCTCGTTCTCGGAGCCGGCCGGCAACCGGATCGTGGTGCTCGTCGAAGACTGGGGCGACGCCCTCGTCGCGCGCATATCCCACGAGTTGACGCATGTCTTCGCTTTCGAAGCCGTGCCGCGCTCCGGTTCCGGGCCCAGCGTCCCTCTCTGGGTCGACGAAGGTCTCGCCGAGTACGGAGTGGGGGCGTGGTCGGAGACCGACGAGGGAATCCTGCGAGGCCTGGTGGAGGCCGGCGACATTCCGGCGATGTCCACTGTCGAAGGCCGCGCTGGTTTCGACAACCCGCGCGTGGTGTACGCGCTCGGGCACGCCGCGTTCGACTTCGTCGAAGCCGAATGGGGTCCGGAGACGGTCGCCGCTTTCATGCGCGCGTTCGGAACGGCCGACGACCGGGTCGCAGGCCCTTACCAGGATGTCCTGGGACTGACGCCGGCGGCGTTCGACGCGAGGTTCGCCGACTATCTGCGGGCGCGGTTTGCACCCGGTCCGGATGCGCAGCGGCGGTAGCGCCCCGAATTTCATGTTGAACTGCGGCGAACGTCGTCAGGTCGCGTTGGCCAGGATCTGCCGCAGACGGGCAGTCGTCCCGGCTCTGTCGAGGCGGCTGGCGGCCACGTCGAGCGTGAGGGATTCCCAGGCGTCCGGATCGAGATGCTCGTTCGGCAGCAGGTTGTTCTCACTGAGAAAGACCAGGCAGGTGGCCAGCGCCACCCGCTTGTTGCCGTCGACGAACGGATGATTCCGGCACAGGTAGAAGAGATACGCTGCCGCGGTCTCCACGGGGTCGGAGATCAGCGGTTCGCCCATCATCGTAGCCTGCGGCGCGGCCACCGCGGATTCCAGCAGCCCTGCGTTCTGCAGTCCTGATGCCCCTCCATGCGCGGCCAGAACTTCGGCGTGGATCGCCTTCACCGCCGCCACGGTCGGATTCAGCAGCGGGGGTTTCAAGAGAGCCGCCGGAACAACTCGGCGTTCTTTTCGATAAGGCGCTTCGCCGTCGCGGCGGCCTCTTCGGAGCCGATCACGGGACGCACCGGCGTCAACACTATCGAACCGCCTTCATGGAGACTGACCGTCACCTGATCTCCGACCTTCAGGCGGGCCAGGTCCATCAGGGCGGCGTCGAAGATGATGCCCTGCGAGTTGCCGATCCTCGTAATCGTCTTCGTCATGGCGTAAAACTATGTTTTACGCACCGACGCGTCAAGCGCTCACCAATCCGCGGGAGCGGGCGCGAGGCGCACGGCGTAGTCGGGCCAGCAAGCTGGGCCATCGTGCGGCCAGCCACCGGTCCAGCCGAACGGGTCGTGCACCAGCTCCTCCTCGAATGCCGCAACAGCCCGTGCGCCGGTCGCCGTCGCCGGCGGCGCGGGCGGATCGAGCGAGCGTGCGATCTCGTCCCGGATGTCTTCCAGGTGCAGCTGCGTCGCCCGATCGGAGACGCGGGCGAACGACGCGTCGATGGTGCGGTCGAGCGCCCGCAGCTCCCCGCGGAGGAACGGCCGCACGTCGCCGCGGGCCGCCTGCCGCCCATTGAGCTGGCCGTCGATCAACTCGAGATAGACCCGCTGGACGTTGCGCCGCCAGGCATCGATGCGCACGTCCGGGGCGTCGAACTCCGCCCACAGGCCCGCCCGCAACTCGGCGAGGAAATCGGTAGCCGAGTAGGCGGCGTCACCGTCGATCGCCTCCTGCTCGACCAGCCGTCGGATCCGGCCGGCGCTGAGGAGCGAGCGGAGTACGCGGGCCTGGCCGGCGCGGATCCGTTCGAGGGCGCCGGCCGGCTCGATGCGCCGCAGTATCTCGGGGTCGACCAGGAACATCGGCGTCGTCAACGCGTGGTCGTTCAGGAACGCGAGCGCCTCGGCCTGAGTCTCGCGCGGGATCGTCGTGAAGCGGACGCCGTCCTGTCCGACATGCTTCTGTTGCGAACGGACGCCGCCGATGACCGCGGCGACATGGTTCATCTCCAGCGCCCACTGTCCCACGAGCCGCCCATACAGCTCGTCGAGGTCGTCGTACGGTTCGCCGGCCGCCCCCTCCGTGGCGGTCGCCTCGAGCAGCATGCCCGCCACCCGCTCCAGGTTCCGCAGTCCGAGCGCGGTCGATTCCACCGCGTCGGCGTCGCCCACCGCCTCGGTCAACTGGCCCGGGTCGGCGTTCTGCGCCCCTGGGGTGGAAAAGCGGTACCACGGCGTGTCGTCCTGCTCGCGCGCCCACGCGTCCAGCGTCGGCTTCTCGTCGTCCGGACTCGACGCGGCCGGGATGGGCGTGTACCCCCACTTCGTGGCCCAGACGTCGTACGGGCCGATCTTAGGAATCAGGTCCTCGACCGCGATGCCGTCCTCGGGCTGCGCCACGTAGTTGAACCGCGAGTAGTCCATCAGCGTGGGCGTGTGGCCCATGGTCCGGACCCAGTCGGGATCGCGCACCTTCTCGGGCGGGTAGAGTGAGCTGGCCTTCATGTTGTGCTGGAAGCCGAGCGTGTGTCCCACCTCGTGGGCGGCCACGTAGCCCAGCAGGTCGCCCATCAGCTCGTCGGGGAGCGGCAGTGTCCGTGCGCGCGGATCGAGCGGTCCCACCTGCACGAAGTACCAGTCGCGCACCAGGTTCATGACGTTGTGGTGGAACTGGATGTCGGTCTCCAGGATCTCGCCGGTGCGCGGGTCGTGGACGTGCGGCCCGGAGGCGTTCTCGACCGTCGACGGCAGCCAGCGGATGACCGAGTAGCGCGCGTCCTCCGGACTCCAGTCCGGATCCTCCTCGGGCGTGGGCGCGTCGCGCGCGACGATCGCGTTGCTGAAGCCCGCCGCCTCGAACGCCGGCAGCCACGCCTCGACGCCCTGCTTGATGTAGGGCACCCACTTCGTAGGGGTGGCGGGGTCGATCCAGTAGGTGATCGGCGTTACGGGGTCCGATACCTCGGCGCTCGGATCCTTTTTCTCCAGGCGCCAGCGCGTGATGTAGCGCCGGCGCGGCGAGCGGTGCTCGTCGCGTCCGTAGTCGATCTGCCGGACGGAGAAGTAGCCGACCCGCTCGTCGAACAGCCGTGGCTGCATCGGTTTCTCCGGCAGCTTCACCATGCTGTAGTGGAGCATGACAGTGGCGCTGCCGGGCCGCATGCCCCGCCGACGGATCGGCGTCCGTGGCCGGTTCTGGCTGGAAGACGGGGGCGGGGCAGTGTAGGTGTGCGTCGTCTTCACCTCGATGTTCCCGGGGAAGGCCTTCACGCTCTCGACGAACGACCGGTCGCGGGCGAATCCGCGTGCCAGCAGGCGCGTCCGTGCGCTGAACTCCGGGACTTCCCGGTTGAACAGCGTCGTCACTTCGATGACCGGCGCATCGTCCTCGGAGAGCGCTTCGATGTTGAACGCCCTGATGATCGTGTCGTTGTTCGCGGCTTCGACGGCGCGTGCGATGGGGCGCTCGGCATCGGCCACGATCGCGTACGAGACGCTCTTCAGCAGAATCCGGTCGCCGTGCCGGTCCCACTTGACGACGCGGTTGCCCAGCGCCTGGCCGCCGTAGCCGACACCTTCCGTCGTGCGGGCGATCTGACTGACCCAGAGGAACTCCTTGCCGAGCTCGGCCTCCGGGATCTCGTAGAACACCTTGTCGTCGAGACGGTGGACGGTGAACACCCCGTCGTCGCTCTCCGCCTCGTCGGTGATCACCTCGTCGTACGGCTTGATGCCGTTGCGGTTGCGGCGTCCGCGGCGGTCGCCGTCCTGGCTGTCGTCGGCATTGTCGGCCTCCGCGGTCTCGGCGGTCTCTTCCGGTGCCGGATCCGGCGGCTGGGGATTCTGCGCGGCGACGAGTCCGGGAGATGCCCAGCAGAACAGGAGCAGCAGAACGGTCGCGATTGCCAGCGGAAGTCGAGCGGACGCCATCAGCAACCTCCTCCGAGTGACGAGACACCGCCGCTACATCATGGCCAGACGTCACGATACACGACCGGAGACGCACCCTGCTGCGCATCGACGATGACAACAGCTTGGGAAACAAGGGGTTCGGGTCAACTCAGTGTCTCGACCAGCGCGGCGTCGAGGATCCTCCGATCCTGTGTCAGCAGCGTGGCGCCGAGCACGAGAGCAGTCGCCACGAGGACTCGATCCGCCGGGTCCCGATGAAACGAGACGGGTAGCGCGGCGAGCTCGGTCGCGATTGCCGGGGAGATGCCCTGTCGTCGCACCAGTGGCGGAGCCGCCGCCTTGTCGAGCCATTCCCGCAAGGGGATTGTCAAGGTGATGCGACCCAGACTGTGCAGCGTGGCGACTTCCCAGAGCGAGATATCCGAAACCAACAGCGGTGAATCGCGACTGGCCGCGGCGACGATCGCGCGCTGCCGTGGCGAGAGTCTGTCGGGGTCGTTCAGCCACCAGATCAATACGTGCGTGTCGAGAAGGGCTCTCATTGCCCAAGACTGTCCCAATGCTCCGCAGGGACTGCAGGTGCGACGATATCGCCCTTCACGGTAACGGTTCCCCGCAACTCCAACTGCGGGTACTCGGCTTCGGTTCGGGAAGCGGGGGCCAGCTCCGCGACGGGGCGGCCGTGCTTCAGGATGACGACGCGCTCGCCGGTCGCGTGCACCCGGTCGAGAATGGCCAGGCAGCGGGCCTTGAAGTCCGATGCGTTGATTGTCTCCATGTACTAGTCTTCTTGACTGGTCATGTCGTGTCAAGTTCCGACCTTGGGCGGGTCCCCGGCGGCAGCGTTGCGTGAACGGGCCGCCGCAGCGCTACTTCGCCGCGGCCAGCGCCGTGAACGAGGCTTCGAGTGCCGACCCGGCCTCCAGAAGCGCCTCGCGCGCCGCTGCGAGCCAGCCGCGGCTGTCATCCAGCCGCTCGCGGCCTTCTTGCAGCATGCGCCCGGTCTCCGCCGGCTGCGGACCGCCCAGCCCGCGCCGCCCCGCCACCATCCGCTCGGGATCGAGCGCCTCGCGAATCCGGTCGACGCTGACCGGCAACGACTCGCCGTAGGTCTCCTCGTAGACGTGCAGCAGCTCCTCGGCGGTCAGCTCCTTGGGGCGCTTGCCGTGCGCCCGTCCGTACTCGGTCAGCTCGGACGCGTAGTGATGGCCAACGCGAAACGGGATGTCGGCATGGCGGAGCAGCGTGTCGGCCACCTCCGTCATGGTGGCGTAGTCCGCGTCCACCTCGGCCAGCGACCGCGCGGGGTCGACCTCCAGGCCGCCGACGACGGCCGCGTACAGCCCGTACATCTCGCGGGCCTTCTGTGCTGTCTCCAGGATCTGGTCCGCGCCGCGGTAGTCGATCATGCCGGTCGACGTATTGTGCGCAGTGAGGAACACCGTCTGGGCGTCGCCGAGGACGGTGCTTGCGATCTGCCGGAGCCGCTCCAGCGCGATCGGGTTGCGCTTCTGCGGCATTATGCTGCTGATGCCGGTCAGCGAGCGGTCGAGCAGGAGCCACGGCGCGGGATCGTGGTACTGGACCTGCACGTCCTCGCTGAACTGTCCGACGGCGATCGCCGAGATGGCCAGCGCCGAGGCGAGTTCCGTCTTGGAGTCCACCGACGAGACGTGGTTGGCGTCGTACGAGTTCTCCAGGACGCCGTCGAAGCCCAGCAGGGCGGCAAGCCGCTCGCGGTCGATCGGGAAGCCGGAGGTGCCGAGCGCGGCGGCGCCGAGCGGGCTCCGGTTGACCCGCGCGTAGGCTTCCTCGAGCCGCTGCGCATCCCTTTCAAGCGCTGCGGCGAACGCCAGCAGGTAGTGGGCGAGGGAGGTGGGTTGGGCCTGCACGCCATGCGTGTAGCCGGGAATGATCGTGCCCGTGTGCTGCCCGGCCAGCGCCAGCAGCGCGTCGCGGGGCGCGAGGAGCGACTCGTAGGTCGTCAGCAGCGCCTCCCGCAGCGCGAGCCGCCGGAACGTCGAACCGATGTCCTGCCGGCTCCGTCCGGTGTGCAGGCGTGACGCATCGCGGCCGGCCACCTCGACCAGCCGCTCCTCGAAGACGAGGTAGTCGGACGACCGCTGCGATCCCGGTTCGTCCTGCTCCGCAACCACCTGCGCGATGCCCCCGGCTATCGTCGCCCCGAGCGGCTCGGGCACCAGCCCGGCCTCGGTCAGCATCACGATCGAGGCCTTGTTGATCTGACCCAGGTGGTGGAAGTCGTCGCGTGCATCCTGCGCCGAGGCGCCGGCCGGAACGAGTGCGAGTGCGGCGATGAGCGCGACGAGAAGGCAGCGTCGTGGCATGGCGTCCTCCCAGGATGCGGCGGTGTCGGTTCTCGGAGCGATTGTATGCGCGGCGGCTCGCGGAGCGGGGCCGCGCAGGCAGCGCGCCGGGACCGGAGCAGGCCCGCAGGAACCGGCCGCCGGGCGGTGCACGGGCCCGGCGGCGGGGCGTGGGGTCGGAGCCGGTCAGATGATGTGGCCGGTCCAGCGGCCGGCGATGATGATTCCGGCCCATAGCGCCAGCGACGCGCCGCCGGCCACCCGCGCGGCCGGGGGCAGCTCCTGCGCCGTGTCCCACGCGGCGATGTCGCGGTACGTCCAGAGATGGAAAATGGCCATGTTCACGAACGCCAGCGGCAGCAGCAGGAACTTGATCTGGAAGGCCGGGTTCTCGACGTACGCCGGCGCGCGGGTGACGAACATGCCGAAGCCGGTGATCGCCGCCACCACGAACGCCGCCCAGGTCCAGGGGAGCAGCGTGCGCGCCATCCGGCTCACCGGGTAGCGGAGGGCGGCGAGGCCGAGCAGGCGCAGGTCCACCGTCATGATCGAGCCGACCACCAGGCCGATGCCGATGACGTGGATCGACTCCAGCAGCGGGAACCACCAGGTGAAGCCGATGTGCTGCGAGAGCGGGTGGTCCTGCATCCACTGCCAGATGGAAGGATACGCGGCCAGGTCTTCCCAGACGAACGGCACCTCGAAGGGATCGGTGATGTACTCGGAGTAGGCGATCCAGCGGCCGCCGAGCAGGACGCCGATCCAGAGCAGCAGCGACACCCCGGCGATGATCCGCGCCGCCCACAGCCGCTCGGACGAATGCTCCCAGTAGCCGTGCTGCTTCCGGTTCATCCAGTAGACGGCGAACGCCAGCCCGACGGCCAGCAGCAGGCACGAGAACTTGAAGGTGGCGACCGGGTTGTAGAAGTAGCGGATCGGTCGCGCCAGGATGAAGATGAGCCCGGTGACGAAGTTGACGGCCAGCGCGTACCAGGTCCAGGGCAGCAGCCGCCGGATCATCTCGCTGACGTTCTGATTCGGCAGCGCGAGACCGAGGAACTTCAGGTCGACCATCATGACGGACCCGACCACCGTCGCGATCCCCATGATGTGGAACGACTGGGCGATGGGCGGCAGGCCGGGCACGTTGCCGAGCAGGTACACCATCCACTCGCGAGTCGGGCTCTCGGCGAGGGTCTGGGCCAGGAAATCGCGCATGGGTCGGTCTCTCGTGGGCGCCGGGGATGTCAGGGGCCGGTCGCGCCATCCTATACTAGAGAGTGTCGTCCGCGTCAGCACTTCTTGCAGCGCGGACTGTCCGGCGGCCGCCGGGTGCGTCAGCATCGCATTACGGCGCGGATGCTCCGCCAGAGCACGAACGCAGCGAAGACCTGTCCAGCGTGGGGTGCCCGATGCGCAACCAGATACTCGTGAGTGCGATGGCCTGTGCAGTTGCCTTTGCCGCCGGCTGCGGTAGCGAGCCGGCGCTGGAACCGGCGGCCGCCATTCCGGAAACCGAGCCGCCGGCGGCGCAGGCCGCGGCCGAGATGCTGCCCGACGTGATCGTCGCCGAGCGCGGCGGGTTCATCCCGGAAGGCGTCGAGTACGACATGATGAACGGCCGGTTGCTGACCGGGTCGCTCACCGAGGGCTCCGTCTTCCGGATCCATGCCGACGGCCGCGTCGAGGCGCTGGTGGAGGACGAGGAGCTGGTCTCCTCGGTCGGGATCGAGGCGGACGAGCCGCGGGATCGGCTGCTGGTGGCCAACGCCGACCGCTCCGTTTTCGCGAGCGGAGGCGTGGGCCAGGCCAAGCTCGGCATCTACAACCTCACCAGCGGCGAGCGGATCGCGATGATCGACCTGGCCGCGACGGTCGACGCCGGCGATGACGCCATGCACTTCGCCAACGACGTCGCGGTCACCGACAACGGCACGGCGTACGTTACCGACACGCGGATGAACGTCATCTACCGCGTCGACGCCGACCATGCCGCCAGCGTGTTCCATGCCTTCGACGACGGCGGAGCCGGACCCAACGGCATCGTCGATCATCCCGGCGGGTATCTGCTGGTCGCGCGCGGCGCCACGCTGTGGAAGGTGCCGCTCGACGATCCCGGCGCCGCGGCGGAAGTGACCCTGCCCGAGGAAGTGCCGGGGCAGGACGGCATGGTCTGGACGGCGGGCCGCCTCGCCATCGTCAGCAACTCGGCGAACCGCGTGGTCGCGCTGACGAGCGACGACGACTGGGCCACCGCCGGCATCGCCGGGGTCGCGAGCTACGAGGAGCAGGCGACGACCGCCGCGGTCGTCGGCGACGACGTCTTCGTGGTCCATCCGCACTTCGCCGACGAGGATCCGCCCAGCTTCGAGCGCGTCACGTTCGAATAGGGCAAGGGGCGTGCGGTGTCGTCGGGACCGAAAGCGGCCCTGAACATCGAGCAGGCGCATCGTGTACATCGACTCGATCACACTGCGGGCGTTCCGGACGTTCGAGCAGGCGTCCATCGATTTCGTGCATCCGGAGGCTCCGGATCTGCCGGCGTCCGAACGGCCGAAGCTTCCGAACATGAACCTGGTGATTGGGAGCAACGGGTCCGGGAAGACAACGCTTCTCAAGGGTATTGCGCTCGCAGCGCTCGGTCCGGCGGTGGAGGACTCCGGAATCTTCCCCTACCGCCTCATTCGACGGACGTCCGGCGAGCCGGCCGAGGCCGGCGCTCTCGTCGAGGCGACCTTCACCCCTGGAGCGCAGGACGACGTACCTGAACGGGTGTCGCAGGTCGAGTCCCGCATACGCATCAAACGTCTTGGCGATCTGGAGCGGTTCAAGTGGGCACACCGGGACGAAAAGTACTGGCACCCGATTTACAGCAGCCGCTCGGACGCCTTTTTCTTCGTTGGTTACGGCGCCAATCGCCGGGTCGAGAGACGCGAGCGCGTAGACGAGGCGGGGCGTAGCACATCGTCTTTCACTCGCGCACGGCGGATCATGAGCCTCTTCGAGGAAACGTACTCCCTGCTTCCCCTGAGCCACTGGCTTCGACGGTACCAGCTAGGCAATCCGGACCGCTTTTCGCAGGTGCGGACGCTCATCAACCAGCTCGTCGGTCCTGAACGATGCCACTTCAGCGGCGAGATGGAAGGTGGAGAGGGAGAATATGTCTTTCAACAGCGGCAGACTCACGTGCCATTCCCCGCGTTGTCGGACGGGTACAGGGCTTTTCTGGGGTGGATTGGCGACCTGCTGTACCACATGTGCGAGACCTGTCCCGCGGAGAAGAACCTGGACGAGTATCAGGGCATCGTGATGATCGACGAGGCGGACTTGCATATCCACCCGGGATGGCAGATGGAACTGCTCCCACGACTTGCCCGCGGGTTGCCGCGGTTGCAGTTCATCGTCACGTCCCACAGTCCACTGCTCGCAGGATCGCTCGAGTGGAACAACCTGATCGTCGCGCGGCAGGGGGAGAATGGAGCCAGCCCCCTGGAACGGGTGAAGGGAGTCGACGTATCGAGGATGGATGCCGATCAGATTCTGCTGACCGAGCTCTTCGGTCTGGAGTCGACACGCTCCGGATCCCAGACCCGCCGCATACGGAGCCTCCTGGAGAACGCCCGCAAGGGCGATACCGAAGCGGCCAGGAAGCTGGTTGCCGAGCTGTCGGGCGTGGAATCGTGATCCGCTACGACATCGATGCTGACGGCCTCCGTGCGCTCGTCGAGCAGCTCGTGCCGGGATGGATTGCCAGGGGGCAGACGCGAACCGACGTCTTCCGTGACCGAGGGAGATACGAGGAGGAGAACCCGATCTGGAGCGAGATCAAGCCGGTCTTCATGCAGGTGCAGGGAGACGGCAAGTGCTGCTTCTGCGAGCGGAAGTTCGAGTCGGGGGACCTTGGACGGCATGAGCTCGACATCGAGCACTTCCGGCCGAAGGGCAATATCCGGCCTTGGTCCTGTCCGCGGTCTCTGGTCGACGACGGGGTCAGGCTGACAACTCCTCCCGACGCGAACAACGGGTACTACCTCCTGTCCTATAACCTTCTGAACTACGCGGTCGCGTGCAAGGCTTGCAATTCGGGACGCAAGAAGGACTATTTCCCGATCGCCGGCGCGTACGATCCACATGGCGACGATCCGAGGCAGATGACGGCTGAGCGGCCGTGGCTGATCTACCCGATCGGACTCATGGACGTCGATCCGGAGGAGGTGATCACGTTCGATGGATTCCTGCCGCAGAGTAGTGCCGTCGATCCGTTTCAGCAGTTGAGGGCGTTGGTCACGATTGCGTTCTTCGGCCTGGACGACGTCTTCGGTCGGAAGAACCTGATGCTGGAGCGCGCGAGAACGGTTCTGCTTCTCTACTACCAGTTGGTTCAGGCTGAAGAGTACGAGGACGCGGCCGCTGCTCGGCTTGTCGAGGAGATGCTCGGTGCGACTGCGCCGCACGCCAGTTGCGCCCGGAGCTTTGCGCGCCTGTTCCGCTCCGACCGCGCTCGGGCGACGGAAGTCGCCGATAACCTGAGGACGTTCTTGCTGTCGCGCTCACTGTGATTGCCATCGGCCAGCAGTTCCACTCGTAGAGGGGCGCTGCACTTGTCATGCCTTCGGAACGTCCGACCCGTCATCCAGCAACGGAATGTCAATCGTACAGCGCGAGATAGCGATCCGACTGCTGGAGATGGGTGCACGACATGAAAGTGAGGCTTTGCCGTACGGGGGTATTGAGCGAGCGCCGATCGGCCGATTCCTTGGGTAGGGAGGACTCCGACCATGCCCGAGGCGCAGTTGACTGAACCGCTCGATCGCGCGGCCGAAAAAGGGGGCGTCGAGGAGAAGTTCGCGGCGTTGGAGGCGGCGGTCAAGGCCGACGTCGAGGCTGTCCTGCGACGCGGAAGGGTGAATGCGCAGGACTTCGAGACCCTCGAGCGGACCGTGTACCGTCGAGCGCTCGCCGCCGCCGAGCGGGTCGCCAAGGGGCTCGGCGCGCAGCGTTCGTAGCCGCATTTGCGGCCGAAATCGATGCGCTCAGGGGGCCGGAGCGCGGCGCCGCGCAGGACTTCGAGGCCCTTGAGCAGGCCGTCCGTCGCCAAGCCCTCGACCTGGCCGCGGAGGCGCTGGAGGAGTCCTTCAACGCGGACGGTTCCGACCATTCGAGTTCGACGACAGCGTGCGTCTGCGGCCAGACGGCGCGCTTTGCCGGCCGCCGCCCGAAGACCTTCACCACGCTGCTCGGACCGCTGACGCTGAAACGGGCCTACTACCATTGCGACGCCTGCCGTACGGGGGTGTGTCCGCGCGACCGGGCCCTGGGTATGCACGCCACGTCGCTGTCGCCCGGCGTGCTGCGGATGGTGGGGCTGGCGGCCTCGGGCTTCAGCTTCGCCGCGGCCAGCGACTTGTTGTGGGAACTGGCCGCGGTGCGCGTCAAGACCAAGCAGGTCGAGCGCTGTGCCGAAGCCCTGGGACGTGAGGTCGCCGACGACGAACGCGCGGTGGCCGAAACCGTTTCCAGTCCCGCGGCCACGATGTACTTCGGGATGGACGGTACCGGTGTGCCGGTGCGACCCGCCGAAGTCGAAGGGCGTCGCGGCAAGCAGCCCGACGGTTCGGCCAAGACCCGCGAGGTCAAGCTGGCCACCACGTGGACGGCCGAAGGGCGCAACAAGGCGGGCCGGCCCGTGCGCGACCACGGGTCGGTCAGCTACAACGCCGCGGTCGAGAGCGCGGCCAGCCGCGACACCGACCCGCAGCCGGCTGCCTTCGCCCAACGTGTCCATCGCGAGGCAATACGGCGCGGTTTCGACACCGCGGACCGTCAGGTCGTCATCGGCGACGGCGCGCCGTGGATTTGGAACGTCGCCGCCGAGCAGTTTCCCCGCGCCATCGAGATCGTCGACATCTACCACGCCAAGCAGCATCTGTGCGACGTCGCCAAGGCCATCTACGGCCCCGGGACCGACTTGGCCGACCAGTGGGCCAGGGACCGGCGTGCCGAGTTGGACGCCGGCCGGCTGTGCGCCGTCGTCGCCGCGTTGCGCATCCATGTCAAGACCACGCCCGAGGCGCGAAAGTGCATTCACTACGTGTTCGGGAACCGCCACCGGATGCGCTATCCGCAGTTCCGCGCCAGGGGCCTGTGCGTCTCGTCGGGCGTCGTCGAGGCCGGATGCAAGCAGCTCGGCGACCGGCTCAAGCGCGCCGGCATGCGCTGGACCGTCGCCGGGGCCAACGCCATCATCGCCCTGCGCTGCTGCATCCTCAGCGGCCGCTTCGAGGACTTCTGGGAACGAAGAGCCGCAAACGCCGCCTGACGCTCATCTAACAATGATGTCGTGCACCCGCTGGAGATTCTCGTCCAGGAACATCAGCGTCTGCAGTTCGTCGGCCGTGTCGCCCTGTTCGACACGCACGCCGTCTTCGCTGATCGCGAGGGCGAAGTAGCGTTGGGCGACGCTCGCGAACTCATCGGACTTCGACAGGACTTCCAGTTCCCGAAGCAGGAACAGGGAATGGTTCGCCACGAATACCTGAATGCCGTCGCGGGCCAAGCCGAGGATCGCAGCGCCACGGACTTGACGAGTCTGGGATTCAGGTTGGCCGCTGGCTCGTCCCAGAAGAGGTAGCCGTTCCCGAGCAGGGAGCCTGTGGCGATCAGGCGCGCGAGCATGGCGCCAGCTTCCGGTGTCCTTCGGCTACGAGCGGCATCTCGATCCGGCGTTTCGCGGCGAACTTCAGGTAGAAGCGCCGGTTCGCGTCCAGTTTCCACCGTGCCGCCCATCTCTTTCTCAATCGGCTCCATTGACGCCGTCGCAAGTGCTTTTCTGGAATCGCGGGGCGGCGGCTGTCCAAGAAGAACGAGGTATCGCGGTGGATCTCGTCGAACTCCAGGTAGTGTCCGTCGTAGACCGCGACGAAGCCCGGATACGGCGTCAGCAGCTCGTGCGGCGGCAGAAAGACGAGCGCCTTGTCCTGCCAGGCAGTCGGACAACCTTCGAAGCTCACCTCGCTCCTGCTCGCCGCCGCAAAACTGATCGCGGAATCGAACGCCGAGTTCTCGAGTCGAGTGCGAGTCGGCAACGTTGCCGGCCAGTTCGATCCAAAGAATGACGCCATTACCGTGTCTCTCGTCGACAGCCAAGCTCCCGTCGCCGAGGGAGTCGGTCCTTGGACGCACCTGCAGAATCGGCTGGACGACGGGTGGAACAGGCCGCCCGGAGCTACGGACGAGCATGCCCACATGATGGTGCAATGCAGGGAGGCGTGGTTTCTGGCTGGTCGAGAGACGCTCGCCGCAATTCTCGGCGCGGGCTTCAGACCCAATGCGCTTCCCGGTCAGGCGACCGACATTGAACCGATTCCGAAGCAGGATGTCATCAGGGGTTTCCGAAACGCCGCGCGAGATTGCAGAACGCGCTGGTACGACATGGGCGAGACTCTTTCAGGATGCTCCAGAGGCACGATCCTGACAAGGCCATTGCCGCGTCATCGCACGCAGAGCGACTCGTGACTTCGGGAACAGGTTGTAGCCGTCACCATCGGCGCTCGCGATGGCAACAGCGCCTCACCTCGCTGGGCGGGCTGCTACGATTCCATGCGCGGAAGCAGAGTGGCCACATCGGCGTGCAGCAGAGCGAAACCGGAATCGAGCGTCGCGACGCGGCCGCTGCGCCGGCGGGCCTGCTCGGCGAGCCAGGCGTCCGTCACCTGCCCGTGTCCTTGCAGGTGTCGGTGCGGCACGTCGCGGAAGCTCAGTCCGTCTTCCCACCAGTCGTGCTTCGGATGCGCGGACACCTCGCGCAACGCGCGCCAGGCTGCGGCTGCGCTGTCGTCGAGATACGACTTCATGTGGACGCGAAGCAGTGTGCCCTGTGTCGTGGGGCAGGTGGCGAAGTGGTCCCGCCCCAACCGGGAGAACCAACAGTGGACGCGATCGTGATGCATGTGGGAACTCATCGCCAGCGCGACGAGGGCGTTGCCGTCGAGAAGCCACGTCAGGAGGCGTCGTCTTCTTCCTCGATCCGGCGAATCGTGTCCGGCGTGATCGGCGCCCCCCCTACTGAGACGAGGATGCCGTTGCGTCTCCTGGTCCGTTCGACGGGCCCTTCACGCTGGTCCCCATCGGTTGGCAGGCCACGCCGCAGCAGCCGGTTGACAGCGGCGCTGATGCTGCAGTCTTCCGCCTTGGCGAGCGAAACGGCGACCGCGTAGAGGTCCGGCTCAAGGTTGACGGTCAGTCGCACTCTTGTCATTTTGCGCCGGTGCAGTGGTGGTCAACCCCCCAACGACAGAAGCGCCGATGAATCCTGGCGGATCCGCATGACCCCACTGCGTAGCTGCGCTCCTCACGCACGGTCACGGCATCGGATCCGATCTCCGTTCCGCTTCGATCCCGATTGTCGACCGCCGTGCAGCATCCGGCTCCGGGGAGGATCGCCTCCATGCCACAATGGACGCATGGCGCAGCCTCCCCTGTTCCCGGACCCTGCCGAATCGCGTCTGTCCGAGCCGGCCCGCACGCCGGTTGCCGACGTGCCGGACCTGCCGGGCTGCGAATCGTTTCCTTTGGCCGTGGAGGAGCTCGAACGCCACGACGATCGCATCGAGTACTGGAACGCGCGCGCGGGGATGGCCTGGCGGGTCCGCGACGTCTCCTCGTGGCACGAGCAGCCGGGGCAGCGGCTGGCCATGCTGGCGGCCCGGATGGCGTCGGTGCGCGGGGCGGCCATCGAGTGTTTCGGTTCGACGAGTCTGGCGCGGCTGGACGCGGCCGGGCGCCCGCACCAGATCCTGCAGGCCGACAACGTCGTGTATCTGCAGCCGGCGCGGTGGAAGACGCGGGGGCGCGTGAACGTGGACGAGGGTCCGCTGCCGGACGTGGTGCTCGAGGTGGATCACACGACCGACGTGCGCCGCTGGAAGCTGAGCAAGTACCAGCAGTGGGGGTTTCCGGAGATCTGGGTGCTGGTGCCGTCGAAGCTATCGGTACGCGCGCCGGGACTCGCGATTCACCTGCCAGACGCCGCTGGCGGCTATCGGCAAGCTGCCGAAAGCGTGGCGTTTCCGAGCTGGACGGCGGCGGAGATCTTCCGCGCGCTGACCGAGGAGCCATTGTCGGCGGCGGTGTGGCGGGTGCTGGAACGCGTGGGGCGGGCTCTGGGAGAGCGCGACGGCACAAGTCCCGAAGACGACCCGTTGACTCGTTCTCTGCTGGCGACAGCCGAGAGGAGGGGAGAGGCGAGGGCCCTTGCGAAGGCCGTTGTCTCGGCGCTACGGGCGCGCGGCATCGACGTCCCCGCGGACATCGCGTCCGACGTGGACCTGCTGGCCGGACATTCCTTCGAAACCGCGATGGCCATCGCCATGGCGTGCTCGGACGCTGCCGACTTCCGGCGGCGCATCCACCAGGCGGGTCGATAGTCCGTTGCTCGGCGGGAGCCGTTGTCGGAGGCGGCGTGTCGCAAGCGATCCGCATCTGCTGGCCGGGTGTTCCATCGACACCGCGATCGCGGCAGCGATGGCGTGCTCCGATGTCGAGGACTTCCGTCGGGGCATCCACTTGGCCTCCGGCAGGTGACACCGCGGTCGCCGCGCCGGCGTGGCAGTTCGGCGAGGCAGGCGTCGGACACCGGTCCGTGTCCCTGCAGATATCGTTGCAGTACGTCGAGAGACTCAAGGCATCCCCCACGGTCGTTGTAGTGATTCAAGGATCCACCGCTGGCTGTGCTCGCCCACGTGGCTCTGCAGGCCGCCGTAGAATAGGCGCGCGGTAGCGCGGCGTCGCCTGAGCGAGCCGGAGGTCATCGCGGCGCCGGGCGCTCGCGGTCGTACGGGCGGGCCGGCGTGGAAACCATGCGTAGATCCGGGACATGGAGGGATGTCATGAAACGCGTATTGGTACTTGGCACGGTCATCGTGGTCGGCGGACTGTCGGCGGTGGTCAGCTCGGAACAGCAGTTGTCGCAGGCGGCGCTCGACGCCACGGTCATCGAGCAGGTCAGGGACAACCTGTACGTCATCACCGGCTCGAGTCCGCTCGATCGGGCGGCGTTCAGCGGGGGCAACACCGGCGTCTACATCGGCGAGGAAGGGATCACGCTGGTCGACACCAAGCTGCCCGGCTGGGGCCAGGCCCTGATGGACCGCATCCGCACGGTCAGCGACAAGCCGGTCGCGACGATCATCAACACGCACACGCACGGCGACCACGTCGGGAGCAACGCGTTCTTCCCCGAGTCGGTGCAGATAGTCGTGCAGGAGAACACGGAAGCGAACATGGGGCGGCTCGGCATGTTCGAGGGAGACACCGCGCACGGGATGCCGGATACGACCTACACGGACCGCCTGACGCTCGGGTCCGGGGCCGACCGCATCGAGCTATACCACTTCGGAGCGGGCCACACGAACGGCGACACGTTCATCCTGTATCCCGGCCTGCGGGTCCTGCAGATGGGCGACATGTTCCCGTGGCGGGACGCGCCGTTCCTCGATCGGAGCAACGGCGGCAGCGGCGTCTCGTTCCCCGAGACGCTGCAGGCGCTGATCGACAACGTGGACGGCTACGACACCGTCGTTCCGGGCCACATCCCGGTGACCACGCCGGAGTCGCTACGGGAGTACCAGCGCTTCACCGCCGACCTGCTGGCAGCCGTGCGCGGCGCCATCGAGGCGGGGCAGAGCGCGGAGGAGGCCGCCGCGTCTATCGATCTGACCGGACAGTACGAGGGTTACCGCACCGAGCGGATGGCCGCGGCCATCGCGGCGATCTACGAAGAACTCGGGCAGTAGGGAGGGCGTAGTTGATGCCGACCGGCCGGATCCTCACCCGCCGGTCGGCGTCGCTCCAGCGTCATCACGTCGCTGGTGTCGTCGTCGCACCTTGAGCCCGGGGAGCGTTACGGCCCCTGGGCGTGGCGAGCGTCTGCGGCTGACAGCGCAACATGCCGTCGCGACTTCGCAGCGGGTTCGTCAGTCCGGCGACTCCGGCAGAGCGAACGCGATGTACTCCGAGCCGGAGGGCGGTCCCATGCGGCCGCCGCCGGCCGCTATCACCACGTACTGCCGGCCGTCCACCGCGTAGACCGCGGGGGTCGAGAAGCCGGCCGCGGGCAAGTCCGCCTGCCACAGCTCCGCGCCGTCCCTCGTGTCGTGGGCCCGGAACTTCCGGTCCGGCGTCGCCGCGATGAAGATCAGTCCCGAGGCGGTGACCACGGGCCCGCCGTAGCTCTCCGAGCCGAGACCCTGTCCCACGGTCTGCGGGTAGTCGCCGAAGGGCACCTGCCAGTCGAAGTCGCCGGTCGCGAGATCCACCGACGTCAGCGTCCCCCAGGGCGTTCGGTTGCCCGGCAGGCCGTCCTGATCCCGCAGCCACGTGTAGCCGCCGAACGCGTAGTCCACCTCGGTCGACGGCGGCAGATCCTCTTCCTCGTCCGGGTTCCGGATGTAGCGGATCGCGGCGCGGATCTCGATCTCGTCCAGGTGCGCGAAGCCGGTCATCCGACCTCGCCCGTCGCGTACGACGTCGTTGATCTCCCGCGCCGTCAAGCGCTCGTCGACGTCGATCAGGCTGGGGCCGACCGCGTTGCCCGCGCGATCGGCGCCGTGGCAGGTGCCGCACTGCTCGGCGTAGACGGCGCGCGCGCTGAAGCCGACCGGCACCTCGTAGAGCTGCAGGATGGCGCCGATCTCCGACGAGTTGACGATCAGCCGGTTCGTCGCCGGGTAGAACGCCGAGCCGCCCCATTCCTGGCCGCCGTCGTAGCCCGGGTACATCATCGTCCCCTGCAGGCTGGGCGGCGCCCAGGGGCGCTGATCGAGACGGTCCCAGATGGCGCTCACGAACTCGATCGACGCCTGGCTGCGCGTCGTCATCTGGAAGCGCTGCCGCGTCAGCGCGATCGACGACTCCGGCTGCGTCGTCACCACCACCTCGCCCGGTATATCGCTCGGGTGGGCCGTCACCTCGTTGATGTCGTAGAGCGACTCGCCCGTCTCGCGGTCGAAGAGGAACAGGTGGCCCGACTTGCTGGTGACCGCCACCGCGTCGATGGTCCGGCCGTCGCGTTCGAGCTGCACCAGGGTCGGGGGCGACGGCAGGTCGCGGTCCCAGACGTCGTGCCGGATGGTCTGGTAGTGCCAGCGGCGCTCGCCGGTCCGGACGTCGATGGCCAGCAGGCTGTTGGCGAAGAGGTTGTCGCCGACGCGCGAGGCGCCGTAGAAGTCGGGCGTCGCCGATCCGGTCGGCGCAAAGAGCAGGCCCCGGTCGGCGTCGAGCGCCATGCCGGTCCAGGTGTTGGCGCCGCCCGCCACCGCGAGTGAACCGTCGGCCCAGGTCTCCGAGCCCGGCTCGCCCGGACGCGGGACGTTGTCGTGCCGCCAGACCAGCGAGCCGTCGATGGCGCTGTACGCCGAGACGGCGCCCGGCAGCGCGCCGGCGGCTTCGCTCGTCGAGAAGCCCATCACGATCAGGTCCTCGAAGACGATGCCGGGCACCGTCACGCGGAGTGGGCCGTCTCCTTCCGCGGTGGCCGACAGGTCGACGACGCCGTCCTGGCCGAAGTCGATGACCGGCTGGCCCGCGGCCGGATCGAGCGCGACGAGCGAGTCGTTCCCGGTGAAGAAGAGGCGTGCTGCGACGCCGCTGTCGGTCTCGCGTTCCCACCACATCAGGCCGCGCTGGGGCGCGCCCTCGATACCGGGGTCGTAACGCCACAGCTCCTCGCCGGTAGCCGCGTTCAGGGCGAAGGCGACGAGTTGCGGCGACAGCCCGTAGAGCACCCCGTCGACCACCAGCGGGCTCGTGTACATGGTGGAGTTGCCCGGCCGCAGCTCGCCGGAATCGTAGGTCCAGGCCACGTCCAGGTCGGCGACGTTGTCGCGCGTAATCTGATCCAGCGGCGAGTAGTGGCGCCGGGCCACGTCGCCGAGGTACGTGTCCCAGTCGGTGTTCTGCGCGGCGGAAGGTGAGCCGGACACCGCGAGCAGGGCAAACAGGATGGCGGTCGTGCGGATTGAGTCAGTCACGGCGTCACTATGTCGTACCGGGCGCGGCCTGTCGACAGCCGGCGCGGTCTGCGAGTCCGTGCTGCAATAGATGGTGCGCGGGCACGACGGCGTCTGCGGCGACAGAATGACTCAGGCGCCGGCGGCCGGAAATCCGGTACGCGTCCGCAGAGGCGCGCCGTCGGGGCCGAATGCGGTCTTCAGGGTGAACGACTCCGGGGTGGGACCGTCGCGCCAGAGCCGCTCGAGGCGAGCCACCGACTCGTCGACGGTCGGCCGGTATCCTTCGGGTACCCACCACATGGCGAGGGGTGGCCTGGGCGGCGGGAGAAACCAGTCGCGCCGCCGTTTGAAGAACGCGGCGTGCTCGGTCCGGTACGCATAGTTGCGCAGGTCCTCCACCGAGCGCCAGGTGGTCAGGTTGAACAGGATGCGCGGGTCGTCGAGGATCCGCACGGCGGTCGCATCGCCCCCTTCTGTCCGGAAGCGCCAGAGGCAGCCGGGCGAGCGGTCGCCGACGACGTTGATTCGGTCGATCGCATCCACGAATTCCGCCATCCGCGGATCGTCGAGGGGATAGCGTGCCCAGGCGAGATTCGTCTGCGCGAGATCCACGGTGCTATCCTGCCAGACTGACAGTGGTTGCGCACAGGGTTCAGCCCGGCCGCGCGATCCAGGGTTGGAACGCCGGAGCGACGCGGCAGCCTGCAAGTGTCCGAGGTTGGGCGGACATCGCAGCAAGAGGCGCAAGTTACACATGAGAATGCACGGTGCGGGTGTGGCGGGGCTGGCGGGCGTTTGTGCCATCCTGGCGGGCGTGGTGAGCGGGTGCGGCGGCGAGACCGCCGTCGACGTCGCCCCGGGCGTGGCGCTGGAGCTGGCCGAACGGAGAGCGGCCACGATCTTCAATGTGCACTACGACATCAGGCTCTCGATTCCCGCGGCGCGTACCGAGCCGATCGACGGCAGCGTGACCACGTCATTCACCCTCACCGAGATCGGTCCCCTGGTTCTCGATTTCGCCCAGCCCGCCGAGCACGTCCACGCGGTGCGGGTGGCCGGTGAGCCGGTCGATTTCGAGGCGCGCGACGAGCACATCATCGTACCGGCCGCGGCGATGTCGCCCGGACACAACGTCGTGGACATCGAATTCACGGCGGGGGACGGGTCGCTCAACCGGCAGGACGACTTCCTGTACACCCTGTTCGTGCCCGACCGGGCGCGCGTGGCCCTCCCGCTCTTCGATCAGCCGAGTCTGAAGGGGCGGTTCCGGCTGCAGCTCGAGGTGCCGGCCGGATGGCGCGCCGTGGCCAACGGCTCTCTCGCCTCGCGGGAAGAGCGTGACGAACGGGCGGTGCTCACGTTCACCGAGACCCACGCTATCAGCAGCTATCTGTTCGCCTTCGCGGCGGGCGAGTTCCAGGTGGAGGAAGCTGAGCGCGACGGCCGGCGCATGGCGATGTACCACCGCGAAACCGACCGCGAAAGGGTAGAGCGCAACGCTGGCGCCATCTTCGATCTGCACGCATCGGCTCTGGCGTGGTTGGAGGAATACACGGGCATTGCGTTCCCGTTCGAGAAGTTTGATTTCGTGCTCGTCCCGGCCTTTCAGTACGGCGGCATGGAGCACCCCGGCGCCATCTTCTACCGTGCCGACTCGCTGCTGCTCGACGCGAGCGTCACCCAGAACGCGCAACTGGGGCGGGCCAGCCTCATCGCGCACGAGACCGCCCACCAGTGGTTCGGCGACCTCGTCACCATGACGTGGTTCGACGACGTCTGGATGAAGGAGACCTTCGCCAACTTCATGGCCGCGAAGATCGTCAACCCGACGTTCCCAGACGTCGACCACGACCTGCGGTTCCTGCTGGCGCACCACCCGGCGGCCTACGGCGTCGACCGCACCGCGGGCGCGAACCCGATCCATCAGCCGCTCGACAATCTGAACGAGGCGGGGACGCTCTACGGGGCCATCATCTACCAGAAGGCGCCGATCGTCTTCGCTCACCTGGAGCGGCTGATCGGCGAGGAAGCGCTCCGCGACGGGCTGCGCGAGTACCTGGAGTTGTACGCCTACGCCAACGCGAGCTGGGCGGACCTCATCGCTATCCTCGACGGTCTGACCGCGGAGGACCTGATGGCGTGGAGCCGGACGTGGGTGGAGGAGAGCGGCCGCCCGCGGATAGAGGTGGCGCTGGAAACGGACGGCGATGCAATCACGCAGCTCGCGATTCGGCAGTCCGATCCCGCAGGCGGCGGTCGGCTGTGGAACCAGAGGCTTGACGTCCGGCTGGGGTACGGAGCCGGCGAGTCGAACGCCGTGACAGTTCACCTGCGGGGCGCCGAGGAGGTGGTCGCGGAGGGAGTCGGGCTCGCCACACCCGACTACGTGCTCGCCAACGGTGGCGGCCTCGGCTACGGATTGATGGCGCTCGAGGCGCGAACCCGGGACTATCTGCTTGCGGAGTTGCCGGGCATCGACGATGCGCTGGCGCGGGCCATCGGTTGGGTCTCGCTCTGGGAGTCGCTCCTCGAAGGCGAGGTGGAGCCCGAGGCGCTGGTCGACCTGGCGCAGCGCGCGCTACCGGCGGAAGCCGACGAACAGAACGTCTCCCGCATACTCGGCTACCTGACCACCGCGTACTGGCGCTACCTGCCTCCCGAACGGCGGGCGCAGTTGGCGCCGGAGCTCGAATCGCTGCTGTGGCAGGGGACAACGGCGGCCGGCACCCGCAGCCTGGCCGCGGCCTGGTTCGGGGCGTACCGCAACGTCGCCCTGTCTGCGGAAGCGGTCGCACGCCTCGAGCGCATTTGGCGGGAAGAGGAAGAGGTGCCCGGCGTCCCGCTCGCCGAGCGCGACTTCACGGCGCTGGCCCAGGGGCTTGCAGTGCGGAGCGTGCCGGGCGGCGCCGAGATCCTCGTCGAGCAGCTCGATCGTATAGACAATCCCGACCGGCGTGCCGCGTTCGAGTTCGTCATGCCGGCGCTGTCGCCGGAGCAGGGAGTGCGCGACGCCTTCTTCGACTCGCTACGCGATCCCGTCAATCGGGCACGCGAGCCGTGGGTCCTGAGGGCCCTCGGGTTCCTGCATCATCCCCTGCGGGCACGCGACTCGGAGGTCTACATCCGGCCGAGCCTCGACCTGATCGAGGAGATCCAGCGCACGGGCGACATCTTCTTTCCGCTGAGCTGGCTCCAGACCGCGCTCGACGGGCATCAGACGGCCACCGCGGTGGCCACGGTCGAGCAGTTCCTGGCGGATCGCCCGGACCTCGGGCCGCGGCTCCGCGCCAAGGTGCTGCAGGCGGCCGACCCCCTGCTGCGCGCGGCCAGGATCGTCGACTCGTCGCGCTGATCCACGGTTCGTCGCGCCGCGAAACCGGCTGCTTTCCTTGCCCCTGTCGGGCCACCGGCAGCCAATGTCGGCCGGCCGACATGCGTCGAGCCAGTCTGCGGCGGCCCAGCACAACCGCGATGCCGGCCGCGCGCCTACGCCTCTTCCGTGCGCATGACGTGCACGAGCCAGAATGCCGCCACGACCGCCGCGCCGCACTTGACGAGCTCCAGCAGCGTGTAGGCAGCGTGCAGGACGCCGAACGTGGCGACCGCCGGGGGCGGCGGGTCGCGCGGAACGAAGTCGATGCTACGGCCGATGGCGAGAATCTGCGGCGTGATTCCGACCGTCAGGACGACCACGACGGCCAGCATCGCCCCGACCATCCAGCGCAGGCGTGCGGCAGCCGGCGCCCGCAGGCCCCAGAGCAACCAGAGCACGGCGCCCCCAAGGCCGAGCTGGGCCACGTTCCAGAGCTGGAAGAACAGCCGGTTCAGCTCCGACGACAGATAGCGCAGGACACTTCGGGCGTCCTCGCGCCCGGCATCCTCGACGAAGGCAACGAACGCGGGATGGCTCGGTCCGTCGAGGAGCCGATCGATGGTGTAGAAGTTCTGCATCGCCACGATGCTGACGCACACGGTTCCCATCACCCAGACGCCGAGGCAGAACGCTGCCGCATGAGTCTTCATGGGCCGAACGATACCTCACGAACGATGGCGGCGCGTTGCGGGTCGGCAGTGGAACACAGCGCGCTACTCACGCGCGAACAGCCCTCAGCGGAGCACCCAGTGGACCCCCACGATGACGGTCGCGGCGTTCAGTCCCAGATTCTCACCGGCCGTACCCGCGTTGGAGATGTGATGGTTGCGGAGCTCGACGAGCAGGCCCGGGCCCCGTCGAGTGACCTGGCGGATGCCCAGGCCGTATACGAGCTGAAAATTGAAGACACGGTCGATTTCGGGCAGATCGAGCGAAGTCCACAGCAGTCCCGCGATGCCGACCAGGTAGGGCGTCCAGGATCGGTCGCGCCGGAAGTGGTAGCGCCCGCCCAGCCCGGCCAGGCCGGCGCTGACGGCCCGTTTGGGCTGACCGTAGAGCAGGAGCGTGCCTTCACCGTAGATCTCCAGGTGGTCGGTGACGAACCGGCCGAGCTGCGGATGGAAGGCGGCGAAGCCGACGTCGCTCTCGGTCTTGCCGTAGCCGGGGACGGCATGCTTCCAGGCGCTGCCCCAGCCGGCGGCCAGGCCGCGCGTCCAATGGCCCGCCGCCAGCCGGGATTCCTGACCGGCGGCGCGAACAGGCGCAAGAGCCAGCAGCAGGGCGATGATGAACAGGGTGCGCAAGGCGCGTCTAGAGCGTCGTCTGCGTCGAGTCTTGCGGCGCAGTCTCGCAGCGGCGCAGTCTCCTAGAAGAACCGCAGCGAGTACCCTACCTTGATCCCGCGGCCCATCTCGGGGGCCAGATCCTTGATGAACGACATGTGGTTCCGATAGAGCTCGTTGGTGAGGTTGTACCCGGTGAACGACAGCATGTGGGCCATATGCTGCCGCGGCCAGATGTACGAAGCGTCCAGGTTCAGGACGGCGTAGCCCGGCGTCGTGGTCTCGTCGCGGAAGACCCGGTCCTGCCGCGCCGCGAACATCAGCTCCGGGCTCACGGTGAATGCTCCGTAGGGGATGTCCACGCTCAGCGTGGCCCGCAGCGGCGGGATGCGCGGCACCGCCTCGTCGGTCGACGTCAGCGTCGCGTTGACGTAGCCGATGCCGAGCGACGCCCAGGTCTGGCCGCCCAGCCGCAAGCTGCCCCGGGCGTCGAAGCCGACGAATCGGCTGTCGCCCTCGATGATGTCCAGTACCCGCAGGTTGTTCACCACCTCGGTGGTGTGATTCCCGAAGATGAAGTTCTCGATGTCGTAGACATAGAAGCTCAAGTCGGTTCCGAGGCGGCCGGACTGGTAGCGCAGGCTGAGGTCGAGCCCGAGCGTCGTCTCCGCCTCCAGGTCCGGGTCGCCGACCTCGAAGTTCCCGAGGTGCGGGCCGAAGTTGTAGAGCTCCTGGAGTGCCGGGACGCGATGTGCCCGCATGAGGTTGGCCACAAACGCGGTGGCGGCGCCGAGGTCGGCGTGCAGCCCGACCGAGCCCGACACCCCCAGGAACTGCCGGTCGCGCGGGGCGGGCGGCTCCAGGCGGTGCTCGTTGTCGCCTTCCTCGTCGTCATGGCCGTGGCCGTGGTTGTCGTCGTCCGCGTCGTCGACGTGGTCGTCCTCGTTGTCCTGGCCGGGCAGAGCGACGCGTCCGGCGGTCTTGTAGTCGTTGCGCTCGGCGCGGCCGGCGACCTGCAGGCGGAAGCGCCCCAAGCTCACCTCTTCGTAGCCGAAGGCCGACAATGTGGTCTGATCGGTACGCGGCGCGAGTGCCTCGGCGCCGGTCGCCTGGAAGTCGCGGAACTTCAGCTCCGTGCCGAACCGGCCGGTGAAGCGCCCGAGTTGCCGCTGGTAGAACAGGGTGCGCTTGATGAAGTTGCGGTTGCTGATCCGCGAATCGACGCTGTCTGCGCCGCCTATGGTGTCGACATGATCGTCGGCCACGTCGATGACGTGGAAACCGGTACGCACGCCCTGCAGGAAGTCGTTGTTCAGGTTGCGCAGGCCGAGGTCGAAACGGCCGACGCGGCGTCGCGAGGTGAGATCGATTGCTGCTTCGTCGTCGCTTGCGGCTTCCTCCTCCTCGTCGTGCCCGTGATCGTGCCCGTGGCCGTCCTCCTCCTGCCCGTGCGAATGGAAGATGTCCTCGAACGGGAGACCGAAGCGGCTGTTCTCGAACGTGAGAGAGAGGCTGGCGAAGGCCCGGTCGCCGAAATAGCCGAGCCCGGTGCGCGCGTTGGCGAGCTCGGCGGCCGTGTTGAAGACGGGACCTTCCGGCGTGTCGTAGTCACCCGTCCGTCGCTTGGCGCCGCTGGCCCAGTACAGCAGGTTGCCTCGCGCGTGCTGGACGTTGGCATACGTTCCGGCCTGCCGGTTCGCGCTTCCGGTATCGGCGCCGAGTTGCGCCCGCGTGCCGTCGATCAGCGATTCGCCGTAGCTCTCGGGCGGGGTGAGCAGGTTCCGGTAGGCCGCGTGCGGGGTGATGATGTTGATCAGGCCTCCGACGACGCTGGAGCCGTAGAGCAGCGTGGCCGGTCCGCGCACGATCTCGATCCGCTCGGCGCTGTTCGGGTCGACCGTCATCCCGTGATGATCCGAGGTGGCGGAGAGGTCGCCGGTGGGGAGCCCGTCCTCGATGATGAGCACCCGATCTCCGCCGAAGCCGCGGATGACCGGTCGGCTCGCACCGGGACCGAAACTGCGGTTGGCGATGCCGGGCTCGTCCTCGAGGGCTTCGCCGATCGTGCTGGGGGCCTCCCTGGCGATCTCGAACGAATCCACGGTGGAGACCGCGTTGAACGTGCGGAGCGTCGCTTCGGCGCCGACCGCCGCGGACGCGGTGACGGTCACCTCCTCGCGTATCGGAGACAGGCTGAGCGCGAAGTCGACGGTGGCCGTTTCGCCGGCGTCGATGGTGACGGTCTGAAAGCCGGCGGTGAGTTGCTCGCGCTGGGCGATGACGTCGTAGGTGCCCGCCGGCACGTTCGTGAATTCGAACGCCCCGTCGTCGGTAAACGTGAAGGCTCCCGTTCCGATGATGAGAATCAGCGCGCCGTCGACCGGGCCGCCGTTCTCCGCCAGGGTTACGGTGCCGCGTACCGTCCCGGTCTCCTGGGCCTGGACCGACGCTGTCGCCGCGATCATCGCCATCGTCAGGGCGACGCATCGAATCCGCCGGCTCGGCTTGCCGAGTGGGTATCCCGTGCTTCCATCGGGTACACGGCTGGACACGCTGATGTCGTGCGGACCAACGCACGCGGAACTCATTTCGAGCATGCACGTATTATCCAGCAATCAGGGTTCCTGTGTATATTGCGGCGACATTCGAGAACAGGAGTGCGGCCAACAACGAAATTCGTCGCGGAGGTTCATGGTCGCGGAGGTTCATGGATGGAGCTCACTCCCGTGATCGACGCGTGGCAAGGCATTGGCCGCGAGGCCCGTAGCCCCCGTTCGGAGCGCAGACCATGACGCACGGTCTGCGCATGCCGCCGGACCTCATGCGGGAACTCGCGGGGTACGTCACCGAGATTCTGATCGAGCGGAGCAGGCGCTTGCCCGGTGAGCCGGCCTGGGACGGCGAGTTCAAGCAGGAGCTCACGGCCCGGCTGCTGGAGGACCCTCCGGAGAGCGGTCGGGCACCGCGCGAGGTGATCGACCGCGCCGTGCGGGATGTCCTCTCGCCGACGATGCGACACGACCACCCGAGGGCTTTCGGGTTCGTGCCATCCGCGCCGACGTGGCCGGGCGTGCTCGCGGACTACCTCGTGACCGGCTTCAACATCAACGCGGCCACGTGGCTGTCGGCAAGCGGCCCGAGCCAGCTCGAAGCCGTCGTTATCGACTGGTTCCGGCGCTGGCTGGGATACCCGGAGACCGCCGGCGGCCTGTTGACCAGCGGCGGCTCCGCGGCGGCCCTGGACGCCTTCGTGGCCGCGCGCGAGGCGGTCGGGAACCCGGCGCGGGCGACTGTCTACATGAGCGACCAGGGCCACAGCGCCCAGATTCGCTCCGCGCGAATCATCGGCATTCGCCCGGATCGGGTTCGGGTGCTGCCGACAGGCGCGGACTTCCGTCTTGCGGTGGACGCCCTGACATCCGCCGTCGAGGCCGACCGGGACGCCGGGTGCACGCCGGTTGCAGTCTGCGCCGACGCCGGCTCCACCAGCACCGGAGCCGTGGATCCCCTGGACGCCATCGCGGACTACTGCCAGGCGCATGGGATTTGGCTGCATGTCGACGCGGCGCATGGCGGCTTCGCGGCCATCACCGAGCCCGGGGCGCGCCTGCTGCGGGGCATCGAGCGGGCCGATTCCGTTGGCATCGATCCGCACAAGTGGTTCTTCCAGCCGTACGATGCGGGTTGTCTGCTGGTCCGGGACGCCCGGACGCTCGAGCGGGCCTTCGCAATCCACCATGACGTGCTGCAGGATTCGGTATGGGGCGCCAATCATCCGAATCAAGCGGACCGCGGCCTGCAACTGAGTCGTCGCGACCGCGCCCTGAAGATCTGGATGTCCGTGCAAGTCTTCGGCATGGCGGCGTTTCGGGACGCGGTGCTACGAGGGATCAAGCTGGCCGAGCGCGCCGCGCGATACGTCGTGGACAGCCCGATTCTGGAGCTCATGACGCCCGCCTCATTGGGAATCGTCTGCTTTCGGGTCAACCCGGGCGAAAGCGCCGATGGCGAGAGAGGGCTTCACCGGCTCAACCGGAACGTCCTCGCGCGTGTGTTCTGGGAGGATCGCGCGTTCATGTCGTCGACGCTGCTTCACAGGCGATTGGCGCTCCGGCTGTGCGTCATCAACCACACCACGACGTGGGACGATGTCCGGGAAACCCTGGAGACGATCGAGCGCTTTGGCAGGGAGGCGGCGTGAAGGGATCCCATCGGTTACCATTGGCGGGATGAAGCGTCCGGGCTGGTGCCTCCTGGTTGCCGCGGCCGCGGTTGCTGCGGGTCCCGCAAGCGTGGCAGCGCACCCTGCGCCGTTCAGCTTCGTGGACGTGCGGCTCGGATCCGGAACGCTCGACGTGACGGTGGTGGCGCACGTTTGGGACGTTGCCTACGAGTTCGACCTCGAAGACCCGGCCTTCGTGCTCAACCGGGACATCCTGCGGCCGCGCGGCGAACGGCTCGGGGCGCTGATCGGCGAGCGGCTCCGGTTGATGGCCGACGGGCGCCCGCTTGAGCTCGGTCGCTGGTCCGAGCCGGAGATCCTGGCAGAACGGCAGTCGGTGCGGCTCCGGGTCCAACGTCCGCTCGACGAGGGTGTCGGCGCGGTCGTGGTGTCGGCCGAGCTTTTTCCGTACGACCCGAATCACCAGACCTTCCTCAATGTCTACGAGAACGCCGAGCTCACTACGCAGGCGATTCTCGGTGGCGGCGAGACCGAGTACGAGTACTTCCTCGGCACCCGGCAGGGCGTCTGGGCGGTGCTGCAGAGGTTCGTGCCGTCGGGCGTGCACCACATCCTGATCGGGCCCGATCACCTGCTGTTCCTCATCGGCCTGCTGCTGCTCGGGGGGAGCGTGCGGCAACTGCTGCTCGTGGTCACCGCGTTCACCGTCGCCCACAGCATCACGCTGTCGCTGGCGGTGCTGAACGTCGTGACGCCGCCCGCGCGGCTGGTCGAGCCGATCATCGCGCTGAGCATCGTCTACGTCGGCCTCGACAACCTGCTGGCGCGCGGCGGGCGCGACATGCGGATCTGGATCGCGCTGGTGTTCGGGCTGATTCACGGCTTCGGATTCGCGAGCGTGCTGCGCGAAATGGGTCTGCCGAGCGGGGCGCTCGGGTGGTCGCTCTTTTCCTTCAACTTCGGGGTGGAGATCGGCCAGCTCGCTGTCGTCCTGGTCGTTGCGGCGATCCTGTGGCGTATCCGCGCCTACAGCGCGGTGGCCGGCCAGCGCATCGCGGTGGCCGGTTCGATCGCGGTCATCGCGGCCGGCGCGTTCTGGTTCGTGGAGCGGGTGTTCTTGTCGGGGGGGATGGCATGAGCGAGGTGAGGTCGATGCGGCCGAGGCGGGAGATGAAGCGGGTGATGGTGCTCGGCGCGGTGCTGTTCGTCGGCGCCGTGTCGCTGGCGGTGACCAAGGCGGAGCAGGGCGGGCAGCTCGTAGAGGTCGAGCGGCTGAAGGAGAACCTCTACGTGCTGCGCGGCGGCGGCGGCAACTCTGCGGCGTTCGTGACCGGCGACGGCGTCGTGCTCGTCGACACCAAGGTCGCCGGCTGGGGGCAGCCGCTGATCGACCGCATCGCGGAGCTGACGCCGAATCCGGTGACCACCATCATCAACACGCACGCGCACTTCGATCACGTGAGCGGCAACGTGGAGTTCCCGGCGTCGGTCGAGGTGGTCGCGCACACGAACGCCCGGCGGCTGATGGAGGAGTGGAACCCGGTCACCGGCTTTCCGGGCGACTTCCCGAACGTCTTCCAGACGAGCGGCGGCCAGGGCCTGCCGACGCGGACCTACGACGATCGCCTGACGCTGGGCAGCGGCGACGATCAGGTCGACCTCTACTACTTCGGGCGCGGCCACACTGGCGGCGACACCTGGGTGGTGTTCCCGTCGCTGCGGGTCATGCACGCCGGCGACATGTTTCCCGGCCGGCAGGTGCCGATCATGGACGCGAGCAACGGCGGCAGCGGCGTCGAGTACGCGCGGTCGCTGCGCAACGCCTACCAGACGGTCACCGACATCGACCTGATCATCACCGGTCACAGCACCCAGATGACGCGGAGCGACCTCGCGCAGATGGCCGCCTTCGTCGACACGTTCGTCGCCGACGTTCGGGAGGCGAAGGAGGCCGGCCGGTCGGCGGCCGAGGTGGCGGCGAGCTGGGAGGTTCCCGCAGAGTTCTCCGGCTTCGGCAGTCCGGGCCCAGAGCGGCTGGAGGCGTACGTGCAGGTAATCTTCGACGAACTGGAGTAACGCCATGATAGGGCAGCGCCGTATACCGTTGCGTGGGGCTCTGGTCTGGGCGGTCGCGGCGGTGGTGGCCGGATGTGCCGCGGCCGTCGAACCTGGCCCCGACAACCTGCGGGCGTCGTTCGCCGCCCAGATCGGGAGCGTCGAATCGGTCAGCGGCGTCGAGCAGACCGGTGACACGCTGACGTTTACCGAAACGCAGGTGGACGGCACCGAGGTGCAGTGGCGGGTGACCATCGGTTCGGCGGTGGTCGAGGAGCCGGCGGTCGAGGGAGCTCCGACACAGGGGCACATCATTTCATCGTGGTACGCCGACGGCGAGCCGATCGAGCCCCTGGGTTCGATGTCGCGCCTTCCCGATGCGTTCCTCAACGCCGGCATCGCCCAGGATTGCTGGGCCCTGTGGGACACCGACACCGGGCGCTGGGGTTGGACGTGATGGCCCGAGGCGAGGCAGCCAGGGTTCGACGGCGAGGCAGCGAGGGATGACGGCGATGCCGGAACGCGGAACCTGACGACGGACGGAGGTCGAAGATGAAGCTGGCGAAGGTGCACGGACACGGAATGCGGATCCTGGCGGCGACGCTGGCGGTCATCGCCTCGGCGGGCGCGGCCGTCGCGCAGACGGAGGGCCGGCCGGTAGCGGTCGAGGCGGTCATCTCCTTCACCGAGGGACCGACGGTGGATGAGGACGGCGCGGTGTACTTCACCGATCTGCGCGGCGTCGGACGGATCCTGAAGATGGACACCGACGGAACCGTCACTACCTGGCGCGAGCCGAGCTACCGGGCCAACGGGCTCATCTTCGACAGCGAGTGGCGGCTCCTGGCGTGCGAAGGGGGCAACGGCGACGACGTCCTGCCGCGCATCACCCGCACGGACGTCGGGACCGGTGAGGTCGAGGTGCTGGCCGACCACTTCGAGGGCAGGCAGCTCCACCAGCCGAACGACCTGACCATCGACGGGCAGGGACGCGTCTACTTCACCGACCGCCCCGGGGCGAACGTCACCCCGGAGCAGACCGGCGTGCACGGCGTCTACCGCATCGACCCCGACGGATCGATCGCCCGCATCCTCACCGAGCCGGACATCGAGCGGCCCAACGGTCTCGTGATTTCGCCCGACGACGCCACGCTCTACCTGATCGAAACCGCGCAGCAGGAGGGGGGCGCGCGGATGATCCGAGCGTACGACCTCGCGGAGGACGGCACCGCGAGCAACATGCGCGTGTTTCACGACTTCTATCCCGGCCGGAGCGGCGACGGCATGACCATCGACAGCGAGGGCAACCTCTATGTCGCGGCCGGCCTGAACCGACTGCGCGGCACGAGCGAGACGCTCGACACGGTCGCCGGCGTGCACGTTTTCTCGCCGTCGGGCGAGTTGATCGAGCACATCCCCATCTGGGAGGACTCTCACCAATGTGGCCTTCGGCGGCGACGACCTCCGACGCTCGGCGGGGAAGACGCTGTTCAGCGTGCGGAATGTGGCCTTCGGCGGCGACGACCTCCGGACGCTGTACATCACGGCGGGGAAGACGCTGTTCAGCGTGCGGACCGACGTCACCGGCACGCGGCGCTAGCCCCCTTGACGGGCGCGGCGGGGCAAGCTTCTGGCCGCGGCGCCGGGGCGCATGGCGAAACGCATCGCCGGACCGGCGAGGAGGAGTAAACTACTCTATTCGTTCGCTGGCGGCGAGTCGTGTCCGGAGGGGAACGCGGATCGACCGGGGTCACGTCAACGACCCGAGGGTAGGACGATGTCGAAGACCTGGGCAGCCTGCGTCGTGGGACTCGGCGTCACGGTAGCCGGGCTCGGCCTGCTCGACGTGCACGCCGCCGGCCCACGCGGCGCGCTTTCGCCCGGCGAGACCGTACCTCCGGCCGCCGCGACCGCGGCCGCATCCCGAACGCAGTCGTCCGCTTCCGAAGCCTTGACCGGCGAGTCCGTTCGCCCGGTCCTGAATCGCTACTGCGTCGGCTGCCACAACGAGCGGCTGCGGACGGCAGGGCTCACCCTGGACACGATGGATCCCGCGCGTGTGGGAGACCATCCGGATGCGTGGGAAAAGGTCGTGCGCAAGCTGCGGACCGGCTCGATGCCGCCGGCCGGCCGGCGCAGACCGGACGCCGCCACCTACGAGACGGTTGCCGCCGCGTTGGAGGATACCCTGGACCGGGCCGCTGCCGCGAGCCCCGATCCGGGCCGCACCACTGTCCACCGCCTGAACAGGCGCGAGTACGAGAACGCCGTGCGCGATCTGCTCGCGCTGAACATCGACGCGAGCGCGTTGCTGCCCGCCGACAACGCGGATCTCGGCTTCGACAACATGGCGGACATCCTGTCGGTGTCCCCGGCGCTGCTCGACCGCTACATCTTCGCGGCGCGCAGGATCAGCCGGCTGGCGGTCGGGGATCCGACGATAGAACCGACGACCGAGACCTACGTCCTTCCCTCGATGCGGTTTCAGGACCTGCGCATGAGCGAGGACCTGCCGTTCGGGTCGCGGGGCGGCATCGCGATACGCCACAACTTCCCGTTGGACGGGGAGTACGACATCCGCATCCGGCTGCAGCGGCAGCTCTACGACTACGTGCGCGGGCTGCAGAACCGGCAGCAGATCGAGGTGCGCCTGGACGGCGAGCGGGTGGCGGTGTTCCACATCGGCGGCGCGCCCGGGACGCCGCCTCCACGGACGTTCGCGGGCGCCGTGCTCGGGGACCGTGCGTGGGAGGAGTACGCGCTGCACGCCGACGACAACCTCACCGTCCGCGTTTCGGCGAAGGCGGGGCCGCGCGTGCTCGGCGTCTCCTTCGTCCAGGGCCGGTCCGAACGCGACGGGGTGCTGCAGCCGCGGGCGACCGGGAAGGTGCTGGCCATCGCCGAGCGCTGGAGCTCGACGTCGGAAGCGCCCGAGGCGGCGGTCGACCAGGTGAGCATCGCCGGTCCGTTCGATGCCACCGGCCCCGGCGAGACCCCGAGCCGGGAGCGGCTGTTCGCATGCCGTCCCACGCCCGGTACCGGAGAAGAAGCGTGCGCGCGGGAGATTCTCGGAGGCGTCGCACGGCGGGCTTTCCGCCGGCCGGTGACCGAGACCGACCTGACCACCCTGCTCGGGTTCTTTGCGGCAGGGCGCGAGGCGGGCGGTTTCGAGGCCGGGATTCAGCGGGCCCTCGAGAGCATCCTGGTCGACCCGGAGTTCCTGTTCCGCGTCGAGCGCGACCCCGTGGACACGAGGCCGGGCACGGTGTATCCGGTCAGCGACCTGGAGCTGGCGTCGCGGCTCTCGTTCTTCCTCTGGAGCAGCATCCCGGACGATGAGCTGCTGGCCGTCGCCGCGCGCGGGGAGTTGCGGGATACGGATGTGCTGCGACGGCAGGTGCGGCGCATGCTGGCCGATTCCCGCTCGCAGGCCCTCGTCGACGGCTTTGTCCTGCAGTGGCTGGCCCTGCGGACCCTGTCGAGCGTCGTGCCGACGCCGGAGCTGTTTCCGGAGTGGGACGACAACCTGCGCGAGGCATTCGCGCGCGAGACGGAGCTGTTCGTGGCCAGCCAGATCCGTGAGGATCGCAGCGTCCTGGATCTCGTGCGGGCCGACTACACGTTCGCCAACGAGCGGTTGGCCCGGCACTACGGGATCCCCAACGTGTACGGCAGCCGGTTCCGGCGCGTGACGTTTCCCGACGGCGTGCGCGGCGGCCTGCTGGGACACGGCAGCATCCTGACCGTCACCTCCTATCCCACGCGGACGTCGCCGGTGCTCCGGGGGCACTGGCTGCTCTCGCACATGCTCGGCGCGCCGCCGCCGCCGCCGCCGCCGGACGTGCCGGCGCTGCCGGACCGGGGAGAGGGCGGCCGGCCCGCCTCGGTACGCGAGCGGCTCGAGCAGCACCGCGAGAACCCGGTCTGCGCCAACTGCCACGCCCCGATGGATCCGCTCGGCTTCGCCCTCGAGCACTTCGATGCGATCGGCAAGTGGCGGGCGACCGGCGAGGGCGGCGACCCGATCGACGCCTCGGGCATTTTCCCGGATGGAGCCGGGTTCGAGGGATTGGCGGGCCTCAAGGCGATGCTGCTGGAGCGCCGCGAGCAGTTCGTGTGGACCGTGACCGAGAAGCTGGCCACCTACGCCCTCGGGCGCGGCCTGGAGTACTACGACATGCCGGCCCTTCGCCAGATCATTCGCGACGCGGCCGCCGACGACTACCAGTGGTCCTCCCTGGTGCTCGGGATCGTCGAGAGCACCCAGTTTCAGATGCGGAGATCAGAATCATGATGATCAGCAGGAAGGCTCTCCCTCGCCGTACGGTTCTCCGCGGCATCGGCGCCACGCTGGCGTTGCCGCTGCTCGACGGCATGGTCCCGGCGCTGACGGCCCTCAGCCGAACCGCCGCGAAACCGGTCAGGCGGTTGGGCGTCGTCTATGTGCCGAACGGCATCGTGATGGAGCAGTGGATCCCCGCGACGGCGGGTACGGAGTTCGAGATCACGCCGATCCTGCAGCCGCTGGAGCGTTTCCGGGACCGCTTGCTGGTCGTGTCGGGACTCAGCAACAAGGGGCCGGACAACATCCACGAGACCGGCGCCACCAGCTTCCTGACGGGTGTGCCGCCCAAGCGCACGCAGGGCTCTCAGCTCGGGGCGGGCGTGTCGATGGACCAGCAGGTCGCGCGGGAGGCCGGCCGGCACACGCAGCTCGCGTCGCTGGAGCTGGCCCTCGAATCGGGCGACGATGTGGGCACGTGTGGTGGCGGGTACACCTGCGCATACACCAACACGATCTCCTGGCTGAGCGCGACCACGCCGTTGCCGATGGAGACCAATCCGCGGACGGTCTTCGAGCGCTTGCTGGGCGACACCGGCGGAACGGATCCTGCCGCCCGTCTCGCGCGCATCGAGCAGAACCGCAGCCTCCTCGACGCGGTGACGGACAAGGTGGCCGCGCTGCGCCGCGATCTGGGGCCGCGCGACCGGCTGAAGCTCGGCGAGTACCTCGAGGCCGTGAGGGACATCGAGCGCCGCATCCAGAAGGCCGAGGCGCAGGTCGACCAGGAACTGCCGGACATCGCGCCGCCGCTCGGGGTTCCCGCCGCCTTCGACGAGCATGCCAAGCTGATGTTCGATTTGCAGGTGCTGGCCTACCAGACCGACCTGACCCGCGTCGTCACCTTCATGATCAGCCGCGAGTACAGCGGTCGCACCTACCCGCAGATCGGCGTGCCGGAAGCGCACCACCCGACTTCGCACCACCAGCAGGATCCGGACAAGCTGGAGAAGCTGACCCGGATCAACACGTACCACACTTCGCTTCTGGCGTACTACCTGGACAAGCTGCGCGCGACGCCGGACGGCGACGGTACGCTGCTCGACCACGTGGCGGTGCTGTACGGCGCGGGCCTGAGCGACGGCAACCGGCACTCGTCGGAGAACCTGCCCATCCTGCTCGCGGGCGGTGGAGCCGGGACGCTCCACTGCGGGCAGCATCTGCAGTGTCCCGACCCGACGCCGATGTCCAACCTGCACGTGACGCTGATGGACAAGCTGGGTGTGCCCGTCGAGCAGTTCGGGACGAGCACCGGAGAGATTCAGGAGCTTTCGGGCGTCTAGGAGGTCTGCGCCGTAGAACGCAACGAAGTGAGTTCTGCGGCGTAGGCTCCTGGAGCCGGGGGGGATGGGCCGAGACGCCGAGCCGGCGAGGCGTTTCGGGGCGCTGGGAGCCTGCGCCGCAAGACGCAGCGAAGCGGAGTGCCGAGGCGCAAGCGCTCAGAGCGGGGATAGGCGGAGACGCCGAGCTGGCGAGGCGTTTCGGGGCGCTGGGAGCCCGGGGCCGCCCCAATTGTGCTGATGCACCCACGCCGAGCCACTGGACAGAGGAGTCCAACATGCGCGGCAGCAGGATGAGCGGGAGCCTGGTCGGAGCGTTCCTCGGCGTGCTCGTGGCTGTTTCCGCCGCCGCGCAGCCGGACCTGCGCCTTGTGGAGGCGATTCGGGACAGCGATCGGCACGCCGTGGGGGCGTTGCTGGAAGAGCCGGTCGACGTGAACGCACGTCAGCCGGACGGAGCCACCGCGCTGCACTGGGCCGTCTACCTGAACGACATCGAGACGGCCGAGCTGCTCGTCGCGGCGGGCGCGGTGCCGGATGCGTCGAACGAGTTGGGCGTGACGCCGCTCTATCTGGCGTGCGAGAACGGAAACGCGGCGGTGGTGGAGGTGCTGCTTGCGGCCGGAGCCACGCCGCACGCGGTGCTGCCCAGCGGCGAGACCGCCCTGATGACCGCGGCGCGCGCCGGCAGCGTCGGCGCGGTGCGGGCGTTGCTCGCTCACGGCGCCGACCCCCAGGCGCGGGAGGCGATGGAGGAGCAGACCGCCCTGATGTGGGCTGCCTCGCAGCGGCACGCCGGCGTCGTCGAAGCCCTGCTGGATGCAGGGGCGGACGTCCACGCGCGTTCGCGGGTCCGGCCCGTGGTGACGGCACACTCCCCCCGCACGAGCAGCGAGGGCGCCGTGGTGGTGGTCGAGGAAGGCGGCTTTACGCCACTGCTGTTCGCAGCGCGGAGCGGCGACGCGGAGTCTGCAGAACGCCTCCTGGCCGCGGGCGCCGACCCGGACGATACCGCGCCGGCAGGCACGAGCGCGCTCGTCGTGGCGGCCCACAGCGGTCACGGCGCGCTGGCCGCACTGCTGCTGGACGCGGGCGCGGATCCGAACGCCGCCGGCGCCGGATACACCCCCTTGCACGCGGCGATCCTGCGCGGCGACGCGACGCTGGTCCGAACTCTGCTGGCCCACGGCGCGGATCCGAGTGCTCGTCTGCTGAGCGGCACCCGCTACGCCCGTCAGGGCAAGCTGTTTTCCCTGGACACGGCCTGGACCGGCGCGACTCCGTTCTTTCTCGCGGCCAAGTTCGGACGGGGCGACATCATGCGCCGGCTCGCGGAGAGCGGAGCGGATCCGCACGCCGGTCTGGATGGCGGGGTGACGCCGCTGATGGCCGCCGCCGGCATGCTCACCCGGGGGTTCGGGCGGGCCGGCAAGGACCGCCTGGGGCGCGAAATGGACTCGGCCGAGATGGAAGTCGCCCTCACGCAGGATCCGGATCGACGGAGCGTGATGGCGAGCGGTATCGATGCCGTAAGGGCGGCGATCGAGTTGGGCGCCGACGTCAACCAGACCAGCGCTACCGGCGACACCGCCCTGCACATGGCCGCTTTCCACGGCTTCAAGACCGTGGTGCGCTACCTGGTGGGTCTCGGGGCCAGACTCGACGCGACCAACCTTCGCGGCGAGACCCCGCTCGATCGGGCGCTGGCCGCGCGGGCGCCGGCGCGGCTGACCCGTAGTCTGACCGACTACAGCGACACCAGCACCGCGGACCTACTGCGGGCCCTGGGCGCGACCGATTAGCCGCTACGGCCCGCACTCCGGCCACCGGATTCCTGGGGTGGTCCGCCTGCTCCACCTGAATCGCCGATCTCCGGACAGCCTTGCCCAATCGGAGGCCGCGTCGGTCGAAAGGTCGCAGCAAATCTGCGGTGCCGGCCGTGCGCGGCCGGTGCGGTGCTATGCTCGCACGCGGAGGAGGACAGTCGCTATGAAGACGGTACAGAAGCTGACGCTAGACGACGCCCGTGTCATCATGGCCGGCGCCGAGGCCAAGGCGCGGGAGATCGGCGTCGACATGGATATCGCGATCACGGACGACAACGGCAGCCTGCTGATGTTCCAGCGCATGGACAACGGCCGCATCACCAGCATCGACGTCGCGATCAGCAAGGCGTTCACGGCGTCGGCGGCGCGACGCTCGACGCGCGCCTACGGCGAGGTGAGCGGTCCCGGCGGACCGGCGTTCGGGATCCACGTGAGCAACCAGGGGCGGTTCATGATCGTGGCGGGCGGGCTGCCGCTGTTCGTCGACGAGCAGATCGTCGGCGGCGTCGGCTGCAGCTCCGGCACCCCCGACCAGGACGAGGTAGTGGCGCAGGCGGGGATCGACGCGTTCCTCGCGAGCCTGGGATAACGACAACACGAGCACCGGGGGCACCGGGAGGGGACGTGGAGAACGTCCGGCGTGGCGGCCACGCGGGATGCATCGTCGCTCGAATGCAGCGAGGCTATTGCCGCGGGCTGTCAATGGCCTGTGCGGTGCTGCTCGCCTTCGTGGCCGGATGCGCGTGGGAAGAAGCTCCCGCGGAGCCCCCGCCGCCGGCCTTCGACGAGCAGGGCGTCGTCAACGAGGCGTGGCGCATCGTCAAGATGGCGACCGCGCACGACGTGATCACGCTCGAGGTGGAGGTTGCGGATCTGGAAACGGCGTCGGCTGTCGCGCGGGAGTTGATGGCGCCGCTGGAGAGCCGCTACGCCGAGGCGCTCATCTACGTCTACGCGGCGGGTGAGGGCGAGGGCGGGCACGTGCCGGCCATGCGGTTCCAGTGGACGGCGGAAGGCGGAATCGTCGCGATGGAGTACTAGAGGAGGAGGCATCGATGAGGAGACGTATGCAATCGACTCTGGCGTCGGGTGCGGCGGCCGCGGCGGCCGCGGTGGCGATTGCCCTGGGCGCGGGCCTGATCGGTGGGGAAGGGTTGGCCCAGTCCGCCGGGATCGAGCTCGACGCCGACGACATCGGCGGCGTGGTGACCAGTGCCGACGGCCCCGAGGCGGGCGTCTGGGTGGTCGCGGAGACGACCGATCTGCCGACCCGCTTCATCCGCATCGTGGCTACCGACGACGAAGGTCGTTACGTGCTGCCCGACCTGCCGGATGCCACCTACGAGATCTTCGTGCGCGGCTACGGCCTCGTCGACTCGGAGCGCGTGACGGCGACGCCGGGGCAGGCGCTGGATCTCGACGCGGTGGTGGCCCCCGACGGCTTGGCCGCCGCGCAGGTCTATCCCGCCGCCTGGTGGCTCTCGATGATGGAGCTGCCCGAGGGAGAGCACTCGCAGCAGGAGCTGGGCAGCTCGGTGACCGGCTGCCTGAACTGCCACCAGATTGGGAACGAGGCGACCCGCGCGATCCCGGACAGCATCCTGAGCGACGTCGATTCGCACCTGGAGGCGTGGGACCGGCGTGTCGCGATGGGGCCGATGGGCGCTTCGATGGCCGGGGCGTTCCGGCGGCTGGGCCCGCAGCGGGCGATGTTCGCCGACTGGACGGACCGCATCGCGTCGGGAGAGGCGCCGACCCAGACGCCGCCGCGGCCGACGGGCGCGGAGCGCAACGTCGTCGTCACCCTCTGGGACTGGGGCACGGAGCATGACGGGCGGACCGACAGCACGCCCTCGGACGTGCGCGACGGCACGGTCAACGCTGACGGTCTCGTCTACGGCGTCGTGCAGCCGAGCGACATCCTCGCCGTGATCGATCCGGTCGAGCACCGGGCGTTCAACATTCCCATTCCATCGAACGCGCCCCCCATCCTGACCGACACGCCGACCTCGCCCTACTACGGCGACGATCCGATCTGGGCGCGCCGCTCCGATCCGCGCAGCGTCGCCATGGACGGGGAGGGCCGCGTCTGGCTGACCGGCCGCGTCCGCGCGCCGGACGAGCAGCCGGACTTCTGCACCGACCGCGAGAACGCGTTCGCGGACTACTTCCCACTGGAGGTGGCCACCCGGCAGGTCTTCCTGTACGACCCCCCGAGCGAGCAGTTCAGCGAGATCGACACCTGCTTCTCGTCCGACCACAACCAGCTCGGCCACGACGAGCGCTTCTACTACGGGTTCCGCGACGGGGTCGGCTGGGTCGACGTCGAGCTCTGGGACGAAACCGGCGACGCCGAGGCTTCACAGGGCTGGTGCCCGACCGTCATCGACACCAACGGCGACGGTGTGATTACTCCCGGCTGGACCGAGCCCGGCGAGCCGGTCGATCCGACCCGCGACGCCCGCATTGCCTACGGCTGCTACTCGCCCGCCGCCAACGCCGCGGACGACAGCGTCTGGTGCTCGGACAACGGGCGCGACGACAACACGCTCGTGCGCCTGGAACTGGGCGACAACCCGCCGGAGACCTGCATCGCAGAGGTCTACATGCCGCCGCCGACCGTCACCAACCCGCCGCCCTACGGCAGCGGGGGATTGCACGTGACCCGCGACGGAATCGTCTGGCAGGACTGGCGCGGCAGCGGCCACTTCGCGCGGTTCGACCGTAGCGTCTGCACCGTGCGGAACGGTCCGACCGCGACGGGGCAGAGCTGTCCCGAGGGTTGGACGCTGTACCGCATGGACAAGCCGACGTACTCCAACGCCGAGATGCCGATCAACTCGGACGAGAGCTACCTGACGCAGATCGATCACCACGACGTGCTCGGGTTCGGCCCCGAGACGCCGGTCTACGGCGTGGTCAACACAGACTCGCTGGAGGTGTTCGTCCCGTCCACGCAGGAGTACGTGACGATGCGCATCCCCTATCCGATGGGCTTCTTCTCGCGCTCGTCGGTCGGCCGGATCGACGATCCGGCGACGGGCTGGAAGGGGAAGGGGCTCTGGTCGAGCTACTCGAACTACGCTGCGTGGCACCTGGAGGGCGGACCCGGCACCCTGCAGAAGGCAGTGAAGTTCCAGGTCCGGCCGCATCCGCTCGCGAAGTAGTGCGACGGGCGTAGCCGCTGCCAAGAACTGCGAAGAGAAGTCGCGGCGGGGGCTTCCGGGCCCTCGCCGCGACTTTCCGCGTAACGGAAGTCCGCGCCGCTGAGAAAGGCACGGGTGCTGACGACGCTGCCGCTATCCGCCGAGCGGCAGGATGAACTGCCAGCCCTCGTCGATGCGCTGCTGCAGCCGGACGGCGCCGTCTCCGCAGCCGCAGATCACCCGGTCCTGCGCCTGGCACGCTGCGAGGACCTTGTCGTACATGGCGTCGACTTCCGGATGGTTCTCCGGCCCGGGTGCGGGGCCGAGCCCGAGATCGATGCTCATGTCGCCCGGCACGACCATGATCGCGCTGACCGGCGCGGCCAGGATGGCATCGATGTTGGCGACCGCCTCGGCCGATTCGACCATGGCGACCACGAAGAGCTCGCCGTCGGGGTCGAGCGGCCACACGTCGGCCCGAGCGTGGTATTCCGCCGTATCCACGCCCCAGAGGCGGGTGGCCCGCCCGGGTCCCCAGCCCCGCTCGCCGCGCGGCTCGGGCTGCGCGTCGTTCTGCATCGGGGGGCCTGCACCAGCCGGACGGCTTCGTCGCCGGTGTCCACGTGGGGCACGATGACGCCGAGGCCGCCAAGATCGAGGACCTGCTTGATGGCCCACTTGAAGTCCTCGTCGCCCTCCTGCGGGATGCGCACCATCGGCGTCAGCCGCATGCGGCCCTGCTCGTCGCGGTCCTGGTCGGCCTCGGCGAAGGCATCCACGATGCCCTGGGCCGAGAAGGGCGAGTGCTCCATGTCGACGAAGCGCCAGTCCTGATTGGCGATGGCGGGCCGACCATCCTCGATCGCTTCGATGACCTTGTTGAGACGTGTCCGCTCCTGCGCTTGCGCATCGGGAACGGCGACTCCCGTGGCCGCTGCCAGCGCGGCCAGCGCCGCGCCGGCGATCAGGCGGCGGGTCCACGTCGAATAACGGCATGTGACGTCGTTTGCGTGCATGGCACCTCCTTGTGTGCGGTCTTACTCTAGGAGTCTGCGCCGTAGAACGCAACGGAGTGAGTTCTGCGGCGCAAACTCCCGGGGCGGTGGGGGCTGGGGCCGAACCTGGCGCCCCTGGCGACGGGTTTCGGCGGCGCTGGCAGCCTGCGGCAAGAGCCCCGCTGCATTCGAGCGGTGATGCATGCCGCATGGACTGCGTTGCTTCCATGCGCGCCCGGCGGGAGTCGTCGCAGATGCGGGCAGCGCGCGTGCGTGTGCTGGCGCGCGTACGTGTGCTAGATTGGGCTCGCGGGAGATCCAACATGCGTACACGAAGAACGCAGTGGACTGTACGGTGCATGCCGGTAACTCGGGAGGCGTTCGTCGCCGCGCTGGCGGTCGCTCTGAGTTGGAATCTCGTCGATCCTGCACAGACCAGGGCCGCCGAGCCCTGCTCGGCTAGTCCGGTGCTGTCGATGTCGATGTTCGCCGTCCTGCATGCGGCACAGGCCGAGACGGACAGCGCGCAGGATCGCGCGGCCCTGGTCGCGCTGTACAACGCGGCCGGGGGCGACGACTGGTTCGACCGCACGAACTGGCTCAGCGAGGAACCGCTCGGGACGTGGTACGGGGTGCGGACGGCGGGCGGGCGAGTCGTCTATCTCGACCTCTGCGGCCCGGGCGGCAACAACCTGCGCGGCTCGATTCCGGCCGCTCTCGGGAACCTGACAGCGCTCGAGGAGTTGCGCCTTTCCAACAACTTCCTGACCGGCCCGATCCCCTCCACGCTCGGCAGACTGACCAGTCTCGAGGTGCTGCGCCTCTCCAACAACGCCCTGAGCGGTCCCGTGCCCACCGAGTTGGCGGACCTCACCAATCTGGAGGAGCTGCGGCTCCATCGGAACCGCCTGACCGGTGACCTTCCGGCGGAACTTCGGGAGCTGACGAACCTCAGGCGGCTGCGGATCGAGGACAATGCGGGGCTCTGCGCGCCGGCGGATTCCCGTTTCCGTGCGTGGTTGCTGACGCTGGACGAATTTCGGGGCGACTGCGCTGCCGCCGTGCCGGCGCTCCCGCTGCCGTTGGTCCTGGGACTGGCGTTGCTGCTCCTCGGTGGCGGCTGGCGGAGGGCGCGGCGACATGGAGTGCAACCATGAGGCAACGAACGACCCGTTCCATCTGTCTCCGCCGGTGCCGGTCGGCTGCCGGGTTGCTCGCGATCCTCGGAGGCATGCTCTGGATCGCCCTTCCGACGGCCCAGGACGCCACCCGCGCGCCGACGTACCGGGTCGACCCGTTCTGGCCGAAGCCGCTGCCGACCACGCTGGACGATGACGGCCTGGCGCGGCAGTGGGTGACCGGGATGGTGGGCGCAAGCTGCATCGACTCGCACGATCGCGTCATCACCGTCAACCGCGGCTTTCTGCCCAACGGCCTGTTGCCGCAGGAGGGCTCGCAGTCGATCCCGTCGCCGCCCGTGATCGTGTACGACACGGCCGGCGACGTCGCTGCGAGCTGGGGCGATCCGTCGCTCACCGAGAACGGCGCGGCGGCGGTCCTGCCGCACGGCATCCACGGCTGCTTCGTCGACGAGATGGACAACATCTGGATAGCCGGCAACTCGGACGGCGTCGTCCAGAAGTGGACGCACGACGGGTCCGAGCTGCTGCTGCAGATCGGCACCAAGGGCGTCTGCGACGGACCGCCGACGCTGAATCCGAACTCTCCGCATCCTACTTGCGGCGAGCCGGGCTACAACAGCAGCCGGACCCTGCTGAACGCCCCGGCCGACATCGCGGTCGACCCGAACCCCGATCCGGTGACCGGGGAGCGCGGATCGGTGTACATCGCCGACGGCTACGGCAACCACCGCATCGTGGTTTTCGACAGCGAAGGCAACTACCTGCGGCAGTGGGGCTCGGCCGGGAGCGGCGACGGGCAGTTCGTCGAAGGGGGAGGCGGACATCCCCACTGCGTCGTGCTCGGCAACGACGGGCTCGTCTACGCCTGCGACCGTGGCCAGAACCGCATCCAGGTGTTCGACCGGGAGGGCAGCCTGCAGCGGATCATTCCGGTCGACCCGGCCGCGTACGGCCAGGCGACGCTGCGGGCCACCGACATCGAGCTCTCCCGCGACCCGGAGCAGCGCTACCTGTTCGTGGTCGATCTCGGCAGCAACCGCATCTGGATCCTCGAGCGCGAGAGCGGCGAGATCGTCGGCAGCATCGGCGGGTCCGGGCACATGGCGGGGGAGTTCACCTTCCCCCACACCATCGTCGTCGACTCGCGAGGCAACCTCTACGCCGCCGAGACGGTCGGCGGCCGGCGCCACCAGAAGTTCATGCTCGTCAGCGACTGACCGGACGGTCCGGTCTACGTGCGCCGTGTCGTGCCGAAGCGGGCGGCCGCCAATGCCGCCGCTTCACCCGACGCCCGGCGCTCGGGCCGGCAACGGCGGCATCCGCCGCCACGCTTCAGGCCAACGGTGGCGTGCGCGGCACGGACGCGACGCCGGCACTCACGCGGGCAACGGGGTTACTCGCGGCCCCGGCGTGCTGAACGTCATCTCGGTGATCGCCTTCACGCTGCGGTTCCCGTAGCGGAAGGGGACGATCAGTCGCAGCGGGGCGCCGTGCCGCGGCGGGATCGGCTCGTCGTTCATCAGCCACGCCAGCAGTACCTGCGGCCGCCGCAGCGTCGTCATCGGCTCGTCCGCGTAGAATCGGTCGGAGCCGACGAAGCGGCAGTAGTGGACCTCGGAGATCACCCCGAGCATGTCGGCGAAGTCGCTGAAGCGGACGCCGGTCCACTTGACGATGCCGCGCGGGTTCGGGGCGCCGCACTGGAGCAGCCAGGTGCCGGACACGACCGGAAGCTGCTCCAGGTCCGAGAAACGCAGCGTTCCGGTGAGCCGCGCCATGCCCCGCGTGTCGACCCGGATCGCCATCCGCCGGTAGTCGAACTCGATCTCGGGCGTCCGCCGGCCCGCCGTGCGCCACATCAGCGGATCGGTGATCGACCCGGCCGCGCTCTCCGGATGATCGGGAGCCGACCCGTCGGGGTTGAGGGGCAGCGGCGCCGGGAATCCCTCGCGCAGCGGCCGCTCGACGAGGCTGTCCGGCCAGTCCTGCGTTTCCTGGGCCTGGACGGCCGCCGGACGTCCGGGCCGCACGACGCCGAGGGACAATCCGGCCAGGGTGGAGCCAGAGATGGAAAGCGCCTTGCGTCGCGAAAGTGTCATCGCCGTACCTCCTTGAAGGCCGTCGCACCGGGGATCGATGCGATTCTATCCGTTTCAGGACGCGCCGGCAGTGGTAGAATCGCGAATCGTCGAGTAGTAGACCCAACGACGCGGCAACAAGACAGGAGCTTTAGGGATGGTGACGAAACACTGGTCCGTCTGTTATCTGGTGTTGGCGGCGATTCTCGTGCTGCCCCTCGCGGCGGCGGCGCAGGACAAGTTCTGGATCATCCAGACCAACAGCCGCGGCGACAACCTGCACTTCATCGATCCCGCCACCAACGAGGTGGTCGCGGAGATCGACGGCATCTCGCTGGCCCACGGCGCCGCGCCGGCCCCCGACGGCAGCAAGGTGTACATCGCCAACGAGTCCGACAACACGATCGACATCGTCGACGTGAAGGCGCTGAAGGTGGTCAAGAAGGTCCCGCTCAGCGGACATCCCAACAACATCGCCATCACGCCGGACGGCAAGAAGGTCTACACGGCGATCGCGGAGGCCCCCGGCGCCCTCGACGTGCTCGACACCGGGTCCGAGGAGATCATCGCGACGATCTCGGTCCACGGCGGCGTGCACAACACCTACGTCACGCCCGACGGCAAGTACGCCGTCGCCGGCATGATTGGCGCGCGCAACCTCACCGTGGTGGACACCGCGACCGACCAGCCGGTGTGGACCACCTACTTCGACCGCGGTATCCGCCCGATGGCGTTCGACCGCCACGAGGACGGCTCGACGCGCCACGTCTACGCGCAGCTCTCCAACTTCAACGGCTTCGGCGTCATCGATTTCTCGACGCGCAAGGAAGTGCGGCGCATCGAGTACCCCGCGGTGCCGGAGGATGAGCAGTTGCCCGGTCACAGCGGCAACACCGCCCACGGCATCGGCGTGACCCCGGACAACCAGTACCTGGTCGCCAACAGCAGCCTGAACAGCAGCGTCTACGTCTACGCGTTGCCGGAGCTCGAGCTGGTCGGCGGCGTCGTCGTCGGCGAGTCGCCGAACTGGATCACGATCACGCCGGACAGCAAGTACGCCTACGTCTCGCTGGCGGACACCAGCAGCGTTGCCGTGGTGGAGATCGAATCGGTGAAGAAGGTCACCGAGATCGTGACCGGCGGCAACGTTCCGAAGCGCAACGCCACACTGATACTCGATCAGTAGGCATGCGCGCTGCTCTTCGTTTTGCCGGCGCGGCGGCCCCGGTCCTGGTGGCCGGGGTCGTCGCCGCCGCTCCGGCGCAGGAAGCGGCTGCGCCCTCCGTGCGCGACGGGGTCTACACGGTGGAGCAGGCCGATCGGGGCGAGGCCGTCTACGACGATCGGTGCACCGTGTGTCACGGTGCGGTTCGCCAGTTCGTCCCCGAAATGGCGGCCCTGCTCGGCGATCACAACTTCCGGAACTTCTGGCGCGGCCGTTCGCTTGGCGAGATGTTCGGGTACATCCAGGAGACGATGCCCCAGGACGCGCCCGGCACGCTGACGGCCGCCCAGACGGCCGAGATTGTCGCGCACATCCTGCGCGGCAACCGCCTCCCGGCAGGCGACACCGCGCTTCCCGAAGACGAGGAAGCGCTGAACGCGATTCCCTTCGACCCCTGATTCCCGCCCGTCCGTCCGGTAGCCTGCGCCGCAGAACGCAGCGAAGCGAAGTCCTGTGGCGCAGGGTCATGGAGTGGGGGGATGGGTTGAAACGCCGAGCCAGCGAGGCGTTTCGGGGCGCTACCCGAACAGCAGATTCACGATGAACGTGGCGGCAAGGATGCCGGCCACGTCGGCCATCAGGCACGCGGGAAGCGTGTGCCGGGTGTTGCGGATGCCGACGGCGCCGAAGTAGACCGCGAGCGTGTAGAAGGTGGTCTCGGTGCTGCCGTAGACCGTGCTCGCCAGATAGCCGATCAGCGAGTCGGGGCCGTAGGTCTGGATGATCTCGGCCGCCACCCCGAGCGAGCCGGAGCCGGACAGCGGCCGCAGCACCGCCACCGGCAGCACTTCGGCCGGCATGCCGATGAGGGCGGTGAGCGGCCCGAGCACCGTGACGAGCGCGTCGATGCCGCCGGCGGCGCGGAACATGCCGATGGCCACGAGTATCGCGACGAGGAAGGGGATGATCCGCAAGGCGACGTCGAAGCCCTGCTTCGCTCCCTCGACCACCGAATCGTAGACGCGGACCCGGCGCACCCAGCCGTACAGCACGAGGCCTGAAACCAGGGCCGGCAGCATCCAGAACGAGGTCATGCCGCGGAACGCGTCCAGCGCGGGTTCCGCCTCGAGCCGGGCGAGGAAGTCGCGGACGGCCAGCGCCAGCAGGCCGATCCAGAACGCCCGGGCAATCCAGACCCGTTGCGGAGAAGGCGCTGGCGCTTCTCCCGGACCGGCCGCGGCCTCGCTGGAGACCGGCGTGCCCGGCGTGCGCTCGGGCTCCGGCGCGTGCGCCGCCGCGGCCTCGGCAGGCGGCGGCTCCGTGCGGCGGTAGCGGCCGACCCGCGACAACAGAATCGCGGCCGTGATGCCGACGATCGTCGCCGACCCGCTGGCGAACCAGGTCGGAAAGAAGATGCCGGCGGCGTCCTGCGACCCGAGCGAGGCCCGGACTCCGATCATCCCGCTCGGCAGCACGGCGAGCCCCGCGGTGTTGATGGCGAGGAACAGGGCCATCGCGTTGGTGGCCGTGCCCGGCCGGCTGTTGAGCTTGTCGAGCTCCTGGATCGCCTTGATGCCGAACGGGGTGGCGGCGTTGCCGAGCCCCATCATGTTGGCGGCGATGTTGAGAATCATCGCGCTGATCGCGGGGCTGTCGGCCGGAACGGCGGGAAAGAGCCGGCGCATGACCGGCCGCACGAGCCGCGCCAGGACCGCCATCAGGCCCCCGTTCTCGGCGACGCGCATCAGGCCCAGGAAGAAGGCCATGACGCCCACGAGTCCTATCGCGAGGTCGACGGCGCTGCGGGCCGATGTGAGGATCGATCCGGTGAGTTCCTCCATGCGGCCGGTGGCCGCGGCGAGGAGGATGGATGAAAGGGCGACCGTGACGAACAGACCGTTCAGCATGCGCAGCGGACCGCGTCGGCGGCGGCAGGCCTGATCGTAGCAGGAAGGTTGGAACCTGCGGGCGCCGGCGGTGTCCAACAGTACATGGGGGCGAGCGAGGACCGCGACGTGTCGGGACTTGCGTTCGACCGGTTGGTACGCGACCCTTGGTGCGACGGCGAAGGCCACGAACGGGGCCGCTGGTAGGACTCTTGCGATCTGCATCCGCTGTCGACTGGTCGGCGGTTCCCGCGACCGACACGTCGCTGATCGACCGTTGCGTGGAAGGGGACGAGGTCGCCTGCCGGCAACTGGTCGAGTCGCACCAGGCGATGGTGTTCCAGCTCGCCTTCGCGCTCCTCGGAGATCGCGAGGAGGCGTTCGACGTGTCCCAGGAAGTCTTCCTGCGCGTCTTCCGGACCCTCGGCGGCTTTCGCGGCGATGCGACGCTGAGAACCTGGATCTACCGCATCGTTATCAATCAGGCCCGCAACCGCCAACGTTCCTGGATGCGGCGGCGGCGCGACGCCCAGGTGTCGCTCGACGACTACACCGCCGCCCACGGCGAACCGCGGGCCGTGGGCCAGGTCGGCGCCGACGTGCGGCTCGAGCGGCGGGAGCTCGTGGTGCGGCTGCGGGCGGCCATCGGCGCGTTGCCGTTCGACCAGCGCTCGGCGCTGGTGCTGCGGGAGTTCCACGGCATGCGCTACCAGGAGATCGCGTTCTCGCTCGGCGTTACGGTGGGGACGGTCAAGTCGAGACTTGCGCGCGGGCGCGCGGCGCTGCGCGAATCGATGAAGGAGCTCTGGCCAAGGTGACCTGCAGATGGACCCGGCGGCGACTGGCCGCCTATCTCGACGATGAGCTCTCCGTCGACGATCGGATTGCGGTCGACGGGCATCTCGAGGGGTGTGCGGCCTGCGTTCGGATGGTGGACGAGGGGCGGGCGCTGAGCCGGGCGGTGCGCCTGGCGGCCGGCGACCGTCTCGACGACGAGCTCGTCGAGCGCCTGCGCGTGGCCGGCGGCATGGTGTTGAGCCGCGTCGCGGCCGAGCGCGAGGTAGCGCGTACGACGGGCATGCGGGGACTGGCGAACAACATGCACCGGGTCTGGCTGGCCGGTGCGGCCTGCGTGGCTACTGCCGCGTGCGCGGTCTTCGCGGCCAGCGTCATCAGCACCGTGCGGAGCCCGGATTCGCTCGCGGCGATGATGGAGGCCCTGTCCAACCCCGGCTCTAACGAGAACCCCGTGCAGCTTCGGACCGGAATGGTCGCGCCGCAATTGAGTCCCGATGCCGTGCTGCTGACCCTGCCGGAGCCGATGCCCCTGCCGGGCAGTCCGACCGGGGTGACCTTCGCCGTGGTCGTCACCCGCGAGGGCACGGTCTCCGGTCTGGAGGTGCTGGGATCGAGCGGACCCGCGCCGGGGAGCTGGCCCGACCTGCTCGATTCGGCATCGGGTGCGCGGTTCCTGCCGGCGGAGTACCGCGGCGCGCCCGTGGCGGTCAATATGGTCTGGGTCGTCGAGCAGGTGACGATTCTCGCCGACGCGGCCATGTCCGACTTCCGCGGCGCCGCGCTGGGGCCACTCGCATGAGCGGCCGGGCCGCGTGCCGGCGGCGGGCTCGAGTCACCGGACCCCTACGGTCGCGGTGTTCTTCATGGCATCGGTGACACGCAGCACCAGCCGCTCCAGATCCGCGGTCGGGACGGTCACCGCGAAGCGTTCCTCGCGCTCGTCGGCGATGCCGTCGGACGGGTAGGCCGCCTGCCAACGCTCCGCATCCACCGTGTATTCGACCCGCACCAGGGTCGACTGCCCGTCGGACACGAGGAGCCGCACCACGGATTGGTTTCCGGATGAAGCGACGTTCTCCACCACGACGCGGGGCGGGGTGTTGTCCACGTCGAACGGCGGCGTGTCCCGCACGGCCGTCAGGCCCTGGCCCGGCGCGTTGGCGCCGGCGTCGGAGGCGACGATGCGCACGACGTAGGTTCCGTCCGGGGTCGATGTCGTGTCCCAGGTGAAGAGGCGCGTGGCCAGCTCCCGCGTCAGCACGCGCCATTCGGCAGCCGTCTCCTCGCGATAGCGGATCTCGAACTCGAGCGGATCCTCGTTCGGATCGCGCGCTTCCCAGGCGAAGGACTGCAACCCCTTGCGGTACACCTGACGGCCGAGGGTCGGCGTCTGCGCGGCGCCGGCCGCGGGCGGCGGCGCCGCCGGATCGCGTGCGGCGTCGAGTCCGGCGATCGGCGGGTCGGTGGGGAAGGCCCGCAGATTGACCCGTCCAGGCGGATGGACCGTGACCTGCGTGATCTCCGGCGCGAGATTGCGGGGCAGGTAGGCAGCGATGACCGAGAAGAGCGCGGGCGTGGCCCCGCCGCCGGCGAGCTCCGCCTGCCACTGAAGATAGCGCGCGTTGGGGCTGCTGATGGGCGTGCCGGCCGAGCTGGCGTACGGCGCCGACCACGGACTCCAGGTGTCGCTGGGCACCGCGGTGTTGCCGGTCCGCGTCCGCAGGCGGACGGAGCTGTTGCCCGGCGTGTCGGCGCGCCAGCGAATGGTGCCCCAGGTCGCCAGGGTGCGCGCATCGTGGACCTCGGACAGGTAGGTGCCGCTGCCCGCGCGATTCGTGGCGAGGCGGAAGAGGCTGCCCGGGTTCGCGGTCGCGTAGTGGAGCTGACCGTCCGGGGCTGTGGCCAGGCGCGTGACCTGTCGGGCCGGCGCGCGAGCCAGGAGCACCGTCGTTCGGGGCAGCCCCTCGACACGGTAGATCTTGCCCTCCGGACCCGTGCCGATGATTGCTCTTCCGGCGGCGTCGATCGCGGCGTCGTAGGGCGTGTCCGCCGTCGATTGCCAGAGCACGTCCCAGATTCCGTCCGGCGCTATTCGGTACACGGCCCCCCCGGCGGCAGTGGAGGGTGCGGCGGCGCCGGTGCTCGGGACTGCGGGGGTGGTGCTCGGAGCGGCGGTGGCGCTGGCCGTCACGGTCACCGAAACGCTCGTCGTCACGACCGGCGTCGCCGTGGAAGCTGCCGCCGCCGGCTGGCCGGCGGAGACGGGCGCCGGTGCGCCCCCGGCCGCCGTGGCCAGAATCGCCCCGTCGGGGGCCAGACGGATCGAAGTGATCTCGTCGTGACTGGTGTCCAGGACCACGAAGGCGCGCCCGGCCGGGTCGATGCGCATCACCCTGCCGGGCGATCCGGTGCCGGCGACCAGGCGCCCGCCGGCATCCACGGCGAGCGCCCGCACGTGCGCGGCGCCGGTGTCGTACAGCAGGTTTGCGGCGCCGCCCGGCGGGATCCGGTAGATGCGGCCGGGATTCCCGGTGCCGGCGTAGACCGTCCCGTCGGCCGCCGTCGCCAAAGCCCAGATATGGGGTTCGTCCGGGTCGAAGACGTCCCGTCGGCCGCCCCGGGGGTCGAGAGCGACGATCCGCCCGTCCGGCGATGTCGCCGCGAAGACCTCGCCGCGCGGGCCGGCGGCGAGGGCCTGGACATCGCCGCCCGCTCCGTCGAGAACCGTGGTCGCACCGCCCGCCGGAGTTACGCGGTACACCATGCCCGGAGGGCCGCCCCCCACCCACAGCGCATCCCCCGCGCGCACGAGCGACCAGAGAAACGGGACGCCGGTCGCCAGGACCTCCTCGGCGTTCGGTCCCAGCAGCAACCGCCCGTCGCTGTCGATGGAGACGTTGTCGGCGGTTCCGCGGAGAAGTTCCTGCTGCGTGGAGACGCGCCAGAACACCGGTGCGGCCGCGGTCAGGTGGACGAACAGGACTGTCCCCATCGACAGCGCGACGAGTCCTGCCGTGAACCGGGGAGAGTGGTCTCTCATCCGGCTTCGACCAGGAGAGAAAGCAGGCGCGAGCCGGATGTGACGTAGCCGATCGGCACTTCCCATTCGCCCAGGGTCGCTTCGCGCAACCGGGTCACGTCGCCGCCGGCGCGGTCGCCGTCGAGCACGGCCAGCACCGACGGTGGGAGCGCCGTGCGCGCTTGGCCCCGAACCACGGCGCCGGGACGCGAGGCCAACAATTGCACGTAGAGGCGATCCCGCTGCCGGCCCGCGTTCAGTGCCCGAATCAGTTGCGGCAGCGAACGTGCCTGGTGCGGTTGCCGTCCGATCTGCGTCTCGCGGCGGTCGAGCGTCACGGCGTCGGCGACGAGGAGCCGCAGGGGGCCGCTCGCATCCCGCGGCACGGTGACGCGGACGGTGTTCTCCAGCGGGTCGCCCTCGAGCGTGCGCGCGACGATGCGGACGGGAACGGCATCGCCGGGCCGGATACGCGCGGCATCGACCTGTACGCGTTCCAGCGTTGCCGTGCGGGGGCGCTCGTGCGTGCCGATGGTGACGTCGATGCGCTCGACCTCGACCGGCTCGAAGGGGTTGCCGAGGAGCGACATCAGCGGGGTGGTCGCCGACAACGCCGCGCCGAGCGCGGCCGAGGGTCCCGTGAACACGTTGCCGAACGTGACGTCGCCGTGCCCGCCGCCGAGGGTGGCGGTTCCGGTCACCTCGTAGGTGCTGGCGGGCGCCACGTCCCGCGTCCAGGAAAGGAACGTGTTGAGCACTCCGGTCAGGGTGAGAATCGGCGTGAACAACGGGTCGTCGATAATACTGAACTCGAAGCGCTCGCGCAGGCGCCGGTCTGCGGCGGTGATCGAGAGGCTGACCGGGATCAGTTCCGGCCCGGGGCCCAGGCTCCCGAAAATGCCGGTCGACCGATCCTGATCGAACGTTCCGAGCACGGGTCCGATGCTGGCGAGTCGGGAGGAGATCGCGAGGCTCGGCAGCAGGGTGGTGACCCGCGCTCTCGTCATCGGCAACTGCGCGCGGCCGAGGTTGTAGAACGGATGACCGAAGGCATATACCCGACCCTCTTCCACCAGGGTCACGGTACCGGTGCCCGCCATCGCCAGGTCCCCCTGGATCAGACTCGCGCCGACAGGGTCGCCCGGGGCCAGGGGCGGTTCGTCGTCCTGCCGGGAGAAGGCGCGGCCCGCCGCTGCGCCGACGGTGGGGACGAAACCGGCGTCGAGCGCCGCGGCCCAGAGATCGTGGATCTGCGGGGTGAACCCGCTCAGAATCAACGGCGTCGCAATCGGGCGCAACAGCGCGCCGAACCGCCCCGCATCGACCGCAGCCAGGCCGGCTCCCTGCACGTCGCCGGGCCGCCGGGCGAACGGCTCGGCCGGTGGAAACGCGCTCGCGACCACGTCGACGAGCACGTCGTGCGTGACCTCGCGTGCCTCCGGCGGCCTTGCAGGCCAACGGTGCGCCGCGCGCATCGGGGTCGCGTCGGTCGCGGCCATTTCCTCGATCGGCGTAATGCCCGCGATCGCTTCGCGCGAGAAGGACCCGAGGGCGTACGAGACGGCGCCCACGAGGCGGTCGTCGATGTAGACGGGGCTTCCGCTCATCCCCTGAATGACGCCGGTCCGCGCCAGGGGGCCGCCCTCGAGCCGGGCCACGACGAGGGATCGACGGGGACCGAGGACGTTGGTCAGGACACCGAGAACATGCACGTCGAACTGCTCGCGTGCCGTCCCGTCGAACACGGTGACACCAGTTCCCTGCATGCCGGCCTCGATCTCGTCGACCGGCATCCGCGCCGTGGCGGCCGGTAACGGGACCAGCATCAGGACGGCGAGCGCGAGGCCCGCGGCGAGCGCGGACAGACGAGCTGGAATCGATGTCATCCCTGCGAACTTCGTTCCGTCACGGACCATCATAACGTCTGGGAGGCTGCGCCGCAGAAACCCCGCCCGCGCAGGCCACGGGGAGCCACCCTTTGCGCGAGCCTTCCATTGACACTCCGATTCGCCGTCTGTTACCTTCAAAAGCTCGGCCGTGCAGTTGGTGAATCATGAAGACGCAGAACGCAAACACGACCGTTAGCGCCTGCGAACCTGCCGCAGGGCGCGCGTACTGGTGGCGTTGCATGTTTCCCACGCTGGATGGGGGGGCTGGCTGACAGGCCGAGAGACGACAGGCAGGAACGGAGCAGCCTCTTCAACCCCCCGGGTGAAGAGGCTTTTTTTGTGGGTTGAGAGCGGATGGTCGAAGGCGGATACCGGTTGTGCGCGACGGTTGCCGCGAGGACGATGTCCGATCTGCGCCTGCGGCGGGATGCGCAGGCCGGTGCCGATCTGGTGGAGTTGCGCCTGGACGGCGTGTCCGGCGTCGACGTGGCCGGCGCCCTGGCCGACCGGCGGCGCCCCGTGGTGGTTACCTGCCGTCCGGCCTGGGAGGGCGGTGGGTTCGCGGGCAGCGAGGCGGAGCGGCGGCGCATACTGTTGGAGGCGTGCCGCCTCGGCGCCGAGTACGTCGATGTGGAGCACCGGTCCGAATTCGCGGACGACGTGCTCGCGGCGCGCGACGGCCGCGGTGTGGTCCTGTCCTTCCATGACTTCGAGGGCGTTCCCGCGGACCTCGAGGAGCGGTATCGGGCGATGCGCGGCACCGGGGCCGAGGTGGTCAAGATCGCCGCGGCGGTGGGCAGCCTGTCGGAGTCGTTGCGGATAATGACGCTCGGGAGCGGGGACGAACACCGGGTGCTCATCGGCATGGGAACGGCAGGGATTCCTTCCCGCGTGCTGGCCGGTCGCTTCGGTTCCTGCTGGACGTACGCGGGCGAGGGAGTCGCGCCGGGCCAGATCGAGCTCGACCGCATGCAGCGGCTGTACCGTTTTCCGGAGCTCTCGGACAGCACGGCCGTCTACGGCGTGCTGGGGGCGCCCATCGGTCACTCCCTGTCCCCCGCGATGCACAACGCCGGCTTCCGGGAGGCGGGCATCGATGCCGTCTACCTGCCGCTCGAAGCCGCCGATGTGGACGACTTCCTGCGCTTCGCTCGAGCCGTGGGCTTGCGCGGTGCAAGCGTCACGGCGCCGTTCAAGGAACGGGTCGCGGCGTGCGTGGTCGACCAGGACGCCACCAGCCGTGCGGTCGGCGCGACGAACACGCTGCGCCGGCGTAGCGACGGTGAATGGGAGGGCAACAATACCGACGTGCCCGGACTCCTCGCGCCGCTTGCCGGCCGCATGAACCTGAACGGGACGAGGGCGACGGTTCTCGGGGCCGGCGGCGCGGCGCGCGCCGCGGCGTTCGCCCTGCGGGGCGAGGGAGCCGCCGTGACCGTGTGCGCGCGTCGTCCGGAGCGCGCGGCAGCGGTGGCGGAAGTCGCGCCGGGCGTCCTGGCGGCGCCGACGCCGCCGAGGCCCGGATCGTGGGATTTGCTCGTCAACACTACGCCGCTCGGCACATGGCCCGAGGTCGAGCGGAGCCCGCTTCCGGACGGGCCGTTCGACGGGCGGCTCGTGTACGACCTGGTCTACAACCCGCGGGAGACCCGCCTGCTGGGGGACGCGGCACGGGAGGGATGCGTCACCATCGGCGGGCTCGACATGCTGGTGGCGCAGGCGGTGCTGCAGTTCGCGTGGTGGACCGGCGAGACGCCTTCCGCCGACCTGTTCAGGCGTGCGGCCGAGGACGATCTCGCGCGGCAGGCAGCGCGGTCGCCGCTGGCCGCGCCGCGTCCGGCCTGAGGAAGTGCCGTCGGGGAGAAGATGACTGCAACGACGTTCGACGAGTTCCGCGAGCTGGCCCGCGATGCGACGTTCGTGCCGGTCTGCCGCGAGGTGCTGGCCGATCTCCTGACGCCCGTGTCGGCGTTCCTCAAGGTGGCCGACGGCGCCGACCATGCCTTTCTTCTGGAGAGCGTGGCGGGTGGGGAGCATCTCGCACGCTACTCGTTCCTTGGCCGAGATCCGTTCCTCGTGCTCCGATCCTCGGGAGGCGCCACGCTCCGCGAGCAGGGAGGGCGGACGGAGGAACTCGACGAGCCGTTCCTGGAGGCGCTGCGTGAGCTGCTGGCCCGTTACCGGTCGCCGCGGGTGCCGGGGCTGCCGCGTTTCGCCGGCGGCGCGGTGGGCTTTCTGGGCTACGACACCGCCGCGTGGTTCGAGCCGACGCTGGAACGGGCGCGCGCCGCCTTCCCGAAGCCGGCCGAAGAGGGCGACGACGCGGCGTTCATGTTGTTCGACACGGTGCTGGCGTTCGATCACGTCAAGCAGCGCATCCTCATCATCGCCAACGCCGCGGTGGAAGCGGGCTGCGACCTCGAGGCGTGCTATCGCCTTGCACTGGCCCGGATCCGCTTTCTCGAGGCGGAGCTCGGCCGGCAGCTCTCGGAGGCGCCGCGCGCCGAGCCGGGCGAGGTCGCGTTCCGCTCGAACACCACGCGGACGGCGTTCGAGAGCGCGGTGCGTCGCGCGAAGGACTACATTACGGCCGGGGACATATTCCAGGTGGTCCTGTCGCAGCGGTTCGAGGCGGAGATCGCCAGCGACCCGTTCACGGTCTACCGTGCTCTGCGTTACGTGAATCCATCGCCATACATGTACTTCATCCGCCTCGGTGGTGTATCCATCGTGGGGTCGTCACCGGAGATGCTCGTCCGTGTCGAGGGCCGTCAAGCCGAGACGCATCCGATCGCGGGCACGCGGCCGCGCGGGGTGACTGCCGAAGCGGATGCGAAGCTGGCCGAGGAGCTGCAGGCGAACGAGAAGGAAAGAGCCGAGCACGTGATGCTGGTCGACCTCGGCCGGAACGACCTCGGCCGGGTCTCGGCCTACGGCACGGTCCGCGTGCCGCAGTACATGGCCCTCGAGCGGTACTCGCACGTGATGCACCTGGTCTCGCGGGTGGTCGGCGAGCTCACCGACGAGCACGACCGGCTGGACGCACTGGCCGCGTGTTTCCCCGCGGGCACGGTATCCGGTGCCCCCAAGATCCGCGCGATGGAGATCATCGACGAGCTGGAGCCGACGCGGCGCGGCATCTATGCGGGGGCGGTCGGCTATCTCGACTTCGCCGGCCATCTCGATTGCTGCATTACGATCCGCACCATCGTGATCCGGAACGGGCGCGCGTGGGTGCAGGCCGGAGCCGGGATCGTGGCCGACTCGGATCCGGCGGCCGAGTACGAGGAGACGCGGGCCAAGGCGTCCGCGCTGTTCGGAGCGCTGCGGATGGCCGAGAGCGGGCGCGGCCCGTCGGCCAGCGGCACGAGGAACGGCTGATGGTGCTCGTCATCGACAACTACGACTCGTTCACCTACAACCTCGTGCAGTACCTGGGTGAGCTGGGGGCTGCACTGCACGTGGTTCGCAACGACGCCGTGTCCCTGGCGGACGTCGAGCGGCTCGCGGTGGAGCGGATCGTCATCTCGCCGGGGCCGGGGCGCCCCGAACAGGCCGGCATCACCGTCGACCTGATCCGCGCCTGGGCGCCGCGGGTGCCGATTCTGGGGGTCTGTCTCGGGCACCAGGCGATAGGCATGGCGTTCGGCGCGGCGGTGGTCGCCGCCCCGGCTCTGTTGCACGGCAAGACGTCCACCGTCGAGCACGACGGCCGGGGCGTGTTCGACGGGCTGCCGGAGTCGTTTCCCGCCGGCCGCTACCACTCGCTGGCCATCGACGGCGAGTCCGTGCCCGGCGAGCTCGAGGTGGCGGCGACCGCGCGGGAGGACGGGACCATCATGGCCGTTCGGCATCGGCAATGGCCGGTCCACGGGGTGCAGTTTCATCCCGAGTCGGTGCTGACCGGAGAGGGACGCCGCATCCTGGGCAACTTTCTCGCGTGCCAGGGGGCCGTGCCGTAGAACGGTGCAGACTCCTGGTGCGGGTTGGTCGGGCGGCAAGCGGAGCCGCGGGCGACGATTGACGGGCGAGGCGGGAGAACGTCATGCGTGACACGCTGGACACGCTGTTGCGGCGCGAAGATCTGACCGCGGAGCAGGCCGCCGCGGCGATGGAGCAGGTGATGACGGGCGCCGCCACCCCGGCGCAGATCGCCGCCTTTCTCGTCGCCCTGGCGATGAAGGGCGAGCGCCCCGTCGAGATCGTCGGCCTCGCGCGTACGATGCGGGCGCACGCCGTGCCTCTGTCGCGGCCCCGGAAAGCGTGCTTCGACACCTGCGGCACCGGAGGGGATCGGTCGCATACCTTCAACGTCTCGTCGCTCGCGGCGGTCGTCCTGGCCGCGTGCGGCGTGGAGGTCGCGAAGCACGGCAACCGGTCCGTGTCGAGCCGCTGCGGAAGCGCGGATCTTTTCGAGGCGCTGGGCGTCGACATCGCCGCTTCGCCGGCGCAGGTCGAACGCTGCCTCGACGAGGCCGGCATAGCCTTTCTCTTCGCCCCCACCTTTCATCCATCGATGCGCCACGCCGGTCCGGTCCGACGCGAGCTGGGCATCCGCACGGCGTTCAACGTGCTGGGGCCGCTCACCAACCCGGCCGGCGCCCCGCGGCAGGTCGTGGGCGTGCCGCGTCCCGAACTGGCCGATCTGGTGGCGCGCGCGCTGGCCGAGCTCGGGACCGAGCGCGCCTGGGTGGTGCACGGGGCGGAAGGGCTCGACGAGATATCGGTAGCAGGGCACACCAGGGTGTGCGAGGTGCAGCGCGGGACCGTCTCGACGTTCTATGTCCACCCTGCCGACTTCGGTCTGGCGCCGACCACGCTCGACCGTCTTCGCGTAGGCGGTCTGGAAGACAGTGTCCGTATCGCGCGCAGCGTACTGGACGGCGAGGAGGGGCCTTCGCGCGACTTCGTGCTCGCCAACGCGGCGGCCGGATTGCTGGTGGCGGGCCGGGTCGAGTCGCTCGCCGACGGCGTGCGGATGGCGCTCGACGCGCTGCAGAGCGGCCGCGCGGCGGCCACGTTGGAGCGCATGGCGCAATGCTCGCAGCAGCCGGAGGGAGACGCGTGAGCAGCACTGCGCCGGCGCCGCCGGCGGACCTGCTGGAGACGATCGTCGCCGCGACACGATGCGCGGTGGCGCAACGGGCGGCACGGCGCCCGTTGCGCGACGTGGAGCGGGCTGCGGCGCAACGGCGGCCGCGGGGCGATCGGTTCGTGGCTGCGCTGGCCGACCCCGGCCGCTACAGCGTGATTGCCGAGTGCAAGCGCCGTTCGCCTTCGCGAGGCGTCATCCGCGTCGACTACGAGCCGGTGGAGATCGCGGCCGGTTACGCCGCGGCCGGCGCCGCCGCGATATCCGTCCTGACGGAGCCCGCCTTCTTCGACGGTGCGCTCGACCATCTTCGGGCCGTGCGCCGGTGCGTGGATGTCCCTCTGCTGCAGAAGGACTTCATCGTGTCCGAGTACCAGTTGATGGAGGCGCGGGAGGCCGGCGCGGACGCCGCACTCCTGATCGCGGCCGCACTCGACGACGAGACGCTCCGCCGTCTGGCCGCGGCGGCCGCGGCACTCGGGCTGGCGGTGCTGGCGGAGGTCCACGACCGGAGCGAGCTCGACCGCGTACTCGCGGCCGGGCTGGCGGTAGTCGGCGTCAACAACCGGAACCTGAGGACGCTGGACGTCGATCTGGACGCTTCCCGGACCCTGATCGAGGAGATTCCGGAGGGTACGGTGGCGGTGGCGGAGAGCGGGCTGCGCACGCCGGCGGACCTGCAGGAGCTGCGATCCGCGGGATACGACGCATTCCTGATGGGCGAGTCGCTGATGAGCCGACCGGCGCCCGGCGCGGCCCTCGCGCGCCTGCTCGGCGGCGTCGAGCCGGTCGCCCGCGGCGTGCGGGGGCGCACCAGGAGCCCGTGGTGAAACGCCGCGTGGCACCGAGAGCAGGCTTGATGAGCAGTGCGAAAGTGAAGGTCTGCGGCATCACACGGTGGGACGACGCGCTACTCGCCGCCGACCTGGGTGCGTCTGCCGTCGGGTTTGTCTTCTGGCCGCGCAGCCCGCGGTACATAGAGCCGGCGGCGGCGGCGGCGATCGCGCTCGATCTGCCGGCCGATGTTGCGCCGGTTGGCGTCTTCGTGGATCCGACGGCGAGCGAGGTGCAGCGGATCGCGGCGCGGGTGGGGTTGGCCGCGGTCCAACTCCACGGGAACGAGCCGGCCACGTTGTGTGACGGCTTGCCGTACCGCGTGCTGAAGGCGGTGCCGGTCGCAGGCAGCGCCACGCACCACGCCGTCGATCGCGTGCCGACCCGCGTCACCCTGCTGCTGGACGCCCGGGACCCGGTGCGCAAGGGAGGTACCGGCCGCACCGTCGACTGGACGCTGGCCGCCGACGTGGCGGCGCGCCGGCGGGTGTTTCTGGCCGGCGGCCTGCGTCCCGAGAACGTGGGCGAGGCGCTACGCACGGTCCGGCCGTACGGCATCGACGTCTCGAGCGGGATCGAGTCGCAGCCTGGCCGCAAGGACGCGGGGAGGCTGCGGCATTTCTTCGAGGAGGTGGCGCGCGCATGACGGCTCCGAGCTTCGGGCGGCGCGATCCGGATGCGCGCGGGTATTTCGGGGAGTACGGTGGCCGGTTCGTTCCGGAGACCCTCGTCGCGCCGGTGGAGGAGCTGGAGCAGGCCTACCGCGAGGCGCGCAAGGACCCGGCGTTCTCGGCGGAACTGGAGGTCCTGCTGCGGCGGTACGTCGGGCGGCCCACGCCGATCTACGAGGCGAGCCGGCTGCGGGCTGCGCTCGAGCCGGAGGCGGGACCGGGCGGGGTGGCGAGGATCTTCCTGAAGCGGGAGGATCTGGCGCATACGGGCGCGCACAAGATCAACAACGCGCTCGGTCAGGCGTTGCTGGCGGGCCGGATGGGGAAGCGGCGCGTCGTGGCGGAGACCGGCGCCGGACAGCACGGCGTGGCGACCGCCACGGCCTGTGCCCTGCTGGGGCTCGGATGCGAGGTCTACATGGGCGCCGACGACATGCGGAGGCAGGCGCTCAACGTCTACCGGATGCGGCTGCTCGGGGCGACGGTCTCGCAGGTCGACGCCGGCAGCCGGACCCTCAAGGACGCCATCAACGAGGCGATGCGCGACTGGGTGACCAACGTCGAGGACACCTATTACCTGCTCGGCTCGGTCCTCGGCCCGCATCCGTATCCGCTGATGGTGCGCGAGTTCCAGTCGGTGATCGGCCGGGAGGCGCGCACGCAGATGCACGAGCTGGCGGGTCGGGCTCCGGATGCGGTGGTGGCGTGCGTGGGAGGGGGAAGCAACGCGCTCGGCATCTTCGACGGCTTCGTCGAAGACGCGAACGTACGCCTGATCGGCGTCGAGGCCGGCGGTGAGGCGCTCGTGGCGGGACGCCACGCGGCGCGCTTCGCGACCGGCGTCGCCGGCGTGCTGCAGGGGACGCGCAGCTTTCTGCTGCAGGATCTCGACGGAAACATCGAGCCGACGCACTCCGTGTCGGCCGGGCTCGACTACGCCGCGGTGGGGCCCGAGCATGCCTGGCTGCGCGACCTCGGCCGTGCTGAGTACGCCTCGGCGTCCGACGACGATGCGCTCGCGGCGTTCCGTCAGCTGGCCCGCACCGAGGGCATTCTGCCGGCTCTGGAGTCGGCGCACGCGGTGTCGCATGCCTGCCGGGTGGCGCGCGAGCTCGGCCGCGATCGCATCCTCGTCGTGAACCTGTCCGGCCGCGGCGACAAGGACGTGGATGCCATCAGGACGCGTGAGACGGCGGAGGGGTAGGGAGCAGCATGTCGCGTCTGGAGCGTACGTTCGAGACCCTGCGCCGCCGCGGCCAATCCGGCCTGGTGACGTTCACCACGGCCGGCGACCCCGATCTCCCGCGGTCCGCGGAGGTTCTTCGGGCGCTGGACCGCGCCGGCGCGGACGTGCTGGAAGTGGGGGTGCCGTTCTCCGATCCGCTGGCCGACGGACCGGTGATTCAGCGGGCGTCGGAGCGGGCCCTGCGCGCCGGGGCCACGCTCGCCCGCGTGCTCGATCTCGTGGCTGCCGTCCGGTCGGACATAACCGCCGGCATCGTTCTGTTCACCTATGCGAACCCGATCGTTCGCATGGGAATGGAGCCGTTCGTCGAACGAGCGGCGGCGGCGGGAGTCGACGGGGTCCTGGTTCTCGACCTGCCGATCGAAGAGGCGGACGGCTTTCGGGACCGGACAATCGAAGCGGGAATCGATCCGATCTTTCTGCTCAGCCCGACCACGACCGACGCGCGCATTCGCCGGGCTGCCGAGCTGGGCCGCGGCTTCCTCTACGGCATCTCGCGTCTCGGCGTGACCGGGGCACGGGATGCGATCGCGACCGGCGCCGAGGTGCTCGTCGGTCGCATACGGTCCGCGACCGATCTGCCGATCGCCCTCGGCTTCGGCATCTCCAGGCCGGAGCACGTGGCCGAGGTGGGAAGGTGGGCCGACGCCGCCGTCGTAGGCAGCGCCCTGATCGAGGTCATCGCGCGCGCTGCGCCGGACCGTTTGCCTGACGACGTGGAGCGCTACGTCAGGTGGCTGCGCGGTGAAGCCGGCGCGGCCGTCCCGACCGTAACGGAGTCGCCGGCGGGGGAACGGTGAAATGGCGGAAGGCAGGCCGCCGCACGATGAGCCGATCCCCGAGCGCATCGCCACGGACCTGGACCGGTACAGACGGCGTATCGACGAGCTGGACGAGCAGCTCGTCCGTCTCCTGAACGCCCGGGCCGCGTGCGCGAACGAAATCGGTCGGCTGAAGGAACAGGTGGGAATGGAAGTCTACCAGCCCGGCCGGGAACGCACCGTGCTGGACCATGTGCGAGGGGTGAACGCAGGCCCGTTGCCCGACGTGGCGGTGATCCGGGTGTTCGAGCGAATAATCGACGAATCACGCCGTCTGGAGCGGCTTCGGGAAGGAAGAGATCCCGGAAACGGCCGGGAATCCGGGTCGTAGAACGGGACAGGAGTGGGTGCCATGGTCGTCGTCATGCAGGAACGGGCTTCCGAGAGCCAGATTCAGCACGTCATCGCCACGCTCGTCGAGCGGAACTTCGACGTGCATCGCTCGACCGGCGCACTCAAGACGGTGCTCGGGGCGGTAGGGGGAAACCGCGAGTTCGATGCCGGCCTCATTGAGGTCATGGACGGCGTGCAGCAGGTGCTGCGCATCACCGAGCCCTACAAGCTGGCCAGCCGTACGTTCAAGCCGACGCCCACGGTAGTGTCGCTGGGGTCCTTCCGTATCGGCGGCGACGAAGTCATCGTCATGGCGGGACCCTGTTCCGCGGAGACCGAGGAGCAGGTCGAGGCCGCCGCCGCGAGCGTCGCCGGCGCGGGAGCGAAGATGCTGCGGGGCGGGGCATTCAAGCCGCGAAGCTCGCCGTACAGCTTCCAGGGGCTCGGCGAGGAGGGGCTGCGGATGCTGCGCGGGGCCTGCGACCGCCACCGGCTCGCGCTGGTGACGGAGGTGATGGATGTCGCCCAGTTGGATCTGGTGGGCCGCTACGCCGATATGTTGCAGGTGGGTGCGCGCAACATGCAGAACTACACCCTCCTGCGGGAGATCGGGCGGTCGAGGACGCCTGTCCTGTTGAAACGAGGCATCTCGGCGACGATCGAGGAGTGGCTGCTGTCGTCGGAGTACGTGCTTGCCGGCGGCAACACCGACGTCGTGCTCTGCGAGCGGGGCATTCGCACCTTCGAGTCGTACACCCGCAACACGCTCGACATTTCCGCGATTCCGGTGATCCAGAAGCTGAGCCACCTGCCGATCGTGGTCGACCCGAGCCACGGGACCGGCCTCCGCGACAAGGTGGCCCCGATGGCCCGCGCGGCCGTGGCGGCGGGCGCCGACGGACTGCTCATCGAGGTGCATCCCGATCCGGACCGGGCCCGGAGCGACGGTGCGCAGTCGATGTTCCCCGAGCAGTTCGAACGGCTGATGGCCGAGTTGCGCATCATTGCGCCGGCCATCGGCCGCAGCATCTGCGTGGAGCCGGCGGCCCTCCGCGCGGCGGTGTCCCACGTCCAGCAGTCCGTTGTGGAACCGCGCCCATGACGGATACACCTCGCCGCCTGCCCGTCATACAGCCGGGATCGGCGGCCTCGGCGCCGCCGGTATTCGAGCGCGTGGGGATCGTCGGACTCGGCCTGATCGGCGGATCGCTGGCCCTGGCCCTGCGGGAGACGTGGCCCGGCGGAATGGTAATCGGCGTCGACGACAAGCCGGTGCTGGAACGCGCGATGCTGCGACATGCCATCGACGTCGCGGCCGACGACCCGGTGGTCATGGCGGAAGCGGACCTCGTGGTGCTCGCCGCCCCGGTCCGCACCAATCTGGCGCTGCTGGCGGAACTGGAGGAGCATGTTCGGGGCGCCGCGGTCGTGACGGACGTCGGCAGCACGAAGCGCGACGTCGTCGAGGCGGCCCGCGCTCTCCCGGGCCGGCTGACCTTCATCGGCGGCCATCCCCTCGGCGGCGCGCCGCGCAGCGGCATCGACCATGCGCGGCCCGACCTGTTCCGCGACCGGCCCTGGCTGTTCACGCCGTCCGACGATCGCCAGGGTGAAGTGCTCGAGCGGCTGCGTCGGTTCGTGACCGGGTTCGGAGCCGTTCCCCACGTGCTCGCGCCGGATGCCCACGACCGGCTGCTCGCGTTTCTGAGTCACCTGCCGCAGCTTGCGGCGAGCACGCTGATGCACGTGGTGGGCGATGCCATCGGCGAGGACGGCCTGGCGCTGAGCGGGCGGGGACTGGCCGATACGACCCGCCTCGCGTCGAGCCCGGCCGACATCTGGCGGGACATCTGCGCCACGAACGCCGACGAGGTCGGCGCAGCGCTCGACGCGTTGATCGCCGAGCTGGGCGCGGTCCGGGACAGTCTGACGGACGGTCCGGCCATCGACGGGATCTTCGACTCGGCGGCCAGATGGCGGGCCGCACTGGCCGCGCGCCGGCGCGCACCGCGGGGCGAGTGAGAGGCGCCTACTCGAACCGGAACCGGTTGCCGCGCACCTCAATCCGCGTCCGGGCCGAAATGAGAATGTCGTCCTGGCGCTTCAGATTGAGGCGCACCTCGTACCGCCCGGCGTAGTCGAACGTGTGTCGCACCGAGAAGCGCCGCCGAATCTCGCTCCTGCCCGGTTCGAACGGATTGCAGTCCGGGGTGCTCTCCGAGTAGGTGTCGTCGCCCCAGTCCCACTCGAGGGTCGCGCAGTACAGCTCCTCGTTGTCGTCGGGACCGCCCCGCAGGGTTCCGACGAAGAGAAAGCTCTGCCCGGCGAACGCGACGCGCGGGGTCGCCCGGAGGCGCAGTTGGGGGTCGTCGTCCGGGCCCCGTCGCTGGGACGCGGCGTGTGGGTCCGCCGCCTGCCCGGCGGCGAGCAGGAGCGAGACGATACCGATTGCGGCGGCGGGGAGTGCGCGGCGACGCCAGATTGATGCAGGCTTCATGCTGGACCTCTCAGCGGGAGTTCCCCGTATTGTAGACCGTATAATCGCCTGATGCCGATCCGGAATTCCGACCCCGCCGGCGCCAGCGGCGCGCGGGCGGCGGCAGCCGATGTCCCGCTACTGGCCGTACCCGTGCTGGGCGACGCGGCCAGTGACACGCTTTCCGACCTTCCCGGTCTGGATGCCGCCGCGTCCGGCGCGATAGCCGATGCCCGGTCGTCCGGTGCGTTCCGGGGCAAGCGGCGAGAGACGTTCGAGACCGCGCTCGGCGGCGATGGGTGGCGCGCATCGCGGGTCCTCCTGGTGGGCGCGCCGCCGGGGCCGGACGGGCTCGCCGGCCGCCTGCGCGAAGCGGCGGCGGTGGCGGCCAGGGCGGCCCGCGCACGGCGCGTCCCGCGGTTCGCGTTCGCCTGCCGCGGCGCCGCGGAGCCGGCGGAGCTGGCGCGCGCGGTGGGGGAAGGGGTCGTCACCGGCGGCTTTGCCGACACCCGGTACAAGAGCGAGGCCGATGCCGACGGCAGGCCGCCCGCGTGCGACGTCGTCTGGCCGGAAGGCGAAGGAGGACGCGCGGTAGCGGAAGCCGTCGAACGGGGCGTCACGATCGGCGCCGCCACGAATCTGGCCCGCGAGCTGGCCAACCAGCCGTCGAATCTCCTGCGGCCCGCGGCGTTCGCCGAAAGCGCGTCGCAGGCTGTCCGTGAGGTCGGTGTCGCCGCGAATGTCCTGGACGAAGCCGATATCGGCAGGTTGGGCATGGGGCTGCTGCTGGGTGTCGGCCAGGGGAGCGAAGCGCCGCCGCGATTGCTGGTCATGCGCCACGAACCGCCGGGGGCGCCCGCCGACGCCGTGCTGGGTCTGATCGGCAAGGGAGTGACCTTTGACAGCGGCGGTATCTCCATCAAGCCGGCCGCGGGAATGGAGTGGATGAAGAGCGACATGGCCGGCGGCGCCGCCGTCGTCGGCGCCATGCGCGCGATCGGCGCGTTGGGTGCGCCCCGGCGCGTCATCGGCATCGTGCCGATGGCGGAGAACATGCCGGGAGGACGCGCGACGCGCCCCGGCGACATCCTGACCGGCGCCGGGGGGACCACGGTCGAAGTGCTCAACACGGATGCCGAGGGCCGACTGATTCTCGGCGACGCGCTCTGGTATGCGCGGGAATGCGGGGCGACCCACCTGGTCGACGTGGCCACCCTGACCGGCGCTTGCGTGATCGCCCTGGGCGGTGCCGCCAGCGGGCTGTTCGCCCGGCCGCCGGAGTGGTCCGAGGCCCTGCAGGCGGCCGCCGCGCGGGCCGGCGAGCGGGCGTGGCCGATGCCTCTCTACGAAGAGTACCGCGAACAGTTGCGCTCGGAGCTGGCGGACATGAAGAACATCGGGGGGCGCGAGGGAGGGGCGTGCACGGCGGCGGCGTTCCTGGAGGCCTTCACCGGGGGCCTCCCCTGGGCGCACCTGGATATCGCCGGCACCGCCTGGATCGAAAAGCCGCGGGAGGACGCCGCCGCCGGGGCCACCGGCGTCATGGTGCGCACGCTGACCGAATTGGCGTTCGATGACCGGAATTGGTAGGCTGTCTTCAGTGGCCGTCCAGCCTCAACCGGTGACGCCTCTCGTCTACGAGGTGGTCGAGCCGACCACCGAGCAGACGAGCGTCATCGACGTGGTGCTAGGCGCCTTCTCCGTTGTGGGCGTGCTCGGCCTGATCGCGGTTCTGCTCGGACTGTCCCTCGCCGGTCTCCTGATCGGCGTGCGCAAGCTGCGCGGCGCCGGTGTCGAGGCAACGGCCGGCAGCAGCGCCACCCGGCTCGGTCTCAGCGCAACTGCAGATCGACCTGGTCGAAGTAGTCCGGCTTGACCAGGACCTCCCGCGACTTGCCCGACGTTCCCGCCGACACCAGTCCGTCCGCTTCCATCATGTCGACGAGCCGGGCGGCGCGGCTGAAGCCGATGCGGAGACGCCGCTGCAGGTAGGAGATGGAGGCCTGACCGCTGGTGACGATGATTCGCGCGGCCTGGTCGTACAGGTCGTCATGCTCCGCCGGTGCGGCTTCGGGCGCCTTCTCGTCGGCTGTAATCGACTCGTCGTAGCCGGGCGTGCCCTGCTTGCGCAGGTAGCTGCAGAGGCGGGCCGTCTCGCGCTCCGAGATGTAGGGACCGTGCAGACGGACGCAGCGGGACGAGGCCGGCGGCAGGTAGAGCAGGTCTCCCTTCCCGAGCAGTTGCTCGGCGCCGTTGCCGTCGAGAATCGTCCTCGAGTCCACCTTCGAGGAGACGCGAAAGGCGATCCGCGAGGGCAGATTCGCCTTGATGAGCCCCGTGATCACGTCGACCGAGGGCCGTTGCGTCGCCAGGATCAGGTGAATGCCGACCGCGCGGGCCATCTGGGCGAGGCGGGCGATGGACTCCTCGACATCCTTGCTCGCCACCATCATCAGGTCGGCCAGTTCGTCGATTGCCAGAATGACGTAGGGTAGCGGCGCGGGGCTGTCGGCATTTTCCGCGTCGCCTTCCTTGACAGCCTGGTTGCCGGCGGAGCCCTGCTCGTCCATCTGCCGCTGCATGTTGCGGTTGTACTGACCGATGTTGCGCACGCCCTCGGCGGCGAGCAGCTTGTAGCGTTCCTCCATCTCGCGGACGGCCCAGCGCAGCGCGTTGTTCGCCTGCTTCGGATCGACGACCACCGGTGTCAGCAGGTGCGGGATGTCGGCGTACATCCCGAGCTCCAGCCGCTTCGGGTCGATCAGGATCAGGCGGATCTCCTCCGGCGTCGCCCGGTACAGGATGCTGGTCAGCATCGCGTTCAGCGACACGGACTTGCCGGTCCCGGTGGCGCCGGCGATCAGCAGGTGGGGCATGGTGGCCAGGTCGGCCACGACCGGTTCGCCGTGGATGGTCTTGCCGAGCGCCAGCGTGAGTTTCGAGGACGACTGCGTGTACGGCTCCGACTGCAGCAGCTCCCGCAGCGAGATCTGGTCTCGCACCGCGTTGGGAATCTGCATGCCGACGGTCGACTTGCCGGGAATGCGCTCGATGAGCACGGACTCGGCCTGCATCGCGAGACAGAGATCGTCCGCGAGGCCGGTTACCCGGCTGTACTTCACGCCGGCGTCCGGCTTGAACTCGAAGGTCGTGACGACGGGACCGGGGTGGATCTGGACCACCGAGCCTTCCACCGAGAACTCGCGGCATTTCTCTTCGAGCAGGTGCGCGCGGTCCATCAACTGCCGCTCGTCGAAGGTCTGCATCGCCTTCGGCGAGTCGAGCAGCGAGATGGGAGGGGACGTGTAGCGGCTCCGCCGTTCCTGCATCGACAGGTCGGGGGCCAGGGGCAGAGCGGGTTCGATCGCCTCGGGAGGCGCCGAGATGGAGGGCGGCGTGGGCGCGGACAGGGTGGCGGGGGGCGGCTCGAGATCGATGTTCCCGGCGGGATCGTCGGGCGCCGATGCGGGTTCCGGCGTCGGCGTCTTCTGTCCTTTCTTCTTCGGTTCGCTCTTCGTCTTCGACCGCGGCGACTCGTTGCGGCGCGCGCGTTGAGGTCCCTGGCTCCGAGCGAGGATCTCGGTACGCGCGGACGACGCGCCGGTCTTGGCGAGATGCTTGTTCACGACGTCGCGCCGCTGCCGTTCGCGCTGGCGCCTGCTCCACCAGCCGCTGACCATCGTCCGCATCGCCCGGGTCAGGGCGCGGACCCCGCTCCAGACGGCGAAGAAGAGCTGGCCGAGCGAGAACTGCGTCGACAGCATCACCGCCAGGAACATCACGGTCAGGATGACGATGATCGACCCGATGCGGTTGAAGTACTCGGCCAGCAGGCCGGTCAGGACGGCGCCGAGGTAGCCGCCGGCATCGATGGGGCGGGGCGATTCCGCGATGTGGCCGAAGGCGAGGCTCAGAACGCCCGCACTGCATCCGACGATCACGCCCAGGCCGAGCAGCTTCGTGTAGGCCGTGCCGACCGACCTGCACCAGAAGGCGTGCCATCCGAGCACGGTGAGCTGGACGGGAATGAGGAATGCGGTCAGGCCGACCAGTTGATAGGAGATCTCCGCCAGAAACGCGCCGACGCGGCCGACCATGTTCATGGGTGGCGCCGCGCCGTCCGGATGGAAGAACCAGACGGCGTCGGCGGTGTCGTACGTGGTCAGGGAAACGAGCCAGACCAGGGCGGCAGCGAAGAAACCGACGCCGACTATCTCGCTCACGCGACGGGACAGGGTGGTGGCAACCACGGATCAGATCTCCATGACGACCGGCAGCACCAGCGGACGCCGGCCGCTCCGTTTACGAAAGAACCGCTGCAACTCCACGCGTATCTGTTCTCGCATGACGCCTCGATCGAGGCGTTCCTCGACGCTGGCTTCCGCCGCCAGCGCCCGTAGCCTGACCGACGCCGCCCCGAGCAGCGCTTCGCTGGTCGCGTCGATGACGAACCCGCGGGTGATCAGCTCCGGGTCCTGCTCGATGCGCCCGGTCCGAGCGTTCCAGCCGATGACCGCGACGACCACGCCGTCACCGGCCAGGTGCCGGCGGTCGCGCAGAACCTCGTCGGCGACCTCGCCTGTGCGCGTGCCGTCGATCAACACCCGCCCGGCCTGCACCGGTTCGCCGATCCACCCTCCGGATTCGTCGAAGCAGAGACGGTCTCCGTTTTCCGCCGGAAGCACCGTCGTGTTCCCGCGGGACACCTGCTCGGCGAGCCGTGCGTGATGCGCCAGTTGACGGTACTCTCCATGTATCGGCACGAAGCAGCGCGGACTGATCAGCGAGAGCATCAGTTTCAGATCCTCCTCGCTGCCATGACCGGAAACGTGCACGCGTTTGTCTCTGTCGTCGACGATTCGAGCGCCCCGCCGGGCGATGTGGTTCATCAGCCGTTCGATGGCCCGCTGATTGCCGGGGATCGCGCGTGCCGAGAAGACCACCACGTCGTCCGCCTCCAGTCGCGCGTGACGGTGAGCGCCGACGGCAATGCGCGAGAGTGCGGCGAGCGGCTCTCCCTGCGAGCCCGTCACGATGCAGAGCACTCTCTCCGGAGGAAGCTTCTCGATATCTGTTTCGGCAACCTGCAGGCCGGCAGGCAGGCGCAGATAGCCGAGTCTGGCGGCGAGCTCCGCGTTCTCGGCAATGCCGCGGCCGACGTACGCGACCTGCCGGCCGAAGCGCTCGGCCAGGTCGACCAGCGTCTGCATGCGGTGCACGCTGGAAGAGAAGGTCGTGACGAAAAGCCGGCGCCCAGAGGCGGCGAAGATCTCCTCGAAGGCGGGCGTCACGTCGCGCTCCGCTGCGGAATGGCCGGGCCGCGTGGCGTTCGTGCTGTCCGAGAAGAGGGCCAGCACGCCCGCTCGGCCGAGATCGGCCAGGCGATGGACGTCGGTGGGGCAGCCGTCCGGCGGTGTCTGATCGAACTTGAAGTCTCCGCTGTGCAGCAGCGTGCCGGCCGGCGTGTGTATGGCCAGCGCGGCCGCGTCGGGAATGCTATGGGCGACGTGGATGAACTCCACTTCCAGGTCGCCGACCGCAATCGTCTCGGACGCGGAAACGGCCGACAGACGTCCGGACCAATCGCAGCCGTGCTCGGTGAGCTTGCGCTCGAGCAGGGCGAGCGTGAGCCGAGTGCCGTAGACGGGACCCTCGAGGAGATCCCAGATATAGGGAACGGCGCCGATGTGGTCCTCGTGGCCGTGGGTCAGCAGCAACGCCGACAAGGGGCCGACCTCGCGGGCCACGGCGCGCAGATCCGGGATGATGAGGTCGACTCCGAAATGCTCCGGATCCGGGAACATCACGCCGGCATCGACGAGCACGCTGGTGGCCCCGCAGCGGACGGCCATCATGTTCATTCCGAATTCGCCGACGCCGCCGAGCAACAGAACCTCGACGGCTGGTGAACGGTTGCGGGTCATTCTCGGAGAACGTTCGGGGCAATCCCGATCCGGTTAGCGACCGTGGCGTGCGCGCCTCGCGCGGACAGGAGCAAGCCGCGTGGCCGGGCGGGGTTCCCGGCGCCACGATCTGTCTGCGAGCCACTGGGGAGGCCCGCGAATGGCAGGAACGGTACGCAGTATAGCACGCGGGTCAGCGCATCATTCCGGCCAGAACATCCGCGAGGTCAATGAGTTCCGGCAGTTCGAGGGTGTCCGGCCGCCGGCTCGGCGGCAGGCGGGCGCTGCGGCAGACGGTTCGCGGATCGAGGCGGCGGGCAGGAGCGAACGCGGCGAGGGCGTTGACCAGTTGCTTGCGGCGCCGGGTGAACAGACGACGCACCAGCGATTCGAACACGGCCGGGTCGGCGGGAGCACGGACCGGATCGCGAAACCGGAGCGAGATGACGGCCGACTGGACCTTCGGGACCGGCCGGAAGGCCCCGGGCGGCACGTTGAGCATCCAGCGGGTGTCGGCGCGCAGGGCCGTCATGACCGCCAGCGGGCCGTATGCCCGCGATCCGGCGTCCGCGACGACCCGCTCGGCCACCTCGCGCTGCAGCATTACCACCGCGTCGCGTATTCCCGCGGCAGCGGCCCCGCGCAGTAGCCGCAGCAGAATGGGCGCCGACACGACGTAGGGCAGATTTCCCGCGATGCGCAGGGGAGCGGTCGGCCGGTCGGCGCCGGCGCGCAGGGCCGCCGCCGCCTCGGCCAGGTCGACGCGCAGGAAGTCGGCCTGCACGACATCCACGTTGGCGGGGACGCGGGGGGCGAGCCGGCGGGCAAGCTCCGTGTCCAGCTCGACCGCCCGCAGACGCCGGGCACGCTCTGCCAGGGCCAGCGTCAGGGCACCGTGCCCCGGTCCGATTTCCAGGATGAGCTCGTCGGAGGCAGGGGCGATGGCCGCGACGACCTTCCGCACCCACGCCGGCTCGAGGAAGTGCTGGCCGAGCCGGCGCCGTGCCTTGACGGGACGCTGCGGATCAGTCGCTCTCGTCGGCGTCGAGGTTCTCGGCCCAGATTGCTTCCGCCTCGTCGATCTCCTCCTCGCTGAGCCCGAAATAGTGGCCGTACTCATGAATGATTGTCTCGCCGACGGTGCGAAACACGTCGTTCTCATCCTCCGCGTCCTCGATAATGGGACCGCGAAAGATGGTGATGCGATCCGGAAGCGCCGCGGACGGGCTCCACTCGCGCTCGGTTCTCGGCGTCCCTTCGTAGAGTCCGTACAACGTTTCCGGCGGCTCCATGCCCAGTTCGGCGAGCGTCTCCGGCGAGGGCTCTTCCTCGATCACCACGGCGATGTTGGCGTCCCAGATGCGGTCGACGAAAAACTCGGGCATCTCCCGCTGGAAAAACCGCGGGATCCGATCCATGGCTTCCGCCACGAGCTCCTCGAACCGTTCGTCCGTCACCGCGTTCGACTAATGCACTGCGTCCTCGGGCGAGGACACCTTGGGAGGCGCTTCGCTGAAGGCGCGCGCATGCTCCTGCAACGCGGTGATGAGGCTGGGAATGAACTGCGCGGGCACGACGATGCGGGCACGCACGGGCGCCCGGAGCTGCCGCACCGGACCGGACTGCGTCTCGTCCTTGTCCGCGGCGCGCACCTCGGTCTCGGAGGGCGGCAGCACCTCGCAGAAGGTCAGCGTGAAGTCGAAGGGCGTATGCGAAATCGCGCAGAAGTTCGCGTAGGTACGGCCAACGTCGCTCGGCTCATCCGGAACGATCGTGAAGTTGATCTGCTTGCGTTCGGGCATGTCTCGTCCTTGGTCGGTCTGCTTCGACGCCCGTATCGAAGAAGGCGTCGTCTGCCCGCCGTCGGCGGCCGGGCCCTTCAGTATCTTCTCATGAGCCCGATGACGACGCCCTGCACCTGGACGCGGTCTGCGTCCACGACGAGGGGCTGCATCGCGGGATTCGCCGGTTGCAGCCGTATGCGCCCCTTCTCGCGATGGAAGGTCTTGAGGGTGGCCTCCGACGCGTCGAGCAGGGCGATGACCATCTCGCCGTTCTCCGCGGTCTTGCGATCCTCGACGATGACGATGTCCCCGTCTCGGATCTGCTCGTCGATCATCGACTGCCCCCGGACGCGCAACGCGTAGGTCGTGCGCGTTCCGGTCAGGTCCTCGGGAACGGCTACGGTCTCCGGCGAGACCACCGCTTCGATGGGGTCGCCCGCGGCGACGTAGCCCTGCAAGGGGATCTCCATGACCCGTCCCACGGCTCCCGCAGGCACGAGCTCGACGGAACGACTGCGGTTCCAGGCGCGCTTGATGAAGCCCTTCTCCTGCAGATTGGTCAGGTGCTTGTGCACCGTGGCGAGCGAGGAGAGTCCGAAGCACCGGCCGATCTCCTCCAGGCTCGGACTGTAGCCGTGGCGCTCGATGAACTCCGCCAGGTAGTCGAGAATCTCTCGCTGGCGCCTCGTGAGCGGTTGCACGTTGCCTCCCGCCGACTGTCTCCCCGTGAACGCGGCGAATAGACCTTACAGCAAAAGAAAGGCGAATATCAAGGCGATTGCTGCAATCGAGCACGGCCGCCCGGCGGCTGCGTGTTCGCATGCTACAGTCTGCGGGTGACCTCGATTCTCGCTGTCGTGGCAATGTTCGCATTGCTGGTCCCGCCCCAGGCGGACGGTCCGCCGACCGCCGCCGACGGCCGGCAACTGGAAGCCGCGCTGGGGCGCATTCTGCTGAACGCCGCCACTCCTCGCGGCGCGAGGGCGCGACGCGTCGTCATCACCGAGCGGGCGGTCAACGGATTCCTGCGGTTTCAGGGAGCGGACCAGTTGCCGCCGGGTCTGACCGAGCCGGAGCTGCGCATGGAGGCGGGCGGGCGCCTGACCATCAGCGCCACGGTGGATCTGGACTCGGTGCGCGCGCAGCAGTCGCCAGGCCGGTTCAACCCGCTCCGTCTCCTCGGCGGACGGCTGCCGGTGACGGCGGTCGGAATCGTGCGCTCCGCCGGCCGGGCGCTCACCATCGACATCGAGTCGGCGCGGATCGGGTCCCTGTCCGTGCCGGCGACCCTTGTCGCGGAGCTGGTGCAGATCTACACGCGTTCCGATCGCTATCCCGACGGAATCGACGTGAGCGAGCCGATTCCGCTGCCCAGCGGTATCGACGCGGTGCACGTCGAGGCGCAGCGGGCGGTGGTCGTACAGTGAGCGATGCCGGCGCCTGACGCTGCCGACATTCTGCAGGTTTCCGTTCAATACCTCAGAGGCGTCGGTCCCCGGCGCGCCGTCGAACTGGCCGCGGCGGGTGTGCAGACGGTCGAGGATCTGCTTCTCACCCTGCCGTACCGCTACGAGGACCGCGCCTGCCTGCAACCGATCGGCGACCTGCGGGCCGGCGAGACGTCCTCGGTCAGCGGCACGGTGCTCAGTTGCGGACTGCGCAGCACGCGGCGGCCGGGATTCCGCATCTTCGAGATGGTCGTGCAGGACGAGTCGGGCCGCGTGCGGGTCGCGTTCCTCAATCAGGCGTTTCTCAAGGACGTATTCGGGGCGCAACAGCGTGTCGTGCTGCACGGCAGGGTCGACCGGCGGCCTACCGGCGGCCTGCAGATCACGAATCCCGACTACGAGGTGGCGTCCGACGGGCAGGACGACGACGCCACGCTGATTCACAGCGGCCGGATCGTGCCCGTGTACGAGAAGCTCGCTTCGCTGACGCCGAAGTCTCACCGCCGCGTCGTCCACGACGCGCTGCAGCGCCTGCCGGGGGAGGTCGACGACACGCTGCCCGCCGCCGTCCGCCGCGGACTCGGCGTCCCGCCGCGCCGGCAGGCGCTTGCGGAGGCGCATTTCCCGCCCGCCGGCACGTCCGTCGAGGCGCTCAACAGGTTCCGCACGGCGGCGCAGCAGCGGCTGATATTCGAGGAGTTCTTCTTCTTCCAGCTCGGTCTTCTGCTGCGGCGCCGCGAAGCCGACACGCGCGTCAAGCCGCGCCGCATCGTCGTCGACGATCGGATCCGGCAGGCGGCGCGAGAGGTCCTGCCGTTCCGTCTCACGAGCCACCAGCGGCGCGCCCTGAAGGAGATCGTCGACGACCTGCGAAGTCCGCGCCCGATGAACCGACTGCTGCAGGGTGACGTGGGGTCCGGCAAGACCATCGTGGCCCTGCTGGCGGCGCTCGTCGCCATGGAGAACGGACTGCAGGTTGCGTTCATGGCGCCGACCGAGATTCTGGCCGAGCAGCACTACGCCAACGTCGCGCGTGTCCTCGCCCGTTCGCGGTTCGCCACGGCCCTGTTGACCGGGACGCTCCCCGCCCGGACGCGCCGCGAGGCCGCCAGCCGCATCGCGAACGGGGCGTCGCAGCTCGCGGTCGGCACGCACGCCCTGGTGCAGGGCGAGGTCCGCTTCAAGGCGCTGGGGCTTGCCGTCATCGACGAGCAGCATCGCTTCGGCGTGGTGCAGCGCGCGACCCTGCGCGACAAGGGTCTCGATCCGGACGTGCTCGTGATGACCGCCACCCCGATTCCGCGTACGTTGGCCCTCACCGCGTACGGCGATCTCGACGCCTCCGAGATTCGGGAGCGGCTTCCCGGCCGGCAGCCGGTCAGGACGACGGTCCTGAGTGAGTCGCGGCGGGCAAGGGCCCATGACCTCATCCGTTCCGAGCTCCGGGCCGGGCGGCAGGCGTTCGTCGTCTATCCGCTCGTCGAGGAGTCCGAGAAGCTGGATCTGAAGGCGGCGACCGAGATGACGGCGGAGCTTCAGACCCGGGATTTCCCCGATGCCCGTGTCGGTCTCGTCCACGGCCGGGTCCCGCCCGCCGAGCGCGAGCGGACGATGGCGGCCTTCGCGGCCGGCGCCGTCGACATCCTGGTGGCGACGACGGTGATCGAGGTCGGCATCGACGTGCCGAACGCGACGGTGATGGTCATCGAGCAGGCCGAGCGGTTCGGGCTGGCGCAGTTGCACCAGTTGCGCGGCCGCGTGGGGCGGGGCGCGGTGCAGTCTCACTGCGTCCTGGTGCATGCCGCGCGGCTCTCGGACGCCGCGCGCGCCCGCCTGCGGGCGCTGGCGGAAACGACCGACGGGTTCGAGATAGCGGAGCGAGACCTGGAGCTGCGGGGCCCGGGCGACTTCTTCGGAACGCGGCAGTCCGGCGTGCCGTTGTTTCGGGTCGGCGATCTGCTGCGGGATCACAGGTTGATGGAGGAAGCGCGACGCACGGCGGCGGAGTGGCTCGCGGGTCCCGAGGCCACCGAGGCGCGACTCGCCGCGGTGCGGAGCGCGTGGATCCGGCGCTTCGGGTTAGCCGGCGTGGGGTGAGGCGCGATGCGCATCATCGGCGGCAGCCTGCGGGGACGGCGCCTTCCGTCGCCGACCTGGTCCGGCCTGCGGCCGACGGCGGACCGGCTCCGGGAGACGCTGTTCAACATCCTCGGCGACGCGGTGACGGGCGCGAGGGTGCTCGACGGCTGCGCGGGGACCGGCGCGCTGGGGCTGGAAGCGCTGAGCCGCGGCGCGGCGCACGTGACGTTCATCGACCGCGACGTGCGGGCCGTCGCCCTGATCGTGGCCAACCTCGAGCGGTGCCGGGTGGCCGGTCGGGGTACCGTGATCCGCGGCGCCCTGCCCGGCGCGCTGCGCTTCGTGGAAGCTGCCGGGACTTTCGATCTCGTGTTGCTGGATCCGCCGTACGAGTATGATGACCACGCCATGCGTGCCATACTGTCGGCGGTCGGCCCGCGTACGGCGCCCGGCGGTCAGGTGGTGGTGGAGAGGACGCGGAGCGCGGAAGCGGTAAGCGGTGCGCCGTTGCGGCACACCCGTCGCGTGCGAGCCGGCAACAGCATTCTCGATTTCCATGTCAGGTCCGAGGAGTAGGCTGGCCGTCTATCCGGGATCGTTCGACCCGCTGACCAACGGGCACGTCGACATCATCCGGCGTGGCGCCTTGTTGTTCGACCGGATCGTCATCGCGATCCTGGTCAACATGGACAAGGCCCCGCTGTTCTCGGAAAGCGAACGCGTCGAGATTACCCGGGAGGTTTTCCGGGAGGATTCCGACGTGGAGGTTGAGACGTTCCACGGCCTGCTCGTCGACTACGCGGCCCGCCGCGGCGCCGACGTAATCGTTCGCGGCCTGCGCGCGATCTCCGACTTCGAGTACGAGATGCAGATGGCGCTCATGAACCGTCGGCTCAGCCAGTCCATAGAGACCGTGTTCATGATGCCGGACGAACGGTACACGTATCTCAGTTCGCGGTTGGCCAAGGAGGTCTTCGCCCTCGGGGGATCGCTCGCAGGCCTGGTGCCCGAGGTCGTGGAGAAACGGCTTCGACAGAAGGCGGGAGCGCGCGCCCCGGGTCTTCATGTCTGATCTCTTCGCTCTTGCACACGGCGCGTGACAGGGCCGCGCGCACCCTACCGGTTGGCGACCAGCACGACCCGCTGCAGGTGGAGCTCCGGGTCGGGATCGAGGAGGGTGCGCAGGTTGAGGCTGCCCGTATTCAGGTAGCGGACCTCGCCAAGGCGCTGCAGCCGCAGGCCGTCTCGCTGGAAGCGCGCGGCGTCCTCCGCTCGCAGGACGCACAGGACGCGGCCTGATGACCGCAGGAAATCGCGGACCGCCTGCGGAACGGGCAGTTCGACGTGCGGCGTACGCGTGTAGTAGACCAGATTGCGGTCGAAAACGCGGTGGCGGCCGTAGGGGTCGTCCACATCGCGCGCCGCGTCGAGCATGGCGGCGATCCGCTCGACCGGGGCCGGACCCGGGGAGGCCAGCACCACGAGGTGTGCGCCGACCGCCAGCACTACCGCGGCCGCGGCGACCAGCGCGGGAATGCCCGCGGCGCGTGAGGCATGCCGCCAGGCGGCGAGCGAGGCCGCCAGTACGGCGCTGCCGGCAAGGAGAATGACTGCGGGCACGCCGAGGGTGACTGCAGGACTCCATTCGAACAGCAGGGGCCGGGCGCGGTAGGTGAGTCCGCCGATCAGCAGAACGAGAGCGCCTGCGGCGGCGCCGCCCGCCACGAAGGTCTTGCGAAACGCGGGAGAGTCGCCGAGCGCGCGGACCATGGCGCGCGCGAGGAGTATGGCCAACGGGGTCAGCAGAGGCAGGATGTAGCGGGGTTGCTTCCCGACCGAAAGGGTGTAGAACGCCAGCGGCGCACCTGTCCAGACCGCGAGCCGCAGGGCGCAGGAATCGAGCGCCCGGCGGCGCCACGCGCGGCGCAGCGCCGGCACCCAGAGGATCATGAACGGAGTCCACGGGAGCAGTCCTCCCGCCACGATGGGCAGGTAGTACCAGGCGGGTCGGGGCGCGTTGTAGCGGTCCGTGGCGAAGCGCTCCAGGTTCTCCGCGAGGAAGAAGCGTTCGAGGTAGCCGGCGCCATGCTCGGCCGCCATCGCGACGTACCAGGGCAGCGCGGCCAGCAGGAAGACCGCGGAGGCCAGAGCCAGGTCGACCGTCGTTACGCGCAGGATCAAGCCACCGGACCGCCTCCATTCGATGGCGAGCAGCGGCAGCACGACGACGGCGGCCAGCGCCGGACCGACCGGACCCTTCACTAGAAAGGCGCCGCCCGCGGCCAGACCCGCCAGCAGCAGCCAGAAGCGCCGCTCGCCGGGGCCGGGTTGCCGCTGCGGGTCGTCGAGCAGCGCGACGAGCGCCGCCCACGTGGAGAGCGTGACGAAGAACGCGAGGGGCAGGTCGGGCAGGGCCTGGCGGGCCATGGCGACGATTCCCGCGCTCGTGGCGGCGATCAGGCCCGCGAGCAACGCCGTGGGTTCGTCGTACCAGCGCCGCGCGCAGAAGAACGTGACGAGCACGAGACCGACGCCCGCCAGCGCGGCGGGGAAGCGCGCCGCACCGGGCGAGGACCCGGCCGCCGCGTACGAAGCAGCGACGAGCCAGTAATACAGCACCGGCTTGTCGAAACGGGGCTCGCCGTTGTAGTAGGGGGTGAGCCAATCGCCCCGCTCGATCATCTCGCGGGCGCTCTCGGCGTAGAAGGCCTCGTCCGAATCGGTCAGGGCCGGCCTGTCGAGCCCCACGAAGAACGTCAGCGCGCAGATGCCGACGAGAGCGAACGCGTGACGTGACACCGCACCGGATTGTACAACCCCAGCCCCGTCAGGCCCAGCCATGGCGCGTCGTGCCGTGCGGAACGAGCGAGACGCGGAACGTCGCCAGCTCCACGGAGGCCGCGGGCACAGCGTGCCGCTCGGCCTCGATGCCGACATCCATCGCTTCCGCACCGGATAACCGGGCCGGGAACCAGCACCGGACTTTATGCGTCTCATATCAATGTATATAGTCGTGTCGACGCACCATGACCGAAATCCTGTTCATTAGCACGGCGTCGCGCCGGCTCGGCATGCACCCGCAGACGCTGCGCAAGTACGAACGGCTCGGGCTCGTGCGGCCCGACCGCACCGTCGGCAGCATGCGGCTCTACTCGCCGGAACAGATCGAGCGGCTGCGGTTCATCAAGCATCTCGTCGACGAGCGCGGGATCAACCTCGCCGGCGTGCGGCATCTGCTGGCGGTGGCCGACGCGGTACGGCGGCTCCGTCCCCTCGCCGCGGGAGATGCACTGAACCGGCGCGGCGGGCATCGCCGCCTGCTGCGAGAGCTGGAGAACTTGAGCGAGGTCGTCGGACTGTCCTGACGCGAGCGGCCACCAAATGACGCCTGACTACGTGAGACAGCCATGAACATCAGTCGACTGACACAGAAGGCCCAGGAGGCCGTCGTCGCGGCGCAGCAGATCGCCGAGCGTACGGGACATCCCGAAATCGAGCCGGAGCACCTGCTGCTGACGCTCGTGGAGCAGAGCGAAGGCGTCGTGCCCGCGCTGTTGCACAAGGTCGAAGTCGATCCTGCATCGCTGGCGGCGGGCACGCGCGCCGCCCTGGACCGACTGCCGTCCGCGACGGGCGGTGCTTCCCCGGCGCCTTCCTCCCGCCTGCGCGACGTGCTCGCCGCGGCGGCGGGCGAAGCCGAACGGCTGACCGACGAGTACATCAGCACGGAGCACCTTTTCCTGGCGCTGGCCGCGGAGACCGGAAACGCCCCGGCGTCCCGTCTCCTGTCGGAGGCCGGGCTCACCCGGACGCGCCTCTACGACGCGTTGACCTCGGTCCGCGGGTCGCACCGGGTGACGGACCAGCATCCCGAAGGGAAGTACCAGGCGCTCGAACGCTATGCCCGCGACTTGACGGCGCTGGCGCGGGGCGCCACGCTCGACCCGGTTATCGGCCGCGACGAGGAGATCCGCCGCGTCATCCAGGTGCTGTCGCGCCGAACCAAGAACAACCCGGTCCTGATCGGCGAGCCCGGCGTCGGAAAGACCGCGATCGTCGAAGGCCTGGCCCAGCGCATCGTGCGCGGCGACGTCCCGGAAGGCCTTGCCGATAAACGGCTCGTCGCTCTCGACATGGGTGCGCTCGTCGCGGGCGCCAAGTACCGCGGCGAGTTCGAAGAACGGCTGAAAGCCGTGCTGAAGGAGATCACCGACGCCGACGGACGCATCGTGCTCTTCATCGACGAGCTGCACACGGTGGTCGGTGCGGGTGCGGCTGAGGGTGCGATCGACGCGTCGAACATGCTGAAACCGCTGCTTGCCCGCGGCGAGCTGCACACGGTGGGGGCGACGACCCTCGACGAATACCGCAAGTACATCGAGAAGGACGCCGCCCTCGAGCGCCGCTTCCAGCCCGTGCTCGTCGCCGAGCCGTCCGTGGAAGACACGATCAGCGTCCTGCGCGGCCTGCGGGAAAGGTACGAGATCCACCACGGGGTCAAGTTCAAGGACGCGGCCCTGGTGGCCGCCGCGGTGTTCGCGAACCGGTACATCAGCGACCGGTTTCTGCCCGACAAGGCCATCGATCTGATCGACGAGGCGGCCTCCAAGCTGCGCACCGAGATCGACTCGTTGCCGGTCGAGCTCGACGAAACCGAGCGGCGCATCATGCAGCTCGAGATCGAGCGCGAGGCGCTGCGCAAGGAGACCGACGACGCTTCGCGCAGCCGACTCGACCGCCTGGAGAAGGAACTCGCCGAACTGCGGGAGGAGCGCAGCCGGCTGCGCTCGCAGTGGGAGCACGAGAAGGCCGAAATTCAGGGGACCCGCCGTATCCAGGGCGAGCTCGAAACGCTGCGGCACGAGGTCGAGCGGGCGCAACGCGAGGGCGACTACGCCCGCGCCTCGGAACTGCAGTACGGACGGCTTCCGGAGCTGGAACGGCAACTCCGCCGGAGCCGCGACACGACCGCGTCCGACTCGCGCATGCTGAAGGAGGAAGTCGACGAGCAGGACATCGCGGTGGTCGTGAGCAAGTGGACCCACATCCCCGTCAGCAAGCTCGTCGAGGGCGAGATCGAGAAGCTCGTCCGGATGGAGGATCGGCTCCGCCGCCGGGTGGTCGGCCAGGACGATGCCGTCGCCGCGGTCTCGAACGCGGTGCGGCGCGCCCGCGCCGGCCTCCAGGATCCGAACCGGCCGCTCGGCAGCTTCATCTTCCTCGGCCCGACCGGGGTCGGGAAGACCGAGCTGGCCCGCGCGCTGGCCGAGTTCCTCTTCGATGACGAACGCGCCATGGTGCGCATCGACATGTCGGAGTACCAGGAAAAGCACGCCATCGCGCGCCTCGTCGGCGCCCCGCCCGGTTATGTGGGCTACGACGAGGCGGGTCAGCTCACCGAGGCGGTGCGCAGGCGCCCCTACTCGGTCGTGCTCTTCGACGAGGTCGAGAAGGCGCACCCCGACGTGCTGAACGTCATGCTGCAGCTTCTGGACGACGGCCGACTGACCGACGGCAAGGGGCGGACCGTCGATTTCCGGAACGTCGTCGTCATCATGACCTCGAACCTGGGGAGCGAGATCATCGCCGCGTGCGCCGCCGAAGACCGCGATCTGGACGAGAGCACGCGACATCGGATCGACGACGTGGTGCGCCGGCACTTCCGGCCCGAGTTCCTCAACCGCGTCGACGAGATCATCGTCTTCCACGCGCTCGAACGACGCCACCTGGAGACCATCGCGGCGGTCCAGCTCGACGCCCTCGGGCGCCGCCTCGCCGACCGGCGCGTGACGATCGAGGCGACCGACGCCGCGCTGCGCCGGCTCATCGACGAGGGGTACGACGCGGCGTACGGAGCACGCCCCCTGCGGCGCACGATCCAGCGCCGGGTCCTCGATCCCCTCGCCATGGAGATCCTGCGCGGGAGCTTGGCCGACGGCGATGCGGTGGTGGTCGATCTCGACGCCGACGGGCTGGCGTTCCGCCGGCGTCCCCGTGCCGCGGCCCCGGAGCACCCGAAGCCCTCGGTCGGGGCGTAGGAAGCGTTCAGCCCTCCGCGCGGACGGTCGACTCGAAGCCTTCGCGGTTGTGCGAGCCGTCGCAGAACGGCTTGTTGCCGGAGTACCCGCAGCGGCAGAGCGTGAACGGACGGCGCGCTATCGGAAGCTCGTTGCCCTCGGCATCGACGACGCGCACGTCGTCGCCGTCGACCAGGCAGGGGCCGTTGTCTCTGATTCGAATCGTCGCCATGGTCATCCCATCTTCTGCATCGACGCCAGAAAGTCGGCGTTCGATCGCGTCTTGCCCATCTTGTCCAGCAGCAGCTCCATCGCCTCGACCGACGACAGCGGGTTGAGGACCTTCCGCAGGACCCACACGCGGTTGAGATCCTCCTTGCCTAGCAGCAGCTCCTCCTTGCGGGTGCCGCTCTTCTGGATGTCGATGGCAGGAAACACGCGCTTGTCCACCAGCTTCCGGTCGAGGTGAATCTCCATGTTGCCGGTGCCCTTGAACTCCTCGAAGATGACGTCGTCCATCCGGGACCCGGTATCCACGAGCGCCGTGGCCATGATGGTCAGCGACCCGCCCTCCTCGATATTGCGGGCCGCGCCGAAGAACCGCTTCGGCTTCTGCAGGGCATTCGAGTCGAGACCTCCGGAGAGCACCTTGCCGGAGGGCGGGATCACGGTGTTGTAGGCGCGCGCGAGCCGCGTTATGGAGTCGAGAAGGATGAAGACGTCCTTGCGATGCTCCACGAGCCGCTTGGCCTTCTCGATGACCATTTCCGCTACCTGGACGTGGCGCTGCGCAGGCTCGTCGAAGGTCGACGAGATGACCTCGCCATCCACCGAACGCTGCATGTCGGTCACCTCTTCGGGACGTTCGTCGATGAGCAGGACGATGAGGTAGACCTCGGCGTGATTGCGGGCGATCGACTGCGCGATGTTCTGCAGCAGCATCGTCTTGCCGGTGCGCGGGGCCGCGACGATCAGGCCCCGTTGCCCCTTGCCGATAGGGGTCATCAGGTCCATGACGCGCGCCGACAGGTTGTCCGATGCGGTCTCGAGTTGCGCCCGCTCCTGCGGATAGAGGGGCGTGAGGTTCTCGAAGAAGATCTTGTCGCGCGCCTGATCCGGAGATTCGAAGTTGACCGCCTCCACCTTGATCAATGCGAAGTAGCGTTCGCCTTCTTTCGGCGGCCGGATCTGGCCGGAGACCGTGTCACCGGTCTGCAGGTCGAACTTGCGGATCTGCGACGGCGAAACGTAGATGTCGTCGGGACCCGGCAGGTAGTTGTAGTCGGGCGCGCGCAGGAAGCCGAAACCATCCGGCAAGACCTCGAGCACTCCCTCGGAGAAGATGAACCCGCTCTGTTCGGTCTGCGCCTTCAGTATCTGGAAGATCAGCTCCTGCTTGCGCATTCCGGTCGCGCCGGCGACGTTGAGGTCCTTCGCCACCTGGGTGAGGTCGCCGATGCTCATTTCCTTGAGCTCGCCGATGTTCAGCGTGTCCTTGCCGCGGCGGGCCGGGCGGGGCGCCTCGGCGGGCGCGGCTTCCGTTGCGGCGCCACCCTGGGGAGGTCGCGAGGATGAGCGTTTGTTGTTGGTCGGCATGTCTTGGCTAGAACTCTCGGTTACAGGTTGACGTCGGGCCGTGACGGCCAAGGTTGCGGATGGGAGGGATATTCTCCGGGCGCCGCCCGGAGCACGAATCACAGGTTCCCGGTGTCGGTTCTCGTCGCGCGCTGGTCAGGATCCGGCCCACCCGGATCGACCGGGCGTGACGCTCTCATTGCAGAATGCCGAAACACGGGGCCGTCTGAAGACGCAAGCGTTGTGATGCAACGGCCAGCATGGAGGACCGCCTTCAACGTCGTGCCCACTAGCATAGAAAGCCGGCTGAGACCTGTCAACCCCGACGAGGCGGCTGCGGCGATCAGTAGCTTGCCGGCGATTCGTCGATCGCGAGGATGCTGCACTGCAGCCGCGCGTCGAGCCCCAGAGCCCGGGCCCGGCGCAGCAGGGCGTCGCTCTCGGCGCCCGGGTTGACCCACAGCTCCGGGATGCCCTTGGCCGCAATTCCCTCCAGGACCTGCTCGCCCACCAGCGGGTGAACATACAGCGTGGCCACGTCCAGCGGACCCGGCACGTCGGCGACCGAGCGGTAGGTCTCCAGCCCCTCGATGGGCCGCGCGCCGCCGGCGCAATGAGGATTGATCGGTACGACGTCGTGCCCGGCCCGGCGAAACGCCCTGACCGCCTTGTTGCCGAACTTGGCGCGATCCTCGGAGGCGCCCACTACCGCGACCCGCATGCATCCAGTGTCGCAGTTACGGGCCGCGACGGCAAGCCCGGCAGAGCAACGCCGTCCACGCGGGATGCGTCCCCGGCTTCTAAGGCGCGGGCCGCAACGGCAGCGAGATGTTGCGAGCCTCGCCGTCGCGGAGAGAGAAGCGCTCCGCCGCGGGGGCGAGCCCGGCGAGAAACTCCAGGTTCGTCGACGCGCCCCGTGGCAGCGCCTGCGCCGCGTAGGCGAGATAGCGCGACGGAGGAAGGCCGGACAAGGTGAACTCGCCGTCCTGGTTGGGCCGGGCGGACCGGACGAACCGGGAAGGAAAGACCCGCAGCGCGACCTCTTCCGGGAAGATCACCACGGTGTAGTCGGTCGTGGGTCGGCCCGCCGTGTCCCGCGCGCTTCCGGTTACCGTCGTGAGGCGGTCGGTGAGGAGAACCTGCAGCCCGGTGGTCGGCATCCGGCGGGAGAAGACGATGGGCGTATCCGTGATATCCCGGCCGGCGAGCGCCACCGTTCGCAACGTCCAGCCTTCCGGCAGTCCGGCAAGCCTGACCAGTTGCGGCCCGGACATGCCGCGGATCTCGAAGCTCCAGTCGTCGTTGACGTGACCTATGCCGCGCCCGACGGGAAGCTGGAGTCCGCTGCCCCGCGGCATGGTGAACGGCTGGAGCGCGTCGGGCGTGAAGTCCGGCGTTACCTGCGGATCGAAGTAGATCCGGCCCCGCGCCGAGGCGCCTGACGTAAGGGCCAGCCAGACGCCGTCCGTGCGCTCACCGGACACCGTAACCTCGGCGGTGGCGAAACGGGTGCGACCGGGCGCGCCGGTCTCGGTTGCGTACGCGATGTAGCGGCCGGGCGCCACCGCGTTGATGACGAAGCGGCCGTCGGCCTCCAGGCGACCCGAAGAGCGGCTGCCTCGCGCACCGCTCGGACCTTCCCGAATCAGGCTCACCGAGGGTACGTTCGTCACCGGCCGGCCGTACTCGTCGACGACGTGGCCCGACACCGTGGCCGTCAGCACGGTGGTCAGAGGGAAGTCGATGGTCACCTCCTCGCCGATGTCGACGTCCACCAGTTGCGCGGCCTCTATGCTCGTCGTGCCCGGGTAGAACGTCGGGGCGTACTCGCGTGCGGCCGATCCTCGGCGGGAAAAAAACGTCGAGGGGGACGCCTCGACGTAGTACGAGCCGGGCGGTAGACCGAAGACGCGAAAGATGCCGCGGTCGTCGGTCGTCGTCGGGAATCCGCGCCCGGTGCCGGCGAGCCGCCACCCGCCGTCGGCGTACTCGTAGCGCAGGACTCTGACTCCCACACCGACCGCGGGCTCTCCGAACGGCTCGAAGACGGTGCCGGTGACGACCGCCCCGCGCGGGAGCGTGAAGCTGACGTCATCGAGCGCGCCGCCGGCACGCGCCTCGACGAAGGTGCCCTGCTCGAACGCCCGCCGCTGGCCGTAGCTGAGCGACATGTACGCCGGCTTGCTCGCCTGGACCGTGTAGCGCCCGGGTCGCACGAGCAACTCGTACCGGCCGGCGGCGTCCGTCATCGCCGTTCCTTCGGAAGTGCCGGGACGCGGAAGCACCCTGACCTGGGCCCGCGCCAGCGGCGCGCCGGTGTCCGCGGCGATGACCCGGCCGCGAATCGCGACCCGCTCGGCCGGCGGACGGAGCACGCGGTCGCGCGGTGGTTGGGCGGTCACCGGCGCCCCGGCGGGCAGCATTGCGACCACGGCGGCACACGCGAGCAATCGCAGCGTTGCCTGGACCGAGCCGTGTGACGTCACGGGTCTTCTCCCATCGAGCTGTTAAAGAACGGTTCCATCCATTGATAACACATGCGAGCCGCGCAGCACACGCTCCGCTCTGCCTGCCGCCGACACAGCAGCGAAGGCGCGAAGAGCCTACACTCTAGAAACCTGCGGCGGACGTGCGGAACATCAGGAGCACCCATGAAGACGGCCGATTCTTTTTTTTCGTCGCGCTGGGGAATCGTCCTGGCCGGCCTCGGGATGGCCGTCGGTACCGGCAACCTGTGGCGCTTTCCGCGCATCGCGGCCCAGAACGGCGGCGGGGCATTCCTCATTCCGTGGCTGCTGTTCCTGTTCGCCTGGTCCATCCCGTTGCTGATTGCCGAGTTCGGACTCGGCCGGGGCGCTCGCCGGGGTCCCATCGGCGCGTTCGCGAAGCTGACCGGCGGGCGGACCGCCTGGATGGGCGGCTTCGTTGCGGTGACGAGCGTGATGATCATGTTCTACTACTCGGTCGTCACCGGGTGGATGCTCAAGTACTTCGCGGCGGCGTTGAGCGGCGACCTCGCGGCGGCCGACGCCGCGAGTTACTGGGACGCCTACAGCACGTCCGTGTGGCAACCGGTGCTGTTTCACGTCGCGGCGGTGGCCGGCGCCGGTCTCGTGGTCGCCCGCGGCGTGACGGGAGGCATCGAGCGGGCGAACCGCATCCTCATCCCGCTGCTGTTCGTGCTCCTGCTGTTCGCCGTGGCGCGGGCCGTCACCCTGCCGGGCGCCGGCGAGGGACTGGCCTATCTGTTCACCCCGGATCTCGGCGCCCTGGCGAACTACCGGACATGGTTGGAGGCGTTGACGCAGTCGGCATGGTCCACCGGCGCCGGATGGGGACTGATTCTCTGCTACGCAATATACGTGCGGGAGCGTGAGGACGTCGTCACGAACGCCGCAACGATCGGATTGGGGAACAACGCGGCCTCCCTGCTGGCCGCAATGGCGATCCTGCCGGCTGCCTTCGCCATCCTGCCGCAAGGGGAAGCGACCGAGGCGCTGGCGGCGGGCAACACGGGTTTGACCTTCATCTGGATTCCCCAGGTGTTCGCGCGCATGCCGGCCGGCGGCCTGTTCCTGCCGCTCTTCTTCCTGGCGATGTTCTGTGCCGCGCTGTCGTCGCTGATCGCCATGGTCGAGCTGGGCACGCGCGTGCTGATCGACGCCGGCGTGAACCGCGCACCGGCGGTCCGGCTTGTGGTCGGCGCGGCGGTGATCTGCGGAGCCCCTTCGGCCGTGAGCATGGCGGTCTTCGAGAACCAGGACTGGGTCTGGGGCCTGGCCCTGATGGTGAGCGGCCTGTTCATCGCCATCGCGACGATCCGGTACGGGGTCGACCGGTTCCGCGACGATTTCGTGAACACGCACTCGGACGGCCGACGCGTCGGGCCGATCTGGGCCTGGATCCTCAAGTACCTCGTTCCGGTCGAGTTCGCCGCGATGTTCGCGTGGTGGATGTACCAGGCGGCGACGGTGTACGACCCGGATGGCTGGTGGAATCCTCTGCGCGTGTACAGCGTCGGCACCTGCGTGTTGCAGTGGGGGATTGCGCTGGCGGTTCTGGCTGTCTTCAACCGGCGCCTCGCCGCCCGCAGCGCCGCGGACCATGCTACGCTTTCAGGTTGAAGATCAGGGTGCGCGCCCGCCGGCGCGCACCGGACGCGAAAGGAGCGCAAGCGTGTATCCAGAGTTTTTCATCGCCCCGATGCGCGAGGAGTTGACACGGCTCGGCGTCAAGGAACTGCGGACCGCGCAGGACGTGGACGATGCGGTGACCGGGCGGTCCGGGACCTTGATGCTGGTGGTCAACTCCGTCTGCGGCTGCGCGGCCGGAAAGGCGCGGCCCGGCGTGGCCCTTGCGCTGCAGCACGGAACCAGGCCCGATGCCCTCGCCACGGTCTTCGCGGGCGCCGACGTCGATGCGACCCAGCGCGCGCGGGACTACTTCACGGGCTATCCGCCGTCTTCGCCGTCCATCGCCATTCTCCGGGACGGCAAGCTGGTCTACATGATGGAGCGGCACCAGATCGAGAACCGGGAAGCGGACGTCATCGCTCGCGATTTGACCGCCGCCTTCGACAAGTACTGCGCGCCGGCGAGCGTCGCGTAGACAGCGCGGGGCGGGGCAGGGCGCAGGGGGCCGCGAGGTCCGCCGCGGGCGGGCGGGACGCGCGGCGACGAGTCCGGGGTCAGCGTGCGGGCGGCGGCGGCTCCAGGCGCGCGGGGGGCGCCTCCGGAACGAGCGCCAGCGGCCGTCCCCGCCGTGCCGGCGAGCAGGCGCGGCGCGTGACGTCGGCGAGCGTCTCGATGAATGCGGGGTGATCGTTGACCGCGGGGGCACGGCGCATCGGGATACCCAGCGTCCGGCACACCTCGGCCGCTTCGGTGTCGAGGTCGTACAGCACCTCGATGTGGTCGGATACGAACCCGATCGGGGCGATGACCGCGGCCCGCAGTCCGCGTGCGCCGGCGGTACGCAGGTAGTCGCATACATCCGGTCCCAGCCACGGATCTTCGGGGCGCCCGCTCCGACTCTGGAACACCAGGGTCCAGTCGTCAGTCTGCAGGCGCTTCGCCACCAGGGCCGCCGTTTCCTGCAACTCCGCCTCGTAGCGGCAGTCCGCCGCCATCGACGCGGGAATGCTGTGCGCCGTGAAGAGGACCCGTGCGATCTCCCGCACGCCCTCGGGCAGATCGCGGCAAGCGGAGGCAATCTGCCGGGCATTGGCTTCGATGAAGCCCTCGTGCGCATGCCACCCGGGCGCGAACAGCACCTCGACGTCGGCCGTGCCCTTCTCGCGCAACGTCCGCCTCGCCTGCGCGACGTTCTGGCGATACTGTCCGCAACTCGAATAGCTGTGGTGCGCCGCCAGCACGATCCCCAGTGCGCGTTCGATGCCCGCGGCCGCCATCTCGGCCAGCGTGTCGTCGAGGAACGGGTGCCAGTTCCGCATCCCCACGAACACCGGAAGGCCGGGTCCGTCCGCGGCCAGTCGCTCGCGCAGCCCGTCAGCTTGGCGGCGGGTGATGGCGGTAATCGGCGACACCCCATCGAAGAGCTCGTAGTGCCGCGCCACCGCCTCCAGGCGTGCGGGCGGGATGCGCCGTCCGCGCACGACGTTCTGCAGGAAGGGCCGGATATCGGCGCGGCGCGTGGGACCGCCGAAGGCGATGAGCAGCACGGCATCGAACGGCGAAGCGTCGCGAGACATGGTAGAATGAACCTCTTGTGTCGGGGCGTGGCTCAGCCTGGTAGAGCACTCGGTTCGGGACCGAGGGGTCGGAGGTTCAAATCCTCTCGCCCCGACCAATTCGTTTCTCCCGCACGTCGTACCCTCGGCAGCCTTCGGATACCCGGTTTCCCATTGTCGAGTTCCAGCAGTCCGTGGTGAACTCCCGCGTAACACCGAGAGCGGTGAGGCGCACGTGTGCCAGGACGCGAGGAGGGAGCATGTTGGGCATGGGCGTGTGACAGTACCGGCACCCGCGCGGCGAATGCCGATGCGTACCGGCCAAGCCGGGCTTGGGCACGGTCGCCGGTTCGCGCGCCATCGGAAAGCGGGAACCGGCAACCGTGGGATGCGGGCAACGGGTCAGTTCTCGTTCGTCGAAGCGATGAATTCGCGCGCTTCCGCGTAGCCGGGATCATCCGCCGCGCCGATCCAGAAGTCGGCCAGCGTGGCGTAGCGCTCCCGCGCCGTCGGGCGGTCTCCGCTCGCGGCGGCGGCGCGCGCCGCGCCGAGCAGCGAGCGCATCCTGTTGGGCATCCGGAGGAGGGATGTCTCGAACTTCTCCAGCGCGTCGCCGGGCTGGCCCAGTTGCAGCAGAATCTCACCGTAGAGCTCGTACGGCGGCTTGACGGGGCTGGCCGCTCCGTTGGGCGGCCGCAGCGTCTCGACGATGGCGATGGCCTCGTCCATCAGCCCGACCGCCGCGTCCGCGTTGCCTTCGGCGGCCTCGATCGAGGCGGCTACTTCCCTGTGCGCGATCCGGTCCTGCGCGCCGCCGTCCTCGGCCCGTGCCGCCAGCGCCGCTTCCGCCTCGCGCGCGGTGGCCAGATTCCCGGTGCGGACGGCGCTGAGGCCGGTGGCCAGAAGCTCGTGCAGGGATGAATCTTCCGTTACGGGCTCGGTGCGCCACTGTTCGGTCTCCACCACGTAGCGGGCGTTGACGAGCGGCAGCGTGCTGACCGCGCGCGCCTGCCCGTCGCTCTCGGCGATTACCCGTTCGAGGCGCTCTATCCAGACCCTGGCCTTCGCGTAGTCGCCCCGTTGCAGATCCCCGTACTGGCCCCAGTCGAGGGAGTGCACGGCGTCACCGACACTGTCGCCGGGCTCCCACAACGCGCGGGCGGCCTCGTGGGCGAACTGGTTGTGATTCGAGACGAGGTCCCACATGCCGTGCTGGATGAAGATGTGGGTGGGCATGTGGCGCGCGTGCGACACGGCCGGCGCGATCTCGGCATAGCGGCGTGCGGCGTCGAGCGCCAGCGGCGCGTGGATCGGATCGTCGAAGGCGTGAATCGTGTAGTGCGGTGCTCCCGGATGGTCGGGATTCTGGTGGAACACCTTCATCGCGATGGTGCCCGCCCGGACCTCCAGCCGCAGCGACTGATCGCCCAGGGCGCGCGAGCCGGCCAGCATCGACAGCGCATAGAAGGTGGCCACCTCGTGATCGTCAGGGTAGCGATCGTAGAGCCGCCCCATCGCCTCCATGTAGCCGACCCGCCGTTCGTCGTAGGTGCCTTCCTGTCCCCACAGCACCTCGACCGCTTCGAGAAAGCCCTTCTCCCGGTCGCTGGGGGCCTTGGCGGCGCGCGCCGCCGGCGTCGGTCCGAGACGCGCGAGCACCGCGCGGGGGTTCTCCTCGTCCAGGTTCGGGCCGCCGCCGAAGAGCGGGTGGTTGTAGCTCAGGGTCTCGCCCCAGTAGGCCAGGGCGAAGTCGGGCTCGATGGCCTGCGCCGCCTGAAACTGTGCTATCGCCTGCTTCCAGCCGAAGCTGTGCAGGATGGCGACACCTCGCAGAAAATGGCGCTGCGCGTCCTCGGAACGCGCGGACGTCGAAAATTCAAGCGACCCGACCTCGGCGAACTGCGCGGCGGCGGGCATGGCGAGCAGCGTGGCAACCAGCATAAGTACGAGAGATCTCATGACAACCTCCATCGACCGGAGCGTAGCACAGGCGCCGGCGGCCGGGCTTGTGGAATCCGGAAGGCGCCGGACGGTCGGCTATAATCACGGCGCCCGAAAGCCGGATCCGTTCATGATGGTTACGAGACGCCTGCTGGTAAGCGGTCGCGTGCAACGGGTGGGGTTTCGCGCGTTCGCGGCCGGCGCCGCCCGTCGGGAGGGCGTGCGCGGCTTCGTGCGCAATCTCGAAGACGGCCGTGTCGAAGCGGTCGGCGAGGGCGATCTCGAGGCGATGGACCGATTCCAGCGCGCGCTGCGGAAGGGACCGCCGCTGTCCAAGGTGCGCGGGATTACGGTGGAGGATGTGGCGCCTCTGGGGGAAGCAGGAGGGTTCGTGGTGCGCACGTGACGGCGCCCGCGCCGGAAACAATGGAAGAGCTGAAGAGCCTGATACGAGAGGTACCCGATTTTCCGAAACCGGGCATATTGTTCAAGGACATCACGCCTCTGGTCGGCGACGCCGACGGATTGCGCCGGGCGGTCGCCTGTCTGGCGGAGCCGTTCCGGGAAGCCGGGATCGACAAGGTCGTGGGAATCGAGAGCCGCGGCTTCATCTTCGGCGCGGCCGTGGCCGAGCGCCTCGGCGCCGGATTCGTGCCGGCCCGCAAGCCCGGGAAGCTGCCCGCGGACACCGTGCGCGTCGACTACGCGCTCGAGTACGGTACCGATGCGCTGGAGATGCACGAGGACGCGGTCGGCGACGGCGAGCGGGTGCTCGTCGTGGACGACCTGCTCGCGACCGGCGGCACCGCCCGCGCTGCCGCCGATCTCATCGCCATGCGCGGCGCCCTGGTGCATGCGTTCGCGTTTCTCGTCGAGCTCGACGCGCTGCGGGGACGGGAGCGGTTGGCCGGGCACGACATCTTCGCGGCAGTGCACTACTAGATCGAGTGGATCGAGGTGCTGGCAGTCCGTGGTGGAACCCCGCGTCGCACCGAGAGCGGCGAGGCGCCCGCGTGGCAAGGCGCGACGAGGGACCATATTGGGCATATTCGACCGAGGAGCAACGCAGTCCACGCGGGATGCATCGCCGCTCGAATGCAGCGGGCTTTCGCCACGGGCTGCTTCGGCGGCCCGGCGGCCCGACGGGCATGACCGAGTTTCTCATCATCGCGTTGATCGGCGCCCTGGTCGTGGTTGCAGAACGTGCTCGCCGCGACCGGCGGCGTCAGCACCAGGAGGGTCTGGCCGTGGTGTTGCTTGCGAGCCTGGCGCCGAACGCGGCGCGCGGCGAGCCGCGTGATCTGCTCGCGTGGCGTCCGACGGCCGATGCGGCCCGCAGGATGTTCCCGGATGCGGTGCGCGACATCGAGCGGCGGACCGGCGAAGCATTTCCGTTTTCGCATGACGCGATCGACGATGCGCACGCGCGCTGGACCGCGGAGTGGCTGGCGTGGGAGCGCCGTCACGACATCGAGTTCAAGCAGCGGACGAGCGCACTCGAAGCGGAGCTGCGGGATGGAGATGGAGGCGGCTCCACGCCCGCGGGGCGCGCCCGGCTGGCGGCTCTCGAGGACGAGAAGCTGCAAGCCTACCAGCAGCGGTACGAGGAGTACGTCCGGGTCGGCAACGGGCTGACCGCACTCAAGGATCGGAAAGACGTGCGCGTGTAGCTCAGCTGGATAGAGCAGCCGCCTCCTAAGCGGCAGGCCCCCGGTTCGAATCCGGGCACGCGCGCCAGCCTCGCTTCCAGTTCGGTACTCCCCTCAGGGTTGGGCAACCGGCTCGCCTTCGGCCGTGGCTATGTCGCGGAACGCGTAGTGATTCCAGCCGAACACTTCCTTGAGCGCCATCGCGGCGTCGAAGCCGTGCTGTTCGACGTGCGGCACGGACAGATTGAAATCGAAGGGAAACAGGCAGTGTCCCTCGAATTCCTCGTTCCACGAACCGACCACATAGAGCGGTGCCGGCAGCGCGGCCTGTCCGAGTTCCCACGACCGGTGCGGCTGGACGTGCCCCTCGGTGTGCACCCGCTTGATGAGCTTCATGAAGTCGGCGTAGCCGCCGCGATCGATCTCCAGCGTCGGATGTCCCGGCTTGGCGAACCCGGGGGCCAGATTGGGAATGACCAGGAGCCGGTTCCCGGTGAAGCGGCTCTGCAGGTACCTGGTGTCGTCGTACGTGCTGCGGAGTATCTCGATCTGGTTCTGGATGTAGGCGGGGGACATGCGCAGCCGCTGCTCGCTGCCGCGCTTGAGGTTGGACGCATGGTGATAGATGAAGAGGGCGTCGAAGAAGGTGCTGCGGATGCGGCGGTCGTCCGAGAACTGTCCGGTCGCGGAGAGCTGCATCTCCTCGCCAATCAGGAAAGGTGGCGCCCCGTAGATGTCCGCGAATGCCTGCATCGCGTTGCCGATGACCGCTTCCATGGCGCCCACCTGAGCCATGTCGAGCGGCAGTCTTCCCCAGGTATGCGTCCCGAAGATGAACATCACCGGACGTCCCTGCAGCGTGAAGACCCGGACCGGGCTATGGTCCCGAACGCGCACCAGGAAACGCGCCATCTCGCGAAAGTCGGCGTCGAAGCGCGTCTGCACCTGCGTCGAGTAGAAGCTGATCCGCCCCAATGAGATCGGCAGAGCCAGCGTGCTTTCGTAGAGCAGACAGGCGTGGCGGGTGTCCGCATTCGACGCGCGCAGGTATCCCTTGTAGTAGTTGGTATTGTTGTTGTTGTTGGCGTGGCGCGGAATCCAGCTCAGGGCGTCGACGGTGATGCCGAACTCGTTCTTCAGGTCGTTGAAGGTCGTCTCCACCTCCGGATCGAAGGAGCGGTAGTCTCCTCCCTTGAACCGGACGGTCTGCGTGCCGGGCGGCCGGTCCAGCGTGTTGTACCAGCCGTAGTGCCAAGCGACGGTGATCGGCCGGCTGGGCGTCGGTGCCCGGGCTTCGGTGTACTGCTGGATGGAGTGGCTGACCGAATCGACGACCTGCGGATCGATCGCGGCCCGGCCGAGCACGTCGGCCCGATAGTCGAACCCGGAGCGCGGTACGAGGCCGAACCCGCGGTTCGCGTACAGGGCGGTACTCACGATCTCTTCGTCGACGTTGTCGATGGAGCCGCTGCCGTCGACGTCCGTCACGTACGGCGCGAGGAGTATGGGCGGCTCCTGTCCTCGAATCGAGGTCGCGACCGCGCCGGCCGCGACAGACATCGCAGTGGAACGGAGAAACCGTCGTCTCGACGGGTGCGACGCCCCCGGATTCGATCGCCTCATCAGACAAGAAACGGGATCCTGCGGCCACCGGGCGATGACGCGCACACGCTTTGGGACCAGCGCGCTGCGCCAGCCGCAGCGCGCTAGTCTAGCATAGCGACTCGCCGGTCGAGTACTGCACTCTCGCCCGGAGGGCATTTGGTACAATTCGTCAGTTGACGGCAAGGAAGCCATGAAGAGAGCGGAGAGACACCACCTCAAGGAAGACCCGTTGGCCGTCAGGCTGCGGGCCCTGCAGGATTCCACGAGCGGCGGCCGTTGGGCAGTCGTAGCCGCGGCGGCCGTCGTCGGGCTCGTCATCGGCGGAGCCTTCCTCGGCTGGCAGCAGTGGCGCGATTCGCGGGCCAGCGAGTTGCTGGCCGCGGCGATGACGGTCGTGGACGCACCGGTCGTTCCCGCCGATGCCGGCGATGCAGCGGCCGGAGCTCCGCCGGGCGCCTATCCCTCGGAGGCTGCCAAGCTGGAGACCGCCGTCCCCCGTCTGATCGAGGCGGCGGACGCCTATCCGAGCCTGCCGCAGGGCATCGCGGCTCGCTACCAGGCGGCGGTCGCACTCGGCACGCTGGGCCGTACGGCGGAAGCAGCCGAGCAGTACCGCCTGCTGATCGATCTCGCCGGCGGCGGGATCTACGGGAGGATGGCGCGCCTGGGCCGTGCCGAGACGCACCTGGAGGCCGGAGAGTACGCGGACGCCATCGCCCTGCTTGAAACGGAGTCGCGTGTGGAGGCTACCGAGTTCCCCATCGATGCGGTGCTCATGCGGCTCGGCCAGTCCTATCGGCTCGCGGAGCAGCCGGCGGAGGCGATGCTGGCGTTTCAGCGTCTGGTCGACGAGTTTCCCGCCTCGGGCTATCGCTTCGATGCCGAGCGCGAGCTCGACAGGCTGGGCGCCGGCCAATAGCCGGCCGGCTGGCCGCGGACGACGTCATGACGAAGGGGGCGGCGCCCGCGGCAGGCGAGTTCACCGTCGGCCTAGTGCAGATGGCGTGCTCCCCGCAGGCAGAGGTGAACCAGCGGACGGCCGAGGACGGCATCCGCGAGGCGGCTGGTCTTGGCGCCCGGATCGTCTGCCTGCAGGAGCTCTTTGCGACGCGGTACTTCTGCCAGCGGCAGGACGAGGCGTGCTTCGATCTGGCGGAAGGCATTCCCGGTCCGTGCACCGCGCGCTTCGCGCGGCTTGCACGCGCGCTGGAGGTCGTGCTGGTCGTGCCGCTGTTCGAGCGGCGCGCCGCGGGCCTCTATCACAATTCCGCGGCGGTGATCGATGCGTCGGGTGAGCTGGCCGGCGTCTACCGCAAGGTGCACGTGCCCGACGATCCGCAGTTCCTCGAGAAGTTCTACTTCACGCCTGGAGACCTCGGATACCGCGTCTTCCGGACCCGCTACGCCCGCATCGGCGTGCTCATCTGCTGGGATCAGTGGTACCCGGAGGCGGCGCGCCTAACGGCGCTCCGCGGAGCGGAGGTGATCTTCTATCCGACGGCGATCGGTTGGTCCGGCGCCAGGCCGCCGAGCGCGGAGGGGCTCGCCGAGCGTGACGCCTGGATCACGGTGCAACGGGGTCACGCCATTGCAAACGGCATCTATGTCGTCGCGGTGAATCGTGTCGGAATCGAGCAGTCGGATGCCGGGGAGCTCAGGTTCTGGGGCGAGTCGTTCGTATGCGATCCGGGGGGCAGGATCGTAGCCCGCGCGGCCGGCGAGACACCCCGCGTCCTGGTCGCGCGGTGCGACCGGCGGAGCCTGGAGCGGCATCGAAGAACCTGGCCCTTTCTGCGCGATCGACGCATCGATACCTACGGTCCCATCACGCGGCGGTACCTCGATGAGCCGTCGCAGGAACTCCCGCCTACGGGATGAGCGCCCGACGTCCGACCCCGGTCGGCGAGGACGTGACGCTGATCTCGGCGCCCGGCCGCGACGGTTTCAGGATGCCTGCCGAGTGGGAGCCGCATCGCGCCACCTGGCTCGTCTGGCCCCACGCGCGCGCCGACTGGGAGTTCAAGACCGGGGCGGTCGAATGGTGCTACACCGAGATCGTGCGACATCTCGTTCGCGGCGAGCGAGTGGCGATCGTCTGCAACGACGCTGCCGTGCGCCGGCGGGCGGAACGCCGCCTGCGGCAGACGGGCGTCGACCCCCGCGGGATAGACGCGCACGTCCTGCCGACGGACCGTTCGTGGATTCGGGATAGTGGCCCGATCTTCGTCGTCCGCGGCGCGGGTGACGCGCGCACCGTCGCCGCGACCGACTGGGGCTTCAACGGCTGGGCCCGCTACCGCAACTGGCGCCGGGACGACGCGCTGCCGCGAGCGATTGCCGGCCGACTCGGCATGCGGCGGTTCGAGATCGGCATGGCGGCCGACGGCGGTCCGGGGCGGGTGGTCCTGGAGGGCGGCAGCATCGACGTGAACGGAGAGGGCCTGCTGCTGACCACCGAGGAGTGCCTGTTGGATCGGAAGCAGGCGCGGAATCCCGGTCTCTCGCGCCGGCATCTCGAGTGCGTGCTGCAGCAGGGGCTCGGGATCGAGCGAGTCCTGTGGCTCGGCGGAGGCATCGCCGGCGACGACACCCACGGCCACGTCGACGACGTGGCCCGTTTCGTGCGGCCGGACACCGTCGTGGCCGCGGTCGAGCCCGACGTGAACGATGACAACCACGCGCCGTTGGCCGACAACCTCCGCCGCCTGCGTGCGATGCGGGATCAGCGCGGCCGCCCGTTGCGCGTCGTGACCGTTCCGATGCCGCGGCCGCTGTGTTTCGACGGAGACCGTTTGCCGGCAAGCTACCTGAACTTCTACATCGGCAACCGGGTGGTGCTCGTGCCGACCTTCAACGATCCCGCCGATCGGAGGGCCCTGACCATCCTGGAAGATATGTTTCCGACCCGTGAGGTGGTCGGCATCCACGCCGCGGATCTCGTTCTCGGCCTCGGAGCGGTGCATTGCGTCACGCAGCAGCAACCTCGCGGCCGACATGCCGCGCCGGATCGGACTGGCAGCCCGCGGTGAAACGCCGCGTCGCCGTTGCCTGCGCACCGCCGCCTACGCGGGGGGATCGTCGAGCCCATCGAAACGGTCGACCGGTACCGGCGTTCCGTCGACCGCCAGCGCCCTGCCGCTCGCCTCGAACAGCGGCGGGCGCCGGTCGTCGAGCAACTGCCGCGCGGACGCGGCCAGGGCGCTGGTCAGCACCGGAAAGGCCAGCGTCGCGTCGGCGTGTACGGTGACCTGGTCGGCGTCGATCGCCAGCTTGCCCCAGCTCCGGGCCTCGTCGAGCGTGGATCCCGAGGCGCCGCCGAAGTACGGAGCGTCGGTGATGATCTGCAGCGCGTAGCGGTGCCCGCCGGCGCCGGGACGGCAGAAGTCCGCCTGCACGCTTGCCTGGTTGATGAAGTTCTTGGGCGTGCCTCCGCCCAGGACGATGGAGGCCGTGCGCGGGCGTCGAATGACGAGGTTCGTCGACTCCATGATGTCGCCGATCACGTCGATCCACCCGCACCGTGGATGCGTGTGGCGGGCCTGGGCCAGGCCCATGCCGATGGAGGAATCCGCTATCGCGGGACAGAACAGGGGCACCGAGGCCCGGTATGCCGCGGTGAGGATGCCGTCGCCGCGCGTCTCGTTCCAAAGGTGGCGCCCGAGCTGGTATAGGTACTCGCGGGTGGTGTAGGGCCGTGCTTCGAGCTCTACCGTGAAGTCGGCGATCCAGTTGTCGTTGTCCACGAACTCGTCCTCGTCGACATAGGTGTCGTACACGCGATCGATGCGCGCCGCTTGGAGCGCGCCGTCGTCCGCCCGGGGCGAGCCGACGAAGTGCCTGCGCCCGCGCGTCTCGTGCAGGTCGTGGTACAGGTTGGCGCCGGTCGAGACGACGCAGTCCACGGCACGTTCCCGGATGAGCCGGGCGATTGCCAGCCGCAGCCCCCCCGCGGTCAAGGCGCCGGCGACGCCGAGGAAGATCACCACGTCGTCGGCGAGCATCCGTTGCCAGATCCGGTGGGCGGTGGCGAGGTTCCGCCCCTGGAAGGAGATCCGCTCCATCCGCCGGAGCAGCTCGTCGGCCGCGGCGCCCGGTGCGATTTCGAACGGCTCGACCGGCACGTCGAGGAAGCGCGACTTGTCGGGCGGGGGGGATGACTTGGGCATCGATCGGGGAAGACCTCCGGCGGGCGTCAGTCGGCCAGCGTCTCCTTGAACTCTCCGAGGAGCACGAGCGCCTCCAGCGGGGTGAGACTGTCCAGATCGAGGGCCGCTATCCGTCCGGCGACGTCGCGGTGAACGGACGGCGTCTCGGGCTGGAAGAGACCGAGCTGGCCCGGGCCTTCGCCGGGTGCGCCGCTGAAGGAAGGCCGGCCGCCGCGCGACAACTCGTCCCGCTCCAGGCCGGCCAGGATGGTGCGGGCGCGGGCAACGGTCGCGGGCGGCAGCCCGGCGAGCCGCGCGACCTGGATGCCGTAGCTGCGGTCCGAGCGCCCGGGCTCGACCCTGCGGAGAAAGACGATGTCGTCCCGCCATTCCCGGGCGGCGACGTGGTAGTTGACGATGCCGTCATGGAGATCGGCCAGATCGGTGAGTTCGTGATAGTGCGTGGCGAACAGGGTCCTGGGGCGCGCTCCGGGATTCGTCGCCAGGTGTTCCGTTACCGCCCAGGCGATGCTCAGGCCGTCGTAGGTGGCGGTGCCTCTGCCGATCTCGTCCAGCAGCACCAGACTTCGGGAGGTGGCCTGGTGGAGGATTCTTGCCGTTTCCTGCATCTCCACCATGAAGGTCGACTGGCCCCGGGCGAGGTTGTCGGCGGCCCCTACGCGGGCGAATATCCGGTCGACGATCGGCAGCGCGGCTTCGCGGGCGGGCACGAAGGACCCGGCCTGCGCCAGCAGGACAATCAGCGCGGTCTGCCGCAGATACGTGGACTTGCCGCCCATGTTGGGGCCGGTCAGCACCACGACCTGATGGTCCGTCCCATTGAGCCGTACATCGTTCGGCACGAAGGACTCGGTCCGGCGTTCGACCACCGGATGCCGCGCGTCGCCGAGCAGGAGCTCTCCGTCGTCCACCAGGCGGGGCTTGACGTAGTCGTGTTGCGCCGCGACCTCGGCCAATGACGAGAGAACGTCCAGAGTGGCCAGGGCTCGCGCGCAGCGCTGGATCCGGTCCGCCTCTGCCAGTACGGCGCGCCGCAACTCGTCGAAGAGCTCCTGCTCCCGGTTCAGCAGGCGCTCGTCCGCGCCGAGCGCCTGCTCCTCGTACTCCTTGAGCGCGGGCGTGATGTAGCGTTCCCCGTTGGCGATGGTCTGCCTGCGCTCGTAGTCGTCCGGGACCGCGTGGAGATTGGCGGCTGATACCTCGATGTAGTACCCGAAGACCCGGTTGAACCGGATCTTGAGCGATCCGATCCCGGTTCGCGCACGCTCCGCCGTCTCCATGGCCGCAATCGCGTGGCGGGCGTCGCGGCCGATTGCCCGCAGCTTGTCGAGGTTGGCGTCGACCCCGTCCCGGATCGCACCCCCGTCGCGCGCGAGCGCGGGCGGGTCGTCCACCAGTGTCGCGGCGATCCGGTCGTGGACGTCGTGCAGGTCGTCGAACCCTTCGAGCAGCTTTCCGATGAGCGGTGCCGGCAGATCCGCAGCATGCCCGCGGATCGCCGGAACGACCCCGGCGGAGCGGCCGAGCACTGCCAAGTCGCGTGGTCCGGCGGTTCCGAGCGACACGCGCGCGATCAGCCGTTCGATGTCCTGGACGCGGTCCAGGTCGGCCCGCATGCGACCGCGGATCGGCACCTGACGCAGCAGATCCTCGACCGCGTCCAGGCGTTCGACGATCGCAACCTGCTTCACCAGGGGCCGTTGCAGCCACGAACGCAGCAGGCGGCCGCCCATCGAGGTGCGGGTGCGGTCGATCTCCGCGAGCAGGGATCCGCCGCGCCGGCCCTCCGCGCCCTCGAGTATCTCCAGGTGATCGAAGGTGGCGGCATCGACGACCAGATGGTCGGCCCGGGTCCGGAACTCGAGCGCGCCGAGATGTTGCAGATCGGTCTTCTGCGTGTCCCGCAGGTGCTGCACGAGCCCACCCGCCGCCCGGATGGCGGCCGGGTGTTGGACCGGGCTCAGGCCGAAGCCGTCGAGAGACGTCGTGCCGAGCTGCTCGATCAGAGTGGGCAGGGCCCGGTCGAGATCGAAGAGCGATGGTTCGGCGCCGGTGATCGGAACCGCGACCTGCTCGATCCCGGGGAGAGAGGCCGCGTCGAGGTCCCTGGGCAACAGGATTTCCCGGGGGCGGACGGCGAGCAGTTCGTCCGCGGTCGCGACGGCCGCGGAGTCCCCACCGTGCTCCGTGACTTGAAGCTGTCCGGTGGACAGGTCGACGGTCGCGAGGCCGAAGACGGCGTCCGTTGGGCCGCCGCAGCGTGCAACCGCGGCCAGCAAGGCCGGTTCGTTCGCCTCCAGGGAGCCGGCGTCGGTGAACGTACCGGGAGAGACCACCCGCACGACTTCGCGACGCACGAGCCCGCGCGCCTTGCGCGGATCCTCCACCTGCTCGCACAGCGCGACGCGAAAGCCCTGCCTGACCAGCCGGGCAAGATAGGTGTCGGCCGCGTGCCACGGTACCCCGCACATCGGTATCTCGCGTCCGCCGCGGTCCTTGGAACGCGAAGTGAGGGTCAGCTCCAACGCTTCGGCCGCGGTGACGGCGTCCTCGTAGAAGAGCTCGTAGAAGTCACCCATGCGAAAGAAGACCAGCGCATCGGGATGCTGCCTCTTGGCCTCCAGATACTGGCGCATGGCCGGGGTGGCTCCCTTGGCCGCGGCGGCCTTGACGGCGGACGTCATCCGCCCGATGGTAGCATCGCGCGATGGAGCGTCCGCCACGACGGCCGATGTGGATTCTGGCTCTGGATACCAGCTCGCCGGGAGGAAGCGCCGCGCTGGCGCGGGACGGCGACCTCGTAGCGTCGGCCAACGGAGATCCTTCCCGCACGCACGGCGAGCGGCTGCCCTCGGATCTGCTGTCCGTCGCCGGTGAGGCCGGGGTGGCGCTGTCCGGCATCGATCTGTTCGCGGTCTCGTCGGGTCCCGGGTCGTTCACCGGGCTGCGGGTGGGACTGGCGAGCGTTCAGGCGCTGGCGCTCGTCCACCGCCGCAACGTGGTCCAGGTGTCCACGCTCGAGGCGCTGGCCCGCACGCCCGGCGCCGGGGAACTGGTCCTGGCCTGGATGGACGGACACCGCCGTGACGTGTTCGCGGCGCTGTACGACCGCGCCGGCGCAGCATGCGTGGCCGGTCCCAGCGTCGGCGAACCGGCGTCGATTCTCGAGTCCTGGACCGGGCACGTCGCCGGACGACGCGTGGACGTCGTGGGTGACGGAGTACGCCTTACGCGGACGCTCATCGCCGAGCGTCTCGGTCCCGCGGCCGGGATGGTGGACGACCCGCCGCCGCTTGCACCGATCATCGCCCGCATCGCTTTCGAGCGCCGCGACAGCGCCATCGCCCCGCATGCAGCGCAACCGCTGTACGTTCGGCGTCCCGACGCCGTGATCGCGCGCGCGCGCCGCTCCTGAAACGCTCTTGATACACTCTTCGAGCGTGTGATAGGTTGCGGCTGCCATGAAGCCGTCCGGCCCGCACGCCGGGAGCAGGGGAGCGCGAACCGGGAGGGGACATGAACCAGGAGCAACACGCGCGCGAGGTGTTGCTGGAGCAAGACGACGAGTACCGTGATTTGGCCGAGCAGCACCGGGCGCTCGAAGGCCGTCTCCGAGAGTTGCTCGGCCACTCGTACAGGTCCGGCGCCGAACAGATCGAAGAAGCGACGCTGAAGAAGAAGAAGTTGCACATCAAGGACCGCATGGAGCACATCCTGCAGCGTCATCTGACACCTCGGATGGAAGGCGGCGAACCCCTCCTCGATCGGTAGCGGGCGACGCTCGATTCGATTCGTAGCCGCCGGCGTCCCGGCGGCGGGCGCCGCCATAAGCGATCGCGCATCCTTTCCGAGACGGCCCTGCGAAGTGAACATGAAGATCGATCGGGCCGGGATTCCGTTCATCGCGGGCGCCGCCGCGCTCGGCGGGCTGTTCTCATGGTTCGACATCTGGATGCCGGGCGTCGCTTCCTGGCTGCTGGCGTTGGCGTTCGCCTTGTTCTTTCGCGATCCGGAACGGCGGGAACCGGCGGACGCGGGACTCGATGCGGTAATGGCGCCGGCCGATGGCCGGGTTCTGCATGCCGGTCCGGCCGACGGCGGGACGGCGCCGGAGGGGAGCTGGCAGCAGGTGAGCATTTTCCTGTCGCCGCTCGACGTGCACGTCAACCGGACCCCGATCGGCGGCCGCGTGCTGGAGGTGACCCACCGGCCCGGGCGATTCCTGCCCGCCTACGATCGCCGATCGGGAGCCGAGAACGAGCGCAGCGAGGTGCGCCTCGATCACGCGGGCCAGATGGTGGTTTTCAGACAGGTCGTCGGCGTGCTCGCGCGGCGCGTGGTCTGTCGCCTGGCGCCGGGCATGAACGTGGCGCGCGGGCAGCGGTTCGGTATCATGAAGTTCGGATCGCGCATGGACGTCTTCCTGCCGGAATCTGCCGCGCTGGCCGTAACGGTGGGAGAGTCGGTTCGGGGTGGGGAGACCGTGGTCGCACGACTCTCCGGACGGCGGGAACCGAGGTCATGAGCAAAGTACTGTCGATGTTCCGCGACAAGGCCCCTCGCCCCCGACGTTTTCGCAGGGGGACGTACCTGCTCCCGAGCCTGTTCACCGTGGCGAACATGTTCTGCGGCTGGGCCTGCATCGTGTTCGCGATGCGGGGCGACTACGTTACGGCCGCACCGTTCGTCGGATTTGCCATCGTGCTCGACGGGCTGGACGGCCGGGTGGCTCGAGCGACCGGCGCCACGAGCGACTTCGGCGTGGAGTTCGATTCGCTGGCGGACGTAATCTCGTTCGGCGTGGCGCCCGCGACACTGATCTTCGCCTGGGGGCTGGAGCCCCTCGGCCGTGTGGGATGGGCCGTGGCCTTCCTTTGGCTGGCCGCGGTGGCGGTCCGTCTGGCACGGTTCAACATTCAGGGCAAGGAAGGCGACAAGCGCTACTTCATCGGCTTGCCGAGTCCGGCCGCGGCAGGCGTTCCCGCCTCGACGGTGTTCGCGTATCCGTTGGGGTTCGCCGATCCGGGCGCCGCGCTCGTCGCGTTGCCCGTCGTGCTGGTGCCCGCGGCCCTGATGGTCAGTCGCCTGCGGTTCCGGAGCTTCGGCGCCCTGATTCCGGGACGGCGCCGTTCCTATCTCACACCGCTGGTCATCGCCGCCGTCATCGCGGCGATTGCGGCACAGCCCGAGGCCGTACTCGTCGTGATGGCATACTCGTACCTGTCGTCGGGGCTCATCGGCGCAGCGATGAACCGCGGCCAGCGTCGTCCCGTCCGCGTGACGGCGGCGGACGATGCGGACGTTTCGGCGGCGGAGCGTTCCGCCTGACCCAACCGTCTCCCTCCGTCTCTCCGGTTGCATGATCGGGGCCGCCGGAAGCCCGTGGCGGAAACGCCGCGGGGCGTCGAAGAGCAGCGAGGCGGGCTCTCGCCGCGGGCTCCCACGCGGGCGGCGACGCTTCGCGCGACGAGAGGGAATTGCCTTCGACGTGCGCGTCTCGCCGCGGGGCTCCTACGCGGGCGGCGACGCTTCCGCGCCGGACCCGGCGGCGCCTGCCGCGGGGAGTCGCAGGGTGACGGTCGCTCCCATTCCCTTGCGGCTGTCTATCCCGATGGTGCCTCCGTTCAACTCTACGTTGCGTTTGGCGATCGCCATGCCGAGGCCCGTGCCGGAGACCTTCGTCGAGAAGTACGGCTCGAACACGTGAGCCAGCGACGCCTCGTCGAGACCCACCCCGGTATCCTGGACCACGAGTACGATCTCCCGCGCATCGACGGTCGCCGATACGCCGAGTCGGCCCTCGCCCGGCATCGCGTGCAGCGCGTTCTCGACCACGTTCGTGATGGCGCGGCCCATGAGTGTCCGGTCGATTGCGACGCGCGGCAACGTGGCCGGCACGTCGACCCGCAGGTCGATCCGGCCGGCCAGCCCGGTACGGTACGGGTCGAGCACGTCCCGGATCACGTCGGCGAGAGCCGTCGATTCCCGCTTGACCGGAGGCGAAGAAGCGAAGCTGGAGAACTCCGAGGCGATCTGCCGCAACAGCCGGACCTGCGCCAGTATCGAATCGACGCAGTCTCGGAGAACCGGTCCCAGCGGTTCGCCACGATCCCGATGGACCCGCAGCAGATGCTCAGCAGAGAGCTGTACCGGCGTCAGCGGATTCTTTATCTCGTGCGCAACCTGTCGCGCCATCTCCGCCCAGGCCTCGAGGCGGTGCGTTCTCTCGAGACGCCGGCGCTGTACTGCAAGGTCGCCGGCCATGCGGTTGAAGGCAGTCATGAGTCGCTCGATCTCGTCGGCGGACCGGGTCGTCACACGCGCGTCGAAGTCGCCTCGCGCGATGCGCCGCGTCGCGCGGGTCAGTCGCTGCACCGGGTCGGCGATGCGTTCGGCAATATAGAAGCCGCTACCGGCTCCGAGAAGGACGAGCAGGGTCACGCCGAGGAGGATCCCGCGATCGAGATCGCGGATCTGGCGCTCGATGTCACGCTGACGCGACGCCAACGGCACCGTCAGGATCGCCTCGGGTCCGACGGACCGGATGGGCGCCGCCGCGACCAGATAGTCCTGCGATCCGAACGTGTCCTCGGTTACGAAGGTCGGGGCCTGCGCCAGCGCGATCGCGTTGTACACGGCCGCCGGCGTGCGGGCCGGAAGCAGACCGGAGGCGAACAGGTCGCGCTCGCTGGTGGCGATGAGGCGCGAACCCTGAAAGATGTTCACGTCCTGCTCGATGATCTGGCTGACGAAGACCAGCAGATCGTCGGTCACGACGGTCGCCGGCGGGTCCGCCGCCTGCTGCAACTCGGCGATCACACGTTGGGCCACGACCGCCGTACGTTCCGCGCCGGCCTCCACGTCGGCCCGCAGTTGCGCGGTCGAGTAGTTTCGAATGAGAACGGCCAGGACCAGCACGGGGACGGCCGCGACCGCAACGAACGCCAGAAAAAGGCGCCGGTAGAAGCTGACGCGGAGCTCGCGGACCAGTTCCCGCCCGAGGCGATACCGGCCGGCGGTGAACGGCCCTACCAGCGCAAACGCGATGACCCACAAGCCGAATGCCGCGCCGGTCAGGGAGACGATCTCGGCGAGTCTGATCAGGTGATCGAACGGCGCGAGCAGAGGGTAGCCGAGAGCGTATATCCCGCCGCGGTTGTTGGAGATGTACACGGCGGAGGTGCGGTCGCCGGCGCGCAGCGTGGTCCAGAATGGTTCCCGCGACGCGTAGATGCGCTCGAACAGCGCATCGTCGATCGTCCACCCCGCGGATCCGTACGTGAAGAGGGGACTGAGTCCCCAGCCGTAGACCGCCAGCTCCAGGTCGGCGTCCAGCGGGGGAGTGTCCGGCGGAAGGGACACCGCGCGGAGCACGTCGCCGTAGGGGTTCAGCGACGGGATGAAGGGGAGGGCCCGGTAGTCCAGGGGAACATGGACGACGACGGCGCCCGCGACAGCGTCCGCTGCCGCCATGTCGCCCGGCCACGGCAGGCAGATGCCTCGTTCGGCATGCAGCACGCGGCGTTCTTCCGCGCCGGAAGGAAAGACCTCCCCATAGACTTCCCAGTCGCAGCTCGTGCCCTGGAACGACGGGACGGCCGGCGCGTCCGGGAAATTGAGCGCGAACCTGCTGACCAGCGAGCGGTCCGGACCGTACAGCTCGACGGCCGAGGTCAGCCGGAGTCGGGCCAGCGCGGTCTGTCGCCAGACGGAGAACGCGGCGTCGGGCGTCACCGCCCCGGCTGCGGGGCGAAAAACGTCGGGCCCGGTGGGCGTCCGAGCGAGCAGCGCGTCGATCTCGCGTTGCGCCTGTGAGAGATTCGCGAGAATCATCTCCGGATGCCCCGCCGTTGCCGGGGCAATCGAATCCTCGATGAGGCGGCGCTTGGCCGCCAGTCCCTGGTCGGTGACCATGGGATAGGCGAGCACGGCGGGAACGGTCAGTACTCCGAGAATGGCTGCGAGTCGTCCGGACTCCGATGCATGCCGAAACCACGGGCGCAGGCGCGCGGCGGCGAGCGAGGTGCCGACGACGCCGGCGAGCAGAGCGACGTACGGGGCGGTCGGCACGACGGACAATGCCGCCACGAGCAATCCGGGGGCTACCGCGCTGCCGAGGGCGGCGAGCGTTACGCCGTGCAGCCGACGATTCCAGCGGGCGTCGACCGCGAGCAGCAGGGAGGCTCCCAGCCACACGGCAGCCGTGGCCGCGAGAAACAGGCCGAGCAGCAGACCGATGCGCGACGAATCCAGCGGGTTGCGGGACCACTGAAGCAGGTCCACGGCCGACCCGGCTACCGTGTCCGCCAGCAGTACCTGGTATCCGACGAGCAGCAGCGCCGCCAGAAACCCGCCGGCGGCATGCGCCTTGATCACGTCGCCGCCCGTCGTCCGCCAGCGGTGGTGACGCCACGCGGTGCGGACCATGTCGGCGAATCGCGCAGCGGTGGTCGCGACCGCGGTGAGCGTCAGTCCCAGCAGCAGCAGATCCGCCGGCGAGCGCAGCAGACCGGGGAGGAGGGTGGATGTGTAGATGGCATGGGAGAACAGTGCGGCTCGTGGCGGTCCCGGAGTCGCGGCGGTCCACAGCAGGACGCAGGCGGCAGAGAGCGCGCACCCGGCGGATGCGGTGTTTCGCAGGACAGTGCCGGCGTCCGGTCCGCGGGGAGCGCGCACCAGCTCGGGCAACGCGGTCAGGCCGAGGACGAGAGCCGCGAGGATCAGGGCCAGGTCGCGCACGGATCTGTGCCAGTCCGCGCGTGCCCGGTCCATATCGTCGTCGGCCACCGAAGCTTCGAGCAACGGCTCGCCGTTCGGCGCCACGAGCGCGAAACGCCGCCAGCCCGGTTCCGGGTCGAGGCTGTCGGTGAAGGCCCGCAGGCCGAGTGGCGCCAGCGGTGAGGCGAGCGCCGACGGACCGTCTTCCACCGCCAGGCCCGTGCCCGCCGAAAGAACGAGCTCGGTGGAAACCGAACCGACCCTGCTGCGGCGAGCGGATCCGCGGGCGATGGCCATGATCGGCTCGACATACACGAGGCGCAGGCCGAGGGCGTCGGAAACGACGTGAAATTCGGACGCGGACACGACGTACTCGCGTGACAGCTCCGACGGACGTCCTGTCCACGCTCTGGGGACCGCCATCGCGTCGTACACGGTCACCGCAAGATCGTCGGCACCCGCCGGGACGGCATCCCGCGTCAAATCGAACAGGCGGACGAGCGCGGTGCGGTTGCCGGTCAATCCGTCCGGCAGGGCGGGATTCGTGGCCAGCGAGACCGCGGTGCGCCGGAGGGTTCGCGCCAGGTCGTCGAACCGTCGCACCACATGCCGCTCGACCCGTTCGAAGCCCGCGTCACGCGTGGATCCGAACCACAACGGCTCGATCAGGGCGCCTAGGGTGGCGGCGACGGCCGCCGCGGCGGCGGCGACAAGGGCGATTCCGATCCACGATATAGGGCGCATCGTATCCACGGGCTTGCGCCGCAGAATGCAGTGTAGCGGAGTTCTGCAGCGCAAGGTCATGGAGCGGGGGGATGGGCCGAGACGCCGAGCCAGCGAGGCGCTTCGGGGCGCTAGCGCGGCGGATCCGGGAGCACCGCAGGTTCCTGTGGTGGAAACCGGTCGACGATACCGGCCGGCGGCGGGATGGGGGACGGTGACATCCGCTCGCCCGGCCTGCGCGCGGGGAACCCGTCGATCAGTGCGGACAACGACAATACGGTCGGCTGCGGCAGGAACGGTTCGGGAGGCAGTCCAGGGGCGAGCTGCGGCGGCCCGGCGCCACGCGTCAGGCCCGTCACCTCGCCCGCTCCGGTGAGCAGGATGATGTGCGGCCGCGGCGAGCGGGCGTCCGCCATGACGTGCGGCCTGGCGGCGAGCTCGCTCGACGCCACGTACCGTCCGCGGGCGAGCCCGGTCTCGGCATCGAAGAGCTCGATGCTGGGTGAGATTCCCGCCACGAGGACGATCGAGCCGACCCGGAGCGGACCGCTCGCGGGCCGCCCGGCGAGGGGACGGCGCCAGCGTCGCGCGCCGTTGCGCCGATCCAGCGCCCGCAGCACGTTGTCCCGTGAAGTGAAGTAGACCCGTTCGGCGTCGGCCGCGGGCGTACCGACGATATCGCCTCCCGTGCGCCAGTACCAGTCGATGTCGCCGTCGGCCAGCTCGAGGCGGTAGAGATGGTTGTCGGTCGAGCCGACGTAGAGGGCATCCAGTACCAGGATGCCCTGCGGCTCGCCGGGCAGTTCACGTTCCCAGACGAGGGCTCCGCTGTCCAGGGCCATCACGACCACACGGCCGTCCGCGAGCGAAACGAAGAGGCGGTCGCCCGCGATCGCGGGCCGCGCCGTCGGCGCGACGTGCATGGGGCGGCGCCACAGCTCCCTGCCGTCGAATCCCCGCAACGCGACGATGTTCCCGGCTTCGGTGCCCACCACCAGCCAACCGGTGTTCCAGAGGGGAGGAGCGACAATCGTCGAATCTACCTCGGCGCTCCACAACGGGCTTCCGTCCGAGGCGCGCCGGCCTCCGAGGAGGTTGCCACTCGCGGTGACGACGATGCCGTCACCCGCCACGGGTGGGTGATCGACCCGCTGGTCGACGGACCAGACCTGTTCGCCGGTGAACAGATCCAACGCGACGAGTTCGTCGCCGCGCAGTGCGACGAAGGCTCGTTCCCTGTCGAATGCCGGGCCATGACGCGGGCTGCCGGCCAGGGCGGTCGTCCAGCCGGGATCGGTCGGTAGAAGATAAGACGGAGGAAAGCGTGTGTCCGGCTGCGCTCTCGACGGAACCGCTCCCGTGAGGGCCCACAGCATCGCGACGATCGCCGCCGTCGATGTGGTGCGCCGGACGGTCACCCCGCTATAATAGCGGCAGTCGAGTGGCCCGAGCCGGACTCCTTCCCGCCATCGGCGCTTGCATCATGTGCTCGTGACCCATCAGGCCATTCTGGTTCTCGATTTCGGTTCCCAGTACACGCAACTCATTGCGCGCAGGCTTCGAGAGTCGTGCGTGTACTCCGAGATCGTGCCGTTCACGACCTCCGCGGAAGACATCCGGGCGCGGCGTGCGGCCGGCGTGATTCTGTCGGGAGGGCCGGCGAGCCTCTCCGACCCGGGAGCTCCCCGCTGCGATCCGGCCATCTTCGCGTGCGGGGTGCCGGTACTGGGAATCTGCTACGGCATGCAGGCGATGACCGCGGCCCTGGGGGGGCGGGTCGGTCACGCGCCGGAACGGGAGTACGGACATGCCGCGGTGGCGATAGGGGAGCGCGGCGGCCTGCTCGAAGGGTTGCCGGACTCCATCAGGGTATGGGCCAGTCACGGGGACGTCGTCGGAGAGGCTCCTCGCGGCTTCGATGTTCTGGCAACCAGCGCCAATGCGCCGGTGGCGGGCATGGCGGATCCGGCGCGCCGTCTGTACGCCCTGCTCTTCCACCCCGAGGTCGCGCATACCGAGCACGGCTCCCGGATCCTCTCGAACTTCGCCGGCGGGATATGCGGATGCACCGGCGACTGGACGATGGCTTCCTTCGTGGAGGAGGCGACCGCGCGCATTCGGGCGCAGTTGGGTCCGAACGGACGCGTGGTGTGCGGGTTGAGCGGCGGCGTCGATTCGACGGTGGCGGCGCTGCTCATCCATCGCGCTGTCGGAGATCGCCTGACCTGCATTTTCGTCGACAACGGGCTGCTGCGCCTGGACGAAGCCGTTCAGGTGGAAGAACGCTTCTCGAGTCGCATGCGCCTGCCGCTGGTCTGCGAGGACGCATCCGAACGGTTCGTGCAGGCGCTCGCGGGCGTGACCGACCCGGAACGCAAGCGCAAGATCATCGGTGCCACGTTCATCGACGTCTTCGAGGCGGTTGCTTCCCGTCTGGGCGGGTTCGACTTTCTCGCGCAAGGAACCTTGTATCCCGACGTCATCGAGAGCGTGTCGGTGGTCGGTCCGTCGGCCGCCATCAAGAGCCACCACAACGTGGGAGGGTTGCCCGAGCGGCTCCGGTTCTCGCTCATCGAGCCGTTGCGCGAGCTCTTCAAGGACGAGGTGAGACGTCTCGGTCTGGAGCTCGGTATCGACGAGGCGCTCGTCTGGCGCCAGCCGTTTCCGGGTCCCGGCCTTGCAGTCCGTATCCTGGGCGAGGTGACGCCGGAGCGTCTCGATCTCCTCCGCCGGGCGGACGCGGTGGTGGCGGAGGAGATCCGGCGGGCGGGGCTCTACCGCAAGCTCTGGCAGTCGTTCGCCGTGCTCCTGCCGGTCCGCAGCGTCGGCGTGATGGGCGACGAGCGGACGTACGAGCACACGATTGCAGTCCGCGCCGTCGAGAGCCGCGACGGGATGACGGCGGACTGGGCCCGGCTGCCGCACGATCTGCTCGCCACGGTGTCGTCCCGCATCGTCAACGAGGTGCATGGCATCAACCGGGTGGTCTACGACATCAGCTCGAAGCCGCCGTCCACCATCGAGTGGGAGTAGGGCTCGCCGACCATGGCCGACTTCGTGCATCTGCATCTGCACACGGAGTATTCGCTGCTGGACGGCGCCTGCCGGATCGGAGAGATGCTCGATGCGGTGACCGGGCTCGAGATGCCCGCGGTGGCCGTGACCGAGCACGGCAATCTCTTCTCCGCCATCAAGTTCCACGACGAGGCGCGCAAGCGCGGAGTCAAGCCGATCATCGGCTGCGAGGTGTACGTCGCCAACGGCGACCGTCGCAACCACAGCGGCACCCCCGGCGAGACGGCCAACCACCTGGTGCTGCTCGCATCGGATCTAGCCGGTTACCACAACCTGATCAAGCTGGTGTCGGCGGGCTACACCGAGGGGTTCTACTACAAGCCGCGCATCGACAAGGAGTTGCTGGCCGCCCATGCCGACGGCATCATCGGACTCAGCAGTTGCCTGAAGGGGGAAGTCGCCACCAACCTCTGCCGCGACAGGGCGGCGGCGGCCCGGGAGGCCGCCGCGTCGTTCCGGGACATTCTCGGCCCGGACGGGTTCTTTCTGGAGATGCAGTATCAGGGCATCGACGACCAGCGGGTGGTCAACCGGGGCCTGCAGCCGATCGCCGACGACCTCGGCCTCCCACTCGTCTGCACGAACGACGTGCACTACCTGCGGGAGGGAGACCATCGCCCGCACGACGTGCTGCTGTGCATCGGCACCGGCAAGAACGTGACGGACGAGAAGCGGTTGCGCTACCACGGCGATCAGTTCTACCTGAAGAGCCCGGCCGAGATGGCTGCGGTCTTCGGCGACTATCCGGAGGCTCTGCGAAACACGGTGGCGATCGCCGAGCGCTGCGATGTCGACCTGTCCGGCACGGTGCATCGCCTGCCGAACTTCGACGTGCCGCCGCCGTTCGAATCGCCGGACGAATATTTCGCCAGCGTCGCGCGGGAGGGGTTTGCGGACAGGCTGCCGCGCCTGAAGGCGCTGCGGGATCGCGGAGGGCTGCGGTACGAGATCGAGGAGTACGAGCGCCGGCTGTCGTACGAGATCGAGATGATCCAGAAGATGGGGTACGCGGGGTACTTCCTGATCGTCTGGGACTTCATCCGCTACGCCCGGGAGAAGGGCATCCCGGTCGGTCCCGGGCGCGGATCGGCCGCCGGCAGCCTCGTTGCGTACTGCCTGCGGATCACGGACGTCGATCCGCTGGATTTCGACCTGATCTTCGAGCGGTTCCTGAATCCGGAACGGGTTTCCCTTCCCGACATCGACATCGACTTCTGCGAGCGGCGGCGCGGCGAGGTGATCGAGTACGTGACGCGCAAGTACGGGCGCGAGAACGTGGCCCAGATCATCACGTTCGGCACGATGAAGGCGCGGGCGGTCGTGCGCGACGTCGGGCGGACACTCGGGATGTCCTACGCGGAAGTCGACCGGGTGGCCAAGCAGATCCCCCAGACGCTGGACATGACCCTCGACACGGCGCTCAAGGAGAACCCGGCGCTCGGGGAGATGCAGCGCACGCTGCCGCAGGTGAAGGAGCTGCTCGACGTCGCCCAGCGGCTCGAAGGGGTGACGCGGCACGCCTCGGTGCATGCCGCCGGGGTGGTGATCGCGCCTGCGGCAATCACCGAGTTCGCGCCGCTCTACAAGAAGGACGACATCGTAACCACGCAGTGGGCCATGAACGAGGTCGAGCGGGTCGGCCTTCTCAAGATGGACTTTCTCGGGCTGAGCACGCTCACGCTGCTGCACGACGCGGTGGACCACATCCGGCGCTCGACCGGGGAGACGCTGCGGCTGGAAGCGATTCCCCTCGACGACGAGAAGACCTACCGGTTGTTCGGCGCCGGACAGACGCTGGGCATCTTCCAGTTCGAGAGCTCCGGCATGCGCGAGACGCTGCGCAAGGCCAAGCCGCAGCGGTTCGAGGACCTCATCGCCCTGAACGCGCTCTACCGTCCGGGCCCGCTCGGCGCCGGCGTCATCGACACCTTCATCGCCCGCAAGGACGGCAAGGAGGAGATCGCGTACGACACGCCGAAGCTCGAGCCGATCCTGCACGGCACGTACGGCGTGATCGCCTACCAGGAGCAGGTCATGCGCATCGCCAGCGACCTCGCCGGCTTCACGCTGGGCGAGGCGGACGTGCTGCGCAAGGCAATGGGCAAGAAGATCGCGTCGGTGATGGAGGCGCAGCGCGAGAAGTTCCTGACCGGCGCGGTCGAGCGAGGTCTCGACGCAGCCGTCGCCAGGAAGATCTGGGACCTGATGGAGTACTTCGCCGGCTACGGGTTCAACAAGAGCCATTCGGCGGCGTACGCGCTGCTCGCCTACCAGACGGCGTATCTCAAGGCGAACTACCCGGCCTGCTTCATGGCGGCGCTGCTGACGATAGAGCGGCAGAACACCGACAAGGTCGCCAGATATCTGGGCGAGTGCCGGGATCTCGGGGTGACCGTCCTGCCCCCGGACGTCAACGAGAGCGAGAGGGCCTTCACGGTGACGCCGGCCGGCGTCCGGTTCGGGCTCGGCGCGGTCAAGAACGTCGGCGACAAGGCAATCGAGTCGATCCTCGCGGTGCGCCGGGAGGCCGACCGGCTCACCTCGCTGAACCGGCTGTGCGAGAACGTCGACCTGCAGGTGGTCAACAAGCGCGTGCTGGAGAGCCTGGTGAAGGCGGGCGCTTTCGACAGCCTCCGCTCGGGCGGACCGGAGAGCAACGGCGCCGGGCGGCGGCTGCGCTCCGCGCAGTTGCTGGCGCTGGTGGACAGCGCTCTCGATCACGGCAGCCGGCGGCAGCGCAGCCGCAGCAGCGGCCAGGAAGAGCTGTTCGGGGAATCCGATGCGCTCGATCCGGAAGGCGCCGCCGTGCGGCTGCCGGACGTGCCGGCGTGGACGGAGGACGAGCAGCTCAAGTTCGAGAAGGAGGCGCTCGGCCTGTATCTGAGCGGCCATCCGATAGACCGGTTCCGCAAGGAGCTCGCCCGCGCCGGCGCGCAGCCCATGGCGGCGCTCGCCGAGCCGGCCCCTTCCGTGACCGTGGGGGGCATCGTCAGCGACGTCCGAAGCCTGAAGACGAGGAAGGGTGATCCCATGGCGGTGGTCACCGTCGAGGATCGCGAAGGCCGGCTGGAGGTCGTGGTGTTTCCGGAGACCTTCCGCAAGTACGGCCGGTTGCTGGACAAGGACACCCTCGTAGCCGTCACCGGCAAGCTGGAGATGGACGACGAGACCGCGCGCCTCGTCGCGAGCGAAGTACGGCGGGTGGACGCGCTGCTGAGCGCCGCCGGCCGGCCTCTGACCATCCGGTTCGCCTCGCCGCCGGCGGATCGCGCGACGCTCGAAGCGCTGAAGGAAGTTCTCGGCCGCCACTACGGTGACGGACGGGTCGTGCTTGAGATCGAGTTGCGGCGGCAGGTTCCGCCGCTGAGAGTGCGCGCGGGGCTGAACCGGGTCCGCGTGCAGCCATCGGAGCGGCTGCTGGAGGACATCGAGAAGGTGTGCGGAAAGGGCGCCGTGTCGTGGTAAACCCCGCCGGCAAGGCGGCGACGATGCGCGGGGCGGTCTGGAACCACCTGGCTTGCGATGGCCCGTCGGTCGAACGGTTGCGGCATGAGTTGGCGCTCCACCCCACCGTGGCGCGCCTTCTGGTCCAGCGTGGCTTCGGTGAGCCGGCGGCCGCCCGGCAGTTCCTGAACCCGAGCCTCGACGATCTGCACGATCCATCACGTCTCACCGATCTCGATCGGGCCGCGGAGAGGCTTCTCGGCGCCGTCGCTCGCCGCGAACCGATCGCCGTGCACGGCGACTACGACGCGGACGGGGTCAGCTCCACCGTGATGCTGCGCCGTGTGCTGGAGTTGCTGGAGGGAGACGTCACCCACTTCATTCCGGTGCGGCTGCAGGATGGCTACGGTTTGCAGGCCGGGACGATCGAGCGGCTGCATGCCCGGGGCATCCGGGTGATCGTGTCGGTCGATTGCGGCATTCGGAGCGTGGATGCGGCGGCGCGGGCGCGCGAGCTGGGCGTCGATCTCATCGTCACGGATCACCACGAGCCCGACGCGGCGCTTCCGCCGGCCTTCGCGGTACTCAATCCGCGGCGCCCCGACTGCACATATCCGGACAAGGACCTGGCGGGCGTCGGCGTGGCGTTCAAGCTGGTGCAGGCACTTTGTCAGCGGGCCGGCCACAGCGCCTGGCTGCAGGGATTCGCCAAGCTGGCCGCCATCGGAACCCTGGCCGACGCGGTGCCCCTGAAGGGCGAGAACCGCGTCCTCGCCAAGGTGGGGCTGGACCGGCTGTCCGCGGGCCCCAACACCGTCGGCTTGCAGGCGTTGCTGGATGTCAGCGGGTTGACCGGGCGCAGGATCGCCAGTGACGACGTGGCGTTCCAGGTGGCCCCGCGGATAAACGCGGCCGGCCGCATGAGCTCCGCGGACCTGGCGACGAAGCTGCTGCTCTCGACAGGCGCCTCGGCCGCGGCCGAGGCGAAGGCCCTGGCGGAATCGCTGAACGCCGAGAACGCCCGGCGGCGGAAAGAAGAGGCGGACATCGTCGCCGAGGCGCGCAAGGTCATCGAGCGGGATCCCGACATCGGCGCCCAGAACCTCCTGGTGGTATGGGCCGAGGGCTGGCATCGAGGCGTCATCGGAATCGTGGCGTCGAAGCTGGTCGAGACGTTCGCGCGCCCGGCGATCGTGCTGTCCGTCGACGGGGATGAGGCACATGGTTCGGGGAGGAGCATTCCGGGATTCGACCTGCTGGGCGCGCTGGAGCGAAACGCGGACCTGTTCCTTCGTTTCGGGGGGCACAGGCAGGCCGCCGGCATGCTGGTCGACGCCGGACGCCTGAAGGAACTGCGCCGCCGCCTGGCGGCCTACGCCAACGAGCGCCTCGATCCGCAGGATCTGGTGCCGCGACTGACGGTGGATGCCCCTCTGCCGCTCGGCGAGGTGCGGGAAGACCTGCTGCGCGGTCTGTCGGCACTGGAACCCTTCGGAAGGGGCAACCTGCGTCCCGTCTTCCACGCCGCCCCGGTCGAGGTGTCCGAGGGGCCACGCACGATGGGCCGGCGCCACCTCCGCATGACGCTACGGCAGGGGCGCGCGGCATTTCCGGCCGTCGCCTGGCGCGCCGCCGAGCGGTCGGCGATCTTCGAGCAACCCGGTGCCTTGCACGTCGCGTTCTCTCTCGGAGAGGACTCGTACAAGGGCAACCGCTTCCTGCAACTGATCGTTGCCGACGCCGTTGCACAGCGTTAGCGCCCCGAAACGCCTCGCCGGCTCGGCGTTTCGGCCCATCCCCCCTGCGCCGGGAGCTTGCGCCACAGCACTTCGCTGCGTTGCGTTCTGCGGCGCAAGCTCCTGGCGCCGCCGAACCCGTCGCGGGGCTCCGTGTTCGGCCCCATCCCCCACCGCCCCAGGACCTTGCGCCTCGGAACGCACTTCGTTGCGTTCTGCGGCGCAAGGTCCTAGAGTGGAAAGATGGCCGTCTGGCAACGCCCCGCCCGGGTCGGACTCGCATCGTTCGCCCTGACCCTCGCCGGCGCGCTGCTGTACGGCGTGTACGACCGCGGTGGGCCGCCCGCTGCGTCGATCGAGGTTCCGGTTCCGGCCGATCCGGCGGCCGTGGTCGAAAGCCATGGCACGCGCATCACCCTGGGTGACGGGTCGGTAATCGTCGCGGAGCGGCAGTTCGCCTATGACGACGGATCCGCACGATTGCTGGGGGTGGAGATCATCGTCCCCGCCGGCGAGGACCGAACCGACTTCCGGATCCGCAGCGGTGAAGCGACCGTGGTCCAGGAAACGGGAGAGTCGCGGCTGGACGACTCGGTGAGCATCGAGACGGGGGACGGCCTTTTCGGCAGCACCTCCCAGGCGTCGTACGCCGATGCAACGGGCACCGTCACCATGCCCGAGCCCGCCCGCTTCGAGCAGGGCTGGATGCGACTTGCCGGCGATGCCGCGCGCTACGACCGCCGTCGCGGGCTGGTGCATCTGGACCGGCGCGCGGTCGTCGAATTGCTCCCGGCGGCAGAGGGAAGCGGGGCGCGCACGCGGATTGCGGCGGAGACCGCCGCGGTCGACCGTCTCGCCGGCGTGATGCGTTTCGCAGGAGGAGTCACCATCGAGGCGCCCCGCAGAGGGATGCGGGCCGAGCAGGTCGTCGTTCGCTTCGACCCCGACGCGTCCCGGATCGATGCCATCGAGCTGGCGGGCGGAGCACGCGTGCTTGGCGGGCCGGCCGGGGACACCGGCGGCAGGGAGCTGTCCGCGCAGAGAATCTCCGTTCTCTACGGCGAGGCCGGGTTGGAGGGCGCAACGCTCACGGGCGACGCCCGCATCCAGGGAAGGGACGCGGGGCCCGGCCGGCTGCGCGAGCTTGGGGCTCCGACGATCGAGCTTTCCTACCGGGACGGTGCGCCGGAGCACGTAACGATGAGCGGGGGAGCGCGGGTCGAGCTCTTCGGCGATCGCGCGGGCGCCGCGGGACTGACGATAGACGGCAGGATCGTCGAAATCGACTTGGAGATTGGCGGTGAGGGCATCGACGAGCTCCACGCGGAGGATCGGGTAGCCCTGGCGTTCCCGGCGGACACGGGTGCGCCGCGTCGTATCCGGGCGCGGACGCTCGACATCGGCGGCGTCACCATGACCGAGCAGGCAATGGACCCGTCGATCGAGCCTGACGTCGCGTCACCCGGATCGGCTGCCGGAAACCAGACAGCGGAGACCGGCAATCACGTGTCCAGCGAGCCTGACGTCGCGTCACCGGAATCGGCAGACCGGCTCGAATCATCGAGTCTGTCCGCCGTATTCGATGGGAACGTCGAGATGCGCGAGTCGGGTACGGGAGAAGCCGCTACCGCCCGGGACGACCGCGTGATGCGGGCGGATCGCCTCGAAGCGACTCTGGCGGAGGGGCTTGCGCGATTGACCGGAGCGCGGTTCATCGACAGCGTCACGCTCGAAGCCGCAGGGCTCTCCGCGCAGGCCGACCAAGCGACGTATGCGCCCGACGAGGGGCTGTTCACCCTGGTGATGGCCGATGCGGCGGGCGCAGCGCCGCGCATGGACGATGAACGCGGCTTCGTGCAGGCGGAGACGCTGGCCATCGATCTCGACGGACCGAATATCTCGGCGACGCAGGATGTCCGGGGAGTGCTGCGGGAGACGGCGACCACCGAGACATCCGCGGTGCGGCCCGGGCTGTTCGCCGAGGAAGCCCCGATTCATTTCGTCGCCGGGACCTTTTCGTACGAGGCCGGACAGTCGCTGGCGACGTACGACGGCGGGGCCAGGTTGTGGCAGGGAAGCACCGAGTTCCGCGGCGGGAAGATCGCCATCGACGAGGCGACCGGGAACATTTCCGCCGAAGGGTCGGTGCAGACACGGACCACGATGCTGCAACAGGACGAAGAGCTCGATCAGGCAGTGGAGACCGCAGCCGCCGGAAGCGGCGCTACGCTGTTCTACGACAACCAGCGCCGCCATGCCACGTACACGACCGGCGCCAGGCTGGAGATCCCGGGTTTCGGGCTCGGCAGCGAGAAGATCGAGTTGCTGTTGCACGAGGATGCCCGGACGCTCAATCGGATTCACGCCGAAGAAGACGTCACGCTGGAGCTCGAGACCCGCAGAGTGACCGCGGAGAGTCTGATCTACGACGATCTCGAGGGTCGCTACGATCTGACCGGGGAGCCCGTGAGCGTCATCGAGCAGCGGATGGGCGGGTGCCGGGAGACGACGGGCCGAACCGTCACGTTCCATGAGACCGGCGACTCGATTTCGGCCGACGGGCAGTCTGCCGAGCGGACCGCGTCCGCCGGCGGGAGTTGCTGAGCCGAGACCCACCAGTACCGCTCGCGACCACCGTTCGCACAATGGCTCTCCTCAAGACGCTCGCATTGACGAAGTCGTACGGGAGGCGCACGGTCGTGCGCGGGGTGAGCCTGGACGTGCGTCCGGGCGAAGTCGTGGGTCTGCTGGGACCCAATGGCGCTGGCAAGACCACGACGTTCCATATGGTCGTGGGACTCACGTCGCCGGACTCGGGCCGGGTCGTACTGGATGGACAGGACATCTCCGCGGATCCGATGTACGTTCGTGCGAAGAAGGGAATCGGCTACCTGCCGCAGGAGCCCTCGGTCTTCCGCGGTCTCACCGTGGAGCAGAACATCCTGGCCATCCTCGAGACGCTGAAACTGAAGCGAGCGGAACGCAGGCGCAGGGCGGACGAGTTGCTGGCCGAATTGAACCTGACGCCGCTCGCCTCGGCGCGGGCGCACTCGCTCTCGGGAGGCGAGCGCCGGCGCGTGGAGATTACCCGGGCGCTGGTGATGTCGCCGGCTTTCATGCTGCTCGACGAGCCCTTCGCGGGAATCGACCCGATAGCCGTGAGCGACATTCAGGAGATCATCTTTCACCTCAAGGAGCGCGGAATCGGCGTCCTGATGACCGACCACAATGTGCGCGAGACGCTGCGGATAACCGACCGCGCGTACATCATCCATGACGGCGACGTGTTCCGGAGCGGGACGCCGGACGAGTTGGCCGGAGACGAGGACGTCAAGCGCATCTATCTGGGCGCGGAATTCCGTTTGGACTAAGCTTCTGGAAGGGGTTCCCTCCGTTCACGCATCGATGGCCATCCAACAGAAACTACAGACCCGTCTGTCCCAGAAGCTCGTCCTCACGCCGTCGTTGCAGCAGGCCATCAAGCTGCTGCCGATGTCGACGGTCGAGCTCGTCGATCTGCTGAACCAGGAGGTCGTCGAGAACCCGCTGCTCGAGGAGATCCCGGACGACGGACCGCCGGCGGAGTCCGCGGAACAGAGCGCGAAGGACGGCGCCGAAAACGCCGCGCCGGCCGAAGGACAGGACGCCTGGGACGACGCCGACTACGAGTACTTCTTCGGCGACTACCTGGACGACGGCTATCGGTCACGCGCGCCGACCGAGTACAAGGAGCTGCCGCCGATCGAGAATACGCTGTCGACCGGCACGTCCCTTGCGGATCACCTGCTTTGGCAACTCCGCATGCAGGCCGATGAAGAGCTCACGTACGACATAGGAACGGCCATTGTCGGCAACCTCGACGACGACGGGCGTCTCGTGGCGTCCGTCGAAGAAGTTGCGGCGTTGGGGGGCTGGCGATCGGCCGACGTCGAGCGGGCGATCCGGATCGTGCAGACGCTGGATCCGATTGGAGTCGCGGCGCGCAACCCGCCGGAGTGCCTGCTGCTCCAGTTGCGGCACTGGGGACGGGTCGGCGCAAGAGGCGAGACCGGGGAGTCCATCTTTCGAGAGCACCTGCCCTGCGAGACGTGCGAGACGCTGGTGCGGGAGCACTACCCGCTTCTGCAGAACCCGAAGTTGCCGGAGCTCGCACGGCTGCTGGGAGTGACCATCAGCGATCTCAGGATGCACGTCGATATCGTGCGGCAACTGGATCCGAAACCGGGAAGCCGGCTGAACGCGGAGCGGTCACAGTACGTGATTCCCGACGTTTCCGTCATCAAGGTAGAGGACGACTATGTGGCCGTGCTGAACGACGAGCGGGTGCCGCAGTTGCGCATCAGTCCCGTCTACCGCCGCATGATGAGCAAGGCCAGCCAGAGCTCGGAGGAGACGCGGGCGTACGTGAAGAAGAAGCTGGAGTCCGCCAAGTGGCTGATCAAGTCGGTCGATCAGCGTCAGCGGACGATTCACAAGGTTGCGACGAGCATAATCGGCTTCCAGCGGGGATTTCTCGACCATGGAATCTCTCAGCTTCGGCCGCTGGTGTTGCGCGACGTCGCGAACGACATCGGAATGCACGAATCGACGGTGAGCCGGGTGGTGACGAACAAGTACATGCATACGCCGCAAGGTGTGTTCGAGATGAAGTACTTCTTCCACAGCGGCATCAGCAGCGCGTACGGGGAGAACGTCTCGTCGGTCAAGGTCAAGGAGCGCATCCGCAAGATAGTTGCCGAGGAGGACGCCCGGAAGCCCTTGAGCGACTCGAAGATCGTGCGCCTGCTGCAGGACGAGGGTCTGGTGCTCGCGCGCAGGACGATCGCCAAGTACCGCGAAGAGTTGAAGATCCCGACGTCGAGCCGGCGCCGGGTGCACTACTGAAGCAGATCCGAGGATGTCGAGTGACCACCGAAGAACGCCCGGTGCGGGTGGAGAAGCCGTGGGGGTACGAGCTGATCTGGGCCAGAACCACCCGTTACGTCGGCAAGGTGATTCACGTTCGGGCCGGGCACGCGCTGAGCCTGCAGTACCACAACCGAAAGGAAGAGACGCTCCTGCTGTGGCGCGGTCGACTGCGATTCGAGTTGCGCGAGAACGGTAACGCCCGTTGCTGGGAGATGACCTCCGGCGACCATGTTCACGTCCGACCGGGGGCTGTCCATCGGATGACCGCCATCGAAGACTGCGACGTGTTCGAGGTATCGACCCCCGAGCTCGACGACGTGGTCCGAATCGAGGATCGCTACGGTCGCGAGGGCACCACGGAAGCATAGAAGCCCGTGGCAAAGCGCCGCTGCATCTTTCGCCACGGACCGCCGAATGTCCCCGGACTCCCGGGCGCTCAGAACGGGATGTGGTCTGCCGTCAGATCAGGACGCCTGGTTCCGCAGGCCCTCGACAAGATGTCGTGACTCAGAACGGGATGTCGTCCTCCGTCAGATCGGGACCGCCGCCCGGCTCGCTCGGGTCCGGCGCATCCGGGCGCGACGCGCCCGGGCTCGGCGCGGGGGACTGACTCCGACCTTCGCCGTCGAAACGACGTCCGCCGCCTTCGCCTCTGCCGAGCAGCACCACACGATCAGCCCGGACATCCGTGGAGTAACGCTTGTTGCCGTCCCGGTCCTCCCACTGGCGTGTCCGGAGGCTGCCCTCGACGTAGATCTGCCGTCCCTTCAGCAAGTACTCCTGCAGCGTTTCGGCCTGCCGTCCCCACAGATCCACGCTGTGCCACTCGGTACGTTCCTGGCGCTGTCCGCTGTTCTTGTCGGTCCATGTGTCGGTCGTGGCAATTCGGAGCTTTCCGACCGCGGCTCCGCCCGGGGTGTAGCGCATCTCGATGTCGCGCCCGAGGTTGCCGACGAGAATGACCTTGTTCACGCTGCCCATGATGCCGTCACCGCCTCTTGTTTCGCCTCACCGTCCGCTTCACTGATCGAGTCGTTCCAGCAATTGCCGTGCCAGGGCGGCCATGCGACTGTCGGGATAGTCCGTTACGACGAACTCGAACGATTCGCGGGCGCGCTCCCGTTCTCCGAGCCGGTCGAACGCAACGCCGCGCTTGTACGCGGCCTCGGGCACCTTGTCGCCGTCCGGATACTCCAGGACGACCTGCTCGTACGCCTCGACCGCACCCTGGAAGTCGCCCTGCAGGAAGTAGGTTTCGGCCACGTAGAACGCCGCGTCATCCGCCATCTCCGAACGTGGATAGGTGGAGATGTACGCGTCGAATCCGGTGATCGCCAGGGCCCACTGACCCGCGGCGTAGTCGGCCCAGGCCGTGTCGTACAGCCGCTGCGGCGAGGTTCCGGCAACCGTGGGTGCCACCGCTGCGGGAGGCGCCGGGGCAGATGCCGCCGCGGCAGGCTGTTCCGCCTGCGGGGCTGGCTGTGATTCGGTGGTCTGGATCGGTGGCGGAGGAGGAATCGAGACCCGCAACGCTTCGATTTCCTGCGAGAGCGCCGCGATGCGGACGTTGGATTCGTCCAGCTTCTCGCGCAGCACGCGGGCAGTGGAACCCACGTTGTCGATCGTCAGGCGCTGATCGGCGAACGCTCTCCGCATCGCCGTCCCGAGCTCTTCCTGGTTGGCCGAGAGCGTCTCCATCGTCTCCATGATGCCGTTGATCAACAGGTGCAGACGCATCGTGTGCTCGTGCAGCATCCGGATGTCCGCCATCAGTTGCTCGTGCTCCCGGTCCGCGGCGACGACCGGCGTCGTGGACACGAGCACAAGCAACAGCCCGACCACCATGCGTGTCATGAGCCTGTCTCCCCCTGGTAGGTTGACCCACGCCGGACGCCTCGACAAAGGCGCCGCAGACGCCGCGCAGGTGCTTGTGAGGCCTCCCGATACTGTACTCCGCGGCCCTGGCGAGCGCCAGACCGAAGCGTGTGCTTCACTGCCCGGTGATCACGAAATGCGCCCGCCGGTTCGAGGCCCAGGCGTCCTCGGTTTCGCCGGGGACGAACGGGAACTCCTCGCCGTAGCTGATCGTCTGCATCCGGTCGGCCGCGATTCCGAGACCGACAAGATGGTCCCGCACGGCGTAGGCGCGACGCTCGCCGAGGGACAGGTTGTACTCGGGTGTGCCGCGAGAGTCGCAGTGGCCCTCAATCGCGATCACCCATGTCGGATTCTGCGACAGGACGTCGGCATTGGTCGCGATGACGCCCCTTGCGGCGGCGTTGATCTCGCTGCTGTCATAGCCGAAGAACACGGGCTGCAGGGGAGCCTCGCGGTTGATCTCCTCGAGCGGGCGCGACACGAATTCCTCTTCCGGCAGCGGTGCCGGAGGCTCCGGTACGGGAGAAGGGGTCCGGCGCGCTGCGGGGGCGGACGGGGTTACCGGCGTTACCTGCGCGGCCCCCGGCGGCGGCTGCGGAGGTTCCGGTTCGACGGCCGGCGGGTTGCGCGAGCAGGATGAGGCAAGGAGCCCGAGGAAGACGAAACCGAGCAGCAGGCAGTGGGGGTGCGGTCGTTCGTGTACGCTCATCTGGACTTTCCTCGCGCCAAGCTGCCACCGGAACGTGTCCGGCCGCAGCGTCGCAGGGCCGACGGCTTGATCATCGTGACCAGCTCGGCATTTCGTTGTTTCCCATGTAGGTGATCTGGCGGAGCCCGCGGCCGTCTCGTCCAATCACGTAGATCTGCTTGTTGCCGCTGCCCCGGGTCGACGAGAACACGAGGTGCCGGCCGTTCGCGGAGTAGCTCGGACTCTCGTTCGTTCCCTGCCCGAACGTGAGTTGCCGCACCTCGTTCGTGGCGAGGTCGACGACCTTGATGTCGTACCCCGGACCGGTGAGAGAGGCGTAGGCGATCTCGTTGTACGGGCTCGGCGACCAGGTCGGCCGATCGCAGTAGGACTCGAACGTGATGCGGCGAAGTCCGGCTCCGTCGACCCCGATGACGTAAATCTGCGGGGAGCCGGTGCGGTCCGACGTGAACGCAATCTGGTGCCCCAGGGGCGACCAGGTGGGACTCGTATCGATGGCGGGATGGTTCGTCAGGCGCCGGAGATTCGTCCCGTCCACGTTCATCACGTACAGCTCGGGATTGCCGTCGCGATTCGAGTTGAATGCGATCTGGCGTCCGTCCGGCGAGTACGACGGGAGCCAGTTGTGCACGCGCTCGGTGCCGCCGGCGGGCGTTTCGAGCCGTCCCTCGTAGATGTGCGAAACGACGATGTCCTGCTGGCCGTAGCGGTAGGAGGTGTACGCCACGGCGCGGCTGTCCGGCGTCCACGTGGGCGTGACGTTGAGCGATCGGCTGACGGTTACCCGCCGCACGTTGGCCCCGTCGTAGTCGGCGATGTAGATCTCCTTCGTCTGCCGGTTGGGCACGAGGCCGAGCACCGACTCGCTGTCGCGGTCGGACACGAACGCGAGGTGACTGCGCGCGACACCCTCCAGGCCGCGTTGCTGCCGGTGGATCTGGTTCGCCAGCTCATGCGCGTAGAGCCTGACGTTGCGGTAGGACCCGGCGTATTCGACCCCCAGCGCCGACTCCAGCGAGCTGACATTGAACAGGCTCGCGCGCACGAGGAGTTGTCCGTCCGCCTGCCGGCTCACCGAGCAACTGACGACACCGTCGGCGCCGAGCTCCTGCCAGGCGTTGAGCGGAAGGTCCGTCAGGCTGCGGGCGCGCGGAATCGTGCGGTAGGTGTCGCGCGCCAGCAGGCGGAACTCCCGCTCGAACTCGAGATCGTCGAACAGCACCTGAGCAATGGTGGAGGCCGCGTCCACGGTCTCGGGATCGTTCGTCAGGGCGAGGCAGTCGGGCACGGCCAGACGGGGTTGCGCGCCGATGCGGTCGCCGATGATGAGGTCGACCCCGGTCCGCGACGGCGGATCGGGTGGCGGCGACTGCTGCGCGAAGAGCAGCGAACCGGCGGCCGTGACCGCCACGGCCAAGGTCAGGCAACGAAGAACTGGTCTGGTCATGGTTGATACTCGAACGTGAGACGCACCGGCAAGTCGTCTTCCGGATGGGCCGGAGGAAGTGGCGGCAGGGCGCGCGTGAGCAGAACGGCGCGCTGCGCGCTCGTGTCGAGGGCGAGATAGCCGCTGGAGCGGTCCACCCCCACGTCGTCGATTTCGCCGCTCCGGCCGACGGTGAAGCGCACCACGACCGAACCGGTGACGCGCTGGTTCCTGTCCCAGCGCCTGCGGATTGCCTCGAGCATGAGCGACAGGTAGCTCGGGCAGCAGAAATCGCCGACGTCGATCTCGGCTCCCTCTCCGCCGAGTCCGCCGCCCGACAGCCCGACGCCGGTTCCCTGGACGCCGGTGTCGGCCATGGTCGATCCCTCCCGCGCCTCGGGGCCGCGCGTCGGCGTGCGTCCGCGGGCCTCCGCCGGGGCGGTTTCGACTTCGACCTCCGGCTCTGGCCGACGAACGGGCACGGCCTCCGGCACCGGAAGGATCATCCTCGGCGGGGCGGCGGTGGGGGGCTGAATCCACTGCGGGCGACGGATCTCGGGCAGGGGGACGACGTCCTGTATGGGACGACCGCCGAGTGCGGTGCGTCCGCCCTGACCGGGCCCTTCCGGGCCCCCGAGCTGGATTCTCATGACGTCGAGCCCCGGCTCGCTCGACGGTCCGGCCAGCCAGTCCCCGGGCGCCGCCAGTACGGCGGTGATGAGGACGGCGTGCGCGGTCAGCGACACCAACCCCGTACGACGGAGGCCGTCGTGCTCGCCCGAACGCGCCGTCAGGATCTCAGAAGCTGCTTCCTGCACCGGACACCGTCACCGCTGACGGGGCAGGTCGAGCACCAACCCGACGTCCTCGACGCCCCCTTCCTTGAGCTGATCCATCACCGAGACCAACTCCCCGTACGTGATCTCGCTGTCGCCGCGGAGGAAGACCGACCGGTCGTCGCGACCATCGAGCTCGGCCTGCAGGCGCGTCGGCAATACGTCGATGCCGACCGTGTCGTCGCCCACCTGCACGATGCCGTCCGTGCGGTAGGCGAGCGGCACGGTGACGAAGATCCGCTCCGATACGAGCGGCTCGGCGCGGCGGGCTTCGGGAAGCTGCACGTCGAGTCCGCGCTGCATCATCGGAGCGGTCACCATGAAGATGACCAGCATGACGAGCATGACGTCCACCAGCGGCACGACGTTGATCTCCGACAGCGACGTGCTCGCCCGACGTCCACGCCGCCGGCCGCTCCCTGCGCCACTCTCGATGGACTGAATCGTCGGCATCGTGAACCGGACCTCACCCGGAGAAGTACCGCTCGGCGATATTGAGGAACTCGAGCGAGAAGTCGTCGATCGTCGACGCCGCGAGCTTCACGCGATGCATGAGGTGGTTGTAGAAGTACACCGCCGGAATCGCCGCGAACAGGCCGGCCGCGGTTGCAATCAGCGCCTCGGCGATTCCCGGCGCCACGACCGCGAGGTTGGTCGAGCCGGTCGCGCCGATGTCCTGAAACGCGATGATGATGCCGACCACCGTTCCGAACAGCCCGATGAACGGCGTGATGCTCGCGGTCGTGGCGAGAATCGCCACGTGACGCTCCAGCTTGTTGACCTCGACGTTCGAGGCCCGCAGCAGGGAACGGTCGAGCGCCTCGAAGCTCCGCAGGGACGGCCGCGGAGCACCGCCCGGAACCGGATCGCTCCGCGGGGACTCGGTGTCGCGCAGTTGCGAGTTGAGCTCCACGTAGCCGGCCTGGAACACCCCGGTCAGCGGGCTCGAGGCGAGCGACTTGCAGACGGACTGCACCTCGGAGAACTTCCGGCTCTTGCGGAATATGCTGACGAACGTCGACGTTTGTGCGTCGACCTGGCGGAACTGCCAGAGCTTGAAGAGGATGATGGCCCAGGAAACGACGGAAAATGCAAGCAGAGACGCCAGAACGACATGGCCGATCAGCGACTGACGCGCAATGAGTCCGAACAGGTCGCCGAAACCTTCCGCAGGCTCGCTCGCCACGGGCGCCTGAAGGAAGGCAAAGGCATAGTATCCAAGGATACGCACCTCGGTTCCTCCGTCAATTCTGACAATGGCGCGCCGCTGGGAAGGCGCTAGTTGCGTGAGGGTACCATGCCTCCGGATCGCTGTCAATCGTGTGCTAACATGGCGCTCCTTCCCCGACCGTCCGGCCTCGGCTCGACCCAGCCGGGTGCCCGGAGCGCGGAGAGACGGGCGGTCGTTGGTCATGATCCGTTTCCTCAGCATTCGCGACCTCGCCATCGTCGATGCCGTCGACATCGAGCTCGACCACGGCTTCAACGTGCTGACCGGCGAGACCGGCGCCGGCAAGTCGATCATCATCGGCGCGCTCGGCCTGCTGGTCGGCGAGCGGGGAAGCGGGGACCTGGTTCGCACCGGCACGGCCAGGGCCCTCGTCCAGGCGACATTCGAGGACCCGGAGAGAGACGAGACCATCGTCCGCCGCGAAATCCCGGCCCAGGGCCGCGGCCGGATGTTCCTGAACGACGCACTCTCGACCGCGGCGGCGCTGCGGACGCTGGGCAGGCGGCTCGTCGACATCCACGGCCAGCATGAACACCAGGCACTGCTGGATCCGAGGTCGCACGTCGGATTCCTGGATGCCTACGCCGGACTCGAGCCCGCGGCCGCGGAGGTCGCGGCCGCCTACTCGCGCTGGCAGGACGCGAGGAGCCGGCTCGAGGCGGCGCGGGTGGATGCGCGGGAGCTTGCGGCGCGCGTCGAGTTCCTGGAGTTCCGGATCGGGGAGATCGATCGCGTCGCTCCGCGACCGGGAGAGGACGAGCTCCTGCGCGCCGAGCGCAGCCGCCTCGCCAACGCCGACAGGTTGCTGGCGCTCGCCGGGGGCGCCTACGCGGCGTTGTACGAGCGGGACGACTCGGTGCTGTCGTCCCTCGGCGCGGTGTGGCGGCAACTCGACGAGCTGGCGGCGCTCGATTCCGGATTGGCCGAGCAGGCGGCGGTCCGGGACGCGGTTGTCCCGCTGCTCGAGGACCTTGCGCATACACTCAGGTCCTACGCAGCGGCGGTCGAGGCGTCGCCGGACCGGCTCGCCGCGGCGGAGGCACGGCTCGCGGACATCGAGCGACTCGCGCGGAACCACGGCGGTAGTCTCGACGCGGTGCTCGAACGGCGCCGGGCGATGGCTGCGGAGGTCGAGGATCTGACCGGCAGCGAGGAGCGGCGCGCGGCGCTGGAGGAGGACGAGATCGAAGCGCGGGAAGCGTACCTCTCCGCCGCTCGAGCGCTGTCCGTCAGGCGCGTCGCCGGGGCCCGGGAGCTTGCCCCGGCGCTCGAACGCGAGTTGAGGCACCTGGCCATGCCTGCCGGACACGTGGAAGTGCGGGTCGAGACCGGTCTTCCGGAAGGGCGCTGGGGCCCGCTCGGAACGGACCGGGTCGAGCTGTTCCTGTCCGCCAATCCCGGCGAGGATGCGCGACCTCTGGCGAAAGTCGCGTCGGGCGGCGAGTTGTCGCGAGTCATGCTCGCCCTGAAGACCCTGGCAGCCACGGACGCGGCCGGCAAGACCCTCGTGTTCGACGAGATCGACGCGGGCATCGGCGGCCGCGCCGCGGACCGGGTGGGAGAGCGCCTCCGTGCGCTCGGTACACGCTATCAGGTACTCTGCGTGACGCATGCGCCGCAGTTGGCCGCGCATGCCACGGCGCATTACCGCGTCTCGAAGCGGGTGGACGGTGGACGGACACGAACCGCCGTCGAAAGGCTCACGCAGGCCGAACGCGTCACGGAGCTCGCCCGGTTGATGACCGGGTCGGACAGTTCCACCGCTCTTGCGAGCGCGGCCGAGCTTCTCGGGTCCCGGCGCACGCCGGTGGCCGCGGCCCCGGCCGCCGGCATGGGCGAAGAGTAGTTTCGATGGAGTATTCGGGGAAAGGGATGGCAAGGCGGTACGCGGTCGAAACGTTCGGCTGTCAGATGAACGTGCACGACAGCGAGCGGCTTGGCGGCCTTCTACAGCAGGCGGGCTATGCGCGGGCCCGCTCGGCGGAGGAAGCCGATCTGATCGTCGTCAACACCTGCAGCGTGCGGGAGAAGGCCGCGGAAAAGCTGTTCGCGCGCCTCGACCGGTTTCGGCGCCGCCCCCGCGAGGAGCGTCCGCTGGTCGCCGTCACGGGCTGCGTGGCCCAGCAGGAGGGAGCGCGGATCGTGGACCGCGCGCCCATGGTGGACGTCGTCATCGGCACGCAGGCGCTGGCGATGCTTCCGCAGGCCATCGACGAAGCGGAGCGGACCGGCCGCCCGCAGGTCGATACGGACCCCTACGACAACGTTTCGTTCCCTCTCGGCGTCGCGATCCGCGAGGATCCGGTCAAGGCCTACGTCACGGTCATCGAGGGCTGCAACGATTTCTGCTCCTTCTGCGTGGTGCCCTATACCCGTGGCCATGAACGGATGCGGCCGGTTGCGGAGATCGTTGCCGAGGTCTCCGCCGCGGCCGCCGCGGGCCACCGTGAAGTGCACCTGCTCGGCCAGATAGTGAATCACTACCAGGCGCCGGATGCACCGGAATGCGACTTCGCAGGGCTGCTCGATCGCGTCCACGCCGTCGACGGCATCGACCGCATCCGGTTCGCCAGCCCCCACCCGCGCCACGTGACGGGGCGGATGATCCAGGCGATCCGCGACCTGCCCAAGGTGTGCAAGCATCTTCACCTGCCGGTGCAGTCGGGCTCGACCCGAATGCTGGCCCGGATGCGGCGGCGGCACACCCGCGAGCGGTATCTCGCGCTGATCGAGGAGATGCGGGCGCAGGTAACGGGCGTGACTCTGTCGACCGATATGATTGTTGGGTTTCCCGGGGAGACCCCGCAGGATTTCGAGGAGACGTTGAACCTGACGGAGACGGTCCGCTACCACGGCATGTTCTCCTTCAAGTACTCGGAGCGACCGAATACGCTGGCTCGCGCACGCATGCCGGACGACGTGCCCGAGTCCGAGAAGGCCCGCCGCCTGACGATTCTGCAGGCGCTGCAGCAGCGGATTCAACAGGAGTTGCACGACTCGATGATTGGACGAACGGTCACCGTGCTGGCCGACGCAGCGAGCCGCCGGCGCGCCGGCGAGTACGCGGGACGGACCAGCGGCAACACGGTCGTGAACTTCCCGGGCGATTCGACCTGCGTCGGCCGGCTCGTCGACGTCCGGATCGAACGTGCCGGCCCGAACAGCCTGTGGGGCACCTTGTCCCCGACACTCGAGCGACGGCCCGGTGGTGGCGACGGGGTGGTCTGATGCAGATCGAGATGACGATCAAGGGACTGATGGTCGATCCGATCACGAACATGCCGATCGTCATCCTGCGCGATCAGGCAGGCGAGCACGTTCTCCCGATCTGGGTCGGCATCTTCGAGGCCAACGCGATCGCGCTGCAGATCGAGAACGTGAGCACGCCGCGACCGATGACGCACGATCTGCTGAGGAACGTCATCAGCGATCTCAACGGAGCGGTGGAGAAGATAGTCGTCTGCGACCTCAAGGAGAACACCTTCTACGCCCTGATCTACGTCCGCACACGGGAAGAGGTCGTGGCCGTGGACGCGCGTCCCAGCGATGCCATCGCGCTGGCGCTGCGGGTGAGCGCGCCCATCTACGTGGAGGACACCGTCGTGCGCAACGCCAAGAACCTGGACTTCACGCCCGACAAGGCCGACTCGGAGCGGCTCGCCAAGTGGCTGGAGAACCTGGACCCTGAAGACCTCGGCAAGTACAAGATGTAGCGGCGCGACAATTTGTCGGCCGGCTGACATCCTCTGCAACTTCCTGATTGCGCAGACACTTAACGGCCAGCTTCCGGCCACCGTGCCTTGACATGCCAGCGGGCCGTTCCTAGAATCCCGGCATTCTGGCCGCCTTCATTTCTCCGGTACGGTCCGTCTCGTACCGCCATCGTCTCTTCCGGTCGACGGCATACCGATGATCGTTGCGATCGCCAACCAGAAGGGCGGCGTAGGCAAGACCACCACGGCCATCAACCTGGCCTCGGCGCTCGCCCTTCGCGGCAAGCCGACCCTCCTCATCGACCTCGACCCCCAGGGGAACAGCACGATTTCCTTCCTGCCGCGGGACCAGGACTTCCGGTCCGTGTACGAGGCGATGGTGGATGACGGCTGCGCGTTCTCGGACGTGATTCATCCGTCGTCGCAGGAGAATCTCTGGGTGGCGCCCGCGCGCATCAACCTGGCGAAGCTGGAGGCCCGCCTGGTGGGGGAGCTTGACGCGCATTTCCGCCTCAAGGAACGCCTCGGCGCCCTGGGCGAACGCTTCTCCGTAATCGTCATCGACTGCCCGCCGGCGCTCGGCCTGCTGACCGTCAACGCACTCGTCGCCGCCACGCACCTGCTCATCCCCATCCAGTCGTCGTACTTCGCTCTCGAAGGCACGGACGACCTGCTGGAAACCGTGCAGCGCGTACAGTCGCGCGCCAATCCCGGACTCGATATTCTCGGCGTGCTGATCACCATGCACGACCGCCGGACGACGCTGGGGCGCGACATCAACAGCCGCATCCGCGAGGCGTTCGGGCCCAAGGTTTTCCGCACCGTGATCGCCAAGAACGTCCGGCTCGAAGAAGGGCCGGCGTACCGTGAATCCATCTTCGCCTTCGCGCCGAACTCGACCGGCGCCACGGACTACTACAGCCTGTGCGAGGAGGTCATGGACCGTGTCTAAGCGGGGTCTGCCCGAGACCGTGCGCATGCGTCACGAGGCGCACTACGTGGAGACGCTGCCCGCCTCCGCGGGCCGACCCATAGGGCGCATGGTACCCATCGACAGGGTCGACCCGAACCCGGATCAGCCACGCCAGTTGATGGGGGACCTGACGGAGCTCAAGGCGTCGATCGCCGAAAAGGGAATCCTCGAGCCGTTGATCGTCCGCCCGCGTGGCGAGCGATACGGGATCATCTCCGGCGAGCGGCGCTACCAGGCCGCGGTTCAACTGGGGATGGCCGATCTGCCGGTCGTCGTCCGGCCCGCGGACGAGTCCGAGAGCATCGAGCTGGCGCTCATCGAGAACCTCCAGAGGAAGGACCTGACGGCATTCGAGGAGGCGCACGCGCTGCAGGCGCTCGTGGAACGGTTCGCGTACACGCACGAACAACTCGCGAAGCGGCTCGGACGATCCCGGACCTCGATCACCGAGTCGCTGAGCCTGAACGCGATGCCGGAAGACGTCGAGCATCTGTGCCGCCTGGCCGACATTGCATCGAAGTCGGTTCTCCTGGAGATAGTCCGCCAGCGGAGCCCGGAAGCGATGGCCGCGTTCATCGAGCAGATCACGCGGGACGGCGGCGCGACGCGCCGGCGAGCCCGGGAGGCGGCAGCGAGCCGCCGCGCGGCCGGGGGCCGCGCCAGGCCGTTCGTGTACCGCTACGCGTCGCCGAACCGGACGTTCAGCATGCGCCTGGCATTCCGGAAGGCAAGCGTGCCGCGGGATCAGTTGATCGCGGCGCTCGAGGGCATCATCGACGATCTGCGCCGGTCGGAAGAGGGCCGGGGGACCGACGATTGACGCCTGCGTCAGCCTCTCCGAAACGGGTTCCGATGGGCGCAAGTTAACATAACACCCCTTATCGGACGCACCGGATCCCGCGGCCGACAGGCCCGCGGCTGGCGCAGCTGCCCCGCGATGCCGGGCGGCGAAGCACGTGCGCTGCCCCCACGGATGACCGCGACTGTTCGCAACACGGGAACCTGCGCCGGCGCCCTGGCGCGGGCGGCGCGCGACCGATAGGATCGGTTGGAGGGGGCGCGTCAGGTCGCGCCACGGACGCAGGTGCGTCCGGAACAGGAGTCCATGCTCGGCATCACCGGTCGGTACATCCTGCGGGAGGTCATCCCGCCGCTCTGCCTCACGCAGGTGGTCTTCACCTTCCTGCTGATGCTGGATCCGATCAGGAAGCAGGCGGAGCGGCTCATCGGCGTCGGCGTCGACAGCGGCGACATCGTTGCGATCCTGGTGACGCTTCTGCCTTACGCGATCGGCATCACGCTCCCGATGTCGCTCCTCGTCGGCGTGCTCATGGCGCTCGGACGCCTGTCGGGCGACCGGGAATTCGTGGCGATGCAGGCCTGCGGCATCAGCATCGGCCGCATCCTGACGCCGCTGCTTCTGCTTGCGACGGGCGTCGCGGCGGTCGACTGCTACGTCCTGTCGACGGTGGTGCCGAACGCCAACCAGCGCTTTCGCGAGATCGTGACTCGGGTGGCGGCGAACCGGGCGGAGGGCGAGGTGCGGCCGCGGGTGTTCGAGGTGGATCGGTTCCCGCGCGCGGTGCTGTACGTGCGGGAGGTTGCGGCGGACGGCTGGAGGGACGTGTTCTTCGCGGACGTCGACCGGCCGGGCGAGCCTGACGCCTATGTTGCCGAGTGGGGGCGCGTTGCGGTCGATGCCGAGCGCAGGACCGCCTCGGTGGTGCTGCGGGGGGGGCAACGGCATCGCGTGGATCCGGCGGATCCCGGCGGGTACGAGGTCCACGATTTCGACCAGTTGACCATTCAGCTCGACGGTTCGGCGCTGTTTCCCGAGGGAGGACCCGCGCGGGGATTCAACGAGCTGTCGGTCGGCGAGCTGCGGGACGAGATCGCCGAGATGCGCGCGGCGGGCATCTCGCCGCATCAGCCGATCATGTCGTTGCACGAGAAGTTCTCCATTCCCGTGGCGTGCCTCGTCTTCGTGCTGCTAGCCGTCGGCCTGGGGGTCAGCCACCGCAAGGAAGGACGGCTGGCCAGCTTCGCTCTCGGCATTGCGGTCATCTTCGCGTACTACGTGATGATGTATCTGGGCACGGCAATGGCCAAGGGACAGTGGCTGTCGCCGCACCTCGTCAGGTGGATCCCGAACGTGGTGCTCGGCCTGGCCGGCATCGTCCTGGTCCGGTGGCGTTCGGGCACGATCGAACGGCGCACGACGCTGTCGTGGCTTGTACCGCGAACCCGTCCTGCAGAGACCGTTACGGCGGGCCGGTCCGGTGATCCGCAGGCCGTCGTGGCGGTCTCCCCTGTCGCCCGGTGGGGCATCAACCTGCTGGACCGGTACGTGACGAGGATCTACCTCCACTGGATGGCGCTCGCGTTCGTCGGCCTGCTCGGGATCTTCTACATCGGCACCTTCCTCGATCTCGCCGACAAGTTCTTCAAGGAGGAGACGACGCTCCTGAAGCTGCTGACGTACTTCTGGTACGCCACGCCGCAGTACGTTTCCTACGTGCTCCCCATCGCCGCGCTGGTGAGCACCCTCGTCACCATCGGCCTGCTGACGCGGACCAGTGAGCTGACCGTCATGAAGGCGTGCGGCATCAGCCTGTACCGGATGGCCGTGCCGATTCTCGGCTTCAGCCTGTTGTGGAGCGTTGTGCTGTTCGCGCTCGGCGAGGGCATCCTGGCGCAGGCGAACCGGCGCGCGGAGGCGCTCAACAACGAGATACGCACGGGTCGGGCGGAGCCGTTCGGCACCGCCGATCGGAGATGGCTCGTCAGCGAGAGCGGCGACATCTACCACTATCTCCACTTCGACGCCGACAGACGCGAGATAGGAGGACTCTCCGTCTACGAGTTCAGCGGACGTCCCTGGTCGCTGGCGCGCCGGACCTACGCCGCCCACGCGGCGTTCGAGGAGGTCTGGACAGGACACGACGTCTGGTCCCGCGGCTTCACCACGACCGCGGGAGATGTGCCCGCCTACGAGCACGATGCGGAGCGGGCCTTGCCGGCGGTGGCTCCACCGGAGGTGTTCTCGTCGGAGTTGCCGGAAGCGGAGCTGATGAGCTATCGCGAGCTCGAGCGGCACATCATCGAGTTGCGGGCGCTCGGCTTCGACGTCGTCACCCTCGTCGTCGAGCTGCACCGCAAGGTGTCGTTTCCCCTCGTGACGTTCATCCTCACGCTGATCGCAGTGCCCTTCGCCGTCACGATCGGGCCGCGCGGCGCCCTCTACGGCATCGGGGCCGGTATCGTGCTCGGTTTCACCTACTGGCTGGTGCTGAGCGTGTTCGGCGCCCTCGGCAGCGCCGGCGTGCTCATGCCGGCGGCCGCGGCCTGGACTCCGAACCTCATCTTCGGCGCCTCGGCCGGCTACTTCCTCTTTTCTGTCCGCACCTGAGGCGCCGCGAATCGCGCGCAGGTCGGGGCTCAGCGGTTCCCTGGGCAACCGATCGCCGCCACGCCCGCTGCCCAGATGCGCGTGAAGCGTCCCGTCAGCCGGTACAAGAGGGACTCGGGGAAGACGTTGCCGCCGGGCCATTTGTCCGGCCCCCGGCGCGCGGTCGTAGCGACTGGCGCCCGCTCGGCGTCGTCGGCGCGGACTCTGCGGTGCGGACTCCTAAATCCCCGCGGCGGAGCGCAACGCCGCGGCCCGGTCGGTCCTTTCCCAGGTGAATTCCGAGCCGGTCCGACCGAAGTGGCCGAACGCCGCCGTCCGGCGGTAGATCGGCTGCCGCAACGCCAGCGTGTCGATGATGCCCTTCGGCGTCAGCGAGAAATGCTCGCGCACGAGCCCGCTGAGCCGGGTCTCGTCGAGCTTGCCGGTCCCGAACGTATCGACCAGGACCGAGACCGGGTCCGCGACGCCGATCGCGTAGGCGAGCTGAACCTGCACGCGGTCGGCGAGACCCGCCGCCACGCAGTTCTTCGCGATGTACCGGGCCATGTACGAGGCCGAGCGGTCGACCTTGGTCGGGTCCTTGCCGGAGAACGCGCCGCCGCCGTGCGGCGCCATGCCGCCGTAGGTGTCGACGATGATCTTGCGGCCGGTCACGCCGGAGTCGCCGTGCGGTCCGCCGGTGACGAAACGCCCGGTCGGATTCACGTAGATCCTGGTCGCATCGTCGAGCATCGCCTCCGGCACGGTGGCGCGGATCACCTCGCGGGTGATGTCTTCGCGCAACTGCTCCGTCGAGACCTGATCGCTGTGCTGGCTCGACACGACCACGGCGTCTATCCGCTGTGGCCGATCCCCGTCGTACTCGATGGTGACCTGCGACTTGCCGTCGGGGCGAAGATAGTCCAGGCGGCCCTCGCGGCGCACGTTGGACAGCGCGCGGACCAGGTGGTGCGCCAACATCAGCGGCAGCGGCATCAACTCGGGAGTCTCGTTGCAGGCGTATCCGAACATCAGCCCCTGGTCGCCCGCTCCGCCGGGATCGACCCCCATGGCGATGTCGGGCGACTGCCCGTGCAGCGACGAGAGCACCGCGCACGTATCGGCATCGAAACCGAACTTCGCCCGGGTGTACCCGACGTCCCGCACCGCTTGGCGCGCCACGTCGGCGAACTCGATCCGCGCGGTCGTGGTGATCTCCCCCGCCAGCACTATCAGGCCGGTCGTGAGCAGCGTCTCGCAAGCCACGCGCCCAGTCGGATCCTCCGTCAGGACGGCGTCGAGGACAGCGTCGGAAACCTGGTCGGCAATCTTGTCCGGATGGCCTTCCGTGACCGATTCGGAGGTGAAGAGGTAACGGCCTGTCCGGCGCATGTGGGGTAAGTCTCCCTTCGCGGTGATGTCAGTCCGGCGGCGTTGCCCGCGGGTCGGTGAATCCGCGGGCGGTCGATTGCGGTACGTAGCGACCCGCCCACGCCAACCGCATAGCCTAACCAAGGAACGACTTCCCGGTCAATCACGAACGCGGATGGGGGTGCACGACATCATTGTGCGATGAGGGTCAGGCGGCATTTGCGGCACGTCGCTCCCAGAAGTCCTCGAAGCGGCCACTGAGGATGCAGCAGCGCAGGGCGATGATGGCGTTGGCCCCGGCGACCGTCCAGCGCGTGCCGGCGCGCTTGAGCCGTGCGCCGAGCTGCTTGCATCCGGCCTCGACGACGCCCGACGAGATACACAGGCCCTTGGCGCGGAACTGCGGATAGCGCATGCGGTGTCGGTTCCCGAACACATAGTGGATGCACTTTCGCGCCTCGGGCGTGGTCTCGACATGGATGCGCAGTGCTGCGACGACGGCGCACAGTCGGCCGGCGTCGAGTTCGGTACGGCGGTCCCTGGCCCAACGGTCGGCCAGGTCGGTCCCGGGGCCGTAGATGGCTTTGGCGACGTCGCACAGGTGCTGCTTGGCGTGGTAGATGTCAACGATCTCGATGGCGCCGGGAAACTGCTCGGCGGCGACGTTCCAAATCCACGCAGCGCCGTCGCCGATGACGACCCGGCGGTCCGCGGTGTCGAAGCCGCGCCGTTGCGCCTCGCGATGGACACGTTGGGCGAAGGCGGCCGGCTGTGGGTCGGTGTCGCGGCTGGCCGCGCTCTCGACCGCGGCGTTGTAGCTGAGCGACCCGCGGTCGCGCACGGGCCGGCCTTGTGTGTCGCGCCCTTCGGCCGTCCACACGGTGGCCAGCTTGACCTCGCGGGTCTTGGCCGAACCGTCCGGCTGCTTGCCACCGCGGCCTTCGACCTCGGTTGGGCGCACCGGCACGCCGCTGCCGTCCAGCCCCAGGTACATCGTCGGCGCGGGGCTGGGGACGGTTTCGGCCACAGCGCGTTCGTCGGCGGCGACCGCACGTCCCAGGGCTTCGGCGCAGCGCTCGACCTGCTTGGTCTCGACGCGCACCGCGGCCAGTTCCCACAACAGGTTGCTGGCTGCGGCGAAGCTGGAGTCGGAGGCCGCCAGCCCCACCAGCCGCAGCACGCCGGGCGACAGCGACGTGGCGTGCATACCCAGGGTCCGGTCGCGCGGACACACCCCCGTACGGCAGACGTCGCAATGGTAGTAGGCCCGTTCCAGCGTCAGCGGCCCGAGCAGCGTGATGAAGGTCTTCGGGCGGCGGCCGGCAAAGCGCGCCCTTCCGCCGCAGGCGCAAGCCACGGTCGAATCCGAAGGGTCGGCATCGTCCGCGTTGAAGTACTGCGCCAGCGCCTCCGCGGCGAGATCGAGGACTCGACGACGCAGGGCCTGCTCAAGGGCCTCGAAGTCCTGCGCGGCGGCCCGCCGTGGTCCGAGCAGCGCAGCAACTTCAGCCGCAAACGCGGCTACGAACGCGGCGCCGAAACCGTCTTCACGGCCTGGCTCGCCGTGGCGAGCGCTCGACGGTGAACTCTCTGCAAGAGGGTCTCGAAGTCCTGCGCATTCGCGTTCCCCCGTCTGAGGAACGCCTCGACGTCGGCCTTGACCGCCGCCTCCAACGCCGCGAACAGCTCCTCCAAGCCCCCTTTTTCGGCCGCGCGATCAAGCGGTTCGGTCAACTGCGCCTCGGGCATGGTCGGAGTCCTCCCTACCCAAGGAATCGGCCGATCGGCGCTTGCTCAATACCCCCGGTACGGCAAAGCCCTCACTTTCATGTCGTGCACCCCGCGGATGGCACTCGTCGTACACCGCCCGGAGCCGGGCCGCGAGGATGTGGGTGTAGATCTGGGTCGTGGAGAGGTCGGCGTGTCCGAGCAGGGTCTGAATCGACCGCAGGTCCGCTCCCCGCTCAAGCAGATGCGTCGCGAAGGAATGTCGCAGCACGTGGGGGCTCAGGTCCCGGGGCAGTCCCGCCTGGCGCGCGTAGTGCTTGAGTCGCTTCCAGAAGCCGACACGAGTGAGCCGGACGCCGCCGCGCGCGTTCAAGAAGATGCGGCGAGATGTCCGCGAGCCGAGCAGCGCGGGTCGGGCCGTCCCCAGGTAGCGGCGCATCCACTCGACGGCCGCGTCGCCGATCGGGACCAGGCGTTCCTTGTTGCCCTTGCCGAGACAAATCAGGTAGCCGGCGTCGAGATGCAGATCGCGGGGTTGCAGCGCTACGAGCTCGGAGACCCGGAGTCCGGTGGCATAGAGCAGCTCGATCAACGCCCGGTCGCGGGTACCTATCGCTGTCGCGGTATCCGGCTGCCGGATGAGGGCGTCGACCTCGTCCATGGAGAGGAACTTCGGGAGCGACGGCCATGAGCGCGGCGCCCGCAGGTCGTCGGCCGGGTTCGCCGTGAGGTGCTGGTCGATCTGCAGGAAACGGTAGAAGCCGCGGACGCAGGCTACGACGCGCGCGACCGAGCGCGGCGCGAGACCTGAGGCCATCAGCTCCCGCACGAACGCCTCGAGGTCGCGCCGGTCAAGTCTTTCGAGGCAGATCTGGCGGGCCTCGGCGAAGCGCGCCAGCAGCACGAGGTCCCGGGCATAGCTGCTCACGGTATTGGCGGCCAGACGGCGCCCCGCCTTCAGGTCGTTCAGGTACGCATCGACGAACCCGTCGCTCACCTGCGGTGTATCGGCTGCCGGATGCGAGCCCGACAACCGGGTGCCGCGCGACGGGCCGCACGGACGGCGTCCGCGGCGGGCGTGTGTGCGCACTACTTCAATTTTCGCAACAAGTTACAGCCGGATAGAGATTGCAGCGGGGCACGCCTGGATGTATAATGCCGGTTCGGGCAACCCTGGAACGGGGAATGACTTCGGAAGCTCGTCGCACTCATCGAGGATCGGTTCCATGTCTCATCCAGTGAAGCACCTTGCCGTCGTCGCCGCCACGCTGGCCGTGCTCCTCTTCCCTGCCGCCCGCCACGCGGGGCATGCATCGGCCGCCGCCGGCCAGACGGACTTCGCCGCGCAGGTCAGCGAGTACGTCCGCGCGCAGGAGGCGCTCGCGGCCGACGACTTCGAGGGTGCACGGAGCGCGCTGGCCGCTCTGATCGCGTTAGCGGACAGCGTCGTCGGACCGCTCGCCGAGACGGCGGCGGGCGCCGCCGACATCGAGTCGATGCGCAGCGCATTCAAGCCGTTGTCCGAGCTTCTCGCGGGCATGGATCTGCCGGCCGGCTACGCCCGCGCGTACTGTCCGATGTACGACGGCGGGTCGAACTGGGTGCAGGTCGACGGGCCGGTCCGCAACCCGTACTACGGCTCGATGATGTTGACCTGCGGCGTCGTCGACGCGGCGCCCGGCGCGCACATGGATCACAGCCCGCGGCACGGCGGACGGGTGTTCATGGCCCCCGACGGCTTCCACCATATCGAAGGCACCTACCCCGAGTCCGGCGTCTTCCGGCTCTACGCGACCGACAATTTCCGCGAGCCGGTGGACGTGACCATGTGGATGGGGCGCGTCGTACTGGAAGAAGACTACGACGCGGCGACCGACGAGTTCGTCGAGCTCGAGGCAGCGTATCTGCTTCCCTCTCCCGATGGCGCGTATCTGGAAGCGGAGGTCGGCGACCGGCCGCTGCCGACCGACTTCATCGCCAAGATCCGTATGGTCGAGGACTATCCGGAGGATCGGTTCGACTTCATCTTCACGGAGTTGACGTCGGACGCGCCCGTCCTGACCGTGCCCGCGCCGACCGACGTGCCGGCGACGCTGCCGCTCGCCGAACGCATTCGCCCGCGCATTCCAGAGCGCACTCTCGACATCGTCAGCGGCATCGACGACCGGAACGACGAGATCGCCCAGCTCATCGCGGAGGGTCGTTTTACGGAGATCTTCATTCCCGCGCTGCAGTCGAAGGAGCTCGCGCTGGCGCTCGACCAGCGCGCCGAGGTGCTGCCGGCCGAGGGCCGGAACGAGGTGCGCATCGCGGTGCGCAGCCTGGTCCGCGCCGCGTGGTTGCTCGACTGGTACGGCGACCTCGGGAACAAGCAGCAGGTGAGCGAGGCGCACGACGTGTTCGACGAGGCCGTGCGGGGGATCAACCGGGTCTACGAGGATCCGGTGGCGCGGTAAGCCGGCGCGACTGGCAGAGGGACAGCGCGGAATCGGCCGCGCGCTCCGTGGCCGGATCCGGCGGCGCGGTAAACCGGCGCGACGGCAGGGAGAGGGAGCGATGACAACGCGATACGGTCGCTGGTGCCTGGGCGCCGCGGTGGCGCTCGTCGCGGTGAGCGGTCAGGTCGAAGAGACCCGGACCCATACGCCGATCGCCTCGAGGTGGAACTACAACGAGCACCTGTTCCCGATCTTCCGCGACAACTGCGGATCCTGTCATCGCGAAGGCGGCATCGCGCCGATGTCACTCGTCTCGTATCAGAGCGCCTACCCCTGGGCGCAGTCGATCCGGGAGGAAGTGCTGGGGCTGCGGATGCCTCCCTGGAAGGCGGAGGACGGTTTCGGAGACTTCCGCAACGGGCACGCTCTGCCGGCGCATGAAATGGACATGATCCTGGAGTGGTCGAGCGGCGGCTATCCGCAGGGGCCGCGCGCATTGCGTCCCGATCCCGTCGCCGCTCCCGGCGCGTGGTCGCTGGGCGTCCCCGACCTGGAGCTCGAAATGGTGGAGCCGTTTACGCTCGATGCCGGCACGAACGAGCTCGTCCGCTACTTCGTCCTGCCCGCGGGCACCGCCGAGGAACGTTTCGTGACGGGCGCCGACGTGATGCCGGGCGCGGGTGCGGTCGTCCGCGACGTCGCGCTCTACATCGACACGACCGGCACGGCGCGCGCACTCGATGCCGAGGACGACGAACCGGGATTCGCGGAGGCGGAGGACCGGGACTTCCCCGCTACGGCACCGCTGGCGCTCTGGTCGCCGGGCCGGCAGAGCGTGCGGCAGGACGACGCCGCCCGCCGTCTGCCGGCGGGGGCCGACGTCGTGGCGCGGGTGCACTACAAGAAGACCTGGATCACGGAATACGAAGAGTTCGTCGACCAGAGCCGCGTCGGCCTCTACCTGGGCGACGAGAGCGACCGGACGATCGACTCGCTGCTCCTGTCGGCACCCGAGCGCGAGAACGGTCTGCGGCTTGCGTTCGGTCAACGGCTGGAGCAGGCAGTCAGCGCGCTCGCCATCCTGCCCGAGGTCGCGATCGAGGCCAGGGACGTGCGGGTCGTGGCGGTGATGCCGGACGGGACCCGGGTGCCGATGCTCTTCCTCCGCGAGCCGGACACCGCGTGGCCGACCCGCTACTGGTTCGATGCGCCTATCGATCTGCCGGCCGGATCGACGATTGAGGTCGATGCGGTCCTGCACCCCGGGGCCGACCAGTCGCAGGGACGCTCTCTCTTCGGGGCGGATTCCGCGGCGCCGATCAGGCTCGTGGTCGACTACGCGGCCGACGCCGCCCTGGCAAACTAGCGCCCCGAAACGCCTCGCCGGATCGGCGTTCGTGCCGCCGGCGGTCGCGCGGACATGCCGTTCTCAGGGGCTACCCCCGCTCGGCCGGCGGCGCCGCGCCTTCCGGGAAGAACTCGTCGTGGACGGCGCGGACCGCCTCGTCCACGTGCGTGTCGGCAATCACGCAGGCGATTTTCATCTCCGAGGAGCTGATGCAGTCGATGTTGATGCCCTCGCGCGCGAGGACCGCGAACATGCGGGCGGCCAGGCCGGGGGTCGACGCGAGACGCGAGCCGACGATGGAGATCTTGGCGACGTCGCGATCGACCGCTCCCGCCACCGCCAGGCCGCGCGACTTCCAGTCCTCGACCAGGCGCATGGCTCCCTCGACGTACTCGTCGTCGAGCACGAACGTGATGCGTCCCAGGCCTGCGGCGGTGGCTCCCTGAATGATGAGCCGCACGTTGATCGACTGCGCTGCCAGATCCTGGAAGACCTCGGCCGCCAGACCCGGACGATCCGGCACGTCGACCAGGGTGACCTTGGCGATCTTCCTGTCGCTGCTGACCCCGACCACCGCCGCCTGCTCCATCACCATCTCGTCGCCTCCGCGGATCCATGTGCCCTCGCCGTCGTGGAAGCTGGAGCGCACGTGAATCGGGATTCCGTAGGCCATGCACACCTCGCCGGCGCGCGGATGCAGAACCTTGGCGCCGCTCGACGCCATCTCGATCGCTTCCTCGTAACTGATTTCGCGCCACCGCGTCGCGTGCGGCACGGCGCGCGGATCGGCCGACAGGACGCCGTCGACGTCGGTGCAGATCTCGCAGACGCTCGCGCCGAGGGCCGCCGCCACGGCCGCCCCGGTGATGTCGCTGCCGCCGCGGCCGAGCGTCGTCACCTCGTGATCCCGGGTGATGCCCTGGAATCCCGTGATGATCACCACGCGGCCCCGATCCAGCTCGGCCAGAATCCGCCGGGTCTCGATTGACTCTATGCGGGCGATGTTGAACGCGTCGTCGGTCCGGATCCCGCACTGCGAAGCGGTCAGGGAGATCGCCGGGACGCCCTTGTGCCGCAGCGCCAGGCCGAGCAGAGAGACGGAGACCTGCTCGCCCGTCGCCAGCAACAGGTCCATTTCGCGGCCGGATGGATTGTCCGACACCTCGTGCGCCAGCGCCACGAGCCCGTCGGTCGTCTTGCCCATGGCCGACAGCACGACGACCAGCCGCGGGCTGTCGCGGCGGGTGCGCGCCACGCGCTCGGCGATCGCGCGAATTCGCTCGGCCGTAGCGACGGAGGTGCCGCCGTACTTCTGGACGACGGTCGGCGCCGCGCTTGCCGGAGCCGTCATCACCGGGCCTCGGTCGGCGGCGCCGACCGCACCCCGGCCGCCGCGCCGAGCTGTGCCGTCAACTGGTGCAGGAACAAACCGACATCGGTCACGATGCCGGCCGTCTGGGACGAGCCGCGGTCGGCGAGCTTGGTCACCACGGCGGGATTGATGTCGACACACACTACCCGCACATGCGACGGCAGCATATTGCCGACCCCGATGCTGTGCAGCATCGTGGACAGCATGACGACCATGCTCACGTCCCGGAGCGCCTCGGCATAGCGATCCTGCGCCGCGATCAGGTCCATGATCGTGTCCCGCAACGGACCGTCATCGCGGATGCTTCCCGCGAGCACGTAGTCCACATCGTGCCGAATCGCCTCGTACAGGATTCCCGAACCCAGCAATCCCCGTTCCACGGCCGCCCGCAGACCGCCGGCGCGATTGACGGCGTTGATGGCCCGCATGTGGTTGCGGTGGCCTTCCTCGACCGCCGTTCCGGCGTTCAGATCGATGCCGAGCGACGTTCCGAACAGCGCGTGCTCGGCGTCGTGCACGGCGAGCGCGTTGCCGGCCAGCAGCACGTCGACGAACCCGCGGCGTATGAGGTCGCAGAAGTAGGCGACACCGCCGCTGTGGACCACTACCGGGCCCGCTACGAACGCGATGCGTCCGCCGTCCCGCTTGACCTCCTGCATCATCGCCAGCACGCGGGCCACGCTGACCTCCACGCGCCGCTCCGTCGAGACGTCGTTCACCATGAAGGCGAAGCCCAGCCGGTCGCGTTCCCGGAACTCGGGCGAGACCCGGATGCCGTCGACGCCGCAGACGACCGCGTCGCCGGCCGACACGTCGCGCAGCTTGCGGCACGCCACGCGGCCTTCCGCGATCACGATCACCGCGTCCATGCGTTGGCGCTCGACCTCGATCCACTGCCCGCCGTGTCGCACGTAGGTGCGGTGGTTCGTCGTCGAATAGAAGTCGTCCGGCACGCACCCGTCCTGGTCGGACCGCTTCACCAGGGCGTCACGCTCCGGCGTCGCATGACAGCCGAGCGGCATCAGATCTTCGAGCAACTCGGCCAGCACGGTCTCGTCCGGGGCGGTCACCTTCAACTTCAGATGCGAGTACTCGTCGTTGGTCCGGCCGATCTCGAAACGCAGGACGTCGAAGCGCGCCCGGCGCTCGATGACCTTGTCGAATATCGCGTTCAGCAGGTGCGAATCGACCAGATGGCCTTCCGCCTCCACGATCTCGCTGAGAGTGGGTCGAGACATTGTCAGCCGGAGACGGAGTGCTGGTGCGCCGCCCCGGAATCCGCCGCCGGGCGGCCCGCAGGAGGCGATTGACGGGCGGCCATGAAGGCCTCGAACTCGGCCAGCGAGCGGCCGAGGGCGGTCGGCGTGGCGAGAAACGGCGCCATCACGTCGGCGGTCTTGTAGCCGTTCCCGGTGATGCAGACCACCACGCTCTCGTCACGGGGAATGACCTCCTGCTCCACCAGCTTGCGGGTGACCGCGAGGGTCGTACCGCCGGCCGGTTCGGTGAAGATGCCCTCCGTCCGCGCGAGAAGTCCGATGGCGTCGATGATCTCCGCGTCCGTCGCCGCTGCCCCGCTGCCGCCGGACTGCCGCACCGTTCGCAGCACGTGGAACCCGTCGGCGGGGTTGCCGATGGCGATCGACTTGGCGATCGTGTCCGGACGGACCGGTTCGGGATAGTCGAGGCCTTCGTCCAGCGCGTGTATCACCGGCGCGCATCCGGCCGCCTGCGCGGCGTGTATGCGGGGCGGGCGGCCCTCCACCAGACCGGCATCGAGCAGATCGTGAAAGCCTCGTCCGATGCGCGGAAGCAGCGTCCCGCCGGCGACCGGGCAGACGAGATGCCGCGGAAACCGCCAGCCGAGCTGCTCGACGATCTCGAACCCGTGGGTCTTCGCCCCCTCGGCGTAGTAGGCGCGCAGGTTGATGTTCGCGAACCCCCACCCGTAGCGGTCGCCGACCTGGGTGCAGAGGCGGTTGACGTCATCGTAGTTCCCGTCGATGGCCACGACATGGGGGCCGCTCACGGCGGAGCCCAGGATCTTGCCCGGCTCGAGGGTCTGTGGAATGAAGACGTAGCAGTCGAGACCCAGCCGCGCAGCGTGGGCGGCCACGCTGTTGGCGAGGTTCCCGGTGGAGGCACACCCGAAGACGCCGAATCCGAGCTCGCAGGCGCGGGTCGCCGCGACCGGCACGACGCGATCCTTGTACGAGAGTGTGGGGTGATTGACCGAGTCGTCCTTCAGGTACAGCTCGCGCATTCCGAGCTCCGCGGCCAGTCGATGCGCACGGACCAGCGGCGTGAAGCCCGAGGTCAGCCCCGTGCGCGGCTCGCCGTCGATCGGCAGGAACTCCCGGTAGCGCCACAGATTCGGCGGCCGCGAGCCGATGGCCTCGCGCGAGACCGCGCGTCGAATCGCGTCGCGGTCGTAGGTCACCTCCAGCGGTCCCAGGCACTGGTCGCAGACGTACAGCGCCTCGGCCGGAAACGGAGTCTGGCACAGGGAGCATCGAAGGCCGGTGAGATAGCTCATGGACAGCGTTCTCCGCGCGGCAGAATCGGCATCCAGACCGGTGGCCGCGCATGGAAGTCGAACGCCTCGATCTCCGCCAGGGCCGCCTGCACGGCTCTTGAACTGCAGGGCTCGAGGGTCACGACGAAGGGCAAAGCCGACTTCGGCCAGTCGGGCTCCTGCAGTACCGAGTCGATGTTGAGTCCGTGCCGCACGAAAACACCGGCGAGCGAAGCAATGATACCGGGGCGATCCACGATGACGAAGCGCAGGTACTGCGGGGCCTCGAAGTGGGCCGCCACCCGTGCGTCCGCGCCCCCCCGCCAGCAGCGAGTCGCGGTCACGCCCGCCCGCGCGATCGCCTCGAGGTCGGAGACGACGGCCACCGCGGTGGGATCGCCGCCCGCGCCGAATCCGCGAAACGCGGTCTCGCCTCCGTAGGCGCCGTTGACGACCACGACGTTCTGACTTCCCTCCGCCCGCGCAAGCGGGGAGTGCAGCGAAACCAGCATAGGCTGGACGGAAGCGGTCACCGTCGCGCCGCCGTCGAGGATTTCGGCGCGCGACACTTGGCGTATCGTGCAACCGAGTCGCCGCGCATAGGTGAAGTCCACGGGTTCGACCGGCCGGATCGAGCGCAATGGAATGGTGTCGGCGGCGATGCGCCGTTCGAGGCCGACCGCGGAGAGAATCGCCAACTTGGCCTGGGCGTCTCCGCCGTCGACGTCCGCCGTAGGATCCGCCTCGGCGTACCCGCGCTCCTGCGCCTCGCCGAGCGCTTCGTCGAAAGACACACGGTCGGCTTCCATGCGCGTCAGCATGTAGTTGCAGGTACCGTTGAGCACCCCGAGCACCCGCTGCAGCCGGTCGCCCGCCAGGCCCTCCCGCACCGCGCGGATGATGGGGATGCCCCCGGCCACCGCCGCCTCGAAGAGGAGATGGCGCTCCCGCTCGGCGGCAACCTGCATCAACTCGGCTCCCGCCTGCGCCATCACCTGCTTGTTGGCGGTCACGACCGATTTGCCGGCCTCGAGCGACCTGCGAATCCAGTCACCAGCCGGTTCCAGACCGCCAATTACCTCGACCACGACGTCCGCGTCGGAGCGCAGAACCTCGTCGAAGTCCGATGTCCAGGTAACCGTCGGGGGCACCCAATCGACGATCTTGCGTTCGACGCGCCGGTTGCAGACGTGCGACAGAGCGAGTGGCCGCGGACCTCTATCGCACAGGAAGCGCGCCACCGACCGCCCCACCGTTCCGAACCCGACCAGGGCGACTCTGACCAAGGAGTTGTTGCCGTTCATGAAAAAGGCCATCACCCTTGCTTGCGGATGATGGCCCTGGGATCACTACAATGTGCCGGCTGGTTCATCCGCTCCTCGAGCCCGCATCCGCCGGCGCGGTCCGGGCAGGTATTGTGGATGCGCTACCGGTCGGCATGGCGTTGACGTTCCACATGACGGACAGCTGGTCACGAAGCAATCGATCTTTATACTCCGTCCTTCTCGGAACCGTCAACAGATGCCCGGACCATCGCGGCTCCGGCCATGTCCCGTGCCCGGCGAGTCCGTGACGATCACAGGTGAGTCTTCGCATGCCGTCCAAGTGGAAGGACCTCCCCACCGAAGCCATCAATCCCGCCAGCCTGGCGCTGGACCAGGCGTCCACCGAGGAGATGATCACGCTCATGATGCGTGAGGATCGCAAGATCCTCTCGGCGGTGGCGCGCGAGCAGGCCCGCATCGCGACCGCGTCGGACCTCATCACGGGCTCGTTGCAGAAGGGTGGACGCCTGATCTTCGTCGGCGCCGGAACGAGCGGCCGGCTCGGTGTGCTCGAAGCCGCCGAGATGGGACCGACGTTCAGCACCCCGGAACACCTGGTGCAGGCCATCATGGCCGGCGGCAGGTCCGCTTTCTTTCGCTCGCAGGGGGGAGTCGAGGATAACTTCGAGGAGGGTGCGCGGGCCGTCTCCCGTCTGCATCCGACACGCAAGGACGTACTGGTGGGGATCTCGGCGAGCGGGATGACCCAGTTCGTTCGCGGCGCCCTGACGCGCGCGCGCCGCAACGGCGTCAAGATCATCTTCGTGACGTGCTGGCCGGGAACCGAGCTGCAGACTTTCGTGGACATCGTCATCTCCCCCGCGGTGGGGCCGGAGGTCATCGCGGGATCCACGCGCCTGAAGGCCGGCACGGCTACCAAGATGGTGCTGAACATGCTGACCACGGTGGCCATGGTGCACCTGGGCAAGACCTACGGCAATCTCATGGTCGACGTGGACGTGGGTTCCGAAAAGGCGCGCGACCGCGCGCGCCGCATCATCACGACCGTGACGGGGCTCGACCACGAGGAGGCCGGCGAGTTGCTCAAGCGGGCCCGCTGGAACGTGAAGGCGGCCATCGTAATGACGCACGCCGGTATCAGCTACCCCGAAGCCCTGGGACGTCTGAAGCAGGCGAACGACTCGGTGCGAGCGGCGATCGGCGAGGGGGTCGACCTGCGGCCGCACGGCTCGATCGATCCGCGGTGACGGATGCCCGTCGACCTGATTGTCGTCACCGCGTACCTCTCGCTGGCAATCTGGGGAGGACGCCGGCTCGCGCACCGCCGGTCGACGCTGCGCGACTACTACCTGACCGGCCGGCGCCTGCCGTGGTGGGCCGTCATGGGCTCGATCGTCGCGACGGAGACGAGCACCATCACTGTCATCAGTGTTCCGGGCTATGCCTTCGCGGGCGATCTGACGTTCATGCAACTCGCCCTCGGCTACGTCGTCGGCCGCGTCTTCGTCGCCGTCGTTCTGCTGCCGGCGTACTTCAGCCGCGATCTCCTTACGGCGTACCAGTTGCTCGCGGCGAGACTCGGCCGCGCGTTCGGCCAGTGTGCGGCGGTGGTCTTCCTATTGACCCGCAACGTCGCCGACGGACTCCGCCTGTTCGCGACGGCGCTCGTACTGGCCGCAATGCTGGCCACCGCGGCGGATACGGTCGGGCTCGCCGGTCTGGCCCAGGGGACGGCCGTGGTCGCGGCCATCCTGATCATCGCCGCGGTCACGCTTGCCTACACCTGGGTCGGCGGCATGGCCGCGGTCGTCTGGATGGATGTAATCCAGCTCGGGATCTATCTGTGCGGCGCACTCGCCGCCGCCGCGATGCTGCTCGGCGGCCTCCCGGAGGGTGGGCGGGAAGCGGTGGCGGCGGCGCAGGCGGCGGGCAAGCTGGACATGTTCGATTTCGCCTGGGATCTGCGGCGGGACTACACGTTCTGGTCCGGCGTCTTCGGCGGAGCGGTCTCCATTGCCGCCATTCACGGCACGGATCAGATGTTCGTGCAACGGTATCTGTGTACCCGCTCGCTGGCCGACGCCCGTCTCGCGCTGATCGCCAGCGGCATCTTCGTGTTCTTCCAGTTCGCGGCGTTTCTGGGAATCGGCGTGCTGCTCTGGTCCTTCTATGCAGCCGGCGAGTCGCAGGCGCTCGCCGCAATCACCGTCGACGGCGCGGTGCAGTCCGATCGCGTGTTCCCGCTCTTTCTGATGACCCACCTGCCGGCGGGGCTGCGAGGTCTTCTGCTGGCGGCGGTGGTCGCGGCCGCGATGTCGACGCTGTCCTCGTCGCTGAACTCCTCGGCGGCGTCCACCGTCGGCGACTTCTTCCTGGCGGGCCGCGCGCGCTCCGAGAAGCAGGCGCTGCGCGCTTCGCGGTGGGCGACCGGTGCGTGGGCCGCGGTGCAGGTGGGCGTGGCGATCGCGGCCATGGGCATATCGCAGCGGGTCATCGACGACGTGCTGGCGGTACAGTTCTTCAGTGGCGGTCTGATGCTCGGCGTCTTCCTGCTCAGCGTGCTGCTCGCCCGGCCGACACCGGGCGCCGGAATCGCCGGCCTCGCCGGCGGTCTGATTACGATTGTGACGGTGAGTCTGCTGACCGACCTGTCCTGGCAATGGTACGTGCTCGTCGGCTCGGCCGCGACCCTGGGCGCGGGCTGCGCGGCCCACCGCATGCGGTGGGCGGGACTCGGAGTCTGGGGATGAGCGGTTTCGCGGCGGCAGCGCGGATCCTGGACAACGCGGTGGACGCCGGCGTCTCCCCTGCCGCGGTGGCGGAAGTCGGCACGGCTTCAGACTGCCTGTGGCAGCACGCGACCGGGCGGCTGACCTACGCCGCCGACAGTCCGCCGGCGACGGTGGACACGGTCTTCGATCTGGCGTCGCTGACGAAAGTCATCGCGACCACGACGCTGGCGATGCGCCACATCGACGCCGGACTGACCCCGCTCGAGCTGCCGGTCGCGGCCGGGCTCCGCACGTGGCGCGGGCCGGATCGTGACCGGGTGACGGTACGCGACCTGCTCGAGCACGCGTCGGGTCTGACGGCCCACCTGCCCTTCTACCGCGATCACGTCGGCCGCGCGGAGTTCGAACCCGCCATTTGCCGCCTGCCGCTCGAATACGAGCCGCGCAGCCAGTCGGTCTACAGCGATCTCGGGTTCATTCTGCTCGGGTTCGTCCTGGCGGACCGCAACCCGGCAGGAAACGAACTGCCGGTGCAGTTCGATGCGCTCGCGGCGCGGCGCGGCTGGGGGGACCTGAGGTACCATCCGCCGGCCGGATGGCGCCCGCGCATCGCGCCGACGGAACAGGATCCCTGGCGGGGCCGGACTCTCGTCGGGGAGGTCCACGACGAGAACGCGTGGGCCCTCGGCGGGGCGGCGGGCCACGCGGGGTTGTTCGGCACCGCCGCCGCGGTCGGGCGCTTCGCGCGCGACGTGCTCGCCAACACTCTCGGTGACGGCCCGTTGGCCGCGCGCGCAACGTTCGACAGCTTCCGGAGACGGACGAACGTGCCGGGAAGCTCGCGTGCCCTCGGCTGGGACACCATGCTCCCGACGTCATCGTGCGGAACCAGGCTGTCCCCGGAGTCGATAGGACATACCGGGTTCACCGGCACGTCGCTCTGGATCGATCCGGCAGCGGATCGCTATTTCGTGCTGCTGACCAACCGGGTGCATCCATCGCGGTCCAACGAGGCTATTCTCCCCGTGCGACCCGCATTCCACGATGCGGTGGCGGCGTCGGGCTGAAAGACGATGACCCTGACCGCTGCCGACTGGCTGGTGCTCGCACTCGTGCTCGTGACGCCGGTCGCGGTCGGGATCGCCTACGGCCGGCGTTCCGGACGCAGCCTCTCCCAGTTCTTTCTCTCGGGCCGCGAGCTGCCGTGGTGGCTCACCGGTACATCCATGGTGGCGACGACGTTCGCCGCGGACACCCCGCTCGCCGTCACCGGCATCGTGGCCGCCAGCGGCATCGCGGGAAACTGGCTGTGGTGGAACGCGGCCCTCGGCAGCATGCTCACCGTGGTCCTGTTCGCCCGGCTGTGGCGGAGGGCGGGCATCCTGACCGACGTCGAGTTCGTTGAGCTGCGCTATACGGGACGCGCCGCGAGCGTGCTCCGGGCGGTGCGTGCGCTCTACCTCGGACTGCCGGTCAACTGTCTCGTGATCGGCTGGGTGAACCTGGCCCTTGCCAAGGTCCTCTCGATTGCGCTCGGCTGGGATCGGCTGTCCGGCGTCCTGCTGGGGCTCGCGGCCACCGGCGGCTACGCGGCCCTGGCCGGGCTCCGCGGGGTTGTCGCGGCCGATCTCGTGCAGTTCTCGGTGGCCATGGCCGGTGCGGTCGCCCTGGCATGTTTCGCCTTGGGCGCGCCCGGAGTGGGCGGCCTCGACGGTCTGCTGGCCGCGCTTCCCGACTCGACGTTCCGGCTGTGGCCGGCGGTCGGGGCGACGGGCGGAAGCATCGCGGACGCTTCCACGATGCTGGCCCTGCCGATCGTGTCGTTCATCGCCTACCTGGGGATCCAATGGTGGGCAAGCTGGTACCCGGGGCAGGAGCCGGGCGGCGGCGGCTACGTGGCACAGCGCATGATGTCGGCCCGCAGCGAACGCGATGCGGTCCTGGCAACGCTCTGGTTCACGGTGGCGCATTACTGCCTGCGTCCGTGGCCGTGGGTGCTGGTGGCGCTCGCCGCCCTCGTGCTCTACCCGGACCTGTCGGACCGGGAGGCGGGGTACGTCCTCGTCCTGCGCGACCACCTGCCAGCGGGATGGCGGGGTCTGCTGGTCGGCTCCTTCTTCGCCGCCTACATGTCCACCGTCTCCACGCAGCTCAACTGGGGGACGTCGTATCTCGTCAACGACGTCTACAAGCGCTTCGTGCGGCCCGCCGCCGACGAGGCGCACCTGGTGCGTGCTTCCCGCGCCATCACGATCCTCGTGATGGCGGCGAGCGGAGCGCTCACCTTCGCTCTCGACTCGGTCCGCCAGGCGTGGGAGTTCGTGCTCGAGTCGGGTGCGGGCGTGGGGCTGGTGCTGATCCTGCGCTGGTACTGGTGGCGGGTGACCGCGATCTCGGAGCTTGCGGCACTGGCCGCGGCCGCCGCCGGATTCCTGTTCGTGCGGTTCTTCACCGCGGTTCCTTTTCCGGACTCCCTGCTCTATCTCGTGCCGTGGACCACCGCCTGCTGGCTCGCCGCAACCCTGGCGACGCGCGCGGAGCCGCTGCCGCACCTGGTCCGCTTCTATCGGCGCACGCGGCCCGGGGGCCCGGGCTGGAGACGCGTCGCCGAAGCCGCCGGGGAGCCCGCGCCGGCCGCTCTGGCGCCGGAACTTCGCCGCTGGGGGGCAGGCTGCGCGGCCGTCTATCTGACGCTTGCCGCCGCCCACGCCGCGCTGTTCGGTTCGGCCGCCGGAGCCGTCCTGCTGCTGGTCTGCGCCACGGGGTTGGCGGTGTGGCTGATCAGAAGCCTGACCGTGGACACCTGACCCTTCGTTCGCGATCCGCTACGGCAATCCCGCTGCCCGGCTCGCGCTGCTCCGCGATCGAGGAGGTCCGGCCGAACCCGGCCGGCCCGGCTGCGGCGGGTCCGGTTCGCCCCCCGCCGTTCCGGCCGCCGGCCCTGTACTGGTGAAGACCCACTCGCTGTACTTCGACTTGCCGTCGTAGAGCGCGATCGACGTCCGCTCGCTACGGCTCACGACGCCGGCGATGTTGCCGTCCACGCCGCCGGGGGTGTTCTCGTCCCGCGCTCCGAACGGCCGGACGCCCTGGAGGAATCCGGCTCGGTCCCCTGCTCCGCCACCCCGCCGCCCACTCTCGTCGTCCGCCCCCGCGGACGGACCATCCGCCGCCGGGTCCGAGGCGCCCTGGCCCGCAACGCCGGCCAACTCCGATTGCAGGATGAGCCGGAACTCACCGTCGGCGGTCATCGGATCGCGGTAGGCGCGGCGCAGGAACCGGCCTTCGACAAGGGTCTCGACATCGGGCGGATAGGCGCCGGGGGTCTGTCTCTGGTAGAGCATGATGGCCCGGGCATACTGCTCGCCGCGGAAGATCAGCTCCGCCTCCCGCTCGCGCCGGGCCGCGTGGTGCCAGGCCGGCAGCGCCATCGACAGCATGAGGCTCATGACCGCGAGGACGACGAGCAGGGCCGCCATGGCGAAGCCCTGTTGTCCGCGCACGCGCCGTCGCATGGTCACCGGATCTACCAGTCTGCATGGGCGGTGCCGTCGAGGGCCAGTCCCTCGGACCCGCTCCGGACGTCGTAGACGCCCTGGACGAAGGGATCCGCCGGATCCGGTTCCGCCGGCACGACGACCCACGTCTCCGACGAGCGTGTCGTCGGATCCTCCGGCACGGAGCGCAGGTAGCCGGCGCTCACCAGCGCGTACAGATCGGGCGGGTACTCCCCGAGGTCGGCGTAGTACTGGTCGATGGCGTCGCGCATGCGGAAGAGGTCTTCCTTGAGCACCGCCTCCCGCGAGCGGGTGACGGCGTTGCCGTAACCGACCAGGGCGATCGTCGACAACACCGTGATGAGCGAGATCACGATGGTCAACTCGATCAGTGTCCAGCCCCGCTGACGGTCGCAGTTGCACATCTCTCTACCAGTCCCGGTACCGGGTTCCGTCGAGCGCCGTTCCGCGCGATTTTGTGTAGACGTCATACACATTATCGCCACCCCAGCGCGCAGTGTCGGGGTCGTCCTGGTACGAGCGCAAGCCCCAGTCCGTGGTCCGCGTCATCGGATCGATCGGGATCCGGCGCAGGAAGCGCACCACGCCGCCCGCGTTCTCGTCGACCGTCTCGACGCCTTCCACCAGCACATCCAGGCTCGGCGGATAGCCCTGGTTGTCGGCATCGATGTCTGGGCCGCCGATCGTCCCGAGGTCCACGGCGTCCTTGTAGCGGTCGATCGCGGTCCGCATCTCGCGCAGCGCTCTTCGCAGCTCCGTTTCCCGCTGTCTTTGCATCGTCACCTGCGCGAGAGGCGCGACGGCCGAAGCCAGGATCAGCAGGATCGCGCTGACCACGAGCAATTCGACGAAGGAGTACCCGCGGGCGCGACTATGGTGCTTCTCGCTCGCCATCGTCACCCTGCCAATAGTAGGTGGACAGACCCAGACCAAGGACCTCGCCCGCTTCCGCCTCATCGCCCTGGCGCAGGGCGACCTCGTCGATGATGAGAAACTCCGGCGCCGTCTCGATCGCGTGTATGAAGCCGCGGATGTCCCGATAGGCGCCGCGCAGCAGCATGGTGACCTGAAGACGGGCCAGAAGACTGTCGTCCTCCCGGTCCGGTACCGATGCGCGCCGTTCCATCGACAGGTCGTGATCATCGGCAAGCGCCGCAAGTCGGGAGAGCGTGAGGGAGCGCGCTCCCGCCAGATCCCGAGGCAGGGTCTCCTCGTGGAAAGCACGCAGCTCCATCTCCGCCCGGTTCCTGTCGTCAGCCGCGAGCCGCACCGACTCGAAGCGCCGCCGCGCGACCTCCAGGTTGGCCTCCGCCGTGGTCGCGCGCCGGTCCGCAACCTCCACCTTGCGGTTCCACGGGTAGATCGCCAGGCCGTACAGACCTGCATTCGCGATCACACCGACCGCCACGAGTCCGGCCAGCATGCGCTTCTCCGATACAATCCTGCGCAGGAACACCAGCGGCCTCGGGGTCATGACTCCCCCGCCGGCTCGTCCACGCCGGCCTCGATGCGGTCGACGCGCACCAGCCTCCCTCGCAACTGTGCGCGGTACATTCCTTCGTCGTTGAGCTCGCCCTGGCGGGCCAGCACGTCCGCGAAGGCGCCGGTTTCCTCCAGGCGTCGGATGAACTCCTCGATGTCGGCCACGGTACGTCCGATCACCGCCAGGTCGATGCTCGTCCCCCGATCGTCGGTATCCGGACGCACGGCGGTGAGCATCACGTCGGAAGGCAGGGTCTGCTCGATGAGGTTGAAGAAGGCGGTCCAGGAGAACAGCCGCCGTTCTATGAGCCGGTTGACCTCCTCGGCCGCGCGGCTCAACGCCTCCACGGCTTCGGCGGGAGCGGCGCGTTCGTGCCGGGCCGCCTGCGCCGAGACGGTCGCGGTCTCACGTTCCGCCGCCTCGGCCTGCACGGTCAGCGCCCGGTGCGTGCGTGACAGATCGACGAGGCGCGTGCCGCCCAGCACGAATACGGAGACGGCCACGAGCCCGACCGCCGCGAGCGCCAGGTGGACCGCACGGTCGTTGTAGAACGGGCGCGTGGCCAGGTTCATGCTCGGCACGTTACGTCCAGGCCGCCGCGGACCCGGGGAGCAGCACTCCCAGGGGCGCGGCCAGTTCGTCGAGAGCGTCCGCCTGCAGGTCGGCCTGCTCCCACACCAGGGCAGCGACGCGCTCCGCAATCGGTTCGACCGTGATGCCGAGACGATTCGAGACGATCCCCTCGATCGCACGCACGCCGTCCGCCGTATCCCCAGCGACCAGCGCACAGGACAAGCCGCGGCCTCCGAGGCGATCCTCGTAGTACATCGCCGTCTGGTGCACGAGATCGCCCAACGCCTCGCCGTCCGTCGCGACGGTTCGGAACAACAGCGGATGCCGTCCTCGCACGACGGCCAGGGTCGCGGAGTCGGATCCCATGCGCACGAGCAGCCAGTCCGTTCCACCCTCGCCCGCGCCACGCGCCAGCGCCGTGTACAACAGGCTGAAGCTCAACGGTTCGACACGGCCTGCGTGCGCGCGGGCCGCCGCGCAGGCCTGCTCGTATTCCTCGACCACCGCCCGCTGGGCCAGGACCACTACGAACTCCTGTTCGCCGTCGGCCGTCAGACGACCGCGGGCGTAGTCCAGTTGCGCGTCTTCCACGCGGAACGGCACGGTCTTGCGCACCTGCCAGCGGATCATCTCGTGCAGCTCCGCCGCCCGCGCCGGTACCCTGGCGAACCGTGTCATGGATACCTTTACGGCATCGTCCGGCAACAGAAGCGCGATGCGTCGCGGGCGGCGCGGCAGCCGGCCCAGCACGTCGTCGATGGCGGCCGCTACCGCGGGCGGGTCGGCCAGGTTGGCGCCCTGCACGGCCGGCGTCACGGCCCCCGCCGGCAGGGCCGCCCGCGCGTGACCGCACACCATCGTCTCGCCACGGTGGGTCCTGGTCTGTACCGCGGTCACGTGCCCGGGAGCGACGGACACCGCCACCGCCGGACCCGGCGTCGTGAACAGCGAGCGCAACAGGCTTCTAGGCAACGATGGTGACCTTGTTGATCTCGTGCAGGGTCGTCCGTCCCTGCAGCACCTGCTCGACGGCCGACTCCCGGAGAAATCGCATCCCGGCGTCGCGTGCGGCCTGCTTGATTTCGGATGCGGGTCGACGGGCGAGGATCAGCTCCCGCAGGTGATCGCCGAGGTCGAGGAGCTCGCAAATCGCGGTCCGGCCGCGATAGCCCGTTCCGCCGCACTCCATGCAGCCGCCCCCTGCGTACAGGGTGTGCCGGGCTGCGACGTGCGGGTCGATCCGCGCTTCCCGCAGCTCGTCTTCCCCAATCTCCACCGGGTGCCGGCACTCCCGGCAAATGGTGCGGACCAGGCGCTGCGCGAGCACGCAGTTGAGAGCCGAGACGAACTGGTAGGCCTCCACGCCCATGTTCAGGAAACGCCCCAGCACGTCGATCACGTTGTTCGCGTGCACGGTGGTGAAGACCAGGTGCCCCGTGAGCGCAGACTGAATCGCGATCTGCGCGGTCTCCGGATCGCGGATCTCCCCTACCATGATCTTGTCGGGATCGTGGCGGAGAATCGAACGGAGGCCGCGAGCGAAGGTCAGCCCCTTGCGTTCGTTTATCGGAATCTGCGTGATCCCCTTGAGCTGGTACTCGACCGGATCCTCGATGGTGACGATCTTGTCTTCCGACGATGCGATCTCGGCCAGGGCGGCGTACAGCGTCGTGGTCTTGCCGCTCCCGGTCGGGCCGGTAACCAGCACCATGCCGTAGGGCTCCGCGATGGCGCGGCGAAAACGCCTGAGCTCGTCCGCGGGGAATCCCAGGATGTCGAGCCGCAGTTCGCGGAACTGCTCGCTGATCGATTCCTTGTCGAGGATGCGGATCACCGCGTCCTCTCCGTGGATGCTCGGCATGATCGAGACCCGGAAGTCGATGGTCTTGCCGGGCATCCGCAGTTTGAACCGCCCGTCCTGCGGCACTCTCTTCTCTGCGATGTCCAGCTCCGCCATCACCTTGATGCGGGAGAGGACCGCGGCGTGGAACTGCCTGTCGATCGGCCGCATCGCCGCCTGCAGGACGCCGTCGATGCGGTACTTGACGTGCAGGGCGTCGTCCTGCGTCTCCACGTGGATGTCGCTCGCCCGCCGCTGGATGGCCGTGTAGATCATCGAGTCGACGAGCTTGATTACGGGGCTGATGTCGCTGGTCAGGCGCTCGACCGTCAGGCTGTCCTCGCCCGTCTCCTCCTCGTGCAGAAGCTGCAACTGGAAGCTCTCGGTCGCTTCGTCGAGCACCCGCTGCGAGCTCTCGCTCCGCGTGAGGATCGACTCGATGGCGGACGGCGTCCCGACGGTGACGGTCACCGGCGCTCCGAGCAGCAGCGCGAGCTCGTCGATCAGCGGCAGGTTCGTCGGATCCGAGACGACGATCTCCAGCGCCTCGCCGCTACGCCGCCGGGGGACGAAGCGGTAGCGGAGCATCAGGTCGGCGGGAACCGACCGGAGGAGATCCTGGTCGACGTAGTACCGCTCCATGTCGACGTACTCCAGCCGGTACCGCCGGGCGAGAGCCCGGGCACGTGCGACCTCCGCATGGACGTCGACGGTCGCGGCGGGGGCATCGCCCGCGGCGGGCTGCCCCGTGTCCGCCGGTTCGGTGGCCGGCGCGCGCTGGTCGGTCATGACGCGATGGCGCCGAGTTGCAGGAGCGGCCAGTACAACGCCAGGAGCAACGCGGCGATCACGATGCCCATGATCACCAGCAGGAGCGGCTCGATGAGGGTCATGAACCGCCCGAGCGTGGTCTCGATTTCCTCGTCGAAGAAGTCGGCAACCGCGTTCAGCATGTCCTGCAGAGCTCCCGTGGATTCGCCGACCTCGATCATCTTTACGGCTACGGGCGGAAAGAGCCCGGAGTCGCGCATCGACATAGAGAGTGAACCGCCCTCGCGCACCTCCCCCGCGATGGACGAGAGATGACGCGAGACGTATCGGTTTCCGACCGAGCGGGCGGCGACGTCGAGCGCGCTCACGAGCGGAATGCCTCCGCTCAGCAGGGTCGCCAGCGTCCGCGACAGTTGCGACGTCGAAAAACGGTTGGCCACGTCCCCGATGAACGGCAGCCTCAGCAACAGGCGATCGAGCTGCGCGCCCCGTCCCGGCTGGCGGCCCCAAGCCCACACGGCGCCCGCGAGGGTCGCCACGGCCAGCGCGATCAACCAGAAGTACCCGGTGACGACAGCGGAAACGCCGGTCAGAACGCGCGTGGCCAGCGGCAGCGTCGCGCCCATCGATTCGTAGAAGTTGCTGAACTCCGGCACGACGCGCACGACGATTATCGCGACCACTACGCCGGACAACGCCAGCAGGATCGCCGGGTAAATCAGTGCCGACAACGTCCGCCGGCGCACGTCGCTGATGATCTTGGCGTAGCTGACGTAGCGGCGGAGCATCTCCTCCAGGTTACCGCTCTTCTCGCCCGCAAGGAGCGAGGCGGTGTAGACCCCCGAGACCAGATCTGCGTGACTGCCGAACGCGTCGGACAGCGATGCCCCGCCACGCACCTGCTCGTGGACGTCGTCCAGGATCCCCTTCAGAGCCGATTGCTCGGTTCGCCGCCGAAGGATGTCGAGCGCCTGCAGCAACGGCATGCCCGCCTTGAGGAGGGCCGCCAGCTCCTGGTTGAAGACGGTGAATTCGCGGACGCCGGGTCGCCGCTTCCTCTGGAGCCGGGGACCCGGCCACGCGAGCCGACTCTGCCGCCGGAACGACAGGAGGAAGAAGCCTTCCTGTTCCAGCTCCCGCCGCAGGCTGACCTCGCTGTCAGCGACTCGGACGCGCTCCAGAATCTCGCCCGAGTCGGTTCCGAGTCGGCAGCGAAACTCCATCGGAGCATCGGTCAGTCGCCACCGCTCCAACCGGTTTGCGACAGCAGGGCGTCCAGAACCCGGCGCACGAACATCTGGGTCTGCGGATAGGGCGGAATCCCGCCGTGCCGTCTGACGACCTCCTCCCCCGCGTGGTACGCAGCCAGCGCATTGAGGGCGAACAGCGGACCGAACTCGTCCAGCAGCACGCGCAGGTGCCGTGTGCCCGCCTCTATGTTGGCCTCCGGATCGAGCGGGTCGCCAACGCCGTAGCGTCTCGCCGTATGCGGCATCAACTGCATCAGGCCCATTGCGCCGGCGGTGGAGACGGCATCGGGGCGGTAGCTGGACTCGACCTCGATCAGCGCGTGCACGAGATTCGGGTCGACGCCGTGCCGGTCGGCGGCGCGCTCGATCAGACGAGCGTACGGACGCCGCGACCCGTCGGACGGGAAGGCCCGGGTCCGGGGTTGCTCGAGACGCACCGCAGGTGCCTCGGGCGCGCGCCCGGGGCTCGACGCAGCATCGACCCGCGCGAGCGCCCCGGGTTCCAGAGTCGGAACCAGCCGCGGGTACAGGAAGTCCGCTGCATCGAGCCGGGACGCCGGCAGCGACGATACGCTCCCGCTACCCTGCTCGAGGATGGACGACATTCGCCGGTGTGCGCCGTCGAAACCGCTGTTGACGATGAATGCGACCGGCATCCAGGCAAACATCAACATCGCTGCGGCAAAAAACAGCGCCGCTGCCCGTTTGAGCACCATGTATCGTACTTCCCAGTCCAGCGTCGAAACCGGGCCCTGTCGGCCCGGCCCTCTTCGCAGGGGTTACGACGGGCCATCGGCCGCGGTTCCAATCACAGCGGCTCGAAGTAAATGTAGAAGACGCGGAGGCCCAGCTCTCGGGTGTCACGGGCCTCGCTGTTCAATTCCGCGGGTACGAACGTCGGATCCACCCGCAGCTCCAACTCGACGAAGCTCTCGGTCCCGAGATCGGCCGCGGAAATCTCGTCGACGAGGTAGACGATCTGGTTCGTATCGATCTCCAGCTCCCGCAAGACACGGTCCCCGACCGCGAGCGACAACCGTTGCGGAGAGTCGAACAGGTCCGGACGGCCGTCGACTTCCAGCACGAGACGCGCGTCGCGGTTCGGGTTCCTGAACGAAACGACGCCGCGGCCGGTCGTCCAGCGCCACTGCAACCGGCCGTCGCCGCTGAACTCCGCCGGGTGCCAGCCTTCCCCGTACGTGATGAAGCTGCTCTCGTGCTGCGGATCGAGTCGGATGCTTGCCACGCGATAGGAGGTCTGGCCCAGATCCGCACCGGCCAGAGGAACACGCGTGCCGTCAACCGCGGAATACAGCCCCACCGCGATCGAGGATTCGCCGATGTAGGGATACATCGGGATCTTCACGCGCCGGTCGTACTCCACCGACTGGCCCGGCTTCCACTGCGACGTCGGTACGGGCGGATCGTGATCCTCGGTCCACAGCACTTCCTCGCGGTCGTCCAGAAAGTGAACGAAGACGCGGTAGTCCTCGGCCAGTGCCTCCCCCGGATCCGGCGCTACATCGAAGCGGAACCGCAGATTCAGCGGGGCACCGAGCGGCACGTCCGCCCGGTCCACACCCAGCGTGACGGTCGCCACGGGCGGCTGGAACTCCGCGCAACCGAAGGCGACGAGCAGCAATGCCAGCAGCCCGTGGCGAAATCCCCGCTGCATTCGAGCGGCGATACATCCCGCGTGGACTGCGTTGCTCCTCGGTCGAACATGCCCGATATGCTCCCTCGTCGCACCTTGCCACGCGGGCGCCTCGCCGCTCCCGGTGCTACGCGGGGTTTCTCCACGGGCTGCTCGGGTGCCGGTGGTCCGGCGTGCAGACAGTCTCGCTCGAATCATGGCGGCCCATGCTAACTTGTTGCGGCTCTCTCCGGCAACGTGCCGGGAGTCTGCGCCGTTGAAACGGGTAGCCTTCCAGGCGGGCCGGTTGGGGCGGCAACCGGAGCCGCAGGCGACGATTGCCGGGCGCGGCTGCCGGCCGTTTCGCGGCGCCGACGCGCGGCGAGCGCCGCCAGACCCGTCGCCAGACTCCGTGTTCAGCCCCATCCCCAACCGCCCCGGGAGCTTGCGCCTCGGAACGCACTTCGTTGCGTTCTACGCCGCAAGCTCCTAGACTCGTTCGGGAATGAACCGCATGACGCTCGAAGCGCTCGGCATGGTCGAAACCAAGGGCCTCGTCGGATCCATCGAGGCGGCCGACGCGATGGTCAAGGCGGCGAACGTTCTCCTTGTCGGCAAGGAGTACATCGGCGCCGGTTACGTGACGGTAATGGTGCGCGGCGACGTGGGGGCGGTCAAGGCGGCGACCGACGCAGGCGCGGCGGCGGCCCGTCGCGTTGGAGAGCTGGTCGCGGTGCACGTCATCCCGCGACCCCACCACGAAGTCGAGAAAATCCTGCCGGCGTCCGAAGGCGCGCGCTAGGCAGCCCGTAGTGAAGCGTCGCGCGGCACCGAGAGCGGCGAGGCGCCCGCGTGGCCGGCGGCTTCTCTTCGCGCAGCAGGCGACATTTCCTCCGCCATGGCCGAGTCCGCCTCGCTGTCCGACCTCGATCGACGCGCCGCCGCGGAAGCGCGCCGTCTCGCGGCGCGGGCGCACGACGCCCAGTCATCCCTGGCCGAGCTGGGTCAGGAACGGATCGACCGAATCGTCGCGGCCATGGCGGACACGGCCGCGCACCACGCCGAGGAGCTCGCCGCCGCCGCCGTTGCCGAGACCGGCTTCGGGGTGCTTGCGGACAAGGTCAGCAAGAACCTCTTCGCGGCCCGCCGGGTGTACGAGTTCATCCGGCCCATGAAGACCGTCGGCGTGCTGCGGCGGATCCAGGATCGGCGGGTCGTGGAGATCGCCGAACCGTTCGGGGTGGTCGCCGCCGTCGTGCCATCGACCAATCCCACCTCCACCGCAATCTACAAGCTGTTGATCGCGATGAAGGCGCGTTGCGCGATCGTGATCAGCCCTCACCCGGCGGCGGTCGATTGCATCGACCGCACCGTGCGGTTGCTGGAGACCGCGGCCCGGGCCGCCGGCGCGCCGGCCGGCGCCATTTCCTGCATGCGTTCGGTGACGATCGCCGGCACGCAGGAACTGATGCGTCATCCGCGGGTCGCGGTGATTCTGGCGACCGGAGGCATGGGGCTCGTGCGCGCCGCCTATTCGGCCGGCAAGCCGGCGTACGGCGTCGGTCCGGGCAACGCGCCGGCGTACGTGGAACGCTCGGCCGACGTGGCGAAGGCCGTGCGCGATATTCTCGCCGGCAAGACCTTCGACAACGGTCTGCTCTGCTCGTCGGAGAACTCCGTGGTGGTGGACGCGTCGATCGCCGAGGAGGTCCGCCGAGAGTTCGAGGCCCAGGGCGCGTGCTTCCTGGATCGACAGGGTACGGATGCGCTCGCCACGGTTCTGATCACGCCGCAACGGCTTCCCCATCCGGACCTGGTCGGCCGCGGCGCGGTCGAGATTGCCGAGCGGGCCGGATTGCAGGTGCCCGACGGGACTCGCGCCCTGATTGCGCCTCTCGACGGCGTCGGCCGGGACCATCCGCTCTCGATCGAGAAGCTCTGTCCGGTCCTGTCGTACTACGTGGTCGAGGATTGGCGGGAGGGCTGCGAGCGCTGCCGGCAGATCCTGCGATACGGCGGCCTGGGCCACACGATGGCGATTCATTCCCGGGACGAGGCGGTGATCCAGGAGTTCGCGCTCGGCAAGCCCGCGTTCCGCATCGTCGTCAACACGCCGGCGACCCTCGGCTCCATCGGTATGACGACCGGACTCGATCCGTCGATGACGCTGGGCTGCGGTGGCTACGGCGGCAACGTCACTTCGGACAACATCTCGCCACGGCACCTGCTCAACGTCAAGCGGTTGGCGTACGAGACTCGATCCGTCGATGACGCTGGGCTGCGGTGGCTACGGCGGCAACGTCACTTCGGACAACATCTCGCCACGGCACCTGCTCAACGTCAAGCGGTTGGCGTACGAGACTCGGAGTCACCGACTGCCTCCCAGGCCGCGGCGGATCTCGCCGCGCGGGGCGCCGGCGAGGCGCGCGACCGGGCCGCGGGCCCGCAGGCGCATCCGACCGGTCTCGATGCAGGAGTCGTGGCCGAGCGCGTGGCCACGCTGCTGGACGCGCCGCGCGGGACACTTGCCCCGGATGCTTCGTCTCCGGGGGCAGGGGCTCCCGCGCCGGATACCGGTGCGGAGCCACCGGTTCCCTTCGTGTGCGAGGACGACGTTCGCGCCGCCATCCGCGAGTCCCGGCCGATCGTGATCGGGGAACGGACGATAGTCACCCCCGCGGCGCGCGATCTTGCTGAGCCGCACGGAGTTTTCCTCAGGCGCTAGCACCCGAAACCCCTCGCTGGCTCGGCGTTTTCGGCCCATCCCTCCCGCTCCGGGAGTCTGCGCCTCAGCACTCCGCTCCCTGGCGTTCTGCGGCGCAGACTCCTGGATTGCCGCCGGGCTCCCCGCCTGCCGAGCGTTCGTCTCAGCCGACAAGGCGCAGTCGCACGAGTGTCCACACCGCCGCCACGAAGTCGAACCACGAGATCTTCTTGCCGGCGGCAAAGCTCCTTCCCTGGTAGCTGATCGGCACCTCGTGAATCGTTACGCCCCGCTTCAACAGCTTGGCGGTGATCTCGGGCTCGATGTCGAACCGGTTGCAGGCAACCCCGAGCTCCTGCAACAGATCTCTGCGGATCAGCTTGTAGCAGGTCTCCATGTCGGTGAGGTCCGATCCGTACAGGAGATTCGTCAGGCCGGTGAGCAACCGGTTCCCGACCACGTGCCGTACCGACATCTTCGGCCGGCCGGCACCGAAACGGGACCCGTACACGGCGGCTGCCCCGCGGCTGTCCACCACTTCCAGCAGGAGACCGTAGTCAGCGGGGTCGTACTCCAGATCCGCGTCCTGAAAGAGCACGTAGTCGCCGCTTGCGCGAGCCATGCCGGTAACCAGCGCTGCCCCCTTGCCTCGATTGATCCGGTGCTCCACCAACGTGATCCGGTCTCCGGCCTCTCGGGCGCGCTCGGCGACGATCTCCCGTGAACCGTCGGTCGACCCGTCGTCGACCACGATGATTTCCGCGTCCGCCCCGGCTCCCTCCACAAGGTCGAGAAGGGCCAGCACCGTCGCACGCTCGTTGAATACCGGAATGATGATGGAGAGTCGCATGGCAAGTCGTGGACGGATTATAGGGTCAGGTTCGGTACGGCGGTTTCGTTCATCGCCGGCGGCTTCCGGACCGCAGAAACTGCCAGGCGGCTTCGTCGAGCGGGCGACAAGACTGGCGCCCCACAGTGGATCGGGATTTGCAATCACGGAGAATCGGGTGCTCGGAAAGCTCCGGTCGGCGGCCGTCATCGGAGTCGAGGCATCACTCGTCGACGTCGAAATCGACGTGTCGGGGGGCCTCCCGGCCTTCTCGGTCGTCGGCCTTCCGGATTCGACGGTGCGGGAGAGCCGCGACCGTGTCCGAAGCGCCATTCAACATTCCGGTTACCAGTTTCCCGAACGGCGGATCACCGTCAACCTTGCGCCGGCGGACGTGCGCAAGAGCGGGGCATCCTACGATCTGCCGATTGCGCTCGGCCTGCTCGCGGCGGTCGGCGTTCTGCCGCCGGACCGGCTCGCCGAGCTGGTCGTCGTCGGTGCGTTGTCGCTGGATGGCCGTGTGCAGGCGGTGCGCGGCGTGTTGCCGGTTGCGCTGCTCGCCGCCCGGCATGGGCAACGCCTGTTGCTTCCCGCGGCCAATCTCAGGGAGGGGCGCATCGTCGAGGAGGTTGGCCTGCATCCCGCGGTCTCGCTGGCCCAGATAGCGGCCGAGTTGATCGACGGCGCCGCGGCCGCGCCGCCCGTCAAGGCGCAGAGCGCACCCCGACCGGCCGGCGCTGCGCTCGATCTCGCCGACGTCCGGGGCCAGCACGGCGCCCGGCGGGCCATCGAGATCGCCGCCGCCGGACGTCACAATCTGCTCCTGGTCGGTCCCCCCGGCGCCGGGAAGACTCTGCTCGCCCGGCGGCTTCCGAGCATCCTGCCGCCGCCCTCCTTCGAGGAGGCGGTGGCCTCGACCGCCATCCATTCGGTCGCCGGCTTGCTGGATCCGGCCACCGGCCTGCTTGCCGTCCGTCCGTTTCGCGCGCCGCATCACAGCGCTTCCGATGTGGCCTTGATCGGAGGCGGTCGCGATCCGCGCCCGGGAGAGGCGAGTCTGGCTCACAACGGCGTCCTCTTCCTCGACGAGATCGTCGAGTTCGACCGCCGCGCTCTCGAGGCCCTTCGCGAGCCCATGGAGGAAGGCGCCGTGCGGATTGCGCGCGCGTTGCGCACGGTACGGTTTCCCTCGCGCTTCCTTTTGGTCGGCGCCATGAACCCATGTGCGTGCGGGTATGCCGGTGAGCCTTCGGGACGCTGCCGCTGCAGCCGGACGGACATCCGGCGCTACCACGATCGGCTGTCCGGTCCCCTGCGCGACCGGATGGACCTCACGGTTCGGGTGGAGCGGGTGCCGTTCCAGGTCCTGGCCGACGACGCCCCTGCCGAGGGCTCGGCGTCGGTCCGCGAGAGGGTGGGACGCGCGCGCGAGCACCAGGCCGCCCGCTATCGCGGCGCCAGGTCGAGTACGAATGCCGACCTCTCCGGACAACGGCTCCGGAAGCATGCTCGGCTCGATCCGCAGTCGCTGGCCCTGGTCGAGCGCGCGATGCTGCGGCTGGGACTCACGGGGCGTGGATTCGATCGCATCCGCCGCGTGGCGCGCACGATCGCCGATCTGGACGATTCCCCGACGATCCGCAGATCGCATGTTGCGGAAGCGATCCAGTACCGCGTGATACACTAGGGGCGTCCGGCACGGATCATCCCAGGAGTCGGCAGGCGCACGTTGGGCTCGCCGTGTTTCGTGGGAAGCCAGGAGTGCATCCTTCATGATTCGACGGCGCTATGCTTTCATCGTCGCCGATCGGGCGACCGGCGCAACGCGCCGCTTCACGATGTCGGTCGGTTTGGCCTTGCTCCTCATGACCGTCGCGGTCGGCGCTCCCCTCGGCTGGGTATACCATGCCGGCTGGGATGCCCACGCGGAGCTCGTGCGTCTGCGGTTGAGCAAGGCCCGTCTGGAAATAGAGAACGCGGGGTACCGCGCGACGGCGACGAATCTGGTCGCGAACATCGCATCGCTGCAGACGGTCATCGATGACCTGGCTGCCCGCACGCCGCTTGACGTGATGCGGGTGCGCGCTTCCGTCGAGCGACTGCCGGCCGCGGTGGCAGCTTCCCTGCGTCCGAACGCCTCGGTTCCGGTCGCCGGCCAGACGTTCGGCAATCTCCGGCACCTGCTGGACTCGCTCAACCGGGAGCTCCAGGTCGTGCGGAGGGGGGTGGCCCTGCGCGAAGCCCTTGTGGAAGCGACTCCCAGCCTGTGGCCCGTGGACGGCTGGGTATCGGCCGGCTACGGTTATCGCCGCGATCCCTTCACCGGGGGGCGCGACCATCATCCCGCGATCGACATTTCCACCCGCCCCGGCGAGCCGGTCTATGCGACGGCCACGGGGCTGGTCGTCGAGGCCAAACGCAACGGCGCCTACGGCAATCTCGTGGAGATCAACCACGGGTTCGGCCTGGTAACGCGCTACGGCCACCTCTCGAGGTTCGCAGTGGAGCCGGGCGAGACCGTGGAGCGCGGCGCCCTGATCGGTCGCGCGGGCGCGACCGGCCGCGCGACCGGCAACCATGTCCACTACGAAATCTGGGTGAACGGGCGGACGATCAACCCATTGCGGCTGATCAGCCCGACCGACACGTTGGCCGCGAACTAGACGGGGTCGGCGTCACGACAATGCTGGACACCTTACTGGCCAAGGTCTTCGGCACCCAGAATCAGCGCGATCTCAAGCGAGTTCAGCCACTCGTCGCCGCTATCGGAGAGCGGGAGGACGAGGTTCGCGCGCTTGCGGACGACGATCTTCGTGCCCGGACGGCGGAGCTTCGCCAGCGGCACGACCAGGGCGCCGAGCTCGACGAGCTGCTGGTCGACGCCTTCGCCGTCGTCCGCGAGGCGGGCCGGCGCATGCTCGGCATGCGGCACTTCGACGTGCAGCTCATCGGCGGCATCATGCTGCACCGCGGCAAGATTGCCGAGATGAAGACCGGCGAGGGGAAAACGCTGGTGGCCACCCTCGCCGCCTACCTGAACGCGCTGTCCGGCGAGGGCGTGCACGTCGTCACCGTCAACGACTATCTGGCGCGCCGCGACGCCGACTGGATGGGGCGCATCTATCGCTTCCTCGGGATGACGGTGGGCGTGATCCAGCACGACCTGCGCGACGCGGAACGCCACGCGGCCTACCGCTGCGACATCACCTACGGCACCAACAACGAGTTCGGCTTCGACTACCTGCGCGACAACATGAAGTTCGACGTGGCGCAGTTCGTGCAGCGCGGTCATCACTTCGCAATCGTGGACGAGGTGGACAGCATCCTGATCGACGAGGCACGCACCCCGTTGATCATCTCGGGGCCGGCGCAGCAGTCGACCGAGCTCTACTACGAAGTAGATCGGATCATTCCCCGCCTGAAGCCGGGCGCGGTCACGCAGGGAAACGTGCCGGCCGAGCGGCGCGCGGAGCTGGAGGACACCGGCGATTTCCTCAAGGACGAAAAGCACAAGACCGTCACGCTGACCGAGAGCGGCATGGCCATCTGCGAGAAGCTGCTCAAGCATCGCCTGCAGCCCGGCGGGTTGTACGACCCGGCCAACATGCCGCTGCTGCACCACATCAACCAGGCGTTGCGCGCCCACAGCCTCTTCGAGCGCGACGTCGACTACATGGTCAAGGACGGCAAGGTGGTGATCGTCGACGAGTTCACGGGCCGCCTCATGCCCGGACGCCGTTGGAGCGACGGATTGCACCAGGCGGTCGAGGCGAAGGAGAAGGTCAAGATCGAGCGGGAGAACCAGACGCTGGCCACCGTCACCTTCCAGAACTACTTCCGCAAGTACGACAAGCTCTCCGGGATGACCGGGACGGCCGAGACCGAAGCTACCGAGTTCGCGAAGATCTACGAGCTCGACGTCTTCTCGGTGCCGACCAATCGCGAGCTCATCCGCCTCGAGGAACCCGACCTCGTCTACCGCACCGAGAGGGAGAAGTACGCGGCCATCGTCGACGACATCATCGAGCAGCAGGAAGTGGGCCGGCCGGTGCTCGTCGGCACGGTCTCGATCGAGAAGTCCGAGCGCCTGTCCGGCCTATTGAAGCGCCGGGGCATCAAGCACGTCGTCCTCAACGCGAAGTACCACGACAAGGAGGCCGAGATCGTGGCCCAGGCCGGGCGGACCGGCACCGTGACCATCGCCACGAACATGGCGGGTCGCGGGACCGACATCCTGCTCGGGGGCAATCCCGACCACATGGCGCGCCGCCAGTCCCTGGCCGACGAGGTTGCCGAGCGTCTGCCCGAGAGCGAGGCGAAGTTCGTCGACGACGAGGCGTACGTCTACTTCGCCCACGACGGGTTCTATCGCGTTCCCCGTCAGGCCTGGGAGCGGATCCTCGGCGACTACCGGGCCCGGACCGATGCGGACCACGAAGCGGTCGTCGACGCCGGCGGATTGCACATCATCGGAACCGAGCGCCACGAGGCGCGGCGCATCGACAACCAGCTCCGCGGACGCGCCGGACGGCAGGGAGACCCGGGCTCCTCGCGGTTCTATCTCTCGCTCGAGGACGACCTGATGCGCATCTTCGGGTCGGATCGCATCCAGGGGTTGATGGACCGCCTGGGCATGGAAGAGGGCGTCCCGATCGAGCACGGCATGGTGACCAAGGCCATCGAGCGCGCGCAGAAGCAGGTGGAGGCCCAGCATTTCTCCGCGCGCAAGCATCTGCTCGAGTACGACGACGTGATGAACAAGCAGCGCGAAGGTGTCTACGCGCTGCGCCGGGAGCTGCTCGAAGGGACGATCGTCATCGAGGACGAAGAGGAGATCAATACGCACGAGTACGTCCTGACGCTTGCCGAAGGTGCGATAGACGAAGCCGTCCAGACGCATTGCTCGCGTGACCTGGATCCCGACGAGTGGGATCTGACGGCGTTGCGGCAAAACGTCGAGGAGCTGTTCGGCCTCGACGCCGGGGAGCTCGACGAGATCGACCTCGACGAGAAGAGCCCCGACGAGATGCACGATGCGCTCTGGTCGCTGGCCCGGGACCGCTACGCGGAGCGGACGTTCGGGATCGACGGGGAGTTGCTGCGACGGGTGGAGCGTGACCTCATGCTCCAGGTGGTCGACGCGCAGTGGAAGGACCACCTGTACGGACTCGACCACCTCCGGGAGGGCATCGGTCTGCGGGGCTATGGCCAGCGCAACCCCCTCGTCGAGTACAAGCGCGAGAGCTTCACGATGTTCCAGGCGATGAAGCAGCGGATCGACGAGGACACGCTGCGCTATCTCTGGCGCCTGCGACCCGTGGTGCGGGACGGTGACGGCGACGGCGGTCGGCAACCTCCGGCCCCGGCTCGACAATCCACGCCGCTCTCGTTCAACGATCCGGGGCAGCAGGCGCCGGCCTTCGGCGCCGGGACACCGGGCGGCGCAGGCCCGCGGCCTGCGCGCACCGGCGGCGACGACGCCGCGGTGAAGACCGTCCGCCGGGACGTGCCGAAGGTCGGACGCAATCAGCCGTGCCCCTGCGGCAGCGGCAAGAAGTACAAGAAGTGCTGCGGGGCATGAACGGTGGGTGCAGCATGACAGTCAAGACCGGGACGTCCACCGAACGACTCACCAGCGCCACCGTCGACACCGCCTTGACGTTCGACGACGTGCTGCTCCGCCCGCGTCACTCCGCCGTCCTGCCGCGGGAGGTCGACGTCGGCACGCGGCTGACGCGGCGCATTCCGCTGAACCTGCCGCTGCTCAGCGCCGCCATGGACACCGTGACCGAATCGGGCATGGCGATTGCCATGGCGCAGCTCGGCGGCATCGGGATCGTGCACAAGAACCTCGACATCCAGGCACAGGCATCCGAGGTGGATCGGGTCAAGCGGTCGGAGAGCGGCATGATCGTGAATCCGATCACGCTCTCCCCCGAGGCGCGCGTGTATCAGGCACTCGAGCTGATGAAGAAGTACCGGATCTCGGGCGTGCCGATCACCGCCGACGGCCGCAACGAGGGACGTCTCGTCGGGATCCTGACCAATCGGGACCTGCGGTTCCACGGTGACGTGCAGCGCTCCATCGCCGAGGTCATGACGCGCGACAACCTGATCACGGTACCGGTGGGCACGACCCTGACCCAGGCGAAGGAGATTCTCCATCAGCACCGTGTCGAGAAGCTGCTCGTCGTGGACGGGCAGTTCAACCTGCGGGGCCTGATCACGGTCAAGGACATCCAGAAGGCGATCAAGTACCCCAAAGCGTGCAAGGATTCACTCGGGCGCCTGCGGGTCGGCGCGGCCGTCGGCATCGCCGCGGATGCGCTCGAGCGGGCCGAGGCTCTCGTGGCGGCCAATGTCGACGTTCTCGTGCTCGACAGCGCCCACGGGCACTCGCAGAACGTCATCGACACCGCGGTCCGGCTCCGACAGGCTTTTTCGTCGGTGGACCTCGTTGCCGGGAACGTCGCCACCGCCGGCGGCGTGCGGGCACTCGCCGAGGCGGGCGTGGATGCCGTCAAGGTCGGCATCGGGTCCGGTTCCATCTGCACCACCCGGATCATCGCCGGCATCGGGGTCCCGATGGTCACGGCCGTCGCCGAGTGTGCGTCCGCCGCCGCCGAGTACGACATACCGATCATCGCCGACGGCGGGATCCGCTTCTCCGGGGACATCACCAAGGCGCTGGCGGTCGGCGCCAGCGCCGTCATGATGGGCAGCCTGTTCGCCGGCACCGACGAGAGTCCGGGCGAGCTCATCCTTTACCAGGGACGCAGCTTCAAGGATTACCGCGGGATGGGTTCGATCGGGGCGATGCGCAGCGGCAGCACGGATCGCTACTTCCAGGAGGAGTTCGATCTGTCGGCCGCCGACGACAACCAGCAGAAGCTCGTGCCCGAAGGCATCGAGGGCCGCGTTCCCTACAAGGGCAGCGTAGCCACGATGATCCACCAACTGGAAGGCGGACTGCGGGCCGGCATGGGATACTGCGGGGCGCCGAACCTCGATGCGCTGCGGCGCGATGCCGAGCTCGTCCGGATCACGCCGGCCGGGGTGCGTGAGAGTCACGTGCACGACGTGGTGATTACGAAGGAAGCACCGAACTATCAGAGCGAGTAGGCTTGGCGTTACAGCGTGAGGTCACGGCTCCTCGATCGTGATTTCGCGATCGTCCCCGCCCCGGTCCGCAATGCGGACCCGCACCGCCCGGTCGGGCAGGCTCGGCAGCCGATCCGCCCATTCGATGGCGACGATCGCGTCACCGGCCAGCATTTCGTCCAGCAGCGGCTCCAGATCGTCGACCTCGTCGCTGCCCAGTCGGTACAGGTCGACGTGATGGACGAGCCGTCGCCCCGGGTACTCCTGCATCAGCACGAAGGTCGGACTGCTGACGTCCTCGAGGCAACCCCCGGCCCCTTCGACGAGTCCTCGCACGAAGGCGGTCTTGCCCGCCCCGAGCTCGCCGTACAACAGCACCGCAGCCCGTGCCCCGGCCAGGGCCCCGGCGAGATCGCGGGCAATCCGCATCGTATCCGCCTCGGAACGGCTCACCTGTGTCGTCGTCACGAGTCCTTGCTCCGACCGTTCATCCGCGCGGTCGCCGGCCCCAGGCAGCGGGCGATGTCGCGCGCCAACACGCCGCTCTCCCCCATCTCCCGCGCGGCGAGGTCGCCGGCGAGACCATGGAGGTGAACGGCCAGCGCAACCGCCGCGTCCACGTCCCGAACCTGTCCCAGCCACGCCGCGACGACGCCCGTCAGCACGTCGCCGCTGCCGCCCTTGGCCAGGCCCGGGTTGCCGGTGGTGTTGATGGCAACCGCGCCGTCCGGGGCGGCGATGACGGTGCGGGCGCCTTTCAGGACGACGTGAACGCCGTGTTCCGTCGCGAACGAGTGCGCGGCGGCGACCCGATCCCGCTGCACGTCGGCGACCGTGGTTCCGGAGAGTCTCGCCATCTCGCCGGGGTGGGGGGTGATTACGACCGGCGCCGCCGGTCGGCCCCGCACACGGCCCCGCAGGAGATCGCGATGTTCCCCACAGACAGTCAGTGCGTCCGCGTCGAGTACGAGGGGGCCGCGGTCCGGACGATCGAGCAACGCCCGCACGATTTTCCGGCATCCGGCGCCGGTGCCCAATCCCGGACCGGCAGCCACGACGTCCCACTGCCCCGCGAGCAGCTCCTCGAGACCGTCGCCGGTAGCGACCCCCTCCTCGTCCGGCAGGCCCAGCGTCATGTACTCAGGCTCCTGGGCCACCAGTCCCAGGCACGATGCGGGGGTGGCCACCGTCACCAGGCCCGCACCCGCCCGCAGGGCCCCCAGGCCGGCCAGCCGCGCCGCGCCGGTCCTGCCGCGCGACCCCGCCGCGATCACGACGCGCCCGAAATCGCCCTTGTGCGCTTCCGTTGGACGGACCGGCACGAGCGGGCGAATCGTCTCGGCCGCGAGCAACCGTATGCGCGGGGCGGCCAGTTCCGCGACGACGGCGGCGGGAACCCCGATGTCCGCCACGATCACCCGGCCGGCGGGCGCCGGACGCAGAGCCAGCGCCAGCTTCGGGGCGGCGAACGTGACCGTCAGCGCGGCCCGAAGACACGGGTCGTCGCGGCGAGACAGGTCGCTCAGGAGTCCCGTCGGCAGGTCTATCGCCACGACGGAGCCTCCTGCCGCGTTGACGTCACGCGCCACCGTGGCCAGCAGGCCGGTCAGCGGCCGCGTCAGCCCGGTCCCGAACAGCGCATCCACGATCAGACAGCCGGCGGCGAGCCGTGACCGGCAGCGGTCCCAGTCGTCGTCGTCCTGCACTTCCGCGGCAGGGATCCCCACCTGCCGCGCCCGCTCCATGTTCTTCCGCGCATCGCCGCTCACATCGTCGGCTCGCCCGAACAGGACGCCGTGGACGTCCCATCCTCGTTCGCGCAACAGCCGCGCGACCACCCACCCATCGCCCCCGTTGTTTCCGCGGCCGCACAGAACGGTCACCGGTCCGGGCCGGCTCTCCACGTGCGCCTCGATGGCCGCGACGACCTCCTCGCCGGCACGCTCCATGAGGCGCAAGGATGGCACGCCACGTTCTTCTATCGTGCGGCGCTCGGCCTCGCGCATCTGCGCCGGGGTAAGGACGCGCATCGGGGAATCCTACCCGGTGTGCGCCGCGCCGCGTGCCGGGCCCCGCCGGAAACCGAGTCGACCCCGCGGAGAACGGCCTCACGGACAGGACATAATGGGAGGTTGGAGAATCGAGCATGCAGACAGCCATCGACGTGAACGGCCGCCTCGGCGACGCAACGAGCGCCAGCGTCCCTGTACTGGATCGTGGGTTCCTTTTCGGCGAAGGAGTCTACGAGACCCTGCGCACCTACGACCGGCAGCCGTTCCTGCTCGACCGCCACCTCGCGCGGCTGCGGGCATCGGCCGAGCGCATCGCGCTGGAACCACCGCTCGACGACACGGCATTCGCGGCCCGCATCCGGGCCACCATGCGTGCCGTCGATGCGCCCGGCGAGCGCAGCATCCGCCTGCTCCTGACCCGCGGCGTCGGCGAATTGAGCTACAACCTCACCAACTGTCCGCCGCCCACCGTCGTCATCATCGTCCGGCCGCACGCGGAAACGCCGGCCGACGTCGTCGCGCGCGGCGTCGGCATCGTGCAGTCGTCGGTCATGCGCAACCACCCGCAGGCCCTGAACCCGCGGATCAAGTCGAACAACCTGCTCAACAACGCCCTCGCGATGCAGGAGGCGTTGCACGCAGGGGCGGCCGAAGCACTGATGTGCAATCACCGGGGAGAGCTGGCCGAGTGCGCGCAGTCGAACTTCTTCCTGGTACGCGGCGGCACCGCCCTGACGCCGCCCGTCGAGGCGGGGATCCTGGAGGGCGTGACGCGCAACTTCGTCTTCGAGGTGGGTGTGTCCGCCGGCATTCCGGTCCGGGAGGAAACCTTGCGTCCCGCCGACCTCTCCACCGCCGACGAACTCTTCGTGACCAGCACGACCCGCGAGGTGCTCGCGGTCACCCGCGTCGGTCGGCGTCCTGTCGGCGATGGCCGGCCGGGACCGGTGACGCGGGCGCTCGCGGAGGAATTCCGCCGTCTGGCCCGCGAGATGAGCGCGAGCTTGGCCGACGCGCGCGATTGACGCTACCGCGGTGTCTCACGGTGCCCGTTCCGCGCGCTACGCCGGCACGGGCAGCTCGACCGTGTGGAACGCCTCGATCGTGTCGATGGCCTCGAGCGGCTGCCGGTCGACGTCCCACCGGAACTGGCGCAGAACGATCCGGTCCGGAAAGAAATCGGCGATGGTGAACCCGTGGTCCTCGATCGGCGCCACCGACTCCTCCATGTCGAGGTGCTCGGGGGGCGTCGCGCCGACGCCCCGGACCACGGACGGAAAGCCGCGAACTGACGTGCCGATCGGACCGCTCAGCACCGCCGTGACCGGCCGCGCGTTGAGATTCAGGCCGCCCGCCCGGTGCATTCGCCCCATGCCGATGGCGTGCAGGTCGCCGCTCACCACCAGCGGCACGCGCTCCCGCTGGCCGCCAATCGCTTGCACGAGCCGGTCGTGCTGCCGCAGCCAGCCCTCCTGCCAGTAGCCCTTCTCGATGGCGGTCGTCAGCTCCCCCGTCTCGCGATCCAGCACGTCGGGGTACCACTCGCCCCACTTGCCGGCGCTCCAGCCGAACGGGTTCGACGGGGCGTGGACGAGGTGGCGGGTATCGGTCGCGCGGGTGCGCTCGAGCAGCCAGCTCTCGACCTGCCGGTCGATGAAGACCGCGTTCGGTCCGGACAGGCTCACCGTCCGGCGCACGTCATAGAGCAGGATCTCGGTCAGGTTGCCGTAGCGCAGCGTGCCGAAGCTCTCCGAGAGGTCGCCCCGGTCGCTCGTACCCGACCAGGGCAGGCCGGCCGGGCGCCGGGCGTCGGGCAGGAACTCGGGGTAGTAGAGCTGCTGCGTGGCGCGCGCCAACTGGAGCTGGAACCAGGGGATCGGGAAGTTGGCGATTTCGTCGGTAACCGCGTCGTTCTCCCAGTGGTCATGATCGTCCTGCAGGAAGAAGATGGGCGTGGACCGGAAGTCGGTGCCGTAGACCGGGACGATCTGCGGGCCGGCCGCCGCCTTCATCGCCGCCTCGTTGCCGGCGCCGAAGACCGATGCCGAGAAATCGAAGTTCGATTGCCGGCCGCTCGGGCTGAGCTGGCCGGCGTTCTCCCCCTGCCAAGTGTGCAGATCCCAGTAGATGTGATCGCCGTTGGCGACAGCCGCGTCCGGCGCGAACGACAGTGCCCGCCGCAGCAGGCGGTTCCGGATCGCGGTCGGCAGGAAGCCGCTCCGGTCGCCGATGCCCGAGTAGGTGCCGCCGGGGCCGCCCGCGCAGGTGAAGAACAGCATCCGGAACCGCTCGGGACGCGCGTCCGGCGCCGGAAAAGTCGACAGCGGCCACGGCTCGCACAGCGCACGGCCGTCGGCCCCGGTCAGGGACAGCTCGTAGCGGCGGGCCGGCTCGAGGCCCGTGGCGTAGAACTGCCAGTACTCCCCTGCCGTGTCGCTCATCCGGCCCGTCACGCTGGCGCTGCCGATCCGCAGCGTCGGTGCGGCCGCCAGCGGCCCGTCGAACGACGCCTTCAGCAGGACGCGCGAGTCGTTGACGGCAGGCAGCAGGTGACGCACGCGTCCGGCATCCCAGCCCTGGGCCGGCGGCGGCGCGCCCTGCTCGGCCAGCAGGTCCAGGGGCAACCGTCCGAAGACGACGGCGCCCAGGACGCCGGCGCTCCCGGCGAGGAATCTCCGACGATCGACAGGCCATGGCGTGCTCATGATCTCCCCCTCCGCGGCAAGGCCGGATGGCCGGCAGCGGCCCCACTATCCAGCGGCCCCATTGTAGTGCGTCGTGGGATGTGTCCCGCGGGGCGTCCTGGTAGTGCGACCCTGAACCGCACCCGTACGCCGGCGCCCTTCCTGGAGATTCCCCGACAACACAGACCATCTCCACCGCCGCCCGCTGAACCGCACCCATACGCCGGCGCCCTTCCTGGAGGCCCATCCGTACCGTCGCCGCCTTGCTACAATAGACCTCTTCGGGAGGACCCCTCCCGTTCGTGACGGCCGCCGTCCAGACCAGGAGGTTGCTCATGATCTGTCGATTCCCGCACTCCGCCGCCGCGCTGACGGTCGCCCTCGTCGCGTTCCTGCCCGCGGGCGCCGTCGGACAGGACGGTCCGTTCCTCACACCCGACGGTCACCCGGACTTGCAGGGCGTCTGGAACTTCTCGACCGCCACGCCGATGGAACGGCCGGAGGATCTGACGGGTCAGACGACGCTGACAGCGGAGGAAGCGGCCGCGTGGGAGCAGCAGCTCGCCGAGCGGCGCGCCGCCAACGAATCGGAGCGCGAGGACGCCCCGCTGGGGGCGCGGCTCGGCTACTCGGTCCGCATCTGGTTCGAGCACGGGCACACGCTCTCCGAGCAGCGGACCTCGCTGGTGATCGATCCGCCCGACGGGCGCATCCCGCCGGTGCGGCCGGAGGTGGCGGCGCGCGCGGAACTGCGGAGCCTGCTGCGCGGGCGGCACGCCCACGGCCCGGAAGATCGCGGCGCCTCGGAACGCTGCCTCCTCGGCTTCAACTCCGGACCGCCGATGACGCCGAGCGCCTACAACAACAACGTGCAGCTCTTCCAGACCGCCGACCACGTGGTCATCCTGAACGAGATGGTGCACAACGCGCGCATCGTCCCGCTCGACGGCCGCCCGCACCTGCCGGCCCATCTGAAGCAGTGGGTAGGGAACTCGCGGGCGAGTTGGGACGGCGACACGCTGGTGATCGAGACCCGGAACTTCCTGGGCGAGACCTCCCTGCGGGGATCGAGCGCCAATCTGCACCTGGTCGAGCGCTTCCGGCGCGCAGGCCCCGACACGCTGATCTACGAGTTCACGGTCAACGATCCAACGAGCTGGACGCGCCCCTGGACCGCCCAGGTGCTGATGGCGCGCACGGACGAGCCGCTCTACGAGTACGCCTGCCACGAGGGCAACTACTCGATGCCCAGCTCGCTCTCGGGCGCGCGGGCGATGGAGGCGCGGGAGGCCGCCGCGGGCGACGGGTCACCCTGACGGTATCGTTGCAGCACCGGCCGATGCTGCGGCCGGGTCCTCGCCGGAAGGAAGGACGCCCGCCAGAGTGCGGGTACGAACTCGGTTCGTCGACGAGACGGCCGTCATGCCGCCACACGCGCTGCGATACTGCCGCTACTGGCATCCGATGCTGGCTGGGCTGTTCAACGGTCCGATTGGCGGCGGAGCACGGTACGCTCTTGCCTTCACCGGTGCGTTGGTCGGACTGCTTGTGGCGGCGACCCTGGAGGCGTCCGCCGGACCGTCGCCGGCCCAGCGGCGTGATGCGCCTTCCTCGGCGGCAGATGCTCCCGAAGCGGTCACGTTCAACAGGGACATCGCACCGCTCTTCTTCGAGCACTGCTCCACCTGTCACCGCCCCGGTACCGCCGCCCCGTTCAGTCTCCTGACCTACAGCGACGCGCGGCCATGGGCCCGCGCCATCAGGCAGGCGACATCGAGCCGGTCGATGCCGCCATGGAAGCCGCAGCCGGGCCACGGCGGTCCGTTCATCGGCGACCGGCGCCTGAGCGACGCCCAGATCGATCTGATTGGCAGATGGGTTGACGCCGGGGCGCCCGCGGGGGACCCCGCCGATCTTCCGCCGCTACCGGAAGGGCTCGGCGGATGGCGGCTCGGCAAGCCCGACCTGGTCATCGAAATGCCCGAGCCCTTCGTGCTTCCGGCCGACGGGGACGATGTCTTCCGCAAGTTCGCGATTCCGATCCCGATTACGGAAACGCGGTTCGTGGAGGGCCTGGAGTTCCAACCCGCAGTTCGAGGGATCGGTTCCACGTGGGCATCGAACCCCAGAGTCATTCACCACGCCAACATGCGGCTCGATCCGACACCCGCCTCCCGAACGCTCGACGCGCGAGACGCCGAACCCGGCTTTGACGACGTCACGCCATTCGACGCACAGTTTCCCCTCGGCCATCTGCTCGGCTGGACGCCCGGGCAGGACCGGCCGCTGGTTGCCGAAGGGATGGCTTGGCGCCTGGACGCGGGCACCGACCTGCTCCTCGAGCTGCACCTTATGCCGACCGGGCAACCGGAGGTCGTCCAGTCCCGTATCGGGTTCTACTTCACCGATGAGCCCCCGACGAAGACTCCGTTCACAATCAGGCTCGGGAAGCAGGACCTCGACATCCCGCCGGGAGCGACCGATTACCTCAGCGTAGATCGCTACGTTCTCCCGGTCGACGTCGTGGTGTACGGCATTCATCCCCACGCGCACTACCTGGCCAGGGAAGTCAGGGCGCAGGCGACGCTGCCCGACGGGACGAGCCGCTGGCTCCTCTACATCGAGGACTGGGACGCCTCCTGGCAGGACTACTACTTCTACGCCGAACCGTTTCTGCTTCCCAGGGGTACCGAGCTGGGAATGGAGTTCCGGTTCGACAACTCCGCCGGCAACCGGCGCAACCCGCACTTCCCTCCGCGGCGGGTCACCTGGGGCCCGCGGTCGTCGAACACGATGGGCGACCTGTCGATCCAGGTCCTCGCGCACAGCGCCTCCGATCGTGAAATCCTCGCCGGCGACCGCCGCCCACTCGAGATGGCCGAGGACATCGTGGGATTCGAGATGGTGCTCGAAGCCGAGCCCGATCAGGCAACGGTGCACGACGACGTGGCGCGCCTCTACCTGCTGTTCGGAAAGACCGAGGAGGCCCTCGCCCACTTCAGGGAATCGGTACGCCTGGAACCCGAGTCTGCCGCCGCGCGGTACAACGTGGGAACGACGTTGCTGCAACTGGGAGAGCTCGACGAAGCTGTCGCCTCTTTCGAGCGCGCGCTCCAGCTCGATCCCGAGTATGCGCCGGTGCACAACAACCTCGGCGCGGCGCTGCGATCGCAAGGAAAGCTGGAAGAGGCGACCCGTCGCTTCCGCCAGGCGGTCCGGACCCGGCCCGATGACGAGGACGCGCTCTACAACCTCGCGAGCACGCTGACCCTGCGGGGCGAGTTCACGGAGGCAATCAGGCTCTACCGGCAGGTGCTCGCCCGGCTGCCCGACTCGCCGGAGCCCTTCGCCGAGCTCGCGTGGATCCTCGCCACCCACCCGGAGCCCACCCCTCGTGACGTGCGGCAAGCGGTCAGCCTGGCCGAGCACGCTGCGCAGCTCACCGGTAACCAGGACGCGCGTGTGCTCAATACGCTCGGGGCGGCCTATGCCGCGGCGGGCCGGTTCGACGAGGCTGCAGCGATGGCTCGCGGGGCCCTCGCGTTGCTCCCTCCTGCCGGAAGCGAGCTTGCCACTGCGATCCGGCAACTGCTGGACCTGTACGACCAAGGCCGTCGGTACGGGCGGTCCCGCTGACCCAGTCGTTCGTTCAGGTTGACCATGCCAACCCGGTAGTGCACGCGCCGGGTGGATCCGACACGACGAAAAACGCTCGACGCTACCTGAGCTCCGTTGGATCGAGCCGTAAATCCCGCCTGAGGCTCTCGGCGCGTTCCGTTTCGCCCTGCCGCTCGAGTGCATCGGCCAGACCGGTCAGGGCGGCCGTGGAGCTCGCGTCGAGCGTGAGGGCCTCCGCAAAATGTCCGCCTGCAGCGGTCCAGTTGGCCGCCCGGAGCTCGAGGAGACCGAGGTTCACATACGTCACTGCATCCCGTGGATTGGCGCGAACCGATGCTTGGAACGAACGCCGGGCCTGGTCCATCTCTCCAAGGCTGGCGTAGGCGGCGCCAAGCAGATTGTGCGTCCGGGCGTCGTTGGGGTCGCTGGCGACGACCCGCTCGCCGAGGGCCGCCGCTTCGGTGTATTGCTGGCGCAGGAAGTGGAGAGCGGCCGCGTGATAGAGAGTCTCGGGACCGTCGGGATCGACGCGTTGCATCAGTCGGACGACCGGCTCCAGGTTCGCCGCGTCACCCAGGTCCACGAACAGCGACGCGAGCTGCTCACGCCCAGCCGGGCTGGAGGGATCAAGCGACAACGCTTCCCTTGCCGCGGCGACCGCGGCATCGAACGTTCCCTGCAAGGCGAGCAGACGTGACAGTTCCAGTTGCAGCGACGCGTTGGCGGGATAGTCTGACGCGAGTTGCTCGAGCAGCCGGATGGCGTCCCGCTCGCGTCGACTCAGTCCCGCCGCTTCAACCAGGCCAGCCAGTCCTTCCCGGTCGGACGGGGCCAGCCGGACGGCTCTCGCCAGGTCGTCGTAGGCGGTGGCGTAGGCTGCCGCGTTCATCTGCATCAAGCCCCGGTTGCGCCACTCTCGCGCAGTCGCCGATTCCAGCGCCGATTGGATTGCGAGCGGTGGAGTGAACCGATTCGAGAGCGTCCGCAGGGTGCGGGCGTTCTCATTCGTCGCGTTGCGGCCCTCATAGAGACCGCGGGGGGCGGAGAACTCCAACCGGTTGTGATTGTCGGTCTGGAGCGTGGCGCGGGCACTGTAGTGCTGCAGCGCCTCCCCGCTTCCGACGAAGAGTGAGAGCACGCTGAACGCGTCCTGCACGCCGACGGCGGCCAGAGCGGCAGCGATTCCTGGTCGCTCCCACGTCGTGGCGACCTGGCCCAGCCGGGGTTCCAGCGGATCCACGCTGCCGATCAGGAGCACGTCGCCATCGCCCACGAGCCACATGGCCCCGTCCGGGAACACCGACAGGAAGGTCCCGGTGATCGAGCGCAGGTCCTCGTCGCTGATGCCGTACGTATGTGCCCACTGGCACAGGATTCCCCGGGGCTTCAGCCGGTCGCGCGCCGCCTGAAAGAACTCGCGCGTGAAGAGCGTAGCGACGCCGGCCATCCAGGGATTCGACGGCTCGGAAATGATCACGTCGTAGCGCTGCGACGACAGCAGGAGATGGGAGCGGCCATCGGTCAGGATCAAACGAGTGCGCGGATCCTCCAGAGCGGCGTCATTCTCGGCCTTGAAGTAGGCGGACGCCTCGACGACCTGAGGCGAGATCTCCAACATGTCCGCCCGCCTGATGGGATGTCGCAAGGCCGCACCGAGCGTGACGCCGCTTCCCAGCCCGATGATGCCGACGTCTTGCGGGTCGGGATGCAGCAGGAGCGGCAGGTGGGCCAGCAGATTCTGGGTCAGCATGTCGGCGGCGTTCGAGGCGTCGACCTTGCCATCGATCGCCAGCGCGAGGCTGCCGGCGGTCCTGCGCACCGAGACAGTGCCGGCCGCTCCCTCCTCGTAATACAGGACCTCGCCCGCCTCCAGGGCCGCCTGCAGGTCCTGGGTCCGGACGTCGGGCACGTTCCAGTACGCGCCGCTCGAGATCAACGCGCGATTCCAGTCCGGCAGCGCCGCTCCGGCGCCGAAGCACGTCAGCGCGACGGCCGCCACCGCGAACCTCATCCTCCGGCCGATGTCGGCTGCCAGCAGCAGGAGACTGCCGCCGGCGATACTCAGCACACCCGCTGCCAGGATCGTCTGCTGCAGGCCGAGAAACGGAATGAGCACGAAGCTCCCCAGCAACGCGCCGGCGATCGCCCCAACGGTGTTCACCGCGTACACGATGCCGGCATCGAACGGGACCGTTTCCTCGCGTCGGGCAGCCACCGCGACGGCCAGGGGGAACGCGGCCCCGAGCGCGATGGTCATCGGCAGCAGCAGTCCAGCCGCAAGCGTGACCTGAACGGCCATTACCGACGCGAACAGCGCGCCGGGCTCGGCCGCCGCGCGCGCCATGGTGAGTGACAGCGGCACGATCAGCCACAGCGCGCCGAATGCACCCAGTGCGGCCAGAATCAACGTCATGCCCAGCCAGACAAGCCGATAGCGCCGCCACCGGGTGAGCCGCGCGCCTAATGCCGCCCCGCAGGCCAGACCGCCGATGAACGTGGTCAGCATGGCGCTGAACGCATAGATCGTCGGTCCGATGACGAGGGCGAGTATGCGGGTCCAGGCGACCTGGTAAGTGAGGGCGACGAAGCCGGACAGGCCGAGGGCCGCGGCGGCCAGCCATGTCCTTCCGACGAGCGGCGACGGAGCGGCGCGCCGGCCGGCGGCCGCCCTGTCACCCGACCTGGCCCGTCGCCGTGGTCGGCGGCCAGCGACGGGCGGGCTCGGAGTCGGTGGGACGGTGGACGCCGTCGCCGGCAACGTCCGGCGTGGCCCCGCCGTGTACAGCGTCAGCCCCAGCGCGCCTGCGCCGGCGGCCACGTTGACCGCCACGCCGATGAGCGTGGCGCCTCGGAGCCCGAGCCAGGGCAACAGGACGAAACCAGCCAAACCCGCGCCGAGGGCCGCACCCAGGGTGTTCAGCGAATAGAGGGCACCGGTCTCGGTCCCCGCATCCTCGGCCCGGCCGGCGAACCACCGCACGGCCAGCGGAAACGTCGCCCCCATCGCCGCGGTCGGCACCAGCAGCACCGTCAAGCTGGACAGGAGGCGGCTCAGGCCGAACCAGGCACCCCCGTCGCCGTCGGCGTACGCGGTGGCAAGCAGCGGTTGGAGTCCGCTGAGCGCCACGGGAACAAGCAGCGCGCACGCCGCGATCACGCATTCGAGCAACGCATAGAGGCGCAGGGCCTGTTGGCGCGAGAGCCTGAACGCAAACCGGCCGCCAAGCGCCGCGCCTCCGGCCAGGCCCCCCATGAATGCCGCCAGCACCGTCCCGATGGCGGCGACGGTGCTCCCCATCTGAAGCACCAGCAACCGCGACCAGACCACCTCATAGACAAGGGCCGCGGCACCGGACAGGAAGTAGATGAGGAGAAAGAGGTGGCGCGCGCGAGGGTGTCCCATGAGTTGTTGAACTTCGGCGGCCACGGAGCCCCTGCGCGACTCCCGCCACGATACCACAGGCCCTTGTGTCCGCCTCGCGGTCATCCGCTCCACGGATCCGCCGTTGCGTTTCTCGGGGTGCACGAGTACGATGCCTGGGCGGGTGTCGTCACGAGCCTGGTGTGAAGGCGCGGAAGCGTCGAGGCGCCGGAGCGGCGACAAGGTGCCTGTGGGAATTCAGATCTCACGGCTTGCCACCCCGGCCGCAGCCCGGTTCTTGCCGGGAAGCCGGCCGACCCGGTCGCCGTCACGGCGGCGCGCGGCCCGTACTTCGCCGCCTTCCTGCCCGTCCGCGACGCCCCGCCGCGTCCTTGCGGCGCGTTCCCGGCGACGGGCGCGGCCTCCGGGCATCCCTCCCGGGGCCCCGCATCGACCCGTTCTCCCGCAGTCACGAATCGTCCCGCTCCAGTTTCCTCGCATCGGCACAGACGTCCCGAACCCGCAACCTCGTGGGCTGCTCCCTGGCCGCGATCCGGCAAGCGGATGCCGGCGCGATTCTCGGCGGCACGACGCGCAGTACGCCACACAGTACGGTTTGGAGGTGTTCAGATGCTGCATCGCAAGTTCCGGACGGGTCCGACAGGTCTGGCGATCTGTCTGGGGCTGACGCTTTCCCTCGGCGGCGCATCGGACACGAGCGCGCAGGTGATCAACGCGTCCGGCATCGAAGGGATCGTGACGGACGCGACCGGCGGCGTACTGCCAGGCGTGACGGCAACGCTCGAGAGCCCGCAGTTGACCGTGCCGCAGATCACTCGGGTGACGGACGGCGAGGGCGGCTATCGGTTCACCGATCTGGGCATCGGGACGTACACGATCACGTTCCAGCTTCCCGGATTCTCGACCGTCATCCGCGAAGGGGTCCGGCTGACGGATCGCTTCACGGCCCGGATAGACGTGGAGCTCGAGCTCTCGACCGTCCAGGAGACCATCACCGTGAGCGGCCAGAGCCCGGTCGTCGACGTGACGAGCGCGGCCACCGTGCAGACCCTGACGCGCGAGGTGATCGAGTCGGTTCCCAACTCGGGCAGCCAGTTCGAGCTGATGGCGATGGCCCCCGGCATGCGCGTCGGCCGGATCGACGTCGGCGGCAGCACCATGGCCAACTACCAGTCCGCGCGCGCCTATGGCCAACGCGGCCAGATCACGCCGACCCTCGACGGGATCAACACGCGGCAGTACACGTCGTCGATGGGCTCCTACTACGACTACGCGTCCCTCGACGAGGTAACCATCACGGCCGTCGGCAACACCGCGGAGGTCGCGACGGCGGGGATGAACTTCGCCGCCATCATCAAGTCCGGTACCAACGAGTTCCACGGGCGCTACTTCGGCGCGTACCAGAACCGGCAGATGCAGTCGGACAACCTGGACGCGGCGCTGATGGAACGGGGCGTCACGCAGGGCAGCTCGTTCAAGGACTACAGCGACATCTCGGGGTCGCTGGGCGGTCCCATCTGGAGGGATCGGATCTGGTTCTACGGCGACTACAAGCGCCAGCGCAAGGCGCAGAACGAGGTCAACTTCGCGCTCGACGGCGGACCGGACGGCATCTACCTGACGCCGGACGACACGACCGAGGACGGGCGCGGGGACGGCCGGCGGGAGCTCAACAGCCAGACCATCAAGACCACGTTCCAGCTCTCGCGGGGCTACCGGATGGACGCGTTCTACCACCGCAGCGGCAAGGTCATGCCGGAGCGGTACGGCACCCAGTTCCGGCCGCTCGAGACCACCAACGACTACCTGTTCAACCCGCAGACCGGCAAGATCGAGCTCAACGGCACGCCCAGCAGCCGGTTCGTGTACACGCTCACGCTGGGCCGCCACTACTACCTCGCCGACTATCAGCCCAGGGCCGGCGTCGACACCGCCACCCGCTTCGATCGCGTCTCGCGCCTGTATACCGGCTCGGCGGCCCGCGCCGACAGACGCCCCCGCAATCGGTGGCAATACGTGGGGAGCGCCACCTACTATCCGGGAGGCGCGCACGCGATCAAGACCGGCGTCCAGATCTATCGGGAGACGCACGGCACGGGGCAGGCCAGCCATGCCGGCGGCAACTTCATCCTGGAGTACGAGGGAGCGACCCTGTTCGATACGGGGATGGTGGGGAATCCGTACCGGGTCAGGTTGTTCAACTACCCCCTGGACCCCACCAACCGGGTGGACGTGAACTCGGCGTACGTCACGGACGAGTGGCGGGTGAGCAGGCGGCTGACCGCGAACATCGGCCTGCGGTTCGACCACTACGCCTCGTACGTGCCGGAGCAATTCAAGGGTCCCGACGATTTCGGGCTGTTCTTCCAGGGGCAGGTCGACCGGCTGAACGTGGTGGACTGGAAAGGGCTTGCACCCCGCATCGGGCTCGCCTACGACCTCCGCGGGGACGGCAGGACCGTGATCCGGGGCGCGTACAACTACTTCCAGCAGTCGCTCGGCGACAGCTTCGCTTCGACGTACAACCTCAATGCGATTGCCTCGGCGACGTACGTCTGGAGCGACGCGATCCCCGACAACACCTACACGCCGGGAGAAGTGGACCTCAGCCTGAACGGCCCCGACTTCGTCAGCATCACCGGGGCCGCCAACTCCATCCTGCCGAACGACCCGAAATACGGCCGCGAGCTCTACCAGTCCAACACGCAGGAGCTGTCGTTCGGCGTCCAGCACGAGCTGATGCCCTCGGTGGCCGCCCGCGCCGTGTACGTCTACAAGCGCGAGGCGGGTCTGTTCGACACGCGGGGGTCGACAGCCTCGGGGACGCAGGGCGGGCCGAACATCCTCCGCCCGCTCAGCGCCTACACCATCCCGGTGAGCCGTCGGGATCCGGGTCCGGACGGGGTGCTGGACACCGGCGACGACCCGGGCACCATGATCCACTTCGCCGACTACGGAGACGAGTACCGGGGCGCCGAGTTCGTCGGGAACCAGCGGATCAACTATCCGGTGCCGGATTTCTACCACAGCTACGAGTTCACGCTGGAGAGACGGCTGCGGAACGGGTGGCAGGGCCTCGTGTCGTTCATCGGCACGCAGAACCATCGCTGGCTCCCGAACGCCGCCCTGACCGACTTCGTTCCCCCGCAGGTCGCCCTGCATGGGCTCGACGAGACCTGGGAGTGGGGCCTCAAGGCGCACGGCAGCTACATGTTCCCGGGCGACGTCCAGCTCGGCGTGTTCTATCAGGGCCTGAGCGGCTTCCCGATTCAGCGGACCGCGCGGTTCCTGCGCAACGACCCCGACGGGCTGTTCCACTTCCGCAACCAGGGCACCCAGACCATCCGGGTGGAGCCGTACGGCGCGTCGAAGCTCACCGCCCAGCACGTCTGGAACGTCCGCCTGTCGAAGTTCCTGAACCTGGGTCCGGGCCGGTTCCAGCTCGCGGCCGAGGTGTTCAACCTGTTCAACGCGAACGACATCCTGCGCATCCAGCAGGTCTCGGGCCCGTCGTTCGGCAACGTGCTGGAGAACATTCCGCCGCGGATCGCGCGGATCAGCGCGACCTACGACTTCTAGCCGTATGGCGTGGCGCACGGGCCGCGTCCACCGGGGCGCGGCCCATCGCATTCCGGGCCGGGAGGTTTCGATGCATCGAGCGAAGCCGGGTGCTTGCGCCGTCGGAGCTGCGCGCCAGGTACACTCCCAATGCGACCGCAAGGTCGCGCCGGGAGCCCGTGGCGAAGGCCCTGCCCCATCCGAGCAGCGATACATCCCGCGTGAACGGAGTTGTTCCCCGGTCGTCGCGGCGCTACTTGCCGGCGCACTGCTCTTCTGTACCGCTCCGGCCTTCGCCCAGGGCCGGCCTTCCGGTCCGGAGCGCTTCGAGGGACGTATCGCGAACACAGGCACCTTCGGCAACGCCGGCAGCAACTTCTTCAGCATCCAGGTCGACGAGTACACGAGCGACGAGGAGTTCATCGAGTTCCTGGAAATCCTGGCCGGCGGAGGTCCGAGACGGCTCGAGGATGCGCTCCAGAGGACGCAGAAGGGGCGGATCGTCATCAACAACCTGGGCTACGACATCGCGCTCGCACGGTCCGCGCCGACCGAGAGCGGCCGCGTGGTCCGGGTGTTCACGGTGCGGCACCTCGGTTTCGACGAGTCCGCGCTGCAGACTCGGAGCCGCGAATACCCCTTCGGGATGATCGAGCTCCACCTCGACCACAACGGGAGAGGCGACGGTGTGCTGATCGTGGCGGCCCGGCTTCAATTGAACCCGGACGGCGGGCTGGCGGTGGAGACGTTCAGGGAGACGTTCGGCACGCCGGCGTTTCGGCTGCTGAACGTGGAAGCGAGGTGAGCAACCCGGCGAGCGCCCGACCCTGACCGCCGGGCGGGCGGAAGCTGCGAAGGCAATCCGCCAGCGGTTCTGTTTCAGCCCACGCTCGGTCCTGCTGGTCTGTTCTGCCCCATTCAGATCCCCGCCAGGGGACTCGGCGGCGCATCGAGGTCGAGCGGGCCGCGGCTGTTGGCAATCCGCTCGACGGGCACGCCGAGCTTGTCCAGCACGGTGACCAGCAGCGACGCCGCCGGCTCGTGCTCGTACCGCAGGTGACGCCCGCCCTTGAAGTGGAACTGCTCGCGCGAGCCGATCAGCATCAGCGGCAGATTCTGGGAGTCGTGACTGTTGCCGTCCGCCATGCCCGCCCCGTACAGGAGCAGCGTATGGTCCAGCAGCGACCCGTCGCCGTCGGGTGTCCGATGCAGCTTCTCCAGGTATGACGCGAACAGCGAGGCGTGGTAGGTGTTCAGCTTCGCGAGCAGCGCCATCTTCTCGGCATCGTCCTGGTGATGCGACAGCGGGTGGTGGGCCTCGGCGATGCCGATCTGCGGGTACGTCCGCCCGCTGTACTCGCGGCCCAGCATGAACGTCACGACCCGCGTCAGATCGCACTGGAAGGCCAGCACCTGCAGATCGCACATCAGCGCGCAGTAATCCTCGTAGTCGGCCGGGATTCCGCCGGGCTGCTCCACCAGCGGCAGATCCATCGCGCTTTGTTCCTCGGCGTTCTGGATGCGCCGCTCCACGTCGCGCACCGCCGTCAGGTACTCGTCGAGCCGCGCGCGGTCCCCGGAGCCGATCTCCCGCTCCAGGTCCGTCAGCGACTCCATCAGCGAATCGAGGATGCTGCGGCTTCGCCGCAGGCGCACCCTGCGCTCGGCCGGGTCGGTCGTCCCGCTGTCGCCGAAGAGCCGCTCGAACACCACGCGGGGGTTGTCCTCGGCCGGCGCCTGCGTCGTGGGACTCGTCCACGAGAGCGAGTTGATGAAGGCGCACGTGGTGTTGTCGCACGTGCCGACGAGGTCGAGGCGGTCGAGCGCAAGCTCGAGTGAGGCCAACTGCGTGTCCTGGCCGAACTGCCTCGCCGCGATCTGATCAATCGACGTGCCCGCCTCGATCCCCTGAGCGGTCCGCTGCCCGACCACGCCGGTCAGGAACCTCGTCGCCGCGGTCGTATGAGTCCCGCCGCGGTTCTGTACCCCATCCAGCCCGGAGAACACGAGCATGCGGTCCTTGAAGGGCGCCAGCGGCTGGAGTACCGGCGAGAGGTCGAGCGGACCCTCGGCGGGCGGGGTCCAAGCGGGCATGATCATCCCGTTGGGCACGTAGGCCACCCCGAGCCGCCTGACGGGCGCCGCCGGCGTCTTCGCGAACGCGGTGAGCGCCGGCACCATCGCATCCAGCAGCGGCAGGGCCACCGCGGCGCCCGTGCCGCGCAGGAACGTACGCCGCGGCAACGCCGTCTTCGTGATCATCATGGTCGAGCTCTCCGCTTCGTTTGAACCGCTCTCCGCACCGGTTGAACAAGGATCATCCGCATGGCGGCCGGCATCCCTCAGGGGTTGGCCGCAGCCGCCGGCCCTGTCGGTGAAGGATCCATGGCCGCGCGGCGCAGCTTGAACGCCGGGCTGTCGACTATGCCCAGAATGATATCGGACAGGCGATAATCGCTTGCCGCGGCTTCCCGCACGATGCCGCGCACCGCCGGGCGATCGTAGTACTCGAGCCGGCGGCCCAGGGCATACGCCAGCAGCTTCTCGGTCATCGCTTCGACGAACTGACGGTGCTGGCCCACCAGGAACGCGCGGAGTCCGGCCGGGCCCCGAAACCGCGTTCCATCGGGCAAGACGGCCGAGCTGTCCACGGGCGTGCCGTCATCGGCGTCCCGCCAGCCGCCCACGGCATCGAAGTTCTCCAGCGCGAACCCCAACGGATCCATCGGCGCGTGACAGGTGGCGCACGCGGGGCTCTCGCGGTGCCGTTCCAGCCGCTCGCGCACCGACGCGGGCCGGCCATCCTCGCCGCGGTCCGGCAGACCCGGTACGTCGGCCGGCGGCGAGGGCGGCGGCGTGCCCAGGAGGCTCTCGAGGACCCAGCGGCCTCTCAACACCGGAGAGGTTCGATTCGGATACGACGTCACCGTCAGAAAACTCCCCTGGCCGAGCACCCCGCCGCGCGGCTCGTCGTCGCCGAACGTGACGCGCCGGAAGTGGCTGCCGTACACGTTCGGCACGCCGTAGTGCCGCGCCAGCCGCTCGTTCATGAACGTGTAGTTCGCGCGCAGGAGGTCGACCACGCTCCGGTCCTCCCGGAACACGCTTTCCACGAACAGCCGCGTCTCGCGATCGAACGCCTCGCGCAGGTTCTCGTCGAAGTCCGGAAAGGCGTTCAGGTCGGGCGCCGCGCTCGGCAGATTGCGCAACGTCAGCCACTGGCCGACGAAGTTGTCGACGAGAGCCCGCGAGCGGCCGTCGCCCAGCATGCGCCGCACCTGCTGCTCGAGTCCGTCGGGAGCGCGGAGCTCCCCGCGGACAGCCGCACGGAGCAGCTCGGCGTCGGGAATGCTGCTCCACAGGAAGAACGAGAGTCGCGACGCGAGCTCCAGCTCGCTGACGGCATACACGGTTCCCGAAGCGAGGTCGATCGGTTCCCTTTCGATGCGGAACAGGAACTTCGGGTCGGCCAGGAGCCGCTCCAGAGCGAACTGGACGCCGTCATCGAAGGTGCCCTCGCGACGGCCCTCCCCGTAGAACCGCAGGAGCGTCCGCACCTCGCGTTCGGTCGCGGGCCGGCGATACGCCTCACTGGCGAGCGCCGTGAGAATCCGCTCCGCGCAGGGTTCCTCCTCGCGCTGCTCCGTCGGTCGGCAGATGAAAATCTTGCGGCGGCTCGGGGTATCCCCGGGGCCCAATACCTCGTACGGGCCGCGGATGGCGACCGTGTGAACCCACGGGTTGCTTTCGAGCGACTCGTCGCGCTCGGGGTATCTCGGCGGGTGGGGAACGCCGTCCTCGACCTCGGTCGGACGCCCCAGGAACGAAACGCTCACCAGACGCCAGCCGGCCTTCGCCGGGAACCGCACTTCGAGGCCGGCGTCGGCGTTCCGCGCGTACCGCTCCCACTCCGGACTACCGAAAATATCGCCGACGAATCCGGCCGGCGGGGCGCCACCGGTCTCTTCGCCACCGACGACCGAAGAAAGGACCCGCTCGCCATCCACCCGGATCTCGACCTCGTGCGGCGAGCCGAGTCCGACGACCACGTCGAACAACTGGCGGTACAAGCGGACCTCGATGGCGTACTCGCCATCGACCGGAAAGCGATGGCGAATGGCGGCGCCTCCCCGCGAGCCGAACGGCAGGTCCTCGCCCAGATAGTCGTCCTGATTCAGCCGGATCCGGTATTCCGCGATGGCGGGGGCGCCCGGCGGAAGTCCGACCGCAAGCCGGCTCAGCCTCCGCGCCGCCGACAGATACCGGTCCAGCAGGGTCGGCGAGACCGACAGCATGCTGGCGATGTTGTCGAAACCGTGTTCGTCCGCACTGTCGGCCGGCAACAGGGCCGAGACATCGACGTCGAGCGCCAGCAGATCGCGAATCCCGTTCTGGTACTCGGCGCGATTGAGCCTATGGATGCTGTCCGTGCGGCCCGGGTTGGGGGCGCGCGCGGCCGCGCCGTCCAGCTCCGTTTCGAGCCACGCGAGCACGTTCTCCACGACCGTCGGCTCGGGCCGCGGCCGCCCCGGCGGCGGCATCGCGCCGCTCCTGAGCTTGCGGATGACCCGTTCCCAGACCTCCGCGCCTTCGGCGACGTGGACCGCATCCATCGCCTCGAACGACAGGTCGGCGGTCCGCAGCCTGTCGTTGTGGCAACCGACGCAGTAGCGGTTCAGTACGGGACGCAGCGGAGAGGGTGTCTCCGGCGAGACCTGCGGCCCTGAAGATGCGGTCTGACTGGCGGACAGCGGAGACAGCAAAACGAACCACGCCGCCGCCACGAGCCCGCCAACGGAGCGCCAGCGCGACATGTTCTTGCCTCCCAGCAAATTGAAGCAGTTCGGATAATAACATCGCGGCCCGGGAAAGCTCAGCGTTTTCGAGGACAGGCCATCGTTCAGCGCGTGGTAGCGCCGCCAAACCCGTCGCGGGGCTCCGTTTTTGGCCCCATCCCCCACCGCCCCAGGAGCTTGCGCCTCGGAACTCACTGCGTTGCGTTCCGCGGCGCAATCTCCTAGACTCGCCAGACTGCCGGGTTTCGCGGTCGCGTACGTGTCGAGTCGCGGTACAGGGAGGGCACACATGCGCATCTCGACGAGACCGCTCTGCGGTCGACCCATCGGGCCGTTGGTTCTTGTCGCCGCACTCGGAACGAGCTTCGCCGCCGGCGCGAACGCCGCTGACGTCGAGCTGGTTCAAGCCGTCAAGAACGGCGATGCGACCGCGGTGCGAACGCTCCTCGAGCAGGAGGCGGAAGTGAATGCGCGGCAGGGCGACGGCGCGACCGCGCTGCACTGGGCTGCCCACCTGAATGACCTCGAGGCGGCGGACCTGTTGATCCGCGCCGGCGCGGCCGTGAACGCGACGAACGATCTGGGCGTCACGCCGCTCTGGGTGGCTACCACTGCCGGTAACGCGGCAATGGTCGCGAAACTGCTGGCGGCGCGCGGCGACCCGAACATCGCACCGGACACCGGCGGCTCACCGCTCATGATCGCCGCCCGCCAGGGCAATCTCGCCGCGGTACGGTCGCTGCTTGTCCACGGCGCCGACATGAATGCGAAGGAAGGCGCGCAGGGACAGACCGCGCTCATGTGGGCCGTTGCCCAGCGAAACCCGGATGTCGTGCGTGTCCTGCTGGAAACCGGAGCGGATCTGCACGCCCGGACGAAGTCGTCACGCCGTCATGTGCTGTTGTGCTGCCAGAAGAGCCTCGGCAAGACCGAGGGTGCCGTGTGGGTCGAGCAGGGCGGTTTCACGCCGCTGCTTTTTGCCGCGCGGCACGGCGCCGCGGCCTCGGCTGCACTGCTGGTGGACGCCGGCGCGCCCATCGACGATACAGCCGCGGCCGGCACTACCCCGCTGGTCGTCGCGGCCCAGCACGGTTTGCATGACGTCGCCGCGGTGCTGCTGGAGAGGGGCGCGGATCCCGACGCGGCCGGCGCCGGGCAGGCAGCCCTGCATTGGGCCGCGCTCCAGGGCGATAGCGAGATGGTGGAGATATTGCTGGCCCACGGCGCCGATCCGGACGTGCGGCTCACGCAAGGCTCCTTCCTCAAGCACGACAGGCGCGCGTTCGCCTTCGACAAGTTCCTGGTCGGCGCGACGCCGTTCGTGCTGGCCGCGCGGCGAGCCGATACGGAGATCATGCGTCTGCTGGGAGACGGCGGCGCCGACACGTCGCTGCCGCTGCAGGACGGCCGGACGGCTGTCATGGTTGCGGCAGGTGGGAAGAACACGGGGCTTCGTCGACTCAGGATCGCGGAATGGCAGATCCTGGAAACGGTCCGGTCGGCACTCGACCTCGGCGTGGACGCGAACGCCGCCAGCCTGTCCGGCGATACCGCCCTGCATGTGGCGGCCGGCAGCAAGTTCGACAGCGTCATTCGGCTCCTCGCCGACCGCGGCGCGCTCGTGAACGCGCGGAACCGGATGGGACAGACGCCGCTGACAGTCGCACTCGCGCCGCCCGAGGCCCCCGACGGATCGGCCATCGGCGGCGCCGCCCTCGGGCGGTATCGCGAGGTCTACGCGGCGTGGTTGGCCAGCCGCGGACAGACGCCCACCGCGAACCTGCTCCGCTCCCTCGGCGGCACCGAGTAGCGGGTCACGCCCGCTTCGACACCCGTCTGGACGCCGTAGAAGTGGAACTCGGCAAGGTCGACCGGCGCCTGCTGACCATCGAGCGCGTCGTCCTTCCCGGACCGGACGCCGACGAGTAGGGAACCTGCGACCCGCCCGTCGCCGCTCCCGCACCGCGCCGGTCGGCTGCCTCCCGTTTCTCTGCAGAGGCAGTCACTTGCTCGCAAGGTCTTCCTGGCGCAGAGTTATGCAAAACGATGAGTCTAGCCGAAGCCGTCATCGGAGCTTCGGACCACTACGCGCGGGCCGAACTGGTCACCCTTGCGGCGGAAGACGCCGCTCCCGTCTTCCTCGATCGGCGGCGCATCGAGCTGATCGACAAGGATCTCCCGAGCGCACCCTACCATCATGAGGCCCTGGAACTGGATATCGGAGCGGCAATCGACCTCGTGAACCGGGTGAGACGATCGGTGGCCGGACACGCGCATGCGGCGATCTCGACCATGCTGGCGACCTATCGTGCCCGGGTGCTGATTCTGGCCGCGAGTCCGTATGACAGCCTGCCGGACTCGCTGGAGGAGGTTCTGAACTCACGTTCCCTGACGCTGGCCGCGGACGGCATGCTGTACCGCGAGTCCCTGGCCGAAGCCGCGGCCGAGCTGGGCATGGAGGTCCGGCGCTACCCTCGCAAGACTGACCCGGTGATACTGGCGGCTGAAGCAATGGGTGTTGCCGTGCCCGAAGTCACCGCACTCATCGCCCGGTTCGGCCAACTGGCGGGAACGCCGTGGCGCAAGGACCACAAGACGGCCGCGGCCGCGGCCCTCAGCGTTCTGGGGCGTCGGATTCCTCACTGAGCCAACCGGCGCGGAACGCCCGCCGCATCGACGCCGCCGAGCCGCTCCGCTGGATCAGAGATCGGTCAGCCGCCCCGTGCTGTCGCCGAGGCGCTCGGGCCGCACCCCGGCCATGTCGAGCATGCTCAGCAGCAGGTTCGTCATCGGCGTCTCGGGCGTGGCGCGCAGGTGCCGGCCGCCGTGGAACCTGCCCGCCGCCCCGCCCGCCAGCACGATGGGCAACGGCGAGTGGTTGTGCAGGTTGCCGTCGCTCATGCCGCTTCCGTAGAGAAGCAGCGTGTGGTCGAGCAGCGTGCCGTCGCCGTCCGGCGTGGCCTGCAGCTTCTCCAGGTACGACGCGAAGGTAGCGACGTGATGCGCGTTGACCTTCCCCAGCCTGGCGAGCTTCTCGTCGTCGTTCTGGTGATGCGACAGGGCGTGGTGCGGATCGTTGATGCCGATGGCCGGAAAGGTCCGGTAGCTCGCCTCGCGGCCGAAGGCGAACGTGATCACACGCGTGAGATCCGACTGATAGGCCAGCACCTGCAGGTCGATCATCAACCCGGCGTGCGTCTCGAAGTCCTCCGGCACGCCGATGGGCCGGTCCGGGACCGGGAACTCCTGCGCGCGGTTGTACTGCTCGGTCCTGCGAATGCGCCGCTCGGTTTCGCGAATCGCTTCGAGGTACTCGTCCACCCGCCGCTTGTCCTGTGCGCCGAGATCCGTGTGCAGCCGTCCGATCTCCGCCGTGACCGAGTCGAGCAGGCTGCGGTCCATCTCCATCTCGCGCAGCCGGTCGGCGGTGCTGTCCCCGTCGCCGAACAGGCGCTCGAACACGGCGCGCGGGTTGCGCTCCATCGGGTTGGGCGTCGTCGGCGTCCGCCACGAGATGGTGTTCATGTAGGCGCAACTGTAGCCGGCGTCGCAGTGGCCGACGATGTCCGCCGCATCGAGCGCGAGCTCGAGCGACGACAGGGGCGTCTCGGTTCCGATTTCCCGCGCCGCGATCTGGTCCGCCGTGGTGCCCACCTCGACGTCGGCGCCCTCGGTCCGCTTGGCATGCACGCCGCTCAGCCACCCTGCGCTCGCGCGGGAGTGGTCTCCCCCGCCGTCGCCGAGCGACTCGAGCTGGCGATGGGCCAGATTTGTCACCACCACCACCTGCTCGCGGAACGGCGCGAGCGCCTGCAACGAAGGCGACCACTCGAACTCGCGCCCCGTGCCCTCCGGCGTCCAGGCCGCGTGGTAGGCACCGTTCGGGATGTAGATGAAGGCGAGCCGGCGTGCCGGGTGCGCGGGCGTGCGGGTCATGGCCGTCAACGCCGGCACCATGGCGTCCAGCAACGGAAGGGCGACCGCGGCTCCCATACCCCGCAGCACCGTCCGGCGGGGCAAGGCCTTCTTCGTGATGATCATGGCTGTACTCTCCGCATCCGAAACGGCTTGCTGTCGACCACGCCCCGAATCAGCGACGAGAAGCGATAGTCGTCGCGCACGGCGTCGCGGACGATCTGCCGCACGACCGGCGCGTCGGCGAGCTCCATACCCCGGCCGACGGCGTAGGTCAGCAGCTTCTCGGTCAACGTCGTGATGAACTCCTCCGCACGGCTCTCCAGGACGGTTCGCAGTCCCTCCGGACCGTCGAACCGGGTGCCGTCCGGCAACACTCCGGAGGCATCGATCGGCGCGTCGGACTCGCTGCGCTCCCGCCAGCGGCCGACCGCGTCGAAGTTCTCCAGCGACAGCCCCAGCGGATCCATCTGCGTGTGGCAGACGGCGCAACTCGGATTCTTGCGATGCTGCTCCATGCGCTCGCGCATCGACAGCACCCGGCCGTCGGCGGCCTCTTCTTCGAGTTCCGGAATGTCCGGCGGGGGCGGCGGGGGCGGCGCGCCGATGATGTTCTCCAGGATCCACTTGCCGCGGGTCACCGGTGACGTCCGGTTCGCGTAGGAAGTCGCCGTCAGCAGGCTCGCATGTCCCAGCACACCCGCCCGGTTGCCGTCCGTCAGGGTGACGGGCCGGAAATGGCTGCCGTAGACGCGCGGAACTCCGTAGTGCCGGGCCAGCCGTTCGTTGAGGAACGTCGTGCGCGACGTCAGGAACTCCAACGCGCTGCGGTCCTCGCGGATCACCCGCTCGAAGAACAGCTCGGTCTCCCGACGCATCGCTTGCCGCAGGTTCTCGTCGAACTCCGGGAACTGGATGGGATCCGGTGCCGTGCCGGCCAGGTTGCGCAGGTACAGCCACTGCCCCCCGAAGTTGTCGACGAGCGCCCGCGAGCGCGGATCGCGCAGCATCCGCCGCACCTGGGCATGGAGCATCTCCGGGTCGCCGAGCCGCCCTTCCGCCGCCACGTCGAGCAACTCGTTGTCCGGAATGCTGCTCCACAGGAAGAAGGACAGGCGCGACGCCAGCTCCAAATCGCCCAGGGGCCGCACCTCGCCGGCTACGTCTCCCGGAGCATCGCGCTCGATGCGGAACAGGAACTCGGGACTCACGAGAACCCGCTGCAGCGCCCGCCCGATGCCGTCCTCGAAAGTGCCGTCCCGGCGGCCCGCCTCGTAGAAGTCGAGCAGCACCTGCAGGTCCGCCTCGGTCACCGGCCGTCGATAGGCGCGGCGGGCGACGGTCGCCATGATCCGCCGGACGCAGGCGGGCTCTTCCTGCGTGTTGTCCGGATAGCAGACGAACAGGCGGCGGCGGCTCGGGGTGTCTCCCGGTCCGGACGCGCCATACGGTCCGCCGATGGCCACGCTGCGCACGTGCGGCGGCCCGGACGTGTCGGCGGGATCGATGTTGCTGCGCAGCAGCGGTTGCCGGATGGTGGCGACCTGCGCGGAAGTCTTCCGGAGAAACGCGACGGCGACCGTCCGTGTTCCCGCCTGGACCGGCAGGCGCACCTCCAGCGCCGCGTCCGCGTTCATCGAGTACGCGAGCGCCGCCTCCCGTACCGCACGGCGCGCCGCCTCCCGCGCCGCCTCGTCGGCGTGGTCGTCCAACTCCGACGTGTCGGCTCGCGGCTGTGCGCCGCCGATGGTGAAGAGCCGAACACGCTCGCCGTCCAGGCTGACCTCGAGCTGGTGCGGCTCGCCCAAGCCCCGAATCGTGTCTATGACCGTTCGCAGCAGGCGCACGCGGATGACGTACTCGCCGTCGAGAGGAAACCGGTGACGCACCGCGATGCCGCCCCGCGTGCCGAGCGGCAGGCCGTCGAGGTGATCATTCTGGGTCAGTACCGTGGGCACGAGGTAGGTCGAAATGGCCGGGCTGATCGCCGTGCTGCCGACGGCCAGGCGGCTGATGCGCCGGGCCGCCCCGAGGTAGCGCTCGAGCAGCAGCGGCGACACGCCCAGCGCGTCGGCGATGTTGTCGAATCCGTAGCTCGCATCGTCCGGCGGCAGCAGGGACGCGACGTCGACGTCCAGAGCCAGCAGATCCCGGATGACGTTGGCGTACTCGGCGCGGTTGAGGCGATGGAAGACGGCAGTCCGCGGGAGCTCGGATCGCTCGGCCCACGCGGCGTCCAGGTCGGTCTCGAGCCGCGCCAGGAACGCGTCGCGCATCTCCGCGTCCGGACGCGGGCGGCCGGCGGGCGGCATGGCCCCGGCACGGAGCTTGCGGGCCACCCTCTCCCAGGTCTCGGGGTCGCTGCCCACGTTCGACAGATCGAGCGTGTCCAGAGTCAGCCCGACCGCGCGGAGTTGAGCCGCGAGTGCCGAGGCCGCCCCGCCGCGACCTTGTACGACCCGCTCGTTGTGACACGCCACACAGTAGCGATCGAGGAGCTCGCGCGACGGAGCGGCATCGTCGCCGGCTGCTTCATCCTCCTGCTGCGGGAGGAGTGCCTCCTGCCGCGGGCCGCCGACGGCATGGAGACTCGACGCAGACGCCAGGACGAACGCCAGCCAGCAGGCGCCCATGACACCCGCGCGGATGGCCCGAGGGCAGCGTCGTTTGCGCCCGCGCAATCTCCGACGGCGCAGACTCCCGGCGCTCCAGAACAGACGCTGCAATCCGTGCGGCCCGGCCAGGTTGCGGTGCATCATCTTCCTGCGAGCCCCCGCGAGGCTCTCGACGCCGCTGATCCGAATCAAGCTGTGGAGGCGAGTTTCCGTAGTCTAGGAGCTTGCGCCGCAGAACACAATAAAGTGAATTCTGCGGCGCAAGTTCCTGGAGCGGAGGGGATGGGCCGAAACGCCGAGTCCGCGAGGCGTTTCGGGACGCTATGAGTCTGCGCCGTAGAACGCAACGGAGTGAGTTCTGCGGTGCGAACTCGTGGGGCGGTGCGGGCTGGGGCCGAACACGGAGCCTTGCGACGGGTTTGGCGGCGCTATACTGCTGCTGTTCGTTCCGCCACCGCCGTCCGCTCATCCTTATCGGAGGGCATCGACATGCGCGTCACCTGCCTGTACGGGTTGTTGATTCTGCTGCTTGCCTCATTCGGGCCCGCCGCCGCGGCCGCTGATGAGCGACTGGTCGAGGCGGTACGGAACGGCAATTACGCCGCGGCCCGTGCGTTCGTGGAAGCAGGGGGCGACGTCGACGCGCCCGAGCCCGACGGCACGACCGCCCTGCACTGGGCGCTGCGACAGGATAGGGCCGGGATCGCGAAGTTGCTGCTTCGGGCGGGAGCCGACGCCAACGCGGCGAACCGCTACGGCATGACTCCCCTGTCGCTGGCCGGCACGAACGGAAACCCCGAGACCGCCGCGTTGCTGCTCGACGCCGGCGCAGACCCGAACCTCGCCACCCCGGAGGGAGAGACACCGCTGATGACCTCGGCGCGCACCGGGAACCCGGAGGTGCTGCGCCTGTTGCTGACCCACGGCGCCCGGGTGGACGAGAGCGAAACCTGGCGCGGGCAGACAGCGCTGATGTGGGCAGCGGCGGAAGGCAACGCGGAGGCCGCGCGGGTGCTGGTCGAGGCGGGAGCCGACGTGGCCGCCCGCTCTTCCCGGGGAATGACGGCACTGTTGTTCGCGGCGCGCAGCGGCGACCTGGACACGGTCCGGGCGCTGCTGGACGGCGGGGCGAGCATCGACGAGACGGCCAGGGACGCCGTCCCGCCGCGGGGCGGTGCGGAGCATGCCGACGAAGACCTGCCGCCGCGCCTCGGCTCGAGCGTCCTGGCCACGGCCATCGAGAACGCGCACTACGACCTCGCGGCCTGGCTGGTCGCCGAGGGTGCCGACCTGAACGTGGACGGCCCGCGCGGGACTGCTCTGCACGGCCTGGTGCGGACGCGCAACTGCGAGCGGACCGCCCTCCCCTGCCCGGTGCGCTCCGGCCCGCTGGACAGCCTTGCGCTGGCCGAGCTGCTGCTCGCCCACGGCGCCGAAGTCAACGCGCGGATGACCGCGGATCCACCGAAGAACGGGACTTACGACTACACCTACATGAGTCACGTCGGCGCGACGCCGCTGTTCCTCGCGGTCAAGGCCTCGGACACCGCGATGACGCGCCTCCTGCTCGATCACGGCGCCGACCCGGCGATCGGGAACGACGAAAACACCACGCCGCTGCTCGTGGCGGCCGGCATCGGCTACATCGAAGGCCAGATCATCGCGTCGGAGGAGAAGGCGTTCGAGGCGGTTCGGATGCTGGTCGAGCGCGGCGAGAACGTCAACTCCACCAACGACAAGAACGAAACGGCGCTGCACGGGGCCGCCTACCGGGGCGCGAACTCCATCGCGTTGTACCTGATCGATCGCGGCGCCAGACTGGACATCGAGGATGAACTGGGGCGCATGCCGGTCACGATCGCCGACGGCGTCGTGGCGGGCCCCTACTTCCGGGCGCACGACGAGACCGCGGCGCTACTGCGAAACCTGATGGGCCCGAGCGCCCCGCCGAGACCGACCTCGCAGGGCGCCCGGTAGCTTCGAGACGTCACGCCGTTCGACGCAACTTCGGGGTGTGCGCCGCGTGTCGTAGCCGGCCTCGGCGAGCTGCAGCACATACCTGGAAGGCATCCGGTTCCAGCAGGTCCGTCGAATCTGAACCTCAGCCGGTCACCGCGCATCAGGTGTGGCGACCATTTCTAGCTGCCTAGTCCGGCCGAAGTGCGGATTCTGTACAAACTACGTACTCGTTGGCGGCGCGACTTGCGCCGCTTTCAGGTTTACCTGGTTAGATCTAGAGCGAAGTCGGCCAGGTCGCCCAAGTGGTCTCGTATCACAGCCTTGATGATGTCGAGGTCCAGCTCCTGATACTGGTGCACGACGACGTTGCGCAGGCCAACCATCGCCTTCATGTTTTCGGCCATCGATGCCGGGATGATTCCCGCCCGCGCGAGAAGATCGAAGCTCTCCCCGCTGGTCCGAGGCCAGCCGAGCTTCTTCACGTTGACGACATCGTTGGCCATGTCGATAGCCTGCTCGCAGGCCCGTTGCAGATTGAGAACGATGATGTCCTGCTTGTCGTAGTCTTCCTCGAACTGCAGCGTCGAGGGCTGCGCCCAGGTCTGGCGCACACGTGCCAGACAGCGCTCGAGGCTCTGCTGCTTCCCGATCAGGACATCGCTCACGGCTGCGGCGTCCGTGCACTTTCGACGATCGCAGCGCGGATTCCGGCGCGTTCGTCATTCAGCCTCTGATACATCGACCGGACGAGTGTTTCGAACTCCAGCCGGACACCGTCGTCCTGGCAGTACACCAGGCGACCGGTGCGCAGGATCTCGGCCTGGAGCGTGGTGTCGGCGCGGCGCAGATTGACGAGGTCCGCATGCTCGGTGCCCGCTGCGCCGGCGAGCTTCACTGCGAGCAGATGCCACTGCCAGCGATCGACTCGTGTTGCCTCGCCGTGCGGCAGGAGCACGGCGACATCCAGGTCACTGTCCAGACGTTGGGCCGCAGTGGTCCAGGTGCCGTACCGGTAGATCGCCTGCGTGGCGGGATAGGTTGCCAGGATGAGGCGAACGACGTCGTCGACGAGCGCGTCCGAGCCGCTGGCGCGCGCCAAGGAAGACCCGACGTGAACCGGAGGACGCGAATCCGCGGCCGAACCGGTCCTGGTACCCACCGGATCAGTCTAACCCGGGAGCCGTGATACAGAGCCGGGGAGGCCATCGCCTCCCCGCTCATGTTCTGTTTGTCGGCAGGAAATCGTGTCGGGCCGGAGTACCCTGCGTCTAGCGCGCGTCCGGCTCCCGCACGATGTCCGGCGGGCTCGGCTCGGCGCCCAGAGTGCGCAGCAGCGCGGCCGTCGTGTCGGACTTCGCGTAGTTGCCGCCGGTGTGGATGCCCTCGGCGATGACCAGCGGGGTCCACTGCCGGTAGTTCTTCGCGTCGATGTCGGCCCCGCGGTCCACCAGGAACTGCACGATCGTGTCCGCGCGCTCCCGCCACGCGGCGCCGTGCAGGGCGGTGTTGCCCCTCTCGTTCGCCGCGTTCACGTCACCGCCCACCTCCACGATCAGGTGGATGGCGTCGAGCGCTTCGACTTCGGTGGACCGGGTGATGCCCGGCTCGTGGCCGATGCCGGCCGCGTGCATCAGCGGCGTTGTTCCGTCAACCGTGGGAATGAAGGGGTCGGCGCCGGCATCGAGCAGCGCCCGCATCACCGGCAGGTCGTTCGCCTTGGCCGCGATCGCGAACGCGGTCGCCCCGCGCATGTTCCCCAGATGGCCCTTCACCTGGATGTGGAACCCGGGGGTCCGCGCCGTCCGGCGGTTCGGGTCGGCGCCGTGCTCGAGGAACGCGCGCACCATCCGCAGCCGGTCGGCCGCGTGCAGCCCGCCGAACGGGCTCCACTGGTTGCCCTCCGCGACGCCGTTGGAGAGGTCGTTCAGCTCCGTGTCCCACTTCCCCGCCGCCCAGTGCAGCGGCGAGAAGCCCGGTCCGAGGTTCGGGTCCGCTCCCTGGTCCAGCAGGAACTCCGCGTGGTCCAGATGCCGCCGGACCGTGGCGACGCCCAGCGCGGTGGTGCCGTCCACCGCGGCCGCGTTGACGTCCGCGCCCGCCGCCAACAACGCCTCGGTGATTTCCCGATAGCCCTCCCGCGCCGCGAGCACCAGCGCCGTGTACCCCGTCGTCGTCCGCGCATCCACCTCGGCCCCGTGCTCGATCAGCGTGCGGACCACGTCGGTGTGCCCTTCCCACGCGGCCCACATCAACGCCGTCTGCCCGTTCGTGGCTTCGCTCGCGTTCACGTCGGCGCCGCGGTCGAGCAACGAGGTCACCGTATCCAGCACGCCGCCGCGCGCGCAGGTCATCAGCACCGTCTCGCCCGTCGCCTGGCCACCGTGCGGATCCGCTCCGGCTTCCAGCAGCCGCTTGACCATTCCGGGACTGGCGTTCGTGCAGGCCAGTACCAGCGGGGTGACTCCATAGCGGTCGGCCGCATCCACGTCCGCGCCGGCGCCGATCAGCAGATCGGCGAGGTCCGTGCGATCCCATTGCGCCGCCCAGTGCAGCGCGGTGAAGCCGTCGGCCTGGACGTCGTTCACTGCCGCCCCGGCCTTCAGGAGCGCACGAATCGCCCCGGCGTCCTGGTTCCTGGCCGCGTCGGCCACCCGCAGATCGGGCGGAGCCGCGGAGGCAATCGCGGATGACAGCAGAACGACGGCCGCGACGCTCATGAGTCGGATGGTTGTGCGCATCTCTTGTCCGTCCTTCGAATCCGAACCCCGCGGAACGAGCCTCGCGGCGCATACACATAGCCGCGAGCGCCCGCACCCGCTGAACTACACACCCGGCAGCCGGGCCTGTCGCTTGACCCGGCGTCGCCTGCGACTCCTACACGCCCGACAGGATCGGCAGCTCGCCGGTGCTGTCACCAAGACGCTCCGCCGGCATGCCCATCTTCTCCAGCAGCGTCAGGTGCATGTTGGCCAGCGGCGTCCCTTCCGGCAGGCGGACGTGGCGGTTGCCCTTCAGCGTGCCTGCTCCTCCGCCGGCCACCACCATCGGCAGGTCGAGCGGGTCGTGCGCGTTGCTGTTGCCCATGCCGGCCCCGTAGACGACCATCGACTGATCGAGCAGCGTTCCGTCGCCATCCGTCGTCGCCCGCATCTTCTCCAGGAAGCGCCCGAAGATGGACATGTGGAACGTGTTGATCTTGGCCAGCTTGACCAACTGCTCCTCCCGGAACCGGTGGTGCGAGACCGGGTGGTGCGGCTCGGCGACCCCGATCTCGGGGTAGGTTCGCACGCTCTTCTCACGACCCACCAGGAAGGTGCAGACGCGGGTCAGGTCGGCCTGGTAGGCGACCAGCATCAGGTCGAACATCAGGTCGGCGTACTCCTCGAAGTCGCCGGGGATGCCGGCCGGCTGCTCCACCTCCGGAAGTGCGCGGTCGCTCTGCGACTCGGCGATCTGGATGCGCCGCTCGATGTCGCGCACCGAATCGAGGTAGCCGGCGAGCTTCGAGCGGTCGCCGCGGCCGAGCTGCCGCTGCAGGTCGGAGATCTCGGCGTTCACCGAGTCGAGGATGCTCTTGTCCCGGCGCAGGGCCCGCGCCCGCGCGGCCGGCTCCGTGCTGTCGACGGCCCCGAACAGATGCTCGAACACCGCGCGGGGGTTGGTCTGCATCGGCATCGGCGTATTGGCGTCGCGCCAGGCGATGGTGGCGCTGTAGGCGCAGCCGTAGCCGTCCTCGCACTGTCCCACCAGCTCGTTGGCCTCCAGCGACAGCTCCAGCGAAGCGAGCTGCGTGTCCTCGCGGAGCTCGCGCGCCGCGAGCTGATCCATCGACACGCCCACTTCGAGGGTGCTGTTGGTCCCGGACGCCTTCACCGCATGCGCGCCCGTCAGATAGGCCGCCTGGCACCTCGAATGGTCGCCGTCGCCCTCGTCCAGCCGCTGCTTGGCCTCCTTGTTGGCCATCCCGCTCAGCACCAGCAACTGGTCCTTCACCGGGGTCAGCGGCGAGAGGACCTGGCTCATCTCGAGGTGGCCCTCGGTGGGCGGCAGCCAGCGGGCCATGCTCATGCCGTTCGGCACGTAGATGGCGCCGAGCCGCTTGACGGGCCTCGCCGCGGTGTTCCGAATGGCGGCGAACGCCGGCACCATGCCGTCGAGCAACGGGAGCGCGATGCTCGCCCCGAGGCCCCGCAGCATCGTTCGGCGTGACAGCGACTTCTTCGTGATAACCATCAGAGACTCCTCATTGCCGGGTCAGAGCAAGGTCTGCGTCACGGGCTATTGTTGTTGTGCGACGGCCACCGGCTCCTCGCGCACCCTGCGCATCTGGAACGGCGGACTCTCCACGATACCGAGAACCAGCGACGACCAGCGGTGGTCCTCGGCAGCCGCGTCGCGCAGGATGGAGCGGACCGCCGGGATGTCGTAGTGCTGGACAGGTCGGCCGAGGGCGTAGGTCAGGAGTTTCTCCGCGAACGTGCGCACGAATTCCCCGCTCCGGTCCAGCAGCGCCTCGCGGAACTCGACGGGACCGTCGAACGCCGTGCCGTCGGGCAGCACGCCCGAGGCGTCGATCGGAGTCGGGCCGTCCATGTCCCGCCACCGGCCGATGCCGTCGAAGTTCTCGAGCGCGAACCCCAGCGGGTCCATCCGCAGGTGGCAGGTGGCGCAGGCCGGGCTCCGGCGGTGCGTGGCCATGAGCTCGCGAATCGAAGCGGGCTCGTGCCCGTCGCCGGCGGCGTCCTCGAGCGCCGGCACGTTCGGCGGCGGCGGCGGCGGCGGCGCGCCCAGGATGTTGTCGAGCAGGTACTTCCCGCGCACCACCGGCGACGTCCGCGTTGCATAGGACGTGACCGTCAGCACGCTGCCGTGGCCCAGCAGCCCGGCCCGGTTTGGATCGCGCAGCGGCACGCGGCGGAAATGCGCCCCATACACGTTGCGCACGCCGTAGAACCGCGCCAGGCGCTCGTTCAGATACGAGTATTCGGCCGTCAACAGCTCCGTCAGCGGACGGTCGTCGCGCATCTGGCTCTCGATGAACAGTTCGGTCTCGCGCTGGAACGCCTCGCGCAGGTTGTCGTCGAACTCCGGATAGGCGCTGGCGTCGGGATCGACGGCCTGCAGGTTGCGGATGTACAGCCACTGGCCGCCGAAGTTGCGGGCCAGGGCCGCCGCCCGCGGATCGGCCAGCATGCGGCGCACCTGGGCACCCAGGACACCGGGGTCGCGAAGCTCGCCGTCCGCGGCGATAGCGAGCAACTCGTCGTCGGGGATGCTGCTCCACAGGAAGAAGGACAACCGCGAGGCCAGCTCCAGGTCGCTGATCGCGTATACGCCCCCGGCCGCAAGCTGCGCCGGGTCGCGCTCGATCCGGAACAGGAACTGCGGCGAAACCAGCAGCCGCGCCAGCCCCTCCTGAATGCCCCGTTCGAATCCGCCCTCGCTGTATCCGGACCGGTAGAACTGCAACAGCGTATCGATGTCCGCGTCGGTCACCGGGCGGCGATAGGCCCGCCGCGCCAGCGTGCCGAGAATCTCCCGCGCACACGGCTCCGCGTCGGCCTCTACCGCGGGACGGCAGACGAAGATGCGCTGACGGCTGGGTGTGTCGCCCGGCCCGGTCGGGTCGAACGGGCCCTCCAGCCGCACGGTGTCGACGTCCATGCGCGGCGCTTCGTAGGTGGAGCTCGTGTGCCGCGGCGGCAGCAGCGTCGGCGCCATGCCCTCGGTCAGCACGCTCTTGCGGACGAACGCCACCCCCAGGTCGTGCATGCCCGCAGACGCCGAGAACCGCACCTCCAGGGTGTCGTCCGCCGTCAGGTGATACGGGGACGTGCGGTATATCCCGGACCCCGTGCACAGCGGCGAGTCGGAGTCGGCGTCGTTGCACTCGCCGCCGATTGCGAACCGGGTGACGAGCGCCCCGTCGAGCAGCACGTCGATCTCTTCGCGCGTCCTGATGGCGCGGATGCGCGAGTTCGTGAAGTTCCGGCCGAGCCGGATCTTCACCAGGTACTCGCCGTCCAGCGGGAAGTAGTGGCGGATGAGCGTGCCGCCCCGCGTGCCGTACGGAAGGCCCTCGTTCATGCGCTGGTCCTGTCGCAGCCCGCGCGACAGGTTGAACGTCTCCACCGCCGGTCCGATGGACGGATCGCCGACCGCGAGCTGGCTGATGCGGCGTGCCGCGAACATGTAGCGGCCGAGCAGCGTCGGCGACATCGACAGCACCTCGGCGATGTTGTCGAAGCCCTGGTCCGACTCGTCGGCCGGCAGCATCTCGTCGGTGTCGATCTCCAGGGCCAGCAGCTCGCGGATGGCGTTGCCGTACTCGAAACGGTTCAGGCGGTGATCGACGACGCGGCCCGGATTCGGATGCGCGGCGGCGTAGCTGTCGAGCTCGGTCTCGAGCCAGGTTACGAACGAGTCGAGCGCGGCAGGCTCGGGACGCCGCCGGCCGGCCGGCGGCATCGCGCCGCTCCGCAACTTGCCGACCACCTTCTCCCACGTCTCGGCGCCCGCACCGATGTGGACTACGTCGGCCTCGTCGAGCAGCAGGTTGGCGGTCTGCAGCCGATCGTTGTGGCAGGCGACGCAGTGGCGGTCGAGGAAGGCGCGCGCATCGGTCGCGGGCGATGAAGCAGCGGTGGAGGCGGCCTGCAGGGAGGGAGCCTGCTCCGGGGCCGGCCCGGCCTCCGCGGCATGCAGCGGTGCGGCGGTCAGGGAGTACGCCGCCAGGACGACGATGCACCCCGACGGAACGGCGCGTGACAACCTGAACATCCTGCCCTCCTCCTCCGCCGAGCCGGACGGTGCGCGGACGAGCGGCCTTCCGGGAAGGTCGTCGGAGTTGCTAGCGTGCTGTATCCGCGCAGTATAGGTCGTCGGCACCCCGTTCCGTCAAGTATTTGCAGGCGCCTCGCGGGTTCGGGATGCAGCCGTGAGCGGCAGCGGGCCACATCGCGGGGAGACCGTCTGCACGCCCTCGATCCGACTCGCGACGAAACGTCTTGCACGTCCACGATCCGCCCTATAGAGTGCGGGATCGTACGGGGAGGAGAGCCATGCCCAAGTCGACACGGAAGGATGCGAGCGTCAGTCGGAGGGCGTTTCTCAGGAAGGGCGCGACCGCCGGCGTCGGCGCCACCGCGCTGGCCGGCCTCGGCGGACGGACCAGCGAAGCGGAGGCGCAGAACTTCTGGGACATGTCGGCGGATCTCGTGACGATCGGCGCCGGCACCGCGGGACTCGCGGCCGCCGTTTCCGCTCTCGATCACGGCGCCTCCGTGATCATGGTGGAGGAGAACACCGACATCGGCGGGCACGGCCTGTGCTCGGGCGGCAACGTGCACCTCGGAGGGGGCACCAGCAACCAGAAGAAGCACGGGGTCGAGGACTCGGCGGACCAGGTGTTCATCGACTGGATCCGCCACGACCACATGCAGAGCCGCTACAGCGACCGGGACCTCGTGCGCGCCTTCGCGGACGAGAACGCCGCGACCTATGAGTTCCTGATCGAGAACGGCGTCAAGTTCCAGGACCACCTGGTGGGACCCACCCAGGCGTCGCGGGTGCGCCGGCAGCAGCGCACCATCCAGTGGCCGGTCGCCAGCGAAAGGGTGACGCACCATCCGACCCGCGTGGGCTCCGGCCTCGTCCGGGCGCTCGAGAAAAGCGCGCGCGCGCAGGGCGCGGAGGTCCTGCTGCGCCACAAGATGCAGAGCATCGTGCGGGAGAGCCCGTCGTCCGGCCGCGTGCTCGGCATTACCGCCACCCATGATGGCCGCACTGTCAATATCCGGGCGAACAAGGGCGTCCTGGTGGCCACCGGAGGCAGCACCAGCAACGTGACCCTGCGCCGCACGTTCGACCCTCGGCTGACCGAGGAGTACCAGGTGGCGGGCGAGCCGTGGTCGCGGCAGAGCGGAGACGGCGAGCTGGCCGCGATGGCGGTCGGGGCGTCGCTGTGGGGCACCGCCAACCAGACCTGCGAGCAGGGGATCGCCATCTCCAAGACACGCCACATCGGGTGCCAGTGGGGCTACTCCAGCCTGATCTGGCAGACCGACAGCCGCATCTTCGACCTCGCCCGTGCGTCCGGCCTGACCGTCATCGACTGGCAGGACCTGATCCTGGTCAACCAGACCGGCCGCCGGTTCTGGAACGAGGTGGACGCCCGCTACGACTTCTTCGCCGCCGCCATGGCCTGGAGCGGCGACGAGAACAAGCTGAACGGGGGCGGTCCCATCTGGGCCATCTTCGACCAGGACGCGGTGGAGCGGGAGGAATGGGATCCGCGTCCTCCCAACGTCGATCCGGACTACTTCTTCCGGGCCGACACGCTGGCGGAGCTGGCCGCCGCGATCAAGAACCCGTACCAGACGCTGTCGATGTCGGGCGCCACGCTGGAGGAGACGGTCGCCCGCTACAACTCCTTCGTGGACCTCGGCGAGGACGAGGACTTCGACAAGCCGACGCCCCGCTACAAGATCCAGCGGCCGCCGTTCTACGCGGGCTGGTCGACGCCGATCCTCCACGACTCGCTGACCGGGTTGCGCACGAACGCGAAGGCGCAGGTCATCGACATGCGGGGTCAGATCATCCCGGGGCTGTACTGCGCCGGGGAGTCACAGGGCGGCTTCGCGCAGCACGGTCTCGGCCGCTGCCTCGTCTTCGGCCGCATTGCCGGTCGAGACGCGGCGCTGAACGGGGGCATGGCGTAGCCGGTCCGGTAACCCGGAGGCGGATTGGGTGACGCCGAGTCGGGACGAAACAGCAGTGACCGACAAGGTAACGCCGCCGGCTGTACCCGGCGGCACGGCCCTCGACCCCGGCGGCGGCGAGCCGAAAACGGAGTCGCATCCGACGAGCATCGCCGTGTGGGGCGTCCCGTCGCCCGTCGTGGTGAACCGCCGGTTTGCGGCGACAGTCGGCGTGAAGTGCTCGGCGGGGTGTGCGCTGGGGGGCCGGGGGGTCGTGATCCGCGACGCGGCGGGCGCCGAGGTCGGACACGCCCGGGTCGGCGAGACGCCGGAGCCGGGCACCAGCGCCCTGTACGCGGCGAGGGTGACTCTGGAGGCGCCTGCCGACGAAGGGGTCCACGCCTGGACCGCGGCGTTCGACGGAGCGGAACCCGATTCGGGCCCGCCACGCGACGCGGCTCGGGTGCAGGAGGCGGCGCACGTCCACTCGAACACCACGGCGACGTTCGGCTTCCGCACGACTGCTCCGCCGGAGCATCGCGTCACGGTGACGGTCGTCGATCGGGACACCGAGACGCGCGTCGCCGGAGCCGAGGTTCGTGTGGGCGTCTACCGGGGGACGACCGACGCGAGCGGACAGGCCCACGTCGCCGTGCACCCGGGAAGCTACGACCTCTACGTGCGCAAGGCCGGCTACAAGCCGCACGCCGACCGCATTCCGGTGGTGTCCGGAGACGTCATTCTCGAGGTGGCGGCGGTGCGCGTAACGGACGCGGACCTGGACGACGAGCAGGTGTGGATGTGACGGCGGCTGCTCGGGTCCGGTCCCGAGCAGCCGACACATGCCTGCCGGTACGCTAGCGTCCCTCGGCTGCCCGGCGCTCTTCTTCTCGCGCGCCGGCCAGGATGTTCGTCAGGCCGTAGTTGCCCTCGTGGCACGCGTGCTCGAAGATCGGGCCGATCGTCTCCGTCATCGGCATCTCGGCCGTCCAGGGCGCGTCCCAGGTCTCCGGGTCCTCTACCGTGAAGCGGTAGTTCATGGTGTCGCCGGCGACGCGGGTGAAGCGCTCGGTCACCTTGAGGGCCGGGCCGGCGCCGCGGAACGGGTTCTTGCCGTTGAAGTTCGTCGTCTCGACCACCAGCGTGTCGCCCTCCCAGCGCCCGCGCGACTGGCCCATCCATCCGCGTGCGCCGCCCGGCGGCGCCGGGCGGCCGTCGAGCGGAATGATGCGCGCGTCATGAATCATCTCCGTGAGAATCATGACGTAGTCACGGTTCTGGACGATGTGGTAGTTGGCGTTGTAGCCCGCGTTCATCATCGGCGGGCCGGCGCCGCGCATGACGATGCAGCGGGCGCCGAGCGGAAGGTTCTCCGCCCGGTCGTACTGTCCGCCGCGCGCCTCGCGCGCCGCGCGGCGCTGTGCCGCGCGCTGCTCCCCCTGGGCGTTCAGCGGTGGGATCCTCCCGTCCGGCGGGTCCACGATCAGCGACGTGCGCAGGTTGCGCGCGAAGGGCGACTGGCTGCGGTCGAGACCGAACTGGGTGAAGTCGTAGTGCACGTCCGGGATCGTGCCCGGAGTGGTCTGCGACGACTCGCGTACGGCTCTCCCCTGCTCGATCGCGGCCGCTTCCTCCGGCGTGTAGAACGCCTTGTCTACCGAATCGGGCCGTTCCAGGGGGGTATACGTCTGGTTCGTCCAGAAGCCCTGCAGGTCCGGCTGGCCGTCCGGTGTCCGCGGCACGCTGTAGGCTGCCTGTTCGACCGCCTCGTTCGCGGCACCCGAAGGTTCCTGCCCCGCGACTGGGACAGCAGCGATGAGGGTCACGATCCCGACCGGGACGAGAGCGCGATGATGCATGACGATCCTCCTTCCAGCGATCCAGCCCGGACTCCGGCAATCCAGCCGGTCTGCCGGCGGCTCGGACCCGCGAGCGCGAAGTCCACTGCCCCGCCACTCTACTACAAAGGGTCGGCATTCCTGGGCGCCATCCGATCCGTGCTACGATCGATGTCGAATCTCGAATCGTGAGCAGGTTTCTTCCACCCGGAAGCCCGCTCAGAGTAGCGGGCGACGCCGGGCACGGTTTCCGGCCCTTACCCTCCTCCCCGATTCTTTCCGCGAAGGTCGCCGATACGGCGGGCCATCACCGGTAGCCGTCCGCGTCCGGGTGAGCGCGGAACTTGGAGCACGAACCTGCATGAAGTTCGCCGAACTGGGCCTGCGCCCGGAAATCCTTCGCGCGGTCGACCGCGCGGGTTACGAAGCCGCCACGCCGATCCAGGCGCAGTCCATTCCGGCCGCCCTCGATGGCCAGGATCTGATCGCCTGCGCGCAGACCGGCACGGGCAAGACGGCGGCTTTCCTACTGCCGATCCTGCAGCGTCTGGCCGGCGGCCGGCCGGCGCGCCCGCCGCGTGCGCTGGTGATTACCCCGACGCGGGAGCTGGCCGCCCAGATTACCGAGGCGGCCCGCGGGTACGGCCGTCACCTGCGCGTGCGCAGCACCGCCATCTTCGGCGGGGTCGGCATGGAACCGCAGGAGCGCCGGCTGCGCGCCGGTCTGGATCTGCTCGTGGCCACTCCCGGACGGCTGCTCGATCATCTCGGGCGGGGGCACGCGCAACTCCAACGCGTCGAGACGCTGGTGCTCGACGAAGCCGATCGCATGCTCGACATGGGATTCCTGCCCGATATCCGCCGCATTCTCAAGCACCTGCCCGCGAGCCGCCAGAACCTGTTCTTTTCGGCGACCATGCCGGCGGAGATCGAAGCGCTCATCCGGCGCACCGCCAGGAATCCCGCCGTGATCGAAGCGACCCGCCGGGCGACGCCGGTCAGCACCATCAGGCAGGTGATCCACCCGGTCGCCATGACCCGCAAGAAGGACCTGCTCACGAAGCTGCTCGACCGCGCGGAGATGGGACCGACGCTGGTCTTCACCCGCACGAAGGCCCGCGCAAACCAACTGGTCCGGCGGCTCGAGAAGTCCGGCCGGCAGGTGGCCGCCATCCATGGCAACAAGAGCCAGAGCGCACGGACCCGCGCGCTCGCGGGCTTTCGCGACGGCAGGATCGACACGCTGATAGCCACCGACATCGCCGCCCGGGGTATCGATGTCGAGGGGATCAGCCACGTCATCAACTTCGACCTGCCGCACGTCCCCGAAGACTACGTGCACCGCATAGGCCGCACCGCGCGAGCCGGGTGCAGCGGACACGCGGTCTCGCTGGCGGCGCCGGAGGAGCGCATGCAACTGGCGGCCATCGAGCGCCTGGTGGGGAGCTCGATCCCGCGTGAGACGGTCGTCGGGTTCGGCGCTGCGCTCGAGGCGGCGTCGCCCGGGCGACGCCGCCAATCGCCGCGCCCGAAGGGGCGCAATCCGAGTCGCAACGGAAATGGGCACACCCGCCGCGCGGCGGCGGAAGCGGGTGAAGGACGCGGCCGTGCGCGCGGAAGGCGGCGGCGGTCCGCTCCTTGATCACCCACCGTGACGGCGTGGTCACCAGCGCCCGATGACGCTCACCGGTCGTCGTGCTATTCGTCGAGGTGGACTTCCGCGATCGCGATTCCGCTCTCTCCCGCCACGGCGTACAGGAGAAAGATGCGGCCGCTGCCGGCGTCCTCGAAGATTGCCGGATCCCGAAGCTGGTTCACATGCCCGTAGGCGGTGCTCCGTACCGAAGGCTCGAGCGGCGCGTCGGCCCCCTCCCAGTCGAACTCCGGCCGCAGCACCTCGACGCCCGGGGTCTCCTTCCAGGCCCTCCAGTCGCCCGCCAGATCGATCGTGCTCAGCTTGATGTGCTCGGGCGCCTCGCCCACCTGCGTCCAGAAGACGTACAGCGTGTCGTCCCGCTTCAGCAACGCCAGGTGGCGCATGTCCGGGTTGAACAGTAGCGGTCCCTGCTCGAAGCCGCCGAGTGGGTCCCGCGATCGGTAGAACTGCCCCGGCATCGACAATGCGTAGGTGTAGCCGTCGTGCTCGAACACGCGCATGTAGGTCCGGCCGAGGCGCTCCGGCCGCGTCTCGAAATCGATACCGTCGGCGGAGGTCGCCACCCGCGTCGTCTGCGTGCTGACGTCGTCGAGGCCGTGGAAGTACATGACGATGCGGCGGTTGGCGTCGTCGACGTGCACGTCGGGCGAGGCGATGTGCGGCGTCGTCGCCTCGAACAGCCCGTCGTGCGACATCGGCACGCCGCGCCGTTCCTGCGACGCGCGCAGCCGGGCCGCCACGTCCGGCGGAACCGCCGGCGGCTCGGTCAGGAAGTACGAGTCGGCGATCTGCAGACTGCCCGGCGGGTGGATCGTCCACGGCCCGAGCAGGTCGTCGGCGTACGCCAGGCGGATGTAGAGCCCCTTGTGGTCGGCGAAGTACAGGTAGTACCTGCCCAGCCGGTCCGCCACCCAATCGGGAACCTCGATCAGGGACGGGCCCTGGATGTTCACGCCGATGCTCGGGTGCAGGTCGGCGGTGATGATCGGCGCATCCAGCAGGCGCTCGACGCGCACTCCCGGGTCCGCGGACTGGGCGGCGGCCGCGGCCGCCCCGAGAACCACGACCGCAACCGCAGCGCCCGTCAAGGCTCGCATCGTCTTCACGTCCGTCCTCCCGCCCCTTCCCGCGCCTCCCTCCGTTCGAAAGCCGGGGCCGGCTTTCGAACGGGTTGCGCTCGGGGTCTCCGAAAGCTCGGCCTCCGGACCTTCCTGACAGTTGACTCCGGGTACTTCAATCCAGCCGATCCACCACCGGCCGGCCCGTTCGATTACCGCAGCACGAATGTCAGCGACGCCCGCCCGAAAGGTCACGGGCGCAGCTCGCGCCCCAGGCGCTCCAGGCGCCGCGCCCCGGCCAGAATGCCGGTCAGCCCGTAGTTCCCCTCGTGACAGGCGTACTCGAAGAGGTTCTGGTCGGTCCTGCGGAACGGCATCATCACGGTGTACGGCGCCGTGTAGACGGTCGGATCCGTGACGGTGAACTCGTAGGCGACAGTGTCCGGATCGATGCGCGTCAGGCGCTCGACGAGATGCATGTTCGGTCCGGTGCCGCCGCTCTGGCCGCCCCGGAACTGCGTGGTCTCGATGACCAGGGTCTCCCCTTCCCAGTGCGCGCGGGACACGCCGGCGAACTGCGGGAACGGCGGCTTCGCGATGTCGCTTTCGATCGGGATGACGCGCGCGTTGTGCACCATCTCGTTGAGGATGGTCACGTAGCCCGGCGTCTGGAAGACCATAACGTTGTTGTTGTAGGCGCTCGATCGCATGGGTGGACCGGAGTTGAAGCCCATGATGCAGCGATCCGCCAGGCTGCGGTTCTCGTACGAATCGTAGCGGTGCACCTCCCGGTAGGCGCGGCGCTCCGCCGCGGCCTGGACCGCGGCCTCGGTCATCGGAGGCAGCCGGCCGTCGGGCGGGTCGACGATCAGCGAGGTTCGCTTGTCGGAGGTCAGCTCGATGCCCCGCTCGTACCAGAACTCGTTGTAGGAGAGCACGCCTCCCTCCGAGCGCGGCCGGTAGCCGGCGGCCCCCCTCTCGGGATCGAAGAGGTCGCGGTTCAGCCGCACGCGCTCGGACGCCTCGAACGCGGCCGCCTCCTCCGGGTCCAACCGCTCCCGTCCCTCGAACTGGGAGGGACGCTGGAACGGCGTCAGGGTGCGGAACGTGAAGGTGCCGGACACGTCCGGCTGTCCGTCCGGGGTCCGCATCGGCATCGTGCGGTCTCCGGACTGCGCAGCGGCCGGCGGTGGGGCGAGCGTGACCGCGACGGTCAGCACGACGAACGTCGCGAGGTATTTCTTGAGCATCTTCCAGCCTCCTCCACGCCGGCGACACGCGCGGCGCGCTCTCGACGGATCACACTAGACGCGGGCGATCGGAAACGCAAGCGTTTCAGTCTCCGTCGGATACCCGGTCCGGATGCTCCGCCATCCAGGGCGTAACCGTCGTCACCATCCTCGATGTCGCCGAGCCGCTTCGCGAGAAGGTCGTCCAACTCGACGGCGGGGTCTCGCTCGGCGACGGCCCGCAACGAGCGGGTCAAGCGGCCTGCACCGGCATAGCGGGCAGTCTACGACCCGACAACCCGGGTCGGGCAGCTTCGGACTGCTCCCGAAGGGCCCCTTCGCGACGATTCGCGAGAACGACCCGGACTAGTGCGGTAGCCGGAACGCGACCAGGGACGGCGCCTCCCCGCCGACGGTGACGGCGACATACTGCCGGTCGTCGACCATGTACGTCATCGGCGTCCCGATTGCCCCGCCCGGGAGGTCGACCGCGGCCAACTGCTCGCCCGTCGCCTTGTCGTAGGCGACGAGTTGCGGTCCGTCGTCCGTACCGCCTGCAGTCAGCGAGTGCACGAGAAGCGTCTTCGTCACCAGCGGCCCGTTGCGGCCGCTGTCTCCGCCGAGCGGCGGCAGGTCGAGGTGGCGCAGCAGCGGGTGGTTGCGGACGCGGTCGCCATTGCCGAGGGGGGTCATCCAGACGTGCTCCCCGGTGTTCATGTCGATGGCGGTCATGCGCGAGTACGGCGGCTTCCACAGGGGCAGGCCCCGCGGCATGACCGGCGTCCGTCGCGGATTGCCGCCGTCGAGGAACCGCGCCCCGCCCCGGCTCAGGATGTACCGCAGGTTGGACTCCTCGCCCGGCTCCCGCTCGCGGAACCGCATGACGGAGTGGGCATTGCGCGACGGGATGTACAGAACGCCGGTCTCCGGATCGACGGCGCCGCCGCCCCAGCTCGCACCGCCCCCGGCGCTGGGGCGGAAGATCGTGCCGTTGAGCGAGAGCGGCGTGTACAGTGGACCCAGCCGGAATCCATCTACCGCATCGAGCGCCATCTGCCGGACCTCCGGCGTGAAGTCGATCAGGTCGTCGAGGGTGGCCCCCTGGTACTCGAACGGCGCCGGCCGGGTCGGGAAGGGTTGGGTCGGCGCCAGCACCTCGCCCTCCAGGTCCGTGTCGGTCGCCACCGGCCGCTCCTCGATCGGCCAGATGGGTGCTCCCGTCACCCGGTCGAACACGTAGACGAAGCCCTGTTTCGTGACCTGGGCCAGCGCCTTCACCCGGCGGCCGTCCACCGTGATGTCGAGCAGGTTGGGTCCGGTCGGATTGTCGTAGTCCCAGACCCCGTGGTGCACCATCTGGAAGTGCCAGACGCGCTGGCCGGTTTCCAGATCGACGCAGATCAGGCTCTCGGCGAAGAGGTTGTCGCCGATCCGGTGTCCGCCGTAGTAGTCCGAAGTCGGCGTGCTGGTCGGCAGATAGACGTAGCCGAGCTCCGGGTCCGCCGCGATGTTGCCCCAGACGTTGGTGTTCCCGGAGTAGCGCCACGCCTCGTCGAGCCAGGTATCGGACCCGAACTCGTCGGGGCTCTGCGGCACGGTGTGGAAATCCCACTTGTGCCGGCCGGTCCGCGCGTCGTAGGCCCGGGCGAAGCCGGGCGCGTTCTCCTTCATGAGGAGAAAGTCGTGCACCGACGAGCCGACGATGATGGTGTCGCCCACCACCAGGGGCGGCGAACGGGACGGCGGCGGCAGCCGGCTCGGGTTCTCGCGCGCCCGCGGGATGCCCTCCTCCAGGCTCACGCGCCCGTTGTCGCCGAAGTCCGCGGCGAGCAGCCCGGTGCGGGCGTCGACCGCGGTCAGGTGGCCGTCGCCCGTCCCCCAGATGATCCGCGCGTCCTCGCCATCTTCCCAGTAGGCCACGCCGCGGTGGTTCCAGGGAGACGGCAGGGGCGGACTGCCGGACTCGTAGACGCGTGGATTGTGGACCCAGAGCGTCTCCCCCGTCCGGGCGTCGATCGCGGCTGCCTGGTACAACGGGGTGGCCAGATAGAGCACGCCGTCGACCATCAGCGGCGTCGCCGACAGGCGGGCGATGCCCGGCCGGGTCACCCAGAGATCCGGATTCTCGGCTTCCAGATGCGCGAAGAGGGTCTCGGCGGCAACGAGGGAGATGCCGTTCTCGTCCTCGATCGGCAGATGGGAATCGGCGGTGCGCCAGCGCCACGCCAGCTCGAGATTGCGAAAGTTGTCACCGTCGATCTGATCGAGCGGCGAGTACTTCGTCCCCCACGCGTCGGCCGTGTAGGAGCGCCATTCGCCGCCGCTGGCGCCCTGCTGGGCCATGGCGGGTACCGCCGCCAGCCACGCTGCCAGGAATGCTCCGATCGGAGCCGTCTTGTGCCGTCTCATTGCGACGCCCGCTCCCTTCGATCGCTCGATTGCTGGTGACGACGCGCCGGCCGTCCATCGCCCGGGCGCCGAGCGGCGCCGCGCCCGCGGGCTACTTGAGATCGGCGAACTCCACGTCGCGGGCCCGGAACGCGGCGGTCAGCAGGCGACCCGCGTTCACCGCGGCCGGCCAACCGGCGTAGAACGTCACGTGCAGCACGACCTCGGACAGCTCCTGCGGCGTGACGCCGTTCTGGTCCAGGGCGCGATCGATGTGCAGCCGCAGCTCGTTGGTCACGTAGAGCGCCTGGTTGACCGCCACGGTGACGAGACTGCGGTCGCGCTTGGACAGCGTTGGCCGCTCCCAGATGTCGCCGTACAGCAGGCTGTTCCGCAACGCCCCGAGCCGGGGCACCGCCGCGTACGCGTCGCTCAGGCCGCCGGGCGTCGTCACCGCTGCCTCGAGCTCGGGGGCGCGCGGCAGGTCGCCCAGGGTCAGCCCGCGCGCGTCGAACGCCTCGGCCGCGGTCAGCGACGCCTGCACCCCCGTTGGCCATCCCGCGTAGAAGGTGACGTGCAGGATGATCTCGGAGATCTCCTCCGGGGTCAGCCCGTTGTCGAGGCCGCGCGGGATGTGGATCGCCAGCTCCTCGCGGGCCAGGGCCTGCAGGACCGCGATCGTGATCAGGCTGCGATCCCGCTTCGAGAGGTAGGGCCGCTCCCAGATCTCGCCATAGACCAGCGCGTTCCGCAGCTCGCGCAGATAGGGCGAACCGGCGTACAGGTCGGGGGCCGGAAGCGCCGGCACGTCCGCCTGTTGCGCCGCCGCGGGCGCCGCGCCGGCGGAGGGGTATCCGGAGGCAACCGCAACGGCGACCAGCGCTACGACGTGGACCAGCCGTGATCTCTTCATGGTTCGTGCTCCTCAACGGTGTCCGGCTTCGTTCATGCCGTCGAGCGGCTCCGTCCGCGACCGCTCGGTTCCCAGACGCAATGGTACCCCGGTCGAAGCGGGTTGCACGGAGAGTCGAAGAGACTGCGCCGCTACGGGAGAATCCGGAGCAGGGCCACGGTCAGGGTTACGATTCCAAGGCCCTGAAGCCACAGTGCACGATAGAGTGCACGGTAGATGTCGGCCTTGAACTCGGCTATCTCGCGCCGCACACACTCGATGTCGCTGCGGGTGGCGACGTCGTGCGCCAGCGGGATCGCACCCGCCGCCGCCTTGGCAGTGGAGTCGTCGACTCCCGCTGCACGGAACGCTTCGTAGACTTCGGTCACGAGATGACTCACCTGTTCCCTGCCCTTCCTGGTGGGGGTTCGGAAGCAGAGACAAATCGAGTATACGGGATCGCCGCGACGGGTTGGCCATCAGAATCCCGGCCGCCATTCCCAGGCGCAAACCTGGGTCGACTCGCGCAGCCAGTCCAGCGCCGGTGTACCGATCGGGCTGCCCGGAGGCGCGACAGGCATGGGCGCGGCCGGACTCGGAACCGGACCGCCCGGGCGCTCGAGGAAGCGTGCGATCTCGCGCCGCAGCAAGCGGTTGTGGGTATCGCCGATCGTCGCGCGTGAGTGGATGCGCTCCAACGCTTCCATGGCGTGAGCGCGCACCTCCGCCATCGGAGCGCCCTCGGCGAGTCCCATCAACCGTTCGACCACGACTCGCTGCACCGCCCGCCGCACCGCCCGCTCGTAGGCGGGCTCGGCCGGACTATCGAAGACCTCATCCACCAGGGCTTCCAGTACCTCTTCCAGGTCCGGCAACGTCTCATCGAGAATGGCCTGCTCGACGAGACGCGCCGCCCGGGACGGGACCAGCATCTGCGAGGCGGTCAGATCCGCGGCGACGATGGCCGGCGTCAGGGCATCGAACACCGGACCGGTGCGGCGCGGGAACAGCTCCCGGTGCGGGCCGTGACCGGGCGGGCGCGGCGGAATCCGCTGCAGCACGCTTTCCGGTACGGTCAGCTCCGCCGGCTCGAGCGTCCGCAGCAGCGCCGCCAGCGCCGCGCGCTGCCGGTCTCCCGGCGTCGGCGTCACCGGCACGCGGCCGTCGCCCCGCATCGCATAGACGTAGTCCACGCCTCCGAGCGCGGATGCCGCGGCGTCTATCTGGTAGCGGTGGTGAAGGTAGAGCGGGACGAGCGCTTCCTCCAGCGTCGCCAGCGGGCGTCCGGCGGGAATCGCGCTCTCGCCGAAGCGGTCGAGCGCGACCCGGCGCACCTGCAGCATCCGCTCGAGCTCGCGGGCGGGATCGGTGCCGTTGGCCCACTGGTGGACCCGCGGGTGCGCGGTCGTGTCCTGATTCGTCAGGTAGCGCAGGTCCTCGTCCCACGCCTCGTCGAGCAGCCGCTGCAGCGCGGGCGCCGTGTCGGTCCCGTCCGGATAGTCCTGGTAGCCGTAGGCGATAGCCACCTCGTCCCATTCGCCGATGCCGACGTCGTAGGCGTCCGACAGGTCGATCTGCGCGTCGGGTCCCAGCGTCACGAGCGGGTGCGGGTAGTCCATGACCGAGATGCGCCCCTGTCGGCTTGCGTAGTAGTTGTGTCCGAGGCCCAGGGTGTGCCCTACCTCGTGCGCGGACAATTGGCGGATCCGCGCCAGCGCCAGCTCCGCCAGTTCGGGCACTTCTTCGTCGCCGCGGAGATAGGGCGAGAGCAGCCCCTCGGCGATGAGGTAGTCCTGCCGGACGCGCAGGGAGCCGAGCGTGACGTGCCCCTTGACGATCTCGCCGGTGCGCGGGTCGGTCACCGAGCTGCCGTAGCTCCAGCCCCGTGTGGACCGGTGCACCCACTGGATGACGTTGTAGCGCACGTCGAGCGGATCGGCGCCCTCGGGCATCAGCTCGACCCGGAAGGCATCCCGGTATCCGGCCGCCTCGAACGCCTGGTTCCACCAGCGCGCGCCGTCGAGCAGCGCGGAGCGGATCGGCTCCGGTGTGCCCCGGTCCAGGTAGTAGACGATCGGTTCGACCGCCTCGCTGACGGCGGCTGACGGGTCGCGCTTCTCCAGGCGGTGCCGGCGCAGATAGCGGCGGGTCATCGGCTCGCCCAACGGCGCGGCGTAGTCGACGTAGGAGACGGCGCCGTAGCCGGCACGCGGATCGTAGGGACGCGGCGTGTAGCCGTCGTCCGGCAATGCAATGAGCGACTGACGCTGGCGCACGGTGACCGCCTCGGCGCTCGGGGCGACGGCCTCGATCGATCCGCGGCCGAAACCGGGTCCGTCTCCCCGTCGGTCGCGTCCGAACGTCAGCATGGCCTCCATCTCGGTGTTCTCGGGAAACGCCCTGGTGCGGGGGAGGTACACGGCGCTGCGCTGCCCGTCGAGCCGGTAGGTCCCCGGCAGGCTGTCGGCGACCCCGTGAACATCGCGCAGCAGGAACGGCGTGGCGTCGACGAGGAAACGCTCGCCGGTGCGGGCCGCCACCGTGAACCCGAACAGGACAGATGTGGCGAAGGCGTCGTCCACTGCCCGCCGCTCGTCGGGGTTGGACGTGGTGGCGCGGTAGGCATGGTTCGGCTGCACCATCAGGATCTTGCGGCCGACCCGCTCGAAGCGCACGATGCGCGTGCCGCCGAGCTGGCCGCGATCGAGGCCGATGTCGTTCGAGCCCACCCCGGCCGCCAGCGCGTTCACATACAACACCTCGACGCCGAGGCGGCCGATCTCCAGCCAGAGCGTGCCGGCATTATCGTCCCAGTAGAGCGGGAAGAAGCCGTCCAGACGCTCGAAGCCGGCCGTGTGCGACTCGATCGTCGGGAGGGCGGCGTCGCCCTGCGCGCGGGCCGGCGCCGGGAGGCCGAGTGCACTCGCGAGTGCCATGACCGACACCGTCAGCAAAGCGGTCTGCGCTTTCGTCATCCGTCTCTCCTTGCTGCAGAATCGTCTCCTGCGCGGCAGCGTCGCCCGACAATCGTCGCCGGCGGCGCCGGTTGCCGCCCGACCAAGCCTGACCGGGAGTCTACGCCGTTCTACGGCGCAGACTCCCGGCACGAAGTCTCCGCGACGGATGCGGCGCGGGAACGGTGCGGGCAGACCGGGCGAGGCACTGCTCAGTCGCGGAACGGCTCGGACTCTTCGACCACCACACGGAAGCGCCGGAAGCGGCTGTAGGTCGCGGTGCCTTCGACGCGCGAGCCGCTCAAATGGTTGAGGTACAGCTCGCGCATCTCGACCGGCGCGGGATGGTCCAGCTCCGCGGGTTGCTCATAGCGGACGGTGATGGTCGCATCGACGTTCTCGTCCTCGATGATGAGCTCGGTGATCAGCACCCGGCCGGTCTCGGGCTCGATCCAGTACCGGCCCCTGGCCGGCAGATTGACGCCGCTGCGCCGGCGGATCACCGTGTCCGGGCCCCTCTCCGTGTACGTGATCACCCAGACGTCCGGCTGCGGACCCGGCCCGTTCATCTCCAGGTTCGGGGCGCGATCCGAGACGCGTTCGAAATCGAACCGCGCCTTGTACGAGCGGCGCAGGAACAGCAGCGGCAACGTCGGTGTATTCATGTTGCGCTGGACGTCGCCGACGTTGTAGCGGGCGCTGTCGGCCAGGATGCCCTGGACCTGCCGGTCCACCGACGTCGCGCCGTCGAGAAAGAGCTGCGCCAGCCGTTCCTCGCGGTCACGCACCCGGCTGCCGTTCGCTTCGAAGACGTCGCGGAAACCGAAGTGACGCTCCGCTCCCTCCGGCCGCACCAGCAGGTAGTCCGACCGCAGGGTGACGCGTTGGAGGGCGGCGCTCTCGTTCCGCCGGAACGCGCCGGGCAGGGTGGCCCGCTGCTGGTACCGCTCCTCCATCACCACGCCGGAGAGCCGATCGTGGAGCTCCTCCACGTACAGGGTCGCCCGGACGAGCACGCTCCAGAGCGTGTGTTCCTGCGCCGGAGCCGGCAGCGTCCACGCGAGGACCAGGGCCAACGCCGCGGCATGCCACCACGGGCTCCCGGACTTCGACGGCGGGCGTTCCCGAGGCCTGGTACTCTGCATACGCGAACGCCTCACGGCAGTGGAAGCGCCGCCGCCGGGACGGTTCAGTCCCGGAACGGCTCCGACTCCTCGACGACCACCCGGAAGCGGCGAAAGTCGCTGTAGGTGGCCGTGCCCTCGACGCGCGATCCGCTACTGCGGTTGTTGTACCGCTCCCGCATCTCGATCGGAACCAGGTGGTCCAGTTCCTCGGGCTGCTCGTAGCGGACGGTCACGAGCGACTCGACCGTATCGTCTTCCAGGACGAGCTCGGTGACCAGCACGCGACCGGTGGCCGGCTCGATCCAGTAGCGGCCCCGCGCGGGCAGGTTACCGCCGCGGCGACGGCGGATCACGGAGGTGGGCCAAGTCTCCCGGTAGCCGACCACCCAGACGACGGTACGCCGGTCCGGCTCGTCGATGCCCAGGCTCGGCGAGCGGTCGCCGACGCGTTCGAACTCGAACCGCGGCTTGTAGGACTGGCGCAGAAAAAGCAGCGCCAGCGTCGGCGTGTTCGTATTGCGCTGAATGTCGCCGACGTTGTAGCGCGCACTGTCGGTCAGGATGCCCTGCACCTGCTCGTTCACGGTGGTCGCACCGTCGAGAAAGAGCTGGACCAGCCGTTCCTCGCGGTCGCGCACGCGACTGCCGTTGGCCTCGAAGACATCCCGGAATCCGAAGTAACGTTCCGAGCCCTCCGGCCGCACGAGAAGGTAGTCGGAGCGGAGCGTGACACGCTCGTAGGAGCCGGTACCGAATCGACCGAAGCGCGGCGACGACGCCCGCTGCTGGTAGCGCTCCTCCATCACCACGCCGGAGAGTTGCGCGTGCAGCTCCTCTACGTACTCGGTGGCGCGGGCGAGCACCTGCGGCAGCGACGGCTCCCGCGCCCCACCGGGGAGTGCCGGCGCGAGGGCCAATGCCACGGCCGTGACCGCCGCCGGCGCCACGCGCACCGCCGATATCAGGCGCGTCCGCCCGCGCACCTCGCAGGAGACGATGCTCGCCCCGGTCCAGCGTCGGCTCATGGTCTCCAGTCGACTATACCGCCGTCGGGCCGAGTGAGCCAGCGCCCCGAAACGCCTCGCTGGCTCGGCGTCAGTTGCGGGACGGCGCAGACTCTTCGACGAGCACCTGGAACCGGCGAAAGCGCGTATACGTGGCCGTGCCCTCGATGAGGGACCCTGACAGATGATTGCGGTACCGCTCGCGCATCTCGACCGGTACGAAGTGGCCGAAGGCGTCGTTCGCCTCGTAGCGGACGGTGATGAGAGCTTCGAGGCTGTCGGCGTCCAGGACGAGCTCGCTGAGGAACACGCGGCCGGTCGCCGGGTCGATCCAGTAGCGCCCCCGGACCGGCAGACGCTCATCGTCCCGCCCGCGAATCACCGTGGTCGATCCGGTTTCCTCGTAGTCGACGACCCACAGCTCCAGGCCGCGTCCGGGTACATCGATTCCCAGGCTGGTCGCAGCGTCCGTTCCGCGGCGGAAGTCGAATCCGTCCCTGTACCCGGAGCCGAGAAAGAGCAACGCCATGGTGGGTGTGTTGATGTTGCGCTCGACGTCGCCGACGTTGTAGCGGGCGCTGTCGGCCACGATTCCCTCGATGCGCCGATCCACCGATGCGGAGCGGTCGAGAAAGAGCTCCGTCAGGCGTTGCTCACGGTCGCGGACGGCGCGGCCGTTGACTGCGAAGACATCCCGGAAGCCGTAATGACGATCGGATCCCCGGGGCTGCACGAGGAGGTAGTCCGAAAGCAGCGTCGCGCGGCCGATGCGCGGAATCTGCCTGGCGTACTGGGGCGGTACCCGCGAGCGCTGCTCGTACCGTTCTTCCATCACCACGCCGGCCAGCTTCCGGTGCAGCTCGTCGACGTAGTGGGTCGCCCGGGTCAGCACGGTAGCCAACGGGGGCTCCTGGCTCCCGCCTGCCGCCGGCGACTGCGTCAGGGCGAGTGCGACGAGCGCTGCCGACCGCATGCCGGTCGCGGAAACTCGCATCGTTCCCTCCCGTTGCTCCCGCTGGTCGCCGGTCGGCCGCGCGGCGACGGCGCGCCGGCGGCGCATTCCCGGCAGGAAGTCAAGCATAGTCCGATCGCCGGCGGAACAGACGCTCGGCTCGTGTGGTACCGTGCGCAACGAAGGAGTTCCGACATGCACCATTCGTTTCCGGTCGGCCGCTGCGCTTCCCTGCTGGCCGCCATGCTCTTCCTGGCGACCGCTGGCCCCGTGGCGGCTCAAAGTCCCGCGGATACCGATTTCGTTCCCGTCACCGACGCCATGCTCCAGAACCCGGCGAACGGCGACTGGCTGATGTGGCGCCGGACGCTGGACGGCTGGGGCTACAGCCCGCTCGATCAGATCGACCGCGACAACGTCGGCGACCTGCGCATGGTCTGGACGCGGGCCCTGGCCCCGGGCGCGCAGCAGGGCACGCCGATCGCCTACGGCGGCACGCTGTACATGCCGAACCCGAACGACATCATCCAGGCCATCGACGCGGTCACCGGCGACCTGCAGTGGGAGTACCGCCGCGACATCCCCGAGGACGTCAACGACTACCTGGGCGGGCTGATCAGCGTCAATCGCAACATCGCGATCTGGGACGACATGATCATCGACACCGCCAACGACGACTATGCCTTCGCGCTGAACGCCGTCACCGGCGAGCTCGTCTGGGAGACGCAGCTCTTCGACTACACGCAGAACCCGGCCCGGCACTCGGCCGGCCCCATCGTCGCCGACGGCAAGGTGATCTCCGGCCGGAGCTGCCGCCCGCAACGCGGCCCCGAGGCGTGCGTCATCATGGCCCACGACGCCCGGACGGGCGAGGAGCTCTGGCGGCGGCGCCTGATTCCCGCCCCCGGCGAGCCGGGCGACGAGTCGTGGGGCGGCGTGCCCTACGAGGAGCGGGCGCACGTCGGGTCGTGGATGGTGCCGAGCTTCGACCCCGCGCTGAACCTGGTCTACGTCGGCACCTCCGTGACCTCCCCGGCGCCGAAGTTCATGCTGGGCGGCGTCGACAACAAGCACCTGTACCACAACTCCACGCTGGCCCTCGACGCCGATACCGGCGAGATCGTCTGGTATTACCAGCACCTGAACGACAGTTGGGACCTCGACCATCCGTTCGAGCGGCTTCTGGTCGACACCGCCGTCGCGCCGGATGCGAGCGAGGTGAGCTGGATCAACCCGCGCATCCAACCCGGGGAGGTCCGCAGGGTTGTGACGGGCGTGCCCGGCAAGACCGGCGTCGTCTATACGCTCGACCGGGAGACCGGCGAGTTCCTCTGGGCCAGGAACACCGTCACCCAGAACGTGATCAGCGACATCGACGGGGCCACCGGCGCGGTCACCGAGAACGCCGAGCTCGTCTTCAGCGCAGAGGGCCAGGAGGTGCTCGCCTGCCCCACCTGGAACGGCGGCAAGGACTGGGAGGCCGGCGCCTACAGCCCGCTGACCAACACAATGTACATGCCGCTGCGCAACGCCTGCGCGCGGATGCTGGCGACCACCGCGCCGGGAACCTCTCACTACGCCCTCGCCGTCCGCAACCAGATCGCGCCGGGCACCGACCAGGTCGGCACCGTCCACGCCATCTCCGCCGAGACCGGCGAGACGGTCTGGCTGCACGAGCAGCGCGCCGCCACGATGTCGCTCGTCGCCACCGGCGGCGGGCTGGTCTTCGGCGGCGACAACAACGGCCGCTTCAAGGCCTGGGATCAGGAGACCGGAGAGGTTCTCTGGGAGATCAACCTCGGCTCGGCGGTGACCAGCTTCCCGATCAGCTACGCGGTGGACGGCAGGCAGTACATCGCCGTCGGCACCGGCACGGCAAGCACCGCTTCCCTGTTCGGCCGGCTGACCCCGGAGATCCGGCCGAGCGCCGGCAACAACCTGTTTGTCTTCGCGTTGCCGGAATGAGCACTGCGGGCCGCCGCGCGTGCGGACCGCGGCGGCCCGCCTCCATTCGTCTACGCCAGCTTCAGCCCCGGCACGTCGCTGAAGTCCTTCGGGTTCAGCGTCCAGAGCGCCGCCTCGTCGATCAAGGCGCAGGCCGCGATGGCCAAGTCGGCTGCGCGACCACGGGAACGCGCCAACGTCGAATAGAGCCTTGCGGCCCTCGCCGCGGCTCTGGCATCGAACAGCACGATCTGTTCGCGCGGAAACAGTTCTTCCTGCACGCGAAGCTCACCGATGGTTCGGGGACCGCGCAACCATTCGTAGAGGGTGATTGCCGAGAGCCGGACGCGATGGCCATCTTCTGCGAAGGCCCGCAGTCGGTCGAACGAGTCGCGCGGCTCCGACAGTGCGCCTACCAGCGCCGAGGTGTCAAGATGGATCGTCATACGCGGATCGACGTTCCCACCCTTCGCGCCGGGACAGACGAATCTCCCGAAGCTCGGCCTCTACGCTCTCCCGCGAGCGCGGGACCTGTTCGTTCCGCCAACGGTCCAGCACATCGAGCATGCGGAGCCGCTCGGCCTCGCTCAACCGGTCGGTCCTCGCGTCGTAATCGGCAACCGCCTCGCGGACGACGTGGCTCTGCGGCTTCCCGAGGCGTTCCGCTGTCCGGCGGATCCGGCGCACGGTGGCATCGTCCAGAGAATAGGTGACCTTGACCATACCGCTGCAATACTACCATAACCCGCTGTCGCGTTGAATCGCCAATCTCCTTGCGGCGACCGCGCAACATCGCTCGGCGGCACGGAATATGATCCCCGGCACGCGTCGGAACCATGGCGAATACCGGTTCGACGCCAACCACGGGAGGATTCCGATGGCCCATCGCGTGTGGCTCCGATTCTGCTCGACCGGCGCGGCGCTCCTGATCACGGTCGTCGCGCTCACCGTGCCGCGATTCGCGGCAGCCCAATCGAAGGCCGACACCGAGTGGCGCCACTTCGGGCACGATGCGGCCAACACGAAGTACTCGCCGCTGGACCAGATCACGCCGCAGAACTTCAACGACCTGGAGATCGCCTGGCGGTGGCGCTCGATCGAGACCGAGGTCACCCGCGAGCGCGAGAACATCCGACCCGGTCCGTTCAAGTCGGTGTCGCTGATGATCGACGGCGTGGTCTACCTGAGCACGTCGCTCGGACAGGTGGCGGCGCTCGACGCGGGCACCGGCGAGCTGGTCTGGTCGTACGACCCGCAGACCTACGATCGGCTCGACCGGCCCGCCAACATGGGCTGGCAGCACCGCGGCGTCTCCTACTGGGACGATGACGCGAGCGACGACTCCCGCATCTTCATAGCCACCCACGACTTGCTGCTCGTGGCGCTGAACGCCCGGACCGGCGAGCAGCACGCCGACTTCGGGGCGGACGGCGCCGTCGACCTGAGCGCGTCGCTGGGTCGCCAGATCGACCGCTCGCGCTTCACCCACTCGCAGCCGCTGGCCATCGCCGGCGACACGGTCATCGTCGGCAGCATCGTGCAGGACACGAGCCTCACCCGCCGCGAGGCCGATCCGGGACACGTGCGCGGCTTCGACGCACGCACCGGCGAGATGAAATGGATCTTCCACACCATCCCCCAAGGCGAGGAGTTCGGCGCCGACACCTGGCACAACGAGTCGTGGCGCTACAGCGGCCACTCCAACGTCTGGGGCACGATGGCGGTCGACGAGGAGCTGGGCTACGTCTACCTGCCGACCGGCACGCCGACCAACGACTGGTACGGCGGCATGCGCCCGGGCGACAACCTCTTCGCCGAGAGCATCGTCGCGGTCGACGTCGAGACCGGCGAGCGGATCTGGCACTTCCAGGCGGTGCACCACGGGCTCTGGGACTACGACTTCCCCACCGCCGGCAACCTGCTGGACATCACGGTCGACGGGCGCGAGATCAAGGCGATCGCGCAGTCGAGCAAGCAGGCGTTCACTTATGTATTCGACCGGATCACCGGCGAGCCGGTCTGGCCGATCGAGGAGCGTCCCGTGCCGCGGGGCAACGTGCCGGGGGAGTGGTACTCCCCGACGCAGCCGTTCCCGACGAAGCCGGCCCCGTTCGACCTGCAGGGCATCACCATCGACGATCTGGTCGACTTCACGCCCGAGTTGCGGGAAGAAGCGATCCGCATCGCCGACCGGGCGCAGCTCGTACCGATCTTCACGCCGCCGCCGGTGCGCGGGGAGGCCAAGCCGATCATCCAGTCGCCCGGTCCCGGCGGGGGCATCAACTGGCCCGGCAGCGCGGTCGATCCGGAAACCGGCCGGCTGTTCGTCCCGTCCCAGACGCGCCTGCGCGCCGTCGAGCTGGTCGAGTACCCGCCGCCCGCGACCGTGGGCTACTTCACCGATCCGTGGGCCGTGCCGGTACCGGGTCCGGAGGGGCTGCCGCTCGTCAAGCCGCCCTACAAGCGCGTCACCGCCATCGACCTCAACACCGGCGAGCACGTCTGGATGGCCCCACGGGGACGGACCGCGCAACCACCCGGCGATCCGGCACCTGAACCTGCCCGCGCTCGGCGGCCATGCCGGCATGCACGGCGGCGGTCCGCTGGTCACCCGGGTCGATCCGGCACCGGTGGGCACCGGCAGCAGTGAACCTGCCCGCGCTCGGCGGCCATGCCGGCATGCACGGCGTCACCAGGACCCTGCTCATCGTCAACTCCGGAGCGCGCTACGTGGAGGACCAGGTCGCCTCGGCGAGCGCCATCACGGCCTATCACAAGGACAACGGCGAGTACCTGGGCTCTATCGATCTGCCGGCTATCCCGTACGGGAACCCGATCACGTACCTGCACGAGGGAAAGCAGTACATCGTGGTCGCGGTGGGCACCGGCAGCAGTGAGGCGGCGCCGCCGGAGCTCATCGCGCTGGCGCTGCCGTAGCCCCGCTATAGGCCGAATCAGATTTGTCAATGCCGACACAGAAAAACAACGGTCGCTACCCTCTCGGCTGGACGTCCATACCATTCCGTCCGCATCGACGATCGAATGGTGGACCGCCTCACCCCGGGCCGCGGTCATCCTTGCGACGACGTTTCCGGGAATGACTATCGGTTCCGGCATGGTGGATGAAAGTACTGACACAGGTAGTTGTAGCAGTGTTCTCGGGCGCTACCGAACAGCGTCGCGCGACAAGGCGTTCCAGCTAGGCTACGCTGCCGGCGGGTGCCGTTCGCCAGTTCTCGAGGCGGAGGTGGGGAACGCGGCTCATGTGCACGAGGTTGTCGCTGACCAGCGTCGCATCGAGGGCGAGCGCATGGGCGGCAATCGCCACGTCCATGTCCTCCAGCGGAGTGCCTGCGCGCTCAAGCTCGGCCTTGATCGAGCCGAACGTCCGGCTCACGTCATCGGTCCAGTCAGCCCTCGACAGTTCCCCGAGGAACACCTGGAAACGCCGGGTCAGCCGGTCGCGCTTCTTCGATTTCCGCAATCGCGCCAGGCCGTACCGGACTTCGGCGACGACCGGTTGCGGGAGGAACACGTCGGTACGGCTCCGCGCCAGGATGCTCTCACACACGGCGGAGTCGCCGGCCATCGCAAAGGACAGCGTGTTGGTGTCCAGCAGGTACTTCACAACGCCGGCGGCCCCTTCCGCGTCCGGCTGGCCGCCACGACCGTCCGCAACTCCCCGAGCGCTCGTCGCCCTTCGACGTCGGCGCGCGCCGACGCGAGCTCTTCGACAAACTCCGTACTCCACCCGGTCTCCGTTGCCAGAGCCCGCTCGAGCGCACGGATGATGTAGCGGTTTCGGCTCATCGCAAGGGCTTGTGCCTGCCGGTCCACCGACGCGAGCAGGTCTGTCGGAAGGTGCACGGTAGTGCTCATGTGAATAGAATATGATTCTATTTGGAATGGGTCAACTCCTGTGGCCCGGCTCCGGGTGCAGGCAAGCCCTCGACGCGCCTACCAGCGCAAGTCGAAGCCCGTAATGCCACCGCTCGGCCCGGTTGGCTCTTGCCCTGCACCCGACAAATCCTGTAGAACGTGCAGCCGTAACCCGCCGCGCTTTCGTCGACAACCCACCCGCGGCATCGGAGGAATCCAGAACGATGAGCGACACATTGACCGGAGCCGAGTTCAAGCAGCAATTGCGCGAGGGCACGCCCAAGCTGGGCCTGTTCCTCAATTCGCACAGCCCCACGGTGGCCGAGCAGCTCGCCCACAGCGGCTACGACTGGCTGCTGATCGATTCACAGCATGGCCCGATGGGCTTCGAGACGTTGTCGGCGATGGTCGCCGGCGTCGCCAGCGGCGGCGCGAAGTCGCTGGTGCGGGTCGCCGGCTGCCACGACCGCGGCGGCATTCAGCAGTCCCTGGACGTGGGCGCGGACGGCGTGCTGGTGCCGTACATCAACAACGCGGAGGAGGCGCGGCAGGCAGTGAGCTGCTGCCGGTATCCGACGGCGGGCACGCGCTCGGTCTACTTTCCGCAGCGCTCCATGAACAAGGGAGGGCTCCTCGGTTACGCCGGCGCCGCCAACGACAACGTCATCGTGGCGCTGCAGGTGGAGACGGCCGACTGCATCCGGAACATCGACGAGATCGCCGCGGTGCCGGGCGTCGACCTGATGTTCCTCGGGCAGAACGACCTGTGCATGTCGCTCGGGCTCTACGAGAAGTACCAGTTCCCCGACATGTACTTCTCGGACGAGCTGCGCGACGCGACCGATCGGCTGCGGGCGGCCGCCGCGAAGAACGACGTCATCCTCGGGTTGTTCCTGTTCGGGACCGACCGTGTCGGCGAGTTCCTGGAGAAGGGTTTTCCGTTCATCAGCGTAGGCAACGACCTGCACCACGTCCTGACCCAGGCCGGGACGTACGTCGGTAATGTCGAAGCGATTTCACAGGACAAGGGCAGGCAGCCCTGGCAGCGCCGGGCGACCGCGCTGTTCTAGACGGCCCGTCTAGATTCCAGATACGGATCGGGTGCGAACGGGAGGACGGCCAGGAGCTTGCGCCGCAGAACGCAGCAAAAGCGGAGTTCTGTGACGCAGGCTCCTGGATGTGGGGGGATGGGCCGAAACGCCGAGCCAGCGAGGCGTTTCGGGGCGCTATCCGTCTTCCCGTTCCACCACCAGGGTTGCGAACGGTACGTCCCGCACGTTCGCGGGCAGTGCCTCTATCGGGCCGATCGGCTCGTGCGGGGTGACGTCGGCATTGGGCGCGGTGAACGTTGCTCCGCTGTCCGTTCCCGCGTCGTAGCCCACGAGTTCCATCTCGATCCGCGGCGCCCAGCATTCTCCTTCCCGCAGGCTGATGCCGTCGACGCCGACGAACCAGTCCGGGCTCGGTGCGATCATGGACACCAGGGTCAGGAACGGGAACTCTTCGTCGACATCGAACGCCAATGTGACCGTACCGGGCGAACGAAACGAGGCTTCCTGTCCCCGGATGCAACCACCCGCCCGTCCGCTTCCGACCTCCGCCTGCACCTCGTCGCACAACACGTCGACCGCGCCGGTCTCGGCCATGATCTCGATACCGTCGGTCGCGGTGCCGCCGCGGCTCCAGAACGAGGCATCCTCGACGTGGGTGGTCCCGACCACGCGGGAGAAGTGTGCGCCGGACGGAAACGACGGGGAGCTGCCATGCGAATCTGCGTCCCAGGTCGCCCTGAGAGTCACGCCGTACGTTGCCGACGCGGGGCACTGCCCGGCCGGTTCGAGCGGCGTGGCCGGGACGGTCGGGGTCGGGGCGACCGGCGTATCCTCGCCGTTGCCGCAGCCGGCCCATCCGGCCGAACAGGTCCCGACGAGAAGGGCGACCAACAGCCTGCCTCGCACGAGTTCCGCTTCCCCCAGGAGTCTCTTATGGCACAAGCCGGCGGATGACCCCGTCGTGCTTGTTCAGCAGGAAGAGCTCGCCGCCGGGGCCGATATCCAGGCGTACGTCCGCACGGGTGACCGGATCCCGTCCCTGGGAGACGTTCTTCTCCCGAATCATCTGCAGGAACGTCTTGGTCTCGCCGCCGTGCTCGAAAAGAACGCGCCGCATAGCGTCCTGGCCGCCCTCGGGCAGGTCATCGGCGGAAAAGTAGAAGACCTCGCCGCTGGGACCGTCCCCGAAGAGCACGAGGCTCTCGAGCTGCGGCACGGCGTCGTCCCGGTAGACGACCAGGCCGGTGGCCATGGAACTGGGCTGCAGGAGCGGATCGAGCTGGCCGTACTCCACCACCGGGTACGACAGGCCGGCCTCGCCGCGCGGCTCGACCAGGCTGACCGCGCGCCGGCTGATCCACCGGAAGCTCCCCTCCCAGTCGTTCCAACCGAGGTTGCCGCCACGTGGGACGAGGCTGATCTCCTCGACGATGTTCTGGCCGATGTCGGCGAGGAACAAGTTGCCGTTCCGCGCGTCCCAGGCAAAGCGCTGCGGATTGCGGACACCGTAGGCGTAGATCTCCTCCAGGGTGCCGGGGTCTCCATCTCCCGCGAACGGATTGTCGGCGGGGATGCCGTACTGCCCGTTGGCGCTGTTCGAGCCGAGCGGGTCGATGCGCAGCACCTTGCCCAGGATCGAGCCGAGGTTCTGCGCGACGTCGAGCGGGTCGCCGCCGCTGCCGCCGTCCGCCGACCCGATGTAGAGCAGACCGAAGTCGGGATCGCCCGGTCCGGCGAGCGGGTTGAAGGCGATGTGTCCCCCGTTGTGGTTCCGGAACGGCTGCTCGACGCGCAGCAGCTCGCGCGGCGACCCGCCGTCGTAGACCGCGCCATTCGGATCGGCAGCGGTCCATTCCAGCAGGATGGTGTCCTGCGCGTCGGACCCGCCGTGCGGCACGAAGTCGGCCGGCGGCCGGGTGTTGCTCGTATCGGTATACGTGTAGAGCTTGCCGAAGCCGGGCGTGCCGGGCATGCCGAACTGGGGGTGCACGGTGAAGCTCTGGAACCCGCGCTCGCGGCGGGACGCCTCGACGTCGAGCCCCCAGCGCGGCTCTCGGAGATCGAGATAGCGCGTCACCGTCTCCCCGTCGTAGCTGACGGTGTAGACGATGCCCCACATGTCGTTGACGAACAGGCGTCCCGTGCCCGGCTCGTCGACCAGCCGCATCATCCGCGGCGCCTGGCCGCCGACGAAGGGTAGAGAGGCGAACTCCACGACGCCGACCGTGATGACGTCGTCGGCCGCCGGAATGGGATCCGGGAACGGGTCGTTCGTGGTCTGGCCGGCCGCGGCGGCGGCCGCCAGCACCAGCACCACCGCCACGCCGAGACGCACGCTCATGCCGTGTAGTGTCTCCATGTAGCCTCCTGACGCCATACGGCCCGGCGCTCTTTACTCCGGAAGCGCGCAGAGGCGCCCGTCACCACGCGAGGTGGAGCCGCCCTCGGTTCCGGGCGTGGCGACGAGGCGTTTCTGCATGCACTCAACGCCCGTCGTAGACGTACTGCATGGTCGTCCGGACGCTCTGCTCCGGCGCCGTGAAGTCGCTGTACTCGTCGGGCACGCGGTAGGCGGCGACCACGTCGTCCACCGAGCGGCCGGCGGCCTTGCCGTTCTGCGCCTTGCTCACCACGTCGTTGTAGAACCCGCTGAAGTCGATGAACTCGGCCCACGTGACCGGTGTCGGGTTGTGCCCCGGGATCACGATATCGACGTCCGTGACGCCCGCGATCGCCTTCCGCAGCGTGGAGCCGAACTCGGTCGCGCTGCCGTTACCGTTGGCGACGTCGATGAACGGCAGGCCCTTGCGCTGGAACATGTCGCCGGTGTGCATGGTGCGCGCCGCCTTGAAGACGATGAAGGTGTCGCCGTCGGTGTGGCCGCGGCCGAAGTGGTAGAGGTCGATCTGGTCCGGCCCGGCGAACAGCGACATCCGGTCGGAGTAGGTGGTCTGTGGCAGGTACTTCGCGTTCTCGCCCTTGAACGCGTCGCAGTTGGTCACCGGCTCGCAGGTGTCCCGCGCCATCTGCGCGCGCGTGTTCTCGTGCACCACGAAGTTCACCGTGTCGGGCAGCTCGACGTTGCCGCCGCTGTGGTCGAAGTGCGTGTGGGTGTTGATGACGGTCGTGATCGGCTTGTCGGTGATCCCGGCCACGTGCCGGATGATGTCCTGTCCGTAGCCGTTGATCTTGGTGTCGACCAGCGCCACCCCGTCCGCCATGACCCAGATCGCGGTGTTGCCGCCGCCGCCCATCCCCTGCACCGTCGAGGCGTTGGCAAGCATGTAGAGGTTGTCGGTAATCGTCTGGACCTCGAGGTCCACCCGCTCCTGCCGCGCCTCGTAGCTCGCCGCTGTCAGGAGAATGCCGGTCAGTGTCAGGATTCCCAGGCACGCGCTGCGTCTCATCTGTTTTCCCCCCCGGCGCCGGATGCGGCGCCCCGCGAAACTATACCGTGCGCGGGTCTTCGCGGTCGTGTTCCCACCGTGTCCCGCCGCGGAGCACCGCGGCGGGACACGAGGACATCCTCCTTGCTCCGACGTTCGATCCGACGCTGGACAGCGCTTGCCGTGCTCCTCCCCCGCGCTCCCGGCGTCTCGCGCGGATAGAATCGCCACGTCGGCTTCGTCCGGATACAGCGCGTCCCGGGAGATCCACCATGCACCGACAGAGACTCGACACGACAGGCACGCGGCAGTTCCTGCTCTCGCTCTCCCTGGCCCTGTTCGCGGCGCCTCTCGCGGCGCAGCAGGAAGCGCCGTTCGACCTGCTCATCCGCGGCGGACAAGTGGTCGACGGCACGGGCAACCCCTGGGTGCGCGCCGACGTCGCGGTGCGCGGCGACCGGATCGCGCGCATCGGCCATCTGCCGGACGCGACCGCGGACCGCACCATCGACGCCGAGGGGCTGGTGGTCGCCCCCGGATTCGTCGATCCGCATACCCACGCGGTACGCGGCATCTTCGACGTACCGACAGCGGACAACTACCTGCTGCAGGGGGTGACGACGCTGACCGAGGGAAACGACGGCAGCTCGCCGTGGCCGATCGGCGAGCACCTGGAGCAGATAGCCCGGCTCGGCATCAGCCCGAACTGGGGAGTCTTCGCGGGCCAGGGGACGATCCGCCGCGAGGTCATCGGCAACGAGGATCGGGATCCGACGCGCGACGAGCTCGACCGCATGCGGGCGCTCGTTGCCGAGGCGATGGCCGACGGCGCGTTCGGCCTCTCCACGGGTCTGTTCTACGTGCCGGGCAGCTTCACCTCCACCGAGGAGGTCATCGAGCTGTCGAAGATCGCGGCCTCTCACGGCGGCATCTACATCTCCCACATGCGCGACGAGGCGTTGCTCCTGCTCGACTCGGTGCGGGAGACGATCCGCATCGGCGAGGAGGCGGGCATTCCGGTGCAGATGACCCATCACAAGGCGATCAGCCGCGACATGTGGGGCCGGAGCGCGGACAGCCTGGCGCTGGTGGACGCCGCCCGCGCGCGCGGGGTCGACATCACAATCGATCAGTACCCCTACACCGCCTCGCAGACGGGAATCACCGCGGTGGTGCCGCAGTGGGCGCAGGCCGGCGGCACGCAGGAGCTCATCGCGCGGCTGCAGGATCCGGAGACGCGCCGGCGCATTCGGGGGGAGATCGTCTACCGCATCGAGCACGACCGCGGCGGCGGCGACCCGGCGAACATCGTCGTCGGCCTCTGCGAATGGGACCGATCGCTGGAGGGCAAGAGCCTCGCCGACATTCTCGCCGAGCGGGACATCGAAGTGACGGTGGCCAACGCCGCCGACCTCGTCATGCAGATCGTCGAGCGCGGCGGCGCCCGAGCGATCTACCACGCGATGGACGAGGGCGACGTCGAGCGCATCATGCAGCATCCGGCGACCGCCATCGGCTCCGACGGCGGCGTCTCCGTTTTCGGCGCCAGCGTGCCCCACCCACGCGAGTACGGTACGTTCGCCCGCGTCCTCGGACGCTACGTGCGCGAGCGCGGCGTGCTGACGCTGGAGCAGGCCGTACGGAAGATGAGCGGTGCCACCGCCCACCGGCTCGGCCTGCAGGACCGCGGTCTGCTGCGCGAGGGCTTCTTCGCCGACATCGCCATCTTCGACCCGGATCGCGTCATCGACCGCGCCACGTTCCCGGAGCCGCACCAGTACGCCGAGGGCGTGGAGTACGTGCTGGTCAACGGCGCGCTGGTCGTCGACGGCGGCGAGCACACCGGCGCCCGGCCCGGCCGCGTGCTCCACGGCCCGGGCCGGCGCTAGCGCGGGTCAATCCTGCGGCGGCTCGAACTGCGGGTACTCGATGCCGAGCTGCTCCAGGTACGTGTCGTAGCGCGTCTCGTCGAAGTAGAGCTCCTCGAGCCGCGGCTTGAAGCGCTCCATGATGTCCCGGTTCAGCCAGATCGCCGGCTCGTCCTCCGGGCGCAGGAACGTCGTGTACTGCCGGTCCTGCGTCTGGTTCTCGAAATAGTCCTGCGCCTGCTGCACGAGCTCCGGCCGGAGCACGAAGTCAAGCAGGGTCAGCGCCTGTACCTTCGCCCCGGCGGTCGCCCCCTTGTGGGCGATCGGCGTGGCCATGGCGATGGTCTTGTTCCAGTTGTGGCCCGCGCCGCCAGGAATGTTGGACGGGAACCGCAGCGTGGCGGTCGGCACCACCCACGAGACGTCGCCGATGTCGTCGGAGCCGCCGCCGCGCCGCTCGTTGTCGGGAATGTGCTCGGCGCCGTCCAGCGCTTCCTGCGGCCGGGTCAGCAGGCCCCGCTCCTCGACGCCGAGCATTTTCTGCACGGCGCGGGCGAAGCGCTGGTCGTCCTCCGACCAGTCGGGCATCCCCACCCGCCGGATGTGGGAGAACATCGTCTCGGCGATCACCCTGTTGTGGTGCTGCGGCCAGGCCGCGCCGAGGACGCGCGAGGTGACGGTGGTATCGGTCATCTTCGCCGCGCCTTCGGCCATGGCGTCCCCGATCCGCCACATCCGCATGATGTTCTCGTAGTCGCTCTCGCGGAAGAAATACCAGACGCTGGCGGCCGACGGGACCACGTTCGGCTGGTCGCCGCCGTCGCTGATGACGTAGTGCGAGCGCTGCTGGATTCGCAGGTGCTCGCGCCGGAAGTTCCAGCCGATGTTCATCAGCTCGACCGCGTCGAGCGCGCTGCGGCCGTTCCACGGATCGCCGGCGCCGTGCGCCGATTCGCCTTCGAAGGTGTACTCGACCGAGACCATCCCGTTGCCGCGGCTGTCGCCCCAGGCGGTCGTCATCGCGCTGCTGACGTGGCTGTAGAGCACGATGTCGACGTCGTCGAACACCCCTGCCCGGACGAAGTACGCCTTGCCGCCGAGTTGCTCCTCGGCGATGCCCGGCCAGATCAGGAGCGTGCCGGGGATCCCGTCCCGCTCCATGATCTCCTTCACGGCGAGCGCCGCCGCGATGTTGAGCGCCTGCCCGGAGTTGTGCCCCTCGCCGTGCCCCGGCGCCCCTTCGATCTGCGGCCGGCGGTACGCCGTGCCGGGCAACTGCGACGACTTGGGGATGCCGTCGACGTCGCTGCCCAGCGCGATCACCGGCCGTCCCGAACCCCAACGCGCAAGCCATCCGCTCGGCATGCCCGCCGTCCCGAGCTCGATCTCGAAACCCTCCCGCTCGAGGAGCCCGGTGAGGTAACGCTGCGTCTCGAACTCCTGGAAACCGAGCTCGGCGAAGCTGAACTGGCTGTCGATCATCCGCTGGATGAGGCCGCGGCGGTCGTCCACGTCCGCGAGTACTTCCTCTCTGAGCTGCTCCAGCCGGTCGTCGCCCGCGGACTGCGACTCGGTGGCCGAGCCCGGCCCGGCGGCGTCGATACCGGTTGTTCCCAGGGCCAGGACGATGACGACGGCAGTCGCGACACTTGATCTCAAGAGCATGGAACGCACGATGACCCTCCCGGAGGCCCCACGGGCGGGGCGTCTCTTCCCTATCGCAGCCTGATTCCCCGAAGCGGCGGCGCGGGCGACACGCCGCCGCTCGTCCTGTCCGGTGCTACTCGCTGAGTTCGTCGTGCGCCACGCCGAGCACGCCGCTCAGGCTGAGCAGCGCGAACGGCGACACGTGGTCCTCGAACCCGGGCAGCGACTCCGTGCCGGTGATCTCATCCCTCGATCGGCCGGCCGCCATTTCGCGGCGGGTCAGCTCCAGCGCCGCCGTGAAGTAGTCGCGCAGGTGGGCGAGGTCGCCCTGATCGCCGGTCACGCCCGCGCCGGGCGTCCCGTGTCCGAAGATGTAGATCGTGTCCGCCGAGTGCGCACCAGACACCTGCTCCAACACATCGATCCAGCCCGAGATCCGGGCCCCGGAGGAGCGGTCGACGAACGGGTGCAGGCGATTGAACATCAGGTCGCCCATGTGCACGACGTTGGCCTGCTCGAAGGTCACCACGCAGTCGCCGCTCGTGTGGCCGGCGCCGTGATACCGCGCCACGACCGTCTCGTCCCCGATCGTCGTCCGCCACTCGTCGGTGAAGGTCTCGTCCGGATAGGCCTGCGAGTCCTCGTTCCCCGCCTGCTCGGCCGCCCGCCGCTGCCACTCGGCGCTGTTCTCGTGGGCGACGATCGAGCCGACGACCGGGCGGAACGTCTGGTTGCCGCCGACGTGGTCGCCGTGGTGGTGCGTGTTGATCAGGATGTCGATGGCGTTCGAAGACCGCTCCTGGATTCCGTCGATGCAGGCCGCGGCCGCGGCGGCGTTCTGGCTGTCGATGATCAGGATCCCGTCCGCGTTCACGAGCCACCCGATGGTGCCCCCCTGGCCGTTGAAGATGCCCACACCCCGCCGCAGGTCCTCGAACGACGTGGTGAGCCCCTGCCAGCCGGCGAGCGGCAGATTCCTGAGTGCCGCCGCCGCCAGCGCTATCCCGGACGTCGCAAGAAATCGGCGTCTGTCCATGATTCGAGTCCCCCCTGCTCGAGTTCCGTGATGATTCCCGCGCGCAGGCGCCCCCCCAAGGTCCACGCCGCTTTGCGGCGCAAGCTCTCCGGACGTGCGTACGGAACGTTGCCCACAATCATAGACAATCACCTCGCTGGCGGGCGCACGGATAGAATCGAACCGTTGCATCGCGTAGAACCGCAGTTCGCATTACTTGAGGACACGTCGATGACTCCAGACACCTCGCGCCGCCCGATCCCTCCTCGCTGCGCAGTCGCGGTTCTCGTGCTCGTTCTCTGGGCCGCCGGCTCTTCGGCGCCCGCCCAGGAGGCGCCGGAGCCGCCCGTGGTCTGGGTGCTCGCGACCGGCGGCACCATCTCCGGCGGCGGCGCGACCCCCACGAGCCTCACCGAGTACCGCGCGGGAACCTTCTCGGGCGAGGAGCTCGTCGCAGCCGTGCCGGCCCTGGCGCAGCACGCCACCATCCGGGTCGAACAGGTCACCAATGTCGGCAGTCCGAACATCACCTTCGACGACTGGCGCACGCTCGCGCGTCGCATCGACGAAATCTTCAGCGCCGAACCGGCCACGGCCGGCATCGTGATCACGCACGGCACGAACACGCTGGAGGAGACGGCCTATTTCCTCAACCTGACGGTCCGCCACGATCGGCCGGTGGTGCTGGTGGGCGCACAGCGGCCGGCCACCGCCATCAGCGCCGACGGCCCGCTGAACCTGCTGAACGCGGTGCGCACGGCAGCGTCGCCGGAGGCGAGGGGCAAAGGGGTGCTGGTCGTCATGAACGACGAGATCAACGCCGCCCGTGACGTCACGAAGACCAATACCTACCGCGTCGAGACCTTCGGTTCCCGAGAGCTCGGTTTCCTCGGCTACGTGGACGGCGACCGCGTTTCCTTCTACCGCCAGCCGACGAAGCGCCACACCGTCGACTCGGAGTTCGACCTGGCGGGAGTCGAGGCGTTTCCGAGAGTGGACATCGTCTACTCCTATGTGGAAGCGAGCCCGGTGATGATCGAGGCCCTGATCGACGACGGCGTCGACGGCATCGTGGTGGCCGGTACCGGCGCCGGCGGCTTGTCCCGCCGCGAGCGGGAGGCGCTGGAGCGCGTGACCGCGCTGCCGGCCGGGAACAGGCCTGTCATTGTGAGGTCGAACCGCGTCGGCAGCGGACGCGTCCTGCCGCGCTCCTCCAACGACGAGTTGCAGATGATCGCCGGCGACACCCTGATCCCGCAGAAAGCCCGCATCCTGCTGATGCTCGCGCTCACGAAGACCAGAGATCTCGACGCCATCCGTCGGATCTTCCGCGAGTACTGACGTTTCGGCGACGCCCGTAGAACTCAAACGGGCACCCACGATTTCTCTTGACCGACGGACACGACAGGGAGAACACTGTTGATCCTCGTCGAGGGCGTGGAAGGGTTCGGGCTGCGGCCCGTGCAGGGCGCGCAGCCGGTCGGGAACGTGAGCGCGCCATGTCGTGGCTGCAATATCTCGTTCACCCTGTCTCGTCGGCGGCCGGTCCGCTGATTCGGTTGCGGGCCGGCCTTGCGTCCTCTCCCCATCCCCACGCCCGGTGTCGGTCCCCTCGAACCATCTGCCCGCGAATCGGCGTCCGGCCCCGACTGACGCACCGGTACCGGCAGGCGGCCATCGACTGCGAGCCAGGCGAAGCGTGTGTCCCTCGAGAAACGGAAACCGGGCACCCAACGCCCGTGCGCGCGAACCCGGGCTCTCGTCGTTCCACCCGGCTCGAAAGGAGATAGAGAATGGCAACCAGAGTCATCAGCGGCCTGATCCTGCTCGCGGCAGTCGTGCTGGCCGTGGCGCCCGACGCAATCCCGGGCAACGCCGTGGGTATTCTGCTGGTTCTGCTGGGCCTCGCATACGCCTACGTGGCGATAGACGCCGAGGACGCAACCGCCTACCTGGTCGTCGTCCTGGCGGTCGGCGCCTCCGCCGGGTCGGATGTGCTCAACGCCATCCCCGCGGTCGGCATGTATCTGGACGGCATACTCGGCGGCCTGTCCACGGCGCTGTACGCCAGCGTCGCCACCATCGCGGCGGTCCGAGTGACCAACCGGCTCAAGGGCTAGGAGTCTGCGCCGTACAACGCAACGAAGTGAGTTCTGGGGCGTAGATTCCTGGAGCGGGGGGATGGGCCGAAACGCCGAGCCGGCGAGGCGTTTCGGGGCGCTGGCAGTCCGACTCGGCGTGCCGGGTGCATGACCGTTTTCCCTTGACCGACGGGCGTGAAAGGGAAACACTGTTGGTCCCTCGTCGACGGCGTGGAAGGGTTCGGGTTGCGGCCCGTGCAGGGCGCGCAGCCGTCGGGAACGTGAGCGCGCCATGTTGCGGCTGCAGCGTTTCGCCCACACTGTCTCGTCGGTGGCCGGCCCGCGGATCAGGGCGTGGGCCGGCCCTGCATTCCCCAAGCGCGCTTCCAGTCCACCACGGCCCCGTGGAACACGTAGCGCGCGAACCGATGCCCCGCCCTGGCCGACCCGCCGGTACCGGCGGTCGGCAGACGACCGCGAGTCCGGCGCAGCGTGCATTCGTCGACAAACGGAACCCGGGCACGCGGCAGCGGCTCGCGTGACGCAGGGGTTCGTCGTACCACTCCCGGAGAGGAGAAGACAATGGCACCTAGAATAACCGTCGGTCTGACCCTGCTCGCGGCCATCGTGCTGGCCGTGGCGCCGGATGCGGTTCCGGGCAACGGCCTGATGATTCTGCTGGTCCTCCTGGGTCTCGCCTACCCCGTCGTGGCGAAGCTCGACGCCGAGGACGCGACGTCGCATTTCATTGTCGTCCTGGCATTTGGCGCCGCGGCCGGGTCGGACGTGCTCAACGCGATCCCCGTGGTCGGCATGTATTTGGACGGCATCCTCGGAGGCGTGTCGACCAGCCTGTATGCGACCGTGGCGACGATTGCCGCGATCAGAATCACCAATCGAATCAAGGGCTGACCGAGAGGAAAAGGCCTGAGGCGGCTCCCCGCGGGGAGGCCGCCTCCGGCATGGACAATTCACGCGCGGACCGGCCGGCGCGCGCCGAACCGAATAGGGCGGCCGAGCGGCTAGCGGTGATCCGCCGGCAGGGCAAACACCCAGATGACGCCCCCCTGCGGCACGAGCTTCTCGGCGTCGAAGTGGGCGTTCACGGCCCGCTGCATGCCCGCTGCGTCGACACCCCAGCCGGACTGTACGGCGATGTATTGCACGCCGTCGATCTCGTAGGACGACGGCACGCCGATGACCCCCGAGTTGGTGCGCTGCTCCCAGAGCAGGTCGCCGGTTTCGGCGTCGAACGCCCGGAAGTAGCGGTCGTTGGTGCCGCCTGCGAAGACCAAGCCGCCGCCGGTGGCGAGAATCGGCCCCCAGTTCTGGGAGCTGCCGAACTCGTGCGTCCAGACCTGCTCGCCGGTAGCGAGATTCCAGGCCTGGATCTCGCCGATGTGGTCGGCCTCATCCACCACGAACACCGTCTGCGACGCGCCCGTGAAACCGCGGCCCGGGACGTAGTCCACCTCCACGCCGACCATCGTCGAGCAGAGGTTCTCGTTGGCCGGGATGTAGAGATACCCGGTCTGGGGGCTGTAGGCCGCCGGCGGCCAGTCCTTGCCGCCCCAGAGCGACGGGCAGAAGGTGGCCGGCTTGCCCGTCCCCGGCTTGCGCTCCAGATCGTACTCCGGGCGGCCGGTCACGGGGTCGATCGCCGTGAACACGTTCTGATCGACGTAGGGCTGCGCCTCGACGAAGCCGATGGAGTCCGCCTTCCGCTCCAGCATCCACAGGTATCCGTTGCGGGCCGGATGAATCAGCGTCGGAATGGTGCGCCCGTCGCGCGGGACATCGATCAGGAGCGGCGCCGAGACCTCGTCCCAGTCCCACGATCCGTTGTGGTGGTACTGGTGATGGCCCTTCAGCTCGCCGGTGTCGGCGTCGAACGCGACCACCGAGTTGGTGTAGAGGTTGTCCCCGGGCCGCTGGTCGCCGATCCAGGGGCCCGGGTTGCCCGTGCCCCAATAGGTGAGGTTGAGTTCCGGATCGTACGAGCCGGTGATCCAGATCGAGGCGCCGCCGGTGCGCCAGGTCTCGCCCGGCCACGTCTCGCTTCCCGGCTCGCCCGGCTCCGGAATCGTGTGCGTGCGCCACACCTCCTCGCCGGTGTCGGGATCGTACGCCGCCACGAAACCGCGGATGCCCCGCTCGCCGCCCGAGGGCCCGATCAGCACCTTGCCGTTGGCCACCAGCGGCGCAATGGTCATGTAGTAGCCGGTCCGGTAGTCGGCGACCGCCGTCTCCCAGACCACCTCTCCGGACACCGCGTCGAGGGCCACCACGAATGCGTCGTGCGTCGTGTAGAAGACCTTGTCGCCGTACAGGGCGACGCCGCGGTTCGTGCGGTGCGGATGGGCCATGCCCTCCGGGAACTGCCGGTTGTAGATCCAGAGCTGCTCGCCGCTCCGCGCGTCGATGGCAATGACCCGGTCCTCGGGAGTCGTCACGAACATCACGCCGTCATTGACGATCGGCGGCGCCTCGTGACCGGACGTCACGCCGGTGGACATCGTCCACACCGGCACGAGATCGCCCACGTTCTCCCGGTTGATCTGATCGAGCGGGCTGTAGCCCTGGCTGTCGTACGTGCGGCGGTACATGAGCCAGTCGCTCGGATCGCCCTCACGCAGCCGCTCGTCGGTCACCGGCGTGTACGAAATGTCCGGCTCCTGCGCCGGTGTCACCTGCGAGGCCAGCGCCACGGCCAGCGCAGCGGCTACGGCCATCGCGACCCATCTTCCGAGCGGCACTGTCGTCATCTCCCCCTCCACCTCCAAGTGTGTATTGCACGCTGCCAATGCACACCTGTGATTTCGTCGGCTCCATCCCGTGCACGGGACCGCCCGCCGGGACCCGATTCCTGTTCCCGCCCGCCGTGTGCGGGCATTTCCGACCTGTCTATCCGTCCAACGTGGTCATCAGCACCCACATCGGGTTGTTGCCCACCTCATAGGTCTCGAGGGGCGTGAGGTCGCCGCTCTCGTGATCGACGCTGTACGACCCGAGACGGCCCGACTGCTGCCCTGCCGCGAACAGGAAGCGTCCATCCGGATCGAGGCCGAACGCCCGCGGCACCGGCTCGGTCCCGACCCGGCCGGCCGCCGTCAGCCGTCCGGTCGTGTCGTCCACGCGAAAGCTGGCGACGCTGTTGTGCCCGCGGTTGGGCGCGAACAGGAACTCGCCGGTCGACGAGATGCGGATCTGCGAACAGGTGTTGTTTCCGCTGTACCCGGCCGGCAGCGTGGAGATGGTCTGCAGCGGCGCCAGCGTGCCCTTCTCGGGATCGATGTCGTACGCCGTCACGCTGCTCCCCTGCTCGTCCGAGAAGTAGACGACGTCGAGGAACGGGTGGAACGCCAGGGCCCGCGGACCGAGGTACTCCTCCGGACCGTGGAAGGGCGGGTCGCTCGGCGTGAGGCGCCCCGTCGCCTCGTCGAACCGGAACTGGTCGATCCGGTTCGGCCCCCGGTTGGCGATGTGCGGGACGTAGGCGAACCGGTTCGAGCGGTCGGTGAGAATCGCGTGCGCGCCGTGCGCCGTGTAGCGCCACTCGACGGGCGGGAACGTGGCCACGCCGTCGTCGTTCACCGCGTGCACCGCCGCCGTGCTCTGGTAGTAGTAGGCCGAGAGCACGAACCGTCCCGTCCGGTCGGTCGAGACGTAGACCGGCTCACCCTGCAACGGCGTCGTGCCAAGAAACGACAGGCTTCCGGTTCGCTGATCGACGCGGTAGCTGGAGATCTCCTGGCTCCCCCGGCGCCCGACGTAGAGCACGCGCTTGTCAGGCGACAGCGCCAACGGCGCCGGCCCGCCCTCGATCGCCACGTCCTCCTGCCAGCTCAGGGCGCCGGTGGAGGGGTTCATCGTGAAGATCGAGATCTTGTTGTCGTCCTGGAGGGCGACGTACATGTGATGCCGCGTCTGCCGACTGCTCATCGTTCACCTTCCTGATCCTGAGACATCGGTTGCCGGCGTCGTCGGATTCAGCGCGGGCCCACCCGTCGCGTCCCGCATCCCCGGTGCCGGCCGGCGGCCAGGGCGGATTCCGAAGGTGACGCGCGCGTGTCAGGGGGCCGTATCGCAAGCGGCCGGCGGGATGCAACGGCGGCCATCGGCCACCGCCGCTTCCCGCCGCCGAACCCAACGCCTACAGCTCCCGGACGCGCACGTTGCGGAACTTCACGACGCCCAGGCCGTACTGCAGAGCGATCGGACCGTCGGCGAACTGCGTGTCCTCGACGTCGACCATGTGCAGTCCGTTCAGCGTGACGAGGATCCGCGAGCCCTCCACGCGGATGTCGTAGCTGTTCCAGCGCCCGCCGGTCATCACGACGCTGCTCGGCGCCGCGATGTGGACGATGCCGCCGGTGCGGTAGGTCTGGTCGGCGCGCGTGTCGTAGATGTTCACCTCGTACGAGTTGCGGTCGTTGACGCTCATCGCGTCGGCGCAGCGGACGAAGATGCCGCTGTTGGCCGGCTCGTCGACCCAGAAGTCCAGGGTCAGGTGGAAGTCGCTGTACGACTCCTTGGTCACCAGGAATCCGCTGCCGCTGTCGGCCTGCACCGCGTCGCCGACGATCTCCCAGTTGGCGTCGCCGATCGGGTTGAAGGCGTCCAGGTTGGACCCGTCGAACAGCGCCGTGAAGTCCTCCTGGGCGGAGACGCCCTGCGAATGGACGGCGAAGAAACCGGCGACCAGCAGACAGAGAACAACGATCGATGCGCGCTTCATATGGGGCCTCCTTCAGGCTGCGTGACAAACGGCGAGTATAGCGCGACCGGGTTTACGGGCACGTTTCGCAAGGCAACGCTACGCGAGCAGCTCGATCAGCGCGGACGACACGGCGTCGGGCCGCTGGGGCGCGAGATCGTGCCCCGCCCCGTCGACGATGCGCCGCGCCACGAGATTCGTGAACCGCTCGCGATCCCCCGACGGATCGGTGGAGGGCCGCCCGAAGCCGCTGTCGTTGCCGCGTAGGACGATGGCCGGCACGGTGATCGGCGGCCGCTCGGCGAGCTGCCGCTCGACGTCGAGGAAGCGTTCCTCCCCGGGCGCGTAGCCGTGCCGGTGCCGGTAGGAGTGAATCACGACGTCGACGAAGTCCGGGTTGTCGAAGGCCGGGGCCGAGCGGTTGTACGCCTCGTCGGTGTACTCCCACGTCGGGGACCACGTTTCCCAGAGATAGCGGACGATGGCGTGGCGGTTCGCTTCGAGTCCGGCCCTCCCCCGCTCGGTGTTGAAGTACCACTGGTACCACAGACGGGCCTCGGCCGCGGCCGACGGGGAGGGAGCCGACGGCGACACCGTGTCCTGCACGGAATAGCCGCCGATGGCGACTTGCGCCCGCACTCGCTCGGGGTGCAGGATCGACGTGATGCACGCGGCGCGATTGCCCCAGTCGAACCCGGCCAGCGCCACCTGCTCCAGGCCGAGGGCGTCGGCGAAGTCCGAGACGTCCTGGGCGATAGCGGCCTGTTCCGCCATCCGCGGGGCTTCGGGATCGAGAAAGCGGGTCGTACCGTAGCCGCGCAGGTAGGGCACCAGCACCCGGTACCCGGCGTCGGCCAGCGGCGGGACCACGCCGTCCCACGACCGGATGTCATAGGGAAAGCCGTGCAGGAGGACAATCGGGAACCCGGCCGGGTCGCCGCTCTCCTCGTAGCCGATCTCCAGCACGTCGGTCCGGATTGACCGCAGGACGGCTTCCGCGACCTCCGATTGCGTCCCCATGCCCGCGGCGGCCGATCGCGCCGAGCCGCCACTGACCGCCATCGCGCCCGCGACGCCCGCACTCTTCAGGAACTCTCTCCGGCTCGGACCCATGACCGTTCCTCCTCGCCCGGAACCGTCGCTTGCAGCTCCGCTTTCCGCCCAACCAACCCTCTCCAGGATTCTGCTCCGTTCACGGCGCAGAATCCTCGTGCTTCCTGATGCTGTAGAGCTTCGAGGTAGTGCGAATCAGCAGCCGGTCGCCTGCGACGGCCGGCGACGCCATCGCCATCTCGTCCAGGGTGTTGACCCCGATGACCTCGTACTCGCGGCCGGCCCGGATCACGTAGGTGTCGCCCTGCTCGCTCAGCGCGAAGATCTTGCCGTTGTAGGCCCACGGCGACGACGTGAAGCTCGCCCCCACCCGGATACGCTGGCGCCCGTAGACCGGTTCGCCGGTGACCGCGTCGTAGGCTTCGAAGAAGCCGCGATCGAGCAGGCTGTAGTAGATGTCGCCGTAGATCAGCGGCGAGGTGTTGTAGTTGCCGGCCCGCGGCTGGTACCAGGCGACGAACGCGTTCGACCGCTCGCCCTCGGACAACGTGATGTCGCCGCTGGCGCCCGGCCGGATTGCATACGCCGGACGGTGCTCGTCACGGAAGTAGCCGGAGTTGACGTAGACGAGACCGTGGCTGGAGAACGGCGTCGCGATGGTCGCCCACGACATGCGCCCGTCCATCTCCCACAGCAACTGGCCGTCGAGATCGTACGAGCGGATGCGGTTGACGCCGGATGTCACGATCTCGGTGCGCAGCTCGTTCTCCCAGACGTAGGGCGTGGCCCAGGTCGACACCTCGTCGCGGGCCGTCCGCCACAGCTCCTCCCCCGTCCGCTTGTCGATGGCGGCGAGCCACGACTCCTCCTCGTTGTCGTAGAGGATGATTACCTTGTCGCCGTGCACCACCGGCGAGGAGGCGGAACCCCACTCGGACCGGGTGCGCCGATCGGGGATCATGACGCGCCAGACCTCGTTGCCTTCCATGTCGAAAGCGTAGAGGCCCAGGTCGCCGAAGCGGACGTAGACGTGCTCGCCGTCGGTGGCGGGCGTCTCCGACGCGTAGGTGTTCTTCATGTGGCGCGGGAAGCCCGGCCTGCCGTGGTTCACGGAGCTCTGCCACAGGACGGCGCCGGTCTCGAGATCCAGGCAGTAGACCCGCCAGTCGTGCTCCAGCGGCACCGGCTCCGGCCTTCCCCTTGGAGCGTAGAGCCCGGGCTTCGGCTGCTCGAACTCCCCCACCGCGGTCACCGTGGTCAGGAAGACGCGATTGCCCCAGACCACCGGGCTCGACCAGCCGAGCCCCGGGATATCGGTCGCCCACTCGACGTTCTCCGTTCGGCTCCACGTCTCGGGGAGGTCCGGGTTGTCCGCCACGGCCGCGTTCATGGTCGGCCCGCGGAAGTGCGGCCAGTTGTCGTTCGCGGCGGCGGGACGCGCCAACGCGAAAGTCGAAGCCAACACCAGGACCAACAAGGTGAGCACCGTCCGCTTCATCGGTCGACCTCCAGTCACGGCCTGGTCATGCCGCCCTCCCCGGGGCGGCAACAGAGCCTCTACATCATTGCACGCCGGAAAGACGAACGCACCAAGCCGATGCCACGCGGGGTTTCACCACGGGCTGCCAGGGGCGATTCCGAACACGCGATACCGTGGGGCCGTACAGGAAGAAAGGGCCCCGACCCGTGCGGATCGGAGCCCCCTCAAGTTGGTCTGCGATGGTGGCGTTGGGTTTACCCCGCTTGCTGGGGCGCCCCGCCACCCGTTTGGAGTGCGGGAGGTCCCTACGAGGACGCCACCTCCGCAGAGCCCGTACTATGGTCGTCCACTGGATCACCTCCTTGCTTGGGCACACCCGTCAACGGCGGGTCCCAACCCGCCCGGCCTCCAGAGTCGCCCAGACCCACCGGATGACCGCCGCGCCAGGGCGCGGAGCAACCTCTCCATAGTCGGCGACGGCGCGCCCGTTGTCAAATCGCCGGCCCGGTCGTGCCGAGCGAACGCCCTCCGCGCGGGCAACGTGCGGACGCCGTCCAACGTGTCAACTCAGCGGCCCGGAATCATGATGTGCGCCGAGGACGTACCCACCTCCATGACCCAGGAGCCCGCCCGCCTCCAATCACAATGCATCGATGAAGGCGCGGGCGGATTCGCCACACTGCTACAGCATCGCACGTCGGCGCATTTGAATCGACAGCGCTGCCCTGTCCCACCTGCCGCACGTCGATTAGTATCGGGAGGTTCATCCTGACATGCCGCCGCCGTCCCGCACTACTATTCCAGGAGACTCGCATGATCCGCCAGCCTGCACAGCTTGTCGCCCTGCTCAGCGTTCTCGCCGTGGCCGGCGGTTGCGGCCCGACGGCCGCGAATGACCCGGAACCCGAGTCTCCCGGCGTAATCGGATCGCCGGTGGAAGCGGGGCTCCCGACGGCCGCTCCCGCGAACGCCGGGATGTCATCCGACGGGCTGGCCCGCATCGGTCCCGCCATGCAGGCCTACGTCGACGACGGCCGTCTCGCCGGCGTGATGACCATGGTTGCCCGCCGCGGACACGTCGTCCACTGGGACACCGTCGGCATGCGTGACGTCGCCGCCGCCGACCCCCTCGAGCCCGACGACATCTTCCGCATCTACTCGATGACCAAGCCGCTCACCAGCGTCGCGGTGATGATCCTGGTCGAGGAAGGCGCTATCGCCCTCGACGATCCGGTCTCGAAATTCATCCCCGCGTTTGCAGACGTGACGGTACTTTCGGATGACGGCGAGCGCGTGGAGCCGGCCCGGCCGATGACCGTCGAGAACCTGCTGACGCACACATCGGGCCTCACGTACGGGTTCTTCGGCGACTCGCCGGTCGACCGGATCTACAACGAGTCGGGCTTCTTCAACCAGGCGGAGGGGCTCGAGGACTTCGCGCAGCGGGTAGCGGCGCTGCCGTTGCTGGCCAGCCCCGGCGACCGCTGGAACTACAGCGTGTCGACCGACATCCTCGGCCGGGTGGTCGAGGTCGCCTCCGGGCAGCCGTTCGATGCGTTCCTGCGGGCGCGCATTCTCGATCCGCTCGAGATGGACGACACCGCCTTCGTGGTGCCAGCCGACAAGCGGGACCGCTTCGCGGCCAACTACGCGCGCCCGAACGGCACGCTGCAGATGATCGACTCGCCGGTCGACGGGCAGTACACGCAGCCGCCGCGGTGGTTGTCGGGCGGGGGCGGGCTCACCTCGACCGCGTCGGACTACATCCGCTTCGCGCAGATGCTCCTGCAGGATGGCGTGCTTGGCGACGTGCGCATCCTGGCTTCCGAAACGGTGCGGGCGATGCGCTCCAACCGGCTGCCGGAGGCGCTGGTGCCGCTCCAACTCGGCACCTACTTGAGCCCTGGGCACGGATTCGGGCTCGGCTTCGCGGTGGTCGTGGACGCGGAGTCGTCGCCGGAGCCGGACAACGACGGCGTGTTCCGCTGGGCCGGAGCCGCGAACACCTATTTCTGGATCGATCCGGCGGCCGAGCTTATCGGCATGGTCTGGGCCCAACTCAACCCCTTCGCGGCCTACGACCTCGAGCGGGAGTTCCAGACGCTGGTGTACGAGGCGCTGGAGTAGCCTGTTTCTCGCAGGACCGTTGCGGGAAAACCGGTTTTTTCGGCATCGTGCCTGCGGCGATGGCGTCGGAACGAGCCGGCGCGCACGTCGCGTCGGCGTTCCGTCAGTCGACGATAGCCTGGTAGGTCATCGTCGCCAGGTCGTCGCGGATGCGCAGGTGCGTGTACGGCCGCATCTGCGTCAGCATGATGCCGATCAACTCCTCGGACGGATCCACCCAGAAGATGGTGCCGAACGCGCCGCCCCAGTAGTAGGAGCCCTCCGAGCGCGGCGTCGCCGACGGTCCCAGGTCGGTCACGATGGCGTAGCCCAGGCCGAAGCCGTAGCCCGGGCCGGCGAGCCAGATGCCGAAGTCGCCGGTGTGGTTGGCGGTCATCAGCTCGATGGTCTTGCGGCTCAAGATTCGCACCCCATCCAGCTCGCCGCCGTTCAGCATCATCTGGTGGAAGCGGAAATAGTCGCGCGCCGTCGATACCAGGCCGCCGGCGCCGCTGAAGTAGACGTGCGGCTCGCGGACGAAGCGGCTGTCGGCGGTGGGCGCCTCGGTCAGGGCGATCTTCCCCTCATCGTCCGGCCCGTACAGCGCGGCGAAGCGGTCGAGCTTCGACTTCGGCAGGTAGAAGTGCGTGTCCGGCATGTCGAGCGGCTCGAAGATGCGCTCGCGGAAGAACGCGTCCAGGGTCTTTCCCGACATCACCTCGACCAGCCGTCCCACCACGTCGGTGGCCCGGCCGTACTCCCAGCGGTCGCCCGGGTGAAAATTGAGCGGGAGCTTCGCCAGCCGCTTGACCATGTCGCCGACCGTGTCGTGCGGCTTGCGCTCGGCGTTCATCGCCTGGAACTCAGGCTGCGTCAGCCCCCGGTAGGTGTTGGCCAGGCCCGCGGTGTGGGTGAGCACGTGCTGCACGGTGATCGGACGCGCGGCGGGCACCAGCTTGTAGCGGCCGGTGAGCCGCTCCTGCTCCGGCGCGGGGATTGCCACCTGCATGTCGGCGAACTCCGGGAGCCACTTCGAGATGGGGTCGCGGAGCTGGAAGTACCCCTCCTCGTAGAGCATCATCAGCGCCACCGAAGCTATCGGTTTGGTCATCGACGCCATGCGGAAGATGGTGTCGTGGGTCATCGCCTTGCCGCCCTCGACATCCCGATGGCCCTGCGCCGAGAAGTTGACCACCTTGCCGCGCCGCGCGACGAGAGTGACCACGCCGGCCACCTCCTCGCGGTCGATGTAGGCCCGCATCACCCGGTCGAGCCGTTCGAGACGTTCCGTCGACATGCCGACGGCTTCCGGCTCGGTCGTGGGCACGCCGTCCACGACCGGCAGATCGGCCGTCGCACCGTGCAGAGCGACCGCGGCCGCCGTCAGACACACCACAACGAGTATCGAACACCGCAAGACTGACGCCTTCATGAGAACCTCCCCGCCCGTCGATGTGTGCGACGCTCGCCTCCGGCAAGGAGATCGTCGCGATGACCTCTTCATGAGAACCTTCCCGACCGTCGGTGCGCTTGACGGCGATGCAACCTGCCGCTCGACCTGCCGCGCGCCGGCCATGGATACAAGACCTGCATCCGAGCCACTGCAACTGCAAGTCCGGACCGCCTGACTATTCGTCCAGGCCGAAGGTGTAGACCGTGTTCCCCACCGACATCGTGACGTACTGCTGTCCGTCGACTGCGTAGGTCATCGGGTTGGCGTTGACCGGGCCGCCGAGCGGAATGTGCCAGAGCTCCTCTCCGCTATCCGCGTCGAGCGCGAAGAAGTAGCCGTCGACGGTCGCGCTGAAGACGACGTCGCCCGCCGTGGCCAGCACGCCGGAGCGTGCCCGCGGCTTCATCTCGAACTCCCAGCGGATGTCGCCGGTGGTCGGGTCGATGGCCCGGATCGCGCTCTTGTAGTTGTCCATCGGCTGCGGCGACTGCACGCCGCCGCCGGTGTAGCGCTCGCCCTCGACGTACTCCTCGTCCCGCAGGAAGAACTCGCCCTCGCCGTCGAACGAGTTGACGTAGAGGAGTCCGGTGCGCGGGTTGAACGCGGGCGACCACCAGTTGGTGGCGCCGCCGGCCGTCGGCGCCACCACGGTCCCCTCGGGCGAGGGGAACAGGCCGGGCCGCCGGATCGGACGGCCGTTCTCGTCCAGCCCTTCCGCCCAGGTCAGCAGGGCGAACGGCTTGCCGAGCAGGAACTCCCCGGTCTCGCGGTCCAGCGTGTAGTAGAAGCCGTTGCGGTTGGCCCACAGCATCGCCTGGCGCGGCCCGTCCGGCATCTCGATGTCGGCGAGCACCGGGATCTGGATCGCGTCCCAGTCGTGCACGTCGTGCGGCGTGAACTGGAAATACCACCGCATTTCGCCCGTGTCGCCGTCGAGGGCCAGCACCGAGTCGGAGTACAGGTTGTCGCCGAGCCGCATTTCGCTGCCGTAGTCGGGGCCGGGGTTGCCGGTGCCCCAGTAGACGAGGTTGAGCTCGGGATCGTACGAGCCGGTGATCCAGGTCGGCGAGCCGCCGGTGCGCCACGAGTCGCCCAGCCACGTCTGGTTGTCGGGATGGTCCGGTCCCGGGATGGTGTACGTCCGCCACGCGCGTTCGCCGGTCTCCGCGTCGTACGAGTCGAGGAACCCGCGGATGCCGAACTCCCCGCCGGCGATGCCGGTCACCACCCGGTCCCTGACGATGAGCGGCGCCGCGGTCTTGCTGTAGCCGCCCCGATAGTCCGCCACCTCCGCGTCCCAGACCAGGTTGCCGGTGCGCGCGTCGATCGCGACCAGATGCGCGTCGAGCGTGCTCATGTAGAGCGTCTCGCCCAGGATGGCGACGCCGCGGTTGTTGCGCCCGCAGCAGATGCGCAGGTCGTCGGGCAGCGGGTGTTCGTAGCGCCAGAAGGGACGTCCGGTGGTCGCATCCACGGCCGTCACGTTGCTGGGCGATTCGGTGATGAACATCACGCCGTCGACGACCAGCGGGGTCGTCTCCGTCCGGTCGAGCTGGCGGATGTTGTAGGCCCACTTCAATTCCAGGTCGGCGACGTTGCCGCGGTCGATCTGGTTGAGCCGACTGAAGCGCTTGCTGTCGAGCGTGCCGTTGTACATCAGCCAGTTGTGCGGCTCGTCCGCCGCGTTGACCAGGCGCTCCCAGGTGACGGGCGCGAATTGCGGCACGACGGCTTCGGCGGCGGACGGCTCCTGGGCGCTCGAGACAGACGCGGCGACGAGCAGGGCGACGACGGCGAAGATTGCAGACCGCTTCATGGCTTCAAGCTCCTGTGTTCCGGCCCAGCGCAACGTCCCTTCACTTGTCGAGGACACGTCAGTTGCGACCGGGCCGACTTCCCTTCCTCCGGCATCGCCCGCTCCTCCGGCATCGTCCGCGCAGGGCATGCCGCTCCGCTACTCGGGCGCGGGGAAGTACGCCACCATCCCGCCGCGGTTCGTTCCCAGCCAGATCTCGCCGCCGATGCGGATGGCCGCGGTCGACGACGCAAACCCTTCCAGGCGCGGGTACGTGAAGATGTGCCTGACCTCCAGCGTCTCGGGATCGATGACGGCGACGTTCGATGTCTCCTCCGGCGTCCCGAAGTTGCCGTGCCCGGCGGCCAGGATCAACGCGCCGTCGTCGACGTAGCGCAGGTTGTCGGGCCGGAAGGGTACGGGCACCACGTCCTTCTGCCGCGGCGGTCCCCCGCGCGAGAGCCGCGTGAGCTTCTCGCCGCGCCACCCGGCCACGAACAGCCAGCGCCCATCGGGCGAAATCTCCAGGCCGTTGGGCGTCGTGTCGTCGGTGCCCGGGATCACTGCCCAGCCGTCCGCAGTGCTCCACTCCCAGACGTCGCCCGTGGACGTGCTCGTCGCGGAGAAGCCGCCCTCGGGCAGCGCGACCACCGAGTTGAGCCGCAGCCCCTCGGGCACGACGGCGCACCCGACCCAGGCCAGGGTCATCGGCATCGCGCCGGCGTCGAGCTCGAACACCTCGATCGACTCCCGCCGGCCGTGGTGCACGACGTACAGCGCGTGCACGTCGCCCTCCCCCGGCTTCAGGTACAGGCCGTGCGCCCGGAACTCGTCCTGGTCCAGCTCCGCCGCGTCGAGCGGACCGGGACACGCGGGATAGGTCCCGGCGTCGAGGCGCTCGATCCTCTGCGCGGTCGGGAACAGGACGGACGTTGTCTTGTCGGCCACATTGATGACGTGAATCCGGCCGCCCTCCTGGTTCCCCGACACGATGACCCACTCGTCGCCGGGTACGATGGCCAGATCCTCCGGGCCGATCAGGTCGCAGATGAACTGGATCTCCCCGACCGGCTCGCATCCGCCTGCGTCCTGCCCGGCAAGAACCCCCGCCCCGGACACCACCAACGCAATCCCCAGGGCCACGAGCTTTCTTATCTCCACGATGTTCCTCCTGGCCGTTCCTCGCCGACTCTCAAGCGCGCGCCACGCGGCCGGGGCACGGTTACGGCCTCACGTGTGCCCGGACAACTGCGCAATCAGCGCGATGATACTTCAGCGCCAGATTGCAGTCCCGCCAGGATCGACGCGTCGGCGGCCAGACGGCGGGCTGGTGCGATGGTACGGATCTCGCACTCATTCCCGGTGCTACCATGGCGTCCATGCAGGACGTGCAACCGCGTGTCGGCTACGCCGACCTGGAGCGCATGCCGGACGACGGGCGCCGCTACGAGATCCACGGAGGAGAGCTCGTCGTGGTCCCGTCGCCGCGGGTGCGTCACCAGGTCGTTGTCGGAGCGACATTCCGGATTCTGGATACGTACGCCCGCGGAAACGGCGGCACGGCCCTTGTCGCACCGCTGGACATCGTGTTCGACGAGTTCGACGTCGTCCAGCCGGACGTCCTGTTCTTCCGGGCCGAGCGCGTCCACCTGTTGCAGCCCGATGCCGTGACGCGGTCTGCGCCGGACATCGTCGTCGAGGTGCTCTCGCCTTCTACGGCCTCGGTCGATCGAGGTCGCAAGAGGCGGACGTTTGCGCGCTACGGTGTGCCCGAGTACTGGATCGTCGATCCGCTCGCGCGGCAGATCGATGTCCACGTCCTCGATGGCGGCGACTATCGGGTAACGCAGGTTGCGTCGGGTGAAGCGACCGTGCGATCGGCCGTGCTCCCGGATCTGACGTTCGAGGCTGCGCGCGTCTTCGAACGTCCGTAGCTTCCCCCGGGCGCGCTGCGTTCGATACCTTGCGCGGGCCACGCTGCGTCATTCCGCTGCTCAGTCCCCGTTGCCCCCGGGCGGTCTCGGACGCAAATCGGAGCATCCCGCGGGCACTCCGGGTGCTACCATGGCGCCATGAGGGATGTACTCGCCCCGGAGGTACCGACTCGGACGACGCCAGGCTGCCACGTTTCCAGGCGGTGGATCATGTCCTCGGCACGCCGGGGTCGAGCGATGCGGAGCGCATCGCCATCCTGGGGGGCAACGCCGCCGCCCTGTTCGACATGACCGGTGTAGTGTTTTCTTCGGCAGGCAAAGCGCGCAGGCAACGTGAGGGAGGCTGGAGATGACGAAGAAACGCGTTAGCGAACGCGACGATCCACGGATCGAGAACGAGCAGGGCGTCAGCCGACGGGACTTCGTCAGGACGGGAGCCGCCGCCGGGCTGGGCGCCGGCGCGCTGCTGACGTCGGACCCGGCCTCCGCACAGGCTCCCGCGTCCGGCAGCGACGACGTCACCTGGGACTACGAGGTGGACGTGGTGGTCGCGGGCGGCGGGTGCGCCGGCCTGACCGCGGCCATCCGGGCGAGGGACCTCGGGGCCAGCGTGCTGGTGGTCGACCAGAACTTCGACGTCGGCGGCCGGATGCTGCACAGCGGAGCCTTCGTATCGCTCGGCGGCGGCGACCCGGTCCAGCAGCGGGACATGAAGGGCGAGAAGGACAAGGAGGGATTGATCACGGTCGATCCCGCCGAGGAGCCGGAGGAGCTCGACGACAGCGTCGACCTCCTGTTCACGGACATCACCGACTGGTCGGTGGTCGATCCCAAGGGCCAGAGCCCGTATCGCTACAACGAGCGGGAGCTCGCCCGTGCGTGGGCCGAGAACTGCCCGGCGACCCGGCAGTTCATGATGGACAACTACGTCCGGTTCGCGCGCGTCAGCGGCACGCACGGCGGCGGCGGCCTGTCGCGGGCGCGCGGGGCGCGCTGCTTCCTGATGCTCGGCGACAAGACGGACATCAAGGCGGGCACGATCACGGCGGAGGATGCGGGCGTTGCGGATCTCGAGCGCACGAGCGCGTTCGCGCCGCAGCAGATGAACGACGCGCGCCGCCTGGTGGGGCCCAACGCCGTGAGCAACGGCGCGGCCCTCTCCCGCTGCCTGGAGTTCTCGGCGCGGGAGAAAGGCGTCGAGTTCATGCTGCACCGCCGGTTCGCCGACCTGATCCGCGAGCAGCCGTTCGCGGGCCGGGTGGCGGGAATCCGCGCCCACTACTCGCCGCGGCATCACCCCGAGACCGGTGAGCTGCTGCAGAGCTTCTGGCAGAACGGCAACGTCGACGAGCGGCGCGAGACGGTGGCCATCCGCGCCCGCCAGGGCATCATCCTCGCCAGCGGCGGTCACGCCGGCAATCCACAGGTCCGCAGCATGTTCTACCCCGCCATGCGGGAGCCCGCCTTCCCGACGAGCGGGGTCGCGCTGCAGGGCCCCCACGGTCAGGACGCCAGCGCGCTCGTCGCCGGCCTGCGGGTGGGCGCCAACCTGGCCGGGATGCACCAGAACCTGTCGTATCCCACGACGTTCCACATCTCGACCCGGCTCGGCACGAAGGATGCCTATACGACCATGATGCCCGGCCACCCGACGTTCGGCTTCCGCAAGGCGGCGGGGGTCAACGTAGGCAGCGCCGGCTTCGAGGAGTTCATCGCGGTGAACCAGGTCGGCAAGCGGTTCTTCAACGAGGTCCGGCTTCCCGCCAGGCCCGGTGGAAGCCGGTACCCCGGCGACGGCGCTGCCCCGGGGCAGGGGCTCGACCACAAGCCGCTCGACTGGCGCAACTGCCAGAAGAAGTGGGTCCGGGAGTCGTACGACTACGACCACGGTCTCGATGCCGCGCTGGCCATGAACGAGGGCTCGAAGGCTCCCGACTACTACTCGGGACCGCTCTGGGCCATCTTCGATGAGGAGGCGGTCGAGCGTACCGGTTGGGAGCTCCGTTACCCGTACGTGGCGGACAACGGCTACTTCTTCCGGGCCGACACCATCGAGGAGCTGGCCCGAAAGATCGCCGCCGGCCACGAGTTCCAGCGCGTGCCGCTCCGTTACCTGGCCGAGACCGTGGCCAAGTGGAACGACTGCGTGGACGCCGGTGCCGATCCCGAGTTCGAGCGCCACGCGGATGCCCCGATGTTCCGCATCGACCGGCCGCCGTTCTATGCGCTGTCGATCATGGTGATCTGGCACGACTCCTACGGCGGCCTGCGGGTCAACGGCCGCCAGCAGGTGGTGGACATGCAGGGGGAGGTAATTCCGGGCCTCTATGCCGGCGGCGAGGCGGTCGGCGGGTTCAACAAGCACGGCCTCGGCAAGGGCCACGTCCACGGCTTCGTCGCCGGCACGCATGCCGCGCAGGAGCCGTCGGAACAGGGATAGAAGAGCGGCTCGGGCCGGGGAGATCCCGGTAGGTGAGCCATCGACCATGGTTCCTCAGGACGATGTGTCGCGCACGAGCGGCGCGAGTCACGTCGACGCGCCGGGCGGCAAGGCGGAGGCGGGCACGGATCAGGCGCCGCCGGGAGGCGCTGCCGACGTTCCGGCCGGAGAGCCGCATGACCTGCGGCTCGTCGTCTGGGACACGCCGCCGGCCGTCGAGCGCGGTAAGCCCTTTGCGATCAAGCTCGGGCTGAGCCGCCCCGCCGGGTGCCGGCCCGCCGGCTGGTCGGTTGAGGTGCGCGACCACAGGGGCGAGAGACGGGCGACGGCCACCCTCGGCGACGCCCCCTGGCCGGGCACCGAAGCGCTGTACCATGCCGAGTGCGCCCTGGTCGCCCCGAACACCGAGGGCCTCCACACGTGGGAGGCGGTGGCCCTGACGGACGGCCACGCCGTCGCGCAGACCGGCGGCAGCGCCCGTTTCGGCGTGCGTGTCGTGGCCGCGCCCGCGTGCGCCCTGACCATCGTCGCCACGGATGCGGAGCGTCGGACCCCGGTGGAGGGGGCGCGAGTCGTCGCGCACCCGTATCGGGCGGTCACCGACGAACGCGGGGCGGCGACGCTGCAGGTGCCCGCCGGCCAGTACCGACTCTTCGTCTCGGGAAAGGGCTATGCGCCCTTTCGCTTCGACGGCGAAGTGAAGACCGACACGACGATTCGGGCGGCGCTCGTGCAGGACGTGGAGCTCTCCGATGCCGATATCTGGTCCTGATCGCCGCCGCCGACACAAGGGAGATCGTCCATGCGCAGGCTTTTCCTTGCCCTTCTGACTCTTGGATGCGTCGTCGTCCCGTGCGCCGCCGGCGCGCAGGTCGACGACGCGGCCCGCTTCGAGCAGGGACAGCAGCTCTACGAGGCGCACTGCGCGCGCTGCCACGGAGCCTCGGGCGAAGGGCGCCCGCCGACGTTTCCGGCCCTGAGCGGCAACGACCGGCTCGCGGACGCGACCCTCATCTTCGGAACCATCCGCCAGGGTTCGGGGAACATGCCGCCGTTTCCCGCGCTCACCGGGGACGAGACCGCCTCGCTGGCGAGCTACGTCCGCAACGCCTGGACGAACGCCTTCGGCGGCGTGACGGCCGACGAGGCCGCCGCGGCGCTGGAAGGTTCCGCGGACGCGGGACCGGCGGCGTCGGTCTGGGCCGGCGTCTTCACCGAGGACCAGGCAACCCGCGGCCGGGGTCTGTACTCCGGTGCGTGCGGTTTCTGTCATGGCCGCCGGCTGAACGGCGCACCGGACGATCCCGACATGCGGTCCACCCCCCCGCTGGCGCGGGCGAGATTCCTTCGCGAGTGGGAGGGACGCTCGCTCGCCACCCTGTTCGAGTACACGCGGCTGACGATGCCCGAGGACAACCCTACCTCTCTCACCGACGCGGAATACGTCGACGTCATCGCCTACATGCTGTCGGTCAGCCGGATCCCGGCCGGGGACGCCGTGCTCTCCCCGGACTCGGGAAGTCTCGCGCGGATCGTCATCCGCCAGCGACAATAGCCCCCTCGGGTAGAAGCGCAGGAGCACGACGCGCCGTGGTCACCCCGCCGTCACGACAAGCGCCGCGTCATGACAGGATTCCCCTGTCCTCCGCGTAACGGATAGCCTCGAAACGCCGGGAGACGCCGATCTTGCGGTAGATGTTCTTGAGGTGGTAGCGCACGCCGCCATCGGTGATTCCGAGGGCGCTGGCGATTTCCTTGTTTCGGCGTCCAGCGCGGACTCCCGCAAGCACCTCCAGTTCGCGCGGGGTCAACGCTGGCGGACCGGAAGACGACGGCTCGCCCAGGTGCGCGAGCGTCGCCTCCGCAGCGACCTGGAGGTCCGCGTCGAGCTTCGTCCCCAACAACTGCCGCAGCAGGCCGCGGCTGACGTCGCTCTGACTCACCAACGGCCTGACGTAGTCCACGTCGCGCGTGCGGCGGAGGAACTCGGCCAGCCTCGCGAGCGCTCGATGGTTCTGGCCGGCCCGATGCGCAACGGCGATCGACAGGCCGAGTGCCCTCAGCGCCGTGCGGATCATGCCCCGTGCCGACGCGTTCGCGCACAGGATGTCCGCCAGCTCGCCGGCGGCTGCAAGGTCGTCCTGTTCCACAAGCAGTCCGATGCGGGCGCACGACAGCGCCTCCATCGACCTCCAGGACTGGCGCTTCAGATCGAGCAGCTCGGACGTACCGCAGGGCAGCCCGTGGTCCACCCAGACCTCCCCCGCCTCTTCTGTGCGCCCGACCTTGACCAGGTAGGTGACCAACAATGCCGATGCATAGCATTCCAGGTCCTTGGCGCCCATCGTTCGCACGTCCGCGAGCGTGCGGCTCAGGAACGCAATGACGGCTTCGCTGTCGGATTGCTCGAACGTCAGCTCGGCGCGGACGGCAACCGCCACCGCATAGATCTCGGTCCACAAGCCTCGCAGCTCGGTGAATCCTCGTAGAGTCCGTTGCCGAATCACCCTCGTCCGGTTCCGCTCGAGGTCCAGCTCGATGGACAGGATGTCGATGCTCGTTGCGAGGTGGGTCGCGGTGGCGAAGAAATCCCTCCCGACCAGTCGGGCGCGCCTGTAGCACTCGACGGCGTCCGGCACGCGTCCCTGCACCATGGCCGCCATGCCCATGTAGATGCTCGCAAACAGGTGTCCATGCCGCATCGCCTCGGGCATACACGCCTGCACCTGCCGGCCGCCCCGGAGGCTCTCCTCGAACCTGGCGCATTGGTAGAAGAAAACGCAACGCGCGAGGGACCGGACGCTCGACAGCAAACCGGTGCGTTCGCCGCCACGCTCGGGGGCAGCGTCGTCCCGCAATAGAGCGTGGAGCCCGCCTTGCATGGATCGGGACGGTCCGCCCGCCAGAGCTGCCCCTGCGAAGACACTGTCCACAAGGAGCGCCTCCGCGTCTCCGCCGTCGCGGTCACGGGTGAAACCGCCGGTTTCCCGGGCAACGGACTCGTACAACGCCGCCGCTTCGTCGGACTTCGCCGCAAAGTGGAGACTCACGCAGCGCAGCAAAGCGAGCCGCGGGGACACGGCGATCGTCTCGGAAGTCAGGAACCCGGCGGCCAAGGCCAGTCCACCCGAGCCCTCGCGCAGCCACAACCCGGTCAAGCCGACGTCCTCGATGAGCTCGGCGACAAGCCGGCTGTCGCCAGCCAGGGCCGCATGACGCCACGCCGGCCCCAGATGGCCGCGGCGGGCGAGCGCGCGTGCGATCCGGGTGTGCAGAGACCGTTTGCGGGCCGGATTCGTGACCGCGAACCGAGCCGTGCAGTAGTCCCCTACGAGCGGGTGCAGACGCCATACCGCACCGTCTTGATCGATGGGCAGGAGGAGACCCTCAAGCGACGACAGCTTGGAGACCGCCAGCCGCGCATCACTCGATCCAAGAACCTCATCCACGAGGTCCGCATCGATCCAATCGAAGATCGCCAGGTCGAAGAGACGCACGCAGTCCTTGGTGGACAACCCGCGCAACAGGCGAACGCCCACGAAGTTCTCGGCGAGTCCGGTGGTATCCATATCGACCTGTTCATCACCGGTAGCTCGCATGTTCCGGGCGACCGTGACCGCGACCGGCCATCCGGCGGTGCGCTTCGCTACCGCTCTCAGTTCGCGTCGCGAGAGTGCTCCGTCGAAGAACCGGGCGATGTCCGGCCTCGAGAAGCGGAATTGCTCCGCTTTGAGGACGATAGCCGCGCCGCCGAGGACGTGCAGGGCCAGGTCGAGCCCCGGATTGAACCGAAACGCTATTGCGAAGTGGAGGTTCGAAGGACTGTGCTTCAGCAGCAGGTCGACGGACTCGATGGTCGGACGCGGGAGCAGCTCCAGCTCGTCGAGCACGAGCAGGCACGGGTCCGCGTGCAACTCGATCGCACGGGCCAGCATACCCAGACGCTGCTTGCACGGCGACGAGGACCAGGCGTCATCGTGGTTCAGCGCAGCGAGGTCCAGGCCCGCGTGCTCGAAGGCGCGTGCCAAGTAGTAGCCGAACACGTCCGGCGTGTCGTCCTGGTGCAGTGATAGCCACGCGACAAGCACTCCCTCTTTCTTCTTTCTCCGGCTGACGTCTGCAAGCACCGTGGTCTTTCCGAATCCACCTGGCGCCTGCAGCACGGTGAGCCGCCGCTCGAGGGCGGCATCGACGCGTTGCAGCAGCGATGTGCGACGCAGGTATCCGGCGGGCAGCGTCGGCGCTATCACTTTACCCAGCAACAGCCAGGGCGGAAGGACGCTCGCAGAGGTGTCCTGGCCGTTTCCGCCGGGTCGTACGGAATCAGAGGTTCGCTGCATGAGAATTGGAGTTCGACTCCGACGTTCCGCGCACTCGTTCCACGTACGTTTTGACCGCAACAAGCCGCAGCCGGTCGGCGAGAACACTGCGCAAGTGAGCGGCTCTCACCCTCGGCATCGTTGCCGGCCGTCGGCGCGCGTCACGCCGTCTCTTCTCGCTGTACCTCATGGCGTGACACGAGGATCGGTGCCATGTTCCGCCAGCGTTCCCCGTCGATTCGGACGAGCAGCCGACCGCGTGTCCCATCGATAGCGGTGACGATCCCGACCATGCCATCGTGCACCGATGGCCAGATGATGCGCACCCGCGTACCCACCGCGATGATCTCGGCCATGCCCTCCCCTTCCGGCAGACTTCACCTGCCCTCGTTCCTCCCGCCATCGATGGGACGGCGGGGCTTCGGCGCACGGCTGCCGCGGTATCCACTTCCCGTCGATCCAAACGGGGAGAATAAGCTGAGGCAGCCCGGGGGTGACAAGGCAGCATGCGTACAGGTAGGGGCAGTCGACCAGCGGGTGCCACAGAGCGGAACCGTACCGGAAAGGGGAGGGAGTGGGGCGACGCCGGGCGCCTAGACCACCCTATGCAGCAGGTCCTCGCCGGCCACCAGCCGCCGGCAGTTCTCGACCGCCACCGCGAGGCTTCGCTCCAGGGTCTCGCGCGTCAGCCACGCGAGGTGCGGCGTGCAGACCACGTTGTCGAGCGCGAGGAGCGCGCTGTCGGCGGGCGTCGGCTCCGCCTCGAACACGTCGAGCCCGGCCGCGCCGATGCGTCCCGTCCGCAGGGCGTCGACAAGCGCCTCCTCGTCGATCAGTGCGCCGCGGGCCGTGTTGACGATGACCGCGCCGGGCTTCATGCCGGAGATGGCCTCCGCGTCGATCAGGCGCTCGGTTTCCGGGGTGAGCGGTACATGCAGCGAGATGACGTCGCTCTCGGCGAGCAAGTCCGGGAGCGGCCGGCGCTCCCCCACCGCGTCCGGTTTCTCCCCGCGGCTGGCGAACAGGACGCGCGCGCCCATCGCCTGCAGCACGGGGGCGAGCCGGCGCGGCACGGCGCCGTACCCGACCAGCCCGACGGTCCGGCCGCACACCTCCCCGTAGTGGTCCTGGAGGTCGGCGGATAGGTCCCAACCCCGCCCGGCCCGGGTTGCCGCGTCGAGCTGGCTCACGCGCCGCAATGCGCCGAGCATCAAGAGCAGGGTCATTTCGGCGACGGCCTGCGTGTTGGTGCCCGGCATGTTGCAGACGGCGATGCCCCGGTCCCGGGCCGCCTCCAGATCGATGGTGTTGACGCCGACCCCGATCTTCTGGACGAGGCGCAGCCGAGGCGCCGCGGCCACGACCTCCGCGGTGACCGGTTCGAGCAAGTGCCACAGGGCCTCGGCCGCGGGCAGAAGTTCGGCAAAGCGCGCGTGGTCCGACATCGCGCAGACGGAGACGGAGAGCCCTTCGCGCTCGAGTGCCGCGAGCCGGCTGGTCAGGCCCGGTCCGGCGGAATAGTGGTAGACGACATTCATGGGTGGCGGTCTTCCCGGCGCACCGCTCGCTATCATACGCGGGACGGTGCCCGAGCCCGATGCCATCATCGTGGAGGCGCTCACGCGAATGGGCCTCATTCGCGCGCAGGCGCCGCCCCCGATGACGCCGCTCGCCGGCGGGGTCTCCTCGGACATCTGGCGGGTGGATTTGCCCGCCGGTCCGATCTGCGTGAAGCGGGCCCTCCCCAGACTGAAGGTGGCGGCGGTCTGGGAGGCGCCGGTCGAGCGGAACCGCTACGAGTGGGAATGGATGCGCGAGGCCGGCCGGATCGCGCCGTCGAGCGTGCCGCCGCTCGTCGCGCACGATATCGAGGCGGGCTGCTTCGCGATGGGCTTCCTCGATCCGGCGGCCCATCCGCTCTGGAAGGCGCAGCTCCGGGACGGAATCGCCAACGAGACGACCGCGCGGGCGGTTGGGAAGCGCCTGGCCGCAATCCACAGTGCTACCGCCGGCCGCGCGGACGTGCAGGCGCGCTTCGCCACCGACGACATCTTCTACGCGATCCGGCTGGAGCCGTACCTGGTCGCGACTGCCACGCGGCATCCCGACCTTGCAGACCGGCTACAGGCCATCGTCGCACGTACGGCGGGCACGAAGCATGCGCTGGTGCACGGCGACGTCAGCCCGAAGAACATCCTGATCGGCCCGGACGGCCCGATCTTCCTGGACGCCGAGTGCGCGTGGTACGGCGACCCCGCCTTCGACCTGGCCTTCTGCCTGAACCACCTGCTGCTGAAGTGCCTCTGGACGCCATCGGCCGCGGCTGCCTTCCTGCGCTCGTTCGACGCGCTGGCCGAGACCTACCTGGCGGACGTTGCATGGGAGGAGCGCGCGGCGCTCGAGGAGCGGGCGGCGCATCTGCTGCCCGGGCTGTTCCTCGCCCGCGTCGATGGCAAGTCTCCCGTCGAGTACATCACCGCGGAGGCCGAACGGGAGCGTGTGCGGCGGACGGCCCGGCCGCTGATCCTGAAGCTGCCGGCAACCCTCGCCGCGGTGCGGGAGGCTTGGGCCGAAGCGCTTTCCCAGACCGTGCAATGAGACTATTGGCGCGACGACGCCCCGGCCCGGCGGATCCGGACGCTCCGCGACCAATGACGTGACGCCTGCATGACAAAGACATCACCCACGATTGACAGCGTCTCGGCCCGCCGCGTATGGGACTCCCGCGGCCGCCCCACCGTAGAGGCCGAGGTCAGTCTCGCCGGCGGGGTCATCGGGCGCGCCATCGCCCCGGCAGGGGCCTCCACCGGCAGCGGCGAGGCGGTCGATCTGCGGGACGGCGGGACGCGCCTGGGCGGGTACGACGTAACGTCCGCGGTGCGCAACGTCAACGAGGAGATTGCACCCGCACTCCACGGGCGCGACGTCACCGACCAGGCCGGGCTCGACCAGGCGTTGGTCGATCTCGATGGCACGGACAACAGGAGCCGGCTCGGCGGCAACGCGGTGATCGCGGTCTCCCTGGCGGCGCTGCACGCGGCCGCCGGGACCGCGGGTTTGCCGTTGTGGCGCTACCTCCTCGGCGACGGTCCTGCCCTGCTCCCGCTGCCCGAGATCCAGATCTTCGGGGGCGGAGCCCACGCCGGACGGCGGGTCGACATCCAGGACTTCATGGTGATGCCTATCGGGGCGTCGACCTTCGCGGAGGCCCTCGACTGGACGGCCGAGGTGTATCTGGCCGCCGGCGCACGCATGGCGCGGGCTGGCCGATTGCAGGGCGTCGCCGATGAGGGGGGCTACTGGCCGGCGTTCGACACCAACGAGGAGGCCCTCGAAGTCCTGGTCCGGGCGATCGAGGACGCCGGCCGCAAGCCCGGCGACGACCTCGCCATCTCACTCGACGTCGCCGCCTCGGAGTTCCACGACGCGGGGCAGTACCGACTGGGCCTCGACGGACGCGCCGTCGATCGTGATGCGCTCATCGAGTTGTTGATCGCCTGGCTCGACCGGTATCCGATCGTGTCGATCGAGGATCCGCTGGCCGAGGACGACGTCGACGGTATGCAGCGCTTCGCCGCTGCGGTTGGCGACCGTGTGCAGATAGTCGGCGACGACTATCTCGTCACGAGCGCCGGGCGGGTCGAGCGGGCGGCGCGGGACAGCGCCTGCAACGCGCTGCTGGTCAAGCCCAACCAGGCCGGCACCGTGACCGAGACGCGAGCAGCGTTCGATGCAGCGCGCGCCGCCGGCTTCGCCACCATCGTGTCGGCGCGCTCCGGCGAGACCGAAGACGTGACGATTGCCCACCTGGCCGTCGGCTGGGGCGCGGGACAGCTCAAGGTCGGTTCGTTTGCGCGGTCCGAGCGGATGGCGAAGTGGAACGAGGTGCTGCGAATCGAGGAGGCGCTGGGCGACGGGGCCACCTTCGCCGGCGGTGGCGCGCTCGCGCAGCATCGCTCGAACTAGGAAGCGGCAACGCTCGCCGGCGGGCGCCGCGCGGCTATGATTTCCAGGGTTGCGCATCCGCACTGCCAATGAAGAGCCCTGCCCGGTATGCGCGGCCTCCACGCCGCCTCACGGCCCGGACCGACCGCCGAATCCAACGGCTTCCCTCCCCCGGTACGAGTGTCTTGCGCCTCTTCCTCGGCGTATTCCTGATCGGATTCCCCTGTTGCAGCGAGGCGCAGCCGGGGGCCGAGACCGCCGTCTCGCCGGAGACGCAGACCGACGACGGCCGGTCCTGGACCGTGCCGCGCGACATCAGCGCGACCACCCGCGCTCCCGATTGGCGCTGGTATGCGACCGGTCCGGTGCACGGCATCCAGTTGACTCGCGGTCCGCACGCGGGGCGGCTTGTGGTGCCTGCCAACCATTCCGTGCCCGGCCTTCGCCGCGTTCGCGCTCGACTGGCTGCTGGAGGAATGACAGAATCAGCAGGTTTGGAGCAGCATCGAGACCGTGCACCTGCGACGACAGAGAGGAAGTGAGGCGACAGTCATGAGAGCTTTCCATGTGGCGGCGGTCGGCCTGGCCGGCGTGATCGCGCTCGGCGTCCCCACGGCGGCAAGCGCGCAGACCGATGACGCCGCGGCGGCGTTCGTGCGGGTAGCCACCAGCTACAGCCTGAGCGCGAACATCACCTACCAGCGTGCCGGCGGCCAGGACCTGACGCTTGACGTCTACCGGTCGCGCGCGGCGTCCGAACCGGCCCCGACCCTCATCTACATCCACGGCGGCGGCTGGACCAACGGCAGCCGGCAGTCTTCCGCGCTGACATTCCTCCCCTACCTGGAGATGGGCTGGAACGTGGTCAACGTCTCCTATCGGCTCGCGGGCACGGCGCACGCGCCGGCCGCCGTCGAGGACTGCCGCTGCGCGCTGCGCTGGGTCTACCGCAACGCCGAGCAGTTCAACTTCGACCTCGATCGCATCGTGGTGACCGGCAACTCCGCCGGCGGTCACCTGTCGCTGACCACCGGCATGCTCCCGGCGTCGGCCGGCCTGGACCGCCAGTGCCCGGGCGACCGGAACCGCATGTGGCCGATCGGTCCCCCGTCGACGGCTCCGCTCAAGGTGGCTGCGATCATCAACTGGTACGGCATCACCGACGTCTACGACCTGGCCCACCGGACACCGGGAACCTCCGGGAACTTCACCGAGGCCTGGCTCGGAAGCCGCAGCGACCGCGACGACGTCGCGCGCCGCGTCTCGCCGACCAACTACGTGCACGGCGACACACCGCCGATTCTGACCATCCACGGCGACGCCGACTCCATCGTGCCCTACGACCACGCCACGCGGCTGCACGAGATGCTCGATGCGTGGGGCGTGCCGAACCAGCTCGTCACCATCGAGGGCGGCGGGCACGGCGGGTTCAGCCCCGCGGAGAACCAGCACATCTACGCGACGATCCGCGCGTTCCTGGGCGAGCACGGCCTGGGACCGGAGCCGTCGAACGACTGAGCCACGGCAGTCCCGGTCCGCCCGGAGCGGAACGGGCCGGCTACCGGCCGCCACCCGCAATGACTGGCCGGGCGACCCCGCCGGCACCGCAACGCCGGGTCCGCATGCGCCGGACCCGCGCGTTGCGTTCATCCTCGCGGCCCTGACGTTCAGCAGCACTGCGCACGTAATACACATCTATCGGCATCTTCGACACCCAGGCACCACACCATGCAACAGGAATTCATGGCGAGGGCCATCGAGCTCTCGCGCCTCGGGATGCGGGCCGGGAAGGGCGGCCCGTTCGGCGCGGTCATCGTCCGGGGCGACGAGATCGTCGCGGAGGGTCACAACGAGGTGTTCCTGTGCAAGGATCCGACGGCCCACGCCGAGGTGGTGGCCATCCGGCGGGCGGCCGCCAAGCTGGACCACTTCCGCCTCGCAGGGTGCGAGATCTATACCAGTTGCGAGCCCTGCCCCATGTGCCTCGCCGCCATCTACTGGGCGCGCATCGAGAGGATCCACTTCGCCAACACCGCCGACGACGCCAGGCGCATCGCCTTCGACGACCGGAACCTCTACCAGGAAATGAAGCTCTCCCGGGCCGAGCGCCGAATCCCCTCGCGACAGTTGTTGCGCGAGCCGGCGTTGGCGGTCTTCCGCGAGTGGCAGGAAAAAGCCGACCGTATCGAATACTGAGGCCGGCCGCCCGTATCGCAGGCCGGCGGCGGTCAATCCCTCCAGTGCCCGGCGGCGAAGCCCCGCTCTGTTCGACGCGCCAGCCGTTTCCGATCAGCCGAGCGGCGGATGCTGCAGGTGGTAGTCGGTGACCCCCTGCCAGGCTTGCGCGAGCCGCAACATCTCCGCCTCGCCGAAGAGCTTGCCGGTGAAGCGCAGGCTGGTCGGCGATCCCTCGAAGAACCCGCTCGGCATGCTGATCTCCGGGTGACCCGTGAAGTTGGTCAGCCCGAGGTTGCTGCCGACGAACAGGTCCAGGTCGCCGAGCGCCTCGTGGACCTGCTCGATGATCTGCATCCGCAACCGGTTGGCCTGCAGGTAGTCGATCGCCGGGACGAAGCGGGCCGCGCTGAAGCGGTCGGGCCAGCGGCTCTCCTCGGGCGCCTCGCGCATGCTGTCGAGCTCGCCGTTGACCGTGGCCACGTCGAACCCGGCCGCCGCCTCGGTGCCCACGATGAAACCCAGCGCGCCGCCCGGCACGTCCGGCAGGTCGAACGGGGCCAGCGTCACGCCCAGACCGCGCAACGTCTCGAGGGCGGCCCGGTTGTTCGCCATTGTCTGCCGCTCCAGGGTGGCACGCTCGGGGTTCTGCGGATCTTCATCGACGGTGTCCTCGTCGAAGCTCGACCGCAGGTAGCCCACGCGCAGGCTGGCCAGGTCGGCCTCGGCGTCCCAGTTGAAGGGAACGTCGAGCAGGGTGTTGTCGCGACCGTCCGGACCCTGGATGGCCTCGAACACCAGGGCGCAGTCCTCGGCGGAGCGGCACATCGGGCCGATCTTGTCCAGGGTCCAGGCCAGCGCCATCGCGCCGTAGCGGCTCACCCGCCCGAACGTCGGGCGCAGGCCGGTAACGCCGTTGCGGGTCGACGGCGAGATGATCGAGCCGCGCGTCTCGGTCCCGATGGCGAACCCGACCAGCCCTGCCGCGGTCGCCGCCCCCGAGCCGGCCGACGATCCGCTCGCCCCCTGCTCCCGATTCCAGGGGTTCCGCGTCCGGCCGCCGAACCAGCGATCGCCGGACGCCAGGGCGCCCATCGACAGCTTGGCGACGAGAATCGCCCCCGCCTCGGTCAGCCGCGTGTACACGGTGGCGTCGGTGTCGATGGTCTGGTGGCGGTAGGGCGAGGCTCCCCACGTCGTGCGCGTGCCGCGGACCGCGAGCAGGTCCTTCGCGCCCCAGGGGATCCCGTGCAGGGGCCCGCGGTAGATGCCCGCCGCGATCTCCTCGTCGGCCCGCTGCGCCTGCCGCCGGGCGATCTCCTCGGTGTAGCTGACGACGCAGTGCAGGGCCGGGTCGTGCCGCCGCAACCGGGCCAGGTACAGCTCGGTCAGCTCCGACGGCTTCACCTGGCGTGTCTCGACGAGCTTCGCCAGGTGCGTGAGCGGCAGGAACGCCAGATCCTCGTCGGTGGACGGCATCGTCACCGCGATGTCGGCGCGGCGCATCGGATGCCGCTCGCTCGGCAGCGTCATCCCCGGCGGCACCGGGTTGAACACGATGGCCGGCTGCACGGCGTTCCCCAGGTTGGCCGCGCGCAGGGTCCCGACGTCGGGCCTGCCGCCCGGCCGATTCATCAGCGCGGCAATGCGCTCGAGCTCCTCGTCGGTGAACTCCAGCCCTGCGATACGCTGCGCCGCGGCCAGCATCTCGACCGTCACCTCGTCCGCATCCTGCGCCACCGCGGTAAGCGCGCCGGGCAGCAGCGTGGACGTAATCCCCGCCGCTGACAGGCCGGTAATGAAACGTCGCCGGTTCACCGCGAGCTTGTGTTCATCCATGGTGAGATGTATACCGTACAAAGTGATTCCCCGGAGCATCGAACTCCTCATCGTCACGGCCATTCGTGTCCTGCGAATGTTTGGCCTGGGCGCTCTGGCCGGCGGCTACCGGGCGGCTGCGCGCGAGACCTGGCGCGGCGAGTTCGCCGAGACCTGGAATGTCACCGAGATTGAAGACTGGCCGTCATGACGGACGCTACCGCGGGTAGGCTCCGCCGCGCCAAGTCCTGGGGGTGCCGTATGCCGTACCGGTTCCGCGCCGCACGATACTTCCCGGCCTGCGCCGTCGCCCTGTCATGCCTTGGGATCGCCGTACCGCCCGCTCCCGCGCAGCCCGCCGCGGACTTCGTCCCGGTCACCGACGCGATGCTCCTGGATCCGGCACCCGCCGACTGGCTGATGTGGCGGCGGACGCTCGACGGCCAGGGCTACAGCCCCCTGGAGCAGATCAACCGGGAGAACGTCGGCGAGTTGCGCATGGCCTGGTCGCGCGGCATGGGGCCCGGCAGCCAGCAGGCGACGCCGCTGGCCTACCGCGGGGTGCTGTACGTGCCGAACCCGCGCGACGTCATCCAGGCGATCGATGCCGCCACCGGCGACCTCCTCTGGGAGTATCGCCGCGATCTGCCGGACGACACCGCCACCCAGGGGCTGGCCACCACGAACCGCAATCTCGCCATCTACGAGAATCGCATCATCGACACCAGCGCCGACGGCTACGTCTTCGCTCTGGACGCCGAGACCGGCCGGCAGGCCTGGGAGACGCAAATCCTGGATTACGACGTACATCCCGCGCTGCAGAGCTCCGGGCCCATTATCGCCGGCGGCAAGGTGATCTCCGGCCGGAGCTGCTCGTCGCGCGGCGGCCCGGAGGCCTGCGTCATCGTCGCCCACGACGCGACGACCGGCGAGGAACTGTGGCGGCGCCGCACGATTCCCGCCCCTGGCGAGCCGGGCGACGAGACCTGGGGCACCGTGCCGTACGAGGAGCGGAAGCACGTCGGCGCCTGGATGGTGCCGAGCTACGACCCGGAGCTGAACCTGGTCTACATCGGGACGTCGGTCACCTCGCCGGCGCCGAAGTTCATGCTCGGCGGCGCCGACCTGGCGCACCTGTACCACAACTCGACCCTGGCGCTCGACGCGGACACGGGCGAGATTGTCTGGTATTACCAGCACCTGAACGACCACTGGGACCTCGACCACCCGTTCGAGCGGCTGCTCGTCGACACCGCCGTCGCCCCGGATCCCGACGCGGTGGCGTGGATCAACCCGCGGATCGAGCCCGGCGCGGTGCGCAAGGTGCTGACCGGCATCCCCGGCAAGACCGGCCTGGTCTACACCCTCGACCGCGAGACCGGGGAGTTCCTCTGGGCAACCCCGACCGTCACGCAGAACGTCATCAGCGACATCGACGGCGCCACCGGAGCGGTGACCGAGAACGGCGAGGTGGTCTTCAGCGCCCTGGGCCAGGAGGTGCTGGCCTGCCCCACCCTCATCGGCGGCAAGGACTGGGAAGCCGGCGCCTACAGCCCGTTGACCAACGCGATGTATATGCCGTTGCGCAACAGTTGCGCGCGCATGCTGGCGACCTTGGAGGGGAACCTGCGGGGCTACGCCCTCGGAGTCCGTCACCAGCTCGCGCCGGGCACGGACCAGTTGGGCGCGGTGCACGCGATCTCGGCCGAGACCGGCCGAACGCTCTGGATCCACGAGCAGCGGGCCGCCACCATGTCGCTCGTCGCGACCGGCGGCGGACTCGTCTTCGGCGGCGACGTCAACGGCCGCTTCCGAGCCCTCGACCAGGAGACCGGCGAGGTGCTGTGGGAGATCAACCTGGGCTCACCCGTTACCGGCTTTCCCATCACCTACGCGGTCGACGGCCGGCAGTACGTGGCGGTGAGCACCGGCTCCGCCGCGACGGCCTCCGGCTTCCTCGGCCTGACGCGGGAGCTGCGCCCGAGCGCCGGCAACACGTTCTTCGTCTTCGCGCTGCGTTGACCTCGGTATCCAACCGCCCTCGAAGGAGCACGGATGTCCCGACTACAGCTTGCAATCAACGTGACCGATCTCGACAAGGCGATCGCGTTCTACTCCCGCCTGTTCGACACCGCCCCGGCGAAGGTGAAGCCCGGCTACGCGAACTTCGCGATCGCCGATCCGCCGCTGAAGCTGGTCCTCTTCGAGGGTGGGGAGGGAGCGACACTCAACCACCTGGGCGTCGAGGTGGAGACGGCCGAGGAGGTCGCGTCGGCGGAACGGCGCCTGCGCGGGGCCGGGATCGAGACGACCGGCGTCGAGGACACCATCTGCTGTTACGCAGAGAAGACGGAGACATGGATGACCGATCCCGACGGAGCCCGCTGGGAGTGGTACGTCAAGTCGGGAGAAGCCGGGCAACTGCACAAGACGGCCGCCGGCAGCCACTCGTCCTGCGCAGCCGACGACAGCGCACCCGCAACCTGCTGCTCGTAAGCCGCATGCGGACCAGAGGCGCCGGACAGCGGTAGATCCACGCAGTTGTAAGATGCCTCGGTCGTCGGTCGGATCGCCGGCTCTCCCCGCGTATGGAGGTATCGAGATGCCGTACCTGTCACGCGCCGCACGATGCGCACTGCTCACCGCCATCGCCCTGTCGTTGCTGACGACGTTCTCGCCGATCGTCCACGCGCAGGCCTCCTCGGACTTCGTGCCGGTCACCGATGCGATGCTGGAGGATCCCGCGCCGGGCGACTGGCTGACGTGGCGCCGCACTCCCGACGGATGGGGCTTCAGCCCGCTCGACCAGATCGACCGCGACAACGTCGGCACGCTGCGCATGGTCTGGTCGCGCGCCTTGACCGAGGGCAGCCAGGAAGGAACGCCGCTGGCCTACGGCGGCGTCCTCTACATGCCCAATCCCGGGGACGTCATCCAGGCGATCGACGCCGTGAGCGGCGATCTGGTCTGGGAGTACCGCCGCGACAATCCCGAGGACGTCACCGAGTACGTCGGCAACCTCACGACGAACCGGAACATCGCGATCTACGGCCGGCACATCATCGACACCAGCGTCGACAACCACGTCTTCGCCCTCGATGCCGAGACCGGCCGGCTCGCCTGGGAGACGCCGATCCTCGACTACACGCAGAACCCGGCCCGCCATTCGTCCGGACCGATCATCGCGGGCGGCAAGGTCGTGTCCGGGCGAAGCTGCATGCCCCGCGGCGGCCCCGAGGCCTGCGTGATCACCGCCCACGACGCGACGACCGGCGAGGAGGTCTGGCGGCGGCGCACGGTCCCCGCGCCGGGCGAGCCCGGCGACGAGACCTGGGGCGGCATCCCCTTCGAGGAGCGCGTCCACGTCGGCTCGTGGATGGCGCCGAGCTACGACCCTGCGCTGAACCTGGTCTACGTCGGCACGTCGGTCACCTCTCCCGCGCCGAAGTTCATGCTCGGGGGCGTCGAGAACCAGCACCTCTACCACAACTCCACGCTGGCCCTCGACGGCGACACGGGCGAGATAGTCTGGTACTACCAGCACCTCAACGACCACTGGGACCTCGATCACCCCTTCGAGCGCATCCTCGTCGACACCGCGGTGGCGCCCGATCCGGCGGCGGTGAGCTGGATCAACCCGCGGCTCACGGCCGGCGAGACGCGCCGGGTCCTGACCGGCATTCCCGGCAAGACCGGCGTCGTTTACACCCTGGACCGGGCCACCGGCGAGTTCCTCTGGGCGCGGCCGACGGTGACCCAGAACGTTATCAGCGCCATCGACGGGGCGACCGGCGACGTCATCGAGAACGCCGAGGTCGTCTTCAGCGCCGAGGGCCAGGACGTGCTGGCCTGCCCCACCTGGATCGGCGGCAAGGACTGGGAGGCCGGCGCCTACAGCCCCCGGACCAACCGCATGTACATGCCGCTGCGCAACGCCTGCGCGCGGATGATGGCGACCCGCGACGGCGGCATGGATCTCTACGCGCTCGCCGTGCGCACCGAGTTCGCCCCCGGCTTCGATCAACTCGGCACCGTGCAGGCCATCTCCGCCGAGACCGGCGCCACCGAGTGGATCCACTCGCAGCGGACCGCCACGATGTCGCTCGTCGCGACCGGCGGCGGACTCGTGTTCGGCGGCGACGTCAACGGACGCTTCCGCGCCTTCGACGACGAGACCGGCGAGGTGCTCTGGGAGATCAACCTCGGCTCGGCGGTCACCGGCTTCCCCATCACCTACGCGGTCGACGGCCGGCAGTACGTGGCGGTGAGCACCGGCACGGCGGGCACCGCGTCGGGGTTCATCCGGCTGACGCCGGAGATCACCCCGAGCGCGGGGAACAACCTGTTCGTATTCGCGCTATCCGAGTAGCAGCGGGTCGACCCGGGTGACACAAGGCGACCGCCAGCGGTGCTGTACCGGCTGGAGGACGCCTTCGCGCTGTTCGAAGCGACACGGTGGGAAACCGGCGGGCACTGAGGCCTACCAGCCGTACTGCCCCTTCGACACCCGCTCGAAGGACTCCCGGACGAGCTCCCGCAGCACGTCCATGTCGATGTCCTCGAGCTTCTTGATGTAGAGGCACGACTTCCCGGTCGTGTAGCGCCCGAGCCGCTTCATCTGCGCCTCGTGCCGCTGGAAGCCGGTCATGATGTAGACGGTCAGGCTCTGCTTGCGCGGCGAGACGCCGGTCGCCATCCAGTCGCCCTCGCGGCCGGTGGGGTACCTGTAGTGGTAGCTGCCGAAGCCGATGATGCTGTCGCCCCACATCGCGGCCGGTTCGCCCGTGACGTCAGCCATCAGCTCGACGACGGCGCGGCAGTCCTCCCTCCGCTTCTCGTTCTCGATGCCGTCGAGGAAGGTCCCGACGTCCGCGTCGTTCTGCTCGTCTTCAACTCGGCCATGCGGCCGAGTCTACCCGGCAAGGAAGACCGCTACCCGGTCGCTGGTGACGAAGACGGCCTCGGCCCAGGCGTTCCGCGGCGGCGCTATTCCGTCCGCAGGGCGGTCATCGGCTCCGTCGCCGCCGCCCGCCGAGCGGGCAGCCAGGCGCCCGCCACTGCCGCCGCCAACAGCAGGACAGCAGCAGTTGCGAACGTCGTCGGATCCGTCGGCGCAACCCCATACAGCAGGGGCGCCAGCAACCGGGTCAGCGCCACGGCGCCCAGGAGCCCGAGCACGGTCCCGGCGACCGACTGCAGCACGGAGCGACCCAGGACATGCCGGATCACCGCGCCGCGGCTGGCCCCGAGCGCGACGCGCACCCCGATCTCCCGCGTCCGCGCGCTCGTCTCGTACGCCACCACCGCGTACAGGCCGGCGCCGGCCAGGAGCACCGCCAGCAGGGCGAACGCTGCCAGCAGCGTCGTGAGGAAGCGCGGCTGGGCGAGGGTGGCCGCGACCACGTCGTCCAGGGCGTGCACGGTGACCGGCAGCTCCGGGTCGAGCCTCCACACCTGTTGCTTGAGGAGCCCGATGGGGTCCGCGCCGGCGGCCGTCCGGACCAGCACGAACCGGGGCTGTCGCCACATACCGCTCCGGCTGGCCCAGGGCAGGTAGATCTCGAACGGGTCCGGCCGGTCGAAGTCGATGCCGAAGGCGTTCGTGTAAACGCTGCCGGCCACACCGACCACGGTGAGCCAGTCGCCGTCGTTCAGCAAGGCCAGGCGGGGCATCCGAAAGCGCTGCCCGACCGCGGTGCCGGGCGGCCACAGCCGGTCGGCGAGATCGCGGCTGACGAGGGCGGCATCGGTCTGGGCGGCGTCCGTATCGAACCCGCGTCCCTCGAGAATCGGGATCTCGGCGGCGGCGAAGTAGCGGTTCGGGACATAGTTGATGGTGACCTCGGCCCGGGCGATGTTCGCCTCGTCGGCGTCCAGCCGACCCAACGAGAACATGGCGGGCAGAAACGGCACCTGCTCGGCCGGCGCGGCGAGCTCGACGCCCGGGACCGCCGCGGTCAGCTCGGCGAGTTGCGCAAGGAAGCGGGAGCGCGCCTCCGCCCCTTCATAGCGGACTCCCGACAAGCGGGGCTCCAGCGCCACGGCGTTGTCGGCCGTCCAGCCGACCTCGACGTCGAGCAGGGTCCAGAGGGAGCGCCCCATCAGCAGCGCTCCGATCAGCAGCACCACGGCCAGGGTACTCTGCACTGCGACGAGCCCGCCCCGCAGGCGGCCGTGGTCGCTGGCGCGGTGCGACCCGCGTCCCTGCATCGGCCGCATGAGATCACGGCCGACCGTCAGCAGTGCCGGCGGCAGAGTCGCCGTGACGCCGGCGAGCAGGGCCGCCACCGCCGCCCAGGCCACCACCCGGCCATCCACGTCGATGGGATTCAGCAGTCCCCGGCCGAACTCCGGCGGTACGGTGGCGGCGGCGAGCCCGGCCAGCCACCGCGCGAACGCCAGCCCCAGCAGCCCCGCCAAGGCGGCGGTGAGCACCGACTCGGTGAGGAGCTGACGGCAGAGCCGTGGCCGGCTCGCCCCCGCCGCGGCGCGGATCGCGAACTCGCGCGTGCGGGACAACGCCTGCGACAGGAACAGGTTCGCGGCGTTGGCGCACGCGATGAGCAGTACGCAGGCGGCCAGCCCGAACACCAGGAACAACGCGGCCCGCCGCTGCTGCACCCACGCGAACTGGCCATCGACGCCGAGCCCCGCGAGCTGGTTCAGCGACCTGAGACGGGTGGCGAACCCGGTTGCGGCCCACTCGGGGTTCCACTGAGTGGACAGTGCCGCCGCCCGCGCATCGGCCTGCTCGAACGTCACGTCCCGCCCGAGTCGCGCGACCACCGAGACCCGGCCCTCGCCCGGATCGCCGGAAACGGCCCGGCGACCCACGTCCAACGGCGCCCAGAAGACGGTGTGTGCGTCCGGGAACCGAAACGACGCCGGCATCACCCCCACGATCGTGAGCTCGCCGTCGCTGAAGCGCAGCGGCCGGCCGACGATGTCCGCATTCCCCCCGAAACGGGTCATCCAGGTCGCGTGGCCGATGATGGCGACCGTGCCGAGCGCCTCGTCCGGCGCAAAGGCCCGTCCAAGCGCGGGCGCCACGCCGAGGAGCCGAAGCAGGCCCGGCGATACGCGTGCGCCCTGCATCGTCTCCGGCTCCCTTCCCCCGATGAAGACACGCTCTACGCGGACGTACGCCTCGACTCCGTCGAACAGCGCCCCCTCGTTGCGCCAGCTCTCCACCATCGCCGCCGGCTGGCCCGGACCGCCGCCGGTCGGTCCGAACCGGTTCAGCTCCACCAGCCGATCCGCACCCGCGAACGGCACCGCGTTCAGCAGCACGCTGTCGACGACGGCGAACACCGCCGTGGTCATTCCCACGCCGAGTCCCAGAACGAGGACGACCGCGACGGCAAACCGGGGCGCCCGCCGCAGTACGCGCGCGCCATAGCGCATGTCCTGCCACAGGGTGTCGAGCCAGTACAGGCTGTCCGCCTGGCGCCTCGCTTCCTTGATGGCCGTGACGACCCCGAGGCTCCGGTGTGCCGCACGGGTCGCTTCCCGGTCACTCATGCCCCGCGCGACGTTCTCCTCCACGAGCATCTCCAGGTGGGTGTTGAGCTCTTCGTCGAAATCCCGTTCGGCCGCGTCACCGCGAAGGCGCGTCCTCACGCTGGCCAACCACTTGCGGAGGATCATGGCGTCACCTCCAGAAACCGCGCGACGATGGCCGCCGTGCGCTCCCATCGGTCCACCTGGGTGCGGAGCTCCCGCCGCCCGGTATCGGTCAGCGCGTAGAAATTGGCGCGCCGGTTCTTGTCCGACGTGCCCCACTCGTGCCGGATCCAGCCGTTCTGCTCGAGCCGAAGCAGCGCCGGATAAATCGACCCCTGGTTGATCTGGAGCCGCTGGCCGGACGTCTGCTCGATGCGCCGGGCGAGGCCGAAACCGTGTAGCGGGCCCATCGCGTCGAGGGTCTTGAGGACGAACAAGTCGAGCACGCCGTACGGGACCTCCGCCTGGATTTCACTCATGTTGTCTCACTACAGAACGAATAGCCCCCTTCCTGTTGCCTGTCAACAGGGAAACCGTGCGGGAGCGATCGACGAGCGTTCACCCCTGGCGGCACGAGCGGAGATCATGGACCACGCGGTGGCAGGGTCAGCTGCGAGGTCGAGCGACACGAAACGGGAAGCAACCCGGTGGCAGCGGGCGCACGCACAGACGGCCGGACGACGGGCGAACAAGCGAACCGCGGCCCCAGCCGGACAGGCCGGGGACCCGCGGCCTCGCAAGAAAGGGCGCGGCTCCACCCTTGGGCGGAAGCCGCGCCGCCGCGGATTACCAGCTCAACTGTGTCGACAGCCGCAGCATCCGGCCGAGCACGTAGCGGCTCGGCTGCGCCCAGACGCCCGACGTGTAGTTGGTCGACGCTTCCGCGTACCAGACGTCGGTGTTGGTCACGTTGTAGATCTCGAGCTGCGGGCGGAACTCGACGCCGCCCGCGTTGAAGATCCGCTGGAAGCTGAAGTTCAGCATGTTGGTCCGGGGCAACTGGTGGAAGGTGCCGGCCGGCGCCACCGGCACCGTGATCGACGACTGCACCATGTCCGGGATGACCGGCATCCCCGGCATGCAGGGCGCGCCGTTGATCGTTGCGCCCTGGCACGTCGGGGCGCGGCCGTGCGATCCGCCGTCGGCGGCGTACACGGTGTTGCGGGTGATGACCCAGTTGACCGGCAGCAACTCGTCGACGCGCTGGATGTCGCCGGTCAGCCGACCGGTCACGCTGTTCAGCACCAGGCTGAACTGCGCCCCGCCGGGCAGCGGGAAGTAGCCGCCGAGCTTGAAGTCGTTCTTGAAGTCGACCCCGTCGTAGGCGATCGCCGCGCCGCCCGGCAGGCTGACATTGTAGCGATTCATGTCGGTGCGGTCGCAGAAGCGGTCCCCGTTCGGGTCGCCCCGGTTGTCGCACTCGCTCGTGATCTTGCGCTGCGTCGTCAGGCTCGAGATGAGCTGTCCCCCGCCCGGCAGCCGCGCGTTCAGCGCGACCTCGATCCCGTTGTAGACGCCGGTGTGGCCGATGGGGTTGGTGACCAGGTTGTCCACCTGCCCCGCGAGGTCCGCGCTGGCGAGGTCGTACACGTTGAAGACCTCGCCGTTGAGCGGGTTGACCACCTCGACCGCCCGGAAGGAGCCCGGCGCCTCCCAGTTCTGGTTGTAGATGAACATCCCCTCGTAGCCGGTGTCGGTGAACAGGATGTCGTGGAACGACCGGCGGTACCAGCCGACGCTCAGCGAGACGTTGCGCGTGAGCTCCCGCTCCACGCTGACCGACGTCTCGACGTTCCACTCCCGGACCAGGTCGGGGTCGATGTCGTCGAGCCGGCGCGTGCCGAAGTTCGCGGGCAGCCGGTTGAAGTCGAGCTCGTGGTCCTGGACGATGCTGTCCCCGTTCGGGTCGCTCCAGGGCAGGGCAAACGTCGTCAGCGCCATCGGGTTCACCCGGTTCGGAAGCGCCGTGGTCGTCGGGGTCAGGTACTTGCCGGTGCTGAACTTCAGCGCCGTGCGCGCGTCCCCGAACACGTCCCAGGCGACGCCGATGCGCGGCGACCATTCGGGTCCCCAGCACGGCACGCAGGTCACCTCGGCGAAGTCGCGCCCCCGGGCGAAGCGGCCGTCCGGGACGCGCTGCGGGGGCACCGAGCCGTTGAGCCAGTCGGCGCGCAGGCCGCCGGTGATCGTGACGCGGTCGATGGTCCAGGCGTCCTGGATGAACCAGCCGGTCTCCTTGACCGAGTTCAACCGGATGAACGGATAGTTGCCCGCCAGCACCTCGTAGGCGCGCCCGTCGCGGATGTTGATCCGGCTGATGTCGCCGTTGTTGAAGCGGTGCTGCTCGGCCGTCCCCCAGGCGTAGGAGAAGCCGGTCTTGAAGTTGTGCGACCCGGTCACGTAGGACACGTTGGTCATTATCCGCTCGCCCGGCAGGTTCCAGGAGAAGTCCTCCACCGAGTCGAACTGGATGTTCCGGTCGAGGTCGCGCTTGTGCACGAACTGCAGCCAGTTGTCGGACCAGCGCGGAAACACGGTGTTCGGCTGCGGGTCGCTGCAGCAGTCGGCGACACCGGAGCTGCCGTAGCCCGCCTCGAACAGCAGCCGGCTGCTGATGGTCGAGGTCCACTTCGCCTGCCCCTGCCAGTAGGGTGCGTGGTGCCAGCCCTGCCCCTTGTTCTGGTAGTTGCGGGCGGTCTCCGGGTCGGGGCCGCGCTGGTCGTCGAGCAGGAACGCGGACTGAATCCACGCCGACTCGGGCGCGGCTTGCCACTGCCCGCGGTAGCGCGCCTCGTGCGGCAGGTCGATGAACGGCCCGCGCCGCTTGTTCAGCCGGTCCAGGGTGGCGCTGAACTTGTTGTTCGGGTTCGCCTGGAAGGTGAACCGGGTGACCGTCGAGATGATGTCCTCTTCGTTGAAGAACTGGCTCCGGTCGTCGAACAGCCAGCCCGGCTCGGGCGTCCACGCGCCCCAGTAGCGGAGCGACTCGTGGAACCACAGCTTGTCCTGGATGATCGGCCCGCCGATCGACCCGGAGTAGTCGAACAGCTTGTTGAACTCGGCCGCCTCGGTGGTGCCCGCCCGCCGCAACCGGTCGGTGTAGTTGTTGGAGATCCAGCCCCCGGCGGTGTGGCCGACGTAGCCCTGGCCGCTGAAGGTGTTGCCACCTTCCTTGGGGATGATGTTCATCACGACGCCGCCGGCCTGCATCTCGGCGTTACCGCCGCCGCCGCCCGCCTGCACCGCCATCTCCTGGGTCGCCAGGTCCTGGTTGTACATGACCGGAACGCCTTCGAGAGCCAGCAGGTCGAGGGCCATGCCTTCCTGCATCACGGTGGTGTGCTTCGCGTTGGCGCCGCGGGCCTCGAGCTGCAGGTCGTTGACGTAGCGCGACCCGCCGACGTCCACCCCGGCCATCGACACACCCGGCACCATCATCGCCTGGGTCCAGGGACTGCCGGTGTTGATGACGTTGTCGAGCACCTCGCGGGACAGCACCTGCACGCGGGCCGCCTGCTGCACGTCGACCGTCGGCGCGGCGCCGGAGACGGTCACCGTCTCCTCGAGGGCGCCGACCGACAACTGGATGTCGAGCTCGGCCGTGAACTCCGACGGCAGGTCGAAGTTCTCCTGCACCACCGTGCCGAAGCCGCCCAGCGAGAAAGTCAGGCTGTAGATGCCGGGCCGCAGGTTGACGATGCTGTACCGACCCTGGCCGTCCGTGACGGCGAGACGGCTGCCCTCGATGAGCTCCGGACTCGAAGCCTCCACCGTGACACCCGGAAGGATGCCGCCGGTGTTGTCGGTGACCTGGCCGCCGATCGCGCTCTGGGCCGCGGCCGACGCCGGCCACAGCGCCAGCCCCGCGAGCAGGAGCCAGACGTAGTTGGTCCTACGGACGCACTGCACGATTCCACCTCCGTTCCGAGAGTGTTCCGACGAACGAGGCGTACCGGGAACAAAGGGAACAGACGGAGGGCCGACCGTACGCAACGGGAGGAGAGGCGCGAGTGCCAGCACCGGCCGGTGTGAAGAGGTTCGCCCCAGCATCGCTTCCGCTTCCCGGGTGAACGCCAGCTACCGACGACGCGAGCTCGACCGCGAACGACCTGAACCGCGGCCACCGGATGTGACAGCGGCCGGGTCAATCTCTCACTATACTCCTCGCGCTTCACGACGCAACCCCGAGCGCCCCGTCCGCTTTCCTCCCGGGACAACCGAAACGCCTTGACGTCCATCCCGCACGGGGGCATGCTCGGCACGAAGGGCCGCCGCCATCCGTCGCCGCCGTCGAGCGCCGGCCGCACCGCATCACGGAGGACCGTTATGAGCAAGCGTTTCGCAGGAGCGTCGATCATTGCCATGCTCGTCGCCGCCGCGCTGGTCACCATCTCCGCCCCCGGCCGTGCCGCGAGCGGGGTACAGTCCGGCGACGCGGATATCAGCGGCGTGGTCACGAGCGCGAATGGTCCCGAGGAAGGGGTCTGGGTCATCGCCGAGACCACTTCCCTGCCGACGAAGTTCGTCAAGAGCGTCGTGACCGGCGACGGCGGCCGATACCTGATTCCCGACCTTCCGGATGCCACCTACGACATCTGGGTGCGCGGCTACGGGCTCGTCGACTCGGACCCGGTGACCGCGATGCCGGGCGACACGGTGGATCTGGAGGCGACCGTGGCCCCGACGCCAACCGACGCGGCGAAGGTCTACCCGGCCAACTACTGGTACTCGCTGATCCGGCCGCCCGCACCGACCGAGTTTCCGGGGACAGGTGAGGACGGCAACGGCATCGCCGCCACCCTGCAGCACCAGGACCAGTGGGTCGACATCCAGAAGCAGGGCTGCATGCTGTGCCACCAGCTCGGCAGCCGGATCATCCGCGAGATCGACAACCTCGACCAGTTCGACTCCAGCCTCGAGGCCTGGAACCACCGCGTGCAGATGGGCCAGCGCGGCGGGCAGATGACCAACGTCATGAACCGCTTCGGCCGCGAGCGCGGCCTGCGGATGTTCGCCGACTGGAGCGACCGCATCGCCGCCGGCGCGGTGCCCGAGGCCCCTCCTCGGCCGCAGGGCGTAGAGCGCAACGTCGTGATCTCGATGTGGGAGTGGGGCACCGACATCGACTACATCCACGACGAGATCACCACCGACAAGCGCGACCCCACCGTCAACGCCGACGGTCCGGTATACGGCGTGAACATCTCCAACGACGCGTTGACGATTCTCGACCCGGTGACCCATACCGCCTCCAGCCTGGACGTCCCGCTGCGCGTCGACCCGGACACGGTGCCGGGGATGATCGCCATGTCCATGCCGGCACCGTCACGCTTCTTCGGGGACGAGCTGATCTGGAACGACCCGGCCAATCCGCACAACCCGATGATGGACCAGAAGGGCCGGGTCTGGATGACCTCCGCGATCCGCAACCGCGCCAACCCGGACTACTGCCGGGAGGGCTCGGACCACCCCTACGCGCAGTACTTCCCGCTGGCCAGCGGCTTCCGATCGGCGGTGTTCTACGAGCCGGACCAGGAGCAGTTCGTGCTGGTCGACACCTGCTTCGGGACCCACCACCTGCAGTTCGCCGAGGACGAGAACCACACGCTCTACTTCAGCGGCGGCGGGCAGGTCATCGGCTGGATCGACACCAGGCTGTACGACGAGACCGCCAACGAGCGGGTCTCGCAGGGCTGGTGTCCCACCGTGCTCGACACCAACGGCGACGGGCTGATCACCAAGCCGTGGAACGAGCCGGCGCTACGCGGGCGGGAGGTCGAGCACGACCCGGCGCTCGACACGCGCGTTTCCATCGGCAGCTACGGCGTGATCGCCGATCCGACCGACGAGAAGGCGGTCTGGATCAGCTCGAATCGGTTCCCCGGCAAGCTCGCCCGACTCCATGTTGGCGACAACCCGCCGGAGAGCTGCGTGACCGAGATGTACGAGGTGCCGTCGGTGCTCGACCCGAACGTGCCGCCGGAGAAGCGTGGCTTCGGCTCGCGCGGGCTCGACATCGACCGCGACGGCGTGGTCTGGACCGCCCTGTCGGGGTCGAGCCACATGGCGAGCTTCGATCGCACGAAGTGCGCGGTGCTCAACGGCCCCACCACCGCCGAGGGGCGGCACTGCGTCGAGGGCTGGACCCTCTACCCCACTCCGGGCCCGACGATTCCCGGGACCGAACCCCCGGTGCGGGCCGACTACCACTACTACAACTGGGTCGACCAGTGGGACACGCTCGGACTGGGCAGGAACGTCCCGATCGCGACCGGCTCGAACTCGGATTCGCTGCTGGCTCTCGATCCGGACAGCGGCGAGTGGGTCGTGCTGCGGGTGCCGTATCCGCAGGGTTTCTTCACGCGCGGGCTCGACGGGCGCATCGACGACCCGGATAGCGGCTGGAAGGGACGAGGCGTGTGGGCCACCTACGGCGCCGCGGTCACCTGGCACATCGAGGGCGGTCCCGGCGTGAAGCCGGGGATGCTGAAGTTCCAGGTGCGGCCGCACCCGCTCGCGAACTAGGGTCTGCGACGTAAGGGTTGCAGGCGCAGACCACGCTGAACTGGCCGGCCGCGTCTTCAGCGCTGTCTGCGGGTACATGAGTCAGGGCGCCCCGCGGGAGAAATCCCGCGGGGTTCTCCGTTTCCTGTGGCAGAATGGCCAAATGAAGCGGCCGGCCCTCGTCGGCGCCGCGCTCGCCGCGCTCCTGGCGCTCGCCGCCAACGCCGCGTTCGGCCAGTGGGGATGGGGCTGGCGGACCCGGTATCCGCCGCGCATCCGCCCCCCCGAGCAACGCGACGCGGGCTTCTCCTTCTGCCGGCTCATGTACTCCAGCGAGTACACCGGCCGCGGCATGGGCCGCTGGTCTACCGACTACCCGTACGCCGACATCAACTTCATGATCCGGCTGTCGGAGCTGTCGACGACCAACGTGAACTTCGACGCCGACGAAGAGCCGATCCATTGGGTTGTGCCGGTCACCAACGACACCATCTTCGGGTGTCCCTTCATCATCGCCTCGGCCGTCGGCTCGATGGTGCTCTCCGCGGAAGACGCCGACCGGCTGCGCGAGTACCTGTTGAAGGGCGGTTTCCTGTGGGTCGACGACTTCTGGGGCAGTTGGGAATGGGCGCAGTGGGTGAGCCAGATCCACAAGGTGCTGCCGGCGGGCCAGTACCCGATCGTCGACCTGCCGATCGAACACGCCCTGTTCAGCACGCTCTACAACATCTGGGAGGTGCCCCAGATCGCCAACATCGGCTTCTGGCGGCGCTCCGGGGGGCGCACGTCCGAGCGCGGCCGCGACAGCGCCGAGCCCCACTTCCGGGTGATATTCGACGAGCGCGGGCGCATCATGGTGGCGATGACGCACAACACCGACATCCAGGACGCCTGGGAGCGCGAGGCCGACGACCCGCGCTTCTTCGAGACCTTCGCACCGGACGGCTACTCGCTGGGGGTCAACGTCCTCCTCTACGCGATGAGCCACTGAGCCGCGCAGCGGCGGCGGCGCCCGAATCGCCGCCCCTTCACCGCAGCGTCACTTCCCTGCGTGCCGCTTCGAGACGAGGTTGAAGAACGAGAAGAGGTGCTCGACCACCTTCGGGTTCCTCGAGATGAAGAGCGAGTGGTCGCCGCCCGGTATCTCGATGTAGAGGTGCCGCATGCCAAGCTCGCTCATCCTCGCGACCGACGCTCGCACCCCCACGGTGTGCACCACACGGTCGTCCGAACCCTGGAGCACGAGAAACGGGATGTGGCGGATTGCCTCCGCGTCGACATAGTCGGCGTTCATGCTGCCGCCGGCCACCGCGGCCAGGCCGGCCCATATGTCCGGGTAGCGGCTGGCGAGGTAGTAGGTGCCGGCGCCGCCCATGGAATGGCCCCAGAGATAGATCCGGTCGGGGTCGATGTTGAGCTCGTCGGTGACCAGTCCGAAGACGTTCATGACGTCCTGCTCTGCCCGCCGGTCCTGTTCCGAATCGCCGCGGTAGCCGTACCCGCCCCGCCGCGTATAACCCAGTGGCGTGACCACGACGTACCCGTGGTGCTCCGCCAGGTCGAGGAAGCCCGCGTAGTTCATCAGCCAGTCGTACTGGCGTCCGGCCCCGTGCAACGAGACCATCAGCGGCGCGGGAGTTGTCGGCTCGTAGCTCGAGGGAACGAAGAGCGCATACGGGATGGTCTCGCCGGTCTCCTCCATTACGTACGTCCGGTGCTGTACGCGCGGGTCGTTGACCGCGTACTCGTTGTCCCGCGCCTCACGTTGGGCCAGCAGGTCCACCGAGGCGCCGGTCGCGAGCCAGAGCGTCCCGCCGAGCGTCAGGGCGAGAGCGGCCGGATGACGGATTGCCTGCATCGCTTCCTCCTTCGTGTTCCGGCGGGCCGGCGCGGGGCGGCCCGACCGGCGGGTCTGGTCGTTCGGCGATCTGCCGCCGTGACAGGGCGCGTCCCCGCCGGCTGTTCGTTGGGCACGAGCAGCCATGGACATTCTACGGCGACGGTGGACGAGGTCGAAGCCGCGCGGCTCCGCGCCGACCCCGGTAAACGCTTGGTCGCCGGGCAGAGTCGTCTAAACTGGGACGTTGTCGTTGGATTCCACAGAGAGGTCCACCATGAGAAGAGAAGTATCGGCGTTGCTGGCGACCGTCATCGCGTGCGGAGCGCTCGGCGCCCTGGCCCCGGCCCCGGCCGCAGCCGAGGACATCGAGATTACCGAGTGGGTGGTCCCCTGGGAGAACACCCGGCCGCGCGACCCCTACGTGGATGGCCAGGGGCGGGTCTGGTTCGTCGGACAGCGGGGCAACTACCTCGCCTACCTGGACCCGGAGACAGGCGACTTCCGGCGCTACGAGCTCGACCCGGGCACGGGCCCGCACAACCTGATCGTCGACGACGACGGGATCGTGTGGTACGCGGGCAACCGCGCGATGCACATCGGACGGCTCGACCCCGATACCGGGGACATCGAGAAGATCATGATGCCGACGCCCGAGGCGCGGGACCCGCACACGCTGACCTTCGATCACAACGGCGACATCTGGTTCTCGGTGCAGGGCGGCAGCTTCGTCGGCAAGCTCGGCACGCGGACCCGCACTGTCGAGCTCATCCCGATCGAAGGCCGCGGCCGGCGTCCCTACGGTATCGTGGTCGACGCGAACAACCGCGCCTGGTTCTGCCAGTTCGGCACCAACAAACTCGCGACTGTGGATCCGGAAACGATGGAGCTCGAGGAGTTCGACCTGCCGCGCGCCGAGGCCCGGCCCCGGCGGCTGGCCCTGACCTCGGAGGGGCATCTCTGGTACGTCGACTACGCGGGCGGCAACCTCGGGCGCTTCGATCCGGAAACCGGTGAAGTGCAGGAATGGGCCGTCCCGGGCGGCGCCTCGGCGCGTCCCTACGGCATGTCGGTAGACGACAAGGACCGGCTCTACTTCGTCGAGTCGGGGACCATGCCGAACCGTTTCGTCGGCTTCGACCCGGCCACCGAGGAATTCTTCGCATCCACCGAGATCGCGAGCGGCGGCGGGACGGTGCGCCACATGTACTACCACGCGCCGGAGCGCGCGATCTGGTTCGGCACCGATACCAACAACATCGGCCGGGCGCGCGTGCCGTAACTCGGCAACCGTCGCCCGGCGGCTCCGATGGCCGCCCAACCAACCCTCTCCGGGAGTCTGCGCCGTGCTACGGCACAGACTCCCGGCACGGAGGAGCGTGGCCCAGTACGACGAGATCGCGGAGGCGTACCAGGACTCGAAGCAGCTCCCCTTCCGGAAGGCCATCGAGCGCTACACGCTGTTCGAGGCGCTGAGAGACGTCCGCGGGCGGAAGATGCTGGACCTCGCCTGCGGCGCGGGTTTCTACACCCGCCTGCTGAAGAGGGCTGGTGCCGCTGCCGTCACCGGAATCGATGTCTCGGCGGAGATGATCCGCCTGGCCGACCGGGAGGAAGCGCGCGACCCGCTCGGCTGCTCCTATCTCTGCCGGGACGTCGCCGACTTCGAACCGGAGCCCGGAGCCGTGGACGTGGTCGTGGCGATGTACCTGCTGCACTACGCCGGGACGTGGGCAAAGCTGCTGCGCTTCCTGCGGGTCTGCCACGATGCGCTGCGGCCCGGCGGCCGGATTGTCGGCTTCAACGACAACGTCCTGCGTCCTCCGCGGGGGACCGTATCGTGGCGCAAGTACGGCCTGGAAAAGACCGGTCCCCTGTCGGCAGCGAGGGAAGGAGACCCCATTCACTACCGGTTCACCAACCCCGACGGCAGGCAGTTCGAGTTCCACAACTTCTTCCTGAAGCCGGAGACCTACGACGACGCTTTCCGGGAGACCGGGTTTCGCGACTTCCGCTGGCTCGGCGTCTCGCTGGAACCCGGTGAGCGGAACAACCCCTTCTGGGACGACTTCCTCGACAATCCGCCGGTCATCGCCTACGCGGCAACGAAATAGGCGCCGGCAGGCCGCGACCCCGCCACACCCGAGCCCGACCGCTCGCGGCCCAGGCGAATGTGCCGTGGCGGACTGCTAGACTCTACGGCGGCCACGGCCCCCCAAACGTGGCGTGGCCCCGAAGCTCCTGGCTACAAGAGGATCAAGACGATGCGCCGCTTCCGCGCCGGACCTGGTTTCCTGGTTGCCGCCGCCTTCATAGGACCAGGCACCATCGTCACCGCAAGCCGCGCGGGCGCCGGCTACGGGACGGCCCTGCTCTGGGCTGTTCTGTTCTCGGTGATCACCACCGCCATCCTGCAGGACATGGCTGCACGGGTCGGCTTGGCCGGACGGCGCGGGCTCGCCGAGGCGATCCGCGACAGCCTGGGCAACCCGGTGGTCCGGACGGGTGCGCTGGGCCTCATCGCGCTGAGCATCCTGATAGGCAACGCGGCGTTCCAGACCGGCAACCTGCTTGGCGCGTCGCTCGGTCTCAGCCTCCTCACCGGTCTGCCGCAGGGGCTGCTGGTGGCGCTTGTCGGCGGCGTGGCCGGCGCCCTGTTGATGACCGGCACCTACAAGACCATTCAGAACGCGCTGGTCGCCCTCGTAGGACTGATGAGCGTGGTGTTCTTTCTGGTCGCCATCCTCAGCGCGCCCTCGCTGGGCGATCTCCTGTCCGGACTGCTCGTTCCGCGGATCCCGTCGGGAGCGCTTCTCACCGTCCTCGCGCTCATCGGCACCACCGTCATCCCCTACAACCTGTTCCTCCATGCCAGCGCCGTCCTCGAACGCTGGCCGGACGCGGAGACGAACGATCAGAACATCCGCGAGAGCCGGCAGGACACGCTGTTCTCGGTGGCGCTCGGGGGCCTGATCACCGCGGCAGTGGTGATCGCCGCTTCACCGCTGCTCGGCCAGGGCGCGGACGCCGCAGATGCCGCTACGGTAGCGGCGCGCCTGGAGCCCCTGCTCGGGAGAGCCGCGCCGGTTTTCTTTGGGATAGGACTCTTCTCGGCCGGCGTGACCTCGGCGATCACCGCACCGCTGGCCGCCGCCTACGCCGCCGGCGGCGCGCTGGGCTGGGGCTCCGACCTCAAGAGCCCGCGCTTCCGCCTGCTCTGGGGGTTCGTGCTGCTGACCGGCCTGTTCTGCGGGATCTTCCTCGGGGCGTCCCCGTACCAGATCATCCTGCTCGCCCAGGCAGGCAACGCGATCCTGCTTCCACTGACCCCAGTGCTGCTGCTGATCGTCGCGAACCGTAGCGGCATCATGGGAAAGCACCGCAACTCGCGGCTCGCCAACGTCCTCGGCGCGATCGTGGTGCTCGTGATCTTCGGACTCGCGTCGGTGCAGGTGGCACGGATCCTCGGCCTGGCGGGATGACCGATTGGCTGACGCAAGTACGCATGGCAGGGTGTGCATGATGGTCGCTTGGGCCGGCGTGCTGACGGCGGCGCTGCTGATTGCCGCTCCCCTGCTCCGGGCCGCCTACATCGACGGGCCTCCGCCGGCCCATACCGGCGGCTTCGGCGACGACACCTGCCACACCTGTCACTTCGAGAACGACCTCGACACCCCTGGCGGCTCGCTCGCGATCAGCGGCTTGCCGGACACGCTGGATCCGTCGGAGACCTACCGCATCACCGTGTCGCTGGAACGGCTGGACATGAGGCGCGCCGGTTTCCAGCTCGTAGCGCGGGTGAGCGAAGGAGACGACGCAGGCGCAGCGGCAGGCACGCTGGGGGCGCTCGACGGTGACGAGCGCGTGCAGGTGGTAACGGCTCCGGACGGCGCGACCTACGCCCAGCACACCGAGCCCGGAACCACGCTCACCGGCCCGGGAGCGACCTCCTGGTCGGTCGCATGGCGCCCACCTGCCATCGACACGACATCCGTGACCTTCCACGCGGCGGCCAATGCGGCGAACGACGACGCCTCCGAGTTCGGTGACTTCATCTACACCGCGTCGGCGTCGACGCGTTCGACCGGGCGCTGACGGTTGGCTGATCACGTCGATAGCACCATCTTCTCGATCTCGGGATCCCGCACTCCCGGGCAACGGCGGGTGTCCATCCCGAAGCGCTTGTCTGCCATGGATCGCCAATCGGTTCTGGCTGATTGAGTGCGACGTATACTGGGAATTATGGAGGCTGCACCCAGGACGCCGTCGTCGGATTTGCGCCGTGCTCTCTGGAATGGCCGGGTCGAAGCCGACATGCGCCAGCGCTACTTCTCGCAGATGGCTCAGGCCGCGAGTGTCCGCGACCGCGCATTGCGGGTCATCGTGTTCTTCACGTCGAGCGCGACCGGCGTCACAGCCCTCACGGATCTCGGTCTGGGTCCTGAGCTGTTCGCCTTCGTGACGGCCCTTCTGGTCGCTGTCTCGTTCACTCTCGAGTGGGGCTCGGTGGCCATGAAGCACAGTGGCTTTGCGGTGGCTTGGGGCCGGATCCACCAGGATGTGCTCGATCTCTGGACGGAGAGCGAACAGGGCGAGCTGTCGCATCAAGAGGTGCGCGCGGCGCTGCGCGCCATCGAGCGGCGCATCGAACCCATCGACCAGCAGTCCATTCCGTATCGCGTCAACAGGAAAGTTCTCACCCAGTGCTTCGAGCAGGCTGAAGCGTACGCGTTCGGCTCCTGAACGTGCTCCCGTCAGCCTCGGTCACCGTCACGTGAGCGTCAAACAGAGCATCGGTCATCCGCCGCCGCCCCGGCCGCCGAAAGAGCCCCCGAAACCGAAGTCGGTTCCACCGCCCTCGCCCAAGCCGAAGTCATAGGCTCGGCTGCACCGAACAAGGCGGCAAGCCCGAACCGAGGACCTTGGGATTCGTGCACGGCAGCTTCTTGTCAGCCGCCTGCTATGATCATCGGTTTGTTGCCCGGCGGGGTCTCCGGGAAAGGACCACGAACCATGAACAGAAGCGTGGCCGGCGGCTCGCCCGGCCGGAGCGCGGTTCAGGCCGACATGTGGGTCGGGAGGCTGCCATGAGGACGGTCGGCTTCGTCGGCTGGCGCGGCATGGTCGGCTCCGTGCTGCTGGACCGCATGCAGTCCGAGGGCGACTTCGGCGGCTGCGACCCGCTGTTCTTCTCGACCTCTCAGGTCGGTCAGCGGGGTCCCGACATTGGTGGCGGCGGGCCGCTGCGGAACGCCAATGACATCCGGGCGCTGGCCGAGACCGACATCGTCGTGACGTGTCAGGGCGGCGACTACACGAAGTCGGTCCACGGCGCGCTGCGCGAGAGCGGCTGGGACGGCTACTGGATCGACGCGGCGTCCGCGTTGCGCATGAATGACACCAGCGTCGTCATCCTCGATCCGGTGAACCGCAGCGTCATCGACCGGGCGCTCGATGCCGGCACGAAGGACTTCATCGGCGGCAACTGCACCGTCAGCCTCATGTTGATGGGCCTGCAGGGGTTGTTCGATCGCGGGTGGGTCGAGTGGATGACGTGCATGACCTACCAGTCCGCGTCCGGTGCGGGCGCGCGGCACATGATCGAGCTGGTGCGTCAGATGCACGACCTGGCGAGTTGCCAATCGCCGGGCCAGACGGCGCTGGAGCTCGACCGCCTCGTCACCGGACGCATGTCGAACGGCGGACTCCCGACCGAGCACTTCGGCGTGCCGCTGGCCGGCAGCCTGATCCCCTGGATCGCTGGGCCCATGGACAACGGCCAGACGCGAGAGGAGTGGAAGGCGGCGAACGAGGCCAACAGGATCCTGGGAACCCGCCGGTTCATTCCCATCGACGGACAGTGCGTCCGGATCGGCGCCATGCGCTGCCACAGCCAGGCGCTGACCGTCAAGCTGACCTCCGATGTCCCCATCGCGGATGTCGAGGCCGCCATCGCCGGCGCCAACGACTGGGTCGAGGTGGTGCCGAACGAGCGGGAGGCGACATACGAGCGGCTCACGCCGGCCGCCGTCTCCGGCCACCTGCACGTTCCGGTGGGGCGCATCCGCAAGACGACGTTCGGGGACGACTACCTCACCTGCTTCACCGTCGGCGATCAGCTCCTGTGGGGCGCCGCGGAGCCGCTGCGGCGCATGCTCCTGATCCTGCTCGGCCGGCTCTGACCTCAGCGCGCGACGTACGGCGCCGCGACGAGCAGCGCGGGGTCCGCGTCCGCCTTCGGTACCAGCTTCTGCGTGCGCCCGTGCTGATTGTCTCCGCCGTACAGGCTGCCCTCGGCGTCGACCCCGAAGGCGTGCACCTCGAGAAACGCGGTCGGCCCGTCATTGGAGACGTTCCAGGTGTAGAGCCGGTTGCCGTCGAAGTCGAGCTTGACCATCTTGAGCGGGCGCAGGTCCGAAACCCACAGATGGTCCTCGCTGACGATGAGATCCAGCGGCAGGCCGAAGCCGGACCACGTGGCGAGGTGATCCACCTCCGGGTGGTACTCGCCGGACGCCTCGCTGGAGATGCGGAACTTCTGCACGCGGCCGTTGGCCCGGTCGAGGGCGAAGATCAGGCCGTCGGGTCCCACGCCCAGCGCGTGGATCCCGTTGAACTGACCGGGGTCAGTGCCGAATCCGCCGAACTCCGACTGGTACCGGCCTTCCGCGTCAAGAATGATGATGCGATGGTTGTCGAGCCCGTCGGCGACCAGCACCCGCCCGTCCGGCAGGAAGGCCACGTCCTGCGGCCGCCCGAAGTGGGTTTCGTCGCTGCCGCCGACGTTCTTCTCGCCCAGCGTCAGCAGCAGCTCGCTGCCGTCGTTCGACAGTACGAAGATCTGATGGCGGCTCTCGTTGATCACCCAGACGCGGCGCTCCGGATCGTAGGGACTGATGCGGACTCGATGCGGCCCCGGCCCGTCGGACTCGTCGCACAGGTGGTCCCATTGGTTCCAGACCTCGATCAGGTTGCCGTCGCCATCCACCACCATGAGGCAGTTCTGCCAGGTCCGCAGCTCGGCATCGCGCAGGGCGTTGATGCCGATGGAGCCGACCCAGCCGGCGAACTCCGGCGGAACCGGATCGGGCAGGCGCGTCTCACCCCGCTGCGAGATGAAGATGCGGTCCGGCGACTCGACGAACACGCCGGAGTTGCCGCCGAACGCGAAGCCCTCGCTCGCGAACGGCTTGTGCCAGCCTTCGACTATGTCGTAGGGGCTGGGGCCGATGGGACCCGGGTCCTGCGCGGTGACCGATCCACCGAGGAAACCCGCCAGCAGCAACGCGATCGCCGAGGTGAAGTACCGCATGATCCTGAACCCTCCCCGGCCCGGCACCGCCGGGCCTGCCGCTCGTCTCCGGACGTCTGTGTCATGCCGCTGACGCGCGCTCACGACGCCGCGAGTATACACAGGGGCCTTCCAAGCCGGACCGCCAGCCTGTGGTAGTGTTCCCGGCGCGTGATTCTGACCCAGGCCGCGCTGGCCGACCTCGCCGCACGCATCGCCGCCGCGGACCGCGTCGGCGTCGACACCGAAGCCGACAGCCTTCACTGTTACCGCGAGAAGGTCTGCCTGGTGCAAGTCGGGCTGCCCGGTGCCGACGAGCTGGTCGATCCACTCGCCGACCTGGATCTTGCGCCGCTGCTGAACGCGTTCGCCCGCACCGAGATGGTGATGCACGGTGCCGACTTCGATCTGCGGATGCTGTACCGTCTCGGGCTCGGGACGCCTTCCAGGGTATTCGACACGATGATCGCCGCACGGTTCGCCGGCGCAGCCCGCTACGGCTACGCCGCGCTGGTCCACGAGCACTTCGGCATCGCCCTGCCGAAGGGTCTGCAGAGAGCCAACTGGGCGTTGCGTCCACTGACGGCGCAGCTCGCTCGGTACGCGTGCAACGACACCCACTACCTTCTGCCGCTGGCTGACCGGCTCGAACGCCGGCTGGAGGAACTCGGCCGACTGGAATGGCTGAAGCAGGCGTGCCGACGCACGGTGGACGGCGCGCGCACTACCCGCCAGCGCGACCCCGAGACCGAGTGGCGCGTGCGCGGCAGTCACGTGCTCGGGGCCCGGGCGAGCGCCGTTCTGCGTGCCTTGTGGCACTGGCGCGAGAAGGAGGCGCGGAGCATCGATCGCCCGCCCTTTCACATCCTGTCGAACGCGGATCTGGTCGACGCCGCTCACCGTCTCGACCGCGGCGAGACGACCCCGCCACGGCACCTGCGTGGGGCGCGCCGGGCGCGATTCTCGCGAGCGGCGGACGAAGCGCTGGCTCTCGACCAGGCGCAGTGGCCGGAGCGCCCACCGGTCAGGGCGCGCCCGCGCTTCACGAAGACGCAGGAGAAGCGTGTTACCGCGCTGAAGCAACGGCGGGACCAGGCGGCAAGGGAGCTGGCGATCGACGCGGAGCTCATTGCCCCGCGGGCCGCGCTCGAACGCATCGCCCTGGAGGGCGACACGGCACTGGACGGCCTGCTTCCGTGGCAACAATCTCTGCTCGGCCGTCCGGATTGAGGCTGCTCACTCGCCGACAACGCCATGACCACCGCGTCCGAAGTCACCTGGGTGCACTATCTCCCGGCCGCGACCACCATTATCGCGGCGGCGTTCTCCTTTACGCTGTTCCGCAAGTACCGCGCCCGGCCTACGCCGCACATCGGCTGGTGGGCCGCCGGCGTCGCCACCTACGGCGCCGGCACGCTGCTGGAAGCGGTCATCACGCTGGCCGGCAATACGGTCGCGCTCACGAAGCTCTGGTACGTCGCGGGCGCCGTTCTCGGGGCGTATCCGCTGGCCCAGGGATCCCTGTATCTGCTCTATTCGCGTCGCTTCGCCAACCGCGCCACTGCGGTCAGCCTGCCCTGCGTCGTCCTGACCGCAGTGCTCGTCGTGCTCTCACCGGTCGTTGCCGACGCGCTGGAGCCGCATCGGCCCTCCGGCGCCCTGCTGGCCTGGGGCTGGGTACGTCTGCTGACCCCGTTCATCAACACCTACGCGGCGTTCTTCCTGATCGGCGGAGCCGCGGTCAGCGCCTGGCGCTTCCGGAACACGGCGAACGCCGGGCACCGGGCGGCCGGGAACGCGCTGATCGCCTTCGGCGCGCTGCTGCCCGCAATCGGAGGCACATTGGCCAGGACCGGGCGGGTGGAGGCGTTGTACGTCGCCGAGTTCTTCGGCCTCGTGTTCATCTGGCTGGGCGAACGCACCTGCGCGGTCCGGCCAGCCGCCGGACGTGCTGCACCAGTGCAGGAAGAACTCGCCGCCGGCAGATGAGGCCAACCAGCGGCCTTCGCCGCCGGTCAGGCCGGGATCATCGGTAGACGCTACGCCGGTTTCCGATTCTCACGACGAGCACGCGCACAGCGCCATCCTCGATACGAGCGATGACCCGACAGTCGCCCACTCGGTACTTCCAGAACTCGCCCGGTTTCGAACCCTTGAGGGCCTCCCCGATGCTGCGCGGATCGTCGAGCGCAGCGACGCGCCGATGCAGGAAGGCGAGGATGCGGCGCGCCGTCGTTCGGTCGAGCTTGCGCAGGTCGCGCGCCGCGGCGCGGTCAAGCTCAACCGTCCACCCCATAGTGCTTCATCAGTTCGTCGAGTGGCACGGTCTCGGACTTCCCGGCTCGAAGGTCGAGCAAGCGCTGCTCGGCTAGGTACAGGTCCTCCAGATCGTCCAGGTGCTCCTGAATGGCCTCGATCATGTAAAAGGTCTTGCTGCGTCCCGTGCGTTCGGCCAACTGCTGCAACCGACGGGAAACGTCGTCAGGCAGGCGAAGGGATACGGCGCCCATTGGAGATCCTCCCGTACCGGTGCGAGATACAAGTATCTCACAACCGCTTCGCCACGAGGGTCGCGGCATCAGCCGGAAGCAGACAGGGCGGCACGAATCCGTGCCACGAATTCGCGGGCCGCCTCCAGGTCCTCCCGGGCGCCTTCGTCGTCGACCACGAACGCCGGCGCGTAGTCCGCTTCTTCCCGGAACTTCTGCAGCCTCGCGATCAGACCGGAGGTAGCCGGCTCGAACCGGCCCGTCCTGACGAAGTGCAGATTGAACAGATGCTGTGCTCCGCGGTGCGTGCGGGGCTCGAAACCCTCGGCGTACAACTGTGCGCGCACGGCATGGAAAACGGCGAAGTACATGCGCCCGACCGCGATGCGTGGAAGTCCGTCGGCCAGCAGTGCTTCAGCCGCGCGCAATTCCTCATCGGCGAGAGCGAGTTCGGTGCTGGCGCTCTCGCTGCGGCCCTCACCGGTCACAGGGGTAACCCCTCGCGCTCGATATCCATCACCAACAGCCGTTCCTGCGCTCGCCAGCGCTCGAAGGTCTCCCGGTCAAGGACCGTCGGCGACAGGAGCACGTCGTGCTCCATCCCGATCGTCGAAGCCAGGTCGATGACGTCCCGCTTCGTCCGCCCGTCGACCGCCTGCAGCACGACCGCCACATCGACATCGGAATCCTCGCGCATCTCGCCGCGTGCACAGGACCCGAACAACCGCACGTCCACGAGCGCGTCTCCGTAACGGCCGCGGAGGGCATCCGCGAACTGACGGGCCGCGCGCCGCGGCACCCCGCAAGGCGCCTCCAGTGTTTCCACCATTGTCGCGTCGGGTCCTTCGCGCCGACGACGATCGTAGTGCCTGCCGCCGGAAGCTCCAATCGCCCTGGCTATACAATGGGCAGCCTGAGCCCCCAACCAGCCGATCCGCGGAGATCCACAATGAACCGACAGCCCCCTCTTCGTTCACTGTCCACAGTTGCCATCGCGACCGGCCTGGTCTTGCTTTCGCTCGCATCGATGTCTCAGGCGCAGCCTCCCATCGTGCAGCCGGGTGCGCCAGGACAGCCGAGCCGAACGATATCGGCGGCAGAGGCCTCCGATCTGGCCGGCATCCGCTACTCCGAGGCGGACGTGCGGTTCATGCAGGGGATGATCTCCCACCACGCCCAGGCGCTCGAGATGACCGAGCTGCTCGACACGCGGACCGAGAGCGAAGCGATGCGGCAGACGGCGCTGCGCATCGAGCTCTCGCAGGAAGACGAGATCGAGATGATGCAGGACTGGCTGCGGGAGCGCGGCCAGGAGGTCACCGCGATCGACGCCCACCACGCGCCCGGCGCGATGCGCATGCCGGGCATGCTGACCGACGAGGAGATGCAAAGCCTGTCGGATGCGAACGGCGTTGGGTTCGATCGGCTGTTCCTCGAGCTGATGATCAAGCACCATCGCGGCGCCGTGACCATGGTCGAGAACCTCCTCGAGCAGCGCGGCGCGGCACAGGACTCGCAGCTCTTCGCGTTCACCTCGGACATCACGGCCGACCAGACGGCGGAGATCGACCGCATGGACGCCATGCTGGCCGAGCTGTCCCCCGACCCGCGCGTGCAGCTTGCGTCGGGCTTCCACGACGCCGGCCAGGCGCTGTGGAACATGGCCCTGGTGGCGACGCGGCCGAAGCCCGAAGGCTTCTACGATCCCAACAACCCGGCTGGACGGCCCATGCCGGTCGAGGAGGATCCGCAGCCGGAGGCCGGGGCCGAACCGGCCGCGGCGGGCGAAGCCGGTGACGACGCCGAGCGGGACGAGGACGCCGAGCACGCGGAGGGCGAGGACGAGGACGGCGCGGAACACGACGCTGCCGAGCAAGACCGCGACGACGCCGAGCCCGAACAGGAGACGGCCGCGGAGGAAGAGGACGACGGCGACCCGCAGCGGCGCGGCCTGCTCAACTTCGGCAATACGGATCTGGCCTTCGCGGGCGATCGGGTGTTCGTCGGCAGCTACCACGGCTTCAACACCTACCGCGTCGAGGTCCCCGCCTCGCCCCAACTGATCACGTCGGTGGTCTGCCCCGGCGGACAGGGCGACGTGTCGGTGGTCGGCAACCTGCTGATCATGTCGGTCGAGCAGACGCGCGGGCGGCTGGACTGCGGGCTGCAGGGCGTCGCGGACCCGGTCAGCGCGGAGCGCTTCCGCGGCATTCGGATCTTCGACATCGGCGACATGCGGATGCCGCGACAGGTGGCGGCGGTACAGACCTGCCGGGGATCGCATACGCACACCGTGGTCGCCGATCCCGACGACGAGGGCAACGTCTACGTCTACGGGTCGGGGACCGGCGCCGTCCGTTCGGGTGAGGAGCTCGAAGGCTGCTCGGACGAGTCGCCGGCCGAGAACCCGGACACGGCGCTGTTCCGCATCGACGTCATCCAGGTTCCGCTGGCGAATCCCGAGGACGCGGCCATCGTCAGCCGCCCGCTCGTGTTCCGGGATCCGGAGACGGGCGCCGCCGCGGGCCTGTGGCCGGGCGGGGACCACGGTCCCGGAACGCAGCGCTCCGCCGAGACCAGCCGCTGCCACGACATCACCACGTTCCCGGACGCCGGGCTGGCCGCCGGGGCGTGCTCCGGCAACGGCATCCTGCTGGACATCTCGGATCCGGTCAATCCGGTCCGGCTGGACGACGTCATCGACCCGTCCTTCGCCTACTGGCACTCGGCGACGTTCAACAACGACGGCACCAAGGTGATCTTCACGGATGAATGGGGCGGCGGCGGGCGCCCGCGCTGCCGCGCGTCCGATCCCCGCGAGTGGGGCGCGAACGCGATCTACGACATCGTCGACGGCGAGATGCAGTTCCGCAGCCACTACAAGCTGCCCGCTCCGCAGACCGAGCGCGAGAACTGCGTGGCGCACAACGGCTCCGTAGTGCCGGTGCCGGGCCGCGACATCATGGTGCAGGCGTGGTACCAGGGCGGCATCTCGGTGTTCGATTTCACCGACTCGTCGAACCCGGTCGAGATCGCCTTCTTCGACCGCGGCCCGATTCACCCGGACCGCTTCGTCATGGGCGGCTTCTGGTCGGCGTACTGGTACCGCGGCTACATCTACGGCACCGAGATCGCCCGCGGCCTCGACGTGCTGGAGCTGCTGCCGAGCGAGTACCTGACGGAGAACGAGATCGCCTCGGCCGCGTCGGTGGCTTCCGGCGCGTTCAACGCGCAGCAGCAGCGGCAAATCGATTGGCCCGTCCGGCCCGTCGTGGCGCGTGCCTACCTGGACCAGTTGGACCGCAGCGACACGCTGCCCGCCGAGAGACGTCAGGCGCTGTCGGATCTGCTCGACCGCGTCGAGAGCGTCGGAAGCGGGAGTGACTCAGGGCTCGCGGCGGAGTTGACTTCGGCCGTGGAAGCACTGGGGAGCGACGCGGCGGACGCCAGCGGGCGTACCGAGCAGCGCCTCCAGGGGCTCGCGGAGACGCTGACGGGTCTTGCAGAGCGCCTGCGCTGAAATCGAGCCGATGGCATCGGTCAGGCGTTCGTTCGGCTTCTTTCACGTCGCCATCGCGGCGGCCGTGGCTGTGCAGGCTCTCGCCAGCGAGTCGTACGACGCGGAACTGTCCGGAACCGTGTGGCTCGTCCTCAACTGGTTGATGGCCGTCGCGGTGGTCACGGCAGTGGTGTTCAGCTACGTGCGCTGGCGGGACGGCGCCCCCGGCACGTGGTTCTCACCTCGCACGTTCCTGGTCGCGTCCGCCGTGTTGCTGGTCCTCTACTTCGAGCAGTGGTCGTCGGAGTTCGGTATCGGCACCGGGGCACTGTCGTCCTTTCGGCGCACGATGTGGTTGTTCATCGACACGTTGTTCGTCCTGGTGAACGCTATCGTTGGTATGCGCCTCGTGCGCGGGTGAGCGCCTCCCGAGAGCGTTCGCACCCTTCGGCCCGACCTCTTGCCACGGAGCAGGAACGAGTGCCGGGGAAGACGACAGGAGCACTTCATCGACCTGTGTGTGTGTCACGAGGTACATTACTCTGGGTTGGGGTTCCCGCCGGGGATGGGGCCGCCGGGGACCGTCCCCGTGAACGCGCCGAAGGCCGATACTCGTAGCCGGCCCGCGATCTCTCTTCCGCTCGCGGGCAATGCGCCAGCATCGAGTCGCTGCCCGCCACCTCGAAAGACGCGCGCCGACCGGCCGTGCGCACGTGCAGGTTCGCCGCGGCACCCAGCATGGCCAACGTGAAGTCGAGTCCGGAACCACTCACGATCTGCACGGTCCGGTCGTTGACCTGAGCGACCGGGAAGTTGCGCCGCATGTGCGGCGGGAGAATGCGGCCCGGTTCCACGTCCGCCAACTGGCCAATCACCAGGGCGCCCCTCGCTGTCTCTATCGGTTCGGTAAACACGAATGCTGCGTGAATCTCCTGGTCGGCGCAGCGGAGGACGACGGCGGTCCCTTCGTCGTTCAGGAGCCGAAACTCCACGCCGCCCTGGATTGCCCGTTCGTCCCACTGCGCCTGTCCGCCTGCCGAGGCCACGGCGAACGCCGCGAGCACGTTAAGAGAGCGCCAGCACAAGGATGCGCGTTCTCATGCGCCCTCCCGTCGGTCGGTCGAATCGCAAATCATGGACTGCCGCAGAGAGCGGGGTGTGGCGTACAGCAGCACATCGATGAAGCCGCCGCTCTGCCCGCGGTTGTGAGCAAAGCAATAGAAGTCCACCCGTGGCAGATTCCGCCGGCAAGCCGGGTGGTGCTCAGCCCGGGACGGTCCGACCGGAGCAGCCGCGCGTTCCGAATCGGCCGGCGCGCCGCCCCGATTCCCCCGCCGACGCTACTACTGAGAACGCCGGCCTCGCTGCGTCGCGGCAACGGCGCCAGCCCCGGCCACGAGGCCGCCGGCCAGCGCCGCAACCCAACCCGGGAAATCCAACCACCAGGCCGCCCCGGCCACAGCGGCGGCGGCCGCCAGGGACAGCAGCACGGAGACGAGGTACTTGGGGATGCGGATGGTCGCGCGTGCTTCCCAGACATCGCCGGCACTGCCCGCGGCCGAATCCGGTGACCGTTCGCGGCGCGACCGGCCACCGAGCACGAACAGCAGCAGCACGATCGCGCCGATAACGGCGATTTCGGACGGTCCTACCATGACCCAGGTCAACCCGTCGACGCGCGGAAAGGTCGTCGGAACTCCATCTCCCGTCAGTTCTGTGTCGTGCTTCCGCTCCCGCTCGCGAGCTCCACGATGGCCTTGGCGTCATCCGGAAGCAGCAGTCGCTCCCCCACCAGCGCGTCGGCCGCCTCGGCGACCGCCCGGACATAGGCGGCATGGTTCGGATAGCGGGCCTCGAACGAGGGCCGCGGATCGCCGGCGGCCTCCCGGTCGGCCTCGGTTGCGGCGAACGGGATGAACGATCCCGTCCCGCCGCATTGGCCCCCCTCGCCGAAGCCGGCGCGGCGCAGGTTCCAGCCGGTGTAGGTGCCGACAGGCGCGACGAGGTTGGGGTGCCGCACCCCGTCCACCATGTTGCCGTCGGGGTCGATGCGTCCGACGAGCACTGTGTACTCGTCGCCGTACATCGGCGGCAGCGAGCGGTGGTCGGCCAGGTGCAGCGGGTTGTACGAGCCCGAGTACTTCACGCCCGGAATGCCGGGGAATCCGATGTCATCCGCGGCAACGAGGCCACCGCCGGCAACCGTCGGGAACCGGCTCGCAGGCGGCTCGACACCCTTCGCCGCCCACTCGTACAGCGCAACGCTCAGGGCGGTCCGCGTGTCGGCCAGCGCCAGCGGATTGCTCAGGTTCTGGCACATTCCGCGGTTTGCAGATCCGGTGTGGACGCCGGGCCCGCCGCCGTGCTGCGTCCCCGACAGCAGGTAGACGCGCACGTTGTCCGGCAGCTCGATGTGCCCGCCCGCCGGGTCGGTGACCACCAGGGACGCGCGCGCCTGCCACAGCTCGGCTTCGCCGTCGCTGTGCACGATCTTCGGGCAGGTGTTCGAGACGCTGCACCGCTCCTGCAGCCCGTCCGTCCGGCCGCTGAGCGGGTCGGTCAGCGTGGCGTAGGTGAACGGGAACTGGTCGCCGGGGTACACGTGGTCCTCGTGCTGCTTCTGCCAGCGGCCCGGCTGGCCGAACTGGTAGTTGGTGAACGTCTTGCGCGAGCCCGCGATGTTGGGATGCATGCCGTCGAACACGATGCGCCCGGCGACGTCCTCGTTGAAGCCCTGGTAGAGGAAGTCGCGCAGCATCCGGCCGCTCTGGGAGATGCCGAGCGAGACGGCGCTGGTGGGCAGGCCGTGCGCGGCGAGCGGGTTCGGGTTGCCGTCGCGGTCCGCCGATTCGTAGCGGAGGAACGAGATGGCGTCGCGCATCGCGGCGAAGCCGATCCCGAGCACGATGGGGTCCTTCGCCTCGTAGATGAACTCGTAGATCGCTCCGCCGTCGAAGCCGGCCGACCGGTCGATCTCGATCTCCCTGTCGCCGACGTAGCGCCACCGCAGGTCGTCGGGCCGCGTGCGCTCGGCGTCCTGGATCGCTCGCACCGACAGCATCCCCCCGCGCGGCTCCAGCACGGCGGCCGGGTAGGTCAGCCGGCCGCGGGACACCGCCTGCGCGTCGTTGAAGATGAACTCCTCGAGCGCAGCCCCGACGATCGGGGAGCCGTCGGCGTTGGTCGCCACCGGCAGGTAGGCGACGAGGTTCGTCTCGGTCGGCGTCAGGTCACCCTGCCAGCCGACCCGCACGAAGACGAACCCGCGTTCCAGCAACGCCGGCTCCGCCGCTCCCCCTCGGCCGCGGTTGGACACCGTGTGGTACAGCGCGCGGTTCCAGCGGGTCATGTCGACCGGGCGATAGATCTCCACCGTCGCGCGATACTCGACCCGTCCCGCTGCATTGCGCGGCGCGTTGTCCAGATTCACGATGTGCGTATGGCGGCGATCCGCCGGGTCGACCTCACCGGCCACGATGCCGCGCAGGAACTCGTACTGGCCGACCTCGCCGAAGGACTCGCCGCCCAGCGCCGGCGACTCGACGACGTCCAGGTCGAACTCGGTGATCTGCGCCACCCCGCTGCCCGGCGCCAGCAGGCAAGCGACGACGGCGACCAAGAGAGCGCGGTTCATTCTGCTCATGGTATCTCCCCCGCTTCCGCCTCCGATGATATCCCGTCCCGCCGGCAGTCGCCCCCCGAGCCCCTGGCCGTGCTCCACACCCGTCGCGACAGCCTGCGGCGATCACCGCTCCGGGCGCCATGGCGCGTTTCGCTGCGGCAGCCGGCCGCGTACAATGTCGTTCGTGCGATTCGTCGACCTGACACGCGCTTCGGCGGTCGCCGTGGCGATCGCACTCGGGGCGCCCGGCCCCGTCGTCGCTCAGCCCTGGCGATCGTCCGAACCGGGCTCGTCAGCACGCTCCGCCGGCCATCAGCGCATGTTGGCGCTGCTGCAGCAGATCGCTGACGATTCTCTCGATACGCACCCCTACATCGGAGACTGGCGCGCGCGGCAGCTCCGCGAGGAGTTGCGCGCGCTTCCTGCTACCGACGCGGGCCCCAACCGCTGGCGCGTAATGGTCCAGTTGTCCGGGGAGGAGTTGCGTCTCGGCAACGAAACCGAGGCGATCCGTCTCCTCACCGATGCCCTGGAGTCGATCCCCAAGACCGAAGAGAACCGCCCGGGGATCGACTTCAACAACTATCGCCTCGGCGTGGCCTACCTGCGGCTCGCCGAGACGCAGAACTGCGCACTGCATCCGAACGCCGAGGCCTGCATCCTGCCGCTTCGCGGGAACGGAATCCACAGGCTGCAGACGCCGTCACGTCGGGCGATCGAAGCCTTCACCGCGGTGCTGCGCAGCACGCAGGGCACGGCGGCGGGCGGCTTGTCGAGCGATGCGGGCGCTCGAAACTGGGAGGCGGGTGCGCCGGCGCCCGGCCGCAACGACGCCGCGCAGCAGTACCTCTCCGCACTCTGGCTGCTCAACATCGCTTACATGACGGTGGGCGGCTATCCGGACGAGGTGCCCGAACCGTATCGGCTGCCGCCGGAGACTTTCCGGTCGACCGAAACGATGCCCCGGTTCGCCAACGTCGCGCCCGCCCTCGGCCTCGACACGTTCGACATGTGCGGCGGAGCGGTCGCCGACGACTTCGACAACGACGGCTACCTGGACATCGTCGTCTCGACGTGGGACACGCGGGGACAGATCCGCTACTTCCGGAACAACCGGGACGGGACCTTCACGGAACGCACCGCCGAGGCGGGCCTGCTCGGGTTGTACGGCGGTCTGAACCTGGTCCAGGCCGACTACGACAACGACGGCGACGTGGACCTGCTGGTCCTGCGCGGCGCGTGGCTGCGCGCGAACGGCCGGCACCCGAACTCGCTGCTGCGGAACGACGGTACCGGCACGTTCACCGACGTGACGTTCGACGCGGGCCTCGGCGAGGTGCACTACCCCAGCCCGACGGCGGCCTGGGGTGACTACGACAACGACGGCGATCTGGACTTGTACGTCGGCAACGAATCGTCCCGGGCGCTGGTCGCCCCGAGCCAGCTCTTTCGCAACAACGGCGACGGCACGTTCACCGACGTTGCCGAGGCTGCCGCCGTCATGAACTTCCGCTACGCCAAGGCGGCGGTCTGGGGAGACTACGACGGCGACGGCCTGCAGGACCTGTACGTGTCCAACTACCGGGGCAACAACCGTCTCTACCGGAACACTGGCCGGGGGTTCTTCATCGACGAGGCGCAACGGCTCGGGGTTGCCGGCCCGACCGGGAGCTTCCCCGCATGGTTCTGGGACGTCGACAACGACGGACTCCTCGATCTGTACGTCTCGGCCTACACCGCGGGCATCGAGCATCTGGCAGCCAGCGCGCTGGGCCGGCTCGCGGCCACGGAAACCTCGCGACTCTATCGCGGCACGAACCGTGGACGCTTCCAGGAGGTCTCCGGCCGCTACGGGCTGACGGAGCCGACCGCGGCGATGGGCTCCAACTTCGGGGACCTCGACAACGACGGCTATCCGGACTTCTACCTCGGCACCGGCTATCCGCCGTACCACAGCGTGATGCCGAACGTCATGTACCGCAACCGGAACGGGCGCGGCTTTTCCGATGTGACCTACGCGGGCGGCTTCGGTCACCTCCAGAAGGGCCACGGCGTGGTGTTCGCGGATCTCGACAACGACGGCGATCAGGACATCTTCCAGCAGATGGGAGGAGCCTTTCCGGGCGACCGGTTCGGGAACGCCCTCTACGAGAACCCCGGCTTCGGGAATCACTGGATCACGATCGCGCTCGAGGGGATCCGTTCCAACCGGTCGGCAATCGGGGCCCGCATCCGGGCCGTCGTCGTGGACGAGCAAAGCGGACGCCGTCGCTCCATCTACCGCCATGTGAACAGCGGCGGCAGTTTCGGAGGCAATCCGCTCCGGCAGACGCTTGGACTGGGCCGGGCTTCGCGCATCGAACGGCTGGAGATCCACTGGCCCGCCACCGGCATCACGCAGGCGTTCGCCGATGTCCCGGCGGATCGGACCATCCACATCGTCGAGGGCGAGCCGTCCTATTCGACCCTCCCCCTGCGCCCGCTCACGTTCGGCGGCTCACGGTAACCACGGACGGCCGAGCGCACCGGGGCGCCTTCCTGGATCCCGACACGGTTGTCGTCCCGCCGTCAGCACTCGTTCCCCAGCACCCCGCCTCCGCCGCAATAGCTGACGTCCTGCAACTGCAGCCGCACACCGTCGGGAGCCTCGACCAGCACCTCCTTCGTCACCCCCTCGCGCAGCCGCAGGTGCGCGCTGACGCCATGCTCGGCGAGCCGCTCGATGACCGCGTCCGGATCGAAGCCCTCCACGCCGAGACCGACGTGCAGCCGGAAGGCGTCCGGGCCGCCACCCTCGACCAGGGCCACGTGCTGCGGGCCCGATCCCACGCGCAGCACCGGGATCGGACGTCCCTCGTAGCCTTCGGTCCGCCGCCCTCCCACCGGCTCCTGCCAGGTGACCACCGGCATGCCGGTCAGCCGCTGGTACCACGCCAGAGCGCTCGACAGGTCGGTTACGTGGTACTTGATGTGGTTCAGCGTCCGGACCGGGATCGGAGGCGGGTCGGCCGGCCGCCGTACCGCTTCGGCGTCCGTATCGCACACCTCGCCCAGGAAGCCCAGCCCGCCGCAGGCGATGATTGGGTTGAACTGCAGGGGCGCGCCGTCGGGGCCGTCGAAGTTGACGCCGTTGATGGTGGTGCCCTCCCGCAGCACGGACCGGGCGAGGGCGGGCATCTGGGCGAGCCCCTCGAAAACTCGGTGGACGTTGAAGTCCTCGATGCCCCAACAGAAATGCGGACGCCGCGTCGGCGGCGCCTGCAGGGTCTCCGGGCTCCTCTGCGACAGGGCCATGTATGCCGGCGGGTCCTTGGCGACCCGCAGCACGGTCTGGCCTCCGCCATAGTCCTGGAAGGCGTGCCGCGGGATCGCCAGTACCCTCTCGTACCACCCCACGGTCGCCCGCAGGTCCGCGCAGCCGAAGCTGACGTGATTCAGGGTCTTCACCCGGATCGGCAACGCCGAGTCGGCCGCCGCCGCGCCCGCAGTTGGGTTTGTCGCCACAACGCCCGCAAAGGGCTCGCCCAGCGCCGCGGCGGGGCGGACGACCGCTGCCGCAAGACCCGCCGCGAGCAGCTCTCGACGCGTCATCGCTCCAGCGAGCCGCGCATCCTTCGGATTCTCCATCCGCATCGCCATGATGCACCTCCGGTTCGACCGTACAATACCTTGCGCCAAGAGGTGGCTGTTGACGTGGCCCGACGAAGGCCGCGGGCCGACCCGTGAGACACCACGACTGCCGACGCACGCTCGCCGTCGGCTACTGTGTCGCGATCTCGTCGATCCAGATACGGACCTGCCGCGCGTCCTCGCTGACCCGGACGATGTCGCCGCGCAGCTCTCCCAGCCGCTCGACCGCGGCCCGCACGTTGAGCGTGTCGCCGTCCCCCGCCAGCAGCGCGTCGACCACGACGATGGGAAGCTGGATGTCGACGGTTTCCGCTCCTTCTTCGTCCCGGTCTTCCACCTGTACTGCGATCTGATCGCCCTCGCGGGCGATGCGCACGGTCTCGTCCGCACCGTCGACCGTCACGAACTCGGTGTCGCCGACCTCCATGAGCACCCGCCAGAGGTCTCGCATGGCGCCGACGTTTACCGGCACCTCCCGTCCCGCCAGGCTGAGCTGTCCATCCGAGAGGATGCGGTGCGGCACCAGGGCGAGCAGCGGTTCGGCCGCGGACAACGGCAGGTTGAGGGCAACGTTCTCGGCGCCGTCGTCCTCGCCGGTGACCTGCACATGCAGCCACGGCTGCGGCTCCGTGTCCTGTGCGGCGACGACGCTCACGGCGACACCGAACAGACCGGCGACGAGGAACGCGGACCAAAAGGCACGATTCGACATGGGGCTCCTCCCGGCCACACAGCCGACGACGGGCAGGAGTGCGCGTCCTCGTGCGGGCCTTCCTGGAGGTAGACGCTTGCCCGGCGCCTTAAGTTCGGGGCGCGCGCTCGTACCGTCAGGGAGCTTCGGCCTCCGGCGCTTGGTACTCGACCAACTCGCTCCGAACGCGACGGCGAATCGACTTCATGCCGAACAACACCTTCACGTCGAACTCTATCCGCGAGTTCGCAAGCGTCCAGAGATCCGGTCGGATCCACTGCAGATCGAACTGGCCCGTGGCATGGCGGAGCGTGCCGGCGATACCCCACAGCCAGCGGAAGGGACGTTGCATCTCGAAGGTGACGCGGGCCACCCGGTAGTCGTCCTTCGTGATCCAGAGGTGGCCGTTCGAACGGTTGAGAGCCTTGTCGATGCGGCGCTTGTCCGGCAACCGGCCTGCACGGGGCACGAAGCGGATCACCCAGCACGAGTCGCCTCGAACGATGTCCGTCCCGGCGAGCGTCGTGTGGTAGCGATCCATCAACTCACGCTCGAAGTCGACGTGCATGTCGTCGGGATCGTATCGCTCGCCGCGTGCCGCGTGCCGTCGCGCTTCGCGGATGAACTCGGCCTTCCGGTCCTGCTCGTCCCGCACGTCGTCGCCATCGAGAGAGCCTCCATCACGGCCGATGAGCTCCGAGTAGAAGTGACCCTCGAGCGGATAGTGCCGGCGCCGGCTCGTCTCGGTACGGGTGACGTTCCCGTCTGCGTCCAGCGACTCGACCGTGCCGGCAGTTACGTATTCGAAGTAGCTGCCGAGCGCCGAGTCCCGCTGCCTCGATGCCGCGTCGAGGGCGCGCTCGACGATGGAGGCAGCGTCCACCCGGTCGCCGGCGACAAGCTCGCCGGCCGACTGCGCGGTGGCCGGGCCCGACACACAGATCAGTCCCAGGCAGCACGCCAGCGCGCTCCTTGCGCCTGCGGCTACCGCCCGCTTTCGTGGCACCACGGAACGTGTATCGGTCGGTTGTTGCTACTTCGCCACCCCCGGGTGTGACAAGAATCCCTGGCCGCGGTGCGGCGCGAGCGCCGCGGTGCTACCAGGGAACGCTGTACGGCAGGCGACGGCCGCCGCCGAGAGCCAGGGCGGCCAACCCGCCGATGACGGGCGGTCCGTACCCGTTGGTGAGATAGCCGGACGTGAACATGATGCCGCTGGCGAACTGGAAGTTGAGCACCATCGCGAGCGCCACGGTTCCCGTCAGGCTGACTCGGAACCCGGCGATCAGCGCCGTCCCGGCGGCGAGCTCACCCAGGACGACCAGCCGGGCAAACAGCGGCGCGCCGGGCACCGCCACCCAGTCGAGGTACAGGCGGCTGATCAGGACCGGCTCGAAGGAAAGCCACTGCTCGAGCTCGTAGGTGAGATGCGCACTGTCCGCGAACCATGCGAGCTTGCCGTACCCCATCAGGACGAGAAACACGCCCATGATCAGCGACAGGGCCCGCAAGCCGCCGGCGGGCGAGTAGAGAGTCGTCATGTCTGCCCCCACAGGTCAGTGCAGCGCGGCCGTTATGTCGGCCGGCCGGTGCTCCAGCCACTCGGTCCGGATGCGGCGCCGTATCGACTTGATGCCGAAGAGCACGCGAACGTCGAACTCGATGCGAGAAACCGCCGGCATCCACAGGTTCGGCTCGAGCCGCTGGAAGTCGAACCGGCCGGATGCGAACCGCAGCGTGCCGACCAGTCCCCACAGCCAGCGGAAAGGACGTTGCATCGTGAAGTCGACGCGAGCCACGCCGTAGTCATCCTGCGCGATCCAGATCCGTCCCGTCGAGCGGTTCAGGGCCTTGTCCATCCGGCGCCGGTCCGGCAGCCGTCCCTCGCGCGGCTCGAACGCGACCACCCAGCACGCGTGGCCGCGCACCTCCTCCGTCCCGACCACTCTCACGTCGTAGCGCTCCATCAGCTCGCGGTCGAAGTCGACGCTCATCTCCTCCGGCTCGTACCGCTCGCCGCGCGCGGCGTGCCGGCGCGCCTCCCGGATGAACTCCGCCTTCCGCTCGCGCTCGTCGCGGGCGTCGTCCTCGTCGAGAGGCTGGCCGTCGCGCTCGATGGCCTCCGAATAGAGGTGGCCTTCGAGAGCGTAGTGACGCCGTCGGCCCGTCTCCCTGCGGCTCACGTCGCCGTCCCGATCCAGGAACTCGAAGACGCCGGCGCTGATGTACTCGAAGTCAAGCTCGATGCCCGACTCCCGCTGCGCCGCGGCCCTCTCGAGAGCGCGATCGACAATCGCGGCCGCTTCGACCGCGTCGTCGGCGGCCTCGACGCCGCCCTGCAGCGCGACCGTGGCGAACGCCACAAAGACCAGCGCGGCACGATGCGTCCTCGTTGCCGGCCTCCTACTCATGGTGCCCACGCCGGCCATGGTACCCACGCCGGCATGCCCTCCTCCCACCGGTTTTCCGCAGGCCGTCGAACGACCTCGTCATGCGTGCCTCCCGGTCTCGCGACGGCGATGCCGCACGCTCCTGTGACGAGTCTACAGGCCTCGCGCCGCGCTGCTCCAGGCGCGACGGTGACGCGATGGAGTCGGACACGAAGCTACCGTCGCCCGTGCAGCCTGACGAGCCGCGCGCGCTCCGCGTCGGTCAGAGGGAGGAACCCGGTCTCGTCCGGCTCGGAGGTCAGCGGCTGGCACGGCCCGCACATGAGCGTGTGTGCGGAATCATTGTGCAGCAGTCCCAGCGCATGGCCCAGCTCGTGGGCGACGACGTGGCGGCTCACCATCGCGTCGCCGCGGTCGAGCCCCCGCGCGAGGCGAATCACGACCAGGTAGCGCGGCGGGTCCGTCCGCGGCAGCGGCCACGTGTAGGAGAGGATGTCCTGGCGCGACAGCAGCACCACGATGTCGGCGTCCAGCCCCGTCAGCTCCCGTGGCGCGTCCGGCTCCGCCTCTCCGCCCGGCAGCCGGACGCCGCGCTGCGCCACGCTGCGGGCGTAGTTCTCCACGGTGCGGGCGATCGGCGACGCGACGACCAGCCGCGGCCCGGCCAGACGCGTGTCGACGCCGAGCTCTTCCAGCCGGTCGTTCCAGAACGCGACGGCCTCGCGCGCAGGCTCGATGCGATCGTCCTCCGCCGACGGCGCCAGCACGAGAATCGACCGGTCCGCGGCCGCGGCCGGGCGGCACAGCGACATGGCCGCCGTGACCGCGACGGCCGCGATCAACGAGGACGCTCGCATCGGGACAAGCATGACTCTGCGACCACCGTCACAGACACGGGATGGCCGGCAAGGTGGATCAATCCCGAAGCGCGGGGTCATGCGGCTCGTCGCGGAAGGCTCCGACATCGAAAGCGCCCTGCCCGCCGCCGAGCTTGCCGCGCAGCGTGCCCAGCCGGTCGTGATCGATGCGCCGGGGACGCAGGAGGAAGCCGTCCGGGCCTTCCTGGAGCTCGATGCGGTCGCCTAGCCGCACGCCCAACGCGTCGAGCACCCGGGCCGGGAAAGTCACCTGCCGCTTCAGGGTAACGCGTACGAGCATGCTGTCCCCTGCTTCCTTACACTGTAGCACCACCGGTAAGGCCGCCACGCGCCAGCTCGGTTGGTCGTTCCAGAACGCGACAGACTCGCGCGCCGCCTCGATGCGATCGTCATCCGCTGAGGAAGCCAGCACGGGATCGAGAGATCGGCCGCTGACAGCGTCGACGCAGCGAGAATCGCCAGCCCCATCGCTGCCGTCGAAATCCCCACCAACCACTGAATTCGCATAAGCGGATCGGCCGCAACGGCGGGCCGATTGATCTTCGTCAACTCGGATCGCTTGCGATTCTGTAACACGAAACGGAGCCACCGTCGCACCGCATTCACGGTCTTGTCGCCGCCGATACTCCGGCCTGCGTCACTGCACCGAGGGGAGAATCGGGAAGACGGTTCCTTATCGCACGCGCTCTCGGAGAGTACCTGGGACGGTCCGTACCTGGTCCCGGCCTGCTCAGTTCCCTGTCCACCGATTCTCAGGCGCAGTCCCGCGCCTTTGCCGCGGAGTTTCTGGCACCGGCCGCGGCGCTACGCCGGCGACTTCCCAGTCGCTCGGTAGAACCGGAGCGAGCGGATGATTTGGCAGAGGAGTTCGGCGTATCGAGCCATTTGATTCGCCACCAGATCGAGAATCACGACTTGGCGACGCTCCTCGATTACTGACCGGACCGACTGCCCTCACGAGACCCGGCATGGTTCAAGATGCGGCGCCCGGGCCACACGCGCTCATTCGCTTGCAGTTGATCGCAAAGGCCCCGGCCGGCGGAACTGCTTGCTGAGCGCCAGTTCTTGGCGCTGGTAGGACGAACCGATGGATTTTCCGTAGATCTTCTCTGGAACGTTGAGCACACGGCTGTAGACGAGCCGACCGACGACCTGTCCGTGCTCGATCACGAACGGCGTCTCGTGGGCCCGGACCTCCAGAACGGCGCGCGTGCCCGTAATGTTGCGGTCGCCGTAGCCGAAACCGGGATCGAAGAAGCCGGCATAGTGGATCCGGAACTCGCCCACGGACGGATCGAAGGGTACCATCTCCGCCGCGCACTCCGGAGGCACCCGCACCCGCTCGCGAGACGCGAGAATGTAGAAGTCGCCGGGATTGAGGATGAGCCGGCCGTCGGGGGGACTGGGAATCGCATCCCAGAACCGATCGATGTCGTAGTGGTCGATCTTCTTCAGGTCGACGAGCGGTGTGTTCTCCTTGCCTCGGTAGGCGACCACGTCGCCGTCCCGGTCACCCTTGAGGCTGACCGAGACGTTCAGGCCGTCCCGTATCAGGGCCTTGCCGGGATTCGTCTCGTCCAGGTAGATGAGGCCTCCCTCCTTCCTGTCCAGCCCCCTCAGGTGCGTGTCGGATGTCGGCGCACGTTTCCGGATGAAACGAAGCTGGGACAGGCTCAGACCCGGGTGCACGATGATGGAGAAAGTCCGGGGCACGATCTCGGCGTAGAGCGGTCCCACGTAGCCGCCCTTCGGCACGTGCTCGAATGCGAATCCGTAGTCGGTGATCAGGCGAGTGAACACGTCCAGCCGGCCGGTGGTGCTCTTCGGGTTGGCCTTGGCCTCGAGCTCCTCGGGCAGCCGGAGCTGCTCCATCAGCGGTGCCAGGTACACGCATCGCTTCTCCAGCACCGTCGCCCGGGTCAGGTCGAGCTGGGCCATGGCCAAGCCCTCCAGCTTGCGCCGAACCGTCGAGTCCCGGCCGGGCAGGAAGCTCGCCTGCAGCCGATAGGCAACGGATCCGAGCCGCAGGTCGAGGCTGGCAGGCTGAATCTGCCCCGGTTCGATGGGTTCGACCGCGTGGATCCTCCCCGCACGGATGAGCTTCTCGATGTCCTGGGACGGCAGTACGCCTTCCTGGACGGACGAAACGCTGCTCGCGAATTCCGGAAAGAGCTCAAATGCGTAGTCGCCCGCCACCTTGACAACCTCTGCCGCTCGGCCAGGGTATCTCCCGCCGGCCGCCAGACTCCAGTCGACTGCTCTCGTACTTCGGGCGCGCCCCCACCACGCTGCCCGGCGCCGGCTGTTGATCGTAGACCGAGACCGGCTGCGGCGGCAGACGCGATGAGATTTCCTGAGAGACTACGTCATGAGATAATTTCCACAGATGACTACAGCGCCTTTTGCGCCGGACCCGGGTCGCGTCGTGACGAAGGCCCTCCTGCGGACGGCCGAGGAGCTCGGCCTTACCGCCAAGGCGCTCGCTCCCGTCATCGGCGTGAGCGAAGCCACCCTGTCCCGCATGAAGAAAGACGGCTTCGCTCTTGCTCCGGGCACGAAGCCGTTCGAGCTCGCGGTCCTGTTCGTGCGGCTGTTCCGATCGCTGGACGCCATCGTCGGAGGCGACCCGCAGGTCGCACGCGCGTGGCTGGGCAACGCCAACGAGGCGCTCGATGGCCGCCCTGTCGACAAGATCCGGACCATTACGGGGCTGCTGGATGTCATCGCCTACCTGGACGCCCGCCGCGCTCGCGTCTGAATCCGTCCACTACGAAGGCCTAGGCTGGCGCTTCGTCGAAGCGCAGCATCGGGTTTCTACGCTGAAGCTGGTGGATACGCTGGAAGAGCAAAGCATCCTCGAGAGTCTGATCGAGAAGACGAAACCCGTCACCCCCGCAGATTGTCGGCATCTCGACTATCTGCTCGCCACGCCGTTTCGCTACGATGCCGTGCCCCGGACAGGGTCACGGTTTCGCCGTCCGGGACATGCCGGTGGCGTCTTCTACGCATCCGAGGAGTCCGAGACCGCCGTCGCCGAGATCGTCTTCTACCGTCTGCTCTTCTTCGCCGAGTCCCCCGCCACGCCGTGGCCGAGGGAAGCCGTCGAATACACGGGCTTCAGCGTCGCGTTGGCAGTCAATCGCGCGATCGACCTGACGGTTCCGCCGTTCGTCGAGTACCGTGCGACCTGGCTGCATCCGACCCGCTACGAGCCGTGCCAGGAGCTGGCGGACGCGGCCAGGAGTGCGCGACTCGCGCTGATACGATACGAATCCGTTCGCGACCCGCGCGCCGGCGGCAATCTGGCCGTGCTCACTTGCAGGGCATTTTCCGAACCGCAGCCGATCGAGCGCCATACCTGGCGCATTCGAATCGGCGCAGCGGGAGCGCAGGCGCTTTGCGAGTTCCCGAGACGCGAAGTCGAGTTCCCGCCAGGAACCTTCACGGATCCCAGGCTGGCTTCGCTCTGATGGCGTAGCGCGAGGCGGGCATCCGGCTCAGCGCGGCGGCACGGCGGCCGGAGGCGGTTGCGGCGACGGGGGTGTCGGCGGCGCGTAGATGTCCACACCTTCCGCCTCGTCCTCGTCCGATGGCGTGACGCCGGCCTGGCCCATGACCCGTTCGAGCGCGGCGACGGTCACCAGGGACGGCTTGAAGTTTCCGAACCGGTAGCCCTGGGCGATCGTCAGCGGCGTCCAGCCGTAGCGGTTCTCCTCGTTCCAGACATCGATCGCGGCGCCGTTGGCGGCAAGGAACTCGACCACTCTCGGGAGGTTCTTGTAGGCGGCGCCGTGCATCGCCGTCTCGCCGTTGTCGTCGACCGCGTTGATGTCGTCCCCGAGCTCCAGGAGCAGCTCCACCACCTCGAGCACCTCTTCCTCGGTGCCGGCGTCCTCGCCCGGCGACCGCGTGCCGAGCCCCGCCGCGGCCATCAGCGGCGTGCTGAACTCGTCGTTCTTCGCCAGCGGGTCGGCGCCGAGCTCGACCAGCGCCCGCATCAGCTCGGCGTCGGCGACCAGCGCCGCCAGCATGAACGGCGTCGATCCGACTTCATGATGCCGCGTGGCGTTGAGGTTGCGCCGCTCCGTCATCCGCGCGTTCAGATCCGCTCCATGCGCGGCGAACTTGCGGACGAGATCGAGACTCGACATCCGGCCGGAACCGTACGGGGCCGGGTCGTTGTCGCCCACCCCGGGCTTGCGGACCCGCGGGACCAGGTGCAACGCGGTGTACCCCGGCCCGGCGGCGTTCGGATTGGCGCCGGCGTCGAGCAGCGCCGCGGCGACGTCCCAGTGGGCGTTGGTGACCGCCACCATCAGCGCCGTCGTGCCGACGCGGAGCGGCGCGCCGGTGCGGTACGCCCGCTCCTGGCGGATCACCTCGTCGACCGTACGGTTGACGTCGACGCCCGCGGCGAGCAGCGTCCGCACGACGCCCAGGTGGCCCTCGCGGACGGCGAAAAGGAACGGGGTGAACCCGGAATCGAGCGGCGTCCGGAAGTCCATCCCCACCTCGACAAGCGTCTCCACCACGTCGGCGTGCCCCTCGGCCACCGCCCACATGAGCGGGGTCTGTCCGCGCACGGGCTCCCCTGCCTCTATCTCGGCGCCGGCCGCCAGAAGGGCGCGAACGGCGCCCACCCGGCCGGTCCGCGCCGCCGTCATCAGCACGGTCTCGCCGCCGGGCAGCGTGGTATTCGGATCGGCGCCGGCCGCCAGGAGCCGCTCGACCATCTCGACGTTGGCGTTCTCCGCCGCCAGCGAGAGCGGCGTCACGCCATACCGGTTCGACGCGTGCACGTCGGCGCCGGCCGTCACGAGCCGTCCCACCAGATCCGCTTCGTCGTGGTACGCGGCCCAGTGCAGCGCCGTCATGCCGTCCACCTGCCGCGCGTTCACGTCTATCGACGCCTGCAGCAGGTCACCGACAGCGGCAAGATCCTGCCGCTGAACCGCGTCGGCCAGCGGCGCGTCGGCGCCGGCCGCCCCCAGCGGCGCGGCCAGCAGCGCTACGGCAAGCCCAGCCCCCGTACAGCGTATGCAGCGCATGACTGTCTCTCCCCAGCTTCCTGTCGGCGTTCCCCGGTACTCCCCGCTCGCGGGTCGGCATCGTTTGCGCTTCTGCAGCGCAGATTCCCACTCCCCGGCCCGGAAACCGTCGGCTGGCGGCTCCGATTCCCGCCCAGTCAAACCTGTCCGGGAGTCTGCCCGGCTTTACTGGCGGCGCAGACTCCCGGCACCTCCCTCAGCCGGCCAGCGAAAGCGGGTCGAGCAGCGTCTCGATCCGCCGCGTGCTGTCCGCGAACTTGTCCAGGCGCACGCCCACCGCATCGAGCAGCGCCAGGTGCAGGTTCGCCATCGGCTCGGGCTCGGCGTACTTCAGGTGGCGTCCGCCCTTCGACCGGCCCGCGCCGCCGCCCGCCACGACGATCGGCAGATTGGTGTGATCGTGAACGTTCGGGTTGCCCATGCCGCTGCCGTACAGGTAGAGCGAGTGGTCGAGCAGCGAGCCGTCCCCGTCCGGCACCTCGGCCAGCTTCTCCAGGAAGTAGCCGAACAGCGAGACGTGGTACTGGTTGATCTTCGCCAGCATGGCGAGCTTGGCCGGGTCGTTCCCGTGGTGCGACGTCGGGTGGTGCGGATCGGGCACGCCGATCTCGGTGTAGGTCCGGTTGCTCGCCTCGCGGGAGAGCTGGAACGTGACGACCCGGGTCACGTCGCCCTGCAGCGCCAGTAGCTGCAGGTCGAACATCAGCTTCGCGTGGTCGGCGTAGGCGGCCGGGACGCCGACGGGACGGTCGAGGTCCGGCAGCGGGTTGTCCATGGTCTCCGACTCGGCCCGCTGGATGCGGCGCTCCACCTCGCGCACCGTGTCGAGGTACTCGGTGACCTTCGTGCGGTCGGCGGCGCCGAGCTGCCCCTGCAGGCGCGCAATGTCGTCGCGCACCCAGTCGAGCAGGCTGGCCCGCCGCCCGAGTGCGGCGCGCCGTTCCTCGGCGCTGCCCCCTTCTCCGAACAGCCGCTCGAACACGACCCGCGGGTGCGCCTCGGAGGGCAGCGGCGTCGTCGGCGACGACCACGACAGGTTGTTCTGGTAGACGCAGGCGTAGCCGTTGTCGCACTGCCCCACCATGTCCATCAGGTCCATGGCCAGCTCGAGCGACGGGAGCCGCGTCTCCTGCCCCATCTGCTGCGCCGCGATCTGGTCGACCGTCGTGCCGAGGTAGTAGTCGCTGCTCTCGGTCCATTTCGCGGTCGCAGCGCTCAGGAAAGCCGCGTTGGAGGTGGCGTGCGTGCCCGGATACGCGTTGCGCAGCTCCAGGTTGGACAGGACGGTGAGCTGGTCCTGCACCGGCGCCAGCGGGCTGAGGCTCGGCGACAGCTTCGTCAGCGCGCCCGCCTCGCCCGGCGGGGTCCAGCTCGCGATGTGCGAGCCCATCGGGATGTACACGAAGCCGAGCCGCCGCACCGGGGCCGCCGCGGTCTTCGCCAGGGCCGTCATCGACGGCACCATCGCATCGAGGAGCGGGAGCGCGACGGTCGCGCCCATGCCCCGCAGGAACGTCCGCCGCGGCAAGGCCTTCTTCGAGATGATCATGATGCTTTCCTCATCTGGAACGGCGTGCTGTTGACTATCTCCAGAACCAGCGACGAGAACCGGAAGTCGTCCGCTTCGGCTTCGCGCACGATCCGGCGGATGGAGGGCGCGTCGTAGTACTCGACCCCCCTCCCCGTGGCGAACGTCAGCAACTTCTCCGCAACGGTGGTGACGAACAGCTCCGGCCGGGCCAGCAGCGCTTCCTGCAGCTCGCCCACGCCGTCGAAGGCCGAGCCATCGAACAGCGTCCCGGAGGCATCGATCGGCGCGCCGCCGTCGGCGACCCGCCAGCGTCCGACCGCGTCGTAGTTCTCGAAAGCGAACCCGACCGGATCCATCAGGCGGTGGCAGCTAGCGCATGCGGGGTTGGCCCGGTGCCCGGCGAGCCGCTCGCGCATCGACAGCGCCCGCGCGCCGGTTCCCGTCTCCTCCAGCTCCGGCACGTTGGCGGGCGGCGGCGGGGGGGGCACACCCAGCACGTTATCCAGGATCCACTTGCCGCGAATCACCGGCGACGTGCGGGTGGCGTAGGACGTGACCAGCAGGATGCTCCCCTGGCGCAGCAGTCCGCCCCGCGGGGCGTGGTCCTCGTCGCCGTCGAACTCGACGCGGCGGAACCGGCTGCCGTACACGTACGGAATGCCGTAGTGCTTGGCCAGGCGCTCGTTGACGAACGTGTAGTCCGCGCGCAGCAGGTCGAGCACGCTGCGGTCCTCGCGCAGCACGCTGTCGACGAGCATCTCCGTCTCCTGCCGGAAGGCCTGGCGGAGGTTGTCGTCGAAGTCCGGGAAAACGCGCATGTCGGGCGCGATCGCGTCGAGGTTGCGCAGGTGCAGCCACTGCCCGGCGAAGTTGGTCACCAGGTTGCGCGAGCGCGGGTCGGCCAGCATCCGCCGCACCTGTTGCGCCAGGACATCCGGATTCCGGAGCATGCGCCGCTCGGCCAGATCGAGCAGCTCATCGTCCGGGATGCTGCTCCACAGGAAGAACGACAGCCGCGACGCCAGCTCCAGGTCGTCGAGGCGATAGGCCTCGTCCGCCTCGACGCCGTTCGGATCCTGCTCGACGCGGAAGAGGAACTCGGGGCTGACCAGCACGGCGGCCACCGCCATCTCCACCCCCGCCTCGAACCCGTCCGCCGCGCGTGCCGCGCGGTAGAGCTCGAACGGCCCCTGCAGATCCGCCTCGGTGACCGGCCGGCGGTACGCCCGGCGCATCAACTTCTTGAGGATCCGCGCCGCGCAGGCGTCGTCCTCGTCCGGGGTGTCCGGCCGGCAGATAAGCACCTGCTCCCGGCTCGGCGTGCTGCCCGGCCCGGTCGCGTCGTACGGACCCGTGATCGACACCTCGTAGACGGCCGGTTGGAGGCGCGGGTGGCGATAGTAGTTGAAGTGCGCCTCGTAGGGCTGCCGCGCCGTCTCCTTGAGCAGAGACGGGAGCTTCGGGAACGTGACCCCCAACGTGCGCGGGCCGGCGGTCACCGGCACCCGGACCTTCAGGTGCGCGTCCACGTTGTCATGCGAGGGCTGATAGATCAGCGCCACGTCCTCCCGGTACGCCGGCCGCTCAACCGTAAACAGTTCCACGCGTTCGCCGTCGAGCAGCAGCTCTACCTGGTGAGCCCCGGTCAGACCCTCGACGTGCTCGTTGCGGTCGCGTGCGAGGCGGACCGACACCTCGTAGTGGCCGTCGACGGGGAACGTGTGTTCGACGAGGACCCCGCCGCGTGTGCCGACAGGCAGGCCGGCGATGTGCTTCTCCTGCGTCAGGTCGGGACGGAGCCGGACCGTGGTGCCACCAGGCGCGCGGCCGGCCCGGCCGACCGCGAGCTGTGCGATTTTCTCTGCCGCCGAGACGTACCGCTCGAGCAACGTCGGCGACAGATCGCCGACCGTGATGTTGTCGAAGCCGTAGCTCGACGAATCGCCCGGCAGCAGGTCGGTGACGTCGACCTCCAGCGCCAGCAGATCACGGACGGCGTTGTGGTACTCGGTGCGGTTGAGACGCCGGAAGGTATCGGTGCGGCCCGGGTCCGGACGCGCTGCGGCCAGGCCGTCGAGCGCGCCCTCCAACGATGCGAGCGCGGCCTTGTAGGCGGCCTCGTCGGGCCTCCGCCCGCCCGCCGGCGGCATCTGGCGCGCGCGCAGCTTGCGGGCGACCTTCTCCCAGGCCTCCCAGTTGTCGCCGAGCGCCTGCGTGTTGATTGTCTCGAGCGCGAGCCCGGCCGTCCGGGTCCGGTCGTTGTGGCACGACAGGCAGTAGCGGTTGACCAGCGTGTGGTGGGGCGCGTCGGCCGCCACCGCCGCGGCAGCGGGCTCCTGCGCCTCGACGGGAGCGGCAAGGCTCCCGGCGCCCAACAGCCCCATGAGCATGACGACGATGCCGACTCGCCGGGGATTCAGCATGCGTTTTCTCCTGCGCCGGGATTCCGCGGACGAACGTCCCGATCACCGTATTCTAGGCGACAATGCGCCGGCGACCAAGCGCCAAACTGCCCTACGCCGGCCGCAGCGGCCGGAAGAACGTCCGCAGATCCTTGACGAGCAGGTCGGGCTCCTCGATGGCGGGAAAATGCCCGCCGGTGTCGTGGACCGTCCAGTGCGTGACATTTTCGGCCGGCTCGCTCAGGAACGACCGGGGTGGATGCGCGCGTAGCGGGATGCCGACGAACTCGGCGAAGCCCTGCGGGACCTGCACCGGCCCGACGGCCCCTCGCCGCTGGCGCGAGCTGCCCAGGCCGTTCGCGTGGTAGTAGCGGACGCTCGTCCCGATGGTTCGCGTGTGCCAGTAGATTGAGACCAGGGTGAGGATCTGGTCCTTGCTGAACCGTGTCTCCACGTCGCCGTCGCAGTCGCTCCACGAGCGCAGCTTCTCGGTGATCCACGCGGCGAGCCCGACCGGCGAGTCGGTCAGCCCGAACGCCAGCGTCTGCGGCTTGGTCCCCTGGATGCGCTGGTAGCCGGTCTCGTCGACCGACCAGAGGTTCGCCCGGGCGAGGTAGTCGCGCTCGGCGTCGGTCTCCGGCTCCCGCTGCAGGCGCGGCGGCGCACCGGGCGTGTGCACGCCCACCAGCCGGTTCGGGTAGCTGGCGCCGAGCACGCGCGTGATGCCCGCACCCCAGTCGCTGCCGTAGGCGCCGAAGCGCTCGTAGCCGAGCCGGTCCATCAGTCCGACCCAGAGCTCGGCCGTCCGCACCACGTCGGTCCCCTCGGCCGGCTGGCCGGAGAACCCGAAGCCCGGGATGGACGGCACCACCACGTCGAACGCGTCGGCCGCGTCGCCGCCGTGGGACGCCGGGTCCGCCAGCGCCATCACCGACGGAAGCATCTCCCAGATGGTGCCCGGCCAACCGTGGGACATGACGAGCGCCAGCGGGGCCGGCCCGCGTCCGCGCTGGTGGACAAAATGCACGAGTTGACCGTCGATAGTCGTCGTGTAGTGATCGAACGCGTTGAGGGCCGCCTCATGCTGCCGCCAGTCGTACTCGTCGCGCCAGTAACCGATCAGCTCTTCCAGATAGGCGCGGTCCGTCCCGTAGGACCAGGGCTCCCCTGGCGAATCGGGAGGCCACCGCGGCGATTGCAGGCGGCGGCTCAGATCCTCCAGGTCGGCGTCGCTGACCTGCACCTCGAAGGGATCGATCCCCGTTGGCGAGGACGCCTGACCGGCCGCAGGAGCCCCGGCGCCTCCGGTTGCGTGCACGACGACCGGTCCAAACGGACTCCCGCCCGTCGACGCGACGCTCGCCGTCGCACCGGCCGCGCCCACCAGCTTCAGAAGCGTTCGCCGATCCATCTGCCGCTGCAGTCTCGACATCGGTTCACTCCTCGACGCTCTCAGCCGCCTGACTCACCCCGTCGCGTCAGCAGGCACGAGTGGACAGCCAAACACCCGTTAGCAGACCAGCAGGACAACGACCAGCACCTCCGCGTCGCCCTCCCCGCGGTGGTGTCTCAGCGTCGGGCGCGTCCGTCACCGGAGAAACGCGAGCGTCCGCTCCCACGCCAGCCAGACGGCGTTGGCGACCTCCGCAGGCACGCCGCCGGCTCCCGACTCCACCGCCGCGACGTCGTCACGTCCCCGGAGTAAGCGCCAGCAGCGTCCGTGTGCCCCAGATGGGATCGTCGAGCGTCTCCGGATCGACCGGCTGGCCGAACGTCGTGCGGACCCAGGCATCGATGGCGGGATCGCCGGTGAGCGGCTCGGTGGACTCGGCCTGTTGCGCCGACGCAACCGGCACCGGCATCGCCACGAGCAAGGTGACCATGCCGGCACGGGCTCGGGAGCCGCCCCCGCGGCGGGCCGACTCGGCGACGCTCCCACGGCTGCCGGAACAGAGCAGTCTGCACCAGCAGCCGTGTCCGCGGCGCACGTCTCTACACATCCGTCAACCGGCCGAGCGGGCCCGTGCTGTCGCCGAACGTCTCCACGGGCAGGCCCAGCTTCTCCAGGACCGTGACCCACAGGTTCGCCAGCGGCGTGCCCTGCGGGTAGCGCACGTAGCGCCCGCCCTTGATGCCGGCCTTCGTCCCACCCACCAGGGCGATCGGCAGGTCGTCGTAGAAGTGCGTGTTGCTGTCGCTGATGCCGGTCCCGTAGAGCATCAGCGTGTGGTCCAGCATCGTGCCGTCGCCCTCGGGCACCGCCGCCAGCTTCTCGACCAGGTAGGCGAACTGCCGGAAGTGGTGCTCGTTGATCTTGTGCAGCCGCGCCAGCTTCGCCGGCTCGTCCTGGTGGTGCGAGAGCGGGTGGTGCGAGTCGGGCACCCCTACCTCCGGATACGCCCGGCCGCTGATCTCGCGCGCCAGCATGAACGTGCTGATGCGGGTCAGGTCGGTCTGCCAGGCGAGCGCCAGCAGGTCCATCATCAGCCGCGCGTGCTCGGCGTAGTCGCTCGGGACGCCGACCGGTTGATCGACCACCGGGAGTTCCCGGGCGCTCTGCTGCTCGGCCATCTGGATGCGCCGCTCGATGTCGCGCAGCGCGTCCAGATACTCGTCGAGCTTGTTACGGTCGCTCGCGCCGATCACGAGCTCCAGATCGCTCAGCGCCTCGTTCACGCTGTCCAGGATGCTCCGGTCACGCCGCATGCGGGCGAGCCGGGCTTCCCGGTTCGTGCTGCCGCTCGTGCCGAACAGCATCTCGAACACGGCGCGCGGATCGTTCTCCGTCGGTAGCGGGGTCGTCGGCGTGCGCCAGGAGATGGTGTTGGTATAGGCACAGGATGCCCCGCCGCAGGTCCCCAGCATGGAGTTGGGCTCGATCCCCAGCTCCAGCGAGGTGATCTGCGTCTCCTTGGAGAGCTCCCGCGCCGCGATCTGGTCCATCGTGGTCTCGGCGTAGACGTCGGCGCCGTTGGTGTGCCGGAACGGCACGCAGGTCAGGAACGTGCCGGCCGCGCGCGCGTGCGCCCCGCCCCCCTTGACGAGGTTCGCCGCCTCGTCGTTCAGGCCGCCGCACATCAGGACCCGGTCCGCGAAGCTCCCGGCCGACTGCAGCGTCGGCGGCAGATTGTCCGCGCCAAGCGGTCCCTCGGCCTTCGGCGACCAGTACGGCATCGACATCCCGTTGGGCACGTAGAAGATGCCGAACCGCCGCACAGGCGCCGCGGCGGTCTTGCTGGTCGCGGTCAGCGCCGGGACCATGCAGTCGAGCAGCGGCAGCGCCACCGTCGCGCCGAGCCCGCGCAGCACGGTCCGGCGCGGCAGATGCATCTTGCTGATGAACATGCCTTCTCTCCCTTTGATGCGAACTCCGCTCCGATACCCTTCGCGCGCGCCACCGTGGAGCGCGCCCATCGTCGTTGCCCGCCGTCCTACTGCTGTGCGTCGGCCGCCGCCGGCGCGCCGGCGGCGGGTATCCGCTGCATCCGGAACGGCTCGCTCGACACCACCTGCTGCACGAGCGACGACCAGCGCCAGCCGCCGTCTTCGAGCGCCCGTACCATCCGGCGGATTGCCGGCGCGTCGTAGTACATGACCCCGCGCCCGAGGGCGTAGGTCAGCAGCTTCTCCGCCACGGTCCTGACGAACTCGCCGTCGCCCTCGCGCAGCAGCGCCTGGCGGAACGCGCGCGGGCTGTCGACGGGCGCCCCCGACAGCTCGATGGCGGCGTCGATGTCCGCCCCGCCGTCGCTGTCGCGCCAGCGCCCGATCGCGTCGAAGTTCTCGAGCGCAAATCCGAGCGGGTCCATCCGCCGATGGCAATTCGCGCAGACCGGGTTCCTCCGGTGCGCCTCCATCCGCTCCCGCAGCGACGTGGGCTGCGCCGCGTCGCTCTCGTCCAGCGGCGGGACGTTGGCGGGCGCCGGCGGCGGCGGTGCGCCGAGCAGCGCCTCCAGCACCCACTTTCCGCGCAGCACCACCGACGTCCGGTTGGCGTACGACGTGACGGTCAGGAGGCTGGCGTGACCCAGCAATCCGTGGCGGCGGTTGTCGTTCCACGCCACGCGCCGGAAATGGCTCCCGTAGACATCGTTCACCCCGTAGTGCCGGGCCAACTGCTCGTTCAGGAACGTGTAATCCGCCTCGAGCAGCTCCGGGATCGGCCGGTCGCCGCGCACCTGACTCTCGAAGAACAGCTCCGTCTCGCGCACCATGGCCGCGCGCAGCGTGTCGTCGAACGCCGGGAACAACCGGCCGTCGGGCTCGTGCGACTGGATGTCGCGCATCTGCAGCCACTGGCCGACGAAATCGTTCATGAAGCGGCCGGCGCGCCGATCGGACAGCATCCGCCGCACCTGGGCCGACAGCACGGCCGGCTCGCTCAGGCGGCCGCCCGCCCCCAGATCGATCAGCTCGTCGTCCGGCAGGCTCCGCCAGAGGAAGAACGACAGCCGCGAGGCCAGCTGCAGGTCGCTCAGCGGATGGGCCTCGCCCGGCCGCGCGTCCACCGGCCTGGCCTCGACTCTCAGCAGGAACTGCGGCATCGCGAGCAGGGTCTCGATTCCGCGCTCGATGCCCGCCTCGAAGTCCCGCTCGCCGCGGCCCTCGCGATACGCCTCGAGCAGCGCCTCGACCTCCGCCCCGGTGACCGGCCGGCGGTATGCGCGGCGCGCCAGCGACCCGAGGATCTCCCCCGCACACGCCTCCTCGGCTGCCGGCGTCGCGTCAGCCGGACGGCAGGCGAAGATCTTCTCCCGGCTGGCCGTCTCCGCCGGCACCGAGCCATCGAACGGGCCGGCGATGTAGAGCATCCCGATGGCCGGAAGATCCGTGACCGCGGCCGGGCTCGGGGCGGCGTCCGCGAACGCCACCGAAACGAGCCGCGTGCCGGCCGCGAGCGGCAGGCGGAAGCTCATCCCGTCGTCGGCCGTCATGCGGTACTCGTGCAGCCGCTGGCCGGCGATGTCGTCCTCGCGCGGTGCGATCAGCGAGCCGGGATCCGGCCCCGGGTACTCGCCGCCGACCTCGTAGCGCCTGACGAGCGCGCGGTCCACCCGCACCTCGATCTGGTGCGCGCGCTCGCCGATGCCCTCGATGACCTGGCTCGTGCCGTTGCGCTTCATCCGGATCGTGAAGACGTACTCCCCGTCGAGCGGAAAGTGGTGGCGCACGGCGATGCCGCCGTGGGTGGCGAACGGCATGCGCTCGTCGAGCCGCACGTCGCGGCGCTCGAACCCGGTGCGGTACACCTGCATGACGGGGCGGTTGTCGGGGCTCCCGACGGCGGCGCGGCTGATCTTGGTCGCCGCCGCGATGTAGCGGGCCATCAGTGCCGGGGTGATCGAGAGCACCTCGGCGTTGTTGTCGAAGCCGAAGCCGGCCATGTCGCTCGGCAGCAGCGCCTCGCCGTCGATCTCCAGCCCCAGCAGATCCTCGATGGCGTTGACGTACTCGACGCGGTTCAGCCGCCGCGTGACGACGCGTCCGGGATTCGGGTCGGCGGCGGCCACCCGGTCGAGCGCGGTCTCGAGGGAGGTCGCGAAGGCGTCGATCGTCTCCGGTGCCGGCCGTGGCCGGCCCTCGGGCGGCATCTGCCCGGCCCGCAGCTTGCGGACGACCTTCTCCAGCACGTCGGCGTTGCCGGCGACGTCCCCGACATCCAGTCGGTCGAGCATGAGGCCGGCCGTCTGCAGCCGCTCGTTGTGACAGGTAATGCAGTAGCGGTCGAAGATCGCCCGCGAGAGGGGCTCTGCAGCCGCTCGTTGTGACAGGCAGTAGCGGTCGAAGATCGCCCGCGAGAGGGGCTCGCAGCTGCGTTGGCCCCGGCGACCGTCCAGCGCGTGCCGGCGCGCTCTGCAGCCGCTCGTTGTGACAGGTAATGCAGTAGCGGTCGAAGATCGCCCGCGAGAGGGGCTCTTCAGCAGCTGCGGCCTGGGGCGCCGGCTCGCCCGCGGCCTGGGGCGGGGCGGCTGGCTCGGCCGCCGCGGCCGCGGCGTGGGGCAACGCGCCCGCCGCCGTCACGATCCCAACGAGTCCCACCGCGCCCAACAGCCTCGGCATGAACATGGTCGTTCGCCTCGTGGTCCGCGATCCGAAAGCCGATTGTAGTGTTCGGGATGGCAGTATAGCACCGCGGGTCCGGACCGCCCGTGCATCGCCGCCACCGGAAGAATCAATGGACGGCTCCCGCCCGCCTGCGTATAGTGGGCCGTATCGGTCGGATTGTCATCGCAACGGGCGGATTGTCGTCGTGGTCGACATGGACGTGAGGAGCTCGTGGGAGGAGCCCCGCCGCATTCGAGTGGCGTTTCGTCACGGACTCGAGGAGACAGGACGATGAGCAGCATGTACCGGTCGGCGGGTCTCGTGTTTTTCGCGGGTGTGCTGGCCGCTGCGGCGCCGCTCGCCGCCGCGCAGGATACGCGTGTGGTGGAGGCCGCCGCGGGCCAGGATCTGCAGACGATCCGCGCGCTCATCGATCGCGGAGCCGATGTGGATTCGCCCTGGGCGGACGGCTCGACCGCGCTCGTCTGGGCGGCCCACTGGAACGACCTCGACATGGCCGACCTGCTGCTGGCCGCCGGAGCCGACGTGAACGCGGCCGACGACCACGGCGTGACGCCGCTCGACCGGGCGGCGGAGAACACGAGTCTCGCGATGGTCGAGAAGCTGCTCGCGGCGGGCGCCGACGCGAACGCGGCGCGGGCCAGCGGCCTGACGCCGTTGATGGTGGCCGCGCGCACCGGCAGCCTGCCGGTCGTCGACGCGCTGCTGGCGAGCGGCGCGGCGGTGAACGCCCGCACGGGCGCCGCGGACGGCACGGCGCTGATGTGGGCGGTGGCCGGCTCGCACGCCGAGGTGACGCGCGCGCTGCTCGACAGCGGGGCCGAGCCCGCGACGTCGACGGCCGACGGGTTCACCCCACTCCTGTTCGCGGCGGCCAACGGCGACATCCCGATGGCCGAGGCGCTCATCGCGGCGGGCGTCGACGTCAACGACACCGGGACGGACGGCACCCATGCCCTGCCCTACGCCATCGCGAACGGCCAGGACGAGTTCGCGCGCTTCCTGCTGCGCCGGGGCGCCGATCCGAACGGCGCGATGGGCGGCATCCGCGCGCTGCACGTGGCTGCCGCCAACGTGGGCACGTGGCTCGGCGACTGGTCGCGCGGGCACGGCTACGGCGGGCGGTTCCGCGGGCGCAACCTGGCGCCGGACCGGCGGCTGACCCTGTTGCAGACGCTCCTCGAGCGCGGCGCCGACGTGAACGTGCGGATCACGACGTCGGCCATGTTCATGAGCTACATCGGCCATCCGACCAAGGGCGCGTTCGAGGGCTTCGCCACCGGCACCGGGGACCTGCGCGGAGCCACGCCGCTCTGGGTGGCGGCGTACGCGGCCAACGCCGCGGGCGGTAACGGGGCGATCGAGATCATCCGGACGCTGCTGGCCGCGGGCGCCGACCAGCACCTGACGACCGACGACGGCACCACCCCGTTCATGGTGGCGGCGGGTCTCGGCCGCTCCACCTACACGCCGCGTGAACCGCGCGGCGTCCGCTCGGAGAGCGCCGAGGCCGCGGTCCGGATCCTGCTGGAGGCGGGAGCCGACATCAACGCCACCAACGAGGCCGATTTCACTGCTCTGCACGGCGCCGCGTACCGCGGGCTGAACGAGGTAATCGAGTACCTGGTGGGCGAGGGCGCCGACATCGACGCACGCGACTTCCGGGGGCGCACACCCTATCGCATAGCCGAGGGCACCAAGCAGTCCTTCCAGTTCCAGAGCTGGCCGGAGAGTGCAGCGCTGCTGGAGCGGCTCGGCGCCAACACGCGGCTGGGAATCCCGGGCACCGTGCAGGAGAAGATCCGCGACGTCCCAAGGGCCACGAACGACCAGTTCTAGGAGTCTGCCGCCGTAGAGCGCCGCACCTGCCGGACCGGCGAGCGCGAACGCGGGGCTGACTCGCCGCGTGCCGGACCCGGTGGCCCGCTTCTCAGAAGCTGATCACCAGCGCGGTCCGGAAGATCGCGTCCAGACCCGCCTTGCGGATCTGTCCGGTGCCGAAGTCGATCGCCGCGCCGCCGGCCGCCACCGTCTCGAACAGCTCGTCCCCGCTGCCGGGCACCCCGTCCGGATCGATCAGCGCTACACGCGCCACGATGCCCGTGTCCTCCAGCGCCGGCCGGTGCTCGTAGAGATGCTGCAGGCTGACCCGCAGCGACAGGTGATCGTTGATGGCCACGCCGACCGCGTTGGTCACGTTCAGCGAGTAGTCGGAGGCTGACAGCAGGTTCACGTTCAGCGCCGCGTCGCTGTCGAGCTCCAGCGCCGCGCCGAGCCGCTGGTGGTAGTCGCTATCGACGCGGACGCCGCCGAACCGGTCGTCCTTCGCCGGATCCGGCTCGGTCTCATCGCGCACCGTGTAGCTGAATCCGTAGCCCGTCGAGAACGACAGGTCGCCGCCGTCCGCCCAGACGTTGCCGACGCCGCCGAAGGAGACGTAACGGTTGCGGATGCCGGCGTCGTGATTGCGGTCCCAGCTCGCGCCGGCATTCCAGAAGAAACGGTCGCTGATGGTCAGCTCCGCGCGCCCCTCGACGAAGTACTGCTCGACGTCGGGCGTACCGCCCAGACGGGAGACGCCGGTTTCAAAATCGGCCGGCAGCTCCCCTGGCAGGAAACGCAGCCCCGGCTCGACCACGAGAATCCGATCGCCCGCGGTCCGCGCACGGACGCCGTCCACGCGCAGCCGCAGCCGCGCCCCGCCCCAGTTACGGCGCAGCGTGTTCTTGAAGCCGAACGTTTGCGTGGCGGCATTGCCCTGCGTCCGCACCACGCTCAGCTCCGTCGCGTTCGACCAGCCGGGCGGCTCGTCCTCGCTCACTGTGTCGGGTTCCTGCGCCAGACCGGGGGCCGCCAGCACGAGCCACGCCAGCGACGCCGCGACCGGACGCCATCGCCGCCTCGTTCGCATCCGTTTCCACCGCCTTCCACCGCCGTAACGCCATGTATCGAGTGTGGCACATCGGTCGCCCGGACGGGATACGATGGCGGCAGCCGACAGCGCGGGACAACAGCGGCACCATCGGGAATCGGGGAAAAGCTCTTTCGCGTCGCCCCCGCTCGGAAACGTGCTCAACCACGAAGGAGACGCCATGTCCAGGAACTGCCGTCGACGCCGTCTCTGGGTCGCCGTACTCGTGCTCGTGGCTACCGCGCCGCCAGGAGCGTTCCTGGGCGCGCAAGCCCCGGAGACTGCACCGGTAACCGATGCGATGCTCCAGAACCCCGATCCCGCCGACTGGCTGAACTGGCGCCGCACCCTCGACGGCTGGGGCTACAGCCCACTCGATCAAATCGACCGGGACAACGCGCACCTGCTGCAGCTCGCCTGGGCCTGGCCGCTGGCCGAAGGTCTCAGCCAGGCGGGCCCGCTGGTGCGCAGCGGGGTGATGTACGTCCCCAATCCCGGCAACAGCGTGCAGGCGCTCGACGCGGCGACCGGCGAGCTCCTGTGGGAGTACGCGCCGCCGGCCGCCGAGCTGCCCGACGCCGACGGCGTCCGCCGCCCCAGCCGCGGCAGCCGTTCGATCGCTCTGTACGGCGACAAGGTCTACCTGAACACCACCGAGGCGCACATCGTGGCGCTCGACGCGCGCACCGGCGAGGTGGCCTGGGATCACACCGTGGCGGACCATGCGCTCGGCTACCGCTATTCCAGCGGGCCGATCGTGGTGAACGGGAGCATCGTGGCCGGGATGACCGGCTGCCAGAACTACAAGAACGACGTCTGCTTCATCTCGGCCCACGACCCGGATACCGGGGAGCAGGCATGGCGCACCTCGACCATCGCCCGCCCCGGCGAGCCCGGCGGCGACACGTGGGGCGACCTGCCGCTGGCGTTCCGGGCCGGCTCCGACTCCTGGATCCCGGGCAGCTACGACCCGGAAACGAACCTGACCTACTGGTCGACCTCGCAGGCGAAGCCGTGGGCCCGCGTCTCACGCAAGACCGACGGGGATGCGCTGTACACGAACAGTGTGCTGGCGCTGAACGGCGACACCGGCGAGCTCGCCTGGTACTTCCAGTTCGTGCCGGGCGAGACCCTCGATCTCGATGAGGTGTTCGAAAGCGTCCTGATCGATCATCGCGGGCGCCGCTCGCTCTTCAAGATGGGCAAGCACGGCATCCTGTGGGAGCTCGACCGGGTGACCGGCGCGTTCGTGGCCGCCCACGATCTCGGCTATCAGAACGCCCTCGACGTCGATCCGGAGACCGGCGCGGTGACCTACCGGTCGGGGATGATCCCGGAGGCTGGCGTCGAGCTCGAGTTCTGTCCTAATCTCGGCGGCGTCCGCAACTGGCGCGCGAGCGCCTACCACCCCGAGACCGAGGCGCTCTACATCCCGATTCACCCGACCTGCGTCACCGGGGTGTTCACCGAGCTGCCGCAGGAGATCGGGAACGACTACTACCGGAACCGGGGTTTCATGCAGCGCGGCAGCAGGGTGCATCCGGACAGCGGGGAGCATGCCGGCCACCTGATCGCCATGGACATCGACAGCGGCGAGATCATCTGGCGGCACTCGATGGAGACGCGCCCCGGGGCGGCGGCCCTCACCACGGCCGGCGGCCTCGTGGTGGGCGCCGACACCGACCGCTACCTGTACGTGCACGACGCGGCGACCGGCGACGTCCTGTTCAGGACCCGCATGCACGCCTCGGCGCAAGGTTTCCCGATCACCTACGCGGTCGACGGGAGGCAGTTCATCGCGGTACCGGTGGGCGGCAATCGTACGAACGCGGTCTACGCGTTCGCGCTGCCGCAACGCCCGGCCCGGTAGGCGGGCCGCAAGCCGACCCCGGCCGTGCGGCGGCGCGTGCCGGGTGACGATGCCGCACGGATCGGGTCGGCCTCAGAGGCTCCAGCCTTCGCGGTACTCCTCGTCGAGGAACGCGTTCGCCTCGGGCACGTTCGAGACGCGCATCCGTTCGGCGTCCCAGTCGATGGCGGTGCCGCTGCGTACGGCGAGGTTGCCGAGCAGCACGACCTCGGTCAGCGGACCGGCATGCCCATCGAAGCTGGACTCGGCGACGCCCTGGCCCTTGCAGGCGTCGATCCATTCGCGGTAGACGCCCGGCGACCGCGGGTACTTCCTCGGCGGCGGGCTGGCCATCAGGTCCTCGTGCAGCGCGGTAGGGAACGCGCGCGGCTCGCGGCCGTACATGTCGGCTCCGATCACGCCGTCGTCGCCGACGAACAGTTGGCCGCTCGTCCCGCCGGGCAACTGCTCTCCCGGGGCCACCCGGGCCGGACGCGGGGGTGCCAGGCGCCCGTCGCGCCAGACGACCCGGATCGGGGGGCGTTCGCCGCGCGACGGGAACTCGTAGAGAACGCGTGAGACGGCCGGCGCGGTCTCGGCGAAAAGCGGCGAAGTCTCGGCCTCGATGCGCGTCGGCTGGCCGAGCTCCAGCGCCCAGAAAGCGGCGTCCATGGCATGGCAGGCGATGTCCCCCAGTGCGCCCGTGCCGTAGTCCCACCAACCGCGCCAGCGGAACGGGTGATAGGCCGGGTGATACGGCCGGTAGGGAGCCGGTCCGAGGAACAGGTCCCAATCGAGCCCGGGCGGTGCGTGGTGCGCTTCGGTCGGCCGCTCGATCGCCTGCGGCCAGATGGGCCGGTTGGTCCAGTAGTGGACCTCCCGCACGGTCCCGATGACCCCTGCCTCCAGCCACTCGCGGATCTGGCGGGTCCCCTCCCCTGCGTGGCCCTGGTTCCCCATCTGGGTAGCGACACCCTCCTCACGGGCCGCGGCGGCCAGTGCGCGGGCCTCGGCCACCGTCCGTGTCAGCGGCTTCTCGCAGTAGACGTGCTTGCCCCGCTTCAGCGCCTCCATGGCGATCACGGCGTGCGTATGGTCCGGCGTCGCGATGATCACCGCGTCGATGTCCGACTCGCGGTCGAGCATCTGCCGGTAGTCCTGGTAGACGCGGGCGTCGGGAAACTCCCGGAAGGTGCGCGCGGCGAAGCCGAGGTCCGCGTCGCACAGCGCAACGATGTTCTCGCTGCTGCAACCGCGGACATTCGCGCGCCCGCGGCCTCCCACGCCGATGCCCGCGACGTTCAGCGTATCGCTCGGCGCCTGTACGCCGGACCCGCCCAGCACATGACGCGGCACGATCATCACCGAAGCGGCCGACGCCGAGGCCGCGGCCACGAACCGACGACGCGAGATCTGCTTGCCCACCCCAGCTCCTCCCACTCTGACGACCACCGCGTGAACGGCACGAATCGACGAGCGCCGATCCGGATTCGAATGATAATGAATCCGTTCGGTTGCCAGCAGGAAGGAGCTCACCATGATGCGCGCACCCCGGCGTCGACTCTCGGTAGCCGTCGTCTCGATCGTCATGGCCGGGAGCGCCGGCGCGGCCGCCCAGGAGCCCCGGGAGCGCGACGTCGCGCCGGTCACCGACGCCATGCTCCAGAATCCGGACCCGGCCGACTGGCTGAACTGGCGGCGGACCCTCGACGGCTGGGGCTACAGCCCGCTGGATCAGATCGACCGGAACAACGCTCACCGCCTGCAACTGGTCTGGGGCTGGCAGATGAACACGGGCGCCAACCAGACCACGCCGCTCGTGCACGACGGCGTGATGTACCTGGCCAACCCCGCGAATGTGATCCAGGCGCTCGATGCGGTCACCGGCGACCGCCTGTGGGAGTACCGGCGGGACCTCGACGACATGGTCGAGTCCGTGCTCGCCCCGCGCAGCCGTTCCATCGCCATCTACGGCGACAAGGTCTACCTGAACGCGGCCGACGCCCACATCGTCGCGCTGGATCGGAGCACCGGCGAAGTGGCATGGGACCACGAGGTCGCCGACAACGCGCTCGGCTACCGCTACACGAGCGGGCCGGTCGTCGCCAACGGCAGGATCGTGGCCGGCATGACCGGCTGCGAGCGCTACAAGGAGGACGTCTGCTTCATCTCCGCCCATGACGCCGAGACCGGGGAGGAGCTCTGGCGCACCTCCACCATCGCCCGCCCCGGCGACCCGGGAGGCGATTCCTGGGGCGACCTGCCGCTGCTGTATCGCGCCGGAGCCGACTCGTGGATTCCGGGCAGCTACGATCCCCAGACCAACCTGACCTTCTGGTCGACCTCGCAGGCGAAGCCGTGGGCCAGCGTGACGCGCGGCACCGACGGCGACGCGCTCTATAGCAACAGCGTGCTGGCGCTCGACGCCGACACCGGCGAGCTGTCCTGGTACTACCAGTTCACCCCGGGTGAAACCCACGACCTCGACGACGTGTTCGAGAGCGTGCTCATCGACCACCGCGGCCGCCGCTCGCTGTTCAAGATGGGCAAGCTCGGCATCCTTTGGGAGCTCGACCGCGACACGGGGCGATTCGTCGCGGCGCACGACCTCGGGTACCAGGACGTCCTGGACATCGATCACGACACGGGAAGGGTGACCTACAGGCCCGAAAAGATCCCGGAGGCCGGCGTCGAGATCGCCTTCTGTCCCGACTTCGGCGGCATTCGCAACTGGCGGGCGTCGGCCTACCACCCGGAGACGCAAGCGCTGTACATCCCGATTCACCCGACCTGCGTCAGCGGCGTATTCACGGAGATCGAGCGGATTCCGGGCGCCCGCTACTATGCGAACACGGGCTGGCTCTCGCGCGGCAGCACGGTACATCCCGACAGCGAGCCCCACCGCGGCCATCTGATCGCGATGGACATCGACAGCGGGCGCATACTGTGGCGCCACTCGATGCTGACGCGCCCGGGCGCGGCCGCCCTGACCACCGGCGGCGGCCTGGTCACAAGCGCCGACACGGACCGCAACCTGTTTATCCACGACGTGGCTTCCGGCGACGTGCTGTTCCACGTCCGGCTGCCGGCTTCGGCGCAGGGGTTCCCGATCACCTACGCGGTGGACGGCCGGCAGTTTCTGGCGGTTCCCGTCGGCGGTGATCGGTCGAACGCGATCTACGTGTTCGCTCTCCCGCCGGACCGGCGTTGACACGTCACCGCGGTTTCGGCGTCGGAGGCTTCTGCGCCGCCAGTCCGAGCCGTTCGACCAGCTTCGCGAGCCCTTGCCGCGACAGGCCGAGCTCGCGCGCCGCCAGACTGCGCCTGCCGCCGGCCCGAGTCAACGCATCGTGCACGAACGCGCGGTCGAAGGCGCGACGCGCCTCGGCCAGCGTCGGACGCCGCTCCTCGGCCGCACGCCGGATCGCGGCAGGCAGCAGCTCCGGCCCCACTTCTCCATGCGGCGGGGCGGCGACGGCGAGCGCGGCGAGCACGTTCTGCAACTCCCGGACGTTCCCCGGCCACTCGTGCGCGGCCAGCGCGCGCATCGTGTCCCGCGACAACCGTGCCCGGCCGCGCGTCAGCAACAGCGTACGGTCCCAGTAGTGCGTGGCGAGCTTGCCGACGTCGGTGCCGCGGGCGCGCAGGGGCGGCACCTGCAGGTGCACGACATCAAGGCGGTACAACAAGTCGCGGCGAAAGCGGCCCTCGGCCGCCTCCCCCGCCAGCGTGCGGTTGGTGGCCGCCACGACCCGCAGGTCGAGCCGGCGGGTCACGTTCTCGCCGACCTTCCGGATCTCGCCGTCCTGCAGCGTGCGGAGCAGCTTCGCCTGCGCGCGGGGCGACAGCTCCCCCACCTCGTCCAGAAAGACGGTGCCGCCGGAAGAGGCTTCCAGCAGACCGCGGCGCGCTTGCACGGCCCCGGTGAACGCTCCCTTGGCGTGACCGAACAGCTCGGTTTCGATGAGGTCGTCGCTGAAGGTCGCGCAGTTGACGGCCGCAAAGGTCTCGTCTCGGCGAGGCCCCTCTTCGTGCAGGGCCCGGGCCACGAGCTCCTTGCCGGTACCGCTCTCCCCCTCGATCAGGACGGGAAACGGCGCCGCCGCCGCCTTGCCTACGGCTTCCCGCAGCGCGACCATCGCCTCGCTGTCGCCGATCAGCCTTGCCACGCCGATGGGAGCCGGATCGTTCCAGCGCGTACTTCGCCACGTTCCGCGAACTGCCACGGGGCAGTCGACAAGCAAATGCCGCGCCACCCGGCCAGACGCGACGGACTCCCCTGTCCGGCCTCCACGTGCCTCATCGGATCGCAGTTTACGCACTACAATCGACGGAATGGTTCGGCCGATTCTGCGCTACGGCGAAAACGTGCTCCACCGGCCCGCGACCGACGTCGACGCGATCACGCCGGAGGTGGAGGCGTTGATCGACGACATGATCGATACGATGTACGCGGCTTCCGGCGTCGGCCTCGCGGCACCGCAGATCGGGGTGCCGCTCCGGCTCTTCGTCGCCGATGCCACTTCCGGACAGGAAACGGGTGCCTTGATCGTGATGGTCAACCCCACGTTCCTCGAACGGGATGGCGTGCAGCGGGAAGACGAGGGCTGCCTCAGCGTGCCCGGCTTCAACGCGGCTGTCCCGCGGCCGTCCCGCGCGGTGGTCCGCGGCCTCGATCGCGACGGATCCTCGCGCGACGTGGAAGCCACGGGAATCCTCGCACGTGCGTTCGAGCACGAATTGGACCACCTCGACGGCTCTCTTTTTCTCGACCGTCTGCGTGGCATCCGGCGCGAGATGATGGTCCGCAGGATCAACAAGCTGCGCCGCACCGGCAAGTGGTGAACGTCGTCTTCTACGGCACGCCGGAATTCGCGCTGCCGGCACTGACCCGCCTGCTCGATTCACCACACCGGGTCGCCGCGGTCGTTACGCAGCCGGACCGGCGGCGGGGACGCGGACAACGGCTCGCTCCGATGCCGGTAAAGCAGGTCGCGGCAGCGAACGGCACACCGATCCTGCAGCCCGATCGGCCCGGGAGCGAAGCCTTCGTGGCGACACTGTCCGCACTGGCGCCGGACCTGGCGATAGTGGCCGCGTACGGCAGAATGCTGCCCGACGCCGTACTGACCGTTCCGCGCCTCGGCACCATCAACATCCATCCCTCGCTGCTGCCGAAGTACCGCGGTGCTGCGCCGGTGCAGCGGGCGGTCATCGCCGGCGAGACCTCGACCGGCGTCAGCATCATGCGCCTCGTGCGGGAGATGGACGCGGGTCCGGTTTTCGCCCGCCGGACCCGCCCAATCGCGGCGGACGAGACCAGCGCTGCCGTAGAGACCGACCTGGCGCGAATGGGCGCAGAGCTGTTGCTGGAGGTCATCCGCGACCTGGAGGCGGGCACCGCCGTGGAGCAGCCGCAGGATCACAGCGCAGCCACGTTCGCGCCGCGGTTGTCCCGGGAAGACGGCGACATGGATTGGCGCGCGCCGGCGGCGGCGATTCACAACCTCGTACGCGGCCTGCATCCCTGGCCGCACGCCTCCAGCGTGCTCGAGGGCGCCCGCTACCTCATCCATCGCACGGCGATCGCCAGCTCCGCGCGACCGCAGCCCCGGGCGCCGGGCACGCTTGTCGAGGCCTCGGGAGACCGCCTGCTGGTCTCCACGGGAGACGGCGGCGCCGTCGCGATTCTCGAAATCCAACCCGAAGGCCGGCGGCGCCTCGAGACGCGGGCCTTCCTCGCCGGTCACCGCTGGTCAGCGGGCCAGCGGTTCGACATCGCGGCTGCGTGAGCACGCCAGCCCGGCGGGCCGCGCATGACGTGCTCCGTGCCGTACATACGGGGCGTGCCGATCTGGCAACGGCCCTGGAACGTGCGCGACGAAGCCTCGATGACCCGCGCGATCGCGGTCTCACCGGTGAGATCGCCCTGGGCGTGGAGCGCCGGCGCGCCGCGCTCGACCACCTCGTCGCGCAGGCCGCGACCCGGCCGCTCTCGACAATCACGCCGGCCGTGCTCGACCTGCTGCGCTCTGCCGCCTACCAACTGTTGTTCCTGGATCGAATCCCGGCGCACGCGGCGGTCGCCGACACCGTCGAGCTGGCGCGCGAAACGGGCGTCGGGCGCGCGGCGGGCTTCCTGAACGCCGTCCTGCGGACGCTGGCGGACAGTCGGCGCCGGGGAAACCTGCCCGCGGCGCCGGGAATCGACCCGCGTGGCGCGCACCATGGCGCCTGGCGGCGTGCCGCGCTCGACTACCTGGCGACGACGCGGTCTCACCCGCGGTGGTTGGTCGAGAGGTGGCTCGACCGCCATGGCCTGTCCGCGGCCGAGGCCTGGACGCAGTTCAACAACTCCCCGGCGCCGGTCACCCTTCGAGCGAACCTCGCGCGCAACGGCGTGACGGAGCTGCAGCAGCTTCTCGCGGCGCAGGGCGTGCGCACCACCGCGACGAAGCTCGCCCCGCACGGACTCGTGGTAGCCGAGGGCGACCTCCTCTCGGCGCCGGCCGCCGGCGAGGGACGTTTCCTGTTTCAGGAGGAAGCATCTCAACTGATAGTCGAGCTCGCCGGCCCCACGGAGCGGAGTCGCGTGCTTGACCTCTGCGCGGCTCCCGGCGGCAAGACGGTCGGTCTGGCGGAACGCGCCGGTGCGGGAGGCCTTGTCGTCGCCTCCGACCTCAGACCCGGCCGGATTGCTCTGCTGGAGCGGTTTCTTGCCCGCAACCAGCCGCGACGCGCGCCGATCGTACGGCTCGACGCCACGGCGCCCCTCCCCTTCGACCGCGCCTTCGACTGCGTCCTCGTGGACGCCCCCTGCTCCGGCCTCGGCGCCTTGCGGCGCGATCCCGACATCCGCTGGCGCCGCACACCCGACGACCTTCCCGGACTTGCCGCAACCCAGTTCGCGATGCTGTGCCGGGCGTCGGAGACGGTGCGGCCGGGTGGCCGCCTCGTGTACGCGACGTGCTCGGGCGAGCCGGAGGAAAACGAGGAGGTCGTCGAACGGTTCCGTGCCGGACATCCCGAATTCGACCTGATCGCGCCGGGCGCCGGCCTCGCGCCGGTCGCCGACGGCGAGGGCTACCTGCGTACGCTGCCGTTCCGCCACGGCGTAGAGGCGTTCTTCGGCGCGTTGCTCCTGCGCCGACACCCCTGACCTTGTGCCGCCCGCGACACCTCCTCTACACTGGAGAATCGGATGCAATTCCGTACACGATTCTTGACGGCGGGCAAGATTGCGCTCCTTGCCGGGGCTCTCGGCGGCACCTTCGGCCTCTCTGTCTTCGTGGGCATGCAGGCCGCGCTGAAGACCCGCGAAGTAGCTACGCCGGACCTGCGCGGCATCAGTCCGCAGGACGCCGCGAGCAGACTTGCCGAGCTCGGACTCTACACGCGCATCGAGTCCCTTCGCCGCATCCACCCGGCCATCGAAGCGGGACTGGTGGCCGAGCAGGAACCGCTTCCCGGCCTCACGACGCGACGCCGGCGCAGCGTGAAGCTCTGGCTCAGCTCGGGCCCGAACCGTGGCGAGGTGCCGGCGCTCATCGGCGAATCGGAGGCAGGGGCCCGGGAGCGGCTGCAGGACAACGTCTTCCAGTTGGAGAACGTTTCCGAGATCCGCTCGAACCGCTACCCCACCGACACCGTCGTGGCCCAGGAGCCGCCCCCCGCCAGCAACGGCGAGAGCGTCTCCCTGCTGGTCAACCGCGGCGAACGCGGCAGCACCTACGTGATGCCGAACCTGATCGGCGTGGCCGGAGACGGGGCGGCGGAGATCCTGCGTGCGAGAGGATTTCGCGTGACGGTCGTCGGCGACCACCCGTATCCCGGTCTGGCGTCCGGCATCGTCATCCGCCAGGCGCCCGAGCCCGGCCTGCAGATAGCCCAGAGCGAGACCATCTCGCTCGAGGTGAGCCGGTGACGGCCGCCGTGAACATTCGGATCGCCCCCTCCATTCTGGCGGCAGATTTCGCAGCGCTCGGCGACGCCGTGCGCACCGTCGAGGCGGGGGGCGCCGACCTGTTGCACGTCGACGTCATGGATGGGCGATTCGTCCCCAACATCTCGATCGGCCTGCCCGTCATGGAAGCGCTCGAGCGCGTCGCCACCGTACCGCTCGACGTGCACCTGATGGTGATCGAGCCCGAACGACATCTGGAACCGTTCGTGGCGGCGGGAGCGGCGATGGTGTCCGTGCATCTCGAGGCATCGCCGCATCTGCATCGGACCCTTTCCGACATCCGGGCGCTCGGCGCCGCGGCCGGCGTCGCCATCAACCCCGGCACCCCCACCGCGATGCTGGAAGCGGTGGCCGACGCGGTCGACTATGTCGTGGTGATGTCGGTCAACCCGGGAGCCGCCGGCCAGTCCTTCATTCCACGGAGCGAATCCAGGGTGCGCGAGGTGCGGAATCTGCTGGATCGCGCCGGAAACCGCGCGCCGGTCGAGGTCGACGGCGGCGTCGGTCCGCAAAACGCCGCAGGTATCGTCGAGGCCGGAGCGGAGATCCTGGTCGCCGCATCGTCGATTTTCGGAGCCGCCGATGCGGCGGCGGCCACCCGGCAGCTCCGCGACCGGGCGCTGGCCGGCATGACGGCGGGCTCCCCGCAGTAGTCGTGACCACCGGTTCGTGTCAGATTCGTGTGCGGTACGCGGAAACCGACAAGATGGGCGTGGCCTACTACGCGAACTATTTCGTCTGGTTCGAGGTGGCGCGCTGCGAGTTGTTGCGCTCCCTCGGCGGACGGTACCGGGATCTGGAAGACAAGGGGGTGTTGTTGCCGGTCGTCGAGGCGCACTGCGACTACCGTGCCCCGGCTCGCTATGACGACGATCTCGACGTCCTCACGACGGGCGCGATGCGTTCGCGGGCTCGCGTAGCATTTCGATACGAGGTCCGCCGGCACGTCGATCGGACTCTGCTCGCGGTAGGACATACAATCCACGCGGCGATGGACCCCTCCGGCAAGCTGCTGCGGATCCCGCCCGACCTGCGGGCGATGCTGGCATGAGAGCTCTCGTCACCGGGGCCGCCGGCTTCGTCGGGTCGCACCTGTCCGACCGACTCATCGAGCAGGGCCACGAGGTAGTCGGCATCGACTGTTTCACGGACTACTACCCGCGCGAGGTCAAGGAGTCCAACCTCGTGTCGCTGCGCGCACGGGCTCGTTTCCGGTTCGTCGAATCCAGCATCCGGCAGGCCGCATGGCCCTCTCTGCTGGACGGCGTGACACACGTGTTCCACCTTGCCGCGCAGGCCGGCGTGCGCGGCAGTTGGGGAAGAGACTTCTCCATCTACACGGCCGCCAACATCGAAGCGACCCAGGTTCTGCTCGAAGCCTGCCGGGACCACCCGCTCGAACGGTTCGTCTACGCCTCGAGCTCGTCGGTCTACGGAGATCGCGTCGCCGTCCCCATGCGCGAGGACGCACGCCCCGGACCACTCTCACCATACGGAGTGACCAAGCTCGCGGCGGAACACCTGTGCATGCTCTACCATGAGAATTGCGGCGTGCCGGCGGTGGCATTGCGTTACTTTACGGTGTACGGTCCGCGCCAACGGCCGGACATGGCGTTCCACCGGTTTCTGATCGCGATGCTTGCGGGTCGGCCGCTGAGCCTCTACGGCGATGGCGAACAGACGCGCGACTTCACGTTCGTGGAAGACGCCGTGGCCGCCACGGTGGCGGCCGGCGAACGCGGCGTTGCGGGCGCGGTCTACAACATCGGCGGCGGGTCGCGCGTTTCTATGAACCGGGCAATCGAGATCCTGGCGCACTGCACCGGCCGCGCGCCGGACGTACAGCGTGGAGCGCCGCAGAAGGGCGACATGCGCGATACCTTTGCCGACACCGCCCGCGCCCGGACCGATCTGGCGTTCGTACCGAAGGTGCCCCTCGAGGAGGGCGTTCATGCGGAGTACCAATGGCTAGCCACGTCTCTCTCCGTCGCCCCGTGAACCCGGCCGGCCCCCGAGCGCCGGCCCGCCCGATCCTCGTCGCCGCCATGCTTGCGCTGACCGCCTGCGGGGGCCAGGACCTGGTGATTCCCGCTCTCACCGAAGTGGACGCCGACCAGATCCTGTTCGAGCGTGGCACGCAGGCGCTGACCGAGGAAGCCTGGTCGACCGCCCGCGAGTACTTCGTCCAGATCCGGGACAACTATCCGCAGAGCCCGTTGCGCGCGCAGGCCCGCCTGGGCATCGTCGACTCGTATGAAGGCGAGGGTACGGACATCGCCTATATCTCGGCGTTGACCGAGCTCCGCGAGTTCCTTCGCCTGTACCCGCCCACGCACGAGCTGGCCCCGGAAGCCCAGCTCAAGCTGGGCATGGTCTATTTCAATCAGATGCGCCGTCCTGAACGGGACCAGACCGAGACCCGATCCGCAATCGCCGAGTTCGAGACCTTCATCGAGCAGTACGCGGAGTTCGCCAACCCGCAGCTCCTCGCCGACGCCCGTGCGCGGCTGCGCGATGCCCGCGACCGCCTCAGCGATTCGAATTTCCTGGTCGGCCGGTTCTACTACCGGCTCAGCTACTACCCGGGCGCCATCGACCGCTTCCGCGAGATCCTCGACGAGGATCCCGGGTACACGCGCCGCGACGCCGTCTACTTCCACCTGGCCGACGCGCTCGCGACGACGAATCGTGGGCCCGAGGCGCTCCCCCTGTTCGAGCGCCTGGTCTCCGAATTCCCCTCTACGGAGTATCTCGAGGACGCCAGCCTGCGTATCGCTGAGCTGAAGGTCGCCATGGACCTCGACAGCCCGTAACCCCCAGGTCTCAGCGCCCCGAAACGCCTCGCCGGCGCGGCGTTTCGGCCCATCCCCCCCGCTCCATGACCTTGCGCTGCAGCACTCCGCTGCGCTGCATTCCGCGGCGCAAGCTCCTAGCCGAGGTTGGCGCTCTTCTTCTCGATGGCGTCGTCGACCCGAGACGACGGCGCATCGAGATGGGCCGCCTTCGAATGGGCCAGCACGCCGCCGAACCGGCGGTAGTAGTCCACGGCGGACCAGAGCGACGCCACCAGCACCAGCCACAGGGCTGCCTGGCCCAGCAGCCAGAACAGCCAGACCTGGTTGCCGAGAATCAGCAGCAGGATGGCGATCACCTGCGTGACCATCTTCACCTTGCCGAGGGACGACGCGGGAATCGTCACGCCGCGCGTGTAGGTGAGGCTGCGGAACACGGTGATGGCCAGCTCCCGTCCGAGGATGACGGCGACCATCCAGGCCGATGCCATTCCCATCTGAACCAGCGACACGAGGGCGGCGGTGATGAGCAGCTTGTCGGCAAGCGGATCCATGAGCTGACCGAGCTGCGTCACCTGCCCACGGCGGCGGGCGAGATAGCCGTCGAGCCAGTCCGTGAGTGCGGCGGTGCCGAAGATGACCGCGCCGAGAAGCTCCCTCGGCATGCCGAAGATGCGCTCGGCCTCGAACCTTGTCAGCAAGACCACGACCAGCAGCGGGACGAGGAAGATCCGGGCCAACGTAAGCGTGTTCGGCAGGTTCATGGGATGCTCCGACGCTTGACCCGCGCGTCATTGTACCCCGGAGCCCCCGGACGACGTGCCGTGCGGGGGACCCGGCGACGACGCGCTATGATCCGGATCGATGAAGGCGCTCGTGCTCGCGGGGGGATTCGGAACACGCCTGCGTCCGCTCACGCTCAACACGCCGAAACCGATCGTACCGATCTTCGATCGCCCGTTTCTGTACCACCAGATCGACTTGCTGAGGCGGGTGCCGGAAGTCGACGAGATCATCCTCAGCCTCAACCATCATCCGGATCGGATAGAGGCGGTCCTGGGACAGGGCGGGGACGCCGGGCTTCCGATCCGCTATGTCGTCGAGCCGGAACCGCTGGGAACCGGTGGGGCAATCAAGTTCGCCGAGCCGCACCTCGACGGCACGACCATCGTCTTCAATGGCGACGTGCTGACCGGAACGGATCTGAACGCTGTAGTCGAACGCCACCGGACGCGCGGCGCGCGCGCCACGATCGTGCTTGCACCGGTCGCGGATCCGGCGCGCTACGGCCTGGTCGAGACGGACGACGACGGCAACGTCACGCGGTTCCTCGAGAAGCCCGACCCGGCACAGATCACGTGCAACACGATCAACGCCGGGATCTACGTGCTCGAGCCCGACACGTTCGACCGGATTCCGGCAGGCGCGAAATACTCGATAGAACGGCTGTACTTCCCATCGCTGGTCGAGCGCGGAGAAGCGTTTGCAGCTTATGTCGAGCGCGGCTACTGGCTCGACATAGGCACCCCGGCGGCCTACCGGCAGGCGCACCGCGACCTGCTCGACGGCCGCTGCCGGGCGGGAAGCGCGGGCCTGGCCGGACCCGGGGAGACAACTGTATCCGCAACCGCCACCGTAGCGCCGACCGCGCGGTTGCTGGCGCCCTCGTTCGTCGGGTCCGGCGCAATCGTGCAGGCCGACGCCGAGGTCGGCCCCCATGCCGTGCTGGCAAGCGACAGCGTGGTGCAGACCGCGGCCAGGGTGCGCGACAGCGTCGTCTGGCCCGAGTCCATCATCGGCGCCGGCGCGACGCTGGAGGGGGCCATCGTCGGCCGTCGTTGCCGTATCGGCGACCACGCGCGCCTTGGCCCCGGTGCGGTACTGGGCGACGACTCCATGCTGACGCCCCATTCCCGTTTCGGAGAAGCCTCTACGACGCCATGACTCACACGACCGATCCGAGCATCTTCAAGGCCTATGACGTGCGCGGCGTGTACGACGCCGAGATCACCGCGGACGCGGCGCGGCAGATCGGGCGGGCGTTTGTCGCCTATCTCGGCGCCGAGCGCATCGCCGTCGGGAGAGACATGCGGACCAGCGCCCCGGAAATCGCGGCCGCGTTCATCGACGGCGCACTGCGGCAGGGAGCCGACGTGGTCGATCACGGGATGATCGGCACCGACATGCTCTACTACGGCGTCGCCCGTGACGATCTCGACGGTGGCGCGATGATCACCGCGTCGCACAACCCGAAGGAGTACATCGGGATGAAGCTCGTGCGGCGGCAGGCCCTGCCGCTGAGCGGCGACGCCGGCATCGGCGACATCCGGGACATGGTTCTGGCCGACGGAATCCCGCCGGCGCCACGTTCTGCGGGAAGGCGCTCGCACGCCGACATCCTCGACGGGTACATCGAGCACGTCTTCTCCTTCATCGACGTCGAAGCCGTCCGGCCCTTCGACCTCGTGCTCGACGCCGGCAGCGGTATCGCCGGCCTGGTGGCTCCGCACCTGTTCGACCGGTTGCCGTGCCGCACCACACGGTTGTGCTTCGAGGTCGACGGGACGTTCCCGCACCACGAAGCGAATCCTCTGATCGAGGAGAATCGGCGCGATCTCGTCGCGCGTGTCAAGGCCGACGGCGCGGACGCCGGCATCGCCTGGGACGGCGACGCCGACCGCTGCTTCTTCGTCGACGGCGACGGCGAGTTCGTCGCCGGCGACTTCATCACGGCGCTGCTGGCCGAGGCTTTCCTGCGCAAGCAGCCCGGTGCGAAGGTCATCTACGACGTGCGCGCCAGCCACGCGGTGAAGGACACCGTGGCGACCTACGGCGGCACCGCCCTGATGAACCGCGTCGGACACGCGTTCTTCAAGGCCAGGATGCGGGAGGAGGATGCGCTGTTCGGCGGCGAGGTCACCGGACACTACTACTTCCGCGACAACTTCTTCGCCGACAACGGGTTCATTCCGGCCCTGCTCCTGCTCGAGCTCATGTCGGTCCACGGCCGGACGCTCGGCGACCTGCTGGCGCCGCTGCGAGAGACGTACTTCATCTCGGGAGAGATAAACACGCGCATGTCGGACATGGAAGCCGTGAACGCCACGATGGACCGGCTTGCCGCGCGCTACCGGGACGGACATGTGTACCGGCTGGACGGCGTCTCGGTGGAGTACGACACGTGGCACTTCAACGTCCGCCCCTCGAACACCGAGCCGCTCATTCGCCTCAACCTGGAGGCAACGAGTCGGGCCCAAATGGAACGGCAGCGCGACGAGGTGCTTGCCATCATCCGGCGCCCGGAGTCTGCGCCGTAGAAGCGGCGCAGACTCCGGGCCAGGCCCGGTTGGGCGGCAATCGGAGCCGCAGGCGACGATTGTCGGGCCAGCGCCCCGAAACGCCTCCCCGCTCCGGCGTTTCGGCCCATCCCCCCGCTCCATGACCTTGCGCCTCGGCACTTGGCTTGGCGCGGCTGGCGTCTGCGGCGACCGCTCCCGGCCCGGCGCTAGGCAGGTCAGGACGCTCCGCCTGTCGCGGGTGCTAGAATGAGATCATGCCTCGGACGAGCGGGAGTAACTCAGTGGTAGAGTGTCAGCTTCCCAAGCTGAAGGTCGCGGGTTCGACCCCCGTCTCCCGCTCCAGCACCCCATGTCCACACCGCGGTCGGTGAGCGGCGGCCCCGGCTCGCTCCCCGAGTTCGACCTGCCGGAAGGAGTCTCGTCGCTGGGAGACGGCTTCGAGGCGACCGGCGAGATCCGGGCGGCGGAGCACCTGATCGTCGAAGGTGTGTTCGACGGCCGAATCTTCATTCCGGACCATGACGTCGCGATTGGCCGCAGCGGCAGGGTGAGTGGCGAATTGCTCGCCCGCCACATCACGGTGCGCGGCCGGGCGACCGGACGGCTGGTCGCCGATCGCGTCGAGCTTGCGAAGGGGGCGACCGTCGTCGACGCCCAGATCCTCACCGAACGGCTCGTGATCGCCGACGGCGCTTTCTTTCAGGGCAAGGTCAATCCGACCCGCACCGACGCCGCGTTCGCCGTCTTCCGCCACGAGCGCAGCAAGCGAGGGTAGGAGATTGCGCCGCAGAACGCCGCGAGGCGGAGTTCTGGGACCAGCGCCGTCGACAGCCGCCGATCGGGTAGGACACATTGCAGACCGGCTGGGGCTGGCCGAGCGCGTACGCCCGTACGCGAGCCTTCGTTGGCGGCCCGACGGACCGCCGGCGCCGACGCTCCACCTGGAGGACGTGTCGGCGATTCCCTTCCTCTCCGGCATCGCCGGCGTCGAGGAGTATCAGCATCGGGCCAGAGTGCGCGCAGCGCCAGGCGATGCGTACGCCACGGTGACAGGAGCCGAGAAGGTCTACGAGACCTACTGCGCCGACCACCTTCGTCTCGGTCCGGCGACCCGCATCGCCACGAACACGGTCCGGGCCACCTCGCCCCTGGCGGTGGCCGAGGGCTGCATGGCCGGTGAAGCCTTCGACCGGATCACGGACCTCGCCCGCCACCGCGGCCGGCTCGTGATCCATCCGTACATGGCGATCGAGCCGGTCTGGGAGCTCGCCCGGCGCGTCGACGATCGGGCTGCGGCCAGCGTCAGCGTGCTGGGTCCTCCGCCGCCGGTCACCTGGATCGCCAACGACAAGGCACTGTTCGACGAGGTGGTCTGCGCGGTCCTCGGTCCAGGCTGGACGCCGGAGACCCGCCGCGGCAACACGGTCCCCGACATAGCGGCCGAGCTGCGGGCGCTGGCCTCGACCCACGCCGCGGTCGGCCTGAAACGAACCCGCTGCGCGTCGGCGATGGGAAACGAGGTCTTCGAGAGCGCCGCACTGCGCGACCGGTCGCCGGAAGCGGTCGCACGGATGGTCGCCGCGTTCCTGGAACGCACGGAGTGGACAGCGGGCGAGACCGTGCTGGCAGTCGCCTGGGAAACAGCCTCGTCGTCGCCGTCGACCCAGTGGTGGATCCCGCCCGCCGCGACCGGCCCGCCGCGTCTCGACGGAATCTACGAACAGATCCTCGAGGGCAAGCGGAAGGTCTTCGTCGGCAGCCGACCGAGCACCCTGCCGGGACGCCTCAACGGCCGCTTGGCGCAAGCGGCCCGGAGGGTGGCCGAGGGGTTGCAGGCGCTCGGCTACGTCGGCCGTTGCTCGTTCGACCACCTCGTGCTGGGCGACCCGCACGGCGACTTCCGCATCCGATTTACCGAATGCAACGGCCGCTGGGGCGGCACCAGCACGCCGATGCAGCTCGTCGACCGACTGGTGACCCGCACCCGCGGCGCGCGTCCTCCCTATCGCGCGCAGGACCTGACCGTCCGGCGCCTGGTCGGGGCATGCTTCGAGCACCTGCTGGAACTGGTTGCGAACGAGACGTTCGACCCGGCCCGGGGAACCGGCCGCTTCATCTTCTACAATGTCGGTCCGCTGGCCAGGTTCGGCAAGTTCGACGTCATCGCGCTGGGCGATACGCAGGATGCGGCAGAGCGGGCGGTCAACGAAACGCTCCCGCGGCTCCTCCGTGCCTGACGCGGGTTTCCGCGGCCCCGTAGAATAGAACCGATGTCCGACACTGCCGTCACGGTCCCGCCGCTGGAATCGACTGTTGCGCGCATGCGGGAGCTGCGCCGGACCTTCCACCTTCGACCGGAGCTGGCCTACGAGGAGGTCGAGACTGCGCGGACCATCATGGCGGAGCTCGATCGACTGGGCATCCCGTACGAGTACGGCGGCAAGGGAGGCGGCATCATCGGGCGCCTGGCCGGCACGGATCCCGGTCCCCGCATCGCCTTGCGCGCGGAAATGGACGCGCTCCCCTGTTCCGAGGAGACGGGCCTGCCGTTCGCCTCCGCGGTTCCGGGCCGCATGCACGCCTGCGGCCACGATGTCCACATGGCGATGGTGCTGGGCACGGCGGCGCGTCTGGCCGCCGATCCGCCCCCCGGGTCGGTCGTCTTCGTGTTCCAGCCCGCCGAGGAGCGAGGCAACGGCGCCCGGGTCATGGTGCATGCCGGCGCCCTGGAAGGCGTCGACGCCATCTTCGCGGGACACGTCACGACGCAGTACCGGGTGGGTGAGATCATGGTGGCCGACGGGACCATCACCGCCCACTCGGACCGCTTCAGCATCGACGTCCACGGCGAGAGCGGACACGGTGCGCGCCCGCATGAAGCCATCGATGCGGTGGTGGTGACGGGATTCCTCATCACCGCCCTGCAGTCCCTCGTGTCGCGCCACGTGAACCCGGTGTCACCGTCCGTAATCACCATCGGGTCGGTCCACGCAGGAACCGCCGCGAACATCATCGCCGGCCACGCCGTGCTCGAAGGCATCATCCGCACGACCCGGCCCGAGACGCGCGAGGAGATCGTCGACGGAATACGCCGCGCCGCGCGGTCGCTCGGCGAGCTCTACCGGGCCCGGATAGAGGTCACCATCGGCGAAAGCTGCCCCGCGGTCGTCAATACGAAGCGCGAGACCACCGTCGCGGCCGCCGCCGCACGGGACGTCGTTTCCGACCGCGGCATCGTCCGGCAGGAACATCCCAGCATGGGCGCCGAGGATTTCTCCTATTTCCTGCAGGATACGCCCGGATGCTACGTGCGTTTCGGGGCGAGCGCCGACGGTGAGTACATTCCGTTGCACCATCCCCGCTTCAACGTGGACGAGGGCGTGCTCGCGGTCGGCGCCCGCTTCTTCGAGCGCGCGGTGCGGCGGGCCGGCGGCGGCGAGCTGCCATGATCCTGCGTCCCCGTGTGATGAACCACGGTCGACCGAAGAGCAACGCCGTCCACGCGGCATGCCGCGCCGCGCGAACGCAGCGGCGGGGGTCTTGCCGCGGACTCCCGGGAAGCGTCCTGCTCGCCGTTCTGGTCGCACTGGCCGCCTGCGGGAGCCCGACGTCCGACATCACCTGGACGGGAGTGGAAGCACGCATCCAGGAAGCGTTCCCCGACGTTCCCTCCGTAGACCCCGCCACCCTGAGCCGGATGATGCAGGATCCGACGCGCTCCCTCCTGCTGCTCGACGTGCGCCAGGCGGATGAATTCGCAGTGAGCCACCTGCAGGATGCCGTGCGGGCAGCGTCGCCGGATCACGCCGAGGAGCTTCTCCGCGCGGCGCCCGCGGGCGCCGCCGTCGTGGCGTACTGCTCGGTCGGATTCCGCTCCGCCCGCCTGGTGGCGGCGCTCCGCGAGCGCGGGCTCGCGGACGTCCACAACCTGAGCGGATCGATCTTCCGCTGGGCGAACGAGGACCGGCCTCTCTTCCGCGGCGACACCGCCGTGCGCGGAGTGCACCCTTTCAACGAGACGTGGGGCGTGCTGCTGCAGGCCGACCGCCGAGCCTACGCTCCCTGAAGCGGAACCACGGGAAACGACCGTGGCCGATCAGCAGATCAGTGCCCGGCCGCGCGACACACCGCGAGCAGCCGCTCCACCGGCGGCCGGTGACCAGGTCCCGCTCCGACGTGCACCAGCCGCACGATGCCGCCCGGATCGACCAGAACGTCGCCCCCCTGCTGCATCGGATCGGAGGCCGGCCAGCGCGGGAGCTGTCCCCGCGCGCCTTCACGGACGTACGCGAGCAGAGCGGCCGGCCCGAGCAGGTGGCGCCACTGCGCGCGGCCCATCCCGTACTCCCGGTAGAGCGAACGCGACTCGTCGCTGAGCACCGGCCAGCGCGTCTTCGTCTCGGAGGCGTACGCGCGAGCGGCCGCAGGGGGCTCGAATGTCACCACGAGAACACGGACCGCCAGCGCGTCCAGCTCTCGTTCCGCCTGCCGCAACTGCAGCAGGTGCCTGCGGCACGGCAGTCAACGCAGGTGACGATGGAACACGAGCAGGAGCCAGCGCCCGCTGCATCCCTCCAGCGTATGCAGACGGCCCTCATGGTCCGACAGCCGGAAGGGAATCGCGGGCTCGCCGGGGCGACATACCATGGACATCGATCATACCGCCGGCGCGCGAACCCGCGGCGTTTGACACCGTGCAGCCGGCAGGGGCATGCTTACCGCTCCAGGGGAGGAACTCCGAGTGCCCGACACACCCGCTCGTCCCACGCTGCCGCAACGCATCGTCCTGTGGATTCTCGGCGCCCTGTTGTTCTACATCGTGGCGCTGTATCCGAACTTCCTGATGGCGAGGTTCCAGCCCGACGACGTCGTGCACTACGGCTTTCTGAAATGGCTCGCGGTCGTCCTCGTCCTGTACTGGGTAGCGGCGCGGCTCTTCTTCACCGAACGCCCTGTCGACACGCGGCCCGGCCGGCAGACGCTGGCCGTCACGGCGGCGATTCTCCTGCTCGTCGGCATCTTCAGCCCGATCGTGTCGTTCTCGTTCGTCGGCGACATCGAATTCTTCCGCTCGGGATACGGCGACGGCTACATCCTGCTCCTGATGGCCGCGTCGTCGCTGGCCCTCGCCTTCACGGGCCGCTGGAAGCAGGTGATCGTACCCGCGCTCGGCAGTCTGGCCGTCATCCTGTGGACGTTCCTCGGAGTGCAGGAGACGATTTCCGACGCCCGCTCCGGCGGGAACCCCACGCTGGCCGGCAATCCCCACGAGGGCCTGGCGCCGGCGACGATGGCCTCGATTCAGTGGGAATGGGGCTGGATCCTCCTGTTCGCCGGCAGCGGCCTGCTCGTCTACTCGGCGGCCCGCCGGGACGAGATGGCGGACGCGGCCCCGCCTTTCGCGGCGGTTCCGGTCGACGAGGAGCCCGAAGCCGCGCCGGCCGAGGTTGCCGCCGAGGTAGCCGCAGGCGCACCGGCCGACCCGGCTTCGGCCGCAGCGCCGGCCGAACAGCCCGCGGAAGAAGCCGCGGCCGAGCCGGCCGGCGAGCCGGCGACAGCCTCCGGGGAAACCGCGGCGGTCGAAGCAGCACCGGCGGGCGCAAGTGCCGCCGAAGTCGAGGAGGGGCCGGCGGCTACGGGCGGCGCGGAGTCTGCTGCTGAGGCGGCAGCCGAACGAGCCGAGCCGGAAGCAACTGAAGCGTCAGCAGCGGAAGCTGACGCCGCCGCGGCCGAAACGGATACCCGGGAGGAATCCGGGGCTACGCCGGCAGCGGCCGCCACCGCGGAAGCGGAATCCGATGCCGCCGAGCCGGCTGCCGACGGGGGGGCCAGCACCGCTGCCGAGGCCGCATCCGCACCGGAGAGTGCCGGCTCCGACGCCCAGGAACCCGAGGGTGCGTCGAGCGAATCCGAACAAGCGTCAGCCGCGGCATCGCCGCCGGCTCCCGCCGAGGCGCCAACCGGCAGCGAGAGCGGAGCATCGGACGCATCGGCTTCGAAGCCGGCAGGCGACGCGAAGAACGAGTGACCGGGCAGCGCCCTACCGTTCCGGCGACCGGACGAATCGCGGCGCGGTGTCACGAGGGGAGCTACGGGCTCACCGGCATCCTCGCCCGCGCGCGGCGCATCGAGTCGCCCGGCCGCCCCTGACAACCAGCGGACTGCCATAACACGGGCGCCTCTTCGGCCCACCAGCAGAAAGAAAATGCGGCGTCCCGGGCACGGGCCCGGGATGCCGCATTTTTTTGCGGCCGTGTTGGCTTGCCGCCGTGAACCAGTGTTGGTTCCAGCGGTCGCGTCGCCTGCGGCTCAGGCCAGGATGTCGTCGATGATTCTCCCGTGGACGTCCGTGAGACGGAAGTCGCGACCCTGGTACTGGTACGTCAGCCTCGTGTGGTCGATGCCGAGCAGGTGCAGCATCGTCGCGTGCAGGTCGTGGATGTGCACCGGGTCCCGGGCGATGTTGTACGAGAAGTCATCGCTCGCACCGTAGGTCGTGCCCGGCTTGACGCCGCCGCCCGCCATCCAGATGGTGAAGCAGCGCGGATGGTGGTCGCGGCCGTAGGTCTCCTCGGTGAACACGCCCTGGCAGTACGCGCTGCGGCCGAACTCGCCGCCCCAGACCACCAGCGTCTCGTCCAGCAGACCCCGGTTCTTCAGGTCCTGCACCAGAGCGGCCTGCGGTTGATCGACGTCGCGGGCCTGCCGCTCGATGCCCGTAGGCAGCCGCGTGTGCTGGTCCCACCCGCGATGAAAGCACTGGATGAACCGTACGCCCCTCTCGGCGAGCCGGCGCGCCAGCAGGCAGTTGCGCGCGAACGTGCCGGGCGTGCGGGCATCCGGGCCGTAGAGATCGAAGACGCTGTCCGGCTCGTCGGACAGGTCGGTCAGCTCCGGCACCGAGCTCTGCATGCGGTAGGCCATTTCGTACTGGGCGATCCGCGTGCTCGTTTCCGGGTCCCCGAACTCCTCCTCCTTCAACCGGTTCAGCGCGCCGAGGTCGTCGAGGAAGCGGCGCCGCGTCCCCTGGTCGACCCCCGGCGGATTCGACAGGTAGAGAACCGGATCGCCGGTCGAGAGGAACTTGACTCCCTGATAGCGGGTCGGCAGGAATCCGCTGCCCCAGAGCCGGTCGTAGAGCGGCTGCCCGGTCTGGGCGGAGCCCTTCGAGATCATCGCCACGAACGTCGGCAGATCCGTGTTCATCGTCCCGAGGCCGTAGGACAGCCAGGCACCGATACTGGGCCGTCCGGCGAGCTGTGCCCCGGTCTGGAAGAACGTGATGCCCGGATCGTGGTTGATCGCCTCGGTGTGCATCGACTTGATGAAGCACAGCTCGTCGACGATCCCGGCGGTGTGCGGCATCAGGTCGCTGACCCACGTCTGCGACTCGCCGTGCTGCCGGAACGGGAACTTCGACGGCACGAGGGGAAAACGCTCCTGCGCCGCGGTCATGGTGGTAACGCGCTGGTTGCCGCGCACCGACGGCGGCAGATCCTCTCCCACCATCTCCGCCAGCTTCGGCTTGTAGTCCCACAGCTCGTGCTGCGACGGCGCCCCCGACTGGAACAAGTAGATCACCCGCTTGGCCTTAGGCGCGAAGTGCGGCAGGCCGGACAGTCCGCCGGCCGCGGCCGGAGCCGCCCCGGGCGCTTGCGCGGCCAAGTCCTGGCCGAAGACTGTCGCCAACGCGGCCGTGCCGATACCGGTGCCCGCAAGCTCGAGGAAACGCCGCCGGGTCAACCAGTGTTCGAGAGGCGTATTCATCGTCATTCCTTGGTGATGGTTCCGTCGAAGTTCAGGATCAGGTTGGCCACCATCGTGTAGGACGCCAGCTCCGCCACGTCCAGCGTCTCGTCGCGCGGCGACTCACCCTGGGTGATCAGCTCCAGCGCCGCTCCGCGGTCGGCCTGATAGCGTTCCAGGTGCCGCTCGAAGCCGTCGACCAGGATCTCCTCCGCGGTAGGCGACGGCCGGTGCGCGGTGGCGAGGCGGTAGGCGAAGCCCAGGCGCTCGGCCGGGGTCTCGCCGCCCTCGGTCATCATCCTCTCGGCGAGCCGGCGGGCCGCCTCGACGTAGGTCACGTCGTTCATCAGGTTCAGCGCCTGCAGCGGCGTGTTCGTCCGGCCCGTGCGCACGATGCAGGTCTCGCGGGTGGACGAATCGAACGTCATCAACGACGGCGGGCCCAGCGTCCGCTTCCAGAAGGTGTACAGGCTGCGGCGGTAGAGATCGTCGCCCTCGCTCAGGACGTAGTCGCCGTAACCGCCCTCGACCATGTCGGCCCAGAGCCCCTCCGGCTGGTACGGCTTGACGGACGGACCGCCGAGCCGGTCGACGAGCAGCCCGGACACGGCCAGCGCCTGATCGCGGATCATCTGCGCGGGCAGACGGAGCCGCGGCCCGCGCGCGATCAGCCGGTTTTCGGGGTCGGCCTCGAACTCCTCGGCCGTCACCTTGGACGCCTGTCGGTAGGCGGCGCTGGTGACGATGGTCTTCTGCAGCGCCTTCACGTCCCAGCCCGAGTCGATGAACGTGGTGGCGAGCCAGTCGAGCAGCTCCGGATGGCTGGGGTACTCGCCCTGCGTGCCGAAGTTCTCCGCCGTCTTGACGAGGCCCGTGCCGAAGTACATCTGCCAGAAGCGGTTGACGGTGACCCGCGCGGTGAGCGGATGACCGGGATCGACCAGCCAGCGCGCGAAAGTCAACCGGTTGGCCTCCTCCCCTTCCGGCAGCGGCGGCAGCACGGCCGGAACGCCCGGGAAGACCTCCTCGGCCGGGTTGTCGTACGCCCCGCGGTTGAGCCGGAACGTGGAGCGGCGCTCGGCCATCTCCTCCATCACCATGACGGTCGGGAAGCTCGCCCACAGGTCGTCGCGGTCCCGCTCGAGGGTCGCCACTTCACGCCACGCCTCCAGAATCTCCGGCGGCGCGTACTGGTTCAGGAACGCCAGGCGCAACTTCTCGGCCTGGGCCGGCGTGCGCCGGTCAGGAGAAATCCGGGCAATGGCGGTGATGGGCTCGGCCGTGGCGACCACTCCGACCAGCTCCGGGCTCAGCTCCGCACCGTAGATCCGGACGTCGTCGATGACCCCCTCGAAGCGCGGCTTGGTCGACCCGCTGGCGCCGATGCGCAGCGGGTAGCGCTGCGGCATCCGGTTGCCGACCAGGTCGAGCATCGGCTTCGTCTCCCACGACTCGCCGTTCACGTAGATGCCGATGCCGCCCGGCGTCTTCGAGCCGTCGTAGGTCGCCAGCACGTGCTGCCACCCGTCGAGACGCACGTCCGCCAGCGTCTCGGCGCTGACCCCGTCGTCGAGGATCCGGGTCGACATGTTGAACCGGAGCTTGCCCTCCTCGAGGTAGAGCCCCCAGCCGACCTCGCCCTGGTCGCCCGCGTCGGCGCGCGAGACGATGACGCCGCTCGACGCGGTCGGGTAGATCCAGGCCGCGAGGGTGAACGGATCGTCGTAGCCGACCCGCGGGCTGAGGCCGGCGTTGATGAAGCGCTGCCCGTCGAAAGCGGCAGCGTCCCCGATGCGGCCGTCGACGAACTGCGGCTGGCCGTCCTCGAGCACCCCGGTCACGAAAGCACCGTTGTGGACCCCGGCGATGTCGCCGTCGAGGGCGTGGTGGGCCAGCAGGTCGTCCCGCAGCGTCCAGTCGACGCGCCCGGCATTGTGGAGCGACGACTCCCACGCCGCCTGCGCCGCCTCCGCGTCCGCCTCCAGCGCGGCGAACGCCTCGCGGGCCTCCCGCAGCTTCTCGTCCAGCTCGGCGAGTTCGGCCTCCTGCTCGACGGTGGGCGCGGTGATGAGCGGCGGCGAGTTGACGTACTTGAACGCCTTGCCCCGCTCCGGGATGTTGTTGAAGTTGGCGAGAACCTCGTAGAACTCCCTCTGCGAGAGCGGGTCGAACTTGTGGTCGTGGCAGCGGGCGCAGCCCAGCGTCAGACCGAGCCAGACGGTCGATGTGGTCTCCACCCGGTCGACCGCGTACTCGACCAGGAACTCGTCGACGACGATGCCGCCTTCGCCGTTCTGGCTGTGGTTCCGGTTGAACGCGGTGGCGATGCGCTGGTCGCGCGTCGCGTTCGGCAACATGTCGCCGGCGAGCTGCTCGATGGTGAACCGATCGAACGGCATGTTCGCGTTGTAGGCGTCGATCACCCAGTCGCGCCAGCGCCACATGGTCCGCTCGCCGTCGGTCTGGTACCCGTTCGTGTCGGCGTAACGGGCCGCGTCCAGCCATTCGGTGGCCATCCGCTCGCCGTAACGCGATGAGCCGAGCAGCCGGTCGACCGCCTTCTCGTAGGCGTCCGGCGAATCGTCGTTGAGGAACGCGGCCAGCTCGTCCGGTGTCGGCGGCAGCCCGCTCAGGTCGAGGGTCACCCGCCGCAGCAGGGTCGCGCGGTCGGCCTCTTCCGACGGTCCCAGGCCCTCCGCCTCCAGGCGCGCGAGAACGAAGTTATCGATCGGATTGCGGACCCATTCCGGGTCGGCGACCGGCGGCACGGCGGAACGCTCCGGCGGGATGAACGCCCAGTGCGACTCCCACTCCGCACCCTGATCGATCCACAGCCGCACCGTCTCGATCTGCTCGTCGGTCAGCGCATCGGCGCCGCGCGGCATGCGCAGGCGGCTGCTCCCGGTGACCAGCCGCTGGTACAGGCGGCTCTCCTCCGCGTTGCCGGCCACCACCGCGGGACCGCCCAGGCGGCCCCGGTCCTCGAACAACCCTTCCCGCATGTCCAACCGGAGGCCGCGCTGGCGCGCCGCCTCGTCCGGTCCGTGGCACGAGAAGCAGTTGTCCGAGAGGATCGGCCGCACCTCGCGGGCGAAGTCGACGACCCGCTCCCCTTGGGCCGCGTTCTGCCCGAAGGCATCCGCCGGCAGGAACCCGCAAGCGGCCATGGCAACCACGGGAATCAGATAACGCACGCGCCCGGATGTCGTTCTCATCGACCTGCTCCCAACCGCCCGGAGCCGCGGGCCTCGGCCCGACGACCCGACGAAGCCGTTTCACGCACGGCCCGAAATCCTCGGACCGCCCCGCATCACCTGCCCTCGACTACCTGGAAATACGGTTTGCAGAACCGCCCAGGAACAGCCGCTCTCCGTTCTCGAGTATGAAGTTCCGGCCGACCGCCTTCTCGGTCCCGTCCTTGGCCCGGTACCCCTCGACGGCGAGGAACGTCCCGACTTCCACCGTGTTCCGGTTGACGCCCTGCCGGATCAGCTCGTTCGGGCTTCCGCCCTCGACCAGCCAGGTGGAGATCGTCCCATCCTCGGCTTCCACGTCGATGTGGAACCACGAGTGCGGGTTGATCATCTCCCACTTGACGAGCTTGCCCTCGAGCGTCAGCGGCTGCTCGATGTCGAACTCGGCCGAAAAGGCATGGTGCCCGGACAGCGGGACGGTGGCCAGCAACACGGCTGCGCCGATGACGGCGACGGCTCGGTCGATTCGCAAGAGACGCATGAGACTCCTCCTTGTCCGCACCCGCTAGCGCCCCGAAACGCCTCGCAGGCTCGGCGTTTCGGCCCATCCCCTCCGCTCCATGACCCTGCGCCGCAGCACTTCGCTTCGCGGCGTTCTGCGGCGCAGGCTCCCAGCCCGACAATCGTCGCCTGCGGCTCCGATTATCGCCCAACCAGGCCTGACCAGGAGTCTGCACCGTTCCACGGCACGGACCGCTAGGGATCCACCTTCTTCCGAAGATGCCCGTAGATGAGATCCTCGACGAACTCGACGCAGCGGAACTCCATCAGCTCCGCGTCCGGCTCCACCCGCCGGTAGAGCGGCATGCGCATGCTCCAGGGGCGGGTGTAGACGTTGGGATCCTCGAGCGTCACGTGGTAGTCCAGCGTCTCGGGGCTGCGCGGGGTGAACCGCTCCACGACGCGCAGCGCCGTGCTGTGATGGTTCCCCGCCCGATCGAGCCACGTCTCCCCGTAGAAGCCGCTCGTCTCGACCACGAGCGTCTCGCCCTCCCAACGTCCGTTCGACCACCCCATCCAGGTATCGGCCGGCGACTCCATCTGATCTTCCATGTAGATCGTGCGTACCGCGCCGGCGAACTCGTGGATGATCATGATGTGCGAGCGGCTCTGGATGATCTGGAACGGATACGGCATGTAGGTGGCGCGCGGCGTGCCCGGCAGGTAGCACTTGATGGCCGGATCCCGCTCCAGGCGGTTGGCGAAGTTGTCGTCGCGCTGCGCCAGGGCCTCGGGCGTGTACGGAATCGTGCCGCCCTCCACCACGCCGAGTCCGCCGGGAACCGCGCCGAGCGCACCGAGCTCGCGCACCGGACTGAAGTCCGCCGAGTGGGGCTCGACGTTCCAGTGCGCGTTGTTCAGGGCCTGCCAGATCCCGTTCAGATCGGGCGTCCCGTCCGCCGTACGGGGCGCCGTGTAGCCGGTTTCCTGGGCAACCGCGGCCCCTGGAAGAAGTCCGAACGCGCCCCCCGCCAGGGCAGCCGTCACGGCCCACGCGAACAGCCGGTGCGGTCTCGTCGGAAGCGCCTTCATCGTTGCGACTCCTCTCCCGCGGCCGCCTCGGCCGCCCGCTGCTCCTCGAGGCGCGCCCCGACCAGGGTGTTGTACAGGCCGTAATTGCCCTCGTGACACGCGTGCTCGAACAGCGGGCCGATGGTCTCCTTCATCGGCATCTCGGCCGTCCAGGGCCGGTCCCACGTCAACGGATCGTCGACCGTGAACCGGTACATGATGGTGTCGTCCGCCACGCGGGTAAAGCGCTCGGTGACGCGCATCCGATCGCTCGATCCGTTGAACGGATTCTTGCCGTTGATGTTGGTCGTCTCGACCACCAGCGTGTCGCCCTCCCAGCGGCCGCGGGACATGCCCATCCACTGCCGCGCCGGCTCCGGAGGCGCCGGGCGGCCGTCCAGCGGGATGATGCGCGCGTCGTGGATCATCTCCACCAGGATCATCACGTAGTCGCGGTTCTGGACGATCTGGTAGTTGGCGTTGTAGCCGGCGTTCATCATCGGCGGACCGGCGCCGCGCATGATGATGCAGCGGTCGTCGAGCTGGTTGGCCTCGGCCGAATCCCAGCGTCCCACCCGTTCGCGCTCGGCCGCCGCTTCGGCCGCGCGCCGGCGTCCCTCGGCGTTGACCGGGGGCATCCGGCCGTCGGGCGGATCGACGATCAGGGAGGTGCGCAGGTTGCGCGCGAACGGCGACTGGCTGCGGTCGAGCCCGAACTGCGTGAAGTCGTAGTGCACGTCGGGAATCGTGCCGGGAACGGTCAGCTCCGCTTCGCGGGAGGCCCGGCCCGACTCGATCGTGGCCACCTCCTCGACAGTATAGAAGGCCTTGTCCACGCCCTCCGGCCGCTCCAGCGGGGTATAGGTCTGGTTCGTCCAGAACCCCTGCAGGTCGGGATGCCCGTCGGGGGTCCGCGGGACGGTGTAAGACTCCGCTTCCTGGGCCGCGCCGGACGCCTGCGCCTCGCCGGCGCCCGGCATCAGCCAGACGCCCGCGGCCATCACGACCGCCGCGACGGAAGGAAGCCATCGGGATCGATGATGCATGAGGGATCTCCTCCCCGCGAGCCTTCCACCTTCGCCGGCGAAAGCGGAAGTATGGTCGGGATGACTGGATTTGAACCAGCGACCCCCTGACCCCCAGTCAGGTGCGCTACCAGACTGCGCCACATCCCGACGAATCCGCTACAACATTCGCAAGACGGCAGCCGACGGTCAAGCGCCGCGCCGCGTGCCGCCGTCCGCCGACAGCAGATCGAGAATCGAACGGAGCCCCTGCTTGACCTCCTCGAGCCGCTCCCGAACGTCCGGAGCCAACAGGTCGCCTGCAGTCGGCTCCGGGTCCGCGTGCTCCGCGCTCGTCAACCTCCGCCGGGCCGCCCCGAGCGTCAGTCCTTCGTCGAAGAGCAATCGTCGAATCTCGATCACCAGCTCGACATCCGCTCGCCGATAGACACGGGCGCCGCTGTTGGTCGACACACCCAACGTCGGAAACTCGCCCTCCCAGGACTTCAGCACGTACGGCTGCACCCTGGCGATGGAGCAAACTTCCGCAGCCTTGAACAGCGGCCGGTCGGGAATCTCGATATCGACGGTCGGCACCCTGCCCTTCGTCTGTCGTGACTAGGCAGTATAGCGCAGTCTCCGGCGTTGGAACGCCACCCGCGGGGGCCGACCCGACGCACCGATCACCCGCGACGGCCGCGCCGGGGCGGCTCGCGCCGTGCCCGCGCCTTGACCCGTATGGGCGATCCTTCGAAACCGAAGGCATCGCGAAGCTGGTTCCGCAGATAGCGCTCGTACGAGAAGTGGAACCGCGTTGCGACGTTGGTGAAGAAGACGAACGAGGGAGGTCGTGCGCCGATCTGCGCGGCGTAGAGAATCTTCACGGCGTGGCGGCCGGGACTCGCCGGACGATGGCGCGCGGTGATCCGGGCCACCACCCGGTTCAGCTCCGCAGTCCCGACATGGGTCGCCCGCGCGGCGGCGACGTCCACCGCCCGCTCGATCACGCGAGGCGCCCGCTGACCGGTCAGCGCCGATACGTGCAGAATAGGAGCGAACTCCGCGAACCGCAGCGCCCGGCGCAGGTCCGCGTCGAAGGTCTTCGAGAACGACGGTCCCCGATCCTTCACCAGATCCCACTTGTTCGCGGCGATGACCACGCCGCAGCCCGTCTCTTCGGCTTCGCCGGCGATCACCGCGTCCTGTCGCGTCACGGCGCCCGTAGCGTCCACTAGCAGCACCGCCACGTCGGCCCGTGCCAGCGCCCGCCGCGCGAGCACGACGCTGACCGCCTCGACCCCTCCCGCCCGCGCCACCCGGCCGGGACGCCGGATGCCCGCCGTGTCCACGAGCCGGATGCGCCGGCCATGCCAGCCGATGACGGTGTCGACGGCATCCCGCGTCGTTCCGGCCACGTCGCTCACCAGCACGCGGTCCTCGCGCACGAGCTGATTGACGAGCGACGACTTGCCGACGTTGGGGCGTCCGACGATGGCAATGCTCACCTCGCGATCCGGGCGGTCCGGCGAGGACGGCTCCGACTCCGCCTCGCGACGCGGACGCCCGGGCAGGCGTTCGACCACCGCATCGAGCAGATCGCCCACGCCCAGGCCGTGCTCCGCCGCAATGGACAACGCCGGCGATACCCCAAGGCGTTCGAACTCCACCGCGGCAGCGCCGGCGCGGCGATCGTCGACCTTGTTGATGGCGAGCACCATCGGGATCCCGGTCCGCCGCACCCTCCGGACGACCACCTCGTCGGCGGGCACCAGTCCCTCCCGCGCATCGACGATGATCACGATGGCCGCGGCGGTCTCCAGCTCTCGCAGGCCCCGCTCGGCGACCGCGGCCTGCAGCGGATCCGCGCTGGCGCCGAACACGCCGCCCGTGTCGACGAGCTCGAACGTGGTCCCAAGCCATTCGACCGGGTGCCGCATCACATCGCGGGTGGTCCCGGCCAGCGGAGCCACGATCGCGCGACGGGTGCCCGACAAGCGGTTGAACAACGTCGACTTGCCGACGTTCGGGCGTCCGACGAGCACGACGCGCGCGCCAGGGTTGGTCCTTTCCGGCATGGTGGGGTTCGACTCCGCCGCCGCGCGGCTCTTGACAGCCGTAAGTTACAGTATCTATGCTAGTTATACACTTTCTGGAGCGCGGTGGGACATGATCAAGGTGGACATCGTCAACCAGGTCTCCAAGGCTGCGGACATCACCAAGGTGAAGTCGGAACGAGCCGTCGACGCGGTCTTCGAAGCGATGCGCGTGTCGATGCAGCGCGGCGAGCGCATCGAGCTCCGCGGATTCGGCGTGTTTCAGGTCAAGCCGCGCAAGCGCGGCATCGGCCGCAACCCGCGCACCGGCAAGGAAGTCCGCATCCCGCCCGGTCGCACCATACGCTTCAAGCCGGGCAAGGACCTTCAGAACATCCGTGCGTAGCGATAGAATCTGGTTGCACGTGGCGCTGTTCCTCGCCACGCTCGCTACCACCATGTACAACGGCGCATACCATCATGCGGGCTTTCTCGCCGATTTCTCGGACGACCTCCCTCGCATCGAGCTGCTGCAAGGCGCCTGGTACAGCCTCACGATCCTCGCCATCCTCGGCATTCACGAGCTGGGCCACTACTGGGCCTGCCGCTACTACCGCGTGGACGCCTCCCTGCCCTATTTCCTTCCGGTTCCCCTGGTGCCGACCGGAACGTTCGGCGCCTTCATCCGCATCCGCCAGCGGATACCGACCAAGGCGATGCTCTTCGACATCGGCGCCGCAGGACCGATTGCGGGCTTCGTCGTGGCGGTGCCGGCGCTCTTCGCGGGCGTCGCGCTCTCGCGGGTAACGCCGCTTCCGGCCGCCGATACGGAGGCGGTCGTCATCCTCGGCGAACCCCTGCTCTTCCAGGCGGCCGCGTGGCTGGTCTGGGGCGCGCTGCCCGACGGTCACGCGATCAACCTGCATCCGATGGGCTTCGCCGCCTGGTTCGGGCTGCTCATGACGGCGCTGAACCTGTTTCCGATCGGGCAGCTCGACGGCGGACACATCTCGTACGCGGCGCTCGGGGCCCGCTCGACCGGCCTCACCCTCGGCGGCGTCCTGGTCGTCGTGGGGCTCACCTTCGTCTCTCTGAGCTGGCTCCTGTGGGCCGTGCTGATGGTGACCATGCTCATCTTCATGGGCCCCCGCCATCCGCGCACGCTGGACGACCACGTACCGCTGGACAACCGGCGCCGTTGGGTCGCCCTGGCCACGGCCGCCATCTTCATCCTCTGTTTCACGCCCGCGCCGATCCGGATCGAGGGCCTCCTGACCGAGCCTTGAGCACACGGCGCGCGACTCCTCTCACAGCAGGCTGACCGGGTCGACGTCAATCGTGACACGGCGTCCGAGGTCCGGGTTCGCCTCGAGCGTCGCGCGCAACGCGGCACGCATCGCGGGGCGATTCACGCCCTTGAGGAATATCTGCGCGCGATGCTGCCCCCGCAGACGCGAGATCGGCGCAACGGCGGGTCCGAGCACCTCGAACGACGAACGGGCGGCGCGGAGCCTGCCCGCGATCCTGGCGGCATCCTGCATCGCCGCGGCCGGGGAGCGGCCGCGCACGATGGCGTTGACCATGGACACCACCGGCGGATAGTGCAAGGCGGTCCGGTAGCGCATCTCCTCGTCGAAGAACGGGCCGTACGCCTGCCGGCACGCGTGCACGATGCTGTAGTGCTCGGGATGGAACGACTGCACGATGGCGGTGCCCGGCCGCTCGCCGCGCCCGGCACGCCCCGCGACCTGGGTCAGGAGCTGAAACGTCCGCTCCGCCGCCCGAAAATCGGCGACCTGCAACCCGACGTCCGCCGACACCACCCCGACGAGGGTCACGTTGGGAAAGTCGTGACCCTTGGCGATCATCTGCGTGCCCACCAGCACGTCTATTTCGCCCGCCCGGAAACGCGCCAGCAGGGATTGACCCGCGCCGCGGCGCCGCGCCGCGTCCCGATCCAGCCGCGCGACGGCGGCCTCCGGCAACAGCCCCGCAAGCTCGGCTTCGATCCGCTCCGTGCCGAAACCGACGCTCTCCAGGTAAGGTCCCGCGCAGTGCGCACAGGTGGAGGGCCGAGCCGCCGAGTAGTTGCAGTAGTGACAACGTACCCGGCCCGCGCTGCGGTGAAGGGTCAGCGAGACGCTGCAGTTCGGGCATTCGAAGGTCCGCCCGCACTGCCGGCAGAGGACGGCGGCCGCGAAACCGCGCCGGTTCAACAGAATCAGCGCCTGCTCGCCTCGAGCCAGGGTGCTCTCGAGCGCCTCCGCGAGAGTCCGGCTGATTGCCGCCTCCCCCGGCTCGCTCGCCATCTCGGCGCGCATGTCGACGATCCGCACCTCGGGAAGCGGGCGCCGGTGAACCCGTTCGGTCATCGCCACGCGGCGGTAGCGGCCCCGGCGCGCATGGTGAAACGTCTCGAGGGACGGTGTGGCCGAGCCGAGCACGACCAGGGCGCCGGCGGCCCGTGCCCGCATGATCGCAACGCTCCGGGCGTGGTAGCGCGGACTCTCCTCCTGCTTGTAGGACGTGTCGTGCTCTTCGTCGACGACAACCAGTCCCAAGCCGTCCAGCGGCGCGAACACGGCCGACCGGGTACCCACGACCACGTCCACCTGGCCACGCCGGATGCGATGCCACTGATCGTGCCTCGCGCCGGGGGAGAGCCCGCTGTGCTGGATCGCCACGCGCTCGCCGAACGCCTGCCGAAAGGTATCGGTCACCGCCGGAGTCAACGCGATCTCCGGAACCAGGACGAGCACGCGCCGCCCGGCCGTCACCACCTCCCGCGCCAGCCGAAGGTAGACCTCGGTCTTTCCGCTCCCGGTGACGCCGTGCAGCAGCGCGACGCGAAAGACGCCCTCCCCCGCCAGTGCCGAGAGCGCCTCGAGCGCGTCCCGCTGCTCGGCGGTGGGCTCGCGCCCGGAGCCGACCGCCGGCACCGGTTCGCCGTTTCCCCGTTCCCCCGCGGCAAAGGGATCCCGCTCGACCCGGCGGGTATCCAGCGTCACCAGACCCCGTGCCCGGAGGCTCGCCACGGTGGCCGCGGTGACGCCGTCCTCCCGGAGTCGCGCGGCCCCGAGACCGCCCGCGGAGCCGGCCAGTCGATGCAGCGCGGCGCGCTGCCGCGGGCCGAGGCGTCCGGCTGACCCGGCCACAAGCGCGTCGCGACCCGCCGCGGTGAGGCGCACGAAGCGTTCTCTCCGGAATCCGCCGTCCGGCCCGGATGCCGTCAGCGCGAGCGGAGGCATCGCCGCGGCCAGCGACTCGCCGGGGCCGCACGCGTAGTACTCCGCCACCCACAGTGCAAGTTCGATCACGTCCCGCGGCAGGTAGGGCTCGGGATCCAGTGATTCCAGCAGGTCCTTCAGCTCTGCCGGGGGAGGCGGCGAGCCGGCGCCGCTGCCCGCGCCGGCGTCCGGAGCGTTCACCACGCAGCCGGTCACCACGCGGCTGCCGAGGGGCACGCGCACGCGGCCGCCGACAGGTGGAACCTCCATTCTGTCCGGCACCCGGTAGCTGAGCGCCGGCAACGCGGGGACCGGCACCGCGACCGCCACGACCACGGACATCAGTCGCCGCGCAGGAGGGAGCGCACCCGCTTCATGTCCTCCCAGACGTCGCGCTTGCGATCGGGACTCCGCAGCAGGAAGGCCGGATGAAACGTGGGGACGAGCTTCGCCCCCCGGCACGCGTAGACCCGGCCGCGAGCCCTGGAGATGGGCAGGCGATCGTCGTCGAGCAACGTGCGAACCGCGAACGATCCCAGGGCGACGACGACCCGCGGCCGGACCGCATCGATCTGTGCGAAGAGAAACGGACGGCAGGTCTCGACCTCGTCCCGTTCCGGATTGCGGTTCTGTGGTGGACGGCACTTGATGACGTTCGCGATGTAGACATCCTCGCGCCGCAGATCTATCGCTTCGATGATCCTCGTCAGCAACTGTCCGGCCCGGCCGACGAACGGCTCTCCCTGCAGGTCCTCGTCCCGCCCCGGCGCCTCGCCGACGAACATGAGCTCCGCGTCCGGTCTGCCGACGCCGAACACCAGGTGGGAGCGCCCGCCGTGCAGCCTGCAGCGCGTGCAGTCGCCCAGCTCGTCGCGAATGCTCCGCAAGCGCTCGGCCGGCGCGATATCGCCCGCCTCCTGCGCCGCCGCCGGAGCGTCCCACAACGAGTCGCTGGTCCACGACGGAGTGAGCTCGACCGGCGGGTCCACGGCCGGTCGCGCCGCACGGGTGGGGGACCCTGCCCTCGCCTGCTCCGGATCGGAAGCCGCCGTCGCCTGCGAATCGGCGAACGCACCGCCAATCTCCGCGGCATCGCTCTCGACGCCGTGCCGCGTTCCGCCGATCCCCTGCTCGCAGGGACGGGTGCGCCAGCGCGGATCCCGGCTGATCCCTTCCGCACCGAGCTCTCCGAAGAACTTCAGGTGTTCGACGACCTGATCGCGGTCCGGCACCACGGACTCCTCGCCCGACAATCGTCGCCTGCGGCTCCGATTGCCGCCCAACCTGGCCTGGCCAGGAGTCTGCGCCGTTGCTACGGCGCAGACTCCTGGCGTCCCGCAGTCGATCGAGATACGCCCAGGCGCGCCTCGACCCGATCGAGAATCACGCGGGCGAGATCCCGCTTCGACCGCCGCGAGACCGGCTCACTGCTCTCGGCGCTCACCAGCGTCGCCACGTTCGTGTCCACTCCGAAGCCGGCTCCCGGCTCGGTCACGTCGTTCGCGACGACCATGTCGACCTGCTTGCGGATGAGCTTCGCGCGGGCCCGCTCCACCGCATCGCCGGTTTCGGCCGCGAAACCGACCAGCACCGGTTTCGCCGCGTTCCCGCGCCGCGCCCCCAGCTCCGCCAGCACGTCCGGCGTACGGCGCAACGCCAGCACCAGGTCGTCGTCGGACTTCCGGATCTTGGCGCGCTGCGCACCCGCGGCGGGCGTATAGTCCGCCACCGCCGCCGCCATCACCACCGCGTCCACCTTGCCCGCGAAGACCAGCCGGACGACCTCCGCGTACATCTCGTCGGCGCTGCGCACCGCGGTCACCTCCACCCCGGCCGGTGGGTCGAGCGTGGTCGGTCCGCTGACCAGCATGACGCGCGCGCCACGCGCGGCCGCCTCGGCCGCCACCGCGTAACCCATGCGCCCGGTCGACCGGTTCCCCAGAAAGCGAACCGGATCGAGATCCTCGCAGGTCGGGCCGGCCGTCACCAGAATCGAGCGCCCCGCCCAAGCGCCGCCGCCGCGTAGAAGTCCGTCCGCCGCCTCCACGATCGCCTCGGGCTCCGCCAGCCGGCCGGGCCCCACCCAGCCGCAGGCGAGATAGCCGTCGCCCGGCTCGACGAAACGGACGCCTCGCGCGTCCAGCGTGTGGAGGTTCGCGCGAACCGCGGCGTGCGAGAGCATGTTGGTGTTCATGGCCGGGGCGACCAGCACCGGTGCGGTGGTCGCGAGGTACAGCGACGACAGGAAGTCGTCGGCAATCCCGTTCGCGAACTTGCCGATGACGTTGGCGGTGGCCGGGGCGACCAGCAGCAGATCGATCGTCGAGGCCAGGGCGATGTGGTCGATGTCGGAGTTCACCCCGGGCGCGAACTGATCGGCCGCGACCCGGCGCCCGGTAATCGCCTCGAACGTCAACGGCCCCACGAACCGCCGTGCGTTGGCCGTCATCACCGCGGCCACCTCGTGCCCGCGCTGCTGGAGCCCGCGGGCGACCTCGACCGCCTTGTAGGCCCCTATCCCGCCGCTGACGCCGAGCGCGACCAGCGCCATCGCGGTCAGTCCCCGCCCTGGGGCCCCGCGGCCGGGTCGACGCCGTCGAAGGTCTCGACGACCGAGCGGATAGTGTCGCTCATGGCCGCCACCCGGGACCGCTCGGCAAGCACGATGTGGCAGAGCCGGTCGACGCACGCGTCGATGTCGTCATTGACCACCGCGTAGTCGTACTCGTCGACCATCCCGACCTCTTGCCGCGCGGTGCAGAGTCGCCGTTCCAGATCCGCTGCGTCCGACGCGTCCCTGCTCCGGCCGCGGAGCCGCTCCTCCAGATTCCCGAACGACGGAGGCAGCACGAATATGCCCACCGCCTCCCGTACTCTGCGGCGCACCTGCCGGGCCCCCTGTACGTCGATGACCAGCACGACGTCGAGACCCGCCGCCCGGCAGCGCTCCGTCTCCGCGGCGCCCGTCCCGTACAAGCGCCCGAAGACATCGGCCCATTCCAGGAACTCGCCTCCCTCGATCATGACACGGAAGCGGTCCGGCGCCACGAAATGGTAGTCGACGCCATCGACTTCGCCCGGCCGCGGCGCGCGTGACGTGTACGACCGAGATCGGACCAGACCGGGCACGCGTTCTTCCAGCCGGCCGACCAGGGTCGTCTTTCCGGTTCCCGACGGCGCCGACACGACGATCAGGCGCCCGCGGCGGGTCATGCCCGCTCCAACCGGCAGTGCCGCGACACCACGAAGATCGCGGCGCCACACCCATCACTCCACGTTCTGGGTCTGTTCACGCAGCTTCTCCAGCTCCGCCTTGGCCGCCACGACCAGCTCCGGCGTCTCGGTACCATCCGCCTTGGACCCGATCGTGTTGACCTCGCGATTCATCTCCTGCAACAGGAAATCGAGCTTTCGACCACACGGCTCCGGTCCATCCGCGAGCGAGCTCCAGTGCGAGACGTGGGCCCGCAATCTCGTTATCTCCTCGTGGATGTCGGAGCGCGCCACGAAGCGTACTACCTCCTGCGCCAACGCGGCCGGGTCGGCCTGCACGTCCGGTCCCATTTCGGCGAGTCTCGCCTCGAGCCGTTGCCCGAGCGTCTCCGCCGCCGCGGCAGCGCTCCCTTCCATGCGATCGACGAGCCGGTCGAGCGCAGCCAGGCGCGCCTCGAGATCGCGGCGCAAATGCCCGCCTTCGTTCGCGCGCATGCGATCCAGCTCGTCCAACGCCTCGCCGACGGCTGCGGCGATCGTCGCGTCGACATCCGGATCCGCCTCCGACTCGCCGGTCCGCTCCTCTATCGTCAGGACCCGGGGAAACCCCAGCAGCTCGCCGACGGTCCAGCCCCCGCCGGTCGCGCGCATGATGTCGGGCCGCCCGGCGACCTCCACCAGGGCCGCGACCAACCCCTCGTCCACCTCCACCTCGACGGGAACGGGGGTGCGGCGGCGAGCCGTGATCCTGAGCTCCAGCCTGCCGCGAGCGACACGGCGTTGCGCCAGCCCACGGACACGCGGCTCCAACCGCAGCAGGTTCTGTGGAAGATGGATCTGCAGATCGAGGTACCGATGATTCACGCTGCGCGCGGTGACGCTCACCGTCACGGCCTCGTCTTCGCGGGTCAGGGACGCGAAGCCGGTCATGGACTTGATCACGCGCGCAGGCTCCTCCCGCTCGAAGCGCTAGCGGTCACTGTCGGCGGGCCCGGGCGCATCCGGTTCGGACGCCCAACCACGAGCCGCCTCCAGCACGCCGACCGCCGTTCCGACCGGAGCGGAAGACGCCGTCCGCTCGAAGAACTGCATCGCGTAGAGCCGAGCGTAATGGCTGTCCGGATCGGCCAGCAATTCCTCGTGCCGCCCTATCTCGCGCACGCGGCCATCGTCGAGCACGATGATCGCGTCGGCCCGGCAGACCGTCGACAGACGGTGCGCGATGACGAAGGAAGTGCGGTTCAGCATCAGTTGCGCCAGCGCATCCTGCACCAGCAGCTCGGACTCCGCGTCCAGCGAAGACGTCGCCTCGTCCAGAATCAGGATGGGCGAGTTCTTCAGCAGGGCGCGGGCGATCGCAATGCGCTGCCGCTGGCCGCCCGACAGCCGCTGGCCGCGCTCGCCGATCGTGGTGTCGAAGCCCGACGGCAGGGCGGCGATGAACTCGTGGGCATGGGCCGCCCGGGCCGCCGCTTCGACCATGGCCCGATCCGCGGCCGGCGCAGCATAGGCGATGTTGTTCGCGATCGTGTCGTCGAACAGCACCGTGTCCTGGGTGACGATGCCGATGCTCTCGCGCAACGACCGCAGGGTGACGTCGCGGATGTCGACGCCGTCGATCAGGATGGCTCCGTCGGTGACGTCGTAGAAGCGCGGCAGGAGATTGACCAGAGTCGTCTTGCCCGCTCCGCTCAGACCGACGATGGCGACCACCTGGCCTGCTTCGACATCGAACGACACACCGCGCAGGACCGGATCCGCGGTGTTGTCGTCGTACGCGAAGCTCACGTCCCGGAAGCTGATGGCGGACCGCAGCGACGGCAGGGCACCGGCGGACGGACGATCCGCCACCTCGCTACGCGTATCGAGCAGCTCGAAGACGCGCTCGGCCGCCGCACCCGCCTGCTGCAGATGCGCGTTCACCCGGCTGAGCTTCTTGATCGGCCCGTACATGTACAGCAGGGCGGCGACGAACGCCGTAAAGCCGCCCGCGGTCATCTCGCCGCCCTCGATTCGGGTGGTGCCGTACCACAGCACACCGACGACTGCGAACGCCCCGAGCCATTCCATGAGCGGCGGCAGCACGGAGAGCGTGCTGGTCACCTTCATCGTGATCCGGTAGACACGCTGCGCGGTGCGCGCGAACCGGCGCCCCTCGAACCGCTCGGCCGCGAACGCCTTGACGATGCGGTGTCCGGTGAAGGCTTCCGCGGTCACGTGGGACAACCGGCCGAGCTCCTCCTGCACGCGGTGCGTGTTGCGCCTCACCCGCTGTCCCAGCCGCACCAGTAGATAGATGATCAGCGGGGCGCAGCTCATCGCCACCAGCGCCAGCCGCAGGTCGAGGAAGCACAGCCAGATCGCCAGTCCGAAGACCGTGATCGACTCGCGCAACAGATCTCCCAGGGTCACCGTGACCACCTGCTGGACACGGGTGATGTCGTGCATCATGCGCGACATCAGACCGCCGGTGGTGTGTCGCGCGAAGAAGCCCGCCGACTGACCCAGCGTGTGGCGAAACAGATCGTTGCGAAGATCGCGCACCAGCCGCTGCCCGACGTCCGCCATCAGGAACTCCGAGAAGAAGCTCCCGACGCCCTTCGCGAGGGCAAGGCCCAGAATCATCAGGGCGATGATCCGAAACTGCGACCCGATGGCGACGCGCAACTCCGCGACGGCCGCCTCCCCGAAGAGGGCCGCCGCGACGACCCAGAACCGCGACTGCCCGGCGGCTGCGCCCTCCCGCCCGAGGACGTCGTTGAAGATCGGGTCGATGAGCGTGACCAGCGCCACCGACGCTGCCGCGTAGATCCCCATGGCCGCCACCGCCCAGCCGAACCGCCACCGGTGCGGAATCGCGTAGCGGGAGAGCCGAACCAGGGAACGCAAGCGTCTATCTCCCGATCGAGTAGTAGGTGAAGCCTTCCGTGCGCATCTGTTCGACGTCGAAGACGTTGCGCCCGTCGAAGATCACCGGTGTCCGCATCAGCGAGCGCATGCGAGCGAAATCCGGCTCGCGGAACTCGTTCCACTCGGTGACGATCGCGAGCGCATCGGCCCCGTCGAGCGCGTCGTAGCTGCGTTGCGCATAGGTGATGCGGTCGCCGAAGACCCCACGCGCCGCCCGCGCGGCCTGTGGATCGTACGCCCGTACGGTCGCACCGGCAACCAGCAGCGCCTCGATTGTCGGCACCGACGGCGCCTCCCGCATGTCGTCGGTCCGCGGCTTGAACGAGAGTCCCCACACCCCTATGGTCTTTCCCTCCAGCGAGTCGAAGTGCGTGCGCATCTTCTCCACCAGGCGCAACTTCTGCGTGGCGTTGACCGCTTCGACCGCTTCGAGAATCCGGCAACGGTAGCCCGCGGCGCGCGAAGAGCTGACCAAGGCCTTGATGTCCTTGGGAAAGCAGCTCCCTCCGTAGCCTATGCCCGGAAACAGGAACGAAGGCCCGATCCGCCGGTCGGCGGCCATCGCGCGGCGGACCTTGTCGACATCGGCGCCGAACAGCTCGCAGACCGTTGCGATCTCGTTCATGAAGGAGACACGCGTGGCCAGCATGGCGTTCGAGGCGTACTTGCACAGCTCGGCGCTGGCGCAATCCATGAGTTGAATCGGAGCGCCGGTGCGGGTGAACGGCGCATACAGCGTCTGCATCAACGCCGCCGCCCGTTGATCCTCGGCGCCGATGACCACCCGGTCCGGCCGCATGAAGTCGTCTATCGCCGCGCCCTGCTTGAGAAACTCGGGATTGCTGACCACGCTGAAGGGGTGTGCAGTCTCCTGCTCCACGACCCCACGCAACCGTGCCGCAGTACCGACCGGCACGGTGCTCTTGGTGACGATGACGGTATAGCCGGTGATGGCGCGGGCCAGATCGCGCGCCACGGCCAGCACGTGCGTGAGATCCGCGGAGCCGTCCTCTCCGGGCGGCGTGCCCACGGCAATGAAGACCACCTGCGCACCCGCGACCGCGGGCGCCAGCTCGGTTGCGAACCGGAGCCGGTTCTCCGCTCCGTTGCGGGTCACCAGCTCTCCGAGGCCGGGCTCGTAGATCGGTAGCCGACCCTGCTTCAACGAGTCGACCTTCCGGACGTCGCTGTCGACACAGATGACGTCGTTGCCGTTCTCCGCGAAACAGGCTCCGACGACCAGTCCCACATAGCCTGTTCCGACGACCGCCAGCTTCATCTACCGCCCCCCGCCGCCGCTCTGGTCGGCACAACGTTGCCGACGCCACTCGGATGCCTGTTAAGCCACTACTAAATAGGGACTTACCCTACTTTATGGGTCATTGACGGCAGTCGTCCGCCCGGCCACCGTATGGTACGATCCGCTGCGGTATGCGCGTCTGCACTGAGTATCGGCCGGCATGCTGCCGCACGACAGATCGGGCGGCCGGACCGGGACCGACCGCATGAGGATCGGCATCGACGGCCGGGAATCTCTCGGTCGGCCCACCGGCGTCGGGCGCTATCTCGCGAACCTGTGCGGCGAGTGGACCGGCTCGCCGTCGTACGCCGGGCATGAGTTGCTCGTCTACACACCGCGCGACGCACCTCCCGCTACGTACGAGTCCGCTTCCACGGCCGCCGGTGCGCGACTGACCGGCGTCACCGTACCGGGCGGCGGCGGCCTCTGGTGGGAACAGACGACACTGGCGCGCCGCGCGGCAGCCGATCGCCTCGACGTGTTCTTCGGACCGGGCTATTCCGTCCCGCTGGCCCTCGCCATCCCATCGGTGGTCACTCTGCACGATGTTTCCTTCCTTGCCCATCCCGAGTGGTTCGGGTGGCGCGAAGGACCCCGCCGCCGCTGGCTGGCCGCCCGCGCCGCGTCTGCCGCCCGCACCGTCGTAGCCGTCTCCGAATTCTCGCGCCGGGAGATCCTCACGTATCTGAACCCGGCCCCGACACGGGTTCGAGTCGTCCACAACGGCGTCACCGCGCTCGCCCGGACGGAACGCCGACCGGCGGACACGCCGGACGCGGGCGCCGCCCCGTTGATCCTCCATGTTGGCGCCCTGTTCACACGCCGGCGGCTCCCCGTGCTGATCGCCGCGTTCGAGCGCGTAGTGCGCGAGGTACCCCGCGCCGAGCTCGCGATCGTCGGTCCCGACCGGACCCGCCCGCCGGAAGACCTGCGGGGCATGGCCGAGGCCAGCGGCGTCGCCTCGCGGGTGGCGTTCCTGTCCTACGTTGCAGATGCGGAGCTTGCCGCGCTGTACCGGCGGGCGGCGGTCTTCGCGTGGCTCTCGGAGTACGAGGGGTTCGGTCTGACGCCTCTCGAGGCGCTGGCGGCCGGCGTGCCGGTGGTTGCCGCGGACACGCCCGTCGCGCGCGAGGTCTACGGGGAGGCGGCGCGGCGCGTGCCGGCGGACGATCCCGGGGCCGTCGCGGCGGCGATCGTCGAGCTGCTCACCCGCCGCGGCCTCCGCGAGACCCTGCTCGAACGGGCGAGACCGGTCCTTGCCCGCTACACGTGGGCGAGGGCCGCGGCCGATACGTTCACGATCCTGCAGGAGGCCGCCGCGTCGCGATCATGACCCGCCTGGCCATCGTGATCGTGAGCTTCAACACGCGGCGGCATCTCCACGCCTGCCTCGAGTCGCTGCACGCCGCCCCACCCGCTCTGACGCACGCCATCGTGGTCGTCGACAACGGTTCCGCCGACGGCAGCGCGGCCGCCGTGCGCACCGCGTGGCCCGACGTGCACGTCATCGAGATGGGCCGCAACGCCGGCTTCGCGGCGGCCACCAACGCCGGAATCCGAACCTGCGACAGCGAGCTGGTACTGCTCCTCAACAGCGACACGCTCGTTCCTCCCGGGAGCATCGACCGCCTGGCCGCCGCTCTCGAGCGGGATGCCGCGGCGGCGGCGGCAGGACCGCGCCTCGTCGACCCCGCCGGACGGGTCGAGCTGTCTTTCGGCCGCATGCTCTCACCGTGGAACGAGGCTCGACAGAAACTCATCGCCTTCGGCCTCTCGGCGGCCATCCCCCCGCTTACCCGCTGGTTCGACCGGCGGGTCACGATGGGGCACCATCCCGACTGGGTCAGCGGAGCCTGTCTCCTCGTACGGCGCGACGCCGGCGCCGCGGCGGGCTGGCTGGACGAACGCTTCTTCCTGTACGGGGAGGACGTCGACTTCTGCGCGGCGCTGCGGGGCGCCGGGCACCGGATTCTGTTCACGCCCGACGCCGAGGTCGTCCACCTGCGCGGGCGATCCCGAGTGACCCACAGTGTCGCCGCCGATGCGGCCTACCGGCGCAGCCAGATCGCGTTCTACGTCAAGCACCGTCCGTGGTGGGCCGGGGTGCTGCGCCTCTACCTGCGCGCGCGGGGGAGGTTTCCACCGCCTTCTATATAGTTGACACCCGTGCGTGTAGCAATCGACGCCCGCAAACTGCACGACTTCGGAATCGGCACGTACGTGCGCAACCTCCTCCACCAGTTGGCTCGCATCGACCACGAGACCGAATACGTGCTGCTCTGCGGGAGCCGCGACGCGGGACTCGCCGCGTCGCTGGGCGAGAACTTCCGGACCGTGACCCAGAGGGCCGCCAACTACTCCGTCAGCGAACAACTGATGGTGCCGCTGAGTCTGAGCCGCAGCGGCGCCACGCTGTTCCATGCGCCGCACTACGTGTTGCCCCCCCTGACTCCCTGCCGGGCCATCGTCACCATCCACGATTGCATTCATCTGCGATTTCCGCAGTACCTGCCGAACCGGCTGGCGTACGTCTACGCCCGCGCGCAGATCTGGTCCGCGACTCGCCGCGCGCGCCGCGTGCTCACCGTGTCGCAGGCCTCCAAGCAGGATATCGTCCGCTTCTTCGACGTGCCGGAATCGAAGGTCACGGTGATCCCGAACGCCATTGACGAGCGTTTCCACCAGACGCCTGCGGAGGCCGACCTCGTGCGCGTCCGCGAACGGTACCAGCTCCCCCGGCGGTTCATCATGTACGCGGGCAACGTGAAGCCGCACAAGAACCTCGAACGCCTGATCGACGCCTTCGTGGCCGTCCGGCGGCGCGGGTTCGACGACCTCGGCCTGCTGCTCAGCGGCAGCGAGGTGTCGCACTACGCCACGCTCCGACGCGCCGTCCATCGCTACAACCTGCACAAGCACGTCCGCTTTCTGGGCTATCAGACCACCGAAACCCTGGCCGTCCTCTATCGCCTGGCCGACGTGTTCGTCTTCCCGTCCCTGTACGAGGGCTTCGGCCTGTCTCCGCTGGAGGCAATTGCGAGCGGCACCCCTGTGGTGGCCTCCGACGTGTCGTCGCTGCCGGAGGTGCTCGGAGACGCAGCCGTGCTCGTCGACCCGCTCGACGCCACGGCCATCGCCGAGGGAATCACGCGGATCCTCGAAGATGCCGGCCTGCGTGCGGACCTGCACCGCAAGGGCCTCGCAAGAGCCAGCCGTTTCTCATGGGAGCAGTCCGTGCGGGAGGTCCGGCGCATCTACGGGGAAATCGAGGGCGAGACTTGAACGGCGGAACGGTCGCTCCACCGGCGACAGCTCCGGCCGACGTCGGCGGACGCCGCGTCGCCGTCGTCCACGACTGGCTGACCGGCATGCGAGGCGGGGAGGCGGTCCTCGAGGCGATTCTCGAGCTCGTCCCCGGCGCCCGGCTGCTGACGCTGGTGCATGTCCGGGGAAGCGTCGCGCCGCATATCGAGTCTCACGACCCGCGCACGTCCCTCGTGCAGCGTCTGCCCCTGGCGCGGACCCGGTACCGACAGTACCTGCCCGTGTTTCCTTTCGCCATCGAGCAGTTCGACCTCGACGACACCGACATCGTCATCAGCACGAGTCACTGCGCGGCCAAGGCCGTCGTGCCCACCGGCCGGGCACGCCACCTCTGCTACTGCCACACGCCGATGCGCTACGCCTGGGATCAGTTCGACGCCTACTTCGGCCCGGCGCGGGTCGGGAGGCTGAAGAGCCGCCTGTACGGGTTGGCCCTGCGACATCTGGCGCGGTGGGACGCGGCGACCGCGGACCGCGTCGATCGCTATGTCGCCAACTCGCACTACGTGGCGGCCCGGATTGGCCGATACTATAATCGGATTGCGGACGTGATCGAACCGCCAGTCGACACGAGCTTTTATCGCCCCGACGGGTCGGCGCCCGGCGACTACTTCATCACCGTCTCGGCGCTGGTGCCCTACAAGCGGGTCGATCTCGCGATCGAGGCATGCGGCCTCGCCGGCGTGCCGTTGCGCATCGTCGGTAACGGCCCCGAGGCCGGCCCGTTGCGCAGGCGGGCGGGCGCCGGCGTCGAGTTCATCGAGCACTGCTCGCAGACCGAGCTGCGCAGCCTCTACCGGGGCGCAAGAGCGCTCCTGCTGACGGGCGAGGAGGACTTCGGGATCGCTCCGGTGGAAGCGCAGGCCTGTGGGCGGCCCGTCATCGCCCTGGCCCGCGGCGGGGCGTGCGAAACGGTGGTCCACGGGACCACCGGCCTGCTGGTGACGGAGGCGGCCGCCGGCGCGTTCGCCGACGCCATCCAGTCGCTCGAAGAACACGAGTTCGATCCGGCGCGGCTGCGGCGTTCCGCGTTGCGCTTCGCCCGGACCAGATTTCTGGAGCGGATGCGCGCGTCCATCGAGGACCTTGCCGCTCCCCTGTCGGAGGCGTGCGGCACGAACGAAGAACGGCTCGCGCAATGACGCGGCAGACCAGAGTACTCCTCGCCTTCCATGTCGTCCTCGACCTCGTGCTCGGGATGGGATCGTTCGCGCTTGCCTACCTGGTCCGGTTCAATCTCGGCGTGTTCGAGATTACCAGGGGACTGCCGCCGTTCGCGCAGTACCTGGTTCTGATGCCGTTCGTCGGCCTGCTGGTCGTCCTGGCGTTTCACCTGACCGGCGCCTACCGGCTGCATCGCCACCGGACCAGCGTCGACGATTTCTTCAACGTGCTCGTCGGCACGCTGATAGCGGTGGTCGCCGGCCTGCTCGGGACGCTCTACGTTCAGGTCTACACGACTTCTCCGGAAACGCGGAATGCCGGCACTTTCGAAGTCTCCCGACTCGTCTGGGGGCTTTTCGTCGTGCTGAACGTCAGCCTCACCTACGCCTCTCGGGACGTCGTGCGCCGCTACATGCGCCGCCGGTTCACAGCCGGGGTCGGGCTCCGGCGCGTGCTCGTCGCGGGCACCGGCGAGCTGGCGCGTCACGTCGCCGACAGTTTCCTGCGCCACGCCGAGTTCGGCTACCGGGTCGTGGGATTCATCGACGACGTCGCCGCCGACGACCACATGGGCTACCGCGGGCTGCCGCTGCTGGGAACGTTGGCCGACGCGCGAGACGTGGTTGGCCGCGAGCGCATCGACGAGCTGTACGTGGCGCTGCCGCTGGAAGAGCACGTGAAGATGCTCGGCCTGATCGAGGTGGCGAACCGCGAATGCATCGACGTCAAGGTGGTTCCCGGACTCCTGCAGTTCGTCACGCTGCGCGCACGTCTCGAGGAGCTCGACGGCCTCCCGCTGATCAACGTGAACGACGTCCCCCTGCAGGGGCTGAACAGCGCGATCAAGCGTCTCATCGACATCGCCTGCTCGAGCGCGGCCCTGGCGCTTCTGGCGCTGCCCATGGGTGCGATCGCCGCCCTCATCCGCCTCACCTCGCCCGGGCCGGCACTCTATCGGCAGGAACGCATGGGACTGGACGGCCGTTCCTTCACGACCTTGAAGTTCCGCTCGATGTTCGACGACGCCGAACACGGCACGGGGCCGGTCTGGACGCGCAAGGACGATCCGCGCTGCACACCGGTCGGCCGCGTGCTGCGCCGCTTCAGCCTGGACGAGCTGCCGCAGTTCTGGAACGTGCTCCGCGGGGAGATGTCCTTGGTCGGACCACGACCCGAGCGGCCCTACTTCGTCGAGCAATTCAAGGACCGCGTCCCGGAGTACATGCTCAGGCACAAGGTGAAGGCGGGGATCACCGGCTGGGCGCAGGTGAACGACCTGCGCGGCAATACCTCGATCGAAAAGCGCATAGAGTACGACCTCTACTACATCGAGAACTGGTCCGTCGCGCTCGACTTCAAGATCATGTGGCTCACCGTCCTGCGTCTCTCGTTCCACCGCCACGCGTACTGATCGCAACTGCGCCATGCCGCGCGCCGTCATTACCGGAGTGGCCGGATTCATCGGCTCGCACCTGGCCGACAGCCTGCTCCATCGCGGCTATTCGGTAGTCGGAATCGACAACCTGCTGACCGGCAGCCTCGCCAACATCCGGCATCTCCGCGAGCGGGACTTCACGTTTCTCGAGCACGACGTCACCAACGACATCGCGATCGCGGGACCGGTGGACCTGGTGCTGCACTGGGCGAGCCCGGCGAGTCCGGTCGACTACCTGGAGCTGCCGATTCCGACCCTGAAGGTGGGCGCGCTGGGTACGCACAAGGCGCTGGGACTGGCAAAGGCCAAGAACGCGCGCTTCCTGCTCGCCTCGACGTCGGAGGTCTACGGCGACCCGCTGGAGCATCCGCAACGGGAGACCTACTGGGGCAACGTCAATCCGATCGGACCGCGCGGGGTCTACGACGAAGCCAAGCGCTTCGCCGAGGCGATCACCACCGCTTACCATCGCTACCATGGGCTGGACGCGAAGATCGTCCGCATCTTCAACACCTACGGTCCGCGCATGCGGCTTCACGACGGCCGCGCCATTCCCAACTTCATCACGCAGGCGTTGCGCGGCGAGGATGTCACGGTGTACGGCGAAGGCGACCAGACCCGCAGCTTCTGCTTCGTGAGCGACCTCGTGCGCGGCATCATCGCGCTCGCCGAGTCCGATGTGAACGAGCCGGTCAACATCGGCAACCCGGCCGAGATGACGATTCGCCAAATCGCCGACGCCATCATCGGCGCAACGGGCTCGCGGTCGCGGGTGGTCCGCAAGCCGCTTCCCGTCGACGACCCCAAGGTGCGCCAGCCGGACATCACGCGCGCCAGAACGCTGCTGGACTGGGAGCCGAGGGTCTCGCTGGCCGAAGGACTGGAGAAGACCATCGACTACTTCCGCGCGGCGCTGGCCACCGCGGAGACACGCTGACCGGTTCGGCCGCCGGACCGCTACGCCTCGTTGACGAGGCGCGCGACGTGCATGATGTAGTGCAGTCCGGAAACCACGGTCACGGCGAGGGCGGTATACACCATGAAATCGACGACCACGGAGGGGTGTCCCAGGTAATTGAACAGGAGGGCGAAGGCGCAGGTCAGCACATAGAGCAACGTCGCCACCTTGCCTAGCGCCGACGGATGGAACTCGCGGCGTCCGATGGCGAGATTCACGACCGCCACCGTCAGCACGATCACGACATCGCGGCTGATCACGAGGACGGTCAGCCAGACCGGCAGCGCGTTCGGCATCGGCGGGTCGCGCTCGAGCGTCAGAACCACGAACGTCGACACGAGCAGCAGCTTGTCGGCCATCGGATCGAGAAAGGCGCCGAGGCTCGTCGGCTGTCCCGAGCGTCGCGCGATCACGCCGTCGAGCGCGTCGGTGATCCCCGCGACAGCGAACACGATCAGCGCCCAGCCATCGAAGCCGTACAGCACGAGGATGACGACGCAGGGCACGGCGAGCAGCCGCAGCAACGTGAGTTGATTGGCGGTCGTCAGCGCCGACATCGTGCGTCACCCGACACGTGCGGCCAGCCGCACGAGCTGCTCGACGGCGCCCACGGCATCCGATCCGCTGACCGGTCCGGTCGGATCGAAACGCTGATTGCCGAAGGTGCGCATCACACCCGCGGCAACCGCCATCGTGGCGCTGTCGTAGTTGAGATGGCCCGGGCTCATGTCCGAGAACCGGACACGCGCTGCCCTCCAGCGCCGCGCCGCATCCGGATCGAAGTCGCCGATCAGATCGAGCACCACGGCCACCACATCGGCCAGATCGCCCCTGCGCACGGCCCTCTCCGGCTCGAACCGGTTGCCCGCGCCGACCTCCATGACCCCGGCCCGCACCGTCTCCACTATCCAGCGGCTCGCCCAATGGTCACGCGTATCCGTCAGAATCGGCGTCGCCATGCCGAACGCCGCGTCCCCCAGCAACTCCTCGAGCCGCACGCCGATGAGCGCCGCCAGATCCCCGCGCGTCGTCGACGCCGCGGCCGGAATTCCACGGTACTCGGACGGTAATCGCGCGAGTTGCAGGGCGCGGCGCACCCGCATCAGTCCTTCCGCCGACTCGTCCGTCGGATTCACGGTCTCGGCGAGCTCGTAGACGTGCTCCGCAGCCTCCAGGTCTCCGAGTCCTTCGAGCAACCCGGCTTCCATCAGGACGGCTTCGGCGTCGTTCGGATCCAGACTCCGGGCGCGGCGCGTCCGGACGAGCGCGTCGCGCAGATCGCCCTGCCGTTGCTTGATCTCCGCCAGCTCCAGGTACAGGGATGCGCTGTCGGGAGAAACGGCAATCATGTCCGCGTACGCGGCTTCGGCATCGTCCAGACGGCCCGCCTCGACCGCGGCTCGTGCATCCGCGTAGCGCTCGCTCATCACCCGGAACCGCAGCTCGCCGACGAGCCGTTCGACGCGCGCCAGTCCCGTGTTCATCGCGAACGCCGCCTCGAAGCTCTCGAGCGCCGCACTGACGTCCTCGCCCGCCAGCAGCGCATCGCCCCGTCCTACCAGTGCCGGAACATAGTCGGCGGCCCGACCCAGCACCTCGTCGAAGTGGTCGACCGCGTTTCCGAAACTGCCGCGCGCGACATCCACCCAGCCGAGGCCGGCGGCAGCCGGATAAAAGGCGGCGTCCCGGGAGATCAACTCGGCGAACCGCCGCTCGGCCTGTTCGACCTGGCCCGCCTGAAGAAACGTCCAGGCGTCGTGCTGCCGGCCCTCGACGTCCCCGGCCGCCAACGCGGGCGGGACGGCGGGAAAGACGAAGTCCGGGTACGCTTCCGTCGTCACGATCGGCACACGCGCGGCGCACCCGGTCAGGAACAGGGCCGCAGCCATCGACGTACCGGCCGCTGCACGCAAACTCAAGATGGATGCTCCTGCTCGGGCCAGACGCCCCGCTGCCGGCGGCACACCGAATCGGCGGCGGTTACCTCTTCGAGGATCGCTCTGAATGCCGCGACGAGAGTGTGGGGCCGCCGATCGCCGCCCGGTCACGCGCGCTTGCGCGGCGGGCCGCCACCGCGGAGCCGTTCACGCCAGCGATTGTAGCACGCGGTCCCACGCGACCACCCCCTCCCGCACCAGCACCGGTACGTCGCCGCGGACGTCCACGATCGTCGACGGCGCACCGCCCGGGGCCGGTCCCCCGTCGACCAGCACGGCCAGCTCGGGTCCGAGACCGGCCGCCACGGCGGCCGCATCGGCGGCCGGCGGCCGGCCGCTGCGATTCGCGCTCGTGGCCGTGATAGGGTGTTGGAAGTTCGCCGCGAGCCGGCGCGCCAGCGGCTGCGCCGGTACCCGGACGGCCACGGTGCCGGTTGCGGTCATCAGTTCGGGATCGATCGCCGGGGAGGCGTCGAGCACCACCGAGACCGGACCTGGCCACCAGAGATCGGCCACCCGCCGCGCGAGCGGGGTCACGTCGCGGGCGATCAGGTCGATTTGACTGCTGTCTGCGGCAATCAGCGGCACGGCCTGACCGGCCGGGCGGCGCTTGAGCGCAAACAGTCTGCGGGCTGCGTCCGGCCGTCGGGGATCCACCGCGAGCCCGTAGAGGGTGTCCGTCGGAAACGCGACGACCTCTCCGGCGGCCAACGCCTCGACCGCCGGGCGCAGGGCGTCCGGATCGGGTCGCTCCGGGTCGAGAGACAGCCATTTCGGCAGCGTGGAACGAGCTCGCCATGACGTCACGTCAATCACCCCGAACGCCCTCGCGGCCACGGAAGCCGAGCGTCCGCGCGCCTCTCCCGCGGCAGAAGGGCGGCGCGCACGAGGACAAGACCCGACGCCCTTTCCGCCGCCGCAAGCATCGCAAGGACGGCGACCCCAACGCCGGCTGAAATCGTCAGCGCCGCCAAGCCCGTCGCAGGGCTGCTCGGTCGAATATGCCCAATATGGCCCCTCGTCGCGCCTTGCCACGCGGGCGCCTCGCCGCTCTCGGTGCGACGCGGGGTTTCACCACGGAATGCTAGAAACGCAACCCCCGGCGACCGGCCTGCTCCTTGACGTGAATCGTGTCGATGAACTGGACACGATGGGGGCTCGTCTGCATGACGACCGAGCTGGTGCGACACCCCTCGCCGAAGAACCGCACGCCCTTCATCAACGCCCCCTCCGTCACACCCGTCGCGGCGAAGGTGAGCTGCTTGCCGGATGCCAGGTCCGCCGACGTGTAGACCCTGCGCGGCTCATCGATGCCCATCGACTTCGCGCGGGCTTCCTTCTCCGGCGTGTCGATGATCAGGCGTGCGAAGATCTCCCCCCCGAGGCAGCGCATCGCCGCCGCCGCCAGCACTCCCTCGGGCGCCCCGCCGCTGCCCATCACCGCATGGATGCCGCTGCCGACCACCGCTGCCCCGATGGCCGCGGTCAGATCGCCGTCGCCGATGAGGCGAATGCGCGCGCCGGTTTCCCGGATCTCGGCGATCAGCGGCTCGTGGCGCTTGCGGTCGAGCACGACCACGACGAGGTCCTCTACGTCGCGGTCGAGGCAGCGGGCGATCTGCTTGAGGTTGTGCGAGACGGGCGCGTCGAGATTCACGGAGTTCTTCGACTGCGCGCCGACCACCAGCTTCTGCATGTAGATGTCGGGCGCGTGCAGCAGGCCGCCGCGTTCCGACGCGGCCAACACCGCGATGGCCCGCGGCGCCCCGGTTGCGCACAGATTCGTGCCCTCCAGCGGATCGACGGCGATGTCGATCTCCGGCAACCCGTCCTCGCCGTTCGCGCCCCGCCCGACCCGCTCCCCGATGTACAGCATCGGGGCCTTGTCGCGCTCCCCTTCACCGATCACGACCTGGCCGTCGATCGGGACGCGGTCGAGCCGGGCCCGCATCGCCTCCACCGCGACGCGGTCGGAGCGATGGCGGTCACCGAGCCCCATCGTGTGCGCGCAGGCAATCGCCGCCTGCTCGACGACGTCGAGAAAGTCGTACGCCAGTTCCTCGTTCGTGGTCGTCACGCCTGCACCGCCTCCCGGTAGGCGGGCAACCGACACCGCGTCGGCTTGTCCACCCGGTATCCGAGCGCGTAGTCGGCCTGCATGATCTTGTGGATCTCGCGCGTGCCCTCGTAGATCACGGCCCCCTTGCAGTTCCGATAGAACCGGCCGACGGGATACTCGTCGGAATAGCCGTTGGCGCCGTGAATCTGCACGGCATCGCCCGCCGCGCGCTCGGATGCGACGGTGGCGAACCACTTGGCGAGACCGGTCTCGCGCGTGCTGCGCCGTCCCACATTCTTCAGCCAGGCCGAACGCATCCAGAGCAGCCGCGCCGCCTGGTAGTCCGACTCCATCTGGGCGATCATCTCCTTGACGAGCTGGTGCTGCCCGATCGGCACGCCGAACGTCTTGCGGTCCCTGGCATACGCCACGCTCGCGTCCCGGCACGCCCGGACCAACCCGGTCGCGCCCGCCGAAACGCTCAGGCGCCCCTGGTCGAGCGCGAACATGGCGATCTTGAACCCCTCGCCCTCGCGGCCGAGCAGGTTCTCCTCGGGAACCTCGACCTCGTCCATTTTGAAGAACCCCGTGTTGCCGGCGAGAATCCCCCATTTCTCGGTGAGGGTTCCGCTCGAGAACCCCGGGAAGCCGCGTTCGACGATGAACGCGCTGATCCCGGAAACGTCGCGCTTCTGCTTCTTCTCGAGGTCGGTGTAGGCGAACACCAGGAAGTGATCGGCCACGTCGGCAAGCGAGATCCACATCTTCTCGCCGGTGAGCACGTACCGGTCGCCGCGCCGGACGGCCGTCGTCTGCAGCCCGCGGACGTCACTGCCCGCACCCGGCTCGGTGAGCCCGTAGCTTCCGATCTTCCGTCCCTCGGCCTGCGGCACCAGGTAGCGCCGCTTCTGGTCCTCCGTGCCCCAGGTCAGCACCGTCAACGAGTTCAACGCGAGGTGCACCGACAGGATCACGCGCAACGACGTGTCGACGTACTCGGTCTCCTCGCACGCCAGCCCGTAGCTGAGGTAATCCATGCCGGCGCCGCCGTACTCCCGCGGCACGCACATACCCAGCAGGCCGAGATCCGCCATCTGCGTCAGGATGGCCGGATCGAATCGATGCTCGCGATCCAGCTCGCGAATCCGGGGCGCGACCTCGCGCCCCGCCCATTCGCGCACGGACTGCTCCAACAGCCTCTGTTCCTCGGTCAGCTCCAGATCCAACATATTCGTCTGTGTCCCCTCGTCTGCGTACCCGCCGCGTTGCCTGGATCCCGTCTACGTACTCAGGCCGCTGGTACGGGGCGCCCAGGCCGCTGGCGCGTACCCGTCGTGTTGCCCCGATCCCGTCATGTGCGGCTCATGACGACCCGCGCACCCCGACCGAGAGACAGACGGGCCGCGGCGCTGGTGGAGTTCGCCGCAAACTCCAGGTGGTCGGTGCTGCCGATCAGCGCGCACACCTCGTCGGGTCCGATGTCCGCGTAGGTTTCCACGAGGCGTCCGATGGTCTCGGCACCCACCTCGATCTGGATGGCGCCGCCGCGACAGAGGCCCTCAAACGCCCTCCGGTCGATGTTGGTGACCAGATTGCCGAACTTGTCGACCCGCAACACCTCGCCCGCGATTCTTCCGTCCTCCACCTGCGGGGTGGGAATGTCGATGCGGCAATACTCGCTGAGCGGCCGGCCGAGGGCCGTCAACTGGATTCCCTTCGCGAGCCATGCCGCGCCGGGAGCGAAGCGGTCGCGCCCTTCGAAGGTCCGACTCACGGTGGGCCGGGCGTACCGGCGCTCCGTCAACTCGACCAGGCGCCTGGGCGGCGCTTCCTGAAAGACCGCCGTCAGCACGCCGTTGTCCGGCGCTACGAAGCGATAGTCGCCCGCCTCGGCCGCCAGGCCGCGCCGCGACGAACCGACGCCCGGATCGACCACGGTCAGGAACACCGTGCCGGCGGGAAAGTACCGGTACGCCGCGGCCAGCTCGAGGCTTGCGGTCAGGGCGTCGTGAGCCGGCACATCGTGCGAGATATCGACAAGGGCCGCGTCCGGGCAGATGCCCAGCACGACGCCCTTCATCGCGCCCACGTAGTGGTCTCTGGTGCCGAAATCGGTCAGCAGGGCGACAATCGGTCGGGCCATCCTGTGGAGACTTGCACCTCAAGGCGTGCGGGCGGAGCCGCGTTGCCGGGTCGGTTGGGACGGTTTGCGGAACAACATCTCGTACGCGCGCGTTGCAAGCAGGAACGTGTCGACCACCGCGAGCCCGCGGAACGTCTCCATGACCTCCCGGCTGGTGAGAACCCGCGCCTGCCGTGACGGGCTGGGATGAAACTGGCGGCGCAACGTTTCCCGGTCGACAATCTCATAGGTGGCGTAGCCCGCTTCACTCCGCCACTCCCCGCTGAAGCCCAGCACCAGCACGCCGTGAGGCCGCAACATGGCGGTGATGCGCGAGGCCAGCAGACGTGCTTCGGTCACCGTCAGGTGCTCGAACACATCCCAGCAGAGCACCGCGTCCACGCTCTCGGCGTCCTGCCCGATCCGCGCGGTCAGCCAAGCCCCTACCTGTTCCTCGGAGCGCTCCGCATCACCCGCCCCGGCACCCAGATCGGCGAACAGGTCGGCAACCACCAGCTTGCACCCGCACTCGGAGGTGAGAAACGCGACGTTGCCGCCGACTACACGTCCGAGGTCGAGCACCACCGGCGACTGCCTGGCTCGCAGCACATCGACAAGGATGCCGATGGCCCGCGTCGGAACCAGCCTCTCGGGAGCCGAAAGCGCATCGCCGTCCTGCGACGACCGACCCCACGAACCGGATCGCCCGCTCTGGAATCGGCTTCCGACACCTGAGAGGCCGCGGGGACGCGCGCCTCCAGCCACTGCAAACCTCCTGGAGCCGCGGGTCGTCCAGCCGAGCACGGTCGCGACCCGCGGCGGCGCGACGGCTCGGCCGGCTACCGTCCCTGACGTCCGCCTGCCGGGCGTCCCACTCTCGGCGCCGACGCGCTGGTCTGGGGAGGCGGAGCAGGCGTCTTGGCCGGGGCCGGGGGTTTCGCGGCGGCTGTTTCCCTCGGTTTGGGCTCCGCGCCGTCGCGGCTCATGTCGACACTGCCGCGGAAGTGCGCGCCGTCGGCAATGGCGATACGCGGCGCGGTGATGTCGCCGTCCACCGCTCCGTTCTCTCGAATGCTGACGATGTCGACCGCGGTGATCTTGCCGGTGACACGGCCCAGGATGTCCACCGACTTGGCGAACAGCAGCTCGGCCTTGATCTTGCCGTTGGGACCGACCGTCAACGCGTTGTCCCGCAAGTCGATCTTGCCCTCGAACTGCCCCTCGATGGTCAGGTTCTCGCTTCCGCTCAACTCGCCCTTGATGACGACGGACTTGCCGATGTTGACCACGTCTCTTGAAGCCGGCCTTTCCGTTTCTGACGCACGTCTCGAACCGCCGGCACTGGCCAGGCCGGCCAGAGGGTGCTCCTCCACGTCGGCACTGTCGGCAGGCGGGCGGACGACCTCGTCACGTTTCCACATGAAATCCCCTCCGCTCCCCGTACGAACACACAAGCCGCAAATCGGAGCGCTGATTTGGCCGGGTCAAGTATACCGAAACGCGCGTTCGTCGTGTACGGCGGATCGTTGCCGGCGTCCGGCGCGGGTGCCGGGAGTCTGCACGGTTCCGCGGTGCAGACTCCCGGAGAGGTCTGGGGCTGGGCGAGAAACGGAGCCACCGGCGACGATTTTCGGGCTACGATGATTCGGATGCGCGTGTACCTGGACCACAACGCCACGACGCCGGTCGATCCCCGCGTGGCCGACGCCATGCACGATGCGGTCCGGGGATGCTTCGGGAACGCCTCCAGCATCCACGCGTTCGGCCAGGCGGCCAAGGCGGCCCTCGACGACGCGCGCTCCGCGGTGGCCGGTCTGCTGGGCGCTCGGCCCCACGACGTGATCTTCACCGGAAGCGGCACCGAGGCCGACAACCTGGCCATTCGCGGCGTGGCCGAAGCGGCGCTGCCGGCCGACCGGCGTCATCTCATCGCCTCGGCAATAGAGCACGAGGCCGTCCTCAACACCCTGAAGGCCCTGGCGAAGCGCGGCTGGACATCCACCCTGCTCCCCGCCGGTCCCGCCGGCGTCGTCGATCCGGCGGATCTGGAGGCGGCCATCACCGACCGGACCGCGATCGTCTCCGTCATGCATGCCAACAACGAGATCGGCACGCTGCAGCCGATAGCGAAGCTGGCCGACATCGCGCACCGCCACGGCGCCCTGTTCCATACCGACGCCGTGCAGACAGCCGGCAAGCTGCCGGTCGACGTGACTGCGCTCGGAGTCGACCTGCTGTCCATCTCGGGCCACAAGTTCAACGGCCCCAAGGGCGTGGGCGCACTGTGGGTCCGGCGCGGCATGCGCCTGGTCGCTCCGCTGACCGGCGGCCGGCAGGAACGGAATCGCCGCGCCGGCACCGAGAACGTGCCCGCCATCATCGGGCTCGGCGTGGCGGCCGGTCTCGCCGCCGGCAAGCTGGCCGGTGAAGCGACGCGGCTCGGCTCGCTTCGCGACCGGCTCGAAGCGGGGCTGCTCGAACGGGTACCGGACTCGACCGCCAACGGAAGCGGCGAGCGCGTTCCGAACACCACGAACATCAGCTTCCCCGGTGTCGAGGCCGAAGCGCTGCTGATTGCGCTGGACCTGGAGGGAGTCGCCGTTTCGACCGGCTCCGCCTGCTCGTCGGGCACGCTCGAGCCCTCGCACGTGCTCAGGGCGATGGGGTTGACGCCGCGGCGCGCCCAGAGCTCCATTCGCTTCAGTCTGGGGCTCGGGAACACCGACGCCGATGTGGAAAGAGTGCTCGACGTGCTGCCTCCGCTGGTGGCCAAGCTGCGGGCACTGTCCCGCACCCGGGCGCACGCGCACGCCTGAAGGCGACGGCGCGCTCCGCCCGGCCTGCATGTACACTGGATGGATCGATGCGCATCGTCGCCGCCATGTCGGGTGGCGTGGACTCGTCCGTGGCAGCCGCGCTGCTGGCGGCCGAGGGGCACGACGTCGTGGGGCTTTCCATGCAGCTCTACGACCAGCGGGACGGCACGCAGTCGTTCGGGTCGTGCTGTACACTCGACGACCTGCACGACGCGCGACGCGTCGCCCGGCGCATCGGCATCCCGCACTACATCGTCAACTTCGAGCGCCACTTCGAGGAGCGCGTGGTCGCTCCATTCGTGGCCGACTACGCGGCGGCGCGCACCCCCATCCCCTGCGTCCGGTGCAACAGCGACCTGAAGTTCGCGAGCCTGCTCGACCGAGCGGACGGATTGGACGCCGGACACGTGGCGACCGGTCACTACGCCCGGCTGGAGACGCTGCCCCGAGAGAACGGAAAAGGGACCGTCCGCCGGCTCCGCCGCGCGATCGATCGGACCAAGGACCAGTGCTACTTCCTGTTCTCGTTGACGCAGTCGCAGCTTGCGCGGGCCAGCTTCCCGCTGGGCGGTATGCTGAAGAGCGAGGTGCGGGACTACGCGCGCGACCGCGGCCTGATCGTGGCGGACAAGCCGGACAGCCACGAGATCTGCTTCGTGCCGGACGGCGACTACGCGTCGTTCGTGGCGCGGCGCCTGCCCGGCGGTCCGCGTGACGGGAGGGTCGTCGATACTGCCGGCAACGTGCTCGGCCACCACCAGGGCGTGCACCGGTTCACCGTCGGCCAGCGCAAGGGGCTCGGCGTCTCGAGCCCCGCGCGGCTGTACGTCACCGCCCTCGACGCGGCGTCGGGAACGGTTACCGTCGGCCCTCGCACCGCCCTCGAGAGGACTGCGCTGACCGCGGGCGGCGTGAACTGGATCGAAGGACCGCCCCGGCCCGCAAGCCCGGTCACGGCGCAGATTCGCCACCATCATGCGCCGGCGCCCGCGCGCGTGTGGCCCCTCGGCGACGCGGGCCTGCGCCTGGAGTTCGACGAACCGCAACCGGCCATCACCCCGGGTCAGGCCGTCGTGGTGTACGAGGATGACGTGGTGCTCGGCGGCGGCTGGATCGACTGAACGCCGGACCGGCCCGCGCTGCGGCGGCGCACCCGGCGCCCCGAAACGCCTCGCCGACTCGGCGTCCGTACGGTTCTACCGCGCAGACTCCTGGTGGGCGGAGACGGCCCCGACCGCCCGCGGCCCCTCGGCGGGCAGGCTCTCCAGGTAGCGCTCGGCGTCGATGGCCGCCATGCACCCGGATCCGGCGGCGGTAATCGCCTGCCGGTACACGTGGTCCTGCACATCGCCGCAGGCGAACACGCCGGGCACGTTGGTGGCCGTTCCGCGTACAGGCACGATGTAGCCGTTCGCGTCGAGATTCACCCGCCCCTCGACCAGCTTCGTGTTCGGGATATGCCCGATGGCGACGAAGACGCCTTCCACGGCGAGCTCCTTGACCGCGCCTGTCCTGACGTTGCGCAGGACGACGCCGGTGACGACCCCCTTGTCGACGTCGCGCACCTCGTCCACCACCGTGTCGAGCTCGAACGAGATCTTCGGATTGGCGCGCGCCTTGTCCTGCATGATCTTCGACGCGCGGAACGCGTCGCGGCGGTGCACGATGGTCACCTCGGACGCGAACTTCGTCAGGAACGTCGCCTCCTCCATCGCCGAATCGCCGCCGCCGACCACCACTATCGGCTTGCCGCGGAAGAAGTAGCCGTCGCAGGTGGCGCAGGTCGACACGCCGTGCCCCATCAGGGCCCGCTCGGATTCGAGCCCCAGCAGCCGCGCGGACGCCCCGGTCGCGAGAATCAGCGCCCGCGTCTCGTAGCCGCCGCCGCTGGTGGCGATCCGGAACGGCGGCCCCTGAAGATCGAGAGCCGTCACGTCGCCCTGCACGATCTCCGTGCCGAACCGCTCGGCCTGCGCCCGCATCTCGCCGATGAGAGCCGGTCCGAGGACGCCGTCGCGGAATCCCGGGTAGTTCTCGACGTCGGTGGTCAGCATGAGCTGTCCCCCCGACTCCAGACCCTCGATGAGCAACGGTTTCAGGTTGGCCCGCGCGGTGTAGAGAGCGGCCGTCAGACCCGCGGGTCCCGACCCGATGATGATCACTTCTCGCATGGGTGCGCTCTTCCCTCCGTGCCCCGTCGACGGCGGTGGCCCCGCGGTCGCGCCGCGTCGCCGGCCAGCCAGGCGTCGTCGCCGCTTCTACTGTGCAGACTCCCTGGTTACGCGCTCCTCGGGCTCGAGCAGTGAACGGCCCGTCGTCGAGACCCAGTCGATGAGCCGGCGGGCCTCGCTGAAGCGCCCCGCGTTGGAGCCGGCCCCGAGCACGACCAGCGCAATCGGATCGGCGCCGGGCAGCTCGACCAGAGCGGTGAGGCAGAACCCGGCCTCGTCTATGTAGCCGGTCTTTCCGCCCTGGATGGCGTGCGGGGACCGAAGCAGCCGATTCGTGTTGCGAATGTTCATCCGGCGCCGATCGGTGCGCAGGCGATGCGTCCATTTGCGCATGATGCGCGACAGCGCAGGCACCTCGCCGGCTACCGCTATCAGACGGGCGATGTCGTACGGCGTCGACACGTTGCGCTCGTCCAGCCCGGACGGCTCGACGAAGCTGGTGCCGTGCAGGTCCAGCGCCGCCGCCTTCAGATTCATCTGCTCCACGAAGCGGCGTGTGCCCCAACCCGACGCACGGGCCAGTATGCGCGCCGCGACGTTGTCCGACGCAATGAGCGCCAGGTGCAGCAGCGCATCGAGCGTGACCCGTTCGCCGCGTGCGAGGTAGGTGGTCGAGGCCCGGCGCACGTCTCGCCGCGAGACGACGACGTCCCGCGAGAGCTCCGGCTCCTGGTCCAGCAGCACGAGGGCCGTCATCACCTTCGTGATGCTGGCGATGGGACGCTGGTCCAGACCGCGTCTCTCCCAGAGGACCTCGTCCGTGCGCGGGTTGTAGAGCATGCCCGCGGCGGCCCGGATCCTCGGTCGCCGCAGGTCGCCGATGTCGCGAATCCGCGGCGCGGGCGGCTCGGACCCAGCCTCCGCAACGACTTCCGGCGCGGCCGTAGAGCCCGCCATCGACGTTGCGGCGGGGGCCGGTGCGGTGGTTGCGGCCTCGACCGGGGCCGGCTCCGGCCCTGCCGGAGAAAGCGGTTCCGGCGCCGCCTCCGAAACCGGTTCGAGTGCCGCGGCTGGCGGAATCGCCGCCGGCGTCGGGTTCGGATCGGGCACCCGGCCGAGCGCGAGAAAGAACGCACCGAGCGAGACCAGGAACAGGACCAGCCCGGACGGACGGGAGTCGCGCTTCTGTCGTCTGGCGTCCGTCATGTTGCACACAAAGGAAAGGCCCACCCGGCGTGGGTGAGCCCCTGGGTCTCGGATCTTCCGTCTCCCACCCCGCCCCTCAGGGGACCGGAGGAGAGGCGTTCTCGCTGCTCCGTGCGTACGTGTAGTGGGTCCGATGCTGCACGTCGAGGTCGTCGCGATTCACCTCGACCCGCAGGCGCCGCGTGCGGAACGTCGGATCGGGATTGCTCGAGTAGAAGCCGACGACATAGTAGTCGCTCGTCTCGGCATCGATTTCCCGGAACGCGTCATCGAAGTCGTTGCGGTTGACGATCGCGCGGCCGCCGGTCAGCTCGGCCAGCGACCGGAGGCTGTTCTGCGTGGTGAACAGGAAGTCGTTGAACGCCTCCCGCGGTCCGCTGTAGTCGGGGTCCGGCCCCGCGACGAGCCCGCGCGGGTCCACCGTGTAGAACGAGGCGTTGGCCCGGTTCGCGGCCTTGGTCAGCTCGGCGATCTCCAGCGCCAGATCGGCGTCGCTGAAGACTTCGCCCTGACGGGAGATGCGCTCGAAGGGATCCATCATCGGATCGGCGATTCCGTCGTACAGCCCCGCCACCTGGTCCTGGCCGAACATCGAGCCCCAGCGCCCCGAGTTGCGCATGTCCTCATAGATCGGCGAACGCCCGAAGACCCGCTCGTGGGCGAACGGGTTGAAGTCGTAGCCGCTGCTGAAATAGATGACCACCTTGCGCCGGTTCTGGACCCGTTCGAGGTTCCGGACGACGTCGCGCATCGTCTTGAACGCCACATGGGCGCGCCACGACAGCTCGCTCGGGCCGCGGGGTCCCGGGGACAGGAAGCGGATCATCTCGTTCGGGTTGAAACCGTCCCCGGTGAGGCGATCCGCCGACGACTTGATGAGACTGCGGTCGTAGGTCATGTCGACCCGGATCGACGACGGTCCCGTCGAGACGATGCCGAACATGTCGCCCTCGTGAATGAGGTTGTCCATCAACTGCTCGAAGACGGCGCGCGCGCGCGGCGTCTTGCTCGTCTCGATGTGCAGGTCGTCGACCAGGATGACGAAGATCCGCCCCGCCGTGTCGTTGACGGCACGGGTCGGCGGCAGGATGATCCCCTCCTGGGCCACCGGCGGCGGCACGAGCTGGTTGAAAACCCGCCCGCCGTGCACCAGGACGAGCGAGGCGACGTCCTGCGGCTGCCCGTCCTCGTAGACCCGGAAGTCGCTCTCGGTCAGATCGGGCACGAAGACGCCGCTGCCGTCGCGCACGATGACGTCGGTGGTCACCAGCGTGACGCCCGATCGGAAGACGGTCGCCGGGTCGCCGCTCGACGGTTGTCGATCCGGAGCCGAGGATTCCTGGGACCGCGCCGGAACGCCGACCATGACACCGAGCGCCACGATCAGCCCGGCCGTACGAACCCAGCCGCAACATTGCTGTCGAGGAATGCGCGTCATCATGCCTTGCATGATAGCAAAGCGACCCTGTCCACGCTACTCGGACGCGGTTTCTCCGCGCTCGTCGGCCTGCTCCGGAACCCGCGCGCGCGGACTGCCGCGCCGGCCCCGCGACGAGCGCCTGCGGCGGCGTCCGAGCGCCTCGCGGATGGCCGCCACGGTGGCCTCGAACCGCTCGCCGCCCGGCCCGCCCTTCTCGCCTCCACCCGCGCGCGACGAGGCAGTCTTCGGCTTCACCCGCAACATCCTGGCCCAGTCGAATGTGAGGTCCGCATTGGCGTCCTCGATGGCCTGCATCGCTTCCTCGTCGAGCGGCAAACGCCCGATGCCGACGTTGGGCGGCGTGCGGAACCAGTACAGCAGCCGGGGCCGGGAACCGCTGCGGAGCCCGTGGAGCAGATACGTGTGCTCGTAGCCTCGCTCGTCACGAGAGAACCGCAGATACGGCATGGCAGCGGCGCATCCTAGCACGAGTGCCGGCCGGCGCGGCGACCGGCCCGACTGCGTCGGCGGCCGGTGCTCGTAGTACGATCGGCGGGTGAACGATCGATTCCTGCGCGCCTGCCGGCGCGAACCGGTCGACCGCACGCCGGTCTGGTTCATGCGCCAGGCGGGGCGCTACATGCCCGAGTACCGCGCCATTCGGCAGCGGCATTCCCTGCTCGACATCTGCCGGCAGCCGGAGCTGGCCGCCGAGGTGACGCTGCAACCCGTCGACCGGATCGACGTTGACGCCGCCATCCTCTTCTCGGACCTGCTCCTGCCTCTCGAGCCGCTCGGGATCCCCTTCGATTTCGTCAAGGGCGAAGGGCCCGTCATCCACGAGCCGCTCCGCACGGCGGACGACATCGACCGGCTGCGGACGCTTGAGCCGCGCGAATCGCTCGGCCACGTGCTGGCGACCATCGGGCTGCTGCGGCGCGAGCTCGCCGACCGGGTGCCCCTCATCGGTTTCGGAGGCGCCCCGTTCACGCTGGCGTCCTACGCGGTCGAAGGCGGCCCTTCGAGCCACTACTCCCGAACCAAGGCCCTCATGTACGGCGAGCCGGACGCCTGGCATCGCCTGTGCGAGAAGCTGTCCGAGGCGGTGGCCGACTACCTGGTGGCCCAGGTCGAGGCCGGCGCGCAGGCCATACAGGTGTTCGACTCGTGGGTCGGGGCACTCAGCCCGGGCGACTACCGCGAGTTCGCACTGCCCCACACCCGGCGGGTGCTGAGCGCGGTCGCCGCAACCGGCGTGCCCGTGCTGCACTTCGGCACGGGCACCGCCACCCTGCTGGAGGTGATGACCGAAGCCGGGGGCGACGTCATCGGTGTCGACTGGCGCGTGCCGCTGGACGATGCATGGGCGCGCATCGGAACGGACCGCGCCGTGCAGGGAAACCTGGACCCGACGCTGCTTCTCGGACGCATCGACCGCCTGCTCGCCGGGGCGGAGGAGGTGCTGCAGCGCGCCGGGGGACGGGCCGGCCACATCTTCAACCTCGGCCACGGCATCCTCCCGGAGACCCCCGTCTCGCATGTCCAGACCCTCGCGCGTTTCGTGCACGAGTGCGGCTAGCAGCCCGCGCCGCAGAACGCACTCCGTTGCGTTCTGCGGCGCAGACTCATGGAGCGGAGGGGATGAGCCGAAACGCCGAGCCGGCCAGGGGTTTCGGGGCGCTGGCCGCTCCGGCAGCGCGCGGCCAATGCTCCGCGGGAGCGGGCCGGGACGCGGACCGCGCCCGGTCGGGAGCGCAGCGTGAGCGACGTGGCGGTCGCCGTCGTGGGCGGAGGCATCAGCGGGCTGTCGGCGGCGTACGAGCTCCACCGGCGGAACACGCCTTTCGTGTTGATCGAGAAGTCCGAGCGGCTCGGCGGCGTGATCCGCACCGAACAGGCCGGCGGCTTCACCATCGACGCCGGGCCCGATTCCATCGTCACGCAGAAACCGGCGGCGATCGCCCTGTGCCGGGAGTTGGGTCTCGCCGCCCGCCTCATCCCGACCCGGACGCCGCGCACCGCGTACGTGGTGCGTGACGGGGTGCTCCACCCGCTGCCTCCCGGGTCGGTCTTCGGTATTCCGACGGGAATAGGCCCGCTGGCCGCCCAGCGGCTTCTTTCCTGGCGCGGCCGCCTGCGGCTGGGCCTCGAGCTGCTCGCGCCCCGCAACCGGGGCAACCCCGCAAGGAAGAGCCCGGAGGAGATCTCGCGAGACGAGTCGATAGCGGCCTTCTTCCGCCGCCGCTTCGGCGCGGAGGCCACCGATTACCTGGCCGAACCGCTGCTGGCCGGCATTCACTCGGGAGACGTGGAGCGGCTCTCGATGCGGGCCCTGTTCCCGCAGTTCGTCGAGGCCGAGCGGTCCCACGGAAGCGTGATCCGGGCGTTCCGGCGCAACGCGGCCGCGCGGGCCTCCACGACGGAAGGACAGGGACCGTTCCGCTCTTTCCCGGAGGGACTCGAGACACTCCCCCGCGCCCTGGGAGCACGTCTGCCGGGGCGCTCGGTGCGCCGCGGGATCGCGGTCACCGGCCTCGAGGGCGGGCCTCCCTACGCACTGGAGACCGGCGCCGGATCGCGCATCACGGCGGACCAGGTGGTCCTGGCCCTTCCTGCGCACGCCGCGGCGCCTCTGGTGGCCGGTGTCGACGGCGTGCTCGGGCGCCTGTGCGCGTCGTTCACCGACACGTCCATCGCCATCGTGGTGCTGGCCTTTCCCCGGGACGCCGTCCTCCACCCGTTGCGCGGCAGCGGCTTCGTGGTTCCGCGCGTCGAGCCCGGCCTCTCGATCACCGCCGCCACCTGGATCTCGTCCAAGTGGCCGGGCCGGGCGCCCGGCGATCACGTCCTGCTGCGCGGCTTCGTGGGCGGGGCGCGCCGCCCGGACGCGCCGGCGCTGCCGGACGCAACCCTCGTCGACACCGTGCGGGGCGATCTGACCCGGCTGCTCGGCATCGCCGGCGACCCCGTGCTGGCGCGCGTCTACCGCTGGCCGCGGGCGAACCCGCAGCACCAGGTGGGTCATCCGGAGCGCGTGGCGGAGATCGACCGGCGGCTGGCGCGATTGCCCGGGCTGCGGATCGTCGGCGCCGCCTTTCGCGGCGTCGGCATCGGCGACTGCGTAGCCGCCGGCCGGGACGCCGGCGCCGCCGCGGCGGCCGCCGCCGGGAGCGCACCATGAAGGCGGTCGACATCATCGGCGTGCCGCTCGACCTCGGCGCCGACCGGCGCGGGGTCGACATGGGTCCCTCCGCGCTGCGCATCGCCGGCCTCGGCGACCGCCTCGCCGCGCTGGGCTACGCGGTAACGGACCGGGGAAACCTCGAAGCGCCGATCCGCGAGATCAGGCGCCCGGGGGATGCCGGCAAGAAGTACATCGACGACATCGCCAGCGTCTGCCGCCGCCTGTTCAATACCGCCGCCGCATCCCTCGCCGCGGGGACCCTGCCCCTCGTCCTCGGCGGCGACCACAGCCTGTCGGCTGGATCCGTCGCCGCCAGCGCCGCCTCGGCCCGGGAGCGCAACGAGCAGTTCGGCCTCCTCTGGATCGATGCGCACGGCGACATGAACACGCCGCGGATCAGTCCCAGCGGCAACGTCCACGGCATGCCGCTCGCGGCGCTGCTGGGTCCCGAGCCGGCCGAGCTGTCCGGCATCGGCGGAGTGCCCCCGGCGGTCGATGCCGCTCGCACCGTCCTCATCGGCGTCCGCAACCTCGATCCCGCCGAACGCAAGCACGTGGTCGCCTCCGGCATCCACGTCTTCACGATGAAGGACGTCGACCGCCTCGGCATGGCGACCGTCGCCGAGCGCGCCCTGGAGCTGACCGGCAACGACGCGGACGCCCTGCACGTCTCGTTCGACCTGGACGTCTGCGACCCGAGCATCGCGCCCGGCGTCGGCACCCCGGTCCGCGGCGGCCTCAGCTACCGCGAGGCCCACCTGGTGATGGAGACCGTCGCCGACAGCGGCAGGCTGCGGGCACTCGACCTGGTCGAGCTCAACCCCACGCTCGACGACCGCAATACCACGGCGGAGCTGGGCGTGGAGCTGGCGCTCTCGGCGCTGGGTCTCCGCATTCTGTAGTCCTCGCCGGCCAGGCCCGGCAAGGCCGTCGGTAGCCCGCCGGCAAGAGATGACTGCGCGCCGTCGCCCCGCGAGAAAAGCCGGGGCCCACGTGCTATTCTTCGGTGTTCTACCTACGGAAGGGAGACCCGATGAACGCTCGTCACTTTCTTTTCACCCTGTTGCTCAGTTGTCTGGTAGTGACTTTCGTCGCCGCCTGTGGCGGCGGCGGTGAGGCGCCCGAATCGGAAGCGATGGATCACGAAGGCGCCGACATGGACGCCGCGGCGGCCGATGCGGGCGGCATGCAGATGCTCGGCGGCGGCCACGCGACCACCGTCCACGAAGGGACCGGCGGCAGCCCCCACGTGAGCGTCCACTGGAACGTCGACGGTGGCAACATCACCATCGACTATGGCCGGCCGTACCTGAAGGGCCGCGTCATCGGCGAGAGCGTCGAGCCGATGGCCGATTCCGTGTGGCGCCTGGGCGCGGACGAAGCGACCACGATGACCACCGACCGCGAGCTGATGCTCGGCGCCGCGACCATCCCGGCCGGCGAGTACACGCTGTGGACCATGCAGGCCGGCGACGAGGTACACCTGATCGTCAACAGCGAGACCGGGCAGTGGGGCACGGCGTACAACGCGGAGCACGACGTCGTGCACGTCCCGATGACCGTCGGCGAGCTCGACCCGCCGGCCGAGCAGTTCGTAATCGAAATCGAGGACGGCAACCTCGGCTTCGACTGGGGGACGCTGACCGCCAGCGTGCCGCTGATGGTGCACTGATTCCGGCGGCGGCCGCTCGGCCCGGCCGTCATATGTTCAGAGGGTCGCGGCCTCCCCGGCCGCGGCCCGCCCGTCGGGCCGCTAGCTCAGTGGTAGAGCACCTGACTTTTAATCAGGGTGTCGCTGGTTCGATCCCAGCGCGGCCCACCAATAGAATCAACAACTTACGGGGATCCAGGGTTGTCGCCTATCCGCCTGTACTACCACTGTACTACCAGAACACACGGCCAGAGGGGCGTCACTGGTCGATCCGCTACTCACGCGGCAACGGGTTGCCCGTTGCCGCGTGAGACCGGATACGGCACGCGCCCGTCCCCTCGTCGGACTCAGCGATCTTGTGGTTGTTGGGGCGTCGGCGTTGGTGGCGTTGGTGGCGTTGGTGGCGTTGGTGGCGTTGGTGGCGTTGGTGTTGGCGGTGTTGGCTGTGGTCTCGTCGGTGTCGGATCACTCCTCGTGTGCGTATCGTCGCCGTTACTCATGCGGACTCCTTTTCTTGCGTCGGGGGAACCATCCGAAGCACGTTGCTGCGCCGCTCGTTGTACCGTTTCAATGAGTTCTTCGCGTTTTGGTACAGCACATAGCTCGCCGGGACAAGGAAGGTGATGGGCAAGCACAGTTCAAAAAGCCCGGGGTCCTGGGCCGACGCCAGCTCAGCGGCCAGCCACGCCACGTAGAGCAACACCAGCGCGAACATCGTGTTCGCGGCGAATAGGTAGAACTGATAGAACTGCCACACTAGGTTCTGGTACACGAGTTCCGTCTGCGTCTCGCGACGCCCGGATGCGTCGTGTTCAGGCGGTTCACGCTGCCAGATCCACCTCTCCAGTACAAGCCAACGGAGATTGCTGATGAAGACCCCCATGCCGACAGATGCGACAACGACGAACAGAAAACCGCCGACCGTCGGCGACTCGGCATTGGCCGCGATCCCGAACCACTCCCGGAAAATCTCGACGTGCAGCGATGCTCCGTACAGCCCGATCATCCCTGGGATCAGGAAGCCGATGATGAGACCGAACGACTTTCCCAGTTGGTCCTGCATCATGTCCCTCCCCTCTCGTTCGCGGCCTACTGAGATCGGTATCGTAGCACTGTGCTCTACCTGTGGAACACTCCCGGTTCCGCTTCGCGGTGCCCCCAGTGGGGTCACTCGCGGGACGTGCGCGGCGAGTCGGCGCGGTCGACCTCGAGAAGCCGCTCGCGGATCGAGTCCCGGATCAGATCCTCGGGAGTCTCGCCGCGCCGCTCCGCTTCCCACTCGACGGCTGCGGCCTCATCGGCCGGCAGGGTGACTTCGATCTCGATCATGTCGTCGTCGTTCACGGTCACTTCTCCTCGCGCATCGCCGCGGCGATGGCCTGACGGACGACAGCCGCAGGCGAGCATCGAAGCGCCGCAGCCTGGCCGGCGATCCAACGGTGCATGGCACGTGCGCACCGGAACTGCACGGGCCAGCCGGCACCGGGCGGATACTCCTCGTCGAGCCGGCGTAGCGACAACCCGAGCGCGTGCGCCTTCGCTCGAACGGCCAACAGGGAGCGATGGGGCCGGAATGCCCCGCTGGCGTGAAGCTCGCGCAACGTCACGCCCGCGTCGATGCCGGCCCGCAGCGCGTTGACCTCCGGGACCGTCCAATCGGCCCCGCGGGGTCGGCGCGGCCCCAGTGTCACCCGCTGTCGCGTTCCAGCCATGCCCGCCCGCACAGCCGGCACCGACAGCGGAAAACGCCGTGCGTCCGGTCGACCACGTAGCGCTCGACCTCGCCGAGCGGATGATGACACGCCGTCATAGGCCCACTACCTCCCGCGCGTCTGCGACGCTCATGCCGGCGCTCACAAGGCTCGACACGGCCCGCGCGAGCATCGTCGTGTCGGCCGCGCGGGTGCGCCGCATGTCGAGCACGACGTCGACGCCGAGCGGCCCGGATAGCTGTTCGGCGACGATCCGCGCCAACGGCTCGACGCCGAGCGTCTGGAAGATCCGCCACGCTTCCCGCATGCCGGCCGCCGCGCCCGTGCCGTGAAACAGGACGGGCGGAACGCCGAACGTCCCGACGATCGACCGCTCGACGGCTTCGCGCGTCACGTTGACGTGCTCCGGCGGGTCGAAGCCGTAGCGGGTCGTGTGGTACTCGTTCTGCGGGGCGACTCCAGGTCCGCCGCCCCATCCGCCCGCCATCGCCGGGGCGAGCGTCGTCTTCCCGCCCGCGCCCGACAAGTCCGCCCGGAGCTGGGCGAGCGGGTCGGGCGCGTCGTCGGCGTCGCCGTCGCCCGCGTCGGGCGCGTCTTGCGATTGGTCGCCCACGTCCGGAGTCGACAGCACGTACCCGGACGGCCCGCCCGCTTCCCCGGATAGCTGCCGCTCGATCCCGGCGAGAAGCGCCCCGCTCAGGCGGGCGCTCGCCCACGGGGCACGACCCAGCCAAGGGCGGGTCGGGTCATACGCATACTGCACGTGTGCGACCGCATCGCGGCGCCGATAGACGGTTCGCGTGTCGGCCGGCCCGTCGACCGTGATCGTGTAGACCCACGTCGCCCGGTCGCCCGACCCGACCGTGATGTACGCGCTCGACGCCGGCAGGAGCGTCAACCGGCCGGCGCTCACTTCCAGGTCGAAGACGATCTCCCCGGAGCGCGCCAGACTCCGGCCGATGAGCGCCAGCACGGACGGCGTGAGCACGGCCCGCGCCCGCGACGGCTGGACGTCCGCCAGCGCCAACGAACGCGCCCACAGGCCCGCGCACGTCTCGACGGCCGCCGTCGCCGCGGCGACCGCCCCTCCAGTTCCCGCTGCAGCCGATTCGGCCGCGGCGAGGATCTGTTGCGCGTATCCGGCGCTCCGGCGCTCGGGCGCTCCGCGCAGCGCGGCGAGGAGCCGGCGGATCACGTCCCGACCTCCAACGCCCGCGCCCGCGGGCGGCGCCACGGGGCAAGCAGCGAAGACGCTCCAGAGCGCCGGATGTGCGACGGGCCGAGATTGTGCGTGCTCGCCTGTTGGTCGGCGAACTGCACATCGTTCTCGTAGGGCGGATCCAGGTAGGAGTCGATCAGCATCTCGACGGCGGCCGTGCGCACGTCGGCGGGCGCGTGCGGCGCGTAGTCGTCTACGGCCGCGACAGCCGCGGCCCGCGCCTGTGCGGCCGTTACAGCCACACCCGCGGACCTCGCCGCTTCCGCACTTCCGCCCGCGTCTGTCCGTACTCGGGATCGTCGGTCAGCGCCGCAGCGCTCACCATCGCCCGCCGGATCTCTCGGACTCCGCCGCGGGTCCGCACTTCGTCCAGCGCCAGAAACTCGACACTCATGTATCGCTTCCCGGCGTTGACCGCGGCGAAGACGGCCGGCGTCGCGGGCGCGGCGATCCGGATCTCGCCGTTCGGCTGGCGCTCCGGCTGGGCGCGCGACTCCGGTCGACCGTGATGCTCGGTCAGGACGCCGATCCCGTCGCTCGGCCAGACGACGGAACCGGGCGCGAAGACCTCAGCACGCCCGCCCGTAGCGGCCCGCCCTTCCTGCAAGATGACACCGTGCAGCATCGGACCATCTTCGGACGCTCGGCACTCGACGCCGAAAGTAAGAACGTCGTTGCGCGTCACCTTACGAAACCTTGTATTCGACCAACCCGTACGCCGCCGGCTGCACGATCAGCACCTTCGAACCGCACAGCACGTGCAGCGAGAAATGGCGCGTGCCGGAGCCGGAGTCCGAGTAGATGTCATCGATCGCGACGTTCGCCCATACCGGGTGCGAGGCGGTCCGCAGACCGGGCCGGCCCATGCGCCGGACGATGCCGCGAGCGATGTTCGAAGCGGTCGCCGGCATCCGCTTGTTCGTCCACCAGCCGCCGGTGTGCTGGGCGAGGTAGTCGGCGGCCGACGTGTCGCCGAGACTCACGCCCCCGCGCTGCCCCGTGTCGATCACGCGGTCCCGGAACTTCGTCGCCGAGAGCTTGTACGCGTCGACGTTCGCGACGATGGAGATCTCGCGCATGGTCGACGCCCACAGGCCATCGATCTGCTCGGCGAAGGCTTCCACGAAGTCATCGAAGCCGGCGACGCTCGTCGGGTTCGCCGGGTCGGTCAGTTGCTTGATGAGCCCTTCGACGTTCGGGGCCTGACCATCGCCGTTGATGCACTGCGAGTCGTACGCATCGGCGAGCACGGCCCGCGCGTTCTGCCGGAGCGCCGCCTCGAAGTTCCCGACGCCGATCTGCGCCACGTCTTCCATCGTGATCGACAGCCGACCGGAGATCCGCCGGGGCGACGCCGTGACGGGCGTGAGCGCGGCGGCCGTGCTCTCTTGCGCGTCGCCCTTGTTCTTCGCGGCCGCGGTCAGCGCCGTCGAGATCGTCGCCTCCGAGTAGTTCCCGGATCCGACGCTCGGCATGTCGATCCCGAGACGGGGCGCGATGCTGTCGGCGAAGACGAACGGCTGGATCGGCGCGAGCGTCGCACCCTGCCCGGTCGCCGGGGCCGGCGTCACCGCGTCGGCCCGAGTCTCGAGCGCCCGCTGGCGTGCTTCGACCCGCGCTCGGTCGACCTCGAACAGGTCCAGCGGGATATCCCCCGGCTTCACGGCGAGCGACGCCCCGTACTCGGCTTCCGCGCCCGCCGGCAGCCGACCTTCCAGACGTGCCAGCAGGAATCCGCCGAGCGTCGAGCGCTCGCGCAGTTCCAGCCGCTCGCGCGTCTCGGGGTCCGTCACCCCGCCGGCAGCCGCGACGGCTTCGCGGGCACGCCGCTCCTCGTCGGACTCCGCGACCATCGCGGCGCGGATCTGCGGCTGCAGCTTCAACGACTCCGCGGTCAGGTCGCGGAGTTCCTGATCTTCGGCGTCCGTCCGTTCGTCCTTCGCGAGCAGACCGTTCAGTTTCTCGCGGATCTCGGACTCGCGCACCTGGATTTCTTGCAGTTTAGTCATTCCGTTTCCTTATGGCTCCCCCGCGTCGTATCAGAGACGCTACTGCAACAGGGTAGCATGCATACGTATGGCAAGGCGACCGTCGCTCGTCTCGTGGATGCGGGCGAACCTGCGGCCGACAGACGGCCCCGACGCCGGTCGGGCGCTCCGGCTCGAACCGTGGCAGCGCGGCCTGCTGCACGCCATCGACCGCGAGCGCAAGCCGATCGTCGCCGTGCGGGCCGCGAGTCAGATCGGGAAAACGGTTCTCGCGCTCGGCGTCGGACTCCGCGCGGCGCTCGACGGGCGGGGCGTGCTTCTCGCCAGCGCAACCGACACGTCGATCCGGGATCTGTCGCGGCGCTTGGAGTCCCAGGTCGACGGGTCGCCCGCGATCCTCGAACACTTCCCGCGGCCGAAGTCCGGACCAGGTTCGCGCGGTACCGGCTGGAACCTGCGCCAGTCGAACGCGGGCGGATGGATCGGACTCGCCGCGGCCGGGTCGGCGTCGCAACTCGCGAGCCGCACGGCCGCCGTCGCCGTCGCCGACGAGATCGCCAGATGGCCGGCCCGCGTGCGCTCCGGGGAAGGCTCGCCGCTCGCCCTGTTGCGCGCCCGCCTGATGGACTGGGGAGACGCCGGTCGGCTCCTCGCCATCAGTTCGCCCGTGCTCCGCTTCGACGCCATCGACACCCTGTTCCGGGACGGCGACCGCCGCCGGCTCGAATACACGTGTCTCGACTGCGGGGAGCGCTTCGCCTTCGGTTGGTCCCAGGTGACCGGCCGCGAGCGCGGCGAAGACCCGAGCATCGCCTGCAGCGCGTGCGGCGTCGAGCACGACGAACGGGCGCGGCGGCGGATGCTCCGGTCGGCCCGATGGGTTCCGCAGCGCGCCGAGCCTACCGACGAAGACGTGATCTCTTTCACCCTGTCCCGGCTCGACTCGGCCAGGGCTACGCTCGCGCAGATCGTGAAAGAGTGGCGCCGGGCGCGCCGCGCCGTCGAGCGCGGCGACCGCGAAGCTGTGAAGGCATTTCGAAACGTCGTGCTCGGACTGCCCGGCGAGTCGGGCGCGGTCGACGTGGACAAGCTCTATGAGGAGCGGATCCGCGACCGCGACCCGAGCGCCATCGAACAGGTTACGGCCGGCGTCGACGTGCAGGACGATCGGCTCGTTCACGTCGTGCTCGGCTTCACGCCGGGGAACGCCGATGCTCACGTGCTCGACTACGGGTCGACGCTCGGCGACCCGCGGGACGCCGAGCCGTGGCAGGTTCTCGCCGGAACCCTCGCCCAGCCGTTCGCCGGCATGCCCGTGTCGGTCGTGTCCGTCGACGCCGGATTCCTCACGTCGGACGTGCGGCGCGCGTGCTCACGTCGCCGATGGTGGATCCCCACGGTCGGCCGAGCCGGCGACGGAAAGCCGCTGGCGAAGCGAATCAGCGCCGCGTCGGGACTCGCCACGATGGGGAAGAACGACGCGAGCGCGTGGTGGTCGGGGCGGGCCGCGAGCGGGAACGTCTACCTGCCGGCCGATATCACCCGCCCGGAGATCGCCGAGTTGTGCGCCGCCGAAGCGTTGACGGTCGACCGGGGCCGGCTCGCATGGAAACCCATCGAAGGGCGGGCCAATCACCTTTGGGACGCGGCGCTCCTCGCCATCCACTCGCGGCACTTCCGGCCGCTCGCCGCTCGGCGTCGCCGGCTCCGGCTCGTCAACCTGTAGGCGGGGCGAAAAGGGCGAAGTGTATCGACACGTGCCGGCGCGCGTGGCAGCCGTGGCGCTCGACGGCCGATCCTCTCAGGGGTCCCCGACTGGCAGGGCGATCAGGTCTGCCTGTTGGCGTATCTGTTCCAGGGCAACACTTGGGCAACAAGTGTGCTACTCTGAGCGACTATGCCAAGAACCGACAGCGACAGCGCCACGATCACACTGCAAGTGAAGGTCTCGCCGCGCCTTCTGGGCCGCGTCGAGGATGCGGCGCGACGCGAAGGCGTCGCCCGCGCCGAGTGGGTGCGGGCCGCGCTCGTGGCCGCGTGCCGCGGGTCGGCCGGCAAGTGAACGCCCTTCCGGCCCGCCCTAGACGCCACGATTCAGCCACTCGCCACACCCGCAGCACTGGCAGGCAACGTCGTGCGCCTTTTCGTCGGGATACTCGGCCGCGGTCGGTTCCGCCGGGTCGCGCTCGACTATCGTCCACCCTTCCGGCAGGCAATCGACGTGTCGCAGTTCCCGCCGCTCGCCTTCCATCGGAGTGCAGTAGCACCACCGCCGGCGCGCGTTGTCGACGATGCGCCGCACGTCGTCGGGTTGCGCGAGTGAGAGAAACGCAATCATCGCCCCGAGCGAGTCGCCGACCGGAAGTAATCGCTGCAACCGCTTGAGCCGAGCCCGCGTCTCATGAGAGATCGCGACCGGCCCGTTGCGCTCCCGCCACTTCGCCGTCCGTTCCGCTCCTGTTCTTGCCATAGAACCCCTTCCCCTGACGGGATTACCTGTGTTGGTTCAGGAATATAGCGCGCGACCGTATCTTGCTGACCGCGCCTTGCGTCAGTCGGAATCGCTCGGCAACGTCGCCCTGCCGGGAGCCGGCGTCGAGCATCGCGACGATCTCGGCGTCTCGGCCGAACGTCTCGGCTCGACGTGCGCGCCCGCTGGCGCGCCCGCGAGCCGCTTGGCGCTCGCGGAACTCGAGCGTTCCCTGTCCGGCGCGCGCGCGCCACTGGCGACGGTATCTCAGGATCGACCGGATGATGCCGTTGACTTCGGGGCCGGCGAGCGGCGTAGGCGGTAGCAGGCTCTCCTCGTAGATCGCGTGCTGCATGTTCGTGATCTGTATGTGCAGGACGACCTCCGTGTCTGAGCGCGACAGGTTGCCCGCGTATCGACATCCGGCCATGAACAGACAGCAGTTGCGGCCTACGTCCGACCGGCACCGCTGGAACGACGGCACCCGCCAGCGGGGCGGAATGACCGCGGCGAGATCGCGCAGCTCATACGGGTCGCGCTGCCCGTAGTGCGTCCGGTAGTCGGCGTGCGTCGGATTCGAGCAGAGCACGGACACGAATCCCGGATCGGCGTCGGCCAGGGCTGCGAAGTACTCGCCGACCCTGCCGGCGAAGCGCAGGGGCGCGCGGTGCGCGTGCTCGCCGCGGGCGACGGGCGTAGCGAACGTCCAGACGGCGAGCACGTGTCCAGACCTCCGGCGCTCTATGACCATGTTCGGGCGTGGTAGGGGCGTGTCCGTGTCGCGCAGCGCGTCGAGCGCGATCCCGATGCTCTTGTCCGAATCGCAGTCGAGCGCAAGCGCCGCGAACGCGTGCGGGGTCCGTGACCATTCCAGGAGCGGATACTCGCGCCATGCAACGGCTGGATGCCGGCGACCTTTGCAGGAAGGCCGACCATCCGGGCCGCGGATGCCCACGAGCGGGCGCACGTGGGCAACCTGCAGGCCGTGCTCGCGCACTACCTCGGGAGCGAGGTCGATCGGCAGTGTCGGATGGTCGGCGAGTGCGACAGACACGACATTGTCCCTTCGCTCAATTCGGCGAGCTTGCACCGTCATTCTCGCCGGTCGGCTGAACCGTCCTCGATTCCAGCCACTCGTTCAGCGCCCGCCCCGAGTACGCAACGCGCCGGCCGAGCTTGATGAATGCCGGCCCGCGCCCCTCATGCCGCCAGTGCGCCAAGGTCATATAGGACCCGAGCGGGCGCAGGGCCGGATCGTTCGCGAGATACAGCTTCTTGTCCTCATACATTCCTGATTGCCTCCACGTGCGTATCGTTGCGCGGAGTGTCGCATTTGTACAAAGGATTCGGAGTGTGAGGATTTCAGTCGTCGCCGCGCTCCCCTGCCATCCAAGCGGCCATCGCCGCGCCTACCTGCTCGCGCGCGTCTCGCACGGGGTTGCCGACCGCGCGGACGTAGCGATCGGCCATCGCCGTCGTCCGATGCCCGAGAAGGTCGCGCAGGACGTGCGTCCCGACGCCAGCCGACGCCGCCGCCGTCATGACCGTCCGCCGCAGGTCGTGCAGCCTCACGTCCGACAGTCCCGCCGCCTTGACCGCCTGCCGAAAACGGACGTGAGCGGTTCGATACGTGATGGGTGCCGGGTGCCCCGTCGTGAACACCCAAGCGTTGATCCGCGGAACGCCGGCTAGGATGTCGAGCGCCGCCACGGGCAGGTCGTGAAGGCGGCGACCCGTCTTCGTCTCCGGCAGGGTCAACCGGCCGGCCTCGAAGTCGACGTGTTCCCACTGAACCGCCAGAACCTCGCCGATGCGCAGTCCCGTGACGGCCGCGAACCGGATCGCCGCCACCGACGCGGGAAACTCCTCGTTCATGTCGTTCAAGGCCGCGGCGAGCGCCGTCAACTCCGAGGGTGTCAGCACCCGATCACGTGCGTCCTCGCGGGCGCGCTCGATGCCCCGCACCGGGTTGGAGTGTTGCGGGCGCCACTCCCACGTTTCGAACAGGCGGAACAGCCGCGACGTGAGCGCCAGCACCCGATTGCGCTGCACCCGTGGCAACGGGTCGATCATCCGTTCGACGTGCTGGCGGGTCACGTTGGCGACCTTCAGATCGCCAAGGGCCGGCCGTATGATGCCCCGCGCCTGATAGCCGTACTCCTCGATGGTCTTCGGCGCCAGTCGGCCGATTGCCCGCCTCGCCGGGGCGTACTCGCCGAAGAATCGATCCAGACCGTCGGCGACGCTGGGCGCGGCTCGCGCTTCTCGACGCCGCTCGGCTGGATCTGCCTTCCCGTCCCGGATGCCGTCAAGCTCGCGGGCGGCCCGTGCGCGGGCAGCCTTCAACGACAGCGCCTCAACCCGCGCCAGCGTGACAATGCGCTTCCGGCCCCCCGTCCGGTACGACAGGACAAACGCCTTGGCGCCCTTCGGCGTTACGCGCAGTCCCAATCCCTTGACGTTGGCATCCCAGAGGAATCGTGTGTTCGCCTCGCCCTTCGCGTCCCGGATGCGGCGCTCGGTCAGCATCGCCCGCCCCCCTCGTTCGGCGCCGTACTACCACCGTACTACCAGATCGCCAGACTACAGAGGAACCCGGAGGAAAGCAAACGAACGAACACGAATACCGTAACTGGTTGTACTGTAGCGGTTTAGGAATCCTCCGGAATCCAGACGAATCCGGAGGATTCCTGCACGGGCAAGACTTTTAATCAGGGTGTCGCTGGTTCGATCCCAGCGCGGCCCACCAATAACCATGGGATATTTTCGACAGCACGGTCCGGCCTCCGGCAAAAAGGGTCCAAATAGGGTCCGTCCTCGCGTCTCTGTGCACACACCCTACTACGGACCGGACGTGGATGCGATTTCTGAACCCAGCTGGATCCGGAATTCGCGAACTCCCTGGACTAGACAAGATCTGGACGCATCCCAGACGTGGCGGGACGGCCCGCCATGGGATTCGGCGGTAGAGAGGCCGCCGTGATCCTCGAAACCGAGATCACCGACGAGTGACCGCCGGCAAGCGGCAGAACGCGCACCCCGGTGCCCTTCCGATCCGGCGAGATCGCCAGGCAGCTATGCGGCCGCCTGTTGCAGCCGCAGGTCCGGGGTGTGGTACGCCTTCAACGCCCGCTGACCGTCTCGTTCGCGGTAGAACACGATGGACACCTCGCGCGCTGCCGAGGCGGTGGCCTCGAGTTCGCTGACCCACCGCTCCATACGCGATCGGACAGGGGCCAAGCCCTCGTCCAGGATGGTGTCGAGCGCCGTTATTCGTTTCTTCAGGCCTCGCCCGCCGCCAAGGGTGCGGACCACCTGCGCCGCGGTGTCCGGCAGCCCCCACGGAAGGGACTCGAACCGGCCCACCTCACCCAGTTCCTGCTGCAACCGGTTCCGAAACGCTGTCAGCGGATCGCGGTCGAGCAGCGTCTTGAATGTGTCCGCGCACTGTTCGACTTTCCTGCGCAGCACGGCGTGCCGACGCTCCGCGTAGTGCGGATCGTCCTGAAGCGTGAGATGCAGGCGAAGTGCGTCGGCGCGGAGATCGACGAGACTGGACAGCACGAACAGATTGATGTCGGACAGGGCCATCCTGGCGTCCTGCTCCGAGCGAATGTCCCTCAGGAGCAGGTGGCCGAACTTGCGACGCAACCGCTTGACCTCGCCGCGGGCCGAAACGAGCTCCATCTTCATGCCGTCCGTGAACCGCTGGCCGTGTTCGAACTGCGAGCCGACCTCGTCGAGCTGCTCGACGGCGCTCTCGAACCGCGCGTGGTCCTCGATTTCCATGAGGTGACGCACCCGTTCCAGGCTCTCGGAGAGCGCACCGAGTGCCCGTTGCACCCGATCGAGCCGCGCGCCGGTGATCACTGACGACACCGTCATGAAGAGCATCACAGGGGCCACGACCGGAAGCAGAGCGCTGCTGGCGGCAACGAACGGCGCCTGCGCGACGATCCCTGACGGTCCCATGACCGCCGAGCCCACGCCCGTGCCGATGGTCATCAGCGTCGCGGGATTGGCAGTCGCCAGGAACACGTTGCCGGCGAGCAGGGACGAAGCAGCCGTGCTGCCCGTGCCGAGGAGCGTCTGCAGCCACGCGCTGTCGATCGCGCCACCAGCCCGAAACGGGCTCGTCGCGGGCCACGTTGCACGCACTGCCTCGCTGACATCCTTGCCGAGGTCGACCAGAGCGACCTTGCCGTATTCCTCGTGCCTGAGCACCTGTCCGACCGGATCTTGGGGCACCTCCTGTTTGAGACCGAGGATGTCCATCCGTACCTCCTGCTTTCTGGTATGCGGTCATCGTGTCACGCAGCGTCTAAGCACGTGACACGAGAGTATCTGCCAGCCGACGAACCCCTGACAGCACCCGTATCGGCGATCGCCGGACATTCGCAGAGACCGCGCGCCATTCGGCACAGGACAGCTCAGCGGATCTCCGCACCGAAGCCGCAGACCGCGCGTGATCCGATTGCGCTAATCTTCCGCGAGCCGGCGACGCCCCCCAGAGATGTGCTGCGCTCAAGCCGCCACGCGCTGGGAGATCACCTAGGACATGAACCACAGCCAGATCGTCAGCTTCATCTGGGGCGTGGCGGACCTGATTCGCGACACCTTCAAGCGCGGCAAGTACCAGGACGTGATCCTCCCGCTCACGGTGCTGCGGCGGCTCGACTGCGTGCTGGCTCCCACCAAGCGGAAGGTGCTGGAGGTCCAGGCCAGGTACGCGGGCAGGATCGACAACCTCGACCCGCAACTCCGGCGCGCCTCCGGCTTTGCCTTCTACAACACGTCGCGCTACGACTTCGAGAAGCTGCTGGCCGATGCCCCCCACATCGCCCAGAACCTGCGCAACTACATCGCCGGGTTCAGCCCGAACATGCGCGAGGTCCTCGAGAAGTTCGACTTCGACAATACGATCTCCAAGCTCGACGAGTCGGGCCTCCTGTTCCAGGTCGTGCAGCGGTTCGGTGACCCGCAGGTGAACCTGCATCCCGACGCGGTCGACAACGCCGCGATGGGCACGATCTTCGAGGAGCTCATCCGCAAGTTCAACGAAGCGCTGAACGAGAACCCCGGCGAGCACTTCACGCCCCGCGACGTCGTCCACCTGATGGTCGACCTGCTGCTGGCCGGCGACGAGGAACGGCTGCGCACCAGGGGGGTCGTGCTCAGCGTCTACGACCCGTGCTGCGGCTCGGGCGGCATGCTCACCATCGCCAAGGAGCACCTCACCGCCGGCGAGACGCGCGATGGCGAGCGCCGCGGCGAAGCCGCGAACCCGGACGCCGACATCCACCTCTTCGGCCAGGAGGTGAACCCGGAGACCTTCGCCATCTGCAAGTCCGACCTCTTCATGAAGTCGGCGGACGGCCGCGACGCCGAGAACGTGCTGTTCGGGAGCACTCTGTCGAACGACCGGCACGGCGGCTCCGGCTTCGACTACCTGATCGCAAACCCGCCGTACGGCAAGGACTGGAAACGCGACCAGGACGCGGTGCGGGCCGAGCACGACCGGGGCGCGGCGGGGCGCTTCGGGCCGGGGCTGCCCCGGATCAGCGACGGCCAGCTCCTGTTCCTGCAGCACATGCTGGCGCACGTCAAGGAGCCGGACCGGGGCGGCTCGCGCGTAGCGATCATCATGAACGGCTCGCCGCTGTTCACCGGCGACGCCGGCAGCGGCGAGAGCGAGATACGGCGCTGGATCCTGGAGAACGACTTGCTCGAAGCGCTGATCGCCCTGCCCGAGCAGCTCTTCTACAACACGGGCATCGCCACCTACGTCTGGGTGCTGACGAACCGCAAGCGGTCGGAGCGGCGCGGCAAGGTCCAGCTCATCGACGCCACGTCGTTCTGGGTCCTGCTGCGCAAGAGCCTGGGCGCCAAGCGCCGGGAGGTGCAGTTCGAGCGGAAGCAGGACGTCCTGCGGCTGCTGGCCGGCTTCGAGGACGGCACCACCCGCAAGGTCGAGCGGGACGCAGAGGAGCGCGAAACCGTCGTCAGCCGTGTCTACCCCACCACGCACTTCGGTTTCCGCAAAATCACCGTCGAACGGCCGCTGCGGCTCGACTTCCAGGCCAGCCCCGAGCGGATTGCGCGGCTGGACGACGAGCGCGCCTTCGCCAATCTGGCCGTGTCGCGCAAGCGGGGCGAGGCCAAGGCCCGGGACGAGGAGACGGGCCGGCGGCAGCAAGACGCCATCCGAGCCCTGGTTGCGCGCGTGCCAGACAAGCTGTTCCTGGACCGGGCGGACTTCGAGGCGGCACTCTCTCAGGCGGCCCGAGAGGCAGAGCTCAGGCTCGCCGCGCCCGTCCGAAAGGCCATCCTCTCGGCGCTGGCCGAGCGCAATGACGAGGCGGAAATCTGTCGGGACCGAGAGGGTCGCCCCGAGCCGGATCCGGAGCTGCGCGACACGGAGAACGTGCCTCTACGAGAGTCCGTAGAGACGTTCTTCGCGCGCGAGGTGAAGCCCCACGTGCCCGACGCCTGGATCGACACGACGCGCCGGGATCCGCAAGACGGCGAGGTCGGGCTCGTCGGCTACGAGATCAACTTCAACCGCTACTTCTACGAGTACCGTCCGCCCCGCCCGCTGGAGGAAATCGAGGCTGACATCCAGCAGGTGGAGAAGGAGATCGTGGCCATGCTGCGGGAGATGACAGGGTGACGCCTCTTAATGTCGGCAGTTAAGAATGTCTGCCGTCAATTTGATTCCTCCAGCGCACCGGGCTATGCTCGGGGCGTGTCCGCTCCGAACTATCGACAACCGCCTGTATCTGCCGACATTTTCGGACATCCGCCCCGGTCGAGCGCCTTCGCCATGCGTAGTCTCGGCGCGAAGACCTTCTTCCGCCCGCGCGAAGCCGCCGCGATGGGCGTCGACTCCCGTACGCTCCGGCGCCTGGTCGACGACGGATCCGTCGAGCGTGTGGCGCGCGGTCTCTACCGCGTCGCGGAAGCCGAACCGACCGAGCACTACACCCTGGCTGCCGTCTGCGCGCGCGTTCCCGGCGCCATCGTCTGCCTGCTCTCCGCCCTGAGCGTCCACGGCCTCGGCACCCAGCTCCCGCGGCAGGAGTGGATCGCCATCCCGCACAAGGCCCGCGCGCCCCGTCTACCCGAGCTGCCGGTCAAGGTCGTCCGTTTCTCCGGCGCCTCGCTGCGCTACGGTATCGAGGACGCGATTTTCGAGGGCGTGCCCGCCCGCATCACGAGCCCAGCTCGCACGGTCGTGGACTGCTTCCGCTTCCGCCGGCTGGTCGGCAGGGACGTGGCGCTCGAAGCGCTGCGCGATGCCCTGCGCGACCGCCAGGCGAGCGTCGGCGAGATCCTGCGTACGGCCGAAGTCTGCCGCGCCAGATCGCTCGTCGTCCCGGTGCTGGAGGTGCTTGCAGGATGACTCCCCGCGGCAAGATCCGGGACATCCCCGCCTCCATCCGCCACCGTCTGCTGAACCTGTCCCGGGAGCAGGGCATCCGCTTCAACAGCGTCCTCCAGCGCTACGCGGCCGAGCGGTTCCTGTACCGCCTCTCCGTCTCGGCCGAGGTGGACAGCTTCACGCTGAAAGGCGCCGCGTTGTTCCGCGTGTGGACCGGCCAGGAAATGCGGCCGACTCATGACGTCGACTTCCTCGCCGCCGGGCTAGAAGACCATGCCGCGCTACGTGCCGCCCTGGAGACCGTCTGCGGCACGCCGTGTCTTGAGGATGGCGTGGTCTTCGACCCGAGACCCATGCGCATCGCGAACATCCGCGACGAGCAGCCGCACGGCGGCGTGCGGGCGCGGATACACGGTCTTCTGGGCCAGGCGCGGCTCGCCCTGCAAATCGACATCGGCTTCGGCGACGTCATCACACCCGGACCCGAACAGCAGGACTACCCCACGCTCCTCGACCTGCCCGCCCCGCGCCTCTGGACCTATCCGCGCGAGACGGTGGTCGCCGAGAAGCTCGAGGCCCTGGTGAGTCGAGACGAAACCAATTCTCGGGTGAAGGACCTCTGGGACGTCGCCTGCCTCGCGCGCCGCTTCGCGTTCGACGGAGAGACCTTGCGAACCGCCATCGCAGAGACGTTCCGTCGCCGGGGGACCTCGTTTACGGACGAGAGGCCGGCAGCGCTGCTCCCCGGCTATTACGCCGACGCTGCGCGCGTGCAGCACTGGCAGGTGCTGCAACGACAGATCGCCACCGACGCCCACGGTCCGGCCCGGCTCCTGGATGCCGGCGACGACCTGCGTCGCTTCCTAGGGCCGGTCTGCGACAGCCTGATCGAGGAGAGACCATTCATGCAGGGCTGGCCCCCCGGCGGACCATGGGCGCCGGGGATTGGGGATCGGACGGGAGGGGAAGTCGGTGACTGACTTCACGGATCTCATCCAGGAGGCGGCGATTTCGGCCGTACACCGGAAACAAGAACTCTGCTGTCAAATGAACTGCGCCAAGTTCCCGCGCACTGGAACGTCACGAGTTTGCGCGAAGCAATAAAGTAGTGACATATGAGAGTCCTCGGCATTGCTCCTAATTCTACCCACCTCCGGTGGGCGCTCCTCACAGGTACGCGTGAAAACCCCGTCGTCCATCCGCTGCCTTCTACCTCGCAGAAGCTACCGGTAGATGAGTGCGAAGGCCACGCGCTGTTGAGCCTCCGGCGATTGCTATGGGCCTTCCTGCCGGAGCACGGCGTCGAGCACATCTGCGTGTTGCAGGCAGGCCAGTCCCAATTCCGTGGGCCGTCGCCGTCTCGAATAAAGGCGGAGGGCATCATCCAGTTGGTCGCCGCAGAGCGTGACCTTTCTGTCGACCTCGTTGCGCCTCAGTCGTTGCGTGCCTCCGAAAAGCGATTTCCCCAGATCGCCTCCGGTTCGCCCGAGATGGTGCTGAACGGAGGCGCAGACTTCAAGCCGAGGGCGTGGCGAGACGCTGTGCTCGTGGCGTGGCGGGGCCTCACGAAATGACGACCACCCGAGCACATATTCGTCGCCTGATTGAAGCTACCGGGAAGTACAAACTCCACGCGGAGAACACCGAGGGAGCAAACGCTTACGCCTTCCATGCCCATCATCTGCCCCTTGACCAGCCGGTGTTCCTGAAGGTCCTGGATGCAGTTCCCGACGGAGATCTCTTTGCAGAGCCTCGTCTCTTGGTGGAGGCCACAAAGGCAGTCCAAAGCGACAGTAACCTCGTGAGGGTATATGACGCCGAGCGTCTCGGCAACGACTACATCCTCGTGGCGATGGAGTACGTCGAAGGCGGGAGCGTCTTCTCTCGCTTGAGCTCCGGGCCACTGCCACTTATGGAGGCCATCTCGGCGGGCGTCGGCATCCTCCACGGGCTGGCGCAGTTGCATCAGGCTCTCTTGGTCCACCGGGACATCAAACCGGCCAACGTACTACTATCTCAGCGGTGGGGTCGCATCTGGGCCAAGATCACGGACTTTGGCTCGGTTGCCAGGCTCACCCACGCCGAGGCGACCGTCACTGCCTCACGGCACAGCGCGCTATACGTGCCTCCGGAAGGTTGGGCAACACCGAGCCGTTTCGACGTTCGCTCCGACCTCTATCAGGCAGGTCTCGTACTGTTCGAAATGGTACACGGACCTCTTCCCTCTGGAGACGACACCTACCTGGACCGCAGAGCGAAGCGAGAACTTCAAACACTGGCGGCGACGAGCAACGACATCGACCAGTTCGAGCGAAGTCGCGTTGTTGATCGCGCCCTGGCACGAGCGGCGTCCGGCCATGGCGTGATCCAGTTCGGCAAGGTCCAACCCTACGCAACCCAGAACCTGAAGAAGATCATCAACAAGGCCACCGCTTCCAACCCGAAAGCCCGCTACCAGAAACCGTCGGACATGATCGGCGAACTCGAGGGGCTCCGGCTTCCTGATTGGCGGCCCTCGCCATGCGGCCAGCAGTACGCCGCGCAACGGTGGGTGGGGTGGGACTGGAGTGTCGAAAGGGACATGAAGCAACCCGGACAGTGGGTAATCCGACGACGACGTCAAGCTGCGGTGACTTTTCGTCGTTGGGCCACGGCGAAGAGTGCACGCGAGGCATGTCGACGCGTAAAGGCGGCTGCAGCGTGAGCATTCTGCTGCGCCAGTCAGGACACGTAGTGCCCGCGTATTCGGATGGGATGCGAAGGCAGTGACTAAGTTCGTCGAGGGACTCGAAGAGGTGCGTCCGCGGCGTTTCCAGCCCTACCCAGAGTACAAAAGCTCCGGCGTCGAGTGGCTTGGCAAGATCCCGGTGGGATGGGAGGTAAACAGACTGCGCGCCACGGTGACCGGGTGTCAGAACGGCGTCTGGGGCGATGAAGCCGACGAAGTGCACGACCTGAACTGCGTTCGGGTTGCTGACTTCGACCGTGTTCAGTTCCGTGTAAGGCTAGATGCACCAACGACGCGGTCGATTGACCCAAGGCTTGCCCAAATTCACCGGCTAGAAGCAAGGGATCTGCTCATCGAGAAGTCCGGGGGTGGGGACAAGCAGCCTGTGGGTGCAGTCGTCATGTACGATCACGGCGAACCCGCCGTGTGTTCCAATTTCGTCGCTAGAATGCCGGTGGCCGATAACTGCGATCCGCGATACGTGACCTACCTTCATGCCGCCCTCTATGCGGTACGAATCAATACCCGCTCCATCAAGCAGAGCACGGGCATTCAGAACCTCGATAGCGCCAGCTACCTCAACGAGCCCGTGGGACTCCCGAGGGAAAGAGAACAACGCGCCATCGCCGCATTTCTCGACGGCGAGACGGCGAAGATCGATGCCCTCGTGGCACAGAAGGAGCGACTGATCGAGCTGCTTCAGGAGAAACGCACCGCCCTCATCACCCGCGCCGTCACCCGGGGCCTCGACCCGAACGTTTCCATGAAGGACTCCGGCGTCGAGTGGCTGGGCGAGATCCCGGCGCATTGGGAGGTGAAACGACTCAAGCACCTAACGCCCAGCACGACGGTTGGCATCGTCGTCACGCCGTCGAAGTACTACGTTGATGAGGGTATCCCTTGTCTCCGTTCCCTGAACGTGTCTCGCGGTGTAATCGACCTGGAGAACCTCGTGTTCATCAGTGAGGATGCGAACGAGTTCCACCGGAAGTCGAAGATCTTCGTAGGCGACCTCGTGGTGGTCCGCACGGGGCAGGCCGGAACAGCGGCCATTGTGCCGAAAGAGCTGGATGGAGCCAACTGTATCGACCTTCTCATCGTGCGGCGTTCGCAAGAAGTTCTGTCGGAACTTGTGTACTACTACTTGAACTCCCGCACGGCGATTTCTCAAGCTACCGAGCAGTCCGTTGGTGCGATCCAGGCTCACTACAACACGTCGACGCTAGCGCAGCTCATCGTCCCGAAGATTCCCCCGGACGAACAAAGCCGGATCGTGATGCACCTCGACAAGGCTACCGAAGACATCGATCGCCTCATCACCAAGGTCCAGGAAGCCATCGACCATCTCAAAGAGTTCCGCACCGCCCTGATCTCGGCAGCGGTCACCGGCAGGATCGACGTCCGCGGCGACGTCGCCGAGGCGACGGTGGGCCACGGAGAGACGTCATGAACCCCGAGGTTTCCGAGCGGGCCTTCAAGGACACGATCGAAGCCGCACTGCTCCGTCACGGCCCCGACGCCCCTCGCGGCGGGGCGACGTCGGTGCGCGAGTCGGTACCGGCCTACGGCGACGATCCCTGCCCGGCGACCGCAAGCGCCGTCCGGAGGACTACGACCGCCGACCCTGCATGCGCCTGGCCGACGTCGTCGACTTCCTCCTGGCCTCCAGCCGAAGGAGCCGGAGAAGCTCAGGCAACACCACGGGACGGACGTCAAGCCGCGCTTCCTCGGCTACCGCTCGCAGGAGATCGCCCGATGTGCTGTGCAACGGCGCAAGGATTTCGGGCTGCAAGTTCCGGCTGGCCTACTTCCGGCCGACCAGCGGCGTGATCCGATTGCGAGCACTTTATTGGCTCGTGCTAGCATTCCTGAGGGAACCAGAGGAGCGACGCCATGGCGAGCTTGAGCGTACGCCGACTGGACGGCGATGTCCTTCGGCGCCTGAAGATGCGGGCGCAACGCGACGGCCTGTCCGTGGAAGAAGCCGTGCGTCGCATCCTGGCCGACGCCGTCGTAGACGTCGAGCCGGCCGGCGCGATGATCCGCCGCATCGTCGGCGACGATGCCATCGATTTCGATCTGCCGGCGCGTGAGGTCGACGATCCGATCGACTTCGCATCAAGCGAATACGGCCGGGATGCCCCCGAATGATCCTTCTGGACACCAACGTGCTGTCGGAAGCCATGCGCGTCGAACCCGACGGGCGTGTGATGCGCTGGTTGGACGGACACCCTCCTTCGGTCCTGTTTCTTTCCGCTGTCACCGTCGACGAGATCCTCTTCGGAATAGAGATACTCCCGCCCGGACGGAAACGGGCGCGCCTGGGCCGCGTGTTCTCGAAGATCGTCGACGGGTTCTCGGAGCGTGTCGTCCCGTTCGACGTGCAGGCCGCCGCCGAGAGCGCGAGGCTTCGCGCCGAGCGCCGGCGTGCGGGCTCGCCGATGAGCCTGGCCGATTCCCAGATCGCGGGCACGGCCCGCAGTCGCGGCTATTCCCTGGCGACGTTGAACACCTCGGACTTCCGGGACCTCGGTCTCTCCGTTCTGGAACCGCGCTGAACAGGTCGGCGGACACGACCGCGCGTTACCGTCTCATGACTCCTGACATCTCCGAGCGCGCCTTCGAAAACACGATCGAAGCTGCCTTGCTCCGCCACGGCCCCGACGCCCCTCGCGGCGGTGCGAAGTCGGTACGCGAGTCGCCGCCGTCATACGGCGACGACCCGCTGCCCGGCGGCTACCGCAAACGCCGGCCGGAGGACTACGACCAGGGACTCTGCCTGCTCCCGGCCGACGTCGTCGACTTCCTCCTGGCCACCCAGCCGAAGGAATGGGAGAAGCTCAAGCAGCACCACGGCGCCGACATCAAGGCGCGCTTCCTCGGCTACCTCTCGCGCGAGATCACCCGCCGCGGCGCGCTCGACGTGCTGCGCAACGGCGTCAGGGACTCGGGCTGCAAGTTCCGGCTGGCCTACTTCCGGCCCGCCAGCGGGTTGAATGAGGAATTGCAGCGCCTGCACGCGGCCAACCTCTTCGGGGTGGTGCGCCAGCTCCGCTACAGCGAGCTGGGCGAGCAGAGCCTCGACCTCGCGCTCTTCCTGAACGGCATTCCCATCTTCACGGCCGAGCTCAAGAACCCGCTCAACGGCCAGGACGTGCAGGACGCGATCCGGCAGTATCGGAACGACCGCGACCCGCGCGAGCCGCTCTTCGGCTACGGGCGCTGCCTCGCCCACTTCGCGGTGGACCCGGAACAGGTGTTCGTGACGACGGCGCTCGCCGGCCCGAAGACCCGCTTCCTGCCGTTCAACCAGGGACGCTTCGGCGGCGCGGGAAACCCGCCGGTCCCGCCCACCCGGACGGGCTTCCCCACCGACTACCTGTGGGAGCGGATCTGGGCCCGGGACAGCGTCCTGGATCTCGTCCGCCAGTTCATCCACGAGGTCGAGGCCGAGGACGAGCGCGGGCGCAAGACCGGTAAGCGCTTCCTGATCTTCCCCCGCTACCAGCAGCTCGACTGCGTGCGCCGGCTCGTCGGCCACGCGCGCGACCACGGCACGGGCCAACGCTACCTGATCCAGCACTCCGCGGGCAGCGGCAAGAGCTTCACCATCGCCTGGCTCGCCCACCGACTCTCGGTGCTGCACGATGCCGACGACCGGCGCGTGTTCGACTCGGTGGTCGTGGTCACCGACCGGCGCGTGCTCGACCGCCAGCTTCAGCGGACCATCCGGCAGTTCGAGCAGACCCTCGGCGTGGTGGAGAACATCGACCACACCTCGCGCCAGCTTCGCGAGGCGCTCGAGGCCGGCCGGACGATCATCGTTACCACGCTGCAGAAGTTCCCCGTCATCGCCGAGCAGATCGGCGAGCTTCCCGGAAAGCGCTTCGCCGTCATCGTGGACGAGGCGCACTCGTCGCAGTCCGGCGAGAGCACGAAGAGCCTCAAGGCGGTGCTCGCGGCAGGGAGCCTGGAGCAGGCCGCGCAGAAGGAAGCGGGCGCCCGGACCCCGGAGGAGGAGATCGACGAGCAAGTCCTGGAGGAAATCCGCAGCCGCGGCCGGCTGCCGAACCTGTCGACGTTCGCCTTCACGGCCACCGCGAAGCCCAAGACCCTGGAGCTGTTCGGCAGCAAGCGGCCCGACGGGAAGTTCGAGCCCTTCCACCGCTACACCATGCGGCAGGCGATCGAGGAGGAGTTCATCCTCGACGTGCTTGCCAGCTACGCGACCTACAAGGCGTACTGGCGCCTGCTGAAGACGATCGAGGACGACCCGCGCTATGACAAGCGCAAGGCCGAGCACCTGCTGAAGTCGTTCGTCGACCTGCACCCGCACGCCATCGGCGAGAAAGTCGCCGTCTGCTTGGAGCACTTCGCCGCGCAGGTCGCCGCCGAGATCCGCGGGCGGGCGAAGGCGATGATCGTCACGCGCTCGCGTCTGCACGCCGTCCGCACGAAGATCGCGCTGGACCGCTACCTGGCCGACAAGGGCCATCCCTGGAAGGCGCTCGTCGCCTTCTCCGGCACCGTAAACGACGGCGGCGAGTCCTACACCGAGTCGGGCATGAACTCGGCCGGGCAGGACATCGTCATCAGCGACCGGCAGACGGCGGCCGAGTTCGAGAAGCCCGAGTACCGCTTCCTGGTGGTCGCCAGCAAGTTCCAGACCGGCTTCGACCAGCCGCTGCTGCACACCATGTACGTGGACAAGAAGCTCGGCGGCGTGAACGCCGTGCAGACGCTCTCGCGCCTGAACCGCACGCACCCCGGCAAGCAGGGCACGATGGTGCTCGACTTCGCCAACGAGGCCGACGAGATCAAGAAGGCCTTCGAGCCGTACTACGAGACCACCCTGCTCTCGGAGGAAACCGATCCCAACCTGCTCTATGAGGTCCAGGGCCGGCTGCTCGACTTCGGCGTCTTCGCGGCGGCCGACGTCGCGGCCTTTGCGCGCGTCTACTTCGACCCCAAGGCGAGCCAGGACCGGCTCTATGCGGCGCTGGAACCTGCGCGGCAGCGCTTCGTCGACCTCGACCTCGACGAGGGTGGCGACTTCCGCGGCCAGCTCACCGACTACGTACGCCTGTACTCGTTCCTCTCCCAGGTGCTGACGTTCGCCGACCCCGACCTGGAGAAGCTCTACGTCTTCGCCCGGCACCTGCGGCGCCTGCTGCCGGCCGACAACGACGAGCTGCCGCGAGAGGTCCAGCAGAACATCGACATGGAGTCGTTCCGCATCCAGAGGACCAGCCGCGGGGGCATCAAGCTGGAACGAAACGGTGCGCCGCTCGAACCCGCCGGGAGCAAGCCGCGCACCGGCGGCGCCGCAGAGGAGCTGGAGGCGCTCTCGCGGATCATCGAGGCGCTGAACGAGCGCTTTGGCCTGAACCTCGGCCCCGAGCACCGCGTCACCCTCGAGCAGATCCGCGCGGCCCTCGAAAAGGACGCCGGCCTCGACGCCAGTGCCAAGGTGAACACCCGCGCACGCCAGTGCCAAGGTGAACACCCGCGAGAACGTGCGCCTGACCTTCGACCCCAAGGTCGAGGACAAGATCCAGGAGATCGTCGAGACCAACTTCGACCTCTACAAGCGCATCACCGACGACCCGGAGTTCGGCCAGGCGCTGAAGAACTTCCTGTTCGACGACTACATGCGGCGGCACCGGCGCGCCGAGGAGCTGCTGAAGCTGCAGGAGTCGAAGACGCTCGAGTTCAAGTCGAGCCTGCGCTGGAACCTGCAGGAGGACCGGAAGGACGACAAGCATGTGACCCACGCGGCGCTCAAGACCATTGCCGCGTTCCTCAACACCGAGGGCGGCGATCTGCTGATCGGCGTCGACGACGATCACAGGGTGCTCGGCATCGAACACGACCGCTTGGATAACGACGACAAGTTCATGCGCCACCTCGCCCAAGCCGTGCGCAACGGCCTCGGCGAGCGTGCCGGCACTTGCATCGATCCGAAGACGCAGATCGTCGAGGGCAGGACCCTGTGCCTCGTAAGCTGCCAGCGGAGTCCCGAGCCGGTGTACCTGCGCTGGAAGGGCGTTGAGAAAACCGATGGCGGCGACCTCTACGTCCGAACCGGGCCCGGTTCGGTGCGGCTCCGTGAAGAGGATGCCAAGAAGTACGTCGCCACTAGGTTCGACACGAGGTGAGCCCCGCGCCGCGGCTGGAGGAGACCCCGACCGAGACTACGAGCGCCCCTATCACTTACGGATCGGCCCCCGGTCTCCGTTGCTGCCTACTAGCGAGGCTCCGCCTCAGACCCACAAGCATGTAGGTCTCGCGTGATCGGCACCGCCGGTTGAAGGATCCGGAATGGCGAAATAAAAACGATCAAACCTGAACTTGACTCATCTGTAAAGATGCCGGCCGTTCAAGGATTCTAGTGCCGTGCCACGATTTAACATTAGGACTATCTGGAAGTTGGTCTCGAGCCGAGACAGCTTTCATGCCCCAGAAGAAGTACATCGTTCGACTCACCCCCGAGGAACGCGAGGTCTGTCGAGAGACCATCCGGAAGCTCAGCGGCAGCAGCGACCTGCCGCTGTCTGGTTGGCTTGGGACGCGCGACGCGCCGGAATCGGATCTCTGCCCGGCCCGCGATCAACGGAACCGCAAGACCCGTCCAATCAGTAGGATCCTGGAATCACGGAGTTCGGTGCGGAATCCGCTACTTGGAATGCACTTCGCTGTCACTCAACAGTGTCTGAAGCCCGCGTCACCAGGACCGTTCATCGACCACAACACGTAGGGCCATGATTCGGCGCCGTCGGACAGGAGCGAATCTCGACGCACGGACGACAACTGCAACGCGTTGCCCGGTCCCGACCCCATCGCCACGAGTCGCCACCGGCGGCGGCGCCGAAGACGTGAGTGGTCACCGGGAGGGGGCAACAGCATATGGAGTTGGCCCGGTTCCGCGCACAGGTTAAGGCTTTCGCTGCTGTCGGCGTTGTCAGCGCGCGGTCGTCCCCCGACGGGCCGCCCGCGCCAAGATGGCTGTAACGGCTCGACGACCGAGGCTTGCGCATCGACCTCGATGGTGCCGCGCGTGACGAAGCGGTGGACCAGCACCTTGCGCCGCTGGCCGATGCGCAAGGCGCGGTCGGTGGCCCGATGTCCATGGGCGTCATCTGCGAGCCGACCACGTTCACGCCACGGCAAGCGAATGGTTTTCACCCGGCGGATGTCGGTAGACTGATACGGATGCTGAAGACACTGTACGTCGCGAATCCCTACGGGTTCTCCGCGCAGCAGAAGGCGGGGCCGTTGGTGGCGCTCGTCGACGCCCTGACGGCGGCTGGCGCCGAGGTGTGGGAGCCGTTCGCCCGCAACAACCAGATCGACAGGACGACCGCCGGCTGGGCCTATCAGGTCAGCCAAGCCGATCTGCGCGACGTGCGCGACGCCGACGGGCTGTTCGCAGTGGTCAACGGCTGTCCGCCGGACGAAGGGGTCATGGTGGAGCTCGGCATGGCGATCGCCTGGCACAAGCCGACGTTCTTGTTCCGGGACGATTTCCGCCGGTGCACCGACAGCGAGGTCTACCCGCTCAACCTGATGCTGTTCGCGGGCCTGCCGGAGATCGGCTGGGAGGCGCACTGGTACAGCGCGGTCGAGGAGATCGCCGATCCTGGCAAGGCGCTGGCGCGGTGGCTGAACGACGGGGCATCGCCCGGCGCCGCGCGTTGAGACGCGGGACCGCGCGCCGATTCAGTCTGGAATGCCGCCGATTCGAGAGCGGGAACTCATCAAACCGCCCGTGGGACACCTCCTCGTCCTCTTCATCGCCGTACCGGTCGTCGAGTTGGCCCTGCTCATCGAGATCGGCCAGCGCGTGGGCACCGTCGGCACGGTCGGGCTCATCATGGGCACGGGGATCGTCGGCGCGTCGCTGGCCCGGCAGCAGGGCATCAGCACGCTGGCACGCTTGCGGGCAGATCTCGACGCCGGCCGGTGGTCCGCTGAACCGATCGTCGACGGCGTGCTGATCCTCGTCGCGGCGGCGGTGCTCATCCCGCCCGGCGTGCTGACCGACCTTGCAGGGTTCCTCTGCCTTGTCCCGGCCTGCCGGCGGCTGTTGGGACGCTACCTGCACCAGCGGTTCGAGGGCACCATGCGGCGGGGCGGTGCCGGTGTCCGCGGAACGTTCGTCAGCGCAGGCGAGCCGTCACGGCGCTCGCGAATGAAGAACGTCACCCCGCGCCGACCCACCGATCGCGGCGCACAAGAGGCCGCGCAACACGAACCTCCCGGATCGGACGGCAGAGGATAGTCACCGTCGCGCTACCGAGAAGATGCGGTTTGAAGGAGGGGCCGTCCGACATGCCCTCCTTCGCGCCGGGCGTTCGGGAGCGTCTCGCTCGCTCGCTCTCGGTGCAGCGCGGGGCTCCACGACGGGCTGCCGAACCTGATCGCACACGGCGGCGACCGGCAACGGATTGACACAAGACGACCCCAGCGCTTACGACTTCCCGTTTTTGCCGGGGTTTTCTGACTGAATCACCGCGCGCGGGTCGTCTCGGTAGCCGCCTCGGCGTGCTCGCACCAAGAGGAAACATCGATGGCCGAAGCCCGCAAAATGGGCAAGACCGAGTTGTTCGCGCATTTCGTCGAGCATTTCGCTACCGTCAACATCAGCCTCAAGCGCGCCGACGCGCGGGAGTTCTTCGAAGAGTTGCAGCGGCTGTGCGGGCAACAGCTTCAGGATTGCGGCGAGTTCACGCTGCCCGGCATCGCGAAGCTCATCTTGCAGAAGCGCGAAGCGCGGACCGGTCGTAACCCAGCAACCGGGGAGGCCATCGAAATCCCGCCCAAGCAGGTGGTCAAGGCTCGCATCGCGAAGCAGCTCAAGGACGCCGTGCTCCCCGAAGCGTAAATTTCGCCCGGATAACCAGCGTGAGTGGTCGACTGGCCCTGCACGGCTGCCTTGCTGCTCCACGCCCCGGGCGTTCGTCGCCCGTAAACGCGGGCAGGCAAGTTCGTCGTGCACACGCGATACTGAACGGAATCGCCATGCTCCTGCTCCAGCACGCGGGCCTGCCGCTCGCAGCTCGTGCAGGTCGGGCGGGCCGGCCGCCGTTTCGGTCACGACGAAGGCGAGTCGACAGACAGTCGACAGTGGACGGCGGACTTGGCCCTCACAGGGATGGTGGGAACTGACATGCCACCGTTCCGAATCGCCATAGCGCTCTATCTTCGGGTGCGCACTCGCCTGCGCGGGCCTGATCACCGGCACGGCCTCTGCCCAACCGGCGTCCGGCTTCTACCTGAGCCAGGGAATCCAGGCCAACTTGGCGCCGTCAGTGGTGTTACGTGAACGCGCCGAAGAGGAAAGATCGCCTTGAGCCGATCCAGGCTGCAGGGCCACGAGGGTCGCCGTGGAACGGACCCGGTTCGAATCTCTCGCCACAATCGTATCCCTGCCGGGACGTCGCCGTCCGCCAGGGCCCGCCCTGGCGGACCATGTTCCCGAGCCGGTGCTCGATACGGTGACGCGGGCGGCGGACATCGACGCGCACAAAGACGAGTCTGGCCTGCACGGTGCTGGTTGAGGACTGCAGCGACGCCTCCGCCGCGACGCGGCCACACCAGACAAGGGGGCGGGGGGAACCGGCAGAAGACTCCTCGGGACTTCGGGAACCCGTGACGGTTTCCTCCTCGGCGTCGGCAGCGGCAGGCTGCCGGACACACTGCGGGGTGCGCTCTGGCGCCCACGCAGGCACGTCGTTCCTGCACACTGTGGACCACGAGTTAGACGACTGGTCCGTGGGGACCCCCATTCGGGGAATACCGCACGCCTCGGAGTCACACCCCGGGCCACACGATGGTGACCCGACCATGCCGAACAGCAGCAACTACCCGCGAGCCGCGGCGGAGGGCGCCCGTCTGCGGATTAGTACTTCTTCTGCGCGAAGGATGCAGAAGACTTCAACGAACTGCACGATGGGGATCGCGTCGCGTTCGAGGTGGTGCAGCCGGAACCGCCACGGGGCTGCGGGCGTTCATGGTCAGGAGGGCTGATGACGACGATTGAGCGCGTCTACGGGCGGTTGCGGGAGCTGCTGACGGACGACTTCGAGAAGGTGTCGAGCCGGCAGTACAAGGCGGCGTCGGACCCGTTAAGTTTCGACCTACAGCCGCGGAGCGACTTCGACGCGTGGTACGTCGATCCTCCGACGACGCGGTCGACCAGCTACGTCGGCGGTGTCGAGAACGTCGAAGCGCAGATCGGCATCTGGGTGAGTCGTGAAGCGGGCGAAGGCGCCGACGGCGCGGCCGTGGCGCTCGCCGGAGATCTTGCTCCTTGAAGGCCGGAGCTATCGCAGGCGCGAGGCCGACTCAGCCAGCAGGAGCGCAACCGCCAACGACCACACCGTAACGACGCGCCGGAACCACCGCGATCCTCACGTCGTCAATGAGACCATCGATACCTGTGCAGAAATGATCAGCCTCTCGTGCTCGGCAACACCTCGGTTGCGTTATAGTCGTGGATTCAGCCGGTCCCCGATGACGATCGCTGTGTCATCGAAGCGAAACACGGCCGAGAAGAGGAGGTATGGTGGACCCGATCAGACGCAAGCTGCTGAAGACTGGCGCCGCGGCGGCGGCAATGGCCGCTACGCCGGGGGCGCTGTTCGCGCGGCAGGGCGGCAATGACGATGGCGGACGCTTCTACGAAAGGGGGAATGTCCGCATCCGCTATGAGGAGACAGGGTCGGGCTTCCCGCTGTTGCTCATCTCGGGCGGGGGGCTGAACGGCTCGACGATCGAGGGCATCCGGCGCCGCAATCCCTTCAACACGATCGAGGCGTTCAGCGGAGAGTTCCGCTGTATCTACGCGGACTTGCGCCACGCAGCCGGGCAGTCCACTGGCCCGCTCGAGGTCGACCGGCCGTGGGATGCCTACACCGACGACCAACTCGGCCTGATGGATCACCTGGGGATCGACAGGTTCATGGTGCTCGGTTTCTGCATTGCGGGACCCTTCATCTGGAACCTCATCAAGCGGGCGCCGGATCGCGTGGTCGCGGCCGTGCCGGCGCAGCCGGTCGGGTTCCGCCCGGAGTTGCCGAACGCCATGTATGAGAGTCAGAGCAACTCGTGGGGTGCAGAAGTGGTCGAGCGGGACCCCGACATCACGACGCAAATGGCCGACCAATTCCTGAACCGACTGTTCCGCACTGACCCTGACTTCGTGTTCACGGTGACGCGGGACTTCGTGAGGCAGTGTCAGACGCCGGTTCTCGTCCTGCCGGACGATACCCCGGGACATTCGTACGATGCCGCGATCGAGAGCGCGATGCTGGCGCCAAACGGACAGCTGAGCATGTACCCCTGGAAAGACACCCCGGAGAAGATTCCGCTGGCGGTGCGCCACGTTCGCAGCTTCCTGCTGTCGTATCGGCCAGCCTAGCTGCCTAGCTTGGCTAGCGAATCCGTAGACCTGCTGTCGCTACCGAAATTGGTAGATTCGAGAAAAAAAGCGGCGACCGCACGGCCCTCTTAAGACGCCGGCAGCGCCCAGCCCCCGCCGCTGTTCGGCGTCAATTACTTTTGCCGGTGGGCGTCAACAATTTTTGCCGGTTGAGAGGATCGGAGATCAGTATCGAGGAAGGTGATGCCTGTGTAGCCTGTGGGCGCCGTCTGCGGCGTCCAAAGCGGGGTGGGAAACGCGCTTCTTCGACCGTCACACGCTCTGCTGGTCGTTCGCGCGCGTTTTCCACGCCGCTGGCAGGATGCACAGGCCCTCGGGAGTTCGGGAGTCGAACGGATCATCGAGCAGGGCTCAACGAGCTCGATCACGGCCGAGAACGCGCTCTGCATCACCGCCGAGGCGCCATGCTCGGTTTCGGACCGCAGACACTCAGGAACTCGCGAAATCGGTCGGAAGCTCCGGTCGCACTGCCTGGTTACGTAACCGCGGTACAATGCGATCGGGATGCCCCTGACCAACGCCGAAAAACAGCGCCGGTGGCGCGAGCGGCGTGCGGCCGGCACACCGGTAGTGCGCTACGTGAAGGCCGCCGAGCCGAAGCGTTCACGCCCGGAACGGTGGCGCGCGGCCGTCGCCACGCTGCGTGAGCTTCAAGAGAGCTACCGGACGTGGCGAGACAATCTCCCGGAATCGTTGGAGGACTCGGCCACGGCCGAGCTGCTGGACGCGGTCATCGCGGTCGACCTCGACCAGCTCGACATCGAGTTGCCCAAGGGATTCGGGAGGGACTGACGATGACTGTCTACGGCCGAGAGCACGCTCGGGACGTCGCCGCCGAAGCCCTGCTCGGTTCCGGACCGGAACGCTCAGGAGGTCGACGGTCGACGGCGCCGCGGCAACAGCGGACCCGGCGGCCGTCCACGACGTGCTGGCGGTGGTGACGGCGCCGGCGACGTTGGCCGCGACGGGTCTGTTCGAAAGCTCGGCACGTCGAACTCGAGCACCACCGAGTGGTGTACCAGGCGATCGATCGCCGCGGCAGTGGCCATCTGGTCGCGGAAGATCCGGTCCCATTGGCTGAACACCAGGTTGCTGGTCACCATCACCGAGCGGCGCTCGTAGCGCTCGGCCAGCAACGTGAACAGGACCTCGGCTTCGTCCGGGCTCTGCTGCACGTAGCCGAGATCGTCGAGCAGGATTACCTCGAACAGATCGAGCTTGCGCAGCGCCCGGGGCAGGTCGAGGTCGCGTTTGGCGCCGAGCAATTCCTGCACCAGGGCGTAGGCCGGCACGCACAACACGCTGTGGCCGGACTCGACCAGCGCATGCGCGACGGCGCACAGCGCGTGACTCTTTCCGACCCCGGGCAAGCCAAATGCGAGCACATTGGTCGCCGTCTCGAGGAACGCCCCGGAGGCGAGCGTCTTCAACTGCTGTACGACCGGGCCCGGCAACCGACCCGCGTCGAGCGTCTCGAACGTCTTGCCGGGCGGCAGGCGCGAGGCCCGTCGCAACCGGGCGATCCGGCGCTGGCGACGCGCCTCGGCTTCGGCCTCGAACACTTCCAGCAAGACCGGCAGCGCGTCGTGGTGACCGGCCTGCGTCAGTCGCGGTACCAACTCCTCGGACGCCGTCGTCAGGTTGAACTGCGTCAGCAGCGTTGTCACCTGCGTGCTCGGCACCGTCATCCGTGCAGACCTCCGGTCAACAGCGCGTCGTATCGCGTCAGGTCGGGGCGAGGAATGCGCACCTCCGGCACGGTCGGGGCCGGCGGACGCACCTCGGCCTGGACGCTGGCGTACTCGCATGTGTCGCCAGCGTCGAGCCGAGCCCGAAGCGCCGTCTCGACCTGCCGTTCGCTGGTCGTGGCCGCCAGGTGCAGCAGCCGCACATACTCGACGTCGGCTCGCTCGCCGTGCGTCCGACCCAGCGCGTCATACGCCGCCCGGAACGTCAGCGACGGGAACAGCTCCTCCCGGAAGCGATAGCGTGCAAAGGCCCCCGGCTTGCGGACCAGGCTGCGAATGATGTGGCGGTAGTCGATCCGATGGTCCTCTGCACCTCGCAGTCGCGGCATCGTGCACAGCACCCGGCCGCCGTAGAGGACCTCGACCGTCGACGGATGCTGGCGCGCCTCAACCGTGTGACCGATCAGGCGCGCCGGCACCGAGTAGATCCGGCTGCCGATGCGAATCGTGCTCCACTTGCGCACCCTGCACTGGAACGTCGTGTACTCCGGGATCCGTGCCGCCGGCAACGGACGCAGAAACGAACGCTCCTCGGCCAGCCGAGCCGCCGCTGGCTTGTTCCGCTCCTCGTCGATGACCGCACGCACGAAGCCCAGATACGCCGACTCGTCGACGAAGTCCCTGTCGCCCTGCAACAGCAGCGCCTGCTCGATGGCCGTCTTCGTTCGAAAGTGCGTCTGCTCGGCGACGCCGTTCTCGTGCGTTTCCCCGGCTGAATCCGCGACGAGTCCAGCCCGTAGTGGTCCATTACCTGCTGGAACCGCGCCGTCAACTGGCGCCCGCCGCTGCGCTTCAACTCGTGCGTCGCCGCCGACAGATTGTCGTGACGAAGCACCGCCGGCACCGCGCCCAGCATCCACAGCGCGCCCTGCAGACCGGCCACCAGCGCCTCGAACGTCTCGCTCAGCGCCAGCCCCACATACGTCCACTTGCTGTAGCTCAGCACCCACTCGAACAGCAGGTGCGGGAACACCACGCCCCGGATCGTCACCCCCAGGTCGCTCGCGTCCGTGAAGTCGAACGCCGCTTCCCGCCCCGGAACCGCCACCTGCTCGAAGTAGACCTCGCGATCCGGACCGTCTTGCACCCGCCACTCCCGGACCCGCCGCTGCAACGTCCGAAGCTGCCCAGGCTGAAAGCGACCCGGATGACGTCGGCACAGCGCTTTGAACAGCGACAACACCTGCAGCCGGCCGTCGGTGTCGGCCACCAGTTGCGGCACCACCTCCGACTCCCACACCTCGGCGAACGGGTCCTCTCGCGTCCGCCACGTGCGCGGCGCCTTCGCCGTCGACGGCAACGCGCCGCTCTGCCACTGTCGCGCCGTCCGCTCGCTCATTCCCGCCGCCGCCGCGGCCGCCGCCAACGTCTTCCCCGACATCCGTTTCTCTCGCAATCGCCGAACCTGCGCATCCGTGACCAACCCGTCCTCCGCAAGGAAAACGGGCAGTGTCACACTCCTCGCGGCCGCTCCCGCGACCGTCCGATCGCCGCCTCGGCAACCGGCAAAAATAATTGTCGTTGATCAGGTATGTGCCGACAGTGGACTCAGCCGCCGCGCCAGCCGACACTTGCCGCCCATTCGTCCCGCGCTTTCGCGTACGCCTGATGAGCTGCCGGCGGCCGCTCTCCCTCGGCCGTCGCCCGGCTGCGCGCCTTCTCGATCTGTTCCTCCAGCGGAGGAAGGCCGACGGCGAGCCGGCGCTCGGCCAGCCGATGCGGGTCCTCCACCTCGCCTGCAGAGAGATTCCCCTCGGCGTCCCAGTCGAGCTGCGTCCCATAGCGCTGGGGCCGGCCCTCGAAGAACCGGATCCGGTCCTCGAGCATTGCCGCGTGGGCTGGGTCCGCCCTTCCCTCCCGCACGGCCGTCTCGAGGAGAGGCGATGCGCTACGGAGCAGGTCGGGCTCTGCGATCGCGTGTTGCAGTATCAGCCAGGCAGCCTCTGCACCGTCAGGACCGACGAGGTCTGCCCCCGGCCATCCGACGGACTCGATCACCCGCCGAAGACGTTGCGCATTTCTTGCATGGACGCGGGCCATCCGGGGCTCGTAGCCGGTGTCGAACAGGTCGCCCGAGGCAGCGAGCTCGGCCCGTGTGACGCGGTCCAGCGACGCCATCTGCAGGAGGTCCCGCCTGAGAGACTCGTTTCTCGGCATCGTCGAGCCGCCACGCGGCGGCCGGGTGCTACAGCGTGAGCGCTGGGCCGTGTCAATCGACGACCGCCCTACGGAGTCACCTCCCACGGCCGCTCCCAGGGCGCGTGCGAGCTCACCGGCGCGCGCTACGGCTGCATCGTCACCGTCGACGAGTCGGGAACGCCCGGGGACTTCGTCACCGCGGGCCTGACCGCGGAGGACCACCGCCGGGTGGCGGAGTGGCCCGATGGCCTGCGGCTCTTCGAGCAACTGCGCGACCTGCCGGGGCCGTTTCGCATCGCGGACTTCGCCGCCTTCGTGCGTTCGTTGGGCGTGACCTGGGACGTCGTGCTGTCGAGCGCCTGCATGAGCACGCCGCTGCGCCATCTCGGCACCCATGTCGGCAACTTCTTCCTCAGCGACAAGAAGGGCCGGGCCGAGTTCACCGACGAGGACGAGGAGGTGTTGTTGCTGTTCCGGACAAGGGGTTCAGGTTCAGAATGAGGAGCCGGCGGCACTGAGGAGGGTGTCCTGTTACCCCACCCTCTCCATCCCGGCGACAAGCGCATATCGTATCCGCTCTCGCTTCCTGCCCGTGGGCCGTGCGACGCGGTCGATGCTTGCACGGCCGAGACGCCGCAGTCTATCGTGGCGAGTGTTGCGGATTCCATCGTGTCTTCGTGCGAACAGGAGGTCATCATGAGTCTCCGCAGAATGGTGCGGTTGGTCCTGTCGTGCGTGGTGGTCGCAGCAGTCGCGGTTTCCGGGGCGACACCGTCGTCGGAGGCCCAGACGGCGGTGGAGAATGACTGCTACCTCTACGCGGTCGGCTTCCTGAACCCCTTCCTCGTTGCGAGGCTGACGATCATGGGCGCGCAGGGTGACACGGTCCAGGTCGGCCAGCGCGCGCTGTTGCACAGCGTCTCTGACCGCTGGGTGTTCGAAGACGGTGTTGTCACGGATGCTGCGGGCACGATCATCGCGCCCTTCCCGGGTCTGGTAAGCGCAGTCAGCGGGAGCCAGGTGGAAGTCAAGCCGACGGCGGCCCCGCAGGGCGCGTCGGACGGCTCGCCTGTGCGTCCACAGGGATTGGCCGCGGTGTTCGAGATCGAGGGCTGCAGTACTCAGGACAGTCGCGCGTCAGCCGACAGTGACAGCGGCCCCTCCGGTCCGCCAACGGCGCCGAGCGCGACGGTCGAGGCTGCTGAGGGCGTGCCCCCCGATGCTGCCGCCGGGGGACAGTTCGCACCGGCCTCGATCGTAGCGGTGGACATGCCGCTACCCGACGTCGGTCCCGACTGGTCGATTGTGCGGGAATACCTCGACACGCAAGCCGCATGGAGCGGGCGGCCGCCCGAGCTCGAAGCCGGCCTGTCGGCCGAGGAACGCCGCCGTCGTCTCCAGGCGGCGTGGGACGAGCGCCCGGACATCCGCCGTGCCATCGCTGCGGCGACAGCGATCGTGGATGCCGGGGGTACGCACGACCGGACGAGAGACGCCGCGGACTTTCTCGTTGCGCAGACATTCCGTGAGCCGGACGCCGTGCGGCACATGCTCCGAGGGGCGCGTGCGCTAGTCGCCCACGTGCCGGACCACGAGCGGTGGACGCGCGTCCTGGCGCAGATGGATGCGCGGCGATTCTACGGAGCCGCCGGCGAGTCCTCGGCGCCGGACCTAGACCGCTTCTTCGAGGAGCTGGCGTCGAGTTCCGAGAACCCGACCGTACGGGCGATGGCGCGGTACTACGCGGCGGCCGGGCTGATGCAGTCCATCAATGCAGCCCTGCTGGAGACGGGAGAGCGCGATCCGAGGCGGCAGCGTGCGATCGAGGCGGCGACGGGGCTGAGCGCCGGCGTGGAGCGTGAGCGGTTCGGTGACACGCGTTCGGGCTCGGTCGGCACATCGAGGACGTTCGCGGAAGCGGAGGCGGACCTGCTCCGGACGATTCGACACGCGACCGTGGGCGGCACCGTGCTGGACATGACGGGCCGGCGCCTCGACGGCACCGAGGGTCGCCTCTCGTCCTACCGTGATCGCGTCGTGTTGATCAACTTCTGGGCTACGTGGTGTGTGCCCTGCATCGAAGTGCTGCCGGAGCTTCGCGAGCTGGTCGCCGAGTTGCCCGCGGATCGGTTCGCCCTGCTCGGGATCAGCGTTGACGAGGAGCTCGAGACCGTGACGGCTTTCCGCGAACGCGAGCCGATGCCCTGGACAAACTGGCACGCGGGCATCGAGAGCGACATCACGCGCGCCTGGGCCGTGCGCGGGTTTCCGACCTACGTGCTCGTTGACGACCAGGGCGTGATTCTGGCCCGCGGAAGCGGCATCGACGGCCCCTACTTCCTTTCCCGGCTCAACGAAGCGGTTGCGGGCATTGCGCCGTAGTTGCCGGCCCCGGCGGGCGTGTCGACGTCGCCCGCCGGCGGCGCGTCGATGGCGGCAGAGGTTACTCCCGTAGAATCTGCAGGATGTCTTCGAGCGGCTTGCGGCGCAGGTCCGGCACCCGCGCGTCGGCGGCAGGATAGCCCACCGGTATCAGCAGACACGCCGTCTCGTTGTCCGGACGGTTCAGGATCTCCCGGGGGAATCCCATCGGGCTGGGGGTGTGCGTCAGCGCCACCAGTCCCGCCTGGTGTACGGCGGTCAGGAACAGCCCGGCCGCCATGCCGACCGACTCGGACACATAGTAGTGGCGGACGTGCTCGCCGTCCGCCCCCAGGCCATAGTTCTGGCGGAAGAGGACCACCAGCCAGGGGGCAATCTCGAGGAACGGCTTGTGCTCGTCGGTGCCCACCCTCCAGGCCGACGAATTCTGGCCGCTACCCGAACAGAATCCAGCAGAGCGCTGCGCCGACCACGGACATCGAGAGACCCCACGCGAGGAGCGCGTTGAACAGCGCGCGCGTGTTGGTGCCGGGGGGCGCCGCCGCAAGGTACAGGGCGCCCACGGTGGAGAGCGCCGAGAGATCGACGAGCCCGCCGCCCACGGTGATCGACCACGCGAGGTGAGCGTGCTCGACAGCGCCAATCTGTTGTGCGAGGTCCGGCACCATGGGCAGGAACGCCGGCATCACCACGCCGGACGTGCTGCTGTACACCGATATCAGGCCGGTCCCGAACGCCATCATCGGCACGACCGTTTCCGAGGTCGAAATGCCGGCCAGCCCGCTCGTGAACAGGTCCATGCCCTGGGTCCTCTGCATTATCGAGATCAGCACCGTCACCCCGGTGACCATCAGGATGACGCCCCAGGGCATGCGCTGAATGGCCTGCCGTTCGTCGACGCTGCCGAGCAGGGTGAGCAGCGCGGCGACGAAGACCGCCGTCAGGCCCACGTGCGCATCGAAGCCGACGACCGCGACGATCAGCGCCGCAATGCCGGCGACGGTCAGCCAGTGCCTGCGCTCGAAGCGCTCGACGTCCGGCTCCGCGGATCCGGCGTCTCCCTGGTGCCTGCTAAAGAGCTTCAGGCCGCCGAGCAGCACGAAGCCGCCCATGCCCACGATCGTGTGCGCCAGCACGTTGTACCCGTAGGTCTGCCACTCGAGGCCGCCGAGGCCGATGCGCGCCATCACGTCGTTGGCGACGACGCCGCCGGGCGCAAACGGCGACAGCGTGCCCGCCAACGCGCCGTTGCCGGTCATGATCGCCATCAGCAGCGGCGGTATGCCCGCCCGCCCCGCGACGGCCATGGCGGGCGCCGCCAGCAGGGCGCTGGCAGGCGTGCCGCCGGGACCGATCGTGGACACGACCACGCCCACCGCGAAGAACATGAGCGGCAACACCCCCGCGTTCCCGCGGCAGAGCCGGACGGCCCGCCCGGTCAATCTGGACAGCGTGCCGTTGGTGTCGGCCATGCTGAACAGCAACGTGACGCCGACGAGCGTGACCAGCAGCGGCACGGGAAAGCCGGACAGGACGGTATTGACCGACATGCCGCCCAGGTACACCCCCACCAGCCAGGCCATGGCCAGCGACAGGATGCCGACGTTGACTCTCGTGAGAACGCTCAGCGCGACGGCCAGGACGAGCGCTCCGACCGAGACCCACGCGAGCATCATGGCCCCACAGCCGCGGGGGCTGCGCTCAAGAGGCGGGAAAGCTCGCTCACGTCGGACAGGTCCTCCAGCGCCTCGACCATGCCGACGGTCTCGTCGATCGCCGGTGGGGGCAGCACGAGCGATGCGCAGTCGCTGAACTTCTCGTGGAGCTCCTCGCGGGTGAACGGCAGGTCCGGCCCGCCCCGATAGCGTTCGTCCGCCTCCTCGACGAGCGTGCGGCCGTCGTCGAGATCCACCTCGACGGTGCTGCGGATCTTCTCCCAGCCCTGCGCCTCGATCTCGGGGTCGAGCACGCGCTCCACCTTCCGCATCATGGTCTGCACCGGCGCGCTCCGGACGAACTCGTCGTTGAACTCGTGAACGCCCGCCTTCCGCCGGAGCACGATGGCGCTCACCATGAACGCCGGACAGAACTTCGCCTCGAGCTCGTTGGTCGCGATGGGGTACCGCAACGGATTGAGGATGTTGGACCCGGCGCGCACGCGAATCCGCACGATGCGCTCCGGCTGCACGTCATGCGCGATCACCAGCCGCCGCATGGCGTCCATCGTCGGATGCCCGAGCACGCCGCACGGGTACGGCTTGATCGATACGCCGGGCCACACGATCGCGTGCGGGTCGCCGAGCTTGCCGACGATTCGGTCGGCATCGAAGCCCTCGCCGTGGCTGAACGCCTGGAAGAAGCCCCACGGCGGATCGAGGGCATCCCCGCCTCCCGTGAAGCCGCGCGCGGCGAGCTCGGCCGCGACCACCCCGTTCTGCGACGCCCGGCCCACGTGCAGCGGCTTGGTCATCGACCCGAAGTTCACGCGTATGCCGGAGGCCGAGCTGGCCGCGATGGCGAGCGTGTGCGCCATCCGATCGCCATCGAGACCCAGCAGCCTGGCCGCGGCGACCGCCGCGCCGAACGTGCCGACGGTGCCGGACGAGTGGAAGCCCTTCCTGTAGTGGCCGGGGCTGATGGCCTCGGCGATCTTGCACTCGACCTCGAAGCCGGTGAGAAACGCCTCGAGGAACGCCTTGCCGGACGCGTGCTGCCGCTCGCCGATGGCCAGGGCGGCAACCATCGGCGGCACCGTCGGGTGCGTCAGCAACCCGAAGATCCGGTCGGGGCTGGTCGCCAGTTGCGTGTCGTCCCAGTCCAGCGCATGGCCGCTCGTCCCGTTGAGCAGCGCCGCCGAGGACGCACCGCTCCGGAACGACTCGGGACCGAACGCGGTGGACTCCGGCTTCGCGTCGACCGTCTGCACGTAGCCGCGCAGGATACGGCCCGCGTCCTGCGTCGATCCGGCCAGCATGACGCCGAGCCCGTCGAGGACACAGCGTTTCGCAATCCGGACGGCCTCCGGCGGACAGTCCTGCCAGCGGGTCCGGTCGATGAAATCCACGACCGCGCTCGTGGCGCGCTGCTGGTCGCTCACGTTAGCGCCCTCCACGAACCGGTCTCGTCAAGTTCCAAGCCGGGCCAGGTCTTCCAGGTGCTCATGGCCTCCGCTGCTGTCCGGTCGTCCGTCGATCCTATACGCGGTCGCGACAGGTGTTAGGATTCGGTGCGCGCAGCACGGACGCTGACGACCATTCGGGAAGGGGACAGAATGATGAGAACAGCAATGCTCACCGTCGCGATCAGCCTCGCGTTCAGCGGCCTGGCCTTCGCCCAGGACGACCCGGCGCCCTGCGGGCCGGCGGGCGACCTCGCGATGGAATTCTCCAAGAACGTCGCGGCCGACTCGCGCTGCTTCGAGATCCGCATGTACACGGCCGAGCCGGAGATGGACGGCAAGGGCGGCATCGACAACCTGCACCGGCGCTTCCGCGAGGGCGAGGTGGCGCTCTTCGAGAAGCACGGCGCCGAGGTCGTCTGGGCATGGCAGAGCCTGGACAATCCCAACACGCTGATCTGGATGCTGGCCTACCGCGACCGCGCCCATCGCGATCAGGTGTTCGCGGACTTCCGGGACGACCCCGACTGGCACGAACTGCGCGCGAAGTACGAGGTGCCGCTCAGCGCCGAGGTGTTCATGATGAGCGCCACCGACTACTCCAAGCTCAAGTAGCCTGCCGGAGCGTCCGGAGTCGCCCCGGCCGCGCGGAGCTTCGCATGGCCGGGGCCGCAACCGAGGAGCGGGCGTCGCGGACGAGGCATGGCCCGGGTTCGTTGAAGCAAACGCGGGAGCACGATGATGAGAGCCATACCGACCTCGTTGGTGTTCATCGCTGTCTCAACGTCCGGAGCGGCGCTCGAGGCCCAGGTTCTCGACCGCATCTACGTCGACCAGTACATGCCGCTGCGGTCCGAGCTGATGCTCGCCGACGCGGACGGGAACAACCCCCGCAAGCTCGTACCCGGCATGGAGATCGACTACAACGCGTCGTTCTCCTACGACGGCCAGTGGGTCGTGTTCACCTCGGACCGGAGCGGGTCGGCCGATATCTACCGGGTACGGCTGGATGGCCGCGACCTGGAGCGCCTGACCGATTCGGCGGCCTTCGACGACCAGGCGGCGCTGTCGCCGGACAATCGCTCGCTGGCCTTCGTCTCGTCCCGCGGCGGCGCCACCGACATCTACATCATGGACCTCGTAAGCCGCGAGATCCGCAACCTCACGAATGCGCCGGGCGGCGACTTCCGTCCGAGCTGGTCTCCGGACGGACGGACGATTGCCTTCAGCTCCGACCGCGGCACCGGGTTTCCCCACCAGGGCTATCCCGGTCCCGCCGGCAAATGGGAGCACGTGCAGGCGGCCGGCATCTACGTGATCGACATCGACGGCACGGGCCTGCGCAAGCTCACGACGGATCCGGAGATGATGGCGGGATCGCCGCAATGGTCGGCGGACGGCAGTGCGGTCGTGTTCTACGAGATGCTCGTGCGGGCCACCGTGAGCGCGCACTTCGGCGGCGGCTCGTCGAGCATCGTCTCGGTCGACCTGGCCACCGGCGAGCGTACCGTCCACGCCTCGGGTCCCGGGCTCAAGGTGTCGCCGCAGTTCATCGGGCCCGATCGCATCGCCTACCTCGTCAAGACCAGGAGCAGTGGGACCCTCGCGTTCACGAGCGGCGAAGAGAGCGCGCCCGAAGACCGCGCCAATCCCTCCTGGTCACGGGACGGCGAACGCGTCGTCTATCACGCCGGCCAACTGGAGACGATGCACCATTACTCCAACACCCCGGGCCGGCGGTTGCTCGGCACCGTCGCGAAGCCCGGCTTCGAGCTCGTGCACGCGAGCGGCTGGCCGGCCGTGTCGCCCGACGGCCGCACCCTCGTCGTGAGCGAGCGCACGCCGAGCGCCGACCGGATGGCGCTGGTCCTGTGGGATGTCGACGGGACCAACCCGCGGCGGATGTACCAGGATGACGTGACCGTGATGGGCCTGGAGTGGTCGCGGGACGGTCGGTGGCTGACGTTCGGCGCGGGCTCCTTCTTCCTCGGTCGCAGCCGCGGGCCCGCCGAGATCATGATCATGAAGGCGGACGGGTCGGAGGTGCGTGCGGTCACCTCGGGGCCGGGCAACGCCGGCTTCCCGAGCTGGTCGCCCGACGGGACCGAGATCGTGTACCGCTACTGGACCGGGAACGAGCGCGGAGAGGGGCTGCGCATCGTCGAGGTCGCCACCGGCAAGTCCCGCGTCCTGACCACCGAATACGACACCCTGCCGTTCTGGTCGCCCCGGGGCGACGTGATCATGTTCACACGCTACGCCCCCGACGACCGCTTTCGCTACGACGAGTTCGACATCTACACCATCCGGCCGGACGGCACGGACCTGACGCGGCTGACCGATGCGGAAGGGAACGACGCACATTCCCTGTGGTCGCCCGACGGCAACTTCATCCTCTTCAGCAGCTCGCGTTTCGGCTACAAGGACGAGTCGCCGCTCGTCCTCAACCAGCCGCAGCCGTATGCCGAGCTGTTCATCATGAACGCCGACGGTTCCAACCAGCGGCCGCTGACCGACAACCAGTACGAAGAAGGCACGCCGGCGTGGCTCCCCGCGGACCTGTTGAAGCAGGAGTGAGCCTACTTCACCTCGTCGTCATGCAAGCGGAACGCCGAGCGATAGCTGCGGGGCGTGCAAGTGCCGGCGGACCTCAGTCGATAGCGGCGTTCAGGTCGTCGATCATGGCGTCCCACACGGGGACCAGGTCCATCAGTCCCTCCCAGAATTCCCGGTCGCGCCGCCCATCGAACTGCGCAAGGCTCATCCCTTGCTGTTCGACCCAGGTGTAATAGCCGAGATTGAAGATCCGCTCGCGCTCGAGGCGCGTCAGTTCGCTCACGTGATCGATGCCCGCACCGAGGACATGCTGCCCGAACGCTTGCGCCGCCTCGATCTCGGAAAACTCGCCGGCAAAGTATGTCGCCCTGGCATTCTCGATTTCGGATCGGTACATTGCGGCGCCGTCCGTCGCCACCGTCAGCACCACGTCGTTGGGACCGAGCCCCATGTACTTCGCGTACTTGATCGCACCCAGAACGTTCGCGATCGACGAGAGACCGAGATCGCCGAGCGCCGCCAGACCCTCCTGGTCGACGTGCCTGTGCCTGGACAGATAGGCCCTGCCGGCTACGGTGTTGAAGACGACGTTGAGCGCATCGCTGCCCCGGTCGGAGACGCCGATCACGAAATCGGTACCCATGACGTTGTGAATGAGCGGTACATGCTTGTCGCCGATGCCCTGGATGTTGTGCTCGCCGTAGCCGTTGTAGAGCAGCGTCGGGCATTCCAGCGCTTCGACCACGCAAGTCTCGGTGTCGAGCGCGCGCTTGAGATGGTCGCCCGCCGCCAGCGTTCCGGCCGACCCCGACGCGCATACGAACGCGCGCGCGACCTTGCTGCCGTCCTCGTTGAGCGCCGCGAAGATGCGCTCCAGCGCCGGGCCGGTGACGGCGCGGTGCGCCACGTAGTTCCCGTACTCCGCGAACTGATTGAGGATCAGGTTCCGATCGTCCCTGGCGAGGACCCGGCAGGCATCGTAGATCTCCTTGACGTTGCTCTCCGTGCCCGGCGTGCGGTGGATGTCCCCCGGATCGACCACCCACTGCTCGAGCCAGTCGAAGCGCTCCCGGCTCATGCCCTCGGGCAGCACCGCGACCGACCGGCACCCCAGGAGCCGCGCGATCGCAACGCCCCCGCGGCAATAGTTGCCGGTCGAGGGCCACACGGCACGGTGACGCGTCAAGTCGAAGGCTCCGGACAGCAGGTGGGGAATGAGGCATCCGTACGCGGCCAGCACCTTGTGGGCGCCAATCATCGGGAATCGGTTGCCCAATGCCACGACGATCCGGGCTGGCACCCCGGTGAGCGCATCGGGCAGCACGATGTGCTCAGGGACCTCGACCAGCGACCTGCGATCCGCGCCGTTGTGCCAATGGACGCGGAAGAGGTTCCGGGGATCCGCGCGGTCGGGGTCGACCCCGGCAATCTCTTCGGCCCTGGCCGCCAGACGCGATGGCGGGTCGGCCAGGTCCGAGATACGGGGCAGCGCCACGCCGAGCGCCCGCAAGTGATCCACGTTCCGTCCATGGCCGTTCCTGTCGACGATTTCCCGCTCGATTTCCGCGATCATGTCCGCCCCATGCAGGTTCTTTCACCATATCGCGCCCGCGCACGGTGGCAAGCCCGACGAGGTGAGGCAGTGGGCCTCAGCCTGCTTTGGTAACATCGGGGCGCGGTAGTCGACATGAGCCAATCCCCCGATCTTGGCGCGGAAGTGGCCCTGGTGACCGGCGGCAGCCGGAACATCGGCCTGGCGATCGCGCGAACCCTCCGCGCCGCCGGCGCCCGGGTCTGCATCTGGGGCGCGTCGGACTCGGCGGCGCTGGCAGAGGCGTTGGGCGCAATCGACGGTGGCGCGGACGATCGGTGCGGCATGCTGGTGCGCGTCGACGACGAGTCCGCCGTCCTTGATGGCTTCGATGCGATCGGCGCCCGGCTGGGACCGGTGTCTATCCTGGTCAACAACGCCGCGATACGCCCCGACGAACCCCTGGAAACGACGACGCGCGCCGCCTGGACAGCGGTCCTCGACGTGACGCTGACCGGCGCGTTCCTGACGTCGCGGGAGCTGTTCCGCCGTTTACCGAAGGACCGGAACGGCGCCGTCGTCAACATCGGCGGTCTCAGCGCCCACCGGCCGAAGCGGGGCCGCGCCCATGTGATCACGGCCAAGGCGGGCCTGATCGGCCTGACCCGCGCACTGGCCGAGGAGGGCCTGGGCCGGGTCCGGGCCAACTGCGTCGTTCCGGGCGCGATCGACACCGGTGTCCGGGCCGACGGCCGGCAGCCTCCCTATCTCGACGACGCCGGCCACGCCGCCGGAAGTCCCGAAGCGGTCGCGCGAGCCGTGCTCGCGCTGGCCGATCCCGGCGAACCCTATGTCACCGGCCAGACGCTGCACGTCAGCGGCGGCCGCTTCATGCCGTGACCCGGACGGCGGCGCTACCGGGACTCCTGGGAATGCTGGCGGCGGCGGGGGCCGGCTGCGCGCCACAGGCCCCGGCGCCGGACGCGGCCGGCGCATACCCGCACGCGGTCGTCACCCTCGTCACGCATTCCAGCCCCGGCGGGGGGAGCGACGTCTTTCTGCGGGCGATGGCGCGCCGGCTCGGCCCCCGGATGGGAGTGGATTTCGTCGTCGAGAACATCACCGGCGGCGGCGGCGCGCGGGCCGTGAGCCGCGTGGCCAACGCGCCCCCGGATGGGAGCGTCTTCTACGCCGCCACGCCGAGCTTCATCTTCACGTCGCTGTTGAGCCGCCCGGCGCATACTTACGCGGACCTGGACCCGGTCGTCAGCGTCTTCCTCGACCAGGAAGTCGTCTATACGCGCGCCGAAAGCCCGTTCGAGACACTGGGCGACGTGATTCGCAAGGCGCGGTCCGGTACGGGCCGCTGGGGCGCCGCGAGCCCGGGCTCGCTGGAGCGGCAGGCGCTGGAACGCCTCGCCCGTGCCGCGGACGTGGACGCGGCCATCATCAGCCACGACGGCGGCGGCGACCTGATTCTCAACGTGTTGAACGGGACGCTCGATGTCGGAGTCGGCGAGGCTCAGGAGATTCGCGGCCAGCTCGAGGCCGGACGCTTGCGTCTTCTCGCGGTGTTCAGCGCGGCGCGGCTTCCCGGCCTGCCGGAAGTGCCGACCGTTGCCGAGTCGGGCTATGACGTCGTCGTGACCAAGTTCCGGGGCCTGATGGGGCCTCCGGGCACGCCGCCGGACATCGTGAGCGCCTGGGAAGAGGCGGTTCGAGACCTGCTGGAGGACCCCGAATACCGTGAGGTCTACTCCCGCGCGATGTTGTCGGCCGCCTACATGCCGCGAGCCGAGTTTTCCGTGTTCATCGAGGCGTTCGCGGCCGACACCGAAACGTTTCTGCGCGAGTCCGGAGTCATCGACTAGCGCTGGCCACCATGCCGAAGGACCTGGCCGGCGCCGTCCTGTTGCTGCTCGTCGCGGCCGGCTACTACGCGCTTGCCGGCGGCATCAACCCCAGCGCGCTGGACGACGGCGTCGGTGCGGCCGGCATTCCCTTCCTCTACGCCGCGATGGTCGCGGCGATGGGACTCGCCCTGGCGGCCAAGGCCGCGACCGCGCGGTGGTTCCGCCGCGCGGCGCCCCGGCTCGCCGGCGTGGAGAACCGCCGGCTGCTCGGTGCTGCCGTCATGCTGGGGATCGGGGTTGCCTATTTGGCGGTGGTGGGGTTTCTCGGCTACCCGCTGGCGCTCGCCGGCGTGCTGGCCGGCGCCGCGCTGTACCAGGGCGAGCGGGCCGGCTGGCGGCTCGTCCGGATCGCGTTGGCCGGAGGCGCGGCGTTCTGGCTCTTCTTCGACGGCTTCCTGCGGCTCGACATGCCGTCCGGATTCTGGCCTGCGCTCTGGGGTGGATGATGGAAGCCGTCGTCGACGGGCTCGGCATGCTGGTCACCACGCCGATCGCGCTGGCGGCCGCCGGCGGCGTCGCGTGGGGCATCCTGGGCGGGGCGCTGCCTGGGATCTCGCCTTCGATCAGCATGGCTCTCCTGCTTCCCTTCACCTACGGGATGGAGCCGCACTCGGCGATCGTACTGCTGGCCGCCACCTACGTCGGGGCGGAATATGGAGGATCGATCCCGGCGATCCTGATTCACACGCCGGGCACCAACGCGGCGGCGGCGACGCTGCTCGACGGCTATCCGATGAAGCTGCAGGGGCGCGGCGGCGAGGCCCTGGGGATCTCCCTCTACTCGGGCGTCATCGGGGGTTTCATCGGCTTGCTGGTGTTGATGGCATTGACGCGGCCGCTGGCCGACCTGGCGCTCCGGTTCACGCCGATGTCCTATTTCGCCCTGGGCGTCCTGGGCCTGGGCGTGATCGCCTCGCTGGCGGGCCCGTCGCTCCTGAAGGGTCTGGCCGCCGGCGTGCTGGGCCTGATGGTGGCGACCATCGGTTCGGATCCGGTCTCGGGCGTGCCCCGCTTCACCTTCGGACAGCCCGACCTGCTCGGCGGCGTCGCGCCGATCCTGGTCATGGTGGGCCTGTTCGCCGTCAGCGAGCTGTTTCTCCAGGCCAGCCAGGGAATGTGGAACAAGGCGTCGTCCGCATCGGCGCGCATCCGCTGGCCGGGAGCGAGGATGCGGCGTCGGCTGCTGAAACCCCAACTGATCGGTTCCGCCGTCGGCACCGTCGAAGGCGTCATCCCCGGCGCGGGCGGTACGATCGCGGCGTTCCTGTCCTACAACGAAGCACGCCGCTGGTCGCGGACCCCGGAGGAGTTCGGCCGGGGGTCGCCCGAAGGCGTCGCGGCGCCCGAAACCGCCAACAACACCGTCGCCGCGACGGCGCTCGTGCCTCTGCTGAGCTTCGGGATCCCCGGCTCCAACTCGGCCGCGGTGCTGCTCGGCGGGTTCCTGGTTCACGGCCTGCTCCCCGGACCACGCCTCTTCGAAGAGAACGCCGATGCCGTCGTCGGCCTCTACACCGGACTGTTCGTCGCGAACCTGTCGCTTCTCGTCATCGGGGGCGCCGCGCTGCCGGTGTGCCTCTGGCTCGTCAACCGGTCCAAGCCCATGCTGATGGCGTTCATCTACGCGCTGATTCTCTCGGGCATCTATTCGATCGACGGAAGCCTGTTCGATCTGGGCCTGACTCTGGCGGCGGGCATGGCCGGCGTGGTGCTGCGCGTTCTGGGATTTCCGCTGCTTCCGGCGGTCCTCGGGGTCGTCCTCGGAGGCTTGGTCGAATCCAACTACCGCCGCTCGCTCCTGCTCTCGGGCGGGGCGCATTCGATCTTCCTGGAAGACCCGACGGCGGTGGTCCTCCTGTCCGTTGCGGCGCTGACGGTCAGCGGCTCGGTCGTCGCGAGAATCCGGTCCGGCATCAAGCAGGAACATGCATAGGGACTCGCCGGCCACGGCGGTCGCCGTGACGCTGGCCGACTGGATCGAGAAGCTCCCCGGTCGGGCGCTACCCACCGCCGTCATCCGCGCCGTGGCGGACTCCCTCATCGATACCGTGGGTCTCGCGGTCGCCGTCCGAAACTCCGATTACGTGGCAGCCGCCAGGAAATCATGGACGGGAACCGGGCCCTCGAGAATTATCGGCGCGCGGGAGCGCCGGCCGCCGGAGGCGGCGGCCATGATCAACGGCACGGCGGCGCACGGCGAGGACTTCGACAACACGTTCGAGGGATGCCCGGTGCATCCCGGCGCCGTCGTGGTTCCGGTCGTCCTGGCCGTCGCCGAAGCAGAAGGCCTGACCGGACCCGACGTCCTGCGCGGCCTCGCCGCGGGCCACGAGCTGATGTGCCGTCTGGGGCTGGCGGCCGGAAGGGCCACGCACGCGGCGGGCTTCCATCCCACGGCCGTGATCGGCGCGATGGGCGCCGCGGCCGCCGTGGCCGCCGCGACGCGCGCGCCGTCGCCGACCACGGTCGACGCCTTCGGGATCGCCGGCAGCATGGCCTCGGGCATCATCGAATACCTGGCCGACGGTTCGTGGACCAAGCGGATGCACGCGGGGTGGGCGGCGCACTCCGGCCTCCGGGCGGTGGCGATGGGCCGCGCCGGCTTCCGGGGCCCGGCGACCGTGTTCGAGGGCGTGCACGGCTTCCTGAAGGCCTTCGCGCCGGGGGCGTCCCCCGCTTCCTCCATCCTGACCGAGGGTCTGGGTCAACGCTGGAGACGGCCCGGATCGCGTTCAAGCCGTATGCGTGCGGCACGATGACCCAGCCCTTCATCGACTGCGCGATCCGGCTCCGGGCGCGCGGCGTCCGCGCTGGAGAGGTTGCGGAACTGATCTGTCCGGTCGGAGAAGGCACCATCCATCGGCTCTGGGAGCCGCTCGACCGGAAACGCAATCCGCCGAACGGGTACGCGGCCAAGTTCAGCACGCCCTACTGCATCGCCGTCGCTCTGGTGCGGGGCGACGCGGGCCTGGCCGAGTTCGGCCCGGCGGCGGTCCGGGACCCCGAGGTGCTGGCACTGTCGAACCGCGTCGTCTACCGGATCGATCCCGACGACGAGTACCCAAGGAACTATGCCGGGCGCATCCGCGCGGTATTGAACGACGGCTCGGTCGTGGAGGAGCGCCAGCCGCACCTGCGGGGCGGCGCGCGGGAACCCCTGGCGCGGGACGCGTTGATCCGGAAGTGCGCGGCGAACCTGGACTACGCCGGCGCGGACCCGCGCCTGGCCGACGCGATCGCGGAATGGGCGGATGGACTCGAGCGCAATACCGAGGCGATCCCGCCGCCGTGGGCGTAGGATCCCGCGGCGAAACCGCTGCATTCGAGCGGCGATGCATCCCGCCTGGAACGGCGGGATAAGATCCGTCGGGCGCCAGAGGTTCACCCCTGACGCTCGACGGACACGGTCAGAGCAGCGCGACCGCCGCCGCAGTGAGACACGGGATCGACATCGCCGCATCGAAGGCCAGCTTCATGTTGGCTGTCGGCGCTGTCGCCTCGCGCTCCAGCTTACCCACTGGTAGAGGATCTTCTCGGCGGCGACCGTCGCGACCAGTACGAAGAAGACCGGGAGCAACCCGTCGCCCTCTGCCAGGACGATCGTCAACGACAGACCGCTCATGAGCAGGACGAACCACGTCCCGCCGCGGCGTGTGCTGAATGGCCCGAACTCGTGGTACTTCATAGGTGACCACACCTCGCCTCGCAGATGCTGCTGCCCGTTGACCACGACATCGGCGAGAAACGCGCCTTCGCCGCCAGGCGTCCTGGCGGCAGCCGCCCCGAGAAGGTGATCGTACTCAACCATGATCAACGAAGCGACCCGGATAGTGTCTCAAAGTCAACTACGGAGAGAACGCCGGTACATTCTCCGTCCGGGACCCGACGCGTCGAGCCAGAAGAGCAACTCGGGCGCGCAACAACCGTGCGACAGCACTTACGGAAGCGCTTCGATGCGCCAGTTGTCGGTACCGGAGATCCTGTTCGCTCTGAAACCGTTGATATTGATGCCTGTGCCGGCCGTAAAGCAGCAACCGTAGCGCCCGCGGCCGTCCGACAGGACCTGGAAACGCTCTGATCCGACGTCACAGGAGCCGCCCGGCCCGAGTCTCAGGCCGACCGTGCAGGCTCCCGCATGCGTCGTCACGACACCGCCGCCGGTGCTGGTGCCCGAGCCTCCGGTCACGGTCACAAGTCCGCCCGGATCACGCGCCGTCACTCGTATATCGGCCCTCCCGATGTTCGCGGCGACGATTTCAAGAACGGTTCCGACAACATCAGCCGACGCTACGTGGGTGTTACTGGAGCTTGCGGTGTAAGTCAGGTCGTCGCCGTCCGGATCAGTGAAGTTCACCGGCGACTCTTCAAGATTGACGGTCCCTTTGTCGCCCCGCTCCAGCGTGGCATCGTTTATGCCTGTCGCAACCTGCGGAGCCCGGTTGGCCGGAACCGTTGGAGTCGTGACCGTCGGCGTCGTAGTGGTCGGCGCCGTGGGCGCCGGATTGCTGTCGTCACATGCAACAACCGCTATTGCAAGCGCAGCGACCAGAACTTTGCACATCGTTTTCATCTTGGTTCCCTTCCGTAATGTTCCTCCGGCTGCGAGGCGTGTCCTTCGCCGGTGGGCGAGCGGCTGTGGGCGCGGTGACGTGCGCCACGCGCACCCGCTCGAAGCCTGGGAGCTGAACGTGGCGGACGAGCCTTCTTATATGGTTAGACGTCCGAAGAGCGGAAACGCGGCAGGCGAGTAGCGAAGATTCGGATCTATTTCTTGCCCAGCACACCGCCAAGCGCATCAGCGAATGCGCGCGCCGTCGCCGGACGTGCGGACCGGGCAGCCGCCAGCGTCGTCGCCGCGAACGCGACCACCGCCGACTGCATCGTCGTGTCCGCTGCGGACCGCCCACGGCGAGCGAGACGTTGGCGCCGAATGCGATCCGCCACATCTTCGACCTTGCGACCCGCAAACGGGTGATCACCGGACACCATCTCGTAGAGGACCACGCACAGAGACCAGACGTCGTCGGCTGCCTCGGCGGGCCGCCCCGACAGCACCTCCGGCGACAGATAGCGCAGCGTGCCGCCAGCCACCGCCGCATTGTTCGCCGGCCGGGCCAAACCGAAGTCCAGCAGCTTCGGCAAGCCGTCCGCCGTGAACCCGATGTTGCTCGGCTTGACGTCACCGTGCAGATACCCGGCCCGGTGCAACACCGCCAGCGCCTCGGCGAGATGGATGGTCATGGCAACCGACTGCGGCGCCGGGAGCGGCCCCTCCCCGAGCCGGTGGTCGAGAGCCTGATGGAGCGGGGCTTCGCCGTCCACTCGATCAGTCCGAAGCAACTCGACCGCTTCCGTGATCGCCTTTCGCCGGCGGGCGCGAAGGACGACCGCCGGGACGCACGGGTACTCGCTTCGGCGCTGCCAACCGACCCGCACTGTTTGCGGCGACTGGAATCGACCGACCCGACGATCGTCGAGCTACGCGAGTGGTCGCGCCTGAGCGAGGATCTGACTCGGGAACGTGTTCGCCTCGCGAACCGAATGCGAGACCAGCTCTGGCGCTACTACCCGCAGTTCCTCGATGCGGTTGACAACGACGTCGCAGCGCCGTGGGCGCTCGATCTGTGGCGGAGCTTGCCGACGCCGCGCGCGGGCCAACGGGTTCGCCAAGCTCGACCGATTGGTGCACCAGCTTGCCGAGGCTGCTCCGGCAGACTGCCCGGACGCGGCCGCAGAGGAGGATCCGGACTCGTCGACACAGCAGCCCGACGCCGCCATTCTGCTGTCGATGCCCGGTATCGGCACCGGTGTGCTTGCCGCGCTGCTCGCCGAGGCCGGCGAAGCCGTACAGCGGCGGGACTACGACGCACTTCGCTGTATCTGCGGCGTGGCTCCGGTCACCCAGCGTTCCGAGGATGCCCCCTCGGTAGCAGCATCGCCCGTGCGCCGGTCGACCAGGTTCGGCCCCGTCACGATCACGACCGGCCGCTGCATTGCCGGCTGCTTTCGCTCAGGAGTTTGACCAAGCCGCGGTCATCGAGATCGGGCGATGTCCCCCGCTCGCAGTGGGATCGCTCGCTGGAGGAGAGGTCCAGCTTGGCGCACGCAACGCGGCGCGCTTCCGCCAGGGCTGCGTCTTGCGTTGAGCCGGACCCGGAGCCGCTCGCCGTCTGGACGATGGTCTGGACGAAGATCCGCGGGTGCGGGTTGGAGTCCCCGTGTTTCTCTATGGTGACGGAGCACATGAAACTAGGCCCCGTGGGTCCGCTGTCGCCGCATGCCACAACAAGACCGGCGCTCAGGACAGCTGCGCCAAGATGTTTCGTCATGTCTCTCATTCCCCCTCCTATCCTCCTCCAGCCAATGCCCCCATTCGCCTGTGGCGCTGACGAACGGCCGGACTATCTTCGCCGGCAGCAGACGCACCTCGTGGCGGAGCGTCTGAAATCGGCGCGCCCAGTGCTGCTCACCGCCGCAGGCCTCAATGCCGACCAGGCACGGCGCGCGATTGGCGAAGTGCTCCAGCAATTTCGCCCGCGGTCAGCCGCAGGTCCATGAGCTCTCCCGTCTCCATGTCGACCCAGTACAACTGGAACACCCGCTTCGCGATATCCACGCCAACGACCGTCCATCTGCTGTTGCTGCGGCGACTGAGGGCAACGCCAAGGCGATCACCCTGCATCGTCCAGACGGGCAACCGTTGCTATAAGGGATAGACGTCCGAAGAGCAGAAACGCGGCAGGCGAGTAACGAGAACCCGGTTCTATTCCTTGTCCAGCACTCGGCCAAGCGCATCAGCGAATGCGCGCGCCGTCGCCGGACGTGCGGACCGGGCAGCCGCCAGCATCGTCGCCGCGAACGCGACCACCGCCGACAGCCTCTCCGTGTCCGATGCGGACCGCGCACGGCCACCGAGGCGTTGGCGCCGAATACGCTCCGCCACATCTTCGACCGTGCCACCCGCGAACGGGTGTTCACCGGACACCATCTCGTAGAGGACCACGCACAGAGACCAGACGTCGTCGGCTGCCTCGGCGGGCCGCCCCGACAGCACCTCCGGCGACAGATAGCGCAGCGTGCCGCCAGCCACCGCCGCATTGTTCGCCGGGCGGGCCAGACCGAAGTCCAGCAGCTTCGGCAAGCCGTCCGCCGTGAACCCGATGTTGCTCGGCTTGACGTCACCGTGCAGATACCCGGCCCGATGCAACGCCGCCAGCGCCTCGGCGAGATGGATGGTAATGGCAACCGACTGTGGCGCCGGGAGCGGCCCCTCCCCGAGCCGGGCCGCAAGGGTGCCGCCGGGCAGGAACTCGACGACCAGGAACGGGCGTCCGCGCCACGATTCGACGCCGTAGATCTGAGCCACCGCCGCGTGCGCCACCCTCGCCATGGCCCATGCCTCGGGATGCAGTCCCATCATCCGCGACACGGACCTCCCAGTCAGAGTCTTCACCGCCACGTGGCGATCGAGCCGGACATCGTGCGCCACGTAGACCACCCCCATCCCACCGGCGCCCAGCCGCCGGGTCAACCGGAACCTGCCCGCCAGTACCCGCGGAACCTCCGTCTCGACGTACGCCGGCCCGCAGGCGCACCCGGGAAGCTCCTCGGCCCCTGCAACCCATCCGCACCCCGGGCACTCAAGCGCAGGCGGCGGCTCGGACAGCCGAGGTTTCGACCCGTGCAACAGCCGCAGGCGCATCACCGCCTGCCCCGCAGCCGATGCCAGCACTTCCAGGAACGTCACGTCCGCAGTGCGCACGATCCGGTCGTCGAAACGCCGCCCCACCACGAGGATGCCGACGACTTCGGCGCCGGGGCCTGGGACGGCCGCAATCACGTCGGCGTCGGTCTCGGCCACCCACGCCGCGTCCCTGGCCGGCAGCAGGCCGAAAACCGAGTGCGCATCGCTGGGATGGACCCGCAACGACCCGCCGGCCTCCGTCAGGATGTGGACGATCGCCGAAGTCCGCGACAAGGGAGCGATCGCGATGTCCGCCGGCTTGAAATCGCCCGTGGCCAACGGCGCGTCGTCTGCCACGAGCAGCTTGCCGGGCGAGCCGCAGCCGCGCTTGATCGCGCGTGTCAGCGTCCGGCTGATGGCCGCCATCCGTTCGGCCTTCGCCAGGGCCGCGGTGGCGACGGCCAGAAACTGCGGCTGGTCCGAAGCCTCCGGATACACCCAGGCGTCCAAACGACGGAGAAGGCGTTCGCGGTTGATGGCCAGGACCAGCAGGATCCCGGCCGCCGCGGTCAGCGACTGTGCCAACGGACTCGCGACCACCGCGGCCACTTCCTGATTGGAGTTGCTCCACAGCAGCCAACCGACACCCACGACCGGCGCGACGACCGCCCCCCGAAGCAGGCCGGGTCTCATCAACAGCCGTCTGTAGCCGGCGCGGATCATCTCGCGGGGGTGGGGCACACGGACTGCGAGCACCGAGTACCACAGCAGCGCCATCCCCGGAAAGCGCATCGGCTGCATCAGCGCAAGGACCGATCCCGGTTCATAGTTCGACACCCAGGATCCGGGCGACAGCGCCTCGACGAGGTCGTACGCCGCGCCCAGTCCCACCCACACCAGGAACCCGAGGCTGAACACGACGACGCGCCTCACCTCGGCGGCCGGCGCCGTGTGCGCCCGCAGTGCGACCACCACGACCGCAGCCAGCGACAACACGGATGCGGCAGCGCCGGTTCCATCGAGGGCCGCCACGTAGAAACCACTGACCGCGGCGCCGGTCAATCCCGCCGCGTAGATCGACGCAAGCCCGGCGCACATGGCGCAACCGATCGCCACGCTGACGGGAACCATCCCGCGCGCGAGGTCGTCCAGCCGGGTTCGCCGATGGACCTGGGGGCACTCTCTGGCAAACGCCCACAAGAACGCGGGCGATATCGCGAACGCCAGCGGATACGACAGGTGCACGAACACGACGGTCGGCAGGGGCAGGTCCCAGGCGAAAGCCTCCGACATGGCGAATGGCGGCACCTGCCCCAGAAAACTCGGAAGCATGTGCAGCGGTGCGAGCGTGGCCCTGAAGAGGAAGAAGCCGCCCAGCAACCAGGTCCGCCGGTCACGACGGCCGGCGAACAGCAGCAGAGCGGCGCTTGCACTGTACCCGGCGAGCAGGATCGCCGCATAAACCGCCACGTCTCCATGCGCCTGATGGTAGTCTCCCCACCTCCAGGGCAGCAGCAGCAACGTCGCCGCCACCTGGACCGTGGCAGCGGCCATGAGAACCTGGACGCCGCGGCGAACGAGGACGCCTGCACGAAAGCCGAGAGGGGACTCCGGCGCGGTCGACGGCGCGGTCCCTGCAGCGTCGCTACCCGCGAAGATCCGGGAGAGGTCTCGCAGCGTGTGGAGGGCTCGGCGCTCGGCCGGCTTGGCCAGCCTTGCGCACCGCTCCCACTGTACAACCTGGTTCAACGTGACGGCGTCCACCGCGTCGCGGACGACGTCCCCGGGAGCGTCTTCAGACATTCGACATGATGTCGACCAGCCTTCTCAACGCCCGTGCCAGCGCCTTGCGCGCCACTGCCTCGCTGGACAGACGCTCCATGAAGGCGATCTGACGGTAGCTGTATCCGAGCTCGGCACGCCCGACGATCAGCCGGCGGTCGCGGTCCGACAAGCGCTCCAGACCGCTCGCGTAGCGCCTCCGGGTCTCATCATCGACCAACTGCTGGTACTGCGGGGCCGCGCTGTCGGATAGCGGAGCGGATGCATCCGAGATGATCACGTTCACACGACGCCTGGCGCGCCGCGAGTAGTCATGGATCCGGTTCTCGACAGCACGTAACAGGTATCCCTGGAGCGCCCTGGCGTGTTTCGACTCGAACGATTCGAGCCTTGCGAAGGTCTGGTGCAGCGCGTCGTGGACTACGTCGCTGGTGTCGATGCCGTCACGCGCCCACGGCGGCAGGCGGCCCCGTGACCTCCGCCGGAGCCAGGACCTGTATCCCGTGAATAGCGTGTCTATCGCCGATCGACTGCCCCGCCGTGCCCGCTCGATGGAGACGCCACTCCGAGGTGGACCCGCGGGAAGCAGATTCGCTGCCGTGCTGCGCCGAGTCCGGATTGAGGTCGGATGGCATGGACAGTGCTGATCATGCATGAGAAACGCCAACGCGGGATCGGACTGGCCAGACGGGAGGCCGAACCGGTCACCGTGGCGCACGGCCAATCCGGAACGGCACCACGGCGCCCCGGGCGCGCTCGGCGCCCCGGGCCTCGGCCGCGTCGACCTCGAACGGCCGTCCGATACGGTTGCCGGCGACATCCTCGAGGGTCGCCGTCGCGACGAGCTGGTACTCCCCCAGCCGCCACGGCGCGTGCGGCTTGAAGGCCCAGCGCGTCTCGCCCTGCTCCACCCGGATCTCCCCGGCCAGGGGCCGGCCCTCGCCGGTCGTCACCCGGAGCGCGCTCTGCAGCAGGCCGTAGTCGAGCGGCACCGGGAAGCGCACCGCAAGCGGATCCCGCGTGCCGCCGGCCGGAAGGTCGAGCCGCCAGGCGGCGGGATCGAGGGCGCGCTCCCGGGGTGGACCCACCCGGAACTCCCGGCGATACGACGCGACGAGGGGCTGCCCGGCGGCATCGCGCCAGGCCGCATCGATTGCCACCGTGTACCTGCGGTCCGCTGACAGCGGGCGGCCCAGCTCGGCGTTCGGCCGGATGCCGCGCTTGACCCGCCCCGGGTCGTAGAAAATCGTGTAGCGCGTCCGATCCGCGTTCCACAGGTCGACGTCCAGCGGCAGAAACGCGTCGGCAACCGGCTCGCCGCCCTCGTCGAGCAGCCGGACGTGCGGGTTGCCGCTTCCGAGCCCCATCGGGGCGGAGAAGACGATGTACAGGCGGAGGTGGTTCTCCGGCACCTCGGGGCCTGTCGGATAGACGGCGGCCACGCGCGTCGACGGCTCGCGGTCGAGAGCCGGCACCTCGACCATCGCGTGGACGGGAGGCGAGGGCATGGGCGCGGAACGGCCGCGTGCGGACGGCAGGGACGACGGATCGAACACCACCTCGTAGCGCTGACCCGCATCGAACGGAAACCGCGGGGTGAAGCGCAGCGCGCCGTCGTGCACGGCGTAGTCCCCCAGCACCGGCGGCAACGCCGCGGCGCCCGGATCCGCCTGCGCGACGTGGACGCGCAGGATTGCCTGCCACGCGTCACGCGACGGCGCCGCGCGTTCCAATTGCTCCAGGTCCGCGACCGCCAGCCCCGCGACGTCGATGGTCCGTTGCCCGGAGGGCGAGGTGACCAGACGTATGCTCGGCTCGCCCGGAGCAGGGCTGAGCGCGTGGCCGCTCGGCTGCGAGCACGCCGGTACGAGCGCGAGGGCCGCCACCAGGGCGGCGGCCCTCGCCGCATGTCTCATCGGATGCAGGCGCCCTACGGCAGCGCGGCCGCTTCGAGGTTCAGACCGCCCCCCGCGGCGTCGACGAGCAGCATCGCCCGCGAGGCGTCCAGCCGATCGAGCTGCTGCACGCCCTGCAGCGACGCGATGGTCTCGAACGGCACGCCGGCCGTATCGGGAATCAGTTCCGTGATGGCGTCCGCGGCGCCGAACGGCGCCGTCGGCACCTTCATCACGCCGCGCTGGTTGTTCGACAGCAGGATGTAGTCCTGCCCGTCCTTCTCGTAGACGATCATGTCGATTGGCCGGTTGCGGTTCCCGAACTCGGCGATTGTCGTCCCCTGGATCTTGCTGCCCGGCTCGAGCGCCGCGATCGGGAACTTGACGAGGGGCGTGCACAGGTAGCTGGCGACGATCGACGGCTCGCCGTCGATCTCGTACGGGACGAACGTGAACACGGGCGAGAACGTCTCGAGCTGCCCGTGGGACCCGTGGTAGACCTCCACGCTCGTCCCCGCGTCCGCCACCCGGAACGGGTACGGGATGACGCGCATCTTGGACGCGAACTCCTCGTTCGACAGGCCCGAGACGAACAGGTTGCCGTCGATGTAGGCCATGTGGGTGATGGTCTGTACCCCGATCAGCCCCGCGGGATCGACCTGGTCGGGATAGTTTGCGATCGGGATCTCCCGCCCGTCCACGAGTACCAGCGGCGTCTCGGCCGGCGGCGGATTGGGCACCCCGATCCGCGTGTAGCGGACCTCGTCGAACGAGATGACCTCGATCTCGCCCGCGCCATCCACGCGCAGGAGAACCGGCACGGCGCCGGCGCCGAGCCCGCGCATCACCGAGAGCCAGGTATTGCGGGTCCGCGGGTCGACCACCATGTCGGTGATCAGCAGGTTGCCGGCATCGATGCCGAGCAGCCCGGCGACCTTGCTGTCGATCGCGGGCACGTCCTGCGTCCCGGGCGCCCCGCCGGCCATCTGCTCGCCAAGCTGCAGGGCCGTGATGGACACCTCCTGGGCGTCGGCCGCGAAGATGACGCCCTCGGGCCCGAACGCCAGCTTGTTGATGTGCCGGAACTCCGGCGTGACGCCGGTCGTTGCCTCCGGGTTGGCCGCGGACCGAACGCCGGCGACCGCCAGACTCAAGGCGACGACGATCAGTAGCCCGTAACGGAATGTAGACATGCCGTGGTCTCCTTTTCTGCGCATCATGCGGTTCGCGCCCGCTCCCCGCACGGTCGGGGAGCGAGCGGATCAAGACGACGAATCCTCACCCTCGGGGCGAAAGGCTGCGTGCTGCCGCACATCGTCTTCACGGTGCGGCAATGGCCGCCCTCCACGCGGCGGCGGCGGACTCCTTGAGCGTCTCGGCGTCGGCGGGCAGCAGATAGCGCTCGGCGACCAGCGCGTCCGCCGCGTCACCGTAGCGCTTCACGTACTCCGCCTCGCCGCCGGGATAGCGCTCCTCCAGGGAGAGGCGCGAATCGCCCGACCGCATTCGCTCATCCCTCGTCCGGGGGAACGGAATCGTGGAGCCGTTCACGCCGCACAGGTCGCCCTCGGCGAAGCCCGCCGCGCGAACCGCCTTGCCCATCGTGGAGAGCGGGGCCGCGACTTCCGGCACGATGACCCCCGCCACGAGGTTGCCGTCGGCGTCGAGGCTCGGCACGAACAACGGGTACCGCTCGTCGCTCTCCTTCGGCGGCCAGACCGAGAAGTCGCGCACGCCGAGGGTGCTGATCGCGTCGTTGTAGGGACGGTCCGGGATGGTCGGATACTGCTCGCCCTGGCGTTCGACCGTCACCGCGGTGCCGTCGGCCACCGAGGGCGCGCGCGTCGCCGGGGGCTCGACGCCGTCCCGCACCCACCGCACCGTCGCGTCGAAAGCGGCCCGGTAGTACGGCCACGGCTGCACCGGGTTGCGGGGGTCGCGGCACCCGGCGTCGCCCTGCAGGTGCGCGGTCCCGAGCATCCAGTATCGCGCGTTCGCCGGCAGCTCCAGCGCCCGGCCCCTCGTGTCGGTGACGATGAGCGACGCATGGGCGCCGTAGTACTCGGAGTCGGCGTCCACCTGGATGATGCGGGGGCAGGTGCCGGAGGCGGTGCAGGCGGCCAGCAGCCCGTCGGTCCGGCCCGTCAGCGGATCGGTCGTCGTCGCGAAGGTGAACGGGAACTCGTCCATCGGGTAGTTGTGGTCTTCGTGCTGGCGCGTGTAGCGGCCCGTCTGCGCGAAACGGGCGTTGACCCACGTGCGGCGGGCGCCTGCGACGTACGGCGTCATGCCGTCGAAGACGCGCCGCCCCGCCGGGTCCTCGTTGAAGCCCTGGTAGACGAAGTCCCTGATCATCCGGCCGCTCTGCGAGGAGCCGACGGCCACCACGTGGTCGAGCAACGGCATGCCGTTTACGAAGAGCGGGTTGGCGACGCCCCGATCGTCGGCGGGACGGTAGCGCGCGAACGACACGAGATCGCGCATGGCGCTGAAGCCAAGGCCGTGGACGATCGGATCCCGGGCCTCGTACACGAACTCGTAGATGGTCCCCGCGTCGGTTCCCGCGGGCGGCGTCACCGCGACCGTCGTGTCGTCGACGTAGCGCCACCCGGCGGCCGGAACCGCCTGGCGCGGATCGTCCTGGAGTTGGCGGTGCGTGAGGGTCGCGGCGCTCTCGTCGAGCGTCGCCGCCGGGTAGGTCAGCCGCCCGAACGTGGGGCTGTCCGGGTCCTGCCACTCTTCCATCGAGACACCGGTAATCGTCCCGCCGTCGTCGGTGGCGAGCGGGAAGGTCGCCAGCACCGGACGCGGGTCGCCGGCGCCCGGCGCGCCGTGCAGCCAGCCGCTGGAGACGTACGTGTAGCCCTGGTTCATGAGGAACGCGCTGCCGGCGTTCCCGGCCGCGTAGCCCCGCCCCGCCTCGTGGAAGTAGCCGAAGACGATGTTGCGGCCGCGGTTGTTCACCTCGTACACGAGGACGCCGTTGCCCCGGGCGATGTCGACCGGCTTGAGGATGTCGACCTCGAAGGTGTACTCGACCAGCCCCTCCGCGTTGCGCGGGGCGTTCTCGAGATCCACGATCCTGGGCTCGCGGGGGGCGCCCGGGTCGGCGACGGCCGTGGCCGTGCCGAGCAGAATCTCGTACTGGCCGACAGCGCCGAACGAGCGGCCGCCGAAAGCCGGCTCGCGGCTGGTGATGTCGAGCCGGGTGACACGGGAATGCGCGAGCGTCGGCGACGCGGATTCCTGCGCCTCGCCGACGCCCTGAAAACCACTCAGCCCGATGCCGAGCACGACCGTCAACAAATGGTGTGGGAACCGCATCGCTAGTTTCCTCCGAGATCCGGTCGATGCGCCCGGAGGAAGGACCGTATCTGGCGCACCGCCAGCGGTATCCGTTCCACGGGCTGTTTCCACGGGAACATGCTCACCTCGGACTGCGGCGCGAGCATCGCGGCCTCGATGGCGACATCGTACGGATGCGCCGGGATGTCGTCCGGCAGGATCAGAATCGGCGTCTGCAGCTCGCGCACGAAGTCTCGCGTCACGGTGAAGACGAAGTCCGCGTTGCTGAGGTACATCGTGGTCAGGAACCGGTCGACCATGTCCATCGTGATCTCGGGCCGGCGCTCGACCAGATCCGGGCCCCACCCCCCCATGTTGTTGTCGTAGAACAGCGTGGGGTGCTCCGCGCTCCACGCGCTCGGCTGCGTCAGCACGGCGGCGACGACGCGACCCGGAGCCCGCCGCAGCAGGTTCCAGATGAAGGGGCCGCCGATGCAGAAGCCGAGCACCATGAACTTGTCGATGCCCAGGTGATCCATCACGCCGAGGTGGTCGTCGGTATGCGAATCCCAGGGCCTGTCGATCTCCAGCGGACCGGAGGATTGGCCGCGGTTCGAGTTGCGCAGGTCCGCCGCGATGACGCGGTTCTCGCCCCCGAACTCCTCCAGCGGGTTGAAGGGATGCGTGGCCAGACCGGCAATTGACGAGTTGAGTCCCCCGCCGGCGATGACCAGTAGCGGGAAGCCGGAACCGGCCTCCTCGTAGCGGATGCGAACAGGACCGTTCTCGTAGAAGGACATGGCCGCTTCGTTCTGGCCGGCCTGCCCTGCGAACGCCCGTGTGGCCGCCAACATGGTCGCCGCCGCGCCCGTCTTGAGGATGTTGCGTCTGGTCGAATCCACCATCATGTCCCCCTTGCAGCCGCCGCTTGCTCACGACGTGCGTTGCTCGACAACCTTCGGGCAAGCATGCCGAACGCCTTGCGAACGAATTCACAGCGTACCATGTGCGTATTTCGAAGGCACACTGCAGCCGGATCGACGGGAGCTATTCGACGGTGAACCTCCCTGCCACGGTGCGGCCGCCGTCCGCGCGCTGGCGCTGAACTGAGGGGACGTCACCCACGGTGAACTCGAACGCGCCGGTGCGGATCGGCGTAAAGCTGAACTGGGCCGTGCCGCCGACATCGAACTCGATGGCGCGGAACGCCAGCGCCTGCAGATGCACCTCGATGCCGTTGATCGTGACGAGCCGCAGGTGCGAGTTGCGCAGCAGCTCGTCGACCTCGAGCCGCCACGGCTCGGCGCCGTCGCTCGTGACGTTGAGCCGGTAGTACTCGCCCGTGGTCAGCATGAACGCCGTCGTGGAGAGCGACGGGCCGTCCGGTCCCGTCGCGATTTCCAGGTGGATGTCGAGCGGCGGTCCGGCCGCCAGATTGCCGCCCACCTGTGCGTACGCGGCAGGCGCGGTGAACGCAAGCGCCAGACCGCAGGTTGCGATGCCGATTGCCCGCTGCAGCATGCCGACGGTTATATCCGAATGTCGCCCGGCGAGCCAGCGGTTTCGCCGGCGCGGCCCGGAACCGTCCCTCCCGCCGCCGCTGCAATTGAAACGCGGCTCGCGTCCCGGCTAAGCTCCCTCCATGAAGCTTCAGCACCACGTCTCGACGCCCGCGTCGTTCCTGCTCCTCGTCCTCGCGGCCGCCGCGCTCCCGGCCGCGCCCCTGCAGGCGCAGCAGGACGAGCGCGAGTTCGTTCCGGTCACCGACGCCATGCTTCAGGATCCCGATCCGGACGACTGGCTGATGTGGCGCCGGACCCTGAACACCTGGGGCTTCAGCCCCCTCGACCAGATCGACCGCGGCAACGTCGCCGGCCTCCAGCTGGTCTGGACGCGCCCGCTCGGCCCCGGCCTGCAGCAGGGCACGCCGCTCGTCTACGACGGCGTCCTCTACATGCCGAATCCGCGCGACATCATCCAGGCGATCGACGCGGTGCGCGGCGACCTCATTTGGGAGCACCGCCGCGAGCGCCCCGACGATCTGGCCGACTACATGATCGGCAGCCTCATCGACACCAACCGCAACATCGCCATCCACGGCAACTACCTGTTCGACAGCACGTCGGACGACTGGGTGATCGCCATCGACGCGCGGACCGGCGAGGTGGCGTGGGAAACGATGGTGCTCGATTACACCGTCAACCCGGCGAACCAGACCTCCGGCCCGATCGTCGCCGACGGCAAGGTGATCTCCGGGCGGAGCTGCTCGCCGCGGGGCGGCCCGAACGCCTGCGTCATCGTCGCGCACGACGCGGCGACCGGCGAGGAGCTGTGGCGCCGCCGCCTCATCCCCGGCCCCGGCGAATTCGGCGACGAGACCTGGGGCGGCGTGCCGTTCGAGGAACGCAAGCACGTCGGCGCGTGGATGGTCCCGAGCTACGACCCCGAGCTGAACCTGGTCTACATCGGCACGTCGGTCACCTCGCCCGCCCCGAAGTTCATGATCGGCGGCGTCGAGAACACGCACCTCTACCACAACTCCACCCTCGCACTGAACGCCGATACCGGCGAGATCGAGTGGTTCTACCAGCACCTGAACGACCACTGGGATCTCGACCATCCCTACGAGCGGATTCTCGTCGATACTGCGATGACGCCCGACCCGGAGCACGTCTCCTGGATCAACCCGCGGTTGCAGCACGGCGAGGTGTACCGGGTGATGACCGGCATCCCGGGCAAGACCGGCGTCGTCTACACGCTCGACCGCGCCACCGGCGAGTTTCTCTGGGCAACGCCGACGACGGCGCAGAACGTGATCACCCACATCGACGGGGCGACCGGCGCGGTCACCGAGAACCCGGAGCTGATCTTCACGCGCGAGAACAACGAGATGCTCATCTGCCCGTCGTTCGTCACGGGGGGCAAGGACTGGGAATCGGGCGCCTACAGCCCGCTCACCAACATGATGTACTTCCCGTTGCGCAACGCCTGCGCGCGGATGCTGGCGATAGCCGACGGCAGCCTCTACAACCTGTCGCAACGAATCGTGAACGCCCCCGGCACCGATCAAGTGGGCACGGTCCGGGCCATCGACGCATCCACCGGCGAGACCACCTGGCTCTACGAGCAGCGCGCCGGCACCACCTCGCTCGTCGCCACCGGCGGCGGCCTCATCTTCGGCGGCGACAGCAACGGCCGCTTCCGCGCCCTCGACCACGAGACCGGAGAGGTGCTCTGGGAGGTCAACCTCGGCTCCCAGGTGACCGGCTTCCCCATCACCTATGCGGTGGACGGCACGCAGTACGTCGCCATCAGCACCGGCTCGTCGCTCAGCACGCGGGACAACCTGCGCCTGACGACCGAGCTGCAGCCCGGGACGGGGAACAACCTGTTCGTGTTCGCGCTACAGAACTGAAATTGACGTAACCTGCCGGTAAACTAATAGGTTACGTAAATCCAGTAACGACACTTACCACTTTAATTACCACGATGTCAGGATCGCCGAGGCTGGGGTAACCGGATCGGGTCGGTGGTAACCGTTCGGCGAAGCCGGTATGGACATGGGAGTGGGCCAACCGGACGCTGGCGTTGTCGACGGCCAGCACCGGTCGATGTCCCTGCGCAGGGAGGGCGCCCGGACCGGATCGGCTCGCGGTTCGACGGTGCTTGCCCGACTGCCGCAACGCCGGATACCGGCTGCACCGAACGGTTACGGTCGGTGGTCGGTCCGCGGATCCCGGATTCCGCGGATGGATCCCGCGGCGCGAGCCGACATGTCCGGAGCGTTTGCGGGTTGCCTGCAGCGCAAAATTCAGCGGCGTCTACGGGTCGTCGTGGATCCCCAAGGATGCGCGTCTTCGGGGTTCCCGAAGGTTTCGACTCGGTCCTGTGGACGAAGCCGTACTACCGCTCGTCCTACGTCATGGCCTACCGCGGTGATCGGGGGTACGACCTCCGGTCGCTGGACGCGCCGGTGCTGCAGCGGCTCCGCATCGGCGTCCACGTGAACACGCCGCTCGCTGAGAGCCTCGCGCGGCGCGGCCTGCTCGACAACGTCTCGACCTACTCCCTGTTCTTCGACCCGCGGGGCGATCGGGACCGGCCCCGGAAGCTGCTCGACGACCTGTTGGCGGGAACGGTGGACGTCGCGATCGCGTGGGGTTCGCTGGCCGGCTACGCCGCCGCGACGTCCGACGCGCCGATCGAACCGGTCCCGCTGGACCACGAGTCTTCGACATCTCGATGGGCGTTGCGAAGGGCAACGACGATTTGAAGGACCGGCTGGAGGCGGCGATCGACCGGCGCAGGCGGAGATTCTGGCGATTCTGGAGGAGTACGGCGCGCCGGTCGTCCCCGCCGCGGGCGGATCCGGCGCCCCGAACCGGAACGCCGAGGCCGCATCGGAGGGGGCGGTGCAGCCCGAGCCGCCATCTGCGGCGGCAGACACGGCGCCGGCACCGCCTGCGGCGCCACGCAAGCTGAACCCGTTCACCGGGAACGTCGACATGGCCGCGGAGCGCAGGACGCTGTACTTCCAGGTCGGCTGCCAGTGCTGCCACGGCGGCGGAAGCGGCGGGGGGCTGGCCACCTCGGTGATCGACGACGCCTGGACGCTCGCCAGCGACGACGACGTCCTGTTCCGGCTCATCAAGGGCAAGATCGCCGAGCAGCCGATGCCCACCGTCTACAGCGGGCTCAAGAACGAGGAGGTCTGGAAAATCCTGGCGTTCATCCGCTCGGTCTACGCCGGCGACCCCGGTCGGATCGACTGGTAGCGAGCGCAACGCGCCGGTGCGAGGCGCTGCTATTCACTGAGTCGCGTCCCGGTCCGCGGTATCTGAAGGTTCGCTGCTCCACAAGCATATTCCGCCAGAGTCCGACCCACGGTCCCTCCTCCGCGGATGGAGTTGTCAGTGATCGGCATCTGCGCGCGCCAGCGGGGCAGTTCAGGTTGAGGCGGTGTGAGCTGCCGGAGCCTCAGACCTCTCAAGGATCGCGTGTTATGCTCTTCGACGATCATGAAGGCAAACCCACTGGGAGACATCCGCGCAGAGGCTGACCACGGAATGCTGGACCACGCTTTCGTGGAAACGCCAGACTACAAGACGCTGATTAGTACAAGCGACCGCCCTATCGTTGTGGGTAGGCGCGGTTCAGGAAAGAGCGCGCTCCTTTACGGATTGGAGCGCTACTGGCGGCAGAGCTCCAGAACCTGCACTGTCGTACTAGCTCCTGACGAGCATCAGATGATCGGTCTGCGGCCGTTGATCAGCCGGTTCGGGACGAAATTCTCATTGCTTCGAGCTGCCTGTCGGTTGGCTTGGCGCTACGCCTTGATCATGGAACTAGCAAGCGGCGCTTCGCGGACGTACCGTTTTCCGGACAGCAGTTCTACTCTTCTAATTCGACAGCATGTCAATCGTTGGTGTAAGTCGAACGGGTTCTCGACGAGGTTGAGGGATGTGCTACTTCCATTGATTCCACGAACAAGTTCTCCGGAAGAACAGATCGCGAACTTGCCGGCCCAACTTGAGATCAATCAGATCCAGGATGCTTTGGTCGAGGTGATTCCGAAACTGAAGACCCAGTTTGTCGTACTTGTAGACAAACTAGATGAGGGGTTCGAAGCCGACGAGCTCGGAACCGCTCTAGTGGACGGCCTAGTATTGGCCGCCATTGGAATAAACGATAGAATACCTACATGTCAAGCCAAACTGTTCGTGCGGGATAACATCAGTAGAGCGATCGCTGAAGCGGATCCAGACTATTCTAGGGACATAGAAGGTCAGGTCATACGCCTACATTGGGACGAGCGATTTCTTATGGAGCTCACTTGCAGTCGACTTCGGCGGGCATTTGGTATCGACATCGAGAGCAATGCAAAAGTATGGAACAAGTGTGCCGGATCAAGTCTGCAAGGCATGGCGGGTTTCCGCAAGGCTCTTCGGTTGACACTATACCGCCCAAGGGACATCCTTGCGCTTCTCAATCAAGCATTCTTCCGCGCATTGGGCGGAGGGCGTAGCCAAATTGTCCTTGATGACCTAGAATCGACGGCTCATGAGATCTCGAACACGCGCTTGGCTGATCTCCACAAAGAGTACAGGACAATCCTTCCAGGCATTACTCGTTTGACGAATGTGTTCCGAGGTCGAGATCCCGAACTCACCGGTGCAAGTGCGTCAGAGATCGTCGCGCAGGCACTTGAAGAGCCTTCCGGCGATGGAGCGATTCAACAACACTTTGAGATCGTGGAGGATCCGTACGAATTACTGAAATCGCTGTACAGTGTCGGGTTCGTCGGTATCAAGGATTCGACGTCCGGCGCGTTCGCATTCTGTCACGATGGTAGTCCACCGACACGTGGTATCGGAGAACAGGAGCGAATCCTTGTTCATCCGTGTTACTGGATGGCTCTCGGACTGAGACGGCGCTTGCTCGGTGATACGGAGGTTGAGGAGATAAATGATGAGTACGAGATCCACGTCAATTCGAAGACGCCGGAAATCAGAAGGGCAATGCTCTCCAAGCATATCGCGGAATTGGGGAAGATACCACTGGGGGAGACTGGAGCTGCACGATTCGAGGAGTGGTGCTTGAAGACAGTTCGCATACTCTTTGCGGGCCAACTGGCCAATATTGAACTGCATCCGAACAAACAGGCCGTTCAGCGGCGCGACATTGTTGGCACTGTAGTGGCAGAACGTGGGGTCTGGAGGAGAGTGCTTGAGGATTACGGGACAAGGCAGGTTGTTTTCGAAATCAAGAACCAACTGGGCCTCGACGTTGGTGTTTATCGTCAGGTGCTTTCGTACTTGGTGGACGAGTACGGGAAGTGTGGCTTCATTATTAACAGGGACGAAACTGTAGACTTGACGAAGGGCAGTACCGAGCTCCAGTCGACCAAGGAGATATACGACAAGCACGAGAAGCTCATCGTGAAGTTGGCAGTAAAGTTTTTGACCGGACTACTTGCAAAGGCGCGAAGTCCTCAAAGGCATAACGAGGCGAATAGCAGACTGAGCAAGCTTCTCGACACGTACGTTAGACTCTACATGAGTGGCGGTGGTCTTGCAAGAAGGAAGACAAGAAGGACCAAGGCACAGGTTTGAGGCGGCGCGGTTCGTCGGTCTCGGAACTTCTTTCGGCGAGTATAGTCATTCATGCCACATGGTTTGTAGCAGACGGCGTAGAGTTCGGTGCGGAAGCCGCTGTGCGCCGGCCACAGGAAGAGTCCCGCGGTCACCATGCGACGCGCCCCGGACGCCCGCCACGGTTGGTGTCCGTGCCCTTTGTCGAGGAGAACCAGAGGAGCAGACTGAGCGCAGAAGGAGACTCAGAAAAGGCCTGCATTTTCGGAGGGCACCGTATCAGGGAGCGGCTGAACAGAGGACCGACTCGCTAGACTTCGACGCATCCTTGGACAGATCTTGACATCGAAACCCTCGGCCTATCAGTCCGTAGGCTCCAGGAAGGCATCCAGGATTTCCTGTGAAGTTTGTTGATCCACGTTTCTAGCCAGCGCCTTCCGTAACTTCGTGTAGACCTCGGAGTACAGCTCCTGTTTCGCATCCTTATATGTCCGGCCGCAGCTCGGACAATCTCTGTCTTCTATGGAAGCCTTCAGCGTAGTCCAAGTCTTCTCCGCCGTTATCAGCTCCACTCTGCCCCAACGTTCTTGCTCTACGCGCCCTTTGATACCGCCTTCGCACCCAAGTATAACACGGGGCATGGATTCTCCCGCGTTCATCTTCTCGCTGTAGTCTCTCGGACTCAAGTATTTACCGTTTGCTATTGCTTCTTCAACATCTATCTCGATCCAGACTGTGCCTGGTTCAGTCTGTCTTCGCATGAAGTCTCTGCCGCCGAGTGATGACCAGCCAGTATAGAAATTGTCAGGGTTGCTGAAGTCCCATACGCATACGTAGCCATTGTCATGTTGCCAGCCATTAGACCACATTCCGTCATCCCTGACGGTTATCGCTTTCTCCTTTTTGATCTGCGCCCAACGCTCTAGGGTTGTTGAGTGCCATACTCTCCCATCTACACGGTGAAGCCACCACCCGTTTTCGAGTCCTGCTATGCGAGACTCTGCTTGCTCTAGCTTCTCTTGAAGACATAGCACCTCACTTCTCTGCCGCTCAAGTCTACACACCCTTTCGTGCAGCGACTCCATCGCTAGGGGTTCTCCGTCTTCCGGCCATTCTTCCCAGGAGTCGTGATCGGGCATCGTATCGTGTAGGTGAATCGAGGGTTCCCTATCTCTTTCAGTGCAACTTGCTTGGTTTTCCGCAGGGCGCTCGTAGTCTAGCCAGACAGACTTAACTCCGTGTAGTCTCCGTCCGCAGGCTTCGCAACGCCACGACCAAAGCTCAGACTCACGTACCCATAAATGGCCATGCTTGTCCCTCCGACCTTCGTGCTCCACCGAAGCGGCATAGTGCAAATTCATCCAGCAGAGCTTTGCGTACGACTTGCGCGACTGTCAATTTCCATCGACGACTGAGCCGTCGATAATTCCTCCGGCGGCAGATTTGGCAGCGTGCGGTGCGGGCGCTGCTCGACCGGCGTCCGAGGCTCGCCCGCCCCCGACCGTTCGACGCGCCGCCCGCCCCGATGGCACGCTCGCTCCGCAGAGTCGGGGCAATCCCACGGCTCCGCCTACAATGCCACGTTGGGGGTCACCTTTCGAGTGAGGCTTCACAAAGTACCGGCTCTACCCGCTGAATCCTGACCCATATGAGGTCGCCGCTCTCATGTTCAGCTTCCTCCAACAACCGCACACATGCGCCCTTATCTATTGTGCCCAGAGGTGCTGCCCTAATGTGCTTCGTCAGTCGAATGTTCCGAAATCTCTTAACCAACACACGCGAGCCAGGCGCAAGAGACTGCACATCCTGAACCTCTAAGGCCCAGCTATCCGGGTTGTAACCTGGACCCAGCTGTACCCACCCCGCTTGTGGGTACGATTCTGGTTCTGTGACATCTCTACACTCCTCCGGGGACTCATTCCACCAGTCGATCAACCCTCCCTGATGGTACTTCTTGCGGTGCGAGCAGTAGTGGCCACGCACATCCGAGTTGCTCGAGTCTAAGTGACTGAAGATACCCCAAACGTCGTCTACTCTATGTGAGTGGTAGTCGATGTCGATTTCTCCCATCCTCGGGTCGCCTTCAAGCCATGACACCTGTAGCTTCGGTATGGTTCCTGGCTCCCTGGCGCTAGCCGTTCCACTGCCCTCACGCCGGCCACTGGAGAATTTCACATGACGCCCGTCTTCAAACTTGAATCCCTTTCTCTTCAGTACACTAGGTGCATCAAGGCTCAGTACCACCGACAGACGGAACTGGTCCGCCCCAGCGGACGCTCTGCCCTCACCCCAAATGGCAGTAACAGCGTCTATTGTGTCTAGCAACTCAAGGTGATCGAGTGCGTGCACTATCGCCTCGTAAGTGGCCCGCTGTGCCTCGGTCAGGGTTGCGTAAGCCTTGAACTCACGCGCGGCACCGAGAAGCCATTGGCCCGTAGTCCAAACGCGAGCACCATAAGGCTGTACCCTTCTCGCGATGTCTTCGACCCGTTCGCCTGGAAGCGAATCGTAACCCCTAGTGTCCCGATTCTCGACTTGGCTCAAGACCGTCGTCACGGAAACTGCAAGCGCCACGAGTACTAGTGAAACAATACGCCAAAATCGAGCCATCGTTCATTTCTCCTCTGTTGTCTTTCGCTCTTGCAAACCAACACTCCAGCCCAGCCCTCAGACGGTGGGGGAAGTGCGCCTGGGAAGTGCGCCCGCCGCGGTCGGTCCAGCGGGGGTGCAAGACGACCATACGCAAGGGACTGTAGCACGGGCTTGCGGCACTGCCCAGACTTGGGGGGACTACAACCCCAAATGATCATGCGCGACCGATTCCGGCCAGAAAGCCCACTGTTTACGGGCATTCGATCGGCGGCGCTGGCCGCGGCCGGCGCGGCAACTTGACACGGCGAGCCGGCCCGGACCGAGGCGACGGCCATCCGACAGGAGCTGCGCCGTATCGGCGCGAACCTGAACCAGGCGGTCCGGCTCGCGCATGCCGGCCGCGATACCGACCTCGCCGCCGCGCTCCACGCCGTGCGCGACGTCGTCGCACGGAGGCTGGCGTGATCCCGCGCATCCACGCTGGCGGCCGTGGGGTGCGCGTCCTCGTGGCCTACATCACCCACGACCCCTCGTCGGCCGGCGAGCGGCAGCCGACGACCGACGAGCGCGTCGGGCGGGTCGCCGGCCTGAACCTGCAGACCGACGACCCGCACCTCGCGGGCCTGATCATGGCGCGGACGGCCGCAGACGCCGAGGTCATCAAGGAGCTGGCCGGCACCTCGAGCCGCGGCCGGAAGCTGAAGGCGCCGTTCAGCCATTTCTCGCTGTCGTGGTCGCCGGACGAGCCGCGCCCCGACCACGTCGAGATGCTTCGGGCGACCGCGGAGGCGCTCAAGTCGGTCGGTATGGACGCGTGTCAGGCGCTCGTCGTCGAGCACACCGACACCGCGCATGCGCACGTACACGTGGCGGTCTGTCGCGTGGACCCGGAGACCGGGAAGGCCTGCGGGCGGAAGAACGACGCGAAGAAACTCTCGATCTGGGCGGCGAAGTACGAGCGAAGCCGCGGGTGGGTCCAGGTGCCGAATCGTATCGCGCGGCGTCAGGCCCGCGAGGAGTACCGCGAGATCGTCGACGTCCAGGTCGACGCCGGCGTCCCGGTCGACGAGGCGAAGAAGAAGGCGCGCGCCGTGGTTCCGCTGCCCCGATGCAGGCGAGGTGCGGCGCCGGGCGGGCGGCCCGGACACCGGCGGAGCGGCAGGACTGGACGGCGCACTTCAAGGCCCAGGTCCAGTCACCGACGCCGCCGGACCAGGCGCGGCGCGAGCGGGTGCGGCTGGCCCGCACGCATCGGCGGCGGCGAAGGCGGCAGCAGGTCCTCGCGCCGTTCACGAAACTGAAGCTGTGGAAGCGCGCGGCTGACACAACACCGGGCGGGACCGAGCCGACGGCGAAAGCGACGACGGCCCGTATCTCGGGCCCTGACCTCCAGCGGCTCGAAGCGCAGATCAGCGCCAAGCGCGACCAGACCCGCGACGAGTTGCGCGACACCGAGGCGACCGTGCACAAGGCCGAGCGCGGCGTCCCGCGCCGGCAACCCAGATCCGCGCCCGCGAGCACGACCCGCGAGCGCCGGACTCGCGAGACGTTCGAGGCGGCCGTTCGTGACGATCGAGCCGCCCAGCGCACCCTGCGGGCAGCCGTCCGTGATCACGCCGCGGCCCGCGATGCCCTCACCGGCGCTACCCGCGCGGCGTCCCGCTGGACGCCCGGTCGCCAGCGCGGCAGCGAGCAGTACCTCCGCCCACCTCGACGCCGACGAACGCTACGACCAAGCCCGCGACGCCGAGCTCGTCGCCGATGTCCGGGCCAGATCGAAAGCCCGCAACCGGCAGGAGGCGCGCGACCGCTGGCGCGACGCGGCGGCCGACAAGCTCCGGGACCGGCAGGACCGCCGGCGGAAGGCCCGAGAGAACCGCCCGGCGCGTCGCCGACTACAGCGGCTCCGGCAGCGCGTAGCGGATCTGCGGCGGCGCCTGACCACCCTGGACGCGGCACTGAAGACCCTCAAACGGGTCCTCGAGCGGCTGGGATTGTCGAGACGGCCGCCGGCCCTGGCGCCACCACTCCCCGACCGCAGCCCGTCGCTGTCGAGCATCATGCGCGACCTCGACAGGCACGTCGAGCGCGACTACCCCACGCCGGCCCCCGAGCCCGTCCGGGTCGCCAAGCCGGAGCGGCCGCCGTCGACCACACCACCGGCTCCCCGCGTTCGCCAGCAGCCGGCCGCTCGGGAGCGCCCGCCGGCCGCGGCGCCCGCCGCTTCCCGCGAAGCAGGCCCGAAACCGCAGCTGGTTCCGATCCTGATCGGCGCGGTGTGCGACGGCGGTTCCCGCCTGTCACGGGTGCGCTCGCAGTTCGAGCGGATGGACGCGGGGGACGGCGTGAAGCGCCTAGTGCTGCAGGCGGTCGACCCGGAGCTGCTCGAGGTGGTGGTCGGCCCGCAGCTGGCCCCGGCGTGGGTGAAGCCGCTGCGCGCGCAGTACGCCCGCTTCAAAGCAGGCGTATCCGGCCGACTGGGCGGATGTCGAGAAGGTCTGGCGGGAACAGCGGGAGCGATGGCGGTCCAAGGCTGCGCCGCACCGCGAGGAGCCGCACCGCGAGGAACCGCCTGCCCAGCCTGTCCCGCCGCGCGCGCCGGACCCGGCGGCCGGCGCGGCCAACAAGGGACAGCAGCAGCAGTCCGGGTACGACCGCTAGGAGAATCGCCCGCAGCCGAGTCGTCGCATCGATTACCTGGGACGCGTCTCGCAGCGTGAACCTGTGAATATTGGTGTGGTCGATGCAGGAGGAACGGCGGCGGTACCAGACCGAGGGGCGGCCTCGCGTGTCCCGACAGCTCGCCGCATGCTACGGCGAGGAGTGGTACGACAACCCGGTGGCCGGACTCGACCGGGGGCTCGCGAGCGGATTGCCGACGCGCCGCCGACGCGGTAGAACGCCCGCGCTCGCCTACACCGCACCGTACTCTCCGTCGCTGGAGCAAAATCGTAACCGAGCCGAACCGCCAGTTGGCTCAGGAACACCGCGAGCGCGAGCGGCCACGCGCCTCGGCGGCTCCGGCGCGCACGGTGCCCCCGAGGCCACGCACATACTCGCCCGCACCGCCCGCTCGACCCCGTCCAGCCCAGGACCTGCCGCCGGCTGACGACCACGGCATCGGGCGGGGCGACCTCCCAGAGGACCCGCCGAGACCCCCGTCTACAGCCGGCAGCACGCCACACGCGCCAGCGCCGACGCCGCAGCGCGGGCGGCCGACGCACCGACCGGGTTCCCGGCTCGCCCGAGGCTCGTCCGGGGTCGGTCCTGCACTGACGGAATGCTATGCTTGAGGTCAATGGCGACCCAACACGAGATCATGCTCCACTTGCTTGATGGGACGACGCGGCCGGCGGTACGCACCGGGAACAACGCGTCATGGGGCTGTCCATGCGGACGCGAGGCTCCGCTGATTGCGGCGCTTCAGCGTGGTGACCGCGAGGGACGACAACGCAGCCGCCGCGGACGGATTTGCGGAAGGCTACGCGATCGGATCTGCCGTGGGTGATGCAGTGTTTGGGGGCGATGATTCTGGTGAATCCACGATCGTCACGGGCGGTGCGAGCGAGTCGAGTCCACGTACGGTCGAGAACATGAACCAGATTCGCAACAAGGTCGCCGAGGCTGGCGCCGATGTGTTCATCGTTGCCTCTGTTGCACCCTACGAGATCGTGGAGACGCCAGCCTGAGCCTGACTTCCGACCGGTTTCGACAAGGATTCGAGGGCGAGGAGTACATGCTCGACATCATCGAGAGCACGCGGACGCTGACCGACACGGGCCTGAAGCCAGACCAAGCCGCCGCGATCACGCACGTAGTACAGCAGGCCGTTGAACGCGGCGACCATGTAACGCCGGACCAGTTCAAGGCCGGTCTTGCCGAATTGCGGTCCGAAATCGTCAACGTCGACAAGCGGCTCTCGACGCAAATCGCCGAGGGGCGGGCCGACGTCGCCCGCTCCGAAACGCGGCTGATCCGATGGATCGTCGGGGTCGTCCTTACCGCCGCCGGGATCGTCGCGGGCACCAGCGTGGCGCTCGGCATTGCCATCCTGCGCGCATTGACCACCTTCGCTAGCGGATCTCAGTGACCGCTAGTGGATTGTTCGCGGCCACTTCGAGCACCGTCGCCGTGTTCGTCGCCTCGTGAGCCTCCGATAGCGACTTCGACGCCGCGGATTCGATCGTCGAGGCCACGCAGATCCTCCCGCATCTCGGCGCGATTGGCTTGCGTATCCGAGCGCAGGTCGTCGATCCGAGCGGCGCTCGACGATAAGCCTCCCAAGGCAGCGAGGACAATCTGAACGACCGCAAGCACCGCGATGGCGGCCGTCAGCCACCACATCCTGTTCCCTTGCTTTTCGGATGCCTGAATGGATCTCCGATGAATCTCAGCTATCGCCGAGTTTCCCCATTGCCCATCCTCCACGATCTGACCGATGAGTTGCTCATAGGCCATTCCTCTAAGTTCAGCAGGTGAAGGGGGGCGCTCTTGCCCCGAGTGCATGTCAGTCATCGACTCGGATTTTACGTCACGCCAGCCTCACGGAACTCAGATGGAGCGCAGCCAGCAGGCCACGCCGCTGGCCTACGGCTGGCCTACGACGGTGTGCTGTACATGCCGAACCCGCGCGACGTGTGCCGACGATCGACGCCGCCGGCTCGATGGCCGTCCCCTCCCGATCTCCGTGTGCCTGATGTTCGCCCTGATCCCCCTCCCGCCTGACCCGTCCGTGCGGCCGGTGTGGTCGGTTCGGGGAAGCACGGTTCACGGCGCTCGGTTGCCGGTGAAGTCGTGTTCCGCGTGTTCTCCGAGGGTCCAGTTGCCCCGTAACTGACCAATTGGCGACTCCGGCACGATGACTTGGTGTCGCGGCGGGGGTTTTGCGGGATCGGGAGTGGGGCATCGTCGCACAATCGCCGGTCTGTAGCGCGCGCGGAGCCGGCGTCAAGGTCGAAGCCGCCTCTGGCGGGGCGGAGCGGCAGCGACGCAGCCTTGACGGCGGGGAGTACGCGCGGATGCTCTGGGGCCGACGATGCCGTCCGTGACCACAGCGCCGCGCTTCGCGCGGCGTGGACGAGGTCGCCGGCAAACGAGAACCACGCCGTCGGCCGTCGCGTCAACCCGCTCGCGCGGGTCCTGCACATCCGTGCCGGGCGTCCACGTTGGTGTCGTCCGACCGGCTCACCGCGAACAAGGGTCGCCAAGGCCCTTGCGGTCCCTCGGCTCGTTCCCCAGTCTTGGGCAGGAGCGCAGCTTTACGGTAGGCGACTTCGACCACGCGGCTGACTGGACGTGCGAACCGGCTGCCGGATGCGAAAGTCCCTGGACCGCGGGGACTGGGTCGCCCACACCAACAGCGTGGCGAGCCGGAGTTGTAGCCCGAGAATTGGGGCGACACTCGGTGATTCGCAGCGAACACGTGTGCCGTTGGCACGCGAATCAGCGCCGGATGCTCGTTTGCGTAGCGGTCGAAGTGCCGCAGGCCCGGGTCAATCGGTCCGCCAGCGGATCCCGGCCAGAAGAACACAAAGTCGTTCAGATGCGCCACCCAGTCCTCGAACGACCAGCCGCCGCTCAGCTCCATGCTGTTCCGGTGCAGGGGCTGTTGGTCTCGCACATGCACGATTTCGGTGCCCACTTGGACCTCGAGCATCTCGCTCCGGCGCCTGCGCACGAACTCCGGATGGCCTCCGGCAACCAAGAGCACGGCGGCCGAAGACAACCGGCCCATTCGTCGGACGCGGGCCACGTTCGAAGCCGCAGTGAGGTGGTATAGCCAGGGGCGCTTCGTTGCGAACTCCCGCTCAAAGCCAGTATCTGTCCGTCCGATCTGGAGCTGGTCGTGGATGCGCTGGACGCCGTGCATGGCGGAGTTTCTGGTTCAGCTATCCACGTGCGATACGCAAGACGGAAACTCGCAGGGCCGCTTCACCCCATTGAGACGTGTGAGGAGCGTCGGGGCCTCGTTCAGCACGACCCCTCGTTGACGCGCAGGTAGTCCAGGATGAACGCATCGAGATGCTCAGAGACATCCTGCACGATGTCGCCCGCATCGCTGTTCGTGCCTGTGCTCGAACGCTCCCACGTGCCCGCGACCCCGCGTAGGCCGCTCACTGGTTCGTCTACCGGCCGATAGAAGTTCAGACGAGAATGGAAAGCCCGTCCAACGACATGCACGTTGATGTAGAGGTGGGGATAGTCGGTCCCACCGTCGTACAACCGCGCCGCCCGCAACCGGCTCTCCGCTACCGTCTGAAGACGTTCTCTCGTGAGGCCGATTTCGGCCGCATCGTCCGACGGGGTCTCCACGAGCAGGCCAATCGGCCGGCAACCGTTGAAGAGCTCGAAGCGGTCCCGGTATTCGCGCCAATCTTGTGCCGCTGCGAGACCGATAGCGGCGTATACTCCGCCCCCCACGAGCACCACAAGCGCGGCTGACCAAGCCCTCGCGCGCGCCGCGCGCCTAGCGAGGAAGGTCCTCGAAGACGCCCTCCAGCTTCGTCCTTCACTCCCGAGTTCACGAGACAAATCCACAGGAAGAACCCCACCCAGAACGGCGCTAGCTAGAGCCTCTCGACTCGCAGGGCACGAACCATCCTTCATGCGTCGCGTCCGCGGCAGTCCTCGCAGTAGTCGCCGGGTGGAGCGACCGAGAACTTCTTTTCCAGATGCTCATTGTCGTTGGGCCAGTGTGCACACCCGGGCCGGTGCCACGCTCCATCCCCCTGACGCCGTCGGTACTCCAACCGCTGCGTCCGCGCCTCATCTCTATGGTCAACCATCCGCGAATCCTCCGATGCCACGCCGTCCTCTGGCCCGGCGATACTATCATGCGGGTCAGGCGGCGATTCCCGCCCGCGGTGTTGCCACGGCCCCGGCGAAGCAGCAGATGCTGTCGGCCGTCGCCGGCGCGCTCGACAGCCTCGGTCTCCACCACCGCCACTACGCGGTCTGCGCCGCCCACGCTGACACGGCCTGCCCGCACGTCCACGTCGCCGTCAGCCGCGTCGACCCCGAGACGGGCCGGGCCGTCAACCTCGACAAGAACGCCACCTAGCCCCGCCGGCGCGACCCGAGTCGAGTCGCCACGAAGCCGACGGGCCTGTCCGAGGACCTCGACCGCCCGCTCGCAAAGCGGCACACGGTGCTTCCGGCCCGTCTTCATCCGCGCGGCGGCGACCGTCCACACCCGCGCGCCGATGTCCATCTCGCCCCAGGTCGCCAGCCGAACCTCGCTGGAACGTGACGCCGTCAGCACCAGCAACTCGAAGACCAGCTTCAGCTCCACACCCGCTGCCGAGCCGCGCACCGCGGCAATCGCCTCGGCCACCTCGCCGTGCGGAAGCGCCCGCTGGTGCCGCGCCGCAACCGGCCGCTTCGGCAGCGCCGCCGTGACCGCGTCGCCCGCCGGGTTGTCGTTGCGGTACCCTTGCGCGATGGCCCACTTCATGACCGCGCCGATGCGCTGGCGCACCTGCTGCGCCGTAGCATGCTTGCGCGTCCAGATGGGCTGGAGCACCGCCATCACGTCGGCGCTCGTTACCCGGTCGATGCCCTTGCCGCCCAGACGCGGGTATGCGTACTCGCCCAGCGTCGCCCGCCACCGCTGCGCATTCTTGCCCCCGGCCCTCCACGTCGCGCCGTGGATGGCGAGCACCTTGTCGACCGCCTCTTCGAAGGTCGGGATGCCGGGGGCGCGGTGTTCGCTGGCGCGCGGGTCGCCGCCGGCGCGGGCGAGCCTGCGGTTGGCCAGGGCCTGCTCGCGGGCTTCTGCCAACGGCACCAGCGCGAAGCTACCGAGGCCGAGCGCGCGGAGCTTGCCGTGGACGACGAGCCGCTGCACCCAGCGCGCCCGGGAGGGTTCGACGTGCAGGTACAGTCCGTTGCCTTCGTCGGCGCGGGCCACCGTAGGGATGACCCGAAACGAGTGGGATGGGTGTTGGCTGGGGTAGCGGAGGAGATCAGGTGGTTCCCGGTGTGGTCGAGGCGGGACGGAACCTGCGAGTGCAAGTGAGAGTGCCGGCAGGATGCACGGTCAAGAGCAAGGGGAGCAGTCTGGAGCTTAGATTGCCTGTTAGGAATGGAGACATGCAGAAGTACCGCGGAGATTTCGAGGAGCTTCGGGAAATGGTGGCGAGGCTCAAACAACCGGGCGAGTGGCTGGGTGACAGCAAGAAGCGAGTGTATCGCACTGATAGCGGGGCGGTATTGAACTGGTGGCCGTCCACTGGCACTTTGCAGCTCCAGGGTCCGGCAGAGGCACGCAGCGCGCTGGAGGCGGCCCTTTCGGAGGCGCTGCGAGATGATGGCGTGACTGGGGTGGGCCGGACCGGGCCGGCGGTGAGCGGGCGGGACAGGACGTCGCGGTCAGACAGTTCGGCGGGTGATCGGATGGAGATCAGCAACGGCAAGACGGTATTTGTCGTGCACGGGCACGATGAGGCCGCACGGGAGCAGCTCGAGCTGGTCCTGCATCGGTTGGACCTGCAACCATTCGTCCTCGCCAATACCAGCGGAGGGGGCTTGACGATTATTGAGGCGCTCGAGAAGGAGATGGACTCCTCTACAACTGGCAATCGCTTCGGCATTGTGTTGCTTACTCCAGACGATATGGGATACAAAGCGACGGAGGGCCCAAGCCACGCAGAGCCACGTGCCAGGCAAAATGTAGTAATGGAGATGGGGATGCTAATCGCCGCGTTCGGAAGACCACGAGTCGCGATACTCAAAAAGGGACACGTAGAAGTACCGTCGGATGCCAGTGGAATCATCTATATTTCATTCAACAACCACGTGAAGGAGACGGTGGCGAAGCTTTGCGAGCGCCTCGCCGAAGCGGGGTTTGAGATTAGTTCGAGCGCTATTACGAAGGCGTCGAGGTGATGACACCCATAAAAGAAGTGGTTCTCTATACAGACGGCGCCTGCACGGGAAACCCGGGTCCGGGCGGGTACGCGGCTGTACTGACACACGGATCCCATAGGAAGGAGCTGTCTGGGGGTTTTAGACGAACCACTAACAATCGAATGGAATTGACAGCTGTCATAGTCGGACTGAGCGCGCTGAAACAGGAATGCAGGGTTGTCGTATATAGTGATTCTGAGTATGTTGTGAAAGCGATGTCGAGGGGATGGGTAGCGCGATGGAAGAAGAACGGATGGAGGCGTGGCAAGAGAGGTAAGGCTCTGAATAGCGACCTATGGGAACAGCTTCTCAATCTGTGTCATCGCCACATAGTGGAGTTTAGATGGGTAAAGGGGCACTCGGGCAACCCGGAGAACGAGCGGTGTGATCAGTTGGCTGTTGAGGCGGCGGGGAGATCGGAGCTTCCGACTGACGACGGTTACGGGGAGATGCTGGAGTAGGCTGGCGGGGTTGCACCCGGGTTGCACCCTGAGCGTCCCTGAGCGGGCAGTGAGGGAATCAATAGGCGCTGGACAGCGTCGCGGGTTTCGAGATTCGGGGTGCCGCATAGAATAGAGAGGTCTGTTTTGCGGGCGGGACAGGTTCCAGAGGAGCGTCATGTGCGGGATGGGACCATGCGTGGGCGCGGGAACCGGGCGGTTGTGGCTGGCGAGCGGTACGGGACTGGAGCTTCCCCGAACCCCGGTCGCGCCGAACACTTGGCCAACTTCACCGCGCTGCCTGCTGTTCCCGGCGGAACTGATGCGCGAGTTGCACGCCTGCGGCCGCCTTCACGGATTCAGGGCCAGAAGATAGGAGTCTTCCGATGCCGTATCGCGTCACACAGCAGAACAACGACGAAAAGCCTGTTCGCATTACCTTTTTGGGCTACATCATCGGTGGGCGCCCAGACGAGCCCAGCGAGTTCGACTTCCACGTCGACCTGACGCGGGAACAAGCTCTCGATCTGGCGGCCCGACTCCAGGAGCCGGCGGCGGGCAATACGCCATAAGGAAGGCCACGACGGGTCAGGCCGTCAAGGTGATCTGATTTCCAAAAAGCGGGCCACTACCCTCTTGGCTCGGGCTCTAGCCGCTGCGCGGCCGCCCGGTATCTCTCCGCCGCCGGGTCCGCGGCTTGTACGGCCCCCGCGGCCCCGGCCTCGGATCGCGCGCCTCGACCAGACCCGTGATCCAGTCGACGTCGCGCAGTTCGCTCGTGAGCCCGGCCGCCATCGCGGGCGTCATCTTCAGCGTCTTGTGGATCCGGCAGAAGTTCACGACCGCGCGTTCCGGCCCGCGGTCGTCGAACAGCAGGCCGGCGGAGTCGCGCTCACCGACGCCGAGCAGCGCCGCACCTTCGCCCGCGTCGTCCCGGCCGCACTGTCGCCGCTCGTCGAGCGGATCCGCACTCTGTGCCGGCAGGCTCCAGGCCACGATCGGTACGGCAGCCGGAACCGGCGCGTCATCCTCGGCCAACCGCCGCCGGGCCCGACGCCCCCGCGACCAGCGCAGGGCGCCGCCGACGCGCAGGACGCCGCTCGCCGCGACATCCACCGAGGCGGCCACAACCACTGACGCACCGGCTCCCGGCCGGCCGGTTCGGGCAACGGGGCTGTCTCAGTTCTTTCCAGGAGGGGAGCGGGGGCGGCGCGTAGCGACGCCCCTTGACGCTAGTGAGCACACACGTACGCTGCCGGCCCGACGATGCCGCCAGCGTCCACGGCGACGTCGGGCGGATCGGCCCGTCGTGGCGGCCAGCGGTTCGCTGAACGAGTGATATATTGAGCCGACGTGCGTGACGCTGAGAAGTGGGCCATCGGAGCGGGCACCGTAGCGATCTGTGTCGGGGTGTTGCCTCCGTCTCGGTCTGGCAGTCCGGCGTGAAAAGGAGCTTGGTCATGGTGACGATGTCCCGAGCCATCAAGGAAGCGTTCGAGGAGAGCGGCGGCGCCCTCTCAAGGGAGGCCATCAAGCAGTTCGTCGAGTCCCATTACCCGGGGAATTGGAAGCCGGGCACGCTCAATGGTCATCTCTACGGGTGCGCCATCAACAACCGGAAGGCGTACGTTCATCACCCCAACTCGGAACGCTTTCTCTACAAGCTTGCTGACGGAACGTTCGAGTTGTACGACGAAAAGGCGCACGGCCCGAATCTATGGGTGCCCAACGAGGACGAGGACGTGTCGGAGGAAGCCGAGCAGGCCGTCGAGGCATCGATTGGCCTTGAGCGGGACATCGAAGATCAACTCGTTCATCAACTAGACGCCCTCGAGGAGGGTCTGACGTTCGTGGAGCGGCAGGCCAAGTGCGACGTGGGGCGTGTCGATATCGTGGGCCGTGGGGCCGACGGCGCGACCGTCGTGGTCGAACTGAAGGTCGGGGAGGCCAAGGACTCGGCCATCGGGCAGATCGCCCGCTACATGGGATGGCACCAGCAACACCAGAGCGCCAAAACCGTTCGTGGCATCCTCGTAGCCTCGGATTTTCCTGAAGGGGTGCAGCACGCGGCCCTGGCGATTCCGAACTTAGCCCTTCGGCGGTATCGCATTCAGCTCACCTTCGAGGACGCGAGCCTCTCTGGGCTGTAGCCCTGGAAGCCCGAAGGCTCGTCGAGTTGCGCGACCGGTGGCTCAACCCGCTCGAATGGCTCGAGTGGGCCGACGAGCCGGCTTCAGGCTACCCGAAGCGCCCCGCTCCCCGCGACGAGGACGCGGTGAAGGAGCTTGCGGCCCGTCGGCAAGCTCCCCGGTGGCGGGCAAGAGAGTGCAGTCGCGGTTTGTGCTCCGGCACAAGCTTCGGATCGGGTTCATGCCCGTCGTGACGGAGACGCTGCCGCAGGCCAGAGTCGTGGCGAATCGGAGCCCGTCTAAAGCGGAGGTCAGGTGGTCCCACCCCCGATCTGGCGGCAACTCACAACAGGGGCAAGCATAGGTCAGCTACCAGGCCAGCGAGGCGTTGACGGCGACGCCGCCTGGCTCCGGCTCCACGTTCACGTTCTCGAGCAGTTCCTTGGCTTCCCGGCATCGGCGGTTGAACTCGAGGTAGTGCGGTGCCTGATCGAGCAGCGGTGTCCTCTCGTCCGCTTCGCCGGCCGTACGTTTCGCGGCGCCAGGAACGGCGAGTACATGTTCGTCCCGGTCCTGACGTGCGTTCCGTGATCGTGCGGGCGCCGATGATTCCCTCCCGGCCGTTCACGGCAGAAGTTCATCGGCTTCTGGCAGGTCCGGTTCATGCAGAGGTCAGGCTTCAAGCGGGAATCGTAGATTTCATTGCCGTCGATCGAGCAGGTCGTCGAACTGGTCTGCGCCGCCAGCCAGTACTGAGGGCAGCGGTGAGCTGATCCATTCTGTTTCCGCGCACTTCCATGCGGAGGCAGATCAATGGCTCACCGACTCGCACTGGTTCTTGTCCTGCTGCTGGCCGTTCCGGTGTCGGCTCAAGACCGGGAGATCGAAGCCGGGGCCGGACCGTGGCTCCTCAACCCGCTGCGCGTCCACGACTTCAAAGAGGAGTTGGGCGTCAGCGCCAACGTCGCCTGGACCAACTGGTACCGCGAGCAGGAGGGCTGGGCCGTCGGCGTCCTGTGGATTCCGCATCATATTCTGCACGGCACGGAATCCTCATTCTTCGGGCACGTCACGTGGCGGTACCGGTGGGCGCACGACACCGAAGGCGACTTCACCCACCTGGGGATCGGGGCCGGACCGACGCTTGCTTTTCCGGGCCGGAGCCCGGATTCGACGGCGTTCTCGTTTCTCTGGCACGTGGAGGCATTCACCACGCACCGCATCCGGGACGGGCTGGCGGTACGCGCCGGCGTTACCGTAACGCCTCTCCTGCACGTCCCGATCGTCGTGCAGCCTGCCGTGTCGGTCGTCTGGTCGCGGTGACCGTGCCGGCGTGCTGATAGGATCGCCCGACACCATGACGCAAGCCGAAAAGGGCGCGATCAACTCTCTTGGCGCATGCCGATCACCCGTGCCGCGACGTTCGGGAACATCTCGGACCCGAGCTTCTCGAGCGCGGCCTGCCGTGCCGCAGGGTCGCCGCTCAACGTGACCTCGTCCGGGTCGAGGTCTGTCACCGGCGGTGCGTTCTTGTTGCCGCCGCCTCCAGGCGCCGGGTCGGCTCCGGACACCAGGACCTTGAAGCTGCCACCGAACAACGAGACACGAATTGTGGTCACCGTCGACGGCACGTTGGGTCGGGATGCCCCGCGAATACGTGGCGTTCGGTGCGAAAGCCGCTGACTTCGGATGACGTCCCTGTTGCCAAGGGATTTCATGAACACCCACGCGTGGCCGTGACAATTCCGTGTGCAATTCTGGTCCGGATTCTACGAGGCCACCTGGGCCGGCTACGGACAGTCCGGGGTCCCGGCAGTGGCACCAAGCAGCAGTAGCTCAACGGCACTGTGCGGCCGGCGCCGCCATCGCGATCGTCGGGGAAGACCACGGCCGAGTGCATTCGCCAGGTGGCCGAGGCGGTCGAGACGCCGGCCGGGTATCAGGCGGTCCAGTTGCACGTCGCCGAGCAGTACGTCGAGAAGCTCGGCCTGCTAGCCAAGGAGAACGACACGATGATCGTGCCGATCACCGTTGGTGACGTATCCTCGATCCTCGCCGAACCGTCGTACCCCGTACGACCCGGGTCGGCGCCGTCCCGTGCTGGGGAAACTCGTGTCTCCGCAGTCCCTCCTCCAGGGTCCGTTCTGTCCACCTCTTCCGCCCCTTGTGGTCGACTACGTGTCCAGACAACGGATTTCCTCGGGGATTACATACATACCTACATGATCACGTGAGCCACCGTATACTGCCGCTGGCTCTGTCCACCGGGTAGAGGACGCTGGTCCGGGATTCAGAACAACGCCCCGGTCTCAGGCGCCGCCGGCAGCAGCCGGTAGACGCCGTGGCCGGTCTTCTTGAACCGCCGCACCAAGGCGATCCGGTTGACTGCGCCGGTGACCGGAACGGTCACCGGGCCGAGTTGCCAGACCAGAACACGCACACGGGCGCAGTCTTCCGCCGAAGCGGACGGCCCGGTGTCGATCCGGGCCGTGCGTGTTCGTGATCTGGCGAGAGGGAGCCTACGGGACGGCCGGCGCAGAATCAAGCGGTTGGGTACGAAAAAGTGGTATGCTGGCGGTCCACGTCCCGTGCGCATCTTGTCCGGCATGGGCTTTATATACCAAAGCGTGGCATGGGGCCGCCCGGTCGGTCATCCGCCCATCTCCCGTTTCCACTGTTCCAAAGCCCGACACCATTCCCGCCAGCGACTCCTCTCTTCTCGAACCCAATGACGACGACGTTCACGATGGAACGTTGGCCATTTGGAGAACGAGTTGTGGCGGATGTGACATCTTCCCGTCCACGTTTCCTTGAGATCGGGGACGCCGAACACGGATACGAACACTCTTAGAGTCAGAACACCAGTCAACGGCATGACACGTTTCATGATTTCGTCTTCCGTAATGTGCAGACGGAACCTGACAGGAAACCGCTCGTTGGGCCGGAGGAAGAAGTCGATTCCATCACGAAACGGGAGCACCAGCCTCTCGTCTCTCTCTCCGATTTGCTCCAGCGTCTCGTAGCCGTTGATGACAACCGGAAACTGAGAAATGTTCTTCACGTTCGCCCTGATTCTGTACGTGTCGCCCCTTCCGGTGACCGCAGTCCAACGAACGCTGAGAATAGGCAGCCGAGAGAGACGGAGTTCACGTGCCGCGATACGGGCAGTCCACAATGCCGCAGCAGCAGTGAGTAGGGTGCCGACTGCAAGCACCGCGGTCAAGACCACGGTCACTTCCTGTTCGGTCATCCGTGCAGCCTACATCCGCACCGGTAGCCACAGAGACCTGCCCCTGTGCCCCGGCGTTCAGGACCTCACCGTGACAGGCCGACCGACGGACGACTTGCGGAGATTGCTCGGACGAGGTTTGTCCAAGGCATCCAGCAGAGCCAGAGCAAGACGGAGCGCACCGGGTTCGTCCATGATGATCAGGTGCCCTCCACCTGCACCGCGGTGGTGGTGCCGAACCTCGACATGCCTGCCGGCTGGAGCACTGTCGACACCGATCCGCCAACAGATATCGACTGTGATCTCACGGCGGTGCTTGGTGTCGACGATCTTGCGATTCGACATGCCTACCTACAGCGCCTTCGGCAGCCATTCCAGCAGTAGCTCGTACAGCTTGTCGATCCGCGCCGTCAACGCGGCGTGTGCGGCCTCGTTCCCTAGCTCGTAGGCAGCCAGCATCTTCCAGGCGCCGAACAACACGCCAGCCAGCACGCCGACCCCCGTCGCCACCGTTGCGACCACGTCCGCCGTCATGATCTCGACCTCCGGCACCGATCCCGCCGACGCCAGTTCGAGACGCCGCGCGATGAATGGCAACTCGATCGTACTGCAGAATGACCCTGACAGGGTTGTTGCTGTGAGTTCACGGTTCAGGATCGTCCGGGTCCTCGATTCCTGGTCGCACCGAAGGTTCCTCCGGCCGTGTGCGCTGATGACGATCGCTCGCGTTGCTGAGATCGAACCACGCCTACAAGAGGATGAGAATCGTTGCCAGATTGACGAGGTTGAAGAACTCCAGCCAGCCCTGATCGAGCCCACCAGGCACACGACTCCGATGGCGAGCCAGATGTGGCTACGCATGGCCGGCTGGTCCGGAACCGTGAAGACGAGCGTTCATGACGGGAGTTTTCGGCGATCCGGGCCGGATCGCGCCGGCCCGGTGAATGCTGCCTCGGTCTGTAGATACGGTTGGCACCGATCGCGACGGATCGGTTCCCTGCGGAGTCGTCGGCGACGGACGCCGATGGGGGCGTCACGACGAAAGCGTGCAGTTATTCCGATATCGGAATAACCGGTACAGCTACGTCGTCGTTCATGACCGATGGACCGGGATCGTGACCACACGGTACGCAGATGATTTCGCAGACGAGGAAGCCCGTCAGCGAATAGCGACGCAGCCTGCTCGGTAGAATCCCCGTGCACGAAGGGTAGGCGGTCACCAGGACAGCGAACCGCGGACGGCCGCGCCACCGGGCTCGGGCGTAACGGTGACCGAGTCGAGCAGATCCGCCTCACGGCGCAGCTTGCGCATCATCCAGCCGCTGACGGCCCACGTCGCCATGCCGCCGGCGATCCCGTAGACGATCCGCTGCTCGATCCTGGGATGGTCCTTGAGGTCGTCGGCGTAGACCAGCGACCCCACGGACAGCGCGATCGCCGCATCGATCGCCAGATTGCCGGCGACGCGCCACCGGTCTGCCTGCTGCCGCAGTTCCGCGGCGGCGATTGCCTGCTCGGACAGTGGCGCCGCGGGCGCCGTAGCGGGAGTCGTCTGCGCGGCCACCGGACCGCTCAGCAGGAGCACGGGAACGACGAGCAGTACGTGTCTCATGGTTCCAGGTTAGTCCCGCTTGCAGTTGACGAACAGGGCTGCGGCGGAGACTTGTTGCCGTCGAGCGACGGGAGCAGTACGCTGGGCGACGTGACCCTGAACGCTCCGTTCGCGTGGGTTACCGTCGAAGCCCGCAGGGCGGTCTTCCGCGGGTGCCCGGCCGGCTACCTCCAGAAGACGAGACGGATCGGTTCGCGTAGAATCCCGTACTGCTCTGCCTGGAGGCAAAGCAAATGAAGTGGATCGCACTCGTTGTCGCCCTGCTGTTGACGGTCTCGACCACAGCCGCGTCGGACGACGTTCGCGAGTATGGAAACGCGACTGTCGGATACCGCGGAGAATCGCTGCACGTCATAGCGACCTACAACTACGCGCAAGTCAACCACGACGGTGAATGGCTGGTGTTCCAGATCGGCGTCAAGACGGAGAAGGCGCAGTGGCTCCGCACGCGGGACCTGGAGATGCACACGCCGGACGGACGCATCATCGAAGCCCCGACGCAGCGCGAGGTCTCTCGTAACGTGGAATCGTTGTACCCGGCCGTGCAGTCGATCAGCGCGTTCGGCACCGAGACGTTGACCCAGATGTTCGGATGCATCCCCGTGGTCGAACTCTCCACCGGAAGAGTGGACCAGTACCAGTGGATGCAGGGCGGATGTGAAGACGTTGACCTGTGGGTGATCTACCGCAGCCAGACTACGGATCACATCGCCATCAACGACCGTCGACTGGCACGGATGTTCGTGTTCTTCCAGTCCCCCGAGGGCTGGCCGGCGGGCGAGTACACGTTCGTGCTCCGCGGTAAGGACGACACGGCCCGCCTGCCGGTACGGCTCCGTTGACGGCGCGGCGGCTCGTCGTCGCCGCCGTCGTTCCCCCGGCATCGGCGTCACAGGGGCCGTCGAGATGCCGGAAAGCCTACTGTCTCGAGACGCCGTTCGGCACGTGGTGCTTCCGGATTCCGTGGCCGTGTCCTGCCGAGCCGAGACCCTGCCCGGATTGGCTGCCGTGGCGCGAGTGAACGCCCGCCGGAAGCACCATGAACGAATCTTGACCCTGTTAGACCGTCTCGGTGTTGAATCGGGAAGGAGACGCCGCGCACGCACTGTCGCGCGTCTCCACGGGACCGGACTGGTAGCTTGCTGGCCGCTCCATCCGGTCCTCCCGCTCGACCGCACCGAGAACAGGACCGTCAGCCATGACCACCGAACAGGACGCCGAGATCGGACGCATGTACCGCGAGAAGCGCGAGGCGGAAGCCAGACGCGACACCCTCGAGAAGAAGCTGGACAGTTTCAAGGAACAGGTTCGCGCCGTCTACAACGACTGGGACCGCTTGGAAGTCGTCAACGGCGAGTCGCTCGTCGCCCCTCCGGACCTAGCCCCGAGTTCCGGCCTCTGCCGCCCGAGGACGAGATCGCACGCACGATCGTCGAGTTGCGCGACCGTCGGCAGACCATCGAGAACCTCGAAGCCGCGCTCAGGTAGCAGCACCAGACATGGCTACCGCCGCTGAAGCTCCGCGGTCAGCGCCTCGATCTCCAGGTTGCGCTGCGAGATCGTCCGGTCGCGCTCCGCGATCGCGCTGTCCCACTCCGCAAGCGCATCGTACTGGCGGGCTGCCAGGACCAGCAGGTTCGGTCATCGTCCTGGCGATCTGCCGGACGGCGGCTCCCGGCAGACGGACCACTGATGCAGGCTGACCGTTGGTTGCAGGCCGCCATCCGGGACCGCCGCCAACCCGGTATGCACGCGCCCGCATGAGCATGCAGATACTCACGTGCGCGCACGACGGCGCAGGACCGGATCGGAGCTGGGGCCGTCCCGGAGGCCGCTCAGCGCCGGCCGGCGCCGCCGCCGGTATGCACGAGCCCCGGATCGGCAGAGGCCGTTCAGTGCACGCAAGCGCTTGATTCCGGGATCGGCCGACCGCAGAAATAGCCAATGAATCCGGGCGTTATCGTGCTGTCAAGTGCTGATCACTCACCGATATAATCCCCATTTCCTCTGCCGTCGTCGCCGCCCGCGGCCGCGGGTCCTCGAGCCGTGCCAGGGCCAGCCGTCGCACGGCGTCGAGCGGGAGCGGCCGGTACTCGGTGTGCTCGACGCAGATGTTCACGTACGGCCCCTCCCGCAACGGCTCGTTGTTGTGCACGTGTCCGTACAGGTTCACCGTTGCGTCGGGCACCTCGTTCATCGCGATGTGCGTTACCACGAGCGTCGGATTGCCGGTGATGACCAGGGTCATCCACGTTGCGTCGCTGCCCGTGTCGGCGGGCGCCCGTTCCTTCCGACGTCGTGGTTCCCGCGTACCAGAAGTTTCCGTCCCGGCATGGCCCGCACCCGTGCCAGACGCTCGCGCTTGAGTGCCCCGGCCAAGGCGATGTCGCCTCCGCAAATGATCGTGTCGGCCTCGCCGACGGTCTCATTCCATGCCGCCAGAAGGGCTTGGTTCATCGCCTCGACGCTCTGGAACGGCCTGTTGCAGTAGCGGATGATGTTCTTGTGGTGCAGGTGCAGGTCGCCAGATCCATGTCCGTGCCTCGGTCTCCGGCGTGTAGGTGCCCCCTTCGGTCGCCGCGGTGTGCTTCAGCATCCACGCTGTCGTCTTCGGGTTGACGTGTCGGCCTCCTTCCGGGCCCGGTAGTGCGCTTGCAGATCCTTGCTGGTCATCGGCTCACGGCGGTCTCAACCCGTTCCGGTGCCGCGTAGAGCTGTCGGCGGTCACACCCCTCGAGCATGAGGTCGACAGCGCCCGCGGCTGTCGCTGCATCGATGTCTTGCAGCCGTGCCTGGTTGGTAGCCCTCCGCCGGCAGGCGCGGGCGGTGCCCGACGTTCACATGACGATAGGACGGATCAGCGCCACCTAGCTAGTGTCGGCCAGAAAACCCCGTTTTCGGGCAGAGATCTACGCTGATTCGTGGCATCCTGGGCGTGATTTCGGGCCGAAGTCCGGCCGCGACGACCCCGCCTGACGAGCTGCGAATAGGCGAAGGTCGGCAAATCAGCCCGATGCCCTGTTTCCGAGGACAGTAAGACCGTGCCGTCTGTTGCCGGCTCCGAATCCGGCCTGACTACGAAGACAGGTGGTCAGGCGATGCGTTGCTGTCGCCTGCGCTCCCGCTTCTGGAGAAGCAACCCGATACGATGCAGGTTGGCCGCCAGCACCGACAGAGCAACCGTCCGCGCGAAGCCGTCCGCGCCATGGCTGCGAACGCGGTCGAGTCCCCGATGCTCCAAACCGTTGATGGCAGACTCGATCGCAGGATGCGCACGCCGCGCGGCCGCAAACGATTCTTCCTCTTCCCGCTCCCGGTCGGCTCTTGAAAGATACCCTTTCCGCGGCAACGCATTGACGTCGAGAAGTGTATCGAGATGCACCCGATTGTCGCGGCTGTGAAAGCCTCGGTCGAAACTGCACGCTCGTAACTCCGGATACAATGCCTGCGTTTCCTGCACCATCGGCAGCGCCACGTCCACGTCCTCGCCCGCCCACAGGATCTTGTGGTGAAGGATGAATTGATACTGGTCCTCGATAAGAGCGACAGGAACCCCGAGTTCAACCGGCGTGCCCGCCTTGCCTTTGGAAACCCAACGCGTGTGTTCCTCGAAAATCGAAAAGACCTTCTCCTCGTGAGGGATCGTCTCGCCACGCAGAAGACGCCGCTCCACATGGTCAATCTGCCGCCGGGCGTGAGCGACGAGGCCGGCGATGGACCGACAGCCCGATTCCCCCACGCCCTGGTCCCGCAACGCGTCGAGCGTTGTCTCTGCGCGCTCCACCAGCGCCCGGCAACGCGCCACATACGCCTCCACCCGCTCCGGATGCCGCTGCGCGCGCCGCGTCGAGCGCACCTTGTTGAACAGCTTCTTGACCTCCCGCGACAGATGGCGCCATTGACGCCAGCCGCCTACCGCGTAGCGCGCAGCCGTCCGCCCCGTCTCCCGCAGCAGGCAACGCATCGCGTCCCACAACAGGCTGACGTCCGTCGGATAATGCACGTCCGTTTCGACGACGAAAGAGTCACACCGCCCGCGTAATGGCTCGCCAGGCTTTTTTTTTGCTACCTTGTGCCCGCTCTCCACCACCAGGCGCCCGACCGCAGACAACAACTCCGGCGTCAACAAGGACACGTTGTCGACCACCGTTTGGTACTCGTAACGCGTCTTGTCATCGAAATCCCCGTGGCCCAGGAATGCACGTATCGTCTCATGATGGTTCGTCAGGTCGTGGAGACGGTCGAAGTCGCAGCCCAGTCCCTGCTTCAGGACCCCCAGCACCAGTATCTGCCACAGGTCCATTCCCGGACGCCCGACCGTGCGGTCGGCCTCTGGCAGAATATGTTCGTCCAGCAGCGCCAACAATCGGGCCCGCAACGCCTCGTCGCACCAAATGTGCTGAAGCCCCTTCAACACCGCCGGGATGTCGTCTCGCGACTTCGGGTTGATCCAGATCTTCTCGACCGGCACCTGACCGATCTGTAACTGCGACCGGTGAACTTCTCTCATGATGTCAATTCGCGAAGATATTGCCCGAATGCGCCGATCCTCGGGAAATCACCTCCGAGAATACGACAATCGGACGATCTTCGCCACCCTGAAATCCGCGGTACACCCTGTAGAATCAATCACTTGCGGGGTTTTCCACCGAACACTAGCTAGTGGTGCGTCACATCAAAACCTGTGGGTAGACGGACTTGAGTTTGCACCGCGCATCGTCGACCTTCATGTGCCAGTCGACACCGCGTTGGGTGTTGTTGACGTCGGCGGACCACGCAGACACTTCGCCGTGCAGCGTCGCCAAGTCCCCGATGCGGCGCCCCTGCAGGCATTGGCGCGTCATGGCGCTGAGCTCGTTCTCCGCGATGTTCAGCCAGCTGCCGTGTTTCGGCGTGTAGCAGAACTCGAGGCGACGAACCAGTTGCCGGGCCCGGGCCGGCTCGAACACTTCGTAGAAGGCGCCCTTCGTGTGCGTGTTCAGGTTGTCGCACACCAGGATGACCTTCTCGCACTCGGCGTAGCGGCCCTCCAGCAGGCCAGCCACCTCCACTGCCCAGTCCGCCTTCGTGCGCCGGGCCCGGGCCGTCGCCTGCCGCCAGCCCGCCAGCGGCTCGGCGAACAGGAAGACCGAGGCCGTGCCCGCCCGTTCGTACTCGTAGTCGACGCGGCGGGGTCGATGCGGCGTGGCGGCCATCGGCGGGCGCGTCTGCTTGACCAGTTGCACCGGCTGTTCATCCATACACACGACAGGCCAAGCAGGGTCGTACGGTTGCGCATACACGTCGAGGACCTGTTCCATGTGCGCCGCGAACTCCGCGTCGGCCGCCGGCGGGATCACCCAGTACTCGACTTTCCGCTGCGTCATCCCGTTTTTTTCAGCGTCCGCCGAACCGTTTCGTGGCTGATCGACTCGACGATCGCCAACTCCACGACCCGGCGCGCCAGCAGGCGCAACGACCAGTTCGCGTAGCCCTCCGGGGGCGGCCCCGTACGCAGGGCAATGACCTGCGCCTCCTGTTCGCCGTCCAGCAGTTTGGGAACCGGGGGCGACGCCCGCTGTTTGCGCTCCAGCGCCCGTTCGAACCCTTCCAGCACGCAGCGTTGGCGAACGTTCTCGACCGTGTTGGTGCGGCAGGAGAAGGCGTCGGCGATCTGCTGGTCGGTCCACCCGGGTCCGTCCGCATCGGCCTTCAACAGAATCTGTGCTCGGCGGACCCTCTCGCTGCTGCCGTTGAGCTTCCGGATGGTCTCTCGACAGACCTCGCGTTCCTCGGGGGTGAGTCGAACGATGTACTTCTTCTGGGGCATGAAAGCTGTCTCGGCTCGAGACCAGCTTCCAGATAGTCCCAATGTTTAGCCGTGGCACGGCACTAGTCAAGTCGCTTCCGATCAGCCCCCCGACGCCGGCCTCCGCGACACCCGCGCAGGCGAGCGCGCAGGCTCATCCCGACGCCGGCCGCAAGAATGCGCCCGGCTGCCATCAGCCCATCGTGGTGCACCGCCCCTGGCGGCATCCCCGAACGGGACGACGACGACAGCGGCCGCGACGGCGACCTGCACTGATCGCCATGCCATGCAGCCCCGCTTCCTGGTCACCGCTCGAAACACGTGGGACGGCGCTCGCGGTCTTTCCCGCCGGACCAGGCCGGGGTCGGCGTAGTGAGACTCACGACCGCCGGGGGAGGGGCGCCGAATCGCCATGCCATGCAGCCCCGCTTCCTGGTCAGCGCTCGAACACGTGGGACGGCGCTCGCGATCCTTCCCGCCGGACCAGGCCGGGGTCGGCGTAGTGAGACTCACGACGGCCGGGGAGGGGCGCCTCGAGGGTCTGGTCCTCGTTCAGTCCGACGGTCGCCGGGGTGACGGGAACAAATCTTCGATACGGCAACCGAAGTAGGCAGCGAACTTCCAGGCGTTCTCGACGGTAATGGTGCGATAACGCCCGCGGGCGACATCGCTGACGTAGGGCTGCGTCAGGCGGAGCGCCTTCGCGACGGTCACCTGTGTCACCCCTGCCAAGGCCATGGCCTTCGCCACGCGGTTGGAACCCGGTTCCGAGCGAAGGAACACGAGCTGCTGCTCGGTGAGCATCTCGAATGGAACTATACGTGTGAAACCTTCGCCACGTTCTCGACCGCATGACGCGGCGGGACCCACGTACGTCACTCCTGCGTCTTTTCGTCCTGCGCCTTGGCCGCTCGCCGGGAGGCCCAGTAGTTGCGCATCCGCTCAGCGACCGCCTTGCGCTGCTCCTCGGTCATCGCACGCTTCCGTCTGGCGACCGTCTTGGCAGCCTTCTTGCCGCCGCGCCCGGCGACCGGCGGCGCATTGCCTTCGATCGCCTCGATCGCACGTTGAATGGCAACGAGCTGGCTCCTCAACGACTGTTCCTCGTTCCGTAATGCGTCCAGGATTCCGCTTCTCGACATCGTGTCTTCTTCCTCCGATTCACCGGTCGTGCCGTTCCTCGACACGGACCCACATTCGCATCGCCGGTACCGTCGGGTGACGGCCAGCGCCCGGCCCGTCAGCGTTGCCGCTGATCCGGAACTCCGGATTCCGTCACGGCCGGCGCGGGCGTCTTGGAGGTACCTTACCGCCGCGCGCATCTGCACGGCGACCCACGCCGGCCAGTCGCCGCGCCCGGGCAACCCCGGCACGGCAGCGCGCCGGCCTCGGGCAACCGCGACGACGGCTGCTTCAGGCGAGCCGTACCGGTCGCCGAAGCGATGGAGCGCAACCGAAGCGCGCCGTCACGCACGATGTAGCGGACAACAACCCGTCCGACGCGACTTCTCCCCCAACCCGTAGCGGGGCCCCGCCATGTACGATCCCGGATGCCGATGCCCGCCGCCGCTCGCCATCCGGCCCGAGGCGACCACCAACGCCTGCTCGCCAGCCTCAACGACCGCCAGCGCGAGGCGGTCACCGCCTCCGACGGGCCGATCCTGGTGATCGCCGGCCCGGGATCGGGAAAGACCCGCGTCATCTGCGCCCGCATCGCGCACCTGGTGCGCAGTGGCCGGACCGAGCCGAACGCCATCGCCGCCATCACCTTCACCCGCAAGGCGGCCGACGAAATGGCTTTGCGCCTGCGCGCGATGCTGCCCGCAGGGGAGGCGCAAGCGGTGTGGATCTCCACCTTTCACCGCCTCTGCGGCAGCCTGCTGCGCGAGGACGGCGCCGCCATGGGCATCCCCGCCGACTTCCGGACCGCCGACGAGGGCGAGCAGATAGGCGTCATGCGCCAGTGCATGTGGGACGCCGGCGTCGACACCCGCGTCCACAAGCCGCAGGCGCTGATCCACCGGATGAGCGTGATCAAGAACCGGATGCGCGTCCCCGCCAGCCTCGACAGCTGGGACGCCGACGAGCACGCCGCCCGCAACGCGCGGCTGGCCGCCGCCTACCAGACCGCGCTGGCAGAGGCCGCCAGCCTCGACTTCGACGACCTGCTGCTCGGCGCCGTGCGCCTGCTCCACGAGCACCCCCACGCGCGGGGGGCCGCCAGCGAGCGCTTTCGCCGCATCCTGGTCGACGAGTACCAGGACACGAACCTCCCGCAGTACGTCCTGTCGCGCCAGCTCTCCGAAGACCGCGACGACGTCTTCGTCGTCGGCGACCCAGACCAGGCCATCTACGGCTGGCGCGGGGCCGAGCTGCGGAACATCCTGAACTTCCAGCGCGACTTCCCCGCCGCCCGGCGCATCGACCTGCAGCTGGCCTACCGCTCCTCCGCGCGCCTGCTCGAGGCCGCCGCCGCGATGATCCGCCACAACGCCGACCGCCTCGAGCATCGCCTGCGCGCCGCCAACCCGCCGGGCGCCCCGCTGGCCGTCCACCACGCGGCGGACCCGGCCGCCGAGGCCACCTTCGCCGTCGCCCGCGCCGCCGCGCGACTCGAACGCGACGACGGCTCGGTGGCCGTCCTCTACCGCACCAACGCGCAATCGAGAGCCTTCGAGGACGCCTTCAAGCGGGCGGGCATCCGCTACCGTATTACCGGCGGCCAGAGCTTCTACGAGCGGCCCGAGATCCGCGACGCGCTTGCCTGCCTGCAGGCCGGCTCGGACCCAGACGCCGACGACGAGGCGATGCGCCGCTTCGTCGACCTGCCCCCGCACCCGCGCACCGGCCAGAAGGCCGCCGCGCAAATCGACCGCATGGGCGCGCCGACGTTCTGGCGGCGGGCGGCGCTCGCCCTGCGGACCGGCGCACTCCCCGATCGCCACGGCGGCAACCTGCGGCTGCGCTTCGAGCTCGCCGCGGTGCTCGCCGTCGCGGCCCGCCGGCTGCCGCTCGACGACCTGGTCGACACCGTGCTCGGCGAGACCGGCTACCTGCAGGCCGTCAGAACTTCGGCCGACCCCGACGCCGCCGACCGGCTCGACAACCTCGCCGAGCTGACTTCCGACGCCGCCGCCTTCCGCCGCGACGCCCGGCAACCTGACGCCGCCGCGGCCGACGAGCGCCTGCGGCTGCTCGCGGCTTTCCTCGGCCACTGCCGGTCGATGCGTGCGCCCGACCGGAGCCGCGGCGCCGACGTGCGCGTGACGCTGTCCACGCTGCACGGAACGAAGGGACTCGAGTTCGACACCGTCGTCATCGGCGGCTTCGACGCCGAACACCTGCCGCACCGCAACACCGTCGCCGCGGCCGGCGACGCCGGAACCGCAGTCGAAGAGAAACGCCGCCTGGCCTACGTCGGCATGACCCGCGCCAGATCCGAGCTCTACCTGAGCGTGCCGGCCGTCATCGGCCACGGAAACAGACAACGACCGGCGGATCCTTCCCCGTTCCTGGCCGACATCCCCGAGGAGTTGCGCGCGACCGGCGGCGACGGCGTCACCACGCCGGGGACCGCTGGGGCCGGAAAGGCCGCTGTTCGCACCCAAGCCGGCCACTCCCCGCCCGCCGGTGGCGAGCTGACACCCGCCCAACACCCCTCCGGGACGCCGCGCCTCTCGAGCATCGGCGCGGGGTCGTTGGCCCCAGGGTGGAACCGAAGGTCACGCGACCGCCCGGCGTCGGTCTCCCGTCGAATCGAGGCGAGGGATGCTGGCGAATCGGCGCGGCAAAGAGCCGCTGTCTGTAGGTCACGCGGCGACAGCGGAGGGTTGGTGCGTCACCGGTCGAGGGAGGACAGCCGCACGAGGCGTGAGGACTCCCCGAACCAGGACATCCTGCTGAACCAGGTAGAGCAGACTGGTCATGAGCGGCGGGCGCTTGCGCTCTTCACGCCGCAGGTCCGCCAGAAACTTGGAGCTCGCCACCGAGCACGGACTGCCGGCCACGAGCGCGTGGACGTCGTCGACCGCCCACTTGAACCGCGCGTCGTAGTGCGGCATCAGCGGGTGCCGGCCTGGCGGCTCATCGCTCCCGTCCCGATCGTTTCGAGCACCAAGCTCCTGGCGGGAAAGCCGACCGAGACCGAACGGATGAACCGCACCACGTCGCCGGGTTCGTCAACCAAGCTTCGCCGACGTGAACTGGCAGTCTGTCCGTATCCGGCCCAGGTGGTCTCGTAGAATCCAGACCAGAATTGCACACGGAATTGTCCTGACCACGTGCGGGCGGCCGTAGAATCCCATTGACACCAAGCCGTTATCCAAAGTCGGCGGCTTCCGCCCCGAAAGCCACCGACTCGAGGGGCACCCCGACCGAACGTGCCGTCGACGGTGACCATAACTCGTGTCTCGTCCCGGTTCCCAACTCATGAAACCCGGCCGAGGACCGTCCAGCGGCAGTTGCAGCGGTGCCCTGGACGATGGGCGGCGCCGGTTCGCAACTGGTCGTAGCCGATGCGGTACTCCAGCTGTAGATCCGCAGGAGGCTGGCGATGCCCCATCGGTACGCGTCCGAAGCCGTAGCCCTCGAAGCTCGGGAACTTGGGCTTGAGGCCGTTCACCCTCACAGCCGCCAACCGGAGCGGCTGGGCTTGCCTGTCGCACTGCAGCGGTAGCAGGAGCGTGAAATGCGGCGCGGATCAGCGCGTTCCAGCCCGTGTTCCGATCAGCCAGCACGGCATGCCGCACACGCTCCCTGCGAGTTTCGCGGGCCAGCCGTCGTGCTCGCGGGCCTCCATCAGCGCCGTGAGGTCCTCGTCGCTGAGCAGCACATCCTCGACCACAGGGCAGCTCCGGTAGCTGCGGTAGTAGGCGCGCGGATCAGGAGTCTCGCGGGCGACGTCGCGCCCATCGTCCGACTACACTCGGCCATCGGGCCGGGGATTCAGTCGATGGGCCGCGTGCGGCCACAGGCGTCGGCCTCGCCGAACCGCCAGCAGCCCCAGAAACGCTTCTCTGTGCGCTTCTGACGCCTTACAACCATGGGTCTTGGGGGGCGGCAGCGGCAGCCCGGCTGCTTCGACCGGCACGACGGGTCGGAGCACTCGAAGAGCCCGCCGGGGGCCTGCACCAGCAAGCCGGCGCCGCAGGCGCTGCAGGACGGCTGCGTGTAGTTGCAGCCCTCGCCGCGGTTCGTGCACCCCGCGAAGTGCCGTGTCCCGCCACTCGTCACCCGAAGGCGCAGGCGCCCCGTGCCAGCGCCGCCGGGGCTGCAGCACGGGCACGGCACCGCCTCCCGCACCGGCTCGAGCCAAGCCTCGAGCGGGTTCGAGGCGGCCGTCAGCCGCGGGTCCGTGCTCTCGATGATCGCCCGGGTCACCGGCGAGGCGCCGCCGTCGGGGTCGGACACCACGATCAGCGCCGCGTAGCGGGCGCGCGTCAGCGCCACGTACCAGAGCTGGTGCTCGTCGTCGCGGCCTCGGCCGGTTTCGGCCGCGATGGCGCGGTCGAGCGCAAGCTGGGCCGGCGTGGTCGCCGAGCTCGGCACCCCGGAGTCGATCAGCACCGCGTAGTCCGCCTCGGCGCCCTTGGCGGCGTGTATCGTCCGGTACTCGACCGCGAGGCCGTACTGACGCGCCGCCGCGTTCAGGCGGCGGCGGTCGAGCCCCGCCCCGCTGCGGCCGTCGGGCGGCGGGTCCGACACATCGATGTTCCGGCGGCCCATCACGAGCACCGTGATGGGCTCCGCCGCCGCCTCCTCGGTTTCCGCCTCGTGCTCCGGTATCCAGTATGCGAAGGCGGCCAGCACGGCCGCCGTCGTCGGCGTCGCCGTGGGCCCGAGCTCGGCGGCGAGGGCCGGCGTGGACCTCGCCCCGATGACCGATACCGGCGGCACCCCGCCGACCGGCTTCGGCCCGAGGCCGCGGATCCGCCGGTTGCGGGCCTTCGGGTCCATCGTCACCACCGCCCTCGTGGCGTCGGCGAGCCCCTGCCCGAAGCGGTACCCGTTGACGAGCGTGATCGGTTCGCGCAGCGTCCGCACCACCTCGGCCGGATCGGCTGCCGTCCGAATCAGCGAGGCGTCGCCCCCCTGGAACCCGAAGATCGCCTGCCAGTCGTCGCCGACCCCGATCAGGGTGGCGCCCTCGCCCCCGGGCCCCGGACCCTTCGGCGTCGTCAGGGCGTGGACGAAGGCGGCCTGCGCCGGGTTCACGTCCTGGTACTCGTCGACGATCACGTGGCGCCAGGGCAGCAGGTCCGGCCGCCGGCGCGCGGCGCCGGTGGCCTCGAGGATCGTGCCGTCGTGGTCGGTGGTGCCCGTGTCGGTCAGTTCCTGTTCATAGCGCCGCCGCACGGCACCGCCGATGCGCCGCAGCGCCACGACGTCGGCGCGCCCCGTGGGCGGCGGGCGCCCGGGTGGCCGGCGGCGCACCGCGCCGATCCAGGCGTCGACCTCCAGCGTCAGCGGGCCGGGCTCGGCGTCGGGGTCGTCGCCGACGTCGTCGGTCGCTTCGACCGTCCACCGCGCCGGATCGTCGATCTCGACACCCGCCGCCCGCAGCCGTTCGACGAGTACCTCGGCCATGCTCGGTCCGTCGCCGTCCCAGGCGCGCTGCAGGTCCCCGAAGCAGGTCTCGACATAGCGCGTCGAAAGGTTCTCGTGCAGACGCCGCTTCCAGGCTCGCTTCTCCTCGTAGCCGACGAACTCCGCCGGCGCCCGGCCGCGCCGGTCGTGCGCGTAGTGCTCGAGCCAGACGCCGCCCGCCGCCGTCACCGGCACCTCCGGGTCGTCCGGCAGGTAGAAGTCCGGCCGGTAGCCCCTCGGGTCCTTCGGCGGGGCGTCGGTCCTGGCGTCGGCCCCTTCCGCGCCCCCGGCCTTCCCGGCCGGGAGCGGGAACGACGCCTCGTAGACGAAGGGCACGCCGGCGGTGTGCGCAAGCCTGGAGCAACGTCTTCGCGCGCGCGGCACCGCGACAGGCCGGCTCGGTGCTGCGCATCGCGGAGACGCAGGCCAAAGACATCCAGATCGGCGGTCGATGCCATCCGGAACATCTCCCCCTGCATCGTGATCGACCGGAAGCGCCTCGGCGCCAGCAGCCGCAGCACCGTCGGCACGGTCACCGAGATCTACACCTACCTGCGGATCCTCTTCTCCCGCTGCGGCCGGCCGTTCGTCGGCTGGTCGCACCGCTTCTCGTTCAATCATCCCGACGGCATGTGCCCCGCCTGCAAGGGCCTCGGCAAGCGCATCACCGTCGACGTCGACAAGCTGCTCGACCTCGACCGGAGCGTCGAGGAAGGCGCCATCCGCCATCCCGCCTACGACATCGGGAAGTGGTACTGGAGGGAGATCGTCCAGACCGGGGTCGTCCCGCCCCGCAAGCCGTTGCGCCGCTTCACGGCGGCCGAGCGGGAGCGCCTGCTGTGGTCGAACGACATGCGGATCGAGAAGGTCCACCAGGGCGCGACGTACGAGCGCACCTTCGAAGGCGTCGCCCGCAAGCTCGAGCGGCTGCACGTCGACAAGGACGAGGACCAGATCCCGCGCGCCGGCAAGGAGGCGTGCCCGCCGGTGTTCCAGCCCTCCCGCGAGCTTCACCGCGCGCTCCGCGGCGTTGAGCCGAACGCCGCCGCAATCGGGCTGGTCGCCCGGATGCGCGGGACGCTCCGACACCTGATCGACATCGGCGTCGGCTACCTGTCGCTCAACCGCGGCGTGCCGACGCTGTCCGGCGGCGAGAGGCAGGCGGGTGAAGATGGCCTGGCAGCTCGATTGCGACCTCGTCGATCTCATCTACATCCTGGACGAACCGACCGTGGGACTCCATCCACGGGACGTCGATCATCTCATCGCCATGCTCCACCGCCTGCGGGACCACGGCAACTCGGTGCTCGTCGTCGAGCACGGCCCGGCGGTCGTCCGCGCGGCGGACTGGATCGTCAACATCGGTCCCCGCGCGGGTGACGGCGGCGGCGAAGTGGTTTTCAACGGCCGTCTTGACGACCTGCTGCGCAGCGACACCGCGACATCGCGCGCCCTCAACGACCGGGTCACCACGCCGCGCCGGGACGGCGCACCTTCGACGACGCGTTCCGCATCGAGAACGCGACGTCCAACAACCTGCGCAACCTCTGCGTCCGGATACCGAAGGGGGTGCTGAGGTGCGTCACCGGCGTCGCCGGGTCGGGCAAGAGCTCGCTGGTCGCCGATCTCATCGACACCCTCCGACGACGAGCGGCTGGGGGCGGACGCGGCGACGAAGCGGTCGTCGTCGACGTCCTGGAGTTGACCTACCACGGCCGCTCCATTCATGACGTGCTGGAGATGATCGTCGCCGACGCCCTCCGCTTCTTCGCGTCGGTGGGGGAGCCGCAGAAACGAGGCGCCGGCATCGGGCGCGGCCTGCAGATTCTGGTCGACGTGGGCGTCGGCTACCTGCGCCTCGGCCAGTCGCTGTCCACCCTCTCGGGCGGCGAAGCGCAGCGCCTCAAGCTCGCCTCCGAGCTGACACAGAGAGGCAACGTCCTACGTCATGGACGAGCCGACCATCGGCCTTCACCCTTCCGACATCGACCGGCTGCTCGGTATCGTCGACCGGCTCATCGTGGGCGGCAACACGGTGGTCGTCATCGAGCACAACCTCGACGTCATCGCCCCCGCCGACTGGATCGTCGACCTCGGGCCGGAGGGCGGAAAGCACGGCGGCGCCATCGTCGCCGAGGGCACGCCCGAGACCATCATCGCCCGCCACACGATCAGCCACACCGGGCGCTATCTGAAACAACGGCTGGCCGAACCACCACCGTCGGCGCGGTTCGCGTTGCCCCTCGTGGGCGGGGCCAGCGCCGCTTGTCCTCCGGACCGTAGCGAGCCTCCATGAAGTTCGCGGGTCCCGGACAGGACGGCTGGCCGGTCACCGAACACAATGCGGCGCAACCGAGTTTGGCGTCCCCGCCTGCGTCTGACAACCGCATCTGCCGTCAACTTCCGACCCCGGCGCGCCGGTGAAGATCCCCAGCCGGCACCGGAGTCTTCACTGAGAGTCGCTGCGGGGGGGGGCGGGGCGGCGGACACCTTCAACCGCATCCCATGCCAGCCGTCGACCCGCCTCACCCGTGTCCAGCCAGATTTGGGGCTACCCTATTCGTGTCGTGGACGAGCTTCCGTCGGTTGGCATGACGCAGCGGTTCCTGACCCTGTGCGAGCACCACGGTTCGCAGCATCTCGCGGTCAAGCTGGTCGCGGTGGGGCGGAGCACCGGAGTTTCCGGGTTGCTACAAAGCGATGACTGGACGGCGTGGAACGCCCGCGAGATGCGGGCTGCCGTCGAGTACTTGGAGCGGCTGCGCGTCCGATAGGCGGCCGATACTAGGTAGCGCCCCACCAGCTCCCGGAACAACAGACGCTCGGCAAGCTCGCACGCTGCGTACGTCCGCACTCGGCTCTTGGCGGACGCACCCCGGCCGAAGCCTACGGCGAGAAGCGCGCGGCATGAGCATCCGAACGCCGCCGCGTGGGCCGACCTCGGTGGGCATCGTCCCCCGCGTGCGCGCGGTAGCGCCGCCGGTCCGTCGCGGAAGCGGTCACTGCATGACTGGTGCGGTCACTGCATCCCCGCGGCGCGCTGTGGAAGTGCCGGGCCTATGGACGCCCGGCCGACGTCGCGCTGAATCTGAAGGTCGGCGAGGCGGGCGCTCACAGGCCCTTGGAAATCTCGCGGGCGATCGCTGCCGCCCATGCCTGCGTCTCGGGCCGCGAGATTCCCGCACTCCCACAGCGATCGTCATCTTGGCTATGATCCAACGGGAACACGAGGGCGTGACTTCGCAACCGGGATACACCTTATCGAAGCCCTCGAACTGTCCAAACAACCGAGACCACTTCAATCATGGACGCAACACTCGTCATCGCCTTGGGTCAGCGGATTGCTTGCCATATCAACTCCCCGGCCGAATAGCCGAAACTCCGTAGTAACCGAGGATTATTGCTGCCAACGTTCCATTGACCCAAGCTACATCTGCAGTAGGGTCTATGACGAGGCTGTAGGTGGAGAATCCCAACAGACCAAACAAAGAGATGTACGCCATCATACGACGATGCCAAAAACGTGTTTGTGCTTGACGATGCAGTAGTTGCTTGTCCTGGGCAGTTAGTTTCTCATCTTTCAGAATCTCTGCCATGACCAGAAGCGGGGAACGAGACGATTCGTTTGTTGGGTCTTGTGGCGTATCAGGCATATTGCTAAGCTAGCATATGATTTGCGTCCATGTCAAGCTAGCGTTGGATGTGTACGTAGTAGGTTTCAAACATGGACAAATCCGGCAGCTCAATCACCGCTCGGTAACTGCTCCTTACTGTAACCTCACAGCTTGTTGCAACATTGGCACAAAACATAAATGTAGGTCCGCGTGAACCTCCGACCTGCCGGCAACCAGCAACAGTCCATTCAGCATCCTCCAATTGCGGGATACCAACAAGCCGCAATGTGATGTTTTCGCCGACTACTTCTTGACCTGGTGGGGGCGATTGGACCACTCTGTGTCCACCGCGTCCAAAGACACCGATTTCGACAGGTGTCAGGTTCGCACGCGCGACTTGCTGTTGCAACCTTTCCAAGTCTCCCCTGGCTTCCGCTTCTCGCCGAAGTGCATTATCACGTTCACGTATAAGAGTCTGCATTTCCTCAATTGGATTCGAGTCTGTCACTTCTACAATCCGGGTTTCCGGTGGTGCAATTATCATGGGCACAGTGGCCGCCAAAGGTACGATCCAAACGAGGGCATCATTCATCGCTTCTTCAATTCTTTCAAAGTCTCTTGGAGTTGTTACATGCGGAGAAGAACGCCCTATTGAGTCCTGCAAGTTGGGGCTGTTGTAGAGTAATGCGAACGTAACAACCACTTCGATAACCACAGCCGTACCAGCCGGGACTGCGGGTGTGGCGAGGACAGGTATTGCGCTTAGAAGCAATGCGAGCCGTCCAGAAATCCTATCAATAGCCGCCCACACCTTGTTATGCATTCTGGGCGTTGGTGGGCCGTACACGCCGTACCATTCGGCTTCCATCCCTGCCTCCGTTTTAGACTCTCTTCCCACGAGCCTAGCGTCCACCGGTAACACCTGTCAAGCGTGGCCGCCGTCGATGTTCTTGACCCTACTTTGTCGCATCAAGTGTAATCATCGCGCCACGCGAACGCTCCGCACAGAGCCACGCCGGGCTGCCTGGCGAATAGAAGACCACCCGCTCGGGTGGGGAATAGGCGGGAGCGCTGCATAAGTGTGCGAGGTTCGTGTGGCAACTGGCTCGGTGACCAATTCACCGGATTAGCGGTTTTCATACCCGCACGGGGGTGCCAATGGCTATCCAATCGGCGTCGCCGCCGTCGTCTTTGACAACTAACTTTGGACTGGGGTCATCCTGCTTGGGGTCGCTACATTACTCATTTGTGGGTTTCGTAGCTGACGCCATCCAACGGGGTGCCGTCGTCGTGCAATCCTCACAGCCTTGGTACACCGGAGGGAATCTCCAAAGCGCTAACTGTCGCGCAATGGTAAGGCGACCAACCGGAACCAACTTGCTACGTCTCGGAGAATATTGCCTCGGCTTGCATGAAGGGACAGCCCAAGAAACGGTGGGAATATCTGGGACCGCCAAAGGGCGATGACAAGTTTGAGTAGCGGGTCTCACCGGAGGTGGACCGCGCTGGAAACGGCCCACGTTCATCCGGGTAGAGACGGTATATAGGCACTTGCCATGAACGGCGGCGCTTGACAAATTGTGTTAGAATCCTTTTCAAGGGGTTGCTTTGCATGGTTTGCTGCGGCAACCTCCGGCAGCTCGGGCGGGCCCCGGGGCTTACGCTCGCTCCTTTCTGGCTGCGCAGCGACGTCGAAGGCTCTTTCTCTTGTTCTATGGAGGCTTTGATAGTGAAGGCGTTTTGGGGGAAGAATGGAAAGTGAACGGTGGGTCAGTGCGGTTAGTGCTGCACTTTCCGCTATTGCCAATGTCGCCCTGTTTGTTGTGGCATGGACTACGTACCGTTGGGCAAAAAGGGAGTTTGCACTAACAAGACCACTAAAGATTGTGATCCGTTGGCGTGCGATGTTTTTTCCGATACATAGAGGCGAAGGGGGCACAGTGGCGATGAGCCTTACTATTATGGGAGTTGCCGAATCGCCCGTTATGCTGCATTGGATTCGGTACAGTGTTTTTGACACGCTCACGTTGGAGGATATGAAGGAGTCTAAGAAACTCTTGGGGAAACCGACGGCTTTTTACTACGGTCGCAGAGATGCGTGGCCTGTCGAGCCGTTGCGTATTGACTACGTCCCACACAGCGGAATTCCGGTTGCTTCAGTAACTGTACACTACAGGGTGTCTTGGGAGGGTGTGAAGTGGCGACACGAAGATTGGTACCGCCAGTTTGACATTGTTGGTTGTGATGCTGCCAAAGTAGCAGTTATGGAGAAGGACCCAGTACGCGTAGCAGTTGGCGAGTCTAGTTGGTGGGCTAGATTCAAGGATTCGCTTCACAAGATTCGCAAGGACTTGGGCGGTGAGTGGCAATGAGCCTGAACACCGCATGGGTGCGGCCGTGTTCGTAGATTGCTATCCACGAAGGGGACACTCCCGGGGAAACTCCCAGCGGTCGCTGACGGCACAAGTACCGTCGGATACCGGTCCCCGCCGCCGGTTCCTCACCAGGACTCAGGCGTTGACGGATCCAACCGCCTTCTGCCTCGCCGCAGGCGCTGGGCCCCGACGAAGAAGAGCCGCACCCCTCGAGCAGAAGCCCAAAGGACTATCATACACACGCTGATCCTTCACAAGAGACACCCTGACCCGACCCGCACACACAATCGGCTTCCCGCAGTCGGTTACCGCTCCCGGTGACCATGCGCCCCGGCGCTGTCGTCCCGACGGGCGGCGTGCGCGGCCGACCATTCACCGGTCCGCACCACCCCCCGGCTGGCTGCCACGGCAGCGACAATCGCCCTCGACACGCGCCGTCCACCCGTTCGGGCTGCCCCAGCGGTCCACTCCGGTCCCGCAGCTCCCTTACTGTGTTTTCGTGACTGGCGGTTTCGCTGGTGCAGGCCGATGAACCCCACAATCACGCTGGCGGCGTGCTCCCAGTCTGGAAATGGCAAGTTGAAAAGGACTTCCCACCATTAGTCAAGCCGAATTTGTTCGTGTTCTCCTCAGTCCGCGATGCGCTGTGGAGGCCGTCTGGAGACGGAATATGGCCCTCGCTACGCTCGGAGCGCGTCTACCTCGCGCACGGTCACCCGCGGCCGTCAACCCGCTGGGCGCGGGTCCTCCGCTCCGCTACGGCCCTCCGGACTCCCCACCGTTTTGCAAGTCGAGTTTCGCTTCGATTGAATGCCCTCGCTTCGCTCGGAGCGCGTTTACCTCGCGCACGGTCACCCGCGGCCGTCAACCCGCTGGCGCGGGTCCTCTGCTGCGCGCCGGCCCCCTGGGTGACTGCCGCGGCCGACCGTGCGGGAAATGCCCTTGCGGGCCAGCCGGAAGGCTGGCCCGTAATCTACTACAGCCGAGTGTGACACCGGCGCGCCGCTCCGTTGTCGCGGAGAAGCCATGGAACCACCACGTTCACGTTCCCGACCGCAGCCTCAAGGATCCCCCGACTCACCTGGTGGTCCCGACACGGTGCGGGTCGAAACAGACTCCATCGCGCAGCATCGCACAGGCAACGCTGAGCAGGCGGTCGGCCACCGAGCGCAGGGCGCGCGCGTGTCCGTGGCCGCGGGCACGTAGCGCCTGATACTTGTTGTGGCTAGCTGGATCGCGTTGCGCGGCGGTGCGAGCCCAATGATAGGTGGCGTCTCGCAGGCGGCCGTCGGCCGCCAGACGCCGCGTCACGATCAGGCTCTTGCCCGAACGCTTGGTGACCGGAGCCACTCCGCACAGACAGCGAAGTGCGTCATAGTCCCGCCGCTCCACGGCGTCGCCACCCTCGGCAAGCAGCGTGGCCGCGACCTTGGTGCCGATGCCGGGTACCGAGAGCAGGATGGCCGCGTCGGGCGGCTGTTTCGACGACGCTGGTTCACCCTCCGCGCTCGCGTCCGAGTCGTCCGTCGAAGCAGTCTCGGCGAGCCGCCCCAACAGTTCGTCGAGCGCACGCCGTGCGCGGTCGAGCTGGCGGTTGACCAGGACGAGGCGTTCGACGACCAGCTCCACATGCGTAACGGCGGCCTCGACTGCGCCCGGCGCAACCTTGACAGCCGGCACCCGCAACTTGGCGCGCAATGTCGCGGCATCGGTGCGGCGGATACGGTGCTGCTTCAACACCCGGGTCAGCGTCACCTCGCGAACGCGCTGCCCGGCCCGCGGCGTCGGCAGGCTCCGCCACAGGTCCAGCGCCCACGGCGCCGCGACATCGCCATCAACCGCGTCGAGGAACTGCGGGTAGTAGCGCCACAGCTGCTGCTGCATCCGATTGGCCAAGCGAACCCGCTCGCGCGACAGCTCCTCGCTCAGCCGCGACCACTCGCGCAGCTCTACGATGGTCGGGTCGGTCGGCTCCAGCCGGCGAAAACAGTGCGGGTCGGTACGCAACGCCGAGGCCAGCACCTGCGCGTCCCGACGGTCGTCCTTCGCGCCCGCCGGCGAGAGACGGTCGCGGAAGCGGTCGAGCTGCTTCGGGTTGATCGAGTGGATGGCGATGCCGTGCTCCATCAGGCTCTCGACCACCGGCCCGCGCGGCGTCTCGATCGCCACGCCGATAGCGCCCGCCGCGCCGGCCGCGAACGACAGCAACCAGTCCGCCATCGCCGACAACCCCGCGCCGCCATGCTCGAACGCCCGCTCTCCGAGCACCTCCCCGGCAGCATCGGTTACGCAAACCTGATGCTTCTGAGAACCCCAGTCGACACCAACGAACCAACCTGCCTGCAACCTGACCTCCTCGTCTGGCGAATCGAACGGGCGCGCCATCGATGCCTGTCGGTCCCTGTACCGGCGCTCAGCGGCGCAAACTCCCCACGGGGCGTCCATCGATGGCTGGCTGCCGAGGCACAAGTCCGAAGGAGGTGCTCGACGCACAGGGTGACTTTGGTAGCTCCCGGCAGCCTGCCCCGACTTCACGCGACCAACCGCGCAAGGTCAATTACAGGGTACAGGGTGACAGCCGCGACCGACCGTGCAGGAAGCCCTTGCGGGCCAGCCAGGAGGCAGGCCCTCGTTCCACGGAAACAATCGCGGCGCCGCAGGGCCGCTCCGTTGTCGCGGAGAACCGCAGGAGCAGACTGAGCCAGGAGGAGTTTCAGAAAAGGCTTGCATTTTCGGAGGCGTCCACACACGACCGCAGGCTCAGAGAATCGGCCACCCGCCACGCAATCCCGCGCTCCGAAGACAAGCCCTCGAAGTAGCCGATCAACAGCATCCGGAAATACCGCCCAGGACGCAGGCTCGGCCGCCCCATCCGCGCCGCGTAGAACACCGCGCACAGCTCCTCGATGTAGGCGTCGAAGCCGGCCTCCTCCAGGACCCGATTCAGACGCTCGAAGAAGGGATGTCCGTCGTTCGTCGGCAAATCCGCCGTCGTCACCCAGAGCGGCGACCCCTGTCGTGCTGTCGGTCTCTTGCCCATCGCCATGGGTCTTCAGTGTACGGGATGAGATCGCGCCGGGACCAAGCCGGACCCGCGACTTTCGCCACGGGCTGCTAAGGTTCATGTGACGGTTCCGCCTTGGCGCCTGCCGCCGCTACCAGCGCTTCGGCAGCGTGCGACCGGACGCTTGCAGACCACAGACGCGGCGCCCTCCGCTACTTGAACGGCGCATCGGGGTCCAGAGCCGGCCGAACCTTGTCGCCGCCCCCGAAGATCCGCTCCACCGCTTCAGTGACTAGTGGTGCGTCACATCAAAACCTGTGGGTAGACGGACTTGAGCTTGCACCGCGCATCGTCGACCTTCATGTGCCAGTCGACACCGCGTTGGGTGTTGTTGACGTCGGCGGACCACGCAGACACTTCGCCGTGCAGCGTCGCCAAGTCCCCGATGCGACGCCCCTGCAGGCATTGGCGCGTCATGGCGCTGAGCTCGTTCTCCGCGATGTTCAGCCAACTGCCGTGTTTCGGCGTGTAGCAGAACTCGAGGCGACGAACCAGTTGCCGGGCCCGGGCCGGCTCGAACACTTCGTAGAAGGCACCCTTCGTGTGCGTGTTGAGGTTGTCGCACACCAGGGTGACCCTCGGGCACGCCGCGTAGCGGCCCTCCAACAGGCCGGCGACCTCCACCGCCCAGTCCGCCTTCGTGCGCCGGGCCCGCGCCGTCGCCTGTCGCCAACCCGCCAGCGGTTCGCTGAACAAGAAGACCGAGGCGGTGCCCGCCCGTTCGTACTCGTAGTCGACGCGGCGGGGTCGATGCGGCGTGGCGGCCATCGGCGGGCGCGTCTCCTTGACCAGTTGCACCGGCTGCTCATGTGTGGACGCCTCCGAAAATGCAAGCCTTTTCTGAAACTCCTCCTGGCTCAGTCTGCTCCTGCGGTTCTCCGCGACAACGGAGCGGCCCTGCGGCGCCGCCATTGCTTCCGTGGAACGAGGGCCAGCCTCCTGGCTGGCCCGCAAGGGCTTCCCGCACGGTCGGCCGCGGCTGTCACCCGGAGGGCCGCAGCGGAGCGGAGGAGTCGCGCAACGGCTTGACAGTCGTGGGCGACCGTGCGCGAGGTAAACGCCTCCGAGCGCAGCGAGGGCCGAAGCCCGTTCTCCCTCGTTTCGGGAAGTTGCATTCCGTCAGATCCGTCAGATGGTCCGGAGCATGCGGTCAGGTGCTGTCGTGTGTCCGGCCTCATTGCTTGCGGCATATCACGCGCCGCGGGCCCGTATGGAGATACGCGGGTCGAGTCCAAAATCGTCCATGTGTGCTCGAAGGCACTGGAGCAGACCACTGGTTTTCCCGACCCCGTCTCGTTGACCGTTTGCCCTTACCATCTTCCGACCTGCTCGCATTCCCGACGGCGCCGGACCGGCTCCTGCCTCTCAGGCGGTCGGCAGCGGCGCTCGGTAGTACTCGTTCTTCGTCATCAGCGCCCAGGCGATGCGCGCCGTCCGGTTGGCCAGCGCCACCGCGACCAGCATGCGCGGCTTGCGCGCCAGCATCCGGGCCAGCCACGGGTCCTTCGTCCCGCGCCGCGCCGCCCAACCGACTGTCGCCATCGCGCCGGCGACCAACAGTCGCCGGAGATCGCGCTGACCCATCTTCGATATTCTCCCCAGCTTCGGCTTCCCGCCGGTCGAGTTCTGCCGGGGAACCAGACCCAGCCAGGCTGCGAAGTCCCGGCCGCACCGGAAGCTCTCCAGCGGCGGCGCGAAGGCCTGGACCGCCATCGCGCACAGCGGCCCGATTCCCGGGATGCTCATCAGCCGCACCGTCCGTTCGTCTTCGCGCGCCCGCTCACGCAGGTCCCTCTCCAGCTCCGCGATCTTCTCGTCGAGCCCGGCGATCTGAACGAACAACAGCGCGCCCAGCTCCCGAACCGGGCCCGGCAGCGGCGAATCGGCATCTTCAATCGCCTCCGCCAGCCGCTCGACGTGCGCCGGCCCTTGCGGCGCGACGACGCCGAACTCGGCGAAGTGGCCCCGCAACGCGTTGATCGTCTGCGTGCGCTGGCGAACCAGCAGGTCCCGCGTGCGGAACAGCATGCCTTGGGACTGCTGTTCCCGCGTCTTCACCGCCACGAAGCGCATCGTCGGCCGCGAGGCCGCCTCGCAGATCGCCTCGGCGTCGGCCGCGTCGTTCTTCTGCCGCTTCACGAACGGCTTGACGTAGATCGGCGGGACCAGCTTCACCTCATGGCCGAGCTTCTCGATCTCGCGGCCCCAGTGGTGCGAGCTCGCACAGGCCTCCATCGCCACGATGCATCGCGGCTGCGATGCCACGAAGCCCAGCACCTTGTCGCGGTTCAGCTTCTTGCGGAACGCAACCGACCCGTCCGCACGGGCGCCGTGCAACTGAAAACTCCGCTTCGCCAGATCGATGCCGATGATGGTAGCGTGCTCCATAGGATGCCTCCTCTTCTCAGGTGGTGCGTCGCAACAGCTCCACCTTGGCACATTCCGATGCCGTTGAGAGGAGGCGTCCACCCCATCATCCATGCACACGACAGGCCAAGCAGGGTCGTACGGTTGCGCATACACGTCGAGGACCTGTTCCATGTGCGCCGCGAACTCCGCGTCGGCCGCCGGCGGGATCACCCAGTACTCGACTTTCCGCTGCGTCATCCCGTTTTTTTCAGCGTCCGCCGAACCGTTTCGTGGCTGATCGACTCGACGATCGCCAACTCCACGACCCGGCGCGCCAGCAGGCGCAACGACCAGTTCGCGTAGCCCTCCGGGGGCGGCCCCGTACGCAGGGCAATGACCTGCGCCTCCTGTTCGCCGTCCAGCAGTTTGGGAACCGGGGGCGACGCCCGCTGTTTGCGCTCCAGCGCCCGTTCGAACCCTTCCAGCACGCAGCGTTGGCGAACGTTCTCGACCGTGTTGGTGCGGCAGGAGAAGGCGTCGGCGATCTGCTGGTCGGTCCACCCGGGTCCGTCCGCATCGGCCTTCAACAGAATCTGTGCTCGGCGGACCCTCTCGCTGCTGCCGTTGAGCTTCCGGATGGTCTCTCGACAGACCTCGCGTTCCTCGGGGGTGAGTCGAACGATGTACTTCTTCTGGGGCATGAAAGCTGTCTCGGCTCGAGACCAGCTTCCGGATAGTCCCAATGTTAAATCGTGGCATAGCACTAGCGAGGCTTCGCCTCAGACCCACGAGCATGTAGGTTTCGAGATCAGCTGACGGCAGGTCGGACTCCGGCCGCTGCTCCCTCTGCGGCGCGAGGCCGCGTTCATTAGTCGCACAATGGCGGCGGTGGCCATAGACTGGCCAATGGGGAGCCCATCGACCGGAGCCCGAGCCATGAAGGTAGCACGATCCGTCGCCGAGGTCCTGTCGCAGCACACGACGCTGACCCTCGAGTGCATCGACCGGCTGTACCTCAACGTGTACGTGCCGGTGCTGCAGCGGGCGGCGGGCGCGGCGTACTTCTTCCGCAAGGTCCGGGACGCCAGCGTGCCGTCGTCGGCGCTGATGGCGCCGATCACGCAGCGATTCGTCGATGCCATCAAGCGCTACGCCGAACGCAACGGCATCGACGTCGTGTCGTTCCGTCGGGGCGAGCGCAAAGACGACCGCACGCAGGAGTACCTGCGCGAGTGGACCGGGGGCGAGGGGGTGCTCTACATCGGCAAGGCCCAGGAGAAGGCGCGGGTGCAGCGCACCGAGCGCCGCCGGCGCCCGTCGACCGGGGCGACCTACGCGTGGCTGGTCGACTCGACGGCGATGGTGAACCACTTCTACTTCTACGTGGTCGACGACGACTTCGGGCCGTTGTTCCTGAAGTTCTGCTCGTACTTCCCGTACAACGCGAAGCTGTGCATCAACGGGCACGAGTACCTGAAACGGCAGTTGACCAAGCGGGGCATCGGGTTCGAGCCGCTCGACAACGGCATCCTGCGCTGCGCCGACCCCGAGGCGATGCAGCGACTGGCCGACGGCCTGACGGCCGCGCGGGTCGACGCGCTATTGCGCAAGTGGCTGGCCCGGCTGCCGCACCCGTTTTCGGCCCACGACCGGGAGCAGGGCATCGGCTACGACATCTCGATACTGCAGGCCGAATTCGCGCGCACCGAGGTCTTCGACCGGCCGGTTGCCGGACGGGTCTTCTTCGAGGAGGTGATGCGCGAGAACCTCGACCTGGGGCGACCCGACCACGTGCAGTTGATCTTCAACCGGCGCGTCAACCGACGCACCCCCACGCGGTATCGCACCCGCGTCATTACCGACGGGGTCATCCCGTCGCTGCACGTCGACTACAAGCGCTCGCGGATCAAGCAGTACCACAAGGAGGGGCGCGCGCTGCGCACCGAGACGGTCATCAACGACACGTACGACTTCGATGTCGGCCGCCGGCTGAAGAACCTCGATGATCTGAAACAGATCGGCTTCGTAGCCAACCGACGCCTGCTCGGCGTCGAACGCCTCAGCCACGACGCCACCATCGGAGCCGAAACGCTCGCTTCGTTGCACCGTCCGGCGCTGGTCGAGGGCCAGCGCGCTTCGACCCTGCGCTTCGGGGACCCTCGCGTACAGGCGCTGCTTGCCGCGCTGCTGCGCTTCGACCTGCTGCCGGCGGGATTCCGCAACCGCGAGCTCCGCGAGGCGGTCGCCCCGCTGCGCGGGATGTCGCTCGACGACTACAACGCTGGCCAGATGACCTACGACCTGCGCCGGCTGCGGCTGCGGGGGCTGATCGAACGGATTCCGCACACCCAGCGGTATCGGCTCACCGGCGAAGGGCTGTGCATCGCCCTGGCCTACCACCGCACCCAGGCACGCGTTCTGGGCCCGGTCTTGTCGGCCACGCTCGACGGGGAATCGACCACGCGCCTGCAGGCGGCCGTCGCCGCGTACGATCGCGAGGTCGGCCACCTCTGGGAAGGACACGCGCTCGCCGCGTGATCACGGAGAACTGCGCCTGAAACCTCCGGTTCCAAACTTGACTCATCTGTAAAGCTGGTGCTCGTTCAAGGAATCTAGGCTCACCTGCCACTGCACCGGGTGCCGCCGCACGGTCGACATCCATGGTCACCTCCGCGGAGCAAAGACCGCACCCGTCGGCACATCAACGTCAAACGTCGAGCGGACCGAGTACGCACCGGTCGGCCTTTCCTGCATGCTTGACTCGCACGGGGGCCGCACCAGGCGATCGCGATACCGGCACCCCCGTGTGTTACTCTTACGGCTTGTTCGTCTCCCCATCAGAGGACCGCCGTAGCATGAATACCAACGATAGTTCAGTCCGATTTGGCCTGACCCTCCTCTTTGGAGCCGCCGTCGGCGCCCTTGTCGTACTGGGCTCACGGTCTTCTGAAGTGCCCCCCGGCTTGCTCCCGAGCATTACTGCAGTCGCCGTTGGTTGGTGGATCAACTACGCGATACGTCGACAAGCAGAACTTGAGCGGGTGCCATTGACATATATTTCGGATCTCAGTAAGCAAATCGACGATTTGGTCTCAACCTGCTTGGAGGTCCACCTGGGCAACCCGACCGTCCGCCAATTGGCACTATTTCACCACGCGCAGCCAACAAACAAACAGGAAGGCGTAATTAAGCTGCGAAAGCTGGCCAACGAACTGCACTTCTTTATCACGATCAGTCCTCGCTCTAAAGACAGCCGGCTACTCACAACTAAGCTTCGCGCCAGCTACCTGGAATTCAAAGCCCACCTGACCGGCGAGGAGCAGCCCGACTTAGCGGCGGCCTCAACGGTGAGTCACCGGCTGCGGATGCTCGTTCTTGAACTCCATCGGCACATTTGTCGGCAGATCCTGGACCAGGACGGTCAAGGCCCCCTGCTCCGCCGTTAGTCCGGGTCGCCGAAAGGCCCGGAATGGTTGGCGTTCTTGATGTAGTACCGTATCTCTTCTTCAAGCATTGGTTCCGCCACCGACTTGAACTCCAATGTCTTCTGGACAGCGTCGATGCCGCACTTGCGGGCTAAACCGCCAAACGCTTCCTCCAGGAAAGATGTCGGGTAGCCAAACTCGACCCCGTCAAGATCTACGAGAAGTCGCTCGCCGTTGCGAACGGCTGCGTCAAACTTTGGCCGTAGGTAACTCTCCCTGAACTCCTCTCCGGAGCCCTTTCCCTGCTTTGTGTAACGCGGGCCAGGGTGGCGCGTGAAAACTTCTGCAATGCTAAGGGTCATCCTATTTCTCCTTGCCTCACTTGCCAGTGATAAAACGTGCCACGAAAGGTCTGCTTGATTGTCCCAAACTTGGAGTTTGCGACTGTTCCGGAAACGTTAGATGTCAGTACGCGCAATTGCAGTAGTCCGGACGGCCTTGTGGCGTCACGCTTCATGTTTGGCAGCCCGTGTCCGCGCCCCGGCTTCTCCGTTGATGAACCAGCCCTTCCGTCGAACACCTCCTCCAACAGCCGAGTGCTTGCAATCTGGATGCCAAGACGCCTCTGTAACCTAAGTGCGGCCCGCTTAACTGGAGCGGTTCCCATGATGCCTACGCCGAAGTCCAGAAAGTTAAAGTAGGCCACCCCATCGCGGCAGTAGACGCTCGCGAACCACCGAGAGGAGGGCTGCGGAGTCCTCCGTCTTCTGTTGCCGTCGCTACCCTTATGACCGCTGCCATTGCTGCGCGCATGCTCATGGGTGTTGTTCATCAGCTCTACCAAGTTTCGGAATGATGTAATCACGCGGCGCCTATTCATATTACCCTTCTCAACAGCAAACCTGCAAAGGCCGGCCGCTATGTCGCCGTCCACGATTCTCTTGGACGCCTTGAGAATGATCCCCTCTGGCTTTGGGAGATCTGCCGGTGGCCTTACGAAATCCTTGAAGAAACCCGTCGCCTTGAACTCAGTAGCTACTGTCTCGTCGCTTGGTAGATTGCCGCTAAATACTGCGGGACGCCTATATGCCCCCGGGGCATCGCACTCATCCATGATGGCGCGAATTAGAAGAAGAGCGTCCGACGTAAACTTCTCAACACTTTCAAAGTCCAAGTAAATCTCAGCGTTGGGCCGAGAACCACCCGTTCTCACCTTATTGCAGTAGGCGAGAGTCTCCTCTGTATTGCCAAAAAGGCTTAGGTAACGCGGGGCCTTTAGCGAAAGGAGGCGATCTGCAGTTCTACGAACCTTCGGTGTCAGCGCGCTCTTGGGGCCACGCCTCCGTGCTTCGGCTGCTAACGTCAGCGCCACCAGGCGCCGCTGCTGCCGCTTCGAATCTCGGAAGGCCTTTTTCCTGACGGCTAGACGCTCATCGTGCCGCTTCTTGGCTTTTCTGAGCTTGGTTGCCCACTGAATCTGTTGACGTCTCACCCAAAGAAGATAGCATGACAGGGCCTGTGGGCATCCCGCGGTGAACGGTGCGCTCTCTCCCGAAGAGCTCGATGGTGGAGGTCTGCCGCGCGACTGGCAGGTTGTCGCGAAATGGAGCTACCTGGTCGTAATCGAGCGGCGGCCGATCTTCCGACAGCGACCTTCATGAAGGTTTCCGTGCCGGGTCAGTCGGGAGATGCTCTCCGATATCAACGACACGCAACTGGATGGGTCGGGAGGACGCCGCAAACGAGCACGGAACGACGGGATCCCCCCCGGGATCACCGCAGGGGGTTGGTCGGAGGCTCGATTTCTTGAACAGACGCATGGGGCTGCATGCGGTCGATTGGTCCGTTTGCGGCGACGTCCGTCACAGGGGTCCGGCAACCAGCGATGCGTCGTAGGTGGTGGACGTTCACGACAAGCGGATCGCTACGGCGTTCCCCATGGAGCGACGTCGGCCCGCCTCGGCTCGCCACCGCGCAGAGACTTGGCGTTCGGTGCGGACACCACCATACCTCCGGTCCAATTCGGTGATGTCCAGCATCGGTCATGACCGTCATGACCAAGTCCCCTATCAGCCCGTGGCGAAAGTCGCGGATCCGGCCTGGTCCCGGCGCGATCCAATCCCGTACACTGAAGACCCATGGCGATGGGCAAGAGACCGACCGCACGACAGGGGTCGCCGCTGTGGGTGACGACGGCGGATTTGCCGACGAACGACGGACATCCCTTCTTCGAGCGTCTAAACCGGGTCCTGGAAGAGGCTGGCTTCGACGCCTACGTCGAGGAGCTGTGCGCGGTGTTCTACGCGGCGCGGATGGGGCGGCCGAGCCTGCGTCCTGGGCGGTATTTCCGGATGCTGTTGATCGGCTACTTCGAGGGCCTCTCTTCGGAGCGGGGGATTGCGTGGCGGGTGTCCGACTCCCTGAGCCTGCGGTCGTTTCTGGACCTGGACGTGACCGAGGCGTCGCCGGACCACTCGACGCTGTCGCGGACGCGTCGTCTGATCGACGTGGAGACGCACGAGGCGGTGTTCACGTGGGTTCTGGAGCGGCTGGCTGAAGCGGGTCTGGTGGAGGGGAAGACGGTCGGCATCGATGCGACGACGCTGGAAGCGAACGCGGCGATGCGGAGCATCGAGCGGCGGGACACGGGAGAATCCCACGAGGCGTTCATTCGACGGTTGGCGGAAGCGTCGGGGGTGGAGACACCGACGCGCGCGGATCTGGCTCGGTTCGACCGGTCCCGGAAGAACAAGAAGACGTCGAACAAGGACTGGAAATCGCCGCAGGACCCGGACGCGAAGATCGCGAAGATGAAAGACGGCCGGACGCACTTGGCTCACAAGGTCGAGCACGGCGTGGACATGGACACGGGGGCCATCGTTTCGGTGACGGTGCAGGATGCCTCCGACGGCGATACGGCCACGCTGCCGGCAACGCTGATCACGGCGGCCGAGCAGGTGGAGTTGGTGCTGCCGGACGGTCGAGGGGTCGAAGAGGTGGTGGCCGACAAGGGGTACCACAGCGACGAGACGCTGGTGGCTCTCGGCGAGGTCGGGGTTCGGAGTCACGTATCGGAGCCGGAGCGCGGCCGGCGTTGCTGGCAGGACAAGAAGACGGGAGAGACGCCGCCGGAGAAGCGTGCTGCGCAGCAGGCGTTGTATGCGAACCGCCGGCGCGTGCGGGGCCGGCGGGGTCGTCGCCTCCAACGCTGCCGGGGCGAGGTGGTGGAGCGAACTTTCGCGCACATGTATGAGACGGGGGGCATGCGTCGGGTGTGGGTGCGCGGTCACGAGAATGTCCGCAAGCGGGTGCTGATCCAGGCGGCCGCCTGCAACATCGGGCTGCTCCTGCGCCACCAGACCGGCATCGGTACGCCCCGGAGCCTGCAGGGGCGGGCTCTCTCGGAGATTTGCCGCCTGATCGGCCGTCTGATCGACCACTGGGGGCGTCTGACGCGCGCCTGGGGATTGAAATGGACACCGACGGCGCTCGTCGGCTCAATTTCTCATCGCCAAGCTGCCTGAGCCGCGGGGCTCAGCGAACAGACTTCTTCCACGGGCTGCTACTATGGAATAGGGAATTCAAGGCTTTCCGTCATTTCTCCCGGGTCAACGGCGTTGTCGCCGTTGGGCACCTCGGGCGACAAGCTCGGCGGGGAACCGGGTGGAGCTCGCCGGCAGTCAACCGTGTTCGCAACGAATAGCACTGGCGACCGCATCGCCGACGTCGGTGCCGCACAGACTTCAGGCCGGCGGCGTGGTGCCGACCACCTCAACCAACTCGGCAACGACCGTCACTGAATCTTCGTCGTCGGTGGTCAGTTCGATCGGCGCGAAGTCGGGATTAGTGGGCGCCAGCACGATGCGAACGTGCCGCCACCCCTCCGCGTCAGTCGCCTTCTGGCTGCGGTAGCGCCTTACGGTGAATCGCTCGCCGGTATCGGGATCGATCGCATCCCGCAACTGGATGAGTACTGTCTTGCCCTGGCGCGTGCCGGCAACTGGGCTTGCGAACAGACAGTACGAGCCGTCCGGGATGTTCGGCTCCATCGAGTGTCCGACGACCTGGGCCACGAACATCCCGGGCCGTAACGACCGCGCCGTCTCGACTTCCACCCACTCCCACTCGGACTGATCAGGGACGGCGTGCGGATCGCCGAACGTGCCGGCGGCAGCGGCCAGTGGCACCAGCGGCACGCAAGTGTCGTCCCGCACGCCAGCCCTTGAGGCAACCAGCCGCAGGCGGAACCGCGACGCGCCCACTCCGCTCGTCGCGGGGTCGCGAAACCAGGAACGGTCCTCTCTGACCCTGCTCCGTACGTCCCGCATGGCCAGGTAGCCGGCGAGCCGCCGGAAGTGGCGCACCATCGCCTCTTCGTCGTCCAGGTCGTGGGCGGTGATTTCGATCACCTCGAAGCCGTGATTGCGGAGCCACGTGCGGATCTCGCGGTCCCGTTCGGCCGTTTCCGGATTGCCGTGCAGATGCGCGCTCAACCCATCCAAGTAGATGCACACGCCCTCGTCCGGATCGTGATCCTCGGTGCGATAGATCACGTCCGGCGTCGTGGTCCCCAAGGTGTGATCGAGCCGAACCTGCTCGTCCCGCACGCCTTCGCCGAACCCGGCGGCGAGCAGCAGGTGACGCAGCTTGGTCTCGGCGTCGTTGACGGGAACCGCATCGTCTCCGGCCGGCGGTGCATCCGGCTGTTGCCGCGGCATCTCGTGTTCGAAGGAGAGCTGCTGCCCCCATTCGTCGATCCGTTCGCGCGCCGCCTCGCGATCCAGATACCGGTGGTAGTAGGCGTTGCGAAACGACTGCAGGCAATCGATGCAGGACGACTCGCACAGGCCGGGACAGGCGCCGGCGACCTCTCGGGCCACGTGAACGACCTCCTGGAAGCGCTCGCACAACTGGTCGAGGAGTCCCGATCCGCCGGGCATCGGATCCCAGAGCAGCGCGTCGACGTCGTCGCGGTCGACATGGCCGATGACGAGGACCTGCAGATCGTCCAGGTGCATGTCGAGTACCTGCGCTCCGCCGATCCGCAGTGCCTCCAGCACGCTGTACGCCGTTGCGGCGCTGTCGCACCCGGGCAGCGAGAGCACGTCCGCCGTCACCTCCGCGTGAAACCCGATGCCCTCCGGCGCGCGCCCGCAGCGTTCCGCGTGCGTCTCGCGGAAGTCCTTGCGCTGGCGGTCGGAGGAAAGCGGCGACACGCTCTGGCCGCAGACCGTGCAGACGGGGTAGCCAAGCTCGCCGCGCCCGCCGCCCTCCTGCCCGGCGTTCCCGCTTGCATGCCTGCCCGGCGAGGAGCTTCCCGTTGCGCTCCCCTGCCCCAGTCTCTCGACAGCGCCGGCCGGGCCCACGTTGACGAGGCGCAGGCGGACGCCCCGGCAAAGCTGCGCGCGTTGCGGTCCCCAGCGAAACGCGCGCCCGCCGCTGTGCTGTCCGAGCTCGGTCCCGTAGATGGCGACGCCCAACTGGAAGCGCAGGTCCTCTTCGTCGGAGATGTGCGACGTGTGGATCAGGTCCGTGTCGCAGACCGCCATCGTCTGGAGCGAGGTTCCGCTCAGCGATGACGTCTCGCCCGGCCGGGTCTCCCTGACGGCCTGCCGTTGCACCGAGACCTCGTAGTACGGCATGTCCGACCGATCGCTGCCGGTCCGGGATCCGGCGCCGGGGGCGCCGTGCAGGTCGCGACGAAAGCGCCGGGCCACGAACCGGTGGCCGTTGGCGTAGATGAGGTTGCCGGGCACGTACTCGCGGAGAGCCGTCGCGGGCGGGCGCGGCAGGCTGAAGTCCATGGCGCCGGCGCGCCAGAACGGGATCTCCGCCCAGCCCACCACCGACCCGACCTCGAGCCCGTAGCCGGGCAGGAACCCTTCCGCGGCCAGGACGCTGAAGGTGTTGACGTCGTCGTGGCCTTCCGCCTGCCGGCGCGACCGCCGGTCCGTTCCCTTGAGCCGCTTCACCAGCCTGTCGCAACGGCGAAACAGCGCCTCGTCATCCGGTTCGAGCGTGCCGTGACGCTCGCGCAGGCCGTTGAGACGGGCAATCTGCCGCATCGCCCACTGCAAGCGGCTCCGCAGGCGCGCGACGACGTGTTCCAGATTGTCGCCGAACGCGTCGACGTGGGCGCCCAGCGCAGCCGAGCTCGCAACCCCGGCATCCTCGGCCGGCCAGCCTTGCCGGAACACGGCCTGCACGCGGACGGCCAGGTCTGCGGCATGGCGCTGCACCAGATCGCGCAGCGCGCCGAAGTCGAACGGCGCACTGCGGACTTCGCCGTCCTCGAACAGGTACGGCTCCACCCGCCGCGGCAGGCAGCGGTGCAGCACGTCCCGAATCGCGGCCCGTTCCCCCTCCGGTCGGGCGGTGTCCCGCCCGTAGCCGTGCAACGCCCCGATGATCGTCGCGTGCACGTGCTTGGCGACCATCACGTCGTTGCGCAGATTGAAGGCGGGCGCGTCGATGCGGCCGTCGAGCAGCTTCAACGGCTCGGCGAAGTAGGCCCGGTCGTGCGAGACGGGCCGGCAGTAGGTCAGGTCCACCGCCATGCGATGGCGCCGACCGGCGCGACCGGCGCGTTGCCGATAGTTGGCGGGCAGCGGCGGCACGTTGCGCATCAGCACCGAGTCGAGCCTGCCGATGTCGATGCCGAGCTCCAGGGTCGGCGTGCACACCAGACAGTTCACCGCCTCCGAGTCACCCTTGAACAGGTTCTCCAGGCGCTCGCGCTCGTCCGCCGGCACCATCGCCGTGTGCTCTTCGGAGCGCAGCATCGAGTAGGCGCCGTCGAGCAACTGCAGGTCGTAGCTGTCCTCGTCTTCCGGGACCCATTCGACGATGCCGTCGCAGCGCCAGGCGATGCAGCGGCGGTGCGGGGGCTCGCGGGTGGTGGTGCGGCGGCAGCTCCGGCACCGCCACACGCCGCGGTTGGGCGAGAGCCGGAGACGGTCGGCGTTCACCTGGTGTACGCCGCTGACGTTGGGCAGCGGGCGTCCCCTGGACCCCTTGAGCCGGACCGGAACCAGCAACCCGCGTTCCACCAGGAATGCAAAGAGGCTCTCGAGGAAAGGCCCGGTGGCCTCCGCGGGAACCTCCCACTTCCTCGCGATCTGCCGCATCGTGGTCTGGCCGGCCTCGCTCGCCCACTGGATCACCAGCGCAGGCGTCTCGGCGGACTCGCGGCGCAGCTTCGTCCCCGCGGGCCCGCGAAGATTCGGCAGATAGCCCTGCTGCACCTCGGGGTCGCCGTCCTTCCAGTACTTCGTGAAGAGCTCGTGCTCGGGATCGTGGAGCGCGCGCCGCCGGCGCAGATAGTCGAGCACGCACGCCACGCCCTCCCGCAGGTGCTCCGCCGAGATGCCGAGATCGTGGGCGCGTTGCTGTATCCAGGGCAGGGAGGCATCCAGGCCGGCGTAGTCCACCTTCATCCGGCCCCAGGGCTCGAGGCCCAGCGCCTGCCGCGATGCCAGGGTAATCTCGCGCAGCACCTGGAACCGAAGGTACTTGCGGCGTTCCTTCGCGTGGTGCCCGCCGGCGTGCTCGCGGCGCGCCACCTGCCAGACTTCCGGAATCAACGCCCGCGACAGCGCCTCGTCCCTCTCCAACCGATCGTCGAGATGCGCGACGAGATCGCCGATGGATTGCGGGTTGTCCCTGATGCCCTCCGCCATGAGAGCGCGCAGCCGGAAGCGGCGCGCGTGGTCCTTCATCCAGCCGGCCTGGAACGCAGCATCCTGCCGGTTGTCGCAGAACACCAGCAGCCGCGGCCGCTGGGCGCGGTGCACCATGTCCTGGGCCAGCACGTGCACGTCCGCGACGTTGATGGCCCGGACCGGACGAGCGGGTTCCCGGTACCGGCCGCCGTTCGGCGTGCTGCCGGTGGACCCGCACGACAGGCAACTCGTCAGGAGGCCGGGGCGCTGCTCGTTCTGTCGAATGGCGAGCAGCCGAACCGTGTCCCCACCGCGGCCGCAGGCGAGGCAGCGTGACACCGCCGTCGCGTGCGCGGCGCCGCAACTGCGGCAGAAGTGGAGCGAGGCGGTACGGGCATGAGGGGCCGTTGTCTCCGCTTCTTCGTCTGCCCCGATCAAGGTATCGACAAGAACGACCCGCCTGCCGCCGAGCTGCTTTTCCTGGTGCTCCCAGCAGGTTCCCCCCGCACGCGCATCGCCGCCCCCCGGGGTCCGCCTCGTGAAGGCGAAGTCCCTGAGGAACGCGACGTAGTAGTGCTGCCCGCAGACGGTGCACGTGGCGACCGGAAACTGTGCGAGTCGTTCGCCGCCGTCCGCGGCTGCGCGGTCGTCCTCGGCCGTAAGCCAGAGCCTCGGACCGTCGCTCTCCGCCGGGAAGGACACGACCGCCCCACCGATGCCGCGCACGAACCCATGCACGACCGGCCGCAGCAGCGGCCGTCCGTCGCGGCGCGCCGCGGCGCCGAGCGTCAGCCAGGCGAGGATCTCGGCTTCGGTGACCGACCGCCCGACTCGGGCCTCCAGGGCCGGCGGCAGCTCCTCCAGCGCCCTCGGAGTCGCCAGCTCCTCGTTCAGTCCGAAGACCAACTCGTTGCGGGACAGCGCCGCGTGGAGCACTTCCGGCCACTCGCCGGTGCCCAGTTCTTCTCCCGCCAGTGTGCGGTAGACGTCCCGGACGTCCGTACCCGTCGATGTCCCCTCTTCCACGGCCTGCACCTGCACCGCGCGGTCGAGAATCGCGGCGGTGTCTTCCCCGGGAGCTGGGGGGGCGAATCGCCGCTCGGTCCAGACCTCGGTCTCGTAGTCCTCCCCGACCGTCGTCACCGCGTCGCCGGCCACCCCGAAGAAACGCGCCGCGAAATTGCGTCCGGCCTGCGGATCGTCGTGATCGACGATGGTCGCCGAGGTCGCGATGCACGTCGTGCGGGCCGGGTCGGTCCGGCAGAACGCGCGAAGCCGCCGGATGAGGCAGGCCGTTTCCGCCCCCAGCGCGCCGGTGAACGTATGCGCTTCGTCGAACACGAGGAAATCGAGCCGGGCGCCGGCGAAGAGCTCGACGTCCTGCTGCCGCGTCAGCAGCAGCTCGAGCTGCTTGACGTTGGTGAGCAGAATGCGCGGCTGTCGCCCCCGACTGCGCATGACCTCGCGCGAGCAGACCTCCTCGGGCGGGTAGACCGTCTCGCCGCTGCCTTCACGTTGCGCCCGTTCCAGCCGGGCCTCGTAGTCGGCCCGCGACGATCCCGCCGCCAGCCTCACGCCGGCTACGTCCGCCTCGTGCTCTGGCGTCTTGCCGACGTACATGCCGAACGGAATGCCGGTGCCCGCCAGCAGCCCGCGCAATCGCATGAGCTGGTCTTCCGCAAGGGCGTTCATCGGATAGACGATGACCGCGCTGACGCCCGGCGGCGCGGCATCGTCCCGAAGACCCAGGCACCGGCTGACGATCGGATAGAGGAAGCACTCGGTCTTGCCCGAACCGGTGCCGGTGGACACCAGGGTGGTCCGGCCTTCCGCAATCGCGCGCACGGCGCGTTCCTGGTGGCCGTACAGGTGGCTCAGCGTTTCCGGGATCCGTTCGCGCAGATGGGGGTGCAGCAGTCCGTCGCGGATCAGGGCGTCGACCGCGGCGCCTTGTCGAAACGGCCGCGAAAGACTCACGTACGGGCCCTTGAGCAGCGGCGACCGGCGGGTCTCGTCGAGCGACAGCAGGTCGCGCATCTGCGCGTGCAGGCGCGGGTCGGCGAAGGGATACGCGGTGAGCTGGTAGCGCAGGAAGCTGCGGACGACGTGCTCGGTGTAGGCGATCGGGTTCAGCGCCATAGCGGGCTCGTCGCCGGATCACCAAAGACTGATTCGCACGGTCCTATCCGCCCTCCCACCGCTTCAGTTCCTCTTCCGGCAGTGGTTTGAGGAAGGCATCTGTGATCTTCATATTCCCCTTCAGGACGTCCGGTTGACGTTTGCCCCACGGCTCGCAGCGCACAATCCGGGCGACGGGTTGGCCCCGGCGAGCAATGACGACCTCCTCGCCCGCCTCAACCTGCGCCAGCAGGCGGGACAGTTGAGTCGTGGCTTCATGGACGTTGACGACGGGCATCGGGCAACTCCCTCTGCTGCCGGCCAATTTAGCCAGGAAGATGATCGGATCGCAAGGCGGAGCATCCCGCCGGCCCAACCGACAAACCGGTAAGTTGACATCTGGTAGCGGTTGACATACGGTTGCAGGCAAAGTAATGCGCACGGTTGACACGAGCGATACGAGCCGCTCCCTCGGTCCCGAAGACGCGGCCGATCTCACGTTCGCGGCGCACGAAGAGGACAGCGCCTGGCTGGATGCGTTCACCGAACGTCTCGATCGTCTGCGCGGCGGGGCGTCGTTCGCGCGAACCATCGAGGTCTGGGGTCTGAGCCAGGCCGAGGCGGCGCGTCTCTTCGGCGTGAGCCGGCAGGCCGCCGGCAAGTGGCTGCAAAAAGGCGCACCGCCCGAGCGCGCGAGCGGGATGGCGGATCTGGCGGCCGCCACCGACCTACTGGTACGGCATCTCAAACGCGACCGCATTCCGGCCGTGGTGCGCCGGCCCAGCCCGGCCCTCGACGGCGAGTCCCTCGTAGCGCTGTGGGGGCGAGGCGAGACGCGGACAGTGCTGGCAGCCTGCCGCGACATGTTCCGGTTCGACCGGGCGCACGCCTGACGTGGAGCTGCTTACCGAGACGGTACCCGACGCCCACATCTGGTGGCGCATCGCCGATCCGGGTTGGGCCGACCCGCTGGACCCGGGCTTCGCGCAACGCAGCGGCGGGCGCTGGAACCCGCCCGACAGCTTTCCCGTGCTCTACCTGAACGAAGACGTTGCGACGGCGCGGCGCAATCTCGGCGCCTTCATCGCCCGCTGGCCGTACGATCCGGAAGATCTGCGCGACGACCGGAAACCGATGCTGGTCGGCTGCAGCCTGCCGCGCCGCCAAGTCGTCTGCGACGCGCACTCGCCGGCCGGGCTTCGCGCCGCTGATCTGCCCGACACCTACCCGTTGGACGAGGACCGCGGACCGGTTCCGCACACGCGCTGTCAACCTGTCGGCATCCGAGCCAAGGCCGCCGGCCTGCGCGGGGTGCGCGCCCGCTCCGCGCAGTCCCGGGACGGCGCGGCCCGCGAGCTGGCGTGGTTCCCCGCGTCAGCTCGCAGCATCGCCCGGCGGGTTCGGGGGCTGCCGTTCACGGCGTGGTTCCGGGGGTGGAGCGACGGCGACTGACGATGTCTGGACCTTGACCTCGGTTGTACGGAACGCCGTCCTTGCGAGCGAGCTGCGAAGCGGTCTGGTCGTGTCTTCACGGCATTCCGCCTCCCCAAAAAGTGTCATCAACTCAGCATCGGTAAACATGGTATATTCGGGCGAGATCCTGTCGAGAAGGGAGACGCCAATGCCAGAGGATTCAAGCATTGCCGCGAACGTCGCCCGGTTGCGGCTGGATCGGCAACTGACGCAGGAGCAGCTCGCGGCAAGGGCGGGGATCTCACGGATGGCTCTCGGGAAGATCGAGCGCCGCGCAGTCGTTCCTCGGGCACGCACGCTCGCCGCTCTGGCAGTAGCACTGGCGGTGCCCGTCGGCGAGTTGGTCACGCCGGTTCAGGCGCTCCAGAGCGTGCGCTTTCGCGCCAGGGCGCAGGTTCACGGGCGAGAACAGATCCTGGCGGCGGTTGCGAACTGGCTGGACGCCTACACCTGGCTCGAAACCGAGCTCAGCGACCGCCGAACGTTCCGGTTCGAGGCCGCGGCGGCGGGTGGGGGAACACCCACAGAAATCGCCCGAGCCGCTCGTCGTGCGGTCGGGCTCGAGTCGGAGGAACCGGTACGGAACATCAGCCGGCTGCTCGAGGAGAACGGCGTGAAGCTGCTGCTGATGGAGACCACGCGGGACTCCTTCTTCGGCTTGAGCGTCGGCGAGCGCGACGGCGGTCCGGCGGTGGTGGTCAATACGTGGGACCGGATTTCGGTAGAGCGCTGGCTCTTCACTGCGGCGCATGAACTGGGGCACCTGCTGCTGCACCCTGCCGAGTACCTGCGGGACGCGACCGAAATGCCGAGCGCGCCGGAGCGGGAGGCGGACGAGTTCGCAAGCGAGTTCGTGATGCCCGAGGCGGCGTTTTCGATCGAGTGGGACGCGACGAGCGGGCACTCGCTCCTGGTCCGCGTTCTCAAGGTCAAGCGTATCTTCCGCGTGAGCTACATGACGGTGCTTCGCCGACTGGTGGAGACCGACCGCGAAACGTCCGACGTCTGGGACATTTTCCAGCATCAGCATCGTGAGCGTTTCGGCAGGACGCTGCGGAAGATCGAGGAACCGGAGGCGCTTGCGAAGAGTGAGTTCGCCTGGGACTGGCGCCGGTCCGGTGAGCCCGCGAGTCTCTCCGAGCACGACTTCGTTGAGGACCGACTGTCGCGCCTCGCCCGGCGAGCGCTCGAAGAAGAACGTATTTCGCTCGGGCACGCCGCCGAGATCCTGGGACTCACCCGCGACGAGATGAGAACCCAGGCGAACGAATGGAAGGGATAGGATTCCGCAGAGGTTCACGTGCCGACGGTGTTCCCGGAGATGATCCTGTGCTGGATATGATGCCAGTGCTACCATACGGCTATCGAGGTACCGCGGAATGAGTAAGCGTATCGGTCGATCCAGCATCATCGGCGAACAGGGCATCGCTCACATTCGAAGAACTGTCCTCGACATGGGTCACATGTTCTACGAGACCGGGGGTGTCGAGGCTGGAATTGATGGCTACATCGAATTGCGCGACCGGGAGACGGGGCAGGTAGGCAACCTTATCCTGCAGGTACAGGGCAAGGCCACCGAACGGGAACGACTGCCCGCCGAAACGCCAGACAGTTTTGAGTGGCCCTGCACGGAAGCGGACATCAGGTACTGGCGTCAAGGAACTGCGCCGGTTCTTTTGATCGTTGTGCAAACAAGAACGAATCGCGCGTATTGGAAGTCAGTCAGAGACTACTTTGCGAACGCCGCCGCCCTGCAAAGGCATAGCATCGTTTTCGACAAGCGCAACGACGTGTTCAACGTATCTGCAAGAGCCGCTATTGGCGAGGTCGCTGCCAGTGCCACGCCGGGAGCCATCGCTCCACCGACGCGAGTTGCCGAGCAACTCGTGTCCAACCTCATTCCTATCGAGCGGTTCGGTTCGAAACTCTTTCTCGCACAGACGATTTACGAGGACAACAAACAATTCGGTGCAGCTTCTCGCTCTCTTGTCGAAGATGCACCCGGCGAGTGGATCGTAAAGAACAGTCGCGTGCTCTCGCTTCATGACCTAAACCAGCAACCGTGGAGCGAACTCTGTGATTCTGGAACAGTCGAAGTGTTCGACTCTTCGGAGTGGGCGTACACTACTGATTCCGACCGGCAGCGTGACTTCGTCCAGCTACTCAACCGTTCGCTGAAGGAGATTGTCCGAGACGACTTGAGGTTCGATAGAGATCGCCACGTCTTCTATTTTCATTCCCTTGACGGCAAGCGCAATCGGTCTTTCAGTTATCCCGCTTTCAAGAAACATACGGCTCGGAATGTAGTGAAGTTCTACTCGAAAAAGAACTCGCCGACCGAGATCGCATATTGTCGACATTCTGCATTTGTTGGTCGCTTCAAGCGTTTTGGCGCTAAGTGGTATTTGGAGATCACTCCTACCTACTACTTTACGTCGGACGGCTGCCGTGAAGACCGCTTTGCCCACGAGCATCTGAAGAAGATCAAGGAACTTGAGAACAACGGTGCGGTTCTTGGTCAGTTCACGATGTGGCATCACTATCTTGCCGAGCGGGCGGATGGAGACATGTACACGCCGAGGTACCCATATCTCGCGTTTGGCGGCATCTCCGACTACGCCGTTGAACACGGTGTTCCAGACGGGTTGTGGTTATCGAAAGAGCCTGGCGAGCGCGCAGTGTTGTTCGACGACAAAGTGAGCGAATGATGATTGAGGTTTCTCACATTGGTGAGCCGGAGCTCGAGTTCGGCGGTGGCGGGCGTCATCTCGACATTCGATTCGGAATCATGGACCACGGGCCGTTCGATGCGGCGCACGCTGACGCACCGCGGCGCATCCGTGTCGGAATTGTCGGAAGCGCGGAAACGGTGCAGGGGGCGGCAAGTTGGATGGATCGGTGTCGCTCTGGCCTGCCGGCGAAAGTCAGCCGCCAGCCCAATTTGTTTCCGCCGTTCCCCGGTCTGGGAAGCGACAGCTCCTTCCGCTGCGAGTTCGTGACGTCGACGGAGTTTCAACGGACGCTGCCCGAGCGCGAATTGTTGCGACTCGCTGGTATCCGGGACGTAAACGATGCCACGCGTGAAACCGTAGCAGTTTTTCTCGATGAGATTCGCGCTCTCGGCGAACAGAATGTGCCACCGAACGTTGTGCTCTGCGCGTTGCCGCTCAAGCTCATCGCGGCGATCGTAAACGCCGTGCCGGACGAAGGCGCTGAGGAAACCGATGAACATGTAGAAGAGGTGCTGAACTTTCGAGGTATGCTGAAGGCGCTGTGCATGGAATTGCGGATACCGATCCAAATCCTGTGGCCCACTACCTATGACTCTGCAATTCGTATTCCCAGGAAGCTGAAGAAGACCAGTGACCGGCGAGTGCAGGACGATGCGACGCGGGCTTGGAATCTGTTCACTGCGCTCTACTACAAGGCAAACGGCCTGCCGTGGCGTTTGGTTCGGGATCCCAAGCACTTGAAGACATCTTACGTTGGGATCAGTTTCTACCGAACTGTCCACGATGACGTTGTTCATACGAGCGTGGCACAGATGTTCGATGAGCTGGGGGAAGGCCTTATTCTACGCGGCGCGCGGGCAAGAGAGTCCAGAGAGGATCGGCGTCCTCATCTTGCTGCCGAGGATGCACACAGGCTTCTTTCTGAGGCGCTCGACGTTTTTCGTCAGCAGCATCGGCATTTTCCGGCGCGCGTCGTTCTCCACAAGACGTCTATTTTCGATGCTGGCGAGCGGGACGGATTCGGGCGAGCTCTTGAGGAGCGGGACATTGACTTTGTGGACATGGTTGTCGCCGCAAAGACGTCAACACGCCTCTATAGAAAAGGGGCGTACCCGCCTTTGCGAGGAACATTCATGCGTCTTGATGATCGCGAAGCCATGATCTATACACGGGGGAGCGTCGAATTTTTTCGGACGTACCCGGGCATGTACGTTCCACGGCCGTTGTTGCTTCGGTGCCAGGAGATGGACCAGTCGTTACCTTTCTTGGCAGAGGAGATTTTGGCGTTGACAAAAATGAATTGGAACAATACGCAGTTCGACGGTGGCGAACCAATCACGATTCGTGCTGCACGGCGCGTCGGCGATATTCTAAAATATGTTCCGGACGCGCAACCCATTGCGCCTCGTTATAGTTTCTACATGTAGGGGCGGCACGGACCGCATCACAGGGCTATCGATCGAGCTTGGTCTCGCGCGCGTCGGTGACAGGAATCGATAGCTTGTTCTCTATACGGCTACATCGTCCTGGTGTGTGGACTGGTAAGCGCTACCAAGGAAGTCCGCGCAAAACTTCTGCAAGAACAACAGCATCTGTTTGACTTGATCGGCATCGTAGTTGGAGAAACGCGCGTGAGCGGCATCATTCCGAAGATTCGCCCAAGATGTGACCTGTTTCTTAACCAGTGCGCTGTACGTGCCCTTTTTCGCCAAAGCCGTATTGAGTGGTTCTATAGTGAGTGGTTGTCCTTTGGCGCCAACGGTCTCCAGCTTGTTGGCTTCGGCGAGTTTTCGCAAGGAGTCTTCGAGAACGGCGCCGAGCAGCACCGCGGCAGCGTCCTTGTAGCTTTCCAGCACCAGATGTTCAGCCATATCAAGAAAGTCTGCAAAAATCTCAGCTTGAATCCCGTTGCGGAAATCAGCAAGTATCCCGGATCCGATGTCATGCTGGACTGCCTTGAGGATTCCTACCATTTGGGATACATGATGGTGCCAAGTGCTGTGCATCTTGCTGAAATGCTGGATCTGCACGATGGACCGAAATGTCCGGTAGTAGTGGCTGTCGGCTCCGTACAAGCGGCTGATCAGCGACCCGCCGCGCGCAGCGATTGAGCTGAGTTCCTGGATACGTTCGTGGCCGAGTTCACTGGAAGAAGCCGCCGCGTCCGTAGCCAACCGTTCGCCGACCGCAACGAGGTCCTTGATCTCTCGACTCACCAATTCCTTCATTGTGACGTCCAGTATATGTGAAGGTTCTTCCGAGGGGGAGTTGGGCGGGTCCGCCTCCTTACCTCTTCCCCCACAACGTCAGCCGCAGCTCGTCGCCGAACAGCTCGTACCACGGCCGCCGGCCCGAGTGCGCCTCGCCGTCCCGGAGGATCTTGCGCACCCCCTCGCCGCGGGATTCGAGGAACACCTGCCCGGTGCGCTTGCTCCGGATTCTGGACAGGAAGCTTACGAGGAGCTGGTTGCGCGTGAACGTGCGGTAGGGCATCTCGTCGAGCGTGATGGTGTTGGGCAGCTTGCCGGGGCTGTACAGCTCCAGCCGGTCGGCGAACAGAAACAGGCGGATCTTCGATCCGGAGATGGCGTAGTCGCGGTGGGCGACGGCGTTGACGATCGCTTCGTCGACGACGTCGAGGTCGTATCGCGCATCGGCGCCGCCATCGCTCGATCGGACGTTCGGCGGCGGCTGCATGAACTGCGCGACGAAGGCGATCCCGGCGTCGATCTGGTCGGACACCGGCCCGGCGAGCCGCTCGGCGTGGACAAGGTCGTCGGAGGTCAACCGCTCGCCGCGATAGCAGGCGGCTTCGATGGAGGCGGAGGGGAGGAAGTCGGTCGGTTCCGTGCCGAAGGTCAACAGGCCGGCGACGGTGGGGCGGTCGACGCCGTTCTCGTCCCGGACCGTCACCCGCGTGTTGCGGAGCAGGTCGAGCCAGGGGATCGTCGGCGAGCGCCCGAAGAACGCTTCGAGGCGATGGCGGTTGAGGTCGTCGACGGCCGCCGTGAGCACGGCCTGCTCGTCGAACACGTACTCGCGGCCCCGCTCCTGGAACAGCCGGGCCAGTTCGGGAGGCGTGAGGTCGCGCTTCGTGGAACCGACGCGCACGTAGTAGCGTCCGCCCGACGTCCGGTGGACGTAGAGCCCCCGCGGAACCTCGGCCAGGAGCACCCGCCGGTCGTCTCCGGCCGCGTCGGGGAGGAGGATCTTGCGGAGGATCGGTCGAATCGGTGGCTCGCAATTGTGCGTGGCGACGTTGACGATCCAGCGCTCGACCGCGTCGACGCGCGACGGCGCAATCCCCGCCACGGCGCCGGAATCCGCAACGCCGAGGAATACGCCGCCGCCCGCGGCGTTCGCGAACGCGACCAGCTCGCCGGCAAGCGCCTCGGTATCGGGTGAGAGCACGCCGCGATCCCCGAGACGTACCTCCTTGAACTCGGCCCTGCCGTCTTCGCCGGCGCGGAGCTGGTCCAGAATCTGCTCGGTGGTGTCGAACATCGGTTCAAACCTCGGTTCGGCCGATTCCGCGACGGGTCCGTTGGTCCGCGGGCCTTCCGTTCATCGAACCCTGCCCCTACTCGAACAGATCCCGCTGCTTCTTCTTCGGAAACAGATCGGCCTGGTGGCCAGCGCGGGGTTCGGCGGCCCGTTGCGCAGGGAGTCCGGCGGCCGGCGCCGGCATGCCGCGTCCACGGCGGCGATTGTGGCCGACGTCGTCGAGCAGGTTGCGGGCGTGCAGGCGGTCGAGAAGCTGGTTGTAGCTGCCGTCGTCCAGATAGCCGCCGTTGCGAAGGTCGGTCACCGTCGCCCAGTAGCTGCCTTCGTAGAGGGTCTCCCGCGCTCGGATCTCGACCAGAGCCGTCACGTAGCCGCCGTCTCCGAGCAGATCGCGCGTGAACCGGTCCGTCAGGAGGCCGAGGTAGTCCTCTCCGTCAGCCATCCGTCGTTCGAGCAGGTCGACGATGCGGAGCGCGTAGTCGTGTTCCCCGAGCAGATTGCGGGCGTGCAGGTGGCATTCGCGCCAGGATTCGTCGGCGCTCTGGACGAGTTGCCAGTCGTAGAAGCGCGGGCCGAGGCGGCCGGCGACCGGTTGGGGCTGACGGGCGCGCTCGTCGTGGCCGAGGCCGTAGTCGGCGAGGCGCAGGGTCTCCGGGAGCATCCAGCCTTCGCCGTCGTTCTGGGACATGAAAGCGTCAATGCCGCGTTCACGGTCGCCTCCCGCCGCGTCGATCTTCGTCTGAAGGTCGTCAAAAGCGACCAGTGTCAGTACGGTCTGTCGGAGTTCTGGGCGCCGCTCCTTGTCTATGCGCCAAAAGCCCTTCGGATTCAAGGATGCTGAATGAGGCTCAGACAGATCACATTCAGCCATGAGGTGCGTGACATCCGACCTGTCCAATGCGGTGTCCACCAGGGTGATAGCGTCGAGGATCGCCCTGGTCCGTACTCGCTCACGATCAGTCAAGCTGAATCGACGCACAGCGTCGGTAAAATTCGCGCCTAGCTCCAGGCGGACAAGCGAGAACAAGCTGGATGAGAAGCTCAGGCGTGAGAGCAGATCCAGTACTCCGGCGTCTGGCCCTAGTGCTGTAATCGGGCATTCCTCGATCACAAAGGAATTCAGATTCACGCCGGTAAGCCTTAGTCGTACTACATAGTCGAACACAAAACTAGCGAGACGCCACTGGAGCTCAAGCAACCGGGTCGTGCTTGCTTCGACCTGGAGCGTACCGACTGAGTTGCCGCAGGGCAGATCTGGTAGAACCGCGCAACAGAAGCTCCGAGAGTTTGTCCCGGAGCCGATGCTTAGAAAACCGACTTTCGGACTAGAACTGATGCCGCAAGTTGTCGCGTTCTCCTGCTTGACAAGGTATTGCGGTTGTAGGCACTTCGCGTTCCAGGAAATCGTTTGCCACTCGGCGGCGCGCCCTCGTCCTCGAACCCACTCTTTTTCGCTCCAATCAAAATAGTTGACCATCCGGCCTTCATAGAGCGGCAACGCCACGTCGTCGATCCGGTCCTCGGGAATCCACGCGTCCCCTTCCCGGGAGAGGACGACGCCTGTTGGCAGCCCGACCCTCGGAATCGGCAGCTCGTCGTACGGCGGCTGCGCACAACGCGAGCGCCACTCGGTGCGTGCAACATCGCCCGGCTTCAGCCAGTGCCCGTGCACGAACCGCGCCTCGGCGTCCCGGCGTTCAGGACCGGCGGTCGTGTCGAACAGCCACTCTTCGAGCTCTATCTCCGCCGGCACGGGCCGCGACGGATCGACGCCCATCTCCTCCCACAATTCCTCGATGGGTCGCCAGTCACCCAGCAACCAGCGGCTGTACTCGTCGGGCCTGTAGCCCTTCGCCTCCCACCGCGGGCGGGGCGGGAAGAGATGCGAGTCGTTCGTCATGTCGAACTCTCGCGCGTAGCGGATGCCCCAGCCGTCGGGCCCGTCGTCGCCGAGCAGCACGGCGTTGGCGTAGATCTTCTCCAGGATCTCCAGGTCGCGCTCCGACTGGATCTCGAGAATCGCGCGGCTCTTCGGACTGAACTGCTTGATTTGCGCCAGGGTGTAGGACGTGGCGAAGTCGCCGGCGCGCTCCCAGTCGTCCAGGTTGCGACGCATGAAGGCGGTGCGGATTGCGGCGGTGGCGCCGCCCTTTTCGATGACAACGGGGTTGAACTTGAAGCGGCTGTCGATCGGGAAGACCTTGTCGCGGTTCTCGACGCCGAACAGCCATTCCCACCGGCAGCGTTCCAGGAACAGGTCCCGCAGTGCGCCGGTGCCGTTGTCCGAGTACAGGCCGGAGGGAACGACGAATCCGAGCAGGCCGCCCCGCCAATCGCCGTCTCTGGACCGTGCGCCATCCTCGCGCGGCGCCGGCTGCTTCAACAGCGCGTGGGCGGTTTCGAGGAACAGCTTGTAGAGGTTCAGATCCGCCGATCCCTGGTGGCGGAACGGATGGGCGGGGTCGCCGAAACTGGCGGCGCGGGTGCGGGCCTGCCGCCAGCGTTCGTGAACCTCCAGGTTCTTGCGGCCCCGCACGACGACGAAGCGGTCCTGGCTGCCGGCGTTTTCCTCGGGGTCGCCGAAGGGGTTCGCGGCGTGGCTCGTGAAGTTCGATTGCGCGCGGAAGCGGGCGTTGTAGTCGAGCCAGTCGCGTTCGACGGCGGCATCGGCGAAGCAGGCAGTCTGCCTGTCCAGCGCCTCCTGCTTGCCGTAGGAGCGATAGAGCGGGTCGAGGTTCGAGAAGAACTCCTTGGAGACCGGCTTGGCGATGTCCCACGGCGGGTTCCCGAGCAGCGCATCGAACCCGGACCCCGCCTCCCGGAACACGTCGGGAAACTCCAGCTCCCAGTGGAAGAACCGCGTCTCGGCGGCGACCCGCCGGGCGACCGCCCGCGTCTCTGCCGGCGGCTCCGCGAAGGAGCTCGGCAGCGGGGCGTGCTCGATCCGGTCGGCCGGCCAGAACCAGCAGGCGCACCACAGGTCCATCGCCTCCTTCAGTGCGCGCCACGCGGCGGATCCGACCAGCTCGTCGCGGTACAGACGCCCCCGTTCGGCCGCGTCGTGCACCGGCATCGCGTGCATGCGCTCCAGCACCGCGAGCGCCTCGTCGTGCGCGGCGGCGGCCTGCTCCAGCAAGTCGGGCTGGAACAGGTCGGCGCCGCGCAGAAACCGCTTCAGGTCCGGCGTCAGCCGTTCCTTGACGAACGCCTTGATTGCCTTCGTGCGGGCGTTCTGCTCGAAGTGGACGCCGTTCGCGTGGTTCCGGTCGCCGCCCTCCCGGTTCTTCCAGGCCATTGCCGGGTAGTGGCGGAACTGATCGAACCAGGCGCCGATAAGGGCGTTGCCGCACTTGATCTTGTGGTCGAGGAAGCCGAACGGCAGGGTGCGATCCATGGTCTCGATCCACAGCGAGAGCCGGCACAGCTCCACCGCCAGGGGGTCGAGATCTACCGCGTAGATGCAGCGCTCGACGACGTGGCGCCGCAGCACCGCCCGGAGACGCGGCTCGAAGCGGTCGTCGTCCGGGCGGCAGGGGATCAGCTCGTCGGCGAGGTGGGGTTCGCCGCGGCCGGCGCCGCGTGGCGATCCCTGCTCGGCGGCTTCGTCCTGGTCCGACGTCCCGTTCGCGTCCCGGATACCGAGCAGGCGCACGAGCACCCGATCGCCGTCCGGCTCGAGGCGGCCGTGATGCTGGAGCGCAGCGTACAGGGCGTCGGTGAGGAAGCGCAGCGCGGCCAGCGGGAAGGTGCCGGACCCGCAGGCGGGGTCGCAGACCGTCAGGTCGAGGATGCGCTCCGGCGGCTTCGGTGTCCAGCGGGCCGCGGGCGCGTCGACGTCGGGCTGACCGTCCGCGCCGGCCGGCGGGTCGTAGGCGAGCGGCCGCAACGTTCGCTGCACGGTTGGTACCGCGAGGCCGGGTCGCGTGTAGAAGCTGCCGGAGCCCTTGCGGGTGCCGCCCCAGCGGACGAGATACCACTCGCCGGGGAGGACCACGCGGGCGACGAGCTGCCGCGCCTTGGCGGCGAGGCGTTGCTCGAACGCGAGCCGGCGCTCGGGCGTATCCCGGCCGCGGGGCTTCTTGAGCAGACGGGCCGCCTGCACCGCGCGGCGCGCCCACTCCTCGGCGCGCGTTCGGCTCCGCTGGCGCTCGTCCGCCGCGCCGGCGGCGTGTTCCGGCGCACCGTCCGGGGAGGGCGCAGCTTCGGCCGCGTCGGAAAGCAGCGACTCTTGCTCTTCCCCGGTGTTCTCGTCGATGTTCGAGGCGTCGTCCCCCGCTGCCTCTTCCTCTGGCAGATCGTCCGTCCCGCCCGACTTCTCCTTGAGTCTCTCGAACAGGGTCCGCAGCGCCCTGTCGTCCATGGCCTCCAGGCGCGAGAGAGGCAGCGCCGGCTGGTCGCCCACCGACAGGAAGATCACCGGGTCGCCCGCGGGCGCGACCTTCAGCTCGTAGTCGAGCAGCCCCTCGTACAGGATGCCGATGTACTCGGACGAGAGATCGGAGAAGTCGACGGGCACGACGGCCGCGATGCTGGACCTGCCCTGGCGGATTCGGATCGTCGTCCGGGTCAGGAGCTTCAGCATCTCGTAGACGTCGCGGTCCGGCATCACCTCGTGCCGGAAGCAGGCTTGTTCGTACACGCAGAGCGCTCGGGACACGCCGTCCTCCGCGTCCACGGCGCCGGGTGCGAACAGGTCGCCGCCATAGGCGGTCACCGGCAGATCCGGATGATGGGAGCCCTCCCGAACGAGTGCGAACAGGGCCAGGATGCGGGGCCATGCGCCGAGGCTGCCCGCGAGGCTTCCACCGCGCGCCGCAGCGCGTTCGAGCCTCTCCAGCAGGCCGTGCAGGCCGTAGCTCTGGTGATAGAGGGGGTTGTCGCGCGGCAGCAGGTCGCGCGACTCCGCGAACAGGATCACCACCAGCCGCATCGCCACCCGGCAGGCGGCGCGGTAGATCTCGGCGGGGCTGGCCCCGAACATCTCCCTGACCTCGTCGGCGTCGGGCGCGGGGGCGCCGGCATCCTCGGCCAGGTACTCGACGTACTCCCGGACGTCGTCCGTTTCCCCGAGGGACGACAGGGCGTCCCCGTGGGCGCGGATCAGAATCTCGACCGCTTCGCGGACACGCTCGCCGAGCACCTCGGACAGCTCGGCCTGCCCCTTGCGGGTGTCGCGGACCGCCTGCAGCAGCGGCGGTTCGGCATCCTCCGTTTCCGGAGTCCAGAGCTCGCCCCGCAACAGGGTGCGGAGCGCGGTCACCTGCGATGACAGCTCGCCCTCCTCGAACCAGAGGTCGAGATCCCACTCGCACCAGGCGTCGTAGTCGAGCCCGGCGAACAGAAGACGCCACTGCCGGCCGTTCGTCACCAGGGCCAGATGGTCGCCGCCGGCGCGCAGCCAGCCGACCACCCGGCCCACGGCGCGGCGGCTTCTGCCGATGCCGAGGCGGCCGCCGTCGTCGATGAACACCGGCAGCCGCCCGCCGTACCGGCCCTGCCACAGGTGGCGGGGCTTCACGGTCTCCCCGGTGACCGCGCGCCGTCCCCAATCCGAAGCCACGCGGCTGCCCCGCGTCCAGGCACCCGTCGATGCATCCAGGCCGCACACCTGCTCCAGCACGAAGGAGACGAAGGACGACGCCTCGCCGTCGCCGTCCAGCATCGCACCGGCGCGCTGTCGGAGCTGCCGCTCGGTCCAGGCGTCGAGCGGGGCGGGTGCCTGCCGGGCGAGGGTGGCGAGGCGCATGCCGTCCAGCAGCAGCCCGCCGTGCCGCAGGCGATCCCAGCCGGGCAGGCTTGTCAGGGCGGCCCTTTCTCCCGTTCGGTCCGACTTCGTCCCCGGCATCGGTTCGCTCAGTGTGACGGCGCCGGCAGGCGGATCTCCACCGCGACCGGAAACACCTGTGCCTGACCGGCCAGGGCGAAGCGGGCTGGCAGGAGGTGGTCGAGCACGCGCTTGCGCTCCCGCTGCAACTGGTCGCGGATCTCCTCGTAGTGCCGGCGGCGGCGCACGAGCTCGTCCTGCTTCTCCTCGATGGAATGTTCGAGTGCCGCGAGGCGCTCGTCCTCGTCGAAGAGTCGGCGCTGGCTCGTCTTCCGGGTGAGGTCCTCGATCTCGCGGGTGAGCCGCGCTACCGTCGATTGCTCGATCAGCGCCGACACCTCGCCCTGACGTTGCCGGTAGCGTTCCTCCTCGCGACTGCGCGCGGCTTCGCCGTCCGCGCGAAGCTGGCGGCGCAAACGCTCCGTGAGCTCGTTCCGGTAGCCGCGCAGCCATGCCTGCAGGTCGGCTCGCGTGTCGTCGAAGATGTCGCCCGCGCGTTCCCGTTCACTCGGATCGTCCGTGTAGCGGGCGCCGCGCAGGGCCAGAGCCGGAACATGCGGCAACGGATCGCCGGCAAGACCGTCGCGAACAGGCAGGGCCAGCGTCCGCACCCAACGATGAAACGTCTCGCGCAGCTCGTTGACGCCGAGCTCCTCGATGCTGAGCAGGATGACCGCATCGGCGCCGGCGGGAACCGGGCCCGAACGCACGGTCCAGCGCGACGTCTCGTTGGCGCCGGGATAGCGGCTCCGCGTGAGGACGCCGAGCGCCCGTTGCATCAGGGGGTGGGCCAGATGCACGAGCAGCGCATCCTGCCGGGGACGAAACACGCTCAACGGGCCGAGCCGCTCGATGAACGGCTCCGTGCTGAAGGCGAGCCGCGGAATCGGCCCGTATCCGCCGGCAGACGACGGGCGGCGCACGGCCTCGTCGATGACGTCGCGCCAACCCGCGAGATCGGGGTGCAGCACGCGAGAGAAGCCGGACTCCGCATCGGCCCGAAGCTGCGGGCGGCCGGCGGGAACGGCGAGGGCGGCTTCGAGTGCATCGCGCAGGGCGTCGGGGTCGAGATCGATTTCGCCGGCCATGGCCTCCATCACCGCTGCCTCGCGCGCCTCCTGATCCGCCGCGGTAACCGTCGCGTCCGCGGCGAAGTCGGCGCTGCCGCGGGTGCTCGCGGTGTCCCGGTCGAGATCCGCCCGCACCGCTGCCGCGTCCTCGCTGCGAACCAGGCGGCGGTGCACCGCGCGGTCGAAGACCTCGTTGAGCGAGCCGAGATCCTCGCGTATCCCGTCCGCCTTGCGTATCACGTGATCGAGAAAGTCCAGATCGGGATCGGCCGTGCTCGCGAAGTGATGCACCATCACGTCGCGGGCCTGCCCATAGCGATCGATGCGGCCGTTGCGCTGCTCCAGCCGCGACGGATTCCAGGGGCAGTCGTAGTGCAGCAGGTAGCGGGCGGTGCGGTGCAGGTTGAGCCCCTCGGACGCGGCGTCCGTGGCCACGAGCACCCGCACCGGCGACGCCGGATCGTTGAACGCGGCCTTGACGTGCTCCCGGTCGCTCTGGTCCATGCCGCCGGGGCCGCCGCTGCCGAACAGCGTGAGGACGCGATCATCGGGGTAGTGTTCCCGGAGGCGGCGGGTCAGGTAGTCGAGGGTGGTCTTGTACTCCGTGAAGACGATCAGGCGTTCGTCGGGCCGGAACGCCGGTTCGTCTCCCGCACCGCCGCGAGCGCGAGCCGGGGACTGGATCAGCAATTGTTCGACGAGCGTCAAGAGCGCGTCGAACCGCGCATCGGCCATGGGCGTCTGCTCCGTAGTCGCGGCATCGTCCAGGTCGAATCCGAGGCTCTCGAGCGCGCGCTCGATGTCGCGAATCTGTGCATCCAGCTCGTCGGCGAAGTTTCGGAGCCAGGCGCCGGCAACCGTCGCCGCGGTGGCTTCGCGCTGCTGGGCCTCGCGGTCGTCACCGGTCTCCTGGCGCAGGGTGCGTTCCGCGGTCGCCACGTCCTTCTCGGTAGCCGTTTCTGCACCGGACAGTCCCTGCCGCGCCCGACTCCAGGAGTCCGCAAACGCCGTGGGGCAGGAGAGCAGGCGCTTGCCCAGGATCTCGACCGCGAACGCGCCGGTCCGGCGTCTGGGAGCCGGCCCCCTGGACACCAGGGTGCGGATGGCGGTGCGGAAAGCGTCGAAGGCGGTCGAGAGTCTGGTCTCGCGCGGGCCGGTATCGAGAGGGAGCGCCTTCGGGGGAAGCCGGGTGCAGAAGCGCGGCGTGGTGCTCCGGGCGTTGATGTCGCGCTTCAGCCGGCGGACCACCACGTCCTCTATCCGCCCCCGCATGGCGGGACCCATCTCGCTGGTGCGGGAGAAGCGCACCGGGTCGAGCATCTCCAGGAGCCCCGTGAACGACCGCGTGTGTCCGTTGTGGGGAGTGGCGGAGAGGAAGAGGCGGTGCTCGAACTGCGGGGCCACCAGCCGCAGCATGCGGCACAGCTCGCTGTCCTCGCCGAAGGGCGAGGGCATCAGGTTGTGGCATTCGTCCACGATCAGCAGGTCCCAGGGAAGATGCGGCGAGCCTTCCGGCGTACGGCAGGCGGCCAGGAACTGCTGCAGCACGTCGGGCTGCCGCAGGTAGTGATACGAGGCGACGATGCGGCTGAACGAGCGCCAGGGCGTGGCGTCCATGCCAAGCCCGCGGCGCAGGCGCTCCGTCCCCTGCCGGTCGACCACCTCGAACCGCAGTGAGAACTTCTCCCACAGCTCTTCCCGCCATTGTTGCCGCAACGAGGCCGGCGTGAGGACCAGGACCCGCTGGATACGGCGCCGCAACAGCAGCTCGGTGAGGATCAGGCCCGCTTCGACGGTCTTGCCGAGGCCGACGTCGTCGGCGATGAGCAGGTTGACCCGCGGCATGCGCAACGCCTTGAGGAGCGGCACGAGCTGGTAGCTCTCGATACGTACGCCGCCGTGGAACGGGCTGGCGATCGGCTCTCGCCGAGTGCGCCTGTCGCTGTCGCCAGGGTCGAGGTAGGGCGACAGCGCCGTCCAGCGCGCCGCCCGCAGCAGCGCGTCGAAGTCGTCGGCCGGCATCGGACCGCCCGCGTGCGCCGGGTCCGGCAGGGCGTTCGGTTCGAGCAAATGGCGACTCGGCTCGAGCTCCCACAGGAGGCGCTCCTCGACCGGCGCGTGATCGTCCGTGTACTCCAGGTGCACGAGGTGCAGACGTCCCGTCTCGCCGTCGAAGGGTTCGACCGCTGCGACCACGCCGCGGCGATTGCGGACGGTGGCGAGCATGCCGGCCCGCGGGATGGTCGTGCCTGAACTCGCCGCCGTCGAGTTGGGGTCCACGGCGGCCTATTGTAGTCGCGCATGGCCCGTTCGCGGGCACGCCCGGCCCTTTGACGCGAGTGCTCGGTGGGATGGTTCCGTCTGACGCACTCAGCGTGCCGGGTGTCATGTCGTGGACACAGGCAGTCGTCAACGGTGAGGCCGTCGACACCCGAAGACCGAGGTTCGCACGGGTGGACCCCAAGACCGTGCTCGGCTCCGGCAAGCGGGACGAGTCTACTGGCCCAGCTCGGATCAGCGACGCAGCCATGGAGTTCGGTGCAACCTCCGAGGGTCGTCCGCAAAGCCCGGTTCTGCTGGGCGCAAGGGGACGGAACGGCATCGTCGTATGCAATTCCGTGCGCAATCGGTGCGCGGATTAGGTCGGACCGGACTGGACGATGTGGCCATGTGGCCGGCCACGGGTCCCGTGTCGGTGAGCGGTCCCATGCTCGCAGCAGCGGCCAGAGCACCTGTCGTCGGTGTTGGTCGACCTTTAGCTGACCGTGGCGGAGCACCGCCTGCGCGTAGCGCGAGGCCGGTTGGCGACTCCGTGCTGACAAGACAGACCCAGGACGGATCGGACGATGCTGCTGCACCGTCCAGCCCCGGGAAGCCGGTCCCAGGCTGGGCGCGACGCTCGTTACTGTGCGGTTGAAGAGGCAATGCCCGTCGAACGCGACAAGATGGCGACGAGGCCCTCTATCGCGCCGCCCGGGGGAAGAAGGCCGACCGGACGGTAGCCGTCATGGTCGGCCGCGGCGATCTCCGCTTCGAGCGTGTCAATACGAGAAGTCGTGACGACCCGGAACTCTGTCGCGACGGGGTCAGCCGCCTCGTCCCGTTCGAGGATGACAGATGTTCCGATCTCACGCACGTGATAGCCAGCTTTCCCGACCTCGTTCAGCCGGGCCTCGATCTTCGATTCCGCCTCGCCAAGCGCTGCCACCACGCGATAGCTGAAGCGCGCCGGTTGCGTGCTACGGGCGACGACCGCCATCATCTCCCGCCGGTCCCCAGGAAACGGAAAAAGGCCCCCAAAGCGCCGCCATGTGAGTGTCTGGAGTCGGTAGCCAGCGGCAGCCGCCGCGTTAAGTTCCCGCTCCAGCGTCGACGCGCGTCTCGTGGCAAGCACCCTGTACGAGCGGTCGTCAGCGTTAGCCCCTGCGGCGTCCGCGGTCGGGAGCGTCGCGAGCCCGACGATGGCCTCATCCGCTTCCTGAGCGACGACGGACCGGCTACCAACGCACACGGCCAGCACGATCTGCAGTGCAGTCATGATGGGAAGTGTTCTCGACATGAATCGACTCCCTCGGCGCTGACCTCTGAATCTCATCACGAACCTCGGTGGACGCGCAAGTCCGGCAGTGGACAAGCTCCGGGAGATCGAGACGGAACGACATCGAGCGGGACACAGAACGCGATACGATCCCGAGAGCGACGAGGACGATCCCGGCGGTGAGAGAGGCCGGCACACGACGATCCGGCACCACCAGCATCGGCCGCGCCAAGCTGTCGGACACGCTGACCGGCTTCCAGGCGCTCGCCGGCGTGGACTACCGGGTCAGCGACGCGTTCAGCCTCGGCATCAAGGTCCGCTGGACCAGCCTGGGCGAGTTCGAGTCCGGCGACGAGTGGCTGCAGCTCCGCAGCCACGAATCGAGCATCGGCCGCGATTTCCGCGTGCGCTACGTGACGACCACCAGCGACCTGGCATCGCTCGGCGTCGGCATCAGCATGAAGTACGGGTTCAACTGACAGCCGCATGCGCTCATTCATTCCCGGCATCGACGAGATCTTCATCCGGGTGCGGTCCAGGGCTTTCTTCCTGCGATTCACCCTGTTCAACCGGATCCTGCTGGCGGCCGGGTTCATCCCCACGGGGATGGTCAAGCTGCTCGGATTCCGGTTCACGATCCTCCCGGAGACGACGCCGATCGGGGCGTTCTTCGAGTCGATGTACCAGACCGGCCTGTTCTGGAACTTCATCGGAGCGACGCAGGTCGTCGCCGGCGTGCTGCTGCTCATACCACGGCATGCACACCTGGGCGCCCTGCTGTTCCTGCCCGTTATTGCGTCCATCAACGTCATCAACATCGCGCTGGACTTCGGCCTGACCACCGTCATCACCGCCCTCATGTTCCTGGCGACGGTGTATCTGTGCTGCTGGGACTACGACCGCTTCCGGAGCCTGTTCACGACCCGCCCGTTCGACGCACACCACCGGATCCCGACCCTGGAGCTCGATCCCTGGGAGCGCGTGGGGTTCACCATCTTCGCTGTGGCGCTACTGGCTTTCTTCGGCGCGACCCGGGGCATGGTCCCCGAGCTGGTGGCCCTGGCGGCCGTCCCGACCGGTTTCGCCGCGGGCGTGTTCACGCTGCTGCGGTTCTGCGTGATTGTCCGGCAGCGCCGGCGGGCGCCGACGTGATCTGACGCATCCTCGTTCACGGCACCCTCTCGCCGGGTTCGTCATGTGCGCGGGTCTTCCGGGAGCCGCGTCGATCGCGAACCACTCCTCGGCGAGCTCCAGGTCCCGCTTCGCGCGAGCCTGCGCGCCGGCCGCATCAGAACAGGTTGCGGCTCGGCAGCCACTCCCCGTCCCCTCGGGTCAGCGTCCGATGCCGCGCGGCGGCGACAATCACCGGCAGAAACAACCGGTTGTCCGGATCGGCCGCAAACGCCGCCCGGGCCTCGGGCCGCGCGCACAACCCCGCGTCGTGCGCCGCCTCGGCCGAGACCACCCCGCCGGCATGCACCGCCGGGTCCCCGGCGCCAGAGAAGAGCGAGCAACCCAACGGCTCGCGAAACCCGTCCGGCTCGGCCCGCAGACGCGGAAACAGCAGACCGCCGGCCAGATAGTCCGCAGGCTCGAACGCGGCGCAGCGCACAGGCTCGGCAACGCGCAGCCCGCGCCACTCCCGCGGCAGAGACGCAGCAGCGCGTTCTGCACCGCCCACGGTGCGCAAATCGGCATGACGCCACTCCCACCGCGGAGAAGCGGCCTCTCCGGAAACTCCTCCGACAACGGCGCGGGCAGGCGGGCCAGGCACGACGGCCGGCGCCGCCGGCATCGGGTTCCGCACGCACGCGGCAACCGCGACAGCGACCAGCAACACGACGAAGGCACGCGACACCAGCATCATCCCGCCTCTGGCCCGCCGTCACCAGCGGGAACCCTTGCATCGAACCACGCGGAAAGCTCGGCCACGAACGCGCGCACATCCAGGGCCGCGCGCAGCAGCGCCGCAGCCGACACGACATCCGGATCCAGCGCGGCGCCCCTGCGGACCCGCGATGAGCTCCGCCGCCAGCCGGTCCTCGCGCTCCAGGATGGCAAGGACCACGGCGCGCGAACGCTCCCCGTAAACGAGAGCGAACGCGTCGAACGCGGCGCCGCCGACCAGCGGACGACAACGCTCGCGGTACCGCTGCACGACCGAGGAACCAGCCGGCGCAGCCGGACCGTCAAGCGAAGCGACCTCCTCCAGACATGCCGCCAGACCCGCAGGCCGGTCCCCGCGGAACCGTGCGCCGATGCGGAACGGCGCTCCCGGCGCCGACATCGGGCGCCGACACGCCCTCGCCGAGCCGGCTCATGCCCCACAGAGCCACCGAGCCGGCGAGGACCGTGATCCCAGGTACGCGAGAACATCGGCGACATCCCCCTTACCGCCCGGCGGTGACGAGCACCTTGCCCCACGGATCGAAGGCTTCGTAGAGCTCCTTGGACTCGTTGAACCCGAACACGTAGAGCACCATCCGCGAAGGCGCCTTCACCGACTTGCCGTCCTCGACCTCGAACTCGGTCCGCTCGAGCTGGTGGACGACGGCAGTCAGCTTCGAGCTGCGCAGCAGCAGCGCCTCGTCGTCATCGGCCAGAGCCGACGGCGCAAGGAACACGGCGCGCGGCACGCGCCCGGCGAACATCTCGCCCATCAGCTTCGAGGCGAAACGCGCGGCCAACTTCGGCGGCGGGAAGACATAGGACGGGCCGTCCCACGCCTTCTGGCACCCGTCCTGCTCCCGGTCGAGATACCGCTGGGCCCGAACGCGCGCCTGCGCGGCAGCCGACGAACACGGGTCGAAGGAGATCACCGGCATGACCTTGCGCACGCCCGCGAGCAACAACGCCGGGGACAACGCCATGGCCGAGAGGACCGGACGCGACAAGGCGACCTCGCCCGACGCGGCCGGAGCGGTCGCGGCGGCAGGAGCAGCACCCTTGCCGTCGGCCGGCGCCGGCGCGGCTGCAGTGGCAACGGCCTTGCCGTCGGCCCCACCGCCCACGGTCGGCAGCGGCGGCATCCCCTCGACAGCGCCCGACGCGCCGGCGGATTGCTGGTCCTTGGCGCCACCCGACGCCTTCTGACGACTGCGGGCCTTCGGCGCGCGGCCGGTGCGCTTCTCGATGGCCTGCGCCCCGGTGCGCGCACGCCCCTCGCGAACGTCCTCGACGACCTGGCGACGGAGTTCCGGATCCTCCTGGCTCACCACAGCTGCATCGGCGACCGACATCTTGCCTTCCGCCATCGGCTCCTGCAGCTCCGGAGCAGTCTCGACAACCTTGTCGAACCGCTTGAGCGTCGCAGGCGAGACGCCGGCCAGCTCGGCGGCCTTCTCGCGGCTGACCAGCGGCGACGACGAGGTGTCCAGCGGATGAGGGTCCTTCTCGTCGGCCGCCTGCGCGGCCGCAGCGTCCACATCGGCCGCAGAAGCCGCACCCGAGGCGGACCCGCCACCGGCACCGTCCGCGGCGCCCGGGCTCGGCTCCGCAGGAGCGGGCTGCGACGGAGTCGCCTCGGCCGGCGCATCCGACCCATCGCCGCCGGCCGCCTCCTGCTCGCGGGACTGGCGCACCTGCTCGCGCATCGCGTCGCGCCGCATCTGCTCGATCCGGATCGCCATCCGCCGCAGCGTAGACGCCAGCGCGACCTTGCGTTGCACTGAGAGGTTGCGGCGATGGATGTTCATATCCATCACGAACTTGCACACGTCCTCGGCCGGATCGAGCTGCCGGAAGTGGATCTTCGCACCAGCCTTCTTCGCGGCCCGGAAGCGGTTGCGGCCGTCGACGATCCGAGTCCCGACCAGCACGACCGGCGTCCGCATCCCGTTGAGCTTCAGGCTGGCGACCAGCGCGTTGAAGTCATCGTCCGGAAGAAACGGAAAGACCGCGGCCGCGGCGTGCGCCGTGTACGTCTTGCCCTCGTACTCGTAGACATCCTTCTCGGCGTCCACGAACGCCTTCTCGACCATCTGGTCGAGCCCCTCGGCACTCAGCTTGTCCAGCTTGTCCGCCATCGATCACCTCCCGCAGGCGGAAATCCCGCCAGCGCGCAGAAACGCGGAACAACGCCCAACGCACATTCGCCGCTCGACGAGCTGGTCGACGAGACGCTGGACCGCACCGGGTACCGGCAAGCCATAGCCGCCGCGGCCGACGGCGAAGGTGAGGACCGGCTCGACAACCTCGCCGAGCTGGGCTACGACGCGAGCGTCTTCGCGAACGACCACGGCGGGCACGGGAACAGCCCCGAAGAATGCCTGCGGCAGCTCGCGATGTTTCTCGAGCACTGCCGCTCGATGCGGACGCCGGAGCAGGCCGACGACGACGACGTGCGCGTCACGCTGTCGACGCCGCACGGAGCGAAAGGGCTCGAGTTCGACACGGTCGTGGTCGCCGGCTTCGACGCCGAGCACCTGCCCCGCCGGCGCCCCGTCGCCGCGGCGGCCGACGGGGCGGCCGCCATCGAGGAAGAGCGCCGGCTCGCCTACGCCGGCATGACCCGCGCGCGCACGGAGCTGTACCTGAGCATCCCGGAGCGGACCGGCCACGGTGTCAAGCAGCGCGCAACCACGCCGTCTCCCTTTCTGGCCGAGATCCCGCACGAACTGCGGACGACAACCGCTCCCGCCACAGCGCAGGATCAGCCGCCCGCCGACATCACGATGGGACCGTTGGGACCCGAGCGGCCCCTGTAATCGGTCGTTGAACTCGACCTCGCGTGTCGACGCGTCGTGGTGCGTCACCAGCGCCCGAGCGTTGTCGAGAAGCACGGCCGTGACCAGCACCTCAATGACGTTCGGGCCGGACTCCAGGACGATGGCCCCCGCTCGCCGTGCCGGCTCATCACCGCGGCGGCCCTAACCGCGACCCGTCGCCGCGGCGTGGTTCACCGTCGGAATCAGCGTCACGCGCGCGGCGTCGCGCGCCACGGCCAGCGTCTAGCGCGTCGTCGTCGTGAGCCACGGCCACCAGTCCTTCTCGTGTCACTGCGCCACCCTCCCACGGCGCAGTCCGGCGCCGGCCAGCAGCAGCCCGAGCAGCACCGCCCCGCCGAGCGGCAGCGCCGGCACGGCGGGAGCCACGTCAACGTGGATGATGGTCGATGTGCTGGTTGTCCCGTCCGACACCCGCACCTGGATCGCGACGCGGCCCGTTTCGTTCGGCGCCTGCCAGCGCGCCGTCGCCTTGTCGGCATCCGTCAGCGTGCCCTTCGGCGCCGTCCACCGGTACGTAAGGCGGTCGTCGTCCGGGTCCGTCGCTTCGGCCGTCAGCCGCACTTCGCCTCCGTAGCCGATGACACACGGCTCGCACGATGCCGTCACCGTGGGCGCACCGTTCGGGTCGGGGTCAGGATCCGGATCGGGATCCGGATCGGGGTCGGGATCGGGATCCGGGTCCGGATCGGGGTCCGGATCCGGGGTCGTCCGGTCGTCGTCCGTGATCACGATCTGCACCGAGCTGGGACTGCCCGCCGTCACCGACGCCGGCAGGTTGCCCAGCGCCACCGTGAAGCGCTCGTCGGCGGTGTCGGTGTCCTGGCTGGTGGTGATCGTGCCCGTGCCGGTCGTCCCGTTGGCGGCGACCGTGATGCTGGCCAGCGCCCCGTGGTCGTCCGGCTCCGCCGTGTCGTCCGTCAGCGTCAGCGGGATCGTCACGCCGGCCGCCAGCCCCGCCGACAGTATCGCCGTCACCGTCACCGGAGAACCTTCCGTCACCGGGTTCGGCGCGGCCGACAGCGCCACCGTGGGGAGCGCCGCCGCCGCCTGCCGCGTGATGGTCACGGTGTAGTCCTTCGTCGACGAGTCCTGGGCCGTCACCCGCACCGTGATCGCATTCGCGCCCTCGGTGAGCGCGATGGCCCCGCTCTCCGAGCCGCTGGTCACCGACGAGCCGGCCACGGTGACCGACGCCGTCGCGTCCGCCACCGTCGGCGTCAGCTTCGCGTGCGTCCTGTCGTTGGCGACCGTCGCCGTGTAGCTCGTCGTCAATGCCGCGAAGGCGGGCGCCAGCATCAGCGCCGCGTAGTTGCCGGTCTCGCTCGTGGCGCTGCTCGCCGTCAGGTTGCTCAGGTCCGCGTCCGAGGACCGGGGCGTGCCCTCGACCGGGGTGGTCCAAGCGCTTACGTCGTCTCCGCCCGCCAGCACCGTGCGCACCCGCACCTGGTAGGGCGAGCCGTTGTCCAGGCTCGTGAAGGTGTGGCTCGTGCCTGTCACGTCCGTGTCTGCGGTGGGCCAGTTCGCGGCCGACTTCAGCTTGATCTGCGCCTCGTAGCGCAACAAGTCCACGCCCGAGACCGCCATCCACGTCGCCGTCAGCTCCGCGTTGCCCGCCGTCACCTGAAGGCCCGTCGGCGCGGGCGTGACCTGCGGCGCCGCCTGCCGCGTGATCGTGACCGTGTAATCCTTCGTCGTCGTCGTGTCCTGGGCCGTGACCCGCACCGTGATCTCGTTCGCGCCCTCGCTCAGCGTGATGGCCCCGCTCTCCGAGCCGCTCGAGACTGCCGTGCCTTGCACTGTCACCGTCGCCGTCGAGTCTGCCACCGTCGGCGTCAGCTTCGCGTGCGTCCTCGCGTTCGCCACCGTCGCCGTGTAGTTCGTCGTCGCGGCCGAGAACACCGAGGGCGTCAGCGTCAGTGCCGTGTACGTGCCGCCCGCGCTCGTGCTGGTCCTCGCCGCCAGAGCGCTCAGGTCCGCGTCGGAGGACTGCGGCGCCGCCGGTGTGCCCTTGTCCGCGACCCAGACGCTTTTGATAGCGCCACTGGCGCGAAAGGCGCGCACGCGCACCCGGTATTCGGTGCCGTTGTCCAGGCTCGTGATGGACGCTGACGTTGCTTGGTAGCTGTTGGGAATGACCGCATTCACCCAGCCGTTGGCGGGGTCGTGCTGGGACAGATCAGCCACTTCGTCGGTCTGGTCGGAGACCGTCGACGACGTGGTGTAGTGCAAGCGGTAGAACTCTGCGCTGGCGGGCGCCGTCCACGATACGTCCAGCTTCTCGTTGCCCGGCGTCACCGTCAGTCCCGTCGGCGGGTCTTGGTTAAGCGTCCCTTTGACATGGATCGCCATGACGCCTTCGGTGGTGCGCTCAGTCCAGGTTCCGCTTGGAGAATTGCCGATGATCCAGTAGTTGCTGTTCTCTATGGACCAGCCGGTCTGACCCCCGGAGTCTTCGCTGGACGAGTCGGTGCCCTGTAACTCCAGATCAACACCGGTGCCGGTTGTGTACGTGACGAAGTAATACTTCCTACTCGAGGCGAGTGTGGTGCCCGCTGGTGCTGAGAACGACACCGTGCCTCCCGATACGGTCGTGGGAACCGTCAGCGCCGCAACCCTTGAGCCTGGCCCGCCACCCGTCGCGGCCGACCACAGCTCGGCCCGGACGGTCGCTGCTTGCGTGGCGTTCAAGCTCACGCTGGTCTTCGCCACCATCTCGATGCTCGACAGCGTGTAGCCGGAGGTGTGGCTTCCCGTGGTGAAACCTTGGGCGTTGCCGATAAGGGCGTTACTCCATGTGAAGGTGTTCCTCGTCTGCCCGTGGTTGTTCACCAACGTGATGGGGGTCTGCGCCTCGGCGATATTGACGGCGAACGGGCCGAGCGTCGCTCCGAGCAACACGAGCGCGCGTAGGAGACTGGAGCACCGGGCGCGGGAGCGCCCGGCGTGAACGTCAGGCTTGCGCCCGGATTTTGTCGGCCGGGCCGGTTGCGGGACGTCGGCTAGAAGAGCGGCCCCGCCAAGGCGGCTCGGCGGCTCGGCGGCTCGGCGGCTCGGCGGCTCGGCGGCTCGGCGGCTCGGCGGCTCGGCGGCTCGGCGGCTCGGCGGCTCGGCGGCTCGGCGGCTCGGCGGCTCGGCGGCTCGGCGGCTCGGCGGCTCGGCGGCTCGGCGGCTCGGCGGCTCGGCGGCTCGGCGGCTCGGCGGCTCGGCGGCTCGGCGGCTCGGCGGCTCGGCGGCTCGGCGGCTCGGCGGCTCGGCGGCTCGGCGGCTCGGCGGCTCGGCGGCTCGGCGGCTCGGCGGCTCGGCTAAAGGCAGCGGACCTGAAAATCATGAAGATGTCAAGTTCTTTCTTGGGGGGCATGTCCGTATGCGTCCCGTGTGGCAGCCATCCCTCATAAGCGGCGGCGCCTTCATCTCCCCGAGCTTGTGGCGGAGGGGTCCGACGAAGGTGCGCGCGCGGGTAAAGTTGGGGGGCGCGTCAGGCCCATGGCGATCCTGCCGACGGGGGCCAGGGCGGCCAGAACCCGGGCGCGCCAACTCCCTCACGGATCGTGCCAGAAAATGTGTAATTTCGGGGCGATGGGATGGGCATGTACTGTGAGGATTGCGCGAATATGCAATGATCTGTGACGTTGAGGGTGTCCAACGGGCCGCCTTCGCTCGCGGGGCGCCTCGCGCGCCACGCCCGGCAAGGAGGGGGTAGTGAAGGAGAGTCCCGGCGAATTGCGGCAACGGATCGAGATGCTCGAGGAGCGCATCTCGAACCTGTGCGCAGCCGTCCTGCGCGTCAGCGCCAGCCTCGACCTCGAGACCGTCCTGCGGGAGATCGTCGACAGCGCCCGCGCGCTGACCGGCGCCCGCTACGGCCTGGTCGCGATCGTCGACGACGCCGGGCAGCCGCAGGACTTCGTCACCGCCGGCATGGCGCCGGAACAGCACGCCAGGATGGCCGCGTGGCCCGACGGACCGCGGCTCTTCGAGCACTTCCGGGACCTGCGGGAGCCCTTGCGGGTGGCCGACCTGCCGGCCTATGTCCGGAAGCTCGGCTTCTCGTCGGAAGTGATGGTGTCGGAGGCGATGCAGTGCACGCCGATGCGGCACCGCGACGTCCACGTCGGCAACTTCTTTCTCGGCGAGAAGGAGGGCGGAAAGGAGTTCACGAGCGCCGACGAGGAGGTGCTGGTCCTGTTCGCGTCGCAGGCGGCGACGGCCATCGCCAACGCCCGCACGCACCGGGACGAGCGGCGGGCTCGGGCCGACCTCGAGACGCTGATCGAGACCTCGCCGGTGGGCGTCGTCGTCCTCGACGGCCGGACCGGCGCGCCGGTGTCGTTCAACCGGGAGGCGCGGCGGATCGTCGCCGCCCTGAACATGCCCGGGCGGCCCGTCGAGGAGTTGCTGGAGGTAATCATCTGCCGGCGGGCCGACGGGCGCGAGGTCTCGCTGGGGGAGTTCCCGCTGGCCGAGCAGCTGAGCCGGGCCGAGACGGTGCGCGCCGAGGAGATCACGCTCTCGGTCCCCGACGGCCGCAGCGTCACCACGCTGGTCAACGCCACGCCGATCGAGTCGGCCGACGGCGCGGTCGAGTCGCTCGTGGTGACCTTGCAGGACCTGGCGCCGCTGGAGGAGATCGAGCGCCTGCGCGCCGAGTTCCTGGGTACGGTGAGCCACGAGCTGCGCGCGCCGCTCACCTCCATCAAGGGCTCGGCCGCCACCCTGCTGGAATCCTCACCCGAGCTCGACCCGGCCGAACGGCGCGAGTTCTACCGCATCATCCTCGAGCAGGCCGACCACATGCGCGGCCTGATCGGCGACCTGCTCGACCACGGGCGCATCGTGACGGGCACGCTGTCGGTGGCGCCCGAGCCGACGGAGGTCGCGGTGCTGGTGGACCAGGCGCGCAACACCTTCCTGAGCGGCGCGGGCAGCCGCGCCGTGCGCATCGACCTGCCGGAGGACCTGCCGCGGGTGATGGCCGACCGGGCGCGCATCGCGCAGGTCCTCGGCAACCTGTTCTCCAACGCGGCGCGGCACTCCCCCGAGGCGTCTCCCATCCTGGTCGCCGCGGCGCGCGACGGCGTCCACGTGGCCATCTCGGTGACCGACGAGGGCCGGGGGGTGCCGGCGGACCGGCTGCCGCACCTGTTCGGCAAGCATGCCGCGGCGACCGGCGCCGAGGGCCAGCGCGGGCGCGGCGGCTACGGGCTGGGCCTGGCGATATGCAAGGGACTCGTCGAGGCGCACGGCGGCCGCATCCGGGCCGAGAGCGGCGGGGCGGGGCGCGGCACCCGGTTCACGTTCACCCTGCCGGTGGCCGAGGACGCCGGCGGCGCGGCGGGCTCGGCTCCGGGCCGCCGTCGCCGGGCGCGCAAGGGGAGGGAGCGGACGAGCATCCTCGTGGTCGACGACGACCCGCAGGCCCTGCGGTACGTTCGGGACGCACTCACCGAGGCGGACTACGCCCCGGTCGTGACCGGCGACCCGGAGGAACTGCCCGGCCTCATCGGGACGCACAAGCCGCAACTCGTCCTGATGGACCTGAAGCTGCCGGGGACCGACGGCATCGAGTTGATGGCGGACATGCGCGAGCTCGAGGATCTGCCGGTCATCTTCGTCTCGGCCTACGGCCGGGACGAGACCATCGTCAGGGCGCTGGATGCGGGAGCCGCCGACTACATCGTCAAGCCCTTCTCGCCGTCGGAGCTGACGGCGCGAGTGCGGGCGGCGCTGCGCCGGCGGGCCGAGCCGGAGCCCTTCCTGCTGGGGGAGCTGGCAATCCACTACGAGGAACGCCGTGTCACCGTGGAGGGCCGGCCCGTGACCTTGACGGCTACCGAGTTCGAGGTGCTCCGCGTGCTCTCGACCAGCGTCGGACGAGCCGTGACGTACAAGTCGCTGCTGCGCCAGGCGTGGGGCAGGCAGGACTCTGGCCCCGGCGACGCGAAGCTGGTGCGCGCCATTGTGAAGGGTCTGCGCCGCAAGCTGGGCGACGACGCGGCCAACCCGGCCTACGTGCGCAATGAGCGCGGCGTCGGCTACCGCATGCCCAGGCCCGGCGAGCGGTAGTTGCGTGCACGCCGCAGCAGAAACCTCAATAGCCAGCGGGTCATGGAGGACAACGCGACGGCGAACGGGTCTCCGGGTCCTGCCGGCTGGCTGGCAGGAAGCTGCGGCGCAGGCTCGGCGACCGGGCGGCCAGGCCCGCCCGCAGCTTCAACCGGCCCGGCCTCGGCTACCGCACCGCACGAGCGGCGGGTCGCCTGCGGATCACGCCGCCGGCGCGGGACGCGGCCACCACGACAACCTGCCATATGACCGTCAAGTTCCCGCCCGGCCGTCAGAGGTCGTCAAGATCCGATTTGCTCCGACGCCCTTGCGGCCACAGGCGAACTCATGACCGACGGCAGCTTGACGAAGGCGGCGCTCATCGAGGAGGTGGCCGCGGTGGCCGGTCTGACGAAGAGGCACGCCGAGATCGTCGTCGACACCGTGTTCGGCAGCATCGTGGAATCGCTGCGCCGTGGCGAGAAGGTCGAACTGCGCGGCTTCGGCAGCTTCCGTCTCCGGCGCCGCGAGCCGCGCCGGGGCCGCAACCCCAGGACGGGCGACCGGGTGGAGGTGCCGTCGAAGCACGTCGCCTACTTCACACCCGGCACGCAACTGAAGGCGCTGATCAACCGGGACCCGGCGCAGCCGGACCTGCCGCCGATGTCTGAGTAGCCGGCGTCCGAACGTTTGCCTCGCCGTCCGCGATCGGGTTGTGCGTGGTCAACTCCCCGGCGAACACGCGTGGCGCGCCTCGGCATGCCGCGCCGGCCCGCATCTGTTCAAGCTCAACGGCGTCGTGGACGAGAGCGTGCGCGTGGACGTGCGAACGACATCGCTGGCCACGGCGGCGCGTCTGCTCAACGGACCAGCGCCGGGTTTCCCGCTGTTACGAAGATGGTCGCATCGCCCCCCCACAGGTTGTGTCACCTCGGCGGCGCTGATGATCTCGTTGGTCGCCATGTTGTGTCTCGCAGATCACTCGAGGCGTTCGTTCCCCGGTGGCGCGCTGCGGCTCGATGAGGATCGAACGCAGGGGTCTTCACCTCCCGAATCGAGAACCGGGGCCATCGAACGGCCCGAACTGGGGCCATGGCGTCGCAGTGCACTGGGGCCATGCTTTCGGCCGATCAGTGCCATTGCACTTCACCGTGACCGCGCGATCGCCGAAACGGCCTTCCCGCAGGGAAAAACATTGGGTGAGCGACGCCGGAACCGGGGTCGCTCACCCTTCTGGATCTCTGAACTCTGTACGCCTGCACGACAGTGCCCTCTGCGGGTGAACGTACGGTGAAATGGTGCACTGTTTTCGCGTTTTCGTTCAGGGCTCGTTGGAGCGGTCGGTGAGGACGTCCTCTCGGTGCGTGTCGGTCTGGCTGGACTTGCTTGCAAGCTGTGTTTTTGCAGTCGTTTGGCGTGCCTTCACCGGACGCGTGCGGCCTTTGATTCCGTAAGTTCGGGACGGATGCGTGGGGTCTGTTCGGGGATCCGCCGGAGCTACTGGGGCCGCGGGGGTTCCATCGGCGGGCGTTCACCAATTGCCCGTTCGGGCTCCGGGCGTTTCCGGGACTGGGGCAGGCTTGGTGGACCCACGAACGAACTCGATCTTGACCCCAGTCGAAACGGCGACCGCGCGGTTCGGTCGCCGATTTTTCCTGAACGTTGCACCCGTGGTGCACGGTTTTTGAAGATTCGAGCGGATCTCGTCATGGCGTGGTGAGGTTTTCATGCGGATGAAGCGCGTGGTCGTGTTCCCTGGCGGCGGCGGCCGTCAAGGCTTGCGACGATCGTGCGGCGCGGTACGGCTCGAACCGTTCGGAGGTCTTCCGTCTTGCGATAGTCGAAGGCATGCCGGGTACCGTCGAGGCGCTGGAGAAGCTCCAGGGAGATCCGGATGGTCGAGGCTCTCGGCGCCAACGCGTCGCGGTCGTAACGTATCCGGGGTGCGCAGAAGCGCCCGGGGTGGGGGCGTCCACGCAACGTTCTCGACCCGGATCGTGCCGTTGCTGTTCTCGTGGACCCCGCCGAGTCCGGAAACGCAGCTTCCGCAGGGGCGAAAGTCCGAACAGGGCACCTGTCACCCGGAGAGTACGTTTTACGAAAAAAAAGCGAAATTTTCACTTGCTAAATTTTTTCCTGGGATTGGGTCTACAGACCCATGTCTCTAGTACTTCTACAGGAATCGCGCTCAATTTTCACAGGATGTCAATATCCTGACGGTCGAGAAATGCACCACGATGGTGCCGTTTGCACTTGCTAAAGTTTTTCCAAAAACACGGTGCATTTCCGGACTCCATCCGCAGTCCCCGAAGGCGAAAGTCGACCCGCCGGGTTCAACCGCGCCGAGCCGCCGACCCGGCCCGGACGCCGCCGCGCCGGCCCGCCGGACGCCGCCCGGCCTCGAACGCCACGCCCCCGTACGCGGGCCACACCGCACACAGCTGCACGTAGCCTCCGGCCACCTTCCAGCGTTGCTGCGCCCCGCCGCACGACCCGCAACGCGACTGCAGCCGCTGGTCGGCAGCGGCCGTCTCGGACGCCGCCTTCTCGGACGCCGCCTTCTTCGCGGCCGACCGCCTCGCCTTCCTGGGCGACCAGACCGCCGGCCGCCGGGTCGGTAGGCCGGATCGCCTCGTGCGCCTCCTGCAAGCCTTTCTTCGACTCGTAGCGCGGCGGCTCGGCCGGCACGGCTCCCTCGCCGAACGCGGCCGTCAACCAGCTGCGCACCGCGACCTGGGCCTCGGGAGCGACCATCACCGCATCCGAGCGCATGCAGGTGATCTTCCCCGCCTCGTAGAGCTTCTGCGCGATCGCCATCGTGTCCGACACCGACAAGCCTAAGGCGCGACGAGGCCGCCTGCTGCATCTGGCCCGAGCCGAGGATCTCGTTGATCTTGCGGGTCTTTCCCGGCGATTCCACGATTGCGAGATCTGGCATGACGTGCGGGCCTGGTGCCGCGCGGGGAGTACCAGAACCCGACTGCGGCGGGTCCCGTTGCATGGACCCGGTTCGGACGGGCCGCGTTCGGACCGCTGGGCAAGTGCGCCCAGGGCGCGTGATCCGCGGTCGTCGAGGGGCGGGGGAAGCTGGGCTGCGCGGTAGGGAAGGCCAGCGGCGGGGTCGGCGGACGGTCAGGATTTGAGCGGGAAAAACGGGCTCCGGTACCGAGTGTTGTACTACTCGGTGCCGGACGGCCTTTTAGACGCTGAAACTGGGTGTCTGGTTCCCCCGGCGACCGATCTTTTTCGCGGGCGGGAGATCCGCGGAGATCGGCGCGTTCCCGGAACTCACCGGGAGGAACGCGCACGGCGTGTCGGCCACCGTGTCGGCGACGAGGGCGCCGTCGGACAGCTCGAAGGGTTGTTTGCGGGAAGGGCAGAATCCTACGCCAAGGTCAAGCGGAATCCCCGAGCCCCACAGCGCGCCTCCGAGCGCCCCCGATCGCTCGCCGCGGCGGACGAGATGTTCCGCTCCGGGCGTCGCCGGCGGTGGCGTCGCCGGCGCTACCAGCGCAGGCAGGAGTCGGTGGGTGCGAGCATGTCGTCGATGGCGTCGAGCAGGGGAACGATGGCGTCGGTGTGCGGGTCGTCTCCGTGCTCGCGGTCGGCGACGTCGTGCTCGAGCTCGTCGGCGAGCGTGCCGGCGACGGCGATTTCGTACGGCGTCATCGCGTGGTTCAGCAGCCACTGGCGGCGCTGCCAGCAGCGGTAGCAGCGCTCGCCGCTCGAGCGGTTCACCAGACGGCCGCAAGTGCCCGCTTCAATCGGCAGGTCGACGCCGGCGCACAGGCGGCGGTAGTAGGCCGGGTCCGAGCGGTAGCGGCGCATGGCCGTGCGGTTCGCGATCCGCTTGCGCAAGCGCTTCAGCGCAGCCAGTTGGTCCGGGCGCAGCAGGTCCTTGATGGGCATGGGTCGTGTCCTCCGATGCGGGAATGGCCCGAACGGGCCGGATTGAAGGTGGGGCCGTCAGGCCCGCAGCGTCGCGGATTCGGGGTTGCAGACGGGTGGCGTGGGAGCCGGGGAGCAGCAATGCACAGGCGTTGCCTTGCCCGCCCGTGTTCCGCCCGTCCGCCCGCGTTCGCTGGAGTAATTGTCGTTCGTGGTGGGTTCCCCCTCCGGGTCCGTGGCTGCTTGCGCGCCGACTCGGGGAGGCGCGCCGGCCCGGGGAGGCGTGGGCGTGGCGCTGGATCCGGGGCCGCACCGCTCGGCGGCGTTCGTGAGGGCGAGCTTCTCGGCGCGTCGAGGTGTTCGACTCGGATGCCGGAACTGCTCGGTGCGACCGGCGAGGGCGGGCTTCTCGGGGACGTGTGGTGTTCGACTCGGTGCCGGTGCCGGGTCGTTCTGCTCGGTGCGACCGTCAGGACGACCTGCTCGGCGCGCGAGGTGTTCGACTCGGTGCCGGGAAACGAGTCACTTCACTCGCGCTCCCGCTCGGCGGCGTTCAAGAGAGCGCGCTGCTCGGGGAGCGCGAGGTGTTCGACTCGGTGCCGGAAACGGGGGCCGTTCTACTCTCGGAGTCGGATCCCGGGGTCGTTCCGCTCGGTGGCGGTCGTGCGGGCGGAGCTTCCCGGCGCGCAAGGTGTTCGACTCGGTGTCGGCGAACGGGTCGCTTCACTTGGTGGCGATCTGTAGGCCGCTCCGCTCGGAGGCGGTCCAGCAGCCGGTTGGCGTCAGCGGAATTGCTGCCCGGCTCGAACTGCCGGAGCCAGACGAACGGCGTCACGCCGGCGTCGACCGTTTCGTGAACAGGTGCTCCAGTGCACGCCGGAGCGCGGGCGGAACCCCGCTCGGCGGATGCGGAGCTTCGATCTGGCGTTCGGCGTCGACCGGCGCGTCGGTGCAGCGTCTCGGTGGAGCACGTCCTCAACCGCAACGCAGGATTCCCCCTTCCCGCAGACAACCCGCTCGAGGTCGAGCGCGGTGCGGATCAGGTTCGTCGACTTCGAGCAGCGCGGCCGCCAGCGGCCGGAGCTCGTCGGCGGGCAGTCCGCAGGGTCCCTTCTTCGTCGCCTCGTCGAGCACGTAGCCGATGCCGGCACGTACCCGGGTGGTCGCCGCCTTCTCGACGCCCGGCTTCATCGCGATCGTGTCGGCGAGCTTGAACCCGATCCCGCGGATGGCCCGCGCGAGCCGGTAGGGATTCCCGCTGACGACCTCGACCGCGTCGTTACCTCCGGGTCTCATCGAGTGCTGCCGCCCGCCTCGGCGGCTGACGAGCCGCCGGCGGTCCCGGACGTATCCGCCGGGACGGTGTGCGAGCCGGCGAGCGTGTCGCTGGAGGTCTCGTCGTCGTCGACCAAGCCCCCGGCGCGCTATCCCGAGGCATCGCCGGTGGCGGCAGCAGCCGCACGTCGATGGCCAACTGCGCCCTGCAGCCTCGGACGCTCGCCCGCCACCGTCTCCCGCCGCTGTACAGACGCGGCCGGCATCCCCGGAGCTATCGCGCCCTGCGACGAGTTGCTCCCTTGCAGTGCAGGGACTTCCAACCGGAAGCAGGGCCGTGGAGCGCGGCCTCCGGTGACCGCCGTTCCGAATACTTCACACCGCCGCCGGACTTGGCCGGGGCCATCAGAAAGAGGTACGGGATGACCAGGCGGATTCTTCGGTTGAAGGACGTCAAGGAGGCGACCGGGCTGTCGCGTTCGTCGATCTACGCGCTGCAGCAACGCGGGATCTTCCCGCAGTCGATCAGGATCGGGCCCAAGGCGACCGGCTGGTACGAGGACGAGGTGCAGAACTACATCGAGACCCGTCCGCGCGCGGGGAACAACCGAACCGGGAAGAGACGCTGACCGGCGGCGTCTCTGCGCGCAGCCAGTCGTGAGCCACCGGCTGTCGGTTGCACCCGGGACCGGCGGCTGACAGGCCGATGGCGTCCGCTCAGGGCAAGGTCGCTTCTGCTCGTTCCCCGTCGACTTGCCCGCCCTGTCGAAACTACCGCTCGCAGGTCATCCGGTTTGCGCTCCCAACCAGGCCGGCTCTCGGTTGCCCGGTGGGGTCTCGTCGCGATTATCAAGGGGAGGTTCTGGCTGCGCGTCCGCCGTTCGCCACTGCGTGGCCCGGTCGTTTCCTCCTCATGCGGCGCGCCGGTCCTTGCCTCTGGTCACCGCTTCGACGACGATCCGGTCGGTCGCGACCCCGATCCGCAGCCGCTCGCAGGTGGCTCGCAGGATCGTGCCGGCGCCGGCTCTGCCGAGCGCGTAGTGGTTCTTCTCTTCGTCCTCCGGCATCCCCCGCAGGCGCTCGTGTGCCCTCGTGCGCCCTGCTTCCGACGCGGCCGTACCCGACCATCCAATCCAGGGCCAGCGTGGCGAGCCCCTCGTGCGGAATCGTGTTGACCGCGATCTCGAGACTCCGCGGATCGACCTCGCTCGCTCTCTGGATGTCGTAGACCGTTGCGAACCAGGACGGGGCGGATTCGGCGTGCTTTCAGCAAGTCACCGTGCGCGCGGACGGTCGCACAGAACCACGGCCGGTTGGGTCGGCACGGGCGCCGGCCTCACCCTCTACTTGGTGGCGGCGCCGGCCATGGGGGGCGCGGGAGGCGGGACGGCCGGACTTCGGCTTCTGATGAAGAGCCCGGGAGGACGGGGCCGCCCCGCGGTAGGGAGCGGCCCTGGGGTGCCTCCGTCGGGACGGTTTCAATTGCCGGGCTGCGCGACTTCGTCTATCCAGACGCGCACCTGGTGCTCGCCCCCGCTCACACGGACGATATCGCCGCGCAGCTTGCCGAGCTGCTCGACCGCCGCGTGTACGTTGAGGGCCTCGCCGTCTCCTGACAACAGCGCGTCGACGACCGCGACCGGGACCCGGATGTCAACGACCTCGCCGCCGTCCTCGTCGCACTCCTCCACCTGCACGTTGATCTGATCGCCCGTGCGCGCGATGCGCACCGTCTCGTCGTCGCCGTCGACGGCCACGAACTCCGCCTCGCCGACACCTGCGATAGCGCGCCAGAGATCGCGCATCGCGCCGACGTTGACCTCCTCTCCAGTCAGGTCGAGCAGCCGGTCGGACATGGCGCCGTGCGGGACCAGGCTGAGCAGCGGCTCGACCGCCGACAGCGGGAGGTTGATGTTGGCGGCGAAGTCCGCTCCCTCATCGCCGTCGTCGTCGCCGTCGTCGTCACCGTCGGCATGCCGACCATCGCCGTCGTGCCGGCCATCGCCGTCGTGCCGGCCATCGCGCCGACCGTCGCCGTCGTCATCGTCGTCATGGCGGCCATCGCCCCGACCGTCGCCGTGGCGGCCGTGACTGTCGCCGTCGCCGCCGTCGCCACGATCGTCATGACCCTCGCTGGAGACCTGCACGTGCAGCCACGGCTCGGAGGCGGTGTCCTGTGCGGCCACGACTCCAACGAAACAGAGCAGACCAATCGCGGCAAGTAGAGACCAGAGTGCACGAGTTGACATGGAGTTCCTCTCCGGCCAGCGCGGTCGACAGACGAGCGGGATGCGGGTTGTCGGGCTGGCCTCCATGATCCGTAGACGGCTGGCCCAGCCCCAGGGTTCTATGGTTCCTGGCGCCGGCTGTCGCACGCGGTCAGCGTCAGAACCGGTACCTGGCCCGTGCCCAGCAGCGGCCGCCCGGAGCCGGATGCTCCTTGAGTCGAGGTAGGCAGGTGGCGAGCATCGCGGAGTACGAAGACGTCTCTCACGGGACGACGGTGAACGTGTAGGACGATGGCTCGCCGAGCACGACGCCATCCGGGAGCCGTTCGCCCTTGATGCGGCCGGTCCAGGTACCGATCCAGGATTCGGGGATATATCCGGTGTTGAAGACGACCGTTGCCTAGCCGGCCGGGAAGTCGACAGGTCCGTTCTCGCGGGTCTCGCCTGTGGGCGGGTTCACTTCGGTCCAGATGTCGACGCTGCGGTCCAGGGGCGGCGCCAGCCGGTAGGTGATTGTGATGATCTCGCCCACGCGCGCTGTCGTCTGGTCGATCTCCACAGAGACCGCGGACGGCTCTGGGTCGGCCGGCGGAATCGGCGTCGGTGCCGCCGTGGGCGGATCGGCACAGCCGGACGCGAATAGCGCGAGCGCCAGCAACAGGTAGGCTCTCATCGAATCGTCTCCCCGCGCCTCGACTTCGACCGCGGACCCTTCGGTCCCGGTTTCTTCGGAGTCGGCGCCGCGGCGTCGAGCAGGCCGACGATCCATTCGACATCGTGCCACGTGTCGGTCAGACCGACGGCCTGGGCGGGCGTCAGGCGCGTTGTCTTGTGCCGACGACACCAGTTATACCAGACGAAGTAGAGCGCCAGGGTCGCCAGGGGCGTCGACAGCGGCTCCCTCCGGCGCCCCCGCCGTCGACCGGCTCGGCGACCCCATCGCGCCGTGTCAAGGAAGACGCTCACGTATCAACCGCCGAACCCAACGGGCGCAACGGCACCGCCGGACCGTTCTTGTCCCCGGCTCTCCCGCCAGGTCCCGAAACAGCCCATTCGATGTCGCCGCTACCTACCGCTGCTGTGGGTCGTCGTCGGCCTGCGCCGCGCCGACCAGCGCCCCGAACAGCAGCCCGAGCCCCATGCCGGCCAGAGCGTACTTGCCGCACAGGTTGCCGTCGCCGTACCCCGCCCCGAGAAAGCATGCCGCCCCGCCGCCGATGGCCAGTCCCAGCAGCATCGCCCGCTCCCGCTTGCCCGGCTTCGTCGGGTGCGCGAACGACCGCTGGCCGGCGGCGGCCGAAGCCACTGATAAACGGCGAGCGTCCACTGGCTGCAAGTGAGTCTGCACGCTCGTCAGCAGCGGCCGGCCGTTCAGCGTCAGGGCGCGGTGGCCGCCTTCGGTGCCGCCCTCGCCTCCACCTGGGGCCGCCGCGGCCTGGCCGGCCGCCAGAACCGTGAGCAGCACGAGCGCCGTCAGATTGCGGGTCTTCACACGACTGGAAGGCGAGCCTCACGAAGTACGTGTTCCCGCACGTCGGCCGGATGCCGGTGTCCGACATCACCAGTGCCGACATGCTCGAAGCGCTCCGCCGCATCTGGCACGCGCAGCCCGAGACGGCGCGACGCGTGCGCCAGCGCGTCAGCGCCGTGATGGAGTGGGCCATCGTCATGCAGTACCGCAGCGACAACCCGTGCGACCGGCTCACTCCGGCGCTCGGCCGCCAGCAGAAGCTCGTGCGCCACATGCCGGCGCTGCCCCATGCCAGGGTCGCCACCGCCATCGAGACGGTGCAGGCGTCGAAGGCGACGCGCGTGGTCAAGCTGGCGTTCGAGTTCCTCGTGCTGACGGCCTCGCGGTCAGGCGAGGTGCGGCTCGCGACGTGGGATGAGATCGACGCGGCCGGCGCGGTGTGGACCATTCCGGCGGCCCGCATGAAGGCCAAGCGCGAGCACCGCGTTCCGCTGTCTGGTCGCGCGGCGCAGGTCCTCGACGCCGCGCGGACGCTCGGCAACGGCGGAGCGCTCATCTTCCCCGGCGTGCGCGGGAACCGGCTGTCCGACATGATGTTCTCGAAGCTCCTCAAGGACCTGGAGATCGGCGCCGTGCCGCACGGCTTCCGTTCCAGCTTCCGGGATTGGGCGGCCGAGGAGACGAACCACCCGCGCGAGGTGGTCGAGGCGGCGCTCGCCCACGTGATCCAGAACAAGGTCGAGGCGGCCTACGCCCGGTCGGACCTGTTCGAGCGGCGGCGCCGGCTGATGGACGACTGGTCGGCCTATCTGAACGGCGGCGCTGACCAAGCGACGCGGCACTGAGGCGACGCGCGACGGAACCGACGGTGGATCCGGCCACGCCGTTAGCGCTGTGCGACGACCACCTGGGAGAGGGTACGATCAGCGTGTGGGCGTCCGTGGAGTGCCCAGTGCATCCGTGGTCAGTCGGATCCGCATCGTGGGAGCATGCAGATGGCGATGCTCGATGACATTCGCGCGGGAAGATTGTTGGCTGGTACCCATTGCTCGGTCTACGAGGCAGCAGCGCATCTGATGGTCAATGGGGGCTTGGGCTCCTCGGAAGTCGCGAAACAGTTGAGGGCGTCGTCGAAGACGCCTCCGGAGGCCGACCTGATTCGGTTAGTGGAGCGGGTCGGTGTGCTGGTGAGTGTTTGGAGGGTTTTTCGTGAAATCCCCGAGATTGCGGAATCTCTCGAATGCGCCAAGGGGAAGCTGGTGACCGTCCGCGCTGATACTGTCGATCCGCCTCTCGAAGAATACCTTGACGAGGCAGGGTGGGCCATCGATATTCCCCAGAGTTCCGTTCCGGACCTTCCAGGTGATCGGAAGGTCTTGCGGGAGGGTTTAGTCGCCTTGGCTGGTATCAAATGGTACTTGGTACGCACTAGGCACTTGCTCGGTTCGGTCGGGGGTTCGCGCCGTGAGGTCGACTGGTTCTGGCAGCGGTTTGGCGAGTTCCACCATCTCGATGTGGTTGAGCTGCGTGACAGACTCGTTCATCCCGTTGAGTTCGACCGACCTTCGTCCGAACTCCGGCTCCGAATCTCCTGGTTCTCTCGTTGGCTGACCGAGCTCTCACAGAAGATCAGGAGAACCTCAGTTGCCGTTCCCGCTGCAAACGGGCATCTTGAGTGCCGGTTCTTGACCAAGGAGATGGCGCAGCTTCCAAAAGCAAGCGATGGCCGTCACTCTGCCGCCGATGCTTTGCTGAGTATCACCGTTGAGTCCGAGCCGTCGAGCACACATTCGCTGAAGCTCCAAGTTGTTGCGTTCGACCCGGAAACGAGGGTGCTTCAAATGCCCGAGGGTCATTCGATAGTCTATGCAGCGTTGCTGCCTTGACCAAGTTCGATGTTGCTGGACGACCGAGGAGTTGTGCGGGATCTAGGTGAGACATCGTCGGACAGTAGCCCATCTGTAGCGCGCCCGGAGCCGGCGTCAAGGCCGAGAGCCGCGAAGCGGACGGAGCGGAGCGACGGGCCTTGACGGCGGGGAGCACGCGCGGATGGTGTCCTGGCCGACGATGCCGTCTACCGGGCCGCGCTCGCGCGGCGTGAAGCGCCGGTCGAAGGCGGCGAGCACGAGCGGCGGGACGTGGCGCTCGAAGTGGGGTGCCGGGAATGGACCGCTGCCGCTCGCGGCGCTGGCGAGGTGGCCTGACGAGACGAACCACTCCGGCAGCCGACGTGTCAAGCCTTGCGGCTCCTCCACTTCGTTCCGGCTCTTCGAGTGACACGCCGGCCACGGGCGCGGTGTTGGTCGCTTCTGGCCGAACGCGGGCGTCCGGCCCTCGAACGGACCGAATCCCCACGACGTGCCCGGTCCCGGAACCGGCGCCGGGCAGGACCGCAAGGGGCTGTTGAGGCTGTCCTCGGGCGGCACGGCCCTGCTCGACGAGGTGGCCGAGTTGACGCCGCGCGCCCAGGCCAAGCTGCTCCGCGTGCTCCAGGACGGCGAGATCCGCCGGCTCGGCGAGAACCGGACGCAGCGGCTCGACCTGCGGCCGCTCGACGCCGAGGCGGCGGCCGGCCGCTTCCGCCGCGACCTGCTCTACCGCCTCAACGTCGTCGGGCTCACCGTCCCGCCGCTCACGAAGCGCCGGCCGGACCTCGCCCGGCAGACCGACCACGCTGGAAGGACATCGCGGCTGCGGCGGGCAGCCGCGCGACCCTGGCACGCGAAGACGGTGGCCGCGCTCGCGGCGCACCCGTGGCTCGGCAACGTCCGGGAGCTGCAGAACGTCCTCGCCAACCTCACCATCACCGGGCCGCGCTACGGCCCCGTCGGCCTGGACGCCCTGCCGTCCGCCTTGCGGCGCGCGGTCGCCGCCGAGCGGCGGCCGACGCTCGCCGAGGCCCGCGAGGACGTCGAACGCACGATGGTGCGCGACGCCCTGGGGCGACACGGCAGCGTCGCCCGCGCCGCGGGCGAGCTGGGCGTCACCCGCCAGGACCTCTCGAAGCTGATGGCACGGCTTCCGATCGGCCGGTTCAACCCGAGTCGCGCGCCGTCGTCGCACGCTCATACCCGGTCGGCCGCGCCGGCCCGGCGCGGCCGACGAACGCAGACTGCGACGCCGACACCCTTCCTGGAAGGAACAATTTGCCGGGAGCGACCCGAGCAGTGGGTGTGACGGAGGAACGCCCATTGCGCCGCGAAACCGCAGGTTTCGGGGGGGGTCGCTCCCGGCATCACGGGCGGCGTAATACCGGGCCGCCCGCTCGTGCCGGAGGACGCGCCAAGTCCGGCAAACGCGGGGTGTTTCGGCGCGAGGGGTCAGCCGGCGGGATGTGATTCGGGCTGTGACAGGGGGCCATCGTCGGAATCACACGCTGGGGCGGCGCATTACGCCTAAGTACCGCTGGGTCATAAGTTCGGCAACGTATTCACGCGGCATCGGCCAGGGACGGTGAGTTGAGCTTCTTGAGGAGTTTGGTCAAGTCGTCGCGGGTGAAGGTCCATTCGAACGGCTTGCCGATTTCTGCGAAGTGGCTCTCGAAGCTGCGGAGGCGGTCGGCGAGCTCCGCGGTACCGGCGAAGTCGTTCGGCGTCAGGACCTTGCGTTGCACGATCGAGAAGTAGATCTCGATCTGATTGAGCCAACTGGCGTGGCACGGGGTATGGACGAGCTGCAGCCTGGGGTCCCAGGTCTTCGCCCGTTGGATGGATCGCGCGCCGCGGTGCGAGGAGCCGTTGTCGACGATCCAGAACACGCGACGGGCGTGCCGGTAGGGGTCGGTGGCCATGACCTGCTCGACCAGGCGACGGAAGGGCAGGATTCCGGTTTGGGCCTCACAGCGCTCGACCACATGGGCGCGATGCACGTCGAGGGCTGCGAGGTAGGCCCAGGCACCGCAGCGTTGGTATTCGTGTTCGACGCGCATGGCGCGGCGGGGGCGGGTGGGTACGGAGGCATGGGTACGGCGACGCGCTTGGATGCTCGTCTTCTCGTCGGCCGAAATGACGAACTCGTCGTCGTGAAGGGGTTGGCCCTGCCAGCTCCGCTGATACAGATCGAGGACGGGCGCGGCCTTCTGCGCGAAGTGCGGGTCGCGGGGAAAGAGCCAGGACCGATGCTGCCAGGGACGAATCGCGTCCTTGGAGAGCCAGCGCCAGATCGTGCTGCCACTGATGGTGCCGACCAAGCCGGTTTCCTGCACGTAGCGGGCGAGCTCAGCCCGGCTCCATCGCGCCAGGGGCACGCCGTGCGACGAAGGGCAACTCACAGGCGAGAGCCTTGACCTGCACGACGACCTCCGGGGGGAAAAACCCGAGGCCGGCCCGGGCGGTCGCGGTCATCGAGTCCCGCGAGCCGTCGCTCGAAGAAGCGCTTGCGCCACTTGGCGACCACTTCTCGGCGACAGTTCAATTGGTCGGCGATCTGGTCGTTTCGCCATCCGTCGGCGGCCAGGAGGATCATCTGGGCTCGCTGCACCTGGAAGTACGGCAACGTATACTTTCGTGCCCGCCGCTGCAGTTCAGCCGCCTCGTCATCATGCAGCTCGATGTTGTACGGGCTCTTCCTCGGCATACCAGCAGGCCTCCGAGGGTGCATGATAGCATCTATATACGTGGTCGTATTTATGGGCGTCAGTACTAAGTTCGGGTGGCGGCGGTGTGTCGGCGCGGTGTTCACCGCTCGCCGGGTCTGGGCATGCGGTAGCCGACGCCTCGCACATTGCGCACGTAGGCCGGGTTGGCCGCGTCGTCGCCCAGCTTGCGGCGCAGACCCCTGACGAGCGCGCGTACCAGCTTCGGGGCGGCGGAGCCGCGGTCGCGCTTGCCCCACGCTTGGCGCAACAGCGAGTCGTACGTCACGGCCCGCCCCGCGTTGGTCGAGAGCACGCGGAGCACCTCGAACTCGGTCATCGTCAGGGTCACGGAGCGGCCGGCGACGGTGACCCGGCGGTCCTCGTAGTGAATCGCCAGGTTCCCCAGCAGGAAGGGCTCCGGCTCGGCCCGCCGCCGCAGGGCCGCCCGCACCCGCGCCGTCAGCTCCGACGGCGAGAAGGGCTTGGCGATGTAGTCGGCGGCTCCCGCATCCAGCGCCCTGACGACCGTCTCGTCCCTGTCGTAGGCCGAGATGAAGATGACCGGCAGGTCGTCCAGCTCGCGCAGGCCTTCCATCAGCTTGATGCCGTCGGTGTCCGGCAGCACCAGGTCCAGCAGGACGAGCCGCGGCTTGTGCGTCCTGATGAGCTCGGGCAGTTCCTCCGGGTCGCCGGTCACGACCGGGGCGTAGTCCGCCTCGGCGAGGGTGTCCCGAACGTAGCGCAGGGCGTGCGGGTCGTCGTCGACCACGAGGACGCGCGTCGGCTCCTCCCCCTTGCGGGGCCGGCGGGAGCGTCGCGGCGCGGCGCCGGCCGCGGCGGCGGCGTCCTCGGCCACCGGCAGGGTGAACGTGAAGCGGGTGCCGCGCCCGGCCCCGGCGCTCTCCGCCCAGATGCGGCCGCCGTGCGCCTCCACCAGCCCCTTGCATATCGACAGCCCCAGGCCGGAGCCCCCGAGCCGGCGCTCCCCCGCACCGGCCGCCGCGCCGCCGTGCTTGCGGAACAGGTGCGGCAGCCGGTCCGGCGGGACACCCCGGCCCCGGTCGGAGACCGAGATCGCCACGTGCAGGCCGTCCCGTGCGGCCGCTACCCGGATCGGAGACGACTCGGGCGAGTGCCGCGACGCGTTCGAGAAGAGGTTGTTGAGGACCTGCACGATCCGCCCCGGGTCGGCCATCACCCGCGGCAGGTCCTCCGGCAGGTCGATGCTCAGGACGTGCCCGCCGCCGCTGCCGAGGAAGGTGCTTCTGGCCTGATCCACCAATCCGGCCACCTCCGCCGGTTCGAGCGAGACCGACAACGTGCCCGTCTCGATGCGCCCCTGGTCCAGCAGGTCGCCGATCAGCCCAAGCATCTGGTCAGCCTGCTCGTCGATGACCCGGAAGAACTGCCGTGTCTCGGCCAGATCCGGGGGCCGCGAGGTGCCCAGCACGGTGACCGCCGAGCCCTTGATGGCGCTCAGCGGCGTGCGCAGCTCATGGCTCACCATGGACAGGAACTCGGCCCGCTGGCGCTCCAGCTCCTCCAGCGGCGCCAGGTCCTGCAGGGTGACCACCATCGACTCGACCGCGCCGCCGGCCGAGCGGATCGGCGTGGCATTGACCAGCGTCGTGACGCGCCGGCCGTCCGGGACCGACAGCGTGATCTCCTCGGCGCGCACCGTCTCGGCGCTGCTCATCTGCTGCGCCATCGGGAACTCCGCCAGGGGGACCTCGCGGCCGTCGCCGCGGCGGCAGGTGACCACGTCGAGCAGTTCCTCCAGCGCGCCCCCCGGCATGCGCAGGGGCTCGACGATCCGCCGCGCCTCCCGGTTGAACGACACGAGCCTGCCGCTCCCGCCGTCGAGGACGACGACGCCTACCGGGCAGGTTTCGACCAGCGCCTCCAGGTCGGCCCTGGCCCGCCGCTCGTCCCGGTGCGTGCGGGCGTTGGCGATCGCCGTCGCCGCCTGCGACGCGAACAGGACCAGGACCTCCTCGTCGGCGCTCGTGAACTCCGGCCCGCCCTCCTTCTCGCCGAGGAAGAAGTTGCCGACGTGGACGTCGCGATGCCGCATCGGCGTGCACTGCATCGTCTTCGACACGATCAGCTCCGTCGAGAAGCCCAGCTCCCCGACGTAGGCCGGCAGGTCCGCCACGCGCAAGGGCTCGGGCAGGTCCCGGAAGTGCGCGAAGAGCCGTGGCCCGTCGGACCACGCGGCCATCACCGCGTGCACGCCGGACGCCAGGCCGGCGGTGACGAAGTCCTGCGGCTGCCCGGCGTCGTCGACGGTCGTGATCAGGCCGTAGCGGGCGCCGGTCAGCGCGCGGGCGCTGTCGACGATCTCGCGCAGGACGGTCTCGAGGTCGAGGGTGGCGCTGACGCGCAGGACGGCTGCGCACAGGATCGAGATGCGGTCCTCGAGCATCGGTTCCGTTGCCGCAACTCGTCGGCGCTCTCTTGCACCATTGCCTCCTTGCCGGACGCGGCGCGCGAGGCGCCCCGCGAGCAGGCGGCGGCTTGTGACGCACCTCAACGCCGCAGATTATTGCATTCTTACTAAACGAGGACCAAATACGGCCATGTCATGACTTATTCATCATGCACTATTTGAGATACTACGCCTTTGCTGAGGATTTCGCCTTTGCGGCCGTTCCAGAGCAACGGATTATTGACATGATGGTGACACCGTGGTAGGACATTCCGAGCCGAGCCGAGCCGAGCCGAGCCGAGCCGAGCCGAGCCGAGCCGAGCCGAGCCGAGCCGAGCCGAGCCGAGCCGAGCCGAGCCGAGCCGAGCCGAGCCGAGCCGAGCCGAGCCGAGCCGAGCCGAGCCGAGCCGAGCCGAGCCGAGCCGAGCCGAGCCGAGCCGAGCCGAGCCGAGCCGAGCCGAGCCGAGCCGAGCCGAGCCGAGCCGAGCCGAGCCGAGCCGAGCCGAGCCGAGCCGAGCCGAGCCGAGCCGAGCCGAGCCGAGCCGAGCCGAGCCGAGCCGAGCCGAGCCGAGCCGAGCCGAGCCGAGCCGAGCCGAGCCGAGCCGAGCCGGGACATGCGGCATGAAGCCCGCCAGCGCGCGGGCCGTTGCGTCCCGGTCTGACGCGCCGCCTCTCTCTACCCTCCCACTCTCGTCATCCTCTTGGGTGCGCTGCATCTGCCTGCTCGCGCTGTTCACCTGCGGAGCCCCGAATGAAGGGTGGTCGCAGGGCATTTGCGATCGGACCGCACAGATTCGAGACCTGATTCTGGCTCAGCTTTCGGGAACGGCTTGCGGCGACGTGACTGACCAGCAACTGGCGGGAATCACCGAACTGGACGCCAACAACAATCTTCAAGGGTTGGGGATCACCACCCTGCGAGCGGACGACTTCGCCGGACTTGTCAACCTTGAGCATCTCGATTTGCGCCACAACGACTTGGCCGAGTTGCCAGCCGGTTTCTTTACGTGGCTCCCCGCCTTGACAGTCTTCCGGGTAGACCACAACCCGGACACCGGGGGCCTGTTGGGCGTCTACCTTGAGGTCGTGGAGGCGGGAGCTGAAACGGCGGATGGCGTCCCCGTGCGCGTCCGTATGGTTCAAGGGGCGCCCGTGGAGTATTCGATGGCCCTGTGGGCGCCGTCGGGCCGCGACTTGAACAACCCGCCCTACGTGGCCCCGATCGGTGGCCGCAGATACGCCGGGGACCCGATAGTTAGTGTCGGCCAGAAAACCCCGTTTTCGGGCAGAGATCTACGCTGATTCGTGGCATCCTGGGCGTGATTTCGGGCCGAAGTCCGGCCGCGACGACCCCGCCTGACGAGCTGCGAATAGGCGAAGGTCGGCAAATCAGCCCGATGCCCTGTTTCCGAGGACAGTAAGACCGTGCCGTCTGTTGCCGGCTCCGAATCCGGCCTGACTACGAAGACAGGTGGTCAGGCGATGCGTTGCTGTCGCCTGCGCTCCCGCTTCTGGAGAAGCAACCCGATACGATGCAGGTTGGCCGCCAGCACCGACAGAGCAACCGTCCGCGCGAAGCCGTCCGCGCCATGGCTGCGAACGCGGTCGAGTCCCCGATGCTCCAAACCGTTGATGGCAGACTCGATCGCAGGATGCGCACGCCGCGCGGCCGCAAACGATTCTTCCTCTTCCCGCTCCCGGTCGGCTCTTGAAAGATACCCTTTCCGCGGCAACGCATTGACGTCGAGAAGTGTATCGAGATGCACCCGATTGTCGCGGCTGTGAAAGCCTCGGTCGAAACTGCACGCTCGTAACTCCGGATACAATGCCTGCGTTTCCTGCACCATCGGCAGCGCCACGTCCACGTCCTCGCCCGCCCACAGGATCTTGTGGTGAAGGATGAATTGATACTGGTCCTCGATAAGAGCGACAGGAACCCCGAGTTCAACCGGCGTGCCCGCCTTGCCTTTGGAAACCCAACGCGTGTGTTCCTCGAAAATCGAAAAGACCTTCTCCTCGTGAGGGATCGTCTCGCCACGCAGAAGACGCCGCTCCACATGGTCAATCTGCCGCCGGGCGTGAGCGACGAGGCCGGCGATGGACCGACAGCCCGATTCCCCCACGCCCTGGTCCCGCAACGCGTCGAGCGTTGTCTCTGCGCGCTCCACCAGCGCCCGGCAACGCGCCACATACGCCTCCACCCGCTCCGGATGCCGCTGCGCGCGCCGCGTCGAGCGCACCTTGTTGAACAGCTTCTTGACCTCCCGCGACAGATGGCGCCATTGACGCCAGCCGCCTACCGCGTAGCGCGCAGCCGTCCGCCCCGTCTCCCGCAGCAGGCAACGCATCGCGTCCCACAACAGGCTGACGTCCGTCGGATAATGCACGTCCGTTTCGACGACGAAAGAGTCACACCGCCCGCGTAATGGCTCGCCAGGCTTTTTTTTTGCTACCTTGTGCCCGCTCTCCACCACCAGGCGCCCGACCGCAGACAACAACTCCGGCGTCAACAAGGACACGTTGTCGACCACCGTTTGGTACTCGTAACGCGTCTTGTCATCGAAATCCCCGTGGCCCAGGAATGCACGTATCGTCTCATGATGGTTCGTCAGGTCGTGGAGACGGTCGAAGTCGCAGCCCAGTCCCTGCTTCAGGACCCCCAGCACCAGTATCTGCCACAGGTCCATTCCCGGACGCCCGACCGTGCGGTCGGCCTCTGGCAGAATATGTTCGTCCAGCAGCGCCAACAATCGGGCCCGCAACGCCTCGTCGCACCAAATGTGCTGAAGCCCCTTCAACACCGCCGGGATGTCGTCTCGCGACTTCGGGTTGATCCAGATCTTCTCGACCGGCACCTGACCGATCTGTAACTGCGACCGGTGAACTTCTCTCATGATGTCAATTCGCGAAGATATTGCCCGAATGCGCCGATCCTCGGGAAATCACCTCCGAGAATACGACAATCGGACGATCTTCGCCACCCTGAAATCCGCGGTACACCCTGTAGAATCAATCACTTGCGGGGTTTTCCACCGAACACTAGTTACGATCCGGCAAGGCGAGATCTGGAGTGACGTTGCCACCGTAGCACGTACCGGCCAAGGCCCGAGTCATGTGGTAACGAGCGGCTTGCGCGCGGATTTCAACACCTGCAAGGGCGCCAGCTGCTGGAGCGGGTTCTCCACCTACTACACGCCGCTCGACATTGGAGTGGGGCGGAGCCTGTCCATCGACGCCACCCCGGCGTGCAGCACGACGGTCACCGACACCTCCGTGACGCCTTCGTTCGTGAAGGTGCTCACTCCCGCTCCGGGGGAGCAGGTCGAGGTCGAGTACCGCTGGGTAACCGACGGTACCGAGGGGCAGTGGTTGGCGGCCCAACCGATCGAATCGGGTGGCCGTTCGGTGCGTACATCCTTCGGCACCTTCGCCCAATTGCGACAGGCGTACGACGGCTTCGCCGGGTTCGAATACCGACTCAAGGACTCCCCCGGCGTCACGGCGCAATGCACCTGGCAGTTCGACGATCTGGACCCCGACCCGGATCCGGATCCCGACCCCGACCCGGATCCAGATCCCGACCCGGATCCAGATCCCGACCCCGACCCGGATCCAGATCCCGACCCCGACCCGGATCCGAATCCCGAACCGGATCCGGATCCAGATCCCGACCCAGACCCGGATCCCGACCCAGACCCAGACCCGACGCCGCCGGAGGCGGAGGACGACGAGGCGGCGACGGCCGAAGACGTGCGGGTGTTGGTGGACGTTCTGGCGAACGACACGGACCCGGATGGCGACGCGCTACGGGTCGAGTCGGTGTCGAACCCTTCGCACGGGACGGCACAGGTGGAATCGGGCGGCGTGATGTACACGCCGGAGGCGGACTACCACGGGACGGACCGCTTCACCTACACGGTCACTGACGGAGATGGGCTGACGGCGGAGGCGGCGGTCGAGGTGACGGTCGCGCCGGTGAACGACGCGCCGGTAGCGGTGGGGACGGTCCCGGACCAGACGCTCGACGAGGGCGGCGACGCGGCGGATTTGGACGTCGGGCCGTACTTCGAGGACATCGACGGTGACGCGCTGACGTACCGCGCGGGGTCGTCGGACCCGGCCGTTGCGGCGGTAGCGGTGACGGGAGCGGTGCTGACGCTGACGCCTTTGGAGTACGGCTCGGCGGCGGTGACGGTGACGGCGGAGGATCCGGAGGGATTGACGGCTGAGCAGACGTTCCTGGTGGGGGTGAGCGACCGGTTGGTGCGGGCGGTGTTGGGCGACACGCTGGCGGCGATGGCGCGGTCGCATCTGGCGAGCGCGCGGATGACGCTGGGGCGGCGTGCGTCGTCGCGGGGCGCGGACGGCGGCTCGCGGCTGACGGTGCTGGGCCGGTCGGTACCGCTGGACGGGGCGTCGGCGCAGGCGGCGGCGGCGGCACGGCTGCTGTCGGGCTGGGTGGCAGGCTTCGGACGCCGCGACGGCTTCGGCGGGGAGGGGGTCGGCTACGGCGCAGCGAGCGTGGGCGCGGCGTCGCCGGGCGGCATGCTGCCAGGGACGGCGAAGGGACCGTCCAGCTTCGGACCGGCCCGGGGCATGGGCGGCTTCGTGCCGGGCGGCGTGCAGGGGTTCCCCTCGTTCCGCGGCTTCGGAACGGGGATGGACCCGCTGCGAGGCTCGGAGTTCCAGTTGGCGCTGGGCGGCGGGCAGGACGAGACGGCCGGGGAGGCGGGGCCGGGCCGCCGCTGGCAGGTATGGGGTCAGGGCGACGTTCAGACGTTCGCCGGGGCGCCGTCGTCGGCTACGGGCTACGAGGGCGACATGCGGACGGCCTACGTGGGAGTGGACACGGCGCTTTCGGAGCAATGGGTCGCCGGGGCGGCGGTCTCGCGCAGCTTCGGCGGTGGCGACTGGCGGGCCGGCTCGGCGCGCGGGGCGCTCTCGACGCGCCTGACGACGGCCTATCCCTACGTGCAGTGGTCCGACGGACCTACCTCGGTGTGGGCGGCGGCGGGCGGCGGCTGGGGCTCGGCCGAGAACGTGCGCGAGTCGGGCCGCGTGGGCACGAGCGACCTCAGTCTGCGACTGGGTCTGGCCGAGGTGCGGCGGGAGATCGGGGCCTCTGGCGGCGACGTGCGCTTCGCGGCGCGGGCCGACGCGGCGTGGGCTCGGCTTCGGACCGGAGCGGGCGAGGAGACGATCGACCGCCAGACGGCGGCGGTCAACCAGGTGCGGGCGGGCGCGGAGGTGTCGCGCCCGGTGCGCTGGGACAACGGGGTGTCTCCGTTCGGCGAGGCGCACGTGCGGCGCGACGGCGGCGCGGGCCAAACGGGGACGGGCCTGGAGGTGGTCGCCGGGACGCGGCTCGCCGCGGGGCGTCTGCGGGTGGACGCGCAGGGCCGGCTGCTGGTGCTGCACTCGGCGTCGGGCTACCGGGAGCGGGGCGTGGGAGTGACGCTCGGCGTGGGCAACCGGAACCGAGAAGGGCTGTCGCTGTCGGTGTCGCCGCGCTGGGGCGACGCGGCGACGGGCGGCGGGACGCTGTGGCAGGAACAGGTCTGGCGCAGCTACCTGCCGGAGGCGATGGGCGATGCGTGGGCCGTGGACGCGCGGAGCGAGTACGGGATGCGGCTACCCCGCGGCGGTCTGCTGACGTGGTTCGGCTCCCTGAGCCAGTCGGCCTACGGCAGGCGCGTCGTTGTCGGCGGCCGTGTCGGCATGCACGATTGACGCCGGAAGCTCAGCGCAAGAGACCGGAAACGAGGCGGCCGGCGGAACAGTACGGCCGGGACTACCGGGTGGGCTACGGCCTCGGGGTGCTGGAGCAGGGGAAGGTCAACTTCGAGCTGGGGTCGACGTGCAGCGGCGGGAGAATCCGATGCAGGGCCGGGCCAGCAACGGGCTGCTCGGCCGGGACTCGCTAGGGTGGTGAATGTCCGGCGAGACTCTGGCCGCCGTCCGACGATCACGCCGTCGTTCTACCGGACCGAGGGCCTGGCGGCCGAACTGCGCGAGACGGCCGCATTTCATGCCGCGGTCGAGGCGCTGCGGGCGGCGGTCGACCAGTTCGACGGGGAACCGGGCCGGGACACCGCGGCGGCGGCTTGGCACGCGGCGTCGGTCGTGCGGTTCTTCTGCTCGACCTACGATGGCGCCGTCACCGGGGTGCGTGAACAAGGACAGCTTCATCGTGGTCACGACCACAGTTCCGGTTGACGACGTGACCGACGTGACGATCGCGGTCGGGCCGGACGGCACGTGCGCGTGCAGGGTGAGCACCGCTGACGGTGATCGTGCGTCCGCCGCGCCCGATGTTCGCGCGTTCGAGCACGTCCTGGCGAGCCGGCTTGCGGAAGTCGGCGTGCCGGGTCGACACGCTGGCGGCCGTAGCTGACCCCAAGTCCAGCACGAGGCCCGGATGGTCCGAGGCGTCGGGCGGGCGGGCCGTCGACCACGGATCCTCGGCTGAACGGCCGGCAGGGTCAACGCGAAAGTGCGTCGTCGTCGAAGAGGGGAAGGAGCAATCGATGACCAGAGAACGGATCGCCATGTGGATCGTGCTCGGCCTGATCGCGCTCACCGCGCTGTTCAACAACTACCTGCTGCACCACATCGAGGACCAGATCGACGAGTTGCAGACCGAGCAGCAGCGCTGAACGTGACCGCGCGCCGGCCGCGCCGTCAGGCCGGTGCCGATCACACGCGGCTCGGTGAGCAACGGGTGATACACAGTGATCCTGTGGGGCTCAACACGTCGGAATCTCATGTGGTTCGATCAACCCGATACTGTCGACTCCTGTCTCCGTGACGACCAGACCGTAGGGGCACCCGCCAGAACGACCCTAGTGTCCTGCCCGACAATTGGGTTTATTCAATTCCGACCTCCCGCCGCGTGATCAACGACCGCGCCACGCGGTCGAGGTTCGGGTTTCGCCGTCGAGACCGCGGCTGTTGCGCCTAGTTCAGTCATGTTGATGGCAGCCAGCTTGGGGTAAACGTATTTGTCAGGCGGCACACTAGTCTTCGCTCACGCGTTCGGCTAGAGCGAGTGCGCACTTCTCGCAGTGCTCCGGCACGGTCACGGGGGTAGCGGGCTTTCCGTCCGGACCTCGATCAAGTCCCCCGTCCTGTACCTGACCGTCGACGAAGCTGGCGCCCAAGCAAGAGGAGGGGGCCCCGCTCCTCGTTCCTCCGGCGGTAGTGTTCACAGTCCCCCGAAGTCCGCCGTGGGCCGCGGGATGGAACGGGGGAACGCGCGGTGCGGATTCCATAACACAAGACGTATCAATAGCTTACGGCACTCGTCCATCAGAGGACGTGTCGGCGCAACTCGTCGGCCGAGTGGATGACGCGCGAGCCGGGGAGCAGCGGCTCGAGCTCACCCACCTGATAGCCGGTCGGTTTAGGCCGACTGGATCACGGCAGGGGGTTCGCTAACGCAGCTTCAGCCGTCATCCCTACCGAACCGGGAATCGGGCCCAGGCGACCGGCGACGTTGCCGGCAAGGAACTCCGACCATGCGTCGAGCAGTGACCGGCGCTTGTCCAGAAACGTCGACCGCGAATAGCTCCGTTCGACAGCCGAGCCGACCGCATGCGACAGACTCGTTTCCATCACCGCGTAATCGGCGTCCGCTCGCTCCGATGCCCACGTGCGGAACGTCGAGCGCCAGCCGTGAGGTGACCCCGCGCCGGCGAGACCGGCCGACCGCATCACGCCAGCCACGGTCGCCGCCGACAACGAGCCGGCCCCCGCCTGCGGACTCGGGAAGACCAACGCGTCGTCGCCGTCGTGACGGCGAAGCGACCGCACCGAGCCGAGCAACTCCAACGACGCGGTGACGAGCGGGACCACGTGCTCGCGGCCCTGTTTCATTCGGCAGGCCGGGATACGCCACTCGCGCGCGTCCTCGGCAATCTCGCCCCACGTCGCAAGCCGGGCTTCGGACGGGCGCGCCGCCGTCAGGATCTGGAACTGCAGACAGGCCTTCGCCGACACCGTCGCGCGGCACGTCGCGATCCGCTGCATCGCCGCCGGCGCGTCCGCATACGGCACGCTGCGCATGTGCTGCCGTACGGCCGGCTGGGGAACGAGCGCCCCGGCCACCGCCGCGACCGGATCGACCTCGATCAGCCCCGCCGCGCGCGCATGGCGGAAGAGAGCGCTGAGCGCCGTTCGCAGCTTCCGGCCAGTCCCCGGCTGCGATGTCCACACCCGTTCGAGGGCCCGCAGCACTTCCGGCTTGCCGACCCGGTCGACCGGCAGGTCGAGCAGCTCGGCCGCGTACCGCTCCAGCGTCGCCGCCCGCCCCTTCTGTTCACTCGCCGACAGCCGCGCCCGGTTCGACTCGGCGACCTTGCTCGCGATCTTCCACAGCGTCGGCATCGTCGAGCGCTGCGGCCCCGCGAACGGGTCTTCACCCCGCTTGACGGCGAGCTTGTTGTCGAGCGCCCACGCGCGAGCCTGCGCGAGGCTCACCACGTCCACCGAGCCGAGCCCGCGGTCGACTCTGCCCCGGCCCGGCACGGTGAGCCGTTGCACCCAGGACCGTGTACCGCTACGCTGCACGAACAGATGCAGCCCGTGCCCGTCGGAATACCTGCCCGGCTTGCGCAGCGTCTGAACCTGTCGCGCCGTCAACCTCGTCATGGCGTTCCCCGGCGATAACAGCTTACCACGCTACTACCACATTTTGCACTGGATTGGGGCGGACTCGCCCGGCCCGTCTCGGACTGTGATTTCAGAATATCGCCCAGTAAAAGCTGGCATTCTTGGACGGCATGGAACCGGTCGGCACCGGTTGGGAATCAGTTATTTGTCTTCGCGCTACAGAACTGATGTCGCTATAACATGCTGTTTTACAATAGTTAACAGGAAATATGGCACAAGCCGCCTCCATCGACCGGGGCAGCCACGGCGAAGTTTCGTCCGGCGGCCGGCCGCCGTTGTGAGCGCAGGCCCGCCAGCCACGCTTCGAGCCAGCGCAGTACATCGATCCGGTTCAGCACCAGGGTGCCGACCACCGAGTAGCGCAGCGCCGTGAACCGCGTGCCGGTCCCGCTGTCGGAGCCGAACGGACAGGCCCCGTCCGATGGCCGGCCGCCGGAGCAGCCGCTCGGCGAGATCGTTTGTCGAGCGGCACCCGGGGACGGTCGGCGAACACGCTTAGCCCTTGGCGGTGGTTCACGAGCGAGCGCAGCGCCTGGCTGAGCAGGGCCGTCGCCTGGCGCGCGGGACGAGCGGGCGGTTCCCTCCGACGCCGTATCCGCGTGTCGTATCGAGCGCGATGCCGTTCCGGTCGCCGCGCCACAGGCTGAGCGATACGGCATGATCACGATCCTGGGCATCTCGGCCTTCTACCACGACTCGGCGGCGGCCCTGGTGGTCGACGGAGATATCGTGGCCGCGGCACAGGAAGAGCGGTTCACGCGCCGGAAGCACGACCACTCGTTCCCCGTCCATGCGATTCGCTACTGTCTCGACGAGGCGGGGATTGCCCCGGAGGCGCTCGACTACGTCGGCTTCTACGACAAGCCGTTCCTGAAGCTCGAGCGGCTGCTCGAGACGTACCTCTCCTTCGCGCCGCGCGGGTTCCGGTCGTTCCTGCGGTTCGTGCCGCTGTGGGCGAAGCAGAAGCTGCACCTGCCCCGCGAGATCGGGCGCGGGCTGCCAGGCTACCGGCGCCAGATCGTCTTCACCGAGCACCACGAGTCTCACGCGGCCAGCGCGTTCTTTCCGTCACCGTTCGACGAGGCAGCCATCCTGACGCTGGACGGGGTCGGCGAGTGGGCGACGACCGCCTATGGCGTCGGCCGCGGCAACCGCATCGAGCTGACCCACGAGATCCGCTTCCCGCACTCGCTCGGGTTGCTGTACTCGGCCTTTACCTACTTCACCGGCTTCAAGGTCAACTCCGGCGAGTACAAGCTGATGGGGCTGGCGCCGTACGGTGAGCCGAAGTACATCGACCGCATCCGCGACCACCTGATCGATCTGAAGCCGGACGGGTCGTTCCGTCTCGACATGTCGTACTTCGACTACTGCCAGGGCCTGCGCATGACGTCGCGCAGGTTCGACGCGCTCTTCGGCGGGCCGCCGCGGCGGCCGGAGGCGCCGATCACCGAGCGGGAGATCGACATCGCCGCGTCGATTCAGGCTGTCACCGAGGAGGCGATGCTGCGGGCGGCGCGCCACGTGCACGCCGAGACGGGGATGCGCAACCTGTGCCTCGCCGGCGGCGTCGCGCTGAACTGCGTCGGCAACGGACGCGTGCTGCGCGAGGGGCCGTTCGACAACATCTGGATCCAGCCGGCGGCGGGGGATGCGGGCGGCGCCCTGGGCGTGGCGCTGTTCATCTGGCATCAGCTTCTCGACCACCCGCGGGAGGCGCGGACGCCGGATGCCCAGCACGGCTCGCTGCTCGGCCCCCGCGCGGCGGACGACGACATCCGGGCCTTCCTGAGTGGCGCCCGAGCGGTCTACGAGGAGTACGCGGACGATGCGTCCCTGTGCGATGCGGTAGCCGACCTGCTGGCGCGCGAGCAGGTAGTGGGGTGGTTTCAGGGACGCATGGAGTTCGGCCCGCGCGCCCTCGGCTCGCGCAGCATCCTGGGCGACGCCCGCAGCCGCGACATGCAGTCGGTGATGAACCGCAAGATCAAGTTCCGCGAGTCGTTTCGCCCGTTCGCGCCGTCGGTGCTCCGCGAGCGCGTCGCGGACTTCTTCGAGATGCGGCCGCGGGAGGACAGCCCGTACATGCTGCTGGTGGCCCCGGTGCGCGAGTCGCGCCGGACGCCGCTCGACGAGCGTGGGAACGGCCTGCGCGGACTGGACAAGCTGAAGGCGACGCGGTCCGACGTCCCGGCGGTCACCCACGTCGACTACTCGGCGCGGGTCCAGACCGTGGACGCCGAGCGGCATGAACGCTACGCGGCGCTGCTGCGGGCCTTCGAGGCGAAGACCGGTTGTCCGGTACTGATCAACACGAGCTTCAACGTGCGGGGCGAGCCGATCGTGTGCGCGCCCGAGCATGCCTACCGCTGCTTCCTGGCCACGAACATGGACGTGCTCGTGCTGGAGCGCTTTCTCCTCCGCAAGCGGGCGCAACCGGCGTCGGCGGTCGATGCCGGCGCCTATCGCGGCGAGTTCGCCCTCGACTGACGCCGATGGCCCTGCTGGAGATCAATCGCCATCCGTCGGCCAGGGAGCTGCGCTGGTTCGGCGTGCTGCTGGCGGCGGTCGTCGCGCTTGCCGGCGGTTTCGTGTACTGGCGGCTGGAAGCCCCGGCGGCCGCGCGGATGGTCTGGGCGGGGGGCGCCGTGCTGGCCGCCATCTATGCCGCGGCGCCGCCATTGCGCCGCTGGGTCTGGCTCGGCTGGCTCTACGCGGCGTTCCCCATCGGGTGGACGCTGTCGCACCTGGTGCTGGCCGCGACGTATTATCTGGTGTTGACGCCGATCGGTCTGTTGCTGCGCCTCGTCCACGGCGACCCGCTGGACCGCGCGCCGAACCGGTCCGCGGCGAGCTACTGGACCGCGCGCCGGCAGGTGCGCGACGTGCGGCGCTACTTCCGGCAGTTCTAGGGTAGGAGTCCAAGCGGACGACACGGATTCGAGACATGGCAGACCGACCACCGCAGGTAGCCGGCAACGAACGCAGCGGAGACTTCAAGGCCGAGGCCGAGGCGGCGCGGCCCGGATTGGTCGCCGAGCTGTGGGAGTTCATGGCCACGAACAAGAAATGGTGGCTGACGCCGATCGTCCTCGTGCTGCTGCTCGTCGGTGCGCTGATACTGATGTCGGGTAGCGTGGCGGCCCCGTTCGTGTACACGCTGTTTTGAGGCTGTTCATCTACGGTGCGGGCGAGGCAGCGTCCGCAGAGAAACGAGTCTTCCACTCCCGCAGCAGCGCGTCAGCGATCACACGATACCCGGCGGGCGCATAGTGGGATCCTGGATAGTAGAACATGTCGGCCGGCCGGCCGCTACCCGCAAATGTCGGCGCCGTGGCGACTGCGATTGCCGCCGCAGACCTTGCGCGTGACGACGGCGGGGCGGATGGCGTGTTCGGCACGCCAGTTGGTCGCGTCGACCGAAAGCAGATCGCGACCTTCGTGGTCCAGCACGAACACCGTCGAGAGCGACAGGAGGAGAACGACCGCAGGAAGCGCTCAGCCTGTCATATGTCTTCCCGCCCCGCGGCGCCAGCACGCTGCCGGAAGTCCCGCAGCAGCTCCGAACCGGCCGCTGCCTCCGAGCACACCTCGTGTCCCAGTGCGTTCCAATGCTCGTCGAGCGGCAGCCAGTCGAATTGCGTTCGGTGCAGCCCGTAGTGCGCGGCGAACGCCGGCTCCAGGTCGATGGTCTCGTATCCCCTGCGGACAACGTTCTCGATGAAGTAGCGCCGCATGACATCCACGTAGCCCACGTCTTCGCGGTAGACTCCCTTCTCCCACTCCGGGACATCGCTTCCGTAAACGCGAGGACGGATGCCGTCCACGATGAACAGGATCCGTTCCGGCTCCAGGCCGGACGCCGCGGGCAGCATGTCGAGAAACGCGTCGACGGCTCGCTTCGAGTCGACGACCCACGTCGCACGACCCGCCTCCGGGACGCGTGCATCCGGGTCTTCGCCGATAAACAACCGATAAGTCCGTTCCCTTGCCATGCCCAAGTTGATCGCCACGTATCTCGCCAACGCCGATCCTCTGACCAGCCTGTAGCGCGGGCGGAACTCGAGATCGCTTCGCTCCAGCGCGAGCCGGCCGCCACCGCGTTCCACGAACTGGTGCTTGCCCCTCTGGAGCCCGTACTTGGCAAGGCTCTGATCATAGTCGTTGTCGATGATGACAATCGCAAGGCCAGCCGGTCTGAACGTGTCCCGAACGTACCGGGCATACGCCAGGTACTGGCTCAAGGGTGCTCCGGACACACCGAAGGAATAGACACGAGCCGTGCCGTTCACGCGCGCGGCGAGCCGGCCGTGGCAGGTGTGCTCAAACGGCACCCGGAACGCCTCGACGAAACTGTCCCCAATGACTGCGAGAAGGGCACCGGTCCCGTCGGGGTCGTAATCCTGATCATTGACGAAACCGAAGTTGTTGACCTTGACCTCGTTGACGGCGGAGAAGTTCCACCCCGCCGACCACACGAACTCCCGGTTCGGCTGATAACGGAAGATCGGATTCGCGTCGTTGACCGACAACGCCTGGGGGCTCTCGTTAACCGGCAGTACCCGCGCCACGGTCTCTAAACAGACGAGTGCGAGGAGCGCACCGAACAGGAGAGCCAGTACGCGAAACGTCCGCGGGCGGCGAACGGCGGCGCCCGCGTCCTTGAGTGCTCCGTTAGTACGGTCAGGCACCGCTCGGGTCCTGATGAGGAGCACGGCGTTGCCGAAACTGCGTTGGGCCGCCGGAAACAACGCTGCGAGGTCTTTCGTCCGCGAACTTCGCGAGCCGCAACACGGCGCGGGCCGGAGCAGCCTTCGTGCCGAGCCGTTCGAGCACCTTGTTGATCATGTAGAAGAAGTCCCGCATGTGGATTTCGTGGTCAGCGAACGTCGACGCCCATCCCTCATACGTCTCGATGCCGAACAGCACGTCGCCGAGGTCCTCCTCGTGCCGCCGCCTTCCCGGCCGCAGAGCGCGACGAGCTTGACGAGCCTCCGAAACGCGTGGAGCATGCTCCCTCCGCGCACCGTGTCCTGCTCCACGGTGAACGTGGGCTCGCCGCTGCCGAACGGATGCGGGCCACGATAGTGGCGGTCGTGTCCTCGGCCTCGACGACGGCCCGCTCGGCCGCAGTCCTGCCCGGTCGACCGTGTGCTCCAGGCTCGCGCTCATCCTCTGAACCGCAGGCACAGGGTACAACACGGGTAGACCCGATACAACCAGTCCGCGACACGCATCACGAACGCTGCGCAACGCGCCAAGAGACGACCGGCGACCGTCGGTGCAGGTCATCATCCAGGGCTGGCGCGCCAGGTAGCGGGATGCGCGCCCGACGCGGCCGAGGGCATGTCGCCGAGGATCGGGAAGGCGTGACGCTCCAACTGCTGCATCCAGTTGGCGGCCGTCTTCTCACTTCGCCACCGCGGGCGGTTGGCCTCATAGCCTTGACGGCGGCCTCGCGAAACGTCACCGCTCGGCCCACGCGCGCCTTGCCTCCGACGCGGCTCGGTAAAGCACCCCCGGATGATTTCTATCAGGAACGCGACATCCACCATGGTCTGCGCGTAGACGTTGTCTCGTCGCCAGCCTATCTTCCAGAACACAGTTGTCGCTGCCTGTAATCCACCCGCGAGAAAAGGCAGGTTGTTTACGGTTTGCAATCCGCTTCCACAGGTGTGCTCTGATGGGCGAACCACGTTGCCCAGACTATCTCCTGCAACCCCGGCCACCTCCCGATAGATGCAAGAAGGCTGTACGCCAGGTTACCCAAGCCCGGGGTCTCTGCCATCGCCGGAGCTTCCAGCGGGTTCATCTTCCTGAGCTCATTCTCAGCCAGCCCGCAGATCACCAGACAGATGTCGCCAGGAGTCAACACGAGACGTTCCACGGAATCGAGAAATGCACTGTAGGGAACGATAATCCTCTTGCCTTGGTCATTGGAGACGTCCAACTTGCCGTCGCCAACTCTCAGGTAGTACACGTGAATGATCATCCCCAACAGCCTCTTCAGCTCGATCCGCTGCCGCTTCCTGTACTCGTCGGTTATGTCCAAGTCCCAACCACGTAGATGGACAGGGAGCTTGTCGCCGCCGGGGTCAGCGGCTCGGATCATCGTGGCAATGTCACGCGCCGGGTGTACCAACGACTTGAATCGATAAGTCCGCCTCGTGTCCTCCAGACCACCCATCAGCGGCAGCGACAACTGTTGGTTCCGAAGCTCTGCAATGTTCCCGCGCAGCACTTCAACTTGATCCGTCAAGAGCATCCGTGCTCCCTCCTTGCTAGCAACATCCGACCCGCGAGTCGCCGTCTCGCACCGGCGTCAGGACGGGAAGACGATCTGCTCCAGGGCCAGGCGACTGAACTGCCAAAGGCGGTACGCCGGCTCTCAACCTCCAGCATGCAGCGGCCGTCTGGCTGTAGTACAGCCTTTCGTGCTGCTACTTCCGATCCAGCCACGCTCCACGACTCCAGCGGCCAGCATCCCGTCCGTTATCTGGTCACCCTTGCGTTCCCGACCTGCGACCGACGGCACCCATCATCACCCGGCAGACTGTTGCCGTCCAATCGTCCAGTCCGTCGGGCGGCCCAGCGAGGGCCGCGTAGGTTACGCTGCCGGCGAGGTCGGATTCGGGCTGGCTGTCGATACTCGTCTCCCAACGGCACGCCTCGGCGCCCAGCGACCACTCCACGGCAATCGTCAGCCCGAAGCCAGGCTCCCCGCGCCCCACGTACTCGAACAACCGCATCTCGTACGTCAACACGACCTCTGTCTCGTCGCTCAGGCGGAATCCCGTCGTAACGAGATACTCGCGCTTCGTCCTCTCCCACCCCTCCTTCTCGAACGGGCCGCCGCTGCTTACGTTGGTTGCCCCGTGCCGGACGGTATAGTTCTCCAACCGCCTTCTGAACAACGACAACAGTGGCTTCAGTCTCTCATTCAGAGCCGTTATGGAGGGTCGCACACACAGGTCGAACACCCTGTCCAGGATCTCGACGTCGCTCTTCACCGGAGGGTTGCCCCTGCGGCCACGTACGAAGATCTCCAGTTCCTTGTCGACGTCCGTGGCGGCCTCGATGCTCTCCCCTTTCGCGGCTCGAATCGCCAGGTCGAGCGTCCACAGAGTGTTCTCCAACATGAAGGTCGCCAGCGGCATGACGTTCCCGACGTCGGCGTTCTCCAAGCCCGCGATGTAACGATCCCGGTCTTCCGCCTTGATGACGATCGGCGGCAGCCGCCGCCGCAGGAGGGCAAAGTTGACGAGCAGCCGCGCCGTGCGCCCGTTCCCGTCGTCGAAGGGGTGGATGGAAAGGAAACCGTTGTGGGACTCGGCCAGGAACAGGGGCAGCGGATACGCGCACCGGTTCGTGTCGCGATGGAAATCCCGCGTCCACGCGGCCATCAGCGACGGTGTGTCGGCCGGCTCCGCGAACCTGTGCAACGCGCCCGTCGAGGTCCGGACGTGGTTCGGCTCGCGCTTGTACTCGCCCGGCATGATGCGTCTTCTGGTCGATTGGCCATCGGGCGTCTCAGCGGAGGCCCAAAACGGCTCCTTGAGGATGAGGCTGTTCAGTTCCCGTATTTCAGCCTCCGACAAGTCACGCTCTTCCGCGGCCAACTTCCGAATGTGGTCGATGGCAACGTCGTGCGCTTTCATCTCCTCGTAGTCCCTCATCGGATGCCCGCCTGAGGTACGACCGAAGATGAGCAACAACTCCGTCTCGTGGTACGTGAGAGTGTTGCCCTCGATATGGTTGCTGTTGTAGTTCCACTCGAGCTTCAGCTTCGTCCACAAGCGGTCGTTGTCGTCTGTAGCGATCCTCTGCTCGGCCTCCCTCCAGATTCGAATCATCAAGTCCAGCTCCAGGAGCCGATCGAAGAACCTGACGTGTTCCACGGAAAGAATCGGCGTGTCGGCTTGGTGCTCGTGCAGGTCCAGAATCCACGCGGCCATGTTCTCTCGGACCACGTCGGAGCCGGCCTCAAGCAGGTCGCGTGCGCCGGTCTCCAAGCGGTAACTCCCGAGCCGATCGTGTTCGACGAGCATGATGTCCGAAGATCCGCCGATCGTTGCGGGATCACCGGTCAGCGGACATCGCGTGGACCCGGGCTCTGCCATAGTGACTCCACGGTATCACAGGCCTTCGGGCCTCCGTAGGGCCAGCACCTGCGGGCCGCTGGCGGTGAAGACGAGCCCGTCGTTCTCGGTCACCTGGCCGGTGGCCCCGTCGATGCCGCGGACCACATCGCGAGCGGATGGCCGTCGGACGTGGTCCCCGTCCTGTCGGTCCTGACGTGGCCGGCAGAGTTCCGTCGCGCGCGCCTACCGCGTTCGAGTTCCCGTCCCAAGTCGATGCGCGGCCTTGCGGAACGACGCCCGGGTCGCGGCTGGGAGAAGGCGGAGCGCGATGGACCAACGGCCCGCGAGCAGCCGTGAGCCGATCTCTGGCTCTTTTGCGCACTCCTCGGTAGAGTCCGAAAAGGAGGCAACGTCCATGCACGTGCTGATCGCTCTTGCCGCGACCGCCATCGTCGTCGCAGCGCACCCGGCGACGGCGCAGTCGCGGGGCGCCCAACTGACGACCGGCCTGAGCTTGGCATCCCTGGGCACCTACGCTGCGTTCGCCGACGGAGATTGCAGCAACATCCCGTTCACCGTTCTTCAGAACGGGCAGTGCGAGTGGCGCACGCTCGGCGGCAGGCACCTCGGGGTGCGGCCCGATCTGCCTCGACGACAGATGACCGTGGGGCTCGCCGCGGCCGGCATCGGTGGCCTCATGGCGAGCGGTGCGTGGAGACCCTCGCGGACCCTCGAGGCGCTGGCTACCGCTGGTGCGGGGGTGATGCTGCTCACCGTCGCGCGCAATGAGAACTACGTGCCGGGCACCGTACACATCGAGGGCGGCGATGGTCGATGGTTCACGCAATGCCCGCACAGCGAGGGGACCTACGGCGCCGAGTACGACTCGTCCGGCGGCGGGTACGACTTGCCCGAGTGCAGGCACACGTCGTTCAACAGGCTGAACGCGATGTGGGCGGGCGTCGCCACGCTCGGGCTGGCGGCCGGCCGCTGGCTGTGGCGGGACGAACCGAAGCTGGACATCGCGGTCCAACCCGGCGCCATAGCGTTCCGCAAGACCATCGAGTTCTGACCCGGCGGCGCGAACCGCCTGAGAGGAGGGTCCATGATCGCCCGCGCTGCACTGCTTGTCGGCGGCGTGCTCCTGCTCGCGCCGGCCGCCTCCAGCGGCCAGGCCCGGTTCGAGATCGCGGCCGGCGCCCATTACGGCATGAACCAGCAGCCGATGACGCCCGGCTGGGTCGTGTCGGGCGTCATCGAGATCGACCAGCAGGACTTCGTGGTGGAAGCGGCCTGGGCTCGACAAGTGCGTACCCGGGAGCTGGGTTTCAGGTTCGACCCCTTCGACGACGACGTGGGGAGCGAAACGAGTCGCAGCCGCTACCTGATGCTGGCCGCCGGCGTCAGGAGCGGTCAGGCGCAGGGGCGGCGCTTCTCGCCCTTCTACCAGGTGCTTCTGGGCGGAATGACGACCCGGTTCCGGACCGACTACGAGTGGCCGGCGTCGATCGATACGGAGGCGGAGAACGCCAACTGCGGCGGGTTCGTCGGCGACCGGCTGCTGCACCCGTGCTTCAACCTGCCGTACCCGGAGTACGAGGAAGAGCGCAGGCACTGGTTCCTCATGCAGCCCGGAGTGGGCCTGGACGTGCTCGTGCAGCAGAGGCTCAAGGTCCGTGTCACGACCGACCTGCTCGTGATTGCAAACCGCGACAGAGGCATGCACGTCGTGCCGCGGCTGTCGATGCGCGTCGCCGGCGGGTTCTGAACCGAATCACCAGCACCAGCCTGTCGCCGTGGACCCGCACGGTCACCTGCACCCGGGGCCGCGCCCGATTCCGAGTTCGCGCTGCTCGCTCTCGAGCATCGCGGTGCTGACGGCGTGGGTGATCGAAGCCACCGAGCGGGACTGGCTGCTCGCCTGGACCGAGCAAGCCTACAGCTGGCGGATGCTCGCCGCCGTAGCGCGGATATACGCTCGACCTGCTCCCGCACCCGCATCACCTCGAAGCTTGCTCATCACTCTTCGCTCTCATCGCCGCCGCTCGTAGAGGCCGGCCAGCGAGTAGTGGCGCGCGAAGGTCTCCCCCGCCGGCAACAGGTCCCGCTCTTCGGCGTAGAGCAGGAAGACGAACCGCAGGATGACGGTCAGCAGCGCGTGGTAGACGTCGTCGGGACGATCCGCCAGCGGCTCGCGCAGCAGTTCACCGTGCGATGCGTCATCGGCCGCCTGGACGCCGCGCAGTAGCTCGTAGAGCGCGTGCAGCACCTGCTCGGCGAGCCGCTCGCTCACCTCGTTCTGGAAGCGCCGGCTGTCGGCGAGAAGCGCGGCGAACCGCTTGTCGCGCGGCAGGCTCAGCAGCCGGGTCGGGCTCAACAGCAGCCGCAGCGCGGCCACGATCGGCCGGCCCGCCGTGGTGACCATGTCGGCCACGTGCAGATCGAGCCAGCCGGAGCTCTCTCCGGCAGCCAGGGTTCCGGCTCGCGGTCGGGATGGAATCGACGTTCGGCGACGCAGGCGCGCAACAGCCGCTGCCCTTCCGGATCGCGCGGGAGAATCGCGCCGGCGCGCACCAGAGCCGGGGCCGACACCACAAGGCCGGTCGGCCGGACGAAGCCGATCCACTCCAGGTGGGCGTCGATGTGGGGGTCGCGCTTCATCTACGCTGCCGATCTCCTACCTGGATGAGGGGCATATCGTAGCGTGTGAAGGTCGAGTCGGCCGTCACCAACGTCAACCCCTCGCTCTGCGCCTGCGCAACCAGCACGCGGTCGAACGGATCACGATGGTGAAGCGGCAGCACGCCGACCGCGAGCGCGTGAGCGTGCGTGATGGGGAGTTCCTGGACGCGGCTGACTCTCACGCGCGCCGGGACGTAGATTGCCGGGGGTTCCGGTAGCGGCAATTTCCCGATCGCGTACTTGATGACGATCTCCCAGACGCTCGCCGCCGAGAGATACCGCAGCGACGAGGGCGCGGCAAGGGACTCCAGCAGATCGGCATCGAACCGGTCGCGATCGGTCTGAAGCCACAGCCAGCAGTGCGTGTCGAGGAGGAACTTCACGGTCCGTCTTCGATGGCCCCGGCGCCGCTGGGCATTCGGGGACGTCCCCTCACGGAGTACGCCCCTCGAACGCGCGCAGCAACTCCTCGTCGAGCGGATCGTCGAAGTCGTCAGGGACGACGAAGCGCCCCTCGTCGACACCGAACACGGGCCTGGTCTCCTCGATCGGTACGAGCCGGGCCACTGGCTGACCAGAGCGCGTGATGATGACGTCTTCGCCGGCGGCAATCTGCTGCAGCAGCCGGGAGAGATGCGTCTTGGCTTCGTGAACGCTGACGGTCATAGACGCGAGTATAGACTAAGCAAAGACTAAGCGGGAACCGCCTCAATTCGTCTCCGGCCAGAGATACACGAGACCGACCGGCTCGACACGCCGTGCCTGCACTTCGTAGAACGCCCGTATCCGACCCGGCTCCTGCTGCAGATCCCGGTCGAACTGATCGAGACGCCTGCGCCAGTAGCGCATGTTCGATTGAAGCTGGCGTCGCTCTTCCTCGTCGAACGCCAGCGTGATCTGCTTGTACTGACCCTCGTGGCGATCGAGTTCCTCGACGATGCGCTCGCGTTGCCGGCGAAGCGTCTCGTCCAGATCCTGCGCTTCGCGCTTTCCCCTCTCGCGCAACCTGCGCGTCGCCAGCTCGGCCAGCTCCTCGGCCCGCGGCTCGAGCTCCGGAAGAAGTTCCTCAACGTCGCGAGGCGCCGCGGACAGCAGCCGGTCTCGGATGACGTCGTGCGGCGTCCAGTCCAGGCGGGAGGTCAGTGACTGTTCCAGCAGGTCGAGCGTCCGCGTCTCGGCCTCGCGCGCGTAGGCCCTGAGCGGTCCGCTCCGCTGCCCCGGCTCGATCCACCGGGCCGCCAGCGGGACGATCTCCTCGTGCAGTCGCTCCGCGCGGCGCCCGTAGAGACAGAGCCGCCCGAGGAGGATGACCCGGGGAATCGAGTCCTTCGTCTGTGCGAGGCAGGCGCGGGACAGGTCGTGGTAGACGAAGCCCTGGGCGCGGAACCGGGCGAGCAGGCGCTGGGCGACCCGCTGCTCCAGGTGCAGGTGCACGGTGTCGTCATCGAGCACCCCGGCATCCTCGAAGACCACCGGCCGGATGGGCGCCTCCCGGCGCCAGTCGGCCAGCTTCTGGTCGCTCCTGCGCGGTGGCCGCAGCGTGTCCAGCGTCGCCGCCCACGTCGGGTCGGCTCCAGTCCGGCGATCGAGCGCCGGGAAGGTCCAGGTCACCTTTCCTGTCGGCACTCCCCGGCCGCCGCCGTTGCCATCGTCGCTTCGGACCAACGGCTCCGCCCCCAACAGCTCCAGCGCACAGGAAAGCGCCTGACGGAACGGCGCCGCCTCGAAGCCGACCCAGGTCCGGGACCGCTCCAGCAGGCCGCGGCACCGCTCCACCTGCGCGTCGAGGTCTTCCCGGCGGTCGCGGGACGCCTCCAGCTCCTCTTCGGTAACCTGCCGGCGCACCGCATCGAGATCCGCGGCCTCGATCTCGCGCTTCAGCCGGTCCGCGTCGCGGTGGCGGATGCCGCCCCGCATGCGCCGCTCGACGTCGTCGTCGATGACCTTCGACAGGCTGCCCAGCTCGCGCTTGATGGTTTCGGTCTTGCGAACGAGCACCTCGAGCACCTTGTCCTCTTCGCGCTGCGGCAGCACGAAGTAGTGGCAGCGCTCCGGCGCCGGCTGCGGCTTGCGGTCGATGCGGCCGTTGCGCTGCTCGATACGGCCCGGGTTCCACGGCAGGTCGAAGTGGAAGAGGTCGGCGCAGTGGGCCTGGAAGTTCAGGCCCTCGCGCGCCGCGTCGGTGGCCAGCAGGATGCGGAGCGGATCGGTCGCCGGGTCGGCGTTGAACCGCCGCTGGACCTCCTTGCGCCGCGCGCCCCGGGTGAGCCCGTCGATCACCTCGATGCGCTCGTCGGCGCGATCGCTCCCCTCGATGGCCTGCTCCAGAATGGCGATCGTCCCAGTCGCTGGCGTGCGCCCCGCGCAGGTTCCGGCCGCGGCACGAAGCCCTGCTCCGTGCGTACCTCGATCTCGGCTTGGAAGGCGTAGGCCCGGTCCGGCTGGGTCTCGTCCGGCGTGCGCCGGTTGACCAGGAAGCAGGACACCGAACGCGTCCCGGCAGGCAAGTGCGCGCCGCCCGGTCCCATCGTGTCGATCGGGCGCTCCGCGACGTGGAGCTGCAGGCCGTACGAGCCGGGCACGTCCCGCACGACCGGCTCCGCGCTGCCGTCGAGCGGGATCGACAGCGTCTCCTCGCGCGGGGTACGCCGCCAGACCGTCGCCTTGCCGTCGTCCGCTTCCTCTATATGTACCTGTGCGTAGTCGCCCCAGCGCGCAGTGACCGCCAGTTCGCGGCAAGTCCCGGCCACGAGAAAGCTCAGCCCGATCGACGACGGGAAGAACGCCTTGCGCGCCGCCTTGCGCTCGTCGTTCGACTCCTCGGACAGTCCAGCCGACTCGGGCACGGTGTCGAGGTCGTCGTCCTCGTCTATGTCGCCGCTCCGTTCGGGCGGAGTTCCGGTCGGGATCAGGAAGCCGGCGACATACCAGTTCGACGGGCGCTCGCGGCCCGGCAACTGCTCGGCACCGAGCTCATGGCCCGCCCAGGGTCCGACCAGATCGAGCTTGACGGCCTCGACGAGGCGCGAGCGGACCTCAAGGGAATCGACAGGAGCGGGGTTGGCGGCAGTCATGACCCGGCGGGTACCTTACACGGAGCTGGGCCGTTGGTCGGGAACCGTAGTGTCCTCCCAGATGGCAAGTAGCGATTGCCTCCCACGAGCAACCCTGTGATGGTCGAGGAGAGCGTCGACATCAGAGGGACACGGGCTCCGCAGGAGGGTCTGCTCGGGCGGCAACTACTATGCGTCCCAGGGTTGATCCCGCCGTTCCAGCGGTATAATCGTCGACAATCAACAGAATCGGGGGCACCTACCCTGGCACCCACCCCGAGCCAAGGAGAGCAGCATGAGCCTGTCAACCAACCGGCGCGGCTGGATGTGGATTCCGCTCTTGTCGCTGCTGTGCGTTCTCGACGTACCGGGGGCGGCGATCGCCCAGGAGGGTTCGGCGGGCGACCCGTCGCAATGGGTCATGCCGAATGCCAACTACGCGGGCTGGAACTACAGCTCGCTGGATCAGATCGACGTCGACAACGTCGAGCAACTCACGATGGCGTGGACGATGCAGCTCGGCATCCACGATTCGTACGAATCCTCGCCGCTCGTGATCGCCGACACGATGTACATCGTCACCCCGGAGCCGAACTACGTCTACGCGCTCGACCTCGCCCGGGACGGCTTCATCAAGTGGGAGTTCCGGCCCGAGATCCCCGACTCGGAGCTGACACGGAGGAGCGGCACGCAGACCCGCGGCCTGGGCTACGCCGACGGCCGGATCTACTTCGTCACCCTCGACGGACAGGTGTTCGCACTCGACGCGGAGACCGGAGAGCAGATCTGGCAGGCCGAGAACGCCAACGTCGGGATCGGGGAAACGGTCCGCGGCATGCCGCTGGTGGTCGGCGACAAGGTCATCGTCGGCGTGGCCGGCGGCGAGCGCGGCGTCCGCGGTCACGTCACCGCCTACAACATCGACGACGGTCGGTTCCGGTGGCGGTACTACAGCATGGGGCCGAACAACGAGGTGGGCATCGGGTCCCGCTTCGCCCCCTTCTATCCGGACGACCGGGTCCCGAACCCGGCGCTCGACACCTGGTCCGGCGACTCGTGGCGGCGCGGCGGCGGCGCCGTCTGGGGCTGGTTCACGTACGACGCGGAGCTGAATCTCTTCTACTACGGCACGAGCAACTGCGGCCCGTGGAATCCGGACTACCGCCGGGAGTGGGGCGTGGTCGAGCTGGACGAGGACGGGGGCCTGACCGGCTACCGGAACAACTACTGCGCGTCGATCCTGGCCCGCGACGCCGACAGCGGAGAGCTGATCTGGGCCTACAACATGACCCCCCAGGATCAGTGGGACCTGGACGAGCCCAACGTGAACCTCCTCATCGACCTCGAGATCAACGGCGAGACGCGCAAGGCGCTGGTCCGCCCGGCGCGCAACGGCTACTTCTACGTGTTCGATCGCGCGACGGGCCAGATGCTCCTCGAGCCCTGGATGTTCGTCTACAACGACATCTTCGATGGCATCAACATGGAAACCGGCCGTCCGCGCTACGACATGACGAAGATGATGTTCACCGACCTCGAGGATCGACAGCGGTACGTGCCGGACGCGGAGAACATCGCCATCGGGTGGTGTCCCGGCATCGCCGCCCGGAACTGGCAGAACGACGCGTACTCCCCGCGCACCGGACTCGTGTACACCCCGACCTCGAACAGTTGCGATCAGCTGAGAATGGTCGAAGGCGAGTACGTGCCCGGGAACGACTACACGCTCCGTGAACGCGGCGGCCAGGCCCCGGACCCGCCGAATGCGGAGGTCGTCAACGAGCTGCAGGCCAACGATCCGGTGGCGGGCGAGACCGTCTGGCGGATTCAGTGGACGACCGCCAACAACGCGCCGGTCATGGCGACCGGCGGGGACCTGCTCTTCCAGGGCGGTCCGAACGAGGGTGTGGTGCGCGCGATCGATGCCCGGACCGGGGACATCGTCTGGACGTTCCAGACCGGCAGCGGCTTCCGGAGCTCGCCGATCACCTACCTCGGGCCGGACGGCCGGCAGTATGTCGCCATCATCGGCAGCCAGCGCGCGGGGAGCGTGCAGGTCACCGACGATACGGAGCCGGATGCGCCCGACCGCTTCCGGCGGGCCGGCAGCGCGCTCTACGTGTTCGCGCTCCCTCCGGCTCGCAACTGAGGCGCCACATGCTGGGTCGACGTCGGTTCAATACGCTGCTCGCGGGGACGGCCGGCTGGGTTGCCGCGGGCCCGCTCGGAACGGCGAAAAAAAGCAGAGCTAGGTGAAAGAAGCAAACCCCTTTTTCTTACGGCACTTCTGGGTGTTCCTGGCAACGTCTGGAGGATGGGTTTGGTGCCGAGGGTGGGGATCGAACCCACACGGCCCTCACGGGCCACGGGATTTTAAGTCCCGAGTGTCTACCAGTTCCACCACCTCGGCATCGGATGCGCCCGCCGATTGGCGGTCTGGACCAGATGGTACCGTCACACCGCGGGTGCCTGCCACCGTGCACCCCGAGCGCATGATCGCGAGCGCGGGATGGCTACCGGGAGCATGGCCCCGGATCAGATCCGGGCCGGCTCAATCCCGCGGCGATATGCGCTCGTTGCCCAGGCGAACAGGACGCCGACGCCGACCAGCGTCAAAGCCAGGTTGACGATCCACCCCACGAACGGCAGATTCACGGCGATGAAGACGGCGAGCAGGCCGACCAGCAGGGCTGGCGCCGGTCCGCCGGGGTCGCGTGCGCCGAGGATGGTGCGGCCCAGGAAAAAGGCGACCGGGATCTTCGCCAGATAGATCCCCAGGGCCCAAACGCCGAGCGCGACGAGCGCCAGCGGCAAGCCGACCAGGGTCACGGCGGCAATGACTGCCGCGACCGGAGTGGCGACCACGCACAGGAAGCCGACGCCCAGCGTTCTGAGCGCCGCCGCCGGGTCTTCGAACCGGATAGCTGCCGCGCCCGGCGCGAGGCGGGCGAGGAGCCAGCCCGTCACGAAGGCGGCAAACAGCCAGACCGCCTGCCACAGATAGAAGGCGCCGGTCAGGTAGCGGCTCGGGGAGCCGTCTCCGCTCCACAACCGGACTTCCGGCTCGGCGGCGAGGCTGGCGCCGGGATCGATCTGGAGGTCTTCCGGAGCGCCGACCCGCGCGGTCAGCGTCCCATCGATGCGACCGCGGGGGCCCACGCTGACTCGACCGGCTTGCGCCGTGACGTTCCCTCGTACCACGCCGCCGATTTCGAGGCGATAGGCGCCGGCCAGCACATCCCTCTCGACCACGCCATCAACGGTCAACATCTGCGTCGAGCTGGTGATGTTTCCCGCGACGCGGCCTCCTTCGAGAACGCGCAAGTACTGCCCGAATGCGTAGACACCCCCGCCCACGGAACCCTGCACGGTGACGTCCTGCCCGGAAACGAACAGCGACCCGCCAACGTCACCGGTCACATCGGTGTACTGGGCCCAGGCGATCAGGTTGCCGTGCACCGCGCCTCGCAGCACCACGCGCCCGCCGCCGGCAATGACGTCGCCGGTCACGGTGCCCTCGATGATGACCCTCTCGGCCCCTGCAACCAGCGTGTCGTCAAGCGTCTCCCCCGCCGCCACCACGAAATCTCCGTCGTCCTCCCAGACGACTATGGCCTCGCTGCGTGTCGCCGGCGCGGTCAGCAGAACCGCCAGCAGCCCCGTGATCACGACGCGCCGCGACGCACGGACGACGGTCAGCAGGACCAGCATGAGCAGCACCGTCGCCATGATCTGGCCGATCGTGGTCACCGTCGACGCGAGCGCAGCACCAGCGAAGGCCGCGGACACACCCAGCGTGATCCCGGTGAACAGCCAGGTAAACCGGCCCAACGGGTTGAACGGATCGGCCCACCCCAGGAACGGCGGAACCTGCCACAACGCGGTCACACCGGCCGCCCAGGCCGCCACCCCGGCTACCGCAGCGGCTGCCGCAGCACCGCCGCGGCCAGAGCCAGCTCCCACCAGCGGCTGCCGGACGGGGTCTGTGGCGTGGCCGACGCCGTCGGCGCCGGAACCGCGGGAAGCTCGTCGAACCCGCTCTCGCCAAGCGCCGCCAACAGGATTACAGCTCGGCTGAGACCAACCGCGAGTGGAGCTGACGGTTGGGGCGAGACCGGGCAATGGCGGGCGTGGAACGCCCGCGTCCGCGACGGTACCGTCGTCAGTTCGGCTGCGCGCTGCCCCGCACGTTGGCGAGGACACGGGTGATGGTGGCGGTAAGCGTTTCCACGTCACCCTCGAACGGGCCGGCCACGACGGCTCCGCTCGGGATCTCGATGGCGATGGCCACGCCGCCGTCGACCGGCGTCACGATCCAACTGAACCCGCGCAAGGCGACCGAGCGCTCCTCCGCATCGGGGTTCTGCACCTGGTCGAACGTGCCGAGCGTCAGCTCCAGCACGCGCCGGACGTCGTCGTCGGCCCACGCGGCCGGCTCCGGTCCCTCGAAGGCGACCTCGGTCTCGACGACATCTTCCTTGCCCTTGAGCAGGACCTCCACCTTGAACGTCATCTGTCAGATCCCGGCAAGCTGCTCGTCGAGCCGCGCCGGGTCCGTGACCGGCTCCTGACAAGTGAAGTTGCTGCAGACATACGCCGTGGGGCGTCCGTCGATCTCCCGCATGGCGCCGACGAACGGCAGCCGCTCGGCCAACGTCGCCTGTCCGTCTCCCGGCGTGACGCGCAGCCGGACCGCGAACGGCAGATAGCGCGCCGCCACGACCCGGTCGAGCACACGCGTCTCCGGCGCGTCGGGCGCCCCGACAATCACGATCTGCGTGGCGGGCGCGTGGTAGCGGACGAGCGCCGCCATCATCAGCGGCACCGCCCGCGCGGCCTGTCCGAGCCGCGTTCCGAACCGGCCGAGCGTCTGCTCAACCTTGGCCGCCGCGTCCCGGTCGTCCCGCAGGTGCGTCAGCAGGATCAGGTTCTCGACCGCCACCGAGCTGGCCGCCGGCTCCGCGCCGTCGTACTCCTCCTTGACCCGCAGGAGCACCGAAGGGTCCTCGCCGGTGGTCGCGAACCACCCACCGCCCTCGCCGTCCCAGAAGAGCGCGTCCTGCCGGGCCTGCAGCTCAATCGCCCAGTCGAGCCATGCAGGATCGCCGGAGGTCTGGAACAGCTCGAGCAGCCCCCAGACGAGATACGCGTAGTCCTCGGCGTAGCCGTCGATGGAGACCACGCCGTCGCGGGCGCGCCGCCGCAGGACGCACCGGGCCGGATCCCATAGCCGCTCGCGCGCAAAGGCTGCCGCCCCAATCGCCGCCTGCAGACACCGCCGGGCCGCCACGCCGTCGAGCACGTGCGCGGCCCGCGCCAGGGCGGCGATCATCAGACCATTCCACGCCGCGAGCACCTTGTCGTCGAGATGCGGCCGCGGCCGTTTCTCTCGCGCGTCGAACAGCGTCTTCCGCGCCACGGCCAGTGTCGCGATGACGTCGTCCACGGTGCGGTCGGTCAGCTTCGCGATCTCGCCGATGTCCTGCTGAAGGAAGGGGATGTTCCTGCCCTTGAACTCCCCCATCGGATCCTGCGGGGCGTTGCCTCCGGCCTGGATCCCGAGCCGGCGCTTCGCCACCTCCGCATCGGCGCCGAGCAGTTCGTCCACCTCGGTGTCCGTCCAGAGATAGAAGGCCCCCTCGGACTTTGGCGCATCGGTTCCCGCCGCCTCCGGCGGCAGGCTGTCGGCGTCCTCCGCGGAATAGAAGGCCCCCTCCGGGCTCGTCATGTCCCGACGCACGTACTCGATGGTGTCCTCGGCCACCTGCAGCAACGCGCCGGCCCCGGCCGCCTGCCCCGCCTCCAGGCAGGCCAGGACGAGCTGCGCCTGGTCGTAGAGCATCTTCTCGAAGTGCGGAACCCGCCACGCGGCGTCGACCGAGTAGCGGTGGAAACCGCCGCCGATGTGATCGCGCATCCCCCCGCTCGCCATCGCCTCCAGGGTGGCTACCGCGATGCGCCGGGCGTTGCCGTCGCCCCCGCGCGCCGACTCCCTCAGCAGGAAGAGCAGCTCGGCCGGTCGTGGGAACTTCGGCGCCCCGCCGAATCCGCCGTGTCGCGCGTCGAAGGAGGAGGCGAACTGCTGTACGCCCGTCGCGAGCGCGTCTACGCCGGCCACAGCGGCAGGCATGGAGCCGCTCGCGGCCCCGGTAGCGGACCGGCCCGGAGCACCGCCGCCGGACGCCGACTGCAGGCTGCGCAGCCGCTCCAGCAAGGCGTCGGCCGACTGCAGCAGCTCGCCGCGGCTGGAGGCCCAGCGCTTGGCCACCTCCCGCAGCACGTCGGGGAATCCCGCCCTCCCCCAGCGCGAGTCCGGCGGGAAGTAGGTGCCGCCGAAGAACGGCTTCAGGTCCGGCGTCAGCCAGACGCTCATCGGCCAGCCACCGGAACCGGTCGTCGCCTGCACGAACGCCATGTAGACGCGGTCGACATCGGGGCGCTCCTCGCGATCGACCTTGATCGACACGAAGTGCTCGTTTAGCAGCGCGGCGATGTCGGCATGCTCGAACGATTCGTGCTCCATGACGTGACACCAGTGGCAGGTCGAATAGCCAATCGACAGGAAGATCGGCTTGTCCTCGCGGCGCGCGCGCGCGAACGCCTCGTCGCCCCAGGGATACCAGTCCACGGGGTTCCCGGCGTGCTGTTGCAGGTAGGGGCTAGGCTCACCGGCGAGTCGATTGGGCAAAACCGTTCACACCCAGCGGGTCATCACGTCGTACTCGCCGGCAAGCGCCGGCGGTATCGGCGCACCGATCTGCCAGTGGATGATGGCGTGGGTATCGAGCAGGAACCGCGTCACACGTGTCCATCCCAATCATCCAGCGGCAGAAACGCCTTGTCATCAGCCATCCGCAGACGGGGCGTGATCGTCATGCGCCCGCGCCAGTCCGGATGTCCGGCAGGCAGGAGCCTCGCCACCTCCGTGCCGTTCCTGACGATGATGATTGGCTCTCCTCGACTGGCCCGATCGACCAGGTCGAACAGGTTCCGCCGCAGCCGGGTAATCGTGACAGGCACGGTACATGATCGTCGCCGGAATGTACAGGTACGTCAACGCCTTGCGTTCTGACGGTGGTTCGGCTAGGTTACATGTAACCGGGGAGCAACACCATACCTGCTGGTACGGGAGCACGCCTCAACTCGCGCGAGAAGGCGCGAGCCTATCGCGAACGGATGCGCGCCAGTGGCTTCCGGCCCGTCCAGTTCTGGGTGCCTGACACCAGAACCGCAGCCTTTCGCGCCGAGGCTCATCGCCAATCCAACGCCGTGGCCGCGAGCGCGCATGAACCGGAAGATCAAGCGTTCATCGACGCGGTTTCGGACCGTGGGTCGGCGTGACCCGCGGCGAGGTCTGGACCGTGTCCGGTGCCGGCTACGCCGGTAAGCCCCGCCCGGCCGTCATCGTACAGGATGATCGCTTCGACGGCACCGAATCGATCACCGTCTGCGTCTTCACGACGGATGAGACGCACGCGCCCCTCTTCAGGCTTCCGGTCACCGCAACAGCGCAAAACGGCCTGCGGGACGTATCCCGACTCATGGTCGACAAGCTCACGACGGTCCACAAGTCGAGACTCGGCAAGCGGATCGGACGCCTGGACCACGCCGAAATGGCGCGACTCGACCGGGCGATCCTGGTTTTCCTCGGTCTGGTTTGATCCGCTCCCGCCAACGCGTCGCTCGCCCCGGTCAAGACCAGGTGAGCGTGCCGGTGCTCTGCCCGAACGAATCGGCCTCCACCCCCATGTTCTGCAGCATCGTCACGAACAGGTTGCAGAGCGGCGCGTTGTGCTCGCCCTCGTGCACGATGTGCTTCCCGTGCGAGAAACCGCCCCCGGCAAGGAGGATGGGCAGGTCGACCGGCGTATGCGCGTTGGCGTTGCCGAGATTGCTGCCGAAGAGGACCGCCGTCCTGTCCAGGAGCGAGCCGCTCGCGTCGCCGCGCCCCTGCAGGTCGGTCAGCAGGTCGCCGAAGGCCCGGACGATCTCGATCTCGACCTTCTTCAACTGCGTGATCCTGGTCTCGTCCTGCCCGTGGTGCGACAGGTTGTGCTGGTCGACGCGCACGCCCTGTACCTGCGGCACGCTGCCATGGTCGTGGATCATCATGCTGACCACGCGCGACGAGTCCGTCTCGAGGATCAGCGGAATCATGCGGAACAGCAGCCGGATGCGGCCGATCAGGTTTGCGGGGTCCGGGATGTCGGTGGGCGTCCGCGGCGCCACCACGAAAGCCATCGCCGACGCCGCGGGTATCAGCGAAGCAACGATCTTTCGACACTTTCCCTCGAAAGCCGATCTCTACATCGCGGCCTTCCGGCAACGCACAGGCGTCGGCACCGAGCAGTTCGTCGCCATGCTGGAGGGTCTCGCCGAGCGGCGGGAGGACGAAGAACTGCTGCGGGCGCTGGGCCGGGCGATGCTGATCGGGTACGAGCAGGATCGCGATCTGCATCGCATGCTGTTGTACGCCTGGCTCGACCAGGACGAAGCGGCCAACCGGCGGATGTGGGACCAGATGCGGGAGTCCCCGCTCTTCGCGTTTCTGGAACGTTACATCGCCCACCGCCAGGCGGAAGGCGTGTTCCGGCCCGGCGATCCCACGCTGCTCTGCAGTGCACTGCTGGCCCTGCCCGTCCACTACGCGATCCGGACCAAGCTGTACGGCATCGGTACGGACGCACCCGACGAGGAGGTCGTCGAGCTGTACGCGCGGTTGCTGCTGGACGGGCTGCGCGGAAACGGCTCGGATACGCCCCGGAAACCGCGCAGACGACGTTGAGCTTACGTCTCGGGCTCCTTCCACGCCTGGTACGAACCCAGGGTCCGCAGCGAGGGGGCGAACTCGGCCAGGTGCATCAACGCGCGCGCGCAACGCAGGTCGTTCCGGTTCGCGGCCACGTCGGCGTAGAAGAGATACTCGAACGGCCGGTCCGGAATCGGGCGCGACTCGAGCTTGGCGAGGTCGATGTCGCGCAGCGCGAAGACGCTGAGCGCCTTGAAGAGCGCACCCGGTCCGTTGGACACGGTGAAGACGATGGTCGTCTTGTCGGGCGTCCCGAGCGGCGCGGGGTCCCGGCTGACGATGAGGAAGCGCGTGAAGTTGTCGGCGAAGTCCTGGACGCCGCTCTTGAGGATCTCGAGACCGAAGACCTCCGCCGCCCTCTCGGATGCGATGGCCGCGCAGCCGGCCAGATCCTGCTCCTTGATCATCTTCGCGCTGCCCGCCGTGTCGTAGGTGGGCACCATCTCCACCCCGTCGAGGGTGCGCAGGAACCGCTCGCACTGGGCCAGCCCCTGCGGGTGGGAATAGACCTTGCGCACGTCTTCCAGGCGGGTCCCCCCGCGGACGATCAGGTTGTGCAGGATGGGCTGCTTGACCTCGGCGACGATCGGCAGTTCGTGCTCCAGCAGCAGGTCGTAGTTGCGGTGGATGCTGCCCCCGATGGTGTTCTCTATGGGCAGGATGCCGTGCGTCGCCTCCCCCTGCGCCACGGCGCGGAACACGTCGTCGAACGACGGCCGCGGCAGCGGGTCGGCGCTGGAATTGAACCGCAGGGCGGCCGCCTCGCTGTAGGCCCCCGGCTCTCCCTGATAGGCGATGCGCACGGTGTGCTCCTAGAAACGGATGGCCAGCCCGGCGGACGCGCGCCAGAAGGACACGTCCTCGACCAGGAAATCGGAAATGCCCAGCGATTCGGGCACGCGGAGCGTCTCCAGATCGGACATGCTCACGCTCCGTACGTAGCGCAGGTCGAGCCTGACGCCGACGCTCCCGCCCAGGAACCCGAGAAAGCCGCCGCCCGCGTCGACCCCGACGCCGCCGCTGCGCGCCGTCGCTCCACCGCTGAGAATCTCCTTGCGCAGCCAGCCGAGGCCGCCGACCACGTACGGCCGGAACTGGCCGAACGGGAATCCGAGCAGGGCGTTGCCCATGAGCATGGTCACGCGGCTGTTGTCGGCGAACGCGTCGCTGCCCACCGCCTCGGACGTCCGGCCGAAGTCGAGCTCGAAGCCGAAGCCCCCGCCGACCGTCGAGGCCATCGAGGCGCCGATCGTCGTCACCTTCACGGCGTCGTCCCGCGTGGCGAACGACTGGCCGATGAACGGCGTGAACACGGTATCGGCGCACGCCGCATCCGGAACCGCGGCGCACGCCGCCGCCACGCCGCACACTATTGACACACCTCGCATCCATCGCCCGGCACCCATCGGCGCATGATAGCAGTCGTCGCCCGCCACGGCCGGTCCCTTCCGCCGTGGGCGTTCGATGCGGATCGATCCCGCAAGCGCACCCGGCCAAGGGTCGACGCGATGCCGCGTCTATAATCGCCCCATGTCCGCTCCCTCAGACCCGGCCCGGCCGACCGGCTCCGCCCCCACCGCCGTTGCGCGGGACACCGGGTCTGCGCGCCCGGCGTCCGTACGCGACGACGCGGTCGTCTGCGAACGCTGCGGCGCGGAGATGTTCCGCATGCACGCCGTCTGGCGCTGCCCCGCCTGCCGCTACAAGACCGACTGCTGCGGCTGGTGATGGACCGGCTGCAATCCCGGGTCAGAACGGATTCCGACGAGTTCCGCGCCAACCGCGCCGCCATGGAGGCGCTCGTCCGCGAGCTAGCCGAACGGCGGGCCGCGGCGCGCGAGGGAGGCGGCCCTGCCGCGCGGAAACGGGTGCGCAGCCAGGGCAAGCTGACGGCGCGGGAGCGGATCGATCGCCTGCTCGACGACGGATCGCCCTTTGTCGAGCTGGCGCCGCTGGCCGCCTGCGGCATGTACGACGGCGCCGCACCCGCGGCGGGGCTCGTGACCGGCATCGGACGCGTGTCGGGCCGCGAGATCATGATCGTTGCCAACGACGCGACGGTCAAGGGCGGAACCTACTTCCCCGTCACGGTCAAGAAACACCTGCGCGCGCAACGGGTCGCCGCCGAGAATCGACTGCCCTGCCTCTACCTGGTCGACTCGGGAGGCGCGTATCTTCCGCTGCAGGCCGAGGTGTTCCCGGACCGCGAGCACTTCGGCCGCATCTTCTACAACCAGGCCCGGATGTCGGCGGCCGGCATTCCGCAGATCGCGGCGGTCATGGGATCGTGCACGGCGGGCGGGGCCTACGTCCCCGCGATGTCCGACGAGACGATCATCGTGCGCGGGGCCGGCACCATCTTCCTCGGCGGTCCGCCGCTGGTGAAGGCCGCCACCGGCGAGGAGGTGACGGCAGAGGAGCTCGGCGGCGCCGACGTCCACACCCGGGTCTCCGGCGTCGCCGACTATCTCGCCGAAGACGACGAGCACGCCATCCGCCTGGCCCGCACCGTCGTGTCGACCCTGCCGCCCCCTGCGTCCGCGTCCTGCGGCGACGACCGCACCACCCCCGAAGATCCTGCTTGCGACCCCGACGAGTTGCTGGGCGTGGTGCCGCCGGATCCCCGGAAGCCCTACGACGTGCGCGAGGTCCTCGCGCGTCTGGTCGACGGCTCGCGCTTCGACGAGTTCAAGGCGCGCTACGGCCCGACCCTGGTGACCGGCTTCGCGCGGCTGCACGGGCTGCTCGTGGGGCTCGTCGCCAACAACGGCGTGCTCTTCTCCGAATCCGCCCTCAAGGCGACCCACTTCATCCAGCTCTGCAACCGCCGCGGCGTCCCGCTGGTGTTCCTGCAGAACATCACCGGCTTCATGGTGGGCCGCGAGTACGAGCAGCGCGGCATCGCCAAGGACGGCGCCAAAATGGTCAACGCGGTGGCTAACAGCGTGGTCCCCAAGGCCACGGTGATCATCGGAGGATCGTTCGGAGCCGGCAACTACGGCATGTGCGGGCGGGCCTACGATCCACGCTTCCTCTGGACGTGGCCCAACGCGCGCATCTCGGTGATGGGGGGCGAGCAGGCGGCCGGCGTGCTCTCGACGGTCAAGGCCGACCAGGCGGCGCGCGCGGGAAAGACCCTCGCCGAAGCGGAGCTCGAGGTGGTCCGGGCGCCGATCCGGGAAAAGTACGAGCGCGAGGGATCGCCGTACTATGCGACCGCGCGCCTCTGGGACGACGGGATCCTGACGCCGGCGGAGACGCGCGACGCGCTGGGGCTCGGCCTGGCGGTGGCATGCCGGGCGCCGATGGCGGAGCCGTCCTACGGCGTGTTCCGGATGTGACCTGCATGTTCACCCGCGTCCTCATCGCCAACCGCGGAGAGATCGCCGTCCGCATCGCAAGAACCTGCCGTGCGCTCGGGATTCCTGCCGCGGCGGTCTTCTCGGACGCCGACCGCAACGCCGTTCATGTCGGCGCCGCCGATGCCGCCGTCCACATCGGCCCGGCCCCTGCCGCCGAGAGCTATCTGTCGGTCGGACGCATCATCGACGCCGCGCGAGCCACCGGCGCGGACGCGGTGCATCCGGGATACGGCTTCCTCTCCGAGGATCCGGCCCTGCCGGCGGCCTGCGCGGACGCCGGGCTGACGTTCATCGGCCCGCCGGCGGATGTGATTGCCCGCTTCGGCTCGAAGATCAACGCGCGGCGCGCGGCCGCGGGCGCCGGGGTCGCCGTCGTGCCGGGCGGCGAGCCCGACGACCAGACGGACGCGGGCGTCGCGGCGGCGGCGCGGCAGACCGGCTTTCCGCTGCTCCTGAAGCCGTCGGCCGGCGGCGGCGGCAAGGGCATGGTGACCCTGACCGGCGAGGACGCGCTGGAGGAAGGCATCGCGCGGGCGCGGCGCGAGGCGCTGGCCACGGCCGGCGACGGCACGCTGTACGTGGAGCGGCGCATCGAACGCCCAAGGCATGTCGAGGTGCAGGTGCTGGCCGACCGGCACGGCAACGTGCTGCAGCTCGGCGAGCGCGACTGCTCCACCCAGCGGCGCCATCAGAAGGTGATCGAGGAGACGCCCGCGCCCGGGTTGTCGGCGGGACTCCGCGCCCGACTGGCCACCGCGGCGGTCGCCGTGGCGCGACACGCCGGTTACGAGAACGCCGGCACCGTGGAGTTCCTGATCGACGGCACGGGCGACGACGCCGGGTGCTACTTCCTGGAGATGAACACGCGCCTGCAGGTGGAGCATCCCATTACGGAGCTCGTGACCGGAGTCGATCTCGTCGAGGCGCAACTTGCGGTTGCGGCCGGACACCGGCTGCCGTGGACGGTGCGCGACGTCGCCCCCCGCGGGCACGCCATCGAATGCCGTGTCTACGCCGAGGACCCGGCGTCGGACTACCTGCCGCAGGCCGGGACCATCACCGGTTACCACGAACCGAGTGGACCGGGTATCCGCGTCGATTCGGGAGTCGGACGCGACAGCGACGTCCCGGTGCACTACGACCCGCTTCTGGCCAAGCTCGCCGCCGCCGGACGAACCCGCGAGCAGGCGCGGCAGCGCGCGCACGCGGCGCTCGGCGAGCTCGCGGTGCTCGGCCTGCGGACGAACATCGGCCTGCTACGGCGTGTACTCGCCCACGACGCCTTCGTGACCGGCGACGTGCACACCGGGTTTCTTGCCCAGCACGGGAGCGTGCTGGCCGACGCGGCCCCGGACGATGTGACCGTGGCCGCGGTCAGCGCCGCGGCCAGCGCTGCTCTGGAGAAGCGAGATCGTCGCACGGCCGGCGACCGGTCGAGCAGCGGCGCGGACCTGCCGGGCGACGCCGTTTCCGACGCGGGAAACGACGGCGTATGGAACCGTCTGGCCGGTTGGAGGCTCGGCGCCGCCGATGACTGAACGACGCGCGGAGCGTTGGCTGGTGACCTCCGGCAAGACCAGCCTTCAGGTGCGTACCCGGAGTGGCGCAGACGACATCGTTGGTGAGATCGAGATAGAGATCGGCAGCGACGACACGGCCCGGATTCTCGCCGCCGCAGTGCTCTCCCGCTCCGACGACACCTGTGTCGTTTCTATCGAAGGGCGTTCGACGGTGGTGCGACTCGCGCCGCACGGGAGCGGCTGTCATGCGATGGCTGGCGGTGAAGTGTTCGCTGTCACGAGTGCAGTCGAGGAGACGGATTCGGGCGATGGCCACAGGTCGGAGGCGGCGTCGACCTCCGGCGAAGTGGATCTCGACGCGCTCTGCACGCCCATGCCAGCCACCGTCAGCGCCATCCTGGTGGAACCGGGAACCGTCGTGGAGGCAGGTGACGCGCTGCTGAGGCTGGAGGCGATGAAGATGGAGCTGGCGGTTCGCGCCCCCGTCGCCGGCCGCGTGAAGACCGTCGACTGCCACGTCGGCGACCTCGTGCAGCCGGGACGGCCGCTCGTCGGACTGGATCCGGACCCGACAGGACAATCACGCTGAGAACGGCCAGGTGCAGTCCGAAAGCGCTGCCTGACGGCCGAAGCCGCGTCAGGATGCCGCGGCGCTCTCGCCGCCTTCTTCGGAAGCCTTCGCCTCCGGGCGGGGCTCCGGCGGGACGATGGCCTCGTACGGCTCCATGTCGATGGCGTCGTAGTCGGGCGGACATCCGAAGTCGCGGGGCTGGGGCGCCGTCGGGTTGCCGACGGTGACGCACAGGCCGCAGCCGATGCACTTGTCGACCCGGACGGCGCAGACCATCCGCCCGTAGACGTCCGGCTCCTCGATGATGCAGTCCTCGACCGGGCAGGCGGCCTGGCAGATGGAGCAGGCGAACGCGCCGAAGCAGCGCTCAGGGTCGATGACGGCGATCTTCTTCGGCGGCTTCTTGCGAGGCCGGTTCATCAGCTTGGTCCACATAGGCGGCCTCATTATAGCGGACTTGCGGCGACGATTCGGTGACGCCCGGGAGCCGGGGGAAGAAACAGCCCGCCGGCTCCCGGTACGGCTCCGGCCGCGCCAGGTCTACGTCGAGTGACCTCGCGCCGCGATGTCCCAGACCGCCTCGACGATGCCGTTGCGGACCGCGTACATCTGATCGTACAGGTTCACCACCGGGTCGCAATGCGACACGATCAGCTCCAGCTTGTCGCCGACCGCGTAGGTGCGGCTGGCGTGGTCCTCGTACCGGAGCGAGCCGAACTCGTCCGAGCCGGACGTGTAGCTCATGCCGGTCTCGCCCTTGACGCGCGACCACGGGCGATTGATGGTGCACGCCTTGGCGCCCGCGTCGGTGGTCGCCCGGCCCTCGTACTGCGCGTTGAGCACGGTGGTCAGGATGGTCAGGGCCGGCTGGAAGTCGGTGTAGACGTCGGGGTCGTCCGCCCCGCCGACGTCGATGTACTGTGCGTCCATGAAGACGTAGCTCCCGACCTGCACGTCGGTGAAGCCGGGCGTCTGGTGGTCGATGTTGTAGGTGCCGGTGCCGCCGCCGCTGAAGATCCCGGTGTTCAGGCCGGCGCGCGCCATCCGCTCGCGGGTGTCGGCCGCCGCCGCCAGCCGTTCCAGCGTCTGCGCCTGCCGGGCCTCGAAGCCCTTGACGTGCTGCGAGCCCCCGTCGTAGCACAGCATGCCCCGCAGCCGCAGCCCGGGCAACTGGTCGACGAGCTGCGCCAGATCCAGCGCCGGCGCGCCCGGGGTGATGCCGGTCCGGTGCCCCCCGGGGTCCACGTCGACGACGACATCGGCCACGACCCCGGCCGCCTCGGCCGCGGCGGAGAGATCGCGCGCGTTCGCGGCCGTGTCCGTCGCCTGGACGAAGCCGTCGCACCATTTCCGCAGATTCATCGCGCGCCGGATCTTGAGCGGCGTCACGTTGCTCGTCGTCATCAGGAGCTGATCGATGCCGTGGTCAAAGAGCACCTGCGCCTCGCTGACCTTGGCGACGCAGATCCCGACCGAACCGGTGTCGAGCTGCATCCTGCCGATCGCCGGGCACTTGTGGGTCTTGGCGTGCGGCCGGCTCGCGATGCCGTTGCGCGTAACCGTGCGCTGCATGGTGGCGATGTTCGCCTCCAGGGCGTCGAGATCCACGACGAGGGCGGGGGTGTCGAGGTCCCACATCGAGATGCCGAGGGGGGTCAGTTCGCCTCCCTCCTGTTCGGCGCGGCGGGCCATCTCGGCCCCCGTGTAGCCCTGGACTGCCGAAGGTACCCAGACGGCGGCGCCGGCGCCGGCCGCCTGCAGGAAGTGACGACGGGAGAATGGCATGGTCATGGCGATGTTTTACCCCATTTCGGCCGGCATCGCCAGATGCACGAGGACGGCGGTCAAGAGAAGCACCCCGGCGGCCAGAGCCAGCTCCAGGCGCGCGGACCGCAACAACGCCCGCGTGCCCGCCTCGTCCCCGAGCCGAGGCGTGAGCCGCCGCCAGTTGTACGCCCCGACGGCGCCCGTCCCCAGGAAGAGGACCACCTTGAGCAGCAGGACGCGGCCGTAGCCCGTCGTCCAGAGATCGGCGGCCGCGCCGAGATAGAACCAGGCCGTCACCACGCCGGACACACCGATTGCCCCGACCGCAACCATGGCCATGGGCGAGAACCGGCCCACGAGCTCGGGGACGCGCCGGTGCCCCGCCGGTCGTTCGACGAGCCCGGTTGCGACCGCAACCAGCGCCGCCAGCGCCCCGACCCACACGCCAGCCCCGATCCCGTGAACCACCTGCGCGAGCCACGGCACGCGGGTGTCGAGGCTCATGGCGTGTCCCGTCAGCGGCAGCGTGATCCAGGCCCCGGCCGCGGCCGGGGCGGCAATCCACCAGCCGGCCCGGGGCCGCCACGCCCAAACGGCCACGGCCGCCGTCGCAAGCAGGGCGAAACCCGCCTGCGGTTGCCAGCGACCGCCCCAGCGACTGTCGATGCCGACGACCCGCACGAGCTCCAGCGTCACCGGCTCGTCGAGCCCGAAGACCGACCAGGTCTGCGCGTACAGCCGCGCCGCGGTTCCGACGACGAGGATCGCCGCGGAGCACCCGGCCACGACTACCAGTCGCGGCTCGATCTCAGGCGCGAGCGCCGCGGCGGCGGTGGGCGCGTGGGGAAGCAACCAGCGGATCGCAACCGTCCCTGTGAAGCCGATGAGCCCGGCATAGGCGACCCACTTGGCGCCGGCCAGCAGCACGAGCGCGAACGACTCACCGTCCATATCGGGTCGGTCCGGCCCCCGGCCGCGAACTAGTTCGCGGCGCGCACGGTGAACGCGAACTCGCCCCGCTGCGTGTGTCCGTCGTCGCCGGCGGTCCGCCAGTTCACGGTGTAGCTTCCGGCGGCCAACTCCGACGGCAGCATAGCCATGAGCGACCTGTCGTCCCGCACCTGCGTGTCGCCGAGCTCGATCACGCCGCCCGTCCCCTCGAGGGTCAGCCGGCTGATGGCGGGATCCGGCGATTGCGTGAACCAGATCTGAATGTGGTGCGGCGACTCCGAGAGAACCGCGTCGGCCTCCGGCATCGTCTTCTGCACCGCCATGTGCGCCGTGACGACCGCGACGGACGCGGCTACCAGCACGAGACACCATCCGACGGTTCTCATCTTGTGCATCTGTGATTTCCCTCCGCGCTCATTGTCCTATGAAACGCCATGGTTGCCGCACCGTGGACGAGACCCCAGCATCTCACGCAGGCGCTGCCCGATCATTTCAAAAGCCCACATCCGCCCCGATGTACGCGCTCCGGCCGAGCTCGGCGATCCGTTGGCGCGTGAACGGATTGAACGAGTTCAGGTGGTTGACGTAGTACCGGTCGGTCAGGTTCTGCACACCGGCCCGCAACGTCAGCCCGTCGTTCATGCTCACCCCGGCCATCAGGTCGATCGTCGTCCAGCCCGAGGTCGGCACCTCGAATCGGCTCGCCGCGACGCGGTCCTGCGCGGCGGTACTCGTCACCAGCACCTCCAGCCAGCGGGTCCGGGCCGAATTGTGGATGTCGATGGCGTACTGCTGCTCGAACGGCGGCACACCGAACAGCGGCTCGTCGAACAGCAGATCCTCGGCCCGCACGTAGGACCAGCCGCCCCGCAGGTCGATCCACGGTCCGGCGGCGGAGGTCGCCGTCAGGTCGAACCCGGCGAAGCGCGCCGCGTCCGCCTGCACGTAGCGGAAGAGCCGGTCCGGGCTGAGCGGCAGGCGCCTGCCCAGGTTGGGATCGGGAGCCACGGTGATGTAGTCGTCGACGTTGCGCAGGAAGACGTCCACCGTGACCACCGCCTCCGCGACCCGCAGCGTCGTCCCCGCGTTGAGCTCCAGGCTCTTCTCGGGGACCAGGTGCGGATTCCCGACGAATTCCGCCGCGGTCTGGAACTTCACAGCCGGGAAGCGGTCGGCGTAACGCTCCAGCGCGGACGGATTGCGCACGGCCCGGCCGGCCCCCAGCGTCACGAGCCAGTTGTCGGTCAGCCGCAGGCTCCCGTTGGCGGCGGCGCTGATGTTGGTGTTGCGCTGTGCGAACCGGTCGCCCGACACCGGCATCGAGGCGCCGTGTTCGGCGTGCATTCCCTGCCCATGCGTCATTCCCTGGCCGTGTGTCATGCCCGGACCGTGCGTCGTGCCGTGATCGTGCGTCATGCCGTGGCCGGTACCCTGGCCCTGCGGCGTCATGCACCGCACGGTGACGCAGTCGAAGCGCCCGTGCGCCACGTGGAGGCCGTACTCGGGGATCGCGTTGTGGGCGAAGAACGACGTGACCTGCCCCACCCGCGCCTGCTCCCGGTCCACACGCACGGTGGCGCCGACGGTGCTCCGTCCGCGGTCGACCAGCACCTGGGCGTAGCCCCCGGCGTTGGTCAGGGTCGCGTCCGGCCAGACCGGATGCCGGTCGTGATGGATGTCCCCGGTCTCGCGATCGCGGATGGTCTGCGTGGCGCTCTGCCGCAGCCGGTAGGCATCGAAGCCCAGCTTGTAGCGGAGGGCTCCGGTCTGCAGGGCGGCGTGGAAGCGGCCGCCGACGGTGTCCGCCGCGGCCGGCAGATCGACGCGAATGGGGAACGCGGGAGTCCGCTGGTGGTTCCTCAGCGCGGTCGGCTTGTCGTCGTTGTTCATCAGGTGATCCTTGAGGTTCGCATACGCACGACCCACGATCTCCGTCAGGACTCCCCCCGCGGGCGCGTGCGAGAACGCCAGCGCGTGCGACTGCGTCTCGAAGAAGGTGGCGTCGAGCAGACGTCCCGGATAGTCGATGTCGTTCTGCCGCTGGAAGCCGCCGCTGTAATCCAGGAGCGTCCGGCTGCCCAGACGTCCCCCGAGGCCCCAGCGCGTATCGAACGACTCGTAGTCGCCCTGTACCGTGCCGCCCCTGCCGTCGGTGTAGTCGCTTCCGATCCGGGTGTTGTGCTGGAACGCGAACCGCACCCGGTCGGAGCTGCCGTACAGGCTGGCGAACCCGTCGTTGGCGCCCGCGTTGCTGCCGTAGTTGTAGCCCGCGCGGCCGCCGAACCGGAAGTCGGCAGAGCCGAACGCCGGCTTGAACGTCTCGGCCTGGATCGCGCTGAGCGTGCCGGCGCCCCAGGTCAGCGCATACGGTCCCCGCACCACGCGTAGCGACTGCAGCGCGTGCGGACTGATATGGCTGAGCGCCGAGTCCATCCGCGCCGGGCCCGCCGCGAACGTGCGGGTACCGTCGACGAAGACGCCGATCTGTTCGGCGTACAGGCCCCGGACCGACGGATCGAGATTGATGGCGCCGCGCCGCAGCGCGGTCACCCCGGCATGGCTGCGAAGGGACTGCGCCAGATCCTGTGCGACGCGACGTTCGATCTCGGACGCCGGACTCACCAACTCGGTGGCCACCTCCGGCATCAAGGCGCTCACCCGCACCTCCTGCGAGAACGAGCCGACCTCCAGGGTGATGGCCACGGGCCCGGTTCCGCCGGTACCGACCGTGACCGGCTCGGCGTGCCGCCGGAACCCGAGCAGGCTCGCCGCCACGACGTATTCTCCGGGCATGACGCCGTCGACGGAGAAAGCGCCTGCTCCGTCGGTCACCACCGAGGCAACGAAGTCACCGGCCGCCGTGCTCAACTCCACCGTCGCACCCGGCAACGCCAGCCCCTGGGCGTCCGTCACCGCCCCGGACACTGCCGCGCCACCCTGCGCGTGCAGGCCCGGCGGCCCGAGCAGCCCCGCCAGCAGGAACGCCAGACAGGCGCAACGCCGCCCCGCATACACATTTCCATGTGTTCCGACTCTCATGATGATCTACCCCTCGCGAGGCCGTCCAGCCACCGAAGTCCCACGGACTTGGGTCCGGGACACCGCCGCACCGACACGAAGAGAATGGAAATTCGGGATGAACCGGCGTCAGGCGCGCGGCGGTGGGGGTGAGGGGGCGTCGGCGAGAGAGGCGACCGCGTAGCGGCGCTCCGCAATGCGCTCGAGACGAGCGGGAACGGCCGTCCACTCGAACACGTCCGGCGTGAAGCCGGAGAGGCTCAGCAACCCGATGAGGGCATCGTCGAGCGAGTTGCAGCCGATCATGCGGGGCAGGTTCTCCCGAGCGTCCGCATCCCGATCGCTGCCTGCGTCCCGCTTCATCGGACACATCGCGCCATGCTCGCCCCCTTCGCAGCAGGCGGGCACGGAGGCCTCGTCCGCGACCATCACCGCGTGGCAGCAGAGGGCGGCCGGCAGCAACGCCAAGGCGGCGAGCTTCCAGGCAATCACGGCGGCAACGGTACCCGTGCGGAACGTGCGAACCGAATGCATCGTCTTGTTGGAACGCAACGCCTACCGATTATAAACCGTCCTCGGTGCGACGCCGATCCCGCCACGGGTTTCTGGTCCGCATGCTCGGTGGCCGCTCCGGAGACGCCGGTCTCGGGGCCACCAACCGGTACGACGGGTGAGGCGACACGCCTTCACTGATCCGCGGCGCGCGGCACGTCGCGCAGGCGCTCCTGCACGGTGCCCGGAATCCCCAATTCGGTATTGGCGCCCAGCCGGAGCAGCAGGGCGGCGGTCTCCGGCCAGCTCTGGAACTGGAACGACTGCTTGGAGCCCTCGGCGAGCCGGTATGCCGTGCGCCCCTTGAAGTCGCGCGCGTCGATGTCGGCGCCCTGCTCCACCAGGTAGGTGACCACCTCGTCGAGACCGCGGAAGGCGGCCCCGTGCAGCGCGTTGAAGTCGGCCTCGTTGACGGCGTCGATATCCGCGCCGGCCTCCAGCAGGATGCGGACCGCCGCCTCGGCGCTCGGCGACCGCACGCCGCGCGGCTGCCGGGGCCGATACGTCGAGCGCCCCAGTCCCGCCGCAACCATGAACGGCGTCGTCCCGTCGTCGGTGGTCAGGTGCTGGTCAGCGCCGGCGTCGAGGAGAGCCCGGATGATCGCGGCGCTGTCTCTCACGTACTCCTTGCTGGCGCCGTCGGGCACGGTCGGCCGATTCGCCTCATGAGCCGCCACCCAGAGCGGAGTGGCGCCGCGCAGATCGCCGGTCCCGCAGGCGAACGGCTCGAACGCCCCCTTGCGCGGGTAGCCGATGTAGTCCATCAGCATCGCCGACGTCGTGATCCGCGCGTTCGGGTCCGCGCCGCGCTCCAGCAATTCCTCCACCAGTGGGAGCGCCCGACTCGCGTGCAAGCCCCGGCGCCCGAACGGGCTGCGGCGGCGGCTGTCGCCGTGGTGGCGCCGCCAGTCGCCGTGCCAGGTGGTGACGCTTCCCACCGCGGCGTGCAGGGCGCGCACTCCGCCCATCGAGCCGTTCGGATTGGCGCCCCGCCCGAGGAGATACAGCGCAAACTCGTCGTTGCCGACGACGATCGCATACACCAGGGCATGTGTGCCGTCCACACCCGTCTCGTTCACGTCGACGCCGGCGACGATGAGGGTCTCGGTCATCGCGACGTCGCCGTTGTGGGTGGCGTAGAGCAACGGCGTGAAACCGTCCGCGGTGGAGGCGCGCGGGTCGGCGCCGGCGTTCAGCAGCGCGCGGACCACGGCCGGATGGGACCCCGCCACCGCCCACATCAGCGCCGTGCTGCGCGTCTCGGCCGTGGCCGCGTTGACGTCCGCGCCGTAACGCAGGAGCGTCTCGACGACTCCCGGGTGCCCGGTCCGTGCCGCGGTCATCAACGGCGTCAGTCCGCTGGCCCGCGCCACGTGCGGGCTGGCGCCCGCCGCGAGCAGCTTCTCGACCATCGCCGGACTGGCGTTCTCGGCCGCCCGCTCCAGCGGCGTCACACCGTTGTCGTCGGCCGCGTTCACGTCGGCGCCGGCGCCGAGCAGCAGGTCGACCAGCTCGAGGTCGTCGCGATGGGCCACCCAGAGCAGCGCGGTCGCGCCGTCGGCGCGGCGGGCGTCGACCTCGGCGCCGTCACGAATGAGCGCGTCCACGGTTGCCGCATCGCCGGCGGCGGCGGCCGTGATCAGCCGAAGATCCTGCGCGCCGGCCGCGTCCGGAACCGCGGCCAGACCCAATAGCAGCATCCACGGAAGCACCCGACGCGAGACCGTTTCGCCCATCGCTGTCCCCTCGCCTTCGACCGGGTGAATCGAACGACGCCGACCCTGCCACTATATGCACCAGCCGGGTGGGCGTCCACCATCCCGCGCGATCAGCTTGCGCCGGGAACCTGCGCCGCCGAGGCGGGGCAGGCTCCCGGTCAGGCCAGGTCGGGCGGAAAGCGGAGCCGCAGGCGACGGTTTTCGGGCTACGATCCGGACCCATGCCCTCCGTATACGAAGACACCTACCGTCGCGCGCGGGACAAGCCGCTCGATTTCTGGGCCGCCGCCGCGGAACCGCTCTTCTGGCACCGACGCTGGGACAGGGTGCGCGACGACGCCGAGCCACCGTTCTACCGCTGGTTCGCCGGCGGCCGGCTCAACACCTGTTACAACTGCCTCGACCGGCACATCGAGCGCGGCCGCGGCAAGCAACTCGCGCTGGTCTACGACAGCCCGGTGACCGGCACGGTACGCCGCTTCACCTACAACGAGCTCCGCGACGAGGTGGCGCGCGTGGCGGGTGCGCTGGCGGCGCAGGGGGTGGCGGCCGGCGACCGCGTGATCGTCTACATGCCGATGGTACCCGAGGCGGTGATCGGCATGCTGGCGTGCGCCCGCATCGGCGCGGTCCACTCGGTCGTCTTCGGCGGATTCGCGCCGAAGGAGCTGGCCGCCCGCATCGACGACGCGCAGCCGAAGCTGATCCTGTCGGCTTCCTGCGGCATCGAGGTCGACCGGGTGGTGCCCTACAAGCCGCTGCTCGACGCCGCCATCGAGCTCTCGTCGCACAAGCCCGAGCGGGCGATCATCCTCCAGCGGCCGCAGGCCGAGGCCCCGCTCGTCGAGGGCCGGGACCTCGACTGGCGCGCGGCGTGCGACGGCGCCGAGCCGGCCGACTGCGTCCCGGTGGCCGCCACCGACCCCCTGTACATCCTCTACACCTCGGGCACCACCGGCGTACCCAAGGGGGTCGTACGGGACAACGGCGGGCACGCTGTCGCCCTGCACTGGAGCATGGAGAACGTCTACGGCGTCGGCGCCGGCGAGGTCTACTGGGCCGCGTCGGACATCGGCTGGGTCGTGGGCCACTCGTACATCGTGTACGGCCCGCTGCTGCGCGGCGCGACCACCATCCTCTACGAGGGCAAGCCGGTCGGCACCCCCGATCCGGGCGCCTTCTGGCGCGTGATCGAGCAGCACGGCGTCAACGTGCTCTTCACGGCGCCGACCGCCTTCCGGGCGATCAAGAAGGAGGACCCGGACGGCGTCTTCCTGCGCAACCGCGATCTGTCGCGGTTCCGGACGCTGTTCCTGGCCGGCGAGCGATCCGACCCGGATACCCTGCTGTGGGCGCGCGACCGCCTCGGCGTGCCGGTCATCGACCACTGGTGGCAGACGGAGACCTCGTGGGCCATCGCCGCCAACTGCGTCGGTCTCGGCACGCTGCCGGTAAAGCCGGGCTCGCCGACCCGGGCCGTTCCCGGCTACGACGTGCGCGTGCTGGGCGAGGACGGAAACGAGATGCCGGACGGCCGGATCGGCGCCCTGGTCGTGAAGCTGCCGCTGCCGCCCGGCTGCCTGCCGACGCTCTGGAACAACGACGACGGCTACCGGCAGTCGTACCTGTCCCGCTACCCCGGCTACTACCTGACCGGCGACGCCGGCTACCGGGACGACGACGGCTACCTCTACATCATGAGCCGCGTCGACGACATCATCAACGTGGCCGGCCACCGCCTCTCGACCGGGGGAATGGAAGAGGTGCTGGCCTTCCACCCCGACGTGGCCGAGTGCGCGGTGGTCGGGGTCGCCGACGCCATCAAGGGTGAGATCCCGATCGGTTTCGTGGTGACCAAGGCAGGGGTGACGCGCGGCGCAGACGAAATCGTGCCGGAACTGGTCGAGCGCGTCCGCGCCTCGATAGGCCCGGTCGCGGCGTTCAAGACCGCCGCGCTCGTGCCGCGGCTGCCCAAGACTCGCTCGGGAAAGATCCTGCGCGGCACCGTCAAGAAGATCGCGGACGGCCAGCCGTACACGACGCCGGCGACGATCGACGACCCGGCGATCCTGGACGAGATAACCGAGGCGCTGCGGGGACTCGGCTACCCGAAAAACGCCGGATAGACTTGCCTTCAGCGACGCTCCCCGCTGCTCGCGTCGGCGAATCGACCATATCCGGAATCGCGGAGTGTTCTGATGGCTGTGAATCCAATCCCCGAGGGCTACCACACCGTAACGCCGTACATCGTCGTCGACGACGTCGACCGGCTCATCGATTTCCTGCAGGCCGCGTTCGACGCCACGGAGAAGGAGCGCGTCCCCACGCAGGCCGGCCCCACGGGACACGCGGAGGTCGTCATCGGCGACTCGCCCGTGATGATGGGCAGGACCGGGAGGAGATCCCCGCAATCCCCTGCATGCTCTACATCTACGTGCCGGACACCGATGCCGCCTACGCACGGGCGCTGGCGGCGGGGGCGACCTCGCTGCAGGAACCGGCCGACATGTTCTATGGAGACCGGAACGCCTCCGTGAAGGACCCGACCGGCAACCTCTGGACGATCGCCACGCGCCAGGAGAACCTGACCCCGGAGGAGCTCGCCGAGCGCGCGAAGAAGCACATGCGCTGATTTTCCACGAGTGTTCGCGAGCCAGTCGGTTCCTGGACCTCCGTCGAGTGTGGCGAGCGCCTACCGCAGCACCGTGCTCATCGGCGCGCCCGCGTAGCCGGTCATCTCCAGGTACCCGGAGCCGGCGACGGGAACGCCGCCGCGCGTACCGCGCACATCGATCACGCCCTCCCAGTAGGTGACCCCGGTCGACTGGCCGGTTTCCAGCTCCTGGGCGTCGACCGCGGCCGTCACCTGCAGATCGAGTCCGTGCGGCGGGATTTCGATGCGCCACGCCATGGGATAGGCGGCGCCGCTGGCCGCCGACGTCCAGCGCCGGCCGGGGGTTAGCCGGTAGTCGTCGACACGCAGGTAGCTCACTCCGTTCTGCGAGACCAGGGTGCCGCTCGAGCGCGGGTCGCGGGCGCCGTCGATGCGCCGCATGACGTAGACCATCAGGTCGGTCCCGTCGTCGAGCTGGATCGAGAACCAGTCCCACCCCGCCTGGGCCGGCTCCAGGAAGCTCGTCCCGAACTCGTGATCCATCCAGCTCAACCCTGCGACGTCGAGCGACTCGCCATCGACAGTAAGACGCCCGGTGGTCAGCAGGCGGGTCAGCGAGTAGTAGTGGGACGCATTGCCAACCTCGGCCCCCTTCTGGCTGAAGCCGTTCACGCCGTGCAGCACGGGAGGCCCGGCCGGATCCAGGCGCAGATCGATGGCGAAACCGCCGTCGTCGCTCGCCGCTGCGAGCCCCTGGATGCGGCTGCCCTCCTCTTCGAGCGTCACGGACCACCCGTCGTTCCAGACATGCAGCGTCTCGGTGCTGGCCCCCGCCCACCCGATGCCGGCGCGGTTCAGCCGCTCGGCGACGTGGTGGGTGCCGCGCTCGACGTCGGTGACCGCGAAGTGCGCCATGTACAGGTCGCGCACGGCCCAGCGCGAGGGGTTCGCCGGCCGCCGGTCGACGCCGAAGCGAAAGAACGTGAGCTGGTAGCCGAACCGGCGGCCGTCCGCTGCGCGCAGGTTGCCGGTGTAGTACCACCATTCGATGCGGTGGTCCGGATGCGCGGCATGGTCGCGCGGGAAGGACAGCGCATAGCCGGGATCGGCAGCCCTCCAGGTGCTCCGAGCGCCGGGGGCGTTGCTCTCTTCCTGGGCGACTCCCGCCGCGCCCGACGCAACTCGGTAGGTGACACCCTTCACCGCATCCGCGACCTCTTCCTGGGCGACTCCCGCCGCGCCCGACGCAACCGCCGCAGCGACGAATACGAACGCCGGCGCCCTCCGACGACTGCGACCCTGCACTCCCCTTGGGCTCCTCATCACAACCTCCGGCTTCGCCATACTGCACGGTCTGCCGGCCGGCCGCCGAAATCGTCCCGCACGCGTCACTGGAACAGGTGCGTTCCTATCCCTCTGCGGCACCCACGTCCGCCAGCTCGAAGCGGGCCGCCAGACGCGCCGGATAGAGACCGGCGAGCGCCGCCGCGGCCACGATGGCCACCGTCGCCTGCGTCAGGAAGCCGAGCGGCAGGTGAAACTGGATCGTCCAGCCGAAGCTCTGCACGTTGATCACGTAGATGAGAATCAACGACAGCGCCAGTCCGACCACCAGCCCCACGGCCTGCGTCACCGCGCCCAGCACGCCCGCCTCGACGACGATCAGCCGCCGGAGCTGGCGTCTGTCCGCGCCCACCAGCCGCAACATCGCGATCTCCCGGCGCCGCTCCAGCACCAGCGTCAGCAGCGTGGCGGCCATCCCGAACAGCGAGACGCCGATGGCGATGACTTCCAGCGCGTAGGTGATGGCGAACGTGGCGTCGAAGATGCGCAGCACCGTGGCGCGCAGCGCGGCGTTGGTCGTGATGAACAGCCGCCGCCCCGGGCCGAGGACAGCCCTCAGCTCGTCGCGTACCGTCTCCGGGTCGGCCCCGGGCGCCAGGTAGACGGTCAGGCCGCTCGGCCGTTCCGGCCCGAAATGACGCTCGAAGGTGCCCGCGTCCATCACCACCAGCCCACGGTCGCTGGAGTAGTCGAAATAGACCGCCGCAACTTCGAACGGCGTCGGACCAAACGGGGTCGGAAGCCGGATCTCGTCGCCGGCGCCGGCGTCGTACTTGAGCGAGAACGCCTCGGAGACGACGACCCGATCGCGCCCGATCGCACTGGCCATCGCGGCCGTTCCGTCGGCCGGGTCCTTGAACTGCAGCCCGCCGCGCTCCAGGCGGGTGGCGAACCGGCCCGCTCCGACGGTGATCGTCGACCCGCCGTAGGACACGTCCATACCCTGGAACCCGTCGATCGCCTCCACCTCCGGGTGGCCGGCGATGACGGCTTCGGTCGCGGCGGATATGCCGCCACTCTCGGCCGCCGGAGACCCGCGGGCGGTGGAAACGAACAGGTCGGCCTGCAGGGTCTGGCCGATCCAGTAGACGACCGTCTCGCGGAAGCTCCCGACCATGATGGCGATGGCCGCCATCATGGCCAGACTCACGGCCAGCGCGGCGACGGAGATGGAGAGGCGCGGGATCGCGCTGCCGAGGTTGGCGTGGGCCAGGCGGCCTTCCACGCGCAGCCAGCGCGCCATGACTGCGCCGCACGACCGCCGGAAGCCGAACAGCACTGCCGGCATCGCCATGCCGGCCCCGAGCACCACCGCGAGGGCCGCCAGCATGCCGAAGACCGGCAGTCCGCCCACCGGTCCCTGCGCCGCCAGCCACGCGCCGGCCGCGAACAGCGCCAACGGCCCGGCGACGGAACGCCAAGGCAGCCGCGTCCGGGCGTCCAGGTCGTCGTCGCCGCGCACCGCGGCCAGCGGCGTCAGGCGCGCCGCCTCCAGGGCCGGCGCCGCCGCGGCCACCAGCGCCAGCGGCAGGCCCACCGCGAACGCCAGCCCCACCATCCGCGGATCGAGTGGCGGCACCGTGGCCGACGAGACGATCCAGAACTGGCTGACGGTCGACGAGGTCAGCCGGACCGCGCCGTGCGCCAGGAGCCAGCCGAGCGGCGCGCCGAGCGCGCAACCGAGCAGCGCAAGTGCGCCCGCCTCGCCGAGGAACAGACCGACTACGGCGCGGCGGGTGACGCCGAGGGTCCGGAGCATGCCGATCTCGCCGCGCCTGGTGATGACCGACACCGAGACCGTGTTGTAGACCAGAAAGAGCCCGACAAGGAGCGCGATCAGGCTCAGGGCGGTCAGGTTGAACTGAAACGCACGCAGCATGCGCTCCACCTCGGCGCCCCGCGACGACGGGCGGCGCACCGTGATCCCGGCGGGCGCACGGGACGCGATGTCCCGCTCGGCCTCCGCGACATCGATGCCGTCCGCCAGCCGCACGTCGACCCGGTCGAGCCGCCCGAGGCGGCCGACCGCCCACTGCGCCGCGGCGATGTCCATCAGGACGAAGCTGCCGTCAAGCACGCTGGCGGGTCCCTCGTCGCCGAGGATGCCGGTCACGCGCAGCGACACCGAACGCTCCCCGGCGACCAGGCCGACCTCGTCGCCCACGCGCAGCCCGTGACGGTCCGTGAACCGCCGGGTCAGGATGACCGACCGGGGATCGGTCAGCAGGTCGAGGAAGCCCTGCGTCGTCACCAGCCGCGGCGTGTCGCCGTCGACGAGCGGATAGTCGCGGAACGGGCGATCCCGCAGAATGTCGACGCCGAGCAGGCGCACCGCCTCGAGGGCCGGCGCCTCGCCGCCCCCCGCGACCTCCAGCAGCACGTCGGCGTCGATCACCGGGCTGACGAGTCCGTACTCCCGCAGCCATCCGAGATCCGTCAGGCGGGTCTCGTCGAGACCGCCGGGCGTGGTGAGCTCCAGCGACGTCCGGCCCGCCAGAGCATCCAGCGCCGTGGAGAATCCGCGCACCGAGCTGGCGTTGGCGAGCTGGATGGCTACGACCACGGCCACGCCGACCGCGAGGCTGGCGATGGTGGCTGCGCTGCGCAACGGCTGCTGCCGGAGGTTCCGGACGACGAAGGCGCGGAAGAGCCCGGCGGGCGCGGGAGGCCGCGGTCCGGCCGTCACGACTCGGCACCCGCCACGGCGAACGCCGGCTGCCTCCCGGATTCGATAGCGGCAGCGCGCGACTCGACGCGCAGGATGCTCCCGTCCCGCATCTCCACGGTGCGCTCTGCCGCCGCTGCGACCGCGGCGTCGTGGGTGGCCATGAGCAACGCCGCTCCGGACCGCTGGTTCACCTCCTGCAGGAGCGCCAGAATCCGCGCTCCGTTCTCGCTGTCCAGGTTGCCGGTGGGCTCGTCCGCGATGAGCAGGGCCGGCTCGTGCACCACGGCGCGTGCAATCGCCGCCCGTTGGGCCTCGCCGCCGGAAAGCTGGGAGGGCGCATGATCGAGCCGGTGCGAGATGCCTACCCGCTCGGCCCACTCCCCCGCCCGCGCCACCGACTCCGTAGCATTCCTGCCGGCGAGCAGCAGCGGGAGCGCGATGTTCTCGGCCACCGTCAGCGTGGGCAGCAGGTTGAAGAACTGGAACACGAAGCCGATCCGCTCGCGCCGCAGCCGGGTGAGCTCGTCGTCGTCGAGGGCGGTGAGCGACCGGCCGTCGAGCCGCACCGCGCCCGTGGTGGGCCGGTCCATGCCTCCGCACAGGTGCAACAGCGTCGACTTCCCGCAGCCGGACGGACCGACCACGGCGACGAACGTCCCGGCCGTCAGCGTCAGGTCGACACCGTCGAGCGCCGTGACTTCCGTGTCTCCGCGGCGGTAGCGCTTGCGCAGATCGCGCGCATCGAGAACGATCATTCCTTCACGATACACGAGGCGCGGAGCGCCGCGTCACCAGCGCGGAAGCGCCACGTACCCGCGGCGCGCCCGCACGCGGTAGTCGCCGCCGCGGACCCGCACCTGGATGCGGCGATAGCGCCCGTCGGGAGCGACGCCGGGCGCATAGGCGAGCGTGTACTGGTGGTTCAGCTCCTCCGCGATCCGCTCGGTGGCCGGCGCCAGCTCCGGGCTGTCCGTGATGACCTCCGTGTAGCCGCCGCTCTCGGCCGTGATGTCGCGGAGCAAGCGCGCGTTCACGCGGTCGTTGATGGGCCGGCGCTCCGGCGCGTCGATGCCGACGGCGTAGACGAAAGCGTCGCTGAGCCGTATCTGCCAGCGCACATCCTCGCGCGTCACGTCGCTGGCGGTATCGGACCCGTCGGAGATGAGCACCACCGCCGCGCGGTCGTGGGCTCGGGCGGCGAACATGGGCAGCGCCATCATCAGCGCGTCGTAGATGGCCGTCGCCCCGTAGGGCCGAACGCCGTCCAGGCGCCCGCGGAGCCGGCTCGGACCGAGGGTCCACGGCGCCTCCAGCCGCGGATCGTGGTTGAACACCATCAGGAAGACCTCGTCACCCGGCTCGAGCAGATCGACGAGGAACCGCTGCAGCGCCGCGCGCGCGTCGTCCATGCGCTGCCCGAGCATGCTCTGGCTGACGTCGAGGACCACGCCCAGGCTGACCGGGACCCGGCCCTGGTCGAACTGCGCGATGCGCTGCGGCCGGCCGTTCTCGAGAATCTCGAAGCGGTCGCGGGTCAGATCGCCGACCAGGCGTCCCTCGGCGTCGCGTACGGTCGCCGTCACCTTGACCAGATCGACGCCGGACCGGAAGCGCGGCACGACCCGGCGCTGCTCTTCGAACAGTGCGGCCCCGGCGACGGGCACGAGAAGCAGCGCGGCTAGAAGGCCTGCGAAGGGCATCGATCGCGAGCCGGCGAACATGGCTGGGCTCCCTCCGAGCGCTGGCCCGGCCATTATAATCGGGGTCCCGTGAGCGCGCCCTCCTACGTGCACGGCGCCACCGGCGTACGCCTCCTGGGCGAGACCATCGGCGCGAACCTGCGCAGGACCGCGACGCGCCATCCGGATCGCGACGCCCTCGTCGTCCCCTTCCAGGATTTCCGCGCCACCTACCGGGAGCTCTGGGACCTGACCACCCGTCTGGCCCGCGCCCTGCTCGCCCGCGGCATCGCCAAGGGCGATCGCGTGGGCATCTGGGCCCCCAACCGCTACGAGTGGGTCGTCGTCCAGTATGCGACCGCCCGCATCGGCGCGGTGCTGGTCAACGTGAACCCGGCGTACCGCGCCCACGAGCTCGAGTACACGCTCAACCAGTCGGGACTGCGCCTGCTGCTGCACGCGGGACGCTTCCGCGCGGCCGACTACGCGGCGATGGTGGACAGCGTGCGCGACCGTTGCCCGGCGCTGAACGAGACGGTCGTTCTGGACAGCGAGTGGGACGCGTTGCTGGAGGAAGCCGGGAACGGCAACGACGCGGCGCTGGACGAGCGCGAGGCGAGCCTGAGCTTCGACGATCCGATCAACATCCAGTACACGTCGGGCACGACCGGGGCGCCGAAGGGAGCGACCCTCTCACACCACAACATCCTGAACAACGGCTATTTCTGCGGCGAAGTCCTGCGCTACACCGAGAAGGACCGCGTGCTGATCCCGGTCCCCTTCTACCACTGCTTCGGGATGGTGATCGGCAACCTCGCCTGCACGACTCACGGCGCCTGCATGGTCGCGCCGGCGGAGAGCTTCGACCCCGCCGCCACCCTCGCCGCCATCGAGAACGAGCGCTGCACGTCGATCTACGGCGTCCCGACGATGTTCATCGCCCAGTTGCACCACGCCGACTTCGCGGGCACCGACTTCTCGTCGCTGCGCACCGGCGTCATGGCCGGCTCGCCCTGCCCCGTCGAGGTCATGAAGCAGGTCCGGGAGCAGATGAACGTGCGCGAGATCACCATCTGCTACGGAATGACCGAGACATCCCCCGTCTCGACCCAGACCCGGGTCGACGACCCGGTCGACAAGCGGGTCGGCAGCGTCGGCCGTATCCACCCGCACGTCGAGATCAAGGTGATCGATCCGGAGAGCGGCCGGATCGTGCCGCGCGGCACCTCCGGCGAGCTGTGCACGCGCGGCTACGTCGTGATGCTCGGCTACTGGAACCAGCCGGAGGCGACCGCTACGGCCGTCGACTCGGCGCGCTGGATGCACTCGGGCGACCTGGCGACGATGGACGACGAGGGGTACCTGAAGATCGTCGGCCGCATCAAGGACATGATCATCCGAGGGGGAGAGAACGTCTATCCGCGCGAGGTGGAGGAGTTCCTCTACACGCATCCGGACGTGGAGGACGCGCAGGTCATCGGCGTCCCGTCGGCCCGTTACGGCGAGGAGGTGATGGCGTGGATCAAGCCGAAAGCCGGCGCCGCCCTGACCGGCGACCAGCTCCGCGCGTTCTGCCACGGCGCCATCGCGACCTACAAGATCCCGCGCTACTGGAAGCTCGTCGACGCCTTCCCGATGACGGTCACCGGCAAGGTGCAGAAGTTCCGGATGCGCGAGGTCGCAACCGCCGAGCTGAAGCTCGATGCCGAGGCCGGAATCGAAACCGCCTGAACGGCAGGAGCGCGAAGTGCCTGACGGATATCTATTCGGTCGGCGCCGCGTGGCTTACCATCCAGTGGACGCCGAACCGGTCGGCGCACTGACCGAAGTACGACCCCCAGAACTGGTCCTGCAGCGGCATGATGACCGACCCGCCCGCGGACAGCTTGGCGAACAGCTCTTCGCACCGCTCCCGGCTCTCCGCGTCGACGGCAATCGAGAAGTTGTTGCCGACGGCGAGCGGCGGGCCGAAGCTCGAACTGTCGCTCCCCATGAGGATGCTCGAGCCGATCGGCAGCGCGGCGTGCATGACGAGGTTCTTCTCTTCCTCGGAGACCGGCATGTCCGGCGGTCCGCCGGCAAACGTCTGGAACTCCGTGAACTCCCCGCCGAAGACCGACCGGTAGAATTCGAACGCCTCGCGGCAGTTGCCGCCGAAAGTGAGATACGTGCTCAACGACATGTGTACCCTCCTGCGCGTGCGCAGCATACTCCGAGTCGGCGCCCCTCGCCCCTGGAAGAATCCGCCGGCGGCCGCATGTCTCCTCGCGGTGACCATCGCTGGCGCAACGCGGCCCGCGCCGGCGGCGGCCCAGCTCCTGGCCGGGGCGGCGGCCGTCGACATCACGCCCGCGTTCTGTGAAGACGCGGCGGCCGACGCATCGGTTCCCCAGTTCGACCCGGCACGCGAGTGCTTCCGCTGGATCCACCTGGCCGGCTTCAGCCCCTACGTGCCCTTTCGCGAAGGAAACCGGCTCGCCGAAGGCGTTCACGACCCGATCTGGGCGCGCACGCTGGCGTTGCGGGACACGGCCGGAGAGACGCTGGTTCTCGTGGCCGCCGATCTTCCCGGCCTGGGGCGCAAGCACACCGGACCGGTGCGGCGCAGAGTGGCGCGCAACCACGGCATTCGCGAGAGCCACGTGGTTCTGCACTCCACGCACACCCACTCGGCCCCCGACGCCAGCGGCTATTGGTCGACCTTGATGAGGGGCCACAACCGGCGCTATACGACCCGGCTTCGGAAGCAGCTCTACGCGTCCATCGAGCAGGCCCTGGACGCGCTGCGCCCCGCGACGCTGACGACGGCGACGACCACCCACGTCGCGTGCCGGGACATTCTCAGCGGCGCGCTCGAGACCGAGGACGATTGCCGCCTGCCTGCCGTCAACAACCGGATGGACGACCCGGCTGCCGCCTACGACCGCTTCGTGATGCAACGCGACCTGCGGGATCCCGTCGTCGGCAACACGCGGATCGTCGCCGCGGAGCTGAAGGCGGCGGAGACCGGCGAGACCATCGCCACGCTGGTCAACTGGCACAATCACCCGGACACGCTGGGCAGCGGCAACCGGCTGCTGTCCAGCGATTACCCGCACTACCTGCGCGAATACATGGAGCGCGAGCGCGGCGGGGTGGCCGTGTTCGTCGCCGGCACGGTCGGCAACCAGATGAGCGGACTGCGCGGCACGCCGGTCCCGCTGTGGGACGCCGACGGCCGCCGTGTCGTCGAGACGGCGCCGGACGGGACGGAGCGGCCGGTCCTGGTGACCGACGGTTGGGAGAAGATCCGCTCGACCGGCTACGAGATCGCCCACCAGGCGGTAGCCGCGCTGCGCGCCGCGGAACCACTGCCGTCTCCCGGCCTTTCCGTCAGGACCGCGTCGTTCGACACGCCGATCGACAACGTGATCCACCTGCTCGGCACCTGGTCGGTCTGGCACCACGACGTGGAGCCGCCCGAACGCCTGCGCTACCGGTGGCCCGACTGCTGGGGCCTGCTGGGCTGCGTGCGCGCCGAGGTCAGCCTGATGGAGATTGGGGACCTCAGCCTGCTGACCGCTCCGGGGGAGATCGATCCGGCCCATGCCCTGGGTCGTCCCGAGGTCGTCGCCGACTACGGACCCGCCTGGGGGACATGGCGCTTCCCGGCCATGGCCGGTGTCGATCACCTGATGCCGGGCCGGCACCACGGCTTCCTCGGATCGACGCACGACTACCTCTCGTACCTGATGCCGCTGTCGGACAACACCGGGTGGTGGAACTTCGATCACCCCAATCACTACGAGGAATGGGTGACCATCGGCAAGCACTTCGGCGAGGACGTGCTGCAAGCCTGGCTGGCGTTGCTGGCCGCGCGCGGTGCGGCCTCCACCGGCACCCCGGCGTCTCGATGACGCACGCGGTCGAGGAGTCGGACGGGTGAGGCCAGGTCCCTGGAGCGCGCTGGAACGGGCCGCGTACGACACCTGCGAGCCCGACGTGCACGGGCTGCTGACGCACCCCGGCGAAACGTTGTCCGCCCTCGCCGGCCTGGCGGCCGCGGTGGTCGTCTGGCACCGGCTCCACCGGCGTCCCGCCGACGGGCCCGCACGCTTCCTGCCGGCCGTGCTGGCCCTGCTCAGTACCGCCTCCATGATCTTCCACGCCACCTTCGCGGCGGTCTTCCAGCAGCTCGACCTCGCCGCCATCCCGCTCTTCACCGGCCTGCTGCTGGCCGCCGCGCTGGTGCATCGGGGCCACGCGACGCATCGGCAGTGGCCCGCGCTCTTCGCCCTCTTCGCCGGGACCGGCGCCGTGCTGCCGTTCCTCGCAACCGCCGCGGGCTACGCCGTCGTCACGGCCCAGGCCGTCGCGCTGCTCTGGCTCTGGCGTGAGCTGGCGCGGACGCATCCGGCCATCCGCGTCGATCTGCGCCGGACGGCGGGACTCCTCCTCCCGGCCGCCGCACTGCTCGCCCTGGGTCACGCGGGCATCGCGTGCGTCGCCGCCGGGAGCTTGTGGGCGCACGTGCTGCAACCGCATATCGCCTGGCACCTCGCCGCGGCGGCGGCATGCGTCTTCATCGCCCGGATCGAATGCGTTCTCGAACGCGACGCGAGGTGGGGTCCAGCCGCAAGCGGCCGAGCCACCACCCGCCGCACGCCAGCGGCAGGAGACAGGCCGGAACACCCCCCAGTGCACTGACCGCGAACCCGGGCACGCCGACGGCTCCGGCCGACAGCCGGACAAGGAGCGCCAGCAACAGGGCGCCGGCCGCGCCGGCCGCGCCGAACACCGCGGCGCCCCTCCCCGCACGCCTCCATCCGCCTCCGCCGAGCGCGAGCGCCATCCCTCCGAGGAGCGCATGGGAAACCGCAAGGCTTGGCAGGAGGCCGACGACCAGCTCGACGAGCCGCTCGCCCCCGCTCAGCGCCGGCAGGGTACCCAGCATCAGGAACGGCACCCAGAGCGCGCCGACGAAGGCCGCCCCGAGCGCCGCCCGCCGGCGCCCGGAGCCGCCGAGGCCGCCACCGGCCACGACACCGCCCGCCGCGCAGGCAAGCATCAGGACGGCAACCGGCCGCAGGATCGTGCTGCCGCGGTAGAGATCCCACGCGCCGAGCACCGGCAGCAGCACGAGCCACGTCGCGAGGGGCACCAGTCCCCCGGCCGCAAAGGCAGCGGCCGTACGCGCCGGCGACTGTCGATCAGAAGTCAATGTCGGAAAACGCCGCGCCCACCCAGCGCTTCGGCCGGCCGTCCGGGCCCTCGACCGGGTCGAGGGCGTAACCGATGTCGAACCTGACGCCGCCGCGGCTGGCGAGCCGGTGGCTGCCGACGAGCAGGCTCACGCCCACCCCGGTCCGCAGATCGCCGAGATCGACCCGACGCCCCGCGGGCCAGACGAAGCCGCTGTCGACGAATCCGGCCACGCCGAACGAGAACAACTGCCAGACGTCGTCCGCGAAGAAGAAGCGCTCTTCCGCGGTCAACAGCAGCGAACGCGTCCCCGTGAACTGCCGTACCGGATACCCGCGCAGGCCGGTTTCGGCCCCAAGGCGAAGCTGCACCTCCGGATCGAAGTCGTGGCCGTGGGCGTAGTCGAGCTTGCCCACGAACGCGGTCCGCGTCGAGTGCTTGCGGAGGTAGCGCGCGTTGACCGCCGCCACGCTGTTGCGCCAGCCGCCGCCCTCGCGCCGCCCGTCGAACCCCACGCCGAGCACCACGAAATGATCGTCCCGAAACCGCAGTCCATGCCGATACCCGACCGAGACGAACGTCGCGGGCTGCCCGCCGAGCGCGGGTGTGGACAGCCGCAGCACGGCGTGCGATTCCGTCCCGAGATTGAAGTCCTCGGTCCTCTCGAACCGGTTGACGTGCGTCAGCCGCACGAACCGGTGCGTCACCGTTCGCAGACCGACCTCGGGACCGCTGAAGTCGCGGTGATCGCCGCCCACCTGGGACCGGTGGGATCGGTAGGCGCCATGCACGCGAACCGCGTGGTTGTCGCCGCGCAGCAGGGCGCGGCCCGCTTCCAGATCGACGAACTCTCCCCGCAGCGGCAACCGTTCGACCTCGACCCCGTGCTCGACGATCGGCTCCGTACGCGCCACGCTCACGATCCCGGCCGAGAACGCCCACGGATCCCGTAACGAGAGATACCCGCGGTCCAGCGTCAGAAGACGCTCGTGGCCGTCGCTCAGGTCGGCAAGCGATGCCGCCAGACCGACGTTGGAGCCGATCAACTGCGGATCCTCATAGCGCACGCGGTCCGTCACGCGGTCAAGGTTCTGCCGGTGGGACACCGTGATCGCCTTACCGAAGCCGAGGAAGTTCTTCTCCGAGACCCCGATCTCCCAGATGGTCCGGTCCTGCACCTGCGAGAAGTCGACGCGGGGCGCCAGCGACCAGCGGTCCCACGTGGTAACGACGGCGTCGACTCGCTCGGGGCGCCCGTCGAGGTCCTCGTCCACCGCGCTGGTCTCCACCCGGGCATCGCGCAGGAACCACAGGCTGCGCAGGTTGCGCTCTGTCTGGTCGACGAGCTCGCGATCGAAAGGGTCACCCGTCTCGAAGAGCAGCTCGCGCCGGATGACATGATCGCGGGTGCGGACGTGAATCCGGTTGGCGACGCGATGCGGCGCGAACAGGCCGCCCCCGCGGTCGTCGAAGACCTCCCGGCCGACGATCTCGATGTTTCCGATCGGCGGCGGAGCCGGCTCTTCCTGCTCGGGCTGCCCGCCCACCGGCCCCGCCGCCAGCGACAGCAGGACCGCCGGAGCGGCAACCGATGGAATGCGCGAGGTCATCGGCGGATCTTACGGGAATGGACTAACCTGGAAGTATGACTACTTCACGTTGTTCGCTCATCTCCCTCGCCGCCACCCCCGCCGGGTCGGCCGCGCCCCGTTGCGCCTGCGCCTCTCCGTTTTCGGCGACGCAACGCCTTTCACCGCGGGTTCCTGCGCTCGGCGCCGCGCTGGTCGGCCTGCTCCTGCTCTCCATGCCGACGGTCGCCGCCGCAGACGAAGAGGCCGAGCGCATCGACGAGGCCATCACGGTGCTGGAGGAAATCATGGACGCCCCGGACGCCGCGATCCCGGAGGCGATCCTCGAACGGTCGGTTGCCATTGCGGTCTTCCCCTCGACGGTCAGGGCGGGCTTCTTCGTGGGCGGGCAGCGCGGCCGCGGCTTCATCGCCGCCAGGAACGAAGAAACTGGCGCCTGGTCGGCGCCGGCGTTCCTGACACTGACCGCCGGGAGCATCGGCCTGCAGGTGGGCGCCCAGTCCATCGACATCATCCTGCTGATACAGAACCGCCGGGGACTGTCCCGTCTGCTCGACAACCAGTTCACGCTCGGCGCGGATGCCTCGGCCGCGGTCGGACCGGTCGGCCGGAGACTCGAAGCCTCCACGGATCTACAGATGACGGCAGAGATCCTCAGCTACTCGCGCACTCGAGGGGTCTTCGCAGGGGTGACGCTGGGCGGGGCGACACTCCGGGCGGATCGCGATGCGAACGAGCGGTTCTACGGCGAGCGGCTCGAGTCCAGGCAGATCGTGCTGGACGGCGAAACAGGAGGCACCAACCCGGACGCGGTGGCGAGACTGCGGCAGGCGCTGGACAGCCTGACGGAGGACAACGCCCAGTCGGAATAGTTCCAATGCTGACCGGGGGCGGACCGGCTCGGCCTTGTTGCGCGGCCCACGCCCCCGACGACACTCTCAATGTGAGTCGGGAACGGACACAGACAAAAAGCCCTGGACGCCCGGAACTCGGTGACGAGCTCCGGACGTCCAGGGCTCAGATATCAGGTCCCAGAGGGACCGACGCGTTCATTCAGAACGACGCGCGAACTATTCGGGCTCGGTCGGGTCGCGGCCGTCACGCGGCGCGCCCGTGCCGGACGAACCCATGAACAGCTTGCGGCCATCCCGGAAGGTCAGGTCGCGGCCGTTGCCCTTGTTCGAGCCGTCCTTGGCCTGGTAGCCGTCCACGATGATCTCGGTGCCCGGAAGCAGCGACTGGCGGTTGAAGCCGCGGCGGAGCAGCGTGTTCGGCGTGCCGCCCTCGACCATCCAGACGGTCTTCGATCCGTCGTCGTTGGTGACCTCGAGGTGGACCCACGCGTGCGGGTTGATCCACTCCATCCTCACGACCACGCCCTCGAGGTGGATCGGCGCGTCGGCGTCGAACTCCGCCGAGAACGCGTGATGGGCCACCACCGGAACGGCAGTCGCGGCCATCGCGACGGCCACCACCGAAAGGATTAGCTTTGCTCGCATCGGTTTCGCCTCCTGTCTTAGCACGGAACGGGTTTCGGCATTATCGCCAACTTCTACGTGTTCGTCAACCACATCGATCCCGTGGTCGGCTTTTCTACCGCGGGCCGGGCGCCTCACCCTCGTAGGCCGAGCCGTAGCCGCTGGGGCGATAGGTCGGCGTCAGGTCGGGATCCTTGCGGAGATGTCCGTACATCAATTCCTCGGCGAATTCCACGCACTTGTACTCGAGGAGCTGCATGTTCTCGTCGATCCGGCGGTACAGCGGCAGGCTGATCGACCAGGGCCGCGTGTAGGTCTCCGGATCCTCGATCGTCGCCTCGTAGCTCAGGTGGTACGGGCTGGTCGCCGTGTACCGCTCGACGACGCGGATCTGGTTGCTGTGGTGATTGCCGTTGCGGTCGAGCCACGTGTCCGGCATTTGCGCGGTCACGTCGATGACGAGGGTCTCACCGTCGAACGAGCCCAGCGAATGGCCCATCCAGGCGTCCACCGGCGCCTCGAAGTCGGGCCGGTTCATGTAGACGACGCGGCTCGCGCTGGCGAACTCGTAGGCGAAGAGGATGTACTCCTCGGTCTGCACGATCTGGAAAGGATACGGCTGGTAGGTCGCCCGCGGGATGCCGGGCATGTAGCACTTGGCGGCCGGATCGCGCTCCACCCAGTGCTGCGCGTTCTCCTGCTGGGTAGCCCGCGCCGCGGCGGTGTAGGGAATCTCGCCGCCCTCGACGACGCCAAGGCCGCCCGGAACCGCAAAGATGGCGCCGAGCTCGACTACCGGGCCGTGGCTGGCCGCGTGCGGCTCGATATTCCAGTGGTGGGAACCGATGGCCTGCCAGATCCCGTTCAGATCCGGTACGTCGAACGCCGTCCGGGGCGCCATGTAGTCCTGCCCCGCCACGCTCGTCGCGCCGACGGAGAAGACCATCGCCAGCGCCAGTGCCCCGGCCGCCGCCGTGGCAATCATCTTGCCGTTGAACCTCTTCAGATTTCGCATTTGACGCTGTCTCCCCGCCACGACCGCCACACCGGATGATGTCGCGAGCCGCCAGCAGACTGGTCCAGGCACCCCTCCTCCTCAGAAGGGCCTGAACGTGTTGACGAAAGTGGGCAATCTATACATGCGACTTTGCGGCGCTGTCAAGGCATGTCCGTCGAGCCGCGCCTACGAGAGCAATCCGATGAGCCGCGCTCCGACGGCGACCCCGGTCCACGCTGCGATCGAGAACATGCCCGCAACCTTCGGCCACACGGGCCCGAGCGTCGCCTCGTCCATCCGCGCCATGCGCCGCCGGACCGTGAACGCGAAGATCAGGGCGATGACGAGCAACTCCATCTTCCACCAGAAGAAGGGGCTGTAGTACTGCTTCATCGCCGTCGACATCACCGACGGCCAGCCGGTGACGAGGAGCGCGACCAGACCCCACACCATCCACGGCATGGCGTCTTCCGACACCTTCGACAGCGGCACGCGCTTGAGCCCCACGCCGAGCAGCCGCAGGTCGACCACCAGCACCGCGCCGGCGAAAACGGCCAGCGCGATCAGGTGCATCACCTGGACGATCGGCGAGAACCACGTCTCGTTGAGGATGTACGCGCTGAACGCGTGCTCCTGCATCCAGAGGAAGAACGGTTGCAAGGACATCTTCTAACCTCTCGGAACGAGTTCACGCCACCACTGGGGCACGAGATCCTGGTAGGCGATCATCCGGCCGACGACGATGATCGAGGACCAGAACGCGATCGAAAGGACGCCGGCGACCTTGGCCGCGAACGGCGGCGACGGATCCCGGTCCCACTGGTCGACAGTCTGGTACGTCGTCTGGTGGAAGTACCACATGTTGAGTCCGGCCAGGACCAGCAGCACGTTCTTCGTCCAGAAGTAGAAGTTCGTATAGAACCGCATCGGGTCGCTGAACAGCAGCAGCAGGCCGGTGACGATGCTGATGGCGAAGCCCAACATCTGCCACGAGAACAATCGCTTCTGAACGTCCGTGATAGCGCTGTTGAGATTGCCCACCCCGGCCAGCCGCAGGTCCATCATCATGATCAGGCCCGCGAACATGCACATCCCGATGACGTGCGAGGTGAGCATGATCGGATAGGCGTTGAGCGACTCGCGCAGGGCGATGCTCGATTCCATCGCACCAACCCATTCGAACCAGCTTCGCATGCGTCAAGCTCCTCCGGTCCGGATCATCGCATCGCGTGTGAACGGCGGCGCTCACTCGGCGGGGGGAGTGCAACGCGGCGTCGGCGGATCGGTGTAGCTGTCGCGATAGACGCCGTGGCAGTTCGAGCAGGCCTCGGCCACCTCGCCCGTCATGAGGATAACGTCGAAGTCGTCGTACACGCGGGCCTGCGCCCACTCGTAGGCCGTCTGCCCGGCCGCCCGCAGACCGGCGACGTACTGCTTCCAGTCGTCGCGCTCGACGGGAGCCGGCGCGCCGATGCGCCCGGGCTCGTCCTCGTTGAGCTCGCAGTTGCGCGGCAGCTCGATGAGGTTGGCGGCCTCGACGAGCGCCACGGCCGCGTTCTCGAGCGCCTCCCACCCGGTGTAGATGTTGGCGAATCGCTCGGAGGTGGAGTCGCCCTCGACCGCCTCGACCGGCGCGTCGGGATTGTTGGTCTGGGCGTCGAAAATGATGTTCGAGTTGGGGAAGAGAATGCCGCGCATCACCTCCGCCAAGTCGCCGAACACCTGTGGCTCCTGGGCGCCGGCCGTGCCGGCGGTCAGCGACATCGCCAAAACCAGAACGCTCAATACACGCATTCGATCACCCTCCGATCCGCCCGATTGGCCCTGAAGTCAGGGCGCGCAGTGTACCCCGTCGTCCGCGAACGGGTCAACCGCCAACAACAGGCTCCGGGCTTCTGCTGGGCGCCGCCGCGGCGCGGTATAGACTCATGGCGAAGCTACACCTTGAGGAGGATGCGTGACCATGTCGAGTCTTGTCCGAGTCGCGGCGGTCCTGGCGGTTCCGGCCGCCGTGTTCACCCTGCTCGCAACCGCCGCTCCCGGCACGGTGCAGGCGGCCGGGGCGGTGCAGGAGACACAGGAAGCCGCCGCGGAGATACCGGAGAACCCGATCGAGGCGACGGAGGAATCGGTCAGGGCCGGCCTGCGGATCTACGGCCGTTTCTGCCGTTCGTGCCACGGGATTCGCGGCGACGGCCGCGGCCAGAACCCGTCACCCGGAACGAGACCGGCCAACCTGATCGACGACGAATGGGTGCACGGCGACAGCGACGGCGAGATCTACAACTTGATCCGTCAGGGAGTCCCTCCGGCCTACGACATGGACGCGTGGGAAGGCCGCATCACGGACGAGGAGATCTGGCACGTCGTCAACTTCCTGCGCAATCTCGCCGAACGCATGAACGCGCGCTAGGAATCTGCGCCGTAGAAGCTGCGCAGACCTTCCAGTCAGGCCCGCTCGGGCGGCAATCGGAGCCGCAGGCGACGATTGTCGGGCCAGAGGCCGACGGCGGCGAGCCGGCCCGCAGTCGTCGTATCAGCGCACCGGAAAGAAGATGTCGGTACGCCACTTCGACCGGTCCGGCTCGGCGCCGGGGTCGGTGACGTAGACCTCCCAGGGTGCTCCGGCCGCCTCGAGGCCCTGCGACTTCATCCACTCCGTCAGAGCCGCCCACGTGGCCGGCAGATTGTCGTACGGCCCCATGTGGGTAACGGCCGCCATGGTCCCGGCAGGCAGCTCGCACGCCCGGATGCGGTCCGTTCCGGTCATGGGAGACGCGACGGGCAGCGCGCACTCGAGATCGACGGTGTTCCCGTCCATCGAGTGGTAGATCGTCAACGGCATGCCGGCCGGGGTCTGGCCCTGCTGCTGGATATACCCGAATACTTCGCCGAAGAGCGGCCCCATCATCTGCGCGATCTCGTCCATCGTGGTCGTCGCTCTAATGCCCAGGATGTGCTGCGCTTCGAGTTGCTCCGTCCTGAATTCCGGCTTCATCCGCTGTTCCTCCACGGCGTGCCTACGGCCAGGGTCGGCAGCCTCCCCAAGTGCGCCGTGATCTCCTCGGGAGCCCCGCAGGCAGACAAGAATATGCCAATCGTGGACACCCTGCGAACGGGCGCGCGGCCGGCGTTTCGTTCACCAGCCGTCATTCATCGGGCGAACATGAACACTACTTCCGAACGGCCGCCGCCGCGGTGGTCACCGCGCGCTTCGACGACGTCTTCGTTCCACGCGAGGGCAAAGCGCGAACCCGCACCGCGGATGGCCGGAATGAGCGACGCCGTCGGATTGTCGGTCAGCCGCCGCGGCGGTCGCGCCGGCACGCCCGCCGCGGTGAACCGCTGGAAATAGACCTCGTGAGGCCGACCCGGCTCGACCTCGTCGGACCACGCCAACCCGAATTCGGTACCGTCCCAGGAAACGTAGGCGCCTATCGACTCTCCGGCCGTGTCGGTCACGCGCCGAGCGTCCCGTTCGATATCCCTCCGCAGCCCCTCCTCGTCCACGACCGCGAGATAGATCTCCGCGTTGCCGTCGCGCATGTCCCACCACGTGACGGCAACCCGACCGGCGCCAAGAGCGAGGTCGGGATAGAGGGAGGATGCGCCGTCGTCGGCGCTCAGCCGATCCAGCGTCACCCGGTCATGGTCGACACGCGCCAGAAGGAGCTCATGGGCACGCGTTCCCAACCGTGCATCGAAGACGACCCAGGAAACGCCGTTCTCATCCGTGCGCAGGTTCAAGTTCCACGTCGTCGGGCTCGCGTCTGCAACGCGGCGCGGCGGCCCCAGCGGTTCGCCGTCGAGACCGATCTGCTGCGCCCAGACGATGGATGAGGACTGCCGATCGGCATCCGCTGCACGGCTGTCCGGCCCACCCTTCCCGGCACCGTCGCCCGCACGTACGCGGGGCGCCTCCTCGATCCAGACACACTCCATCCGATCGCCGGCCACTGCAACCGCGGTCGCGCGCCCACGGCGGCGGGGATCGGACAGGGTTCTCGCCCAGCGCGGCGTACCGTCGGCCGCCCAAGCGCCGACCCTTGCGAGCGACGACGAGTCGTCGGCGGCCACCTCGTACCACGCCACGACAAGGTCGTCGGAAATATCCGGATCGGGAACGTCGATGCTCGGCTCGTACGAGCGGCCCGCGCTCGCCGTCAGGCGGTACTCGTCGGAAACGGGTCGGCCGGTCTCGTCGACAAGCCGCGCGTAGATCTCGGGCAACCCGTGGCGGGTGTCGTGCCATGCGACCGCGAAACCGCGGGGGTGCGCCGCGAGGCTTGCTTCGTACGCCCCCCGCCCACTCCGGCTGACCTGCACGGAACCCGATTGGGCGCCGGCCGGCACGACGGCGCAACAGAGAACAGACGAAAGCAGGGCGGCAACCCACCGCGACATATGACACGACCCGGCCAACGGAGCACGCCCCGGGGATGGGCCGAAACGCCGAGCCGGCGAGGCGTTTCGGGGCGCTATCCCCGACGGCGGCGCCAGCGCCAGACGGCGAGCAGTCCCACGAGCGGCGCGCCAACCCAGAGCGGGGTCCAGACGCCGTCGTCCGCGCCCGAGGCCGGCGGCGCGGGCAGCGGCTCGGCGTCGTCCGCCGACTCCTCCATCCGGAGGCCCTCGATGTTCATCGTGGTCAGCGCCGGACGCGATTCGTTCCACCGGACGAATTCCTCCGCCTCCGCCGCCGCGGTCTCGATGTCGGCGCCGATCGCCTCCTCCAGCGCCGCCCGGTAGGCCTCCAGGGCCGGGCCGGGGATGTTCATCGCGGCGCCCTGCTCCAGCACGTAGCGCAGCAGCCGGGGATTGCCGCAGGTATGCTCGGAGCAGCCGACGCCGTGCGCGGCGACGCTCTCGACGTGCTCGCGGAGCAGCCGCTCGGTGGTCGCGTCGTCGGCCGCCCAGTAGCCCTTGCGGATCGTCTCGACCATCCGGCCGGTGATGTCCTGATACGCGTGGGGCGAGTGCTCGTCGAAGAACGCCTTCAGGTCGAGGTCGTGCCGGTCCTCCACGTAGACCGCGAACGACTCCTGCCACATCGCGTCGTCGACCGTCTCGGTCACCGTCGCGTCCCAGCCCCAGAGGTACTCGACGAACGCCCGCATCTCGCCGGCGCCGGCGTAGCCCTCGCGCTGCATCCCCTCGATCCAGGTCGGGTTGACGTAGCGCGTCCGGAACTCCGCCCCGAGGAACTTGTCGATGTTCGTCATCTCGGGCTGGCCCGGGTCGCGCGTATTGGTGACGACCATCTGCGGGCTCTCCCCGTCGATGCTGCGTACGGCCGCCGCAAGGCCGCCCATGTACATGAAGAAGTCGTCGTTGTCGAGGGCGCCGTAGAGCATGGTGGAGCTGCTGTGCACCACCTTCTCGGTGCCCGAGAGCGCCAGGCGGAACACGTCCTCCATCGGCTCGCCCCAGAACCCGTTGCCGTAGCCGTGCCCCATCTTCGACAGGTACTCGTCGGCCATCGGCCGGTCGCTGTCCCAGGTGCCGCTCGCCGCGGCGATGCGCGACGTGTTCAGGTTGAACGTTCCCGGCGGCTCGTCGAAGATGCGCACCCCGGCGCGCCGGTCGGCGTCCTCCTCCGCGTACCCGCGGTCGATGAGCGCCGCTCGCGTCGCCAGATAGTGACGGCGGACGAAGTTCTCGGCCTCGTCGAGCACCTTCACCCGTTGCACGGCCTCGTCCATCAACCGCGTGACGTTGTTGAACATTCCTTCGGCGGCCGAGGCAATCACGATGTCCACCCGCGGCCGGCCGAGCTCGCGCGCCGGAACCACCTCGACGTCGACCACCCTGCCGCGGGCGTCCCAGACCGGGCGCGTGCCGAGGAGGTGGAAGATCTGGGACTCGAGCACCCCCTCGTGACGCATCGTCTCGGCGCCCCAGATGACGAACGACACCTTCTCCGGATACCGCCCGTGCTCGGCGATGTGGTCCCGCAACATCCGCTCGGCGAGAAAGACGCCGAGCGTCCAGGCGGCCGGCTTCGGCACCTTGTTGGGATCGATGCCGTAGAAGTTCTTGCCGGTGGGGTAGGCGTCCGGATTGCGGATGGGCTCGCCTCCGTTCCCCGCCGGAACGTAGCCGCCGTCGAGCGCGCGCAGCAGGTGACCGAGCTCGCGCGGCCCGGACTCGACGATGCGCCGCTCCATGTCCGCCGCCATCACCGTGCTGTCGTCCGGCAGCAGGTCGCGGTCGACCGACACGATCGCGTCCACGGTGCTGGCGCGCATCTCCGCCTCCGGCGTGCGGCCGAAGGCGTGCAGCCCGTACGGGATGTTCTGCCCCCGCAGCTCGATCAGGTAGTCCTCGATGGCGTGCAGCGTGTCGTGCTCGATCTCCGCCCCGGTCCCCAGCTCCAGACCGAGATCCTTGACCATCCCCAGGTCGTGCGCCTGCCGACGGATCTCGTCCGCGTACGCCTCGGCGAGCTGCACGTTCTTGTGCACGTTGTTGTGATAGTCGTCGACGCTCTCGCTGAGCGCGGCCAGCTCGGGCAGCAACCCGCTCTTGACGAACGGCGGCACCATGTGGTCCACCAGCGTTGCCATGCCGCGACGGCGCGCCACCAGTCCCTCACCCACCACGTCGACGTTGTAGACGTACAGGTTGGGCAGGTCGGCGATAAGCGCGTCCGGGGCGTCGGCGGCGGACAGGCCCAGGCTCTTGCCGTCGAGCCACTCGAGCGTGCCGTGCGTCCCCAGGTGGACGACCGCATCGGCGCCGAACCCGACCGGCTCGGGCGCACGCAACCAGGAGTAGGCCGCGACGTACTGGTGATGCGGCGCCAGGTCCTTGGCATGATACAGCTTCTCGCCGTCCTCGCCCCACCCGCGCGCCGGTTGCGGCAGCACCGCGACGTTGCCCCAGCGCAGGGCCGGGATGATGAAGCTGCCGTCCCTCGCCATGAGGGTCACGTCCTCCGGCCTGCCCCAGTCGGCAACCACCTTCTCCCGCAGCTCCGGCGCGTAGCCGCCGAGCCAGCGCAGATAGTCGCCCATCCAGGCGCGCGCGGTGTCGCCCTGGGCCAGCATCGCGTCGAGCTCGCCGGGGGCGTACCCGCCGACGTTCCGCGCCCGGGCGATCATCTGTTCGAGAAGTCCTTCGGACGAGAGATCGATATCGTCTCCGCCGAGGTCGTACCCCGCCGCCTGCAACTCCTGGAGGACGTTCGCGAGCGACTCGGCGACGTTCAGGTAGCTGGCCCCTATGCCGGCCTTCCCAGGCGGGTAGTTGTAGAACAGGATCGCCACCCGCTTGTCGCCGTTCGGCGCCGCGGCGAGCGCCGCGTAGCCCAGCGCTCGCCGCACGGCCATCGTGACGCGGGAAGCAATCGGCTGACTCGCGACGATGGTCAACCCGGTGTCCGGGTCGGTGCGGCGCTCCTTGCTTCCGACCACCGTCGGGGCCACCAGACCCGCCAGCTCCGGCACGGCGATCTGGAACGTCCCCTCGAACATCGACAGCCCCTGCGCCGAGGCGCGCCACTCGGCCTCGCTCCGCCCGTAGAGGCTGATCAGACTGAGCACTGGTATGTCGAGCTTGCGCAGCGACTCGCCGGCGTCGGGACCGGCGAAGCGGAACAGGAACGCCAGCGCGACGTCGGCCCGCGCCGCGCCGTCGGGACCGCGGAGCAGCGTCTCGAACGCGATGCCGGCCGGATAGCCGAAGATCGGTATCGCCTCGGCGCCCTGTCGCTCGATCTCCGCGATCACCGCATCGATGAGCGCGGTGTCGCCGTCGTCGTAGTTGGACCCGTAGAAGCCGATTGCCACGCGCGCCGCGCCCGGCCGGTGCTTCCCGGCGGCGCGACGCCAGGCGTCGAACGCCTCCCAGGTAGCGAAGACACGGCCGGTGGACCCGGCGCCGGTTCCCGCCGTGGCGGGCGTGTCGGGATAGTAGTAGCCCGCCTCCAGGCTCGGCTGCGGCTCCGGCACGGTCATCCCCGGGATACCCGCGGCCGACAGCGCGTACTTCAGCAGCCCGACCTGATTCGCGAAGCCCGAGTGCTCCCAGAACGCGCGCGCGCGGCCGTCCCAGGCCACGCCGCGCTCGACATAGTGCTCCCGCGGCAGCAGTCCTTCCCCCACGCCGAGCACCAGCCCGCGGCCGGTGACCCCGGCGACGAGGTCGACGCCGTAGGTCTCGTCGAACCGCTCGAGCGTGTGCTGGTCGTGGACGTGCAGGACGAGCACATCGCTGCGCAGCACCTCCTCGGGATCGACCGAGTCGAGCAGCGATTCGGTCACCAGCGTGACCGAGACACGCTCGCGCAGGTCGGGACGCTCCCCGAGCACCGCCTTCCACGCGCTCAGAATGCCCGGCAGAGTGGAATCGCCGGTGAGGTACGCAAGCCGTACCTCCTGGGCGGCCGCCGAACCGGCCGCACCGGCCGTCAACACGGCGATTCCGGCCACGAGGCAGGCGGCTCGGCCTGCATGACGGCCCACCGCGGAACATCGCCGCGGGGCCGCGCGTCGCTGCGGAGGTATTGCTGCGCCTCTCATGCCGCACCTCTCAGTCGGGCACGTAGACAATCTGTCCGTCGGCCAGGCGATAGGCGGTACCGAGGCGTTCGCCCTGTCCGCCGAGCGTCTCGCCGGTCAGCTCGTACGCCGTGATCTCGGTGCCCCGCTTGACGATGATCTCGCTCAGGCCGTCGGCGTTCGTCTTGACCAGCGTCACCTCGCTCTCCGGATCGACGAGATCGCCGATGCGATAGACGGAGAACAGGGTGATCATCAGGCCGACGATGAACACCACCGAGACGTCGAAGATGTTCGCCACGCCGGAGAGCGGATCCTCGTCCTCGGCGTCAGCGGGCGAGGGCAGGTGCAGAAAGCGTCCCATTGTGTGCTTCCTCCGGCGCAATCTCTCGCAACGCGTCGCGGGCCAGCTCGCCGGCGACGCGCTCGGCCAGAAACCGCTGCTCGCGCACGGTCTCGTTGACCCAGCCGTGGCGTACGATCTGGATGACGTACGCGACCGTCCCGGCCGCCAGACCGACGATCGTCGTGGTGAAAGCGACGACCATCTGACCCGCCATCGCCTCGAGATTGCCGGCGGTCAGCGAGGCCAGCGCCGTACCCATCGGAATGAGGGTGCCGAGCAGGCCGAGGCTCGGTCCCACCTTGACCAGCAGGCGCGAACCGTTCAACGTACGCCGGACCCGCTCTTCGCGTTCCAGGACCAGGTGCTCCAGACCGCCGTCGCCGAAGGACGGCTTCAGGCGCTCGGCGTCGACGTCGCGCAGCAGAGCGCGCAGCGGCGCGGGCAGGGTCGCCCTCCGCGTCGCGTCCGCACCCAGCACGGGGCCGGCATCGAGCCAGGCATTCAGGTCGAAGCCCTCGCGCTCCCGCCGCCGGGCGAGCCATTCCATCACGCACCCGCCGGCCAGGAAGACTGCCGCCCCGACCGCCACCCAGAGCATCGCGATTACGGGAAAGCGCAGCACCTGCGCGAGGGCGAAAAGACCGTTCTCGAGCGTCCCGAGCAGGTTCACCCGCGCCTCCGCAACGTGTGCAGGCCCCCCATCGCGACGACCGCCGCCAGCCCGATGACTACGCCCGGGTGCACGCCGGGCCTGACCATGTCCTCCGACGCGAGATTCATCGCCTGCGCCGCGCGCCACCCCGCCGCCACTCCCGGAGCGGCGGCGACGGCGAAACCGAGCGTCGCCAGCGCGGCCAGCGCATCTTCCCGAACCGCCGGAGCGGCGAATCTCCGATCGCGGTGTGACGAAACCGCCGCGATGAGAAGCACGCCGAGCGCCAGCAGCCACGCGGCCCACGCCGGCAGGCCGTAGTCGGCCAGTATCCGGATCCACAGCCCGCCCGCCGCACCGGCGGTCAACGGCCCGGCCAGCATCGCAAGGGCTCCCCGGGGACGAACGAGCGACAGGCAGGCAACGCCTCCGACGCCGGCGCCTATCCATCCCGGGTCCGGCTGGACCCAGGCGATTCCCAGCACGAAGCCGGCCGCCAGCGCAAGGGCGCCACGACGGTCCCGCACCGTGGTCGCGAAGGTCGCGGCCCCCAGCGCGCACAGCAGTCCGGTGGCATGCAGCAGCAAGCGAAGACTCCGGCGACAGAAAAGTTCAGGACAGCCGACCCACTCTATACGAGTTGCCCCGGACGACAACGACGGCTTCAGGAATTCTTAAGGAATTCTTCAGAACGCGACCAAGGAGCACTCACTAGACTCGAATCCCGGGTCGAGCACGGCGCACTGGCTCGACATCACTCGGTGTCGCCGTCGCTCCGGACCTCGAACGTTAAGGAAGAGACCCCATGACGCGGTACGCCCTGCTCGGAGTCCTGTTCTGTTCGCTCGCCGCCGCGACCGTCGTCGCCCAGGAGCCGTTGGCGGTGACCGGCACAGTCACCGACTCTTCCGGCGGGGTCCTGCCCGGCGTCACGGTCGAGGGACTGCGCGGCCTCCGCGTGGTCTCGAACACGACCACGGGGGCTGACGGACGGTACCGACTGGATCTGCCCGCGGGCGGACGCTATCGCGTGACGGCGCGACTCGACGGATTCGCGGCCGGCGAGATCGATCTCACCGCGGCCGCCGGCGCGACCGCCGACTTCCAGCTCGGCATCGCCCCGCTCAACGATACGGTCGTCGTCACCGCGTCGCGGACCTCCGAGACCCGCACGGCGGTCATGGAGTCCCACTCGGTCTTTACAACCGAGGACATCGAGACACTCGGAAGCCACTCGGTGGCCGATGTCCTGCGCTACGTGCCCGGCCTGAACATCGAGTCGACCGGACGGGAAGGCCAGCTCGCGTCGGTCTTCGCGCGCGGCGGCGAATCGGACTACAACCACGTGCTGATCGACGGCGTGCGCGTGAACGCCAATGGCGGCTACTACGACTTCAGCCGCGTCTCGGCCAACGAGATCGAGCGGGTCGAAGTCGTGCGGGGCGCGCAGTCGGCGCTCTACGGATCGGACGCAATCGGGTCCGTCATCCAGATCTTCACGAAGCGGGGCACGCCGGACAGCGGGCCGAGGCTGTCCGGCTCCATCGAGGGCGGCTCGTTCGGCACGGCGCGCGGCGACCTGCGGGTGCTCGGCGGCGCGCAGCAGCGCATCGACTACCAGCTCGGCGTCGCCTACCGCGGAACGGACGGCGCGTTCCAGGATCGCCTGACGGAGCCCGACCGCTTCGATCAGCAGTCGATCGACGGCAACGTCGGCGCGATCCTCGGCAACAGCACCAGGCTGCGTACCGGTTTCCGCTTCAGCAACGCTCGCGCCAACTCCGTCGGCCCTATCACCTACGCGCCCGGCGACACCGGCACCGGCTACGACACGGACGACCTGACGTGGCACCTCGACTTCGACCAGACCCTCTCCTCGCGCATCGACCATTCCGCGACGGTGAGCTACTTCCGGTCCGGACGCCAGTCCATGGACGCCATCGGCGATCCGCAATACCGCGTCTTCGCGATCCTCGAAGGAATGCCCGGCGCGCTCTATCCGGCCGGGCCGCGGCTGGTACGGCTGCTGGACCAGACGGCATTCGACACATTGGCCGCCGATCCTTCCGGTCTCGGCTCCGATCAGTTCCTCGCCCAGAGCGGCCCCTACAGCGGCTTCGACTGGCCCTTCGAATTCGAGGCCCAGTTGCGCCGCCCGGCCGCGCGGTACCAACTCAATGCGACCTGGCTGGACAACCAGGTACTCAGCGCCGGCTACGACTACTACAGCGAGACCAATGCGCTCGACGACCTGCAGACGGTGGCGAACCACTCCTACTTCGTGCAGCAGCAGTTCAACGTCGCCGACGCGTGGTTCGTCACCGCCGGGACGCGCATCGACGACAACGCCCACTACGGGACTTCGGTCAACCCGAAACTGTCCGCGGGGGGGTATCCCCTGCCGTTCCGGGAGGGCCCGCTCTCGTCGCTGAAGGTGTCGGCCAACGTCGGCCGCGGCATCAAGAACCCGAGCTTCTCGCAGTTGTACGGCTCGCAGTACGTCGACGGCGACCTGTCCCTGCTGCCGGAGGAGGCCGTCACGGTGGACGCCGGCGCCGAGCTCACGTTCGACGACCAGCGCTGGCGGGCGAGCTTCACCTGGTTCAACAACGACTACGAGAACCAGATCGCCTATTCGCCCTCACCCGGGTTCGCCGGTGACGGCCTGCCCGACTACGTCAACATCGACGGGTCGCGCGCCGACGGCGTCGAGTTCGAGTTGGGTTTGCAGCGGCCCATCGGCGGGCTCACCGCGAGCGCCTCCTACGCGCTCGTCGACACCGAGGTGGTCACCAACGTCAGCACCAGCGAGCAGTTCCAGCCGGGACAGCCGCTGCTGCGCCGGCCGCGGCATTCCGGCAACCTGCGCGTCGGCTACACGCAGGGGCGCGGCAGCCTGAACCTGAACCTGCGGATCACGGGTGACCGGCACGACAATTCGTTCATGGGGCTTCAGCGCCTCTCCGACGGGCGCGGGGTGGACATCAGCGTCAACCCGGGCTACACGCTGCTCACCGCGGGCGGACAGTTCCGGGTCCACCGGGCCCTGGCGCTGTTCCTGCGGATCGACAACCTGACGAACACGGTGTACGACAGCGCACTCGGGTACCCGGGCCTGCCGCGCGCGGTCGTCGCGGGCGGGCGCTTCGACATCGGCGGCTGAGCGTGAGCCTGCTCGACCGTTCGGGCCCGTTGCGGCGCGTCCTGTTCCAGATGCACCTCTGGGTGGGGGTGGCGGCGGCGCTCTACGTGCTGGTGGTTTCGGTGACCGGGGCCGCGCTGGTGTTCCGCATCCACCTGCAGCGCGCCGTGCACCCGGAGCTGCTGACGGCCCGAACCGACGGCCCGCAGGCGGACATGGTGACGGTCCTGGAGCGGGTGCGGGACGCCTACCCCCGAGGACGTCTCTCCGGGGTCGACGCACCGACGACCGTGCGGCCGACCCATCTCGCCTACGTCACCGAGGACGGCCGGTTCCGTACCGTGCTCAGCGACCCGGTCACGGCCGAGGTGCTGGGCGAGCTGCCCGAGCACTCGGTAGTACGCACCCTGCAGGATCTGCACTTCGACCTGCTCGCCGGCCCCACCGGCCGGGTAATCAACGGAGTCGGGGCGCTCTGTCTTCTCCTGCTCTGCGCCACCGGCCTGTTCATCTGGTGGCCGGGGCGGGCGGGATGGCGACGCGGCCTGGTCGTCGACTGGCGCCGCCCCTGGCGGCGGATGACCTGGGAACTGCACGGCGCGGTGGGCATCTGGATGCTCGTTCTCACGGCCGGGTGGGCCGTCACCGGTGCCTACTTCGTGTTCCCCAACGAGTTCCGCGCGGCGGTCGATTGGGTCTCGCCCCTGACCACGGTCCGCCCGCCGCAGTCGAATCCCGATGGCCGCGCCTCCGCGCCGCGACCGACCTGGCGGGAGATGGTCGACCTTGCGCGCCGGTCGGAACCGGACGCCTTCGTGGCCCGGGTCGTCCTGCCCGCAACCGACGACGCGTCCTTCCGGGTGCTCTTCACCGATCGGCGTCCCACGCCGCTGGGCGCCCGCCACCTGCGGACGGTCCACCTCGACCAGTACACCGGCGAACCGCTAGCCGCACCGGAACGGCCGGCCGCCACGTTCGGCGACACCGTCATGGCCTGGATCGGCCCGCTGCACTTCGGGAACTTCGGAGGTCCGGGAATCCGCTTCGTATGGCTCGTCACCGGTCTGGCGCCCGGGATGCTGGCGGTCACCGGCCTCCTCCTGTGGTGGACGCGCGTCGTCGCTCCGCGATGGCCCCGGCGGGGCTTGTCGCAAGCCAGGGTGCAAGCCGGCGCGCCGGTCGTGCCGCTGCCGGATGACGCGAGCACAGGAGAGGTTCCATGACTCGGATGCAGGAACGGGCAACGGGCGACGCCCTCACGGCCGCGGAACGGCGGCATCTGCTGCGGCGCCTGGCCTTCGCGGCCACACCGGAGCTGGAGCGGACCCTGGAGGGGTTGTCGGCGGACGAGGCCCTGGAAGTGCTCCTGAGGGCGGCGCGCGACACGCCCTATCCGGAGCGACCCGAGGCAGCTCGCGGTATCTGGGGCAACCCGGCCCTGCGATTCGAGGGCGTATCCGACGAAGACTTCGAGACGATCGTCGACCGGCAGGCGCAGGACGTTCGGGCCGCCATCGAGGATGTGCGCCACTGGTGGCTGGCGGAGTTGCTCACCTCGCCGGCCCCGTTGCGCGAGAACCTCGTGCTCTTCCTGCACGGGGTATTCGGCAGCAGCACGGGCTCGGTCGACGCCCCGCACGCGCTGCACGGACGCAACGCCCTGCTTCGCCGGCGATGTCTGGGAACCGTCCCGGACCTGCTCGCGAGCCTCGTCGTCGACCCCGCGATGATGATGCAGGTCGGCATGGACGATCACCGGCGGCTGCGGGTGTCCGACCGGCCCGCCAAGCTCATCCTCGACCACTGGTCGGTGGGCGAGGGCGCCTACGAGCCGCGCGACATCGAAGAGCTGTCGCGGGCGCTCACCGGATGGCTCCTGGTTGCTCCCGACGGCCGTGAGCCGGCCCGGCCAATCGATCCCCGCGCGCCCCGAGCGGCCCGCCGCACCGGCCTCGTGCCGACCTTCCGTCCGGAAGAGTTCGACGCCGGTCCGAAGACCATTCTCGGCCGCACCAGCTCGTTCGGCGCGCGTTCGGCGGTCAGGTGGCTCGGCTCGCACGAAGCGACGGCGCGCCGTTTCGTCCGCCTGCTGATCGCCCACCTCGGAATCGAGGATCCCGACGCTGCACTCGAGGCGCGGCTGGCGGCCAGTTACCGGGCGACCGGCGGATCCATCGAGGCGTTGCTGCGCGAGGTCGTGCGTTCGGACGCCTTCTGGTCCGGATCGTCGCGGTGGGCGTTAATCAAGAGTCCGGTTCATCTGGCCGCCGGCGCCTGCCGGCAGTTGGGCATCGTCTCGCCTCCGATTGTCGAGCTCGACCGCTGGCTGCGGGCGAGCGGCCAGACGCTCTTCGACACCCCCGACAACGGCGAGGGAGGCTGGCCCGGTCAGGAAGCCTGGGTGGAACCCCCCGCCCGCCTCACCGTGCGCTACCACCTGGCCGCCGCCCTGGCGGGGCGAATGCCGCCCCTCGGTCTCGAACGCGCCGACCCGTCGATCGAGGAAGCCGCCGGCACGTCGACGGCGCCTGTCGAGACCACACTCGGCGAAGCGTCCGCGGCGGCGCTGCTCGAGCGGCTCGACCCGGCCCCGGGACTGGATGCCGAAGCGCTCGAACGGGAAGTTCCCGGCCTCGGCTCGCCGGAAGGACGGAGCGCCTTCATCCGGCGCGTGATGATGTCCCCGCAGTATCAACTGGCGTGAGCGCCAGTCTGGAGGATCCGATGAGCTCCATCAGCCGACGCGACCTGCTGACCTGGTTCGCACTCACCCCGACCGTGCCGTTCTTCGTCCGCCGCAGCGCACAGGCGGCCACTCCGGGCGCGGAAGCGAGCCACGACGGGCGCGTGGTGGTCGTCCTGCGCCTGCGCGGGGGCAACGACGGGCTCAACACCGTCATTCCGGTGCGCGACGACCGCTACTATCGCGCACGGCCGACGATTGCCATTCCCCGGCGGGAGACGATACGAGTAGACGGGAGCGACCTCGGCCTGAACCCCTGGCTCGCCGACGTGCGCCGGCTCATGGACGACGGCCATGCCGGCATCGTGCAGGGCGTGGGCTACCCGCGCTCGTCCCGATCCCACGTGCGCGCGACCGAGATCTGGGAAACCGGCTCCGTGGCCCCCAGGGCGCCGGAGCACGGATGGCTGGGCCGGTACCTGGATCACGCCTGCGAGTGCGGCGACGAGCCGCTGGCGGGCGTGCAGTTCGCCGAATCGCTCGGCCGGACGCTGGCTTCCGCTTCGGACCACAGCACCTCGATCGGCCATCCCGAGTTGTTGCTCGGGATGGACACCGTCCCGACCATCGCCGACGCTGCGCGCGGTACGCGCCCCGTCCGGCTCGACTACCTCCGCCAGATCGACAACGGCCTCGCGCACGCCGCGCGCCAGCTCCATCGCGCCAGGGCCGGGACGGGCGAGGACTTCGACTACCCCGACACCGAGTTCGGCCAGGCCCTCCGGTGGACCGGCGACATGATCGAGACCGGCTGTCCGACCCGCGTCTACTACGTCTCCATCGGATCGTTCGACACCCCGGCCACCGCTTCGTTCGACACGCACGTCGATCAGCTCGCAAAGCACCGCATCCTCTTCACCGAGCTCGGACGCGGCCTGCGCGCCTTCGCCGGTCATCTGCGGCGGTCGGGACAGCTCGACCGCGTACTCCTGTTGACCTTCTCCGACTTCGGCCGCCACGTTGCCGAGAACCGGAGCCACGGCACCGAGCACGGCGACGCCGGGGTGCTGTTCGTGATGGGCGGCGGGGTGCGGGCGGGACTGCTCGGCGAGCCGGCCGACCTCGGCAAGGTCACCCGCGGGGGCCTCGACGCCACGGTCGACTTCCGCGACGTCTACGCGGACGTGCTGCGGCGCTGGCTAGGCGTCGATCCCGCCGCGATTCTCGGCAGCGAGACCGGCGCATTCCCCATCGTGAAGGCATGACCCCGGAGGTTACCCATGCGCAAGACGGCACCCGCACTGATCACCCTTCTCCTGCTGCTGAACGCAGGCTTCCCGTCGGCACAGGGCGACGACGACCTCCAGACGCTGCAGGGCGAGTGGACGGTGGCGGCGGCCGAGCAGCGCGGCAGGCCGTTCGACGTCATCGTCGGCGGCGTCCTCACCATCACCGATGACCGCTTCGCACTGCGCACCGCGGCCGGGAACGAGTTCGGAGGCCGGATCCAGGTCGACGCCACCCAATCGCCTCGCCAGCTCGACTTCGTCCATGACGACGGGTTGCTGTGGGAAGCGATCTACGTGGCGCAACCGGACTTCTTCCGCCTCAACTACGTCGAAGCGGACACCGACACTGCGCGCCCGACGATGTTCGTCACCACGGCGGATACACCGGGGACGGTGATCGTGATGCAGCGCTGAACGGCCGGGCCGCGAAACGGCCGCTGGCCCCTTCAACGCCTGCCCGTGGGTCCCGGCTGCTCGGGATTCCTGTTCCAGCGTCCGAGCGCCCGCCGGATGCGCCCGCACCCGATCCAGAGGCCGATGCCGCTCGACGCAAGGCCTCCCAGGCTCAGTGCAATCACGCCGATGTCCCAGAGAGGCCGGCGGTCGTACCAGAACGCGAAGTCGAGGCTGTGCAGCCCGTTGAAGAGCCACCGCTCGATACGGGTGAACCGGTGCTCGCGGGCGACCACCCGGCCCAGTGCCGGATCGACGTAGACCCAGGTTTCCATGGGGTCGCCGAACTTGACGCGCAGCACCGGCAACGGCGCCTGCCGTTCGCGCGAGTAGCCGCGCGCGTAGTAGTAGGCGTCGTACCGGTCCAGCAGCTCGGACTCGACCACCCGCACGCCCGGAACCGCCGCCGTCAACCGCTTCAACAGCGACTCGCGACTGAACGGCTCCTTGCGCAGCGCCAATGTATCGGCCGCGACGAGCAGCGGCCCGCGCCCGCCCCCGTCTCCGTCGACGTTCGCCCGGCGATCGGGCGGGATGCCGGCCGACTCCACCGGTCCTGCCGCCACGCGCACGGCGTAGTAGGGCTCGTCCTGTATGCGCAGCAGCTCGATCTCTTTCGCCGGTTGCCCGGCGGCGAGGCGCTCCCATGCCCGGCTGTCCAGCGCCGGGAAACGCGCCAGATCGACCGGACCGCCGGACAACGCGTGGCGCGGGACGTCGAGGCCACTGGCGTTGTTCCAGGCGTAGGGATCCATCGAGAGCAAGCCGCTGAAGACCCAGGTCAGGGTCACGAGTCCGAAGACGACGCCCGTCAGGTAGTGCCAGCGCATCCAGCCCGCGTACGGGATCCGCGCCCGAAGACCGCCCGCCGCGCGGATGTCTGCCCGCGGCAGACGCCAGCGGAACTGGGTGACGCCCAGAACCAGCCCGATGACGGCGAGCAGGCAGCCGAGGGTCGAGGTCCAGACCACGATGTCGTACCAGAGCGGCTGGTTCGTGCGCAGCGCCGTGAAGTAGATCCAGTGGGGGATCGCCCCTACCCACGCCAGCGCCCTGCTGCCCCGCGTGGTGAGCATCACCACCTCGGCCGTCCGCGGCGAGACGTAGAGCTCGGTGCCGGCCCGGTCGTCGATCACCAGCTTGTGCAGCGGAAGCTGCCGCCGCTCCACCAGGGTCCACTGATCGGGCTCCGTGAGGGTGCCGACGTAATCGACGGCACGGGGCGGCTCACCGGCGAACCGGCTCGCAACGGCCGCCGCGGCGTCCGGTCCCACCTCGCCGAGGCGCTCCCCGGTGTCGGCGAACACGGTCACGCCGTCGAACCGGTAGGCCGGCCGGTCCATCACCGTCAGCAGCGAGGCGCGCTGCGGCGTCGGCGACAGATACGCCCGCCGGGCCGCCGTGGCCGGGGTCAGCGCGATGCGATCGAAGTCCAGCGCCGGCAGCCGTTCGAGCCGCAGCTCCGGCGTCAGCCGCGGCATGTCTCCCGTATACATCATCACGATGCCGGAGGCGAACCAGACCACGAAGAGGGCGCTGAGCGGAATGCCCAGGTAGCGGTGGATCAGGATCAGCCAGCGTACCGCCGCCCGGAGCCCCCGCCTCGATTCGTTACTCGCCACGCTGCAGCACCTCCGAGATTCGCCTGATCCGGAATCCTAGCGGCTTGCGTGGAGCAGGATTCTGAAGATTTGCTGAAGCGGGTCAAGCGGAGACGTCGCGCCCGTCTCCCGGCAGCGTGATGCGGAAGGTGCTGCCACGCCGTTCCCGCTCGTAGCTGAGTCGCCCGCGGTTGGCTTCGACGGCCCAGCGGGCAATCGCGAGTCCGAGGCCCGCGCCGTCGCCGCCCTGCAGATCCTCACCCGTTCCCGTCGCGCCGGATCCCGCGACGCGATAGAGGCGGTCGAACAGGTACGGTGCATGCTGCTCGGGAACGCCGGGACCCGTGTCGGTGACTTCCAGGACCGCACTGCCGTTCAAGGCCGAGACTCTGACCTGGATCTCGCCGCCGGGCGGCGTGTACTTGATCGCGTTGTCGACCAGGTTGATCAACGCCTGCCGCAGCACGATCCGGTCGCCGCGACAGGTGGGCCGACCGTCCCGCACCACGACCAGCGCCTGCTCCTTCTCCTCGGCGAGCACGCCCAGGTGCCCCGCGACGTTGTCGGCGAGATCCGCCAGATGGATGGTGTCACGGGCGCGCGCACGATCGCCGGTGTCCGCACGGGACACGGTCAGCAGCCGGTCCACCAGGCCACTCAGCCGGTCGGCCTCCTCCAGCATGCTCTCGATGACGGCGCGGTACGACGCGGCGTGGTGCGGCTCGCGCAGGGCGACCTCCCCGACGCTGCGGATCGCAGTGAGCGGCGTCCGCAGCTCGTGGGACACGTTGGCCGTGAACCGCCGCATCTGTTTGAAGGACGAATCCAGCCGCGCGAGCGTCTCGTTGAACACCGTCGCGAGGCGGCCCAGCTCGTCGTTGGGATTCTCGATGGGCAGCCGCTCACCAAGCCGCGACGCGGTGATGGCGCGAGCGCGGTCGGTAATATCCGCAATGGGCGCCAGTGCGCCTCGCGCCAAGTAGTAGCCGCCGAGTCCCGCAGCCGCGACGCTGAGCGGCAGGCCGAACAGCAGCACGAGCGCGAGTTCGCCCACTTCCCGGCGCATCAGCGCCTCGGACCGTCCCACCTGGACGACGACCGGCTCGTCCCCGATGACCGTCCGCCTCCCCAGAATCCGGAACGGCGCCGGCTCGCTCGCGACCGAGACGATGCGGCCGTCGGCGCGGTCGAGGAGCGTCTCGCTCTGCGGCACCGGGAGCCGCCGGGCGACCGCCGTCCGGTAGACCAAGGTGCCGTCGGAGGCCCACACCTGCAGCCAGGGACTCTCCTCGCTCCACGGATCGCCCTCGAACCAGGTAAGCGACCCGTCGGGTCCCTGCTCGGCCATGCCTGCGGCCCACCGGAAGTCGCTGCGCAGCCTCGCATCCAACGCCCGCGACGCGTTGCGAGTGACGATCAGCAGCACGACCGCCGCGTAGATGGCCAGGACCACCACCATCATCGCCACGTGCCACAGGGTGAGCCGGAGGCGCAGCGTACGTGGCAGCCGGGGGAAGGTCATGAGTTCCGGGCCTCGCGGAGCACGAACCCGACGCCTCGTACCGTGTGAATCAGGCGCACCGCCTCGTCGGCGTCGATTTTCCGCCGCAGCCGCGAGACATGCACGTCGATGACGTTGTCGAGAGTCGTGCTGCGGGCGGTCTCGCGCCAGACCTCGCGGGCGAGGGTGTCGCGCGACACGACCTGACGCGCGTGGCGCGTCAGGTGCAACAGCAGGTCGAACTCCTTCGCCGTCAACTCCACCGTCTTTCCGGCCCGTGTCACGCGGTGGGTGGCGCAGTCGATGACCAGCGTGTCGACGGTCAAGCGCTCGGCCTCGGCGGGCCGTCCCCGGCGGGCCACTGCCCGAATCCGGGCGAGCAGCTCGGCGAAGGCGAACGGTTTGACGACATAGTCGTCGGCGCCCGCGTCGAGGCCCACGACACGATCCTCGAGCGTGTCACGCGCGGTCAGCACCACCACCGGCGTCTGCAGCCCGCGCCGCCGCGCGGCCGAGAGGATCTCGATTCCGTCCCGCCCGGGCAGACGCAGGTCGAGCAGGATCAGGTCGAAGCGATCCGTGGTCAGGCGAAAGAACGCCGCTTCGCCCGAGGTCTCGACGACCACGTCATAGCCCTCGCCCTCGAGGCCCTGACGCAGCGCCTCGGCCACCTTCCGCTCGTCCTCGACGACGAGCACCCGCAAGGGGCGCCCGGACCTGACGGCAACACGCCCCCTGCCCGCATCCGGGATGGCCACGCTGGACGGCATTCATCGCATGATATCGGCCGGACGGCCATGGCGAGTGAGATTTCAGAGGATCTTCAGGATCGGCACGCCCGGAGCGGGCTATTATTGTGGGGCGTCGTCTCGACCGCGCCGCTCCGGAGACGCGTCGTCGACGACGCCGGGAACACGCATCGTCCCGAGTGGAGAACGGCCATGAAGTGGAACTTGCCGGTTCTGGTCGCCGTCTGTCTGACCGTTGCGTTCTCCGCGCCGGAGCTCCACGGAGCCGGCCATCACGCCATCGGGGACATCTACGACGAGGAACGGACCATCGTCCTCGCTGGAGAGGTCGAGTCGTTCCTGTTCGGGAATCCCCACTCGCTGCTCCACGTCCGCATCGTGGACGACGGAGGCCGCTCGCGCACCTGGGCCGTGGAATGGCGAGCCGCCAACCGGCTGTCGCGGGCCGGCCTCACCGGCGACGCGCTGTCGCCCGGCGATGCGGTGACGCTGTGCGGGCACCCGGGACGGGACCCGGCCGCCTATCGACTCTATCTGCTGAACGTGGGGCGAAGCGCGAGCGGGGCCACCCCATCGCCCGAGACCCGTGCGGCGTTCTGCGAGCGCGAGGCGAGCCCGGAGATCGCCGACCTGCCGGTCCGGTCCGCGCGCTAATCCGCCTCGGAGGCTGTGGCAAAGCCCCGCTACATTCGAGCGGCGTGCATCGTGCGGAGCAGCTTCAGCGCTTGAGCGGCCGGGCGGCAAAGCCCGGCTGCATTCGAGCGGCGTGCATCCCGCGTGGGCGAAGGGCCCCCAGGGAGCCGCCGGCGCCCACCGGCTCCCGTAGCGCCCGCGCCCGGCGGGGTCGATTCGTCAGCGGATGGTCCGGCCGCGCTGCTCGTCGCCTATCCAATAGGTGTTGTGGCAGTTGTTGCAGGAGTTGTAGACGACTTCCCCGCTGTCGAAGATGCGATCCGGGTCGCGCGCCTCGGCAGCCTCCAGCGCCACCGCCGCCGCGTCGATCATGTCCTGCGAGTACTGGTACCACTGCTCGGTATCGCGGGCGCGACTGCCCAGCATGAGCAGGTTGCCGGATTCGATGAGGGTCATCGCGGCGCCGGTCACCTGGAGCCAGTCCTCCTCGGTCTCCGGCTCCCAGTAGTTCTCGCCGTTCTCGTCCCAGATGGTGCCCACGGCGTCCCAGAGCGCATCGGCCGACGCGTCGATCATCCCGGCCATCAGATCCCGGGTCGTGTGCCGCATGTCGAACGGGGGCCCGGCCGGCTCTTCCGCCGCACACCCTGTAATCGCCAAGGCGCCCACCAATACGAGCCCGTAGATCGTTCGCATGTCGTGTCCTCACCGCGCATTCACGATGCGCAATCCGCGCGTCGCACCAAGAAAGGGCGACGGCCGGGTATCTATGTGCACATGGTACGTGCCGCGCCGTGGGGAAGCAACCCTGCCCGCGGCCATGGGCAAGCAACCCCGCGCGCGGCCGTGGGGAAGCAACCCGGCGCACGGCCGGCGGGAGCAACCCCGCGCATGCGCGGCCCCGTCCTTCGCGACCTCACCCAGACGCGCTCAGCGGAAACAACCCGGCACGCGCGGCCCGATCCGTATCGCGTACGGGATCGTGCCGCGTACAGAGAAAGGGCCGGGACACGTGCGCCCCAGCCCTTCGATTACGACCGCACGAACGCCGTTACGGGCGCGGAACGCCGATATCGCCCTTGGCGTTGCCCATGCCCTTGTAGACAAACCGCTGCACGCGCTTGCCCTCGTAGGTCTCCGTCGTATAGACGTTGCCCTTCGAGTCGGTCGCGATGCTGTGGTTGCCGTAGAACTGCCCCGCCATGCGGCCGCCGCTTCCGAAGCTGTAGATGTACTCCAGCGGCTTGCGGCGCAGCACGTGGACCTTCTCGTTCATGCCGTCGGCGACGTAGGCGAAGGTCTGGTCCGGATCGGTCGAGAACGCGATGTCCCAGACCGCGCCGGCGCCGAGCGTCTTCGTCATGAGGTAGATCTCTTCGACGAACTCGCCCGCCTTGGTGAACACCTGCACCCGGTTGCCGGGGCGGTCGCACGCGTAGACCAGGCCGTCGTTGGTCGGGTCGGCGCAGTGCACCGGGTTGCGGAACTGCGGGGTGCCCGACTTGTCCTTGCTGACCGCGCCGTGCGCCGGCGCGTTGGCCAGGTCGTAGCGCGGCAGCTCGTCGTCGCTCGGCGTGTTGCCGTAGGCGCCCCAGAAGCGCTTCAGCTCGCCGGTCGTGCCGTCGACCACCGCCACGCGCTTGTTGCCGTACCCGTCGGCCAGGTACGCCTCGTTCGCCTCGTTGTCGAAGGTGACCTTGGCGACCTGCGAGTAGCGCGTCGTCGAGTTGCTGTCGGGATCGGCAAAGCCGTCCTCGCCGACTTGCAGCAGGAACTCGCCCGTATGCGTGAACTTCAGGGCGTGCGAGTCGTCGCCGCCGTTGCCGCCGATCCAGACGTTGTCCATGCCGTCGACCCAGACGCCATGGTTCGACTCGGGCCAGTCGTAGCCTTCACCGGGTCCGCCCCAATGCTGGAGGAGGTTGCCTTCCTGGTCGAACTCGAGGATGGGCGGCGCCGCGAAGCAGCAGGCCTCGGCGAACGGCGGATCGAGCGCGGCGGGAATCTCGTTCGGCGCGAGGTTGCCGCGGTGCACGATCCAGACGTGGTCGTCCGAGTCGACCGAGACCCCGATGGTCGAGCCGAGCAGCCAGTTGTTCGGCAGCGGCTTCGGCCAGAACGGGTCGACCTCGAACATCGGTGCGTTCGGGATCATCCCCTGAGCCCCGACCACGCCGCTCTGGATCCCGCCCCACACGAGGCCGGCGGCCACCAGAACGCCCAGGCTCATCACAATCAGTTTTCGCTTCATGTCAGGGTCCTCCTCAGACTCCTTGCGGATCAACATACACACGCCCCAAGTGCGCTGCGCACAGACTGCCACCTGTCGCCGCGTAAGGCAAGCCCGGAGGTCAATTTTCTGGTGATAAGGTGCAGGGAGATCCGGTGGCGGATCCGGTCCATCGTCCGCACGCGATTCGCCGTCTCCAATCCGGACCGAAGGAGCGTCCAGATGACTCGCAGGCTCGTGCTCTTCCTACTCGTCGGCGCCGCCCTGGCCGCCGCGAACCCGACGGCCAGCGCGCAGAACGCACCGGCCCTGCCGACGGCGACGCCCGAGTCCGTCGGCCTGTCGTCCGACGGCCTGGCGGAAGCGACGCGCCGGCTCCGGACCCATGTGGATGACGGAGACATCGCCGGCGTCGTGGCCGCCGTGGCGCGGCACGGGCGGCTCGTCTACCTGGAAGCCCTCGGCGATCTCGACCGCGAGCGCGGGCTTGCGATGCGCGACGACGCTCTCTTCCGCCTCTACTCGATGACCCGCCCCATCACCAGTCTGGCCGCCATGATCCTGTGGGAGGACGACCGCTTCGAGCTCGACGACCCCGTGTCGATGTACCTGCCGGAGTTCGCGGACCAGCGCGTGTTCGTCGACGCGTCGAGCCCAGACATGACCGCGACCCGCCCACGCCGGACCGAGATGACGGTCGAGCATCTACTGCTGCATACGTCCGGCCTCGGCAGCCGCAGTTCGTCCATCTACCGCGCCGAGCAGGTGCGCCTGCGTTCGATCACGCTGCAGCAGATGGTAAGCAACGCCGCCCGGGTGCCGCTGTTCGAGGATTCGGGAACGCGCTGGCGCTACGGCATCTCCACCACCATTCTCGGCCGGCTCGTCGAGGTCTGGTCCGGCATGCCGTTCGACGCCTTCCTCCGCGAGCGGATCTTCGAGCCGCTCGGCATGACCGACACCGTGTTCCGGGTCGACCCGTCCCGCGCTGACCGTTTCGGACCCGCCTACCGCCCGGGCCCCGACGGCGAGCTGCGCCCCTACGCCATCGAGCCGGTCCCGTTCACCGAACAGCCGACCCTGGTCGAGGGCGGCGTCGGGCTGGTTTCCACCGTGCGCGACTACCTCCGCTTCGCCCAGATGTTCCTCAACGGCGGCGAGCTCGACGGCGTTCGCGTGCTGCAGCCGGCCACGGTCGAGCTCATGACCGTCAACCGGGTTCCCGACGCCCTGCTGCCCATCGGCTTCGGCAACCCGCAACCCGGCCGCGGCTGGACCCTTGGCTTCTGCGTGGTCATGGACGCCGGCCTGTCTCCCCATCCGGTCAGCGAGGGGACATTCTGGTGGGACGGCTCGTCCGGCACGCGGTTCTTCATCGATCCGGTCCAGGACATGGTGACCGTCATCATGGGGGCGGCATCGCCGTCGTACGGGGGCGGGTTCCGGGAGGGGTTCACCGAGGCGGTGTACGGCGCGATCCGTTAACTCACCCACGCCCCACCAACCTCCCCCGCCCAGGACATTGAGAGAATCTCCTACTGACGCCTGCAGCCTCGCATGCACCTCAGCGCATCCTCCTCGCCGCGTTCAGCCGCACCCAGGAACTCGCATCATCGACCAGCTCTTCCAGCACCGACGTCGCCGTGTTCTCGTTCCTGGCTACCATCGCTCGCACAGCCTCATCCGGATCACCGGCCAGCCGCATCAGAATCGCCGGCGGCGTGTTCGGGTGACGCGCTACGTCACTCCGTACGCCCGCATCCATGTCATCGGCCAAGCTCACCAGAATCTCTCCTGGTGCACTCCTGTTCCCTGAGACGCCTCCGCGCACGCTCGCGTCAGTGTCCCTAACGAGCCTTCTCAGTGCCGTCACCGGCGCGCTCAGGTTCCGGGCAACGTTTCGCCGCACGTTCGCGTCCCTGTCGGCCGCCAGTTCCACCAGGACCTGTGACGGCGTATTCCGATTCCCCGCCGCACTCTCACGCACACGCGTGTCCGTGTCCCTTCCCAGCCTCTCCAGCACCTGCGACGGCGTCGAATCATTACCCGCCACGTCTCCACGAACGCCGGACCCGACGTCTTCCGCCAACTTCTGCAAGGTCTCCGCCGACGCACTCCCGTTGCGGGCCACCCGGCGCCGCACGACGGAATTCACGTCGTCCGCAAGAACCGACAGTGTCTCTGTCGGTACCCTCGAGTTGCCCGCAACGGCCTCCCTCACGCCTGCCTCGCGATCGCCTCCCAATCGCCTGAGGACGTCCGCGGGCGTCCTCAGGTTCTCACCGACAGCCTCCCGCACCCGCGCATCCGCGTCCTCGCCAAGTCTACGCAGCACCACTACCGGGGTACTCCGGTTCCGCCCCACGCCTTCCCGCACCTGGGTAGTTGAGTCGTCGGCCATCCGTTCCAGCGCCTCTATCGGTGCAATCCCCTGCTCCGCGACTACCGCTCGCACTCCCGCAACCTCGTCTCGCGCCAATTCTCCCAGGACCGCCGGCAACGGTCCCTGCTCAGCCAGACGTTCTCGTGCATATGCATCCGAACCCTCAACCAGCAGACTCCCATGTCCCAACCACTCTTCACGGCTACGCCCGGCAAGATCCACCTCTCGAACCGAAAAGTGGAAGGCGTAAGCCGGCCCCGTGAACTCACTCGAAAACCTGGACGGAACAATCTCTACAACGTAGTGCGAGTTCGTTTCGTTCGGGTACCGTATCAGGGAGCCGCGTTCGATGCCGCCGTCATCGTTTCTGCCAACCAGGATCTCGCCGCGAAACAGTCTGAGCAACGTATCCGCCGCGAACACGGGAACGGTCTCGATGGCGTAGTTCACATTCCGCTCTCCCCGGAAACTCGCTTGAAACCCGGCCGTGTCCCTGAAGTACGCTCGGTAGGTACGTCCCACTTCTATTTCAACAGGGGCGCCATCGGCTCCTTGCTCGAGCGGCATAGGCAGCATCGACGCCCCGGCCAGGCTCACCGGCCACCAGAGCCCCGCAAACACCACAGAGGCCACAGACACGTGGGCAACGGTTGGGCGCTCCGACCTATCCATCTGCTCGAGAACGCGTCGTGTAAACGGACACAGACTCATCAGGTATATCGCAATGGCACAGCAGGCGAACAGCACCCAACCGAAGGACGTCACGAAAGTCGTCAGGAAGAACGGCAGCCCGATCTCCACCGTAGTCACCACTCCAAGAAAGGAACGAGCCCCCTCTTCTTCCGCGAGAAAATAGTCTGCACCCGTCACCAGCAGAAGAAAAATCATGCCGGTGAGAACGAGGTCGACCACGACAAGAGCGACAATCGCACCCAGGCCTCGCCCTTCCCCACAACGCAGCACGAACCGCGTTTCGGCGAGGGAGACGAAGTCAGCCACATAGTTCACCGGAGTCAGAACAAACACAACAATGGTCGGGCCGAGAATAGAGAAGATCGAACTGGTGGTGAAGCGTATCCCCAGCCCCCCTGGGGGGTCGTCCGGGACACTGCGCAACGACCAGAGAGTCTGGATCGCGTCTCCCAGGACGGTCTCGTCGGGACCTACAGCGATCACTATCACCACTAGGCCCACGCTGGTTGAAACGATCGAAGCCCCGAGACGATGAGCGGACCAGAGATGCCTCCCATAGACACGATCGAACAGCTTCAGGAACAGGCCGTGGGCACGTGCCGCGGCTTCGTTCCTGCCCTGCCTTCGAGACGGATCCGCCGCCAGGTGCTCCAAGGGTCTCCAGACATTGAAGGTACGCTTCGATCGGTCCCTATCGGAAACTGCGGCCGCTACCGAAGCAAACATCAAGAACAGGATCATTGCCGTCACGTCGCACCTCCGCCGGACTCGATAGTCTCAACCAGAGCTTTGCGGAAGGCGGTTCCACCGACTGCAAGTGCCTGCACTATGTGGAGCCATGTCATTCCGATCAGCATTACCATGACGGGGTGCGCCGCTTCGCGCACCGACGCGTACGCCCATCCGGAAATCGCACCTCCGGCAAGATAAACTATCGAGCGCACGGGTCTCTTCAGATCCAGTCCGGTATCCTTCAACAGGCTTGAGAGCCAAAAGAGGGTCGCTCCCACCAAGCCGGCGACCGCCGGATACTCTCCCAGGTCAACCATGGAAGCTCCACCTCACCTCTATGCCGACCCTTCAGTCCCCCGCGTGGACGGATGCCGCCGACACTCCCGGGAGTTGACGTGCGAACTCAGTCTACGCACTCACCGCACGGCGATACATCTGCGCCCGAGCAGGAACCGTCAACCGCGCGACCCTTCAGATGCATCGGCGGAACGGTGGGACCACGCTCAGCCGGGACGGGCTCCTCATGCGGGAGGCGGGCCGGCTTGGGGTGGTGACGGCGGCTAGCTAGTGTTCGGTGGAAACCCCGCAAGTGATTGATTCTACAGGGTGTACCGCGGATTTCAGGGTGGCGAAGATCGTCCGATTGTCGTATTCTCGGAGGTGATTTCCCGAGGATCGGCGCATTCGGGCAATATCTTCGCGAATTGACATCATGAGAGAAGTTCACCGGTCGCAGTTACAGATCGGTCAGGTGCCGGTCGAGAAGATCTGGATCAACCCGAAGTCGCGAGACGACATCCCGGCGGTGTTGAAGGGGCTTCAGCACATTTGGTGCGACGAGGCGTTGCGGGCCCGATTGTTGGCGCTGCTGGACGAACATATTCTGCCAGAGGCCGACCGCACGGTCGGGCGTCCGGGAATGGACCTGTGGCAGATACTGGTGCTGGGGGTCCTGAAGCAGGGACTGGGCTGCGACTTCGACCGTCTCCACGACCTGACGAACCATCATGAGACGATACGTGCATTCCTGGGCCACGGGGATTTCGATGACAAGACGCGTTACGAGTACCAAACGGTGGTCGACAACGTGTCCTTGTTGACGCCGGAGTTGTTGTCTGCGGTCGGGCGCCTGGTGGTGGAGAGCGGGCACAAGGTAGCAAAAAAAAAGCCTGGCGAGCCATTACGCGGGCGGTGTGACTCTTTCGTCGTCGAAACGGACGTGCATTATCCGACGGACGTCAGCCTGTTGTGGGACGCGATGCGTTGCCTGCTGCGGGAGACGGGGCGGACGGCTGCGCGCTACGCGGTAGGCGGCTGGCGTCAATGGCGCCATCTGTCGCGGGAGGTCAAGAAGCTGTTCAACAAGGTGCGCTCGACGCGGCGCGCGCAGCGGCATCCGGAGCGGGTGGAGGCGTATGTGGCGCGTTGCCGGGCGCTGGTGGAGCGCGCAGAGACAACGCTCGACGCGTTGCGGGACCAGGGCGTGGGGGAATCGGGCTGTCGGTCCATCGCCGGCCTCGTCGCTCACGCCCGGCGGCAGATTGACCATGTGGAGCGGCGTCTTCTGCGTGGCGAGACGATCCCTCACGAGGAGAAGGTCTTTTCGATTTTCGAGGAACACACGCGTTGGGTTTCCAAAGGCAAGGCGGGCACGCCGGTTGAACTCGGGGTTCCTGTCGCTCTTATCGAGGACCAGTATCAATTCATCCTTCACCACAAGATCCTGTGGGCGGGCGAGGACGTGGACGTGGCGCTGCCGATGGTGCAGGAAACGCAGGCATTGTATCCGGAGTTACGAGCGTGCAGTTTCGACCGAGGCTTTCACAGCCGCGACAATCGGGTGCATCTCGATACACTTCTCGACGTCAATGCGTTGCCGCGGAAAGGGTATCTTTCAAGAGCCGACCGGGAGCGGGAAGAGGAAGAATCGTTTGCGGCCGCGCGGCGTGCGCATCCTGCGATCGAGTCTGCCATCAACGGTTTGGAGCATCGGGGACTCGACCGCGTTCGCAGCCATGGCGCGGACGGCTTCGCGCGGACGGTTGCTCTGTCGGTGCTGGCGGCCAACCTGCATCGTATCGGGTTGCTTCTCCAGAAGCGGGAGCGCAGGCGACAGCAACGCATCGCCTGACCACCTGTCTTCGTAGTCAGGCCGGATTCGGAGCCGGCAACAGACGGCACGGTCTTACTGTCCTCGGAAACAGGGCATCGGGCTGATTTGCCGACCTTCGCCTATTCGCAGCTCGTCAGGCGGGGTCGTCGCGGCCGGACTTCGGCCCGAAATCACGCCCAGGATGCCACGAATCAGCGTAGATCTCTGCCCGAAAACGGGGTTTTCTGGCCGACACTAGCTAGCGCGTCGGCGAAGAGGTCGTGTGCCCCCACTTGAGGACTGCCGTTCCAAGGGCGCCTGCCGTGGTCGATGCTCATGTCATCTTGAGGATGTTCGTTCGATGAGGCGCCTATCGGCCAGATCCTCCAGGAGAGCGGATACGTCCCGTTCCAGGACGTCTCGGGACACGTCGTATTCGGCGAGCAACCGGTCGACGATCGCGCCCCGCGTGGCGCGCTGCCCGAGCAACTCCCACACCCTGGCCCCAACCCCATCCAGGCCGAAGTAGCGACCCGACCGCATGTCCGCCACGACGATCTGGTCGTCCATTCGAACATGATGGGCGTACTCGGAGAGCTTCAATGACGCATCCTCGCCCGCTTCCTTCAAGCCGCTGAGCTCAGCCATGCGGAGTCCCCCTTGTGAGCGGCGTGCTGCAGCCATGCGTCCAGCGTCAGGGTCGAGCCGAGCCCGGCGAGATCGAAGGCGTGCCCCTGCCGGGCGAGATGCAGCGCGTTGAGTAGCCGTTCACGGTCGACGACGCCGAGATCGACCAGTATGGACGATCGGACAATGCGCTCCAGAGCCGGCCATTCTTTGCGGAGACCGTTGTACACCACGTGTCCCGTCGATACGTTGCGTGACCGCAACCGTATCGCGTCCGTCAGAACACCCCGCATAGCGCGCCGAAGCAGCGCCTTCGGTTCTCCGGGTACCTCCTTCAGGCTCCACGGCGCCTCGAGAGCCAGCTCGACGAGCCGTCTGTGCAGGAACGGGTAGCGCAGATCGCAGGCCTTCTCCAGGTAGCCACGCAAGAGAATGCCCGTGATACTGCCGATTCTCTCGACCTGCCACTGATCGGCCAGACCGCCGCGCGCCGAAGGCATGTGACACTTCCCGGCGCGTTCCTGCAGTCTCCACTTGCGCGCGAAGGGGCGCGCGATCCAGTCGTGAACCCGCGGCAGTATGTCGCAACAACTGAGCGGCCCCGACAGCAGCGGGCGCACGCAATACCGCAGCACGAGATTGCTCAGCGGAACCCTCAGGGCCCGCTGCCATTGGTCGAGTTCCTTCCAGAGGCCTGATAGCTCCCCGCGGCGCAGCCGATCGGCGAGATGCACGGGCACCTGGCTCTTGCTCATCACTACCGCTTCCGCGCCTATACCGCTCAGCAGAATGGGAACACCGCCCCCGTCCCCCGCGATGAGTCGTGCGTACTCCTGGTGAACGCCGAAGAAGGCGGCCCCGGCGTGGGGTTCCTCCCAATACCGGAGAGCGTCCCCCAGTTGACTGAACGGATGGCGGACGTCGCCATCGATGTGGTGCTCCTCCACACGATGCACCCGCGCGACCGACTCGATCCACTGCCGCTCGTCGCTCAGCCTCGACTCTCCGAAGATCACGCTGATGGTGCGCAAGGGGCGGCGTTTCTGGTGTCGAGCCGCAACGCTCACGATGGAGGACGAATCGAGTCCGCCCGAGAGGTCCGACCACACCTGGCCGGAACCGCGCATTCTTGCTTCCACTGCCTGGATGAAGACCTCACGGAACTCTTCCGCGTAGTCCTCGTGGCCGAGACTCGCGTTTCGGCGCCCGGCGGTCCACCTCCAGTACCGCTCGGTCCGGACTCGCCCGCCTTCCGCAATCAGACGGTGACCGGGCTTGAGGCGCGTTACTCCGCGATACGGCGTATTGGCGGAATCTGCATAGTCCGCGCCTTCCACGAGCCGGTCCGCGATGAACTCCAGGTCGAACGACGGGCTGTCCTTGCTCGCAGCCAGGATCTGTCTGAGCTGCGTTGCGAAGCAGACCACGTCATCGGCCACGCGAAAGTAAAGAGGTCGAACGCCGAACACGTCTCGCACGCACACGAGTCGCCGCCGGGAACCGTCCCACAGGCCGAATGCGAAATCGCCAATCAGCCTCGACGCGCATTCGTCGCCCCACGTCTCGTACGCCGCCAGGACGAGATCAGCGTCCCGGCTCCGGGAATCGACGTCTCGGAGCCGAAGGTCGTCGACCAGGTCCCGGCGATTGTCCAGTCGTCCATCGAAGACCAGCATGCAGCGGCCGCGGCCCGTGGTCGCGCGCTTAGCTTCCGTCGGCACGGCTTCATCGACGCAAGGCGACACGCAGGCGAGCGCCACCGGCCCCTCTGTCCAGAAGGTGGCGCGAGAAGGCATCAACAACTGCGCTGCCCCGTTGATTCTGCGAGCCGACGCCTGCTCCGCCGGCCCATCGTCGAGTCTGTACACCCCGCCGATTGCGTTCATGGACATCGGCCTCCGGATGTGCCGCGACGGCCGTCTACATGGACAGGATTGGCGTGTAGGGTTCGTGGCGCCAGGTATTCGCCGAGTCGTCCAGCACTTCCCCGAGACATTCGACCCATGCATGGGCTCCGAACGGATAGCGCTTCACTCCAATGTGGAACGAGACCGGGATTCCCCGGCGCCGAAGCAGCAGGTAGATGGTCAACGATCTGGGCAAACAGTCCAGCCGACGGCGAAAGTAGTAGCGTGTGGCCGTCCGCACGGCTTCAAGGATCCGGTCCACGGTCGGACGTGGGACCGCCGGTCCGTCGTCCGCCGGAACGCAACTGCACCATCGCGCGAACTCGTACACCCTACGGAAACCGAAGACGAGGAGGCAGACATCCAGCAGAACGAAGATCAGGATCGCCTGCCCTACGAGGACCACACGCGAACTTGCGAGTTTCATCTTCATCGCCTTGTGCTCGGAGTGGTGAGGAGGCTGCCTTCAGGTACAGTTCGTGTCAGGTAGACAACGCAGACCGCCCCGATGTTTCACGTCGCAGGTCAGCCGCCAAACCGAGCGCCGTTCCACCCGTCGTGGCAGAGGCCGATGCAACCGCCGGTCGCCACTTCGATCGCTCCGAAATCGACCATGCGCGGCGTGGCGTACGCCTTCTTCTGTTGCGGATGCGCTTCGTCCCTGGTCATGTTTGTTCTCCTTTCCAACACTACCGCGAGTATTAAATAGGATTGCAGGTTGACTGCAGGATTGGCATTGCCCTCGCTCAAGCCAATGACTAATCCCGGTCAAGCACGTGCATGCCGGCGGACGAACGAGAGGCTATCCGGTGAACTTGTAGCCCACGCGGTGCACGGTCACGAGCCAGCGAGGGTCCGACGGATCGTCCTCGATCTTCTGTCGCAGCTTGGCGACATGCATGTCGACGGTGCGGGTCAACGGGGAGATCGCGTCGTGACCCCAGACCGAGTCCAGAAGCTGATCCCGGCTGATCACCTCTCCGCGATGCTCGACGAGGTACTCGAGCAGCCGGAACTCGCGCGGCAGCAACGTCAGCGTTACGCCGCCCCTGGTCGCCTCGCGGGTTCGGAAGTTCACGGTCACCTGCCCGAACGCGTGGGTGTGCACCTGCGCTGCGAAGCGCCGGGACCGGCGGAGGACGGCCTCGACGCGCGCCAACAGCTCCATGAAGCTGAACGGCTTGGTGAGGTAGTCGTCGGCGCCGGCCTTGAGCCCGACTACCTTGTCGAGCTCCTGGCACTTCGAGGTGAGCATCACGATGGGCACCGTGTTGCCGCGTGACCGCAGCGTCCGGCACACTTCCAGCCCGTTCACCTCGGGCAGCACGATGTCCAGGATGATGAGGTCGATGTCGTGCTGCCCGGCCAGACGCAGCCCCGCGGCGCCGTCCTGCGCCACCACCGCCGTGTGCCCCTCGTATCGAAGCCCCTCCGACAGCCCGGTGGCCAGGGACAGATCGTCCTCGACGATCAGGATCCGGCTCACGGCGCCGTTTCCCGCCCGGCGCTTCGCGAATTCCGGATGCTGTCAGGCGGACGTACGATCGCTGCCTTGTCGGAGCCCACGGAGCACCCTCATCAAGCCTCGGCGCGCGCCCCGAGGCCGACACCGGGCACCGAAGCCGACACGCCGCTGGCCTCCCGCGGTGCCGCGACGACGGCAACAGGAATCCGTACCATAAAGGTCGTCCCTCGTCCGAGACGGCTGTCGACCTCGATGCGCCCTCCGTGCGCCCGTACGACGTGCCGCGCTATCGCCAGGCCGAGGCCGGTACCCGTCACTCTGCTGGCGCCCGCCGCGGTCGCGCGGTAGAACTGGTGGAATATTCTCTGCTGGTCGTCCGGAGCGATTCCAATCCCGGCATCCTTCACGCTGACCGCGACGCTGCCTTCACGCTGTGACAAGTCCACACCGATGTGCCGTGACTGCCCGGAGTACTTCATCGCATTGTCCAGCAGATTGACGAAGACCTGCGACATCGCCTGCGCGTCCACGGAGACCGCGCGCAACGGCTCTTCCGGCCGCGTCACCGAGATCGTGAATCCGTCACGCTCCCGGCGGGCGTCGACCGCCTTGAGGGCCGAACCCACGATGTCCTCGATCAACGCGTCGTCGCAGCGATAGCGCGTCTCCACGGATTCGAGCCGGGCGAAATCCAGCACGTTGTCGATGAGGTGGCGCAGGCGGTCGCTCTCGCGCTCGATTCGTTCGCCGTACTCGACGACCTTGTCCCGCGATGCGACGCGCCCCCGGCGCAGGAACTCCCCGAACATGGAAATCGACGCGAGCGGCGTGCGAAGCTCGTGGGACACGTTCGCCACGAACGCGTTCCTGACGCCGGCGAGACGCTGCTCCCGACTGGCGGCCCGCCACGTGCGCAGCACTCCACCCAGCACCGCGACCGCCATCAGGACCGTCAGCACCCAGCTCGTGAACGCGTTGGACTCGAGAACCTGCGAGGCCGCCGTGTGACGACTGCGAGCCGACAAATCCCAGTTTCGGAATAGGAAATCGAAGTGTCCCTCCAACAGGTCGGCCTGGCCGGCTCCCTGGTTCGTGGCGAGTACCACGCGTCCCGTCTCGTCCGCCACCCGCACGATGAGATTCTCTCGAACATCTTCCGCCAACAGTCTCGACGCACGCTCTAGCGCCGACGGCAGGTAATCGCGTTCGAGTCGATCCGTGTCAACGATGAAACCGACGATACTGATGAGCCCCAAATCGCCGTCAGCAACAAACCGGTACACGACTCGATGGTCCGGGTCAGCCTCATCTACATAAAGTCTCGACCGATCCAGCCGCAGCTCCTCCTGCATGTAGAGCAGTGTGCTCGCGCGCAACACGACCGCCTCAATGTCGGGATCAGCACCGACTCGCATCTCGCCGGTCGCGGGGTCGTAGTATCTCGTGAGACACAGGCACCCGTCGAGGGCCGCGGCAAACAGCAGTCGCGCCGGCGAAGTATCCGCTCGCTCGAAGTGCCGCGCGACTTCATCGAACCTCTTCGCGGCAAGAACATCCCCAGCCACATCCAGCATTTCATGCGCGGGGTTTTCGTACATGCTTCGCACGTGGGCTGCCACGGCCTCCAGATACCGCGCGACCGCGGTCTGGTGAGCGATTACCTCGACCTCCGCCAGTCGGCGGCTCGACACGTATTGCAACACGAGGATCGCGAGCAGCGGGACGACGACGATCGCAACCTCCAGGCGACACCGGCTACAGAGCGTTCTGAATCGACGCATGGCGATCTCCTCGCCGCCAAGATACCACCATCCAGCCGTCGCGGAAGCATCACGCCGCGGACCCGAGAGTTTCCGACAATGCACATTTCGTGCGCTACACGAGGAGTTCTTCTGCTTACCCCGAAACGGGTGCTCACGAATTATGCAAGCTCAACCAAGACAATACGGGCCGAACCTCGCTTCGGGTTGGTGTCAGCAATCGCCGGCAGACGAACCGTGCGGACCCGTTTGGCGTGATCACCCGAACTTGACCACCCGACCCCGGCTAAACGACGTTCAGCGGCCAGCCGACGTCGCGCCGGGTCGGGTCGACGATGCGCAGCCTGGAAGGATCGAGGATGATCAGGCGGTCCCGCCGCAACTCGATCAGGCGGTCGCGCTGGAGCTGGCCGAGGAGGGCCGACAACTGCGTCACCGGCACGGAGATCAGTCCGGCCAGTTCGCGGCGGTCGAGCGGCAGACGAAAACGCACTTCCTTGTTCAACTGGATCGAGTCGTTGGCCTGCATGAGCCGGTGCAGCAGACGCTTCAGGCGCGCCGTCGGCGATGACTGCGTGTGGTCGACGTCGCGCTCCAGCCGGTCGATGAGCTCGCGGCTGTGCATCTGGCTGACGCGCCATGACAGGTCGGGATCCGCGCGGACGAGCCCGAGAAACCGCTCGCGCGAGAGCGCCCGCACGGCGCAGTCGGTCACGGCGACGACAGCCACCGGGGCGTTCTGCTGGGCGATGACCGACTCCGCCCCGAGAAACCAGCCCGGGAACCGTAGTCCGACCGTGGCGCGCGCCCTCGTCGAAGCGACTCGTTCCAACTTGGCAATTCCGTCGTGCAACAGATAGACACGTTCCGGAACGGCAGCCTGCCGGAGGATCTCCGTTCCCGCCGGAAGGGTCTCCGGCGGCGACAGATGTGTCCTCCAGTCTTCGATCTCCCGGCCGACGACGGGAACCGCTCCGATTCTCTCCATCACCGGGCCCGTAGGGTCGCGCTGCGGCTGCCCTTGGTTCCCACAGACGTCGTCAACACCCCGAAACCCTCGGTGTCGTCGGCCGCAAGCCGGCGCATGTCCGGGATCACGATCCATCCCTTCTGCACGCGGATGACTCCGTCGTTGCGGAGCTGCTTCAGGAGCCGGCTGAGATGTTCCGGCGTGACCGCGATGAGGCTGGCCAGTTCCCAGCGCTTGAGCGGTGACAACAGCCGGACCTCCTTGTCGTTGTCGCCCGGGTTCGTGACCGCCACGAGTCGTTGCAGGACGCGTTCCAGCCGCTGCCTCGCGGTCTTGACCCCGAGGTCCGCCATGTGATGAAACTGGCTGAGCACCTCGCGGCTGTGCATCCGGTGCACGTGCCATGACAGATCCGGCTGTTGTGTCATCATCTCCAGAAACGCCTCCCGCGACAGCCGCCGCAACGTGCAGGCGGTCACCGCGACCACGCTGGCCGGATGCGACCGCCCCACCAGGACGAAGGCCGCGCCCAGTATCCACCCGCGGCCTCGCAGTCCGAGGATCTGCTCGCGCCCGTTCCCATCTATGCGGACGAGCTTGGCCAGGCCGTCCTCGATAAAGAAAATGTCGCTCGGCTCGCACCCCTGCCGGACCAGTACCGTTCCGACGGGATAGAGCTGGCCGGCGGGCAGGAGCGACAGCCAGGATTCCAGACCGCGTCCGGCCGTGGCATGGGACGTGTCAATGCCGTTGTTGCGTACCGCATATGTTTGGAGTGACATGAGCCTGATGCTCGCCTACCGTGTCTGTAAATGTCATCTCTGCCACGTCAAAGTTGTCATGGAGTTGTAAAAGAAGACCCGAAGAGTGCGCTCGTGGGGACAGGAGCCTTGACATGCAGCCCGTTTTCGACGGTGCCGAGCTCACACGGGCATCCGCCGGCTGGCGGGTCGGCAGCCCCAACGGTCCGTGGCGAAGCCCCGCGTAGTACCGAGGGTAGCGAGGGTAGCGAGAGTAGCGAGGCGCCCGCGTGGAAGGGCGCGACGAGGCGCCCGGTGGCAAGACGCCGGGAGGATTAGCGAGCCTCGGTGGCGAGCGGCGCCAGGCAGTCGGTCTCGGAATTGAGGTCGAGCGGCCACCAACCGGCAAAGTCCGCGTCGGAGGCCGCTATGGGCACGACCAGCGGGAAACCCTCCGGCTCGAACGCATCGGTCCCGCCCGCCTCCTCGTACCGGCGCGCCAACGCCTCGCGGAAGCGCGCGACCGCCGCCGCTTCGAAGAGGGCGTAGTAGAGCTGCCGTGTCGTGCCGGTTCCCTCGCGCCGAACGACGCCGACGCACACCGGCGCGGGGGAAACAGTCGACAGCCCGGACTCCTCGGCCGTCTGCAGCACGTCGGGGGGCGTCAGCACGCCGCCGAGCGCGTCGCGATACTCCGAGTGCAGCACCAGCGGCATTGCAGCCACGGTCGGAGAGGTCATCGACTCCATCGTGCGGTTGAATATCTGCTGGAAGAGCTCGGCGCGAAACTGATCCGACGGCTGCAGCACCAGCAGGCCGGCGCCCGGCTGCATCGGACCACGCAGCGCCAGCGTCCACTCCGAGACGAACGCGGCGTCGACGACATAGGGCGCGGCCAGACTGCTCTGCACGGTCCGCCAGAACAGCCAGCCCAGCACGGTGAGCGCCACGAGCGTGATGGCGAGCTTCCGCATTGCCGCCCTCCGGTCAGTACTTCAGCCAGGTGTCCCGCAGGCCGGTCTGACCGACGCCCGGCTGCGTCCAGTCGCAGACGCCGTCGTCGAACACTTCGCGCAGCTCCGCCTCCTGCTCGGCCGTGAAGATCGCGCCGTAGTCGCCCATGTCGATCGGCTTCAGCTCGCACTTGATGATGTCGCTCGCGAGCGGCGCCCCGGCCACCTCGCGCGGCGCCGGCGCCGACGGGTACAGCTCTTCGCAACGCCCGCTGCCCCGGACCTGCTCCTCGACGATGCGGGTCGAGTCTTCGTCCCGCGTCCAGCAGGCGTCGACGAGATCCGACGGCTTGGCTCCGACCACCTGGTCGATCCCCGCACCGTCCCCGTCCTCCGATTCGAGATTGGCCAGCCACTGGTCCATCTGCGCCAGCGCGCCGCGCAGCACGGGACTACTGCTGTTGTAGAGGCCGTAGCGGTCGTCCTCGGTCAGCATCACGTGGTTGTCGGTGCGGCCGTTGGCCTTCCGCAGCCGCTCGCGCATGGAGAACGAGTGGTAGCGGACGTGCACGTCGCCGTTCTCGCGGTCGTCGCTGTAGGCGCGGTAGTCGATGATGGGCGTCTCCGAGAGTCCCCCTCCGCCGCTGGTCAGCCGTCCCGTCTCGTAGGCCAGCCGCACGGCCTCCGGATCGGCCACCGTCCGCTCGTCCTGGAATCTGCCGTCCTGGTCGTAGCCGCCGATGCGGCGGTTCAGATCGAGGAACTGGGCCGGGGATATGACACCGTCGTTCAGCGCCCCGAGGCCGTACTGCACGCCGGCGTTGTCGAGCGGCCGGCGTGCGAAGCCGGTCTCGGCGTCCCGGCCGTAGACGTTCACGTAGTGGCTGTAGACGTCGCAGCGGGCGCCGTCCGGGTTGTCGGTCGGGTGATAGCGCAGCGCCTCGGGCAGAACGTCCGGACAGAACTCGCCCACCTGGACCCGGCCGGCGTTGACCGACACGTTGGGCATCGTGGCCAGGTTCAGGAACCCGGCGACGGCCCGCCTTTCCTCCTCCGTGAACGGCACGGACGTCTCCCCGAAGTAGCGGTCGAGCAGGCGCGCATCGGTAACCATCGGGATCGTGCCGAAGCCGACGTCCGGGAAGCTGCAGCCGGGGATAATGCCATCGAGAAGACCGGGATAGTTGTCGGCGATCTGGTGGTTCTGGTACGAGCCGCCGGAGCAGCCCCAGCCGATGGTGTAGCGCGGCGGGCCGTAGGCCTCGATGAACCGCTCCTTGACCATCATCATCGTCTCGGCGGCCAGCAGGTCGTTGCAGTTGTTGCCGTAGACGTTGAGGCTCGCCGACGCCACCGCGTAGCCCTGCCGCAGCATGACGTCGTCGGTGACGCCGCCGGTACGCGCGCCCTGGCGGTACCAGCCGTTCACGCAGCCGCCCCCGAACGTGTAGATGAGGCGGCGGTTCCAGCCCGGCGACGCCGTCCACGCATCCGGGTCCGGGTCTCCGGCGGCCGGGGCGTGCAGCATGGCGATCTGGTAGACGGCGCGATTGACGGTACCGGTCTCGATGCGGACGACGTAGGGCACCTCGGCGCCGGTCAGCGTCGTGGTGGTCGCCGCGTCCGGCGGCAGCGCACCCGGATCGGCCAGCGGCTTCAGCGTCCCGTCCGCCGCGCGGTAGGCGTAGTCGACGCGGCGGGCGACGGAGCAGTTCTCATCCAGCGGGGCGCCGAGCGTCTCGCCCGACGGCAGCTCGAACGCGTCGGTCTCGCACACGAACGGCTGCTCGTGCGGCCCCGAGAAGACCGGGCCCTCGACCGGATGGTTGACGAGCTCCAGCGCGGCGCCCGCCTCATCGCCCGCGACGGTCACGGACACTTCGTTGGCTCCGTGCGACAGCCCGTCGACGATGCCTGCCAGCCGGTATGCGTCGGCATCGGCACGGAACGCCGTGGTCGCGTCGGTACCGTTGACCGCCACGCGCACGTCGGACAGCGCCACGTCAGCCGGAACCTCGATCTGCAGCAGCGCGTCGCCGCCGCTCACCGTGTCCGGGCGGCCCGACAGCACGGTCACTTCGATCTCGTCGGCGGCGTGCGCGACTCCGACCAGCCCGCCCACCGACATCCCGACCGCCAGCATGGCGACCGCCGCGACGCTACCGATGATTCTCTGCTCGCGCATGGATCTCCCTCATCGAATGGATTCGACCGCAAGACTACATCACATTCCGTCAGCCGACTCGTCATCCGCACGAGATCGCCCGGACGCGGACCGGTTCAACAGACGCGCGCGCTGCGCCTCTTCCAGGCTCCTGAACTTGAACACGCCGCGCAAGTGGACACGGGGGGCCACGGAGCGGTAGCGCGCGCAATGACGCAGGAACCGCTCGAACGCGTCGTGCGCACCGGCGCGCACCGGCGCCGCGTTCATCTCCTCTACCGAGCGAAACCGTTGCACCGCCATCCTACTCGTCCTGATCGTCTGTCAAATCGAAGCGTTGTCGCAGCGCCTCCGCGTCCTGCCGATCGATTGCCCGCACCGTCCCTCTCTTCAACCGGTGCAGGGCCGCCGGCGTCGCAACACGCACTCGGACACCCTCGATCTCCTTCGACTCCGCTTCCACCGAGTCGAAGCTCGCCATCTCCCCGAGCCGGGTCATCACGTCGAGATACAGATCCCCGCTCGGCGGGTAGTAGCGCACGGCCGGGTAATCGCCCAACAGGTCTTCCGCACGGATTTCTTCGACGGTGGGATCGTCCGCGAATGCAGCCCTCAGGGCAACCCGGAGGCGCTCGCTGTTCTCCGGCGCGGCCCGAACGAGCATGTCAACACCCTCGGTCGCGCGCACGACCCCATGAAATCCCATTGCCGTGGCCCCGATCAGCACGTAGTCGACCGCCTCCTCCTCGAGGGCACGCAGCAGGGTGAGCAACTCGTCGCGGTCCACGTGTCAAGCCTACCAGCCCGGTCTTCCGTTCTCTACGCTCCCGGATGCCGCCAAAAGTAGAACAGTCCCCCGGCCCAGCTCGCCGTAAGAGCCAACGCGAGTGCTGTGAACCAGCCGCGGGCAATCTCAATCTCCAGCGCCTGGATGACCTCCTGCGACCCCAACATCCCGAAGAAATAAGCCAATGTCCACGGAACGATTCGTCTCAGTGGCTTCTCGCTCTCATCGAACTCCATGCGTCGCAACAGCATCCGCCACGCGCCGAACAGGAGGCCGGTAATTGCGAGCAACGCCAACGCGTCGTGCCATCGACGGCCAATCCCCAGCGCCTCGAACGCGGACTCTCCAAGCCACGTCACGAGAGCGAGCGCAAGAGCCCACGGCGCGAACGTGCGTAGCCCAATCGCCAACTGCCGTCTCTCCTTCGCGTCCATCCTCAACTCCTCCCGCAACCTTTCGAGACCGCTCGCGAGCAGGCATCCGACGGCCCAGCGCAGGGCCTGCGAATCTCCCTCGATGTAGTGGATTTCGTTCTCCATGGCGTCGGCCCAGGGCTTGCCCCACGGTGGCAGCACCTGCCGCGCACGACCGGCGATCCACCTCGCCAGCCGCCGACGGCCAGTCTCCCGGCTCATGCCCTGGCCTTCGCGAGTTCCGGGATGCGAGCGGCACGCGGATCGACCGTCGCTTCGCGGTCGATCGCCAATCCATCCGGGGTCAGGCGGTAGACATGGCGCGGCGGCCTGCCCGCCTGCGCCGGCTCCTGCCAGTCAGCTTCCAGCAGCCCCCGGTCAGAGAGGCGCATGAGGAGGGGATACAGCGTCAAGCGCGGGACATGTCGAAATAATCGGCGCAACGCACGGCCGCCGATCCCGGAGACTGGCCCGAACCGGCCTGGTCGATGTCGGTGACCGCGGCTACCTACAGCTTCTCCTCGCGCAGCGCCTTGGCGCCGGCAACCGCCCGCGCCACGTGCTCGGCCGTGTTGTAGACGTGCGGGCAGATCCGCAGGCCGCCGGTGGCGGCGCATGCTATGCCGTGCCGCTCGTACAAGGCATCCACGAACGCACCGCGCCGTGTCGAGTCCACCATCGCTATGGCGACGCCGCCACTCAGCTCGGGCTCCATCGGCGTCACCAGCTCGAACCCGGCGTCCTTGAGCCCCGCCTTGAGCATGGTCGCCAGCTCCACCACCCGCGCCTCGACCCGCTTCATTCCGAGTCGGTCATGGAACGCGACCGTCGTCCCGACCGCGGCCAGCGCCGCGTCGTCGCGCTGCCCCAGCGACTCGAACTTCCGCGCGCCCTTCGTCCGTGGCTTCACGGCGTTGCCCCAGCTCGGCGCCACGATGCTCGGCCAGATCTCCTCCACCCGATCCGCGCGTACGTAGAGGAGTCCGACCTCCTTCGGCCCCATGAACCATTTGTGCGCGCTCCCCGTGAAGGAGTCGCAGCCCAAGTCGCGCAGATTGACGTCCAGCGCGCCCCAGCTCTGCGCCCCGTCGACGTGCACGTGGATCCCGCGGCGGTGGGCCACCTCGCACAGCTCGCGCACCGGCAACCGCAGACCGCTCACGTTGGAGACGTGGGTCAGGGCGAGCACCCGTGTCCGCGGCGTCAGCGCACGCTCGAACACGCCGATCAGCTCGTCCACGCCCGAGGGTGCGACCGGTGTCGTCACCTTCTTCACGGCGAGCCCGTAGCGGGCGCCGCGCACCTCCCAGGCGACGTTGTTGGTCGGATGGTTCTGGTCCCACACCACGACCTCGTCGCCGGCGTCGAGGGGAACCCCGGCGTTGATGACGTTGTTCGCCTCGCTCGTGTTGCGCACCAGCGCGATCTCGTCCGCGGTAACGCCGAGCTGCGCCGCCACCGTCTCGCGCGACTTCTCGAGCAGCGGGCCGAACTTCGCCCGGTTGGGAAACGAGCAGTCGACGTCGATATCGCGCGTCAGCTCGCTCACCCGCTCGGCCACCACGCGCGGCGACGGGCAAAGATTCGCCGCGTTCATCGGCACGCGTTCGTCGCGGAACGCGAACTGGCGGCGCACTTCCTCCCAGAGCGCTTCCGGCCCCTCGCCAGGGTGCGACTGCGCCGCGGCGGGACGACCCGCGAGTAGCGGATGCACGACGCTGCCGACCGCGAGCGTCTGCAGAAACCGGCGCCGGTTGGTGTCGACGGTCATGGGAACCTCCGGGTCAGCGCGTTGCACGTCATCGAGTTGTTCCCATAGCCTACCCTCTCGAAACCCCGACCGCCGACTCCGAAGGAGCAGTTTCATGCGATCAACTCGCCTACTCGGCGCCGCCTTTGTCGCGTTCACCGTGGGCGCTCTCTCCGCCCCCGCGGTCCTGGGCCAGCAGGTCCCGGTCAACAAAGTCCTGCCGCTGCTCGACGCGGACAAGCCGATCTTCGGCCAGTTCGTCAACTATTTGGGCATCGGGAGCGACCGCGAATCCGCCGTCGGCCACGCCGCCGACCGCGCGTTCGACTTCGTCGTCTACGACCTCGAGCACACGCCCTTCGATATTCCGCGCCTTGCCGAATACCTGCAATGGTTGATCGACCGCCGCACCATCGCCGAGGAAGGGCTCACCGCGACCAAGACCGTCTTCGTACGCATGCCGGTGAACTCGCGCGAGATGAACGAGTGGGTAGCCAAGAACGTCCTCGACACCGGCGTGCACGGACTGGTCTTCCCGCACACCGAGACCGTCGAGCAAGTGCTGCACGCCGTACAGACGATGCGTTATCCGCAGGCGCCCGGCGTCGCGGACCTCGAGCCGGCCGGCATTCGGGGATCCAGCCCGGCCATAGCCGCCCGCTACTGGGGCCTGTCGGGCGGCGAGTATCGACAGCGGGCCGACATCTGGCGGCTCGACCCGGCGGGGAGTCTCATTCCGATCTTCATCATCGAGAACCGGACCGGCGTCGAGAACGTGCGCGCCATCGCGCGGGCGCTCAGCGAGCGCAACATCGGCGCGATCCTCTGGGCCGGATCGGGCGACATGAGCGTGTCGTACGCCGGCGACCAGGCGGCGGTAGCGGCTGGTCTCGACACGGTGATCGACGCGGCCCGCGAGTTCGGCCTGCCCGCCGGCATCAACGGCATCGCCAATCTCGCCGAGCGGTACGAACAGGGTGTCCGCATGTTCGTCAGCATCGGCGTCGGGTCGCGTCCTCCATCCGACGATGAACGCGCAGCGGTCGGAAGATAGCTGCCGCCTGGTACCGACTAACGAGCGACCGTCTGTCTCGAGGCCAGATCGAGACTCCACTCGGAGAGAACGGCATGTCGCGGCCGCCAGGCCGCGCCGGATCTGCGCCGCTCGAACTGGTAGGCGCCGATGAAGGAGTGCCCGGACCCGAGCCGCCAACGGACCCCGACGCGGGACCGGGACCGCACGAAGCCTTCCCGTTCGAAGGCCAGCGACTGGTGCAACCACGGCGACACGCGCGCGGCGGGGCGCTCGAGCTCCACCTGCTGGCGGTAGCGGTTGTAGTCGCCGCTGTCCCGCCTGCCGATGTGGCGCTCGTAGAGCGTCGTGCCCTCTATCCTGACGCCTCGCCGAAGCAGCGGATACGTCAACGCGGCGTGCAGACGGTGATCCCGGCCGAAGCCGGAACCGAAGCCGTCCCGTGCCCGGTTGAGCAGAATGTAGCCGAGCGTCACGCTGGCGACATCGCTCAGCGTGAACTCCACGTCGGTCCTGGCGCGCCGGTCGTACACGCTCCCCAGCGAGTCCCGGATGCGGGCGACGCCGCCGATCGTCCAGTCGATCCGGTCTGACCCAAGCACGCCGACCTCGACCTCCGTCCAGGACTGGACGTCGTCAGCCACAGCCGAGCGCGCCCCGAGCAGGCACATCAGCAGGGCCGGCAACGTGACATGCAAGGCGTAGCTCCTGGGCATCGAACCGGCGAGTGAACTGCAGCGAGAGGCTTGCGAGGCGGGCGGTTCCGTGCCAGTGTCGTCTCCTTGACGAGCAGGCCCGACGCGAACCGGTCGCCCCAAAAGAGCACGCGGGCCGCCGTGGTTGCCCACGACGGCCCGCGGGTTCCCGGTTCGCGGGAACAGCGCTCCCGACGGTTACTTGAGGTGCGAGTAGTCGCTGGAGCTCAACATGAAGACCTCGATCCCCTCGAGCGGCGCGGGGTACTTCGCCAGCAGCGCGTCCCACTCCGGGTCGTCTCGGAAGCCGGCCCAGACCTCTTCGCGGTGCGCGCGGTCACGATAAGCCAGCATCCAGACCAGCCGGTTCGGGTTGTCGAGGTTCTGCCAGACCGCCACGATCTCGGCGCCGTGCTTCTCGAAGATGGCGACCTCGCCGTCGCGGAACCGCTGGTGCAGCTCGTCGATGCCGCCCTTGCCGTCCACTGGGGGCCTGGCGGTGTACATGCGGATCTCGAAGCAGCGCGCGTCGGCGCCCACGTTGTTGGACAGCTCGGCCGGCAACTGGGCGGCCGGGCCGCACGGCGCGGGCGGATCATCCTGCTCGGCGCTGGCCACGCCGAGGAAGCTGAAGCCGATGATGACAGCGAGTGCGAGTGTGCGCATCACGATCCCCCTCTAGGAAGTAAAGCCGGATTCACCACCTGCGCCGGCTCGAACGGTGCGGCCGGCCGGTGCGCTTCGGACGGCATTGTATGGCAGTCCGTCGCGTCCCACCAATCGGTCAGGGAACCGCCACGCACAGCAGGTCTTCACCCACGGTCAGCGGTCCCCCGTAGGACTCGCGCAGGTAGCCGAGGCTTTCCGCCAGGACCTGCGGCGAGGAAGTGGAGATATGGGACGCAACGACCCTGCCAACGCCGGCCTCGGCGGCCAGCGTTCCCCAGCCGCTCGGACTGGCATGCAGTTCGACTGACCGTCCGGTCGCCTCTTCAGCCCGGCCCAGGTGGACGACCAGTACATCCACGTTTCTCACGAACTCGACAAAGGCCGGATCCGATCCGTTCTGGTCGCTGCTGAACGCGACGCTGGCATCTCCCGCATCCACCCGGTAGCCGACGGCCGGGACGCCGCCATGAGGAACACCGACGCCGGTGACTCGCACATCGCCGTCGCGCCAGACCTCGACGGCTTCACCGACCGTGACGTCCACCGTGATCGGATCCAGCTCGAGGCGGCCGCCGAGGACGCGAAAGACGCCCTGCGGGCCGAAGAGGCCGTTCAGCCAGTCGTCGAGCGACGGAAAGAGACCGCTCCCGGAGGGGCCCGCCACGCGCAGCGTCGCCCCCCGGGGCCACAGAAGCGCGGGCACCGCGGCGGCATGGTCGGGATGCAAGTGGCTGAGCGCCAGCAGCGAGACGTCCCCCAGATCCGCTCCGGAGGCATGAAAGCGCTGCTTGATGCCGCCGCCGGCGTCGACCAGGATGCGACCGACACTGTCGATCCAGACGAGGTAGCCCGCCGATGCCCGTCCCGCCGACGCCCCTGGTCCCTCCGAGCCCAGGATCTGAAGCTGCATGCCGTCGGCTTCGCAAGCCGCCCATGCCGGCTTCACCGCCAGGAGCCCGAGGACCACGACGACGACGACCGAGCGGCACATCCGTTTCAGCATCGGGAAGACCTTTCGAGTGGTTGCAGCCAGACATCCGATCAGCAAACGGGGCGCACGTCCGTCAGCCCTGCCCCGCGTCGGGATCGAGCGCGCTCAGCCGATTCCAGAACACGCTGGTCCGGACCTCCCGGCCGTCGACCGTCGAGATCGGGGGCCGCAGGATGAGCTGGCCGTCGCGGAACTCGAAGGCGCGGGGCGCATCGACGCCGATGCTGTCTGGATTGAGATGGCCCGCGCGGTGGTGCACGACGACCCCCTCCTCGGCGTCGACGCTGAACGGACCGAAGTAGCTGGCGTAGCTGCCCATCGCGGCGTGCGCCTCCAGCGCCGTCGGCCGGGGGCCCTCGTAGGGTCGGCGATCCGGCCTCATCAAGTGCACCGCCATGTAGCCGGATGGCATGTAGATGAGATAGCCGGCGGCGAACTGTTCGGTGGATAGCTCGGCGCCGGCGAGGGTCCGGCGTTCGATCCGGTCGATCTCCCAGAACCCGAGGAACTGCCGTCCCTCTTCGCCCAACTCCATCGACGGAGGGAGCTTCTCCCAGACGTTGCGCAACTGGATGCCGGTGGTGCCGTAGGCGCATCCGCGATCCGTGACGTACGAATCGGGACACTGTCGACCGGGCACGAGCACGAGCTCGTCGACGCCGAGCTCGTAGAACGGCTCGAACCGTCCGCCGGTCAGGCGCGGATTGAGACTTCCGATCAACTGCTGCGACAAGAAGCCCTGCGCCTCGTCCACCGCGTAGGGACCGAAGTACGAGGTGTATCGTTCGACGGCGCTCATCGCGTCGCCGGGCGGGGCTCCCCCGTCCGTGCCCGCCTCAGCGACTTCCTCTTGCATGACGAGCGCCATGCGCTCGCCGTCGAACATCACGAACCCGAGGGTCGGCGCCAGGCCGATCGTCGGATGCATGAGATCGGACAGCGGCGCCCCGGTCTGATCGTAGCGTTCGACCCGCGCCAGCCTCCATGTCCCGGTGAAGCTCGCCGGCGGGTCGGCCGACGGCGCGGATGCAGCGGATCCACCGGCTGCGTCGGGTGCCTCGGGATCCATCCCCGGAGCGGCCGGCTGGCAGGCAGTGAGGACGCCCGCAAGCATCGCCGCCGCGGGGCGCCCGAAGAACCGACGACGGTGGAGGTCGCTCATCGCCATCATCCGGTCACTTTACCAGTCGTTGCGGCGCGGCGCGCGAGTCTGTCTCGCATGCGGTGGCGGTCCCCCAAGGCGCAAGTCGAGCGCCTGCGCCGACCGGACCCGCGTGGCCGTTGGTCGCGGTTGGCCGCCGCAGGACTTCAGTAGAATGAGCCGCAGGCCGGACACGCCGCCTGGAGGTAGCCATCATGGACGCCACACCGACCGCCTGTCTTCGCCTTGTCCCCTGTATCGCGCTCGCCGTCGCACTGCTGCTCGCGATGCCGGCCGGCGCCGCGCCGCAACAGGACCAGGACGAAGGGCCCCCGGGCCTTCCCGCCGTGCCTCTACCGGACGAATCGCTCGTGCTCAACACGCACGCCATCGCCGAAATCCGCGTGGTCGTCGTCGCGAAGGGGCTGTCCCATCCCTGGGGCATGGCCTTTCTGCCCGACGGCGGCATCCTGGTCACCGAGCGCAACGCGGGACGGCTGCGGATGGTCCGGGACGGCGTGCTCGACCCGGAACCACTGGACGGAGTGCCCGAGGTGCTGTCCAGAGGCCTGGCGGGCCTGATGGACGTGGCGCTGCACCCCGGCTTCGACGAGAACCGGCTCGTCTACCTCAGCTACACGCGGCCCCTGCCGGACGAGACCGGCACCGTCGCCGTCGTCCGGGGACGTCTGGACGGGATGGCGCTGCGCGACGTGGAGGACGTGTTCGTCGCCGAGCCGTTCGGCGGAACCACCGCGGGAGCCCGCATGGCCTTCGCGCCCGGCGGCCTGCTGTACCTGACCGTCGGGGGCGCCTTCCGTACCGACCCGCTCGACTCGCGGGCGCAGGATCCACGCACGCACGCCGGCAAGCTGCTGCGGCTGCGGGACGACGGCACGGTCCCCGACGACAACCCGTTCGCCGGGCGGCCGGGATTCCAGCCGGAGGTCTACTCGCTGGGGCACCGCAACCAGAACGGCCTGACGCTGCATCCCGAGACGCACGCGCCGATGACGGTGGAGCACGGCGTGCAGGGCGGAGACGAGCTGAACCTGATCGAGGCCGGCAGGAACTACGGGTGGCCGGTCGTCTCCTACGGACGGCAGTACACCGGCGTCCCCGTCGGCGACGGGTTCTGGGCGCCCGGCATGGACGAGCCGCTCGTCTTCTGGGTGCCGTCCATCGCCCCGTCCGGTCTGACCTGGTACACCGGCGACCGCTTTCCCGCCTGGAAGGGCAACCTGTTCGTCGGCGCGATGCAGACCGGCCGGATCCCCGGCACCGGGCATCTGGAGCGCATCGTCTTCAACGAGAACGATGAGGAGTTGGCCCGGGAGTGGCTCCTGGCCGAGCTCCGGCAGCGGATTCGCGACGTGCGGCAGGGTCCGGACGGCCTGCTCTACGTGTTGACCGACGCCGACGACGATGGCGCCCTGCTCCGCATCGAGCCCGTGGAGCCGGCGGCGCAGCAGTAGGAGCCCGTGTACGGACTCCTGGATCCCTCGTGAAGATCGTTCACTTCGCCGACCTCCACCTCGACTCCGGGTTCGCGTGGGCGGGCGCGGACGGCACGGCGGCGAGGCGGCGCCGTCAGTCGTTGCGTGATTCGCTCAAGAGGATCACGGCACTCGCGCGCGACGTCGGCGCCGACGCGCTGTTCTGCGGCGGCGACCTCTACGAGCACGACCGCGTCACGCCGGACACGGCCCGTTTCCTGCAGGCGACGTTCGTCGACCTGGATCCCTGCCCCGTCTACCTCGCGCCGGGCAATCACGACTGGTACGGACCGGACGGTCCCTACGCGCTCGTCGATTGGAGCCCCAACGTCCACGTCTTCCGCGAGCCGCGCCTGGAGCCCGTGCGCCTCGGCAACGGCGTGACACTGTGGGGCGCCGCCCACTGCGCGCCGGCGAACACCGGCAACTTCTTCGAGGGGTTCCTGCCGGACGGTCCCGGCGTGCACGTGGCCCTCTGCCATGCCGCGGAGCGGACGGGACTCGCCGAGCAAGGAGGCGCGAAGCAGCCGCACGCCCCGTTCGACGCACAGGACATCGAGCGCGCCGGCCTGACGCATGCGTTCCTCGGCCACTACCACCGGCCGCGCGACGCGGCGCGCCACACCTACCCCGGAAACCCGGATCCGCTGGCATTCGGCGAAGACGGCGACCGCGGCGCGGTGATGGCAACGATCGGCGCGGACGGTTCGGTGAGCAGGGAACGCCGCGTCGTCGCGACGACGGCGGCGCACGACCTGCGGCTCGACGTCACCGGGTGTACCTCGCAGCAAGAGGTGCGCAACCGTCTGACGGGGGCGGCGGACGGCAGTCAGGGCGTCGCGCGGCTGACCGTCGAGGGCGAGCTGCATTCCGACGTCGACCTCCGGGAGGAGGATCTGCGCCAGGCGCTGCTGGAGTCCTTCGATGCCGTACAGGTCCGCTTCGGCGCCCTGCACGCCGGCTACGACATCGGGGAGATCGGCCGTGAACAGACGGTACGGGGCCAGTTCGTGCAGGACGTGCTGGCGGCCGATCTCCCGAAAGACGAAGCGCGGCGGGTGCTGGCGGCCGGCCTGCGGGCGCTCGAGGGCCGGACGGATCTGGAGACGCTCTGACGGATGCGGTTCGAATCCGTGCGCGCACATCCGTTCGGACCGTTCGACGACCGGACGCTCGTGCTGGCGCCGGGCCTGAACGTCGTCTACGGACCGAACGAGGCGGGCAAGTCGAGCTGGCACGCGGCGCTGTACGCCGGGCTCTGCGGCATGCGGCGACGCAAGGGGGCGCTGAGCGCGGAGGACAGGCGCTTCCGGGACCGCCACCGGCCGTGGGACGGAAACGGCGAATGGGCGGTCTCCGCCGTCGTGGCGCTGGAGGACGGCCATCGCGTCGAGCTGCATCACGACCTTGCCAACCGGGTCAACTCCAGCGCCGTCGACGCCGATCTGGCCGGCCGCGACTACGCGGGCGAAATCACGTACGACGGCGCGCCGGACGGATCGCGCCGCCTCGGACTCAACCGCAGGTCCTTCCTTGGGGTCGCGTGCGTCCGGCAGACACAGATCCTCGGTTTGCTGGACGATGCCGGCACGCTGCAGGAGGACCTGCAGCGCGCCGCCGCGACGGCCGGCACCGACGAGACCGCCGCCCGCGCGCTGGAGTTGCTCGCCACGTACCGCAAGGAACACGTGGGGTCCGAGCAGGCTTCGACGAAGCCGCTGCGGATCTCGCGCGAACGGGTGGACGCCGCGATGGAAGCCTTGGCACGGGCACGACAGGCCCAGACTCGCTACCTCGCTCGCCAACGCGACGTCGAGCGGCTCGACCGCACGGCGGAAGCGAGCGAGGAAGAGGTCGCGGCGCTGCGGGCGGCACGGGCGGCGGAGGCCGCCGACGATGCCGAACGGCGCACGGCCCACGCCGCGGAGCTCCCGGCCCTGTTGGCCGATGGCCCTGGCCGCCCCGCCGGCGCAGGGTCCGAGCCGTGGGCCGCGGCCGCGTTCCGCGCGGCGGCGCCGTATCTCGCAGCAGCCGTGGTGGCGGCAGGCATCGGACTGGCCCTGGCCGAGCTCGTCGGGCCCGGCCTGCTCGCCGGCTTCCTGGGTCTCGGGTATCTGGCGTGGTGGTGGCTCGCGAAGCGCCAGACGGCGGCAGCGGCGGCCGATGCTCGACGGCTGTTCGCCGATCTGCGGGCCGAAGCCGTCCGTCTGCGCGAAGAGGCCGCGGCGTTGGCGGAGCCGGTGGACCCGAAGGCGCTCGCCGCGGCGCACGGCGCAGCAACGGACCGGCTGGCCGCCGCGGAGCAGGAGGCCCGGACGGCGCGCGCCGCCTGCCACACGGCCCGCGGCCAGATCGAGCAGCTCGCCGCGGACCTGCCCGACCTGGCGGATGCGGAAGACGAGCTGGCTGCCGCGAAACGAGAGCTGGAACGGGTCGAGCGGATCGACCGGACGCTGGCCAGGACCATCGAGTTCCTGAAGCGCGCCGAAGAACGCATCCACCGCAACATTGCGCCGGTGCTCCGCGCCACCGTCCTCGAATGGCTGCCGCGCGTCACCGGCGGGCGCTATGCCGATTGCAAGGTCGATCCGGAATCCCTGCAGGTGGACGTTTGCAACGCCGGTGGATCCTGGCGGTCAGCCGGGCTCCTCTCCCACGGCACGGCCGAGCAGATCTATCTGCTGCTGCGCCTCGCGCTGGCGCGGCATCTCGTCGCCGACGGCGAAGTCTGCCCCCTGATCCTGGACGACGCGGTGGCCGCCTGCGACGCCGAGCGCAAGCATGCCCTGATCGAGACCCTGCACGCGGTCAGCGCCGAGACCCAGGTAATCCTGTTCACGCACGAGGAAGACGTGCGGGCGTGGGCACGGCAGCGGCTGTCGGAGCCCCGGGACGGCCTGACCGAACTGTCCCGCCCCAACACGGAACGGCGAGACGCCCAGGGCCAGGGCTAGTCGCGCCGCCGCGGCGCGCGGATCTTTCTATCCACGCGCGTGAGCGGGCAAGAGGCCGCGCACAGCAATCCGGTCGGGAGACGTACAATTGCCGCGACCCGCTCGGACGGAGATTGAACCGAGCGGGCATGGAATCCAAAGGAGAGAGTCGATGCGCGCCATCGTAGCCGGCCTGGCTGTCGTCCTCACGCTGATGTTCGTTCCGGCGCCGGGAAGTTCCGTGTCGGGTCGGCAATCTGCGGACGACGCGAACGATCCCATCGCCGTACTGGTCGGCCGCCTCGACCTGGAACGCTACAAGACCGTCATCAGGGGCCTCACGGAGTTCGGCGACCGGCGCCAGGGCACGCAGCGCAACCGCGATGCGGTCGACTGGATAGAGGCCTGGCTCGAGGCGGCCGGCTGCCCCACCGAGCGCTTGTACTACACCTACGATCCGCCACCGCGCACCGGCGGGGGCCGCGGCAGACCGTCCACGCCCCTGAATCCCACCGCGCCGACCCCGACCGGCGGCCGCATCGGCCGCAACGGGAGCGGCCCCGGCGGCAGCTCCATCTTCGGCTACCGCCGCCGCACCGGCGTGGTCCGCGACCCGCTGCTGCAGCCGGACGAGGCGTTGCGCGCCCTCAACATGGAGGAGCCGGTCAACGGCGACCGCTCGCAGGTCTACTGCACCAGCGTGGGGACGACGCGGCCGGACGAGATGTACATCCTCGGCGCCCACATGGACGGGCACGGCTTCGGCGAAGGGGCCGACGACGACGCCTCCGGCACGGCGCTGGTGATGGAGCTGGCGCGCATTCTCAGCGCGCCCGACGTGCAGACCGAGGTCTCGGTCCGCTTCGCCCTCTGGAACAACGAGGAGACCGGGCTCAACGGCAGCCGCGCCTACGTCGAGCAGCGGCGCGAGCGGCAGGGGCTGGAGAATCCCCCCGGCTCCGGCCTGTACCCCGAGCCGCGCTGGCTCGGGATGATCCAGCACGACATGATGCTGTTCGACCACGGCGCGCCGGGACCGGACGGGGTGGTGAGCCGCGACCAGCGGCCCGAGGCGGACGTGAACATCGAGTTCCAGTCGAACTCGGATCTGGCCGACGAATCGCGGGACCTCGCGTTCCGCTTCAAGGCGGCCAACGACGCGTACGCCACCGACTACCCCGCGACGGTCGGACCGCACATGACGAATACGGACTCGACCCCGTTCATGAACGTCACGCCGTCGATCAGCCTGCGGGAGAACGAGCGCGGCATGCACATCGGCGCCGGCTGGAACCCCCACTGGCACCAGCCGACCGACGTCTTCCACACGTATACGGACGACGACTTCCGGCTGGGGCTGAACGCGGCGCAGACGACGCTGGCCGCGGTCGCCGGACTGGCCGGGGCGACCGTCGCCGGCCCGTGATGGCGCGCGTCATCGCGGCGCCCGGCGTCTGCGTCGCAAGAAGACGGCGGTAGCGCGGAAGACGCCCCGGCCAGGAGATTGCCAGGAGATTGCGCCGCAGAACGCAACGCTGTGAGTTCCGAGGCGCAAGGTCCTGGGGCGGTGGGGGCTGGGGCCGAACACGGAGCCCTGCGACGGGTTTGGCGGCGCTAGTCATCCTCGCCGACCAAGTCGAGGATGAAGGCGTACTCGAAGGCAAGCTCCTCGTAGCGGCGGTCACGGCCGGAGCCGCCGCCATGGCCGGCGTCCATGTGCGTCTTCAGGAGCAACCGGTTGTCGTCCGTCTTCAGCGCCCGCAGCTTCGCCACCCACTTCGCGGGCTCCCAGTACTGCACCTGCGAATCGTGCAGTCCGGTCGTGACCAGCAGGTTCGGGTAGGCCTTGGCGTCCACCTGATCGTAGGGCGAGTAGGAGAGCATGTACTCGTACGACTCCCGGTCGGCGGGATTGCCCCATTCGTCGAACTCGAAGGTGGTCAGCGGTATCGACGTATCGAGCATGGTCGTGACGACGTCGACGAAGGGCACATGCGCGACGACGCCGCGGAACAGATCGGGCCGCATGTTGGTCACTGCGCCCATCAGCAGCCCGCCGGCGCTGCCGCCCGTGGCGAACAGTTTGTCGGGACCGGTATAGCCGTTGGCGACCAGGTGATCGGCGACGTCGACGAAGTCCGTGAAGGTGTTTTTCTTGTTGAACATCTTCCCGTCGTCGTACCAGGACCGCCCGAGCTCCTGGCCCCCGCGGACGTGGGCGATGGCGTACACGAACCCGCGGTCGAGGAGGCTGACGCGCGGGGAAGAAAAGGTCGCATCCATGGCGTACCCGTACGCGCCGTAGGCACTCAGCACGAGTGGATTGCCGCCGTCCTTCTCCAGCCCCCGGCGGTAGACCAGCGACACCGGCACTTCCACCCTGCCGTCACGCGCGGGGGCCTGGAGGCGCTCGACGACGTACCGGGCGCGGTCGTAGCCGCCCAGAACCTCGTCCTCCTTCAGCAGCGTCCGCTCGCGCGTCGTCATGTCGTAGTCGTAGACGGCGCTCGGCGCGGAGAGCGACGTGTAGCCGAACCTCAACACGTCCGTGTCGACCTCCCGGTTGGCCGACAGGTAGGCGAGGTACGCCGGTTCGTCGAACGCGATGTAGTGCTCTTCTCCCTCCCACGGACGCACTCGGAGCCGAGTGAGTCCGCCTTCGCGCTCGGACACCACGAGGTGGCCCCGAAACAACTCGACGTACTGCAGCAGGACATCGTCGCGGTGCGGAATCACGGTTTCCCAGTGTTCCGCATCGGTGCGGCCGACCGGCGTGCGCATCAGCTTGAAGTTCTCGGCGCCGTCCCGGTTGGTCCGGATATAGAAGTGGTCCCCGAGATGGTCGATGCGGTGCTCGTGCCCGCGGGCGCGCGGCAGGAACACCTGGAAGTCGCCGCCCGGCTCGGCGGCGTCGACGAAGCGATGCTCGTCGGTGATCGTGTGCGAGGACGAGATGACGATGTAGCGCCTCGATTTCGTCTTGCGCACGAAGACGCTGAACTCTTCGTCCTCCTCGTGAAACACCAGCTCGTCCTGTCCGGGATCGGAACCGATTGCGTGACGGTAGATCCGATCCGCCCGGAGCGTGGTGGGATCCCGCCGGGCATAGAACAGCGTGCGGTTGTCCTCCGCCCACGCCATGTTGCCCGACGCCCCCTCGATCGCCTCGGGGTATATCCGTCCGGTCGCGAGGTCCTTGATGCGGATGGTGTAGATGCGCCGCCCCCGCGTGTCCTCGGCATAGGCCATCACGCTGCCGTCGGAGCTGACGTTGGGAAACGCGCTGTAGAAGTCGTGCCCCTCGGCCAGCGCGTTGACGTCGAGGATCACCTCTTCCTCGGCGTCCAGCGACCCGTGCTTCCGCGCATGGATGGGATAGTCCCGCCCTTCCTCGACCCGGCTGTAGTAGAAGTAGTCGCCGTCCTTGACCGGCACCGAGAGATCGGTCTGCTCGATCCGCCCCTTGATCTCGTCGAAGAGCTTCTGCTGCAACTCCCCGGTGTGCGCCATCCGGGCCTCGGTGTACGCGTTCTCCGCCTCGAGGTACGCGATGACGTCCGGGTCCTCGCGCTGGTTGAGCCAGTAGTAGTTGTCGATTCGCGTATGCCCGTGCGCCTCGAGCCGCTCCGGAATCACCTTCGCGACCGGGGCCTCGCTCGGCGCGACCTGAGCGGTTGCGTTTCCGGCGCCTCCCGCTATTGCCGCGACGACAGCGGCGAGACCGACGACGAGCACGCGAGCAAGTAACCGTTCTGCGGACACGACTACCCTCCTCGACCCACTTCGATGGGGGCCTGCCTCCCGGACGACTTCGAGAACGCGGCCTTCAGCAGCGGCGGCGTCACCAGCGTCGTGAACATGACCATGGCGATGATCGCAGAAAACGTCGCGTCACCGAGAACCGGCGTACCGGCGACCAGTACCGTGTGGCCGATGCTGGCGAAGATCAGGCCGACCTCGCCGCGCGGAATCATGCCGATGCCGACGACCCAGCGGTTGAGGCCCCGCTTGAAGACGCCCAGCGCGCAGATCTGCTTGCTCGCGATCGCCACGATGCTCAACAAGACGGAGAAGACGATGACCTCCAGCGAAGCGAACGCGGCCAGGTCCACGCGCAGGCCCATGTAGACGAAGAACACCGGCACGAAGATGGTGCTGACGGGTGCGATTGAAGCGTCGATCCTGTACAGCTCCTTCTCCTCGCCAAAGAACCGGCCGAGCTCGTCGTTGACCACCAGTCCCGCGGTGAACGCGCCCACGATGTCGGCCAGGCCGACCAGCTCGGACAGCGCGGCCATGAGGAAGCAGTAGGCGACGGCGAGGACTACCGGCACGGACGGCGAGCGGGCCAGGCGGACGAGCCGCATGAGCGGGACGAAGAGCAGCCGGCCGACGATCACCGACCCGCCCAGGAAACCGACCGCCTTGAGGACGATCAGCAGAATCGGCCCCGCGGAAATCTCGATTGCGCTCCCGGCATCGGCCGCGTGCACCAGTCCGAGGACGATCGCCAGCACGATCAAGCCCAGGATGTCGTCCACCACCGCGGCGCCCAGGATGAGGTTCGACTCGGGCGCATCCAGCCTGCCGATGTCCTTGAGCACGCGGGCGGTCAGCCCCACGCTGGTCGCCGCCAGCGTGGCCCCCAGAAAGAGGTGCACGTACCATTCCGCGCCGCCCGGCAGGAAGACCGACGACAGCGCGTAGCCGAGCGCGACAGGCGCGACCACGCCCAGCACCGCCACGGCGACCGCGGAGGCGCCGACCGCCAACAGCTCGTCCAGCTCGCTCTCGAGCCCCACCTGGAACAGCAGCAGGACTACGCCGATCTCGGCCGCGATGGGCAGGAACGGAGCGGTCTTCAGCGGCTCGAACACCCCTATGCCGGCCAGCGCGAGGTTGCCCAGGATGATCCCGACGACCAGCTCGCCGAGCACGGCGGGCTGGTTCAGCCTCTCGATCAGCTCGCCCCCGACCTTCGCGGCCACCAGCATGGCGGCGAGGGCCAGAAAGAAGAGCGTCATGTCGCCCGTGTCCACGTCTTCGGTGCCGTGCTGCGCGCGGGCCGCCGACCACACGCCGAAGACCAGCGCGGGGACGAGGAGCCACCAGTTGCCCAACAACCCGCGGTACGGCCGCACCTGACCCGGCTGGCGCGGTGTCGGATGGATCAACACGACTCTCCTCCGGTCACGGGGAATCCGATGGAAGTGAGTGCCGAATCGAAGAGGCACACCGATCATCGGCGGCCGTCGGCATACGTGTCAAGACGAAGGAGGAAAGGTCAGAGATAGCGCCAACACAAAAGGTGGCGCTCGATGCGTTCGGCGCAGGCGAACAACAACAGGACGACGCTCATGATGATGAGGATCAACGCGATGGTAAGCGCGGCGTTGTACGTGCTCTGCGCGAACTGCAGCAGGTAGCCCAGACCGCGGCTGGACGCAACGAACTCGCCCACCACGGCGCCCGTGAACGCGAACCCGACGGCCACCTTGAAGCTGCCCAGCACCCAGCTCGTGACCGACGGCACGTACACCTCGCGTACCAGGGTCCGCCGGCCGCCGCCCAGGGTCCGGACCCGCTCGACCAGCCGCCGGTCCACCTCGCGGACGCCGTTGTAGACGGCGAAGAAGATGAGGACGGCGACGAGGATGGTGGCCAGCGCCAGCTTCGACGCCAGCCCGATGCCGAGCCAGATGACGAACAGCGGCGCCAGGATGACGCGGGGGATGGCGTTGAGCAGGATCATCACCGGCTCGAGCAGGTCGGCGACGAGCGGCACGAGCGCGGCGGCGAAGCCGAGCGCGATGCCGAGCACGAGGCCGACGAGCAGGCCGGCGAACGCGGCGGTCGCGGTCGCCCCCAGGTGCGGCCACAGGTCGCCGCCGGCGGCCAGGGTGAACATGACCTCCGCGACGGCCGACGGCGGAGGCGCATAGAACGGGTCCAGCACGCCGGCGCGCGACGCCGCCTCCCACACGGCCAAAAGGAACAGCAGCGCCACGCTGCGGCGCACGGGTGGAGACGCGTGCCAGCGCTTCATGACGTCACCTGCCGCTCGGCGCCGCGACCTCGTGGATCCACTGCTGGCATGCCCTGCACGAAGCTGTCCGTGCCTCCGCCGTGTTCCCCGGCGGTTGCAGGGTCGGCGTCGCTGGCCGACAGGACATCGGCTTCCCGAAAGCCCACTGTTGAGACCGGCGCCCGCCCTTCATGGGGTGACCGCCTCCGTGGACCCGGCAGGCGACTCCTCCGCGGCCAGCTCGTCCCACAGGCGCCGCAGGAGTGGACCGAAGGCCGGGTGCCCCCGCGCTTCGAGCACGCGCCGGGGCCGTGGAATCCCGACGTCGTGGCTGGCGCGGATCGCGGCGCGCGGCCCCTGCCCCAGCACGTGCACGACGTCGGAAGCGCTGATCGCCTCCTCGAGGTCGTGGGTCACGAGCAGCACGGTGAGCCGCTCGCGCTCGACCCACTCCAGCAGCTCCTGCGTAATGCGCGTCCGGACGATGGCATCCAGCGCCGCGAACGGCTCGTCCATCAGCAGCAGCCGCGGCCGCAGCGCCAGCACCTGGGCGATGGCCACTCGCTTGCGCTGGCCGCCGGAGAGCTGCCCCGGATAACGGTCGCCGTAGCCGGCCAGTCCCAGCACCGCCAGCCAGTGCTCGGCCTGCTCGTCGGCCGCGTCCGGCGGCACTTCCCGGATCCGCAGCCCCAGCGCCACGTTCTGCCGCGCCGTCCGCCACGGCAGCAACGCGTCGTCCTGGAACAGGAAACCGACGTCCCGCACCCCGACGTCGAGATCGACCGTCCCGCGTAGCGGCTCCAGCAGACCCGTCACCACTCGCAGGATGCTGGTCTTGCCGGAGCCGGAAGGACCGATGAGGGTGGCGAACTCCCCCGCCGCCACGTCGAGGTCGATGCCATCGAGGACCGGCTCGCCGCCGAAGCCGACCGCCAGCCCTTTGACCCGCAGCATGATCGTCCGCGAGCGGCGCCCAGGGCCTAACCGGCCAGGACGCCGGCGTCCAGCAGGGCATCCAGATCGACCTGCCCCGGCTCGAGCAGGCCGGCGACCTCCTGGGCGCGCAATACTCGCCCGGCCGCCTCGACGTCCACATCCACGGTCTCCGGATACAACGATTGCCGGTAGCGCTCGATGACGCTCCCAAGGCGGTCGATGTCGCCGCCGGCGACGAGCGCCTCCGGCAGCGCGCCGACGATGTCGGCCGGCGGCAGGGTCCGCGTATCGACCAGGCCCGCGGCGAGGCCGGCGGCCAGCCTGCGTATCTCCGGCAGGCGCCCGTCGCGCTCGGCCGCCCGCACCGAGACCCCCATGAACGCATAGGGACCGCCGAGATGACGCCGTGCCTCGTCTATTTCCATGAAGTTGACCAGCTCGCGTCCGCCCGCCTCGACGATCAGCGACAGGGCCGGCTCCTGCAGCATTGCGGCGGCGACCTGACCGATCCGCAGGGCGTCGAACACGTTCGTGCCGATGGCCGCGAACTGCACGGCGTCCACATCGGCACCGGCTTGGTCCAGCAGATACAGCAGGAGGGCGTGATCGGCGTTCCCCAGGGCGGAGATCCCGACGGTCCGGCCTTCGAGCGCCGCCACCGAGTCGATGGCGCCTGCCTGCTCCGGGGCCGTCGCCAGCGCGAACAGCGGCAACCGGCCCGTCGACGCCACGCGCCGGATCGGCGCGCCGTTGGCGGCCGCCTGCAGCGCGACGTCGAACGAGGTCCCCGCATAGTCGACCGCGCCCCCCACCAGCGCCTGCATCGCCGCGTTGCCCCCGCGCGTATAGACCAGCTCGACGGCCAACCCCTGTTCGGCGAAGTGCCCGCGCACCCGCGAGACCTCGTAGGGCACGACGCACAGGAGCTGCCCGCAGAAGGCGAGACGCACGCCGGTCAACCCGTCCTGCGGCTCGCTGGCGCAGCCGCTCACCGCGATGACGCCGGCCGCGCCGGCCAGGCTCTTGAGCGTCGTGCGCCGGTCCCAGACGACACCGGGTGCGGGCCATTGCCGCGCGGCCGGCTCCTGGACGGTTTCGCGCGACGGCTCCGACACCACCCCGGTCAGGTTCGGATTCGTCGCCTCGCAGCAGCCCATGGCGGGGACCATACCACGCGGCGCCGGGAGCGGGGCCGCCGGCGCCGGCGCACGACAACGCGGCACGATGGCCATCCGGTCGCGATGGCGCTGCGGCCGTGGGTCGTACGGAGCGGGCCGCGTAGCTTGTGGCGGGAGTCACACGACGCGCTGCAATTGCCGGCACGCCGGCGCCCATCCTGTGTCAAGATCATCAAGTCAACACCTTCACAGAGTTTCCCCATATCCCGACCCCATCGCGTCAGCATTTGTTGAAAGCGAGCCTCCGCGAGGGTTACCGCGCTCTCGCCGGCCGTGTTGGTCGCAAACAAGTCGGCGCCCGACCGCGCAATTGTGGCGATGGCGTAGAAGCCGTGCTCGGAGAGAATCCTTCTGCGCTCAAATGCAAGCGCCCGCGCCATGTCGTCACGGGCCCGCGGATGCATCGTACTGCGGGAACTCCGCCATGCCGCGTGGCATGATGGCAACCGAATGTCCGACAGGCTCCTGACACGCTACTGCTGGCTTGCGGAGTGACCCAACCAGACAGGTCATCGCCGGCACGGAGTCTACAATAGAAGAGCGCGGTCCACCGGCAATTCCGCAATCTGCACGATGGCGGAGCGATGGTTCTTTCCTGCCAATTCACATAGAGCAGGCGAGACGCCATTGCCATATGAAAGGAAATGTGGTCTTCAGGATAGATTCCTGCCAATTCTGGCAGGGACAAAGGCTGCGCCATTGTTGTACAAGAGACACCGGTTCTGGACGATGGCACGCACCGATATCCGACCCCAGGCGCAATCGACATGAGCGATCAGGACGCGTTCGAGCACATCCTGGCGTCGTTGCACGACGCGATGCTCGACGATGCCCGCTGGCCGGCCGTCTCGGGCCTGATCGACGAGGCCTGTGGCTTCAAGGGCAATGGCCTCATGGTCGGCGAAGGCCCGAAGGACGATCTCCGGGTCCTCTTCGTCGGGTTGTACTCACGAGGGCAGCGCCGCGAAGACCTGGAGCGCGAGTACCTCGAGGACTACCACCCCATCGACGAACGCGTGCCGCGCTTTCGGCAACAGCCCTACGGTCTTCTGGTGCCCAGCAAGGACCTGTTCACGGCCGAGGAGTTGAAGACGTCGCCCACCTACAACGAGGCGCTGCCTCGGGGAGGTTTCCAGCACGGCTTGAACGTGCGGCTCGAAGGGCTGGACGGCTCCCACATCGCCTGGAATCTCGGCGACCCTGTCGACTCGCACGGCTGGCGGTCTTCGCGGATCGCGATGGTCACGGCGTTGCTGCCCCATATCCGGCTCTTCGTCCGCGTCCGGCAGGCGCTGGTCGGCGCCGAGGCGCGGAACACGACGGTTACCGCCCTGCTCGACAACTCACGGATAGGCGTCGTCCAACTGGACCGGCGCGGGCGGATCATGGCTGTCAACGATCGCGCCGGCGGCATCCTGCGGCGCGGCGATGGGTTGGCGGACCGGAACGGAATGCTGCACGCCCGCGGGCCGGCCGACCACGTCCGTCTCGAGCGGCTGGTGGGCGATGCGCTGCCGACTTCCGCCGCGGTCGCGGTGAGCGGGTCGATGCTGGTCCACCGCTCGGCCGTGTCGCCGCCGTTCGTGGTGCACGTCAAGCCGGTGGGCGTCGCGCAGCCGGACTACGGCGCGCGGCATGTCGCCGTGCTGGTGCTGATTGTCGAGCCGGCACACCATCAGCGTGTCGACCCGGAACTGGTGGCCACGACCCTGGGTCTGACGCCGGGGGAGAGTCAGGTGGCGGTCTGGTTGGCGGAAGGCAAGAACGTACGGGACATGGCCGAGGCGACCGGACACACCGAAGGCGCCATCTACTGGCACCTGAAGGAGATCTACCGGAAGCAGTCCATCTCGCGGCAGGTGGACCTGGTACGGTTGGTGCTGTCGCTCGCCGAGTTCGGCAATCGTTCGGACCCTCGACGCTGAAGCGTTTTCCCAGGAGCGCTCGAACGCGTCTTCATCGCTCATGCGCTCCTCGGCGACGCTCAGCGCGCGACGTAGGTGCCGCGGGCCAGCACCGTCCCATCGACATCGGCCACGTCGACCTCAATGGGGTACTCGCCCGGCTCGACGTCGGGCCGTTCGGTGAACAGCACGTATCGGCCGCGGATGGCGTTGGCCACCCGATCGATCGCGCGCCGCGGCGGTTGCCGGTAGGTGCGCACGAAGAACCCGCCCGTGTCCTCGGCCACCATCTGCAGACCGTGCTCGAAGGTGTGATAGTCGGCCTGCGTAACGTCGAGCGTGAAGACCGAGGTACGCGCCGCCTCCAGCGCCGCCCGCGCCTCGTGGTAGCGGTCGTCGAGACTCGACCCCACCATCCCCAGTACTACCCGGAGATCCCCGAAGCCGTAACCGATCAGGACGACCGACTTGGCGCCGGGCAGGGGCTCGAGGGCTTCGCCCAGCAACTGCAGTGCTTCCTGGATCTCCCAGGTCCGCCGCCCCTCGTCCTGGCTCAGCCTCGCCAGCAGCGACGGTTCGCCTTCCGGCTCGAGCACGGGCGGCCGCTTGAACATGATCTCGTCGGCGAGCAGCGTGCGGACACGGTCGAGGTCGTCGGTGAAGTCCAGCCAGATCTTGAGATGCGAGTCGAACGACAGGACGGCGACCCGATCCGCCGGGGTGATCCCCGCCAACAGCCGATCGCTGTGCATCAGCAGGCGCAGAAGGCCCAGCGCCCGGCTGTGCACCAGGCTCTTCTGCACGACGAAGACGATCAACTGGCCGCGATCCGCCGGATCGAGAAACCCGGCGATCTCCGTCGAACGGAGGTTCTCCCCCGCCGGCCCGCCGTCGGCTGCATTGTTCCCCGCGTCGTCTCCGACCCAGAACGCGGATTCGACACGGATCGGCTCGTCGTCGATCCGCACTTCGAAGGCGTCCGGCTCCAGCCCCCGGATCGGTCGGCCGTCGTCGTCGACCACGCGCACGTCGATGATGACGCGGGCGACGTCGACACGCTCGACGATCGGTTGCGGCTGCGACGCGCTCTCACTCGCCGCGAGGGACCAGAGCGCGGCCAGGAGCACCGCCCGACTACGGCACGCGGACATCCGGCGCCACCTGCAGCACGAGCTGCGACGGGTGCAGATCGTCGTGCAGCACCCGCTGCGTGGCCGGCACGGGCTCGGCGCCCTCCCCGAATACGGTCGGGGTGTTCAGGTTCCGGTCGAAGTGCGGGAAGTTCGACGAGCTGATCTCCAGCCGGATGCGATGCCCCTTGCGGAACACGGTGGCCGTATAGCCCATGTCGATCGTGTAGTCGTGCACGGCGCCCGGCGTGATCCACGACTCCAGATAGTCGGAGTTGCGGAACCGAGCCCGGACGATGCCCTCCGACACATTGTGCGCGTAGCCATCGAGGTGCACGTCCACCAGCTTGGCGGTGAAGTCGGTGTCGCGGGCCGACGAGGCCGCCCACAGCTCCACCTGCACCGGGCCGATGACCGTCAGGTCCTCCTCCAGCGGCTCGGTCGTGTACACCAGCACGTCGCCGCGCCGCTCCACCCCGCGCTGATCGAACGCCCCGGAGGCCAGCATGTCGTTCCGGCAGCACATGTTGCCGCCCGTGGTAGGAACTGGCTCGCGCGGGTCGTAGACGTAGGCGTCCGGCTCCCCGCCCGGACCGTCGGTGCTGAGCACGCCGTCCCCCGCCGCCGAGTTGGCGTGGCCGCCGCTCCGCAGGTAGAAGCGGGTATCGACCGCGTCCGGCAGCGGGAATTCGTCCGTCTCGATCCAGAAGCCGCCGCCCGCCGTCCCCTCGTCCGGCGGGTTCATCACGAAGAGCCGTACGGGTGGATCGCCCGCGACGCCGTTGTCGATGCCCTTCAGCCAGTAGTCGAACCAGCGCGCCCACGCCGCGTTCAGGTCCAGGACATTGTCGGGGCCGAAGTCGATCTCGCCCGCCGTGGTGTCGGCCGGACAGGCGTGGCACAGCGCCCGCATGACGAGCTGCGTGCCGGTGCGCGCGGCGTCCGATCCGCCCTCCTCCCGCATCCCCATGAAGTTGCGGATCGTGCCCTCCTGGAAGATGTCGTACCAGCCGCCGGTGATGAGCGCGGGCACCGTGATGCTCGGGTACTTCGCCTCGACGTCCAGCAACGCCCAGTAGTCGTCGTAGTCCGGCCGGGCGAGCCACTCGTCGTAGTAGGCGGCGATGTTGCCGTTGCGGCGGAACCCGGCAAAGTCCTTCAGCGGAAGCTGCCAGAGCCAGTCGTCGAGCAGTTTCTCGCGGCCTTCCGCCACGAACGCCTCGACCTCTTGCACCACCTGCTCCAGCGGCATGCCGGCAGCCTCCAGCCGGCGCTGCAGGGTATCCGGGGCCAGCGTCTGCGCGGTCCAGCTCTGCGCGAACCAGAGGTCGAACGCGCCCCCCTGGTAGGTCCAGCCCTTGTGGTAATCGGACGAGCTGTAGTGCGGCGCGATGGCCACCAGATGCGGCGGCGTTTCGCCGGCCGCCTGCCACTGCGTCAACCCGACGTAGGAGCCGCCGATCATCCCCACCTTGCCGTTGGACCACGGCTGGACCGCCGCCCATTCGACCGCGTCGTAGCCGTCGGGCGGCTCCTGGCGCATGGCGTCGAACTCGCCCCCCGACCGGTAGCGCCCGCGCGTGTCCTGGTTCAGCAGCACGTAACCGCGCTCGGCGAAGTAGCGGCCGACGGCAGCGTCGCAGTCGCTTCCGGGGCTGGGCGAGCGGCGGTTGTAAGGAGTCCGCTGCAGGATCACCGGAAACGGTCCCTCGCCCGGCGGCAGGTACACCTCGGTCGCCAGCTCGATGCCGTCGCGCATCGGCGCCTGCTCGATCCGGCAGGTCACGCCGCCCGGATCGCCGCTCTGGGCGCTCTGCCGCGCCGCCGCCGCGCCGGCCGTCCCGACGATCGCCAGAACCAGCCCGGCCGCTACGGGGGCGATCGAGCGGTCCTTCACTCCCTGCGTTTCCATACTGCCTCCTCTGCCAAAGGACGAACTCACCCGTGCCAAAGGACGAACTCACCCGCCGCGCATCGGACGCGTATCCGCCGGTGCGTCAGCCCCCCAAGCATGCATTCTCCCGAGGCCTGCGACCGACACGAAGCACTCGCTCGTGCGCCAGAGCCGGAAGAGCCTCGGCACTATCGCGATTGGCCCATCCTCCAGGGTACGGGCTACGGCACCGTCAACCGGACGAGCCGGTCGGCCCGGTCGGCCCGGTCCAGATCGCGACAGGTCGCGACGATCTCCTCGAACTGCGCCGGCGAAATCGGAATGCCCGGAACGACGTCGCTGATGCGGCGCACCTCCTCGTCGAAGTCCCAGATGAACTCGCGTCCGGTGGCCTGCTTCGTATAGCTCCGCCCGTCCTTCGTGAAGATGGTGATCCGCGGACCGAAGAGGGTCATCTCGTGAGACGGGATGATGGTGACCCGCGTCATCAGGTCGAGCACCTCGGGCGGATCCGGCGCCCCCGGCAGCACCGGCAGGCCGCGCCGCACGACGCCGTACGCGGTGTGGTAGCGCGTGCTGCCCACCGTGGCCTCCCCGAGATCCTCTCGCCGAACGGGAAAGGCGGGGCTGGGGTACTGCGTCTCCAGCCAGTTCACCACCGCCTCGACGCGATCGACGTCCTCGTAGCGGATGTCGTGCTCCTCGCAGAGCTGCGCCGTGACGTCGACATGGGCGATGTTGTACCCGGCCGTTGAATAGATGCGGTAGAGCGTCTCCAGGAACAGCCACTCCTCCCCCAGCCCGGTGGTGAGCGCATCCAGGCTCGTCCGGGTGTCGCCCACGAAACTGTAGGTGAGATCACCCCGGTTGTTGCCGGCATAGGCGTGGTAGAAGCCGGCGTCGCCCTCCAGGGCGGCCTCGCCCGCCTGGCGGCCCTGCCGTGCCAGCGCCACCGCGAGCATGGCGTTGCGCGCCGCGGCGCTCTCCCGCAGTCCGCGGCTCTCGAGATTGCCGCCCGCCAGGTTCGCGCAGAGCCCGATCGCGTTGGTCAGCTCGTCCTCCGTAAGGCCCAGAATCTTCGCGGCCGCGACGGCAGAGCCGAAGATGCCGAAGACCGGGCCGGCGTGGAAGCCGCGCGCCATCAGCGTCGGAATGAAGTCGGCGGCCATCCGCAGCATTACTTCGTAGCCGGCGACCATGCCGACGATGTAGTCGCGGCCGGAGGCCTCCTCCGCCTCGGTGGCGGCGAAAGCGCAAGGGATGATGCACGTGCCGGGATGCGTGAGCATGCGGAACGTGTCCCACTTGCCCCCCGCCAGGATCAGCTCGGCGTTGGCGAAGACGGCGCCGGCTTTCGTGGCCCTCGTGCCGTCCACCATGACGGTGGCCCCGTTCGGCACACCGCCCTCTTCCAGGGTGACGAGTTCGATCGCCTGCCGGCCCGCGGGCAGTTGCGAGCCGAGGAGCGCCGACGCCAGGGCCTGAAGCGTCAACCCCTTGGCCCGGTCGACCACTTCCGGAGGCAGATCCTCGTAACGCAGGTCGACCGCCCACCGCGCGAACTGGCGGCTGATGGACGCGGCCGGATCGGTTCGTTGAGCGCCGCCGGGCCGTGTCTGCCGCGCGCCCAGCGGGAACGGCGTCGCGGCGCCGATTCCGAGCAAGCCGCCGGCCGCGAACGCGCTCTGCAACAGGGTACGCCGAGTCAGTCCAGCAGTCATGGTGGGACGGACGCTATCACTGGCGGATCCCGCGATCAAGGCCCGTCCGAGCGCGATCGACGAGTCATGGCTCTCCGGCCCCTTGCCGCCTCGCACTTCTCCCGCCGAGCAGCGGATGGCGCGCCGTTCTGTACCAGGCCGAACGAGAATCCCCTCCCCGCTTGCGGCGAGGGTTTCCGGCGCACGACCACGGAACACCGCGCCTTGACAGACCTGCGACCTTCGCCCATCATCGCGGAGGAATTCGCATCCGGCCACGCGGTTTCTCTGCTGTCCGGCCGGGCAGGGGACGCGCAATGCGCGGACCCGATTCGCCGGGCATGCGAGAGGAGGCTACGATGACGTGGCGCCTCACCGTATGGACTGCGGGGTTGCTGATCCTCACCGGGACCGGCGCCCACGCGCAAGCTGCCGGTCCTCAGCTCCCACCTTCCCGGGCGCCGGCGGAATCGGCGGCTCCCCACGCCACGTTTCTCGGCCGGTACTGTCTCGCCTGCCACAACGAGAGGCTGCTCGCGCGGGGCACGGTGCCGGTGTCCTTCGAGGAGCTCACCGTGGCGGACGTGGGTGCGGGCGCCGAGGTCTGGGAGAAGGTGGTCCGCAAGCTGCACGCCCGGGCGATGCCGCCCGCGGGCCGGCCGCGACCTGATGAGGAAACCTACGACGGTTTCGTCACGTGGCTGGAAACCGAGCTCGACCGCGCGGCCGCAGCCAGGCCCAATCCGGGCCGACCCGCCGTTCGGCGGCTGACCAGCGCCGAGTACATCAACGCGATCCGCGATCTGCTGGCGCTTGAAGTCGACGAGGAAACGCTGCTCTTTCCGGCCGACGACGTGGACGAGCAGGGCTTTGCGACCAATGCCGATGTGCTGTCGGTGTCGCCGGCGCTGTTCGAGCGCTACCTCGTGGCGGCCAACCGGATCAGTCGTCTCGCCGTGGGCGACCCGACGATCGGGCCCGGATTCGCCCCGGCCACGTACAGCACCCCCCGGTTGTTGTACCAGGACGACCGCATGAGCGAAGACCTGCCGTTCGGGTCACGAGGTGGAATGGCCATCCGCTACCACTTCCCGCTCGACGGCCAGTACGAGGTCCGGATCCGGCTGCGTCGCCAGATCTACGACTACATCATCGGGATGGGCAAGCCGCAGCAGCTCGACGTCCGCCTCGACGGGGCGCTGGTCAAGCGCTTCACGATCGGGGATGCCGACCGGAAAGGCTATCCGTCGGCCTACACGTTCTTCGGAACCATTCGCGGCGACCCCGAATGGGAGGACTACCTGTCCGGCGGCGCGGACGCGGGCCTGGCGGTTCGCTTCCCGGCGCAAGCGGGGACGCGTGTGCTGGGCGTGACCTTCGCCAACGTCCGATCGGAGCCGACGGGAATCCTCGAACGGCGCCTGTCGGGCTTCTCGCTCAGCGGCGAGGGCTTCTACTACGGCAACGCGGCGATCGAGCGCGTGGACCTCACCGGCCCGTACGACGCCACGGGGCCCGGCGACACGCCGAGCCGGCGGCGGATCTTCACCTGCCGCCCGACGAGCGGAGCGGGCGACGAGCCGTGCGCGAGGCAGATCCTGTCGGCGCTCGCGCGGCGCGCCTATCGGCGCCCGGTGACGGAGGACGAGGTCACGCGGCTGCTGACCTTCTACACGTCCAACCGCGCTGAACACGGTTTCGAAGGGGGCATTCAGAAGGCGCTCGAGCGCCTGCTGGTCGCACCGGATTTCCTGTTCCGGGTAGAGGCCGACCCGGTGGACATCGCGGCCGGAACGGCCTATCCCCTCAGCGACCTGGAGTTGGCCTCCCGGTTGTCGTTCTTCCTGTGGAGCAGCATTCCGGACGACGAGCTGCTTGCCGTGGCCGAGGAGGGGCGCCTCCACGAGCCGGCCGTGCTCGAGCGGCAGGTGCGGCGCATGTTGGCCGACGCGCGCTCGACGGCGCTCGTAGACAACTTCGCGAGTCAGTGGCTGCAGTTGGACCGCCTGGGCGGCGTGCAGCCGGACTTCGAGGTGTTCTTCGAGTTCGACGAGAACCTCCGGGCGGACATGGAGCAGGAGACGAAGCTGTTCCTGCGGAGCCAACTGCGCGAAGACCGCAGCCTGATGGAACTGCTGACCGCCGACTACACGTTCGTGAACCAGCGCCTGGCGCGCCACTACGGCATTCCGGGCGTCTACGGCGAGCGGTTCCGGCGCGTGACGGTCGACGGCGGCGGTCGAGCGGGTCTGCTCGGACACGCCAGTCTGCTGACGCTCACCGCTTATCCCACCCGGACCTCCCCGGTCCTTCGGGGCAAGTGGCTGCTCGACAACATCCTCGGCATGCCGCCGGCGCCGCCGCCGCCCGACGTGCCGGCCCTGGAGGAGGACCTCCGCGGGCGCGCCGCGCTGTCGATCCGCGAGCAGATGGAACAGCACCGGGCGAATCCGGCGTGCGCGGCGTGCCATCGGGCGATGGACCCGCCGGGCTTCGCGCTCGAGAACTTCGACGCGATCGGGCGCTGGCGGACAACGAGCGAGGCCGGCACGCCTATCGACGCGTCGGGCACGCTCGTCGACGGGAGCGTAGTGGAAGGGGCCGCGAGCTTGCGGGACGCGTTGTTGCGCAACGAAGTCAGCGTGATGCGAACCGTCACGGAGAAGCTGCTGACGTACGCGCTCGGGCGCGGCGTCGAATACACCGATCAGCCGGCCATCCGGCGGATCGTCGCGGCGGCGGCGAACGACGACTACCGCTGGTCGTCCATCATTCTCGGACTCGTCGAGAGCATGCCGTTCCAGATGAGGAGGTCGGAGTCATGATGTTCGTTACCAAGAAGGCGATCCCCCGGCGAACGGTCCTGCGGGGCATCGGCGCCACCCTGGCCCTGCCGTTGCTGGACGGCATGGTGCCGGCGCTGACCGCGCTGGGCAGATCGGCGGCGAAACCGGCGCTGCGGTTCGGCGCCGTCTACGTGCCGAACGGCATGGTGATGCAGAACTGGACGCCGGCGACCGCGGGGGCCGGCTTCGAGCTCACACCGATCCTGCAGCCGCTGGCGCCGTTTCGCGACCGGCTGACCGTGCTGTCGGGACTCGAGACGCCGCGGGGAACGGGCCGCGGGCCGCATGCCCGCGCCTCGACCTGGTTCCTGACGGCCGAGATGCCGGACCGGCCGGAGGCCTGGAACCGGAAGGCGGTCCTCTCGCTGGATCAGCGGCTGGCGGACGAGCTGCGGCGGCACACCCCGCTGGCATCGCTCGAGATCGGCCTGGAGGGCGCCAACTTCGCGGGCTCGTGCAGCGGCGACCTCAGTTGCTCGTTCTCGTACACGGTATCGTGGCGCAGCGCGTCGACCCCGCTGCCCATGGAGCACAATCCGCGGGCGGTCTTCGAACGGTTGTTCGGCGACACCGAGAGCACGGATCCGGCGGTGCGCCGGGCCCGCATGCGCGAACAGCGCAGCATTCTCGACGCGGTGAGCGAGGACGTGGCGCGGCTGTCGCGGCGCCTCGGTCCGAGCGACCGCGTCAAGGTCGGTGCATACCTCGATGCGGTCCGCGACGTCGAGCGGCGCATCGAGCTGGCGGGCCGGCAGGACGACGAGGACGCGCCGACGGCGACGCGCCCGCTGGGCGTGCCGGCGAGCTTCGCCGAGCACGCGGCGCTGATGTACGACCTGCAGTTGCTGGCGTACCAGTCGGACCGGACGCGGGTCATCACGTTCATGATCGGCCACGAGCTGAGCGGCCGGACCTACCCCGAAGCCGGGGTGTTCGAGGCGCATCATCCACTCTCGCACCACAAGAACATCCCGGAGACGCTGGCGAAGCTGACGAAGATCCAGACCTACCACATGTCGCTGTTCGCGTCGTTCCTCGAGAAGTTGCGATCGACGCCGGACGGTGACGGGTCGTTGCTCGACCACGTCACGATCGTCTACGGCGCCGGGTTCAGCGACAGCAACGCCCATTCGCCGCGGAACCTGCCGATCCTTCTGGCGGGCGGCGGAGGCGGGCAGATCAAGGGCGGCCAACACCTCGTGTATCCGGACGGTGCGCCGCTGGCGAACCTGCACGTCGCGCTGCTGGACAAGTTCGGCATGCCGGTGGAGCGGGTGAGCAACAGCACCGGAGGGCTGCCGCGGATCTCTGCCGGGCCAAGACGCGAGCGCCTGGTCGGGGTCTGACTCGAACGCGTACCCACCCGGGAGCCCGTAGGGGCTCCTGGGACCGCTGGTCGAACGCCTGAAGAGTGAGAAGGACGATGACGACGCGCAAGCGCATCCGGTGGCGGGGCGGCTCATGGACGTACCGGCTGGCGGCCGTCGCCGGTCTCGTGACCCTGAGCGGCGGGGGTCTCCTCCAGGCCGCGAGCGACGACCTGCGCCTCGTGGAGGCCGTCAAGGCGCAGAGATGGGAAGCCGTGCGCCCGCTGCTGGCGCACGGACCCGACGTGAATGCGACTCAGGGAGACGGTGCGACGGCGCTGCACTGGGCCGTCCACTGGGACGACCACGAGACGGCGGAGCTGCTCATCGACGCCGGCGCCGGCGTCGACGCCGCCAACGCCTATGAGGTCACGCCCCTCTGGCTCGCCTGCGCGAACGCGAGCGGGCCGATGGTGGAGCGGCTGCTGGCGGCCGGCGCCGACGCCAGGGCGACCCTGACGTCCGGGGAGACCGCGCTGATGGCCTGTGCGCGCACCGGGAGCGTGGACGCCGTCAAGGCGCTCCTGAACAGGGGCGTGGAGGTGAACGCCCGGGAGGCCTCGGAGAGCCAGACGGCGCTGATGTGGGCCACCGCGCAACGCCACCCTGCAGTCGTGCGTCTGCTGCTCGACCACGGCGCCGACCCCAACGCCCGGTCGCGCGTCAGGCGCGAGGTAATCAGCCGCCGCCTGCAGGCGGACCTCCGGTACGGCGAACGCAGCCGAAGCCTCGGGAGCGACGCCGAGGAGACCGACGTCGGCGGATTCACGCCGTTGCTGTTCGCGGCGAGGGTGGGCGACCTGGAGTCGGCGCGTCTCCTGCTGGCCGCGGGGGCCGACGTCAACGACACGGGCCCGGACGGCGCCAGCGCGCTGGTCGTGGCGACGCACAGCGGCCACCGGGCGCTCGCGCAGTTTCTGCTGGAGCAGGGTGCGAACCCCAATGCGGCGATCGTCGGCTACACGGCGTTGCACGCGGCCGTTCTGCAGGGCGACTTGAAGGTCGTCGAAGCGCTCCTCGAGCATGGCGCCAGTCCGAACGCCCAGATCACGCAAGGCACACGGGTCGCACGCAACGGGCAGGTGCTGTATCTGGGCGAACACTTGCTCGGCGCGACCCCCTTCGCCCTGGCGGCGAAGTTCATCGAGGTCGAGATCATGCGCGTCCTGCTGGACGCCGGCGCCGACGCCGCGCTTCCCCTGAAGAACGGCTGGACACCGGTGTCGCTGGCGGCAGGCGCCGGCTGGCGGTACGGGACGTGGGACCGGCGGGACCGTGCCTTGATCCGCCTTCCGGCGGCACAGCACGAACTGTACGACGAACGCCGCACGCTGGAAGCAGTCAAGATGGCGGCCGAGGCGGGTAGCGACGTCAACGCCGTCGACGAGGACGGCAACACCGCGCTGCACTACGTCGTCGACAAGGGATTCCCCAGCGTCGTGGCGTTCCTGACGGAAAGCGGCGCCAGGGTGAACGTCGAGAACAAGCGCGGCCAGACGCCGCTCACGAGGTTCGCCCGCCGCCGCCCGGAGGTCAGTGACGAGGCAACTCGGACGACCGGGGATCTCCTTCACGGATTGGGGGCGCGCTGAGCTGGGGAGTCTGCGCCGCAGAAGGCCAAGCGTCGCACCCGTCTTGACCGTTCGTCCACCAGCCCGTGGCCAAGCCACGGGCTGCTTCGTTCATGGGAGAGGTGGAGATGGTGCAGCCGACTCGAAAACGCCATGGTCGCCGAGAGTTCCTCAAGCAGCTCGTCGCCGGCACGACCGTCGCGGCTTCCGCCTCCCCCGCCGGCGGCTCGGGCGTGCGCGCACAGGAAGGTGCGATCAGCAGCTTCGATCACGTCGCCGTCCCGATGCAGAACACGGAGGAGATGATCGCGTTCTATCGGGCCCTCGGCGTGCACGTGATGGAAACCGCCGGCCGGGTGTCGGTCCATTTCGGCGACCAGAAGATCAACTTCCACCGGCCGGCATCGTGGCAACGGGCAACCCCCGCGTCGTTGCGGGCCCCCGCCGCGACGCCGCCGTGCGGCGACTTCTGCTTCGTATGGTCGGGCTCGGAGGAGTCGCTGACAAGCGTCCTGGATCGAGCGGGGGCCGAGATCATCGGCTCGGGCATGCGGGACGGCGGACGCGCCCTCGGGACGGTGCGTGGAATGAGCCGCTACGTTCGCGACCCGGACGGCAATCTCCTGGAGTTCATGATCTACTCGTAGCGGAGCGGTTGCGGACGGCACCCCCTTCGCGAACGACCGCGGGCGGCAGCTAGGGAAGGAACAAAGAGATGATCTCAGCGCAAGACTTGCAACGACGCCTGCTCGTGGGGACGGCCGCACTGTGCATCGTCGGCGGCCTCACCGCCCCCGTCGCCCTCGCCGCCGGACAGCCCGCGCAGGACGGCATCCATACCGCGGAGCAGGCCGAGAACGGCCGCGCCGACTACACCCGGAGCTGCGCCATCTGCCATCGGACCGACCTGCGGGGCAACTTCGAGTCCCCGCCGCTGGCCGGCCCCAACTTCCTGAACTTCTGGGGAGACCTCACCCCGCAGGATCTCGTCGAGCGCATCCGGCTCACGATGCCCCCCGATCGGCCGGGCCGCCTCGGAGACCAGACTTATCTCGACATCGTCGCGTACCTGCTGCAGGCGAACGGCGCGGCGGCCGGGGACCAGGCGCTGACGGCGACCACGGCCGTCACGATCGGCGCCGTGGCGACGGGAGCAACAGCATCCGCGCCGACGATCACCGCAGCCGCCCAGGGCCGGGCGCGGCGGCCCGACACGCGCACGGCGGCGGCGGCCGTGGCGGGCGGCGTGACCGTGGCGGGCGAGGTGGAAAACTTCACGCCGGTCACCGACGAGCTGCTGCGCAATCCGGAACCGGGCGACTGGCTGATGGTGCGGCGCAACTACCAGGCCTGGAGCCACAGCCCGCTCACCTCGATTACGCGCGAAAACGTCGGCGAGCTCGAGCTGCAGTGGATGTGGGCCATGAACGAGGGCGGGCGGAACGCGCCTTCGCCGATCGCGCACGATGGCGTGCTCTACTTCGCCAACTTCGGCCCGGTGGTGCAGGCGCTCGACGCGCAAACCGGCGACTTGATCTGGGAACACGAGGTGAGCGTCGAAGAGGGCCAGCTCGCCAGCTCGAGCCGCAACCTCGCCATCTACCAGGACAAGCTCTTCCTGGCCACGGCCGACGCGCGACTCGTCGCGCTCGACGCGCGCACCGGCGCGGAGGTCTGGACCACCCGCATCGCCGACGACGCCCAGGGCTTCCGCAACACCAGCGGACCGGTCATCGTCGGCGGCAAGATCGTGCAGGGGCTCGGCGGCTGCGGCCAGTTCACCCGCGAAGGCTGCTTCATCAGCGCCTACGACGCGGCGAGCGGCGAGCGGCTCTGGCGGTTCAACACGGTGGCCCGCTCGGACGAGCCCGGCGGCAACACCTGGGCCAACCTGCCCAACTTCTTGCGCGGGGGCGGCGAGACCTGGATCACCGGCAGCTACGATCCCGTGCTCGACCTGGTCTACTTCGGGGTGGCGCAGGCGAAGCCTTGGGTCGCGATAAGCCGGGGCATGACCGTGCACGACCCGGCGCTCTACACCAGCGCGACGGTCGCCCTGCGGCCGGACGACGGCTTGCTCGAGTGGCACTTCCAGCACGTCCCCGGCGAGAGCCTGGACCTCGACGAGGTCTTCGAGCGCGTGCTGGTCGACCTGGAGGACCGCAAGGTGGTCTTCAGCGCCGGCAAGCACGGCATCCTCTGGAAGCTGGATCGCGAGACCGGCGAGTTCCTCGGACACAAGGAGACCGTCTTCCAGAACGTCTTCGATCACATCGATCCCGAAACCGGCGCCGTCACCTACCGCCAGGACATCATCGACGCGCAGTTCGAGCAACTGGTCCCGGCGTGTCCCAGCACCGCCGGCGGCAAGAACTGGCACCCGATGAGCTACCACCCCGGCTCGGGGCTGCTCATCCTCCCGCTCTCCCAGACCTGCATGGAGCTGTCGGCCCGCGAGGTCGCCTTCGAGATAGGCTCGGGCGGCGTGGGGCTGAGCGCGCGTCCCTTCTTCGAGATGCCCGATACGGAGGGCCGGCTCGGCAAGCTCGCCGCGTTCGATGCCGAGACCCTGGAAGAAGTCTGGAGCGTCGAGCAGCGGGCGCCGTTCCTGACCGGCGTGCTGTCGACGGCGGGCGATCTGGCGTTTGCGGGGGACCTCGACCGGAGGTTCCGCGCGTTCGACGTGCGGACGGGCGAGGTGCTGTGGCAGGCCCGGCTGGGCACGTCGGTACAGGGCTTTCCGATCTCGTTCGCCGTGGACGGCAAGCAGTACATCGCCGTGGCGACCGGTCTCGGGGGCGGTAGCCCGCGGGCGGCCCCGCGCGCCCTGGCGCCCGACGTGCACCACCCGCAGACCGGCAACGCGCTGTATGTGTTCGCACTTCGGGACTGAGCGCCGGCGCAGCGCACACGGACTGATTCAACTGACCGCCGAACGTCGCTTGGTGGTATAGTCGATCACGTGAGCCCGGAACAGTGGATCGCCTTCGGCGCGCTGGTGGCGACGATAGTCGGAACCGGCGCAGGTGTATGTGCACTGGTCTTGACGCTGCATGGAAGTATCCGCGAGGACCTTCGTGCAGTCCAGGATCGCATTCAGGGTCTTGATGATCGAGTCCGCGCGGTCGAGATCGCGATCGCGGGCGGAGAACCTTGACGCGTGCGGTTCGCTTTCAGTTCCGCCAGCGTCCGCCGGATGTCCTGAGCAACCTCGTCGACCTCGCGCGCCACTCGGGGCTCAAGTCCAAGCTCCCGTTCCAGCGCCGTCTTCAACGGCAACAGAAGGTACGGCGACGGCGACGCCTGGATGAGCTTGCACATGCGCTGCCCTCCCAGAGCGACGCTGAAGTCCAACAGGGCCAGGATGGCCTCCCTTGGGATGGGACTCAACTCTGGCAAGAGCGCAAGAACCGCCTCGACGTCCTGCTCGCACGCGGCCCGGTCGACGCCGCCTGCGAGGATCGCCTTGGCCCGGACTACGTGGCCCTGAAGTCGCTGTTCCGCCGAGCCCCTGTGACGTCCATCGAGTACCCGTGCCGCCGTCTCAGCAGCCTTCTCATAACGCCGGCTCGTTATCTCAATATCCGCTCTTCCGAGCAGTGCGGCGCTCACGCTCATGCGGAGTGCAGCAATCTCGCTATCCCCGAAGCGGCGGACCACTTCGTCGTAGGCGTGCAGCGCATCCTGTGGCCGGCTCAGCGCGCCGAGGACGTACCCTTTGTTGGTCAGGGCGGTCGCAACCCTCTCCAGAACGGCGGGATTCTCATTTTCGCCGAACCGACGGACCACCTCGTCACAGGCTTCCAACGCATCCTGCGGCCGGTTCAGCGCGTCGAGAGCACCTGCTCGGTTCAAGAGGGCAGTCGCAACCGAGCGCAGGAGGGCCGGAGTGCCGCTCTCTCCGAAACGACGGACCACCTCATCACAGGCTTCCAGCGCGTCTTGCGGCCGGTTCAGAGCGCCGAGGGCAACCCCTTTGTTCGCGAGGGCAGTCGCAACGGACTCGAGAAGGGCTGGCGTTTCGCTCTTCTCGAAACGACGGACCACCTCGTCGCAGGACGCCAGCTCCCCCAGCGGCCGATTCAACGCGCCGAGAGCGCGTGCTCTGTTAAGGAGGGCCTTCGCGACCCACTCCAAAACAGCGGGATTCTCACTCTCTCCGAAGCGGCGGACCACCTCGTCGAAGGTCTCAAGCCCATCCTCTGGCCGGTTCAGCGCACTGAGGGCAGCCCCTTTGTCGACAAGAGCCTGCGCAACCCTTTCCAGAACGGCGGGAATCTCACTTTTCCCGAAGCGCCGGACTACTTCGTCGCAGGCCTTCAGCGCGTCCTGCGGCCGGTTCAGAGCGCTGAGAGCGTCTCCTCTGTTCACGAGGGCGGTCGCTACCGACCTCAGAAGTCCCGGAGAATCGCTCTCCCCGAAACGACGGACCACCTCATCACAGGCTTCCAGCGCGTCCTGCGGCCGGTTCAGAGCGCCGAGTGCGACTGCTTTGTTCACAAGAGCGTCCGCAACCGGCTCAAGGAGAGCCGGAGTCTCGCTCGCCGCAAAGAGACGGACCACTTCGTCCCAAGCCACCAGCGCATCCTCGGGCCGTTTCAAGGCATGGAGCGCACCACCTCTATTCACAAGGGCTTTCGCAGCCGACTCAAGAAGGACCGGAGTCCCGCTCTCTCCGAAGCGACGGACCACCTCCTCCCAAGCCGCCAGCGCGTCCTCGGACCGGTTCAACCTATGGAGCGCGGCACCCTTGTTCACAAGGGCCCTCGCAACCGACTCATGCAGGCTCGTGGTCTCGCTCTCCCCGTAGCGACGGACAACTTCGTCCCAGACTTCCAGTGTGTCTTCGAGCCGATTCAGAGCGCCCAGCGCGACGCCTCTGTTTACGAGGGCGGTCGCTACCGACTCGAGAAGGGCCGGGCTCTCGCTCTCTCCAAAGCGGCGGACCACCTCGTCCCAGGCCGCTAGCGCCTCCTGGATTCGGTTCAGAGCGCCGAGTGCGGCGCCCTTGATTACAAGGGCCTTCGCATTCAACCCAAGGAGAACCGGAGTCTCGCTCTTCCCGAAGCGACGCACCACCTCGTCGCTGGCAGCAAGCGCCTCCTCGGGCCGGTTCAGCACATGGAGCACGGCGCCCTTGTTTACGAAGGTCTTCGCCACCAATTCAAGAAGGTCTGGAGTCTCGCTCTCCCCGAAGCGACGCACCACCTCGTCCCAGACCGCCAGCGCCTCCTCGAGCCGATTCAGAGTGTCGAGCGCAATGCCTTTGTTGAGGAGGGCGCCTGCAACCGATTCGAGAAGGTCCGGGTTCTTACTCTCCCCGAAGCGACTCACCACCTCATCCCAAGCCGCAAGCGCCTCCTCGAACCGGTACCGCTCGCCGAGCGTTGCCCCTTTGTTTACGAGGGCGCTCGCAACCGACACAAAAAGGCCCGGCGTCTCACTCTCCCCGAAACGACTCACCACCTCGTCACTAGCCGCAAGCGCCTCCTCCGGCCGGTTGAGTTTGCTGAGGGCAGCCCCTCGATTCACGAGGGCCTTCGCGACCCATATCAAGACACCCGGAATCTCGCTGTCTCCGAAGCGACGGACTATCTCGTCGCAGGCCGCCACGGTATCCTCTGCACGGGTGTGATCATTCAACCTAGCTGTTGTCTCAAAAAGCTCCTTCGCTGCCCTCTCAGCCGATTCGCCGAGACCCGTCTGAGACCGTTCCACCCTACCGCCATCCTGACCGCCAGCCACAGTTCCCGCCACATCCACTGGCGCCGCGTACGGGCCGGAACCGGCGACTGCGAAACCGCCTGGTATCATCGGCAGCAACTCGTCGCGGTAATCGGCTAAGCTAGGCAACTCCATCAGCCGCTTGAGTGCGATCTGGTGTAGCGACGACATCTCCGCATCGAGACCGCTCATGTCACGTACCATTCGCATGCTGATGTCCTTCAGCTCGGTCGGCGAGTAGTACGACTCCATGAAGTGGATGAGTCCATCCACGAACCGGTCCGGCCCACGCCAGCGCCGCACCAAGTAGTAGATGTTGTATAGGCGCTCGGTCAGGTAGTACTGCTTGCGTCTGGCGCTGCCGCCCGCTAACTGGACCACCCCACGCCGGCTGAGGCGCGCAAGCTGGGCGCTGCACGTGCTGGTCTCGAGCCGGGCCTGGTCCGCGATCTCCCGGGTAGTCGCCGGCTTCCACAGCGCAGCGAGCGCGAGATAGACACGCCGTTCCTGTGGAGGAAGCGATTCGAGGTGCCCCTTGAAGTACTCCGTGTGGTCGTCGACCAGATCGAGCAGATGGGCCATCAGGTCGCGGAACGACAATCCGGCCCCGAAGCTGGCTACGATAGAGATTAGGCGAGGGCTCCCGCCGGTGAGAATCTCCAGCGAACGAACGGCTGCCGGCGCTGGAGGGCGGCCGGAAACCGTTTTCCACAGGACGGCACATTGTTTGGTGTCGAGGGGGCGTAACGTGCGGACCCGGAAGAGGTCGTACAGGGCGCGGTCCGGGTTGTCGATCTCGTCGAAGCGACTGGTTGCGCTCGCGAAGACGATGATCCGCGGCTCGGTCTGAAGGACCTTTCGCAACCGCCACCCCGCATCCGGATCGGCCATGTCCCCGAACAGCATGTTCAGGTTCTCGACCAGCAGCACGAGCCGCTTGCCCTCCCGGTCGGCGAAGTCCAGCAGCGCGCCGAGACAACGATCGGACAGGATCTGGTCGTCGCGGATCGTGCGCAGCTCCTCGACAGTGCGATCCAGGTCGGGGGCATCGTCCTCGCGCGGCGCCTGGGCCGCCAGATTGGTGAGACACTCCAACCAGAACTCACCGGCTGTCCCGACCTCGTAGCTCTCCTCCGCGAACACGATCGGGAAGAAGCGCGCCGCCAGCGCCGCGTCCCGCCTTGCTTCAGCCGCAACGCGCAGAAGCAGGCTCGTCTTCCCGCTGCCCCGCGGGCCGATCACGATCTGGTGCGCGTTCGAGTGTCCGGTGCACTCGCGCAGAACCTCGGCGAGCAGATCGAACTCCGTCGTTCGTACGCAGTACGACGCCACGAGCTCGTCGTCGGTGAGAAACCCCGGGTTGAACTTGCGCGTGGGTGTGGCCATCGCGTCATGTACCCTGCGATCCTGAGCGCCGCGCGACGGGGACGAAATGCCGGCCATGCCTGGAGCGCCACCAGTCCTCGAGCAGACCCGAGACGAAACGGTATTCTTCGTCTCCCCATGGCTCCAGATACCCGTCGTGTTCGAGCACTCGAAGTACGTCGTCGATCGGCAGAGGATGATCGCTAACTGCCCAGACCCGGAATTGATCGCGATACAGGTCCATGGCAGCGCGCCCCAGCACACCGCCGTTGACCGCGGCTTCGGTCAACAGAGCGAGCGCGGCCCGATAACCATCGGGGCCGAGGACCAGTTTCAGCCGGCTCTCGTAGTGATCCAGATCCGCCTGCCCGCGAATGCTGAGCATCTCGTCGGTGTACACGCGTTCGATGTCTTCGACTGAGGCTTGGCGCCGACCTCTCAAGCGCAGATCCTCGTCCAGGCAGTCGAAGAACCGCTGCACGTGGTGGGGAACGAGACACCGCAGCCGACGGCACATCTCCTTGCCCGCCGCGAGGGGCAGGTCGAGTCCGTATGTCTCCGCGAGCGCGGCGAGGCAGCCGAGCGCGGTCTTCTCGTCCCAGGGTTTCAGCTCCAGGGGTGAGAAGATGTTTGCGTGCGCACTGAGTCCCGCCTGGTGCAGGACCGGCTCCAGACCTATGCTGCCCGAGAGGATCAGGCACAGCCGGTTTCGGTGGTCCTGGCCGATCTTGCGCAGCCAGCTCAGGAATTCGTCGACGTCGCGTTTTCCCGCGGGCGTGATGCGAAAGTCGTGATCCTTGAGCATTCGGTTGACGAGGATCGGAAGCTCGTCGAGCGCGAGCACCACGGGTCGCTCGTTCTTCGCCAGGGCCGCGCAGACCGCGTCGCCTTTCTGCCGCCAGTTTCCGGGATCGATCCCCGCCCGCAGCTTCACGCGCACCTCGGCGACGGCCAGCTCATCGATTCGATCCTCGATCCCGCGCAGGACGTTGGCGAACCCGGACCTGATCCGGTCCCACGCACCATGCACGTGCCGCGACTCGACTCCGATTTCGACGACGGCGTCTGCCGCGGTGGTTGCATCCTCCAGATCGACGAAGACCGTCTCGAAGCGCCCCTCGGCTTGCAAGCGGCGCAGCAGTTCCCGAATCAGGCTCGTCTTGCCCATTCGTCGTTGCGCGGTCAGCAACGTATGTGTCCCGTTCTGTACTCGCGCCCTGAGCACGTCGAGCTCAGCGTCCCGGTCGAAGAAACGATCCCCATCGACCCAGTTCGACCCCGCCTTCTTCAGTCCCGCCATCATGCTTCCCCAACAGTTTCGTTGCCATCAATAGTGCTTGCAAACAGTTTTGTTGTCAAGTGCAGGGTCGGACCTACTCGTGTCCTCCCTCGGGCGGGATGACGTCCGAGCGCCATGCCAAGCCGAGACGCCGAGTGGGTTGTCGGGGTCATCGCTGAAGCAGTCCTCGCACTGCGCGTGCAGATCAGGGTGACCGGGCTCGCAGCCACCGCCGCAGCTACAAGCACGTGGGTCCGGATCGACGCGGGGCGGCACGGGCTGGTTGCGGCGATAGGATAGAAGCGCCGTCATGAGACCCACAGCGTCCGACGGGTCCATCTGTCACTACCGCCTGAGCCGGGTCGAGTACGACCGTGCCGTAGAAGCCGGCGCGTTCGAGCCTGACGCCAAGCTGGAACTCATCGACGGAGACCTGCACGCCATGACACCGGAGGGGACCAGTTTCAGCCGGCGCTCGTAGCGATCCACGTCCGCCTGCCCGCGAATGCCCGAGCGACACCCCGCAAACGTGGTAACGTCGGGAAGATGTCCTGGGCCGATCGGATCTCGATACTCGTCGCGGCCGGTGCGATTGTCGTCACGCTCGGCGTCGGGACGTGCTCGACCAACGCCCGATTCGACGACGTGAACGCCCGATTCGATGACGTGAACCGGCGGATTGACAATCTGCAGGCGGATATCCGCGAGTTGCGAACGCTGGTCGTCGACGCCCTCAAGGGCAGCGAGCCGGCCGACTGACCCCTCGGCTTTGACCTCGACCCAAACAGCGGCCAATCCGCAGTCTTGGCGGGATTGGGCACCTAGGAGTCTGCGCCGCAGAACGCAGCGAAGCGAAGCGCTGCGGCGCAGGGTCATGGAGCGGGGGGGATGGGCCGAAACGCCGAGCCGGCGAGGCCGTTTTGGGGCGCTAACCTATCTGATACTCCGGCGTGCTCATGATGAGGTGGGTCACCATGCGCAGCGGATCCTCCAGATAGGTCCGGGCGCGGATCAGGTCCGAGGTACCGAGCTCGGCGTCCAGGAGCGCCACGAGCGCGTCGCGCGTGTCCGACGACACCGGGATCCGCAGGAACCGCCCCAACAAGTAATCCACCGCCTCGCCGGTGGTCGCCGCGCCGGAATCCAGGACCACCTGTGTCAGGTCGATCCCGGCCGCGCCGCGCGGCGTCGGAATCAGCGTGCGAAAGACTTGCGCCCAGGCGATGTAGTCGGAGACGCGCGTATTGAACAGCTCGTCCCGCTCCAGAAGCGCCAGGTCCTCCGCCGACATCAGGCCGGGGTCGTCGACGTTGTCCAGGGCGATCGCCGCCCCGAAGTCATGGCCGCGGCGCAGGCGCTCCCCCACCAGCCCGTCCCGGCGCCGGGTGAGGAAGTTCGGATCCCGGGCCCCGACGATGTCGGGAAACAGGTAGCTGAAGGCGACGTTGCCCCGCTCCTGCAGGAGGGCGGGCGTAATCCAGGCTCGGCCCTGCGCCCAGCCCGCGACCGACGGCGGGTTCAGCAGGTGCTGGCCCAGCGCGATCGTGGTGTCGTTGAAGTCCGGCACGCCCGGCACGTCCTGGGCGCCGAGCTGCTTGAGCATCGTCACCACATGCACGACCGGGCCCTTGACGTGAGCGCCGTAGCTGGCCGCGCTGTAGAAGTCACGGGAAAGGAAAATGGTTGCCAGCAGTGGCCGCAGCTCGTAGTCGTTGTCCCGCAGGACGGCGCCGAGTTGCGCCTGCAGCGCCGGCGACGGATCCTCGCGGACGAAGAAGCGGTAGATCTTGGACGCGATGTACTCGGCCGTGACCGGCTGGTCGAGGATGATCTCGAGCACGTCCACGCCGTCGAGGTTCCCGGTGCGGCCCAGGACGGTCTTCGGTCCGTCGTCGTGCTCCGCGGCGTTGACGACGAAGTCCAGGTTCTCGAAGTTCCAGCCGGTGAAGGCGCGCGCCGCCTCGCGGACGTCGCGCTCCGTGTAGTGACCCACGCCCATCGTGAACAGCTCCATTACCTCGCGGGCGAAGTTCTCGTTGGCGGCCCCCTTCACGTTCACGCCGGCGTCGAGGTAGTAGAGCATCCCCGGATCCTTCGCGACCGCGACCAGCAGCTCGCCGAAGTTCCCGGTCGCGTGACGCTCGAACATCTCGATCTGGAGCAGCATCTTCCGGTAGTCGCGGACCTTGCTCTGGGCGGTCGCGAAGTGCCCGTGCCAGAACAGCGCCATCTTCTCTTCGAGCGGCCGGTGGGTGTCGAGCATCCGCTCCGCCCACCAGTAACCGACGCGGCGGGTCTCGAGCGTGGTCGCGCGCAGCCAGTAAAAGAAGCGATCGGAGACCGGCTGCACGTGGCGGTTGACATGCTCGGGCTTGACGCGCACGCCCATGCTCTCGCCGCTCTCGAGCGCGAGGTCGGTGGCGGCCGGCCGGCTCGGCGGGAAAGGGATCAACGTCTCGTCCCAGAAGCCCGAATGCAGGAAGGGCTGCAGGTGGTCGTTGGCGATCTCGTCGTAGTGCACGAGGGAACGGACCGCCTGCTCGGGGGTCATGTCGGCCAGCTTCCGGATCTCCTCCGGCGTGCCGGAGAAGCCGGCTCGGCCCAGCAGATGCGCGGCGCGGTCGTAGCTCCAGTCCGCCTCGGCGATCGGAGCCAGATCGCCCGTCCATGAGGCCGGTCCCGGTGACCAGCCGGTCGGGCTTGCCGAAACCGCGTGACCGGTCACGGCAAGCGCCAGAACGGCACCGGCCAGCACTGCGTGACGAAGGTGTCGAGCGGTCATTGGATGGTCCCCTTCCTCACCCAGGTCCGTCCCTCCCGCAGGCCCACTTCGCATTGCCGCACGAGCGTCGTTTCCGGAGCCGGGATCGGCACCCTTATACGCCACTCCTCTACCCGGATTCGTTGGCGATTGGAGTACGCTTGCAACGGTTGGCGAACTGCGACGAGGAGGTTTCCCATGTTGCTCCCATCCTGTCATCGTTCCGCGTCGCCGCTGCTTGCGGCAGGCGTCGTCATCGCGCTCCTGTTCGTCTCCGCTCCGTCGGCCCAGGAGTCGTACCTCCACCTGAACCCCGTGATCGAGAAGCTCGAGCAGGGCAAGCACGTGTTCGGGGTGAGCACGGCCGACCTGTCGTTGCAGAACGCGCTGTCCCTGGCGGGCGATCCGAGCATCGACTATGTGTACGTCGACATGGAGCACAACCCGCTGCGGTTCGAGCAGCTCGAACAGTTCGTGGCGTATCTGGTGGCCGGCGACAAGGCCGGCATCGTCGAGCGCGGCAACGCGCAGATGCACCCGCCGGTGTTCGCGCGCTTTCCGCCCTACGGCCGCGAGCAGACGCAGTGGATCGTCAAGCACGCGCTCGACCTCGGCCTGATGGGCATCCTCATCAACAACATCGAGACCCCCGAGCAGGCGGAGAACATCGTCCGGACCATCCGCCCCCGTCAGCTCCGCTCGTCGGCCATCCCGAATCCGCCGGGCGTCCGGGGCACGGTGCAATGCCCGTTCTGGGGCGTGGGGCGGACCGAATGCCGGCAACGCGCCGATCTCTGGCCGCTGAATCCGCGGGGCGATCTGCTGTTCTGGGCGATGATCGAGACTCGCGAAGGTGTGGAGAACGCCGATGCCATCGCGCAGGTACCCGGCGTCGGAGGCTTCTACCTGGGAGCGGGCGGCGACCTCAGCTCCTCCTATGGGGCCGAGAGCGCCGACGATCCCGAGGTGGCGGCCGCCTTCGAGCACCTGCTGGAGGTCTGCCGGACGCGCGACCTCGCCTGCGGAGGCACCGTGACGCCGGCCAACGCCGCGCTGCGCATGGAGCAGGGCTACCGGATCTTCAACTTCGGGGGCGCCAACGGCGGCCTGACCGAGACGAACGCGGCGGCTCGCAACGCGGTCATCGCCGCGGGAGCGCAACGCTGAAACCCGCGGATGTCCGACGCCAGCGCCTCCAGCCGTGGTGAAGGCAGGACCGTCAGTCCCTGTCCTCATCGTGGCGAGTGGCTCGCACTCGGTGGACGACGTGACATGAGAGTGGGAGGAAGACCGATGGGACGCCTGCAGAAGCTCGTTTGGATCGGCGTCGTCTCGGCGCTGGCGGCGTGGGCATCGCCCGCCGCTCAGGAGCCTGGTCCCGAGCGTGCGGTGACCCAGGCCGATCTGGATCGGTGGAAGGTCGAGCTGTCGAACTGGGGACGCTGGGGACCGGACGACGAGATAGGCACGATGAACCTCGTGACGCCGGCCAAGCGCATAGCGGCGGCGGCGCTGGTTCGCGACGGCATCAGCGTGTCGCTGTCGCAGGACGTGCTGAAGGACGAAGCGGTCGACAATCCGAATCCCTTCGAACACACCATGCGCAGCGTGGGGTCGGATGCCTTCGCCGTCAGCTACCATGGCTGGGCGCACACCCACCTCGACGCGCTGGCCCACGTGCGCGACGAAAACGGCGCGATGTACAACAACTACGTACCTGACGAGGCGACGGTCATGGCCGCGGGCGGGCACGAGCGGAACTCGATCCACAACCTCAAGTCCGGGGTGTTCACGCGCGGGATCCTGATGGATATCCCGAGGCTCAAGGGGCTGCCCTATCTCGAGCCGGAGACGCCGATCTACGTGGAGGACCTGGAGGCGTGGGAACGTGCGGCCGGCGTGCGGGTCGAGGCCGGCGATGCCGTCTTCATCCGGACGGGGCGCTGGGCGGCGCGCGAGGTGCTGGGACCGTTTCGCATCGGCCGGACCGGCCGGTCGGCGGGGTTGCACCCGTCGACGATTCCCTGGTTGCGGGAGCGCGACATCGCCCTGCTCGGCAGCGACGTGGCGCTGGCCGCTGCGCCGTCCGATCTTCCCGGCGCGGCGCATGACTTCGCGCTCGTGACGCTGGGAATCCATCTTTTCGACAACTGCAATCTGGAGGCGCTGGGTGAGACCGCGGCGGACCTCGACCGCTGGGAGTTCCTGCTCACGGCGGCGCCGCTGGCGGTGTGGGGCGGCACGGGTTCGCCGATCAATCCGATTGCCACGTTCTAGGAGTCCGCGCGGTAGACACCGATGCGACGCAGACGACGCTCCAGCGTCCGTGCCGCAGGAGATGCCACAGGCGACGCTGGCCAGGAGTCCGGCGCCGCGCAAGACGGTGCTGATGTAGACGCCGATTTTAGCGTGAGAAGGGATACATGGTCATGACCCGCGTGACGTTCGCCTTGCTCGTCTCGACGCTGCTCACCTGGCCCCTGGCTCCCGTCGCCCAAGCGCAAGTGACGGACTTCGAGCCCGTCACGACCGAGGAGCTCCTCGCCCCGGACGACGGCGACTGGATCAACTGGCGCCGGACGCTGAACGGCCAGGGCTACAGCCCGCTCGACCAGATCAACCGGGACAACGTCGGCAACCTCCAGCTCGTCTGGTCCTGGGCGATGCAGCCGGGCACCGACGAGGTCACGCCGCTGGTGCACGACGGCGTCATGTACGTCCCCAGCCGGAGCGGCGTGCAGGCGCTCGACGCCGCCACCGGTGACCTCCTCTGGGAGCACTCGCGCCGACAGGCCGTCCCGGAGGACGAGAACCTGCCCATCAACCGCCGTCCCGGCATGGCGCGGCGCAGCATCGCCATCTACGGCGACAAGATCTTCGCCGGTACGAGCCGGGCCGAGCTGATCGCCCTCGACGCGCGGACGGGCGAGCTGGTCTGGCAGCACCAGGTGGCCGACAGCGACCTCGGCTACCGATACACCAGCGGCCCGATCGTCGTGCAGGGCAAGGTGGTCGCGGGGATGACCGGGTGCGAGCGGTACAAGAACGACATCTGCTTCATTTCCGCCCACGATCCCGAGACCGGCGCCGAGCTGTGGCGCACGTCGACCGTGGCACGCCCCGGGGAACCGGGAGGCGACACCTGGGGCGACTTGCCGCTGACCTGGCGCGCGGGAGCCGATGCGTGGATTCCGGGGAGCTACGACCCCGAAACGAATCTCATCTACTGGTCGACCGCCCAGGCCAAACCGTGGGCCATCGTGCAGCGGGGCACGGAGGGCGCGGCGCTGTACACGAACTCGACCCTGGCCCTCGATCCCGACACCGGAGAGCTCCGGTGGTACTTCCAGCACATCCCCGCCGAGACCCACGATCTCGACGAGGTCTTCGAGATCGTCCTCGTCGACCGGGGTGACGGGCTGTCGCTGTTCAAGATGGGCAAGATCGGCGTCCTGTGGGAGCTCGATCCCCGGACGGGCGCGTTTCGCAACGCGTTCGACCTCGGCTACCAGGACATCGTGGAGATCGACCCGGTGAGCGGACAGGGCATCCTGGTTCGCGAGCGCATCCCGCAGATCGACGTGCCGGTGGACTACTGCCCCGGTCCCGGTGGGCTGAAGAACCTCTGGGCCATGGCCTATCACCCGGAGACGGAGGCGTTCTACGTCCCTCTGACACCCGGCTGCGCGCATTCGATCTTCGGCGCGATGCCCCCGCCCGAGCTGGGCGGCGGCGGGGTCGGCCCGAACGACCGGCGGTTCAGAGTACATCCGCAGAGTCCCGAGCAGTTGGGCGATTTCGTGGCCATGGACAGCCACACCGGAGAGCTTCTGTGGCGCCGGCGCAGCCGCTGGCAGTACGGAACGGCCGTGCTCACGACCGGCGGAGGGCTGGTCTTCGTCGGCGATATCGACCGGTACATGTATGCCTTCGACGCGCGCGACGGCACCGAGCTGTGGCGCACGCGCACGCCGACGGCGACCGACGGCTTTCCGATTACCTACGCGGTCGACGGCCGCCAGTATGTCGCCATTCCATCCGGCCCGGGCTGGAGCATCTCGTGGCGGAACGCGCGCATCGCGTTTCCCGAGACCATGCAGCGGCCGCCGGGGTCCGGCTCGGTGCTCCAGGTGTTCGCGCTGCCGCGGCAGTGATTCCGCAACGGCTCCCGTCCTCGGTGGAGGTGTCGCCGGTCCTTCGGCAGCCGGACGAGAGGCTCGTGGGTCGGTCGAGTCCGGCTGGAAAGGTAGTTGCCGCAAATGGGTAGCAATAGCTCGGTTTGCCATGGAAGCGTTGGAATCCGGACCGAGAATTGACTACCCGGACGAGAAGGCTCTCTATCGTGTAGGCGGTAACGGTTTCGGGTGACAATCCCCTGCCCTTGCAACATTCCTGGCCTTTCAGGGTTGTAGTTTCCGCGAGCCGGGAAACGATCGAGTTTTCTCTTTGCGGGGCGTTCCGTTCCGGGAGTACACATCTACAGGATCCGGTGGATCTATCCCCGATGAGTCGCCACCCGTTTCACATGGCGTCCGGCTCCGGTCGGTCATCGGGTTCTCCGGTCCCGGCGCCGAGCGACGCGTCCTCCTGGCTGCTGAAGGCGAAGGTGCTGGCGCCGACGTTGCCGGCCGGCTACGTCAGTCGCGGGTCGTTGCTGCGACATTTCGACGGGCTGCTGGAGCGGCGGCTCACCGTGTTGCAGGCGCCGGCCGGCTTCGGCAAGACTACGGCGCTGGCCGACGTCGCTCGGGACCGCAAGGCACAAGGGGTCGTCGTCGGCTGGATGTCGCTGGACGACGACGATACCCCGTCGCCGTCTGGTAGCTATCTGGCGTACGCGGTGGAGCAGGCGGGACTGGATCTCGGTCCTCTCCGCGCGCACGACGCCTGGGCCTCCTCAGCGGCAGTGCAGCGCGACCTGTCGGAGAAAGACCGGGCGTGCCTGCTCGATCTGGCGGTTCACGCCGCGCGAGCTGGAAGTGCTGGCGGAGGCGGCACGCGGCCTGCGGAACAAGGGGTTAGCCCGTCGTCTCGGAAGCTCGGACGAGGGCGTCCGCTTCCATCTCAAGCGCATCTACCGCAAGGCGGCGGTGGGCAAGCGCGCGGACGCGGTAGAGTACGCAAAGTCAATAGGCGTCATGACCGCAAGTGAAAGAAGCGGGGCTCAGTTTCCCCAGTCGTAGCCGATGCGCACGTAGTAATAGGCGCCGCTGTAGCCCCACGGCATGTACTCGCTGTACTGCTCGCCGACCGCATTGGCGATGACCGACACCTGCGAGTAGGTGTCGAAGACGTTCTGGCCCCCAACGGCCAGCGTCGTTCCCTGTCCAAGCGGAACGCTCAGCTCCAGGTCGACGATCGGCCGGCCGTCGAAGAAGCCCTGCTCCAGGCCGCCCGACGAATCGAAGACCGTCCCGCGCCCGCTGTCGTAGTCGTACCAGCCGCTGTAATAGCTGAGGCGGCCCAGCAGGCTCGCCCGCCCGAGGCGTTGCGTGAGGCCGACGTTCCAGCGCGTGCGCGGCAGCGCGTAGGCGTACTCGGCGATCCGCCGGCCGTCGAGCAGACCCCGGTCGTTGTCCGTCACCTCGGTGTCGGTGTGGTTGAAGACGGCGCTGATGACGGTGTTCCCGCGCAGCGCGAGCGGCGTCCAGGTCGAGACGATGTCGATGCCCTGCGAGGTCGTGCCGAAGGCGTTGGTGAAGAACCGGTAGTTGCGCACGCTCTCGGCCGCCTCGAAGCCCCCGGCCACCACCTCGGCGATCTCCGCCGGCGTCAGGACGAAGTTGCTGGTGATGCCGATCCGGTCGGACACGTCGATGCGGAAGTAGTCGGCCGTCAGCGTGAACGGACCCCCGCCGAACACCACCCCGGCGGTGTAGTTGAGCGACGTCTCGGGCTCGAGCGGCGCACCCCCGCGCAACAGCGCCACCGGCGAGACCGACGGGATGACCGCGTTGTTGACCAGATCGCCGACCGTCGGGTCGAACCAACTGTGGATGTTCAGGCCGTGCTGCTGCCCGGGAGTCGGCGCACGGAACCCCGTGCTCACGCTGCCCCGCACGAACCCGGCGCGGCCCGACACCTTGCCGTTGGTCGTCGTCCCGAAGTCCTCGAAGTCCTCGAAGCGCACCGCCGCGCCCAACGTCCACGCCTCGTCCGGGTCGGTCACCTCCAGGTCGCCGTAGGCCGCGACGTTGTGGCGGCTCCAGGTGCCCGCCTGCGGCGGGCTGTAGGCGAAGACGCCGTTCGAGCCGGCCATGAATCGCTGCGCCGCATACGGGCCGACCGTCCATCCCGCCCGGTCCCCCGCCCGCAGCCCGAACTGCTCGTCGCGCCACTCCGCGCCGGCGGCGAGGTTGACCCGGCCGGTGACCGCATGCGACACGTCGAAGTTCAGGTTGACGTCCCGCTGGCTGTTCCGCCCGACGTCGAACGCGTTGGGCGACATCAGGCCGAGCGACGCGTTGATGGTGTTGTTGATGAAGAAGTCGGTGTGGTGGACGCCGAGCGAGCCGCTCAGGTCCCAGTTGAAGCCGCCGGGGGTGAAGCCGCGCACGCCCCCCACCAGCGACGCATCCCGCGCCATGCCCCCGGTCTGCGGCGTAAAACCGCCGGGGTACAGCTCCTGAAACGTGAAGCAGTTCGGGTCGTCGGTCACCTGCCGCAGCGCGACCGGGTCGGGCACCAGGTCGGTCACGGTGACCGTCGGGCAGTCGGCCGAGCCCATGCCGCTGGCCGCCAGCACGTCGCCGACCAGCAGCGTGCGGCCCCGATCGTTGCTGAACACGCCGAGCCGCGTGTTCGGACTACGGAAGAAGATGCCGTAGGTCACTTTCTTGCTCGCATAGCTCGTGTGGGCGTACGCCTGCACCCCGGCGGGGAACGTGTAGCCGAAGTTGCCGAATGCCTTCAGGTCGTTGTCGACCTCCGGATCGCCCCAGACCTGCGGATGGTCCGACGAGACGTGCGTATTGCCGGCGGCGATCAGCGCAATGGCGTCGCCCCGCGGCGCGGACCGGTCGGTAGGATTCGCGTTGCCGTACTCCAGGCTGAGGTTGGCGAAACCGGTTGCGCCCAGCGGCAGGCCGACGTTGCCGGCGAACCGGGTCGATTCGCCGTCGCCGGCGCGGTACATCCCGGTGTTCAGCTCGACAGTGCCGCCGGCCGAGGCGTCCTTGAGCTGGAAGTTCATCACCCCGGCGATGGCGTCCGAGCCGTACTGGGCCGCCGCGCCGTCCCGCAGCACTTCGACCTGCCGCAGCGCAATCGCGGGGATGGCCGAGACGTCGGGGCCCTGCGAGCCGAACGCCACGCCGTTGCCGCCGTGCCAGTCGACGATCGAGGAGCGGTGCCGGCGCTTGCCGTTGATCAGCACCAGCGTGTGGTCCGGGGCCAGGTTGCGCAGCATGGCGGGGCGGACCACCGTCGACCCGCCGCTGATCGGCTGCGTGTTGGTGCTGAACGACGGGATGATGGTGCGGAGCTGGTCCTTCAGATCGCCCGCCCCCTGGCTGACCAGATCGGTGGCCGACAGCACGTCCACCGGCACCGCCGACGCGGTGGCGCTGCGCGGCTGCGCGCGGGAGCCGACGACCACCGTCTCCTCGGTGAAGCCGGCGAGCAGCCGCTGCATCTCCGCCGGCGACAACCCCAGGGCCTCGATCTCGTCCGGGGTCATCCCCAGCGCGCGGCCGAGCTCCGCGGCCAGCGCGTCCGTCCGTTCCTCCGCCTGTTCCTGCGGGTCGTTGTCCTGCGGCGTCACCGACCCCGACGACCCGCGCGGGACCGCGAGTACGACGAAGGCCACGACCATCACCACGAGCGAGCTCACCGTTCGTTCCACACCCAACCTCCGTTGCTCCGATTACCGTCAGGCGATCACCGTCAAGCTTCCTACCGTGACCGCGCTGCCGAGCATCTCGCTCCAGGGTCCCTGGAAGTACTCCAGAGAGATCCAGTCGAGTTGAAACGCGAAGCCGAGCCAGAACGCAAGACCGACCACCACGCCCCGCCGGGGGTCGAGCCCAGATCGGCATCGCTTCCGCCGGCGGTCTGGATCAGGATGGTCGGGCTCAGCACGATGCCGGGAACGGCGAGCAGCGAATACTGCATTCCGAGCCCGAGGGGCAGCAACTTTGGAGGACTCTCGTCTGGCTCGTAGCGCACGTCGCGGCGAGCCCCAGCGGGGTTGGATGCCATCGTTCGGGTAGTGCGCTCACTACGTCGCGGCCGACCTCAAGTGAGTGGCCCGGTCGAGACGAGGATCTCGTGTCAGAGACTCGCCCGAGCGCGAACAAGCGTACTCCGCGACCGCGGGATTTCAGAATACGGTAGTCTCACGAAAGTTGAGTCGTTGAGAATCCAGTCTGTATCTCACAACAACTACCTTGCAGCAAGGGTAGAATGTGAGATGTTCTCGTCGCCTCCCTATGCGGACAGGATCACCCCGCACTCCCTGCTCGGACGCGCCGCAGATGGTGGCGGCAAGACAAGAGGGGACCCCGCGGCTACTTGAAAAGGTATCCCTGAGCGCTCACGAAATGGCCGTCCTGAGGCGATGAATCGATCGGCGACACACGGTCGTCTCTTCGGCATCGCGAGGAGGACGAGGCGTTTGTGCCGGTGCGGCGGGGTCGCGCTCAGTCCGCTGGCGACCGGCGAGCAGCGCCGACATCCGCAACGTCAGACTTTAGCGAGCCTGCTCGCGCGCTTCCTCGGCACGCGCACCGCGCAGCATGAGCTCCATGCTGTAGTTGCCTTCGTGACAGGCGGTCTCGTAGAGCGGCCCGGTTGTGCGTTCGATTGGAAACCGCACGGTCCACGGACCGCCAGGGCATCCGACGGCGGCCAATCTCGGGATCGAGAAGCTGCGGTTCCTGTGCCGTTTGGCGAAGGATCTCAGACATCTGGATGCGCGCCGCTACGAGCATGCGGCGCGCGCTCGACGAGACCGGGCGGCCGATCGGTGGCTGGCGGAAGGCGCATGAGGCGGCGCAGGGCTGACGATCTGTTCGACCGTTTCGCCGCGTTCGAGGCGTTGAGAGGTCGCGCAGCGGGTTCGCGCCTCGGTGGCGCACTCGGCGCACGCCGACACGTGGTGGCTGCGCCGCGCGATCTTCCGGGACGGGCGGTTCGCGCCGCGCGGATCCCGGGGGCCTGACCGGCCCCCGGCCGCCGTGTGCTTCGCGGCGGTTAATGGAACAACAACGCGGCCGCCCGAACGCGGGCCGGGGCGTCACTCGAAGGGACGCCCTCCCGGCGGCTGCGCCGGGCCCTCGTCCGCTACTGGCCGGCGGCGCGCCGCTCGACCGCCCGGGCGCCGGTCAGCGTGCCGTCCATGCCGTAGTTGCCCTCGTGGCAGGCGTACTCGAATATCGGCAGGTCGCTCTGCCGCATCGGCAGCTCCACCGTCCACGGCGCGGTCCAGGTGGTCGGATCCGTCACCGTGAAGGTGTAGAGCAGCGTGTCCTCGTCCGCCCGCCGGATGCGCTCCACCAGGTGCAGGTTCTTGCTGGAGTTCCGGAAGCTGGTCTCCCGCAGGAAGTTCTTCGTCTCGACGACGAGGGTGTCGCCGTCCCAGTGCCCGCGCGACACGCCGGTCCACTGCGGCAACGTGCCGTGATCGCTGCCGTCGAGCGGGATGATGCGCGCGTTGTGCACCATCTCGTTCAGCAGCACCACGTGGTCGGGCGTCTGGAAGATCTGCACGTTCATGTTGTAGGCGGCCGGCAACATCGGCGGTCCCGAGTTGAAGCCGGTGATGCAGCGCTCGCCCAGCGGGCGGTCCTCCGGTCCCTCGGTCGGCCGCTGGTTGAGCCGCACGCGCTCGGCCGCGCGCTGCGCACCCCCCTCGGTCAGGGGCGGAATCCGACCGTTCGGCGGATCGATGACCAGCGACGTGCGCCGGGTCTCGACGACGTTGTCCCCCCGATCCCACCAGAAGTCGTTGTAGGCGAGGGCGAGGTCGCGACTCTCGCGCGTGCCGTTCACGGTCCCGCGGTCGGTGGTTATCTGCTTCCGCTGCTCGCGGTCCCGATCGGCGTTGTTGGCCAGCACCCGCTCGGCGGCGTACTCGGCGCTCTCCTCCTCCGAGAAGAACGCCTGGTCGCCCAGCTCCTCCGGACGCTCGAGCGGGGTGACCGTACGGAAGTCCCAGATCCCGCCGAGATCCGGATGACCGTGCGGAGTGCGCAGCGTCGTGGTGTCGCCCGCGGACTGCGCGGCGGCCGTGGTGGCCAGCAGCAGCACGAGCCCCGCGCTGCCGGCGATCTTCAGAATCGGTCGGATGGTCATCTTTCTGCACCTCATGCTGTAGCCGAAGTAGTAACGAGGAACGGTAAGTATGACGCCAAGGAGCCTGCAGCGAAAGCTCTGCGGCAATCGAGCGGCGATGCGCCCCGATCGAGCCGCGCTGCTCTTCCATCGACGCTTCGCCCGGGACGAGAGCCGCCGGGCCCGGACGGCCTGCCAGCGTCCTGCTCTGCGCCGTCTGCGCCGGTTTCTGCGGCCCAGACTTCCGGCGCCCGCTCTGCTCGTCTGCGCGATTTCTGCGGCGCAGACTCCTGGCGGCGGGCGATCGCGCCGCGCGCCCGCCCGGTTTCAGGGTTCCGCAGGCGCCTCCGGCAGCCGGCATTCGAAGCTCGTCGCGTCGTCGACATCGCCCGAGCCGACGTAGCGCGCGACCTCCGGATACGGGCAGACCGGCCGCGTCATCAAGACCTCGCCGTTTCTGTCGACCCGCTCCCCTACCAGCCGGTCGGGCGCCGCGCCGGTCTCCACCCAGGCCACCAGGTCCGGAAACGCGTCGATCCGGGTGATCCCGCGCCCGCCGGCGCAGTGAAACATTCCCGGCACCATGAAGAGGCGGTAGAAGTCGGCCGCCTCCGGCGTTTCCGCCAGCACGTCCTCGTAGTAGTTCACCGCCATCAGCGGATTGAGCGCCGTGTCCGACCACCCGTGGTAGGTGACCATCCTGCCGCCGGCATCGCGGAACCGGGTCAGATCGGGAACGGTCGCGTCGAGGATGCGGCGGATGGCGTCCATGCGGTACGGGTCCTCGTCGAAATCGAACTGCTCGAGCTGCCAGTCGGGATCGTCGCGCTCGAAAGCCATGTAGCGCATGAAGGTGACGCCAAGGGTCTCCAGCAGCGGCGTCCCGCCAGCCGGGTCCACGAACCAGCGCCCCCACCCGCTGGTTCGCGCAGGCGAGCCGAGCGGATCACCGAGCTCCGCGCCGAGCGGCTGTCCCGGGAAGTACGGCTCGCCGCGGCTGACGACGCCACCGTAGATCTTCGCCAACGCCGTGCTCTCCCCCTCGGTCAGGCAGTCGACGCTGTCCTCCGCCCCGCATCGCGGGTAGTCGGTCCGTGGGTCGAAGGCGCATCGCCGCGGGTCGTCGATGAGGCCGTCCTCCAACCCGTCGAGACGGTCGCAGGCCGCGTAGATGGCCTCGCCCACGCGGACGATCTTCTCCAGGCCGACCGGGTTCTCCCGCAACGCCCGCGAAAACCAGACGCCGCCGATCTGCGTGTTCGTGAAGTCGAGCACCGGCGCGCCGGCCACGATGCCGTCGAAGTCCTCCGGAAAACGCTGGGCCGACATCAGCCCTTGGCGCCCACCGGTCGAGCACCCGAGCCAGTAGTCGTATTCCGCGGGTCGACCGTAGTGCTCGACGACCAGCTCCTTGACCGCGACCGTGGTCAGGTGGACCGCCCGGTAGGCGTAATCCACCTCACCGTCCCGGTTGTTGTAAGCGAACGTCGCCAGCGGATAGCGCGCCGCGTCGTGACCGGTGTCCGTCGAGGCGGTGACGTAGCCCTGATCGCGCAACGGGTCGTCGCGCCCCTTGACCGGTTGCTGCCCGGCATACCCGCCGCCGCCGCGCATGACGAACCGGCCGTTCCAGTCCGCAGGCAGGCTGACGCCGAAGCGGATGTTGGGGCGGATCATGGCATCGACCCAGCAGTACTCCGCCTCCGTGCCTGCGTTCACGACCTCGGCGTCCATGACGCTGACGTCGAAGTCGGTGCGCGACAGGAAGTCGATGCACGCGTGCGGCGCCCGCTCAAAAGGTGGATCGGGAACGATGCAGCCCGCGCCCGCCGCCGCGAGAACGGCCGCCAAGCAGACTCGCCCATGCATGCAACGCGCCTTCGAGAACGAGGTGACGCAGGCGCTCATCGACTGAGCGCCTGCGTCTCGCTCGTGGGAATCCGTGGCCTCGCCGTGGACTCCCGCCGCTACTGCTGCTCCGCCGCCCTCCGCTCGTCGGCCCGGTGGCCGGACAGGATGCCCTCCATCGAGTAGTTGCCTTCGTGGCAGGCGTACTCGAACAGCGGGAACTCGGTCCGCAACATCGGCATCGTGGCCGTCCAGTCGCTGGCCCACGTGTCGGGATCGGTCACCGTGAAGGTGTACTCGAGCGTGTCGTCGTCGAGGCGGGTGAAACGCTCGACCAGCGTCATGTTCTCGGTCGACGTCACTCCGGATCCGCCGGAGGTAAGCGGGATCCACTGCCGCTTCTCGTTGAAGTTGGCGGTCTCGACAACCAGCGTGTTGCCCTCCCAGCGCCCCCGCGAGTCTCCCGACCAGAGCCGGATGCTCGGATCGAGCGGCGCGCGGTCGTCGAGCGGCACGAAGCGCGGCGTGTGGACCATCTCGGTGTAGATAACGACGAGGTCCGGCGTCTGGAAGAGCTGCATGTTCTGGTTGTAGGCCAGTGGCGTGATCGGCGGGCCGGCGTTGAAGCCGACGATGCAGCGGTCGGACGTGTTGCGGTCCGTGTACGAGTCGGCCGGGTGCTCCGCCATGTACGCGCGGCGCGCCTCGGCCCGCTCGGCTCCGACCTCGGACAGCTCGGGGAACCGGCCGTTCGGCGGATAGACGATCAGCGACGTGCGCCGCGTCTCGACCGGGTTCGTGCCCCGATCCATCCAGAAGTTGTTGTAGGCTCCGACGTTGCCGCCGGCCTCGGTTCGTCGCGCCTCCGCCTCCCACAGCTCGATGTTGCGCTGGATCTCCGCCGCCTCGGCCTCCGCCGCTTCCTCCACGGTCAGGAACGCCTTGTCACCCAGCTCTTCCGGCCGTTCCAGCGGCGTTATGGTGCGGAAGTCCCAGATGCCCTGCAGATCCGGCGCCCCCCACGGGGTCCGGGGCATCTGGGCCGACGCCGGCGCCGCCGCCAGCGTGACGACCGCGATCACCGTGCACGCCGCCGCGATATATCGATAGCTCATCTCACCCTCCTGGTGCTTGCGAATTCCCTCTCGAGAAGTTCGATTCTCAAGAAGCTCGATCAACGTGTTCCGAGAGCGTAGCGACCGCCTCGGCGACCAGCCGGATATCGTCCCGCAGGCCCTCGGCGACCACGTCGAAGTGCGTGCGCATACGCTGTTCCGATTCCGCGATGGCCGCTCGCAACTCTGCTTTCGTCGCCAACGGCGCGATGGCCGCCCGCAACTCCGCTTTCGTCGCCAGCGGCGCGATGGCCGCCTTCAGATCGTCCCGGGTCGCTAGAGTCGGCAGAATCTGCTCGATCCGATCGACCCGACGTTCGACGTTCTCGAGACGCTGTTCCATCTCTACGGTGCTCATCGTCGCCCTCCATCACACGACGGCGGGCGGCGGACTGCAGTCCGCTGGAGCGATCACCGCCATCCTAGCACTGTCGTGGAGCAAGGGCCGTGCCGGTATCAGGGAGCGTCCGCTACACCTTCCGCAACCACGCGGTCGATCCAGTCCGTGAGGATCCGGCGCCGCTCGATGCGCCACTGGCCGTCCACGCGCCGCAGGCGGTCCTCGTAGCGGCCCTGGAAAACGATCCGGGCCGGAGCGTCGGTGCTGACGACGGTCACGTACGAACGCATGGTCGCCTCGTCCCCGGCGCCATCGATGACGAACGTCGTCGGGATGTGCCGGCCGCTGGAGGGCTCACCGTCCCTCGGCAGCGAGCGCAGGGTCTCGCCCTTGATCTCGTATCCCTGCGCCACCATCTCCATCACACCGTCGTCGGTGAACACCTCCGCCCAGGCCGCCGGATCCCCCAGGTCGAGAGCCTGGCTGTAGCGGCCGGCCAGATTCCGGATGGCGACGTGATCGTCCGCCGTTAGTCCGACGGACGCGGAGCCTCCCGACGTATCGGTGTTCTCGGCGCCGCTCTGGGCGACCCCGCTGCCGCACGCGGACGTCACCGTCGCGAAAATCAACGCGGTAAACAGTCTCTCGAGCATGGTGCTCCTCGCAGGATGAGGGATGGATACTGGTCCGACACGCGTGGGACGAGACACCGGCATCTACCGCGGGCGTTCCGAGAGCGCCGCGACCGCCTCGGCAACCAGCCGGATATCGTCCCGCAGGCTCTCGGCTACCACGTCGAAGTGCGTGCGCATGCGCTGCTCGGATGCGGAGACAGCGTCGGCAACGTGCGCGCGCATGCGCTGTTCCGACTCGCCGATGGCGGCTCGCAGCTCCGCCTTCGTCGCCAGCGGCGCGATGGCCGCCTTCAGATCGTCCCTGGTCGCCAGAGTCGGCAGAATCTGCTCGATCCGATCGATCCGACGTTCGACGTTTCCGAAACGCTGTTCCATCCGTGCGGTGCCCACGGTCGTCCTCCACCCCACGAGGGCGGCGGGTCGAAGTCCGGGTCCGACGACCACCGCCATCGTAGCCCGAAATCCGTCGCCTGTGGCGCTGATTTCCGCCCAGCCGGGCCTGCCCGGGAGTCTGCGCCGTCTTCTACGGCGCAGACTCCCGGCACGGTTCACGAAGCAAGAGCCGTACCGGTGTCCGGAAACCTCCGTCACTGCGTTCCGCCGCCGTTCGCGCGGCCGGCCCGGGCTCCGTGCAACGAAGACCGCTGGCCCACATGGAGGCGCAGGAAAGCCGGTCGGTCGCCATCGACCCCGATGACATCGGCGGAGTGGTGACGAGCGCCCAGGGCCCCGAGGCCGGCGTGTGGGTGATTGCCGAGACCAACGACCTGCCCACACGCTTCATCCGCACCGTGGTCACCGACGATCGAGGGCGCTACCTGCTGCCGGATCTGCCGGAGGCCGACTACGAGGTGTTCGCGCGGGGCTACGGGCTGGTGGATTCGCCACGCGTGTCGGCCCGGCCGGGTCGGACGCTGAATGTCGACGCCGTGGTGGCGCCCGACGCGCGGGCCGCGTCCGCCATGTATCCGGCGGCTTCCTGGTTGTCGCTCATGGAGATTCCGCCCGGCGAGCTGCCGGCGGAGGACGTGACTCGTCGCGTGAAGAGCTGCATGATGTGCCATCAGCTCGGCACACAGGCAACGCGGGAAATCCCCGCCGCCTTCGGTGATTTTCCTTCCACCCTCGATGCCTGGGACCATCGGGTGCGGGTGGCCGAGCGGCGGGGGCATGAGCACCCGGTTCAACGCACTCGGCCCGCAACGCGCGCCGGCTGGAAGGGCCGGGGTCTCTGGTCATCCAACATGAGCTACGCGATCTGGCACATCGAAGGTGAGCCGGGCACTCTGGGCGGCAAGGGCCAGAAGGCGAAGGTCGCGAAGTTCCAGTTCCGCCCCCACCCGCTCGCGAAGTAGGTATGCGGTCGCCAAGTGCGGCTGCTCGAACCCGCAGGGGGCCGGAGCCCGCCGTTTGTGTTCCGGCCTTCGCCGGCGAAGCGGCCTGCCCGAGCCCGCCCGCCGACCCTCGTGAATCCGGAGGAGCCGCGGGAAGTCGGTTCCAGGCTCCTGTCCGGCTCCTATTGCCCGCCTGCCGCCGCGGCAGCGAGTGCGCTGGCGGCGCGGGCGGCTTGGAGCTGCGCCTCGGTCCGGAATTGGATGCGCGCCGCGCGGCTCGCCTCCCGGTAGACGACCCAGACGTCCGGACCGCCCGCGTCGTCGACCGCGATGTGGCGCAGCTCGGCCCCCAGGCTGGGTAGCCTGTAGATGGTGTACTCCTCGGTGTTCGGATCGAACTTCGCGACGGCGTCGTCCGACGACAGGTTCGTCCACACCATGTGGTTCCGGTCGACCACCGTCGCATACGGATGCGCGTCGACCGGCAACCGGTAGTACGTCGCCTCGAGCGTGTGGATGTCGATCTTCGCCAGGTTGGAACCCCACCAGTTCGCGACCCACACGGTATCGCCATTCGGATCGGCGGCGAGCCGGCGCGGCGCCTGCCCGCCGGGGTTGTACACGCTCCCGGAGAAGCGCATCGCACCGATGCGATGGAAGAAGTCGCGGTCTTCCGGCGTCAGCAACTGCTCGCGGTCCAGCGCGCCGGGCGGCCGCATCGGCACCTCGTCGACCTCGCCGGTGGTGCCGTTGGCGTGCCCGACGATGTCCATGTTGAACTGCGCCCACCAGCCGTTCCCGAGGCGGTCGGCGGCCGTGCCGTAGGTCTGGCCGTCGCCGATGGTCCTGTTCTGGTAGTACGTGAAATCGTGGGTCTCGGGATTGAACTTGAGCGCGCCGTGACGGTTGCCGACCCAGATGTTGCCCTGGCCGTCCTCCTGGAGGCTCCCGCCGACGCGCAGCGGCCGCGGCGGCGTGTAGAGCTCGAAGGTCTCCGTCGTCGGGTCCAGGCGTCCGAGGCTGCCCGCCGTGTCGAACCACAGCATGCCGTTGCGCGCCTTCGTGATGCCGTGCGAATTGCGCGCCCGTCGGCCGTCGGGCGCCGTCAGCTTGAAGCCCGTGACCTGGCCGGTCCGCGGATCGACCTTGGCGAGCGTCCGGAAGTCGTTCGGCACCGAGTCGGTGATCCAGACGTTGCCGTCGTCGTCGACCGCGGCATCGTGCATGCCGCCGCCGCCGCGCATCCCCGAGGGAATGCCTTCCGACCAATCGCTCCCGTTGATGGAGGTCAGCTCCGTCGGCAGCTCCGCGAGGGGGATGTCGTACTCCGTGACCACGTGGCGGGCGGCCTCACCGGTGGGGCGCGGCTGGAGGTCGAACGCCAGAGGCGGCGACTCCGGGCCACGCGCCCGGGCGAGATACGCGGCCAACTCGTCGCGGTAGTACTCGATCGTGATCGACGGCCGGGCGTTGCGGCCGCGCCAGCCGTGATAGCTGACGTTTGCCATCAGATCGATCATGGCACGCCAGCCGCGCTCATCGAACCGGTTCTGCAGCACGAGACCGGCCTGGTGGCATTCCGTGCAGGTGACGCGAAACACCTCCTTCAGCCGGCGATCCTCGCGCGTCTCGGCGGGCAGGGCGTCCAGCCACTCCACGCCCGACAACTGGTGGGTGAAGTCGGCGGCTGTCGAGAGGGTGAAGTCCTGCGCCATCCGTCGAGCCGGGTCGAGGGCCACGTGGGCGCTCGCGGACTCGTAGCCGACGGCCTGGGCCCAGACGCGGTAGCGTCCGCCTTCGAGCGGCGGCGCCAGCGGAGGAAAGTAGTATCGGCCTGCCTCGTCGGTGAAGACCGAGGTGGTGATCGGCGTGCCCTCCGCCCGGGCGGAGACGGCCACGCCTGCCATTAATTCACCGCTCGGCGCGGTGACGATCCCGGCGAGCGGTGTCGGCTCCTGCGCCGCCGCGGGCGCGGCCGCTCCCGCAAGCAGCACCACGCAGACGCCCAGGATCATTCCGGCCAGCACTACGGACGGTCGGCGTTCGAACATCTCGGCCTCCTTCGCGCATCGTCACGCGCCCGACCTCGGTCGTCCGACCTCGGGGCGCGTCTCGAATGCGCCGGCGTCGTTGCGCGCGTAAGCTCGGATACCTCTACGGCTACTCCCGCGTCACGGTATTCAGGTACGCGATGACCTGACCGATCTGCTCCTGCGACAAGGTGTACTGCCAGCCCGGCATCCGCACCGAGCCGACCATGATGATCTCGCGGACCGTCTCCTCGCCCAGCTCGCGCACATTCCCCTGACCGAGCACGGGACCCAGGGTGTCGGGATACGAGGGCTGCCCGAGTGGGTCGTGGCAGATCGCGCACCGCTGCACGAACAGCTTCCAGCCCGCCAGCGCATCCTCGGAAAGCGACGGGGGCGTGACGACCGCGGGCATGTCGTACACGGTCCGCACCACCTCCGGGGTGGACACCTGGGTTTCCCGCAACGGATCCTGCGCCTGCACGCCAAGGGCCATCAACGCGAGCGACAGCAGAACATGCATGGGATTCACTCACATCCTATCCGCGCCAACGCCTCGACACAACCGCGGATCGAGCCGACGACGCCGCGCCACGCGATCCACAGTTCCTCGACTTGCGTGGCGTCGACCCGATCCGCGTGTCGCCAACCCGAGAGTCGTGGCCTGCGGCTCCGATTCCCCCCAACCGGGCCTGGCTGCACCGTTTCTGCAGCACAGACTCCCAGCCTTCGTTCGCTATCGTGATCCCGGCGGCTCCGCTTCCACCGCGGCCCGTTCGTCGGCGCGCGCCCCGCCGAGGATGCCCGCCATCGAGTAGTTGCCCTCATGGCAGGCATACTCGAACAGCGGTCCCGGCGTCCTCTTCATCGGCACCACGGCGGTCCACGGCCGTGTCCACGTCTCGGGATCCTCCAGGGTGAACTCGTATCTGAGGCGGTCCGGCGCGACAAGGGTAAAGCGTTCCACCACGTGCAGGTTGGCGGTGGCCCCTCCCCTGAAGCCGACCTGGTCGCCGAAACCGCGGGTCTCGACGACCAGCGTCGCATTCTCCCAGTGCGCGCGCGAGTCACCGACCCACTGGCGGATGGTTCCATGCGGGCGCCCGTCCAGGGGCACGATGCGGGCGTTGTGGACCATCTCGTTGAGGATCACGACGTGGTCCGGCGTCTGGAGCAGTTGCACGTTGTTGTTGTAGGCGGAAGGCACCATGGGCGGCCCGGCGTTGAACCCCAGGATGCAACGGTCTCCCAGGCTCCGGTCGTGCCAGGAATCGGCCGGGTGGTCACGCAGGTAGGCGCTCCGCGCCGCGGTTCTCTCCGCCGCCGCGGGGGTCAACGGCGGGATTCTGCCGTCCGCCGGATCCACGATCAGCGACGTCCGCCGATCCTCGACCAGGGCGTTTCCCCGGTCGTACCAGAACTCGTTGTAGGGCACGACGCCACCTTCCGACTCGGGCGGATAGATGGCTCCACCTACCTTCGGATCGACCAGATCGCGATTCAGGCGCCGGTTCTCGCGCGCTTCGAAGTCCGCCGCTTCCTCCGCCGTCAGGACCGCCTTGCCGGCCAGCTCGGCGGGACGCTCCATGGGCGTGATTGTCCGGAAGTCCCAGATGCCCTGCAGGTCGGGATCGCCCCAGGGCATGGCGGGCGCGGTCCAGCCGTCCGGCGCGGCCGACCGGTTCTGCCCTGCGGCTCCGGCCGGCGCCAGCACGACGAGAGCGACAAGGGTGCACGCCACAGCGAGAATCCGGTAGCTCATCTCACCCTCCTGCTTTCCCGATTCACTGTCGACTATGGCAATCATGGACCGAACCGGCACCGCGGACAAGAGCGCGCCGCGTCACCCATCGCGGGCACCCGCGTCCGAAGCCGGTGTAGTGGTGAGATTCGCTGCGAACGGTCAGCTATCGCACCCGCTCCGAGAGTGCGACGACGGCCTCGGCAACCAGCCGGATGTCGTCCCGCAGGCTGTCGGTGACCACGTCGAAGTGCGTGCGCAGGCGCTGCTCCACCTCCCGCAACTCCGCCTTCGTCGCCAGCGGCGCAATCGCCGCCCGCAACTCCGCCTTCGTCGCCAGCGGCGCAATCGCCGCACGCAGCTCCGCCTTCGTCGCCAGCGGCGCGATCTCCCTCTTCAGATCCTCGCGGGTCGCGAGAGTCGGCAGAATCTGCTCGATCCGATCGACCCGGCGTTCGACGTTTTCGAGACGCTGTTCCATTCGTCCGGTGCTCATGGTCGCTTTCCACCCACGAAGGCGGCGACGGCGCGCGGGGTGCGCGCTCGAGCACCGCCATCGTAGCACCCTTGGCAAGCAAGCGGCGTGCCGGTTTCAGCGAGTCGGCAGGGCGAACACGAACAGGTTGTTCCCCGCGCTCGGCCGCAGTTCCGGCGTCAGCCCCGTGAAGTGCGACGACGTCCCCCCCGAGCCGGTGCTCACCGCCACGAACTGCCGGCCGTCAACGGCGTAGGTAATGGGGAAACCCGTTACGGCCGACCCCAGATTGATCTCCCACAGCACCGCGCCCGTCTCCTGGTCGAAAGCCCGGAACCGGCCGTTGACGTCGCCGCCGAAGACGAGCCCGCCGCCCGTGGCCACGAGCGACATCGTCGCCGCGCGCTGCTCGTGGAGCCACACCGTGGCCCCGGTCTCGGCCGAGATCGCCCGCACCGTGCCCGCGTTGTCGTTGCCCGGCGCAAGCTGGTGGCGGTAGGCGATGGCGTACAGCTCCGAGCGGCTCTCGTTGCGCTCGGCCGGCGGCGCATCCTCGGGGAACACCCGCGTCGCCATCATGCGCGCGCAGGTGTTGCGCAGGGGCATGTACATCGTGTTGGTCAGCGGGCTGTAGGCGCCCGCCTCCCAGTCCTTGCCGCCGTTCCACGTCGGGCACGCGAAGACCTGCTGCCCCACCGTTGTGAAAGTGACCTCGGCGTTCTCGGTCACCGCGCCGGTCGCGCCGTCGATGCCGCTGATGACGTTCTGGGCCACCGTCGGCGTCGCCCACAGGAACTCGCCCGTCGCGCGGTCGAGGGTGTAGACGACCCCGGTCTTGCCGGGGACGCCGGTCACGACACGGCGCGTCTCGCCCGGCTGCAGCCGCGGGTTGATCCAACTCACCTGCGACGGGTCGGGGGCCACCGCGGTATCGACGAGGATGCGCTCGAAGGGATGGTCGAGATCCCAGTGGTCGTTGAGGTGCTGGTAGTACCAGCGGATCTCGCCGGTGCCGGCGTCGAGGGCCAGGGTCGAGTTGTGGTAGAGGTGCTGGAGGTCCACCCCGCCGAGCATGAACTTCGGGGCCGGCGAGGTAACCGACGTCCCGACGTAGATGAGGTCCAGCGCGGGGTCGTAGCTCGGGACCATCCACGCGCCGACGTGCGTGCGTTCCTCGAACGGCACGCTGCCCCAGCTCTCGTCCCCCGGCTCGCCGGGCGCCGGAACCAGCCGCCGCCGCCACACCTCGGCCCCCGTCAGCGCGTCGTGCGCGACGACCACGCACGCCTCGGGCCCGCCCCGCGGCAGGCAGCTCCGGCCCGAGACGGCCTTCCCGCCCGCGATGATCGGCCCCGCGCCCTGCATCGCCGCGTTCTCGCGGTAGTCGAGGACCTGCGTCTCCCACACCATCTCGCCGGTCTCGGCGTCGAGGGCGAAGACGTGCGTGTCGACGCTGGTGTCGATGATCAGCCGGTCGTAGATGGCGATGTTGCGGTTGTTGGTTGTGAGGTTGCCCAGGAGGTACTCGCCGACGTCGTCGGGCACGTCGCGGCGGTGCTCCCAGATCAGATCCCCGGTCACCGCGTCGATGGCCTGGATGACGTCGTTCGGGTTCGGCATGTACAGCACCCCGCCGTAGGCGAGCGGCGTGCCCGACTGGAACCCCTCGGTGAGCCCCCGCGACCAGACCATGCGCAGATCGCCGACGTTCTCGCGGTCTACCTGATCGAGCGGGCTGTAGCCCCACCCGTCGGTCGTCCGGCGCCACGTCAGCCAGTCCTCGGGCGCCGGCGCCTGCAGCATGGCGTCGGTGACGGGCACGAAGTCGCTGGCAGTCTGCGCGTGAGCCGGCACGGCGCCCGCGGCCAGCGACAAGACCGCGAGCACGACCGACGGGACACGCCGCGATGCGGGGCGGGATCTCATGTTGCGACTCCTCTTCTCTACAACCTCTACTCAAAGCGCATCCAGCGCGCTTCGCTGCCGCTCCAGCCGGGACGCGCGCTCCCGGGCGAAACGAGCGATGCCCCGGAAGATCGACTCCGCGTCGAGGTGCGCCTCGGCGATGACATCGGGCTCGGTGCCCCCGCTGCGCCAACGGTCGTCGAAGTCGGCGTACAGTGAATACTCCTCGGTCAAGGCCCCGAGATTCGGAATCGGCGGCACGCGCTTGGTCATGGTGCTGACGACCATGCAGTCGTAGCGCGCCGCGTCGGGCAGCAGCCACTCGCGGTACTCCTGCGGCTGGGCCGCGAACAGCTCCGTGCTGATCGCGGACACGATGCGCACGTTCAGGCCCGCCTCCTCGAGACGGGGAATCACGTTGACCAGGTTCTTCGTCGAGCTCGATCCCTGCACGAAGACGGTTCCCATCGCCGGTGCACCGGGGTCGAACTCCCGGATCAGGTAGAGGCCCTTCGCGGCGGCCTTCAGGTCGGTGTCGGCGAACGTGGACCGATCCGTCACTTCGAAATCGGGACGCGCGACGTGGATGACGATGATGCCGATCTCCTTGACCGTCAACGCCCGCTGGACCGCCGCGAAATAGCCGGGGGCCACGTCGTTGTAGTCCCAGAAATAGAGATTGACGACCTGCCCGCGCGGCAGCAGGGTCCACACCTGCGGCGCGAAGATCCCGAAGTGGGTGCGCGCGTCGGCCGCCGTCTCCGGACCCGAGTGGCCGGCCAGCACGTGCAGCACCCCGAGCTCGAACAGGCTGTCCTGATTCATCTGCGAAAACACCCGTGCCGGGGTGTACATCAGCGGCGTGAACGCACCGTAGGTCCCGGAGATCCCCCATACCCCGGCGTAACCGCCGGCATCGGTCGACGCGTTCTGGCTGACGAGGCCGATGACGGTCGACGCGTTGCCCGCCTCCTGGATCGCCGCCTTCAGGCGCGTGCCGTACGGGTTGTCGACCGGGTCGTAGTGACCGAGCAGGTTGGCCTTCTCGACATTGATCGAACCGGACAGGTCGGCCGCCATCGTCATGAAGCGCCCGCCGGTGACGTAGTTCAGCCAGGCGCCGATCTCGCTGACCGCCCGCCGCGGCCCCTTCTTCTCACCCGGCTCGAGGAAGAGGGCGATGCGCCGCTCGACGTCCTTGCCGGTGTGCGGATTCCGAACCACCACGTCCCGCGGCTCGACCGGCAGGTTCTCCACCTCGAGGCGCTCGTCGAGAAACGGGTTCGCGGCCGGGTCGATGCGCAGCGACAACGACCGATCTAGCGTACCCGCGATGTCGAGCACGCGCTCGGCGATCCACTCGCGCAACCCCGCGCGGCGCTCCATCACCGACATCACCGCGTTGACGTTGGTCTTGAACTCGACCAGGCGGTCCGCCTCGGTCTGCGGCACGCCGTCGCGAATACCCTCGAACCGGACCCCGTAGGCCTTTTCGAACGTTTCGGCCAGCCCGACGAAGTAGTCGCTGTTCATCTTGAACGCATAGGGATGGGACGGATAGCCGACGATCTGCTTGCGCCCGTTGATCCGCCCGTCGCGGGCCACCGGCCACCAGCCCTTGACCGTCGGTCCGACCAGGATCATCGGCCGCCGATCGTCGGCCGGCCATTCCTCCATCGCCTTGAACGCGGCAACCACCTGGTCGAAGTCGTTCCCGTTGTCGACCGTGAAGACGTTCCAGCCCCACGACACCCACTGCTGCGCGATGTCGTAGTCCGTGTAGCTCGGCTTGACCACGCCGCCGATCAGGCTGTCGTCGATCCCGGCGTTGTTCTGCGAGACGATCACCCGCAGCCGCTTCCCCACCTGCTGGGCCAGGGCGATGTTCTTCAGCTCCTGCGCATGTCCCTCGGTGAGCGCGAACTCGCCTTCGAGAGCGACCACCTTCAGTCCCGGCGGCGCGCCCACGTAGTCCCAGAACAGCGCCTTGCCCGCCGCGGTCGCGATACCGATGCCGGAAGGGCCGCCGTTGACGTCGTTCGTCGCGTCGATGGACTCGGCATGCCCCGACAGGGCGCGGATACCGCGCTCCCCGGCGTCCGCGAAGAGAGAATGACCGGTCAGACCATTCTCCTCCAGCAGCGTGGCGAGCGCCCCGGCCCCGCGACGGAACCCGAGCGCGTCGATGGGCAGCATCGCCACCTTCGGGTCGCAGGCGAAACGCGCGTCACCGGTTGCCTCGTGCTGCCGGCGCAACGCCTCGTACAGGATGATCCAGAGCGCGTAGCAGGTCGGAATGCAGTGCCCGCCCGCGAGCATGAACTTGTCGGCGTAGGCGAACTTCGGCTCGCGCAGGTCGTAGCGCAGTCCGCCCAACGCCGGACCGGCCAGGTGGCAGGCCACGTTGTAGGGCGTGTAGGCCAGCGGACCGCCGAAGTGCCCGGTCTGGGCGTAGTTGCCCATCAGGCACAGGCTCATCGCGGTCATGAACGCAACGTCGTCGAACCGTTCCCGGTCGTAGTCGGGCAGCTCGACCGCGTGGGCCTCGCGCCGGTCCGACGCCGAGACGGTGTGGAGCGTGACGGCTCGCGAAACGGGGACGTGTGTGGTCATGGGCGTGCGATCTCGGAACCGGCTTCGGAATCGGCCGGGCAGGGATCGCATACTACACGCCGGCGGGCGCGGTGTCAGCCCGCGGCGGGGCGGCGAGAGTCCTCGGCGGGGCCGCCGGGCCTCGACCTTTCCGGCTTGCGGCGAACCCGCGTGCCGTGTGGGCGGGGTCACCGCGCGACCCGGATGCAGGCGCATGAACGGAGACAATCGAGTCATGGACTTCAACGACAGGGCCGTGCTGGTAACGGGCGCATCGCGGGGAATCGGGCGCGCAATAGCCCGCCAGTTCGCCGGGCGCGGCGCACGGGTGGCGGTCCACTACCGGGAGGGCCGCGCGGCCGCCGAGCAGACGCGGGCGGCACTGCCCGGGGGACCGCACCTGGTCGTGCAGGCCGATGTCGCCGACGCGGGCGAAGTGGAGCGGATGGTCGATGCGGTGGTCGATGGCCTGGGCCGCATCGACGTCCTCGTGAACAACGCCGGGATCTACGAGGCGCACCCGCCGGTCACCGCATCCTATGCAGCGTGGCAGGCGGGCTGGCGGCGGACCATCGAAACGAATCTCATCGGCGCCGCCAACGCCGCCTACTGCGCGGCCCGGCACATGATCCGCCAGGGCGGCGGGCGCATCGTCAACGTCTCGTCGCGCGGCGCGTTCCGGGGCGAGCCGGACGCCCCCGCCTACGGCGCCAGCAAGGCGGGCATGAACGCGATGAGCCAGTCGCTGGCGCTGGCGCTGGCGCCGCACGGCATCTTCGTCGGGGCCGTCGCGCCCGGTTTCGTCACCACGGACCGCGTCGCCTACCGGCTGGACGGCCCCGAGGGAGACGACATCCGGCGGCAGAGCCCGCTCGGCCGCGTGGCCACGCCGGACGAGGTCGCGTACGCCGTGGCCTTCCTGGCTTCGGACGGAGCGGAGTTCACCACCGGGACGATCCTCGACGTCAACGGGGCGTCGTACCTGCGGTCGTGACCGAAGGCGGCTTGCGGCGCACGGTCACCGGCAGACCGTTGAAGGCGGCGTTCCCGCTCAGCGTGTCCAGGTGGCGCTCGCTCGTGACGTCGTTCGCGCTGACCCCGGCGCGCGTCCGGGCAACGCCCAGTCGGACGCCCTCGCGGTGGTGCCCCCAGCCGTGCGGCAGGCTGACGACGCCGGGCCGGATCGCGTCGGTCACCTCGACGGCGACGGTCAACGCGCCGGTTTCCGATTCGAGCGCCGCGAGATCGCCGGTGACGAGCCCGCGAGGCGCGGCATCGTCGGGATGGACGAGGAGCACGCAACGGTCGGCCCCCTTCACCAGGCGCGGGCTGTTGTGCATCCAGGAGTTGTTGCTCCGCAACTGGCGCCTTCCGATCAGCACCAGGCCGTCCGTCGCACTGCCGTCGGCTTCGGCGCCCAGCTTGTCGCCCGCCTCGCGGAGGAAGTCCTCCGGGGCGATGTCGATCCTGCCGTCCGCCGTAGCGACACAGGCGCCGACCCGCCCCGGCTGGAGTGGACCCAGATCGACGCCGTGCGGCGCGGCGCGCAGGCGGGCGAGGGTCAAACGGTAGGGCCCGGCCCGCAACAGCAGGTCCAGCAGCCGCTCGGGACTCAGCGCCGTCGCGGCCCGGGTGACCAGCCAGCGCAGCGGACGCGGAGCGAGGGCGCGGCTCCCCAGTTCCACCAGGATCTCCCAGTCGTGACGCTGCTCCGGCGACCGCGGAACCACCGGTCCGGCGTACTTCGCCACGTTCCGCACCGCGAAAGCGCCCGGCGCCAGGGGGTAATGAGGACGCGCGAGCAGCGAAGCCGGCGGTAGAAGGACGTGCGCGTGGCGCGTGGTTTCGTTGAGATAGGGATCGACCGCCACCACGTGCTCGAGGGTTGCGAACGCCCCATCGAGCCGGCGTCCGTTCGGGGCCGCGAGCACCGGGTTTCCGGCCACGGTGATCAGCGCCCGCACCGCCCGTGGACCGGCGTGCTCGATCTCGTCCGCCAGGGCCGCGACCGGCAGCTCACCGCTGAATTCCGGCAGGCGGCGGACGCCGCTACGCCAGCGGTCGAAGGTGCCACGCCATCCCAGCCGACCCAGAATGCCCAAGGCGTCGACGGCCGGCGTCGGTAGCAGCATGCCGCCGACCTCGTCGAGACGACCGGTCACCAGGTTGAGCGCCTGCTGCAGCCAGGAGGCGAGAGTCCCGTACCGCTGCGTGCAGAGTCCCACGCGGCCGTAGCACGCCGCCCGCCGGGCGTGCGCGAACGCCTCGGCGAGCCGGCGTATGGCCTCCGGGGCGATACCGGTACGCCCGGCCACGCGTTCGGGAGACAGCTCGCGGACGAACGCGATCAGCGCGTCGAGCCGCTTCACGCGGCCGTCGAGCGGGCCGAGGCGCATCCATCCCGCGGCAACGATCACGTGCAGCATGCCCGCGAGCAGCAGCGCGTCGGCGCCCGGCCGGATGGCGAAGTGCTCGTCGGCGGCGGCGGCCGTCTCCGTGCGGCGCGGGTCGACCACGACCACGCGTCCGCCGCGCTGCCGAATGCCGTCCAGGCGCCGGCGCATGTCGGGGGCGCTCATCAGGCTCCCGTTGGACACGACAGGGTTTGCACCGATGATCAGGAAGAAGTCGGTCCGGTCGACGTCCGGCACCGGAATCAGCCCCAGGTGCCCGAACATGCGCAGGGCGGCCAGCATCTGCGGAAGCTGGTCCGCCGAGCTCGCCGAGTAGACGTTGCGTGTCCCGAACGCCCGTCTGAAGGCGAGTCCGTGGGTCAGCAGTCCGAGGTTGTGGGCGACGGGATTGCCGTAGTACAGCGCTACGGCATCGCGGCCGTGCCGCCGGCGGACACGCTCCAGCCCGGCGGCGGCGCGATCCAGGGCTTCCTCCCAGGAAACCTCGCGCCAGTCGGCGCCGGCCCGGACGAGCGGCCTGCGAATGCGATCCGGATCGTGGTGCAGATCGGCCAGCGCCGCCGCTTTTGGACAGATGTAACCGCGGCTGAGGGGATCGTCGGGGTCACCCCGTACGCCGAGGATGCGCCGGCCGTCGACCTCGACCAGCACCCCGCACATCGCCTCGCACAGCGGACAGGTTGCGACCCGCGGCTGCCGCGGCTCGTCGTGGGGGGGCCCGGCGCGCCCACGATCGCGCGAGCGATCAGGGCTCGTCGTCGTCCTCCGCCTGCGGCCGGAAGCTGGCGTCGGGCAGGTACCTGACGAGCCACTGTTCGCTGCGCTGCACGGCGTCGGAGAGCTTCCCCAGGACCTCCTGCGCGCCCTCGGCTCCGAGGGCGCGCGCCAGCGGCGAGCCCTGGTCGAGCGCGGCGAAATCGGGCACGTGAAAGAAGTGGACATACCCGCTCTCACCGCCGAAGGTCAGGGCGCCGGAGGCATGGTGCATCTCCGCCTCCTCGAAGTGCGGCAGCACGTCCTCGACCATCACTTGCAGGTACTCGCGTTCGCGGCCGGGAACGACCGAGACCACCTGGACGATCGCCAGTGACGGCTCGACGTCGTCAGGAAGCGGATTGTCGAACCCGGGCATGGTGCGCAGCGCATAGGTCCTGCGACTCGTGATCGCGTGCCGGATGCGACTGATGATGGCGGCGCGTGCAGGATCGGCGTCCGCGGCGTCGTCGAAGCGGGCGAAGTTCGCGAGCGGCGTCATGACGACGAAACGGTAGGTATCACCGAACACGGCCGTTCGGCTGACGCTGCGCCAGGGCACGCCCGCCTCGCCGTCGAGAGCCGAGAGCTCACGCTGCGCGGCCACGAACTCGTCGACCCGGCCCGGATCGACCCCGACGATGGTCATCTCGATCCAGGGTGCGGCATCCTGCGCCGGCGTCTCGGCGGGGGCGACACCGACCAGGCTCAGGGCAAACAGCACACTGCGCACCGCTCCCGACAGGGGACTTCGTGATCGTTGCATCGGCTGTCGACTCGCTGACGGATCTGACTCAGGCGGCACCCGGCCGACGGACGCGCGCCGCGCTCGCGCCGCTGAAGCGACTCAGCACGACACGCAGTTGTGGTTGTTCTTCGAGCCGAGGCTCTCCAGCAGCGCCACGGTCTCGGGTATCGGCGAGACTCGCTGCACCGGACCGTTGGCCATGTCGGCAGTGGTCTGGCCCCGGCGGCTGACGGCAGCAACGTCGCCGCCCTGCTCGACCAGGTAGAGGATGAGCTCGTTGTCGCCCCGCGCGGCGGCGTGGTGGATGGCGTTGTAGCCGTTGTGATCGCGCTGGTTGACGTCCGCGTCCATCTCGACCAGGTACTCGACCGTCGCCAGCCAGGCGTCCGGCGCATGCCGGTGGGCGTTGCCGGCGAATCCCTCGCCGTACCCCACTCCCGAGGCCGCATGGATCGGATACACCCCCGGGTCGCCCGCCTTGTACGGCGGCAAACCGGAGGGATCCGGACCCATCGACTTCAGGTCGGTCGCCACCCACAGACCGGGCGCGGCCGGCAGTGCCGCGAACGGATCCGGCTCGTCGTCGTTCTGCGCCGTGGTGCCGCCCCGGGCGCGGCGCGGCGGCGGGGCCTTGGTGGGGATGTGCGGATCCGCACCGTGCTCGACGAGCAGCCGCATCGCCGGCAGATCGGTCGCGTAGGCCGCGCGCCAGAAGGCGGTCGCCCCCTCGGTGTCGACGAGGCCGCAGTTCCGGTTGCCGCATCCGCTGTAGACCATGTACCACGGGTGCCGCGTCAGCCGCGCATCGGGGTCGGCCCCGGCCTCGAGCAACGCCAACATGACGTCCAGGTACGTCGCCTGCTGGAAGCCGTGCTGCTGCGGCTGGGGGAATCGCGTACGCGGCTGCCACTCGGCGTTGACCGTGGCCCACAGCGGCGTCACCCCGTTGAGCCTGGATGCGACGTTGGGATCGGCGCCGCGCTCGATCAGCATCAGGGCGAGATCGAACTGCGCGTTGATCGCGGCCATCAGCAGCGGACTCGTGCCATCGCCCGCCGAGACCCGGTCGATGTCGGCGCCGCCGTCCAACAGCCCCGCCGCCGCGTCCATGTACCCCTGCCGCACCGCATGCAGCAGTGCCGTCAGTCCGCCCTGGACCTCGATCGCCGGCGGCCGCGCGTCGGGATCCTCCTCCGCCTCCGGGACCTCGCCGGACAGGTAGCGCTCGCGCCCCGCCAGTACGGCGGCCTGAATCTGGGTCGGTGTCGCCCGGACATCACCCGCCTCGAAGGCCTCCATCACGCTTCTTTGCCGCCGCTGGGCCTCGTCGGCCAGCCGGCGATCGGCGACGAGGTCCACCGTCTTCGCGGCAACGTCGGGATCGGCCCCGCGCGCCAGCAACGTGCGGATGGCGTCGACGCGGTCGCGCGCCGCGGCGAAGATCAACGGCGTCTGGCCCCACGCCTTCTCCCGCGCGTCGACCTCGGCCCCGTGGTCGAGCAAGGCCGTAATCGCCGCCACGCTGCCGGATGCGGCGGCCAGGTGCAGCGGGGTCACGCCGCCGGTACTCGTCGCCGCCATCGCGTTGGCGCCGGACGCGAGGAGCAGCTCGACAACGGCGGCGTGGCCTGCGGTGCCCGCCACGTGCAGCGGCGTGTAGTGACCGATGCGCGTAACCGCGTCCACCGTGGCGCCGGCATGAATCAGCGCCTCGGCCATCTTCGCGTCGCCGCGCTCGGCGGCCCAATGCAGCGCCGACATGCCGTCGCCGTGGGCAGCGTTGGCGTCCTCGCCACGGGCGAGCAGGGACCGGACTGCCTGCACGTCGCCCGAGCGCGCCGCGTCGGCCACCGGCGTGGCCGTGGGTGCGGCCGAGAGCCCGGTGCCTGGGACGAAACTCCAGGCAACCGCGATGAGCAAAGCGGCAACCGCAATGCCCGCACGACTCGACGTCGGTATCAGGTGCACCGGCCCTTCCCTTTCCGTATTGCTGCCAGAACAGCCGTCGTCCGCACCAGCATCATCCCGGCGATGCGGACTTCTCTCAGCGCCCCGAAACGCCCCGCAGGCTCGGAGTTGCGGCCCATCGCGTCCTCACCATGACCCTGCGTCTGAGGAACTCCGCTGCGCCGCGTTCTGCGGCGCAAGCTCCTAGCTCCTAGATGGCGTCCGCCGCCACCGGCGCGTTCAGCGCGAACGTTCCGTTGCTGTCGCCGAACTGATCCATCTCCAACCCCAGCGACTGCATGAGCGTCAGCATGGCGTTCGCCATCGGCGTCCCGTCCGCCGCATTCAGGTGCAGGTTGCCGGTGAGGTGCCCGTTGGCCCCGCCGAGCAGAACGAGCGGGCAGCGCCGGTGGTTATGGATGTTGGCGTCGGCCATCGGCGAGCCCCAGATGATCGCCGTCTTGTCGAGCAGCGACGCGTCCCCCTCCATCGTGTCCCGCATCTTCTCGAGGAAGTACGGGAGCTGACCCACGCGGTACTGGCAGATCTGGTTGAAGACCATGATCCGCTCTTCGTTGTTCCCGTGGTGCGAGGAGGGGTGGAACGGGCGGTTGGTGCCGCTCTCGGGGAACACGCGGTTCTGGGCGTCGCGGCCGGTCTTGAACGAGATCACGCGCGTCATGTCCGTTTCCATGGCCAGCACCTGGAGATCGAACATGAGCTGCATATGCTCGGTGAACGAGTCGGGCACGCCGCGCGGCGCGTCGGGCAGCTCCCGCGTCTCGCCCCCGTCGTTGCGTCCCTCGACCATCTGGATGCGGCGCTCGACCTCGCGGACGTCGTCGAGGTAGCGGTCCATCCGGCGCCGGTCCACCGTGCCGAGCTCCTTCCGGACCTCGGCCACGTCGTTGAGAATCCAGTCGAGGATGCTGCGCCGTGTCGCCCGCCGCTCGGCCCGCTCCTCGGGCGTGCCGCCCGCGCCGAACAGCATTTCGAACGCCACGCGCGGGTCGCGGATCATCGGCAGCGGCTCGCTCGGCGACGACCAACTGATCGAGTCCGTATAAGCGCACGAATAGTTGTAGGTGCAGCCGCCCGCCTGATCGAGGTTCTCGATGCACAACTGCATCGACGGCATCGGCGTCGACTGGCCGAACCGGCGCGCGTAGAGCTGGTCGAGCGACGTGCCGACCCACAGGTCCGAGCCCTGTGTCTGCTTCGGATGGGACTGCGTCAGGAAGACCGCGGACGACCGGAAATGATCGCCGCCGATCTCCGGCGGGCTGAACGCCTCGGCCATCCGCACGTCCGTGTTGCTGACGATGGTCAGGTAGTCGCGGAACGGCTCGAGCGACTTCAGGGCATTGTCGGGCAGCAACTCGAAGTCGGCCCCCACCGTGGCGGGCGCGAAGAGGTGCCGGCTCGCGCCCCACTCGTTGCAGCCGGGCAGGCCGTGCACCTCCTCGATGCAGACCAGGCGCGTCACGTCCGCCGTGGCGGCCGCGACCGTGCGGCCGAGCCGGCCCGCCGGGGTCATCGCGTCGAGGAACGGCAGCGCCACGGTGGCTCCCATTCCGCGCAGGAACGTCCGGCGAGGCAGGTGCTTTCCGGTGATGAACGACATGGTCTCTCCTCTGCCCGGTCCCAGGTCAGGGTTCGTCTGCGTGCATCCTTCCGCGGCGCAGACGCCAGAGCTTCCGCGGCCCAGACGCCCAAGCGCTCAGTCGCCCCGCTTGCGCTGGAACGCGTCGCTTCTCACAACGCCCATGATGAACGAAGCCATCCGGTAGTCGTCCGTCTCGGCGGCCCGCGCGATGGCGCGGACGGTCGGCTGATCGAAGTGCTCGACCCGCCGGCCGGTAGCGAACGCCAGCAGGTTCTCGGTAAAGGTGCGCACCAGCGGGATCGGCCGCGCCAGCAGCGCGTCGACCAGCTCGTCCGGTGACGTCACCGGGGTGCCGTCGTAGTAGTCGCCGCGGGTGTCGAGCGGGATCCCGTTCTCCCGCAGGCGCCATTTCGCGGTGACGTCGAAGTTGTCGAGGGCCAGGCCTATGGGGTCGATCAGCCGGTGGCACGAGCTGCAGCTCGGGTTCGACCGGTGCGCCTCCATCCGCTCGCGGGTCGTGAGGCGCCGCCCGTCCAGCACCTCCGCAGTGTCCTCCAGCGCCGGAATGTCAGGCGGCGGAGGCGGAGGCGGCGTGCCCAACAGGACCTCCATCACCCACTTACCGCGCAGCACCGGCGAGGTGCGGTTGGCGAGCGAGGTGAGTACGAGCATGCTGCCGTGGCCGAGCACGCCCCGGCGCGTGTCGTCGGGGTACGCGACCCGCCGGAAGTGCCGCCCGGCCACGCCGGGAATCCCGTAGTGGCGCGCGAGCCGCTCGTCGACGAACGTGTAGTCGGCCCGGTAGAGGTCGAGCAGGCTGCGGTTGTCCTGCACCAGGTTGGCGAAGAACAGCTCCGTCTCGCGGCGCATCGCCCGCGCGAGGTTCTCGTCGTAGTTCGGGAAGAAGTTCGGGTCCGGCCGGACCTTGTCCATGTCCTGCAGCCGGAACCACTGCGCGGCGAACCGGCGGCCGAGAGCCGCGGCCCGCGGGTCTGCGAGCATGCGCAACGCCTGCCGGTCCAGCTCGTCCGGGGTCAGAAGCCCCTCGTCGGCCAGCGTCTGCAGCTCGTCGTCCGGCGGGGTCCCCCACAGGAAGAACGACAGGCGCGAGGCCAGGTCGACGTCGCTCAGGCGGTAGCCCCGCTCGGGGGCGTCCACCGGCTCGCGCTCGAGCCGCAGCACGAAGTGCGGGCTCGCCAGCAACGCCTCCAGCCCAGTCCGCACGCCGACCTCGAAACCGCCGATCGCGGCTCCCTCGTCGAAGAAACCGAGCAGGTCGTTCACCTCGCGATCGGTCAGGGTCCGCCGGTAGGCCTCGCGGCCCAGCCGGGCGAGAATGCTGCGCGCACACGGCCGCGCCTCTTCGCGAGCCGTCGGCCGGCAGGTGAAGATGCGCCGCCGGCTCGGCGTCTCCGACAGGCCGGTCGCGTTGTAGGGCCCCGTGATGATGACGTCGCGCACGTGCGGCAGCGTCGTGATGCCCGCACCGCCCGAGCCGCCCCCGGCAAACGACCAGTCGTGCGGGCGGATCAGGTCCTCGTAGGGCCCGTCGTGCCGCCGGATGAAGGCCGCCGCCACCCGGTGCGTCCCCGCCCGGACGAAGATCGGCGGGGTCGCCGTGCTCACGCCGCCCCGGCCGTCGGCGTCCACGCGCCGGTCCGTGTTGTAGTGCAGCAGCGCCACCCGCTCGCCGTCGATGGAGACGTCGATGTCCTCGATGCGGGTGTTGGCCCCGGAGGTGAACGTCAATCCGAAGACGTACTCCGCGTCGGCCGGGAACACGTGGTCGACCACCAGCCCGCCGCGCGACCCGTACGGCGCCCCCTCGACGTGGTCCCAGGGGTGCTGCGACACGTACTCGGAGTTGGTGTAGGTGTGATCGACCGCCCGGCCGCTGCGCTCCCCCACCGCGAGCCGGCTGATGGCGCTCGCCGCGTTCAGGTACGCTTCGAGCAGCGTGGCCGACAGCGTCTGGGCGTCGGCGATGTTGTCGAAGTTCGCGCTGACCGGATCCAGCGGCAGCCAGTCGCCGGCGTCGACCTCCAGGTCCAGCAGGTCGCGGACGGCCTGCGCGTACTCGGCTCGGTTCAGCCGTTGGAAGGGCCGGCTGCCGGGATCGGGAGCCAGCGCGGCGGCCTCGTCCAGACGCCGCTCCAGCGTCTCGGCCAGGTTGAGCAGCGCCGCGGCGTCCGGGCGGCGGGGGCCGGGCGGCGGCATCATGCCCGCCCGCAGCTTGCGAACCATTCGCTCGGCGACGTCGGCGTGCTCGGCCGCGTCCCGGACGTCGAAGCGGTCCAGCGACATGTTGCCGCGCAGGGTCCGGTCGTTGTGACACGTCCTGCAGGTGCCCTGGACGACCCGGTTCGCTTCGGCATCCGCCCGGGTGTTCTGTGCGGCGGCCTCCAGCGAGGCGCCACCCACCACGAACAGTGCGCACAGCCCGCTGGCGACGGTGTTTCGTGCTCTCATGGGTACAGGCTCGCGCAGATACGTGCTCGACTCGTTAGTTTGCCCGGTTCACGTCCAGGATTCAAGGCCTCTGCCCGCGAGGCCGGGGCCGGACCCGCACGTCGGGTCTTGCGCCGAGGCCGCACCCGCACGTCGGGTTCCGCGCCGCAAGGCGAGTGCCGCGGCCGGCCAGAGCCCGGATGCGCCTCGCCGGCTCGGCGTTCGAGCCCATCCCCACCGCTCCGTGAGCCGCAGCACTTCGCTTCGCTACGCTCTGCGGCGCAAGCTCCTGGAACACCACCAACGGATTGACCGCCGAGCCGGCTCCGTTGGGCACGCCGTGCGGGGAGGCCACGAACAGGAACTCCCAGCGGTTCAGCTCCGGGCCGTCTCCGCCAGATCCTCCAGACCCATTCCTCCGCGCGATCAGAACCGCTGCAGCTCGACGAAGTTCGCGTTCTCGACTTCCAGGTCCGAATGCACGCGGGCGATTACCACCGCGTCGCCGGCGCGGACCATGCCGCGGCGGGCCAACTCCGGCTTGAGCTGCCCCACGACGAGCCGCTCGGCCGGCGCCACAAGGGGGGCGACGCTCCGGTAGAGCGCCAGCCGCCGGGCGACCGCTTCGTCCGCGGTGACGGCGTGGATCGGAATCGGCGGCCGCAGCGCGGCGAGGTGCCGCGCCGTCGTGCCGCTCCCGGTGACCGCCACGATGGCCGCCGCGTCCGCGGCAGCGGCCAGGGTCACCGCCGCGTCGCACAGCGCCCTATCGTGCCGGTCTCCGATGTCGCCCGGGACCACCCGGTCGGGCTGCGCCGATTCGGCGTCCCGCAGCACCGCGTCGAGCGTCTCCACCGCGAGCACCGGATACTCGCCGGCCGCGGTCTCCCCGGCCAGCATGATGGCGTCGACCCCGTCGTCCACGGCGTTGGCCGCGTCGCTCACTTCCGCCCGCGTGGGCCGGGGCGCGTGCCGCATGGTGTCGAGCACCTGCGTCGCCACGATGACCGGCACGCCGGCGTCCCGTGCGCGACGCGTCAGGTCCTTCTGTACGCGCGGCACGCGCTCGAGCGGGATCTCGAGGCCGAGATCGCCGCGCGCCACCATCACCGCGTCGGAAGCAGCGAGAATGTCGTCGTACCGCTCCAACGCCTGCGGCCTCTCGATCTTCGCCACCAGGCCGACGTCCTCCCCGCCGTGACCGTACGCCACCGCCCGCGCCTTGCGCATGTCGTCGCCGTTCTGGACGAAGCTGACCCCGAGGAAGTCGACCCCCATTGCCACGCCGGCGCCGATTTCCTCCATGTCGGCATCGGTCACGGCCGAGAGCGGCAACTCGACGCCCGGCACGTTGATTCCCTTGCGGGGAGCAAGCAGACCGCCGTGCTCCACCTCGGCCACCATCTCGGCGCCGTCGCCCGAGACCACCCGTAGAACGATCCGACCGTCATCGAGCAGCACCTGATCGCCGCCGCGCACCGCGGCCGCAAGCGGCGCACAGGTGGTGGACACGCGGTCCGCATCGCCCGGAAACGTGCCGAAGGCTATTCTGAGGCGGCCTCCCGCCTTCAACTGCACGCCATCGGGATTCGTCAGGGGCCCGATGCGGATCTTCGGACCCGCCAAGTCCTGCAGCACGGCCACGATACGGCCCGCCTCGGCGGCGCGGCTCCGCACACGCTCCACTATGCGGCGCCGGTCGTCGCGCGTGCCGTGCGAGGCGTTGATCCGGAACACGTCGACGCCAGCGGCAAGCAGGGCGTCCAGCTTGGCGTCGGATGAAGAAGCGGGTCCGACAGTCGCGATGATCTTGGTGTGGCGCAGGGTGTAACTCCTCCCCGAGTCGACTACATCATGTCACGTGGACCGCCGGCCGCCCCAGCGGGCATACTGCCCAGGCCGGTTGGGACCGACACGTTTTTCAAAGACCGGAGGCGCCCGTCCATGCAGCACCCCAACCCTATCGACCCCCGCGACCACGCCGTCTATGCGCCCGACAAGATGGGCAAGACCACCCTCTTCCGATCCGACCGAGTGATGGTCGGCCTCAACGCCTTCGAGCCCGGCCAGGAGCACAAGCTCCACGCGCACGCGGGGATGGACAAGGTCTACCACGTCCTCGAAGGCGAAGGACTGTTCCTGCTCAAAGGCCGGGAGGCGCCCATGCGGGCCGGTACCCTGCTCGTCGCTCCCGAAGGCGCACCGCACGGGATTCGCAACACCGGCACGAGACGGCTGCTCGTACTCGCCGTCCTGGCCCCCGCACCGGCATGACCCGGCCGTCGACCGGGTAACGCGACAGAGACCACTCGTTGAGCTCCGCGCCGGCGACCGGATGAGCCTGCAAGAGGCGCAGCCCCTCGTCGACGATCGCGGCGAACAGGGGATGTCCCTCCCTGCGCCGCCTGTTGAATGTCGCCGCACTGACGACGATGGGCTCGACGGGCAGCGTCGTGCGCCGCAGCACTTCGCCGACCCGGTCGAAGACGCGTCCCGGAAGCTCCCCGACCACGAGCAGGTCGATATCGCTCCCCTCGTGCTCGGTCTGACGCGGCGTTCCCTGCGCCGCAGCCCGCTCTTCACGGCGCTGACGGTGGCAACGCTGAGCCTCGGCATCGGCGCCACGACCGCCGCTTGCTCATTCGTCGAGGGGATCCTGCTGTCGCCGCTCCGCTGCCGGCCACCCGGACCGTCGGGAGAACTGATTCGGGACAGCACTTGTCAATGACATCCCGACGGAGAGGGTGCAGGCTGCGCATGCTCCGTCGTCGGCGGTGCCGGGCACTCGGTCAGGTCTCGACCCGGCAGGATGCACGCATGTGGACACGCACACGTCTCTGGTTCAGCGCCCTGGTGGGGCGAAACCGCTACGAGGGAGAGCTGGCGGACGAACTGGCGTTTCACCTGCAGTCGCAGGCCGACAGCCTGGAGCGGCGAGGCCTGCCGCCCGCCGACGCCAGGCGGCAGGCGCGCCTGGATTTCGGAGACCCGGAGACGATAAAGGCGAGGCTGCGCGATGTGAGACTGGGCGTCTGGTTCGAACAGCTTCGCCAGGACCTCGCCTACGGTCTCCGCCTGATTCTCCGCGACCCGGGACTCTCCGGCGGCATCGTGGCGATTCTGGCCGTTGCCCTCGGCATCGCGACCGCGGCCTGGAGCTTCGCCGACAAGTCGTTGCTTCGTCCGCTCCCTTTCGAGGACGCCGGCCGGCTCGCCTGGGTCCGCGGCGGCGACACGCAGCGCGGGTTCGAGCGCATGCCGCTCTCCTATCGGGACTTCCTCGACTGGCGGGAACGCACCCGGGGCTTCGAAGACCTGGCTGCGTGGCGCACCGCGAACCGCGTCCGTTCCGACGGTGCGTTTCCCGAACACATCCGCATCGCTGCCGCCACCGACAATCTCTATGCGCTGCTGGGCACGACGCCACTCCTGGGCAGTCTGCCCCGATCCGAAACCGATGTCGTTCTGAGCTACGGCTACTGGAACGCTCGCTTCGGTTCCGACCCCTACATCGTCGGTTCCAGCCTGCGCCTCAACGACCGGACCCATACGATTGTCGGCGTCCTGCCCGAGCGCTTCGCCTTCCCTCCCTTCCCCGCCGAGTATCGTCCGGAGGCATGGCTCTCACTCGAGCACGATCTCGATAGCGCGTCTCGCAGCAACCGCGGCGCACGCAGCCTCTGGGCGGTCGGGCGCCTGGCCCGCGGCATCGATCTCGACGCGGCCCGGACCGAGATGGAAGTCATCGCACTCGATCTGGAGAGGACGCACCCGGAAACCAATCGGGCGGCCGGCGTCAGCATGGGTCCCCTGAACGGTCTCTGGGGCGACAGACTGGAGAGGACCCTGCCGGCCGCGGTACTCGGCGCGGGCCTGGCGCTGCTCGTGGCGTGCAGCAACGTGGTCGGCCTGCTCGTCAGCCGCGCCGTGCGGCGGCGGCGAGAGCTCCTGGTGCGCTCGGCCCTCGGGGCAGGTGCGTTCCGCCTGGCCCGCCAGCTTGCGACCGAAGTCGGTCTGCTGTTCCTCGCCGGGACCGGCGCCGGCCTGCTGCTCGCACACGCGGTCCTGCCGCTGCTGGTCCGGCATTTCTCGCAAGACGGCTCGTACCTGAGCGCCACCCCGCAGGTGGACGTCCGCGTGTTCCTGGTCATGGCCCTCGTCGCCGGCGCGACCGGCCTGCTGACTTCACTCGGCCTCATCGCCGGGGCAAGACCGGGTCGGGGCCCGTTGTCGCTCTCCGCCAGCATCGGCAATGCGCCTCGTCGGTCGGGGTTGCGCCGGGGCCTGCTCGTCGTCCAGGTGGGCGTCTCGATGGTGGTGATCTTCACCAGCGCACTGCTGACAGAGAGCCTCAGGAACGCGGCCACCGAGCCGGTCGGCTTCGACATGGCGGATCTGCTCGCCCTGCGGGTCGAGGTCCCGGCGGAGCTGCGGAGCGAATCCGAGCGTCTCGCCGTTCTTCTGCGACAGATCGGCGAGCGTGCGGTCACGCCGGGCGACTCCCTGGCCCTGGCCTACTCCGGCCCCTTCGGCAGCCGTGGAGCGTCCCGTTTCTTCGAGATCTCCACACAGCCTGTCCCCGATGCCACCCGGCCTCCGCTGGTCGGATACCGACTGGTCAGTTCCAACTACTTCGACGTGCTCGGAATCCCGCTACTGCGGGGACAGCGACTGCCTGCGCAAGCGGCGGACGTCCTCCCGGTCGTCGTCAACCAGGCGTTCGTCGATCGGCACTTCCGCAACGGAAGCCCTGTCGGCGCGACTCTGCGGTTCTTCTCCGAACTGCAGGAGCGGCTCGATCGTTCCCAGGCGATTCCCGCGGAGATTGTCGGGGTCGTTGCGAACGAGAAGTTCTGGCGCCTGGACGGCGAGCTCCGGCCGCAGGCGTACGTCAACATCGAGTCCCAGCCCCCGAACGGCTTCGACCTCCTCCTGCGCACATCGGATCCGGAAGGCGCGCGCGAACGACTCCGTACCGAGCTTGCACCGCTGCTCCCGGGGGTGCCGATCGACAACGTGCGACGCATCGAGGACTCGGCGCGGGCTACCGTCCGGGGACGCTGGCTGGGCGTGGCAGTCATGAGCCTGCTCGCCACGCTCGCCCTGGCGCTCGCGATGATCGGCGTCCACGGCGTCCTCAGGAGCACGGTCGACGAACGCCGCCAGGAACTCGCTATCCGCGCGGCCCTGGGAGCGCTGCCCTCGAACCTCCTTCGGCTCGTCGCGCGGGACGGACTCAGGCTCGCCGCGGCAGGCGTCGCACTGGGCGTGCTCGGATCGCTGGCGGCCGGTCGATTCCTCGCCGGCTACGTCTATTCGGTCTCGGCGACCGATTCGCTGACGCTGGCCGTTTCCGGCGTGCTGCTGCTCCTGTTTGCCGGTGTTGCCGCGTGGTTCCCGGCGCGGCGAGCGGGCCGGACCGAGCCGGCTGCGGTCCTGCGGGAAGCGTAGGGAGAAGAGAACCGGGAGCCCGGCAAGAGCCCCGCCGCATCTTGCGGGGTTTCGCCACGGTCTCCCCGCTTGCAGGCCCTGAGGCTACTGCTTGCCGATCGCCGCCCGGCCCTGCCGCAGCACGTACTTCTGGATCTTGCCGGTCGCCGTCTTCGGCAACTGCTCGACGAAGGTGAACCGGCGCGGCGCCTTGAAGTGCGCCATGTTGTCGCGGGCGTGGACGGTCAGCTCCTCGGCGGTGGCCGACGCCCCGTCGTTCAGGACCACGAAGGCGTGGGGCGTCTCGCCCCAGCGCTCGTCGGGGACGCCGACGACGGCAATCTCGCAGATGGCCGGGTGGCGCATCATCACCCCTTCGACCTCGACCGAGGAGATGTTCTCGCCGCCGCTGATGATGACATCCTTGAAGCGGTCGCGGATCTCGACGTAGCCGTCCGGGTGGACGACCGCGGCGTCGCCGCTGTGGAACCAGCCGCCGCGCATCGCCTTGGCCGTCGCCTGCGGATCGTTGTAGTAGCCGGCGGTGACGACGTTGCCGCGTACGACGATTTCGCCCAGGGTCTGCGCGTCGCGGGGCACTTCGTTGCCGTCGTCGTCGACGACCCGCAGCTCGCCCGAGGTGATCAGCTCGACTCCCTGCCGCGCCTTGACGGTGGCCCGCTCGTCGGCCGAGAGAACGCGATGCTCGGGCCGGGGCTCGCAGACCGTGATGAACGGCGCCGTCTCGGTCAGGCCGTAGACGTGGATCAGCTCCCACCCGAACTCGCCTTCGAGCCGCTGAATGGTCGCGGCGGCCGGGGGCGCACCGGCGGTCATCACCTTGACGCCGCGCCGGACCTCGCCCCGCGCCTCGGCGGGCGCGTTGGCCAGCATGATCAGCACGGTCGGGGCCGCGCACATGTGCGTGACCGACTCGTCGCGCATCAACCGGAACCCAAGCGCCGGGTCCACGGCGCGCAGGCAGATGTGGGCGCCGCCGACCGCGGTCACCACCCACGTGAACGTCCAGCCGTTGGCGTGGAACATCGGCAGCGTCCACAGGTACCGCGTTCCGCAGTTCATGGGCCAGTGAACCAGCGTGCCGACCACGTTCGCCCAGGCGTTCCGGTGGGTGATCATCACCCCCTTGGGGCGCGACGTCGTGCCGCTGGTGTAGTTGATCGTCAGCAGGTCGCTCTCGTCGACCTCGGCCGCTTCGAAGACCGGCGCCTCGGCCTCGAGCAGCGCCTCGTAGTCGAGCCATCCCTCGCGCGCGCCCTCTAGCGCCACGAGGTGCTCGACGCCCGGGCAGTCCCCGCGCCCGCTGTCGACCGCCTCCAGGTAGTCCGCGTGCGCGCAGACCACCTTCGCGCCGCTGTGACCGATGATGTAGGCGATCTCTTCCGGGGTCAGCCGGAAGTTGATGGGGACGAGCACGGCGCCGATCTGCGGCACCGCATAGAAGGATTCGAGCTGCGCGTGGGTGTTCGGCGCCACGTAGGCCACACGGTCGCCCTTGCGGACGCCCAGCTTCTGCAGAGCGGCGGACCATCGGTCGCAACGCGCGAAGAACTCGGCGTAGGTAAGCTGGAGCGACCCGTCGATCACCGCCTCGCGATCCGCGTAGAGGCTGCGGGCGCGGCGCTGAAACTCCAGCGGCGTGAGCGGCGTTTCCACGATGGCCCCGGATGATACCATGCAGGGTTGAGCGTCCTGCCCCGTGTCGGACAGCGCCTTGGGGTGCCTGACGACGGCTGGGAGCTAGCGCCGCAGAACGCAGTGCACCGTGTTCTGCGACGCAAGGTCACGGAGCGGGGGGATGGGCCGAGACGCCGAGCCAGCGACGCGTCTCGGGACGCTTGCGGAGTAGTCCGGGTGGATTCAAGACCGCCGCCGGGCCCCGAGAATCGGTCCTGCGAGCGGGGATTCCGGAGATTGCCATGACGTTCGTTTCATCGCTTGAGCCGAAACCGGTCTGGAGCCATTTCGACACCATCCTGACCATCCCGCGCGCCTCGAAGGACGAAGAGCGGATGCGGCAGCACGTGCTCGCCGCCGCGACCCGCGCCGGTTGCGACCATGCGATCGACGCCGCCGGCAACGTCGTGGTGCGCAAGCCGGCCACCGCAGGGCACGAACAGGCGCCGGTCACCATCCTGCAGTCGCATCTCGACATGGTGCAGGAGAAGAACGCCGACGTCGCCTTCGATTTCAGGACCGACGCCATCCTCCCGCGGCGCGAAGGCGAGCACCTGTACGCCACCGGCACCACGCTCGGCTCGGACAACGGCATCGGCGTCGCGACGATGCTCGCGGTGATGGACTCGACAGACCTGGTCCACGGGCCGCTGGAGCTGCTGTTCACGATCGACGAAGAGACCGGGCTCACCGGGGCGGCGCAGCTCGACGCCAGCCTCCTGTCCGGACGGCGGCTGATCAACCTCGACTCCGAGGAAGAGGGCATCCTGTACGTAGGCTGCGCCGGCGGCGGCGACATGCGGCTGTCGCTCGGCGTGACGCCCGCCGCGGCAGGCACCGGCGACCGCGCGGTGACGCTGGCGCTCACCGGGCTCAAGGGCGGCCATTCCGGCTGCGACATTCACCTGCAGCGCGGGAACGCGGTCTGCCTGCTGGCCCGCGCGCTCTGGGCGGCGCACGCCGGCACCCCGTTCCGTCTCGCCCGACTCGAAGGCGGCAGCGCCCACAACGCCATCCCCCGCGAGGCGTTCGCCACCATCGTCGCCGGGGCGGCCGACATCGAGAAGCTGACGGCCATCGTACGCGCCGAGTTCGAGGCGTTCCGGAACGAGTACCGGCCTGCCGACCCCGGCATGAGCCTGGCCGTCGGCGAGCCTGCCGCCACGGATCAGGCCTGGACGGCAGAGGCGACGGCAACCGTGCTGCGACTCGTCTCCAGCCTGCCGCACGGCGTCCAGGCGATGAGCTACGACATTGCCGGCCTGGTGGAGACCAGCAACAACGTCGCCACCGTCAAGGGCGCAAACGGCTCGCTCGTCATCACCACCAGCTCGCGCTCCTCCGTGGACGCGGAGCTCGACGCCCTCCGCCGTCGCATCCGCGCCACCGGCGAGCTCGCCGGCGCGGACGTGGACGTGCGCCCCGCCTACCCCGGTTGGAAGCCGAACATGGACTCCGAGGTGCTGGAGGTCGTCAAGAAGGTCCACGCGCGGGAGCTGGGTGCGGAGCCCGAGGTCGCGGCGATTCACGCGGGGCTCGAGTGCGGCATCATCGGCAAGAAGATCCCCGGCATGGACATGATCTCGTTCGGCCCGGTCATCGAGGCGCCGCACTCGCCCGACGAGCGGGTCCACATCGACTCGGTGGGACGCTTTTACCGGCTGCTGACGGCGACGCTTGCGGAGCTGGCGTAGCCGGCGACGGCTCAGGGACTTTCAGCTCGCTGCCGCTCCTCGTGGCGCGCACCGCCGAGGATGCCGGTCACGGCGCGGTTCCCCTCGTGGCAGGCGTACTCGTAGAGGTCGTAGGTCATGTCGCGCCGCAGCGGCAGCTCCAGCGTCCAGGGCGCCGTGTAGACGTTGGGATCCTCGACGAGCACCTGCCAGTCGAGGACGTCCTCGGCCACCCGGGTGAAGCGCTCGACCAGGCGCAGTTCGCGGCTCACCGGCACTCCATGCATGCGGCCCGCATTCTGGTTGGGGGTGATCCACGCCTTCGCGGTGAAGTTCCGCGTCTCGACGACCAGCGTCTCTCCTTCCCACCGCCCGCGGGCGTCCCCCATCCACTGCGCGATCTTCGGGTCGACGAAGGGCCGGTCGTCCAGCGGAATGATCCGCGGCTCGCGCACCATCTCGTACAGGATGACGACGTAGCCGGGAATCTGGAAGATGTGATTGCCGGTGTTGTAGGTGTTGGGGATCATCGAGCCCGGCACGCCACGCGTGATGCAGCGGCTGTACGGGCTCATGTTCTCGTGCGAATCCGTACGGTTGGCCACGAGCCATGCGGCCCGCGCGTCGGCTTCCGGCCGCGTCGGCACCCGTCCGGTCGGCGGGTCCGCGATCATCGACGTGCGGCGCGTGTAAACGACCGACTCGCGAGGATCGCTCCAGAACCAGTTGTAGCCGCGGGCGAGGCTCCCGGCCACGGTGGTCCGCGTGGCGCCCGGCGCGTTGTCGGCCTCGCGCATCTCGCGGCTGCGGCTCTCGATGTCGGAGGCCTCCTCCTCCGTGTAGAACTCCTGGTCGCCGAGCCCTGCCGGCCGCTCCAGCGGCGTCAGCGTGTCGTTCCTCCAGATGCCGGAGATATCCGGCTGTCCGTCGACGGTGCGCGGAGCGCGGTAGGTCGGGTCGGGCACGCCACGAGCCTGTCCCGCGGCGCTCTGCGCCAGGGTAATTCCCAAGAGCACTACCACCGACTTGGCCGCAATCCGCTTGTGCATCGTCTCTCCGCTCGACTACCCCGCACGCGGTGCCGACGGCTCAACGAACACGCAGCGCGCAGAGACTACGCGGATGCGTCGCCGCCAGCTCCCAGCACGGTCGCGCCGGTTTCTCGCGCGACCGCCGCGAGCCGCTCGTCAAAGACCACGAACGGCACGTCGTGGCCCAACTGTTCCTGCAAATGGTAGCAACTGGCGAGCTGGATCGCGTCGGACGCGCGCAATGAGTACGCGTTCAGCAGATTGCGTGCGCGCGACGTGACCGCAGGTACCAATTCGACGACCAGGAACGATGGCAACTCTCGATCCAGTCTCGCGAGCCAGGCATCGCGCTCCTTGGCGGTCCAAACGCCGGCCCGCGTCTGGCGGGCCAGAGCTGAGGCAACCTCTACTTCCGACAACCGGCTGACGGCCGCGGTACCGGACATCAGCCAGTGCTCGACGGCGTCACTCCCGGGCTCGCGCACGTAGTGCTTCGCCAGGGCACTGGCATCGAAGAACCGGGTCAGAATCGATCCTCCCGGTCCTCGATGATGATCTCAGAGAGGGGGCGGCCCTTCAGGACAACAGGATTGTGCACCCGTGACAGGGGCTTTCCGGTGCCGGTCACGACACCTTCCGCACGCAGCCTTTCCAGCCGCGCCTCGATGGACTGTCCAGTCATGTCGACCGGCGTAACCGTGGCGACCGGACGGCCGCGGTCGGTGATCGTCAGAGTCCGGCCCTCGCGGACCTGACGCAGGTATGTGCCGAGACGTGTCTTGAATTCCCGCGCTCCGACGGTAAGCGGCTGAGGCATGTAGTCATTGTGACTACATAACACCGGCGTTGTCAATCTGCCGGCCCGGCCGCCGATCGTACAGAAACGTCGATGCTTCGTGGAAGAGCAACCGTGTCCGCGGCGCGTTCCGGAACCCTCACTCCACGGGGTTGCCGCGGGGGTCCCGGAGGGTGCGGTAGCCGTCCGCGCGGTCGCGTGCGACGTGGGCGTCCCGGTAGAAGCCGGCGGTGTGGAGCGTGATCGTCACCTCGTCGGTGCCGGCGTTCTCCCAGTACCAGCCGTGCACGCCGGTGAAGGGAGCGATGTAGCTGCCGTGCGCCACGTCGTTCTCCTGGGCGTCGAAGCTCTCGGCGTAGCCGGGCGGGGCCCCGTCCGGCGCGCTATGGAAGTTGTATTCGAGCGGCCCGGTGGCGGTCCACGAATACACCATGGTCCCGCCTTCCTGGATGCGGTAGGTGTACTCCACCCACTCGCCGGGTCCCACGGGGAGCTCGTACGCGTCGAGCCGGTACTCGTCCTCTTCCGCCGTGATTGCGACGACCTGGGCAAGCGCCAGCAGACCGAACAGCTCGCCGGTACCGAGCGGGTCGACGCCGCGCTCGGCCGGCAGCACCGCCCCGACGAAGACCAGGGCCGCCACGAGCAGCGAGGCGAGCGCCGCGATGCCGAGCCTCTTGAGCGAGGTCGGCGGGGCCGTCTGCGAGGGAACCGGCTCAGCCATCAGGGATAGTAGAAGTAGCCGAAGATCTGCTGCGCGGTCAGCAGGAACCCGCCGCCCATCAGGGCCGCGTTCGTCACGAAGGCGTGGCGGAAGAAGCTCGGGCGCATCCGCCACAGCGTGATGCCGATGAGCACGGCGCTGAGCGCCAGGACCTGCCCGATCTCGACCCCGACGTTGAAGCTCAGGATGTTGGCGACCAGTCCGTTGTCGGTGACGGTGAACTCCTGCAGCTTGGTGGCGAGGCCCAGCCCGTGGAAGAGCCCGAAGATCAGCACCGCCGCCTTGGTGTTGGGACGGACGTTGAACACGCGCTCGAAGCCGCCCATGTTCTCGAACGCCTTGTAGCAGACCGACAGGCCGATGATGGCGTCGATGATGTAGGCGTTCACCTCCAGCCCGCCCAGCACCCCGAGGAGCAGCGTGATGCTGTGCCCCAGCGTGAACAGGCTGACGTAGAGGACCACGTCCCGCAGCCGGTACAGGAAGAAGATGACGCCGACCAGGAACAGCAGGTGGTCGGTGCCGGTGACCATGTGCTTGGCGCCGAGGTACATGAATGGCGCCGGCGCCGGGCCGTCCACGCCCTGGACGAACGCGGCGTTCTGCGTGTCCATCGGGTGGCCGGCGGCGGCCTCCGGCAGCAGAACCGGCGCCAGCAGGAACGCGGCGGCAACGGCAAAGTGCAGGAAACGCGTCATGTCGTGAAGGATACGGTTCAACGACCGTACATGCAACGGGCCGGACGGCGGCCCTGCCGCGCCCGGCCCGTGGAATCGACGGATTCTCGGTTCGACGTCGGCGCCCGCCTCGATTCGGCGCGCGCCGGCCCCGGTCCGTCCGACTACTGCTCGTTAGTCCGCCGCCCGCCCTTCGGACCGATCGTGTTGCTCAGCACGCCGACGTTCTCCAGCTCGATCTCGACGACATCGCCCGGCTGCATGGCCGAGGTCGACCCCGGCGTGCCGGTGAAGATCATGTCGCCCGGTTCCAGCGTCACGTAGCGGCTGATGTAGCTCACCAGGTAGGAGGAATCGAACAGCAGGTCGCGGGTCCGTTGCGACTGCATGACCTGGCCGTTCACCCGCGTCTGGAGCAGCAGGTCGTTGTAGTCGACCCCGCGGGCCATGACCGGTCCGACCGGCCCGAAGGTGTCGGCGCCCTTGGCGCGGAACCACTGCAGGTCGTTGCTCTGCCAGACGCGCTCGCTGATGTCGTTGCCGGGCGCGACGGCGAAGATGTGGTCGGGCGCCTCCTCGACCGAGACGTTGCGCGTCACCCTGCCGATGATCAGCACCATCTCGCCTTCGAAGTGCAGGTTGGTGGCGTCCTCGTAGTAGGTGATCTCCGCCTCGTGCCCGATGAGCGACGTGGCGTGCTTGTCGAACAACCCGGGATACTCCGCCGGCTGCGCGCCGCCCAGGTGGCTGCGGTAGTTCAACCCGGCCGCGACGACCTTCTGCGGCTCGGTGGGCGGCAGCAGGGTGACGTCGCCCAACGCCACGGTGACGCCGGTCCGCTCGGGCGAGTCGAAGACGCTGCCGCCGAGCTGGTGGATCGTCTCCCCTTCGAGGACGCCGTACGACGCCGCGCCGTCGTGCTCGTACCGCACGTACTTCGTCACGTCCTGTGCGAACGCCGACGCGCCGACGGCCAGCACCGCCACGGCCACGACCGCCGACACGAGATGCATGCGCTTCATTGCCTTTCCTCCTCTGGACTCGTTCTGCAGAAAACCGTGACCGGGTCGGGGTCACGCGCCGGGAATATAGCACCCCACGGCCCGCGTCTCGGAGAACGCGAGGGACTCTCCGGCGGCGATTCGGATCAGTCTGTCGTGCAGGTCACGCGTCCGGGGCGCCCTGCGCGCGACGCCGAACGAAACGTAACGGTCATCGATCCGTCCGCGGTAGATCATGCGCCGGTCGGGATCGAACACCGCCACCTCCGGGGTCACCGTGGCCCCGGCCAGCCCCACGAGCGCACCGTCGACGTCCCGCACCGCCCCGAAGGGATAGCCGAACGACGCGCGGTGCTCCCGCAACTCGTCCACGGGCCGGTGCGTGTCGACGTAGACCAGCCAGAACCGAATGGTGTCGGCGAACTCGTCGTGCAGGCGCCGTATCTCCGGCGCGTAGCGGTTCGAAATCGGACAGTCGGTCATCACGAAGAGCAGGACGGTTGCCTCGATATCCCGGGCGGGAGCGAGCGGCTCGACCAATGTTCCGTCGAGGCCCGGCACGGCCATGGCCGCGGAAGATGCGACCGAAAGCGGAACCGCGGTCCGACCGGCGCCCGCGGCCGCGAACCCGGCGAGCGCCGCGCTGATTGCCACCGCGACGAGTCCCACGCGAAACAGCCGGCGGCGCGCTCTGTCGACCATGCCGATCCCGTAGCGTAGCACGGTCGCGTGCTATGCTGCTTTTCGGGGAAGATCGACCGACTGCGAGACGGCAGGCAGCCCGTGCCGGCCATGCGGCGGGTTACCCGCGGGACCTGCCCGCGGCCTCATTGAAGAAGGAGCCATGACAGCGACTGCCGACCTCCTGACGCGCGATATCGCCCACCTCATCCACCCGCTCCACGAAGAGCCGTTGCAGCGGAACGCCCGCGTATGGGTGAAGGGCGACGGGGCGATCCTCACCGACGCAGACGGGCGCGAGTACATCGACGGTCTGGCCGGGCTGTGGAACGTAACGGCCGGCCACGGCCGGACCGAGCTGGCCGAGGCAATGCGCGAGCAGGCCGCCGAGCTCGCCTACGTGTCCGGCTACGCGGGCAGCTCGAACCCCCGCGCCATCGAGCTGGCCGAACGCCTGTCGGCGCTGTGCTACCCCTCGATCAACCGTTTCTTCTTCACGAGCGGCGGCGGCGAAGCGACCGACAGCAGCATCAAGATGGCGCGCGCCTACTGGAAGCTGCGCGGCCGGCCGGACAAGACGAAGGTCATCTCCCGGATCAACGGCTACCACGGGGTCACGCTCGCAGCGATGAGCGCCACCGGCCTCAGCCGCTACTGGCCGCTCTTCGAGCCGCGCGTGCCGGGGTTCTCGCACGTCCCCGCCCCCGACCCGTACCGCTACGAAGCACCGCCTGGCCAGAGCAAGGGCTTGGCCGCGGCGAACGAGCTCGAACGGGCCATCCTCCGCGAGGGACCCGACACCGTGGCCATGTTCATCGCCGAGCCGGTGCAGGGCGCCGGCGGCGTCATCGTCCCGCCGGACGACTACTTCCCGCGCATCCGCGAGATCTGCGACCGGTACGACGTGCTGCTCGTCGCCGACGAGGTGATTACCGGCTTCGGCCGCACCGGGCGCCTGTTCGCGCTCGATCACTGGGACGTCGAGCCGGACATCATGCAGTTCGCCAAGGCGATCACCTCGGGGTACTTTCCCTTCGGCGGCATCGGCATCAGCGACCGGGTGGCCGCGACGCTCGACGAAGGCGGCGAGCCGTGGATGCACGCCTACACGTACAGCGCGCATCCCGTCGGCTGCGCGGTAGCGCTCCGGACGTTGCGCATCATCGAGGACGAGCGGTTCCCCGAGCAGGCGGCCGCCAAGGGCGACGAGCTGCTCGCGCGGCTCGAAATGGCGCTGGCCGATCACCCGCACGTGGGGAACATCCGTGGCAAGGGGCTGATGTGCGCGGTGGAGCTGGTCGAGGACCGGACCACGAAGCGCTCGTTTCCGGCTGAACGCGGGGTCGGCGCGGCGGTTCTCCAAGCCTCCATCGACCGGGGACTGGTCAGCCGGGTGAAGGCCGACACCTACGTACTGGCGCCGCCGATGGTAATCACGAGCGCTCAACTCGAGCGGCTGGTAGAGATCCTGGCCGACGCGATTCGCGCGGTGCTGGACTGAACGATCGCCGCTGTCGAACCTGCAAGCTCCCAACCGGCGCCACCGGGACCGCATCCGTCCAGCCCCGTCCGAACCGGCCATGACGGCTTCCGCAGCGGGTCACCTCGGTGACGATGATGCGGAAGGGTGCCGCGGCGCCGGCGGAGAAACGCGTACGGGAAGAAGCGGAACGGCCCGCAGCAAGGGCTACGGGACAAGCGATTCGACCATCAGGATCATGTCGGCGACCGCGCCGTTCCGGTCGATGGAGAACCGCCCGCTCGTGAGTCCCCGGAACGTCCCCTGCTCGAGCCATTCCCGCGACGCCTCGTGCATGAATCGGTACTGCGTCTTTTCCCAGACCGCGAAGTGGGTCGCGCAGGCCATGGTCACCAGCACTCTGCCGTCAGCGCCGGTCAGATCTTCGTAGAGCCGCTCGTTCGGTTGGAGAAGACGGTCCTGCTCGCCGACCAGGATCAGCGTCGGCGCCTGCACTTTCGCGGCGTACTCCCGGTTCCAGCCCCAGGAACCGGCCGAGGTGCGCACCCGCATCACGCCGTGCGGCGGCCCCCACACCGAACCGTGCTGGTCATAGGCCATGACGGTCCGCCAGATGACCCGCTGGATACCGGGATCGATCTGATCGTCGCAGGCGACGGTGGAGCGCCAGCGCCCCTTCTCCAGCATGTCCCGGGTCTGCAGGCGCATCGGCACCTCGCCGGCGGGAATCACCTCCGGCGGATCGGACGGCCGGTCCCGCCCGTAGCCCGGCGCGAACAGCACCAGCTTGTCGATCTTGTCGGGATGGCGCGCCGCGAAGCCGCCGGTGCGCGGGCCGCCGGCGGACCAGCCGACGAGGCTCACCTTGTCGACGCCGCGGAGCTCGCGGATGTAGTCGACGACGCGGCCAATCTCGTCCCAGTCCGACTGGCTGGTCGTCAGCCCGTGCCGGTAGCTCGGCTCGCAGTCCTCGGCCAGTGGGTTCGGGGTCACGATGGCGCGGTCGTCGGCCGCCATGTTGCACGGGTCGTCCATCATCGGCCGCGGCGACAGGCCGTAGCCGGTCTGGTCCATCGCGAACGTGTCGAACCCGGCCGCCGCCAGGTGCTCCATCCAGGAATAGTCCTCGTAGGGCAGGTCGTAGTCCGGCACCGATGGAATCGACCCGCCGTGCACGAAGAGCACGACCCTGCCTTCCGGCCGGTGCCCAGCCGCGATCCGGTCCGCGAGTTCACGGCTCAGCTTCTCGTGCAGGAAGAGGCCGACCCGCTCGCCCTCGTTGGCCGGAACCGTCGAGGTGTGCGGCACGAAACGGTCGACGGTGACGAAGGCGTCGTCCTCCGCGCCGAGCCCGGTCGCCGCCAGCGCGAGCGCCGCGAGTATCGCCGTCGCCAAGGCGCCCGCTCTCCGTGTCGATGTCATCGTTCCGAACATGCCTCAACCCCTGTCCCGTCTCCGGCGACCTCGATGACGCCGGCGTCCCCTGGCGCCCCGAAACGCCTCGCTGGCGATTCGTTCGGCCCATCCCCCGTGCTCCACGACCTCGCGCGGCAGCACTTCGCTTCGCTCGCGTTCTGCGGCGCAAGCTCCTGACCGGTCGACACCGGTTCTGCCGGCCGTTGCAGCCCTGACGTCACCGCGCGCGACGCGTCGTCGTGCGCGGCGGCGTTGCCGTGCCCGTGCGCGGTGCGTCACCGCGCCGGCTGAATCGGTCCCTCGGGAGGACGGGCCGTATCTGCGACCTCGTGGCCCCTCGCCTTCCAGTCGTTCAAGGCACAGAATTCGCCGGCGCTGTAACCGTTGGATCTGAAGAGCTCCGCGGCCCGGGAGCTCCGCCCGCCGGCGTTTCAAAAGAAGACGAGCCGCACGTCCTTCGGTATGTCCGGCATGCGGGCCTCGAGCTCGCCGACCGGAATGTGGATCGAGCCGGGGATCGAGCCGCTCTCGACCTCGTAGTCCTCCCGGACGTCGATCAGCAGCACGTCGGCGCCGGCGTCGAGTTGCGCCTTCAGCTCGTCGACATCCAGGCGCTCGGTCTGTGCGGCCGCCGGAGCCGCCAGCAGGACGCCGAGCATCGGAAGCCAGACCGTCATGCGTACGCGCGCCGCCATTCGTCTCGCTCTCATCGCGGTACCTCGCTGATGAATCGATTCAACGCGTGTCGATTCCCGTGCGTTCTGCCAATCATGCCCCAAGCAGCGGCGCCGGCACCAGCGGATCCGCCGCCTCCCTGGCGGAGACGGCGACCAACGCCGGTGCGGGCATCCGATTCCGTGCCGAAACGGCGGGGCTGCGAACAGCGTCTCTTGGGACTGATACAATGATGCCCGGTCGCGTGACAGCCGGTCTGACCTGCCGCATCGGCCTGGCGTCGTTCGTCGCATCCCTCGCGATGGTTCCCGCGGTTTCGGCTCAGGCGCCGCGGACTCTCGCCATCGCTCCGTTCACCAACATCAGCGCCGAGCCGGACCGCGACTGGATCGGGATCGGCATTGTCGAGACGGTCGGTACGGACCTTCGAGGCGCGGACGGAATCGACGTCCTCAGCCGTGCGGTCGTCGAGGAAGCGGTCGCCAGCCTGCGTGGCGCCGGAGCCCGGCCGCCCGGCGAACGCGTGCTCATCGAGACTGCACGCGAGCTCGGCGCGGACTACCTGCTGGCGGGAGCGTTTCAGGAGCTCGGCGAGCGGTTGCGACTGACCGGGCGGCTCATCGACGTCCAGAGCGAAACCGCGGTGGAGACGTTCAAGGTCGACGGTCACGGCGACGACCTGTTCGAGCTGCAGGACCGGTTGGCCGGCAGCGTCCGCGAGGCCGTGCGACGCTTCAGCAGCCGGGGCCGAAGCGCGCAAGACGCCCGCGTCGGGACGCCGGCGGAAAGCGGCGGTAGCGGGAGCGCCACGCGACGCGCCGGCAACGGCAACGGCGCCGGGCGGCAGGCCGGCAACGCCCGATACGGCGGCAACGGCATTACGGGTAGCGACGGCGGCAACGGTGGGACCCTCGGGCCGGATACCTCGACGACCGGCCGCGTACCTGCGGCGGCCGGGCTTGGCGGCGGCATCGCCGGCGGCGAGCTTCTGCTCGGTGCGACCCGTGCGCCGCGGCCGGCCCCGACACCGGCGTCGGCGCCCGCGGCCCAGGCCGGACCGGCAGCAGGATTCGCGATCGGCGGCCGCCGCAGCGTGCAGGCGCGTCGGACGAACGAGCCGCCGACCATCGACGGCCGTCTCGACGACGCGGTCTGGCGCGACGCCGTCCTCATCACCGACTTCACCCAGACCAACCCCATCGAGGGTGCGCCCCCGACCGAGCGGACCGAGGCATGGATCGCCTACGACGCCGACCACCTCTACTTCGCCTTCTACGCGCGCTACACGGATCCGAGCCAGATGCGGGCCAACCGCGCCGACCGCGACGGGTTCTGGCGCGACGACTGGATCGCGGTGATGTTCGATCCGTTTCTCGACCAGCAGCGCGCGTATCGCTTCTCCGTCAACGCCTACGGGATCCAGGGAGACGCCATCATCCGGGGCGGCCGGAGCATGCGCGGGCCGCCGGGAGGCGGCGGGGATTACTCCTGGGACGCGCTGTTCGAGACCGGCGGCGCCATCGTCCGCGACGGGTGGACGGCCGAGATGGCGATTCCCTTCAAGAGCCTGCGCTATCCGTCTCGCGGCGACGGAGAGCACCGCTGGGGCTTCCAGATCACCCGCACGATGCAGACGAAGGACGAGACGGTGGTCTGGGCGCCGATGACACGCGCCGTCGCGGGCGTGCTCACCCAGATGGGCACGCTGGGCGGGTTGCGCGGCCTCTCGTCAAGCCGGAACCTGGAGATTCTGCCGACCGCGACCGCGATCCAGCTCGGCCGGCTGACCGACACCGGCTACGTCGAGGAGAACACGCAACCCGACTTCGGGTTCAACATGAAGTACGGCGTCACGTCGAACCTCACCGCCGACTTCACCCTCAATCCCGACTTCTCGCAGATCGAGGCGGATCGACCCCAGATCGAGACCAACCAGCGGTACCCGCTGTTCTTCCCCGAGCTGCGGCCGTTCTTCCTGGAGGGACAGGAGATCTTCCGCACGCCCGGCCGCACGAATCTCGTCCACACCAAGACCATCGTCGACCCGCAGATCGGCGCCAAGCTCACCGGCAAGACCGGCAACACCACGCTGGGCGTTCTCGTGGCGAACGACGCAGCCCCCGGCAAGTTCGACGATCCGAACGCGTACGGCTTCGGCGAAACGGCGAACTTTGTCATTGGGCGGGCCCGCTACGACATCTACTCGCAGTCGTACATCGGGGCGATCATGACCGACCGCGAGTTCCTCGACTCGTACAGCCGCGTGGCGGGGGTCGACGGCCGGTTCCGGCTCGGCCAGACCCACAGGGCGCAGTTCCTGGCGGTCACCTCGTCGCACCGCGACCTCGACGGCAACACCCTGAGCGGGCCGATGTTCAACGCCGAGCTCCGGCGCGACAGCCGCCACCTCAGCTACAGCGTCGACTTCAACAGCATCGACCCGGACTTCCGCACCGATGCCGGCTTCGTCCGGCGCGTCGACATGCAGCAGCTCGACGCCGACATCGAGTACGAGTGGTGGCCCGAGAGCTGGCTGATCAGTTGGGGTCCGCAATTTCGCTACCGGCGGAACGTCGATCACGCCGGCGTCCTGCAGGACGAGGACTTCCGCGCCGACATGAGCCTGCGGTTCGCCCGCAACGTCTTCTTCCGCGCCGACGCGCAGCGGGAAATGGAGCGGTTCCAGGGCGTCGACTTCCACAAGACCCGCTTCTCGATGCGCAACGGCATCAACACCAGCCGGCGCTTCTCGCTCTTCTACGGCATCGACTGGGGCGAGCAGATCCGCTTCGTCGAGAACCCGTTCCTCGGCCGCATGTTCGACTACAACATCAGCCTGACCGTGCTGCCGACTTCCCGCCTGAATACGCAATTCAGACTCGACACCGCCCGCTTCAGCGACATGCACACCGGCGGTCTGGTGTTCGACGTGAAGATCCTGCGCGCGTTCACCACCTACCAGTTCACCGACCGCCTGCTGGTCCGGAACATCCTGGAGCACAACACCGGCAACGGGAAGGTGGGGATCAACCTCCTGTTCACCTACCGCGTCAACGCCGGCACGGCCTTCTACATCGGCTACGACGACCGGCTGCAGGAGGGCATCTATCTGGACCGGGAGCGGTTCTACAACCGCGACCTGCAGCGGCAGCAGCGGGCGTTCTTCACCAAGCTGCAGTACCTGTTCCGCTACTAGCAGTCCGTGGCGAAAACGCCGCGTCGCACCGAGAGCGGCGAGGCGCCCGCGTGGCAAGGCGCGACGAGGGAGCATATCGGGCAATATTCGACCGAGGAGCAACGCAGCCGTCTCCTTGAGTTCAAGTCACAACGCTCGCGACCTTCGGCCTCGCATTCCCCCTTACTCGTCGCAGGGCGTTTTGCGACGCGGCGGTCCAACGCCGGTGCGTGTTGTACGATGGCGAACGCATGGTCGATACCGCTCGGGGCTCGTCACTCGACCACCTGCTGCAGACCCGCCTGGAAGACCACGAGAAGCGCGCCGTCCGGCGCCGCCTGCGTCCCCTCGACAGCGGCATCGGGCCGCGGGTGGTCGTCGACGGAAATTCCGTCATTCAGCTCTGCTCGAACGACTATCTCGGGCTGGCCGCGCATCCGGCGGTCACGCGCGCGGCGGCGGACGCCGCGCTGGAGTACGGCGCCGGCGCGGGCTCGGCGCGTCTCATCGTCGGCACGTCGGCGCCGCACGCGGCGCTCGAGCGCGAGCTCGCCCGGTGGAAGCAAACCGAGGCGGCGCTCGTCCTCTCTTCCGGCTATCACGCCAATACCGGTGTGCTGCCCGTTCTCGCCGGAGCGGACGACGGCATATTCAGCGACGAGCTGAACCACGCCAGCCTCATCGACGGCTGTCGGCTCTCGCGGGCCGCGGTCCGCGTCTACCGGCACGCCGACGCCGAGCATCTCGACCGTCTTCTGCGCGACGCCGCCGGCTTCCGCCGCCGCCTGATCGTCACCGAAACGGTCTTCGGAATGGACGGCGACATCGCGCCGCTGGAGGACCTCGTGGCGCTGGCGCGACGCCACGACGCGTGGATCGTAGTCGACGAGGCCCATTCGACGGGCGTCTTCGGGCAGAACGGCGGCGGGCTGGTCTCCCAGCTCGGCCTGACGGAGGCGGTGGACGTACAGATCGGCACGCTGAGCAAGGCGCTCGGCTCCCTCGGCGGCTACGTGGCCGGCTCCGCGGCCCTGGTCGACTGGGTGGTCAACGCCGCCCGCACGTTCATCTACACGACCGCCCTGCCCCCGGCTGCGGTCGCGGCGGCGCGGGCCGCGATCGCGGTACTCTCCGCCGAGCCCGAGCGCCGCGATCGCGTCTGGTCGCACGCCGCGTGGCTGCGCGAGCGCCTGACGGAGATCGGTTTCCGGCTCGGTCCCGGCCGGTCGCCTATCCTGCCGATCCTCATCGGCGACGCGGACCGAGCGGTGCGGCTCAGCGACGCGCTACTGGCGCGCGGCGTGCTCGTGCCCGCCATCCGGCCGCCCACCGTGCCCGACGGCACGGCCCGCCTGCGGGTCGCCCCGATGGCGACGCATACGGCGGACGATCTGGCCGAGGCGGTCGACGCCTTCGCGGCGGCCGGACGCGCGACGGGGCAACTGCGATGAGCGACGCCTCCGGACCCGCCGCTTCCCATGAAGAGCTCCGGCGCCTGGACCACACCTACCTCTGGCACCCGTTCACGCCGATGCAGGCGTGGCTCGAGGAAGATCCGGTGGTCATCGTCCGCGGCGAGGGCAACGAGCTGATCGACGACACCGGGCGGCGCTACCTGGACGGCGTCTCCTCGCTCTGGTGCAACGTCCACGGACACAACCACCCGACGCTGAACGCGGCGATCACGGCGCAGCTCCGGCAGGTGGCGCACACTACGCTGCTGGGTCTGACCAATATCCCGGCGGTGCGGCTGGCCGAGCGCCTGGTGGCCCTGGCCCCGCGCGGCCTGACACGTGTCTTCTACTCCGACGACGGAGCGACGGCCGAGGAGGCCGCGCTGAAGATGGCGCTCCAGTACTGGCACCTGTCCGGGAAGCCGGGCAAGACCCGCTTCGCGTCGCTCGTGCAGGCGTATCACGGCGACACCCTCGGCGCGGTGGGGGTCGGCTACTCCGAGACGTTCCACCGTTTCTTCAGACCGGTGCTGGCCGACGCGCTGCGCCTGACGCCGCCGCACGTCCGGCGCTGGCGCGACCGCCTTTCCCCCGCCGACGCGCTGGACCAGGCGATCGGCGAGGCCCGCGACGCCATCGCCGGGGAGCGCGACGCGCTGGCCGCCGTCGTCGTCGAGCCGCTGATGCAGGGCGCGGCCGGCATGTGGCCCCACCCGCCGGACTACCTGCGCGCTCTCCGGGAGGCGACCGCCGAGTCCGGCGTGCTCCTCGTCTGCGACGAGGTAGCGACCGGGTTCGGCCGCACCGGGACGATGTTCGCCTGCGAGCAGGCCGGCGTGTCCCCCGACCTGCTCTGCGTGGCCAAGGGCATCACCGGCGGTTATCTGCCGCTGGCCGCGACGCTGGCGACCGAGCGCATCCACGACGCGTTCCTCGGACCGCCCGCCGCGGGCCGGACCTTCTACCACGGCCATACCTACACCGGCAATCCGCTCGGTTGCGCGGCCGCCCTGGCCAGCCTCGATCTGTTCGAGCAGGAACGGACGCTGGACAGGCTCGGTCCGAAGGTCGCCCGGATCGAGAACCTCCTGGCGGCCGAAATCGCACCCCTTCCGCACGTGGCCGACGTACGGCAGTGCGGCGTGATGGTCGGCATCGAGCTGGCCGCGAATGCCGCCGACCGGCGCCCCTATCCCGCCGCCGACCGGACGGGCGCCCGCGTGACCGTGGCGGCCCGCCGCCGGGGCGTCATCGTTCGCCCCCTCGGGGACGTCGTCGTGCTGATGCCGCCGCTCTCCATCACCGGCGAGGAGATCGAACGCCTCGTGACCGTCGTCCGCGAAGCGATCGGCGAGGTCACGAGCGCCTGATGTCCGGGTTCTTCATCACGGGCACCGACACCGGGGTCGGCAAGACCTTCGTCTCGCGCGGACTCGCCTCTGCCCTGCGTGCCCGGGGACGGCGCATCGGCGTCATGAAGCCGGTGGAAACGGGCTGTGGCGCGGACATCACGCGCCGGCCCGCGGACGCGCTGGCGCTGCGGGCGGCCGCCGGCAGCACGCTCTCCCTCGACCGCATCTGCCCCTATCGGCTCGATGCGCCGCTGGCGCCCTGCGTGGCCGCCCGACTGGAGAACGTGCGGATCGATCCCGCCGCGATCGTAGCGGGGTTCCGCGCCATCGAAGACCAGCACGACCTGACCCTCGTCGAAGGCGCCGGCGGCCTGCTGGTCCCCATCCTGGAGCACTACTCGATGGCGGATCTCGCGGGCGATCTCGGCCTGCCGCTGCTGGTCGTCGTCGACTCGAAGCTCGGCGCCATCAACCACACACTGCTGACGCTGGAGTCCGCCGCCGCACGCCGGCTGGCAGTGTGCGGGTACGTGCTCAACCACGCCTCGGCGGCGGACGAGGCAGCCGCCTCGAATGCATCCGTCCTGGCGCGCTGCACCGACGTCCCCTGTCTGGGCACGATTCGGTGGACACCGTCGGCGGAACGAGATCCCGGGGCGGTGGTCGAGTCGGCCATCGACTGGACGCGGGTGCTTCGCTTTCGGTGAAGGCGGCTGACGACCGGCCGCGTCTCGGCAACCGCCACGTGCCGGTCGTCAATCGCCGGTCGAATGCAGCGGGCTTTGCCGGGGGCTCTACGCCCGCACGGCGGCCGTTCCGCGCAGGCCCAGGCGCTGAAGGAACGCGGCGTCCGCATCGGGCTCGGGGTTCGGCGTGGTCAGCAGCCGGTCGCCGAGGAAGATGGAGTTCGCCCCGGCCAGGAAGCAGAGCGCCTGGACCGCCTCGTCCATCCGCAACCGACCGGCGCTGAGCCGCACCTTCGACCGCGGCATCAGGATGCGGGCGGCAGCGATCATCCGCACGACGTCGTCCCACGGAACCGGGTCCCGATCGGCGAGCGGGGTGCCTTCCACCGCCACCAGCGTGTTGATCGGCACGCTCTCGGGCGGCGGGCTCTGCCGGGCCAGCTCGAAGAGCAGATCGATGCGGTCGTCGTGGCTCTCGCCCATGCCGAGGATTCCGCCGCAGCAGACCTTGATGCCGGCTTCCCGGACGTGACGCAGCGTATCGAGGCGGTCCTCGTAGGTGCGGGTGGTGATGATCGATTCGTAGAAGTAGCGACCCGTATCGAGATTGTGGTTGTAGTAGTCGAGGCCCGCCTCCTGCAATCGCTCGGCCTGGCCGCGGTCGAGCATGCCCAGCGTGGCGCAGCTCTCCAGCCCCAGCGCCTTGATCTCCCCGATCATCTCGAGCACCCGGTCGAATGCCGGGCCGTCCGTCGCCTGCCGCCACGCCGCACCGATGCAGAAGCGGTCGGCGCCGCCCGCCCGGGCCCTCGCCGCTGCTTCGGCAACCTCCGGCACGCTCATCAGTCCGGTCGATTCGACCCCGGTGTCGTAGCGGGCCGACTGCGGGCAGTAGGCGCAGTCCTCCGGACAGCCGCCGGTCTTCACGCTCAGGAGCGACGCGCACTGCACGGCCGACGGATCGTGATGGCGCCGGTGCACGCCCGCCGCCTCGGACACCAGGTCGAGCAGGCCCCGACCGTAGAGGGCAGCCACGCTTTCTCGGGTCAACGAGTCGTTCTCCATGCCACCTGCAACGATGGAATCTCAAGCCGGCCGGGTTAATCCGGCCAACCTGCTGCGAATGCCCGATTATAGTGGCTCGCCCCGCTGCCGGCCCGGCCACGCGCTCCGCCCGGTCGCGCCGGACCACGCCCCAGCCGACCCGCACGGCTCACCGCTCGCCCTATAATTGAGGGTCATGTTCGACGGTGTGAATCACGAATCCCTCGTAGCGCACGAGCGCGCGCTGTCCGCAGAGTTCGAAGCGCTGAAGGGAGCAGGCCTGGCGGTCGACCTGACGCGCGGCAAGCCGAGCCCCGAACAGGTTGCGCTGTCGGACGGGCTCGAGGAGGCGCTCGGCGGCGACTATCGACTGGCCGACGGCACGGACGTGCGGAACTACGGTGGTCTGCTCGGCATCCCGGAAGCGCGGCGCCTGGGCGCCGATCTGCTCGGCACGCGGCAGGAGGAAACGATCGCCGGCGGGAACGCCAGTCTCACGTTCATGTACCAGTACGTGCTGCACGCCTGGCTCAACGGACCGCTCGGCTCGGAGACGGCGTGGCGGCACGAGCCGGGTCCGCTGAAGTTCCTCTGCGTGGTGCCGGGCTACGATCGGCACTTCACGATCACGGAAAGCCTCGGCTTCGAGCTGATCGACGTCCCGATCGGCGACGGCGGACCCGACATGGATCGGGTCGAGACCCTCGTGGCCGACGATCCGCGCATCAAGGGCATCTGGTGCGTTCCGAAGTACTCGAATCCGACGGGGCACGTCTATTCCGACGAGGTCGTCGAGCGCTTCGCGCACCTGGCGCGGCGGGCCGGACCCAATTTCCGCATCCTGTGGGACAACGCCTACGCGGTGCATGACCTCGACGACGAGCCGCCGGTGCTGGCGAACCTGATGGACCGCTGCCGGGCGGCAGGTACCGAGGACAGCGCCGTGCTGTTCGGGTCGACGTCGAAGATCACCCGCGCGGGGGCCGGCGTGGCGTTCATGGCGGCCTCTCCGGCCAACCTGGCGTCGTTCACCCGCCATCTCGGCGTGCAGACGATCGGTCCCGACAAGGTCAACCAGCTCCGCCACGTCCGCTTCCTGCGGGACGGCGGCGGCATCCGCGCCCACATGCGGCGGCAGGCGGCCATCGTGCGTCCGAAGTTCGAACGGGTGCTGCGGCATCTGGACGAGGGATTGACGGCCGACGGCCCGGCCTCGTGGAGCCGGCCGCGCGGCGGGTACTTCCTCTCCTTCGAGGCGCCGGAGGGACTGGCTGCAGAAATCGTCCGGCTCGCGGGCGAGGCGGGCGTGAAGCTGACTCCGGCCGGGGCGACCTTCCCGTACGGACGGGACTCGCGCGACTCCAACATCCGCCTCGCGCCGACCTACCCCTCGCTGGAAGAGATCGATCGCGCCATGCCGGTGTTCGTCGCCGCGGTCGCGCTGGCCGCGGCGCGCCGGCGGCTCGATCCGGCCGCCGTGCACGCCTGACGAACGGATCACGCGGAGCATTCATGGACGCCATGGGTAGCCGAGTCGTCGCGGGAGTCTCCGTCCTCGCGGTCGCGGTCGTGATCGGCTGGGTCTGTCCGCCCCAGGCAGCCGGTCAGGGCGCCGTGACGTACGACGCCGTCGCGCCGCTGCTGACCGAGAACTGCGTCCGCTGCCACCGGGCGGGGGGATTGGGACCGTTCAGCCTGGCCACCTACGAGCAGGCACGCGCGCGCGCCGACGGAATCGCCGAGATGGTCACCGCCCGGCGGATGCCTCCGTGGCAGCCGGTGTCCGGTTTCGGCGCCAGCCCCTTCGGGGGCGAACCGCGCCTGACGGAAGCCGACCGGGATACGCTGCGCCGCTGGGCCGCGGCCGGCGCCCCGGCCGGCAGCGCGCCCGGCGCGGCACCGCCGGTACCGTCCGTCGACTGGCCCCTCGGGGAGCCTGATCTGATCGTCTCGCTGACCGAGCCGTATACCGTCGAACCGGGCGGAGGCGTGGCGTACCGCAACTTCGCCCTGCCGGTCGACATCCCCGCGCCCCGCTGGGTGCGCGCCGTCGACGTCCGGCCGGACGCGGCGGCGGCAGCGGCGATCCAGCGCGTACAGATAATGCTGGACGACACCGGAACCGGGCGGCGGCTCCAGGAGGAGCAGGACGCTCCCGGCTTCGGCGGACTGGCGCCGGACCAGGGCCGGTTTCCGCCCGGGGACTTCCTGGTCTGGGCGGGGGGCCGGCGCACGGCTCCGCCCCCGGAAGGCGTGGCGTGGCGGCTCGACCCGGGTTCGGATCTCCTCCTGCAGCTCGGCCTGCGGTCACGCGAACAGCCGGTCGACGTACAGGTCTCCGTGGGGCTGTACTTCTCCGACGCACCGCCGGCGCGGCGGCGCGTCGGCATCGTGCTGGACGCCCCGGCGCTCGACATCCCGGCCGGTGAGCCGGCCCACGTCGTGGAAGACCGCTATATCCTGCCGGTCGCCGTCGAGGTGGCGGGTGTCTACGCGTACCTCCACCGCCTGGGCACGACCGTCGAGGTCGCGGCCGACACTCCCGACGGCGCCGCGGTGGGCCTGCTGCGAATCGACGACTGGCGGTTCGACTGGCAGGACGGCTACCGCTATGCGGAACGGGTGCAGTTGCCGGCCGGAACGGTGCTCCGGGCTCGCTTCAGCTTCGACAATTCGAACGCCAACCCGCACAACTCGTCGGACCCGCCGGTCCGCGTCCGCTACCACCCGGACGACACCGCCCCGCGCGCCGAGGTGTTCCTGCAGGCGCTGGCGGTCAGCGCGGGCGACGAGGCAGCCCTGGTCGACAACCTGTTTCGGAAGCAGGCCCGCAACGACCTGCTCGGTCTGCAGGCGATGCTGCGGGTGGACCCGAACGACTACCGCAGCCACACGGATCTGGCCGCCCGCTATCTTTCCCTGAACCAGTTGGCGCTGGCACGGGAGCACCTGGAAACGGCCCTGTCGCTGGCCCCCGAGCACGCGACGGCACACTACAACCTCGGCTCGCTGCTGGTGGCCGAAGGAGACACCGCCGGCGCCATCGATGCGTTCCGGGGGGCGGTCCGGGTGCGGCCCGAGTACGCCGCGGCGCACAACAACCTGGGCGCCCTGCTCGCCGCCACCGGCGACCTGAACCAAGCCATCGTCTACTACCGGCTCGCCTTGCAGTTCGGCTCGCGTGACGCCAGCGCCCACTACAACCTGGCCAATGCACTGCTCTCCACCGGCAGCATCGAAGAGGCGATTACGCATTTTCGAGAGGCGCTGACCTTGACCCCCGACGATCCGGACGTGCACACCAACCTCGCCCGGGCCCTGGTGGCGACGAACGACCTCGCCGGCGGCGTGACCCACTACCGGCGCGCGCTCGACGCGAACCCGCGGAATCCTCTGGCGCTGGTGGGTCTGGCGTGGTTGCGCGCGGCCGCCCCGGACGCGGCGCTTCGCTCGTCCGCCGAGGCGCTGTCGCTGGCGCAGCAGGCCGTGGCGCTGATCGGCTCGGACCACCCGGAGGTGCTCGACACGCTGGCGGCGGCGTACGCGGCCGTGGGCCGGTTCGACGACGCGCTGGCGACGGCTCGGAGGGCCGCCGACGCGGCCCGCGGCACGGTCTTCGAATCGCGCATACCGGCGATCGAGGGGCGCGTCCGGCTCTATCTGACTTTCCGGCCCTACCGCATGCCGGCCCCGCTGCCCTGATCGCCCGTCGTACGCCGGCATGCCGCCCGTACGAACGTCTCGATCGCGGAGAACTCCGACTCGACCGGAATCGCGGCCGGCAATCCCGGCACGTCGTCACGCTCGCTGAGCCAGGCGATGCACGGGCGCCCGTAACGCACCGCCAAGCGGGCCTCGCTGGCCGTCCCTTCCGCTCCCGGCAGAACAATCACCACGCTCGAGGAGAGCACGTTGAGATGGTTGCGTGAGGCCGGGCCGGCGCCGTCCGGCCCAACCCGATCCAGGTGGGTGCGGACCACGATCTCGACCCAGGGATTCGGATAACCCGGCGGTGAGGCGCCTGCCCGCCCACCCGCGACCGCCGGCAGGATGCCGATGGCGAGACCGCGACGGTGCTCGACGCCGACGAACGCCTCGGTAACGGCGGCCATCACCCCCGCACCGCCGCCGGTCAACAGGTGATATCCCTCGCGTGCGATCCACTCGCCGACGCGGCGGGCACGCTCGGTGTGCGGCTCGCGCCCCGAGCCCATCACGCCGATGACCGGCAATCGGGAAAGGGGCTCCATGGTCGCCGACTATAATGTTCTCATGCGCCCTGAAACGTCTCTCGGACCTGCACTGGCGCTCACCGTGCTCGCACTCGGGCCGACCGCCGGATGCGGCGCATCCGGAGACGCCGCTTCCGACCCGGCCTCGGGCACGGAGTCCGTCGAGCTCGGCATCGAGCACCGCTCGGAGTGGCGGCAGCTCTGGATCGAGGGTTCGACCGACCTGCCCGACGGCGCCTTCGTCGACTACCAGGTGACGCACGAGGCGGGAGAAACAACCCCGGCCGACGAGTGGCCGGCCACGAACCTGATCGAATCGGGGCGGGCGAGCGTGACCGAGGGCCACTTCTGGAGGCGGATCAACACGTTCAACTGGCCGCGCGGCAGAGTGCGGGTCGTCGTGCAGTTTCCCCTGCCGCCGCAGCCCGCCGAGGTCGAGGCGCGCTACGGCACGTTGGGCGAGCACCTGACGGGCGACAACGTCGTCACCGTGGCCGGTGCGAAGCTCGTCGAGGTGGAGCACGTTCTCGATCACCGCCGGTAGCCGACGGTCGGCCGGCGAGGCAGGTCGTCGGTCGACCATCCGAACCCTGTGCCGGTAGCCGGCCAAGCACGGCGAACCCAGGCTGGCGGTGAGATGTGGTAGCGTGTCTGACGGCGTCCCTGTCGACGCTGGCGGGCGGGGCGTGGCGCAGTCCGGTAGCGCGCCTGCTTTGGGAGCAGGAGGTCCCGAGTTCGAACCTCGGCGCCCCGACCATCAGTCTCGATTGCACGGTTCCAGCCCGAGTCCCGCTCCCATGCCGGACGGACCCGGCGGTGCGCGCCCATGTGGACGATGAGCAGGTCGCCCCTCACGGTCTTTCTCCTGCTCGGAATCGGCGTGTTCGCCGGCGAGCGCTGGCTGGTCGACGGGAACGACCAACGGCGCGTCGTCAGGGTGACGGTCGAGCAGGTCGACGCCCTCCGCGCACGTTGGGACGCCCAGTGGGGCCGGGCGCCGACCGGCCGTGAACTGCGGGGGCTTATCGACGAGGCGGTCCGGGAGGAGATCCTCTATCGCGAAGCGCTGCGGATGGCGCTGGATCGCGACGACCCGATCGTGCGGCGCCGGCTCGCACGGAAGATGACGTTCATGCTCGAGGACAACTCGGACGTGCAGGAGCCCGCGCCGCGTGAAGTGGAGGAGTTCTTCAGCGACCACGCGGAGCGATATCGGCAACCGGCGCGGACCACGTTCCAACACGTGTTCCTGAGCCACGATCGTAGAGAAGATCCGGAACGGGACGCGGCGGGCCTGTTGGGCGTGTTGCGCAACGAGCCCGAAAGGAGCTGGAGAACTGCCGGTGACGCCTTCGCACTGCTCAGGGAATACGCCGGCCGAACCGATCGGGAGATCGCGGAGTCGTTTGGGGCGGACTTCTCAGCCGCGTTGGCGGACCTGGCGCCCGGCAACTGGCGCGGACCCGTTACCTCGGCGCACGGCACGCACCTGGTGCGGGTTCTGACGCGGAGCACGCCGCGGACCCCGGCGCTGCGAGACGTGCGTGAGAGGGTGACGCAGGATCTGCTGGAAGCCGGGCGCCGCGCGCAGAACGCGGCCGCGCTGCAGACCTTGCGGGAACGGTACGAGGTGCAGCTTCCCGCCCTGGACGCCTTCGAGGGACGGCCGCGGGAAACGGGCTAGATGGCGATGGCGATGTCCGCAACCGCAACGGCAGGCGGGTGCCGGAAACGGCCCGTCACCCGCGGCCGGGAGGAAGCCTGCGCGCCGCGGCGCGAGCGTCGCTCGCAAGGTTGGGCGGCGGCGGTTCTGCTGGGAATGCTGCTGACCCCTGCGACGGTTGCTGCCCACGAGGTGCGGCCGGCGTACCTGCAGGTGACCGAGGTCTCCGGCGGCAGCTTCGAGGTGCTCTGGAAGCAGCCCATCCTGCCCGACGCGGACCCGGCACTCGTCCGTCGGCTGCCGATCGCACCGCGATTTCCCGCACACTGCCGGGAGAGCGACCGGCGACTTCCGGATCTGACCAGCGCCGCTCTCATCGAGCGCTGGACGCTGAGCTGTGGGGAGACGGGTCTGGTCGGCGCCGAGATCTCCATCGACGGCCTCCCGCGTACTCTGACCGACGTCCTGCTCCGGGTGCGCCTGCTCGACGGTGCGTCGTCCGATCACCTGCTGCGCTCGGAAGCGCCGCGGGTCGTCCTGTCCCCGGCGTCCGGCGCCGGGGCGACGGTGCCGACGTACCTGCTGCTCGGCATCGAGCACTTGCTCTTGGGTTTCGATCACATCCTGTTCGTCGTCGGCCTGCTCTTCTTCGTGCGCCGGCCCCTGCAGCTCGTCCAGGTGGTGACGGCGTTCACCGCCGCGCACAGCATCACCCTGGCGCTGTCGACGCTCGGCGTGGTGACGCTGTCGCAGCGGCCGGTCGAGGCGGTGATTGCGTTGAGCATCCTGTTCCTGGCCGTCGAGCTGGCCCGCGACGCCGGGAGCGGCCAGTCGGCGATGGCCCGCTCGCCGTGGGCGATCGCGTTCGGCTTCGGTCTGCTGCACGGTTTCGGGTTCGCGGGAGCGCTGGCCGAGATCGGGTTGCCCGAGTCGGCGCGGGCCATGGCCCTGCTGCTGTTCAACGTCGGGGTCGAGATCGGCCAGCTCGCCATCGTCGGCCTCCTGCTCGCACTGCTCCAGATCGTTAGAATCTCGCGGGTGCCGGTGCCCGCGTTCGCGGCACAGATACCGATCTACGTCATGGGTACCGTTTCCGCCTACTGGTTCGTCGAACGCGTGCTGTCGCTGGCGCCGGCCGCGCCCTAGCTGGGAGTCTGCGCCGGAGATAACCGCCCAGACGAGGTTGCGCCCGCGCCCGCCGCTGCATCGCGGACCGTCCTGGAGGTGTCATGTCACGTTACGCCCGTCGCCCGGAAGACCGTCCCGTGCATCGTGCGAGGGTCGCCGCGGGAATCGGCATCCTGGGAGTGGCCTTGTCTCTTGCCGGCTGCACCAGCGGCGGCAGTCCTGTCGCCGCCGCGGGCCCGCAGAACAGCGCCGCGTCGGCCGGCGCGGCCATGCCTGCGCCCAATCCGCTCCGCAACCTCTACTTCGGCGACCTCCACACGCACACCAACTTCTCCTACGACGCGTTCCTCAACGGCACCCGGGCCACCCCGGACGACGCCTACCGCTACGCGCAGGGCGAGCCGTTGACCCACGCGGCCGGCTTCGAGATCCAGCTCGACGCCCGCTGGACTTCTTCGCGGTCACCGACCACGCCAGCTTCCTGGGAATGCTGCCGGCGATGCTGGATCCCGAGCGGAGGTCTCGCGCCACCGGACGCCGAGCTGGCCAGGAACATCGCGTCCGGGGCGCTGACCGGCACGGACCGGCAGGCGGCCTACGCCGACATCCGGGCTCACACCCTCGGCGTGCGGGAAGGTCTGCTCGACCTGAACGTGGTGCGCTCCGCGTGGCGCGAGACCATCGCCGCGGCCGAGCGCCACAACGATCCGGGCCGCTTCACCACCTTCATCGCCTACGAGTTCACGGGCAGCCCGGAGAACCAGAACCTGCACCGCAACGTGATATTCCGGGGCAGCGCGGCGCCGGAGGTACCGTTCAGCCGCCTCGACTCCTTCAATCCCGAGGAGCTGTGGGCATGGATGGACCGTAACCGCGAGGCGGGCATCGAGGCCCTGGCGATCCCCCACAACTCGAACGGCTCCAACGGACTGATGTTCCGGCTCGCGACTTATGCCGGCGAGCCCCTCGACGCCGCCTACGTCGAGACCCGCACCCGCAACGAACCGCTGGTCGAGATCACCCAGACGAAGGGCACCTCCGACACGCATCCCGCCCTTTCCCCCAACGACGAATGGGCCGACTTCGAGATCTGGTCCTACCGCATCGGCGGCGGCACCACGCCGAGCCAACCGTCGGGCAGCTACGTGCGCGAGGCATACCTGAACGGGCTGCGCCTGGAGGAGGAACGCGGCATCAACCCGTTCCGCTTCGGGCTCGTCGGCGCCACCGACAACCACGCCGGATCGGGCGCACACACGGAGTCCGACTACTTCACCGCCGGCGGCCGGCCCCAACGGGGCTCGTCGATACCCTTCGACCCGCCGCGGCCCGACGGCAGCCTGTACAGCGCCTCTCCGCTCGGGGCCATCCGCGGCGCGTCGGGGCTGACCGGAGTCTGGGCGGAAGAGAACACGCGCGATTCGATCTACGACGCGTTCCGGCGCAAGGAGACCTTCGCCACCACCGGGCCGCGCATCCGCCTGCGGTTCTTCGCCGGCTACGACTATCCGGACGATCTGGCGGACGATCCCGATCTCGTCGCGGCGGCCTACGCGAACGGTGTCGCGATGGGGGGGGAACTGGTCGCTTCGGGCCGGCGCGTTCCGCAGTTCCTGGTCTGGGCGAGCCGCGACCCGGCGAGCAACCCGCTGGCGCGGCTGCAGGTCATCAAGGGCTGGGTCGAAGACGGCGAGGCGCACGAACGGGTCTACGACGTCGCCTGCTCGGACGGAGCGTCCGTGGATCCGGAGACGCACCGCTGTCCCGACAGCGGCGCGACGGTGGATCTCGACACCTGCGCCGCGCGCGACGGTGTCGGAGACGCAGAGCTGCGCACGCTGTGGACCGATCCCGACTTCGATGCCACCCAGCGGGCCCTCTACTACGTGCGGGTGCTCGAGAACCCGTCCTGCCGCTGGTCCACGTGGGAGGCGGTTCGCGCGGGCGTCGAGCCGCGTCCCGATCTCCCGGCCACCATCCAGGAGCGGGCCTGGTCGTCGCCGATCTGGGTCACGCCCTGACCGTCACGATCCAGCGCATCGGGACCTGGCGACGCGGGGAGGCGGCGCCGGCCGGCCTCGCGCGACGCGCTGCGGGAACGGCGATCGCCGGCATGCTCGTGCTTGCGATCGCGGGCGCGGTGTGGCCCGTCCTTCCGTCCCTGGCGCCCGCGGTGCCGGCGTGGGTGGCGCTCGGTCTGTTGTGGCCCGGAATCGGCCGCCGGCAGCAGGCGCAGGCGCTCGTCTTCATCGGGATCGGATTGGCCGCGTTCCTCTGGGGCGCCGGCCGCGGCGCACCGTTGCAGTTGGACAGCCTGCTGGGCCAGAACCAGCCGATCCTGTCGATGCTGGCCTCCATCACCCTGCTGCGGCTGTTGAACCGGCCGCCGCGGATGGACGAGCCGGAGCTGCCTCGCGGCCGGGGCGCCTACCTGCAGAACATGCTGGGAGTCCACGCTTTCGGCTCGGTCATCAACATCTCCGCCGTCATCATCATGTCCGACCGGTTGGCGCGCGTGCAGCCGCTCGGCTTCAACCAGGCGCAGCTCTTCAGCCGGGCGTTCAGCGCCGTCGCCTTCTACTCGCCGTTCATCGGCGGCGTGGCCCTGGGCCTGGCCTACACCCCCGGCTCGAACCCGCTGGTGATGATGCTGTTCGGCCTCCCGCTGGCGATGGCCGCCTTCCTGTGGCTGTACTGGTACGCGAGCAGCGGCCGCGCCGAGGACGTCGAGAGCTTCCGCGGCTATCCGCTCCATCCGCAGGACCTGAAGGTGCCGCTGGCTCTCGGGGCCGGGGTACTCCTCGCCTACATGGCGCTGCCCGGCTATTCGGTGCTGACGCTGATCACCATGGTCACCCCCGCCGTGGTCCTGGGAGTCCTGCTCAAGCGGCACGGCGTCGGCGGCCTGCGCCCGGCATTCCGGGAGTACGTGCGGGAACGCGCTCCGCAGATGGGCGGCGAGTTGGCGCTGTTCCTCGGCGCCGGGGTGCTGGCGGCCGGCCTGGTGGCGACGGCGGCCGGGACCGGCGACTGGGTGCTCTTCGCGACCCTGGACGGATTCAACGCGAGCCTGCTGGTGGCCGCCTTCATCGTGACGTCGCTGGTCTGCATCCACCCGGCGGTGCTGGTCGGCGTCACCGTGGCGCTGGTGGAAACGATGGAGTTCGACCCCACGCTGCTCGCCACGACGTTCGCGATGGGCTGGGGACTGGGGTGTGCCGTCAACCCGCTGTCCGGGGTCAACGTCGTGCTGGCCAGCCGCTACGGCGCCGACAACTGGCGCATCGCGCGCAGCAACGTCGCCTACAGCGCCACGCTGTACGTCGTGGCGGCGGGGTTGCTCTATCTCTACGAGTACACGCTGCTGTGACCGGTGCCCGGAGGCGCCGGGTCAATCGGCGGATTCGTCGCGCCGGAGGGCTTCGATGACCAGCGCCCGCAACTCGCGAATGTCGGCCTGCATGCCGTCGAGACGCGCGTTGACGCCCGCGATGAAGTCATCGAAGCGCGTGTCGACGTCGTCGAAGCGCGCGTTCACGTCGTTGAAGCGCGCGTTCACGTCGTTGAAGCGCGCGTTCGTCGAGCAGGTTCCGACACCAAGAGTGACGACGATCATGCCGACGCCGACGAAGAACGAAACCCGATCGCCCGACGACATGCTCTACGTTAACACACTTTGGCACGTGTGCTCGTGGCGGCCGGTCAGAAGAAGGCCCGCGCGTGCCACGAGTCGGATGCCCGCACCTCCCACCGCCCGGCCCGCACGTCGCCCAGGCTGGTCAGGGTGTTGTTGAAGACGGTGGTGTCGAGGCTCACCTCGCCGGCCTCGGCCAGATCCGCGAAGGCCTCGCGGGGCACGCGGGCGATCGCTTCGCCCCGGCGGAACAGCACCGGCGCGTGATTGACCAGCTCCACGCCGATCTCGTCCTGCAGGCCCTTCATCTGCCGTACGAGCGCGTCGATGGAGCAGCCGGACGGACCGGCCGCGCGCTGGTCGGCCGCGATGAAGAGGAACTGGTCGTACACGAGGTCGCGGCCCGCGGTCAGCGGCATCGCGTGCGCTCCCCACTGATCGATGAAGGCATCGACCTCCGCCAGCAGGCGTGTCCGTTCGGGCTCGGTGAGCTTCCGCTCCGCCGAGAAAATCCAGACCCGTGCATCCTCCGGCAGCTCGTCGAACCCAATCCGCGGCATCCACTCCTCCTGCGTAAACGACTCGTCATTAGAATACATTCCCTTGAGCACCAGCACCCCCGACGCAGCGCCACCGTCCGTCGCCGCCGTCCGGACCGCCGCCGCCGTCCATACGATCGCGGCGACGACCCATGGCCGCTATCTGGTAGCGCCGGCCGACACGCCGGGGCCCACGTCGCTGCTGGTCGGGTTCCACGGCTACGGCGAGAACGCCGAGCGCCACCTGGCCGAGCTCGACCGCATTCCCGGCGCCGAGCGGTGGACGAGGGTGGCCGTTCAGGCGCTCCACCGGCACTACAGCCAGAGCAGACGCCACGTAGTGGGGAGCTGGATGACCCGCCAGGACCGCGAGCTGGCCATAGCCGACAACCTTGCCTACGTCCGCGACGTCGTCGGTGCGGTTCGGGACGCGTGCGACACGACAGGCGCCCTCGTCTACTGCGGCTTCTCGCAGGGCGCGGCGATGGCCTACCGGGCGGGGCTGCGCGCGGGGCACGAGTGCCGCGGCATCATCGTGCTTGCCGGCGACGTCCCGCCGGAACTGCAGACCGACATCGGCCCGGCATGGCCACCCGTCCTGATCGGCCGCGGCCGTCGGGACGAGTGGTACACGCAGGAGAAGCTGGACGCCGACCTCATGTTCCTGGAAGGCGCCGGGGTTCCGGCCACCCCGTTCGTCTTTGACGGCGGTCACGAGTGGACCGACAGATTCCGTGCGGCGGCCGGACGCTTTCTGGCGGGACTCACCTGATGCCGGCGTCCTTCTCCGTTCCGCTCGAGGGCAACGATACGGTCTCTGCGCTGGACTATACGGTCGAGACCGGGTCCGCTCCGGACCTTCACGCGACGCTCATCCTCGCACACGGCGCCGGCGCGCCGCAGACGCACCCGTTCATGACCGCCTTCGCCCGCGGCCTGTCCGGCCGCGGCGTCCGCGTGGTCACCTTCAACTTCCTCTACAAGGAACGGGGACGGCGCGCCCCGGACCCCGCCGCCCGGCTGGAGGCCTGCTACCGCACTGTGATCGCCGCGGTCCGCGAACGGCAGGCCGGCACCGGCCGCCGGCTCCTGGTCGGCGGCAAGTCGATGGGCGGCCGCATCGCATCCCAGGTGGTAGCGGCCGATGCACGGGCCGGGGTAGCCCCGGGCGTGGATGGTCTCGTCTTGCTCGGGTATCCGCTGCATCCGCCGGGGCGGCCGGAGAAGCTGCGCGACGCGCACCTGCCGGCGGTCGCCGCGCCGATGCTGTTCGTACAGGGCAGCCGGGACACGTTCGGCACCCCGGACGAGCTCCGCCCGGTGCTCGCCGGATGTACCGCCGCCGAGCTCTTCGTCGTCGACGGCGGGGATCATTCCTTCAGGGTGCGTGGGAAGGACCCTCCGCCGGAGGCGCAAGTCCACGCGCGCGTCCAGGACGCCATCCGCGGCTGGATCGGCAGGCTGCAACGGTAGGCTCGGTGGCCGCCCAGGCGGTTCCGCGGGATTGTCCGTTCCGACGACAGGCGCGACCGAGAAGACGGAGGACGGGCCGATTTGCCTTGACTTGGCTCACGGGCGGGCGGTAGCGTGCCTTCACTTGGCGGATGCCGCGATGAGCGGCTATCCGTCACGAGTCGCGAGCGCCGCAAGGCAAACGCGAGACGCGCGAGCATCGTCAGGCGAATACGAGACGCGCGAGCATCAGACAAGCGTCGGTCGTCGTCGAGCCCGTAACCGGAAAGCGAGTTGCAGGGCAGATGCATGACGTCGTCGTTCGCGAGGCTCGGTTTGGCGTTGCACTTTCCCCGGCGGGACCCACTTCCCCGTCTGCACACCCCTGCATCGTTTCGGATCGGACCTCCGTCGCGCGGAGGACTCCGGGAAGTCCCGTCGACTTCCCTCTCGCAAACCGGCAAGGAGGCGTATCGGTGACTCGGAACAGACTCGCATCTTCCAGATCCGGAGTGTCGCGAAAGTCCCGTTCGAACGCCACTCCGCACCCGTTCCGGCGCATCGCGCCGATGCTCGTCGCCACGGTGCTGATCCTGCCCGTCGCCGCTCCGGGGCAGCAATCGGGCGGCATCGCCGGCTCGGTGACGGATGACACCGGCGGCATTCTGCCCGGCGTGACCGTCGAGGCGAGCAGCCCGGCGCTGATCGAGGGTTCCCGCACGGTCTTCACCGACGGCCAGGGCAACTACAACGCGGTCAACCTGATACCGGGCACCTATTCGGTCACCTTCACGCTGCCCGGCTTCTCGACGGTCATCCGGGAAGGTGTCGTGCTGACGGCGGGCTTCACGGCCAACATCGACGCCGAGTTGGCGGTGGGCGGGATCGAGGAGACGATCACGGTCACCGGGGCGAGCCCGCTGGTCGACGTGCAGAACACCGTCGCGCAGCAGTCGCTGACGACCGAGCAGCTCGAGACGCTGCCGACCGGGTTGAAGGCGGTGGCGTCGTCGCTCATCGCGCTCGTCCCCGGGGTGACCGGCACCGCCGACGTCGGCGGGACGTCCGGCCTCTACCGGGCCAACGGCCAGAGCGGCGCGCTGTTCTTCCATGGCAAGAGCGACTCCGAGATGCTGTTCGACGGGATGGGCATCGCCGACCCGAACGGGGTGTCGATCATCTACATGGTGAACACGGCGTTCTCGTCGGAGACGGTCCTGGAAACGAGCGGCGGCAATGCCGAGAGCAAGGCGACGCTGGTGATGAACCTGATTCCCGAGGAGGGCGGGAACCGGTTCTCGGGCATGTTCGACGCGCGCTACTCGAACGACGGCCTGCAGGCCGACAACCTCGATCAGGAGCTGATGGATCGGGGCGTGACGTTCACGAACGAGATGCTGAAGTTCTACAACGTCGACGCCACCCTCGGCGGCCCGATCGTGCAGGACAGGGTGTGGTTCTTCGCGGCGTCCCGTGCGGCCCGCAACAAGAACACGGTGCCCGGCCCGTACTTCAACAGCAGCATCGGGAGCCCGACCTTCGAATACACCCCCGACGAGAGCCGGAAGGCGTACCGCACCGAATGGATGCGGAGCGTCGGGGGACGCATCACGTGGCAGGCGTCGGAGCGGAACAAGATCGGCGTCTTCGCCGACTTCCAGTCGTTCTTCAACCGGGGCCGGGGGGAGTTCTACTCGCCGGAGGCCTTCGTCCACCAGTACAACCTCTCGCCCGAGCAGTTGTACCAGACCACCTGGACGTCGCCGGTGTCGAGCCGGCTGCTGCTCGAGGCCGGCTTCTCGAACATGCGCGGCCGGTGGCCCTATCCGTCGCCCGGAGACGGTGAGTTCGCGGCGGTGCCGGGGGCGATCCATCTCCGGGAGCTGACCACCGGTTTCCGGTGGAACGCCCGGCACTACTACTCGGATCACATCAAGAAGCACCGCTACGCGGAGCGGGGCTCGCTCTCCTACGTCACCGGCTCGCATGCCTTCAAGGCGGGGTTCCAGTTGGAGCACGGCATCTCCGAGTTCCAGCAGGAAGTCCACGGCGACGTGTGGTACCACCTCCGGAACGGGATGCCGAGCCGGATAACCCAGCACGCAACGTTCGCCGACGACCCCAGGAAGGAGCACCTGACCCCCCTGGGAGTCTTCGTCCAGGATCAGTGGACGCTGCCCCGCATGACGCTCAACCTCGGCGTGCGGTTCGACCGCTTCAACGGCCGCGTGCCGGCCCAGCGCTTCCGCGCCACCCGGTTCGTTCCGGCGCGCGAATACGCCGAGATCGCGGACGCCGTCCGGTTCACGGACATCAATCCGCGGATCGGCCTCGCCTACGATCTGGCCGGCAGCGGCCGGACCGCGCTGAAGTTCGCCCTCGGGCGCTACGTGGAGACGGCGTTGAGCGGTCTGGTCACGAACCTCAACCCGCTCGTGACCTCGGTGAACAGCGTGACCCGCACCTGGAACGACGACAATCTCAACTTCGCGCCGGACTGCGACCTGGCCAACTTCGGCCAGAACGGAGAATGCGGGCCGATCAGCGACCTCAACTTCGGTCAGAACCGGCCGGGCGCGACCACATACGACGAATCGATCACCCAGGGCTTCGGCAACCGGAACTACACCTGGGACATGTCGACGGAAGTGGTGCACGAGCTGGCCGCCGGCGTCTCGCTGACCGCCGGCTACTATCGCAACTGGGCCGGCAACTGGCGGGCCAGGGACAACATCCTCGTGGGTCCGGAGGACTTCGATCCCTACTGCGTCACGGCGCCGATGCATCCGCAACTGCCGGGCGGCGGGGGCTACGAGATCTGCGGTCTCTACGACATAAGTCCAGCGAAGTTCGGGCAGGCCCAGACGGTGGCGACCGAGGCGGGACAGTTCATCTCGGGAGCCGGCGGGGTCACCTGCGGCGAGCAGCGCACGTCGTCGGGACGGGCCCCGTTCGCCGGCAGGAACTGCGGCACGTCGGACTTCTTCGGCGTCAACATCGACACGCGGTTCCTCAACGGCGCGCAGCTCGGCGGGGGCTTCGACACCGGTCGGACGGTCATCAACACCTGCTTCACGATCGATTCGCCGCAGGCCCTGCTGAACTGCGACACCCGGATCCCGTTCAGCGCGCACCACAACTTCAAGATGTTCGGCAGCTACCCCCTGCCCTACGACATCTCGTTCAGCGGCTCGTTCCGGACCGTCGCCGGGAGACCGATCGACGCGGACTGGCGCGCGCCCAACGATCTGATCGCGCCGTCGCTCGGTCGGAACCTGTCCGCGTGCGGCACGCGGGAGGTTTGCACCTCGACGGTATCGGTACCGCTGATCGCCCCCTACACGCTGTTCCTGGACCGGCGGAACGTGCTCGACCTGCGGTTCTCGAAGGCAGTCAACGCCGGCGGGGCCCGGGTGACCTTCAATTTCGACGTCTACAACCTGTTCAACGGCAACCAGGTCCTGGGGGTCAACGAGCGGTTCGGGCCCGCTGGCTCGCACCGGCGTCGCTGCAAAACAACGAGGTCGACTCGATCCTCGCGGGACGCCTGATTCACGTCGGCGGCTCGCTGGAATTCTAGGGGGAGGTACGCGACCATCTTCCGCATGCGCATCGGGGCCGCGGGAGTTCGTGGTTCGATCTTCGCGGAGCTTCGCCACGGGCTCCCGGGAGCCCGCGGCGAGATCCACGCGCGGTTCCACCACGGGCTCCTGGCCGTGCTCGTTGCGCTGGTCGTGCTCCCGGGCTGCAGCACCGACACGACGGACGCAGATGCCGCCGGCAGATCCGCAGGTGGCGGGGTCCGGGCAGCGAGGGATGCCGCCGGTTCCGGACCGAGCCACGGGTCCGGGTGGTTCACCGACATTGCCGAGGACGCCGGCATCCACTTCGTGCACTTCAACGGCATGTCGGGGGAGTTCTACTTTCCCGAGATCATGCCGCCCGGCGTCGGGTTGCTGGACGTCGACAACGACGGCGACCTCGACATCTACCTCGTGCAGGGACAGTTGCTCGGCACGGGAACGATCGACGAGGCCCTGTTCCCGACGCCGGGATCTCTCCCGCTCACCGGCCGCCTGTACCGCAACGATCTGACGGTGCAGCCGGACGGGACCCGCACGCTACGATTCACCGACATTACGGAAGCAAGCGGGATAGATGCGCGCGGGTACGGGATGGGAGTGGCCACCGGCGATGTCGACAACGACGGCCGGGTCGATCTGTACCTTGCGAATCTCGGCGCGAATCGCTTGTTCCGCAACCACGGGGATGGCACGTTCCGCGACGTTTCGCGGCAGAGCGGCCTGGACGACCCCGGCTGGGGCGTGTCGGCCGCGTTCGTCGACTACGACCGCGACGGATGGCTCGATCTCTACGTGGGAAACTACGTGGATTACGCCATCGAAGCGGACCAGGAATGCCCGAGCGAGACGGGCCGGGTCGGCTATTGCGTGCCGCAGGTATATCGGGCGCAGCCGGACCGGCTCTTTCGGAACCGCGGCGACGGCACTTTCGCCGACGTCACCGCCACCGCGCTGGCGAGCACGACGTTCGGCCCGGCCCTCGGCGTGGCGACCGCCGACTTCGACGGCGACGGCTGGCTCGACATCTACGTCGCCAACGACGGCGAGGAGAACCAGCTCTGGATGAATCGGCGGGACGGGACGCTCGTCGATGCCGGACTGGTATCGGGCACCGCCCTGAACGGGAACGGCGCCGCCGAGGGGAGCATGGGCGTGGACGCCGGCGACTTCGACAACGACGGCGACGAAGACCTGTTCATGACCCATCTGACGACCGAGACGAACACGCTCTACGTCAACGACGGGACCGGACGGTTCGAAGACCGGAGCGCACTGTCGGGTCTCGGTGCGCCGAGCCTCATGTTCACTGGTTTCGGAACCGCCTGGCTCGACTTCGACAACGACGGCTGGCTCGATATCCTGACCGTCAACGGCAGAGTGAGCCGGACGGAAGAGCGGGCGAACGAACCGTTCCCGTACGACCAGCCGAAACAGTTGTTCCGCAATCTCGGTGACGGCCGCTTCGAGGAGGTGACCGACCGGGCCGGCGCGGTGTTCGCGGTCTCCGAAGTGGGGCGCGGCGCCGCCTTCGGCGACGTGGACAACGACGGCGACATCGACGTCCTCGTCGGCAACGACAGCGGGCGGGTGCGCCTGCTCGTCAACCAGGTGGACAGTCCCCGCCACTGGCTGGGATTGCGGCTGGTGGGGGGGCAAGAAGCCCCGCGCGACATGCTGGGCGCGCGGGTCGAGGTCGAGAGGAGCGACGGAACGAGGTTGTGGCGACGGGCGCGGGCGGACGGCAGCTACGGGTCGGCCAACGACCCCCGCGTGCATGTGGGCCTGGGCGATACGGCGGATGTATCCCGCATTCGCGTGCGCTGGCCGGGCGGACAGGTCGAGGAGTGGACCGATGTCGCCGTCGATCGCTGGACGACGCTGACGGAAGGGAGCGGGCGATGAGGCGAGGATCCAGGCTGCCTGTCACGCGACGGCCTCGCCGCTCTCGCTGCTACGCCGCATTCCGACACGGGCTGCTGGCGTGGGCGGCGGCCGTCGCCGTAGGCGGCTGCACGGCGGACCCCGGCGCCCCCGCATCCGGGGAATCGACGCCCAACGCCCCCGGCGGGCAGGCGCTGCGACCCGCCCCCTTGCCCGATCTCTCTGAGATGACCGACGCCGTGCAGGAACAGATCCGTGCGCGATACGCGGCGTTGACGTCAGCCATCGAGCAACGGGGCACGACCGGCGAGCTGAGCGAGGCGTACGGCGGGATGGGCAACGTGCTGATGGCGGCGCGGTACGCCGAGGCGCCCGAGCCCTTCTACCTCAACGCGCAAGCGCTGGTGCCGGGCGACAGGCGTTGGCCCTACTATCTCGGACACCTGTACACGACCCAGGGTGCATTCGAGAGAGCGGCGGCATCCTTCGAACAGGCCCTCGCCCTGCAGCCCGACGACGTACCCACGCTGATCTCGCTCGGCGAGGTGCACTTGGAACAGGGCCGACCGGCGGCAGCGGAGCCGCTGTTCACCCAGGCGCTGGCGCTGCGGCCCGAATCGGTCTGGGCGCGGGTCGGACTGGGGCGGGCGGCCGTGATGCGGCAGGACTACCTGCAGGCGGTCGAGCACCTCGAGGAAGCGCTGGGCGTGGATCCGGGAGCCGCCGACATCCACTACCCACTCGCCATGGCTTACCGCGGCCTCGGCGATCTGGAGCGGGCCGAGGCGCATCTGCGACAGCGGGACAGCGGCCAGGTCCGGCGACCCGACCCCCTGATGGAGGCCATGCGGGACTCGTTGCGGAGTCCGAGCGCCTACGAGCGCGAGGGGATTCAGGCGCTCGCCGGAGGAGACTGGGAAGCCGCGGCGGCGGCCTTCCGCCGGGGCATCGAGCTGGCGCCCGAAAACCCGTCCCTGCGGCACCGTTTGGGAACGGCGCTGTTCATGATGGGAAACGAGCGCGAGGGGCAGGCACAGTTCGAGGCAGCCCTGCGCGTTTCTCCGGACTATGCCGAGGCGCACTACAGCCTCGGGCTGATCCTGGAGGGCAGTGGCCGCTTCGAGGAAGCGCTCCACCGTTTCTCGACCGCGGTGCGACACGAGCCGAGCTACGGCGAGGCCCGCGTTCGACTGGCTCGTCTCTTGCGGCGGGTTGGAAAACCGAACGAAGCGCTCACGGAATACGCCCGGGTGATCGCCGCCGATCCGCAAGGCGCCGAGGCGCCCTTCGGATATGCGATGACGCTGGTCCTCCTCGGGCGCTACCAGGAGGCGCGCGAGCGGTTGGAAGAAGGGATGACGCGCTATCCCGACCAGGCGATGTTCGCCAAGGCCCTCGCACGTTTGCTGGCCGCCGCGCCCGACGGGCGCGCCCGCGACGGACAGCGCGCGCTGGCGCTGGTGCAGGAGCTGCTCGCCCGCGAGCGGAGCTTCGACTTGGGCGAAGCCATGGCAATGGCGCTCGCCGAGGTCGGACGGTACGCCGAAGCCGCGTCCTGGCAGCGGGAAGTGATGTCGATGGCCGATCAGGCAGGACGCTACGACCTCGTACAACTGATGGCCGGCAATCTCCGGCTGTACGAACGCCGAGAGCCGTCCCGCACCCCCTGGCGCGACGACGAAATGCCGTGAGCGCCGTGCCCGGTTCGCGCCCCTCGGCGGCATGGAACTGAAACTCCCGCCACATCAGCCACCCCACGAGCCGCCACGCTTCGAGTGAGAGCGACCGTCTTACGATCTAATCTCGCACTAGTGCATCATACAATGCGTACGACCAGGAATTGATCACGCCACGGAACGCCGCGGGAGGAAGCCGATGCCACCAACCAGCACGTCTGCGACCAGAACGCGGGTGACCATCTCGGTGCCGACCGACATCGCGCAGTACCTCCGATCGACCTCCAACGCCAGCGCCCTGGTCTGCGAAGCGATCAGGGCGTACCGCGCCCGCGATCTGGCCCGGCGCCTCGAGGAGGCGTACCGGGCAGATTGCGCGGAGGCGGAACGGATCAACCGGGAATGGGAAAGCGCCGATGCCGAGGTTGCCTGAATGAGCTCGCCGCTGGCACGGGGAATCGTCGTGAGCGTGCGCTTCGATCCCACGGAAGGACGCGAGATCGACGCCGAGTAGAGCGCAAGACACGGCCGGCTATAGTAGTCTCCAACGACGTCGCCTGCCGCTTCGACGCCGTCGTCCAGGTCGTGCCGGTCACGACCCTGCCCGACAGGGAACTGCGGCCCTACGAGTCACGTTGCGCGTCGCGCAACAGTGGGCTCGCCAGACCTTCACGTGCCGTGGCCAACCAGATTCGCACCGTGTCGCGGAACCGTATCGGCCAGACAATCGGACGCCTGACTCCCGACGAGACTGCGGATCTCAATCGGGCGCTTCGGATTCAGTTGGCGCTCGACGCCGAGTAGAGCGCGACCGCCCGGCAACCTCGTCGCTCGACCGCGGCCATCCGAAATCACGCTATCATCAATCTGCAAGCGAGCATTCAGATGGCGGACAAGAACGCGACGAGCGCCGGGATCGGATTCTGGGGCTTCGGCAGCGCACTGGGGATCACGATCTCGTGGTCACTGCACGAGTCCGTCCTGTGGGCAACCGTCCACGGCGTCCTGTCGTGGTTCTACGTTATCTATTACGTGGTTACCCGTTAGAGTTAGAACCAGCTATTACGTGGTTGCCCGTTAGAACCAGCCCGCCTTCGGCGTGAGTTGCGGCTCGACACCTGACGAATCAAATCTCCAGATCGGCGGCCAACCGATTCGCCGCCACAGCCCGAACCCCGGCCGCCAACCGGTAGGAGTCGCCGCCCGCGTGAACGACGATCGCCTCGGAGAGATCCAGGTCGGCGAGCGCCGAGCGCATCGATCGCGTCACCTCGGGGTGGCCGTGCGCTTGATCTCGATCCCGATCCGCCGACGTCCGCGGGTGATCAGCAGATCCAGTTCCGCGCCGGTATGCGCCGCCCAGAAGTGGACCTGCTCGTCCGGCAAGCCCAGCCGGTCGATAATCGTCTCCAGCACGAGTCCCTCCCACGACGCCCCGGACTTGGGATGAGTATTCAGGGACCGCATGTCGCCGATGCCGAGCAGTGCATGCAGCACCCCAGTATCGCGAAGGTAGATCTTCGGGGCCCGGACTTGCCGCTTGGCGATGTTTGCATGCCAGGGCTGTAGTTGACGCACCACCAGCGCGCCGGTCAGCAGATCGAGATAGCGGCGCACCGCGCCGTCCGAGACACCGAACGACCGCGCGAACTCCGACGAGTTCCAGATCTGCCCGTGCCAATGGGCCAGCATCGTCCAGAAACGACGCAGCGTCGGTCCCGGTACACGCACGCCGAGCGCCGGCAGGTCACGCTCGAGGAATGTCCGCACGAAGTTCTCGAGCCAGAGGAACGCCGCGGCGTGCGAGCGCGCGAGCCATGCTTCGGGAAAGCCGCCCCGCAGCCAGCGCCGGTCGAGACCCCCGGCCCCGATCTCGTCCAGACTCAGCCCACCCAGGCTGTGGTAGTGGATGCGCCCGGCGAGCGATTCCGACGACTGGCGGATCAGGTCGGGCGAAGCGCTGCCGAGTACGAGAAAACGCGCCGGCCGCGGCCGGCGATCCGCCAGCACGCGCAGGACCGGGAACAGATCGGGGCGGCGCTGCACCTCGTCGATCACGACCAGGCCACGCAGACCTTCCAGGACGAGAAGCGGGTCGTCGAGCAATCGGTTGAGATCCGCGGGATGCTCCAGATCCAGGTGGTGCGTCAGACCCGCGTGCGCCTCGGTCACCTGCCGCGCCAGAGTCGTCTTGCCAATCTGACGCGGCCCCAGGATGGCGACGACGGGAAACGCACGGAGCCGTTGGCGGATGGTGCGCACATGGCCGACCCGCTCGATCATGGCGTGATTTTACCAGGAAATCTCGATGGCAGGCATCGCGATTTCCTGGTAACTTCTCAGGTATGGCGGCGCTGGTCGATGCGCACACGAACCTCCAATAGATGCCCTGCGACCTGGCAGGCGCTCCCACGATCAGCCGACAGGATATGTCAGGCTCTCACACTGGCACAACAACTCTTCATTACCTCATTGGAGGTCCTTGGGGCCGCACTGGACGCCTCTGCGCGCAGTGCCACTCGCGAAGTACCGCCTACACGTCCTCCTTCAGCGTCACCGCATCCAGGAACGGCATCATGGCGCGCAGCTCCGAGCCAACCTTCTCGATCTGGTGGGCCTGCTCCTGCCGCCGCTGGGCCATGAACCAGGGCCGGCCCGCCTTGTCCTCGTCGATCCACTTGCGCGCGTAGGTGCCGTCCTGGATCTCCTGCAGAACCTGCTGCATCGCCGCGCGGGTCTCGTCGGTGACCATGCGTGGGCCGCCGGTGTAGTCGCCGTGCTCGGCGGTGTCGCTGACCGAGTAGCGCATGTAGTTGAGGCCGCCGCGGTAGAACAGGTCGACGATGAGCTTCAGCTCGTGCATGCACTCGAAGTAGGCGATCTCCGGCTGGTAGCCCGCCTTGACCAGCGTCTCGAAGCCCGCCTTGACCAGGGCGCTCACGCCGCCGCAGAGCACGGTCTGCTCGCCGAACAGGTCGGTCTCGGTCTCCTCGGCGAAGGTGGTCTCGATGACCCCGGCGCGGGTCAGGCCGAGCGCCTTGGCGTAGGAAAGGGCGTGCTCCTTGGCATGACCGGTGGCGTCCCGCTCGACCGCGATGAGAGCGGGGGTGCCGCCGCCCTCGAGGAAGACCTCGCGCACCCGGTGGCCGGGAGCCTTCGGCGCAATCAGGGTGACGTCGACATCGGCCGGTGGCTGGATGGTCTTGAAGCGGATGTTGAACCCGTGGGCGAACATCAGCATCTTGCCGGCGCCGAGGTGTGGGGCGATCTGCTCGGCGTAGATGCCAGCCTGCGTGGTGTCGGGGGTCAGGATCATGACGACGTCGGCCCACGCCGCGGCATCGCTGCCGGCCACTACGGTCAGGCCCTCGGCCTCCGCCTTCGCCTTCGAGCGGCTGCCCTCGTGCAGCGCCACCCGCACCTCGACGCCGCTGTCCTTCAGGTTCAGCGCATGGGCGTGCCCCTGCGAGCCGTAGCCGAAAATCGCGACCTTCCGGCCCTGGATGTGCGAGAGGTCCGCGGAATCGTCGTAGTAGATCGTTGCCATCTGTTCAATCCTCGCAATGTTGTGGTGAGCTGGGACCGGCTCAGCGTTGTCTGCGTCGGCGCCGTTCCGCGGCGCAGACTCTCAGGTGACGGCCGGCCGCCGCAATACGCCCGGGGCCGGCATCGTTGCCGGTAAGCTCGTGGACGCGAATCCGGGAGTCCGCATACGAACTCCCGGCGCGAAACGCGGAGAGTCTACACCGAGTACGACACGTTCGGGTCGTCCGCCTCGGCTTCGTCGGTGGCGGCGTTCGGGGAGTACGGCTCGCGACGCTCCTCCGGATCGATCATCACGCTGCGGGCACCCCGCGTCATGCCGACACGGCCCGTCCGGACCAGCTCGATGATGCCGTAGGGGCGCAACACCTCGAGCAGGCCGTCGATCTTGTCCTCGGTACCGGTCGTCTCGATGACCACCGAGTCGGGCGCCACGTCGACCACCCGCGCCCGGAAGACGTCGACGAGCTGCATGACGTGGGTGCGCGTGTCCGCGTTCGCCCCGACCTTGATCATCGCCAGCTCGCGGAAGATCGCCGGGCCGGTGGTGATGTCGTGCACCCGCAGCACGTTGACCAGCTTGTAGAGGTTCGCCTCCAGGCGCCGGGCGCCGATGGCGTCGGTCCGGACCACGATGGTCATGCGCGAGGCGCCCGGGATCTCGGCGTGACCGACGGTCAGCGACTCGATGTTGAAGGCGCGCCGGCGGAACAGGGACGCGACCCGGTTGAGCACGCCCGGCTTGTCCTCGACGTAGACCACGAAGGTGTGACGCTGCATCGTCCCCGTCATGACCGCTCCCCGCTCCCTGCCGGCTGCGACGACGTTCTACTCGTCATCGGCGGTCTCCACGATCGGCGCCGGACTCGGACGCCGGATCATGTTGTGCAGGTCGGCGCCGGCCGGCACCATCGGGTAGACCGTGTCCTCCTGCTCCACCTGGAAGTCGATGACGACGGTGCGCTCGTCGGCGCGCGCCCGCTCGACCGTCGGTTCCACTTCACCGCGGGTCTTCACCGTCGCGCCGCCGAGGCCGAAGCATTCGGCGAGCTTCGCGAAGTCGGGACTCAGCAGCGGCGTCGCCGCGTAGCGCCGCTCGTAGAAGAACTCCTGCCACTGGCGGACCATCCCGAGGTAGCCGTTGTTGATGATCGCGACGTTGATCTTGATCTTCTCCTGCGCGATCGTCGCCAGCTCGGCCATCGTCATCTGGAACCCGCCGTCGCCGGCCACCACCCACACTTCCGCGTCGGGCCGGGCCAGCTTCGCGCCGATGGCGGCCGGCAGCGCGAAACCCATCGTCCCGAGACCGCCCGACGTGATCAGCGTGTGCGGATCCCGGTGGTGGTAGTACTGGGCCTCCCACATCTGGTGCTGGCCCACGTCGGTCACGACGATGGCCCGCCCCCCGGTCATCCGCCAGATGTCGTTGATGACGTGCGCCGCGTAGAGATGCCCGCTGTCGGGCAGGTTCTGGATGTCGCGCACCGCGACGTCGCCCTTCATCTCCTTGATCTTGTCCAGCCAGGCGGCGCGGTCGCCCGTCTCGACCAACGGCGCGAGGTCATCCAGGACCGCCGACAGGTCGCCGGCCAGCGCCACGTCCACCTTGACGTTCTTGTTGAACTCGGCCGGGTCGATGTCGATGTGGATCTTCCGTGCGTTCGGGGCGTAGGTGCGCACGTTGCCGGTGACCCGATCGTCGAAGCGCATGCCGAGCGCGAGCAGCAGGTCCGCCTCCTGGATGGCGGCGTTGACCCACGCCTCGCCGTGCATCCCCATCATGCCCATGTTGAGCGGATGCTCGGCCGGCACGCCGCCGATGCCGAGCAGGGTCATGGCGATCGGGATGTCGGCGCGCTCGGCCAGTTCCCGGACCTGATTCATGGCGCCTGAGAGCAGCACGCCGTGGCCGGCGAAGATGATCGGCCGCTTGGCGCTGTTCAGCAGGTCTGCGGCCCGCCGGAACTCCGCGTCCGACGCGCGCAGGTCCGGGCGGTAGCCCGGCAGCTTGACGTCCTGCGGATTCCAGTCGCCCTCGGTCGAGCCCTGCTGCGCGTCCTTCGTGATGTCGACCAGCACAGGCCCGGGCCGGCCGGAGCGCGCCACGTACATCGCCTCGTGAATCACCGGGGCGATCTCGTCGACGTGCGACACCAGGTAGTTGTGCTTCGTGATCGGCAGCGTGACGCCGGTCACGTCGGTCTCCTGGAACGCGTCCGAGCCGATCAGCTTGCTGCCCACCTGTCCGGTGATGCACAGCAGCGGCGACGAGTCGAGCATCGCGGTCGCGATCCCGGTCACCATGTTCGTGGCGCCGGGACCGGAGGTGGCGATGGCCACGCCGACTTCCCCGCTCGCCCGCGCGTAGCCGTCGGCCATGTGGGTCGCGCCCTGCTCGTGGCGCACCAGCACGTGACGGATCGGGTACTCGAGCAGCGCGTCGTAGGCAGGCAGGATCGCCCCACCGGGATAGCCGAAGACGGTGCTGACGCCCTCGCGCACCAGCGCTTCCCAGATGATCTGCGCGCCCGTTCTCATCGAAGCCATTGCCTGTTCCTGTTCTCTCAATGCATCGCCGTGCCCGGCTCGGCCGACAGGCTCGGTCAGTTGGTGACGGCGCCCGTCGCAGCCGACGAAACCAGCCGTGCGTACTTGGCCATCACGCCGCTCTTGAAGCGCGGTGCCGGCGCCCGCCACGCGGACAGCCGCGCCTCCATCTCTTCGTCGTTCACCTCGAGCTGCAGCCTCCGGTTGCGCTCGTCGAACAGGATCGTGTCGCCGTCGCGCACCACGGCGATCGGTCCGCCGCGGGCCGCCTCCGGCGCCACGTGCCCCGCCATCATGCCGCGGGTGGCGCCGGAGAACCGGCCGTCGGTCAGCAGCGCCACCGACTCGCCGAGCCCCGCCCCGACGATGGCGGCGGTCACCCCGAGCATCTCCCGCATGCCCGGCCCCCCGCTCGGCCCCTCATAGCGGATCACGACGACGTCACCCGGTCGAATCCGACCCTGCTCGACCGCCTCGAAAGCCCCTTCCTCGCTGTCGAACACGCGCGCCGGCCCGCGGTGCGTGGCCGGCTCGTGACCCGCCACCTTCACCACGCAGCCGTCCGGGGCCAGGTTGCCCTTGAGGATGACGAGCCCCCCTGTCGGGGTTATCGGATCGGACACCGGCCGCACCACCTCCTGACCGGAGGTCTCCACCGCCGCATCGGCAACGTCGCCGATGGTCTGCCCCGTCACGGTGACGCAGTCGCGGTTGAGCAACCCGGCTTCGCTCAATCGCCGGGTTACGAGGCCGATCCCGCCGGCTCGGTAGAGGTCGGTGGCGACGAAACGGCCTCCCGGCTTCAAGTCGGCCAGCAGCGGCGTGCGCTCGCTGACGAGATCGAAATCCTCGATGTGCAGGTCGACGCCCGCCTCATGGGCGATCGCCAGCAGGTGCAGGACCGCGTTGGTCGAGCCGCCCGTCGAGGCGACCGCGGCGATGGCGTTGTCGAGCGAGTCCCGCGTCACGATCTGCCGGGGCCGCAGGTCCTTCTTCACCAGGTCCATGACGAGCGCGCCGGCCCGGCGCGAGACCTCGCCCTTCTCCGTCTCCATCGCCGGCACGCCGTTGGCGCTCATCGGCGAAACCCCGAGCAGCTCACAGACCGTCGACATCGTGTTCGCGGTGAACTGCCCGCCGCAGGCGCCGGGCCCCGGGCAGGCGACGTCCTCGAGGGCGCAAAGCTGCTCGTCGGTCATCTTCCCCGCCGCATGGGTCCCGACCGCCTCGAACACGTCCTGGATCGTGACGTCGCGCCCTTCCCACCGCCCGGGGGCAATCGAGCCGCCGTAGAGCACCAGGCCGGGAATGTCGAGCCGCACCAGCGCCATCACCCCGCCCGGGATGGTCTTGTCGCAGCCGACGAGAATCACGATGCCGTCGAACAGGTTGCCGCGCGCGACCAGCTCGATGGAGTCGGCCACCACCTCGCGGCTGACGAGCGACGCCTTCATCCCCTCGCTGCCCATCGTGATGCCGTCGGAGATCGACACCGTGTTGAACTCCATCGGCGTCCCGCCCGCGGCCCGGATGCCTGCCTTCACCTCCTCGGCGAGGTCGCGCAGGTGGTAGTTGCACGGCCCGATCTCGATCCACGTGTTCGCCACGCCGATGATCGGCCGGCGCAGGTCAGCGTCGGTGAACCCGACCGCCTTCAGCATGGCGCGCGCCGGCGCGCGGCTCGGTCCCTCGGTGATCGCGGCGCTCTTGCGTGTGCTCATAGCAAAAAGGCCATCACCCGGTGTCGGATGATGGCCCCTCGTGGTCTCTTTGGTTGCTGTTTCGGGAACATCATCCGCTTGCGGCCGACGCAATCGCGCCGGCCACGATAACGATGACCGTGGCAATGCCGGGAAGTTCCCGATGGGAGTTCATGAGTCGACGCCGCCTCCAGCGGCGAAACTATTGTACCGCTTCCGCGCGTGGAGCAGTCAAATTTATAATCTTTACCCTTTCATAAGAGCCGAACACAGTGCGGCGCACGTGGGCGGCGCGCAGCGGCCGACCCGCTTCAGCATCGCCTTCCACGTGGCGCGCCGATCGATCTCGCGTTGCCGGCCCCCGGCCGCAGGGTGCGCTAAGATTGGGCAGACGCCGAGCGGCGTGGCGCCGGTTCCCGAAGCTCCACAGGAGGTAGACGATGCGAGAGCGAGCACGACCGTACAGGACAAGATTGGGCCTGTGCGCGCTCGCGGTGGCGGCCGTAACCGCGGGGGTCGGCTGTTCACCGCCTCTCCCGAATCCCGTCGCGACCGTGACCGACGTCAGCGTGGAGATCGCGATGAATCCGGACACCGGCAATCCGATGGGTCGCCGGATCACCGGATCGCTCCAGCTCGCGGACCCGGGCACGCCGGCCGCCAGCGACCCGTTCCCGCGGATCGCGGCGTTGATCTGGCGCGGCGAGACCGCCTCGCGGCGCACCTGCGAGCACACGTTCCCGGACGGCATCATGACCGGAGAAACGTACGAATTCGAGATCATCTGCAGCGCTTCCGGCAACGACCTGTCGTTCATCGTGCGCTCGGGCGGCGAGCGCGACAGGACGTACCCGTGCGACGGCTGCGAACGCAGACCGATACTCTGAGCCGGGCAATCGGCTCTCCAGCGCGACGGCGCGCCTTGACGCTCGAATCCCAGGGCTGCTGTACGCCTGGGGCCGCCCCCGGGTAGTTCGACACCGATTCTGGTGCCTCGCGCGCGGCTATCGTCGATGGGAGAGCTTGGTCATTGCCGGGGCGGCTGTCCGTGCCACGGCGAGATTCCGGATTCCGCCGTGTCCCGAAGCCCCGCCCCCTCACGCCAAGAGCGGCACTCGGCATCGCCGGCATGCGGAGCGGATCTCCCTGTCCACGATGACACGCGTCCGTTTGCGGGCGCTGGCGGGAGGCAGGGGCAGAGCCTCACCGCACGCGGTCCCGGCGGCAATTCGGAACGAACTTTCGAGGCGAAGCGGCGTAATCGGCCGGCAGAAAGCAACCAGGCGTGTAAGTTATTGATTCTAAAGGATGCGCCCGTAGCTCAGCAGGATAGAGCATCGGTCTTCTAAACCGAGGGTCGCTGGTTCGAATCCAGCCGGGCGCGCCACTCCTGCGGCCTGTTTCTCCACAAGGACTGCCTGCTTCAGCCAACCGCAAGCGATGCGTTGCGGACGTCCGTGACCAGCATGTGCGCCGGTGTGTGGGTGATCGCGATGGGCGGGCGCGCCGCGCGCAACGCCACCTGCGGGGTCACGCCGCAGGCCCAGAAGACCGGCAGCTCGCCGGCTGCGATGATCGGATCGTCGCCCTGCCACGCGCGCTCGATGTTCTCGATCCCGATGCGTTCCGGCATGCCGAGATGAACGGGCGCCCCGTGCACCCGCGGGTACCGGGTGGTGATCTGCACCGCCTTGATGACGTCCGCCGGTGTGAATGGGCGCATGGAAACGACCAGTCGGCTCCGGAAACGGCCGGCCGGCGCGCACTCGATGTCGGTCAGGTACATCGGGCATACGCTGCCGTCGTTCCAGTGCCGGACGGAGAGACCTGCGTCGACCAGGGCCTCCTCGAACGAGAAGGAACACCCGAGCGCGAAGGCCACGAAATCGTCCTGCCAGAGATCGCCGATGCGCGCGACGTCGCCGGCGGGCTCGCCGTCGCGGAAGACCCGATAGCTCGGCAGATCGGTGCGGATGTCGAGGTCCTCGCCCATCTCCGGCAGGCGCGGACTGCCCGGCTCCGACGTCGCCAGCAACGGACAGGGCTTGGGATTGCGCTGACAGAAACGGGCGAACTCGCCGGCGCAGGCCGCCGGCAGCACGACGAGGTTGGCCTGGACGTACCCCCTGGCGAGCCCGCCCGTCTGGCCCTGGTGTCGACCGGCGCGGATTCGGCGCCGGACCTCGACCGGATCCGAGGTGTTCCAGTCGAGGCCAGGTCCGTGCGTGGGCCCGGCCACGGGATGCAGGGTCGCGTTCACGGCTTCTCCCGTTCCGGCGCGCCGGGGCTGTCCGCTGGAACCCGTCGTGGGCATGCCGTCATGCTCGGCAGCTAGGCCCACCGGGCTCACGCCGATGCTCGGCAATCCGCGTGCCGAGCGTCTCGAGCACCTGTGCGTCGCACGCCCCCTGCATCTGCTCGAAGAGCACTCGCTCCTCGGTGTGGATGTGCGCCTCGAGCAGCTCGCCGAAGGCGCGCAGCCGCTCCCGCAGGCGTGAGGTCGCATCGGCAGCGAGGTCGCGCACCATCTTCCGCATGGTCTCGTGCTCGGCCAGCAGCGCCCGCGTGCGGCTGTCGCCGTCGTCCAGGTCCCGCGCCGCGGCCGGAAAGACGTGCGCTTCCTCGACCTCGAAGTGCGGGCGGAGGTCGGTCTCGAAGAACTCGACGAGGCGCGCCGCCTGCTGCACCGGGTCCGCCGGCCAGTCGGCCCGCGGGTTGGTGGACCGTCCCAGGATCAACCGTCGGGCCATCACCAAGCCGTGGTGGTGGTCGCGGGAGAGCGGGACGAGGCTGGCGTGTCGCTTCATCCTGATTGGCCGCGGCACGGCGCGCGCAGTGGGGTCGGTATCCTCTACCGCGGCGCGAGCCCCCTTGACGCCGATTGTAGTCTTTGCACATGCGATCAGCCCGCGCGCGCCTCTGGCTGTCCCTTCTGGCGGCCGCCTGTACCCCTCTCCTGGCCGCCCCGGCGACCCACGCGCAGGGAATCGGCTTCCAGGGCGGAGTGACGGTCAATCCGGAGCAGGTCTATGTCGGGACCCACATGGAGCTGCCTCTCGGGTCCGACCAGCTCGTCCTCCGCCCGGCAATCGACGGCGGGTTCGGCAGCAACCTGCGGGTGGCGGCCATCGGTGCGGAGCTGCAGTACCGCATCGAGCTGGGGAATTCCGGCTGGCGGCTGTCACAGGGTTTCGGGCCGAGCGTGTACATCGCCCGGATCGGCGGCACGTTCCGGGACGAGGAAGCGAAGGACGTGAGCAGCGCGTGGACCTATGCTTTCGGCCTGGTCCACGAGGGCGGATTCTTCACCGAGTTCAAGGGAGGCGGCAGCCGCAGCTTCACGATCCCGATGCTGCGGATCGGCGCGGGGTTCACCATCCGGCCCGAGAGGCCGTAGTCACGATCGGTCGAACCACTCGACGAAGCGGGAGGACGGCTCCTCGACAATCATGACGCGGACGACCCGCTGATGCTCGTGCATGAGCTCCTTCGCCGCGGTCCTCGCATCGTCCACCGACGCGTACTTCGCCGATGCCGCCGGCAAGTTGACCGCGCCGCCCCTGACCGTTGTCACCAGCTTGAACATCGTCCTCCCCGCAACGCGGGGCGATCATATCACCGGGGCGACACGGGCGGCTGCACAACGCCGTGGGGGTCGATCGGGCCCGCGAGCTCCCGCCACGCGGGCGTCCCGTCGGTCCCCAGCAGCAGGTCGACCACCAGGCCGTAGCTGGCAATCCCCGCAGCGATCCGGTTGGCGCGCAGGTACCGGTCGTAGACGCGGCTCGCGCTACGCCGCACCACCGGCACGGCTTCGCGGAGGCGCGCCGCGATCGCCCGCAGGTCTTCCCGCGGGCCCCCGTCGAGGCCCGCCCAGACCCGTTCGCGCTCGGCCTGCGACAGGTGACGCACGAGCTGCTGCGAGAGATACAGCCACGCGCTGTAGCGGCTCTGTGCATCGCCCGCCAGGCAGATCAGCACGCCGACGAAGCTCGCCTCGGACTCGTTCGCATACCCGGCCAGGTGAGACCATTCGTGCGCGACGAGGAACGGGCGCTCGAACGGCAGCACGGCTCCGTTGACCAGCACCTCCAGAGAGAAGGGGCTGATCATGCCGTCAATGCCCGCACGGCGAAAGTACGCGGTCAGCAGCGTTGCCTTGGGACGGCCGGCCACCGCCGGGCGCGCTGCCCCCAGACGGCGTTGCACGACGGCGAACGCCGAGCCGTAACGCGCGGGCAGCTCGCCCAGAGACGGCCACGGCTTGGCCGCAGCCGGCTCGTACAGCGCGTTGAGACGGTCGACCGACTCGGATGCCAGCGACACGAGCGCTGCGGAAGATATCCGGGCCGCGTCGTAGTCGAGCTTGGCGGTCAGCGGCACGCGCCGGTAGTTCAGGCCCCACATCGCCAGAAAGACGAGGTAGAGTGCAGCCGCCAGAGCGGCGGTGTGCAGCGCCAGCCGCGCGAGGGCGACGGCGCGTCCACGCCCCTCGGAACCGGACCGGCGCAATCCGCGCCACCACCAGAAGCCGAGGCCGAGCATCCCGGCAATCGCCAGCAAGTCGAGCAAGGAAAAACCGACGAGCCCGGAGACCGGTGTCAGGATGCGCTGGCCGGCGACGTACCACTGCCGGGAGTAGGTTTGCTCTACCCATGCGGCAGGTGTCGGCGCGAGGGCGGCGACGGCCGCCGCGATGATGACGCCGGACGCCATCCACTTCTGGACGCCGGCGCGACGCACGAGCGCCGCCGCCGCCGCCGCCACGCCCCGGAATCCTGGTGCCCTCACACCTATCGACTCACGCCGTCAGAACCAGTCGTTCACTTTCTGTACGACCTCATTGCCGCCCTCCCGCTCCCACTGCAGGGCTGCTTCCCTGGTCGTCCTTCTACCGATTTGTTCAATCCGCGCCCCGGGAAACCGCTCATCCCGGCATTACCGAGACTCCTCGATGCTCTACCTGCCGAAGACCGCACCTACAACTGTTCCAGGCGAACGCCGCGGTCGTCGAAGACGATGAAGTGCTTCGACAGGATGTGGACCATCACCCGCTCGTCCGCCTCGAACGGCTCGTCCACCAGCGCCCGCACACGCACCCCCTCGGTCGCAACGGTCACCAGCCACTGCTCGTGGTGCGGCTCGCCGGAAACGACGCGGCCGCGCCAGCCGGCGCCTTCGCGGTGGAGCCGGGCATGCTGCGGACGAATGCCCACCGTGACGTCACGGCAGAACTCCTCGGCGATACGACCGGCCAGAGACACGGTCCGGTTGCCGACCAGGAGGGCCTGGCCGTCCTTCTCGAGGATGGCCGGCACCAGGTTGATCGGCGGCCGGCCGAACAATTGAGCCACGAGTTCGTTGGCGGGCCGGTCGAGCACATCTCCAAGGCTCCCGGACTGCACGTTTCGGCCGCGGTCCAGCACGGCGATGCGGTCCGACACGGCCAGCGCGTCGTCACCGTCACGCGTCGCGTATATCACGGTCCGGTGCTCGGGTTGCGAACGCAGGTTGCGCAGACCGCGCACGAACGCGCGACGGGCACCGGCATCGCCGAACGCCCGGTCGCCGCTCAGGTCGTCCACGAGCAACAGATCCGGCAGGCTCTCGTCGTTCGGGGCAGCTCCCTCCCAGCCGACCCTCCGCACCGTTGCGTCTTCGGACGTGACGGTGAAGTGCACGTCGTCGGCGTCCTCAGACCACCCGCCGGACCGCTCCCGCTCGGAACCGTCGAGCGCCATGTTCGGAAACGCGTAGCGGCGGATAGCAACGCCGCGCCATCTCTCGGTGCGCCACCGCGGCGGAAAGGCGTCGCCGGGACTGCCGAAGCGCCACCCCCGGACGAGTCCCGGCCTCGTCTGACCCGGCTCGCGCTGATCGTCCGAGCCCATGAACACGCCATCGCGTCCGTCCGAACGCCTGCCGATGAACCTGAGCAGGGCCGACTTGCCGGCGCCCGCCGGCCCGACCACGGACACGATCTCACCCGGCCGCGCATACAGGGAAACACGGTCGAGAACCGGTCTGGACGAGCCTTCGTCCTGTCGGGTGATCTCGTCGAGGAAGAGGTACATCACACGCGCCCGAGGCGGCGAAACCCCATGGTACACTCTCGAATGCCAGCCGACGAAGACTTGACCTGGGGGCGCTCGACGGTCGAGACCGCCTGTCCGCTCGACTGCCCCGACACTTGCAGCCTGGCCGTCTCCCTCGAACGGGGCCGGATCACGAAGATCGACCATTCGCCCCGGCACCCCGGCACCGACGGCTTCATCTGCAGCAAGGTCCGGCGCTTCGACCGGCGCATCTACGGCGAGGAGCGACTTCTCTATCCGGGATCGAGACGCGGCGCCAAGGGCGAGGCGAGCTTCAACCGCATCGGTTGGGACCAGGCGCTCGAGACCGTCGCCGGGCGCATGCGGGCGATCCGCAGGGAGTTCGGGGCCGAGGCGATTCTGCCGCTGTCCTACGGCGGCTCGAACGGCCTGCTGTCGCAGGACACGACCGACGCCCGCCTTTTCCGCGCCTTCGGAACCTCGCGGCTGGCGCGCAACGTCTGCGCCGCGCCGACCACGACGGTGACCGCCGCGCTCTACGGCCGGATGGCCGGAGTCGCCTACGAGGACTACCGGCATGCACGGCTCATCGTGATCTGGGGGGCCAATCCCTCCACTTCCGGGTTTCACCTGGTACCGCACGTACGCCAGGCTGCGCGCGACGGCGCGGCAGTGGTGGTCATCGATCCGCGCCGCACTCCCCTTGCCAAGCGGGCGGATATCCATCTCGCGGTGCGGCCCGGGACCGACGTGGTCGTCGCCCTGGCGATCCACCGTTTCCTCTTCGAGAACGGCCTTGCGGACGAAGCGTTCCTCGCCGAGTGGACGCACAACGCGGACGAGTTGCGGCGCCGTGCGTCGGAGTGGACGTTCGAGCGCGCCGCGGCGGTGGCCGAGGTGGATGCCGATCTGCTGGAAAAGGTGGCTGAGCTGTACGCGGAGACGTCCCCGGCCGTGATCCGCTGCGGCTGGGGCCTGGAACGCAACCGCAACGGCGGCAACGCAGCCCTGGCGGTGCTGGCGTTGCCGGCTGTCGGCGGCAAGTTCGGGGTGCGCGGCGGCGGCTTCTCCATGAGCAGCTCGCGCGCGATGCCGCTGTCGGAAGAGGACTGGATCCAGACCCGGGAGCCGCGGACGCGGCTCGTCAACATGAACCGCCTGGGCCGCGCACTGACCGAGTTCGACGACCCGCCGGTCAAGATGCTTTTCGTCTACAACTGCAACCCGCTGGCCACGATGCCCGCCCAGAACCGGGTGCTGGCCGGCCTGGGGCGCGACGACCTGTTCACGGTGGTCTTCGACCAGGTGATGACGGACACGGCCCGCTGGGCCGACGTCGTCCTGCCGGCCACCACGTTCCTCGAACAGTACGATCTGGCCCTCAGCTACGGACATGGCGCGGTACAGCTCGTGCAGCCGGTGATTGAGACGGCCGGCGAATCGCGGCCCAACGTGGAGGTCTTCGCCGAGCTCGCGACACGGCTCGACGTCGAGATCGACGAGCTGCTGCAGAGCGACACCGGCATGCTGATGCATGTGGCCGGCGCGCTGCCGGACAACGCCGGCGAAGAGCTGCTGAGTCGCGGCATCACCCGTGGCGGCGCGCCCGCGGCCCCGGTGCAGTTCGCCGACAGCTTCCCGCGTACGCCGGACGGCCGCGTGGATCTGCTGCCGGCGGTACTGGAACAATCCGCTCCGCTCGGCCTGTACCGCTTCCGGCCGGAGCCGGTTCCGGACCGTTACCCGCTCGCGCTGGTCTCCCCCGCGAGCGACAAGACCGTCTCGTCGACGCTCGGCGAGCTGCGCACCCGGCAGGCCCGCCTGCAGATTCATCCGCGCGACGCGGAGGCGCGGGACCTGTCGACCGGAGACGTGGCGCGCGTCTTCAACGACGAGGGCGAAATCCACTGCGCCGTCACCGTCAACCCCGACGTGAGGCCCGGCGTGATCAGCCTGCCGAAGGGCCTCTGGCGGCGCAACACGATGAACGGCTGTACCACCAACGCCCTGGTGTCCGACGAACCGACCGACCTGGGCGACGGCGCCTGCTTCAACGACGCCCGCGTGGAGGTCACCCGCGTCGTGACCGCCGACCTCGGCGGGCGGAACATCGCCATCTGGACCGGTCCGGCGTCGCCGAAACGGGTACACTAGCGGCAGCGCTCGGACTCGACACCGGCCCACGCACAGGGAACAGAGGAAGATCGAAGATGGCCGACACGCCCGGGGGACGTACCGTCAAGTGCGTGAAGTTCCAGAAAGAGATGCCGGGACTCGACGAGCCGCCGTGGCCCGGTGAGCTCGGCCGGCGCATCTACGACAGTGTGTCGCAGGAGGCCTGGAAGCTCTGGGAAGAACGGATGAAGATGATCCTCAACGAGTACCGCCTGATGCCGTGGCAGAAGGAGGCCCAGGAGCTGGTGGCCCGGCAGATGGAGGACTTCTTCTTCGGCGAAGGGTCGGCGCTGCCGCCGGAGTACGTCCCACCGCAAGCGAAGCAGTAGCGCGCTACGAGGGGCCGGTTGCGCCTTGCCCCGTCCCGGCCGCGACAGGAATCTCCGCAGCAAGCCGGAACGCCAGCTTCTGGTGAGCACTCCGCACGGCCGAGATTACGTCGTCGCGCATCCGTCCCCGCGCGAAGATGAAGCCCGGGTAGCTCGCGCCCTCCGGCCAGGGCACGAGCCGCTGACCGGGCTTGGTCGTGATGACCACGTCCTCGACGAGAGGCGTCGACCGGGCGGTGTCGAGCCCGTCGATCCCCTGACAGATCCCGGCGCCCGGCACCGGGATCATCATCACCGCCGCCGCTTCGCGGCAGACGCGATACGCGCCGGTCGACTCGCCGAGCGCATGTCGGAGCAGCACCTCCTCCAGGGACCGCCCCGAGCCGTCCGGCCCGTCGAAGCGCAGGACCCGCGAGCAGAGTCCCCCGATCGGCCGCGCCGCCACTTCGAGCACGACGACGCCGCGCGGCCCCAGACGGCACTCCGCGTGCACGGGACCGCACGTCAGGCCGATCGCCCGGACCGCGGCGTCCACCTGCTGCACCACCTCCCGGCGTTCCGTGGCGGACAGACGGTCCGGCGTGACGTAGATCGTCTCTTCGAAGAACGGTCCCTCCAGTGGATCCGGCTTGTCGAAGATGGTAAAGACCCGCAGGACACCGTCCGTCACCACCGCCTCGACCGCAACCTCGCGCCCCGGCAGGTACTCTTCGACCACCATCGCGTCGCTGGCCGGATCGCGGCGCGCGCGGACATCAGGCGCCGCGAGCAGCCGGCGCAGGCGGTCGACCGCGGCGACCAGTTCGGCTGGCGTGTCGGCGCGGATGACTCCCCGGCTCGCAGCCAACCCGAGCGGCTTGACGACGCAGGGATACGCCACCCCCTCCGACAGCACGTAGTCGTCACTGTCCACGGGAAAGGACCGGAACCGGGGCGTACGCAGCCCGGCCGTCCGCAGGTGTGTGCGGGTCTTCAGCTTGTGCCCGGCGGTACGGACCGCCTCCGGCGGATGTCCGCGGAGACCGAGCGCGCGCGCCGCGAGTGCACCGATGAGGGCCGGCCGATCGCCTACCGCCAGCACGCAATCCAGCGGTGCGTCGGCGGCCGCGCCGACGATGGCGCGCACGGATGCATCCTCGTCGTGAAATCGGATCGGCACTGCCGCGTCCCGCCACGGATCGTCCAGTCTGTGGCAGCGATCGGTGGCCAGAACCAGCTCGACACCCAGACAGCGGGCCGCTTCGCTGAACGAGCGGACCTGATAGCCGGTCGTGGCTGCGACGAGCAGCGCCCGCGGTGCGCCACCGGGTGAAGGAGACATTCAGACCAGAGCCACCTGCCCGGTCGTGGGCTCGGCTCAGCAGTACCACGGCTCGTTCAGGTACGGCACGTCGACCCGGCTTCTGGCGGGTCCCGCGCCGACCGGCGCCGCCATGTGTCCGCCGTGCGCGAGCGCCCGCACGGCATCGAACATCTTGCGGCGATCGGTGGTCATTCGCCGGCCGACCAACGCCCGGATATCGTCCGCCATACGGTCCACGCGGGGATCGGGGTGTCGCCAGGGATAGACCAACCGCTCGTGGTCGAACGGTCCGAGCCGGGCGCGGAGGTCACCCAGCTCCCGCAGGCGGGAACCGGACGTCACGAGCAACCGCAGCGCGAGCTGGATGGGCGCAACCTGTTCGACCAGATCGAGCCGCTCGATCTCGGACAGCATCTCGCGATAGCCGTCGATTGTCGTCCAGGGGGTGAAAGCGACGAACGTGGGCGCCAGCACCACGCCGGCGGCTCGGCAGAGCCCCACCGCGCGGGCTATGTCGTCCCGCGTATGCCCCTTGTCCAGACGGCGCAGCACCGCATCGTCGAACGACTCCGCCGCACTCGTGACGAAGAGACAGCCGGTGTCGCGCAGCCGCGGAAGCAGGTCGGCATGCGCAATCAGGTGCTCCACCTTGATCGTGACGTCGTAGGTCAGCCCGGGACAACGTTGCGCGACCCCTTCGACGACCCGCATGGCATGCTTGACGCCGTTGAAGAAATCGGGGTCGCCGAAGGTGATGTGCCCGGCCCCCTGCTCCACCTGCGCCGCCACGTCGGCGATGACCACGTCCGGTCGCACGACGCGAAACCGACCGCCGTAGACCGGCACGATCGGACAGTGCCGGCAGGCGTGCTTGCAGCCCCGGCTGGCCTCGGTGTACCCGACCGTCTTGCGAGCGGCGCCGTGCTGCAATGTCGCGTACCGCTCGAGCGGGGGGAGCCCGCTCCGCAGCGGTGCAATCAGATCGAGGCGCGGCAGCCCGGACGGCGCGGAAGGCTCGGCGCCGGTCGAGATATCGGCGGCCAGCCGGACCAGGTCCGCCTCGAACTCCCCGCCGAGCAGGTGGTGGACCCCGACCGACTGCAGGAACTCGGCGTTCAACGGGGCATAGAGCCCGTACGCGCACAGGCGGACGGCAGAATTGAGACGTCGGACCCGGGCGATCACCGGCACCGCGAGCCGCGTCGCGGTGTGCATCGGCAGGTGAAACGCGACGAGGTCCGCCTCGGCCACCCCGGCATCGAACGGCTGCCGCGACAGATCGAGACAGGAGACGTCGAAGCCGGCCCGCCGCAGCCATGCCGCGGGCGACGCCAGGCCGAAGGGTTGGCGTCCCAGCTCGTAGGTGGCGACAAGCGCGACTCTCATGACGCGGCGGGCCGCAACTCGACCTCGGCAGCGGTCGGAGGCGGCGTCGCGAGGCTGACGATGACGAGCGTGGCGATCGACAGGAACAGTGCCGGGTACGCCGTCTGCCAGCCGAACAGGTATTCCGGGTTTCCGTCCACCGCTCTCGCCAGGCCGACGATCTCCCAGACGAGCGTCGTCAGCATGCCGGCCAGGATGGAGGCCACTCCGCCGGCCCGCGTGGCCCGCTTCCAGAGCAGCGCGCCAAGCAGTGCGGGCGTGATGCCGGCGCCGTACATCGTGTACGCCCAGAGCGCCATCGCCAGGATCGTCGGAAAGAAGTTGCCGGCGATGTAGCCGAGAGCACCGACCGCGACCACGATCACCCGCGTATAGAGGACGACCTGCCGGTCGGTCACGCCGGGGTTGACGAACCGCTGGTAAACGTCGCGGATCAGGTTCGTCGACGGCGTCAGCAAGAAGCTGTTCGCGGTGGAGACGACGATCGCGGCGGCGCCGCAGACCAGCATCACCCCGAGCACGGGCGGCAGCACGTCGGTGGCGACGCGGATGACGATCTCCTCCGATGCCGCCGTGCTCAACCCGCCGACCGCCAGGCTGCCGAAGATGCCCGTCGCATCGATCAGCGTCTCGACGAGAATCGTGCCGGCGATCCAGCCGATTACGGCCAGCCGCGCCGCCCGTTCGTCGCGCGCCGAGAAGAACTTCTGGTACATGTTGGCTTCGCCGAGCAGCAGGAACATCGTCGGCAGGAACAGGGCGAACGCCGCCTGCGCCCCCATGTCTCCGAACAGCGACACCTGGTGCGGCTCGAGCGCCGCGAGCGACGCCGACAGACCGCCGGCGTCGCCGACCAGAAAGGCAACGCCGAACATGACCGCGACGGTCATCACGAGGCCGTTGCCCACGTCGAGATAGGCGATCGACAGCATGCCGGCGAGCGACGTGAACAGAACGCAGAAGACGGCCGTGATCAGGGCGCCGGTGCCGGGATCGACCCCGGCCACCAGCGCGAGCAGCCGCCCCCCGCCGCGGAACTGGTACGCGGCGATGGTTGCGTAGGCCAGCACCGTGGTCAGCGTCCCGAGCACGCGCGCCGTCGGCCCGTACCGCAGCTCCAGGATGTCGGGAACGGTGTACTGCGCGATCCGCCGGACGCGAGGCGCGATGAAGTAGACGAGCGCGATGCCGGCCCACGCCCCGGCCGACTGCCACAGCGCCGAGAACCCGGACCGGTAGCCGAGCCCGGCGCCGCCGAACAGGCTGCCCGACCCGATCCAGGTCGCCAGCAACGTGAAAACGAGCACGCGGGCCGGGAGGCGTCGCCCGGCGACCAGAAAGTCGTCGCCGGTACGGATGCGCCGGCTGCGCCAGGCGCCGACCAGCACCAGCACCGACATGTAGACGATTACCGCCGTCAGCATGCCGGCCATTGTGGATCATAATGAGCGGTCCATGCCTCTCGACGAGTACCGGCGCAAGCGCGATTTCAGCCGGACGCCCGAGCCGGAAGGCCAGGCGGGCCGGTCGCGGCGGCGCCGGACGGAAGAGGGCGGCGGAGGCTACTTCTGCGTCCAGAAGCATCTCGCCAGCCATCTCCACTACGACCTGCGGTTGGAGCACGACGGCATCCTCCTCTCCTGGGCCGTGCCCAGGGGCCCCTCCCTGCAGCCCTCGGACAAGCGGATGGCCGTACGGACCGAGGACCATCCGTACGAGTACGGCAGCTTCGAGGGGGTGATACCGGAGGGCTACGGCGCGGGTATCGTCATGCTCTGGGACCACGGCACGTGGACCCCGGAGGTCGGCAGCGTCGAGGCGGCGCTGGAGAAGGGCGACCTGAAATTCGCGCTCGACGGCTACAAGCTCAAGGGCTCCTGGGCGCTGGTGCGCACGCGGGACCGCGACGGGACGCCCGAGCGCCGACGCGGCCGCAACTGGTTGCTCATCAAGCACGCCGATTTCTGGTCGGGTCCGGTCGACATCACGGAGTTCGCACCTCTCAGCGTCAAGAGCGAAGGGGACTTCGACGATATTCTCGCGGCCGACATGCCCGATCTCTGGATCACCGGGCGGCCCGCCACGGCCCGCGGCAACGGCCGCGCCGCCGCACTGACGCGCGAGGTCATCGAGCGGGCGGCGCGCAAGATCCTCGCCCGCCGGCGTTGACGTCCGGGAACTCGCGGTGGAACGCCGCGCAACGGGCTCCTACTGGAGCAGACGCTGCGCCAGCACGCTCCAGACGGCGTACGCCAGGCGCCGGCGGGAATGGCGGGCAATCTGGCGCTGGGAAAAATGCCCGGTGACGAGCTCGCACTCGGCGGGCATGTCCCCGATCGGAAGCAGTTCCTTGTGCTCGGCCGCGTAGCGCGCGAGCACGTCCGGCGGCGGCGTGGCGTTGTTGGCAATCGCGACGTCCACCGGCCGGCCGATGGCATCGCTCACACGGTGCACCGCCTCGCCCACCGAGAACCCCTGCATGCCCCGCCCTTCGGTCAGGATATTCGTCACGAGCACGATGGGACCGTTGGTCGCTCGTACGGCGTCGGCCACGCCCCGCACGAGCAGGATCGGCATCAGGCTCGTATAGAAGCTACCGGGCCCGATGACGACGGCGTCGAACCCGCGAATGGCTTCCGAAGCGGCTTCATGCACGTTCGGCTTCGGCTCGAGCCAGATCCGCCTGATCCGCCGGCCGTCGGTCTGCTCCCGGTCCACGCCGACCTCGCTCACCGCGTGTGAGCCGTCCTCGTACTCCGCGTAGAGCGTCGACTGCTCCACGCTCACCGGGAGCACGCGGCCATTGCAGTCGAGCAGGGTCCGCAGGCCGTCGACCGCGGCGAGAAAATCGCCGCTGTACTGCTCCATCATCGACAGGAGCAGGTTGCCGCCGGTGTGTCCCCGGAGCCGTCCGTTCTCCAGTGCGGGAAGGCGCGAAAGCAGGAGACGGCGGGCTTCGCTCTCGTTCCTGGCAAGCGCCAGCGCGCACTTGAGCACATCGCCGGGCGGCAGCACCCCCAGTTCGTCCCGGAGCTGACCGGAGCTCCCGCCGCTGTCGAACATCGTGACGACGGCGTTCACCCGCAGCCACGGGTTCTGCTTGAGGCCGCCCAGCAGACTCGGCAACCCCGTCCCGCCGCCGAAGCACCCGACGTTGACCTCGCGCAACCGCACGCGGCGCATTATGTCACACGCCCGCCGTGCCCTCATGGTCCCGCCTGCCCCGCTCCGGGCAGCGGCAACGCCGGCGCGACACTGCACGAAACCGCCGTACGCGTCGATAAGCCCTAGTGCCCCGGGGGGTTGGGCATGGACTCGACGACTCGCTGCATCTTGCTGACAACCGGAGCGCTGGCGTTCTGCTTCCTTGTGATGCTCAACGTGGGCGGCTACCGCTACGGCGTCTCCGATCAGGCCTTCTACATCCCCATCGTGCGCCAGGGACTCGAGCCGAGCCTGTTTCCGCATGATGCGCCGCTTCTCGCGGTCCAGAACCGGCTGCTGGCGTTCGACGACTGGTTCGCTCCGCTCGTCCGCGTCACCGGGCGGAGCCTGCCGGTGGCCTTCTTCGCCACCTACCTGACAGGACTGGCGCTCCTCTACGGCGCGATCGTCCTGCTTGGACGCTCGCTCTACCGAACCTGGTGGGGGGTCGCCACCCTGACCGCCGCCCTGACCCTGCGGCACCGGATTCCGGACACGGCCGTCAATTCGCTCGAAGCGTACATGCATCCCCGGCAACTCTCCTTCGCCATCGGCCTGCTGGCGGTGGGATTCTTCCTGCGGGGCCGCATGGCGGGAGCGGTGACGGCGCTCGCCGGCGCCTGCCTGTTTCATCCAACGACCGCGCTCTGGTATGCGATTCTGCTGAGCGTGGCCGCCTTCGTCGGCCATCCCGCGGCGCGTCGGCCGTTGATCCTGCTGTCCTGCGCCGCGTTGCCAGTCACCCTGGTGCTGCTCGCCGGGGCGTTTCGGGACCAACTGGACGTAATGAGCCCCGCCTGGACCGCGTTGCTGGAATCGAAGGACTACCTCCTGGCGGCGCGATGGCCGATGCTGACGTGGTTCGCCAATCTGGGTCTGGCGGCGGTCATCGTAGCCGCCTACGACTACCGCAGATCGCTCGGCGTGACGGTCCCGCGCGAAGATGGCCTGGTCGCGGGCAGCTTGGCGCTGCTTGCGCTCTTTCTGGTCTCCATCCCGTTCGCGTCCGCCGGCGTGGCGCTCTTCGTCCAGTTGCAGTTCAGCCGGATCTTCTGGTTGCTCGACGTGATCGCCATCGCCTATGCGGCGTGGTTCGTGGTGGAGAGCCCCCTGGCACGGCGATACACAATGCCGCGCGGCGACGTGCCCCCGCGGCACCCGGCTGGCCCGGCGGCGCCCGGCGGGTGCGCATCCACCGCGCTGCGTTCGCGCTGGTCGTGGTGGCATCCCTTGCACGCGGCGGCTACGTGACGCTCGTCGAACGGGCCGACCACGCGCTGATCGAAATCAATCTGCCGGAGTCGGAGTGGACGCAGGTCATGCAGTGGGCCGGGCAACGCCCCGTGGGCACCAACTTCCTGGCCGATCCGGGTCACGCCTGGCGGTACGGATCGAGCGTCAGGGCGGCGAGCGGACGCGACGTCTATCTCGAAGCGGTCAAGGACATCGGTATCGCCATCTACTCCCGCACCATGGCCGAGCGCGTCAGCAGACGCCTCGTGGAGCTCGGTGACTTCGCGGCGCTGGAGGCGGCCCATGCTCGCTGGCTCGCCAGGCGCCACGACCTCGACTACCTCATCACGGAACACGACATCGCCTTGCCGCTCGTGCATCGGCGGGGCCGGTTGGCGGTATACGATCTCCGCGACGACGCGCGGATGGCTCGCCGTAGTTCGCCGACCGACGGGGACTGACCTCCACTCGCACTCGAAAGCGCGCCGCCGTCCCTGTCCGCCTGACCGGCTGCGACAGGAAACCTCTGCAGGCATGGTCTTCGACGGCTCGCGCGACTTCGTGCCGGCCCGCGGTCTCGATGGCGGGCATCGCATGACCCTCTACACCTGGGGGCGCCCGCGGCACTTCCCGCGGCTACCGCCGCCCGTGCGGCGCTACTTCGACGTCGCGCCGGATGCGCGGGTGCTGGCCCACTGCCATTGGCAATCGTCGCCGTCGACCCGGCCGACGCTGCTGGCGCTGCACGGGCTCGAGGGATCGAGCAGCGCCCACTACATGCGCGGCCTCGCGGACAAGGCTTTCGCCACCGGTCTCAGCGTGATCCTGCTCAACCAGCGCAACTGCGGAAACACGGAGCATCTGTCGCGCGGCCTCTACCACTCGGGTCTCTCGGCGGACCCTGCCGCGGTCATTCGGGAGCTGGTCGATGTCGATCGCCTGCCTGCCGTGGCCGTCGTCGGCTACTCGCTGGGCGGGAACCTGGGGCTCCGCCTTGCGGGAACGACGCCTTCGGGCGTCCTGCGGGCCGTCTGCGCGGTTTCGCCGACGATGGACCTGGCGCGTTGCGTCGATAACCTCGAACGGCGCCGGAACGCGATCTACCAGTGGAACTTCGTACGCAATCTGAAGCGCCGCATGCGGCGAAAGGCCCGCCTCCTGCCCGGCCTCTTCGACCTGTCGGCTCTCGCCCCGATCCGTACCGTCCGGGAGTTCGACGATGCGTTCACGGCGCCTCATCACGGGTTTCGCGACGCCGCGGACTACTATCACCGCGCAAGCAGCCTGCGTGTCGTCGACCGCATCGCGACGCCGACGCTGATCCTCAGCGCGGAAGACGACCCGTTCGTCCCGGCCGAGCAGTTCCGCGACGCGGCGGTCACGGCCAACCCGAATCTTGCCGTCGCGGTCACCCGGCACGGGGGACACTGCGGTTTCTACACCCATCCGACACCGGGTTTCGACGGCTACTGGGCAGAGCGGACCGCGGTCGAATTCGCCCTCCGCCACGTCGCCTGAAACGGACGCGGCCGATCAGGTCTGCGCCAGGTAGTCCCGCAGGCGCCGAGCGAACGCCGGCCCGGTTCCCCGTTCCTCGTGCTTGAAATAGACGTAGACGTCGTCGCAGCCACCCGCGCTCGTGGCGATGGTATCCGCCCAGCGGGCCAAGTCGTCATCGTCGTACCCCTGATCGCGGAGCCGGAAGTAGCCGTGGCGCGCGGTGACGCGCACCGGGGTGCGCAGGCGCTCGCTGTCGGCGACGCAAAGCGCCGCCCCGTGCTCGTGCAGGAGATCGATGACGGCGGCATCATGCCAGGACACATGCCGGAACTCGAACGCCGGACGGACCCCGGAGGGTAGCGTGGCCAGGAACCGCGCAAGCACGTCGACGTTCTTCCTGAACGACGGCGGCAACTGAAACAGCAGCGCGCCGAGCTTCTCGCCGAGCGTGGCGGCCGCCTCGCAGAACGCTTCGGTAACGGGCTCGCACCCGGAGAGCCGCGCCTCGTGGGTGATGCGGCGGGGCGCCTTCAGGGTGAACCGGAAGCCGGACGGCGTCGCGGCGGACCATCCGGCGAGCAGCCGTTCCGTCGGCAGCCGGTAGAACGTGTAGTTGATCTCCACCGTGTCGAGACGCTCCGCGTAGTACGGGAGCATCCTCTTCTGCGGCCACTTCTCCGGGTAGAAGGATCCCTTCCACGCCGGGTAGTTGTAGCCGGACGTGCCGATCCGGTACCGAGGCATGTGTACTTGGAAGGCCAACTCGCGGAGACGCCGCTAAGCGCCCCGAAACGCCGCGCTGGCTCGGCGTTTCGGCCCATCCCCCCGCTCCATGAGCTTGCGCCGCAGCACTTCACCTCGCTGCGTTCTGCGGCGCGAGCTCCTAGTCGAGGTCGAAATCTCGCGTCGGCCGGGTGACCGGTTCCTTGCGAGCCTGCTCAAGCGCCTCGTCGAAGCGCTTCGACAACGCGTCGCCGCGGCCCTTCTCGTCGGCGACCGACCGCTCGAAGATCGCCTCCCGGCGCGCCGCCTCGGCGGCCAGGATCCTCTGGGCGTCATCGAGCTCCGGCACGTCTTCACGCGGGGGCGGACGGTGCGATATCAGGCGGCGCAGATTGGCGTCGACAACCAGAACAGAGCCGCAGCAGGGACAGCCGACCTCGAATTCGGAGGAGATCGGAGGCATCGGGGCGACGCCTATCCTTCCTCTTCGTAGTCGCCCTCGAGAGGCGGGATGAGCCTGGTCGGAGGACGGAGCGCTTCGCGATGGTCGTAGACCGGAACCCCGCCTACGTGTACCGCCACTCGGCACGCTGCCCCCTTGCGGTCGACCACCACGGTCACCGGACTGCCCTCGACACCGTCCCGAAAGCTGACGCGGCACCCGCACGCGAGCCGAGCGTGCTCGAATCCTTTGCCCATACGGAATGATACTACAGCCGGGCGGCCTCCCCCTGTCGAATCTCTGTAAAGCCCCCCGCTGCGCGGGCTTCTAGAGCAGGGCGTCGATGTCGCGCTGGAATTCCTCCCGGGTGGCGATTCCCATGTGCGTCCGGCAGAGAGTGCCGTCGCGATCGATGAAGAAAGTGACCGGCAGCCCCCACACCGGGCCGTACGCCTCCTGGAAGTCCTCGCGCCCGAGACCGACCAGCATCGGATAGTTGACCTGGAACTCGGCCGCGAAGGGCCGGATCTGCTCGGGCGTATCGTCGACGGACAGGCCGAGCACGACGAGTCCGTCGTCCTTGTGCCGGCGCTGGAACTCGACGAACCAGGGAATCTCGATCTTGCAGGGCCCGCACCAGGTGGCCCAGAAGTTCAAGAGGATCACGTTGCCCTTCAGTTCCGCCAGCCGGACCTGGTTGCCGTCGATGTCACGCAGCGTGAAGTCGAGCGGCGCCGGCTTGGCGTCGGCGTCGCAACGGGCGTCCTGGGCCGTACCGCGCTCGAAAGGCGCGAACGACAGTACCGTCACACCGCGCGCCGCCGGCAGTGTGAGGAACGCAAGGGCAATCGCCGCCGCTGCCGCCGCCATCCACCGTCTGCTGGTCATGTCCACTCCTGCTGAAACGACATCCTGCCCGCCCCCGACGGTCACCGCCCGCCCGCTCCCGATGGTCCGATCCGGCAACCGAGACCGGGGCGGCGCCGCATGCCGCGTGATTCTCAGATTAACGCTTCCGGTCGGTGGATCTCAAGAGCAGCGGGGCGTCCGCGAACGCCGTGTCCCCCTCGGAGTGCGCCGCGTGTCTCTTTCGGGTGACGGTGTTCGCCTCACTACGGGTCGCGCATGCGCCCCGGAACGCCTCGCCGACTCGGCGTTCGGCCCATCCCCACTCCAGGAGCTTGCGCCGCAGCACTTCGCTTCGCCGCGTTCTTGCAGCGCTCCTCGACGGCACGTCGCTTGCTTGATCGAGTACCCGATTGCCGGCGGGTCGGCTAGAGGATTAAGATGGCTGTAGGTGCCGTGGGCCAGCCACGCCTCCCCGACGCGGCGGCCGCCGCGAGGTGTCCCATGATGCGAAACCGAACCGGATCCCGCCCCCGCAAGTTGTTGATTGTCCTGCTCGCACTGCTAATCGCGGCGATCGCCGCGCCGGCCGGCGCCCAGCAGTTCGCACCGTACTACGGCAAGAACCGCGTCAAGTGGGACAAGTTCGACTGGCACATCTACGAGACGGACCACTTCAACATCTACTACTATCCCGAGCTCGAAGAGCATCTCGAGCGGGTGGCGGCCTACGCGGAGAGCGCCTACCAGCAGCTCAGCGCCGACCTGCGCCACGACCTGGCGTTCAGCGTCCCGCTCGTCGTCTTCAAGACGCACAGCGAGTTCGAGCAGCAGAACATCTTTCCCGGCGGCAGTCCGGAGGGGGTCGGCGCGTTCGCGGAACCGTACCGCAACCGCATCGCCCTGCCGATCGACGAGCCTCCGGACGGCCTCTACCGGCTGATCACGCACGAGCTGACCCACATCTTCGAGTTCGACATCATCCCGCGCTCGATGATTCGGAACACCGTGCCGCTGTGGGTCGACGAGGGACTCGCCGACTTCATGGCCGGCGTTTGGCGCCCACTCGACCTGATGCAGGTCCGCGACCTGGCGGTCGCCGACATCGTGCCGTCGATGACGGAGTTCCAGCGGTACGGCGGCTTCGCCAGTGGTCGTGTCGTCTACAACCTGGGCCACGCCGCCTTCGAGTTCATGGAGGAGCGCTGGGGGCTGGAGGGAGTCCGGCAGTTCCTCTTCGCGTTGCGGCGCAACGCGATCGGGGGCGGCGAGGATCCCTACGAAGAAGCATTCGACCTGGAAGCGGAGGAATGGGACGACGCGTTCAAGTCGTACCTGGACGACCGCTTCGAGGCGTTTCGCGACAAGGAGCGCCCGGCCGACTACGGACGGAACCTGGCTCCCGATCCGCTGCGCAGCCGCTATCCGGTCGTCTTCTCGCTCGAAGCGTCGCCTTCCGGCGAATTGATCGCGGCGATGGCGGTCAACCGCAGGGACCGCGAGGCGGACATCGTGCTGCTGTCGTCCCGGACCGGCGACGTCGTCATGAACCTGACCGAGGGCTTCGATCAGGATTTCGGGTTCGACTACATCAGCCAGACCGGACTCCGCTGGAACACGGTGCCGTGGATGTCCTGGTCGCCGGACGGCGATCGACTCGCGTACATCGTGCGCCACGGCAAGGGCAAGGCACTTGTCGTTCAGAACGTCGTCACCCGCGAGGTCGAGCGCTTGATCGACCTCGATATGGTCGACGAGCCGGAATCACCGGACTTCTCGCCCGACGGACGCACAGTGGTCTTCTCCGCGCTCAACCGCGCCGTCGGCGACATCTACGAGATCGACCTGGAGACGCGGGAGGTCACCAACCTCACCAACAGCGCGCTGGCCGACTACGCTCCCGTCTTTTCGCCCGACGGCGGCACCATCGTCTACCTGTCGCGCGTGAGCGGCAACAACAAGCTGTTCCGTCTTGATCGGGAAACCGGGCAACGCCGGCAACTGACTTTCGGGACCCACGACGAGGCGGGGGGGCAGTTCATAGACGAACGCACCATCGTGTTCGCCTCGACGGCCGTCGACCCGACGCAGCCCATCGACCCGGACACCGCTCGTGACGGCGAGATCTTCAATCTCTGGACGCTCGACCTCGAGCACGGCGCCTTGCATCAGCTCACCGACAACGCGACCGGGGTGGTCAACCCGATCGTCCTCGCGCCGGACGAAGACTCCGACCTGCCGCGTATCGGTTTCATCACGTACTTCAGGGCGGAGTACGGCCTGCATACCATCGAGTACGACGAGCCGCTGTACACCGCGGACGCCACCGACTTCGGCGGCCCCGGCCCGCTGATCGATTTTCAGGCGCCGCTGACCCACACCCTCAACCCGGCCAATTCGCGGCGCAAGGGTCGGTTCGAGAACATGTACATGCAGGGGCGTCCGAGCTTCGGCGTCGGCCTGACCAACAGCGGCGACGTGCTCGGCGGCACGATGATCAGCTTCGCGGACGTGCTCGGCGATCAGATGTTCAACATCCAGGCCTATTCGATCCAGACCTACCGCACCTACGGGGCCTCCTACGTGAATCTGGCGGGGCGGCTGCAGTACGCATTGCAGGGAATATCGTCCGAGCAGTACTTCTACGGCCTGGGGGCCTACTACGCCCCGACTCTCGCGTTCCTGAGCCGCGACGACGCCATCGCCACGCGCCGTCAGGACGGCGGGAGCGCCATCGGCATCTACCCGTTCGACCGCTTCCGGCGCCTCGAGTTCTCGGCCGGCGTCTACAACTTCAGGGAAACCTTCGCCAACGAGGCGCTGCAGGCGCAGTCCGACGCGTTCCAACGGCAGCAGTTCGGCACCACGCTCTTCAACGACGGCACGCTCATGCCGTTCAGCGCGCGCTACTTCCAGGAGACGACCGTCTTCCGCGAGTACGGCCCGGTCGCCGGCAACACGCTGATGGCGGGGTACGAATTCGCCCCCGGTTTCGGCGGATTCCTGTCACGGCACGCCATCGATCTCGATGCCCGCTACTACTTGCGAATCCTGGAGAACGGGGTTCTGGCAGTCCGCGGCCGCGCGTTCAACAGTTGGGGCGACTTCCCCACGTTCATCTTCTTCGGCGGGCAGTCGGACATGCGCGGCTACGAGTACCTCCACTTCCTGGGCCACAAGGCGTTCCATGGCAACGTGGAGCTGCGATTCCCGCTCGTCGAGGCGATGGCGACGCCGATCGGCATCCTCGGGGGCATCCGGGGCACCTTCTTCTTCAACATCGGGGCCGCCGCCATCGCCGGGCAGCCCTGGAACCTGTTCTCCAGGCAGGAACAGTGGGTGCGGCCGGTAGTCGGGTACCGGGCGAACTACCTGGAGAACGTCGAGGGCCAGGCGACCGAGCCGGTCTTCGGTGCGCCCGTGCTCGTCAGCGGGTTCCGTCTCAACAACGCCCGCGCTGCCTACGGGTTCGGTCTCACGACCTACGCCATCGGCTTCCCGATCCATCTGGATTGGGCGTGGCCGACGCTCTTCAACGAGCAATGGCCAGGCGACCGAGCCGGTCTTCGGTGCGCCCGTGCTCGTCAGCGGGTTCCGTCTCAACAACGCCCGCGCTGCCTACGGGTTCGGTCTCACGACCTACGCCATCGGCTTCCCGATCCATCTGGATTGGGCGTGGCCGACGCTCTTCAACGAGCAATGGGAAGATATCGTCTTCGCGACCGAGGCGCAGTACGGCGGATTCCTGCGCGGGAGCGACTATTTCGGCAAGGTGCGCTTCTCGGTCTGGATCGGCTACGACTTCTAGCCCCGAAACGCCTCGCCGGCTCGGGGTTCGGCCTATCCCCCCGGCTTCCATGGCCTTGCGCCGCAGGACTTCGCTTCGTTGCGTTCCGCGGCGCAAGCTTCTAGCAGTCCGTGGTGGAACCCCGCGTCGCCCCGAGAGCGGCGAGGCGCCCGCGTGGCAAGGCGCGACGAGGGACCATATTGGGCATATTCGACCGAGGAGTAACGCAGTCCACGCGGGATGCATCGCCGCTCGAATGCAGCGGGGCTTTCGCCACGGGCTGCTAGTTTACCACTCTGGATCTGGGTGAGCCGGACGGCGCTATCTCCGTGAGCCGGAGCACGCTGTTCTTCAGATCCAGGACCACGCGGTAATCGCCCAGGAACGTGTGGCCGATGATGCCACCGATGTGGAACCCGAGCAGGGCGCTCGGACGGTGCAGGTTGAGAACCACGACCGCGAAGTTGTCGAAGCGGATTCTATCGAAGCCGAGATTGACGCCGGGCAGCAGGAAGGCATCGTCGTCCCACCCCGAAGTACCGAAGACACGCAGCGGAATGTGACGCACCGGCACCATTCCAAGCGCGTTGGCAGTGCTCAGGCTGATCGAGATGACCTCGCCCCCCGTATCGACGATGAAGCTCTTCTGGACCGAGCCGTTTATGACGCCGCGCACGAGCGCGAGGCGATGGAAACGCATTGGGAGCTCGACGTCGGCGGGCGGCTCCGGCGGCAGCTCGCGTGCAATCACGAGGTGCTGATTCTCGTAGTCCACGATGGTGGACATGCCGAGCGCGAGTGGCGAGAAGCTGTTCTCGCTACGCGTCTGCGGCAAGCCCGTCAGTGGCGGGTTCTTGATGAGGGCCGGAACGTTCTCGACGAACAGGGTGCCGACCTCCAGGGTATCGGCGCGCCCCAGCTCGAGCCCCCGCATGCCGACCCGGCCGACGCCGGCGCTCAACGTATTCGTGATGGGACGGATGCCGACGCGTTGCGCAGTCGCCTGGGAGAGCACCATCTGTTCCGCGCCCGTGTCGACGACCAGGTCGATCTGAGAACCTCCGTTCACGCGCCCGCGCACGATGACCTTGTCGCGCTCGAGCCGGAACGGCACGGTGTGCACGACGTCGAGGTGCTCCGGCGCAACATGGACCGGCACGCGCTCGCCGAACGACCGCAGGAAGCGGATCTCGGACCGGGCCCACTCGACCTTCTGGTCCATGCGGGTATCCGCGAGGTCTTCGACGTACGATTCGAAAGCATCCGCGGCCAAGTCGTACCGCTGCAGGCGCCGGTGAACCGATCCCAGGGTGTGATAGAACTCCCCGCGCGGGTCGCGGGCGAGGGCCGCCTGCAACTCGACGACCGCCTCTTCCAGCCGGCCTCGTGCGGCAAGGCTGCGACCGAGCCCGTGGCGGGCCATGGCGCTGTCGGGATCGCTGGCGAGCACCTCCTCGTACACCTGCTCTGCTTCGGAGAACAGCCCGAAGGCCCACAGTGCGTCGGCGTACAGCGCTCGAGACTCGGAATCAACGGGATCGAGGCTGTTGAGGAAATCCGCTTCCTGCTGGGCGCGGGTGAACTCCGCGATGTGAAGCAGCGACTTCAGCAGACCGCTGGATGCCCGCAGAAGCTGATCGGGCCTGGCCCCCTGCTTTGCGTTCTCGTAGGTGGAGAGCGCCTCCCAGTAGCGCTGGTCGCCGTAGAGGAGGTCGGCCAGTTGCAGGCGCACCTCGCTGCGCGCCGAATCGGCTGTCGACTCGGCACCGATGATGATGGGCGCCGCTACGCAAAACGCGAGCGCGACGAATGCTCTTCGGTATCGGATCCGCATGATCCCCCCCGGATCGCAACCGGTCGCCGGGCGGCGAGGCCTACCGCGTGTAGTGCTCGATGGGAACGCCGTCGTACATCTCGTCGACGCGCAGGATCTGGGCGTTCCGGCTGTAGGTGCCCAGCTCGTAGTCCTCGCTCATGATGAGCGCCTTCACCGGCTTGGTCGGGCAGACTTCCGCGCAGAGACCGCAGAACGAGCAACGCGACAGGTTGAAATCGAAATAGTCCAGCACCTTGATCTTGTGCCCCGGCTCCCGGTGACCGCCCAGGTTGATCAACTCGTCCGGACAGACCTTGGCGCACTGGTCGCAGACGATGCAGGTCTGGGCGCCGGTCTCGGGCTCGACCTGCAGGCGAAGCACCCCCCGGAAGCGCGGCGCCACCGGGCGGCGCTCCTCGGGGTACTGGAAAGTGAACGCCGGCTGCGGGGTGTACTTGAGGGTGACCCAGAGGCCCTTGAGCAGGTCCACCAGGAACACGGTCCGAAAGAACTTGGCCAGAAACAGCACGTCGACCTACCCCCGATCCTCGACGATGACAGGCTCGGTCTGCCCCGCCATGATCACCCGCTCCTTACGGAGGATCGTGTTTTCCTTCCGGATCTTGTCCTGCAGTCGCATCAGCCCGTACAGCAGCGCCTCGGGGCGGGGCGGACAACCCGATACGTACACGTCCACCGGCACGATCTTGTCGACGCCCTGCAGCACGCTGTACGTGGGGAACGGACCCCCCGCATTCGAGCAACTGCCCATGGAGATGACCCACTTGGGCTCCGGCATCTGATCGTACAGCCGCCGCAGCACCGGCGCCATCTTCTTGGTGACGGTGCCCGCCACGATCATCAGATCGGACTGCCGCGGCGACGCGCGAAAAACCTCGGCCCCGAAACGGGCTATGTCGTAGCGCGACGTCGACGTCGCGATCATCTCGATTGCGCAACAGGCGAGACCGAATCCCATCGGCCACAGCGAGGATTGCCGCGCCCAGTTGAGAACCCGGTCGAGATTGGTCGTGATGAAGTTGTCTTCGAAACGATGATCGATGAGACCCATCTGGATGGATTCCGCTACCGGCCGCACGAGCGGCCGGCCAATCGTTCAGTGCCGCCTACTTGCCCTCGTACCACTCGGCGTTGGTCTCGATGAAGCTCTCCCACTGTTCGGGCACCTCGTCGTTGGCGAAAATCGCCTCGACGGGGCACGCCGGCACACAGGCCCCGCAGTCGATGCACTCTTCCGGGTGGATATACAGCATCGTCTCCGCTTCGAACTCTTCCTCGTCCTTGCGCGGGTGGATGCAATCGACCGGGCACACGTCAACGCAGGCGGTGTCCTTCGTGCCGACACACGGCTCACAGATCGAATAGGCCATTCATTTCCTCCGAACTACACCAACCAGTATTGCCGCCCACAGAATACAGGCTGGCAAGCCAGGGATCAAGGCGAAGTCGGGCCGCCGCGCCCGCGCTCCGCGACGCCCGGTGGACGCCGTCCGAGCACCCGCGGTACGATTCGATCAGCGCATGACAGCTCCCGTTCCCGTGACTCTCATTCGCGGCCGGCCGGCGCGTTCGCGCGACCTGCCGCGCGGCGCGAAGCCTCCGTGGCTGCGGGTCAGGGCGCCGGGAAGCCCCGGCTACCTGCACGTGGCCCGCCTGACGCGCGATCTCGCCCTCAACACGGTGTGCCGGGAGGCGAGCTGTCCGAACATCGGCGAGTGCTGGGAGCACGGCACCGCGACATTCATGATCCTGGGAAGCGTCTGTACGCGTTCCTGCGGCTACTGCAACGTGGTGCACGGCACCCCGGGGTCCGTGGATCCCGGCGAGCCGACGCGGCTGGCGGAGGCCGTGGCCGCGCTCGGTCTCGCGTACGTGGTCGTCACGTCGGTCGACCGCGACGACCTGCCGGACGGCGGCGCCTCGGTATTCGCCGATTCGATTCGCGCCATCCGACAGCGCGTACCGACCTGTCGCGCAGAGGTGCTCGTTCCCGATTTCTCCGGACGCACGTGCGCCCTGGAATGCGTGCTCGACGCCGGCCCCGACGTGCTGAATCACAACCTGGAAACGGTCGAGCGTCTCTATCGCACCGCCCGACCCGGAGGACGCTACGGACGCGCGCTGCGCCTACTCGACCATGCGCGGCGGTACCGTCCGTCCACGCCGACGAAGTCGGGGATCATGGTCGGCCTGGGCGAGTCCCGCGACGAGATCCTCACCGCCCTGACTGACCTGCGCGGGGCCGGCTGCGACATCGTGACCATAGGCCAGTACCTGCGGCCGTCCGCGGCCCATCTTCCGGTGTCGCGCTACTACCATCCCGACGAGTTCCGGGAGCTGAAGAGCCACGCCCGGGGCCTCGGGTTCCGCCACGTCGAGTCGGGGCCGCTCGTCCGCAGCTCCTACCACGCGCACGAGCAGACCGCGGCGCTCGACCGTTGCGTGTCTTGAGACCCGCGGCAGGCGCGAACCGCATCAACTGCGCTTCGGCCGGTAGACGTGCGCGCTGCGGCCGAAGAAGACCTCCGCCGCCTCGGCGAACGTCTCGGAAACCGTGGGGTGCGGGTGAATCGCAGCGGCGATGTCGGCCGCGGTCAGCCCCTTCTCCACCGCAACGACCCCTTCTGCAATCAGCTCGCCGGCCCCGGCGCCGACCAGGCCCACCCCCAGGATCTGCCCGGACTGCGGATCGAGAACGAGCTTCGTCAGGCCCTCCGGCCGGTCGAGCGTGAGCGCACGGCCGGACGCACCCCACGGGAACCTGGCCACCGACACGGTGCGATCGGATGCCTTGGCATCCGCTTCGGTCAGGCCGCACCATGCCACCTCGGGGTCCGTGAAGACGACTGCCGGCACTGCCCGCGGGGCGAATGACGCAGCCCTCCCCGCGATCGTCTCGACTGCAACTCGCGCCTCGGCGAACGCCTTGTGCGCGAGCATGGGCTCTCCGGCGACGTCGCCGACCGCGAAGATCGCAGGCTCCGCTGTGCGGCGCTGCGCGTCGACCCGAATGAACCCACGGGCATCGCGCTCGACCCGCGTGCGTTCCAGACCCGCCACATCCGAGTTCGGCCTCCGCCCGACGGCTACCAGCACCTGATCGAAACGCTCGACGCGCGACTCTCCCCCAGGTGTGTCGAGCACGGCATCGATGCCGTCGTGGCGGGCCGTCAAGCCCGCCACGGAAGTGTTCACGTGCACGGATCCGACACTGCCGGCGATGCGCCGCGCAAGAACCCTTACCAAGTCTGCGTCGGCGCCCGGCAGCAGACCGCCGGTCATCTCGACGACGGTGACGGCGGACCCCAGCGCGGCATAGACGGTCCCCAGTTCCAAGCCGATGTAGCCTCCCCCGACCACCAGCAGCGATCCCGGCACGCTGTCGACGTCGAGAGCGCGCGTGGAGTCGAGCACCCGCGGATCGTCGAGGCCCAGCGCGGCGGGCCGGGCCGGTCGCGAGCCCGTTGCCAGGATGGCGTGCTCGAACGCGATCGTCAGAGGACCATCACCCGCTCGGTCACCCGTCGGCGAGACACGCAGCCGGTGTGCATCCTCGAAGGTGGCACGACCCTGCACGCGGTTCACTCCCCGCTGCTTGGACAGCAGGGCCAGTCCGCCGGTCAGCTTCGCGACGACCTCATCCTTCCATGCCCGCAGCCGGCCGACGTCGATGGTCGGCTCCCCGAAAGTCACGCCCCAGGCGACCGCCGCGCGGGCGTCGGTCAGCACCTTCGCGGCATGCAGCAGCGCCTTCGACGGCATGCAGCCGCGATACAAGCAGACCCCGCCGGGGCGCGGGGCCTCATCGATGAGAGTTACCGCCAATCCCAGGTCCGCGGCCAGGAAAGCCGCCGTGTAGCCGCCCGGACCCGCACCGATGACGGCAAGCTGCGTCTTCTCGATCATGCAAGCTCGTCTACACTAATTGTAGGAGGTCGGGCAGATGACAAGAGCCGCCGCCGTCGCAATCAGCCTCGCCGCGCTGATCGCCGCCGCGAGTCCTCCCGCGCAGAGCCAGCAGCTCGGCACCACCATGACACCGCTCTTCGCTCCGGTCGACGTCGGCGCCGATATCTCCGCCCTGCCCCGATCCGAGCGGGCGGCGCTGGCACGGATCATCGACGCGGCGCGCATCATGGACGCGTTGTTCCTCGAGCAGGTGTGGCCCGGCAACCCCTCCCTGCTGCTCGCCCTCCAGAACGAGCGTAGCCCGGCCGGTCGTGCGCAGCTCGCCTTCTTTCTCGTGAACAAGGGCCCCTGGTCGCGCGTCGAGGAGAACCGCGCGTTCGTGCCCGGCGTGCCGCCCAAGCCGGAAGGCGCCGCCTACTACCCGCCCGACGCCACGCGCGACGAGGTCGCGGCCTGGATCGACGGGCTCTCCGCAGAGGAGCGGCGGGCGGCCACCGGTTTCTTCACCGTCATCCGTCGGGATCGGGAGGGCGGACTGCGAGCGGTGCCCTACAGTCTGGAGTACCAGGGACCTCTCGCCATCGCGGCCGAACACCTCCGGGCGGCCGCCGGCCTGACCGTCGAACCGACGCTCGCGCGCTACCTGCGGACCCGCGCGGACGCCTTCGCATCGAACGAATACTACGATAGCGACGTGGCGTGGATGGAGCTCGACGCCGCGATCGAGCCGACCATCGGCCCGTACGAGGTGTACGAGGACGAGTGGTTCAACTACAAGGCGGCTTTCGAGGCGTTCGTCACCATCCGCGACGATGCCGAGACCGCACAGCTCGCGCGCTTCGGCGGGGAGCTGCAGGAGCTCGAGGACAACCTGCCGATCGACCCTGCGTACCGGGATCCGGAGTTGGGCGCCCTCGCCCCGATCCGGGTGGTCAACGTCGTGTTCACGGCCGGCGACGCCAACAGCGGGGTGCAGACCGCCGCGTTCAACCTGCCGAACGACGAGCGGGTCATCCGCGACCACGGCTCGAAGCGGGTCATGCTGAAGAACGTCCAGGAGGCGAAGTTCCAGCGGGTTCTGACCCCGATCGCCGCGCTGGCGTTGCCCTCCAGCGAGCGCGCCGACATCTCGTTCGACGCGTTCTTCACGCACATCCTGATGCACGAGCTGATGCACGGGCTCGGACCGCATTCCCTCGAGATCGACGGGCGCGAGACCACGGTCCGGCAGGCCCTGCGCGAGACCTACAGCACCATCGAGGAGGCGAAAGCCGACGTCTCGGGCCTCTGGGCGCTCCACTACCTGATCGACAAGGGCGTCATCGACCGCTCCCTGGAACGCCAGATCTACACGACCTTCCTCGCCTCGACGTTCCGGTCGATTCGCTTCGGCATCGGCGCGGCGCACGGACGCGGGGTGGCGATCCAGCTCAACACCTTCCTCGATGCCGGCGCGGTGCGGGTCGGGCCGGACGGGCGGTTCCGGGTGGACCACGGGCGCATCCGGAACGCGGTGGAGGGACTGACCAGCCGGCTGATGACGATCCAGGCGCAGGGCGACTACGATGAGGCCAATCGCGTGCTGGAGACGCTGGGAGTGGTACGGCCGGAGGTGCAGCGCCTGCTCGACCGTCTCCGCAGCGTGCCGATCGACATCCAGCCTCGCTACGTCACGGCGGATGCGCTGTCCGCGGAGCGCTGACGTCCGGCGTCTGTCAACTCCCGCAGTCGCGCCGGCGGCAGCGTAAAGCCGAGGGTCGAGCTTGCGTCGGGGCGCCGGCGCCCGGCCCTCGCTACCGCCCCTACGCCGTCTTCGTCGCCGCCGGCCCGAGCACGCGCTCCTCCATCAGTTCCTCGGCGCGCGAAAAGAGGTCCTCCTTGGAGATAATCCCGGCGTCGACGTCGGCCAGGATGGCGCGCTGCGCCGCATACTCGGTGTTCTGGATGCCGACCTTGCTCTGGAGCAGGCGCCATGCCTTGCGGCGCTCCACGCAGAAAAGCACGAGCTGGCGCGAGATCTTCATCGTCACCGGCTTGGTGCCCTTGGCCGGCAGCGTCTTGATGTAGACGCCGAAGTCGGGCACATAGGCGCGGTGCTCCGGGTCGAGGTGCCGCCGGTATACCACGTCGTTCTGGGTCAGCCGCGCGAGCATGCTCTCGAGCGGAATGAGCTTGGCGGCCTCCTCCTCCTTGATCTTCTTGAGGTGGTTGCGGAAGCGCGCCTCGGTCGCGCACCAGTGGGCCACGGTGTAGCGGTACGGCTCGCCGGTCGCCTTGAACTTCGTCTTGTACCAGTCCCCCTGCATGTTGGGGTTGCCCTTCAGGTCGAGCGCCTCCTCGTAGGTCTCGCCCATCCGCGGGTTGAAGACGAACTCGGGCGCCCCGCGCGAGTCGCGCACCCGCTGCGCCTGATCGAGGGCCATATCGTCGCCGACGCCGTGCTCCGGCTGGCACGTGGTGAAGCACTGCAGGAACGCCGTGCCGCGGTAGTCGAGGGCGTCGAGGATGGACCGGAACAGCTTCGGCGCGTTGGCGATGGAGACCTGCGCCACGAAGGGCGAGCCGTGGCCGGCGAGGAACGTCTCGGCGACCGTCTTCTTCTCGACACACTTGCCCTGGCTGGCCGCCCCGAACGAGTTCATGTCGCCGCCGCCGAGCATCGGCGTGGAGTCGGAGTTCTGGCCGCCGGTGTTCGAGTAGACCTGCGTGTCGAGCATCAGCGCCTTCACGTTCGGGCGGTTCTGCAGAACCATCTTCGAGACGTTCTGGTAGCCGATGTCGCCCATCCCGCCGTCGCCGCCGACGATCCATACACGCGGCATCTCGTTGATCTCGGCGTCCGTCATGAGGTTGTCGGAGAAGTGGGTGAACTCGTAGTAGCGCTGCTGGTCGATGATCCCGTCCTCGCGCTCGAGGAGCCAGGTCGCGAGCCGCTCCGGAATGACCGACCGGCGGCCGTGCTCCATGATGAAGCTCTCGCCGATGAGCCAACCGATCGTCGACCCGTCCTGGAAAAGCGAGTTCATCCAGGGATACGGGTGCGGGTTGTTCGGCGGGGTCGAGCCGTAGACCGTGTTGCAGCCGGTGTGCGCGGCCATCGCCATCACCGACTGGCCGTTCGGCAGCCGGCCGTCGAGCGCCTGCAGCTCCTGGTGGTTGAATGCCTCCTGTCGCATGACGGCGCTGATGGCCCCGACGACCTGCTCGTTCGAGATCGGTCCGTGCGCCTCGAGCCGCGCCGTCGTGTCGTCGTCGGTGTCGCCGCCGAGCCCCATCAGGATGTGGGCGACGGTGCGCACGAACAGCGTGTGCTGCTCGGGGTCGCGCTCGGCCAGGGCTTCGAGACGCGCTGGACCGTTGGCTTCGAGCTCGTCCGCTACGCGGCGCAGACGCGCCGCCTTCTCGTGGAAGATCGGTCGCAGGTACGCCTCGGTCACCCCGGCGATGGCGCGCAGCACACTCTTCTCGCCGCAGCCGGCGCAGGCGCCGTCGCCCGAGACGAGCGCGTCGTAGTTGCGGCGCACCATCATCAGGTTGCGCAGCGTCGCGGTCTTCGAATCGGTCGGGTTCTCGTTGTTGTAGAGGCCGAGGAATTTCTGCGAGGTGTCGGGCAGCAGGTCGAGAAATGCGGTGCCGGTCTCGTGGTCGGCGTTGACCTCCTCGGTCTCCTGCACCATCTTCAGCGCCTCGTGGTCGCCGCAGGCGGTCACGCAGGCCGCGCAGCCCTTGCAGAGGTCCGAGACGAAGATGGAGAAGATCCCGCCGCTGCCCGGGTTCTTGCGCTCGGCCGACTTGAAGATGGCGTTCACCTTGTTGTAAGCGAGCGGCTGCTTGTCGATGACGTCGAAGAACTCGTTCTTCGCGGCCTCCGAGAAGCCGTTCAGGTTGTTCGTGACGTCGCGGATGATCTCCGGCAGCGGAGTCTGGACCTTCGCCTTCACTGCCTCGTTCATCGCCTCCCGGGTCCGCTGCTCCATCTCCGGCACGGCCGCGAGCATCTTGCTCCGCTCGCCGTCGTCGGTGACGTAGTTGGTGATGGCGGTCCGCAGGACCGTGTCGATGTCCTGCGAGCAGTTCGGCAAGGCCGTGTCCGGGCAGACCGAAATGCACTCCATGCACTGGGTACAGTTCTCGGCGATGAAGAGCGGGGTCTCGCGGCGAGCGACGTACTTCGAAGCGGTGTCTCCGCTGCCGGCCGCCATCACGCCCATCGCGGCGAGCGGCGAGGCGGGCTGGTCGTAGCCGTAGTCCGACCGGAACTCGTTGTCGAAGCTCGCGACCTGCGTGACCGGCGTCCGCTCCTCCTGCCCTTCCGGGAGATCGTGCGAACGGCAGGTCGCGCAGCCCTCGCCGCCGCCGTTGGTCGCCGGCGTCGCCGCCAGCGGCAGAATCGGCAGCCCGCGCAGGGTCGACCGGTCGGCGGCCTGGATCTCGCCGATCGGGATCTCGCGCACCCGGCCGAAGCCCTGGGTCATGACCTCCATGTTCGACTGCACGACGGCGTCGCCGAGCCGGCCGAACTTCTTCTTGTACTGCTTGTGGACGACCTCCTCGAACTGCTCGCGGCTGATGTCGAACTCCTCGAGCAGCGGCGAGACGGCGAAGAAGGCGCCGAGGAACGCGTTGCCCTGCATCCGGAGCTGCAGATCCGGCCGGTTGGTCGCCTTGCGGGCGATGTCGAAGCCGGGCAGGGTGTAGACCCGAATCTTGTGCTCGATGATCTGCGAGCGCGCCCACAGCGGCAACCGCTCCCAGGCGTCCTTCGGCTCCTCGTCGGACTCCCAGATCAACGCGCCGCCCTCGGAGATGCCCTCGAGCGGGTTGCAGTGGGTGAAGGCCTTCGGGTCGCAGCAGAGCACCACGCCCACGTGTCGCAGGTCGCAGTTGACGCGGATCCGCTCCGGGGCGACGACGAGGAAATAGGAGGTCGGCGCCCCCTTCTTCTCGGACCCGTACTTCGGGTTGGCGCTGACGTGAATGACCTCCTTCGGCCGGCCGTACTCATCCACGTCCGTGCTGCGCTCCGACAGGAAGTCGTTGAAGTCGCCGATGATGGCTCCGAGGTTCTTGCCGGTGGTGATGGCGCCCCAGCCGCCGATCGAGTGGAAGCGGACCGCGATGGCTCCTTCCGGCAGCAGGGACGGCGTCTCGTCGGACTTCACTTCGTACGGATGCGGTACGCCGAGCACCATGAACGACTCGCCGTCGGCCGCCGTCTTGCCGTCCGTCCGGGCGCGTCCGCTCGTGACGTACTCGTAGGCGCCGATGATCTGCTCGGGACGGAAGTCGCGCGATCCGAGGCCGTAGATCCCGTTGAAGAGCCGCGGCATCCGGTCGGGGGTCACCTCCGGGAAGCCGGCCTCGACTGGCTGCCCGTTCAGCTTGAGCGCCTTGTTCAGCGCCGTGCGGGTGTCGCGCCCCATCGGGTTGTCGCCGGCCAGCGGCTCGTCCGTCCGCTCGATGATGATCACGTTCTTCTTGCCGGCCAGCGCTTCGACGAGCGCTCGCTCCGGGAACGGCCTGAATACGTTGAGGTGCACCGAGCCGACCTTCGCGCCGCGGGTCTGGCGCAGGTAGTCGACCGCCGCCTCGCAGTTCTCCGCGGCCGAGCCGAGCGAGAGGAAAACCGTATCGGCGTCGTCCGCCTTGTACTGCGTGACCAGCCCGTAGTAGCGGCCGGTCAGGCGGCCGAACTCGGTGTGGGCCTCTTCGAGGAACTGCAGGATTGGCTCGACGAAGTTGTTGCGCCTCGCCACGACGCCCTGCATATAGTGCTCCTGGTTCTGCACCGGTCCGAGGAGCACGGGGTTGGTCAGGTCGATCATCCGCGGCACGCGGCGGCGGGTCGGACCGTAGAGCGTTCGCTGCGCCTCGGTGGGACACTCGATGATGTCCTCCGGCGCCCCGAGGAACTCGCGGATGAGCTCGGACTCGTGGCGGTAGAACGTCCGCTCGAGGTGCGAGGTCAGGAACCCGTCCTGGACGTTCATGCCGGGAGTCAGGCTGAGTTCGGTGACGCGGCGCAGAATCAGGGCCTGGTCGGCCGCCTGCTGCGCATCCTTGCCGAACAGGATGATCCAGCCCACGTCGAGCGCCCCGTACACGTCGTCGTGCCCGCAGTGGACGTTCAGGGCGTGCTTGGTCAGCGCCCGCGCCACCACCTCGACCACCATGGTCGACGCCTTGCCCGGCGCGTGGTAGTACTGCTCTACGCCGTAGACGATGCCCTGTCCCGACGTGAAGTTGACCACGCGGCGCCCGCACACCGAGTACGCGATGGCGCCGCCCTGCGCGGCGTGCTCGCCCTCGGCTTCCACCGCCAGCGTGTTGCGCCCGAAGACGTTCAGGCGCCCTTCGGCGAAGGATTGCTGATAGAGCTCGCCGCCCTCGGTCGACGGCGTAATCGGATAGAAGATCCCCGCGTCCGCGATGCGCGCCTCGGTGTGGTACGAAACGAGCTGATTGCCGTTGGCGGTAATCCGCTCGCCGGGATACTTGGGAAGAGTGCTCATGGCAACGTTCTCCAGGGATATGGGAACCGGGCTGGCCGCACCGACACGGCCAAGCCCTCCGGCGGACGGCCGGCGCACCGGTCCACGATCCACCCGCATTGTAGCGACGGCGGGGCCGCACGGCAATGGCCGGCATCGGTCCAGGTGGCCCGAGACGATTCTAGTAAGATCAAACCATGCTGCCTACCTCCCTGGGAAGCCTGCGTCGGATGGTCGACAAGGGCAAGATCCCCCACCGCAGCGTCAAGCAGGAGCTTCGCGACAACCTGATGAGCCGGCTGAGAAGCGGCGAGCCGCTGTTTCCGGGCATCGTGGGTTATGACGAGTCGGTCGTCCCTCAGTTGACCAATGCCATTCTCTCTCGGCACGACTTCGTGCTGCTCGGTCTGCGCGGCCAGGCGAAGACGAGGCTGATCCGGGGCCTGACGGAGCTGCTCGACGAGGCGACCCCCGTCGTGCCCGGTTGCGACATCAACGACGATCCGCTCGCACCGATCTGCCCGGGCTGCCGCGCGCGCGTCGAGGAGGAGGGAGACGACCTGCCCGTCGCCTGGCTCGACCGCTCGATGCGCTACGTCGAGAAGCTCGCGACCCCCGACGTCACCATCGCCGACATGATCGGCGACATCGATCCCATCAAGGCGGCAGCGGCTGGGCGCCGGCTCTCGGACGAGTTGACCGTCCACTACGGGCTCGTGCCGCGCGCCAACCGCTGCATCTTCGCCATCAACGAGCTGCCCGACCTCGCCGGCAAGATCCAGGTCGGCCTGTTCAACATCCTGCAGGAAGGCGACATCCAGATCCGCGGCTACCCGGTCCGCCTGCGTCTGGACATCGCCATGACGTTCACGGCCAATCCCGAGGACTACACGGCTCGGGGCAAGATCGTCACCCCGTTGAAGGACCGCATCGGCTCGGAGATACGAACGCACTATCCGCGCACGCGCCACGAGGCCATCGCCATCACCGAGCAGGAGGCGTGGGTCGCCCGCGGGGCCGCGGCCGACGTCGTGGTGCCGCTCTACGTGCGCGAGGTGGTCGAGGAGATCGCCTTTCAGGCGCGGGCCAACAAGAAGGTCGACGGCCGCTCGGGCGTCAGCCAACGGATGCCGATCAGTTGTCTCGAGAACGTCGTGTCGAACGCGGAGCGTCGCGCCCTGGCCGCCGACGAAGCGCCTGCCGCGCGGGTCACCGACGTATACGCCGCGCTCCCGGCGCTGACCGGCAAGTTCGAGCTGGAGTACGAGGGCGAGTTGCGCGGCGCCGACGCCGTCGGACGCGAGCTGATTCGCGCCGCCGTCGGGGCCGTCTTCGGAGGCTGGTTCGACGGCGTCGATACGAATCAGGTCATCGAGTGGTTCGAGATGGGCGGTACGCTGCAGGAGAGCGACACCACCTCGTCGAAGGTTTTCCTCGCGGACGTGGCGGAAATCCACGGACTGCTGGAGCTCGCCGCGCACGCCGGCGCGGGCGCCGGCGATCCGCCGGCGCAGATCGCGGCCGCCGTCGATTTCGTGCTCGAGGGACTCTGCGCCCAGCGCAAAATCAGCCGCAGCGACGGTGGCGGCTACGAAGCGGTCGAGAAGCCGCGCCCCCGCGAGCGGCCGTCGGAGCCGGCCTTCGAGCCGCGGCAGCCGATGCCGCGCGGCGACCGGAAGAAGTACTACAACTGACGCGGGGCGGATGCGCTATCGCTACACCCGTTACACCGGCGACGACCTCGAAGGCATCGACCTGGACGAGTTGGTCTCCAAGCTCTCCCGGTTGCTTCTTTCCAGCGGGTTCGGCAACCCCCACGGCGAATACGCCGGTCCGTCGGGCGAGGACGACGACCAGAGCCTGCAGTCGTTGCACGACGCGATTCTCGACGCGCTGCTCAACGGCGGCCTGCTCTCGGACGACGCGCTCCAACGCCTGTTGGGGGATCCGGCCGACGCGGACCAGGCCGACGGTCTGTCGGATCTCGAAGAGCTGATCCAGGAGCTCATCCGGCAGATGGCGTCCCAGGGGTACATCTCGCTGGAGTCCGGCACGCCCCCCGGCTCGGGCACCGCCGGCGACGCCGGCCGGGACCCTCCCCCGACGCACTTCCGGGTGACCGACAAGAGCCTCGATTTTCTCGGGTACCGGGCCCTGCGGGAGCTCCTCGGAACGACCGGACGCAGCAGCATCGGGCGACACGACACGCGGGAGCTGGCCACCGGCGTGGAGGCGGGCGGCGCCCCGAAGCCGTACGAGTTCGGCGACACGCTGAACATAGACGCGAGCGGCACGATTCTGAACGCCGTACGGCGCGCCCCGGCCGGAGAAGGCGGCTCCATCGACGTGCGGTACCAGGATCTGATGGTGGCGCAGGGCGAGTACCAGAGTTCGTGCGCGACTGTCCTCATGCTCGACTGCAGCCACAGCATGATCCTCTACGGCGAGGATCGCTTCACGCCGGCCAAGCAGGTGGCGCTGGCCCTGTCCCACCTGATCCGCAGCCAGTATCCGGGTGACGCCCTGAACGCCGTGCTGTTTCACGATACGGCCGAGGAGATCCCGCTCAAGCAGCTCGCGCGCGTGCGCGTAGGCCCCTACTACACGAACACCCGCGAGGGTCTGCGCCTGGCGCGACGCATCCTCGAACGGCAGCGCAAGGACATGCGCCAGATCGTGATGATCACCGACGGCAAGCCCTCGGCCCTCACGCAGCCGGACGGACGCATCTACCGCAACGCGTTCGGCCTCGACCCCGCGATCATCCGCGAGACGTTCGCCGAGGTGGCCAATTGCCGGCGGGCCGGCATCATGATCAACACGTTCATGCTGGCGCGCGACTACGAGCTGGTCAGCTTCGTCCGGCGGGTGGCCGCCATCTGCCGGGGCAAGGCGTACTTCACGACGCCGCACACCCTGGGGCGCTACGTCCTCACGGACTACATGGACAAGAAGACGAAGACGGTGCACTGAGTGGCTCGCGCTACCTTGCCCGACCGGATACCGATCTTCCCGCTCCCGAACGTGGTGCTGTTCCCGGAAGTCTTCCTGCCGCTGCACATCTTCGAGCCGCGCTACCGCGAGATGGTGGCCGACGCCATCGACGGCGACCGCCTGATTGGAATGGTGCTCCTCCGTGACGGTTGGCAACGCCACGCCGGCCCGAATCCCCCCGTCTTCCCGATCGGCTGCGCGGGGCGGATAACCCACGTCGCGTCGCTTCCCGACGGGCGTTACAACATCGTGTTGCGGGGAAGCCAGCGCTTCCGGGTGCAGGAAGAGGACCATTCGAGGGCCTACCGCATCGCCGCGGTCGACGTGATGCCCGACCGCCCTGTCGCCGAACGCGAGACACGCCTGCAGGCAGGCCGGCAACGGCTGGAGGACCTGCTGGGCCGGCAGGCGGCGAAGGCGGTGGCAACGTCCCGGATCCCGCCGGGCATGGCCGACGGGGAGCTGGTCAACGTCCTGTCCCAGTATCTGGAGTTCGAGCCGATCGAACGGCAGGCGCTACTGGAGAAGGACGACCCCTGCGAAAGGTGCGCGGCACTGATCGACCTGCTGGAGATGCGCCTGCTGGCCGAGGGCAAGCCGTTCTCCGACGCGGGCGTTCAGTAGGACTTCGGAGAGCCGCGGGCGACGGGTTCCCGGCACGGAGCTCCTACGCGCCGACCGTCTCGCGGCCGAGGCGGCGCGCAATGTGCTCCACGACGACGCGGCCATGGAACCGGCCGTTCTCGATGAACACCTCGCCGCGGTTGGCTCCCGCGACCACGGCGCCGGCCAGATACAGACCGGGCACGTTGGTCTCGAACGTCTCGGCGTCGTGCCGCGGCACGTTGTTGGCAGCCACCTGAATGCCCGCTGCGCGCAGAAAATCGAGATCGGCGAGGTAGCCGGTCAGCAGAAAGACGCCTTCGGCGGGGATGACGTCGCGCACGCCGTCCCGCTCGACGACGACCTCGTGCGGCCGAATCTCGACGACGCGGGTCTCGAAGCGCGCCGCGATGGAACCCTCCTTGATGCGGTTCTCGATGTCCGGCTTGACCCAGTACTTGATGGAGGCGCCGAGCTCGGCCCGCCGGTGCACGAGGGTGACGCGCGCTCCGCTGCGGTACAGGTCGAGCGCCGCTTCGGCGGCGGAGTTCTTGCCGCCGACGACCACCACGGGCTTGCGGTAGAACTCGTGCGGCTCGGTGTAGTAGTGAGAAACGTGCGGCAGATCCTCCCCCGGGACGCCGAGCTGGTTGGGATGGTCGTAGCACCCGCTGGCGATGACCACGGTTCTCGCACGCCACGTCTCGTCACCGCGCGCGTCGTGTCCAGTGCGAACCGTGAAGGCGTCGTCGCCGCGGCGGATCGCGGTCACCGAATAGCCGAAATCTATGGCGAGATCGTAGGTATCGACGACGCGCCGGTAGTAGCGCAGCGTCTCGTCCCGCGTCGGCTTCCCATGCGGGGTCACGAACGGCAGCCCGCCGATCTCGAGTAGGTCCGGCGTGGTGAAGAAGACCATCTGGCCGGGAAAATGGAACAGCGCGTTGACCAGCACGCCCTTCTCGAACGTGCGGAAATCGAGACCGGCCTGCTTGGCCGCGATTGCGGCAGCCAGACCCGCCGGCCCCGCGCCGACGATGATCAGATCGTGTATTGACTTCATGCCTGCGTGTGTTCCGAACTATCGGGATACGTACTCGAGCTTCATGTCGCTGATGATCGCAACCGGCCGGCCCGGTGACCAGATGCGTTCGAGGCTGCCTTCGATGCCGGTCAGCTCCAGCGTCTGCCCCACGATCACCACCTGATCCAGAGCGGGCGGGATTGTCACGAAAACCCGTTCCGACCCGGTGGGCGCAACCGCCTTGAGCCCTTCCGGCCCGGCGCCCCCGCCGACGCGGTCGAACAGGTCGTCCGCCGTCCGGAACTCGTTCAGGACGTAACGCCGCGCGAGCACGTCGCCCGCCGGCGAAGCGACGGCGACCTCGGCGAGATACCGCACGTATGCGCGACCGCGCCGGACGTCGTCCTCGGAATACGTGTGGCGGTTGTGAAGATTGAACGAGAGCGTCGCCTCGCCATGGCGCCGCGGAAGGACGACGATGACGCCCAGGGTCGGGTCCTGCTGGGCGAGCACGTCGCAGAAGACGAGATCCGTCTCCACCCCGATGCCGAGCACCGACGGACAACGCACCTCCACCGATTCGACAAGGCTCGCCTGGCCGCCCGCGGCCGGAGCCGCGGCTCCGGCCGCAAGGCCCGCCAGCACCGCCCACGTCCACCTCCGGAAGCGCAACCGTCTCATGTTGGCGCCACCTCCCCGGCGCCGGCCACGAGCCGGGCCGGATCCAGCGCGGCGCGCATGTCGCCGCGCAGCTTCAGCAGATCGAGGAACTCCATCCGCGTCCGGGCGTCCGAGCGGAATGCGCCGCGCATGGCGCTCGTAAGTGCAAAGGCGTTCTGTTTCTCCACGCCCCGCATGAGCATGCACAGATGGGTCGCCTCGATGACCACGCCGACGCCGAGCGGATCGAGCCTGTCCGAGATGACTTCCGCGATCTGGTTCGTGAGGCGCTCCTGGATCTGCAGCCGCCGGCTGAATACATCCAGGAGACGCGGGATCTTGCTCAACCCGACCACCCGGTCGCGCGGCAGGTACGCGATATGACACTTGCCGAAGAACGGCAGCAGGTGATGCTCGCACAGACTGTAGAAGTCGATGTCCTTCACGATCACCATCTCGTTGCACTCGACCGTGAAGAGCGCGTTGTTGAGAACCGCGTCGATGTCCTTCCCGTAGCCGCTGGTCAGGTACTTGAGAGCCTCCGCCACACGGTGGGGAGTACGGGCCAGACCCTCACGGGTCGGATCCTCGCCGACCTCGGCCAGCAGCGTCTCGACCGCCGCCCGGACGCGTCCCTCGTTCATCGGCAGCGACATCAGTACGTGTAGAAACCTCGGCCCGTTTTCCGGCCGTGCCGGCCGGCCAGGACCATCCGCTTCAACAGGGGCGGCGGCGCGTACCGCGGGTCCTTGAACTCGTCGTACATGATGCCGGCGATGTAGCACGCGGTGTCGAGCCCCACGAAATCGAGGAGTGTGAACGGCCCCATCGGGTAGCCGCATCCGAGCGACATCGTCTTGTCGATGTCCTCGATCGTGCCTACCCCCTCCTCGTACGCGCGGATGGCATCGAGCAGGTACGGAATGAGGAGCCGGTTGGCGATGAACCCGGGACGATCCGGAGCGGTCACCGGCTCCTTGCCCACGCTGCGGCCGAACGCGGACACGCCATCGAGAGTCTCGTCGCTGGTCGCGAGTCCTCGAATGACCTCGACCAGCTTCATGACCGGCACGGGGCTGAAGAAATGCAGCCCGACGAACCGATCCGGCCGCCGAGTGGCCGACGCCAGCTCGGTGATGCAGAGCGACGACGTGTTGCTGGCGAAGACGGCATCGTCTCCGACCAGATCTTCCAGCGCCGCGAACACCTCGCACTTCGCGTCGACGTTCTCGACGATCGCCTCGATGATCAGATCGCAGTCCGCCAGGTCTGCGAGCCGAGTGGTGCCGCGGAGACTGGCCAGCGTGCGATCCCGATCCTCCGCCGCGACCTTGCCCCGCCGGACGCCCGACGCGAGGAACGACTCGATGCGGCCGATGCCGGCGGCGACGGTCTCGTCGTCCACCTCGCGCACGATGGTGCGGTAGCCGGCCTGCGCCGCTACCTGCGCGATACCGGAACCCATCAGTCCGCAGCCGACCACGCCGACGGTTTCGTAACTCATGCGATGACTGCGCGCTACTCCCCGGGGACGCGCAATCTCCGATCATAGCAAAGGCACGATGCCGGAACGCACCCGCAACGGGAAGCCGCGCATCAGCGTCCCGTAGAAGAAGATATGGCAGGGCGGGACGGAAATCGCGGGCGCCGGGCCCTCACGGGACAGTCGCGGCATCCGTCTCGGATCGGTCGGGCAGCAGTTCCAGCACCGCGTCGGCAGGCAGCTCGAACGCCAGCGTCACGTTCGCCCCGACGGTGCTCAGACGAATCGAATCGAGCAGGCCGCGCAGCTCGGGACGCGAGCCGAGTTGCAGACGGGCAAGAGCGAGGAACCCCTGCAACAGGTCTCGCAGATTGCGCCCGGTCTCCTCGTCGCGCGCCACCGCGGTCAACGCCCCGTTCACTCCGCCGTTGACGCGAACCCCGACCGCGAACCCCGCGACCTGCGAGACCTGTGACTCCACCTGATCGGGAAGCCACCCGCCGCCGCCCGCGCCGTCGAGCCGACCCACGGTCCACGCGGTGCTTCCCCTGTCGACGTGGTTCAGCAGGCCCATCAACGAGTCGTTCGAGTCCACCCCTCCACCTGCCGCCGGCAGGTCGATGGTTCGCCGGACGACCGGCTCCGACCCGACCGCGATAACCCCCGCCTCCAGGAACGCCATCGCCACGGGCTCCCCGGCGATGGTGATCAACCGGCGCCCCCGATAGTCGCTGGCCGCGCCCCCGTGCTCCAGGGCCAGTGCTTCGAGCCGCTCGACGTCGAAGTCTCCCGAGAGAATCGCGACGCCGCTCGTGTCGTTCGAGCCGTCCGGGACAACTCCGGCGACCACGTACTCGATGTCCCGCTCGATGTCGATGCCGGTCCGTTCCTGGAACTCGCGCTGTCCGTCCAGCTCGGGCTGGATCTCGTGCAGGCGCCGCCGGAGGTCCGAATCCATCACCGCGCGTACGTTGGCGAACGAGAGAATCGTCGCCTCCGGGGGAACGTACCGCAACTCGTCGGGGCGTTCCTGCGCCAGTACCAGCGACGGCAGGCTGCTCACCCAGGCCACCAGCCCTCCGGCCAGCCCGACCGCCATCAGGCCTGCGCCGCCGAACAGCACGTAGCGGGTGCGCGTCGTCATGCTCATTTGGCTCGTCATCAGAGTATACCGGCCGTCCCGGTCGAAAGTTCCGCGGAGCCCCGGCGCATGGTCGGGTTCCGTGGCCGGAACCCGACCCCGGCGCGGCCACGCCTACTGCCCTAGCACGTACTCGCGCCGCTCGACGACGCGTATCGCCGCCGCCAGCGCCGCCGCACCGATGAAGGCGAGCGCCGCCAGGTTGGCTCCGGTCCCCAGCGGCGTCTGCACCGAGGTCAGCACCGCCTGTATCACGCTCAGGGCGTCGCCCTGGGGCATGGCGTGCGGCGCGAGTCCCTGCAGGTAGTACGCAACGCTCAGGTACTTCATGTAGCCGGGCAGGACAACGACAACCGGCTCCCACCCGAACACGAACACCAGTCCGGTCAGCAGAGGACGCCGGAACCAGGCCCCCACGAAGGCAAACACGGCGCCGTAGACCGCGAGCCCGGCCGCGATGAGTCCGAGGTCGAGCAGCAGAGCCGGAAAGTTCCGGCCGATGCTGCCCCCCAACAGCGGCACGACCAGAAAGTAGACGAGCATCACCGAGGGCAGGACCACCACGGCGGTGCAGACCAGGTAGGCGAGGTACTTGCCCGCCAGGACCGCGCCCCGCGCCACGGGCCGGGTGAACAGGTAGGTGATGGTGCGATCCTCGACCTCGTCCGCAATCAGCGCCGTGCCGTAGAAGACGCCGAGCACCGGCACCGTGAAGCGCAGGTAGAACGTCCAGATCATGAGGCCGAAGATGTCCGGCCCGTCCAGACTCACCGGACGTCCATCGATCTCCCCTGCTCCTCCGCCGAAGGCCGGCAGCGTGGAGACGACCCGCAGCAGCGCGGCGATCAGCACCGGCCCCCCTGCGACCAACGCCATGAAGACCGTGCGCCGCGACCAGAGCATCTGACCGAGACCCAGATCGAGGACCCGCAGCGCGGCGGTCCCGAAAGCAGCGATCGAGTGCGCCATCAGTGCTTGACCAGATAGGAGAAGACCGCTTGCAGATTGTCGTCCGGAGAGGTCACCTCCCGGACGGCGCCGACCTCGTCGCCGGCAGCCAGCAGCGTCAGCTCGGCGTAGAAGACATCCGGCCGGTTCGTCTGCGCAATCACCGCGCCATCCCGCAACTGCATGGCGATGACGTGGGAGTAGCCGAGCAGATGGCGCGCGAGCCGGCGCGGATCCTCCGCCGAGATGCGGACGGTGTGCGGGTGCTCGTCGATGAGATCGCGGATCTGGTGTACGTTTCCCTCGGCCAGGATTCGCCCGTTGTTCAGCAGCAGGATGTTCGAGGTCATCAGCTCGATCTCGTGCAGGACATGGCTCGAGACGACGACGCTCCGCCCGTCGCGGCCCCATGCCCTGATCACGTCGATCACCCGGCGCCGCCCGAGCGGGTCCAATCCGGCTAACGGTTCATCGAGCACGAGCAGCTCCGGCTCGTGCGCAATCGCCTGCGCCAGCTTGATGCGCTGCCGCATCCCCTTGCTGAAGCCGCCGATTTTCCTGTCGGCAGCGGTCGCAAGGCCGACCGTCTCCAGCGCCCGCTCGGCGGCGCGTGCGGCCCTGTCGCCCTCGCACCCGCTCAGGCCGAGCAGCGCCGTCAACCAGTCCCGGCCTGTCATCCGCTCGTAGAAGGCGTCGTGATCCGGGCAGTAGCCGATGCGGCGGTACGCGTCCGGATTGCCCCAGATCGGCTCTCCGAGCACCTGAAGCTGTCCCTGGTTCGGCTTGAGTTGACCCGTGACCAGCTTCAGCAACGTCGACTTGCCGGCGCCGTTGGGCCCGAGCAATCCACTGATGCCCGGCGGGATGGAAACCGTGACGTCGTTGAGCCCGATCACCTGTCCGTACCACTTGGACACCCCGCGGGCGGCGACCACCGGCGGGCTCACGTGACGATCTCCACGCCGCGCACCCGGCGCGCGAGCACCCAGGCAGAGACTGCAATGACCGTCACGACGGCCACCAGGGAGACACCCCACGGCGTGTCGTAGCGCGGCTCGACCCGGAAGATGACGTCTCCCACCTGCGAAAGACTGGCGCTGAAGGAGACCCAGGACAGGCCGCTGCCCCCGGTAGCGCCCCGCAGCGTCTGGAACACCGCCTCGGAAAAGATCACGGCACCGGCGTAGAGCATGCCGGCGTAACGCGCGCTGGTCGAGAGAGCCGACAGCGCCAGTACCGTAATCGACGCCAGCAGGACGTAGAGGAACCCGAACAGCGTGATCGCGGGGATCAGGAACGTGTGCTCGCGCACGAACGACAGGCTGCCGGTGAACATGGTCTGAAGCACGAGCAGCAGAAGCGCCGGGGCCCAGGTGACGAGGGCCAGGAACGTCATTACCACGGCAAGCTTGCCCGCGATGTACTCGATCCGTGTCAGCGGCTTCGCCAGGTAGATCTGCAGCGCATTGACGCGCCGGTCGTTGGCGATGAGCCCGGTGCCGGCGTAGACGGCGACGACGAAGACGAAGAACCCCTGCTGGTCGAAGAACTCCCGGAAGGTCGCCGGCGAAGGCGCTATCACGTCCGCCTGGGGCACGTTCGCCGCCAGGTAGAACATGACCGCGCGGACGAAGAACTGCAGCCACGCGAACAGCAGAACGAGCAGGAACGAGCGGGCCGACAGCAGGTTCCGGATGCCGGCGCCGGCGATGACGGCCCACGCCCGGCCCGGCGGCCTGCGGGTTCCGGAGTAGCGCGCGTAGCCGTGGTCGTGAATGGGCATCAGGATTCGTCGACGGCACGCGCGAAGACGTCCTCCAGCGTCTGCACGCTGGGACGCAGGTGGCGCACCTGCACGTCGTGCCGCACTGCCAACGCGAACAGGTCCCGGGCCCCGCGATCCTCGCCGATCAGCACGCGCATGACGTCGCCGGCCGTGTCGTGGCACTCGACACCCGCTTCGCGGAGCCCGGCGACGAACCCCGCCGCGTCGCCCTTCACACGCACCTCGAACACGCGCCGGCTCGTCCCCTTCAGCTCGGCAATCGGGCCCTGCGCGACGACCCTCCCCTGGTGGAGAACCACCACGCGTTCGCACGTTGCCTCGACATCCGGCAGCACGTGCGACGAGAGGATCACGTTGACCCCCTTGCGGGCCGCGAGATCGCGCACGAGGGCCAGCATCTCCTCGCGTCCTCTCGGATCCATCCCGTTGGTCGGCTCGTCCAGGAACAGGAGATCCGGATCGTGCACGAGCGCCTGCGCCAGCTTGATGCGCTGCTTCATGCCGGTCGAGTATGTGTCGACCGTGCGGTACCGGGCCTCGCCGAGTCCCACGTACTGCAGCACGGCGTGGGCGCGCTGCATGGCGTCGGCAGCCGGCAGACCGGCGAGGCGGCCGCAATAGGCGACGAGAGTGACCGCATTGACGCCCGGGATGTGCGCCTCCGACTCCGGCATGTAGCCGAGCCGCGCACGAATCTGCAGAGGCCGCTCGACGACGTCCATGCCGAGCACCTGCATCCGGCCGCCGTCCGGGCGAACGAAGCCGAGCAACGCCTTGAGCAGCGTGCTCTTGCCGGCGCCGTTGGGCCCCAGCAGCCCGACCGCCCCCGGCAGGAATTCCGCGTCGACGTCGTGCAGCGCGTGCCGGCGGCCGTAGCGCACGGTGACCCCGGCGAGTCGGGCCACCCTCGCGACGCCGTTCTCGGAATCCGACGGTGGGCCGCCCGAAACCGCTGCCTGTTCTTTCTCGTCCACGTCGAACGACTATACGGAAGTGACTCGACGCTGGTTCGGAACGCCGGCACCGGCACGCGTCACAACGAACCCCGCAGGCCCAGGGCGTCGGCCTCCGCCCGCATGAACCCGATGACGTTGGTGATGTGCTCGTCGAGGGATAGCCCGAGCTCCTCCGCCCCCTGACGCAGGTCGTCGCGGCTGACGGCACGGGCGAACGCCTTGTCCTTCATGCGCTTCTTCACCGAGCGGGCCTCGAGATCGAGGACGCTCTTCGTCGGCCTGACCAGCGCAGCCGCGGTGATGAAGCCGGCAAGCTCGTCGCAGGCGAAGAGGGTGTGCTCGAGCCGCGAACCGCGCGCGACCCCGCTGTAGTCGGCGTGCGAGAGGATGGCGCGGATCATGTACTCCGGCCAGCCTCGCTTGCGCAGGATCTCGCTGCCGCGGAACGGGTGATCCGAGGCGTCCGGCCAGCGCTCGTAGTCGAAGTCGTGAATCAGGCCGACGATGCCCCACGCCTCCTCGTCCTCCTCGAACAGGCGGGCGTAGCCGCGCACCGCGGCCTCCACGGCGAGCGCATGCTTCCGCAGGCCCTCGCCTGCCGTGAACTCGGTGAGCAGCGCCCACGCGTCGGCGCGCGTCGGCGTCATGATCCGGCCCCCGCCGATGCACCGCCGGCCGCCGCGCCGGCGAGACCATTGAGGGCGGTCGGACGCAACTGCCCCTCGGTGGACGCCACGACGGTGGCGACCGCCGCGTCGCCGGTGATGTTGGTCGCCGTCCGGCACATGTCCAGAATCCGATCGACGCCGAAGATCAGGGCGATGCCGGCGGGGGGCACTCCGATCGCCTCGAGCACGATGACCAGCATCACGATGCCGGCGCTCGGTACCGCGGCGGTCCCGATAGACGCCAGCATCGCGGTGAAAACGATGGTCGCCTGCGCCCCGATGTCGAGCGGAATGCCGAGAGTCTGCGCGATGAAGACGGCCGCCACCGACATGTACACGGCGGTGCCGTCCATGTTGATGGTGGCGCCGAGCGGAAGCGCGAACGAAGCGACCTCCTCAGAGACGCCCAGGTCGTGCTCGGCCTTCTCCATGGTGACCGGCAGGGTCGCCGCGCTCGACGAGGTCGAGAAGGCCACCAGTTGCGCCGGCACGATGCCCCGCAGAAAGCGCACCGGCGTGATCGGCGTGAAGATGTGCAGCAGCAGCGGATAGGTCAGGAAGGCGTGGATGGCCAATCCGACGAGCACCGTCAGGCTGTACAGGCCGAGCGCGCCGAGCAACTGCGCCACGTCGGCCGGGTCGTCGCCCGCCACCGTCGTGATCGTTCCGGCGATCAATGCGAAGACACCGATAGGCGCGACCTTCAGGATGAGCCCGACGATGGCGATGATGGCGGCGTTGAGGCTCTCGAACAGGTCGAGCAGCGGTTGTGCCCGCGGGCGGGGAATCTGCATGAGGGCCACACCGAAGAGAAACGCCACGAAGACCACGCTGAGCATCGCCCGATTGTTCGTGGCCGCGCCCAGGATGTTCTCGGGCACCATGTCGACCAGCGGCTGGAGCGGTCCGGCGTCCATGGCCTGGTCGATGGCCGCCTGCCGGTCGGCCAGGTCTCCCTGGTAGGTCTCCTGAAGACTCGTGCGGAGGCTCTCCGGAATCGACCCTCCCGGCTGAATCAGGTTGACCAGGACGAGACCGATGATGAGGGCCACCAGGGTCGTGGCCAGATAGACCGCGATCGTCTTGCCGCCAATCCGGGACAGCTTCTGCAAATCGGCCAGCGACGCCACACCCGTGACCAGTGACGCCAACACCAGGGGAACCGCGATCAGGAGCAGCAGGCGCATGAAGATCGTGCCGAAAGGCGCGATCCAGTCGCCGGTGAACCCGCCCCAGCCGGCGAGCGCCGCGATGATTCCGTAGACGATGCCCAGCCCCAGGGCGACCAGGATTCGCCAATGCGTCTGCTGATGCCAGATCATGAGACCTACTCTACCGCGCCCGGGACACCTCGTGCCGCCCGCTTCGGCTTCCGCGCCGTCTCGGTTACCGGCGTGGCGCGTCGTCGAGCGGCAGGGACGCCTTCGCGTTCAGATCGAGCGACGCCGTGACCCCGGCGCGGAGCAGCCGCAGCCCGGCCGCCCCGATCATCGCCGCATTGTCGGTGGCCAGGGCCAGCGACGGCAGGAACAGGGGCAACCCGTCACGCGCGGCCCGTGCCGCGGCGTCCGCCCGCAGCCGGGCATTGGCCGACACGCCTCCCGAGATGCCGACGCTCTGCGCCTGGTACCGGCGGGCGGCCAGGAACGTCCGATCGAGCAACGTCCTGACGACGACCCGCTGGAAGCTGGCGCAGATGCCGGCGATCTCGGCATCGGGAAGCCGGCCTTCGCAACCGAGCGCTTCGCGCCGTCCCTGCACGTGGCGCTTCACCGCGGTCTTCAGGCCGCTGAAGCTGAACTCGAGCTGCCGGCCGCTGCGCGCCGCGGCGAGTCCGGCCGGCCGTGCCATCGCGGGCCCCGCGTTGCGGTCGTCGTGCGTCATTCGGGCGAAGGGGAAATCGACGGCCCGGTCGTCGCCCGTGCGCGCTATTCGATCGATCACCGGCCCGCCGGGGTAGTCGAGCCCGAGGAGCGAGGCGACCTTGTCGTAGGCCTCGCCGGCCGCATCGTCCCGCGTGCGGCCGACCAGCCGATGCGACAACCCCTGCGCGCCCGCCGCGGTCGTGAGGTAGAGGTTGGTATGTCCGCCGGAGACGACGAGCACCACGGCCGGCATCGGCATCCGCCCGCCCTCGACCACGAGCGATTCGATATGCCCGGCCAGATGCTGCACCGGCACCAGCGGAACGTCGAGCGCAGCGGCCAGCGACTTGGCGAAAGCGACGCCGACCAGCAGCGACCCGACGAGTCCCGGCCCCTGGGTCACCGCGACGGCGTCGATATCCGGCCAGTCGGCGCCGGCATCCGCGAGCGCGCGCTCGACCACGCCGCAGATGTCCCGCACGTGCTGGCGCGACGCCAGCTCGGGAACCACGCCGCCCCATTCCCGGTGAATGTCCGCCTGCGAGGCGACCACGTTGGAGCGCACGGTCCACGGCCGCGCCGGATCTCCCGAATCCGCCACCACCGCGGCGGCCGTCTCGTCGCACGAAGTCTCGATCGCGAGAATGTCCATCGGACCCTTCGTCACTCCTGCCTGCACGCCGCGGCCAGACTCTCGTCGTACGGCGGCCGGCAGATGCCCCGCTCGGTGACGATGCCGCCGACGAATCGGTGCGGCGTGACGTCGAAGGCGGGGTTCCAGACGCCGGCGCCTTCGGCCGCCACCCGCGCGGACCCGACGTGCGTGACCTCGCGCGCACTGCGCTCCTCGATCGGTATGCCGTCTCCGTCGGCGGTGGCCAGGTCGATGGTCGAGGTCGGAGCGGCCACGTAGAACGGCACGCCGTGCTCGCGGGCCAGCACGGCCACCGTGTAGGTGCCTATCTTGTTGGCCACGTCCCCGTTCGCGGCGATGCGGTCCGCGCCCACTACCACCGCATCGACCTTTCCCCGCCGGAAGAGCGAGCCGGCCATCCCGTCGGTAACCACGGTCGTATCGATGCCGTCGCGCAGCAGCTCCCAGGCGGTAAGCCGACTGCCCTGCAGGAAAGGCCGGGTCTCGTCGGCGTATACGGCAATCCGCTTGCCGTCCTCCACGGCGGCCCGAATCACGCCGAGGGCCGTGCCGTAGCCGCCCGTGGCCAGCGCGCCGGCGTTGCAGTGCGTGAGAACGCGGCCGCTGTCGGGCAGCAGCGCGGCGCCGTGCCCGCCCAGCGCCCTGCAGCAGGCGACGTCCTCGTCATGGATGCGCCCCGCCTCGGCCACTACGATGCCGCCGATCTCCCGGGGCGAGCGCCCCGACCGCACGGCGTCGGAGAAGACCCTCTTCATGCGGTCGATCGCCCAGAAGAGATTGACCGCGGTGGGGCGCGTGGCAGCCATCATGTCGCACATCCGGTAGAACTCGGCGGCCAGCGCCGCGCTGCCCTTCGCCCGGCTCTTCGAGGCGCCGAGGGCGAGACCCATCGCCGCCGCCACCCCGATTGCGGGCGCGCCCCGGATCACCATCCGCTCGATGGCGCGGGCCACCTCGCGGGCAGTACGCAGCTCTACGTAGACCTCCTGGCCGGGCAGCTTGCGCTGGTCGACCATGACGATGCGGTCGTTCTTCCAGGCAACGGTCGGGAGCATCGGCAGGGATCATACAGTCCGGCCGGCGGGTGCTCGACGCGGGGCCTTCCGCGCGCTCCGTGGGCTCCTACAGCAAGACCGCCGCAACCGAAGCGTTGATCAGGGTCGCCATGAATCCGGCCAGGAGTGCGCGGGCGCTGAGTCGCGCCAGATCGCCGCGGCGCTCGGGCGCCATGCTGCCGATTCCCCCCAGCACGATGCCGATGGAACCGAAGTTGGCGAAGCCGGTCAGCGCATACGCGGAGAGCATCCGCGCGCGGTCGCTGACGGTATCGGCGTACTCCCCGCTCAACTTGACATAGGCCACGAACTCGTTCGTGACCAGCTTGGTCCCGAGCAGATCCGCCACCTGCGGCACGTCGCCGCCGGGCACGCCGATGAGCGCCGCCACCGGCGCGAAGACCACGGCGAGGATGCCCGCCATCGACAAGCCGGGCCGAATCAGGGCGAGCAGGTAGTCGAACATCGCGATGAACGCGAGAAACGCGATCAGCATCGCGGTGACATTGAAGGCAAGCTGCATGCCGCTGGATGCCCCCCCGGCCGCGGCGTCCACTACGTTGACGTGCTCCCGTGCCGGGTTGACGACCACGCGGCCGGCGGTCACCGGCTCTTCCGTTTCGGGAAGCAGTATCTTGGCCAGATAGAGGCCGCAGGGCGCCGCCATCACGCTCGTCGTCAGCATGGCCACCGGATCGGCGCCGAGGCTGACGTAGATGGCGAACATGCTGCCGGCGATGGTCGCCAGCCCGCCGGTCATCAGGGCCAGCAACTCCGACCGGGTCATCCGCGCGATATAGGGCCTGACGATAATCGGCGCCTCCGTCTGTCCCATGAACACGTTGGCGGCGGCCGACAGCGTCTCGGCGCCGCTGGTGCCCAGCAGCGGCATCATGGCCCGCGCCAGCAGCCGCACGGCGGCCTGCAGGACGCCCAGGTGGTAGAGCACGGTGAAGACCGACGACGCGAAGATGATGATTGGGAACGCGGAGAAGGCGAGCACGAGCCCGTTGGGGAACCGCTCCCCCATCGCCACCGGATCGGCAAGGACGCCGAAGACGAACTGGGCGCCGACGCTGGTGAACTCCAGGAACCGCGTGACGACGGCGGCCAGACCCGAGAACAGGGCGTAGCCCGGCCGGACGCCGCCGACCGCCAGCTTCAGGATCAGGACCGCGAGGAAGACCTGCAGCCCGATCCCCCAGGCGACTGTGCGCCAGCGGATGGCGGTCACGTTGGCCGAGCAGGCCACCGCCGTCAGGATGAACGCCGCGATTCCCATGAGGGCGCGCAGGCGCGCCGGCAACCCGTCCAGGAACACGAACGCCGTCAACGCGAGCAGGACGGCGATCAGCCCCGCGCCGGCGCGAATCCGCCGGGTCTCGTGCACCATCTCTCCACGCCTCCCCTTGCGTCGTGCAAGCGTACCCGGAAAAACCGGCTGCTATACTGACGGTCCCTCCGCGGCTCGCCGCCGCGACGGAATTCCCGTGACCGACGCCACGCTCGCGTTCGCCGTCGTCTTCCTCGCCTTCGGCGGCACGGTCGCCTGGCTCTCCGCCGGCGCCCGCCGGGCGGAACCGACCAGCGGCCAGCGACTCGTAGCCGAGTTGCGCCTCGCCCAGTTCGCGGCTCTCCTGTTGGCGCTGGCCGCGGCCGTGCCCATCGGCTTCGCCCTGGGGCACGGCGACGTGCCCGGCACGGGACTCGTCGTCGCGATTGCCGCGGCCTGCTTCGTCGTGGCGGCACTGGTCACGACGTGGGAGCCGGTTCGCGCACTCACCGCCCTGGCCCTCGCCTGGGGCGCGCACGCGGTGGCCAACCTTGCGCACGTCGCCGGCTTGCTGCCGCCCGACATCGTCCCCGGATGGTATCCACCCGCGTGTGCGACCTACGACGTGCTCATGGCCGCACTCTGCTATCTGCCGGTCCTGCGCCGCTAGGGACTAAGCTGTTGACCATGACCCGCACCATCGAATCCACGTTCCTCGACAGTGCCCGTACAAGGCTCTGCGTCCACCTCACGGGGCAGATTCGCACCTGCCTCGCCGCGCTGAAGGTCGAGCAGATCTGGTGGCGCCCCAACGAATCGTCGAACGCGATCGGCAATCTCGTCCTGCACTGCGTCGGCTCGACTCGCCTCTACATAGGACACGCCGTCGGCAAACGCGATTTCGTACGGGATCGGCAGGCCGAGTTCGCGGAACGCCGGGAGCTGCCGGCAGCGGAGCTGCTGGCCCGGCTCGACATCGCGATCCACGAGGCCGACGAGGTACTGGCGCAGGTGCCTCCGGAGAGCCTGCTCGAGATCACGGAGCGTACCCCGAAGCCGATGACCCTGATCGAGGCGATCAGCCTGCAGCTTGCGCACTACGCACTGCACGCAGGCCAGATCGCCTACGCCACGAAGCTCCTCGACGCCGACGCCATCCACGAGATCTGGCGCACCACGCCTGGACATTGAGGCCGCGAGATTCCCCTTCTGTTACCCGAGCACCGGGCATGCGAGCGGACCCGCGCGGGAAGCGGGCGACCGCCTTCGCACGACGCGTGCTGACGGTCGTGCGGCGCATCCCCGCGGGGCGGGTGTCGACCTACGGAGACGTCGCCGCGCTGGCGGGGCGCCCTCTCGCCTGGCGGGCGGTGGGCAACATCATGCGCGGTTGCGCCGAAGCGGGGGTTCCCTGCCACCGCGTGGTCCGTTCGGGTGGCCGGCTGGGAGGCTACGGCGACCCCCGCCTCAAGCGGATCCTGCTGGCCGGCGAGGGAATCCGCGTGACCGGCGACCGGCTGCCCCGCTTCGCCGCCCTCCGCTGGCGGGGCACGTAGTCACGTCGCGACGGCGACGTGACTGCGTGACGATTCCTTCGTCATCACGTCGCCATCACGTCGAACTGTTCGTGGTGGAGCCGAACGTCGGGCTTGACGGTAACGCCGCGCCCGAGCACGCGCTCCAGCTCCCGCAACACTTCCCGCTGTTCCTGCTCGAGGCTGCGCGCGATGTCGGGGTTGACTCGCAGTTGCACCGCGTGCCCGTTCAATTCGGCACCGATCTTGCGGACCTCGGAGAGCAGGTCGTAGCAGATGGTCGACGAGGACTTGATGACCGCGCTGCCCGAGCAGTAGGGGCACGGATCGGTCAACTGGCGCTCCAGGCTCTGGCGCACGCGCTTGCGCGTGACGATGATGAGGCCGAAGTCGGAAACCTGGATGGTCTTCGAGGGCGCCCGATCGCGCCGCAGCTCCCGCTCGAACGCCTGCGCCACCTTCTGGCGGTTCTTGCGTTCCTCCATGTCGATGAAGTCCGAGACGATGATGCCACCGAGGTCCCGCAGGCGGATCTGCCGCACGATCTCCTTCGCGGCCTCCAGATTGGTCTTGACGATGGTATCTTCGAGTCCGCCGCTCCGCTTCCCGACATAGCGTCCGGTGTTGACGTCGATCGCGACCAGGGCCTCGGTCTGGTTGATGACGATGTACCCGCCGGACTTCAGCCAGACCTTGCTCCGGATCGCCTTGTCGATCTCGGACTGGACCCCGTACTCCTCGAAGATTGGGAACGTCTTCGTGTAGTGGCGAACGCGCTCGACCATGCCCGGCATGATGCGCTCGACCAGCCGTACGACGCGCGCATGCTCGTCGGAGTCATCGATCCGGATCGCGGAGAAGTCGTCGTTGAGGAAGTCGCGGATCAGCTTCGCAACGAGACTCTCCTCGTGGTGGATCACCGCGGGCGCCCGCAAGGACTCCATGTTGCCGCGCATCTCGGACCAGAGCTCGTGGAAGTACCGCAGGTCGCCTTCGATGTCGTCCTTCGGACGCTTCGCCGCGGCGGTGCGAATGATGACGCCGCCGGTGAAGCCGTGCTCCTCGCGAAACTTGCGCACGATGCCGCGCAAGCGGCTGCGCTCCTCGCGCGAGTCGATCTTGCGCGACACGCCGATGTTGTCCGCCGTCGGCATGAACACGAGGAAGCGGCCCGGAATGCTCGCATGAGAGGTTACGCGCGCCCCCTTGGTGCCGAGCGGCTCCTTGACCACCTGCACGAGGATCTCCTGACCCGCCTTCAGCAAGTCCTCGATCTGGGGCGCGTCGCCGGCCGCGGGTCGCTGACTCGACCGACCCCGCCCGTTGCCGCGGGACCGTGCCCCGTCGCCGCCGGATTCGCCGTCGCTCTCGATGGCGTCCTCGGCGTCACCCGACTCGAGACGATCGAACTCCTCGATGGTATCGACGACGTCGGACACGTAGAGGAACGCGTCGCGCTCGAGACCGATGTCGACGAACGCCGACTGCATCCCCGGCAGCACCTTGTTCACGCGCCCCTTGTAGATGTTGCCAACGACACCGCGCTGGTGCTCGCGCTCTATGTGGATCTCGGCCACCTGGTCGTCCTCGAGAATGGCCGCCATCGTCTCGTGGCGGTTCGAGGAGACGATCAATTCCTTGTTCATTCGTAGCGCTCTCCCGTGGGTCCGGGCTCGCCGCGACGCGGGCGCGCCTCTCCGGCGCGCCCGGCTCGGCAACGGAAACGCGCGGCGGCGGGCTCGCGGACCGAGCCTTCGTCCGCGCGCCTGTCGCACTGCCGCCTACCCGGAACCGCATCAGTTTCTGAACCGGCGCATCCTGACGTTGAGGATGAGCCCGAACCCCATCAATGTCGCGATGATCGACGAGCCGCCGAAGCTCATCAGAGGCAGCGTCAGCCCCTTGACCGGCGCAAAGCCCGCCGACATCGTGATGTTGTAGACCACCTGGAACGCGAACCCTGCGACGATGCCCGCGACGAGGTACGTGCCGGTAGCGTCCCGGGCGACACGCCCCGCGTCGAGCGAACGCAGTATCACGAACAGATACAGTACGAGCGTGATCGACACGCCCACGAACCCGAGCTCCTCGGCCAGGACCGAAAAGATGAAGTCGTTGTGCGCCACCGGAAGAAAGTTGTACTGGTTCTGCGTACCCTGCAGAAAACCGCGTCCCGTGACCCCCCCCGAACCGACGGTGATGCGGGCCTGTCTCTGCTGGTAGCCGGCGCCCTGCGGATCCTGCTCCGGATCGAGAAAGCTGGAAATCCGGCGCTGCTGGTAGTCTTCGAGTCCGTACGCCCAGACGAGCGGGGCGGCGAGCACGGCGAGCAGCGCCACCACGACCAGGGCGCGGACCCGCAGCCCCGCGAACACCATGATGGCGAGACAGACCGGCAGCAGGGTGACGGCGGTCCCCAGATCGGGCTGCCGGACGATCAGCACGAACGGCAGCGCGACTACCGCGCCGCCCACCAGCCAGTCACGCAGCGAGCGCGGCCCGGAGTTGCTGCGTCCATATACCGAGGCGAGCACCAGCGCGAGAACGAGACGCGCAAGCTCGGACGGCTGACCGCTGAGCGGTCCGATGCCGACCCACCGCTGGGCGCCTCCCTGCTCGGTGCCGGCAAGCAGGGTCAGGACCAGCATCGCCGCCAGTCCCCCGTAGATGAGAAACGAGCGGTCGGCCAGGGTCCGATAGTCCACCATCAGGCAGACCATCAGGGCCACCGACCCGAGGGCGAGCGCCACGAGGTGGCGATAGAACTCCGGGCCGACGCTCCCGCTCGTGGAATCGTAGGTGGCGCTGAACACCATGGCGGCGCCGATGACGCTCAGGATGCTTATCGCGCCCAGCAGCATCCAGTCGATGTAGACGGCCAGACGGTGCTCGAACATCACTGGGCTCCGCTTGCGGCGGCCGGCCGCGCGGCCTCGGCCACGGCCGTCACCGGGGGACTCGCCGGCAGCGGAGACGGCGGCAACGACCGTTGTTCCTCCTTGGCGAAGAACGTCTCCATGACGTGACGTGCGATTGGCGCCGCCAGATACCCGTGCTCTCCATGTTCGGCGAATACGACGCCGGCGATGCGGGGATCGTCGCGCGGCGCGGCGAAGACGAACCAGCCGTGGTCCCGCAGATCGCGGTCGGACGTGCCGGCCGCCGCCCTTCTGCCGGACAGCGAGACGACCTGCGCGGTGCCGGTCTTGCCGATGACGTCTCTTCCGGTCAGGCGAGCGCGTCTGGCCGTGCCGATACCGTTCACCGCCATCCAGAGTCCCTGGCGCACCGTGGCGACCGTCTCCGGCTGGAGCTCCACCACCGCCGGCGCCGGAAACTCCATGCTCGTCCGCGCCGCTCCGCCGTCGAACGATCCGCGCAGCAAGCGGGGAGCGAAGACCCGGCCGCCGTTGACGACGGCGGAGATCATGACCGCCATCGACAGCGGCGTCACCGAAACCTGGCCCTGTCCGATGGCGACCGAGATGGTCTCGCCGGCGTACCAGCGCTCGCCGTGCGTCGCACGCTTCCATTCCCGCGACGGGATCAGCCCTCGTACCTCGTGCGGCAGGTCGATGCCGGTCAACGTGCCGAGACCCAGAGCGGTGGCCCACTTGTGGATCCGGTCGATGCCCAGCTCCTGTCCCAGTTTGTAGAAGTACGTGTTGCACGACTGGGCCAGGGCGCGCGGCAGGTCGACGCTCCCGTGCGTCGAGTGGCAGGCGAAGAACCGCCCGTAGAAGACGCCGCCCCCGCGGCAGACCACCTGGTCTTCGGGCTCCACCACACCCTCTTCGAGACCGGCGACGGCCAGGACGACCTTGAACGTCGACCCGGGCGAGTACCGACCGCGCAGGGCCCGGTTCTGGAGCGGCTTGAGCGGATCGCCGGTCAACGCGGTCCACGCGGCGGCGTCGACTCCGGTCGCGAAGGCGTTCGGATCGTAGGCCGGCCGGCTGACGAGAGCCAGCACTTCGCCCGACCGCGGATCGAGAACGACGGCGGCACCGTCGAACCCCGCGGCCTGAAAGGCCTCCTCCGCCGCCCGCTGCAGATCCGAGTCGATCGTCAGTTGCAGCTGCTCGCCCTGAACCGGAACGACCTCGCGGATGGTTTCGATCTCCCGTCCGAGGCTGTTCACGGTGACGTGGCGTGCGCCATCCGTCCCCATGAGTTGACCGTTGTAGGCGTACTCGATGCCCGCATGGCCGATGATCGCACCGCTGCGCAGTCCGTCGAAACGGGCCTGCGAAAGTTGCACTTCGGTCACTTCCCCGACATACCCCAGCGTGTGCGCACCGAACGTCGCCGCCGGATAGTGACGCATCGGAACCTGCTCGACGACGAGGCCGGGCAGCTCCAGCCTGCGGGCGGCGACGGCGGCGACCTGTGCGAGCGTGGCGTCCCGGATGACCACGATGGGTCGGCCGGACGGATCGTGGCTGCTGCGCTCCACGGCGCCGGCAATTGCCGCCCCGTCGGCGCCCGTCGCGCGAGCCAGCCGCGCGATCCACCCGCCGAGATCCTCGACCCGATCGCGCGCCAGGGAGATGTTGAGCGAATGACGGTTCTCTACCAGCACCTCGCCGTCGCGATCGAGCACGGCGCCCCTGGGCGCGCGCAGCAACAGACTTCGCTGGTGATTGTTCTCCGCCATGGCCAGGAACCGCTCGTGCTGGCCAATCTGCACATGCCCGAAAGCGACGAGCAACGCGGCGAAGACCAGCACCGCGGCATGCTGGAACAGCCACAGGAACGTACGTGCCCGGCGAATGTCGCGCGAAGGCGGCAGCATGCTCATCATCGTGCGGGCTTCGCCCGCCAGCGTCCGGACTCGAATCCGGCCCGCACGAATGGGTTCCGCGGCCGCACGCGCGGCGCGTTGCCGGCGATGCCGATCGCAACGGTTCCCACCAGCGCGTTGGCGACGCCCTGCACCGCGACGTCCGCCCAGCTCCCGATCGGGGTGGTGCCGGGAATCAAGGCGTACGTGCCGAAAAAGCACCCGGCGTGAGCGAAGGTCGCGGCGACGAGAATCAGGCCCCGCTGCCAGAGAGCGGTCACGAGCAACCGCTCGCCGGCCACCCCCGCCGCGACGCCGACCACGCTCTTGCACAATCCGCTCACGCCGACGATGCCGCCGGAGAGCATGTCCTGCAGAAAACCGACCGCGGTTCCCGTCCACAGCCCGGCCAGCGGACCGCGCGACAGCGCGGTCAGCACGACGACGACCAGCGGCAGATCGAGGTTGGCGACGGTCCCCCTGACAGACCAGGCCAGCGCCGTCTGGACCGCCACCGCCGCAACTCCGGCGAGTCCGACCTGCAACGCGCTCATCGCACCTCGCTCACCGCCGCCAGCCGCTCGTCGTTCGTGACGATCAGGACGTGCTCCATCCGGTTGAATTCGATATCGGGCTGCACGCCGATCGACTTGTACAGCCCGGCGCCGCGATCGACCGCCGCGACGCTCCCCAGCCGCAGTCCATGCGGATAGACCCCGTCGGCGCCCGAGGTCACGACGACATCGCCGACCTGAACGTCCTCGAGGTTCGACACATAGTCCATGCGCAGCGCCGTACCGTCGCCGGAACCGACGACCACGCCGGGCACCCGGGTTCGCTCGATGAGCGCACCGGCTGCCGCATTCCGGTCGACGATGAGCTGCACCTTCGCCGCCCGCCGGCCGGGTACGCCCACCACCCGTCCGACCACGCCGCCGGGTGCGATCACCGCCATGTCCTCGCGCACGCCGTGACGAAGCCCTCGGTCGACGGTGACCGTACGAAACCACGGCGTCGCATCGACGCCGATGATGCGGGAGCTCAGCGTAATCAGATCGACCTGCCGATCGAGCTCGAGAAGCCGCTCGAGGCTGTCCGCCTGCTGTACCAGCGCGTCCCGTGCCTGGAGGCTCAGCTCCAGGCGCGCGATCGTCTCCTGCAACGCGACGTTCTCCTCGCGCACCTGACGCAACGACACGTAGCCTGCCCACAGATCCCGTCCGGCGACGACGCCGGAGCTCACCGCCCGCTGTATCTCGGCGAGCATCCCGAAGGTGACCCTGTGCAGCACGCTGGTGCCGGGCGCGGAATCGACCTGCGACGAGATCAGCGCCAGGTGGGCAACCAGGACGCCCAGCACGACATAGGCGTTGCGCGGTCGCTTCTTCATCGCGCACGCTCCACGCGCCGGCCGATCAGCGGATGGCGATCAGTCAATGGCGATCCTGCGCAAGAGGTCGAAGTCACCCAGCATCTTACCCGTCCCCAGCACCACCGAGTGCAGCGGATCCTCGGCTATCGCAACCGGTACGCCGGTCTCTTCCCGCAGCCGCTTGTCGAGGTTCTTCATCAACGCACCACCGCCGGTGATGACGATGCCGCGTTCGTAGATGTCGGCCGACAGCTCGGGCGGAGTTTGCTCCAATGCAACGCGTACCGCGTCGACGATGACGGCGACGGTGTCCGCAAGCGCTTCGCGAATCTCCGCGTCGGTGACGGTCGTGGTCTTCGGGACGCCCTCGATGAGATGGCGTCCCCGGATCTCCAGCTTCAACGTTTCGTCGAGCTCGAATGCCGACCCGAGCTGCGTCTTGATCTGCTCCGCCGTCCGTTCCCCGATCAGCAGGTTGTGAGCCTTCTTGATGTACTGCGTAATCGCGTCGTCCATCTCGTTGCCGGCCACCCGCACGGCGCGGCTGTAGACGATGCCGGCCAGGGAGATGACCGCGATGTCCGTCGTGCCGCCGCCGATGTCGACAATCATGTTGCCGAACGGCTCCGTGATGGGCATCCCGGCGCCGATGGCCGCCGCCATCGCCTCCTCGACCAGATAGACCTCGCTCGCCTTGGCCCGGTAGGCGCTGTCCTTGACCGCGCGCTTCTCTACCTGCGTGACCTCCGACGGAATGCCGATGATGATCCTCGGGCGCACCCACACGGTCCGGTCGTGGGCCTTCTTGATGAAGTAGGTGAGCATCTTCTCGGTGGCGTCGAAGTCCGCTATGACCCCGTCCTTCATCGGCTTGATCGCCGTAATGTTGCCCGGTGTCCTCCCCACCATGTCCCGGGCCTCGAGGCCCACGGCCTCGATCTGCCCGCTGACGTGGTTCACGGCGACGATGGACGGCTCGTTGATGACGATGCCCTGCCCGCGCCCGTAGACGCACGTATTGGCCGTTCCGAGATCAATGGCCAGATCGCTCGACAGAAAAGACAGTATCGAACGTAGTGTCACGTCGCTCGTTTCCCGGCGGGGAACCCGGTCCGTCGCACACGGTCCGATCGCCCCCGCCCGCTTTGGCCCGGTACAAGGCGTCGTCAGCCCGCTGGAGCAGCGTGTCGGCCGCCACCCCGGGACCGGACGCCGTCGCCGCCCCGACGGAAGCCTTCAGCCGGACGTCGAGTCCATCGCGCTGCAAGAATACGCGGTGCGCGATTCGCGCGCGCAGACGTCGCCCGGCGCTGGCCGCCCCTGCCCCGCCCGTGTCGGGCAGGACGACGGCAAATTCGTCGCCTCCGAGGCGCGCCGCGAAATCGCTCGCGCGGATACAGTCCCGGAGCAACGCGGCCAACTCGATCAGCATCCGGTTGGCGCGCAAGTGCCCGTGCCGGTCGTTCACCCGCTTGAACCCGTCGAGGTCGATGACCAGCAACGACAACGGCCGTCCCGTACGCGACGCGCGCGCCACCTCCCTGCGAAGGGTATCAGTTAGGGCTCGCACGTTGTATAGCCCGGTCAGTGCGTCGGTCCCCGCCAACCGTTCCGCCCGTTGAATGCGCCGGGCGTTGTCGAGGGCGATGGCGGCGGGCTCGAGGACCAGGCGCAACGCACGCCGCTGCACGCGGGGCGGCCTGGAAACGCAGGCGGACATCCGCTTGTCGAGCAGGACCAGAGCCGCCACGGTACGCATCCGACACGCCAGCGGCAGGGCCAGGGCCGAAACCGCAGGTCCCCGGGGTATGCGCCGATCCTTGCTGAGGTCGGCCGACATCCAGATGCGGGAGTGCCGCAGGACCCACGACCCGATCGCCCGCACCGACGCCTCCTCACGAAGTCCCAGCCCGTCTCGAGCGAGGATTGCCGCCGTTCCGCTCGACGCCGGTTCCAGGACGGCCCGGCAGGTTCCGGGCAACCAGGAAGCTACGCGGGAAACCAGCACCTCCGCAACCCCGGCGGGATCCGACGACGCGCAGACGGCGCGCATGAACTCGACGATCGCGATCGCCCCGGAGAGACGATCACCCGAGCCCGCACCACCATCGCAACGGCGTCGCGGTTGCGGTTCGTCGAAGGAAGCGTCAGGCCAGACGGGAAGGTGACCTGGGAATGCGGCGTCGCGTGCCATGTCGTTCAGGTGCCGCGGACTGGCGGCCAGCCGCTGACCACTCCGACCGCACGGCATCGACGCAGACCGCCGGAACCGGCGACAGGCCGACCGCCAACGAATCGGACCGGCCCGTCAAACTCCCGGTGTACCCACAACTTGGGTCCATAGATTACCACAGCGACGACTCGCCCCGCACGCTGTTCCCGTTCTTCGGTCTGGTAGTAGAATGGCGGGCATGACCATGCTCGACCGGATGCGGCGCCACAAGGGCTGGCTGAAGTGGAGCCTTGCGCTCGTCGTGCTCGCGTTCGTCTTCCTGTACGTGCCCGGCTTCATGGACCAGACCGGTGGGGCGGGACTCCCCAACGACATCATCGCCCGCGTCGGCGAGCGGGAGATCTCGCTGCTGGACTTCCAGCAGATCTACTCCCGCCAGTTGCAGGCGTACCGTCTCGAGTCCGGCGGCGAGATTTCCGAGGAAGTGCTTCGCTCGCTCGGAATCGATCGACAGATCCTGCAGCAGATGATCGACGGCCACGCCGCGCTGGCCGAGGCGGAACGCCTCGGGTTGCAGGTGAGCGACGCGGAGGTGCGCGAGCGCATCCTGACGTTCCCGGCCTTTCAGGTCGACGGCCGGTTCATCGGCGAGGCGAGCTACCGGCAACTGCTGCAGCAGCAGCGTCCGCCCCTCAGCACCTCGCAGTTCGAGGAGGAGATCCGCAACGAGATCCTGGTCGACCGGCTGCAGGCCGCGGTCACCGGTTGGGTCCGGGTGTCGGATGCCGAGGTCGCCGAGGAACACCGCCGCCGCAACGAGCGGGTGCGGGTGGACGTGGTCGCGTTCCGCGCCGCCGACTTTCGCGAGCAGGTGGAGGCGACCGACGACGACGTGGATCTGCAGTTCGCCGAGGAATCGGCCAACTACGAGGTCGCCGAGAAGCGGCGGCTGCGCTTCCTGCTCGTGGACCAGACGGCCATCTTCGACAGCCTGACCCTGACCGACGACGAGGTGCGGCAGTACTACGACGCCAATCTCTCGCAGTACCAGACGCCGGGACAGGTGCGCGCCAGCCACATCCTGCTGCGCATCGAGGGTGACGACGACGAGGCGGCGGCGGCGCGCGCGGCGGACCTGGCGGCCGAGGCGCGCGGCGGAGCGGATTTCGCACAGCTTGCCCGCGAGCACTCCCAGGACGAGGCCAACGCGGAAAACGGCGGCGACCTGGGGCTGTTCGGGCGCGGCCGCATGGTGCCGGAGTTCGAGAACGCGGCGTTCGCGCTGGCCGCGGGAGAGATCTCCGATCCGGTGCGCAGTCCGTTCGGCTACCACGTCATCCAGGTGACGGAAAAACAGGAGGAAGTCACGCAGCCGTTCGCCGAAGTGCGGGGCGCGATCGAGAACACGCTCAAGCGGGAACGGTCTTCCGCCCGCGCCACCGCCCTGGCCCGCGCAATCGCCGAGGAGGCCTCGACGCCGGAGGAGCTGGACCGTGCCGCCTCCGCCCGCGGCTACGAGTTGCAGGAATCGGGCTTCGCCGCCCGCGGCGAGCCGATCCTCGGCCTCGGCCTCGCACAGGAGGTCTCGGCGCAGGCCTTCGCCATCGCGCCGGGCGCGGTCGCGGGACCGATTCCGACGCCGTCGGGCCCGGCGTTCGTCACCGTCACCGACATCCAGGATCCGTACATTCCCGAGCTCGACGAGGTGGTGGACGACGTGCGGGAGGACGTGATTCGCAAGAAGTCGCTGACCCTTGCGCAGGAGCGCGCGGCGGAAGCGGTCGAGAGCCTCCGGGCCGCCGACGATTTCGTCGGCGCCGCCGAGGACGCGGAGTGGGCGGTCGGTTCCAGCGACCTCGTGACCCGCGGGTCCGCGCTCCCCGAGGTCGGCCTGAGCGCCGCCGTCGAAGCGGTCGCGTTCGCCATGGCCCCCGGCTCGGTGAGCGATGTCGTGCAGGCCGGGAACGCGGTGGCCATCGTGCACCTGGTGGAGCGCGAGGAGGCTTCGGCGGCCGACCTCGCGCAGAACCGCAACACGCTGCGCGACGAGCTGATGCTCCAGCGCCAGTCCCGGTTCTTCACCGCCTACCTGGACAACGTCAAGGCCAGGCTGGAGATTACCATCGACCTGTCCGTCCTGGAGCAGGCGCTCGGACAGGCCTGATCCTCGACCCTGGAGCAACCCTGCAGCAGCCCGTGGCGGAAAGGTCCGCTGCACGACGGACTGCCGGGTCCGCGGGCCGGCTGGCGCCGCGGGCTCATCTACCCAGGGCGACACCCGGCATCAACGCCAGGGGCGCACCCTGTCCCACCAGTTGCATCTGGGCCCACCGTTGGTGCGCCGCGTGCGCGTAGGGCGACTGCAACCAGTCGACCTGCGCTCCCGGCGCCCGCACCGACACCGCGCCGGTCAGCACGTCGACGAGAGAGCGGGAGCCGGGATAGGGCACCAGCCTCACCTCCCGGTTCGCGTCGATGCCCGCCCGCACCTGTGCGAGCACGACCGCGCGGCGGAGTCCGCCCAACTCGTCGACGAGACCTCGGACCAGGGCCTGCCGGCCGGTCCACACCCGCCCCTGCGCCACCGCGTGCACCTCGTCGCGGGACATCGCCCTGCCTTCCGCGACCACCTCGAGGAACCGCTCGTAGATGTCGTCCACCTGTGCCTGCATCGCCGTGCGGGCGGCATCGCTGAAACGATCGACCGGGGAGAAGATGTCGGACTGCGCCCCGAAGGTCACGCCGTCGACTCCCACGCCCAGCTTGTCGAAGGCGCCGGCAGCGGCGAACTTGCCGCTGAAGACGCCGATCGAACCGGTCAACGTGCCGGGCTGCGCGACGATGGCGTGGGCGGGCGCGGCGATGTAGTAGCCCCCGGAGGCGGCCACGTCTCCCATCGACACGACGAGGGGCTTCCGCTCGCGCGCGAGCGACAGCTCGCGCCAGATGATGTCGGCCGCGGTCGCCGCTCCCCCGGGACTGTCGACTCGCAGGACGATGGCCTCGATGGACGGGTCGTCCCGCGCGTCTCGAATCGCCTCGGTCATCGTGCCGGATCCGACCATCCGCGCGGACCCGGGAAAGTCCGGCGTGCTCGATCCGAAGTTGATCATGCCTTCGGCGTACACCACGGCGATGCGCGGACCCGTGTCCAGACCGAGGCTCTCCGGCTCGACTCTCCGGTAGGTCGCGAAATCGAGCAGTCCCGATTCCTCGTCCGACGATAACCGGTCGAGCAGCTCGTCCTCGTACGCGAGCCCGTCGACCAGGCCGAGATTGACCGCATCGGAAGGCACGAACGGCCCCTGGTCGATGACCTCGCGGACCCGGGCCCGCGTCAGCCCGCGTCCTTCGGCGATCCCGTCGACGAGCTGCTCGTAGAAGTCACGGCTCAGTGCCTCGGTCGCCTCGCGGTGCTCGGGCGTGAACGCCGACTCCGTGTAGGTGTTGATGGCCGTCTTGTAGTCCCCGGCGGCGAGCATGTCCGCCTCTATTCCCACCTTGTCGAGCGTGCCGCGGAAGAAAAGCTCGTAGGATGCGACCCCGACCAGCATGAGCGGGCTGGTCGGACTCATGAAGATCTCGTCGCACGCGGTCGCCAGGTAGTACGCCTGGCCCATGCCGAACTCGACGTGCGCGACGACCGGCTTGCCCGATTCCTTGAAGTCGACGATGGCGTCCCGGATCTCCTGCACCGTTCCCCACAGCGCCGGCGCCGGCGGCGGCACGACCACCACGGCGGACACCCTGTCGTCGACCTTCGCCTTGCGCAGCGCGGTGACGACCGAGCCGACCGTCGCGCGCTGATCGAGGAAGCCGAAGACGTCGTCCGGCGACTGCTCACCGAGGTTGGCGGGAACGCGCAGCCAGAGTACGGAGTCTGACTCGACCGCCGGGCCGCGGGTGAGCAGGAAGTAGCTGATCGCCACCCCCGTCATCGACACGATGACGGCCGCGATCATGAACAGCAGGATGAACCGGACGCTTCTTGCGATTGCCACGTTCGCACTCCTTGGCCGGCCTCGGACCGGCGATCATGGCGAGTATAAGGGCGCGAAGCTGCTCCGGACCCGACCGTCGGGCCGGTCGGTGGACGGCAAGGCCGGTCTGACGGCTGCGTCAGCCCGGCAGGGCGGGGGAACCGCGAACCGACAGCCGGATGCTATACTTCTCCCTCGATTCCCCGCCCCTCGCGCGGAAGTGGCGGAACTGGCAGACGCGCAAGCCTCAGGAGCTTGTGGGCCTTAGGCCCGTGGGGGTTCAAATCCCCCCTTCCGCACCATACCTTCGCTCAACGCAACGGTCCTACCTGGACGCCTCCTGCGCCGCCTTCCGCTCGTCCGCACGCGCACCGCCCAGGATCCCGGGCATCGAGTAGTTCCCCTCGTGGCAGGCGTACTCGAAGAGCGGCAGCGGATTCCGCCGCATCGGCACCTCCGCCGACCAGGGCGCGGTCCACGTCCCCGGATCCGTGGTCGTGAACTCGTAGAGCAGCGTCTCGGCATCCACGCGCGTGAAGCGCTCGATCAGATGCCGATCCGGCGTCGTGCCCCGCCAGCCGTGCTTGGGGCTGAAGTCGACGGTCTCGACGACCAGCGTGTCGCCCTCCCACCGGCCGCGCGACTCGCCCGTCCACGACTCGATGCCCGGCCGCGGCCGGCCGTCGAGCGGAATGATCCGGGCATCGTGGACCATCTCGTTGAGCACCACCACGTGATCGGGCGTCTGGAAGAGCTGCATGTTCTGGTTGTACGCCGCCGGCGTCATCGGCGGCCCCGTGTTGAACCCGAGGATGCAGCGGTCGAAGGCGCTGCGGTCGAGGTAGGAGTCGGCCGGGCGCTCCGCCCGTTGCGCGCTCCGCTCGTCGGCGCGCCGCTGTCCGTCCTCCGAGCGCGGCGGGATGCGGCCGTTCGGCGGATCGACGATCAGCGACGTGCGCCGATTCCCCACGATATTGGTGCCGCGGTCCATCCAGAAGTTGTTGTAGCCGCCGACGTTCCCGCCGGCCTCGGTACGCCGGGGCGCGGCTTCCCACAGGCGGATATCCCGATCGACGGCCGCCTGTTCCAGGCCGGCCGCCTCCTCCGCGGACAGGAACTCCTGCTCTCCCAGCTCTTCGGGCCGCTCGAGCGGAGTGATCGTCCGGAAATCCCAGACGCCCTGCAGATCCGGTGCGCCCCACGGCGTGCGCGGCGGATCACCCTGTCCGGCGGCGGGCGCCGCCAGCAGCGGGGCCGACACCAGCACCGCCAGCGCAATAACGACATTTCGACGTCTCATGGCAGATTCCCCCGTTCGTGGCGGTCGAGGCTTCGCTAGCGGGACTCTTGCGCAGCCGCCTTGCGCTCGTCCGCGCGCGTCCCGGACAGGATCCCCTCCAGCGAGTAGTTCCCCTCGTGGCAGGCGTACTCGAACAGCGGCAGCTCGTTCAGCCGCATCGGCACCTGCGCCGTCCACGGCGCCGTCCAGGTCCCCGGATCGGTGACCGTGAACTCGTAGAGCAGCGTGTCCTCGTCGACGCGTGTGAATCGCTCGATCAGGTGCCGGTCCGGGGTCGTTCCCCGCCAACTGTGCTTGGCGCTGAAGTCGATGGTCTCGACCACCAGGGTGTCGCCCTCCCAGTGGCCGCGCGACTCGCCGGTCCAGGAATCGATGCCGGGCCGGGACCGCCCGTCGATCGGGATGATGCGCGAGTCGTGCACCATCTCGTTGAGCACCACCACGTGGTCTTCCGTCTGGAAGAGCTGCATGTTCTGGTTGTAGCCGCCCGGAGTCATCGGCGGACCCTGGTTGAAGCCGAGGATGCAGCGGTCGAACGAGCTGCGGTCGAGCCACGAATCGGCCGGATGCTCCGCCCGGCGGACCCGCCGCTCCTCCGCGCGGCGCGCGCCTTCTTCCGACAGCGGGGGCATGCGCCCGTTCGGCGGATCGATGATCAGCGACGTGCGCCGGGTCTCGATGACGTTCGTGCCGCGGTCCATCCAGAAGTTGTTGTAGGCGCCGACGCTGCCGCCCGCCTCGGTGCGGCGGGGGGCCGCCTCCCAGAGCTCGATATCGCGGTTCACGGCCGCCTGCTCGCGGTTCGCCGCCTCCTCCTCGGTCAGGAACTCCTGATCACCGAGCTCCTCGGGCCGCTGCAGCGGCGTGATCGTGCGGAAGTCCCAGATCCCTTGCAGATCCGGCGCGCCCCACGGCGTCCGCGGCGCCTCGTCCTGCCCGATCGCCGGCGCCGCCAGCAGGGGCACCAACGCCAGCGCCGCCAACACGGTTGCGAGACATCGAACTCTCATCTCAAACCTCCCGGGACCTGCGCCGCCATGTCCCCTTGCCGGTTCCGGATATCGACCCTGTTTTCGTCACGATAGCCGACCCCCGCGGTCCGCGCAACATCCCCTCGAGTCCATCCAGAACCACCTGCGTCCCCGGGACGGCGTCCCGGCGACGCCCGGACTCCCCTTGGCTTGACGCGACCGCCGCGGACGGGAACCGGTATCGGCAGCGGCTCGACTCGTGGCCGGTCTCGTTCGCAGCGCGTCGGTTCCGCATGCTTGATGCCAGCCGATCGAGAATGATATGATTCTCTTTGCTTTCGGCATAAGGAAACGAAAGCCGATGCCAACGGTGCCGCAGCGACACGCACACCCGGCAGATGATCGCTATTTCCAGACGCACGGCCTTTCGGCCCGGCCGTCAAGTGCTCTGAACGCTGCGCTTCAGCAGGCGATCGACAGCATGCACCGCACGTTGTACGGGCCCTCGCTCCATGAATTGACGCCTCCGGAGATCGCCTTGCTGCGGCAGGCCGGCGCTGACCTCGAAGAGCACGTAGATCGCGATGATCCCATGGCGACGTACGTCGCCGCCTTCGGTGCGATCCTGGCTACGGGCCTCACGCCGGCCCAGGCAGCGGCACGCCTCGGGGGAATCACTTCGGTTCGCGTGCGCCAGATGATCCGGGAGCGCGCGTTGTACGCGGTCCGGATCGACGGCCGCTGGAAGATCCCGATCCATCAGTTCGTTCACGACGGGCTCGTGCCAAACATCCCCGCCGTGAACGCAGCCGTGCCGAACACACTCGATGCCGTCTCGGTTCTGCGTTGGTTCACGACCCCCGACCCCGAACTGGAGGCACCGGACGGCCACGCGCTCAGTCCGCTCGACTGGCTGAAGGCCGGCATGGATCCGGCCCCTGTCATCGAAATGGCAGGCGCTCTGTGATGCGCCGGTGCCCAAGGTCCCGCGCACTCCCGAGATCGCCCGACTCGACGCGCTGAAACCGGTCGTACACACACTGCCTGCGGGCTCGCTGGTGTGGCGGCTCTACTTCCGCGACGGGCGACATCCCACGCGGTGGGACCATTTCAGACATGCAGGGCCGACGGCCGCGCGATTCGATCACCACCTCGGCCGACAGCCGACATACCAGGACCGGGCGGTTCTCTACGCGGCCGCTGACCCGGCGACGTGTTTCGCGGAAGTCTTCCAGAACACCCGCGTCATCAATCGCTGGCACAAGGAACCATGGCTTGTCGCGTTCAACACCGAGGTCCGGCTGCCACTCCTCGATCTCACCGGCTCCTTCGCCACCCGCGCGGGCGCATCGATGGGGCTGATGGCGGGCCCGCGGTCCGTGTCCCGGAACTGGGCGCGTGGATTCTACGATGCCTACCCCGCAACGGTCGGGCTCCGCTACCCGTCATCAATGCACGCCAACCAACCGGCGATGGTCTTGACGGATCGCGCCGAGGCGGCCGGCGTCACCCCGGAACACCCGGGCCTTCATCGTGCGCTCGGCGACCCGGCCCTTCTCAGCTTGCTGAAGAACATCGCCAGGACGCTCGGCTACGCGGTCTCCTGATACGCCGAGCGCGCAGACGCGAAACCACGCGCCGTTCTATTGAAGCCGCGGAACTGCCGTCGCGCCCCCGATCACGCCCGAAACCGGACGCCAGGTTCGGGACGTGCTGCCTGACAGCATGTGTCGAGACGACGCTGTTGAGTACAGAAACCCGCGATGGCGGTCAAGGCGCTCTACCGCAGCACGGGTGCGCGAAAGCAACTGCACCGGCTCCTGCACCGCTACGTCGACTTCACAACCGCATCGGAAAACCGACCGCGCTCTCCTCCTGTGCGCCCACGGAGCGTGGGCACGCGATGAACCGATCCTTCAACGGACCAGTAGCTCCCCACCCACCGCGCCTCTCCCATCCGCTACGCACGACGCAGTCCGTAGGCTGGAATACGCTCTGCCTGCAAAACGTTCGGCATCACCGGCACGGGACCATATGGGGTGATGCGCATCCCCGCGGAGTACGGCATGATGAGACGCACCAAGCAAAGGAGCGAACGCCATGCTGAAGACACTGACGCCGGCGTGTGCAGGGATCGTCATCGTGCTGTTGGGGCTCTCGGGGGGCAGTGGCGCCGGAAACGGCGTGGAGATCGAGCTGGCCGCGGCAGGCCAGGAGCAGGAATTCGTGCCGATCACGGACGAGATGCTCCGCGACCCGGACCCCGCCGACTGGCTGATGGCGTACCGCACCTACGACTTCCAGGCCTTCAGCCCGCTCGATCAGATCGACCGCGACAACGTGGGGCAGCTCCAGCTCGCCTGGATGCGCGCGATGGAAGAGGGAGCGGTGCAGATCCGGCCGCTGGTCTACGACGGCGTGATGTACATCGCCCAGCCGGGCTACGACCACCTGCAGGCGCTCGACGCCACCACCGGCGACCTGATCTGGGATTTCCAGCGGGAGCAGCCGGATGACATCCGCCAGTACGGTCAGTTCGGCAACCGCACGCGGCACCTCGCCCTGTACGGCGAGCACCTCTACCACCTGACCGCCGACGCGCAAATCGCCGCCATCGACGCGCGCACCGGCGAGCTGGCCTGGGAGTCGCGCACGGCGGACTACCGGCAGGGGATCAGCCACTCGTCCGGCGCCGTGATCGTCAAGGGCAACGTGGTCAGCGGGCGCACGTGCAGCCCCTCGAGCCTGGAGGCGCGCTGCTACGTGGCCGCCCACGACACGGACAACGGCGCAGAGCGCTGGCGCACCTATACCGCGGCCGGGGCCGACGATCCCGGCGGCGAGACCTGGGGCACGCTGCCCACCGCCCGCCGCGTCCACGTCTCTCCGTGGGGCGTCCCCGGCAGCTTCGACCCCGAGCTGAACCGCATCTTCTGGGGCGTCGCGGTGCCGCTGCCCTATCCCCGGCTGGTCCGGCGCGGGACCTGGGACGTGGGCGACCGCTCGCCGTGCGAGCTCTACTCCAACTCGACCATCGCCATGAACGCCGACACCGGCGCCATCGACTGGTACTACCAGTACCTGCCGTGCGACGACTGGGACCAGGACTTCGTGCAGGAGCGAACGCTCATCGACACGGTGGTCAATCCCGACCCGGAGGCGGTGCGCTGGATCAACCCGACGTTGGCCGGCACGGCGGAGGAGCGGAAGGTCGTGGTCGTGCTGGGCGAGCCGGGGGGCCTGTTCGTCAACGACCGCGAGACCGGGGAGTTCCTCTGGGCCGACCCGTTCCCGTTCGAAAGCACCGAGCGGTTCGTGATCTCCGATGTCGACGTGGAGACCGGAACCACCTACATCAACATGGACCTGGTGGCGCGCGAGGAAGGCGACCAGTTCATCATCTGCGGCCACAACGTGAAGGGCTGGTGGTCGTGGTCGTACAGCCCGGTGACCGGGATGCTCTATGTCCCGATCAACCGCTCCTGCCTGAACCAGACGACCAACTCCCGCACCATCTCGGGGGCCAGCCCGCGGTTCACGATTCCCGATCCGGACATCGGACCGGACGGCGACCTGACCGAGGTGCGGGCCATCGACATCTCTACCGGCCGGGAGGTCTGGCGCTACAGCCAGCGCGCTCCCAACGCGGGCGCGACGCTGGCGACCGCGGGCAACGTCGTCTTCTTCGGCGATTCGAACCGCCGCTTCCGGGCCTTCGACGCGGAGACCGGCGACGTGCTCTGGGAAACCATCCTGGGCAGCCAGATCAGCGGCTACCCGGTGACGTACGCCGTCGACGGCAAGCAGTACCTGACGGTTCCGGTGGGCGGGGTGGGCAACCGGCTGCAGACCTACGCGCCGGAGATGGAGGCGCCGGTCGGCAGCAACATGCTGGTGACGTTTGCGCTGCCGTAACGGCAGACCGCGGAGACGACGATGCACCGCGACCCAAGGGACAGGCGACGTATCCCGGTCCGCTGGGCGATCTGGCTCTCCGCGGGCTCGGTCGCGGTGCTGTTGACCGTCCGGGCCCTCGACGACGATGCGGTCGAGGTATTCGACGCCGCGATTACCGCGCTCCGAGTGGCAGAGTCGGCGCTCGACAACGCAGTCGCGGACATCGGTGCGGCGGCCGAGGCCCAACACGGGCAGGATGCCGGAACCGCCCGTCCGGACACGATGTCCGCGGCCGCGCGGCGGGCGGAGTCGGCGGCTCGCGCGGCGGGCCGCGCGAGCGCCGAGACACGGACCGTCCTTACCCGCGTGCGATACATGCGGATGGAGCGTTCCGGCACGTTCGCGGAGGCCCTGGCGACCGTCCGGGGGTTGAGAGATGCGACCCGGTCCCTGATGGCGGCGGTCGAGGCGCTCCGCGACGGGGCGGAGGCGCTGCGCGAGGCCGGTGCGGTACGGGCGGCGCACCGGGCTCTGCTCGCGGCGGACGCCACCCTCAATGCCGCCCAGACCGTGCTGCGGGCGACGGAAGCGGCGCTCGACGACGACCGCTTCGACCTGCCGCCCCAGGCTACGGCTGCTCCGCCGCCGCCCGATCCTCGGCGCGCGCCCCACTCAGCACGTTGGTGAGGCTGTAGTTGCCCTCGTGGCAGGCGTACTCGTAGAGCGGCCCCTCGGTAACGCCGCGTGACGCCTGGTTCGTCGTCAGCGGCAGGCGCACGCTCCAGGGACTGCTGAACTTCGCCGGGTCGGTCAGGGTGAACTCGTACATCAACGTGCTCTCGTCGACGCGCGTGAAGCGCTCGACGAGGTGCATCGTGTGGGTCGGCATCCGCCACGTCTGCGCCCAGCGGTTCGCCATCCCGTCGACGAAGCGGGTCGACTCGACGACCAGGGTGTCGCCCTCCCAGCGGCCGCGGATGTCGCCGTTCCACTGCCGGACCGTGCCGTGCGGACTATCCCCCAGCGGGATGATCCGGCGGTCGCCGAACATCTCGTGGAGGATGACGACGTGGTCGGGCGTCTGCACGATCTGGTGGTCGGGTTGTAGCCGAGCCAGAACATCGGCACCCCGTCCGTCATGCACCGTTCGCCGGTATCGACGTCCACCCAGGAGTTGCGCTCGCCGCTGACGCGGTAGATCGCCTGCAGGCGGCTGCGCTCGGCCATCTCCGGTGTATAGGGGACGCGCCCGTCGGGGGGATCGGTGATGAGCGCCGTGCGCCGGTCCACGAGCCGCGTGCCCGGATCGAACCAGATCTGGTTGTAGGTGCCCGGATCGCCCTCGCGGACCTCGCGCTCGACGAACCGGGTCGCGTCCGCGCGCATCTCCAGCTCTGCCGCCTGCTCCTCGGTCAGGAGCTCCTGGCCGGCGAACCGCTCGGGCCGCTCGAGCGGCGTCAGCGTCGAGCCGGTCCAGACGCCCTGCAGGTCGGGGTCGCCCCACGGGGTGCGCAACGTGTCCTGCCCCGCCGCCGGGAACGCCGCCAGAAGGACGACCGCCACGATCGCAACCGCTACGAATGTTCGACGCTCCATGGATCACCTCTCAGTAACGGAGCCAAATGACAACCGTACCGCGCATCTTCCCGCACGCGCCGTGCGGATGCAACCCGATGATCGATCCTGTCGATTCCAGCCGCCGCCGCAAGTTCATGCACGTTGACACCAGGACCCATTCACGGTAGTCTTGCGTTGCGGCTCGACTAGCCCCCACCCTCTGCATCGGCGCCCCCCCCGGCAGCCTCGGATTGGATTTCCGCGCGTAGGACGTGCTTCCGAATCTTGCCGACGGAGGTGCGAGGCAGTTCCACCCGGAAGCGCACGAACTGAGGGACACGGAAGCCGGCGAGCCTCGCGCGGCACCAGCCGATCACGTCGTCCGCCGTCAGAGCGGCCGACGGTCTTCCCTCCCCTGCGCCGCGCGGCACCACCACGGCCAGGATGGCCTCGTCGCGCATCTCGTCGGGCACGCCGATGACCGCGCAGTCGAACACGCTGGGGTGCTCGCGGATGACCGCCTCCACCTCACTGGCGGCGACGTTCTCCCCCGACCGCTTGATCATGTCCTTCGCGCGGTCGACGAAGTGGTAGTAGCCGTCGTCGTCCTGCCGGGCGTTGTCGCCGCTCCACAGCCAACCGTCGCGGATTGTCTCGGCCGTGGCGTCGGGGTTCTTGTGGTAGCCCTTCATCAGGGAGAGTCCCGGCTCGCCCTCCACCACGATCTGCCCGATCTCGCCGCGGGCGACCGGGCCGCCGCTCTCGTCGACCAGTCGCGACGTATAGCCGGGTGCCGGCAGCCCCATCGACATGTTGCGCCGCTCGCCGTCGAAGGGGTTGACTAGCGGCGGCCCCATCGTCTCGGTCATGCCCCAGAGCTGCATCAGCGGCGCCCGGAACCGCTCTTCCCATTCGTCGAGCTGCGCCGGCGTGACGCTCTGGGCGAAGATCACCGCGCGCAGATCGTTGCGCGCATGTTCGGGGCGCCGAGGCTGGGCCAGCAGCATCCGGATCGGCGCGGCGAACAGGCTGGAGACGGTGCAGCGGTGGGCGATGGCCTGGTCGAAGTAGCGGCTGGCGCTGAAACGCGCCATCAGGGCCACGCTCGCGCCGGCCACCAGCGCGCTCATCGTCGAGTAGTACTGGGCGTTGCCGTGGAACAGCGGCAGCACGCAGAGATGCCGGTCCTCCGGCGTCAGCCGCACGGCACGGGCCACCGTCTCGCCGGCGCAGAGGTAGTTGGCGTGCGTCACCAGCACGCCCTTCGGTCGCGCCGTGGTCCCGGAGGTATAGAGGATGGCCGCTTCGTCGGTGGGCGACGGCGGCGGCGCCGCGGGCGGCGTAGCGGGACAGTGGGCGACCAGCCGTCCGAAGTCGACCAGCGGCGACGGAGCGCCGTCCCCGCAGACGAGCACCTCCGAGACCCGCGGGCACCGGCCGCGCACCCGGCGGGCGAGGTCCAGCCAGGCCGCCTGGGTGCAGATCAGACGGCTCTCGGAGTGAGCGACCAGGTACTCCAGCTCGGAGGCCGAAGACGCCGTGTTGACAGGCACGATGACGGAGCCGAGCTTCGCGGCGCCGAACCAGAGGGTGAGAAACTCCAGGCAGTTGGCCAGAACCAATGCAACCGTGTCACCCGGGCGGACGCCGAGTCGGCTGAGAAGGTGGCCGGCCCGGTTCGCCTCCCGGTCAAACTCGCGGTAGGTGCGTGTAGTGACCTGCCCCTTCAGGTCGTCGAAGAGGACGAACGGCGCGTGGGGGGTCGAGCGTGCCCGCGCTTCCAGGAGCGCGGGCAGCGTCCGAACCCCGGCCTCGGGCCGCTCGTCCATAATCAGGCCCCGGGCCGTCCTGTCAGCTCCCCAGGAGCCCGTGGTGATACGCGTGGCACCGAGAGCGGGACGCGCCCGCGGTGGCAGTGGGTCAGCGCCGGCCCGTCGCCTCCCAGGTCCGCTCGGCCAGCAGCAGGTTGGTCATCGCGTAGTTGCCCTCGTGGCAGGCGTACTCGTAGATGATGTAGTCCGGAAGCCGCGGCATGTGCCGCATGCCGGTCCAGGGCCGCGTGTAGACCGTCGGGTCCTCGATGGTGAACGTGTGCTCGATGGTGTTGTCGTCCAGGCGCCGGAAGCGCTCCACCGCGACGGTGTTCGGGGAGGACGGGAAGCGGTGCTGGGTCTGGTCGCTGAAGTTGCGCGTCTCGACGACCAGCGTGTCGCCCTCCCAATGGCCGCGCGAGTCACCGTTCCACTGCCGGATATCGTCGGTCAGGCGGTCGCGCCCGTCGATGGGAATGATGCGCACGTCGTGGATGTTCTCGACGCGGATCGCCACATGGTCGGGCGTCTGGACGATCTGGTAGGTGTTGTTGTAGCCGGTCGACACCGGCGGCACGCCGTGGTAGGTGATGCAGCGGTCCCAGTTGCTCCGGTCGAGGTGCGAGTCGGCCGGGTGCTCCGCCCGGTACGCCCGGTCCGCCTCGGCCTTCGCGGCCGTCTCCGCGGTGATGGGCAGGCGCCCGTTCGGCGGGTCTGTGATCAACGATGTCCGCAGATCGGGGCTCACCCGTCCCCGGTCGAACCACAGCGCGTTGTAGGACCCGACGCTTCCCGGCGGCGGCTCGCGATCCTGGGTCACCTCGAAGTTGCGCGCGGCGGCCTCTTCCTCGGTGTAGTGCGTGCGGTCGCCGAGGTTGGCCGGCCGCTGCAGCGGCGTGAGCGAAGCGTACGACCAGGTGCCCTGCAGGTTCGGATCGCCCCAAGGCGTCAGCGGCTCGCCGTCGGACTGGGTCTGGGCCAGGGCCGCCCCGGGCAGAAGCACCGCAAGGGCCGCGGCGACGAGCGATATCGAGAGGGTTTGGTTGCGCATCTCTCACCTTCCTTTGGCGTGCGTCGTGTTCGAGTCTTCAGCGGCCAGGAGTCCGTGGTGAAACCCCGCGTCGCACCGAGAGCGGCGAGGCGCCCGCGTGGCAAGGCGCGACGAGGGAGCATATTGGGCATATTCGACCGAGGAGCAACGCAGTCCATGCGGGATGGATCGCCGCTCGAATGCAGCGAGGCCTTTTGCCACGGGCTCCTAAGATAGCCCCCGCCGGGCCGCCGCGCAAGGGCGGATCGTGCGGTATCATCAGCGCGAAAGCGAGGGTTCATCATGGCTCGATCCATCACCGCGCTCACCCTGACCGCGCTGGTGCTCGCCCTGGCCGGCGGCGCCGCGGCGCCCGTTCACGCCCAGGACGGCGACGGCTTCGATCCGCCCCGCCTGGCCGACGGGCAGCCCGATCTGAACGGCACCTGGAACAACGTCGGCTCGGCCCACATCCCGCTCGAGCTGCCGGACGCGCTGGCGGGACAGGACGTCGCGCAGGCGGATATCGACGCCCTCGTGCGGGAACGGTCGGACGCGCGCAAGGCGGTCACCTGGCAGGGGCACGAGAACAGCCGCGGCGTGGGCGCTTACGCCAACTACTGGTTCGACTGGTTCTGGAAGGAGCCGGCCGGGGTCGACGCGCCGGCATTGCTGATTGAACCGGCCAGCGGCAAGGTGCCGGCCATGACGCCGCAGGCGGCCGAGAGCGTCGCCTGGCACCGCGAGCACCTGCACGACTCGTACTCGACGATGGAGACCGGCGACCGCTGCATCTCGCGCGGCACCTACGGCATCATGATGCCGACGGCGTACAACAACGGGAAGATGTTCTTCCACACGCCGGATCACGTCGTCATCCTGAGCGAGATGATTCACAACGCGCGCATCATCCCGATCGACGCCGGCGCGCATATCGACGACGGAATCGCGTTGTGGAACGGCGATCCGCGGGCGCGCTGGGAGGGCGACACCCTGGTCGTGGAGTCACGCAACTTCAAGGCGGTCGCCAACCAGCGCGGGCCCGGCTCGCGGGCGCCCCAGACCGAGGCGCGGCACGTGGTCGAGCGGTTCACCCTGCTCGACACCGACACGCTGCGCTACGAGTTGCGCGTGGACGATCCCGAGACCTACACCGCGCCGTGGACCGTGGCCTTCAACTACAAGCGCGACAACGAGTACCTGCAATACGAGTACGCCTGCCACGAGGGGAACTACGCCGTGCCGAACTCGCTGAGCGGCGAGCGGGCACAGGAGAAGAAGTAGTCAAGAGGATTCAGGAAGGAGGAAAGAAGTAGTCGGGAGGATTCAGGAGGGAATAATCAGGCACCGGACGAGCAGGCGCGGTTGCGGCGGAAAGCGGGCTGCGCAATAGCGTTCGTGCCGTTACTCGGGAGTGCAAGTTCATGCTGAGAAAAATCAACCTGGGGATCACGGTTGCCCTCGCCCTTGGGATAGGGCTGACCGCTATGGTCGGCCAACCGTATCCCAACCCCTATCGCCTGGTCGACGGCTGGGCGAAGTTCTCCGACGGCCGCATCGTCGGCGCGGTCGGGGACGCGACCGTGGACAACGACGGCGAGCACATCTGGGCCATACTGCGTTGCGACGCGGGGCCGGAGCGCTTCGGATGGGAGTGCCTGGACTCCGATCTGGATTCGGTCATCAAGTTCGCGCCCGACGGCACCGCGGTCGAGAGCTTCGGCGGCGGCATGTTCATCTGGCCGCACGGCATCGACGTCGACCCGGACGGCAACGTCTGGGTGACCGACGCGGTGAGCGAGGCGCGCACGCCGGAAGGCGGCGACCGCGGCCACTCGGTGGTCAAGTTCAGCCCGACCGGCGAGGTCCTCATGGTGCTCGGCACGCCCGGCGAGCCCGGCGACGGCCCGAACCACTTCAATGCGCCGTCCGACGTCGTCGTGGCGGACGACGGCAGCATCTTCGTCGCCGACGGCCACGCCGACAACACCAACAACCGCGTGGTGAAGTTCGACGCCGAGGGCAACTTCCTGAAGGAGTGGGGCACGACCGGCTACGCGCCGGGCGAGTTCCGCACCCTGCACGGCATCGCCATCGACAACGACGGCCGCCTGTTCATTGCCGACCGCTCGAACAACCGCGTGCAGATCTTCGACCAGGAGGGCACCTTCCTGGCGCAGTGGACGCAGTTCGGCCGCCCGAGCGGCATCACCTTCGACGCCCACGGCCGCGTCTACGTCGCCGACTCGGAGTCGGACGACGTGCAGAACCCGGGCTGGGAGCTGGGCATCCGCATCGGCGACGCGAAGACCGGCTGGGTCGACGAGTTCATTCCGTTCGTCTGGGGCGACCCGCGCGAGGTCGCCGGCAACGGGGCGGAGTTCGTGGCGGTAGACGCCGTGGGCAACATCTACGGCGGCGAGCCGCGGCCGCGGAACCTGCAGAAGTACGTGCGGGTGAGACCGTAGCGGGGCGGATGTCGTCCAAAACGACAGGCGAGACGATACGAAAGGAGACCACGCCATGAACCGCTGTCTATTGCTCGTGCTCGCGGCCCTGCTGGCCGCGCCGGCCCTCGCGACCGCGCAGACCTCGGACGAGGAGCTGATTGCAAAGGCCATCGAGGCGGCGCCCCAGCGGGTCCGCGGCGGCGTCGGCGTTGTCCGCTGGGACGCCAACAACAACCGGATCATCGTGCAGGCGAGCGAGAACGGCCTGGTCTGCTGGGACCGCTCCGACGTGCCGGGCACCGCACCCTTCGCGGTCCAGTGTTCCGCCGAAGGCAACCTGCCCCGCTTCGAGCAGAACCGCATGTTCGCCTTCCAGGCGGCCGACGCCGACGAGCGCCGCGCGATGATGGCCGCGGCCGAGGCGGACGGCACACGGGCCCTCGCGAAGTTCGGATCCGTCTGGTACTCGCTGAACGGCCCCGATCAGGAGAACGCGCGGTCGCACACGACGATCGCCGTTCCCAATGCCACGGCCGAGACGGTCGGCCTGCCCGACTCGCGGCGGTCGGACGGCCTCTGGCTCATGGAGGCGGGCACGTCGAGCGCGCACCTGATGGTGCCGGGGCTGTAAGGCTCGCCGGTTCAGCCGCTCGAAGGGAAACGGCCCGGCCCTGCTCGCGAGGGTCCGGGCCGTTTGTTTCTGCGCAGGCGGATGGACGCCCGCCGGTCAATAGGCGCCGAGCCGATCCAGCCAGATCGTTCCTTCCCTGACGTAGTCGTATGTGTGGCGGTCGACGAAGAAGACCAGCCCCACGACGCGCCGCAGGTCCGGCGACCGGCCGACATCGGTCTGCACGGGATGCAGTTGCGCGAAGGGAATCGCATGGCGCCGCCATTCGGTCGACGTACGGACGGATGACAGCCACCAGTTGAGGTCGTGCTCGTCACCGTCCCGCCGCTCTTCCCAGAGCCCGATCCAGAGGCGGTACGCGCCGTCGGCCTTGACGTCGACGACGAGGCCCTCTTCGCCGGAAAAGTCCCGCCGCGTCCGATCGACGAGCGCGCTCGAGACGAAGGCCGGATCGGGCCGGGGCACCGCCGCGCGAAAGCGTAGTCGAGCCGCGATGTCGCCGGGCGTCCGCTCGCTGGCGACGCGCACGCGAGGATCGACCCAGGTGCCGGCGTCGGATTCGGCGGCCAAGGGGCTGTCGTCCGCGAAGGTGTTCAGGGTGCGCGCGATGGGGGGCGGCGGCGGCTCGGCGGGCCACGCGGCACGCTCCACGCGGGCGGCCGCCTCGTCGGCGTCGTAGACGTAGATCGGGTTGGAGAGGATCCACGGCAGGTTCCAGCCTGCGACGCGCACCTCGATGCGGTAGGTGCCGGGCCCGCGGGCCGGAATCTCCAGCCCGCCCTCGTCGTGGGCGATGCGTTCGCCGTTTCGGTAGAGCTCGATGCGCGCCTCCTTCGGCAGGCGGCCGCCGGCGCGGAGCAACAGCTCCGGCGCGGGCGGCACGGTGTCGCCCATCTGCCACGTCTCGTCCCCCCGGGCCGCGTGGAAGAAGAACCCGTCGGCCGGCGCGATGGCGTCTACCGCCATGTAGGACCGGCCTCGAGTCAGCGCGTCGGTCACCGCGACGGCATCGCGCTCGGGATCTGCCGAGAGCGGGGACTCGAGCAGGACGTAGTTGCGAATGACACGAAACAGATTGCGGTACGACGGGAGCCCGTGTGCGTCGACGCCTGCCAGCCCCGTGACCTTGCGCCGGCGAAGCAACGCATCCCAGCGCGAGAGAACGACGTCCGGCCGATCGAGGCCCCGCGCGAGCGCGTAGGTCGGATTGAACGGATAGGCGGGCAGCCCCCGGAGCACTGTGAGCCAGGACGCCCGTCGCCACAGGCTGTCCATGTTGAGCACCTCGAGCCCCCAGGGTCCGCCGACCTCCCAGCCGCTCCACGCGAGGGCGTCACGCGCGCTCGCCGGGTGCGCCACGAACGCCGCGCCGCCCAGGTGGCGAACGTCGTCGAGCGCTCTGCGGGCATCCCGAGCCAGTGGGAACGGCAACGGCCGCATCCCGAGACCGAGCAGGTGACCCTGGTTCGTGGAGATTTCCATGCCCACCAGCACGAGGACGCCGTTCCGGTACCCCTGTACCGACCGGCCCGCGTCCGTATCGTGATCGGTGATGACGAGATAGGACAGCCCCGCCGCCCGGCCTTCCTCCACGACGTGCTCCGGGGTGCCCGCACCGTCCGAGAGGGTGGTGTGCATGTGAAGCGCACCCGCGAGCCGCACCAGACCGTCCCGCGGCGGCTCCCCTTCGAGAGGCAGCGGTCTCCAGACCAGCGCCGGTCCGATCCATGACGCCGCCAGGATTGCGACCGCCGGGGCGATGAGCAGCAGCACGCGCTGTCGCCGCATCAATGGCAGATATCTCCTGGCGCCTGCCGAGACCGACTACCGCCCTCCCGCTCCCAGGCTGAGCAGGTTGGCGAGCAATGCGTACGCCCCCGTCGTGCCTGCGGGGAGCTGGCGCCAGAGCCCGAGTCCGACGTAGATCCAGCGTCCGCGGCCCGGCTGCGCCTCCACGAGCGCCCCCCGCTTCAGACCCGGGTTGTACTCGAAGGTGTCCTCCAGCTCGACCAGATCGGCGTAGCGCTCGTCGCGCTCCCCCAGGAAGTACAGCCCGCGCTCCTGCACCCATTGTTCCCAGGTGGCCGGGCCGACCGGATTGGGCCAGGCGAAGACGGGGTGATCGTTGGCGAGAATGCGGATGGGCGCGGTCTCGTCGGTGACCCGGTTGCGGCTGACCACAGCGGGATACGGGCCGTACTGCGCCTCGTTGAACTCGAACTTGTTGTACTGGACGATGACCGTCCCGCCGTCGTCCACGTACTCCAGCAGGCGATCGTTGTTCGCGCGCAGATCCTGGCGCCGCTCGTAGGCCCGTACGCCGGTGACGATCACGTCGAAGCGTGACAGGTCGCCCCACGCCAGATCGTCGGCGTCGATGAAATCCAGGCGCGCACCGAGCTGCTCGATGGCCGGCGGCACGGCATCTCCGACCCCTTCGATGTAGCCGACCGTCAGGTCCGGCGCGACGGCCACGTCGATGATCTTGAACGTGCCGGCGGCCCGGCGGCCGATGTGCCGCCGCTCGATGTGCGGGTACTCGATCACCTGGTAGCCGCTCGTGAACCGCTCGCTGCCGTTCTCGACCGCCGCACCCACCTGGTACTCGCCTGCCGCGGCGCCATCCGCCGACACGCTGAAACGCACCGTGCGCGACTCGTCCTCACGCGACAGTCGCACGGGCACGCTCGCGGGAGCCGCGCTCCATCCCGCGGGCAGATCGAGGACGACGGAACCTTCCGCCGCGTCGGGTCCGGTGTTGGTCACCGTGACGCGAACCTCGCGCGCGGTGCCGGAATCGGCGGGGATGATGGCAACCTCGGGCGTCATGGAGACGGCGAATCGCGGTACGATCTGCAGGTCCATCCGCTTCTCGCCCGTGAACAAGTCGCCGACGTATCGGTTGCGGACCGGCCTTTCGACGGCGATGCGGATCCCGTCCAGCTCCACGTCGAACGTCGCGCGGAACGGTGTAGGCCTGAACGGCGCCCCGAAAGGCACGTCCGGCTCGAAGTCGTAGCGGTCGGCGCCCTCGACGTGGCTCCAGTGGATATCCGTGAGCCGGGCATCGACCGGAATCCGGACGTTGCGCTCGCAGAGGTACACGCCGCCGGGACCCAGTGGCGCCGCGTCGCAACGGGAAGCGGCGTCGAAACCGGAGACGCGGACGCCGCGGATGGCCAGGTTCGCACCGCCGTGATTCGCGGCCCGCAGCGCCAGGCCGACCGGCTGACCACGCGTCACCACGCCGTCATCCGCGAACGCGTCGAGCTGCAGACCGTGAGCCAGCACGGCGGCCCGCTCGAACTGCCGTTCCTTGGTCTCCAGGCGGAGATCGATCTCGCGCCGGGCGTCGTCGGTCAACGCCATCGCCGGCAGGCTCCCTCGCAGGGCGCGTACTGCGTCGAGACCGGAGACGACCGGCTCGCGGGCACCGGCCATCCCCTCGGCGGCGAACCGATCGAGCGCCGCGCGCGCCTGCCGCGCCAACTCGGCCAGTCCGCGCTCGAGTGCGGCCGGGGCGTCTTCCCCGGCGAAGCGCGCGAGCCCTGCGATGGAGATGTCCACCCCGTCGAACAGCGAGGCGTCGGCGGCTGCCGAGTGGTCCGCAATGGCCGTCTCGGCGAGACGGTAGCGCCCGCCGGCCGGGCCGGACGGCAGGGCGATGAACTGCCCCATGCCCTGGCACTTGTGCATGCCGCGCGCGAGGCTGCCGATCTCCGCCCAGGTCGCGCCGAGCAGCGGGTCGTAGCCACCGAGATCGACCGTGGTCACGTCCGCGTCGCGCGCCGACCGGAAGCGGAATCCCGGCGGGCCGACGCCCATGCCGAACGGGAATCCGACACGGTAGTAGAACTTCCGCGCCTGCCAGGGCGCCAGCCCTTCGGCGATCTGCTCCCGAAAGCGTTCCGGATCAGCGGCGGCGTGCCACGCCTCGTGCGCCAGCACCGCCGACGCCTGGTGATGCTGGCCGCCACCGCGCCCCTCCGGCGACATGGCGGAGACCACATCGGGCCGGATGGTGCGGATCATCCGGACGAAGTCGCCCAGGATCTCCTCCCGGCCCCACCGCTCGAAGGTCTCCTCGATGCTGAACGAGTACCCGAAGTCGACGGCGCGCGTAAAGTACTGCTCGGCGCCGTCCAGACGGTGCGCGGCGTGCAGCTCCTCGGTCCGCAGCACGGCCAGGGCGTCGAACAGCTCGGGGCCGATCTCGTTCTGGCCTCCATCACCGCGTGTCGCCGAGAGCAGCACGGTACGGTGGCCTTCTCCCTTCGACAGTTGCGCCAGCAACGCGTTGTTCTCGTCGTCGGGATGGGCCACGATCGACAGGAAGACGCCCGTGCTGTTCAGGGCCCGAAGGGCCACCCCGAGTTTCGCCCGACCCGCGCCGGATTCGAGCGGCTGGGCCTGGACCACGGTCGCGAGGACGCCGACGGCGACCAGGAGCGATACGGCGAACGCTGTGAATCGATAGGCGTGCATGGTGCCTCCGTTGTTCAGCTCTCATGCAGAGTGGTCCTGTGGCTACCGATCACCGACAGGAACTCCTGCCGCGTGGTCCGGTCTTCGCGAAACGATCCCAACATGCGGCTGGTGACCATGCTGACACCCGGCTTGCGGATGCCGCGTGTGGTCATGCATTGGTGCGCCGCCTCGATGACTACGCCGACGCCGCGCGGCTCCAGCACCTCCTGGATGGTGTCCGCGATCTGCGACGTCAGCGCCTCCTGGATCTGCATCCGCTTGGCGAACACCTCGACAAGGCGCGCCAGCTTGGAACTTCCGACGACGCGGCCTGTCGGCACATAACCGATATGCGCCTTACCCAGGATGGGCACGATGTGGTGCTCGCAATGGGACTCGAGGCGGACGTCGCGCAAGACGATCATCTCGTCATAGGAGGCGGGCTTCTCGAAGGTCGTGGCCAACAACGCGACCGGGTCTTCGGCGTATCCGGCGAAGAATTCCTCGTAGGCCCGCACGACACGGTTGGGCGTTCCCTTCAGTCCTTCGCGGTCGGGATCGTCCCCCGCCCACTCGATCAGTGTGCGAACGGCGGCCTCCGCCTCGGCGCGGCGCGGCCGACGCCGCGCTTCCGACGCGGTGTGCGATGGGGTCGAGGCTCGGTGCGAGACGACTGCACTATCCATATTCCGGGCCTTTCGTCAATGTCGGGCCGCCCCGGATGGCGGTCTCTTGCGAAACACGACGCAATGTTATAGTATTGCGTATCCTTGCCGCAAGTTCGGATTGGCTATGACCAAACCGTCGCTCCAAACCCGGCCCGGCACCGATCCGGATTACCGCGGGCGGCACTCGCCACGTGAACGGATCGCGCTCGCGGTATCGATTTGCGAGGGGCGCGGCGTACGGATGACAGAGTTGCGGAGGCGTATCCTTGAGTTGCTTTGGGCGAGCGGTCGGCCGACGGGCGCCTACGAGCTGATCGAAGCGGTCACGCGCAGAGATTCGCGTCCGGTCGGACCGCCGACCGTGTACCGGGCGCTCGAGTTCCTGATGGCGCAGGGCCTGGTCTCCAGGATCGAGAGTCTGAACGCCTACGTCCCGTGCGTCCATCCCGAGCGCGACCACGATTGCCTGTTCTTTATCTGCAGCCGCTGCCGGACGTCGGTCGAGCTCGAGGATCCGCGGATCGGAGGACTGCTTGCCGAGGATGCCGCCGGCCTCGGTTTTGTCGCGACACGTCGCACGGTCGAGGTTGAGGGCACGTGTGCACAGTGCGCAGAAGTCGGGGCGGCGTAGGCGGGAACGTGGAAGGCTGTGAGCACTGAAGTGAACAGGTACGCGAAGCGCATCCAGGCGCGCCGGCCAGGAGCTTGCGACGCAGAACGAAACGGCGAGCCAGCGAGGCGTTTCGGGCGCTAGCGTGAAACCGATGGTCCGGAGAGAACGCGCACACCCGGAGCTCGCACGGCGCAGCCTTGACCGGAGCGCCTGGATCGTAGTCCTGGTGATGGCGGTGGCCGGCGCCGGCGCCGCCGAGGTCTTCTGTCACGAGGAGCACGTAACCGATCAGCATTGCGCGGTCTGCCAGCTCCGACACCAGCCTGCCGCCGAACTCTCCGGCTCGTTGCCGATCGGATTCGCCGCTGTTGCGGGACCGTTCGAACAGGCTCCCGACGGCGAATGGATCGCGTTCGGTCATTCCCCCCGCCTTCCCGCTCGCGGCCCGCCGGCGTAGTTCCCGTCACGCTGCGTTTCTTCCATCGTTTGTCGATCGCGCATTGCCGCGAGCGCACGCACGTGCGCGCCACGGCAGTGGTGCCTGTCCGTGGCTGACTGCGGTTCAAGGATGGCGTCTCCCGACACCGGTGAGCGGTGTCGTGCCCTGCGCCCGTCCAGGGTGCTGGCTCCCGGCGCGTTCGCGGCTGCCCTGCACGATGGAAACGGAACCGGGTCACGAAGAGTGGGCCTCGGGAGGGGGAAGGTGATGGACCGATTGACTGCAACTGGCATGAAGGAAACGGTTCGGGTGAGCCGATGACGAAAGTAGCCCGCTCGTTCGACATTGTCGTCGTCGGCGCCGGCGCCGCCGGTCTCGGCTTTGGTGCGACGCTACGCGACCTCGGAATCGAGAACTTCGTGATCTTCGACCGCGACGCCGTCGGCGCCTCATTCCTGCGTTGGCCCCGGCAAATGCGCTTCATCACGCCGTCGTTCAACAGCACCCAGTTCGGCACCCTCGACCTGAACGCCATCTGTCTGCACACCTCGCCGGCCTACTCGATAGGCGTCGAGCACCCCTCGGGGGAGGAGTACTCCGGCTATCTGCGAGGGGTCGCGAAGTACTTCGACCTGCCGATAGAGACCGGGGTCGACGTTCTCTCGGTCGCGACGGGAGCTCGACCGAAGCGGTTTCGGGTGGAGACGAGTCGCGGCGACATCCACGCCCGGTTCGTGGTCTGGGCGGGCGGCGAAATGCAGTACCCGCGGACCAACGGCTTCCGCGGCGCCGAGCTTTGCCTGCACAACTCCACGGTGACCTCGTGGGACGATCTCGGCGGCGACGTGAGGTACATCATCGGCGGATCCGAGAGCGGCATCGACACCGCCGTCGGGCTGGCCGCCGCCGGCCAACGAGCCGTCGTCCTCGACCGCGAGGAGCCGTGGACGCGAGAAGGCTCGGACCCCAGCCAACTCCTGTCGCCCTTTACGAAGGCGCGTCTGGATTCGGCTGTCGACTCGGGTCGGGTGACGCTGCGCGGCGGCTGTCCGGTCATCGGCGTTCGCCGCAAGGACAAAGGGTATCGGTTGGCACTCAAGGGCGGCGACGTCGTCGACTGCGCCGAGAAGCCGATCCTGGCCTCCGGATTCGTCGGTTCGGCAAGCCTCATTCGCTCGCTGTTCGATTGGCGAGATGACGGTTTTCCGCTGCTGACGGAAGACGACGAGTCCACCGTGACGAAAGGGCTGTTCCTGGTCGGGCCGCAGGTGCGCCAGGACGATGTCATCTTCTGTTTCATCTACAAGTTCCGCCAGCGCTTCGCCGTGGTCGCCAACCAGATCGCCCGCCGCCTGCGGGTGAGCGTGAAGCCGCTCGAGGAGTACCGCCGCTACGGAATGTACCTCGACGATCTATCGTGCTGCGGCGATGAATGCGCTTGTTGAAGGGGCCGTGAAATGCTCCCGCCGCCAATTCGAACCGTGGTTCTGTTGGGTAAGGAAAACGTCGGCAAGACGCAACTGGCGGCATCGCTGGCGCGTGCGCCCAGCGCTGCCTCGAACCCGCGCCCTCTCTTCCTGGAGCGCTCCGGCCTTGGGCCTTTCTGGGCGCTGCTGCTGTTGTTGACGCCCGCCTGGGTCGCGGTGGACACCGCCAAGCGTCTCGCGGATCGAATCGAACCCTGGGTCGGCGCCCTGACCGGGCCGCTGGCCGGGGTGCTTGCGAGTTGGCCGCAGCCGCTTGCGGAGATCCTGGCCGGCGACTATGGCTTTGTCACGATGGGACCGCTGCTGTTGGTGTGGGCAACGCCGGTGGTCGTGCTCCATGCGCTGCTGATGGGTGCGTACAAGGCGAGCGGCCTGCTCGATCGGCTGACAACCGCCATGAATCCGTGGCTGCACCCGTTCGGCATGACGGGCCGGGAGTTGGCGCGGGTCGTGATGGGTTTCGGCTGCAACGTGCCCGCCGTCATCGGCGCGCGCTCGTCGTCGGCCTGCGCGCGTGGCGTATGCGTCTCGGCCATCGCTTTCGGTTCCGCCTGTTCGTATCAGTTGGGGGCCACGCTGGCGGTCTTCGCCGCGGCGGGACGACCCGACTTGGTCGTACCCTACCTGCTTTTTCTTGGCGCCACGACTCTCGCCTACGCCCGGCTCATCGCGCCGCAAGCGGCTCGTTCTGCCTTCAATGCGCTGTTGACCGAGGGCCGGGTCTTCTTGACGTGGCCGCGCCCGAGGGCCGTCTGGATCGAGACGCGGGGCGTCGTGCGGGAGTTTTTTCGCAGGGCCTTGCCGGTCTTCTTTCTGATGACGGCCGCGGCCTCCCTGTTGCATTGGCTGGGCGCGCTGCAAGCTGCGTCGGCCGTCGTCGAGCCGGCGATGGCCGTCTTTCGATTACCCTCGGAGGCGGCCCTGGCGGTAGTCCTGGCGAGCGTGCGCAAGGACGGCATCCTGCTGCTCGCGGAGCCGGGCGTCGCCGCAAGCGTCAGCGCCGTCCAACTGTTGACGGCCGTCTACCTCGCCGGCGTGCTGCTGCCCTGCCTGGCCACCTGCTTGACGATTGCGCGCGAGCAGGGGCGCGCGTTCGCGCTGCGGTTGGTGGGTCGGCAGGCTGTGGCGGCCACCGGGTTCAGCGCCTTGCTGGCCTGGGGCGGAGCATGGCTGTGAACCCGATCTCCGGCGCCCGCCGACGCAAGGGGCAAAAACTGCTGGACCGGCAGTGCTGGAACTGGGGCCGGGACATCGTGCGTCCGGAAGGCAACCTCCTGCTCGAAGCGGGCTTCCTCAGGCGACGGCCGCCCGAAGGAGAAACAGGATCGAGCTGCTACACGCTCGCGCTACCCGACGGCGACAGCCTCATGTTGTGGGGCTTCGGCCTCCTGTACGGAACGCCGCGCAGGGGCGGCGTCTTCCTCAACCGCTTCCAGTTCCGACCCGTTTGGCTGGCGTCGGAGACGGCCCGGGAGCCGATCTGGAAGCCCGACATGATCCCGACTGCACAAACGCCTCCGTCGCCCCGCGTACCGGTTGATCTGACCGTCGCCGCCATTCGGCGCATCGCGGACTACGAGGAGTGGGCGCTCGCGCGTTGCGGTCTGGAGTATCGCCGCACCGTCCTGCGCCAATGGAAACGGCCTTCCAAGCGGCTGCCGCCCCAGGCGCTTCCCCAGGCTTGGCGCGCGCTCGCCGACGCCATCGACGGCCAACCGCATCCTCAGCCCGTGGAGAAATCGAATTGAACGACTCACGCCTTCCCGTAACCGTGCTCTCCGGCTTCCTCGGCGCCGGCAAGACGACGTTGCTCAACCACGCGCTGCACAACCGCGAAGGCCGCCGCGTCGCGGTCATCGTCAACGACATGAGCGAGGTCAACGTCGATGCGCAGCTCGTTCGCAACGGCGGCGCCGAGCTCAATCGCGTCGACGAGCGGCTGATCGAGATGTCCAACGGCTGCATCTGCTGCACGTTGCGTGAAGACCTGCTCGACGAGGTCGCACGCCTGGCGCGGGAACGTCGCTTCGACTACCTTCTGATCGAATCAACCGGTATCTCCGAGCCGCTTCCCGTCGCGGCCACCTTCGCCTTGTCGGACGAGCTTGGCGCCCAACTGGGAGAGTTGGCCCGGTTGGACACGATGGTCACCGTCGTCGACGGCCCGCGTTTTCTTCGCGACTTCGGCTCCGGAGAAGACCTGCTAGATCGCGGGCTGGGGGTCGACGCCGAAGACGACCGCTCCATCGCCGAGCTCCTCGTCGATCAGGTCGAGCTCGCCAATGTTCTCGTGCTCAACAAGACCGACAAGATGAACCGGACAGAAGTCGCACGGTTGACCGGGATCCTGCGCAAGCTCAACCAGACGGCGACGTTCGCCCAGGCGACCTACGGGCGGATTCCGCTCGACCTGATTTTCGATACGGGCCTGTTCGATTTCGAAAGCGTGGAGCAAACGGCGGGTTGGCTGCAGGAACTGCAAGGCGGCCACACGCCGGAAACCGAGGAGTACGGCATCGGCAGCTTCGTCTATCGAAGGCGACGGCCCTTCCATCCGGCGCGGCTGGCGGCGATCTTCGAAGGCAGCTTCGAGGGCGTGCTGCGGGCGAAGGGGATCGTATGGCTGGCCACCCGCCATGAGGTGGCCGGCGCGCTTTCGATTGCCGGAGACTCGCTGACCCTGGAGCCCGGAGGCGCCTGGCTCGCCACGCTGGACCCGGCAGAGCTCGCCGACGACCCGGAGACCCTGGAGTGGGTCGGCCGGGTATGGGAGCCCGACCACGGCGACCGCCGTCAGGAACTCGTGTTCATCGGAATCGAGATGCCGCAAGAGGCCATCGAGGCCGCGCTGGACGGCTGTCTGCTGACCGACGCCGAGATGGCCTCGGGCGCTTCCGAGTGGGCTTCGCTGGACGACCCGCTGCCAGAGTGGATGGCGGCAGAAGAAGACGAACCGTAGTGCGTCCGCTTCCCGGCAGCAATCCGCAGCCGGTTTCGTCAAGCAGCGGCCGCCGGAGACGGCGCGGTTACCTGTCGACGGACGAGCCCGTTCGGACATGATCGCAGGTCAGCCGACCACCACAAGGAGAGCACGCATCCGCAAACAACTGGATTACCGCGTCGAGGGCCTCGACTGCAACGAGGAGGCCACCCTGCTGCGCGACGCCCTCACGGACCGCGAGGGCGTCCCACAAGGTGTCGTTCCACGTCGTCGACGGCCGCATGACCGTCGACGCCGATACGGACGCCTTCGGTCCCGACCAGGTCGCCGAGGCGGTCTCCCGGTTGGGGATGCGGGCCGCGCCGTGGGACGCGGCGCCGCGGAACGAGTCCTGGTGGGAGGCGCACGGCCGGCGTGTGCTGGTGGTGACCAGCGGGCTCTCCCTCGTCGCCGGTTTCGTCCTGCACATCGCAGTGGCGGGGGGCGGCGTGGTCGAGACCCTGCTGGCGCACACCCACGGGGCACACGACGTCGACCGGCCCGTGGCGGTGCTGCTGCTCGCCGGCATCGTCGCCGGGCTCTTTCCCTCGGGGCGGAAGGCGGTGGTGTCGCTGGTCCGCCTGCGGCCGGACATGAACGCGCTGGTGCTGGTGTCGGTCGTCGCCGCCCTGTTCCTGGCGGAGTGGGCCGAGGCGGCGGCGCTGGCCTTCCTCCACGGGCTGTCGGGGCTGATCGAGAACTGGAGTGCGCAGCGGGCGCGCAACGCTATCGGTTCGTTGCTGCGGCTCGCCCCGGCGACGGCGGCGGTGGTGCACGGCGACCACGAGCACCGGACGCCGGTGGACCGAGTGGCGCAGATCCACCGCCGGCGACTCCGGTCGGCCCTGCTCACGGGGGACAACGCCGCCACCGCCCGCAGCGTCGGCGCCCGCGTGCGGATGACGGACGTGCGGGCCGAGCTGCTGCCGGACGGCAAGGCGGAGGCGATCGACGAGATCGATCGCACGGCACGATCGCACGGCGTCGATTCCGACTTCGTCGGCGCCTCGCGGAATGCTCCGGGCGCCGCGTGTCAGAACGGCAGGCCCACCCGAACGTAGTAGCGCGGTCCGTCCTGCTCGACCAGCGGGAACGCCGTACCCACGCGCATTCGCAACGGGAGCCCGTACAGCGCCAGCAGATTCGTGCTGACCTCGAACCCGGCCGACAGCAGGGTCCGGAGCCTCGGATTCTCCTCCCCGGCCGACGACACGCCGCCCCACGCATTGCCGCCGTCGAGGAAGACGGACCCGAAGATGCGGTCGACGTGCAGCGGCAACATCCCGGGTCCGCGATTGATGAGCGCGAGCGGCACGCGCAGCTCCACCGAGCTGGACCATGCGTAGCGCCCCGACCGCGTGGACGTGTCGTAGCCCCGGACGGGAAAAAAGAACGAACCGCCCACCAGCGCGGGTGTTCCCGGCAACGACACGCCCTCTCCCGACGCACCACCGACGCCGAAGTAGCCGGTCTGCGCGCCCGGACCGCGCGCCATCCCGCCGCTCGCGCGTAGCCCCAGCACCGGCGCGGCGAATCCGGGTCCGGGCAGCGGAACGTAGGCCCGCAGTCGGCCGATGAGATCGTCTACGGAGAGGTCGACGGCGGTGCGCCCCGCGAGCGCGTCCGGAACATCCAGGTCGTCGCGTGTCCGGGCACGCATGTACAGCGCCGCGCCGCGAGCGTTGCCCATCTGGAACGCATGCGACCGTGCCGTGGAGACGCTGAACGAGACCGAGTACTCGCTCAACAGGCCGCCTGGACGCGCGAGACGGTAGCTGTCCGTCACCAGCAAGCCCTCGTCCAGCACCTCCCGGTCGCTCCGGACCAGCCCGGCCGAGAGCCTCAGCGACGTCGACGTGCGGACCCCGGGCCGGCGCACCCGCACCGACGTGGCCAGGCGCCGTTCCCGCTCCAGGACGAAGAACATGTCCTGCGGCCCCGCAGCGTCCGCTGCGGGACGGCGCACCCGGAGGCCGTCGTCGTCCCACGTCTGCGAAGCGGTGACGCCGATGGTCGGATTCCCCAAGCCCCGATACTCGTACGACACGTCGCCCTCTCCCCGGCCGCCCGACGTGAAGACCTGCGCGCCTACCTCGTAGGCATGCCTGCCGACGAGATCGAAACCCGAGGTGCGGCCTCCGATCCCGTAACCGAAGAACTCAGTCCGCGGCACCTCGACGCCCCCGACGGTCGTCTTCGCGATTGCGACCGGTTCGCGGATCACGGGCAGCCAGTACCGCGGATACAGGGTCGAGAACGGCGAGTAGTCGCGGGCCGCGAGCTCGGGGCCGCGCCGCGCGGGGCCGGCGGGAGAAGCGTCGTGCTCGTCGAAGCGGGCCGCCGGGGCGGGAGCGGGCCGGGCGGCCTCCGGAACGAACCGGACGCGCTCCACCTCCCAGCCGTCGACGTGGTACCCCGAGAAGTAGAGCCACTCGCCGGCGGGATCGACACTCGGGAATGCCGCCCCCGTCCGCACGTTCGTCAGCATGACCGGCGGGCCGGCGGCGCCGGTGCGCGGATCGACTTCCGCTCCCAGGATGTTCGGGATGCCGGTCCGGTCCGACGACCAGACCAGATAGCTCCCGTCCGCGCTCCACTTCGGCGCCAGATCGAGGGCCCGGTCGCGGGTCACCTCGTGCGCCACGCGCCCGGCCGCATCGAGGATGACCACGTCGTGACGGCGCTCCGCCCAGCGGCTCACGGCGATCCAGCGCCCGTCGGGGGAGACCGCGGGATGGGCCCAGTACGTGCCGGCTTCCGGCGCCATCAGCGTTCGCATCGAGCCGTCCTCAACGTCGACCCGGGCCAGGCCGGTCGTTCCCCCGCCCTCCATTACGGCGACGGTCCACGTCCCGTCCGGAGCGGCCGACGGCGCCGACAACCGGGCCCCTTCCGTCACCCGCCGCACCGCACCCTCGATGGTCGTCACGTAGAGGTCGCTGAACACCCGGTAGCGGTCCGTGTAGTCGCGTTGCGCGAAGACGACCTCCCCGGACGGCAGAACATCGAACGGCGTGTGGTTGTTGAGTCGCGTGACCGTGGACGGACCGCCGCCGTCGGGAGGCATGACCACGAGCCGCGGATACGATCGTCCATCCGACCGGACGTAGATCAGGGCGCTGCCGTCCGGCGACGCCATCGGGTGCAGTCCGTAGCGGGCGTTCCTTGTCAGCGCTTCGGGCTCGCTGATCGGGCCGAGCTCGGCGAGATCGCCATCGAGGCGCCCGAGGCGCGCCCGTACCTCGTCCGTCCAGGCGGCCCATTCACTCGACAGCGACGCGCCGAACGCGCGCCGGCCGGCGTCGTTCAACCGCGGCAGCGGCAATTGTCCCAATGGGCGTACCACCGCCTCTACGAACGCGGCCATCCTGTCGCGGCCGTGCTTGTCCAGCAGGTAGTCGAAGAAGAGCGATCCGTAGGCGTATCGCCGCGTGCCGCCGGGCCACTGCGGCGAGTTGCCGCCCGCCTGTCCGATGCTCTCGAACCGGCCCTCCAGCATCGCCGTCCGCAGCACCATTTCGTGGAAGGTCCCGTGCACGCGGCCGGCGTCGGTCAGCGCCGACTCGTACCAGGTCGCGAGCCCCTCGATGACCCAGCCGGGAACGACGACGCCCGGGAACGTAAGGGGCATCTGCGCACGCCCGAACAGCGTGCGGAAGATCCTGCCCAGCGTCCCGCCGTAGTCGAGGTGGAAGATGTGCGCCACCTCATGGGTGATCAACAGCTCGAGCCAGTCGTCGAAGTAGGCCAGCGCGGGATGATCGGCGGGCGGACGCGCGAAGAGAACGATCCGGTTCGACGGGAACAACCGGGCGAAGCCGTTGGAGACGTCGACGTGGTCGGTCAGGACGATGTCTATCCGGCCGGGCGGCCCCTCGCGGAATTGCGCCGTCAGCTTGCGGTAGGCCTGCTCGGCCAGGTCTCCGGCCCGCCTGGCCAACGTCTCCAGAGGCTCGGGGAAGGTGATGCGAAAGTGCTCGGTCTCGATCGACCGCCACGCTTCGTCGGGAGGCATCTGCGCCGCCACCGGAAGCGGGGCGAGCAGGCACACGAGTAGCGCGGTGGAGAAACGGAACGCCGCACGGGACATGCTGTATCGACCCCCGGCAGGGCTGGCTACTTCCACCCTATCAGGAGAGACGAAGCTCCGGAGACTACGGCCGGCGGAAGGTCGCGGGCCTGGGATCCCGTGGCAAAGGCCCCGCTGCATTCAAGCGGTGATGCATCCCGCGTGGACGGCGTCGCTCCTCAGTCGAATATGCCCGGTATGCTCCCTCGTCGCGCCTTTCCACGCGGGCGCCTCTCCGCTCTCGGCGCCACACGTCTCACCACGGGCTCCGAGTCAACGAGGCGGCACCGGCCATCCCGGGTCAGATGCGACCCTACTCCTCCTGTAGCCACGCCAGAATCGCCGGTGTCACGATCTCCGGCACCTGCGTATGGGGACCGTGGCCGACGCCCGGCAGGATGCGCAGCGTCAGCGGACCGTCGACCCAGCGCCAGATGCCGTCGAGCGTCTCCGGCTTGAAGGGGCCGCTGTCCCTGCCGTAGATGAGCAGCGTCGGGGCCTGGACCGGAGGGAACTCGCCGATGCGGAAGCCGAAGCCCTCGGTTTCCATCGTGAACGGCCGGGGCGGCCAGTTGGCCTTGTAGAAGTTCGCGATCGACTCCGGGTAGAGCCGCTGGTACGCCAACCGACGCAGGGCCGCCAGCTCGAAGGAATCGCCCGCGCTCGCCGGCCGGCTCCGCATCCGCGCCCCGAACTCCTCTGCCGCGTTCGGGTTCTCCTGCATGCCCCGCTGGAACATGCTCGCCTGCTGCTGCTCGGTATTCGAGATCAGCTCGCGGATCAGGCCCTCCGGATGGATCGTCCCGACCGAGACCAGGCGGGCGGTCCGCTCCGGATGCGTCATGGCGAAGTGCCAGGCGTAGAACCCGCCGCTGTCCTGGCCGACGATAATCGCGCGCTCCTCACCGAAATGGGCGATGATGGCGGCGATGTCGGACGAGATCTTCGCCATCGTGTAGTTCTCGACGCCCTCCGGCTTGTCGCTCTTATCCGTGCCGCGGGTGGACATCGCGACCACCCGGTAGTGCTCCGAGAGCCCGACCAGTTGGTGGCGCCAATCGAACCACGGGCCGGTGATGCTGTGCACGAAGATGACCAGCGGACCCTCGCCCGCCGTGTGGTAGACGATCCGGACGCCGTCCGAATCGGCGGCGCCCTCCTCCATGGTCACCGACTCGCCGCGCCAGTCCGTGACGGGCACCTGCGCCGCGGCCGCTGCCGGGACGAGACCGAGGGCCGCAACGACGACCAGCGACAACCACCGTTTCTTCACAGCATCCTCCAGAGCACGCGGACACGCCGTCAGGCCGCAACGGCCCGCCATCTCGAATCCGACGAAAGCGACGATCAACCTGACAAGCGCCGCCGGGGCTCCGCCGGCTGCCCACCCGACCCTCGCCAAGGCCGGAAGTCCGTTTCCGTTCTGCCGCTTGCAGAACTTCTAGGCCAGCACCTCCCGGACCACGCGCGCCGGCTCGACGCCGGTCAGCTTGGCGTCCAGGCCGCGGTGCTTGTGCGTGAACCGCTCGTGATCGATGCCGAACAGGTGCAGGATCGTCGCCTGGAAGTCCCGGATGTGCACCGGATCCTTGACGATGTTGTACGAGAAGTCGTCGGTCTCGCCGTAGACGACGCCGCCCTTGACCCCGCCGCCCGCCATCCACAGGCTGAAGCAGCGCGGATGGTGGTCGCGCCCGTAGTCGGTCGGCGTCAGGCGGCCCTGCGAGTAGATGGTCCGCCCGAACTCGCCGCCCCAGATGACGAGGGTCTCGTCGAAGAGCCCGCGCTCCTTCAGGTCCTGAATGAGCGACCATGCCGCCCGGTCGACGTCGCGGGCCTGCGCCGGCAGCACCTCCGGGGCAAACGCGTGCACGTCCCAGCCGCGGTGGTAGATCTGGACGAAGCGCACGCCCCGCTCGACCAGCCGCCGCGCCATCAAGGCCGCGTTCTGGAACTTGCCGGGCTGCTTCGCCTCCTCGCCCCAGCGCTCGAACGTGCTCTGCGGCTCGCTCGACAGGTCGGCCATCTCCGGCACCGAGGACTGCATCCGGAACGCCATCTCGTACTGCTGGATGCGGGCCAGGGTCTCGGGGCTGCCGATCTGCTCGTGCTGGATGCGGTTCAGGTCGGCCAGACCGTCCAGCATCTGCCGGCGGACGTCGCGCGACACGCCGTCCGGATCGCGCAGGTACAGCACCGGGTCCGCGCCGGTCCGCATTCGGACCCCGGCATACTCCGGCGACAGGAACCCGGCGCTCCACAGCTTGGCAGAGATTGCCTGCACACCGGACTTCGGGTGGCTCTTCTCGGCGTTCATCACCACGAACGTCGGCAGATCCTCGTTCATGCTGCCGAGGCCGTAGGCGAACCACGAGCCGATGCACGGGCGTCCCGGAATCTGCTGGCCCGTCTGGATGAACGTGATGCCCGGCTCGTGGTTGATGGCGTCGGTGTGCATCGAGCGGATGATGGCGATGTCGTCCGCCATCCGCGCGGTGTACGGCAGGATCTCGGAGATCCAGGCGCCGCTCTGCCCGTGCTGGTGAAACTCGAAGACGGACGGCGCGATCGGGAAGCGCGCCTGCCCCGAGGTCATCGTGGTCAGTCGCTGCCCCTGACGGATCGAGTCCGGCAGATCCTTGTCGTACCAGTCCCGCATCTTCGGCTTGTAGTCGAGCAGGTCCATCTGCGGCGGGGCGCCCATCATGTGCAGATAGATGCAGCGCTTCGCCTTCGGCGCGAAGTGGGGCAACGAAGGCAGCCCGCCGAACGACGGATCGTCCTGCGGCAGCCCGAACGCGTCCTCGGCCATCAGGCTCGACAGGGCGAGCCCGCCGACCCCCATGGCGACCTTCCCGAAGAACTGCCGCCGGGTCTCCGCCAGGACCGCTTCTTTGACTGGGTGCATCGTTGAAACCTCTCGTTGTCGGATACGCGTGCGCCGATACGTGCTTTCCGATCCGCGTGCGGCTACTTGTTGAGCACTTCGTCCAGGTTCAACACCTGGGTCACCAGCATGGTCCAGGCCGCCGACTCCGCCGCCGGCAGCGTGTCGTCCGGGAGCGAGTCCCCGACGTGCAGGAGCCGCTCGGCCTCGGCCGCATCCGCGCGATAGGCGTCGACCAGCCCGTCGAACGACCGCCTGGCGATGTCGCGCTCGACGTCGTTGAAGCGCCGGGCCAGCAGCCGCAGGGTCACGAAGTCGAGACCCGCGTCGAACTGCTCGCCCGTCTGCCGCATCGCGCGCTGGGCCAGATGCCGGGACGCCTCGACGAACTGCGGATCGTTCATCGTCACCAGCGCCTGCAGCGGCGTGTTGGTCCGCTCCCGGCGCACGACCGAGTGCTCGCGCGTCGGGGCGTTGAAGATCTCCAGCGACGGCGGCGGGGCCGACCGCTTCCAGAACGTGTAGAGGCTCCGGCGGTACAGGGCCTCGCCCTCGTCCTGCCGATACAGCCGGGTGTTGCTCTGCGGCATCGCCACCGTCGACCAGACGCCGGCCGGCTGGTACGGACGCACGCTGGGGCCGCCGATCCTCTCCACGAGCAGGCCGCTGGCGGCCAGGGCGTAGTCGCGCACCATCTCTGCGTCGAGGCGGAAGCGCGGGCCGCGCGAGAAGAGCCGGTTGTCGGGGTCCGACTCCAGCTTCTCGGGCGTAGCCGACGCAGACTGCCGGTAGGTGGCCGAGGTCACCAGCGTCCGGAAGAAATGTTTGACGTCCCAGCCCGACTCGCGGAACTCCACCGCGAGCCAGTCGAGCAGGGCCGGATGCGTCGGCGGATCGCCCTGCGCCCCGAAGTCCTCGCTGGTCGTCACCAGACCGGTCCCGAACACCTGCTGCCAGAAGCGGTTCACGGTCACGCGGCTCGTCAGCGGATTGCGGTCGTCGACCAGCCAGCGCGCGAGTCCGAGGCGGTTGCGTGGCCAGGACTCCTCCATCGGCGGCAACGCGGCCGGCGTGCCGGCCAGCACGCGCTCCAGAGGTTGGTCGTACATCCCACGGCTGAGCACGTGCGCCGCGGCCTCGCTGTCGATGCGCTCGTTCATCACGTGGGTCACGCCGCCGCGGCGACGCATCTCGCGCCACTCACGCTCTATCTCCTGGCTGCGCGCGACGAGTCCGCGATACTGCTCGTCCTTGATACTGAGGTAGTAGAGCCGCAAGGCCTCCCGCTCGGCTTCGTCGAGCGCATCGGGATGCTTCTCCCGCGCCTGCTCCAGGGTCGACCAGACCGAGACGACCTTCGCCTCCTGCACCGTGAGCGGGCGGTTGAAGACGCGCAGGTCGGCTATGCCGCCGCCGCTGAAGTACCGCATCTCCAGCTCGTCGCGGCCGCCCCGGCCCCGCGTCCGCCCGCGGCCGAGCTCCAGCGGCAGTCCGGTCCGGATGCTGCCGATGGCCTTGGTGAAGTACTCGCTTCCCGACGCCTCGACCACGTCTCCATCGCGGAAGACGTTCATCCCGGCGCGCTCGCCGGTGCCGTCGTGGGTGATCACGATGTGCGTCCACTCGCCGGGCGGCAGCCGCCGGAGGTTGCTGGGCGCGACACGTGGCGCCGGACGCCGCTCACCTTCGGAGTCCAGCTCGCCGGTCATCCGGAACGAGAGCTGCCGCGATCCGATGTTCATCGACCAGCCGCGATCGCCGTCTTCCGCGTCGTACTGCCCCGCGACGACGTAGTTGCCCTCCTCTTCGGGCTGGTAGATCCAGAGCGCGATGGAATAGGGCGTGCCGGTGTCGAAAGGCACCGACGGGAGACTGGCCCAGGACTCGCCGTCGAACCGCAGCGCCGCATGTCCGTGCGGGCCGGCTTCGATCTCCGCCCCGCCCTCGAGGGCCACCGGATGCTGTCGTCCACCCATCTCGAACACGGGCCCGCCGTCGGCGTCGAGATCGAGCCGCATCCACTGCGCCCCGGCGTCGAGCGGCGACCGCAGGTTCCGGTGCTCGCCGGTCGCGAGCCACTCGGTGAAGGTCGTGTCGACCGCCGCCGCGCGGTTCGTCATCCGCGCCTCGACCTCGGCGGCCTCTTCCCGCAGGGAGTACCAGAGATTGCGATCCTCCTCCTGCGGCACGACCAGGATGGGCGGCGGATCGGCGACGTTGCCGTCCATCACGTACTGCGTCGTATTGCGGAAGAACGCCGTCATCGCGTAGAACTCGCTCTGCCGGATCGGGTCGAACTTGTGATCGTGGCAGGTGGCGCAGCCGACGGTCAGCCCCATGAAGACGTTGCCTATCGTCTCGGCCCGGTCCTTGGCATAGATCGCCTCGTACTCCTCCGGAACGACCCCGCCCTCGTTGGTCGTGATGTTGTTGCGCTGGAACCCGGAGGCGACGAGCTGATCCAGGCTCGGCTCGGGCAACAGGTCGCCGGCGACCTGCTCCACGGTGAACTCGTCGAACGGCTTGTTCCGGTTGAAGGCCCGGATCACCCAGTCGCGGTAGGGATACATCTCGCGGTAGTTGTCGATGTGGATCCCGTGCGTATCGCCGTAGCGCGCCGCGTCCAGCCAGTAGCGGGCGCGGTGCTCGCCCCACTGTTCCGCAGCCAGCAGCCTGTCGACGAACTTCTCGTACGCGTTGTCCGACGGATCGTTGACGAACGCATCCAGCAACGCCGGATCGGGCGGCAGGCCGGTCAGGTCGAGCGCCGCCCGGCGCGCCAGCGTCCGCCGGTCGGCCTCCGGCGCCGGGGCCAGCCCCGCTTCGTCCAGGCGCGCGAGAACGAAGCGATCGAGCGGACTCAGCGCCCAGCCGGCATCCTCGACCGCCGGCGCGTTCGGACGCACGATGGGCTTGAACGCCCAGTGCTGATCCCACGAGGCGCCCGCATCGATCCAGCGCCGCAGGATGTCGATCTGCTCGTCGTTCAGGGACTTGTTCGTGTGCGCCGGGGGCATCCGCAGCCGCGCGTTGGCATGCGTGACGCGCTGGTAGACCAGACTGGCCTCCGCGTCCCCCCTGACGACGGGACGGCCTGCCGGCCTTTCCGCGAACGCCCCCCCCTCGGTGTCCAGCCGCAGCCGCACCTGTCGCGTGCTCTCGTCGGGCCCGTGGCACTGGAAGCAGTTGTCGGCCAGGATCGGCCGCACCTGCCGCTGGAAATCGACACCCGGCTCGGAGCCGCTCTGCGCGGCGGCCGGCGCCGCTCCGACGCCCATCCCGAGCGCGAGCACGAAGGCCGCCAGCGCCGAAGGCCGCAAATCACACGTGGCAAGGTTCACGGGTCGAATTGACATGGCGTTCACCCCGAATGCTGGTCCGTGGTCACCCGTCCCTGGGAGGGAAGTTCACCAAGGTTATACGGGCGCACCGTCGCGGGTGTCAATGGGATGGACTCCCGTGCACGGCTCGCGGTGTTGCAGGCACGTGGGCGGCGACGGCGCGCGCCGCCGCACGCAGGCGATCCCCGGCGTCGCCGGCGGCGAGTTCCTCGACGGTCAACCGCGTAAGGGCGAGGACCGTGCCGATGCGCCCGTCCGGTCGCGTTGCGTCGTCCTCGGTCGCCGACCAGCACTCGAGGTTGTCCACGGCACGCTTGACCAGATCGCGAAGGATACGGAAAGCCCCGTCGGAGAGCGGCGGGTCGCCGCGGTAGTGCTCGAGGCGTCCGCCCTTCCGGTAGCGCGGGTACGACTCGAGACCGAGAAACCTGAGCGCCCAATCGGCCCGGAACCGGCCGGCGGCATGCGCGATCCCCGCATAGTCGGCAACGATCTCGTCGAGCAGCCGGTTCTTCATCGAGCCGAACACGCGGCGCGTGAAGTAGTGCATGGACTCGTGCTCGATGCGAATCGCGAGCGACAAACGCTGCCACGTCTCGCGCCCGAGACCGAGTTGGCCGGCCGGCACGGCGCTGTACGAGGCGGTGGACGCAATGATGAACCGGTCCTGATACGCCGCCTTTCCCGGCAGCAGGCTCTCGATCTCCCGCTTCCAGCCGGCCTCGGTCGGAAACGGGTGATCGTTCCACCACCGCTCCCGGAGCCGCCCCAGGCGTTCGACGTTCGTGTACCCCGCCACCATGCAGGCCCCGATTGACGGGGGCACATGCACGGGCTCGTTGCGCTTCGTCAGGGCCTGCACCAGCAACTCGAAATCTCCTCGATGGGGCGCTACCACGACGGGGAGCCGTCCGGCCGGGGTTGGGTGCATCTCGATCCGCAACTCGCCCGGCCGGTGCAGCTCGAGCAGAGCCGTCCCCGGCACGGGCACGTGACCGCTGGTGGCCGCTCGATATGCGGGCTCCCGACCGATCCCTTGCCGGACGGGGAAACGAAGCTGCACCAGGGCGTTGCGCAGCACGGACCAGGCGCCGACCGACTCCGCTTCTCGCGAGTAGCGGTCCCAGGTCTCCACGAACCCCTCGTCGGCGAGCGGCAGCGCGCCACTCCGTTCGAGTCCCGCCGGATCGAAGTGATTCTCGTTGTAGCGCAACAACTCGGTGCGCTCGACCGGGGTCGCGCCGAGGGCATCGAGGACGGCGATACGGTCCGCCAGCACCGCCACTTCAGTCGCTCCGGCCGCCGTCGCCCAACCAGGCGAACTGCCCATCCCGAACGACGACCTTGCCAATCACACGCCCGAGCAGGTTGCCGTTGTCGCTGAACGAGATCGGCCCGGTGACACCGCGCCACCCCTCGGTCGCCCGCAGTACATCGGCCACGGTGTCGGGATTGATGCTGCCGGCACGCGTGATGCCGTGCACCAGCAGTCTCACGGCGTCGTAACCGAGTGCCGCCGACACGTCGGGCAAGGCGCCGTACCGCTGCCGAAACGCCAGGCTGAACCGCTGCACCTCCTCACGTTCGTCGGCGGGGTGAAACGCCGTGGCGATGACGGTGCCCTCGACGGCGGGCCCGCCGAGATTCACGAAGCTCGACGTGCCGAGAGCGTCGCCTCCGAGCACCGGGACGGTGACGCCGCCCTCGCGGGCCGCACGGATCATCGCCGCGGCCTGGCGCGGCTCCCCGGCGATGAAGACCGCACGCAGGTCCAGATCTCTCCAGGACGCCAGGATGTCGGTCACGGCCCGGTCTCCGGCCAACGTGTTGGGATCGTAGGACTGGCGATCGGCGATGCCGATTCCCAACTCGAGAGCCCGTTCCTCGAACGCGTTCGCCAGTCCCCGACCGTACGCGTCGCGAATGTAGTAGATGGCCACGCGATCGTAGCCCTGCGACGCGGCGAAATCCGCCATCTGCGCCCCGATCTCCCGATCCGTGAAGGTGATTCGAAAGAGCCGGCGGTAACCCTGTTCCGTCAATCGCGGATCGGTTGCCGTGGGCGCCAGGTGGACGAGACCCGAGAGGTCGTAGATCGCCGCCGCCGGCAGAGAGACGTACGATTGCATGTGACCGATCACGGCCACTACGTCCCTGTTCTGCGCGAGTCGCTCGGCAACGAGTCGTCCTCGATCGACGGCCTCGTAGTCGTCCTCGCGCAACACCGTGAGCGGACGACCGAGGACGCCGCCGGCGGCATTCACCTCATCGACCGCCATCTGCAGCCCCTGGCCGTACAACAGCGTCGTCCGCGATTCCCAGGGCCACGGCGCGGCGATTGTGACCGGTCCGTCGGCCTCCGCCTGTGCCTGGCCGCGCGCCAGCTCCGGCTCGCGGCATGCAACCGCCGTGATGGCCAGGACGATAGCGATCCAGAGCGTCATCGTTCGATTCCCGTTCGGATTCATGGTGGACATTGGTTGGTTTGCCGTCGACTTCAACTGGTCTGCCTTCTGGCCAGGTCGGCGAACGGTCCCTCTTGCGCGACCAGCGCGTCGTACGTGCCGGACTGGACGATACGACCGCGTTCCATCACGTAGAGACAGCTTGCGTTCCTGATCGTGCTCAGACGGTGTGCGATCACGATTCGCGTGGCGTTGAGCTTCTCGAGGCTCTCGCTCACGATGGCTTGCGTGCGGTTGTCGAGCGCACTGGTCGCCTCGTCGAAGAAGACGATGCGCGGCTTGCTCACGATCGCCCGCGCGATCAGCAGACGTTGGCGCTGGCCGCCGGACAGGGTGTTGGCCCCTTCGCTGACGACGGTGTGCATTCCCATCGGCAGGGCCTCTATGTCCTCGGCCAGGCCGGCCATGCGAGCCGCCTCCCAGGCATCCTCGAGCGTGTGCGCGGTGGAACCGACTATGTTCGTGAAGAAATCTCCGGCCATGATTCGGCCCGACTGCAATACGACTCCGATCTGGCTCCGGACCGCCTGGACGTCCAGCCTGCTGAAATCCTGTCCGTCGAAGTACACGGACCCGGAATCGGGTTCTTCGAAGCCGAGAAGCACTCGCAGCAACGTCGACTTGCCGGACCCCGAGGGTCCAACGAAAGCGACGAACTCTCCGGGGCGCACCTTGAAGGACACGTCCTGGAGAGCGGGCGGCAGATCCCGCTGATAGTGGAACGTCAGATGGTGCGCCTCTATGCTTCCAGCCAGCGTCCCCGGATCGCCTCCCGCGTCGCGGACTTCCGGCGCCGCCTCCAGAATGGCCTTGGCGTTCTCGTAGATCGGAACGACGCCGAGCGCCTCCAGCGCCGCGGTGCTCATCGAGACCATGGCCGCCAGACACGCTCCGAACGCGGCCGAGAACGCCAGATAGTCGCCGGTTCGGATTGCCGGTACCGTGTTGCCGCCCGCGGTGGCTGCCGCCATGATCACGAGCAGCGAGAGAGTCGGGAACACGGCGTTGAAGACCCGCAGCCAGTTGGCGGCCGCTTTGGATCTGAACTGCAGGCGGCGCTGCTGGCTGAACAGCCGCGCCCATTGCGCGAAGGCGTAGCTCTCCGCCGCGGCTACCCGGATCTTGGAAATCCCGGTCAGCAGTTGCAGGACCAGGCCCGACGTCCTGGCTCGCAACGGCACGATTCGCCGCTGGAGCCGCAACTGACCGGAGCCGACGACCAGAGTTGCGCCGCCGGCTACCGCAAGCAACAGCGTCGCCCACCATGCCAGCGGGCCGCCGTAGTAGAACAGCAGCCCGAAGTTGAAGAGGGAAAAGACCCCGCCGAGCGCCGCCGTCATCGTGGCGCCGGACAACGTCTTGCGCATGGCGTCGATACCCATCGCGCGCACCGCCAGATCGCCCGCGCTGTAGGGGCGAAAGAACCGCAGGGGTAAGCTCAGCAACCGATCCCAGACGGCCGCCTGCACGGCCGCACCCATGCGGCCGTCGACGCGCGCCAGAGCCAATCGTCTGACCAGCTCGAACATCCCGGTAGCGCAGGCGCAGGCCAGCAGGATTAGCGTGACCTGCACGAGCTGGCCCCGTTCGGCGCCGGGAATGATCGAGTTGAAGAGCTCGCCGGTGGCAACGGGGGTGACGAGGCCCAGCGCACCGCCGGCCAGACCGAGGAGCACGACCAGCCACAAGTCTCGCCGGCAACCGTGAACGCCGAAGCGGAGCACGTCCCCCAACGACAGGGCATCGCCCGGCAGCGGGCGATAGAAGGTGTACGCGAGCGGGTCCAGCGTTGACGCGGTCGCAACCGAGACGGGTCTGCGAGACCCGTTGACCGGATCGCAAACCGCGTAGGAGCCCGCCGGCGTCGGCAGCAGCGCCACCCAGCGTCTGTCCTCTCCACGGGTCCGCCCGAGCAGCGGACCGTTGTCGTTCTTCCACCAGGAATCCTCCAGCAGCACCCGCCGCACCCGCACCCCGGATGCCCGGGCGACGTCCTCGACGGCATCCGACGATGGCGCGGTCAAGCGCTTCGGACCCCGAGCGAGTGACGAGCCGAGCTCGGCCCCGACCAGGCCGCAAGCCGAGGAGAGCGAATCCTGCTCCTCCGTCTCTGCGACCGGGCGGCGACGACCGTGGACTGCCGGCGCATCGCTCGTGGCGTCATGCGCCGCCACGAGCTCCGTGAAGGCGTCGCGCATCAACGTGTCGCGCTCCGCGTCGCGTCGCTGCTGACGACGCCGTTCCGTCGCATACCGCTCCTCCATCGCCAGCAGCGCGCAGCGCGTGGCCAGACGCTGGAACTCGGCCAGACTCGCCCAGACATCGTCCTGCTCGAGCATCGCTCTGGTGGTCTTCATCGCGACGACGCTGGGTGTCGAGGCGACGAACCACGCGCGGGCCGAACAGGGGATCGGAGCGTCGCGCAAGGGCAACTCGGATCTGCCCAACAGGATCGATTGCCCTTCCCGGTGATGAATCCAGCCGACCCCCGCCCCGGAGCTGGCCGTTGCGGCCGAATCCAGAGTTGCGACGGACGACGGCTGCAGCGCCTTGCAGTCGCGGGGCATTGCGCCTGCGACGAGCCCCGCGTAGATGGACTCGACCCAGCCGTCGATCAACCGGCCGGCCGCGGGATCGTGCGCCGCCGCGCCGAACCGTCCGCGCGCCGCGGCCAGCGGCAGGAAGCGCAGCCTGGTTCCTGCACTCCCGACCGCCTGCAGACCCCCGTCGAATTCGGCTGTTCGGGGAATGTCGTCGGCAGAGCGCTCCGCGCGCCCCGCACGGTCACGCGCGCCAGTGCCGACCATGCCGAACAAGCAGTGTCCCGCGGGCACGCGGGCAATGTGCGCACGCGCCTGCACTGTCTCTTTCCCCTGCAGGCGCACGCAGAAGAGGTCGACCTGCCCCTGCTCGACGAACCAGACCCCGCCCGCGTCGAGCAGAAAAGACTGGTTGGCCCCGGCCTCAATCAGCGAGTCGCAGGAAGTGAACAGCTTCGTTTGCACCCCTGGTGCTCCAATCGATGTTTCGAAGCAACGGCGCTTCAGCCGGCCGCGATGAGCTGGCCGTAGGGTCCGGGGACCGTCTTCATTTCGTCGTGCGTGCCCCTCTGAACTACGCGACCCCGATCGAGCACGACGATCTCGTCGCAGTCCCGGATGGTGCTGAGTCGATGGGCGACAATCAGACAAGTGCATCCGCGACGTCTCAGGTTGTCGTCGATCAACGCTTCGGTCGCCGGGTCCAGTGCGCTCGTCGCCTCGTCCAGCACGAGGAGGACCGGGTTCGTCACCAGCGCCCGGGCAATCTCGAGCCGCTGGCGCTGGCCGCCGCTGAAGTTGCGGCCGCCTTCCTCCACTCTGCCGTGGTATTGACCCGGTCGAGCGGCGATCTCATCGTGTACGCAGGCGTCGGTCGCGGCACACACCATGTCGGATTCGGCGACGGTGGAATCCCACAGCGTCAGGTTGTCGCAAACAGAGCCCTCGAACAGAAACACATCCTGATCGACCACCGAGAACGAGGTCGTCATCAACCGGCGGGGAACCGCCTGCCGCGGCCGGCCGTCGAACAACACTTCACCACTCCAGGGGGCGTACAGACCGCAGACCAACCTTGCGATCGTGGACTTGCCGCAGCCGGACCCGCCGACCAGGGCGACGCGGCTGCCCGGGCGAAGCGACAGGGAGAAGTTGTCGATCAACGGCGGCTCGAGTGGGCTGTAGCCAAACGTGACGTTCCGCAGCTCCAGGTTGCCCGAGAGCTTCGGGGCCGCCGCAAACGCGTCGTCCTCTTCGTCAGGGGCAGCAGGTGGAATGTCCGCGGGGGCCGACAGGACGTCGTCGAGCCGGGCTATGTCTCCGTTCACTTCCTGCAACGTGCTGCCCAGGTCGACCATCTTGTTCACGGGTGTGATGAATCCCAGCATGAGCGCCTGAAAGGCGACCAGCATCCCCATGCTGACCGCGCCGTCCATCACCCGCAGCCCGCCGAGTCCGAGGATGAGCGCCGTACTGACGGGCATCAGGAAGCGCGGCACGGCCGCGAGCATCTCGGTCTGCACCTTCAACCGCTGCTCCGTACCTACCGCCTTGGCCTGGTAGCCCGACCACCGGGCGAAGAAGTCGCCCTCGGCACCCATTGCCTTGAGTGTTTCCATACTCTGAAGCCCGGCCATCGCGGTGCCCAACAAGCGGCCCTGGTCGTGGAGAAGCTGCTGATTCAGATGCACTCTCTTCGCGGAGAAATACTTGAGCGCAAGCACGTTCAGTGCCGCGGTAGCGATCGCGACGACGCTGAGAGCACGGTCGTACTGCCACATGAATCCTGCGTAGAACACCGCCATACAGGTACTGATCGACGACGCTGCGAGCTCTCCCGACAACAGGTGGGCGATACGGTCGTTGATGGCGACCCGCGAACCGATGTCTCCGGCGAAACGCTGCGTGAAGAAGCGCATCGGCAGGTGCAGGATGTGCCACAGGAACCGACTGGAGGTCGCCACTGCGAACCGGGTCTCCAGTCGCAGCAGATAGCGGTGCTGCAGCCACGTAAGGGCGCCCATTGCCGCAATGGCCACGACCATCGCCAGAAACAGAGGCTTCGCGAGGTCCCAGGCCTGACGCACCAGCACGTCGTCGACGAACAGGCGGGAAAAAGTCGGAACCACCAACCCCGGCACGACCAACAGCAGGCCGGCCCCGACCACGTAGGCCAGTGCCGCGTACGAACCCGCCAGCCGTGCGCGAAGCGCGGCCGTGAGCCGTCGCTTGACGCCACCCGGCTCGAAGTCGGGTCCCGGCTCGAACGTCAACGCCACGCCGGTGAAGGCCTCGTCGAACTCCCGCTCGGTTACGACACGAGGCCCGGCTGCCGGATCGTTGAGGAAGTGCTGGCCGCGGCGGCAGCCTTCGAACACCACGAAGTGGTTGAAATTCCAGTGAATCACCATCGGCAGAGGCAGGTCCGTGAGGGCCGACGGTTCCCGGCGGTAGCCGCGCGCCAGCAGTCCGTAGCTGCGGGCCCCCTTCAGGAGGTTGCTGGCCTTGCTCCCGTCGCGCGAGACACCGCAGGCGACCCGCAGATCCTCCAGGGCCACGAAGCGACCGAACGAGGCCAGCACCATCGCCAGCGCCGCCGCTCCGCACTCGACCGCTTCCATCTGCAGTACGGTCGGCACTCGCACGCGGCGCTTTCGCCAGCCGGTCCACAACCAGCGCACGACGATATCCATCGTTCGCATGGCGGGCTAGATTCCCAACTGCTCGCGAAACAACGGAATGACCATCTCAACCGGGCGTCGACGCTCCACGGTGATTCTGGCGACGCACAAGGTACCGGTGAGGATGTCCATGGGCGGACCCGCCGCGGACGACCACTTGTAGCCGCTGGCGGTGGCGGGATCGAGTTGGAGGTCGGCGCGTATCTCGTACGGCGCATCGCCGCGCGACAATGCGGCAACGAGCTCCGGGTTTCTCAGGATGCGCTGAATTGCCCGCGACGTGGTGGGAAAATCCGAAACGTAGGTTACCGTCCCGATCATGTAGCCGTGTTCTTCCGGCGCCACGGACGCGGGAGCAATCCGCACTTCCATACCCGTGCGAATCCGCTTCCCGTGCGCGGACGGCACGTAGATGACAGCCTCGAGTCCCTTTACGGTACGTCCGGTCCGGTCGAGGCGAAGCAACGGCTGTCCCGCCGCCACGACATCGCCCTTCTCGGTCATGATTTCGATGATGCGGCCGTTGAAGGTCGAGACGATCTCGGACATGTCCCGCATCTCGCGTTCTAGCTGCTCCAACTCCGCCATGGCCCTGGAAATCTGGTGTTCGCTTGCCTGCAGCGTTCGGGCGTTCCGCGCCTCCATGGCCACTTGCTGGAGACGCAGCTCCGCCAGTTGGTGGCGACTGGAACGCAACCGTTCTTCCGTCGCGTGCATCTGTTGCCGACTGGTGATTACGGTCTGCCGCGTCAGCCGACCCTGGTCGACGAGTTGCTGTTGCGCGTCGATCTTCTCCCGCTGCCAGCGGAGGCTGTCCATTGCGGCGGCGATCGATTGATCCAGACCTTCACGCCGCTGGCTCAACTGGGCGAGCTGCAGGGCGGCTTCCTCCTCCGAATGCGTCGTGACCATGCTGTGCTCCACGCGCAGGTTCTCCAGGGCGAGACGTACCTGTCTGATCTGGTTGAGCACGCCCGGCTGGGCGACGCGCGCAACGACCTGCCCTTCGCGTACGACGTCGCCGACGTTGACCGCCACGTCGGTGATGCGGCCTCCGGCGCCCGCCGCGATTTCGAGCACTCCGCCGCTCTTGAGAAGAATGCCCTGGCCCACAACCCTGGAGGGGATGCTCCCTTCGAACCCCCAAAGAACCGCCGACCCCACCAGGAAACCGAGTGCGACCAGGGCAATCCATCCGCGCAGCCGCGTCACCTGCAGCAGCTTGTCCAATTGCTCCGGCGACGCCAGCCGCTCGAGCGATGCTTTCCGAAACACGCCACCGTCCTTCTTCATCGCTTGCGCTCCTCGAATGCGAACGTAGTCATGCTGCCTGCGTCTGCCGTTACGGCATCCGCAGCGGTCTGGAGTAGTGTCCCGCTCTCGAATCTGAATCGTGCCAGCGCGGCGGAAAACCGATACTGCGCGTTCGTCCGGCGCAGACGGGCGTTGGTCAACGAATCCTCGGCCAGGATCGCGTCGAAGAGAGTCGCGAGTCCAAGACGGAACTTCTCCTGTTCCGTGACTACCGAGCGTTCCGACAGGCGCACGGCTTCGCGGGCGGCCAGCGCCTCCCGCACCGCGTTGTCGAGCCGTTCCATCGCTACGCGTACATTCGCTTCGATCCGACGGATGAGATCGTCGGCCGCGATGGCCGCGGTCCGCTCCAGGGCCGCAGCGCGACGCGCCGTGCCGCGAACCGCGCGGTTGGTGGCGAGCGGCTCGTACTGGACCTGAATCAGCCCGTTCACTCCCCCATGCGCGCGCTCCGGCGACGAACCGGCTCCCGGCACCAACCCTTGCGAGATCCGGGTGTATCCGACGCGCGCCAGGACATCCCAGCGGGCACGTACATCCTGGAGCGAGCCCTCCCAGGCCAGACGGGCTCCCGTATGGCGCGCCTGCAGCCCAGCGAGGTCGCGCCGAGCAGACAGCGCCATCCGGACGATTCGGGCGCGGGTCTCCGAGGTGATCGGGACCGCAAGGTCGCTGCCGGCCTCGGGAAACCCGGTCGAGGGCGGGCCGAGCGCTCCAATTGCATCGGCCCCGAGCCCCATCGCTATCCCGAGAGCGTGGCGTGCGTCGAGGACCGTCTGGCGCGCCGCAGTGACCGCGGTCTGCTTCTGCGCGAGATTGCTGGCCATGAGGTCCAGATCGGACATGGGACGCTCGTCCGCCCGAATCAGAACCCTCGTCTCCTCTACCAGGCGACGTGCCCGCTCCGCCGACTCGAGGTGCGTCTTCAGTTGGTCATGCGCCGCCAGATAGAGCCAGTACGCGCGCACCGCGTCGTGCACCGCACGCGCCGCGATGTGGTCTCTTTCCAACCGGCTGGCCGCGTAGGATTCCTGGGCGGCACGCTCTGCGCCGGCCGCCGCTCCGCCACCCCGTCCACCGGCGAGGGGCACCAGCACGGAGACCCAGGTACGGATCTGATCGGCTGGCACGCCGCCCGCGCTGCTCCGCACACGACCGAGCGACAGATCCAACGACATCGCTATCCCGGAGCGGAAGCTCTTCAGCATGGATGTGCCGGTCTCGACACTCTCCGTCAGGAGGAGTCCGTTGTGCCCGCCGGCGAGAGGCAGAGCATCCCGCCCGCTGCGCACGTCGGCCCGCACCTGCAGGTCAAAAGGACTCGCGGCCAAGAGGCGTGCGCCGGCCTCCGCCTCGACTGCGAGGCGTCCCCGCTCGATTTCCGGACTGTTGGTCAGGGCTGCCTGTACGACCTCTTCGAGCTCGACGCCGGCGCCGGGACGTACCTGCGCGTGCGCCGGGAGAGCCAACGCCCACACGAAGACCACGTAGCGAAAGTCCATGCGCATCTGTTTCCGAACCACCTTGCGCTCCGGAGTCCGTCGGCGCGCGTCGCCATTCGGATACAAACCGCGTGCCATATACGGCGGCGATGTCCCTGCCGACCGCGAACGCGACGTTTCCGTGGGAAAGAGACGGGTCGCCCAGGGAAAGACAGGGCAGGAACGAATACAAGCCCGCGGAATTTCGGATGGACAGAGCCGATGCGCGCACGACCCTCGTGCGGCGCCACGCCCGCGCGTGCCGACAGGGGCAACCGCGGGTGACAACGCACACTACGGAAGCGGACCTGGCCGCCGAGGCGGCCAGCCGCGGCGCGATTCCCATCGATTGGCCCGGCAACCTCGACCGCTCGCCGTACCGGCGCGCCGTTCGGACGCCCCGTGGGTTGCGGCTCCCCGAGTCGACAGCGGTCAGCGCGTTCCCCTGCGTATTCCGCCCACTGCGGGCTCCCCGTGTGCGGCGTCGCGGTCAACCCGGTTTGACCGGGAACGGGTGAAGACCGTGACTGGTCTCCCTCGCTCCGGCACCTTGCTCCCGACACGGCCGGGCACTCGCCGGGAACCGGGAATGGCATGCGGCTTGCTGCGAGGAACGCTGTCCTGAGACGTAGCAGTGAGCGCGTCTCGTCACGTTCAATCGCACCGCACAGGAGGAATCGAAATGACGACCACCACGGACAACGGAAAAGTGCAGGAGCTGCTTGCGCGAAGCGCAGTGGACAGCGACTTTCGCACTGCGCTGCTGACCGATCCGCGAACCGCCCTGGAGCAGGCGGCCGGCAAGCAGGTCCCGGAGAACCTGCGCGTCAAGTTCATCGAGAAGGATGCGGACTGCGACGCGATGTTCGTCCTGCCGGATCCCGTGACCGGCGGCGAGCTGACTCCCGAGCAGCTCGAAGCGGTCGCCGGCGGCTGCGGCGAGGGCATCGAGATCGGCGACGTCAACATCTGCTGGTTCTCCTTCTAGGCGCAACCCGCGGGAGCGACCGATGGCGTTTCGATTCGCAGACCTCCGCTGGATCGTGGCGGAATCGATGACGCTGTCGGAGCGACTGGGCGCCGACATCGTCCCCGGCGGCTCCGGCCCGACTGGCGGAGTCGCCGGGGAACGCTTGCGCAAGTGGCGGAGCCGCGTAGCGAGCGGCGACCCGTCGCGGTTCGACAGACGGCTGCGCTGGGAAGGGCTGGATACCGAATCGGCGCTCGGGCTGCTCGGACCCGTTCGCATGAAGGCCGCCCGGTCTCTGCCCGCCTGGGCCCGCTTCCTCGACGCGGCACTGTCGGATCCCGCCGGCGCAGAAGAACCGCCCGGCGGCGTCCTCGATGCGGACGCCCCGGAACCCTTCGAGGAGTTGCTGTGGCGGTTGGTTCCTGAGGCGGCGCGCCGGGTACGGGCCGGCCTGGGACCTTGTCGCGACCGGCTCTCGCCCGCGGGGGCGCGCGATCTCGAACGCGGCCTTCTCCGCCGGATCTGCCGGACGGCAGCACGGGCATTGTGTGCAGAATTCGATGCCTTCCGCGCGGCGCGGTCGAAGCTTCCCATTGGCGACGCGCGTGAGACTCCGGCGCGCGGCCGTCAGATCTACCGCGACTTCCTGCACGCTCTGGATGGAGACGGACTCGTGGGGTGGCTGTTGCGATATCCGATGCTCGCGAGGCTGCTGGCCACCTGTTGCCAGCAATGGATCGCCTCTACGGTCGACCTCTTGCGGCGACTGGACCGTGACGCCGAGGCCATCCGCGACACCTTCGGCATCGGAGAGCCCACGCTGCGCATCGCGAGCGTGACACCGGACCTGTCCGACCCGCATCGAGAAGGTCGGACGGTTTGCCTGCTGCGGTTCGAATCCGGGGCCAATCTCGTGTACAAGCCGCGGCCGCTCACCCTCGATCGCCTCTTCGGGGAGCTGCTGACCGAGGTCGACCGGACGTGCGGACAGTCCGTAACGAGACGGTTGAAGATCGTCGACCGGAGAGACTACGGCTGGGTCGAATTCGTGGAAGCGACCCCATGCGCCGACCGTACAGCAGCGGAACGCTTCTATCGTCGCGCAGGCATGCTCACCTGCCTCGTCTACGCTCTCGGCGGCTCGGACGTTCACGCCGGCAACGTCATCGCCTGCGGAGAGCATCCGGTTCCGATTGACCTCGAGTGCATCGTTGGCGCGCCGCTGGCCGCACCGCGACGGGGAAAGAACACCGAGCCGTCAACCGGCCGCTCACCCGCGGGAAGCGTTTTCCTGACCGGAATGCCACCGACCACCCGACGCGGCAGCGGCGGTGTCTTTCGATTCGTCGGCGGCCTGGCGGATCCCGATCCCCATGGATTGCTCGAGCATCCGACCGCGCACACGAATACCGACTGGATGGCCTGGCGAGGTGGGGGCGGCCCGGGCCGGGCGGAGCACAACCTGCCGGTGGCGCACGAAGGCCCGCAGCCTGCATCGGGCTACGTGGAACAGATTCTGGACGGCTTCAGATCCATGTACCACGCCCTGAGCCGGGATCGAAGCCGACTGCGCGCCGCGCGGCCCCTCCGCCAGCTCGAACGGGAGGAATTTCGGGTGCTGATCCGGGACACGCGCAGCTACGTAGCGCTTCTCGACGACGCGCTGATCCCGCAGCACTTGACGTCGGGTCCCGACTGGAGCATCGCGCTGGACATCATCACCGCCCCGAGCCTCGCTGCGACCGAACGCCCTCCTTGCTGGACCACGCTAATCGCCGAGCGGACCGAGCTCGAACGGCTGGACATTCCGTTGTTCGCCGGCAGCGCCGTGCGGCGGGCATTACACACCTCGGCGGGAGTGGAACTCGAGCAGACGCTCTCGCGCTCGGGACGGTCTCCGCGCGCACGTCTCGCGCTGCTGAACGCCGGTGACCTGCAGCAGCAACTGGACCTGCTTCGGCTGTCGTTCTCGATTGCCGGCGTCAAGCGCCGCCACAGGGACCGACGAGTGGGCGCCGCACGCCGACGCGGCCCGGAGCCGTTGCAGGGGCAACACTTGCTGGTGGAAGTGCAGGCCATCATCGATCTGCTGGAACGGCTCGCCGTCGACAACGGCGCGGAGGTGACCTGGCTCGGGTTCGGCGGGCCATCCGCGGACGCACCGACCCTCGGGCCGGTCGGAGCCAGCCTCTTCAGTGGAACATCGGGAATCGCACTGTTCCTGGCGGCGGCCGCCGCGGTCATGTCATGCGGCACGGCGCGCAAGCTCGCGGCGCGGGTCTTCGGGGCACTGTGTCATCGTGTCGGAGACGGGCCGCAACGACTCGCGCTGGCGTCGGCAATCGGAATCGGCGGCGCGGCCGGGTTCGGGGGAATCGTCTACGCCCTGGCGCGCGCGGGCTGCCTGCTCGGCGATTCCAGCTACCTCGCCGCCGCGCGAGCGGCAGCCAGCGCCGTTACACGCGCCGCGATTGCGGAGGACGAGACGCTCGACGTGCTGTCCGGTGCGGCCGGCGCGCTGCTGGGACTGCTCTCCCTTCACGGCGCGACCGGCGACGGCGCCGCGTTGCGACGCGCTGTCTGGTGCGGCGAACATCTGCTCGAACGCCGCCTGTTCGATCCCGCAACCGGCCTCCACGCATGGCGCACTGCGCAGGGCCGGCTTGCGACCGGCTTCGCGCACGGATCCACCGGAATCGCGTTCGCCCTGGGGAGACTCGCCGGGCGTACCGGGAGAGACGAGTTCCTGCACGCCGCAACGGAGGTCTGGGAACAGGAGAATCGGCGCCGGTCGCCGCGGCACACGGTAGAGGTGAAGGACGTGCCGGCGACCCCCGGCTCGTCTCCCGCGCGGCGCCGGTCCTGGTGTCGAGGCTCGGTCGGCATCGGACTCGCGCGACTCGGCAGCCTCGACGATACCGACCCGCAAGCAGGTACCGAGGTCGAGGCCGATCTCGAATCGATCCAGCGCAGCGAGAGTGCCGAGCCGGATGGCCTCTGCTGCGGACGCATGGGGCACGCGGATTTCCTGCTCTCCGCCGGCTTGCGCCTCGGACGGCAGGATCTGCGCAGAGCCGCGGCAATCGTCGGCCGCCAGACCCTGACCCGGGCTCTCGCAGAGGGCCGCTTCGCCACCGGCACCGACGAGGGCTTCCGTCCGGGCCTGTTTCAAGGCGTCTCGGGAATCGGCTACGAGCTGCTGCGCATGCACGCTCCGCGAACCGTTCCTTCCGTGCTGCTGTGGGAGTGATGGGCATGTCATCACTCGCGGACACGCTGGACGTCATGCGGCCTCTCCTGCCGCCGGCCCTCGTCGGCGCCGATGCGTTCAAGCGGGCGCGCACTGCAGTCGAGCATCTGCGACCCGAGATTACGGATGGCATCCACTTCGAATGCCGGCTCCACGAACGGTCGAACCGGGTCGACCTGGTCATCATCGTCCGCCGCGAGGGCGCCGCGCTCCTGGCCGCCCCCCTGACACGGACGCTGCCCGGCGTCCGGTCCGAGGATCCCGCATGGCGCAGGCTCTCCGCCTTCTGCCGGGAATGGACCGCATCGCGTTCCCGTCTGCAGGAGCTGATCGAACACATCTGGCTGGAATACGACGTGGACGCGGGAGGCGGATTGAGCCGGCCGGCGCCCGGAGTATTCTGCAGGTTGCGCCGACCGCACCGGGCGGCCCAAACGGCCCGGGAACTCTGCCGCCGAACGCTGACGGTCGTGGAGGCCCTCACAGGACATCCGGCTTCGCACATCGTGCGAGAGTGTCTGTGCGCCATGCCCCGACTCTCGACGGACGCCGCGGTCCCCTACGTCGGGTTCATGCTGGGTCGCGCGTTGCCCACGATCCGCATCTGCATCGCGAAGCTCCCGGCAGCCGACGCGGAGAACTACCTCGACGCAACAGCCGCGGTCAGCAGTCGAGTCGCGGCCCGGATCACATGTCAGGCAGCGCTTCCCGACGGGGCCGGCGGACCATGGTACGTTCCGATGCTGCATCTCGACATCGACGAGCGACGCGGGTTCCTGCCCCGCATCGGAATGGAAAGACCCTTTCCGCAGCTCTGCCAACTCGGGGGCACGACGGGCGCCGCGGAGCGCAAACTCCTGGACGTCCTGACGATGCAGGACCTCTGCACGCGGAGAAAGCGCGATGCGCTCCTGGCCTGGCCCGGAAGCTCGGTTGCGATGATGCGCCACCACCTTGGATGGAGCACCGTCGAGCGCAGGATCAACCACATCAAGTTCGTCCACGAACCGGGTCTCGGCACCGAAGCGAAGGCCTATCTCTTCGCGAGGTACTACCGGCGCGGAGACCGACGCTAGCGGGCCTCCGGACATGCGAGAAAACGACATGGAAGACGACGCCAGACTGATCGCCGTCGACGAGCACGACCGCGAGACCGGCACCGTGGAGAAGATGGCGGCGCATCGGCAGGGCGTGCTGCACCGTGCGTTCTCCATCTTCGTTTTCGACGACGCCGACCGCCTGCTGCTGCAGCGGCGAGCGCCTGGCAAGTACCATTCCGGCGGTCTGTGGTCCAACACTTGCTGCAGCCACCCGCGCGCGGGAGAGTCTCTCCTGGACGCCGCCCACCGGCGGCTGCGCGAGGAGATGGGCTTCGACTGCGCTCTCGACCCGGTATACGGCTTCGTGTACCGGGCCGTCCTGGACGGCGGCCTCGTGGAGCACGAGTACGATCACGTGCTCGCGGGACGCTTCCAGGGAACGCCGGTCCCCGACGCCATGGAGGTGGACGACTGGGAATGGGTGAGCCTGCCGCTTGTCCAATCCCGGTTCGCCGAGAATCCGAACGCCTTCACGGCGTGGTTCAAGCACGCCCTCGACGGGCTTCAGGCGCGCGGTCTGCCGACCGTTGCGCGCGGCACAACAACACACCAGTCAGGAGAATCGCCATGACGCACAACGAAGAAATCGTGAACGCCGAGAGTCTGGTCGCAGCGACCGGACAGATCTCCGACGAGGACCTCGAGGCGGTTACCGGCGGCCTTACGAGACCTCTGGGACCGGATACGTACGACCTGTCCGGCATGGACGACGACTCCGATGCGGGCTACGACGACACCAGCAATGGCTAGCACAGTTGCATCGACAGCGGAGGCCGGAAGGCGCGAGGCGGAGCGACCCGCTTCCCGCCTTTCACTCGCCCTCGAATGGGGGATCGGCGGCCTGCTCGCCCCCCCTTTCGCCGTCCTGCCCCACGAGCTCGGCCACTATGTCGTGCTCCTGCTGCTCGGCGTGCCCGGTCTGGCCCTGCACTACTCGACCGTCACGTGGGATCTGCAGGAATTCTGGGGAGCCGTCCAGCGCGCCGACTTCGACGCCGCCGCCGCCGTCGCGCCGATCTGGGGCGTCGTGGTCTCCGACGCCATCGGCCCGCTCATCACATACGCAATCGTCGCCGCATGCTGCTACGGCTGCGTCAGGTGGCGCCCGCATCCGGGTCTCGTCGCCGTCGCCTACCTGGCGCAGGCACGGATAGCGGTCGGCGTCATTCACATGGTGCGCGAGGCGTTCGGCATCGCCAGACCGACGAACTACGACGAGCTGCGCGTTTCGATCCTGACCGGCGTTCCCGTCGAGGTGTTCGTGGTCTTCGGCCTTGCCGTACTGCTGATTTCCGGCGCCTGGCTGACGCGCTGTTTCCCCGCCGGCGGACGCTTCGTGGCGGTCGTCTCCATGAGCGCCGGGATGGGCGCCGGCATGTTCCTGTACGCCCGCGTGATCGGTCCCTGGCTGTTGCCGTGATCCGCCGGGGCACCGTCAAACGCGTCCGGCGCCAGCGCCTCCGCCTCCGCGCAGGCGCTGGCTGTTGCCGTGATCCGCCTGGCACGGACAAACGGCCAACGGCGCCAGCCCCCACCGCTACCTCCCCGCCCCATCGAGCGCGAGCACGAGATCGGTCACGATGCGGGCGGCGCGCGTCAGGGCGGCGGGCTCCAGCTTGTCCGCCGTGTCGCGGACCGTGTGGATCGTCTGCAGGATGGGCGGGGCGAGCGCGGCGCGCAGCGTGTCGCGCAGATCACCGTTGAGAACGAGCCACAGGCGATGTGCTTCCTCGGCCGGCAGCATGGCGAGGGAGACGGCGGGAATGCCGGCCCGCTGAAAGCTGCGATCGTCGCTCGGGGGCATGCGGGCCGTGCCCACGCAGGCAACGGCGTGGCGGGCGCAGACGCGGTGCACGTAGCCCGCCAGGGGGTGCTCCGGGGAGAGCCGGCCGGGGCCGTACAGCAGCGCGTCCCCGTATCCGACGATGTCCACGTTGACCATGACGACGCCGGGAGCCGCATCGAGCGCCTCGACGTAAGCGCGCGATCCGAGCAACCCGAGCTCTTCCATGTCGAAGAACACGATGTGCACGGCCCCCTGCAGATCCGCGTCGCGCAGGATCTCCGCCACGCGCAGGAGCACCAGCACACCGGCCGCGTTGTCGATCACGCCCTGGCTGAGCGTGCCGTCGTCCAGTCGGGCGGCGTCGAAGTGTCCACCCACGACGACCCGGGGCGGGCCGGCACCGAGACCGACCACCACGTTGCGTCCGCTGGAGCGGCCGTCCGCGCCGGTCCCCGCGAACGTCTGCAGCTCGTAGGGCAGCTCCCGTCCTCGCAGTTCCTCCTCGAGCACGGCAAGCCGCAGATCGTTCGACGGCTGCGCGAATCGGCGTGCGGCCGCGATTGCGTCGGCCGCAAAGGCCGCCGCCAACGGCGTCGGCCGGCCATGCGCCGCCGGTTCCTGTTCGGCGCCTGCTCCGCAATCCCAGCCGAACAGCACCACCGGAACGGCGAGGCAAGCGAGTGCGACCAGACGGGCTTCCATGCGTCTCCTCCATTCTCGAAACCTCCACAAGCACGCAACCGATCCGTGCCTCGCGGCAGAAGGAAGCAACCGCCATGCCGACCCGGGCGGGCGAGTGGCCACCTGCCGCGAACGCTCCGGGAACGCGTGGTGAACCCCGCGGCGATTCCGCCGCGGGGTGCGGGAACCGGGAACGCCGCGCCGGCGCCCTTCGAAAAGGCAACGGCAGTTGCCCCCCGGGCGCCGGGAACGCAGGCTGGGAGGCTGGAGGCGCCGCCCGGATTTGAACCGGGGATGGAGGTTTTGCAGACCTCTGCCTTACCACTTGGCGACGGCGCCGTCAGAGCGGCAGCACAGGCGGCTCGGGAAGGTGGAAGGTGGAGCGGGAAACGGGATTCGAACCCGCGACTTCGACCATGGCAAGGTCGCACTCTACCACTGAGTTATTCCCGCTCGCCCCGAGCGCCAATCCAAGGTACCACAGGGCGCGACGTCTCTTCAAGACCAGCCGGCGCCGAACGCGTTGCGAACCAGCGTGACTTCCGCTGTCCCGCCACCGCCGGACTGCACGGCCACGACGTCGAAGCGGCACGGCCGCGCCGCCCACCCCACCCGCGCCATGTAGCGTTGCGCCATCGCCATAACCTGCCGCCGCTTGCGCGGCGTCACGGCCCCGAGCGCCCCGCCGAAACCCCGGGACGAGCGAGCCTTGACCTCGACGAACACCAGCACGTCGCCGTCCCGGGCGACGATGTCGATTTCTCCATGGCGGGTCCGGAACCGGCGCGCGAGAATCGCGTACCCGCGGCGGCGCAACTCGCGGCACGCCAGATCTTCACCCTGTCTCCCGAGACGTTCCTGATGCGGAGTCGGCATGATGGCCGGAGCAGATGCAAGAGTCCGGCCAGCGACGCCGCGGGATCCCGGCGCAGGAGGCGCCAGGCCGGAAACCGCCGGATTGCCGACCGGATGCGCCCGGCCGAGCTACTTCCGTTTCCAGCGCGTGCCCGCCGGCGTATCCTCCAGCACGATTCCACGAGCGTCCAGCTCGTCGCGGATACGGTCCGCGGCAGCGAAGTCCCGCTGCCGGCGCGCCGCCCGGCGCTCCTCGATCAGCCGCTCGATCTCGATAACGTCAACCGGCGGAGCGGCCTCCTCGCGGCGCCGAAGCGCGATGACGCCGAGCACGTCGTCGAAGCGGTCGAACGCTTCGCGGACCGCCGCCACGTCCGCCGCCCCGAGATCGCCGGCGTCGATGGCGGTGTTGACGTCGCGCACCAGCTCGAACATCACCCCGATGGCGCCGGGCGTGTTGAGGTCGTCGGCGATCCGCGTGCGAAACGCGTCGCCCGCCGCCTGCGCCCGCGCGCCAATCGCCTCGTGGGCGCCGGCCGCGGTCACGGCATCCAGCCGGCCCAGGCAGTCCATCAGACGCCGCAAGGCCTCCTCCGCCTGCGCCAAGTTGTCCCAACCGAAGCGGAGCTGCTTGCGGTAGTGGGTCGACAGTAACACGTAGCGCAGCGCGGATGCCCTATAGCCCCTGTCGAGAACGTCGCGCACGTTCAGGACGTTGCCGAGCGACTTCGACATCTTCACGTCGCTGCCCAGCAGCAGGTGCTCGACGTGGACCCAGAAGTGGGCGAACTGCTCCCCCGTCGATCCCTCCGACTGCGCGATCTCGTTCTCGTGATGGGGAAAGATGAGGTCGACGCCGCCCGCGTGAATGTCGATGGGCGATCCATCGAGCAGCCGCAGCGCCATCGCCGAGCACTCGATGTGCCAGCCGGGCCGGCCGGGGCCGACCCCGTAGTCCCAGGTCGGCTCGTCCGGTCCGGTCGCCTTCCACAGCACGAAGTCGCGCGCGGCGTCCTTGGCGTACTCGTCGCTGTCGATCCGCGCGCCGTCCTGCATGCCGGCGTGATCGAGCCGGGCCAGCTTGCCGTAGTCGGCCAGGCTGGCAATCCGGAAATAGACCGACCCGTCGCTGCGGTAGGCATGCCCGCGCGCCTCGAGCGCCTGAATGGTCTCGACCATCGCCCGCAGGTTCTCCTCGTCGGTCGCGCGGGGCGATTCCTCCGCCGGCTCGATGCCCAGCGCCTCGGCGTCCTCGCGGAACGCCTCGATATAGCGGTCGGTGTACTCGCGCAACGGGACGCCGGCCTTGCGGGCCCCGGCGATCGTCTTGTCGTCCACGTCCGTGAAGTTGACGACCTGCCGCAAGCGGTGGCCGCCCACGTGCCGCAACGCACGGCGCAGCACGTCGAGGCAGACGAAGGTGCGGAAGTTGCCGATATGCCCGCGGGCATAGACGGTCAGTCCGCAGGCATACATCCGCACCGTGTCGTCGCGGAGCGGAGCGAAGTCTTCAATCCGCCGGGTGAGTGTGTTGTAGAGACGCATGGGATGACGCGCAGTCGGCAACGGGCACGGAACCCGTCAGGTGGTGGCGGGCAGCGGCGTGACGAGCGTGCAGCACTCGGCGCCGTCCACGCGCCCGAATTCGACGCGGCCCGCGAGACGCCGCAACGCCGCGAGGGGCGCATCGCGGCCTTCGTCGCTCAGAATCCGCTCGACGGCCCGCACGGGCGCCGCGCCGGGCGGACCCGTCTCGGCCACGTAGCGCACGCAGGTCGTCAGGACGCCGCCCCGCGCGCTGAAGGTAATCATCACGCTCGAATAGGCGCCGCCGCCCGCACGGTCGAGCACCCCGCTCGCGGCCAGCGCGACCGCCCGCGTCACCGCGTCGGCCTCGTCGTACCCCAGGCAGGCGGTCAGGCGCGGCACGACGCAGTCGCGGAGCGACCGGAAGCGCTCGTCGCACGGCAGCGTCACCTCGAACCGGAAGGCTCCCGGGTCCGCTCCCGCGTCGTCTGACACCGCCATAACACTACAGGGAAATCTGACGAAACAGCGACCGCGCCCGTTCGCAGTCGGCTGCGATCTGCTGCCGCAACGCCGCGGCGTTCTCGAACGCCCGTTCCCCGCGCAGCCGCTGAATGAAAGCCAGCCGCAGCGATCGGCCGTAGAGATCGAGCGTCGCATCGAACAGGTGCGTCTCGATGGTCCGCGGGCCGTCGGGGCCGAAAGTCGGCCGGACTCCGATGTTCGTCACCGACGCGTGCAGCACGCCGTTCACCGTGGCCGTCGTTGCGTACACCCCGTCCGGCGGCAGCAGCTCGTTGTCGGTCCGCAGGTTGGCGGTCGGCACGCCCTGGTCCCGGCCGCGCCCGTCGCCGTGCTCCACCATGCCGTCGATCATGTAGTGGTGCCCGAGCAGGGCGCCCGCTTCATCCACCCGCCCATCGGCGACCAGCCGGCGCAAGCGGGTGCTGCTGACGACGAACTCCTTGTACCGTACCGGCTCGATCTTCTCCGCCTCGAAGCCGTAGCGGGCGCCGAGGGAGCGGAGCAGCGAGAAGTTGCCGCTGCGATGGCGGCCGAACAGGAAGTTGGCGCCGACGCAGACCTCGGCCACCTGCAGCCACTCGACCAGCACCGTGCGGACGAACCGTTCCGGGTCCCAGTTGGAGAGCTCCCGCGTGAAACGGACGATGGCGGTTCCGTCCATGCCCGCGGCGGCGAGGGCCTCCAGCTTCTGGGTCTGCGTCATCAACAGCGGCGGCGCCTTGTCGGCCCGCACGACGCGCGGCGGGTGCGGGTCGAAGGTCAGCGCCGCGGCCGTGGCGTGCCGCTCGTCCGCGCGGCGCCGCACCTGCTCGATGATCCGGGCGTGCCCGCGGTGCAGCCCGTCGAAGTTGCCGAGCGCCAGTACCGTCTGCGTCCAGCGCGCCGGCGGCGGGTCGTCAGGGTAGTGAATCACTTCCATGCGCGATCCCGCCATGATAATGCAGAGCACGCGAGGCCGCGACGCGGCCCGCCTGCGCTGGTTCCGTAGTCAATACAGCCCCGCCGCGACGCGGCCCGCTGCCAGCAGGTGATCCGTCGCGGCCGGCATCATCTCGATCTCCAGCCCGTCATACGCCAGCGAGATACCTTCCGGCAGCGCGTTGCAGGTGGCCGCGTGCGGCAGGTCGTGCGTCATGTGCGTGAACAGCGTGCGGCGGGCACCGATCCGCCGCGAGACGCCCACCGCCTGCTCCACGGTGAAGTGCGTCCGGTGCGCCTTGTGGCGCAGCGCGTCGAGCACGAGGACGTCGAGGCCTTCGAGCAGCGGCCACGACGCCTCCGGAATCGAATTGCAGTCGGTGAGGTAGGCGAACGCGCCGATGCGAAAACCGAGCACGGGCAGCGTACCGTGCATCAGGGGTACCGGGATGATCGTCGCTCCGCCCAGCGAGAACGGGCCGGCCAGCTCCCGCAGGGCGAGTTGGGGGAGACCGCCGCCCTTCGGCGTGGCCGGGTCGAAGACGTAGTCGAACATCCGCCGCACGCGGGCCAGCGTCCGGGCGGCGCCGTAGCAGGGGATCGCGCCCCCCTGCCGGAAGTTGTAGATGCGCACGTCGTCGAGCCCGAGGACGTGGTCGGCGTGGGCGTGGGTGAGGAGGATGGCGTCGACGCGCTTGAGCTGGAAGCGGAGCGCCTGCGCCCGCAGGTCCGGCGAGGCATCGACCAGCACCGAGGTGCCGTCGTCGAAGGCGAGCGCCAGAGACGGACGCCAACGCTTGTCGCGGGGGTCGTCCGACCGGCAGGTCGCACAGTCGCACGCGATGACGGGCACCCCGGCCGAGGTTCCGGTGCCGAGAAAGGTGATGCGCACGTTGTCCGCCGTATTGCGCCCGGCTGCGCAGCGCCCCGAAAAACTCCTCGCTTCCCGGGACTCCGGGGTCCTTCCGGGTCGACTACCTCGCGGCGGCCGGCGGTCGGCCGCCCCGGCCAGCGGAAACCGGCCCCTCCTGCTCGCGGTGCGCCTCGATCAGTCGCCGTCGCAGCTCCGCGAGCACCTGCCCGAGAAACGCCGCCTCGCCCGCGCTCAGGTTGCCTGCCGTCTTCCGCTCCAGCAGCGCGAGCATCTCGATGGCCTGCCCCGCCCCTTCGAGATTGATCGGTCCGGGCCGGCCGGTGGCCGGATCGGCCATGTCGCCGAAATGGACGGCGGCGGTCGTCGCGAGAGAGACGACGAACGCGTTGAAGGTGACCTCGGACACGGACTGCCAGCGCCCCGAAACGCCTCGCGGGCTCGGCGTTTCGGCCCATCCCCCCCGCTCCAGGAGCTTGCGCCGCAGCAAGCACTTCGTTGCGTTCTGCGACGCAGACTCCTAGCATACGCCACCATGTCAATCGAACCGGAAGAGCGAGGCGGGACCGCTGGCGCCCGCTTCCAGCGGCTCGTCGACCTGATGCGGCGGCTGCGCTCGCCGGACGGCTGCGCGTGGGATCGGGAGCAGACGCTGGAATCGCTGCGCCCGTTCGTCATCGAGGAGACGTACGAGGTCGTGGACGCCATCGACCGCGGCGATCCCGACGCGTTGCGGGACGAGCTGGGCGACTTCCTGCTCGAGGCGGTATTTCTCGCCCAGATCAGCGCCGAACGCGGCGACTTCGAGATTGCGGACTCGCTGCAGGCGATCTGCGACAAGCTGGTGCGACGCCACCCGCACGTCTTCGGCGAGCAGGCCGCCGACGGGCGATCCCCCGACGCCGGCGAGGTCAAGCGCCAGTGGGAGCAGATCAAGGCCGACGAGCAGAAGGCGGCCGGCCGGCCGGCGAGCGCGCTGGGTTCGATCCCCGAGAGCCTGCCGGCGCTGCTGCGCGCGTACCGCCTCGGCAAGCGCGCCGCCACGGTCGGCTTCGACTGGCCGGATGCGGCCGGGGTCGAGGGCAAGGTCGCCGAGGAGCTGGCCGAGCTGGCGGCGGCGCGGGCCGGCGGGTCGGCGGCAGAGGTCGAGGAAGAGATTGGGGACCTGCTGTTCGCCGTCGCCAACCTCGCGCGGCATCTCGAGGTGGACCCGGAATCGGCGCTGCGGGCCGCCAACAGGAAGTTCTCCACCCGGTTCGAGGCGCTGGAGGCGCGCCTGCGGGAGCGCGGCGTCGCGTTGCGCGACGCGACGCTCGACGAGATGGAGGCCGAATGGGAGCGGGTCAAGACGGGCGCCCGACGACGGAGCTGACCCTAGCAGCCCGTATATGGACTCCTCCACGTTGTCCACCTGAATCGGTCAGTACTGCCCGGCGGCAACCGGCAACGCCGCGAACGACAACGCCGCGAACGGCGTGGGACAGATCGTGGTCGATGCCGGTCAGTTCCTGGCCGGAAGCGTGCTTCCGGCCACAATTGCCCGTCCACCGCGGCGGGTGGCGGGTCACCCGCAGGGCCGCAACGAAGTGGAGGAGCCGCGCTTGCGCGGCTTGACGCGCCACCCGCCGCGGTGGCTCTCACCCCGTCGCGTCCCCTGCAAGGCCCTGGGTCGGCGTGCCTTTCCGCAGGCGCCGCGTGCTGGCGAGGACGACGAGGCGAGGCGTCGAATCGACTGCAGTCGTATATCCGGCCTCTGTGTGGAGACGCCAGTCTCCGGGCCACCATGGAAGTCGCACACCGCGGGCCACACGTGGCGTCGGCGTCGGGCGCCGGGGCTGCTATCGGCCTGGTGCGGTGTCGGTCGGTTCGAGGCGCCATGTCGTCGTTCCAGCACTCAGCAGTTGTGGCGGTCGGTTGCTCACGCGGCGAAGGCGACGTCCCGGGTCCAGACGGCCCACACGATCCGAGCCAGCTTGTTGGCGACCGCGAGCGTAGCCTTGTTGTAGCCGCAACGGTCGCGAATCCTCAGCGCCCACTGGTGCAGACGCGACAGCGGCTGGCCGGCCCGCTGCCGCCGGGCCGCAGTCACCAGCACGGCGCGGGCGCCATGGGTCAGCAGGTACCGCAGGTAGCGGTCACCGCGCTTGCTGATACGCCCGAGCCGACGGCGCCCGCCGCTGGAGTACTCGCGCGGCGTCAATCCGATCCAGCTCGCGAACTGCCGCCCGCGCCCGAAGGCGTGTATGTGACCGACGGCGCCGACCAGCGCAGTCGCCGTCAACGTCCCGACACCGGGCACCGTCTGCAAACGCGCGCTGACCGGGTCGGCCGCGGCTAGGTCCCGCAATTGGCGATCGACTTCGGCGACCCGCGTCTCCAGTGCCCGGATCTCTTCCTGCATGCTGGCCAACACCTGCCGCAGCGTTGCCGGCAGCTCGCTGGCCGCATCGAGAAGCGCCGGAACCGCCTGCACCGCAGCCTGCGCACCGGCCGGCAGATGCAGCCCATGTTCCCGCAACAGGCCGCGCAGCGTATTGATGCGCGCCGTGCGTGTCGTCACCCACTGCTCGCGAACCCGATGCAGGCCGACCAGCGCCTGTTGCTCAACACGCTTGACCGGCACGGCAGGAATCCGCTCGGCGCGCACCGCATCCACCAACGCCTCGGCATCCGCCCGGTCGGTCTTGTTCCGGCGCACGAATGGACGGACGTAGACCGGCGGCAACAAGGTCACCTCGTGCCCATGGTCCTGGGCCAGACGACCCCAGTAGTGCGCCGTTCCACAAGCCTCCATCACCACCCGGGCACGAGCCCCTGTCTTCAGCAAACGCGCGAACTGCGGCCGTCCCAGCCGCTTCCGTTCGATAATCCGTCCGCGTTCATCCGCCACCGCCACCTCGAACACCGTCTTTGCGAGGTCCACCGCCACTGTCGTACCATCCATCTCGGTCTCCTCCTGGTTGTGCTGATGGGGATCAGCTGATGCACCAATCTTGCCTGGCGCATCGTAAACCCGGAGGAGTCCATCCCATCATGGCAAGAGCCCCGCTGCATTCGAGCGGCGATGCATCCCGCGTGGACTGCGTTGCTCCTCGGTCGAATATGCCCAATATGGTCCTTCGTCGCGCCTTGCCACGCGGGCGCCTCGCCGCTCTCGATGCGACGCGGGGTTTCGCCACGGACTGTTAGAGCTGGCGTAGGCTCAGTCCCTTGCGGTTTCGCCCTCGATCGCGGGCATTGATGCCACTGGCGATGATCGCAGCGAAGGCCACCATCACCGTAGTGGTGGCCAAGCCCGTTCCGACGATCGAGACGACGATCGCTCTGGTGTCGCTCATCGAAGCCCTCGCGATATCACGGCCCTGCCGGCCGTCGGTTGCCATCGGATGGGAGGTTCCGGGCGCCCGCCTGACGCGATGATTCCTCCCAGGCGACACGCCGGCCGTCATGGGTGATCGCAACGAGACGACGACCGTCGGTGCAAATGGCCACCGCGCCTCCTTGGCCCGTGGCCAGCACGACCGCACCAGCCGCCTCGTAACGGGCCACCACCTCTGGATGAGGATGACCGAAGACGTGGTCGCGGCCGGCGCTCACCACCGCGAGGGTCGGATTCAAGACCCCCAGGAACGCGACCGAGCTCGAGGTCCGGCTGCCGTGGTGCGGCGCCTTCACCACGCGCCGCGGCGCCGGCTCGAGGGCCGGCGCGACCGCCGCTTCGACGCCCGCCTCGATGTCGCCGGGCAGGACGACCGATACGTCGCCGTAGCGCAGCTCCAGCACGAGCGAGTCGTCGTTGCGCACCCGCGGCCGCTCCCAGTCGGGCGCGGGAGGATGCAGCACGCGCACCCGCACGCCGCCGATCGCCAGGACATCCCCCCCGCTGCGCGTCCGCCACGCCGCGCCGACGGCGCGCGCAGCGGCACGCAACCGCGCCAGCGGCTCGGACGACGGAACCGGGATCCCCTCCCACACCTCGCGCGGCCGAAGGTCGCGCAGCACCGCCTCGGCGCCGCCGACGTGGTCCGGGTGGCCGTGGGTGATCGCCAGGTAGTCGAGCCGCCGCACGCCGAGGGCCCAGACCGCGGGCACGACCACCCGCCCGCCGACGTCGGCCTGGCCGCGGACCTGTCCGGCGGCGTCGACCAGCAGCGACCGACCGCCCGGAAAGCGCACCAGCGTGGCGTCCGCCTGGTCGACGTCGAGGAAGTCGACCCGCAGCGGCCCCGTCCCGCCGGAGGCAGACAGCAGTGCGCACGCATCCGCGGTCCGCCACCCGATCCAGCCCGGGATCGGCGCCGCCAGCATCGCCGCCGCGCTCGCTGCGACCAGCACCGCACCCGCCCACCGCAGCGGCCGGCGCAGCGTGCCGGACACTTCGAGGCCGGAGGCTTGGCCCACTTGCGACGCGCCCACCGGGCGCGAGGTCGGGCCGCGGTGCGCCGAGAGCCAGAGAGTCCACCCGGCGTAGTAGACCGCTACGAAGATCAGCCCGGGCGGCGGCAGCCGCCACGACAGCCAGGGGGCCCAGGCCAGAACACGCGTCGACTCGACGATGCCCGCCGCGGCGAGATGCGCGATCCAGCCGGCCCCCTCCGCCGCGGCCCCGTTGACGGGGGTCAGGCCGACCGCCGCCATGCCCGCCAACTGGGTGACCGACATCAGGGGAATGGCGGCGAAGTTGAGGCCCAGGCCGGCCACGGTGACCCGCGAGAAGTGGAACGCGGCGATCGGGAACAGGGCGAGCTCCGCGCAGATCGTCGCCACGAACAGACCGATCGCCGGAACCAGCAGGAACCTGACCGCACGCGCACCGGCGGACCGATCCGCACGACCCGTGGGCATCGCTGCCGGCCGGTTGTCACCGCCGGCCCACGCCATCAGCCGCGGCACGCCGACCAGGAGACCGGCCGTGGCGCCGAAGGTGAGCTGGAAGCCGGCGTCGACGAGCACGCGCGGGTCCGCCGCCACCAGGCAGGCCGCCGCCAGCGCCAGCGTGTTCAGGGCGTCCGTCCGGTGGTCGACCGCGCGCGCCGCCAGGAACACGACCGCGACGAACACCGCCCGCGTCACCGACGCCTCCGGCGCCACGACCTGCGCGTAGGCGAGGAGGCAGCCAATCGACAGCAGCGCCGCCGGCCGCGGGCCCGCGCCGGCAAGACGCAGGACCAGGAGGAGAGCGGCGGTCAGCACCGCGATGTTGCCGCCCGAGATCGCGATGACGTGGTAGATGCCCCCCTGCTGCAGGCGCTCGGTAGCCTCGCGATCCAGCCCGGCGCGATCGCCGATGAGTACCGCGGTGACGATGGCGGCCGAGCGCGCATCGTAGGACCCCACCGCCGCAGTGACGGCCCGCCGGACGTAGGCCCGGGCTCGGCCGCTCCACTCCTGGCGCGGCGAGCCCTCATCGAGCACCTCGACCTGCAGCGCGCTCGTGACGGATGCGAGCAGGTCGACGCCGCGCACCTGCATGCGGTAGGCCTGGTCCGGCGTCCCGCGGTTCGCGTAGCGCGCCGGACGCCGCAACCGTACCGGAAGGCGCACCGTGCGTCCCTGCCGCCATTCGGCGAGATGCCCGCCGACGAGGGATCCGCCGACGCTGGCCCGCACCGCGCCGCGCAGCGGGCGCGCCACCCTTCCCTGCTCCACCCAGATGACCTCGACCACGAGGCTGGCGCCGTAGTCGGTGGGCGTTGCGTCCCGTCGCAGCCGTCCCCCGATCCAGGTCACGGTGTGAGGAGCGTCCGCCGCGAGCTCGGCTTCGAACCACTGCAGAAGCGGCGCGGGCAGCTCCGCGCGGGAGCGCTGCCCTGCCGCGAAGCCCGCCGTTGCGTAGGCGGCCAGACAGACGGCAGCGGACCACCGCACGCGGGCACCGACGCTCAGGACGGCCGCCGCCGCCGTCACGACGGCCGCCGCCAGCACCAGCCCGGGACTCGGCGCCGGAAACGACCAGCCCGCGCCCGCACCGGTCAGGAGCACGAGCGCGGGAGCCAACGCGGGACGGGTCACGGGGCGGGGTCATGCAAACTCGTCGCCGACCCGCCACCGGCCGGCGGACCAGGAACGTCCGGAGCGGGTGCGCCTGCTCACCGGGCGCCTCTCCCGGGAAACGGTCGCCTGTCGTTGCGTGGTGCGCCGGTCAGCCGCGCGCCGCCACGCCGGCGTGGTATTCCTGCAGGGGCCGCACGAAGGGCTTCTCGGACCGCAGGGCGCGGATGGCGCTGACGGCGGCGGCGGCGCCGGTCAACGTCGTGACGCAGGGCACGCCATAGAGCATCGCGACGCGCCGCATTGTGAGGTCGTCGAAGTACGACTCGCGCCCGAGCGGCGTGTTGACGATGAGATCGATCTGCCGGTCGACCAGTCTGTCGCCGACGTGCGGCCGCCCCTCGTTGATCTTGTAGACCACCTCGACGTCGAGCCCGTGGGCGCGCAGATACGCCGCCGTGCCCCGCGACGCAACCAGCTCGAAGCCGAGCTCGGCCAGATCCCGGGCGATCGGCACGACGTTCCGCTTGTCGTCGTCGTTGACGCTGAGGAACGCCCGTCCCCGGTCGGGCAGCCGCTGGCCGGCCGAGAGCTGGGCCTTCGCGAACGCGGTTCCGAACGTCTCGGCCCCGCCCATCACCTCGCCGGTCGACTTCATCTCCGGCCCCAGAATGGTGTCGACGCCCGGGAATCGCACGAACGGGAAGACCGGTCCCTTGACGAAGACGCCCGCCACGTCGAGGTCGGCGGTCAACCCGAGATCCGCCAGCGTCTTGCCGACCACCAGCCGCGCCGCCACCTTCGCCAGCGGCACGCCGGTCGCCTTCGACAGATAGGGAACGGTCCGCGAGGCGCGCGGATTGACCTCGATGAGATAGACGGTGTCGCCCTTGATGGCGAACTGGATGTTCAGCAGGCCCACCACCTTCAGCGCCCGCGCGATCCGCCGCGTGTAGTCGCGGATTACCGCCAGGTGCTCCTCCGGTACCAGGTAGGGCGGGACGACGCAGAAGCTGTCGCCGGAATGGATGCCCGCCTCCTCGATATGCTCCATGATGCCGCCGATGACGACCGCGCCGGTACGGTCGGCGACCGCGTCCACGTCGATCTCGAAGGCATCCTCCAGGAACTTGTCGACCAGGATGGGATGCTGCGGCGACGCGTCGACCGCCTCGGTCATATAGCGATCCAGAGCTCCAGGGTCGTAGACGATGGCCATCGCCCGTCCGCCGAGGACGTACGAGGGCCGCACGAGCACCGGGTAGCCGATGCCTTCCGCGATGGCGCGCGCCTCCTCGCGCGACGTCGCCAGGCCGTGGGGGGCCTGCGGAATCCCCAGCTCGCCGAGCAGCTTCGCGAACCGCTCCCGGTCCTCCGCCAGGTCGATCGAGTCGGGCGAGGTGCCGATGATGGCGACGCCTGCCGACTGCAGGCCGAGCGCGAGCTTCAGCGGCGTCTGGCCGCCGAACTGCACGATGCACGAGACATCGCCGCCGGCCGACCGTTCGCGCTGGATGACCGCCTGCACGTCCTCCTGCGTCAGCGGCTCGAAGTACAGCCGGTCGACGGTGTCGTAGTCGGTCGACACGGTCTCGGGATTGCAGTTGACCATGACCGTTTCGTAGCCCTCCTCGCGGAGCGCGAACGCGGCATGACAACAGCAGTAGTCGAACTCGATCCCCTGTCCGATGCGGTTGGGACCGCTGCCGAGAATCACGACCTTCGGTCGGTCGTTGGGATCGGCCTCGCATTCGAGCTCGTAGGTGCCGTACAGGTACGGCGTGAACGACTCGAACTCGGCCGCGCAGGTGTCGATACGCTTGTAGACGGGGCGCAGGCGCTGGTCGGCCCGCCGCTCGGCAACCGCGGTTGCGTCCACCCCGAGGATGGCGCCGAGCTGCTCGTCCCCGAAGCCGGCGCGCTTGAGCTCCAGCAGCAGGTCCCCGGACAGCTCCTCCGGCCCCGCCTCCGCGGCGCGCCGGTACAGATCCACAATCTCGGCGAACTGGGTCAGGAACCAGCGGTCGATGCGGCTCGCCTCGTACAGCTCCTCGACGGACCAGCCCGCGGCGAGCGCCTCGAAAACCGCCCACATGCGCCGATCCGTCGGCGAGACGATCCGCCGCCGCAGCTCTCCGGACTCCCCCTCGGCGCCTTCCGGCGCCCCGCCGAACAGCAGCCCGCCGCGTCCGATCTCCAGCGAGCGCATCCCCTTGAGGAACGCCTCCTTGAACGTGCGCCCGATGGCCATCGCCTCGCCCACCGACTTCATCTGGGTGGTCAGCGTCCGCTCGGCCCGCGGGAACTTCTCGAACGTCCAGCGCGGCATCTTCACGACCACGTAGTCGATGGTCGGCTCGAACGAGGCAGGCGTCAGCCGCGTGATGTCGTTGGGAATCTCGTCGAGGCGGTAGCCCAGGGCCAGCTTGGCGGCGATCTTGGCGATCGGGAATCCGGTCGCCTTCGACGCCAGGGCGGACGACCGCGAGACCCGGGGGTTCATCTCGATCGCGACCATCCGCCCGGTGTCCGGATCGACCGCGAACTGGATGTTCGACCCGCCGGTCTCGACCCCCACGCGGTTGATGATGCGCCGCGCGGCGTCGCGCATGCGCTGGTATTCCTTGTCGGTCAGGGTCAGGGCGGGAGCGACCGTGATGCTGTCGCCGGTGTGCACCCCCATCGGGTCGATGTTCTCGATCGGGCAGATGACGACGAAGTTGTCCGCCCCGTCGCGCATCACCTCGAGCTCGAACTCCTTCCAGCCGAGGACCGACTCCTCGATGAGGACCTCGTGGACCGGGCTGAGCTCGATGCCGCGGCGCGAAAGCTCGCGGAACTCCTCCATGTTGTACGCGATCCCGCCGCCGACGCCCCCGAGCGTGAACGACGGCCGGATCACGACAGGGAATCCGAAGCGGTCGACCAGCTCGACCGCCTCGTCGAAGGACCGCGCGTAGGCGCTCTCCGGCACCTCGATGCCGATCGACTCCATCGCACCGCGGAACTCGAGCCGATCCTCGGCAATGCGAATCGCGTCGAGAGACGCGCCGATGAGCTTGACGTCGAGCTCCTCGAGCACCCCGCTCTCGCCGAGCTCGATCGCCAGGTTGAGGGCGGTCTGCCCGCCTACGGTCGGCAGCAGCGCGTCCGGCTTCTCCTTCTCGATGACGGACCGGGCGTACTCCCGGGTGAGCGGCTCGACGTAGGTCCGGTCGGCGACGTCCGGGTCGGTCATGATCGTCGCCGGGTTGCTGTTCATCAGGACGACGTCGAGACCTTCGCTCCGCAGCGCCTTGCAGGCCTGGGTGCCGGAGTAGTCGAACTCGCACGCCTGGCCGATGACGATCGGTCCCGAGCCGATGACGAGCACACGCTGAATGTCGGTACGGCGGGGCATGTAGGACGTCGGGAGACGGTGGTCGTTACGGATTCAGCCGCGCGCGGGCCTGCCTGCTCTCCGCTCCATCGCCTCGATGAAGCCGCCGAAAAGGTAGTCGGCGTCGTGCGGTCCGGGCGACGCCTCGGGATGATACTGCACGCACGAGACGGGCAGCCGCTTGTGACGCAGTCCCTCGATGGTGCCGTCGTAGAGATTCAGGTGCGTGACCTCCACGTCATCCGGCACCGACTCGGGGTCGACGGCGAAGCCGTGGTTCTGTGAGGTGATCTCGATCCGTTCGGTCGCCACGTTGCGCACCGGGTGGTTCGCGCCGCGATGGCCGAACTTGAGCTTGTAGGTCTGCGCGCCCATCGCCAGCCCGAGCACCTGATGGCCGAGACAGATCCCGAACACCGGCACGTCGGCGGCCATCACGTCCCGGGCGTTGCGAACCGCGTAGTCGAGCGGGGCCGGATCGCCCGGACCGTTGCTGAAGAAGACCCCGTCCGGCTCGATCCCCAGCAGCTCGGAGGCCGGAGCCGTGGCCGGAAACACCCGCACCTCGCAGCCGTGCGCGGCCAGCCGGCGCAGGATGTTGCGCTTCATCCCCAGATCGTATGCGGCGACCCGCAACGGCCGCGCGGCGCGCCGCTCCGGCTCCATGCCGAACCCCGGGGCGGGCGCGTCGTCCACTGCGCGCCAGTCGAACGGCTCCGCGCACGTGACCGACCGGACCAGATCGCTGCCCTCCATCCGAGGCGCCGCCTGCGCCCGGGCGACGAGTGCCTCGGGCTCGACCGCCCCGGCGCCGATGACGCCGCGCATGACGCCGGCGGTGCGCAGCAAACGCGTCAGGGCGCGGGTATCGATGCCCGAGATCCCGACCACGCCGTGCGCCGCGAGATAGTCGTGCAGCGTCCCGGTAGCGCGCCAGTTGCTGGCGACAGGCGAATCCTCGCGCATGACGAAGCCGGCCACCCGGGGTGCGCCGGACTCCCTGTCCTCGAGCTCGGCGACACCGTAATTCCCGATCTGCGGACAGGTCATCGTGACGATCTGTCCTGCGTACGACGGATCGGTCAGGATTTCCTGGTAGCCGGTCATGCTGGTGTTGAATACGACCTCGCCGGCTGCAACGCCCGCCGCGCCGACCCCTCGGCCCTGGTACCAGGTTCCGTTCTCCAGAGCGAGCACCGCGGTCATGGTCGACTCCCCGCTTCCAGCGACGCCCCGACCCGGACCTGCTCCGGACCGGAGACGTCGACCTCGGTGACCCAGGGCCGGTAGCCGGGCAACTCTATCCGTACCCGATGCGTACCGAACGCGACGTTCGGAACCTCCACCGGCGTCACACCCACCGGCACATCGTCGACCCGAACCCTCGCCCCCGGTGGACGGGAGCGGACGAGCAGCGATCCCGTACCCGTTTCGGCGGGGCGGACCGGCTCTTCGTTCACGAAGGGACTCGGCCGGGCTCTCGCCGGCAGCGCCGGCGGCGGCGCAACCGGGGTTGGCGCCTGTGAACCGGCGGTTGGAGGCACGGCATCCGGCGCGGGCGCCGCGGGCGCCGGCGGGTCGACGGGCGGAATCGGCTCGGCATCCGGAGGAGGTGGATCGCCGACCGGCACGATCGGCTCGTCGACCAGCGTCAAGGGTCCACCGGCGGCGGAGGCCGGGCTCTGTTCCTCGCGAGCGGCCACCACCTCTTCGGTCGCCTCGACCTCCAACGCGGCATCGTCCGCTGACGGGGGCGCACCGCCCGTGGTCCCGTCGCCGGAGGTTCCCAACCCCGTGAGCACAAGATACGCCAGAAAAACGCCCACGGCCACGGCGGCGATGACGGGGGCGATGGCGCGCATCGACGTGGGCGACGGGGGCGGCGGAACGTCTTCGTCATACTCGGTCCGCTCGACCGCCGGCTCGATGCCGACGCCGTCGTCCAGCGGATCGAAATGCACGTCGTCGCGTACGGCGACCACGGGTCCCGTCCGCCGGCGCGTGCCTCCCTTGCGCGAACGACGCCTGGAGCGGGAACCGCGTTGCGATCGGGAGGGATGCTTCTCTTTGTCTTCGCGCGCCTCCGGCGCCTTCTCCTCCCGCCCCTCGCTCTCTCCGGTGCGGTTCTCCAGGGCGGCAATCGCGTCGTCGGGCAGGGGCATCTGCTCCGGCAGCAAAGGCCCGCCGCCCGACCCGCCAGGCTCACGTCCGGCTCGTTCCTCGAATTCCTGCGTTCCGCCGACCGGATCCGAGTCGTCGGGGTCAACGTCGCCGGCCCCGGCGGCGTGCGGCGCGCCCGTCGCGTCCGCGAGAGAATCCGCTCCCTCATCCGCCACGGTTTCGCCGCGCCGGGGAGACGGCGCCCCGTCCATGGCCTCGTTGCCGACGGCGCGCGCCAGCGCGGTCGCGAAGGCGGTTGCCGACGCCGACCTGATGGCCGGGTCCTCGGCCAATGCGTTGCGGAACGCCTGCTGGAACCCGGCGGGATCCGCGACGTCCGGCCGCAGCTCGAGCAGATCGGCGACGGCGTCGTCGCTGCTGCCCGACGGCCGCGTTCCGGTGAGCAACTCGTAGGCCAGCACGGCCACGGCGAAACGATCCGCCGGCGGCCCCCAGCGACGGCCGGCCATCACCTCCGGCGCCGCGTACGGCCGGCGCACCGGAACGTCGAGCTGCACATGCTCGAGTGCCCTGGCGATCCCGAAACCCGTCGCGCACACCCCCTCGGAGAACACCAGCACATCGCGCAGGTGCAGCGCTCCATGCTCGAGCCCCCGTGCATGGGCCGCGTCGACCGCGCCGGCGAGCAACGCGATCCACTGCAACGCCTCGGGCGGACGGGCGTCGCGCCGCAGCGCGACATCGAGCGATTCGCCGTCCACGTACTCGTAGGCCATGAAAGGCGTCCCCGCGGCGAGGCCCGCCACGAGCGGCGCCGCGACCGCCGGATGCGAAATCTCCACGTTGACGATGTGGGCCAGCGCGTTGCCGAAGAATTCGACCTGCTCGGGCGTCAGATCGAGCTCGAAGGACTTGACCGCGACCGTCCTCTCGCCGTCCGACTCGCGGGCGCGATAGACGGGACCGAGAACGCCGGTACCTAGTTGATGCAGAACCCGATAAGGGCCGAATGCGCCGGGACCTGAAAAATCCCCGGCATCTTCGCGTGTCAGTGGTCGAAATCTCCCGGCTGGTTTCCGGATGGTACCATGGGGGCGGTTTCCCGTTCAATGGATGGTGAGCACCCGACCCCCGGTATTCGAATAGACAACCGGCAACTCCCGTGGACCGGTCGTTTCGTCCGCGACTATTGTCACGCCTTCGAACGGCTCGCCCCGTTCTACGCGGGCTCTCCAACGCATCCGGAAAGCTGGGCCGACGCACTCCGGGCCAGGAGCCGCCGAGCCCCCGACTCGGCGATGGTGGCCGTCATCGAACGCCAGCTCGCGGCCCGCGGCGCGCCGGACGCGTCGCGCGCGGCCGCGGCGCGCCTGCGCGATGCCGGAACGGTGGCGGTGGTCACCGGGCAACAGGCCGGCCTGTTCGGCGGTCCCCTCTTCACGCTGCTCAAGGCGATCACCGCCATGCGGCTGGCGCGGCGCATCGCCGAGGAGCACGGCGCCGCGGTGGTGCCCGTCTTCTGGGTGGATGCCGAGGACCACGATCTCGACGAGATCAGCGGATGCCACGTCCTGAACGGCGAGCTGACGCGCGTAGCCGTCGCGCTGGACGTCGACGCCCCGGCGGGCACGAGCGCGGCCGCGGTCGAGCTCGACGGCTCGATCCGGGAGACGCTCGACGCGCTGCGCGCCGCACTTCCCCCGACCGAATTCACGGCCGAGGTGACCGGTGCGCTCGCCGCCGCGTACGCCCCGGGAATGCGGCTGGTCGAGGCCTTCGCCCGCTGGCTCGAACGGCAGCTCGGTCCCCATGGCCTGATCGTGTACGACGCCTCGGACCCGGCCGCCAAGCCGTTGGCGCGATCGCTGTTCAAGCGCGAGATCGGAAGCGCGGGACGCACCGCGAAGCTGGCCGCAGAGGCGGGCGCGGAGCTGGCCTCCCGCGGCTACCATGCCCAGGCCTCTCCCGCCCCCGGCTCGGTCGCGCTCTTCCGGCTCGACGGAACCCGCCAGGCCATTCGGGCGTTCGACGGAGCGTTCTCGACCGGAGGGCACACGCTCGACGCGTCGACCCTGCTGGCGGACGTCGAGACCGATCCGGCCCGCTTCAGTCCGAACGTGCTGTTGCGACCGATCTTCCAGGACACGCTGCTGCCGACGGTAGCCTACGTGGCCGGTCCCAACGAGCTGGCCTACCTCGGCCAACTGCGCCGTGTGTACGCCGCGTTCGACGTCCCGATGCCGGTCATCTACCCGCGGGCGAGCGCGACGCTTGTCGACGCTGCGACAACCAGGTTCCTGAACCGTTACGGGATGGAATTCGCGGAGTTGCAGCCGCGCGACGACGCTGCGTTGAACCGCCTGCTGGCGCGGCAGATCCCGGAGAGCATCGAGCAGGCGATTGCCGGGGCCGAGCGGTCCGCGGCCGAGCACCTCGACGCCATCGCCGGCGCCGTGCCGACGCTGGACCCGACGCTCGCCGGCGCCGTCGCCTCCACCCGGGGCCGGATGGAGCGGGAGCTCGGGAACCTGCGGGCGAAGGTCGTGGCCGCGGCGAAACGGCGGGATTCGACGCTGCGCCGGCAGTTCGAGCGGGCCAGGGCACAGAGCTTTCCGGGCGGCGTGCCGCAGGAACGGAGCATCGACGGCGTCTACTTTCTGAATCGGTACGGCTTCGCCCTCATCGACCGGCTGCTCCGGGACCTGCCGCTCGATCCCGGCCACCACTGGTTGCTGACCGTCTAGCAGTCCGTGGCGAAACCCCGCGTCGCACCGAGAGCGGCGAGGCGCCCGCGTGGCAAGGCGCGACGAGGGAGCATATCGGGCAACACTTGACCGAGGAGCAACGCAGTCCACGCGGGATGCATCGCCGCTCGAATGCAGCGGGGCATTTGCCACGGGCTGCTTAGGACGTTGTCGCATGTGCAGCGCGTATACTTGGGCCTGAGCCATATGAACGAAGAAGTCTTCAAGGCCGTCAACGACGTGTTCGCCCGCGGCGAATCCGCGGCGCTGGTCACGATCGTGCGCACGCAGGGCTCCACTCCGCAACGGGTGGGCGCCAAGATGCTCGTCTTCGCCGACGGACGCACCATCGGCACGATAGGCGGCGGGTGCTACGAGAACGACGCCTTCTGGAAGGCGCGGCGCGCCCTGGAGTCGCGCAAGCCCCTGGTCGCCCGGTACGAGCTCGCAGACGACATCGCCGAGGAGTCGGGACTCATCTGTGGGGGCCAGATGGAAGTCTACATCGAGCCGCTCGAGGCCTCGCCGCACCTGTACCTGGTGGGAGCCGGGCACGTCGCGCTGCATCTCGGCCGGCTCGCGACCCCCGCCGGGTTCCAGGTGCACGTGATCGACGATCGGGAGAAGTTCTCCAACGCGGAGCGTTTCCCGGACGCCGTCGAGGTCGCCGTGGACGACATCCCGACGTGGCTGGAGAATACGGATTTTCCGCCGACCGCCTACGCCGTCATTTTGACCCGCGGCCACCGTCACGATCTCGATGCCCTTCGCGCGCTCGCACCGCGCAAGCTCCGCTACCTCGGCCTGATCGGCAGCAAGGCCAAGGTCGCGAGGCTGCATGACGCGCTGCGCGAGGCCGACGTCGCGATCGCCCATCCGGAGCGCCTGCACGCCCCGGTCGGGCTCGACATCGGCGCCATCACCCCGCAGGAGATTGCGGTCAGCATCCTGGCCGAGCTGATCGCGGTCAAGTACGGCAAGCTCGACGCCCCCGGCGTCGCCGCCGGGGCCGAGTCCGCCGTGAAGCCGCTGCGGTGGCTGCCTCCGACCCCGCCGGCCACACCGGAGCCTGCTGCCGGAGAGGCCCCGTTCGCGGGCGGCGCGGTTCCCGCTGCTATAATCGAGGAGTCTTAGCGGCGCGGCCCGCGGGGTTTGGTCGCACTGTCAGCAGCGGCACGCACGATGGCACCTCGCGCCACAGTCCACGATTCCGACGTCGGTCGGCTGACCGACCGCGCCAGCCGGATTCTGGCGGCCCTCGTCACGCAATACATCGACCGCGGAGAGCCGGTGTCGTCGCTGTGGCTCGCCCAACATGGTGACGTCGGCCTCTCGTCCGCGTCCGTGCGCAACGTCATGGCCGAGCTCGAGCAGGTAGGCTACATCTCGCAGCCGCACACCTCGGCCGGACGCATCCCTACCGACCGCGGCTACCGGTACTTCGTCGACCGGCTCCTGAGCCGCCGCCGCGATGCCGACCCGCCGCCGGACGTCGAGGCACGCCTGCGACAGGCCGGCACGGTGGGCGACGTGCTGTCGAACGTGTCCCACGAACTTTCGGTCGCGTCTCACCAACTGGCTTTCGCCTGCCTTCCCCGCGTGGCCGCCGGTACCTTCCGCCGCATCGAGTTCGTTGCGCTCGGCGGCACGAAGATCCTCGTGGTGGTCACGACCGACGACGACGAAATCGCACACAAGGCGGTCGACTTGGGAGAGGAGACGGATCGCCGGGCACTCGAGCAGGGCGCCCGCTACCTGTCCGAGGAGTTCGCCGGCCTTCCGCTGTGGGACGTCCGGACGGCGGTGGTCGAGCAGTTGCGTCAGGAGCGGATGCTCTACGACCGGCTCAGGTCGCGCGCCCTGCGGCTGGCCAGCCTCACGCTGGAGGAGATGGTTCCGCGCAACCACCTTTTCGTCGAAGGCGCGTGGTTCCTCGCCGAGGAGGTGTCCGACGGCGAAGATCGCGTGCCGCTGCAGATCCTTCGAACGCTGCTGGCGATGATCGAGCGCAAGGATCTGCTCGTGCGGGTTCTCGACGAATACCTCGACGGTCCGGGACTTACGGTCGTCATCGGCACGGAGAACTCGTCGCCGGAAATGCAGGCCTTCAGCCTGGTGGCCTCCACCTACTTCGACGGCTCCCGCACGGGGCGCATCGGCATCATCGGTCCGCGGCGCATGCGCTATTCCCGGGCGATCTCGGCTGTGGATCAGGTCTCCCGCGCGGTGAGCCGGGTCCTCGTCGAGCAGACTGCATCATCCGAACATGACAGACGACGTGAACCTCGCACAGCCTGAAGAACACGCGCAACCGGCGCAGCCCGAAGCAGAACCGGAACCGGCGCAGCCTGAACGAGACCCGAGTCCGGCACAGTCGGCAGCGGACGCGGAACCCGCGCAACCCGAGGAACGGTCCGCCGATCCCGAGCCGCCGGCCGCCGGGGCGGAGCCGGTACCGGATCCGGCGGCCGAGCGCGACGAGTTCCGCGACCTGCTGCTCCGCAAGCAGGCGGAGTTCGACAACTACAAGAAGCGGGTCGAACGCGACCGGGCACGGGCAAACCGACAGGCCGAGAGGACGTTGATCGTGGCACTCCTGCCCCTGCTGGACGACTTCGAGCGCGCACTCGGAGCGACGACCGACGGGAGTGGAACGGACGCCTACCGCCAGGGGATCGAGATCATCCACGGGCAGTTGCTGGAGATTCTCCGCAAGCGCGGCGTCACTCCCATCGACACGGTCGGCGCACGGTTCGATCCGAACCTGCACGAGGCGGTGGCCTACCAGGCCAGCGAGGGCCGCGACGACGGAGACGTCATCGACGAGGTGCGGCGCGGGTACCTGTTCGGCGAAGAGCTGCTGCGGGCAGCCATGGTCAGGGTGGCCAAGGCGTGAGCAAGCGCGACTACTACGAGGTCCTCGGCGTTGCGCGGGACGTCGGCGAGCAGGAGCTGAAGAGCGCGTACCGCAAGCTGGCGCTGAAGTACCACCCGGACCGGAATCCGAACGACCGGACCGCGGAGGAACGCTTCAAGGAAGCCGCCGAGGCTTACGGCGTTCTCGCCGATCCGGAGAAGCGGGCGCGCTACGACAAGTTCGGCCACGCGGGGCTCGGCGGCGGCTCCCCCGGGTTCGATCCATCCACGTTCGCCGACTTCAACGATATCTTCGGCAACCTCGGCGACATCTTCGGATTCGGGGACATCTTCGGATCGGGCCGTCGTCGGCGGGGCCCACGCAGAGGCGCGGACCTGCGTTACGACCTGCCGATCGCGCTCGAGGACGCGGCGGCCGGCACCGAGGCGACCCTGCAGGTGCCGCGCGAGGAACCGTGCGACCAATGTGCCGGGTCCGGCGCGGCACCCGGTTCGGGCCCGGAGACCTGCCCGCAGTGCCACGGCCGCGGGCAGGTGCGTTTCCAGCAGGGTTTCCTCACCGTCGCGCGCCCATGCGGCGCCTGCCGCGGGGCCGGCACGGTCATCCGCAATCCGTGCGGCGCCTGCCGCGGCAACGGGCGGGTGTCGCACGAGCGGAAGCTCAAGGTGAAGGTGCCGGCGGGCATCGACACGGGACAGCAGCTCCGGTTGCAGGGCGAGGGCGAGCACGGGCCGCACGGCGGCGGGCCCGGAGACCTGTACGTCGTCATCCACGTGCAGGATCACCCGGTGTTTCGACGTGAGGGCAGCGACCTGCTGTGCGCGATTCCGGTGAGCTACCCGACGCTGGTGCTCGGCGGCACGATTACCGTCCCCACGCTGAACGGCAACGAGACGCTGCACGTCCCGAAGGGCACGCAAGGCGACGCCCGGCTGCGGCTGCGGGGCAAGGGATTGCCGCACGTGGCGGGGCGGGGTCGTGGAGATCTCTACATCGATGTGAAGGTGGCGGTGCCCACGTCCGTCTCGCAGGAGCAGAAGGCGCTGATCGAGAATCTGGACCGGATCATGCCCCAGCGGTCGTTCGAGCCGAGCGGGCACGGCGACGGTGACGACGACCGTCCCTTCTTCAGCCGGGTGAAGGACATCTTTGGCTAGGACCGGTCCTGCGGACGGACGCGTGCAGCGTCCGGCGCTCGACATCCAGCTTCCGGCCGCTCCCGAATCGCTGCTGCCCCGACTCGACGCCCTGCTCGACGACTACGAACCCTTCGCGATAAGCGACGCCGGAGACGGCGGGACGCCGGAGACCGGCGACCGGCATCCGTCCCGGCACCGCGAGCGCCGCGTGTACTTCTTCTCGGCGAGAGCCCGCGAGGCCGCGCGCACGGCCATAGAGCACCTGCTCGGGCCGGAGGGCGCCCGGACGACCCCGATCGACGTGACCGACGATGGCTGGGCGGCGCGGGCGCACCACGGTCTGCGGGCGGTGCAGGTGGGAGACCTCGTCGTCGCTCCCCCGTGGGACGTGCCCGCTGTCGCCGCCGGCGACCGCACCGTCGTGATCATCGAGCCGTCGATGGGCTTCGGCACCGGCCATCACGCATCCACACGGCTCTGCCTCCTGGCGCTGCAGCACATCCGCGATCGATTGCGTACCGGCAGTCGCGTGCTCGACCTCGGCACCGGCTCCGGCGTTCTGGCGATAGCCGCGGCCCAGCTCGGCGCGGGGACGGTGGTCGCCGTCGAGCGCGACCCCGACGCGCTCGGCAACGCACGGAACAACGTCCGCCGCAACCGGGTTGCGGAACGAGTCCGTCTCCTCGCCGGGGATCTCGTGCGCCTCTCCCCGCACGCCGCCGACGTCGTCACCGCCAACCTGACCGGTGCCTTCTTCGTGCGCCACGCGGGAGCGTTGCTGCGATGCGTCCGGCCGGGAGGCCTGCTGCTCGCGAGCGGCATGACCGCCGGCGAGGAGCAGGCGGCGCGCGGGGCGCTCGAGCCCGCGCTCGTCCTCCGGGAACGGGCGCTGGAGGACGAATGGGTCGGCCTCGTCTTCGAGCGGCCGGCGCGGGACCTTCCTGCATCGACGCGGACTCGATGACGCTCCACCGCTTCTACGCCGGCCCGCTCCCCGCATCCGGAAGCAACGTCCGACTGCCGCCCGACGAGGGGCACCACCTGACCCGCGTGCTCCGCCTGCGCCGGGGCGCTCGGGTCGTCGTCTTCGACGGGCAGGGCCGGCAGCACGAAGCCACGGTTGCCGACGACGATCCCCGGCGCCCCGTGCTGCAGCTCGGCGCGCCCGTTGCAGCGGCACCGGAGCCCGTCGTGCGCATGACCCTGGGAGTGACGGTCCTGAAGGGACGCAAGCTCGACACGGTGGTGCGCGATGCCACGACGTTCGGCGTGAGCGACATCGTGCCGCTCCTGACCCGCAGGACGGAATCGGGAGGCGAGCGGCGCGCTGGCGGAAGGCTCGGCGACCGTTGGCGCGGCGTCGCGGTCGGCGCGGCCAAGCAGTGCGGGCGTGCGGTGGTGCCCGTAGTCCACCCGGCGGTGACGCTGCCGCGGTTCCTCGAGGCTGCGCAGCCCTGCGCCGTGCGCCTGTTGCTGGTCGAACCGGGAGCGGCCACGGCAAGTGCGACGGCGGCGAGGATGGACGCGCTCGGCAGCGACTCGCGGCCGGCCAGTGCCGCCCTCGCCATCGGTCCGGAGGGCGGGTGGACCACCGGCGAAATCCATGCCGCGGAGCAAGCCGGCTTCAGATTGCTCACTCTCGGCCGCCGGACGCTGCGCGCCGAGACCGCAGCGGTCGCCGCCCTCGCGGTGCTGCGGTTCGCCTGGAACGATCTCTGAAACCCGGGCGACGTCGAACGGTGGCAGCAGGGCTCCCGCCATGGGCTGCAAGCTATACTTGCCGCACCCGCATGCTGTTCCGAGGGCAGACGCTAGGCAAGTACAAGATTACCGCCCCCCTCGGCAGCGGCGGCTTCGGTGCGGTCTATCTCGCCCGCGACACGTGGATCGACAAGGACGTCGCGATCAAGGTGCCGCACCGCCAGAATCTGAACTTCGGCGAGCTCCTGCGGGAGCCTCGACTGCTGGCGGCCCTCGACCACCCGAACATCATCTCGATCACGACCGCCGAGAAGGAGGACAACGTCTTCTTCATCGTGATGGAATACGTCGCCGGCCACACCCTGGAGGATCTCATCACCACCAGCGGCGGCCTCGACGCGGAGCGCACCGTCGGCTACGCCACGCAGATCGGCCGGGCAATCGAGCATGCCCATGCGCAAGGCGTGATACACCGCGACCTGCGACCGGCCAACATGCTCGTTTCCGACGCGGGCGTGCTGAAAGTCGCCGACTTCGGCACGTCGCGCTTCCTGGAGATCGCCGCGCACGGCACGACGGTCATCGGCAGCCCGCCCTACATGGCCCCCGAGCAGTTCGAAGGCAAGGCGGTCTTCGCCTCGGACATCTACTCTCTCGGCATCACGATGTACCAGATGCTCACGGCGGTGCTGCCGTACGAGTCGCCGGCCCCCAGCGATCTCGACAAGCTCAGGAGCGGCGCGCTGGTTCGACCGCCGCGCCTCTCCAATCCCGACGTGCCGAAGACGCTCAACGACATCGTCATGAAGGCGCTCGCCCCGGAGCTGTCGGCGCGCTACCAGCGGGCCACCGAGCTGCTGGGCGACCTCGATCAGGCTTCCGCGCCGGTGTCCCGCCAGGCGCCGACGCCGGACCGGCATGCCGAACCGCAACGCGAGTCGGCCCGCGCCCGGGTGCACGTCACCCCGCGCCGTCTCGGCACCGCCACCCCATCGTCTCGACGCTTCTGCCTGCGCTGTCACAAGCCGCTGCACGCACGCGCGGACCGTTGCCCGTTCTGCGGAGAAAGCGTGTAGACGGCTCGCTTGCAAAGAGCGCGCCGGACTCGTACACTGAAAGCGTAACTTGTTCACTTCATAGGATTTCACAGGTCTGTCATGAGCTTCGGGACTGGCCGCATCTGGATGAACGGCAAGCTGGTCGATTGGGCCGACGCGAAGGTCCACATCGGCTCTCACGTCATCCACTACGGCAGCGGCGTCTTCGAGGGCGCCCGCTGCTACGACACGCCGGACGGAGCCGCCGTGTTCCGCCTCGACGCGCATGTCCGGCGACTGTACGACTCGGCCAGGATCTACCGGATGGACTACGAGGATCTCGCACCGGCCGAGTTCTACGAGGCGATACTCGACACCATACGCGCCAACCGGTATAACGCCTGCTATATCCGTCCGCTGATCTACCGGGGTTACGACACGCTGGGCGTCAACCCGTTCAGTTGCCCGGTCGAGGCCGCAATCCTGGTTTGGGAGTGGGGAGCCTACCTCGGCGAGGATGCCCTCGAGCACGGTGTGGACGTCCAGGTGAGCTCCTGGGGCCGGGGAGCCCCGAACCGGTTCCCGTCCGTGGCCAAGTCGACCGCCAACTACGCCAACTCGCAGCTCATCAAGATGGAGGCCACCCTGAACGGCTACGCCGAGGGGATCGCTCTCGACCCGCGCGGCTTCGTGAGCGAGGGCAGCGGCCAGAACATCTTCGTTGTGCGCGATGGCGCGATCGCCACGCCGCCGTCCGCCGATTCCATCCTGCCCGGCATCACCCGCGACGTCGTCGTCACGCTGGCGCGGGCTCTCGGGTTCGAGGTGCGCGAGGAAACGCTGCCGCGCGAGGCCCTGTACATCGCCGACGAGGTGTTCTTCACCGGTACCGCGGCCGAGATTTCACCCATCCGGTCCATCGACAAGATCACCATCGGCAGCGGCAAGCGCGGCCCGGTCACCGCCGCCATTCAGCGGCGGTTCTTCGACGTGATCAACGGCCGCGTCGCCGACACCCACGGCTGGCTCAAGTTCGTCTACGGCAACCCGGCAACGGCGGCGCACGCGGCCGAAGCCGCGGCCGGCGCCGGGTAGTCCTCGCGGCGCCGCCGGTCAGCCGAACCGCCTTGCCTTCGAACGCATACTCGGCGGGGCTCGCGATGCTCGCCCGGCGCGAGCTCTCCGCCGCGCAGGTGGCGGCGCGGTTGCGGCGCCGCGGTTTCGACGACGGCGAAGTCGAGGCCGCCGTCGCCCGCCTGCGGGACGACGGCAGCCTGGACGATGTGCGCACCGCGACGGTGCACGCGCGCCGCCTCGCCGGCACTGCCCTGCGCGGCCCGCTGCGGGCCGAACGGGAGATCGCCGCGCTCGGTATAGGCCGTGCGGTGGCGCGCGCCGCGGTCGCCGAGACCTACGCGGAACGCGGTGTGGCGACCGTGCTCGAGCAAGCGCTTGCGCGGCGTCTGCCCGCGGGCGCGACGATTGCGAATGGTCTCCACTTCGCCAGGCTGTACCGCTACCTGATCCGCCAGGGTTTCGAGCCCCGGTTGGTGAACGCGGCCCTGCGCAATCGCGGCGGCGCGTCCGCCCCGCCGGAAGACGAGGAGTCCGCCTGAAGGACGTGCCCCGGCGCGGGCCGCGCGCCGCCGTGTGTCAGAATGACCCGGATGACTTCGGCCGAGATTCGACAGAGCTTTCTCGAGTACTTCCGCGAGCGGGGGCACCGCATCGTCGCCAGCTCGCCCCTCGTGCCCGGGGACGACCCTACCCTGTTGTTCACCAACGCCGGGATGAACCAGTTCAAGGACCTGTTCCTCGGCGCCGAGCGCCGCGAGTATCGGCGCGCCACGACCTCGCAGAAGTGCATGCGGGTGAGCGGCAAGCACAACGACCTGGAGAATGTCGGGCCTTCCCTCCGGCACCATACATTCTTCGAGATGCTCGGCAACTTCTCGTTCGGCGACTACTTCAAGACCGACGCCATCCCCTTTGCGTGGGAGCTGCTCACCGGCGCCTGGGGCCTGCCCGCCGAGCGCCTGTACGCCACAGTATTCCAAGGCGAGGACGGCATCCCCCGCGACGACGAGGCGTACGGCATCTGGGAGCGTCTGGTTCCACCGTCGCGCATCGCCGAGCTGGGGGCCGCGGAGAATTTCTGGGCGATGGGCGAAACGGGCCCCTGCGGCCGGTGCTCGGAGATCCACTATCACCGCGGCGACCATCTCCCCTGCTCCGCCGAACGCTGTCTCGGCATCGACTGCGACTGCGACCGCTACGTCGAGATCTGGAACAACGTCTTCATGGAGTTCGAGCGCCGGTCGGACGGCTCGCTCACGCCGCTGCCGGCCCCGTCCATCGACACCGGCATGGGCCTCGAGCGGATCGTCGCGGTACTGCAGGACAAGCTCTCGAACTACGACACGGACCTCTTCACCCCGCTGCTCGCCGCCATCGGCGAGCGGGCGGGCACCGAGTACGGTCCTCTCGCCGGCCGGCCGGCCAACGACGCGAGCGACGTGTCGCTGCGGGTCATCGCCGACCACCTGCGCGCCATGACTTTCCTCATTGCCGACGGTGTAGTCCCGTCGAACGAATGGCGGGGCTACGTGCTCCGCAAGATCATGCGGCGCGCGATGCGGCACGGGAAGAAGCTCGGCCTGACCGAGCCGTTCCTGCACGATCTCGCCGGCGTGGTGATTGCCGAGATGGGCGGCGCGTATCCCGAGCTGGAAGCGAACCGCGATGCGATCGTCTCGACCGTCCACCGCGAGGAGACGCAGTTCGACCGGGTACTGCGCGAAGGGCTGCCGCACCTGGAAGAGGCGTTGGCCGGCGCCGAGAGAATGCAGAGGGTCCTGGACGGCAGATTGGCGTTCCGGCTCTACGACACCTTCGGGATGCCGCTCGACTTCATCGAGGACATGGCGCAGTCCCGGTCCATCGACGTCGACAAGGAAGTATTCGAACGGGCGATGGACGAGCAGCGCAACCGCGCTCGCGCGGGGGCGACGTTCGGCGGCGGGCAAGAGTCCGAGGTCAGCGTCACGGCTGGCCCGTACATGCTCACGGCGACGGGGGAACCGCATTTCGGTCGCCAGCGATTCGACGGCTACGAGACGACCTCCATCCGTAGCGGCGTCACGCATCTGTTCCGGCGCGACGGCAACGGAGCGAGCCTCACGGGCGTGGAGGCACTGAGTCCCGGCGAGTCAGGATACGTCGTCCTCGAACGGACCCCCTTCTATCTGGAAGCGGGCGGACAGGTATCGGACACCGGCCGCCTGTCGGACCAGAACGTCGAGGCCCCCGTGGAGGACGTGGTGCGACTGAAGCCCGCGTGGCCGCGGATGCACCTGGCCGCCGTGCGCGAAGGGGAACTCCGCGTCGGCGAGGAGGTCACCGCCGAGGTGGACGCCAACCGGCGGGACGCCATCCGCCGCAACCATACGGCCACGCACCTGCTCCACGCCGCGCTGCGCCGGATTGTGGGCACTCACGTCCGGCAGAAGGGATCGCTCGTCGCCCCGGACCGGCTGCGTTTCGACTTCTCCCATCACGAGGCAGTGACCCCCGAACAGCTTGGCGAGATCGAGCGGCTCGTGAACGACCACGTCTTCATGATGAACCAGGCAGTCGAGACAGAAGAACGATCCACCGAGGAAGCGATTGCCGCGGGCGCGATGGCACTCTTCGGCGAGAAATACGGCGACCGCGTGCGGGTGGTGACCGTCCCCGGATTCTCGATCGAGCTCTGCGGCGGAACCCACTGCGGGAGGACCGGTGACATCGGTACGTTCATCATCACGCACGAGGGGGGCGTGGCGGCCGGGGTCCGGCGTATCGAGGCGGTGACTGGCGCAACAGCCGTGGAGACGTTCCAGGGTCGGGGAGACGAGCGCTCTCTCCTGGCGTACGCCCACGAGTCGACGGCGGATCAAGCCATGGAAGCGGTTGGCCAACTCCAGAACCTTCGCTTCCGTCGTCCGGTGAACACGAAGCTCGCCGATCGCGCCGCAAGGACAGTCGGGAAACTGGCTGCCGACTACAAGCGAGTCTTGCGCGAGAACGAACGCTTGAGAGTGCGGGCGGCGATGGCCGACGGCGCCGAAGCGCCAGGGCAGGACGCGGACGCGGCCGAGGTCGGCGGCATCCGGCTCGTCACTCGCGTCGTGTCCGGCCTTGAGCCGGGCGCCCTGCGTACGCTTGCCGACTCGCTTCGCGATCGCCTCGGCAGCGGCGTTGTAGTGCTGGCCTCAGACAACGACGGCAAGGCGGCGCTGGTCGTCTCGGTGACGCGCGACCTCACCGATCGCGTGCACGCGGGCAACCTGATCAAGGCGCTCGCTCCCATCGTCGATGGCCGAGGCGGCGGACGCCCGGACTTCGCGCAGGCCGGCGGCAAGCGGACGGATCGACTGCATTCCATCGTCCCCGAGAGCCGCAACGCGGTCGGGCGCCTGCTCGCCGGCGCCTAGCGCTCGGCCCGAAGAGCCGGTTCCTGCCCAATGACCTCACCGTCCCGGCCGGCAGACGCGAAGCCGTTGCAGTCGGTACGCATCGACGTCTGGCTCGACGTCGCGTGCCTCTTTCGTACGCGGTCGGAGGCCCAGCGCGCCGCGAAGGGAGGCAAGGTCGAGATCAACGGACAGCGGGCCAAGCCGCACCGCGAGATCCGGACGGGCGACGAAATCCGGATCACGCGCCCCAACCGGATGACGCAGGTGGTGTCGGTGGTCGCGCTCGCCGAGGACCACGTTCCGAAGGCCGACGCCCGGGCGCTCTACGAGGATCGGACGCCCCCGCCGACGGAAGAGGAGCTGGCGTTCCGGATGCTGCTCCGGCGTGCCGGTCGTGCGCCCGCGCCGGACAAGCAGCAGCGGCGGCAACTCAGACGGCTGAAGGGCCGCCCCTGAACGGACGGTCCGGTGTCGCGGCCGGCGTCGACGACTCGTCCAGCATGCCGCGCGACACCGCCGGGCGCGGGATGTCTGCCGGCCACTCTGCGAGCTCGGGCCAGTTCTCGGAGAGGAATCGCAGGGCGCGTTCCGCCCGCCGCGTGGTGATGTTGTGTCCCCGCTGCAACCGCGCGATGGTTTCTCCGCTTCCCGTCGCATGGCGGGAGACGGTCGATATGCTCCGTCCGGTGCTCTCGGCGAAGAGACCACAGAGAGCCACGAGCCGCCGAACCGTGTCGTCCATGGCACGGAAGCATGCCATGAATGGCACGCGCGCGCAAGTGTTTCCGTGTATCGTGTCGCTCGTGACACGCTACGGCGTCGAATACCTGCGGGAGGCCGTCCGGCAGCGGGTGGAAAGCGAGGGGCTGCGGCCTTTCTCGTTGCGGACGGGCATTCCCCTGGGACAGTTGCGGAGCGTCGTGGAGGGCCGGGCGGCGCGGAGCACGACTCTCGAGCTGATTGCGTCCGTCCTGGAGCTCGAGTTCTACATCGGTCCCGCCCGGGCCGATTCCACCATCCGGCCGCGCCTGCCGTCGGAGATCGCTCGCGCCCTGGGCCTGCCCCTGAACGCCAGCGTCGACGACGCGGTCGGCGCGATTCGCAAGGACGCGCTGGCGTCGAGGCTGCGCGAGGGTCTCGGCCTCGTGCAGGAGCTGATGGAGAAGGCGGCGGCAGCGGCGGCCCTGATCCCCGACCCCGTCTCCCGCAAGCGGCTGTCGACCCGCGAACGCCCGGAGCGCGCCGTCGTGATGATTCCGTTCGCTCCGGAAGTGCGGCTCGCCGGGGGTACCGGAGCGGTGGTGTTCGAGGAGTCGCCCGAGGTAGCCATCGCCGTCGCGACCGCCGCGTTGGCCTCCTGGGCGCGCCCGGATCGACTGACGTGCGTACGAGCGGCGGGCGATTCGATGGAGCCGACCATCCACCACGGCGATCTCGTCGTGGTCGACTCGGGCCGCAGCGACCCGCTGGACAGGCAACTGTTCGCCGTGCGCACGGATGCCGGGCTGGTCATCAAGCGGTTGCGACGGAACCGTCGCCGCTGGCTGCTGACCAGCGACAACCCGACCCACCGGTCCCGCGCCTTTGTCGAAGAAGACCGGATCCTCGGACAGGTCGCCTGGTGCGGGCCGCGTGGCCGGACTCATCTCTGACCGCCCTGGGAGTCCGCGGCGAAACCCCGCGTCGCACCGAGAGCGGCGAGGCGCCCGCGTGGCAAGGCGCGAGGAGGAAGCACATTGGGCGTTCGGCCGGGTATTCCAATGTGACACGAGATGCATGCTGCAAATAACATGCACCCTGCCTGCCGGTTCCTGGTAACGTGTCAGCAGTGACACATCCCGACCGCGTCGAGTACCTGCGCCGGGTCGTTCGCCGGCGGATCGATTCGGAGGGGCTCAGGCCCTTCTCGCTGCGGACCGGCATTCCCCTGGGACAGCTCCGCAGCCTGGTCCAGGGACGCGCGGCGCGAAGCACGACCCTCGAATCGGTCGCGTCCGTTCTGGGACTCGAGTTCTACGTCGGTCCGGCGCGGCCGGGCGCCTCGCCGTCACCGGCGGTGCCGCCCGAGATTACCGGCGCCCTCGGCCTGCCCCGAGACGCGAGCGTCGCCGACGCCGTCGGCGCGATCGACAGGGACGCCCTGGCGTCGAGCTTGCGGGAAGGAATCGGCCGCGTGCAGGAACTGATGGATCGCGCCGCGGCGGCAGCGGCGCCGATTGCCGCCCCGGGGGTCGATGGGGAGGCTGACGGTCCGGACGACAGCGGCGTCGCCATGATTCCGTTCGCACCCGACGTCCGCCTTGCGGCGGGCCCCGGCGAAGTCGTCTTCGAGGAGTCGTCCGAAGTCTCGATCGCCGTCGCCGCCGGCGCTTTGGCCCCCTGGGCGCAGCCGGAACGCCTGACGTGCGTCCGGGCGGCGGGCGACTCCATGGAACCGACGATTCGCGACGGGAACCTCGTCGCGGTGGACTCGGGCCGCACCGACCCGCTGGAGGGACAACTGTTCGCCGTACGCACCGACGCCGGCCTCGTCGTCAAGCGCCTCCGGCAGACCGCCGGCCGCTGGCTGTTGACCAGCGACAATCCGGCCCATGCGCCGCGGCCGGTGGGGGAAGACGACCGGATCCTCGGGCAGGTCGCCTGGTGCGGGCCGCGGGACCGCCGGGCCGGCTGACGGTGTTCGGCTATAATGGCACGCGCACGCAGGCATCCGCCGCGCGCCCCGACAGGAGCATGAACATGCGAACCCTCATTCCGGCGCTCGGTCTGCTGGCGCTCGCCGTCGCCGCCGTGGCGGTGACGTCAGGCGTCGCCCACGGACAGGACGGCGAGACCATCCACGTCTACAAGTCACCCACGTGAGGCTGCTGCATCCAGTGGGTGGTTCACCTACAAGAGCACGGCTTCAACGTCGAGATGACGGACGTCCCCAACGTACTGCCGCTCAAGCGGCGCGCCGGCATTCCGGCGTCGCTGTCGTCGTGCCACACGGCTCTGGTGGGCGATTACGTGATCGAGGGCCACGTGCCGGCGGCCGACATCCGGCGCCTGCTCGACGAGCGCCCGCGCGTCGCGGGACTCGCGGTGCCCGGAATGCCGATCGGATCTCCCGGGATGGAAGTGCCGGGGCGCGGGGTCCAACCCTACGACGTCATCGCGTTCGAGCGCAACGGCAACGCGGAGGTCTACGCGTCGCACGGCAGGTAGCGAGCGACATCCGCACGCAAGCAGGGTTCGCCGCCGATGCGGCGGCGACGGGATTGGAGCTTCATGGCGAACCACAAGTCCGCAATCAAGGCGCACGGGCAGAGTCTCCGGCGTCGCGACAGAAACAACCGCATGAAGAGCAGGATGCGCCGCGCGATCCGGGTGACGCGTAGCGCCATCGGCGCCGTCGGCGCGCAAGATGAAGATTCTGCGTCGGCCGCACGCGAGTCGATTCGGACCACCGCGGCGCTGATCGACAAGCTCGCGGGCAAGGGTGTCATCCACCGCAACGCCGCCGCGCGCCACAAGTCCCGGCTCGACAGGAGGCTGCGGAAGGCGTCGGCGCCGGCCCAGGATTCCTGAGCTCCCACCGCGTCGAAGGCGTGTTCACGCGCGGCGGCGCTTTCCCGCCGCCGCGGTACCGCACAGGTCGACGACCAGGCGTTCCAGCAGCACCCGCGGCTCGCCGCCCGACTGCTTGAGAGCGAGATCAGTCCGGAAGACAGCCTCGATTGCCGACTCGATCCGGGCGGCAGCCAGCTTGGTGCGCGCCACCCAGGCAAGCTGCCCGAGCACCATGTGCGGAACGGCTCCGGCGTCCAGGACCAGACCCAGCTCACGCAGCGCCCGATCGGCCACCCCTTGCTCTATGGCGCGCGCCACCGCCCAGTCGTCCGTGGCGTTGGGTGCGGACGGCCCCAGCAGTTCGTGTACGTGGGCCGGGGCAATCGTGGCGCCGACATCGACGAACAGCAGCAGCCGGTCCAGCGCGTTTCGCAGGCGTACCGTGTCGCGGCCGGCCAAGTCGCCCAGCAGCCGGACCGCCGCGTCATCCGCCCGTCGGCCCGCCTCGTCCAGACGCTCCCGAATCCAGCGCCGGAGACCGGCCGCGTCCTCCGGCACCCCGCAGCGTACGACGGCCGCGAGCGCACGCAGTTGCTTCACGATGCGGCGCCGCTCGTCGAGACCGCCCGCCGATAGGACCAACGTCGTCTCCGGAGACGGCGCAGCCAGGTAGTCCTCGAGCGCGTCGAGAGCGCGCCGGGCCGCCTCGCTCTCCCGCGCCGGCTGCAGCATCCGCTCGGCCCGCAGCGCGATGACGATGCGCCGCGGGGCCATCATCGGCACGATGCGCGCCGCCGCCAGCACGTCCTCCAGACCGGCGTCGCCGCCGTGGAAACGGCCGACGTTGAAGGCGCGCAGCCCCTCGTCGATGGTCTCGGCCAGCGCGACGGCCAGCGCCTCTTTCTCGCGCTCGTCGTCACCGACGAGCAGGTAGACGGGATCGAGGTCGCCGGACGCGATCCGGTTGCGCAGCGTCCCCGGAGTCAGTGCGGGCACGCTCTCTAGAAGGCCTCGAGGATGGAGCTGACCACGGTGGCCGCAAAGTCCACGGCGAGGCGCTCGACGGTGTTGGCCTCCTGCCCGAAGAACGTCGAGACGCTGCCGATGTCGCCGGTTCCGGACGCCACATCGAACTCGTCGCTGAAGACCATCTGCGGGTCGTCCCAGACGATCTCGTCCGTCGTCAGATCGCGGAACTCGATGCTCGCCCGCAGCGTGAAGACGTAGCGCGACGCCTGCTGCTCCGCGCTGAAGCTGGCCGGGGCGATGCGGATGTCGGTGATGGTGCCGGTCAACGTCGCGTCGGCTCCCACCTCCTCGGTCTGCACGCGATACGAACCCCGGCTGATGAACGCGGTACGGACCTCCTGCGTCAGGAGCTGCTCGACGTCGAAGACGGCGGTATTGTTGCCGAACATCGGAATGGCGACGGTCTCGATGTAGTCCGGCAGGAACGATCCGCGTCCGGCCAGCGTGTACCCGCAGCCGGGGAGGGCGGTACAGACCAGCACGGCGAGCAGCGCGTGGACCAGCAGCCGGCGTCGAATGCCGGGCCGCAACCGGAGGGGGCGGCTTGCCTGCGCGGCCTCACGCCGGGATCGAATTCCATGCATCGGGAGTGCTCCTCTCACGATTCCGCGACGACGCTCACCAACCGGCCCGGCACCACGACGACTCGCGCCACGGTCTTTCCGCCGGTGTGCGCCTGCACTTGCGGCTGCGCCAGCGCGAGGCGGCGCAACTCGTCCTCGGCCGTATCGACGTCCACGGTCATCCGCGCGCGGACCTTGCCGTTCACCTGCACCGGCAGGACGACCGTCTCCGCCCGCGCCACGTCGGGATCGAACTCGGGCCAACCGGCAGCCTCGACTCCCTCTTCATGGCCCAGGGCTTCCCAGAGCTCCTCGCACAGGTGCGGGGTGAACGGCGAGAGCATCAACACGAGGGCCTCGAGCGCCTCGCGCACGACGGCCAGCGCCACCGGTCCGGCGCCCGCCGTCGGCGCCGCGGAATCGGCCGCGAACGGCCCGACACGCGCCCGCTCGCAGAAGGCGTACAGATCGTTGACCAGCTCCATCAACGCCGAGACCGCAGTGTTCAGGTGCACGCGCGGATCGAGATCCTCAGACACGCGCCGAATGGTGTCGTGCGTCTTGCGGCGAAGCGCCCGCTCGGCATCGCCCGGCTTCAACCCGCCGACCGCGGGAATGTCGCCGGCCGCGCAGGCGTCCGCGAACGGGGTGACGAGGCGCCAGACGCGGCCCAGGAAGCGGGCGCTGCCGTCGAGCCCGGCGTCGGTCCACTCGATCTCCTTCTCCGGCGGGGCGACGAACATCTCGTACAGGCGCAGTGCGTCGGCCCCGCAGGTGGCCGTCATCTCGTCGGGATCGACCACGTTGCCCTTCGACTTCGACATCACCGCGCCGTCGCGCAGGACCATCCCCTGGGTCAGCAGCCGCGTGAAGGGCTCGTCGTGTTCGACCAGTCCCAGATCGCGCAGCACCTTGCAAAAGAAGCGGGAGTAGATGAGATGCAGAATCGCGTGCTCGACTCCGCCGCTGTAGAAGTCGATGGGCGCCCAGTACCTGACCGTCCCGGCATCGAACGGCGCCGTGTCGCCGCGCGGGTCGCAGTAACGATAGAAGTACCACGAGGAATCGACGAACGTGTCCATCGTGTCGGTCTCGCGGCGGGCGGCGCCGCCGCAGTCCGGACAGGCCACGTCGACGAACTCCGGCACCTGCGCCAGCGGCGAGTCGCCGCGGCCGGTGAACTCCTCCACCCGCGGCAGCTCCACCGGGAGCTGCTCCTCCGGTACGGGCCGGGTGCCGCAGCGGTCGCAGTAGATGATGGGAATGGGCGTACCCCAGTAGCGCTGGCGGGAGATGCCCCAGTCCTTCAGCCGGTACTGCACCTGGCCCCGGCCGAATCCCTGCTTCTCTGCAGCCTCCGTCATGACCGCCCTTGCCCGATCGCTCTCCAATCCGGTGAACTCGCCGGAGTCGACGACGCGGCCGGGCGCGGAGAATGCGGCTTCCAGGTCGTCGTCCAGGGGCGCACCGTCGTGGGGCTGGATCACGACCCGCACCGGGAGTCCGTACTTCCGCGCGAACTCCAGATCGCGCTGATCGTGGGCGGGCACCGCCATGATGGCGCCGGTGCCGTACTCGGCCAGGACGAAGTTCGCCACCCATATCGGAACGGTCTCGCCGGTGAATGGGTTCACCGCCCGGCGGCCGGTATCGATGCCTTCCTTGTCGATCTGCCCTGTCAGCCGCGCCTGCCGATCGAGCGCGCGAAAGCTCCCCACGCGGGCACGGAACTCCGCCGCATCGGGCCGCTGGGCCGCGATCCGCTCGACCAGCGGGTGCTCCGGCGCCAGGAGGACGAAGGTGGCTCCGTAGATGGTGTCGATGCGGGTCGTGAAGACCTCAATCCCCTCCTCCGGCGGAGCCGCGGCGCCGTCTGGATCCGCGAGGGGGAAACGGACCAGCGCGCCGTGTGAGCGGCCGATCCAGTTGCGCTGCATCGTCAGCACCTTGTCCGGCCACTGGTCGAGCGCATCCGTCCCGTCGAGCAGCTCGTCGGCGTACTGCGTGATGCGCAGGAACCACTGCTTCAGGTCACGCGTCTCCACCGTCGTGCCGCAGCGCCAACAGCCGCCGTCGACCACCTGCTCGTTGGCCAGCACCGTCCGGCAGTCGGAGCACCAGTTGACGCTGGACTGCCTGCGGTAGGCGAGCCCGCGCTCGTACATCTTCAGGAACAGCCACTGGTTCCAGCGGTAGTACTCCGGGTCGCAGGTGGCGATCTCGCGCTCCCAGGCGTAGCTGATCCCGAGCCGCTGCAACTGGTCCTTCATGTGCGCGATGTTCGCGCGCGTCCAGGTCTCGGGATGCGTCCGGTTCTTGATCGCGGCGTTCTCGGCGGGCATGCCGAAGGCGTCCCAGCCGAACGGATGGAGCACGTTGTAGCCGCGCATCCGCTTCATGCGGGCCACGACGTCGCCAATCATGTAGTTGCGCACGTGCCCGACGTGGGCGTGGCCGGACGGGTAGGCGAACATCACGAGGCAGTAGAACTTCGGACGCTCCGGATCGACGCTCACCTCGAACGCGCGGCGCTCGCGCCAGCGCCGCTGCCACTTCTTCTCCAACGTCTGGGGGTCGTAGTCGCGCACGGGAGAATTGTACCAGCCGGCGGAATCGCGCGGCCGGGAACGACACGGACGCGCCGAGGTCCCCGCACCCGTCAGCCGATGCCGGGCCAGTACGGCGACTGGGCGCGAGCAACCGATTGGAGTGCGGCGGCGGCTATCGCCGTCGAGCCCCGCACCGGTGGGATGGACGCGGGCGGATCCGCGGCGCAGACCTCCAGCGTGCCGTCCAGACACTCCTCGAGCGCCTGCAGGTCGTATCCGCCCTCGGTAGTCACGGCAAGCCGGCCGGCGCAGCGGCCGGCGGCGAACGCGCGGAGACGGCGGGTCAGCGTCGCATAGCCGCCCGTCGACAGTTGCATGCCGCCGAGCGGATCATCCGCGTGCGCGTCGAAGCCGGCCGACAGAATGACCGCGTCCGGGGAGTACGCGCCCAGGATCGGCATCACCACCTCGCGGAACACGCGGTCGAGATCCGCGTCGCCCGCGCCCGCCGCCAGCGGGACGTTGACGGTCGTCCCGGCCCCGTCGCCGCGCCCGACGTCGTCGGCCGCACCCGTGCCCGGGTAGAAGGGATACTGGTGGGTCGAGACGTACAGGACCCGCGGATCGTCGTAGAAGATCCACTGGATCCCGTTGCCGTGGTGGACGTCGTAGTCGACCACCGCGACGCGCTCGAGGCCACGGGCGAGCGCATGCGCGGCGGCGACGGCGGCGTTGTTGTACAGGCAGAAGCCCATCGCCCGCGCGCGCTCGGCGTGATGTCCGGGCGGCCGCACGAAGGCGAGCCCCGGCGCGCCGTGGTCGAGCGCGTGGTCGACGGCGGCCACCGTCGCGCCCGCCGCCAGACGCGCCACCGCCACGGAGTCCGGCGACGTGTAGGTGTCGGGGTCGAGCCGGGCCCGGCGCCCCGCGGTCTCCGCGACGCCTTCCAGGTAGCGCACGTCGTGGACGCGAGCGAGCGCCTCGTCCGTGACGCGTTCGGGAGCCGCCGTCCGGCCTCCCCCCGCCGTCCAGCGCTCGGCCACGCGCGCCATGACCTCGGCGCGCGCGGAGCGCTCCGGGTGCCCCGCCGGCGTACGGTGATCGACGAAACGGGGTGAAGAGATCAGCAGGACGTCCGCATTCGCCATCACCGGCTCTCCTTTCGGCTGGCGCCCCGAAACGCCTCGCAGGCTCGGAGTTCGGCCCCAGCCCCCACTCCCTGACCCTGCACCTCGGCACTTCGCTTCGCTGCATTCTGCGGCGCAAGCTCCCGGCCCGGGAATCGTCGCTGCCGGCTCCGAACCCCGCCCAGCCAATCCCGCCCGGGAGTCTACGCGGTCCTACTGCGCAGATTCCCGGCGTTCGGCCGTGGCGGCCACGATCGCGCGGGCGCGCCCCGCCAGCCCGTGCAGCGACCGCTCCAGCTCCAGGCGCTTCTGCTCGATCCGTTCCGGACCCGCCCCCCGCGGCACCTCGATCGGCTCGCCGACCACCATCGCCGCGCGTGCGAACGGCTGCGGCACCTGCGTCCCGTCCCAGCTCCGCGCTGTCCAGTACCGGTCGGCCTCGCTGTGAAACGGCAGCACCGGGTTGCCGGTGAGGCTGGCCAGCCAGACCGCGCCGGGCTGCACCGAGCGGGCCGGACCGCGCGGGCCGTCCACCGCGAACCCGGTCGGCGCGCCGGCCAACGCCAGACGCCGCATGCGGGCGAGGGCGCGTGCGCCGCCGCGTGACGTCGATCCGCGCGCCGTACGGTACCCGAACCTCTCGATGAGCCGGCCGATCCACTCGCCGTCGAAATTCTCGCTGATCATGACGACGATGCCGCGCCCGCGGAAGTACCACGTGGCGTGCACGATGCGGCCGTGCCAGAACGCCATGACCGGCTGCCGGCCCGTCGACTGAATCGCATCGTAGTGGCACAGCCCTTCGACCGTCCACCGCAACGTCCGGCAGAGCACGTCGATCACCGGCATGCCCACCGCCGCGATCGCGGTGGCTGACGCGACCTGACGGGACGACAGGCGCCGGCGCGGGGCGTCGCGGGTCACATGCCTTCGCAGGACGGACCGCCGCCGCCCTCGGGCGGCACCCAGTCGATGATCTGGTAGGGGTCCATGATGTCGCACGTCTTGCAGTGGACACAGTTCGAGGCGTTGATCTGTAGCCGCTTGCCCACTCCCGCGTCCGCGTCGACGATCTCGTACACGTTCGCCGGACAGAAACGCGTGCAGGGATTGCGGTACTCCTCGATGCAGCGCGTGCGGCAGATGTCGGTATCCGCGACGAGGAGGTGCGACGGCTGATCCTCGTCGTGCCGCGTGCCGGAGTAGTGCACGTTGGTCAAACGGTCGAACGTCAAGGTCCGGTCTATCGGCACGCTCGGGGCCGCGGGCGCTGCGCCCCCGCCGAAGTACTGCTTCACGGTTCGGGTTCGCTCGTGGCCGGCGTGGGACGGCATCGGGTCGCGGAACCACCAGCCGCCGGTCACCAGCGACATGCCCGAGTAGAGCAGGCCGGCCAGCAAGCCCCCGGCGAAGCTCTGGTGCACGTTGCGTACGGGGTACAGCTCGCGCCGGATCGGACCCTTCTCGACGAGACGGGAGTACTCGGACAATCGCCCGGCCGAGACGTCGTCCTCGCGGATTGCGCGGAACGCCACGTCGGCCGCGTGCATCCCGCTCCGCATCGCGAGATGAATCCCCTTCAGCCGCATCGAGTTCAGGAAGCCCGCGGCGTCGCCCACGATCAGGGCGCCGTCGACATGGCAACGCGGCAGCGCGTGCCAGCCTCCTTCCGGGAGGGCCTTGGCGCCGTAGCGCACCATCTGCCCGCCGGCGAGGAGCCTCGACACCAGCGGGTGGCGCTTGAAGCGCTGGAACGCCACGTGCGGGTCGAACAGCGGGTCGCGGTAGTCGAGACCGGCGACGAACCCGACCGAGAGGCGACCCTCCGGCAGGGCGTAGAGGAACCCGCCCCCGAACTCCTCGAAGCGCAGCGGATGCCCCATCGTGTGCATCACGGACCCGGCCGGCAGCCGCTGCGGGTCGACGTCCCACAGCTCCTTGATGCCGATGGCGTAGCTCTGCGGCAAACGGCCCGCGTCGAGATCGAAACGGCGGATCAGGGTCTTGGTGAGGTTGCCGCGCACGCCATCGGCCAGCACCGTGACCCGGGCGCGGATGTCGACTCCCGGCTCGAAGGTCGGCTTGCGCTCGCCGTGCCGGTCGATGCCGCGATCGCCCGTGCGCACGCCGACCACCCGATCCCCGTCGTAGAGCAGCTCCGTGCCGGGAAACCCGGTGAAGACGTCGACGCCGGCCGCCTCCACCTGTTCGGTGAGCCACCTCGCGAAGCGGTTGAGCGAGATCACGTAGTGGCCGTGGTTGCGCAGGGGGGGCGGCGTGATCGGAAAGGGCAGCGCGCGGCGCGCGGTCAGGAAGTAGATGCGGTCGTCCCGCACGGGGACGTCGAGCGGCGCGCCGCGGCTCTCCCAGTCCGGCATCAGCTCGGAGAGAGTCGACGGATCGAGCACGGCCCCCGACAGCATGTGGGCGCCGGCCGCGCGGGCCTTCTCCAGAACGGCCACCATCAGCGGCTCGCCGCCCTGCTCCTCGTTCAGCCGCGCGAGGCGATACGCCGCGGCGAGCCCGGCCGGTCCGCCCCCGACGATCAGCACGTCGACGTCGAGCGTCTCGCGCTCCACGTCAGCCTTCCTCGATCGCCGCGACGACCGCGGGAACCACCTCGAACAGGTCGCCGACGATGCCGTAATCGGCCACCTCGAAGATGGGTGCGTCGGCGTCCTTGTTCACCGCGACGATGGTGCGGGCGCCCTTCATTCCCACCAGGTGCTGGATCGCACCGGAGATACCCACCGCCAGATACAGCTTCGGCGCCACGGTCTGGCCCGAGCTGCCGATCTGCCGGTCCATCGGCAGCCAGCCGGAGTCGCAGATCGGCCGGGACGCGGCCAGCTCGGCATCCAGCGCCTTCGCCAGCTCCTGCGCGAGAGGCAGGTGCTCCTGGTCCTTGATGCCGCGGCCGACCGCGACGATGCGCTCGGCCTGCGTCAGGTCGACCGCCTGCTTCGCTTCCTTGAAGGGCGCTTCCGGCCGCTGGCGAATCGCTGCCGCGTCCAGGTGGACCGCGACACTCCGCACGGCCGCCGGCGACGCGCCGCGCGCACAGGCGTCGGCTCGATACGCACCGATCTGGAAGCTGGCGAAGTGCGGCGCCGGCCCCTCCGGCAGCACGTCCGCCACGAACTTGCCCTGAAACATCGGGCGCACGAACACCCGCCGGCCATCCCGGATCTTCGAGCCGATGCAGTCGGGAATCAGCACGCTCCCGAGCCGCGCGGCCAGCGCCGGCGCATGGTCGCGAGTCTGATACGTGTGGGGAAAGAGCACGAGCTCGGGACCCGCATCCGCCACCACCTGCGCCAGGGCCGCGACGAAGCCGTCGGGCGTATACGGCTCCAGCGCTTCGTGCTCGACCGCGAGCACCTCGGAAACCTCCGCCGCGGCCAGCTCCCCGGCCGGTCCCTGCACGTCCGATCCGACGACGGCCGCCGCGACCGGCTCGTCCATCTGCTGGGCTGCCGCCAGCGTCTCCCAGGAGGCGGGATTCAACGCACCGCCGCGCTGCTCCGCGATGACCAGAATCACAGGACCCTCGCTTCTTCTCGCAGGAGCCGGACGAGCTCGCGCGCCGCCTCCGGCGCCGTGCCGTCGATGAACCGCGTGGCGCTCGTCTTCTCCGGCACGTACAGCTCCAGAATCCGCTGCCCCGCCGCTTCCACGCTCCGGGCCGGCACGGTGCGGATCTCCTTGCGCTTCGCCGCCATGATGCCTCTCAGCGTCGCATAGCGGAGCTGGTTGATGCCGCTCTGAATGGTGAGCAGGGCCGGCAGCGGCATCGACACCCACTGGAACCAGCCGCTCTCGAGCTCACGCTTGACCCGCAGGGAGCCGCCGTCACCCGCCGCATCGACCTCCATGATGATGGTGGCGTGCGGCAGACCCAGACGTTCCGCCAGCACGACGCCGGTCTGGCCGAAGCCCTGGTCGTCGGACTGCAGGCCGGTCAGCACCAGGTCGAACGACTCGCTCTCCATCGCGCTGGCCAGCGACGCGGCCACCGCGTCCGCCCCGGCCGCGGCAAGCGCGTCGCTCTCGACATGGATGGCGCGGTCCGCGCCGCGAGCGAGCGCCTCCCGAATGACCTGGCTGACCCGGGCCGGACCGGCGGAACAGACCACGACCTCGCCGCCGTGGCGCTCCTTCAGCCGCAGCGCCTCTTCGAGCGCGTAGGCGTCCGGCTCGTTCATCTCGAAACTGGCGTCGTCGTCGCGGACCCACGTCGCGGACTCCGACGCGCGCAACGGCCAGTCGCGGGTCACGACCTGCTTTATGCAAACGGCAATCTTCATCGTGCTTGTTCGCTCTCTCTGCGTGACCCGTGCGACGGGCCGAGGGCGGATCAACGCCGCCAAACCCGTCTCAAGGCTCCGTGTTCGGCCCCAGCCCGCACCGCTCCATGAGTCTGCGCCCCAGCCCTCCGCTTCGCTTCGTTCTGCGACGCAGACTCCTAGCCGTCGTAGCGCTTGAACAGAAGACTGGCGTTCGTGCCGCCGAACCCGAACGAGTTCGACAGCGCGTAGTCGATGGGGAGCGTGCGCCGGGTGTTCGGCACGTAGTCGAGGTCGCAGTCGGGATCGGGGTTCTCCAGATTGATGGTGGGCGGCGCCGTCTGGTAGCGGACCGCCAGCGCGGTGATACCCGCCTCGAGACCGCCCGCCGCGCCGAGCAGGTGCCCGGTCATCGACTTGGTCGAGGAGATCGCGAGCGACGACGCGTGATCGCCGAAGCAGGTCTTGATGGCCAGGGTCTCGATCCGGTCGTTGTGCGGTGTCGAGGTGCCGTGGGCGTTGACGTAGTTCACCGCGGCCGGCGCGACTCCCGCCGAGCGCATCGCATTCTGCATCACCCGCACCGCACCGTCCCCGTCCTCGCAGGGCGCGGTCATGTGATGGGCGTCGGCCGACATCCCGTAGCCCACCAGCTCGCAGTAGATGCGTGAGCCCCGGGCCCGGGCGCGCTCCAGGTCCTCGAGAATGACCACGCCCGCCCCCTCGCCCATGATGAAGCCGTCCCGGTCCCGGTCGAACGGCCGGCAGGCGCGCTGCGGCTCGTCGTTGCGCGTCGACAGCGCGCGCATCGCCGCGAAGCCGCCGACTCCCATCGGCGTGATGGCCGCCTCCGACCCCCCTGCCACCATGACCTCCGCATCGCCGCGGCGGATGATCTCGAAGGCGTCCCCGATGGCGTGCGCGGACGCCGAGCATGCCGTGCAGGTCGCCGAGTTCGGCCCCTTCGCCCCGAAGCGGATGGAGACCTGGCCGGCCGCGAGGTTGATGATCGCCGACGGAATGAAGAACGGCGAGATCTTGCGCGGCCCCCCTTTGAGCAGCGCCTTGTGCTCCCGCTCGATGGTGCTGAAGCCACCGATACCGGAGGCGATGAACACACCCACCTCCGTACCCAGTCCACCTTCGGTCGGCAGACCTGCATCCCGCAGGGCGAACTCCGATGCCGCTATCGCATACTGGATGAAGACGTCCATCTTGCGGACGTCCTTCCTGGTGAGAAACCGAAGCGGGTCGAAATCGGGCACTTCACCGGCAATCCGGGAAGCGTAGTTGGAAGCGTCGAACGCGGTGATGGTCCGGATGCCGCTCCGGCCGGCAAGCAACCCCTCCCAGTTGGCTTCGGTCCCGATTCCGAGCGAGGAGACGAGACCGACCCCCGTGACTGCAACGCGACTTGGCAACGAATGCTCCTGGTGGGACCACGCAAGAACGGACGTCAGCTCGCGTCCCCGGCGTGCGACTCGATGTAGTCGACGGCTTCCTTCACCCGCGTGATTTTCTCGGCGTCTCCGTCGGGAATCTCCAGGTTGAACTCCTCCTCGAACGCCATGACCAGCTCGACCGTATCGAGCGAGTCGGCGCCGAGATCGTCCACGAACGACGCATCCGACGTGACCTCTTCCTCGTCGACGCCCAACTGCTCGACGATGATGCTCTTGACCTTGTCAACGACCGCCATACACCTGCCTCCTAGCCCGTCAATCGTCGCCCGCGGCTCCGCTTGCCGCCCAACCAACCCTCGCCAGGAGTCTGCACCGTTCCGCGGCGCAGCCCCCTAGAGGTACATCCCGCCATTGACGCTCACAACCTGCCCAGTAATATACGATGCATCGTCCGACGCGAGAAAGCACACGGCCGCCGCGACATCGTCGACCGTGCCGAGCCGCCCCATGGGAATACGGCCGCAAAGCGCCTCGTGCGCGCGCTGGTCGAGCGCCGCGGTCATGTCCGTCTCGATCATTCCCGGCGCCACGACGTTCGCCGTGATTCCCCGCGAGGCCACCTCGATCGCCAGGGATCGGGTGAACCCCTCCAGACCGGCCTTCGACGCCGCATAGTTGGCCTGCCCCGGGTTGCCCGTCCGGCCCACGACCGAGCCGATGTTCACGATGCGACCCGACCGCTGCTTCAGCATCGGGCGCAGCACCGCGCGGCAGCACGCGAACGCCGCCGTGAGGTTGGTGGCGATCACCGCATCCCACTCCTCCGGCTTCATCCGCAGAAGCAACTGATCGCGTACGATGCCGGCGTTGTTCACCAGCACGTCGACGCGGCCGAAACGGTCGAGCGCCGTCTGCGTCATGGCGGAGATCGACGCCGTCTCGGTCACGTCCAACGCTACGGCAATCGCCGTCCCTCCCGCTGCCTCCATCTCGCGCACGACGGGCTCCGCGTGATCCGAGCGCGCGCCCGCCACCACGGAGGCGCCGGCGGATGCCAGACGCAACGCGATGGCTCTACCGATGCCGCGGGAGGCCCCGGTCACGATCGCCGCCCTGCCCCTCAGGTCAACCAACGCCCGCTCCCATGGCGCGCAACTTCTCCTCGGCCGACTCCAGGCTCGCGGGATCGTGAACGCGCGTAGCGCCGGCCGCCCGATCGATCTTGCGGATCAGCCCGCTCAGGACGCCGCCCGGGCCTGCCTCGATGAACGTCGTCACGCCGTCGGCCAGCAGTCGCCGAACCACCGCCTCCCAGCGTACCGGCGCACTCACCTGCCGTATCAGCGCCTCGATCGCCTCGCGCCCCGTCCGCTTCGGCTCGGCGTCGACGTTGGCCACCACCGGAGCCGATGGGTCGGCGACCACGAGGCTTCGTAACTCCGGCGCAAGGCGGTCCTCGGCCGGCTTCATGAGAGCGCAGTGAAACGGAGCGCTCACCGGCAACGGCATCACGCGCCGCGCGCCGAGCTCCTTCGCGCGCCGGCCGGCCCGCTCGACCGCGGCGGCATGGCCGGCAATCGCCACCTGTCCGGGAGCGTTCAGGTTCGCGGCGCTGACGATCTCCCCGCTGGCGGCCTCGGCGCACGCCTGCGCGACGAGCTCGGCCGACAGGCCCAGAACGGCCGCCATCGCGCCCTCTCCGACCGGCACCGCCTTCTGCATGTACGTCCCGCGGCGCCGCACGGTGCGCAGCGCGTCGGCCAGCCCGAGAGTGCCCGCGGCCACGTGCGCGGAGTATTCGCCCAGACTGTGTCCGGCCAGAAATGCCGGCGCGTGGCCGCGCGAACGCAGCAACCGGTCGACGGCGACGCTGACGGCCAGCACCGCGGGCTGGGTGTTGCGGGTGAGCGCGAGCTGGTCTTCCGGGCCCTCGAAACAGAGCCGGCTGATGGGCTCCCCGAGCGCCTCGTCCGCCTCCTCGAACGTCCGCCGGCAGACGGGGAACGTCTCCGACAGCGCCTTTCCCATCCCGACGCGTTGCGATCCCTGGCCCGGAAAAACGAACGCGATCATTGCGCCCGCTCCAGAAGCGGGGGGCTCGGCGCGAGGCGATCGGCGATCGTGTTGACGAACTGCGCCCGCACGAAGCGGCAGGTCAGCGCCAGCGCGTTGCGGACCGCCTTGACGGACGACCGCCCATGGCCGACCATCGCGAGCCCGGCAACACCCAACAACGGCGCGCCCCCGTACTCCGAGTAGTCGACACGCCGGCGGAACCTGCGAAAGGCGCGCTGCGACAGCAGGTATCCCAACTGCGTGGTGAAGGTCCGGCCCAACTCGTCCCGCAGGAGCTCCTCGATCACCTCGACCAGTCCTTCGCTCACCTTCAGCGCCACGTTGCCGGTGAACCCGTCGCACACGATGACGTCCGCCGCGCCGGAGTACACGTCACGCGCCTCGATATTCCCGATGAAGCGGAGCGAGCCGCGACTGAGCAGCCGATACGCATCCCGCGTCAGATCGTTGCCCTTCGTGGACTCCTCCCCGATGGACAGCAACCCCACGCGCGGCGCCTCTATCGCCAGCATTGTTTCGGCATACACGGTACCCATGGCCGCGAACTGCACGAGATGGCGCGGGCGGCAGTCGACCGTCGCCCCGACGTCGAGCAGCACCGCGTCGCGCCGCAACGTCGGAATCCTGGTCGCCAGCGCGGGACGATCCACGCCCGGCAGCATGCCGAAGACGGCGTGCGCCGCCACCAGCGTCGCGCCCGTGTTGCCGGCGCTGAAGAAGGCCTCCGCATCCCCCTGCGCCACCGTCTCCGCCGCGACCCGTACCGACGCCCGGAGCTTTCGTCGCAACGCCGCCGGGCCCTCGTCCATCCCGACGACGTCCGGCGCCGGGACGACACGCAGATCGACCGCCTCGGCCTCCGGATGCCGCAGCAGTTCCTCGTCAATCGAGCGCGGTGGGCCGACCAGGGTCAATCCGAATCCGAGATGCCGAGCGGCCACGAGCGCCCCGGCGACCACGTTCCGCGGCGCATGATCGCCGCCGGCCGCATCAACGGCAATGCGCATGGTGCTCCGTCACCGCCGGTTCCGGTCAGGCCGCACGGCCGACGGGAAAGCGGAAAGCTCCCTACGCCTCCTTGATCGCCTTGACCTGGCGTCCCTTGTAGTAGCCACAGTGTGGACAGACGCGATGCGGAACCTGCATCTCGTGACACTGCGGGCACGGACTGAGGCCGACAGGTTTGAGGGCATCGTGCGCGCGGCGCTTGGCCGTACGGGCCTTCGAATGACGTCGCTTCGGATTCGCCATCTCGCTTCCTAACCTTTCGGCGTCGGCCCTGTATCGACGGGCGTGCGCACGAACGCTCGCAGGGGCTCGAGGCGCGGGTCGCGCCACTCGGTATCGCACCCGCAGGCCACCTGGTTGCGGTTGGCGCCGCATATCGGGCACAAACCGCGGCAACCGTCGTCACACAGCGGCTTCATCGGGGCCGCCAACTGCAACTGCTCCCGCACGAGGCCGCCGAGATCGATCTCGTCGTCGCGATAGAACGCGATCGACAGATCTTCCTCGGAAATCTCGTGCTCTCCCTCGCCCGCATTGTCCCGGTGAGGCAGGTAGCGCACGTCGATATCCACCGCGGTCGGCACGTCGAACGGCTTCAGACAACGGCAGCACTCCCGGCGCACGGTCGTGACCAGGCGCCCCAACAGGCTGTACTTGTCGCCGTCCTTCCGTACGTCGAGCCCCAATTCGACCGGCGACGCCACCGTGAACCCGTCGTCCGAACCGAACGCCGAGACGGGGAAAGCGCGAACGACGGCTTGCGACGGGCCGCGCACGTTGCGCAGATCAAGGCGCATCGACGCTCCCCCGGCTACATCTTCCGTCATGTGACCGAACCACGCACTATATCACATCGGCCCTGATGCCCGGGGTCGGCGGCGCCGCCCCGGCCCCAGGGACGCGGCACGAAGATCTCCTCGAACAACCCGATCGCGAAGCGATCGGTCATCCCCGCCAGAAAGTCCTTGGCCGCGACGTCGAGGCCGTCCCGCTCGACGGTACGTGGATCGAGAAACCGCACCGGCGTCTCGCGCACCTTCTCCCAGAGTCCCTCCAGGATTCCACATGCCTTGCCGAACTCGGCGACCGCCGCGTCGTTCTCGTATACCTCCGCGTGCAGGAACGTCCGCAGATCGAGCGTCGCCTGCAGCACGCGGGAGCTCATCGCCACCTCGGGGTCTCCCGGGCGCGCGAGCGTCTCCCGCACCACGTCCGCGACCATGCAGCCGATGCGCTCGGACGACGTCGTGCCGAGAACGGAGACGGGGCCCTCCGGCAACTCCTCGACACGCAGTATGCCGGCCCGCACCGCGTCGTCGATGTCGTGATTGACGTAGGCGATGAGGTCCGCCACGCGCGCGACCTGCCCCTCGAGCGTTGCGGCGCGCAACGCAGGCTCCACGCCGACCGGGGCGCCGTGCTTGCCCTTGGAATGCTTGCTGATCCCGTCGCGCACCTCCCAGGTCAGGTTGAGTCCGGCCCCGTCCTGCTCGAGGACGTCGACGACGCGCAGACTCTGCTCGTAGTGATTGAAGCCGCCGGGGATTAGCCGGGTCAGTACGCGCTCGCCAGCGTGGCCGAACGGCGCATGCCCCAGATCGTGGCCGAGCGCTATCGCCTCGGTGAGCTCCTCGTTGAGCAGCAGCACCTTGGCGATGGTCCGCGCGATCTGGGACACCTCCAGCGTGTGCGTCAGCCGGGTGCGGTAGTGGTCGCCGGTGGGTGCGAGGAACACCTGGGTCTTGTGCTTCAGACGGCGAAACGCTTTGGAGTGCACGATGCGATCGCGGTCGCGCTGGAAAGCCGGGCGGATCGGATCTTCCGGCTCCGCGCGCAGCCGCCCCCGACTCTCGTTGCTCAGCGCGGCATGCGGGCTCAGCGAGGCGTGTTCGCGCTCCTCGATCTGCCGGCGCAACGAGTCCCGAGCGGGCTGCAGCATCAATCCCCCGCACTGGCGCGCGGCCGGATCGTCGCCACGGCGTGCTTGAAGAGCAGCACGTCCGATTCTTCATCCTCGACGAGCAGCGCGTAGCGGTCGAAGCTCTTGATGCGGCCGCGCACGTCCGTGCCGTCCATCAGGCGCACGGTGACGTGCAGCCGCTCCCGGCGCGCGCCGTTGAGAAAGACATCCTGCAGGTTCGATGGGACCTGACGATCACCCGGTGTCGACATGATGGTGTTGGAGAACGCCCGCAACGCGGAATGCGCGTCGAGCGTCGCAAGGATTTCGGCCAACGCGTCCGGGTGCTCTCCCGGCCGCGAAATCCACCGTAGATTAGGTTCTTTTCGAAACCAGATCAACTGGCGGCGCGCATAGCGGCGGTTCTCCTGCACGATGAGAGCACGCGTGGCCCGCTCGTCGCGCACGCCCCGCAGATGCTCCAGGACCTGCCGGTAGACGAGCCCGCCGAACGGATGGGCGTCCTCGGGCACGCCGGCCGCGAGCGCCCGGCGGACCTCGTCGAGAATACCCCGTTCGAACTGCCGGTCGACGCGGCGGGCGACGCGCCGGGCCGTTTCCTCCGCCGGCAGCCGCAAGCCGAAGGTCAGCACCTCATGGTCCTGCAACGGCGACCGGGTGTCAGCGAAGTGAGCGGTCAGCGTCCGCCCGGTGAGCAGGTACACCTCCAGGGCCCGTACGAGCCGCTTTTCGTCCCGCGGCTGAATCCGCAACGCCGACTCGGGATCGACCCGCGACACCCATGCGTGCAGGCGCTCGACGCCCCGCCGCAGCGCAACGCGGCGCAACCGCGCACGCAACCGATCGTCACGTGCCGGCGCCGGGCACAACCCACGGACGAGGGCCCGGTAATAGAGTCCGGTTCCGCCGACGAGCACCGGCACCCGGCCCGCGGCGGTCACTTTCTCGATGGCATCGGCCGCCGCCCGCGCGTAACGGGCCGCGGAATAACGCTCCGTCGGCTCGGCGACGTCGATCAGATGATGCGGCACGCCGCGGCGCTCCGCCGCAGACGGCTTGTCCGTCCCGATATCGAAGCCGCGGTAGACGGCCGTGGAGTCGCAGCTCACCACTTCGCCGCGGACGCGCCTGGCCACCTCGACGCCGAGCGTGCTCTTGCCGCTTGCGGTCGGCCCGACGATGGCCACGAGGAGAGACCGCGGGGGCGATCTCACGACCACCGCAGCAGAATCCAGACGACCAGTGCGACCAGGAACAGGACCCAGCCGATCTGCTGCAGGCGCGAGGGCATGTGCATGCGCTCCGGTGCGTGGTCTCTCAGGCGGGTGGAGACTCGTTGAAGTAGAAGGTCACCGTGAAGAAACAGGTGTCGTCGGGATAGTCGTCCGGCAACGGGTAGGTCGGATTCGACGTGGAGATCGCGTTGAACGCGGAGTTGGTGAACGCCCGGACCCGGGACGGCCTCAGGACGCTGAGGTCGGTGATCGACCCGTCGCGGTGCACGTTGAAGGTCAGCACGACGTTCCCGTGCATCGACATGATGGCGTACGGCATGAACCAGTTGCGGTACACCTGCGCGACGAACCGGCGGATCCACGGCCCGAAGTCGGCGCCCTTGGAGTCGAACTGGATGAACGGCGCCCGCCGGTCCACCCGCCCGCGCTGGTTGTTGAAGGTCTGACTGCTCGCGTAGCGATCGAGGTTGCGCATCGCCCGCCCGAGAAGGCCGTCGGCCGGCCGTTCCGCGAGCGGATCGAAGGAGTCGGGATCCTGCTCACCGCCGCCGGGCAGAACCAGCGCCCCGTCCGCCAGCAGTTGCTCGACCAACTCGTCCGGCAACCGGCCGTCGTCCTCTCCCGGCTCCTCCGCGCTGCGCGAGGCATCCGCCGTCTCGGCGTCGGGCACGTCGCCGGCCGCGTCCTCGAACTGCGATTCGGGCGCCGCCTGCTCGCGCGCAGCTTCGGCGGCGTCGGCGGCGAGCTCCGGCAGGAAGTCCTCGGCGGAATCCTCGCTCTGCACGAAGCGCATCGAGTTGCCGTCGGCGTTCGGCAGATTGTTGAGCGGATCCTCCGCCGCGGTGGGCGACTGCGCGATGCGGTCGCGGTCGGAAAGCGGCGCGTTGGGATTCGGGGCCTCGTCGGCCGGAACGTCGACGAGAGGCTCGATGAACACGAAGGTGGGATCCTGCTGCGCGGACAGCGCGAGCTGCGCCTGCTCCTGCAGCGCCGCAAGCTCCGCGAGCCGGGCCAACCGCTCGGCCTCGGCCTCCTGCACGAACGGAAGCCGGGGCACGAACAGCACGAGCAGCACCACGGTCACATGGGCGAGCACCGACAGCAGGACCTGCTCGCGCCATGACATCGCCGCTTCGATGGTCGGCGTATCGAAATAGCGGTCCTCGAAATCGAAAATCATGTATCGCCTACTCGATTATAGCTCCCCGGCCGGCGCCGTGGGCCGCGGCCGGGCACGTACACGTACACCCACGTACAGGTACACGATGCCGAGCAGCATTCGTATCGCCGCCGTATCCGCGAAGCCGGCGCTCGAGAGAAGCCCCCGAAAGCCCTGACCGCTCGGAAACTCGCCGACCGACGCGGGCAGATACGCGTAGGCGCTGCCGTGCCGCGAGATGACGCGCCCGATGCGAGGCAGCACGCAGCGAAAGTACCACCGATAGAGGGCGCCGAGGCCGGGCAGCGTCGGCATGCCGAACTCCAGGATGGCGATCCGCCCTCCCGGACGGACCACGCGGTGCAGCTCGGCGAGGGTGCGGCGCGGCTCCTCCACGTTTCGAATGCCGAAGGCGATCGTAGCGGCATCGACGGACGCGTCCGGGAGCGGTACGGACATGGCGTCTCCGCGCACGAGCCCGACGCGGCCGAGCAGCCCTCGCGCGACCAGCTTGCGGGCAGCCTGCTCCAGCATCCGGGGGGCGAAGTCGATCCCGACGACGCGCGCCGCGCCCTTCCGGCGGCGACTCAGAGCAATGGCGAGATCCGCGGTGCCCGTGCAGAGATCCAGGACCGTCTCGCCCCCCGTCAGGCGCAGGGCGCGGACCGCCCGGGACCGCCACCACCAGTCCAGGCCGCCGCTCAGCAGATGGTTGAGCAGGTCGTAGCGCCCCGCGATGGCGTCGAACATCGCGGCGATGCGATCCGGCGTCTTGTCGATCACCCGGCCCATGCGGGAAACAGGTCCTGCTCGAGACCGAGACACGACACGATCTTGCCGGCCATGAAGTCGGCCAGGTCGTCGAGCGTGTCCGGCCGCTGATAGAAGGCGGGCATCGCCGGCAGCAGGTGCGCGCCGGCCTCGGCGCAGAGAACCATGTTGCGGAGCTGCGGCAGGCTCATGGGCGTCTCGCGGGGCACGATGACGAGGGGGCGCCGTTCCTTCAGCGCGACGTCAGCCGCCCGCTCGATCAGGTTGCGGGACAACCCGTGCGCGACACCCGCCAGCGTCTTCATCGAACAGGGCACGATGACCGTCGCGTCGCAGGGAGAGGTGCCGCTCGCGATTGCCGCGCCCATATCCCGGTTGCGGTGGACCGCCAGCGATTCGGCCGGTATGTCCACCCCGTAGCGCGCCGCCAGGTACGGCGCCAGGCGGTCCGCCGCCGCCTCCGCTCCCAGCTCGTCGGTCAGCAGCCGCCGCCCGAAGTCCGACACCACCAGATCCACCCGCACGTTCGCGGCCAGCAGCGCCGCCAGGGTACGCACCGCGTACAGCGCCCCGCTCGCGCCCGTGATGCCGACCACGACGCGCGACGGCTTATCCGACATGGATGGCGGCCGCCGTCGCGGCCAGGTACAGGATACCGACGTAGCCGTTCAGGTCGAACGCCTGCTTCGCGCGAGAGAGATCCGCCGCGCTCACCAGGGACTGCTCGTACGCCAACAGCAGGGCGACCCCGCCGACCCCGGCCAGGTAGACGGGCCCCAGGGGAGCCAACCAGGCCAGTGCCGCCAGGCCCGCGACCGTCACGACGTGGAACAGGCGCGACAGACCCAATGCGCGTTCGATCCCGAACCGCGCCGGGATCGACCGGAGACCGTGACGGCGGTCGAAGTCGACGTCCTCGCAGGCATAGATGACATCGAAGCCCGCGACCCAGGCGCCGGTCGCCAGCGCGAGCAGCCAAGGCGTCCAGGCCCAACCCCCGCCCGCCGCCAGCCAGCCTCCCACCGGCGCGACGGCCAGCGCCAGGCCGAGAAAGAGCTGCGTGTAAGGAGTATAACGCTTTGCCAGCGAGTACCAGAACACGATGGCCAGCGCCACCGGCGACAGCGCGAAGCAGACCGGACCCAGAGGATAGGTGACCGCCACGAACGCGGCCGCGGCCAGGACCACGATGGCCAGGGCCTCGCGGCCGGAGATTCTTCCCCGCGGCAGCTCGCGGCCCTCGGTCCGTGGATTCAGTGCATCGTAGCGTGCGTCGACGAGCCGGTTGAAAGCCATCGCGGCGGTCCGCGCGGTGAACATGGCCAGCACGATCCACCCGACGCGGGCCCAGGTGAGGTCCGCCTCCAGACCCGCCAGCAGCGCGCCGCACAACGCGAACGGCAGCGCGAAGACGGTATGACCGAACCGGATGAACGAGGCGTAGGTACGAATGCGAGACAGCATGCGCGCTCTTCGAACGACGACCGCGGCACACGATCCTGGACGCCAGGAGCCTACGGCGCAGACTCCTGGCTCCATCCGGAACTCCACGGTTCTTCGGCGGCGTGTACCCGGTCGATCCAGACGACCTGCTCCGGAACAATGCCGGTCAACAGGTATTCTTCCACATCTCGCACGGAGTCCGGCGTCCGTACCGCTATCAGCGCCGCGCGGCGGGAAGGCTCGATGGCGCCGTGCGTCCGGCCCCGGCCGAGCGCGGCCGCACCGGCAAGGGTTGCGCTCCGCAGAATGCGCGAGGCCGGGACCGCCGGCGCCAGACGGCGCAGGCAGGTCAGCTCCGCGAAGGTGTTCAGGTCGGGAGCGCTCGCGAGACTGTCGGTGCCCACCGCCACCGCGGCGCCGGCCGCATAGAACTCGGCTACCGGCGGCACTCCGGCGCCGGTCCAGGCGTTGCTCCGCGGACAGGTCACCACGGTGGCGCCGGATTCGGTCACCCGGCGGATCTCGGCCGGCGTGAGCTGCACGCAGTGAACCAGCAACGAGTCGTCTCGTAGCCACCCCAACGAATCCAGATAGGCCACCGGCCCACAACCCGGCGGCTGCCACCGCGGGTCCCAACGGCCGCGCGCCTCCAGGATCTTCCGCCAGGCCCCGTTCCCCGAACGGAGAAACTCGCACTCATCCGGCGATTCGGCCACGTGTACCGACCGCGGCCCGGGCACGCCGGCCGCGAGGGCCCGGAACAGCGCCGGCGAGACGGAGTACGGGGCATGCGCAGCCGCACGCAGGCTCACCCGCGCCTCGGAGCGTCGGGTCGCCGGCCCGGCGAGGTCCTCCACCATCGCCGCCGCCCGGTCCGCCGACACGTTGAACCCGAGCACCTCGCGGAAGACCACCGCATCGACCGGACCCGCTTCCAGTGCGGCAACCGAATCCGGCGTATTGGCAACGTCGCCGACCAGTGCCGTGCCGGCCCGGTACATCCCGTCGATCGCCCCGCGAATCGCCTCGATTCGTGTCCCCCGCGGCTCGCCCTCCCGGCCGCGCATGAGCGTTTCCGCCCAGGCCGGCATCGAGCTCGCCGGGGGCACCGCGGCACGTTGCGCCGACAGCTCGAGGTGGGTATGCGCGTTGACCAGGCCGGGCAGGATGCAGGCACATCCCAGGTCCAGATCGTGGGTGGCGGAATCGCCCCGCGGGGGCGCGCCGGCGCCTACCGCCCGAACGACGCCGCCCTCCACCTCGACCCAGCCATGCTCGATGGGAGGAGAGACGATCGGCAACACCCAGCGGGCGTGGTAACGCGTACTTCCCGCGCGGGTCATGTTCGAGCCGACCGGCGCAGCTCTCGGTGCCACGCTGCGTTCACCAGGGGCCGCTACACGGCGGAGTGCCGGCGCCGCTTGCCGGCCAGACTGCGCGCCGGGTAGCGATCGAGCTCGACCGGTACCGAGTTGTCCCCCGCCTCGCGCGCCGTGGCCAGCGCGCTCATGCGCGGCACGCGCCGCTCGCGGAAGATCGGATCGCCGAGCACCCGGTACTGCATGTCGCGGCGCTTCGGCACGAATCCGGCGTCCTCGATGTTGCGTACGATCTCCACCTCGTCCATGCAGTAGGCTGCGCCGGCGGCACGCACGACATTCTCCTCGATCATCACGCTGCCCATATCGTTGGCGCCGTAGGCGAGACTCAACTGCCCGACCTTGCCGCCCTGCGTCACCCAGGATGCCTGCAGGTTGTCGAAGTTGTCGAGGACCAGGCGGGCGAGCGCGAGGGTCCTCAGGTACTCGACGCCGGTGGCCCCGGCACCCCCCAACTCGGTATTCGACGGCTGAAAGCTCCAGGTGATGAACGCGGTGAAACCGCCCGTATCGTCCTGCAGCTCCCGCAGCCGCAGCAGGTGCTCGATCCGTTCGTCCAGCCGCTCCACCGTGCCGTACATCATCGTCGCGGTGGTCCGCAGGCCCGCTTCGTGCGCGTCCCGCATCACGCCGATCCACTCGGTGGCGGTCGCCTTGGAGTGGCAGTTCAAATGCTGCCGGACGCGATCGACGAGGATCTCGGCGCCGCCGCCGGGAATGCTGTCGAGGCCCGCGGCAACCAGCCGGTCGATGACGGCGCGCGGCGGGAGCTGCGACAGGCGCGACAGGTGAATCACCTCCGGCGGCGAGAGCGCGTGCAGTTTGAAGTCGGGATAGCGGGCCTTGGTCGCCCGGAACAGATCCTCGTACCAGGCGAGCGGCAGATCCGGATTGTGGCCGCCCTGCAGGAGCAGTTGCACGCCGCCCACCGCGATGGTCTCGTCGATCTTCGCGAAGATCTCGTCGAACCCGAGCACGTAACCGTCTCCCGCGCCCACCTCCCGATAGAAGGCGCAGAAGTTGCACCGCGCGACGCACACATTCGTGTAGTTGACGTTGCGATCGATGATGTAGGTGACGATCCGGTCCGGGTGGCGGGCGGCGCGGGCGGCGTCGGCCAGTTGTCCAAGCTCGTGCGTCGGCAGTTCCGTATACAAGGCGAGCGCGTCGGCGGGACCCACACGCCCGCCGTCCAGCGCGCGCCGCACGGCGCCGTCCATCTGCCGGCCGGTCATGCGTCGAAGAACCGCAGCGCGTCCGCCTGCGGAACGATGCCGATATCGGCGGCGGCGCCGAAGAACCGCTTCACGCCCGCGCAGCCGTCGTCGGTCAGAGCGAACTGCACGTTGTCCCGGAGATACGCCCGCGCCAGATCGATCTGCTCCTCGTCGTCGATCTGGTGCGCGGCCACGATCTCGTCCACCGCGGCGGCGCCGGCATCGCGCGCGGCGCGCAACGCCCCAACGTGCTCCGGCCGGACCGCGTCCCCGCGACCGGCCCAGAAAGCCCAGACGAACGGCAGTCCGGTCATGGCGGTCCATTCCTCACCCAGATCGATCTTGTCGAGGTCGACCACCGTCTCGTGCTCGGTGAACAGTGCGACGTCGCCGATGAGCAGCGCCGCATCGCACCGCTTGAGCATCGCCTGCAAGTCGGGATGCATGGTGACGAACTTCGGCTCGATGTCGAACCACTGCGCGCAGAGCACGCGCAGGAGGGCCACCGCAGTCCGCGAGTGCGAATCGATGGCGATGGACCGGATTGCCGTGGTCGGCCGCGTCGTGAACAGCGCGACGGACGCCACCGACCCGATCGACGCCACCGCGATGTCCGGCACTACGCGGTAGTCGGGTCGCCGCAGGTACTCGATCGCGGGCAACAGGGCGATATCGACCGACCCGTCGTGCAGCAGCGACGCGCAGCGCGCCGGCACGTCGTACTGCAGCGAGAAGAGGTCCGGGCGAGCATCCAACCCGTGGACCAGGGGTCTCGCGTTCAGATACTCGACGACTCCGACACGGATGGCACTCATTGGTGATGCGTGCACAGCGTCCGGAAACGGCCGTCGCGTTCGACCGGAACCAGGCCCGCCGCGCGGATGTTCCGCGTGATTTCCTCAAGGGTCGTACGACGGGGCCCGCGCTCCTCCGAATCACGCGGAGAAACCCCGTCGACGTCGTCCGCGCCGAACGTCAGCGCCACCTGCGCCAACTGCGGTCCGTAGAGTCGCCAGTCCACCTGAATCGACCCGATATTGTCGACCAGCAGCCGCGCCAGCGCAACCTGCCGCACGTCTTCGTAGCCGGTCGACGGCGGCTCGGTTGCGTTCGGCGAGAGCGGCGCGAAAGCCGGCAACGACGCGTCGGCGCCCCAGCGGGCGACACGCAGCAACGCATCGATGCCGGTAGCCCCCTGACCGCACACCGTCCAGCGCGCCACGGGCACCCCCGCCGCCGACGCGCGCATTGCCCAGGCGGGATCCTCGGTGCGCTCGACCCGCGCCTCGGCGATGTACGCCAACCCCTCGGTCCGCAACGCCGCCAGCAGATCATCGAAGCGTGCGGCATCGCCGCCGCAGAGATCCACGAACTCGTCGAGCGCGAAACCGGTCACCGGAACGTCGCCCGCGGTGCGCACGGCCTGCCTTACCGACTCCAGCAACCGAGTCGTCGTGGCTGGACATCCGGCGAGACGAAGCTCGCCCGCATGCTGAATCGCTGCGCCGACGCCTTCGGATGCCGGAACGTCCGACACGCGCACGAAGGTAGCCCGGTCGCCGCGCAACCGGCGTCGTCGTTCATCCGCCAGGGCGCCGAGACGCACGAGATCGCGCGTCTGCGAGAGCGCCGTGATCTCGGATTCTGCCAGCGACATGCCGGCCTGCAGCTTGTCGCTCAGCTTCTCGAACCGGGATACGTCGGTCATGCAGATCCGTGCGGGGTTGCCGGAACGCCGTTGTCATTGTCCGCCATGGCGTCCGCGATTCGCTGGGCTACCGCAAGCGCGCGCCGGCCGTCGGCGCCGGTCACGCACGGAGGCACTCGCTGCCGCGCAGCACGCACGAAGTCGCGGAGCTCGCTCTCGAGGGGTTCGGCGTTCGCTACGTCCACGCGCCCCCCGTCGATCCCGAACCGCTCGTCCTCGCCCTTCTTGACCTTCCAGATCTCGACCTGCTGCTGAGCATAGTCTACCGACACGAGCGCGTGCGGCTGAAACACCCGCAGCTTGCGGACACGATCGCGGCTGATCCGGCTGGCCGTCAAGTTCGCGATGCATCCGTTCGGGAACCGCAGGCGAGCGTTCGCAATGTCTATCCGGGGGCTGAGCACCGGCACGCCGATGGCTTCGATCGACGTCGGCTCCGAGCCGACACAGGACAACACCACATCGATATCGTGGATCATGACGTCGAAGACCACATCGATATCGAGACTGCGCGGCTGGAAGCTCGCGAGGCGATGCACCTCGATGAACCGCGGCGCCGAGATCAGAGGCAGCGCCGCCGCCACCGCGGGGTTGTGCCGCTCGGTATGCCCCACGGCCAGCGTCGCCCCGGATCCGGACGCGGCCTCGATCAGCCGGTCGGCTTCCGGTACCGACGCAGCTATCGGCTTCTCGACCAGGACCGCCACTCCCGCTTCGAGCAACGGTACGCCGACGCGCACGTGATCCTTCGTCGGCACCGCCACGACGACCCCGTCGACGGGTGGGTCGATCTCCCGCACGTCCGGAACCGCCACGGTTCCGACGTCCGCCGCGACCGCACGCGCACGGACCAGGTCGACGTCGACCACCGCGACGAGCTCGACATCCGGGGCCGCGCCGAGGATGCGGGCGTGGTGACGCCCGAGGTGACCCACACCGATCACCGCCGCGCGAAACGGAGGCTCCGTCATTCCGGAGACACCCCCGAACCCGCGGGAGCGCGGCCAACGACGGCCACGCCGGCGGTGTTCGCCGCCTCGAACACGCGATCCCCGTCCAGCACGACGGTCCTGCCGGCGTCCACCGAGAGCACGGCGGCGCCGGCCGCGCCGAGCGCGTCGATCGTGGCGACGCCGATGACCGGCACGTCGAAGCGCATGTCCTGGTTCGGCTTGGCGACCTTGATGACGCAGACGCCGGGACCCGCGAGTCGACCCGCCCTGGCTATGACCTCGTCGGTACCCTCCATGGCTTCCACCGCCACTACCGCGCGCTGCCGCACGGCAATCGTCTGGCCGATGTCGAGCCCGGCTATGGCGTCCGCCATGCGGTATCCGAATGCCAGGTCACCGCGCTCCTCGTCGTTCGGAACCCGTGCGGTGAGCGTGCCCGCCCGGGCGAGAAGCGGCTCGAGAAACGCAGTCGAATCGACGAGCTGTATGCCGTGCGAGCCGAGCACGTCCGCCACCGCCGAGATCAGCGCGTCGGTGTTGCGCGTTGTCAGCCGCCGCAGCACCGAGAGCAGCGTGAGGTCCGGCACGACGCCCGAGAAGATGCGTGTGTGCTTGACCTGCCCCGCCATGAGGGCGCGGGTAACGTCTGCACGCTTGAGGATATCGATGCACCGTCCGAGCTGACCCAGCGAGACCCAATGCAGGTCCGCCGCCGGTTCGGCAGCGGCCGCCGCTTCCATGGCGGGGCTGGCCTCCTCGCGAATCGCGACTATGGTGACGTCGTGCCCGAGGCTGCGGGCGGCATCGAGGGCCAGGAACGGAAACTGGCCGTTGCCTGCAATCAAGCCGATGCGCATGGACGGCTCGAGACAGAGCTACTCTTCGACCACGACAGGCTCCACACGCCTGGCCGGCCGGCGCAGGTTGACGCCTCGCCTGGAGGTGCGGATGAACTCCACCAGATAGCGGACCTCGTGACCGTCGAGGCTCGGGTCCGTGTCGATACGCGCGAGCGCACGCGTCGTGTTGAGCTTGGACTGCAGCAGATAGCGGTAGGCACGCTTCAGTTGCGCAATGGTCTGGGGCGAGGCGCCGCGGCGCTGCAGCCCGATCGTGTTGACGCCGTACAGGCGAGCCCGATTGCCGACCGTCTTGCCGTACGGCAACGCGTCCATCGTGACCACGCTATAGCCGCCGATGAATGCCTGCCGGCCGACGCGGCAGAACTGATGGACACCGGAGAAGGCGCTGATCGTCGCCTCGTCCTCCACCATGACGTGCCCGCCGAGAGTGGCGCCGTTGCCGAAGATGGTCTTGTTCCCGACGATGCAGTCGTGCGCCACGTGCGCGTAGGCCATGAACACGTTGTCGTTGCCGACCAGGGTCAGGCCGCCGCCGCCGCGCGTTCCGCGGTGAATGGTGACGAACTCCCGAATCACGTTCCGGTGGCCGATGACGAGTCGGGTTTCCTCGCCCTCGTACTTGAGGTCCTGCGGAATCAGCCCGACGGAAGCGAACGGAAAGATCTCGCACTCGTCGCCCAGTTCGGTGTCGCCGTCCACCACGGCCGACGCACCGACCCGGCAACCGCGTCCCATGCGGACCCCGGCCCCGACGATGGCGTTCGGCCCCACGACGGTCTCGGAGCCCAGAACCGCGTCCTCGTGAACCTTGGCAGTCTTGTCGACATACACAGATCGCTCGATGCCGACCAGCAACTCCGCCTCCGCCACCATCTGGTCGCCGACGGTCGCCACGCCCCGGAGCACGGCTACCTTTTCGCTCCGGCTGCGAAGGGTCACTTCGAGGCACAGGCGATCCCCGGGGAACACCTGCTTGCGAAACTTCGCGTTGTTGACTCCGCGCAGGGCGGCCCGCCCTGTCGGCACGTCGCTCTCCGGGCCCAGCAGAAGCAACGTGGCCGCCTGCATCAGCGTCTCGATCATCATGACGCCGGGCATCAACGGGTTTCCGGGAAAGTGTCCCTGGAAGTACTCCTCGTTGACGGTGACGTTCTTCACCGCGCGCACACGGCGGCCCGGCTCATGCTCGACGACGCTGTCGACGAGCAGCGACGGATAGCGGTGAATGAGACGATCGAGAACGACGGGTATGTCGAGAGGCACGTGCGTAGTGCGGATCACGTGACCGCGAGCGCCAGTCTACAAGGCCGAACCCCGACCGTCCATCGGACCGCCCCACCGAGCGCTCCCGGCCGACCGGGATTCAACCGACGGAACGCCATCAGCGTCGGTTCAGGTCATCGATGACCAGCTGCGTCAGGTCGAGCGCGGGGTTCGCCCAGACCAGCCCCGCAGAGTTCAGGATGAAGTCGATCCCACGCGCGGTCGCAACGGACTGCAGTGCGGGGCCCAGCCTTGCGTCCAGCTCCACCTGGAGCCTCTGCTGCAGCTCGGTCACCTCCGCGTCGGCATCCTGGGTGACTCGCTGCATTTCGGCCTGGGCATCCTCGGTGTCACGCTGTATGTCGACCTGCAACCGCCCGATGTCGCGGGACAGGGTCTGACGGGCATCGAGGCTCATGACCGTCTCGCCCTGCGCCAGCCGTTGCTGCATCTGCAGCAGGTTCTGGTTCTTGGCGTCGATCTGGGTCTGCAGGGTGGCCTGCCGCGCCTCGATCTCCGTCCGCTTCCGCTCCAGCAACTGCTGTACCTGCGCGTTGGCGCTCTGGCCGGCGACCGATTCAGCGATGACGCGCTGAAGATCCACGAAGGCGTACCTCGTGCCGGCCGGGAACGGCAGCGATGACTGAGCCTGCGCGGCCGCGGGCGCAGCGGTGACTGCGAACAGCGCAACAGCGATCAACGTCGTCGGGACAGCAAGTCTCATCGGTAATCCTCGTGGGGCGCGCGGTCTCCCGCCCGCGCGGCGAATGGTTGACAACCAGAGCGTGGAACCTGTTGCGTCGTATCAGAACGTCGTGCCCATGGCGAATCGGAATCCGTGCCGTTCCTGCGGTTGATAGCGATCGTTGAAGATGCCTTCCACCTGCGGGTTGTAGTAGTAGATCAATCGGAACGGTACGTTCAGCATCGGCATGAAGAAGCGCAGCTCGACGCCGGTCGACGTCCGGAAGTCGTTCATCGTGAACTCGCGGCCGAAATCCTGCACCTGCCCTGCGTCGTAGAAGGTCACGAGCCGTACCGGGCCGCCGAGCACGAACTGGTACTCGACATTGAACAGCAGACTCTTGTTGCCGCCCATGATGATCAGTCCCTGGTACGAGTTGTCCGGGACATCGGGATTGATGTCCGCCAGCGTCGGACCGATGCGCCGGATGTCGAACCCGCGGACCGAGTACTCGCCGCCGAGCCAGAGGCGCTCGAACACCGGGATCATCTCCGGGTTCCCGGCCTGCAGGTGACTGTACTGCACGCGGGCCCCGAAAATGGTCCTGGCGGTGTGCGGCCGGTACACGGTGGCCTCGAGGACCGGCTTCACGAACCGGGTGTTGCCGCCGGCTCCCGCGAGCTCGAGGGCCAGCGACACGCTCTTTCCCTGGCTCGGGAAGATCGGGTGATCGACCGTGTTGTGCCGGTACTGCGGGGTGATCTTGCTGACCGTGCGCCTGCCGTCGCTGCCGAGCAGAAGGGCGTCGGCGAAGAACGGGTTGTACGCGGCAAGATAGGAAGCGTCGAAGTATCGATCGTAGTACTCGCTGATGCTCGCCTGCGAGTTCTCCAGGCTGTAGGTCAGGAACATGCGCGAGAAGAGGGCGAGCGGAATGCCGAACGTCGCGGACCCGCCGACCGTCTTCTCCGCAAAGCTGAACCAGTCGATCTCTCGCGAGAAGATCTGCGTGCCGAGCGAGATCGGCCTGCCGAAATTGTAGGGCCGCGTGAACGACAGTTGCGAGTTGTTGGCCCACTGCCCCCGTTGCACGGAAACGCCGAACGTTTCGCCCCGCCCCATGAAGTTCGTGGTCTGGAACGAGACCTGGCCGAACACGCCGTCGAACTGCGAATAGCCGGCGCCGAAGGTCAACTGGTTGAGATTGGTCTCGGTGAGATCGAACGTGAGGTTCACCTCGTTCTCGACCGCGTCGACCTTCTCGATGCTCACGCCCTCCTCTTCGAGCGGCTCGAAGAACCCGAGCTGATTCAGGCGCCGCACGCTGTGCTTGAGAGCCTCGGTGTTGAGCACGGCGTTCTCGGCGACCTGCAGCTCGCGACGGATCACCTCGTCGTGCGTGGTCTGGTTGCCGGCGAACTCGATCCGGTTGATGAAGTACTGCTCGCCTTCCTGTACGCGAATGGTGACGTCGACGACAGGATCGCCCTCGATTTGGAGCGGACGGGGCGCGAAGACAGCGCCGGCGCCGTTCTCCTCCCCGTTCCCGTTGATGTTCGCGTATCCGTCGCCGTTGCCGTTCCCGTTCGCCTCGCCGTTGCCGTTCGCCTCCACGGCCTCGCGCTCGGCTTCGGCGACTCGCGCCGACTCGCTCTCCTCGGAGCGCGGGGTGAGCTCGGGGGCGAGCGTCATCTCGTAGTAGCCGAGCGAGCCGTACAGCTCGCGGGCGTCGTCGAACCCCTTGCGGACGTTGCCCTCGCTGTAGTAATCCCCCGGTTCGATATCCTCGAAGATCCTGCGCAGGCCCGCCTCGAGAAGAATCTCGTTGCCGGCGAAGTCCACCTCGCCGATCCGGTACCGCTCCCCTTCGTCCACCGGGATCCGGAGACGCAGCCCGCGGGTCTCGCCGTCTTCGGAGAGCTCGAGGTAATCCAGCTCCGGCTGACCCACCTGCGCGGTGATGTAGCCCTCGTCGCGGTAGTACGCCTCGATCGCCACCGCGTCCTCTTCGTACTCCTCGGGCTTGTAGGTGCCCCGTCCGGTCATCCACGAGAGCCACCAGCGCTGCTTGATCTTCTTCATCTTGCTGCGCAGGCGCCCGTCGCTCATCGCCTCGTTGCCGATGAAGTCGATCTCGTGAACCTGGACCTTGGGCCCCTCCGTCATGTGGAACGTCAGGCGCACGAGCTTCGGTCCGCCCGGCAGCTCCTCGATGGTGTGGTCGACCTCCGCGAACATGTACCCCTGCGCCTGGAAGCCCTGGCGGACGATCGCCTTGACGCGGCGAATCGTCTCCGGGTCGACGAACGAGTCCATCCGGAGGGTGACGCCCTGCTGCTCCAGGTTCTCCAGGATGTCCTCGGTCTTCAGCACCTCGGAGCCCTCGTAGGTGACGATCTTCACCCGCTCGCGCTCTTCCATGTTGAAGACGACGGTCTTGGCGGGCACGCCGTTGGAATAGGGCGTGTCGATCACCTCGACCCAGAGATCGTTCAGGAACCCGGTGTCCCAGAGCCGCTGGTAGTCAGCCAGGACCATCTCCACCGTCTCGTCCGTGTAGGGCGTCCACTTCTGCTGCGAGGGCAGGCTGACCTCGTCCTTGATCTGCATGTAGTAGAGGTACGTGTTGTAATCGACGCCCGCCACGTTCCCCTGGGTCGGAAACTGGATCGCGATGTTCCTGAGCAGCGTCGGCGAATCCGGAGGCGGCAACGCGGGCCGCGGCGGCTCCGGCGCGCCGCCGAAGATGGAGGGCGCCGGTTGCTGCGGTGCCCCGAAGATGGACGGCTGGCCTTCCGCGGGCGCCGCGCCCGTCGCGAGCATCCCCGCGAACGCCAGGGCCGCGGCGCCGATGCGCGCCCCGGCCTGCTTCGCATGTCCCGTTCGCTGTTTCACCTGCATCGATGTTTCACCTGCGGGAAAGCCTGCGGCTCCGGCCGCGATCCCCGCCGATCCGGTCATCGCTGGCATGCCACGTGACAAACGAGCCTTCACGCCATTTTACGAGATCTTTGGACGCTGCGAACCGCGATTCGCCGGCACCGCGTTCTACGCCGCCACCTCCTGGCGCCCCGAGACGCCTCGCCGGTGACGCGTCTCGGCCCATCCCCCCGCTCCACGAGCTCGCACCGCAGCACTTCGCTCCGCTGCGTTCTGCGGCACGACCTCCTAGACGAGGCACCGTCCCTCCACCTGCTGGTCCGCGGCCCGGTACGCGAGCACGCCCGCATCGAGGTACACTTCGACCTCGCCGGACTCGAGACGCCCGCTGATCAACTCCTCGGACAAAGGGTCCTCGATGTGACGCTGGATCGCACGCCGCAGCGGGCGGGCGCCGTAGGAGCGATCCTTGCACGTCAGGTCGATAATCCAGTCGATGACCTCCGGCGTCAGCGTGATGCGCAGGTCGCGGCCGGCGAGGTTCTCGTTGAGCTGCCGCACCAGCATCCGCAGGATCTCGCGCAGATCGTCGTCGGTCAACGCCTCGAACACGATGATTTCGTCGACGCGGTTCACGAACTCGGGGTTGAACGTGCGCTTGACCTCCCCGAGCACCAGGTCCGTCACGCTGCGCTGGACCTCCTGCGCGCTCGACGACTGGAACCCCACCGCCGCCTTCTTCTGGATATGGCGCGCGCCGATGTTGGAGGTCATGATGACGATGGTGTTCTTGAAATCGACGCGGTTGCCCAGCCCGTCGGTGAGATGGCCGTCCTCGAACACCTGCAGCAGGATGTTGAACAGGTCCGGGTGCGCCTTCTCGATCTCGTCGAGCAGGACGACCGAGTAGGGGTGACGCTTGACCTTCTCGGTGAGCTGTCCCCCCTCGTCGTGACCGACGTAGCCGGGCGGCGAACCGATGAGCTTCGAGACGGAGTGCTTCTCCATGTACTCCGACATGTCGAAGCGCACGAGCGCGGTGTCGCTCCCGAACAGGAAGCCGGCGAGCGCCCGCGCCAGCTCCGTCTTGCCGACGCCGGTCGGCCCCAGGAAGACGAAGCTGCCGACCGGCCGGTGCGGAGACTTGAGCCCGGCCCGCGAACGCCGGATGGCGCGGGCCAGGGCCGAGATGGCCCGCTCCTGGCTGATCACCCTGCGGTGCAGCTCGTCCTCCATCCGCAGCAGCTTCGCGCTCTCGTCCTGGTTGATCGTGGTCAGCGGCACACCGGTCCACTTCGAGACGACCTCGTCGATGTCCTGCCGACCGACCTCGACCGGCTGTCCCCCCCCGGCCTGGACGTCGAACTTCTCGCGCACCACCTGGAGGTTCTCGCGCGCGAGAACCTCCTGCTCGCGGAAGAACTGCGCCCGTTCGTAGTCCTTCTGCGCGGTCGCGCTCTCCATCTGCTCGACCGCCACGCGGATGTTCCTGTTGATCTCGCTGAATTCCTCGCTGTAACCCGCGGCCCGCAGCTTGACGCGGGCACCCGCCTCGTCGATGAGATCGATCGCCTTGTCGGGCAGGAACCGGTCCGTGATGTAGCGGTTCGACTGGAAGACGGCCGCCTCCATCGCCTCCTGCACGTACGCCACGCGGTGATAGCTCTCGTAGCGCTCCTTGATCCGGCTCAGAATCTCGAGTGCTTCGGTCTCGGTGGGCGGATCGACCCTGACGGCCTGGAACCGCCGTTCCAGCGACCGGTCCTTCTCGATGTACTTCCGGTATTCCGCCGGCGTCGTGGCCCCGATGCAGCGGATCTCGCCGCGCGACAGGGCCGGCTTGAGGATGTTCGCCGCGTCGAGCGAGCCCTCCGCCGATCCCGCGCCCACCAGCGTGTGCAGCTCGTCGATGAACACGATGATGTTCGGGTTCTCGGTCAGCTCCTTCATGATCGCCTTGAGGCGTTCCTCGAACTGCCCGCGGTACTTCGTACCCGCCACGATCAGCGGAATGTCGAGCGCCAGGAGCCGCTTGTCGGCCAGGAAATGGGGCACGTCGCCGAACGCGATGCGTTGGGCCAGGCCCTCGACGATGGCGGTCTTGCCGACGCCGGGCTCGCCGATGAGCACGGCGTTGTTCTTGGTGCGCCGGCACAGGACCTGCTGTACGCGCTCGAGCTCCACGGCGCGGCCCACGAGCGGATCGAGGCGGTTCTTCAGCGCGGCGTCCGACAGATCGCGGCTGAACTCGGCCAGCAACGGCGTCTCCTTGACGCGCGTCACCGTGGTCTTCTCGTTCAGGAGCTGCACGATGTCCTCGCGGACCGCGTTCAGGCGCATCCCCTTCTCGGACAGGATGGTCGACGCCACGGATCGCTCCTCGCGCAGGATCCCCAGCAGGAGGTGCTCGGTCCCGATGTAGTTGTGCAGCAGCCGGTCCGCCTCCTCGGCGGCGAACTGCAGCACGCGCTTCGTCTCCGCGCTGAACGGGATTTCGACCGACGTCGACACCTTCTCGCGGAAGACGGTGCGGCCCTCGATCTCCTTGCGGATATTCTCCAGGGACAGGCGCGAGCGGGCGAAGATGCGGCTCGTCAGCCCCTTGCCCTCGCGGATCAGTCCGAGCAGCAGGTGCTCGGTCTCGATCGAGATGCTCCCGAGCTGGCTCGCCTCGTAGCGCGCAAAGAACAAGACGCGCCGCGCCCGTTCGGTGTATCGCTCGAACATGTCGACTGCTCCGACGCCTGTTCGACAGCGTCCCGGTGTGCTTCGATTATAAGGTATCGGCTGTTGGTATCGGCCGTTGGCCTCGGCTGGCAGTCCGTGGTGAAACCCGCGTAGCACCGAGAGCGGCGAAGCGCCCGTGTGGCAAGGCGCGACGAGGAAGCATATCGGGCATATTCGACCGAGGAGCAACGCAGTCCACGCGGGATGCATCGCCGCTCGAATGCAGCGGGGCTCTTGCCACGGGCTGCCAGGAGCTTGCGCCGCAGAACGCAGTGCAGCGGAGTTCTACGACGCAAGGTCATGGGGCGGGGGATGGGCCGAGACGCACAGCCGGCGAGGCGTTTCGGGGCGGCGGGCACGGCATCAGGCCGCGACCAGCCGCCCGCCGGCCAGCCGGAGCACGCGGTCGCAGGCGGCGGCCAACCGGTCGTTGTGGGTCGCCACGACGGACGTCAGTCCGTACGCCCGGTGCATGTCGCGCAGCAACTCGTGAATCGCGGTGCCCGTGGCCTCGTCGAGATCGCCGGTCGGCTCGTCCGCGAGGAGCAGCGCCGGTCGCATGACCAGGGCGCGCGCCACCGCCACCCGCTGCTGTTCCCCCCCCGACAGCAGGCCCGGACGGTGATCGAGCCGGTCGCCGAGCCCGACCTCCCGCAGGAGAGCCGCCGCCCGTTCGCGGGCCTGCTCCACCGGCCTGCGGGCGATGCGCATCGGCATCTCCACGTTCTCCAGCGCCGAGAACTCCGGCAGCAGGTGATGAAGCTGAAAGACGAAACCGACGCTCCGGTTCCTGAACGCGACGAGCGCGTCGTCGTCCAGGGCCGTCAACTCCACCTCACCGACGTGGATCCGCCCTTCCCGGGCGCGGTCGAGACCACCGAGAACGTGCAGCAGGGTGCTCTTTCCGACGCCGGACGCCCCTACGATCGCGACCATTTCTCCGGCTTCGACGTCCAGGTCCAGATCGCGCAGCACCGGCAATTCCCGGTCCCCCATGCGATACGACATGGACAACCCCTGCACGGCGAGAAACGGCATGTCCGCAAACCTCGGCGCACCCGCTACTCGTACCGCAACGCCTCGGCCGGATCGATCCGCGCCGCGTGGCGGGACGGATGCAGCGTCACCAGGAGGCAGACGACGTTCGCCGCCAGAAGCACGATCCAGAAGTCGAGCGGCTCGATGATGAAGGGAACGTAGGTCACTTGGTATACCTCCATCGGCAGCCGCAGGAGCCGGTAGCGGTCCATCACCGTGCAGATGACGTAGCCGGCGGCGGCGCCGGCGGTGGTCCCGGCGAGACCGATGATCGCGCCCTGCAGCACGAAGATGCGTCGCACGGCCCGGGCGCCGGCGCCCATGGTCTTCAGAATGGCGATGTCCCGGCTCTTTTCCATGACGAGCATGATGAGCGACGAGACGATGTTCAGGGTCGCAACGAGCACAATCAGGCCGATGGCGATCGAGATGGCCATCTTCTCCAGAAAGAGCGCCTCGAAGAGCTGCGAGTTGAGACGTGACCAGTCATCGGCCAGGTAGGTCCCGCCGAGCTGCCCCGGAAGCGCTTGCGCCACGGCGTACGCGGCGGAGGGATCGTCGACACGAAGCTGCATCATCTCGACCCGATCCTTGCGAAACAGCCGTCTGGCCGCATCCAGCGTCACGAAGCCGTAGGCCGTGTCGTAGTCGAGAAGCCCCAGCCGGAAGATGCCGACCACCTCCATGCGGCGGGGGCGCGGCAGCACTCCCATCGGTGACAGCGTCCCGCTGGCCGCGGTCACCAGGCTGATCTCGTCGCCGACGAACGCGCCGAGCCGGCGGGCGAGCTCGGCGCCAATCACCACGCCGCCCAGCACCGGTCCGTCGTAACCTGTCAGCGCCGAAAGGCTCCCGCGCTCGACCGCCGCCGCGAGCCCCGTGACGGTCTCCTCCAGCAGTGGATCGATTCCCTTGACGTTGATGAAGACTTCGCCGGCGGCGGTGCGGGCCAGCGCCTTGCCCTGGATTGCCGGCGCGGCAGCCTCGACTCGCGGCAGTGCGGTCAACGTGCCGGCCTCGGCCTCGTAGTCGTCGAAGCCCCCCACCTTGTAGACGTACACGTGGGCCTGCGCGCCGACGATCCGATCGCGCAGCTCCTGCTGCAGGCCCGTCATCAGGGCCAGGGCGACGATCAGCGCGGTGACCCCGACCGTCACCCCCAGGACCGAGATGAGCGACGTGCTCGCCATGGACGCCTGCTTGCGGCGCGCCACGAGGTACCGGACGGAGATGTACAGCTCGAGGGGCAGGTTCATGGCGCCGTGGCGGTGTCGGCCAGCGACCCGGCCTGCGGCCGCAAGAGGGGAAACAGGATGACGTCGCGGATGGACTGCCGGTCGGTCAACAGCATGACCAGCCGGTCGATGCCGACACCCTCGCCGCCGGTGGGCGGCAACCCGTGCTCCAGGGCGCGGATGTAGTCCTCGTCCATGGCGTGCGCCTCGGCGTCGCCAGCTCCGCGCGCCCGCAGTTGCGCCTCGAAGCGGCGGCGCTGCTCGGCCGGATCGTTCAACTCGCTGAACGCGTTGGCGATCTCCATGCCGCCGATGTACAGCTCGAACCGCTCGACGGTGTCGGGATCGTCCGGCCGCTGTTTCGACAGCGGCGACACCTCCGTCGGGAAGTCATGCACGAACGTCGGCTGCACGATGCTGTCCTCGCAAAGCGCCTCGAACAGCGCGAACGCGACTTTGCCGGCGCCGGCGCCGGGCGGGACGTCGACGTTGAGCTCGCTGGCCAGTTGCGTCACTGCCGCGCGGTCCCTGAGATCGCCCTCGGACACGTCGCGGCCCAGCCGCTCCGCTGCCGCACGGCGCACGGCGTCGCGCAGCGGCAGCTTGGTGAACCCTTCCTTGTCGAACCCCGGCCGGCCCGGCCGGAGAGAAATGGTCGTCCCCGCGTACGTGCACTCCTGCTTGCCGAGCACTTCATCGGCCACGGCCCCGATCAATTCCTCGGTCAGCTTCATCAGCTTCTTGTAGTCGCTGTAGGCCTCGTAGAACTCGAGCATCGTGAACTCGGGATTGTGCCGGGTCGAGATGCCCTCGTTCCGGAAGTTGCGGTTGATCTCGTAGACCCGCTCCATCCCGCCGACTACGAGCCGCTTCAGGTACAGCTCCGGCGCGACCCGCAGATACAGCGGCATGTCGAGCGCATTGTGGTACGTCTCGAACGGCCGGGCGAGCGCGCCGCCGGCCATCGGCTGCATCATGGGCGTCTCGACCTCCAGGTAGTCGCGCTTGTCGAGAAACCCTCGGATGGCCCGGATGACGCGGCTGCGGACCTCGAAGACCGGCCGCGACGCCGGATTGACGATCAAATCGAGATAGCGCTGCCGGTAGCGGGTCTCGACGTCGGTGAGCCCATGCCACTTCTCCGGGAGCGGTTCGAAGCACTTGGCCAGGAACTCCAATCGTGCTGCCCAGACGGTCAATTCGTTCGTCCTCGTCCGGAAGACACGGCCGGCAACCCCTACTAGGTCGCCCACATCCAGCAGCTTGAACACGCTGAAATCACGAGCACTGACGGAGTCCTTGCGAACGTAGGCCTGCAGCTTGGACTCGCCATCTGACAGCACCAGGAAGTTTGCCTTCCCGAAGCTCCGGATCGCGACAATGCGCCCGGCAGTAACCGTCTCGGGGCGCTCGCCCTCCAGTTCCTCTCCCGAACGGTCCGCGTGGGCGCCGACAACTGCCGACACGCTCTCCGATCTGTCGAAACGGGCCGGGTACAAATCGACTGCCGGATCCAGAGTCCCGAGATCGTGATGGTTGAGGCGTCTCTGCCACCGGTGCTCATTCTTGAGCTTGTAGGTGAGCTTTCCAGCTTTGCCGTGGATCTTGCTTACTTCAGACCGATATAGATCGCCGAGCAAGTGCTCGACGCGAACCCGGCTCAGTCCCGTCTTCTTCGCAACCACAGCGGGGGTCCTGGAGGACCATTGCGAATCCGCGAGTAGCGCCCGGCACACCTCGAACCAGTCGCCGACGTCCCCTGTCTGCTCAACTGCGCTCATGTCACGCCGCCCGCTGCCTTCATTACTCGTCACGTCCGGACCGCGCTGGCCTCGTCCTGCTCCACGAGCGCGCGCCGCACCGCATCGAGCACGCCGTTGATGAAGGCGACCGACCGCTCTCCGCTGAAGGTCTTGGCCAGCTCCAGCGCTTCGTTGATGACCACCGCCGGCGGCGTCTCCTCGGACAGCATCTCGTACACCGCCAGGCGCATGATCAGCCTGTCCACGACGGCCAGACGCTCCGGCCGCCAGTTGTCCGTGTGTTTCGCGATCAACGGGTCGATGGTAGCGAGCGCGTCAACGGCGCCGCCGGCGAGGCCCAGCGCCCGGGAGCGCCGCGGCGCCGGGGCCGGATGCACGGCCCAGTAGATCTCGAGCGCAGCCCCGCGATCGTCGGGGCCGATACGGCCCACTTCCCATTGGTACAACAACTGCAGCGCCGTCTCCCGCGCGAGATGGCGCTCTCGCCGACTGCCGGGGTCGACGGTCACGCTCCGGCCCGGGACGACCCCGGCAGCGAGCCGATGACGTTGGCCAACTGCACGGCGGCCAGCGCGGCTTCGCGCCCCTTGTTCGACGGGCCGTCGCCGGCGCGGGCGGCGGCCTCGTCCAGCGAGTTGGTCGTCAGTACGCCGAACGTCATCGGCACGCCCGTGGCTTGCGAGGCCATGGCTATCGCATGCGCGACGGCCGACGCCAGATAGTCGAAGTGCGGCGTCTCGCCGCGCACGATGCACCCGAGGCACACGATGGCGTCGAACCGCCCCGATTCCGCGGCGCGGCGGGCGGCGAGCGGAACCTCGAAAGCGCCCGGCACCTCGATGACCGTCACCGAGCCGGCGCCGCCCGTTCCTGCGCCGCGCGACCCCGCTTCCCGCAACGCCGCCAGGGCGCCGTCGCACAGCGCACCGGTGATCGTCCGATGGTACGCGGACACGACGAGGCCGACCCGCAGTCCCGACGCGTCGGTCGCCCCCTCGATGACCGGGGTATCTCTCATGAGCCGGTAAAGCGCGCGGGACGTTTCTCCAGGAAGGCGCTGGTGCCTTCGCGCCAGTCGCTTGTCGCGGCGGCCAGCCCGAACAGGCCCGCCTCGTGGGCGCAACCGTCGACGAGCGTCATACCCAGCCCCTCGCGAACCGCGGCCAGGATGTAGCGGACCGCGATCGGCGCCTGGGCCGCGACCGTCCGCGCCAGCTCGACCGCTTGCGGCATCAGCTCGTCGCGCGGGACGACACGGTTCACGAGTCCGATCCGCCAAGCCTCCTGCGCATCGATCGGCGCCCCGGTCAGCATGATCTCCAGGGCCCGGCCGCTACCGACGAGTCGCGGCAGCCGCTGCGTGCCCCCGTAGCCGGGGAGGAGCCCGAGAGCGATCTCCGGCTGGCCGAGCTTCGCCGTCTCGGCCGCGATCCGCAATGTACAGGCCATGGCGAGCTCGCAGCCGCCGCCGAGCGCGTAGCCGTTTATGGCCGCGACCACCGGCTTGCCCATCCGCTCGATGGCCTGGCACAGGGCATGCCCGCGGGCCGCCAGCGCCTCGGCCGCAACCGGATTGAGGGCGGCCAGCTCGCCGATGTCGGCGCCCGCGATGAATGCCTTGTCGCCGGCGCCGGTCAGGATCACCGCCCGCACCTCGTCGTCGGCCGTCAGCGCGCGCACCGCGCCCTCCAGCTCGGTGATCGTCTCATTGTTCAGCGCGTTCAGCACCGCCGGCCGCGTCACGGTGATCACGGCCACCGGCCCGTCCCGCTCGATGGTCAGGTTCTCATGCGGCATGGCGTCTGGCCCGAACGGCAAGAACTATACTCCACGCCCATCCCAGCGCGGCCCCGGCCGCCGCCCCCATGGCATCCGCCGCCAGGTCCCGGAACTCCGGGGTCCGTCCGGGCACGAACGACTGGTGGACTTCGTCCGTCAGTCCATAGGCCACCGTCAGCACCACGGCGAGCACCACGCCGCCGGCCGTGATCCGGGAGAAGTCCGCTCCGCTCACCGCCCGCAGCATCGCCAGAGCGAGGACGGCGTAAGCAATGGCATGCGCCGCGACGTCGGAAACCGCGGCTGGCAGCCGGGGCGGCGACGAAGTCGCCGAGACAGCGAAGATCGCGGCCATCAGAACGACGACCGGCCCCCAGACATGGAGCAGGCGCCGCAGCGGGACCGGACGCCGAAACGGAGGGACGGTCATAGCGGGAACGGGTACATGAGCCAGGCCAGCACGGTCGCCGCAAGCACGAATCCGGCAAACAGCGCGCCCCCGAAGCGGATCTGCTCCCCGGGCTCGTCGCGCATCAGCACCGCGAAGACGAGCGACACCAACCCGGCGAACAGCACCATCAGGAAGAAGTGGCTGGCCATCGTGCCGCCTACTTGCGTCCCTGGGCGATGTCGAACGCGTCCAGCACCACCAGCGCGTTCAGCAGACCCGAGACGATGAGGAATGTATTGCCGTACTCGTAGGTCCCCGCCGCCACGTCGCCGCCTCCGGCTCCCAGCGCGCGCGCCAGCACATACGGCGCCCCGATGCCGAGATCGGCGAGTCCGGCCAGCGCGACCAGGGGCTGGGAAGGATCGATGGCGAACAGCTCGCCGTCGAGCCCGAGCCCGATCGCGAACATGAGAGGCAAAGCGACGAGGAACACGATTCCCTTGGACGAACGCCCCAGCCAGAGGTGACCGGCCCCGGGCAACGCCCAGGCAACGGCACAGATGGCGGCGACACGGCCCGGCTCGACCGCGTGCGGACGGTTGGGCATCTCCCTCTAGTGTACCTTCCCCCGGATCGCACCGGCCACGAACCAGCAAACCGCGGCGCCCAGCGGAACCGCCGCCGCCGCGCGTCCGGGATTCCCGGGATCGAGCACACCGGACACTTCGAGGACGAGGGTCGCGGCGGTCGGGAATGCCGCCGCCGCGAGGAGCCCGCGCGTCGCTCGCACACGCACGCAGCGGATGACGCCGAGCAGGCCGAGCAGCGCCCCTGCATACAACCCCGCGCAGCGCCCGCAGACGGGAAGCTTCACCCCCCAGGGATGGAAGGACCGATCCGCACGCTGGTGGCAGAGGAAGCTCCCGGCGACGTACACGGCGGTCGCTCCGATCAGCGCGCCGCCGCCGGCACGCTGACTCACCGCATACGGCGCCGCCGCGAGCGCACCGTTCCAGAGCAGGACGCCTCCGACCAGCGACGGCAGGAGCAATCGTCTAGTAGTCGAGCTCATCGAAGTGGGTCAGGCGCCGGAAGGCTTCGAAGCGCAAGCGGATGTCCTCGTCCGTGAGGCTCAGCAGACGGCCGAGGCCGAAATCCTCCACCGAGAGCGAGGCCAGCGCGCTTCCGCAGACGGCCGCACGCACTACCGCGTCGTCGGACAGGTCGCCCCCGGCGGCCAGGTACCCGATGAACCCGCCGGCGAACGTGTCGCCGGCGCCGGTCGGATCGCACACCTCCTCGAGCGGCAGCCCCGGTGCGGCGAAGAAGTGGTCGCCCCGCGTCAGGAGGACGCCGTGCTCGCCCCGCTTGATCACGACCCGCCGGGGGCCCATCGCGCGGATCTCGCGCGCCGCCCTGACGAGGTTGGACTTGCCGCTGAGCTGCCGCGCCTCCTCGTCGTTGATCACGACGGCGTCGACGCGCTTCAGGACCTGCGCGAGCTCGGCAGGCGTCCCGTCGATCCAGTAGTTCATCGTATCGAGGGCGACGAACCCGGGCGCCTCGATCTGGTCGAGCACCTCCAACTGGAGGGCCGGATGGATGTTGGCCAGGAACACGATCGGCGTGGACCGGAAGCGCTCGGGAACCTGCGGCGAGAAATCCTGGAACACGTTCAGGTGGGTGTAGATCGTCTCCCGCGTGTTCAGGTCGAGCTTGTACTCCCCCTTCCAGCGGAACGTCTCGCCCGGCACGCGCTGCAGCCCCGCGAGGTCGATCCGCCGGCCGCCGAAGACCTGCATGTGGCGCGGGCCGAAGTCCTCCCCGACTACCGCCACCAACCGCACGTCGCTGAAGAACGACGCGGCGATGCTGAAGAACGTCGCGGCCCCCCCCACCACGCGCGACACCTCTCCGAACGGCGTCCGGATCGAGTCGAACGCAACCGATCCGACCGTCAACACCGGCTGCGCCATTACAGGTACCTGCCGATGATGGGCGCCAGCTCGGCGCGGACGTCGGAGGGAATCGCCTCGGGACGCGTGATGATCGCCGTTGCGAGTGCGTTGCTGCACTCGCAACCGCGTTCCACCGGCAGATGCGACACCATGTCGGCGATCGTCCTCTGCGCGGTCACCGCGTTCGCCTGCAGCGTCTCGATGACCATCTCGACGGTCACCTGATCGTGGTCGGGATGCCAGCAGTCGTAGTCCGTGACCAGCGCCAGCGTCGCGAAGCACATCTCCGCCTCGCGCGCCAGCTTGGCTTCCTGCAGATTGGTCATGCCGATGATGTCCATGTCCCACGAGCGATACAGGCGCGACTCGGCCAGGGTCGAGAACTGGGGGCCCTCCATGCAGACGTAGGTGCCTCCGCGGTGCACGGTCGCGCCGACCCGGCTTGCCGCGTCGCCGGCAAGCCGGCAGAGGGCCGCGCAAACCGGGTGCGCGAGCGAGACGTGCGCGGCGAGTCCGCGTCCGAAGAACGTGCCCACGCGCCCCCGCGTGCGGTCGACGAACTGGTCGGGAACGACGATGTCCTGCGGCCGGTACCGCTCCTGCAGGCTCCCGACGGCGCTGGCCGACACGAGCCACTCGACGCCCAGCGTCTTCATGCCGTAGATGTTCGCCCGGAAGTTGAGCTCCGACGGAAGGATGCGGTGCCCGGCACCGTGACGGGCCAGGAACGCGACCCGGCGCCCGGCGAGGTCGCCTATCACATAGGGTGCCGACGGCGCCCCGAACGGCGTGGCGATCTCGCGTTCTTCGCGAGCCGCGAGATCGGCCATGTCGTAGAGGCCGCTTCCGCCGATGATGCCGATCCGTACGCGTTCGTCAGCGTGCATGATTCTTCCCGGCGTTCCTCTCCTGCTTGAGCTCGACGAGGACGCCGTGCGCGCTGGCCGGGTGCACGAAGGCGACCAGTGCTCCCTCGGCTCCCTCGCGCGGCGTCTCGTCGACCAGCCTGACGCCCCGCGACTTCAGGCGCGCGAGGGCCGCGGCGATGTCGTCGACCCGCAGCGTTATGTGGTGTATTCCGGCGCCGCGGCGAGTAACGAAGCGCCGGATGGGCGATTCCTCCGTGGTCGCTTCGAGCAGCTCCAGCGCGGCCGAACCGACGCGCACGAAGTGCGCGCGCACTCCTTGCGACGGCACGTCCTCCGTCGCGTCGACCTCCAGGCCGAGGGCCTCGGTATAGAACGCGAGCGCCGCGTCCAGATCGTCCACCGCGATTCCGATGTGGTCGAGCACCGCCTTCATGAGCCTGACGCCTCCTGCGCGTATCGTCGCACGAGCTCTCCGGCCGCCGTGTACGGATCGACCTCGCGGGAGACGACCGCATCGATCGCAGCGTCGAGGCCGCGCTCCGCTCCGATGCGCTCGACGAGCCGGCCGACCAGGATCGACTCCAGCCGAGTGCGCGCCCGGCGGCGCGCGCGATCCTCGGCGACGAGGCCCCGCTCGACGAACCCCCGCACCGCCGCGACCAGTTCCTCGACCCCGTCCCCGGACGCGGCGCAGCACTTGACCACCGGGGGACGCCACCCGTCCGTTCCTCTCTCCTGCAGGGAGAGCATTCCCTCGATGTCCGCGACCGCGCGGTCGGCGCCGTCGCGATCCGCCTTGTTGACCACGAACACGTCGGCAATCTCCATGATGCCGGCCTTGATCGCCTGCACGTCGTCGCCGCTGCCGGGAGCGAGGACCACCACCGCCACATCGGCGGTGCGGCTGACTTCGATCTCTCCCTGGCCGACGCCGACGGTCTCGATCAGCACGACGTCGATTCCCGCCGCGTCGAGCACGATCCGCGCGTCGTCGGTCGCCCGGGCCAATCCCCCGAGCTGCCCGCGGGTCGCCATGCTGCGCACGAAGACGCCAGCGTCCGCGGCATGACTCTGCATCCGAATGCGATCGCCGAGAATAGCGCCGCCGCTGAAGGGGCTGGTGGGATCGACGGCCAGGATGCCGACGCGCAACCGCTCCCGCCGAAACACGGTGGTCAGACGGTCGACCAGCGTGCTCTTGCCGACCCCCGGCGCCCCGGTCAGGCCCACGACCAGCGCGCGCCCGGTCCGCGCGAACAACCGGCCTATCAACGCCGCCGACTCCGCATCTTCCCGCTCCACGACGGAAATCGCGCGCGCGACGGCGCGGGCATCGCCGGCCAGCACGCGTTCCGCCAGGTCCATCGGGTCGGGGTCCTTCGCGGCGGTCAGCGCAGGTACTGCCGCGCGATGACCAGCCGCTGGATCTCGCTGGTGCCCTCGCCGATGGTCAGCAGCTTCACGTCGCGGTACAGCTTCTCGGCCGGATAGTCCTTCACGAAGCCGTAACCGCCATGAATCTGCACGCACTCACCGGCCGCCCGGACCGCCACTTCGCTGGCGTACAGCTTGGCCATCGACGACTCGCGGGTCGTCGGGCGCCCGCGGTCCTTCAGGTACGCCGCGCGGTAGGTCAGCAGCCTGGCCGCGTCGATCCCGGTGGCCATGTCGGCCAGCTTCCACTGGATCGCCTGGAAGCTGGCCAGCGGGCGTCCGAACTGCTTTCGCGCGGCAGCGTGCCGGCGGGCCGCATCGAAAGCTCCCTGGGCCAGCCCCACGCCAAGCGCCGCGATGCCGATCCGGCCCGCGTCGAGGACCGCCATGGCGTCGACGAATCCATGCCCCTCGCGGCCCAGCAGGTGATCGGCCGCCACCCGGCATCCGTCCAGACGCGTATCGGCGGTCGTGCTCGCGCGCATGCCGAGCTTGTTCTCCTTGCGGCCGGCGGACAGGCCCGGTGCGCCGCGCTCGACGACGAAGGCGGATATTCCATGGCGCCGCGCGTCCGGATCCGTAACCGCCATCACGACGGTGAGGCCGGCGAGACCCGCGTGGGTGGTGAACGTCTTCGTGCCGTCCAGGACCCAGCCGTCGCCGTCGCGGCGGGCGCGCGTCCGCAGGCTGCCGGCGTCGCTTCCGGCATCGGGCTCGGTGAGCGCCCAGGCCCCCAGGAACTCGCCCTGCGCCAGCGGCGCCAGCCAGCGCTCCTTCTGCGCTTCGGTACCGAACATTGCGACATGGGCCGCGCCCAGCCCGTTGTGGGCGGCCACGGTGAGGGCAATGGTCGGATCGACGCGCGCGAGCTCCTCGATGCAGATGCAGTACTCCACCGCGGAGAGTCCGGCTCCCCCGTAGCGGGTGGGAAACTGGATGCCGAGCAACCCCAGCTCCGCGAGTTGCGCCAGCAGCTCGGCGGGAAAGGCCTGCGCCTCGTCCCACGCCATGACGTGCGGCGCGATCTCCCGCTCGGCGAACTCGCGCACCGCCCGCCGCGTCACCTCCTCGGCCTCGGTGGGGCGGAAATCCATGGCGTCGAGACTCTATCACGCGCCGAGCCGCGGCCTCCGGCCCGCCGCCCGGCTCCAGCAGCCTCCGGCCTTACCCGGTCGATAATGGTGCGCGATGGTTGGCTGGACCGGAGCCGGAGCCGGACGCGCCCTGCGCGTGGCGCTGTTGACGCTCCTGCTGGGAGCGGGCGCGGATCGCGCGTTCGCGGACCTGACCGTCTTCGCCGGCAGCACCACGACGGGCCCTCGCACGACGTTCGGCGCTGCGCTCGGCCTGTCGTTGCAGCCGGTCGGCGTGGAGTTCGAGTACGGCGGCGCGCCCGCGGACCGGATCGCGGGAAGGCCCGCGCTGAGAACCGGCCTGTTCAATCTGCTGGTCGGGACTTCGTCGACCGATCGCCGCGTGCAGGTCTACGGATCCTTCGGCGGAGGAATGTACCGCGAACGCCTGGAGGGACCCGCCCGAACCGGCCTCGCGGCGAGCGCCGGCGGCGGCATCTACGTCCGCCTGAACGGGCCGTTCCGCATCCGATTCGACTACCGCCTGTTCGTGTTGCGAGGCGACAGCGCGCATCGCCGATCGCGGCGGGCCTACGCGGCGCTCAACGTGGCCTTCTGACGCCGGGCGCAAGGCGCCCGGGTCCGCTATTCCTGCACCAGCACGACGGGATCGAGATTGAGAAACGCCTGCCCCATGCCGAACGACTGGTTGTAGGTCTCGTAGAGCTGCTGCACCTCGTCCGGAAACGCCTCGTTCAGAAGCTGCGGCACCGCGTAGTTCGCATTCGTCACGACCGGGTCGAACAGCCAGACGTAGACCGCGTTGTTGTTGGGACCCGGCTCGCGCACGCGGTACATGGTCCAGCCGGCGGCCTGCCCCTGACGCTCCGGATCCTCGCTCGCCGCCATCTCCTGGACCAGCGCACGCACATTCTGCTCGAAGCCGGTCGCGCTGGCGGCCTGGACGTAGTTCATGACCAGGGCGGCGGGCGCCTCGAACGTGCGCGTGGCAAGCGGCGGCGCCGCATCCGTTTCCGTCTCCGTTGCGTCCTCGTCGGGATCGGTCTCGTCGGGCGCCGGCGGTTGCGTGCCGGGGAACGGCAGGGGCGCAGGGGCTGTCTGCTGGGCGCCCGCCGGCGGCTGCGCGGCACGAATGGACTCGAAGGGCCGGGGCATCGCCATGCCGACGGCTGCTCCCACGAGTAGCGCCGCGGCAATCGACAACACGAAGCCCGACCCGTGCCGGCCGGACCAGCCGGTACTCATCGACAACATCGCCCACCCCTTCGAGCAGTAGCCAAGCGCTACCGGCTGAACGAACCGGGCCACCCGACCACCGGGCCATGCGGTAACGGATGAGCCGTCGAACCCGGCGGTCTACCGGCCTCGGTGTCGGGCCGCGGGACGTTCGGCGCCAAGCCAAGAGGAAGGCGGCCGGGCGTACGACCCGACCGCCCCGAGTGCCGCGTACACTCCACCCGGACTTCGCCGGGAAACGATGCCGACCGCCTCCCGCCGGAGTTATCCGAAGCTTGGCGCCCCGAAAACGCCTCGCAGGCTCGGAGTCGCGGCCGGTTCCATCCTTGCCACGACCTTGCGCCTCGGAACTCCGCTTCGCAGCGTGCCGCGGCGCAAGCTCCTACATTCCGCGGCGCAAGCGCCTAGAAGTCGGCGACCAGTGTGAGATTGATCGGCAACTGCTTGAGCGCGGCGTCCGTGAAGGAGCCGTTGTAGGTCTCGTAGAGATCCTGAATCTCGCCCGGGAACACCTCGTTCATGATGGTCGCCGCCGCATAGTTGGCGCCACCCAGCACCGGGTCGATGACCCAGGCGTACATCACGTTCCCCTGGCCGGAAATGTCCATGCTGGCGCGATAGACCTTCCACCCGGCAGCCTGCGCCTGCCGGTTGGTCTGCTCGTTCTGGCTCTGCTGCAGTGCCTGGCCGAGCCTTGCCATCACGCCTTCGTAGGCCGACGTGGACCCCGGCTTGACGAAGTGCAGCATGACCGCGGCGTCGCCGCTGAAGTTGACCTGCGGCTGCGCCTCCACCTGCTGCGAGGGGATCAACGTTCCCAGCATCACGCCTGCGGCCAGCGTCGCCGCGAACGCGCCCCCGAGAAAGATCCGCCGCATCGACCGCTCCTTGCGAAACCAACGCATGTTCGTGTCCTCCTTGGATCCCCCGTGCCCGGAAAGAGCGGATACTTTACCGTACCGCCCGCGCTAGACGAAAGTCCCCAGCACCTCGTTCGACACCAGCATGCCGGGTCGGGTCAGGCGCCACCGACCCTCGGCGTCGACCATCCACCCCGCATCGGCGAACCTGCACACCTCGGCGCCGTACCGCGCCCGCACGTCGACGCCGTAGCGCCGCTCGACGGTGGCGAGGTGCACGCCCTCGACGAGACGCAGCCCGGTGATGAGAGCATCGCCCAGCCGTTCGTCCGTGGACAGGCGGCGGCAGGTCTCCGTCGCCGGTGCTCCCCGCTCGACCGCCTCCACGTAGCGCACCGTCTCCGCCACGTTCTTCCGGCGGACGCCGGCCCGCGTGGAATGGGCGCCGCATCCGAAGCCGAGCCACTCGCCATCCTGCCAGTACTTGAGATTGTGGCGCGAGCACCTGCCCGCCCGCGCGACGCTGGAAATCTCGTACTGCCGGTAACCGGCCGCGTCGGTCCTGGAGAAGGCATCGAGATACATCGCGACCGCGTCCTCGTCGGGAGCCTGCGACCAGCCGCGGCGTGCCGCCTCTTCCCGCAGCGGCGCGTTCGGATAGAGCTCGAGCATGTAGAGGGATGCGTGATCGGGGGCGAGCGCCAGCAAGGCTTCGACCGATGCCGCGGATGCCGCGCGGCTCTGCGCCGGCAGCCACATCATCAGGTCGAGGCTGACGTTCTCGCAGCCGGCGGCTCGGATCGCCGCGAACGCCGCGCGGGCCTGCGCCGCCGTATGCGCCCGCCCCAGGCGGGCAAGCTCGTCGTCGTCGAACGACTGCACCCCGAGGCTGATGCGATTGATCCCGGCGTCGAGCAGTGCCGCGACGTAGGAGAGACTGCACGATTCGGGGTTCATCTCGAGCGTCGTCTCCGTGTCGGAGGCGACGTCGAAGGCGGCGCGGCAGGTGTCCAGAACCCGCGCCACCTCCTCGACCGCGAGCAGCGACGGTGTTCCACCTCCGAAGAAAATCGAATCGACGCGGCTGCCGTCCGCGCTGCGCTCTATCTCGCGCGTCACCGCGGAGACGTAGCGCCGCTTGAGATCCTCGTCCAGCAGCCCCCGGTTGAAGTTGCAGTAGCCGCAGATTGCGGAACAGAACGGCACATGGATGTAGAGGCCTACAGCGCCGCCGGTCGGCATCAGGTGCCCGCCTTGCCGCCGGCCCAGCCCAGGTCGAGCTGTCCTTCCGGGATCCGGGCGCGAGCCCGCGCGGACGTCCGTTGCGGCAGGCGCTCGGCCCGCGGGGCGGACAGCCCGGCGCGAAGGCCTGGCTGGATCCTCCGCTTCTGGGACAGGGACTCCGCGGTCGGCGGGTGATCGAACTCACGGTAGTCCGGCCCGTCGTACTCCAGAAACTCGCACATTTCGCGCAGGCGCGAAAGGAGACGGGGGCGGACGCGGGCGAGCAGCGAATCGAGATCCCCGTCCTCGGAAACGTCCTCGTAGTTGGTGGTGAACACGGTGGGGCGCTTCTCGTTGTAGCGCGTGTTGACGACCAGATGCATCGTCTCCTCGACCCAGTCCGTCAGCCGCTCCGCGCCCAGGTCGTCCAGCACGAGCAGCTCGGCATGCATCACCTCTGCCAGAACGTCCGCCTCCGATGCGCGGGTGACCGGGTTGTAGGTGCTGCGGATGGCGCTCAGCAGCGAACGGGTGTCGTAGTAGACCCCGCGCATCCCCTTCAGCACTACTTCCCGCAGCACCGACACGGCCAGGTGCGTCTTTCCGATGCCGGGAGGACCGATGAACAGGAGCCCCTTGTCGACGACGGGAAACGCGGCGGCGAACTCGCCCGCTTTCCTGAACGCGCGCTGCAGCTTCTCGTTGTCGTAGGTGATGAACGTCGAGAAGTCGCACCTCGCGTAGCGCGCGGGGATGCGAGCCCGCGCCAGCATCTGCTCGGCAACGCCGACGCGCCAGCAGCCGCACCTTTCGGCCCGACGCGTGCCGTCCACGGTACGCGTGCTCCAACCGGTGCCCCGGCAGTCCGGACAGTCCGCTTGCACCTGCGCCTCTACCCTCGGCATGACATCGACACACAAGCTTAGCAGCCGGCGGCGGCCCGGCGGTGCTGACCCGACAACCCGGCCCAAACTTCTACGTACGGATCCGGTGCGACCTCGAAGAGCGGGCTTTCGCCTCCGCACCCGCGCTACGCGGGACTGTGGTCCTAATCGATGCGCACCCGATCGAACTGATCTTGTTCCGAGCGCCGGGCTTCTGTGCTACTCCCGACTCTCCCGCGTCCGGCGGCTGCGCGTCTCCGACGCCTCCAGGCTCGGCGGCTCCACCGGCCCGGACGGCGCCGATCGCACGAGATCGCCAGGATCGGACTTGACGAGCGCGGTCCCGAGCCGTTGCTCCCAGTCGCCCACCCCGCGCGCAAGCTCCTGCTTGACGTAGTGCATGAATTCGTTGACCTCGTGCTGCATGCGCGCCATCTTCTCGCGCATGTTGAGGATGATCTCCACCCCGGCGAGGTTCACGCCGAGGTCGCGGGTCAGCGAGAGGATGGTCTCCAGACGCTCGATGTCCTCTTCGCCGTAGAGGCGCGTGTTGCCGTCCGTGCGCGACGGCTTCAGCAGGCCCTCGCGCTCGTAGAGCCGCAGGGTCTGCGGATGGATGTTGTAGCGCTGCGCGACAACGCTGATCATGTAGGGTCCGGTGCCCGTCTGCTTGGCCATGTGCGTCAGTCTTCGAAGAGGCCCTTGCGGACATCGGTTGCGTTGATCCGGCCGAACTCGCGGAGCAGCGCCCTGGACCGGTCGTCCGCGACCGGCGGCAGCACGACGTTCACCGTGACGACGAGATCGCCGCGAACACCGTCGCGCCGCGGCGAGGGAACCCCGTGCTTGCGCAAGCGAAACCGCTGGCCGGAGCGCGTTCCGGCTGGTACGCGCAGCCGGGCCGTGCCGTCGAGGGTCGGCACGTCGAGGGCCGCTCCGAGCGCGGCCTCGTGAATGGCGACGGGCAGCTCGAGGTGCAGGTCCTGTCCCTCGCGCCGCAGGAACCGATGCCGCCCCACCTTCGCGACGATGTAGAGATCGCCCGGCTCGCCGCCCCGCGCTCCCGCGTTCCCCTTGGCCTCCACCCGGAGGCGTGACCCGTCGTCCACGCCGGCCGGCACATGAATGACGATTTCCTCGTCGCGGGACGCGAGCCCGCGTTCGCGGCAGGCGGCGCACGACCGGAAGCGGAGCGACCCCGTGCCCTCGCAAGCAACGCAACGCGTCGCGAATACCATGTGCCCGCGGCGGCGGCGGGTGGTTCCCGTCCCGTGGCAACTCGCGCAGCTCGTCTCGCGGGCGCGGCGCCGGCCGCTTCCCCCGCAGTCGTCGCAGACGTCGAGCCGGGTGACGGTCAGCCTGCGCTCGGTCCCGTGCACCGCCTCCTCGAACGAGAGCGCGATCTCGCCGAACAGGTCGCCTCCGCGTTCGGGCCGCCCGGGCGCGGCTCCCCCGCGCGCTTCCGGCGCAGGGAGCACGTCGGAAAACAGCTCCTCGAAGGTCGCCGATGGCCCGGACCCGCCGCCGGCGGGCGAAAAGTCGAATCCCTGGAACTCGATGGAGGCCGGCCGGGGGTCGTGCTCCCCCCGGACGCCGTGCGCGTCGTAGTCCCGGCGGCGAGCCGGATCCCGCAACGTCTCGTAGGCCTCGGTCACGATCCGGAAGAACGCCTCGGCCTCGCCGTCGCCCGGATTGATGCCGGGGTGATAACGGCGGGCGAGGCGCCGGTAGGCTCGGCTCACCTCGTCGCGCGTCGCCGAGCGCTCAACGCCGAGAATGACGTAGAAGTCCACCTGGGCCACGGGGCGCCACCTCCACCGCGTCGCTCACCGCTACTGCTTCCCGTCCTCGACGACCTCCGCGTCTATCACGTCTCCGGCATTGCCGGCCCGCGGCCCGCCCGGCCCGGCACCGGCACCCGGTCCCGCACCGGCGCCCGTAGCGCCCCCGGGACCCGCGCCGGCGCCGGTTTCGGGGCCTCCCGCGGCACCACCGGGACCGGCCTGCGCGGTCTTCGCATACAACGCCTGGGCCGCGGTCTGCTGGGCCGCATTCAGCTTCTCCAGCGCCTCGTTGATCGCACCGGCGTCGCCACCCTCGGCGGCCTTCTTCAGCTCCGCGACGGCCTCCTCCACCGGCTTGCGCTCCGCCTCGGACAGCTTGTCGCCGGCGTCCTTCAGCATGCGCTCGGCGGCATAGGCCGCCTGGTCGGCCCGGTTGCGGGTCTCCACCTCTTCCTTGCGGGTCTTGTCCTCGTCGGCATGGGCCTCGGCGTCCCGCATCATCTTGTCGACCTCGTCCTTGCCGAGGCCGCTCGAGGCGGTAATCGTGATCTGCTGCTGCTTTCCGGTGCCGAGGTCCTTGGCCGAGACGTTGACGATGCCGTTGGCGTCGATGTCGAAGGTAACCTCGATCTGCGGAACGCCGCGCGGGGCGGGCGGTATGCCGTCCAGGTGGAACTTGCCGAGGGTGCGGTTGTCCCTGGCCATCGACCGCTCGCCCTGCAGAACGTGCACTTCGACGCTCGGTTGATTGTCCGCGGCGGTCGAGAAGGTCTCGCTCTTCTTGGTCGGGATGGTCGTGTTGCGCTGGATCAGGGAAGTCATGACCCCCCCGAGGGTCTCGATGCCGAGCGACAGCGGCGTCACGTCGAGCAGCAGCAGGTCCTTGACCTCGCCGGCCAACACGCCCGCCTGCACGGACGCACCGATCGCCACCACTTCGTCCGGGTTCACGCCGCGGTGCGGCTCCTTGCCGAACAGCTCCTTCACGATCGCCTGCACCCGGGGGACGCGGGTCGAACCGCCGACCAGCACCACCTCGTCGATCCGCGAAGGATCCAGCCCGGCGTCCCGCAGGGCGCTGCGGACCGGCTCGACGGTCCGCTGCAGCAGCGGCTCGACCAGTTGCTCGAACCGTGCCCGCGTCAACTTCTTCTGGAGGTGCTTCGGGCCCGAAGCGTCGGCCGTGATGAACGGCAGGTTGATCTCCGTCTCGACCACGGTCGACAGCTCCATCTTGGCCTTCTCGGCCGCTTCCTTGAGGCGCTGGAGCGCCATCGGGTCCCGGCTGAGGTCGATGCCCTCCTCCCGCCTGAACTCCCCGACGATCCAGTCGATGACCTCCTGATCGAGGTTGTCGCCGCCGAGGTGGGTATCGCCGTTGGTCGCCTTGACCTCGACCACGCCCTCGCCCACTTCCAGGATCGATATGTCGAAGGTGCCGCCGCCGAAGTCGTACACCGCGATCGTCTCATCCGTCTTCTTGTCTAGTCCGTAGGCGAGCGCGGCCGCGGTAGGCTCGTTGACGATCCGCAGCACCTCGAGCCCCGCGATCTGCCCGGCGTCCTTGGTGGCCTGCCGCTGCGCGTCGTTGAAGTAGGCGGGCACGGTGATGACCGCCCTGGTGACGGACTGGCCCAGGTATTCCTCGGCCGCCGCCTTCAGCTTCTGCAGCACCATGGCCGACAGCTCGGGCGGCGACAGCTCCTTGCCACCCGCCTTGACCCGCGCGTCGCCGTTCTTCGCGCGCACCACCTCGTAGGGCACCATCGTCATCTCTTCGTTCACTTCATCGAAGCGGCGCCCCATGAACCGCTTGATCGAGAAGACGGTGTTCTCCGGGTTGGTCACCGCCTGCCGCTTGGCGACCTGCCCCACGAGCCGTTCGTCGGACTTCGCGAACGCGACGACCGACGGCGTCAGCCTGCTCCCCTCCGGGTTGGCGATGACCGTCGGCTCGCCGCCCTCGATGACGGCCACGACCGAGTTCGTCGTGCCCAGGTCGATCCCGATGATCTTGCTCATCTTCTGCTGTTCCTCGTGCCCGGCGACTTTCCGCGCCGCGCGAAATCACCGCTCACTGCGGCCTCCAGCCTTGCCTATACAACGATCCAAACATATAATCTTAGCCGTATATTGTCAAGTCGAGACCGCTCCCGCGGCGCCGCCGGACTGGCCGATGCGCGTGCTATAGTCAATCCACCCCCAGTGAGAACGAGGAGATTCGCGTGGCTCCTGCACCGAACCGCTACGTGCGTCAGGCCGTCATCCTGAGCCTCTTCGCCGGCGCCGCCCTGTTCGGGATCGTCACCGGCGTTTTGCTCGCCTACTCGCCGGATCTGCCGGAAATAGAGGCGCTCGACGACTACGCGCCCGACACCATCACCCGCGTGTACGCGCGCGGCGGCGAGCTGATCGGGGAGTTCGCCACCGAGCGCAGGGACATCATCGGCTACGACGACATCCCCGAGGTGCTCCGCAACGCCATCATCGCGGCCGAGGACGCTTCGTTCTTCGACCATCAGGGCATCAGCATCCCGGCCGGCATCCGGACCGTGATCCGGAACGTGGCGGCCGGCGATCTCACGGCCGCCGGCGCAAGCACGCTGACGATGCAGCTCGCGCGCAACATCGAGGTCGCGGGCCGGAGCCTCGGGCTCCAGAAGGCGTGGCAGCGCAAGGCCTGGGAGGTCTACTACACCTTCCTCATCGAGAAGCGCTACACGAAGCGCGAGATACTGGCCCTCTATGCCAACCAGATCTGGCTCGGCACGGCGCGGCACGCCGCCCACGGCGTCGAGGCGGCATCGCAGCTCTACTTCGGCAAGTCCGCCATGGAGCTCGAGCTCGGCGAGGCCGCCCTGATAGCGGGCATCCTGCAATCGCCGGCGCGCTGGAGCCCGCTCGTCAACATGGAGCGCGCCGTCGAGCGGCGCAACTACGCGCTGGGACGAATGGCCGCGGAAGACTACATCACCGAGGCGGTCGCCGCCGCCGAGATGGCCAAGCCGATCGTGCTCGCTCCGCGCAGCCGGAGGGCCAACACCGTCTCGCCCTACTTCCTCGAGGAGATTCGCCAGCACCTCGAGGCCGGCTACGGCGCGCAGCGCCTCTACGAGGATGGCCTCGTCGTCCACTCGACTCTCGACCTCTCCCTGCAGCGCGCCGCCAACAGGGCGGTCTCGGAGGGACTGCGCGCCGTCGACAAGCGCCACGGCTTCCGCGGCGCCCAACGCAACGTGCTCCGCGGCGACGACGCGGTCGAGTCCGTCGAAGAGTTCGAGCACTTCCGGTGGCGGTTGCCCATCGCGGAGGGCGACATGGTCCCGGCGGTGGTGACGGCAACGACCGCCGACACCATTCGGGTTCGCGTCGGCCCGCACACGGCGGACATCGGCCCCGACGGCTTCGCCTGGACGCGGATGTCTGCGCCGGAGGAGATCGTGCAGGCCGGGGACCTGATCGACGTGACGCTGGTGACCCTGCCGGACGCGCCGGGCCGCCGCGGAACCGCCACCCTCGATCAGGAACCCGCGGTGGAAGGAGCGCTGATCGCCATCGAGAACCGGACCGGGGAGGTTCTCGCCATGGTGGGCGGCTACGATTTCGAACGCAGCCGGTTCAACCGCGCGACGCAGGCATTCCGGCAACTCGGCTCGCTGTTCAAGGGCGTCCTGTACGCTGCCGCGGTCGATCAGGGCCACACGACGACCAGCATTCTCCGGGACGAACCGGTCAGCTTCGAGGCGGGTCCGAATCAGCCCAGGTACCGTCCGAACAACTACGACTACGAGTACAAGGGACCGGTCACCCTGCGCTACGCTCTCGAGACGTCGCGCAACGTGCCGGCGGTGTGGCTCATGAACGAAGTCGGCCCCGAAGTGGTCGTCGACTTCGCGCGCCGCGTGGGCTTCAGCTCGCCCATCCCGCCCTATCTGTCCGTGGCCCTCGGCTCGGCCGAAGCGACGCTGATGGAGGTGACCAGCGCCTACTCGGTGTTCCCCAATCAGGGCAGACGCATGCTGCCGTTCCTGATCGAGCGGGTGATCGATCGCAACGGGGACCTGCTGGAGGAGAACCGCCCGCAGTCGCGTGACGCGCTGCGGCCCGACACCGCCTACATCATGGCCAGCCTCATGCGCGGTGTCGTGCAGCGGGGGACGGGCCGGCGGGCTCTGCAACTGAACTGGCCGGTCGGCGGCAAGACCGGAACCGTGGACGACTTCACCGACGCCTGGTTCGTGGGATTCGATCCGGACATCACGCTCGGCGTCTGGGTAGGGCACGACGAGAAGAAGACGATGGGCAACCGCGAGGAAGGCGCCCGCGTGGCGCTGCCCATCTGGATCGACTTCATGCGGGCCTACATCGGCGACCGCGAGATACAGCCCGAGTTCGATCCGCCGACGAACATCGTCTTCGCGTCGGTCGACCCGCAGACGGGAGAGCTGGCCGGTCCGGGAACGCGCCGGCCCATCGAGGAGGCCTTCATCGCCGGCACCGAGCCGGGCGCGGCCTTTCTGCGCTAGCGGTCCTCGGTCGCCTCCGGCTTTCCGAGCGTGCCGGACGCCTTGCGCATCAGGTAGGCCTTGATGAAGGCATCGAGGTCGCCGTCGAGGACCCGATCGACGTTGCCCTGCTCGACCCTGGTCCGGTGATCCTTCACCATGCGGTAGGGATGCAGCACATAGCTGCGGATCTGGCTGCCGAAGGCGATGTCCTTCTTCTCGCCGCCGATCTCCTCCAGCCGGTCCTGCTGCTCCTTCAGCCTGCGGTCGTACAGGCGCGCCTTGAGCACCGCCATCGCCGCGTCCCGGTTGCGGTGCTGCGAGCGCTCGTTCTGGCACGAAACCACGATACCGGTCGGCAAGTGCGTGATGCGCACCGCCGAGTCCGTCACGTTGACGTGCTGCCCTCCCGCGCCGCTGGACCGATACGTGTCGATGCGGAGGTCCTTCTCCTCCAGATCGATCTCCACATCGTCCGGCAGCTCCGGCCAGACGAACACCGACGCGAACGAGGTGTGCCGCCGGGCCGCCTGATCGAACGGCGAGATGCGAACCAGGCGGTGGATGCCCGCCTCGGCCAGAAGCAGTCCATAGGCGTAGTCGCCGCCGACGGTGACGGTGGCGCTCTTGACGCCGGCTTCGTCGCCGGGCTGCGTGTCGATTACCTCGCGGGAGAATCCGCGGCGTTCGGCCCACCGGAGGTACATGCGCAGCAGCATCTCCGCCCAATCCTGCGATTCCGTCCCGCCGGCGCCGGGGTGAATGGAGACGATGGCGTTGCAGAGGTCGTGCTCGCCGCCCAGCATCTTGCGCACCTCGGCGCCCTCGACCTCCTGTCGCAGCTCGGTGAGCCCCGTCTCCAGATCGCCGGCTACCTCCTCGCCCTGTTCGGCCCATTCGAACAGAACCGCCAGATCGTCCGTCTTGCGCCGTAACGACTCGGCCAGATCGAAGTCCTCCTGCAGTCGGCGGCGCCGCTGCAGCACGCGCTGCGCCGCCGACTGATCGCCCCAGAAATCGGGCGCCGCGGCCTTGCGCTCCAGCTTCTCCATCTCCGATTCGACGGCGGCGGGGTCAAAGATAGCTCCGCAGATCGGCCGCGCGCTTCATCAGGTCCTGATACCGACGAACGTGCTCGTCCAGGGCTATCGCCACGGGTATGCCTCCGTCCCATGCGTCGTCCCGGCCCGCCCCGACCACGAATCGGGCGCGCCGAACGCCGACAGTGATCCACTGTCACGGCCGCCAGTCGCGAAGGCGGCGCCGCCGCCCGCAGCCGATCGCGATCGCGGCAATGACCACGCCGGCATATGCCGGCGCATCGCCGAACCGTCCGTAGAACGTGAGGCCGTCCAGTAACCGGACGTCCTCGACCACGACGGCCGGCTCGAACAGTTCCGACCGCGCCAGCACGCGACCGTACGGATCGATCACGCCGCTGATACCGGTATTGGCCGCGCGGACGAGAAAGCGCCCCTGCTCTATCGCCCGCATCGTCGCCTGCTGGAAGTGCTGGTACGGGGCGGCCGAGCGACCGTACCACGCATCGTTCGTGACCGTCGCCAGCAACTCGCTGCCGCGGAGCACGAGCTCCCGCACCAGGCCAGGATAGATGATCTCGTAGCAGATGGCGGTGCCCACGGAGCTCCCGCCGACCGGGAGCGTCCGCGGCTCCGTGCCGGCGGAAAAATCGGCCACCGCATCCACCAGCGGCGAGATGAAGAACAGCGCCCATCGCAGCGGCACGTACTCGCCGAAAGGAACGAGGTGCTGCTTGCGGTACACCCCGGACGTCGCGCCCCGGTCGGGCTCGATCATGTAGGCCGCGTTGTAGTACCGCGTGCCGGCGTCGCGCACGACTTCCGTCGTGCCGACCAGAAGATGCGCGCCGGACTCCCGCGCCCCGGCGCGCACCGCTTCCCCCCTCAAATCCCGATCGAGCGGGAACGGCGTCGCGGACTCCGGCCAGACCACCAACCGCGCGCCCCCGGCGGCCGCCCGCCGCGTCTGTCCGAGATAGGTCTCCAGGATGGCGTCGCTCCGCAGCGGGTTCCACTTCTCGTCCTGCCGGAAATTGCCCTGGAGCGCGGCCACCCGCAGCGCAGACCCGGCCCGCAGAAGGGACCGGTCCTCAAGGCGCCAGGCCCCGAACGCCACGACGACCGCGACCAGGGCAGCGGTCGCCACGACCGGCGTGCGCCTGGACCCCGACCCGGCCACCACCGCGTACGCGATGGCCCCGTTCACCGCAACCACGAGCCCCGAAACACCGAGCACGCCGACGACGCTCGCGGCCTGCGCGACGGCCGGGAACGGGACCTGGCTGTAGCCGACCAGCGCCCAGGGAAAACCGGTGAAGAGATGCATCCGCCCCAACTCCGTCGTGACCCACAGGGCGGGCGCGAACAGCAATCCCGGCGGCCCCATGCGCGCCGTCAGGTCGGCCGTGCCGGCGGCGAACAGCGCCGGAAACAGCGCCAGCACGGCGACCAGCAGGGCGTGCACGAACCACGCAGCCGGCACCGGCAATCCGCCGTACTCGATCATCACCGCCGGGATCCAGTAGAGGGTGCCCGCGAAATGCACCAACCCGGTGACCGCGCCCAGCCGCAGCGCCCGCCACGGGGTCACCGGCGCCACGGCGATCAGCAGCGGCACCAGGGCCAGCCAGGCAACGGCCGGGTGTCCCAGGGTCGGAAAGCTCAGAAACAACAGAACGCCGGAGAGGGAGGCAAGCAGCGGGGGCACTGATCGAACCGCCGAAGACACGCTACCGCGTGATCCAGGGCCGCAGCGACTCTTCGCCTTCGAGCCTCTTGAGAACCTGTTCGGCCTCATCACGATCCGTATACGTGCCGACCCTGACCCGGAACACCGAGACAGGGACACCGGGGGCGGGCGGAACGACAAACGCCGGATACCCCTTCTCCACGAGCCCCTGCGCCATCCTCTCGGCAGCGTCGCTCTCGCGCAGCGTCGTGACCTGGATCGCGTAGCCGTCGGATTGCCCCGCGGACGCCTCGGGCAAGCTCGCCCCTTCGGCACCGCCAGGGGCGACGCTCTCGGCAGCCGGCGCGGAACGCTCCAGCAGACTTGCGTCGAGCTCGGGACCCAGATCGTCGTCCAGACGCTGGAAGTAGGACAGGTCGTCGCCGTCGGTCGCCGCCATCGAGGGCTCGCGCCGCGTAGTGCTGGCGATGAACGGCTGCTCGTCGGCCGCCAACGACTCGTCCGCGGCGCCGGCAGCCTCCTGCCCGGTAATCATTTCCACGATCGACACGTCGCGACCGACCATCACGCCGAGCAGGAACACGACCACGGCCAGCCAAGCGCTCACCATCGCCAGAAAGACGATGTGCTTGGAACCGAGGCCGCTCCCGCCCGAGGATCTTGGCGTCACGCTCGGTCGTCGCGTTTACCGGACAACGCACCCATGAGGTCGATAGGCAGCGGAAAGACGATGGTCGAGTTCTTCTCGCCGGCGATCTCCGTCAAGGTCTGCAGATAGCGGAGAACCGGCGCCAGCGGCTGCGTGCCCATAACTTCGGCGGCCTGCGACAGCTTCTCCGACGCGATGAACTCGCCTTCCGCATGGATGATTTTAGCACGCTTCTCGCGCTCGGCTTCCGCCTGCGCGGCCATCGCGCGCTGCATGTCGACCGGGAGATCGACGTGCTTTACCTCGACCGAGGAGACCTTCACGCCCCAGGGATCGGTGTGCAGATCGAGGATCTGCTGGAGCTGCTGGTTGAGCGACTCGCGCTCCGACAGGAGGCCGTCCAGCTCCACCTGGCCGAGCACGCTGCGCAGCGTGGTCTGGGCGAGCTGCGAGGTCGCATAGTGGAAGTTCTCGACCTCGACGACCGACCGCTGCGGATCCATGACCCGGAAGTAGACCACCGCGTTGACCTTGACCGAGACGTTGTCCTTGGTGATGACGTCCTGCGGCGGCACGTCCATGACGATGGTGCGCAGGCTGACGCGGACCATGCGATCGATCGGTGCGAAGACCAGGATGACGCCCGGCCCCTTCGGCCGCGGATAGAGCTTTCCGAGACGGAAGATCACGGCCCGCTCGTACTCGTTGAGAATCTTGATGGAGTTCGCGATGTACAGCAGAACGATGATCAGTACGACCAGCTCCGGGCCGATGTTCATGACTCCGATCCTTCCTCTGACGGCGGCGCCGCGCGCCGCACGGTAAGCACCATGCCCTCGACCGCGACCACCTGTACGCGCTCGCCGCCGGCGATGTCTCCCCCCGGGGCGGCGGCCGCCGTCCAGATCTCACCGCGCGTCGAGACCCGGCCGCGCCCGCCCGCCGGAATCGGATCGAGGGCCAGACCCTCCTGCTGCAGCATGCCGTCCACCCCGGTGACCGCGCGGACCTGATGCGCCCTGATCCCGAGCCGCGTCAACGCGCCGGTGCCGAGGCCCAGAACCAGCACCGTGAAGAGGATGAACGGCCAGCCGAGCTGCAGCTCGGGCGCCGGAGAGTCGAACAGCATCACCGCCCCGAACAGCATGCTGGTGATGCCGCTGACCGCCAGGAGACCGTAGGTCGGTGTGAACATCTCGATGACGAGCAGCACCATTCCGAACAGGATCAGCAGGAGGCCGACGTAGTTTATCGGCAGTATCTGGAAAGCGAAGAACGCCAGCAGCAGGCATACCGCCCCGACGATGCCGGGCACCGCGGCGCCCGGGTTCCAGAGCTCGATGGTCAGCCCGAGACTCCCGAGACTGAACAGCAGCACCGCTATCTGGGGGTGCGCAATGGCACTGAGCAACCGTTGCCGCCAGGTCATTTCGACGGTTTCGATCGCGGCGTCCGCCGTCCGCAGCACCTCGACGCTGCCGTCCCAGCGGCGCACCTCGCGGCCGTCGAGCTGACGCAGCAGGTCGTCGAGATCCGCGGCGATGAGGTCGATCAACGGCGGGTCGGCTTCGAGAGCCTCCCGTTCCGTGAAGGACTGGCTCTCGGTGACCGCCTTTTCCGCCAGCTCCACGTTGCGCAGCCGCTGGCTCGCGATCGACCGCGCGTAGGCCGCCACGTCGGACGCGGCCTTCTCCGCCGCGGTCTCGTCCATCCCCGACCCGGTGCCCGAGACCGGATGGGCGGCGCCGATGTGCGTGCCCGGCGCCATGACGGCCACGTCCGCGGCGATGGTGATCAGGAAACCGGCCGACGCGGCCCGGGTGCCGCTCGGACCGACGTAGACCACGACAGGCGTCTCGGCCTCGATAATCCGGGTGTTGATCTCGCGGGTGGAATCGACCAGCCCGCCGGGCGTCCGCAGCACCAGCACGACCAGATCGGCCCTCGCGCGATCCGCTTCGTCCAGCGCCTGGCCGATGTACTCGGCGGACACGGGATGGATGAGGGCTTCGACTTCCGTCGTGTAGACGACCGGACGCAGGTCCCGCTCTTCCTGTTGCGCGCCCGGCCACGCCGCAACCAGCAGCATCAGTGTCCAGACGGCAACGCCCCAGCGGAGCAGGCGCCGCATCCGACGACGAACTTGCCTGATGGACATGTCGATATCCGGATTGGCTCCTGCCCCCACGGTAGCCGAGCCCCCGAACGGTGTCAACGCAAGCCGTGCCCGGCCGGCGCGGGGCGAACGGAAGGAAGAATCTGGTAAGGTTTCGGTCGGCGATGTCGACGGCGGCCATCCTCGCCGGCGGCCGGGCGCGCCGGTTCGGCGGCAAACCCAAGCTGCTGCTTCCCCTTGGCGACCGGCGCATCGTCGACCGCCTGCTGGCGGCACTCCGGGCGGTGGCCGATCAGGTGTTCATCGTGGCAGACGACCGCAAGACGTACGCAGGACTCGACGTGCCCGTGCATCCCGACGTGCTCGGCGCCGCGGGACCGCTCGGCGGCGTGCACGCCGCCCTGACCGCCTCGCGGTCTTCGCGAACGCTGGTGGTGGCCGGCGACATGCCGTTCCTCGGCCCGGCGTTCCTGGCCCGGCTGCTGCAGCACGCGAGCGTCGCGGTCGATGTGGCCGTTCCGCACACGCGCGACGGCTACCAGCCGCTGTGCGCCTGCTACCGCGCCTCCTGCATACCGCTGCTCGAACGCCGGATCGCGGCAGGGACGCTGCAGGCGCACGAGGCGGTGCGCGAGATGCGGCGGTACGAGCTGGGCGATGCCGAGATCCGGCCGCTCGATCCGGCCGGCACCTTGTTCTTCAACGTCAACACGCCGGCCGATTACGCGCGGGCGCTGGCGCTCGCCGCCTACCATGCACGTTGACGGCAGGTCGCGGCCGATTCGCTCGCGGCCGGCGGGCGGCCGAGCGAAGGAGCACATCCGATGATCCTGGGGATGCACGCGGCGGTGCGGTCGCGTGTGCGCGACGTGCTGGCGGACCTGTACGGTCTCGAATCCGATCGCCTGCCGGACGTGGCGATCCAGTACCCGCCGGACCGCTCGATGGGCGACCTCGGCGTCACCGTGGCGTTCGAGCTGGCCAGGGTGCTCCGCAAGGCGCCGCGCGCCATCGCCGCCGAGATCGTCGCCGCGCTCGGGCCCCTCGACGGCGTCGACCGGGTCGAGCCGGCTCCCAACGGCTACGTAAACATCTTTCTCGACCGGGCCCGCTTCGCGCGCGCGGCACTCAGACCTGCGCCGGCGCCCGCCGGCCGAGGCATCCGCAAGGCCATCGTCGAGCACACCGCAATCAACCCGAACAAGGCGGCCCACGTCGGGCACCTGCGCAACGCCGCGCTCGGCGACACCCTCGTGCGGCTGTTGCGCTTTCTCGGAGTCCCGGTAGAGGTCCAGAACTACATCGACGACACGGGCGTCCAGGTGGCGGACGTCGTGGTCGGCTTCCGGCACCTGGAGCGGCTGCCGCCCGAGCAGGTCGCCGCCCTCGCCGGACGGCCCCGCTTCGACTACTACTGCTGGGACCTCTACGCGCGGGTGACGGCCTGGTACGAGGACGATCCGGAGCGGCTCGCGCGCCGTGCCGAGACCTTGCACGACCTGGAGGCCGACGCCGGCCCCACGGCGCGGTTGGGCCGCCTGATTGCCGACCGGATCGTCCGCTGCCATCTCGCCACGATGGATCGGATGAACATCGAGTACGACCTGCTGACGTGGGAGGGCGACATCCTGCGCCTGCGTTTCTGGTCCCGCGCGTTCGAGGTGCTCAAGGAGACCGGAGCGGTGCGCCTCGAGACGGCCGGGCCGCAGGCCGGATGCTGGGTGATGCCTCTGGAGGGCGAGGCCGCGCCGCAAGCGGACGACGACGCCGTCGAAGGCGGGCCGAAGTCGAAGTCCAAGGTCATCGTCCGCTCCAACGGCACCGTCACCTACGTCGGCAAGGACATCGCGTACCAGTTCTGGAAGCTCGGGGTTCTCGAGCGCGACTTCCGCTACCGGCGGCACGGCGCGCAGCGCTCCGGCCGCCAGCTATGGTCCACGACCTCCGCCGCCGACGAAGCGGCGCAGGACCCGCGCGCGTTCGGCATGGCCGACGCCGTCTACAACGTCATCGACACGCGGCAGACCTACCTGCAGCAGCTCCTGAAGCAGGCGCTCACCGCCGTGGGCCGCGGCGCGGAAGCGGAACGCTCCGTGCACGTGTCCTACGAGATGGTGGCGCTGTCGCCGGCGACGGCACGCGCCCTCGGCCATGACCTCGATCCCGACACCGAGCGTCCGTTCGTCGAGGTGTCCGGCCGCAAGGGACTCGGTGTGAAGGCGGACGATCTGCTGGACCGGCTGACCGGCGCCGCGCGGCGCGAGGTGCTCGCGCGCCATGCCGATCTGGCGGCCGGCGGCTCCGAGGCCGACGCCATCGCCACCGCCATCGCCACCGCGGCCATCCGTTACTTCATGATCAAGTACTCGCGGGGGAAGCTCATCGCGTTCGACATCGACGAGGCCCTGAGCTTCGAGGGCGAGAGCGGTCCGTACGTCCAGTACGCAGCCGTCCGGGCCACGAACATCCTGCGCAAGCTGTACGACCGGGACGGCCTGAACGACGCGGCGCTGGTGGCGGCGCTCGAAACGTTGCCGGCCGCGCCGCTGGAGCAGCCCGGCGACGGGACCGCCGCGTGGGGACTGCTCCTCGAGGCGGCCCGGCTCGACGAGGTGGCGGACCAGTCCATCCGCGCCCTGGAGCTGTCCGTGCTGGCCAAGTACGCGTTCGGCCTCGCGCAGATGTTCAACACGTTCTACCACCGCTGCCCGGTCGTGGCGGAAGAAGACGAGGCGACCCGGTTGTGGCGCGCCGCGGCAGTGCTCTACTGCCGCCTCCAGTTGACGAGAGCGCTCGCGCTGATGGGCTGCGACGTGCCGCCGCGGATGTAGGCGGGTCAGTCGAACGTCAGGCGCGGCAGCTTGAAGTGCTCGGCGAGCAGGCGGTCCGTGGCGGCTTCGAGCGCACTCGCGAGCGCGGCGGGCGGCATACGGCTCCGAAACGGCTCCAGGGATCCCTGCGCCTCGGTCCGCAACTCCTGCAGCACGGCATCGCCTGCGTCGGCCCGCGCGGCGATGGGGAATCGGCCGTCCAGCGCGGCCAACTGCTCCAGCACCCGGCGTCGGGCATCGCCTCGCAGCGTCCTGCCGCCGGAACGCACGGCTTCCACGGCATCGCGCGCCTCCTGCCGGAGGCTGTCGAGCGCGGCCGCGCCCGGCGGTGGATTCCAGGCGGAGAGACGAGCGGCGAGATCATCGAGATGCGCCGCGAGGGAACGGCGACTCCGCGACCCGCCCGGTCGCCCCGCGGTCCCCGCCTCCTCGAGCTCCGGACCGCGCGGCGCCTCCTCGCCGCCCGGCGCCGCGCGCAGGCCGACCGCACGTTTCCACTCGTCGAACAGGTCGAGCACGTCGGCCTCGCAATACTCGATGCGCAGGGGATGCCGCTTGGGCCCGCGGGCGTGGTAGCGCACGAATCGCCGGTCGATTCCGCGCTCGACGACGCGCAGGGGAATCCCCGCCGCCGCCCACCCGCACACCATCTCGAAGGCGGGACCGACGATGCGGATGAGGTGACCGTCGTTCTTGCGGCGGAGGTACGACTCGACCGCCCGACACAATGCGTCTGGCTCCATGGACATCAGTCACCGACACCGCCCCCCCGGATGCGCTCCCACACGAAGCGGAGACCGGTCAGGGTCAGATCCGGCTGCACGTGATCGATGAGCGCCGTCTCCGCGGCAATGTCGGCGGCGAGGCCCCCGGTACCCACGCAGAGTAGTCGGGCGCCGCCCTCGAGCTCGTCCCGGAGCCGTCGGACGATGCCCTCGACCATCGCCACGTAGCCATAGAAGAGCCCCGACTGCATGGAAGCAATGGTGCTGCGTCCGACCACCGCCGCCGGCCTGCGGACCTCGACCCGCGGCAACTGCGCGGCCCGGCGGTAGAGAGCATCGGCGGAGATCTCCACCCCGGGACAGATGACGCCGCCGAGGTACTCGCCCGCGGCCGAGATCACGTCGAAGGTCGTCGCCGTGCCGAAGTCGACGACCACGATGGGCCGCGCGGCTCCCCCGTACATCCGAACCGCCGCCACCGCGTTCACGAGGCGGTCCGCGCCCACCTCCGCCGGATTGTCGTAGCCTACCGGCAGGCCGGCGTTGCCGGCATCGACCCGTAATGCGTCCTGTCCGAGTCCCCGCCGGATCATGTCCGCAACCGCCCTGGTCAGGGCGGGCACCACCGACGACATCACCACGCCGTCGATGCGCCCCGGGTCCACCTCGTGCTCGGCGAACAACCGGCTGACGAGTACCCACAGCTCGTCGGCGGTGCGGTCGGGCAGCGTCGCCAGACGCCAGCGGCGTTCGAGAGACGCCCCGGCAAAGATTCCGAGGACGACGTTGGTGTTGCCGACGTCAATCGCGAGCAGCATGACCGGAACTCCGCGATCCGGCGGGCATCAGTGCCACCGCACCTCTCCGCCGACAATGCGTTCGGTGCCCCCGGCGCACGACACGAGCAGGGCGCCGGTATCGTCGACCCCGGCGGTCACGCCGTGGAAGCGGGTCCCGGCACGGTCCCACGATACCGCCGCGCCGCGGCTGCCGGGCGCCAGCGCACGCCAGCGCGCAATCACGAGGTCCTCTCCCTCGGCGGCCATCCGACGCCGCCAACGGCGCAACCGCACGAGCAGCTCCGCGCACAACACCGAGCGGTCCATCCGCCGCCGCGCCAACGACTCCATCGTCGTCGCAAGACCGGCGATCTCTTCCGGGAACGTGCGGCTGCGCACGTTCACGCCTATCCCGACCACTACCGCCGAGTCTCGCTCCGTCGCACCGGGCAACACCTCGGTCAGAATCCCGGCCAGCTTGCGCCGCGCGGGTGCACCGGCGCCCCCGCCCGCAGGCGGCCCAACGACGTCGTTGGGCCACTTCAACTCGACCGCTACGCCCGCGGTCGCCTGCACGGCCTCGGCCACGGCCACACCGGCCAGCAGCGTGAGCACCGGCGACTGCATTCCACGCAGGACGACGGACAGGTAGAGCCCCGCTCCGGGCGGCGAGTCCCAGACCCGCCCGCGCCGGCCGCGGCCGGCGCTCTGGCGGTCCGCGATGACCACCGTTCCATCCGCTGCTCCGGACCCGGCCAACCCGGCGGCCGTATCGTTGGTCGACGCCAGCTCCGGGAAGTAGCGCACGTCGATGTCTCCGAGCTCCGGGCGCGCGGCGAGCGCCGCCGCCAGATCTCCCGGCAGCACGGCACGAATCGCGTCAGTGGTCATGGCCACGGCGCCATCTCGAAGCTGATGTCGACGGCGGCAGCCGAATGCGTCAGCGCCCCGACCGATACGCACGTCGGCCGCAGGGCGGCCAGCGCCGCCATCCGCGGCAGCGTGACTCCACCGGAGACCTCCGTGCGGGCGTGCCCCCCGCAGCGTGCGATCGCCTCGGCCGTCCCTTCGTTCGACAGGTTGTCGATGAGCACGATATCGGCCCCGGCGGCAAGCGCCTCGTCCACCTCCGCCAGGCTCTGGGCCTCGACCTCCACCGGCAATCCGAGACCCGCGGTCCGCGCGCGGGCCACCGCCGCCGAGATCGAACCGGCCAGCCGCACGTGATTGTCCTTGATGAGCAACCCGTCGCCGAGCCCGAACCGGTGATTGGTCACTCCGCCGGCCCGCGCCGCGTACTTCTCCAGGGCCCGCAACGTGGGAGTGGTCTTGCGCGTATCGAGAATCGTGGTCCGACCGTCGGCGGCAGCGACGTAGCGACGCGCGGCCGTGGCGATTCCGGACAGGCGCTGGAGAAAATTCAGCGCGGTCCGCTCGGCGCTCAACAGCGCGCCGGCCGTCCCCTCGATGGTGGCGATCACCTCGCCGGCGGCGCACGCGTCGCCGTCACCGCGGCACCGGTTCACGACTACCCTCGGGTCGCGTTGCCGGAACACCTCGGTGGCCACCTCGATCCCGGCGAGCACGCATTCCTGCTTGACGCGCAATTCACCGCGCCCGCGTTGGCCGGGCAATACCGTCGCCTCGGAGGTCACGTCGCCGCCCGCGAGGTCCTCGGCGAGCGCGCGACGCACGAGGTCCCGGTAGTCGGCCGGGTCGAGCGGCGCGAACGCCGCGGCGGTCATGGCGCGAGCTCCGCGAGGATCCGCTCCAGCTTCTCCTGACGCCTGCCCACCTCCTCTTCCTGGTCTCGCGTATCGCGCACCACGTCGGGATCCGCGCGCTCCAGAAACGCCGGGTTCGCCAGCCGCGCCTGCAATCCACCGCGCTGCTTCGTCAGGCGGGCCAACTCGCGCGACACGCGCTCGGCTTCCTGGCTGCGGTCGACGATGCCGGCCAGCGGCACGTGCAGCTCGAACCCGCGCACCACGCGCCGGACCGTGTCCGGATCCGCTCTCGGGGCAGCGTTCGTCACGTCGAACGTGGACAACCCGGCGAGCCGCACGACGTGTCCCAGGTGGCGCTGCAGCACGTCCGCCGTCGCCGGGTCCAGCCCGTGCGCCAGCACATCGACCTTCCGTGCCGGCGGAACCCCCCACTCCGACCGCACCGTGCGCACCGCGGTCACCACGTCCTGCAGCAGCGCCATCGTCGCCACCGCGTCCTCGTCCTGCCAGTCGGGCACGCGCGCGGGGAACTCCGACCGGGTGATGGTGCGTCCGCTCCCGGCACCGGCCTCGCCGGCGCCGGCCCGCGGCGGCAACGCCTGCCACACCTCCTCGGTCACGAACGGAATGAACGGGTGGAGCATGCGCAGCAAGCGATCGTGCACCTCCAGGAGCACCGCCGCGGCGCGGTCGCGCTCGGCCCCGCCCGCTTGCAGCTCGGGCTTCACCAACTCGATGTACCAGTCGGCGTACTCGTGCCAGAAGACGTGATAAAGACGATCCGCGGCCACGTCGAACCGAAAGCGTTCGAGGGCGTCCTCGATCTCGGCGGCCAGCTCGCTGACGCGGTGCAGCATCCAGCGGTGGATCACGTCCAGCGTCTCCGGCGACGGCGGGGCCTGCCGCTCGGCAAGCGACTCCGGGACGTGCAGGAACACGAAGCGGGAGGCGTTCCAGATCTTGTTGATGAACTGCCGGTAGGCGCGCAGACGCCCCTCGGAAAGAGAGATGTCCATGCCCGGCGACGCCAGCGCGGCCAGGGTGAACCGGAACGCATCGGCCCCGATCTCGCCCATCACCTCGAGCGGGTCGACGACGTTCCCTTTCGACTTGCTCATCTTCCGGCCGTGGGCGTCCCGCACCAGCGACGTCACGTACACCGTCCGGAACGGCACGTCCTGCTTGAACCGGAGGCCGAGCATCATCATGCGGGCGACCCAGAAGAAGATGATGTCGTGGGCGGTGATGAGCAGTGTCGTCGGGTAGTAGCGCGCCAGATCCGCTGTCTCGTCGGGCCAGCCCAGCGTGCTGAACGGCCAGAGCCCGGAACTGAACCAGGTATCGAGAACGTCGGTGTCCTGGCGCAGCGCACCCCCGCAGCCACAGCCGCCGGGGGCCTCCTCGGCAACGTGCAGCTTGCCGCACGCGTCGCAGTACCAGGCCGGAATGCGATGCCCCCACCAGAGCTGGCGCGAGATGCACCAGTCGTGGATGTTCGTCATCCACTCGTCGTAGGTGCGGGTCCAGTTGCCGGGCACGAAGCGGGTGTCGCCGTCGGCCACTGCCTGCAGCGCCCGCTCCGCCAGCGGCTTGATGCGCACGAACCACTGGGTCGACAACAGCGGCTCCACCACCGTCGAGCACCGCTCGCACTGCCCGACCGCGTGCTCGTGGTCCTCGACCCCGACGAGCAGCCCCTCGGCCTCCAACTGCGCGACGAGCGCGCCGCGGGCCTCGAACCGGTCCTGCCCCGCGTACGGCCCGGCGTGCCGCGTCATCCGCCCGTCCTCGTCGATCACCGACACCTGCTCCAGCCGATGGCGCTCCCCCATCGCGAAGTCGTTCGGGTCGTGGGCGGGCGTCACCTTCACGGCTCCCGTGCCGAAGGCTGGATCGACGAAGTCGTCGGCGATAACCGGGAGATTGCGGCCGATGACCGGAAGCGTCAGCGAGCGTCCGACCACTGCCGCGTAGCGTTCGTCATCCGGGTGCACCGCCACGGCGGTATCGCCGAGCATCGTCTCCGGCCGCGTCGTCGCCACCGTGACGGCGCCGGCGTCGTCCGCGTAGGGATACCGGATGTGATAGAGCTTGCCCCGGGCCGGGGCATGCACCACCTCCAGGTCCGACAAGGCGGTGCGACAGCGCGGGCACCAGCTCACCAGGTACTTCGCGCGGTAGATCAGGTCGTCCTCGTAGAGCGTCACGAAGACGCGCCGGACGGCACGCGACAGATTCTCGTCCAGCGTGAACCGCTCGCGCGTCCAGTCGACCGACGACCCGAGCTTGCGCATCTGACTCGTGATCGTGCCGCGGCTCTGCGCCACCCACTCCCATACCCGCGCCTCGAAGGCCTCGCGGCCGAGATCGTGGCGCGACTTCCCGTCCGCCGCCAATTGCTTCTCCACGACGTTCTGCGTGGCAATCCCCGCGTGGTCCGTGCCGGGCAGCCACAGCACGTCGTAACCCTGCATCCGCTTCCAGCGGGCGACGACGTCGGGCAACGTCTGGTTGAGAGCGTGGCCGATGTGCAGCCAGCCGGTCACGTTCGGGGGCGGCAGCACCATGCTGAACGGAGGCCGGCCCGAGTCGGGATCGGCCCGAAACGCGCCGATCTCCTCCCAGTAGGCGTACCACTTGGGATCGACCGCCGCGTGCTCGAATACCTTCGTCAACTCTCGCATTGGACCGGGATCGTATCAGGAGCGGCGGTGCTTTCCGGAGGGGCGGATCGGGAGGACGGAGAACGGAATCGCGTCACTCGGCGCCGGGCGGAACGCGCGTGATCTCCTCGCGCGCAAGCCGCTCCGCGATGCGCGAGACGACCTCGGCGACCGTGTTCCGCAGGACGGTGTCGGCCAGCCGCTCGACGACCCGGTCCACCAGGTCGTCCATCACCGCTCTCGGCAGCGACGGATCCGCGCCACGGGAATCGCCGGCGGTGTCCGCGGCCGGCAACTCGGGTAGGGCAGCGCCCTGCTCGACGGCCAGAAAGATCACGAAAGACTGGGCCAACACCGAGCCGCCCACGCCGGCCGGCGGCGTCCGCCCGGCCCCTTCGGAAACCGTTTCCCCGGCAGACGGCGCCGCGGCCCGGTCCTCGACCGCCTGCTCGGAAGGCGAGCCGGCCGGATCGGCCGGATCCGCCGAATCGGTGTCAGCCACCGCGGACGACGGGTCGACGTGCTCGGACGGGGAGGCCGCGTCCACTGCCGCCGGGATCGGCGGCGGATCCGCTACGCCTGCCGGCGATTGCTCGGCGGCCTTCTCCTCGACGGAAGCGTCCACCGCTGCCGTTGCGTCCGGCGGACTCGGCTCCGTCTGTGCGTCCGCGGAGGGGGCTTCCCGGCTCGCGACGTGGTCTTCCGCCGCCTGCTCTTCCGCCGCCTGCAACTCCGCCTCGGGGGCTACGGCCTGTTCAGCAGCTACAGCCTCGACGGCAACAGTCGCTGGCGGGTCGGCTTCATCCACGGCGGCTTCGTCCCCGACGACCTGGTCCGCGGCTTCGTTCACGGCAACGGCTCCGGCAGCCCCGGCGTCAGCCTCCGCCGACTCCTTCGAAGGAACTGCTGACGACTCTCCTGACTCCGGGACGGTCTCGTGCGAAGCACCCCTTCCAGCGGCGGCTGTCGCCGTCGGCCCGGCGTCCCTGGGAGCTGCCCTCGCTCGCGCCACCGGCAAATCCAACAGCTCGCGGACCTTGCCGACCACCTCGCGCGGCTCGAACGGCTTCACCAGCACCTCATGGCGCCCTATGGCATCGCACCGCTCCTCGTCGAGAGGCTCGAACGCCCCGGTCAGCAGTACGACGGGAATCCCGGTCCGCGCGGAGTCGCTGCGCACGAACGACGCCACGTCGTAGCCATTCTTGCCCGGCATGCTGACGTCGGCGAGCACGATGTCGGGCTCGTCGCGCTCGATGGCTGCGATGGCCTGCGCGCCGTCGTCTACCGTCACGACGTCGATGTCCTCGTTGGCGAACGTCAGCTCGACGACGCGCTGGATCGTGTGGCTGTCGTCGGCCAGCAACAGCTTGTGGGACATGCTCGTGGCAGCCTACCGGCGGGGCGTGCCACCGTCAAGACGCCGGTCCGGCCGGCCGCACGTGCGTGGTGATGAACTCGACTATGGACTGCATCGACGTGCCGGGCTGGAAGACACCCTCGATCCCGATCTCGCGCAGCCGCGGAATGTCGGCGTCGGGAATGATGCCTCCGACGACCACCAGGACGTCGTCCGCCCGCCGCTCCTTCAGCAGCGCCATCACGCGCGGGCACACGTGATTGTGGGCGCCGGAGAGAATCGACACGCCGATGGCGTCGGCGTCTTCCTGCAGCGCGGCTTCCACTATCTGCTCCGGCGTCTGGCGGAGGCCGGTATAGATGACCTCCATGCCCGCATCCCGCAGGGAGCGGGCGATCACCTTGGCTCCCCGGTCGTGCCCATCGAGTCCCGGTTTGGCGATGACGACGCGGATCTTGCGCATCAGACCGACGGCGCCTCCTCGTACTCGCCCCAGACGTCGCGCAGCGCCGCGCACATCTCGCCCAGCGTCGCGTGCGCCCGGACCGCCTCTATCAGCGGCGGCATCAGGTTGCCGGTGTCGGCGGCGGTGCGGCGCAAGACGTCGAGCGTTCGTTCGACCCGCATCGGGTCGCGCGACTCCCTCGTGCGGACCACATGCCCGGACTGGCGCTCGGCGGCGCTCTCGTCGATGTAGAGGGTCTCGACCGCGGGCGGCGACTCGTCGACGTGCCGATTCACGCCGACCACGGTCTGCTCACCCGCCTCGATGGCCTGCTGCGTGCTGTAGGCGCTGTTGGCGATCTCGCGTTGCGGGTAACCCGCCTCGATGGCCGGCACCATGCCGCCCAGCGCATCTATCTTGTCGATGTAGTCGCGCGCACCGGACTCGAGCGCACCGGTCAGCGTTTCGAGGAAGTACGAGCCGCCGAGCGGGTCCACGGCCGCCGTCACGCCGCTCTCGTGCGCTATCACCTGCTGCGTACGCAGGGCCAGCAGCGCCGCCTCGCGCGTGGGCAGCCCCAGCGCCTCGTCCAGCGCGTTCGTGTGCAGCGAGTTCGCTCCCCCGAGCACCGCGGCCAGCGCCTGTACGGCGGTCCGCACGACGTTGTTGTACGGCTGCTGCGCAGTGAGCGAGACCCCGGCGGTCTGGGCGTGGAAACGCAGCTTCAACGAGCGCTCGTCCGTGGCGCCGAAGCGCTCGCGCATCACGTGCGCCCATACCCTGCGGGCAGCGCGGTACTTGGCGATCTCCTCGAAGAACCGGTTGTGGGCGTTGAAGAAGAACGAGATCCGGGGCACGAACCGGTCGACCTCGAGACCGGCGTCGACGCCATACTGTACGTACTCGATGCCGTCCCGGAGCGTGAACGCCAGCTCCTGCACCGCGGTCGCACCCGCCTCCCGGATGTGGTAGCCGCTGACCGAAATCGTATTGAAGCGCGGGACGTGATCGGCGCAGAACGCGAACACGTCGGTGATGAGCCGCATCGACGGCCGCGGCGGGTAGATGTACTCCTTCTGGGCGATGTACTCCTTCAGGATGTCGTTCTGCAACGTGCCCGAGAGCCGCGCCCAGTCGGCGCCCTGCCGTTCGGCGACGACCAGGTACATCGCGAAGATCATCGCCGCCGGCGCGTTGATCGTCATCGAGGTGGTCACCCGCTCGAGCTCGATCCCGTCGAGCAGCCGGTCCATGTCGGCGAGAGACGCCACGTTGACGCCGCACTTGCCCACCTCCCCCTGCGACAGCGGGTCGTCCGGATCGCGTCCCATCAGCGTAGGCAGATCGAAGGCGACGCTCAGACCCGTGCCGCCGGCCGCCAGCAACTCCCGGTAGCGCCGGTTCGTCTCTTCCGGCGTTCCGAAGCCGGAGAACTGGCGCATCGTCCACAGCTTGCCGCCATAGCCGGACGCGTGAATGCCCCGGGTGTAGGGATACGCGCCGGGATCGTTCAGATCCCGGGCGTAGTCGAGGCCGGCGAGATCCGCCGCGTCATGCGTCGGGCGCACCTCTTCCGACGGGCCGGGGACCGCCGTTGCCGACGGACCGGGGAGCGCCGTGCCCGCATCGGTTCCGGGGGCCGCCGATGTTCTCGCCACGGACATGGAACGGGTCACGCACCGAGGCGAAACGCGACCATCTCGCTCGCTTCGCCGTCACCCAGCGTCGCCCGGATCTCGATGATGTACTCGCCGGGCGGCAGGAACGACGGCGCCAGCTCCACCTGGCGAGAGACGCCTCCGTCGTCGGACGCGGTGACGTCGAGAGGAAACATCGTGTCGCCGCCGCGGTTCAGCAGGTTGGCCTCCAGATCCGCCGCCGCGTCGCCCGGGGCATACACATCGAACCGCAGCAACAGGCGATCGGTGCGACGGAAGTCACGCGCTACGGTGGGCTGCGCGTCCCAGTCGGAAACGAGTGCGTTGAACTCCAGCGCGTTGCGCGCGCGCACGAAGTAGGGTGTGCTCAGGACGAGCTCCGGGGCCGTGAAGTCCGGAACGACGATCTCGTCGCGGTCCCGGTCGAGCACTTCTCCGGCCTCGCCCTCGATGGCCAGGTTCATCTGCATGGTGCCCGGGTCGGCCTCGAACACCACGCGCGTGACCGGCGGCGGCGCGGGGGGCACCCTCCGGCTCCGGCGGCGGCTCGAGCGGCGCCCGGGCGAGCGCGCCTGCTCCGGCACGCGGCCGCGAAAATAGGCGCCGCCGGTGTCCCCCATGGCGGTCACGAGAACGCGCGATGCGGAATCGCGACGCCCGCGCTCCTCGGTCGGCTCCCATACGAAGGTCACCTGGGTCCGGCCGTTCTCCGCGCGAGACGTGCCCACCCAGGTCCGCACGAGCCGGCCGCGGCGCGGCTCGGCCAGCGCCGACAGCGCGACGTCGACCGCCTTGGGAGGCTCGTGGGCCCGGGTCGTGAGCGACCGCTCGACGTCGCGCACGGTGACCGCCCAGTACCCCTCGCGGGCGCGCACGCGCAGGCCCGGGCGCTTCAGGCGGACCTCGATCTCGTGGAACTCCCCGTCGGTCGGCGCGGCGGTCGAGTTGTAGCCGAGCAGGTAGTAGCCGCTGGCATCGTCCAGCATCTGCTGCAGGCCGGGACCCAGGTCGTTCTGGTTGACAATCGCCCGCCCGCCGGTCTCGTCGGCCAGAATCCGGAGCGTGTTCTGGGTGAAGCGCAGCGCCCGCTGATCGGTGCGAAAGCTGATCTGCGGCTGGTCCATGTCGAACTCGAAGGCGGCGAGCCCGCGCGGGTCCACGGAGTAGATCGAGGCGTTGAAGCGGCTCGCGGTCTCGATGATGCGCCGCATGTCGGACAGAATCTCGCTCCCCTGGAAGAACGACATCGTCTCCTCGAAGGGCGTGTCGCCCGCGAACGGATCGAGCACGGCCGGGTTGATGGCCGGGTCCGCCCGCAGGTCGGCGACCTGGCTCCGCATCTGCGGGGGCACGTAGTTCGTGTAGCCCTCGCTCACCAGCAGCACGGACTTGCGCCCCTCGCGGAGCCCGCCCAGCATCGTCATCAGCCCGCGCAAGGCCGACAGCGACACCTCGTTGCGGACCCGCTCGACGATCTCCGTGGGGTACATGTTGTAGCGCGCCTCGTAGAGGTTACGCACGTCGTAGTCGTACTTGACCCCCCGGAACTGCCGGATGGCGTTGATCACCGCCTCGTGATTGCGGGTGAGGAGCACCTCCGACACCGGCATCAGGGGGTACATCACGCCGACGAGATCGGTCGGGATCAGGTCGTTCTCGATGAAGTCGATAAGCATGCGCCCGGCCCGGATGCTGTTGCCCTCCCGCACGTGGTAGTCGTCGAGGAAGATCACGAACACCCGGATGTCCGGCCGCGACGCGGCCAGTTGCTGGTCCGAGCGCGTGACCCCGACGCCGGTCACCGGCTCGCCCGAGAGCTGGGGGGTCGGGTCGACCTGGACCACCTGGAACGAGTCCACGGTCTGCAGGACGCCGTCCTCGTACACCTCGAAGTCGTCCTGCGTGAGGTCGAACACCGGGTTGCCGTCGTCGTCGGTCACGAAGGCGTCGACGCGGACGTAGTTGATGCCGCTGCGAAAGACGGTGACTCCGCCCTGCAGCTCGACGGACTCACCGGCGGCGGTCTGTTGCGTCTCGCCCGGCTCGGACTGCGGCGGGTTGGCGGGTCGGCGCTGCGGTGCGGCGTACCCGGACACCATCAGCAACAGCCCGGCGGTCAGGCAGGCGGCGATCCAGCGTGTATTCATAGGTGTCCTCGCAGGCTGGCGCGTCGTCCAATGATACCATCGCGCCGCATGAGCACCGCCGCCCTCCCCGCACCCGAAACGACCCGCGCCGCGGCGCCCCTCACCCGCCTCTCGGAGGAGGAACGCCTGCTGCGCGCCAGCGTCCGGGCGTTCGCCGAAGCCGAGATCGCGCCCCTTGCGCGCCGGATGGACGACGAGGCCCGCATGCCCCGGGAGCTCGTCGACAAGCTCTTCGAGCTCGGCGTCATGGGCATCGAGATCCCGGAACGCTGGGGCGGCGCCGGCGGACACTTCTTCCTGTCGGTCCTCGCGGTGGAGGAGCTGGCCCGGATCGACCCGGCTGTCGCGGTGGTCTGCGACGTGCAGAACACCCTGGTCATCAACGCGCTGCTGCGCTGGGGCTCGGACGAGCAGAAGAACCGGCTGCTGCCCGCGCTGGCCGACCGCTCCGTCGGGGCCTACGCGCTGTCGGAGGCGGCGTCCGGCAGCGACGCTTTCTCGCTGGTCACGCGCGCGGTGCGGGACGGCGGCGACTGGGTGCTGACCGGCCGCAAGCTGTGGATCACGAACGCGGCCGAGGCCGACCTCTTCATCGTGTTCGCCAACGTCGATCCGGCGGCGGGCCACCGCGGCATCACGGCCTTCCTCGTCGAGCGCGGCTTCGACGGCTTCGCCGTCGGCAGGAAGGAGGACAAGCTGGGCATCCGCGCCAGCAGCACCTGCGAGCTGCTGCTCGACGCCTGCCGCGTCCCGGCCGCCAACGTCCTGGGCGAGGTGGGCCGCGGCTACAAGGTGGCCATCGAGACGCTCAACGAGGGACGGATCGGAATCGCGGCGCAGATGGTCGGCCTCGCGCAGGGCGCGCTCGACCACACGCTGGCGTACGTGCGGGAGCGCGAGCAGTTCGGCAAGGCGATCGCCGACTTCCAGGGGGTGCAGTTCCAGCTCGCGCAGGCCGCGACCGAGCTCGAGGCCGCGCGCCTGCAGACGTACAACGCGGCCCGGCTGCGCGACGCCGGCGACGCGTTCCTGACCGCGGGCGCCATGGCCAAGCTCTTCAGCTCGCAGGTGGCCGAGCGGGTGAGCTCGCTGGCGGTACAGCTCTTCGGCGGCGTCGGCTACACGAAGGACTATCCGGTGGAGAAGCTCTATCGCGACGCCAAGATCGGACAGATCTACGAGGGGACGTCGAATCTGCAGTTGCAAACGATCGCGAAGCAGATCCTGGGTCCGCGCTGATGCGCCGGACGGTCGCCGCGGCTGGAAGGACATGCGGCGCTCAGGCGACCGCCGCCGGAAACCGTCCACCCCACCCGACACGAGCCCCCTTGCCCGCCCGGGTCGGCGGGATGATCGCCTTGCTTCCATACCAGCGCCATGCCGGCCCCCTTGCCCGCCCGGCTTAGCTGCGGGTGATCGCCCGCCGCGCCTACGGTTTCCACTCGCATGGCGCGCTCATCTCGATGCTGTTTCTCTGCTGCGGCGGCATCGAATTGGCGCCACCCTACCCACACGTTTGAGGAGATTCGTTTTCTCCTCTTCTTGACCGTTGCCACAAGGATGTACAGGACAGCGAATGCCGTACGACCACCTCGTCAAGCGCCGGCCGCCACCTGCGCGGCGATGATCATCCGTTGCGCCTCGGACGTGCCCGCCACGATCTCCAGGGCCCGCGCGTCGCGCAACAGCCGCTCCGCCGTCGTTCCCCGCCGGTAGCCGGCCGAGGCGAGAATCCGCAGCGCCCGATCCGCCGCGCGCTGCGCCGCCTCCGAGGCGGCGAGCTTCGCCATGGAGGCTTCCAGAGTAACCCGCTCGCGCACGTCCTTCGCCGCCGCCGCGCGCAGAACCAGCATCCGTGCCGCTTCCAGCTCGGTGGCGATGTCGGCGATCTGCCACTGGATCGCCTGATACTCCCCGATGGGATGACCGAACGTCTCCCGGGTGCGGGCGTGCCGCAGCGCCACCTCGAACGCCGCCCGTCCGACGCCGAGCCCCTCGGCCCCGATGGCGATCCGGGCGCCGTCCAGCGCCCACTTCGCGACGTCGAATCCCCGGCCGGGGCCACCCAGCAACGCCCCCGCGGGCACCGCGACGTTGTCGAGCCGCAGATCGACGCAGCCGAGGCCGCGCACGCCGAGCGGGTCGTCCGTCGCCTCGCGTGTCAGCCCCGGTCCGTCCAGCGGCACGAGGAACGCACTCACGCCGCGCCCGCCGGCGGCGGTCCCGGTAGCCGCGAAGATCACCGCGACGTCGGCCGCCGCGCCGTTGGCCACCCACACCTTGCGTCCCCGCAGCACGTACCCCTCGCCGTGCGCCGTCGCGGTCGTCTCCTGTCGGGCGGCATCGGTCCCCGCCTGCGCCTCCGACAGGGCGAAGGCGCCGACGGCGCGGCCGGATGCGAGTTGCGCCAGCCACGCGTCCTTCTGCCCGTCCGTGCCGAAGCGGTGCACCACCTCGGCCACGAGCGAGTTGTTGACCACCAGGACGGCCCCCAGCGTCGCACTGGCGGCAGCGACTTCCTCGACCGCCAGCGCGTAGCTGACGTAGTCGCGGCCGGCGCCTCCCGCAGCCTCCGGCACGGTGACTCCCAGCAGCCCGTGGGCGGCCGCCGCGGAAACCAGATCCTGGGGAAATCGATCGGACGCGTCGATCTCCGCGGCCCGCGGGGCTACCGTGGTTGCCGCGAAGTCGCGGACGGCCTTCCGGAACCGGCTCTGCTCGGCAGTGAGCTCGAGTTGCATTCGCTTGCGGCCTGTCGCGCACCCGGCGTCGTCCGCCCGCTGGTCTGCGGCGCAGACTCTCAGGAGCCCGTCGCGAGCCGTTCGAAGACCGGCTGCAGGCGGGCCACGCTTGCCTCGGGCTGCTCGGGAACGACACGCGTATCGCCGACCACGGTCATGAAGTTCGTGTCCCCGTCCCAGCGCGGAACGAGGTGCACGTGCAGATGTCCGACCACGCCGGCCCCCGCCGGCCGCCCGAGGTTCATGCCGACGTTGATGCCGTGCGCCCCGTAGCTCTCGGTCAGCGCCGTCTCGGCGACCTGCATGAGCGTGATCAACTCGCGCAGCTCCTCCGCCGACGCTTCCGCCAGCCGCGCCACGTGCCGCATCGGAACGACCATCAGATGCCCGTTGTTGTACGGGTACTTGTTGAGAATGACGAAGACCCGCTCGCCGCGAAACACCACGTGCGGCGACGGGCTCGCCGGATCGAGCGCCGCACAGAAGACGCAGGCGGGAGCCTCACCGCGCGCCGCGCCGGTCACGTACTCCAGTCTCCACGGGGCCCAGAGTCGCTCCACCTTGCAGGCATTCCCGCCGACGCGCGCCCCGCGCCGCCAAACCCGTCGCAGGGCTCCGTGTTCGGCCCCATCCCCCACCGCCCGAGGAGCCTGCGCCGCAGAACTCACTCCGTTGCGTTCTACGGCGCAAGCTCCTCGCGGTCAGCTCCGCAGCGGCACGGCGGTACGCCCCCGAGGCGCTCCCGCCGGGACGTGCCGCCGGCCGGACGTCACCGGATCCCGCGCCGCGGCGGTCGCCCCCGCCGGGAGCTTCGCCGCCGCCGGCTGCCGGGACTCGTCCGGGCCCCGGTTGATCCGTTCCTTGAGGTCCTTGCCGGGCTTGAAGTAGGGGACCCGCTTGGACGGCACGTCCACCCGGTCTCCGGTCTTCGGATTGCGCCCCTTGCGGGACTCCCGCTGCCGCAGCCGAAAGCTGCCGAAACCGCGCAACTCTATCTTCTCGCCGCGGTGCAGCCCGTCGACGATGCAGCGGAACACGGTATCGACGATGACCTCGGCGTCCTTCTTGGTGAGGTCGGTGACCCTGGCCACCTCCTCCACCAGCACTGCCTTGGTCATGCTGCCACGGACCACCGCCTCCTCGATTCCGCGCACGCCGCCGCGGCCGCCCGCGTGGGACGACACCGACCAGCGCCCCGAAACGCCTCGCTGGCCCGGCGTTTCGGGCCATCCCCCCGCTTCATGACCTTGCGCCTCGGCACTTCGCTTCGCTGCGTTCCGAGGCGCAAGCTCCTAATCGGACGACGTCTGCTGCTTGAAGTGATCCCCCAGCGTCACCTCGGGCGACTCGCTGCTGGCGTAGCTGCGCCAGTCGGCCTCGAAGTTCTCGTTCGCCAGCGCACGCACGCTGAGCCCGATCTTCCGCTCGGCGGGGCTCAACTTGATGACGCGCATCTGGATCGTCTCGTCGACCTTCAGCTCGGCCTTGTCGCCCCGGCCCTGATCCTCGAACTCGGAAACGTGAATCAACCCCTCGATACCCTCGGCCAGCTCCACGAACGCGCCGAAGCTGGTGATCCGGACCACCTTGCCCTCGACGACGTCGCCCACTTTCGTCGTGGAGAAGAAGTCGTCCCAGATATCCGTCGCGAGCTGCTTGAGGCCGAGCGATAGCCGCTGGTTCTCGGGATCTATGTTGAGCACCATGGCCTCGACCTCGTCACCCTTCTTGATGACGTCGGAGGGGTGCTTCAGCCGCTTGCTCCACGACATGTCGGAGATGTGAATCAGCCCGTCGATGCCCTCCTCGACCTCGACGAAGGCGCCGAACTCGGTCAGGTTGCGGACCGTGCCGGTGATCTTCGCCCCGACGGGGTACTTCTCGCCGAGCTGCTGCCACGGGTTGCTCTCGATCTGCTTCAGCCCGAGCGCGATCCGGCGCGCGTTCGGGTCGACCCCGAGGACCATCGACTCGACCATGTCGCCCACGTTGAGGAGCTTCGACGGGTGCTTGACGCGCTTGCTCCAGGACATCTCCGACACGTGGATGAGTCCCTCGACGCCCGGCTCGAGCTCGACGAAGGCGCCGTAGTCGGTGAGGCTGACCACCTTGCCCTGCAGGCGTTGCCCGACCGGATACCGGTCCGCCGCCGAGGTCCACGGGTCGGCATGGAGCTGCTTGTAGCCGAGCGAGACGCGCTCGGTCGCCGGGTCGAACTTCAGGACGATGACCTCGACCTCGTCGTTCACGTTGAAGATCTCGGACGGGTGCTGCGCCCGCCCCCACGACATGTCGGTGACGTGCAGCAGCCCGTCGATGCCGCCGAGGTCGATGAAGGCGCCGTAGTCGGTGATGTTCTTCACCACGCCCTGCATGACCTTGCCCTCGGCCAGAGTCGCGAGCGTCTCCTTCTTCTTCTCCGCGTTCTCTTCTTCGATGAGCACCTTGCGCGACAGCACGATGTTGCCCCGCTTCTTGTTCACCTTGATGACGCGCATGCGCAGTTCCTGGCCGCGCAGCGAATCGAGGTTGCGGACGGGGCGCACGTCGATCTGCGAGCCGGGCAGGAACGCGCGCACGCCGATGTCCACCGCGAGGCCGCCCTTGATCCGCTCGATGACGCGCCCGATGACGACCTTCCGCTCGGCGTAGGCCTTCTCGACCTCGTCCCAGATCTTCATCTTCTCGGCCTTCTCGCGCGAGAGCACGATGTGGCCGTCACGATCCTCGGTCCGCTCGAGCAGCACGTCGACCGTGTCGCCGGGCTGGACCATCGGCTCGCCGTTCTCGTCGTAGAACTCCGACAACGGGATGAGGCCCTCCGACTTGTAGCCGACGTCGACAATCACCTCGGATTCGGACACCTTGAGCACGGTGCCCTTGATGACCTCTCCCTCGGCGATGTTCTTCAGGCTGCTCTCGTAGAGGGCGACGAGGCGGGCATGCTCTTCGGGGTCGACCGTTTCCTCGTCCGGATCCACGAAACGTGGAGGCTCGGGAGGCTTCGGCGCGGCCGGGGGGTTCTCGCCTGCGCCGGCGGCCTCAACGGGGGCCGCGCCATCTGGTGCGTCTATCATCCTGTCCTTTCCTTCTTCCCGATCCGTCTCCCGCGGCGACCGAGCGCCATCCCGGCTGCCGGCCGCCCGTTGGGAGGGTCCCCTGATGCGCTGTAAGCGACAGACTGTACGATAGTTACCGAAAGCGCGTCAACTCCGCGAGGGCCCGCCTCGGCGGTCGCGGATCACCTCCATCACGCGTTGCACGACGACGTCTATCGACAGCCCGGTCGTGTCGATCCGCACTGCGTCCGGCGCCTGCTCGAGCGGCGAGGCGCGCCGGGTCCGATCCGATCGGTCGCGCGCCTTCAGGGCCCGGGCCACGTCGGCCAGACCCGCTCCCCGCGGCAGGCGGTGCGCGGGGTCCCGTGCGCGCCGGGCCGCCCGCTCCTCCGGTGAAGCGTCGAGGTAGATCTTCACCGGCGCGTCGGGAAAAACGGCGGTGCCTATGTCGCGCCCCTCCATCACGACGCTGCCCGCGCCGGCAAGCTCGCGCTGGCGGGCCACCAGCGCGGCGCGCACCCGCGGCAGCCTGGCCACGGCGGCCGCCGCGACGTCCATCTCGGGCGTCCGGATCGCCAGACTGACGTCCTCGCCGTCGATCGCGATGCGTTTCCCGTCCAGCGTGAAGACCGCGCCGGAGGCCACCGCCGCCACCGCCGGCTCGTCGTCGAGTGCGCGGCCCTTCTGCATGGCCCGCCACGCGACGGCCCGGTACATCGCCCCGGTGTCGACATGGCGGCAATCGAGCGCCTTCGCCACGGCGCGGGCCACCGTGCCCTTGCCCGCGCCCGACGGCCCGTCGATCGCGATGATGTCGGGAGCGCTCATCCGCGGCCCCCCGCCGCCGGAGGCGACGGCGCGGATCGCACCGCGCGCCGCAGCGCCCCCACCTCGGCCGGAGTCAGGTCCCGCGACGCACCCGGCCGCAGCCCGCGCAAACTGATGGGGCCGAGCCGCGTCCGGCGCAACCGCCGCACCGGATGGCCGATCGCGTCGAACATGCGGCGCACCTGCCGGTTGCGCCCTTCGCGGATCACGATGCGCACCAGCGCCTCGTCGCTCCGCCCCGGCGCCCCCCGGGGCAGCATGCGCACGTCGGCGGGAGCCGTCGGGCGACCGTCGATATCGACACCGGACGCGAGCCGCCGCAGCCGTGCGCCGCTCGGCACGCCCCGCACCGTCGCCTCGTAGACGCGGGGCACGCCGTGGCGCGGGTGCGTGAGAACGGCGGCCAGCGCACCGTCGTTGGTCAGCAGCAGCAGTCCCTCGGAGTCGTAGTCGAGCCGGCCCACCGGATAGATGTATTCGCGCACGCCCGGAATCAGATCCAGGACCGTCTTCCGCCGGTGCGGGTCGCTCCGCGTCGTGACGTAGCCAGGCGGCTTGTGCAGCACGAGGTACCGCCGCCGCACCTCTCGCGCGATGCGCCGCCCGTCGACGCGCACGTCGTCCCCGGCCGGGTCCGCGCGCGTGCCCAGTTCCCGCACGGTCCGTCCGTTCACCGTCACCCGGCCGTCCGCGATGAGCCGCTCCGCCGCCCGACGCGAAGCCACCCCGGCCGCGGAGAGCAGTTTTTGCAGCCGCACCGGCACGTTGGTCGGGATCGGCGGCGCGTTCATCCGTTCGACAGCTCTCGTCAGGCCGCGGGCTTCAGTGGACCTTGTCGGATCCGCGCGCTGCGACCGGCGCGGCTTCGGAGGGAGTCTCGAAGGGAAGAGCCGCCTCGCGCGGGCCGTCGGCGAGAGCCGGGGGCACTTCCATGCCGAGCGCCTCGGCCATGTCCTCCACCTTGGGCAGATCCGACAGGTCGTTCAATCCGAACCGGTCGAGGAACTCGCGCGTGGTGGCATAGAGGAAGGGCCGCCCGATCACGGCCTTGCGACCGATGACCTTGACGAGACGCCTGTCGACCAGCGTTCCGATCACCCCGGACGTGTTCACGCCGCGGATCTCGGCAATCTCCGGCCCGGTGACCGGCTGCCGGTAGGCGATGACGGCCAGCGTCTCGAGCGCCTGCACGGAGAGCCGCTGGCTGGCGTGCTCGTGGAAGAGGCGCCGCACGCGATCGTGCAATTCGGGCCGCGTGACAATCTGGAACCCGCCGGCCACCTCGACAAGCTGCAGGCCGCCCGGCCGGTCCTTCCAAGCGGTACGCAACGCGGCAAGCGCCTCCTCGACGTGTTCGCGCGGCTCGTCATCGAGGGTCTTCAGCAGGACCCTGAGCGTGAGCGGGTCCGGCGACGCGAAGATCAGCGCTTCGATGGTCGCCTTGAGATCACCCAGCGGGTCCATCACCCCGGCTCCTCCCCGACGTCACCGTTCGAGTCCCGATCGCCGGGCGCCGGAGCGGCCGGCGCTTCCGCGACCCGCTGGCCGAGATAGATCCGAATCGGACCGCAAACACGAGCCTGAAGCACGCGAATCAACTTCGTCCGGATCAACTCCAGCGTGGCGAGAAACGTCACGATAATCTCCTGGCGGGACGACAGGTCGGCAAACAACTCGTCGAACCCGCACGATCCGCCCTTCGCCAACCGCGAGAGCATCTCCTCCATGCGCGCCTCGATCGACACCGCCTCGGCCGGAAGGCAAACGCCGGCCTGCCGGTTGCGCGCCCGGGTCAGCACCGCCTGGAACGCCTGCAGCAGGCTGAACAGGTCCACCTCGAGCTCGCGTTCGAACGGCGCCCCGGCAATCTCCTCGACCCGTTCATCCGGACGGGTCCACTGCGCGCTCCGCACCGTCTCGCACTCGTGCAGCATCTCGGCCGCGGCCTTGAACCGCTGGTGCTCGAGCAGGCGCTGCACGAGGGCCTCGCGCGGGTCCTCCTCGGGCTCGTCGCCCTCGACCCCCGCCTCCACCCGCGGCACCAGCATCCGGGACTTGATATGAATCAACGTGGCGGCCATGACCAGGAACTCGCCGGCCACGTCCAGGTCGATCTCGCGCATCAGGTCCAGGTACTCGAGGTACTGCTTCGAGATCACCACGATCGGGATGTCGTAGATGTCGACCTCGTTCTTCTTGATGAGGTGAATCAGCAGGTCGAGCGGACCCTCGAAGTTGGAAAGGCGGACCGGGTAGTCCGGCAGAATCGACTCGAAGTTCGGCGGAACGTCCAGGCCGGCGCCGGCTACCGGCGCGTCGGTTACACCCGCGTCCCGTTCCGCCATGTCGGTTGCCTCCGTCCTGTTACGCGCGCGGCGCGGGGTACCGCAGCCCGACCGCCTCGCGCACGCGTTCCATCGTGGTCCGGGCCATCGCGCCGGCGCGGGCCGAACCATCCTGCAGGATCTCACGAATCCGGCCGGGGCGCGCCAGTATTTCGGCACGCCGCTCGCGCAGCGGCTCCAGGTGCGCGTTGATCGCGTCGGCCAGTGCCACCTTCACCTCGACGTCGCCCACCTTGCCCGCCCGGTAGCGCGCCTTGAAGTCGTCTACCTGCGCGGTGTCGGGGTTGAAGGCGTCGTGGTAGACGAACACGGGGTTGCCTTCCACCGTCCCGGGAATATCGGCGCGGATGCGCTTCGGATCGGTGAACATCCGCATCACCTTCTTGCGCACGGTCTTCGCGTCGTCCGCCATGTCGATGGTGTTGGCGTAACTCTTCGACATCTTGCGGTTGTCCAGGCCGGGCAACCGGGGGAAGTGCGTCAGCAGCGGCTGCGGCTCGACGAAGACCTCGCCGAAGAACTGATGAAACCGGCGGACGACCTCGCGGGCCAGCTCGAGATGCGGGACCTGATCATCGCCCACCGGAACGTACCGCGCATCGTAGATGATGACGTCGGCGGCCTGCAGCAACGGATAGCCGAGGAAGCCGATCGACGACAGGTCGCGCTCGGTCAACTGGTCGATCTGCTCCTTGTAGGTCGGCACCCGCTCCAGCCAGGGGATCGGCACCACCATCTGCAGCAGGAGGAACAGCTCCGCGTGCTCCGGCACGAGCGACTGCACGAACAGGGTGCTCCGCTCCGGATCGACGCCGGCCGCGATCCAGTCCGCGACGTTGTCGTAGGCGTACTCGGTCAGCCCCGACGTGTCGGCGAACTCGCTCGTCAGGGCGTGCCAGTCGGCGACGAAGTACATGCAGTCGTAGTCGGCCTGCAGATCCGCCCACTTGCCGAGGGCGCCCGCCAGGTGTCCCAGGTGCAACCTGCCGGTGGGACGCATCCCGGAGACGACGCGGGGCTTCGAGTTGTCGTCAGCCATGGACGGTACGGATCAAGGAATCCGGCGGCTGCTCGAACAGCCGCCGGATTCCGAAACCTCGGGAAGGAAGAACGGGAACCGGCAAGAAAGGACGACCCGGACGGCCGATCTCGAACACGGATTACCAGCATAACGGCATGACCCGCGGCCGGCAAGCCGCGCCGCGCCGGCTCTCGGCGCGGGACGCGCTGCGGATCAGGTCTTGATGGGCGGTCTCGCGAAGTGCTCGAGGACGGCGTCGGCCAGCTTCGCGCCCAGCACCGGAAGCAGTTCTTCCCGCGAGGCGCGCCGCACGTTCGCGAGACTCCCGAACCGCTCGAGCAGCGCCCGGCGCCGGCGCGGTCCGATGCCCGGGACGAGATCCAGCTCCGACTCGAAATCGCGCATCCGGCGCGCCCGGCGGTGGTAGGTCACGGCGAACCGGTGCGCCTCGTCGCGGGCTCGTTGGATGAGGTGCAGCGCCGGACTCGACTTCGGCAGGCGGATCGGCTCGGACGCGCCGCGCGTGAACAACTCCTCGTCGCGTTTCGCGATGCCGACCGCGACCAGATTGCCCAGGCCGAGCGTCTCGAAGGCGCTGTACGCGGACGTCAACTGGCCCTTGCCGCCGTCGACCACCACCAGATCCGGAAACGGCCCGCCCTCGTCCATCAACCGGCGGTAGCGGCGCAGCACGACCTCTTCCATCGCGGCGAAGTCGTCCGGTTTCGCCACCGACTGCCGATCGGACGCCGACCCGGAGGGCGCGGCTCCACGCTGGTCGGCCGCGGATCCCCTGCGGCCGGCCCGACGGCGCGCGGCCGCTTCCAGCCCCTGCACCCGGAACTTCCGGTACTCGCCGCGCTGCATCCGGCCATCCTCGCAGACGACCAGCGACCCGACCGTCTCGCGGCCCTGCACCGTCGAGATGTCGAAGCACTCCACCCGGCGCGGCGTCGCCGGCAGGTCGAGTACCCGTCGCAGCTCTTCCAGCGCGCCGGCATGAACCCGCGCGTCCTCGCTGTAACGCGAGTCGTAGGCCAGGCCGGCATTGCGCGACGCCAGCTCCAGCAGTCCGCGTGCATCGCCCCGCTTGGGCACATGCAGCCGCACGCGGCGCCCGGCCCGCAACGAGAGCCAACGCTCCACTTCGTCCTGTTCCTCCACCTCGACCGGTACGTGCACCTCCGGCGGCACGTCGTGCGTGGCATAGAACTGCTGGACCGCCGCCTGAACCAGGTCGCGCTCGCTGTCGGCGGCCGACCGCACGTCGTCCGCCACCAGCTCCACGCGCTCCACGACACGCCCGCGACGCATCTGGAAGATCTGGATCATCCCGCCCTCCGGTCCCAGCTTCACGCCGAACGCGTCCCTGTCCCCCAACCGGCTCGTCGCCATCTTCTGCTGCCGATTGCGCAGCGTCTCGACCGTGCGCACGGCGTCGCGGCATTGCGCCGCGCGCTCGTACCGCTCCTCGTCGGACGCCTCCTGCATCTGGCGCCGCAGGCTCCCGATCACCTCGTCCGTGCGCCCCTCCAGGAAGAGACGCGTCTGGTCGACCGACTCCGCGTACTGCTCCGGACTGCAGATCTCGGACACGCAGGGCGCGACGCAGCGCTTGATGTCGTACTCCAGGCAGGGGCGATCCCGCTGCCCGGTGATCACCTCGTTGCAGGAACGGATGCCGAACAGCCGGTGGGTCAGCGACATCGTCTTGCGAGCGAAGGCCGCCGGCATGAACGGCCCGGCGTAGACGTTGCCGTCCCGCGCCACCGAGCGGGCCACCAGCACCCGTGGGAACTCCTCGGCGGTCGTCAACTGCAGGTAGGGATAGTTCTTGTCGTCCCGCAGGAGGATGTTGTAGCGCGGCGACCGCGCCTTGATCAGGTTGTTCTCGAGGGCCAGGGCCTCGACGACCGAGTCGGTCACGATCACTTCCAGCCGCACCGCCTCGTCGAGCAGGGCGTCGGTCTTCGGGCTGTTGCCGTACGCGCCCAGGTAGCTCCGGACCCGGTCGCGCAGCGCGCGCGCCCGACCCACGTAGATCGTCTCGCCACGGCCGTTGAAGTACAGGTAGACTCCGGGTTGCTCCGGCAGCCGGGCGATTGCGTCCCGCAGATCACGAATCGCCATCCGACCTAGAATACTAGGGCTGCACGGATCACATCACGAGCATCGATGACGTTCACCGGGGCCATTGGCCGCGCCTGCCTGTTTCCGCTTCGAGCCATCATCGCGTTCTGCGTCGCACTTCGGATTCATCCGAACGTGCTGACGCTGACCGGCGTCATCATCAACGGCGCGGCCGGCTGGGCGCTGGCCGCCGGCCGCTTCGGCCTGGCCGGCTGGATCATGCTGGTGGCCAACATCTTCGACTTCATCGACGGGAAGGTGGCCGACGAACTGAAGCTGAGCTCCCGCTTCGGCGGCTTCTGGGACTCGGTCATGGACCGTTTCTCCGACCTGTTCATCCTGACCGGCCTCATCTATCTCTACGCCGCGCTCGGCCGCCCGGACTACGTGCTGATCGCGGCGCTGACGCTCACGTTCTCGGTGATGACCAGCTACACGCGGGCCCGCGCAGAATCGATCATCCCGCTCTGCAAGGTCGGCTTCATGGAGCGTCCGGAGCGTATCGTGCTCTTCATGATCGGCGCCTTCACCAACCGGATGGCCGCCGTGCTCTGGGTCATCCTGGTGCTGTCGGTACTGACGGTGCTCGACCGGATCTACTTCACTTGGCGCGAGCTCCGATCCGACGGCCGGGAGCTGCCGGCATGAGCCTGTCGCGCGCGATGACGCTGCCGTTCCGGATGCTCTGGCATGCGCTCTTCTGGACCTTCGAGCGCGCCACGTGGCAGTACGACCTGATGGTCATCGCCATTCTCGCGTTCATCTGGCTGACGCCGCCGGGGTGGCTCGGCGACCCCATGGCCGGCGGACCGGGACTGATCGGCATCGTCCGGGCCTGGCTGAGATAGCCCCGCTCCAGCTTGCCGAGGCGGCGAGCGGCGCGCACTTGCGAGGCGGCAAGCGGCACGCACCCCCCCGGGTCACACCAAGTCGCGCTGATCCGTTCCCAGGTCCAGCGTCTTGCCGGTGAAGTGAATGTCGTGCGCGGCAATCTTGTCCCGCAGCAGCCGGCGCACCTCGCTGTAGTGGGCCCGCGGCACGGTGAGCCTGCGGGCGAGACTCCGCAGCCGGTAGATGATCACCAGCGTGATGGTGGCGCCCTCCCGCCAGCTCAGGCCGCCGATCTTGGAGTAGGGTACGTAACCGCCGTCCGACCAGATGCCCCCCGCGTACAGCCCGCGCCCGATGCGCAGCCGCAACGGGACCGCGTAGGCGTAGTAGAGGAGCATCATTCCCTCGCCGAAGGCCCGCTGCGGCGGCTGCTGCTGCACGACCAGCTTCACGAACACCAGCACGCCGGCAGCCACTCCGAGGGCCAGCAGCCAGCCGTAGAGGGGCGGCTTCTCGCTCGGCCAGGTAACGAGCGCCGACGCGCGCAGGCGCCGGTAGCGGACGAACTGTCCGAGAATGCGCAGGTTGGCGACGAGGAACCCGACGCCGAGTGCGAACAGCGCGACGCGCACCGCCTGGGAAACGTCGATGTCCCCCTCCCCGCTCAGGCTCGCGAGAGGTACTCGCCCGTGTCGGTGTTCACGCGGACCTTGTCCCCGTTGCTGACGAACGGGGGCACCTGCACGACGAGACCGGTCTCGAGCCGGGCGGGCTTCAGTTGCGCGCTGGCCGTCGCGCCCTTGATCGCCGGGGTCGTCTCCTCGACCGTCAGATCCACGGTGAGCGGCAGCTCGATGCCCACCGGCGAGCCCTCGAAGAACTCCACTGTGATCGTGGAATCCGGCAGCAGGTAGCTGACCGCGCCGCCGAGCGTATCCGCGCCCAGGTGCACCTGCTCGTAGGTCTCGGTGTCCATGAAGTGGTGCCCGTCGCCGTCGGCGTAGAGATACTGCATCATGCGCGTGTCGAGCATCGCGCGCTCGACGACGTCGCCGGATGCGAACTTGTGGTCGGTGAGGGTGCCGGCAACGACGTTGCGCATGCGCGTCTGCACGAACGCACGGCCCTTGCCGGGAGTGACGTGGTTGAACTCGAGAACGCGGTACAGCGTCGCGTTCATCTTGACCAACATGCCCTTGCGGATGCGGGTGGCCTGAATGGATTCCATACGCGGCCGGAGATCGTACTACAGGCGGCGCGAGGCGGTCCAAAGACGCCCGCGCCGCAGAAGCGCCCCGGATCGGGACGCCAAACCCGCCGCCCCATCGCCGCTCACGCCGGCCCGGCGCGCGAAACCGCCGGGCAATCGGCCAGGTAGCCGCGCCAGGGCCGCGCCGTCCCCACCGCGATCCCGATCCGCGGCCCCCAGCGCACCGCGCCCACCGGCAGGCCCCGATCCTCGATGAAGAGGCGCTCCCCGCACAGGTCGAGACGGTTCTGCCGCAGCGTGACGCCGAGCGCCCGCGTCAGGTTTCCCGGTCCGCGGCAGAGGGCTTCGTCGGTGGGCGGCACCGCGCCGGGCCGCACCCGCCGGCGGCGGCGCATGCGGTCGAGTCCCTCCACGGGGCTGAGCGCGCGAACGAGCACCGCGGCGGGGAACCCCGCCGGCCCCGTGACGGCGTTCAGCAGGTAGTGGATCCCGTAGTTGAGATAGACGTAGGCGTAGCCGGGGGGACCGTAGAGCGGCGCGTTGCGCGGGGTGAGGCCCGACGCGGCATGGCAGGCGGGATCGTCCTCGCCCCCGTACGCCTCCACCTCGACGATGCGCCCGGCCGCCACTCCGTCTCGGCCCCTGTGCACGACCACCTTGCCGAGCAGGGACCGGGCGACATCCAGCGGCGCCCCACGGTAGAACGAGCGCGGCAGGCGAACTGCATCGGGCACGGCGGTTCCGTCAGGCGGGGGCGCGCATTCCGGTCAGTACCTCTTGCAGATAGCGCCCCGTGTGCGAGCCGGCATGCGCGGCCACCTGCTCGGGAGGACCGGCCACCACCACCTCGCCGCCCGCTTCGCCGCCCTCCGGCCCGAGATCGATGACCCAGTCCGCGGTCTTGATGACGTCGAGGTTGTGCTCGATGACCAGCAACGTATGTCCCGCTTCCACCAGCCTGGCGAACGCGGCCAGCAGCTTGGAAATATCGTCGAAGTGCAGGCCGGTGGTCGGCTCGTCGAAGATGTAGAGCGAACGCTCCCCGTGCCGCATCGCCAGGTGCGCCGCGATCTTGATGCGCTGCGCTTCGCCGCCGGACAGGGTCGTGGCGGGCTGGCCGAGCTGCAGGTACCCCAGCCCGATCTCGTCGAGCACCTTCAGCTTGCGCACCACCTTCGGCGACGAGACGAAGAACTGCAACGCCTCGCGCGCGGTCAGGTTCAGCACCTCGTCCACCCGCAATCCGCGCCAGGTCACTTCCAGCACCTGCGGCTTGAAGCGCTTGCCGTCGCACTGCTCGCACGGCATGAGGACGTCCGCCAGGAACTGCATCTCAACGCGGACCTCGCCCTCGCCCTCGCAGGCGTCGCAGCGCCCTCCCGGCACGTTGAACGAGAAGTGGCTCGCCGAGAAACCGCGGGCGCGCGCCTCGCGGGTCCCCGCGAACAGCTCGCGGATGGGATCGAACGCCTTGAGGTAAGTGACCGGATTCGAGCGCGGGGTACGGCCGATGGGCGTCTGGTCCACGAGCACGATGTCGTTCAGCAACTCGACGCCGTCTATGCCGGCGTACCGGCCGACGCGCTTGTCCCAGGCTCCCTTGGAGCGCTTGACCGCGGCATACAGCACGTCGTGCACCAGCGTGGACTTGCCCGACCCGCTCACGCCGGTGACGCAGGTCACCATGTTCAGCGGAATCTCGACGTCGATGCCCTTCAGGTTGTGTTCGGCCGCGCCGCGCACCCGCAGCGCCTGGCTGCTCGGGAGACGCTTGCGGCGGGCCGCCGGAATCGGAATCGCCAGATCGCCGCGCAGGTACTTCGCGGTCAGCGACGTCGTCTCGCGCGCCAGTCCGTCGCGGTCGCCGGCGTAGACCACCCGCCCGCCGCGCGTGCCGGCGCCCAGACCGAGATCGACCACGTAGTCGCCGGCGCGGATCATGTCGGCGTCGTGCTCGACCACCAGCACCGTGTTCCCCTGGTCGCGGAGCTGTCCGAGGATGCGGATGAGCCGCTCGTTGTCCCGGGGATGCAGCCCGATGGACGGCTCGTCGAGCACGTACAGCGTGCCGACGAGCGACGACCCGAGCGACGTGGCCAGGTTGATCCGTTGCGCCTCGCCCCCGGACAGGGTGGACGACAGCCGGTCGAGGGTCAGGTAGTCGAGACCGACGCCGCTGAGGAAGCCCACCCGCCGCCGGATCTCCCGCACTACCCGCTCCGCGATGGCGGCGTCCTTGTCCGACAGCGTCAGGTCGTCAAAGAACCGGCAGGCCGCCTTCACCGTGAACGCCGAGACCTCGTCGACCGTCCGGCCGCAGATCTGCACGTCGCGCGCCTCCCGACGCAGGCGCGTCCCCCCGCAGTCGGCGCAGGCCCGGTAGCCCCGGTACCGGCTCAGGAACACGCGCACGTGGACCTTGTACTTCTTCTGTTCCAGCGCGGTGAAGAACCCCCGGATGCCGGCATAGCCCGCGCCGTCCCCTTCGATCACGAAGCGCCGTTCCTCGCCGGAGAGCTCCGACCAGGGCACGGTGGTCCGAATGTCCCGCCTGCGCGCGGCGCGCTTCAGGTCGGCGAGGTGCGACCGGTAGTGCGGCTTGCTCCACGGCTCGATGGCGCCCTGCGCGATCGACTTCGTCGCATCCGGCACGACCAGGTTCATGTCGAGCTCGATAACGTTCCCGAAGCCGTGGCACGTGGGGCAAGCGCCGAACGGACTGTTGAACGAGAACAGCGTGGGTTGCGGGACCTCGTAGGCGATCCCGCACGGCCGGCACTCGAAGCGTTCGCTGAAGGCGTGCCGCTCCTGTTGCGCACTCCCCGCCTCGACGGCGAACGCTTCGCCGCCCCCTTCGCGATAGGCGGTCTCGATCGCCTCGGTCAGCCGGGGAAGCGCGTCGGGTGCGGTCCTGATCCGATCGATCACGACCTGCAGAGAATCGCGGCCGGCCAGGGCGGCCGGGTCGAGGTCGTCGAAGGACACGGCGCGACCGTCGAGGCACAACCTCCCGAACCCCTTGCGCCGGAGGCCGTCCACCGCCGCGGCGACGGCCTCCGGCCCACCGGTCTCCGCGACCCGATCGGTGCGTCCGGCCGCGGCGGGCGCGCCATTGCCTTCCGCTCCGACGCCCGCCGCCCCGGCATCGGCGTCTTCCGCGGCTTCCCTCGCCATGGAATGCGTGAAGCCGACCAGCAGCCGCGTCCCGTCCGGGAGCGCGGCCAGCCGACCCGCCGCCGCCTCCGGCGTCTCGCGCGTGACTTCCGCGCCGCAACCCCGGCAGATCGTGCGGCCGACGCGGGCGAAGAGCAGCCGCAGGTAGTCGTAGATCTCCGTGGTGGTGCCGACCGTGGAACGCGGGTTCCGGACGCTGTTCTTCTGGCGGATCGCGATGGCGGGACAGATGCCGTCGATGCGGTCGACGTCCGGCTTCTCCATCCGCTCGAGGAACTGCCGGGCGTAGGCCGACAGCGACTCCACGTAACGCCGCTGCCCCTCGGCGTAGACCGTGTCGAAAGCCAGCGACGACTTCCCCGAGCCGCTCACGCCGGTGACGATGATCAGGCGCTCCTGCGGGAGCGTCAGGTCGACGTTCTTGAGGTTGTGCGTGCGGGCGCCGCGGATGACGATCGCGCTCTCGGACGGCTGGCGGGTCGGCTCCGGCATGCGTGTCCTGGCGGTACGGACGCGGGCGGCGCGCCGCGTCCCGGGCTCGGCGAACGGTGCGACCGCCATGGCGACGCCTTGCGCCGCGACGGCAACAGGCTATTCTAGGTGTCTGTCCGCAATCCTGCAACGGTCACGGGGGAGCCCGCATGGAACGACATGTGACAATTCTCGGCGCATTTCACATCGCCTTCGGCGCCCTCGGCCTGGTCGCTGCCCTCGCGATTCTGCTCGTCTTCGGAGGAGCCGCCAGCCTGATCGCCCTCGGCGCCGCCTCGGATCCGGACGCCCTGATCGCGGCGCCCATCGTCGGTCTCGTCGGCACCATCCTGATGCTGGCCGCGTTGATCCTGTCGCTCCCTGGCATCGCGGCAGGCTTCGGGTTGATGAACTACCGCCCGTGGGCGCGCATGCTCACCGTTGTGCTGTCGCTGCTGCACCTGTTCAACTTCCCCTTCGGCTCGGCGCTGGGCGCCTACGGGCTGTGGGTGCTGCTGTCGGACGAGGGGCGCATGCTCTTCGAGCGGCGCTCAGGGACGGGCTGAGACCGCGGCACGAGCGCCTTTGGGGGAAAGCGAAACGATGCACCCCGTGTGCTAGCATTGAGGGTTGGCTGCGCGGCCGGGATGCTGCGCCCCAAACCGTCCCTCCGCCCGAGGAAGCCGGCGTAGCTCAGTTGGTAGAGCAGCTGATTCGTAATCAGCAGGTCAGCGGTTCGAGTCCGCTCGCCGGCTCCAATAGAATCAATAACTTACAGGTAGTCGAGATGAAGCGGCACTGTTCCGCGTCAACACGGCGTCAGGACGACATCGACCACGGATCAGCTCCAGACACCACGCGATCAGCCAGAGAATCTGGAGCCGGAAGTCGCACTGCTGGTTCGCGTGTTGCCACGCTCCCGCTCGCAGCCACGCTTGCAACGCGTTGAACCACGAAGCACGACAGGTCACGGGCAAGGTGCGGTACATCGATCCGAAGTGAACGAAGACGACCTGAAGCACAAGCACCGCTGCCACGTCGACAGACACCAGACGGCGACGCTGGTGATCAACCTGCGGGATCCAGGTTCCCGGCGAGCACCTGCCTGACGAAGCGCCATCGTCCTGCACTGGCGGGATCAGCTCCCAGCCGACTGCGCAGACCCGCTGCGTGCACCGAAATCCCGGCTGACTCCCTCTCGCGAATCATCGGTCGGTCGGACCGTCCGAGCCTCCAGCCACTCGTTTAGGTCCGAGCCGCGGTACGCAACGCGCCCGTTCATCTTGATGTATGCAGGCCCACGACCCTCGCACCGCCAGTGAGCAAGCGTCAGAGGCCGGCCAAGCACCAGCAGCGCCGGATCATCCGTCAGATACAGCTTGTCAGGATCGAACATCCACTTCCTCCCGCGTTCCTCTGTCAGCGACGAGTATGCGGACCTCATGTCAGGTGCCGTCGCAATAACCGCGACGCGAACACCAAGAGCGCGAACGCGCGGAACGCCGACAACCCGAAACACGAGCGCGCAAGCCCGCCACGAAGCCAGCGCAAACACGGCAACGTCCCGCACACTCTCTGCGGCGCGTGCGCCGACTCGCAATCCCGGAATCCGAATAGCAGGACTCTCCATGCCCAAGAACCCCGACCGTTGCGCACGGTCCGGCAACGAGCGTTCGACAAGCCGCATCGAACGGGTGATCCGCAAGAATCGACGAGCACCTGGCCGCACTCGACAAGGCAACGTGCGATCTGCACGCCGAGGCGACTCGCGCCGAGAGGGACGGATGCACGCGTGACGAGATCGACGCCATCGACGAGATCTACGTCAGAGCGCCGCTGGAGATGCTGGTGACCACCACGAGACCATCATCAACGCCATACCCAAGGACAGCGAATTCGATCTCGACCAGATCGCCCAGATCATCGAACGGCACGCGACGGCGGGAACCGCCACGTACCAAATGGCCGAAGACCTGGTGGAACTACTCGTCGAGTGCGTCGCCTACATCCGGAAAGTGTCCGAGACGAACCGGAAACACCCGAACGTTTCAACAGTCCACTGACGCGGACAGACCACGCCACCGGTCACCATACGTCGCCCCGGCGAACGTCGCAGGTCGGAGCCTGGGCCACCGCGGGACAACCCCGCAACGCCGCCTCGAACAGGCGCGCCTCCCACGGCGACACGCTGAGCCCGTAGCGCCGGCGGACCCGCAACTGCGTTCCCACGTACCAGCACAGGTTGCGGCCCGGCAGCCACTCCGCGTCCCCGCGCGCCACCGCCTCTTCCCGCGCCGCGTCAACCACGGCGGACAGGTACAACCGGTTGTCCGGGTCCCCGGCGAACGCCGCCCGGGCCTCCGGGCGTCCGCACAGCCCGGCGTCATGCGCCGCCGCCGCCGAAACCACGCGTCCCGCTCGGACCGTCCGGCCGCCAGCGCCGAACAGCGAGCAGCCCAGCGGCTCGCGGAACCGGCCCCCTTCGTCCCGAAGACGGGGGACCGGCAGACCCGCCGCCGCATAGTCCGCCCCGTCGACAGCGCGCCGGCTCGGCGACGGTCAGCCCGCGCCACTGCCGCGGCAGAGGCGCAGCGGAATGCTCCACGCCCCTCACCGAGCGCGACGCCGCCCGGTACCTCTCCCAGGGCCCTCGGTCTACCGGGCCTGAAGACTCCGTTCGCACCTCCGGGGCGGACTCGGAATCCACCGGATCGCCGGGACCAGTGCCTGTTGGCGCGGGCGCCGGCGCTTCAGGCAGCGGGTTGCGCACGCAGGCCGCCAGCGCGGCAGCAAACAGGACGGCTATTACGACACGCGACATCAGGACCATTACCGTCCCGCCGCCGCAACGTGCGACGCGCGGCCGCCCCCCGCAGCGCCGGTGCGGACCGGAGACCACGCGTCGAACCACCCGGACAGCTCGACATCGAACACCCGCACGTCCGAGGCCGCCCGGCGCAACGCCGCGGCCCAGATCACGTCCGGAGCGAGCGTCCCGCGCCGCGGGTCGGCGGCCAGCCCGGCCGCCAGCCGCTGCTCGCGCTCGAGGATCGCGAGCACCACCGCCCGCGACCGCTCGCCGTACACGACGGAGAACGCGTCGAACGCTTCGCCGTCGAGCAGCGGACGGCACCACCGGCCGTACCGCCCCGCGACCGGCAGGACGTCCGAACCGGCCGCCGCGTCCGGATCCAGTGCGGCGACGTCCTCGAGACACGCCGCCAGCGCGGGCACCGCCTCCGCCGCGGCTGCCGACGAACGAGCCGTCAAGACGGGCGGCTGACTGCCGACCGGCTCCGGCAGCGACACGCCGCCGAGGCGACTCATCCCCCACAGGGCGAGCGAACCGGCCAGCACCGCAAGCCAGGTGCGCGAGAACACCGCTCCCACCCTCACTGCCTGCCAGCGGTGACGAACACCTTGCCCCACGACTCGAACGCGGAGTACAGCTCCTTCTTCTCGATCCCGAACACGTAGAGCACCATCCGGGAGGGGGCCTTGGCCTTCCCGGCGCCCTCGACGTCGTACGAGGTCCGTTCGGTCTCGTACACGATTCCGGTCAACTGGGTGCTGCGCAGCAGCACGGCCTGGTCCTGATCGGACAGGTCGGACGGAACGAGAAACAGCGCACGCCGCACGCGCCCGGCGAACATCTCCCCCGTCAGCTTCGAGGCGAAGCGCCCCGCGGACTTCGACGGCGGAAACACGTAGACGTCTTCCGCGTCCCATGCCTGCTGCAAGCCGTCATCCTCACGGCTGAAGTACCGCAGCGCCCGGACCTTCCCGTTCGCGATCTCCGACGAGCACGGGTCCAGGTTTATCTTCGGCATGACCTTGCGCACGCCGGCCAGCAACAGCATCGGCGACATCGCCAGGTCCGGGAGCGTGGCCCGCGACGGCTGCGACGACGCAGACGCGGAGGAAGGGTCCGGAGACGAACCGGAAGCAGCGTCCTTGCCGCCGACGGCGCCAACCGCCGGCAGCGGCGGCATCCCCTCGGCGGCACCGTCCCCCTGCGCCTTCCCGCCGACCGACCTCTGCTGGCGCGTACGCGCCTTCGGCGCCCGACCGGTCCGCTGCTCGATGGCCTCCGCCCCGGTGCGCGCGCGGCCCGCGCGAACGTCCTCGACGGCCTGCTGGCGGACCTCCGGATCCTCCTCGCTGACGACCGCGGCATCGGCAACGGTCATCTCCCCCGCGGCGATCGGCTCCTGGAGTTCCGGAGCCTTGTCGACCACCTTGTCGAACCGTTTGATCGAGCTCTCCGATACGCCGGCGGCCTCCGCCGCCTTCGCACGGGTCGCAAGCGCCGAAGGAGGCGAGTCCAGAAGCGACGGGTTCAGCGTGTGCACCGCTTCGGCCGAATCCGCATCGACACTCTCCCCCGAAACGGCATCCCCGCCCGAACCGCCGGCCGCGGGAGTCCCGGACAGGCCGGAACCCAGGGAGCCACCCTCGCCGACGCCCGCGGCCTGTGCAGCCGCACGATCCTTCTCACGGCTCTCGCGGCCGGCGCGAGACACCTCCTCGCGCCGCATCGCTGCTATACGCATCGCCATCCGCCGCAACGTGGACGCCAGGGCCGTTCGCTGACCGGACGTCAGGTCGCGGCGGAGGACGTTCATCTCCATCGCGACGACACAGGCGTCCTCGCCCGGATCGAGCTGCTTGAAGATGATCCTGGCGCCCGCCTTCTTGGCGGCGCGAAAACGGTTGCGCCCGTCGACGATCTGGTCCCCGAGCAGGAGCACGGGCTGACGCATCCCGTTCACCTGGAGGCTGAGGACCAGCTTGTCGAACGCCTCGCCCGTGAACAATGGGAAGACGGTGGCCGCCGGATGCGCCGTGTACGTCTTGCCCTCGTACTCGTAGACGTCCTTCGCGGCATCCGCGAACGCCTTGTCGACCGCCTTCTCCAGACCCTCGGGGTCCTTGTCCAGCCCGCCCAGCCCTTCCGGACTCAACTTCTGCAGCGTATCCGACACCGATCACCTCCGTGCAACATGAGCCGCCCGACCCCGCGAACACGCCGTACGCACATCCGCCTTTTTTTCGCAAAAGGAAATACCACGCCCCGCTCACGCCGGGCGCACCGGCGGCGGCGCCCCGGACGCGTCGTCGGCGGCAGGCGGCTGCTCGCCGGCCAACCCCTCGGGCACCGCCCCGGCCGCATCCTCGGCGTCCGTGCGCCGCGCGAGCCGGCCGATGCGCGACTGCCCGAGCACCGGGGAGAACGCCTGGGCGTCGGTGGTCTCCGGGGGCAGCACCGGACCGGGACCGCCGCTCTCGACGTAGCTCACCGTGTCGGCAGCCCAGACGGCCAGGCGCGCCTGCATGTGCGGCTTCGAGTACATCCATGTGTCGAACCGGGCACGGATGACGAACCCCATCAGGAACGCGATCCCGTAATAGAGCAAGAACAGCAGCAGTCGCATCTGTCGCGAACCTCCCGTCCCCGGCCCGGCGGCCCCGGCCGTTGCCGTACGCTGCTAGCGTAAGAGACGCGTTCCGCCGACCCGAGGGGAGGAACAGATGCCCGCCGACCGCCACGACGACCGGCGCGAGACACTCACCACCGAGCAGGCCCTGGCCCAGCCGCGGCACCACCACGTGCGCGAGTCCGTCGCCTCGAGCGTCGCCACGATCCGCGCCCGCGCGGCCGCCGGCGCCCCGGGTGCGGGCTCTGGCGGCAGCATCGACGCGCACATGGACCGGATCGTGTCGCAGCATGCCAACCACACCCGCGACGCCCCGGGCCGGGCGAGCGACGGGGACGGCCGCACCAACGATCACCTGCGCTCGGTGCTCGAGGCCCACCGCCGCGAGATGGAGCTGGCCGGAGCCGGAGCCGCCGAACGGGCCGCGCGCAACGCGACCCGCTCGCACGGGGACCCACGCGAGGCGCCGACCGTCGACCGGCCGGTGCGTCCCGAGGAGCTGCCACCGCGCCAGGCGGCGCTGCGCGACCCGCGCGACCCGCGCTCGCCCGGCCGGCCGTCGATCACGACCATGTCGCAGAAGAGCAGCTACGGCCCGCAGAACTTCTCGCGCACCGACGTCATCGACCGGCCGAAGAGCATGCCGACGTTCACGGCGGGCCATGTCAACACGGCCCCGCCGAAGGCGCCGACCCCTGCGCACAACGCCGCCGCCGCACGCGTCCGCCAGCGGAGCGGGCCGGCCCGCACGATGTGAACCCGCCCGACCGGCAGTCCCCGGCCGCGCGGCGCCACCCGGATCCCGTCATGTCCACGACCGTTCCCGCACCATCCGCCGGCGAGCACGAACGGCTGCTCGCCGGCCTGAACGACCGCCAGCGCGAGGCGGTGACCGCGCCCGACGGCCCGACGCTGGTGATCGCCGGCCCCGGCTCGGGCAAGACCCGCGTCATCTGCGCCCGCGTCGCGCACCTGGTCCGCACCGGCCGCGCCGCCCCCGACCGCATCGCCGCGATCACCTTCACGCGCAAGGCCGCCGACGAGATGACGGCCCGCCTGCGCACGATGCTGCCGTCGTTCGAGTCGCAGCGGGTCTGGATCTCGACATTCCACCGCCTGTGCGGCCGCCTGCTGCGCGAGCACGGCACGGAGATCGACGTGCCCGCCGACTTCCGGATCGTCAAGGGCGTCGAGCGCATCGGCGTCATGCGCCAGTGCATGTTCGACGCGAACGTCGACGTCCGCATCCACAAGCCGCAGGCGCTGCTGCACCGCATCAGCACGCTGAAGAACCGGATGCGCACGCCGACCGACCCCGACGAGTGGGAGGACGACGGTTACGCCGAGCGCAACGCAAGGCTGGCCGCCGCCTACCAGACCGCGCTGACCGAGGCCAATGGTCTCGACTTCGACGACATGCTCCTGAGCGCCGTCCGCCTGCTGCACGAGAGCCCCGACGCACGGCGCGCCGCCGGCGAGCGCTACCCGCGGGTGCTGGTCGACGAGTACCAGGACACGAACCTGCCGCAGTACGTGCTGGTACGCCAGATCGCCGAGGGCCGCGACGACGTGTTCGTGGTCGGCGACCCCGACCAGGCGATCTACGGCTGGCGCGGGGCCGAGCTGCAGAACATCCTCGACTTCCATCACGACTTCCCGAAGGCCCGGCGCATCGACTTGCAGCTGGCCTACCGCTCGACCGCGCGGCTGCTCGAGGCCGCAGGCGCGATGATCCGCAGTAACGGCAAGCGGCTCGACCACACGCTTCGCTGCGCCAACCCGGCCGGGCAGCCCCCGGCCGTGCACCACGTGGCCGACGCCGCGGCCGAGGCCGGCTTCGCCGTCGAGCGCGCCGGCGCGCGCATCCGGCAGGACGACGGCGAGGTCGCCGTCCTCTACCGCACCAACGCGCAGTCGGGACCGCTCGAGAACGCCTTCCGGCGCGCGGGCATCCGCTACCGGATCACCGGCGGCGAGAGCTTCTACAGCCGCCCGGAGATCCTCGACGCGCTCTGCTGCCTGCAGGCCGCCTGCGACCCCGACGACGACGAGGCGATGCGCCGGTTCGTGGAGCTGCCCCCGCACCCGCGGACGGGGCGCAAGACCTCCGCGCTGATCGACTCGATGCCCGGCCGCAGCTTCCGGGAGCGCGCCGAGCGGGCCACGCACGGCCGCACGCTGTCCACCTACCACGCCACGAACCTGCGCCTGCGACTCGACCTGGCCGCCACACTGCACGACGCGGCCGGGCGGCTGGCGCTCGACGCGCTGGTCGACGAAACGCTCGACTGCACCGGGTACCGAAGAGCCGTGGCCGAATCGGCGGACGGCGACGCCGCGGACCGACTCGACAACCTCGCCGAGCTGGCCCACGACGCAAGCGTCTTCGCCGATGACGACGGCGGCGCCGACACCGACACCCCCGCAGGCCGGCGGCGGCGCCTAGGCGCCTTCCTCGAGCACTGCCGGGCGATGCGAACCCCCGAGCGGGACGACGGAACCATACGGGTCACCCTGTCGACGCTGCACGGAGCCAAGGGGCTCGAGTTCGACACGGTCGTCATCGCCGGCTTCGACGCCGAGCACCTGCCCCACCGCCGCACGGTCGGTGCGGCGACCGACACCGGCGGCGCCATCGAGGAGGAGCGCCGTCTCGCCTACGTCGGCATGACCCGCGCACGCACGGAGCTGTACCTGAGCGTGCCGGCCGTCACCGGGCACGGCGACAAGCAGCGGCCCACCTCCCCGTCGCCCTTCCTGGCCGAGATCCCCGAGAACCTGCGGACCAGCGTCGCTCTCCCCGGCCCCCACGCCAAACCGCCGAGCGACGTGAAGATGGGTCCGCTCGGACCCGAACGCCCGCTGTAAGCGGTATCGGCCGCGCCGCGGCCAACAGGGAAGAGGCCCGCCACCGTTGCTCCGAACCGACGCGCCTCCCGGAGTCGGCGCGAGAAGAGACAAGGCCACGAGGGAGGACGGCGGAGAGGCGAGAATGGGACAGATCGGGCGGGCGGGTAGAGAGAGAGCGGGGCGGGCAAGGCAACGCCCTTGCATTCCTGCTCCCCGGCTCGCACGCCGCCGGTCGAAGACCCGCTATCGGACACGCCCCGGGGCCTGACGGCCCGCTTCACCCGGACCGTTCCGGGCCATTCCCGCATCGGAGAACGCCCATGCCCATCAAGGACCTGCTGCGCCCGAGCGAGCTCGCCGCGCTGCGCCGCCTGCGCAAGCGCATCATGAAGCGGACGGCCATGCGCCGCTACCGCTCGGATCCGCTCTACTACAAGCGACTGTGCGCCGGTGTCGACCGGCCGCTGGAATCCGGCACCTGCGGGCGGCTGGTAAACCGCTCGAGCGGCGATCGCTGCATCCACTGCTTCAACCGCCGCCGCTGGCTGCTCAACCACGCCATGACGCCGTACGAGATCGTGGTCTCAGGGATGCTCACCGACGACCTCGAGCGCAACGTCGCCGACGACCTCGGGCACGACGTCGCCGACAGCGAGCGCGAAGACGACCCGCACACCGGCGCCATCGTTCCCCTTCTGGACGCGGTCGACGACATGCTCGCGCCCGCCGACGCCTGCCCGCGCTGGTAGCGCCGGCGACACCTCACCGCGGAAACGGCGCCCGCCGCATCCGAACGACGCTTCGAATCCCGCACGCACCGGCCCGTCACGGACGAAGCCGGCCGTTGTGCAGAAACACTCGACACCGCCGGGACGGCGAATCGGACCGACGCACTAGCGAACGCGCACGAACAACACGCCGTAGCGCCCGCACGGCGCAGAAGGAGAAGAGCAATGATCGACGACCGCAAGCGCAAGCCGAAGCGCTCGGGCGGCTGGACACCGCGGGACCTCGGACTCTCCGCCGCCGGACTCTCCGCCACCGCGCTGGCCATGGCCGGCGGGATCGGCAACCTCGCCGGACGCGTAACGGGCGCGCCGCGGTCGGACCGCTACCCGAAGCCCGTGCAGGGCAGCGCCGAGCTGCGCCGCAGGCTGCGCCAGCAGGAGCGCCTCGCGCGCAAGCGCACCGCGCAGGGAGCCTGAGCGATGCAGGGAACACCGGCCAACGTCAGCTTCGCCGCCGGCGACCTGCTCGACGCAGGAGCCGAGGCGATCTGCAATCCCGTCAACCTGGCCGGCGTGATGGGCCGCGGGCTGGCGCTGCAGTTCCGCACGCGCTGGCCCGCGAGCTTCCTCGCCTACCGCGACGCACTGCGCAGCGGCGATCTCGGCCACGGCCTCGTCCACGCGCACCGCCTGCCCGACGGCCGGCACGTGCTGCACTGCCCCACCAAGGTCCACTGGCGCGACCCGTCGCCCATCGCTCTGGTGCGCTCCACCATCGACGCCATCGGCCCCTGCTGCGCCGAGTACGAGATCGGCTCGGTCGCGGTCCCGCCGCTCGGCTGCGGCCTCGGCGGCCTCGACCGCAGCGACGTGCGCGCCCTGCTTCTCGCCGCCGCCGCGCGCCACCCGCGGCTGCGCTGGCTCCTGTACATGCCGGCGCGCTGAGAAGGACTGCACATCGACCATGAATCAAGCGATCCCGGCGCCGTCGGCGCCCCTGCGGCCGCAGACCCGGCGGGAGAACCCGATGCCGAACACGAACCGGACCACGCATCACTGGTCGCGCGGACGGACACGCGGGCCGGCGGCCGCCATCTGCCGCCTGCTCGGCCGCCTGGGCGGCATCGAGCCCGACCGCCGCGCGTGCTGGTGCGTCCGCTGCACGCTGCACCACCTGGGCGTCTACCGCCGCGAGCACGTCCGGTACGGCCGCAGCGCGTACGTGCGCACCACCGTGCTCGGGATCCGGATCCCGCCCGACCGCTACGCGTTCCCCCTCGACTGACCCGCCCGGGCACCCGGCCGGCTTACAGTACCGGCCATGACGACGAACACCTCCAGCAGAGCCGGACGCGGGTCGAACGCAAGGGGCGACGCCGCCGACTGGCGGATAGCCCGGCACGACTTCCACCTGGCGACCGCGCGCGATACCCGCAACGAACCGCACCCCTACCCGCTGGCCGTCCCGCGCGGCGGCCCCGGTCCGACCGAGCGGGCCGCCGCGCCGTTCCTGCCGCTGGTCAGCGCGGCGCCGGCGGTCGCCGAGCGCATCTCGACCGCGACGGCGGTCGAGATGTTCGGATTCGATCGCCTGCAACAGGCTGTGCTGGCCTGCCAGCGCCGCGAGCGCGAGCGCCCGCGCACGACCAATGACGACCGCCGGGCGGCCGAGGCCGCCGCCATGCGGATCGAGCGGCTCGCCGCGTCGATGACCAACACGATCGAGGTCTCGTTCGACAGCCCGCGCGGGACGACGGTTGCACCGTCGGCCGGCACCGCGGCGCGGATCCGCCTGCGCATCGACGGCTGGCCGGGACATGGCGACGCACTGCCGCTGACGCTCGATGTCGACCCGGTCGACCCGCTCGTCAACCCGAAGATCACCGCCGCGGACAAGCGCGTCGACATCGCGCCGCCGTGCCTCGGACGCCTGGCCCGGATCGCGGCCACCGACAACGCGGGGTTTCGGCCGCCGGCGCCCACGCCGGGAATGCTGATAGCCGCAGCCCGCGCATTCGCCGCGGGGGCGGCGATTCAGGTAAGGACCCGCGCGGTCGACGACTCCGTGGAGGCGCGCGTCGAGACCTGCGAGCCCGAGACGCTGGCGTGGCTGCTGCTGGCACGCTGCTGGCCGCGGCTGACACCCGGCGACCCGAAGAACGCCTGGGTCATGCACCTGTCAAGCGGCCCGAACGCCCACCACACCACGCTGGCGCGCTACGACCGCGCCTCGCGCGCGGTCCTGATCGACGACCAGCCGCTGGACACCGGCGCCGGCGAGGCGGTAGGCGCTCTGGTAGCCGCTCTGCGCGCCGCCGGCCACGACCCCGGCAACCGCTACTGGACGCACCACCGCACACGCTACCCGAGCGGGTTCGGCAAGACCGCGCCGTAGAAGCGCAGGCATGCGCACCTCCTCACGGATGCTATCCTCGTGACCTGTGCATTCATGCAGCCGAACACCACACGTCCACTGCGAATCTCGCCCCTGAACCTGCACGACTTCACCAACGCAATCAGGGCTGGATGGTCGAACGGCGACCTGAAACGAGCGATCCTTCACGACCTGCCGAGACGGTTCCACGGCCTCGACCGCCAGCGGCAGGACGACGTGCTGAGGCAACGTCCGGAGCTTACCCGGACACCATGGGACGCGCTGCTCGCCGCCACCGTCGAGCACATCGCCGGCCTGCACGGCCACGACGTTCCGGCATGGGTCAACGAACCCGAACGGTTCCTGAGCATCACCTGGATCGCTTCGGACATTCCCTCGATCCGGCACAACGCTATCGCCTACGCCCCAGGCGCCTTCATCCGGCACGGCGCGTTGCCCGACCCGCGGGATCTTGACCATCGGGGAGGAGAACGTCATGAATGGTGCCCTGACCCGCGACGACATCCTCCAGCTGTTCGGCGAACTGGCTGCGAAGCTACGAAGTAGACACGTCCGGGGACACGTCTACATCGTCGGCGGCGCGGCCATGATCTTCGGATTCAATAGAGAACGGACGACTCACGACGTCGACGGAAAGATCAAGAACGACAAGGATGCCGTCCTCGCCGCTATAGCCGAAGTCGCCGCCGAGCACCAAGACCTTTCAGCCAACTGGCTTAACGAGAACGCGACGCTGTTCATGCCCCACGCCGAGGACCCGCGGCCCCTTCCCGTCTTCGACACGCCCGATCTGGTCGTGACCGGAGCATCAGCCGAACACCTGCTGGCCATGAAACTCGAGGCGGCACGAGACACGGACGTGGACGACATCCGAGCGCTGATCGACAACCTGAATATCCGTTGGGAAATCCAGGCAATCAGGATCCATGACGCCATCTTCCCCCACACGCCACTAGCAGGCGATGCCCTGAAGGTCCTCCACGAAGCAATGGCGGACAGACGCAAGACCGTAGCGGAAGAGCCGCCCCGCGCTCCAGCACCCGCGGAAAACGCGGCAAGAGCAGCCGACAGAAGAACGAAGCCTCCAGACCATCAAGGTCCTTCACGGTAGGAACCGACCGGAAGCCACACGCCGCCCGACCACGCCGCGGCGAACACCGCCAACGCGGCTGCAGAAAGCCATGCCTGAAAACAGTACCGTCCCGCCTCGCCATGCGCTCGCCGGCCTGACGCGGCCGCTGTGCGTCATCGACACCGAGTGGACCGGCCCGTCGCCGGCCGACGCCCGGCTCGTGAGCCTCGCCGTCCACAAGCGGCTGCCCGGCGGCGCCATCCAGGAGCGCGAGTGGTTCGCCAACCCGGAGACGCCCATCGACCCGGGCTCGAAGGGCGTGCACGGCATCACCGACGAGCAAGCCGCCTCGTGGCCGCCGTTCCGCGAGGTCGCCTCCGAGGTCGCCGCCTTCCTCGACGGCGCCGACATCGGCGGCTACTCCGTCTCGTCCGACGTCCAGATCCTCGAGCGCGAGCTCGATGCGGCGAGCTGCGAGCTGCGCACCACGGACCTGCGCATCGTCGACCCGTTGCGGCTGTGGCAGAAGCGCGAGCCGCGCAAGCTGGCCGACGCCTACGAGCGCTTCGTCGGGCGAGTCCCCGAGACGCTGCGCGCGCACGACGCCGGCGACGACGTGCGGATGACGATCGCCGTCATCGAGGCGATGGCCGGACAGGCCAGCGCAGACGAGCTGCACACCGAGGGAAACCCGAACATGGTCGACGTCGCCGGCAAGTTCGTGCGCGACGATCAGGACCGGGTCGTGTTCAACTTCGGGAAGCACCGGGGAGACCCGATCGCCGCGCATCACGACTTCCTGTTCTGGATACTCCAGAAGGACTTCGCGCCGTCCACCCTCGCCGTCGCCCGCGCCGAGATCGAGCGCATCCCCGAGCCCGCCCCCGAAGCCGAGGACCCGAACGGCGAGGGGAAGACGACGAGATCCCCTTCTGATGCGCGACACGGCCTGCACCGCCCGCGGCGCCACGCGTCACACACGCAGCCGCAGACGGCAGGCCAGTCACACCGGCCGACCGCCTAGCAGGCCTAGCAGGCAATCGCCCCCAAACCGATCCAGCGGAGGAAGTCTCCCGCACCGAGCACCATGCCGGCGCCAAAGACGAGACCCGCGATGGCCGACTTGCTGCCGCCCTCGCCAAAAGCAAACATCAAACCCCCGATGATCACCGCGACCAGTGCAAGCCCCCTGCCGATCGGGCCGTCGAACGCATTGCATAGCTGCGCCACCGCGTCCACCCAGGGCCCGGTCCCCGCGAACACCACGTCGGGCAACAGCAGGAACACGAACAGCACCGCCGCGGGCGGCGCCCAGCGGCGCAACTGCACCGGATCGACGGCCAGCGGCGCCAGTGCCGCCAAGACCCCCGCGACGGCCCTTCCCGCGCCCCGGCGCATCCGGATCACGCCGCGGAACGCCCGCCGGCGCAGCAGCCCCGGCAACCACGGCGCGTTGGCGAACAACGCCGCCACACCGATCGTCAGCACCGCCAGACCCATCCCGAGCGAACGCCCGGCGCAGGCCGCGAACAACGCCACCCCGGTCAGCAGCAACCCGCTTCCGAACACGAACGACAACCCCGCCTTCTGATACCACCGCATAGCCTCATCGCCTCCTTCCGGACGACCCCTCCGGTCCGGGACCACGAATGTCTCCGGTCACGAACGTACGGGATCGGGGCCGCCGGACGACGGTCGGCCGAACGGCCGCCGGTTCCTACACTCTCCCGCGTGCAGCCATGCCTCGAAGAAATCAGCAGCCCGAGCTGCCCATCGGCGACACGCCGGGCGATGTCCGGCGCAACACCGGGCTGCCCCACACGCGGCCCCGGCGCACCCCGCGCGGCCAGTGCACCGAGCGCTCTCCGATCTACGGCAACCGGTGTCAGCGCCCGAAGGGACACAGCGGAAAGTGCGTCGGCAACGGCAGCCGCTGGTGGCCGCGGCGAAGGCGCTGAAACCGCGCTCGAAGACAGCGCCGGGCGGGTACCCGACCGAGGAGAGAAGAACTGATGGAGACCGGCACATTCGACACCGCAACGATCGTCATCCTCGCCGCCGTCCTTCTGGTCGGCTGCATGGCCATCAGAAGCTGGTTCGGCAGCCAGAAGCCGCAGAGCATCCCAGAGGCGGAGAAGCTCCTGCTTACGGGAGACGAGTTGCGCAAGGCGAACGCGTCGCTGGCGCAACTGACGACGATCGTCCAGCAGCAGCAGGCAACGACCAACAAGAACGCGCAGACGCTCGAAGGGATGCGCCGGAGCCTCGAGGACCAGACCGAGGCCGGCAAGAACGCCCTCGAGAGCGTCTCCGGCGCCGTCGACGCCGCCCGCAACGAGGCGGCCGCACGCGACGAGGCGATGCGCAAGCTGATCGGCGACGTTCACGGTGTGGCCGTCGCGGCGAGCGACAACGCGGAGAACGCGCTCCTGACCGCCGGAGGCCTGCGAAGCAAGATTGACGAGGTCGGCGACCAGGTCAGCAACATCCCGCTGCTGCGCGGCAACATCGAACGCCTGAAACAGAGCGTGACGGCAATGGCCGAGGCGATGCCGAAGCCGGCATCGGAGCAGCCGCCCGCGCCGGCGAGGGAGGAACAGCCGAAGCCGGCACGGCAAAGAAGGGCGGCGACCAGCGGCCGGCACGACAAGAGGAACACCAGGAAGACCGCGGGCACGCGGGGACGCGCCGGCAGGGGAAAACCCGCGGAAGAAGCAACGCCGGCGGCGGCCGAGCCGCCAAAGACCGACGCGGCGGCCAGTGCCGGCGCGGACCCGCAGACCGGCGCGACCCCGCCGGAGCAGCCGCCGGCGGCGACCGGCGCTCCGGATCCGGAACCCAAGGCGACGACAACACCCAACGGGGAAACCGGCACGAGCAGTCAGCAGGCGACGGCCAGGGCGAACGGGAAGCCCGCTCCGGCAAGCCCACCGGCAGCCGAAACCACGACAGCCGACGCCGGCGAGGCGGGCGACGGAAGCGCGGCCGACGGCAGCGGCGATAACCACACGACCACCACAGGCGCCGCGGGAACGGAGAACGGCGACGACGCGAAGAAGACTCCACCCGCCACAAGGGGCGCAGCGGAGGCCACGCAATGACACGAGCGGAGTTCGCTGCGGCCACGGCCGAAAACAGGCAGGTCCGCTCTCGATGCACACCCATACGGGGGAAACGGTCAACGTCACGGACGAGCTGCTCGCACAGACTGACGACCGAACCTGCGATGCTGACCGTGGGCGAGCTGCGCGACCTGCTCGGCCGGTACCCGAACGACCACCCGGCCGTGCTGAAGAACGGAGCCAACAACTACGGGGAGGATCCCGGCGGACAGCATCCACCAGGTACTGCTGCGCCCGTACCCCGAGGCTCGTCCCCGAGAGGCGCGCTACCGGGAAGGAACGTTCGCGGAGCGGACGGCGCCCGACACCCTCGAGGCCGTCCGCATCGGCCACGCGGCCCGCTGAGCGCCCCCGGACCGGCCGCGCGCGGTCACCACCCGCGCCCGTAGCGAAGCACCGCGCCGAGGCCGCCCGCGCCCGGGCGGCCCCCGCCGAACGCCCGGCGGCCGGACACCGATACCCGGCCGCCATCCTCGAAGCCGTACCCGACCTCGGCATCGACCATCGGCGCGAGGTCAAACCCGCCCAGCCCGCCGACGCGCGGGACCGCGCCGCTCCACCAGCCCGGCAGCGAGGCCGACACGTGCCCGTAGGACGGGCGCAGCGACGCCGACCACCCCGCGCCCGACCCGGCCGCGCCCCACACCACGCCCCCGCCGAGCCCCACCTGCCGCCGCGACGCGAAGCGCAGGTGCTGGTCGTCCAGCAACGGCTCCTCTCCGCCGAGCTGCACACCCAACGTGAGCACCAGCGACAACGACGAGCGCACGCGCTGGTAGCGCACGTCCAGGAGCAGGTCCGTAGCCGAGACCTGGCCCGCGCCCTTCCATGACGCCGGCCAGCCGCCCGGGCCCCATACCCAGTCGATGTCGGTCCCGACGTCCCATCGGCGACCCAGCCGCACCGTCAGTCGCGACGCCGCCGTCTCGGGGTCGCCCAGCGGGAAGCCCATCCGGCCGGCCAGCCGCGCCCGCTGCGCGCGGCCCGAAAACGCGTCGTCCGGCATCGCGAACCCGACCTCGGAGACCGACGGCGTCCGGTCGGCATCGACCTCGAACACGTCGGCCTCGACGTCCACGCTGACCTCGCGCGACGAGTACACCGACAGCGATGCGCCGCTGACGACCATCCGCATCGTCGCGTCCAGGCCCTCGCCCAGGGTGGCGGCCCCGCCGCCGCCGGTCACCCAGCCCGGCGACACCCACAGCCGGAACCGCCGGTGCGGGACCCAGCCGACGTACGGCGCGACCACGCGCCAGCCGGACTCCTCGGCCGGATCGTCGCCGACGAACTCCTGCGCATACCCGTGCAACGCCGTCTCCGACTGCGCGAACGCCTGCGTGTAGAGCACGCCCACCCGGAAACGGCCCACCTGCCGGTCGACCCCGCCGGTCATCGACAGCATCGACGTACGCAGGCGCCGGGCCGTGCTCGAGGCGTCGTCGACCGCGCCGTAGGAACTGCGCGCCCAGAAGGTCCACGCTCGCGGACGGTGGTCGCCGCGAGCGATGTTCACCGCGCCGAGCCAGCGACCCGGGTCGCCCTGGTAGCGCAGCCCGTCGAACGCGCGGCCGACGACCGCCAGCCGGTCGGACTGCAGAGCGCCCGCACGGTGCGGCCCATGAGAGCCGGCGCCGGGACCGAAGAGACCGGCACCGCCGGCAGGAGCGGCCATGCCGATGCCGGAAAACCCGGAGCCTCCGTGCTGCTGGCGGCGGCGCGCCAGCCCGCCGTCCGGAGCGAGCGACGGCGCCATCGCCGACATCACGACCGACCCGGCCGACCACGCCAGCCGGCGCAACAACGCTGCAGGCGTGAACGTGGGACCGGAACGCCCGCCCGGCCACAGCTGACCCTGCGCGGGCGCGCCGGCCTCCGCGCACGCCGAAGAAGCCGCGCAAGAGAAGCGGTCCGCCAGCACGTCGGAGACCTCCGAGGCAAGCACGCGGCCGATGCGCACCGCGCTGGCCGTGCGCGCCGAGACCACCTCGCCAGCGAGCTCCGCGTCCTCGACCACCACGGTGAACTGCGCGACCCGGCCCGCACCGCCGAAAAGCGCCAGCGTGAAGGACTGCGCCCCCTCGAACTCGCCGTCCCCGACCACGTACAGATCGAGCGCGGCCCGGCCGCCGACGAACCGGACATCGCCCCCGGAACCACGCGCGTCGAGCACGTCGACGCCCACCTCGGCGCTGCCCGAACCCAGCTCGTAACGGAACCAGGCTTCCTGCCCCGAAGGCCTGCAACCGGCGTTCGCCGCATCGTCGCCCTCGCCCGGTCCACCGGCAGGATCCGCCATCGCCAGTTCCAGACGCACGGGACGGAAGCTGCCGTCGAGAGGCTCGGCCACGCTCGCGTAGTCCATCGGGTCGGGACACGACGCAAGCCCCCGGTCCAGCAGTGCCGGATGGTCGGCGACGCCGAACCACAGCGAGCCGTCCTCACTGCCGGGACTGTCGTCGTCGACGATCACGATGCGCTGGTACCAGCTGAACAGCGGCGACTCGCCGCCCTGCATCATGTGTACCGCGAGCAGCAGATCCTCGCGGTCCCGCTCGACGAGGAAATCCTGACGAACCTGCAACATCAGCGGATCGTCGACGTCCAGCGTCGACAGGTGCCCCGCCTCGAGGCGCACCTGCACGCCGTCGCGGAAACGGTAGTCCTCTCCCGGACGCGCCGAGCCCGCCACGGTGTGGACCTCGTAGACCACGTCCTTGAACTGGCGCTCGCTGGTGAACTCGAGGATCAGGAACACGCACTTCCACTCCCCCTGGCAGTCGCCGCCGCCGGTTTCGGAAGCCGGATCTCCCTCGGTGATCGTGCCGTCGGAGACACCCTCGCCTTCGAGAACGACGTTCAGGATCGTGTCCCCCGGCACGTCGTCGTTGGCGATGGAGACCGTGACCCACTGCTTCGCGGCCTCCGATCCCCCGTCGACGGCCGCCCACGCGCGGAAATGCTCCACCGCCTCGATGCGGTCGTCGCCGAGGATCGTCGCCACCTGGACGCGAACCTGAATCTCGCCGACGAGGACGCTCACCGCCCCTGCCGCGACGACCTCGACGTCCTGCCCGGGCGGGGCGCCGCGAGCCGTGCCGTCGGCCACCGAGCCGTAACGCACGACGACCGGCTCGGTCAGACGCCGGTCGAAAGTGACGACCAGATGGACCGAGGAGCGGTCCCCCGCATCGCCCTCGGGATGGTTGCCCTCCGGATCGGCGTCCTCCACCTCGACCGAGGCGATGCCCACCGGAAGATCGTCGTCGACGATAACGACGACCACGCTGAGCACCGGCGCGCCGGCGGGAGAACACGTCTCCTCGCCGGGAAGACCCGGGGCGTACACCTCCAGATGCAGCGTCTCGTCACCCTCGATCAGATCGTCACCGACGATGAGCAGATTCGAGGAAACCGCGGTCGTCGCAGCCGGCTGCGCGAGCAGTGTCCCGAAACCGGCCGGGGAACGCCCGTCGGATCCAACCAGCCGCGCATCGGCCTCATCAGCAGTCGATGCGGCATAGGCTATGCGGTACGGGTAGCAACGGACACGACCCGAAGCCTCTTCGAGCGACAACGCCAGCAACGTGACGAAGTCGACGTCGGTCTCGGTCACCTCGAAAGCGCTGTCGAGACCCGTGTCACCACGCCCGGCATCCACAATCCGCACGAGGTACTTGAACACAACGATCGGGGCATCGAGCGTTCCAAACCACAAGGTGACCTGAAACTGCTCCGTCGACTCGACCTCGGAATCCTGGCACAGGGTCCCGAAGGAGAACGCGAACGAGCGCTGCACCGTAGGCGGACCATCATCCCCCGCCGTGTACGAAGCCGGGACATAACCGGCGGCGGCCCCAGTGGACGACACCCAGTCCGGGTCCTCGAGAAGAACGTCCACGTTCGCCGGTCGCGCAGACAGGGAACACCGCGCAGAAGCACCACCACCGGGAGACAGAGTCGCTGGATTCGATCCGATCGGCTCGGCTTTCAGGTAGAGCTCAGGACCACTCGCATAGCCGCTATCCACCTCGTAGGAAACGGTGGCGTTGAGGATCTGATCTGCATCGTTTTCCTGGAGCACGGCCGGAGCCTGACCATTGATGGTCAGGCCATTCACGGAAAAGCGGATCTGCGCATGAGCTTCCGAACCGGGCAGGACGCAGACCGCGAATACCGCACACGCCGCCAAGACGCGAAGCCAGGCGGCGCGCGCGCCGACGAACGCCCCGACGAAACCCGACTTGGATACGGCCGCAGCGCTCCGCCCAACGGCCGAAGCCGCCCACGCGCAAGCGCGATGACCACGGTCAGCACGACCCGACGACCCTGCCGAAGAAACCAACTGGAAAATCACAGCCGCCACCATCCCGTTGACCGACCCCGACACCGGCGACCTCCGCCGGCGCAGGCAAGCGTACGGACCGGCGGCCATCAGGCCGTCGAACGAGACGGGTCGACGGAGCTGCGAGCACTCGCCCGCCGCTAAACAGTGCTATCGTGAGGAACGCATGACCGACAACCGCATGATCATCGCCACCATCGTCGGAACCGGCATCGCCATGACAACGGTCATCGTGACGTTCGTGAGCATCGTCGCCAGCGGCATCAACAACCGGTTCGACGACGTCAACGCCACCGTGAACAGCCGAATCAGCGACCTGAACACCAGCGTCAACAGACGGATGGACGACATGAGCACCAACCTCAACCGGCGGATCGACGACCTGCAAGCAGAGGTCCGCGAGCTGCGCACCCTCGTGATAGACGCCATCAAGGGCGCCGACCCCACCGCCGACAACGAGTAGCCGCCGGCCAGCACACCGGCGTCACCGCCCGCAGTCGATCGGGTCCTTCTCCCCGCCGCGCGACGACCCCGCACGCTCTCCCTCCGACCAGGCGACAACGCGATCGGCAAGCCGGTTGACGAACCCGACGCGGCGACCACCACCCGGCGCGAAAGAAGCCGACTTCGCCTCTTCGGCCGCGGCCTGCCCGGCGCCGCTCCCGCCGCCCCGCGCGACCACCCACTCGATCAGCCGCGACGCCGGCCCCATCCGCGCCCGCGCGCGCTCGGCCGCCTTCTTCGCCGCCTCCAGATCCGGACGCCACTTGCGGCCGTCCCACGGACGCACCGGGGCCACCTCGGCCGTCTCCTTGTCCCAACGGGGTCGCACCACACCGACGGGAGCCGCCACGCGCCGCCCTCCCGAGCCGGAGCCGGCAGCCGCACCGCCGCCCGCCGGTTCGGGGATGATCACCGCCAGCTCCGCCAACGAGTCATGCGGGAACCGCTGCTTCGGATCGAACCGGCGCGCAAGCGCCAGCAACACCACCAGGTTCACGAAGAACGCGCAGAAGACCATCGCGTCGGACCCGTCCATGTCGACCGGCGTTCCCTGCGGCAGCCCCCCGTACTGCCGCACCATCGTCAGCCAGAGCGCCAGGGCCGTTACCACGAGGACCACCGCATCCAGGCATGCCCGCCGTGCCGCCACGCGCCAGAGCGCAGGCGGAAACCCCCCGCCGCCGACCACGCGGAGTCCCAGCGCGCGCTTGCCCAGCGTCACGCCGTTGCACAGGCCCTCGCCGACGAGCGTGTGCGCCCAACCGCCGCCGAAGAACACCAGCACCGGCACCCACACCGGCGCCGAGACCGCACCCTCGGAGCGCAGCCACAGCAGCTCGGAGACCAGCAGAACCACGCCGGCAGCAACCAGGCTCACGCCGGCGTCGAGCACCGCGGCAGCCGTCCGGCGCCAAACGCCGGCCCGCACGACAGGCTTGACGAGAGGAGACAGACCCCACGCCTCCCGGTCCTCCACCAGGTCCTGGGCGAAAGCAGCCCGTACCTCCCCCGGTTCACCTTCCTCGTCCAGCCGGTCGGCACCCGCCGGCTCACGCAGCGGCTCGACCGGAGTCTCGTACTCGTGCTCGTCCTGCTCGCCGGTCACGACCGGACCCTGATCGACCTCGTTCTCGCTCATCGCGACTACGGTACGGCACCACGGGCCACGGCCCACAACGGAGGAAACACATCGAATGGCGCAGACCACGACCACGACTCTCCGGCTCCACACAGGCGGGGATCACCTCCACCGGGACGGCTCCCGCTCGATGATCCTGCAACCGGAGGACGTCGTCGCGCTGACGGCCGAGGAAGCCGCCGCCGACATCGAGAACGCCATGCGCGCCTTCGCCAGGGAGAACCGCGACGAGAAGGAACCGGGCCGGCGCCCTCCGGACGCTCGCGGATGACCAGAACCGCACAGCAGCGTTGCCGAGCCGCCCCGCCTCTCGAACATCGGCGGGGGACGCGCCTCGCAGACGTCGGCGCGGGACCGGAGAACCACGAAGGGAGAGTCCCGACAAGCGACAATGGGACAGGTCGGGCGGGCGGATAGAGAGAGAGCCGGGCGGGCAAGGCAACGCCTCCGCCTGTTGGCTCGCCTACCCACGCTCCAGCGCCAAGGGCGCCGCCCGATCCACGCAACGGGGCCTTCCGGCCCCACCTGACGAGCCGGTCCCCGGCTTGTTTTCCTCCAACACGCCGGCCCAGGCCGGCCGAGGTGCATCACGATGCAAGAGTCCGCCCCCCTCCGCACGCATGCGGATCACCCCGTCTACACGTACGCCCCGATCGGTAACCAGCGTCCCGAGCCGTACCCCGACGGGTTCGTGCCCGACGCACGCCGCTGGAGCGGCCACGAGTACGCGCGCATCGCCACCCGGCCCGACGGCAAGCCGTCGATGTTCGGCGCCGACGCCCCGGCGGGCGAGCCCGCCCCGGTCGACGCCCGCGTGACCAGCGCCCGCAACGCCACGATGGTCCGCTACATCGCCGCCGACCGCCTGCCGGCCCGCCAGCTCGTCGAGCTGCGCCACGTCACCGACGACCCCGGCCGGCTGGCCCTGATCGGCGAGCGGCTGTTCGGCGCGGTGCCGGTCACCCCCGGCGCCGCAACGGACCCCGACACGTGGACCTCGCCCGAGCCCCGGCTGCACGAGATCCGCGTCGGCGCCATCCTGGTCGCCTTCGACCGCGAGCACACCAGTGACGAGATCTACGTCGGCGACCGCTTCGCCGGCTACGCCCACAAGCCGTCCACCACGCACGTGCGCGCCTGGCGCGTCCCGCCGGCCGGCCCGCCGACGCTGGTCTATGAGGCCGAGGGCCCGCAGGGCGACGAGCACCTGATCAGGCTCTCGGAGTTGCTCGACGAACCGCTCGAGACGGCGTTCCTCGCCCTGGCCGACCAGTACGCCTCGTCGCGGCCCGCGCCGCCGGACCATCGCGTGCTGCAGATGCGCTCGGCTATCGAGCGCTGGCGCTTCACCGACGAGATCGCGCGGCACAGCCGCCAGCCGAACGGCAACCGCCGCCGGCGCCGCACCAGGCGCAAGCACCGCGCCGAGACGCCACAGCGGGCCGCCCGCCCCGCGAACCTCGTGCGCAGGCACGCGGCCGCGGCGTAACCCGTCGCGCCCGGGCGGAAGCGCGGCGCCCGCCGCCGCGCATACTCCGCCCGATGCCCGGTCCCCGCACCGGGGCGGCGCGCCTAGGCGGCCGTCCCGGCCCTTCCCTGCACGCGGTGCTGCACCTGCGCAAGTTCAGCCGCCAGACGACCTCGGCGGTCGTCGTCGGCCCGTTTCACGCCGAGAACGAGGCCGTCGACACGGCGGCCAAGCTCATCCGCACAGCCACGGCGGGCGACCGGATCGAGCCGTTCGCCTGCGCCGGCGTCCTGCTGGGCGACAACCACGCGCAGCGTGCCGAGCGCACCGAGGAGCTCGCCTTCCGGCTACTGGAACGCATCCACGCGAACGCGTCGGACTTCGATCCGTCCGCGGCAGCCGCGAGGAGACCGCCGGGCTCGCTCTTCGCGCTCGCCACGATGGAAGCGCCCCGAGCCGCCCGCAGGCTCGCCCAGGCGCTGGGGAGCAGACTGCAACCCGAACGGCGACCGGCGACCGCGCTGATCGGGCAGATCCTGCTCGACGTACCCCACGACAGGGCCGCGCACCTGCACGCGGAGCACTGGCCCGCACACTGGTTTCCGGGCCGGGACCGAGGCCCGGGGCGCCCGCGCACATCGCTCCCAGCCGACGCGCGCGCCGCCTGCGCGGTCCTGGCCCGGCGCCTGTGCCGCGGCGGCTGGCCCGGCCCGAAGGCCAAGCTGTCCGAGTGGACTTGCTGAGCACGCGACCCGCCAATGACCATCCGCGACACCCAGCCAGCCAGAGCCGAACGGGCCGCCGGGATCCCGCTCGGCCGCTACCGCCCACAGCCGTCGCAACGCACCCCGCACCCACCCGACCGCGGGCGCGTGATCGCGCTGTCGAACGACGCCGCGCACGACCCGCGGCGCCCGTTCTGGATCGTCGGCCGCGCCGCCGACGGCCCCGATGACGCCGGCCGACCGTGGCACGGGACGGCAGAGACGCTCTGGGCCGGGGACCCGCCCGACGACAGCGCCACGCGCATACCGCACCCGGCGCTCGGCCAGCTCGCCGGACACGACGCCCGACTGCGCGAGAGCTCAGCGCCCGTCACCCCGCTCGCCGTGAGCTGGGACCGCGGCAAGGCCGCCGACAGGACTGGCGTCATCTGGTTCAGCGACGGGTCGACGCTGCCGCTGCCGAGCTACCTCGCGCTGCTGCACCACGCCGGGGCCCGCGCCGACGGAACCCCGCCGCGCGGTACCGTCACCTGGACGGCCGCTCCACGCTGGCCGCTGCTGCAGGCCGAGCTCGACGGGCGACGGATCGCCGCGCTGGTGCGCCTGAAACGCTCGGCGCAGCGCGACGCCGAGGCCCGGACGGCCATGGCCGCGATCGACGAGTGGAACGCGCGCCGATCCCGGCGACCCGCGTGAGGGCACCGCTCGGCCACGACAAACAACCAATCCGAAAGGAGACTCCACCCATGCGTTGACGCAACCGCACTCCATCGCTTCGGCCGGCGTCCCCGCAGCCGACGGGACGCCGGTCCCAATACGCCGAGAAACCAGGGAGACTCGAATGAACCAAGTAATCGCAACGATCCCCCCGCTGGCGGTCAAGACGACGCGGGCGATGATCGCCGCCGAGATCGAGCCGATGATGTCGGCCGACGTCTCCACCTACGCACGCGGGCGCAGACGCGCGTGGCTCGGACCCGAGCCGCGGCTGGGCGCCCGGCGCGGGTCGAACGCGAGGCAGGGCTACTATCCCGGCCCGTGGAACACGCACCCGGCCATCGAGGCGTTCTGCCGGTACATCTGGGAGGAGTACCTGCCCGGACGAGCCGCCGCTCGGCCCGATCCTGGTGACCAGCGGGACGCAGGGCATCAGCCCGCACCGCGACGCGAGCTACGCGCGCCCGATCGCGCTGACGATCAACCTCGGCGACGCGCTCTGGCTGCACAACCCGGACCGGAACTCGCATGCGCGCGACGGCCTGACGGAGATGCGCCTGACCGGCGGCGAGATCCTCGCCTTCGATTGCAAGCACATCCACGCCTGCAGGCCGGCGGCCGACCGGCTCGCGCTGCACCTGTGGAGCTCGACGTTTCCCGCGCCTGCGATCCGATGAGAACGAGACAGCACGCGGAAGCCGCCACCGGCCGCCTGCTGCCCAACGCGATCGCCTGCGGCGACGCCCGCGAGCAGACCGCGCGCATCGAGCCCGAAACCGTCGACCTGGCCCTGTGGTCGCCGCCGTACCTGATGGACAAGCCGTACGAGCGCAACCTGGACCTGCGGTCGTGGACCAAGCTGATGTACGCGCTGCTGGCCCTGCACGCCCGGGTGCTGCGCCCCGGCGCCTTCGCGGTGGTCAACATCGCGGACATGCGGACCTGGCCCGACCCGGACCTGCCGCCCGGGCCGTACGCCGAGATCCGCAGCCGCCAGGGCGGGGTGACCGCCGCCGACGTCGCCGCCGCGCGCCGCGCGCACCCGGACGCGTCGGAGAACGAGATCGGTCGGCTGCTCGGCTGCAGCGACCAGACCGTCGCCCGGCGCGAGAAGGGCTCGGCGCACCGCGCCGGACGGCGCGCACCGACCCGCGTGCTGCGCACCTCGGCCATCGTCGAGGAAGCCGCGTCGGCCGCCGGCCTCTACCTCTACGACCACCGCGTCTGGAGCAAGACCCCCGCCTGGCGCAACAACGCCTGGACGGCCAGCTCCTACCGCGCGGTCGACGAGTGGGAACACCTGCTGTTCTTCCACAAGCCCGGGCCGTTCGTCCATGACCGCGACCGGCTCGACCACCGCGAGTGGGCCGAGTGGGGCAGCCGCGGCATCTGGAAGATTCCATCCGTGGGCCGCAACGACGACGACGCGCCGCGCTTCCCGCACGAGCTGGCCGGGCGCGTCATCCGCCTGCTGAGCGAGCCGGGCCAGCTCGTCCTCGACCCCTTCGTCGGCACCGGCACCACGACCGCGGCCGCGCACCTGCTCGAACGCCGCTGGATCGGCGTCGATATCAATCCCGAAAACGCGCAGGCCGCGCTCGACCACACGCTGATGCAACGCCCCGCCGGCGGAGCAACCACGGGCGGCGCCGAGTACGACAACCGCGTGGTCCACTGACCACCACGCCGAAACAGGCTACGCGCTCGAATCCGGGGCATGAAACGGCACGCCGAGTTCGGCAAGCTGAGCACGAACCGTCGCCAGACGACTCTCCAGATCACGCAAGCGGCCCAGAACTCGAACGAAATCCGAAGGTCCCGGAAAAACGACATTGACGCCAGCCGAATCGACGAGTCGGCCATCGACGACAGTCAACGCGGGGGGCACAACGCCCAACTCGACGACAAACTCACGCAGTTGCTTCACATACCGCTCACGCTCTACACGGAGCGGCACAACCTCCGCGTGCAGATCACGCAATTCCTTGACCAGCTCCAGGAGCTGCCGATCCTTGTCTTCCTCGGTCATACCCAGAGGTTACGCGACCGAAAGCCATGAGCACACGTCGGATGAGGGAACCATACGCCGATCCATCTGAAGACCGCCACGGACGGATCTGGGTTCCGCCCCATGCTTCCCACGGCGGGACCCGAGACCGTCCCGCCGGCCACCCGCAAGGAGTACCGATGACCGCCACCACCACCACCGAGGCCGCCTCCGGCGCCACGCCGCCGCCGCACCCCAGCGAAACCGTGCGCGACCTGCCGCTCTCGGCCCTGACGCTGTCCGAGCGCAACGTGCGCACGATCGACGACACGCCCGAGGAGATGGCCATCCTGAAGGCGTCCATCCTCTCGCACGGCCTGATCGAGAACCTGGCCGTCCGGTTCGTCGACGACCGCTACGAGGTCATCGCCGGGCGCCGCCGCTTCCGCGCGATGCGCGAGCTGGTCGACGCCGGCGAGGTCCATCCCGACATGATGGTCGCCTGCCGCATCCTCGACGAGTTCACCAACGACACCGAGATCAGCCTCGCCGAGAACGAGGCCCGCGTGGCGATGCACCCGGTCGACCAGGTGACCGCCTTCCGCCGTCTCACCACCGAGGGCGTCGACCGCGACAGGATCGCCGAGCGCTTCGGCGTCTCCGCACGCACCGTCGACCAGCGCCTGCGGCTCGGGGGGCTGCCCGCCCCGATCCTCGACGCGGCGCGCGAGGGCGAGCTGAGCCTCGAGCACCTGCACGCCTTCGCCGCCACGGCCGACGCCGAGCGCCAGCTCGAGGTCTGGAACCGCGTCAAGGGCGAGAGCTACACGCCCGGCGCGCACTGGATCCGCACCGAGGTGACGCGCCGCAACGTCAGCGCCACCCACTCGCGCGCCCGCTTCGTCGGCATCGACGCCTACACGGCGGCCGGCGGCCGCATCGAGGCCGACCTGTTCTCCGACGGCGAGGACGAGCGCGCGATGCTCGTCGACGCCGACCTGCTCGACCGGCTGGCCGCCGACAAGCTCCAGCAGGTCGCCGACGACCTGAAGGCCCAGGGCTGGAAGTGGGCCGAGCCCCACCTCGACCTCGAGTGGGACGCCGCCCAGTCCTACGGCCGCGTGCGCGGGACCTCTACCGGCCCGACCGAGGAGCAGGCCGCCGAGCTGAAGCGCGTCGAGAAGCGCATCGCCGAGATCGACGAAGAGATCGAGGGCATGCGGGACCAGCTCGACGAGCACGACGACGACCCGCCCGAGGACCACCCCTACTGGAAACTGAGCGAAGAGCGCGACCGCCTGATGAACGACGAGAACCACGTTCGCGTCGCGATCGACCGGAACGTCACGTGGTCTCCCGAGCAGATGGCCTGCGCCGGCTGCCTCGTCAGCCTCGACCAGTTCGAGGGGCTGACCGTCGAGGCCGGCCTCGTGCGCAAGGAGGACGCCAGGGACGTGCCCCAGGCGGCCCCGCGCGCCGGCGAGGAGTCCGGAGAGGCCGCCGGCGAGCCGCACGGCCATCCCGGCGACGCGCTCGCCGGCTACACGCCGCCGGTCAAGCGGACGACGAAGAACCCGGAGGTCGAGGCCGTCAAGTCGGCCGGGCTGAGCACCGCCCTCGCCGAGGACATGCGCCTGATCCGCAACGGGCTGGTCAAGGCGCACCTGGCCCACGACTTCGAGGCCGCGTTCGACCTGGCCGCCTACGAGATGTCGCTGCACGCCTTCAGCATCCACGTCTACGGGACGCGCCCGCTGGCGATGACGCTGAACGCGACCTCGAACCAGCCGATGGGCAGCCCCGAGGAGCACGCCGCGTTCGAGGCCGCCAGCCCCGGCATCGGACTGCTCGAGCGCGACCAGGCCGAGCTGTCGCTCGACTGGATGCGCGAGACCGACGCGGCACGGCGCTTCCTCGCCTTCACCGAGCTGCCGCTGGGCGACCGCCAGCGGCTGTTCTCGGCCGCCACGGCCCGCGCGCTGAACAAGCAGCTGTCCTTCGACCACGGCTCGCACCCCGAGTTCGAGGCCACCGTCGCCCGGCTCGAGATCCCGTTCGAAGCGGTCTGGCGTCCGGGGCTCGAGCGCTTCTGGAGCAGGATGCGCAAGGGCGAGATGCTCGCCGTCGCGCGCCGCACGCTCGGTCCCGAATGGGCCGCCGCCCACGACAAGGACAAGAAGGACGAGCTGGCCGCGGCCATGGCCGGCGCCTTCGGGCCCGACGGCGAGGCCGAGGCCCTCGGCCTGAGCACCGCCGCGCGCGCCGCCGCGCTCGGCTGGACCCCGTCCGGGTTCCGGGCGTTCGACCCGGCCCGCCCGCCGGAGAAGGACGCCCCCAAGGGCGACGGGGCCACCCCGGCCGCCCCGCCCGAGCCCGAACCGGGCAACGACGCCACGAAGGAGAACGCCGGCACGCCGGCCGAGGCCGCCGGCGCCGCCGAGCCGGACGACACAGGGACCGCCGGAGCGGAGCCTGCTGCCGACGACACGATCAACGGCAGCATGCTCGGACACCCGCTCTCCGGAACGGAGAACGGCAACGGCAACGGCGTGGCGCTCGACGAGAGCACCGGCGAGGACGACACGGCCGAGACCTTCGACCACCGGCCGGCGGACGAGCTGCCCGCGTTTCTTCAGAAGTAGAGACCAAGAAGTAGAGACCGCCACACTCCGCACGCCCAGCGGATCACCCGAGCTGCCGGCATTCCTCGAGAAGTAGAGGCGGCCACACTCCGCACGCCCAGCGGATCTGCCCCCGGTCCCACACACTAGGACCCGCCGGACGACTCCCGCACGAGCCGCCTCCGGCGGATCCGCAACCGCCGCCGAAAACCGCACTCCGCACGCCAGCGGATCACCCAGCCGTCTGAGGACTTCGCATGTACCAGGCCACCGCCGAGACGACCACCGACCTGTTAGAACCCCGGCCAGCGGCGCCGCACGCGCCGGGCGGCGACGGCGCGCCCCGGCGCGGACCGAGCACCGCCGTGCGCATCTTCCGCTCCGCCCTGCGCCTGCTGCCCGCCTTCGAGGCTGGCCACAGGATCGACCGCAGCCGCCTGCGCGAGGCGCTGACCGACGTCTTCGGCGGCTCCGACGCCGAGGGCGCCTGGCAGTGGAAGCACGCCTACGAGGCGGGCGAGACCGCCGTCGTGCTCCTGCTCGTCCGCTACGGCCGCGCGCTGCTGCGCAAGGCCGAGCACCCCGACGCGATGCTGCCGCTGCTCGACGCCATCGCCGAGCTGGAGCCGCCGCAGACCCGCCGCAGCCACGAGCAGGTGCGCCTGCAGCAGTTCTCGACCCCGCTGCAGATGGCCTGGGCGGCCAGCGTCGCCGCGGCGATCCGCGCCGACGACACCGTGCTCGAGCCGTCGGCCGGCACCGGCATGCTCGCCGCGCTGGCCGCGCTGCGCGTCGACGCGAACGCTGGCGGCAGGCTCCACCTGAACGAGATCGCCGCCACCCGGGCGGGGCTGCTGCACCACTGCTTCCCCGACACGGCGATCACGCGCCACGACGCCGAGCACATCCGGGACCTGCTGCCCGATCTGCACCCGAGCGTCGTGCTGATGAACCCGCCGTTCTCGCGCAGCCCGCACCTCGACCGCATGCGCCACGACGCCGACGTGCGGCACATGCGCGCCGCCTACGCGGCCCTGCGCCCCGGCGGGCGACTGGTCGCCGTCACCTCGAGCGGAGCCATCCCCGGCAACGCGGACTGGCGGGAGTTGTTCGCCGCCGCCGACCCGCAGCCCGACATCGTGTTCACCACCACCATCGACGGCAGGCTCTACCAGAGCCGCGGCACCACCTACGAGACCCGCCTGACGGTCATCGACAAGCCGCTCGACGGCGAGATGCGGCCTCCGGCCGCCGCCCGCTGCGCGATGACGCAGCCGATGCCCACCGCGGACCACCTGCTCGGGGCCGTGCTCGACCGCGTGCCCCCGCGCCGGCAGGCCCGGATGCCCGCCCCGCGGCCGGCGCCGCCGAAGCCGACGCCCGCCAGCCCGCGGCGGACGACGGCCCGCCGCCGGAAGCCGACGCTGCTCGAAGCGCTCCCGCGCGACTGGGGAACGACCGCCGAGCTCGCCTACCGCACCGAGCGGCCCATAGGCGACACGCGCGCCCCGGGCGACAAGCCGTACCACCCCTGGGCGCCGCAGGCCGTCGTCGTGGACGGCGCCGCCGCGCACCCGACCACCCTGGTGCAGTCGGCGGCGATGGCCGCCGTGCGCCACCCCGAACCGTCGGCCAGGCCGCTGCTGCCCGCGCGGCTGGTCACCGACAAGGCCCTGTCGGACGCCCAGCTCGAGAGCGTCGTCCTCGCCGCCGAGGCCCACGGCGAGCACCTGCAGGCGACCTGCCGCATCAGCGACGACCACGAGCTGGTCCGCCGGGTCGACGACGACGGCGACTTCATCGACGCGGACGACACGGTCGACATCGGCGACGGCCCGCGCTACGGCAGGCCCGTGCGCTTCCGTCAGGGCTGGATGCTCGGCGACGGCACCGGCTGCGGCAAGGGCCGCCAGGTGGCCGCCGTCATTCTCGACCGCTGGCTGCGCGGCTGCCGCCGCGCGCTCTGGCTGTCGCAGTCCGACAAGCTCATCGAGGACGCCCGCCGCGACTGGCAGGCGGTGGGCGGACCGCCCGACGACATCGTCCAGCTCGGCCGCTTCCGCCAGAAGGACGACATCCCGCACACCGAGGGGATCCTCTTCACCACCTACGCCACCCTGCGCTCGCCCGAGCGCAACGGCAACCGCTCGCGGCTCGACCAGATCGTCGAGTGGCTCGCTGGCGGCGACGCCGAAACCGACCGCCACGGCTTCGACGGCGTCATCGTCTTCGACGAGGCGCACGCGATGGCCAACGCCACCGGCGGCAAGGGCGCCCGCGGCGACATCGCGCCCAGCCAGCAGGGACGCGCCGGCATGCGCCTGCAGAACGCGCTGCCCGACGCCCGCGTGCTGTACGTCTCGGCCACCGGCGCGAGCACCATACAAGGACTCGGCTACGCCGTGCGGCTGGGACTCTGGGGCACGGACCGCACCCCGTTCGGCAAGAGGGAAAAGTTCGTGCAGGCGATGGAGGCCGGCGGCGTCGCCGCGCTCGAGATCGTCGCCCGCGACCTCAAGGCCCTGGGGCTCTACCAGGCGCGCGCGCTCAGCTACACCGGTGTCGAGATCGACATCCTCGAGCACCCCATCACGCCCGCGCAGCGCGCGATCTACGACGAGTACGCCGGCGCGTTCAAGATCATCCACGCCAACCTCGACGAGGCGCTCGAAGCGGTCGGCGTGACCAGCCTCGGCGAGACGCGCAACGCGCAGGCGAAGGGCGCCGCCCGCAGCGCCTTCGAGAGCGCCAAGCAGCGCTTCTTCGGCCACCTGCTCACCTCGATGAAGTGCCCGACGCTGATACAGGCCGTCGAGAACGACATCGCGCAGGGCCGCTCGGCCGTCGTGCAGCTGGTGTCGACCGGGGAGGCGCTGACCGAGCGCCGGCTGGCCGAGATTCCCGCAAGCGAGTGGGACGACCTGTCGGTCGACGTCACCCCGCGCGAGTACGTCCTCGACTTCCTGCGCCACGCCTTCCCGACCACGCTGCACGAGGAGTACGAAGACGACACCGGGAAGCTCCGCTCCCGCCCGGTGCAGGACAAGGACGGCAACCCCGTCCAGTCCGTCGAGGCCGTCCGGATCCGCGACGACCTGATCCGCAGGCTCGGCCTGCTGCCGCCTGTAGGCTCCGCGCTCGACCAGATCGTGCAGCATTTCGGCGACGAGGCGGTGGCCGAGATCACGGGCCGCTCGCGGCGCATCGTGCGCATCCGCGACGAGCGCGGCGAGCGCCACGCGCTGCGCCCGCGGGCCGGGTCCGCCAACACCCACGAGACGCACGCGTTCATGAACCGCGAGAAGCGCATCCTCGTCTTCTCGATGGCCGGCAACACCGGCCGCAGCTACCACGCCGACCTGAGCGCGCCCAACACCGACCGGCGGGTCCACTACCTGCTCGAGCCGGGCTGGCGGGCCGACCAGGCCATCCAGGGCCTCGGGCGCACCCACCGCACGCACCAGAAGTCGGCGCCGCTGTTCCGGCCGGTCACCACCGACGTCAAGGGCGAGCGGCGCTTCATCTCCACCATCGCGCGCCGCCTCGACAGCCTCGGCGCCATCACCCGCGGGCAGCGCGACTCGCAGACCGCGATGGGCGACGACGACAGCGCCCTGTTCCGGGCCACCGACAACTTCGAATCCACCTACGCGAAGACCGCCCTGCGCCAGTTCTTCATGGCGGTGTACGGCGGCAGCATCCCCGGCTGGTCAGCCGAGCGGCTGCAGGAAACCACCGGGCTGCAGATCGTCAACGAGAACGACGGCACGCTGCGCGACAACCTGCCGCCGATGCACACCTTCCTCAACCGGCTGCTGGCGCTGCCCATCGCCGAGCAGAACGAGCTGTTCGCCGAGCTGGAGACCCGGCTCGAGGCCAACGTAGACGCCGCCATCGAGGCCGGCCGCTTCAACGAAGGGGTCGAGCGTATCAAGGCGAACAGCCTGCGGGCAGGCAGCCGCGAGACCGCCGTCGTGCACGCCGGCGCAGCGACCGACACCGAGATCGTCGAGATCGTGCGCCGCGACGCCACCGACCCGCTGAACAGCGAGGACGCGCTCGAGCGGTACCGCACCGAGCTGCGGTACGACCTCCCGGCCGAGCTGATGGTCAACAGGAAGTCGAAACGCCCCGCCGTGCGGATACACGCGCCGGTGCGCATCCTCGACGACGGAGCAATCGAGCGCCGCGTGCGGCTGCTGCGCCCGCTCGGGCGGGAGACGATGTCGCTCGACGCGCTGCGCACCTCGAACTGGAAGCCGGCCACGCCGGAGCACTGGCGGAGCCTGTGGGACCAGGAGACGGCAACCGCGCCGCGGTGGCGCGAATCCCGCCTCTGGCTCGTCACGGGCCTGCTGCTGCCGGTCTGGAACCGGCTCGACGACAGTGACTGGAAGGTCTATCGCCTGACCACCGACGAGGGCGAGAACCTGATCGGCCGCGTGCTGACCACGGCCCAGGTGACGGCGCTTCGCAGCGCCCTCGGGCTCGACGCACGCACCGGACCGAAGCTGAGCGCCATCGAGCTGTTCGACGAGGTCACGCGGCGCCGCGCCTGCTTCCAACTCGCCCCCGGGTGGAAGCTGCGCGGCAGGCGCAACATGGACGTCATGCGCGCCGAGATCGCCGACGCCGGCTACAACGACCTCGAAGCGCTCACGCGGCTCGGGTGCCTGTCGGAGATCGCCTCCTACCGCACCGTCATCTACGCGCCCAACGCCGACGTGCTCGGCAACGTCATCGACCGCTACCCCGTTGTCGGCACGCTCTCGTAGCGCCCGGCACACAAGCCCGACAAGCCGGATGCCCCGGGCGCACGCCGCGCCCGGGCGCAAGGAGCACACCGATGCCCGAGACCCACTTCAGCAACGGCCTGAGCGACGCCGAGACCGAACGGCTCGTCCTGCTCGGCGAGGAGTGCGCCGAGATCGGCCAGAAGATCGGCAAGATCCTGCGGCACGGCTACCCGAGCCGGAACCCGGACATCGCCGGGAGCCCGACCAACCGCGAGGACCTCGAACGCGAGATCGGCGACCTGCTGTGGGCCGTCGACCTGCTGGCCCACTGCGGGGACATCTCGATGCTGCGCTCCCGCGCCGACAACGGACGCCACGCGCGCAAGCTGCGCTACCTGCACCACCAGCACGGCGAGGGCGCCTGACTGACGAACGTCCAGTAGACCTGAACCCGGCACGCTCCCGTCTTCCCAACTGGTCGACCCTCTGGCCGGCCTGCGCGTGAGTTGCGTTGGTCAGTTGCGGGGGTCGTTCTGGCCGTTGTTCTCGTCGTTGTCGTCCTCCTCGTCCCCGTTGTAGAGGTCGAAGATGAACTGACGGATCTCGGCCATCTGGCGGTCTGTACTCTCGCGACCAGCGCGAATCTCCTGCCGGATATCCGCAATAGCGGTTTCCAGGCGTGCGTTGGTGGTGGCCGTCGCCCTCTCGATCTCCGAAGTAATGAACCCGCGTAGATTCCACATCGCCCCACCGCCTACCAGCAAGAGCGTGAGGGCGAACCCCGCGATCATCGCCGCGTTGTTGGTGACCACTATCGCCCTGCCAGTAGCCATTGCAGAATTACTGGCCGAAGGTGGAACCACCGACCCTGGCTCGAGACGTCTCGTCGCAGGCTGGGGTTCGCGGTTGCGATCCACCGTATCCCTCTTCGAGGAGCGGGCAAAGCGCGATGCAAGCTGCATTCGGCAGTCGCAGAAGTCGTGGCAATCTCGAGATCGTCTCGCGTTCGTATCGTCGCTTCCCGTTGTCGTTGCAAGGACGACACGAGCAAGACTGCACGCGACCAGCATAACTGTCTCCGCACCGCCACAGCGCCCTCCCTCGCCCCGCTGCCTATCCGCCAGGGGATCAACCGCAAAACCCGAAGCCGGAAAGACCTCCATGCACGACAACTCCACGCTGAACCTGATCTCCGACCCCTGGCTCCCCGTGCGCCGCCGCAGCGGCCGCGCCGACACCATCGCCCCCTGGGCGGTCAACGACCACATCGACACCGACCCGGTGACCGCCTTCGCCTGGCCGCGCCCGGAGCTGAACGCCGCCTCGCTCGAACTGGTCATCGGCATGCTGGCGACGGGCCTGCCGCCGGCCGGCGACCCCGACGCCGCGTGGCAGTGGGGCTGGAGCGACCCGCCCGCCCCCGACGTGCTGCGCGCCCGGCTCGAACGCCTCGCGCCCTTCTTCGAGCTGGTCGCCGACAGCGCCCCGGCGTTCCTCCAGGACCTCGACCCGCTGGCCGACGCGCGCGTGACGAACCCGGCGCGGCTGCTCTTCGACAATCCCGGCGCACAGACCGCGAAGCTGAATACCGACCTGTTCCGGCGCCGCGCCGCCGACGACGCGGTACTGTCGCTGCCGGCGGCCGCGGTCGCGCTCTACGCCCACATGAGCTGGTGCGCCTCGGACGGCGTCGGCTACCGCGTGGCGCTGCGCGGCGGCGGACCGCTCTCGACCCTGCCCGTACTCGGGCACCGCCGCTTCGGAGAGACCCTGTGGGGACAGGTCTGGCCGGCGGTGCGGGTCCTGCACGGCGACGAACAGAACTGGACCGGGAGCCCCGAGAAGGTCTTCGCCTGGCTCGCTCCCACGCGGACCTCGCGGCGCGAGGACGAGCACGAGCCGATCCGCCCCGAGGACATGCACCGGCTGCACGCGCACTGGGGCATGCCGCGTCGCATCCGCCTGCTGACCGGCCCGGCCGCGGGCCGCGCGTGCATCGTCACAGGCAACCAGCCGGCCACCGCCGTGGTCGGGGTCCGGATGGTCAACTACGGCAACGACTACACCTCCGGTTTCCCGCACCCGCACACGCCGACCTACCGCCAGAACGAGGGATCCACGCGGCTGCCGGTGCTCGCCAGCGCGCGCACCGCCCGCGGCGAGCGGCTCACCGGACTGCTGGCAACCTCGAAGGTCCGGCTGCGCGACCCCGCCGAGGCGATGTGGCGCCTGCCCGCCCGAGCGGCCGCACCCGACGCCGTCGACCCGCGCATGCGCTGTTTCGGCATCGACGCCGACAAGGCGAAGGTCGTCGGCTGGCTAGACCGCACCATCCGGCTGCCGCTGGCCGGCACACTGGCCGGGGTCAACGCCGTGACCACCTGCCTGCACCCGCTGTGCGAAACGCTCGATGCGCTCGGCGGCATGGTGCGCAACGCCGTCAGGAACGCCAGTCGGCAGGACGGCGCGGCCGACACCGCCCGGGCCCGGCTCGCCGACATCACCGAGCAGGCGGTCCTCGCCGCATGGCGCGAGGCCGCCGAGAGCGAGGAAGCCACCCCGCGGGCCGCCGACACGCGGCCCGACCCCGGCGTGGGCCACCCGCCCGAGCCGACCGACCCGAGCCGCAGCATCCGCGCCGCGTGCATGCGCAAGCTGCAGACGGCAGCGCTTGGGCTGTTCGACGAGCTGGCGCCTTCGGCCGGCGTCGAGCACCGCGACCCGTTCGCCCGCGCCGAAGCCCGCCACCGGCTCGTGCTCGACCTGAGCGGCCGCACCACCCGCGGGCGCAAGGTCTTCACCGACACGCTCGGGCTGCCCGTGCCCGCCGACGGCCGCCAGCCGGCACCGGTGCGCATGGCGCCCCCGCCGCACCGGAACGACAGATCGCTGCCCGCCACCGCGTGGCGCTGGCGCGACGAGCTGGAGTCGACAGCGATCGGCCGGACCGACCGCGCCCGACTCACCCACGCCCACACCCTCGAACAGGCCCGCAAGGTCGATGCGGCCACCGCGCTGGCCGACGATCTGGCCAACCACTGCGACGCCGACACCGCCGCGGTGATCGCCGTCGCACTCGCGCTCACCCGCGACGACGGGGCGTTCACGGCCGCGCAGCTGGCCGGCCGGCGCAACGCGAGCCACGGCACGGCGCTGCCGCGGCCCGGGTTCCACAAGCTGCTGCAGACCCGGCAGGACGATCTCGTCGAGCCGCTGCGCCGACTGCTCGGGGCCATTCCGGACCGGCGCACAGACCGCCGGGCGCTGGCCGCCGACATCGCGGCATGGGGCCCGCGGGTGCGGCTGCGCTGGACCGACGAGTACCTGCACTGCCGGACCGAGCCCGACCTGGCAATCGCCTACGCGGCCTGAGCAGGCACGCCCAACGACAAGGCCCGCCCACTCAGACAGAACCAGGAGAACGACATGCGATTCCTCCAGCTCCACCTGCTGACGGCCCACGCGCCGTCGAACCTCAACCGCGACGATGCCAACCGGCCGAAGACCGCCGTTTTCGGCGGCGAGCCGCGCCTGCGCATCTCGTCGCAGTCGCTCAAGCGCGCCTGGCGCACCTCGGCCGCCTTCGCCGAGCACCTGGCCGGCAACCTGGCGGAGCGCACCCAGCGCCTCGGCCGCATGATCGTCGAACGGCTCGCCAGCCAGGGCGTCGAGCCCGACCGCGCGATGGACATCGCGCGCCACATCGCAGGCTCGGTCGCCAAGATCAACCCGGAGACCGACCAGAACCCCGACTTCACCCGCCAGCTCGTGATGCTCTCGCCCACCGAGAAGGAGCACGCCTTCGAGTTGGCCGACCGCTGGGCCAAGGGGGCGAGTCCCGGCACGCTCACCGCCGCCGACGTCGCCAACGCACCCGAGTCGGCCGCCGACATCGGGATGTTCGGGCGGATGCTCGCCGACGCGACGAGCCAGAACGTCGACGCGGCCGTGCAGGTCTCGCACGCGCTGACCACCCACCGGGCCGTCCCCGAGGACGACTACTACACCGCGGTCGACGACCGCAAGCCGGACGACGAGGACGCCGGCGCCGGCTTCCTCGGCACGCTCCAGTTCGCTCTACCTGTACGTGTGCGTCGACCTCGACCTGCTGCTGCGCAACCTCGGCGGCAACGAGACGCTGCACCGCGCGGCCGTCTCCGCTCTGGTCACCGCGGCGGCGACCGTGGTGCCGGGCGGCAAGCAGAACTCCTTCGCCAGCCGCGCCCGCGCCTTCTACATGCTCGCCGAGCGTGGGGCCCAGCAGCCGCGCAGCCTCGCCGGCGCGTTCCTGAGCCCCGTCGAGGACAACGGCAGGCACGGCCCCGACTCGATCGCGGCACTCGAAGGCTTCCGGACCCGGCTGGATGCGGCCTACGGCGCGTGCAGCGACGAAGCGGCCATCATGAACTGCCTCGACGGCAACGGAACGCTGGCCGAGGTGGTGAAGTTCGCCACGAAGTAGACAGGCTGAGGCCGACAGTACTCCGCGCGCGCGGATCACCCCCCACGGATCATTAAAGGTCCCCTCCGCACACGCGGATCACCCCACCCCGGCGAAGACAGGGCACCTGTCACCCGTCGAGCAGGTCGGCCTGTGGGCCCTGGAGCAGTTGGGCCTGCCGGCCCTGCTGACCGAGCTGGGCGTCAACGGCGCGTTGCGCACTGCGGCGGCCGGCGCCGTCGTCGGGCGCCTGGCCCAGCCGGCATCCGAGCGCGCCCACGCACCGCTGGCTGCAAAGGGTCCCCTCCGCGCGCGATCCGCGCGTGCGCGGAGGGGAGAGCCGAGGCCGACATCATGGGCTGCTGTGGGTGATACCGGGGGATCCGCGCGTGTGCGGTTGGCTGGGGAGGGACTCTCGCTAGCTTCCCGGTAGGCGGAGGCTGATTTGGAACAGTGCTCCGGCTACTACGGAGAGCGCGCGGATCACCCGTGAAGGCTTCGCCCCTGCTTCGCTAGAGCTAAACGTCCGTCCCCTCCGCACGCGCGCGGATCACCCTCAACGTCTATCAAGGCCGCAACAGACGCCGTGTCCCCTCCGCGCACGCGGATCACCCCGTGTCGTTGGCACCGGCTGCCAATGAACGACAGCAGTCCCCTCCGCGCGCGGATCAGCCCCAACTCGGATCCCAGCCATGCAGAAAGAACCAACCAGCAAGACGACACGCTTTCTCGTCTTTACCCTCTACGCACCCGTCGCGGCGTTCGGATCGACGCCGATGGGCGTGAACCGCCCAAGCTGGACCCGTCCCGGCCGGGCCGCCGTGCTCGGACTGGTCGCAGGCGCCCTCGGCATCGTACGCAGCGACGAGGACGCGCACCTCGGACTCGACGCGGGCCTGCACTACGCCGTACGCACCGACAGCGCCGGCACGCCGCTGCGCGACTACCACACGACCCAGGCGCCCGGACGGGTCCGCGACCCCGAGTGGAAAACCAGGGGCGAGCAGCTGCGCCTGTCCGGACCGGCGGCATCGACCAGCGCAAACGACGCCCTGCCGACCATCCTGTCGAACCGCGACTACCGGACCGACTGCCTGTTCACCGCGGTGCTCTGGCCACGGCCGAACGCCGACGGCACGGTCCTCGACGGCATCCGCAACGCAATGCGCGAGCCGGCCTTCACGCCGTTCCTCGGCCGCAAGGCCAACCCGCTGGGGCTGCCGCTCGACCCGCAGGTCATCGAGGCGCCCTCGTTCCTGCACGCGCTGTCGATGTACCACCCCGGCGCACCCGCGCGCCAGGTCCTCGACCGGATCGGCGACCCGGACAACGCGGTGATCGCCGTCGACGCCGACGCGCCCGACACACCGCCGGACGCGGAAATCGAGCGCCGCACGGACCGGCTCGCAAGCCGCGCCCGCTGGCAGTACAACGACCGCGACGAAGCGGTCTTCACGCTCCCGAGCTGAGGAACGCTTCCGATGCGACACCAATCCGACACCGGCGGCGCCGACGACGCGCCGCGCTGGATCACGCGCCTGCGCCTGCGCCACGACCCGGCCGCCGGCGCACTCGCGCCGCTGCTCGCCGCCGGCAGAGACACTGACGCACCCAGGCGCGGTCACCACCTGATCTGGTCGCTGTTCGCCGACCGGAAGAACCGCCGGCGCGACTTCCTCTGGACCGCGACCGGACGCGGAACGTTCGTCACGCTTTCGGCACGTCCGCCCGACGACCGGCACAACCTGTTCCGGGTCGAGAGCAGCGAGCCTTTCGTCCCCGCGATCGCCGCCGGCGACCGCCTCTGCTTCCGCCTGCACGCCAACCCGGTCGTCAGCGAACCGCGCACGCGCAAGCCGTACCGGATGTGCAAGCACGACATCGTCACCAACGCGCTGCGGGCACACCCGGCAGCCGAGCGCCACCGCCGCTTCGACGAGACGGTGCAGACCCGCGGCTTCTCCTGGCTCGAGACGCAGGGCCGGGCGAAGGGCTTCGCCGTCGAGCCCGGCGAGGTCCGGATCCACAGCTACCACCGCCACGAGATCGAGCGGCGCAACAAGCGCCGCGCGAACAACCCCCGCTACGCCACGCTCGACTTCGAGGGCGTGCTCACCGTCACGAGCCGGTCGAAGCTGCTCCGCGCCATCGCCACCGGCTTCGGCAGCTCCCGCACCTGGGGCTGCGGCCTGATGCTCATCGAGCCAGCCCCCGCGGCCGCCATCGCGGCCTGAACACCGCAACGACATCACCGATGCCCGCAACGCGCGGGCGCCGCCCGGACCGCAGACAGCCCCCGGGGCTGCGGCCGGGCGTCTTCACCGACCACCCGGGGAACACGCGCACCGCAAGGAGAAACGACATGCGCACCCGCACCCACACCATCCTCGCCGCCGTCCTCGTGGCGGCCCTCTTCACGCTGAGCACGCTCGGCGCCACCCCGGCCGCCGCCCAGGCGCCCGACCCCGTCGTCGGGGTCGGGTACGACCTGATGAATGCCGGCGGCGTCAAGCTGCACGGAGCCGCGGTCGACTACGACAGGCCGATCTACGGCGACTACGTCCGCCTCGCCGCCGGCGGCGCCTTCGTCACCGGCTCGTTCAACAACAGGACGGTGAACCACCTGTTCGCCGGCGCCGGGCCGGGCGTCCGCTACGACACGGGCACGTTGCAGATCTACGCGCACGCGCTGTTCGGATACCGCCGCGACGACGACCAGAACCGCCGGACGGGCAACGCGAGAGGATTCGACGGCCGCTTCGGCGGCGGCATCGACTACCCGCTCGGCGAAGGCCGCAACTTCCGGGCGGGCATCGACTACGGAGGCAACGTCCACGTGACGATCGGCATGTCCTTCAGGTTCTAGCGGAGAACGCCCCGCAATGGGCGATCACGACCGGCGGGGCGGCCGACGGCGCCGCCCCGCCGGGTCCGGAAACAGCGCTTCCGCAAGGGGCGAAAGTCCAAATGGCAAAAAAAGCGCACTTGTCACCCGCGGAGGACGTATAGCGAAAGCAAAGCGAAGTTTTCACTTGCTAAATTTTTTCCTGGGATTGGGTCAGCAGACCCAAGTCTCTAGTACGTCTGAAGGAATAGCGACCAATATACATAGGGCGTCAATATCCTGACGGTCGGGAAATGCACCACGCTGGTGCCGTTTGCACTTGCTAAAAAGTTTCCAGAAAAGTGATGCATTTTCGGACGCCACTCCGTGCTCCAGGGGGCGAAAATCAAGCGGTCGACGTCAGGACCGCCGGACCGCCGACCTGGAGCCGGCGCCGGCACGCCGGGCCCGCGCGCGGCGCCCGGCCTCGAACGCCACGCCCCCGCACGCGGGCCACGCCGCACACAGGTGCACGTAGCCGCCGGCCACCTTCCAGCGTTGCTGCGCCCCGCCGCACAACCGGCAACGCGACTGCAGCCGCTGGTCGGCAGCGGCCTGCTCGGAGGCCGCCTTCTCGGACGACTCCTTCTTCACGACCGACCGCGTAGCCTTCCTGGGCGACCAGACCAGCTCCTCCGGATCCGGGCACGTGCGGCACGCCAGCACCAGCTGCCCGCGCTCGAGCAGCACCGCGGTCGGACCCCCGCAGTCCGGACACGGCCGGTCGACGACCGCCGGCTTCGGCGGAACGAACGTGCGGTCGCTCTCGGCGTCCGAAAGCTCGCCGCGCAGCTTCCCGTAGAAGCCGTCCAGCAACGGATGCATGCCGGCACGCCCGGAGGCGACCTCGTCGAGTTGCTTCTCCAACTCGGCCGTGAAGCCCACGTCAGTGACCTTCGGGAAATGCTGCCGCAACCGCGCGCAGACCAGCCGCCCCAGCGGCGTCACGACGAACACGCGGCCGTCGAGCAGCACGTAACGGCGATCGACCAGCGTCTTGAGCGTGTTCGCATAGGTCGAGGGGCGACCGACGCCGGCCGACTCCAGCTCGGCCACCAGCGACGCCTCGGTGTAGCGCGGCGGCGGCTTCGTCCACGACGAGGACACCTCCGGCGCAGCACTGCCCGGCGCCCAGACCGTTCCCGCCGCCAAGTCCGGCACCGCCGGCGGCTCGTCGGCCAGCGAGGCCGGGGGCAGCACCCGGTGGAACCCCGGGTCGACGACCACACGCCCCTGCGCGACCAGGCGCACCGGCTGGCCGGAAGGACGCAGCACCGACAGCTTCCAGGTCGTACGGCGGATCCGCGCCGGCGTCATCTGCGACGCCAGCAACCGGCGGCGGATCAGGTCGTAGAGCGGCGCATGCGCCGGATCGATACCCTCTGCGCCCGCCGCCGGATCGGTAGGCCGGATAGCCTCGTGCGCCTCCTGCGAGCCTTCCTTCGACTCGTAGCGCGGCGGCTCTGCCGGCACCGCTCCCTCGCCGAACGCGACCGTCAGCCAGCTGCGCGCCGCCTCCTGGGCCTCGGGGGCGATCATCACCGCATCCGAGCGCATGTAGGTGATCTTCCCCGCCTCGTAGAGCTTCTGCGCAATCGCCATCGTGTCCGACACCGACAGCCTCAGGCGCGACGAGGCCGCCTGCTGCATCGTCGACGTGGTGAACGGCGGCTTCGGCCGCTGCGACGCATCCTTCTGCACCACGTCGTCCAGCGTCACGGCGACCGACGCCAGATGCGCCGCCAGCGCCTCGGCCTCGCCGCGGTCGTCGAAACGGACGACCCCACCGTCGGCATCGACCACCGACGCCCGGACCGGTTCGGCGCCGTCGACCTCCAGCAGGACGTCGACCCCGAAGAACGCGGCCGGACGGAAGACCCGGATCTTCTCGTCGCGCGCGGCCAGGATCGCCAAGGCGGCCGACTGCACGCGGCCGGCGGACAGACCCGCCCGCAACCGCCGGCTGAGCAGCGGCGAGACCGTGAACCCCACGACCCTGTCGAGGAACCGCCGCGCCTGCTGGGCATGCACCAGGTCGTAGTCGATGGCGCGCGGACTCTGGAACGCGGCCCTGACCGCCGGGGGCGTGATCTCCGAGAAGGTCACCCGCCGGAAGCGGGTCTCCGACCCGCCGAGCAGGTCCCGCAGGTGCCACGCGATGGCCTCTCCCTCCCGGTCGAGGTCGGTGGCGAGCCAGACCGTGCCGCTGCGGCCGAGACTGCGCAGCTCGCGCACCACCTTCGCCTTCGAGTCGACGATCTCCCACTCCGGCTTCCAGCCGCCGGGGATATCCAACCCCAGGGAGGTCTGCCGCCGCGGACCCGACGAGCCGTTGCGCTTCGGCTGCGGCAGGTCGCGCACGTGGCCCAAAGACGCGCGGACGACGTAGCCCGAACCGAGGATCTGGTTGATCTTGCGGGTCTTTCCCGGCGATTCGACGATTACGAGATCTGGCATGACACCGGCGAGCGTAAGCGGACGATGCCGCATCGGAAACGGAAAGCGCCCGGACCGCATGCCGCAGACTCGCCGCGGCCGCCAGCCGCGAAAAGCCGGCACACGAGTTTCTCCCTCTGTCGTCACACGCCGGCCGGGAACCGCGGGCGGGGGCCGCTCTCCAGGGAAGGCCGATGACACACGAGCACCGCTCCGCACGCGAGGAACCCGCGGCGACGCACGCGCGCCTGACCGCCGCGGCCCTCGCCGCCCACGCGAACGCCTGCGCCGCAGCCGACGCGTTCCTGGTCGACGGAACGACCCCCGGCCCCGGCGACCTGCCCGCCGACCTCGTGCTGGCCGAGACCGCCGGCGGGCGGCTCGCCAGGATCGGCACCGGCACGCCCGACGAGCGGCAGTTCACCAGCCTCGCGGCGCTGCGCGTCTACGTGCGCACCTGCCTCGTCGCAAACCTGAGCGTCCGGCGCGACGGCTGGACGGCGCCCGACCCGGCGGACTCGCGCATCCGGCCCGACACCGCGCGGCTGCTGCTACGCACCGCAAACCCGCTGGTCGACATCATCGCCGGCATCGGCATGGACGGCTCGCTCGACGCGCCAGGCCTGCGCTACGGCAACGACGACAGCATGCGGCGCTTCGACCACCACGCCCACGCGCTCGACGAGCGCGGGGTCCGCTACCTCGCAAGCCTGTTCAGGACATGACTCAGAAGAAGCCCGGCCACCGGCCAACCTCCGAAGTCACGCTCGACACCACCCGGGACGCGGCCGAGCACGCCGAGAAGATCCTCAGACCACTGCTGACCGCCGGCGACGGCCCCGTCACCGTCACCTTCGGGTACGTCAACGAGGTCTCCAACGAGTACATCGAGACCTTCTTCGACGCGCTGATGCGCTCGGCGATGGCGCTGGGCGGCCGACGGCGGGCCGTCGAATGGATGAACCGACTGCGCGTGCAGAAGTGGGCCGAAGAACGCGCCCACCGGACGATGGCGAAGACCGTCAATCTGGACCTGCGTTTCGGGATGCTGTCCCCGCCGCTGGCGGTACAGGCCGGATGCCGTACGGAACTGCTCGAGCACCAGCAGCAGGACGCCGACTGCATCGCGCGCCTGGCGGTACGCGGCATCGCCACCGACGGCGAGGTCCACAAGATGCGCCAGCGGCTCGTCAAGCGGATCGTCAAGGCCGTCCGCGAGGACACGCAGCCGCAGACCGTCAGCCGGAGCGCCAACGGATGACTCCTGCGAGCACGCACTCCGCACGCGCGCGGACAACCCGGATCCCGCGGCCCGGTTCCGGCCAACACGACCACTCCGCGCACGCGGATAATCCAGAATAGCCCGCACTCCCGGCGACCAAGCCCCCCGCTCCGCACACCGGCGGACAAGCTTCCGGACACCAACCGCAACGCGTCGCGGCCACCACCCCCCACACTTGGATCACGATGAACTCGCAGCCGCTCCCGACCCCGACCGAATCCACCCCGACGCCCGCGCCCCGGCCCGCCGCCCGAGCCCGCGCCCTGCGCCGCCGCCGCCACCCGCGCCTGCGCCCCACCGCCGACCCGCGGACCGTGTGGCGCAACCGCGACACCGCCTGGACGACCCTGTCGCAGACCGCGCTCGAGGCCTCGCTGCCGCACGTGGCGACCGCGCCGCTGACCAACGTCGACGGCGAGAAGCACCCGTTCGAGTACCTCGTCGCACTCGACTGGCCCGCCAGCGGCGCGCTGAGCAACGCCGAGCGCCGCGCCTGGAACCTGTGGCCGGTCACGACCACCGACAACGAGAAGCTCATCGACCCGCAGGAGCTGGCCGTCGCCTTCCGGCGCACGCTCAAGGAGTCCACGCTCGGAACCCCGGAACACTGGGACGCCGGCGCGACGAAGCTCGGGGAGTGGTGGGCGCTGCGCGCGCGCTACCCCAGCCCGGAGAGCCGCCGCGACAGCCGCGGACCGGTCGAGACCGCATTGACGCTGCGCCACGCCCTCGGGTCGCCAGCCGTCCTTGTCCAGGCGGGACTGCGCCTGCCCGAGACCGGCGCGGAGATCATCACCGCGATGTACTACGCGGTCGTCGACGACGGACGCATCCGGCTGCGCAACGGCGACTACGACCTGATGACGACCCTGGCGAACCACGCGCAGGCCACCGCGATGCTCGTCTCCTCGTGGACCGAGGAGGCGCTGCTGCGGCCCGCGCTCGCATCCTGGGCGAACCGGGTCGCCCGCCCGAACTTCGGCCACTCGATCGCCGCCCGGCTGATGGCGATGCACGACAGCCGGCGCTTCTCGAACACCGAACCGGCCGAAAGCGACACCGCGCCGATGGACACCGCCCACGACGTCGCCTGGACGCTGGCCGACGACCTGCGCTCGGTCGCCGACATCGAGACGCGCACCCGGGCGCAGAACCTGATCATCAAGACGGTGAGCGAGCTCTGCTGGTGGAACGAGAACGACGAACAGGCCGTCACGGCCAGCGAGAGCGTCCACTGAACGGGCCTCCGCCACTAGACTCCGGCCCAGCGCCGACCCGAAGGAACGCACCAGATGCGAATCGACACGATGCCCGTGCACGCGCCGGTCGCCGACCCGGCGACCGGGGAGCAGCGGCAGGTCGCCGCGGGCCTGCTGCTGATGAACCAGCCGGAGGACGACGGCCTGACGACCGGCTGGTACTGGACCGAGGTGCCCCGCAACCCCGAGCCGGAGGACCTCGTGTCCCGGCAGCGCTGGACCGCGGCGGTCGCCAACCAGCAGGGACCGTTCCGCGACGCGAACGCGGCGTTCGCCGCCGCCGGGAACCACACCCCCGAGACCACCGCGCTCGCCGCCCGCCTGATACAGGCCGCCGGGCTGCTGCGCGCCGGCGAGATCGACGCGACGCCCGAGGCGATCGCCGAATGGCTCGGCGCCGGCGGCGACACACAACCGATCGGGCCCGACCCGGACGCCAGGCGGACCCCGGACGACCCCGACGAGGCTCGGAGAATGCTCGCCGAGGGCGAGGTCGACGACTCCACCGAGAGGGAAAGGACTCCCGAGGACGCCCCGCTCGGCGTCAGGAGCCCCGAGCGAGGAAACACCGCAGAGAGCTGAACGAGCCGAGGAAGAGCAGATGAAGCCAGACGCCGAACGCATCCGCTGGGTAGACGCCCTCCGGGGCGCCGCCGTGCTGGCGATCATCCCGCTGAACGCCCGCTGGATCCTGCACCCGGCCGACGCCTACCACGACCCGTCGCTGCAGGGGCCGCCCGGCGTGCTCGCGTGGCTGTGGTGGGCGATCCCCGAGCTGCTCTTCGACCACTCGACGCTGTTCGTGCTCGCCGCCGTGTTCGGCATCTCCCTGTCGGCCGCCCGGGCCGCCGACGCCGACCCGGGATGGACCCGCCGCCACCGCGCGCGGCTGTTCCTGCTCGCCGCGGCCGGCTTCGCCCACGGCGCCCTGATCTGGCCCGGCGACATCCTCTACGCCTACGCGCTCACGGCAATGCTGCTGACAGGCGCCATCCGCCAGACCGGCGACGACACGAACACGCTGCTCCGGCTCGCGGTGGTCGCCGCGGCGCTGCCGCCGGTGCTCGCGTTGTGGGCGCTGCTGGCAACGCTCAGCGGCTACGAGGCCGGCGGCTTCGACCCGGCGACGTCGTACGTACTGGCAACGCCGGAATATCGGGAATGGGAGACGGCGCTCTACGCCGGCCCGTTCGGCGCCTCGCTCGAGGTCAAGTGGACGCAGTGGAGCATGCAGGCGACCGCGACGCTCGGCATCTGGACGATGTGGCACGCCGCCGCGGGCATGCTCGCCGGAATCTGGTGGCACAGGCGCGGACAGGACAGGTGCCGAAACAGCGCGCACCTGCCGGCGGCGCTGGCCGCCACCGGGCTGGCGTTGACCGGCGGATCGTTGTGGATCGCCACCGCGGACGCCTACCACCCGATCACGCTGGCCTGGAACAACTGGGTCACCTACGCCGGCGGGGCGCTGCTCGCCGCCGCCGCGGTGGTCGCGTTCGCAAGGGTCGACGCGGACGCCTGGGAGACGACCGCCGGACGGTCCCTGTGCGCCTGCGGACAGGCCAGCCTGTCGATCTACCTGTGGGCGAACATCCTGCTCGCCGGCATCGCCCAGGGCTGGGGACTCGGCCTGCACGGCCGGCTGACCCCCGAGCAGACCGCGGCGGCGACCCTCGCCGTCATGGCAGTGGTCTTCTGGTGGGCGACCAGATACGCCGGCCCCGGCGCCCAGCGAGCACCCGCCGAAAGGCTCTGGCGGTTCGGAACGAGACTCCTGAGCGGCGGACGCCCGCGGCGGCGCCGCGCCGCTTCGCCGACACGAACCTGAACCGCCCCGCCAGATGAACCAGGGGCCGCAAGGACGGCCCACAACCACAAGCCAGCATGCCAGCAGACAGCACAGGCGCCGAAACCTGGATCTGCCCCGGCCCCGAGTGGCCGCCCGACGACGAGACCTGCGGCCGCATCCTCGACCACGACGGCCGCTGCGAGGAATGCACCAGACGGCGCACGACACTGCGCAAGCAGGCGGCGCGCATCAAGCACCGGCTCGCCAACCCGCGGGAAGCGACGGCGCACACGGCCGGGCGCGGAGCAGCGTGAACCCGAGCGCCCGACGGCACGACGCCGAAGCGCCGCGGCGCCTGGACATGCGGTGCGTAAACTCCCGACCATGCCGAACGCGCAGCAGGACCTGCTGACCGACCACCGGCGGCAGCCCGAACTCGACCTGGACGAACCCACCCGAACAACCGCCACGGCGGATACGGCCCGGACCAGGCCCGGAAACCCACAACCGGATCCGACAGACCCGAACGCCACGAGCGCACCCGCTCTGACCGGCGACTGGAGCCACAACGCCGAGCCGGCTCCCCGGCGACCACTCAACGGCTACCAGCCCGAGCTGCTCCCGTGCGTCCCCGCCGGAAGGTCGCATGAGTGACCAACCGCGGCACGGCCACTCGGGCCGCGCCCGCAAACGACAGGCGGCGCCCGCGCCGCCCGCACGGACATCATGGAAGACCACGCCCCGACCAACGACACCCCGACCAACGGCTCGGCCGCCGAGCAGCCACCCGCAGCCATCGCGCTGACGGGCGCCGACGCCGGCGGCTCGCTGACCAACACCGACATCGCCGCGCTCTCGCGCGAGCGGCAGCAGACGCTGCTCTCGATCCTGCCGCCCGCGGTGGCCGCCTGATCACGAACCGGCCGCCGATGCCGCCACACGTCGAGTACGAATTACGCCGAGCAACGCAGACGCGAAAGCCGATCGCGACTCCGCGCAGTCATGCAAGCGGGACAGCGGCTCGGAGCGTTTGACGACTGAACCGCACGGAGACGCGCCGCGACTACCGCGCCGGAAACCCGGCCCGCAGCCGGATGAGCCCCAGCAGCACCGAGCGGACGTACCTGCGGGTCTCGGCGAACGGCGGCACGCCGCCGTGCTCGCGGACCGCGCCCGGTCCGGCGTTGTAGGCGGCCAGCGCCAGGACCGTCCCGAACTCGTCGGCCAGCCGCCGCAGGTACGCCACCCCGCCCTCGACGTTGGCCCGCGGGTCGAACGGGTCCGCGACCCCCAACATCCTCGCGGTGCCGGGCATCAGTTGCATGAGACCCTGCGCCCCAGCCGGGGACACCGCGTCGGAGCGATGCTGCGACTCGACGGCGATCACCGCGTGCACAAGCAGCGGATCGACACGGTGCCGAGAGGCGGCATCCTCGACGAGCCGGCCGTACGGCAAGGCCGCAGCAACGTCCTGGGCCAGGAGTGGCGAAGGATGAAGGAGGTCGACACAGACGCCGAGCGTCAGCAGAACGGCAACACGGAGCATGGACACTGTAGAAGCTTGCACCAAACGCGCCATGCTGCACCATGTCCGGACGGAAGTTGCAAGACTCCGGAATCGAGCTACTCGAACAATTCAGGACCGATCCCCATCTGACGCAGATCGCCGCGATGTAGCGCAATCCGCTCGCGAATCGCACGCTCGGCGCGCAGAGCCTTGCGAGGGTCATCATGCGTCGGCCAAGGCTCGACGCGAGACTGCCCATCACTCAAGTGATGGCGGTCCGCCAACACCAATTTCTGCGCCTGACCGCCAATACGCGCAAGAGCGTCGCGGTAAGCCCGAATCTCGTGAGACACGGCAACCAACTCCTGCAACGCCCGACGCAGGTCGTCGACAATCTCCCGAATCTTGCGATCCAGCTGGCTATCGGACACGGCGATCATGGCAAGCACCACGCTACGGCCCCGGAACTTGCCGACGCACGACGCGAAGCATCCGCACAGGAGGCGCCGAGCGCCAGCACAACAACAAGCAGCATGGGCACGGTGAGAGCTTGTACGAAACGCGCCATCCGCAACCCCACGAACCTCCCGTACCAGCGTCCATGGGCAAACGCCATCTCGCAAAGCTCCCGACTGCAGCGCACACGGCACCGACGACAACGACCGACCGGGCTGACACGCCCTTAGACTCGGACCGCGATATGGCGAGACCGACGACCTGGTTCACCCCGCTCGACCACCCGCCGTTCGTGGAAGAGCACCACGATCCGGCCGGCGCCCCGGCAAACATGCGAGTGCTTGAGATCAGCAGCCGCAGCGATGAACCACTCGGCCGCAGCCTGAGCGCGATGCGCCTGCGCGCAGACGACACCGACAGCGACCGCGGCCTGCCGGTCGAAAGCATCTACCAAGCCGCCAAGTGCTACGGCCAGGGCGGCCCCGACAAGGCACCGCTGACCAACGGCTTCGACGCCAAGCGCCGCGACCGCGACCGCCGGGCCGGCGGAGCACTCACAGGGTTCGAGCACACCGGCACGTTCTGGCCCGCAGCGTCCGGCAGCGCCTTCTACGACCGGCTCTGGATCAAGGCCGCCGGAGCGAACGAGGCCGAACGCCCCAGCCTGAGCCTGCACCGCTACGACGGCTTCAGCGACCAGTTCCACCGAACCGGACAGTCGGTCGCCTGCCAGGCGCGCGCCGCCGCGATGCTCGTCGGGCTCGACCGCGCCGGAAAGCGCCACGCGGTGTTCGACCCCGACAAGTGGGCCGCCACACTCGGCCTTGAACCCGATGCGCGCCCGAAACCGGCCGGCGCAAGGACAATGCCAAACAGCCCGTCAAGAGAAGCCCCGATGCCCGACAAGAAAGCCATCGCGGCCGCGGCCGCCGCGAGGCTCGAGGCCCGCGTCCTGGTGTGCGGCAGCCGCGACTTCGCCGACCGCGGCCTGCTCGACGCCAAGCTCGACGAGGTCCAGGAGCGTCTCGGGGACATCCCCATGCGAGTAATCTCGGGCGCGGCCCGCGGCGCCGACCGGATGGCCGCCGACTGGGCCGCCGGGAACGGCGTCCCCTGCGACGAGTACGCCGCCGAGTGGGACCGCTACGGCAAGTCCGCCGGATACCGCCGCAACGAACGCATGCTGACCGAGGGCCGCCCGCACCTGGTCGTCGCCTTCCCGCAGGGCGAATCCCGCGGCACGCGCATGATGATGGACATCGCGTCGAAGGCCAGGGTCGCCGTCGAGGAGATCGACCCGGTCTCGCGCACCACGCTGACCGACAGCGGGAAGCTCTACGACGTCGCCGCCATCGCCCGCCGCTCCGCTGTCACCGGCCAGCTCGCCGGCCCCGTCGAAGCACCCGGCATCGGCCGGATCGCCAAGCTCCCCAACAACGACCCGCGGACCCACGGCGAGGCGCGGATCGTCATCGGCGGCGTCAGGGCCGGGGCCGAAGAACGGCTCGTGCACGCCAAGCTCGACGAACTGCTCGCCCGGGCCCACCCGGCGGCGCTGCGCATCGCCGTCGCGATGCAGCCGGGCCGCGAGGACCTGTCGACGGTCGCCGCCGCCTGGGCCAGGCGCCGGGGCATCCACTGCGACCAGTACCGCACGAACGACCCCGCCGAGGCGGACCTGACCCGCCGGCGGATGCTCGCCGAGCAGAAGCCGCACGCGGTCGTCACCTTCCCGCGCGGCGAGCGGTCCGTCGAGCGGCTGGCCGCCGCCGCCGCAAGAGCCGGCGTCCCCGTCGAAGCAGTCGACCAGGCGGGCCGCAACCACACCCGCACGGGCGAGCTCGCCGACCTGCAGAAGGCGCGGCGGAACCGCGAGCGCGCCGAGCCCAACCCGGCCTGGGTCGTCCCCGTCGAGGGACGGACCGCCGCCGGCACGAACAGGCGCCTGGGCGCACTCGCGACCGCCGCGGCCTGGGCGAAGCCGGGACACGTGCCCGAGCATCCCCCGCCGACCCTGAACCTGCGCGAGAGAAGCGCCTTCGACGCCGTGCGCGACGGCACGGCCGTCCGCATCGACCGCAAGACCGACTGGGGCAACCCGTTCCCCCTGCGGGACCGCAACGACGCGGACGAGCGGCGCGAGGTGCTCGAGCGGTACCGCAGCTACCTGGCCGACGCCATCGACTCGGGCAAGGTCGACCTCGACCGGCTGGCGCGGCTCGACGGCAAGCAGCTCGCCTGCCACTGCGCCCCGGCCGCCTGCCACGGCGACGTGCTTTCGCAGGCCGCCTCCTGGGCCGCCGGCATCGAGCGCGACAAGGCCAGGGCACAGCAGCAGACGCACGAACAACAGCAGGCACGCGAGCACGCGCAGGGGCACAAGCGCGACGCCGACGCCGCCGTCGACACGAACGTGTTCGACCCGGGCGACGACGACTGGGACGGCACGCCCGCAGAGGACAACCGCAACCCGGCCGAGCGCCCCCCGACGAACAGGCCGGACCTGCAGCACGCCGACGACCTGGCGGCCGACCGGCTGGAGACTTATCGCGGCAAGCTCGCCGAGGCGGGCGCGAACGACAAGCAGCTCGAGGCGATCGACGCCGACGTGGCGGCGCTACGCGCCAGCGCCCGACACGCCCGCACCGAGAAACGGGACGCCCCCGACGCGCGGATGCCGGCCGACATGCGGCAGACGCTCGACGAGCACAACCGCACGATCGAACGCGAGCGGCACGAAGGCGAAGGCGCGTTCCGGCCGCCGGCGCAGGCGCCGCTGCCGGCCCCGGCCCCCCCGCCGGCCGCCGAACCGACGCGCGAGGTGCGCGTGCTGGTCACCGGCTCCTGGACCCACGACGTCCCGCGCGCCGTCTACGAGAAGCTGGACGAGATCCGCCAGCGCATCGCGGGCGCTCCGATGCGCGTGGTCACCGGCGACAGCAACGGTGCGCAGAAGCTCGCCGCGCAGTGGGCGCGCGACGCCGGCGTGCCCTGCGACGTCCACCCCACCGACTGGGACGGCGCCAGGGCGCAGTACAAGGCCGACAGCGAGCGGGCACAAAACCACGACGCCGAACTGACGGCGATCAACGCGCAGTTCCCCGCCGGCGACGGCGAAACGGACCCGGACAGCCCGCGCCAGCAGGCGCTCGACGAGCTCGAGACCGCCGTCGAATGGAGCGAGAAGGGCGAGCGGGCCTACCGCCGCGCCGCGATCGAGTGCCGCGACGAGGACATGCTGAACAGCACGAGACCGCACCTGGTCGTCTCCTTCGACAACGGAAGAGACCACGGCGGCAGACAGCTGGTCAGCGCGGCGAACGACCGCAGCATCCCGACCGAGCGAGTCGACCACCACGGCAGGACGATGACGCCCGAGGACCAGCGGCCGGACCTGAAAGCCATCGGGCGGCGCCCGTCCCCTAAGCTCCCGGAGACCCCGCCGAAGGCGCCGACGCCGGCCGTCGACGGTCTGCGGCTGAGCGAGCAACGGTCCGAGGACCACACCCACGAGACGGCGGCGAGATGAGCATTCAGCAACTGGACCTGAACGACCACCCCCACACGGGCACCGGCCGCACGGTCGACCCCGACACCCCGAAGTACGAGCAGCTGTGCGAGCTGCTGACCGACGACGGGCACCTGCTGGCCGAGCTGGGCGACCCGATCACCGGCAACCTGCTGTGGCTGTCGCCCGAACGGGTGGATGAGTTCGGGCTGCCGCCCGACACCGCGGCGGCCATCTACTGGACGAACGGCTGCGACGACCCCAGCGCCGGGAAACCGCAGTGGCGGGTACAAGCGCTCACGCCGCTCGAGGCCGTGCAAATGCTCACCGACACGATGAGCATCGCGGTCGACCACATCATCGCCCGCTGCGAACCGGAGACGTCGAAGAACCACCCGGTCCGCCACCTGCTCGCGCTCGACGCCACCCGCCGCAACGTGGTGAGCGTCCTGCGCACGCTCGGCGACCAGTAGACGCACCGGCGCCCGGCGCCCGCCGACCCGCCCGATTCTCCCCGGAACCCGAAGCGCCGCAACGCCGGCCCCGTCCGGAGCCGGCCCGCATGCCGCACGCTCTCCCGCGGAGCACACCATGCCCAGGAACACCGCACGATGGCACACCAGGGACGAAGACCCGCCCGACGCCGGCAGGAGCTGCAGGGGCCCGGTGCCGGCCTTCCTGCGCCCCGAAACCAACGAGCCGACCGCGCAGGACGACGCGCTGCCGAAGTGGACCCACCCGCCCGCGGACTGGCGCGAGGAACACGACCTGGCCGCCGGCCGGCATCCAACTGCGCGAGCTGGCGGCCCCCGGCGCACCCGGCCCCGACAACCCCTGCGCGCTGCGCCTGAAGCTGCCCGGCGCCGAGGCCGCCGCGCGCCCCGCCGGACCGGGGACGACCCACGACGACCGCGCCTCGATCCTGGCGCCGTACCTGTTCACGCCACGAGGCGACGGCGGCTGGAACGTGACCGTCCACCACACGAGCCGGCTGGCCGGGACCGTGGCCGACACCGGCACGCGGGTCGAGCTGCGCCGCGCCGACCACTGGTCGACGCGGCTGGCGGTCGTCGAGCACGCCAGCGAGCAGCAGTTGATCGAGGCGCCGATGCTCGGCCGCACACTGGGGCTGGCGAAGCTGGTCTTCGACGCACGCTGGCCGGCGGGACCGCCGATCGTGCGTCTGCCCGACGAGTACAGGAAACCGAAGAAGGCAGCCCCGGCGCACGAACGCGCGGCGGCCGCCGGAGGAACCCGGAGACGATGAACGCCGCACACGAAGCCGCGACAGCGCGCTACCACACGCACGTCCACGCCCTCACCCGACCCGACGGGACAACCACCACGCGGCGCGAAGAGCTGGAACCCCTGATCATCGACGCGGTCGACGAAGACACCGCCGCCAAGATGGCGGCATGGGCCTTCATCGAAGCGGAGCTTCCCGGCCGGCCCGTCGGTTGGACGCTCCACGTCCACGTGATCGGACCCTGCTACACCGGCAAGCCGGCACGGGCCTGGACCATCGATATCCACATCGACGGCGTGGAACAGACGTTCCACTAGCCGCAGGAACCGCTTGACCGCGAGAACGCCATGAACTTCACGACACCACCGCCCGAGAGGCTCTCCGACCTGATCGACCTCGCGATCGCCGACGCGCGCAAGCTCGATCGGGACCGGTACACGCCAACGGCGATAACGTGGCATCGACCCGACCCGCTCGAGAACAAGTGCATGGTCTGCCTCGCCGGAAGCGTCATCGCCGGCACGCTCGGCTGTGAAATCGAGGCCAGCATCGAGATCGTCACCAGCGACAACGACGAGCCACAGTCGACCACGATCACCGACAAGCGGTGGCGCCACGCGCTCTGGGCGCTGGACACCGCTCGCGGAGGAGACTGGCTCGACGCCTTCAAGGCCCTGCACGGCGCCCACCCCGAGGGCAAGATATACGAAGCTCTCGAAGCGATCCCCGCTCCACTCGAGCCCGAGTTCGACGACTGGAGCAAGCTCGACACGCACCTCGGATCGCTGGCGTACCGCGCCAACCGACTGCGCAAGCTCGGCCTATAGACTCCACACCGACACACGCGCTAAAGGGAAACGCACATGACGACGACCACCGACACGGCGGCCGGCGGCACGAGCAACACGCTGCGCCGCGTACGCTACATCACCGACATCGACAAGATCGAGGGCCTCAGCCCCGCCGAACGCGAAGCGCTCCGGCCGGTCGCCGACCGCTACGCCTTCCGGCTCAACGACTACTACCTTGATCTGATCGACTGGTCCGACCCCGACGACCCGATCCGTCAGCTGGTCATCCCGCGCAGCGAGGAGCTGAACGACTACGGCGCGCTGGACGCCAGCGACGAGGCGGCGAACACCGTCGCCCGCGGCGTCCAGCACAAATACGCCGACACGGCGCTGCTGTTGTGCAACGAGGTCTGCGGCGCCTACTGCCGCTACTGCTTCCGCAAGCGGCTGTTCATCGCCGACAACGACGAGGCGAACAACGACGTCTCCGCGGGGATCGACTACATCCGCAAGCACCCCGAGGTGAGCAACGTCCTGCTGACCGGCGGCGACCCGCTGCTGATGAGCACCCGGCGGATCCGCGAGATCCTCGACGCGCTCGCCGGCATCGAGCACGTGTGCATCGTGCGCATCGGCTCGAAGATGCCCGCCTTCGACCCGTGGCGGCTGCGGCGCGACCCCGAGCTGCAGCAGGTCCTGAGCGACCACCCGCGAGACCGCCAGCGCATCTACCTGATGGCGCACTTCGACCACCCGCGGGAGCTGACCGCCGAGGCGGTGGCCGAGCTGCAGGCATGGCACGCCGCCGGCGTCACCACCGTCAACCAGTGCCCGCTGATCCGCGGCATCAACGACCGGCCGGAGGTACTAGCCGACCTGTGGAGCCGGCTGTCGTACGCGGGGTGCCCGCCGTACTACCTGTTCCAGGGACGGCCGACCGCCGGCAACGCCCCCTACGAGGTCCCCATCGTCGAAGGCTGGCGCATCTTCCAGCAGGCGCTCACCCGAGGCTCCGGGCTGGCGCGGCGCGCCCGCTTCGTCATGTCGCACGCGACCGGCAAGGTCGAGATCGTCGCCGTCGACCACTCGCGGATCTACCTGCGGTACCACCAGGCGAAGGACCCGGCCAACCTGGGACACTTCCTCGTCGCCGAGCGCGACGACGCCGCCGGCTGGCTCGACGAACTTCGGATCGAGGAGTGGACGAACTCCCGGCTGCCCGGCCGGCTCGGCACCACTGCGCCGCCGGCGCACGAACCCGAACCGCTCCTGGCGGCCAACAGCCCGCTGCAGCTTACCGACGTCGGGCGCGACATCGCGGCCAGGATCCAGGCGGAGACATGGGCGGCCGAGGTCGCCCCGAGCCTGAAGGACCGGGCGGCAGTACTGCCGCCGTACAAGGTCGACGCGCTGTGCGGGGACTACATCGACCAGTGCCTCGAGCTGCACGTGCGCGACCGCGTGGCCGAGACCGCCTACGAGGACGGAATGGAACGCGCCGACGTCCTCTCCGTTCTGCGCGTCACCCTGCGCAACCGGCTGCTCGCCGACACCGGACGAGACCCCGGCGCGAAGACGACCGCCTGCAGCGGGCAGGCCGCCCGGCCGACGACCGCCCCGGCGGCCGACACGCAGTAGGAATCACGCACAAGCTTGGCGCAGAACCCTGCGCCACGGGGGACGGCGCGCGCTCGGTTCGAAGACGGGGGCCAGCTCCGGCAGCAGGCCGGGCTCCACGGCCCACCCGCCTGGCCGCTGGGAAGGCGCGCGCCGTCGCCTCGTCACGCGGGCACGCCGACGAAGCCGGCCACGTGGCACCCGAGTAGCATCCGAAGAATTGACGAACGAGCACCGTGACAGACCAACACGAGCACGACGGGCAGAAACGCGCGGCGCAATGGCGCGCCAACTGGAAACACCTGCAGCAGGCCGACAGGGACGCCGTACCCGACGTGCTGGGACCGCCAGAAGCGTTCAGCGCGCATCAGGGAAACGTCACCGAACGAGCGAGGTACGGACATGTCGTGCCTGACGACCAGACAAAAGGCCGAAGCAGGTGGGTCACCACACGCCTGCGAAAGAGCTGCGCCGGATGGGCGGATCCCCCGACGGCGGAAGAGTTCTACAACGCCGTGCACGCGCCGGAGAATACGGACCGGGAAGCAGCGATCCTGCTGACGTGGTATCACGAAGCCGACATCGTCGAACAACTTCACGCCCGTCTCGAAGAAGCATACAGCTAGCGAGATCTGGTGCAAGCGCTGCACCGCGTGGGACTGACCCGGGGAGAGGGAGCACGCCAGATCAACTGGTTCGCGAAACGATGACCAAGTCGGACCCCAGGACGCAAAACGACCAGCCTCCGCCGATCGCGGACCTCTCCACGTTCCCCGAAGCAGTAGACGGCGACTGGACCCACGACGAACTGTTCCGACTCTGCATGGTGGAGTACCCACGACGACTGCACACGGCCACACCGACCGAGCGCCGCCTCATTCTCTCGAGACGACCACCACTCACCGGCACAATCTGGGACGCAGCCATCGCAGCGAGTATCGAGCACGGAGCGTTGATCCACGACTTGCGTCCGCCCGAATGGACGGACGAAGAACACCGCTTCCTCGACGAACCCGTCGAACTCCTGCCGCAGACGGCCAACACGGTCCTTTGCCACCTGCCAGCGCCGTTCACCCGACACGGGATCATCATCGATCGATCTCGGCCGAAGCGGCGGACACCATCCTCGGCCTCATCGGGATCCACGGCATCCCCGTACTCGACGCGGACGCGACCGTTCTCGAACACACCTGGTTGTGGGCCGACCTGCACCTGCGCGACGCCGCCTCGATCCGACACCACCGCCGCCCCTTCTGGTGCCGGCTCACGCACGACTGCGCGCTGAAGCGCCGCTGGCGCCGCGCCGTCCGCCCGGCGGAACTGATGCTCCACGCTGGCGGCTTCGCGCCCGAGTTCGTCGACGAGCTCCACCGGCGCGCCCTGCTCGACGCGCTCCCCGGCCGCAAGGTCAACATCCTCGGCAACCACGACGTGGTGGCCGTCCACGCCCCGCTCACCGATGGCTGGGACGCGACGCTCGGCGCACTGGTGGTCGCATCGAACCCACCGCTGGCAATCACCCACTGCCCGCTGCGCGACGTCCCGCCAGGCGCCGTCAACGTCCACGGCCACATGCACCGCCGACGGGACCGCAGACACGATCCACGGATCAACGTTGCGGTCGAACAGACCGGCTACCACCCGGTACGAATGTCCACGCTCATCACCGAGGCCGGACGCCGCCTCGCCGGCGAGCCCCCGAGGCCGCTCGACACCTGCAGGACCGCGCCGCTGGTCGCCCGCTGACGCCCAACCGTCGCTGCGGAGGATCCGAATCCGCAAGACTCGCCCATGCACGCTGAACCCACGCGAGTCCAACCTCTGCGAGCTCACCGAATGACCGAAGACTTCACCTCCGACGAGCGCAGCCGGCTGGAGCCGCGCTTCACCAACCTCGACCGGCCCTGCTTCGCGCTGCGCAACCTCCCCGAGACCGTCAGGGGCGCGCTGTTCAGCCGCTACTCGCGCTCGGCCAAGCCGCTACGCCGGTTGTACCTGGACGAGTTCGACGCGGACCTGCCGCCGGCCGCGGGCACCGAGGACGCCAACCAGGCCGGCGGTCGCGCCGCCGCGCTCTACGACCGCGTGCTCGGCCAGTACGGAGACGACTCGGTAGCCCAGCTCGGCAGCGCGCACGTCGCCTGCGAAGGCGTCTCCAACCTGCTCACCAAGGTGCTCGAGCGCGGGCGGCTGATGTCCTACCTGGAGCAGTCCACCCGCTACGTCCCCTACACCGAACGCCCCGGCGGCCGCTGGAAGTACCTCACCCCCGCCGAGATCGGCAACCTGGCCGACCGGCGCCGCTACCGCGAGACGCTCGACAACGCCTTCGAGACCTATACCGGGTTCATGGACGTCGCCGAAGCGTACTTCCGCCAAGCGCACCCGGCCCGGCCCGGCGACGACCCCAACGCGTGGAAGCGCGCCATACGCTCCCGCACGCTCGACACGCTGCGCGGCCTGCTGCCCGCGGCCACGCGCAGCAACCTCGGCATCCACGGCTCCGGCCAAGCCTTCGAGGCGCTGCTGCTACGCCTGGGAGCGCACCCGCTGGCCGAAGCCCGGGCGATGGGCACAGCGATGCTGACCGAGCTGCAGCAAGTCATCCCCGCGTTCGTACAGCGCGTCGAGCGCGCCGACCGAGGCGGCGTCTGGCACGACTACCTCCGCACCAGAAACGACGCGGCCGAGGCCGCCGCGTCCGCGCTGCCCGACGAGGACCCCACGCTGTGCGGCGGCGCCGGCAACGACGTGCGCCTGATCGACTGGACCGGCGACGGCGAGACCGCCGTGCTGGCCGCTGCGCTCCATCCGCACACCGAAGACTCGCTGAGCGACCTGCGGCGCACGGTGGGCCAGATGCCCGCCGAGCAGCGCGTGCAGCTGATCCGCCGGATCGTGGGCGAGCGCGACAACCGCCGCCACCGGCCCGGCCGCGCGTTCGAGCACGCCGACTACACCTTCGAGGTCACGGCCGACTACGGCGCCTTCCGCGACCTGCAGCGCCACCGCATGCTGACCATCGACTGGCAGCGGCTGACCACGCTCCACGGAGCCGCCGAACCGGACGCACTCGACGCCATCCCCGGCCTGCGGTCCGCCTGGGACCGAGTGATGGACGAAGCCGTATGGCTCCACAAGGACCTGCAAGAGCGCTACGGGAGCGACGTCGCGCAGTACGCCGTCCCGATGGCCTGCCGCATCCGCTTCACGATGCGGATGAACGCGCGCGAGGCGATGCACGTGATCGAGCTGCGCACCCAGCCGGCCGGGCACCCGTCGTACCGCCGCATCTGCCAGCGGATGCACCGGCTCATCCGGGAGCAGGCCGGCCACGAGGCCATCGCCGAGGCGATCCGCTTCGCCAACCACGACGACGCCGGACTCGGCCGGATCAACGCCGAGAACCGGCAGGAACGGGCTACCGCACGGCAGGCGCCGACCCCCGCGGCCTGACCCCGGAGACCGCGATGTCCGACGTCGTTGCAGCCACGCTGCTGAGCCTCCCCACAGTCGGCGCCACAGGCCACCTGCTGCAGCACTACCCCGAACCGCAGTGCCGCCCCGAACATCCCGAGCCGCGGCCGGGGACCAGGCGCCCGAGGGACCGGACCGTACCGCTAACGCGGACAAGCAGAACAACAAGAGATCGATGCCCACTACGAGACTGTTGCTCCAGCTGGACGGGAAGATTCCCAACCTCGCGCTGATGCGAATAGCCGCCGCGCGCCGCACCGCCGGCGACCGGGTCACGCTGCGGCAGGCGGGCAACGCGCAGGCCATCCAGCGCCAGCTCGGCGAGGCAACGCCCGAACGTGTCTATGCGAGCACAATCTTCACGCGCACGCGGCCGCTGGCCGAACTCGTCCGCAACGCCTACCCGCAAGCAGTGCTGGGCGGGACCGGATGGTCAACGGCCACGACGCTCGCCGACGCGGGAATCGACCCCGACGGACCGATCGACTACAGCGACTACCCGCGCTGGACATCGTCAATCGGCTACGCCAGCGCGGATGCCGGCTGCGGTGCCCGTTCTGCATCGTGCCGAAGGCCGAGGGCCCAGTCGCCGAGACAGCAACCATCGCCGACATCTGGCGCGGCGAGAAATGGCCGCGGCACGTGCTCCTTCTCGACAACGACTTCCTCGGCCAGCCCCGCTGGCGCGACCGAATCAAGGAATTGCGCACAGGGCGCTACCGCGTCTCCTTCAATCAGGGGATCAACGCGCGGCTGGTCGACGCCGAATCGGCCGCCGCGATCGCCAGCGTCGACTACCGCGACGACGGGATGCAGCACCGACGGCTCTACACCGCGTTCGACAACGCGAAGGACGCCGACCGATTCTTCCGCGGCGTCGGCGCACTAATCGACGCCGGCGTGCGGCTGCACCACCTGTTCGTTTACATGCTGATCGGCTACTGGAAGCAGGAGACACACCAGGATCGCGACTGGCGCAGACGCCAGATCCGGTCGCTCGGAGCCCTTCCCTACCCGATGCCCTTCCGTCGCAGCCCAGAGCTTGTGGGCTTCGCACGCTGGGTCATCGGCGGATACGACCGCACCGTACCGTGGGAGATGTGGAAGGCCGCATGCTACCAGCCGGCGAGGCTGCGGCTGAACCGCACGCACGAGCAGCCGCTACCGTTCGCGGGCGGGGAAGACACGAAACGGCGACTGCGACGAGGAACCACCGAATGACGGACCAGGAACACGCCGCCGTCAAAGCCGCTGCAGGCTCAGATCCACCGCGAGCGCGCACGCGCCGAATGCCCCTGTGTGCGGCCGTTGCTCGTCATCCTGTCGGAGGGGCTGTCCAACATCACGCAAGCCGATCGACAAGCTCGGCGAGCCACCTTACGCAATGCTTACCGAAAATGGGCGCGCCCGCGGCACACCGACCTACCGCTGGACGCTGGAACGCGACCTGAGCGACCTGCTCGCCCCGAAACCGAAGCACGTCCTCGTCTGCGGCCTGAATCCGTCGACCGCGGACACCGAACGCGACGACCCGACCAGCCGCCGGGTGATCGGCTTCGCCCGCAGGGAGGGCGCCACGCGCCTGACGATGATCAACCTCTACGCCGCGAGGACCACCGACCCGAGGAGACTGAAGGACTTCGACGACCCGGTCGGTGCCGCCAACGACCAGGTCATAACCGATACGCACGGCGCGCCGACCTGATCATCGCCGCATGGGGCAACGCCGCCCGGCAAGGCCGGAGAGGCCCGCGCGAAGCGCGTGCTGGAGCTGCTGGCCGCCACCGGCGACGTCTATCGGCTCGGACCCGCAACGAAGGAGGGGCACCCGCCCCACCCGCTCTACCTGCCAAAGAGCGACACGCGAACGCCGCTCGAGCTGCACGCGGGGGGATGTCCCGTTCGCTGTTGGAATTCGCGGGTGGCGAACTCCGTTCCTAGTGTTGACGAGTCTACATTACGCGACCTGTTCGACGCCGACCGCGGGTGGGGCCAACCTATCGAGGGCAGCGACGAGATGGTGCATGTCGCGGTAGCCTCGAACCCTCCGGAAGCGCGTTCCGCTTCCAGTAGCGCACTCGCCACCCAGCGCTGAATCATCTGACCGCCGCGCCAGCGCTTCACGTTGCGCGTGTAGCGCTCCACCCCGCCGTTGAGGTTCTCGATGATGTTCGTCGTGCGCAGCATCCGCTGCAGCGGCCCCGTCAGGCCCAAACGCAGCACCGTCAGCGTCTCGTCCAGCCCCTCGCGGATGGATGCCGCGGCACCGGGATGCTCGTCCTCCAGCGAGCGGGCCAGGCGCTCCAGAGCCCGTTTCGCGGTCGCTTCCGAATGCAGGTCCCACGCCGTACGCAGCGCCCGGCCGACGCTGGCGTGCATGCGCTCCGGCAGATGGCCCAGCACGTTCCGATACTTGTGGACCTGACAGCGATGTACGACGCCGAGCGAGCCGTAGATGTCGCTGATGGCGCGACGCAGCGCCGCGGACCCGTCGACCAGGAACAGCATCGCCCGGTCGGTCGGCAACCCGCGCGTCACCAGGTCGTTGAGCAGCGCCGTCGAGACCGCCGCCGTCTCGGTCGCACCTTCACGCAAGCCGAGGACGTGTTTGCGCCCCGCGGTGTCGATCCCCAACGCGATAACGATGCAGTGTTCCTTGAAGACCTTGCCGTCGATGCAGACCACACGCAGGTCTAGCTCGCCCAGCGGCCGGCTGACGAACGCCCGCAGTTGTTGGGTCGACAATGCCACGAACCGCCGCGACACGGCGCTGCGCGATGTGGCCCGCTCTGACACCGCGGCCGGCACCGGGTCCAGCGTGCGCGCATACTGAGGTTGGCCCGATCTCGTGGACGGGTTAACGCTTGCGGGCTCACATCATGACACACCCTCGGATGAGACGTCGTTCCGTGTCAGTCATCGACGATCCGAGCCGGACGTCGGTGTTGGTCATGCCGGGTCGGGGTACCCTCGCGAGACGGAACGGCCGGACTGGGCCGGACGGTGTGATCGACGACGAACCGGAGAGGGCGTTCCGTTGAGCGACCACCCGAGTGCCGCGGAAGGCTCGTCTGGCGCACGCGGCGGCGGTGGGGACGATCGGCATCGGTTGTTGCGCCAGGCGCGCCTGGAGGCGGCGCTCTCGCGCGCGCGGACCAGGTCCGGATGGGCGTTGACGCTCGGCCGCGCGCGAATCCTCCGGGCCGCTCCCGCAACGCCGGGGCAACTGGCGGAACGCTGCGGACGTCTTCGGGCGCCAGGGAAACGCCGACACCCCGGTTACGTAACCGTGTGCGATTGCGCTCGGGATGCCGACCTCAGCGACGCGGGTCGGGATCCGGGACGGCGGAGGCGGTGCGGTCGAGTGTGCAGACGGCCCCCGGGCGACCGTGGTATTCGGAACATCCCCGTCGCGAAGCCGAAGGCGAGCCGTGTGCCGGTTGGCCATCATTCCCCTCCCGGTGCTTGCAGAAGCAAGCCGGTGACGACGGGAATCGGCGGCGGCAGCTCAGGCTCGAACTCACTCGCGGGAGTCGGCAGAGCCTCCACCGGCCGCTCAACATCGACAGCAGCAGTCGCATGGCGACGTTCGAACTCCAACGGCGACACGTACCCCAACGCAGAATGGCGGCGCAGCGTGTTGTACCAGCCTTCGACGAACTGGAACACGGCCGCCCGCGCCTCGGCGTGCGTCGACAATGTCGTCCGGTCGAGCAACTCGCACTCGAGGGTGGCGAAGAAGCTCTCCGCCATAGCGTTATCGAAACAATCCCCCACCGAGCCCATCGACAGCGCCACGCCCGATTCGCGGCAGCGAGCGCCGAAGGCCAGCGACGTGTACTGGCAACCCTGGTCGCTATGATGACCGCTTCGGGCCGGCGTTGGGCGATGGCCATCTCCAGCGCTTCGATCACCAGCTCGGTGCGCTGGTGCGCCGCCATCGCCCAGCCGATGATGCGCCGGCTGAAAACATCCAGGACGATGGCCAAGTACAGGAAGCCCGCCGCCAGGGTCGGAATGTAGGTTATGTCGGCCACCCACAAGTGGTTCGGCTCGTCGGCCTCGAAGCGGCGCTCGACGCGGTCCGGCGCCGGCCGGGCTTGCACATCGCGGCGCGTCGTGCGGGGGCCGCGGCGCCGGCTCACCCCGGCGATGCCCGCGGTGCGCATCAACCGCGCGACCCGCTTGCGGCCGACCGCCACGCCGTCTTCGGCCAATTCGGCGTGGATCCGCGGCGCGCCGTACGTACCCCGGCTACGGGCATGAATCTCCTGCACGCGGTCCGTCAACTCCGCATCGGCCTGCGCCCGAGCCGACGGTGGACGTTGCCGCCACGCGTAGTACCCGCTCGGGGAGACACCGAGCACGCGGGCCATCATGGCGACGCGGAAACGACCCTGATTCGCGCTCATGAACCGGTAGTCCTCCCGGGTCCGGTCTCCCGCGCGAACCAGGCGGTTGCTTTCGCCAAAATTTCGCGTTCTTCACGCAGCCGCCGGTTCTCCCGGCGCAGCCGACGAATCTCCTCCTGTTCGTCAGTGGTCAGTCCGTCGGTGCGCTTGCCAGCGTCGCGATCAGCCTGCGCGACCCACTTGCGGATCGCCTCGGCCGACGGCTCGAACTCCCGAGCCAGCTCTCCCGGTTTACGTCCGGACCGAACCAGCTCGACCATCTGCTGTCGGATTGCCGCCGGGTACGGCGGTCTCGACTTCGGCATCGTGGACTCCTCCTCCTCCTCGCCAAGAGGATAGGTCTCCACGGAACCGGGTCAACTCCATACCGCCGCGTCGACACCCCCGCGGCGATCGCTTCGAGCGTGTGTGCCTCCAGCGCGTCGGTTGCCGCCGCCCACTGGAAGCTGGCCAGCGGCACCTCGCCCCCGGCGTCACGTACGCGAAGCCGCGGCAGACCGACCTGCCGACCGCCCAGCGTCACGTGACTCTCCACGCTCCCGCCACGCCACGCGGTCCGCTCGGACTGGTGACGTCCCTTCGGTCCGCACAACGCGTCCCGGTCCGCCTCCTGCATTGCCTGGAGCACCTGCATCCCGGTCGAGATGCACAGGCCGTGGAACGCCTGCCGGACGTCACCGAGCACGGCGAGCACCGGCAGCGGCACCTGGATCGAGACCGAACGCGAGGTTGAGGGTTGGCGGCGCGACGTCCGCCTGTCATGCTTGCCCATGGGTGGTCGATCCTCCTTGTGATTTCACCCCTGTCCTACCACAGAACAGGGGAAGGAGTCGCCACCCGCTTCATCTCAGCTCAACTTCAACACCGTCCGGGACATTCCCCACGCGGCCCCCACCGCCGGTGACCCGCAACGACCGACACCCCCGGACCACGGGAATCACCAAAGTCCGCTAGCCAAGCATCGCGACAGGGCAGAACTTCCTCGCGCATGACGCATCCGGAAAGCGCCGTTCCGCGAATACCCGAGCACCCGCGCGCGGCCACGCTCCCGTACACCTGTAGACACCATGCGGAATCTCACCCGAAGGGCCGTCGTCATCGAACACCCCAGTGGCCACCGAAAGCTCGTCGAGAGGTCGGAGCAGCGCCTCGAGTACCCCGACCTGCACGAGGAGCAGGAAACGGCGGTGCGGGTCAGCCCGGAACGGCACGCCGTCCCCGTCTGCAGACGCCGGGAGTGTCCAGCCGACGAGCGCGAGCGCATCAACACCGAGCTGCGCCGCCATGTGAACGAGGACCGCGACGAGACCGGCGACGGCGTCGTACTCGTCGAGGGGGACCTGCTGCCCCTGATCGACCACGACCTGCGGAACAGCGTCTTCGCGCCGCAGCCGACAGCCAGCAGGCTCCAGTCCAGCACGCTCGTCCGGCGCCTGATCGGCGCAGGAGAACTCCCGTGAGCCACGACACCATCGAACAGCGCAACGCCGACCCAGGCTACCAGCGGCTGGTCAACGAGGAAACCGCCATCCTCGACCTCACCGAGACGTTCGTCGAAGCGATGAACGAGACCGGCATGACCCGCGAGGAGGTCGCCGCCCGGGCCGGCGTCCACCCGGGCGCGCTGCAGCGCGAGCTCGAAGGGGCCGCACGCATTCCGCTGCGCGACCTCATCCGCATGGCCGCCGTCGTCGGCCTGAAACCAAAGCTGGTCCACGCGCTCAGGCCGCGACGACCGCCCCGGCACCCGAACACGTGACCGCAAGAGGGCAACTCGTCCCCGCGCGCACAACCGGAACGAGCGGAATGGATGCCAAATCGCACGCGCGGACAGCCGCCCAGCACGGGCGAGACCTCCACCCCTCCCCCGCTTCCGGACTTCTTTCCCTTGGAGGCTGACATGGGAAGAAAACGGCAAGAACCCGGTCGACGACCTCACGACCCGGTGCGGAGGGACACGAAGCCCATGCGTGAAACGCATTTCGCCGACGAGCTCACGAGACACTCGTACCAGCTCGCGCTAGAAGAGATGGACGCACGGATCGGCGACGCGGGGCTGACCGCGGTCGTGACGCTGGAGACGAGCGGAGAAGTGAAGACGGACGCCAGGGAGAGCGGACCCGAAGGCGTCCCCAAGGTACGCAACGCCGCAAAACGCGCTGCCGCACGCGCGGGCATGACGGCCGACTGGCTGCGCCAGCTGGCGCGGATCACGCGGGAAGTGAAACGAGGATCAACCATCTACTCGGGCGCCAGCCTGACGGTGACGACAGGCCCCGGCAAGAACACGAGCGCCCGAGTACCGCAGAACGGCAAGTAAGGCGATTCGCGGAGCCGCGCCGACGACGGCCACTGAAACCGACTCTCCAACACGCAGTTCCGCAATCCGCCATCCGGGACCGAATCACGCCGCCACCGCTTGCATTCACGCATCCGGACGACCGATGATCGACTCGTGACGTCCGGGAGCACTGGACAATGCAAAGCGCGACCGTCTCGACAGACCGGCAGTTGCGGGCAGCACTCTTGAGACTCGCTGCTGAACAGCTTGGGCCACGGGCGCTGCCCGAACAGATACGGAAGCTCGCGATCCAGTGGTACAACGGACCGACGAGACGGATACGCAAAGAGGAAACACCGGTACAGCGCTGGAAGCGTGAGGCGGAGTTCAGATCCACGCAAGACACGATCCGGAGGGCCTCCGGATGACGATCCTGGTCGACACGAGCGAACTCAAACGCCCCATGCAACGCAAGCTCCATGCAGCATGGCGCGAACTCCACAACCGCCAGGTGCTGGCGCCCCCGAGCGTCGCCCGCGAACTCGCGCCGCTGGCCGCCGACACCATATGGAGCCGAAGAAAGAGTGCCGCCGAAACACTGCTCGACGACGCAGACCTGCCTGGTGAACGCCGGGCGGAACTTCTGCAGCAGGCCTGGTGGGCGCGGATGTGGCGCAACACATCCAGCCCGTACCGGATAGTTCCGTTGAGCACGGAACAGCAAACGCTGGCTTCCGAACTGATCACCGAGATCGACGCCCGCTGCTTTCCCACGACGGACCCCGACGACATCGGCGACCACGCCGACGCCAGGATCGTATGCGAGAGCATGGCTCTCGGAGCCAAGATGCTCCTGACGAGCAACATGCGGACCATCGATCACATCGAAGTCAACAACTGGGCAACAGAAAACGGTGAGAGGTTGGGCTTCAACCCTGAACCTGTACTCTTCCAGGCCGACGCAACACTGTCCGAGTGGACCAGCAAACCAGCAGACCTGGAACAATGGATACAAGCGGGGTTCCTCGCTTGCTGGCCACACGACGACAAGGCCTCCGCCAAGGAAGTGATCGAACGAACACTCGACGGAATCTCGGCAATGGCCCGAGGCAGCGGCGGCAAGCTCACGATGACCAGTGCAAGGCTGATCAACGGACTGGAGAACCACCCCGATCCGATACGCCTGGTCGAACGAACAAGGGCACGCCTCCCCAGCCAGACCATTCAGACGGATCGAGCCCACCCTTCATATCCGCTACGGCACTACTCTCTACCGGAGTTCCCCCCAAGAGCGCCAGATCCCGGCTCGGGACATGGCCACGCACCCGAAGAGGATCGACCTCGCCACCCAACGCGCTAGCCCTGCCCGTGCCCCCGGGACGTTCAATACCGAACTGCAACAGGCAGGAGGTCATCCAGCCCGCCATCATCGAGCACGAGCGCGCCAGCCTCTCGACGCGAGCCCGAGCCGAACGAACAACCTGACCACCATCCTCGACGATGCGCGAACACGCAACGCAAATGTGCTCGAGCGGAACCAACCGGGAGGACCAGGTGCGCCCACTGCTCGGCAACGACCCACCCCGCTGAAAACCGCCGGACCACGGCTGGAGTTGACCCGGTTCCGTGGAGACCTATCCTCTTGGCGAGGAGGAGGAGGAGTCCACGATGCCGAAGTCGAGACCGCCGTACCCGGCGGCAATCCGACAGCAGATGGTCGAGCTGGTTCGGTCCGGACGTAAACCGGGAGAGCTGGCTCGGGAGTTCGAGCCGTCGGCCGAGGCGATCCGCAAGTGGGTCGCGCAGGCTGATCGCGACGCTGGCAAGCGCACCGACGGACTGACCACTGACGAACAGGAGGAGATTCGTCGGCTGCGCCGGGAGAACCGGCGGCTGCGTGAAGAACGCGAAATTTTGGCGAAAGCAACCGCCTGGTTCGCGCGGGAGACCGGACCCGGGAGGACTACCGGTTCATGAGCGCGAATCAGGGTCGTTTCCGCGTCGCCATGATGGCCCGCGTGCTCGGTGTCTCCCCGAGCGGGTACTACGCGTGGCGGCAACGTCCACCGTCGGCTCGGGCGCAGGCCGATGCGGAGTTGACGGACCGCGTGCAGGAGATTCATGCCCGTAGCCGGGGTACGTACGGCGCGCCGCGGATCCACGCCGAATTGGCCGAAGACGGCGTGGCGGTCGGCCGCAAGCGGGTCGCGCGGTTGATGCGCACCGCGGGCATCGCCGGGGTGAGCCGGCGCCGCGGCCCCCGCACGACGCGCCGCGATGTGCAAGCCCGGCCGGCGCCGGACCGCGTCGAGCGCCGCTTCGAGGCCGACGAGCCGAACCACTTGTGGGTGGCCGACATAACCTACATTCCGACCCTGGCGGCGGGCTTCCTGTACTTGGCCATCGTCCTGGATGTTTTCAGCCGGCGCATCATCGGCTGGGCGATGGCGGCGCACCAGCGCACCGAGCTGGTGATCGAAGCGCTGGAGATGGCCATCGCCCAACGCCGGCCCGAAGCGGTCATCATAGCGACCAGGGTTGCCAGTACACGTCGCTGGCCTTCGGCGCTCGCTGCCGCGAATCGGGCGTGGCGCTGTCGATGGGCTCGGTGGGGGATTGTTTCGATAACGCTATGGCGGAGAGCTTCTTCGCCACCCTCGAGTGCGAGTTGCTCGACCGGACGACATTGTCGACGCACGCCGAGGCGCGGGCGGCCGTGTTCCAGTTCGTCGAAGGCTGGTACAACACGCTGCGCCGCCATTCTGCGTTGGGGTACGTGTCGCCGTTGGAGTTCGAACGTCGCCATGCGACTGCTGCTGTCGATGTTGAGCGGCCGGTGGAGGCTCTGCCGACTCCCGCGAGTGAGTTCGAGCAGCCTGAGCTGCCGCCGCCGATTCCCGTCGTCACCGGCTTGCTTCTGCAAGCACCGGGAGGGGAATGATGGCCAACCGGCACACGGCTCGCCTTCGGCTTCGCGACGGGGATGTTCCGAATACCACGGTCGCCCGGGGGCCGTCTGCACACTCGACCGCACCGCCTCCGCCGTCCCGGATCCCGACCCGCGTCGCTGAGGTCGGCATCCCGAGCGCAATCGCACACGGTTACGTAACCGGGGTGTCGGCGTTTCCCTGGCGCCCGAAGACGTCCGCAGCGTTCCGCCAGTTGCCCCGGCGTTGCGGGAGCGGCCCGGAGGATTCGCGCGCGGCCGAGCGTCAACGCCCATCCGGACCTGGTCCGCGCGCGCGAGAGCGCCGCCTCCAGGCGCGCCTGGCGCAACAACCGATGCCGATCGTCCCCACCGCCGCCGCGTGCGCCAGACGAGCCTTCCGCGGCACTCGGGTGGTCGCTCAACGGAACGCCCTCTCCGGTTCGTCGTCGATCACACCGTCCGGCCCAGTCCGGCCGTTCCGTCTCGCGAGGGTACCCCGACCCGGCATGACCAACACCGACGTCCGGCTCGGATCGTCGATGACTGACACGGAACGACGTCTCATCCGAGGGTGTGTCATGATGTGAGCCCGCAAGCGTTAACCCGTCCACGAGATCGGGCCAACCTCAGTGTCATGATGTGAGCCCGCAAGCGTTAACCCGTCCACGAGATCGGGCCAACCTCAAACGGCTCGCCGAGGAAGCCTGGTGGTGGACGGTGCTCAACGACTGGAAGAGCCCGTACGGCATCCCGCCGCACACGCGCGAGCACCTCGACCGGGTCTCGCGGCTGCTTGACGAGATCGACCCGCGCGGTTTCCCCAACTGCCCGCCCGACGAGATCCGCCGGAGCCCGGAGGCGCGGATCGTCTGCGAGACCATCGCGCTCGACGCGTGGCTGTGCCTGCAGACCGACATGCGGATCATCGACTACGTGGAGATCAACCGCTGGGCGAAGGAGGCCGGTCACCGCAACGAGGACACGGCGGACCTGCTGCTCTACGACGCCGACCAGAGCCTGGTCGGCTGGACGTACAAACCCGACGGGATACAGCGCCTGGTCCAGGCAAGCATGCTCGCCTGCTGGCCCGCAGACGACGACGCCCCCGCCGTCGACGTGGTACGCAACACGCGCCGCCACATCGGCGCGATGACGCTCGCAGGAGAGCTGCCGGCAGCCGGCCAGCGGCTGCTCAACTGCCTGAGCACCCACCCGGACCCGATCGGCCTGGTCGAGAAGACCCGCGAACGGCTGCCCAGCCCCACCGTCGAGGCCGAACGGCGCCACCCGCGCCGCCACACCACACCGCCGGTCCCGCAACAGCCGCCCGCACCGCGGGCCGGACGCGAGATCGCCGCCCGCGAACACGACAACAACTGACACCGTATTGCGCCGCCCGGCGCAACACACCGAACCGCACTGCAGTACAGAGAGGAAAACAGCATGCCGGAGAAGCTGCTGCCCACGACCATCCGCGCCCGCGTCCACGAGGACGCCATCACCCGCGTCACCCGCTTCTTCGACGCCACGACCGTCGAAACGCTGAACGAGCTGTTCCAGAACGCCCGCCGCGCCGGCGCCACCCGCGTCGACGTCGCCATCGCCGACGGCGAGGTGCGCCTCCGCGACGACGGCCGCGGCATCGACGACCCCGCAGCACTGCTCGCCTTCGGCCGCACCGGCTGGGACCCGGAGACCGCCCGGCGCGAGGACCCGGCCGGGATGGGCGTCTACTCGCTGGCCCGGCGGCCGAAGGTCACCATCCGCTCACGACCGCGTCCGGTCGACGGAACGCGTCTGCCCGCCTGGCAGGTGCAGCTGAAGCCCGAACACTTCCTCGGAGAGTATCCGGCCGCCATCGAGATCCTCGACGGCGACGACCTCGGCTTCGGCGCCGAGATCGTCTTCGAGGACGACAAGGCCAACGAAGGTCACGTCAACATCGCCGCCTGGCACTTCCCGCTGGCGGTGACCTGCAACGGAAAGGACGTCAAGCGGTTCGACTTCCTGCACGACGCCGTCCACGTCGAGGAATGGCGCGGGATCCGCCTGGGCGTACACAGGTCCAGGTACCACTGCGGGAGGAACCCCGAGATCAACTTCCACGGCATCGTCATCGAGAACGTGAACCTGCCGACGGTCGCCTGCATGACCCACGGCTGGCACGTCCAGGCCGACGTGGTCGACTGCGCCGAGCTCGAGTTGGTGCTGCCCGCGCGCAAGGCGGTCGTCGAGACGCCCTTCGTCGAGCAGTCTGCGCGCCGCCTGCCGCACGGCGATCTACCGCGCGATGCTCGCCAGCGAACCGGCGATCGACGTCTCCGCGACCGTGCGCGAGGATGCGCTGGCGCACGGCGTCCAGTTGCCGATCGCGCGAGCCGAGCTGGCGCCGTGGAGACCGGCGGCCGCCAACGACTACTACACGCAGCCGGAGAAGCTGGACCGCGGGCCCCTGCCCGACGAGCCGATCGTCATCGAAGCCGACATGCCCACCTGCGACCAGCAGGCGCTCTGGCGAGCGGCGGAGCGTGGCGGCATCTCGCACCGGCTGTGCGCCGAGGAACAGCGCTACAAGGGCTATCCCTGGTACGACAGGCTCGCCAGGGCTAACAAGATGACCACCGCGGTCTTCCTCGACGGCAACGAGGTGGAGATCGAGGCCCAGCGCCTCAAGAACGACCCGCTCGACACCGGCCGTCCGGAAGGAATCACGTTCACGCTCCACACCGTCGAACGCGACGGCGCGATCGGCTGCGTCTGCATCCCCGGGGACGTCGCTTTCCCCGACGACGACATCGACTGGGCCGGAGACGTGACGATGCTCGTCGCCACCGGCAGCGAGATCAGGCCCGCCGACCTCGCGGAGCTGCTGTACGACGCCTTCTTCTGCCCGTCGGACGACTGCGAGGCCGACAGCTACGACACCCAGAAGGACAACTACCGGCAGGCGGCGTTCGCGAACGCGCTCGAGCTGCTGGCCTCGGCCGAGGAAGCGATGCTCTCGAACGTGCGGACCGCGGTCTCGCGAGCAGTCGTGCCCTGCCTGCCGCCGCGAAGCAACGCGACCATCCGCATTCACCGGGACAAGCCCATCGAGGTCACGATCGAGCCGGTCGAAGACGAAACCACGACAGGCTGAACGAAGAAGTCCCTCCACTCGCGCATGGATCACCCAACGCCGTACGAGGCCACCGTCGCCGAGCTGCTGTCCCTCCACACGCACGTGGATCAACCGTAACGCTTGACCTGCTCTTCGAGAGCCCCTCCACGCGCACGTGGATCAACCCCATCGCCAGGTCGTTGAAGGTATGGGCGCAGAAGTCCCCTCCACGCGCGCGTGGATCAACCCAGCGCCGACAGCGCCAAGGCGAAGACCGACACGTCCCCTCCGAGCGCTCGTGGATCAACCGAGCTTCATCGCATCCCCCGGGTCACGACAAAGTCCCCTCCACACGCGCGTGGATCAACCCGCCCAACGGGAAGAGTCGGCTCCAATCTGGACGTACATTCACGCGCGGGTGGATCACCCGCGCCAGTTGTAACACCGCCCCGGCGGCCAACGCGCCCATACACTCCCCGGCGGCAACGCGTGCCGGCGGGGACCGACGACGGGATGAAGAACCAAAGCGACGTATACGCAAGCGCACACATCGACGCAGCGGTTGTCAGCGCGCTGAGCAGAAACAGCAACGAAAAGTTCTGGAAACAGGCGTACACGAACGCCATCTACCGGACCCGGATCGCAGCAATACAGGGAAGCGTCCCCGAACCCAGCCTGCGCGAGACGGCCGCGCTGCTCGACAACGGCACGGTACTCGACGGACTCTTCGAAGCAGCCGCGGCGAAGACCGCGGAAACGGAGCACGAACACGACGGCATCAACAGCCGGAAGTGGCTGCATCACGACTGGCACGGACTGGACCAGGAACTGCGGAACACCATCCGGGACGACATCCGGCAGGCCGGCGCCAGCAAGCTCACCGTACGCTGCCTGGCGCTCTCGGCAGCGCCCACGGCGATAGGCGACCGCCGCGGAGAGTGGATCCGCGACGGCCGACTGCTGTGGGAAACGTCGCAGCTGCCGGAATACGTGCAGGGCGCCATCGAGACCGCCGTCGAAGAACTCTTCAGCGATCCGGAACGCCCGACTACTAACGTCGGGCCCCAGCAGGTCGTCAACGCGCGCCGGGGCGTCATCGACTCGATCGACAACGCGATGGCGGCGGCCAACGCCCTCGGCCTGCTCAACACGTCCGAGCGGGAACGCTGGAAGGACGACATACGCAAGTGGCGGGAAGACAACACCGTTGCGAACGCGGAACGGATCAGCGCTGCAGCTCCCCGCACGCCGATCGCCCCGACGAGGAGCACCTCTCCAGACGCTCGGACTGTCCGCACGGGACCGCGTTCGTAGAAGAACCCAGCGGATCGGTCCCAGGACCGCCCGGCCGAGCGGCGGCCGAACCCGACGGCCCTGCGCGCTAGGCTCGCGTTCCCAATACTCCAGCCAGGAGGAAGAAGATGATCCGAAGCATCGTCGCAGCATCGCTGTTGCTGTTGACCGCCGGAACCGCCGACGCCCAGTGGCGAAACGTTCGCACCACAGACGACGCCACGGGCCGGCCGACGGTAATAGCGCTGGCCGAAGGCAGCTATGGCCACCTACGGGTGCTGGTCGACTGCCAGCAGGGATTCCACGTCCTCGCCATCGGTTTCACCGGCGACGCCGTCTTCGCGAACGGCGCGGTCCGCCTGGTGTGGAACGACGGTGCACGAGCCGAGCAGCACTACTGGGAACCCGACGACGACTACGAGGTGCTGTACGTCACCACGTGGACCGAACAACGCGGCCGCAGGGCGCGGTACGACCGCGCAGGCCTGGCCTTCTTCGACAACCTGCGCCGGCACACCCACTTCTGGGTTCAGGTGACACCGCACACCGGTACGCCCGTCACCGAACACTTCACGCTGACGGGCGCAACCCAGGCGCTGCAAGCGCTGAATTGCTCGCGCCGGCAATAAGGAGATATGCGACATGGAATGGAACGGCATGCAGGTGACCATCACCAACCAGGACGGCGAAATCTTCGCCGAGCACGATCTCGGACCCGTCGCGGCATCCCAGCTGCACGAGTTCATCGACCACGCAGTCGACGGCCTCCAGGACGACGACGAGCACGTCGTCCACGACCTGATCGACGCCCTGCAGAAGACAGCCGACAACGTGCGCCTCGGCGCCGTCACCGACGACAACGACCTGATCATCTCCGAGAAAGGCTGAGCGGCCAGCCGAAGCCGCTGACGGTCAGCGGACTCCGCCGGAGCGGATCCCCCGCACTTCGAGACCACGACGTCTGTCGCCGACAGCACACTACCTCCGCTCGCTCGCGGATCACCCGCCCACCGGTACGGCAACGGCAGACGACATCGGCAACCCGACTCCGCATACGCGGATCCACCGCATCACCTCCGCGTCTACGGATCACTCTGCGCAAGCACGCCGCGGACCAGCGGAGCCATGCATCGCCGCCGCCACCCGGCGGAACACGGTCCGTACGCTCGAACCACGCACGAAGAGACCGCAGGCAACACCGCCAGCGACCAGGGCGACAACGCCCGACAGCAAGCAACCCAGCAGAAGCCATGGCGAAGACCACGACACGCAGAAGCCGTCGGACGAAGCCGACCGCGCCCGCAACGGCGCCCGGACTCACCTTCCCCCGGTGGTTCACGAAGAACATCCCGCCGTGCACCGTCTTCGACGGCATCGAGTGGGAGACGCGCACCGCAGCGATCGAGAACACCAGCGGGAAGTCCGTCTTCCGGCAGGAGGGCATCGAGGTCCCGAAGGACTGGTCGCAGCAGGCCACCAACATCGTGGCCGACAAGTACTTCCGCGGGAACCCGGGCACCAAGGAACGCGAGCACAGCGTCCGCCAGCTCATCTCCCGCGTCGCCGACACCATCACCCGCTGGGGCGAGAATGGCGGGTACTTCGCAGCAGCCGAGGACCGGGAAGCGTTCCGCGACGAGCTCACCCACCTGCTGGTTTACCAGATGGCCGCGTTCAACAGCCCCGTCTGGTTCAACGTCGGCTGGGACGAGCACGCCCAATGCTCGGCGTGTTTTATCAATTCCGTCGAGGACTCGATGGAATCGATCCTCGAGCTCGCGAAGACCGAGGGCATGCTGTTCAAGTACGGCTCCGGAACCGGGAGCAACCTGTCCCCCATCCGCTCGTCGCGCGAGACGATAACGGGCGGCGGCATCCCGTCGGGACCCGTCTCATTCATGAAGGGCTACGACGCCTTCGCCGGCGTCATCAAGTCGGGAGGAGGAAGGCGTCGCGCAGCGAAGATGGTGATCCTCAACGCGGACCACCCCGACATCCTCGCCTTCATCGACTGCAAGGCCGAAGAGGAGCGCAAGGCGTGGGCCCTGATCGACGCCGGCTACGACGGCTCGCTGACCGGCCCGGCGTACGCGTCGATCTTCTTCCAGAACGCCAACAACAGCGTCCGCGTGCCGGACACGCTCATGCGCGCGGTGCTCGACGACGGCGAATGGCAGACACGCGCGGTGAACGGCGAGCGCCGGATCATCGACACCCACCGCGCCCGCGAGCTGATGCACCGGATCGCCGAGCGCGCGCACGAGTGCGGCGACCCGGGAATGCAGTTCGACACCACCATCAACGACTGGCACACCTGCCCGAACACGGCGCGAATCAACGCGTCCAATCCCTGTTCGGAGTACATGTTCCTCGACGATTCGGCGTGCAACCTCGCCTCACTGAACCTGCTCGCCTTCGTCAAGCCGGACAACCCCGCCGAGTTCGACGTCGCCGCCTTCCGCGCCGGCGTGCGCACGATGATCACCGCGCAGGAGATCATCGTCGGCAACGCGAGCTACCCGACCGAGGCGATCCGCGTCAACTCCGACGCCTACCGCCCCCTGGGCCTCGGCTACGCCAACCTCGGCGCGCTGCTGATGTCGCACGCGATCCCCTACGACAGCGACGCCGCCCGCAGGTGCGCCGCGGCCATCACGGCCGTGATGACCGGCGAGGCGTACGCGCAGTCGGCCAGGATCGCGCGCGAGTGCGGCGGTCCGTTCTCCGGGTACGACAAGAACGCCGAGCCGTTCCTGCGCGTCATGCGCAAGCACCGCGACGCGCTCGACCACGCGGGCCTGCCCGAGGCGCAGTACCTCCAGATCCGGGAATTGTGGAACGAGGCGATCGGGATCGGGGAGAAGCACGGCTTCCGCAACGCTCAGGCAACCGTGCTGGCTCCCACCGGCACCATCGCGTTCATGATGGACTGCGACACCACCGGCATCGAGCCCGACATCGCCCTGGTCAAGTACAAGCACCTGGTCGGCGGCGGGACGATCCGCATCGTCAACCGGACGGTGCCCACGGCTCTTCGCAGCCTCGGCTACGACGACGAGCAGACCAAGCGGATCACCGGCCACATCGAGAAGGAAGGCACCATCGAAGGCGCCGGGGACCTGAAGCCCGACCACCTCCCGGTGTTCGACTGCGCCTACAAGCCGGCCAACGGCGAGCGGTCGATCCACTACTCGGGCCACCTGAAGATGGTCGCGGCGGCGCAGCCGTTCATCTCCGGCGCGATCTCGAAGACGGTCAACCTGCCGAACGAGGCGACCGTCGACGACATGGAACAGGCGTACATGGACGCTTGGCGCCTCGGGACCAAGTCGGTGTCCGTCTACCGCGACGGCAGCAAGCGCGCCCAGCCGCTCAACACGGGACTGGCCGACGAGGCCGACGGCAAGCAGCCGCGACCGGTGCGGCGCAAGCTGCCGGACGAGCGGGATGCGGTCATCCACAAGTTCGACATCGCCGGCTACAAGGGCTACGTCACGGTCGGGCTCTTCGAGGACGGCAGCCCCGGCGAGATGTTCCTGGTCATGTCCAAGGAGGGCTCGACGATCTCCGGGTTCGCCGACTCGTTCGCGCAGTCGGTCTCCTACAACCTGCAGTACGGCGTGCCTCTGCAGACCCTGGTCGATAAGTTCAGCCACACCCGGTTCGAGCCGGCCGGCCTGACGAAGAACCCCGAGGTCCGGATCGCCAAGTCGATCGTCGACTACGTCTTCCGCTGGATGGCGACCAGGTTTCTCTCGCCCGAGGCGCAGTTGCGGGCCGGCGTCAACCAGCCCCGAGAACCCAGGAGCGCCGGCGGCGCACCGGAACGGGACGACACACCGGAAGACGCCGCTCCTCCATCCGATGCGACACCGGCCACGCCCCGGCCGACGCACCACGACCAGGACGCGCCGCCGTGCATCGTCTGCGGCTCGATCATGATCCGCAACGGCGCCTGCTACAGCTGCATCAACTGCGGCGCGACGAGCGGCTGCGGATAGGCAGGAAGCGGCCGCCACGAGGCGCCGAACACATGCCCCGGCCCGACCCGCTGCGGCGGTTCAACCACCACGTCTGCGCCGTCTGCGCCATCGCCGTCGTCGCGCTCGCGCTCGATGCCGCCCACCCCGGCGACCCGACGGCCGCTGGCGCTGCTCGCCGGCGCAGCGATGACCCGCTGGATCGAGACGTTCCACAAGGCGGAACCAGAAACGAGTAAAGAGGAATGCCAACGAAGAAGATCACGGCCTTGGTCACAATCGAACCGGAAGGAAGGACCCCCCGCAAATGGATCGGCAGCGCTCGCGCGACGAGCAACGAGATCGGAGGCCCGACGGGCATCGGATCAGCAACCGGAGCCACGGCCAGCGTCGCAGGCAAACGCGCGCTGGAGATTGCGGTGGCGCAGTTGAGCCAGCTGCGGCGGAACAAGTCCTGACACAGGCAGTCGGAACCGTACCACCCCGGCAAACCAAACAACACGGAAAAAGAGCCACAGCACGGGCCACCAAGACCACGCCCCGACGCTCCGCGGCCCGCACCCCCCCCACACTTGGAGCACGATGAACTCGCAGCCGTTGACTCCCCCAAGGGCCTGGAGTTCCCAACCGGAGAGATCGCCGGAGTCGAGGAATGCCGAAGCACGGAACCGCGAGCCCGGCTGCGGGACGCTGGGAGTTTCCCCGATTCCTCCCGCACCGCGATGTCGTTAGCCTGTCGCTGATGGTCGTCTTTCCCACCCCCCGGCTGGCTGGGAGAAGGAGGTGCAGAGGATGGCCGCCAGAGCGTTTCCGCCCAGTCTGCCTGCCACCGACATGGTCATCCCTGTGCTCCGGGGAGGTTCCCTGCAACCCGCCGGCATTCGCAGTCAGGCACTTTCGACCCATGCGGGCCTGACCGCGGACGAATGGGCGCTGGCAGCGTTGTTGCTCGCTTCGGCCTTCGTTCTGCTCGTCGAAGCGATTCCGCCGGTTGCGACGGTATATCGCGAGTGGCCCTCGGGCGCGTGCCGCATGGTCGTGACCGGCGATGGCGCGCCCGGCGCCTGCGGGGCGCTACCGCGGTCTCATGAGGTCGTGTGGGTGTCCCCGAACTGGAGGGATGAGCTGGCGGGCGCGGCGCGGTCTGCAGAGGAGGGAATCGATGGAGACAGCGAGTCGGAGGACCGCCGCGGCGATCATCGCGTTGATGGGGTTGTCGGGGACATGGCTGATGGCGGCTTCCTGCGCCCACCGAGGCCCGTGGGTGCAGGATCCGGCACGCGCCTCGTAGACCACGCCCGGCGCGCGCACGCTCGAGGGTGAGTTCGAGCGGACGCTCGCCGTAGAAGATAACCTTGTACTCGACGTCCGCACGGCGAGCGGGCGGAGCGATCTGCCCGCCTGGAACACCGGCCAGGTCCGGACTCGCGGCCGTATCCGTGGCTACGCCGACCGGTGGACGCCGGACAGCCCCGTGACCGTGAAACGGCCCGTGCACGACATAGAAGCCCCCAGGGAGACCTGAGTGATGCGTGGCAAGTTCCCGACAGCGTCCGCGACGCTTCTCGCCCTGCTCACCGTGACCGGTTGCGGGGACACGCGCAAGCCCGTAGAGCCGACGCCCGTATCCATTGGCGGGGTGGACGGGACAGCGCCGTCACAGGTTGGCCGAGTGGTCGTGGAGGGTACCGACGCAACGTTGGGAGACGACGATTACTTCTTGAACAGCACGACGATCACCGGTGACACGCTGACAGTCTCGGTGTCGTACAGCGGCGGCTGCAAGACGCACGAATTCACTCTCGTCATCGCAGCCTCGTTCATCGAGTCGTCGCCGGTACGACTGCTTGCCGTCCTCCGGCACGAGGCGAACGGCGATGCGTGCGAAGCGTTTCCGACGGAGTCGTACGCCTTCGACCTCGCCCTCGTCAGGGCACGATACCAGAAGGTCTACGGACCGGGCGCAGGCAGGGTTGCGCTACAAGTCGACGGCGTTCCTCTGGACGGTCTGGTCTACGAATTCACGACATGAGGCGCCGATCGTCCTGCTACAAGCAGGTCGACCGTCCGGCGCTGCGGCCCCTGCCGACCCGCCGCTACAACCCGGGTCGAAGCGTGCGCGCGGGTTCTTCGGCAAGATGAGCCGTCGCGCTCGACCAATCAAGCAGGGACTTCGTCCAATAACCGCCGAACTGAATCTCCCTGCAGGATTCACTGGTCAGCTTGCAGACCCCGAGCGGTCTGGATGCAACCTGGTTCTCGACCACGTCGCCGAAGATGAACACGCGTCGCCGCGAGCGCGGCGAGCGTCATAATCTTGTTGATTGACATCGGTATCGTCCTTTCTCGAGTTCGTCGCTCCGGTGCTGACTAGTACGCTGTAGCTGCGACCATGCCAAGCAAGGCCCCGACGCCAGAGACCCACAAGCAGTTGAAGACGTGCGCATCATCGTTGTTGCTCCTGCTCAGGTACGCGCCGATCGAGCAACCGATCACGCCGCCAATCAGAGCGCCGCGCCGGATGCGGTCCTTCGGGAAGTGTCGTTCGGGCGACGGCTCCTGTTCGTCGCCGGGTTCGACGGCCGGCGCCGCGAGACGGTAGACATCCACCGTGCCGGAGATCGGCGCCCCGTGCAGCGTGAGCGGCGCCGGAACGGCGGGAGCGTTGCAGAGCAACGCCCCTACCAGCAAAGCACTACATGCTGCCGCAGCCCTGAGACGTGCCGTGGCCTGGACGTACGGGGGTCCGCGCCGTTCGACAACGGCGTGCTCGTCCGGTCCGTTCGAGCCAATGCCCACAAGCAAACGCCCGGCGATGCCCCACTGGTCGTCGAACCAACGTACGACCCGTGTGTCGACAGTCGACAGCGCGATCCGATCGCCAACGGTGATGGCGGCGTGAAATCCGCGGCCAGGTTCGACCTCGTTGCGCGCGGACCGATCCGCCATCCCCCAATGTTCGGTCGACGACACGGCGACTCCGAGAGCGTCCGTCCTGCCTGTCAGCGGCGCCTGTTCGCGCGATGCCGTCAGGTCGGCGTATCTGCCGCCTGCATACAGCTGGATCCAGTCCGTGCTGTTTGGTTGCGCCGCGCCGGGACTGACCACTACGCCCGCCATGAGCGCCGCTCCCGCGCCGTGTCCGATTGTGAATCTCATGGGGTTCCTCCCGATCACTGATGCTCATCCAGCAGTGCGCAGAACGCTCCCGAAACGGCTCAGCGGGAGGGCCGGTCGGCAGTGACCGCCCGCGGGTCGCTGTCCTGCGCTCCGGGCACTCTGGCTCGCTCGGTTCCAGTGAGCCGGTCCACCCGCCATCTGCGCATTCCCCTGTGCGGACGGGAAGGGACGAACCGATGACTCATCGACTCGCGATCGGATTCACGGTCGCCGTGCTGGCGGCCTCGCCCGCCCTGGCGCAGATGGAGCCCGCCCAGGAGCTTGAGCTTGGCGGAGGCTGGTTCCAGGTCAACCCGCTGAACGTCGACGACTTCGGCGGCGGCGGGAGCCCGAGCGTCGACTTGGCGTGGACGACGCGGCGGAACGAGCGGACGGGCATAGCCGTGGCGGTCACATCGGTCCGGGGATCTACCGTCTACGGGCACGGGACTTGGCCCTGGCGGTGGGTGGACGCCGACGGGCGGGGCTTCTTCCACGTCGGCGCAGGTGCCGGGCCGCTGCTCTTCCGAGAGAGCAGTCCCGTCGTGAAGTCGGACCCCGAGCGTCAGACCTGGTTCTACACGGGTGAGACGGAGCATCGGCTAGGGCTCATGTTCCTGTGGCACGTCGAGCTGATGGTCACGCGGCCCTTGCGGGACGGGCTCGACGTGCACGTTGGCGTCAGTACCACGCCGCACTCGTCGAAGTGGAAGATAGAGCGTGCCCCGTAGCGCCGTCCGAACGTCAGGCTCGCACCGGCGGTCGGCTCAACGTAGTCGCTGCCGTCGTACTGGATCCCCGCGCGCAACGCCGGGCAAACGAGCCAACTGGAAGGTCCAAGCAGGACCGAGGCGCCGATATGGTTGTGCTCCGGCAGTCTCGACCACGCGGCCGATCACGATGCCGTCGAGCAGCAGACCAACGTTGGGCAGTCTCTCGTGCTCCAGCGGAGGAAGCGGACCGGCGTTCACGCCGGCGGACAATGCGCCAGCATCGCCTTGGCGGCCGCGGCGAAGCCGCCGGGCCGCGCAAAACGAACAGAGATCACGGTCCCGGGCCCCTCCCCATCCACTTCGAGCGCAGACGACTGCGCGATCAAGAAAAGCACATGCCCGGCCGGGAGCCCGGCAACCCGCATCGGAAGCCGGCCTCCGAGGTCGTACACGCGAGGGTTCTCCAGAACAGTGTCGACCGGAGCGGACAGGCCGGTAAGCGACACCCGCAAAGGAGTCCGCCCGACACCGTTCCCCGTCAGCCCGAGGATCCAGAACATCGGGTGCAAGAGACTGTAGGTGGCTCGCGCAGCCGGATGCCGCCACAGTTCCAGAACCGCGCTGGCAGGGGCAACACCGTAACCCGAGCGGCCGTTGTCCGCACGGCAGCCAACCCGCAACTCCGTCCCGACCGGCAAGGCCCCGGACCGGTGCAGCGGAAGGCCGGGAAGCTGCATGGCATACGCGACCGCCGGCCAGTGAAGCGACACGGCGTACCGGTCGTTCGAGAAGCTGACTCCACGCAGCCCCTCGAGCGGCGTGAACGGAGACGGCTGGACAACACCCGCGCCGAGGGCCGCAGTCAGTAGCGGCGCGACGGACGCCAGAGCGACGGCAGCCATCCCGGCCCGCAACCGCGTCCGCGAAGACGCCGTCAAAGCCACCGGCGCCAGTCTCCGAGCTCCGGCGGATACGCGATCGGGTCCATGCACTCGCCGCACTGCCGCTCGGTCGGGGAGAGATCGGAGAACAACCGGTCCCAACGGACCGCCAGGGGCAAGCGCAGGGCCTGGGCGGTTGCCCGCGCCCTGCGCTCCGACGGACCGAAGAAGAGCTGGTCCTCCTTCAGGTCGACGACAACCTCCCCGTCGTCGCCGCCCGAGGCGAAACCCACGAGGACCAGGTCGTAGACCATCGAGCCCTTGCGGTCGACGTACCCGTCGCCCGAGGAACGCGCCATCCACTCGGGCCGCAATTCGAGGCGGCGAATCCTCAGGGACGTATCCAGCTCGGACAACTGGAGGCCGGCAAAGCGCCACCGGGTCCGGACACGGCCTGTAGCACAGTCGACATCCACGTACTTCCCGCCGGTCAGATAGAACATGGAAACCACACCGCCAAGCAAGGCGAGCGGCAGGCCGCCGGCAACGCCGGCGACGAGGGGCGCCCCGAACGCGGCAACCTGCAGCACCTGACTCTTGGGACGAAAGCCGGCGACGGCTCCATCGGTCATGGCAGAAAACTCCGAAGCAATGGATCACCAACCACGGTGTGCGGCCGCCGGCGCGCCTTCAGACCGGAGGAACATGCTCTGCGCCGTCCCGGCCGACGGAACAACGACGGTGCCGCGCTCGACGAAACCACGCGACCGAAGGTGCGCGCACCGCCACGCATTGCCGCGGCTGCCAAAGGCAACGGGCACACCCATCCCGAAGGCCAGCTCCGCCGCGAGCACCAGTGGCAGCACGTCGAGACCTGCGCGGCTCAAAAACTCGAAGACGGCGGCAAGGAACGCGGGCCCGAGAATCTCGCCAAGCCATGCGCCGAACGCCAACAGCCACATCCGGTGCCAGAGGGCCCAAAGGACGTTGAAGACGAAAGCGGGCCAGCTCCACCCCTGCTTGACCACCTCGATGTCGCCGCCCGGCCGGCTGAAGACGGTAAATGACCTCATGCTGCTGAGCATCCGGAGCACCGGGCGGATCCGCCGTGCGCTCCGCTTCCTCCGGCGAGGAGTGTAGGGGGCGGCGGCCGAACCAGGCCCGGCGGCCGCGCCCGAGCAGATCGCCGGCCAAGCCCGCAGCCCGAAGGAAACAACAAACCGCCGACAACGGTCGCGCGCAAGCGCGTGCCCACCGGCCTCAAGCCCGTACGCTTCGCGCAACATGACGGGCCCACCGCAGACACGTACCGGGAGGGATCGAGATGAAGAGCAACGTGGGCTTCGTGACGGTTCTCGCACTGATCACGGGAACGTGCGCACCGGCCAGCAACGTGGCGACAGCACCGGAGTCCCGGTCCGGGCAGCGGCTCGCCATCAGCGGCGGCACCGCGCCCCTGGACGAACATGCGCAGCAGTTCTCCTCCCACGGACATCCGCAGTGGCTGGTCGACTTCGGGGACGACACGAGCAGGTGGGCCCGGGACCGCGAATGCGACGACCCGCGATTCGAGGGCAGCCACGTCGGCGGCACGCTTCTGGAAGAGGACCGGGGCCACGACGCCAGCGACTGCCGCCAGCTGTACGAGGCAGGCCTCATCCGGCTGTTCAGCGTCGACCTCGCATCCGGGCAGGTCTACTTCGGGGACGACAGCAGCGAGTACGCGCACGACGGCGAGTGCGACGACATCCGCTTCAGCGGCAACGGCATGGCCTGGATACTCGTCGACGACGCACGCGGCCGAGACGCCAGCGACTGCCGCCGGCTGTACGAGGCGGGCCGGATTCATCTGTTCGGCGTGCATGGCCGCTGACGACGGCAACGCCGGAACGCGCCGCCGCGCGGTCAGAACGCCACGCCGCAGCGCACCTGCACCGAGTGCGCCGCGTCGCCCGTGCGGCCGAGGCCCGCCGCACCGCCGCCGAGGTGGCCGAGCATCCCGCCGAGGCGGTCACCGTCGAACTCAAGCTCCCGGCCGGGCTCTTGCGCCAGGACGGGCATAGCCGCCAGCGAAATGCCGACGACGCAGATCGCGAGTAGATAAGTCATCGGTTCCTCGTTTCCGTCCACACAGGGGAATGCGCAGATGGCAGGTGAACCGGCCAACCGCCGATGATCGCCACAGCGTCAGAAGCCTCTCCGCACGGACGCGGATCCGCGCAGCTGCTTCCTCATCTCCGCGCGGACGCGGATCTCCCGTCGTGACCGTCCAGCCGCTCGCCCCGATCTCCGCACAAGCGAATCTCGCACGTGGCCGGATCCGCGACCTCTCTGACGCACGAGCACGGATCTCCGGCAGTCGTCGACAACCGTCTCCGGACAACGCCAGACGCTCTTCGCAGTCGCCCGGATCTCCCTGTGCGCTGGCCAGCGCCAACGAATCTCCGAACACGCGCGCAGAGCCTCTTGACACACCGCTCAGGCTTTACGCTTCCAACAAGGGCGGGCAAACCCGCTCCGCACGCTCAAGGAAAAGCGCTGATGACACAGCTCGCGCCGCCCCCGCCGGCGACCACCCGCCACCCGCCCGAGACGCTGCTCGAGAGCCTCAACGACCAGCAACGCGCTGCCGTGCGCCACCCGGGCGGGCCGCTGCTCATCCTCGCCGGACCCGGCTCGGGCAAGACCCGCGTCATCTGCCACCGCATCGCCTGGCTCGTACGCGAGCTGAAGGTGCCCGCCAACAGCATCCTCGGCATCACCTTCACCAACAAGGCCGCCAACGAAATGCGCGACCGAGTCGCAGCGCTGGTCGGCAACCGGGGAGCGAAACCGACGCTGTGCACCTACCACGCCTTCTGCGCACGCATGCTGCGGGCCGACGGCCGGCACGTCGGTATCCCGCCGGACTACGTCGTCTACGACGCCGCCGACCAGCTGAAGGCCGCCTCGCTCGCTCTAGACAACCTCAACTACGACAAGAACTCGATGACCCCGCGCTCGCTCGTGCGCCGCATCAGCGACTGGAAGAACCAGATGCGCACGCCCGAGAAGATCCGCGGAAACCCGACGCCCGAAGAGCACCGGGAGATGCTCTTCGTCGACGGCTACGAGGAGTACGAGAGGGTCCTGCAGAAGGCCAGCGCGCTGGACTTCGACGACCTGCTGCTGCACGCCGTCCGGCTGCTGAAGGAGCACGAGCCGGTACGCCGCCGGTACGCCGCCCGCTACCGCCACGTCCTCGTCGACGAGTACCAGGACACGAACACGGCCCAGTACCTGCTGACCCACCTGCTCGCCCGCGACCACCGCAACGTGTGCGCCGTCGGGGACCCCGACCAGGCGATCTACGGGTGGCGCGGAGCCGACATCGAGAACATCCGGAAGTTCGAGAGCGACTTCGGCGAACGGACCGTCGTCAACCTCGAGCGCAACTACCGCTCGAGCGGGAAGATCGTCGCGGCCGCGGCGGCGCTGATCGGCCACAACTTCGAGCGCGCCGACAAGACGCTATGGACCGCACGGGCGCCGGGAACCGCGATCGAGTACCTGCGGACCGGGACCGACCTCGCCGAGGCGGCAGCCATCGCCGACATCGTGCGAGCCGAGCCGGCCGCACCAAGGCGGACCGCGGTGCTCTATCGCACCAACGCACAGTCGCGGCTCGTCGAAGACCTGCTGCGCCGCGCCGAGATCCCGTACCACATCGTCGGGAACATCCGATTCTACGAACGCAAGGAGATCAAGGACGCGCTGGCCTACCTGAAGGTGATCGTCAACCCGCACGACGACGTGAGCCTGCGGCGCATCATCAACGGGGGTTGTCCCGTTCGCTGTTGAACTTCGCGAGTGGCAGACTCCCTGTTTCCTCCGCCAATGTTACGCCACTTCAGCAACTACGTCGTCGGGCGGGGCCAGCGCGTCGAGGGCGCCCACCAGGTACTGCACGTCGCGGTAGCCCCGGACCCGCCGGAAGCGCGGTTCCGCCTCCACCAGCGCGCTCGCCACCCAGCGTTGAATCATCTGACCGCCACGCCACCGCTTGACGTTACGTGTGTAGCGCTCGACGCTGCCGTTGAGGTTCTCGATGATGTTCGTCGTACGCAACGTACGCTGCAACGCCCCCGTCAGGCCGAGGCGCTGCACGGTCAGTGTCTCCTCGAGTCCCTCCCGGATGGACGCTGCGGCGCCGGGATGGTCGCGTTCCAGAGACCCGGCCAGCCGCTCCAGCACCCGCGCCGCGCGGTCCGCTGAATCGAGATTCCACGCATCCCGCAACGCCTTGCTGACAGACGCGTGCAGCCGCTCGGGAAGATGCCCGATCACGTTCCTACACTTGTGCACTTGGCAACGTTGCACCACGCCTCGAGAACCGAACACGTCGGTGATGGCCCGGCGCAGCCCCGCCGCGCCATCGACGACGAACAGCAACGTCCGGTCGGTCGGCAGGCCCCGCGTCACCAGGTCGCTGAGCAGACCGGTCGTGACGGCCGCCGTTTCGGTGGCACCTTCGCGCAGGCCCAGCACGTGTTTCCGGCCCTGTGTGTCGATGCCCAACGCGATCACCATGCAGTGGTCCCGGAACACCTTGCCGTCGATGCACACCACCCGCAGATCCAGCTCGCCCAACGGCCGGGAGAGAAACCCATGCAGGCGCTTGGTCGACAGCGCCACGAACCGCCGCGACACCGCGCTGCTCGACGTCGCCCGCTCGTTCACCTCGGCCGGTACCGGGTCCAACGTACTCGCGTAACGGCGCGTCGACACCCCGGCGGCGACCGCGGCCAGCGTGTGCTCGTCCAGCGGGTCGGTCGATGCCGCCCACTGGAAACTCGCCAGCGGGACTTCACCCTCGGCGCTGCGCACGCGCAGCCGCGGCACCTCGACCTGCCGGCCGCCCAGCGTCACCTGGCTGTCGACACTCCCGCCGCGCCACGCGGGCCGCTCGACCTGGTGGCGCCCCTTCGGGCCACACAGGGCTTCCCGATCCGCCTCCATCATCGCCTCCAGGACCTGCAGCCCGGTCGCGATGCATAAGCCATGGAACGCTTCCCGGACACCGTTGATCACGCCGAGCACCGGCAGCGGCACCTGAATCGTGACAGGTTGCGAGCTGGGGGGTTGGCCGGAAGTCTTCCGCCTGTCATGCTTCGCCATGGGTGGCTCTCCTCCTTTTTGAATCCACCCCTGTCCTATCACAGAACAGGGGCGAGGAGTCGCCACCCGCTTCAACTCGAGTTCAACAGCTTCCGGGACATCCCCCATCAACGCCCCGCCGCGGGGCATCGGTCCGCGCAGCATCGAGAAGGCCGCCGGAGCGGCGCCGCCGCAGGAGGGAGAAGAAACGCTCTTCACGCAGGCGGACCAACACGCCGGCGGGACATCGCTGTGGTCGCGCCTGAACGAGGGCTGCGCCACCGGAAGGCTGACCGGCCGCGCCGTGGAGAAGATGCAGACGTTCCTCGATCTCATCGACAGGATGCGCACGAACGCCGGCAGCGAGGACGTCGCCAGGACCGTGCACGGCGCGATCAGTCGCAGCGGCTACCTACAGAAGCTGGAGAACGAGAACTCCGACGAGTCGATCGACCGCATCGAGAACCTGATGGAGCTGGTCGCCGCCGCCGACGACTACCAGGAGGCGGCCGAACGCCCGACGCTGGCCGACTTCGTCAACCGCCAGTCGCTGCTGTCCGAGGCCGACGAGGGAGACGGCCCCAACGACGCGCAGGTGTGGCTGATGACCCTGCACGCCGCCAAGGGGCTGGAATTCCCCACCGTGGCGATCGCCGGGGTCGAGGAGGGGCTGCTGCCGCACCAGCGCAGCCTCAACGGCGACGCCACCGCCCTCGAGGAGGAACGGCGCCTGTTCTACGTGGGAATCACCCGAGCCATGGACCGGCTCGTGGTCACCACGACAGAGCAGAGACGACAATGGGGCGACGTCAGGTCGCTGCCCGAGTCACGCTTCCTCGAAGAGGCCGGACTGGTCGAGCCCTGGGACGACGACAGGCTCGACGACCAGATACCGTAAGATGCACGCCCCGGCCAGCCGGAGCCAGCAGCCATGGAGCAGTTCCGGCAAGAGCCCGTCCAACGCGCAACGCGACAGGCAGCGCACCTCTCCGCGCAACGCGGATCACCCGGACAGCCCGCGGTCCCAACGACCAGGTCCCCCCTCTCCGCGAATGCGGACGCGGATCCCCACCGGCCACGCCGACGCACTCGTCAACCGGTAGCGCCACCAGAATTCCGGACCCGTGAGAGCTCATCCGCCTCCGCACCCGTACGCGGCGCGGCGCGCCCGGCATAGTCATCCGCCATCGCCATCAACGCTTCGGTCGGGCGATTCCATTCGATGGTCTCACCGGCCCGCCCGATCCAGACCTTGACAACACCGTCGGACCGTGCCGCGACGAACGCAGCATGGTCGAGCGCGACGGATATGCCATTGCAATCAAGATACCGGGCCAGACCTGTCCGCTCCGCCTCGAGCACCGTCTCGGCGGGCAACCACCGAAGAGGCAGAAGAGGTCCGAGGCCAATCACGCGGTCGACCCGAACCAAGCCATGCTCGACACCCACGGTCACCTCCCGGTAGAGAACACGCTCAACCGCGTCGGCAGCCTCCCGAGCAATGATGCACCCGTCACCGGGAACGAGGCCCGCAACGGTGCGAAGAGCCTCCTCGATCTGCGCGCCGATCGTCGCCGCATTCGAACGGAACGCATGCACAAGCCCACGCATGGCGGAATCGGGCCACGCATTCACAGCCACCACGAGCTCATCCGCATCGCGGCGACCGGCCTCCCGGATATCAAAGATGTCCTTGGGAGAAAAAAGACGCAGGCAACGGTCAAGCTTACCCCACAGAATCTGCCGAGTACCGAGTGTCCTCGTCAACCGACCTTCAAGATCCTGCATGCGCTCCGCGTAGCCCGGCGGACTCTCCGACTCGGCAAAGAACTCGAGCTTGTCAGACATGGCCGGACGCCCGGTCGTCCACATGATCCGAACCGCATGAAGGCGGGGCACCCACAACACATCCCCCCCACGGCGCCGAGCAAGGGCATCGAGCGTCCGCTGAACCGCCAGCATCTCCTTGTAAGCAGTCGCCCCCTGCACTACGACATCGACATCATCAGAACCACGATGGCCCCAGCGGGCCGCCAGCACGCTCCCGCCACCCACGGCGACTTGCTCAGGAGCAAAACCGGCAGCCTCAGTCCAGGCGTCTATCAAATCGCGTTCCCGCAAGTACAACGTCCGAGCGCGCTCGGGCAGCTTCACGACCGGTTCCCCGGGGTCGATTCCCCACGACGCGAACTCCTTTTCGGCGGCGGCAGACCCGCGCACCCTGACACAGCGCAGCTGGTCCCGCAAGCCGCGAAGCTTGAACCCGTGCTCCACGGCTCTGGCAACCGCCTGCCGCGGCGTGTATGCACCGGCCGCCCATCCCGCCATCGCCTGTTCCGACGAGCGCGGCGCAAGAAGGTACGAGAACGCCATCAGGACGGCCCCCGCAGCAGCGCCGTCGGCAAGCCCACGAGCGACAACGTCCATCGTGGGAACCGTGCGGTAACCCATCGCAGCCGACTGCATCGCCGAAACAGCCTCCCGGACGAGTCGGTCGTCCGGCGAAAGCCCAAGACGGCGCTTCAGCCAGTCCGGCATCGGACAGTCCGGGTACTCCGACGGATCCCCGTAGTACTCGGCGGCACTGCACGCCATCTCCGCTTCCGCCGTGGCGACCGCACTTAGGGCCTCGTCAATCCGGTCCATCGACCCGTCAAAGCATACGCACCGAGCGTCAGCCATCGAGCTGTCCTCCAGGCGCATGACGGCGGCCGACAACAAGACCTGCGCCGTCGTCGGACGCCACGCTTAACGACAACATCACCCGCCGGACGACGCCTGCGCCGTCCCTCATCCCACGCGCAGAACGGTGCGACCGACCAATACTGACTCCCACCACGGGCGCTTGAAGCCCCGCCCCGCCTCTCGAGCATCGGCGGGGGACGCGCCTCGCAGACGTCGGCGCGGGGGCGGAGACGAACCACGAGGGAGGGATCCGGACGGACGACAATGGTGCAGACACGAACCGGGAACGACGGCGCGACCCGCCGCCACGCTGTACGACTTCGTCCCCACACCCCCACGCGGGGACGGACAGAGCCGCCCGACGGCGCCACGCGGCCGGGGCTGCCGCCCGATCCGTCCAACCACGCTCGGCCGGGACCCCGGCCAGAAGAAGGAGAACCGCCATGTGATAGCCCGCCCCCTCAGCGCATCGCCACGGCCGGCGTCCCCGCAGCCGACGGGGCGCCGGCCCCAACACGCCGCCGCGGCCGTTTGACCAGCAACTAGCAGCGGGACTACGCTCCCCGGAAAGGCGCTGCCAGTGGAGAACATCACACTTGACACCATCGCCCTCTTCATCGCATTCCTCACACTGCTCGGCTCACAGCTCGGCGGCCTGTTCCTGCTGCTGGCCCGCCTCAACGAGCAGAACAAGCGCATCGACGACCTGAACACGGACATGAACCACCGGTTCAACACGATGCAGAGCGAAATGAACCGCCGGTTCGACACGGTGCAGAGCGAAATGAACCGCCGGTTCGAACACGTCGACAACCGTTTCGACACGATGAACCAGCGGTTTGACGAGACCACCCTGCTCATCGGCGAACTGCGCGACCGCACCGGCAAGCTCGAAGGCACGCTCGAGGGCTTCCTCGCCGGCCGCCGCGACCGCGACGCCGCGTAGCCCCGCACACGCCGGCCCCGAGCCGGCACCGCCCAGGACGACAGGACCCGGGTTCGACTCCGGACCCGCCCCACATAGACTTCCGCGTTGCAGAAACAGCTGAGCCTCGACGACGCGCGCCCTCCCGCGACAGACGACATCCTCGCCCGCATCCCCGGCGCAGCCGACGCCGCCGAACGCATACGCGACGAGACGACGCGCGACGCCTTGCGGGAGCTCCTGCGCACGGCGATCAGACTGAAGCTGCAGCCGCAGCGGATCAACCTCGGCAAGGAGACCGGCTTCGGCTTCGGCCCGAAGCGCTACCCGCTCTGCCGCGTCAACGCAGCCAAGGGCATCGCCTTCCACGGCCACCGCCACGTCGACGCCCTGATCATCCGCGGCACCGACGACCACTCGTTCCGGCTGGCGACGGGCATCCTGCGACGGCTGGCGCTGGCGTTGACGCTTGACGGCTGACCGAACAGCCAGAGGCGCTATGATGCGTTCGGCAACCATCACGACAGCGGGAGAACCACCGACGTGGCGACCACGCAACCCGTCGCCAGGCTCACCTACGAGGACTACTGCGCCACGCCGGAAGACGAGCGCTGCGAGCTGCTGGACGGAGAGCTGATCACGGTTGCCGCCCCGAACCTGAAGCACCAGAGCGTGCAAGGAAACCTGCACTTCCACCTGCGACTGTTCATCACGAGGCACCCGGTGGGCAAGCTGTTCATCGCCCCCTGCGACGTCGTCCTCTCCGACACCGACGTCGTGCAGCCCGACCTGCTATTCGTCTCCCGCAAGCGCGAGCACCTCCTGAGCGGCGGCGAGAACGTCCAGGGCGCTCCCGACCTGGTGATCGAGGTGCTGTCCCCGGCAACGGCCGACCGCGACCGCGGCTACAAGCACGAGCTCTACGGCAAGCACGGCGTAAGGGAGTACTGGCTCGTCGACCCAATGGCCGAGACGATCACCATTCATCGGCAACGCGACGGCGTAATGACAGTCGCCCACACCTTCAGCCGGGAACAGACGCTGTGGTCGGCGCTGCTCCCCGGACTCGAACTCCACCTCGACGACGTCTTCTCGTCCTGACGACGAGCACCGCTCAAGCGCCCCAGCCGGCCCTCGACCACGCACACCCGCAGTGCGCCCCGGGCGACCCGCCGAGGACCGCTCCGAGCCGTCGTCCACCTGAGACCATCAGATTCCCGAACGGATACCGCTGGCAGTCCGCCTGACCAGCGAGCGGAACATGCGCATCAACGACCGCTTCGCCGCCCGGGCGCGCATGCGCAAGGTCCTGGGCGCCGAAATCGCCCCGATGCTGCGGACCGCGCAGGACGCGCTGGGCGAGCCCAGCTACGTGAGCGTCGCACGCGAGCGCATCAGCCGCGCGCTGGAGCTGATCGCCGACGAATGCGCGACCCTCGACCGCGAGGACGACGCCGACAGCCAGCGGCAGTGAACCGGCGCGCCACCCCGATACTTCCCCGAGGAACGCATCATGGAGCGACTGACCTGGACCTGCGCCACCGCCACCGGCGGACGCGACAACAACGAGGACACCTTCCGCTGGCGCCACGCGCCGAGCCTGGCCCCCGACGGCGACCACCCGCTCGCCGTGGTCCGCGACGGCCTGGGCGGGCACGGCCACGGCGAGGTCGCCTCGCACGCGGCGGCCGAAGCGTTCATGCAGACCTACCTGACCGGCTGCCCCGCCGGCTCGACCGTGCCCGAGCGGATGCTCGCCGCGGTGCACGCGGCGAACGACGCCATCGACGGACAGTGCGAACAGGATCCGAAGCTGTACGGCATGGGCACGACACTGACCGCCGCGGCCGTCACCGCCGAGGGCCTGTGGCGCATCAGCGTCGGCGACTCCCCGCTGCGCGTCTGGTCGAAGCGCAACGGCGAGCTTCGCAGGCTGAACACGCTGCACAACGTCGCCGGCAACCCGCACCGGCTGTCCTCGGCGCTCCTGGGTGACGAGCTCAACAAGATCGACGCACCGGTCCACGCGATGCCGTTGCGCGAGGGCGACGCCGTCATCGTCGCCAGCGACGGCCTCGACACGCTCGACGCCGAGACCATCTCTGCCATCGCGGCGATGGATGCGCCGCTTGCAGGCTCGAACCTGGCCTGGAGCCTCATCGAAGCGGTCATCGCCGCCGGCAGGGCGCGGCAGGACAACACGACCGCCACCTGCCTGCGGATGCCGGAGGACACGGGCCGCGGACCGGACACGATACACGCGATCCGCGGCGCCGACGACTCGATGGTCAGCATCGGCGGCAAGCCGCTCGACAGGAGGGCGTCACTCGCCGTGCGCAACCACAGCCCGACCGGCCCCGAGTGGGGCTACAACGGCAGCGGACCCGCACAGTTGGCCCTGGCCATCCTGCTCGCACTGACGGACCGCGAGACGGCCGAGCGGCGCTACCAGGAGTTCAAGGACGACGTGATCGCCCGCATCGCCGACGCGGAGTGGTCGCTGCCGCTGCGCGACGTGCGGCAATGGCTGGAGCGGACGGACGCGGCCGAGGCGGCGCGCTGAGGCGCAAAAACGCCCCAACGATGCAGAGCGACCGTTGCCTTCACCCGACGGCCACAGCCGCTGCGGGCGAACACGACCAGACGGCGCTACAGCGCTTCGAGCGAACCGCGCACATGCGGTGGTGCGATTGCAGCCGGTTCGTGCCGAAGGAGTACCGGGTCACGCCACTGGCCGAACAGCGGAAGGACCCGAACGCAAACATCGTGCGGCCGGTATGCGCCGGATGCCGCCAGGAGTACGACCCGCCCGAGTGGTAGACACTGGTTGTACTCACCAGGAAACGCACTGACGAGACCGACGACGATGAAGAACACGACGATCACGGCAGGGCCGGCCAGCCGGCGGCAGCCGATATCCGCCGGCGAGGCGGCCGCGCTGCGCGCCGAGCACGGGGAGAACGCCCCGCCGGCGATGCACGTGTGCCTGTTCAGAAGCGGCTGGGTCGACGTCCTGCAGCTGACGGCCGGCGACATCGACCTGGCGGACATCGCCCACGGGCTCGCGCTGACGAACCGCTGGAACGGCGCGACCGCAGAAGCCGTCAGCGTCGCCTGGCACTCGCTGGTGGTGTCCGCGCTCGCGTCCGAGACCGACCCGGCGGCGGCGCTGCACGGGCTGATGCACGACGCCGCGGAGGCATACACCAGCGACTGGACGCGACCGTACAAGCTGCATCTGGGACCGATGCTCACCGAAGTGGCCCAACGGATCGAGCACGCGTGCCTCGAGGCCGCCGGCGTGGCGGAACCGGCCGCGACGATCCGGGCCGTGAAGGAAGCCGACGAGGCGGTGCTGCTGCTCGAGCACGCAAGCCGCTGGGGCATGGGGCAGCAGATGCGAAGCGAGGACCAGGAGCGCGTGGCGAGAGCGCGCGCGGCGGCCGAGCGAGTCAACCCGTACGACGAGGGCGCCCCGTTCACGCTCACGAACAAGTCCGAGAGCGCCTTCGTGGACCAGGCGCTGTGGCTGATGCCCCCCGCGGCGCCGATGCGCCGACGGCTCGAGGGAGCCTCATCCACCCGGTCCGCCAAGTGAGCACGCACTGAGCAACGAGCGAGCCACGGCCGATGAACACGACCCGGACAACCGAATCCACTCGCCGACGAGCTGACAGCCGTTCGACATGAAGAACCATGAGCCAGAAGAAGAATCGCAAGCGCAACCTTCGCAGGAAGCGCAAGAAGCGCGCCACAGCCGCCGACGCGCGGACCGGCGCAACGAAGACCGAGAACGAGAACGACGCCGCAGATACGACGGCCGACCACGATACGGAGACGGCAGAGAACGATCAGTCATGACAACCTTGAGAACCATCGCGCTCGCGACCACCCTGCTCCTGCTCGCCGCCGGCGGCGCACCGGCCCAGCCAGAGAACCGCTGGCGGGGAATCCGCGTGACCGCCGAGTCCCCGCGGGCCGGGTACGAACGGCCCGACTGGGACGTCCGCGACACCGAGATTCACCGACTGGACGGCGCACCCGGCTGCACGCCCTACACCCGCACTCCGATCGCCTACGTTGGCCGCGGCGACGGGCTCGACCGCGAGCACATCGTCGCACTGGCCGAAGCCTGGGACAGCCGCCCGCCCGGCTTCACCCGCGCCGACCTGCGCGCGGTGGCCGAAGACCACGCCAACCTCACGCTCGCCGACGCGGGAACGAACCGCAGCAAGAGCGCCCGGGACGCGGCGGAGTGGACGCCGCAATACAACAGGGCGTGGATGGCCCACCGGATCGTCGAGGTCAAGCAGCGCCACGACCTGAGCGTCGATCCGGCCGAACGCGACGTCCTCGAGCAGCTGCTCGGCAGCGGACCCGACCGGATCACGTGCACAGGCGCGACCCGGGCGGCAGCACCGCTACGGGGTCCCGGCGCCGGCGCCGCCGGGCATCCGCCGGTGCAGCGGTACCGCAACTGCGCAATGCTGCGCACCGCCGGCTGGAACCGCGGCGTGCGGCGCAACGGCGGGAGCTACCGGAGCGGCTGGGACGCTGCCGAACGGCAGACCTACGCACTGAACACCGGCCGCGACCGGGACGGCGACGGCCACGCCTGCGAGTGACAGAAAAACAACCCCCGCGACGGCAGGGACGGCGCTATGATGGCAACTCCCCGATGACACGTCATCGCAAGCCGGATCGGACTCGGTATCGCGGAATGAAACGCCGCCGCCCGCTTGTTCCCTGTGCACTCACCGGAAGAACCTCGTCCCGGCGCCGGCACGGTGGCGGCAGCCACCACGGCCCCGGGTAACCGCAATCCGGACAACATGACCCAGCCCGCGAACAACGCCGACAACGCCACCGACGCCCCCGACGACTCGTCGATCACGAACACCCTGCCCTCGGTCGCCATGACCGCCCGCTTCCTCGCCCTGTGCGACGCCTACGGCTCCCAGCAGCTCGCCGTCCACATCGTGGCCGCCGGCCGCACCAGCGGCGCCGCCGGACTCCCCGCGACGAACGACTGGCCGGAGTGGAACGCGAGCGAGATGCGAGCCGCCGTCGAGCACCTCGAACACAAGCGCGGCATGCGATAGCCAGCCGCGCGACCCGCTACAACGCGGACGCCCGCTCACCGGCGCCGGCGCCGCGACGCCGCAGGATTCCACGACAACAGCATGACACCCGAACAGCTCGCCGAACGGCTGCGCAACGTGTACATCGAGGAGCTGACGCGAAGTCTGAAAACGACCAGCCAGCAGACACTACACAGCATCCACGCCCAGGTCATGCTGCGCCACGCGTACACCGGCGATCCCATCCTGTACGAAGAGCTCGACGAGAAGACCTGGATCTGGTCCGACCTGCACCTCGGGCACGACTTCTCGCTCGGCGCCTTCGGCCGGCCCTTCCACACGGCGCGGGCGGCCGACAAGGCGATGCACCGAGCCTGGATCGAACGCGTCGCCGACGACGACAGCATCATCTGCCTGGGCGACATCAGCGTCGACGGCTGCCTGAGCCCGCATCACGCCATCCGCTGGCGGGAGGCCCCCGGCTTCAAGGTGCTCGTCCTCGGCAACCACGACGTCGACCCGATCAACAAGATCCGGCTGCTCGACATCCAGCGCACCGCGCTCGCGCTGGCCGCGCCCGGCGACCCACCACTGCTGCTGACGCACGTCCCGCTGATCCAGGTGCCGCACGGCGCCGTCAACGTCCACGGCCACATCCACGACAAGCCGGCGCCGACGCCGCACCACCACATCAACGTCAGCGTCGAGCAGCTCGGCTACGCGCCGGCGAACCTCAAGGACATCCGCCGCCTCGCCCGCCGGATGCTCGAACGCCGAGTGCCACGCGGTGAAACGACCGGGTTGCAGATCGACATCGTCAGAAAGACGATGCCCTGACGCACCACCGGTTTCTTTTCCCTCGAACGAGGAGGAAACCGAAACACCAGCCCCCGAACCGCGAACCACACCTGGGCTCGCTGCCCTGCCGGACATCCCCCGTCCCTCCCGGTAGCTGTCGACCACGACACCGGTACACGGACGCACGGGCGCCGCGCCCATAGGCTTCCAGCCAGGCCGATGAATACCAGCCGACTCGTCCTGCAACTCGCCCAGGCCGCCCGCCGCCGCGACCTCTGGGGCGTCACCAACGCCATCCAAGCGCTCGTCGAGCACGAGGAGAAGAAGAAGTCCGGCGGGATCGCCGAGCAGCTGCGCCGCCTGCTCCCACACGCCGGCAACGACCCGCGCAACCAAGTGGCGGCGCTGAAATACCTCGACGAGGTGACGCCACGGGTGCGGCTCGACGATCTGCAGCTTCACGACGACGTGCGCGAGGCGTGCACCGAGCTCCTGATCGAGCAGCGCCGGGCCGCCGTCCTCGCCAGTGCAGGCCCGCAGCCGCGCAACCGCGTCCTGCTCACCGGACCACCCGACAACGGCAAGACGTCGGTTGCCGAGGCCATCGCCGCGGCGCTCGACCGTCCCTTCTACGTGATCAGCTACGACACGCTCATCGGGAGCCACCTCGGAGAAACCGGCGGCCGCCTGCGGCAGGTCGCCGACTACATCGGCTCGCACGAGTGCGTCGCGCTGTTCGACGAGTTCGAGGCGGTCGGCAAGGAGCGCGACGACGGCGACGAGGTAGGCGAGATCAAGCGCATCGTCGCTTCCCTGCTCATCCACCTCGAGCGCATGCCGCCGTCGACCGTGATCCTCGCCGCGACCAACCACCCCGGCATGTTCGACCGCGCCACTTGGCGGCGGTTCCAGATCCGGCTCGAGCTCGGAGCACCGGACCGCGTCGCGTTGAGCAGATACCTCATGTCCCGACAACCCGAGATCCCCGGGAACAGATCGAGGGAGCCGCCGCGGGAGTGCATCTTGAAGAAGCCAGCTACGCAGACGCGGCCGAGTTCTGCGACAACGTGGACCGTCGACGCGTGCTGTTCCCTGACGAGAACCCGAACCGGATGTTCCGGGACCGACACATCCGATGGATGGCGCGACCGGGCAACCACGCGCAACGTGATGGCCACAAACACGAGAATCCGCATGCAATCCAGCGATAAGACGTCCAGCCGGGAAGAACCCATCACCGCGAAAGAACTGCTGCGCACGGCGGATGACCGGCTGTCCCGGTACCGGAACATGCCCGACACGCTGACGACGGTCACCGGACATCTCGAAGACGCACGCACGGTCTGGGGCAACGAAGCCGCCCTTGTCATTCTCCGACCTGTCGACGGACTGAACCACCACCACATGGTGACCGCCACCATCCGCAAGCCAACGCCGGATATCGACGAAGTGCTGGAAAAGATCGGCCCGGGCGGCCGGATCACACTCGTCGGGATGGCAAGACCAACGCGCGGCGCCAAACCGGACATCGAGATGTCCACGGTGCACACCATCAACAACGTTCCGACGACACCGCCGAAGCGTGGAACCCACCGCCCGACTCCACCACGCAGATGGTGGCAATGGTGGCGGCAAGACGCACCCGAACACCATGCAGAGAGGTAAGCGAGCAACAATCCGGGCGGCCGACCTCTTCTGCGGCGCCGGCGGCACAAGCCGGGGCCTGCAACAGGCGTGCGACCGCCTCGGCCACCGCCTCGACCTGACCGCCATCAACCACTGGCCGACCGCCATCGACACCCACCGAGCGAACCAGCCCGAGGCCCGCCACATCTGCGAACGGCTCGAGCTGGTCGACCCGCGGCGCGTCGTCCCCGGCGGACGGCTCGACCTGCTGGTCGCAAGTCCCGAGTGCACGCACCACTCGAACGCGCGGGGCGGCAAGCCGGTCTCCGACCAGCAACGCGCCTCGGCGTGGACCGTGCTGCGCTGGGCTGAAGCCCTCTACGTGCGCAGCATCCTGATCGAGAACGTGCCCGAGTTCGCCACCTGGGGGCCGGTCGGCGCCAACGGCCGGCCGCTCAAGCACCGGGCGGGCGAGACCTACCGCGCCTTCCTCGCGGCGCTGCGCTCGCTCGGCTACCACGTCGACGCGCGCGTGCTGACCGCGGCCGACTACGGCGACCCGACGACCCGGCGGCGGCTGTTCATCCTCGCCGACCGGCGCCGGCGGCCGCACTGGCCGGAGCCGACCCACGCGCCCTGGTCCGTGGCCGCCTCCCGGGGACTGCAACCGTGGCGCAACGCGCGTCAGATCATCGACTGGTCGCTGCCCGGCCAGAGCATCTTCACCCGCCGCCGACCGCTCGCCGCGGCCACCCTGCGCCGCATCGAGGCGGGACTGCGCAAGTTCGGGGGCGCCAGCGCCGAACCGTTCATCGTCATCCTCCGCAACCACTCGACCGCCCGCGGCCTCGACGAGCCGGCGCCGACGGTGACCACCAGCGGCGCGCACCTGGCGCTGTGCCAGCCATTCCTGCTCGGACAGCAGTCCGGAGCCACCCCGCGCGGCGTCGACGAGCCGACGCCGACGGTGGCCGCCGGCGGGGCAATCAGCCTGATCGAGCCGTTCATCTTCGCCAATCGCACGAACAACGTGCCAAAGCGCCTCGACGAGCCGGTCCCGACACTGTGCACGGCCGACCACATCGGACTGGTCGAGCCGTTCATCTGCCCGATGCGCTTCGACAACCCGCCGAAACGCATCGACGAACCGATGACGACGCTGTGCGCCAGGAACGAAATGGGGCTGGTCCAGCCATTCCTGGTCAAGTTCTACGGCACGGCCGGCGCCGCGCGGCTGGACACGCCGCTCGACGCGGTGACGACCCGGGACCGGTTCGGGCTGGTCACCGTCGACGGCAAGCAGTACCGGCTCGACATCCGCTTCCGGATGCTGGCGCCGCACGAGCTCGCCCAGGCGCAGGGATTCGCCCGCGACCACCACTTCTGCGGCAACAGGACCGAGCAGGTGCGCCAGATCGGCAACGCCGTGCCGGTGCAGACCGCGCAGGCCCTGTGCGAGACGACGCTCCGCCGAACGAAGGAGCTGGCGGCATAATGACGGAGATCGGCCACGCGACGGTCAATTCCAACGGCTGATCAGCGACCACGCCGCGCACGAACGGGGCGAGGCCGAGGCCGGAAACCAACGATGATCTGCGGACCGTGGCGAGCCGACCTGCCTCCGGAGACGGCGCAGGTGCTCTCGAACAACCGCTTCAGAAGCCAGTGGAGCAAGCGCTGGCGCGAGATCATGCGCGCCGACCCCTGCACCTGGTGCGGCGGCGCCGGCGGGTTCGTCGACCACATCGTACCGCAGTCGCGGTGCAATCCCGGCCAGCGGAAGTCCTGGATGAACGTGACAGGGACCTGCGCGAAGTGCAACGGCCGACGGGGTGACGCCCCGGTGCTGCAGTGGCTGGCCGACCCGGAGACCGCCGCCGCCGCGGCAAGGGCGACACGGCGCCGCGAGGACCCGAGGCGACTGCTGCTGTCGAGACTGCGAAGGGCGCTGGTCCGCCGGGCGTGGATCGTCCGTGGAACAGGAACAACCGCCGAATCGGCGCAGCAGCCCGGACTTGCAAACGCACCTATCACGACGGAGCGCCGTCCGTAAACTCCGCCCATGAAAACGACGCTGAAGACGGTAGCGCTGACCGGCGTGCTGACCTTCAACACCATACCGACTCTGCATCCCGCGCTGGCAGCGCAGACAGAAGCACCAACGACACTGTCACGCCAAAGCCTGGAGTCGCTGAACGCCACACAAGACCGCATAGCCGAGTTGGGGCGACGGATCGAAAGACTCGACGACCGCAGTCGAAACATCGCGCTACGGGTCGCGGAGCAGCAGCTCCGCCAGCTCATGATCGACAGAGCCCGAAGGGCGCCCGCGTCACGGGAAGTCGAACGCACGACTCTGGCCGACAGACTCGACGAGCTGAACCGGAACGTGATCCGGCTGACCACTCTGGTGACCATCCTGATCGAGCAGCACCGACCCGAAGACGAAGCCGAGCTACCGGCAACCGGCGACGCAGACGCGGACCGGTAAACCACTCGACCTGCGAAACCGCCCCGCTCCGGCAGTCGCAACCTCCGAGCGGACTCCCCCACTCTCCACGCGCATGGAATCTCCGAAGCTCTGCGACTACTGCCGCAAACGCCCCGCCGACCAGACGCTGTTCACCTCGTTCATGCGCTGCGGCGAGGGGGACGCGACCAAGCGGAACGCCCAGCTGTGCGAGCAGTGCCGCCACCACGCGATAGTGGTCCTCGACCGGATCGGCATGACCATCTCCTTCGAGGGCGACGGCCAGCTCCGCTGGGACGCGCACGTCAATCTGACCGACACCGCCACACGCTCGCTGGCCCGCCGCGCGATGCAACGCGAAGACCTGCTGCTGCACTTCAACAACCCATCGGCCGCCGCCCGCGCGCCCGAACCCACCGAACCCGAGAAGCTCTCGCTCATCCACCAGCTCGCCGTCGAGGAAGGGCTCCTCGAGAGCAAGGTCGACCGCGGCCGCGAATTCTGGCCGGAAGACCCCTGCAGGCTGACCGCCGGCGGGCAGAAAGCCGCCACCCTCGTCCGCGAGCGCCGCCGGGCCGAGGCCGACGGACTCCCCATCCGGGAATGGAGTCCCCGGTACGTGCCCGAGCAGGGAACCTGTGAGGAGTTCCGGGAGTACGCCAACCGCGTCGTCATCTCGCCGGACGGCGACCGGTACGACGGCAGCGACCACCTGATGCTGCGCCAGGACGGCGGTCGGGCGCCGAGCGTCGACATCACCAGCGAGCCCCGGACACACCTGCTGTTCGAGTCGGACCTGTGGACCAGCCGCCCGCTGCGGCCTGTCGGCTACTTCTTCTTCGACGCCATCCCGGTCGTCGCGTTCGACGCCGACGGCATGCAGATCCTCGCCGAGTACTACGAGCTCGCCAGAGCCGTCGCCGGAGCCGACATCCGGTGGGCGGTGATCGAACCGACACCCGCCAACCCGATGTACCCGAACGGGGAGGCGGCCAGGATGATCCGGGCCGACGGCCCCGGCACGAAGGCAGCCGCGTTCACGTCCATCTTCCGGCCCCCCGGAGAGCGGCCCGGGATCGAGACATTGCGGCAACGCGCGCAGCAGCAGGCCGGCAACCACGACTGAACCGCATTCGGCGCTGGCCGCGCCGCCCGGCCTCTCGGACATCGGCCGGAAGCGCGCCTCTCGGACATCGGCTCGAGAAGCGACACGAGCCACGAGGGGAAGGTCGGTACAGGCGAGAATGGGACAGATCGAGCAGGCGGATAGAGAGGGAGCCGGGCGGGCAAGGCAACGCCTCCGCCTGTTGGCCCGCGCCGCCACGCTCCGGCGCCAAGGGCGCCAACCGATCCACGCAACGGGGCCTTCCGGCCCCACCCTGCGGGCCGGTTCCCGGCTCGTTCCTCCAACACGCCGACCGAGACTCGCCGAGGTGTCTCGATGAACGACAACGCCCCCGACGGGATCCACGCGATCCACGGCAACAGCGTCCACCAGACGCTGAAGGCACTGCGAGCCGCGGTAACCGACGAAGCCGAGTACGCCCGCGAGTGGTGCACGGAGCGCAGCGGCGCTACCGCGCTGGAGGGTGCTCCCGCCTGTTGGAACTCGACGTCGACTCGAAGCTGATACGAGAGACGTTCGTCACGCTCCTCGGGTACACGACGCAGGAAACGGTCCGCAGCGAGTACGCGCGACTGCACATGGCGGCGCCGAACCACGCCGCGGCGCTGCAGCTCATAGAGCGGGCCCTGAACGATCAGGCCCGGAGGTAGCGACGATGACCACCCTGAAGCTGACCACGCCGCCACCGCAGAAGCTCTCCGACCTGCTCGAGCTGGCAATCGCCGACGCCCGCAAGCTCGAGCGCTACGACTACACGCCGACGTGGACGACGTGGCACCGGCGGAATCCGGGCGACGGCAGATGCATGGTCTGCCTCGCCGGCGCCGTTATCGCGCGCACGCTCGGGTGTGCCACGGGAACGATCATCGACATCGCCGCCGAAGACAGCACGGACCCGAGGTCGACCACGATCACCGACGAACCGTGGCGCCAGGCGCTCTTGGCGCTCGACTCCGCCCGCGAAGGGCACTGGAACGAGGCGTTCAAGTACCTGCACGGGAGCTACCCGGCGGACGAGCTGCGCGACACGCTCGCCGCGCTCCGCGGACCGTCCCACCGCTGGTTCAACGGCTGGGATAACTTCGACGCCCACCTCGCCTCGCTCGGCGACCGCGCAAGCAAGCTGCGGGAGCTCGGCCTGTAAGGAGACCGCCATGAAGTACGCCGGAATCGGCTCGCGCGAGACGCCCGTCCCGATCCTCGTCGACATGAGGTCCCTCGCCCAGGACCTGGCCGCCGGCGGCTGGACGCTGCGCACCGGCGGGGCCGACGGCGCCGACATCGCGTTCGAGACCGGCCACCGGTCCGGCGGCGGCGCGGACGCCCTCGAGGTGTACCTGCCCTGGAACGGCTACAACGGCCGCTCCACCACCGACGAGCACGGCACGTTCGTCCTCGACCCGCCCGCGCTGGCCATGGCCGAGACCATCGCCGGACGCCTCCACCCGGCGTGGCGCCGCTGCGGCCAGGGCGCCAGGAAGCTCCACGCGCGCAACGTCGCCATCATCCACGGGCGCACGCTGCTCGACGATGTCGACGCGGTCGTCTGCTGGACGCGGGACGGCGGCCCCACCGGCGGCACCGGCATGGGCATCCGGCTCGCCCACGACCGCGGGATCCCCGTGTTCAACCTGTTCTCGAAACCGCGCGCGGACATCCTCCACGCGCTCGAGAGCATCGCACGCGCCTGACGGGCCTGCGGACCGCCACGGCGTAGGCTCCGGACAACCGAGCCGCCGCGGCAGACGACAGCTGCCGCGAGCGGCTGCCAGGCCAGCCATGCCGCTCCCCGCGGCGATCACCCGAAGCGGACCCGAACACATCGAGACCGGAGTACACCGGACAATGAACGCCATCGACAGCCTGCGACAGACCGCGCGCCGGCACATGGCCGGAGCAGCGACCGGAAGCGAGATGGTGACCGAATTACGGCTATTCACCGCTCGGACGCTGACCGCCAACGAGGTGAACTGGCTCGCCCGAAGGCTCGCCGATACCAAGGACGGCCAGCCGCCAGCAAGCGAGGAACGCACGAGGAGCGAAGCGCCACCGCGTGCGGCGCCGGGCACCGAGATCACCGCCGTCTACACCGACGGCTGCGCGATCCCGAACCCGGGAGCGGGCGGCTGGGCCGTGGTCGCAATCGGGAACGGGCGCGTGGTCAGCGAACGCCAGGGCCATGCAGGGCACACCACCAACAACCGCATGGAGATGCAGGCCCTCATCGAGGCGTTCCGCATGCTCCCGACCGGCACCGAGGCGGAAGTCTTCAGCGACAGCCAGCTGTCGGTGAGGACGCTCACCGAGTGGGCGCCCGCATGGCGCCGTGCGGGATGGCGCCGCAGTCGCGGCGGAATCGCCAACCTCGACCTGGTGCGCGAGGCCCTGGAGCTGTTCGAAGAGCGCCCGAAGTGCCGCGTCCGATGGATCCGCGAACACGCGGGCCACCGGTGGAACGAACGGGCGGACGAGCTCGCGAACGCCGCGGCGAACCAAAAGCCGCGCGGAACGAACCGCCACGACGCCATCAGCGAATAGACCTCCGCACCTACCTGCGGATCTCCCCGGCCGACACACAGGGCGTCGCAACCTCCGCAACTCGGATCCCCCTCGGTCGCTCATGAAAACCCGGAACACCGCCTCCCCACGCTCGGGGATCCACACCGCACCGCTCCGGAGAACAGACCATGACACATCCGTCTCGGACCCTGAAGCGCTGGCGCCCGCTAAGCCTGGCCGGGAGCCAACCCGCCGGCCCGACCACCGTGACGTTCGAGGGCGATCCGCCGGGCGCGACCCTGCTGGTCAACCTGAACCAGACGATGACGAACCAGCGCAACCTGGTCACGCTCTACCGGGCCGCCCAGGTCAACGGGCTGCTCGACAGCCTGTTCGAGACGAACGGCAGGCTGGAGGGCCAGCGTTGGTACGACCGGCTCGCCCGGATCGTCGCGATGGACACCGAGACGGTCGTCGACGGCGAGAAGATGACGTTCACGTGGACCGACGGCGCGGTCTGGACGGACAACGGCCTGCGGAAGAACCTGATCGCGCTGAGCGGCGGCGAGATCGCCGACATCGACCAGTGGACCACCGACGAGATCGGCGAAAACGCCGTGGCCGATTACGTCATCGTGCGGATCCTCGTCCGCACGGAGCACGAAACCCGGGCGCGCCGGTTGCGCACCGACTTCGGAGTGGGGAGCGAGTTCAGGACGAACCCCGACGAGGCCGGCATCATGGTCACCGCCGACTGCGGACTCGCCGTCGACGCTCTCGGGAAGCTGATCGCCGAGGCGCTCTTCGAGTACGGCTGGGACCGGGACGACTGCGAGCCAGCGCAGCAGAACGTCTTCATGCAGGCCGCCCACACGGCCGCGGCGAGGCTACTGCTGAACGAGCACGAGGCCGCCGCCGAGACCATCCGCCACGCGGCGCGCACGCACCTCGGCCACCTGCTGCCGGAGGACCGCACGGTCCAGCTGCGCAAGATACACGCCCCCGGCGAAAACGTCCCCGACATCCAGGTCGTAATCCTGCGCGACCACCAGGCGTACGGCGTCGAGTGAGCGCCCACCGACGCATCGCTCCGGCCCGGACGACCCGAGAACCAACCCGCGCTCGAGCGCGAAACGCTCGGCTCAGTCGTCACCCGGCAACGCGCCGGCTGGGACTGGTAGTCCCAGGCGCCAGCGAGGAAAACGAACCATGCTTCAGTTGATGCACATCGAGCACCACGCGACCAACGTCGTTCAGAGGAAGATCCTGTTCGAGACCGCGAGCCGCTGGATCGACGAGCGCATCCGGGGCGACGACGCCCTGTCGACCGAGACGCGCGGCGACCCGGCCAGCGTCAACCTGCTCCACAACGTCCTCATCGACGACCAGCCGACGACGACCGACCGGCAAGCGGCGCTCGCCTTCGTCGCCCTCGTCGAACGGTTCACCGGCAAGGCCCCCGTCGATCAGGCGGCCATCGCGGCCCTCGAAGTCGCCGACGGCATCCGCCAGCTGGCGACCGAGCACGAGATCCTCCACCTGACGCTGGCGTAAGCCACGGGAGACGCACGATGAAATGCGGCAACTGCCACGCCGAGATCGACTGGAACACCATCCGGCAATGCCTCTGCTACCGCGGACCGGTCATCGGCACGACGCACCGCGAGCTGGACGACGAGGACCGGCGAAGCCGCCGCAGGATCCGCGAGCGGATACGCCGCGGCCGCGACGGCGCCGCCAGGACGGCTGCCGCCTGAGCAGAACCGCTCGAGAACGCGGATCTCCCCCGGCCGGACCGAAAGGAACCGACATGCTCGTAATGCTCCCGTCATCCATGCGCAAGGACCGCGGCGTGGCCTTCGTCGCCGCGTTGCCCCTGATTCCGCAACACGCCCCGCTCGACGTCGTCGAACTGCGGCCCGACGGATCGCTGCACGACGTCGTCACACTGAACCCGAGCGGCGTCGACGCGCTGCACGATACAACGAGGCCGGCGCTCAAGGCCGCCACCAGGGAGATGCAGCGCACCGCCCGCGACCTCGAGCGCTTCGCAATCCGCCCCGGGGTGACGCTGGCCGAGGCGGTCAGGAGCGTGCGCCAGATGCGCGCCAACGTCAGCGGATCGCCGGAGACCGACCGGACCCCCGTCGCCTCGAAGGAGACGCTGGCCCAGGCCCTGGCGAAGATCGGGGCGGTGCTGCAGCAGCTGGAGATCGTGACCGAGTCGGTTGAAGAGCTCCGTCAGATGCTGCGAGCGACGTCGCGCAACAGACACGAGAACACGACGCTCGGCACGGTAGGGTACCTCCTCGAGCAGAGCCGGCGGCACGGCAGCGAATCCGCCGAGGCGCTCCGCATGGCCAGCGAGCTGAGCGTCGGCGTCCCGCACGCCTGGAGCGGGCACGTCCCGCGGTCCAGATGGACCGACGACGACCATGCCAAGTGAGCGCAGGACCACCACCCCGTAAGCTCGCGAGCGAGCCTGCGGGAACAACGAGGGGCCGAAACAGTTTCGACACAGGCGACAGAACGTGGGTTTGCATGCCGAGCACCATCGACTCGCTAATCCGATGGAACCAACCACAACTGCCGACGACATGTTGGCCGCCGCGGCCTAGAGCCGCGCGTCCCTGCGCGACGGGCCCGTACGACGGGCAGGGGCGTCATTCACGCGGGCTGGTCAGGGCGCCACCGTACCCGAGCGCACGGGCAAGACGTCACGGGTGCTGGCCGCCGGGGACAGACGCCGCTCCCCGGAACCGGCGGCGAGACCACGGAGAGCGGACACGCATGTAGACGGCCCGCCGAACGCGCTTGTGGACCCCGGGGCAGTACCGGGCGGCTCCACCACCCTCTCCCCTGCGACGACACCGCAATCGCGCCATGCCCGAAGCCGAACATTCGCCCGAAGAGCACCTGCGCCGCTCCCACTGCGAGCGCCGCGACCGGCAACACGAATGCCTGGGCTCGATCACCATCACGCCGCGCGGCTACGAGCTGTCCTGCACGCTGTGCGGCAGCACGAACCGGCAACCGGCCTACCCGGTCGAGACCCACGAAAAGGCCGAACGGCTGGCCGAGGTGTTCGGCCTGCGCTGGGAGCTGCTCTCGATCGAGGTCCAGCAACGAGCGCTGGCGCACCTGCACGACAGGACGGCACTGCCGTAAGCGGCGCCCACCGCCACGGCAGGGCTTCCAAGCCCGAAAGGAGCCGGAATGACAACAGCCCCCGAGAACCTCGCCGACGACGCCGAACTCGTCGACGAGCTCGCACAGGCGGGTGACCGCCAGGCCGAGCGCGCAGCCGCGATAGACCGCATCGCCTGCCGGATGCTCGAGCAGGCGACCGGCGTCGGGCAGGTATCGACCTACCGCACCCGCGGCCCCCTTCCGGCCGAGCGGACCGAGGCGATAGAGAAGCTCGCACTCGGACACCGCGACCCCGACAGCGTCGGACTCCGGAGCGTCACGCTCTCGCCGCAACTGGCCGGCGCCATCGCCGTGCAGCTGGCCGACTTCGCCGAGGCGATCGATAAGAACCAGCGCCGCTCGCGCAGACTCCACTGAAGGCCCGCCCCCATGCCCGAGACCACCCGACCCCGCTGCAACTACTGCGACGCAGACGACGACACGCAACCGGGGCTGCGCCGCGCGTGCGCAGCCTGCGACAGGCGCATCAGGGAACACCACCTGTACTTCCACGTCCCGAAGCCGTTCACGCTCGCGGGACTGCGGACCCAGGCCCGCGGCTTCAGGCTGTTCCTGCAGGCGGCGTGCGCCTCGGCCGCCGGCCGCACTCCGGCCGCCCGGCAGCGCGGACGCCTCTTCTCGCTGAAGCTGGCCGCAACCGTCTGGATCGACCAGTGGTACGTGCTCGAGAGCGCCGGCTGGCGGCGGTAGGAGAAGGAATGCGCATCAGGGACATCACCGCGCCCGGGTACTACGCGCGGCGGCCCCGCACGGACGAGGACACCAAGACCCGCGGCAGGTTCGTGCTCCACGCGGTCCACATGATCGGGATCATGCCGGTGTTCATCGTGGGGCTCGCGCGGTTCTGCTTCGTCCCGCTGATGGATGCCGGGGACGGGCACCCGCGGATCCCCGAGCCCGACGTCCTCTTCGAGGACGACGACGACTGGAGTTTCCTGTGCGACGGCTCCGAACCGGACTTCGGATCGCACACATTTCTGATGAAGCTCATGCAACTGGCCGGCTACAACGAGGACGAGGCGCGGCGGATCGCGCGCGACCGGCTCGTCGAGAGCCTCGACCGGCAGATCTACGGGTCCGCCACGGCGGCCAGGGCAAACGGCCGAGGAACGAACGGATGAAGTTCTACATGCTGCGCAACAGCGCGCTGGACACGGCCGACGTGTACGTCAACGGCGACGACTTCAACGAAGCCGTCAGCACGGAGGTCGACCAGGGTCTCGAAGGCGTCTGCGACGACATCACCGCCGACGAGGTCGAACGACAGGTCCGCACGCGGACGCACACGTGCTCGTCGCTCGCCGAGGTCGACGGCATGGTCGGGCGCAACCCGGCCGGCGAACCGGACTGGCACGAGGCCGGACGCTCGCACGACGGGAGCCGGGAATCCTGGTGGCAGGCCGACTACCGTCTCGGAAACGCACCGCTCTACCGCCTCGCGGCCGAATCCCTGCGGACCGCCGAGGACGAAACGATGGGTTATGACCAAGGGAGGTTCCACGACCCGGGACTCACCGAGGTCCTCTCGCTCCACCGGATCCCCGCGGAGTCGCGGATCGTGACCGACGAGATGGCCGCGGGGATCGCGCCGTGCGAGACCGCCGCGTGCGTGGCCGGCCACGTCTACGTCTGCGCCCGCGGCTGGCGGGACTACCTGGGCAAGTGCGTGCGGGCTACAGGAGAGGTGCCGACCTCCGAAATCGGAAACACCGCGGCAGCCGAGCTCGGCATGACCGGGGAGCAGCACTGCGCGCTCTTCCCCGCCCAGCCAGCACTGGAAGAAGTCATCGGCGCGTTCGGGATCACGCCGGAGGACTGGACCTGCCCGCCAGCCAGGACGGACGAGATCGAGAAGCGCTGGGACGGGCAGCCGGGCGACTACCGCGCGGCCGACATGGCCGTCGTGCTCGAGACGATCGCCCGGCGCTGCGACCGGGTCAACGCCTTCGTGGCCACCATCGAGAACTGAAGCCGCACGGAGACCGGCACCCGCGCTGCGCCCGTACGCTCCACCACGAGAACCGCCATGCCGCAACTGCCAGACCCGCTGCGCGCCGAGCTGGCCGAGGCCGTCGAACGCATCCTCGCGCCGGACATCGACCTGCACGCGCTCGCCCGCGAGATGGACGACGCGAGCGGCGCCATCCGCACGGTGTCCTGGATCCGGCCCGGAGGCGCCAGCATCGACCAGGTGACCGAGGTCAACCAGGTACTCGATCGCGTCACAGGCTACGATCCCGACCTGACGCTGCTGACCGCGGACGCCGGCAGTCCCGTCTACATGCGCCGCTGGTGGCTCCAGCGCGCGCTCGCCGACGACGGGCACGGTCAGGACGGCCTCTACCTCCACGTTTTCGAGAACAACGACCCGGAAGGCTTCCACAACCACCCGTGGCCGTCGGCGTCTCTGCTCCTGCACGGCGGCCCCATCTTCGAGGACACGCGGCACGGGACCGCGGTGATCGAGAACCGCAACATCGTGCTGCGCCCAGCCTCCCACCGGCACCGGATCCGGCTCCGGCCGGGACCGGTACTGAACGACGGATCCATCAGGCGAATCCCAGCGATGACGCTGTTCCGGACCGGAAAGCGGGTCCAGCGATGGGGCTTCGAACAGCCCGACGGCTCCATCAAGCCGGTCGCCAGCAAGAGCGGAGAGGTACCGCGGCGCTGAACAACGAACACGCCCAACCCGTTGCGACCATCAGACCGCAGGAGTAGAGTCATCACGATGAGCACGGACACGAAAGCCATCATCGGCACCATCCTCGCCACCGCAATCGCACTCGGCGGGCTGCTGGGCGGCATGACCATCAACCGCATCGGCGACGTCGAGACAGAAGTCCGCAGACTGAACACGCGGATCGACAACGTCCACACGGACCTGAGCACGCAGATCGACGACCAGATCAGCGATCTCCGCAGCGAACTGACCGGCCGGATAGACCGCCTGCGCGACGAGATGCTCGAGAACTACCACCGCCTCGACGGCCGGATGCGCACCATCGAACAGGGCTTCGCCCGCATCGACCAGCGGCTGGACACCCTCGAGCGCGCCATCATCCCCTCGGCCGAACCCGCGCAGTAGCACCACCCGCCCCGCACCCGCGCCCGGCCAACCCGACCCGCCCGCTCCGCAGCACGCGGCGCCTCCGCGCCACGAAACCCGCACCGCCCGACCGCCGGGACCCACACTACCGCTCGACCACCGCCGTGGCCGCGAGCGAACCCGCGACACCGCAAAGAAATGAGTGCAACCGCAACCGCGCCCCGCCCGGCTGAAGCCCGACACCCGTTCGACGACGCCCCCGTCGTGCACCGCTACACGCGAGCCGACGGAATCCGGGACGGCACGCTCGTCGACGTTACCCAGACGGGCCGCGAGGCCGGGTTCAAGGTCCCCGTCGCCATCACCGCAGCGGTCCAGGACCAGTGCGTACGCTGGACCGAAGAAGACGCCCGGCGCAAGCCCCGGGTCCACCAGGACGAGGACGGCCGCCTCTGGGACGTGCTCTGGATGGCCGCCTGCAGGAGCCGCGAGATCGCCCGCAGCGACGACCACGCCTCGCCCGCCCTGTTCCAGGTCATCGTCGTCCCGCGGCCCGGGCACGGCCGCCAGCGCCTGCGCACGCTCAAGCTCGTCATCGGCCCCGGCGACGCCGGCGAGACGGTGGCCACCATCATGCTGCCCGACGAGAGCTGACCGCCTTGGAAGCCATCCACGCAACGCCCCACTACAGCGTCCTGCAACCGCCCGACGGCTCCTTCCTGATCGTCCCGAGCGACAAGAAGACCCGCCGGGTCCTGCGCGACATCCTCGCCGAGCTGGAGTTCGACACCGCAACGGAGCCGATCGGCAACGACGGCTCGTACCCGATCCAGCGCGACAACCCGTTCGGGCTGGTGCGCGTCATCGAGCGGTGCGAGGCCCGCATGGCGCTCGCCGAAGTCGAAGACCTGCTCGGATCCGGCGAGCGCGCCGCCGGATGAGGCCGGCCCGCCCGCATCCGCGACAACCCGTCACGCCAGAGCAGCCCGACAAGGCCCGCTCCGGAGGCCACACCGGGGAGACCACGACATGGAAGCAACCATCGTGCACGTAGGCGGCAACAACACCGGACTGGTCAGGGCGACGTATGAAGCCGACGACGAGCACACGCTCGCGCGGCGCATCGACGCCGCGGTCGACGAAGCGAGGGCCGAGGGCCGGGAGGTCCGGATCGAGGTCGCCAACGACGTCATGCTGCTGATGGAGAAACACGGCTACGCGTGCTTCGTCACGACCGCGTGACCGCCTCGCAACCGCACGGCGCACACCACCAACCAGCGCCGCACAGAGAGACCAATCCGGATGGAGAACGAAACGACCGACGCGCCGGCGCGGTACGGACCGCCCGGCCCTGACCCCGCACAGCGCCCCACAGGCGCGAAGCCGTGGCTCGTCACCGAGGCGATGCCCGCGGCCTGGGGGCCGCTGTTCGCCAACGCGGACCCGTCCGGCCTCGAGGACGACGACGTCGAGGCAGCCGAACGGGCCGAAGCGCGGTACGCGGCCGAGGGCTACACCTTCAGCGGAACCGCCTACGGACCACACGACAGCATCGAGAACACCGACGCCGAGGGCAACCCGCTGGACATCCACGAGTCCAGCGGGACGTACGAAGGCATGTTCGGGGACCTGCAGACCTTCGTCTGGGCCAACGCCGAGGTACTCGCGAACGACCTCGCCGCCGGCAAGCGGCCCTACCACGTCGAAGGAACCGAGTACCTGCTCGACGCCGAGAACGAGGAAGCCATCTGGCTGCCGGCATGCTGGTGGCGCCTGATCGAGCACGGCGCCTGGAAGGCGACCGACTTCGACGACGACGAGGAAGAAGAACACTGGGGCGTCGAGTGCGCCCGCGAAGTGCTCGCCACGCCACTCCCGACCGGCTGGAGACCGGTCCGGCGCCTGGGCAACGGTTACCTCGAGCGCAACGAACGCTTCCGAGGATACAAGGGCGCCCTCACGTTGTACGTGATCCAGTACAAGCAGGGACGGCTACAGGTGCCGGAGATCGAACGGGACGAGTGAGCGACGCCACGCCGGGAAGGAGAACCCGATGATCTGGACGGACCGCTACGGACACCAGTGGGACCTGGACAGCAGGGCCCCCTGCCGCCGGTGCGGGCAGGAACGGCCGGGAAGGTTCGACTCGACCTGCATGGGACAACACGACGAGACCAAACCCGCGGTCCCGTTCACCACGTTCCCTGTCGCCCCACGCGAGGAAGCATGCTGACCACAAGCGAACGCCTACACACGCTACATGCCGAGGCATGCAGGGAACACGTGCGGTTCGAGAAACAGAAGAACCGGAGAGACGCCCTGTCGAACGCGCTCAGCAGCACGATGGCGGTCGTCGCACTCGCCACCGGCACAACCGCCGCGGCGGACATGTCGGCCGCGGTCACCGCCACCCTGGCGGCGCTGCTGCTCGCAGCAACCGGGGCGAAGCTGGCCGTCAACAACACCGCACTCGACCGCGACCTGTACCGCCTGGCCGAGGCGTGGCGGCGCCACCAGCTCGACGCCAACCGGCTGCTCGCCCGAATTGAAGTGCAGAACCCCGGCGACACCCCCGACAGGATCCACCGCGATACCGTCGACCTTGAACGCGAGATGGAGGAGACACGCACTTACTCGCTGCTGTTCGGTCACGACCCGGGCCTCGGACCGGCAACACCGCCCCCGGCCGACCGGAACGACTGAACGCCCGCCGACGGACAACACTGCACAACGCCCCGGAGGGGCCGATGCCCGAACGACCCCGGACATGGGTAATCGCCGACACCCACTTCGGACATGCCAACATCATCCGCCACGGCGAGCGGCTGTTCCGCACCCTCGGCGAGATGGACAAGGCGCTCGTCGCCAACTGGAACGACACCGTCGGTGACGGCAACACCGTCTACCACCTTGGCGACTTCTCCGGCCCCCCGATGAACCGGCGCATCGAAGAGATCGCCGAGCGGCTGCGCGGTCGAATCGTGCTGATCGCCGGCAACCACGACCGCATCACCTCGCGAATGGCCGCGGCCTTCGCACGGGTGACCGGACCGCAGAGGCTGAGGACATCAGTGAACGGTATCCGCGGCGTCGCCCTCAGCCACGTGCCGCTGCACCAGGCGGGGACCGACGAGCCGGGAAAGGTCGCGGTCTCCGGGAACCTCCACGGCCACATCCACCAGCAGACCTCGCCAACGCCGCGCCACTGCAACGTGTGCGTGGAGCACACCGCCTACCGGCCGATCCGGATCGAGGAGGCCGTCGAACGCCTCGCCGAGCAGATCCGCACCGGCCGGCCGACGGCGCTCGACACGGACCGGGGAAACACGACATGACGGAACGCAACGAGCAACAGCGCGAGCGCTGGTCGCCGCACGGCCGCCGCGGCGCCACCGGAACGATGAGCGTCGACGCGATCCTCGCGGGCGCCTGGCTCGACAACCCGGCCTTCGACACGCGGCCCGTGGACGTGTACGCCGCCTACCGGGCGCTGGCGCGCGAAGGGATCGCCGACCGCCTGTTCGACGCAGGCACCGACGACCTCGCGGCCAGCCTCGTGCGGCACCCGGAGATCGAACACCTGGCGGCAGTCCGCATCACGTTCAACGACCACGGCGAGAGCGTGAGGCTCGGCGCCGGAGATCCGCCGCCGGCCGACAAGCGGCACGTCGCGCAGCTGCGCGCCGAGCTGACCCTGCGCAAGGGGAACGACCCGCCCCGGACGATGCGCGTCGCCGCCGACATCGCGTTCATCGGCGACCACGCCGAGGACGGATTCGTGCTGGGACGCAGCACGGGGATCACCATAGCGGAAGCGGTCGACTCGGCATGGCAGGTCTTCGGTGAAGACCTCGAAAGAGAAGGAACGGAGAACTACGAGGAACAGCCCGAGCGCTACCGCCACGCGCTCGAGGAGGAGGCCGTGCGCATCCTCGAGGGAAACGAGGCGGCCACGCTGCGGCGCATCAGCAACGCCGCACGCCGCAACATCGAGCCGATCATGCCCACCGGACGCGGCGCGTGGATCGAGATCAAGGCCGACGGCAGGATCGACATCGGGTTGCGGTAACGGACGCCGGCGAACACAGGAGCAGACGCATGCCAGGACACAGCCGAATCCGCAGGGTCGTCGAGCGCGTCTCCCGCGAGGAGTACGAGCAGCGCGTGCTCGCCGCGCTCGACGACATGCGGCCGTTGAACGCCGCCAGCGTCGCCAACCACATCTGGCCGAACCACCAGATGACCGCGCAGGCCGCCGCCCTGGCCGCCGGCGGCATCCTCGGCCGGATGCGCAACCGGGGCCTGGTGACCCGCTACAGAAGCGGATGGGTCAAGGAGTGACCGGCGCACACAGACCAACCGCGACAGCGGCCGACCAGCCGCCGCACGCGAACCGGGAAGGAATCAGCAAATGAGGGAAGGCGACCCGAGCCCGTGGGGCACTGTCGACCACGTCACCAAGCTGGGGCCCGAGGTGCACTTCGTCAGCACGCCGAGCCACGGCGGACTGAGACTGACCGCAAAGGCGAAGCAGGCCGTGCCCGTAACGGTGAGACACACATTCATCAACGGCGGGGAATGGGCCGAAGAGGACCTCGAGGCGTCGATCGCGCTGCCCTTCCTGCACACGACCGGCCTGATCGACACCGACCCGTTCGGCAAGCCGTTCGACGAGCTGCTGGACGACGCCAGACGCATAGCCAACGGCTTCGAGCAGTACCTGCCGGCGGCCAAGCACCTCGAGACGCTCAAGAGCCGCAAGAAAAGGGAGCCCCCCGCGCCTACCCGGCCGGCGGGAGGCGGGCCGGCAACGGCGGGGCTGCCAGCCAACGCGTAGAATCACACCATGACCAACAGCTCCGGAACCACCGAGCGGCCGATGTTCGAGCCCAGCCTGCGGTGCGTCGCACGGCACGCGATCCACTTCACGATCAGGTTCATCGTCCTGGGGACGACCGGCGCCTGGATCACCGGCGCCGAACCGTGGGGTCCCCGGGACGTGGCATTCATGGTCCTCATGGTCGAGATACCAACGGTGATCGTGAGCTTCGGCCCCGAAAGTCTCCGCAGGTGGGCCAACGACCTGTTCAGGTAGCCGCGGACCGCAACCCTGCACAGCCGCCCGGCCGACACGCACCGCACTCCAACCCCCTGAGCTCACAAGACCAGCAGCAAGAACAGCGCCACCGACAGTATCGAACCCGGAACGAAGACCGCCGGCCTACCCAGAACGCCCGCCGCCACGTCGAAGCGGTCCATCAGCCAGACACCCGCGAGCCCGCACAGGAACAGGACCGGAACGGCCAGGGCCGTCATCAGCAGTTCCCCGTTCGCTACCGCCCCCATCACCAGACCGCCGCAGCCCACCACGCCAAGACCGAACATGCCGGCCGCGGAGACCGCCGCCCCCCAGCGAACCGCCTGCCGCACCCTGCGCCGCAGACAAGCGGCAACCCACCGGCGAAACCGGCCAACCGAATCGGACCCAGACACCGCAGGCTCGGCCCTCGTCGACCACGCTGCCGGCTCCGTCTCCGCCGCAGCCGCGCCGCGAGCAGACGACTCTGTCCACCCGGCCGGCCGCACGCCGTCCTCGTGCAGCTCCCAGAAACCACGGGCGACGCCGGCGGTCAGGAAATCAGCGTCGAGCACGCGCGCGAAACAGACACGGACATCATCGGCCGGCACGCCGCGAGCCTGCAGGTCGCGCCGGAGCGTTCGCAACAACTCCGCCAGGTCCAGCGGACGGCCCAGCCTCTCCACGATAGACCGCAGCCAACGCAGCAGGACGTCATCGAAAGCTGTTCACTGCGCGAAGGCGGAGTCGAAGCAGACGGCGCCTGCCGCCGCGTCCGGAACGACGGCTTCGCCGGCGCCAGCAGCACGTCGCGCGCCGCGGTCGCCTGTCGGGCGAGCCGGCCCGCCTCCGGCCCGCTGCACTTGTCCGGATGCACCGTGGAAATCAGGCGCCGGTGGGCGCTGACGACCTCCTTGCGGGACGGATCCGCGGCCAGCCCGAGAAGACAGTACGCCTGTTCGCGGTTCATGGATCACGTTCCATCCCGGCCCTATGGCACGACCCCCGCCCTGCCGAACTGCGCCACGTCCCCGCCGACCACCGGCGGCCGGAACACGGCGACCACACACGCCGGCGGCCGTCCCCCGCTCAGGGCGCCACAACGCCACACAGCGCCCCGCCAGCGGTCGACGACATAGACCCCGTCGCCCCCGGCCGGGGCCACCTCATAGCGCCAGGAGACCGCCAAAGCGGCAATCGAGAACACAGCGACGAAAGCGACCGCCACCGCCGCGGCGAGGGCGCCCCGGACACGCGCGCGCCCACCCGGACGCCGCGACAGCCCGCGCACGGCACGCGGCGGAACCACAGCCGACCGCCGGCCCAGTGGCAGGAGCTCACGCCGATCCGACGACCCCGGATCCGGAACGGACCCGGAGACGGCATCCCCGCCGTCGGCGCCAGCATCCACCGGAGACGCGCCGGCCGAGGCCGAGCTACGGTCCTCGTCCTCGACGGACCCGACATACGCAGCAGGGATCGCAGCCGGATCCAGTGCTTCGACGGCGCCCGATCCCGTTTCGCCGACGAGATCCTCGACGTCCACGTCAGCCGCCGCCTGCGCGCCGACCGCCTTGCGGGCGACCTCCTCGAGCACGACGCGGCACAGCCCCTCGCGCGTCATCCCCAGCCGCCCGGCCTCGGCGTCGAGGGCCTCGCGCACCACCGGGCGCAGGCGCACGCGCTGGCGTACCGACCCACCGGCCGGCGCCACGAACTCCCCCAACGACCCGTCGTCGCTCACGACGGGCTGCGCTTCGGCCGCCACGCCGCCGGCGGCCGCAGCGGCGGTCTCGACACCGCGCTCCGGCGCCAGGATCCCACGCCTGCCCCGGCCCGGCCGGCCCGGCCGCACCAGCGGACCCATGCCCCGGGCCGCCAGCTTCACCCTCGTCTTCGCCTTCACGCGCCCTCCTCGCTCCCGAACGTCCACAGTTCCACGGGCTTCGGTCTACCGCCAGCATCGACGGCGTCGACCGACGCCACACGGCGGACGCCGTCGGCGACATCGGGCCAGCCGCCCACGACCGCCACCCGGAACCCCGGCCCAACGCCGCGAGCGAGCCAACTCGACAGCGCCGCTCCGGCGAACGGCAGCAGGTTCACGAACCCGGCCGTCATCCCCGACGGCGCCGTCCACCCGATCGGCTCGTTGAAAATCCGCCAACGGCCGGCGAGCCCGCCCGCCGCCGCGGCCGCCGCAAGGCGCTTGTGCGCCCGAAACGCCAGATCCGGATCGAGCTCGACGCCAACCGCCAGCCGGACCGTGGCGCCGGCCGCCTCGACCACCGCGCCGTCGCCGCACCCGAGATCGACGAAGCAGTCAGCTGCCTCGAGGCGCAGAAGCCCAAGGGCGACGGCCAGCACCGCAGGATCCACCCGCCGGAACGGCGCGTAGGACTGGACCGCATCGCCGCTACGCCCGCACGCCCAGTGGACCCGGTGCCCCGCCGGGGCCATCAACCGCCGGTCGGACACGTCCGAGGCCAGGTGAACCACGCCGGTACGATACGCGACCGCGGCCGAACGACGACCGCTCCATAGCGCTTGCGCACAGCCTTGGAACCGACTGGAGGACGTCGGCCGCGACCGCGGCGTCCCCCGCCCCCTACGCTTGGAGAAACCATGCAGATCAAGGCCACCCTCGGCGGCTTCGAGGCCCCCTGGGCCGTCGTCGTCAGCCGTGTTCGCGGCGGCTTCGACCGCGACGCCTTCTCGGGCATCAACCTCGGCAAGAACACCCGCGCCATCGACGCCGGAGCCGTCGTCGTGACCGGCAGCCCCGGCGAGGCCGGCGCCGAGCAGCTCGCGCTGCACGTCGCCGCCGCGGCCCCGGACGGCACGGCCGTCCCGGTGCGCCTGCCGGCGCTCAGCGTCGAGACCCCGGTCGACCTGCTCGAACGGGTCGAGCGCTACGTGCAGGCCGAGCCGGCCCTGCGGCTGCGCATGGCGCTCGGCGAGACCCCGCCGACGCACCCCGAACGCATCGCCGACATCGAGCGCGAGCTGGCGCTGTTCGCCGAATACGCCAGGAAGCACCGCCCCCGACCCGACTGCACGGTAGCGCCGACCTGGGACGCCGCCCAGGCGGAGCTGGCCGAGCTGGTCCGCCGCCGCAACGCGCAGGCCGCGCTCGACTACACGCTGGCGATGGTCCTCCGGGAAACCGGCCGGAACAGGCGCTGCGAGCGGGCGCTGCTCTTCGAGCGCGCCGCCGCCGAGAACGTCGCCGGAGACCTCTCGACCGAGACCCGCAAGAACCTGCTCTCGCTGCTGAGCGCGCCCGGAAAGGCGGAACCGGTGGCCGTGCCGCCGCCCCGCCGGCGGCACGAGACGGCCTCGGGCGTGATGAGCTCCCACGAACCGGAGCTGTCATCCGGGCACCCCAACGTGCGGCTGCGCCACCCGGCCGCCGCCTGGGCGAAGGTGGTCCACTCCATCGACCCGCACAACGGCCGCGGCGGCTACGCGTTCGAGGGACCGTTCCTGCGGCACCGGGGGCAGAACGACGTGCCGATCGGCTCGATCCTGATCACCGCCCACGAGGTCGGCTCGCGCCGGCACCCGCGAAGGGAGCGCATGGCGTCGCTGGTCTGCATCGACCCCGACGGCCACCCGCTGCGCTTCCCCATGGGCAGCGACGCCAACCGCACCGACCTCGACTTCCGCGACTACGTCGCCGGCTATCTCGAGATGCCGGCGATACAGCGGGCGACGCGGCTGCTCGACTCGCTGTGGTCCGGGGAGCCGGGACCGCACGCGGCCATCAAGTCGCGGCCCGACCGCGAGCGGCTGCTCGTCACCCAGTACATCAGCGCGATCCAGAACACCATCGAAGTGCTGGAAACCGCCGGCGCGACCGGCGCAACGCCCAACGACGATCCGCTCGAGATCGTCGGCGTCGAAGCCCCAACCGCCTGAGCGCAACCGATGGGAAACAGAGAACGCGCCCCCAGGCGCGGGCACACCTGGGATCCGTGGCCATGCTGCCACGCAAAGGTCGACGAAGGCGAGTGGTACCGCGGGCGGCCGAAACGCGATGTCGTCTGTGCGGACTGCAAGGAGCTGATCCAGCTCGGCAAGGACGCACGGCGCCGCAGCAGCGACGCGGGGGAAGCCACGTTCCGGTGGACTCGAAGGAACTACCAGTGGCCGGGGTACCGCGGCCGGTACCACTTCGGACACATACCCGACGCGCGGCCCGGGGAGCCCTGGAACGCGGGCGAGAAGCTGCGCAACCGGATGTTCGAGCTGATCGAGGCGCTGGCGCACCCGGCGCCGGGTCACGCCTGGAGCAACCGCGCGCCGTTCCTTCTCGATTGCGACGATACGAGCAGGCGAATATCACAGTACCAGGACACGGTACTCGTGACCATGGATCCGAAGACGCAAGCCGCGCTCAACGTGCTCGACAGCGCCGTGCGCGAAGCCCTCGAGAGCGCCTACCACGAGGGCAAGCGCCGCGGCCAGAGCATCCTGCTCAACCTCGCCGGCGACGAGATGACCATCGGCGACTTCAACCGCAGGATAGCCGAAGGCGTCGAGTGAGCCACGGCGGCAACCGGACAGGAGAGCGAACGACATGGACCAGCAACCAACGACCCAGGCGGACCTTGCCATCGAGCGCGTGCTCGAGCACGCCGCGCAGTACGACCGCCACCGGCCCGCGCAGCACACGCTGATCATGGGCGGAAGCGCCGAGGAACGCCGCGGCGTCCTCGACCGGATCGAGGCCCGCCTCAGATACGGCATGCCCGGCACGCCGATACGGCTCGGCCGCCCGATCACGCCCTCCAGCACCGCGATAGCAAGCACAAGCGACCTGTGGACCGAGATCGCGAACGCCGCCGGACTCGCCCAGAAGCAGACCGGCCACGACAACGGCCTCGTCCGCATCCAGAACGCGGCCGGCGAACGCCTGTTCGTCGCCGTCATCGACGACCTCGACCAAGTACTCCGCAACTGGGAAGACCCGGGCGAAGCGCTCAACCTGCGCTGGGCGCTGCAGAACGTCAACGGCCTGATGGTCGTCGGCGCGAGCGAAGGACCGATCAGCGCCGCCGACCGGCACGAGCACTCCATACTGGCGATGACATTCGCAACCCAGATGATCGCGCCGATGGCCGCCGCGGAATGACTGCTCGACGGAAGAAACGCCACTGGCAGGACTACGGCTTCCTGGTGATGATCCTGCTCGTCGCAACCGAAACGGCCATCCTCGGCTCGCTCCAGATCTCGAGCGGAACGCCGGTACTGCTCTGGATCTCGAACCCGGGCGTTCTCATGACAATGCTGCTCGGCAGCGTCATCACGCTGCTTTTCCGGGCCTACGGAGAACCCGACCAATCCCTGTGGGCAGGACTGATCACCAGTGCACTCGCCCTGGCGGCCGCCATCGCGGTGCTCTCCAAAGACGCCTTGCGATGAGAAGACCAAACCTCGAACGCATCCGGCGGCACTACAACACAGTGATCGCGGGGCTGATCGTGACCGAGACCACCATCCTGACGTGGCTCCACTTCCGGACCGGAGCGCCGTTGCTGCTCTGGCTCGAAAGCCCGGCGGTGCGAACCCCAATGATGCTCGGCATCATGGTCACCACAATGCTCTACGCCTGCGGAGAGACCGAAGACGCCAAACGATCCGGACTGGCATTCGCCGCATTCACGCTGGCGGTCGCCATCGCGCAAGTGCCGGCAGTCGCGAGAGTGGTGGAATGAAGGACACGCGAGCGAACAACGACCGATGACCCTGCACGAAGCACCCGTCGGAGCCGTTCTCCAACGCCCCGGCGCCACGGACATGACCGACAGCGTCACTGTCCTGTCCCACTTCTCCAACCTCTTCGAAGCCGGCACCACCTACCGGCGCTACGGCTCGTTCACCGCGCTGACCCTCGACGAGGGCGCCGACCCACGGACCCACCCGGAAGCCGCCGACGACTGGATCCGCATCGACACCACCGACGCCGGCTGAGCGGCCCCGCCGCCCGGCCCGCCGCGTCACCCCACCGGAGGATAACGCCATGAAGGACACCACGCCTGCGCCGCCGCGCGCCTGGCAGGTCTTCGTCCAGGGCCGCGAGAACGCCCCCGGAGAGCCCTTCGCCACCGTCACCGACGCCGCCGACGCGCAGGAGGCGCTCGACCGGGTCAAGACCGACCTGAACGGCAGCCCCGCCGACTACGACCGCGACGCGCTCGCCCCCGCCCTGGTCGCCGTCCCCGCCGGCACGGCCGCCACCGCCGCACCAGCCACGAAGACGGCGCCGAACGCCTGAATGCCCACGCAGGACTCGCTGTTCGACCTGCTCGAAGACCCACCCGAGCAGCCCGCGCCCAAGGAAGCACCCGAACCGCCCACCGCGAATCCCCCGGACATCCAGCGCCGGATCGACGCGCTGGTGGCATGCCGCGCCTGCACTCGAAGGACCGGCCCGGAATGGGCCGCATTCTCCGGCGGGCTGTGCATGGTGTGTTCCCCGGTCGACTCGGACGCCTGGATGACCGAACGCCGGGAGGCACGAAGGAAGGCAACCACCTGATGACGACACAACGACGGATCGACGACTTCGGGGAACACATCCCCGGCGCTCGCAAGGACCTGATAGGCAGCATCGTCGTCGGCGCCGCACTCGGCGGAGACCTGCCGAAGAAGCTTACCGAGGCGTGGCCCACGCCACCGTGGGAGAAGCTCGCCGAAGCCCACGCGGCCGACAACCGCGGCCCGGAAGAGCTCGCCTTCCTCCGCGCCGTGCGCGACTACCTGCGCACACGCCGCGGCTGGCAGAACGAGCACTGGCTCAGCCGCCCGGGCCAGGACGCAGGCGGCGTGCTCCGCATCGCCCTCGACTGCATGGAGAAGAGAACGACCACCGAACGCGGACTCGCACGCATCAAGGTCCTGACCAACAACGACGTCGCGAACCTCATCTCGAACACGGCCGCGCTCTACCGCCACGCCGGACACGCCCGCGACCTCGGCACGCTGCGCTGCTTCGAGCGGTACGGCAAGTGCGAAATCGGCAAGCCGGTCACCGGCAAGAGCGGCCTGTACCGCAGCATCGTCACCGCGGACTCGCTCGCTAGAGCGGCGGCAGAGCTGCCCGAGGTGCTCGCGCGCCTCGACGCCAGAACCGCCGAGCGGAAGGAGAACGGGTCCGGCCCCTCCCCGTACCACATCCGCTGGTTCCGCGAGGATGGACAGACGCGAAAGGTCTACCGCATCTGCCGGCAGCACGCCGGCCGCTGGATCCGGGTCTACGAATGCGCGGCGCGCAGCAAGAGCGAAGCGGTCGCCGAGGCCCGCGACCGCATCCGCAACCACCGCGACGAGCTCGACGCCTGGTTCGAGCGCTGGCGCGCCGTCCCCGCCGAGCGCAACGACCGGAACGAGCCGCGCAGGCCACCGGGCGAGGCGGGAACCGACGATCCGGACGAGTTCACCCGCCGCTTCGCCTTCCGCGGCGTGCAGTTCGGCAACTGGGTCTCGGCCGCGCGGCGGCGGACGGACCTGACCGACGCCTCCCAGGGGCTCGAGGACCTCGCAGCGGTGCTCGGCTGGCCCCCACGCGCACTGTCGCTGGGCGACGCGCTCGGGCTCGCCTTCGGCGCCCGCGGGCACGGCGGACCGCAGCGCACCAAGGCCCACTACGAACCGGCCCAGCGCGTCATCGCCATCTCGAAACCGGCAGGACCGGGATCGCTGGCCCACGAGTGGTTCCACGCCTTTGACCACGAGGCGTCGCGCCTGTCGACCCGCCATCGCCACGGCTACGCCACCGAGAGCTGGCCGGACGCCGAGCACTCCCGTACGGCCGCCGGCCGGCTCGCCAGAGCCTTGCACGACTACGGCTGCCTGCTCCGGAGCCTGGGGCTGTTGAAGCGCTCGGCGAAGCTCGACCAGCGCAGGCCCAGGAGCAACCCGTACTGGTCGACCACCCGCGAGCTGGCCGCCCGGGCCTTCGAAGCGTGGATCCGCTGGCGCCTCGCGCAGATGGGAATCCGCAACGACTACCTCGTCAACATCGCACCCGCCTCCCGCTGGAACGCGCCCGACGAGCTGGGAATCGGCTACCCGTACCCGACCCTCGACGAGCTGCGCGCGATCGACCCGAAGCTGTCCGCGATCGCCGACGCCGGACGCCAGCTCGTGCCGCAGTGGACCGACACGCGGCACGACAAACGGCAGGCCGGCCCCGCGCCTGCGCGCACGGCGGCACGACACCCGCTGGCCGCGGGACGCCGCCACTGAGCCGCAGGCGGCCCGGCGCCCGGCAGCGACGGCAGCGCTACGCCGCCGGATGGGTGGCAACCTGGAGGTCATATCTTCTCCGCAAGTCGTTGAAACCAGACGGTTCAAGGGTGGCAACCTCGCCGCCCGAGCGCCAGACCTGCCGATGACCGACCGGTAGTGTCTCAGTTCGAACTGAGACACCACCCAATGGTCAGAGCGCGCAACCCATCCCCGTGCTCTGGCACTCGCTGATGGTGATGCAGCTGTGCGCCGCCGAAGACCGCACCACCAGGCTCGAGGCGCTCTTCCACGACGCCGGGGAGACCTACGTCGGCGACTGGATCCGGCCGCTCCGTGGCATCTGCGGAGAACGGCTCATGCACCTGCGCGAGACCGTCCAAGAAACCGTCTTCGAGGCCGTCGGCCTGCCCGGCCGATCGGCAATGCCGTCGAAGCCGGTACGCCACGCCGACAACCTGATGCTGCGCTGCGAGATGGAATCGCCCTGGGGCTACGGCCGCATCGTCAGCTGGTAGCCGGTTGCGCTCGATCGCGTCCCGCGGGGGATCGCCATGCAGTGAGTAGTCGACTCCCTAGGGGAAACGCCTACCCGGAATCGTTAACGAAACCCAAGAATGACAAAGACCGGCAGACCGGAACCTCACCTCGAGCTGATCCACGTCCACCACACCGAGACCGGACTCGGCACCACCCACGCAACGCTGACTGCCCTGGCAGGCTGGATCCAGAAGGAGGTCGACGCGTACAACGCCACCGCGAAGCCGGCGCCCGGAGAGCTCGACACGGTGGAGAACCGTTGCGCCACCTGCTCGACGACGAGCGCACCCAGATGGTCCGCCCCGCCGGCAGGATGGAGCTCGTCAAGCTGCTCTACGCGATGAGCAGGACCAGAATAGCCGGACCCGCCGGAGCCGCCGAAGCCGACGCCAGCCTCCTGCGACGGCTCGCCGGCGAGCTCGCAACCACGATCCGGTGCCTGCACCACATCCGCGAGAACGACTACATCCTGTTCGTCATCGAGTAGACACCGTGCGGCGGCCGCTGGCCGCGGCGCAACCACCACCGAAGGCAGCGATGCGAATCGAGATACACCGGCACCGCATGGCGATGCCCCCCGCCGACGACGGCACGATCGCCGTCGGCTACGACGTGCTCGTACCCGAGGAGGACGTCCTGCCCGGCGCGCAGGGAATGATCCGACTCATGGGTCCCGAACTGCGGGAGTACCGCCGCTACGAAGACGCCACCTGGGTCACCGACCTGCCCCGCGGATTCGACCGCTACGAGAAGTGGCTCGACCACGAGAAGGCCGCCCAGCGCGAGATGCTGGCAATGGTGCAGGAACGCTGCCCGGAAGCACGGGAGTGGACCCGCTGGCCGTTCCTCTGGGCCCACGTCGATCCCGGCGCCAGCCACAAGACCATCCGGTTCACCATCGAGCACCCGAAGGAAGCCGCGACCGCGACAGCCGCGGCCAGCGCCGCCGCAACACCGGCCGCCTGACGGCCCCCCTCCGCACGCATGCGGATCTGCCATTCTCGCGGTTCGCGATGCTCTTGGCACACACACAGCTCCGCTCGACGCGGATGTTCCGGTTCACCGACACGATGAAAACCAGGGACGGGCCCCGCTCCGCACTTCGCGGATCTGCCCGAGTACGACATCGCGCCAGTCGGCACCCGTCGAACCTCCGCGCGCGGATCCCCGAACTCCCGGCACGCAGCCCGCACACTCCCTGCACGCCGCCGGCCGCCCATGCAGAAGCTCACCGATTCCGCGAAGCTCTCCGAGCAGCTGACGCTCGCCAACCAGGAGCTGGCCCGGCTGCGAGCCGCCCAGGGACGAGCCGCCCGCGGCGCCCGACGCGACCTGCGGGACGTGGGCCGAGGCTACGCGAAAGCTTCCGCCCGCCGACCGCGCCCGAATCTCAGACGCGATCCACTGCGCCCGCAACATCTTCCGCTGGACGCGCCGGCGCAACCGCCTGGACAACGCCCGCTGGCAGCGCGGCGACCCCGGAGCGGAGCTGCGCGCGCTGGCCCGCCGCATCCGCCGCGAACGCCGGCAGCACGACACCGCGGCCTAGAGAGACCACCACAGATGGAACCACCCGACATCCGCACCCTGGTCCGCCGGGACGCGATCTTCTACGTGTCCCACTCCGGCGGGAAGGACTCGCAGTGCATGTACGCCCGGATCCGCCGCACGGCGCCACACGATCAGATCGTCGTCGTGCACGCCGACCTCGGCGAGATCGAGTGGGACGGCGTTCAGGACCATATCCGGGCGACGATCGCCCACGAGCTGAACGTCGTCCGCGCCAACAAGACCTTCTTCGACATGGTGCGCCACCGCGCGGCGACGCGCCCCGACGTGCCCGCGTTCCCCGACGCCGGCCGCCGCCAGTGCACCAGCGACCTGAAGCGCAACCCGATCCAGAAGTTCATCCGCGGGGACATGAACGCGCGCGGCGCGACGCTGGCCGTCAGCTGCATGGGCCTGCGCGCCGAGGAGAGCGAGAGCCGCAGGCGGAAAGCCGTCTGGGCGCAGAACGCGACGCTCAGCAACAGCCGCCGCACCGTCTACGACTGGCTGCCGATCCACGCGCTGACCACGGCCCAGGTCTTCGGCGAAATCCGCCGCGCCGGCCAGCAGCCGTTCCGGGCGTATGCGGCCGGCAACCGCAGGCTCTCGTGCGTCTTCTGCATCTTCGGATGCGCGGGCGACATCGCCAACGGCCGCCGGGAGCGGCCCGAGCTGTACCAGGAATACCGGAACCTGGAACGCGAGACCGGATGGACGCTGTTCCCCGGCGAGTCGCTGGCCGAACGCGCAGCCGCCGGCGAGAAGCAGCGCGCCTGACGGCCCTACCAATGGAAACGCCCGACCTCGAGGACCTCATCCGCCGCGGCGCGGTGTTCTACATCGCGCATTCCGGCGGCAAGGACTCGCAGGCGATGTACGCCCGGGTCCGCCGATGCGTACCGCACGAGCGGATCGTCGTTGTTCATGCCGACCTCGGAAAGGTCGAGTGGCACGGCGTCCAAGACCACATCCGGGCGACAATCGCCCACAAGCTGAACGTCGTCCGCGCCGGCAAGACGTTCTTCGATCTGGTACGACACCGCGCACGGACGTATCCGGACGTGCCCGCGTTCCCCGGAGCCGGGCGCCGGCAATGCACCAGCGACCTGAAGCGGGACCCGATCCAGAAGTTCATCCGCCGCGACATGAAGGCGCGCGGCGCGACACTCGCCGTCAACTGCATCGGACTGCGGGCCGAGGAGAGCAAGAGCCGCAGCCGGCGGCCGCCATGGTCGCTCAGCAAGAGGCTGACCAACAGCCGCCGCACGGTCCACGAGTGGCTGCCCATCCACCAGCTGACGACGACCCAGGTGTTCAACGAGATCCGCCGCGCCGGCCAGCGGGCATTCCGCGCATACGCGGCCGGCAACCGGCGGCTGTCCTGCGTGTTCTGCATCTTCGGCTGCGCGGGCGACATCGCCAACGGACGCCGCGAGCGGCCCGAGCTGTACGAGGAATACCGGAACCTGGAAGTCGAGACCGGTTGGACGCTGTTCCCCGGCGAGTCGCTGGCCGAGCGCGCCGCCGTCGGCGAGAAGGATACGAGCGGTCGGAAACGACCGGATGGACCGTAGACTCCCACCACCATGCCGATTGACCCGAGCGCGAAGCTGGACCCGCTGTCGAGGGTCGACCCCGACGCCGAGATCGGCGCCCGGACCGTCGTCGAGGCCGGAGCCGTGGTCCAGCGCGGAGCCAGGATCGACGAGGACACGATCGTCCGCGCTGGCGCCCGCGTGCGCGAGAACGCCCGTATCGGAGCAGGATGCGACATCGCCGCGTTCTACGTCGGCCACGGCGCACGGGTCGGCGACGGCGTCAAGCTCCACCCCGGCAGCAGCGTGGGCGACGACGCGAGGGTCGGCGACGCGGTCCACCTCGAGACCGGAGCACGGATCGGACGCAACGCGACCGTCCACGAGAGAACCACGCTCGGACCGGACACCGTCGTGCATCCGTTCGCCACCGTCGGCGGAAGCGTCACCACCGGCAAGAACGTCCGGATCGAGAACGACGCCCTGATCGGCGACAACGCCACCTTCGCAGACAACGCGCACGTGGCGCCCCACGCACTCGTCGGAGACGGAACGCGCGTCGGCGAGAACGTCCGGATCGGAACCGACGCCGGACTGGGCGTGGTCCCGGCAGCGACCGTCGACAAGAACTGCACGCTGGGCGACAACGCGCGGGTGTCGGGAAGCGCACGCATGAAAGACGGATGCACGCTGGAGGCCAACGCCCACCTCGGTTACGGGGCGGTGATGGAGCCGGCGTCCACCGTCTGCGCCGGATCGAAGGTGCAGGAGAACGTCGTCATCTCCCGAGGCGAGAGCATCCCGCCCTCCACGCTGGTCAAGGCCGACGGCACGCGGGAGACGCTCCCCATAGAGGTCGACGACTTCAACTTCCGCGACAACGACGACGACCGCGAGGTCCGCGTCCACCCCGACGACCGGCCCCGCGGGCTTCCGGAGACCCCGCCCCCGGCGCCGGCCCCCGCCGCCGAAGCGGCCCACCGGACCGAGCACCGCGGGCACGACACCCAGTCGCGCTGAAACCGCATCCGCCCGGAACCGCCCCGAGCGGGGAACCGCACGTCGGAAAGGGCCACATCGCCCCTACACTCCCACCGCGATGCCCGTACACCCGACGGCCAGGCTCGACCCGCTCTCCAGGGTCCATCCGAGCGCCAGCATCGGCCCGCACGCTCGGGTCGAAGCCGGCGTCGACGTCCGGGAAGGCGCCCGGATCGGCGAGCGGACCATCCTGCGCACCGGAACGATGATCGCCAGGGACGCGCAGGTCGGCCGGGAATGCGATCTGGAGAACGCCCAGGTCTACACCCGCGGCAAGGTCGGCGACCACGTGCGCATGCACGAGCACAGCAGCGTCGGCCACGACGCCGAGGTCGGCAGCAACTCGACCATCAAGCACTGCTCGAACGTCTACCACGGCGCCAGCGTCGGAGACGGCGCCCGGCTCGGCGCCTGGACGAAGGTCGAAGCAAGAACACGAGCAGGGAAGAACCTCCGCGCCGAGGACGAGGTCACGATCGCCGCGGCCGTCGAGATCGGCGACGACTGCCACCTGCAGGAAGGCGTAAAGCTCGCACCCCACGTGCATGTCGGAAACGGGACCCGGATGGGCAGGAACGCCCGGATCGGCGACGACATCGGCGCCGGGGTCACCCCACCGACCACGATCGGGAACGACTGCGTACTGGGCGACGACACCCAGGTGCACACCAAGGCAGGGATGGGCGACGGCTGCAGGCTCGACGCCGGGGCAGTGCTGGAGTTCGGGGCGCAGATGGAGCCCGGCTCCACCGTCGGGCCCGGATCGAGGGTGCAGCCGAAAGTGACGATCCCGGCCGGTACGGCCGTGCCGCCCTCCACGCTGGTCCGCGCCGACCGAACCCAGGTCCCGCGCTACACCGACGTCGACGACTACGACCCGCGCGAAGACTACCTGCAGGAGCTGGCAACCAGCCCCGGGAGCAGACCGCGCCAGCTCCCGGAGACCCCGCCCCCGGCCCCGGCGCCGGTAAACGCGGCGGCCGGCGCCGCGAACGAGCGCAGCCACGACGGCCCGGCCCGGTAAGGCACCATGCCGCCACACCCCACCGCAAAGCTGCACCCCCTGTCTCAGGTCGACCCGAGCGCCGACATCGGCGCGGGGACCATCATCGAAGCCGACGTCGAGATCCGCGAGGGCGTCAGGATCGGCGACCACACCATCGTGCGGACCGGAACGCTCGTCGATGTCGACGCCGAGGTCGGGAGCAACTGCGACATCGGCGCTCAGCGCATCGGCATACGAGCGAAGCTCGGCGACGGCGTCATCATGGCCCGCAACAGCGTCGCCGACAACCACGCCACGATCGGCAACGGCGTCCACCTCGAGACCGGAACGAGCGTCGGTCACAAAGCGAACGTGGATGCAGGGACCACGCTCGGCCCGAGAACGCGCATCGGACCGCGCACGAAGATCGGCAGCAACGTCACGACGCAGAGGGACGTGATCATCTCCGCAGACGTCGAGGTCGGCAACGGATGCGTCCTGGGCGAGGAAACGACCGTCGCGCCCCACGCGCGGATCGGCGACCGCGCGGATATCGCCGAGAAGGTCCGCATCGGCTACGACGCCGGCGTGGGTGTCATGCCGCCGGCCGTGATCGGGAACGATTACACACTGGGCCAGAAGGCCGGCATGGAGGCCGACACCCGGATGGGCGACGGCTGCACGCTGATGGCGCGGGCGGCGCTCGAGTACCGAGCGCACATGGAAGCCGGCGCGACCGTCTGCTTCGACTCGAAGGTGGAGCAGGACGCGACCATCCCCGCGGGCGAGACGATCCCGCCGGCGACACTGGTCCGGACCGACGGTACGCAGGTCGCACAGCAGCACGCGGACATGCCCACGCTCAGGCCCGAGCGGCGCCAGCGGCAGGAGCCCCCGGCGCCGGCGCCGCCCCCGGCTGCAGAAGCGACGCACCGCGCGAGGGAGCGCGAGCACGACGGCCGGGCGCGATGAAACCCGCTCGGCGAACGCTCCAGGCCGGAAGTCTTCGACAGGTCGACTTTCGCCCCCTGGAGCACGGAGTGGCGTTCGAAATGCACCACTTTTCTGGAAACTTTTTAGCAAGTGCAATCAGCACCATCGTGGTGCATTTTCCGACCGTCAGGATATTGACACTCTGTGGATATTGGGCGCGCTTCCTACAGATGTACCAGAGACTTGGGTCTGCTGACCCAATCCCAGGAAAAAATTTAGCAAGTGAAAACTTCGCCTTTCCTTCTTAAAACGTCCTCTCCGGGCGACAGGCGGCCACAACCGTCAATCCGGACTTTCGCCCCCTCGTCACCAGACCCGCCCCCATACGGAGAAACGATGCCGCGACACGACCGCCCCACGCCGCGCAGGAGCCTGCCCCTGAACCGCACGTTCCGTCCCGACACCGCTCTGCTCCGCCGCGAGCTGCGGTGGACCGCGACAACCGCGCTGGCGCTCGGCGTCCTCGGGCACGCCGTCGCCGGCGCACAAGGGGCCGCAATCGGAGCCGGGACCGGCTTCCTCCTGCAACAGGCCGCCTACCGGCTGATCGTACGCATGCTCTGGCACGGCTGGCAGACCCGCTGCATCACCCTCGAGGGCGATGCCAAGGCAGAGACGATCGCCCACGTCTCCCTGCGCGCGTTCACGCTATGGATGCGCACGGCGAGCGCGAACGACCAGCTCTACGTCGCGCTCTGGAACGCAGGCGCCGGCAAGGACGACGACCAGTCCGAGGTCGCCGACTCGACCGCCGAGATCCGGATCCGCCACGCCTACTCGCAAGCGTTCACGCTGAACGACGTGCCGCTGCGATGCGACAACGCGCACCGGCGGCGCCTGCGCCGCTCGCTGCAACGCGACGAGGCGCGGCTGCTGCGACTGGCGACCGGAGAACGCTTCGAGCGATGACGGGCTTCATCTTCATCGCCGCCGTCAGCCTGGCCGCCACGAGGCTGCTGATCGCCCAAGTGATGCACCACCGGTACGCCGGAACCGGCTCGGCGGACGACACCCGGGAGATGACGCTGTTCGCGACCGCCTGGAGCGCAGGGGCGGCGATGGCAACCGTGGCCGCCAGACTGCTGCTCGGATACCTGCTGCCGGCGCCGCTGACCGCCAGCTTCGACTCGGCGGCCGCAGGCGCTGCCGAGGGACTGGTCGGCGCCATCGCCTGCGCGAGCACCAGCTGGACCGCGCTCATCCTCCACCGCACGTGGCCCGCGGCGCACCGCAAGGCCAACAGGCTCGAGAGCGACCAGGACAAGCGCATGCGCGCCGCCGCGGCCGCCACGATGCCGCCCCCGCCAGACACGAAGACGCCAGCCGAGGCCGAACGCGCACGCGACGCGGTGCTCCACTCCACGAGCATCCTGATCCAGGGCGCGGTGCTCGGCGCCGTCACCGGCGGCGCCATCACGCTGGCGGTCGGCGAGAGCACGAACCCGCTGCAGCAGACACTGGCGGCGCTGGCCACCTGGGCGGCAATCATCGGCGGCGGTATCTCCGCCAGGCTCTGGCTGCAGCTGGGAATCGAGGCGACGGACGACGGCGACAACGCAGGAGGCCCGCCGGCGGCGTCACCGACCGCCTGAAGGCTCCGGGAAACACACGGCATGCACACTCTGACGCCGAAACAGGAGCAGGCGCTCGACCACCTGAAGGAGTTCATCGGCGAGCACGGCTACTCGCCGACGCTCAAGCAGATCGGCAGGCGCGTCGGCCTGCGCTCGCTGTCGACCGTTCATAAACACGTAACGGCCCTGCAGGAGGCGGAACTACTCACGAAGGAGAAGAACAAGCGCGGGTTCCGCCTGACCGACAAGGCCCGCGGCATCCGGAGCAGGTCCATCCCCGTCACCGGCGACGTCGCACCCGACGGCACGTTGTGCGAGAACACCGACGGGCCGTCGAGCATCGAGGCGCCTGCGGCGCTCGCCCGTAGCGACCGGTCGTTCGCACTGCGCATCGTCGGCAACCCGCTGCCCGGCAGCGGGCTGGCGGACGGCGACTTCCTCATCGCCCAGCAGAGCGACACCGCCGACGGCCAGGGGCTGCTGATCGCCGAGATCGACGGCAGGACCCGACTGACGAACGTGACAAGCGCAGGGAGCACCGACGCCACCATACACGCGGTCGCGACAGGAATGCTGCGCGTGTACACACCGAAGGAAAGCTAAACGGAAGCCCGCACACCCGCCTCCGCCCACCGCGGTCAACCATCCTCGTCGCGCGAACCCACCACCGCAGGCCCGCCGCCAGCCCGGCAGCAGCGCCCGCGAACCACCCGCACCGCCAGACCCGGAGAAGCAGCATGCATCCACGACTCGAACGGTACTCGCGCACGTTCGCCGACCGCCTCATCGAGACTCTGAAGGCCGGCACCGCGCCCTGGCAGCGACCCTGGAAACCGGGCGAGATGGGCTGGCCGACGAACGCCACCACCAACCGGCGCTACAGCGGTAACAACGCCGTCCTGCTGCTGGTCGTCACCCTGGCCCGGGCTTATGGCGACATGCGCTGGGCCGGATTCGGCCAGATTCGCCACGCCGGCGGCATGGTCCGCAAGGGCGAGAAGGGAACGCCCATCCTCGTCTGGCGCGAGCGGCGCAACGCCGCTGCCGACGACGTCGAGATGGAGAACGAGAACGCCGGGTCCCGGCCGCGGTTCTTCGCCACCGTCCACAACGTGTTCAACGTCACCCAGGCCGACGGCCTCGACCTCGACGCCCCCGCCCCGGCCGGCCCGGCCTTCGAGCCGCACGCCGCGGTCGGCCGGGTCGCCGACGACGCGCACGTGCGCATCGTCCACATGCGCGGCGACCGCGCCTGCTACTCCCCGGCCGCCGACGCGATCACGCTGCCCGAGCCGTCGCAGTTCACCGTGCCGATGGCATACGAGCACACGCTGCTGCACGAGCTGGCCCACTGCACGTCCCATCCGTCGCGGCTGGACCGGCCCTGCCACGGCGTCACCGACCACGGGACGCCGGAGTACGCCCTCAAGGAGCTGCGGGCCGAGATCGCCGCGATGATGCTCGGCGAGCAGCTGCACGTCGGCCACGAGCCGCGCCACGGCCAGGCGTACGTCGGCTCCTGGATCAGGGCGCTCGACAACGACCCCGACGCGGTGCGCAGGGCGGCGTCCGACTCCGGGCAGATCGCCGAGTGGCTCACCCGCAACCTGAAAACCAGAGCCATCCCCGCAGGCGAGGCGCTGGCCGCCTGACGACCCGCGCACCAAGGAAACACCCATGCACGCACGCAACCGCCGTACCGGCTCCCCCATCGTCGGCACGCTCGAACGTTTGGACGCCCGCTGCGGACTGATCGCCGACGGCTTCGAGCCGCGACGACGACGGCCACATCACCCACGAGCACGAGGGCGGAACCGAGTTCTTCTACGACACCTCCGAGCAGGTCCGCGTCGGCGACGAGCTGATGTATCTCGACGAGGACGGCGAGCAGGTCGCCGAGAGCGACATCGAGCTGCACGCCGAGAACGGCACCCCGGAAACCGCCCCCCCGCCGCCGCAGCCGCCACGCACCCGCAACGACCCCGAAGCGGCGGCCCGCGGCATCGCCGAACGCCTCATCGCGCAGATGGTCAGCGAGGTCGACGACTACCACGAGGCGCTGGCCGCCGCCCGCGAAGTGGGCCACGAAGTGGGCCGCGAAGACGGCGAGGAAGAAGCCGAGAGAGCGGTCAACAAGGCGCACGAAGCGTTCTTGCGCAGCGCCAGCGACGGCATCGACGACATCGAAATAGCCAGCGGGTTCATGAGTCTGTCAACCGCACGGGACACGAGAGTGCCGATCATCGAACACGCGGACAGGGCCGTGATCCGGCTCGAAGGACCCAACGCGATGCAGATCCACTGCCGCCGCATCGGCGAGCGCTTCTCGGTCAACGAGCTGAGCGCCCGGGAGTACGGGCGCGTCTACTACCTCAAGCCCGACAAGGCGCACGCCGCCCAGCTGGACGTCTACGCCGACGCGGTGCTGCACGCCTGGGGCCCCTGGGACCGGTAACGCCCCCAGATGTCGATGACCCAGCAGACGTTCCACGTCACCGGACTCGACCCGCGAGCCACGCTGTGCGGCAGGAGCGGCCACGTCTGGGCCGCCCCGCACTGGCCGTCCGACGAGGACATGCAGAGCGGCATGTTCACGCGCTGCAAGGACTGCGACCGGCTGCTCACGCCGGCGCTCGAGGCCGCGCTGGACGACGCGCGGAACCTGGAGCTGGCCGCAATCAACGCCTACAAGGCGGGCTGGCGCGAAGGCCGCGGGCTGCCGGCAGCCGCACCCTGCCAACACGGGTACGATTGCTCCCGACCTCGTGCTGCAATGCCGCGAAACGGGCCGGCGGGTCGGCGCCACGGCCTCGATGGCCATCCGCGCGGCGCAATCCCCCGGCGCCACTGCAACATCATCGAACGCGGCGGAGACCGGCCCGACCCCGGCGCCGGCGGAATGACCGCATGGCAAAGAAGAGCAGAGAGCGGCGACCGCCGACCGCCGCCGACAAACCGGAACCACGCTCGCGGAAGAAACCCGCCGCCCCGCCGGCGCCGCCGACAAGACGCGCCGCGCGAGCGCCTCAGGCGGAAGCCGCCGAAGCATCTCGACGAGAGCACCGTGTGCGCCATCCGCTGCGCCTACCGGCCCGGCGTCCGGCTAAGCCAACTCGAGGAGCAGTTCGGACTCAGCAGCGGCTCGATCATTTCGGTCGCCAACCGCTGCACCTACACGCAGTACCCGACCGGCGACGGCGAGTACGAGCCGCCCGCGAGCATACGCGGCACCAGGCGCCGCGAGCAGGCGGTGGGGAAGTACCCCAAACAGGAACCGTCGTCCATCGAACGCACGAATACGAGACACCTGCTACCTGAGGCGCTGACAGTAATCCGCGAAGCGGTCGACGACGGCGAACCGATCCGCCGCATCGCGCGCTGCTTCGGCCTAGCTCCCGAAGCAATCGCGCACATGAAGCAATCCAGCCGCACGAACCGCAACACAACAAATCAGACCCTACCGCCTCCGGCCAAACACGACGTCCGAAGCCGCACGCCAAACCCGCCAAACCCACACGCCAGGGTGGACCTAGTCCCGGAACAACCCGACAACAACCGACCTGACTCAGCAATCCACAAGGAGAAAGTACAACCGAAGCAGCGCCGTCAAGGCACAGATCGCAGCCACGGAGCGAAGACAGTGTGATCCTTGCGCAGAGAGCCACCAACCGGTAGAGTACGTGTACGTTCGCTGAACCAGCGCAAGATCGCAACGGAGGAAACGACACCACACGTCTCATTCAACAGAAAACAGACGCGCACGACGATGACGATCAACCAATGGCGAGCACTGCGCGAAAAGACCAAACAGCAGGACCGGGACGCCGAACCAACGGTCTTGGCTCCGCCGGAGGCGTTCAGCGACGAGAACCCGAATAGAGAGACTCTGAAGCGCTTTCATTGGAGACACGATCCGGAGCAGCTAGGCCGGCGCAGTCGAGCCGTAAGCGCTCGTCTCGGCAGCAGTTGCTGTGGCTGGCGCAAAATACCCACGGCCGCAGAGTTCTACGACGCAATCCGCGCCAGAAAACCAAGCACACGACAGAAACTGCTGATTCTCACTTGGCTCAAGGAAGCAACCAAGGAGGACTTCCTCTACGCTTGGGCTGAAGGCGTGTACAGGCTGGCGTCAGCTCGCGAAGGCCATCCACGCCGCGAACCAGCACCAGACGCCGCGGTGCGCCGACATCAACACACTGGTGTCCGGATGACAAACCCCACAACCAAGCCGGAGCTTCTGTGCCTGCCGGAACCCGCACATAGCCTCTTCCGGAGAATCCGAGAAGCACTGGACACGCATATCAGCGCGCACACGCCCAACCGGGAGGGTTACCAGCTCGGCGGCGGAACCGTACTGGCCGCACGCTGGGGACACCGCAACAGCGAGGACATAGACCTGACGTGTCATCCCGATACGGAAACCGCTCACTTCCCAACCAAGCTCGAGATGGCCCTGAAAAAAGCTGGCGGAGAAGCAAAGTGCTGGGGCGAATGGAGCCGAGTAGACTTCACGCCCAGCCACCTCGATGTGTTCAAGAAAGAACTGACCCCCGGGGCCGGGCACCAGACCGCGATCATCGACGGCAAACCGGTCACCGTGCTATCCAACGTCCAGATCCTGACCGGTAAACTGCAGAACCGCGCACTTGATCCGCCTGTACGAGACGTGTACGACATCGCCGTTTGCGGAATCGAGGACCCGCAAAGCCTCGAGGCCGCAATCAACGGAATCTACGCCGCCAAAATCGATAGCACAATCCTTGGCTGGAACATGAATCGGGACTCGCATGCGGAAGCAACGGATGAACTCATAAACAACGTTCCCGCCAGATTGCAACCAGTCAAGGAGAGACCAGCGGAATACGCAATTCACGCCGCGGAAAACGCATTATACCACCATGTAACAATCAGGGCCAAACGAGGCGCAATCCACGTACGAACCAAGAGCGCCACAGCGGAGCGAACACGCACCTACGAAACCACTGCCGAACTCGAAAAAGGATTCGAAGCAACAGGGATCAACCACTAGCGAGGCTTCGCCTCAGACCCACGAGCATGTAGGTTTCGAGATCAGCTGACGGCAGGTCGGACTCCGGCCGCTGCTCCCTCTGCGGCGCGAGGCCGCGTTCATTAGTCGCACAATGGCGGCGGTGGCCATAGACTGGCCAATGGGGAGCCCATCGACCGGAGCCCGAGCCATGAAGGTAGCACGATCCGTCGCCGAGGTCCTGCGCAGCATCACGACGCTGACCCTCGAGTGCATCGACCGGCTGTACCTCAACGTGTACGTGCCGGTGCTGCAGCGGGCGGCGGGCGCGGCGTACTTCTTCCGCAAGCCGGGACGCCAGCGTGCCGTCGTCGGCGCTGATGGCGCCGATCACGCAGCGATTCGTCGATGCCATCAAGCGCTTCGACGTCGTGTCGTTCCGTCGGGGCGAGCGCAAAGACGACCGCACGCAGGAGTACCTGCGCGAGTGGACCGGGGGCGAGGGGGTGCTCTACATCGGCAAGGCCCAGGAGAAGGCGCGGGTGCAGCGCACCGAGCGCCGCCGGCGCCCGTCGACCGGGGCGACCTACGCGTGGCTGGTCGACTCGACGGCGATGGTGAACCACTTCTACTTCTACGTGGTCGACGACGACTTCGGGCCGTTGTTCCTGAAGTTCTGCTCGTACTTCCCGTACAACGCGAAGCTGTGCATCAACGGGCACGAGTACCTGAAACGGCAGTTGACCAAGCGGGGCATCGGGTTCGAGCCGCTCGACAACGGCATCCTGCGCTGCGCCGACCCCGAGGCGATGCAGCGACTGGCCGACGGCCTGACGGCCGCGCGGGTCGACGCGCTATTGCGCAAGTGGCTGGCCCGGCTGCCGCACCCGTTTTCGGCCCACGACCGGGAGCAGGGCATCGGCTACGACATCTCGATACTGCAGGCCGAATTCGCGCGCACCGAGGTCTTCGACCGGCCGGTTGCCGGACGGGTCTTCTTCGAGGAGGTGATGCGCGAGAACCTCGACCTGGGGCGACCCGACCACGTGCAGTTGATCTTCAACCGGCGCGTCAACCGACGCACCCCCACGCGGTATCGCACCCGCGTCATTACCGACGGGGTCATCCCGTCGCTGCACGTCGACTACAAGCGCTCGCGGATCAAGCAGTACCACAAGGAGGGGCGCGCGCTGCGCACCGAGACGGTCATCAACGACACGTACGACTTCGATGTCGGCCGCCGGCTGAAGAACCTCGATGATCTGAAACAGATCGGCTTCGTAGCCAACCGACGCCTGCTCGGCGTCGAACGCCTCAGCCACGACGCCACCATCGGAGCCGAAACGCTCGCTTCGTTGCACCGTCCGGCGCTGGTCGAGGGCCAGCGCGCTTCGACCCTGCGCTTCGGGGACCCTCGCGTACAGGCGCTGCTTGCCGCGCTGCTGCGCTTCGACCTGCTGCCGGCGGGATTCCGCAACCGCGAGCTCCGCGAGGCGGTCGCCCCGCTGCGCGGGATGTCGCTCGACGACTACAACGCTGGCCAGATGACCTACGACCTGCGCCGGCTGCGGCTGCGGGGGCTGATCGAACGGATTCCGCACACCCAGCGGTATCGGCTCACCGGCGAAGGGCTGTGCATCGCCCTGGCCTACCACCGCACCCAGGCACGCGTTCTGGGCCCGGTCTTGTCGGCCACGCTCGACGGGGAATCGACCACGCGCCTGCAGGCGGCCGTCGCCGCGTACGATCGCGAGGTCGGCCACCTCTGGGAAGGACACGCGCTCGCCGCGTGATCACGGAGAACTGCGCCTGAAACCTCCGGTTCCAAACTTGACTCATCTGTAAAGCTGGTGCTCGTTCAAGGAATCTAGTGTCCCAAGAAACTCGGGACGATCACCCGTAAGTTACAGAATGCAAAAGAAATATAGCGATTTGAGCCTGTCATCGACTTGAACTTGCCCCCGCTCTGAGACGATGCTCGTGCCCGTTTCCGAGGAGATGGGGCATGTACTCAGGCAAGCTGGTGTTCGCGCAGGTGATGGATCACCTGCCGATGCACACCTTCCGTCGCGCCGTGAGCCGATATGGTGGCAACCGTTACGTCAAGTCCTTCCCGTGCCACAGCCAGTTTCTGTGCATGGCGTTCGCCCAACTTACGTATCGGGAGAGTTTGCGAGATATCGAGGTCTGCCTGCGTGCGCAGCGACAGAAGCTCTATCACCTGGGCATTCGTAGCCCGGTGTCGCGCAACACCTCGGCCAATGCGAACAAGCGACGCAACTGGCGAATCTACGCCGAGGTGGCGCAAGCGTTGATCCGCATCGCCAGACCGATGTACGCCAGCGAGGACCTGGGCCTGGACCTCGATAACACCGTGTTCGCCCTCGACGCATCGACCATCGACCTGTGCCTGTCCATGTTTCCGTGGGCGCCTTTCCAGTCGACGAAGGCGGCGGTCAAGCTGCACACGCTGCTCGACCTGCGCGGCCCGATTCCGACGTTCCTGCATGTCTCCGACGGCAAAATGGCCGACGTTCACGCGCTCGACCGCGTCGTCCTCGAACCTGGGGCCTTCTACGTGATGGATCGCGCCTACCTCGACTTCGAGCGCCTGTACGCCTTGGCGGCATTCGGAGCGTTTTCGTCATCCGCGCAAAGTCCAACACGCGGTACCAGCGTCGGTACTCTCGGCCGGTCGACAAGGCGACCGGTCTTCGTTGTGATCAGACCATCGTGCTCACGGCTGAGGATTCCGCGTCGCGATATCCGCAGCCGCTCCGCCGCGTCAAGTATTGGGATGAATCCACGGACAAGACGTTCAACTTCCTGACCAACAACTTCGCGATCCCAGCGCTCACAGTCGCTGAGCTGTACCGGTACCGCTGGCAAGTCGAGCTGTTCTTCAAGTGGATCAAGCAGCACCTGCGGATCAAGTCGTTCTTTGGGACCTCGGAGAACGCCGTCAAGAGCCAAATCTGGATCGCGGTGTCGGTGTATGTGCTCGTGGCCATCATCAAGAAACGGCTGAACCTCCCGGTAAGTCTCTACACAATCCTACAGACGCTGAGTTTGACAGTGTTCGAGAAAACCCCGCTTTTGCGGCTATTCTCTGATACCGATTACACTTCTCTTAGCGAAGGTCCCCGTAACCTGTTGAGTCTATTGGAGTAATTCCTGGGACACTACTGGGGATCAACAGCTTCCTCCGCGCAAGCGGGAAGAACTCCAGGAAGATACGGGAATCTGCCCACAGAGCAGTCCGGCAAGGCGGAACGCAAATCCTGCTTGAACTCAGTCCTGAACTACCGCCACGCAGACAGGAACCACTACCCACGATTCGCAGCGAGAGATCCGCGGAAAAAGCACAAGCCCCCAGGTACACCACCGTGGAAACCCCTCCGCCCGCACCAAGACCGGCAGCCAACGCAGCAGCCGCAGCACGCGAAAGAGAAAAACGAAACAGGGCAGAAGGACAGTCGCGATAGCTTGCACTCGACTCTCGGGACAACGCAAGCGGCGGAACCAGCGCCTGGAAGACCGGCCGGAACACCTTCGACCCACGGCTGGCCGCCTGCCCGCAGATCGACGAGCGCGGCGAACGACGCCTGCCGGGAGTGGCTGAACGCGTAGGCCGCGACAACGTGCACCCGAAGCGGCACTGCCGCACTCGACGCCAAGAAGGAACCCATGACGACCACCACACCCGCCAGGGACGCCGTGATCGACGCCGCGGTCCACCGCGCCGACAGCTACAACGAGGACGAGCGGGCGACGATCACCCGCAGCATCAGCCGCGCGAACCGGTCGCTGGCGAACCGCTAGCGCACGCATCCCAAGGAGCAAACGATGGCACGCTACAGAGAAGATCCTCGTTGGATCACCACCCGATACCCGGGAGAGTGCGCCACGTGCCGGCGGAAGATCAAGAAAGGAGAACGCGCCTTCTACCACCCGAAGGGCAGCAAGATGGCCTGCGAGAGCTGCGGAGAGCAGCAGGCCGCCGAATTCGAGGCCGCCGCATGGGACGAGGAGAACAACACCTGCCTGTAAAGCCACCGCGGGCGGCGCCGGCCGCCGCACCGAAACGCATCCAATGAACGACCATCCCTACCACTTCCTGAACGTGAAACCCGCACCGCCGGCCGAGCTGCACGCGCTGCTGAAGTACCTGAGCGACGCCTTCGCCCTGATCGAAGACTGGATCCTCCAGCCGGAAGAGAACGACCCGGTCGTCCTGCAGATCTCCGACCGGCCGATCGAGGCAAAGAGCCCCTCAGGCGACATGACACGGATGTACGTCACCAGACGTTCACACCTGGACGCAACCGCCGAAGACCACCTGGTACGACTGCAACACCCCGGCGACGACGAACGGGCAGGGTACGCCGAGGCCTACGAACGCAGCCCCGCCGGCGCGGCAGAACTTCGCCGCGACATCTGGCTGCAGACCGTCGAGCGCACCGAAGCGCGGTCCCAGTGGAATACCTGGGACAGCAAGGCCCGCCACCCGGAAGAAATCCGGATCGCATTGCGCGCCGCGCCAGGCTACTACGTGCAGTGCCCGCTCGACTGCGACGGCAAGCCCATGCACGTCGTCGCCACGCTCGAGCTCGTCCTCGACGACGAAGACCCCGACGGCCCCCGGACCAGGGAGATCCCCGTGAACCCGGAGACCGAGCGCCTCCTGCAGCTACTCGCAACATGCGTCAGACCGCTCGAGCCGTGAACGACCGGCCCGCCACGCAGACAAGCCGCGGCAGCCGAGGGACTCGGCGGCGAAACCGGCCCGACTGGAGAGACTTGATCAAACGATGCCAGCCCGAGAAGGTCGAGCACGCGCAGCAGGAGACCAAGCCGGCCGCCCCGGGCAAGACGAGCGGCAAGACCGGCCCAACGACCAGCGAAACGAAGACTCTGCACCCGAACGCGGACGACGCGCGCGACTTCCTCGACCGGCGCGACGAGAGACGCATCTCACACCGGCTGGGCCGGCCGTTCAGGTTCTGACCACCACCACTCCGGCCACCGCGTGAAGGTACGCTTTCCCCAGGGAACATAGCCTCCGGCATCAACAACCACGGACCGCCATCCGCAAGACTCGAACCGAGAAGCGGCAAACGGATCCGAACTGCGAGTCTTGTCAAGGTGAACGCCAACGAACTGCTCGACGGAGTCGAACTGCACCAGGCGTCTTTCCTGACCATCGGCACGCGGGTGCTCGTCGTCAGAACCGTAGCACCCGGATCCATGCTGGGCAAGGACGAACGCGGCGCCTTCGGAACGCTTGCGCAACGAGGGCTCGACGTCCTCATCCTGCGGCTAAACGCGGACGGAGATCCCGTCAGCGGCCTTGTAGCGCCGGCGTGGAGAGCGCTCGACGCACCCGAGGCATTCGACGACCTCGACAACCCTAACGCGGTACAGGAATGGATCCGCGCCTGGCTGAAGAACGCCCGGCGCGCCGCGATTCAGCCGCCACCAGCGCAGCCACAATGAAACGCGACAGGCTCGCCAAGGTGCGGGACACCGTACGCACGCTGAAATCGATTGCCGACAACAGGTCCTCCGTACAGACCAGCCTGACCCGAGCCGACCCACTGACGACCACGCCGAAGGAACTCCCGCAGATCGACACGCTCGACATGCGGGTCATCCACGCCAGCCACGAGAGCTGTACTGTCGGCTCCATCGTCGGCGTCACCATCGGCCTGTACCCAGAGGCAGCAGTACGGATCGCCGACAACGCGCAGCGCAGACGCGGCCACCGCCCGGAACCAATCGAAATCGCCGACAGGATGCTCAGGTTCAACGGGCTTTGACCCCACCGGCTGCTGTCCCCACCACCGCACGTCAACCTGTACACCATCACGCCGGAACAGGCGGCCATGGCCATCGACCGCGTGCTGGCCGGAGAGATGCCCGGGCGCATCTGGGACCACACGCGGTAACGGTCAACCGCCCCCGACACGAGGGACCACAGGATGCCCATGTCGAAGGACGACGCCTACGGACGGTACGAGGCCGGGACCATCCGCTGGACCGAATGCGAGGACATCGAACGAAGCGCGGACCAGTACGCCGGCGCCTGGCGGTTCAGGAACACCGACATCCCGCTCACCGACCTGTTCCAGGCCCTCGCAAACGGAACCAGCACCACCGAGTTCGCAGCGGCGCACGAAACCGCCCACACGAGACCTTCCCCCCGGAGAGTGCTCAGATTCCTGGCCGACCAGGTCGAGGAAGCCTATGAAGCGACCTGGGAACACGGCGGACCGGAAAGGCAACCCCACCCCTGCTCGACGGCGGAGAGCACCACCGAAACACCGGCCACGAGCCGGACGTCATCCACTGGAAACACTGCGGCGCCGCATGGCGCAACGCGGAACGCATGAGCGGGTCCTGGTGCATCAGAAACACGCGGTTCCCGCTCTCGCAGCTATTCGTCAACCTCGCGGACCAAGATAGCGTGAAAGACGTCGCCGACGTGTACCAGATCACCGCGAGCGACATGGTCCCGGTCCTGCAGTTCCTGGCCGACGAACTCAAACCTCCCCAACAGACACGCTGACCGAACCATCCCGTTCACACGATGCCGAACCGCGGAATCACCACGATGCTGCTGCCCGATGACCGCCGCCCGAAGGACCTGCTTCTGAGCCCGTCGAGCTTCTGCCCCTACTCGCTCGGCGACTGGATCGGCGTATGCGAGCGCGCCGTGATACCGCACGTGCCGGCGATGCACGTGACCGACTTCGAGCGCCACGACCTGCTGCAGCACGAGGAGGCCGGCCCCCACCAGGAACGGCTCGACGCCGCGTACGAGGCCGTGCACCGCGCCACGTCCCCCAACTGGATGCTCCGCTGGGACTGCTGCGCCAGTGCGAACCTGAAGTTCTCGATGAGCGAGGGACGAAAGCCCGACGCCGGCACCCGGCATTCGCTCCCGGTCGACTGCCGCCTGCTGGAAACACTCAACGACTACCCGCGCGTCATCGTCCCCGTCTGGCGCCGCCCCTGGATCGGCGACGAGATGCTCTTCCTCGACGGCTACCCGGTCGAGTACCGGGCGTTCGTCGAGAGCGGCAAGCTGATCGGCGTCTCGTCCTACCACCCGCAGCGCCCGCTGCCCCGCAACGACGAACACCTCGCCGTCATCTAAAAGCACGTCGCCGCGTTGCTCGACGAACTAGAACCGCCCTTCGAGTGGCCGGCAATCGCCAGCGAGCAGATGCGCGTGAACGCGATGCGCGCCGCACGCGACGGCGGCAAGGCCCCCACCGGAGAACCGCTCCAGGACGAGATCCACTTCACCGCCGACTTCGCGACCACGCGGCTCGGCATGGTGCTGCTCGAAGGCGGCCCGCCCCACTTCATGGGCGCTGCACCGTGCTGCTTCGCGGCCGGACGCATCCACGGCGTCGAGGCGCAGGACCCGACATGAACGCAGTACCCAAACTCGAGGTCCGCACGGCGGACGCCACGAACCACGCCCGCCACACCCTGACGTACCGCTCCGAAGCACACGAGCGCCTGCCGCACGTGGTCAAGTTCTCCGGAGGACGGTCGAGCGCGATGCTGCTCTTCACGCTACTCGAGAACGGCATCCTGAAGCAGAAACGCGGCGACGTCGCCGTCTTCAACAACACCGCGTGCGAGCACCCGGAGACGTACCGCTTCGTCGCCGAGTGCAAACGACGCGTCGAGCGAGGATTCGGCATCCCGCTCCTGCTCACCGAGTTCCAGACCTACGAGGACGCACGGCGCGGCCGCTGGCGCCGGCTGCAGTCCTACCGGCTGGTCAACGAACGCCCGCGCGCCAAGAACAACCCGAACGGCTTCCACTGGCGCGGAGAAGTGTTCGAGGAACTGGTCTCGCACAAGGCGTACCTGCCCAACCGCCACCGGCGCGTCTGTACCGCCGAGCTGAAGCTCGGGCCGACCCGCGCCTTCCTGGCCGACTGGCTGGCCGGCAAGCCCGGGATCAACGCCCTCGGACACGGCTGCGCGCACTCGCGCGTCGACCTCGACGAGATGTACGAACTGCACCGGCGCGCCGGCGGCAGCGTCCCACGCGCGATCCTGATCGGCAAGCGCAGGTACGCGCTCAGTCGGCCGACAAGGCGCCCCGCCCAGGCGTACGCCGACTTCTCCGACGCCGCCCGGTCCTTCGACAACCCGGAGGTGGAACCACACGTCTTCGGCGGCCGCGCCACGCTCGGCAGGGGCGGCGCCGAGTACGTCGTTCTGATCGGGCTCCGCAACGACGAACCGGCGCGGATCGCGCGGGTCCGCAGCCGCAACAGCGACCCGCACGCGAAGGCGGGCCACGACGGCGAGCACGTCTACATGCCGTTCGAGCACATGGGCATCGACCGCGACGACGTGAACCGGTTCTGGAACCGCCAGTCCTGGGATCTGGGCCTCGACCCGGCGAAGGAGCTGTCGAACTGCGTCTATTGCTTCATGAAGGGCGCGCGCAAGCTCGGGACGGTCCACGCGGCGATGTGCGACCCGCAGCCGGTCCCGGGGTTCGGCCCGACCGCGGAGACGCCCTCCGACATCCGATGGTGGCAGCGGATCGAGACGAAGTACGGCAGGGACCTGGTCGCAGAGAACCGCCTGCGCCGACCACGCAACGGAACGGACGACCCGACCCGGATCGGCTTCTTCGGCCTCACCAGACTCAACTACCACGACGTGGCGAGACCCGCGGCGCTGGCCGCCTGCGACAAGTCCGTCCCGGCGTGCGCATGCACGAGCTGAACCAGCGCCCGGCAGACTCCCACCGTGACGCTTGGGAGACCAGACCATGACAACGAGACAGGGCGAAAGGACCCGGAACGAAACGGGACTGACCACGGCGCAGGTAAAGCTGCCGCCGGTACGCGTCGACCGCGCCGCGCTGGACGCGCTGTGCGACGCCGCGCGGACCGCGATCGAAAACGCCGACGGCACGCGGATCCCGGACCGGCACGGCCTCGACGAGCCGCGCGTCAACTTCTCCGCAACGTGGAAACGGCGGAACCGCGAAACGGTGCGGACCGACGAGACCGACCTCGACAGGCTGAGCGAGCCGGTGCGCAGCAACGACTGGTCGCTGACGGCAACGCGCCGTCTGGCGGTACTCGAAGACAACACGATCCGCCTGTCCGTCTACGACGGACGTGCACAGCTTAGCGTCACGGGCAGGGACGGCGCATGGCGCCGCGCGACCATCGCCACCATCCTCGAGGTGCTCGGGGCATACCCGCCGCGGTGCCGAGCATTCCACCACTGGACCGCCCGCGCAGCGGCGGGAATCGTGACGGCAGTCGCAACCGCGGCCGGATCGCTACTCGCGCCGACCGGGCTCCACCCTGCCGTAGACATCGGACTGGCAGCATTGTGCGGAACGCTCTACGGCGGCTGGGCGATGTGGGGCCACTGGAGGGTGAGCAAGCGGTGCAGCCACGTACTGGTAATTGCACCGGTCGACAGGCAGGAAGACGACGATGCCTGAACTCGAAACCTGGCGCGACTTCGTCGCCACGCTGAAGGAGATGCAGCCGCATCCGTTCGACAGCTTCACGCCTGTCGCGGTCCCCCGCCCGAACTGCCCGCGCACGATCCAGGTCTGCGGAACGACGCGCTACAGCCACGACGGCTGCAACATGTTCCTGCAGCCGAAGCCGCCGCGGCCGGACGACGTCGAGCCCTTCCACAGGATCAACACGAGGTCCACGCCGTGGATCCTGAACGTGCGGAACGCACCCGTGCAGACACCGCTGGGCTGGTCGCTGGTGATGGAACGACCGCTCTTCTGGGTACTCGACAACCTCGTCCTCCCCGCGCACATCGCCGCCTACGTCCTCTGGCGCCACCGCGGAACCGGCGCCGTCTGGCGCACCGCGGATCCCGGCGACAAGGATGCCAAGATGCCCATCGGCGTCTGGGCCGGCGACGACGCGACCGCGCCCGCACTCGCGTACCTGATGCCGTTCTACGCACGCGCGTACCCGCGCTGGTCCGAACTGCGCGACGACACACCAGGACCCTGACGATGAACGCAACCACACCCGCAAGGCTGCGCCGGTGGCGCCCGCGAAGCTGGAACCGCGAAGAAGAGGTCTTCGAAACGTTCGACACAACGGCCGCCATCACGGACGCGCCCATCCTCGTCCAGCTCGACGACTTCCCGGAGAACCGCGACCTGGTAACGCTGTACCGGGCCGCGGTGCTCAACGGGCTGGCCGACCGACTGTTCCACCAGGTACCCGTAACCGAAGCAACGCCCTGGCACGACGGTCTCGAACGAATCGTGAGCATGAGCATCCGGTGCACATGCAGGATCCCGAACGACACGTTCACGCTCGAATCCCCGCGAGGGGACACCGGAAGCGAAACGACCCGCAACCCGGGCAACCACGCGTCCGCCCGGGACATCACGGTCGTCGCGGTCCTGCAGCACGGCAGGGACAGCGACAACACGCGAACGCTGGAGTTGAAAACCGACTTCAGCGTCATCGACGAGTACGAACCGGATCCGGCCGCAGCCGGCATACTGATAACCGCCGACTCGACAGTCGACATCGAAGAACCGGCCACCCTCATCCATGACGCGGTCTTCGAACCCGGCGACGACGAAGACGACGACTCCTTCGAAACGCAGCTGGAGGACTCACGGGAGAACGCGTACTACGCCGCATGCGGGCTCCTGCTCGACAAGACCGCCGCCAGGGACGAGCGAATCCGCTACTCGATCCAGCACCGCATCGGACACCTGGTCCCGGAGGGACACACCGTGCGGATCACGAAACACCCGGGAATCGACGCCGTCGAGGTCGAGATCGCGAAGAACACGTAGCGCACCGACCCGCACTGAGAGAACAACACATGAGCGGCTACAACACCGAGTGCTGGCCCGAGCGGCTCGAAATCGAGGGCGAGCCCGACGAGCAGCGTCCGACCAACCTGCACCACAAGCTGACCGTCGTCTTCGCCTGCGGGCGGCGGGTACCGTACTCCTACAGCCACCGCTACCAACCCGCCGAGAACCGCAGGATGTGCCGCCACTGCAAGAGGGCGCGCGAGAAACCGCGCCTGACGTGGGACGAGGTCCACGACCACTACCGCGCCGAGTACCGACACGTATTGGACAGGCAGGACCGGGATCACGCCGGACAGACACTCGAACCATCGACCTGAACGGCGAACCGGCGAGAACCGGCAACGCCGACCACACAACACACAGGACACGGCCATGACCGGTCAGACCCGCAAGGCCATCGACACACTCGGACGGGAGCTCCGCGACTACTGCTGGGGCCTGTACTCCGGCAGCATCCGGTGCGTCGCCATCGAGGACACCGACAACCACTCGGAACTAGGGCGTTTGGGCACCTCCGAATCCATTCACACCTGTGTCGGGAGAGCTCATTTCTTCGGATGGTTCGGTGCATGCGGTCAGGTGCTGTCGTGTGTCCGGCCTCATTGATTGCGGCACATCCACCGCCGCGGGCCTGTATGGAGATACGCGGGTCGAGTCCAAGATCGTCGGTGTGTGCTCGAAGGCACTCGAGCATTGTGCTGGTTTCCCGACCCCGTCTCGTTGACCGTTTGCCCTTACCATCCTTCGACCTGCTCGCATTCCCAACGGCGCCACACCGGCTCCTGCCTTCTCAGGCGGTCGTCAGCGGCACGCGGTAGTACTCGTTCTTCGTCATCAGCGCCCAGGCGATGCGCGCCCTCCGGTTGGCCAGCGCCACGGCGACCAGCATGCGCGGCTTGCGCCCCAGCATCCGGGCCAGCCACGGGTCCTTCGTGCCGCGCCGCGCGGCCCAGCCGACCGTCGCTATCGCGCCAGCGACCAGCAGCCGCCGGAGGTCGCGCTGACCCATTTTCGATATCTTCCCCAGCTTCGGCTTCCCGCCGGTCGAGTTCTGGCGGGGAACCAAGCCCAGCCAGGCTGCGAAATCCCGGCCCCGCCGGAAGCTCTCCAGCGGCGGCGCGAAGGCCTGGATCGCCGTCGCGCACAGCGGCCCGATTCCCGGGATGCTCATCAACCGCACCGTCCGTTCGTCTTCGCGCGCCCGCTCACGCAGTTCCTGATCGAGCTCCGCAATCTTCTCGTCGAGCTCGGCGATCTGCACGAGCAACAGCGCACCCAGCTCCCGAACCGGGCCCGGGAGTCCCGAATCGGCATCTTCAATCGCCTCCGCGAGCCGATCCACATGAGCCGGCCCCCGCGGCGCGACGACGCCGAACTCCGCGAAGTGTCCCCGCAGCGCGTTGATCGTCTGCGTGCGCTGCCGAACCAGCAGGTCGCGCGTGCGGAACCGCATGCCTTGAGACTGTTGCTCCTTCGTCTTGACCGCCACGAAGCGCATCGTCGGACGCGAGGCCGCCTCGCAGATCGCCTCGGCGTCGGCCACGTCGTTCTTCTGCCGTTTCACGAACGGCTTCACGTAGATCGGCGGGACCAGCTTCACCTCATGACCGAGCTCCCCGAGACCGCCATGACACGGGTGCGCGCCGGCATCGGCTACGCGCTCGACGAGGCGACAAAGAAGGGACACTGCGGACTGCCCGTCGACGAGCTCCGCCCACTGGCAGCCGAGCTGCTCGAGGTGCCCGAAGGGCTGGTGCTGACCGCGCTCGAGCACGAGCTGGCCGAAGGCGCCGTCGTCGCCGACACCGTGACCGGCACGCCGTGCGCGTTCCTCGCGCAACTGCACCGCGCCGAGCGCGAGATCGCCGGCCGGCTCGCCAGCCTCGCAACGGGAGCGCCCCCTTGGCCGGACTTCGACGTCGAGCAGGCGATACGGCGCACCGGGAAGCAGACCGGCCTGTCGCTGGCGCCGCAGCAGCAAGAAGCGGTGCGGCTGGCGCTGGCCTCGAAGGTCACCATCGTCACCGGCGGACCCGGCGTGGGCAAGACGACGCTGATCGACACCGTCCTGCGCATCCTGGAGACCACAGGCGTCAAGCTGGAGCTGTGCGCCCCGACCGGCCGCGCCGCCCGCAGGATGACCGAGGCCACCGCGATGGAGGCGCGCACGATCCACCGGCTGCTCGAGACCGATCCGGCCACCGGCCGCTTCAAGCGCGACGCGTCCAACCCGCTCGACTGCGACCTGCTGGTCGTCGACGAGACCTCGATGGTCGACGTCAGGCTGATGCGCTCGTTGCTGGCCGCCGTCGCCGACACGGCAGCGCTGCTGATCGTGGGCGACACCGACCAGCTTCCGTCGGTAGGACCCGGGCAGGTGCTCGCCGACCTGATCGCATCGGACACCGTCCCCGTCGTCCGGCTGACCGAGGTCTTCCGCCAGGCGGCGCAGAGCCGCATCGTGACCAACGCACACGGCATCAACCGCGGGGCGATCCCCGACCTGCGCCCGCCCGCCGGCGACACCGACTTCTACTTCGTCCGCGCCGACGAACCCGAGAAGGCCGCCGAACGGATCGTCGATCTGGTGAAGACGCGGATACCGCAGCGCTTCGGCCTCGACCCGCTCCGCGACATCCAGGTTCTGTGCCCGATGAACCGGGGCAGCGCCGGCGCGAGAGCGCTGAACGTCGCGCTCCAGGCGGCGCTGAGCCCACCCGGCGACCGCAAGGTCGAGCGCTTCGGCTGGACCTTCGCCCCCGGCGACAAGGTCATGCAGACCGTCAACGACTACCGCAGGGACGTCTACAACGGCGACACCGGAACCGTCACCGAGGTGAACACCGACGACCAACAGCTGACCGCCCGGTTCCACGGCGCCGAGCAGGTCTACGCCTTCGGCGAGCTCGACGACCTCGTGCTTGCGTACGCCGCCACCGTCCACAAGAGCCAGGGGTCGGAGTACCCTGCCGTGGTCGTCCCGGTGCTCACCCAGCACTACACGATGCTGCAGCGCAACCTGCTCTACACCGCGGTGACCCGCGGGAAGAAGCCCGTCGTCCTCGTCGGCCAGAAGAAGGCCGTCGCCATCGCCGTCCGCAACGTCACCGGGCGCAGGCGGTGGTCCAAGCTCAAGGAACTGCTCGAGGAGCACGCAAGCCGACTGGCGCACGAACCCGGTTCAGCGACAAGAGCATCGACGCGACGGCGAAGTGGCCGGGACGCACAGGCCACCCTGGTCCTCTAAACCGAACGCGCCGAGGAGGGAACCGACATGCCGCGAGCACTCACCGAGAACGACGTTCCCCTCCTCGACACGATACTGGTCGCGCTGATGGAGACCTACTCTCCGGACGGAGCCGAGGTCGACGAGACGGACGAGTCGGCACCGCCTCGAATCGATCCGACCGAAGAGACCATCAACGCCATCGACCGTGTCCGGATGGACGGCAAGGCCATCGTGCAGACGGAACACGTCATCCACGAAGGCAGAGCATTCCGCAAGCTGCACTTCCCGTTCTCGAGAACCGACTTCCCCGGCGGGCCGATGACCATCTGCGCGGCACTGATCCTGCGCATGGCGCGGCTGGCCGGCGAGCCGATCCCCGAGGAAGAACGCGACAAGCTCACGCCGCAAGGCGTCGACTGGCCGACGATCGAACGTCTTGCCGCATCCATCGAAATCACCGAACCCGCCGAGACGGTTCACTGACCGGAGGCGCCGAACCCGAAACGGGCCGACGGAACGCAACGCCACCCACGAGGCGTCAGACGCGCGCTGAAGAGCCGCCCAGCGCACGCGACGTACAGACCGTCAGAGCACCGGGAACGCGCCTACAGCGCATCCTGAACCATTTCAAGGACCAGAGAAGCAACAGGCCGTCCGCGAGGACCCCCGCGGAGACGCCGAGAGCGCCGAGCGAGCAACTTCAAGCAGACGCCGAGAGGATGCCGGTATTCCGCAAAGGCCACGTCAACGAGACGCACGCCCGAAAGCCCCGCCTCCAGCGGACGCCGCCACCCGGAAGAGCAGCATGTCCCGCAGAGCCAAGCGCGGTGACCGAGAACACCGAGCGACGACGCTGCCCGTCGCGACCGGCGTCGAGCGACGCATCCTGAAAGCACCCGCCGAGCCCGCATCCGCGCCGAGCGCAACGTCCAACCGGAACGCACCGAGCGCCGCCAGCGCCGAGAAGAACATCCACCCCGCACGCGCCGAGCAGGGCGGCAGTCAACCAGCATACTACCGCCGGGAGCAGAGAAGAAATGCAAGACACCGAAGAGGGGAGATGCACCGCATTCGCCTCAGCCCGCATCCTGCGCGCGGCCGCACAGCTGATCGACCCGCAGAGCAAGGGCGGCAGGTGGAACCGCGAGGCCGCAATGGCGTGCTCAATCTCGGGCAGACGGGTTCCGCCGAGCTCCGAGCGGGCGATCGACCTGTCGCTGTACGGAGCGGTACAGCGCGCCGCCAGCATGCTGCTGGACCCTGAGGGAAAGCCGCTAATCGACAACACGACAGTCATGAGCGACGCGGCTGCGGCTATCGTCGCAGCGAGCCGACTCGACGCCGGGAGCTGCCCCGCGTTGAAGGCACGCCCCATCGAGTTCAGGCGCGGAAGGGAGTCGGGAGCAAAGCCGCTGAGCCACCTGTCCACAGAGTCCCCGGAGAGCATCAGCCGGACGCTCGAGACCGCGACCAGCCTGGCCGCAGAGAACGCCGGTGGGAGACCAGCGATCCCGGCACAAGCCGTGCGCGACGTCCTTGCCGACACCGTCCGGCGTGCGAACGGCTCGATGGCGGCGCTCGACTCCGCCGTCGCCGCAGCAGCCGTGGCGGCGAAAGGTCCCGGACCCGCCGCCGTGGCCCTGCAGTACGAGACGTCTGCCGCCATCGTCGAGGGGAACGAGCTTCACGCGTGGCTGAAAGAGGAAGGCCATCTGGCTGCCCAGGCCTACGTCGAGAAGGCCGAGGAGGAAGCCCAGCTCGAGCACGACAACAGCGGAGAGTGGCAGGACGCGATCTACGACGCGCCATCGGTCGATCCGGTGACCCAAGCCGTCGTCGCCGAGCGCGACCAGACTGCCGCGTATCCAGGAGGCCAGCTCAAGCTCTACGCCACGGGAACCGATCCGAGCTGCACCATCGAGGTTCAGGCCGAGGAGCCGGTGAACGCGATGCTGGACAACGCGTCCGCCTACGTGACGCATGCCGAACGCGGGCGGAGCGACGAAAGAGCGAACGCGCTCGAAGCAGCGTGCCGACAAGACTGGGCAACGATCGATGCCGCCAAGACCGCGGCCCTCCAGCCGGCGTTCGGCGACCCGCCGGACCTCGACCGGGCCGCCGCGGCGGTCAGCAAGACGATAACGGCACTGAAGGTCCACTCCGACACCGATCCGATGTGGAGCAGGTACGTGAGCGTGGGCGACGAGGCTTGGAACACCCTCAGCGACGCATTCGACGCCTTCGACGCCGCAGGCGAGGGTCACGACTGCCGGGAGGCCGTGCGCCGGGCCCAGGACGGCCTGCAACAGATCAAGCAGGCCGACGGCGACATCTACGAGGCCCCGGACGCGATCGGGCAGCTGCTCGAATCGGTAGACGAGATCGAAACGCACTTGGCCGAGAGAAGCGACACCGAGAGTCGCGTCGCAGGCGCAACGCCCGCAGCCGTTGACAGAGGCTCGGAAGAAGATCCCTGGCGGGGCGGCGAGCCGGGGCACCGCCCGGCGCCGGAAACCGAGCCGGCGAAAGCAACAGGCCAACTTCAAGCAGACGCCGAGAAGATGCCCGTATTCCGCAAAGGCCACGTCAACGAGACCCCGCCGAAAGCCCCGCCCCCAGCGGACGCCGCCACCCGGAGAAGCAATATGTCCCGCTCAACGCAGAGCCAGGCGCGGTGACCGAGAACACCGAGCGACGACGCTGCCTGCCGCGACCGGCGTCAAGCAGTACATCCTGAGAGCACCCGCCGAGCGCGCGTCCGCGCCGAGCGCAAGGTCCAACCGGAACGCGCCGAGCGCCGGCGGCGCCGAGCGCCGGCGGCGCCGAGAAGAACATCCACCCCGCACGCGCCGAGCAGGGCGCCAGTCAACCAGCACCACCGAGGGTTGGACCCGCGCGTCCAGATGCATCAGAATCGGAGGACCATGACCATGGGACAGATTCGACAGAGCGTCACGCTGGAGAACAGAGACGACCGAGCGGTCGTGGATCGCGGCTACGGCACCGAAACGGACATCCGCCGAACGACGATCGAAGGCGTCGTCGACACCGGTGCGGTGAGCCTGGTGATCCCCGAAGAAGTCGCAGCCGAGCTGGGCCTGCGGCAGTGGGGTACCAGAACCATCATCTACGCGAACGAGCAACGCGAAGAACGACCCGTGACGGACGTCACGATCGAGATCGGAAACCTCTCGACACGCACCGAGGCCATCGTCGGGGTCCCGAACAGCGAGGTGCTGATCGGCCAGCTGGTGCTCGTAGCGCTCGACCTGATCGCAGACTGCCAGAACCGAAGGCTGACCCCACGGCATCCGGACGGACCGCTCCTCGCCATCCGCTGACGCTCGACCAGTTCTCGCCGCGACAACACCCGCCCAGCACGCGTAGGCGCCGAGCAGCGCATCCCACCCGTACCCGCGGAGCGCAGCGCAGCCGCCGAGGAGCACGCTGCCCAGCATGATCCCCACACGCACCGAGCAACAGCCTGACCAGCAGGCACCGAAAGTACCGGCCCCAGAAACCTGCAACACCACAGAGCGTACCGGCCCCAATCGACACTCCGCTCCTTTTAGCGGATCACCGGGAACCAATTACCCGAAATCAACGTCTAACAAGCCGTCCGGCACCGAGAAGTACATCACTCGGTACCGGGGTTCAACTCCGTCGCCGCGACGACCGCGGATCACGCGCCTTGGGCGCATTCACCCAGCGGTCCCCACGTGGCCCGTCCGACCGCGGCCCACGCAACGGACCCGCCGCATTCGGGTTCTGGTACTCCCCGCGCGGCACCAGGCCCGCACGCCGCCGCGCGCGGACCTTCTGGACGAACCGCGGAAAGCCCAGCGCAAGCGATTCGCGCAGCACCCAGGAGCGCGACATCCGGAACTCCTTCACCGCCAGGTCGAGGTGCTCGAGCTGACGCGCCGACAGCCTGAGCTTCACGGTCCGGTCCAGAGGTTCAGCGTCAGGCTCCCAAATCGGCGGCAACGGCATCGGAACACCCCACTCCGCGCGTTAACGGATCACCCGCGACTCCACTCCGCTCGTTAGCGTCAGCGGATCACCCAAGCCAGCTACGCCAGCGGCAGCGACTCACCCGCGACTCCACTCCGTTCGTTAACGGATCACCCGAACCGGCTACTCCGGCGGTAGCGACGGATCAACGACCGGCTGCATCTGCGGCCGGCCGAACAGGCGCGAGAGCGCATCGACCACGACGTCGTCGAGGTCGTCCGCCGCCACGCCGATCACCTGTCCGTGCACCCGCAAGGTAGCGCCGACGTCCTCTTCGGTCAGTTCCGCGTCAGCCCCACGGACCGCACGGCCGTAGTCCACAAGAACCGCTACGGCACGATCCGGATCGAGGACGCTACGCGGACGACCCGGCCCGGGACGCTTCTGCATGCCCCGAATACGCCACGAGCGCGAAGCGCCCGCGCCGAGAGCCTCGACCATGCGGATCTCGCGGAGCTTCTCCAGCGCCTCGACCGCGCGAGGCATGCCTTCGGCGATCGCAAGACGGAAGACCTCGGAACGGTTCGAACCGTACCGGGTAGCAAGATCGTCGCAAGCCTTGACGGCCGCCGGCGGCACGAAAATCACCACGCGCTTCATCTGCATGAACCAACCCCCTAGACTGCGCTACCCAGCGGATCACCCAAACCACCCCCTGAACTCCACTACGAAGCGGATCACCGCACCATTTGTTGCAACGTTCAGGAAAATTCCGCGGCCGGGCAACGCGATCGGCATTTCGACTGGGGTCAAGATCGAGTTCGTTCGTGGGTCCCGCACAATGCCCCAGTCCCGAAAACATCCCGGAGCCGGAAAGGGCGATTGGTGAACACCCACCGGTGGAACCCCCACAACCCCAGTAGCTCCGCCAGGTCCCCGAACAGACGCCACGCATCAGCGGAGAGCCTACGGGACCAAGGACCAAACACACCCGGTCAGGCACGCCAAGCGACTGCAGACACGTAGCTTGCAAGCAAGTGCAGCCAGACCGACACGCACCGAGAGGAGTCCTTCACCAACCGCTCCAACGAGCCCTGAACGGAAACGCAAAAACAGTGCACCATTTCACCGTACGTTCACCCGCGGAGGGCACTGTCGTGCAGGCGTACAGAGTTCAGAGATCCAGGCGTACAGAGGTCAGAGATCCAGAAGGGTGAGCGACCCCGGTTCCGGCGTCGCTCACCTGAGATTTTCCCTGCGGGAAGGCTGGATCCGGCGGAGCCGGCAGAGTGGTTCACCAGTGGTGAACAGAGGATGAACGGTCCGCCCCTCGCCGCCGCTCGACAGATCGTCGCGGCGGGCGGACCGTACATGATGGAGGCGGCCGAATTCCTGATCGAGCGGTCCGCTGGCCCCATGTCGATGATCGATCCGCTGCGGCATGAGAGGCTGGAGGAGTTGGTCGCTGAAGTCGGACCAGCGGAGGCCTTCGCGGCACTCCACGCAGCCGAAGACGTCATGTGGGAGGTGCTGATCGCCACGATCGGTCCCGACTGGTCGGTCGTTCAGGACTACCTCGACGAGCAGGATGCCTGGTTCGAGCGCATGCGCGCAACGGCCGCCGAGGGCGGTGGGCCGCCGGGAATGCAAAAGCGACCGAGCGTGGTTCTAGCCGTCGCTACGGCGCGCGCGATCCCTAAACGCGGAGGGCGTGCACGAGAAGACGGTCGCGGCGGCGGAGTTCCTGGTTGACCACGCATGGGATGTGCCGCGCGGGGACTGGCACGGGGCCGTCGGCGCCAGGGCGTTGGCCACACACGCGCCGCCCGACTACGGACGGTGGCCGCGCGTGTCGGGCGCTCTGGACATGGCGCCTCGCCCGAGCGGGACTGGGGTGCCTGTTTCCCCGATAGACGAGTTCTTCGCGGAGGTGGCTTCGAACGCCGACAACCCGGTGCTGCGGGCCGCGGCGCAGTACCACTTGGCGGCCGGCCTGATGCACGAAGCGAAGCGATCCATGATGTCGTCGTCGGACGAGGACCACGCTGCACGCCGCGAGCGCGCCCTCGATCAGGCGAAGGGACTCAGCGCCGGCGTCGAGGACGAGACGTTCGACGACTCGACGCACAGATGGGGCGACGAGATGCCCCGTATCCGGTTCTTGGACGAGGACGGCAACACGGTTCGCGAATTGGTGCCGTAGTCGAGTCCTGCCGCTCAAGTCCGCGACGGCACGTAATCCCCGCTGGCCACCGTCGTCCAGGTCCGGCAGCAGCACGTCGCGCACCCACGCGAACTGAGGCTCGAAGTCGACGGCCTTCCGGTACTGCTCCCGGCCTCGGCCGCGGTAGGCTCCTCCGCCGCACGCAGGCGTCGTCGGCGCGGGCGAAGCGGCCAGCGAGCAGGCGCTGGTCCTCGCGGCGGCCGTCGATGTTCGTCTTCAAAGGCCCGCACGCGGATCCCCGCCCTCACACGGGGCGGGGATCCGCGTGCTTCTGGTCCTTCTCACCTTGTTGGGCAGAGCGTCCTGTTCGGACACGTACCTCGCCAGAGCCCGTCGACATCCCGCTCGATTCTCCGGAGGGACTCCATGACGCTCCGGACTTGGAACTCCGTCTGGGCTCGTGCCTCCTCCGGCCGAACCCAATCCCCAACCACGTTCGCCCATAATCCCAACGCGATTGCGGCCAGCAGCAGCCTCGTCACCCGGTCAGCCATTTGGGGAAACCTCCTCACCCGTCTCGCGCCACCTTACTCTCCCACCATGACCTCAGGCGCGCCGAGCCACTCCGCTGGGGAGCAGTCCGGATCCTCACCCGCCACCGCCCGCTCGGCCATGCAGCGCAGCTGAGCGACGGGGGCGTTGCCCTTGAACAAGATCGTGCCGCCTGCGTCTACGAGCAGATACGTAGGGAAGCCGCGCACGTCGAGCATCCGCACGATGTCGCTGGAAACGCCCACGTGCCAGTTGTACCAAGGCATCGGCTCCTTCTTCATGAACTCGGTCACGGTGGCGACCTCCGCGTCGACGCTGATCGCCAGTAGCGCGAACCTGTCCGCAGGCAGGTCGGAAACCAGTTGGCGCAGATCCGGCAGCGCATCGATGCACGGAGGGCACCATGTCGCCCAGAAGTCGATCAGCAGCACGCGTCCCCCGTAGGACAACAGCGGCTCCTCCATGCCGTCCAGTCGCCGTCCGGTCCACTCTGGCAGCGCTCCGCCGACTGTCGCGTGCCGGATGCTGGCGATCAGATCGGCCTCGGCCTGCGCGAACGACCGTGGAGCCAGCGCGCGGTCGCCTGTTCTCCAACTCGGATCGTCGAACGTCTCGTCCTCCACGCCGGCACTCAGACCAGTCGCCTCCTCCAGGGCGCGCTCACGGCGCGCAGCACGGTCCTCGGACGACAGCGTGAGGGGGGCGTTTACTTCCCGCATCAGCCCGGCCGCCAAGTAGTAACGCGCCGTCGCACGCACCACGGGGCTGTCGGCACCTGACGCCATCTCCGCGAAGAACCGGTCCAGCGAAGGCTTTGCGCCTATCCCACGCGCCATATCGAGCTCGCCCAACACGCGCGGCCAATCCTCGTAGTCGGGCGCGTGGGTTGCCAGGGCCCTGGCCGCAGCGGCAAAGTGCCGGTCGTTACGCGGCACGCCGATGGCGTGGTCAACGAGAAACTCCGCTGCTTCGACCAGTTTCTCCTGGCCGTTTCCGGCGTCGATGATCGCCCGCGCCGCCGCGACCGCACGGACGGCGCTCGGTCGCTCACTCAGTGTTGGGCTCGGCGACGCACCATCCCCGCGCGCACGGAGACGGGCAAACCAAGTTTCCAATTCGTCGAGGAAGTCCTGCACGATCGCCCAGTCGGTTCCGATGTGGGCAATCAACGCCTCCCAGGTACGGTCGTCGACCCCAAGTGTCTCGGCAGACTCGGCAGGACCGACCGCTGCGGCCGCCTCCTCCGGCCTCCGCTCCCTGTCGAGCATCCCCAGAGGGCCACGATCCCGCTCGATGAGGAACTCGGCCGCCTCAACCGTGTACCGCCCGCCCGAGGCAACGATCTCCCGAGCGGCAGCGATGGCGGGAGTCGCGTCCGGCAACTCCCCGTGCGCCTCCTCCATGCGTCGCACTTTCTCATCGAGCGAGCCTGCTCCGCCCCCAAAGAGAATCTCTCGAACGTCGCCCGCCTCCGCCTCCCAGGCCTCCTGCTGGTCCAGGTAATCCTGGACAACTGCCCACCGCGCGCCGTCGTCACCGGATGCCTCCCGGGACGGCGAACCGGCCGGGCCGCATGCAGCGCCAGCCAGCAGCAAGGTAACCAACCCAACGCCTTCGGCCGCACGCAGACACCTTGGGATTGCAGCACTCATACTGTCCTCCATCGCTACCCGAGTGCGAAGATCACAGTACCACGCCCGGGTTCGCGCACCGGGTCTTCTTTCGACTCGCACCCGCGGCGCCTCCTCCCCGGCCGCAACGGCGCTCCGGAGCGGCGACCAGCGACCCGCCTTCGATTACCGGTCTGCAGGACGAAGAAGTCGGTCGACAGGCCCACCTCGAACTTGCTCTCCTCGGCCTGGAGCTGTTCGTCGGCCAGCTCCCACGACGCGGTCGCGGCCTCGATCCGTTCCCGGATCGACTCGATGCGAAGCGCGGCGTTGATGACCTCGCTGGCTATCCGCAGCTCGATGCGCCGGATCTGGACGCGGTTGTGCTGCAGCTCCAGCCGAGCCCGCTCGTACGCGGCCCGGTCCGCACTCCGCCCGAGCGGGCAGGTCATCTGCAACTGGACGCTCCAGATCGGGTAGTCGGCGTTCGCGATGCTGTGCAACGCATCGCCGTAGCCGCCCGGGATCACGCCGCCGGCGCCGCCCAGAATGTCCTCGAGGCTGTTCCCGGCCGGTATCAGCCGCGGGCCTCCCTGACCGGTCAGTCTGGTATGTGCCGACCAGGTCGAGCGCGGGCAGCGTGCTGTTGCGAAGATTGCCGGCGACCGCTTCGTTGGCGCGGGCTGGCGTCGCGCACGCGAGACGTCCGTTTCAGCCGTGGCGCCAGCGCCCTCCCCCGCCACGAGGTAGACGCTAGGAGTCTGCGCCGCAGAAAACAGATGCGACAATTGTAGGCGAGCCGCCGACGGAAGGAGTCGATGTCGACCACATTCCGCCCCTACGCGCCGGACCAGTCGCTGCTGTTGCCGTCCGACCTGCGGGAGTGGCTGCCCGAGGGCCACTTGGCACACCACGTCAGCGATCTGGTGGACGGTCTGGACCTGACGGAGTTCTACGACCCGTACGAGGGAGACGGCCGCCGCAACGCGCCGTATGAGCCCCGGATGATGGTGAAGGTTCTGGTCTACGCCTACGCGACGGGCGTGTTCTCGTCGCGCCGGATTGCGCGGAAGCTGGAAGAGGACGTGGCGTTGCGTGTGCTGGCGGCGGGCAACTTTCCGCAGCATCGGACGCTGTGCGAGTTTCGGCGTCGGCACCTGGAGGATTTCCAGGCGCTGTTCGTGGAGGTGGTGCGACTGGCACAGGAGTTGGGTCTGGCGCGCTTGGGGAAGCTGTCGATCGACGGGACGAAGGTGCGTGCGAACGCGAGCAAGCACAAGGCGATGAGCTACGACCGGATGCAGGAAGAAGAACAGCGCCTGGAAGGCGAGATCGAGGCGCTGTTGCGCCAAGCCGATGCGGTTGACGAGGCCGAGGACGCCCGCTTGGGGGCGGAGGTACGGGGCGATGATCTGCCGGCAGAGTTGCGCCGGCGGGAAGCGCGTCTGGCCGCGATTCGCGCGGCGAAGGCGCGTCTGGAAGCGAAGCAACGGGCGGCGGACGACGCGCGGGGTCGGCAGCCGGGTCAGGACCGGAACCCGAAGGGCGGTCCACCGTACCAGCGGGCGTATGGCGAGCCGGACGACAAGGCGCAGAGCAACTTCACGGACCCTGAGAGCTCGATCATGAAGACGAGCAGTGAGGGGTTCCAGCAGTGCTACAACGCGCAGGCGGCGGTGGACGCGGAGCACCAGTTGGTGGTGGCGACGGACCTGACGGCGAACGCGAGCGACCAGGGTGAGTTGCCGGTGCTGCTCGACGCGGTGAAGGAGACGTTCGACGCGCAGCCGGGGACGGTGTTGGCCGATGCGGGGTACTGCAACGAGCGGGACCTGAAGGACCTGGAGAAGCGGGGCATTGACGGGTATGTGGCAACGGGCCGGGAGGGCAACCAGACGGCTACCCGCGATCTGGAGAAACATCCGGCGACCGGTCGCATGGTGGAGAAGCTGGCGACTCCAGCGGGCCGGGCGGCGTATGCGCAGCGCAAGTGGTTGTCGGAGGCACCCCACGGCTGGATCAAGCACGTGCTGGGCTTCCGGCGCTTCAGCCTACGCGGACTGGCGAAGGTGCGGTGCGAGTGGGACCTGGTGTGCCTGGCGTTGAACGTCAAGCGCCTGCATGTGCTGATGGCGGCGTAGGATGCGAGGAATGCGGCTCGCAACGGCGGCAAATCGACGCGCACCGCGGTCTCTGGCGGCCCTCAAGGACTGAATTCTGCTTCTTGCTCGCCAACCGCCGAAAACCTACCCCGCTCTGCCGACCGGCGAAGCCGCCCCGAGACGAAGCTCAGGGCGTGGGCTGGCGACCCGTATTGTGCCGCAAACGTCCTGCGGCGCAGACTCCTAGCGACGGCGAACCCGACGCCGAAGCGTTGACAATTCCCGCACCCCTCCAGCCGCCCGCTCAGCGCGTTGAGCACCATGACCGCAATCGGCATACAGCCGAGGATCAGTGAACTGTTGGCGACCGTCGTCCGCTCCAGCCCGGTGACGAACGCAAGCCGGTACCAGCAGTGCCCGAAGAAGCCGAGCGTGATCAGCCGGGGCCAGTCGCCGCGGTCGGGCGCCGCCTCGCCGTTCAGGCGCGAGACGGTCAGCAGTACCAGGCACGCGGTCGCCATCCGCAGCGTGTTGAAGCCGAAGGTCGGTATCTCCTCGATCGCCGTCTTGACGAGGGAGAAGTTGCTGCCCCAAATCAGGATGACGAGAAGAAGCAGGCCGTCGAGCGGCGTCAGGTAGTACCACCAGGAGCAGCAGAGTACGATGTTCCCGTCAGGGTAGCCCGTCAAGTTGAACGGTCTGGCGCAGTAACCCAACGGACGGACAGGTGACTGAGAACAGGTGACTGAGATGAGAACAATGGTCGTCGTTTCGGTAGCGGTCCTCGTCTGCTCCTTGTCGGCTCAGCCGGTGTCGGCGGCCTGCGAAGCTACCGGCGTCCAACTCCAGATCCTGGGTTCGGGAGGACCGGGCGCGTCGGCCGGGCGTGCTTCGGCCGGTTATCTCGTCTGGATCGACGGCGTGGGTCGCATCCTGGTGGACGCTGGCGGCGGCACCAAGCAGCGCTTCCATGCGGCGGGCGCGGATCTCGGGGATATTGCGCTGCTGGCGCTCAGTCACTTCCATCCCGACCACGTCGCCGAACTGCCGGCGCTGTTGTGGCCTCGGGGAGCGTCGTTCCGTGTCGCGGGTCCATCCGGAAACGATGCCTTTCCGTCGCTCGACGATTGGCTGGTCGGGCTCTTCGGTCCGCAAGGCGTCTTTCGCGACCTCGGCAACCGCCTCGAGCTGAATCCGATCACGGTCGATGTGACCATCGGTGAGGCGGTCGAGATCTGGCGCGACGGCGACGTGCGCGTCAGCGGCATCGGCGTTCCTCATGGCGACGCGCCCGCGGTCGCGTACCGGGTGGATGCGGGAGAAGCCAGCGTTGCGTTCAGCAGCGACCAGAACGGGTCGGATCCCGCCTTCGTGGAGTTCGTCAGAGATGTGGACGTGCTCGTCGTGCATCTGGGGCGAGACGAGGACGAGACCGGACGGTCGGCCTTTCTGCACGCGAGTCCGAGCCACTGGGGAGCGATGGCTGCCGAGGCCAGCGCCGGCTTGGTGGTCGCATCTCACATCTCAACGTCGTCGCCCCGGGTTCTGGCGGAAAGTCTCGACTACCTGCGCGAGACCTACGGGGGACCGCTGACGGTGGGTGAAGATCTGCTGTGCGTGGCGGTTCGACGCTGAGAGGACCTCGAGACGCGACGAAACAAACCGAACCAGCCATACCGGGATGGCCCTGAGCGGAGCTTCACCAAGGAGGCGTTGGCCTCCCGGTACGCCGTCGCCCCGTATTCGGCGAACCCACCCGCAACACCGGACGGGGGAAGTACGACACGACGTGCGCCGACCAGCCGATAGAGGTAGAAGGGCGTGCCGGCCCCGTACACTGCGAACCGATGAAGAAGACGCTCTACCTCGCGAATCCCTACGGTTTTTCCGCCCAACTGAGCCAAGGTCCGCTTGCCGCACTTGTCGAGGCGCTGGCCGCCGCGGGCGCGGAGGTGTGGGAGCCGTTCGCCCGCAACAACGGGGTCGACAAGACGAGCAGCGGCTGGGCCTACCGGATTGGCCAAGCCGACCTTGCGGATGTGCGCGCCGCCGACGGCCTGTTCGCCGTGGTGAACGGCTGTCCGCCGGACGAAGGCGTGATGGTGGAACTGGGACTCGCGATCGCCTGGGGCAAGCCGACCTTCCTGTCCCGCGACGACTATCGGCGTTGCACCGACAGCGAGGCGTACCCGCTGAACCTGATGCTGTTCGCCGGCCTGCCGGCGCAGGGCTGGGAGGCGTACTGGTACGCCTCGCTCGAAGAGATCGCCGACCCCAACAAGGCGCTGTCGCGCTGGCTGCGAAACCAGACGCATGCGGGTATCTGATGCGGCTCCCGGCCTTGAAGTGCGCCGAACGTGCCGGGCCAGAGGGGTGACGGGACTCGCTGTGACGCTCGGCCGCGATTGCTGATGGACGATTGAGCCGGTTGGTGACGATCGAGGGTCGCACTGACGCAGCCGAGAGCGAGGAGTACAACCGGCGCCTGAGCGCGGCGGGCGTTCGAGGCGCCGGGCAACCCCGATTTGCGTTTGGGTACGGCATGAACTCGTCGCAGGGTTGGATGGTCGAGCTGGTAGCGTATAGTCGTGTCCGACCAGGTTAATACCGGTAACGCACCGCCGTTTGTGGAACCTGCCGGAAGTAGTCGCAACAGGCTTGAGAGTGCACTGGTATCCGCGCTACGTACGCGTCGACGAGCAACGCGCACGGACCGTTTCGGAGATGAACCGTCTCGTCGGCCCCGGCCCGAAGGTGCAACCGGTGGAGTTGCGCGGGCGAACGCTGGCCACGAGTTCTGGGGCAGGCGCTGGTGCGAGCGCATCGAGTCGTTCTCCGAATACGTAGCTCGCCTGGCGCAGGGCAGGGCTTACCTGCGCAGCGGCTCCGTCTGCCATCTCTCCATCGAGCGTGGCGGTATCGACGCGATGGTGATCGGCTCGGCGCTCCACCATGAACAACCAGCTGAGCCTGGACTTCAGCCAAGAACCACGCGCGGATCCAGATCGAACAAGTCGCCGCACATCCGCCACGCCGACGCGCTGGAGATCGACTGGGCCGACATGCTGCCGCCGGATGAGTGCTCGTAGGTACCTTTCGGCAACCCGCCGTTCGGCGGGTCAAATTCCAGTCGCTCGAGCAGCGGGCGCAGGCGCGTCGCCTCGCCGCTCTCGCTGGCAGCGACGGGGGACGGCCTACCACACGCGGGCGCCCTGGGTGGCCAGCCAGTCCAGGACGCGGTCCACGGAGCGGGCGTGCTCCCAGGGGCGCATGCCGCCGCCGGGTTCGGACGTCAGCCGGAACAGCCAGTGTCCCGGATGCCGGGCGCGCTGTCGTCCCTTCGGCGCCGTGGGCGAGCGGACCCACGCCGACAGGCAGTTCGGGAGCCGAAACGAATACTCGCCGTTCGCGGCGCCGCTGGGCGTGAACCCGCCGAAGCGAACGGCCGGGACTTGCGCCGTGACCAGGCGCCGCAACGTCTCCAGTTCCGGCGCAGATGCACCGTAGTCCTTCGCTGTCGTCGTCGTCATCGGTCGTCGTAGTGGACGGCGCCGACGAGTAGCGCGAGCGCCACGAGCGCCAGTGTGGGCGGTTCGCCGATGGCCACGTGAGCGCCGACCGCGAGCAGCAAGTGATACAGGAACCCGGCGTACGCCAGGGGGCGCAGGGCGGGGATCACGTCGGTCGTGATCGCTGCGATGCCGAGCACCTTGGCGACCGTCAACGGACGGATCAGCCAGGTCGGGAACCCCAGGCGCGTGAACGCGTCGACGGCCGCGGCGTGGTCGAAGACGTAGAACGCCGCGCTGCCCAGAATCACGACTGCGAAGGCGCCGGCGAACAGTGGGAACGGCCGGACACGGACACGTCTTTGCATCGAGTCTCCCCTGTGGGGTTGGTCCCCGGGCCCAGGAGGCGGACCAGGCGCGTCCGATGCCTCATTCCGGAGAACGCGCCCGCCCGGTCCCCCCAGGGCCGGAGTCGGAAGTCATTCCAACTGGTCCGCCCACTTCGAATCTCCCGGGCGCGGCGGGGTGCCGTCCAGCAGGTAGGCGCAGAATTGCCGGACGGCCGACAGCCGGTGTCGGGTGTCCGGCACTGTGATCCGAGCCGGCCGTGAAGAGCCTGACGGACACGTGGACCAGCGTGAAGTCGTGAGCGGTCGCGCAAGTTTGCCGGAGCGGTAGAACGAAGTCGACGCTTCGTCTCAGTTGGTTGTAGCTGGGTTCCAGCCCGTCGGAAACCGCGTCACAGTCACACTCCGGCAGGTCGGGCGTGACGTAGCGCGGGCCTACCGGATCCGGTCCAACCAGAACATCGGCCAGGGAATCGTCGCACCCGACCGTCATCAACCCCAGGACAGCCGCGAGAACGACGACGGCTGAACCGCTCCTTGTCCCCGATTTCACGAACGCCGCGATCGGGGGTATCGACCTTCCCCTCGAGGCGCGCCCAAGCGTTCGCCTTGGGCTCGTATGTGAGCGTCCAGCGTCCCGAACGCCCGCCAGCCCAGGCCGGCGAGCCCCACGCCCACGGCCACAACCGTCGACGTCTCCGGCGTCATTGGTGTCTGTCCCTTCCGGCGCCAGGGAACAATCGCCCACATGATTGGCGATCTCAAGTTGTGCTGTGCCTTCCGTCTCGCGCTCCCAGAACCAACTCGTTCACCAACTTTCGGCATGGTACCGACTCAACATGACAATGACGTGACTTTCAGCGTCCAAAAGATGGTATTTTCAGGACTTGCCGAAGGAACCGTGCATCGGAGGCGTTGTCCTTTCGCTCTTGGCCGGTAGGTGCTGCGGGACCGTCTCTCCCGGCTGAGCGCGGCCGTCCTGCGCGTCAGCGCGAACCTCGACCTGAATACCGTCATGCAGGAGCTCGTCGAGAGCGCCCGCGCGCTGACCAGCGCTGACCGGCACCCGCTACGGCGCGATCACGACCATCGACGCCCCCGGGCGGGCCCGCGAGTTCGTCTCCTCCGGCCTGACTTCCGAAGAGTACCGCCAGCTTCCCGAGTGGCCCGACGGGCCGAGGCTCTTCGAGCACCTCCGGGACCCGCCGGCGCCGTTGACACTGCGCGATGCACGTGCCTTCCAGGAGATCCGCGAGTGCCCGGGCCGCATCGCCGCCACGGCGCTGTGGATGGATGGACCACATCATGAATAGCCGGCTGAGTCTGGAGTTCGGCCAAGACCTACGCGGGGATCCCGGATCGAAGAAGTCGCCGTACATCCGCAACGCCGACGCGCTGGAGATCGACTGGGTCGACGTGCTGGCGCTCGATGAGTGCTCGTGCATCTTCCGGCAACCGCGGTTCGGCGGGGCGCCGAGTTCCAGTCGCTCGAGCAGCGGGCGCAAGTGCACCGCGTCGCCGCTCTCGTGGCAGCGGCGGAACGCTCGACTACTGCCCCGGCTCGACCGCACGCGGGCGAGCCGAGAGCAGTACGCGCAGCGCCATGCAAATCATCGAGCCCGAACCCGCACTCGCGTTCGAGTGCCGATAGGCCAGCATCACGAGTCCGGCGACCAGGGTCACGATGGCCAACAGCGCCGCAGCCGCCTCGGTCATACCCGCGTCCTCCCGGTCAGAACCCGACCCCGACGCTACACGCGCCGCGTGGCCCACGTAGATCCTCGTAGACGTAGATGGCGAGGGTCATGTACTGCGCCCGCGCGAACAACCGCCCGCCCAGCGGGAACTCCGCCCCCAGTCCGCCGTACTACGGGGCGCGCCGCCCGGTGGCGGCGCTGACGATGTTTCGCATGACGTGTACGCGACAAGCAGTGGTACGACGGCGGCGCAACCCGTCTGGTCCTGGTCCATCGGCTTGCGTGCCGGCTGTGGGCGTCGGCGTGTCGCGTCGTGACATGGTGCTCCAGTTAAGTCAGTCAGAGCCGCAGGTGCGGCCCACCTGTCACTCAAACACGACCAGCAGGATGTCGTCCGTGTCGACGGAGAGCCGGTCGGCCAACTCCCGAATCGAGACCTGCGGGTCGTCGACCGCGAACCCCGCGGCCGCGAGCCGGACGATCAACTCGTCGACGCTGGCTCCGACGACCGGTGCCAGTAGGGCGATCGGTGCGCTGTCGACCCGTTCGACGACGACCGCGTCGGCTTCGCCGACCCGCAGGACCGCCGACGCCGTGATCAGGCCTGCACCCGTCAGCCAGGCGGTCAGCACGATCCCGAGCCCGCGGCGCTGTCCGAGATGGTTCACGAACGGCCGCCGGTGGTTCAGCACGTGCAGTAGGATCGCGACCGCGAACGTGAGACCCGCCAGTTCGTGAGCGAACTTGAACGGGTTCTCGGCGACGAAGAACATCGTCAAGCCGGTAGCCGCGACGAACGTGCCCGCGCCCATCGTCAGCGGCGTCGACCAAGGGCGGGTGTTCCAGGAGCTCATCGACATCGGTGCCAGTTCCTCCAGTCAGTTCGGCATACTCGGTCCCAGGACAAAGAGCGTGGCGGTGGCGTGTGCATGCGCTCCAGGTTGCACCCCAGGACCGAGTCAAGGGCCAGGCTCGCCGTCGCAAGAACGCGGGCCCCCAGGCACTCCACCGCCGTCGTGAACTCGGCAGTCTCGCAATCCGGCAGGTCGCAACTCTCCATCGTCTCCGTGGTCTCGGCACCGCGAATCACTCGCCGGCCGCCTTCATCGCATCAACCCGAGCAGGTCCATGAACTCCACCTCGGAACGAACATCTGCACCCAGTTCACCCGCTCGGCGGTGCTTTCGAGTCTTGCGATGACCTGTCGGCCTGCCCGGCCTGCCCTCCACCAACATAGTGGTCCTTCCGTTCACCTCAGCGGCAACGGAGCAACCAGCTGCGACTGCGAGATCAGCCGTGACGGCGGAACCAAGGCTCAACTCGCCCGCGAATACTACTCTTTCACCTGCCAACGGTGCGTCGGGAACGCCCTCCCGCCTGCGCGACGCCGTCGCCGCAAGAGTACGGTGATTCCTCGCAACTGCAAGGGCGTCAAGAAGTCGAACACTGTCGAAGCCCAACGCACTCATGGCAGCCCACAGCACATGCCCAGCGGCCTTGGCATCGTCTAGTGCGTCGTGATGTCGTAGTGGGTAGGCAAGGGATTCGCAAACGCTCCGGAGTCCGTGATTGGCAAGTCGAGGCCACGCGCTACGAGCCACAGCGGCCGAGTCCAACCAGGTACAGGTCGGCAAACCAACCTGCCCACCCATGGGAGCTTTCAACAAAGCTGTCCGGTCGAACAAGGTGTGAGACACGACCACACGATCGAAGAAGAGTCCGTGGAGCTTCTCAGACACATGAGCCCATGTGGGAGCGCCACGAACGGCCACTTCATCGATTCCATGAAGGTCAACGTGCTGTACCGAAAACTCAACCTCCGGGTCGACCAGCGTCGTCCATTCCGACTTTGGGAGTCCGTTCCCGTATTCAACGACGGCAATGGAACAGATCGATGACCGGTCACTATTCGCGGTTTCAACATCAACGGCAACAAAGTCGACTCCGCCCTTGGGAGCGTTCCTTGCTGCCATCTACTTCTCAACCGTCACGTCCGTCGCGGCGGTGATCTGGCCCGTCGCCGGGGACGCTGCGACGAACGCGGCGAGTCCCATCGAGCACGCTGGCAGCACTCCGCACACGTCGACTCCTAGTCCCGCACCAGCGGGCGCCATGCGAGCTTCCAGCTCAGCGGCACCTCCACCGGCAGATAGCAGGTCTCGTGATCGCACGCCTGATACTCCAGCACCCCCTCGACCCGCAGGGTCGCGCCGGGCTCCGAGGCCAGCGCGCCGATGTCGCCGCGCATCGGGATCGTGACCTCCTGCACCAGCCGGAACGGTTCCTTGTAGACGGCCACCGTCTCGTCGAGCGGCTCGAAGCGATACAACTCCGAAGGCGGGTAGGTCGCCACGTGGCTCCGCAGGAAGTCCGGTGCGGTCAGGCGCAGGCGGATCACCCGGTAGCCGTGGTCGCCGGGCGCGTAGACGTGCATGCCGGGCTTGAGAGTCACGTCGGCCACGAAGGACAGGCGGTTGCCCGGGGCCACCACGTCGTCGGTGGCCCACGCGATGGCCTCGAGGTGGTCGGTGGCGACGCGGCTCGCGGCCCGGTCGGGGGCGCCGGGAATCGCCTCGCCGAGGCGGACCGCGATGCTCGACGCGGTGGAGCGCTCCTGGACTGCCTCCTCGAAGAAGCGCGCGGTCACGCGGCCCGACCGGTCCAGCACGAGCGTGCCGGGATGGGGGATGCCGTAGAACCGGCGCATCATCTCACGCCGTTCCTCGGGCGCCCGCGCCGGGTCCATCTCCTGATTCAGCAGGCCGTAGGCGCGGATGGTCGCCGAGCCCGCGTCGGACAGGAGCGGAATCTCGATGCCGTGGGCGTGGGCGAACTCCGCGAGAATCGCGATGGGGTCGTAGGTGACGACGGCGACGCCGAGCCCCTGGTCCTGGAGGTCTCGATAGCGGCTCTGCAGCTCGACGAGCTGCGTCTTGCAGAACGGTCACCAGTCGGCCGACCGGCTGAACACCAGCATCAGCCCGTTCGGCCCCGTCAGCGATGCGAGATCCCGGCCCGCGCCCGTCTGGTCGGTGAGAGAGAAGTCCGGCACTACGTCGCCGACCTGGGGTCCGAGCGTTACGGTATGCGCGTTTCTCATCGGTTCACATCTCCGATCGTCCCCCGGGCTGCCGGGCACGTCCGCCGGTCGTGAAGCAGCTCGCCAGTTTCGACCCGCATGACGTCGCCGAACCCGCCCGCTCGCCAAGCGCTCATCACTCGCCCGTATCGCCCGCAGTCGCGGTGCCGATTCCGGCGTGTTCGGCGTGGAGTTGCCGCCGTGCCGTTCGGCGTCTGCGCGCCTCCCGGAGCCATCTCGTTCACCGAGTCCCGGCATGGTACCGACTCAACATGATACTTACGTGACTATTGGCGTCCAGCAGAGGGTATTTTCAGGACTATCGCCGAAAGGACTTCGCCACCGGAGGCGTTGTCTTGCGGCGCTTGGCGCGAGCTGCGACACCGAACGCGTCGCGCAGCGCCTCCTGCAGCGTCTACAGAACCTTGGGGTCGTGGGGTCCGGTCGGTCGAAGCGAAAACCGCCTGAGTCAGTGCTCAGGCGTCGGTCCACCGCAAGACGGAACGTTCAGGGCATGAGTACACGTCGCAGCCGTTGCCGCGTCCAGACCGGGCACGGTAGCCTACGGCAGCATTCCGGCCCGACAGGTGAGGGTCGTGGGAGCGTGCGATCTCCGAGACGCGGACCGTGCCGATGGGCGTCAATAGCGCCCAGCTTCCATCAGAAGCCGGAGTCGAAGTTTCTGCGGTTCCCTACCGCAATGGCCAAAGCCGCCACCATGGTAGAGGGTGAGGCCGATGCCCGTGCCGACCCAGCCGGCCGAGGCTTCCTTCGCCTTCCCGCGCGCACGGTAGCCCTGCTGGAAGCACGTCACGTCCGCGTCGTCCTGTGTCGCAACGAGACTGGCCTTGTGGGGACGGATTCGATACCCATGTGGCGACCAGCGGCACGACGATCCCACTGGTGAGCCAACGGCCACTGCTTTCGACGAGGAGGGCCGCCTCCTGACCCCACAGCATTTGCCACCACGTGTCCGATCGGTTCGCCGATACCGGTGCCGACGAACGCGGGTGCCGTGCAGTCGGTCGGCCGGCGGGCCGACTCGAGTGATGGGGCCTGCCGTCACCCCGGACGGCAGCAAGAGTACTGCTACCGCATATCGCAGCAACGACTCGGGGCATCGGCGGGCAACGGTAGCTGATCTGCGCCCGCCCACATCCAGCCGGCGAGGGCACCCCGGGCGAAAGGGTGCGCCAGACGAGGAACACCCGAGGGCCGCCGCGCCGGCCAACCCGCTGTCGGCTACCTCGACGTCGGCACCTCAAGACACGGTAGCGGGTCTCTCCCGAACCACGGTTCTCACGAGTCGCCCGGTCGCGGCATGCGGTAGCCGACCCCGCGCTCGGTGAAGATGTACGCCGGTCGAGCCGCCTTGTCCCCCAGCTTTTGCCGGAGCCGCTTCATGACGCTGCGCAGCAGCATCACGTTGGCGGATTCCCGCCGAGCCCACACTTGCCGCAGCAAGGAATCGCAGGTCAATACCCGCCCCGCGTTGACCGAGAGCACGCGGAGCAGTTCGAATTCGGTGGCCGTCAATCGCACTGCCCGCCCGGCCACGGTCACCCGGCGTTGCTCGTAGTCGATGGCCAGATCTCCCAGCACGAACGGCTCCGCCCCGGTCCGCCTGCGCAGGGCCGCCCGGACTCTCGCCGTCAGTTCCGTCGGCGAGAAGGGTTTGACGATGTAGTCGGCGGCGCCGAGCTCCAGCGCCCTGGCGATCGTCTCGTCCCGGCCGTAGCCGGAGATGAAGATGACCGGCAGGTCCTCGAGCGCGGGTATGCGCTGCATCAACTCGATGCCGTCGGTTTCGGGCAGCACCAGGTCCAGCAACACCAGTTGAGGCTTGTGCGTGCCGACGAGGTCGGCTACCTCCCGCGGGTCGCCAGTCACGACCGGCGCATAGCCGGCCGAGACGAGCGCGTCGCGCACGTAGTGCAGCATCGCCGGGTCGTCGTCGACCACGAGGATGGATGTCTGCTGCTGCCGTCCTTCTCCCCGGGGGTGGCTCACGGCGGGTCCGGCCGTAGCGCTGCCGCGGCTGTCTTCGACCACAGGGATCGTGAAGGTGACCCGCGTCCCCTGGCCCATCCCGGCGCTGTCGGCCCGGATACGGCCCCCGTGCGCCTCGACCAGCCCCTTGCAGATGGCCAGGCCTAGGCCGTAGCCGCCGGCCCCGCGCTGACGGTCGTCCCCGGCAAGTCCGGCGTGCTTGCGGAACAGGTGCGGCAACTGCTCCTGGGGCACGCCGCGGCCCTCGTCGGACACCGAGATCGCAACATGCACGCCATCGACCGTGGCTGAGATCCGGATGGGAGACGACTCGGGAGAGTGCCTCGCCGCGTTGGACAAGAGGTTGTTCAGAACCTGCACGATGCGCTGCCGGTCGGTCATCACCCGCGGCAACTCCGGCGGCAGGTCGATGCGTACGGCGTGACGGCCGCCGCCGCTGGTGAACGTGTTCCGCGCCTGGTCCACCAGCGCGGTCACCTCCGTCGGCTCCGGGTCGACCGACAGCGTGCCGGTCTCGATGCGCCCCGCGTCCAGCAGGTCGCTGATCAGCCCGTCCATTTGGTCCGCCTGTCCCTCGATGATCCGAAAGAACTGGCGCACCTCGGCCGCGTCCAGCCGCCGTGCGGCGCCCAACGCGGTCGCGGCCGAGCCCTTTATCGCAGCCAGCGGGGCTCGCAGCTCGTGGCTCACCATGCTCAGGAATTCGGCCCGCATCCGCTCGAGATCCTCCAGCGGGGCCAAGTCCTGCATGGTGACGACCACGGACTCGACCTCGCCGTCCGCGGAACGGATCGGCGTGGCGTTGATCAGCGTATTCACGCGCCGGCCGTCGGGGACCGAGATCTCGATCTCCTCGGCCCGTACGGTCTCGGCGCTGCTCAACTGCTGCGCCAGAGGGAACTCCGCGAGGGATACCTCGTGTCCATCAGCACGCTGGCAGGTGACCACCTCCAGTAGCTCCTCCGGAGAGCGGCCCGGCATGCGGAGGCCGTCGACGATACGCCGGGCCTCCTGATTGAGCGAGACTACCGTACCGCTCCTCGCGTCCAAGACCACTACGCCCACCGGCGAGGTATCGATCAGCGCCTCCAGGTCCGCGCGGGCCCGCTGCTCGTCGCGATAGGTGCGGGCGTTGGCGATCGCCGTCGCCGCCTGCGCGGCAAACAGCATGAGCACCTCTTCGTCCTCGCTGCTGAACTCCTCGCCACCTTCCTTGTCGCCGAGAAAGAAGTTCCCGACATGGGTGCCCCGGTGGCGCATCGGCGTCCCCTGCATGCTCGTCGTCAGGATCAGGTCGGAGGAGAAGCCGAGCGAACGGACGTAGGCACGCGCATCGCGCAGTCTCAGCGGCGCCGGCAGGCCCTGGAGGTGCTCGAAGAGCCTTGGACCGTCGGGCCACTCGGCAAGCTGGCGGTGCTCCTCGGGAGTCAGGCCGGAGGAGACGAAATCGCGGGCCTGCCCGCGGGCGTCGATGGTCGTGATCGCGCCGTAGCGGGCGCCGGTCAGCGCGCGGGCGCTCTCGACGACCTCCTGCAGGACGGTGTTCAGGTCGAGGCTCGCGCTGACGCGCAGCACGGCCGCGCTCAGCCGGGAGAGTCGGTCCCGCAGGACCTCGATCTCTCGCTGCAGTTCATCGGGATTCTTCAAGGTGGCCACCTCCTGCCGGACGGCTTCGTTGCTTCGCCGGATGGAGAAGCCGCGGTTCGACCCCCGCCAAGAGCGAAAGGACAACGCCTCGGATGCACGACTTCCTTCGGCAACAGTCCCCGAAAATACCATCTTTTAGACTCGAAAAGTCACGTCAGTGTCATGTCGAGTCGGTATCATGCCGGCCTTGGTGACCCAGCTGGCTTCTGGGGCGCGAGCCGCCGGACGGCACGTCGACTGCATGCCACCCGTTGCGCCGGGTGAGCATGGTCGGTCGGACGCGCTCCGCTGCCACCATCGGCAGGTTGATGTGCAGCGACGGACGATGCGGCGGGGGAACAGGAATGGACCGGCACCTGCAGCGATACGGTTACGTCACTGCGCGCGTCATGCTGGCTGCGATCTTTCTGCTGACCGGCTACGACAAGCTGGTCGACGTCGAGGACGCGGCGGGCGACATCGCCGGGATCGGCCTGCCGTTCCCGACGCTGCTGGCGGTCGCGGCCGGGCTCGTGGAGATCGTGTGCGGCGCCTTCCTCGCCTTGGGCAGATGGACGGACTGGGCCGCCGCAGGGCTGCTGCTGTTTCTCGTTCCCGTCACCGTGCTCATGGAGAACCCGCTACGCACGGACGCCGACTTCGGTGCGGTCATCGACTTCCTGAAGAACCTTGCCATCATGGGCGGCCTCCTGCTCGTCATCCTTGCGGAGCGCCGCAACGTCGGAATCACGGTCCAAGGGAACGCGGCATGATCGTCAGCGCGAGCGCCTACGGCGCTGCTGCCGACGACCTGGAGAGGTTGCGCGTCCATCTTCAGGCGGCGAACCGGCTGATCCGTCTCGGCAATCGGACTCGGTCCGGAGCGCGCATCGGGGAGTACCGATTCGAAATCGGACCGGGCGCGTCTGTCTACGTCCAAGCGCCCGTCACGCCTGCCGGCCAACGACGTACTTGGTATTCGCCTCGCACGCGTTGGCGATTCGGGCGGCGGCGGGGGGAAGGCGGCTGGCAGTATGCCGCAACATCCGCTCAGGTGGCGGCGGGGGGAACCGGCGGCTGGCAGTATGCCGCAACATCCGCTCAGGTGGCAAACGCCATCCTGAAGAACACGCGCCGGTACTGGAACGGCGCGCACCCGCCAATGCGCCGCCCCCTGATCCTCGAACCCGGAGGGCTCCTGCGGACGGGGCGAGGGGCTGCGGGGGCTGGGGAACATCGACCCGCGGTCCCCGCCCCCGAAGTCCGAGTTGGAACGCATGAATGAAGCGCGACGACCACGACGTCATCTTTCGGGATCCGGCCCCGGCATCGGACCGCCGGTTCTGGCGGGCATGGTAGACCAGAGACGGCTCTACTGGATCTTCACCGGGCTGCTCGCCGCCCTGATGGTCGGTAGCGCGAGCCGGCAGGTGCTCGACTACGCCTGGGCGGTGGAGTCGTTCACCCGCCTCGGCTTCCCGGCTTGGCTCATCTACCCACTGTCGGCCGTCAAGCTGCTGGGGATCGCCGCGGTCGTCACCGGGGTGTCGCCGTTCCTCAAGAACCTCGCCTACGCGGGGTTCTTCTACCACCTGTCGCTCGCGCTGAGCGCCCACATCGCCGTCGGCGACGGGCCGGACATGATGGTTGGCGCGGCGGCCGGGCTGGTCCTCCTGGCGGGCTCCTTCCACTTCAACCGGAGGTTGTGATGCGTGTCGGAGAAAAGGTTAACACGCATCCAGTGCGGGACTTTGTGCGGGCGGTGATCCACGCGCGGCAAGACCCCGACACCCGGATTGTGAGCTTGGAGGTGGAGTTTGCGGAGTGAGATTTCAAAAGGCATACCGTTGCTCGCGCTGAACGTGCTGTTCGCGTTCGGTTGCGAGAGCCCGACAGCGGGACCGACACCAACAGCCCCGCCAGCCGAGCCAGAGCCGGTCGCGGTCAGTGTCGAGATCGACCCGACAGCGGCACGGGTGGGCGAGGTCGTCACGTTCACCTACCGCCTGTCGGCGAGACTGGAATTCCCCCTTGACATCTGGACTGAAGTGACTCCGCCAAGCGGCGACCGCTACGAAGGCGGGCCGCTCAGATTCGCCATTGGGGACACCGCACTGCTCTTCAGCACAGGCTACCTGCGCGAAATCGACGTCGGGGATTGGGGCATGCGAATCAAGGGCGAACGGCTCCCGGATGGCGTCGTGCTCGGCGAGCCGTCGTTCGGAGCGTGGTCCGTGGTTCCATGAGGTGGGTGCAGCTTGAGAAAGGGAAAGGAGACTGAGTGGCTTCAGATCTTGTTCGTCAGAGTGACGTGCGAAACGACGCCGGACGCCGGAATCCACTTCCGAGGCCGGCGGCTTGGGCATCTCTAACTAAGCGTGGATGCGAGGCTGCGATGAACCGCCAGGTCGTCGTTGTTGTGTTTGCTGGCTCACTCGGCGCGTTGACCCTGATAGCGGCGGCCATGATTCTGTGAGAGAAGAGAGATGACCATGTCCTCTGTCAGTCTGTTCCAGAGCCCAGCGGCAAAGAGAGCAATCAATGGCGAAAAAGCTAGAAAGTAGGGTTGCATTCATTACCGGTGGTAACAGTGGGATCGGCCTGGCTTCCGCGCAGCAATTCGCCGCGCAAGGTGCGACAGTCGTTGTTCTGGCACGTTCCCAGAAGAAGGCCGACGAGGCTCTGCCACAAATCATTGGTAATGCTACGGCCGTTGTTGGTGATGTCAGCGACCTGAAGTCCCTGAAATCGGCGTTCGATGTCATCCAGGAAACTCACGGCCGTATCGACATCCTGATGACGAGTGCCGGTATCGTGCCGGCATCAGTGCTGGGTGAGACCGAGGAGTCGACTTTCGACGATATTTTTGGCGTGAATGTGAAAGGCACCTTCTTCACCGTTCAGTATGCCATGCCACTGCTCAGCAAGGGCGCTTCGGTCATATTGGTCTGCTCATGCGTCCATGAAATGGGTTCCCGGGACTATGCCCTGTACAACTCGACGAAGGCGGCTGTCCGCTCCCTTGCCCGCTCCTTGACACCGGACTTGGCACCCCTGGGAGTCAGAGTCAACGTGCTCAGCCCCGGGCCAATCTACACACCGGTGCTTGAAAACGCGGGTCTTTCTACCAAGAATATCGAGGCTGTTCGCGAAACGTTCAGTGAAAGGCTCGCGGCCGGGCGGGTTGGACAGCCGGAAGAAATGGCGAAAGTGGCGCTCTTTCTGGCATCGGATGATTCTTCGTACATGTATGGTTCCGATGTCCAGGCCGATGGTGGCATGAATCAGGTTCGTTGGTAATTCTTCTCGTCGCGTCTCCTGTGGCGGAACGTGCCGGGAGCCGCTGGTTTCCCAGTGCATGTTGACACCGTGACGGGGTCGCCGGATCGGCCGCCAACCCCGAGGGTCGACCGCTGCACGGCGACCAGCGCTCGACCAGCCCGTGTTTTCGCTTCAACCGGCCCAGCTCGACCTTCGGCCCCGTCCGATCTGCTTGCAGACGGCCGCCCGGACCGCTTCGTGGTTCCGCGTCAGCCGTAACCGCCAGGATGTACGACACGCGACGGTCGTGCAACCACTCGCGGGCGAAACGGCGATGGCGTACGCCGAGCGACTGGCCGCCTACAACGAGCCCGAGGCCCTCGCCGTCGGCAAAGCGATGCTAAACGAGCCAACCGAAACCAACCCGACCGTACCGGCCGACACGACGAACAACGCACGAGATGCGGGAATCAATCGACTGCGCAGAACGCAAAAGGAATGGTCAGAAGCGCGCAAGGGCGAGAGTCCCCCGGCAGGCGGCTTCGCCGACAACCGACCCACGGCCCCGGGGCTGGCCGACGCCATCCGACGGCTGGAACACCTGAAGGGTTCCCACCGCGATCACGAAAAATCGCGAGCAAGAATCCAGACAGTACGCAACTAGGCAACGCCCCCAACAAAGCCACCCAACGAGCCGCTGGAAACGCATCCGTACACTGCACCCGAAAGCCCGGCGAAGCCGGCCCGGAACCAGAGAAAGGACGACACCAGATGAGCGACCACATCCCCGGCTCGATACCGCGCGCGTGCGACTGCACCTACCGCGGCAACCTCGCGGCGAAACCGAAGCTCGTCAAAAAGGACGGACGGAAGTTCGTCACGGCGCGCATCGGCGTCAACATGGCCGCGCCCAACGTGCCTCGCGAGGAACAGGACGACCTGACGGAGTGGGTCGACGTAATCGCCTTCTCCGAAGCCATGCAGGCACGGCTGCTCGCCTGCGAGAAGGGGGAAACGATCGCCGTATCCGGCAACGTCACGAAGAAGTTCTACGAACGGGAGAACGGCGAGACCGTCGAGGATCGAACCATCATCGCCGACTACATCCGCGCCGCCAGCGCGAGCATCGCCGCCACGCCGGCACGCAAGCCCGCCGAGAAAGTACAGGCAGCGCCCGCACCCGACCAGCCTCCCGAGTAGGTCCGGCACAGCCGAAACCGGCGAGGCGGCCCGGCTCCGGCGGCGCCCCGAAACAGCGCCGCCGGCTTCTTCCCTACGTGATCCAGGACGACTGACGCATCAAGTCTCGGAATCCGCTCCGGGATGCTCAACCACTTCCGCGTCCTCCGCGCCACCGAGCGTCCCCTCGACGTAGCACTCACGCAGGATGATCTCGTCAGCCACCCACGCGCCGGTGAGGCAAACGATGCCCAAACGCTGCGCCAGCGCGATCTCCACCCCGCTGATGCTTACCCCGAACCCCAGGTACGCCCGGCCTACCGGCGCCGGCAGGTCCACGTAGATCTCGTCGTACTCGATGCCGAAACGCTCGATGCCGTCCCGGATCGGCACGCCGACGTAGGTTTCCAGCACCTCGGCGCGCTCGACCTCCAGCAGCGCCTCCTGCCGCGCGGTCTCCGCCCGAACCGCCTCGAGCGGATCCAGGATCCAGCCGCAGGTGTCCGAGACGACCGACAGGCGCTCGTACGCCAGCGCCGTAACGACGAACTCCGCGAACACCGCGGTGCCGCGCCGCGAGACCGTCTGCACGACGACCGAATCGGCCTCGACCAGGTCCCGCAGGAACGCCAGCGGCGGGTCGACGACCAGCGACCGGCCCGCCGGGCCCACCTCGAAGACCACCGGGCGCAGGTCCCGCGGAACGAAGCGCACCAGCACGCGCTTGGTGCGCAGATCCCCGTCGGTGATCACGTCGTCGCCCAGGTCCACCCCAAAATCCAGTTCGACCTCGGTGCGGTCTCCCAGGCAGCGGGCGTACAACACCACGTCGGGCGACCCGGTTACGTCGTCCGCCGAACGGTAGACGACGACGTTCTCCAGATCATCCAGCGCCCGGCGGCCACGCGACACATACCAGCGAACATCACGGCCGCCGGAAGGCGCAGCCGGCTCCGCGGCGAGTGCGCCGGCATCCACGGCATCGGAGTGGGAATCGGGAACCGGAATCTCCGACACCACTTCCTCGCCCCCGCCGCACGCGGCCAGCAACGGCAACGCAACGAGCAAACCCCATGCCGCCCGCATCACTTCTTCTTCCCGCGGCTTGCAGCCGCCGCGACCGGATCGGTGGGACGGCCCATCCTCGAGGCGTCGCCCATCCACTCCAGCGTGCGGATCACCGCGTCCGGCCCCTCGACCCGCGCGGTAACCACGACGGGTCGGGCCCCGTCCGGCCCGTCGACCTCCCCACCAGCGGCGATGCGGTCGAGCATCTCGCGGGCCTGGCGCTTGGTGAGCCGGCAAGGGGCAAGCGCTTCCGGGTCCTGAATCAGCCAAACCTGCCGCGCCTGCTGGACCGCACGCCTGACACCCTCGACGCCGGCTACCGTCGGAGCCGGATCCAGCACGTCCGCCACGTCGCGCGCATCGTCTTCCATTGCTCTGCCTCCGCGGGAACCGCGCGCCCGCCTGCTGCCGCAAGCGTACGGGGCGCATTCCACAGGGGCCGTACACAAAAAGAGGGCGGACCCGGACGAGGGTCCGCCCTCACACTCGGCGCGCAGCGTCGGCTAGGGCAGGTTCTCGCCAGGACAGCGGCCGTCGGGACCGACGCGCATCGGCAGCAGGCAGACGATGCGCTGGTTCTGCTCCATGACCGAACCCTGCGGCGGCTTGCCGTCGACGTCCGTCCCGCCATCGACGGCAAGCGTGCAACCGCCCGTGCCGCCGGGAACAATCGCGCCGTACCAGGACAACGGGCCCTGATGCTCCAGCCGCGCCCAGTCCATTGGGACCTGGCTCTGGTTGCACCCTCCCCCAGAGCACCAGCCCGGCGCAACGCCCTCGTAGGACTCCCCGGTAACAAGCCACGAGGAACCGCGTCCCGGATTACTCCAGCCGCCGTACCCGCTCCAGATGGAAGCGCGCTCCACGTCCAGACTGCGATAACCCAGGCCCATGTGGTAGAAACGGCTTCGGTAATCCAGAGCGAAGAGCTCGGAGCCGTCGATCATGCGGTACGGCGTCGGACGCATGGGGCGCACCACGCCCGGCTCACCCGAATCGGACATCCCGTCCCCGCTGTACTCCAGCCTATAACGACCGGTAGCCCCGTCGCCGAGCGGAGACGAGCTGTACGCGCCACGGCCGCCGGTCCACTGGTCTCCCTGGTTGAAACCATTGGGAGGACCCGCCGGGACCAGCTCGAAGCAACGGCGCGTGCCGTCCGCGCCACGCACGTCGTAATCGTCGTCACCCACGCACGGCGTGCCGCTGGAGAACTGCCTCTCGGACAGGTCCCCGAGGCTGACGTTCGGGTCGGGATCCTTCCACCAGCGGTCCGGCTGGACAGGAGCAGGACCCATGCTGAAGCTGCGGTGACTCACGGTGCCCGTGCCGACCGCGGTCAGGCCCCCACCGTAGTACCCGCCGTGCGCCGTCGGACACGCGAAGTCACGCCATACCGAGGTCCCGGTCCTCACGTTGTAGTAGTTCGAATAGCGCCGCAACTCCTCGGGATACCGAACGCCCGGCCGAAGCTCCGCCTCCGAATACGGCGTCGTGCGGCCGACCACATCGGCGAACTGCGTGTAGTGGTCGCCCCGGTCCCCTGCCGCATGCGCGCCGCGGCCATCGAAGGCCGGACCGTACCACATCCGGCCGCCCTGACCCGGAACCGACGACTGCGCCGCCCAGCGCGTACCCGAAGAGCCCCGCTCGAAGGTCGGCAACGACGGCGTCAACGCCTCATTGTACCCACGGCCGCCCGGACCGGTGACGCACGCCCTGCCACCGAAACCGAGCACACGCCCGTTGGCCACTAGGCGCGAGCTCGACCCGGCATAACCGTACGGCGACGCCGACCGCAGGACGCGTTCCATCTCCGGCAGAACCGCTTGGCGGTAAGCCTGGATAATCCGCCAGCCGTGAGAGTAGCCGTAGAACCGGATGACGTACACCCGCTGAGCGAAACCGCGGGCGAGCGCCTCCGCCCTGCAAGCGTCACCGGCAGTCCGCGGAGTGGTAACGGGACAAGCCGCGAAGTCCGCCACCGCCCGCACGTAACGGGCGTGCGCGAGACGCATGCTGTTCAACCACAATTCGCTGCGACGTCGCGCATCATCTATCAGACCGAAATTGACGTCCGCCTCGAGGACCAGACAGCCAAGCGTCGCATTGCGGTGCTCGAACCAGCCGAAACCGGCCGGCGCGGTCCAGAGCCCCGAATGCCGCCGCGCCACCGCGCGCCCCCCATGGCCCCGGGAGTTGTCCACAGGCCCGGCCTCGCGCGACCGCTCCACGGCCCCGTACGCCATCGCCGCACGGTTCACGTTACCCGTCATCGGGCTGTTCTCGCGACCGTGGGCGCAATCGACCCGCAGAGTGCCGGTGGCCGCATCCCAACCAGCCTCGCCCATCTCGATGCACTCGCGCAGGGTCCCGGTGGGATCGTCCTGCACCGGCAAGGACACGGTGCCCGCGCCGAAAGTGGCGCCCCCGAACGGATCCACGCGGTTGGCGAAACGCGCCTGCAACGCAGGCCGTTGCGCTCCCTGGACCGCACCGGCGCCCGGGTAACTCAGCGTGTTCCACGGCACCGTCGGCGCCGACGTCTCCGCCAGCTCCGAAACCGTGAAGACCGCCACCTCACCGCGGCGCGCCATCAGATCCGGAGCATCGTAGTCCGGCGGAAACAGCGGCGGGCACACAAGACTTCCACCGTCCTGCGCAAGAACTGGAACAGAAAACAACGCGAAGAAGGAGCGCACAATCCTGCGGAAAGAACCAACATCTTCATCGCGGGACGGAAGAGACCACGGCGCCACGTCGGAAGGGGGAGCAGCGAAGCCCGGAAACAACGAACCCTGCGGTGTAACCGGAATCTGGCCACCCTGGCCGCGATTCCCTGGCGCCTGGGGATCGTTGCTATTGCCACCAGTACTCGGGATCCCCCCCTGCCCGGCCTGATCGGTACCGTCCGTCCCGACGCAGTTCGGATCATCCGGATGCGGCGAGCCGCCCTCACACCCCGGATCGGGACCGGTGCCAGGAGGCAAAGGATCCGGGTCTGCAGGATCCAGAACTCCAGGATCCGGACCCGGACCAGTCACAACCGGCGGTTGCGGCGGAGACGGCGGAAACGGCGAAAGAAGCACCGGACAGTACTCCGGAGGAGTCGCGTCGAAGATCGCCCAGAACCGGTCGGTGTAGACGTACCGCTCAGCCAGATTCGGCTCGCAGCGCCCCTCCGAGTTCGCGCGCAGGACCAGAGGCCGCGCGTTGGACCAGCACTCGCCGCCGTCGGCGCCCACCGGCCTCGGCGGAAAGACACCGCCGGAACCGCCTTCCTCCACCCCATGCATCTGCACCATCGACATGCCCAGGCACGGCATCGCGAACCCGCCGCCGCCGTGCAGCTGCCACTGCGAAAACGCCGGGTTGATCCACGTCACCGAGTGGCCGCCATCGTACAGCGGCGGGCGCAGCACCGTGCCCGAACCGTCGCGCATGCGCACGTCGAACCAGCCGAACAGCGCCGGATCGTAGCGCGAACGGGCCCCGCCGAAATGCCGCGCCCTGGCCATCGGGCTGTCGTAGTACCCGCGGTACTTCATCCCCTGCCACCACTCGCCGATGTGCATCGACATCTGCAGACCGGCGAAACCGCCGCTGCTGGGCGTACGGGCCGTCCGGACCTCCCGCACGTTCCCGTCGTCGTGCGGCGGACCGACAGTGAAGTACTCCGTCTGATTCATGTTGTCGCAAGCGCTGTTGGGCGGCGCGCCCGAAACTTGGGACACCCACACGACGTCACCCGGAACGGTCGGAAACGAGGTCGCCACCCCCCAGTTGTCGTGCTGCGCTTCGACGTGCGAGATGTACCAGCGATCGTGGTGCCGCGAGTACGAGCTGTTGTTCTCCGGAAACCACCAGAGCGGTCCTCCCGAATCGATCGCGTTGTAGCCGCCCTGCGCCCGGACCGACATCCCAAACGAGAGCGCCAGCAGCGCCGCCACGGCCGCCCGCCCGAACATCGCCGAATACCTCATCGTGAACCTCCTGCCCCATGAAACCGTCCCCGCGACTCACCGCGAGGGGAAACCCTCATCCGGATCGCGACCATGCCCCGGCTGCCCCGTCGAACGAGGCGGCACCGGCACGTTCGCCGCACGCTGATGCACCGTCGGGATGCCACGATCGGCAAGCCGCTGCTTCGCCCCGTCGGCCACCCAGCTGCTGACCCGGTCGACCTCCTTCCCCAGCCGCTCGCGCACCTGCGGGTTCTTGAGCATCTGCGCGAACTGCTGCCGCTCCTTCGCGCTGACCGACGGCGAGGTGCGGTACGCCACCCCGATCCTTCCCGCGACCCGCTCGGCCGCCATCACCTCGACCAGCCGCCGCTCCACCTTCGCCTTGGGCGCCTCCTTCGAGTACGCGTCCTTCGGCGCTGCCGGCCGCGGATCGTTCTCCCCGCGGTTGGTCGACAGCGTCGCCCGCACCGCTGCCCTCACGAGCCGGCCGTTGCGCTCGGCGACGGATTCGCCGCCGTCCTTCGCGACGACGAGCGTGTCTTCCGGACGGTTCTGCTTCAGATCGGCGGGCTGAAACTCGGTGCGTCCCTGCGGATGACCCATGTCGAGCGTCTTGATGCCGACCGCCCGGCACAGGTCCTCCGGGGTCATCTGGCGCACGGGCGAGCCGAACGGCGCCGGCGGGAGCTTCGCGCGGTCCAGGTCCGTCTCGGTCGACACGTGGTACAGCACCTGCGGCGACTTGACGCGGTACTCGACCGGGTCGGCCTTCCCGTCGACCTTGCCGTTCTCACCGAACGGCTGCGCCGAAACCGGCACCTCGCGCATGACGATCACGCCCTCCGCCTCGGGCGACACCCGGCCACTAGCGGCCTCGATCTGCTCGCGGGTGGCGAAGCGCAGATCGTCCCCCTCGCCCACGCGGTTCGCCTTCGCCCGCAACAGGTCGCCGTCTACCCCTTCGACGGGCTGCTGCGTGAACGCGTTGGTCGCCTGGGTCGGCGTATGGCGCCCGCGCTCGACGTCGAACGGGGCGCGGCCGTGCTCGACCGCATCGGCCAGCGTCTCCCGCGCTGCGCCCTCGAGGTCCTGCATCGTGCGCTCGTTCTGCTGCTGCATCAGCTCCGGATCCGTGCGCCGCTTGTGCGTCTGCGACGCCATGTCCTCGCCGAGATCCCGGGCAGCTTCCACGCCCGGCTTGAAGACGACCTCGTAGGAACCGTCCTCCCTCGGAATGACGCGGTCGACCCGATCGTCGTCGTGGACCTTCCAGGACCCGTTAGGCGGCGGCTCGGCCTGCTGGGTCATCTTCGGCAGGTCCTCTTCCTTCACCTCGGTGTCACGAAGGGCGTCGGCCGGGATCACGATGCTAGCGCCGGGGACCGGCGAGGAACCCGCACCGGGTGGAGACGGAACGTCCGACGGACGACCCGAGACCGGCGGAACGAGCGGCTGCGACGCCGCGTCGAGGCCATCCTCCCCCGGACGCCGGCCTGTCTCCCCATGCGCCCAGTCGGTCTCTGACCGGGAATCCGGCGCGGACTCGCCCCGCGCCTCGCGGAGGTCCTTGCGGTCCGGCCCGAACCGCTCCTGCAAGTGCTCGGCGGTAGCCCCTTCGACCACGGCCTCACGCCGAGCCCGCCACGCGTCGTAGACGCTCCCGTCCACGCTCCCCTGCTGGAACTGCTCGCCGAGCCGAGAATCGGCGCTCCACCCGCCGCCGGCGGCCCCCTGCCGGTTGTCGCCCCGCCAGACCTTGTCGACGAAACGTGCGCTCGCCTCGCGCACCCCCTTCACGGACACGAGGCCGCCGTCGAGCGCGTCGCGCTGGGCCTTGATCTCCGCACCGCCGCGCGCAGCGTCCAGACGTACCACGTCGCGCTTGTGCAGCTCGTCCTGCAACCGCCCCAGCGGCCCGGCCTCCCGCACCGGCCGGCCGGCCAGCATCCCCTCGATCGCCTTTGGCCCAATCGCCGCGGCCACGACCATCGGGTCCAGACGCGCCTGCAACGCCGCGGCCGCACGCCGGGGATTCGACGCCACCGAGGTCAGAAACCTCTTGGTGACGCCGGGACCACGCGCCATCGCCATCTTCAACCGCAGCTTGAACGCCATGCGGCTGGCCGCCATCCGCGGCGAGAACCGCACGTCGGCCAGCTGCTCGACGCGGCCGGCGCCGCGAGCCACGAAGCGCGCCCGCGGACGCTGATGCCCCTTGCTGGCCTCGCGGCGGTGCTGCCACTCGTCGGGCAACGCCGTCTCGGCCACCGCCTGCCCGCGCATCCGGTTCCACCGCTCGGAGCCGTAACCGGCCAGGTTTCCCGCATGGGCGCCCACGGGATCCCACGAGCGGGGCGGTACCGTGGACACCAACCGCCCCTGCGCGGTCTGCCGCTCGGCCGAGCACGCCGCGCCGTAGGTCGCTTCCATCGCCGACAGCGCAGGCCCAAGGTGCCCCGAACGCATCGTCGTGCGGCGCGCCGCCCACGTCGCCTCCAGCCGCTTGGCGCGTTCCGGATCCGTGCGGCACAGCTCCCAGTGCTCCTCGACGCGCTTCGCCGCCAGTGACTCCAGCAACGTCTTCGGCGCCTTCGAGCGGCCACCGGCAGGCGTCACCCCCGCCAGGTCCTCCATCGACCGCTTGCCCGCCAGGGCGCACAGCAGCAGCGGGTCGTGCTCGCCCGAACGGACCCCCGCCACCCGCAGAGGACTCGACTCGATACGCCGCCCCAGCGACCTGAAGTAGTCCTCGCCACCATGCGCCGCGGTGCGCAGGGACCAGGCCGTCTCTGCCGCCGACGCGCGGGCGCGGACCGTCCCCTGCAGCTCCAGGGCGCGATCTATGAAATCCTGGTTCAGGCGGGCCATCTGCCAGCTCCCTTCCGAGCGCTACCCGCATCGCGGAGCGGCGCCAGGTCCGGCGCTAGCTTACGGACACGGGGGCCGGATCCGTCCCCGCGTCGACAACGTGGATCGAAGGGAGCGAACGACGCGTCAGGACGACGCGCCGGAATCGACGTCGAGCCCGCCGAAAACGAGATGCTCGCGAGCGAAAGGGGTACCCGCGAGCCGCGGCCCGAGCGCACCGCCGCGAGCCGCCGCCGACGGCGCCGGCGTGGCCGTGAGCCGCATCCACACGACACCCGAACCCGTCACGCCCCAGCCGCGGCGCAGCCCGTGCAGGCGCTCCGCCACCGGATCGGTCGACGAGACGGTAGCCAGCAGATGTCCCGGCTCGTCCCCCGAAACTCCGTCGGGCACATCGACCACCAGCGCAGCCAGCGGCACCCGCAGATGAGCGTCGATGCGGCGGCCGGCCCGAAGCGAACACACACCGTCGTCGGGCGAAACCACCACCAGCGGCAGGCTCTCCGCCGGCTCCGCGCCCAGGATCTCCGACACCACCCGCCGCAGCAGCTGCGCGGAGGCCGGCAGCGGCCACAGCCGCACGCGCACGCAACCGGCTGCAACCGCCGAACGCGACTCCGCCAACAAGACTTCGGACATCACCAACCTCCTACCCCGACGTCACGGCCCAGAGCAGCAGCAGGACGACGAACGCGAAGAAGCCGCCCGCGGCCGAACCGATCACCCCGCCGAGCAGAGCGAGACGGCGGACGGCAATCCCCTCCCCGGCGACGCGGTTGAGTTCGGACATCACGCGCGACGCCTCGTCCTTCAGCGATTCGGACACCTGTCCGGCCGACTCGAGCTTCTCACTGATGGAGACCGAGACCTTCTGACAGGACTGCGCCTCGGCGGAAACCTCGCCGAACGACCCCAGAATCTCCTGGACCTTGTCGGTCAGCTTTTTCCTCTCCTCACGAACGAAGTCCCCGAATGACTCCGTTTCCTCCCGCATCTTCCGCCGGAAACCGGCAATCAGGACCTCGACCTGCTTCTGCTGGGTCTCGATCAGCACGGTCAGGCCGGCGACCAGCTTGAGCTGGTCCTTGGCCTGGGCGTCGAACATCCGGATCCGGTGCCCCAGCGAGACCGACGCCTGCGTGGCCAGCGTGTCCACACGCTCGACGACGCGCAGGAACTCCTGCTGCACCTCAAAGGTCGTCAACGCCCGGCGGTCGTCCTCCGACATGGTCTCGTAGCGCAGGTGCACGCCGGCGAGATCGATGCCCAGCCCGTCGAGCTCGGCGCGCAGCTCCTTCTCCAGCTCGGGATTGACCGGCTCGCCGTCACGCGCGAGCCCCATGACGTGCGACACGCTCTCGGCCTCGAACGTGGGCCTGTGCTCGAGTCCGAGGATCCGCCTGACCTCGACACGCACCACCTCGGCCGCCTTCCGCGAGGCGTTCTCACGGTCGTTCTCCGCCTGACGCTTCGCGTTCTCCCGGATCGCGCGGACAGCCCCGGGATCCATCTGCGGCGAAGCGCCGTCGGAATCCGCCGGCCCCACGGGAAGCCGGTCGTCATCGCCACCGGATCCCGCACCATCCCCGGCACGAGCGCCCGCGGCCGAACGCTCCGACTCGGGTCGCTCCGCCGGCGCACCAGCAGACGGGTCCTCGCCCGGCGCCACGTCGCCGGTGGGCTGACCCGCAACCGGCTCCCGCGCAGCGGAAGACTCCCCCTGCGCAGCATCCGCGGGGGCTGACTCGACCCGCTCCTCCGTGGGTTCATCCGGAATTGCATCAGCGTCTGGCCCCGTCAGGAGTTGCGACGGCAGGACTTCACCACCACCGTCAGCCGAAGCATCCAGAGCGCCCTCGCGCGTCTCTTCCTCGACACCAGGATCCGCCATCACCGGCTCCCTTCATCCGCCGGCCGCGGCACCGGCTTGCCGTCCGGATAGCCCACCACGCGGCTGTCGGCAGAAGCGTCGGCGTCGTCCTCCACGGGCGCCTCCGCCGGCGGCGCCGACACCACCTCGCGCCGCCCGAACTGCTCGGTCACCGCCGGCGACGGCAGCCCCGGGGCCGCAGGCCGCGGGAGAGTACCCCGGTCCTCCGGATCGACGTCGACGACGCCTTCGCCCGGCTTCGCGCCGGCGCGCACGGCCACCGGCTTGCCGCCGGACGACACGCCCGAAGCCAGCGGCGGCAGCACCGGCCCGGCATCAACCCCACCGGCATGCGGACTGCGCCACAGCGGCTTCACCTTCCACTCGCCGGTACCCGAGTCGTACCCGTTCACCCGGAGCAGCTCGCTCACGCCCCGCGAGCCATCCGGCCGCCGGTGCTGGTGCACCACCAGGTGGAAAGCGCTCGCCACCCCGCGGCACAACACGTCCCACGGCAGCCGGTCCTCGGCCTGCATCGCACACGAGGCCAGCCGCGAGAGCGCATCCTCGGCCGTATTTGCATGGATCGTGGTCAAGCTGCCGCCGTGACCGGTATTGAGCGCCTGCAGCACATCCTGCGCCTCGGCGCCCCGGATCTCGCCCACCACGATATGGTCCGGCCGCTGCCGCAGCGCGTGCCTGACCATGTCCCGAATCGTCAGCTTGGAGTCGGACAGCTGCCGCGCCTCGAGGCGCAGCACGTTGCTCTGATCCACCTTCAGCTCGATCGTGTCCTCGAGGACCACGATCCGGCGGTCCGCCGGAAACATCCTGATCAGCGCATTGAGCAGCGTCGTCTTCCCGGAGCCGGTGCCCCCGGCCACCAGCACGTTGCCGCCGTGCGCGAGCGTCGCCCCCAACAGGTCCAGGACCTCCTGCGGCAGCGAGCCGCCCGCGACCAGCTGCGCCCCGGTCATCACCACCTTCGAGAAGCGCCGGATCGTCACCGCCGGCGCCAGCGACGCGGGCGGCACGCACAGCGCCACCCTGCTGCCGTCGGCGAGCCGCGCATCGCCCAGAGGCGCCACGTCCGGGTCGACGTTCAGGGGCCGCCCGATCGCGTAAACAAGCCGCTCGACGTCGCGCGGCCGCGTTCCAGTGGCCTCCATCCGGTGCAGCACGCCCGCGCGCTCGAAGAACACCAGCACCTCGCCGCCGCGGGCGCACACCACCATGATCTCGGTAACCGTCTCGTCGTCGATCAGGTCCCGGATCGGCGTGAAAAGAGTCCGCAGCGACGAGAGCTTCAGCTCCCCGCCACCCCCACCGGTAACAGCCATCGCAGTACCCAAGACTCCCCCTACGCCACCTTGTCGCGCTGCATCTCGTCGTACCAGCGCCAGTACGGCAGGTCGCGCGGCTTGTAGTCCGGCTTCAGGTACACCCGCGTGGCGTCGTGCACCTCGTTGCCGTCGAAGATCTGCGCGATCGCCTGGCACGTGCCCAGCAGCGCGATGTCCCGCGGGTGGAACAGCGCCTCGCGCTTTTCGGCATATGACTTCGACAGCCCCGCCGAGGCCGAGCCGCCCCCGATGCGCCCGGTGAACCACGACGCGGCCGCCCGGCCCGTGTTCTCCGACAGCGAGAACGACGCCCGCATCCGGTTGACCTGCCCGAGCAGCTTGCTCGCCGTCTCCAGGCTCGCGTCGTCAGCCATGGACAGGAAGATGCGCGAGCGCAGCGTCTGCAACAGCGCCCGCCACGACTCGCCGTCGCCGAGCACCGACTTGATCGACGAGATGCTCTGCGTCGCCACGATCGGGATGCAACGCGACTGCCGGGTCAACGCGAACGCCTTCTCGTCGCCCGCCGGGTCGTTCTTCCCCGTGGTCACGAAGCTCTGGTACTCGTCGCAGATGAACACCGCAGGCCGGAAGAACTTCCCCGGGTTCAGCTTCATCGCCTTCGGCCGCAGCAGCAGCGTCGACAGCCACGCCGACTTGAGCATGACCCCGGCGGCGCGCGCCAGGGCCGGGTTGGTGCCGCCGGGCATGTTCAACGCCAGCACCTTCCCGCTCTCGATGGTCTCGAGCAGCGGCGGGATCAGGCTCTTCTTCTCCGGCTCGGTCATCAGCGCCGGGTTCTTCGGACAGAAGACCTTCGCCACCCGCGGCTCCACGAAGATGCCGAGGAACACCGACATGCCCTCGACGATCGACGAACGCAGCTTCTCGTCCAGACCGAGCCAGTCGTCCTGGTACCACTGGTTGATCTTCTCGTGCAGCTTCTGGTCGTCCTCGGAAGGCCTCCTGGTCGCATGACCCTGGAAACAAACGACCTTCCCCTGCTTGCGCAGCTCCCAGCAGAGCGCGTGGTAACCACCGTAATCGGTCCTGGTAGACGCGTTGCCGTTGGAATACGTCGTCCACTCGAACGTGTGCCTGCGGTCCTGCCGCTTCCCGTCGACCAGCTTCCCCAGCGCGAACTGCTCCGGCAGCGAGGCGTGTTTGTCCTCCGGCAGGTCGACAACCGGCACGTTGCAAAGCTCGGCGTGCCGTGCCTTTTCCTTCTCCAAGAGAACCACCGGCGTGCCTTCGAGCGGCTTGTAGGCGTCCAGGTCGCCCTGGGTGACCGTCACGCTCTCGAACCGGGCCCGGTCCTTCTCCAGCTCACCGAGAGGAACGATCACCTCGTACTCGTACTGGCCGTAGACGTGCTCCGCGTGACTGGCAATCAGGTCGGAGAGCCTTTCCTTGTTCAGCATGCAGTTGTAGACGTCCTCGAACGTCACCCACCCGCCGGGCAGCGACCGGTAGGTCGCCAGGATCCAGCGGATGACGTTCGTATACGCCTGCTGCCAAAATGGTTCCTTGGACTCCCCGAACAACTGGTTGACGATGCTGGCCAGCGAGTAGGCCAGCGAATAGGTGTCAAGCCACGGGCAGTAGAGCGGATTCCACTGCCAGATCTGGCGCGGCCGCTGGTCCTCGTCCCCGGGCTCGGGCGGCAGCGACAGCTCCATGTAGTCTTCCATCCGCCCGTACTTGGCCAGCATCTCCTGCACGTCGTAGCAGAAGTCCCCCTTGACCTCGAGCACGAGCGCGGCGACCCGCTTCTCCCGGTCGTCGGCCTGCCACTCGAGCAACTGCCGGCAGAACGGCCGCATGCAGCTGGTCGTCTTGCCGGTGCCGATGGCGCCGAAGATGATCATCCCCGTGAACAGGCCCTTCTCGGGCATCCGCAGCCACTGCGGCCGCGGCACCTCGACGAGTTCGGTCTTGTGGTGCACCTCGCCGATGACCAGCGACGGCGCCTTGTCGCTCTTCTCAAGCGGCCACGCCGGCAGCTTCCCGGCCGACTTCCAGTCGAGCAGCCGCCCGAAGAAGACCTGCAGGACGGATTCGGTCACCGAGGTCCCGACGAAGAAAAGCACGCCGGGCGCGAAGAACGACATCAGCACGAACCAGCGGTAGACCCGCGGCGAGTTGCCCGCCAAGTACACCAGCAGCGGGTCGACGTCCGGGTCGGCCCCGGCGCCGAGGAAGCGCACCTGCGCGTCCATGCGCCACGCCTGCGCACGATCCGCCGGCCGGCGCTCGGCCAGCTCGAGCGCGCCACCCTCGCCCAGCGACAGCGGGAACACCAGGAAGCAGGCGACAGAGACGACCATCGACGCAACCAACCGCTGCAAGCCGCTCATCACGCGCCTCCCGCCCACGACGGCTCCGAGAGCCGTTTCGAGTTCCACACCTCGACCGCCATCACCTCGCGGCTCACCGCCAGCCGGGACAGGCCCTTCTCGAGCTCGCGCAACCGCGCGGTGGCGCCCTGCTCGCCCCCGTAGGCCCGGACCACCGCGACGCCGCTCTCGTCCTTGCGGAAACGCTCGATCAGGTACCGCTCCACCCGGTTCGCCAGCCGCTCGCGGTCGTTGCGCGATGGCGCGGCGACGTACTTGCGCATCCGCCCGTCCCAGTCCGCCCGGTCGCCGTACTGCCCGACGATGACCACCTGCACCCACAAGCCCATCCGCCGCAGCGCCGCCCACAGCGGGCCGTAGGCCTCGAGCCGCGACACCGCCGCATCGACGGTGCGGTCCTCGCGGAAGACGAACGGGAAGCACAGCTTCCAGCTCGCCACGCCCACCGGCACGTGGTCGACGAAGTACCGCCGCGTCGTCGCCCCGCCGAGAGCCTGACCGGTGTAGTCGCGCGACGGCAGCGCGTCGCGGGCGACGCCGAGCGCATCGAACAGTGCCAGCTTCTGATTCACCTCCCCGTACCACGTCCAGCGCCCCGCCCGGTCCGAGTTCCGGTTCGACCCGGTCTCCATGGTCTCGAGCACGTAGTCGTACAGCAGCAGCCGCTGCATCGCCGTCTGCACCGGCGGCACCCGCCGGTAGCGCGACCCGCCGAGGCCGACCGCCTCGTAGGCCGGCCGTGAACCGAGATGCGCGAACTGCCCCCCGGACGGCAGCTGGTGCGTCGACGCAAGCCGCGAGGGGCGGTTCTTCACGCCGTACTTGCGGAACAGGCTCTGCAGGAACCGGGTGCGGCCCTGCTTGCGCCGCAGCTCCGGCTCTCCCTCGCCGTCCTGGTCCCAGCCCGGCTTGTGCCGGTCCAGCCACACGCCGGCCTGCTCGGACGTGAACACGCCACCCAGGTGCATCACCGACGCGGCGAAACGGGCCTGCTTCTCGTCGAGCACGCGGTCGCAGAACGACCGCAGCGCTTCGACGTGCTCGTCGGTCACAGGCTCCGGACGCCGCTTCGGGTCGAAGTAGTCGACCTTGGGCAACGCAATCACCCCAGGCCGTCGACGCCGACCAGCTGCCGCTGCACGTCCATGAACGTGATCACCAGACCCAGCGGGTTGACCAACAGCGCCGCACCCGGCACCGAGTCGGCGAAGACGAACTGCAGCGACAGCGTCATGCGCTCACGCGCGATCTCGGTGGGACCGAACTGCTCCACCCGGTCGAAGATGAGCTCGGCCCGGTAGGGCGGCTCCGGTTGCGGGACCACCCGCACGACCACGTTCTCGACCAGGAACTCCGGCGCGTCCGGGCTCGAGACGAACACGGTCAGCTCCTCGACCGCCTCGTCGTAGACCCGCTGCTGAAGCGCCACGGTCATGAACGCGAGCGAGCGCTGCCAGCGCTCGGCCCGCAGCGCGTGCCGGCGCTCGAAGTGGTCCCGCACGAAGCTGTTGAGGAAGTACCCGACCACCGGGTCGTTCTGATCCAGCGACGAGCGCTCGACCTGGTAGTCGACCACCTCGGCGCGGCCGACCTCGTCGACACGGACCACCAGCGGCATCGGCGCCGGACGCGACGCCTGCACCATCACCACCACGAGCAGGACCAGCACCACCACGGCGAGGAACACCGTCAGCGACCGGTACCAGCGCCCCGAGTGGATCAGCTCACCCCACAGGTCCGAGAACTCTTCCGCCTTGGCACGCGACTCCGCCACTGTTCAAGCCCTCCCCGCATATCCGGCACGCAGGGTGCGTACCGAGCGGGCGGAGTGTACGGAACCGGGGCCGGAAGGCCCCGAAGTCGGAAACCCGCAAGAAGCCCGGCCCGGCCGCCCCGCCTCTCGAACATCGGCGGGGAACGCGGCTCGCAGACAGCGCCGCGAGAACCGGAGACGAGCCACGAGGGGAGGTGACGGGCGGGGGACAATGGACGTACGGGCGGACCGGAACGACGGCGGAACCCGCCGCCACGCCTTACGACTGTCGTCCCCCACGCTTCCACGCGACGGCGGCCACGGCCGCCCGAGGCGCCACGCCGCGGCCTGCGGCCGAGGACCAACAAGCGATGACCACACTCTTGTTCAGCGACGGCGCACGGCTGATCGAGGACTTCCTCGACCGAGCCGACGAGACGGCATGGCTCGAAGCCATCGACGCCGGCGACTGGTCGCACGAGATCGGACGCCGCGTCCAGCACTACGGCTTCCGCTACGACTACTCGCGCCGCACGGCGGGACGCGCTGCCCCGGCCGCGCCCTTCCCGGCATGGGCCGAAGCAGCCGCGGCGCGGCTCGAAGAGCACTTCGGCGGGGCCACGCCCGAGCAATGCATCGTGAACGAGTACGTGCCGGGGCAGGGAATCGGCATGCACGCCGACGCCGACGCGTTCGGCCCCGTCGTCGTGTCGATCTCGCTGGCGGCCGACTGGCCGATGCGCTTCCGGCCGCGCTACGGGCAGGCGTACAGCCGGGACGGCCTGCCCGGCGACAAGGTCGTGACGCTGCCGGCGCGCTCGGCGCTGGTGCTGGCCGGAGCGGCCCGCACGCGCTGGATGCACGGGATCGACCGCCGCGACACCGCCAGCGAACGCCACCGCCGCGTGTCGGCGACATTCCGCACCCTGACCTGAGACGACACGGAGCGTCCGGCTCCACTACGCTCCCGATGAAAGGACCCCGATGAACGACACATCCTCATCCGGCCGCGGCAACCGCAATACCGCCACCACCGGCAACTTCCGCTTCGCCCAGGCGCACATGCGCGGCGTCGTCGTGCGCGACGGCCCGGAACGCAAGGTGTCGCCGAAGGGCGCCGAGTGGATGGAGATGACCATCCTCGTCGGCCTCTACGACGGCCGCCAGAAGTGCGAGCGCGAACGCCCCGCGTTCGTCCGGGTCAAGGCGCTGGGCGACCGCACCCACCTGCTCGACGGTATCGAGCGGCGCGACCACGTCAGCGTCGCAGGGGCGCTGATGCTCGACGTATGGACCGACCGCGGCGGAAACACCCGCGAGTCCTGGGAGCTGCTGGCCGATGCGGTCAGCCGCGAGAAGTTCCCCGACATGGCGGAGCTCATCCGCCAGCACGAGGAGCCCCGCGAGCCCGGGGCCGCCGAGGCCCTCGACGACGCCACCGACCCGGGAGCAGACGTGCCCTGGGATACGGGCGGCCAGGAAGGGGCGACGGCCGCCGAACCGGCAGACTTGACCGAGGACGACATCCCGTTCTGACCAGTCCTGGCCACTCCTGGCTGCCTCTGACCACTTCTGGCACAGCAAATCCTGATAGGATGCGAAGCAGATGATCACCAAGGACAACGCCGCCGTACTGCTCGGCATGGGGGCCATTATCGTCACCCTCGGCATCGGGACGTGCTCAACCAACACGCGGATCGACGACGGGTTCACCAACGTCAACCTCCGGATCGACGACACCAACCGTCGGATCGACGATATCCAGGAAGACGTGCGCGAGGTGCGCTCGATGCTCTTCGAGTTACTGAAGAACCTCAACCCCGCCGACTGACCGCCGCCGGTCGGCGTCAACCAGAACGAACACCCCCACGGCACCGGAACCCGCCAGCATCCCCCCGCGCAACGCCGCGCGGGGACACTGCATCCTCATTCCCTTCTGACTCCTTCTGACGCCCCAACGCGGGGATCCTGATAGGATGCAAGGTCGATGATCACCAAGAACAACACGCCCGTGCTGGTCAGCATCGCTTTGATCATCGTCCTCATTATCCTCAGAACCTGCTGGATCAACTCCCGACTCGACGAGAGCTTCTCCCGACTCGACGAAGGCTTCGCGAGCGTCAACCAGCGGCTCAACCGCGGGTCCGGCACCATCGAGGAGCACATGGGAGACGGGTTCGACAGCGTCAACCGCAGGATCGACGACACCAACCGACGAATCCACAATATCCAGGAAGACGTACGCGAGATTCGAAGGATCATGTTCGAGTTGATCAAGAACCTCGACTCTGCCGACTGACCGCCGCCGGCCGGCGTCAACCCCGCACGAACGCTCCCGCGCTTCCCGGAATCACCCCGCAAATCAACTAGCAGAATCGACTCGCCAGCGCTGGCGGGTAGTCGATTCACCTGGAGAAACGCCTACTCGGAATCGTCTCGTTGACGATTTCAACCAAACCGCTTTCCGCCTGCCCCACGCAGGCATGTCACCACGGAGACCAACCATGATCAGACTCATCATCATCGGAATCGTGCTCTCGATGCTCAGCGGCTCCCTCGGCGCCGGACTCGCCGCCTGCCGCAACTGGACGACGGGACCGGCCACCGAAGCCGACACGGCCGCGGTCTCGGCGCCGGCCCCCGCCCCCGACACCGACCCCACGCCGAGCGAGACCGACCGGCTGTGGGCCGCCCTGGAACGCGAGCGCACGGCCCGCCGCGCCGCCGAGCGCCGCCTCGAGCGAGTGGCGCAGCCGCAGGCGACCTACACCCTGCCCGACCCGGCGCAGCCCGCAGCCCCGCCGGCGGCGGTCGAGCCACCACGCAACGAGCCGGCGACGGCGCCGGCCGCCCCAACCCCGCCCACACCGCAGGCGACGTCGATCACCATCCCGGCCGGTACGGCCATCGCGGTGCGGACCGCGACCGCGGTCACCAGCGCGACCGCGCGCGTCGAGGACAGCGTCTCCGCGAGCACCATCGGCGACGTCGCCATCGACGGCCGCACCGCCATCCCGGCGGGCAGCCGACTGCTCGGCTCGGTCACCACCGTCGAGCGCGCCGGCCGCATGAGCGGGTCCGACCGGATCTCGGTGCGGTTCCACACACTCGTATACAACGGCATCGAGACGCCCTTCGAGACAGCCCTGGTTACCCGCAACGGGCCGGGACAGGCATCGCAGAACGCGAGCCGCATCGGCGGCGGGGCCGCGGTCGGCGCCGTCCTCGGCGCCATCTTCGGCGGTGGCAGGGGCGCGGCCATCGGCGGCGCGATCGGGGCGGGCGGCGGCGGCGCCGCGGCAGCGGCACAGCGCGCCGCGCCGGCCGTGCTCGAAGCCGGAACGGCGCTGACGCTGCGGACGACCCGCCCAGCCATGATCCAGACACCCTGAACCCTGACGCGGCACGGCAGAGTTCCGCGTTGCAACCTGAGATGTACAATGCCATCAGTGTCCCGAAACGAACCAGGAGCAACCGCAACGGGAGCACCGAGTTCCGAGCGACTGGAAGCAGCGGTCGCAATGGTGGTCAAGGAGCTCCAGCCGGACGAGATCATCTTGTTCGGTTCCGCTGCTCGGAACGAGATGTCGGACCACAGCGACCTCGACCTGCTCGTGCTCAAGGAGCACGACGACACCCACTCGCCGATTCACCACAACCACTGGACATGCCCTGCAAGCGGCGACCAGCTGGACGTGATCGTCATGAACCGGGCCACCGCTGAACGCCATCGGCAAAGCGCATCTCATCTACAGGGTGCAGCGCTCGAAGAAGGACGAACGTTGTACGTCCGCAAGGGAATCACGCCAACACCGACAGGTCCCACCTATACTTGGGACGGGGAACAGATGGTAAGGACCACAAAGTTCACGCCCGACCACGCAAACGAGTTGCTTCAGACAGCAGAACGAAGGTGGAGAACGACCAACCGGGAAGAGCATCCCGTCGACAGGTGCAAGTTCCTCCAGGAGGCAATGGAACACGCCTTCAAGGCCCTGATCACCGCGGAGGGGCGCCGAGTACAACACACCCACGACATCAACGAACTCTGGGAACAAGCGGAAGCCGACGGAGAGAGAATCCAAGCGAACCGGCAGCCGGAACCATTGAAGAAACTAAGCAACTACGCTGGCAGCTGGAGATACGCTCTACCAGCAGACGAGGACCCCACCAAGACATGGTCCGACAACAGACTCGCCGGTGAAGATGTCCTCAACCACGCACGCAGGCGCGTCCCACAGCTGATCCAGGAAACACAGAACCGCCTATCGACGTTGTGGAAAGGCCGCAAACTACCCGAGACTCCCCCAAAGGCCCCAAGCCCAGCAGGCGGTGGTGCACCGCCAGACAGAAACGAACGATCAAGAGGACGCTGATCCTCGACACGCCCGTCCACGCCGCACGCCGCACCGCAACCACCACTGCAGCGCACCGAACCCAAACGATAGCGCCGCAGCCGTAGCTTCAATTCAAGAGCGTCACCCGTCGGATGCGGTCGATCGTCTTGTCGCCCGCAGGTATCCGTCCACGAACCAGCGCCCTCGCCAACGGCAGCACCTCGGTCCGAACATCGACCGGCCGGTAATCCGTCTGCTCGACGCTCACGTTGATCCATGGACCGGGCTCCAGCGGCTTGAAGTCATGGGTATGACCATGCACGTTGACGCAACCCTCAGGCACAGCGACCAGCGGCACATGGGTGACGAGCAGCGGCGGATCGCTCCGGATCAGAAGGGTCATCGAGGACGTATCGGCGCCCTGCAGGCGCTCCCGCCGACGGAACCGCGTGAAGTTGTGGTTACCGAGAACGATCACCTTCCGCCCGGGCAAGTTCACGCAGGGAGGCTGCCAGCGGCCGAGGAAGTCCCGCCTACCGCCAAGATCCCCGACACACACGATGGTGTCGCCGGGACCGACGGCCTCCCGCCAACGCGCCCGCAAGGCCTGGTTCATCTCGCACAGACTCCGGAACGGTCGTTTGACGCTCCACCAGATCCGCTCGTCATCGAAATGCAGGTCCGACCAGATTCGCAGCCGCGTCCCGTCCACGGGCAGCCGCAACTCCGCACCGGACCGACGGCGGGTCTCACGAGCCATTGCGGCGAGGGCGCGCAGGTTCCCGTAAACGTCCGCGGCCTGCACCATCCCGTCGAGATGCGTCGCGTACAACCAGTCGAGTTGCGCCGTGGCCATCGAAGCCGGAGCGTACCAGCGCAAGGCGCCGCGGCCAAGCAGGACCGCCCAGCACAACGATCCATCAAGAAAGGCCGCCTCATGCGCGCACGCTGGCACGAACTGATACCGACCCTGTCGCTGGCCGTAACCGCAGTCTCCTGCTGGGTCGTCGGCATCGCCCACACCGCCACCTACCGGACGCTGATCACGGGCGACGAGGAAGCCGCGTTCGGCAGCGTCTCCCCCCTCGACGGCGTCTGGTTCGCCCTCGGCGTCCTCGGAATCCTCGGCACGCACGAGCTCGGGCACTGGTGCGCCGCGCGCCGCCACCGGCTCGCCGTCTCGTTCCCGCTCTTCATCCCCGGGCCGACCTTCGCCGGCACCTTCGGCGCCTTCATCCGCATGCGGGAGAGACCGACCACGCGGCGCTGCGCCTTCGACGTCGCCGCCGCCGGACCGCTCGCCGGCTTCGCCGCGCTGCTGCCCGTTCTCTGGATCGGGGTAGCGCTGTCCACGCCGGTGCCGCTCGAAGCGATGGAGACCGCACGCACCGTCGGCCATCCCCCCCTGCTGCAGGCCGCCGTCGCGCTCGTCCACGGTCCGATCGGCAACGGGTACGCGATCGCGCTCCACCCGCTTGCGACCGCGGCCTGGATCGGCATGCTGCTGACCGCCCTGAACCTGTTCCCGGCCGGCCAGCTCGACGGCGGACACATCGCCCACGCCCTGCTGCCGCGACCCTGCGCGCGCGCCGCGGGCCTGGCCGCCACCACCGCGGCGGCGCTGCTCAGCACCGAGTCGACGATCTGGATCGCGTGGACGCTGGTGACCAGTGTCATGACCTTCACGAGTTGGAACGCCAGGCCGTGGATCGAGCATCCCGCCACCATCGGCCCCGGACGCTGGCTCGTCGCCTGCCTGCTGGCGATAACGTCCGCGCTCTGCTTCACGCCCGTCCCGCTGGGACCCGTCCGCTGAGCCCGACAGCAGCACAGCAAGCTCCTAGTCTTCGCCCCTCGCCCGACGTACGGCATCACGCCACTGACGCCCCCGCATGCGCCTCCAATCCCCACGGTCGTTCTCGACATAGGGAACCGGCCGCAGGTCCGGTAGCGGATCATTCGCGTGCCGATACCGGGGTTCCTCTTCGGGAGATTCTCCGTCGGAAGCAGGAGTACATCCTGAGGACCGCAAGTCCCGCAACTGTCGCCGCAGACGAGCACGATGGTGTTCCTTGCGCTCGTCATACCCCTGGACCTGGCGCGACATGTCCTTGCGCCGATGCGGATCGACGGCCGACCACAGCTCCTGCACACGCTTGCGTCCGACTACGTCCCGGGGGAACACCTCGAACGCTGCGCGGCTCACGTCGAACAGGTGCACGTAGCTGTCACCCAGGCAGGCCGGCGCTCCCGGATCGTAGAGAAGAAGGCCGTACACCTGATGGAACCCGATCCAGTAATCGGTGCCGTTGTACGGCATTGCCGGCATCAGCCACCCCCAACCCGAACAGAACGAAAGTGTAGCCCCCAATGCTCGCGACATCACTCCCGAGACCCGCACGGCTCGACCGATCGACCGTGCGATTCAACATCACGGCCCGCGGCAGCCGGAAGATCGTCAACCACCGGAACGAGCGCCTCTACCGCGAACTGCTCCGCGAGACCCCGCAGTGGAACGCCGAGCTCGAGGTCGAGCACGACGACGACGGCGACTGGATCATCGTCGGGATACTCCCCCCGCGATGGACCCACGGCCGGTACGTACTCGAGAAGAACGTCCTCGGCAGCGGGTACTGCTGGGACAGCGAGGACGAGGCGCTGGAATACCTCGAGGAGCACGACGGCGAGCTGCGCCTCGAGCTCACCGAGAGCCTGTTCACGATGGGCCTGTGCACCCGCTGCGAAGAGGTAGTGCCGGTCTTCGGCGACTACGTCCCGTTCGCACCCGCCGGGCTACTGGTCTGCGGCAGCTGCCTGAGCGACGACGACGACGAGCCGGCCGGACCGGCCATCATCCACCCTTGAGATCGACGAGGAGGCGAACCCGCCATGTCCGCAACCGACCTGCACGAGAACGACCTCGACAACCTGCCACCGGTGGAGCCGCAGCCGGCAACCGTACGCAACGACACCCGCGCGGTGCGGACCGTACTCGTGCCTGACGAGGGCTACGAGGGAATCCCGTACACGAAGTGCGAATGCGGGAAGTGGTTCCACGCCGGATGGTTCCAGCGGCACGACTGCGTGCCCGCCAGCGGAAGACAAGCATTACGGAGAACACGAGGAAGCGACCGATGAACGGACAACGGCTGCGCGAGCGCGCCGCCCAGTACGGGGTAGGAAACCTGGAGAACGACGAGCTGGTAGCCATCGTGCTGGGGCACCGCGACACCGGGCACGCCAAGGAGGTGCTCGACAACGCAGGCGGGATCGATCGGCTCGCGGCAGCGACGGCAGACGACCACCGCAGGATGCACCGCGTAGGCCCGGCCGCCGCCACACGCCTGAGCGCCGCGGTCGAGCTCGGACGGCGCACGACCATCCCGCGCGACGACAAGCCCGAGAAGATGACGAGCCCCAGAATGTTCGCGCGCTACCTGCTCCCGCGCTACGGTGCCGGAGCCACCGAGCAGCTGGGCGTCCTGTCGCTGAACAGCCGGTACGGGCTGTTGCGCGACATCATCCTGACGCGGGGGACGGTGGACGAAACACCACTGTCGCCGCGCGAGCTGTTCCGCACCGCGCTACTCACCGACGCAGCGACGATCATCATCTGGCACAACCACCCATCAGGAGACCCGACGCCATCGGAGGACGATATTGCGCTCACCGAGCGCGTGACCGAAGCCGGCAACCTGATGAACATCCAGCTGCTCGATCACATCATCCTCACGACAACGTCGTACTACTCGTTCAAGGAGCACGGGCGGCTCTGAAAAGGGCGACTGCGCGCCGATCCAGACCAGCGTGCCCGTAACGGAAAACGACCATGAACCGCAAGACCGGAGGACTCACCGCCCCCTATCGCTGGCGCATCGTCGGCGCCGACGGCGAGACGCTGCACGCCCCGAACCGCGGACTGTCCGGCGGACCCGCCGCCGTGTACGCGAGGCTGTCGGATGCCCGCCGGATCGCGCGCACGCTGCGGCAGAACGGTCACGTCGCCGCCGTCGTACCCTACGACAAGGTCGGGAGCTCAGCCGTGAAGTACGTAAACACGCACGACGAAGCGTGGAAGTGATCGACATGGATCACCGCGAGCGGCCGTACGCCGCCACGCCGGAGAGCATCCGGGACCTGTGGGAATCCGACCTCGAGCGCGAGATCGCCGACGGCGCCATCGACCAGAGCGCCGACACCGCGCAACTGCTCCGCGCGTTGCGCAACGCACCGATCCCGATCATCGACACCCCGGTCGACGAGACCTGGGTATGGTCCGACCTGCACCTGGCCGACCGCTCCGTCCTGCTTGCCTGGGACCGGCCGTTCCGCTCGATCGAGCAGATGAACCACCACCTGCTCCGCGAACGGCGCCGCCGGGTGCGGCCCGGGCACACCATCATCTGCCTGGGCGACGTCGCCCACCCGGACGCCTGGCGCGACCGCCGTCTGATGCTCGATGTCCGCGACTGCCCCGGACAGCGCATGCTCATCCTCGGCAACCATGACCGCGACAGACACGCCCTGCGCGACGCGGGGTTCGAGATCCAGCACACCGCCGCCCTTTGCGCCACCGACCCGCCGCTGGCGCTCACCCACATGCCGTTGCGGCAGGTGCCGCCGACTGCGGTCAACGTCCACGGCCACCTCCACAAGGCCGACGGGCCGAGCCGCCGGCACGTCAACGTCAGCGTCGAGCGAACCGACTACGCGCCCGTCGGCCTGAGCTGGGTCCTCGAGATCTGCCGACGGCAGATAACAACCTGAGCGACTCGCCCCCCTCGAACGCACCCAGCAGCGAATCGCAGGGAATGCACAGCTGCGGCGGCTCCGGGTACCGCGCCCGCACGACCCCGCTCATCGCCCACGCTTCCGGCACGAACTTCCCGCACAGTTCGCAGCGCGGCCGGTGGCGCTTCCCCGTAACGTCCGGCGCTCCGCTCCAGCTGAACGAAGTCGACACCCACCGCACAACACCGCTACCATATTGACGAGATGGTCATAATCGACGGCGATCCGAACCTCCAACCATGCGAACTGGCGCCGCCGGAAGCGTTCAGCGACCAGTTGGCACCCATCAGGTTGAGCCAAAGATTGGGGCTGGACAACGTCCGTCAAACAGGGCCGAACAGCGTGACACTAGCACGAGTGCTCGCATCGCGAACCGCGGGAGAACCCAACCCACCGACAGCCGCCGAGGTGTACGACGCAATAGCCGCGAGCAAACGAGACGAACGCCAACGGTACGCTGTGGAGACATGGATCATCAGCGCGACACCGGTCGAGATGCTCGATGCCTGGATCGAACGCGCCTACACTTGGCGGGCGCTGGTTAAGGCAATGCATGAGTGCGCGTGGCCATGGTACGAGGTGTACCGAGCGATCAACTTCTACGCGGACCGCTCCGAATTGGTACCGAACAACGCCTTGCCGATCGGGTACGGCTACGTGAACGACGCCATCGACGAATAACCGGCATGAGACCCGAAGAACTCCTACTACCACCGCCCGCAAGAGCTCTATGGCTTCATGTACGCAGGGACCTGAAGCAGGTCCTGGGAAGCCTGCTCAGAGAAAAGCGGAAATGGGCAATCGGGGGCGGAACCGTACTGGCTGCGCAGTGGAACCACCGGAAGAGCACGGACATTGACCTCAAGATCGAACAAGACGCGATACTCGGGAGTCTCCACCCAAAGCGGAATCCCAAGATCGCCGCATGGGCCCGCGAAGCCGGAGCGACGCAAATCACCGGCAACCAGCGTCAGCTGGTCATCAGCTTCGGAACATCGGAACTCGACATCTTCTGCGGAACGAGTCGACCCCTGCAGGCGCGACACAGCAGGCTGATAGCTGGCCAAATAGAAGAAGTCCAAAACAACTCGCAGATCCTATACGGAAAGATCGAAGGTCGAGGACAGACGGCACCAGTACGAGACTTGTACGACATAGCAGTAGTCAGGGCCACGGACAGACAGAGCCTTGAACAGGCCGTGAACTGCGTGCAAAGAGACCACCTGGAACGAATCGCATCCCGATGGGAAGGACTCCAGAAACAATACAGGGAGGCAGCCGGAAAAAGACTCGACGGGGTCCCACTGCAATACCGGCATATCTCTGACGACCCAGCCGCAGCAGCAGCGAATGGTCTACTCGACTGCCGGTACCGCAGAGTGCAAATCGAAAGAACAACGACCGGACTGAAGGTCGAGGTGTCATGCGAGGACGGCCAAGAACGACACTTCGTAATCAACAGCAACAGTTCCAGACAAGCGCGGAGAGACCTTGAAAGAACAGGCATCGCAGAATACCTGCGAAAGAACAGAACCGAAGGCGTGCGACGCCTCGAGGAATTGACAAGAAGTCCGGAAACAAAGGCGTTCACCGCGGGCCACCGCAACGAGATCCCACCAAAGGCACCGGAGCCGGCCGACTCCATACTCGAGCGGCACCGCCGGAACCAACCACCCCGAGGACACCAACGCCCACGCTGACCTGATCGGCAACAGCGAAAACCCCGCGTATCCGCGGGCTGACTACCAGCCAGGCCACCAGCGAATCGCACGGAATGCACAGCTGGAACGGCGCAGGGTACCGCGCCCGCACGACCCAGCTCATCGCCCACAACTCCGGCACGAACTTCCCGCACAGCTGGCAACGCGGCCGGTGCCGCTTCCCCAACAGGTCCGTGAACCGGCACGTCCGGCAATCCGTCGCCGGCGGGTCCGTCCGCGGACCACCGCAGACGACACAACGCTCCGACTCCACGCCGACGGGCGAAGTGCTCCCTGCCATGCCCTGACCGAGCGAGCATTCACCACGAGGACCGAGGGCGCGACCGCGCACCCGCGATCCCGCAAGCTCCCCAACGACCGCACCCAACGGAGACCGCATGCTGAACCTGACCCGATCCCGGATCATGCTCCTGACCGCCGAGGGCCCCTCGGACATCATCCTGTACCCGACGGCACTGACCGCCGCCGAGCACGTGCGCGACCGCTACGTGCTCTCCGGCGAGCGGATCCACGCCGGCGCCAGCGCCATGGACGCCGCCACGCTGGAACCTCCGAACGCGGACCAGATCGCCGCGCTCAACCGCTTCCTCCAGACCGAGATCGAACGCGACCGTGCAGAGAACGGCGGCAACGGGATGGTCCTGGTGGACCGGAACGTGCTCCGCCACGTCGATCCGCGCCTGGCCGCCCACGTCGCCGAACCGCACCCCGACGCACTACTCAGGGGCACCGATGGCCCCATCAAGGTAAGCATGCTCATCCGGCCGCCGGCCGCCCCCGCGCCCGAACCGGAGCGGGCGAACCCCAAGCCCACCGGATACACGCTCTACCTGGACCGGGCCGGCGTCGCCACCAACAACCCGACGACCGACGAGATCGGGCGAGCCGAGACCTGGGAGCAGCTGCAGTGGATGGTCCGCGGCGCGAAACCCTTCGAGCACGGTGGACGCCTCTGGGCGCTGAACAACCACACGCACACCATGCTGTTCATGGCGGACATGAGGCTCGACGCGGACCCGCATGCGGGAGATCAGTGATGACTCCCGATCAAGCCTTGCTGCCCGTCCGGGTCGACCGCGGCCGCTGGCTGCGCGGCGCGACCGACGCCACCCTGCGCAACCCCGACACCTGCCACGAATGCGTCGTGGGCGCCATCGCACGAGCCGCGGGGATCCCGGCCGACCGTCTCGAGAAGCACTGCCGAATCTCGGCCATGCCGGACCAGCCGCTCCCCACCGTCCTGCACGAGTTCGACACGAACCGCAACGACACCACCTGGACAGAGGACCCGCGAACGCCCGAACGGCGGTTCCCGTCCCGGTACCTGCTGTACGCCATCAACGACGACCCGCTGCTCGGCGACACCGCACGCGAGCGGATGCTCACCGAGGTCGCCGCCGGGATCGGCATCGAGCTGACCTTCACTGGCACGCCGCTGCCTCCGCACGCCATCGCACCCACCACCGACGGCCGGGCAAGACAAGCCGCCATCTCCCGCGGAGAACGCTCCGACCGCCTCGCACGTCACCTGCGGATGATCAGAAGCACCCTCACCCGCAACCGCGACTGGCGGGCGCTGGGCGAGACGAGGCTCGTCCTCGACACCGATCCGGAAACGATCTGGGCGTACGCCTACGACCTGCTACGCAGCGACGCCTGCGAACAGCGAGGCGCCGTACGGCTCACCATCCGCGACGCTGCCACCAGCCGGACTATCGCAGACACGTACCACGAACCCGTCCGCTGACCCGACGCCGCGGACCAACCCGAAGGAAACGACATGCGCCTCTGCTACTACGTGGCGGTCGAGTGCCGCAACGGCCCGCCAGCGGCGGGACACATCCAGTATCCGACACGGGTCTACCGGAGCGAGACGAGAGCCCGCCAGGAAGCCGAGATCGCGGCACGCGAACACCACAACCTCCGCCTCGACGTCGGCTCGCTCGAGGACATCCCCGATTGGGCGACCGAGGTCGAGACTCTGGACTACCAGGTACTGCCGCCCGAGGCCGTGCCGGACGACGACGCGCGCATCTACACGATGCGCTACCGTCCCGCGACTCAGTACGGGACGCTGCCGCCGGGAGCGCACGTGACCGGCTGGACGTGCGTGCCGCGCGAGCTGGCGGGAAGGTCCCCGCGCCACCCCGTCTCGGAACGCACCTTCGGCGAGTTCTTCACCAATCGGCCGCTGACCGAACGCGAGCTGAGCGACTACCAGATCGAGATCGTCGGCTGAGCACGACCATGAACGGCACCAAGACCACCGCAATCCCGTGCGACCAATGCCCCTGGCGGATCAGCAACCACGGCAAGCGCCACCCGGGCGGGTTCTACCGCAAGGACAACCTCCGCCGCCTCTGGAACCAGATCCGCAAGGGCGGCCGCATCCAGAGCTGCCATCCCACCGACCCGAGCCACGCCGACCACCGCAAGTACGCTGGCGCGAAGCCCGGCGCCACGCCGCTGGAGTGCGTCGGCAGCGTCATCCTCGTGCTGCGCGAGCTCCGCTACGCCGACACGCTCGACGGCGACACCACCACCGGGACGCTGTCGGTCACCGACGGCAAGCGGTACCTGGCCGAGACCAGACAGCGGAAAGGACTCACCCGCGAGGGATTTCTGTACCACGGCTTCGCGCGAGCACTGCCCCGGCCACTCGGCGACGGCGCCCCGCTTCCCGAGGTGGACGAAAAACTGCTCGACTCCCCCGCTTACGGACGCCCCGACGAGCCGCCCCTGCTGACGGCGGCGACCGCGAAGCGCGAACCAGCCGCAACGGCAGCCCGCGACTGAACTCTCCCCTCCGCACCAGCGGATCCCGCCGCTGACCCCCGGGTCGTACGCTCCCCGCGAAAAACAAGAACCTGCACGGCCGCCGCGTGCGGCCGCCCCTGCCAATGCAACACGCAGTCCTGCAGACGGTCCGCGAAAGCCTCGACCGCCTGAAGCCGCCGCGCGGGACGACCCCGCCCGGCCGCCGGACCGACCCGAGCGCGCTGGCGACGAACCCCGGCGCGCTGGCGCCGATCACGCGCTTCCACATGCGCACGTTCCACAGCAGCGACGGCCACGACACGGCCGGCTGCATCGCCGGGCTCGCCATCACGCTCTTCCCCGGCACCGCCCGCAAGGCGACCTGGGACCTGATCACCCGGAGGCACTGGCGGCCCGGCCGGCTGCCGGTGCCCGTCCCCCGGATCGTCGCCGCCGTCCTCGACGCGCCGCACATCCACGTCTGCAACCTGCTGTACCCGGCGCCCGGACACTACACCCTCGACCGCATCACGCCCCACGAGGCGATCGCCGCGCTCGACCGCTTCGCCGCGGGCCACGCGCCGTGGCCCATCGACGGACCGTTGCCATGAACAACACGAAATCCGCACCCGGCGTACTGCCCGTGCAGGAGCTGCGCGAGCTGGCCGCCGACGGCCGCATCATCGTGCCGAACCCGATACGCGAGGAGCAGTACCAGCCCGCGAGCCTCGACCTGCGCCTCGGCATCACGGCGCACCGCGTCCAGGCGAGCTTCCTGACCGGGCCGAACGCCAGCGTCCCCGACAAGCTCGCCGAGCTCGGCATGGGTCGGCTGGAGCTGCGCCAGCCGACGATCCTCGAGCGCAACTGCATCTACGTCGTCTGCCTGCAGGAGATGCTGCACCTGCCGGAGACGCTGGGCGGAAAGGCCAATCCGAAGAGCACGACCGGACGCCTCGACGTCTTCACGCGGGTCATCACCGACCACGGCGACACGTTCGACCGCATACCCGCCGGCTACGACGGCCAGCTCTGGCTCGAGATCGTCCCACGGACCTTTCCAATCGTCGTCCGCGAAGGCGACTGCCTGACGCAGCTGCGCCTCGAACGCGGAGACGCGCTGTGCACCGACGGCAAGTTGCGCGCGGCCGACCGAATGCACGGCCTCTGTCACACCGGCGCCGGAGAACGGGCCGTGGCCGTGATCGACGACGGCATGATCGTCACCGCCCGGATCGCCAGCGACCACCCCGGCGAGCTCGGCGACGTCATCGCCTGGCGCGGGCGGAGCAACGCCCCGATCATCGACCTGAGCAAGCGCCGCCACTACCGGCCGACGGACTTCTGGGAACCGGTGTCGGCGCCCCCGAGCGGACGGCTCATCCTCGATCCCGGCCACCTGTACCTGCTCAACTCCGCAGAACGCCTGTCAATCCCCGAGGACTTCGCGGCCGAGATGGTCCCGTTCGACCCGGCCGTGGGCGAGTTCCGGATCCACTATGCCGGGTTCTTCGACCCGGGGTTCGGCTGGAGCGACAACCAGCAGGGAACGCGCGCCGTCCTCGAGGTGCGCGCCCACGAGACGGCGCTGTCGATGGAGCACGGCCAGCGGGTCGGCCGCCTGCTGTACAGCCACATGGCCGCGCGGCCCGAGCAGACCTACGGCAGCGCCATCGGGTCAGCCTACAACCGGCAGGGGCTCGCGCTGAGCAAGCAGTTCGCCTGAGAAACGAGCCCGGCATCCAGGAGACGGACCCGATGACGAAGTGCCCGGCCTGCCACGCCGACCAACCGCACGCAGCCACGTGTACGGCATGCGGCTACGACCTCACTCGACACGTGCGCGAGAACGACGACCCGTTCAACGTCACCAAAACCATGTACCGGGACTACCTCCTCCGCCTGAATCGCCTATAAAACGAGGCACACACCTGATTCCCCGGCAGCCCACCGCGAACAGATCTGCAAAACCCGCACGCCGCATCAACGAACGTGCACACCACCAAGGAGGGCGCCATGCCCCGCTATCCCGGCTACCGCTTCGCCAGCGAGTTCCACCGCGCCGGACGCCCCGTCGAGGAAACCCTCGAGACTTCGTTCCTGCGCGTCTTCGCCAACGAGTCAGGAACGCTGCTCGCGGGGCTTCATCCGTACGCCCAGGCAACCGACGACGGCTGGAACAGCGGAACACCGCTGACCGACACGGCCGACGCACTCAACGCCGCCGCCGAACACCCCGACAAACAGACGCTGCTGCAGGAACGCCTGCTCATCGCCGCCTACCAGCGGCTCTGCCACGACACGACGACGCCCCGCAACGTCTACGTGCCAGCCGACCTCCGCCCCTGGGCGGCGCGCTTCGAGCTGCAGGGCCAGAAGATCCTGCTGTACGTGCAGGCCGCCACCGAGACCGGCGCTCGCTACGCCGCCATCGAGACGGTGCGGCTGCTGATCCGCGACCAGAAAGAAGCGACGTTCACCCGGATGGAGTGACGCCGCCATGTGCGCACGTATCATCCAGAACGTCGACGTCCACGCCCTCGGGCGCGTCTACCGCATCCAGACCGACAACACCGACCCGCAGATTCCGATCCGCTGGAACGGACCGCCCGGGGACCGCTACGCGCTGTGCCGTACCGAGGACCGACGGCGGCGGATCGCGCGCCTGCGTTGGGGGCTGGTGCCCTCCTGGGCGCTAAGCGACGACTTCGCCCCGCACAACGCCCGCGCGGAGACGGCCGGCGTCAAGCCGACCTTCCGCGACGCCTGGAGGCGCCGGCGCGCCGTGCTGCCCGTCAACGGCTGGTACGAGTGGCGCAAGCCCGGTCGCACGCCGTTCCTCATCGCCGACACCGAGGACGGCATCCTCCACCTCGCCGCCCTCTGGGACCGCTGGAACGGGCCCGCCGGACCACTCGACGGCTTCACGGTGCTCACCACCGCGCCGCGCGACGAGATCGCCGCCATTCATCACCGCCAACCGGCCGTGCTCGAATCCGACGCCGAGGTCGACGACTGGCTCGACGACGGCACAACCCACGACCGCCTGATGGCGCTGGCCGCGCAGCCAGGTACGCGGCCGCTCCGGATCCACCAGGTCTCGACGGCGGTCAACAACCCGCGCAACGACAGCCCGCGAGTCGCCGAGCCCGCCGCACTGTCCCTCTGACCAGACCGATGCCCAAGTCCGCACCGGCGCCACTCCCGCTGGCGCCGCCGACCCCGCCAGCCGAAGTCTTCGCCGCCGCCGCCCACGCCCTGTGCCGCGAACGCGCAGAACTGAACGACGCACCGTCCACCATCGAGACCGACACCGCCATCGACGTCCTGGCGCGGCACGCCCGGCCATCCGAGGCGCAACGCCGCGGCGTCCGGCTCGCACGCCGCGTCATCTCCGACGTCGCGGCGGGACGACGCGGAGCGGCCGACCTGAGCGGGACCGGAAAGCAGCGGCCGTCTCTGAGCGACTTCGTCGTCGCCCTGACCTCCAACAAGCCCTTCACCTGCAGCGAGCTGGTCGACCTGCTCTCCCCGTACGTCCGCCTCAACCCGAAGCGCACCGCGGCAGCCCACAACATCCACGGCGCCGTCAACAACGACGCGCGGTTCCGCCGCCACGAGCGCGGCGTCTACACACGCGTCCACCACGGATAGAGGCGCCGCGGCCGGAGCGCGGCATACTCGTCTCCGGAGGAAACAGCCATGAGAAGCAAGCGAACCGTCCTGACCCTCCTGACCGTCCTGATCACCGCCGCCGCCGCCGCCGGCTGCATCAACGACGCGCAGATCGCCTCCAGGAACCTGTCCCTGGCGGCGGACAACTTCGAGATCATGCGGCGGGTCGTGTTCCTGAACGGGATCACCGACACCTACCTGCTGTCGATCGAGGGGCTGTGCTCCGTCGAGGACCAGCAGAACCAGCTCGAGGTCACCTGCAAGGTCGACGACGCCGAGTACAAGAAGCACTTCCTCGGCCTCAGCGACAACGTGACATACTTCGCCGAGCAGCTCGACGGAGCACGAGTCAGCGCGTACCACTACCGGGTGGTCTTCAAGCCGCAGACGATCATCCCCGACATCGACTTCCGGGGAAGCAGCGAGGAACTGTTCGAGAACTCCTCGGAGAACGAGAGCCGCTGACGCTCGCGGGCGTCAGCGCCAGCCCCGGCGACGAGACATCCATGCCGGAGAACCGCCACACCGAACCGCTCGTCCCGGAGACCGAAGACAGCCGACGTATCTGCTTCGAGCAGGGCAGGCCGTGCGTGTACGAGCCCGAGAACGAGCCCGGAGCCATCGTGACCGAATGGCCCAACGGCGTCATCGACCGCTGGTGGCTGGAGAGCGACACGAGAACGCGCCACTGGCCCGACGGGACAACCGAAGCAACACCCGCCGACAGGCCGGTCCCCTGTGCGGATCCACGACTGGAAGAACCGGCCGAGAGCAACCGAACGCAGCTGATCATCGTGATCGGAGCCAATGGGGCCGGCAAGACGACGTGGTGCAGACGCCACGGCGACCTGCTGCCGGAGCACTTCTACAACGCGGACACGATCGCCGAGGGGCTGGGCGGCTGGAACAGCCCGGCGCACCAGCGCGCGGCGCGCGACCTGATCGACGAGCGGATCGAAGGCCATCTGACCCGCAAGGAGGACTTCGGTTTCGAGAGCACCTACTCGGGCCGGTCCCGCCCCGCGATCATCGAGCGGGCAGAAACGCTCGGATACCGCACGACGGCGATATTCCTGGGCACCCGGCGCCCGGAGATCAACATCCAGCGCGTCGCGGTCCGCGTCGCAACACGCACCGGGCACGAGGTTCCGGCAGCCGAGATCCGCCGACGATGGGCGGCTTGCCCGAACAACCTGGCGCACACCGCGCACGCGGTCCACTGCATCCACATGCTCGACAACAGCGGCCAGACGACCCGCAGAGTCATCCTCATCGAGAACGGCCGTGAAGTGGCGCAAGCACCGACCATGCCCGAGTGGGCTTACGAACTGAACGAACGCATCCAGGCAGCTGCCGCCCGGACAACGGCGTCGTCCCGGGACTGACGCCCCGACCGGCCCTCAACATCCACCCCCGCGACTGGCGGAACCACCCGCCGAACGCCCCCGGCCCGTACCGGACCGGACCACCGTACTCCGCACCGACTGGCGGATCACCCGACGCACATGTTCCGAGTAGCCAGACACACCGCGCACCCGACCATCACCGACTGCGATGACTACCACGCGGTCCTGGCGGTCGCCGACCAATGGACCCAGCTGAAGACCGGGCGCGACGGCCCCGACTTCCGCCGCTGGGCGAACCCCTTCACGTTCATGACCACATGCTACGAGAACCGCGTCGTAACCCGGCTCGACTTCGACACCAAGGAGGAGTTCGCGCAGCAGATCGACGACCTCGTCAAGTTCCACGCCATGAACGACGCCTGGAACGGGATCGACCCACCGAGCGAGCACGTGCGCAAACGCTTCATCGCCACCGGGGCCGGAGGATTCATCGATCCGCTGCCGATCCTGCAGCCGCCACCGATCCTCAAGCCACTGCAGGGACACCGGCCCAAGCCGCTAAAAGCGGCGCACAACGCCGCGTACGCAACCGGACGTGCGCGGACCGCGTGACGCGTCGTCAGGCGCGCCACCACGTTCGGAGCGCACAGGAACACCCGCCATGATCAAGACGACAAGAGGGTTCATCGGCCACAAGGTCGACAACCGCTACGCCTACGACTTCGGCCTCTGCAGCAGCCAGGGCGACTGGGCCCAGATGGACACCGGCCAGGACGCCCCCTGGTTCGGCCAATGGGCCAATCCCTTCGAGCGGCAGATCCTCTGCTACGCCGAGGGCGACCGCACGCTGATCGAATGCGACACCGACGCCGAGTTCGTCTCGGAACTCGACCGGATCGCCGCCTTCCACCGCGAGAACGACCGGTGGAAGGGCATCGACACCTGGAGCGTCCGGATCCGCGAGCGCTTCGCCGCCGCCGGCGCCCGGCACCTCGTGCACCCGTCCTGCTTCGAGCCGAACGAGACCGAAGGGACGGAGAGCACGTCCGAGACCGACAGCCCGCTGTCCGCACCGCCCACCCCGGCGCACGTCCCGGCTGGATGACACCCACCACCCGAACGGGCGGACCGCCCGTTCGACCACCACGCGCGCGCGACCACCACGCGCCCCTACGCTCTGCCCATGCCCGACGACAACTCCAGCCGGATCGACGCCATCGAACACAACCTCCGGAAGCTCCGCCGCGAGACCGGCCGCGTCGCGGCCATGACCACGCGCAACCGCGAGGACCTCGACCACGCGCTGGCCGACATCGACGAGCTGCTCTACGCCGCGCTGGCCACCGGCCACGAGCTGACGATCGGCGATGCGAGACCCGGCCCGGGCGACGCCGAAGCCGACTCGCCGCGCTGCACGCACCCGACCCACGACGCCCTGCCGCCCGACGCACGGCCGGTGGCCACGCACCTGGTCAGCCTGCGCACGCCACATTCCGCCGGCGAGCAGCCACACCAGCCGCTGCCCCGCTGCGCCGACTGCGCGGCACGGGCGCGCAAGGGCCCGTCCGCGTCACGGATCACCGTCAGGAGCATCGAAGGCGACGAGGGGAACCGAAGGCCGCGCTGCCAGTCGCCCGTCCACTTCGAGGCCGAGCGGCCGGCGGCGACCACCGTCATCGTCACCGCCGGCGTGCGGCCCGGCGTCCGCTACTGCGACGCCTGCGCCGAAACGACCGGCGCCACGCTCGAGCGCCACCGGATCCCGTTCGAGTCCGCCGCAATCGTCAAGCGGACGACCGCCGGATCGAAACCCGCCGCGGGCAGGCGATAGCCGCCGCGCCACCCGCCCGGAGGGCGAGATGAACACCTTCCAGAACGTGCGAGGGAGCATCGAAGAACGCATGCGCAGACTGCGCGACGCGACCGCGGCCACCCGCGGACCCGCGCCCGAGGTGTGCCCCGAGTGCAAGGGGACCGGATGGGTCGTTCGCACCACCGACGCCGCCCGCCAGGTCCGCCGCGCCACCCGCTGCGACTGCTGGTTCCCGAAACAGGCCGAACGGCTGAAGGCCGGCGCCGGGATCCCGCCCCGCTACGCCAAGTGCACGTTCGACAGCTTCAACGTCTACCCGAACGAGGACCTCGAGCGCGCGTTCAACCGGACGCGCAGGTTCGCCCACGACTTCCCGGCCCCGCAGAAGGGGCTGCTGCTCGCCGGGCCGAGCGGCATCGGCAAGACGCACCTGGCCGTGGCCATGCTCAACGAGTGCATCGGGAAAGGCATCGGCGGCCTCTACTGCGACACAGCCAGGCTGCTCAGCGACCTGCGCGCCAGCTACGACAACGACACGGATACGCGCGAACACGAGATCCTGCGGCGGTACGACACGACCGACCTGCTCGTACTCGACGACCTCGGCGCCGAGCACCTGACCCGGTGGGGGCAGGACACGCTCGGGCTCATCATCAACAACCGCTGCAACCAGGACCGCGCCACGGTCTGCATCAGCCGGCTGGCGCCCAACCCGCACGAGAAGGACTCGCTGCTCTGGGAGATCGGCGGGCGCCTGCTGTCGCTGCTGCACCAGATGTGCGACATCATCGAGTTCGACGGAGCCGACTACCGCCACGCCGGCGACCACCCGACGGCCGACAACCTGCGGAGGCTCTGGAAGGTCAGGAGACGACAGGCGGCAGCGGCGGCGACAGCAACGCCGCGGGGCCGGTTCGGAGGGCACGACCACCAGCGGCGCGCGGAGACGGCGTAAGCCGGCAGGGGAAGAACCCGACCGGTTACGGGGCCGAACCCGCGCCATCGACCGTAGTCCCTGAGGAATCGGAAGCACGCTCCAGCCTGGTTGCGACGCCTTCCAGCCGCTCGGCGGCTCGCTCGAGACGAGCTGCCGCCTGATCGAGCCTGTCGACGCTTTCCCCCGCGTCCCGAAAAACCACAAGGAACCACACCCCAGCGGCAACCACGAACACGACGCAGATCACGCGCAGCGTCTCCCTGAACCGCCCGCCCACGCGAATATCCGGCCCGAATACCCACAACAGGAGACCCGCGAAAACGAACAACGGACCAAATCCGCCGAGTATGTCAGACATGCCCACACGTCCCCTTCCCCGGCCAGCGCGGCCGACCCGTGCTCCCGAGCCTGATCACGAACGTACGCCCCATCCTGCGCGTCCATTTCGATGACGTGAGCCTACGCCAGTCAAACTCGATCACGACGAGCTGTCCCATCGGGATCCAGTCAATAAGAACGCGCCAAAACCGCAAAAGCGGTCGCGAACAGGATAGAGGCCACGCCAATCGCGAGCACGGTCGCCGGAAACCAGTCGGGGCCCAGGGGGCTCATCATCAACAACCGCTGCAACCAGGACCGCGCCACCGTCTGCATCAGCAGGCTCGCAGCCAGCCCCCACGAGAAGGACTCGCTGCTCTGGGAGATCGACGGGCGGCTGCTCTCGCTTCTGCACCAGATGTGCGACGTCGTCGAGTTCGACGGAGCGGACTACCGCCACGCCAGCAAACACCCCAACGCGAGAAGGCTGCAGGAGCTCTGGAAGGACCGGAAACGCCAACGGCAAACAGTCGGACCGACACCGCGGGAGCGGTTCACGCCGAATAACGGCTTGCGACGCGAGGAACCGGCGTAAGCCGGAACGGAAAAGACCCGAGCTGAACGATCATTCGCGCTTCGAGTTCCCGTGCATCAACGCCCCGAGAACATGGTGCTGCGTCTGCTCGATGGAATCGACACGACCCGTCAACCGTGCGATCTGCCACGAGTTAACCAAGCCGGCAACGGCGCCGATCACCGCAGCGACAGCCGTGAGAAGCTCAACCATTTCCAAAACCTCACCCCAACCCAACGAACCAATCCGCTCCACTGGCGTGCTGCACCGGCTGACTCATTTTACTGCATCACTCGCTTGCTCACGGCGATGCTTCGCCCCGCGCGTCGCCGCCATGCGCCGTTCCCCCGATCGCGTTTTCTGCTCACATACCGGCGCCGCGCTCTGCGCCCCGACGTGCGCCGCTCCACACCGCGCCCCCGTGCGCCGGTTCGCTGCACCCATTGGCTGCGCCGCGCTCTGCATCACGCGCTGCAGCACCGTCTGTTTCACTTGCTGGAATGCACGTTCCCGCAAAGTGGTCAGTTCCTTGCCGCAGAACAGCGCGCAGTACGTGCACCCCTCCGGGGCGCAACCGGCGGCGCGCATTCCCGCGCGTCGGAAGGGCTCACCCGGCAGCAGCACGTGCTGCGTCGTCGGCGGGCGCAGCCAGGGGCGCGGCGACCTGTTCCGCTCCGTGCGCGCTCTCGTGCTCCAGCGCGAGGTCGCTTTCCCGATCGCTCCCGTGCGCCTCTGACTGCACCACCTGACCCGCACCGCCCGGCTCGCCAGGACCAAGCAGCAGAGGCTCACCGCCACCTCCGACCGGATCTGGGGATCCAGGCGCCGAATCCGGCACGCGAAGATCAAGCGCTTCGGCAACCTCGGCGATCGCGCCGTCCCGGCCCTCCACCTCGGCGGCCGGCGCGAGCGCGCCCGTGACCGCCAGGGCGCCATCCTCGCGTGCAACATCGAGCAGCCGTTCCACGGCGTAGTGAATCGCCCTGGACAGGGAAACGCCGCTGGCCGCCGCCAGCGCCTTGAGCGCATCCACCTGACTGACCGGGATGCTCGCGTGCACCCGGACCCTCCGCTCCTTGACGACCATCGGTATCTGCATGCGGCAAGCGTAAGCAACGCGGACCGCAACCGGTGACCCTCCGAGCGCGCAACCGTGCTCCTGCGCGTGCTGCACCACGGTGAAGCGCGAACCGGCCGCAGAGACCGGAGCAGCCCGGAACCGGGTCCGTACACTCCCGCCGCCACGAAACGCCACGATGACCGACGAACCCACCGAGGCGGCCCTGCCGCCCGGCCACGTCCCCACAGTGCGGATCGCCACGCCCGACCCGCGCGACGCGAAGCGGCACATCCGCACCCGGAGCGGCTGGGCGCACTACTACATGGCCGCCTGCACGGTCGACTTCCCGAAGAAGTACAGCGAGACCGGCTCGGCGCCCGTCGAGGACATCGAGTGCCCGCGGTGCCGGGAGACGCCCGAGTTCGCCCGGGCGATCGCGGCGGCACGCGAGCCGGAACAGCTGCCTCGAACCTCAACGGGCGCGGCAGAGGTCAGCCGGCAACCGCCGGCGGCAGGCCGGCCGAAGACTCCGGCGCGGCCGCGGAAGAAAAAGCCCACCCGGAACGAGGCTGCCGGCCAGCAGCCCTCCAGCCCGCAAGGATCACTGTTCTGATGCCGAATCCGGACACAACCGCAAGGCTCTACGAGCGGATCACGAGCGAACACGCAGAGCAGTACGGGGCGCACGTACCCGTACTCAGCCGACTCGGCGCGGAGATGCCCGAGCAGGTCGACCGGCACCCGGCAGCCACGTACCTGATCACCACGCAGACCGCCATGAGCCGCGCGACGGCGTTATCGACCCTGAACATCGTCGCCCGCCTGCTCGGAGAAAAGGACATCCGGTCGACGCCATGGCACCTGATCCGCTACCACCACATGAGCTTCCTGCGCGCAACACTCGCCGACCACTACGCGCCGGCAACGGCCAACAAGATCATCTCGATGGTCCGCAGCGTCCTGCGCCAGGCATGGAAGCTCGGAATGATGGACACCGACAGCTACAAACGGGCGGTGGCGATCCCGGGCATACAGGGCAGCAGGCTCCCGGCCGGCCGCGCACTCGACCCGGCGGAGGTCCGTGCGTTGTTCGAGGCATGCGCCGAACCCGGACCCAACGCGGCCCGTGACGCCGCGCTGCTCGCCATCCTGATCGGGTGCGGGCTGCGCCGCAGCGAGGCAGCCAACCTCGATCTCGAGGACCTCGACACGGAGAACGCAACCCTGCGCATCGTCGGCAAGGGCAACCACGAACGCCTCGCGCACATGAACAGCGGCGTCGAGGACGCGGTCAACGCATGGCTCAAGATCCGCGGGAAGGCGGAGGGCCCCCTGCTGTACGCCATAACCGGGAGGGGAGACCACATCATCCCCAGGCGCCTGTGCACGGAGAGCATCCGCCTGATCCTGCAACGCCGTGGCGAGCAGGCGCGAATCCGCTCGTGCACACCGCACGACCTGCGACGGACGTTCATCACCAGCCTGCTGGACGCCGGCAACGACATCGCCGTCACGTCACGGCTGGCCGGCCATCGGAACATCACGACGACGACACGCTACGACCGCCGCGACGAACGGGCGAACCAGAAGGCGGCAGCGACGATTCACGTGCCGTACCAACCGCCGGTAGACCAAGTGGCGGCAAGCACCGCCCGAAAGACCGGCAACGACACCAGCGCTTCTCGCCCCGAAATAGCAAGCTACGGTTCCGGAACCGGTTCACCGGCCAACGCGTAATACTCCACACGCTTCTGCTGCGCCAGTTCAATCACCTGATCAAGCTCATCCAAGGAAACGCTCAAAGACTCCGGGAGGTCCGCCAGCCAAGACTCCAACGCATCGAGATCGGGAACACTCCGACCATCTTCAGAGGAGTTCACCTGATGCAGAGCAACCCACGCCGCTGCATCCGTCGAGGCAGCATCCAGAACCCGCTCCAGCGCAGCCGGAGAAACAGACGCGAGACGCGTGCGAAGAGCCAGAGCCCGGGCGGCAAGCGCCTCCGAGGCCTGACCCAGACCGCCCTAGGCCGGCGCCTCAACCACACGCAGCAATGGGTCTACAAGGTGGAAACCGGCGAGCGCAGGCTCGACGTGATCGAGTTCGTCGAGATCGCCCGCGCGATCGGCTTCGACCCCGGCGAGTTCATCAACACCTTCATGGACGAACCGGCCGACCTCAACGCGGTCCAGCGCTGCGACTCGCCGCATCCCGCACCGTCGACCAAGAACCGCACCTGACACGGGCTCCCTGCCCGATCCCGCGATCCCTACACTCGCCAGAGACACGCGACCTCGCCGCGCATTGGGCGCATCAGACCCGGAGGAATCAGATGACCCCGAACACGGCAACGGTCACGATGAAGCAGGAAAGGAACCCGCGGACCGTCGACTACGAGCGCGATGCAGCCCTCGTCTCGGAGAGACTCCGCCGCATGCGCCGCCGGGCCGGCCTGACCCAGGCGGCCGTCGCCGCCCGGCTGCGCCGCCCGACGTCCTTCGTCGGCAAGTACGAGAATGGCTACCAACGACTCGACGTCATCGAGTTCCTGAAGGTCGCCGCGGCGATCGGCTTCGACCCCGCCCGCTTCCTCACGACCATCGCAGAACAAGACGACAGCGCGGCGTGAACACGAACTCGCGCATCACCGCACCAGCCGGAACGAACGTGCCCAGCAAGGACTCCACGGTTCCGCACTCACCCGCCCGCTGGCGCGAAGCCGCCATCCGAGCCGAGAAAGCCGCGCAACGACTCGACGCCGGCCGCCGCCTGGATCTTGCGTAGCGCGCGCATCTCCAACCGCCGGAGCTTCTCCCGCGGGATCCGCCTCAGAAGCCGGTCAGCGGCCGCATCCACCAGATCCGACAACCCGAACCGCCGGCACAACGCCGCCTGCTCCATGTCCTGCAGCTCACTCTGCATCAGCGCAAGCAACGCACTACGGAACTCCGCACCGCGAACCACCGCCTCCGGATCCGGAGCATCCGGATCCGGGAGCCGCGAGATCCACGGCTCACTCTCCTCGTCGTTCGCCGACACGGGGGCGTCGACCGACACCGGGTGGCGCGGCACCAGCCGCAAGCGTTCGACCATCCCAGTCTCAACACCCATGCGCTCGGCGACCTCGTCCGCACGGGGACGCGAGCCACGCTCACGAGCGACCTCCAACTCGACGGCGTTGGCATCCGCCAGCCGCTCCTGCACGTGCACGGGGATGCGCACCGTGCGACCCGTCTCGGTGATCGCCTTGCGCATCGACTGGCGGATCCACCACGCGGCGTACGTCGTGAAACGCCCCTGACCCGGATCGAAACGCTCGACCGCCTTCAACAGGCCGAGATTGCCCTCCTGGATAAGGTCCGGGAAGGACACGCCGTGCTCCGGACGGTACATCTGCTTGGCGAAACCGACGACCAGGCGCAGGTTCATCTCGACGAACCGGCGACGCACCCGGCCGGAATCGCGTTCACCCGCCGCCGCGCGGTCGAGCACCGCCTGAAGGAGGGCAGGAGCATCAGGACCTGCGGGCACCTGCCGGGGCACCACCCGGCGCCGCCCGCAAGCGCCCGCGTCCCCGTCACGGACAACACGCGCAACACGCGACAGCTCCAGCCCCACGACCTCCGTCATCTCGTCGAACACCGCCGGGCATACACCGAGCGCCTGCACCGCACGGGACATCCGCACCCGGGCACGACCGGAAACCAGGCCGCGCGCGAGATCGCGCCCGGACCAGAAGAGCGCACCCGAGACGACCGAAGCGTCATCCCGCACGCACGCGTCGATGGCCGCCTGCGCACGGTCGACCGCCGCGGCCAGCGCCGCACGACCTTGCTTGCCGACCTCGTCGACGACGACCTCATGGACCGGACACTGCCCGGCAGCGGCCTTCCGAGCCGCTGCCACCGCCACCCGGGCGCCGGCCACGGTGCGCGAAAGCGCCGTAACACGCCGCCGGACGCCGTTGCGATACAGGCGGGACAGACGCCGCTCGCCTTCCGAGCCGAGCAGGTCCTTGCGCCCGATATCCCGGAAATAGAGGCTGACTACCGACGCTCCGGACGGACCGTGCCGCTCGTCCTCGCCGAGCACCACCGACACGCCAGCCGCGGTCAGGTCCGAGACGAGAGCCCGCAGCTCGGTGTGCTGCGCGTCCTCCGGAACCACGGCCTCGACGTCCTCGAGACCGAGGCTCCCACGCCTGCGCCAGAGCGCCACGAGCGACCGCAACGCGGCCGTGCGCCAGTCGCCGGGAAGAGACGGTGAAACGGACACGGATTCGCTTCGAGGAGACATTCAGCTACTGCTCCTGGAACGACGGCGAGGACGGAACGCACGAAGTACGGCTGGCGCCGATCAAGGTATGAACTTCTCCAGCGACCTTGAAGTGAAGAATCTACCGAAACACGGTCGAAAGTCAAACGGCAGGACGGTGATTCCGCGCTGCGGAACGTAACCACGGGAGAGATAAATTTTTCTATCACGCAAATTGGAGCCCGAATACCGTGCAACGGGGAAAAGACAAGGTTGGAGCGGTACAACGAGATGAGCGGAACGACGCGCTGGGCGAAGAGACACCCGAATACACCGACAGGAACGCAAAGCGCGGCCAACGACACAAGCGCACTACACGTTCTTGCCCTTGCCACCACCGGTACCCTTCGGACCACCACCCTTGGAACCGCCCCCACCACCGGGCATCCGCCCGCCGCCGGCGCGGCGGTTCGCTTCCCGGAGCGCCTCGGTAGCACGCTGGCGCCCCCTGTCCGTGGACAGGACCTGACCACCGTCCCCGGCCCCGGCCCGCCCAGCCTTCCAGCCGGCCAACGATCTCGTCCCCGACTCCGCCTTCGTCAGAGCTGAACCGAGCCCCGAACCGGGCGGGGTTCCTCCGGACACGATCATGCCGGATATGGCGCCGACCTTGAGCGCAGCGAACAACGCCATGATGACCATCGGCAAGTACTCGACACCCAGGTTGTAGGAAATCTCGGCCACGCCAGCCATCGAGCCCGGGTCACCCGGAAGCGGAGCATCCGCAATGCGTTCCAGCGGAGCAACGAGCAACATCGCCGTAGCGGCGTACAACGCCGAGGCCGTCAGCATGTAGATGACCCCGTTGATCATCGCCTTGACCCACCCCCAGAACAGAAAGTCGAGCTGCGGGATCATCATCCACGGAATGAGAATGGGACCGAGCATCGTCAGCACGGCCAGACAGAAGAAGCCCCACACGTACTGGGCATAGATCATCCAGCCGACAAGCGCCAGCACGATCGTGGTGAGCCACTTGATCAGAACGATAGGAATCATCCGCAACTGAAGCCGAAAGCGCCGGAGCCGGGCGCCGGAGGACTCGTCCGGCCAGGGGTTGTCTATCTCCTCCGCGTAGTTGCGGTCCGGATCGCCGGCGATCCGGATGTTCGTCACTTCCTCGGTCTCCGCCGCCGAGTTGCGCGCCGCGACGAACGCCCGTGCAACGTTGGTATCGGCATCGCCGATGATGATCGAGGACAGCTCCACCGCCTCCTCGGCGAAGAGTCCAACGATACCCCTGCCCGGCTGGGCGCCAGGCAACCACGAGACCTCGCTGGCGAAGAAGTAGTTGTCCAGCAGGATGAAGCCGAAACCGGCGAGGAAGAGCGTCCCCAGCAGACTCCCGAAATCGAGTTGGCCGGAGAACATGAACCCGACCCCGGTCCAGACGAACATGATAATGACGAGCCCGCCGAGAAGGGCCCGCCCTATCGGGAGAATGCTCGAGACGGCGTAGTTGCCCGCGCACAGCCAAACGGCTCCAAGCAGCGTATCCGGGTCCTCGAAGAAGTTCTCGTCCCCCGGAGCCGGGGAGTTCGCCAGGCGGTTCGTGATCTGCAGGTTGACGCACGCCGGGAACGGCGCCGCAGTGACCGGCGGACCGATCGTCTGCGCCTCAAGCCCCGAGGACCACGGGGCCCAGACCCAGAGCCCGGCAACTGCCAGCGCAAGCAGCCCACGCGCCTTCCACGAAACGGTCCGCCGGGACCCGGAGGATCGCATCGTCCCGCTACTTCTTGGTACTCTGCGAGAGCACCGCGCCGGCGACAACGGCGGCCTTTCCGGCCGGGGTCGCGCCCGCGAGAGCGGTCACTCCGCCGCCGGCGCCGCCACCCACCAGAGCTCGGCCCGAGCTGCCCATGCCGCGCAGGCGCCCCATCGAGTTCATGCGATCACCAATGCCCGACTGCGGCATCGAGCCGCCGTTCATGATCATCGACGTGATCTCGCCGATCTTGAAGACGCCAAGGCAGGCGACCACGATCAGCGGCAGCGACTCGACGATCACCGCTACCGCTCCACTCCCCGACAACGAGAGCAGGCTCGTCAACGAGAACGCGTCCGCGTTCTCCGGATCACCCATCATGGTGCTGAAACGCACCAGGGGAATCAGCATGATCTGGCCCGCCACGGCGAAGGCGGCACCTGCCACCATCATGTGGATACCGGCCGCGACCACCGAGCGGAACCAGCCCCACGCAAGAAACTGCATCTGCGGCACGAGCATCCACGGGATCAGGATCGGCCCCAGGATGATGGCGACCATCAGCGAGAGGTAACCCCACAGGTACGAGCAGTAGGCGACCGCAATGGGGATGAGAAGGACAGCCCCGAGGAGGCCCAGGACGACAACCATCTGGACGGCCTGCCCAAGGCGGCGAATCTGCGCCAGAGGATCATCCGCCATGGACACATTGCCGACAAAGGGAACGGAAATGCCGAGCATGCCGTCGATGACGAAACGGTTAACACCCGTGCGCCCGCCCGCCGCGTCCAGCGCGTCCTCGACCACCCTCGCACCCCAGATCTTCCTCCAGGCGTCGCTGACTGTGGTGTTGATCTCCGCGAAGACCCCGTCGACCAGCTCCGTACCGATGGTCTCACCCATCCCGGAAACCATCCTGGTGAAGCTCAGGTTGCCCCACGGGGTCAGGACGGTGGCCGCGTAGAAGCTGAGCACTGCGAACGGGAACCCGAGCAACAGGATCAGGGAAACGACTTCGCCGATGGCGAAGCCCCCGCTAAACATCATCTGGATCCCTGTCCAGATGGTGATGATGATCGCGAGGAAGCGGAACAGGTTCAAGCCAATCGGCACCATCGTCGTGTTCGCGAACTGCTCGGCGCAGGTCACGGCCGCCCTGACCATCGACGTCGGCGGAATCATCGCCGCACCCTCGGTGGGGTCCCGGTCCGGGGCGAAATCCCCTCCGGAACGGAACGCAACGGTCTCGGGCGCGTCCCGCACGCACGTCATGATCCGGTTCGGCGCCTGCGCCTGGAGCGGAACGGTGAATAGCGGCGCGGCCGCCGAGAGAAGCAGTGCGGCAGCCAACCGCCGCGCCCAGGCGCGGAACCACAAACGGACCGACCGCCGCCGCCGGATGGCGCACAACACGCCGCCGCGAGTGCGCCGCACGGAAGATACGGAACACGCCATTGTGGTAGTCCGCAATCAGGGAAGCAGGGAGATTTCCTGCGCCTCGTACCGGGCCAACGCGTCGGCAGCCCGAATGACGGTGCCGCAGGTACCGTTCGAGTCCACGTACGCGAACGAGCCCGTGGTCGCGACACAGTCGAGACGCTCCCTGTAGCGCTCCAGCTCACGCCGTCGCTGTTCCTCGACCCGCTCCGCCGAGGCCAGCGCCTCGGCGTCCTGATCGACCTGCCGCTCGAGTTCGAGCGCCACCATCTCGACAACACCGACCATGCCGGCAGTACGAAGCGTCTTCGCCTCAATCTCTGACAGGTGCGCCTGCTCGGCCAGCGGGTCATCGACGCTGCCGGCCGAGCCCAGACAGTCCGCGTTCATCGCCTGGTCGAGAATCGTAGGGTCGTCGTGCGTCCCCGATACACCGTCGGGACCGTCTGGGTTCGACACGTCAAGCGCGGAACAGTCGGTTCCGGGCGTACCCACGAGCCGGCGTTCCGAGCCGCCCCAGCGCTGGAAGTTGCGCGACGCGTAACGCCCGCGGTTGGCGAGACTGCGCATGCGACGAACCTGCCACCGGTTGCGACGGAGGTTGCTCTCAATGCGCTGCTGGGTCATCCTGACCTCGACCGCGGCAGCCGGATCGTAGACACCGATGAGACCGACGACCGCCTCCTGCACCGTGCGGAGCCCCGGCCGGTCGAAGACCTCGCCTTCAAGCCGCTCCAGGGTGTAACGCCCGTCGGCAATACCCAGGCGCCCCTGCATCTCCAGCTCGTAGAACTCCGGCGGCAGGAAGTCCCGCTGCAGAGTGCAGTTGGAAAGAGAAAAGCTCGGCGACAGCGGGTTGAAGCACTCCGGGTCAGTGACCGACGCCCGATAGGAGTCCATCATCCGGTACACGCCACGCAAGCGGCGGGTGTCCATAACGTCGCGCACGCCGGCGTGAATCTCGTTGAACGGCTGCAACACCCCGGTGACCCTGTCCAGGTGGTCCTCGAGGATCCGCGAGTACTTCTCCCACTCGTCGATGAGGATGTTCAGGTAGGTCTTCGTCTGCGCGAGGATCGCCACGAACGACGCCTCGGAGCGTCGCACCCCGCCGGCCGACGTCAGCGAGAAGACCAGCACCACGGCACCCACAACAAACCATTGCATGCCACGGCCCCGCCGACGCGTCCCTGCAACATCAGATGCAATCGGCATCGTGCAACCCCTTCATCAACAGCGCCCGTCGATCAGGCAGCTCGTCGACGCCGCTGCGATGACCGCGGCCGACACGTCCCGCACCTGCAGGCAGCTTCCCGTAGGAGGAATCGTCGACGGCATGTTCTCGATGAAGCGCGAGCCGACCCCGAACCGCGCCTTGCACTGGAAGTCCTGCGCCTGCAGCTCGACACCCCGACGGCGGACAGCCTCGGCGGCCATCGCCGCATCCTGGGCCCGCTCGAGGGCGGCGCTCTCGCGCTCGATCCGGGCCGCCTGCAACCGACCGAGCATGACGATCAGCTGCGTCTGCATCGTATCGAGCTGCACCTTCGAGACGTCCCCGTCCTGGTACTGCTCCAACGCATCGATCTTGGCGACCAGATCGGACTGTGCACCCTGGGTGCCGCCGCCCTGAGGATCATTACGGCCGAACCCGTCGTTGGTCATGCACGGCAGCCGGTCGTCGGTGGTCGCCGGCGGCGGATTCCACGCGCCGATGGGCGCCTCCTGGCACCCTCGCCAGTCCTCGACGATCGCCATCTGCTCCTCGATCAGCGCCCGCTGCATGGCCCGCTCGTTCTCGCCACGGACCGCCTCGGCCTCCTGCCGCGCGATGGCGTCCCGCAGCCGCCGGTCGATACGGCCGCCAGACTCGGCGAGCCGGGTGTCCGCAGCCGTGTACGAACGCGTGACCGGACTCAGCCCGGAGCTGGAAGCCACGGTCTGGCGGTACCAGGTAGACAGGTCCGACACGACCGTCGCCGGCAGCGCCGCCGACGTGATCGGCGGCATGCACGGGTTCACGCCGACCAGACCGGCAACACACTCGTCCATCGGACGGTTGAACTCGGGGAGCGTCGTCGGCAGCAACGCCGCAGAGCTCGCCGGGTTGTAGATGCTGACCCCCGCCCTGTTGCGAGCGGTGCGCAGCCAGCCGGAGACGACGCTCAGCTTGCCGGTCAACGGCGCCAGCTTGCCGAAGAACTCCGCCCGCGCCTGGTTGCGCACGTTCTCGACCTGCCGCTTGATCGCCACCGCCTGCGAAATGATCGCGGCCATTTGCGCCACCACCGCCCAACCCGCAGGGTCCAGCGCGGAGAGGAACGCCCCAGCGGGCTGAACGCGCCCGACCACGAGCGCCGCCACCAGCGCCGTCACCACCACGACCCGACGCACGCCCTTCGACCGCATGACCGCACCCCCTTGCGCTACCGCGGGAAAGCCGGGACCACGGGCCACGCCCCCGGACCCGCGTTGCCGGCCGCCGCCTCGCTGCGGCGCTCGACGCGCACCATCGCCCGTCCCGCCGCATCCGAGTAGACCACCCACGCCTCTTCGCCCACCGCGAAGCGGCTGTACAGAACCCCGTTGACCACCGACAGCACCACGACCACGTCCGGACGCCGGCGCAACGTCCCGGTGTAGACCATCGACCCGGCCGGGTTCACACCGGCTGCGCCGGCCGCAAGCGCCGACACGTCCTCGCGCTCGACGTCGTCGACCACCGCGTCGAAGACGCTGCCCGCCGGCCCCACCCGGGGCAGGACCATGCGGAACGACGGGCCGAGCCCGCGGCCGATGGCCGCCGCGTCGACCCCGAGCGGGAACTCCGCCCCGAAGGCCACCCGCCCACGCCACGGCGACCCGGGCAGCGGCCCGAGCACCAGCGGCGCCGCTCCCGCGGCCAGCCGCCGGCCGTGGCGGTCGAACTGCCCCGCCTCGCCGGCAGCCGGAACAGCCCCGGCAAGCAGGATCGCGACCGCCAGCGAAGCGGCGGTCGCGGACGACAAGTCGACGAGAGATCGCATGCGCTTACTCATGGTCCGAGTATGGGGACCGCGTGCCGCTAGTCGACGTCCCAGGCCGCCTCGGCGGGCACGACAAGGTCCTGCATCAGGCGGATGTTCACGCGGTGCCCGGCCCGGATGGTGACTTCGGGCAGCCGGTTGAGAAACTGCGAGACGATCTGCAGCGACGTGCTGGCCATCTGCTCGGACACGGCCGAGCGGAACTGCCCCTGTCCCCCGCCGACGCCGCCCTGGGCGAAGCCGGCAAGCAGGCCGACGCCGCCCGCCGCCGCGAACATCTGCAGATAGTGCCGGTTGACCTGGTCGCGCAGCGACGTCTCCCCGATCCCGTTCATCCCCGCGAAGTCCATCCGCACCCACCGCCCGTCGGGAAAGATGAGCCGGTTGAAGCCGATGGCCAGCCGCCCCTGCCACAGGTCCTGCACGCCCTCGGAGGCCCCCAGCGCGACGGTCCCGCGCGGGATGAGCACCCGCTGGCGGTCGGCCGAGTACACGTGCCGCGTCACCATCGCGGAGAGTGATCCCGAGAAGGACCCGTCGAGCTGCTCGCGCAGCACCGCCGGCAGCATCGTCCCCTCGTAGAGCCGGTAGTCGCGCCCGTCGTGCGGGGTGACGACCACGCCGGTCGGCCCCGGCCCACCCGTGCCACCGTCGGCGGCAGGCCCACTGGTGAACGTCCCCGTGCGGCCGTCGCCGCCGGGCACGCCGACCCGCCCCCCCGGCACGGCCCCGCCGGGAACCGGTGAAGCATCCCCGTAGAGACCGCCGCCCACCGGGTCGTCGTAGAGCCCGCCGGCGGAGCCGGCTCCCGGCGCACCGGGAAGGCCCATCGGCGTCGGCGGCACAATCTGCGGTCCGGCCAGCACCGGGTCAGCCAGGGCCCCCAGCACCGCCGGCGGGATCGGCGCAGCGGTGCCCAGGCCCGGCTGCAGGTTGCCTGTCGCGGCAGGCGCAGCGGACGCCGCGCCCACGGTGCGCAACGCGTGCTGGCGCTCGCCGATGCCGCGGGCCGAGGAGACGACCATCGGCGCCCGCACCGCCTCTGCGCGCCGGGCGATGTCCTCCAGGCGCAACGTCTCGAGCAGGTCCGCCTCGTCGGCGGTACGCGCGAGCATCTCCATCGGCGTTTCCTGCTCGGGCGCCTGCTGGCCCTCGGCCTGCCGGGCGCGCAGCGCCGCCAGCTGCTCCTCGGCGCGGGCCAGCGCCGCGGCGCGCGCCCGCGCCTCCTCGGTCGCCTCGCGCCGGATGCGCTCGGTCTCCTGCAGCCGCCGCCGCTCGGCCTCGAGCTGCTCTGCGCGGCGCCGCGCCGCCTGCTGGTCGATGTCGGACTGCACCAGCAGCCGCGGGTCCACCGCCTCGACCTCGCCCAGCTCGAGCGGAGCCGGGTTCAACGGGTCGGCCTCCTCGACGACCTCCTCGCCGGTCAGCAGCAGGCCGACGAGCACCACGACGCTGAGCGCCGCACCGAGCAGCAGCGGCCAGTTCGACGGGATCGAACCGAGCGGCAGCCGCACGTCCTTGAAAGACGGGATCTTCATGGCCCCTCCAGCTCCCGGCGCCGCCGGAAGTACAGCTCCCGCACCTGCGGGTCCTTGTCCAGGCGCACCATCACCACGCCGCGCTCGACCACGCGGTCGAAGCGGTACAGGAAGTCGTCGAGACGCTCGACGACCAGCGGCTCGCCCGTGTCCGCGTCGCGGAAGGCCGGATCGGGAGCGAGCATCCGCCAGTAGGTCCGGTCTCCGTCGTGCCACACCCCGAAGTGCCAGAGCGGCTCGGTGTAGGGCGGCAGCGGCGGGTCCAGCACGTAGCTGAACTGCGTGCGCAGCGGATACTCCTCGCGCAGCGCCTCCAGGTCGGCGTCGAGCCCGAGCTGCGCCGCGGCGATGCGATCGCCGCCCGAGCGCCGCGCCGTGTCGACCCGGGCGCGGGCGGCCCGCAGCCGCGACTCGAGCGCCCCCATCTGCTGCCCGGAGACGTACTCCCCGGCATCCGGGGCTTCCACGCCGGACGCCGGGTCGGACGACCGGATCCCGGCGCCGCCGTAGACCCCGGCCGCAGGCTCGGAATCACCAGCCGGTTCAGGCGCCGAAACCGGCGCCGCCGTGGGCGGCGCCGCCGAGACCGCCAGCGGCTGAAGACCCGCCGGGCTCGGGACCGCGCCGGTGCCCCCGTAGAGCCCGACCACAGCGACCGGATCGGCGAGCAGCTGCGCGACGCTGACCGGGGCAGCGGCCACCCGGGCACGCACATCGGCGGGCAGCATCGAGAAGATGCGGTCCACCAGCCACGACTCGGGGCCGACGTACACCCGGCCGATGCGCCGCGCACCGGCCAGCCCGGTGACCTCCTCGAGGTCCATCTGCAGGACCTCGCCGGAGGCGAGCACCGCCGTCAGGTTCGTACGCGCGCCCGCCTCGCCCGGCTTGAGCACCACCAGCGGCCCCGAGTGCGTCACCGCCCAGCGCCGCGGGTCGCCGACGAAGACCTGCACCAGCGGCCACTCCGACGGGAAGATGAGCGTGACGTCATGATGCACCTGCGCCTGCACGACATAGGGGATCGACCCTGCGACGGGAGCCGCGAAGACCGCACGTGCGAGCGACTGCGCCAGATCGGCGGCGCCGCCGGCCAGCACCACGCGCGCACTACCCGACGGGTCCAGCGTCCCGCCGAGCAGCGCCGCCGCCTGCGCGGCCAGCGACAGGTCCGACTCGGCCCCCATCACCGCCGGAGCCGGCGCGGCCGGGGCCGGCGCCGGGGTGACCGGCGCATCGGCTTCGACGGGCTCCACCGCCGCGGACGGCTCGGGTTCGACAGCCACGTCGGTCGCCAGGACCGCACCATCGGGATGCGAGCCCGGCTCCTGGATGACCGGCCCGACGAACGGCTCGGACCCCTCCTGCGAACCCGACCCGCGCAACGCCTCGGGCAGCGCCGGCATGCTGACCGCCGGCACGGTATCCAGCGTCCCCCCCGTCGGCTGCGCCACGGCAACACCAACGCCCGGCGCCGCAAGTACAACCAGAGCCCAGACTCTCGCCATCGACGTTTGCACCAGCTTCTCCCTTCCGCACCGCCGCATCAGCGCACCACCTTCAACGTGACGACCCCCCCGACGGCGGCGACGCCGACCCAGGCCAGCAGCTTCCCGCGCCGCCGCACGAACGGCCGCGACGAGCGCGTCTCGACCCACCGGGGACCGTCCCCGCCGCGCGGCAACGCCACCTCGGTCAGCAGCGACAACGGCGGCGTGTCCCACAGGTGCCACTCCCCGCGCGCCCCCTGCAACTGCGCGAACCCGGCCCCGAGCACGTGGTCGACCACGTACAGCCCGTTGGGCGACAGCGTGTAGTTGACGAACACCGGCTCCTCGCCCTCGTTGCCCGTCAGCGAGTAGAGCGCCGGCGATTCCTCCGAACGGCTCCGCAGGTAGGTGAACTGCCCGTCGGTCCAGATCTGTGTCAGCAGCAGCGGCGCCGCACGCGCCTCCTCGCTCAGCCGGTAGCGCATCTGCACCCGCCGCGGGTACGCCCGCAGGTACTCACCGAAGCGCCGCGACCCGAGCTCGCGGATGCGGATCTCCTCGCGCGCCGCGTCCTCTTCTATCCGCCGCACGTCCTGCTCCGCGGCCCGGATCTGCGCCTCGTAGCCGGCGACCACGCCGGCCGGCGCGAAGTCGAGCACCAGCCCGTCGGGGTCGAACCCCGGCACCAGCGACGGACCCTCGCCGTTGTCTCCCTCCCCCTCGTCGCCGCCGGCCCACCAGTCGACGACCAGGACCTCGTCAGGACGGTGCGCCTCGGTCGCGAACACGTCGAACGAGTACGTCCGGTTCGACGCCGTGACCAGCGACAGGCGCGTGCGCCGCCCGAGCGCCATCGCCTTGACGAACGCCACGTTGTCGGCGCCCCTGACGTCGAAGTAGACCGAGTCGCCCACGACGAAGTCGATGATCGACTCGTCGTCGGCCAGCTGGATCGTCGTGTGCCGCAGCGTCGCCGTCAGCACCGGCACCGACTGGTTGCGCGGGTGCCGCACGTTGCGGATCGGCGGCAGCTCGGCCAGCGCGCGCAGGTCCGGCCAGCCCGGATACAGGGGACCCCCATCGGCGGCCGGCCCGGACCCGCCGAGCATTTCGATCTCGGCCTCGACCTCGCGCAGCCGCCGATCGACCTCCGCGTCGTCGAGCACCTCGCCGGGCGCCGGCAGGTCCGGCATCTGCACCGCCACCGGCGCGCCGTCGGCCCCGCCGGGAACGACCGGCGCGTGCGGCTGCGCCCACAAGGGAGCCGGCAACAGCATCGCCGCTACGAGTCCCGACCCCATCCACCGTCCCGCACGTTCCGTCATGAGAGCATCTCCCGCCGCCCGGGCTCGTCGCCGGGCCGTTCTCCCGCCGCCAGCCGCGCCAGCGCGCCCACCAGGCCGTGCCGTCTGACCATCTCGTGCCGGTCGGCCGCCTCGCCGGCCGACGAGGTCGACAGCCAATAGGTCTCCGGGTCCACGGTCAGCCGCAAGACCACCTTCTCCAGGTCACGGCACAGGAAGAGCTCCTTCTTCGGCTCCAGACCCCGCACCGTCTCGTACTCGGTCTCGCTCAGCTGCAAGGCGTCCGCAGCCGCCTGCGGGAAGCTCGCATTGGCCAGCAGCAGCTTCGTCGGCAGCATCTCGAGCAGCGCCTTCGACTGCTCCGAGACCGTCAGGTCCACCACCGACTGGGTCGCCATCACGAGCGCCGCGTTGCGCTTGCGCCACGTCTTGGCCGCCTCGGTCAGCACCGTCAGCACCGCCGGGTCGGCCAGGTACCGCCACGCCTCGTCGACCACCATCAGCTTCAGCCGCCCGAGCTCGGCGTCGTCCTCGATGACCAACCGCAACCGCTCGAACAGGTAGAAGAGCGCCGCCGCGCACCAGTCCGGGTGCTCGGTGGCCCCGGCCAGATCGATCACCTGCCAGGCGTCATCGCCGACCTTCACGCGCTCCTCCGGCGGCCCGTCGAAGGTCGGGGCCCACGGCCCGTCGCCGATCCAGCGCGAGAGCGGCGGCTTCATCCGCGGCGGCAGCATGTTGACCAGCGTCCCGAGCTTCCGCTCGGCCACCGGGTACTTGTAGGTATCGACGATGCGCTTGCGGATGTCGTCGATGTCGGCCGCCTCGCACTCGTACTTGCCGATGGCCAGCAGGCGCTGCACCCAGCTGGCCAGGAAGGCGTAGGTGCGCTCGCCCGGCGGCAGCGAGAAGGGCCGCAACCCCGGCTGCTCGGCCTCGCCGTCGGCGTCCGGCTCCGGCTTCATCGCCAGATAGCTGCCGCCGAGCAGCTTCGTGATCCAGCGATACGAACCGCCGAGGTCGAGGATCATCACGCGGGGGTCGTACTGCAGCGCCTGCTGCAACAGGAAGTTGAGCAGGAAGCTCTTGCCCGACCCGGTAGCGCCGAGCACCAGCGTGTGGCCGACGTCGCCCCCGCCGAACAGGTCGTACCCGTAGGGCGTGCCCCAGCGCGTCTCGAACTGCGTCAGCGGCGGCTTGTCCAGGTGCGCGCACCGCTCGTAGCCGCGCGCCCCGCCAAAGAGCGGCGCCAGCGCCGCCGCCTGCCCCGAGGAGACCAGGATCGGGCGCGCCAGCGGCTGCACCTTCTGCCCGGGAAAGCGCCCGAACCAGATCGCCGTCTGCCCGAAACGCTCCTTGACCGCCTTGCCGTCAGCCTGGGTGAACACCCGCTGCACGAGCCCCCCGACCTGATCGAGCTCGGACTGGTCCCAACCGCCGACGGCGACCGACAGCGCCAGTTCCCCGTAGGGCACGCCGACCGTGTCCAGCTCGAGCGCGGCCCGGTAGAGCTGGTCCACCGCAGCCCCCGACGGCGCGTCGTCGAGCGCCACATTGGTCCCCTCGGTCTGCGTCATCGCGGCCCAGAACGACCAGCGCTGCGTGTTGTAGTGCTTCTGCACCGCGCGGATGCGCGACAGCGCCTTCAGCTTGTCCAGCGGCCGCCACTCCATCACCACCGTGAAGTCGTAGGGCAGCGCGTAGAGCTCGCCCAGCGCGTTGGCCGCCGAGCGCGGCGGCGGCAGCGCCATCGAGAAGATCCCCACCACGCGGTCGCCAACCACCATGTGCTTGCGCTCGAACGCCACCGTCTCGCCGGCCACCCGCCAGTTCAGGCCGTAGCGCGACGGACGCTCCATCGGCGTCCACACGCCCTGCCCCTGGTTGACCACCCGGAACAGGAGGGAGCCGACCTCGTCGCCGCCGAGCTGGCGCAACGGCGTGAACTGCTCGACGAGCGTCTCGATCTCGCTGTACTGCGCACGCGATTCGGTCAGCGCCCGGTCGACGATCTCCCGCAGGTGGAACGACAGGTGCTTCTGGCGCCCGCCGGCGAACCACCCGCGGGCGTACTTGATCCACCACTTCGACTGATCGGCGCGCACGTGCGCCTTCAGGCCCGGCTGCATCGCCAGCACCAGATAGACCCGCATCTGGCGCACGCGGCCCGCGACCCAGGAGCGGCGCTTGCGCTGCGCCAGCATGCCGACGCTCTCGCCCTCGAAGCCCGACGTGTCGATACCCGCCGGCGGCCGCTCGAAGACGATGAACGCCCGGTTCGGCGGGCGCACAAGCCCGAGCAGGCGCTGCCACGCCTGATTGGTCGCGTCCAGGTCCTCGGAAGCGCGCCCGTCGACCGTGTCCTGGGTCACCTCGGCGAAGAAGAGGAACTGCCCGTCGGTCGTCAGCACGACGTCGTCGGAGACGAACCCCCAGTACGGCACGTACGTCGAGAGACTGCCCTCCCGCGGCTTGAACAGGTCGATCACCGCACACCCTCCGCCTCGGCCGCAGCGTCCGCATCCTCGGCGAGCGATTCGACCGGCACGTCGAGGACGCACTCGCCGAATCGCTCCGGAACCCCGCCCGGGTCGCACCACGCGACGTCGTAGCGCGAGGTCACCCGCAGGATCTCGAACCAGTGCGGGTCGTACACCGTCAGCCGCCGGAAGAGGACCAGCAGGCCGCCGGCGACGACCAGCCCGAGCAGGAACGACTCGAGCAGCTGCCACATCACGAAGAACGCCATGCCCAGCAGGCCGAACAGGCGGCGGTCCACCCCGGCCACCTCCGGCGCCTTGCACAGCACGTTGAAGCCCTCCCACTGCTGCTGCCCACGCAACGACACGCTCATCGCCCCAACCTCCCGGCAACTACGACGTGTAGTCGCCCGACTCCTCGCGCCGGAGCGCGGCCGACAACTCCGCGTCCCCGCCGCGGCCCGCGCGCACCGACCGGTCCATGACCTCGATCCGGCTCCCGACGTCGCCGAGGAACAGCGAGCGGGCCAACTGGTAGTAGAGCGCGGCCATCAGCAGCACCGAGGCCGACGGCACCGCGACGAGATGGAAGCTGTAGTGCGTCCAGGCCAAGTCCCACAGACCCGTCAGGTACCCCAGGTCGTCGTAGACGAAGTACGCCAAGGGCACCACGGTCGCCAGCACCAGCCCGAACGACACCTGCCAGGGATGCATCTACCCGCTCCTCTCAGCGCCCGCCCCACGACAGCGGGAACTCCTCGACGCGCAGCGACCGCGCCCGCTTGCTCCTGTCCGGCCGGAAGCCGTACACCCTGAACCCCGACCGCTCCTTCTCTGCAACTTGGGCGTGAGTGTACGAACCCGAGGCCACCTCGACCGAGCGGGTGACCACCCGCCCGTCCGCCTCCTCGATCTCGACCAGCGCGTCGGGGAGCGGCACGCCGTCGTCGAAGACCCGGAGTCCGATGCCCGCGGCCGCCTCGGCGCGACTGCGCTTCGCCTCGTCGGCGCCGCCGCGCCGACGACCCGCATCGTCGGCCGCGGCCAGCAGGCCGCGCAGCTCCGACTCGAGCCGCACGCGGCGCACCCGGCCGCCGCCCGAGACCACGTCGGCCGCGTCCTGCGCCACCGCCTCGAAGACCTGGTGGTCGTGCCGCAGCTGCCGCTGGTCGGCGAGCCCCTCCCAGAAGCGCTGCCCGTCGGAGAGCACCGAGCGGACGGCAGTACGCTTGCGGCGGCGCTCGGCCGCCACGTCACGGCCCTTGCCGGTGAGCGTGAACACCTGGTAGCCGTACTTGCCGCGCTCGATGCGAACGGTGGTCACCAGGCCCTCGCGCTCGAGCTGGCGCAGGGCCTTGTTGGCGACGAACGGATGCCCGTCGAAGCAGTGCGCCACCAGCGCCTTGCGAGTCACCACCCGGAAGATGCCGATGGTCTCGAGCGTCAGAGCAATCCGCTGCTCGTAGGGCACCCGCGGTCCGTCACCGCGGTCCTCGCGGCGCCCGGCATGCACCGACACCTCGTCGAGGTCCCGGATCTTCGTGATCTCGAACGGCTCCGGCTTCGGCGCACCGGGCGGATCGGCGGGGGCCGAAAGCCGCCCCCGCGGCCGACGGTCATCGCGATCAGCGATCCGCGCATCCGAACGATCGTCCGGAATCGGACGCTCCGGGTTCTGCGGCGCAGGGCGCTCGTCGCGCGAGCCCGCCGAGTCGAGACCGTAGACGCTCCACACCGGCCGCTACCTCTCCCTGACCCGCTGAAGCGCGCGCACGCGGTCGGCCACAGTCATGTCCAGCGCCCACAGGTCCCAGCCGCCCACCAAGCCATCGGCGTCAATCCAGACGCGGCGGACCGAATCGACCTGCGCTCGCGAGTCCGCCATGGCCCGCAGGAACCGATCGACCAGCGAACCCGCGGCACCCGACAGCACGATCTGGGCATCTTCCGAAGACGAAGCTCCCCGCGACGAAGACGCCGCAACGACAGGCCGCGGCGCCGGGGGCGGGACGGCCGGAACACCGGTGTCCCCGCCGCCCGGGACGGGACCACGGGCCACGCCGGGATCCGGCGGCGATACAGGCTTGCGCGCGGCGACAGCCTTCGGGGCCTCGTCGCGTTCGCGGACCTGACGCGCAGCCTCGTCGGCCAGCTCCGCGGCGACCTCGCCCGAGACGACCGGATCGGGCGGAGCGACCACCGGCTGGACATCGGGGTCGTCGACCGCAGCGACGCCGGCCGGGACCGGGCGGTGCGCCGGCGGCGGCTGGGTCGCCGGACGCTCCCCACGCAGCACGGGCGCCGACCGACGGCCCGCGCGCGTCGGGCCCGCACGAGGCGGGTCGGGGTCGCGGTGCGGGTAGCCACGCGAACGGACCCGCGAACCGGTCGCGGCGGAAGCCGACCCCGACCCGGCCCCGGCAGCCGGGCGCCGCCAGCGCGCCCGCTGCTGCCGCCAGACCTTCTCGACGTCGACCCAGTCGGCCGGGTACGTCTGCCTGAACCAGGCGAAGCGCGCACGCAACGGTTCCACCCACACCGGAACCAGGCGCGGACCGACGACCGCGGCGAGCAGCTCGGGATCGACCACCGAGCGCATCAGGCGCTCGATCCCCTTGTTGCTCGGGTCCATCTCCTCGAAGTCCGAACGGGCACGAGCGAGACGCGGACCGCCAACGCAGACGGCGCCGATGAGCACCTCGACCAGATCCGCCCGCTTCCGCGTTCCCGCCGACTCGGCCATCGCAGCGGGAGTCTACGGACCGCGTTCCACGCAACGCCGGATGCAGCGGCACGGTACGGGCAGTGTCAGCGCCACGGAAGCCCCGGCAGGGGCGGATCCAGCGGCGGCGCCTCGGCAGGACCCGGACGCGATCGCTCCGCGCGATCCGCCCAGAACTGCCGCACGGCGCCCATGCGCTCCTGGTACCACGCGGTCAGCTCCGCCGGAGCGAGCGACGCGGCGGCATCGGCGCCGACCACCGCGAAAGGCGCGAGCTGGGAGTCGGCCAGGAGCCGATCGCCGGCCGGAACGTAGGCCAGGACCGGAACCACCACCGACCCGGCTATGAGCACCGCGCCGGCCAGCCCGGCCACCAGACCCGCCAGCCGGTCGGCCCAGGCCAGCATCGCCATGCGCACCACCGCACGCGCCAGCGGGAGGACGAGCGCACCGAGCAGCATCACGGCGATGAAGACCACGCCATAGCCGATCCCGCTGGCCACCAACGGCGGCATCTCGAACCGGGCGACCAGCGCCGACGCAACCTGCACGTGACGCGCCGCCGCAACGACGAACGCGGCCACCAGCGCCGTCATCCCGACCATCAGCCGCGTCAGACCCTTGACGACACCTACCAGCGACAGCACCAGGACCAGCGCCGCGAAACCGGCATCGAACGCGTTGACGCCGCCGACCTGGGCAACTTCCATGCGCCAAGCCTACGGGCCGCCGGTCCCTAGACTCGGAAGATGACCACCGCACTGCGCCACGCGATCGCGTTCACCGCGGCGCTGCCCGTCGCCCTGCTCGCCCACGACAGCGGGATGGAACCGACACACGCCGCGACCGCGGCGATACTGCTGCCCGCGATCCACGCGAGCGTCGACATCGTCACGAACGGACCCGACCTCTGCCTGCGCAGGATCGCGACATGGAGCGCGTTCCACGTCGCAACGATCACGACGCTGGGACTGTTCCTCACCAGCCTGCTCCGAACCCTCTGAGCGCACACAGACGGCCGCACGAAAAAGGGCCGCGAGCGCTCTCGCGCCCGCGGCCCCCATTGGAAACATCGCAATTGCGGTCGACCGCCGCTACTTGAAAGGACCCCTGTCCGGCTGCCGCCCGCGCTTCTGCGCGGCGGCAGCCGCGGCGTCCGGCGGCGAGGGCGCCTTCGGCGGAATCTCCGGCGTATCGCTCTCGAGGCCAAACTGCCTCTTCACGGTGTCCTTCCAGCTCGGCTTCGCATCCTGCGATTCGCTCATGGCCAGTACCGGTGCGTTACCTCCCGGCAGCGCCGGCACCTCCGCCAGTTCGTCATCGCGCAGACCGGATCTCTTCAGCTGTTCGCGCAGCTTCGTCAGGAAGTCGTGCGCCCGCTCGCACTCCCTGTGGGTCTGGTCCTTCGTGAACTCGAGTCGTACCTGGTAGTCCGCGTTCTGTCTTGCGGCGTCTGCTCGTCTCAGGTTCCTGCCCAGTTCTGGGCCCACCTCGCCTGTCTTCACAAGCTCCTTGCCGAACATCGCCGCCACGCCGCGGTGACTGTCCGTCTCAACGCCCCTGGTCGCCAGACCAGCTTTAGCGGCATGCAACATCGCGTAGTAGCTCCGCGAGACTGCGTCGTTGTTGTATCCGGCCCTTGCCAGCGTCGTCGCTGCTCCGAACGTTTCGGTTGCCCGTTTCCACTCGGCCCGTATCTCGTCTCGGTTCACAGCACGCTCACTCCATCACGTTCTACGGCTCGGTGGAAACTCGCCCCGGCTTCGCCGAGTTCTTGCCATTCCCCTTCGGTTTTCGTAGTGACCAACGGCAGAGCATCTGCCGTCACGGACAGGTCGTACGCCAAGTTCTCTACGCTTTCCCGTTCATCTTTCCCCTCGTCGGCCAGAATCAGCAGGATGTCGATGTCGCTGTCCCTGTGCCAGTCTCCCCTAGCCTTCGAGCCGTAGATGACTACGTCCTTCACCGTTTCGGCATGTCCGGTCTTGATCGCCCCGAGGAACTCTTCGAGCCACTTGCGCTCGTCCGGGTCCCACTCTGTAGCGATTTCGATTCCGCGCCGCCCTCTGTGCTTCCCGCGTGTCATTGATTCCATCCTAGCATTGCCCTGCTTCACCATGCCCGTGATCCTACCGCGCGTCGAACATTCCGACATCAATCACTATCCGTCCCCACCAGGCTTGCTGCGCGACCTCCATTCGCCGGCCAGCCGGCATTCTCTTCCCGCCCGGCAGCAACATCCGCTCCGCTCGGCTCAAGCCGTTCTCAACCGTGTCCGGCACGCCGAGCGGAGCGAGCTCCAAGGCCACGATGGGCGGCATCATCGTCTTCCGCCCGTGAATATCTGCCCAGACACTGTGCAACTTCCGTTGCGTCGGCCGCAACAGCTCGCTGGTGTCTAGTAGGCACCTTTCCCCCACCGGTCCATTTCCTCGATAGCCAGTTGCGTTCTTCGCTGCCGCCGTGCACGGTCTGCATCGGTCTCCAAGACTACGTCGACAACGGTCAGCCCGTCATACACCTCGTCCGCCAGTCGCTCGACTTCACCATCGGTCGCGTAGGGTCCCAGCGCCTCGCAAGCCGTTTTGCGTAGCATTTCCTGCAGTTCGCGTTCGACTTGCACGAGTCTCACAGTCATCCGCAATCTCCCTGGCGCGACCACAACCGCAGCACCTTACTGCTCGAGCCAAAGACGTTCCTCAGGATGCCAGGCCCGAACGCAACGTGACAACGCCGGATTCGCGTCCGAAACCACCGCCGGGTTCATCTCTCGCGATCCTCCACCCAACACCCCCAAAGCTACCAGTAGGCTCGCGTGTACGCAACCAGCGCGGACATCGCGCCCTCCAACCAAGAAAAGGGCCGCGAGCGCCTTCGCGCCCGCGGCCCCCGGAGAACCCCGCTACTGCGGCAGACCGCCGCTACTTCTGCGGAGCCTGGGTCCTGCCCTTGCTCTGGCCGCGCTGCGCCGCCGCGGCCGCGGCATCCGCCGGGGCCGGCGCCTTCGGCGGCGTCTCGGGCGTGTCGCCGGTGATGCCGAACTGCTTCTTGACGGTGTCCTTCCAGCTCGGCTTCGACTCGGGCGAGGGCGACTGCGACTGGTTGGCCCGCGCCTCGGTCACAACGTCGCCGAAGGACTTGCCGCCCTCGAGCTGCTTCGCCACCGTGCGCGGCGGCTGTGCCTGGTTGAGCTCGTCCAGCTTCTGCTGCACCTGCTCCTTGGTCGGCGTGTCGCCGCCGGCCGCCGCCAGACCCTCCATGGTCTTGTCGGTGACGTTCTTGCGCTTGGCGTCGTAGAGCTGCGCCGCCGCACGCTCGGCCGACTCGGCCGTCTTCTCCTGCGCCTGCGCGCCGCCGACCGGCGCCGCGGCGGTCCGCCCGGTGGCCGACTGCTGCTGCGCCGGGGCCGCCGCGGCCGGGGTCCGCTCGCCCTGCCGCTCAAGCAGCTCGCGGTTGGCCCGGTCGATGCCCTGCGCGCGCTGCTGGTTGCGCTCACGCTGCTCGTACTGCGTGGCCGCGCGTCCGGACGAGAGCCGGTACGTCCGGCTCGCCTGCTGGCCCACCTCGTCGAGCCCGCCCGGCTTCTCCAGTTGCACCGCCTGCGCCTCGCGGATCTGCGAGCGATGCTCGGCCGAGTACTGCGGCGGATGGAACGTGACGCCCGCAGCCGTCATCCGGTCCATCGTCGCAGCGGTTGCCGGCAGCTCCGAGCGCGCGAACTCCGGCATCCCCTCGCGCTCGGCGGGGTTCGCCCGCGCGACGGCGATCGCGTCGGCGTTGCCGTCACGGCACATGTGGTACCGGTTGACCTCGTGGACCACCGCACCGAGGTGGTGCTCCTTCGACGGGAACATTTTCCCTCTTCCGAACACGTCCAGATACGTCCGGCGGCGTCCGACGTAAATATTACTATAGAATAGGTTTATGGGGATCCGTCGCAACCAGTTGGATCCAGATTCGACCAGTGTAACTCGCGGCATTCCAGAAGAAAATTGGGTACGGATTAAGGTATGAAGTCCGACGCCGACAACCACCGAAGGACCAAACCCAGGGGCCGCCATCCCGACAAGGCTCTCTCTGCCGCGTTCTGCCGCACCGTCACCAAACCCGGCCGGTACTGCGACGGCAACGGACTCTACCTGCAGGTCGACCCGACCGGAGCCCGCCGCTGGGTGCAACGGCTCGTCATTCGAGGTAAGTCCCGCGCGCTCGGCCTCGGCAGCTTCAACTTGGTGTCGCTGGCTGAAGCCCGCGAACAGGCCCGCACCAACCGCAGGACCGCACGGACGGGCGGCGACCCGCTGGCCGACAGGCGCCGCGCTCAGGGCGTGCCGACGTTCGAAGAGGCGGCCGGCCAAGTGATCGCGATCCACCAGGCGGCATGGAAGGAGTCGGGCAGAACATCGCGGTTCTGGGAGTCTACGCTGCGCGACTACGTCTACCCGCACATCGGCGGCAAGAGCGTCGACCAGATTACGACCGCAGACGTGATGGCCGTGCTGGTCCCCATCTGGATGCGCAAGCACGAAACGGCGCTGAAGGTGCGCCAGCGCATCGGCAGGGTCATGAAGTGGGCCATCGCGCAGGGCTATCGGAACGACAATCCGGCTGGCGATGCAGTCACGGCGGCGCTGCCGCAACGTTCGGTTCCGGTGAGGCACATGCAGGCGCTTCCGCACGGGAAGGTCGCTGGCGCGATTGCAGCCGTCCGCGCCTCGCGGGCCTGGGTGGGGATGCGGTTGGCCTTCGAGTTCTTGGTGCTGACCGCGGCGCGGTCTGGAGAGGTCCGTCTGGCGACGTGGGACGAGATCGATCTGGTCGCTTTGGTGTGGTCGATCCCGGCGACGCGAATGAAGGCCAAGCGGGAGCACCGCGTACCGCTGAGCAGTCGGGCGGTCGAAGTTCTGCACGAGGCCAAGCGGCTCCGGGGATCGGCCGGGCACGAGTGCGCCGAGTTGGTGTTTCCGAGTCCGCGCGGCAATTCGATCACCAGCGACAAGCTCTCGGCGCTCATCCGCGAGTTGGCCATCGCGGCTGTACCGCACGGCTTCCGATCGTCCTTCCGGGACTGGGCCTCGGAGCGGACGAATCACCCGCGGGAGGTCATCGAGGCCGCGTTGGCGCACGTGGTGAGCAACCGGACGGAGGCGGCCTACGCGCGGTCGGACCTGTTCGAGCGGCGGCGTCAACTGATGAACGACTGGATGGAGTACCTCGCCGACGACCGCGGGCAGGTAGTCGCGTTGCACAGGTAACACCAACAGCGTCAAAGAGTCGTCCGTTCTCGGTCCGGCCCTTGCCCCGGCGGAATCCTCGGTCGGGATGGCCTGCGCCGCCTGCCGCAGCTTCGAATTTGTGCTTGTACGGCACGGGCTCGCCGTCCCGTTGTTTCCTCGCACCGTGGCGTTCGTCGATGCCGCGATCGTCGATTGCGCGCAGCGGATTATCGTCACTGGGTGGACCGGGTGGAACCGGCGCGGGGTCGGCTCGCGATGAAGGCCCGCACCTCGTGCTCGTACCATCGAACCGCGCGAGCCCCGATTCGAATCGGCTTGGGAAAATCGCCGGCCGCCACCATCGCGTAGATGCTCGAACGCGAAAGCCCGGTCATCTCGCTCACCTCACGCACTGTCAGCAATCGCATGCAGACCCCCTCGTCGCCCGGTGGGCGCGTGTACAGGTTTACGGGATCGGGGTCGCAGCGCCGGAACACGTCCGCTCAACCTCTCTCTCCCGAATCCTGGTGGAAGCGCTCATCCGACTGGTCGACGGGCGACCGGAACGTCTGCGCAACCAGGGCCCGACGGCGGTGTTGTCTGGTGGCTACCTCGGCCTCAATTCAAATCGAGCTGGCAGGGCTTCCGGCGTCATAACCTGGTAAATAACTGACCATTAAGTACTTAGGAGAAATAGCCGCGCTCGCTTCCCTCCTCGTTCCCCCCGGTTTGGATCGGAACGCAGTGGACTCACCGAGTCCTTCGCGGAACTATGCCGGGGTGTTGCCGGTGCTGCGGCGCAGGAACGTCGTCGCTGAGCACGAGGTCGCTGGCGTGCCTTGTTGGGGGACTGGCGCCGTGCTAGCGTTGGTGATACGGTCCAGTGCGTCCAGGGGGAGACGTGGCTAGATTGACCATCGGCGACCTCGACGATCACGTGATCGACCGGCTTCAAGAGCGGGCCCAAGCGAATGAGCGTTCGCTTGAGGGTGAGATCCGGCACGTGTTGACGGAGCGCGTGAATCCTCGTTCCCGCATCATTCAGTTTCGTGCGCGCGTGCAGCAGATCGCGGCGCTGACCGCCGGTACGCCCCAGACCGACAGCGTCGCCTTGCTCCGCGAAGATCGGGATCGGTGAAGCTGACGGTTGATGCGAGCGTCGTCGCCAAGTGGTTCGTGACGGAGCCGCAGTCCGAGGAAGCCCGTCAACTGCTTGCCCCGCGGATTCGTCTGCACGCTCCGGATATCCTGCTTGTTGAGTACGCGAACGTCATCTGGAAGAAGGTCCACCGAGGCGAACTCGCGGACCCGCAACCGTACCTCGAGGAACTGGCGAGGCTCCCGGAGACGGTGACGCTTCATCGCAGCGCCGATTTCTTGGATCATGCCGCGCGACTCGCCATGGACATGGACCATCCGGTCTATGACTGTCTCTACTTGGCGTGCGCTGACGCGACGACATCGGTCCTGATCACGGCCGATCGCCGATTCGCGACGAAGGCTGCCGGAAGCCGCGTAGAGGTGTGGACGATCGGGTCGACCGGAGTCGCAGACCGGATCGAGATGGCGGCTACGGCACCACTCATCCGTGGACAGAGAATTGAGGAGCTGATCAAGCTGCACGAGTTCTTCGCGAGAACAAAGCAGCATGTCCTCGAAGGCCTGAGCAACCGAACGAAGGAGGGCCTACCCATTCTCTCGCCGCCAGATTTCGACCGCTTTCTGGATTCTCCGTCCTACAAGCGCCTTGTCGATTCGGTGGGCGAGCTCGCAGACGAGGAGCGCGTCGACCTGCTCGCGCTCGGATGGCTCGGAGCCGGGCATTTCAACGCCAACTGGCCGCGCAACCTGGAACACGCCTACAAGATGGCCGAAACAGTCGACAACGGCTACGTAGCCGGCTACGGCCACGACTGGCAGGTTGGATACGACCGCCTGAGACGTCTGATGCAGGACCGAGGATGGCCCGCCCTCGACACCAGATCATGACGACCTCGAACCCAGATGGCTGCTCCGGACCTGCAGGGGTTCGGTCGCCGGAACCGGACGCTAGCGACGCTAGCGTGACGGTCGCCAAGTGCCTGCTTTTGCCAGTAAAGACCCAGGGGGCGGCCCTACTACCCTCCAGTCCCGGTCCTGCCCGCAGCTGCGGTCGGCGGTCTCGCGCGCGCCGTGAGCGGGCGAGGGCGTCGTCGCCGGGTTCTTCGGGGACCTGGCCGGCCCGCGGGTCTTGAGGCGCCGCGCGGGCCGGCGCAGGCGCCGCACGGGGGTGGGGAGCGGCGCTGTAGGGTGGCTGGCGATGTCGACTCGGCGGGCCGGCCCGGCTGCGGTCGGGCGCGGGCAACCGTCGCCGCGGTCGCGCTCCCGCCTCTGCCACTCGCGTTCGCGCTCGTGTTGCCGTTCCCGTGCCCGCGCCTCCCGCCGCAGCGCCGCGTGTGGTCGCGCACGACCGGCTCGGCGTAGCGGTCGAGCCGGCGTCGTGCGCGCTTGTGCCGTGCCCAGTAGCGGTCCCTCTGCGCAGCGGGCGCGCGGGCGCTGCTGCCGAGTAGCGGCGTCCGTTGCGGTCCTGACGGCATCGCGCAGCAGCCGCCGGATGCCGAGCACCCGCTCGCGGGATCTTTCCGCAGTCGATCAAGATGGACCCAACGCGCTCGTGACAGAATGGGAAGCGAGCGACTTGGGACACTGTGCGGCGTACCGGGGAGGAACACACATCGACAGGAGCGGATCGGAATGCGGGACAAGTGGAACGGGGCGTTCCAACTGCTGGGTCAGTTGGCGGTCGTGGGCGGCGTGATGTTCGGGTTGCTCTGGTTGGCCTACGGCCCGCCACCGGCGGGATTCTTCCGGCTACTGGTGTTTCTAGGTACGGGATTCATCGGAGTCGGTGCGGTAGTCACGCTCATACGGGCCGGCTGCCTATGGACGTACCGCAGGCTCGAGGACTGGAACCGCGAGCGGTGTCTGAGGCTGCCGTTGTCGGAGAGGGACCGCGTGTTGATGACGATGGTGACACCGAAGCGGTCGATCTGGTACTGGCAGGAAGACGTCATGCGCTCCTGCTGGAACCCGCCGTTTCCATGGCAGCGGCGTACGGGCTCGACCCGTTGAAGAGCACGGTTCGACACCTGCAGTCTGTTCAGGAGCTTCAACCGACTGCCCCGGCATCACCGCGAGGAGTACCAACATGCGCGCTTCGCCTCGCATCGTCGCCGTCGTCGTTGCCGTCGTCGTCGCCGCTGGTTCCTTCCCCAATCCCGTACACGCTCAAGAGGTCAGCGTGCGCTTGGTGCCCGTTCACCCCGGGAGGATCGACGCTCTGACCGAAGATGTCATCTCGCGCGAAATGTGCCTGCGAGGAGGAACGTACGTGCTCGCGGTCGCTCGCGGGCCACTGAGCGGCAATGGTGTTGCGATCATCGCTACGGGAACGCTCGAACAAGCAGAGGAAACTGTTGCGGGGACGTTCATAAGCGAATCCGATCAAACCCAGCACACTTGGCAATCCTTCCGTGTCACGGAGAACCGCGCGTGTATGTATTTGACAGCGCTCAACGCCCGCGCCCGCGTCTACGAGCTCCGCGTGGGGGTCGCGTGGTGATGGCTGAATCGCTCGGTCGGGCGGCGCTCCAGATGGTCGTGAACATCGCTGTCTTCGCGGGGCTCATGGTCCTCGACGGGATTCTGGCTGAATCGGTGGGCTGGGCGTTCAGCGTGATCCTGATCGCGTTCATGCTCATCGCTCTCGTCGTCCTCGAAGAGTGAACTTCGGGCGATGACGGGGAGGACTCGGTCACCGCTGCCCTCGGGAAGCTGTTCGGCTTCGACGGTGACCATGAGGAAGACTAGCCGACTGGCCGGCGGCTCTGCGGGATTCCCACCGTGCGCAGGCACCCTTCAACGCGATCTCGCGGCGCTGCTCGGGCGTGAGCTTCGCGGCCCGCGCCGGCCCGTCCTTTGAGGCCGCCGAGTTTCCCGAGCGCGGTCGCGATGTTCTTCGCCGGCCTAGTCGGCTCGGTACGCGCGATGACGGCCTGGATCGTGTGAAGCGCCGCCTCGTTCACGCGCGCGCCGTGGGTTAGCGCCCGCGCCCCCGCGTCGGCGCTGGCGGTAGTGGCGGCCCGCTGCTGGCCGGAGGCGGGGCCTTGGGCGGCTGCTCCGGGAGGTCGCCCCACCGGATGGTGGGGCCGTCAACCGGCGGCGGGTCCTGGGTTGGACGTGGTCGAGCGGGCGGCGCGGGCGACGGCGCGCGCGGCTTCGGCGGCGACGTGCGCGCTGGGGCTGTCTCCGAGCGTGGCCGTTCGCGCTCGCGTTCGCGGTGTTCCTGCGCCAACCGGCGGTCCACCTCGGCCACGACTTCCTCCAGCGACGGGGTGTACGGTGCCGTGTAGGCGGGGCGCGGGCGTTCTACCGCGTTGGCGGCGCGTTCGTAACGGCCAAGGCGGGCGCCGGCCCGCTGGTAGGCCGCGATGGCGGCGTCGACAGTCTTGCCCGCAGCGCGGGCCTTTCTCCGTTGCTCGTCGGAGGGCCTGCTGAAGTTGGAGGGACGCTCTTCGGACCAGTCGTTGTACGCCCGGTCGTACTGGAACTTGGCATCGCGCTCGGCCCGCTTGAAGCGCTCGCGGGTCTGCTCCGTCCTGCGGCGGCGGGCCTCGGTGAGCTCGGCGTCGAGCCGGCGGCGTTCGGCCTCGAGGTCGACCTGCGCCGGGGGGCGCCGGAACAGCGTGCGGATCGCGGCGGCGCCCTGCCGCCAGACGGCCACGGCGACGCGGCCCAGACGGCGCGCCAGCGACACGCGCTCGGCCCGGTGGCTGCGTCGCAACGCGATCCGTTCGCGGGCCCCGTCGGCGCGCAGCTTGCGGACCGACGCACTGCGCGGCAGCGTCGGCGCGGCGGCGCCGGTGGAGTGCGCCTGCGCCCGCGCGGCCTGGTAGGTCCGCCACTCGCGTCGTCGGCGCGCCACCCGTTGCGCTTCGGCAGTCCGCTGGGCCTGCAGCTGCTCGGCCTGCCGTTCGAGCAGGCCTCTCCACTGCGAACGGTCCTGTGGCGTGGAACCGTCAGGTGACGGCGGTCTCTTCCGCGCCGGCTTCGCCGGCGGCCGCGGGTGCAACCGCGCGGCGGTTGAGCGGGCCTGGTTGCGCGGCATCCCGCCCTTGCGGCAGCGACGCTCGAGGCCGCGGCGCGCCACCTGCGCCTCGCGCCGTTCGACGCGCGCCGGCACGACGATGCCGCCGTGCTCGCGCTCGTACTGCTCCGCCCACCGGCTGAGGCGCTTCGTGGCTCCCTGGTCGAGGTTGACGGCCCGGCCCGTCTCCGGGTCGACGCGGCTGACGGCGACGTGCACGTGCGGGCAGGCCGTGTCGGTGTGGGCGGCGCAAACCGCGTAGTGGCGGTGGTCGAGACCGATGCTGTCGAGCGCCTCGGCGACGGCCGACAGCATCTCCTGTTGCGACGGGGACCTGGTCCCCTCGGGCCAGCTCAGCACCAGGTGCGTGTACGGCTTCTTCAGCTTGCGCCCGCGGGCGCTGATGCCAGCCAGCGTCTTCAACGCCGGGGCGTCGGCGGTGAGCCCCTGCATCGCGCGGACCATCAGCTCGGTGTCCTCGGTGGGGATGCCGAGGCAGGCGGTCCACGCCACGCGCTCCGACGTCGTGGGCCGGCGATTGTCGCCCGACGTCTGGTCGTGGGTGATGTAGGCGACCATGCCGGCGACCCCGCGGCCGGACCCGATGATGCGACCGATCACGGCCACCTCCCGAGCTGGTGCGCGACGGCGTCGGCGGCGCGGCGCAGCGCGTCGAGCGTTTCCCGATCGGGATGCCCGCGGGCGGCGTGCACGGCGCGGACCGCGTCATTGAGAAGGCGGCCGACGCGGCGCAACTCGACCCGGCGGGCGACCGCCTCGTCGCTCGCGGCCGGCTCCGCGGAGACAGCGTCGGGGCCGCGGGCCAGGTCCTCGCGGAGGAGAACGGCGAGGGCGCAACCGCGCTCGGCGGCGCGGCGCTGCAGCGCGCGGGCCTCGGCGGCGGTGAAGCGGACGCTGACCGCGTGGGAGCGCTGGCGCTCGATGGCCAGCGGCGGCCGGCCGCCGCGGTTCGGTGTGGGCGCTGCCATGCGCGTGTTCCGTTTGCCTTGTCCCAGGAGTCGGTTAGGCGCAGCCGGTTTCGCGCAGCGAAAAACCGAATCTGGCTCCTACCGTCTTCCGGGCGGCGGGAGTGTAAGGGACGCGTGCCACTCAGGGCAGACAAACGTCTGCTATCGGCGGCGAACGCCCGGCGCCTCGCATTGCTCACACCGGCGGTGTTGCCGGCTCCAGCCACCGTCGGCGGGATCGGAAGGCCCGGCGCCTGCGCCGCGGTCGCGTCCGGGAAGCGGAAGGAGCGGGAAGGCGGACCGAGGTGACAACGAGCAGTCGCGCTCACCGAGAGGTCGGGATGCTGCGGCGAGGAGGAGCCGAGCGCCATGCCGCGCCACTGGCCAGGTCCGGGCCGGCGTGCGCGAGAGTCCTCACCCACGAAGGCAGGGGCCGCCGAGGTCGCTGAGCTCGTCGAGGGTCGGGACGACGGCGGGAAGGTGATCGCGGGTGTCGTCGTGGCTCGCGCCCGCCGCGGTGTCGTCTTTCGACCGGATCGCTGGTTCGGGCGCTACCAGCGCAGGCAGGGGTCGCCGAGTTCGAACAGCTCGTCGAGCAGGGGGACGGCCTGGCCGAAGTCCTCGCGCGCGCCGTCGTCGTGCTCGGCGCCGTCGAGCAACACGGACAGGGCGACGGGGTTGAACGCGTGTGTGAGGAGCCAATGGCGCCGCTTGCGGCATGCGGTGCAGCGGGTGCTCTCGGGCCAGATCAGCCGGCCGCAGGTGCGGGCCTCGAGCGGCAGGTCGACACCGGGACACAACTGCATGTAGTTGATGTCGCTACGGTAGCGGCGCATGTTCTCGCGGTTGGCGATGCGCTCGCGCAGGCGCCGCAACAATCGCCGGTGCTGGGGACGGAGCGTGTCGATCAAGATCATCGTCTCCTCCGGTGATGTGCCCGACGGGGCGACTGGCGTGGCGGCGTCCGGCGGCACGTACGCCGCCGGCGGCGGGCGTCGAGCCGCTTCAGGCGTCGAGCGTGTGTGGGGTGATGGCCCGGCAGGGCCGGTGCGTGGCGGAGGCCGGCGTCAGGGACGCGGCGTCGCGGGCCGCGAGCAAGCACGCCGAGGCGTGGGTATGCCCGCCCGCGTCGTTCCCTGGGCCGCCGCTGGGATCTGACTCATGGTCGTCCGTCCCCCCCTCTCCCTGGGTTCCGCTCGTCCGCGCGCCGACTCCGGGAAGCGTGCCGGGCCGCAGGCCGGATGTGGTGGGGTGGAGTCGTCGGGCGCAACGCGCCGGCGGGATCTTCTCGCCACCGGCCGGGCGACTCGCAGACATCGACGGGGATGCTGTCGATGTCGTCCGCGCGGACGGGCACCGGCCTTCGCGGGGCCTGCCTTATATAGATATAGAGGCAGCAAACCGGGCGGCGATCACGACGGCGACTTTGCGGCACCGGGCCGGCTCGTGGTGTGTCACCGGGACGATGCTGCAACTCAGGCTACGTGAGTCCCTTCTCGAGGACACGCTCGTCGCGAACCCCGACCTGCTGATGCCGGGCCTCACGCTGGTCGGCAGGCAGACGCCGACAGCGGGCGGGCCCGCTCGACCTGCTGAGAGTGGACAGATACGGCAGGCTCTCGCTGTTCGCGAATTGAAGCGGGGCACCCTTACCCGCGAGGCGGTAGCGCAGGGGATCGACTACGCGGCCGATCTCGAAGCCGTGGACTTGGCCGAGCTGGCCGGAAAAGGAGAGGGCCGCGGCTGGCCGAGCGCGCGGACGAGTGCGGCGTCACGGAACTGTTCGGCGCCGTGAGAGAAATGCTCCGGAAGGAACTGGACAGTCCTGGAATGCACCCAGGATCCCTTGGATTCAGCATCAGGCTTCAGAGGCTTCATCACCGAGGCGCTGCACCAGGGGGAGAAGATCGAGTTCCGCGGCTTCGGCAGTTTCCGACTCCGGCGCCGCGGGCCGCACCGCGGCCGCAACCCCAGGACCGGCGCCCAAGTGGACGTGCCGTCGAAACGCATCGCCTACTTCAAGCCCGGAAAGGAACTGAAGGAGCTGATCAACCGGGACCCGGCGCAGCGCGTCCCGCCGCCGTCCGATGTTGGCCGGACGGCTCCCGCGAACGCGCGTGAATGGCCTCTGCGAGCGACGGACGGTCTTCATGGCTTGGATCTCTGCGAGACGCAGTCTTGGGTCGCACCGGCGGATCGGATGCGTCCACGGGTCCACGGTCCACGGATCCACGGAAAGCCTATCTGGTCCGCGGAATGCCAAGCGCAAATTGTGCATGAAATAGCTCACGGCAACCAAACTGCACATATAAGCCTTTTATAATCCGCACTTTAAGCGTTTACGGTGGCGTCTTCGACGGGAACGAGTCCACCGGACCGGTGGTCAGCACGTACGCCTCCGGGACGGTCTTCCCGTTGCCGATGTCGACGTTCTGCTGCAGGCTGAGCTCCGCCCGGCCCGGCAGGTCCTTGCTCTCGCGCACCTGCAGCGACTGGTGCGCCGGGTCGACCGAGTCCGCCGGGGCGCCCTGCACCGGCCGGCGCGCGACAGCCACCACGTCCGACATCAGGTACTCGCAAGCCTCGGGCCGAACCTGCGCACGCGGCTCGAGCGACGGCATCCGCAGATCCTCGGCGTTGAAGTACACGACCTGCCCCTGGCCCTTGCGCTGGCCCTCGACGGTGACGAGCTGCTCCTGGATGTGCCCCTTGTCGTTGCGCTTCCAGTTACCCGTCTTGCCGTCCACCGGCTGCCCGTTGGCATCGAAGTTGGGACCGTCCTCGGTGAGCTTGACCCGCGCCATCACCTGGCGCGGCTGGTCGGCGTCCTTCTGGCCGGGGACCGCGATGCCGTGGTCGGAGACACGGCCCCTGACGATGCCGCCCGTGACCTTGTCGCCGTCGCCGCGCACCTCGTTGTAGTTGCGCGCGTTCTGCTCGGTCGCGAAACGGGTGTCCTCGAAGCCCCGATCGTGCGCCACCGAGCGCAGGATCAGCCCGCGCGTGCCGCCGAAGTTGTGCGGCGGCTGCACCTGGCCGTTCCTCACGTAGGGCAGGCCCTGGGGCGGCCGCGCCTGGGTTGGGTGCTGCAGCACGCTGCGGCCGCCGCGAACCGCCTTCGCAATCGTCCGGCCCCACGTGCTGACCGACTCCTCGCGGGTCGGACCCGTGGTGACTCCCCGCGAGGGCCGGCGGAACCCGCCGGTCTGTACGCTCGTTCCGTTCGCCATCTGCTACCTCCTGAGCTACGGTTACCGCCAACCGCGGGAGACCGGCCGTCGCGGAAACGCTTCCCGGTATCCGGCCTCCCAGGAACGACGAGAGCCTACGGGATCGGATCCCGAATCCGACCGCGTCTGTGGAAAAAATTTCCGGCGTGGATCAGCGCGTCACCGAGAGCTTCCCGTCGAGCACATCCTGCTGGTTGCGCGGACCTCGCTCCCGGCCCCGGGACGGATCGACAACAGGCGCAGGCGCGCGCGGCGGCGTCTCGACGCCGCCCGTCAGCGACGGCCCCTGCCGGGCAGGCTTGTCGGCGTCCCTGACGAGCCTGTCGACGCGCTTGACGCTGCGCTGGATGTCCTTCGCGAGCAGCTTCCCGTCCCGCTCGAGCACCTCGGCAACGGTCTTCGGCGGACCCAGGCCCCCGATGCGCGCCTCGGCGATCCGCACCACGCCGTCCTCGCGCTCGACCACCCGCGGCGTCTCGTGACGCCACTTCCGCGGCCACGCCTGCTTCATCTGCTCGGTGGCGAAACCGTCCGCACGGACCTGCTCGCGCAACGCCTCGGCAAGAGCCTTCGCTCCGGCCAGCGCTTCGCGCTGCGAGCGGTTCGCCGCACACGAGCCCACGCTGACCGTGACCGGCCGACCGTCACCGGCGGCCGACGCCAGCGCGCCGTACACCTTCGACCAGTCCCCAGCACGCTCGGGGTCGCCCTCGCCCAGGGCACGGCCCAGGTCCACGTACGCCTCTCCGTGACGCTCGGCCAGCTTCTCGTTGGTCAGCGACCGATCGCCGTGCCGCAGCCGCGGGTCCACCAGGACCTCGGCGGATATCTGCTTCGACGCGGGATCGCGCCGCACGGTGAAACCGACCGAACCGTCGGGGTCGGCCAGCAGATCCCGCACGGTGACCGTCACGCGTCCGGAAACCGCATCGAACACCCTCTCGAACCGTTCGACCGCCGCGTCGCGAGCCTCGATGCGCTCACGGCGGGCAGCCGCCAGTGCCGACGCTTCAGCGCCGATCTGCGAAACCATGTTCGAGGCCACCTGCTCGACCTCAGACGAGACCAAGGACGGAATCGGTACCGGGTGCTCGAAGAGCCGCGCGGCCATCCGCTCCCCGAACCGCTCCGCCGCGCCGTCGGGAAGACGAGGATCCTGACGGGAATGGGCCTCGGCGGCCCCGCGCAGGGCGTCGGCAACCGCCGCGCACTGCGCCGGCGGCGCCCCCACCGGCACAGGGCCCTCGAAGAGCTCCGCATCACGGCCCCGCTCGGACACCGTCTCGAAGGCACCGGCGGAAACCTCGACCACCACGCCGGCCGACATCTCACGCACGTTCCCGGGATTCGGCCCAACCTCGAAAAAGACGCCACGGTCGGCCAGTGCTTCGCTGAGGTCCCGGAACCCCTGCCCGGCACGCTCCAGCAGCTCCCGCTGCTCACGGAGCCGCACCGACGCCACGAGCTCGGCCGAGGACGGACCGCTCCGCGCTTCGGGCGCACGGTCCGGAACACGTTCCGGGCCAGCGAAGGCGCCGGCCACATCGGCCAGCACGCGCGCGCGGACGACTGGCGGATCGAGCGGCGCGGCGTCGCGAGCAGCCGCGGCCACCGGAGCCCGCGCCGCGTCCAGCGCACCGGCCAGCACACGGCCGTACTCCTCCGGAGACACCCCCGCAGGGACGACGCACAGCGGCGAGTCCGGGTCGACGGCCCGGATCGAGGCGACCAGATCCGGATGCGCGTCGATCGCCGCACCCACCGCCTCGCCCGGCAAGGGGGACACTTCCCGATCGCGGCCGACCGCCGTGTGTACTCGTTCCACGTAGCAGAAGCCCCGGCCCTTCTCCGCCAGCTCCGCGCCGTACACGCGCATGCCCTCGACGAGCAGCCGCGTCTCCTCCGGGGCGGCGCACTGCGAGGCGGCGTCCCAGAGCTGGTCCCGCTCGCGCTCCCAGCAGCGCTCGAGCGCCTCGGCGCGGCCAGGGTCGTTGCGCCAGCGGTCCATGCACGCCGCCTCCACGTCGTCCAGCGCACGCTCGATCGCGCTGTGCGCGTCGCCGGCGGTGCCCTCGTGCCCCGGCCCCTTGAGCCACTCCGGATCCACGGGCGGCTCCAGCACCGAACCCGGATACTTCCCCGCGGCCAGCGCCAGCAGCGCCGGATCCACCTCGGCGTGCGCCAGCGACGCGCCCAGCGGCGGAACCAGCGGCAGGCCGTCGTCGACGACCTGCGCACGGTCGCGCCGGTTCGCCCGCCGCCCATCATCATCCAGCCGCGGACGGCGCTCGAGCCGCTCCAGCTCGGCCGCGCTCGGCGCCAGCCGGTCGCCGAGCACCACCGTGCGCACCCGGACCAGCTCGGACAGGCCGCCGCGGACAGCCTTGCGAAGCTCGCGCTCGGCCGCCTCGCCCTCGTTCTGCAGCCGCGCGGCCTGCTGCTCGTCCCAGGACTCGCGATAGTGCGGCGCGCGCGTGTCCTGCACCCACGCCGACGGCGACTCTCCGCCGGCCGCCCGGCCGGCGATGCGCCGTTCCTCGGCCGGGTCGCCGCCGAACGGCGTGCGCGGCTCGTTGCCGCCGCTGCGGCGCTTGAACGCCGACTTCCCTTCCTGGACGTGGTGCTCGTCAAGGGCGACGTCGGATTCGTCGCGGCGCGCCATCTGATCCGAGCGCCGCTTCGCCTCCGCGGCGTCGACGGCGCCCTGCCGCGCGGCTTCCTCCGCAGAAACCTCGGGATCAGGACCGGTCACGGGCGGGGCCGTCGTCTTTACGCCGAGCGGCCAGCCGCCGCGCGGCTCGTTCCGGCCACCGCGACGACCCTTGGGTTGTACATCCTGCGCCATCGGTCCCCACTCCCCCCATCAGGCCAGCGGCCCCCTCACCCGCGGGACAGCCGCCGGCCGACGGCACCAGCAGTCGGTCCTACGCCGAGGCGGCGGCAACCTCGCGGGGCTCGCCCTCGCCGGCGCCCGCACCAGGGCGGGCCGCGGCGGACCGCCGCACGTCGCGGACCGTCAGGACGGTGTCGAGACGGCGCTCTTCGGCCGCCAGACGCGCAAGACCCTCGGGGTCCGGGGCGTTGTGCTCGCCCAGCTGCCAGTTCTCGTCGACGTAGCACTCGTCGTCGATCTCGTCGAGGATCGGATCCCCCGGCTCGGCGAACAGCACGCGCAGCGCCTGCTCCTGCGAGAGGACCGACAAGCTCTCGTGCGGCTCGAGGCCCCACGCGGCGCGCTGCTCGGCGGTGGTCGCCACCTGGTAGCCCTGGTCGTAGTACTCCCGGAACTCCTCGAGGGACATCGGGTACGCCACCGAGACGATCCGCTTCTCCAGGTCCCTGCCGACACCCGAACCGTTTTCCTGAGACATGCTGACTTCCTCCGCGCGGCGTGTTACCGATCCGAAGCCGCGCAACGCCGGGAGTCTAAGAGACCGCGACCACCGACCGACCCGGCGGGTTGGCCGCCGCAACGAAGGAGCTACCGGGCCGGCCCCGGCGTACCACCGGAACGCGCAGCCGCCGTCGCGGCCGGCGCAGGAGCCTTCGGCGGCGTCTCCGGCACGCTGCCGCCCCTGCCCGCTCGGCGCAGCGCCCCTTTCCGCCAGTCCTCGGAACCGCCGGTAGCGGGACCGTCCCCGCCGGCCGCGTCCGTGCGTCCCTCCAGATGGGCCTGCGCGCGCTTGACCGTCTTGCGGGCATACCCCAACGGGTCGGACTTGGCCCCGTGGCCCGTCGAACGCATCCCGGCCAAGGCCTTGACGACCTCGCCGGCAGGGGCGCCGTTCTCCAGCGCCGAAAGAACCCGGCCCCAGTCCTGCTTGTCGTACTCCGACGGCTTGCGGTCGTCCGCCTTCGCCTTCGCCGCAGCCGACTTCGGCTCGTCAGGCTTGATCCAACCGTTGGTGATCCCGATCTGCCGCAACTGCTCCCGCTGCGACAGCTTGTCGGGAACCCATACCGGCATACCCCGCCGGTTGACGAAACGCCCACCCGGTGAGGCCGGAATCCTGCGGGGAACAGCATCCGGCGAGCCCGGCGCCGTGACAACGGGACGCTGCGGACGATCCGGCTCCGCACCCGGCACCGACGGCTCCGGCAGCATCCCGCGCTCAAGCCCCACGGCCCGGCCCGGCCAGCCGTCCGAAAACCGCGCCCGGGGAGCATCCGGCACCGTGCCGCGCATCCGCGTGGGCAACACCACCCCGGCTTCCGCACTCCGGGCCCGCACGAACGAACGGAAACCCTCGTTCTCGCGCGCCATCTCGGCCGCGCGGGCTTCGGCCTCGCCCACCTTCGCCGAAGAGACGCCCAGCCGCTGGTCCGCCGTGACCCATTTCTCCAGCCCGCGGCGCAAGGCGTCGACCCCCACGACCCCTTCGAGCGGACGGAACCGGTCGACGTCGAGCTTCGCCTTCGGACGGTCGGGCCACAGCCGCCGCGACAGCTCGATCTCGTCGACCACCGGCGAGCCCGAATCGGTCCGGTACTCCGGCTTCGCGTTACGGAACCCGGGCACGCGCATGACCTGGGTCGCTGGCGTCACCACCTCGTCGCCGCCGTAGCGCGCCGCGAGCAGGTGGCTGTAGAGCTCGGCCTGACCCGCGGTCCAGTCGTCCCCGGCAACGTGCCACAGAGCCTGGTACTTCTCCGGAGACGACCGCAGCACGATCGACGGCGCCGGCACGATGCCGTCGATCACGTCCTCGCGCATACGCTCGAACGCCGCCGCGTTCTCGGCCAGCGGACCATCCAGGTCCAGTTGCACGCGCAGCACCGACGCCAGATGCGCCCGCGTACGCCCGGTCTGCGGCTGGCCGTCGCCGGGATCGACCGGGCGGAAGGTGTTCACGGCGACGAAGACGTCCCAGCCCCGCTCGTTGACGCGGTCGAAGACGCGCTCGAGGTATTCCGTGCGCGACTTGCGCCAACCCTCGACCGAACGGCCGATCGGGGCGCCAGCCAGCTCGGCCACGCGCGGGAACAGCTGCATCTGGACCTGCGAGTGCGGCTTGCCGACGTCCTCGGGATTGCGGCTGCGGCAGAACACGCACACGTGCTCGGCATGCGCCCGGGCCGAATCGGCCGCCACGGCGCCGAACATCTCCTCGAGGAACAGGCCCGCCGTGCGCATCCGGCGCCGGCGCTCGCCCGCGGTCTCGCCGCGAGTCCCTATCCAGCTCACGCAGCGAGTATTGGGAAACGAGACCCGGAAACGACCGGTCCGAGGACCAGGAGACAGGCCGCACACGCGCCCGGACCGGGCCGCCCCGCCTCTCGAACGTCGGCAGGGAACGCGCCTCGCAGACGTCGGCGCGGCGCCAGAGACGAACCACGAGGGAGAGATCCGGACGGGCGACAATGGTGCAGACACGGATCGGGAACGACGGCGCGACCCGCCGCCACGCCTCACGACTCCGTCCCCCCAGCCCCCACGCACGCGCGGACAAGCCCGCACCGCGGCGCCACGCCGCCGGCCTGACAGCCCCCTTTCGAACGCCCACGCGCGCCGTTCGGTCCCGATCCGCCCGTACACTCGCGACCGCGAACACTACCCGCGGAGGACGCCATGCACGTGAGCGCAGACACCCTGAATGAGATCAACCACGCGGTCGACCGCCTGGTCGCCGTGGCCGACTTCACGCGCCAGGGCGCGATCACCGACGCACGCGCCGACGCGGCGGGGTTCTACACCGACGAGGGGCTGGAGACGCCCGAGACCCTGCTCTACGGCCCCGACGGGGAGTTCGAGCGCGGCTGCGACCACTTCGAGGCATGGGAGCAGCTCGACGCGCTGTCGAACGGCGGCGCCGAGTACCACGTCACCGCGCACGACAACGGCGCGCTGACCGTGACCATGGACGTACCCGGCGCCGACCCCGACGGCCCTCCCGTCGAGCTGACCGTGGGGATGAACGACCGCATGGGCCTGCACGCCGATCCGGCGACGGTCCTGGCCCTGGGCGGAACGCCGGCGCACCCGGTCACGGGCATCCGCAGCGGCGTCTACGACCACGACACCGGCATGGCGATCGACCTGCAGAACCTGGCCGCCGCCGGCGTGCCCGAGGAGACGCGCGAGCGCGTCTGGGCCGCGCTGAACGAGGCCAGCCACGCCCACCCGGACGCGCGGCTGACACGGGAGTTCAGCCACGAAGGCGACCGGCGCGACCTGCCGCGCCACGACACGCTCGACCGCGCGTTGCGCACCGTCCCGGCGATGACGCCGGAGACGCCGCCGGCCCCGCCGTCTCCGGCCACGGCCGAGCTGGCTCGCCAGCGGGGGGTCGAGACGCCCAACCGCGACTCGGCGCACTCCCGGTAGGCGCCGCCGCGGCCGAACGGTCGCCGTCCGAGGCCAAAGACGCCCGGCCCCCGCCGAGGCCACCCAGGCGCACCCGCCTACCCCCGAACGCCCGCAACGGACGACAAGGTCCCGGCCCAGCGCCGTCCCGTTCCGGTCCGGAGATCGCCACGGGCGGCGACCCGCCCCTGAAGGGCGGGATCGCCGACCCGCTCGCGTACGCCGTACCTTCCAGTACATATCGACATATCGACTCTTAAGGAGTCGAATGTCGAATGTCATACACGGTGGCGGCGAAAAGCCCTGCAAACATTGACCGAAACGGCCCAAACCGTACCATTCACCGACGCAAACCGTACCATTCACCGACGCAAACCGTACCATTCACCGACGCAAACCGTACCATTCACCGACGCAAACCGTACCATTCACCGACCCCCCGGACGGCGCCCGTACGGGCAAACACCCCCGCCGACCCGCCGTTTGCGGCGAGCCCGAGGGGGCGTACCATCCACCGACGCTCCGTTCCGACGCGTCTACACGATAATCTCCGTATCCTCGGTCGGCGGCAGGATGCGCTCACCGACGATCCTCAGCTCACCGTAGGCTTCGAGCAGACGGATGATCTTCCACGACCGGGAAACGAGCATCCGGCGGTTCGAGTGCACGGACGTCGGGTAGCACAGCTCCACGATCCGATCCCTCGAGTAGGGATCATAGGACTCCGGATCCTGACTCTGGATCCAGCCCGCCTTGTTCTCGCCGGCAGGGATGCGGGTGACGCCGGGGCGGTACCACTGGTAGGCCAGCGCCACCTTGGCCCGGTACGCCGGCTCGGACTTGTAGCCCCAGTACCGCAGCTGCGAACGGTTGATGGTGGGGCCGGAGCGGGACCCCGGGGGCAGATGCACGACCATGCCGATGGTGTCGTCCAGCGCGTGGGGACCACGAGGAATGTCCACGAGGCTTACCACGCGGCGCAGACCGCCCCTCCCGGTCTCCGGGTCCCGCCACGGCACGCGCACGTCCTCGCGGTCGAGAGCGGTGCAGGCATGCATCAGCCGCGGCCAGTACTCGGCCGGGCGCGGCTTGCGGCGCAGGTAGAACCAGGACAGGAACTCGCGCAGCGTCGTCTGGACCATGACCGGACGCTTCTCCGAACGCTGCCAGTCGCGCTGCATCACCGAGCAGAGCGCCTCTACGAAGATACGCAGGCCTAGGTCCGCCCCGCCGTGCCCGCCCTTGCTCCGGCCGGCGACCGCCGTCAGTAGGTTGTAGAGCGACAGGGGAAGCAGCGGCCCCTGGATGTCGCGCTGGAGCTCCGGTAAGCCACCGACGCGAAGACCGCTGTCCAGACGCGTCTGCACAGCGTACAGACCCCGGTTGCCGAAGAGCGAGCACGGACCCACTAGGGCAACGGAGGTGGGCAGCAGCGGGTCGTCACGCCCGTTCAGCACCACCGGCTCGGGAAGATTCACGCCTTCAACGACGACGGCGAGCGCCGACAGGCCGTCGCACGCCGGCAGCTCCGCCAGCAGGCGGACGACGACCGTGGCCGCCCGCTCCCCGCCGGTGCTCCCCGCGCCCCCGAGCTGCATCGGCAGCATGCCCACACCCGCGAGGCCCGGCTCGGCGACCCACCCCATGTCGAACGGCTTGACCTCCGCCTTTCGCATCTCGTCGAGCCGGGAGATGAACGCGTTCAGCCGCTCGCGGGCCCTGAGTCCACGGTTGATCTCAGCCTCGTTCATCCTCGAGTTGGTCATCCGCCGGGAGGCCTGATACAGGGCGCCCAGCCCGTCGGGAGAGAGCGCGGCATCAAATACCGCTCGCACGCCGCCCGGCGCATCGGCCACCTCCCACGCAGTCCGATTGCTGTCACGGGCACGCGACTTGTCGAGGATGTCCATCAGGCGGTGTCCCCCCTCTGCTGATACAAATAGCGACGGTCGGCCCGGTCGAAGTCGAGCACGACCGACTCGGTGGGCCAGCGGCCCGAGTACGAAAGCCGCCGCAGGTCGGACGCCCGCGCAGCGCAACGATTGAAGTCCGGATCGATGGCCTCGAAGTTGACGATCATGTCCACCGACGCAGCGATATCCCGCGAGTCGGCCAGCTCGCCGTCGCTGCGGCGCGCATGATGAACCACCAGCACGCCGGCGCCTTCCTCCGAGAGGCTGCGGAACGTGTCCATCGCGCGGCGCATGACGGCAGGATCGCTCAGGCTCTCGCACCCGCCGGCGACGGCCCACGATGCGAACGAGTCGATGATCACAGCCTCCGGCTCGGAGCGGTGCAGGGCATCGATGAGACGCTCGACGCCCTGCGCCGGAGACGCGACGTAGACGGCCCCCTTGTGCCCGTCGCCGACGCCGTAGATCCGGAGACGTTGCGCGAGCATTTCGAGCGGCTCCTCGGTGACCAGCGCGACAGGACCGCGGGGAGCGACGGACTCGCCGGCGAACGCCTCGCCGCTCAGCCGGCATCCGATGGCCTGGGCCAGCACGGTCGACTTGCCCGCCTTCGGCGCGCCGGACAGCACCGAGAGCCGGCCGCTCCAGGCCATGCCGGGCAGCACCACCGGAGGCTTCGCTGGCGACGCCGTCAGATCAAGCACGTCGACGAACGGCGACCAGCCCGCGTCGGCCTCCGGCGCACGGCTTGCGTCCGAAACGGCCGGCCCGCCGTGCCGAGCCCGCAGCTTGGCTACCGCCTCTTTCGTGACGGCCTCGATGTCCTCGTCGCTGACCTGGGCAAGCCAGCCACCGGGCGGCATACCGTCGCCGCCCTGATCCTTCGGTCACTTCCCCTCTCTCTCGAAACCTGCTCAGTGCTCAATGATCCCCTCTCTCTCGATGCAGATGTCATGCGCCAGGTCCGACCAGTCGGCGCCGTAGAACGGCCGCGAAACGATGTAGCTGCGGTTCTGCAGCTCCAGCTCCGTGCCGAGCTGCACCGCGGCATCGAGCCCCGCCTTGTCGGCGTCCGGAGCCAGCACCACCCGCCCCGGCGCCCAGCACGCGCGCGCCCGGAACCCGGCGGGAACACCCGCCACGCCGAAGACCGCCGCGCCGTCGAGCGGCTGCCGGCGAAATCGGCCGCCTGCGCCCCGGCGATTGAGCTCGCCGAGGGCGTCGAGACGGCACACCGCCAGCGCGTCCAGCGGTCCTTCGACAAGCCAGCACCCCTTGCCGTCGGCGCCGTCGGCGGCAGAGAACACCCGCCGTCCGAACGAGAAGGACGAGCCCGCCACCGACGGCCTCTTGATCACGGCGCCGCGTACCGTGCACGCGACGCGACGACCGGCCTCGTCGACCGGCTCGAACTGCAGCGCGCAGGTCTCCGCCTCTCCGGGACCGGCGAAGCGGTACACCAGCGCACCGACGCAGGTCGCCGGCAACCGGGGCGCACAACGGACCGATGCGGCCGCACGAAGCGGCAGCCAGCGCACGGACGGCGGAACGCGACCCGAAGCGTCAACGACGCCCCGGCTACGGAGGTACCGAAAGCCGGGACAGTCGGTCTTCAGCGCGACCGATGCCGACCACACGCGACCCGGGAGCGGATCCTGACGAGTCTGAATCGCGCACCGGGCCGCCGGAGCCTGACCGTTGACGGTCGAAGCCGTACCCAGATCGCCGACAACCGCAGCCAGATGCTCCCTGAAGGCGGACGAGGAGAGCCGGCCCCCGCACTTGCGGCAGCCGCCCCGGACCGGCGTGCGCGCACCCTCGGCGAACCAGCAGGTGTTTTCACCGATCCCGCGTACCGGGCACGGCCCGTGCCACTCGCGCCCGATGCGCCGCCAGCGCGGCCGCTCCCGCAGGCGGCTCTCCAACACCGGCCACGACACAGGCTCGAACGCGCTCACGAGGCGGCCTCCGCCTTCGGCCTCGACACACCACCCAGCACGCCGCCGACGGAGCCCCCGTCAGACCGCTCCGCGCAGTCTGGCCCCCTGTCAGGCTGTCCTCCCGCCATGCGAAGTACTCTGAACACGGCGCGAGCTTACGGAACCAGTGCCGCCGAAGCCGCCAACCTGAAGCCCTCGGACGGTCCAGACCAAAAGGACGAGAGCCTTCAGACCGAAAATCTACTCGCTACCCACGCCGTCGTCCCCGCGACGCACCCACGGCGCCGTCACCGGACATCGCCGCCGCCATCGCCGCCCCGATGGCGCGCCGAGCATCGGCAACCGGCGGGCCCACCGCCCGGACGTACCGATCCGCCATCGCCGTCGTCTTGTGCCCAAGCAGGTCCCTGAGCACATGAGTCCCAACGCCCGCTGCCGCCGCATTGGTCATGACGGTGCGACGAAGATCGTGCAGGCGCACGTCCCGCAGCCCGGCCAGTTCCGCCGCCTCAGCAAAACGGGTGCGGACAGTGCGGTAGGTCAGGGGCCCCCGAGCATCGACGGTGAACACATGGACACCCCGGTTGATTCGCGGCATTCCCCGCAGGATGTCGAGCGCCGCGTCCGGGAAGTGATGCACCCGCCGGCCCGTCTTCGTCTCCGGCAGCGTCACCCGCCCGCTCTCGAAATCGACGTGCTGCCACTGAAGCGCGCAGACCTCGGAGATCCGCAGACCAGTCAGCGCGGCGACCCGGATTGCCGCGACGCTCGCGGGGAACCGTTCACCCAGCCGCTCCAGCGCCACCGAAAGCGCCGCCAGTTCGGCGGAATCAAGCACGCGATCTCTCGCCTCTTCTCTCGCCCGCGCAACGCCCCGCACCGGATTCGTGTGCTGAGGCCTCCACTCCCAAACCTCGAAGAGATTGAAGAGCCGCGAAACCAGAGCGAGCACGCGGTTCCGAGTCGCATTCGGCAGCCGCCCGACGACGCGCTCGACATCCCGTCGTCTCACATCAGCCACACGGCGCTTGCCGAGCGTTGGCCGGACATACAGCTTCACCTGATTGCGATAGTTCTGCAGCGTCCGAGGAGACAAGCGGCCAAGTCGAACCCGTTCCGGCCCGAACTCGTCCAGGAACCTGTCCAGCCCTTCGTCCACCGTCGGCGCCTCGCGAATCTCGCGCCGCCGCTCCAGCGGATCCGTCTCACCCTCCCGGATGCTCGCCAGTTCCCGCGCAGCCCGCTCGCGAGCCTCCCTCAACGACATCCCGGGATACCGCCCGATGGTGGCCCGCCGCTGGCGCCCGCCCGCGCGGTAGTCGATCACGTACGCCTTCGCTCCCGCAAGCGTGACCCGAACGCCCAGACCCTTGATTCGCGAGTCCCACAACACTCGCTGGACCGGGCCCGGTTTCGCGTCCCGAATGATTCTCTCTGTCAACATCGAATGCTCCGCGCATCAACACATCAACGCATCAACGTCGACCGCGCCAACGACCTGTTGAAGTCCGGCGAACAGGTCGTCCGACTCGGCATTCAGCCGGGCGAGGACACGAGGGAGTCTCGTGCCCACGTCAACAACGCGTCAACTCAGAGACAGCACGCGGTAGCATGCCGCCGCAAGTGCCCGCAGCGGTCGGCATGCCGTAACACGTTGCGCACCAGTGAGTTAAGATGCAAGCATAAAAGGCCGCGCAACTATCGGAACAGGAACTGTCGGATTTTCGTAATCAGCAGGTCAGCGGTTCGAGTCCGCTCGCCGGCTCCAATAGAATCAACAACTTACAGGGTTTAGCGGGGCAGGCGATTGCAGCCCGTGTCGGCACTATGTAGGCAAATCCCCCGCTCAAGCCCGCAAGAGCCAGCACGGCGCGGCAACATCGTGAACGGCCGCGACGGACGCACCGTTGGGCCCCTCTCCTCTGAACGTCTTTCCGTCCGAATCTCTGTCGACGCCTTCCGGCCAGCGTTTCTTCTGCCGGTCCGGCTCCTCACAGATCCTGCCGCCGGCTGCCCCTCGCTCGAGGGCCGCAAACCCATCCAGTCCGGAGAATCGGCTCTCTGCTATCTAGCCGCGGCGGCCTACCGAATCTCGACCGCGTCCGGGCCCACTGACCGACACCGCCGCGTACGCACGGCCGGCCGTCAACGACGCACCGGCCATCTGGCGGACCTCGAACAATCCGGCGACCCTTCAGCCGGACAGCCGAGACCGCACTGGCCTGAATGCGTGGGCAGCGCGGGCTCGCCGCGGGTGAGGGAGCGCGCCGACCAGCACGTCCCACCGCCTGCCCAAACCGTCCCATCGGCGCCCGCGGTGTCCCGTGCCGGATACGCTTGGGCGATGGCAGAGCAAGACCACGAGCCCCATCGTGACCAGGCAGGCCGGCGGCGGCGCCGACATCTAGCGTCTCCTGAGGAGCGCGACGCCCGTGACGTCGAGGCGCTCAGGTTGCGCGTCAAGGGCCTGAGCTTTCGCAAGATCGCGGTCCGACTCGGATGCGGGCGCGGGACGGTCGAGCGCGCCGTCAGGAACGCCCGCCTCCCAACTGGATCATCCGCGGTGAACGGATAGACGGGACGACGAGGTGCGGGACTGGCTGGCACAGTCCCGCGAGATGAAGGTGCAGACGGACGAGCCGCAGCCGCTGGAGGTCAAGCCGGCGCCACGCTACCGTCCGTGACGGTCACTCCGGGTCGGACGCGGTCTTTGGCGGCCCGCACCGCCGGGTCCGTCGTTCTGACCCGAGAACGGCCCGGCTGATCTACTGTCAGCGCGTGTTCGCCACCCCACAGGCTGCATCCACCGCCCCGCGTGCAGAGGTAACCGCCCGGCAACTGTCGGTTCTGGCAATCGCCGCGCGGGTCCCTCCAGAGGACAGCGCAGGCGCTGACGGGACTGCACCCGAGGCTGATGAGACGACCGGGCCGGCCGGATGGGACAGATCCCCCAGCACCCTGGCAACACCGGCTGTCCGTTGCGCACGCGTTTCACAACGACTCGGGCCGAGTCTCAAACGCCACCGAACACATCTTGGTGCGCCAGGGCTGCGTGCACCGTCGTTCCGGCGGCGTTGGCAGCCCGCCGTAGTCCGGCCCGAGACGGCGGTTTCGTGGCAGTCCCGCCGATCTGCAGTCGAACACGGCGAGACAGCATCTCTTGCCGACGGGACGCTCGTTCCGCTTCAATGAGACCCGCTCATGCCGGGAGGCTGCGCGGAGCAGGTCTCACCAGGAGGCCTGACCCGCGACCGTCGGACGCGGCTGCCCTTGCACTGCCATACGCCCCGGACGGGATCGCGCCCACGCTCGGGTTGTTTGCGGGAGAAGGAGGATCCTACGCCAGTTCAGGTCAAACACGTGCTCCGCCGCCGCACCAGGGTTTTCGACAGTGCGAACTTCCCGCCGCCCTCTTCGCCGACGTCCAGGCGCTGCTCACCGCGCCCACGTTGGCCGAACTGGCGGCGACGGTGAGCGATGAACCGATCGAGGTGGCCGTTCCCGAGAATCTGAGCACCGACGACGGTGCCGGTTGAGCACGGGGCCGTGCCGACGACTTCGAGTTGCTCTTGTGACCGAGCCTGCACGGCGCGACCTCGGCGACGACCACCCGAACGCGGAGCCACGCACCGCGCTGGGAGACCGTACGCTCCGCCGTCGGTGTGAACATGGAGAAGGCCGATGAAGCTCAGGATGTCCTGGCTCGACCTCAAACTGGCCGGCAGGATGCTCTCGAAGTATCCGGGTCTGACACTTGTCGGCGGCTTCTCGATCGCGTTCGCGATCGCGGTCGCGGCGATGGCGTTCGAGTTCCTGACCCAGCTGGTCTATCCGTCCCTGCCGGTGCCGGGCGGCGATCGCATCGTGGCGCTGCGCATGTGGGATGCGGCCGCGAGCCGTCCCGAGCGGCGGGCGTTGCACGAGTTCATGCTGTGGCGCGACGAGCTTCGCTCCGTCGACGACATCGGGATCTTCAGCGCTCATCGAGCGGAACCTCCGGTGGCGGGACGTGGCCGGTGCGCCGGTCCGGGGGGCGGCGATCAGCGAGGCGGCCTTCCGTGTCGCGGGGGTTCCCGCACAGCTCGGCCGCACGCTGGTCGCGGCCGACGAAGGGCTCGGCGCGGCGCCCGTCGTCGTGCTGGGGCACGACGTCTGGCGCGGCGCGTTCGCGTCCGCCCCCGACATCGTGGGAGGCCAGGTGCGCGTGGGTGGAGAGCCGCACACGGTGGTTGGTGTCATGCCCGAGGGCTTCGCGTTCCCGATTTCCGAGAGCTTCTGGGTTCCGTTCCGTCTGACTTCGTCGAGCTATGTGCCCCTGGAGGGCCCGCCGATTCGCACCTTCGGCCGTCTCGCGCCGGGCGCGAACCTGGAGGGGGCGCAAGTCGAGCTGACGACCGTGACCCAGCGGGTCGTGCTCGGCAATCCCGAGACGCACCAGCAGCTGCGCGCGCAGGTGCTGCCCTTTCGCCAACGAGGTGATGGACATCTCGAACTCCGTGTCCGTCGGGCTCATGTCCAGCAATGGCCTCTTCATCCTGTTCCTGATCCTGATGGCGGCCAACGTGGCCCTGCTGGTCTTCGTGCGGGCCGCCACCCGTGAACGGGAGATCCTGGTACGGGTCGCGCTCGGCGCGGACCGTGGCCGCGTCGTGGCCCAGCTCTTCGCCGAGACGCTGGTGCTCGGCCTCGTCGGCGCCTTCGTCGGCCTGCTCGCCACGGGCATCTCCATTCGGTGGGCGTTCCGCACGTTCGAGTCGCTCGAGGGCCAGCTGCCGTTCTGGTTCGGCCCGAGCCTCTCCTTGACCACCGTGGCGTACGCCCTCGGGCTGACGGCGCTCGGCGCCCTGGTCGCGGGCGCCTTGCCCGGGTTGAAGATCACCGAAGGCAATCTGGAAAGCCGTCTGCGGCAGTTCAACACCGGGCTGCCGAGCACCGGGGTGAGCCGCCTCTGGTCCGGCATCATAGTCGTACAGGTGGCCCTGTCCGCGCTGGCGGTGCCGATCGCCTACACGGTCTTCACCCAGATGCTGGAGAAACGGGGCGCCGTGGTTCCCTTCGACGGAAGTCGATACGCTTCCGCCAGGGTGGAGATGGACCGGGAAGACGAGCTCGGTGCGGGGCCGCAGCTCTCCGAGGAGGAGTTCGCCGCACTCTACCGGGAGCGGTACGAAGAACTGAGGCTGCGGCTGGAGGCCGAGCCGGGTGTCCGAGCCGTGACCCTCGCCAACCGTTTCGCGCGGATGTCGCATCCTCAGAGCGCGATCGAGGTCGAGACCGACGGCGATCTCACCCCTCCGAGGATCGCGCCGAGGGTAGGCGCCGCCTCGGTCGCGCCCGACTACTTCGACGCGCTCGATACGCGGGTGCTCGCTGGCCGCGGGTTCCACTCGGGCGACGCCGATTCCGACCAGGGTGTGGTCATCGTCAACCAGTCGTTCGTCGACCGCGTGCTCGGCGGCCGCAACGCCGTCGGTCGCCGGGTGCGGTACGCGCCCCGACCCGGACGGGACGCCGACGCCGAGACCGAACCATGGTTCCAGATCGTCGGCGTGGTTCCCGATCTCGCGATGCTCGCCGAGGACTCGCCCGACGGCGCGGGCATGTACCACCCGCTCGCGCAGCGGCCAGCCTACCCCGTCTACGTGAGCGGAGACGTGGGGGGCGACGCACACCTGTTCGCTTCGCGCCTGCGCACCCTCGCCGAGTCGGTCGATCCCGCTCTGCGCCTCGACGAGATCCTTCCACTCGACCAGGTCGGTGGCTCGCTGATGCTGGAGCTGACGCTGACCTCCGCCATCGTCACGGGGGTGGGAGCCCTCGCGATCCTCCTTTCGCTCGCCGGCATCTACTCCATGCTGGCGTTCCGTATCGAGCGACGCACACGGGAGATCGGCCTACGCGCGGCCCTCGGCGCCGACAGGCTGCGGATCATCATTCCCCTGCTGAAGCCCGTGTTCATCCAGGTGGGCCTCGGAATCTCCTTCGCCGTCGGCATCATCTTCCTGCTGGGCTTGGTACAGTCGGCGCGGGGCGTCGCCCTCGTCGCGATGTTCGCGATCTTCACGCTCATGATCTCCATCCTCGCGTGTGCGGTGCCGGTCCGGCGCGCGCTACGCGTGGAGCCCACGGCGGCGCTGCGCGCGGGGATCTGAGCCGGAGCGGCGTCGGCGAACGACGCCTCCACACATTCACGGACCTCCCCCCGGTCCGCCTCGACGGGCGTCGGCCCGTCGGGAACCTGTCCAGGGGTCACGCCGCCGAACATTGTCTTTTCCCATCCTTCTATTCTTGCAATGTCCTTACTGTGGCTGTGGCGGCCTTGGTCGCCGATCGGATGTGCCGTACGGGGTCGACCAAGCGCCCCGCCGGAACGGGGAATAAACCGGAGACTACGCTGGGGAACCGGCGAAACGACGGCAGAGCCCCGCAGCAGCGGGGATGCACCTGCTCCTGTCGACGCCCCGCCACCCGCGGGCCCGTCCACCCCGCGCGCGCGGGGATGTACCGCCTTCCAGTCGGGTGACGCTCCGCAGCCGGCGGTCCGCCCCGCGCGCGCGGGGAATGGACCCGTCAGATGGGCGCCGTGCCCGAGAGCAATGGAGGCTGCCCCGGACGTTCGGGGATCGGCCGCTTTCAGGCCGGGACCGGCTCCACCGACCGAACACCCAGGTCTCCCGCTCCTTCAACGAGGACAACGAAGGAGCAGGATCCAGTGAGGCGCGGCCGCCGCCAGCCAGCAGTCGCATGAACCGCTAGCAACAGCCGGGCGCTCAACGCGGCGCTGCGCATCGGCGAGCACGCCGAGCCGAAAACGGGTACGGTCGAGGTCGTCGCGTTCAGACCCGACAGCGACGCCGACGAGCCGGGCAGGCGCGGCGAGACCGTCGGGACCGGCCGGAGGATAATGATCCAACGGAGAACTGCCCATGAACGAGCTGGAACAGTGGCAGGCCAGCCGCCGGGAACTGAAACGCACCGATCGGAATGCCGAACCGGAAGTGCTCGGGCCACCCGAGGTTTTTGACGACCAGCGACCGGACGAGGCGTTCCGCCAGAGATTCCACCCGCGGCACAACCCGGCGCAAGTCGGCCGCGCCAGCCGCGCCGTACGCGGCCGGCTGCGAAGCAGCTGCGCCGGATGGCGGGAGAAGCCGACGAGCGAAGAGTTCTACGACGCCATCCGCGCGAGAGAGCCGACAACACGGCAGGTGGACCTGATCCGCACGTGGCTGCAGGAGGGAGAACGGGAGGAGCTGCTGCAAGCATGGGCCGAAGGCGTCTACACCTGGCGCGAGCTCGCCCAGGCAATACACAGGGCGGGACTCGAGCGAACGCCCCGCTGCGCCGACATCAACACACTGGCGCCATGAGCACAAGGAAACAAGCCGAGGAGCTCACACTGTACGGACCGGTGCGAGAGCTGTTCGCGAAGACCCGCAACGCTCTCGACGAGCACGTCGGACGATACGCAGCCGACGCCGAAGGGTGGAAACTTGGCGGGGGAACCGTGCTCAGCGCCCGCTGGAAGCACCGCGAGAGCGACGACCTCGACGTGGTGTACCACCCCGACACCGAGACGGCGCACTTCGAGAGCCAACTGCAACCGGCAATGGAGAAGGCGGGCGGAAAGGCCGGCCCGTGGGGAGAGCTGAGCCGAGTCGAGTTCGGGCCGCAACACGTGGACCTGATGAAAACAACGCCGACACCGGCGACCGGCCACGCAAGAGCGACGGTCAACGGCCACGCAACAACGGTGCTGAGCACCGTGCAAATCCTGAGCGGAAAGCTCCGCAACCGGGGGCTCGACCCGCCAGTGCGGGACGTGTACGACGTCGCAGTGTGCGGGATCGAAGACCCGGAAAGCCTCGAGATGGCAATCAACGGACTCTATCCGGCGACGCTGGACAGCATGATCCTGGTCTGGGAGATGAACAAGGCCGCACATGCGCAACGAGCCGCGAAACAGGTCAAGGGCACGCCGGACCACCTCGAGCAGGTGGTCGCGCGACCGGCCCAATACGCGATCCAGGCAGCGGAGAACGCGACCTACACCAAGGTGGTGATTGCCGCCGGACAAGGAAGAGTGACGGTAGAGACCCACTGCGCGACAGCTACCCGCCGACGCGAGTACGCGACCGGCGAAGGACTGGCGCAAGCGTTCGAGAGCAGCGGGATGAACCACTTCCTGCAGGCGAACCGCCGGAATCCGCGCCGGATCCGCGAACGAGCCGCAGAAGCAGCCCAAAACATCGAGAGCACAACGATCGTCGAAATCAGGCCGGAGCAGCCGCCACGCCGGCAAGAGAAACTCGACCCGGTTCCCGGGATCGAAGCCAGCGTCAAGACGCCGGCGGCCAGCAATCCGACGGGAGGGGACGAGATCAACGACGGACCACCGCCAGAGCCGGCAGCGGCACCCACACCCGCGCAAGGCGCGGCGGCCGCAAAGGACCAGGAGCGAGGACGAACCGGCCAAGAACGCTGAACGAGCGCTGTGCAACAGCCACACGCAAGTAACGACCGACCGGGGATGCCCGAAACGGACGATCAACACGGACCACGCGCCGGCACGCGTCAACCCGCTCCGGACGCGCGGAGATGCGCCGTTGTACATCGTGCAAGGACCGCAACCGGTGAGCTTGCCCCCGCACGAACGCGGATGCGCCGTCTCGCCAAGACCAGGCGGCCTAACGGCACGAACAGCGCCCCGCGCGCGCGGGGATGCGCCGGTGGCGCCCGCCGGCGCCGGCCGAAGGCGTCCTTGCCGAGGCCGTCGCGGGCCCCTGTCGACGACGACGGCCCAGGCGTGCCGAACGTGTCGATCTTGGCGGTGGTCTGTATGGTGGTTCGAGCGTACGCCGCGATCCTGGAGATCAACGCCGCGGCCGAAGCGGGTGCACTGGCCGGTGACGGGCACGTCATCGGGCACGTGAGATTCGGGCGCGAATGGCTGCGCGCTGAGAGTTTGGTCGCTGACTGGTGCAGGCTGGTACGCGTGCGGGACGAGTCGCTGCAGCCGACGCTCCCCGACGGGCGTCGATCATGATCGACCTGTCACGGAACGAGCGGCGCAACGGCAAGATCTTCGTGATTCGCCGAGGGGACGAACTGATCCGGGTGGTTGCCCGCGCCGGTCGGACACCTACGCTTGGGCTCTATCGTCGTCGCGCATCTTCTCCAGCGTTTCGGCCAGCCGGCGGCGTTCCTGCTCGTACAGCCGCGCACCGAGTCCGGCTGGTCTGGCTGCCGCGAGTCTGTCGACCTTGAGCAGCCACTCGAGGTCGGCGTTGTCGCCGTCCAGCGCTGCCGCTTCCTCCCACTCGGCCTGCTTGCGCAGAATCCGCCTGACGTCTTCCGCCGTACCGGCCTGTTCGTACGCTTCCCGCGCTTCGGCGGTGTGTCCTCTCTCCTCTTCGAGCCGCGCAACCAGCAGCGGCTCCCACCCGCTGGCGTGCAGCAGGTTCTCGACCTGGCCGAGCAGGATGTTGCGGCTGGTCTCGTTCGTGTCGGCCTCTGCCGCATCGAGCAGCGTGCCGATCGCTGTTTCGCACAGCTCATGCGCCTTGTCCGCGGCGTCTCCGTGGTAGCCGGTCAGCTTCAGCCAGCCCTCGACGTCATCGGGGAAGTAGTGGCGGGCACTCGACGGGTCGCTCGCCCCGTCGATCAGGCCGCTTCGCAGCGTCTGCTGCATCCGCGCCACGGCCAGATCCGGCCAGTAGCGGCGGCGCGGCGCGGCGTCCTTCAATGCCTGCAGCGCTTCGAGCAGCTTCAGCCTCGGCCGGTCGTCGGGCGATTCCGTCAGCAGGAACTCGACCACGCCGTGTTCTATCGACCGAATGATCGTCTGGGCGGCCCAGTCGTGGGTGTCGCTCCCCTCGTCCGGGATTTCCTCCTCGGTTTCAGCGTCCATATCCACGCCGACTTGCAGCGAACCCCTCAGATGCACGTTGTCTTTCCTGTCCTCGCCGGCGGCGAGAAGCAGGGCCAGAGTGCGCAGCAGCGTCGCGCGCGCGTCGCGGCGCACGCCGCGGTCGGACACGCCGTTCGGCACGTCCGGCGCTCCCATTTCGGCGACCGTCAGGCTGGCGATCTCCCAGGCCCGGTCCGGGTCTTCCTCGACGATGGCCTCCGCCCGGCGGATGCGTTCGCTCGTGCGCTCTTCGGGTGTCGCCGTCTCGTCTCCGAACCGGGCGATGATGTCGTCCTGGTTGTAGCGGCCGGCTCCGCCGACCAGCGCGAGCGTGCTCAGGTCCTGGCGCGCGTCCGGTTCGACGTTGACAACCGCCAGCGTCTCGGTAGCCCGGCTCAGCGCCACCCGCAGCTGGTCGATGGCCGTTCGCCGGCTCTCCTGCCGCAGCGGCGTCCTGTCGTCGATCACGTTCCCGTCGAAGGCCTCGATAGCGGCTCCCACATCCAGCACGCACACCCGCTGGTACTCCAGGCCCTTGGCCTCGCCCGGCGTCAGCACCAGCGTGCGGCGCCTCTCGTCCAGCCATGCGGGCGGTTCGTCCGCCGCAGTGATCACCGCGGTGCCCTCCAGGGCGGCGAGCTGCTCGACGAGCCCGTTGGCCTGTTCCGTCCGGTCGACTCGCACGTACAGCGCATGGCCCGTGACGTGCTCGGACTCGACTGCCGGCTGCTGCTTCTCCGGCCGGCGGTTCTTGTCGACCAGGCTGTAGAAGATGTTCGACCGGTTGACGACGGCCGCGATCCGCGACGGGCAGCGCACGTGCTCGTGCAGGTCGAACGTTGCCGGCTTGCGCCAGCGGCTGCTCAGCAACTCGGTGTACCGTCCCCACTCGAAGCCGCTGGCCTCGACCCGCTGGCCGGCGTCCCCGGCTATCAGCAGCCACGGGCTCTTGCCCATGCGCTTGCGGCATGCCCGGAGCAGCTCGAGCAGCATCCAGAACTCGGTCAGGGTCAGGTCCTGCGCCTCGTCGACGACGAGACGGTCGAACTCCATCCCCTCCGGCAGGCCCTTGCTGGAGAGCCGGCGCGCGGCGGCCGCGGCGGCCGCCAACTCGGGGAATATCTCCACGCGGGTGCTCTCGGACACCTTCGCCCACAACCGTAGGAGCGTCTTCGCCGTAGCGGCGCCGATCCCCTGCTCGTTGCCCCGCTGCCGGCGGTACGCCTCCGGGCGCAGCGCCGCCAGCTTCGCGCCGTCGTTGCTGTCGGCCTCGCCGTCGACGCCTCTGCCGAGCAGCCGCCCGCGCACTTCGGCGTACACGGCGGCCTCGTGGCCTCTCCACGGGTGGCGCTCGTGGCCGACGGCCTGCTCGATCGCAAGGCCGAGTTTCCTCCGGCTCTCGGCCGGCGGTATCCGGCGCACGTCCGCGCCGGTGATTTCGCCGGTCAGCGTCCGGAAGTCCGTCGCGCGGACCCGGCTCGTCGACGGTGCGAAGGCCGCCAGCCGTTCCTCGGCGCTGCGTTTCAGCCGCGCCGACCAGGTGACGTAGAGGACGTTCTCGCCCGAGCGCGCTTCGATGGCCCGCCACAGCGCCGTCGTCTTGCCGCTTCCCGGGCGTCCGCGCAGCACCCGCACCGGATTCCGGTCGGTCTCGAACGACGCCTGCTGCCTGTTCTGCGGCCGTCCTGCGATGTCCTCATCTATGTCCGTCGCCTGCTGGATCGGCAGGTAGTCTGCCCGCCTGCCGCCACCGAGGGCCGCATGGTCGTCGTGGTGCCGTACGGCGCGCACGACTATCGTTCCCGGCTCGGCGCCGCATCTGTCTGCCGGCCCGCTGCTCCCGGCTATCCCCCACCACAAGTAGTACTGGCTGCCGCGTGCGCCACCGAGCGGCGAGCGCCGCCAGCCGCGGTTCGGCCGCGCGCACCCCTTGACGATCGCGGTGCGTCCGTGGGCGGCCAGCTGCTCGAGGATCAGCCCGAGCCGCCGGTACAGGTGGGACCACTCCCGCAGCGTGTCCGACACGCTCGGGTGCAGCCATATCGGCTTCGCCAGCGGGCACGGCTCGTCGGGCTTCTCCGGCGCGATGTCAGCGCGGAAGCCGTTGGCCTCGTCCGCGGCCCCCGCCCGGGGCCGGCTTGCGCCGCGGTTCCGGCTTCTGTTGGTCATTACAGCTGGTCCTCGTCGTCCATCACCCTCTTGGCCAGCACCCACGCCAGCGTCTCGCGCGCCGTGCGGTTGAGCGGGATGCGCTCGTCCTCACGCGCCCTTTCGATCCGCTCGAACGTCTTGTGCCGCCGTCGCCGGGCGTACAGCCCGAGGAAGTGCGCCAGGGCCTTGCTCGCGCAGACTTCCCTGACCGTGTAGTAGCGGTACGTCGGCGGCTCGCCGCTCCGGCTGTCGAACAGAACGTCGATCTCCTCCACCCGCCCCGGCAGCCACGAGATGCCCCGTCCGCGTCCGCCCAGCCCTGCACTGAACGCCACCATCTCGTCGAGCCACTTGTCGAGCAGCATTCCGGCCTCGCCCTTGCCGAACTGCTCGCCATGCTCGTTGGTCACCCACCGCCGCATGTAGCGGCGTCCGGCCGCGCGCAGGAACGCCGGGCCCCGCTGGCCGCCGAGGCTCTTGCCGTCGCTGTCGAGTCCCGCCGGCATCGTGCCCTCGTGCAGCCACGCGTCGGCTGCCTTCAGGTCGACCGCGCGCGCGAGCGTCGGGTGCAGCTCGGACGGCACTCTCTTCACCACGTCCGCATACAGCGAGTGCTCGCTCCATCGGATGTCGTTCATCATCGCTTCCGTGCCGCGGTTGGCTTGCCATGGCGCACGGCCGCGCGGCCAGCGGCTGGTTCGGGCAGCAGGCCCAGGGGTTCCACTACGGCGGTACAGTAGATGATCTCGGGAGCGTCGGGCGCGCTGTCGCCCGCCGGGCCGCGGCACTGCTCGACTTGATCGACCCGCCGCCCGGCACGGCCTTGACCCGGCCTCGCATCGCGACACCGACGTGCATCTGCGCGTCCGCTTGGGCGAGGCGCCCGGGGAAGGAACCTCGGCGGACGTGACGATGGTGGTCGCCCCGATGTCGGCGTTCACAGGCCGTCCGGTACGCGGCCTGGCGATGAGTGCGAGATCACCCGCGACGGCCAAGCGCTCGCGCTCGGCGGCATCGCCGGTACGCGGCAGGCCGCCGTCACGACAGCACGCACGAGCCGTACCATGGAGAGCTCTCCACAAGCTGCGGGCACAAGTCGACTGGAGCTCCTGCGGCAAGGTACGCATCGGACAGGGCTCACGCACAGTGTCCGGATTCGCCATCGTCCTCGGCTACTCGCGGGCGCTGGCCGTGCTGTTCACCCTCGACCCGCGCAATCTTGTGCCCGCCTGCTCGAGCTCGCCGGCCACTGCCATTTCGTGCCCCCCTGCACGCCGGGACGGCGATCAGATGCGGACTTGATATCTATATAAAAAATGTCATAGTTGGACCGTGAGCCTCGATCACATCCTGCTGGGCATGCTCAGCACGCCGGCGAGCGGCTACGACATCAAGCGCGGATTCAGCGAGGGGGCGCGCCACTTCTGGTCGGCCGAGTTGAGCCAGATCTACCCGGCCCTGAAGGCACTCGAGAAACGTGGCTGGCTGACGAGCCGCCTCGAGCCGCCAGCCAAGGGGCCGCCGCGTCGTGTGTATCGCCGGACTGCACAGGGACGCGCGGAGCTGCTCCGCTGGCTTGGCGAAGGCCCGCAGATGGGCACCGAGCGCTTTGCCTACCTCGGCCAACTCTGCTTCATGCACGAGCTGGACGACCTCCAGGCGACCAGTGACTTCATGCTGGACTTGCGGTCCCGACTGCGGGGGTTCCTGGCGCTGCTGCAGCAGGCGGAATCAGACCTGGCAGGGGCGGATGGCGCGCACCTTGACACGTTGAACGCCGAGGACTTCCACGTGTATCTGGCCATACGCATGGGGGTCCGCTCGCTGCGGGCCAAAGTCGATTGGTGCCGCGAAGCCCTGGAGCAAATCGAACGTCGGCGACGACCCCGCGCGGTCGCCGCCGGGAACGCGACGCAGGCCCCGAAGGAGCTGCGGCATGGCTGACACGATGCACGACTTGCTTCGCGCGCTGCACATCTCGACCGGGTTCGTCGGCCTGACCGCCTTCTGGATCCCCGCCCTCACGCGCAAGGGGGGAAGGCTTCACGTCGCCGCCGGCCGGGTTTTCGCCGCGTGCGCCTACGCCGTGGCGCTTACCGCCCTCGGCTCGACCTCGTGGGCGCTCCTGCATCCGTCGAGCTGGGCGGGGGAACCGGTCAGCCCGGGCCAGGTTCCGGCTGATGAGATCATGTTCGTCGCCATCCTCGGCCTCCTTGGCCTTCTGCTGCTGCACGGGGTCGAGACGGGCGTCCGCGCGATGCGGACGCGCCGCCACCCGGACCAGTTCGCCGGCTGGCGCCTGCGGCTCCTCAGCCTGGCGGTGCCCGCGGCCGGCCTGGGGCTCTTCGTCTTCGGCCTCTTCCACCTCGTCCAGGGCAGCGGCGGTCTTCTTGATCCCCGTGACGTTGGGGGCCGCCGGCATCGCCGGCTACTTCGAGGATCGCCGGTTTTTCGCCAATCCCTGCCCCACACCGATGGCGTGGTGGTACACGCACATGGGAGGGATGATCCTGCACGACCTGCCCCGGAACTTCCGGTCGCTCGGGCGAGAAGAGCAGCAACAGGTGCTGAACCAGAGGCCTCCGAGCACGGGCACCCGATGGGATGCGCTGCTGGCCGCGACCGTGGAGCACCTTTGCGAGCTTTACGAACAGCAGCCGCCGGCGTGGCTTGAGGAACCCAAGCGGTTCCTGGAGATCACCTGGATCCTGCCCACGACGCCGACCATGGTGAAGGAGGCGATCGCGTTCGCACCGGCGGCGTTCATCCGGCACGGCGCGCTGCTGGATCCGAGATGCCTCGACGCCCGAGGGGGTGAGCGACATGAGTGGGTCCCTGGATCGCAACCGCATCATGAAGCTGTTCGAGACGCTCTCGGCGAGACTGGCCGCACGCGGAATTCGGGGCCAACTCTACATCGTCGGCGGCAGCGCGATGATCGTCGCCTACGGGCGAGAGCGGACAACCCGTGACGTCGACGCCCGGATCGAGTACGCGAAGGACGACGTGCTGGCCGCGGCCGAAGAGATAGCGGCAGAGGAGAATCTGGACGCGAACTGGCTCAACGAGAACGCCAGACTGTTCATGCCGCCGGCCAGGGACGATCGGGCACGCACGGTCTTCAACACGCCCGGCCTCGTCGTTACGGGGGCATCGGCCGAGCACATGCTGGCGATGAAGATAGACGCGGCTAGAAGACTGGTCCGGCACCGCAGTGGACCAGGCGTATTCACCCCACTGCGCCGATCCCGCCGACGCGCTCGATCGTCGATTCGGGCGTGCGTGAGTCGACCAGTTCGGCCCGCGAGCCGGGAACTTCCGTCCCGGGGCGATGGTCACCCGATCGAGCTGGAGCGCGTTCAGGCGTCGACCCGATCGACTTCGGCTCCTCGGATGCCTCGGGCCGGCTGCCCGGATATGGACACCGACGCCCCGGGCATGTCGGCCGCGCTGCGGCGGCTCGGGTTCAAGGGCACGACCGAGAGACGACGCCGAGGCCGCGGTACAGGGGCGCGATTGGGCCGCCCCCTCCGTGCCTCCCCTTCTGATGAGCGCGAGGTGTCGCACGTCGCCAGCAGGGCGGAGCGCAGCCTGGAATCAGCCGGACCTGCGTCCGATAAGGGCGGATTCAGTTAACTTCGCCGCCCCCGTGTGTTCACGCGGATCCCATCACCACCTTCCCGCTTGAGAACCGAGGAGCCGATCATCCGCGAGCTGACGAACCGGTTGCAGGCGTTCGCGCTCAAGCAGGTCACCGAGCGGGGTGCGCGACGAGCTGACGGCGGTCCCCGGGATCACGCAGGTCGACATTCGTGAGCGCGCCGCCCTACGAGATCTTGATCGAGAGAAACGACCTTCGGCGGCACGGGTTGACGTTCGACTAGGGGGCCGACGCGGTGCGCCGCTCGTCGCTCGACCTTGCCGGGCGGGTCGGTGCGGACGGACGGGGGGGCGAGGGTCGGGCTGGCGTTCTCAGCCGACGACCGTGGAACGTTCGAGCAGCGGGATTTCGCGACCCCGGGCGAAGTCTACTGCGGTGACGTGACAACCCTGCACTACCGCGGTGACTTCGAGGTTCAACTCGGCGCGCCGTCCCCTCATGAGGGTGGCCTCGGTCAGGCCCCAGACCGACGCTCTTGGTAGCGATGGTCTATGCGTTCCTGGCGCGCTTTTTTTCTGGGGCGCCCGCCCACATCTTCGGGGTTGCTGCCGCCACACCTGTTGCACAGCCGGGGGCGCTTTGGGAGCGCCAGCGCATAGCGCAGGCCGCAGGACTGACACCAGGTATAGGTCGGGGCGAGTGGGGCCGGACCGGCGGCTGACATGGATGCAACTGAAGGTTTGCCCGCCGGGCCCGACCCCCTCGCGTGTGGCGACTCCTACAAGGACTCCAGGGGCGGCCGGAATCTTTACCGGCCCGGAAGGATCTCGGTTCGCACGCCGGCGATTTTCCATCGAAAGCCGCGTGTCGAGACCACCAGCTTGTCTCGGCTCCCACCTCGGCGAGGCCGGCCTTGAACTGGTCGGAGATGACGTGGGCGCCGTGCTCGGGTACGACGCGTCCAGATTGATCCGGCGTTACGGTGACTCCGGCGTCTCGACGCGCCGCCAGCGGGCGGCGTCGCGCTCGTCGTCCGAATACAAGCGGAACTGGTCGGGAGCCGTTACACCGACGACCTGGTAGTCGACCGCGCGGACGGTGAACCCCGGTCTCGGGGTTCACCGTCGTGAAGGCGTTGACGATCGCCACCCGGGCGCCGTTGTCGTCGTGTCGCCGATACGGGCCTGAGTCAGGCGGAGCGGCCGTGGTCTCGCGGCGGTTTCCGTGCTCACGCCGCGGACAGTAGCACGTCGGCCGCAGAAGATCTCGTCGAGCCCGAAACGATGGGGGAACGGCGCGCCGCGAGGTGTTTCCAAGTTCCGGTATCCGTCACGGGGCATGATGACAGTGACCACACTGGCCGCGATGGTTGCCGCGAGTCCGGCGAGTGCTTCCCATCTCGTCAGGCCGACTGGTTGTTGATCACGGCGGCGCTTGGGTACGCTGGCTCTTGTTTGCAGTTACCGAACGACGGCGGCGCTTGGATGGTCGGTTCTTTTCGACGGATTCACACATTGAGGAAGCGTAATGGCTGGAGGTAGCTGGCGCCGGATTGTGCTCTCGCCGCTGGCGTGCGTACTGCTGGCGCTTGTGTCGCTGGCGGGAGCCGCAGACCCGGCGCGCGCGCAGATGACCTGCGATCCGTGCACCGTCGGCGTGGTGTTCGACGGGCACTGGGAACGCAACGACGAGTTGCGTGCCGGGTTCGAGCAGGAGATCGCGCCGCTGGCCGCACCGCGGCACACGGTGGTCTTTCCCGCCGGCGCGCGGCGGGTGGCCGACTGGACGCTGGGAGGAGCACGGGCGGCGGTCGAAGCGCTGCTCGCGGACCCGGACGTCGATATCGTGCTCACCTACGGGCCGGTGTCGTCGAGCCATGCGATCAACCGGGGCGCGCTGCCGAAGCCGGTGGTGGCGGCGTTCGTGCTCGACCCGGAAGCGCAGGGCTTCCCGCTGGAGACGACCGCCGCGGGCGAGCGGGTGAGCGGCGTGCCGAACCTCGCCTACATCACCTTCACCGGGGACCGGACGGAAGAGATCCGGCGTCTCCAGGAGGTCGCGCCGTTCCGCCGTCTGACCTATCTGGCCAACGAGGCGCTTCTCGCGGCGGTGCCGGTGCTGGAGACGAACCTCCAGCGCCTGGCGGAGCAGGTCGGCGCCGAGGCGACGATCGTCCGCGTCGGCACCTCCGTCGACGCCGCGCTCGCGGCGCTGCCGCCGGCGACCGAGGCGGTCTACGTGACGCCGTTGACGCAGCTTCCGCCCGGCGAGTTCGACCGGCTCGTTCAGGCGCTGATCGGCCGACGCTTGCCGGCCTTCTCGTACTGGGGACGGGAGGAGGTCGATCGGGGTCTGCTGGCGAGCCTCTATCTCGATACCGACCTGCGCCGACTCGGCCGGCGGGTGGGGCTCCACGTGCAGCGGATTCTCGCCGGCGAGGACGCCGGCGGGCTGCCGGTCGACTTCCGGCGCAGCCATCGCCTGACGCTCAACATGGCGACCGCCCGGGCGATCGGCGCGCATCCGGACTGGCGCGTGCTGACCGAGGCGGAGGTGCTGCACAACGAACCTCCGAACGTGGCGCGGCGGCTCAGCCTGGCATCGGCAGCTCGCGCGGCGGTGGCGGCGAATCTCGATCTTGCCGCGGCCGACCGGTCGGTCGCGGCCGGCCGGCAGGCGGTGCGCGCCGCGCGCGCGGCGCTGCGACCGCAGATAACGGCAGCCGCCGGTGTCGAGACTATCGATCGTGACCGCGCCGAGAGCTCGTTCGGCCTGCAGCCGGTGTGGACATCGGCCGGGTCGGTCGGCGTCTCGCAGCTCCTCTACTCGGACGGCGCGCGCGCCCGGGCGACCATCGAGCGCCACGTGCAGACGTCGCGCGAGCAGGCTCGCGAGGAGCTGCGGCTGGACGTGGCGCACGGCGCCGCGGTTGGCTATCTGGACGTGCTGCGAGCCCGGACCTTCGAGCGGATCCAGCGGGAGAACCTCACCCTCACCCGATCGAACCTCGAGCTGGCGCAGTCGCGCCGGCGGATCGGCGTCGCCCGCGCGTCCGAGGTGATCCGCTGGGAGAACCAGATCGCCATCAACCGGCGGGACGTGATCGAGGCGGGCGCCGCACGCAGCGTTGCCGAGATCGCGCTGAACCGTCTGCTGCACCGCCCGCTCGAGGAGCCCTTCGCGACGGCCGAGGTCGACCTCGATGATCCCGCTCTGCTGGCCAACACGACGACGGTCGACGCCTACATCGACAATCCCTTCGCCTTCGCCATCTTCCGCGACTTCATGACGGCCGAAGCATTGGCGCAATCGCCGGAGCTGCGCCAGCTCGACGCCGCCATCGCCGCCCGGGAGCGGACGGTGCTCGCCGCCCGCCGCGCGCTCTGGGCGCCGACCGTGGCGGCGGGCGGCGATCTGACGGCGCTGCAGACCGCCGGCGGGCTCGACGCGGCCGACCCTGCCGACCTGCCGTTCCCGATCACGCGGCCGAACCCGCTGAACTGGTCGGTAGGCGTGTCGGCCTCGCTGCCGCTCTTCACCGGCGGCGCCCGCCGGGCCGAACGGACCCGCGCCGAGCAGGAGCTCGACGAACTCCGCCTGACGCGCCGCGCCGTCGCCGAGCGCGTCGAGCAACGCCTCCGGTCGGTGCTGCACCGGGCGGGTGCCTCCTATGCCGGCATCGAGCTGGCCGCGGACGCCGCGGACGCCGCGCGGCGGAACCTGGCGCTGATTACCGACGCCTACGAGCAGGGCGTCTTGTCGATCCTCGACCTGATCGATGCGCAGAACGCGGCGCTGGTTGCGGAGCAGAGCGCGGCGACCGCGGTCTACGATTACCTCATCGACCTGATGGACACGCATCGCGCCAGCGGCCGGTTCGGCCTGTTCATGGAGCCGGCGGGGCTGGCGGCGTTCGCCGATCGCCTGCGCACGTTCTTCCGGGATGCGGGCTACGAGACCGGTCCGAGGCCGTGAGGATCCTGGAGATGGACAAGTCCGGTCGAGTGCAGCGGGGATCGGGTCGCGGGTTCCCGGACCGGCGGTTGCCGGTCGCAGTCCTTGCCGCGGCGCTGCTGGCCCACGCTTGCGGCGAGCCGCCGCCGCCGGCCGAGCCGGTCATCCGGCCGGTGCGCTACGTCATCGTCCAGGCCACGGGCGGGCAGCGGACCCGCACCTTCTCGGGGGTGGCGCGGGCCGGCGTGGAGTCGTCCCTCAGCTTCCGCGTCGCCGGCACGATTGCCCGCCTCGACGTGGAGGTGGGCGACCGGATCCGGGCCGGCTCGCCCATCGCCGCGCTCGACCCGGTCGACTACGAGCTGCAGGTGCGGGAGGCGGAGGCGTCGCTGCGGCAGGCCGAGGCGCGCGCGGGCAACGCCGAAGCCGATCTGCGCCGCGTGCGCAGCCTCTACGAGAACGACAACGCGGCGCGTACCGATCTCGACGCGGCGACCGCCGCCGCCGATTCGGCGGCGGCGCAGGTCGAATCCGTGGCGCAGCGACTGGACCTGGCCCGCCGGCAGGTCGACTACACGCACCTGACGGCGCCGGCCGCGGGCGCCATCGCGGACGTGCTGGCGGAGGTGAACGAGAACGTGTCGCCGGGACAACCGGTGGTGGTGCTGGCCTCCGGCTCGGCGCCGGAAGTCGGCTTCGCGGTGCCGGAAGCGCTGATCCGCGAGGTCCGCGAAGGCATGCCCGTAAGGGTGGGCTTCGACGCGATTCCGGGCGCGCGGTTCGACGGCCTCGTGACCGAGGTGGGCGTCACCACCACCGCCACCGGAACGACGTTCCCGGTGACGGTCCGTCTGGGCGCCGGTGCGTCCGACATCCGCTCGGGAATGGCGGCCGTGGTGGACATGGTCCTCGGGGACGCGGAGGCGCCGGATCGGTTCATCCTGCCCGGGCACGCGGTCGGGGAGGATCGCGGCGGCCGGTTCGTCTTCGTGGCCGAGCCGTCCGCGGCCGGTCCGGCGGTGGTGCGCCGGCGGCCGGTGACCGTCGGCGCCTTCGCCGTCGGCGGTCTCGAGGTGCTCGACGGTCTGACCGAGGGGGAGCGGGTCGTCGTCGCGGGCGTCAACCGCCTGCAGGACGGTGACGAGGTGCGGCTCGACGCCGCCGGTGCGCCCTGACCATGGACCTGACGCGCGCCGCCATCGAGAAGAACCGCATCACCGCGGTGGCCCTGCTGCTGGTGCTTGCCGGGGGGCTGTCGGCGTACCGCGGGATGTCGCGGGCCGAGGATCCCGGTTTCACCATCCGCGCCGCCCAGGTGCTGACCCGATTCCCGGGCGCCAGCCCGGAACGGATCGAGCAGCTCGTCACCGATCCGATCGAGGAGGCGATCCAGGAGCTTCCGGAGATCGACTTCATCTCTTCGACGTCGAAGACCGGCGTGTCCATCGTCATGGTCAACGTCCGGGACGAGTTCGACGACATGCGGCCGATCTGGGACGACCTGCGCCGCAAGGTCGAGCGGGTGGCGCCGGATCTGCCGGAGGGCGTCATCGGACCGCGGGTGAACGACGAGTTCGGCGACGTGTTCGGCATCGTGGTCACCCTGACCGGAGACGGCTACTCGTACGCCGAGCTCAAGACGGTGGCCGACGAAGTGCGCGACGAGCTGCTGCGGGTGCCCCACGTCGCCAAGGTGGACATCTACGGGGCGCAGGACGAACGGATCTTCGTCGACTACGACAACGCGCGGCTGGCCGAGTTGGGACTCTCGCCGCAGCAGCTCCGATCGATCCTCGACAGCGCCAACATCATCATTCCGGGCGGCAGCATCCGCACCGGGGTGGAGCGCGTCGCGCTCGAGCCGACCGGGAACTTCGAGTCGGTCGCCGACCTGCGGCGGACCGTCGTGACGTTGCCCGGCCGGCCGGAGATCGTCTTCCTGGAGGATCTGGCCGCGATCTCCCGCGGCTACGCGGATCCGCCGTCGAGCAGGGTCTACGCCTCGGGCGTCCCCGCGCTCGCGCTCGGGATCGCCATGCGCGACGGCGGGAACATGATCGCGCTGGGGGAAGGGGTTGCGGGCGAGATCGAGCGCCTGCAGGCGGTCTATCCCATCGGCATCGACTTCGACGTCGTCGCCTTCCAGCCGGAGAGCGTCGAGCGCAAGGTGCGGGAGTTCATGGTCAATCTCGGGCAGGCGGTCGCCATCGTCCTGGTCGTGATGCTGCTGTTTCTCGGCCCGCGCACCGGGCTGGTGGTGGCGAGCCTCGTGCCGACGGCCATGATCGCGTCGCTGCTGGTGATGGCCTTTTTCGATATCGGGCTCGACCAGATGTCGCTGGCCGCCCTGATCATCGCGCTCGGCATGCTGGTCGACAACGCCATCGTGATGGCCGAGTCGATCATGGTCCGGATGGCGGCGGGGCGGCGCCCGGTAGAGGCGGCGGTGGGCTCGGCGCGCGAGCTGCGGGTCCCGCTGCTGATCTCGTCGCTGACCACGGCGGCGGCGTTCCTGCCGATCTCGCTGGCGCAGTCGACCACCGGGGAGTACACCGCACCCCTCTTCAAGGTGATCACCATCGCGCTGCTCTCGTCGTGGCTGCTCGCGCTGACGATGACGCCACTGCTCTCTGTGCTCTTCCTGCGGGTCCGGCCGGTCGCGGCGGGCGAGCGTTTCGCCGGGCGCTTCTACCGGGCCTATCGGGGACTGCTCGTCAACTGCCTGCGGCGTCCCGCGCTGACCCTGGCCGGGGTCAGCGCCATCTTCCTCCTGGCGATCCAGGGCTTCCGGATCATCCCGAACATCTTCTTCCCGCCGTCGGACAAGGCGATCTTCACCGCGGAGTACGAGCTGCCGGCCGGCACCTCCATCGAGCGGACGCTGGAGGTCGTCGAGACGGTGGACCGCTTCGTCGCTGCGGAGCTCCGGGCCGGCGCCGGAGAGGCGTCCGAGGGCGTCACCAACTGGGCGACGTTCGCCGGCAACGGCGGACCGCGTTTCTACCTGGCGCACAACCCGTCGCCGGCCAATCCGCAGCTCGCCTTCTCCCTGCTGAACGCCACGAGCCGAAGCGTCATCACCGACGAGCTGATTCCGCGTATCGCCGCCTTCTGCCGCGAGCGCTTCCCCGAGCTCGACGTCACGCTCAATCCGCTGCAGCTCGGGCCGCCGGTCAGTGCCCCGGTCCAGGTGCGGCTGTCGGGGCGCGACCCGGACCGGCTGTTCGACCTCGTCGACGCGGTCAAGGCCCAGCTCCGGTCGATTCCCGGCGCCACGACGATCGCCGACGACTGGGGCATGCGCAGCAAGAAGCTGGTGGTCGCCGTCGACCAGCCGCGCGCCCGGCGCGCCGGGGTGACGAGTCAGGACGTCGCCATCTCGCTGCAGACCGCGCTCAGCGGCTTCGAGACGACGCAGTACCGCGAGGGAGAGACGATCATCCCCGTCACGCTCCGCTCGACGCTGGCGAGCCGCACCGACGTGACGAAGCTCGACAGCCTGAACGTCTACGCCCAGGCGACCGGCGCCGCGGTGCCGCTGCTGCAGGTCGCCGACGCCGCGGTGGTCTGGGAGCCGTCGACCATCCGCCGCCGCAACCGGCTCAAGACGGTCACCGTATCGTCGGAGATCGCGCCGGGCGTGGTCGCCTCCGACGTGGTGGCGCGCCTGCAACCCTGGCTCGACGCCGGGCAGGCCGGCTGGCCGCCCGGCTATCGCTACGAGCTTGGCGGGGAGGCGGAGAGCTCGGTGCGGGCCAACCAGTCGATCGTCGAGCAGTTGCCCGTGGCCGGACTGATCATCCTGCTGCTGCTCGTCGGCCAGTTCAATTCGATCCGGCGGACCGCCATCATCCTGCTGACGATCCCCCTCGGCCTGATCGGCGTGGTCGCCGGACTCCTGCTGGCACAGTCCTACGTCGGCTTCATGACCCTGCTCGGCATCATCGCTCTGGCCGGCGTCATCATTAACAACGCCATCGTGCTGATCGACCGCATCCGCATCGAGATCGACGACAACGGCCTCGACCCGCCACGGGCCATCGTGGAGGCGGCGCAGGGGCGCTTCCGGCCGATCCTGCTGACCACCGCCACGACCGTTGCCGGCCTGCTGCCGCTGTGGTTCGGCGGCGGTCCGATGTGGGAGCCGATGGCCATCGCCATCATCTTCGGCCTGCTGGGCGCCACGGTGCTGACCCTCGGCGTGGTGCCGGTCCTCTACTCGCTGTTCTTCCGGGTCCGCTTCGACGGGTTCCGCTACTGACGGGCTCTCGTCCAGGCAGCAGGAATGCTAACCCATGTTTAACAACGGTATTTCTAAGCTGTTTTAGAATCAGTGGTTTACGCCGGCAAAAATGCTCAAGTGGCACTACAAACGCGCGCAAACCGGGAACGGGTCGGTCAGATGGTCGTCTTGCGGACGCCTCCCGGCTGCGGGTCGACGCCGAGCGCGTCGTAGATGGCCCGCTGTTCGGGTTCGGCTTGCGTGGCGGTGCGCACGTGCAGGGTGCGTCCGTCGGGGCGCCGGAAGGTGGCGGTGACGCGCTGCTGGCCTTCGAGGATGCGGCGTAGGGTGGTCCAACTGGCGTGTTCGTCGTGGGCGCGCAGGCGGGTGCGGATGACCTGCACGAGCTGGTAGGCGATGACGGTGATGAACAGGTGGCCGTCGGCCCGCCGCGGCTTGTGGTGGTAGATGGGACGCAGGCCGAGCTCGGACTTGAGCGCGCGGAAGACGGCCTCGACGTCGGTGAGCGTGGTTATAGGTGCGCCACAGGGTGTCTTCGTCCCAGTCGGTCTCGCTGCTGCGCAGGCAGTAGACGCCGGGATGGGTGGCCATCGAGCCGTCCTGGGGACGACGGGTCCAGGTGACGGCGACGGCCTTCTCCCCGGTCTCGTCGGCGGTGACCGCGATCTGGTAGTGCGGTGCGACGCGGGAGTGCTTTGCTTTCAGTCGCCCGATGCGCTGCCAGACCTGGCCGAGTCGCTTGTGGGCGCGGGGGCGCGCGAGCCCGTCGTTGAGCTGGGTCAGGGCCGTCTCGAAGCGGGCGGCGAAACGCTCGACGATGCCCGTTCCTTCTCGGCCCGCTGCTCGGAGTAGCAGTACAGGCGGACCTCGTCGGGGTCGGTGGAGACCACCTTGTGCAGATGCACGGTCTGTTTGGATTGGGTCTGGATCGACACGGCGGCCGTGGCATCGAATTGCCGGTGGCGCTCGCGGCTGACGACCAGATAGCGGTAGCCGTTGTCGCGCAACCACGTGATGCAGTCGTCGGTGGCGACGCCGCGGTCGGGGACCACCAGGGCGCCGGCCGGCGCCTGCAAGGCCTTGAGCATGCCGGCCAGCGTGCGGTGCTCCCGGACGTTGCCGGCGAAGACCTGCGAGCGGCGCACGAAGCCGCTGGCGTCGAGCATCAGTCCCAGGGTCAGCAGCGGACAGTCGCTGCGCTTCTCCTTCGAGTGCCCGCGCCTGGCCTGCGGCTGCGCGCCCGCCTCACCTTCGAAATAGGTGTTGGTCAGGTCGTAGAGGGTGACGGTCGGCTGCAGGTCGAACAGGCCCATGGCGCGGTCGAACAGGTGCGCCTCGATCGCCTCGCGATGCTTCACCAACGCGTCCGAGGCGCGGTAGAGCTGCATCGCGCTGACGGTCTCGAAGTCGACGCCGAGCAACTCGCCGAGGCCGCTGCGCGTTTGCAGCCAGCGGTGCGTCGCGCGCTCGGATGCCGGCTGGGCCAGGCGTCCGACGACGGCACCGGCCGCCGCGGAGCGGGTCAGACATCAGCTTCGAAGACTCCAGGAAGATGCAGGAGAGGCCGTTGTCGGCGAACGCGGGTGCCGGGGTCGACTCGAACCGTCCGGTGCCGCAGACCGGCAAGCCGCCGGCACGGGTACCCGCCGACCGATCACGAAACGATAGGTAGCACGCATAGGCCGACCTGGTACGCGAAACACAACCGGTTGTGTCGTGTTCTGCCGCCGGGCGATCTCGCCGCCGGTCGACGTCGAGAGGGGCCGATTCGGCCGGTCCCTCGCGCCACCCATCCCGCCGGAGTGGCGCGAGGGGTCGCACCGCCGCCAGCTCGGCGGAGGTGTAGGGCTGGCTCGACCGGGCCTTCTCGGGTCCGGACTCCGGAGCGCACGAGACGCCGCGACGACCATCACGGCGACGGCAGCCGACCGGCTGCAGACCACGGGCCGGGGCGCGTTCCGCACCGCAGCGGCCATCACCACGGCACCGCTCCGCGGCCTGATGGCTGCGACGACCAGCCGATCGCGCACGGCGTCTAGCGCATCGAGGAACGGGGATCCCCCGCCGCGCCACGAGCGCGCCGCCGACGTCGAACGCACGACTAGGCCGCCGATGCCGACGACGCCGACGCCGGCGAGGTGCACCGACCAGGCTGACGTGGGCCACGACCAGGTGCCCATCGATCACCACGCCGTGCCGCCGGGCGCGGCCGCGAGAGCCGCGCCGTGACGGCCGAGGGCAACTCCAGGAGGACCGCAACGCGCAGCACGGTGGTAACCTCGACGAAAGCCATGACAACGCCGTCCACCGCGCCGAGTGTCGAACGCCTCGACGCGGCCGTGCGCCTGGTCGTCGACCGCATCGCCCCCGACCAGATCATCCTGTTCGGCTCCGGCGCGCGCAACGAGATGACGCCCGAGAGCGACCTCGACCTGCTGGTCATCAAGGACGACGACGGCGGCTCGTCGAACCATGAGCGATGGCAGTGTCCAGAGAGCGGAGACCAGATCGACGTCGTCATCATGAGCCGCGCAACAGCCGAGCGCCACCGCCTGAGCGCATCGTACGTGCAGGGCGCGGCGCTCGAGGAGGGACGAACGGTATACCTGCGCGCCGGCGCTACGGCGACCGCCACCGGCCCCACCTACACTTGGAACGGGACCACGATGGTCAGGACCACGAAGTTCGAACCGGACCACGCCGCCGACCTGCTCGAACGAGCCGAACGGAAGTGGGCAACAGCGAACCGCGAGCCCCACCCAGTCGACAAGTGCGAGTATCTCCAGCGATCCATCGAATACGCGCTCAAGGCCCTCATCACGGCTGACGGCCGGCGCGTCCGGCACCTGCACAACCTGGACGGCATGTGGCGAGAGGCCGAGGCGACCGGCGACACGATCGCCGCCTCGCGCGATCCCAAGCAGCTAGAGAGACTGAGCCGGTACGCCGGGCAGTGGCGCTACGACAAACTGCCGGCCGACGAGGACCCGGAGACAACGTGGCAGCAGAACCGGACCACCGGCGAGGACGTCCTCAACCACGCACTCCGGCGCGTGCCGCAGCTGCTCGAGCAGACACGCGAGGCGCTCGCGAACCGAACCCCCGGCGCCATCGGCGGCGAAACGCCGCCGGACCCGGCAATGCCGCCAGATCCGGCACAGGGAACAACCGCGAGCCGAAGCCACCAGAGCCGCGGCGACGAACGCAAACGGTAACCAGCGCGAGGCGCTAAGCCAAGACCCCGCCGGCGCCGGCCCGGAAGACAACGGCTACAAGGGTACCGACAAGATCCGTGCGGAAAAAGGGTACCGACAAGATCCGTGCAGAAATACACTGTAAGGACTCGGCCTGAGCCCCGGTTCTGAGCCATTTCGTCGGCCTCGACCGGGTACAGCCTCGACTTCGAGCCCCTGAGCAGTCGTGTCTTGCCGGCGATCACCGCCGGGATCACCAGCCGTAACGATGCACCCACGGTCGACACCAGCAGGTCGTCCAGCGTCACCGTCTCGAAGCGCACGTCTACATCGCGCTCCAGGCGCGCGTCGACCGGGACCAGGTAGTTGACGCCGTCCATCTCGATGCCGTGGCCCGCGTAGAAGACCAGCGAGACGTCCGCTCCCGCGCTCCGGCGCGTGAACGCACGTAGCGCCTCTGTCATCTCCACCCGGTCGGCATCCAGCTCGGTGGTGACCTCGAACCCGAGCCGGCGGAGCGCGGCCGAGATGTCGGCCGCATCGTTCTGGGTGTTCGGCAGCCGCCCGATGTGGGCGTAGGTGCTGTTGCCCACCACCAGCGCCACGCGACCGTCGGCCAGCACGACCGTCGGCACCGCGACGACCCAGCAAAAGAGTCGCCCCCGTCGTCCGGCTCAGCCACGACTACGTAGGGGAATGACGACTGCCACCGGCATGCGCGCTGCGCGACGGGTCCTGGAGCCTCCCAGCGGCCGCCGACACCGGGTTGGCTCTGCTGCTGATGTTCGCTGGCGCCGCGGTTTTCCCGCCGGTGGCCTGGCGCAGGAGACCGTCCGTGTCGGACCGTCCGACGAGCCCAACAACCTCGACAGTCGTCGCGTACGCCCGCAGGACGGATTTTCGCTTCGAACGGCCCATCGGAGAGCAGCATCCGGGAGACACCGTTTCCCGCCGCTCCGGAGACGCCGCCGGCAGATGCGCACCCAGCCGCCGCCGCGCGCTCAACGCTCCTCCACCGACAGGCGCACGACCTCGTCCGTCCCCGCCGCCGCCGACTCGAGCCAACTGACGACGTCGCCGGCGTCCAGCACCCAGTGGTCCGCCTCCGATCGGCGCGATGACGTCCCACTTGAATCCCTCGGCTGTGGTCTCGTCGGTCACCGCCAGCAGGATGGCCAGCGCCAGTCTGGGCCGAACCCGAGCCGCCGTAGCCCCACGACGGTCGGCAATAGTGGCTACTACCCGCTGGCGGAGTCGCCGCTCGACGCGGTCATGAGCGTGGAGATGTTGCAGCAGTCGTACAACCGTATCTTTCGGGAGCACCTCCTGCCGCTGGCGGCCGAGAACACAGGCCGACCGATCGTCTTCACCGAGTACGGATTCATGGAACATCGTCGAAGCGCCCACGAGTCCTGGCAACGCGCGGCAAGGTGAGCGCTTCGAGTTTTCCGACGGCAACGGGAACGGCGTCGATGACGGGCGCGAGACGCAAGCGAACATTGTCCAGGCGTTGTTCCGGACGATGGACCGGTATCCCGGCACCGTTCACGGCACTTTCTTCTGGGACACCAACATCGCCAGCAACGAGTTGTGGCGGAGCTTCTGGGCCGATGCTCGCAGCTACAACATCCGGGGCAAACCGGCGAGCGAGGTTGTCCAGCGGCAATACGCTTGCTACGAATGACATGCGTGCCTGGTCACTGTTCGAGCCCGCGTGGACCACTCGGCAGCGTAAACGCTGGGCGGACATGGATAACCGAGCGGCGATCAGCGGGCGATTTCGGGCTTGTGGTGCTGGGCGAAGACGGCGTTGAGCCCGGCGCAGACCAAGCCGCGGAGCGGGACTTTCTGCTCGTAGCGATTGCCCGCAACTGATCTCGAACCTCGGGATCGACGTGGATGGCGAACATCACGCGGGGAGGACGGCCCTCGTGGGGCTCGACAGTCCGCCGGGCGCGCCCCTTCGAGGTGAACGCCAAGGCCTGCTCAAGATCGGGTGCGGACTTTGACATCTGACGCCTCCGGCAGTTGCGGCTGCGCGACGAGGAGAGTGAGCCACTCGACTACGCGGCGAAGCTCGGCCGCCGCCCGCCCGCCCGGCTGGTACTCCCCAACCGTCAGACCGAGGGCGCTGGCGTCTCCCCAGGCGGCGCGGTGGCCAAGGGTATGCGGACAGACCCGCAGGCCGAGACCCTGGATGGCACGGCGGGCCTGGTCGGCCCGCTGCCCACGGGGCGGGACCCCTCGACTCTACACGAATGTTGTCGGTACCCTACTCACGCCGGCGGCTACACCAAGTCTGCGGCGCCAGATCCCGACTACCGCACGCCGCCACCGAGCGTGACGCCGAAGTAGATCTCGCGGCCCGGGGAAGGCCTGTAGTACCGGCCGCCGAACGCATTGGAGCGGGCCGACGCGTTGTAGCGCTCGTCGAGCAGGTTGTCGATGCCCGCGAAGGGCTGCACGTCGACATTGCCCACCTGTCCGACCCACCCGAAGCGCAGGTCGACCACCGTGTAGGGCCAGTTGGTCGCCCCCGCCTCGTTGGCGTTTGTGAGGAGGTACTCGTCGACCCAGCGCACCGACGCGCTCGCCTGCAGACGGAACGGCGCCGCGTAGTCGACGCCCGCGAACAGGCGCCGCGGCGGCGCCCCCGGCTCGCGCTTCCCCGTGTAGTCGACGCCTTCGAGTACGAACCGGCGAAAGACGAAGTCCTGGAGGGTGTAGGCGAGCCGGGCCTCGAAGGGGGCCGTCGGTCGCCAGCCGAGCGACAGCTCGACGCCGTTGCGCGCGGTCTCGCCCACGTTGTCGTAGTAGAGTCCGAACTCGCCGGAATAGACCGGTACTATCCGGTCCAGCAGGCGCGAACGGTAGGCGGAGACTTCGTAGCGCAGCCGCGCACGCTCGATCAGCCCGCGCACGCCGAGCTCGTGGCTGCGGAGCCGCGACGGGTCCAGCGCGAGGTTGAACCCGCCTCGCTTGTCCGGCGACCGCGCGAGCTCGGCGGTGATGGGCGTCTCGTAGGCGGTCGCGAGGTTGCCGTAGACGTTGAGGCCCGGGGCCACCGCCACGGTCATGCCGAGGGTGGGGCTGTGGGCGCTCATGGTGCGGCGGCCCGACTGGTCGCCGTCGTCGAGCTTCCGGTCCACCGCCCGGAAGCGGTAGTGGTCGTGGCGGGCCCCAGCGGTCAGCGTAACCCGCGGGTGGGGCGAGACGCTCAGTTGGCCGAACGGCGCCGCCGACGCCACCAGCTCCTGCTGATCGAAGTTCAGAGGGCCGCGGTGGGCGGTGGCGCCGACGACGAACGGCGGCAGGAAGCGGTAGTCCCGCCGCTCTTCGTCCTTCGAAGACACGTCCACCCCGGCGGTCCACTCGAGCGTGGTCGAGCCGACCTCCGCCGAGCCCTGGTACTCCGACCGCAGGCCGGCGCCGCGCCGCTTCAGGTCGAGGGCGCGGATGCCGAGGCCGGTGTCCACGCGCCGGCGGGAGGCCCAGATGGTGGCGCGCAGGACCTGCCCGCCCGAGAAGCGGTGCTCGAGGGTCGCCCCGCCCTGCATCTGCATGGCCGATTCGCCCCAGTTCTGCTCGGCGACGGTCATGCCCCGGAAAGCGCGGACCTGCCGCGGATTCGGGACCTGGCCGCCCAGCTCGGCCTCCGTCAGCCGGGGGTCGCCCGCCTGGATCCCCGTCAGGCTGCTCGGGTTCGCGGCGAACGGCAGGTGGTAGTGGTTGAAGACGAGGGACAGCTCGGTCCCCGTCGAAAGCGCCTGCCGCACCACCACGTTGGTCTGGCGGACCTCCGCCTGGCTGTGATCGCGCCAGCCTTCAGTCCGGAAGCGGCTGACGCTGCCCATGAACCGCGTGCCGCGGTCGTTGCGGCCGTCGACCCGGAGCTGCTGCCGCTGGTAGCCGTAATTGCCCCACTGCAGGTCGGGCCGTATCGTCAACCGCCGCGTCGGATCGATCTCGGTGACCAGGCTGATCACCCCGCCGGCGGCATTGCCGTAGAGGACGGAGCTCGGGCCGCGGATGACCTCGATGCGCCGCACCGCCCCGAGGTCGACGTTGCCCGGCTCGGTGGTCCCGTCGGTGGTGGTCAGCGGTATCCCGTCCTGGATGACGGCGAGCCCGCGGATGCCGAGGTTCGGCTCGGACGGCGGGGCGCGGACGCTCAGGGCGACGCCGCCGGTCAGACCGTAGTCGCGCCGGTTCTGGACGGTCAGGCCCGGCACGCCGCGCAGCGCCTCGTCGAGCGACGCCTTCCGCTCGGTGAAGCCGAGCGTCTCGGGCCCCAGCACCGCCACCGCGTTGGCCACCTCGTCCAGGCCCTGCTCCGACCGCGTCACGGTGACGGTCTCGGCCAGCGGCGCGATGGTCAGGGTGAAGTCGACGACCGTCTCCGCTCCCTCGACCCGCGCTGCGGTGGGGTCGGCGCGGAACCCGGGAAGGACGACGGAGACCTCGTAGTCTCCCGCGGGCAGCCGCGCGATCTCGTAGTCGCCGTCCTCGCTGGTCACCGCGCTACGCGCCAAGCCGGTTGCGGCATGCTGCGCGGTGACGGTCACTCCGGGCAGCAGGCCGCCCACCTGGTCGCTGACGATCCCCCAGATCGACCCGGCGTCGTCCTGCGCGACCGCCGGCCCAACACCGACGAGGAGGCACAGCAAACCAGCCCCTGGCAGCCAACGCACGTACTCTATCCCGGCTCCCGGCTGCGGCGTGGGCAACAGCGCAGCCTCACCGACCTGCGACGCTCTAGGCCCATTCCATGCCCGTGTCTATTGACGGGGGCTTCCGGGAATCGTGTGGGTAGATGCATCGGCGGGGTTAGCCTCTGCTCCCGTCGAGTCAAGTCGCTTCGCGCCTCCTCCGCTGCGCTTCGGCCTTCCAGGTGACTCGCCGCTCGCGCCGGCTCGGAGCTGGTCATGGCCGGACCGATTCGTCCGACCACTGAAGACACTGGCCGGATGACCGAGCCGACCCTGCGCGAGGTGGCCGAACCGCGTCACCGTGCAGGGCGGCTGCACGACATGCCTCCGCCGGCCCCGAGAAGTGGCGCAGCGTTCGGACGTCTACTCGGCCGCGCCGGCACCCACACGAAATCCGGAAGCGTCCCTACGATAGGAGGAGGTCCGGCGGGAGGGCGCGCCTACCTTCCCGGCACTACGCCGCCCAGGGCCTCTGGTGAAACAGTCAATGTCTTCGCTCAACACATGCGAAGTACCTTACCGAACGCCAATTCGAGGGATCAAGGGTTGGCCGCCATGCCACTCATGCGGCTGATACTGGTAGTCTTATTGGGGCGACGTTTTGTTTGTTCCAGGAATAGCTCCTTCTCCGGTCCTTGCTATTAGTTCCAATAGGTTTTGACCACCACCAAAAAAATTTGCGGACCCCTCGTCAAACAGTCGCTCCGGTAGCGCCCCTCCGGGCGATTTCGTGGCGCTCGCGGGCTCCGGGCCGAGTTCGAGGGTGTCTGTCCCGTCAGCCCGTTGCCTTCCGAGATCCAGGTCCTTCAGGTCGCCGACCTCCGACGGAATCCGCCCGGTCAGGTCGTTGAAGATCGAGATCCAGGTCCTTCAAGGCTGTCCAGGTCGTTCAAGGCTGTCCAGGTCGCCGACCTCCGGCGGCACATGTCCCTTCAGGTTGCCGTTTTCCAGATTTGGCGCGGTCACCCCACCGTCGCCGTCCGTAGGGTACCGACACCACGTGGCGTTGAAGGAGAACATCCGCGTCGAGGGGCAAGCGCGACGTCCAGACCAAGGTCATGACCACGCTCTTCGCGCTGTTCGCCGAGGTTGAGCGCGTCGTCGCCGAGCACGTCGAGCACAGCGGCCGGAGGGCCTGTTGATTCTCTCGTACACCAAGATCACCAGAACGACGTCGCTGGTCCGTCACGACACCGACGGAACGTCGCCGCGTTCCACTTCCGCAACATACGCCGTTTCTTCGGGGGTCAGTTTTAGATGTCGCCGGGGGGTCAATTCCGGATGTCGCTTGACAGGTCGGACGCAGCTGCCGCGCTCACCGTGACCGACGCAACCGTGGCGAGCGTTCTGGTGAGGGTAGTGCTCGCCCACCAGCGAGTGGTACTCGTGTGGCCGCTGCGCCCCGTTCGTCGACGCCAGCACCTGCGCACGCACCCGCCGGAACAGCAGCCCGTCCTCGAGAGGCGTCTCCAGATGCGACAACAGCGCCGCCGTATACGGGCTGTTCCGGCCCCGCCCGTCCGCCGCCGTGGTCCCCGCCGCCACCGCATACGCCACCAACGTCTCGTCCACCAGCAGGTCCTCGTTCAGATCGGCGAAGCTGCCCCCGCTGACGCTGCGGAACGCCGCCCGGCACGCATCCAGGAGCACCAGCCGCAACGACGCGCGGAGAGCGCCTGGCGAGCGTCGGTCGGCCGGTCCCCGGGCCGGTCGACGTGCTTTTCGACTTCTCGCCGCGGCCCCGCGACGCTCCTCGTGACCGTTCGCTCGCCGACCGTCCTCAGCCAGCGCCCTCCAAGCACGGCCGCGCGATACGCACGCCAGAATCGCCTCTCCACAATGCAACACCCATAGCCGAGCGTCGGGGCAGCGGTTCAGTCCAACCGATTCTTCCGGCGGGGCCAGGAGTTGGTGCGCAAGCTCCTGCAAGGACATCGCGACCAACGCAGCCCGAAAGAGGCTGCTGGTCCGGCCGAGGACACCAGCGGTGTCGAGTGTTCGGAGCCGCCCGAGCACGAAAGCCACGCCGCATCGACCTCCGGCACGATGCAGGTTGTGGGTTTGGGCTGCGCGCGGCGCGGTCACGACGGCTTGCATCGGCTCGATGCCGCGCTGAACCTGCTGCCGGAGCGCTACTCGGTCGAGATGCGCCGCCGCGTGACCATCGGACCGCCTCGCGGGCACCGCCGCGTACGCCCGACATCATCCACGCGGTAGCGGCGACTCGGCGTGCGGTACTCGTCGCCGGCTCGTCGAAGGGCCTGTCGGCATTGGGTCCGCGAACCGATGGGAGCCGACCGGCGCACGGTGACACTTGGCTGCAGTTGCGGTCCTCAGCAGCCGCGGTCAGCCGGAGCCTTGATGCGTACTGAGACCTCTCACGAAGCGCGCGAGGACCAGCTGAAGCCTCCCATCGGTCGCTGACGAACAGAAGTACCGTCGGCCACCAGGCCCTCCGCCGCTCTTCACCCGCTCTTCACCACGCCTTGACGGATCTATCGCCTCCTATCGCCTCCTGCCTCACCGCCGCCGGAGAGACTGATTGGGCCGCCAACGAAGAAGAGCCGCACCCTTCGACGGGTCAAGTAGCTCTTGCCATGCCGGTCGCAGCAGCCCCATGGACCTCTCTGGACGCCCCGACGAAAAAGAGCCGCACCCGATTCCATAGAGGAACAGGAAGTCACTTCACCCGCGAAGTTCAACAGCTTACCGGACAATCCCCACTCCTGTTGTTCCCTGGTGATTTCATGAGGGCAGATTGAATCCAGTGGCTCAAACCGACAAGTTACCAGGGGCTGATCTCCTTGTTTTCTATAATTCTGATAGTGACAAAAGACCACAACGCCGTAACATCGCAGACATGGCTCTCGGGCCGGCAATCCCGCCGTCTGCCGCCTGCGGGTATGGTCCCACGGGCGTGCCGTGTCCTCGAGGGCGTAACGGACGCCGCGAGCGTCGATGATCATGGGAGAGCGAAATCGTCATGGGCGACGACCAAGACGGGTTCGAGCGCATCCTGGAGTCGCTCCACGACGCCATGCTGGACCATGCCCGCTGGCCTGCCGCCTCCACTCTCATCGACGAAGCCTGCGGCCTGACCGGCAGTGGCCTCCTGGTCGTTGAAGGCACGAAGGAGGATGCCCGATTGTGTCCGCTCGGGCTCCACTACCGCGGAGAGCCCCGCAAGGACCTGGAGCGCGAATACCTGGAGAACTACCATCCCGCCGACGAGCGTGTGCCGCGCTTCCGGCGGCTGGCCGACCGTCGCCTGGTGCTCACCAGTGATCTCTATGCGGCCGAGGAGCTGAAGAGCTCGCCCACCTACAACGAGATGCTGCCCCGCGCTGGAATGCGGAACGGATTGAACGCGCGTCTCAAGATGCCTGACGGTTCCTCCATCGCCTGGTCCATCGCGGATCCTGTCGACCTGGATGGCTGGATGTCTTCGCGGATCGCGATGATCACCGGGCTGCTGCCTCATATCCGTCAGTTCATCCGCGTCCGGCAGGCGCTGGTCCGCGCCGAGGCGAGGAACACGACGGCGGCCGCCCTGCTGGACAACCCGCGGATAGGCGTCCTCCACCTGGACCGGTACGGCCAGATTGTGGAAGTCAACGACAGGGCTCGCGGCATCCTGCGGAACGGCGATGGGTTGTCGGACCGGGGCGGGATGCTGCGTACCCGCGCGCCCGCCGACCAGGTCCGTCTCGAACGGTTGCTTGGCGAGGCGCTGCCGACTTCCAACGCGGCTCCCGTCAGCGGGTCGATGCTCCTCCGCCGTTCGCCCGTATTGCCGCCGTTCCTGGTGCACGTCAAGCCCGTGGGCGTCCCTCAACCGGACTACGGCGCCCGGCCCGTGGCCGCGTTGGTGTTGATTGTCGAGCCCGGACGTCGGGGGATTGTCAGTGCCGACGTGGTGGCCAGGACCCTGGAGTTGACCCCGTCGGAGAGTCAGGTGGCCGTCGGGCTGGCCGAAGGCAAGAGCGTGCGCGCCATGGCCGAGGCGACGGGGCACACGAAAGCCTCCATCTACTGGCACCTCAACCAGATCTACCGGAAGCAGTCCATCTCGCGGCAGGTGGACCTGGTGCGGTTGGTGCTTTCGCTCGCCGAGCTAGGGTGAGGACCCTGTCCGCGCGATGAGGGATCAACTCGGCGTACGCCGTCATTCTTTATTTCTGCCGGGTCTTGACCCGTCGTTTTGTCCAGCTCGACGCCGCTCTTCTCCCCCGGCTGCACGCGCTTGAACGGGGAGATCTGCTCGCGTTGCCGACGCCGCCGCTCGGCCGCCTTGCGCGGCCCTCATTTTTCTTCAGAACTATCAGCGGTGGTGGTTCTACAAGTAAGCCTGCGCGATTTAGAACGGAAACGTTCTATGGAATTAATAGTTTCTGAACCAAGAGATGCGACGTCCGGTGGCTTGCCTTGCACGCCCACGTCGCCTAGCGTCTAGGACTCGTTTGATTTCAGCCGCCAGCATGCAGAGGTGGAAGACGAATCCGAGACGTTCTCGACTTGCGGCTGGCGGCGACGGTCGGCGCGATACCACAGCACGTTGCTCACCGTCGGCCGGACCTGGGCGGTGTTCGGCATCGGCGTCGGAGAGCAGGGAGACAGGGAGGTGACTGTTGGTATCCGTTGCTTCGGGCGTCCGGTGAGTGTGGGGCCGCCCGAGTTTGTCCGAACCTGCCATGTTCTGAGGGGCCGGGGGCCGTCGGTGGCCGCGCGGGACCTGCGCCGCCGCCCTGCCATGCTTCGCCGTGGTCGGGATCCTGCCCGACGGCCGCAGTACCGGCGGGAAACGCCGCTGGCAAGGCGGTGTGGGACGACGCCCCGGCGGATCAGCCGCCGAGCACAAAGGTTGCGACCAGGCTCCCGCTGGGTACTGACCCGACGGCTCAGGACCTCGAAGTCGACCTGGGACACGCCAGCGCTCGACTCTTCCCCGCCGGACGTCGGGTGCTGTCCACGTCATTCAGAGTAGCAGACTCAGCGGCGGCAAGCGCCGCGGCGGATAGGCGGGAGCCAAAGTCGGAAACCTAGGTGTTGTAGTCACCCCGGAGGTGCGAATCAGGGTGGACCAGTTTACCACGGACGATGGGGTGATGACGAAAAGACGGCTTTTGTTGGCAATGCTGATGACCCTGCTCGGCACCTCCGCGGAGAGTCAGGGCGTCAGACTTCAGGTGTACAACGACTGGTCCGAAAACCAGGGGGTCAAGTTCTCCACCGGGGGAATCTCAGGCTGGAAGGGACAGGACTTTACGACAGGTTCCCACCCGACAGGCTACACGCTGGATCGTATCGAGTGGCGCTTCAAGGATGCCGAGACGGGTGATCAGGTCGATTTATGGTATGTTCCACTTGGTTCAGGAGACCAGATCGGACGCCAAACCGCCGGGCGGGAACCAATGGCCACCCTGGTCCATCAGGAGGTATCGAATACCGAGCCGGCGGAGTCGGATCGGCCAGCCGGTCGAGGTGATGCGACGCAACGGCTTCCTGCAGATGCGGCACCGCGGCCAGGTGGTCGCCACGCATCCGGCGCTCGCAGGCGACACCAGCTCCTGATCCTCGACCGGATCCTGCATCACGCAACGACGATCAGCATCCGGGGCGATTCGTATCGGCTGAAGGACAAGTTGAAGTCGGGGGTGGTCAAGCCGACCACCGCGGGAACGTGAGCGATGGGGGCCTGTGGACGCTGCCGGCGTTGTGGACGCGCAGACGCGCCCACAACGCCTTGGACAGGCCGCAGACGGCCTGCCCACAGCCCCCACAGGCACTCTTCTCATCGTTGTTTTCAACCAGGGGTGGGGGAATTTTCGATGACCGCAGGTGGGGGAATTCTGAATGACCGTTGACACATTTGGGGCTTACGCTTCTTCCATGCACCACAACCAGTACCACGACACCGACGTGATCACGATCCGCATCGAGAGTCCGCCTCACACGCGATGCTTTGAGCCGCCTAAGTGGATATTGCAAACCTGAAAACGTTTGACCGACGACGACGAAGCGCTCGCGATGGCGGTGGTCGAGGGGTCGCGCGCGAGGCGGCGAGCACGGGAGGCCACCGACGAGCTGGTCACCCGGGCGCACTTCGACACGGCGCTCGCGCAGCTCGAGTCCCGCTGGTCTGGCACCTGGTCACGGCCGGAATCGCGATCACGGCCGTGGTCGTCGCGGCGCCGACCGGCCCCCCCGTGGTAGGCTGCCAGCATGTTCGATACGCTCACCATCGCCCGCCAGCTCGCCGCCGGCGGCGTCGACCGCGACCAGGCCGAAATCATAGCTGAAGCCATCCGCGAGGGCGTCGAGCAGGGCGACCACGTCACCTCCGACCAGTTCAAGGCCGGACTTGCCGAGGTGCGGGCCGAAATCGCGGCGCTCGACGCGCGGATCGCCGCCATGGAAACCCGCTTGACGTGGCGGATCATCGGAGGTGTAGCCGCAATTGGTGCGCTTCTGAGGTTCCTCGGGTAAGGGGTCCCGCCCGACCGGGTAGGGCTGGTCATCAGCTTCGCCGCCGGCGGCTTCGCACGCATGCCGGAACGCCCTGACGGGGTCGCCGACACCGGTCGTCGTGCTCATCGCCCCTACCCGGGTAGAACGTCACCGCCACCAACTCCAGGCTTAAGCCCTTAGCCTCGATCGGAGAGGCCATAAGACGTGGCCTCGGCATTCGTCTCTCGGAGGTTGACCGCCTCAATCCGGACGACTACCCGTACATGGTGAGCGGGCCCGGCGGCCAACGCACCGCGACAGAAGACGCCGAAACCGCACTGGACATCGCGTGCGAGAAGGCAATCGAGGCGCACACGCGGCGCGAGAACGTCCGGCGAGCCCTCGGAACCGACCGCGTAATCGAGCAAAACGCGGCGCCCGAGGAAGATCGACGACAGGACGACCGCGTGATCGAGCAGGACCTGGCCGCCGACGAAAAACGACGACAGAACGACCCGGGAACGGTCTACCGGGCCGACGAGGCTCGCCTGACCATGCCGCGGCTGCTGCGCGAGGTGAACTGGGTATTTCGGTGAAGTGGAACAGCGATTCCGGGGATCTGGAACCCGGATTCCGGCGAAGCGGAACGCTCGTCGGAGCGTAGCGACGTTGCTCAGTCAGTTCCCTCCGATCGGTGTCGCTGCGGGTCGAGGGGGTGCTGGAGTATCAGGCATGCGATCACGAGACCTGCTATCTGCCGGCGGAGGCGCCGCTGAGCTGGGAGCTTGCCTGGCGCCCGCTGGTGCGGAACTAGGAATCGCCATGCGCGGAGTGCCGGCCGGCAGAGCCGGCAGCCCGCCTCCGGCGGCTCGCCGCGGCCACGGCAGACTTGACCGGTGAGCACGTGCGGTGCTCTGCTGGCCGCGATGCCGTCTGTCACCATGCGCCGCGTCTCGAACGCGGGTCGATGTTCCAAACCTCCTCCCGCGCTCGGCCCCCCACTACGCCGCCCCCGTTACCAAGGCAGGGGCACGCGCATTCGCTATGGCCACCGGTTCGAGCGGTACTCCAACAGGACCACCAGCAACATGCCGCCCATGAGCGGGACGTTGCGCAGGAAATCCACCCACGTGGCGCCCTCTGGTCGAATCAGCGGGTTCTCCATCAGCAGAGTGACGGTGACCAGGAACCCGAGGAGCCCGACCGCCGCCCATCCTGCACGCCAGCCCACGACGAGCGCCGCACCGCACACGAGCTCGACCAGACCAGCCACCACCGCCAGGAACGCCGGGAACGGCAGTCCGATCTCGGCGATGTCGCCAGCGGCGTCTTCAATGTCCACCAGCTTGTCGAACCCGGTCAACAGGAAGAGCGAGGCGAGCATGACCCGCGCCACGAGGTAACCGTACCGATCCATGTACTGCATCGTCATTGCTCCCTTGCGTTGGCCGCCGCGCCGCACCATCCATGTCTCCTCGTGCCCATGACGCCGGCGAACTTGCTCCCGTGCATTGCCACCGCGCCGCACCATCCACGTCTGTTGGCGAGCTCGAGGAAGTGATCATTTCTGAAGTGCCGTCGGCTGGCTGTAGACGACCTGCTGATGGCGTCATTCGGTCGCTTGAGGGCGAGCCGGCCGCTGGCGGTTGCGCTTCTGCTGACTGAGTTCGGCCTCTCGCCTGCGATAGCTATTGCCTTCGAGGAGAAGAATCTCGGCATGGTGGGTCAGCCGGTCGATCAGGGCGACGGCGCACGAGGCGTTGGGAAAGACGGTGTCCCAGCGTTTGAAGGGCAGGTTGGTGGTGATCAGCAGGGAGCGGTGCTCGTAGCGTCGGCTGACGAGCTGGAAGATCAGGTCGGCGGCGCGTGCATCGTAGCCGAGGTAGCCTACCTCGTCGATTAATGTGGAGCTCCACATTAGTCGACGAACTGGGATATGTGCCGCTCGACAAGGTCGGCGCCGACCTGCTGTTCGGCTTCATCAGCCAGCGCTACGAGCGCCGCAGCCTCGTGGTGACGACGAATCTGCCGTTCGCACGCTGGTCCGAGGTCTTCCTCGACGGCGATGTGGGCGCCCAGCGCGAGCGACAGGTGGTAGAAGAATCCCGCGTAGGCAAGGTTCTTGAGAAACGGCGACACGCCGGTGACGACCGCGGCGACCCCGAGCAGCTTGGCGGCCGACAGCGGGTAGATGAGCCAGGCCGGGAAGCCGAGGCGGGCGAAGGATTCGACCGCCCAGGCGTGGTCGAGCATCTGCCGGCTGGCGCTGCCGACCATCAGGGCGGCGAGCAGCCCGGTGAAGACCCAGTAGAGCCGTCTCTGGTCTACCATGCCCGCCAGAACCGGCGGTCCAATGCCGGGGCCGGATCCCGAAAGATGACGTCGTGGTCGTCGCGCTTCATTCAAGCGTTCCTACTCGGATTTCGGGGGCGGGGACCGCGGGTCGATGTTCCCGAGCCCCCGTAGCCCCTCGCCGCCTCTGCAGCAACCCCCCGGGTTCAAGGATCAGGGGGCGGCGCATTCGCGGGTGCGCGCCGTCCCAGTACCGGCGCGTGTTCCTCAGGATGGCGTTGGCCACTTGAGCGACGGTCGCGGCTTACTGCCAGCCGCCGTCCCCCGCCGCCGGCGGAATCGCCAGCGCGTGCGAGGCGAATACCAGGTACGTCGTTGGCCGGCAGGCGTGAGCGACGCTTGCCGAGTCCGATCGCCGAGACGGATCAGCGGGTTCGCCGCCTGAAGGTGGACGCGCAACCCTTCCAGGTCGTCGGCAGCAGCGCCGTAAGTCGCTCACTTTGATGGTCATGCCGGGTTCCCGTGGACGGTGATTCGGACCCTGCGGCGCTCCGCGAGGCTGACGAGCAGGAGCCCGCCCATGAGGCTGACGAGCAGGAGGCCGCCCATGATGGCGAGATTCTTCAGGGAATCGACGATCGCACCGAAGTCGGCGTCCGCGCGTAGCGGGTTCCATGCGCACCGTGACGGGAACGAGAAACAGCAGCAGCCCTGCAGCGGCCCACTCCGTCCATCTGCCCAAGGCGAGGAAGGAGCCGCACACGATCTCCACGAGCCCAGCCAGGACCGCCAGCAGCGTCGGGAACGGCAGGCCGATCTCCGCGATGTCGCCCGCCGCGTCCTTGCTCGTGCACCGCCCCGCCCGGATTCCCCGCAGTTGCCGCACCCAACCGGGGATCGGCGTGCAGTTGGCCTGCGCTGTTCGGCGTCTGGCGCCCCCAAGAGTCAACTCGTTCACCAAGTCCCAGCATGGTACCGACTCAACATGACACTGACATGACTTTAGGCATTCAAAAGATGGCATTCTCAGGATGACTGCCGAAAGAACTGGTGTGCCGGAGGCGTTGTCCTTTCGCGCGGGGTCGAACCGCGGCCTCTCCAATCCGGCGAAGCAAGGACGCCGTCCGGCAAGAGGTGGCTGCCCTTGCAGGATCCCGATGAGAAGAATCCCGATGAATTACGGCACGAGAACGAGGTGCTGCGGGACCGTCTGTACCCGGCTGAGCGCGGCCGTTCTGCGCGTCAGCGCGAGCCTCGACCTGAACACCGTGCTGCAGGAGGTCGTCGAGAGCGCCCGCGCGCTGACCGGCGCCCGCTACGGCGCGATCACGACCATCGACGCCGTTGGGCAGCCCCGCGACTTCGTTTCCTCCGGCCTGACTCCCGCGGAGCACCGGCAGCTGCTCGAGTGGTCCGACGGTCCGAGGCTCTTCGAGTACTTCCGGGAGCTGCGGTCGCCGCTGAGACTGCAAGACTTGCCTGCCTACGTCCGGTCGCTGGGCATTTCCTCCGACCTGATGCTGACGAAGACCCTGCAGGCTACGCCGATGCGCCACCGGGGCACACAGGTCGGCAACTTCTTCCTCGGCGACAAGCAAAGGGGCCAGGAGTTCACGGACGAGGACGAAGAGGTGCTGATGCTGTTCGCCGCGCAGGCGGCGACGGCGATCGCCAACGCGCGCACCTACCGCGACGAGCAGCGGGCCCGCGCGGACCTGGAGGCGCTGATCGACACCTCGCCGGTGGGCGTCGTGGTCTTCGAGGTGAGCAGCGGTGCGGCAGTGTCGATCAATCAGGAGGCCCAACGGATTGTCGACGGCCTGCGCATGCCGGGCCGCTCCCCGGAGGAGTTGCTGGAGGTGGTCACCTGCCAGCGTGCGGAGGGGCAGGAGGTCTCCCTCGCCGAGTTCCCCCTGGCGCAGCAGTTGAGCAGCGCCGAGACGGTGCGCGCCGAGGAGATCGTGCTCTCGGTCCCCGACGGCCGGCGTGTGAAGACGCTGATCAACGCCACGCCCATCCGTTCGGCGGACGGCGAGGTCGAGTCCGTGGTGGTCACCATGCAGGACCTGGCGCCGCTGGAGGAACTCGAGCGCATGCGGACCGAATTCCTGAGCATGGTGAGCCACGAGTTGCGGGCCCCGCTGAGCTCGATCAAGGGCTCGGCCGCAACCGTGCTGGGCGCCTCACGGCGGCTGGACGCGGCCGAGGTGCGCCAGTTCTTTCGGATCATCGAGGGGCAGGCGGACCAGATGGACGGCCTGATCAGCGACCTGCTGGACGCGGGACGCATCGAGACCGGCACGCTTTCGGTCGACCCGGAGCCGACGGACGTGACCGCGCTGGTGGACCAGGCACGGAACACGTTCATCAGCGGCGGCGGCCGTCACGCCGTGCGCATGGACCTGCCGCCGGAGTTGCCGCGGGTGATGGCCGACCGGCAGCGCATCGTGCAGGTTCTGAACAATCTCTTGTCCAACGCGGCGAGGCACTCCCCCGATTCGTCTCCCATCCAGATCTCGGCCACGGTCGACGGCGTGCATGTTGCGATCTCGGTATCCGACGAGGGCCGAGGCGTGGTTCAGGAGCAGTTGCCTCACCTGTTCCGCAAGCAAGCCGGACTTGCCGGCGGCGGGCGGGAGCGCGGGGCCGGCGGTTACGGCTTGGGCCTGGCCATCTGCAAGGGGCTGGTCGAAGCCCACGGGGGCCGCATCCGGGCCGACAGCGCCGGGGTGGGCCAGGGGACGCGGGTCACCTTCACGATCCCCGTGCTCGACGACAGCCGCGGCAGCGCGGCGGCGGGACTCGCCGCGAGCGACCCGCCGGGAGAAGGACGGAAGCAGCAGGCATCCATCGTTCGGCGCACCCTTTGCCCGGGGCGCCCGCGCCGGGCTGGACGCTGGCGGGCGCAAATCAGCTACCGTCACCCGCCAGTGCTCCGAATCGTTGCTGCGATATGCGGTAGCAGTACTCTTGCTGCCGTCCGGGGTGACGGCAGGCCCCATCACTCGAGTCGGCCCGCCGGCCAACCGACTGCACGGCACCAGCGTTCGTCGGCACCGGTATCGGCCAACCGATCGGATGCGTGGTGGCAAATGCTGCGGGGTCAGGAGGCGGCCCTCCTCGTCGAAAGCAGTGGCCGTCGGCTCACCAGTGGGATCGTCGTGCCGCTGGTCGCCACATGGGTATCGAATCCGTCCCCACAAGGCCAGTCTCGTTGAGAAACAGGACGACGCCGACGTGACGTGCTTCCAGCAGGGCTACCGTGCGCGCGGGAAGGCGAAGGAAGCCTCGGCCGGCTGGGTCGGCACGGGCATCGGCCTCACCCTCTACCATGGTGGCCGCTTTGGCCATTGCGGTAGGGAACCGCAGAAACTTCGACTCCGGCTTCTGATGGAAGCCGGGCGCCATTGACGCCCATCGGCACGGTCCGCGTCTCGGAGATCGCACGCTCCCACGACCCTCACCTGTTGGGCCGCAATGCCGCCGCAGGCTACCGTGCCCGGTCTGGACGCGGCGACGGCTGCGACGTGTACTCATGCCCCGAACGTTCCGTCTTGCGGTGGACCGACGCCTGAGTACTGACTCAGGCGGTTTTCGCTTCGACCCCGACCCCACGACCTCAAGGTTCTGTAGACGCTGAAGGAGGCGCTGCGCGACGCGTTCGGTATCGCAGTTCGCGCCAAGCGCCACAAGATAACGCCTCCGGTGCGCGAAGTCCTTTCGGCAAGTAGTCCTGAAAATACCCTCTGTTGGACGCCAATAGTCACGTCAGCGTCATGTTGAGTCGGTACCATGCAGGGATTCGGTGAACGAGTTGGCTCTGGGAGGCGCGGAGACGCCGATCCGCACGGCGGCAACTCCACGCCGAACACGCCGAAATCGGCACCGCGACTGAGGGCGATACGGGCGAGTGATGAGCGCGCTTGGCGAGCGGGCGGGTTCGGCGACGTCATGCGGGTCGAAGTGGTGAGCGTCTTCACGACCGGCGGACGTGCCCGGCAGTCCGGGGACGGGATGACGATCGGAGATGTGAACCGATGAGAAACGCGCATACCGTAACGCTCGGACCCCAGGTCGGCGACGTAGTGCCGGACTTCTCTCTCACCGACCAGACGGGCGCGGGCCGGGATCTGCCGCACCTGCGGCTCTAACCATAACTAGTGTTCGGTGGAAAACCCCGCAAGTGATTGATTCTACGGGGTGTACCGCGGATTTCAGGGTGGCGAAGATCGTCCGATTGTCGTATTCTCGGAGGTGATTTCCCGAGGATCGGCGCATTCGGGCAATATCTTCGCGAATTGACATCATGAGAGAAGTTCACCGGTCGCAGTTACAGATCGGTCAGGTGCCGGTCGAGAAGATCTGGATCAACCCGAAGTCGCGAGACGACATCCCGGCGGTGTTGAAGGGGCTTCAGCACATTTGGTGCGACGAGGCGTTGCGGGCCCGATTGTTGGCGCTGCTGGACGAACATATTCTGCCAGAGGCCGACCGCACGGTCGGGCGTCCGGGAATGGACCTGTGGCAGATACTGGTGCTGGGGGTCCTGAAGCAGGGACTGGGCTGCGACTTCGACCGTCTCCACGACCTGACGAACCATCATGAGACGATACGTGCATTCCTGGGCCACGGGGATTTCGATGACAAGACGCGTTACGAGTACCAAACGGTGGTCGACAACGTGTCCTTGTTGACGCCGGAGTTGTTGTCTGCGGTCGGGCGCCTGGTGGTGGAGAGCGGGCACAAGGTAGCAAAAAAAAAGCCTGGCGAGCCATTACGCGGGCGGTGTGACTCTTTCGTCGTCGAAACGGACGTGCATTATCCGACGGACGTCAGCCTGTTGTGGGACGCGATGCGTTGCCTGCTGCGGGAGACGGGGCGGACGGCTGCGCGCTACGCGGTAGGCGGCTGGCGTCAATGGCGCCATCTGTCGCGGGAGGTCAAGAAGCTGTTCAACAAGGTGCGCTCGACGCGGCGCGCGCAGCGGCATCCGGAGCGGGTGGAGGCGTATGTGGCGCGTTGCCGGGCGCTGGTGGAGCGCGCAGAGACAACGCTCGACGCGTTGCGGGACCAGGGCGTGGGGGAATCGGGCTGTCGGTCCATCGCCGGCCTCGTCGCTCACGCCCGGCGGCAGATTGACCATGTGGAGCGGCGTCTTCTGCGTGGCGAGACGATCCCTCACGAGGAGAAGGTCTTTTCGATTTTCGAGGAACACACGCGTTGGGTTTCCAAAGGCAAGGCGGGCACGCCGGTTGAACTCGGGGTTCCTGTCGCTCTTATCGAGGACCAGTATCAATTCATCCTTCACCACAAGATCCTGTGGGCGGGCGAGGACGTGGACGTGGCGCTGCCGATGGTGCAGGAAACGCAGGCATTGTATCCGGAGTTACGAGCGTGCAGTTTCGACCGAGGCTTTCACAGCCGCGACAATCGGGTGCATCTCGATACACTTCTCGACGTCAATGCGTTGCCGCGGAAAGGGTATCTTTCAAGAGCCGACCGGGAGCGGGAAGAGGAAGAATCGTTTGCGGCCGCGCGGCGTGCGCATCCTGCGATCGAGTCTGCCATCAACGGTTTGGAGCATCGGGGACTCGACCGCGTTCGCAGCCATGGCGCGGACGGCTTCGCGCGGACGGTTGCTCTGTCGGTGCTGGCGGCCAACCTGCATCGTATCGGGTTGCTTCTCCAGAAGCGGGAGCGCAGGCGACAGCAACGCATCGCCTGACCACCTGTCTTCGTAGTCAGGCCGGATTCGGAGCCGGCAACAGACGGCACGGTCTTACTGTCCTCGGAAACAGGGCATCGGGCTGATTTGCCGACCTTCGCCTATTCGCAGCTCGTCAGGCGGGGTCGTCGCGGCCGGACTTCGGCCCGAAATCACGCCCAGGATGCCACGAATCAGCGTAGGGGGATGTCCCGGAAGCTGTTGAACTCGAGTTGAAGCGGGTGGCGACTCCTCGCCCCTGTTCTGTGATAGGACAGGGGTGGATTCAAAAAGGAGGAGAGCCACCCATGGCGAAGCATGACAGGCGGAAGACTTCCGGCCAACCCCCCAGCTCGCAACCTGTCACGATTCAGGTGCCGCTGCCGGTGCTCGGCGTGATCAACGGTGTCCGGGAAGCGTTCCATGGCTTATGCATCGCGACCGGGCTGCAGGTCCTGGAGGCGATGATGGAGGCGGATCGGGAAGCCCTGTGTGGCCCGAAGGGGCGCCACCAGGTCGAGCGGCCCGCGTGGCGCGGCGGGAGTGTCGACAGCCAGGTGACGCTGGGCGGCCGGCAGGTCGAGGTGCCGCGGCTGCGCGTGCGCAGCGCCGAGGGTGAAGTCCCGCTGGCGAGTTTCCAGTGGGCGGCATCGACCGACCCGCTGGACGAGCACACGCTGGCCGCGGTCGCCGCCGGGGTGTCGACGCGCCGTTACGCGAGTACGTTGGACCCGGTACCGGCCGAGGTGAACGAGCGGGCGACGTCGAGCAGCGCGGTGTCGCGGCGGTTCGTGGCGCTGTCGACCAAGCGCCTGCATGGGTTTCTCTCCCGGCCGTTGGGCGAGCTGGATCTGCGGGTGGTGTGCATCGACGGCAAGGTGTTCCGGGACCACTGCATGGTGATCGCGTTGGGCATCGACACACAGGGCCGGAAACACGTGCTGGGCCTGCGCGAAGGTGCCACCGAAACGGCGGCCGTCACGACCGGTCTGCTCAGCGACCTGGTGACGCGGGGCCTGCCGACCGACCGGACGTTGCTGTTCGTCGTCGATGGCGCGGCGGGGCTGCGCCGGGCCATCACCGACGTGTTCGGTTCTCGAGGCGTGGTGCAACGTTGCCAAGTGCACAAGTGTAGGAACGTGATCGGGCATCTTCCCGAGCGGCTGCACGCGTCTGTCAGCAAGGCGTTGCGGGATGCGTGGAATCTCGATTCAGCGGACCGCGCGGCGCGGGTGCTGGAGCGGCTGGCCGGGTCTCTGGAACGCGACCATCCCGGCGCCGCAGCGTCCATCCGGGAGGGACTCGAGGAGACACTGACCGTGCAGCGCCTCGGCCTGACGGGGGCGTTGCAGCGTACGTTGCGTACGACGAACATCATCGAGAACCTCAACGGCAGCGTCGAGCGCTACACACGTAACGTCAAGCGGTGGCGTGGCGGTCAGATGATTCAACGCTGGGTGGCGAGCGCGCTGGTGGAGGCGGAACCGCGCTTCCGGCGGGTCCGGGGCTACCGCGACGTGCAGTACCTGGTGGGCGCCCTCGACGCGCTGGCCCCGCCCGACGACGTAGTTGCTGAAGTGGCGTAACATTGGCGGAGGAAACAGGGAGTCTGCCACTCGCGAAGTTCAACAGCGAACGGGACAACCCCCAGCGTAGATCTCTGCCCGAAAACGGGGTTTTCTGGCCGACACTAACTAACTTGACTGTAGCACCATGTCACGACGCGACACGCCGACGCCCACAGCCGACACGCAAGCCGATCCGTCGACACGCGACCGCCACCGGGCGGCGCGCCCCGTAGCGGTCCCCGCTCGCATGTGGCTACAGGTTCGCGCCGGCGCGGTTCTTGCCGTCGTGGCGTTCCTGGTAGCGTGCGATACCGGCGGCCCGGCTGCGCCGACTGCGCCGACCATGCCGCCAGTCGCGGCGCCGACCTTCACTCTGTCCGGCGAGGTCCATAGCAACCGCTTCGGGGGGGCGCTCGCCGGCGCTCGCGTGCGGGTTGGAGGGCGCCAGATCGCGACCGGCGAAGATGGGCGTTACGAGGTCGATGGTCTCTCCGGCGTGGTCGTAGTCACCGTGTCGTACACGGGCCACGTCCCCGCGAACGCCACGGTCACCATGGACCAGGACCAGACCGCGGACTTCGCGCTGGAACCGGGCGCGCCGCCGTTCGAAGGAACGGCGTTCATCGCCCCGCGGTTGATCGAACCCGATGACCCGTCGTCGTTCCGGAGCCTCGAATACGCCGGCCGCGGCACGCGCGATATCTTCGACCGGCGGATCGGCGCCTGGACCACGGCCGAAGTCTTCCTGTTCGACGTCCAGTACTCCGGCCGCGAACTGGAGTTCCAGGTAAACATCGAGTTCGGAAGCGTCGAAGCGGCGCGCCGGGAGGTCGACACCTACGCGCCGGCATTCGGCCAGCTACCGGCGTTCCTGATAACCGGCGCGCGCGAAGTGGAGATCCACGACGGCGACGAGCGGTTCGGCGGGAACACGCATAACGGGACGTTCCATATCCACAGCGACGCGGGGCGGACCTACATCCGCGATGGGTTTCTCGAAGAGGTCCTGATCCACGAAGCGGCGCACGTATCGCTTGACAGGCTGCACGCGATGACTCCGGCCTGGCGCGCCGCACAGGAAGCGGACGCCGGGTTCGTTTCGACCTACGCCCGTGACCATCCTGACCGGGAAGATTTCGCCGAGAGCGTTCTCCCGTGGTACGCCGTCCGCCGCCGCTCTGAACGGCTGGACGCCGCGACCCGGACCGCAATCCTGGAACAGATCCCGAACCGGCTGGAGTACTTCGACCAGCAAGGCTGGTAGCGCGCCGGGAACCGGCCGCGGGCGCGCACCGCCCCATCCAGCATGACCCGAAGGGAAGCAACCGACCTGCTGGTGAAGGTCGGAGCGTTCGCGTTGATCACGCTGGCCCCGATGCTGGTACAGTTCGGCTGTAGGAGGCGGAAGCGGATGGAGCGCCGCTGGCGCCGGGCTACCGAACTGAAGTTGCCCCGGTTTCGCGGACACCTATCCTCTTGGAGGAGGAGGTGCCACGATGCCGAAATCGAGGCCGCCGTACCCGGCGGCGTTCCGGCAGCAGATGGTCGAGCTGGTTCGGTCCTGGCCAGCGTCTGTCACCGTGATTCGCACAATTAGTTCCGAGGTGTCTCGCGGCCGGAACAGCGGCGACGGGCTCTCCTGCGGCTGACTGTACACCATCGCGACGAAGACGCTCACCACCGGCGCGCCGCCGAAGTCCAGCAACGGCACCACGTTCGGGCGCCCGCCGTTGACCAGCGCCAGCACGATGCCGAGCGCGCCTACCGGATCCACGACGCCGGCAGCGAACGTGACCGTATGCAATCCCGGTTCGGGATTTGCCACACTTGGGCCGGCTACGGACAGTCCGTTGCCCCGGCACTGGTACCAAGCAACAACAGCTCAACAGAGCTGTGCGGTCGACCCCCCGCCATCACGATCGTCGGGCGTGTCACGGCCGAGGGCATTCGCGAGGCGGCCGAGACGGTCGAGACGCCGGGCGGTTATCAGGCCGCGCAGTTGCGCGTGGCCGAGCAGTCCCCAGTTTCACTGCACGGAAAACGCATGAAACGCCGGTACCAGAAGCGTGCTCAGCACGACGACGGCGATTGCCGTCAGGACGGTGGCCACAACGCCCGCTCTGAACATCGTCCCCAGGTGAACGGCACCTGCAGCGAAGGTCGTCGCCGCGGTGGGACTCGACCACGGCAGCGCCACGGCATGGGCCGTGCCGGCGACGATCCGGGCCAGAATCGCGGCGTTGTACTCGAGGGCGTCGGCGATCGGAAACAGCATCGAGGACACCATCACCGTCGCGGAGATGCCGCTGGCCACTTGCGTCAGCACGGTCGTGAGCAGACCTGCCAGCCAGGGCAACGCCGGCGCCGCGACATTCCCCGCGACCGCCGCCCCGATCCAGTCGGTGACTCCCAGGTGGGTAAGGCCGCTCACCATCGCCATGCCCCCGACGACGAGGAACAGCACGTTCCACGCGACGCCGTCCTGAAGGTCCTTGCTGTCGAGGGTCATTTCGCCGCGCTCACGGTCCACCGGCAGCAGGAAGAGGAGCACCATGCCCACCGGGGGCACGTACCAGATATCGATGAACTCCACAGTCGCGGGGGTCGGAAGCATCCACAGGGCCAGCATCACGGTCAACACGAACAGGACGTTCTTCTCGCCGCGGCTGAGCGGGCCCAATTGCTCGGATTGCGCGCGGATGCGCGACCGGCTGGCCGAGATGGTCGCCACGTCAGGCACGACCATCAGCTTCAGGATCAGGTAGTAGATCGGGATGTGGACCGCGGCGAGAATGACCCCGGTCGACGTCCACTGCGCGAAGCTGATGCTGTAGCGCGTGGTTTCTTCCAGCACGGAGAGCACGAGCGGGTTGAACGCGATGCCCATGGGGGTTGCCAGCTCGCCGGCGGCCACGCCGTACAGCACCGCGAGACTCGCCGCCTGCGCCATGCGTGGCGCCCGGGCAGCCGCTTCGCCGGCGTCGAGCGCGGCTACCGCCGACCGGCTGACCGACAGCGCAATGGGGGTCATGATCACGATGACGACGAGGTCGCTGACCAGCGCGGATGTCACTGCGGCCGCAATCAGGAACACGAGTATCAGGCTGCCGCTCGACCGCACGGCGCCCGGCATGCTCAGTAACGCCAGGGCGACCCTGGTCGCCAGGCCGTGCTCGCGCATGGCGTGCCCGAAGAGCATCGATCCCATCAGGAAAGGAAGGATCGTCTGGCCGTACAGGGCGGCCACCTCGGCGAAGGGCATCGCGCCGCCGGCGGGCAGGAGCACGAGCGGCAGAAAGGCGGTGACCGCCCACGGCACCGGCACGGTCGCCCACCAGGCAAGGATCCACGCGTAGGCGGCAACCGCGAAGTGCGCCTCCGGTTCGAGACCGGCCAGCGGCACGGCGCGAAAGGCAGCGAACGCCGCCGGCCCGGCCAGCACCCGCAACGCGAACGCCTGTTGACCGGTCAGCGCTTCACTTGCCCGCACGACTCGTCTCCGGGGCGTCCACGCGGACCGTGACGATGTCCGTCTCGTGGAACTGCTGGTGCCGGACCGAGGTCACTATATGGCGCAGCAATCGAAGCGAGACTTCCCTTTCCATCAGCACGTCGTCGGGCCTCTCCCCGAGAATTGCGATCCGGTCCTGCACGTTCTCCTCGCCGACTGCGGCCACGAACTCCAGGACCGCACCGTCGGCTTCCTTGTGCGCCGACAGGAACAACCGGCGCCGCTGGCGCTCCTCATCAACGTTGGTCCGGGCCGGCCAGCGTCACCAGCGTTTCCTCGCCGGCCGCTTCGAGGCGGTGCACCATTTTCGCGTCCCAGCCGCTACGCTGCGCGAACGCACCGAGGAACTCCCTGATTTTCGGGAGCACGGCCAGATCGAAGTCGACTTCGATTCGGGAGCGGCGGGGCGCCGTCATCTCCAGGAACAGCGTCATGAGGATGGCCACCAGGCCGCCGGTGGTGACACGAAGCCGGGCAGAAGCCCGACGAATGCCGGGCCCATGTCGAGCTCGATGCCCGGCCACCCGCCCCGCGGCACGCCGAACCACGGCGCCTCGATCACCCGGGCCAGGTCGTAGAGACCGAACGCACCGGCGATCAGCGAGCCGGTCGCAATCCCGATGACGGGTGCCCAGAGACGGAGGGTCGCCGTCCCCTTCAGTGAAATACCGAGGATGACCAGGATCGTCGCCAGCGCGGTCAACGGCGCGCCCAACGCCGGTACCTGGTCCGGCGTCTGGTGCATGCGGCCGAAGACGACCGGCAGCACGGTGACCGGTATCAGCATGTTCACCGTGCCGACGATGGTCGGCGTCAGGAGCCGCCGGAACAGGGAGAGCCGCGCGGAGAGCACGATCGGCAACAACGACGACGCAGCGACCAGCGCGCCGAGCAGTGCCGGCCCTCCCTGGGTCAGCGCCGCGGCGCTGAGGCCGATGAAGGCTCCCGCCGGTCCCATGGCGAGGACGTATCCGGCTCCGATGCGGCCTGCGCGAACCGCCTGCAGCGCGGTGCAGACGCCGCTGATGGCGACTGCACTGAACACCGCCCAGGACAGGTACGCTTCGCTGCCGCCGGCGGCCCGAATCACGATCGTCGGGATCAGGACGATGCTGGCGCCGCCCAGGATCACGAGCTGCAGGCCGCAGCCGAAGGCAAGCGCCGCCGGAGGACTCTCGTCAGGCTGATAGCGAACGCTGGTAGTCGGGCTCGAGCCGCTGCTCATCCTGTCGTGTCAGACGCCCTCGACTATCGTGGTGGTCGTATTGGAGCACCTGTCGGCGATCGCTCTGAGCTCGGTGTGGGTCGGGGAGTTCCACCACGATTTCGCCCGTTCGACGCTCTCGAACTCTATGACGATGACACGATGAGGCGTCCAGTCGCCCTGTACGACCTCCGTCGCCCCGCCGCGCACCAGGAACGTGCCGCCGTGAGCCTCTACGACCGCCGGCGCTCGCTCGCGAAACTCGGCGAAGGCCGCCTGGTCGGGTTATCTCCACGTCTATCAGCGCGTATCCAGCCACTAATTTTCCTCCCCTCAACCGGGTCTCGTCGTTTGGCGGATTCTACCCAACCGGCGGGATTTTCGAAACGGCCGGCTTGGCGCTCGCGGTGCGCGAGGCCGGCGTCCACCGTTTTCCGGCCGACCCTGCCAACGTCGCTCTCCACCTTCATCGGCCTTGCGCCGCCGATGCGGAACAGAAGCCTCGACGCCTCCTCATGGTGCCGATGGCGGTCTCTTTCGGTTTCGGGGTACTGTTCATGACCGCCGCGCTGGTGCTGGTCCCAACGCCGTACATGATCCTCGACGACATCGGCCGGACGATGCGGCGGATGTTCGCGGGCCACAGGTCGGCGGTGGTGCCGGCGCCCGCCACTTCGCTCGGGCCGCCGGATCGGGTAACGAGGGGGCTTCATCAACTTGGACCTGCCGCGCAACACGCAGGCCATCCCGCCCTTGGGCTGCCAGGTCGGTAAGCCGACGGTGGTTCGTGTCGCCGGTGACAACGGCTTCCAGATTGCCTGCGTCGGTGTGCTGTGCCTCCTCGTTGGTATTGGGCCGGCAGTCGCGCAGGACGACGCCGGGTCGATCTGGGGGATCGTCAGCGACCAGTTGGGCGGCCTGCTGCCCGGAGTGACCGTCACCGCGCAGCATTCCGCAACCGGCTTGGCGCGCAGCGCGGTGACCAGCGAGGACGGCGACTACGAGATCGCGCGGCTGCCCGCGGGAGACTACGAGGTATCCGTTTTCCTTCCCGGGTTCCGCGCCGCCCCCACCGCAGCGCGGGTCGAGGGAGCGGAGACGATCGTCGACTTCACCCTGACCATCGCGCCGCTGGCCGAGACCGTCACCGTGACGCGGTCGGAGCAGGGCCTGAACGACGTGGCCAACGCGGTGGCGGTGCTGGGGCCCGAGGCGCTCGGCTTCACCGAGCGGAAGGCGTCGCTCGACGAGGCGCTGCGCGGCATTGCGGGCCTGACTGTCCAGAACCGCCGCGACTACGGACTGACCGGCGGCATTGCCCTCAGCGTCCGAGCCCCGCCGTCCGAGCCCATGCTCGGCATCCGCGGACTGGCCGTCGTCCAGGACGGGATACCGCTGACGACCACCGACGGGACCACCGAGCCGGGCAACGTCGACCTCGGGGCGGTGCGGCGCATCGAGGTCATCCGCGGCCCGAGTTCGGTCCTCTACGGCAACGCCGCCGGCGGCGTGATCAGCCTGGTCACCGAGATCGATCCGACGCGGCGGTTGACGATACGGCCCGACCTGCAGTGGGGCAGTTACGGCTACCATCGGCAGCAGCTCCGGGTCGACGGCCGCAACGACCGCGGCACGCGGTTCATGGGCAGCGTCAGCCGCTTCCTCACCGACGGCTGGCGCCGCCACAGCCAGGCGGAGGTCCGCCAAGCCAACGTGGTCGTGCGGCAGGCGCTCTCGCCACGGACCGAGCTGTCCCTGGTCTTCAACCACTACGATCTGCCGTTCGCGGCGAACCCGGCCTATCTGACAGCAGCGGAGGCGGCCGATCCCCGGCTGCCGGCGGCAGAGCGGGGCCGGGACCCACGGCAGCCAAGCGCCTGGTTGGGTGGCACGACTGTCGCCAAGGAGAACTGGGGTGAATCGGCCCTGCAGACGCAAGGCGGCGCGACCATCGAACACCGCTTCTCGGGGGCGCATGTCCTGAACGCTACCGTCTGGGCCGCCCGCCGGCGCGTGGACACCGCCCTCGTCAACCGCACCCTCGACCTGAGCCGACGCGGGACCGGCCTGCGATCGACGTACCAGGGCGCGGCCGAGATCGGCTCGACCACGTTCAGGTGGACGGCCGGGGTGGACGTGTCGTCGAAGGACGAGACCCGGATGGACTACCACTTCCTGCCGCCGTTCGTCGTCGGCGGCACGGCCCACCGCGGCGCCCTGAACCTCGACCAGCAGGAGCTGGTGTCGTCGGCGGCGCCCTTCGGCCAGTTGAGCGTATCGCCCCACCCGCGGGTCACGCTGACGGCCGGGGCGCGCTACGACCACTACCGTTTCCGGGCGACGGATCGGAAGCTCGACGACGGTGATCAGTCGGGCCGCCGCACGATGAGCGCCCACAGCCCCACCCTCGGCATGACGGTGGCAGTGGCGCCGGGCCTCAACGTCTACGGCAACTTCGCGACCGCCTACGAAACGCCCATCACCGCCGAGCTTGCGCGGTCGCCGGACGAGCGGGGCGGGTTCAACCACGAGTTGGACCCGTCGCGGCTCCGCAGCCACGAGTTCGGCGTGCGCGGGCTGATCGAGCCGGCCCGGCTGCAATACGAGGTCGCCGCCTACCGCTCGCGCCTGCTGAGTCAGATAGTGGCGGTCCGTCCCAGCGCCGTTGCGCTCTACTACGTCAATGCCGGCGAGACCGCGCGCAACGGCGTCGAGTTGTCGCTGGGCTGGCGGCCTACGGCCCGGTTCGAGGCCCAGCTCGCCTACACCCACCAGGACTTCGTCTTCCGGCGATACGTGCTCGGAGGCGTCGACTACTCGGGGAAGCGCGAGCCCGGTGCGCCGCCGGCGCGCCTGTTCGCGGGGGTCGACTACGCGGCGCCGTTCCACTTGCAGGCGAGCGCGTCGGTGCGCTGGGTCGACGAGTACTTCTTCACGAACGCCAACGAAGCGGCGGCGACCAACTGGGCCTACACGGTGGTCGACCTGCGCTTCGGGTGGGTCGAACAGGTGGGCGACGTCGATGTGCAGCCCTTCGTGGGCATCGACAACCTGTTCAACGAGCGCCACAACTCGTCGGGCTTGGTCAACCACTTCAGCCACCGCTACTACCGGCCCTCGCCCGGCCGCGAGATCTACGTCGGGTTCACCCTCGGCGGCGGCGTGCGTTAGTAGGAGCTAAACGCACGGCCTCTGGCCGTGTGACCCGAACAGCTTCGAGCGATCCGGGGTGTTGCGCGAGAAAAGGGCAGGTACACGCGACTGTAGAAGGGAGCAGCGCTCTGGAACATGCGTTGCCGTGCCGGACCGATGTGGGGCGGATGCTCCGTCACGGGGCAAGCGTAAGGTGAAGTTGCCCCGGTAATGCGGAGCTCCGCATTACCGGGGCAACCTCAAGGGGAACCCCCGCTCGTGGCTTCCGCCGCGGCGATATCGGTTCCGCTGTCAACGTCCATTGGGCTTGCGGAGCCATGGTCCTCTGGCGGGCAGGTTGTCACGTCGCCCGCCCCGGCTAGTACACCTGCCGCTTTGTGTCTCCGATCTCCTCAGAAGTCAGCGGGGCCTTGCGTGAGGCCGTCGGAGACAGGTGGAGGTTAGAAGAGCTCGATGAGCTCGTCGACTTCAACGACCGCGAGCTGTAATCGCACAGCCGGGTCCGGAGGGATGCCTCAATGCGTAGCGTATTCCAGGCAGTCGTCGTTTCGCTTTCCTTCGGGCTCGCAACCGTGCTCGCTCAACTTCCGCCGGAGATCATGCTCGACAGCAACCTCCTGCGCGCAGAACAATCCGCTCGCGAGGGCGACCATGTCGGTGCCCGCGCCGCCATGGCACGGATATCCGAGCTGCAGGAGGAGCACGACCTCGTACCGTCGGCGGAGTATTACTATCGTTACGCCAGAGTCTGGGATGCGGTGGAAGATTGGAACAGGGCGCTTGCATCGGTCGTCCGCTACCTCGAGTTGGAGGGGCGCGAAGGCCAGTACTACCGCGATGCGCTGGCTCTGATGAATAGCGCGACAGCCGCGATCGAGAAGATCGACAGGGCCCGTGAGTTGCGAGCGGCAGAGCAGGCCCGGGCGCGGGCTGCCGCAGTGAGAGCGAGGGAGGAGATGGAGCGCGCGTTGAACGCCGCGCGCGATTTGATTCCGCAACTCGAGTTCGTATCGGTCGCCGCCGGTACTTTCCGAATGGGGGCTTCCGACCGCCGAGCGGGAACACTCTACTACCCGCGAACGCGGGTACGCATCAGCCGCCCCTATCAGATAGGCCGGTATGAGATCACGCAGGAGGAATGGCAAGCAGTGATGGGAAGCAACCCGTCAAGGTTCGCGGGATGCGGCCGCTGCCCGGTCGAGACCTCTCCTGGGAGGACGTGCAGCGTTTCATCGCGATCCTCAATTCGGTCGACGGTAGCACCTGGACGTATCGCTTGCCAACGGAAGCAGAGTGGGAGTATGCCGCACGGGCTGGCGAGAGAGCGGAGCGTTTCGCTCCGGACCCACTGGAGGAGTTCGCGTGGTTCGAGGACAATAGCGGGTACCGCACTCGCCCAGTCGGCCAGAAGAGACCGAACCGGTTCGGATTGTACGACATGCACGGGAACGTGGCGGAGCTTGTTCAGGACTGGTACGCCGATTATCCGGGCGGAACGGTGGTGGACCCGACGGGGACCTGCGTCGGGTAACCGCAAGGTGGTCCGTGGCTGCGTTTACCTGGATTCGCCAGGCTACTGTGAGCGGGGCTCCCGCTATTCCCGCTATAGCGCGACATATGATCTCGGATTCCGCTTGGCGAGGACGGCACGGAGCGACCGAGATTGATTCGAGACCTGATTGCTATAGGCCGCATGTGCTCCGCACGGGCCGTACGTTTGTTCGGCCCACGGGCGCGCACGGCGAATCGGGGCCGGCAGTCGTCGCGAGGTAACCTGCCGACGGGCCATTTGAACACAAGCGCGGCAGAGGCGTTGTACGCCGCCGACGCCACCTGTGCGGGGTGTCGGTGGCCGTGGGCGTTTGCGCGGCCCAACGGTACTTCGGCCGCTTCGTCTGACCAGCACGGAGCTGGAAAGTTTGTTCTGCTAGTGACCGCCACGAACGGGGCGGACCGCCTGCCGTTGCAGACCTTGCAGTCCAGGCGCACGTCGTCGAGGAACGACAGCTCGACCTCCAGGAAACCTCGGCCCTTGCATTTCGGGCAGGAACCCCTGTGGCGTTGAAGCTGAAGAGTGCGGGCGACGCCCGATTGGCGGCGGCGAACGCCCGCCGGATCAGGTCGAACACGCAGACTCAGGTAGCGGGGTTGGAACGAGAGGAACGCCCGACGGGGCGTTGATCGACGAACACCACCTCGCTGCCTCGTCCGCTTCCGGCCGGTCGTCGCCGGAGGGTGTCGATGAGCTCGGCGACCAGCGGGCTCTTGCCCGACCTGGTTGTTCACCTATGAATGGACGCCATCGGTGACGCTGATCGGGCTGATGCGTTTTCCCGGGATGGTTCTGCTCTGGTACGCGATGCTCGCGGTGCGCGTGCCTCACCTGCGCGAGGTGGTTCGGGCGTTCTACCGACGGCTGCTGCTGCGCCCCCACCTGCTCGGCCTGGCTACCGCGGCGCCAATGGTCGCGGCGGGGTGGCTGATGGCGAGCCGTCCGGAGCGTACGGTGGGGGCGGTCATCGCGGATCCGCTGGCACTTGTGTGGGAGTGGACGGAGGATTGCTTTGAGTTCGGTTGCGACCGCCGTGTGTTGCGCGGCGGTTCGTGGTTCTGGCGTGCGACTACGAGGCGAACATCGCCGCTCGGTGCGGCGCCCCAATGGCATGAAACACGCCGTGGCAGATCCGCATCGATGTCGCCGAGGGCTGCATCGATATTTCGTCACGGCCGCTCGAACCGCCAGGCGCCGAGCAGAGGGTCCCGCTCGCAGGAAGTGGCGAGACCGTGCTGAGCACCAGCCAGATCCTCTACGGGAAGCTGAAGCGGCCCCCCCGGAGGTGCGCGCGCGCGACCCGTTCGACGTCGCGGCCGTGAGGGCAGGATCGCACGGCGCTGGCCGAGGCGGCGGGCATGCTGAGCCGCGAGCGGGCAACGAGCCTGGGCGAACGCCGCGGTGGCGACGAGAGCGCAGCGTTGACAAGGAGGCCAGCGAAAACTAGCTTACAGAGAGGAACACCATGGAGAGCGCGGGAATCATCCCGACAGTGCTGACCGCCATGGGCGCGGTCGCAGCAGTGCTGCTGGGCGTGTGGGGGATAGTGGCACGGTACGACAGCCGGCTGCGAGACCGGATTGACGCACAGGGCAAGGAGACCGGCAGGCAGCTCGGAGAACTCCGAGACCGGATTGACGCACAGGGAAAAGAGACGACCGAGCAGCTCGGGCAGCTCCGGGAACGAATGGCCAAGCTCGAAGGCCTCCTGGAGGGGCTCCGGGAGGCAATCACGGGAAAGCGGGCCGCATAGGCTCCGCGATCAATACCCACCCACCCGAGAGACCTCGTACTCGCATCAGTACCCCGAACGGAACGGTCCGCCGACACACGAATCGTGGCCAGCCAGATTCCGTGAGGATTGGTCGCGACGATTCGGCTCGCCGACGTGGGCACGCCACCCCGAGGCATAGCCGGCCACCTGCCCCCCCACGCCGTTCCGGGCGCGGACGGCGCGGGAACGGGTAAGTTCTTTCGGTTTTCTGAGAAGCAGAAGCGGAGCCGTGGGGGGGTTCAAGCGCGGGCCCCGGCCGGTTTCTCCCGGTATAACCGTGGCACGCGTAGCACGTGTAGTCCTCGAACAGCCGCTCGCCGACGGTGGCGTCCCCCTGTAGCGCCGCCGGCTCCTGTCCGGTTCGCGTACCCGAGCCGGCGGGGGCGTTGGTTGTCACCGCGGCGAGCAGCAACGCCAGAGGAATGCGGACGCAACCTTCACCTCGCACCTCCTCGGCGTGGCTGGCTCATGACGTCGATCAGGACCGGCTCGCCCGCCTTGACGCGCTCGACGGCGCGCCGCAGCGCGGGAACGAGGTCGGCCGGACGCTCGATGGGTCCCTCGGCGTACATGCCGTACGCCTTCGCCATCTGCGCGTAGTCGATGTTCGGATCACGAGCGCCGATCGTCGGCGAGTCATGTCCGCGTCGCGCAGAAGGCCGTGAGCGGTGCCTGGACCATGAAGTCGTCCCAGAACGGATCCGTTCGCTCGACGGGATCCAGCATCGCGTCGACCCACTGAAAGTCCTTGAAGCCCGCGTCTCGCATGGCGGCCTCGTAAGTGGCAGACTGCAAGTAGTAGTTGTCGAACTCGAACGTCCGGCCGTCGTGGTTCGTGATTCGGTACCGGATGGCGTCACCCTCGCGCGGCGGATGCCTCGCACATGTCCGTTCCAGTCCGTACTTGGTGAGCGACACATCTTCGGGTCTGGGTGGTCTGCGAACATTGTCGTTGAAGCCGACGAACCGGCAGCCGGGCCGTAGCGCATCGAAGCAGGCGCGGCCGAAGCGCTCCAATTGGTCCGCGGTGCGCGCGTAGTTCAGCAGATAAATGGCCGTGACCACGTCGACCGGCGCGGCCGGGCTGAAACCCGCGGCATCTGCGCAGACATACCGGCAGCCGAGTGGCTCCGCCCGCTCCTGGGCCTCGGCCAGAGCGACCATGGCCGGCGAGATGTCAACGCCGGTTACGTCGACGGCGCCGGCCCGCTTGAACTGGCGGGCGTAGACTCCCTCGCCGCACGCCATGTCCAGCACCGTCTGATCGTGCAGGTCTCCCAGCAATTCCATCACGGTGTACCGCTCGACGAAGTGCCGGAACAGCAGCCACTTCGAGTCGCGGTAGCTCTCAGAGATAGCGTCGTAGACCTGCGAACTCACGTGCGCCATGATACGCGAAGGCACGCCGCTTCGGTCACGGCTCCCACCAACGCAGTTCGCTGCTTGCGCTCCGCGGCCGACACGAGGACGACGGCCGCTGTGCGAACGATCGGACATCGGAGCAAGTGAGGTGGCCCCGCTTTTTCGGACAGCGAGCTAAGGTGTATTCCAGAGCCTCGGGAGGCACTGGGATGACGACGAGACGACGGCGCCGGTTCACGGCGGACTTCAAGAAGCGGGTGGCGCTCGAGGCGTTGCGCGGGGACCGGACGGTGCAGGAGATCGCGGCCCGGCACGAGGTCCATCCGAACCAGGTGAGCACCTGGAAGCGGCAGGCCATCGACGGACTAGACGAGATCTTCGGCGGCGGCAGAACGTCTCGCCAGTCGGAACACGAGGCGACGGTCCGGGACCTGCACGCGAAGATCGGCGAGCTGACGGTGGAGCGGATTTTTTTCCGCGCGGGTTCCAACGCTGAGCCGGGCCGAACGCCTGGAGATGGTCGACCGCGGCGACGCGTTGAGCATCAGCCGTCAGTGCGCGTTGCTCGGCGTCAGCCGCTCCTCGGTGTACTACACGCCCCGCGGGGAGAGCGCGGCGAGTCCGGCGTTGATGCGGCGTGATGGACGCCTTGTCGCTGCAGTACCCGTTCTACGGCAGCCGGCAGATGGCGCGGCACCTGCGGCGCGAGGGCGTGTCGGTGGGACGTCGCCGGGTCCGTCGGCCGATGCGCCTGATGGGCCTGGAAGCGATCTACCGCAAGCCGCGTACGAGCGAGGCGCAGCCGGGACACCGCGTCTACCCGTACCTGCCGCGGGGGCTGACGATCGACCGTCCGGATCAGGTTTGGTGGGCGAACATCACCTATATTCCGTTGTCTGCCGGCTTCCTGTATCTGGTCGCGATCCTACAATCGTCGGAGACACGCTCCAGGTATAATCTGCTGACTCGCAGCAGCTTACACCCCTCGAACCCCTGCTGGTTGGTGACGAGCAGCGGCTGAGGAGCCAAACGGGTGAGATCGACGACGGTACTCGATTCAGGAGCCGAACATTCATGGCCATGAAGTCTGTGCTGGTGATGCTCGGTGTGCTCCTGTTCCCCCCGTCCGGCGTTCTCGCCCAGCCGGCCACGTCAGCAGAACCGCCGGACGTGCCCGCCGAGGTCGAAGAGTGGATGCGCACCGCATGGGGCATGGAGCCGCAGGTGCTTGGCGTCACCGACACGCACTTTCTGTCGTCGTTGAGCGCGAGCGAACGGCAGGGCGCGTTTCTGTTCAAGCAGCGCTGCAACACCTGTCACTACTCGACGATGGCGACCACCGGAGGCGCCGGGGCAGGCCTCGTCGACGCGGCATCCTACGGGCCGCCGCTCTCCAGGACGAATGTCGAAGGGGAGGACCGCGAACGCGCGGTGCGACGGCTCATCTCCGAAGGCTCAGCCACGATGCCGGCGTTCAGGTACGCCCTCCGGCCCGAGCAGATCGACTCGATCATCGGCTACCTCAAGAGAGTCGAGACGCTCCGCCCGCCGGTGGTGGACCGGCTGGTCGAGCTCTCGTCGCCGAGTGTGGCCGACCCCGTGTCGTTCGGCGGGACCGCCGGTCCCCTGTGGGGGACCGTCACATCGACGTCAGGCGAGAGGCTCGAGGGCGTCACCGTGTCTGCCCGGGCGCCGGGGCGGAACGTCACCACGAGCGTGTTCACCGACAGTGACGGCGAGTACCATTTCCCGCCGCTCGAGACTGGACGGCCCTACAAGGTCTGGGCACAGGCCCAGGCCTTCGAGGCGGGCCGCGCGGAGGTGGCGCTGAGCGAGGCCGGGGCCAGACAGCACTTCACGCTCACCCCTACCGCGGACTTCCACAATCAGCTGACGGGGAGCCAATGGTATGCGGCGCTGCCGGACGGCACCCGTGAGGACCTCCGGATGAAGGAGGTCTTTCGGGCGGCCTGTATGGGATGTCATCCGCAGAACTTCACGCTGATCAGCCGATTCGACGAGGCCGGCTGGCGGAACATCATCGACGTGATGAGCCGGATGCACCCGTATCGGTATGGCACTCCGGCCGCCGCGGCCCGTCGCCAGCCGAACGCGATCATGGTCCACTTCCGGGATGAGCTGGCGGCGTGGCTGGCGAAGGTGCGTGGTCCGGGCCCGTCGCCCATGACGTTCACGCCCCGTCGTCCGACGGGGGACTCGACGCTGATGATCGCCCGCGAATACGACGCGCCCGAGCCCGGTTTCGGATTGCCGTTCTTCAACGATGGCAGCACCGATTGGGCGCTCGGCCCTGTCGATTTCATGGACGAGTCCAAGCACCACGCGATGAACGCCACGCTGGATGCCGATGGAAACGTGTGGATGGCCGACATGTTCAACATCACCCGCACCGTCGTCAGATACGACTGGCGGACCGGGCACGCGACGAACTTCGTGCTGTCGGAGACACCGGAAGCTCCCCCCGCGAATTCGCACGACATCATCCGGGACGCCGCCGGGGTCGTGTGGTTCGACATGAGCAACATTGGTGCGCTGGGGCGCATCAACCCGCGGACGGGCGAATCGGCCATCATTCGCCCGCCCGAGGGGGCACGCGTGGGGCCCTGGATTGGCGACGACGGGCGAGGTGGCATCTGGGCCGCGGGGGCGACGAACGACGCGAAGGCGATGCGCTACGACACGAGGACCCGCGACTGGACGCTCTTCGAGAACCCGGTTCCGAACGCCTCGAACTACGGGATGACCGGCGATGGCGCCGGCAATGGCTGGTGGTCGACCGCCATTCCGCGGGACGGGTTGATGAAGGCGGACCTCGAGACCGGCCAGGCCACGTTCGTGCCTCTACCCGAAGCGGTAAACGACAGGAGCGACCTGTTCACCGCGGAGGAGCTGGCGGTCTTCGCCGATCGCCTGACGTTCTACGGCTACGGGAGGCCGGGCGCCGTGGCGATTCGCAAGCCAGGCGCCGATCCGCGGAGCACCACGTTCTGGGGCTGCTCGTGGTACGGTGGCGGCCTGCTGAAGCTCGACAGCCGCTCTGACCTCGAAGAGATGTATCCTTTTCCGCCCGAGCATGAGGACGGGAACTGCTACGAGACGTCGGTGGACGAAGACGGCATGGTGTGGCTACCGTTCACGCATGGCGATTCGATCGCGAAGTTCGATCCCAGCACGGAAGAGTGGACCAGCTATTCCCTGCCGACGATCGGGACCAAGACCCACGGGCTGCAGGCGGTGACGGTGAATGGCCGCACCCAGATCGGCATGGGCTACCTTGGGGCCGGGAAGGTGGCGAAGCTGGAGTTCCGGTCGCGGGAGGAGCTGCAGCGACTGAAAGCGGAGACGAGACCATGAGCATGGCTCAGTACGTCCTGCGATGCCTCGGGATGGCCGGCGCCCTCGCGGCGCTTCCGTGCTCGGCGCTGGCGCAGCCGGCCGACGAGGCGGGCCCGCCCCGTACGCCCTGGGGCGTGCCGGATCTCCAGGGGACCTGGTCGCTTCCCACGATGACGCCCCTCGAGCGACCGGCCGAACTCGAGGACAGACTTCGTCTCACAGAAGAAGAAGAGGCGGAGTTTCTTGCCACGCGGCGGCGCGGCATCCGCGAGCGGCTCGATCGGGCCCTGAGCGCCGACTTCGAGCTGGGCGATGGCGGGGTCGACCAGTCCATCTACGACCATCCGCTGCTGGACGGGCGCACGTCGCTCGTCGTCTCACCCGAGAACGGGCGGATTCCACGCACCGAGGAAGGCCGCTACCGGGTGGGCATGCCAGGTCGGCGTATGAGCGGCATCCCGGAGGGCCCCGAGGACCGGGCACTGGACGAACGCTGCCTGGTGGGCGGGATGCTGCCGCTCCGAGGGAGTGCGTTCCCGGCCCGGATCTTCCAGACCCCGGACCATGTGGTCATCCACTACGAGTTCATCAACGCCACGATCACGGTCCCGCTGGACGACCGGCCGCAGGTGTCCAGCGCCATCCAGCAGTGGACCGGGACCTCGCGCGGCTCCTGGGACGGCGACACCCTGGTGATCGAATCGACGAACTTCGACCCGCGCTGGACCTTTGCGGGGTCCGGGGCGGGTATGCGTCTGGTGCAGCGTCTGACGCGGATCGACCAGGCCACGATGCATCAGGAGTACACCGTCTACGACCCGGACTCGTTCACGGAGCCGTGGTCGGCGGAGTACCCTCTGACCAACACCGAGGAGCCGATCTACGAGTTTGCCTGTCACGAAGGCAATCGGAGCATGACGCTGATGTTGAACGGCGCGCGGGCCACCGAGCAGATAGCCCGGTTCGTCGGCGCGTTCGGTCTCTCGTCGTTCGAGCGGGTCGGTGGGGCGGCCGCGGACGGTTCGGCGTTCACCGACGGGATGCTGTCGTATGACGCCAGCGGCCGGGTGTCGGTTCAGCTTTCAAGCCGTGAGAGCTATCTGGCCTACTACGGCCGATATGACGTGAACGTCTTTCGGAGAGTCGTCGAGCATGAGGTCGAGGGCGGGTCTCGACCGGATGTGCGGGGCCGGACGCTGAGCTACTCGTACGACCTCGCGGACGACGGCGACACGCTGGTGCTGTCGCTGATGGGTGACGACGGAGTTGAGAGCCGCGCCACCTGGCAGCGTCATCGCTAGTCCCTCCGGACTGGGTTCGTCGCGGTTCGAGGCCGGCGAGACGTGCGACTTGACACGGGCCGCGAACGGCGCCAACTATATCCGCAACGGATAGTTGATGCCCAGAAGAAGGGCTCTCCCAAAAGTCTTCGTTTAGCGGGGTAGGTGACCCCGCCTGAACTTGTGGCTGGCTGGATCCGGACCTGCAGCTGGTGCCACGCAACCTCGCCGCTGCCGAGGAGCTGAAGACCTCGCCCACGTACAACGAGATGCTGCTGAGGACCGGTGGCCAGGACAGCATGAACGCGCGCCTCGACGGGCCGGAGCGAGCGGCCCGATCTCCGTCTTCGGCCACGACGCCGGCAGGCCCTCCCTCGTGTGCCGGGATGCGACCCAGACGACGACCTGCAGGCCGCGCTGGCATTTGGGTCCTCCCGCGTGTGGCGGGACGCAATCCTGCTGACGGCTCGACACGGCGCCGGCACGTTGCGCTCCTGGTCGCCGAGGCCCTGGCGCCGTTGGCGAGAGCATTCGGTCAGGTCCAGCACCGGGCGGTCGTCCCGCCCAGCGGCAGCGGAAGCCCGCTCTCCGTGCCACGCGACGCGCCGCTCGATAGTGAGCTACCCTGCTCTCGATGAGTCGGGAACGGATCGACGACAGGATCGATGAAGCCGTGCTGGCGCTCCTCTATCTGGGAGCCGCTTCAGGAATTTGTGGGCAAGACGCCGGACGTCCGTCTGCGCTATCATGGGCTGTCCGGACAGGACCAGGTCGGTCGTGCGGCGCAGCAGTCCGGTGCGCCATGAGCCATGACACGGAGGTTCAGATGACAGGTTCACTCTTCGGCCGCGCACTCTGGGGGGTCGTCGCCAGTCTGCTTCTCGCCTCGTCCGCGGCGGCACAGGCGGTGCCCCAGCTCGATTCCTACGACGGGGTGGTCGTGCGGATCCTGCAGAGCAACAACGCGGGCACCATCCAGCACGTCATCGACCCCGAGCTGAACGAGGTCGTAGGGCTGATCAGAGGTTGTCCGAATCCGCACAATCTGACGATGCATCCCGACGCGCTCTACTACTACTGCGCGAACGAGCAGGACCATACGGTCGACGTGTTCGACACGAAGACGCTCGAGCTGGTCGAGCAGATCAAGCTGTCGCAGCGACCGAACAAGGTCGCGGTCAACAAGAAGCACCGGAAGATCTATGCGGGGATCAGGCAGCGGTCGACGAATCCAGTCGGCCCCGGGGTCGAGGTCGATCCGAACCGGGCGGCGCCGGCGCTCGTCGATGTCATCGACATCGACACACACGAGACCGTCAAGAGTATCGAGGTGCACTATCCGGTGCACAACGTCTTCGTGACCCCTGACGAACGGTGGGTCGTGCTCGGTCTCAGCGGCCGGGCCGGGCCGGATGATCCGACGATCCAGGTGATTGACCCCGAGACCGACACGGTGGCCTGGTCGCTCGGGCTGAGTGGATACGAGCAATACGGCCGGACGCACCACACGGTGCGACCGATGGCCTTCGAGGCAAACGATGACGGGTCGACCAAACGCATCTTCGCGCAGGCGACCGGGATCAACGCCGTGTGGGTCATCGACTGGGAGAGCCGTGAGGTCGTCGACATGCTGTGGCCGCCCGAGCTGCCCTTGTGGGAAAAGAACGCCGACGGGATACAGACCGGCGATATGCACGGTCTCGAGGTGCTGGCGGATCGTTCCGCCGTGTGGGCCTCGAGTCGGCTCGACAGCCGCATCTACGGCTGGAGTCTGCCCGACCTCGAGTACATCGGCGGCGTCAAGGTGGGCCCGAGTGCCAACTGGATGACGTCGACACCCGACAGCAAGTACATGTATGTCGCGGTGTCCGGGACCGACCAGACGCTGGCGATCGATCTGGAGAAGCTCGAGGTGGTCGCCACCATCACGACCGGCTCGCGGCCGGCCCGCATCAGCACGGTCATCCTGCCTCCCGACCGCGTGAATCCCAAGGGCACCAACATGCGGTCGGAGGAGGAGTAGGCGTCATGATGACGAGACTCGGCCTGGGGCTGATCTGCTGTCTGGCTGCGGTGGCGGCCGTGGCGCTACCGCCGGGTATTGTCGCGCCGGTCGCCGCTCAGACCCTGAGCACCGGCGAGTTGGAGACGTATCGCGGCACCGTCGAGAGCGTCTTCATGGAAGACCGCGGGGGCACGATTGGAGGCTATGCGTCGTGCGTGATGTGTCACACGTGGCAGACGAGCGTGCGCTTCAGTCTGGAGACCCCGAACTCCAATGCCGGCTGGAGCAGCGAGCAGTCGATGCGCAACTTCGAGGTGGTGAGCCAACTCATCAACACGGCCGAGCCCGAAAGCAGCCGGCTGCTCTTGAAGCCCCTGTCACCCGATGCGGGCGGACTGACGCACACCGGGGGGACCTACTGGACCTCTGCTGACGACCCGGAGTACGTTGCGCTGCTCGATTGGATTCGAAGCATGCCGGATGACGCGTTCGTCCCTCCCCCGGAGCCCGAGATCGACTTCGAGTTCTTCCGCGCGTGCGTTCAGCCCGTCTTCGCGAATCCGCGCGAAGGGCAGCTCCGCTGCAGCAACTGCCATTCCGGGGGTCTCATCGGCTTCGCGCCGGCTCCCGGACGCGGCGACGAGTGGAGCGACGAAGAGGCGCAGCGAGCCTACCGGCTGATCACCCGCGTGATCACGCCGGGCAACCCTGAGCAGAGTCGGTTTCTGCTGAAGCCCCTTCATCCCGACGGCGGCGGCGCTTACACGCACAACGGTCCGCGACGCTGGCAGAGTCGCGACGACCCGGAGTGGCAGATGCTGGCCGGGTGGGTTCGCGGGGAGCGAACCGGGTCCAGTTGTTCCTAGAGCCTGATAGCGGGGCCACCGACGCCCGTCGGTGGCCCCGCCGGTCTCGGCGCCGACTCCCGCCTTGCCGTTTCCTGTGGCGCAGCTAACGGAGCGGCCGTTCACGATTTCGTGTGGGCAGCCATCGCGTCCGGGTAGAGGTCGAGCCCTCCCAGATGGAAGTAGATGGCGTTGCGGAACCGCTCTCGGTTGCGGTACCCGCAGGCCTGCCGCTTGATCCACTGGATCGATCCGACAGCTTTTCGATGAGCTGTCGGCGGCGCTCGAAGCGCGCGGCGTGCGGGGCCACGTCTTACCTGATCGGCGGCGGCGCCATGATCACCGGCGGAAGAGGCGCTGACGGTCTTCGATTTCGAGGCCGTGGCCAAGGAGAAGCTGCACTACGGGCCACGTGGCGTTCCTCGGCGGCACCGAGGACGAGGCGACGTACCGCGCGAACCGGGAAGGGTTCGTTCACGCAGTACCAGCTCCGAGTCCGGCGCCTGGTCGACATCAGCCGCATCGACATGTCGCTGTCGCTCTTCGGGTCGAGCGCGCACTCTTCGGGCGGGCCGGCGTCGAGACGGCGCTCGACATCCTGGACAGCGCGCCCTGCTCGACCAGGGCGCATCGCCGCCTAGCGTGGGAATCGGGCGATCCCGTAACTGCCCCTGATCCCGCCAATCCAGATCTCGTCATTCGCCTCGATGGCCACGGTGCCGAGCCTGAAGAACTCGTTTCCCTTGTAATCCACCAGTTGGCGGACTTCGAACGTCGTCGGATCGACCTCGGCCACGCGAGCGGCCGACAGCTCACAAGGATCAAGATCCTCACACTGGGTCAGGTGACCGGCGACGATGACTTGGCCAGCGGGTCCCCAACGCACGTTGTCGACGTTGAAGCCAACCGGAATCCGGTCGACGCGCACCGGACTCTGGCCGCGTGACAGCCGCACCAGCGCCCGATCGCTCCAGCCCCCGATGTAGAACCACTGCCCATCATCCGAGGACACGAGACCGTTGGGACCGGGCATCTGGCTGCCGGGCACTTCGACCCAGCCCGTCGTGGGATGCCATTCCCAGAGCTCCCCACCTGCGCGGTCGAAGTTCGTCGCGCCAAGATAGCCGTCCGGCAGCGCCGTAATGGAGTTGATGCGGGCGGTGCCCTCCGGTGCCGGGATGCAGCCGATCCACTTCATCGTGGGCACGGCGCCGCCGACGTCCAGCGCAAAGACTTCGATGGCCTCGCGCGCGCCATGACCGACCACGTAGAGTGTATGCACATCGTCGCCGCCCTCCCGCAGGGTCAGTCCGTGCGGCTGGAACACGTTGTTCGGACCGGGACAGGCGCTATAGGTGTCGCGGTCGTGCTCCGGCGGCAACGCTCCCGCGGGAAAGATCTCCCGGGCGCTGTGATCACGAAGGCTCACCGCATAGACGGGACCCTCCGACGCGGAGTATCGTCCCGAAGCGATTACCCAGGGGGCGCCGGGAACCGCGTAGAGATCCTCCGGATTGGTCGTGCCGCAGACGAAGTTCACATCTCCGGCGGGATCGCAGGCCGGGGCGGTCTGGGCACCAAGTGGGTGCCCGCTGAGAAGACCCAACACCGACGCGAGGAGCACGAGCACTCGCAACATGGCGTACCTCCCGACTCTTCTGACGCCCTGGAGTATACCAGGGCTGGCCGGCGCCCTGGCTCGGCTTCAGGCCCCCCGGCTATGCGAAGTTCCGCATAGCCGGGGCAACCTCACAACTCATCCAAGTGCTTCTGCGTCTTCTCGATCTCGACCTCTCATCGGACGTCCATCAGTCGATGGCAAAGCAGTAGAACAGGCCGGCCCCTCCCGTAGCCACCAGATCGTCCTGCGAGCAACCGCGTGACGGGTGGGCGGTGTTCCAGGGCGAACCCGGTGTCGTGAAGGAGTAGCGGTCGGCGTGGCCGAGCATGGCGCTGCCTTCGCCATTGCTGGTCCAGTTGCCGCATGTGCGGTCCTCGCCCTCCGGAAACGCCGTGCCGTCGATCTGCGTGCCGGTCAGCACGTCGTGCTCCGTGAAGTCGGGGTCTCCGTCGATGCGTGATGCGAACTGGTTGCCGTTCTCGTCCAACGAGTGGGTCCAGTTGAAGGTGGAGTTGTCGTAATGCAGGCGTTCGACACTGGTGGCCATGACGAGGCCCTCCGCGTTCGCCCACGGTCCTTCCCCGATCCGATCACGTGCGTTTACGGCTCCGGCGCCCTGCGTGCTCAGGTAGGCCCGCCAGGTGCGGTCGCCGCCGCCCGCCGCCGCGGCCAGCGTCTGGCAGTGGCCGTCCGCGCCTTCCAGCCCACCCAGGTTGGCGCCGTCACCGAGGCCGACACTGGTGACGAAGAAGCCCATCGGAGGAGCCTCCTGTGCCTGTTGCTCGGCCACGACCGATAGCCCGGACACCACGAACGCACCGAAGACCGCCGTAGCTGCCAACTGGATTCGTCTGTTCTTCATCTGTGTTCCCTCCTGCACGATGGCCAACGAATCGAGGTCAATTCTACCCCACACTCTCTACCCCACCCTCATCCGGATTCACCCGCGTCTGCAGGAGGTAGGCCTCGGCGATATCGACCGTCTCCTTGGCGAGGAAATCGTGCGACAGCGGCACGGTGGCGCCGGTCCGCACCGGCGCGGCCGGCAGCCGCCCGCCTCCGCGAGGTACTGCCGGCCGTCGACCTCGAGAGTGATCGGGGCGCCGGAGACATCGCCGTTCAGCCGGGCGGTGCCAGGGCAAGAGGGCGTGACGAGGGGAGAGTCAGGCGCGCCAGTGGAGGCAGGGATGCACGGCCCGCATCCCTGTGCGGAAGACAAAGCGGCCGGCACCTTCCCGCGGGGGGGAAGATGCCGGCCGGTCGATTCCTGCGTGGTACTCGGCGCCAGGCCGCTGCCGGACGCCGTGCGCGTCAGTTCCCGCCGGAATTCGTCTCGGTGGACGGCCCCGGGAACGGATACCCGGGCGGTCCGTACGTGTAGTACGCGCCCAGGTCGTCGATCTTGTCCATGTCCGGATACAGCACCCCGAACGCAGGCGCCTCGCGGCTGCCGCGCGGCGAGTACCATACGGCGCCGTCCCGCGTGATCTGGATCTTGGGCGAGTCGGCGTGCCGCTGCGGCTTCGGATAAAAGGTGAACTCCTCGCTGCGCGGGTCGAACTTCCAGAGCGTGGCGCCGTAATCGCCGTCGGTCCGCTGGCCGACATCCGGGGCCCAGATGTTGTCCTCCGGGTCGGCGGCCACGTCATATGGCTCGGCGTTCTGCTGCGGGATCGACCACTCGGTCATCTTGCCCGTGGACTGGTCGAGCTTGACCAGCTTGCCGGGCCGCTTGCCGGCCGAGTAGATGCCCCACCAGATGTTGTTCTGCGAATCGACGTTCAGGCGCCGCGTGTGCCCCGGGTAGGTGGGCGCGGTGAACTCGGTCCACGAGTTGTTCGACGTGTCGAACTTGACGATCTTGCCGCCGCTCCACAGCGCGACCCAGATGTTGTCGTTGCGGTCGGCAACGACGCCGTAGGGGATGGCGTGCGGGGTCGGGATGCGGTGCACGGACACCTCGCCCGTCGCCCGGTCCCACTTGCTGATGGCGCCGCCCATGATCCAGCCGATGTAGATGTTGCCCTTCGAATCCATCGCGAGCGACTGCAGGAACTTCGTCGGGTTGCGGACGACATCGTCCGGATCCATCGGAATCTGGTACTCGAACGTCTCGGTCTCGGGGTTGAACCCGAGGAGCCGCTTCTCCTTGGCTCCGGTGCGGCCGCGGTGCTCCGGCAGCCAGATCAGGCCGGACGGATCGATGAGGATCTCGTGGTTGCCGTTGCGCGGATCGGGATACAGGTACTCCCACTGTTCGCCGGTGCGCGGATCCAGCTTCACCAGCCGGTGCGGGATGCCGCGGTCGACCAGCCACACGTTGCCGTCGGCATCGAAACGCGGGTCCTGCCCGTAGCGCGCCACCCGGTCCCGTGCCCACGGGTCGGCGTTGACGCCCTCGTCGGGTCCGTCCTTGGCGAGGTAGTACTCGATGTACATCGCCTTGCCGAGGGCCTCTTCGTCGACCGGAGTCTGCTGCTCGATGCGCACGCGCCGGCGCTTGCTGTCGGGCCCGAAGTTCTTGACCACGTACGCCAGCAGGTCGTCCCGGTCCTGCCGCCCGAAGCGGAACATCGACGCCCGGAAGGACAGCAGCCCCTGGGCGTAGCGGGTGGGATCCTGCTCCCCGAGGGTGCTGCCGACCATGTGGTCGATCCACGACATCCACTGCCGCTCGGTGCCCGGCCGCGTGGGGAAGAAGTTCTCGCCGTGGCATGCCATGCAGACCTGCTCGGCGACCTCCTTGCCGGGGCCCGGCGGGTAGATCTCGTCGTAGCTCGCGTACTCGAACGCACCGGCCCTGCCGCTCTCCATCGCGGTCCGGCCGGCGGGAATGACGAGCGGGGGCGCGTCGCCCGAAAGCTCGCCCAGCGTGAGATCGACCTCCCCCGCGTCGCCGGCGCCCAGTGTCACTGTCCGGACGTCCGACTCGAGGTGCTTCGTGCTGGCGCTTACCTCGTAGGTGCCGGGAAACAGGGCGACGGCCCGGAACTGCCCCTGGTTGGTGTAGACCATGTACACCATGTCCCTATCGAGATTGCGCAGGTAGACCTGCGCCGCCGTGAACGACTCCGAGGCGGTCACGGTCCCCGACACGGTCGCCGTTCCGGGCACCTCCGCCTGCACATCGATCCCGGTCAGGACCAGGACCGACGCGCACATCGCAACGGCCAACAGCCGAGCGAAATACCGGTTTGCGCCATGCTTCTTCGAAAGTTTCATCGTCTGCTCCTTGGACGATCGACTGTGATGTGTGGTGACAGAATGCGCCCCGCGGCAAGTCAAGTCAAGTGCCGGCAGCCCACCGCCAGCCGTCCGTACAGCCCGGCCGGCACCCGACCTCACCGGGACATCCGGCGGTCGAGGAACAGGCTGAACGCGAGGTCGTTGCCGATCACGCTGACCGACAGGCGCATTCCAGGTGGATCCGGCCGCTCGAAGATCAACCGGTAACGCTTCGACACCGTGTCGTAGTGGTCGTTCATCCGCTCCGCGAGCCGCGGCAGCACGTTCTCGTATCCGTTCGGGGCCACGAAACTCTCGAGAACGCCGCCCGTGACCTCCACGATGTTGAAGGCGTACTGCGGCAGGCGCTGCTGCGCCCGCACCCCCCCGCGCGTGGCCAGCATCACCGCGTGCACCGTGACCCCGTTGGCGATAAGGGGATTGAGCAGGTCGGCGTACTGGTTGTCGTTGTAGTTGCCGCTCGCTTCCGTGCCGTCGGTCAGCACCAGCACCATGACGGGGAACGCGTCGTCGTCGTCGAAACGCCGCCTCCAGGTCTCCCGAACGCCGTCGAGCAACCGCGCGCCCGCGCCCCGGTCGGGAAACAGCAGTCCGACGCCTTCCTTCAGCTCCGTGCGGTCGGCCGTGAACTCCACTCGCTGCTGCACGCTCCGCCCGATGGTGATGAGGGAGACTTCGTGCCGCGGCGCCAGAGTATCGAGAAAACCATCGAGTCCGTCACGGAGGGGATTGAGCGCGTTGGTCTCCATCAGCCGATCGCCGTTGTCGATCAGCACGGCTATCTTCATCGGCTCCGCGTCGAGATTGGCCGAGACGATTCCGGCCGAACGGCCATCCTCGGAGACCTCGAAGGCATCGGGAGCGAGGTTCAGCACCGGTTCCCCCGTCGACCGGCGGGTAACTTCGACGAACACCTGCCCCAGCGTCTGGGCCGGCGTGAGCGAGGGCACCAATCCGGCGAGCACAACGAACAGGAGGACGAAACGAAACGACATGTTCAGCTCCCCTGGCTGCCGCAACCGTCCCGCGGGCCGCCGGCACGCCCGCGGACAACGGAACGCGAGGCCGTGCAAGCACGCGCCATGGCGTCCGGACCTGCGGGCCTGCGAGTCCGTCTCCGGCCTCTACTGCATGCGGAGCCCGGCGAACAGACCGGTGATGTAGGCGCCGGACCGCGACAGGCCGGCCGAGATCTGCGCTCCCGGCGGACTCGGACGCTCGTAGACCACACGGTAGCGCTTGGACACGTTCTCGTAGTGGGCGTTCATGCGTTCGGCGATGCTCACCAGCATCTGCTCGATCCCGGTCGCCGCCGCGATGTTCTCGTAGATGCCGCCGGTGTTCCCGGTCAGGTTGAGCGCGTACTGGTTGATCACGCTCCCGCCGCGGGAGGACAGCAGCACGACGTGAACGGTGATCGACTTCGTGATCAGCTCGTTGACCAGGTCGACGTACTCGTTCTCGTTATAGTGGCCGCTCGACTCGGTGCCGTCGGTCAGCACCATCACGAACACGGGGAACGGCTCGTCGTCCTCGAAACGGCGCTCCCACGTCTCGCGGATGCCGTCCAGCACGACGGAGCCGGCGCCCCGGTCGAGGAAGATCTCTCCGGCCGACCGCTTGAGCTCCGCGCGGTCGGTGGTGAAATCGACCCGCCGCTGGATGTTCCTGCCGATCGTGAACAGCGAGATCTCGTGCGGGGGCGGCACCGCGTCGAGGAACCCCTGCATGCCGTCGCGCAGCGCGTTCAGCGCGTTCATCTCGACCATCCGATCGCCGTTGTCGATCATGAAGGCGATCTTCATCGGCGCCACCGGCTCGACCGACACGACGCCGGCGTCCCTTCCATCCTCCTGCACCACGAAATCCGCCGGGGTCAGACCGGGCACGAACTGACCGGACGCGTCGGTCACTTCGATGAAGAGCTGTCCCAGCGTCTGGGCCCCGGCCAGGGATGGCAGGCCGAGCAGGGCCGACACTGCGAGAACGACAGCAAAACGGATCATCTGGAACCTCCCGTCTCCGGCGGATGTTGCAGGGCGCAGTCGCCGAAGGCACCGCAACTGGCAGTATACTGCGCCGCCTCGCTTCCACTGCCCGGGACCCCGTGGTGCAACGCCGCTTGGCACCGCGATGCGGTGAGGCGCCCGCATGGCAAGGCGCGGCGAGGGAACATGTTTCGGGTCATGTCGCGATTCCGTCCCGCCGTCGACCGCCTCGCCGCCTACGTTCCGGGCGAGCAGCCGCCCGACGGCGCCGGCATCGTCAAGCTGAACACGAACGAGAACCCGTACCCGCCGAGCCCCGGCGCGCTGGCCGCGCTCGACACCGTCGACCCGGAGGCGCTGCGGCGTTATCCCCATCCGCTGGCCGACGCGTTCCGGCGCAGCGCCGCGGGGGTGCTCGGCGTAGAGCCGGAGTGGATTCTCGCGGGCAACGGCAGCGACGACCTGCTGACGATGCTCTTTCGCGCCGTCACGGGCGCCGGACGGCCCGTCGCGTATCCGGTGCCGACCTACGTCCTGTACCGCACGCTGGCCGCCATCCAGGGCGCTCCGGTCCTGGAAATCCCGTTCGACGAGGAGTACACCCTGCCGGTGGATGCGCTGGCGGACGCCGGCGCGACCCTGACCCTGGTCGCCAACCCCAACAGCCCGTCCGGCACAGCGGCGACGATGGACCAGCTCGCGATGCTGGCGGACCGCACGACCGGGGTGCTCGCGATCGACGAGGCCTACGTGGCGTTCGCCGGCGCGTCGGCCCTCGACCTCGTGCGCCGCCACGACCACGTCGTCGTGCTGCGCACGCTGTCCAAGAGCCACGGCCTCGCCGGGCTGCGACTCGGCTTCGGCATCGCCCACCCGGACCTGCTCTCGGGCCTGTCCCGGGTCAAGGACAGCTACAACGTAGACGCCGTCGCGGCGGCGGTGGGTGCGGCGGCCATCCGCGACGTTGCATACACCCGCGAGACCGTGGAGCGAATCCGCGCGACCCGCACCCGCCTCGGCGAAGCGCTCACCGCCCGGGGCTTCCGCGTCTGGCCGAGCGAGGCCAACTTCGTGCTGGCCCGCCCCGCGGACGGCGATGCCCGCCGCCTGTACGAGGGCCTGAAGCAACGCGGCGTTCTCGTGCGATACTTCGCCGAGCCGGGCCTGGCGGACAAGTTGAGAATCACCGTCGGCACCGAGGAGCAGACGACGCGGTTGCTCGACCGGCTCGCGGACCTGATGCGCTGAGCGTGCCGCGGCACAGCCTGCTCGACCGGCTCGCGAAACCGATGCGTTGACCGTGCCGCGGCACAGCAATGCGGCGTGCCGGCGGGTATGATGCGGTGGCACCCCAATCGCAGCGTTCCAGCGGGTATGATGACGCGGTGACCGGCTCAGCCTTCCGCTTGTCGAAGACGTTCTTTCTGGCCGCACTGACCGCGTGCCTGCTGATCGGCGCGGGAACGGCCGCCACCGCCGCGGCCCAGTCGGCCGTGGACCGCTACGAGCTGGACCGCGACCGCAAGCGGCAGCGCGACCGGACGTTCCGCCGGCTCAGCGAGGGCGTCCTGCGCATGCGGAAGCTCTCGTACGAGAGCCGGGCCGACGGCCTCGATATTCCCTTCTACATCTTCGAGCCGTTGCGGCTGCGAGGACCGCGCGGGCATGCCGCGCTGGTCTGGATTCACGGCGGCGTGCACGGCGATCTCGATCCGTCCTACTTCCCGTTCATCCGGGAGGCGGTGGCGCGCGGCTACGTCGTCCTCGCCCCCGAGTACCGCGGCAGCACCGGCTACGGACGCGCCCATCACAACGCCATCGACTACGGCGGGTACGAGGTGGACGACTGCCTGACCGCCGTCGACTACATGCGCCGCCACATGCCGCACGTCGACCCGGAGCGGCTCGGGATGATCGGCTGGAGCCACGGTGGGTTCATTACCCTGCATTCTGTGTTCCGCGACCGGGACTCCTTCCAGGCGGCGGCGGCGATGGTGCCGGTTACCAACCTCGTTTTCCGGCTCTCGTACAAGGGACCCCGCTACCAGCGTCACTTCGTGACGCAGGAACGCATCGGCGGCCCGGTCCACGAGCGCCGCGACATCTACGTGGAGCGCTCACCCCTGTACCACGTGGACAAGCTGGAGACCCCGTTGCTGGTCCACGTCGCGGACAACGACCGCGACGTCAACTTCGAAGAGGCGCAGCAGCTCGTCCACGCGCTCGAATACCTGAAGCCGGAGCTGGCGGAGACGCGCATCTACCGCGATCCGCCGATCGATCGGTTCGGCGGCGGCCACCGGTTCAACCGGCGCGTGGATCGGGACCGAGGCTACCGCCGCGTCGACAGCCCCGAGCAGCGCGATTCCTGGAACCGGATCTGGACCTTCTTCGACTGGCACCTCCGGCCGTACCTGACCCGCAGCCGGTAGTGCCGCACTCGTTGTGTGTAGCGCCGCTGCCCGGTGAGCTCGCACGGAACCACGAGCTCGTCCGTCACCGGCCCGGAGCCAGCCCACCGAGCCGGCCCGCCGCCTCTGCGAGGGTCTCGCGGCCGCGGCAGAACGCGAAGCGCAGATAGCGCTCTCCGTCGGCGCTGTTCCCATAGAAGTTGTCGCCCGGCACCGCCGCCACCCCTGCCCGCTCGATCAGGTGCATGGCCGCCGCCAGCGGATCGAGGTCCGCCAGCTCCCGGACGCCGCGGTAGTCCGCCAGAAAGTAGTACGCACCGCTCGGCTCCGTCATCCGGAACCCGGCCGCCCGCAACGCGTCACCGAGAATCGTGCGCTTGTCGGCATATCCCCGCGCAAGGTCGTGGAAGAAAGCCGGCGGCATGTCCAGCAACCCGACGGCGGCCTTCTGCAGCGGCGTCGGCGCCTGCACCACCAGCGTGTCGTGCACCGCCCGAATCGCCGGCGTCAGGTGCGGCGGCGCGAGCACCCAACCGATGCGCCAACCGGTCGCGTTGGCCGTCTTCGATATCGAGTTGACGACGACGGTCCGCTCGCGCATGCCCGGCCAGGTGGCGATGGAGCGGTGGCGGGCGCCGTCGAAGACGATGTGCTCGTAGATCTCGTCCGCGACGACGACGAGATCCTCCGCCCGCGCCAGGTCGGCGATCGTCTCCAGATCGCCGGCTGCGAACACCTTCCCCGTGGGGTTGTGCGGCGTGTTGAGGACGAGGAGCCCGGCCCCCGCCGCGGCTCGCCGCAGCTCGTCCGGGTCGAGGCGCCATGCCGAGCCGTCCGTGTCCTCCCGCAGGGTGACGAAGCGGGGCGAGAGCCCGAAGACTTCCGCCTGTGCCGGGTACATCTCGTGAAACGGCTCCAGGACGACCACGCCGTCCCCGCGACGGCCGACCGCGGCCAGCACCGCCGCCAATCCCTCGGTCGAGCCGAGCACGACCGTGATCTCGGTCTCCGGATCGGGCTCGAATCCACTGTAACGCGCCGTATAGTCGCCAATGGCCCGGCGCAGCTCGGGCAGGCCGAACGGATAGGAGTACTGGTTCAACTCGTCGCGATGCCCCTGCAGGGGCTCCAGCGACTCCCGCAACGACATCCCCACCGCAGCGGAATCGAGCCCCGTCGAGCCGGCCGCCGAAGCCTGCTCGAGTCGCCGAATGCCCGCGTCGGTGCCTCCCAGCAGCGCCGAGATCGCTCCCCAGACGAGAGGAAACGGCGGCGGCTCGTCAGTGAACCCCTGCGCCAGGTTGATGGCCCCGTGCTGGCGCGCGAGTCGCGTCATGCGTCGAATCACCGATTCGCTGACCGGCATGGCCCGCCATTCTACGCCGCTAGTCGTCCGCCGGCGGGTGCACGGCCTGCGGGGCGTGGCCGCCCGCATGGCCCGCCATTCCGCGCCGCCGCTAATCTTCCACCGGCCGGCGACCGATACGACGGACGCGATGGTCCGTTTCTTCAATCGCCGCCGGCGGGAACGCCGCCCGCTCACGGTGCGGCGCGTCGGATCCCGCGACGGCTACCGCCTGCTGGTCACGTATCCCGGCGGCCTGCGGCGGCTGCACACCTTTCCGGACGAATCGGCCCTCGTCGCGGGCACCTCGGCGTTGCAGGCGGCGCTGACCAGGGACGGCTGGGAACCGCTGCACCGGCCGGCGCCGCGGTGGCGGCCCGCGGCACATCCATAGGCGGCAGCGCGCCGGTCCGCGGGCGCGGCCGGCGACGTTGTACTCTTCGCCGATGCCCGGTTCGCTGGTCGCCATCGACGTCGCGGTGCTGCTGCCGCCGGCCGCGCAGGAGGTGGTCGCGCGACTGAACATGCAACTGGCCAGCCCGCCGGACGGCTTCCACTTCGACGCCACGCACCTGCCGCACGTGACCTTGGCGCAGCAGTTCGTCCCCGCGGACGACCTGCCGTTGGTAGCGGCCGAGGTCGGCGCCGTCCTGGCGTCATTCCCGCCGCTGACGCTCACGGCCGAACGGCTTGCCTCGAGCGGACGCACCACGTCGCTCGTCCTCGCCGCGACGCGGTCGATCAACGCCCTCCACACGCGCCTCATGGACCGTCTCGCGGCCTTCGACATGACCGCCGGGGGCGGGGACGCGTTCCTCGCCGACGACGAGCCGTCCCGCGCTCGCGACGTCGAATGGGTCACGCGGTTCCGGACCGCGGCGGCCTACGCCTCGTTCCAGCCGCACGTCACGCTGGGAGTGGGTGTTCTCGACGCGCCGGCGCCGCCGTTCGAGTTCAAAGTGAACGAGGTCGCGCTGTGCCTCCTCGGGCGCTTCTGCACCTGCCGGCGGGTATTGGACTCTTGGACGCTCGCGGAGCGGTCCGCCCCATGACCCTCGTCATCGGCCTGCTGGCCGTCGTCGGCCTGGCCATCGCCAGCTATTTCACGGCGGTCGCGTATCGCTGGACGAAACCGGACGTGCGCTGGGTCCCCTCGTTCTGCCGGCTGGAGGAAAGGACCTGCGCCTCGGTCGTCTTCACGCCGAGCGCCCGCGTGCTCGGCCCGCCCAACTCGCTGCTCGGCCAGATCTTCTACACCGCCCTGCTGTTCGGCGCCGGCGGCGGCTGGCTCACCGACCCGCGACTCTGGCCGCTCTACCTCGCGGCCAGCCTCGTCACGGTCGGGTTCGGCGCGTACCTCAGCTACGCGCTGCTGTTCGTGCTCCGCGTGCCCTGCCCGCTCTGCTTCGCATCGCACGGAATCAACGCCGTCATCTGCGGACTCCTGCTGCTGCTCCGGCCCGCGGGGTGAGCACACCCGGCCGGCACGCCGAACGGGCGGCCACGTTTCGGAGTAAGGTGTTTTGTAGACCATCGTCAAGAAACGGAGGGAGGCGATGTCGGAGCAGCAGTGGTACATGACGCGCCGGGGCCACCAGATCGGCCCCGTGCCCCAGTCCGAGATCGAGGCCATGATGCGCGCCGGCAGCGCGGACGGCGATACCTACGTCTTCACCGCCGGCATGACGGAATGGACGCGACTCAAGGAAGTGGATGCCTTCCAGCCGCTGCTCGAAAACGACGGCTCCGCTCTCATCCCCACCCCGCCGGGGCGCACCGCGCACGAGATCGACTTCCGCATAGAAGGCGCCGAGATGCAGTTCGTCGAGGTCGAGCTCGACCCCGGGGAGAGCGCCGTCGCCGAGGCCGGCACGCTCATGTACATGACCGACGCCATCCGCATGGAGACCATCTTCGGTGACGGCAGCCAGAAACAGTCCGGCATCATCGGATCGCTGCTCGGCGCGGGCAAGCGGCTGCTCACCGGCGAGAGCCTGTTCATGACCGTCTTCACCAACGGCGGATCGAAGCTGGCCCACGTCGCCTTCTCTGCGCCCTACGCGGGCAAGATTCTCCCCCTCGACCTGTCCAACCTGGGCGGCGAGATCGTCTGCCAGAAGGACGCCTTCCTGTGCGCCGCCAAGGGAGTGTCGATCGGCATCGCCTTCCAGAAGAAGATCGGGGCCGGGCTCTTCGGCGGCGAGGGCTTCATCATGCAGCGGCTGCAGGGCGACGGGCTGAGCTTCCTGCACGCCGGCGGCACCGTGCACCTGATCGAGCTTGCGGCGGGCGAGACGCTGCGCGTCGACACCGGCTGCCTGGTCGCCCTCCTCCCGAGCGTCAGCTACGACGTGCAGTTCGTCGGCGGCATCAAGACCGCACTGTTCGGCGGCGAGGGGCTCTTCTTCGCCACCTTGACCGGCCCCGGCTGGCTGCAGTCGCTGCCGCTGAGCCGGCTGGCCGACCGGATCTACTCGGCGGCGCCGCAGACCGGCGGGCGGCGGCGCGGCGAAGGATCCGTGCTGGACAACCTGGGCATCGGCAATCTGGTCGACGGACAATGACCCGGTGGTGGTATAGTTTGTGGCTGTCTTCGGATACGCTTTCCGACACGTCGACCACATTCGAGACGCTGAACAGTTGAACAGAAGAGGGACTCAATGATCGCACGACGCAACGGCATGATCGTCGCCGCCGGGGCCCTGCTGGTGTTGGCCGGCATTTTCACCGCGAACGTGGCGGCACAGGACACCCAGTCGACCTGGGACGGCATCTTCACCGCCGAGCAGGCGGAGCGCGGCGAGGCGACCTACAACCGGGAATGCGCCCAGTGTCATCTCGAGGACCTGCTCGGGGACGGCATCGCCCCCTCGCTCATCGGCGCGCCGTTCCACTTCCGCTGGAGCGAGCTGTCGGTCGGCGACATGCTGGTCGCCATCCGGACCACCATGCCGCAGGGCGCGCCGGCGAGCCTGAGCCCGCGGGCCTACGTCGACATCGTCGCCTACATGCTCTCGCGCAACGACTTCCCCGCCGGCGACATGGAGCTGCCGACCGACCAGGACGTGCTCGAAGCGATCATCATCCAGGAAGACGCCCCCTAGAGGGTCTGCGCCTTAGAGCGGCGCACACCTTCCAGCCAGGCCCGGCTGGGCGGCAATCGGAGCCGCAGGCAACGGTTGTCGGGCCAGGACGGCCTGCGCGACTGTGTGCCGTCGCGTCACGCGCGGGCGATATTCGGGTGAGGGGCGAGTGGCCGGTTTCGCAGCCGGCTGTTAGCCCCTCACTTGCGTACGGGAACGGAATGCCGCGCTGGTGCAGCCGCGGGAAACAGCACGTGGGCTGCCGGCCCGAACACCCCGCAAAGCATCGCCCCATGTAGAGGCCGGGGGCGAATTCCCAGCCTGAACCTCCCGAGCCAAGCGATCGACACTGGCGTCCGCCACGCCTCGGAACCGGAAGACCTGCCGCTACCCGTGCGGGATTCGCGCTGCGTGTGCCACAATCAGCGTCGGGTCATCCACCTCATCAGGAGCACGAAGTTGAAGCACGCCAACAGCAAGGGTCCGGGTCGCCTTCTCACTTCCTGGGTGTCGCTGTGCGCCGCCGGGCTCCTGTTGGCTCCGGCGCTCGCCCCGCCGTCGTTGGCCCAGGACGACATCGTCGTCGTGGGCGGCGAGGGACGCCACTGCGGCGAGGATCCGCAGTGCATGAACCGCCTGCATCCCGCCATCCCGATGGCGGCGCAGGCGCGCCCCGGGCAGACCATCGTGTTCCGGGCGCGCAACGCCAGCGACTTCGACCTCGACCCGGAGAGCACCTACGACGACCCCCGCGCCGGGGATTCGCAGATCGGGACCGTGCACCCGCTGACCGGGCCGGTGCACATCGAGGGCGCCGAGCCGGGCGACGTGCTGGCGGTGACCCTGCTCGACATCGCGCCCGGCCCATTCGGCTACACGTCGGTCAGCCCCATCGGGTTCGTCTCGGATCACGTCACCGGGTCTTTCCGGGCCGAATGGCGTCTCAACCGGGTCGAGGCGGTCAGCGATGACCTGCCCGGGGTGCGCATTCCCAACGCCAGCTTCCCCGGAATCGTCACCGTGCTGCCCGGCCCCGACCAGCTCGCCGCGATGCTCTCGCGCGAGGCCGAGCTGCGCGCGGTCGGCGGGGCCGGTTTCCCGCCGTATCCGACGCACGCCTCTCCCGCGGCCGTCTGCGGTCCGGACGGTTCCGACCCCGACGAGTGCCTGCGCACCCTCCCGCCCCGCGAGCACGGCGGCAACCTCGACATCCGCTACTTGCAGGTCGGGGTCACGTTGTATCTGCCCTGCTACGTCTCAGGCTGCGGCCTCGCCATCGGCGACCCGCACTTCGCGCAGGGCGACGGCGAAGTCTCCGGCACCGCCATCGAGATGGACGCCGACTTCACGCTGACCACCCGACTCATCAAGGAGGGCCCGGAACTGCGCCGCGGCCCGCACTTCGAGGGCCCGGTCCGCGTCCTCGACATCCCGTCGCGCCGCTTCTACGCCACCACCGGGTTTCCGCTGAAGGCGGCGGGCGAGGTGCCTCCCGACATGCGTTACCTGGGTGCTTCAGAGCGCATCGGCGCCCTCCGCAACCTGTCCAAGGACGTGTCCCTGGCCGCGCGCAACGCCCTGCTGGAGATGATCGACTACATGACCGAGACCTACGGCCTGACGCAGGAGCAGGCCTACGTCGTCGCCAGCGTCGCGGTGGACTTGCGGATCGGGCAGCTCGTGGATGCGCCCAACGTGGGGGTCACGGCGTTGCTGCCGCTGGACATCTTCACGGGGCGTTGAGGCGAGCATCTGAACACGACAGAGACGGTGACCGCCCTCATCCGCGAGAAGGCTCTCCGTGATCGTCGACTCGATCTACTTCAAGGGACACACCTGCTTCAAGAACGAGTGGTCCGGCTTCGACACCATCAAGCCGATCAACGTGATCATCGGCCGGAACAACTCCGGGAAGTCGCATCTTCTGGATCTGGTCGAGGCGTTGTGTTCTGGGCAACTTTCCGGCCGGGGCTGGCAGTACCGCGGGAAAGGCACGCTGGACGAGGATTCACTCAGATCTTACTTTCGTGAAGGGTCCTCGGGCGGCGAGCTGCCTGGTTACGACCACTGGCACGATCACGGGCGCCATTTCGTCGGCGTCCATGCTACATGGACAACGGGCGAAAGAGGTAACGTCGCTGACGTAACACTTCCTGATCTCCCTCAGGCGATATCCAGTGCCAGGCTTAACCGCCTCCGACAGGTAGTCCGAAATCCTGCCAATCCCCTCCTGGAGAAGAGTTTTCGTCGACTCCTCGCGGACCGGGACATCAGCACCGAGTCCTCAACCAAGGAGCTGTCTCTCGCTCCCAACGGACGCGGAGCCTCAAACATAGTCCGGCGGTACATCACTACATCCAGTAAGGAGCTATCACGAGACATCATCCAGTGCAATCTCTTGACCGCTTTGAACGAGATCTTCAGGCCTGACGGTAGGTTCACCGAGATCCAGATAAAGGAACATGACGACAAAGGTGCAACGGACAACCACTGGGAGATCTATCTCGGGGAGGCGCACAAGGACCTCATCCCGCTGAGCAAGTCGGGAAGCGGCCTCAAGACCGTTCTACTCGTCCTGCTCAACCTGCTGGTCATTCCGGACATCGAGAGCAAGGAGAAATCGCAGTTCGTATTCGCGTTCGAAGAACTCGAGAACAACCTTCACCCAGCGCTCCTGCGACGACTATTCAGATACCTTGAGGACTACGCCGTCACCGAGCAGGCGACGATCTTCCTCACGACTCACTCAAGTACGGCGTTGGACTACTTTGGCACTTCCGAGCACGCACAGATTATCCGGGTCTCGCATGACGGCGAGTCCGCGCACGCAACACGAGTCTCCGCACACTTCGACCGTCTCGGAGTGGTTTCCGAGTTGGGAGCGCGCCCATCGGATCTGCTGCAGGCAAACGGAATCGTCTGGGTGGAGGGCCCGTCTGACCGCGTCTACCTCAACCGCTGGATTGAACTCTGCTCGGATGGCCGGCTGCGGGAGGGTCGGGACTACCAGTGCGCATTCTATGGAGGCGCGCTGTTGGCGCGGGCGGAGTTCACGCCGCCCGAAGAAGCCAACGAGGAGCTCGCGAACCTGTTCATGGTGAACCCGAACGTCGTCGTCGTCTGCGACGGCGACCGTTCGTCCATGCGTTCCGGACTGAAAGACAGAGCGCGGAGAATACGGGAAGAAGTCGAGAAGACACCTGCCGGACACATCTGGATCACCCGCGCCAGAGAGATCGAGAACTACCTGCCGCGTAACGTCCTGAAGCTCGCGGCTAGGGAGTTGGCATGGAATGTGTCTTCTCTTCCCGACCCCGGACAGTTCGAGAGCTTCTTTCCGCGTAAGCGATCTAGCCAGAAGTCGTACATCGAACAGAACTTGAACAGACAGCATGTCGACAAGATGAAACTGGCCATAGCGAGCGTTCCGCACATTCTCAAGGAACTGATGGAAACCCGGTTCGACTGGAACGAACAGATGGCGAAGGTCGTCGAACGCGTAGAGTCCTGGAACCGGTGAAGGGCATGGATCGTGTCGATGTGGAGCCCGAGCTGCTGCGCTGGGCGCGCCAACGCGCCGGATTGGGCATCGATGCGCTCGCTGGACGGTTTCCCAGGCTCGATGCCTGGGAGCGGGGTGAGATTCGGCCGACGCTCAAGCAGCTCGAGCGTTTCGCCAAGGCGACCTTCACGCCGATCGGGTGCCTATTTCTTCGCGAGGCGCCGGTCGAGCGCGTGCCGATTCCCGATTTCCGCACGGTCGCCGACACGCGCCTGGATCGGCCGAGCGCAAATCTCCTCGATACCGTCTACCTCTGCCAGCAGCGGCAGGACTGGTATCGCGAGTTCATGCGGTCCACGGGAGAAGAAGCGGTCGACTTCGTCGGCTCGGCCCAACTCGATGACGACATCTCCGAAGCTGGTACCCGCATCCGCCGTTTTCTCGGGTTCGACATCGAGGAGCGACGACGTCTTCCAACCTGGACCGACGCGCTTAGACGGTTCATCGGGCAAGCGGATGCGCTTGGCGTGCTCGTAATGGTCAGCGGTGTGGTCGGCAGCAACAGCCGACGCAGTCTCGACCCACGGGAATTCCGAGGGTTCGCCCTGGCGGATCCGATTGCACCACTGATCTTCATCAATGGAAAGGACACCAAGGCAGCACAGATGTTCACGCTCGCGCACGAGCTGGCTCATCTCTGGTTGGGAAGCTCGGGCGTTTCCGACGTGGAGGCCCTGGAGATCGGCGGCCAGGAGACCGAACGCTGGTGCAACCGGGTCGCTGCAGAAACGCTGGTTCCTCTCCACCTGTTGCAGGCCGAGTATGCCGCGAGAGCCCCGCTGAGCGACGAACTCAATCGACTGGCTCGTCACTTCAAGGTCAGCACGCTGGTCATCCTGCGGCGAGTCCACGATGCAGGCCTTTTGACACGGCAAGCGTTCCGGTCGGCCTACGCAGCGGAAATCGATCGCCTGGGAGCACTTCCCGGGGGGGGCGGCGGCAACTTCTATCTGACCCTCGGTGCGCGCGTCAGCCAGCGTTTCGCTCGCGCGATTGTAGCCAGCACGCTGGAGGGACAAACGTCCTTCTCCGAATCCTTCAGGCTTCTCGGATTCAGGAAGATGGCGACCTTCAACAAGCTGGCGAACAACTTGGGCTTGGGCTCCTGAATGGCCTATCTTCTCGATGCCGATGTCTTCATCCGCGCCAAGAATCTGCATTACGGGTTCGACTTCTGCCCGGCGTTCTGGGACTGATCGCCGAACACCGTGCCAGCAGCGTTTACAGCGTGGAGAAGGTCGGTGACGAGCTGCAGGCCGTGGCCGACGAGCTGTCGGCGTGGGCCGCGAAGCTGGATGACGGGTTCTTTCTGCGACCCGACGCGTCCGTGTTCCCCGCGCTGGCCACCGTAAGCGGCTGGGTCCAGAGCCAGCAGTACACGCAGTCGGCCGTGAGTACGTTTCTCCAGGTTGCCGACTACTATCTCATCGCCCAGGCGCAGGCCGGCGGGCACACGGTGGTCACGCACGAAGTCCCGTCGGCCTCCACGCGCCGGGTCAAGATCCCGGACGCGTGCATCGGACTCGGCATCAAGTGTGTGACCCCGTATGAGATGCTGCGAACGGAGCGGGCGCGTTTCGTTCTCGGGCCAGCGCCGTGAGTCACATGGCCGACGGACCCGCCTTCCCAACTCGTCGACGCGCCCAACGTAGGTGTGACGGCGCTGCTGCCGCTGGATGTCTTCACGTCCCCCAGACGGTGATCGGCCGGCCGTCCCGGCGCACGTCCTGGCGGAAGATCTTCTCGTCCCACGACCGGTCCGCCCGGCGGTCGAACACGACCAGATGGCCGGTCCGCGCCGCGCAGCGGTCCATGTAGGCCGCCGTCTGCTCCATACCTTCCTCAATAGTCCGTTCGAGGCCCTTGTGCGCCACCTTGCACTCGATTACGAACCTGTCGACCCCGGCTTCCGGCGCCGCCGTGCCCCCGCGGGGCCAGACGATGAGCAGGTCGGTGCGCCCGCGGCCCAGGCCGTACTCCCGCTCGATGCGCCCTCCGCCGTTCACCACGCGCTGGAGGAACGCCTGCAGAATGAGCTGCGGGCCCGCCTCGGCGTAGTCGAAACGGCCCAGCCAGTGCTCCGAGTGCTCGCGGAAGAACGTCTGGAAAGCGCCGAGCAGTTTGTCGACGTCGAGACCGCCGTCGTCGTCGACGTACCAGGCAATGTCCTGCATGAGTCGCGACTGGGCGGCCCACGTGAGCTCGCGCGGCACGACCTCCGCGTAGATGGGATTGGCGATGCGCGGAGGGGCATCCTGCGCGATCAAGCCGAGGTCACGGACGTACTCGAGGTCACGGTTCGAGAACGTCCACTCTTTACCGCCGCTCAGCAACGGCTCGACGACGCGCCGCACGCGATCCTCCTGCAGCTTGTCGGCGAGCTGGTCGAGGTGCACTTGCCGGCTGAGGATGAGGTGCTCCTGGGCGCCGAGGACGTTGTGAGCAGTGATGGCTCGTGAACGGTCGCGGCCCGCCGGCTCGTCGAAGCAGACGCGACGGCAAAGCGCGTTCACCAGCCACGGCTGCCCCCGGGTCTGCCGCCAGACTGTCTCCAGCGCCTCCGGCGTGAACGGCTGGCCCGTCCACCTCGGCCGCGGCCGCCCGGGCGGGACGGCTACTGATTGGCGGCGCCGCGATCGGCGGCGCGGTTTACCAGGTCCTGGAACTCGCGGCGCGGGTTCATTCCGCCGGGGCTCTGCGTGAACACCATGCCGATGATTTCGCGCGCCGGATCGACCCAGCCCATCGTCCCGTCGGAGCCGGCGTGCGAGTACGCGCCGTCACCGGTGATCTGCCAACCGAGCCCGTACCGAGTGTTCGTCCCGCTGGCGATCTCGCCACGCGTGCCGGCCACGACCGAGTCCTCCGAAAGGATCTGCGCATCGGCGTAGCGCCCGCGGTTCAGGTACATCTGCAGGAAGCGGGCATAGTCGGGCGCGGTCGATATCATCCCGCCCGAGGCGCGGACGATCGGGAAGTCCGGCGGATCGCCCGGCGTAAAGCCCTGCCGGAAGACGACACGCCCACCGTCCCGGGGCCGCCCGCGATAGACGGTGGCCATCCGGCTCAGCTTGGTCTCGTCCTCGTGATTCAGCGTGTCCGTCAGGCCCAGCGGATCGTAGATGCGCGCACGGAGGAAGTCCTCGAGCGGCATCCCCGACGCGACCTCGACGATGGCGCCCACGGTGTTATAGCCGGCGTTGTTGTAACTGTAGGACGTGCCGGGTTCCACCGCCGGCCCCTCGGCCCCGAACCTGGCGACCGCGCCGATCAGGGTCGGGTTCTCTCCGCCCTCGAACGGGTAGAAGATGGGACCGATCCGCAGCCCCGAGGAATGGCTCAGCAACTGCCGAATGGTGATGTCGCGCGATCGAGAATTGTCGAACGACTCCAGGTACAGCGCCGCGCGATCATCGAGCGAGAGCCGGCCCTCCTCCTGCAGAATCAGTACCGCCGTGCCGATGACCGGCTTCGTGTTCGAGGCCATCCGGAACAGCGTGTCGTTCTCCATCGGAAGCCGATACGCCTCGTGCCGCCAGCCTACCGCCTCGTGCAGGACGATGACGCCCCGGCGCGCGACCATCAGAACCGCGCCCTTCAGCTCGTCCCGTTCGACGGCGTCCCGATAGAGCTGGACGGCCTCGTCGAGCAGCCCGGCGTCCATTCCCACCGAGGCGGCCGAGCCGTAGGAGAGCGTCGTGGCCTGCTGCGCCAGCGCTGCCGATGACCAGACCGACAACGACCAGATGACCGCGGCGACGGCTGCGAGACGGCAAGTCGATGGCTTCATGGCGTGCTCCTGAGCATCACGAGGCGACCCGACTGCATTATCGCGCATGTCGAGCCGGGATACCCCGCCCCTCAACGAGCCCGCCGCCGCAGCTCGGTCACGACCGCTCGATGGCCACGCAGACCGGTTTCCAGCATCGTCCGCGCCGTGATTCCAGTGACGTTGGCCACGGCGAAGCTCAGCCCCTTGAGGTTCCGCTCGGGATCGACGCCCGGAATCGGACGCGGGTAGCCGCAGGTCCGGAACACCGGCGCCTCGGGCGGACCCGTCACCGTGTGGGAGCCGCGGGCGCAGGTCCAGTCGAGCTCGACGCGGATCACGCCATCGAGCCCCAGCGTGCCGGGCAGCCAGTCGAGGCCGCGGTGGGAGCCGGCCGTCAGGACCAGCGTGCCGTTTCGTCGGGCGCGTCCGACGGCCTCCGCCAGCGTATCGGCGCTGGATGGATCACGCGTGCCGAGGCTGAGGTTCACCATCGGCAATGCGTGCGCGGTCGCCCGGTCGATGGCCGCCACGAGTGCCTCTACCGACGTGTCGAGGGTGCGGTCGAAGACCTTGAGCGGACAGACATGCACGGCGGGCGCGAGATCCTGGATGGCGGCAGCGACAGCCGTACCGTGGCCCAACCGGTCGACGATGTCGTCGTGAGCGCGCCCGTCACGGTCGAAGCCGGCGCCCCCGGCCGCGATCGCGCCGATGTGCGGGTGGTCGGGATGGATACCGCTGTCGATGACCCCGACGACGAACGGTTGTTCAGGGTTCGCTGACGTCACCGTGCCGGCGGAGCCTCCCGGATGTACGAAGCCTCGGCCTGTTGGCCGGCCGACTCGCTCCTGGACGCCTGCGCGGCCTGCGACGCGAACAGCCGCGCGAAGACCCCGCCTTGCGCCAGAAGCTCCCCCGGGGACCCAATCTCGGCGACGCGCGCTCCGTCGAGCGCCACCACGCGGTCCGCCCGGCGGGCGAGCCCGAGGCGGTGCGTGATGAGCAGCGTCGTCCGCTCCCGCATGAGCGCCTCGTAGCCGTCGACGACGTGCCGCTCGGCGACCGGGTCGAGCGACGCCGTCGCCTCGTCGAGCACCAGGACGGTCGGATCGGCGAGTAGCGCACGGGCGATGCCGACGCGCTGCCGTTCCCCCGCCGACAGCGCCGCCCCCCGCTCGCCCACAACGGTCCCGTAGCGCTCCGGGAGCCCGGCAATGAAGTCGTGGATGCCGGCCGCGCGAGCCGCCGCCTCCACGTCGGCATCGCTCGCGTCGGGCCGCGCGTAACGGATGTTCTCGGCCATCGACGCGTGGAAGACGAACGGCGCGTGCTCCACCAGCGCCACGTGCCGGCGGAGGTAAGCCAGCGGCAGCGCCCGCACGTCGCGGCCGTCCAGCCGAACCGCGCCCCGGTCCGGGTCGAACAAGCGGAGCAGCAGGTCGGCCACTGTCGACTTCCCGACGCCGCTGCGGCCGACGACGGCCATGGTCTCCCCCGGCGCGACGGCGAACGACACGTCCTCCAACGTGGGCGCGCCGCGGTCGAACGAGAAGCTCACCCCATCGAACTCCACCACCCCGCGGGCCTCGGCGGGCGCCGCCGCGCCGGGTGCTTCTTGCACATCGACCGGCGCGTCGGCGATCTCGTGCACCCGCGCCAGCGAGATCTTGGCCGTGGCGAGGCTCGCGTAGAGCCCCATCAACCCCTGCACCGGCGCCATCAGCCGCGTCTGGTAGGCCATGAACGCGACCAGCGTCCCCATGCTGAGCGTGCCGTCCAGATAACGGAAGCCCCCGTAGAGGAACACCACGCCCAGGCCGCCGGACAGCAACACGCCCGGTAGCCCGCCGGCCAGATAGGTCACCCGCTGCATCGCCATCAGCGCGCCGATGAACGCCTGGTTCCGGTCACGGAAACGCGCCACCTCCCGCCCTTGCGCGTTGGCGGTGACGACGAGCTTCATGGCCGAGAGCGTCTCGATCAGGAAGCTCCCGATGTCGGCGCTGCGCTCGCGGAACGTGGCCACGCGCCCCTCGAGCCGGCGCCGGTAGATGACCAGCGCCCAGACGCTCAGCGGCAGCACGGCGATGCCGGCCAGAAACAGTCGCAGGTCGAGCCAGATCATCATGCCGACGGATCCGGCCAGGAACAGCAGGTTGCCGATCCACGAGAGCGCCGCCTCGGCCGCCACGCGCTGGATCTCGCCGATGTCGTTGTTCAGGCGAGACACGATGTCGCCCATCCGCGTGCGGGCGTAGAAGCGGGGCGAGAGGCGCTGCAGGTGGCGGTACAGATCGAGCCGCATGTCGAACAGGATTTCCGCCGACACGCGGGTATAGCGCAGGCCGCTGGCGACGTTCAACAGGAAGCCGAGCAGGGTCAGGCCGATAAAGAGCGCAACGATGCGCACCAGCACGGTCCGGTCGCCGGCGAGCAGCGCGTCGTCGATCAGGTCGCGGGACAGCAGTGGGACGATCAGCGACGCCGCGGTGCTGGCGAGGCTGAGTACCACCACGAGTACGAGGCGCCGCCAGTACGGCGCGACGTAGGCCAGGGCGCGCCGGAACTGCGGGTTCACGAGTCCACGGAAGATCTCCGCGGCATTCGACCGGCGATGCATCCCGACTTGCTTCGTTGCTCTTCGGTCAGGTACGGCCCGGCATGTTCCCTCGTCGCGCCGCGCGATCCGAGCGCCTCCTCGGTCTCGTTGCTACGCGGGTTCACCGTGGCCTCCCGGCATGCCGGACTTCCCGCAGGCGCCCGGGCCCATCCGGCTTCAAGGCCCCGATGAGGACGGGACGATGATCAACCCGGACGTCATGTCGCCGTCGAGCGCCAGCGTGTCGAGGTAGTCGAACGACGCGGCGTCGTAGAAGTCGATCGTGTTGCCGGCGGACGAGATGTAGAGCACCTCCCCGTTGGTGCTGACGTCGAGGGCCATGCGCGGCCGGCCCGCGACCTGGCGGCGGTTGCCGATGCTTCGCTGCTCCAGATCGAAGGTCCAGAACTCGTAGCCCTCGATGCTGCTCTGCAGCCCGTAGGCGGTCTGCCGCCCGGGCGCCAGCGCGAACTGGATGCCCCGGGAAGGCCCGAGCGTATAGAAGTCGACCTCGCGGTTCGGCAGGTCGATGCGGGCGATGCCCATCAGGTCGCGATCCTGCGCTTCGTCGTGCAGCGTGAACAGGTTGGTGAAGAATCCCGGCTCCTCGTAAATCAGGTCGGTGGAGAACCCGAACCGGATCGGCCCGACACCGGGCTGGATCGGCTCGCGGAGCGACCAGCGGTCGACCTCCGTGAATCCCTCGGTCTCCAGGATGATCACGTCGCGCCCGAAGTGGTACACGTACTCGCCGTCGGGCGAGTACAGGAAACTCGATCGGGGCGTCGGCTCCCCCGTCGGCCACGGCAGGTCCTGCAGGATCTCGTGGGTCGCGAGATCCACCTCCACCAGTCGGTACGGCTCGATCTCGAAGCGGTCGATCAGCTTGACCGCGGTGTCGAGGGTCAGGATCGCGGTCCGCCCGTCGGGCGCCGCCCGGAACCCCCGGATGCGCACCGTACGGTTACCCTCGCTGAACCTGAACGCGTCGGAAACCTCCCGCGAGGCCACGTCGACCGTCGTCAGGTACTGCATGGTCGGGTCGAGGAAGTAGAAGCGCTCGCCGTCCTCCGATACGACCATCGCGCGCGGCGAGCCGTGCGGCACCGCGATCTCGTCGACGACGCTCGTGGTCGCCTCGTCGATGACGAAGATGCGGCTGGGGAACCCGCCGAGATAGAGAGTGCCGTCACCGGCGGACACCCCCGCCGGCAACGCCGCCTCCTGCGCGGGAGCCGGCTGGACGGGAAGAACGACCAGTGCCACGAGCGCCGCGGCGGCAGTCGGACACGCGGGCCGCCACCGACCCCGCGTCCGGCGCACATCTTCTGATTGCATGGATCGCTGGCAGGCAGTGTCACGCAGCCGGGCGGCATGCCTACGGAAATATGAGGTCAACCTTCCGCCAGTCCTTCTGCGCCGCGGCGCATTTGCCCGTCCAGTCGGGGGCGTGATTCAACTGGTCCGGCACCTGCGCCGGCCAGAAGCAGCCGAGGTGGCAGTCGAACAGGTCGCGCTCGACCGGCTGGCACAGTCCGGCCGCGCCGCCGTTGCTGTCCGCCTCCCAACCGGGCAGGAAAATAAAGCTGCAGCCGAGCGGGATGTGCGGGCCCTCCTGATTCGGCGGTGCGGCAGGACTGTCCTGCAGCGCCACCACGCCGCCATCCTCGCCGGCGTCGGTCCGGCCGTTTCCGGCGGCGGCCTGGCGCCTGGCCTCGGCGATCCCCTGGGCGATCCGGGCCGCCTTCTGGTTAATGGGTCTGAGATGCGTCATCGTTCCCCTCTTCCGGCGTGCCGCCGTTCTCGAACCGTCGCAGAAACGCGGGGTTCCGCTCGGCAATCTCGCCGTAGATCTCCAGGCAGGTCTCGGTCCAGCCGCGAATCCACTCGCAGTAGTGCAGGTTGGGCGCCTGCGTGGTGCCGTAGCGCGTGTACGCCTCGTGGTAGCAGCCGCCGGCGCAGAGCGGACGGGCCCAGCAGGTCCGGCAATCGGTCTTGCGGTCGATGTGATGCGCGTCGAGGAACGCCTCCTGCGCCGTGTCGTCGACGCCGTCCTCCACGGTGCCGAGCTTGTGGGCGTCGGAGCCGGCGAAGCGGTGGCAGAGCGCCACGTCGCCGTTGGTCGCCACGCCCATCAGGCCCAGCCCGGCCCCGCACGGCAGCGCCTTGCTCGCCCCCTTGTGCAGCTCCTCGACCGTGTCGCGGACGTTGCTGAAGCCGTGGTGCCGGCCGGCGAGGGCGGCCTCCAGGAACTCGTGGGCCAGCTCGCGGAACTGGGCGAGCATGGAGTCGAAGCCGGTCTCCCCGATGGCGTGGGCGCGGCCCGGCGAGGTGGTTACCGGCGCGAAGCCGACCTCCCAGAAGCCGACCTCCTCGCGCAGGTGCCGGTAGATCCGGGTGATGTCGAGCACGTCGGACGTCAGCGTCACCCGCGCGCCGATCGGCCGCGACCGGTGCCGCTTGAGGAGCTCGCGCACCTTCGGCGCCACCACGTCGTAGCTGCCCCGGCCGTCATGGAACACGCGGAACTTGTCCTGCATCTCCTTCGGGCCGTCGATGGAGATGGTGACCCCGACGTCGTTGTCGGCCAGGAACTCGATGACCTCCGGCCGCAGCAGCGTGCCGTTGGTCGTCAGGCTGAACTCCACCCGCTTGCCCGCCTCGGCGGCGCGGCGGCGGGCGTACGGGATCGTCTTCTCCAGCACGGCGAAGTTCAGCAGCGTCTCGCCGCCGAAGAACGTCAGCCGCACCACCGGACTGCTGCCCGAGCGTTCGATCATGAAGTCGACACTCGCGCGCGCCGTCTCCTCGCTCATCAGCTTCGGCATACCGCCCGCGGTCGGCTCGGTAATCTTGTCCTCGCCGTACTCGTAGCAGTACGCGCAGCTCAGGTTGCAGCGGTTCGTGACGTTGACCACCAGCGTCGACAGCGGGATCGGCTTCAGCGGGATGATGTTCGGGGCCGGCTCCGGCGGCGGCACGGCCTGCGGCGCGGGATCGACCGGCTGAATGACGCGGGCGCCCGCCAGCTCCGAGAGGCTGGCCTCGACCGTCCGCGGATCGAAGCGGGGCGCCAGGCGCGAGTACAGGTCGGGCGCGGCCAGATGCCCGCCGCGCAGCGTCTCGACGACGGCGGCCGACGTCTCGTCCAGTGCGAACACCGCGGCGCTCGGCACCAGATACAGGAACTGCCGTCCCGCCGCCTCGAACGGATGGCATTCGCCGAGTGCAATCCGGGTCACGGTCCCGACTCCCCTCTCCGCAGGTAGATCGGCACCGTCACCAGCAAGTGCGCCCGCGCGCGGAGCGGCCGGTCGAGCGCGGTGCCGTCCGGGGCCGTGTCGAGCGTCGCCACCACCCAGACGTCGCCGATGTTGTTGCGGTCTCCGCTCCGCTCCGGATTCGGCCCGTCGACGGCCGGCTCGAACACGCCGTGCTGGCCGAGCGTGCCGACGAACGCGGTGTCGTCGTCGTCGAAGGTGACGGCGTACTCCTCCATGCTCCAGTCGGCGTCGGCCAGCATGCCGAGATCGAGGTCGTCCTCCGTGCCCGGCTCGCCGTCCGGGCCGTCGTGCCAGGCGCGCGCCTCGAAGCGCTCGTACTGCTTGGGGAACGCCGCACCGCCCACGCGGGCGAGCCCGGTGGCCGGGGTCACCTCCAATCGGTGAATCTCGTCGTACACGGTGACCGCCTCGGTCAGCGCCGCCCGGCCCATGAAGAGGTCCCGGCTGCCGACCCGCGCGTCGGGCGCCACTGTCACGTGCAGCGCCGCCCCAGTCGACGACTGATCGCTGACGCCCGTGACGGTCAGGCCCGCGCCGAGGTCGATCGACGCCGCATCCAGTCCGTCCGGCAGATTGGCGCCGAACAACCGCAGGGTCGCCTCCCCCGCCGTGACAGGCACCGCGGGCGGGTAGACGCCCGTGATCATCGGTTCGGGCCCCACCCGGCGCAGCGTCACGTCGATGCCGCGCTCGTCGTAGGCGCCGGTGAACCAGCGGCCCGCTATCTCGTCGCGGTCGCGGGAGACGAACATCACCTCCCGCGCGCTGAAGTGCTCCGGGCTGGTGCTCCGCCCGCGCCACTGGTAGCCGGTGTAGACCAGCGCCTGCCCGGTCCGGGTGACGTCCACCTCGCGGGCCGGATACGTGTAGCGCGCCCGCGTCTCGAGCTGGTCGGGCGCGGAGGGATTCGCCTCCACAACCACCTCCCCGTACACCGGCCCCTGGCCGCGCTCGTGACCGACCAGCGCCCAGGTGCCCTCCAGCCGCGGCGTCCGCATGTTGGCCGACCAGCTCGCCCACTCCGGCGAATCGAGCGGGAACACCTCGGCCAGGTGGGCCACCGCGCGTTCGACCGCGGTCCGGTCGTCGTCCCCGTCGCCGCCCGATTCCGCCCCACCCCCACCAAACCAATCGCCCGTCAGGAACGACTGGACGTCCGCAAGAGGGTAGTAGCCGCGGTGCATCGCGGTCAGCAGCTCCCACTCCTCGAGCGTCCGGCGCTGATTCAGCACCCTCCCCATCGAGTGGCAGCGGTTGCAGGTCTGCTGCGTCTCCGGGTCGGCCTCGTAGTAGAAGTCGATGTTGCGGCGCTCGACCTCGAAGGCCCCGAGCCGGGCCTCGTCCGGCGCCAGACCGTGGTTCGTCGCGAGATAGCGCACCGCCTCGCGCGCGTCGGCGGGCTCGATCTGCAGGTTGTTGAGCAGCACCATCCGGCGGATGGTCTGCTGCCAGCCCTCCGGCGTCGTCCTCTGGTAGGAGATGCGGCTCATGCGGCGCTGCTCGTCCGCGCCGTGGCACGTCCCGCAGACGCGGTGCACGAGATCGCTAGTAACCGGGATGCCGCCGTCCGGCAGAACGGCGCCGGAGGACGCCTCCTGCGCCGCGGCCGGCGCGCCGGCCGCCACGACCGACAGCACCGCCACCGCCGCCGCGAATCGTCCGTAAACCGTGGCGGCACACGTGGCACCGTGCGGAGAAAGCGAAGATGGGAAAGACATGACGTGCGCTTGTTGTAGCACACATTCGCCGCGCGGTCGAATGGCGCACCACAGTCGGCAGGTCTCGGATCTCGTTCCCGAGCAGCCCTTGCAGAGCAGGACCGCCAGGTGCACCGAGGAGATCGGCCGAACCGCTACTGCTTCAGGCCCGGAGTCTGCACCGCAGAACGCAGCGAAGCGAAGTGCTGCGGCGCAGGGTCATGGAGCGGGGGGGATGGGCCGAAACGCCGAGCCGGCGAGGCGTTTCGGGGCGCTGGCCAGCAACGTGTCGAGAACTCCGCGCATGTACTTCACGTCGCCGGCGACGGCGCTCACGTCTGCAGCGACCACATCGATCCGTTTGCCCACGTCCGCGGCGACCGCATCGATCCGCTTGCCCATCTCCGCGGGCGCGTCCACGTTGCGTTTCTCGTAGCAGGTAAGCATCCTCCACACGACGAACACGACGCCGAGCAACCCGGCGACCTCCGGCACGTAGTCCATCACTGCTCCCACCACGCTGCGCGCCTCGACCACAGCGAACCAATGTGCATTCACGTACTTGCCAGTATACCCAACCGTCTAAGGTACTCCACGGCGGGGCGCGCCCGGCAAGCTCAGATGTCGTTTCGCAGCAGGCCCTTCCCCAGCAGTACCGCCAGCGCGCCGAGGAAATCGGCCAGCTCCACCGGCGGATGCGAGCGCCCGTAGGCCTCGTAGAGGTCCGGCACCTGCGTCTTCCGGCCGGCCATGGCGACCAGCGCCGGCAGATCGACGCCGCGCAGATAGCGGATGGCCACGGTCCCGGCCTCGCCCGCCGCGATCGACAGGCTGGCGTCGGGCACGATCTCGCGTCCCACCACCGCCGGGGCCGTCGTCGTGCGTGCGTTGCGGGTCGGCCGCAGACGGATCGACGGCGCGCGGCGCAACGCCTCGAACGCGTCCCGAACCGCCGGATCGCGGCGAAACGCCTCTACCGCGTCCGCCGCGCCGGAGCGGTCCGCGGCGCCTTCCACCAGAATCGGGTCCGCACGGTCGTTCCAGAACGGGTGCAGCTCCTTCGACGATACCTGCGCGAAGAACCCCGCGGCCTGCCGCCGATAGCTCGCCCAGACCTCCTGCTCCCGCCGGGCGTGGAATTGTCGTGCCAGTTCCGCGCGCTCGGGACGCCGCAGGCAGGTGTTCGTCACGACCGCGGCGAGCCAACCCGACGCCATCGCCTTCTTGACCCCGAACGACGACAGCGGGTCGATGAAGGTCGCGGCATCGCCCACCAGGAGAAACCCGGGACCGCCGAAACGGCGGGCGCCGTACTGCGACGCGTCACAGGCCCACGGCGGCCCCTCCAGTGTCGCGCGACCGGTCATGCGCGCCAGATGGCGCGTCTTGCCGAGCTCGGCGGCGTAGCGTGCGGCCAGCGATCCGGGATGCTCCGTCTCCGTGGTGCGCGGGTCGACCATCACCGTCACGTACCGCCGGCGGCTCGACACCGGCACCGACCACGCCCAGCCGTCGCGGTAGGCCTCGACGACGGTGTGCGCGTCGCCATCCGTCTCCGATTCGGTGTCTCTGCCGGACACGCCGTCGAGCGGCGGCCATCCATCGTCGTACCGCCAGATGCCGACAAGGGCCAAGGTCGTCTCGCCGGCCTGCAGGCGCGTGCGATGACGACGCGCGACGACCCCCGCCCGGCCGGAGCAGTCCAGGACCATTCGCGCCACGGCCTCGACCGTGTCGCCACGATCGTCCCGGCCGGTGACTCTCGCGGCCGGGGAAACGCCACTTGCGTCCCGCGCCGCTTCCGGACTGCCGGGCGAGCCTGCCGCCGTCCCGGCTTCGCCTGCGTCCCGCAACGAGCCGCCCGGAAGTGCAACCTGGCGCACGGTCACACCCTTCCGCACGGCCGTGCCGGCGCGCCGTGCCTCGGCCAGCAGCAACCGGTCGAAATCCTGTCGTAGCACCTGGAAGCCGATCCGCCCCCCGCCGAACGACGCGATCCGCGGCGGACCGCCGCCCCAACAGACCGTGTTGCCGCTCGCCGTGAGGAATGCCGCCGCCTCGATCGCCTCGCGTACGCCGACCGCCTCGAAGACCTTCCGGCAGCTCGGCGGCAGCGACTCCGCCAACCCGGGCGTTCCGACGTCCGACCTGGTCAGCAGGACGACCGAATGACCCCACGCGGCAAGCAGGCGGGCCGCCGACGCCCCGGCCGGACCGCCGCCGATGACCGCCACGTCGACCGCTGGTTCCGAATCCGGCCGGCCGGGCATGTCGTTCGTGGCCGCCTTCAGACGATTCCCGCGCCCTCGGACCGGGCGGCTGCGTTCAGCGCGCGATCCACCGACGCGATCGGCGCGTCCAGGCGCACCGCAAGCTCCAGGTACGCTGCATCGTAGACGGTCAGGCGGTGCTTGCGCGCCAGGGCGAGAACGAGGCGTTCTCCGGGATCGGCGTCCACACGGATCGGCAGGCGGGCGAGATCACGGAGAAACGCCGTCGTATCGGCCACGGTGACGCGCCCACGGCGCTCGTTCACGATCAGGACGTTGCGAATCTCGAACCACCAGAGGCGAGGAACGACGGCCTCGTCCGTCGTCAACCGGTCGAAGGCGCGCTCCGCCGCCCGGTCCTGCTCGTCGGAAAAGCACCAGGTCGCAGCCGCCGACGCGTCGAGAACGAAGGGCATCAGCCGCGACGTCCCTCGTCGCGGGCGGCCAGGATGTCGTCGATGGAAACCGTGCGGCGACCCGCACGGGCCGACTTCATCCGGGCGATCACGGCCGTGGGCTCTTCCGGCGCGTCATTGTCGACGGAAACGAGCCGGGCGACGGGAACTCCTCGCCGCGTGATCGTCACGACTTCACCCGACTCGACGGCACGGAGCAACTCCGGGAGCCGCGTCTTGGCTTCGTACGAACCGACCGTATGCATGACATCGCCTCCAAGACCAGACCTGTAGACCAGTCTATACCATCTCGAAGGCCTCGATGCAGGGTTGCCCTCGGTCGGCCGGTGAGATAATCTGAACCTGTTTCCAGAGACTGCCCCGGAGGTATCCCATGCCCGTTTCGCGACCGATTCGTCTGATCCTGCTCGCCGCGGCCGTCGCCGTGGCCTTCGTCCAGCCCGCGTTCGCCCAGAACAGCGCCCGCATAATCGGGGTGGTGACCGACCACGAAGGAACCCCCGTTGAAGGCGCCCGCGTCCACATAGACTTCCAGGGCGGCATCACGCGCAGCTTCGAGACCATCTCGAACGACGAGGGCGAGTACATCCAGATGGGCCTCGCGAGCGGCCCCTACATCGTTACGTACACGGCGGAGGGGGTCGGCACCTTGACGTACAACCTCCGGCTATCCGCCGGGCAGGAGCTCGAGCTGGATGTACAGATCCTCGGCCGGGGACAGGTCGACCGCACGGGGATGTCGGCGGAGGAGATAGCCGAGCTGGAAGCACGCGAAGCGACGGCCGACGCGTTCGAGGGGGGCCTGGAAGCGGCGCGCGGAGGCAACTACGACGAGGCGGCGCAGCTCCTGAACGAAGCCATCGAAACGACACCGGATTGCGGCGAGTGCCTCCGGAACCTGGGCATCGTCGAGTACCAGCGCGGGAACTACGACGAGGCCGAGCAGGCCCTGCTGCGGGCGACCGAGATCGCCGCGGACGACGCGGCGGCGTTCGACACGCTGGCCGCCGTCTACAACGCGCAGCGGCGCTTCGACGATGCGGGCGACGCGAGCGCCGAGGCGTCCCGGATCCGCGGCAGCGCCGGGGGCGGGGGCGGCGATGCCGGCGCGGTGTTCAATCAGGGTCTCGCCGCCTGGAACGCGGGGCGTACCGACGAGGCCCGCGGCCACTTCGAGCAGACCCTGGAGCTGGAACCGAGCCACGGCGAGGCGAACTACTGGCTGGGGATGGCGAGCCTGAACGCGGGACAGATCGCCGAGGCGGTCAGCTACTGGCGGACCTACGTGGAACGCGAGCCCGACGGCCGCTTCGCGGCCCAGGCCACCGGGCTGATCGCCCAGCTCGCCCCGTAGAGCGTTGGCCAGTCAGCGGCCGGGTTCAGGCGCCTCCACGGGTGCAGGATCCGGCCGCCCGACGATTTCTGGCTCGCTTGCAGCATCGGACGGACGCGTCTCCGCCGGCGGATCCGTCGCCTACCTACCGGGGAACTGGAGCAGGTTCCTGACCTCCTCCGACTCGAAGGCTTGCCGGGCGATCGTCTCCAGAATACGGCTCTCGGCCCCGCTACGGACCGACCCGACGAGCGTGACGATCGCCTGGTCCACGATGATGCGGAACGGCGGGATGATGTCGCCCGTCAGCGTATAGTGCGACAGCGTCGGGTGCCGCAACGCGCGGGCGGCAATCTCCATCCGCAGCCGGTCGTCGCGGGCGGAGGCCGACTGCTGCGCGATCCCCATCCGGATGTCCTGCACGCCGGGAATTCTCGCCACCCGCTCGAACAGCTCCGCCGGCTTGTCGCGGTCCGGCGTCACGGCCCCGGCCAGGGTAACGACGCCGTCCTCGACACCGCCGCCGACGTAGTCCCAGATGGTGATGTAGCGGTAGTTGATGATCGCCCGGCCCACCTCGCGGGCGATCTCGTTATCGTCCTCGACCTCCGGGACGGTCAGCTCGCTGGCGACCGTTTCCACCTGGGGGAAAGCCAGCGTCCGGTTGATCGCCTCGGTCTTGTCCCACAGCGTTGGGACGCTGCCGGCGAGCGTCGCCTCGGTGCCGTCAACCGTAACCGTCACGCCCTCCAGATCGAGGCCGTCGCGGAGCATGTCCGCCACGGCGTCCGCAACCGTCGGCCGCGACTGTTCCGCACCGGCAGTCGCCGCCGCGGCAGGGGAAGCCAGGATCAAGAGGCCGGCCAGGGCGAGGCCGGTTGCGAGAGATCCGATTTGTCGTGTATGCATCAGTCCATCAGGAAGAGTCCGATCACCAGCATTCAGATCCCGACCAAGGTAGAAGGGGGACATCACCGACCAGCCCGTCAGCCGAGCAGTCTGAGAATCGCCACCGTTCCCCCTATGGTGGCGGCAGTCTGAATCAGCATCGCGCGGTAGATCCGAGCTTCCTGCGCCGACAATTCGGCCGCGAGGCGATCCGGCGTGACGTGGTGACCATGCTCTGCGGCCTGCCGGACAGCATCAGTGATCGCTTCGACCTGCGCCGGGGTAAGTTCCGCGTTGGTCAACTGACGAGCGATAGCGAAGGTGTCGAACACTCCCCCATTCTACCCTCACGCAGCCTCCGGTCGCCTGTTCGATGCAGGAATCGACATCTGCCATGACGACCGCGGACTCCCCGCGGCGGCGATTGCGGAGCTGCCGCGGGGTCGGCGAACGAGGAGTCCGGCGGCGCTACACCGCCGGACTTCACCACCGCCCCCCAAACGGGTTAGGATGGTCATTGTGTCGACAAGGAGGATGAGAATCCCCATGCGTAATCTTCCAGCGATTCGGTCCAGATTCCTGCGTGCCGGGCTCGGGGTCGGGATTGCCGTTCTGTTTGCGGGACTCGCGCCGGTAGCGCAGGCCCAGGTCGAACAGGCGCCCGGGCTCCCGCAGACCGGCACCTTCCGGTCCGGCGTCACGCTGATTCGCACGGACGTCATCGTCCGCGATGCCAACGGCGCCTTCGTTCCCGACCTGACGCCGGCCGACTTCCGGGTACTGGAAGACGGCGTGCCACAAGACGTGGCGTCGCTGATCCTGGTGCACGGCGGCCGCGTCTTCAACCAGCTCGTGCCGCCGCCGCCGGTGCGCGAGGGCATCATCCTTCCCCAACGCCGCGTCCAGAGCCAGGTCCCGGGACGGATCATCGTCTTCTTCGTCGACGCGATGCACCTGGAGCCGGAGGTCACCCCCCGGGTCCGCCACTTCGTCAAGGAGGTGGCCGACACCCTGGTGCACGACGGGGACCTGGTGGGGCTGATTTCAAACGGCCCGGCGGGGAAGGCGGTCGACCTCACCTACGACCTGGGCCACGTCAAGTCGGCGGTGGACGGGATCGTCGGCAGCGGCATGACGCCGCGCGACCTCATCGAGAACACGCAGGAGGGACCGGACGGCCCGGGCGAGCTGCGCTGGCGCGCGCACCGCGCGTTCATGGCCGTGAACGGCCTCCTGGAGGGATTGTCGGGAATCCAGGACCGGCGCAAGGTCATCCTGTACATCAGCACCGGATACGACCTGAATCCGTTCGCCCTGCAGCGGCTGCATGGCGTCTCCATGCGCGACGAGCTCCTGCGCGAGAGGCCGCTCGACCTGGCCGGCGGCGGCAGCGGCGCCGACGAACGTGCGATCATGAGTCCCTTCAACCGCGTCGAGCGCCAGGGGGCCGTGTTCGCCGACGGAGAGCTCATCACCGAGCTGGCCGAGCTGAGCGAGACGGCCACCCGCGCCAACACGACGCTGTACACCATGGACCCGCGGGGACTCATCTCCAGCCCCGACATCGACTACGACGTACCGATCGAGGCTTGGCGCGAGTACATGATGGCGGCCCGCTCGAGCCTGCGCACGCTGGCGGAGCTGACCGGCGGCATCTCCATCGTGAACACGAACAACTTCTCCGAGCTGCTGCGGCAGATCGACGCGGAGACGAGCGACTACTACGTCGTCGGCTACTACACCAGCAACCCGGACCCGACCCACCGGCGACGCGCACTGCACGTGACGGTCAACCGTGACGGCCTGGAGGTGCAGGCTCGCGATTCGTATACGCTCGCCCGGACGGCCGAGCCGGTTGGCCTGCCGGGAGGACCGTGAACGACGTCGACCAGCGGGGGTTCCCCGAAGGTCGAATTGCGCCCGGGTGCTCCGGTTCGGGTGCCTTCGCCGCTGGCGCGTGGGGCGGATGGCGGACAGCCAACTCTCAACTGCGCTGCGCGGAAAGCAGTTCGTACAACTTGTCGATTCGTGCGGACAGTCCTTCGGTGAGCTTGTCGATGCGCGTGTTCATGACGTCGATCCGCCGGCCCAGCTCGGCGTGCGCCGCATCGTTTCGCGTCTCGTAGTGCGCCAGCATCCGCCACACACCGAACAGGACGCCCACCAGCACGCCGGTGCCGGTCAACACGACCGACATGATCTCCGAAGTCATCGTGCATTCCACGCTGCGGCGGCGCCGGTCCCCAGGACGGTGAGCCGATCCGCGACTGTCATCCGAGCATCCTACCACAGTTTCGCACTATATGCACGCGCCTGCGACCGGCCTCCGCGCGCGCGTCGAACCCTGCAGGAGCGTGAACAGATGGTAGAGCGGGCGGCACGCCTGCGCGCGCGCGTCGAATCCTGAGACCGGGCCGGCGCGACGCGGAACGCACCGTACAAAGAAGAGAGCCGGACGCCCTCGCGGGCGCCCGGCTCGAAGTGACTCCGGTCAGACTCTAGAAGCGCCGCCTAGAAGCCGTACCGAACCCCGAAGTTCGCCTGCCGCGGGATCCCGCCGGAACGCAGCAACGTGTAGCGCGAGAAGTTGCCGCTGTTCTGGTCGCCGTTCGCCCACGACGCCACAAAGAAGTTCGGGCGGTTGAACACGTTGATGATGTCGAAGTAGATGTCGAGCGTGTCCCCCTCCGCGGGACGCGCCCGCCATCCGAACCGCAGGTCCAGGTTGACGTAGTCGCCCTTGCGGGCGCCGCCCTGCCGGCCGTTGTGGTCCACCGTGAACGCGTTGTCGCCCTCGCCGGTGTAGCTCCCCTGTGGAATCGGGTCCCAGTTGGTGCCGTTCCTGTCCAGGTCCAACGTGCTGTTGTACATGGTGAACGGGTTCGCGCTCATGTAGCGGAAGATGGGGCTCAGGGTGATACCGCCCGGCAGCTCCGTGCGCCCGCTCAGCGTCAGGACGTGCTTGCGGTCGTGCTCCGCCGGCTGCCAGTTCTCGGCCATCCTGAGGTCGCCGAGGACCTGGGTCTGGACGCCGTTGAGGCTGACCCCGTTGGTGCCGTACTGCTCGAAGGTGTCCCCGCGGGAGTAGCCGAGCGCGTACGACAGCCGCATGCCCCAGCGGTCCGAGTAGCGCTTCTCCATCGAGACGTTCAGGCCGTCGTATTCGGACAACCCGGTGCTCTCGATCGACAGCAGCCGGCCCTGCCAGACGCCGATCAGCAGGCCGGTCCGCGGATCGATACCCGTCGCCGGATCCGTCAAGGCACACTCGGCCGCAAGCAGCGCAGGATTGCTGTAGAGGCCGGAGGCTACCGCGGCCCCCCCCTTGCAGCTCGGGTACGAAGTCAAGTGTGAGAAAGCACCTGAAGGGCTGCCGGTGTCCGTCCGGTCGTAGACCCCGCCCCGGTCCGGAAACACGTCGTACCACGTGAGCTTGTCGGCACTGTCGATGCCGTCGCGGTACGGCGCCACGTAGTTGATGCGGTTGAGCAGTTGGCTGCCCCGGATGTTGACGTAGTCGATCCCGACCGACAACGTCGGCATCAGCTCGCGCTCGAACCCCACCGTGAACTGCTTGAACAGCGGCTGCTGCCGGCGGTAGTTGTCGACGTAGACGTTCGACTCGTTGAAGACGCTCGCGGGGCCGGTGGGGTAGATCGACTCGATGAAGTCGCGATTCAGCAGCACGCAGTTCGGCACGCCGTCGCGCGAGGTCGCCGGCCCGCACTCCCCGTTCGCCGCCACGCCGATGCGCATGGCTCCCATCAGCTCGGGGTCCTGGATCGGCATGTTGTTGCGCGGCCCGGGATCTTCCTGTCCGCCCTGGTCTCCCCCGCCACGGGGGAAGGAGGCGACGAAGGAGTCGTTGAACACCGGATCCTGCAGGACGTTGTCGAGTCCGCTGAACAGCGTCCGGTCGTAGAAGAACCCGTAGCCCGCCCGGATGACGGACCGGCCGTCACCCGTCACGTCGTAGGCGATCGACAACCGCGGCGAGATGTTGTTCCAGTCGCGCGGGTCGGTCCGCGGCCTCATCAGCGGGTTGTCCGTCAGCTTCGCGTTCAGCATCTCCCCGTCCCAGCGGGCGCCGAGCCCCAACGTCCAGCGTTCGTTCAGCGTCCACTTGTCCTGGATGAACGCCTCGACCGTGTTGATGGGGTAGGCGAACTGCCGGCCGTTCTGCTTGCCGACGCGAATCTGCAGCCGTTCGGGGTAGGTCGAGTAGTCGTTGACGTCGAACGGCATGTCGGTGTTGAAGTAGAAACGACCGCCCAGGTAGTGCTCAGCGAAGTCGTCGATGAACGAGCGGTGGAAGGTGCCGCCGAACTTGATGTCGTGATCGCCCATCTTGTCGGGGAGGAACCACGAGGTGGTATTGTTCCACTGCCACTGCGAGTCCTCGCGGCCCCACGCCCACGGGGCGACGCCGTCCTGGAAGCTGTTCATGACGTAGGCGGGCGTGACGTTCCGCATCGCGCCGTCGAGACTGGTGTGCCCGCCCATGTCGTACCAGGCGGGAGGGCCGCCGCTGTAGAACTCGTGGGTGCGGGTGACCCGCACGGTGTTGACGATGTTGTTGCCGATGACGCTGGTGTAGCTGCCAACGAACATGTACTCGTCGTCCGTGCTGTCCACGTTCGATATCTCGGTTCGGTTGCCGATCCGGTTGTCCTCCGGGCTCGTCTCCCGCATGTATCGCAGGGCCCACGAGTTGTTGCCGTTGACCTGATGATCCACCCGGTACATGGTGTTCAACGCGCGCCAACTCTCCGGTGACGACCAGCTCAGATTGGGCAGGCCGGCGCCACGGGAAGGCAGGATCGTCGACCGGGCCGGGTTGTTGAGCCGGCGCTCGAGACTGACGAAGAAGTGCGCCTTGTCCTGGATGATCGGACCGCCGAACACCCCGCCGAACTCGTACTTGTTGTTCGTCGGCTTCGCGTTGCCCGGGTCGTCCGGGTCCTTGAGGAACTGCTGGGCGTTGAAGAAGTTGCGCGCCGTCATGTTGGTGCTGGTGCTGTAGCTGAAGCCGGCGCCGGACCACTGGTTCGTGCCCCGCTTGGTCACCGCGTTGATGACCGCGCCGCTGGAGCGGCCGAACTCGGCGTCGAACTGCCCGCTGACGACCTGGAACTCCTGCACCGACTCGATCGCCACCTTGACCTGGCTGCCGCCCGCGCCGCCGCTGGTGGAGTCGCCGTTGTAGCCTCCGTCGACGTTCAGGTTGCTGGCCGCGGCGGTCTGCCCGTTGGCGATGATGGTGTCGTTGCCCGACGATTCCGACGGCAGGAACTGGATGCCCGGCAGCAGCGAGATCGCGGCGAACGCACTGCGGTTCTGCAGCGGCATCTCCACGAGCTCCTGGCTGTCGAGGGTGCCGCCCACCTCGGCCGAGGTGAGGTCGACCAGCGGGGCCTGCCCGGAGACGGTCACCGTCTCCTCGAGCGCGCCCACGCCGAGGATGATGTTGAGCGGCAGCGTCTGTCCGACCCGCAGCTCGTAGCCGGTCGTCTGGAACGTGGTGAAGCCCGGCAGCGCGGCCGTGACCGAGAAGACCCCCGGCAGCAACTGCGCCGCGAAGTAGCTTCCGTCACCGCCGGTGATGACCTCGCGGAAGGTACCGTCCGCCTCGTTCTGGATGAAGACGGTCACCCCCGGAAGGGCGCCTCCCGTCTCGTCGGTGACCGACCCTCGAAGCTCCGTCGTACCCTGCTGTGCCAGGGCAGACGTCGCCGTCGCGCCCACGAGCGCGGCGACGATCAGAAATGTCGTAAGCCTTCGCACTATTCCACCCTCCTTCTAGGAACGAAGCGACGTCTCAAACGGGTTTTTCGGGGATTTGCCGCAGGCCGCGATGCTGCCGAACCAGGCCGCGATGCCGCCGACTGCGTCTGTACTCCGCCGACTCTCTCGTTCGCTGCCCCTCCTTGATGGCGCACAAACCGGGAGAACGCACCCTAGCGCAAGACGCGCGGCGGTTGCAAGTCCCTTTTCGCAACGCGCGGCGACTTGTGCGGCTCCTTGATGCATACTCCGGGCCATCTCGTCGGCGGTGCCGTGGAGCACCGCAAGCCCCGCCAACGTTCGCCTCGCGCAACACATCGACACGCGCTCGCCATCGTGGGATCCCGATTCCTGGATCCAGGATCCCGGATCATCCCGGCCGGCCAGTGCGCCGCCACCCGCGCTTCAGGCACCGGATCCCCGGTACGCAACGGTGGGCAACGTCCTGGCAGCAGCCCGGACGGGCTCCTGTCGAGCCGGGGCGGCGGCGGTAGAGGCGTACAGGCGGTAGAGGCGTACAGAAAACGAGCCGGACGCCCCTCGCGGGCGCCCGGCTCCAAGTGACTTCGGTCAGACTCTGGACGCGCCTAGAAGCCGTACCGAATCCCGAAGTTCGCCTGCCGCGGGACCCCGCCGGAGCGCAGCAGCGTGTAGCGCGAGAAGTTGCCGCTGTTCTGGTCGCCGTTCGCCCACGACGCCACGAAGAAGTTCGGGCGGTTGAACACGTTGATGAGGTCGAAGTAGATGTCGAGCGTGTCCCCCTCCGCGGGCCGGGCCCGCCATCCGAACCGCAGGTCCAGGTTGATGTAGTCGCCCTGGCGGGCGCCGCCCTGCCTGCCGTTGTGCTCCACCGTGAACGCGTTGGCGCCCGTGCCGGTGTAGGTCCCCTGGGGAAGCGGGTCCCAGTTGGTGCCGTTCCGGTCCAGGTCGAGCTGGCTGTTGTACATGGTGAACGGGTTCGCGCTCATGTAGCGGAAGATGGGGCTCAGGGTGATCCCGCCCGCCAGCTCCGTGCGCCCGCTCAGCGTCAGGACGTGCTTGCGGTCGTGCTCCGCAGGCTGCCAGTTCTCGGCCATGTTGAGCTCGTTGAGAACCTGGGTCTGGACGCCGTTGAGGCTGATGCCGTTGGTGCCGTACTGCTCGAAGGTGTCGCCGCGCGAATAGCCGAGCGCGTACGACAGCCGCATGCCCCAGCGGTCCGAGTAGCGCTTCTCCATCGAGAGGTTCAGGCCGTCGTAGCGCGACAACCCGGTGCTCTCGATCGACAGCAGCCGGCTGTTCCAGACGCCGATCATGAAGCCGGTCCGCGGATCGATGCCCGTCACCGGGTCCGCCTTCGCGCACTGCTCCGCGATTATCGCAGGATTGCTGCTGTACTGACCGGCATCGGCTGCCGCCTGCGGACAGCTCGGGTAGAACACCGTGTCGGTCCGGTTGTAGACCCCGCCGCGATCCGCATACACGTCATAGAACGTGACCGGGTCGCTGCTGTCGATTCCGTCGCGGTACGGCGCCACGTAGTTGATGCGGTTGAGCAGTTGGCTGCCCGAGATGTTGACGTAGTCGATCCCGACCGACAGCGTCGGCAAGACCTCGCGCTCGAACCCCACCGTGAACTGGCCGAACAACGGCTGCTTGCGGCGGTAGTTGTCGACGTAGACGATGCCCTCGTTGAAGCGGCTCGTGTTGCCCGGGGGGTAGATGGACTGCACGAAGTCGTGATTCACCAGCGGGCAGTGCGTCAGGCCGTCGCGAGCGGTCGCCGGCCCGCACTCCCCGTTCGCCGCCACGCCGATGCGCAGGGATCCCGCCAGCTCGGGGTCCTGGATCGGCATGTTGTTCCGCGGCCCGGGATCCTCCTGCCCGCCCTGGCCGCCGCCCCCCCGGGGGAAGTTGGCGGTGAACGAGTCGTTGTAGATCGGATCCTGCAGGACGTTGTCGAGCCCGCTGAAGAGCGTCCGGTCGTAGAAGTGCCCGAAGCCCGCCCGGATGACGGACCGGCCGTCGCCCGTCACGTCGTAGGCGAGCGACAAGCGCGGCGAGATGTTGTTCCAGTCGCGCGGGTCGGTCCCCGGCACCATCAGCGGATTGTCGGTCGCCGCCGCGTTCAGCATCTCGGCGTCCCACCGCACGCCGAGCCCCACCGTCCAGCGTTCGTTCAGCGTCCACTTGTCCTGCAGGAACACCTCCCACGTGTTGATGGGGTATTCGAACTGCCGGCCGTTCTCCTTGCCGACACGAATCCGGAGCCGTTCGGGGTAGGTCGAGTAGTCGTTTACGTCGAACGGCCTGTCGGTGTTGAAGTGGAACTGGCCGCCCAGGTAACTCTCGCGGAAGTCTTCGATGAACGCCTGGTGGTAGGTGCCGCCCCACTTGATGTCGTGATCGCCCATCTTGTCGGGGACGAACCACGACGTGGTGTTGTTGTACTGCCACTGCGAGTCGATGCGGCCACCCGCCCACGGTGCAATCCCGTCCGAGAAGCTGTCCATCTCGTAGCCGGGCGTCAGGTTCCGCATCTGCCCGTTGCGGAGACCGGGCCCGTCCAGAGCCCACCAGGCGGGAGAGCCGCCGCCGACGTTCTCGTAGCTGCGGGTGATCCGCACGGTGTTGACGACGTTGTTGCCGATGACGCTGGTGTAGCTGCCGACCCAGATGTGCTCGTCGTCCCATCCGTCGTGCCCCGAGGTGAGCGTCCGGTTTCCGTACCGGTTGGTCTCCGGGCTGGTCTCGTTCATCAGCCGCAGGGCCCACGAATTGCTCCCGTTGACCTGGTGGTCCACCCGGTACATGGTGTTCCATGCCTCCCAGTTCTCGGCCTGCGACCAGTTCAGATCGGGCAGGCCGGGGCCACGGTCGGCAAAGATGACCGCCCGGGCCGGGTTGGTGATCCGGCGCTCGAGGCTGAAGAAGAAGTGCGCCTTGTCCTGCACGATCGGACCGCCGAACACCCCGCCGAACTCGTACTTGTTGTTCGTCGGCTTCTCGGTGCTCGGGTCGTCCTCGAACTGCTGCTGGTTGAAGAAGTTCCGCGCCGTCATCGCGGTATTGGTGCTGTAGCTGAAGCCGGCGCCGGACCACTGGTTCGTGCCCCGCTTGGTCACCGCGTTGATGACCGCGCCGCTGGAGCGGCCGAACTCGGCGTCGAACTGGCCGCTGACGACCTGGAACTCCTGCACCGACTCGATCGCCACCTTGACTTGGCTGCCGCCGGCGCCTCCGCTGGTGGAGTCGCTGTTGTAGCCCCCGTCGACGTTCAGGTTGCTGGACGCGGCGGTCTGTCCGTTGGCGATGATCGTGTCGTTGCCGCCCGAGGCCGACGGCAGGAACTGGATGCCCGGCAGCAGCGAGATCGCGGCGAACGCGCTGCGGTTCTGCAGCGGCATCTCCGTCAGCTCCGCGCTGTCGAGGGTGCCGCCCACCTCGGCCGAGGTGAGGTCGACCAGCGGGGCCTGCCCGGAGACGGTCACCGTCTCCTCGAGCGCGCCCACGCCGAGGATGATGTCGAGCGGAAGCGTCTGTCCGACCCGCAGCTCGAAGCCGGTCGTCTGGAACGTGCTGAAGCCGGGCAACGCGGCCGTGACCGAGAAGGTCCCCGGCAGCAACTGCGCCGCGAAGTAGCTTCCGTCACCGCCGGTGATGACTTCCCGGAAGGTCCCGTCCGCCTCGTTCTGGATGAAGACGGTCACCCCCGGGAGGGCGCCTCCCGTCTCGTCGGTGACCGTCCCCCGAAGCTCCGTGCGGCCCACCTGTGCCAGGGCCGGCGTCGCCGCCGCGCCCACGAGCGCGCCGACGATCAGAAATGTCGTAAGCCTTCGCACTGTTCCACCCTCCTTCTAGAGACCAGCGCTCGAGGACGAGCGCCACGATGGTTCTTCGAATTCGACGCGGACGGCGACGACGACAACGACGACGACAACGTTGTCCACGTTGCTTGCCGACCCTACTGGTTTCTCTGTTCCTCCTTGATGACGCACAAACCGCGAAACTGCACCGTAGCGCAACGCGCGCGGCGGTTGCAAGCCCCTTTTTTGCAGCGCGCGTCGCCGGTCCGCCCCTTCCAATGCATACTCCGGGCCACCCTGTCGCCGACGCCAGGTTCTCCGGCAATGCCCGCCGGCGGTCGCTCCACGGGTGGATCGCCAGCCGCTCGACACGGCAGGAATCCCGATTCCTGGATCCAGGATCCCGGATCGGATCTGTCGCACTCGTCCTCCCGAGGGGTCCGGTCCGCGGCGGCGGGCCGAGGCCCCGAGCCTGGGCGGCGGCGGTGGAGGCGTACAGAAAAGGAGCCGGACGCCCCCGCGGGCACCCGGCTCCCGATAGCACCGGCTCCTGAACGCGCCGCCTAGCAGCCCGTGGCGAAAGCCCCGCTGCATTCGAGCGGCGATGCATCCCGCGTGGACTGCGTTGCTCCTCGGTCGAATATGCCCAATATGGTCCCTCGTCGCGCCTTGCCACGCGGGCGCCTCGCCGCTCTCGGTGCGACGCGGGGTTCCACCACGGACTGCTAGAAGCCGTACCGAATCCCGAAGTTCGCCTGCCGCGGGATCCCGTTGGAGCGCAGCAGCGTGTAGCGCGAGAAATTGCCGCTGTTCTGGTCGCCGTTCGCCCACGACGCGACGAAGAAGTTCGGGCGGTTGAACACGTTGATGAGGTCGAAGTAGATGTCGAGCGTGTCCCCCTCCGCGGGGCGCGCCCGCCATCCGAACCGCAGGTCCATGTTGATGTAGTCGCCCTTGCGGGCGCCGCCCTGCCGGCCGTTGTGCTCCGCCGTGAACGCGTTGGCGCCGTCGCCGGAGTAGGTGCCGGCGGGAATCGGATCCCAGTTGGTGCCGTTCCTGTCCAGGTCGAGCGTGCTGTTGTACATGGTGAACGGGTTGGCGCTCATGTAGCGGAAGATGGGGCTCAGGGTGATCCCGCCCGCCAGCTCCGTGCGCCCGCTCAGCGTCAGGACGTGCTTGCGGTCGTGCTCCGCCGGCTGCCAGTTCAGGTCCATGTTGAGGTCGCCGAGGACCTGGGTCTGGACGCCGTTGACGCTGATGCCGTTGGTGCCGTACTGCTCGAAGGTGTCGCCGCGCGAGTAGCCGAGCGCGTACGACAGCCGCATGCCCCAGCGGTCCGAGTAGCGCTTCTCCATCGAGAAGTTCAGGCCGTCGTAGGACGAGAACCCGGTGCTCTCGATCGACAGCAGCCGGCCCTGCGCCCAGACGCCGATCAGCAGGCCGGTCCGCGGATCGATGCCGGTCAGCGGATCCGCCTTGGCACACTCCCGCATGAGCACGGCAGGGTTGCTGCTGTACTGACTGGCATCGGTCACCGCCTGCGGGCAGCTCGGGTAGAACACCGTGTCGGTTCGGTTGTAGACCCCGGTGTAGCCCCCGCCCGGTCCGTTCTGGTACGGGAACACGTCGTAATACGTGAGCTCGTCGCTGCTGTTGATTCCGTCGCGCAACGGCGCCACGTAGTTGATGCGGTTGAGCAGTTGGCTGCCCCGGATGTTGACGTAGTCGACCCCGATCGACAGCGTCGGCATCAGCTCGCGCTCGAACCCCATCGTGAACTGGGCGAACAACGGCTGCTGCCGGCGGTAGTTGTCGATGAAGGTGTTGGCCTCGTTGAAGCGGGTCGACGCGCCGCTGGGGTAGATCGATTCTATGAAGTCGCGATTCAGCAGCAAGCAGTTCGGCACGCCGTCGCGCGTGGTCGCCGGCCCGCACTCCCCGGCCGCCGCCGAGCCGACGCGGATGGCTCCCGCCAGTTCGGGGTCCTGGATCGGCATGTTGTTCCGCGGCCCGGGATCTTCCTGCCCGCCCTGGTCTCCCCCGCCCCGGGGGAACGAGGCGACGAACGAGTCGGTGAAGATCGGATCCTGCAGGACGTTGTCGAGTCCGCTGAAGAGCGTCCGGTCGTAGAAGTGCCCGTAGCCCACCCGGATGACGGACCGGCCGTCGCCCGTCACGTCGTAGGCGAGCGACAACCGCGGCGAGATGTTGTTCCAGTCGCGCGGGTCGGTCCCCGGCACCATCAGCGGATTGTCCGTCCGCCGCGCGCTCAGCAGCTCCGCGTCCCACCGGACGCCGAGCCCCACCGTCCAGCGTTCGTTCAGCGTCCACTTGTCCTGGAAGAACGCCTCGAACGTGTCGATGGGATAGGCGAAATTGTTGCCGCCCGGGTTGCCGACGCGAACCCGGAGCCGTTCGGGGTAGGTCGTGTAGTCGTTGACGTCGAACGGATCGTCGGTCGGGAAATGGAACTCGCCGTTCAACCAGTGCGCGGCGAAGTCGTCGATGCCCGATCGGTGGTAGGTGCCGCCGAACTTGAAGTCGTGATCGCCCTTCATGTCGGGCACGAACCACGACGTGGTGTTGTTGAACTGCCACTGCGAGTCGTCGCGATTCCACGCCCATGGCACGTGATCCTGGAAGCTGGCGTGGATGTAGGCGGGCGGGAGGTTCCGCATCTGGCCGTCGCGACTTACGTTTCCGCCCAGGTCGTACCAGGCGGGAGGGCCGCCGCCGCGGGCCTCGAAGACACGGGTGACCCGCACCGTGTTGACGACGTTGTTCCCCATGACGCTGGTGTAGCTCCCGACCCAGATGTAGTCTTCTTCCTCTCTGGTGAGCGGCGAGATCGCGGTGCGGTTGCCGAGCTGGTTGCGCTCCGGCTTCGACTCGTTCACGTACCGCAGGGCCCAGGAGTTGTTGCCGTTGATCTGGTGGTCTACGCGGTACATGGTGTTCAACGCCCGCCACTCCTCGTTCGACGACCAGCTCAGCTCGGGACGGGTGCTGAAGGTCTGCGCCCGGGCCGGGTTGGCGACCCGCCCCTCCAGGCTCACGAAGAAGTGCGCCTTGTCCTGCACGATCGGCCCGCCGAACACGCCGCCGAATTCGTACTTGTTGTTCGACGGCTTCTCGACGCTCGGGTCCTCGGCGAACTGCTGGGCGTTGAAGAAGTTCCGCGCCGTCATGTTGGTGCTGGTGCTGTAGCTGAAGCCGGCGCCGGACCACTGGTTCGTGCCCCGCTTGGTCACCGCGTTGACCACGGCGCCGCTGGAGCGGCCGAACTCGGCGTCGAACTGGCCGCTGATGACCTGGAACTCCTGTACCGACTCGATCGCCACCCTGACCTGGCTGCCGCGGTTGCCGCCGCCGCTGGAGCTGCTGTTGGAGCCCCCGTCGAAGTTCAGCGAGCTGGCCGCGGCGGTCTGCCCGTTGGCGATGATGGTGTCGTTGCCCTGCGAGGCCGACGGCAGGAACTGGATTCCCGGCAGCAGCGAGATCGCGGCGAACGCGCTGCGGTTCTGCAGCGGCATCTCCGTCAGCTCCCCGCTGTCGAGGGTGCCGCCCACCTCGGCCGACGTGAGGTCGACCAGCGGGGCCTGCCCGGAGACGGTGACCGTCTCCTCGAGGGCGCCCACGCCCAGGATGATGTCGAGGGGCAGCGTCTGCCCGACCCGCAGCTCGAAACCGGTCGTCTGGAACGTGCTGAAGCCCGGCAGCGCGGCCGTGACCGAGAAGACGCCCGGCAGCAACTGCGCCGCGAAGTAGCTTCCGTCACCGCCGGTGATGACCTCGCGGAAGGTCCCGTCCGCCTCGTTCTGGATGAAGACGGTCACGCCCGGGAGGGCGCCTCCCGTCTCGTCGGTGACCGACCCTCGGAGCTCCGTCGTGCCCTGCTGTGCCAGCACTGGCGCCGCCGTCGCGCCGATGAGCGCGCCGACGATCAGGAACGTCGCAAGTATTCGCACTGTCTCACTCTCCTTCCAAAAACCGACGACGACGACGGTTCTTCGAATTCGACGCGGACGGCGACGACACCGACGGCGATGCGTGACTTCCCGGCTCTGGAACTCCTCCTTGGGGATGGGCAAGAATCGTCAAGCTGCAACGTAGCGCAGCCGCGGAGCGTTTGCAAGACACTATTCTCGGCGTGCGGAATCCAACGACTCGACAGGCGGCGGGGCCTGCGGAGGCCTCAACCGGGCGAAGGGTGATACCCTTGGCTCATGGCTCCCCTCGCCCCCTTGAACCACGGGATCCGATTCCGGGACGGGACCGGATTTCGAAGGGGGCTCCATGTCTGATCGATCGACGGCAGAGCGGCCGCCGGCGGCGCTGCGCCGCGGCGCCGAGATGTCCATCGCATCCTGCAAATCGCAACGCTAGCCGTCGAACCGTCGATGAAGCACGTCCTGACGCTCGCGGTTGCCGGCCTGCTCGGCGCGGCCGGTCTCGCCCAGGACCGGGCGGGCGAGTCGGCCGGGACGGACGCCGTGCCGCGCAAACCACCCCTGGCGCTGACCCCCACCGAGTACAACAACACCGTCGCGGACCTGCTCGGCTTTCCGCGCGACGGCGAGCGCTGGCCCGCGCGGCCGGCGCTGGCGGACACGCTGAGCCCGCGGCGGGCGGCGAGCAAGGGGGTCTTCCTGCCCCCGCCTCCGCCGCCGGTCTGGCCCTGGCGGTTCCCGTCCGAGCCGGGCGCGGGCGGCTTCGAGGGCATCGTGCAGGGGCAGGACCCGTCCTCGTACCAGGTGGAGGAGCTGCACCTGGCGGCGATGCACTTCGCGTCTTTCGCCCTCCTGTCGCCGATGTTCCTCGCCTGCGACGGATGGGACGCGCTGCCTCGCGCCGAACGGGAGGACTGCGCGTCGAACAGCCTCGATCGGTTCGCCGAGCGCGCCTGGCGCCGGCCGCTGGACGCCGGTGAGCGGGAGCGAATCGAGGCATTCTGGCAGGCCAACCTGGCCGCCGGCCCGCTGGACGAAGCGGTCGCTCTGACCGTCGCCGGCATCCTGCAGGCGCCCGCGTTCCATTTCCGGATCGAGCGCGGAGACCCCGCGGGTGCCGGACCCACGCAATGGGAGCTGGCGACCCGCCTCTCGTACTTTCTGTGGGACTCGATGCCGGACGATGCGCTGTTCGCGGCGGCGGCGGCCGGCGAGTTGTCGTCGCGCGAGGAGTTCGAGCGGCACGCCCGCCGGATGCTGCAGGACGCGAGAGCCCGGCCCGCGGTCGTCCATTTCCACAACCAGTGGCTCGGTACGGACGACGTGCTCCGCATCGCACCCGCGCGGCGCGCCTTCGGGCCGCGGTTCGGCATCGAACCGGAGATCGAGACGGTGCGCGACGACGATGTCGAGTGGCCGGCCATTCTGGGCCCCGTGCGCCACTCGCTGAAGCTCGAGACCGAGCTGTTCGTCGAGCGGACGGTGTTCGACGGCGACGGCACGTTCACCGCCCTGCTGACCGACAACCAGGGCTACCTGTCGGACGCAACGGCGCCGATCTACGGGACTGGCGTCAGGCGACTCGCCGACCAGCCGGAAGTGACGCGGCAGATCGAGTACGTGGCCGTGTCGATCGGGCGCAAGGAACCGCTGGCGCTCTACCCGGCCGAATTCCCGGCCGGACAGCGCGCCGGGGTATTGACGCACCCGTCGGTCCTTGCGGTCGGCGCCTACGCGGTGCAACCGGGTCCGATTCCGCGGGGCGTCCACGTGCTGGAGCGCATCGCCTGCGTGGAGCTGGGCGCCCCGATTCAGGGCGCCGAAACCGCACTGCCGCCGGACTCGCTGGCGGTCGAGAGCACGAACCGAGAGCGGACCGCCGCCGCCACCGCTCCCGCGACCTGCGCCTCGTGCCACCGGCGGATCAATCCGCCCGGGTTCGCGTTCGAGCACTACGACGCGCTCGGCGCCTGGCGCGCCCGCGACAACGGGCAGCCGGTGGACGCGAGCGGATCGCTGACGCTGCCCGGCGGCGAGACGCTCGCCTTCGCCGACGGCGTCGACTTCGTCCGCCAGCTTGCGGCCAGCGACCGCGCGCGCGATTGCTACGCGCTGCACTGGACGCGCTATGCTCTCGGCGATCGGATCGACGTATCCGCCCCGGAGCTGCAGACGATTCAGCGGGGCTTCCGGGAGAACGACTCGGTCGAGGACCTGCTGGTTTCGATTGCCGGCAGTGACCTGTTCCGCAGCGGCCGGGCGGCCGGCGACAGCTCGGGAGGCAAGCGATGATCACGCGCCGGCGCCTTCTTCACCTCGGCGGGCTGACCGCCCTCGGCGCCGGCTGGCCCGACGGCGTGTTGGGGGCCTTTTCCAAGTCCGCGGCGCCCCCCCGGCGGCTCGTGGTGGTCAGTCACTGCCACGGATGGCCGTACACCGCCTGGCGGATGCGCCCGGCGGGGATGCCCGAAGCGCAACCCTGGTCGCTCGACCTGACGTCACTGGCGCAGGACGAGTGGAGCGCGCCGTTGGCGCCGCTGCACGCCCACCGGCATCGCCTGCTCGTCCTCGACGGGCTGTCGCTGGCGACGGCGGAGCTCGACGCCGGGGGCAACCGCCACGACCGCGGGTGGATCCACGCCTGGACCGGCAACAACGCCGACTTCTCCGCCCGTGACACGCGGTCGACTTCGGCGTCGCTGGACCAGCTCGTCGCCGCGCGCATCGCGCGGCCGGACCGGCTCCCGTCGCTGGAGCTGTCGGTGGACGCCGCGCTCGAGGCGGGCCGTCCCATCGCCTACAACCAGGGCGGCATACGCCTGCCGGCCGAGAACACGCCGCTGCGCGCCTGGGAACGGGTCTTCGGACCGGCCTCCTCCGGCGATGCGGTGGGCATGCGCCGGCGGACGACGCTCGACTTCGCGTACCGCGAGTACCGCGCGCTGGCGAGCGGTTTCGATTCCATCGATCGGGCACGAATCGAATCGCATTTCGGGCTCGTCGACCGGCTCGGCGGGCGGCTGGAAGGCCTGGCGGCGCTTGCCTGCGACGCCCCGGCATGGCCTGCCGCCGCATTCGAGCAGTACGACCGGCGCTTCGACGCCTTCGCGGACATCATCGCCGCGGCGTTCGGTTGCGACATCACGCGGGTGGTTTCCCTTTCGCTCGGCGAGATGCCGACCGCGGAGTTCGGCGGCGACCACATCAGCGACAAGGTCCACAAGGGCATCGCCCACTACATCTACGACGACCCGGCCAAGCACGCCGCGATGGCGGACTACGTGCGGCACCACGCGCGGCAGCTCGCGCGGCTGGTCGAGACGCTGGAGGCGATGCCGGACGCGGGCGGCGGCTCGGTGATGGACAACACGCTCATCGTCTGGGGCTCGGAGCTCGGCGACGGCTGGCACGGTTACCACCGCTACAACCCCGTGCTCATCGGCGGCTCGTGGTCCTTCCGGACCGGGCGCTACCTGCACTGGCCGGACCGCACGCCCATACGGATGCGGGTTCCCGCCCATGTCGCTCCCGGCGGGCGGACTCGACTGGCCGGCGCGCCGCACCAGCGGCTGCTGGTGAGCGTCGCGCGGGCGATGGGCCTCGATGTGAACCGCGTCGGTCTCCGGCAAGTGCGCGGCCAGCGCGGCGATTTCGTCGACGTGTCCGGACCGCTCGACGACCTCACCACGTAGAGCCCGCCCGACCCGGTGCGTGTATTCTTGTGACCGCATCAGTCACAGGAGAGCTTCTCAGTTGGCCGAACCTCCACCGGCGCCGCATGCCGAGCCTGCCAGGCAGCACTGGAAGCGCTCCGCACTCGGCCTCCACGATCTGCTGTCCGGATCCCCGCTGAACCGCCTGGAGTTCGGGAGCGGAAGCATCCGGAGCCCGGTTCGTGAGATCGACGATTCGAGCGAAGCGTGACTCGAACTTTCTTCGCACCAGCCGTGGTCGTAGTAGCGCTTGGCGTCTTGCCGATCGCGGTCCACACCCAACCGGCGGATAGCGCCGACTATCGGATCCTCGCCACGGAGCGCGGAGAGTGGCCGAGCTACGGCGGCGACGCGGGACACAAGCGTTACTCCCCGCTCGACGAGATCGACGCCTCGAACTTCAGCGACATGGAGCTGGCTTGGCGCTTCGGAACCGACAATCTCGGTCCGACGCCCGAGTTCAAGCTGGAAGGGACCCCGCTGGTGGTGGGCGGCGTGCTCTACGCCACCGCGGGCACCCGCCGCACCGTGGTGGCGCTCGATGCCGCCACCGGCGAGCTGCTCTGGATGCACCGCGAGGACGAGGGCGAACGGGCAGCGGCTTCGCCGCGACGCCTGTCCGGCCGGGGGCTCGCGTACTGGACCGACGGTGACGAGGCGCGGATCCTGTACGTGACCATCGGCTTCCGCCTGGTGGCGCTGGACGCGGCCAGCGGCCAGCGGATCCCCGGTTTCGGCGGCGCGGGCGCCGTCGACCTGAAAGCGGCGGCGGCCATCGGCGACGGCCGGCGGATCGACCCGGTCACCGGCGCCATCGGCTCGAACGCCACCCCGACCGTGGCGCGCGACATCGTGATCGTCGGCGGCACGTTCGCCGACGGCGCGGCGCCGCCCACCCACAACCACATCAAGGGGCTGGTGCAGGCGTTCGACGTCCGCAGCGGCCGGCGCCTGTGGACCTTCAACACCGTCCCGCGCCCCGGCGAGTTCGGGGCCGACACCTGGCTGGGCGATTCATGGGGCACCAACGGCAACAACGGGGTCTGGACGCAGATCTCGGCCGACCCGGCGCTGGGCATCGCCTACCTGCCGGTCGAGTCGCCGACCGGCGACTACTACGGCGGTCACCGGCCGGGCGACAACCTCTTCGGCGAGAGCCTCGTCGCCGTGGATCTGCTCACCGGCGAGCGGCTCTGGCACTTCCAGCTCGTACACCATCCGTTGTGGGGCTTCGACATGGCCAGCCCCCCAATCCTCGCCGACATCACCGTCGACGGGCGGGCCATCAAGGCAGTGGCGCAGCCCGGCAAACAGGCGTTCCTGTACGTCTTCGACCGGGTCACCGGCGAGCCGGCCTGGCCGATCGAGGAGCGGCCGGTGCCGCAGGGCGACGTGCCGGGCGAGTGGTACTCCCCGACGCAGCCGTTCCCCACGAAGCCGCCCGCTTACGACCGGCAGGGAGCCTCCATCGACGACCTGATCGACTTCACGCCGGCACTGCGCGCGGAGGCGGTCGACCTGGTGTCGCGCTACAAGCTGGGACCGATGTTCACGCCGCCGGTCGTCAGCCGGCCGGAGGGTCCGATCGCGACGCTCGGCCTCGGAGCCGGCAGCGGCGGCACCAACTGGCCGGGCGGCGGCTACGATCCCGAGACCCACATCCTCTATGTGCCGTCGCGTACCGGCTTCTACTCTTGGGAGCTGATTCCTACGCCCGGTCCGGACGTCTCGGACATGCGCTACGTCAAGGGAACCGTCAAGTACGGAGTGGGGCACGGGGGCCTGCGCGATCTCAACGTGCGGGGGCTGCCGCTGGTGAAGCCGCCCTACGGCCGTCTTTCGGCCATCGACCTCGACCGCGGCGAGATCCTGTGGCAGCGACCTCTTGGCGACACGCCGGACCTGGTGAAGAACCATCCTGCGCTGGCGGGTCTCGAGATCCCGCGCACGGGCGAACCCTGCACCCATCTGATCGGTCCGCTCGTCACTGCAACGCTCGTCGTGATGGGCGAGTGCGGCTTCCACGAGACGCCGGACGGGCGCGGCGCGATGCTGCGGGCCTACGACAAGGCGACGGGAAACGAGGTGGGCGCGGTGTTCATGCCGGCGCCGCAGTCGGCATCGCCGATGACGTATCTCGCCGGCGGCCGGCAGTACATCGTCCTCGCCGTCAGCGGGCGCGGCTACCCGGGCGAGTACCTGGCGTTCCGGCTGCCCTCGTGAGTACCGGACGGCGGTCGTTTCCGCGGGGAGCCCCGGGGCGGAACGGTTGCGTCGCCAGTTTCCCGGGAGGCGATATTCGGACGGCGGTTGGCATGTGAGATTCTGGAGGTCGCGCATGGTTCCGGCACCTCGCCCCCGGCGCATCCGGCTCTCGGCGGCAGTGGCTCCGGCGTTGTGCAGCGCGGCGTTGGTGCTGTCCCTCGCGGATACGACACCCGTCCTGGCGCAGCCGTTCGACGGCCAGCGCGACGCGCAGCCCGAGAGCGCCACGTTGGCCATCGTCGGCGGCCTGCTCATCGACGGGCACGAGGGGCCGCCCGTACCCGGCGGGATCGTCCTGGTGGACGGCAACCGCATCGTGGCCGCCGGCAGCCGGGACACGCTCGACGTCCCCGACGGCGCGGACGTGATCGACGCCACCGGGATGACCATCATGCCGGGGCTCATCGACGTCCACGTGCACCTGGACATCCTCGGGCATTCCGACTACCAGCACTGGCACGGCTCGCATCGTCCGAACTACGCGGCGATCATGGAGGTCTCGGCCCGCCAGCTCCTGATGAGCGGCGTCACCACGGCGGTGGACCTCGCGGGCAATCCGGACGCCCTCATCGCCACCAAGGAGCGGATCGAGAGCGGTGAAATCCCGGGTACCCGCGTGGTCGCCAGCATGGGCTGGATCACCCACTGGACGGACGAGCAGGTCCAGCGACACCACCGGCGCACGCACACGGTCAACGTCCGCACCGTTGACGAGGCTCGCGCCGCGGCGCGCACCGCGATCGCGCAGGGAGCCGGCATCCTCAAGGTCCACACGGGGCTGACGGAAGCCCAGTTGCGGGCGATCGCCGCCGAGGCGGACAGGAACGGTCTGCGCGTGACCGGACACGTGGGCGACCGCGACGACCTGCTGATGCGGATCCGGTCCGGCCAGGACGGCATCGAGCACCTCTCCCTGTCCGCCGGAGACAGCCCCGCAATCCATCCCGACGTCATCCAGGGCCTGGTGGACCACCGGACCTGGGTGGTGCCGACGATGATTCAGACGATGGCGCAGGGTTTGACCGCGGAATGGCCCGACCGGCGCGACAACCCGCGGGCGCGCGCCCTGACGCCGCCCGACCTGTGGGCGGACATCCGGAGCTCCATCGAGAACCCGCGCCGTTTCGGCTACTTCGGCGGCGGCCTGCGCGTGAGCCGCTTCGAGGCCATGGGCGCGAAGTTGCGGCAACTGCGGGACGCCGGCGTGCGGGTACTGGTCGGCACGGACGCAGGCACGCCGCTGAATTTCCACACCGACGCCACGTGGCAGGAGATGGATCTGATGGTCGGCTTCGGCTTCCCGCCGATGGAGGTGCTGGTCACCGCCACCCGGCGCAACGCCGAGTACCTGGGTCTCGGCGGCGAACTCGGCAGCCTCACGCCCGGCAAGCTGGCCGACATCATCGTCGTCGACGGCAACCCGCTGCTGAGCATGCGGGACCTGCGGAACGTCGTGGCGGTCGTCAAGGACGGCCGGGTCTACAAGCGGCCCGACGCGGGAGCGCGGTAGTTGCACCTCCAAGGGTCCGGTCCCGCTACCGTGCTACGATGAATTCGTGACCCCCGAAGCGTTCTCACTTGTCACGACCGGCCTGGGCAGTGTCATTGCGCTGTTGCTCGGTCTGCTGGTGTGGTTCGTGCGGCGCGAGATCAAGCAGAACGACGAAGCCCACAAGAATCTGGGACAACGCATCGACCGGGTCGAGGGGAAGATAGATCGTCTAAGCGAGGATGTAGGGGTGCTCAAGGGTATTCTCATTCGGCACTACGGCAGTCCCGACCACGGCCGTTAGGCACGTCCTCCGATTTCCGCCTCGCCAACAACGACCGGCATCTTCCGGAAGTGTCGGGACCCATCGTGCAGAACCGGACCGATTGACCATCGAGGATCGCAACGGGAGCGGAGTGATGCAGACAAGAGACACCCGGTTGGCCATCGCCGCCCTGCTGCCGCTCTTCTCCATCGGCGCGGCGGCAACGCTCGCCCCCGGCGTGGCGGCGCAGGTTCCTGCGCCGTACGAGGCAGTCCTGTTCGCCGACAACGTCATGGTCCCGATGCGCGACGGCGTCCGCCTCGCCACCGATGTCTATCGGCCCGCTCGGGGCGGCGTGCCGGTCGAGGAACCGCTGCCGGTGCTCCTGCAGCGCACCCCCTACGGCAAGAGCGGACGCGGCCTCGTCGAGCGGTCGCTCTACTTCGTCGAGCGCGGCTACGTGGTCGTCCTGCAGGACATGCGGGGACGCTACGGTTCGGAGGGCACGTTCTCGAAGTACCACGATCACGACGCCCCGGACGGCTACGACACGGTCGAGTGGGCCGCCGCGCTTCCCTACACCTCGGGCGACGTCGGCATGTTCGGCACCTCGTACGGCGCGCACACGCAGGCGGACGCGGCCAAGATGAATCCGCCGCACCTGCGGGCGCTGCTGCTCAACCAGGGCGGCATCTCCCGCCCGTGGGCGCACAAGGTCCGCAACCACGGCGCGTTCGAGCTGGGCCAGCAGCTCGGCTGGGCGTTCGACCAGCTCCGGGTCTCGCCCGACCCGGTGGTGCGAGCCGCGTTCGAGGCGGAGCAGGTGGCCGACTGGTTCGCGGCAATGCCGCTGCGGCCGGGCCTCAGCCCGCTGGCCGCGGCGCCGGAGTTCGAGGAGTACGTGCTCTCCCAACTGACGCGTGCGGACGACGACGACCCGGACGCCGACTTCCGGCACTGGGACCGCATCGGCGTGAGCTGGCGGCGGTACTACGGGCGCACGGCCGACGTGCCCATGCTGCACGTCGCCGGCTGGTACGACCCCTACTGCGGCAGCATGCTCGAGAACTACCTGGGTCTGTCGGCCGTCAAGACCGCGCCGCAGCGGCTGCTCGTCGGGCCGTGGACGCACGGCGGGAACACCCGTTCCTACGCCGGCGACGTCGACTTCGGACCGGACGCGGCGCTGCCCGGCTTCGCGAGCGAGCTGCACCTGCAGTGGTTCGACCGCCACCTGAAGGGACAACCTACCGAGGCCGACGACTGGCCGCCCATCCGGCTGTTCGTGATGGGCACGGGGGGCGGCGGCAAGGACGAGAACGGACGACTGCTCCACGGCGGCTACTGGCGCGACGCTGCGGAGTGGCCGTTGCCCGAGGCGGAACCGACCCGCTACTACTTCCACGCGGACGGCTCGCTGAGGACGACCCCGCCGGGAGCCGGCGTGCCGCCCACCACCTACACCTACGACCCGGCGCACCCGGTGCCGACCATCGGCGGATCGTTCTCCGGCGTGCTCAAGCGCGGCGCCTACGACCAGCGGGAACGCGAATTCAGGAGCCTGCGGGGCGGCTCGGAGAACGGCTTCTACGGCTCGCGGCCACCCTATCTGCCGCTGAAGACGCGGCCGGACGTGGTGGTCTTCCAGACCGCGCCGCTCGAAGAGCCGGTGGAGGTCATCGGTCCCATCTCGGTCACGTTGTACGCGTCGTCGACCGCGGTCGACACCGACTTCACGGTCAAGCTGGTCGACGTCTACCCGCCAAGCCGGGACTTCCCCGCCGGGTTCGACATGAACGTCACGGACGGCATCCTGCGAGCGCGGTACCGCAACTCACCCAGCCGGCCGGAGTTGATGACGCCGGGCGAGATCTACCAGTTCGAGATCCACCCGTATCCCACGGCGAACCGCTTCAAGGCGGGCCACCGGATCCGGATCGACATCTCGAGCAGCAACTTCCCGCGCTTCGACGTCAACCCGAACACCGGCGAGCCGCTCGGCCGGAGCCGGCGGGCAATCGCCGCGGACAACTCGATCCACCACGAGGCCGCTCGCCCGTCGCACGTCGTCCTGCCCGTCGTCGCAGTGCGGTAGGACGCGGCCGGCCAGCCGCACTGGCAGGGCAATCGAAGCGACGAACGAGCCGGCCCGCCGCTCCGCCTCCGAGCGTCGGCAAGCCGCATTGCACGCACAACTCCGCCCGACGGCGTCGGGCGCGGCCCCGCCGCTCCGCCTCCGAACCTACTGCCCTTCCTGCGACTCCAGGAACCGCGCGTTGCGCAGCGCGTGCTCGATCGCGTAGTTCCCCTCGTGGCAGGCGAACTCGTAGATGATGCCCGTGCCCGGGGACGGGCGCATGAAGATGCGCGCGGTCCACGGCTCGGTCCACGTGGCCGGATCGTCCAGGGTGTACTCGTACTGCAGCAGTTCCGGACCGACGCGCGTGAAGCGCTCGGTCACGCGCACGTCGGTCGTCGAGCCGCTCGCCCCCCGCGAGAGGTTGGTGGTCTCGACCACCAGCGTGTCTCCCTCCCAACGCCCGCGCGAGGATCCGACGGCGCTCGGCGGCCCGAGCCGGCCCGGCGCGGCGTCGCCGATCGGGATCATCCGCGTCTCGTGGTACATCTCCTTCAGGATGGCGACCTGCTTGGGCGTCTGGAAGATCTGGTAGGTGCTGTTGTAGCCGCGGCCGCTCAGCAGCACGCCGCCGCCGAGACAGCGGATGTTCGGATCGATCCGCACTATCTCGTCCGCCAGGGTCGGCCGCTCGGGCAGGGGAGAGTTGCGCTCGGCCCGCTGCCGCTCGGCGCGCTCCTCCGCCTCCGGGGTCCTGGCCGGCAGGCGCCCGTTCGGGGGATCGACGATCAGCGACGTCCGGTTCTCGAACCAGCGGCCGCTCATCCAGAACTGGTTGTAGCTGAAGGTGGATCGCCGCCGCGGCGGCGCTGCCCCGCCCTGCCCGCCGTCCGCCCGTTCCGCCAGGACGGCCAACGCCCGCCGGAACGGCGTCTCGCCGAACACGGCGTCACCGCCTACCGCGGAGTACTCGCTGGCGTGCGCGGCCAGCGCGGCCACCTCCTCGTCGGTCAGAAACTCCCGCTCGCCCAGCTCCTCCGGCCGCTGGAGCGGGGTCGCCGAATCGCTCGCCCAGATACCCTGCAGATCGGGGCGGCCGTCCGCCAGACGCGGGACCTCCCAACCGTCCGGCGCCTGGGCCGCCGCCAACGCGGGAACCGCCACCAACGCCACCACCGCCACGCATGCCGCCATGCACTGCCTGCTCATATCTGCCTCCCGTGGAAACCGAGCCTGTCCTCGGAGTCCGTAGCGGAAATCGCGCTGTTCTGCCACGGAGATCTCGTCGATACCGATACTGCGCACGATAGGACCCGGCGGCCGGATCGCGCAAGCGTGTGCGCCGGCACGACCGTCCCCGGCAACCTCGAGCGCTCGCTCTCTCCCGTCGGCAACCTGAGGGCTCGCGATCCCTCGCCCGGCAACCTGCCCGCCCGATCAGCTCCCGATGCCCACGAGACTCATCATCGCGAGCGTAACGATCGGCACCAGTGCGATGGCCAGGAATCCCATCAGCAATCCGTACTTGATCATGCTGGTGATGGGGATGCGCCCGGACGCGTAGACGATGGCGTTGGGCGGGGTCGACACCGGCAGCACCACCGCCACCGATGCGCCAAGGGCCGCGGCGACGGCCGGGGTGATGGGGTCGACGCCGGCCGCCACGGCGATGGAGATGACGATGGGCACGGCGATATTGGCGGCGGCCGTGTTCGACATCGTGTTGGACAGCACCACCGTGAAGAGCGTCGCCGCGAACGTGATCGGCACGACGCCGTTCGACGGCACGAGACCGGTGATGCCCTCGCCCACCACCCGGGCGAGCCCCGTGGCGCCGGACAGCGTCCCGAGCGCCAGGCCACCGCCGAACAGCAGGATGGTGCCCCAGTCGATCTGCGCCGCCTGCTTCCAGGTCAACGTCGATCGTTGCGTGCTGCTGACCGGCAGCAGGAAGAGCAGGATGGCGCCGGTCAGCGCGGCCACCGACTCCGGCACGCTCGAGAGCACGGCCACCGCGAACGGGTGCTCGCGGCCGAGAAGCAGCGGCAGCAGACCCGGACCGATCCAGAGCAGCACGGTCACGCCGAAGGCGATTACGGCGTTCCGCTCGCCCGGCTTCCAGGGACCGAGGGCACGTTGCCGCTCGGCGATGATCGCTTCGGCGCCCGGGATCTCCGTGACGCCGGTCCGTCCGACCCAGTTCAGGTAGACGAAGACGATGGCCATGAATATGGCCGTAACCGGCACCGCCAGCAGCATCCACTCGACGAACGAGATCCGGACGCCGAGCTGCTCGCCGATGAAGCCGATGGCGATGATGTTGGGCGGGGTCCCGACCGGGGTCGCCATGCCGCCGATCGAGCAACCGTAGGCGGTCATCAGCATCAGCGCCGTGCCGTAGTGCTTCGGCAGCTTGCCCTCGGACTCCATGAAGACGACGAGCGACACCCCTATCGGCACGAGCATGGCGGTCGTGGCGGTGTTGCTCATCCAGGCCGAGAGGAACGCCGCGAGCGCGCCGTAGGCCACGAGGATGCGGGTCGGGCGGGCGCCGATGAAGCGCCACGACAGGACCCCGTAGGCGATGCGCTCGTTCACGCGGTGCACGAACAGCGCCTGCGCCAGGATGAAGCTGCCGATGAAGAGGAAGATCAGCGGATTGGCGAACGGGGCCAGCACCTCGCGCACCGGCGCCACGCGCAGCATGACGGCCAGCGCGGGACCGAGCAGCGCGGTGACCGCCAGCGGCAGCGCCTCGGTGGTCCAGAAGACGATGACCAGCGCCATCACCGCGGCCAGCCGGTGGCCTTCGGGGGACAGGCTGTCGAACGGCAGGACGAGCACCAGCAGAAACAGGGCCGGCCCGAGCAACAGGCCGACCCGGCGCCGCATCTCGTCGAAGCGGGCCTGGGCTTCCTGGACCGCCTGAACGTCGGAGCCGGCAGTGTCTGTCATCTGGGCGCCTACCGTAACATGAATGGTCGAACCCTGTCCGCGGTCGCGCCAGCGCCGGGCATGACCGCCGTACCGTGGGATCGGGACCGGAATCGATCTACAATCGGAGAACGCAGAAAGAGGTCAGACGATGTACTCCGAACTGATGCTCGCGCTGGTCGGTCCGCTCGGCATTTGGGAATTGATCATCATTCTCGTCATCCTGGTCTTCATCTTCGGCGCCAACCGCCTGTCCGGAATCGGCAAGGGGCTAGGCCAGGCAATCCGGGGATTCAAGGACGAGATACGCGTCGAGGAGAAATCGGAGAGCTCCGAGTCCAACTGACCCGCCGCCATTCCCAAGAGAAAACGGCGGACGACGCAGGCACGTCATCCGCCGTTTCCGCGACGTCCATGTGCTCGCCGGGCGCCCGGCCAACTTATTTCCGGGGCACCCCCAGCTCGGTGAGATTGGCGACGAGTTCCTGACCGGCCCGCGACATGCTGACCTGCTTGTCGATCATGCGGATCTTCCCGTCGGGGCCGATGATGAAGGTCCACCGGTTGGGTAGCGACCACGCCGCGTTCAGCACGCCGTACGCGTTGGCGACACCTCGGCCGGGATCGCTGAGGATGGGGAAATTCGCGTTCAGCGATTCTGCGAACCGCCGGTTGGCCTCGGCGTCGTCGACGCTGATCATGAAGTACTGAATGTCGAACTGGTTCAGTTGGTCGCTGGAATCACGCAGCGACTCGCACTCGGCCGTTCAACCACCGGTGAAGGCCTTGAGGAACCAGGCCAGCACCACCGTCTTCCCCTCGTACTGGGCCAGGGTGTGGGTGTTCCCGTCGCTGCCCGGCAGCTCGAACGGGGGCGCGACGTCGCCGACCTCCAGATCCTGCGCCGTCGCAGTGCCGGCGCCAAGCGTAGCGACGGCCAGGACGGCAGTGAGAACGCACAGTCGCCTCATGCTTCCCGAACTCCTTTACTTGCGCATACGCGGGTCATTCCGCGGATGCGGCGGTTGGTCCGACACACAGAATATTGCAGCGCCGGCGCATTCGGCCAGCCGTTCGGACGGCCGTAACGCCGACCGGGACCGACCACGAGCACCCATTGCAGCGCCGGCGCATTCGGCCAGCCGTTCGGACAGACCAACGCGGCCGGCCACGCCGGCGACCGGCAGGACGGCGGCGGGAGGCCTCGGATGAACGGCGCCGCGCGCTGCGGGCCGGCCGACCGGCCATCCGGGCCAGCCCGCCTTCTGCCGCGGGTAGCGGCCGGTACCGCGGCCGTCGTGATTCTCGCCTGGCTCGCAGCCCTCGCCGTGGACATGCGCCGGATCGACACCGGTCGACCACCGGTGGACGTTCCCGCACTGCCGCGCGCCGACGCGCTGCAGCCTCCCGCTCCCCCCTCCGCCGGCCCGCGGCCGGGCCACCCCGTCATGGCCGGACCCGGCTGGCGCGTCATCAGCTTCCACTCGATATCCGGGGTGCTGATGGTGATCGTCGAGACGGAGCGCTTCGACGAGATGACCGCCATCGCCCGCGAGGTGCTTGCCCCGGCCCTGCCGGAGCTTCTCGAGGCGCTCGTCTATTTCCACCGCCCCGGGGCGTCCGACGCGGTGGGCCGCGTGCAATGGACTCCCGACGGCGGCTACCTTCCTCTCAGGTTCGGGGAATAGCCCCGGCGCGTGACAACGCCGCGGACCGGCCCGGACGCCCCGGGGCGATCCGCCGGCCGGCCGGGCGCGAATCAACGGACCAGCCGCGTCTCGGGAAACTGCGAGTACCACCCGAACCAGAATGCGCGCTGCGCGGCAACCCTCGGCGCCCGTCGATCCGGATCCGAAGCACTGACGAGCGCCTCCTCCGTCACCTGCCAGCGCCCCCCTTCTGCATCGAGGACGACGCGGTCTCCGGCGAGGCGTTCGAACGCCGTCGACCCGGCGTCGTAGACCCGGTTGGCGCCCTCCCGGCTCGTCACGACGAGCAGGCGGCGGCCGGCGTGCTCTTCCACGTGCAGGCGATTGTCCTCCAGGTAGTCGGCCGAGATGGCCAGCGGCCGCCGCTCGCCCCGCTCGTCGGCGAGGAGCACGACCAGCACCTCGTCCTTGTTGTCGAGCCGGTCGTCCAGCTCCGGCACGTCGAACATCAGGTCGTCGGTGGAGAAATAGGCGCGGTAGGCCACGCCCTCGCGGTAGTCCCGTTCGTGCCCGGTGTCGAGCGACAGCACGGTGGTCTCCGGATGCATGCGGCGCCACTCGCCCCAGGTGGTCGTGACCACCGACCGGTGGGTCAGGCGCCGCCCGGAGCCGACCAGCGTGCCGACGACCGGAACGCCCTCGAAAGTGTTCCACAGACTCCGCGTCCCGTGGTCGAACATCAGCTTGTTCGAGCGGTACAGCAGGCCGCTCGTCCCGAACCGGATGTGCTCACCGTCGATGACGCTCTCGTAGGGAATGACCGTGCCGCACAGCGTGCAGTAGACGATGGTCAGCTCGACGCCGCCGAGGCGGTCGAGCGCCATCTCGTGCCACGCCAGGATCCGCTTCGGATAGGCCCGGGTCTCCCCGCCTGCCGCAACGCCGAACACGACGTGGTCGTCGTCGAGATAGTCCGCCTCGCCGGCCGGCAGGTGCTCGGGGTACTCCAGTGGCGGAATCCCGTTGACGCTCACCCCGCCCCAGTCGATCTCGTCCAGCCGAATCACCGAGAACACCCGGCGCGGAAAGAAATCCGCGAACCGGGGATCGAGCTGCGCGTACCACTGCCCCTTGAAGAAACCGTAGTCGGGATGCGGATCGTAGGGCTGATCCCAGATCCACTGGTGGGCCCGGCGGATGTCTCCGCGGAAACGCTGTCCCGTCTGCCGCTCGAGAAACCGCATCAGCCGGCGCCAGACGCGCGTGCTCGGATGCTCCGGCTCCGTCCACCGCAGCCGGCCGCCGCCGTCCGGATTCGTCGGGTCGCCGCCGAGACCGGGCGGTCCGAGCACCGGCCGCCGCGGCGGGCGCATGAACCGCACCAGATCCCAGATAATCCCGGCATAGCCGTTCCGCCAGCGCGCGGCTATCTGATCCAGCGCCGCGTCGGCGACATCGCCGTCCTGGTCAATCGCCTGAAAGAAAAGCCGCACGTCCGGATGCCCGTCGAAGGCCACCGGCTGCGCCCACGCCGGCGTAGCGGCCGAAAGCCACGACGCGAGAACCGCCGCAACGACGCAGGCCGGAAGCCCGTGGTGTCTCATGCCCATCTCCTGCGACCCCCGCCTCGGCCCCGTGAGACCAGTGCCTGATCCGGTCCCGGCCCCCGGTCCCGATGGTGTACTCTCGCGTGCATCGTTCCCATCATGTCCGCGATGCCGACGCCGCTGTACACGGCCGAGCAGATTCGCACTCGTGTGGCCGAGCTTGCGCACACTCTCGCAGCCCGGTTTCCCAGGGGCGAGACGCCGCATTTGGTGGCCGTGCTCAACGGCAGCTTCGTGTTCCTTGCCGACCTGGTGCGGGCCATGACGCGGCCGGTCACCGTGGACTTCGTGAGGATGACCAGCTACGGATCGGCCACGACGACCTCCGGGACGCCGCGGCTCGTTCATGGTCCCGGCATGGACCTTCGCGATCGGCATGTCGTGATCGTGGAAGACATCGTGGATACCGGGCTGACGCTGCACGCGCTGCGCAAGCATCTGCTCGCCGCGCAGCCCCGGACCCTCGACACCGTCGTGCTGCTCGACAAACCCGCACGGCGCAGAACCACGGTGCCCGTCGACCTGGTCGGCTTCCGCATTCCGGACCAGTTCGTGGTCGGATACGGCCTCGACTGCAACGGCGCGCACCGTCACCTCCCCTATCTGGGAGTCATTGCGCCATCATAGCCCGAAGCGAGACGCTCGATGCCCAGAACCCCACCCCCGACTCCCGAGGATCCTGCGCCGGAAGACCGCTGGCCAACCGCCATCACGCACGTCGAGCAGGACAAGATCCTGGTGCGCGGATATCCGCTCGACGAGCTGATGGGACGCCTGTCGTTCGGCGACGCCATCTATCTGCTGATCAGCGGCGAGGTCCCCTCGCCCACCGTGAGCCGCGTCATGGACGCCCTCCTGGTGGCGTCGTTGGATCACGGAGCCTGGCCCCCGTCGACACTGGCCGCCCGGCACGTCGCCGGCACGGGCGCTCCATTGCGGGCCGCCGCGGCGGCTGGCATCCTGGCCCTGGGCTCTCCCCTGGGCGGCGGCGGCAGCATCGAAGGCTGCATGCGATTCCTGGACGAAGGACTCGCCCTGGTGGGCGACTGGGTCTCCTACGACGACGCCGCGCGTCGCATGCTGGATCAACAGAGCGGCGGGCGCGTCCCGCCGGGCTTCGGACATCGCCAGCACCGCCGTGACCCGCGAGCGGTCCGCCTGATGCAGCTCGCTTTCGAGCTGGAGCTCGAGGGAGGGCACACGCAACTCGCGCGAGCCGTCGAGCAGGAGCTCGGGGAACGGCAGGCAGCGGCGGGACAACCGAGGCTGTCGCTCAACGCCGACGGCGCCATCGCCGCCGTGGCCGGCGACCTCGGGCTCGACGCCGAGATGGCAGCGCTGCTGTTCACCATCTCCCGCGTGCCGGGCCTCGTGACGCACGCCATCGAGGAACAGAGGCGCCAGGACGCCATGCGCTCGATCGATCCGTCCAAGCACGTCTACGACGGGCCCGGAGAGCGCCGGCTCCCCGATTCCCCGCTGTAGGAGTCTGCACGCGGAACGCTTCGCGCGGACGACGCTGTCCTGGCGGTCCATCCGCCGTCCGCCGGGCAAATCCTCCGGAAACCGCGGCCAGCCGTTTCACGCACCGGCGCGCGAGTATGGCGAGCGGGGGGTAGTCCGAGGGGGAACGGAGTCTCGAAACCGACTGCCCGGAGGAACACGGGCAGTGGTGGGCGCTAGTGGATTCGAACCACTGACCCCCGCCGTGTGAAGGCGATGCTCTACCACTGAGCCAAGCGCCCGACCTCGCTCGAACTGGCAGTTTACCGGAAGACTCGCTCTGCCGCCAAGACGCGGAATCAGCGCGCCTCCGCGATCAGCGCCCGCAGCATGCGCGCGTACTGGGCATCGGCGTCCGCATCGCCGTCGTACCTGGCCGGGCCGGACCCGGTGTCCACCATGTCGGCCGAATCGTCGCCGCTGGCGAGCCCGTCGGCCCCGGTGTCGGTAATCAGCACCTTCGTTTGCGGAATCGACGCGGCGTTCAGATCGATATAGACCTCGCGATACTCCTCGGCCGCGATCTTCTGCTCCACGTACAGCTGCACCTCGAGGCGCGCCGACACGACAAGGAGCGTACCGGGGAACGAGAGCGCGGCCACGAAACGGTCTTCGTCCTCGGTATCCCTCGCCGCGATAGCGTCCAAGTTCGCGGCGGTGAGCAGCTCCGCCAACTCCGCCGCCAACGGCGCCGACGCCGATTCCTGGGCCTGGACCTGCCCCGCCGCCGCAAACACGGCCAGCGCGACAACGACAGCTACTCGCTTGAAGATCTCGGAACTCGGCATCGTGAATACCCCCTGGAGCGCGCCAGAGCCGGCGCTGCCCACGTTCTACCACCGGGAACGCCCGGCGTCAACGACCGATTTTCAACTCATCGCGCCTGCGCGGCACGCGCGTTCGATTCCCGCTCGGCGGCCTCGCCGGACGATGCGTCTGCCGCTCGCCCGCGTTGCCGAACGCCCGCGGCGCCGCCCGCAATCTTCTCATATCAAGGCGCGCCCGCCACGCCGATCTCCAGCTTGCGAAGCTGGCGCACCTCGTCGCGCAGCACCGCTGCCCGCTCGAACTCCAGGTTCGCCGCGGCGCCGCGCATCTCGGCCTGCAATGCGACAATGCGTGCATCCAGCTCGGCCTGCGTGCGAAAGGCCGGGCTCGTCGATTCGGTGGCGGGAACAGAGACGTAGTCCCGCTCGTACACGCTCGACAACACTCCGTCGATGTCCTTGCTGACCGACGCCGGCGTGATCCCGTGCTCCCGGTTGTAGGCCTCCTGGCGTTCCCGCCGCCGGGCCATCTCGGTCAGCGCCGCCTGCATAGAATCGGTCACCGTATCGGCGTACATGACGACACGGCCGTTGACGTTGCGCGCCGCACGACCGGAGGTCTGGATAAGAGACCCGGCCGACCGCAGGAACCCTTCCTTGTCGGCATCGAGGACCGCGACCAGCGACACTTCCGGCAGGTCCAGTCCTTCCCGCAACAGGTTGATCCCGACCAGCACATCGAAGACCCCCCGCCGCAGATCGCGCAGTATCTCGACGCGCTCCAGGGTGTCGATGTCGGAATGCAGGTACCGGACCCGCACGCCCAGCTCCTGGTAGAACTGCGTCAGGTCCTCGGCCATGCGCTTGGTCAGAGTGGTCACCAGCACCCGCTCGCGCCGGTCCGCGCGCAACCGGATCTCGTGCAGCAGGTCGTCGACCTGGCCCTTGACGGGACGGACGTCCACCGCGGGATCGACCAGGCCGGTGGGACGGATGATCTGCTCCACGACCACCCCCCCGCTGCGTTCCAGCTCGTAGGGTCCGGGCGTGGCCGAGACGAAGACCACCTGGCCGACGCGCCCCTTCCACTCGTCGAAGGTCAGCGGGCGATTGTCGATGGCCGACGGCAGGCGGAAGCCGTACTCGACCAGCACGTCCTTGCGGGCGCGGTCACCGTGGTACATCCCCCGCACCTGGGGCACCGTCTGGTGGCTCTCGTCGATGATCGTCAGCGCATCTCCCGGCAGGTAGTCGAGCAGGGTCGGCGGCGGCTCGCCCGCGGCGCGGCCGGACAGGTGCCGCGAGTAGTTCTCGATCCCGTGGCAGTAGCCGATCTCCTTCATCATTTCCAGGTCGAACATCGTGCGCTGGTGCAACCGTTGCGCCTCGAGCAGCTTGCCAAGCTCCTCGAGTTGGGTGCGGCGCTCGACCAGCTCCGCCTTGATCGAGTCGATCGCCTGGACCGTATGCTCGCGCGGCATCACGAAGTGCGACTTCGGATACACCGCGATGCGATCGTGCCGTTGGTGCGCGCGTCCCGTCAGCGGGTCGAAGCTGAGCAGCTCGTCCACCTCGTCGCCGAACAGCTCTATCCGGACAGCCTGCTCGTCGTACGACGGGTACACCTCGATGATGTCGCCCCGGACCCGGAACACGCCGCGCTCGAAGTCGTGGTCGTTGCGCTCGTACTGGATCTCGACGAGCTTGCGCAGGATCGCGTCGCGTTCGATCCGCTGGCCCCGCTCGAGCGCGAGCAGCATGCCGTAGTACGCCTCCGGAGAACCGAGCCCGTAGATGCAGGAGACGCTGGCGACGATCAGGACGTCGCGGCGCTCGAACAGCGCACGTGTGGCGGAGAGCCGCAGGCGATCGATCTCGTCGTTGATGGTGGCCTCCTTCTCGATGTACGAGTCGGTGGCCGGCATGTAGGCCTCGGGCTGGTAGTAGTCGTAGTAGCTGACGAAGTACTCGACCGCGTTGTCGGGGAAGAAACGCTTGAACTCCTGGTAGAGCTGCGCCGCGAGGGTCTTGTTGTGGGCCATGACCAGCGTCGGACGGTTCACCGCCGCCACGACCTGGGCCATGGTGTAGGTCTTGCCGGATCCGGTCACGCCGAGGAGAACCTGGTGCCGGTCGCCGCGGCTCAGGCCGTCGACCAGCTCACCGATCGCGCGTTCCTGATCTCCGCGCGGCTCGAAGTCGGAGACGAGATTGAAACGGTCGTACGTGGACGGCATCGGTGAACGCGCCCGTCACCAGAGCGAAACAGGCATCGTACCACGAGGGGCGGCTCCGTGCGGAGCAACCGCGGTGCGGTAGTGGGTCAATCTGGCCCGTGGCGGTCACGGGCCAGATTTGCGGAACGCGAATTCTTGCTAGACGCCTGGATCCGGCGGGCGGAGTGATCTGAGGATCGCCGAGAGCGCCCGATGGCGCTCGTACGCCGCATCGCGCGCGGCTTCGTCCGTCGCTTCGTCCATCGCGCGATGCGCGGCGTCGCGTAGATCATTGACCAACCTCGGAACCGCCTGCCCGTGCATGCCAATCCCAGCGCGGATTTCCGCAACAACTGTTCCTAACGTCGCCAGCCACACATCCCGCCGTTCCGCTTCGTCCATCGTTCCTCCCCCCCGTACGTGCGCCGGCCCGCGCCCCCAGTGGGAACGCGGGCCGGAACGGATTCCACTCGTTTACCCCAGCGTGAGACCGAACGCCTTGGGATCGACCTTGAGTCGCGCGCAGATGCTGCGGACCACGGACGGCGCGAGTCGTTCATGATCCTGGTACATGACGCCGTAGCGCCGGTTCTCGCCGTCGACAACCCGCGCGAGACACCATGTATCGGCACCGTTGATCGTTCCGACGCGATCGTACGTGCAGCCGAACTCATCGAGAAGCCGTTGCCTCAGATCGCCGAACGACGGCCACTCGATGAACGGGTAGGCCATCTAGGCGTAGATCCTTCCGTCCGCAATCGACCGCTTGAGGTTGTCGATCATGAAAGCCGGCGGAATCTCTGCGGTTTCCGGCGCTTGGATCGGCTCTGCCAGTTGCTCGGCCTTCTCGAAGCGCTCACGGTAGTAGTCCGGTGCCGGGTCGAAGCTCCTGATGAACGCTTCCGGATCCTCGCCGTGCGCGACAGCCACGGCAATCTGAGCCACGAAAGCCTGCGCGAAGGCGAGTTCTACCTCGGGGAGAGACCGCCCTTGGGCGGCGATGTCGTGTTCCAGTCGACCCGCCCCCCGTCCGGTGCCGACCCCGTGGTGTCGACAGCGCGAGGCGCCGCTCACTGCGCGAGCTACGGCGACCTGGCCGTGTACGAATCGCTTCGACCCGGAGAGCAGATGCCACGCCGACGATGCGCACGTGTCGAGTCCGTCATCGAACAGACCGACGACACGCTGAGAATCGAACGCCGAGCGTCACGCGAGATTCCGCCCGCCGAACCGATCGCGCGGTACTCACCGACAGGGAGTCATCCGCGCACCGGCTCCGAGTACTCGAGTCGCGATTCGTCGTTCGACACGCCGCGGCACGATGTCGGCGCGCCCTCCACCGAAGCGCCGCCGCGGCACTCTCGTCGTACTCCTCGACGCAATGTCGCGGGCCGCAGTCCGAGGCGCAGCGCCGGCACACATCTACCACGCGAGCCAACCCGCGATTGACGTGTCATGCACAGCAGCCACGCGCGCGACACGCGCAGCTCCGAGACGAGCTGATCGAGCGTGTGCAACTGCATCGCCGTCAAGCGCTCCTTCTCGACACGGACGGGCGCCGCCGATGCGTGCCGCGACAGTCGTGCGGCGCGGCATCCGTACACTCCCGATGCCGACGCGCACGAGGACGACGAGCCGTGCACACCTCGGCACGGCACTGGGCCGGCGATCGACGTCGGCACGCGCCGCCGCAACGCACGACACGGACACGGAATCGCCGTTCACGCCAAAGGCGCGTGCGGATCGATATCCGGCGGCACGCCGCGGGCGGGATCGCCGAGCACGCGAGTCACCACCCGGTCGAGCAACTCGTCGGCATCGCGTCCGAGCTCGCTCGGCTCGCGTGCATCGCGTAACGCGGAGCGCAGCTCCTCGGAATCGATTCCCGGCACGCGGCGGCGCAGCACGCGCCCCACGCGCACGAGCCAGCGCTCGATAGCGACGCCGGCGATATCGGCACGCTCGACGGCGCTCACACTCCCGAGCGAATGGCAGCCTCGTACTCTGCGACCGTCACCGTAGCGAGCACGCAGGCGGCAGCGCCGCGCGCACCCCGGCGAGCCCCTGCTCGAGCGCCTCGCGCAACAACTGCTGTGAGCGACCCCCTTGCGGCGGTCGCTCACAAATCGACTTTCCCTGCGGGGCGGGCGCACTGGTCGCCGAAGCGCCGTTCGTCAATCCGTCGCGGGGGCGCAGTGGTCGATTGCGGTTTGCCGTGCTCGATAGGGAATGCTCGCAGGACGCGGCGGTCGCTTCCAGGAGCGCGATACGGTGGAAGCTCCTCATCAGCGGCGAGCGCACGCAAAGCCGCGGCATCGTCACGGGAATCGCACTGTTGCCGCCCGGCGCGCAACTCCTGGCTCATCACCACGAACCCGAAGAGACCTATTACGTCGTCAGCGGCCAGGGGGAGATGGAAATCGACGACGACACGACGGCAGTCGGCCCCGGCTGCGCCATCTACATCCCGGCCCATGCCCGCCATGCTCTCCGCTGTACCGGCTCGGAACTGCTGCTGTTTGTGTTTCCTTCGCGCGGGATAGCTTCGACCAGATCACGTATCACTTCGTTCAGCAGCGCCGGCCGTGCTGGCGCGGCTGACGACCGCGCCGGATCCGGCAAGACCCGGCAGGGCACCACGGCGCTCCTCGTCGCGATGTCTTTGGACACACGGGGACTGGAGGCCGCACGTCCACGCTCCCTGAACGTGTGACACAGTGAGCACACTCCGGGCAAGGGCACAAGCGGCGGCGAGACCGGGATTGCTGGCAGGGGTGACGCGAGCACACCGGTGGACCTGCTGCACGTACGAAGAACGGGCTCGACATCGCTCGCTGCTCGCTCCTGGACTCACGGACTTGTTCCGCCATTTGCATCCGCAGACGCGGGCGTTCTCCCGGCGGGACTATCGGGGCGGCTGTTTCCATCGCGGTCCGGGACTCCGCATCGACCTATCGGTACGGGATGCACCAACCGAAGATCGCAACATGAGCGCCGCCGTAGTGCGAGCAACGGACCTGGCCCCTTGCCAGGGTGCGAACGATGGCACGCACATGCCGCGCACTGCGGTCACGATGCTCCACGTGACGCTGCCGGCTGGCGACGTGCGTCACGTCGAGCCGTGCGTCCTGGGAACGGCCGGCATCGCCGCGATGCGCGAGACAGTCTTGCCGAAGCTGGTTCGCGGAAGCATCGTCCTGCCCGCTCGGCCGCGCTACCGGCTCAGCGGCAGCATCAACGCCCCGGGCGGGCGCTTGTTCGAGTTGCGAGTGCGCCACGGCGCCGGCTTCCTCGTCGCCCGCATCGGGATCGGCTGGCGCGACCACGGCGCGAGTCTGGTCTGGGCCGCGTGTGGCCGCCGGCACATGGCCGAGCCGCGGCGCCCATGGGTGGTCGACGTGCTCGATGCGGCCGGGGTAGCGATGCTGAATGACCATGAGACGTCTCAACTCGGCCACTGGGTGCCGGTGCTTGCCGCCGAACTCGCCTGGGCCGCAACGCCGTCAGATGCGTTTCTCTCGGCGCGAGTCCTGCGTGTCGATGACGACCACCCGTGGGAAGTCCGCGAGACTCGCGAGATCGGCCCTCCCACGCGCGACCTGCGCGAGATCGATGTCGCGGGCGAACTGTTGCTGCATCCGCCGAGGCGCCGCGCCTTCACCTTCACCGCGCCGGTCCGCGCCGCCGTCGTCAAACGCGCGACCACAACCCCGCCGACCGCGTCTGCGCCGCGAGCCGCCAACCGCGCCGACGCCCGTCGAGCCGCGGCTCGCCTCCGTTCCGCCGTGACGAAGGTGATGGCGCAATCGGCGCGATCGGAGAACCGCCTCGGCAAGACAACTACCGAGCACGTCACCAGCCGACACAGATTGCGATGAGCACGAGCAAGCACCACGCAAACAAGGGAGAGCCAGAGCGGTTCCCCCGCGAAGGGGAACCGCCCGGGAGAAGCACCACGACCGCCGCGGCGATGAGGATCCGCAGGTTCACTTGTATGCCTGGGGCAAACGTCTGACGGGGCGGACTCTGAACAGGGTCGGCCCGTCGGACGAACCGCTCAGGCAATCAGACTACCGCCACGCCGACGAACATGAGGGTCGCGATCAGCACGCCCCCACGACGCGCCAGCCACACCGGCTGTCCTCCGGTTCCCGGTCCGCGAGGTAGAGCATTCCCAACGCTCACCCCGTGGCCGCGACGATCCACAACAGACGCCACAGGTAGTCCTGGCCGGCAAGCTCTCCCAGGCCGGCAGTCTTGAAGACCGCCGCCGCGAACATGAAGACTACGTCGAAGTAGGCTCCCCTCCGGGTCCGCGGGTACAGCTCGATGGTCTCGATGATTCCATGCGAGTTCTCTCCTCACCCGCCAGTCCGCCTGGACCTGCATGCACGGCACGATGTCTGCCGGCTGTCGGCGCCCGTCAGTGCCCCGATCCAGGCGCCGGCTGCCTGGCCGAGCTCGTTCTCGCCAGCGTGATTCAGAGCCAGGAGTCGGAAGGAGCCACCCGGCCAGACAGTACTCCGTCGTTCGCCGCGATCGTTATCGCCATCACCGCGACGAAGGAGCCGCGACCGCGGCCAATCTCGACGACCCGCGCCGCGCCCCCGGACGCGACGGTAAAGCTGCCGGGCGGGGGCGGATCACCAGAATCGCGAAGACCCGCCGGTCGCTCACCGCGCGCCGAGCCACTCCGCTGCCGGGCAGTCGGGCGCCTCACCCGCTACTGCCCGCTCGGCCATGCATCGCAACAGGGCGAGCGAGTTGTCGCCGTTGGATAAGACCCTGCCGTTCTCGTCGGCCAGCAGATAGGTCGGGAAGCCGCGAACATCGAGGATCCGCTCCAGGTCGCTGGAACGGCCAAGGTGCCAGTTGTACCACGGCATCGTCTCCCGCTCCATGAACACGGTCACCGTCTCAAGCTCCTCGTCGACGCTTACAGCCAGCAGCGCGAACCGATCGGCCGGCAGGTCAGCGACCATCTCGCGGAGCTCCGGCAACGCGTCAATGCACGGCGCACACCACGTCGCCCAGAAGTCGATGAGCAGCACCCGGCCCCTGTAGGACGAGAGCGGCTCCTCGGTCCTATCAAGTCGCCGCCCCGTCCACTCCGGCAGCGTGCCGCCTACTGTCGCGTGCTCGATGCTGGCAATCAGGTCGGCCTCGGCCTGCGCGAACGTCCGGGGCATCTCGTCGCCCGGTCTGCGCATCGAGTCGTCGAACGTCTCGTTCTCGACGCCAGCGCTGAGTCCCTTCGCCTGCTCAAGGGCGCGCTCGCGGCGTGCAGCGTGGTCCTCGTCCGTCGACGACATCGTGGATCGCTTCGCTTCGCGCATCAGGCCGGCCGCCAAGTGGTACTGCGCGGCGGCCCGCAGCACCGGGTTGTCATCATTTGAAGCCATCTCCGCGAAGAACTCGTCTATCGGGGAAACAGGTACCCAAGTCCCGCTCGGGCGAGGCGCCATGTCCAGGGCGGCCAACACGCGCGGCCACCGCTGGTAGTCGGGCGGCGCGTGTGTCGCCAATGCCCTGGCGCCGACCGCGCCCCTGGCCGCCCACCGGCTCGAACACGACCCCGGAGCCCGTCGCACGGCTGGGTGCGAGGGGGCAGGCCGCCTCGATTACTGAGATGGAGATGGACCCGAGATGGTGGTCGCGGCGGCTTCGGGGGTTGATGTTTCTGGCGGGCTCGTTCCTCCGACCTCAGGCGCATGAACTGCGATCCAAGGGCTGTAGCCCTGTCCACCATATAGAAAAGTCCGCCCCGGTCCCGTGTCGTGCAGCATGGTACATAAAGGACTGAAAACAATATGTATTCTAGCTGTTCATAGTCTTGCTGTGAGCTGTTTCCATCCAGTACAATCCTCCAATATCCGCCATTCACTGAGGGGAATATTGGCAGAGATGGAACTCCCGACACGACCCCGGACCACCAAGCCGAGCGGCCGGCAGCCCCACCACGCGCTGACGACCGTCTTCGTCCGAAACGTAGCACAGGCCGGACGCTACTGTGATGGCGACGGCCTCTACCTCGACGTGCAGCCGACCGGCACCCGCAGTTGGGTGCAGCGGCTCGTCATCCGCGGCCGGCGCCGCGAACTCGGGCTCGGCGGCTTCCCGCTCGTTCCACTCAAGGACGCCCGCGCCCAGGCTCTCGCCAACCGCAGGCTGGCCCGCGCGGGCGGCGATCCACTGGCCGAGAAGCGCCGCCTCAAGAGCATGCCCACCTTCGCCGCCGCCGCCGAGGCGGTTCTGGCGCAGATGCGGCGCGGCTGGCGCAACCCCAAACACGGCAAGGACTGGCTGTCGAGCATGGAGCGGTTCGCCTTCCCCCGGCTCGGCAAGCTGCCGGTCTCGGAAGTGACGAGCGCCGATGTGGTCGAGGCGCTGCGGGCCGTCTGGCACGAACGGCCGGCGACGGCGCGGCGGATCCGCCAGCGCATCAGCACCGTCATGGAGTGGGCCGTGGCGCTGAACTACCGCGACGACAACCCGTGCAGCCGCATCGGGCCGGTGCTCGGCCCGCAGCAGGACCTCGTCCAGCACATGCGGGCGTTGCCGCATCGGGACGCGGCGGCGGTGATCAAGACGGTGCGCGCGTCGGGCGCGGCCCCCGCCGTCAAGCTGGCGTTCGAGTTCCTCGTGCTCACGGCCGCGAGGTCCGGCGAGGTACGTGGTGCACGGTGGGCCGAGATCGACACGACGGACCGTGTGTGGACCGTCCCGGCCACGCGGACGAAGGCGAAGCGCGAGCACCGGGTGCCGTTGAGCGCGCGGGCGCTGGAGATCCTCGATGCGGCGCGAACGCTAGACGACGGCAACCCGCTCGTGTTCCCGAGCGTGCGGGGCAAACGGATGAACGATATGGCCCTGTCGGGACTGCTCAGGACGCTGGAGGTCCCGGCCGTGCCTCACGGCTTCCGCTCCACCTTCCGGGACTGGGCTGCCGAGGAGACGAACCACCCGCGCGAGGTGGTCGAGGCCGCGCTCGCCCACGTCGTGCAGAACAAGGTGGAAGCGGCTTACGCGCGGTCGGACCTGTTCGAGCGCCGGCGCCGGCTGATGAACGACTGGATGCACTACCTGGACGGGCGCCGGCAGTAGCCGACGGCGTGGTCGCCGGATTGACGTTCCCGCACACGGATCCGGCCAGGGCGCTTCCCCGACACCTCCCGATTGCGAATTGCCGGCCCGTGACCGTAATCGAGATTCCCTCTTCCACATGCTCCGTAGCGTCCCCAGACTCTGCGTCTCCGTGTCGCCGAGTGCGACCGCCTCGTTCGAGGTGTTCGGGAGTGCCGCGATCGTGGCTCAGTGCCGTTGACCAAACCTGCCAGCAGACCGTCAGGTTTTTCCGACCGGCTTCGTCTCGTCGTTCCGGTCAGCGTGTCGGTTGTCTGAGGACCCAGACGATGGCGGCGAGGGCCGCCAGTGCGAACAGCGCCAGCGGCCCCCAAGGCTGGACGATGACCCCGAGGACCAAGTAGATCGCCCATCCGACGACCGGTCCGACCGGACCGGCCGGATCCCGGACGGCAACCACGAGGACCAGCACGACGACGGCGAGGGCGAATAGGGGAAGCTTCATCAGCCAACGGTAGCTCGGCCGATTCGCTCCGGATACCCAGGGAAGGTCCCAGGAACCCTTCGAGCGGCTCGGAGCCATTGCCTGCAGATCCCGACGGGCTGGTAGACATGTCTGACCTGTTCCCCGGCCGCGGCGGACAGGTCCGAGACCCTCTCGATCTTACGCGCGGTCGGACCTGTTCGAGCGCCGTCGGCGGCTGATGGCGTGCCAGTGGATGGTGCTCGGCCGCGGCAGGTTGTTCGTGAAGTGCACGATCAGGCGGTCGCCGACCTTCACCCGGATCATCGGGCCCGGAATCGTGCCGTTGTAGGTCCAGGCGTCGACCTTCAGTCCGGGCGCGATCTCGACCGTCGCCACCCGGGCCTCGAAGTCGACCTCGACGATGTTGGCGTCGGGATTGCGGTCCACAACTGGTGGTGCGCGGCCGCCATCCGTACCATCGGGTGCGTGTCGTCCTCGTCGTCGTCCATGAAGCTCCAGAGCTTGTCCAGCATCGAGCGGATGCGATCCTCCCCGGTCGGCGGCGTGTAGATGATTCCTCGCGGTCCGGCGATCACGGTCCTGTGTCCGCGCCGCACGGGCATCCGCCTTCCTTTCGTCGTCGAGCACGCCTTGACCGCCATTGGGGTGCCGACGGATTCGCGTCCGCGGTGGTGCCAGGCGTCGGATGATGCTGTCGTAGTGGCGCAGCGTGTCGATGGTGTCAGGGTCGGCCCCGTTCGTCAGGCGCGGCCTGTCCATCTGCTCGATCATCTCGCCGATCGTCGTCACGATGCCTTCGATGGCGGAGCTGGCATGGGCCTCGACCAGCGCGGCTGTCTGGAACAACGCGTAGGGATCGGCGAGCCTGTCGGTTGTGTTGCGCAGCGTGTCGAGTGCCGCGGTCGCGAGCTTGCAACGCTCCTCGATGGCGCGCGTGGTCAGCCGCTCGCGGGGAACCGGCGGCAGGTTGTTGTAGGGGAACAGCGGATCCCAGGGCGGGTAGGGCTCGGTGCGGGTGCTCGCCGATGTCGTGTCTGGTGCTGACGGTGGTCGTGGCATGGGGTGGTCTGCGCCTCGGCGCGTGCGGACTTGGTCCTGGAATCCGGTTGTCCGGGTGGATCCTGGACGCAGTCTACCGGCCGTTGACGGCGCTCGAACCCTCTCTGGGGGGCGGGGCGGATTTTCGCGGATCGTTCACCGTTGCTGACCCATCGATCGCGGAGCGACGCGGACCGTCTACTGCTTGTTCACCGTTGGTGAACCACTCTGCCGGCTTCGCCGGATCCAGCCTTCCCGCAGGGAAAAATCATGGGTGAGCGACGCCGGGACCGGGGTCGCTCACCCTTCTGGATCTCTGGACTCTGTACGCCTGCACGACCGTGCCCTGTACGGGTGAACGTACGGTGAAACGTTGCACTGTTTTTGCGTTTTCGTTCAGGGCTCTTCGGAGCGGTCGGTGAGGACGTCGTCTCGGTGCGTGTCCGTTCGGCTGCATCTGCTTGCAAGTGGTGTTCTTGCAGTCATTTGGCGTGTGCCTGCCGGGCGTGTGCGGTCTTCGGTTCCGTAGGCTTGACGCTGATGCGAGGGGCTTTTTCGGGTAGCTGGCGGCGTTACTGGGGCCGCGGGGGTTCCATCGGCAGGCGTTCACCAACTGCCCGTTCGTGCTCCGGGCGTTTCCGGGACTGGGGCAGGCTTGGTGGACCCACGAACGAACCCGATCTTGACCCCAGTCGAAATGGCGATCGAGCTGGCCGGCTGCTGAATTTTCCTGAACGTTGCAACCGTGGTGCACTGTTTTTGAAGATTCGGACCGATCTCGTTGGGTGATCCGCTTGGTAGCGGAGTTCAGGGGGTTGTTTTCATGCAGGAAGCGCGTGGTGGTGTTCCTGCCGATGGCGGCCGTCAAGGCTTGCGACGACCTCGCGGCCCGGTACGGCTCGAACCGTTCGGAGGTCTTCCGACTTGTGATAGCCGAAGGCATGCCGGGTGCTGTCCAGGCCCTGGAGAAGCTCCGGGAGATCCGGATGGTCGAGGCGCTCGGCGCCGGCGCGTCGCGGTCGTAGCGTATTCGGGGTGCGCAGAAGCGCCCGGGGCGGGGCGTCCACGCAGCGTTCTCGACCCGGATCGTGCCGTTGCTGTTCTCGTGGACTAGGGCCGTGCCGTGCGTGCGGCCGATCCTGGACTGACCGAAGAAGACTTGGGCGTCAGCTTGCGGAGCCACGCGCAGGTGATCGGCGTGGCCGCCGATGACCTCGAGGATGTTGTGGTCGACGCGGTGTCGCGCCTTGTTCGACCGACCGCAGATGCAGTCGGTCGCCGACCCGTCGCAGCGGCTGAGCGGCAGGGAAGGCCGCGGAGGGGTCCGGCGCAGATGGCAAGAATGGAACGGAGAAAAAGGCCCCGGTACCGAGTGTTGTACTACTCGGTGCCGAACGGCTGATTAGACGCCGATTTCGGGTGTTTGGTTCCCTCGGAACGCGAGTTTTTTTCGCGGCGGGCGATTTGCCCTTTCGCGGTGTCTTCGCTAGATGCCGGACGGCTGAGCGCGCGGCTCTGTTGCTGCTACTCGGCGTGAACATGCAGCGTCATGTCGTTCCGGTCGCTCATGCTGCCGGTCCTGCTCTTCCTTCTCGGCGTGGTGTTCGGCACCATGTGCTCGAAGGCACCGGTCGGCGGTCGGTAGCTCCCGGCGGCCTGCCCGACCTCCACGCGATCATCGGCGCAAAGGTCATCGAGAACGGTACAGGTCGGCGGGTGCGAGCAGGTCGTCGACGGCGTCGAGCAGGAACGATGGCGTCGGTGTGCGGGTCGTCTTCGCGCTCGCGGTCGGCGACGTCGTGCTCGAGCTCGTCGGCGAGTGTGCCCGCGATCGCGATCTCGTACGGCGTCATCGCGTGGTTGAGCAGCCAGCGGCGGCGCTGCCAGCAGCGGTAGCAGCGCTCGCCGCTCGAGCGGTTCACCAGACGTCCGCAAGTGCCCGCTTCAATCGGCAGTCGACGCCGGCGCACAGGCGGCGGTAGTAGGCCGGGTCCGAGCGGTAGCGGCGCATGGCCGTGCGGTTCGCGATCCGCTTGCGCAAGCGCTTCAGCGCAGCCAGACTGTTCCGGGCGCAGCAGGTCCTTGATGGGCATGGGTTCGTCCTCCGATGCGGGAATGGCCCGAACGGGCCGGATTGAAGGTGGGGCCGTCAGGCCCGCAGCGTCGCGGATTCGGGGTTGCAGACGGGTGGCGTGGGAGCCGGGGAGCAGCAATGCACAGGCGTTGCCTTGCCCGCCCGTGTTCCGCCCGTCCGCCCGCGTTCGCTGGAGTAATTGTCGTCCGTGGTGGGTTCCCCCTCCGGGTCCGTGGCTGCTTGCGCGCCGACTCGGGGAGGCGCGCCGGCCCGGGGAGGCGTGGGCGTGGTGCTGGATCTCGGGTCGCACCGCTCGGCGGCGTTCAGGAAGGTGCGCTTCTCGGCGCGTCGAGGTGTTCGGGCGCATCAGCAACCTCCTTGGCTGGCTCAAGCACTACGTGCCTCGAGGGACGAAACCTCGGCCCGCAGATCCGCCTTCGTAGCCAGAGTCTCGACATCAATGCCCGCAGCATCATGCTCTGCCGCCTCCCGGAGGGCATCCGTGAGCGCGTCGGCCTGTTGGTCGGAGAGGCCAGCATCGGTCAGGCGACGGGCAATCGCGTGAGTATCGAACACGAGGGCATGCCTACCACGAAGGTACCAAGCGCCCGGCGAGCGGACGACGCGTCGTCACAGGTCAGTTCCATCGGGCACAGAGCTTCTGTCTCAGGCCGTTCGCGGCCGTCCCGAACGGTCCGCTGGAATCCGCTTCAAGACGTGGGAAATGGCGGGGGGAACGGAAGCTCACATACGCCATAAGGTATTTATTATGAACATGTTGCGAGCTTCTCGCTTCGGAAGCCCTGGAAGCCCGACGGCTGGTTGAACTGCATGGCCGCTGACTGAACCCACTGGAATGGATCAGGTGGGTCGGGGAGCCGGTTCCCGGCTATCCGAAGCGGCCGGTTCGCCCGCGATGAGGACACGGTGAAGGCGCTCAGCAAGGCACACCCTGGCGAACCTCTACAACGCCCGCCCGCAGTGGCTCGCCGACGCACACAGACCCTTGACGCCGCGGTGGCTGTAGCGTACAGATCGTCTGTAGACATCTTCCACGACGAGGTTCTCGGTGAGTTGCCGGCGCTCAACGGCGGTGGACCGGGAGCGGTATCGGACCGCGCTGAACGATGTCGTCACGGACAACGATGGTTGCGAGCGAGGCCGTCGGCTTCCGGCCAACGGAGCGCGCTTGGTGCCGGCCGCCGCGTTCTGGGCCGGCCGCGCTATCGCACCGCCCGCGGCTTGTGCTCGGCTTCGAAGTACTCGCGCGTTACCCGGAACACCATCGGCGCCAACAGCAGCAGCCCGACCAGGTTGGGGACTGCCATCAGACCGTTCAGCGTGTCGGCGAGGTTCCAGACGAAGTCGACCCTCACGTTGGCGAAGGTCAGCGCTGCCAGCACCCACAGGGCGCGGTAGACCAACAGGCTCTTCTCGCTGAACAGATACTGCCAACAGCGCTCGCCGTAGTAGGACCACCCAAGAAGGGTGGTGAACGCGAAGATTGCGAGGGCGACCGTGACGATGTACCGGCCGCCGGCGATAGAGCTGTCGAAACCGGTGGATGTCAGCACCGCGCCGGTCAGGCCGCCGCCGTCCGCGCCCGTCATCGCCCATGCCCCGGAGGTGAGAATGACCAACGCAGTCATCGTGCATACGACAAGCGTATCGATGAACGTCCCGAGCATGGCGACGATCCCCTGGCGCACCGGGCTGTTCGTTTGCGCGGCGGCGTGCGCGATGGCGGCCGAGCCGAGGCCGGACTCGTTCGAGAACACGCCCCGGGCGACGCCGAAGCGGACCGCCGCCGCTACCGCCGCCCCGGCGAAGCCGCCGGTCGCAGCAGCCGGGGTGAAAGCGTGTGTGAAGATCAGTCCGATGGCTGCCGGCACCTCGCCGACGTTGATGACGATGATCAACAGCGCGGCCCCCAGGTAGAGTACGACCATGGCCGGCACCAATCTGCCCGCCAACTCGCCGATCCGCCGGATGCCGCCGATCACGACCACGCCGACCAGCGCCGCGACGACCGCGCCGGTCAGCCAAGCCGGGACCGCGAAGCTGTCGTTCAGCGCGGCCGCCAGGGAATTGACCTGCACGGCGTTGCCGATGCCGAACGCCGCGGCGGCGCCGAACACGGCGAAGGCCAGCCCTAGCCCTCTGCCGAGCCCGGGAGCGAACGCTCCGACGCCGTTGCGGAGGTAGTACATCGGGCCGCCGACGTGCATCCCGGCCTTGTCCACCTCGCGGTAGGTCACCGCGCACACGGCTTCCGTGTACTTGGTGGCCATCCCGAACAGTGCAATCAGCCACATATAGAAAACGGCGCCAGGCCCGCCCAGGGCGATGGCCGTAGCGACGCCAGCGATGTTCCCTGTGCCCACCGTTGCGGCCAGCGCCGTCATCAGCGCGTTGAAGGGCGTCACTTCGCCCGCTCCGACCGGTCCGGACCGGTCGAACAGCAGGAGAAAGCCGTAGCCGACCCGGCGCCACGGCATGAATCCGAGGCCCAGGGTCAACAGCACACCCGTCACGCCGAGCATGCCTAGCATCGGCGCCCCCCAGGCAAACGCGTTCACCGAGTCGATGATGGCACTGAGTTGGTCCATATGAGGCTCTTTCATTCCGCAGCCACGTCCAGGGTCGGCTGATCCAATTTCGGCGGCTGCTCCGCCCGAAGAGCATGGACGCGCTGTACCACGCGCCAGCCGTAACGCCGGCGTCGGAGATGTCGCCCGGCCAGCCGCAGCCCACCTGGCGACCGCGGCGTGAGCGTCCGCTAACCACTGGGGGCCGTGCGTTGTAGAGGATCATCAGTGTCCCCCGCGCGAGCCCTCTCGCCGCATCCCCGTCGCGCAGGACAGGCCGCTTCGGGTAGCCCGGCTCCGGCTCGTCCACGCACTCGACCCGCTCGGGCGGGTTCAGGTACGGCTCCCGCCGTTCGACCAACTAACTGAGCTTCCAGGGCTTCCCCTTGGAGTCTCCCGTCCCCCTGCCGCGAGCACCGTGGCTTGTTCAGGCGAGACGGCTCTCCGGCCATCTGCGCCTTTCTGTGCAGACTCCAACAGGCGCCCTTTCCCGTAGCGGCCAATCAGAACGCGACCGTCACGTTCATGGCGACCGTGCGCGGCGCGCCGATCCAGGCGGCGTTCTCCACGATAGCCGACAGGTACGACGCGTCGAGGAGGTTGTTCGCCACGAGCGATACCGCCGCCGAGGCCAGCCGGTCGCTCACCGACTCCAGGGAGAAAGTCAGGTAAGCATCCACCAGCCAGTACGCGTCCGCGTACCAGTCGGCCGTCAGACTGACCCGCCGGGCCGACGTGTACTTGCCCGTCAGCCCCATGCCGACCGGACCGGTCCTGTCGAGCGAGACAACCCACAGCCTGTCGGGCACTCCCGTGACATCGCTGCCCGGCACTATGCTCTGTGACGCGTCGACCAGCGGGTCACCGGTGCCGACGTAGACCGAGTCGTTCAGGGTGTAGGCCGTATACAACGCCGTCCGGTCGGTCACCTCCACGGTGGCCGACAGCTCGATGCCGCTGGTGTCGATGCCGCCCGCGTTGAAGTAGGCGCCGCCGCCCGGGACTAGGTAGTCCGGGCCGGCCGTCGTCGTCGGGCCGAGGAAGAAAACCCGGTTGTCGAAGTCGATGTCGTACCAGGTCAGCCCCAGGGCCAGCCGGTCGCCGGTGTACCGCATCCCCACGTCGAGGTTCGTCGCGGTTTCCGGTTCGAGGGTGCCGAGACTGCGGCCGGGGACCTCCAGCAGACGGTCGGCCAGTGACTTGAAGTTCTGCGCGTAGCCGGCGAACAGCTCGAGGCCATCAAGGGGCGTGTCCAGGGTCCCGCCGCCGGAGAACAGCAGGTCCGAGTCGGAGTCGATCGCCAGCGACGGCTCTACGCCGAACCGGTCGTCGCGCGACACGTCAACAACGAACTGCTTGACGCCCCCCGAGAGCGAGAGCGGTCCGGCGTAGACGGTGTCCTCCACGTACCACTTGAAGACCGTCTGCGGAAAGTCCCATTCGTACTGCAGCCAGTAGGGGTTCTCGTCCCACTGGTAGTCGACGCTCGGGTCGAGAATCCGATGCCAGTCGCGGCCCAGGAACCGCCGGGAGCCTTCGTACCAGACGCCTGCCCGCAGCGTGTTGCCGACCGAGCCGATGGCGGTGAACCACTCCTCGTCGAGCGTCAGGCCGAACCGGTCCTTGCCATAGTGACTGTGCCGGAGCGATTGGACCCCGGTTGCGCCCGGGTGGCACGCGGGATCCACGTGCGGGCCGCCCGCGCCGTAGTAGTGCGAGCGGTAGCTCGATTCACAGCCCGCCGCCGGCTCCACGGCGGCCAAGTCCGCATCCACGAAGTAGATGGAACCGAGATTCTGTCCGCCGCGCACCGTAGAGCCACCCGTCAACTCCGACTCCGCACCGCCGCCGTCGTCGGTCACGTCCACGATGTACGGTGGCAGCCAGTCGCCGTGTCCGCGCTGCCGGTGGTAGTAGACGCCCGCGTTCAGCGACGAGACGTCGCTGAACGACCAGTCGGCCCGTAGATAGCCGAACGTGTTCTTGCGGTGCGTCCCCCAGCCGCGCCGGTAGAGCTGGTTGAGGTACGGCACGCCGGGCCAGTCGCCGAGCAGCCGGTCCCAGCGAGGATTCGCAGCGAAGTCGCTCGCGGCGTAGAGCCGCTGGTAGTTGTCCTCCTCGATGTCGTCGTACGAGACGTAGGAGGTCAGGTCGAGCCGTCCGTGGGAGGAGACCAGCTTGGCGGCCACGTGGTCGCGCTCGTTGTCCCCGGCGCCCTGCACCCAGTCGGTCGCCTCCTGATGCACGGCCGATACCCAGGCGTAGGTCTCCCGGCCGAACAGCGCGCCGGTGTCGGCCCGCAGGTAGTACCGTTCCCCCTCGTTCTCGCCCAGGGTGAGCGAGGTCGTGTAGGTCCTCTCGCGTGCCGGATCCGCGGTGATGAAGTTGAAGGTGCCGCCCAGCGCCTCCACCGAGCGGGATGCGATGTCGGCCGTTCCCTGCGACACTTCTACGCCGCCGAGGTTTGCCGGGTCGACGAAGCGGTTCGCCTTGGAGCCGCTCCAGTAGTCCGACGTGCCGTTCGGGAACCCGTCGATGGTGGTGCCGATCTGGGCCTCGTTGATGTTCGTCTGGAAGCCGCGGACGGCCACATGACTCGACCAGTCGTCGAAGCCGTAGGCGTCGCCTTCCTGCACGGAAACTCCCGGCAGGTTGTCGACCACCGCCATCACGCTCGTGATGTCTGCCTGCTGCTCCAGCATCGGCGCCGCGACCACGTTGGACGCGAACGTGGTGGGCGTTTCGGCGATGACGCTGACCGTTTCGAGCCGCCGCTCGAGCCCCAGGACGAGGGGAACCGTCACAGTGACGCCGGCCGCAACCGCGACCGCGGTCTCAGACGGGCCGAACCCGGGCAGCGCCACCGTGACGGTGTAATCGCCGGCAGGCAACGTGGCGAAGGAGAACTCGCCGGTGGGGCCGGTGACGCCCTCCTGCCGGCCCTCCGGACCGGACACCGTAACCACGGCACCCGGGAGCGCACCGCCCGCGGCGTCGGCAACCGTGCCGTCGATTGCACCGGTAGACTGCGTTGCCGACAGGACTGCCGGCAGAAGCATGAACGCACCCGCCGCTGCCGCTCTCCGGCACACTGCCGCGCGCTGTGACAGCGGTGCGCGGCGTCGCGGGACAGCATTCGCAGCTTCAAGCCTAAACCCCCACCCATCAGTCCTTCCCTTTCCGCTCCACCGCCTGCTGAACCGTAGCCACCAACAGCTCGAGTCGTTCATCTATCTCCTCAGCAACTCCTGCATGTCACGGTGCATGCGCCACACGAACACCACCAGCATGATGGGAAGGACCACAACGAAAAGGTCTTTCCCTAGCCTGGATCATTCAGGACGCCCCGGAATTGGTCAGCGCCGTCAGCAGTAGTCGTCCGGGTCGTAGTCGACTACGCCGACGCCGGTGTCGATCACGACGGATAGACACTTGAGGCACGAGAGCATTTCGACGTCGGTCGTCAGGTGGCCGTCCGGCACGCCGCACGCCGCGCGGTCGTAGCCGGCGTTCCAGTGAGTCTCGGTGCGATCCGTTTCGGTCATCTGTCAGGTTGCTCCGGCGCAAGCTCGTCGCGGGTCACCGGAACCAGGAGGCCATCCCACCGGCCACCGCTGAGCCGCACGAAAAGGACCTCATCCTCGAAGGCTTCAATCGCGCCGTGGTAGCCCCCGCGCGGGCCCCACGCGAGCCGCACGCGGGTACCGACCGCGATCCGGTCAGTCATCGAGCCCTCTCCGACTGCTGTGCGAATGAACTCGACCCGGTATCGACCCCGTTGGCGAGGCACCACGGCTGGCCGTGCAGGCAGTACCTCCACAGGCCGGGGCGGGCACGCTGCCTTCCCGTCGGCGTCGTCGGGCTTTGCACGTAGACGCTCGTTGCCACCATCAGTCGAAACCGGTACTCCGCGATCCGCAGTCCGCTCGGCGTCGTCCCCTCGAAGCGGGCCAAGGGTGCGCGCTCCGCTACCCGTTGTCGGAGCGTCTCAAGGTCGGCCAGCCATTGGCCGGAAGTCATCACCGATCCCAAGGAGTTGCGCCGTGCGGCGCGCGAACGCCGGATCGCTCAAGGCTCCGCTGACAGGTTCGGTCGGCCGGCGCCTCCGCGTCGCTTCTCGGTCATCGCTCTGAACCCGACCCGTCGCGGCGGCCGACATTCCCCGGGGGTCGTTGTTCGCGTTGGGCAGCCAGACTGATGTGAGCAGGTACTGTTGCGCAGCGCAGACACCGGGCGCCCGTCGCCGGCTGCCCTACCCGTACACGCATGAGAGCCTCGAACTCCGACCCATGAACCGGATGTCGCCGCGCGTCCGCCACGGTTGGCCTTGCGCGGGCCAGTCCGTGTAAAGCGGGCGGATGAGCACCGACGCCTGCCATGGCGCGGACACATCGCACACGAAGTAAAGCGGGGAAGCGCCAGCACGCGGAGCCGGTGCGACAGAAACCACCATTAGCCGGAGCGGTACTGTATCAGGGATTTCCATGAACATTTCGTGAATTATTGCCCGTGCAGCGTGCTTTTGTGGCGCATTTCGCCAGCCGAGGCGTCATCACCACGCACCCGCCGTTGTCTCCGGCGCCACGTGGCGGTATCGAGTGGGATGGCGTGGTCGCGTGCAAGCTAGTCTCGAACCGGAAAGGGGCTTCACCTCTCGCCGGGAATGGTCAGGCGGTAGCCGACCCCTCGTACGTTGACGATGTAGTCGGCCGCAGCCGTGTCAGAAGCGAGCTTGCGGCGGAGCTTCTTCACAAAGGCGCGCAGCAGCTTCGGGTTGCCCGCGGTCCGCCCGCCCCAGACTTGGCGCAGCAGGGTCTCGCGCGTCACCACCTGCCCCGCGTTGAGCGCGAGCGCGCGCAGCAGTGCGTACTCGGTAGCCGTCAGCTCCACCGCGCGCTCGTTCACCGTCACCCGGCGTGCGGCATCATCGACGACCAGGGCGCCCAACTCGATGCACGTCGGTTCGGCCCGCCGGCGCAGGGCGGCCCGGACCCGCGCCGCCAGTTCGGTCGGCGAGAACGGCTTGACGATGTAGTCAGCCGCGCCCATATCGAGCGCGCGGGCAATCGTTTCGTCTCCGCCGTAGCCGGAGATGAAGATGACGGGCACGTCGGCCAACTCGGGGACCTGCTCCAGCAAGTCGACTCCATCGGTCTCCCCCAGCACCAGGTCAAGCAGGACGAGTTGGGGCCGCTCGGTTGTGATGCGCTGGGCCACCTCCTGCGGGTCGACGCTGACCAGCGCCTCGTAGCCGGCCGCCGCGAGCGCATCCCGCGCGTAACGCAGCGCATGCGGGTCGTCGTCCACCACCAGGATGCGCGGGGGGGCCGCCCCTCGCGCTGCGGAAGGGGTACGGCGCGCGCCTGCGCCCGACACTACGTCGTGGTCGGCTTCGTCGGCCGCCGGGACCGTGAAGGTGACCCGCAGGCCCTGGCCCACCCCGCCGCTTTCGGCTCGGATACGGCCCCCGTGGGCCTCGACCAGACCCTTGCAGATGGAAAGGCCCAAGCCGGGCGTGCCGAATCCGCTCCTGCCGCGGTCGAACCGGGCGTGCTTCCGGAACAGGTGCGGCAGCCGCTCCTGCGGCACGCCTCGGCCCTCGTCGGCGACCGCTATCGCCACGTGCCCGCCGTCCCGCTCCGCTGCGACCCGGATGGGAGATGACGCAGGCGCGTGCCGGGCCGCATTGGCGAACAGGTTCGTGAGGACCTGGACGATGCGCCGCGTGTCAGCCAGCACCCGGGGCAGGTCGCGCGCAAGGTCGAGCCGCACGGTCTGCCGGCCACTAGCGCTCTGGAAGGCCGTCCGGGCCTGCTCGACCATGTCGGCCACTGCCACCGGCACCGGCGAGATCGACAGCGTGCCGGTCTCGATGCGTCCCACATCCAGCAGGTCGTTGATCAAGCCCCGCATCTGATCGGCCTGCTCGTCGATGATGCGGAAAAACTGCAGCATCTCCAGGGTCTCGGGGTAGGGTGCGGCGCCCAGCACGGTCGTCGTCGAGCCCTTGATCGAGGTCAGCGGCGCGCGCAGCTCGTGGCTCACCAGGCTCAGGAACTCGGTCCGCAGCCGCTCCTGCTCCTCCAGCGGCGCCAGGTCCTGCAGGGTGATCACCATCGATTCGACGGTACCGTCCTCGGCATGGATCGGCGTGGCATTGATCAGCGCGGTCACACGCCGGCCGTTGGGGGCCTCAAGGGTTATCTCCTCGGCGCGCACCGCCTCGGCGCTCGGGAGCACCTGTGTCAGGGAAAACTCCGAGAGTGCAACCTCTTGTCCGTCGGCGCGCCGGCAGACCACCACGTCCAGCAGTTGCTCTGGCGAGCGGCCCTCCACGCTCAGATCCCCGACAATCCGCCTCGCCTCCTGATTGAGCGACACCGGGCGGCCGGTCTGGGCCTCAAAGACCGCGACCCCCACCGGTGAGGTCTCGACCAGGGCCTCGAGGCGGGCCCGGGCGCGATGTTCGTTCCGGTACGTGCGGGCGTTGGCGACCGCCGTCGCAGCCTGCGACGCGAACAGCACCAGAACCTCTTCGTCCTCGCTCGTGAACTCGCCCCCACCTTCCTTCTCGGCGAGAAAGAAGTTGCCGACCAGCACGTCCCGATGGCGCATCGGCGTCCCGGCGAAGGTCTTCGACGGCATCAGGTCGAACGAGAAGCCGAGCGGTGCGGCGTAGGCGCCCAGGTCGCGCAGCCGTAGCGGACCCGGCAGGTCCCGCAAGTGGGCGAAGAACCGCGGCCCGTCGGACCAGCCCATCATCCGCCGGTGGTCGTCGGGCGTGAGGCCCGAGGCGACGAAGTCCTGGACCTCCCCCGCCTCGTCGACGGTCGCAATGGCGCCCAGCCGCGCGCCGGTCAGCGCACGGGCGTTGTCTATGACCGCGCCGAGCACGGTCGTGACATCCAGGTTCTCGCTGACGCGCAGGCTTGCCCCGCTCAGCCGGGACAGGCGGTCCCGCAATAGCTCGATCTCTCGCTTCAAGTCGTTGGTACTCTTCACGTCGTCACCTATCGCTTGAACACGGCGTGCCGTCCCCGCCCGATGGCGCCATTTGCCAGCCGAGCGGCCGGTGGGTGATGATAACGCGTCGGCTGGCGAAATGCGCCATAAAAGAACGCTTTAGACGTAATAATTCACGCAGCAGTCATGCAATTCACTGATATATTGCCTGCTGCAGTTAATGGTGGTTTCTTCCGCACCAGCTCCGCTGCTGCCTCTCCCCGGGTTCCTTCGTGTGCGAGGTGCGCCCGGGCATGGCAGACCGACGCGCATCCGGCACCGTGGTCAACCAGGACCTCTTCATCGTCATGCCGTTGGTGATCGTGGTCGCAGCTCCTCCGATGTTTGGCGCATCGAAGGGACGGTGAATGTCTACGTTTGAGGTCGTCGTCTACGTCCTGGCGGTAGCTTTGCTTATTTGCGGCTACATTCCCGGAAGACGAACGATTGAGTTGGGTGTGGGGGTAGGAAAAGGATTGACACAGGGTAGCCGCTTGGATGCGTGTTGTGTGTACTCCGTGGCATGCGCTCAACCCGCGCCTGTAGTCCCGGTCGTCCAGGAGTGGGCGCCCCCTACCCCCGTACCCTTCCTATCTCACGTACTAGTCGCGTCGGCCCTGCATGTCGACGTCTTCGATTAACGGGTGAAGGTCTGATCGGCCGAGATTGAACGTCGACCCCGAGCGGATCGCCTGAATACCAACAAGGAGACTGCAATGCGATCGTCCCGGAGGAAGACACTTCACCACTCGTCGCGCGCCATTATGGCGCTGGCGGTCCTGGTCCTGGCGTGGACGCCCGCCAGCGCGGAAGCGCGCGGCGCAGCTCAGGAAGAGCCGCAGGAACAGGTCGAGGCGCTCGGCCGCGTGCTCGGCATGACTCCGGAAGAGGTCGAGGCGTTGGGACTTACGCCCGACGAGATCGAGAGTCTGCTGGCCGGGTTCACCGAGGAGACGGTCGTCGTCGGCTCCCGCGCGCAGCCGCGGACGGTGACCGCGTCGCCAGTGCCGGTGGACGTGCTCTCCACGGCCGAGTTGACCAGCCAGGGAACCGTAAACCTGCAGGATCAGCTCCGGACGATCGTCCCGTCGTTCGCCGTCAACACCCAGCCGATCAGCGACGCCTCCACCGTGGTCCGGCCGGCGATGCTGCGCAACCTCGCCCCGGACCACACGCTGGTCCTGGTCAATGGAAAGCGCCGCCACCGCTCGTCGATCATCGACTGGCACGGCGGCAACGGCGTGGCGTTCGGTTCGCAGGGACCCGACATCTCCGCCATCCCGGCTATCGCGCTGCGGCAGGTCGAGGTACTGCGGGACGGCGCGGCGGCGCAGTACGGCTCGGACGCCATCGCCGGCGTGCTGAACTTCCAGCTCAAAGACGCCGCCTCGGGCGGCGCGGTCGAGTACAACATGGGCGGGTTCGGCGACGGAGGCGGGCGCGCGGTGAACCTGGGCGCCAACGCCGGGCTGCCGCTGGGTGCTACCGGCTTCGCCAACCTCAGCCTGGAGTACGGCAGCGCGGAACCGACCAACCGCAGCGCGCCCCGCGGCGACGCCATCGCCCTGCGCGCGGCCGGCAACACCGACGTGACGTCCGACACGCCGCAGGTCTGGGGCTCGCCGGACATCGACGACGACCTGAAACTGTTCGGCAACTTCGGCTACACCACCGCGGCCGGCGTACAGGTCTACAGCCACACCAACTACGCCAGCAAGCGGGTGGCCGGCGGCTTCTTCTTCCGCAATCCGAACACGCGGGGCGGCGTCTACAGCCTCGACGGCGGCCAGACGCTGCTGATCGGCGACGCGCTGCTGGCCGGCGGGATGGGTTCGGCGAACTGCCCGACGGTGGCCATCATCGCCAACGTGGCCGACCCGGTCGCTCTCCAGCGGGTGTTCGACGACCCGAACTGCTTCTCGTTCCGCGAGCTGTTTCCGGGCGGCTTCACGCCCAGCTTCGGCGGCGAGGTGCAGGACATGTCGCTGGTAGGCGGCGTGCGCGGCTTCACGGTCGACGGCTTCAACTGGGACGTAAGCGGATCGCTCGGCGCCCACCAGACCGACCTGTTCATCCGCGACACGGTCAACGCGTCGCTCGGCCCCGCCACGCCGACGTCGTTCAACCTGGGCAGCAACCGGCAGCGGGACATCAGTCTCAATGCCGACGTGTCCTACGCGGCCACCGACATGATCAACATCGCGGCCGGCGCGGAGTGGCGCAACGAGCAGTACGAGACCGTCGCCGGGGATCCAGACTCATGGACCGTGGGTCCGTACGGACGGGGCCAGGGCTTCTCGGCCGGGTCGAATGGGTTCTTCGGCTACGGACCGATGGCCGCGGGCACCTGGAGCCGCGGCAACGTCGCCGTGTACGGCGACGTCGAGCTGAGCGGCCTCGAGGGCGACTGGACGCTCGGCACAGCAGCCCGCATCGAGCACTTCGATGACTTCGGTACGACTGCGAACGGCAAGCTGTCCGCCCGCTACGGGTTCGTGCGGGCCAGCGTGAGCAGCGGGTTCCGCGCCCCGACGCCGGGCCAGCAGAACGGGTTCAACATCTCGACCATCTTCGACCCGGCCCTCGGCGACCTGGTGAACAACGGCACCATCCCGTCAATCTCGCCGGTGGCCGCGCTGCGCGGCGGCGAGCCGCTGGCCCCCGAGAAGTCCGTCAACTACACCGCCGGCGTGGTCTTCGACACGGGGCAGTTCAGCTTCACCGCAGACTACTTCCGGATCAACGTGTCGGACCGGATCGGCATCACGAGCAACTTCACGCTGACGGACACCGAGATCGAGGGGCTGCTGGCGGAGGGCATCAAGGCGGCGCGCGACCTGCGGCGCTTCCGGTTCTTCACCAACGCGTTCTCGACCGCGTCGCAGGGCATCGACCTGGTGTCGACCTTCACACCGCTCGCGCTGCGCGGCAACACGACCATCAGCGGGGTCTTCAACTACACGGACACGGAGGTCACCGACAACCGCAAGGGCCTGCTCAACGACCGGCGCCTCACCGAGTTCGCCTATGCGCTGCCGCGCACGCGCTGGAACGTGGGCCTGACGCAGCAGGTCGGGCGGGTGAGCATCCTCGGCCGCGTGAACTACTTCGGTGGCTGGTACGACTTCGACAGCGGTTTCGCGCAACTCTACGTGCCGTCGGGCGGCGTCGAGCAGGGCTTCTTCGACGGCAGGCCGATCGTCGACCTGGAGGTAAGCATCCCGCTCGGCGGCGGCACGACGCTGGCCCTCGGCGCCCAGAACGCGTTCAACACCTACCCGGACGAGAGCGCGCGTGCGATGTCGGTCGGCGAGCGGTACAGCGAGTACACGCCGTGGGGCTTCAACGGCGCCTACTACTACGTGCGGGTCGGCTACGGCTGGGGCAACTGATGTGCAAGGTCCCGATACTGCCCGAGGGAAGGATACCGCCGGCTCCTGACTCCTTGTTGCCTTCCGGTGACGCCTACTGCGAACTTGCGAAACGGCTACGGAAACACGACTGGTGAAACTCTCGAACCATGAAGATCGCGACCGCGACAGTCCTGACTCTGACCCTTGCCGGGAACCCGTTACCGACGACGGTTAATGTGTACGACTTGGCCGAACCCGTCGTCGAGCTTCAACCGCAGCGACCCACCCCGGTCGTGCCGCTGGGCCGGGGGCGTAAGGTGTTGACGAGCACTGTCGTCGGCGCCGCGGGCGGATGCCTTACGGTCGCGCTGTTGACCGAGCAGGATGAGGACTTCAGCAAGCGAGGGGACAAGTGCCTCGTTGGCGCGCTGGTCGGCGGCGCGGCCGGGCTGATAGTCGGATTGTGGAGGCGATGAAGACGATGGTCGTCAACGCGAGCGTCGCCGAGCTTGAGCAGCTCCGCGAGTTGGTGTCCCTCCGCGCCCCGCGGGCTCGGTTTCAAGGCCAGACACCGAGCGGCCTCAACTGCGGCGAGTATCGGTTCGCGTTGATGATGGGCTGCAGCATCTACGTGCAGAGCCCGACGACGCCCACTGGAAGACTGCGTGCCCGCGTCGGGGTGTGGAAGTACTCCCTGTACGGCCATCCGTGGCGCTTCGCGAACGAGATTGATACCGTGGTCGAGTTCATCCGGGAGCAGTCGGAGAGGGCATGGCGACCTGGCTGATGGCCGACGCACTTCTCGCGGTATTGGTCCTCGGAGTCGGCGTTTGGCTCGGCCGCAGGACCCGCGCGCTGCAGCTCGACGTGCGCGACCTGCTACTGGGATCAACAACCTCCGCGAGGATACGCGCAGCCGCCCGCCAACGTAGTCCACCACGCCTCACTGGACGACTCCGCTACCTTGCGCAACTGGCAGCAGCCGCGCGTCATTTCGGTCGATTGCCCGTGACGATGGATGCCGCCTCGTACGCGGCATGGCGATACGGCCCCAGTAATCTCGCTCATCGCAGGTACCCAGGGCTCCCGCCGACCTTTCGCACCGTGCTGCACATCCCGCCTCGGCAGCAGACCGAACCCACCGCTGCCTTGAACGACCCGACCTTCGCGCGCTGGATGGGTACGGTCCTTGGGACTTGAATGACCGACTGGCTTGCGGTCGGGGCGCGCGTGCGAGTCACGTGGGGACCGCGAGAGAACTACCGCGGCGTGATTGAAGCTATCGAGGGCAGGCTCATCCTCGTTCGGCTCAGCGGTGGCCGATGGGACAGCCTCGTGATTCCGGCGACTCGCGACGAGCTCGCCCCGGAGTGACCTGACAAATGACCGAGACCATGAATCGCACGGAACGGAGCGGGACTCCGAGACTCACTGGAACGTCGACGACGGCAGAGCCGCGTGCGGCTCGGCGGATGGCCACTTCACGACCAACGTCGAGATGGCCTCCAGCCTGAAGTGCCTGTCGGCCGTGGTCGACGCCGACGCGAACGTCATCGAAAGCCTGACCCCTGAGACGATGAAATGACGCCCGAAGAGCTCGCCCTGTTGTGCGAGGCGCGCGTCGCGCGGGCGGTGGCCACCTCCGGTTCCCTGCCCATTGTCGAGGGCGTGCTGATCGGTCTCATGATGCTGGCGATCGGCTGGATGCTCGGATTCTCGGAAAGCCAGCTTCGGGCGTGGTGGGACGGTCGACGACCAGTAGCCCACTACCCGGCGATGCGCAAGACAGTCGCGTCCGATGTACGTGTTTCTCGACGAGATCACGTTTCGATACCGCGGCGCGCAGGCCCCGGCCCTGGACCGGCTCTCCCTCTATGTTCGTTCGGGAGGGACCGCCGCCGTGGCCGGCAGCGAACGAGTCGGCAAGTCGACGCTGCTCCGCTACGTGGGCAGGCGCTCAGACGCGTCAACGACGCACCGACCGGCATGCTTTCATCCGATACCTGCACGGCCATGCATCTGAGGACCGCGCCGGCGCACGGTGCTTCTACGCGACGCGAGATCCCGAGGACGCGCCTGATGTCTCGGATCGGATCGCGGTCCTGCGACGGGGCCGGATCGTGCAGTCTGGCACGCCGTCAGAGATACGCGGCGCACCCGCCAGTCCACGGTTCGACCCGTCCACGGGTCCACGGGTCCACGCTCCACGGAGGGCTAGAATAGTCCGCTACAATCGAATCACGAATTGTGCACGGAAATGTACACGGCCGATGGAGGCGGATCCTTAAACGACTGAAAACAAATTGGTTAGCCTTCAGTCCCAGATTTCAACACGGACTCCTAGCGGGAATCGGACGCGGCCTCGTCCTCGTTCCAGAGCGCGTAGTACCCCTCGCGGACGCGCAGCCTCGCGTCCCGCAGGTCCGCGCGACCGGAGCGGAGGCGCACGTCGAGCTCCCGCCAGGTGCCATCCCGGCGCGTGTTCGTAGAGACGTAGCCGAGCGAGTAGCGCCCGTCGAGCTCCTCGACGATCTCCTGGTAGATTCCTTCGACGGCGTTGATCGAATGCGGGAAATACGCCCTCCCGCCGGTGATCCCGGTCAACTGGCCGAGGCGCATCCGCTGCCTTTGGCGCGCCCTGGACCGCAGATCGCCCTGGAAGCCGATGGCGTAGACGGTGACGTCGGAGGCCCGCAGCAACTCCCGCGCGTCGCGGATCGACAGGCGGCTCCGCGTATCCTCCCCGTCCGTGTAGAGCACCAGCACCTTGCGGCCGTCCTGCTCGAACGCGCCGTCGAGGTAGACGCCCAGCGCATCGTACAGGGCCGTGTAGCCCTCCGGTCGACGCCCCCGGATGCGTTCGATGAGGCGCCCGAAATCCTCCTGCCCGTAGCGGCCGACCCGCACCTCGGTGTCGAAGTCGACCAGCGTCATGTCGGCCGCGTAGGTGATCGTGTTCAGGAACCGGATCGCCGCGGTCTTCTGGAACCGGTCGTTCCGCTCCATGCTGCTGCTCATGTCGAGCAGGAGCCCCAAGTGCAGCGGAACGTCGTCGACGTCGCTCGCGAGTCCGACCGAAAAATAGCGCACGTCCTGCGGCCGGCCGTCCTCGAGCACCTCGAAGTCGTCTCGCGTCAGGTCGGTCACCAGGTTGCCGTCGCGGTCGAGCACGGTAACGCCGACGTGCACCAGGTCGATGCGGCTGGTGAACAGCGGCTGCTGCGCCTGCACGACGGCCGGCGCGAGGAGCAGAGCGGCGACGACGGCTGCCAACCACTTCATGGCCGCGATGATACCGCATCGCACGACACCCCTCAGCCGGCCGGCCGGTCCCGCCGACATATAATTAGAGGCTCCGATGAGGTGCGTGGCGGTCTGCCAGGATGCCCTGGTCGTAAGGACACTGCACCGGGCGCTCGCGCCAGCTCTCGACGTCGAGTTCCTGGTCGAAGATCACACGCTCGCCCGACGCCTCCACGATGCCGGCATTCCCGCCCGCAGCGGAGATCCGCGCCGTATCGACACCTACCTGCGCATGGACGTGACGCCGGCAACGTGCGTCATCGTCGAGGACAGCGGGCGCCGCAGCGTACGCCGGGTCCTGGAAACGCTGGCCGATGCCGGCGCCGTGCTGACGTATCTGCTCGACGTGGGGGAGCGCCGCCCGAAGCGCGCCGACGATTGCCCGACCGCCTTTCCCGAGGTCAGCGTGCTGGGTCTCGGCGACCTGCTCAAGGGATCGCTGCTCGGTGCGCTCGGCCGCGCCCTGACCCGCTCGCGGGTTCAGCAGTATCAACGCTACTTCGCCGATGCCGATCGCGTGCTGATTCTGCTGCACCACGACCCCGACCCGGACGCGCTCGCCAGCGGTCTGGCGTTGCGGGCCCTCCTGCACCGCACCAAGACCACCGCCATCATCGGCGCCTTTCACGGCGTGACGCGTCCGGAGAACCTGCGGATGGCGAACCTCCTCGACATCCAGGTGCAGCCCGTGACCGCCGAATCGCTCGGCGAGTTCGACCGCATCGCCACCGTCGACGTCCAGCCGCACTACTTCGGCGGCCTTCTCTCCCGCGTCGATCTCGTGGTCGACCACCATCCGGAACGCACCGGCTATACGACCACCTTCAAGGACATCCGGCCGGACTACGGCTCGACCGCAACCATTCTCACCGAGCACCTGCGGTCCACCAACGTGAACATCTCGGAACGCATCGCCACCGCGATGCTCTATGCCATCAAGTCGGACACGCTGTTCCTTTCGCGGCAGACGAACCGCAGCGACCTCGAGGCCTTCACCTACCTGTACCCGCTCGCCGACCCGGCCCTGGTACGCAAGATGGAAGGTTCCGAGATCACCCTGGAGCGCTTGCGGCACGTGACGCAGGGGGTGCAGTCGGGCCGCATGCGCGATCAGGTCTTCGCGGCCCACATAGGCGACGCACCGCGGGAGGACCTCGTGCCGTACGTCGCCGATTTCCTTCTGCAACTCGAGGACGTAAAGTGGTCGGTCGTGTCGGGCGTGGTCGGCGACCGGCTGGTCGTGTCGGTCCGCAATCTGGGTTATTCGCGCAATGCCGGCGAGTTCGTGAAGCGCTGGTTCAACGACATCGGCAGCGCCGGCGGACACCGCGCCATGGCCAAGGCCGTGGTTCCGCTCGATGCGTTCCGGACGAAATTCCTGACGACGGAACACTCCGATATCGCGACGCGGCTCGCCGATCTCGCGGCGCGGTTCCTGCGGGAGCCGCAAAGCGGCGAGCGGCGCGCCGCGGGCAGGAATCCGCGCGCCCCCGCCAGGGTCCGGTCGCAACACTCCTGAGTGAACGCCGTCAGTCCTGACCGGCCAGCCGTGCCGAGAACGACTCGGGCGGCTCCACCCGGTCGGCCGGCGGCACCTCGATGAGCTCGCCGCTGGCCCCCAGCACGGCGTCCACGAACTGCCGGAAGCCGTCCTCGTAGCCGCGGTCGAGCAACTCGTCGAGCGTCTGGGTCCGGTCGGAGGAGTCGTCGTAGCAACCGGCGACGTCGAAGGGACCGACCGGATTGTGGGCGGGCCTGACCTCGAACAGGGACTGGAACTGTCCGCGCCGGGTGTCGATGGCATCCTGCAGGGAAACACGCTCTACGGCCAGGAGATGCTCCCCGGCTCTGCCGTGGATGTCACGGCGGGCGGCGCCGAGGGCATGGGGTCCGGCCGCCGGCGGCAGCGCCGAGACCAGGATGACCTGCTGAACCCCGGCCCGCGCAACCTCGTCCAGCAACCGCGCCGTGCTTTCCGGACGGTCGCAGAGCCGGTGGGTCTCTCCTCGCCAGGCGCTGTCGTGCTCGAAGGTCACGTAGCGGGGATCGGTGGCGACGGGCAGGCTCAGCGCGGCGGCGAAGGCATCCATCGCGTGGCGCTGCGGGGCGCGCGTCAGGTCGACCGCCTCCAGCGGCCGCACGGCGCCGTCCTCTCCGGTCTGCGACTGCAGGAACTCCTTGCGGTACGGCTCGGCGAGCAGGGCGAAGGCCATGTCGCGCCGCGCATCGACGTCGTGCACGAGCATCAGCAGCTCGCGAAACCCGGGCTGCCCGAGGTTCTCCTGCAGCAGCTCCGCGTAGCGTCGCCCCAGCTCGTCGTCCGTCGGCCGCTGCACGCGCGAACCGTGCATGATCTGCCAGAGGCCGCCGCTGAACCAGGACACCGCCTGCGCGTGATCGATAGGCGCGCCGAGCAGTCTCCACCACAGGCCGCCGCGCGCGATTCTGCGCCTCCTTGGGCGCAGCGCGCGCTCGATGGCGTCCAGCACCAGCAAGGCGAGCAGCGAGGCGACCACGATCACCACGAGCCGGGGCAGGTACACGGGAAGGAACGAGGGTGCAAAAACGGCCCGGAGCCATTCTTCGTAGACGGTGGCAAGCGCCGTGCCGAACTCGAACCCGACGAGGGTGAGGAAGTAGCCGATCGGAAAGACGACCGCGGCGAGCGCCAGGGCCGCCACGGGCAGCAGGGTCGTCGCGAACGCCATGCCCAGCATCCACGCCGCGACTCGCAGCGTCTGGCGCCAGCGGTAAGTGCGCCGCACGCCGCGGCTGCGCCACAACCCGCTCTGCGCCCACAATCGCGATCCGCCGTCGACGGCGGCGAACATGGCGCCTACCGCACCGATTCCGCGTCCCGCAACGAGATCGATCTTGACGCCGGCCTCCACGAGCGCACGCAATACACCCGCGTGGTAGGCGCCAGCGCTGCCGGTGCCGGTCAGGACGAGCGCCGTCCGCAACTGCGGGACGTACCGGCGAACCGTTTCGATGGAAGCCACGGTCGGGCTGGCGGTCAGGACTCGTGAATGGTCGTCAACTCGACTATCTCGAACTCGCGAACGCCGTTCGGCGTTCTGACGACGATCTCGTCGCCTTCCTCCCGGCCGACGATCGCCCGGCCGATCGGGGACGCGGTCGACACCCATCCCTTTGCGGGATCGGCGTCCTCGGGCATGACCAGCTCGTAGGTCACCTCGCCGCCGTCCGTGCCACGCAGCAGCACCGTCGATCCGAGGGCCGCGCGATCGTGGGGCAGCCGATCGAGGTTCATCAACGAAATCTCCGACAGCCGGGCCCGGAGCATCCCGAGACGGGCCTCGACGAGCCGCTGCCGCTCCTTGGCAGCCTGGTACTCGGCGTTCTCGCGCAGATCGCCAAGCTCCCGCGCCCGTTGAATCTCCCTGGGCAGCTCGCGCGTCAACTCGCGCTCGAGCGTCTGAATCTCGCCCTCGATCCGTCTGACCAGTTGCGCTTTCATTGGGGAATATCGGGTCGTAGCGTAACACATCTGGTATGCTCGGCCGGCCGCCGAGGCGCCGTGGAAACCGTCAGCAATCGCCGGAATGCACTCGTCGCGCGCTTCCGATCCGCAACCGCCGCGAGCCGCCGCTCCAGGACGCATCTGCTGCTCGACGGGCGCCGTCTGATCGCCGACGCAATGCGGGCCGGCGTCGTTCTCGAGACCGTGCTCGTCGCGTCGGCCGCCCTGCGGCGCGGCGATCCCGCCCTCGCCACGCTCGTTGCCGACTGCGCCCGCGACGGCATACCGGTCGCGACGGGAACCGAACGGGTGATGGCGGCCGCAAGCCCGCTCCGCTCCCCTTCCGCCGCCGTCGCCCTGGCCAGCCATCGTCCTGCGGCGGTGGACGGCGTGCTCGCGTGCGCGGCGCGGGGCTGTCTTCTCGCGCCGATCGGCGTACAGGATCCGGGCAACGTGGGCGCGATCGTCCGCGCCGCCGAAGCCGCCGCTGCCGGCGGTGTCATCGTTGCCGAAGGGGGGGCCGACCCCTTTGGCTGGAAGGCGCTGCGCGGGGCTATGGGCAGCACGTTCCGGGTCCCGATGGCCGACGCGGGCGACGGAAGCGACCTGCCGGAACGAGCCCGCCGGTCCGGCTGCACGGTCCTCGCGACGGCGCCGCGGGGCGGCCGGTCGATGTACGATCTCGACCTGACGCGACCGCTGCTGGTCCTGATCGGCGGCGAGGGGGCCGGCGTCGAGCGCCCGCTGGTCGAATCCGCCGACGCCGTGGTCTCGATCCCGATGGCGGGGGGCGTCGAGTCGCTCAATGCGGCCGTGGCGGCCGCCCTGATCGCATACGAGGCCCGCCGGCAGCGGGCGGCTGCATGAAGTCAGGCCACCTGTTCGAATCGCCCGCACCCGAATCTTCCGGCCCCACCGCTCCGCTGGCCGAGCGGATGCGTCCGCGCACGTTCGACGAGCTCGTGGGCCAGCGGGAGCTGCTGGCGCCGGGGCGGCCGTTGCGCGGTGCGATCGAACGCGACGCGCTGCAATCGATCATCCTGTGGGGTCCGCCGGGCACCGGCAAGACGACCATCGCACGCCTGATCGCCAACGTCACGCGCGCCCACTTCATCGCCTTCAGCGCGGTCCTTTCCGGCATCAAGGACATCAAGGCGGTGATGGCCGAGGCGCAGGCGGCGCGCCGGGAGCTCGGCCGGCGCACGATTCTGTTCGTCGACGAGATCCACCGCTTCAACAAGGCACAGCAGGACGCGTTCCTGCCGCGGGTGGAGGCCGGCGACATCGTGCTGATCGGCGCCACCACCGAGAATCCGTCGTTCGAGGTCAACGCGGCGCTGCTGTCGCGGTCGAAGGTCTTCGTGCTGCAGCCTCTCACCCCGGAGGAGACCGCCGTCATCCTGCGCCGGGCCCTCGAAGACCCCGAGCGCGGCCTCGGCACCGCGGGAACGGTGGCGGACGACGACGCTCTCGAAGCGATCGCCCGCCACGCCAACGGCGACGCCCGCGTCGCGCTCAACCTGCTGGAGCTGGCCGCCACCCTGGCGAGCCGGCCCTCCCCCGGCGCGGCACACGGAGACCACGCGGCGGCCGGAGACGATACGGCGGCAACGTCGGACGGGGATGCGACGGCGAACGGTGCGGCCGGCGCCGGACGCATCGACCGGGAGCTGCTGGCGCGGGCCATCCAGCGGCGCGCTCTGCTCTACGACAAGTCCGGCGAGGAGCACTTCAACCTCATCTCGGCGCTGCACAAGTCGCTGCGCAACAGCGATCCCGACGCCGGCGTCTACTGGCTGGCGCGCATGCTCGAGGCCGGCGAAGAGCCGCTGTACATCGCGCGCCGCCTTGTGCGCTTCGCTTCCGAGGACGTCGGCAACGCCGACCCGAACGCCCTGACGGTGGCCGTCGCGGCCAAGGAGGCGGTGCACTTCATCGGCATGCCGGAGGGCAACACGGCGCTGGCCCAGGCGGTCACCTACCTCGCCACCGCGCCGAAGAGCAACGCCGTCTACGCGGCCTACAACCAGGCCGCGACCGACGCGCACGAACAGGCGGCCGAGCCGGTCCCGCTCCATCTGCGCAACGCGCCTACCCGCCTGATGAAGGACCAGGGCTACGGCCGCGGCTATGCGTACGCGCACGACGATCCCGACGGCGTGGCAGGAATGGACTGCCTGCCCCCCGCGCTGGCCGGACGCCGGTACTACCGGCCCACCGCAAGGGGCTACGAGAAGGAAGTGGCCCGCCGGCTGAACGCGTGGCGGGCGCTGAAACGCACCAAGGGACCCTCCGGTCCCGCGCGGACGGAGGAGCCGTAGCCGTGCCGGGAGCACTCTACTACTTGGGGCGCGGGCTGCAGCTTCTCGGCATGTGGTTGCTGCTCGTCGCGATCATGACCGCCGGGCCTCTCGGACCGAGCCCGCGCATCTTCGGCGCCGGCGTCGGCGTGTTCGTCGTCGGCTGGCTCATCGTCAAGCGCACCGTCGGATAGCGGTGACGGAGCGCACGAGAGCCGGTTCCGCGGCCACCGGCGTCAATCCCGCAGCGCGAACGTCGAGAGCGAGCTTCCGGCGATCACCGCGACGTACTGCCTGCCGTCCACCTCGTAGGTCATCGGGCCGTTGACGACCTGGCCGCCGAGGCTGATCCGCCAGAGCAGGTCGCCGGTGCGTGCGTCGAGCGCCTGGAAGTAGCCGGAACGGGCACCGGTGAACAGCAGATCCGAGGCGGTCGTCAGTATGCCGCTGCTCGTGACGTCGGTCATCTCGAACTTCCACCGTTGCTCGCCCGTCAACGCGTCCAGGGCCACCACCGCACCGCTGCCCGCCGCGGCGGTCCAGGTGTTGACCGGCCCGCGCGTCAACCCCGGCACCGTGGGCGCGTCGGGCACCGGTGCGGCCGTCCTCGGCCGACCGCCCACGAACGGCCGTCCCGGCGCGTACTCCTGCGGCTGCGCGTCGAACACCGACGCGTAGGACTCCCAGGCGGGGACATACATCATGTCGGTGCGCGGACTGTAGGACGGCGAGTACCAGTTCGTGCCCCCCTGCACGCCGGGATAGGTGGGCGCGCCCGGCGGCTGCGGCGTCTCGATGGGCCGCCCGTTGTCGTCCAGCCCCTCGGCCCAGTTCACCGTCACGAACGGCCGTCCGGTGAGGAACCGGCCCGTCGCGCGGTCGAGCACGTAGTAGAAGCCGTTGCGGTTGGCCCAGAGCATCGCCTTCAGCGTGACGCCGTTGCGCTCGATGTCGGCCAGCACCGGAATCTGCACCGCGTCGTAGTCGTACGGATCGTTGGGCGTGAACTGGAAGTGCCAACGCAGCTCACCGGTATCGGCGTCGAGCGCCACCACCGAGTCCGAGTAGAGGTTGTCGCCCGGCCGCTGGAAGCGATTGAAGTCCGGACCCGGATTGCCCAGGCCCCAGTACATCAGGTTGAGCTCCGGATCGTACGACCCGGTCAGCCACGCGGCGGCGCCCCCGTGCATCCACGCCTCGGGATCGCAGTACGTCTCCGGATCCTCGGGGCACGACTCCCACGTCTCGTGGCCCGGCTCCCCGGGTCCCGGAATCGTGTGAAAGCGCCACAGCTCCTCTCCGGTGGCCGCATCCAGGGCCACGATGAAGCCCCGGATGCCGCGGTCGCCGCCGGCCGAGCCGACGATGACCTTGTCGTCTACGACCAGCGGGGCCAGGGTGAACGAGTATGCCAGGTGCCGGTCGGCCAGCTCGACGTCCCAGAGCTCGGCCCCCGTCGCCGCGTCGAGCGCCACCACGTGCGCGTCGAGGGTCGCCATGAACACCCGGTTGCCCAGAATGGCGACGCCGCGGTTGTTCGAGCCGCAGCAGGCCCGGTGGTCGGGCGGCGTCGCGTAGCTGTAGGTCCAGAAGACCCGCCCGGTCCTGGCGTCGAGCGCCACCACGTCGTTGGGCCTCTGCGTCACGTACATGATGCCGTCGACCACCAGCGGCGTCGACTGCCACGGGCCGAAGACCGGCGTCTGGTAGACCCACTGGAGCTGCAGATCCCGGACGTTGGCCGGGGTCACCTGGCCCAGCTCGCTGTAGCGCTGGCTGAAGTAGGTGCCCGAGTAGGTCAACCAGTCGGCCGGCGCTTCCGCCGCCGTGGTCAGCCGCTCGAACGACACGTCCTGCGCCGAAGGACCGGCCGCCGCCAGCCCGACCAGCACTCCGGCCACTGCGAACCGCCGCACCGTCTCCATGCGTCGCGTCATCTGTCTCAGCCTTTCAGGGACACGAGATACGCCAGCAGGTCCGCCAGTTCCGCCGCATCGAGCCGCTCCCCGTAGGCGGGCATCGGCGACTGCTCGATCACGCGGTACTCACGCAGATCGGCCTTGTCGAACGACCGCAGTCGCGCGTCGTCGTCGAGGATCTGCACCGTGTAGGTATCCTCGTTCAGCCGGCGGCCGGTGAAGCGCGTGCCGTCCGCCGTCACCAGCTCCACCGGACGATCGATGGGCCGCATCGTGCCGGTCGGGTCGAGCAGCGAGCGCCGCAGGGCGCTCAACGTCCGGACGGAACCGATCCGCGTCAGGTCCGGCCCCGTCCGGAACCCCTGGCCCTGCCGTCGGTGGCAGCTCAGGCAGTCGCCCGCGCCCTCGAATATCGCGCGTCCGCGCGCCGCGTCGCCCAGCATGGCGACGTCGACCTCGTAGGTCATGTTGCGGAGGTAGGCGACGATGCCGGTCATCTCGGCCGTGTCGAGGTCGATGGCGAGCATGCCGGTCCCGGGAATGCCGTTCCGGATGACCTGAATCAACTCGCGGTCGAGAGCCGCGCGCCGCAACTGGCCGCTGCGGAGGTCGACCCCCGCCACGGCCGCCCCGTCCTCACCGTGGCAGGCCGCGCACTGCTCCAGGTACACGCTGCGGCCGTACTCGATGTCGGCCGGTTCGTACTGGGTGTGATCCTGCGCATGGGCCTGGCCGACGCACGCTGTCAGACAGAGCACCGTACCCGCGAACGAACGCCCCGGAATGAATCGTTGCATGAATGCTGTCCTCTGCCGCATTGTAGATCCGGACCGGGCCGGAACCCGATGCCTCATCGCGAATAGGGAACATTGCACGCGCCGGTGCGTCTTCCAAGGAACAGGATGAGGATGACGATGCGCGATTTCGGACGCCGCCTGTGCGTGCCTGCCGTTCTGGCCTTGCTGGCCGCGGCTCCGCACGCCGGCGCCCAACCGGAACCGCCGCGTTTCACGGCCGGCGTCGAGCTGGCGCGCCTCGACGTCGAGGTGACCGACGCGCAGGGCCGCCCCATCCGGGACCTCCGCGCCGACGAAGTGGAGGTCATCGAAGGCGGTGTCCGACGCCCGGTGACGCTGCTCCAGCACCTGCGCGCTCCGGCCGGGTCGTACGCCGAGGCGGCACGCCGCACGATGGCGGGCGACGTCTCGACCAACCGGGGCGCGCCGCGCGGCCGGCTGTACGCCTTCGTGTTCGACCAGTCGCACATCATGCCGCGGAACGAGCAGGCCGCCCGCCGCGCCGCGGAACGGTTCCTGCGCACGCGCGTCCGCCCCGGCGACCGCGTCGCGCTCTACGGGCTGCCCGGTCCCGGCGCGCGCATCGGCTTCACGAGCGACGTCGGCCGGGTCATCGCGGAGCTGAGGAACCTGGCCGGGACCCGCGACCCGTTTCACTTCACCAGCATCGGCGAGATGCGCGAGTTCGAGGCCTACGAGATCGATCGCGGCAACCAGGAGATCCTGCAGCAGGTGCTGCAACGCCTGGCCGCCGAACACGGCCCGGCCGTCGGCTTCACCGCGCTGGATGTCCGCGACACCGCCCGCTCGGTCGTGAGCCGGGCCGACTTCCAGGCGCGCCGGTTTCTCGACACGTTCGCGGATCTGATCCGGGGACTTCGCCTGGTCGAGGGACGCAAGGATCTGATCCTGGTCTCGGAGGGGTTCTACGCCGACAACGTCGGGCGCGACCTGGAGCGCGTGGCCGCCGCGGCCGCGCAGTCCTACAGCGCGGTTCATGCGCTCGACATCAACCGGCGGGGCTCGGACATCCAGGCATTCGCGCCGCGCGGCGGGCGACGGTTCACCGCCATCCAGAGCCGGGTGTCCCCACTCGGCACGCTCGCCGCCGAAACGGACGGCGAGCTGTTCGTGCAGGCCGCACGCCGACTCGACGCCGTGCTGCAGCGCATCGGAGGCCGTTCGGACGACTACTACGTGCTCGGATTCGAGCCGGCCGCCGGCCAGGATGACGACGCCGAGACGTACCGGCGGATCACCGTCCGGGTCGGCCGGCCGGGTGCACGGGTCAGCACGCGCACGGGCTACGCCATGCTCGGCGACGACCCCGCGGCACGAGGGCGCCGGCAGGCCATCGACGCGGCTCTCTCTGCGCCATTCCCATTCCAGGGCCTGCGTGTCGATTACACCACCTACGTTCTGCGGGGAGATAGGGCAGGTTCGGCCAACGTGATCCTCAGCCTGGAGGCCGAGCTGCCTGTCGTGTCGGCCCGGTCCGGTGGCGCGGCGGACGTCGTGTTCGTGGTCCGCGACGCGCGTACGGGGCGGGCGGTCGCGAGCGGGACCGACATCATCGCGCTGCCGACGGTCCCCGCACCCGGCAGCGCGGCTGGGCGGGGACCGTACCGGGTGCAGTTCGAGGCGCCGCCCGGCGTCTACCTGATGCGCGTCGTCATCCGCGAGCCCGGCGGCCGGATCGGCAGCGCCGACCGGCGATTCACCATCGGCACGATGGACGGTCCCGGCGTGTCGGCCGGCGATCTCCTTCTCGGTCCTCCGGACGACCGCTTTCCGGTGCGTGCAACCGTCTTCACCGAAGAGGGCCTCAGCGGGAGGGTGGAACTGTACGGCACGGCCGAGGCGATCGATTCAGCCGATATCGATCTGACACTGGCACCGATCGGGGACGACGAGACCGCGGCGCGCATTCGCACCGGCGCCGTCGAGATCGGCGATGCAGCGGATGGCGCCAGCCGAATCGCTCGCCTTGAACTTCCCCTCGCCGGGCTCGCCGCCGGGCGCTACGTGGCGCAGGTAGGCATCAAGCGGGACGGCGCGCCCGTCCACCTCACCCGTCGGGAGTTGGACATCGTGACCGGGTCACGGCCCCGCCCTGCCCCCGACCGGGCAACTGCGCTACAGGCTTCCGAGATCCTCCGCGGGGAGTTGGCCGCCCGCTATCTGATCGCACTGGCCCCCGCCGCCGGCGACCGATGGCAGACGGCACTGCTGGCGCGAGCGCAACGGGACGACTGGCGAGGCGTGGAGAAGCTGCTCGCTGCCCCGCGAAGCGGGGCTGGAACCGAAACCGGCGTCGTCGAGCTCGCCCTGGGAGGGTTGGGGCGTTTCGCCCGGCAGGATCACGCCGGCGCAACGGAAGCGCTCGAAGCGGCGTTCGCGACCGACACCCAGTCGCCCCGCCGCGCCCTGACCGCGTTCTTTCTCGGCTGGACCTACGCCTATCGGGACGACGACCGCCAAGCCGCGAGCGCGTGGCGCCGCGCGGTCTTTCTGAATCCGGAGCTGGTACCGGCGCACCTGGCGCTCGCGGACGCCTACGTGCGCCTGTCTCGGCCGGCGCTGGCGGCGCAGGTCCTGCGGGCCGGCCTCGCGGCGCTGCCCGATTCTCCGGAACTGCTCGATCGCCTGTCCAGGCTCGGACGCTGAGCGGCTGCGCCGCGGCTTCCGGCAGATTCCGATCGGGCGCCCTTGGAGGTCATGGATCGGTGGTCCCCGTGGATTCGGGCGGGCGCAACCGGGTCTCGACCCGCATGCGGCTATCCGTGGCCGCGGCGAAGAACGGCTCCCACTGCTGGCGGATCGTGTCGAGCTTGGTGACGTGATCGGAATTGGCCTCGCGCCCGTTCCCGACGACGTACACGAACGCCTGCCGGTGCACGCGAGGCGCATCGTCCGCATTCGGCACGCGGGCGCCCTCGATCTCGATCACGTCGGCGATCAACACCTCGCGCTTCGTGCCGTTGAACGTCACCCCCACTTGCGGCGATCCGGTGCTGCGGGCCGGCGGCGTCGCATTGGTCGGCGCCTCGACGTAGAAGAACGCGGGCACCTCGTGATCGTGACGCAGGCCCATCGCGTACTGGTCAAGCGCGCTGTAGCGCTCCTCCGCCGCTACGGTGCGAAAGGAGCCGCCCCCCAAGTCCTCGATGTCGTTGCCCTCCATCACCGACGCGTCGCTGTCCAAGAAGAAGCTCCAGTGGGCCTGTTGCCGGCCGAGAAGCGCCTCGGAGCGTTCCCGGTCGTGATTGCTGAACTCCAGGAAAGCGAGCCAGCGATGACCTGTCTCGTGACCGAGCACGGCGAGCGTGGTGGCCTCGCCGCTGACCTTCTTCTCCGCATCGTCCGAGTACTTGCCGAGCCAGCCCATGACGACGATGCTGGTCAGAGTGTCGCTGCCGAAGTCGCCGGGAATGTCGTAGATCGCCTGCCCGATGCCCTGGATTCGGTTGCCGATGGTGATCTCGTAGGCGAATGCCTCGAAGAGGATGGGCTGGTCGGTCCAGATGATGATCTGGTCGTAGGCGTCCGGGTGGGACTGCAGGAACTTCTGGGCCACGGCCACCGTGTCGAGCTCACCGCGCGCCGCGAAGCGTTCGCCAACCGCCGCAGCGCCGCCCTCGGCGCCGGCCGTGTCGCTCAGATCGACCGATTCGAACGCCGTGGCGCGGCCGGGGGACAGGCCCACGACCGCGTCGCCCAACCCGATATCCGGATCGAACGTCATCTCGATCACGCCGGTCGACAGCAGGCTGACCTGCACCGTGGTCGTGCTCTGCGATTCGAACCCCGGCACGTCGCACCAGGTCACGGTCAGCGCGTCGGCGCCGGACTGCGCATACACCCCGCCGCCGACCGACGGGTCCAGGTCGGACAGGAACGGCGCGACGCGCGGAGGTCCCGAGAGCAGCCGGGACACGCTGCGGGCCGTGCTGGCGTTGTCCCCCTCTTCGAACGTGACATTGCCGTCGGAGTTGACGAACGCGCTGTCCTGGGTCCCCGAATAAAAGGGGAAATCGAACGAGAGCGCCAGCGACGTGCTGTCGTCGTCGTCGAGCGTCAGCGCATCTCCCAGGGACGAGCGCCAGGTCGCGGTCCCGAGGTGCGTCACGTCGTACCCGCCATCGTCGTTCGCCGCGAAGCGGAGCGTGACGTCCCGCAGGTCGTAGGTGTTCGCAGCGCGGAACAGGTCGCCCTCGTCCTGCAGGACCGCGATCTCGCCCTCGTCCTGGTTCGAGATCGTTGAGGCCAGCGGCCGCAGGAGTCCCCGCTCCAGAGCGGTCCGGTGGTTCCAGACGCTGTCGAGCACACCCCAGGGCCGCCCATCATCGATCAAACCGAAATACTTGTCGGTTCCGAGCAACGGCGGGGCGGCAAAAGCCGCACTCAGGGCCGCCGCCTCGGCGGGTGCGGCCGGGCACGGGTTCTGCGCGGCGACCGAACCGGGCGCGACGATGGCAATCCCCGCCGCGAACAGGCCGCCCGACAACGCCCCCCGCACGCGTGTCGCGCGTGGCATGACCGCTCCGGGGCAGGCCAGCGCCCCGAAACGCCTTGCCGGCTCGGCGTTTCGGCTCATCCCCCCGCTCCAGGAGCCCGCGCCACGGCACTCGCTGCGCTACGTTCCGCGGCGCAAGCTCCTAGAAGCCGAGCCGGAACCCGACGCGCAGCAGGCTCGGATTCATGATCTCCAGCGTCTTGCCCGGGCCGGTCGGACCCTCGGCGGTCCCGACATCGTACTGCCGCTTGAGCACCGTGCTCGCGTTGAGGATGTTGAACCAGTCGAGGTCCACGTTCATCGTGACGTCGTTCACGCGGAACTCCTTCCCGATCCGCAGATCGAAGCTCCTGATGGCCGGCAGACGGTGGGCACCGACGTCGGGAGCGAGCAGCACGTCCTTGAACGCCGCCGCGTCTCTAGGATGGGCCTGGATCTCCTCGAAGTAGGGCTGTCCGAAGCCCTGTCGGACCAGCAGGTTGGCGGCGACGTTGATGCCGAACGGCGCCTCGTAGAGCCCGTTGGCGACGAACTGGAACCGCGGGCTCACGAAGTAGAAGTCCGTCTTGCCGCTTCCCGACTCGCGGCTGATGACCAGGCCGCCGTCGCGCTTCGGGCTGATCGGCGACGGCGTCGGATCGATGATCGCCGCCGCCCGATCCGTGAAGTACTCCCGATGGTCGTTGTAGGAGTAGGCGATGCGCGCCATCCAGCGGTTGCTCAGCCGCTTGGTGAAACCGGTCTCCCAACCCCAGTAGCCCTGATGATAGCCCTCCCGGTTGCGCTCTTCGCGGCCTCCGCCGGGGGGCAGGGCCACTCCCGGCAGCGGCGCGTAGACGTCCTGGCTGACCGACCCGCCGCCGCCGGCCGACGGCAGCATCGCGGTGATGGTGTCGACCACGCCATAGTCGGCCGACGTGAGTCCGATGAGCGGCTCCCACGTGAAGTTGGTGAACCGACGGTAAGTCACCGACGCGGTCAGGGCCGAGTTCGGAATCGGCAGTTCCCGATCGACGCCAAAGATCAGCTCGTGCGTCCGCGGAGACGAGAGGTCGGAAGCCACCTGGTTGACGCTCTCGGTCGACGTCGGGTTGGCGGGATCGAACCCGTCGGCAAAAACGATCCCGTTGTCGAGAAGCAGCTCGTCGCGCTGCGTCACGCCGTCGCCGTTGAAATCGACCGCCAGGTAGTAGACGGCCGAGTAGTCGACGGGACCCGCGAGGATGCCGGATGCGCCCGCCTCCAACTGCGAGGCGAACTGCCCGTAGCTCGCGCGGACGAGCGTGTCCGACTCCTCGCCGAGCGCGTAGCTGACGCCGATGCGCGGGGCGAGAATGTCGAAGACGTGCGTGTTGCTCATGGGCGAGGCGGTCAGGGCGGGCAGCACGTCCGGCACCAGCGGGTTCGCCCGGCGGCTCGATTCCAGCAGCGATGCCGCCGACCGATCGAAGCGCACGCCCAAGTCGATGGTCAGCCGGTCCATCGATATCCGGTCGCTGGCATAGAAGCTCAGATACCGGCCCTCCGCATTCACGGAGGAGTCGCCGAAGATGATGGGCAGCATCAGGCCGTTGTCGGGATAGCTGTCCAGATGCAGGGAGAGCGTCCCCGATCCGGGCCAGACCAGATCCGTCTGTACGCCGTTCCGCCGCCAGTTGAAGCCGAACCGCAGCTCGTGGTCGCCGCGGAAGTAGTTGGCGTCGAGGTCGGCCACCGACTGCGGGCGCCACGACCGGAAGTCGAGGTAGGAGTTGTGGTAGACGCGGTTCACATCGCGGTAGACGTCCTGGTCCAGTCCGCCGCGGGGCGTCAGGAAGAAGCCCCAGTTGTACTGCGTCGCCTTGGCGCTGACCACCAGGTTGCTCCCGGTCCAGGTGGCCGAGCCGGTGAACAGACCCTTGCCGCTGCCTCCCTGGTTCCAGGTGGTCTCGTCCGGCCGCGTCGGCCCGGCGTTGCGCCCCAGCTTGATCTTCGCCCCGTTGAAGTGATTGAAACCAAGGCGCAGACCGTCCGTGACCTGTCCCTGCACCTTCAGCGCCCGGTTGGTCAGCGTGGTGCGGTCGGCGGTGTCGATGAGGGTCCGCAGCCGGATGTCGGTCTCCCCGAGCGATCCCCAGGCCCACAACCGGTCCCTGACGAGCGGGCCGCCGACCTCGAAACCGTAGTCGGCGTACTGCTCCATCCGGTTGCCCTTCATCGTTTCGCCGCCGATCGACTCCGCCAGATCCTCCGACAGGTTGTTGCGCTGCAGCCCCTCATTGGCGAAGTAGCTCCGCAGGCTGCCGTGGTACTGGTTCGTTCCGCTCTTCAGCACCACGTCCACCGCCGCGCCCGGGGTCTGGTTCCGCACGTCGGCCCCGCCGGTGTTGATGCGCACCTCCTGGAACTGGTCGAAGTCCCAGTAGGTCGGCGACGACAGCGACGCCATGTCGGTGATGACGACGCCGTCGAGGGTCCAGGTGTTCTCGTCGTCGCTCGCACCCTTGGCCATGTAGATGGACTGCTGGCCCGACTCCGCGCCGCCCACGTTGACGCGGTCGACGACGACACCGGGTATCGTCTGCAGCACCACCCACGGATCGCGCGCGGACGGAATCTCCTGCAGCTCGTCCACCGTCACGTGGGTGTCGGTGCTCTGGCGGCGCGGGTCGATGATCGGCGCCGTGCCGGAGACCATCACCGTCTCTTCGACGCCGCCGACCTCGAGCGTCGCGACGAGCGGCGTCGCCGACGCCGCCCGTACCTGCACGGCCGTGTCGACGAACGTGCGAAAGCCCTGCAAAGTGACGCTCACCTCGTAGGTGCCCACCGGAAGCCGCAACAGGTGTGCCTCGCCCTGCACGTCGGTAAAGACGTTGGACCGATCCTGCGGTCCCGTGATGGTCACGCCTGCGCCCGGCAGAACGGCGCCGGTAGTGTCTTCGACGGTAAGGTCTATCCTGCCGAGGTCGACCTGGGCCGCCGCGGGCGTTCCGAGCAGAACAAGCGCGAGCCCGCAGGCCGCGCCGGCGTTGGGAGAGTATGTTCGCCGCTTCATGGCCGACCTCCTCACGTATGCGGGAGCGGCTGAACCGGCGCTTGGGTCCCGACGACTCGCCGCGATCCCACTACGTAGAGTTCATGTTATCAAACAGAATCGTCCAAACGCGAAAACCGCGCAACGCGAGCGTGTCGACACGTATACAGCCCGGGTCCGGACGATTGCGGGCTCATCGGCCCTCGTTTCCGAATCGGCGGGCCGCCTCGGCGCGGATCTCCGCGGCGCGCCGCCGCCCCCCGAACATCTCCCACAACTGCGCGGCCAAGCGGTAGCCGTCAGGGGTCGGGGCGGCGTCGAGCAACTCGCCGATGGTACGGGCCGCCGCTTCCGATCGGCCCTGCGACTGATAGAGCATGGCCAGTGCCGACCGCGCTCGCGTATCCTGCGGCGCCAGGCGGAGCTCCTCCCGAAAATGCCGCTCGGCGCCGGTCGGCCGGTCGAGCCGGGCCAGGGTGTCGCCCACGTAGAAGTGCAACTCGGGAACCGCCAGCGTGCGGGAGCCGACCGCCGCCAGGACCGTCTCGAAGACGGGCAGCGCCTCGGCGTACCGGCCGTCCTCGTGCAGGATCTTCGCCTCGACGAAGTCCGGAAGCGGCAACGTCGGATCGGCGTCGCGCCCCAGCTCCGCCTGGCGCCGCGCGCCGTCCCGATCGCGCCGGACGAGCGCAATGCGGGCCAGCAACTCGCGAGCGCGCACTCGACGGTCGACGGTCCGCGCCACCTCCGCCGCCAGCAGGCCGTGCTCCCAGGCCTCGTCCGCCTGCTGCAACCGGAGCTGGGTGGACGCCACCGCCAGGAGCGCCCCGGAATCCGCAGGGTTCAGGGCAACCACCCGCCGGTAGGACTCCACCGCCTGGAGCAGGCGCCCGGTGCGCGCCTGCAGGTTACCGAGCTGCAGCCAGACGTCGGCCATCTCCGGGTTGCCGGCGAGGATCTCCCGCAGCAACCCGATGGCGCCATCGAAGTCGAACCGTCCGGCCATCTCGATGGCCGCCCGATAGCGCGCGAGCACGCCGACCCCGTCCTTCGGATCCGGCAGGGCCGCGGACGGCGTCCGGGTGTCGACCGCGACGCCGCCCCCGAGGTAGCCGAGCGACCGCAACCGCCGGAGCGCGTCGTCGGACATTGCAGCGGGCGTCTGAAGCGGACCTGTCCCCCGCAAATCGTCGAGCGCCGTGCGCAGGTCGCGCACCGTCCGGGCCCGCTGCGCGGCCACGTTCTCGCGCTCGTCCGGATCGGCGATCAGATCGTAGAGCTCCTCGCGCGGTGCCTGAATATACCGGTGCCCCGCCGTGGTCAGCGCGTACAGCTCGCTCCACCCGAAGTGGTAGCGCGGATAGAGCGCCTCCGCGTACAGATGCCGCTCCTGCCAGCCCCCGTCGTCGCCGGTCAACAGCGGCCGGAGCGAGCGTCCCCGCAGTCCCTCCGGCCCCGGCGCGCCGGTCAGGTCGAGCAGCGTCGGCAGCAGGTCGATGTGCTGAACCGGGACGGACACCCGCCGCCCCGCCTCCCGGGCGCCGGGCAGCTTCACCACCAGGGGCACGCGAATGGCTTCGTCGTAGAGAAAGACCCCGTGCTCCTGCTCGCCGTGGTCTCCGAGCCCCTCGCCGTGGTCCGACAGCAAGACGATGAGGGCGTCGTCGTACAGGCCGCGCGCGCGCAGGTAGTCGAACAGGCGTCCGACGATCTCGTCGGCGTACGCGATCTCGCCGTCGTAGGGTTCGTAGCGCGCGAAACGGTCCGGCGGCGCGTAGGGCGTGTGCGGCTCGTACAGATGCAGAAACAGGAAGACCGGCGCGCCGGAGACGGCGTTCTCCGCGAGCCAGCGTTCGGCAACCTGGAGCGATTCGCTGCCATCCCGCTGCACCTGGGCGCTCGATGCGCTGGGCGGGGCCTGCGGCAGCCGGTCGTCGTAGATCGCGAACCCGCGTGCGAGACCGACCTCCTTCCGCAGCACGTAGGACGAGACGACCCCGGCCGAGCGGTAGCCGAGCGGGGCCAGCAGCTCCGGCAGCAGCGTCTGTTCTGGACCGACCGCGAAGCCCAGGTTGTCCCGCACGCCGTGCTCGACCGGCAGCAGGCCGGTGAACATCGAGACGTGGGCAGGCAGCGTCTGCGGCGAGTGCGAATAGGCGCGCTCGAACAGCACGCCGTCCGCGACGAACCGGTCGATGGCGGGCGTCTCAACACCCTCGTACCCGTAGGCGGGAAGCCGGTCGGCGCGGAGGGTATCGACGGAGACGAGGACGATCGGCCCCGCGACGCCCAACGGGGGTTCGCGCAGGAACCAGACCAGAGCCGCGGCCGCCGTCACCGCAAGCGCCGGCACGAGCCACACCCCGGAGGGTCTCCGGCCTGCCGGGCCCGCACCGCGCACATCTCTTGCACGTGGACCGCCGGACGGACGCCGTCGCCGCTTCGTCATCGTCGCTGCGTCGCAAGTGGTGTCGCACGCCGTCGCACGCCCACGGATCTTCGTGGAGAGGCACGGGTACGCGCAAGCGCCGGTCGGCGCTCCACCCGCCGGCCTCAGATCTCGACGCCCAGCAGTCCCCTGCAGGCAAGCCCGGAAGCCATCGACAGCACGAGGAACCCGACCAGCCAATCCACATCGAGCCCGAGCAGGCGCAGGTCGAGCGGCGGATAGGCAACCTCGACTGTCTCGACCCCGTGGTCGGCGGGAATCGGCGCCTCGCCCGGATGGAGCAGCGTCGTGAGCGCTCCCTCCCCCGTTCGACGTTGCGGCACCGCCCCCCAACCGGCGCCACCGACCAGCGTCTTGCCGATCGTCGCTTCGCCGACCTGTACCCGCAGTGCGTGACGGCCAGGCTCGTCCACGCGCACCCGCCAGGCGATCTCGCGGCTCTCACGGATCTTCACCGGGGGCGTCTCCACGGTGACGCCCTCGGACGCGACCAGCGCCAGCGGCCGGTCCAGCACCGCCGGGTCACGCACCGTCGCGGTGACGACGGCCGCCGCTCCCGGCTCGATCGGCCGCACGGCGAAGCGCAGATGGAGCTGGGCCGCGACAAGGATCACCGGCGCAGCCAGGATCAGCATCGGGACGGCAGCGAGCCGCAGGAACCGCAGCGTGTCGCGGAGAATCCGCCCCTGCAGGCTCATCACGACGGCGACGTCGCGCCGGAACAGACGAACCCCGATGAGGTTGCCGCGGATGCGGTCCCGGACTTCCCGGACACGATCCTGATCGGAGAGCCGCCCGAACAGCCACACGAGGCAGACCCCGGAAGCACACGATATGGCCGCCAGCGCAATGATCGGCGGCAGGCCACGGAGCGGCAGGCAGACCACGTCGAATACCGCGGTCAGCGCCCTGTTGCCCGGATCGACCAGTGCAGCCATGGTCCGCGAGCGCCCCGAAACGCCTCGCAGGCTCGGCGTTTCGGCCCATCCCCCCCACTCCACGACCTTGCGTCGCAGAACTCCGCTTCGCTGCGTTCTGCGGCGCAAGCTCCTAGCCGTCGACTAGGAGATGTAGCCCAGGCCCTTCAGTCGCTTCCGGATCGCCTCTTCGGAATCACCGCCCGCAAGCCGCGCCATCTCTTTCTCGATCGCGTGTTCGACGAACTCCTCGACGCTGGCGTAGCCCGCGTCGGCCGCGTAGCGGGTCGCCTTCTCCAGCAGCGTCCTGTCGATCTTCACTCGCGAGCCGAACATGCCCACCTCAACGCGCGGCAATCGTATCCCGCCCGATCATCTCCGGCAGCGGCGCGACACCGAACTCGTCGAGCACCGCCACGGTCAGGTCGGCCAGCGCCGGCGCCTCCAGGGTAATCCGCTGGTTGGTCAGCAACACTCCGGGCACCAGCCGGTAGTCGTTCTGGTGGTCGCCGCTCCAGGGATCTTCGTTGTCCACGAAGACACCGGCCGGAAACTCTCCCAGGGGGCTCTCCCACGAGCTGCGGTAGCCGCGCGCGAAGCCGACGATGAGATCCGGTCCGAGATCCAGATGCGGGCCGTGGTAGCGCTCCCGGGGGCGATGGACGAGGCTGACCGGCCGGCGGCCGGTTCGCGGATCGACCATGGCCAGCAGGTCGCGCTCCAACTCGTCGAGGAGCAGGTCGTAGTCCGCGCCCTCCTCCACCACGCCGTCGCGCTCGCGCCCGCGCAGGTTGACGTAGATCCCGGCCAGCCCGAAGGCGTAGGCGCGGGTCCCGGACCAGTCGACGTCGAGGAACAGCGGCGCTCCCCTCGGTTCCGCGGGATCCCGCAACGCGACGTAGCCCCGCTCGGCCAGCCAGGTGTTCAGGTTGACGCCGGTATGGAAGGGGGCGAAGCCGTGATCCGACATCACGATCAGCGTCGTCCGGTCGTCGACCGCCTCGCGCACGCGGCCTAGCGCCTCGTCCATCTGCTCGTAGAGCGTCCGGATGCCGTTACCGAGCAGTGCGTCCGGCTCGTGGTACGGATGCTCGCGATCGGCGTAGCGGTAGAGCATGTGCGACCCCTGATCGACGCTCGAGAAATAGAAGAACAGCAGGCCCTCGCGGAAGTCGTCGAGCAGGTGGTCGAGCGCCCGGCGCCGTTCCTCGTAGACGAACTGCGTCTGGTCCCAGAACTCGCGCCCCTCGAACACCCCCTCCGAGAACGCCTTCGTCTCCTGCGGCAGCTCCTGCGTATAGAAGGGGCCGAGCACGTCATGCAGGTCGCCGGCCCAACCGCCCGGGTTCGACAGCGGCAGCGCGGGATCCGCCGGGTCGATCTGCAGCGGCGTCACGTAGAGTCGAAAGACCGGGCGGACCTGCTGCAGGTAGAAGCGCACGAGGGCGCTGACGGTGACGCCCGGCGCTGCGCGGAAACCGACGCGCACCCAGTCGCTCCACTCGCCCTCGTTCAACACGAGGTCTGTTGCCTGGATCCTGATCCGCGCGACGGGTGCATCCGGATCCATGCGGACCTCGAAATCGACGGTCAGGTCCGGGTGCTCGTACTCGACATCCTCCTCCTCGCCGCCGGCCGGACCGCGCGGGAGCGGGCGCCGCCGGATCGGGTTCGGCGGCCCCCGAAGCTGCGCGGCGACGCGATCGTCGACCACGTCGACCAGCTCGATCTTGCCGGTCATTGCCGCTTCGTTCTCGGGCGGCGCGCTCGTAAAGAACGAGTAGGTGCCGTGCGTTCCCAGCAGGTCCGGCGTACCCATGCCCGCGAACGAGCGGCCGCCGGTCTCCACGGGCGGGAAGTTGACCGGCATCCGGAACACCGTGGTGTCGACGCCCGCCGCGTCGAGCACGCTCCCAGAGCGCCTGCCCCCGCCGGTACAGCGTCACCTCCCGGCCCGCGAGCGGCAGCACCCAGGATCCGAGCGCGAGAGACCGCCCCGATGGCGCAATCGAATAGAAGGGCTCCACCGGCTGCATGGTCGCCGGGTCGCGGTGCACGAAGTCGAAGATCCCGTGCCCCCCCGGATCGAGGCCGGTGATGAAGGTGGACCAGGCCACCGGACTGAGGGGCGGCATGGTGGTCTCCAGCGGCGTGAAGTCCCCCTCCCGGGCCAGGCTCGCGAAGTTGGGCAGCCGGCCCGCGGCCAGGAAGCGCTCGAGCAGCCCGTGATCGAGTCCGTCGATGCCGAGCACGATCACGCGCCTGCCGCCGGAGCCGTCGCCGCCGCAGCCGGTCCCGGCGAGGCCCAACGCCAGACAGGCAACCACCGCCAGGAGCCCGCGGCGACACGCCGCGGCGCGCCGAGAGCGGCGAGGCGTCCACTGGACAAGGCGCGACGAAGTGCACTTGGCAACGCCCGGCGCCCGCGTCCGGACGGCAAGTGTCCGCCGGCAGCCCGGCTGGACGACCGTCACGACGAAACAACCTCCCTGGCGGTCCCTCCCCGCAACGCCGCCCCACTCTGCGCTTCCGCCGCATCCGCCAGCAGCGACCGGCCGTCGCACCACGGGGGTACCCGGACACCCAGCAGGTCGAGCACCGTCGGCGCGACGTCCATGATGCTCGGCGCCGCGGCGGCGATGGGCCGGTTCGCGAACAGCATCCCGGGCACGTCGGGTGGATTGAAATTGTGGTCGCCGCTCCACGGGCGCGTGTTGTCCTCGAACACCCGCTCGCCGATGCCGCCGGTGACCGACGTCCAGCCGACCCGGTGACCCGGGCGGAATCCGACGATCAGGTCGGGCGCCTCGTCCACGTAGGGACCGCTGTAGGCCTCGCGCGTGTCGTAGACCGCACGCACCGGACGCACGCCCTCGTCCCGGTCGACCAGCGCGCGGAGACGGTCCCGAATCTGCCGTTTGACCTCCTCGGCCTCCCGGCCCGGGTGCACGATGCCCTGCGCTTCGCGCCCGGCGAGGTTCAGGTAGATGCCGCCGAACCCCACCGCGTACGCGCGGGTCCGGGCCCAGTCGAGGTCGCCGAGCAGGTCCGCGCCGCCCGGCTCGTCCCCCCGCGCGGCAAGGAACCCCTCCTCGTAGAGCCAGCGGTTCAGCTCGACGCCCCGCCGGAACGGCTTGAACCCGTGGTCCGACATCACGAACACCGCGGTATCCTCCCCCGCCGCCGCCAGCGTTCTCCCGACCAGCGCGTCCATCTCCATGTACAGCTTCCGGATGACGTCCCCCCGCTTCGTGCCGCGGCCGCGGTTGGCCGGATGGGTGGAATCCAGGTGCCGGAAGAACATGTGCTGCAGCCGATCGGTGATGTCGAAGACGCAGACCACGGCCCCCGACCGGGTCTTGTCGAGCGCATCGAAGAACATCCGCTTCCGCTCGTCGTGTACGAGGTACGCCTGTTCGAGAAACGCGTCCTCGTCGATCACCCCCTCGTTGAGCGCGGAGGTGTCCTCGGCGAGCCCGAGCGTGGCGTAGCGGCCCTGGGTCTTCGACAGGTACACGGCATACGTGAACGGATGCGAGATCGGCAGCGCCGGCCGATCCGGGTCGATGTTGATCGGCGTCATGTAGAGCTTCAGGTGCGGGTCGGTCTCCAAGAGATAGAAGCGGACGATCCCGTTCACTGTCATGCCGGGTCCTGTCCGGAAGCGCAGCGTGATCCAGGGGGTGTACTCGCCGCGCTGCAGAGAATGCACGGCGCCCTGAAGGTGCAGCGCGGCGTTTCCGCCGGCGTCGGCGCGCACCTCGAACGGGATCCGCAGCTCGGCGGCGTCTTCCCGCACGCCGTTCTCCGGCCCCGTGACCACGCCCCGCCCGACGCCGTCCGCCCACTCCACCGGCACCCGCTCGCCGCCGGTCAGGACCAGCCGTTCGTCCGGGTCGCTGCTGAAGTAGCAGTACGTTCCCTGGCTCCCGCGCAGGTCGGGCACGCTCGTCGCGGACAGCAGCGCGCCCTCGAACGGCTCGGCGGGAAAAGTGATCGGCACCCGCAGGATGCTGCTGGGCACCCCGTGATCCGCCAGCGTCTTCCAGAACGGCTGGCTGCGGCGTCCTCCCGTGATGCGGGGCCTCCCGAGAGGCAGGCGGAACGGTCCCAGCCGCAGGGTGCGAGGCGCCGGCGAGACCCGCGCCGAGCAGAGCTCCGGCCTGAGCGACCGGCGGTTCGGCGTCAGGAAGTCGAAGATGCGGTGCTTGCCCGGATTGCAGCCGGTCTGGAACGATGCCCAGGCGACCGGGGATTCGGCCGGCAGCGTGGTCCGCAGCCGCCGGAAGGCGCCGTCGGCGCGCAGACGCGCGAAGTGCGGCAGCGCCCCTTCGTCCATGAGCCGTTCGGTCAGCTCCGGATCCTGGCCGTCGAGGCCCAGCACGATCACGCGCCTGACCGGTCCCGCCGCCCGCGCGGGTCCGCCGCGAGCCCAATGGACGGTCAGACGCAGAGGCCAGGTCGCCAGCGTCAGCACCGCCAGCGCCATCGTCCACACCAGGACGAACAGCGACGAGATAACCGCGAAGCCCGCGCCCGGGCCCACGTAGGCGTGCGCCGGCCCCGGGATGCCCAGCAGCACGACGGCCGCCAGCGCCAGGGCCGGCACCAGCGGAAAGCCTGCTGTCCACTGCCACCGTGGTGCCCGCGATGCGCTCACGGCCTGCCTCCGTGCGCCGCCCCTCATTCCCGGAAACGTCCCGTTGAATCCGACTCTTCCTCCGCTCGCTGCCGGTAGAGCCGCGGATCGACCGCCGCCACCATGCGGTCTACGTCCAGGCGTTCGTCCAGGAACCGGTTGACCTCCTCCGCAACCGCTCGCGGGTGTTCGATCACCGCGCGGTGGTCGACGTAGAGGACGGTGCAGTCGGTACGGGCCGCCAGCTCGCGATCGACCCTGGTCAGGTGGGCCGCGAACGCGCCGGCCAGACGTCCCTCATCCGCCGCATCACCACCGGATTCGCCGCGGCGCGCCAGCATCCTGCGCTGCGACGCCAGCACCTCCGCGAGATTCCGGCGGACGAACACGATGCGATAGCGCTCGCCAAGGGGCAGATGCTTCAGGAAGTACGAGATCACCTTGACGCACTTGCCGCGCGCTTCGCGGAGCCATGCGGTGTCCATGCCGGTCTGGAGCTGCTTGACCCGCTCGAGCTCGAAGTAGCCGCGGGGGTTGTCGTCGTCCGGTGCGCGGGCGCCGTCGGTCAGCGCCTCCAAGCCGCCGGCGACCAGCATCCCCATGAGCATGGAGGTTCCGGACCGCGGGAGTCCGGACACGACCACCACCGACTGCGCGACACCCGACCGGCGGCCGCCGACCAGCCGGCGGAGCAATCCTGCCACAACGGCCCACCTTACGTCCGCGCATTGAGCTCGCCACTCCGCCGGGTCGCCGCGGGCGCCGGCCCCGCGCCGCGCAGGGCGCGAAGAGATCGAGCCCCGCCCGAGCCGGTCGACCCCTGCCCCGGGCGCTACCCCGCTGAAGGCACGCCACGTCCACGACAATCCAAATCGTCACTTTGGATTTCGTGGATCACTCGGGCAGCGCGAGCGCGATGTACTCGCTCGGCATATCCTCCCAGCCGACCGTGACCAGGATGTACTGCCGGCCGTCGACCATGTAGGTCATCGGCGCCGCCGTCGTGCCGCCGGGCAGTTCCATCTCCCAGACCACGTCCCCGGTCAGCTTGTCGTAGGCGCGGAACATCTTGCCCCCGGCGCCGCCCCAGATCGGCTGCAGGACGACCACGCCGGTGTTGCCGCCCTCGCCGAGAAAGACGAACGACTTCGTCACCAGCGGCGATACGCGTCCGGGCTGGCCGAGCGGCGGCAGGTCGAGGTCCTTCAGCAGCGGGTGCTCGCGCGGTCCGTCTCCGTTGGCCTTCGACCAGAGGATCTCCCCCTTCTTCAGGTCGATGGCGACCAGCCGCCCGTACGGCGGCTTGAAGATCGGCAGATCGTTGGGCCCTTCCAGCAGCGCCAGCGTCTGCACGACGAGACGCATGTCCGAGCGGGGATGCTCGGACGGCACGATGCCGATGACCGACTCGCTGTGGACCGACGGCACGTACAGGATCCCGGTCTCGGGATCGACGGCCGAGCCGCCCCAGTCTGCCCCGCCGACCACGCCCGGCATCTGCAGCGTTCCCCCGGTACCGCCCGGCGCGTCGTCGACCATCGACGGCGCGGTAAAGAGCGGACCGGTCACGTACTGCTCGAAGACCTCCGCCGCGTCGCGGCGAAGCTCCGGCGTGAAGTCGATCAGGTCGTCGACGCTGGTCCCCTGCTGGTCGAACGCCGGCGGGCGGGTCGGGAACGGCTGGGTCGGCGCGTACCACTCGCCCGGCACGTCGCCCGGCGGCACGGGCCGTTCCTCGATCGGCCACAGCGGCTCGCCCGTCACGCGGTCGAAGACGTAGGTGAACGCCTGCTTGCTGACCGCCGCGACCGCCTTGACCGGCTCGGACCGTCCCTCCAACTGCAGGTCGATGACATTGGGCGCGGCGGGAAAGTCGTAGTCCCAGATGCCGTGGTGCACGGCCTGGAAATGCCAGACCCGCTCTCCCGTCCTGGCGTCGAGGCAGACGATGCTCTCGGCGAACAGGTTGTCGCCGGGGCGGTAGCCGCCGTAGTAGTCGTTGGTCGGCGTCGACAGCGGGACGTACACCAGTCCGAGTTCCTCGTCGGCGCTCGGCCAGGCCCACATGTTCGTGTTGCCGCTGTACTCCCACGACGCGCGGTCCTCGTTGAGCGCGGTCAGCCAGGTCTCGTTGCCCGGCTCCCCCTCCTGCGGGATGGTGTGGAAGATCCAGACCTGCCGGCCGGTCCGCACGTCGAAGCCGCGCACGTCGCCCGGCGGCATCTCCTTCATCGCCGGCATGTTCGGGTTGGTGACGTCGCTCATGGCCGAGCCGATGACGACGATGTCGCCGACGACGAGCGGCGGCGACCCCCAACTGAAGGTCTCCACCGGGCGGTCGAACCCCTGCGTCAGGTCGACCTCCCCGCCGTCGCCGAAATCGGGATAGCGCTCGCCGGTGCGGGCGTTCAGCGCCACGAGGTACGAGCCGACCACCGCGAGCACGCGCGCGTCGTCGCTCTGCGGGTCGTCCCAGTAGGCCACCCCGCGGGTCTGGCGCACCCGCGTGAACGGCTCCCCGTCGCGGTCGGGCGGCGTGTCGAACCAGAGCACCTCGCCCGTCGTTGCGTCGAGGGCCGCCACCGTGCCGAGGGCCGAGCTGATGTAGAGCCGGCCGTCCGCCATCAGCGGGGTGTTCTGCGAAGCGACCGGCGGCGTGAAGTCCTCGCGCCCCGCCCGCATGGCGTCCGGCAGCACGGACTGCCGCCAGACGATCTGCAGGTCGTCGATCGTCTCCCGGTCGATCTGGTCCAGCGGCGAGTACTTCGTGCCGGCGGCGTCCGACCCGTAGGAGCGCCACTCCACGTCCTGGGCGTGGGCCGCCGGCGACGCGGCAAGGAACAGGAGCGCCGCGGTCGCCGTCAGCGCCAACCCGCGGGTGAGCAGGCTCGGTGTGTCATATCTCGAAGATCGTGTTTCCATCGTCGTCCCGGCGGACAGTCAGCGTCGCGAGGTCATCCGCCGCCCCGCTACTGCTCTGCCGCGATCTCGTCGTAGAAGCCCGGAATGCTCCGGCGCATGAACAGGCCGTTCTCGGCCGTGGTCCAGCTCAGCTCCGGCGTCACGATCCGCGCCGGCGCGTCGTCCCTGGCGAGGCCGCCGTCGATCAGCCCGCGCATCCGGGTGCGGACGGCGACGAACTGATCGCGGAAGGCCTGGACGTCGGCCCGCGTCATCAGGCCCCCGTGGCCGGGAATGGCGGTGTCGAAGTCGAGCGCGAGGATGCCGTCGAGCACCCCGAGCCACTCCTTGCTGCTGCCGCCGTTCGCGTAGTCGATGAAGGGCGCCGTGCCGTGCAGCAGGTCGCCACCGTGCACGGTGCGCAGGTCCGGGAAGTAGACGACCGAATCGCCATTGGTGTGACCGCGGCCCAGGTGGTGCGCCCGCACCTCGACGCCGCCGAGGTGCACGGCGGTCTGGTCCGTGTAGACGATGCGCGGCGGCGCGTCCTGCTCGTTGCGGATCATGTTCCTGCGGGCGTTCTCGTGCGCGATGACGTCCGCCGAATCGATGAACCCGACGTTGCCGCCGGCATGGTCGCCGTGGTGATGCGTGTTGATGACGTAGCGGATCGGCTGGTCGGTCACCTCCGCCACCCGCGCCTTGATCCCGTCGACGTTGCGGGGGAACTTGTCGTCGATCAGAATGACGCCCTCGCTCGTCACCCGAACACCGACGTTCCCGCCGACCCCGTTGATGTAGTAGAGCCCGTCCTTCACCGGCGTCACGCTCAGCGACTCCGGCTGCTGCCCGGTCACGACGATGACGGCGGCGGCCGCCGCGGCGAACACCGCCACCATGCCCGACCTCGAAGTGTCATGCATCTGCGTCCCTCCTCGCGATGCTCCGATGAAGCCCAAGCGCCGACATCCACGCCCGCAGCTTGTCGCGCCGGCTCGATTATAGACCCACGCCCGGTTCTCCGACTTCGATCACCTGAATGCGGTCGAGATGGAGCAAGGGCGACATGTTGCCGACAATCTCAGCTATGCCGCCGTTCCAGCTCATCCAGCTCCTTGTAGACGACGCACGGGGAAACCGTGAGCGGCAACGGCCTTTGTTGCCCCGGCGGCGCAGGCGAACTCACTCCTCAATGCCGTTGGCCGCCAAGAATGCCTCGACCGTGTTGAACGCATTCAAAACAAGAGGGCTGCCAGAAAACGACAGCGGACTTACCGGGCCGATGGTCATGAAGGAATACTGCCGGCTTCCGATGTCGAAGGCAGAATGGGGGATCCCGGAACAAGCGCGAACTCGCGCAGATGAGCGTAGAAGCCGTTGCTGAAGTGAAAGTCTCCGGAGCCACTCGTGTAACCAACGCTCTGGAACACACGATGCTCTCCATAGCGGAGGCGATTGTACAACGATGAGAGCGTATGCGCAGGCATAGCGCGGACGCATCGCATCACCATCCGACGCCTGTAGCTCCACGCCCGGGCCGAGGCCAGGGCGTCCGGCAACGGCTGCTCCTACTCCCGGGCGCCCTCGGCCATCATCACCAGCGTCGGCAGGATGAACAGAATGAACGCGCCCGACAGGACCAGTCCGCCCACCATGCTCACGACGAACGGCACGAGGAATATCAGGTCGTCGCTCCGTTCGTAGAGCATGGGAGACAGCCCGAGGATGGTGGTCGCGGTCGTCAGGAACACCGCCCGGAAGCGGTGCCGCGCCGCCGCCGCCGCCGCCGCGATGGCCGGCAGCATGTCGTTCTCGCGGCGAATCACGTTGTAGCGATCCAACAGCACCAGCGCGTCGTTGACGACGACCCCGAAGACCGCGATCAGGCCCAACAGCGACAGGGCGGTCAGGTCCCAGCCGAGCACCCAGTGGGCCAGGACGGCGCCGGCGAACGCAATCGGGAAGCCGGCCACGGCCACGAGCGGTTTCCAGTAGCTCCGCAGAAAGGCCGCCATCAGCGCGTACATCGCGATCAGCACCACCGGGACCAGCAGGCCCAGCGTCTCCAGCATGGCGCGCTCGTCCCGCGCCCCGCCTTCCCGCTCGACGCTCAGGCCCGGGTACTTCGCCAGCAGCTCCGGGACGAGCTCCCGGTCGGCCCTTCGCCGCGCCTGGATGGGAGTGAGCTCCGCGGTGTCCGCTCGCGCCTCCACGGTCGCGGCCCGCTTGCCGTCGATGCGCATCAACGTCGCCTGCTCGCGGCTCTCGGTCAGATTCGCCACCACCGACAACGGCACCTCGCCGCCCCCGGTGCGGCGGACGCGCTCGCTGGACAGCTCCCGCAGATTGCTCCGCCGCTCGCGCGGATAGCGCACCATGACCTTCAGCTCTTCGTGACCGCGCTGGATCCGCTGGACCTCCACGCCGTGGAAGTTGGCGCGCAACTGCGTCCCGATCGCGGCCGGCGTCAGTCCCGCCGCCTCGCCGGCCGGGGTCAGCGCGATATCCAGGTGCCGCTTGCCCAGCGAAAGGCTGTCGGTGATCTCGTAGAGGCCCGGAATCGTCGCCAGGAACGCCCGCAACTCGCCGGCCGCCTTCCGTAACGTCTCCGCGTCGTCATGCTTCAGCGCGTAGGCGACGGTGGGCCGGGACCGAATGTCCGTGGTCAGAACCTCCATCCGCTCCAGGTACGGGAGCTCGCCGATGTTCTGGCGCCACACCCGCTCGATTTCCACGGGCGACACCTCCCGGACGGGCCGCTCGTTCAGATGGACCCGTACGCCGGCGATATGGCTGCCCCTGGACTCCCGTGCAACGGCTCGCGGCGACATGACGTCGCCGGCGAGAATGCTGACCGCGTCGATGGATTCCCCCGGAAGCTGCTCGTTCATCGCGTACGCGGCGTTCACGACCTGCTCGGCGGCGGCCAGCGTCGTCGCGAACGGCGTACCGACCGGCAGGCGCAGACTCACCTCGACGTTCTCGGGCGGATTCATCTCCGCATCGAAGAGGATGACGCGCACGACCTCCGAGCCGATCAACAGCAGGGAGAACAGCACCAGCGCGGCGCCGGCGGCGAGCGTCGACGAGCCATGGCGCACGGACCACGACACGGCCGGCACCACCGTGCGATCGCGGAGCCGGTCTATCCAGACGCACACGCGGTCCTGCAGGGTACGCAGCGGTTCCAGGCTCCAGCGCCCCTCGTGCGAAAGGTGGGCCGGCAGGATGAAGAACGCCTCGATCAGCGACACGGAGAGCACGAAGAGCGCGACGTACGGAAACACGTTCACCAGTTGCGTGACGGTGGCGGTGACAAAGAGAAAGGGCACGAACGCGAGGAGCGTCGTGCAGGCGCCGATGGTTATCGGACCCACCACCGCCCGGGCGCCCGCCGCGGAAGCCTCGGCCCCGCGCTTGCCGTTGTCGCGTTCGGCGGCGATGCTCTCGCCCACCACCAGCGCGTCGTCCACGACGAGGCCGACCATCAGGAAGAAACCGATCAGCGTCGCCATGTTCAGCGTCAGGCTCGCGGGACTGAAGAACAACAGGGAGCCGACGAACGAGAACGGGATGCCGATCGTTATCCACGTCGCGGCGCGCAGGTCGAATACCAGGAGGAGCAGGGCGAAGACGAGGATCGCGCCGGCCAACCCGTTTCTGGCGATCGCCGACAACCGGGCGAGGGCCGGCTGCGCCCGGTCGTTCCAGACGCCGACTGCGACATCCTGCGGGGCGTCGTAGTTCGCCAGCCAGCTACGAATGTCGCCGGTCATGGTGGTGAGCGACTGCTGCTCGGTGGCGTCGACGCGAATGAACACCGCGGGCGTGCCGTTGACCTCGGAGACGATGTCGTCGTCGACGAACCCGTCGCGGACTTCCGCCACGTCGCCCAGAGTCACGATGGTTCCGTTCAGCCGCGTGATGAGCGGAATGCTCTCGAACTCGTCGCCGATGCTGCGCTTGGCGACCGTATGCAGCACCACCCCGCCGGCGTCGGTGCGCAGTTCCCCGAACGTGAGGTTGAGCGAAGCCCGCTGGACCGCGCTCGACACCTCGACGATGGACAGGTCGTTGCGGCGCAGCTCTTCCTCGCTCAGCTCGATCGCGATCTCCCGGTCGCGCGTGCCCCGGAGCGTCACCTGCGAGACGGACGGCAGCTCCAGCAGCGCGCTGCGCACGTCCTCGGCCGCGAGCCGCAGCTCGTTCTCGCCCACCACCGACGACGAGACGACCAGGGTCATCGCCTCGATGGACAGGCGCGCAAGCTCTATCTCCGGACGCTCGGCGTTCAACGGCGGGAAGTTCTCGATGGCGTCCACCGCGTTCCGTACGTCGTTCAGAACGGTGTTCCTGTCCGCGAACGTCGCCAGCTCGACGCCTACCCTGCCCCATCCTTCGCTGGCGGTTGCCACCACCCGCTCGACGCCGGCAAGCCCTATGACGCTCTCCTCGACGCGGCGATTGACGTCCTGCTCGACCTCCTGCGACGAGGAGCCGGGCGAGCGTACGGTCACGGTGATTGCGCGCAGGTCGATTTGCGGGAAGTTCTGCACGGCGAGGCCGAACCCGGAAGCAATCCCGCCCACGATGAAGACCACCATGAGCAGATTCGCGGCGACCGGATTCGCCGCGAAGTAGCCGATCAGACCCTTCCGCGCGGGGGCCGCGGGCTGTGCCGTCCCCGGGGTATCGGTGGTGGTCATGCCCATGACTCCTTCAGTTGGACGACGGCGCGGCATCCGTCGCCTCGACCGCCAGTCCTTCGCGGGCTCCCGGCAGGGTGCCGACCACGACACCATCGCCCGCGTCGAACGCCTGCACCACCCAGCCGGCATCGGTCCGGCCGAGGGTCTTCGGCGCGAACGCGCTCAGCAGGCCGTCCTGGACGACCCACACGCTGTCGCGCTCCTGCAGGACCGATTCCGGCAGCACGTACACGTCCTCGTAGACAGGACCCTCGATGGCCACCTCCGCGAACGTGCCCGGCGCCGGCAACGAGTCCGGATGCGCATCCGCCGCGAACTTCAGGAACACGGACGCCAGGCGGGTCCGTGGAGCGACCACCGAGGAGACCCGCGCCACCCGCGCTTCCCACGTCGCCATCCGGCCGACGATGCGCGCCTTCCGCCCGATCACCGGATCCAGGTATTCCAGGTCCCGCGGCTCGATGGGCACATCCACCTGCAGAGCGCCCGGCCGGTACACGATACCCAGGCGGGACGACGGCCCGCCGACCAGGTCCGCCGGGCCCACCAGCTCCCCGACCTCGACGTCCGAGCCCATCACCCGCCCGTCGTACGGCAGCGAGATGTTCGTGCGCTCCAGACGCAGCTCGGCCAGCTTCAGATCGGCCTGCGCCTTCATCAGACGCGCTTCCGCTTCCGCTATGGCCGGCAGCCGGCGGACCGACTCGGACGGCTCGACGCCCGGATTCTCGCGCTCGAACGCCTGCACGTCCTCCTCGGCACCGGCCTGCTCCACCCATACGCGGGCCTCGGCCTCCCGGACCGCCATCTCCGCCGCCTCGACCTGCAGCTCGAACTCGGCCGGGTCTATCCGGATGAACGTCTCGCCGGCCCTGATCGACCCGCCGTTGCTGAAGTCGGGCGAGACCCACGCGATGCGGCCCACGACCTCGGACGCCACCCGCACCCGCTCTTCCAGATTCACGGTGCCGGTCAATTCGACCGTCAACGCCTGCTCGGTCGGGGCCGGGTGAACGACCCGTACGGTGGGTCGGACACTCCCCGACGCGGGACCGGAAGCAGCGCCGCGCTCCACGCGGCCGGGCGCCCGCGCCAGGAACAGGGCTGCCGCGATCGCGGCGAGGACCAGGGCGATCTGCGCGTAACCGCGCCATTCCGCCCGGTGGGACGGCTCTCCGGAGACGTTCGTATCGTCTGCCATCTATCTGTTCCTCCCGGCCGAACGGATCTTTCCCGGCGATTCGTTTCGTGCAAGCGCGTATATTCCCAAGTTCGTAGCTTTACCATAGACCACCAGTCACCGTCAAAACTCTTGTGGCCACGTAGCTTCCACGAGACTGCTGATTCCGGCAGATGCCTGTGGGAGCGAAAGCGGACGGCCGCAGCCCTCTGCGGCGCCTGCCTGCCATCGACCGCCCTCCCCGGCGCCTCCGATCAGCGGCCGTATACAATGCGGAGCGAGGGAGAAAAGCGATGACGGAGGAAGCCTCGACCGCGCGGCGGTTCGCCGCGTCGACCGCTGTGCTCGTCTCGATCCTCTGGTGCGTCGGGGCCGAGGCCAACGACTGGCCGCAGTTCCGCGGACCGACGGGCCAGGGACACGCCCCCGACGTCGCGGTTCCCCTGGAATGGAGCGAGACGGAGAACGTCACCTGGAAGGTCCCGGTAGAGGGCCGCGGCTGGTCGTCGCCGGTAGTTGCCGACGGCCGCATCTGGCTGACCACCGCCGCGACGGATCCCGCCGGCAGCTCGTTGCGCCTGCTTGCCTACGATACCGAAACCGGCGCCAATACCCTCGACGTCGAGGTGTTCGGCAGCGACGAGACCTACCTGCTCAATCCGAAGAACAGCTTCGCCTCGCCGACGCCGGTCCTCGATCCGGACGGCGAGCGGGTGTACGTCCATTTCGGGGCCACGGGCACGGCGGCTGTGAGCACCGCGGGCGACGTGCTCTGGCGCACACGTTTCCCCTACATCTCGCAGCACGGAAACGGCGGATCCCCAATCCTGCACGACGGACGGCTCGTGGTCAGCATCGACGGTTACGACACGGCCTATCTCGTGGCGGTGGATGCGCGTACGGGCGAGGAGCGTTGGCGCTCGACCCGCCCGGACCCGGTGTCGCAGGCCTACTCCACGCCGCTTCTCATCCGCGTCGGCGAGCGGGACCAGATCGTCAACGTCAGCGCCTTTCGCGCGAGCGGGCACGATCCGGCAACAGGCGGGGAGATTTGGCGCGTCCGCTACCCCAACGGGTTCTCGAACGTCCCGCGACCGATCTACGGTCACGGGATCGTCTACCTGTCCACCGGCTTCCAGACGCCGACGCTGCTCGCCGTTCGCGCGGACGGCGAGGGCGACGTCACGCGCTCCCATGTGGCATGGCGGCTCCGCCGCGGGGCGCCGCTGACGCCTTCGCCGATTCTCGTCGGCGACGAGCTGTACATTGTCACCGACTTCGGCATCGCCACCTGCGTCGACGCGCTGACCGGCGACATCCACTGGCAGCAACGGCTGGGCGGTAACCACTCCGCGTCGCCGGTGTTCGTCGGCGGCCGGATCTACTTCCAGAACGAAGAGGGCGTGACCAACGTGCTGGCCCCCGGGACCGAGTTCCGCGTGCTTGCCCGGAACCGGCTCGACGGGGTGACGCTCGCCTCGATGGCAGTCGCCGACGGCGCGCTGTTCATTCGCACCGACAGCTACCTCTACCGCATCGAAGAGCAGCCGTAGCGGCCTCGCCGGGCCAACGGGGCGAATGCTCCCACCGGCCGAGCCGCAGGATGAGTTGCTGTATACTGCGCTGTATGTCGGCCACGCGCACGCAGATCTACCTGCGGACATCTCAGCGCCGGCGCCTCGACGAGATCGCCGGCTCGCGGGGATCGAGCCTCGCCTCGGTCGTTCGTGAGGCGGTCGAGCTCTATATCGCACAGGCGCCGGTCGACCCGACGACGGCGCTCGACAGCACCTTCGGGGCTGCACCGGACGCTCGGTTTCCCGAACGTGACGAGTGGGAAGCACGAGCGGGCAGGCTGAAGCGCTCCCAGCGATCCGGTGGCTGATCTCCTCGTCGATACGGACGTCTTCATCGACCACCTGCGCGGCGACAGACAGTTCAAGCCCGGCCGGAACCGGGTCCACTACTCGGTCATCACCCGTTGCGAACTGCTTTCCGGCGACGTCGGATCGGCGCTCGTCCAGCGACTTCTGGATCCGTTCAGGGAGCTGGCCGTGGACCGCGGCGTCGGGGAACGCGCCGGCCGCATTCGCCGCGAGACGGGCATCGCCACTCCGGACGCGCTGATTGCCGCGACCGCTATCGAATACGACCTGGCCCTCGTCACCCGCAACCGGAAGCACTTCGAGCCGGTGAAGCAACTCCGGTTGCGGGAACCGAGTCGGGCACCTACTCCTCCGGCAGCCGGTAGGCAATCAGCTCGCCCGGGAACCCGGCGCCGCCGATCGCCGTGACGATGTACTGCCGCCCTTCGTGCAAGTAGGTCATCGGTGACCCGGTCACCCCGGCCGGCATGTAGACGGAACCGAGCTCCTCGCCCGACATCTTGTCGTAGGCGCGCAGCATCGCGCCGACCTCGCCGGAGGGCGTGGTGAAGGTTCCCGCCTCGCCGGCAATCACCATCGTCGGCGTGTTGAGCGTCCCAACCCGCCCGATGCGTCCGGTACGCGGGATGTCGACTCCCTCCAGCAGACGATGGTTGCGGATGTTGTCCGGCGTCTCGCCGTGCGGAACCTGCCAGAGGATCTCCCCCTCCTTGAGGTCGATCGCGGTGATGCGTCCCCACGGCGGCTTGACGATCGGGATCCCCTCGATGGTCAGCGACGCCTCGCGAGCCGAGATGCCCGCGCCGCGCCCGCGGATGAAGTTCATGTCCGAGAGCTCCGGATCGTTGACCAGGCCGAGCGATACCATCTGCGTGAACGTGTACAGGTAGATGATGCCGGTCTCGGGGTCGAGCGAGCCGCCCGGCCAGTTCGTGCCGCCCGCCTGCGATGGCAGCATCAGGGTGCCGTAGACGCCGTCCGCCTCGGAGACCGTGGGCGGCGTGAAGATCGGCCCCATCAGGTGCCGCGAGGCGATCTCCTCGGCGCGCCGCCGCAGCTCGGGCGTGAGGTCGATCAGGTCGTCGACGTCGACTCCCTGCCGGTCGTAGGCGGGCGGCTTCGTGACGTACGGCTGGGTCAGCGCCAGGAGCTCGCCCGGCACGTTCGACGGCTCGACCTCGCGCTCCTCGATCGGCCAGATCGGCTCGCCGGTCACCCGGTCGAAGACGTACAGCCACGACTGCTTGCTCGGTTGCGCCACGATCTTCCGCAGCTCGCCATCGATCATCACGTCGGCCAGGATCGGCGCGCACGGCAGGTCCCAGTCCCACACGTCGTGGTGGATGAACTGGAAGTGCCACAACCGGTCGCCGGTCTCGATGTCCACCGCCACCAGGCTGTCCGAGTAGAGGTTGTCGCCGTGCCGGTGGCCGCCGTAGTAGTCGTTGGTCGGCATCTCCGTCGGCAGGTAGACGATGCCCTCTTCCAGATCGATGCTGATCTGCCCCCACACCCCGGTGTTGCCGGTGTAGCGCCACGATTCGTTCAGCCACGTGTCGTTGCCGAACTCGTCCGCCCCCGGGATCGTGTGGAAGATCCACTTCCGCTCGCCGGTGTCGGCGTCGAAGCCGCGAATGTAGCCCTTCGTGTTGCGCATCGATCGGGGCCGGCCGCCGGGCACGTGCGCCGCGCCCACGACGATGGTGTCGCCGGCCACCAGCGGGGTGGCGTGCAAGCCGATCTCGCCGGACAGCGGATCGATATCCTGATCCATGTTCTGCATCAGGTCGACGATGCCGTCCTCGCCGAAGTGGGACAGCCGCTCGCCCGTCTTCGCGTTCAGGCCGATCAGACGGTAGCCGGGCGTGACGTAGAAGATCTCCCCGTCGCCGCCGTTGTCGCGGTACGCCAGCCCGCGTCCCGAGCGCCGCCGGGGCGCCACCTCGGCCCGCTCGCCCTCGTCGAGGCGGTGCATCCAGAGCAGCTCGCCGGTACCCGCGTCCACCGCAATGGCCGCCCGGCGCAGGCCGGCGGTGGAATACAGCACGCCATCCACCATCAGCGGCGTCGCCTGGAAGTTGAACTCCGGCTCCGGTCCGAAGTTGGCGGTTTGCAACCGCCAGGCGACCTCCAGGTCGTTGAAGTTGTCGGCGGTGATCTGGTCGAGCGGCGAGTAGCGCGTGTTCGCGATGTCGCCGCCGTAGCTGCGCCACTCCCCGTTGTCGGTCTGCCCGGCCGCCGGGACGGCGGCGCCGGCCAGCAGCGCGGTGAGCACGATGATCGACGCGATTCGGCTGTGATGTATGGCCACGGTTCGACTCCTTCTCGTCGCGTCGCGAAGGATAGCAGGAAAGCGGAGCCGCAAGGCGACGCTTTTCGGGCTAGGATGGCCGCCGATGTCGGCTTCATCGCCGCAAGGACCGGCGCAGGGCGATCTCGCCTACCAGGCGGAGATCCTGCAAGGCGTCTCGCGCACCTTCGCCCTCAACATCCCGCAGCTTCCGGGCGGGCTGCGCGACGTCGTGGGCAACGTGTACGCCCTCTGCCGGATCGCGGACACCATCGAGGACGAGCCCGCCCTCTCTCCGACGCAGAAGCGGGCGTTCGCCGAGCGCTTCATCGAGGTGGTAGCCGGTGGCGGCGAGGTGGCGCCGTTCTCACGGGAGCTCGGCGCGCTGCTGTCGCCGTCGAGCACCGAGCGCGAGCACGACCTGGTCGCCAACACCGCCCGAGTGGTCCGCATCACCAGGGGATTCCGCGCCGCCCAGCGCAGCGCCATCGAGCGTTGCGTGCGGGTCATGTCGCGCGGCATGGCCGAGTTCCAGCAGAGCGCCGGCCCCGCCGGACTCGAGGACGTGCCCCACCTGGACCGGTACTGCTACCACGTGGCCGGCGTGGTCGGAGAGACGCTCACCGACCTGTTCTGCGACTACTCCGCCGAGATAGGCAAGCGCCGCGACGACCTCTTCGCGCTGTCGGTTTCGTTCGGCCAGGGACTGCAGATGGTCAACATCCTCAAGGATGTCTGGGAAGACCAGCGCCGGGGGGCGTGCTGGCTGCCGCGCGACGTGTTCCGGACGGCCGGCTTCGAGCTGCGCCTGCTGTCCGCCGGTCAGGCCGCGCCCGGGTTCGTCGAGGGCCTTTCGCAGCTCGTCGGTATCGCGCACCGCCACCTGGCGAACGCGTTGCGGTTCGTGCTGATCATTCCGTCCCACGAGACCGGCATCCGCCGCTTCTGCCTGTGGCCGCTGGGCATGGCGGTGCTCACCCTGCAGCGCATCCATGCCACGCCGGCCTTCAGAAGCGGGCAGGACGTCAAGATCTCGCGGCGCAGCGTACGGGCCGTGACCTCGGCGACCAGTCTCCTGGTGCGCTCGAATCTGGCCCTGAGGCTGCTCTTTCAGGGGCTGACCCGGGGTCTTCCGCGCACGCCGGAACCAGCCTGAACGCCGACCGTTCACGTGCCGGGAGCCCGTGGTGAAACGCCGCGGGACACCGGGAGCGTCCCGGCGCCCACATGGCTCCGGGCACTCCCGTGCTCATCGGCCCGCGGCAAAATTCCCGCTGCAGTCGAGCGGAGATGCATCCTGCATGGACTGCCTTGCTCGTCGCTCGAACAGGCCCAACATGCTCCCTCGTCGCGCCTTGCCACGCGGGCGCCTCGCCGCTCTCGGTGCTACGCGGGGCTTCGCCACGGACCGTTATGGCTTGGCTCGACGCTACTCCTCGGGCAGCCGGTAGGCGATCAGCTCTCCGGCGAAGTTGCCCCCGCCGATAGCGGTGACGATGTACTGCCGGCCTTCGTGCAGGTAGGTCATCGGCGATCCCGACACGCCCGTCGGCATGAAGACGGCGCCGACCTCGTCGCCCGACATCTTGTCGTAGGCGCGCAGCATCGCGCCCACCTCGCCCGACGGCGTCGTGAACGTGCCCGGCTCGCCCGCGATCACCAGCGTCTTCGTGATCAGCGTGCCGACGCGGCCGATGCGGCCGGTGCGCGGGATGTCAACGCCCTGCAGGGCGGGATGGTTGCGGACGTTGTCGGGCGTCTCGCCGTGCGGTACCTGCCACAGGAAGTCGCCCGTCGACAGATCGATGGCGGTGATGCGGCCCCACGGCGGCTTGATGAGCGGCAGCCCGCGGATATTCAACGCCCGCAGCCTCGCCGGCACCCCCGGGGGATTGCCCCGGATGAAGTTCATGTCCGACCGCTCCGGGTCGTTCACGAGGCCGAGCGAGGTGACCTGCGTGAAGGAGTACTGGTAGAAGATGCCGGTCTCGGGATCGACCGAGCCGCCCGGCCAGTTGGTGCCCCCACCGGCCGACGGGAGCATCAGCGTGCCCCACGGCCCGTCCGTCTCGGCCACTACCGGGGGCGTGAAGATGGGCCCGGTGCGGAAGTTCGAGACCAGCTCCTCCGCCGCGGCCCGCAGCTCCGGCGTGAAGTCGATCAGGTCCTCGATGCCGACCCCCTGCCGGTCGTAGGCCGGCGGATGGGTCGGGAACGGCTGCGTCGGCGACAGCAGCTCGCCCGGCACGTCGGACGGCGGCATCTCGCGCTCCTCGATCGGCCAGATCGGCTCGCCGGTCACCCGGTCGAGCACGTACAGCCACGACTGCTTGCTCGGCTGGGCAATGAGCTTGCGCATGACGCCGTCGATCTCCACGTCGACCAGCACCGGCGCGCAGGGAAAGTCCCAATCCCAGACGTCGTGCTGAATCACCTGCAGGTGCCATAGCCGCTCGCCGGTGTCGATGTCCACGGCGACGATGCTGTCCGAGAAGAGGTTGTCGCCGTGCCGGTGGCCGCCGTAGTAGTCGTTGGTCGGCATCTCGGTCGGCAGGTAGACGATGCCGAGCTCGAGATCGGCGCCGATCTGGCCCCAGACCCCGGTGTTGCCTGTGTACCGCCACGAGTCGTTCAGCCAGGTATCGTTGCCGAACTCGTCGGCGCCCGGAATCGTGTGAAAGATCCACTTGCGCACGCCGGTATTCGCGTCGAACCCGCGGATGTAGCCCTTGGTGTTGCGCATCGAACGGGGCGCGCTGCCGGGCACGTGCGCCGCGCCGACGACGATGGTGTCGCCAGCCACGAGCGGGGTGGCGTGCAGGCCGATCTCGCCCGCGAGCGGGTCGATCTCCTGATCCATGTTCTGCATCAGGTCGATGATGCCGTCCTCGCCGAAGCCGGACAGCCGCTCGCCGGTCTTCGCATTCAGCCCGATCAGCCGGTAGCCGGGCGTCACGTAGAAGATCTGCCCGTCGCCCCCGTCGTCGCGGTATGCCAGCCCCCGGCCCGACCGCCGCCGGGGCGCCACCTCGGCCCGCTCGCCCTCGTCGAGACGATGCATCCAGAGCAGCTCGCCGGTGCCCGCGTCCGCCGCGATCGCCGCGCGGCGCAAGCCCGCCGTCGAGTAGATGACCCCGTCCACCATCAGCGGCGTCGCCTGGAAGTTGAACTCCGGCTCCGGCCCGAAGTTGGCGGTCTGCAGCCGCCAGGCGATCTCCAGGTCGTTGAAGTTCTCCGCGTCGATCTGGTCGAGCGGCGAGTAGCGCGTGTTGGCGATGTCCCCGCCGTAGCTCCGCCACTCGCCGTTGTCGGTCTGCGCCCCCGCCGGCGACACGCCGGCCGCAAGCAACCCGCCGAAAACGACGATCGACGCGACTCTCATCCCTCGTGCAGACATGTCTGCCTCCTCGTCCTCAATACGGCCCGTTCCACCGGCCGCCGGCCGACGACCGGGAGCACGACTCGAATCCACTGCGCGGGCAGCCGCCCACACCGCGGCGCGGCTACTGAATGAGAGGATTGACCCAGCCGGCCGGCAGCACCTTGTCCGGGTCCGGCCGGATGCTGAGGTAGGTGACATGGTCGGGGATCGCGGTCCAGCCGTGGAACACGCCGCCCGGGATCACCACGATGTCCCCCTCCGAGACGTCGCGCACCTGCCCGCCCTCGGCCGCGGCGCGGTAGCTCTCGCCCACCAGCACCTGCACGATATGGCTGTCCTCCGGAATGTCCCCGCGCTCGACAATCGTTCCGCCGGTCATCAGCGTGCCGGCCCCCGAGACGATGTAGTAGACCTCGGTCACCAGCGTGTGCACGATGCCGCGCGCGGGCCCGTCGCCCGCCTCCAGCGCGTCGCGGTGCAGGATGCCGACCGCGACGTTCGACTTGCCGATGTCGACCACCTTGACCTGCCGGTCGACGCCCCCCTCCGGTGCGTTCTTGACCGCCATGTACTCGTCCACCGTCACGTCCGTCGCGGTCGTGATCTGGGCGACCGCCTGCGGCGGGGCGAGCAGTGCGACGGCGGCGCCGAATCCAACCGCGAGTCCGATCGACAACCTGGACATGTCAACTCCTTAGTTGCGGCGGGGCCTATTGTATCGCCTGCGAATCCTCCGATCGCGCGCCGTGTCGCATGGCTGCGCCGGCCGTACGTCAAGTGCGCTCGAAGCGCTTCTCCAGCTCCTGCCGCGTCAGCCGGAGAAGGACCGGGCGCCCGTGAGGACAGACGGTCGAGTAGGCCGTCCGCCGCAGCTCCTGGAGAAGGTAGGTCATCTTCTCCATCGTCAGGCGGTCGTTCGCCTTGACCGCGGCGTGGCACGCCGTGCTGGCCGCGATCCGCCCGATGGCGTCGCCGACGACCGCGCCGCGGTCGAGTCCCTCCAGGTCCTCGGCCAGATCCCGAACGGCGCTCTCGCACTCGCCACGGCCCAGCAGGGCCGGGACCGCGGCCACCCGAACGCTGTCGCCGCCGAACGGCTCGACCTCGAATCCGAGGCGGACCAGATCGTCCGCATGCGCCGCCAGGGCGTGACGGGCGCCGTCCGGCAAGGCGATCAGCAGCGGCTCGAGCAGACGCTGCGACTCGAGCGATCCGCGGGTCAGCCGCTCGGTGACCTGTTCGTACAGGATCCTCTCGTGCGCGACGTGCTGATCGATGATCACCACGCCGTCGTTGTCGACCGCGATGATGAACGTGTCGCGGAACTGCCCCAGGGGGATCAGGGGGGACGGCCCGACGTCGGTGGGGACAGCGTCGGCCGGCGCCGCCCCAAGGCCGGTGGCGCCCGCGCCCTCCGCCGGCGTCAGCTCCCACGTGACGGCTTCCCCTGTTCCCGTCGACACGCCCGGACCCGGGACGCCGGCAGGATGCACGCGACGGTCCCGAACGACGCTCGCGCCACCGGTCTCACCCTCCCGCCGACGGAAGACCTCGGTCACCGGGCCCCAACGGCTCGCCGCCCCCATGCCGGCGACGATGCCGGGAATCGCGTGCGAACGAGGCTCGGCCGACGGCGCCCCGGGCGACGGCGTCAGCGTCACCTGCGGCACCGCCTCCTGCCCCAGCGCGTCGGCCAGCCCGCGGCTGACCACCTTGTGCACCAGCGACTGCTCCAGGAACCGCACCTCCGCCTTGGTGGGGTGGACGTTCACGTCGACCCGATCGTGGGGAAGCTCCAGGAACAGGTGCACCTCCGGGCTGCGCGGCTTGATGGTGGCGGCGCTGTAGGCGTCGTTCACCGCGTGCAGGATGGTGCGGTCCTTCACCGCGCGGCGGTTCACGAACAGGTGCTGCGGCCCGCGGACCGGTCCGTCGGCGGCCAGCGCGGCGGCCAATCCGGACAGGCGAATCCCCGCCGCCTCCTTCCGCACCTCCACCAGCCCGGGCCGGTCGCCGTAGATCTGGAAGAACCGGTCGGCGAACGTGACCACCGGCGGATGGTCGAAGAGCGTGCGCGAACCGCTGCGCAGCCGGAAACCCACCCCGTGATACGCCAGGGCAAGCTGCGTCAGGGAGCGTGAGATATGCCCCGCCTCGGCCCCGTCCGACTTGAGGAACTTGCGCCGGGCCGGCACGTTGTAGAAGAGGTCGCGGACTTCGACGACCGTACCCACCGGCAGCCCGGCCACCGCCGCCCGTGCGGGTGTCCCGCCGTCGACCACCACCTCGACGCCGCTCGAAGCGCCGCGCACTCGCGTCCGCAGCCGCAGATGGGAGACCGACGCGATGCTGGGAAGCGCCTCCCCCCGGAAGCCGAGCGTGGCGATGGCGGCGAGATCGTCGAGGTTGCCGATCTTGCTGGTCGCGTGACGCTCGACGGCCAGCTCGGCGTCGGCGGGAGTCATCCCCTCGCCGTCGTCCTCCACGCGAATCAGCCGCTTGCCCCCGCGCTCAAGCGTCACCGCCACGCGGACGGCACCGGCATCCAGCGCGTTCTCGACGAGCTCCTTGACCGCCGATGCGGGGCGCTCGACCACCTCGCCGGCCGCGATCTGGTTGGCAAGCCCGGGCGGCAGCCGGTTGATCCTGCCCATCGCCGGCTCGCTACCGGCGCGCGAGCGCGGCCTGCGCGGCGGCCAGACGCGCGGTCGGCACGCGGTACGGCGACGCGCTGACGTAGTCGAGGCCGGCGTCCTCGAAGAAGTCGATCGAGGCGGGGTCGCCCGCGTGCTCGCCGCATACCCCGAGCTTCAGCTTCGGCCGCGTGCTGCGGCCCCGCTCCACCCCGATGCGGATGAGCGCGCCGACCCCCACCGTGTCGATGGTCTCGAAAGGGTCTCGGGTCAGGATGCCACGGTCCTGGTAGTCCTTCAGGAACTTGCCGATGTCGTCGCGCGAGAACCCGAAGGCCATCTGCGTCAGGTCGTTGGTGCCGAACGAGAAGAAGTCGGCGCCGGCGGCGATCTCGCCGGCGACGAGCACGCTGCGCGGGATTTCGATCATGGTCCCGACCAGGTACTTCACCTTGACCCCGGCCGTGGTCATCGTCTCGGCCGCCACCCGGTCGATGATCGCCTTCTGATCGCGGAACTCGCCCACGTGGCCGACCAGCGGGATCATGATCTCCGGAATGACCTTCGTCCCCTCCTTGGCCAGACGGCAGGCCGCTTCCAGGATGGCGCGCGCCTGCATCTCGGCGATCTCCGGGTAGCTGATCGCCAGCCGCACGCCGCGGTGCCCCATCATCGGGTTGAACTCGTGGAGCTGCTCGACGCGCCGCAGCAGCGCGCGCCGCTGGTCGAGATCCTTGCCGCCGCCGCCCGTCGCTTCGGCGCGCGCGATCTCCACCATCAGCTCCTCCCGCTTCGGCAGGAACTCGTGCAGCGGCGGATCGATCAGGCGGATGGTGACCGGCTGACCCTTCATCGCCTTGAAGACCCCGTAGAAGTCGTCGCACTGCAGCGGCAGCAACTTGTCGAGCGCCGCCCGCCGCTCGGCCTCGGTCTCGGCCAGGATCATCCGCTGGACGATCGGGATGCGCTCCTCGCCGAAGAACATGTGCTCGGTGCGGCAGAGGCCGATGCCGCGGGCGCCGAACGCGTACGCCGTGGCGGCCTGGTCCGGCTGGTCGGCATTGGCGCGGATGCCGAGACGGCGGACCTTGTCGGCCCACTTCAGCAGCTTCGAGAACCGGCCGTAGATGTCCGACTTGCGCTGGTTCAGCTTGCCGGCCAGCACCTGCAGGATCTCGCTCGGCCGGGTCGGCACGCGGCCGATCTTCACCTCGCCGGTCAATCCGTCGAACGACACGTAGTCGCCCTGCTCGAACTGCTGCCCGTTGACGGTCACCACCCTCTGCGATTCCGAGACGTGCAGCTCGCCGGCGCCGACCACCGACGGCTTGCCCATCTGCCGGCCGACCACCGCGGCGTGCGAGGTCATGCCGCCGGTGGCGGTCAGGACGCCCTGCGCGACGTGCATACCGTGGATGTCGTCGGGCACCGTCTCCTTGCGCACCAGCAGTACGTCGCGGCCCTGGCCGGCCCAGCGCACGGCCTCGTCGGCGGTGAAGACCACCTCGCCGCAGGCGGCCCCCGGCGACGCCGGCAGCCCGCGCGCCACCGCCGGCAGCGCCGCCCAGGCCTCGGGATCGAACACCGGCGCCAGCAACTGCGACAGCGCGTCCGGATCGACCATGCGCACCGCATCCTCCGGCTCGATCACCTTCTCGGCGACCAGGTCGGTGGCAATCACCACCGCCGCGTACCCGGTGCGTTTCCCGTTGCGCGTCTGCAACATGTAGAGCTTCTCGTCCTCGATGGTGAACTCGAAGTCCTGCACGTCCTTGTAGTTCTGCTCCAGACGCTTCGTGATGGTACGAAGCTCCTCGTAGGCGCGCGGCATCACCTGCTCGAGCTCGCGGATCGGCTGCGGCGTGCGGATGCCCGCCACCACGTCCTCGCCCTGCGCGTTGATCAGGAACTCGCCGTAGAACTCGTTCGCCCCGGTGGCCGGGTTGCGGGTGAAACCGACGCCGGTACCGGAGCGATCGCCGGTGTTACCGAACACCATCGCCTGCACGTTGACCGCCGTCCCGATGGCGTCCGGGATGTCGTAGATGCGGCGGTACTCCTTCGCCCGCGGGTTCTGCCACGAGCGGAACACGGCGTCGCGCGACATCCGGAGCTGCCGGCGCGGATCCAGCGGAAAGGGCTCGCCGCTCTCGCGAATGACCACCGCCTTGAACCGGTCGACCACCTCGCGCAAGGCGATCTCGTCGAGCTCCGTGTCGAGGTCCACGCCGCGGTGGGCCTTTACGCCGTCGAACTCCTCCTCGAACGCCTCCTTGGGGATCTCCAGCACGACATTGCCGAACATCTGGATGAAGCGGCGGTAGCTGTCGAAGGCGAACCGGCCGTTCGAGGTGCGCATCTTCAGCCCCTCGACCGCACGGTCGTTGAGGCCGAGGTTCAGGATGGTATCCATCATGCCGGGCATCGAGAACTTGGCGCCGGAGCGGACCGACACCAGCAACGGCTGATCCGGCGCCCCCAGCTTCGCGCCGGTCAGCTTCTCGAGGCGGGCCAGGTGCTCGTCCATCTCCTTGTCGATCGCTGCCGGCACCCGCCTGCGCTGGTCGTAGTAGACGGTGCACGCCTCGGTGGAAACGGTGAACCCGGGGGGGACGGGCAGCCCGGCGTTGGTCATCTCCGCCAGGTTGGCTCCCTTGCCTCCCAGCAGGTCGCGCATCGTGCGGTCCCCCTCGGCGGCGCCGTCGCCGAAGAAGTAGACGTACTTCTCCCTGGACGCGGCCTGTTTCGCGGCCGCCTTGCGGGCGGAACTGGCGGACTTGGTGGTCTTGCTCTTCTTCTGCAACGGTTTCTTGGGCATGCGTGTACGTCCGGCTTCCTCGTACTGTCTCTCGATGTGGACGGTGCGATCCGCGCCGCTATTCTAGCGTGAACCCTCGGGTACGATTGGAGGCTGCGGACAAGCATGGACACCTCGATCCGGATGACCGGCGTCACGAAGACTTTCGGGCGGATGACCGCCGTTGCCGATCTCGACCTGCAGGTGCCGCGGGGCGGGCTCTACGGCTTCATCGGACCCAACGGCGCCGGCAAGACGACCACCATCCGGATGATCATGTCGATCCTTTTCCCCGACGCGGGCGAGGTCTCGATCCTCGGACACTCGTCAGCGCTCGAGGCCAAAGACCGCATCGGTTACCTGCCCGAGGAGCGGGGGCTGTACAAGCGGATGAAGGTGCGCCCGTTCCTGCGCTTCCTGGCGCGCCTGAAGGGAGCGGACGGCCCGGATCTCGACCGGCGGATCGCCGCGGCGCTCGAGCGAGTCGGCCTGGGCGGCGTCGAGTCGAAGCGCTGCGACGAGCTGTCGAAGGGCATGTCGCAGAAGGTGCAGTTCGTTGCGGCGACGATCCACGCGCCGGACCTGCTGATTCTCGACGAGCCGTTCAGCGGCCTCGATCCGATCAGCATGCGGATGTTGCGCGACCTGATTCTCGAGGAGCACCGCCGGGGTGCGACGGTTCTCTTCTCGACCCACGTGATGCCGCAGGCCGAGGAGATCTGCCAGCACATCATCATGGTGCACGAAGGCCGCAAGGTGCTGGACGCCGACCTTGGCGAGATCCGCAGCCGGTACGATCCGCGCTCGATCCGGTTCGAGCCGCTCGATCCCGGAGCCGACACGACGGCGCTGGCCTCGATCCCGGGTGTCGAGCGCGTGCGGACGGACGACCGGGGACCGGAGATCGTGCTACGTGCCGGGACCGATTCGGCCGCGGCGATGCGGCGCATCCTGGACGCGATGCCGGCCGCCCGCATCGAGCTCTCGCGCCCGCGTCTGGAAGACGTGTTCGTCGAGCTGGTCGCCGGCGGCGCCGTCGCGACCGAAGCGGACCGGTTGCGAGCCTCGCTCCGGGAAACGGCGCAAGAGGCGCCCGCATGACCCGCATCTTCCACGTCGCCCTCCGCGACTTCGTCGCCACCGTGGTCACCAAGGGCTTCATCTTCGGCCTGCTCGTCATGCCGGCCATCCTGGGCGCGTTCGTGATCGTCGGGCCGCGCATCTTCGACGACGACGCGTACCGGATCGCGGGAGAGTACGCCGTCATCGATCCGACCGGCATGGTGCTCCCGGAGCTGCGCGCCGCGCTCGATCCGGAGACGGTCGCCCGCCGGCGGCTGGAGGAATTCCGCCGGAGCCTCGGCGGGGCCCCCGAAATGGTGCGCAGCATGGCCGAGGCCGCCAGCGCAGAGTCGATCGACGAGGCGCTCGGCCCCGCCCCCGACGTCCGCCTGCTGACACTCCCGGCCGACGCGGATGTCGAGATGGCGAAAGGCTGGCTCAACGAGGAAACGGACGGACCGCGCCACGCGGCGCTGATCGTGATTGACGAGCACGCGGTGGAGGCGGCCAACCCCGGCGGGGAGCTCGGCGCCTACGACCTTTACGTGGCTCCCGGTCTCGACGACCGGGACCTCTCGTTCATCCACCGCAACGTTCGGGATGCGATCGTCGATGCGCGCATCGCGGTCCGCTCCCTCGACCGGGCCGCGATCGATGCCCTGCTCCGGGTACCGCGCCAGACGTCGACCACCGTCAGCCCCGACAGCGAGCGCGAGACGGTCCGCGGATTCAACTTCATCCTGCCGGTAGCGTTCATGGGCCTCCTGATCATGGGCATCATGGCCGGCGGCCAGACCATGCTGACGTCGACCATCGAGGAGAAATCGACTCGCGTGGTGGAGGTGCTCCTGTCGGCGGTGTCGCCGATGGAGCTGATGGCCGGCAAGCTGCTCGGCGCGGTCGCGATCAGCCTGCTGATGATCGGCCTCTATCTCGGGCTCGGCCTCGTGGCGCTCTCGTCCTTCTCGATGTTCGGCCTGCTCGATCCCTGGCTGATTCTCTACCTGCTGATCTTCTTCCTGATCGGCTTCTTCGTGATCGGCTCGCTGATGCTGGCGGTGGGCGCGGCGGTCAACGACATGACCGAGGCGCAGTCGCTCCAGATGCCGCTGATGCTGATCGTCATGCTCCCCTGGTTCCTCTGGCCAGCCATCTCGCGCAATCCCGACTCGGTGCTCGCCGTCACCGTCAGCCACCTGCCGCCCGTCAACACGTTCGGGATGGTCCTGCGGCTGGCGTCGACCCAGCCCCCGCCGTGGTGGGAGGTGTGGGTGTCGATAGGGACCGGCCTCGTGTCGGTAGTCGCGGCCGTGTGGGTCGCCGCCAAGGTGTTTCGCATCGGTCTGCTGATGTACGGCAAGCCGCCGAACTTCAGAACGCTGCTCCGCTGGGTCCGGGCCGCGTAGCCGCCGTCCCGACCCGCAGTCCCGGGTCAGGTCGCGGACATCGAGCGGTGCCTCTCCCACCCTGGTCATCACTAGCGGTCCCACCTGTGTGAGCGTCTCCCGGACCAGCCGGCGGTCGTCCACCACTCCTACCTTGAACACATATGCATTGTTGTGCTATGTATATATCCAGCCGGTCGCGCCCCGGCCTCGACGCGGGATACTGCGATGAACATCAGCAAGGACCTGGTAGCCGCCTCGGCCGCGCCGCTCGTGCTCGCCATCCTGACCGAGGGCGACAGCTACGGCTACGCCATCATCAAGCGGGTCGGCGAGCTGTCCGGCAGACAACTCCAATGGACGGACGGAATGCTCTACCCGGTACTGCACCGCCTCGAGCGGCTCGGTTACGTGGCGGCGAACTGGGCCACCGCAGAGAACGGCCGGCGACGCCGGTACTACCGCATCACGAGGGCAGGACGGGCGCACCTGGCAACCCAGCGAGAGCAATGGCAGGCGGTGGACGCCACGCTGCGCGCGATCTGGCGGGAGCGCACCCCGACCCTCACTTTCGGATAGCCGCGCGACGGCGAGGACGGAACGAACCATGGCGAAGCACGACGACACGCTCGAAGCCCAGATCGCGCAATGGAGGGCATACCTGCGGCGACGACCGGCGATCCGCACCACCGACGTGGAGGAGCTGGAGAGTCACCTCCGGGACCAGGTAACGGCGCTGGTCGATGCCGGCTTGGCGGCCGACGAGGCGTTCCTGGTGGCGGTCAAGCGGATGGGCAACCTCGACGCGGTGTCGCGGGAGTTCGCGCGCGAACACTCCGAGCGGCTGTGGAAGCAACTCGTCGTGGCGCCCCCGGGTGCAACCGAAGCGGAACGAAGGGCGTCGTCCGTCGAAACCCGTGTCGTCGTCGGCCTGGCGGCCGCCGCGGGACTGGCGGTGAAGCTCCCGGAGCTGTTCGGCTACCCGCCGCTGGTCAATGTCGATGAAGAGCTCCTGCCGTTCTACTTCCGCAACATGAGTTTCTTCGTGCTCCCGATCCTCGCCGGCTACTTCGCCTGGAAGCGTCGGCTGGACCGGGCGGGATGCGTGCGCCTTGCGCTGGTGTTCACCGTGGCCGCCCTCGTCATCAATGTCTTTCCGTTCGCACACGGCGGTCACACGATTCTGCTCGCGGCGCTGCACTTGCCGATCGCGCTGTGGCTGGTGGTGGGCGTCGCCTACGCCGGCGGACGCTGGCGCGACGGCGGCGGGCGCATGGACTTCGTGCGCTTCTCCGGCGAGCTGTTCATCTACTACGTGCTGATGGCGCTGGGCGGCGGCGTGCTCACCGGTTTCACCCTCGCCACCTTCTCCGCTATCGGCGCAAACGTCGAGTGGTTCGCGCAACAATGGCTGCTGCCGTGCGGCGCGCTGGGCGCGGTCATCGTCGGTGCGTGGCTGGTGGAGGCGAAGCAGAGCGTCGTCGAGAACATGGCGCCGGTGCTGACCCGCCTGTTCACGCCGCTGTTCGCCGCAGTGCTGCTCGCCGTTCTGGCCACCATGATCTGGACCGGCAGCGGCATCGACGTGGAACGGGAGGTGCTGATCGGCTTCGACCTGCTGCTCGCCGTCGTGCTGGGCCTGCTGCTGTACGCCGTCTCGGCGCGCGATCCGCACGCGCCGCCCGACGCCTTCGATGCGCTGCAGCTCCTGCTGGTGGTCAGCGCCCTCGTCCTCGACGGCGTGGCGCTGGCCGCCATCGCGGGACGCATCTCCGAGTTCGGCTTCAGCCCGAACCGAGTGGCCGCGCTGGGCGAGAACCTCATTCTGCTCGTCAACCTGGCGTGGTCGGCCTGGCTGTACGCGCGCTTCCTGCGCAGCCGCGGCTCCTTCTCGGCCCTGGAGCGCTGGCAGACCGACTACCTGCCGGTCTACGCGGTCTGGGCCGCCTTCGTCGTCGTCGCCTTCCCGCCGCTGTTCGGCTTCCTGTGAGCACGATCGTCCTCACTCCCCGCTCGCCACGACGGACCACAGGTAGAAGAACATCCCCGCGCTCACGAGTCCCGCGCCGAAAGTGAGGAACAGAAAGAACGAAACGGGATGGTTCCAGAACAGGGTGGCGAGTTGAATCCCCAGCCCCGCGGCGATCACCGCCCCGGACACCTGCAGGCGCCCCGCCAGCCCGCCCCGCAGCCCGAATGGGCGCCCCCCGCTCATGACGGCCCCTCCCAGCGCGGAAATCGATCGATGTGCTCCACCTCGTGCACCAGGTTGTGGCACATGACGCAGGAACGCGCGCCCTGCTGCAGGTCGGCCAGGTACGGGGCGTGGGCGGCCTGCTCCTCGTAGGAGCGGGCGCCCCGATGGCAGGCGAGGCAGGCGCGGTTGTCGAAGGGCTCGTACAGCTCGATGGGCTCGGCGGCCGTCCCCAGGACCGCGTGCCACACGTGTCTGAAGCCCCGCACCTTGTCGTCGATGTCGCCGAACATGGTGTAGTCGGTATGGCACGTATAGCAGGCGCGGTCGACCGGGACCCGCCGGTTCTGATAGTGCGCGGCCGCCAGGAACCGCGGGTCGTCGATGTGCAGACTTTCCTCCCAGGGTTCTATCAGGTGACAGGACAGGCAGAACGTCGTGGTCTGGGCCTGCTCGTAGTGCCGCACGGCGCCGCCCAGCAGGACGAGCCCGGGCAGCACGAAGAGGGCCGCGAACGCCAGGACCTTGCCTCCGACGCTGGTCGCCGTCTCGGGGCGGCGCACCACGACGCCGATCAGGACGAGGGCCGCAATCGCCAGGAAGCTCAGACTGATGGTGGCGCCGGTCATCGGCAACGCTCCGCGCCGCCGGTCAGCGACCTGCGCGCATCTCCTCGGCCAGCGTCCTGATTTCCGTCAGGTCCTGCACCATCTCGCTCCAGCCGTACCACAGGGAATAGTCGGGGTTGTTGTGAAACGCGCCCTGGAAGGTCCGCATCCGATGCTCCAGGTGCATCCTGAACAGCCGTTGCTCTATCACCGTCGGCGCGTCGTGGAACGTCAGCAGGTCCGGGTAGTCGTACGTATAGTGCTCCGGCTTGCGCAGCACCTCGTCGGCGTAGAGGGCGGCGACGATGCGAATCGCTTCGGCCAGCAGGCGGTCCGCCTCCCGGATCATGTCGTCGCCCTTCTGGAGCTCCGCGCGTACGAAGTTGCCCGAGTGGCACTCCTCGCAGACCACGATCATGCGATCCCGCTCGCGCTGCCAGTCCTCCTGGGTCAACCGGGCGACATCGGCCTGCCGCACGACGTCCAGGCGCGGCGTCGGATTCCCGGCCGGGTCCAGGACGCCCAGGGCCTGCAGGATGGTCGTCTGGTCGGCCGCCCATTCCGGGTCCTCCGCCAGGGGCAGGCGCACGCCCAGGAATCCCCAGGCCGTCCGCACCTCGTGGTCTCCCTGCGGCATGTGGCACGTCTGGCAGGTGGGCGCCGCGGCCCCCTCCGGCAGCGTGCCGTTCTGCTTCAGAAGGTGCCGCACACCGTGTTTCGACGACGAGTACATCTCCCACTGCGGATGGTCGATTCCCATGTGGCACGTCCGGCACGCCTGCGGTTCCTGCGCCTCGGCGACCGAGAACAGGTGGCGCGTGTGGCAGGCCCCGCACGAGGCCAGGCCGAACATGACGCCGTCCGCCTTCAACTGCCGAATCTCGTCCTCGCTCTTCAGGCCCAGGCGATGGCAGCCGCCGCAGCCCTTCATGCCCTCGGTGAGCGCCATCGGCAGCCAGTGCGTGGTGGGCATCGCGTTCATGCTGGCCCAGGCCAGCGCGTGCTTGCCGCCCTCGAACTGCTCCGCCTGGATCGGATGACAGTCCGCGCACACTGCCACGGTCGCGGTCCGGACCAGGGCCACGTCCTCCGGCGTGCGATGCTCGTCGCCGTGACACAGGGCGCAATCGACCCCCGTCGCGCTGTGCCGGCTCAGCTCCCAGTCGGTGACGACGCTGGGCGTCGTGTCGCGATGACAATCGACGCAGGCGGAGACCGCCGGCCGGGGGTCCGGGCCGCCGCACGCGACCGCAGCCAGCACGACCGGGACCCACACGATGGACAGGCGACGCCACGGCCGCACACCCCAACCGCTGCCGAAAGGGAAGAACGTCATCGCCGATTTCTCGAAGCACGTTCCGTGCCAGCGTACGGCCCTCCTTCAGACTCGCACTCGCCGGAAGTGATTCCATCTCCGACCCGATCCTGCATTCAGGTCGTTGCGGAATCGTCAGCGGGCGCGCGCGGAATATCCCGCACGGCCGGCCAAGCCGCTGGCGGTGCGTGGCGCGGCCGGTCGCGGCGATCACACCCGGTGGGATTTCACGCGCTGGACGGCGTCGGTTCCGGTTCGGGATGGCGCATCAGCGTGGGCGCCGCCCCCGTCGGCGCAACTGCGGGATCGATCCCGTGATCCTGCCATGCTCCCGGATCAATGGCGGGTGCAGGAAGCTTCAGGGGCTCGGCTCGTCGGCCTGCTGCCCGGCGTGGAACTCGGCGTAGACGTAGACCGGGATCGCGAGGGCGCCGAGGCGCTCCTGGATGACCGGCCGGACGTCCGCCCATCGCAGCCCGCCTACGCCGGTGGCGAGTCTGGGCAGGGCGAGAGAACTCAGGCCCTCGCGCTCGACGATGCGCGCCAGGGCGCGCAAGGCGTCGCGCACGTGCTTGATGGTAGCGCGCTCCGGGTGGCCGCCGTGGCCGTACCCGCCTTCCTGCGTGATGAGGTTGATGACCCGCACGCCGCCCGGCCCGCCCCACATCCAGGCGTCACCCGGCTTTGCGTGCGTCAGGTTGCACCAGTGGTGGTAGTCCTTGTGCATCGCCGGGTACATCTCGTGCAGCGACCGCGCCAGTCCCTGCGTCATCGGATCCTTTGGCGCGACGCCATGGGCCACCGCCTGCGCTCGGCTGAGGAGGATGTCTCCGGAGACGTAGTGAATCACGAGTTGGATAATATCAGGAGCGAAGCGGCCGGCCACGCGCCGCTCCGGCGCACTCGTGCGAGATATCGCGCGAGTGCACGTTGCGTATTCCCCCGGGGTCCCGAGCGGCGCTCTCCGTGCCGCGGCGGGATTCTCGGCAGCCGCAAGCACGAGATGAACGTGGGGCGCCATGGACTCGAGTTTGCATTGCTCTTCGGGTGGAGGATTCCATGAGAGTCGATGCACTGATGTCAACCGACCTGGCCACGGCCCGTCCGGAAACGGACCTGCGCGTCGCGATCGGTGAGATGCGCTTGCATGACTGCGGGTTCCTGCCCGTGGTCGACGGCGACGGCCGCGTCGTGGGGGTGCTCACCGACCGTGATGTCGCACTGGCCCTGGGTGCGGACGATGCCCGGCCGTCGGAGCGTTCGGTTGCCGATGTGATGACAGGCGCTCCTCACACGTGCCGCATCGACGAGTCGGCTCACCAGGCCCTCCGCCGAATGTGTGGCGCGCGAGTACGACGACTGCCGGTAGTGAATGAAACGGGCCATCTGGCGGGCGCCATCTCGATCGACGACCTGGTGCTCGTCGCGCAGAATGTCCGCGCAGGCGCCGACCGCGTGTCGTTCGAGCAGGCGATGGAAGCGGTCGAGGCTCTCGCCGAACGTTCGTCGAAACGAACCCGACTTGGAGCGCGTCGCCAATGAACCCTCGGCGCCGGCGATGAATTCATCCCGGCTGCGTGCCTTGGCGTTCGGCGCACTGTTCGGCGTGGGCGTCGCGCGCTCGCTGGTGACCGCCAGCCGATGGTGGACCGGAGCGGGACAGAGCGCAGGGGGTGGCGCTCGTCCTGGGCCCGCAGCAGGACCCGCTGGTTGAACTCCAGCCAGATCAGCTCGCGGTTGATGTACAGCGCCGGGTTCTCCAGGTCGGCGGGGTCGGGTCCGGCGTCGCTGCGCGCCGCACTCGCCGCCGAAACGTCCGTCGGGTCGGTGGCCACGAGTTGATCCGTCGCTCCGGCGGAAGCAGTGCGAACTTGTCGGGGTCGCCGTGGCGTCACGGCGAGGGGTTCACCAGCTCGCTCAACAGCGCGGCGGTGCGCTCCTGGGCCGTGTTCAGGCGTTCTTCGAGCTGGTCGAAGACGAAGCGGTGACCGGCGCGCCGAGCCTCGATCACCGGAATCTCGGCCTGCAGGTACGCCGCATCGAGCGTCCGCCGGCGATCGGCGTCGCGGACACGCTCGATCAGCCGCCGGGCCGCTTCCAGCGACTCCCGCACGTTGGCGATGCCCTCCAGCAGGAGACGCGCGTCGGACGCACGCCCCGGGCGGGGCTCTATCCCGTCGGGCCCATGGCACTCCGCGCATTGACGCTCGAGTCCCTGCGGCGACAACAGCCGCCCATCGACACTCCCGTGGCACGTCGAGCAGGTCGGCACACGGCGGTCGCCCTGTCCCAACAGCTCATGGTGACGGCTGGCCTGGAAGTTGACGTAAGGACCGACATGGCAGGCCCCGCAGGTGGCGGGCAACTGCGTGCGATGGACGGGGCTGGAGGGATTGAAGCTGCTCAGCACGCCCCGATGCGCCTGCAGAGACTCGAAGGTGTCAGGGTTGCCTCCGTGACAACTGTCGCAACCGACGTCGGCCCGCTGATGCGGCGACAGGCTCCAGCGGTGCAGATGCTGCTGCGCCGGCTCGGTATAGGGATTGGCGAAGTGGCAGTCGGCACATCGACTCCGGTCGAGTTGCGCGAGCGCCGCCGGCGTCCCCAGGAGTCCAAGGGTTGCCAGCCCGGCCACGATCGACGACAGACGCCTCACTGTGGTTGAGACCATGGTGTCCTCTGACTGGTTGCAGGGTTTCCGAAACCTACTCGATCACTGCCCCGGGCGGGTTCATCCTCCTGCCGGCACGACCACCACCAGGTACGCAACCCCGGCGATCGACGCGGAGACCAGCAGCCCGCCCACCAGCCACGCGATCTCGGTTACCGATACGCGCATTGCTATCTGCGGAGATCGGGAAAGCAAGGCACGTGCCACGACCCGGGGTGGCCGATCCCGGTTCGGGCCGGTAGGCGCGACCGCCGTGCAGGCGGAGCCCGGCGAGGACCGCGTGCGGACTTTCTCCCATTCGAGTGGGAAAAAGTCCGCACCCATCGGCGAATCAAGGACGAAGGACGCCGCACCACGCCCCGCCGGCGCGGCCGCCTGGCACTACCCGACTCAGCCTTCGGGAATGTTCGCCATCCGTAGCGGCAGCGTCACCGTCAGTACGGTCCCGCCGCCGTCCCGCGGCCGGGCGGTCAGCGAGCCGCCGTGCGACTCGACGATACGCCGGGCCGTGGGGAGCCCCAGACCCGCACCACGGCTCTTGGTGGAAAAGAAGGGCTGGAACATCTTCTCGCGCAGATCGGGCGCGATGCCCGGCCCGCGATCCGCGACGCTGACCTCGCACTCGCCTGGCGCCGTCTCTATGCCCACGTCGATCTCCCCGCGCAGATCCATAGCCTGGGCTGCGTTCAGCAACACGTTCAGGAAGACGATGTGCATCTGCTCCCGGTCCAGCGGCAGCGTAAGGTCTTCTCCGTGGATTCCGATCCTGATGCCGGCCATGGCGGGGTCGCCGCGGACTGCAGCCGCCGCCTCGCCGATGACGACGCGCAGCGCGCTGGGGGCGGGAGCAGGTTCTCGCGGGCTGGCGAACGTCAGCAGGTCCTGCAGCATCCGGTTCAACGCGGCGATGCGATCCTCGATGTCGTCGAGGATCCTCCGATCACGGCTCTCCGCCGGCAGCCGCGAGCCGACGACCTGAAGCGCCCCGCTGATGCCTGCGAGCGGGTTCTTGACCTCGTGCGCCACCATCGCCGACATCTGCCCGAGCCGGGCCAGCGTCTCCCGCTGGCGCAGGCGCGCCTCGGCTTCCCTGCGTTCGGTGACCTCGTAGTGAATGGCCATGTACTGGTACGGCTGCCCCTTCGCGTCGAGGAAGGGAACGATCGTCGTGTCGACCCAGTAGATGCCACCGTCCTTGGCGCGATTCCGGATCTCGCCGTGCCAGATCCTGCCTGCCGCAATCGTGCTCCACAGTTCCCGGAAGAAATCCGCGCCGTGGTACCCGGAATTGACGATGCGATGGTCCTTGCCGAGCAGCTCCTCGCGCGAGTACTTCGAGATCTCGCAGAACTTGTCGTTGACCGCGGTGATGGCCCCGCCGAGGTCGGTCGTGGCGACGATCGCCGACTGATCGAGCGCGAACTTGACGTCGCCGAGCTCCTTCAGGAGTTGCTCGCGAGTCTTCCGGCTGTGTTCCCGGTCGGTGACGTCCAGACCCGAGAGGATCATGCCGGCCGCCATGCCATCGGCCAGACGGATCGGCGCCGCGTGCCAGGCCACCAGCCGCTCGCCGCGCGTGCGGCTGACCACGGGACTCTCGAAGTGGCCCACCTCCTCGTCGCCGGCCATGGTCCGCGTGAAGAGCGTCCGCATGCGGCTCCTGACCGAAGCCGGCACGAACGTGTCGAACCAGTTCGTTCCCAGGATGTCGGCCTCGTCCCAATCGAGCAGCTCGCAGCCGGCCCGGTTGATGTGCGACACCCGCCCCTGATTGCTCAGGGTCAACAGCATCGTCTGCGACACGTCGAGGTAGTCGTCGAGCTCGACGGCCACGAAGATCGGCGGCACGCGTCCGGCGACGTGACTCACGGACTCGCCATCCCGGCGGAGCAGGCCTCGAAGCGTATCGACATCGCGGCGCCTCATGCTAGCCCGAATCGTCGCCTGCGGCGGCGGCCTGAGGCGCGACCGGAAACTGGATCGGATCGTGCATTCCCCTCCTGCGGATCGCAGGGAACCCGCGGACCCGCAACGCGCGAGGATCCGCCGATGCTCGAGAAAGGGTGGACGAACCATGCAGGACGCAGACGCACTACCGCGAATCCGACTCGGGCACACGCTTCTCGCGCTGGCGATGCTCGCGCTGGCAGCCGCTCCGGCGGCCGCCCAACAGGACCTCGGCAACCTGATGCGCCAGAAGCTGGATCGCGCACAACAGCTCTTCGAGGCGGTCGTCCTGGCCCGCTTCCCGGCCGTCGGGCGCTACGCGGGCGATCTGCTGCGCATCAGCGAGCAGTCCACCTGGACGCCGATGACGACAACACCGTATCTGCGCTACGCGGGTGAGTTTCAGGAAGCCGCGCGGAACCTCGGCCAGGCGGCCTCCGCCCGCGACATCGACGAGGTATCGACCGCCTACATGACGCTGACCTCCAGTTGCGTGCAATGCCACCGGCTGCTGCGCGAATCCCGGCAGGCCGATGGCAACCGTGCTCCGGGCCGCCCTGTGCCCGCCGCACGCGGCGCTTACCTGTTCCGGACGTCCGACCAATGACCGGACGCGTGGGAGCGCCGCCCTGGCGGATCGGAAGGCACGCGGCGCCTGCAATCCGCCGGCCATGAGCAAGGCGACGATCCTCATCGCCGACGACGAGCGGTTGATCCGCTGGTCTCTCTCGCAGCGCCTGTCGGCCGAGGGCTACGGAACGCTCGAAGCGGAATCGGGACGGCAGACGCTCGCGCGCTTCGACGACACCGTCGACCTCGTGCTCCTCGACTACCGTCTCGGCGATACGGACGGTCTCCACGTGCTGGAGGCGCTGCGCCAGCGGGACCCCGATGTCCTCGTCATCGTTCTCACCGCGTACTCCAACGTCGAGACGGCCGTCGCCGTCATGAAGCAGGGTGCTTACCACTACGTCACCAAGCCGTTCAATCTCGACGAGGTCGCGCTGCTGGTGGGCAAGGCGCTCGAGACCACGCGGCTGCGGCGGGAACTGCGAACGATCCGTGCGAGCCAGCGGGAGCCGTACAGCCTCGACCGCATCATCGGCGACTCCCCCGCCGTCGCCGACGTCAAGAAGCTGCTCGGCAAGATCGCGTCGAGCCCGGCCTCGACGGTGCTACTCACCGGGGAGAGCGGCACCGGGAAGGACCTGGCCGCGAAGGTGATTCACTACACCAGCGCGCGGGCCGCGCGCCCGTTCATGAACATCACCTGCTCGGCGCTGACCGAGAGCCTGCTCGAGAGCCAGCTCTTCGGCCATGAACGCGGCGCCTTCACGGACGCGAAGCAGCAGAAACGCGGCCTCCTGGAGTCGGCCGACGGCGGGACCGTGTTTCTCGACGAGATCGGAGAAATGGCGCTGCCGCTGCAATCCAAGCTCCTGCGGTTCCTCGAGGAGAAGACCTTCAAGCGGGTCGGCGGCGCCGCCGACATCGGCGTCGACGTCCGCATCATCGCGGCGACCAACCAGGACCTGGAGGCAAGGGCGCGCAACGGCACGTTCCGGGAGGATCTCTTCTATCGCCTCGACGTACTGCCGGTGAAGTTGCCGCCGCTGCGCGACCGGGCCGACGACGTGCCGGTACTCGTCCGGTTCTTCGTCGACGGCTTCAGTCGCGAGTTCCGCAAGCGCGTCCAGGATATCGACCCCGAGGCGATCGAGGCGCTGCAGCGTCATGCGTGGCCAGGCAACGTCCGCGAGTTGCGCAACGCGGTCGAACGCGCCGTGCTGCTGAGCGAGGGCAGCCGGCTGACGGAAGAGGATTTCCCGATGCTCCGCCCGCGCGACGGTTTGCCGACCGGGGTCACGCTGCCGCCGGCCGGAACCAACCTCGAGGCCATCGAGCGCGACCTGGTCGTGCAGGCCCTGGAACGAACCGGCTGGAATCAGACCCGGGCCGCGGCGCTGCTCGGACTCAATCGGGACCAGATCCGCTATCGAATCGAGAAGTTCGCGCTTACGAGGTAGATTCCGTCTACTCGGTACGGTTCCCCTTCAGCGCTCCACGTCGCCGACGCGGTCTCACTTGACCCGAATGAAGGACCGCACCGGAATGGACACCGTGCAAGTGCGAGTTTTTCCCCACTCGGTTCTCGACAATCCCCCGCCTTCCGCCAAACACGGCGGCATCTCGGCAGCTACGCGTGGCATGTGATTTGCTTCCAATGCCGTGGCGAGACGGCAGTATTGCCCCAATCAGGTGGAGGCACCATGGCGACACAACCAGCGGGTCGAGGGCGAAGGTTGCTCGAGAAGGGCGAACAGATACTCAGCCACGTGCTGGCAGTGGTCATCGGGTTCGTCTTGATGGTCGTCGGCCTGGGACTGGGGGTGACAATGATCATGCTGCCGGTCGGGCTTGTCGTCGGCCTGGTCGGGGTCGGGTTGTTCGTGTGGGGCCTGGTCGGCCACCTGGGGAAGGACCAGTGAGATGCGACCGCACACGCCATTGATCGCGGCCCCTCCATGTCGGAGACGTGATGAGCCGCGAGCCGAGGACCCTCGGCCGCAACGACCGTCTGCAGGTAGCCGATGACCTGATGCGCACCGTACGCTGCCGCCACCTGCCGGTGCTCGACGAGCGCGGGCGCCTGGCGGGGCATCATTAGCCGAGAGCGGCGAAGCGCCCGCGTGGCAAGGCGCGACGAGGGAGCATGTTGGGCATATTCGACCGAGGACCAACGCCGTCCACGCGGGATGCGGCGCCGCTCGAACGCAGCGGGGCTTTCGCCACGGGCTCCTAGTACCGCCTGACCCGCGTCTCGCCCATCGCATTCGTCAGATGCAGTCTGACGAGCGGCGCCTCGGCGCTCGCGTCGTTCCCGGCCGGAGCGTGACTGGTCGCACCGAAGATATTCGACGCGTTCGAGTCGGGCGCGATCCGAACGGCGTTCGGAATGTCCAGCCGAAACTCGCCCATCGAACCGTCCAACCTCACGTCGGCTACGGCACGAGCCGGCCAGTCACCGCCCAGATCGACTGTGAGGCTGCCCATGCGCCCCTCCACGTCCAGCTCCCGGGGACCCGCGTTTCCGAAGCGCTCGAGCCGGATTTCACCCATCCCGCCGGCCACGCGGATGCGCTGCGGCCTGCCGGCAAGCGGCTCGCTGAAGTCGAGGCGGTGCTCGCCCATGCTGAGCTCGGCGTCGACGTCGGTCAGGATCAGCCCGCCCAGATCGGTCCGCGTTTCCCCCATGCGCAGCCTCAGGCGCAAGTCGATCGGGACGTCTCTCGGAATGGTGACCGTGAGCGCGTTGTGGGCACCGTCGTGCCCGGCGAACGCGCTGCCGATCAGCCGCACGAGAAACGAATGGGCGGGACGCAGGCGGATCACGGAGGCCGGTCCGCCCGGCTCGTCCGCGAGCGTGTGCTCCTCGGTCAGCTCGTAATACGCCTGGGCATACGCGCCGTCCACCTGGACGCCGGTGCCGGGCGGGCCCGGATGCACTTCGAACTCGCCCTCCTCCAGCTCGATCTCAACCCGAAGTGGCTGCTCGGTGTTCGCGGCTGCCGCGGCCCGAACCCCCGCGTCGCGCGTCGCGGCGGGCGAGGCAACCGGCTCGGGGACCGGTTCGCCCAGCCGCTCGGCGGTGGAAGTAGCCCAGACGAGCCCCACGGCCGCCGTCGCCATCAGCAGCAGGACTATCGCGGCCGTGACACCCGCGACCGCGAGAACGATCTTCTTCCAGCCCCAAGCGGTCTGTTGCGCCATCCGTCGGCCCTCCCTCTACTCGCTTGGACGGTCGGCAGGCCGGCGTGGTTCCCCGCGGGGAGCTCCCGGCGCCGACGCCCATGTCCCGGCATCGCCGCGCGCTATGGCGTGTCACCGAACCTGGCGAGCAGCGTTCTCAGTATTCGCAAGCCGTGAACGTTCACCGTCTGGCCCGGAAACACACTCTCGTAGATTCCGACCGCCTGTTCCGGCGTTCTGATGTCGAGTGACTTGCACAATGTCTCTACGTCTTCCCAGTCGGCGCCTCGGGCCGCATACAGCTTCATCGCCAACAGGAACTCCGCGGACGCGCCGGTGACCACGAGGTATGGGGAATCGAACAATGTCTGCGCGGCGGTGTCTTCTCCTTCCGGCATGAAGACCCTGGCCTTCTCGTTCAGCCAGTCTTCGGATATTCCGCGCCGTCGCGCAATCGCCGCAGCGGCATCCAGAACTGCGTCGTGTTCCGCGACAATCCGTGCGTCGATGTCATTGGTGGTTCGCGCTCCCCTGAACCCCAACGCCATCGCCGCGCCGCCGACCACGTAGATGTGGCCGCGGACCTCTTTCTTCTTCAGTTCGCGCTCGAGCTCCTCGAAGAGGACGACCAGATCCTCACGGTTCAGGAGCCCAGGCATACCGTTCTCCGCCGCGTGCGTCCAAGTCTCTCGGATCCGGTATCGCCCCGTGCCGGATGAACGCGGCCGGCGCGTATGCAGCGTCCCGGAAGCGATTGTCCTCGATTGGAGTCGCAATCCACGGTACCTTCAGGAAGCGATCGGGTTCTTCCGTCCACGCCGGCGCCGGTTGTCCGTGGAGCTTCGCAATGTGTTCGACCACGGCGGCCAGCAGCGCGTCCCACCGCGTCCCGGTCAGCGGGGGAGCATTTGCGAGCACGATTCGCTGGCGCTCGGGCGTGAGTGCGTGAAAGCGGCGCGGCAGGTCGTGGATCATGCAGCGGTAGATCTGCCCGTGCGGCAACCCGATGTCCACAATCTCGGTGTACTCCGAAAGTGCGAAGACCGACTGCGTTGTACCCACGTGCCCGATTCTATCTGCTACTGCCGACCCGCCGACCCGGCCCGCGTCAACCGCGGCAGGATTACGTCTCGGGAACGATCTCGGAGACGTCGGCGAGCTGGACGATAGTCTGCTCGACCTCCCGCATCAGGCGCAGGCGGGCATGCCGCAGCCTCGGATCGTCGGCCATGACGAACACCTCGCTGAAGAAACGGTCGACGGCGGGACCTATCCTCGCAGCCTCGGCAAACGCCTCACGGAATCCGGCGCCCGTCTCGACCGCGGCGTCGATCACCGACCGGCGCGACTTCAGTTCGTCGAGCAGCGCCCGCTCGGACGGCTCGGTGAGCACCACCTCGAACGCCTCGTCAGACGAGCCGCCGTCCGTAAGCTCCCGCGCGATGTTCTTGACGCGCTTGAAGAGCGTCGCGAGGGTCTGGAAGTCGGATGTCCCGGTGAACTCCGGAAGCACTTCCAGCTTGCGGCGGGCATCCAGCGGCCGAATCTCGTCGAGCGGCTGGTGGGTCACCGCGCGTACGTTGCGACGGTCGAATCCACGCTCTTCGAGGAGATAGCGGAGCCGTTCGCGAAGGAAGCTCACCGGCTTGAGTCGCAGCGTGTACAGGCGCCGTTCCGTAGCCGTGGCCTTGCGTACTTCGGATGAATGCTCCTCGATCAAGTGCTCCACACGCTCCCGATCCAGCCTGGTTTCCTCGGTGATGCCCCCTATGGACCTGAAATCCCTTCGTTCCGAATCCTGGTCGAGAGCCCAATACACCTTCGACCAATCATCGTCCGTATGCCTCTCTCGGGCAGGTTCGAGAATCTCCCTCACCGCAACCCGAGCACCCAAACCGGTCAGTTCGGGCAGGTCGATGAGGATGCGCAGCATCCCCTGCGCCTGACGGCGGATGCCGAGCGGATCGCGCGAACCGGTCGGCCTCTCCCCGGCTCCGAACAGGCCGACGACGGTGTCCACCTTGTCGGCCAGCGCCACTGCTGCCCAGGTAACCGCCGCCTTGCCCAGGTCGTCCCGAGACGGCGGCTCGTCGGCGCCGACGCCGATCGGCAGGTAGTGGTGGTAGATCGCCTTCCAGACCGCCTCCGGCTCACCCTGCTCGCGGGCATAGACGCCGCCCATGACGCCCTGGAGCTCGGGGAACTCGCCGACCATGTCGGTGGCCAGATCGGTCTTGCACAACGCCGCCCCCCGGCGCGCCGCACCGGCGATCTCGGTGGATTGACCGAGTACCTCCGCGGCAATCCGTTCCGCCAGCTCCGCCACGCGCTCCGACTTGTCCCGGTAGCTGCCGAGCCGCTTGTGGAACAGCAGGGTGTCGAGCCGGTCGAGCCGGTCCTCGAGGCGCTGCGTTCGATCCGCGTCCCAGAAGAAGCGCGCGTCGCGCAGCCGGGCCACCAGCACCCGCGCCGAGTTGCCGGCGATGCGCTCGTTGCGGGCCTGATCGTCACCCGGCGTGTTGGTCACCGCGAGAAAGTGCGCCGAGAGGCGGTCCTGCTCGTCGACTACCGGAAAGTAGTGCTGGTGGTGCACCATGGTGGTGGAGAGCACCTCGTCCGGCAGTGTGAGGAACTCCTCGGGGAAGGTTCCGGTGACGACCGCGGGGTGCTCGACGAGATCCGGCACCTCGGCATGGAGGGCCGACTCCTGGTCGAGCGTCGCTACCCGCCCGCCGACATCGTCGGCAGAGTCCTTCAACTCGCGAGTGACGCGGTCGCTCCGATCCTCCCGGTCGATCAACACGTAGGCGTCCGCCAGACGTTGCCGGTAATCAGCGAACGACGTCACCTCGATCGGCTTTCCCGGCGTACCGTCGCCACCGAAGAACCGGTGCCCGTAGGTGACGCTGCCGGCGCGGACCGGCGCCACGCCGGCTACTTCCGCCCCTGGCGTGCGGCCGATCTCGAACGGCACCACCCGCAAGGCGTACAGGAAGACGAGCCAGCGAACAGGCCGGCCGAACAGGAACTCACCGCGGCCGTCGTCGAGCATCGCATCCCAGCGCATCGCCTTCGGAAACGCCAGGTCGCGCAGCGTCGCGGCGAGAACGCCGCCCAGTACGGAGCGCGTGTCGTCCCCGGACTGGCGGCGATGACAGGCGAGATACTCCCCTTTCGGGGTCTCCATGCGCGCCAGATCCGAGACGTCCACGCCCTGCTTGCGGGCGAATCCGATGGCGGCCCGCGTCGGCTCGCCGTTCGCATCGAACCCGGCGCGCACGGGCGGGCCGGTCACGGTCTCCTCCAGATCGGACTGCCGCTCCGCCAGCTCGGCCACGGTGGCCACGAGCCGGCGCGGGGCCACGAACGTCCGTACGGGTGTGCGGCGCTCGATCCGGACCTCGTCCAGGCGCGCCGACAGCCGCTCGGCAAGTTGCCCCTCGATGCCGGGAATCCAGCTCGCCGGCATCTCCTCGCAACCGATCTCCAGGAGCAGTTCCCGGTACTCCATGCTCATGCGTACACCTGCCACCGGTTCAGTGGGAGAGCCGCACCACCCGGATGCGTGCGAAGCGCTGATTGCCGCTGTAGGTATCTGTCTTCCTTACAAGCGAACAATCCGTTCGGGTTGCGTTCGCCGACCTCAGCCATCGCCCCCGCCCGCGACCGCCGCGCCGGCCCCGGCGCTGGACGATTGACCTTGCTCCCACTCCGCGTGCGCCTCGGCGATGGCGACGGCCAGCTTCCGGACCCGCAGGATGTAGGCGGCCCGCTCGGTCACCCCGATGCTGCCGCTCGCGTCGAGCAGGTTGAAGGTGTGCGAGCACTTCAGGCAGTGGTCGAGCGCCGGCAGGGTCAGGCCCGACGCCAGCAGCCGTTCCCCCAACACGTAGTAGCGGTCGAACAGGTCGCGGTGCGTCCGCCCGAACTCGCCGGCCGGCAGGTCGACCTGGCCGAAGGCGTACTTCGACTGCTCCACCTCTTCTCGGTGTCGCACCTCCCGGTAGGAGACGCCGGGCGCCCAGGTGAGGTCGTACACGTCGTCCACGCCCTGCAGGTGCATCGCGATGCGCTCGAGGCCGTAGGTCAGCTCCACCGAGATCGGCGCCAGGTCCATGCCCCCGGCCTGCTGGAAGTAGGTGAACTGCGTGATCTCGAGCCCGTCGAGCAGCACCTGCCAGCCGATGCCCCAGGCCCCCAGCGTCGGCGACTCCCAGTTGTCCTCCTCGAAGCGGACGTCGTGGCGCGTCGGGTCGATGCCGCAGGCTTCCAGGCTGTCCAGGTAGAGCCGTTGGGCAGCGTCGGGTGATGGCTTCAGGATCACCTGGAACTGGTGGTGCTTGAAGAGCCGGTTCGGGTTCTCGCCGAAGCGGCCGTCCGCCGGCCGCCGCGACGGCTGCACGTAGGCGACGTTCCAGTGGCGGGGGCCGATGACGCGGAGGAACGTCTCCGGGTGCATCGTCCCGGCTCCAACCTCGACGTCGAGCGGCTGCTGCAGCAGGCACCCCCGCTCCGACCAGAACCGGGACAGCGTGAGGATCAGATCCTGCAGAGTCATGCCCAGGCCACCAATAGCGTTCTCTGCTCAGCGCCGTCTGCGACAGCGTCGTGCTCTGCCACGCAGACTCCTAGCGCGCGTTCACCCAGACCGGGCTCGACCAGGCCATGACGTCCCTGCCGCGGATCTGACTGCGTTGGCGCAGGCGCAGGTAATAGATGGCGTCGTCGCGGAAACCGCCGTCGCGGCCGGACCAGGTGAAGTCGAGCGCGTTCGGCCGCAGATCGTAAATGACGCGAAAGCCGCCGCCCGCGTCACCGTCTCGTGAACCGGAACCACCGGGTTCGAATGCAGATCGACGGCCGCCAAGTGAAGTTCCGCCGGTTCCCCCGCCACCAGCGCGGAAGGACCGGCGAGCAGCAGCTCGGCGGCGATGCCGCTGCGCGACGTCAGTGTCGCGTCGTGCTCCACCGGCTCGAACGTGCCGCCGCCGTCGCGATCGACGCTGACCAGGATCGGCTCCGGTTCGGTAGCAACGATCGCCGCGCGCATTCCGCGGCTGCCCGCCGACGTGTCGCCGTAGACGACGCTGATAGTCTCTCCCTCGCGCACCGATCCCGAGACGACGTTCGCGCGCACGACGAAGACGTACCGCTCCGAACGCCCGTCGAGCCCGGGCCGACCCGCCTTCACCAGGAAGTCGGACGTCTCCGATTCCACTTCCGCTTCGACCAGGACGTCCGTACCGGAGCCATAAGCGGCGATGTAGTGATCGTCGGTCGGATCGGAAGCCTGCAGCCGGTTCCCCGAGTTGCGCTCGCCCGCATGCCAGGTATCCGGCAACTGCACGCGCAACGCACCACCCGGCGCGATGCCCCCTGGCCCTGCCGTGCAGGTGACCGTCCAGGTGCCGTAGTTGCCCGCTATCCCGAACGTGGGCGAGGCCGTCACCGTCTCCCGCGGCTGCACCGCGTCCAGCGCCAGGACGCACGCCACGACGAACGTCGCCGCTGCCAGTACTGCTCTTCGCATCGTCGTCGCCGGCCGCCCTGGCCGTCAGTCCGGGTCTTCCAGTGAGTCGTAGAACTTGATGATGTCGCCGCGGTCATCGGACTCGTTGAACGCCATCCCCGCCCGCGGATGCTGGTTCAGCACCCCGGTCATCATGTAGGGATAGTCGAAGCCCCACTTCAGGGCGGCGCGCATCGGCTCGATGTGATGCTGGATGCAGTGCAGCACCGGCCGCAGCCGGAACTTGGGGTTGTGCAGGAAGCTGAGCAGCAGCTCCAGCGGGCAATTGCCGGCCCCGCGGCCGAGGCCCGCCATGCTGGCGTCCAGCCGATTGGCGCCCTTGATGGTCGCCTGAACCGTGTTGGCGAAGGCGAGCTGCCGGTTGTTGTGGGCGTGCATGCCCACTTCCTTCCCGGCCGGCGTGGCATAGCCCTGGAACGTGGTCATGTAGTTGTCGATCTGCTCGCAGTACAGCGCGCCGAAGCTGTCGACGATGCAGATGACGTCCGCCTCGGACTGCGCGACCAGGGCCAGCGCCTCGTTCAGCTCCCGCTCGGGGACCGTGGACAGCGCCATCAGGTTGAGGCTGGTCTCGTAACCCTTGTCGTGGGCGTCCCTGATCATGTCCAGGGCCAGCGGGATCTGGTGGATGTAGGTGGCCACCCGGATCAGGTCGATCACGCTCTCCGACTTCGGCAGGATGTCTTCCTTGTAGTCGCTCTTCTCGGCGTCGGCCATGGCCGACAGCTTCAGCGGCGTGTCGTTGTCGCCGACGATGCGGCGGACGTCGCTCTCCACGGAGTGCTTCCAGGGCCCGAACTGGCCGGGCGGGAACTGCTTGCGGGAGTTGATGTAGCCGATCTCCATGTAGTCGATGCCGCCCTCGACGCAGGCCTGGTAGACCGCCTTGACGGTCTCGTCCGGAAACTGGTGATCGTTCATCAGGCCGCCGTCCCGGATGGTGCAGTCCATCACCTTGATCTCGGGGCGGTACGAAATCCAGTGGCCGGCAGGGGTGTCCTGCGGCGCTCGCTCGCTCATCGCACGGTCTCCTTTGTCGCGTCGTGGCATCGTCCATCTCGGCGTCGTCTGCGCCGGTACCGTTCGACCGTCCGTCCCGGTCGTCACCCGATCCGGTTGATTCTACAGGGATTCGACAAACGCGTCGTCAGTCCGAAGTCCAGGCCCGGCCCTTCAGCAGCATGCGGCCGCCCGCGACGAGCCACGCAACGAAAAGGGTCCCGGTGATCATGTGCATGACCGTCGCGGCATCGAGCCAGACGAACTGAATGGCCAGGCCGAGCAGCACCGACGCCGCCGCGAACCGCCTGAGCGTGATGCCGCCGCTCCGCTGGCGCCAGCCGATGACGACCAACGCCAGCCCGGCCAGGGCAAAGCCGGCCGCACCGGTGAACCATCGCAGCCGGACCGTCGCCTCCTGGTGGCCGAGCGCAACCCCCTCGAGGCCCGCGACATCCATCCATTCCGCCGGCGCCGCGGCCAGGCCGACCGCAAGCGCCCCCGAACACGCGGTGAACGCCCCCGACACCGCGAACAGCAGCGGGACGATCGCCGCACGACCCGGGCTGCCGCCAGTCGCGGAGCCGAACAGGAACCACCCGGCGGCAATCAGCGTGATTCCCGACAGGAACCGCCCCGCGCCGCCCAGACCGTACAGGCCCCGACTCTCGGCAATCGCCGCGAGGGAATCCGCCAGCGTCTCGTGATCGGCGTCGGCCCAGACGCGTCCCACAACCGCGACGACGGTGGCGACGGCGGTGAGGATCAGCATCAGCCCGATTCTGCGCATCTCTACCGGTGGATCATAGTGGCTTACACGGCTCCGCCCCGGACCCGTTACTATCGCAGGACGACCTGCAGGGACATCGAAGCCGGAAGCGTCCTCTTACGTCGGGGCGCCGCATGGAGATGAAGAGATGAGACACCCGCACGCTCGCACCTCGGTCGCGTCCCTGGCCACCGTCGCCCTGGTTCTGGCGGCCGCCCTGCCCGCCCTCGCGCAACAGCGGGCCCTCGACCACGACGACGTGCTGCAATGGAACACGATCGAGGATCCGTCCCTGTCGCCCGACGGCGATTGGCTGACCTTCGTCCTCGCACCCATGGAGGGCGACCCGGCGCTTACCCTGAAGGCGGCCAGCGGAGACGGTCCCCCGCTGACGGTCCGGGGCACGGATCCAACCTTCACGTCGGACTCCCGCCATCTCGTCTACGCGGTTCCGGCGCCGGAGTCGGAGGTCGACGCCCTCAAGCGCGAGGGACAGGAAGGCGAGGACCTCCCGCAGGACGCCCTCGCGGTCGCGGACATCGCCGCGGTGTTCGCTGACGGTGAGGTCCGGATCGGCGGGATCCGCGATCTCGGCCCGGTCGAGAGCTACGAGGTCGCGCGCGAGGGAAGCTGGTTGGCGTACGTGCCCGTAGAGGAAGCTGACGTGGACCGCTCCGAGGAATCGGATGCGGACGTCGAATCGGCTCGGCAGAACGAAGGGAGCGAGAGCGGCGCCGACGCGGAAGGCGACTCCGACGACGGGAAGGAAGACGGTTCCACGCTGGTCCTTCTGAACCTGGCTACCGGTGACGAGACGCGCTACGACTGGGTGGAAGACTACGAGTATGCGGAGGAAGCCGCCGTCCTGGCGTTCACCACCTCGACGAGGGACGGGACTGGAGACGGCGCCTACGTCGTGCCGCTGGACGACGTCGCGCGGCGAGCGCTTCTCGACGGCGAAGGTCGCTACGAGCAACTGGCGCTGTCGAAGGACGGCGCGCAGGTCGCCTTCCTCACGGACCGCGACGATTCCGCCGCGGACCAGCCCGAGTTCACTCTGTATTGGGCCGCTGCGCCCGATTGGCAGGCCGAGCCGCTCGCGGCTGCCGGTACCGTCGGTGTTCCCGACGGCTGGTGGGTCAGTGAGCATGGCGACGTCCGCTTCTCGGAGGGCGGCGCCCTCCTCCACTTCGGCACCGCGCCCCGGCCGGAGCCGGAAGCGGACGAGACGCTGGAGGAGGACAGGGTCACCCTCGACATCTGGAACTGGAAGGATCCCTACCTGCAGCCAATGCAGCTCGTACAGGCCGACGACGAGCGGAAGCGCACGTACGCTGCGGCGTTCCACCGGGACGGCGGCGCTGTCGTGCAACTGGGCACGACCGACGTACCGACGGTCCGGTTCGCAGCCGCGTCGGACGCCGCGCACGCGCTGGGCGTCACCGACATGCCGTACCGGCAGCTCCTGTCCTGGGACGGGCGCTACAACGACCTCTATGCGGTGGATGTGGCCAGCGGAGAGCGCCGGCCGATCGCCGAGAAGGTCGGGCGCTTCGCCCGCGCGGCCATCTCGCCGGCCGGGAAGTACGCGGCGTGGTGGAACGGCGCCGAGCGGCAGTGGAAAGTGGCGCGACTGGACGGCGGTGAGCCGTTGACCGCGAGCGCCGACGTTCCACACGCGGTCTGGAACGAGCTCGACGACCACCCGCACGATCCGCCCCCGTACGGCTCGGCAGGCTGGACCGCGGACGACGGCGCGTTCCTGTTCTACGACCGCTTCGATGTCTGGCGCTTCGAACCCGAATCGGGCCGGACCGTCAACCTCACGGCAGGCGCGGGGCGGGCGTCGCAGATTCGCTTCCGCTACGCGCGGACCGAGCCCGAACTGGATCACGTCCCGGAGGGCAAGGCGCTCTGGCGAGCGATCCACGACCGGAACAAGCAGGGCGGCTTCTACGAGGGACGTACGGACCGCGAGACCTCGCCGGTCGAGGTGGTCATGGGGGACAAGAGCTTCCGCCTGCACGGCAAGGCGACGGATGCGAACCGCTGGCTGCTCACCCGCGAGGACTTCCGCGAGTTCCCGGACCTGTGGGTCACGGATGGTGGAATCATCGACATGCAGCGCGTGTCGGACGCCAATCCGCAGCAGGCCGACTACCACTGGGGCTCGGCCGAGCTCGTCGAATGGACCTCCAACGACGGTATCGAGCTGCAGGGCATGCTGTTCAAGCCCGACGGCTTCGATCCTTCGCGGGAGTACCCCCTGCTCGTGTACTTCTACGAGCGGATGTCCGACGGCCTCCACGCCTGGCGCACGCCGCGGCCCGGCAGCTCGTCCGTGTCGGTTCCGTTCTACGTGAGTCGCGGCTACGTGATGTTCATCCCCGACATTCCCTACGAGATCGGCTACCCCGGCGAGAGCGCCCTCGATGCGGTAGTGCCCGGGGTGCTCAGCATCCTGGACGAGGGGTACGTGGACCGCGACCGGATCGGCGTCCAGGGTCATTCCTGGGGCGGCTACCAAATCGCCTACATGATCACGAAGACCGACCTCTTCGCCGCGGCCGAGGCGGGCGCCCCGGTCAGCAACATGACGAGCGCCTACGGCGGCATCCGCTGGCAGACCGGCATGAGCCGGATGTTCCAGTACGAACGGACGCAGAGTCGCATCGGCGGCTCGCTCTGGGAAGCCACCGCCGAGTACCTGCACAACTCGCCACTGTTCTATGCCGACAAGATCCGCACCCCGGTGCTCATGATGCACAACGACGACGACGGGGCGGTACCGTGGTACCAGGGCATCGAGCTGTTCGTCGCCCTGCGCCGGCTGCAGAAGCCGGCGTGGCTGCTCAACTACAACGGCGAGGGCCACGGCCTGCGCCGCGACGCCAACCGCAAGGACTGGGCGGTCCGCATGCAGCAGTTCTTCGACCACTACCTGCAGGACGCGCCCGCCCCGGTGTGGATGGAGAAGGGGGTCCCGGCCGTAGACAAGGGGAGGACCCTGGGCACCGAGCTCGTGAAGCCGGACTCACGGTAAGCCCTGCGGCCCGCCCTGAACCAACCAGGAGGTCGTGCTCGAATTCAATAGCACTCCGGGTGGGGGGCGGGTCAGCGTTGATTGCCGGCTACTACAATGTCCTGTGGACGTCTGCGCGGGCCTGGACGAAGTCCTGAGCGGATGGGGCTGATGCGATGTACCTGAAGTCACTGCAGATCGAGCGATTCCGGGCGTTCAGGCACACGGATGTCTCCTTCTGCTACCCGGGAGCGGTCGCGACCGTGAATCTGAAGTACCCCAACATCAACCTACTCCTGGGCAACAACGGGATGGGCAAGTCAGCGGCGCTCAAGGCGGCCGCGCTCGCGCTCATGAGTCCCGTCCTTGCATCGACCGGCTACCGGCCGTATTCGCTTGTACGACGGGAAGTGGACAAGTCTCCCAGGGACGCCGCAGTCACGGCACACGTTGCACTCGGCGACCAGGATTTGGAGGGGAATTTCGACACTGCACCGGATGCCGCCGAGCTGAGGGCAACGCCCCGGAACAGACGCAGCCGGCAAAACGCGGGGCGGACGGCGCGAGTACGATCTTGAGCACTTCAGACCAAAGCACGAAGTCACGCGTTGGCCGACGGCGACTTCCGGACTTCAGTATGAATTCGAGACGGGAGACGACCTGAAGGGCGGCTATCCGTGGCTTGCCCACGACTGCTTGAACTACCTCGTCTCGTGCAAGACGTGTAACCAGGACAACAAGAGGACCTGTTTCCCAGTCAGTGGCCCGCGTGGGACGGAGGGCGACAATGTCCACCAACTCAATCGGTCAGAACGACCCTTCCTGGTCAATCCAGTTGGCACGGACGACGTGCGACCGGAGGAACTGGTCGGCTTCCGCAGCTTCGTTGCGGTGCCCCGCGGCGCACAAGGGCACGAGCGCAGGCGCGGCCAGGTCATCATCGATCTCTTCGGCCTCAACCTGCGCGACGAGCTGAGGGTCGAACGGTGCAACCTGATCAGGGCGATGTGGCCGTATCTCGAGCGCAACCGTACGGGGAATCCGACGGAACGCGACGACGCCGAGCGTGAGATTGACAGGCTGACCACGCCCAGCTCCCAGCACGCCAACTGCGCACGGTGCTTCAGGACCCTCTACCAGACAGACCGAGCCAATGCGAGGGCGTGTTACGAAGAAGCTGGTCGTCTATCGGACCGGCTACTCGCATGACTTCGCAAAGCCTCACGAGCGAGTCGCGGACCGAGACGCCTCAAGGCAGCGTAAGCGCGATCAACTCGGCATCCGCGCCGCCGCGGCCGACCGCGACGACGAGGTACTGCTTGCCCTCGTGGAGGTACGTCATCGGGTTACCGCCCGGGACCGCCGGCAGCGGTACCGAACCGAGGTGCTCGCCGGTCTCCTTGTCGTAGGCGCTGAGGGTGCGTGTGCTGGCCGCCATCAACAGCGCCGCATCCGCCGTCGGGTCGCCGGTCGCCTCGACCAGAGCGACGTCCGCCGCCGACGCAAAGCCGCGCCCGCCGTGGTTCATGATCAACAGGGTCGGCGTCACCAGCGGGCCGGAGCTGATGCCGCCCCCACCGCCGAGGGGTGGCAGATCCAGATCGCGCAGGGCCGGATGGTAGCGCGGGCCATCGCCGTGCGGGGCCATCCAGGCCTGCTCGCCGGAGTTGAGGTCGATCGCGGTCACGCGCTTGTACGGCGGCTTGAACAGCGGCAGTCCCCGCGGACCGGACAGGCCGACGCCCCACGGATCGGTGAAGTACCCCACCGTTGCGGGCGGGTCGTACGGCACGACCTCCACCACGATCAGGGTGCTCGACGACGAGACGAAGAGCTGCCCGGTCTCCACGTCCACCGCCGCGCCCTGCCAGTTCGCGCCGCCGCCGGCACCCGGCACCTGGATGAACGGCACCTCGGCCCCGCGCACCACCGGGGGCGAGAAGATCGGCCCGAACCGAGCCCGGCTGTTGATGATCCGGAGCGCCTCGGCGCGCAGTCCCGGCGTGAAATCGATGACGTCCTCGATGGCGAAGCCCTGCCGGTCGAACGGCGGCGGCTTCGTCGGAAACGGCTGGGTCGGCGAGTACCACTCGCCGGGCACGTTGCCCTGCGGCACGGGCCGCTCCTCGATCGGCCACACCGGCTCGCCGGTGATCCGATCGAAGACATAGGTGAAGCCCTGCTTGCTCACCTGGGCGATGGCCTTCACCGGACGGCCGTCGACGGTGATGTCCAGCAGGTTCGGCCCGGTCGGGAAGTCCCAATCCCACAGACCATGGTGGATGGCCTGGAAGTGCCAGACGCGCTCCCCCGTCTCGACGTCGACGGCGACGATGCTCTCGGCAAACAGGTTGTCCCCCGGCCGCATGCCGCCGTACCAGTCGTTCGACGGCGTGCCGGTGGGCAGGTACACGTAGCCCAACTCCTCGTCGACCGCCATGTAGGACCAGACGTTGGAGTGCCCGCTGTAGCGCCACGACTCGTTGCCCCACGTGTCGGCGCCGAAGTCGTCGCCCCGCGGGATGGTCCGGAAGATCCACTTCATCTCGCCGGTGCGCGCGTCGTAGGCCCGCACGTGGCCGGGCGACGCCTCGCGCAGCGTAATCCGCCCGTCCTGCACGATGCTGCCGACGATGACCGTGTCGCCGGCGATGGCGACCGGCGACGACCAGGTCATCCGCGAGGCGTCGATCTCGCGCTCGAAGCCCGCGGTGAGGTCGACGTAGCCGCCGGTGCCGAAGTCGGGATAGCGCCGGCCGTTGCGCGCGTCGAGGGCGACCAGCCGCTTGTCGTGACTGGCGATGAAGATGCGCGCGTCGTCGCTCTCCGAGTCCTTCCAATACGAGACCCCGCGGTGGTGCCAGCCCATGTTGGGCGGCCGGTCGAGGTACGCGTAGATCTGCGGGTCGTAGGACCACACCGTTTCGCCGGTGCCGGCGTCGAGCGCCGCCACCTGCCCGAGCGCGGTGCTGACGTAGACCAGCCCGCCCGCCATCAGCGGGACGGACTTGAACTGGCTGGGACGGATCCGTTCGTTGGCCTCGGCCACTGCCGTGGACAGCGAGGTCCAGCGCCATGCGACCTCCAGGTCCATGAAGTTGTCGGCGTCGATCTGGTCGAGCGGCGAGTACTTGGTGTTGGCCGCGTCCCGGCCGATGGCGTGCCATTCGCCGTCGGGCAGAGAGGTCTGCGCCCAGGTGGAACCGCCACTCGCCAGAACGGCCGCCGCCGCGAGTGGAACCAGACGACGCCGAAGGCTCTGGGTCATCGGAACATCCCTTCCCGGCCGTTCCCCGACTCTTCGCAAGTGTCGAACAGGCGTCGATGATAGCGCGGCGGGAATCGGGAACGGCGCCCCTGCAAGGTGTTGGCGACCGCTCCCTGGCGAGCTCAAGGCAAGGCCAGCGCAATCAGCTCCGCATCGGCGCCGCCGCGGCCGACCGCGACGAGGACGTACTGCTTCCCCTCGTGGAGGTACGTCATCGGATTCCCGCCCGGCGTCGCCGGCAGCGGCACCGACCCGAGGTGCTCGCCGGTCGCCTTGTCGTAGGCGCTGATGGTCCTGGTACTGGCCGCCATCAGCAGCGCAGCGTCCGCCGTCGGGTCGCCGGTCGCCTCGACCAGCGCATCATCCGCCGCCGGCGCGAAGCCGCGCCCCCCGTGGTTCATGATCAGCAGAGTCGGCGTCACCAGCGGCCCGGAGCCGATCCCGCCGCCGCCGCCGAGGGGCGGCAGATCCAGATCGCGCAGCGCCGGGTGATAGCGCGGGCCATCCCCGTGCGGCGCCATCCAGCTCTGGTCGCCGGTGTTCAGGTCCATCGCGGTGACCCGCTTGTAGGGCGGTTTGAACAGTGGCAATCCCTGCGGCCCGGAGAGGCCGACGCCCCAGGGGTCGGTGAAGTATCCCACCGTGGCCGGCGGGTCGTAGGGCACCACCTCCACCACGATCAGCGTGCTCGACGACGAGACGAAGAGCTGTCCCGTCTCCACGTCGACCGCGGCGCCCTGCCAGTTGGCGCCGCCGCCCGCCCCCGGCACCTGGATGAACGGCACCTCGGCCCCGCGCACCACCGGCGGCGAGAAGATCGGCCCGAACCGCGCCCGGCTGTTGATGATCCGGAGCGCCTCGGCGCGCAACTCCGGCGTGAAGTCGATGACGTCCTCGAGGGCGAAGCCCTGCCGGTCGAACGGCGGCGGCTTCGTCGGGAACGGCTGGGTCGGCGAGTACCACTCGCCGGGCACGTTGCCCTGCGGCACCGGCCGCTCCTCGATCGGCCAGACCGGCTCGCCGGTGATCCGGTCGAAGACGTAGGTGAAGCCCTGCTTGCTCACCTGCGCGATGGCCTTGACCGGACGGCCGTCGACGGTGATGTCGAGCAGGTTCGGCCCGGTCGGGAAGTCCCAGTCCCACAGCCCGTGGTGGATGGCCTGGAAGTGCCACACGCGCTCGCCCGTCTCGACGTCGACGGCGACGATGCTCTCGGCAAACAGGTTGTCGCCGGGCCGCATGCCGCCGTACCAGTCGTTCGAAGGCGTGCCGGTCGGCAGGTAGACGTAGCCCGCCTCCTCGTCGACCGCCATGTAGGACCAGACGTTGGAGTGCCCGCTGTAGCGCCAGGACTCGTTGCCCCAGGTGTCGGCGCCGAAGTCGTCGCCCCGCGGGATGGTGCGGAAGATCCACTTCATCTCGCCGGTGCGCGCGTCGTAGGCCCGCACGTGGCCGGGAGACGCCTCGCGCAAGGTCAGCCGGGTGTCCTGCACGATGCTGCCGACGATGACCGTGTCGCCGGCGATGGCGACCGGTGACGACCAGGTCATCCGCGAGGCGTCGATCTCGCGCTCGAAGCCCGCCGTCAAGTCGATGTAGCCGCCGGTCCCGAAGTCGGGATAACGCCGACCGGTGCGCGCGTCGAGGGCGACCAGCCGCTTGTCGTGGCTGGCGATGAAGATGCGCGCATCGTCGCTCTGCGAGTCCTCCCAGTAGGAGACCCCGCGGTGGTGCCAGCCCATGTTGGGCGGCCGGTCGAGATAGGCGTAGATCTGCGGGTCGTAGGTCCACACCGGCTCGCCGGTGCCGGCGTCGAGCGCCGCCACCTGCCCGAGCGCGGTGCTGACGTAGACCAGCCCGTCCGCCATCAGCGGCACCGACTTGAACTGGCTGGGACGGATCCGCTCGTTGGCCTCGGCGACGGCGGTGGAGAGCGACGTCCAGCGCCACGCGACCTCGAGGTCGGTGAAGTTGTCCGCGTCGATCTGATCGAGCGGCGAGTACTTCGTGTTGGCCGCGTCGCGGCCTATGTGATGCCACTCGCCGTCGGGCACCGACGTCTGCGCCCAGGCGGAACCGCACATGGCCAGGACGGCCGTCGCCGCGAGTGGAACCATCCGCTGCAGGCTCTGGGTCATCGGAACATCCTTCCCGGCCGTTCGCCGGCTCTTCGCAAGTGTCGGAACAGAGGCGATCATAGCGCGGCCGAAATCGGGGGCCGACGCCACGGGATGCAAGGGCAACCGCTCCCCGGCGCCCCGTGGAAGTCCAGACAGCTTCGCCGTACTCGGTCGGTGGAGCGGCATGGCACAGGTCCAGTTCAACATGGACGCGGTGGAAGTCCAGACAGCTTCGCCGTACTCGGTCGGTGGTAGCCCGGGGGCGGCGGCGAGCCCCCTCCAGCGCGGGCCATGCGCTCGTGCCGTGGAACGCAACGAAATGAACCCCGCTGGGCGAGGTCCTGCGGAGGCGGTTCGAGGCCGAACACGAACGCTGGTTTGGCGACGCTATACTGGACGTGCTTCCCGACGAACGCCCGCTCTGCTGGAGCCCGTGGCGAAACCCCGCGTGGCACCGAGAGCGGCGAGGCGCCCGCGTGGCAAGGCGCGACGAGTGGGCATATTCGACCGAGGAGCAACGCAGTCCACGCGGGATGCATCGCCGCTCGAATGCAGCGGGGCTTTTGCCACGGGCTCCTGTAAGTGGTGCATGACTCACGACCTTCGGACAGACAACGCGGACGCCACCCCGCAACCGATCACACCCTCGAACCCGGACGCGCCGGTGCGGATCGACGTCGCCATGCCGCGCGGCCTCTACGACCGCCTCACCGATCACGACGAGGCGCCCCGCAGCCGCTACGACGTGGCGACAGGACGGGCGGAGTTCGTCGCTGCGCCGGGCGTCAGCCACGAGTGGCGGGCCTGGAAGCTCTCGGTTCTGTTCGGACGGATCGAGCAGATGCTCGAGGACAGCGGCCGCCCGACGGAGTTTCTGGTGGCGGGTGCGAGCCGGCTTCTGAGCGACGACGGCGCCTTCGAGCCGGATACGTGCGTCTTTTTCGATCCGGCGCGGGCGCGAGCGGCAATGCGCGTCGACGGCTGCCTGGACACGCGGAAGGATGCGCCCGTTCCCGACCTGGTGGTCGAGATCGACCGCAGCGTCGACTCCAGCGACAAGCTGGCGCCATACTTCCGCATGGGTGTGCGCGAGGCGTGGACCTGGAGCCGCACCGACGGCGTGCGCATCTGGGTAGCCGGCACCGGGTCGGACGGATCCTTTGCGCAAGACGATCGGAGCCACGCGCTGCCCGGTCTCGACCGCCGGGATCTCGACCGGCTGCTGGCGAGCCGGACGCCGCGGGATGCGTCCCGGCGCGCACGCGACATCGCTCGGCAGGTAGTTCATGCGGTGCTCGGCGCGGATCACCGGGATCCGATCGGCCAGCGGTGAACGGGGATGGATCTCAACGCGTTCGACCTGCTCCTGCTCGTCCTCGTCGGGCTGCTGGTCCTGATCGGACTGCTCAAGGGCCTGACGCGGCTGCTGATCGGGATCGGGGCGCTGGTGGCCGCGTTCATCCTCGCCGCTCGATTCCATGGGCTGGCCGCCGCTTCGGTGCTCGGGGTGATGGACATCCCGGTGCCGGCCGCGAACCTCATCGGGTACCTGGCGATCTTCCTGGGCACCATGCTGGCCGGCGCGCTGGCCGGACGCATCCTGCGCGGGCTGCTCCAGGCGGCGATGCTGGGCTGGGCGGACCGGCTGGCCGGCGCCGCGGCCGGCCTGGTCGCCGCGCTGCTTGCCGCGGCGTTGATCGTCCTGCCGGTCGTCGCCTACGTCCCGACCGGCGAACGGATGCTGCGGGACTCGGTGCTCGCTCCCTATGTCACACTGTTCTCGGACTTGGCGAACGCCATCGTTCCGGCGGAGCTCGCCGACCAGTACCGGGAGCGCATGGATGCGTTGCGGCAGTCCTGGCGTCAGCGCTGGGATGCGGCAGGCGAGGACACCATCGACGGCGGTGGCACCGCTGATCGGGATGTGTCGGAATGAGGGTCGGAGCGCCCGCAACGACGGGGACGGAGCGGCCCCCATGGCGGGAGAACTGCAGAGAACCTTGCACGTCCCGGCGAGGCCGCGGACGCAAGGCAGAGGAGGATGTCATGAACTGGCTGCGCAGCCTCGTCGCCATCGCCGGACTCGCCGTGATCACGGCCGCCGTCGCCGTCACCGCGCAGTCGGAACCGGAGATCATCATCCGCGGCGGCGAGGTCTTCACCGACGGGGCGTTGCGCACCGCGGACATCCGCGTCGTCGGTGCGACCATCGCCGAGATCGGCCCCGGTCTCGCGGCGCGCGACGGAGACACGGACGAGATCGACGCGAACGGGCTGCAGGTGCTGCCGGGAGGCATCGACCCGCACGTGCACCTGGGCGGCATCCGGATGGACGACTACACCTCCGGCTCGCGCGCGGCGCTGGCCGGCGGCATCACCACCATCTCCAACTTCGGCGGCGTCGCCGACGGAGAGACACCGGCCCAGACCCTGGCGCGCGCCCTGCCGGAAATACAGGCGCAATCCATTGCCGACGTCATCTTCCACCCCATCGTCTCGGATCCGGCGAGCGCCACTGCAGAATCGATGACAGCGCTCGTGGACGCCGGGCAGACCACCATCAAGGTGTTCATGGTCCGGCCCACCTTCGACGCGCGCGCCCCCGGCTTCATCAACACGATGCACGCGGCGCGCGAAACCGGCGTGCTGATGATGATGCACTGTGAGGACGCCGCCATCGTTCAGATTACGGCGGAACGCATGGTCGCCGAGGGACGCGGCTCGCTCGCCTACTTCGCCGACGCCCGGCCGGTGGAGGCCGAGGAGGCGGCGACGCAGCGCGCGGTGGCGATGGCTGAGGCGACCGGCGTGCCGATGTACATCGTGCACCTGTCGTCGGAACGCGCCCTGCGGGTCGCCGAGGCGGCGCAGCAGCGCGGCCTGCCGGTCTACGTCGAGACCCGCCCCATCTATCTGCACCTCACCCGCGAGCGGTTCGACGGGCCCACGCCGGGGCTCTACATCGGCCAGCCGCCGCTGCGCGAGCAGAGCGACCTCGACGCCCTCTGGGACGGCATCGCCCGCGGCACCGTCCACGTCGTGGCGACGGACCACGTCGCCTACACGCGCGAGCAGAAGCTCGATCCGGCGCAGAACGTCGCGCAGCACCGGGCCGGCATGAGCAACCTGCAGGTGATGCTGCCGATGCTGTACTCGGACGGCGTCAACGAAGGGCGCATCTCCCTGGAGCGGTTCGTGGAAGTCACGTCGTCGAACCCGGCACGGCTGTTCGGTCTGTATCCGCGCAAGGGGACCATCGCCGTCGGATCGGACGCCGACCTCGTGCTGTGGGACCCGAACGAGACGCGCACGATCCGCAACGAGGACATGTTCTCGGGCAGCGGCTACTCCATCCACGCGGGCCGGGAGGTGACCGGCTGGCCCCAGCTCACGATCCGTCGCGGCGAAATCACGTATCGGGACGGCGAGGTATTGGGTACCGCCGGCAGCGGCGAGCTGGTGCGCCGGGAGCCGTGGCAGGGGCCTCCGCTGTAGGCCGAAGCGGCGCCGGGGTCCGCCCCAACCGCGGCGACACACGCGCCGGTGGAGCGACTCCACGGACCCGTCCGGGATGCAGCCCGCTCGGACGGGCAGGACTTCGCTACCGACTGCCAGGCTAGGCGGCTAGGCCCTGCTCCTGGCCGCGTCGGGGCTTTCCGGATTGACGATGACCTGTCGCGTCCTCGGAACGACGACCAGGTCCATGTCCTCCATGGGGATGGCCCCCAGCAGGGGTTGCTCGCCCATGACCAGCGCGCCCGTGAACCCGATCCGGTTCTCGAACCGCAGCTCGAGCGGGCCGACGTAGGGAACCTGCGCCACTCTGCCGTCGGCCAGAGTCACCGGTTTCGTTTCCGATTCCTCAAGTTGCAGGCGCCGCTGCAGCCAGCGCGGGATGCACAGGTGCGCCGATCCGGTGTCGGCCAGCGCGTCGATCTCCACCGGCTCCAGATCCGGAAGTCTCGGGTTCCGCAGCCGTACTTTCGCCCCTGTCAATCCCATGAATTGCCCCCGTCGCGCATCGCTCGTGCGCCGATGATGCGCGCTCCGGACGTCGGAGGGGGTTCAATCCAGCCGTTCGGTGCGCGTGACCCGCAGGGCTGTGCCCTGCCCGCAGCCGGGCGACTCGCCCAGGGTTGCCTCGACCAGAACCTCATCTCCCAGCATAAGGTCCTGCACGTCACCTGTCAACACGTAAATCTCCTCCCCCTCGCCCGCCTCGCGGAGGGTGAGGCAGCCGCCCTCGCCGTCCGCTATCGCCCCACGACGCCGCAGCGTCCCGTCAGGCTCCGTCACGTGAAAGGCGGCGGATACCGCCAGCGGCCGGAAGTAGACGTCGACGAGGACGAAGTAGTGCGTGCGGTCGGGTGTGGCCCAATCCGGCACCTCGACGACCGCGGACATCTCGCCCCGCTCGCTCGTGACGAGCTGGCGGAGGACCTCGAAGCTGGAGCGGGTCGCCCCCATGCCGAGATACACGGGAGTGAGGGCCGGGAGATCGCGGGTCTCCACGCTCACCTCGGTCCCCGGCGCACCGCTGCGTGGGGAGAAAACCGGCGCGCGCGTATGGAGAGGATCGAGTGGCTGCGTCACGCGACCATCCTACGCCCCGCCGCGCATGGGGTCCAGCCCACGCCGGCGACGAGACATGGTCAGGCGTCCGGCGTCTGACAACCCTCGCAATTCTCACGTTCCCGCGTCGTTTTCCGGTGGCGCTTGCGCTCAGGACTGATACACTCACCGGATTCGAGATTCCGGCCGTCGGCGCACGGTCGTTCGGCGCATGGCCGGGGCGATTGAGTCATGAGAACATTTGCTGCGCCCGCCGCTCTGCTTGCCGTCCTCTTCGCGGCCGCGGTCGTGTCCGTCGACACGGCTGCCCGCAGCCCCGCCCAGGAGGCCGTTTCCCCGCCCGCCGAGGCGGTGCCCGACCACGCGGAGCTGACCGGGGTCGTGCAGCGCTACTGCCGGACCTGCCACAACGACCGCATGCTGACCGGCAACCTCTCGCTGGAGGACTTCGACGTCGGCACGGCGGCGAGCAATCCGGAAGAGGCCGCGCGTACCGAGAAGATGATCCGCAAGCTGCGGGCCAACATGATGCCTCCGCCGGGGGTCCGCCGGCCCGAGGCCGGGACCCTCACGACCCTCGTCGAGACGCTCGAGTCGGTGGTGGACCAGGCGGCCGTGGACAATCCGAACCCGGGCTACCGGACTTTCCAGCGGCTGAATCGGTACGAGTACGAGCGCGCCGTCCACGCCCTGCTGGGACTCCGTATAGAAGCGGGCGACTACCTGCCGCTCGACACGATGAGCGCCAACTTCGACAACATCGCCGACGTCCAGTTACTGTCGGCGACGCTGCTCGACGGCTATCTGCGCGCCGCGACCGAGGTCGCTCAGCTCGCCGTGGGCAATCCGAACGCCGCCCCGAAACAGACGACGTACTCGAAGTCGCGGGCCTACTCGCAGTGGGATCGTGTGGAGGGCGCGCCGTACGGCACGCGCGGCGGGTTCTCGGTGGTGCACAACTTCCCCGCCGACGGCGACTACCTCTTCACGATGGCGTTCCAGCACACGACCACCGGCGGTCTGTCGGGATCGACCATTCGCAACGAGCAGATCGAGATCTCGATAGACGGCGAGCCGGTGGCCCTGCTGGCGATGGACCAGTGGCTGCGGACCTCCGACCCCAACGGCGTGTATCTGGAGGTCGAGGAGCCGATCTTCGTCCGCGCGGGCCCGCATCGCGTCTCCGCGGTGTTCGTCCGGCAGTTCGAAGGGCCGGTCGAGGACGTGCTGGCGCCGCACGAGTGGTCCATCGTCGACACCGAGATCGGCGACCTCGGGTACGGCGTCACCGCCCTGCCGCACATGCGCGACTTCATCATCGACGGTCCGCACGACGTGACCGGCGTGTCGGAGACGCCGAGCCGGCAGCGGATCTTCACCTGCCGCCCGACGTCGCCCGCGACCGAGCGGCCGTGTGCCGAGGAAATCGTCACCCGCATCGCCACGCAGGCCTACCGCCGACCGCTGACCGAGACGGACCTGGCCGACCTGATGACGTTCTACGAGGCGGGTCTCCGGGACGGCGGCTGGGAGACCGGCATCCGGACGGCGCTGCAGGCGACGTTGGCGAGCCCCGATTTCCTGTTCCGGATCGAGCGGCCGGCGAGCGACGTCGAGCCGGGCAAGAACTACCGGATCTCCGACGTGGCGCTGGCGTCGCGCCTCGCGTTCTTCCTTTGGGCCGGACCGCCCGACGAGGAGCTCATCGCGTTGGCCGCGGACGGGAGGCTTTCCGATCCGGAGGTACTGGACGCGCAGACGCGGCGGATGCTGGCCGACCCCCGGTCGGAATCGTTGGCCGCCCGGTTCGCGGCGCTCTGGCTGCGCCTGCAGGACATGGACCAGGTCCAGCCGGACGCGTTCTGGTTCCCGAACTTCGACCGGCAGCTCGCCGACGCGATGCGCCGCGAGACGGAGCTGCTGTTCGACAGCCTGGTGCGCGAGGACCGCAGCTTCTTCGACCTGTTCACGGCCGACTACACGTTCGTGAACGAGCGCCTGGCCCGGCACTACGGCCTGCCGAACGTCGCGGGACCGGCGTTCCGGCGGGTGCGCCTCACCGACGACCGGCGGCGGGGCCTGTTCGGTCACGGCTCCGTCCTCATGCTGACGTCGATGGCCAATCGCACGTCGCCCGTGCTGCGCGGCAAGTGGGTAATGGAAGTGGTCCTCGGCGTACCGCCGCCCCCGCCCCCACCGGCCGTGCCCGACCTCGACGAGACGGCGACGGTCATCGACGGACGGTCGCTGACGACGCGCGAGCGGATGGAGATCCACCGGACGAACCCGACGTGCAACGCCTGTCACCGGTTCATGGATCCGCTGGGGCTGGCGCTGGACAATTTCGACGTCATCGGCAAATGGCGGATCCGCGAGAATGGCATGCCGCTCGACACGCGCGGCGAGATGTGGGACGGGACCGAGGTATCCACCCCGCAGGATCTGCGCGGCGCCCTGCTCGCCCTGCCGGACTCGCTGGCGCGCACGTTCGCCGAGAACCTGATGGCCTACGCTCTCGGGCGACGCGTCGAGCACTACGACATGCCGACCGTCCGGGCGATCACCGCGGCGGCCCGCGACAACGACTACCGCATGTCCTCGTTCATCCTCGGCGTCATCAATAGTCCCGCGTTCCGGATGCAGCGGGCGGAGACCGACGGCGACACGACCGAAGCACAGTAACTGCCGGGAAACGGACCGACAGGCACAGGTGGGAGACAGATTCATGTACATCACTGGCAAGCACATTCCTCGGCGTACGTTTCTCCGTGACGTCGGCGCCGCCTCGCTGGCCCTGCCCTTCCTGGATGCGATGCATCCGGCCGGCCGGGTGTCGGCGGCCACGCGGGCCGCGCTCGATCCGACCCGCCTGGTCTGCATGGAGATGGTGCACGGCGCGGCCGGCTCCAACGCCTGGGGCGGCACCCAGCACCTGTGGGCCCCGGCCGCGGCGGGCCGCGACTTCGACCTGAGCGCCGGCGCGCTCAGCTCATTGGAGCCGTACCGCGAGCACCTGACCATCATCAGCGACACCGACGTCGGGATGGCCGAGGCGTTCTCGCCGCCGGAGATCGGCGGCGACCACTTCCGGACCAGCTCGGTTTTCCTGACCCAGTCGCATCCGAAGCAGACCCAGGGCTCGGACGTCCGCGCGGGCACGTCCCTGGATCAGATTCACGCGCAGCGCTTCGGTCAGGACACGCCGCTGCCGTCGATGCAGCTCTGCATCGAGAACGTCGACCAGGCGGGCGGCTGCGCCTACGGCTACACCTGCGTCTATACCGACTCGATCAGCTGGGCGTCGCCGACCGAGCCGCTCCCCGTGACCCGCTCGCCGCGGGTCGCCTTCGAGCAGCTCTTCGGAGTGGGCGGCACGGCCGAGGAACGCGCCGCGCGCCGCAAGACCGACGCCAGCATCCTGGACTGGATGACGTCGCGCGTCTCCCAGTTGACTCGTGAGCTGGGCCCGACGGACCGCCGGCGGATGGAGCGCTACCTGGACAACATCCGCGAGATCGAGCGGCGCATCCAGAGGGTCGAGGAACGCAACATGAACGGCGAGACCCGGGAGCTGCCCGAGGCGCCGGCCGGCGTGCCCGACTCGTTCGACGAGCACGTCAAGCTGATGTTCGACGTGCAGGCGCTGGCGTTCGAGAGCGACGTGACGCGCGTCTTCTCGTTCAAGATGGGCCGCGACGCGTCGGGCCGAGTTTATCCGCTGAGCGAGACCGACAGGCCGTTCCACTCGGCCTCGCACCACGGCGGCAACGAGGAAGCGATTCTCGAGTTCAACAAGATCAACCGCTACCACGTGAGCCTGCTGCCGTACCTCCTCGACAAGCTCAAGAGCACGGTCGAGGGCGATACGAACCTGCTCGACAAGAGCGTCATCCTGTACGGCTCCGGGATGGGCGATCCCAACCTGCACAACCACAAGCGGTGCCCGCTCATCGTGTTCGGCCACGCCAACGGCCGCCTGGCGGGCGGACGTCACGTGCGGGCGGACGAGGGAACGCCGATGGCGAACGCCATGCTCACGCTGCTGCACGCGCTCGGGCACGACGACCGGGCCAGCTTCGGCGACAGCACGGGCGAGCTCGCGCTCAACATCTGAGCGCACAATCGGGCTGAACGGAAGACACGGGAGTTCGCGCTTTGCTACCGGCATCCGACCCGGTCGTCGGATGCCGGTACTCTGGAGAAGAGTCATGAACGGATCGCTGCGCTGGGGATTCACGGTGGCGTTGTGCGCCGCACCCGTCCTTCTCGCGGTGCTGGCGGCGGCGCCCGCCGACGCGCCGGTGGCGGACGCGGCGAGCCGGGGCGACGTCGAGGCGGTCCGGAGCCTGCTGCAACGGGGCATCGACGTGCAGACGGCACAGGCCGACGGCATGACGGCGCTGCACTGGGCGGCGATGCGAAGCGATGTCGAGCTGGCGGAGACACTTCTCTATGCCGGCGCGAACCTGGAGGCGACCACGCGCATCGGGCAGCACACGCCGCTGCACGTGGCCAGCCGTAGCGGGCAGCCGGGCGTCCTTCGCGCTTTGCTCGAGGCCGGGGCCGATGCGCACGCGCTCACGGGCAGCGGGGCGACCGCCCTGCACCTGGCCGCCGGAGCGGGTAGTGCCGAGGCGGTGGCCGCCCTGATCGACCACGGCGCGGACATCGACGCGCGGGAGCGCACCTGGGGCCAGACGCCGCTGATGTTCGCGGCGGCGGCCAACCGCGTCGGCCCGGTCAGCGTGCTGATGGAACGGGGCGCGGACCTGGAGGTCGCGACCCGGGTGGTCGACCTTCCCGCCCTCGACGCGGAGGACCGCGCCGCCGCCTACCGGCGGCAGGAAGTGCTGGACGGGTTCCGGGCCGCCGCGCCGCCGCACGAGCAGACCGGCTGGCAACCCACCGCCAGCCAGGTGCAGGCCGCGATCCGGGCCGCCCGGCAGGTCCAGGCGTTCCCCGAGACCGCGAAGCAGGACAACGATGGCCGGCGGCTCTCCCGCGGAACGCCGCGCGATTACACCGAGCGCGTCGGCAGACAGGGCGGGCTGACCGCGCTGCTGCACGCCGCCCGCCAGGGCCACATCGACGTGGCGATGGCCCTGGTCTACGCCGGCGCCGACATCGACCGCGTGAGCGGCGACCACACGAGCCCGCTGCAGATCGCCACGATGAACGGGCACTTCGACCTCGCGCTGCGCCTCATCGAACGGGGCGCCGACCCGAACATCGCCACCGACGGCGGAGCCGCGCCGCTGTTCGCCGCCCTCAACCTGCAGTGGGCGCCGCGGGCCCGCTACCCGCAGCCTCGCGCCCACGACCAGCAGGAAGCCAGCTACCTCGACGTCATGGAGGCGCTGCTCGAGGCCGGGGCGAATCCGAACGTGCGGACCAACAACCACCTCTGGTACATGTCGTACAACCACTGCTGCTCGGAGAGCGTCGACGGCGCCACCCCGTTCTGGCGGGCCGCCTACGCCACCGACGTCGCGGCGATGAAACTGCTGATGGCCCACGGCGCGGATCCGGACATCCCGACGCGGGCGCCCGAGCCGCGGCGGCGCAGGGACGACAACTTCCCGGATCCCTCCGGGCTGCCGCCGGCCGTGCCCGGCGGTCCCGGCGTCTGGCCGCTCCACGCCGCCTCCGGTGTCGGCTACGGCGAGGGCTTCGAGTCGAACGCCCACCGGCACGTGCCGGACGGCTGGATGCCGTCGGTGAAGTACCTGATCGAAGAGGTGGGCGTCGACGTCAACGCCCGCGACCACGACGGCTACAACGCGCTCCACCACGCCGCCGCGCGCGGCGACACGGAGTTGGTGCGCTACCTGGTCGAGAAGGGCGCCGACGTGCTGGCGATCAGCCGCCGCGGCCAGACCACGGCAGACATGGCCAACGGGCCGTACCAGCGGACGCTGCCCTTCCCCGAGACGCTGGGGTACCTGGAAGGGCTCGGCGCGGTCAACAACGACAACTGCGTGTCCTGCTGACGGCAGACAAGCACCGACAAACTACGCTGGGCAACAGGCGGGCGCGGTTGGCCTGCCGTGCCCGGCGTTTGCCGCCGCAAAAACGCCGGGTGCCTGCAACCGATCTGCGGCGGCGGCGTCGATCGCGTTGCTGATGAATCGGCAGTCAAGGGCCGCAAGTCATCGCCACGACGAATCGAGACCAGAGATCAGGCCGTCTCCACCTCGAACGCCGTCACGTTGCGCGTCTCCTTGCTGAACTCCACGCCGATCAGATAGATCGGGGTGCCGGAAGCACGGTACTTCTCCGCGTAGCCCCGCTCCTGGAGCTGCGCCAGTGCGGCGCCGGCGGACGCCTGCTCCACCACCTTGAACTCGAACAGGCAGACGTTGCCCCCGAACCGCACCGCCATGTCCGCTCGCCCGCGGCTGCTCGAATCCTCCACCGTAACGTCGAAGCCGGTCGCGGCGAAGTACGAGTAGAACACGCTCGCGTAGTAGCCCTCGTATGCGGCGATGTCGTTGTTCGTGTACCACTCGTAGGGAATGCTCGCGAAGAAGGCCCGGAACAGCGTCTCCAGCCCCGCGAAGTCTTCGGCCTCCAGCAGATCGTACAGGCGGTCGCTGTTGGCCGTCTGCTGCGTCGCATCCTGCACGAGACGCCACAGCAGGCACTCGTTCAGGCTCTGCCGGACCTCCCGGTTCGGGTAGCCCAGCCGGTAGCGGCGGACGCCCCCCCGATCCCGCACGTCCTTGATCGTCAGGTAGCCGGTCTGGAAGAGCAACGCCTCGGTGGCGATGGCGCCCACATCGAACGAGGAGAGAAGGTCGGCGCTCGTCAGCATCCCGTCCAGCGACAGCGAGGCAACCCGGCGCCGGAACAGCGTTTCGACCAGGAAGTTCGGCGTTCCGGTCTCGAACCAGTGCGCCCCGAACTCGCGCGTGTCGAACAGCAGGAGAACGTCGAACGGGTTGTACACCTTCTCCGCGCCTCGCCAGTTGTAGCCGTTGTACCACTCGCGGACCCGCTCGCGGTCCAACCCGGGCAATTCCGGCGCAAACACCGTATCGAGGTCGGTTTCGGTGTAGCCGCAGATGGCGGAGTAGCGCGGGTCCAGGGTGATGTCCTTCAGGTTGTTGAGTCCCGAGAACAGACTCACCTTGGAGAACTTGCTGACCCCGGTGAGAAAGGCGAAGCGGACGTGCGCGTCGCTCGACTTGATCGTCGCATACAGGCCGCGCAGGTAGTCACGATTGACGCGGGCGACGTCGGGCACGTCCAGCGTGTCCAGGATCGGCTTGTCGTACTCGTCGACCAGCACCACGACACGCCGCCCGGTCTGCCGGTGCAGAGCCTCGAGCAACCCGGCGAAGCGGCCGGGAGCCGTCGCGAAGTCTCCCACGACTCCCGTCCGTCGCTCGACGGCGGCGAGCTGGTCCATCACGTTCGACTCCAGTCCGCCCGGCGCCGCGAAGTGCCCCCCGCCGAAATCCAGGCGCACTACCGGATGGCGCACCGACCAGTCCCAGTGCTCGTGAACCTGCAGTCCGTTGAACAGCCGTTCGTTGCCCTCGAACAGCTCCTTCAGCGTGTCCAGCAACAGACTCTTGCCGAACCGACGCGGGCGCGACAGGAAATAGTGCGTCCCTTCGTCCACCAGCCGCGCCACGTAACCGGTCTTGTCGACGTAATAGCAGTTGCGCTCGTCGAGATGGCGCAACGTCTGCAAGCCTATGGGCAACCGGCGTCTGGTCATCACCGCGGATCAGCATAGCGCGAGCTCGGGGTCAGGACGTCGTGTCTACGCCTCAGGCCCGCTCCACCTCGAACGCCGTCAGGTTGCGCGTATCCTTGCTGAACTCCACTCCGTTTAGATGGCTCGGGTTGCCGGAAGCAGGGTACTACTTGTCCGCGTAGCCTCGTTCCCCGAGCTGCGCCAGCGCGGCACCCTCAGACTTCCTCCTCGATTTCGAGCGCGTCCGCGTCGAGGCCGTACTGCTCCAGAACGGGACCGAAGAACCGTGCGAAAGTTCCCGCTACCGGACCCGCAACCGTCAGGCGACGGGCACCGCAACAGACGAGGAGATCGTCCGACAGCACGCCCTTTCGGCGCAGAAAGCGCATCCCTTCTCGGGCATGAACTTCGGGTTCGGCGTCATCCAGCGCAACGATACCCTCCGGCGCGCGTCCTACGACGGCTCGATCAGCGAAGAGGAGCACCCAACGCGGCGGCGACTCCCCGGCCGCTTCGTAGACCGCCAGCGGCCGGAGTGCCGATGCAGGCGTGAAGACGATTCCTGGCGAGGGGAGTTCCTGATCGCCGCTCGCTCGCAGGATCGCCGGCGCCGCAGGCCTGGGCCAGGACGACGCCTGCGAATGCTCCAGCCGGGCGCGCAACCGCGCCGACACCGCCGCCAGATACCTGTCCCAGCGCGCTTCCACCTGCTTCGGGGTGCCGAGCAGCACCGATGCGTTGAGCAGCACCATGTGGTCGTGCTCCGCCGGCCACTGGTCGGGCGTCGCTCTCGCCAGCAGGTCGATGACCGAGTCGACAAAGGGCGTCGCCAGCTCCTCCCCCACCAGATCCCGCGGCGGTTCGATCAGGCGGCGCACCGGCGCTCCCCCGGCCCCGCCGGTGTCGACCCCCTCGTCGAAAGCGACTTCCAGCGCGTTCTTCAGCAGTTTCCGGGTCGCGTCCTCTCCGCCGACGTCCTTGCGTGCGGCGCCGGCGAACGGGCCGACCCAGATCTCCTTCCGCGCCTGCTCACGGTCGAACCGACACCAATCGCAGGCCAGCACGGCCAACTGCACGAAGCCCTCGCCGACACGGACCGCGGCGCGGCTGCCGGAGCGCACCAGACGGACCTGCAGGCCACGCCCCAGACGACTCTCCAGGTCATCGATCGCCTGACTGGCCTCCGGCTCGTCGAGCCCGCGCATCGCCGGCAGGATCTCGACCAGCCGATCCGTGATCGCCTGACGCTTCGCCGGCGGCAGCGAACGGAGATCGACCGGCGGCGCCTCGGCGGCATCGGGAACCCCGTCGTCGGCGAGCGCGCGCAGCAGCGCCAGCTTCGCGAATTCGTCCGGGATCCGCGCGCGCAGGATACGGTCCAGCAACAGCCTGCGATTGTGGTCGACGCCGGGGATGCGGCGGTGCACGTCGAGCGCGGCGACCAGCGCCGCGTAGTCGGCGCTCAGCGGTACCCGACCCGGATCGTAGATGCGCGCCACGTGCTCGTAGACGAGCGCGACCGAGGATTCGAGAGCGTCCCTGAGCCAGGCGTCGACGTACTTCCTGGCAACGTGCGCGCCTGCGAATCGCAACGCCTCGCTGCCCACCAACCAGGCCGCCAACGTGACCGGGTTCATCCCCAGGGCGGCCCGCGTCGCCGTGCTCCCGACGTCGATCACGCGCCTGTAGCGCGTATAAAGCCGGTAGGCCTTGCGCACCTGCTGGATCTGCTCCAGCCTGGTCTTGACCGTCGCCAGGCTCTGCGCGGGAAGATCGACGACCGGCACGAAGTGCGCGATCTGCCGGAGCTGGACCAGGAGCTCCCCGAGGACCGAGCGACCCGTCAGCAGGATGTCGCCCAGTCGCGCTTCCATGACGGGATCGTCCCTGTCCCGGTGATACAATCCGGCGACCTCGCGCACGACGTCCTCGATCTCCTTCCCGATCGCACCGAGATGGGGACCGACCGTCTTCCCGTCCACCTGCCGCCAGTACCGTTTCTCCTTTATGCCGCTCCAGACCCGGTCGCAGCGTCGCCGGATGAGGTCGGCGAGCCGCCGATCGACATCGTTCGCCGGCACCGGCCCCGCGGCCGGATCCTCGTCCGTGGCGCCGGCCCGCTGCGCGAGCGCCCGCCAGCTCTGCTCGATGGGCGATACGCCTTCGGAGAGCCACTTCTCTTCCAGCGCCCGCCGTTGTTCCTCGCGCAGCTCGTCGAGTTGCCGGTCGATACGTTCCGTCAGCTCGGCGTCGAGAACCGCCGACCGCGCCAGGCCCACCAGGTAGCCCAGCGCAGCCGCCCCGAGCAGAACGAGCGCCATGCCGAACTCGAACCACCAGAAACGGGCGAGGCCAAGACCGGCCAGAATGAGACCGGTCCCGGCTGCGAGCCACCTGCCGTGCTCGCGCAACCACGTCGTCCACATAGCTCCGTCATCCCCGCCGAATCGGCCCGATCCAAGCGCGCCCGACGACCGCTCCCGACGGCGGTCGTCGGCCCAGTCGCCCCGGCCCCGCGATTCCCCCACGAATCGCTGACAGATTGTGACACCTGGGCAGACACGTGCGGTAGCGCCCCCAAACCCGTCGCAAGGCACTGCCGATGGTCGATTCACCGTCGGAACGCGCAGGCCGACGTCGCAACCCGCCGGACCAGTGGTCGCTACACGACGGCAGTGCGCTAGACTGGCTTCGTCTCAGTAGCGGGAGGTCACGATGCAGAAAGCCGGGATCCGGGCACGTTTGTTCGGCGTGATCGTCTGTGCCGCGATGTGCACGTTCGGCGCCGACGGGCCTGTTTCCGCCCAGACCATGGACATCTACTGGGTCGACGTCGAGGGCGGCGGGGCCACGTTGATCATTGCCCCGACCGGCGAGTCGATGCTCGTCGACACCGGCTGGCCGCGGCCGGAAGGCCGCGACGCCGCGCGCATCGTCGCGGCGATGCAGGAAGCCGGCCTCGAGAAGCTCGACTACATGCTGATCACGCACTTCCACACCGACCATGTCGGCAGCCTGGCCGAACTGGCCGAGATGGTCCCCATCGAGCGCTTCCTCGACCACGGCGGCGAGACGGAAGAGCGGAACCAGCAATGGCGCGACATCTACCTGGAGGTCGCGGGCGACGCGCGCATGGTCGCCAACGCCGGCGACATCATGTCATTGGGGGATGTCGAGGTGCGGATGATCTCCTCCAACATGGAGCTCATTTCCGAGACGCTCGCAGGCGGCGGACCCAACCCGCACTGCGCGAGCGCGGAGAACCGGCCGCCCGCCTCGGCTGAGAACCAGCGGACCCTGGGGGCGCTGTTCAGCTTCGGCGGCTTCTCGTTCCTGAACCTCGGCGATCTGGACTGGGACATGGAGATGAAGCTGTCGTGCCCGGTCAACCGCCTGGGGATGGTCACGCTCTACCAGACCAGCCGCCACGGCGCCTTCGACGGGGCCGGCGCCCCGGCGCACCTGCGGGCCATCGATCCACAGGTGGTGGTCTACAACAACGGCCCCCGCAAGGGGATCACCGCACCCCACATGTACGACCGCGTCGCACAGATGCCCGGCGTCGAAGGCATCTGGCAGGGCCACTTGGCGCTGACCGCCGAGGGACACAACACGGCGGACGAGATGATCGCCAACTTCGGCGAGTCCGAGGAGTGCGAAGGCCACTGGCTGAAGGCGTCCGTACAGCCGGACGGCACGTTCACGATGACGAACGGCCGCAACGGATACAGCCGAACCTATATGCCCCGCTGACGATCATCTATCGGGGGCGCTCCGTGATACGCTTCTGGCGTATGAGTCGTACAATCATTGTGCGTCTTGCGCCGGAGCTTGCGGCCTGGCTCAAGCGCGCGTCGACGACGACCGGTGTGCCGCAGGGCGAGATCATCCGTGAGCAACTCGAGAAGGCGCGCGAGAACGCTGAGAACCGCTCGTTCATGCGCCTTGCCGGCACCGTGAGCGGGCCGAGCGATCTCTCGAGCCGAAAGGGATTCGCTACGGAATGATCTGTCCCCCCACCTGACGGGGAACCGCGAGGAATGTCGTCGGCCGATCGCGAGATTGCACGTATAATCCTCTGCATCCTTCACCTGCCCGTTCGGTCGTAGCTCGTTCGTTCGGAGGCGCCGTCGGAAACGCGGAAGCCGGGGTACGAGGGGGGAGCATGCGCACCGGAGCCGGGGTCCCAACCATCGGCCTGCTGGCAGTCGTGCTGCTGGTCGGCGCAGGCCTGCCCGCCGAATCCGCAGACCTGCAGCTCAAGGAAGCGATCCGGGGCAGCGATCACACCACGGTTCGCTCCCTCATCGAGAACGGCGCCGACGTGAACGCGCCCGAGGCCGACGGCGCTACGGTGTTGCACTGGGCGGTCCGCTGGAACGATCCCGAATCGGTCGACCTGCTGCTCGGCGCCGGTGCGGACGCCGACGCGGCGAACGCCTACGGCGTCACGCCCCTGTCTCTTGCCTGCATCAACCGCAGCGCCCCGCTCGTCGCGCGGCTGCTGGCCGCGGGGGCCGATCCGAACGCCGCCACGTCGATGGGCGAGACGGCGCTGATGACCTGCGCGCGGACGGGGAACGCGGACGCGGTCGGCGCACTGCTCGAGCACGGTTCGAGCAGCGTAAACGCGCGGGAAGCGTCGCGGGGCCAGACGGCGCTGATGTGGGCGGTGGCGCAGGGCCATCCGAACGTGGTGCGGCTCCTGATTGAGCACGGCGCCGACGTCCACGCGCGCACGGAGACGCGCTCGCTGCTCGTGAGCGTCGGCGGCCGGGGCGACGAACGCGCCCGCGAGTTGCCGCTGGGCGGGTTCACGCCGCTCCTGTTCGCGGCGCGCCACGGCGGTATCGAGAGCGCCCGGCTGCTGCTCGACGCCGGCGCGGACGTGAACGAGACGGGGCCGGACGGCGCTTCCGTCCTGGTGACCGCCAGCTTCAGCGGCCACGGCGATCTGGCCGCGTTCCTGCTGGAGCGCGGGGCCGAGCCGAACGCGGCTGGGGCCGGCTACGCGGCGTTGCACACCGCGGTGCTGCGCGCCGATCCGACGCTGGTGAGGACGCTGATCGAGCACGGCGCCGACCCCGACGTCCGCCTCACCGGGGGCAGCCGCGTGCCGCGGGCGACCCACTGGTGGATCCTGCCGGGTTCGCTGGTCGGGGCGACGCCCTTCCTGCTGGCCGCGAAGTACGTCGACGTGGAGATCATGCGCATCCTCGCCGAGCACGGGGCCGATCCGCACCTGCCGCTGCGGGACGGGACGACGCCGCTGATGATGGCGGCCGGCGCGGACTGGAGCAACGGTGAGATCGACCGCCACTACCGGCGGGTGCCACCGGAGGTCGCCGAGGCCCTCCATTCGGACGAGCGGCCGAACCTGGAGGCCACGCGCTTCGCCCTGAGCCTGGGCACCGACGTGAACGCCCGCAACGACGCCGGCGACACCGCCCTGCACTCGGCCGTCTTCAAGGCCTGGCCGGGCGTAGTCGACTTGCTCGTCGAGCACGGCGGCGACATGCAGGCGATGAACGAGCGCGAGCGAACGCCGTTGTCGATGATGTGCTACGAGGGCGACAAGCTCGTGCGCTGCGCCGGCTAGGAGCTTGCGCCGCAGAACGCAAGCGAAGCGAAGTGCTGCGGCGCGAGGTCGTGGAGCGGGGGAGATGGGCCGAAACGCCGAGCCAACGAGGCGTTTCGGGGCGCTAGGAGTCTGCGGTGTGGAGTCGGAGCCGTAGTCGACGATTGTCGGGGCCAGGTTGCGCCGGCCTAGGGTAGTGCGCGGCGCAGAGCACGGTGCGGGCGGAGCGGGGAGACGACGCGGAGCTAGGGGCCAGCCGCGAGGCCAGGCCGAGACGGTATTGAGGTGATGTGATGTCACACGCGAGAGCGAGCCGCATCGCGACGGTGCGTCGGCGCACTGCGATTCGGGGGGCAGACCGCTGGCTCGGGCTCACCGCCACAGGTTTGCTGTGCCTGTCGGTCGGGGTGGCAGGTGCGGAGCACGAGGGGACCAATCCGCAGGCGCCCGCCGTGCAGACCGCGGCGGCCGAGACGCAGCGGTCCGTCGACGCGCCGCAGGTGCGGACGATGCTCAACCGCTACTGCGTCGGCTGCCACAGCGACCGGGGCGCCGCGGCGGGCAGCGTGCCGATCTCCTTGCAAGGCATCGACGCGTCCGACGTCGCCGCCCACGCCGCGGACTGGGAGACGGTGGCGCTGAAGCTGCGCGCCCGGATGATGCCCCCGGTCGGCCGGCCGCGCCCCGACGAAGCCACCTACGACGCCGTTGCGGACTGGCTGGAAGCCGAGTTGGACGGCGCCGCGGCCGACGATCTGAACCCCGGCCGCACGACGGTGCACCGCCTCAACCGGCTGGAGTACGGCAACGCCATCCGCGATCTGCTCGGGCTGGAGATCGACCCCGAGGCGCTGCTGCCGCCGGACGACGAGGACGAGGGTTTCGACAACATCGCCGACGTGCTGTCGGTGTCGCCGACGCTGATGGAGCGATACCTGTACGCGGCCCGGCAGGTGAGCCAGCTCGCCATCGGCGACGCGGGCCTGCGCGCCCGCTTCGACACCTACCGCGTCCCCGACCGCGAGATCCAGGACGAGCACAACAGCGACGACCTGCCGTTCGGCACCCGGGGCGGCATCGCGGTGCGCCACTACTTTCCGCTCGACGGGGAGTACAGCATCCGGGTCGGCCTCCGCCGCAACTTCTACAACTACATCCGCGGCATCGGCAACACCGCGCACCAGCTCGACGTGCGCCTGGACGGCGCCCTGGTGACCACGTTTGTCGCCGGCGGCGGCCTCAGCGAGGATGCCGAGCGCTGCATCGCCAGCTTCTGCGGCAGCTCCGGCATGGGCGGGGCCGAGTGGGAGCGGTACGCGAATCACGCGGACGACGACTTCGAGGTCCGCGTCCAGGTACAAGCTGGGCTCCGGACCGTGGGCGTCGCCTTCGTCCGCAACCCGGCCCTCGAAGAGGGGGTCCTGCAGCCGCCGGTCGACATGTCGACCTTCGGCTACAGCACCGACGAAGAGATGGACGGGAATCCCGCGGTGGGCGACGTCATCATCGGCGGCCCGTTCGACGGCATGACCCCGCAGCAGGTGACGAGCCGGCAGCGGCTCTTCGTCTGCAGTCCGGGGGACGACGGCGCGGAAGGGGACTGCGCCCGGGAGATCATCCGCACCCTGGCCCGCCGGGCCTACCGGCGTCCGGTGACCCCACCCGACGTCGAGCACCTCTACGGCTTCTTCGAGTCGGGCAGGCAGGCGGGGAACTTCGATGCGGGCATCCAGACGGTGCTGGAGCGGGTTCTCGTCGATCCGGAGTTCCTGTTCCGCGTGCCGCGCCCGCCCATGGATCCGGACGTGACCGTCTACCGCATCGGCGACATCGAGCTGGCGTCGCGGCTGTCGTTCTTCCTCTGGAACAGCATCCCGGACGACGAGCTTCTCGCCCTCGCCGAGCGGGGCACGCTGTCGGAGCCAGCCGTCCTCGAGCGGCAGGTGCGCCGCATGCTCGCCGACCCGCGCTCGGACGGACTGGCGCGCAACTTCTTCGACCGCTGGTTGGAGCTGCACAAGATCCGCAACGTGGCGCCGGATCCGACCATCTTCCCGGCGTTCGACGAGAACCTGCGCCAGGCGATGCAGCGCGAGACCGAGCTGTTTCTCGCCAGCCAGCTCCGCGAGGACCGCAGCGCCATCGACCTGCTGCGGGCCGACTACACGTTCCTGAACGAACGGCTGGCCCGCCACTACGGAATACCGGGCGTGTACGGGAACCACTTCCGGCGCGTTCCACTGCCGGACGAGCAGCGGGCGGGAATCATCGGCAAGGGAAGCATCCTGACGCTCACCTCGTACTCCACCCGCACGTCGGTGGTGAACCGCGGCAAGTGGCTACTCGAGCGCGTGCTCGGAGCGCCGCCGCCGGCGCCGCCGGCCAACGTGCCGCCGCTGGAGGAAAACACCGCTGCCGGGGCGGCGCCGAGGTCGCAGCGCGAGCGGATGGAGGCGCACCGCGCCAACCCGAGCTGCGCGGTCTGCCACCGCCTGATGGACCCGCTCGGCTTCGCGCTCGACAACTTCGACGCGATCGGCCGCTGGCGGACCACCGACGATCCGCGGTTCCCGGGGCAGCCGGGTCCGCCCATCGACGCCTCCGGGATTACCCCGGACGGCCAGCGCTTCGAAGGGCCCACCGGGCTGCGGCAGCTCCTGCTCGACCGGCGGCAGGAGTTCACCCGGACGGTTACCGAAAAACTGTTGACGTACGGGCTCGGCCGGCGGCTGGAGCATTACGATCGGCCGGTGGTCCGGCAGATCGTGCGGGACGCGGCGGCCAGCGACTACCGCTGGTCCGCCCTGATCATGGGCATCATCGAGAGCACGCCGTTTCAGTTGAGGAGGGTTGGATCATGATCGTCACGAAGAAGGCCATCCCGCGCCGCACGGTGCTGCGGGGCGTAGGCACGGCGCTGGCGTTGCCGCTCCTGGACAGCATGGTGCCGGCGTTCACGGCGCTGGCGAAGACCGCGGCGAACCCGACCAAGCGGCTCGGCGTCGTCTACGTACCGAACGGGATCATCACGCAGGAGGGCGACTGGACGCCGACCAGCGAGGCCCCCGGCTTCGAGTTGCCGCGGCTGCTGCGGTCGATGGAGCCGGTGCGCGAGCATCTCACCATCCTCACGAACCTGGACAACCGCGCCGCCTTCGCCCGCCCCGGGGAGGCGCTCGGGTCGCACTCGCGTCCCGCCGCGGCGTTCCTGACCGGCCTCCATGCCGAGCAGACGCAGGGATCGGAGCTCGATCTGGGCACCTCGATGGACCAGTTCGCGGCCCAGGTGCTGGGACGGGAGACGCGCCTGCCGTCGCTGGAGCTCTCGCTGGAGGGCGCCGACACGTTCAACGGCGTCAGCACCTGCGACACCGGCTACAGTTGCGCGTATCTCAACATCTCGTGGCACGACCAGACGACGCCGATGCCGCGCGAGACCAACCCCCGCATGGTGTTCGAGCGGCTGTTCGGCGACGCCGGCAGCACCGACACGGGCGTGCGGCGGGCCCGGGCGAAGCAGCAGCGCAGCATCCTGGACGCGGTGATGGACAAGGTGGCCAGACTGCAGGGTGGCCTGGCCGGCGAGGACCAGCGCAAGCTGGACAACTACCTCGACGCCGTGCGCGAGATCGAGCGGCGCATCCAGATCGCCGAGTCGCAGGCCGACCGCGAGCTGCCGCTGCTGGAGTCGCCGGCGGGCATCCCGGTCTCGTTCGAGGATCACGCGCGGTTGATGTACGACCTGCTCGTGCTCGCCTACCAGACCGACACCACGCGCGTCTTCACCTACATGATCGGCCGCGAGCAGAGCGGGACCACCTATCCGCAGATCGGCGTCGCCGACCCGCACCACCCGTTGACGCACCACCGCGGGGACCGCGAGAAGATCGAGAAGGTGAAGAAGATCAACGAGTACCACGTGTCGCTCTTCAGCGAGTTCGTGGCCAAGCTGGCCGGCACTCCGGACGGCGACGGCTCGCTGATCGACAACGTGATGCTGCTCTACGGCGCGCCGATACGCGACGGCGACGCGCACCAGTACAACAACGTCCCGCTGCTGCTGCTGGGACACGACGGCGGCGCCATCCGGGGCAACCGCCACCTCGTGTATCCGGCGGACAAGAATCCGATGACCAACCTGCAGCTCACCATGCTGCACCGGCTCGGCGTCCGCGTGGAGAACTTCGGCGACAGCACGGGCCTGCTGAAGGAGCTGTCCGGCCTGTCGTAGCTGGTCGTTCAACGGCGGCCGGGGTGGTTCCCGTCACCCCGGTCGTCGCGACTCCTGCCCGCCCCGCCGGCCGGTTCGCAGCCGATCCCACCACGACACCGGCCGCGAGCGCACCGACGCATCGGCGTCGCGCTCGACGACGCGTGCGCCAAGACGGTCCTCCAGGTCATCGATCGCCGTGCGCGCCGCATTGGCGTCCAGCCCGTGCATCTCGGCGAGGATCTCCTTCAACAGCCCGGCGACCGCATCGCGCTGCGTGGCACTGACCTGCTCCAGGTCGACGGGCAGAGCCGACCGGCGATCCGGCTGGCGGTCGCCGGCCAACGCCCGCAACAGCGCCATCTTCGCGAACTCGTCCGGGATGCGCGCGTGCAGGATGCGGTCGAGCATCACCTTGCGGTTGTGATCGACGCCGGGAACGCGGGCGTGGATGCGGAGCGCCTCGACCAGCGCCGCCCAGTCGGGGCCACGCTGGACGCGTTGGGGGTCGTAGATGCGCGCCACGTGCAGATAGACGAGTCCGACCGAGCCCTCCAGAACTCCTTTGCCCACACCTCTGCCCGCTGCTTGAACAGCCGGCCGCCGATGCGCTTCGCGCCCTGGGTACCGATGAACCAGGCGGCGATCGAGAGCGGGCTGGCGCCGGCCGCGAAACGCGCGGCGATCCAGGCGGCGTTGATGTAATGCTCGTAGGGCGAGATCTTCCTGTAGAGCGCCAGCCCCTTCTCGGCCTGCTCCAACCGCGTCACTACCGATTCCACCGACCACGCGGCCGGATCGACGTAAGGAATCTGTTGCACCAGATGCAGCAGGTCGCCGATGGCCGAGCGGACGGCGAGCGCGATGTCGCCGGTGCGCGCCCTGAGCACTGCATTTTCCGACCCGGCGTGGTACAGAGTGGCGACCTCCTGCACGATGTCGCGGATCTCCGTGAAGATGGCCTCCCCGTCCAGGTCGATCACCCGTTCGCGGTCCCTCTTCACGTAGCGCCGCTCGCGGACGCCCTCCCACACATGGTCGCAACGCGCACCGATGAGCTCGCCAAGCCGCCGTTCGTTTTCGTCGAGGTCAGCTGCCGACAGCCGCGCCGGCTCGCCGTCCCCCATGCCGCGCTCAACCCGCAGGGCGTGGTACGTCCGCTCGGCCGGCGAAACATCGAGACGATCGAGCTCCGCCGCGGACGCGATCCGGCGCAGCGCCGACGCGCCCGCCACCAGCACGCCGGCTCCCAGGACGAAGAGTGCGATTCCCGCCTCCAGTGAAACGGAGAGAACGAGGATCACGCCGGCGGCGGCGCAGCCTAGTCCGGCGAGAAGCCAGGCGATGGGCGCGTTTCTCGACATCAGCGGCTACAGGTCAATGTCTACTGGAACACTCTGCCTGTACGATAGCGAAGATGCCGCGCTCCGGGAGGAGATGATTCGATGCGGAGCCCATGTCTTGCTCTCGCCGCCCTGGCGGCCGCTGCCCTGCTGGCCGGCGACACCCACGCACAGGATGCTTCGATCGACGAGCCCGATCCCGTGAATCGCGTGGACCGCGACACGATGGAGTACCAGGACGAGCGCGTGCACGTCGTCGCGAAGCACTACTACTTTCAGGGCGCGCACGACCCCAGATGGCTGCTCATCGATGTCGCCGTGGAGGTCACGTCAGGTGACGCGTTGACGATAGCCCGCGACGACATCACCATCCTCCGGCCGGACGGCGTCGAGCTGCCGCTCACCTCGCAGCGGGAGTATCGGCGGGCCCGAGCGGAGCTGCTGCCGATGCGGCTTGCTCTCCACATCCATCTGGACACGGTCAGAGACCACTTTCCGGCGGGCTCGTGCGGAGACCACAACTTCCGGTTCTTCGTCGACAGCGGCATCCGGCGAACCCTGGTGGACGTTTCTCCGGTGATTGGAGGATGCCTGCGAGGCGACCTGTTCTTCGCCTCACCCACGGGTACATGGGACAGCGGCATCTACACGCTGGTGATCGGCGGCGACACGAACGCGCGCCTGCCGATCGAGATCCACTGACGCCGGCAAACCGTTGTGGATGAATTCCGCTACGATGGAGAGAGATGCCGCGCCTGGGTTGGGAGGTAACCGCATGCGTTTCCCGCTCATCGCTTCCGCCCTCGTGCTCGCCGCCGTCCTGCTCGCCCCGCCGCCGCTCACGGCCCAACGGGCCACGGAGAGGGAGACGGTCGGCGAACCCCATGAAGTGAGCCGCCTGGGACGAAGGATTGTCGAGTACTCCAGCGATCGCCTGCAGGTCGTCGCGGTGCATTACTACTCTCCGGGAGGCCACGACCCGAAGTGGCTGCTCATCGATGTCGCCATGGACGTCAGGTCGGGAGACCCGATCAGGGTGGCCCGCCGTGACTTCTCCATCGAAGGCCCGGGTGACCTCCACGTGCCGCTGAGCACCCTGCCCGCCTTCCGGCGGGCCTACCGGCAGTTGAGGCCGATGATGCTGCAGAGCCACGCGCGAGAGCAACCGATCGCAGGCTACTTCCCGATCCCGTGTGAAGCCCACAACTTCCGGTTCTTCGTCCCCACCGGGGAACTGCGACAAACCGAGGTCCACGCGAGCTGGCAGGGCTCGTGCGTCCGGGGCGACCTGTTCTTCGAGGCGCCCGACGGCGCCTGGGACGGGGGCACCTACACGCTGGTCATCGGCGGCGAGACGGACATACGCCTGCCGTTCGAGATCGACTGAGGCAAGACCCCATGCGTGCCTTGGCCGTCGTTGCCGCTGCCGCGTTCGTCGCCGTCATGCTCGCCGGTGTCCTGTCCACCGGCGGGCTCCACGCGCAGACCGACGAGATCGTTCGACCGGACGCAGCCAATCAGGTCGAACGCAACGTCGTGGAGTACAGGAGCGACCGCCTGCACATCGTCGCGGCGCACTACTATTCGTGGGGCGACCACGACCCGAAGTGGCTGCTCATCGACGTAGGGATTCAGGTCCGGTCGGGCGGCCCGCTGACGGTCGAGCGCCGCGACTTCTCCATCGTTCGGCCGGACGCCGCAGAGGTGCCTCTGACCTCGCAACGGGACTACCGGCGGGCTCGTGCGGAGCTGCTTCCATTGCACCTGCAACTCCACACGCTCGCCGTGGATCCGGTCAGAAGTTACTTTCCCGGCGGCAACTGTCCGGACCACCGCTTCCGGTTCTTCGTCGACAGCGGCATCCGACAATCGGTGGTCTACGCCAACCGGGTCGGACCCTGCGTGCGGGGCGACCTGTTCTTCGTCTCGCCGACCGGGACGTGGGAGAGCGGCACCTACATCCTGGTCATCGGCGGCGGCACGGACGTGCGCCTGCCGATCGAGATCGAGTGACCGTCGTTCGGGAGCCCGCGGTGAACCCCGGGCTCTCGACCGGCGCCCGCGCCCGTGCAGCATGTACCCGAGAGTCGCGTCCGCGTCGCTTCACCCCGGTTTGCCGTAACGCGCGATGGCGGTAGCGCCGCCAAACCCGTCGCAAGGCTCCGTGTTTGGCCCCAGCCCCCACCTACCCCAGGATCTTGCGCCTCGGAACTCACTTCGTTGTGTTCTTCGGCACAAGCTCCTAGACTGACCTCCGTTCACCGAAGGAGGTCGAGATGCGTCACGTCGCAACCCGAATCCGTCCGGCCGCGGCAGCGGCCCGTGTTCCGGCGCTGGCTTCCGCCCTGGTGCTGAGTCTCGCCGCACCGGGGGCGACACAGACCGTGGAGTGGCCTTCCTACGCGGCCGATCAGGCCGGCACGAAGTACTCCGCGCTCGACCAGATCAACGCCGGGAACGTCGGCGCCGTGGAGATCATCTGGCGGCAGCCGGTCATCCCCGACGCGATCCGGGACGGCAACACGACGCGCGGTCCGGTCGGCTCGCAGACCACGCCGCTGATGGCGGGCGGGATGCTCTATTCGAGCACCGGCCTGGGCACCATCGCGGCGCTGGAGCCGACCACCGGAGAGGTGCTCTGGAACACCGGGCCGAGCGACGGTGTACGAGTGCGCCAGACGCGCGGCGTCGCCTATTGGTCCGACGGCGAAGAGGCGCGCGTCCTCGCGACGCTGGGCCCGAAGCTCGTGTCGCTGGACGCGCGCACCGGCGAGCGGGACGCCGGCTTCGGCGAATCGGGCGAGGTGGACCTGCGGCTCGGCCTCATCCGCCCGTTCCCGGACTTCTACTGGAACTCGGCCCCGGTCATCGTCAACGACGTCGTGGTCATCGGCTCCTACGTCGAGGACATCACCACCAACCAGCGGATCGCCAACAAGGAATCGCCGCGGGGCGACGTGCGCGGGTTCGACGTGCGGACCGGCGAGCACCTCTGGACGTTCCACACCATCCCGCTGGCGAACGAGTTCGGGGTCGAGACGTGGGGTGTCGACCCGGTCGACGACCGCGTGTCGTGGGAGTACAGCGGCAACACCAACATGTGGGCGCATCCGACCGGCGACCCGGAGCTCGGCTACGTCTATCTCCCGCTGTCGACGCCGACCAACGATTACTACGGCGGGCATCGGCCCGGTGACAACCTGTTCGCGGAGAGCCTGGTCGCCGTCGACGTCCGGACCGGCGAGCGCATCTGGCACTTCCAGGCAATCCACCACGGGGTCTGGGACTACGACTTCGCCTCGTCCGCTGTGCTGGTGGACATCACCGTCGACGGCCGCCCGATCAAGGCGGTCGCACAGCCGAGCAAGCAGGCGTTCGTGTACGTTTTCGACCGCGCCACCGGCGAGCCGGTCTGGCCGATCGAGGAGCTCCCGGTCCCGGGGTCCGACGTGCCGGGCGAGCAGCTCTCGCCCACGCAGCCCTTCCCCACCAAGCCGCCGCCGTTCGAGCTGCAGGGCGTGACGATCGACGACCTGATCGACTTCACGCCCGAGTTGCGGCAGGAGGCCATCGAAATCCTGGACCAGTACGTCTGGGGACCGATGTTCACGGCGCCGATCGTGCTCGATCCGAGCCCCGGCGGGAAGCAGGGGACCATCTTCAGCCCCGGCACAGCGGGGGGCGCGAGCTGGAGCGGGGCCGGGTTCGATCCCGAGACCGGCATGCTCTACGTCCCTTCCGCCTACAGCCAGAACGTGGTCGCGCTCACCCCGTCCGAGCATCCCCGCGCCGACGTGCGGCTGGTCCGTCAGCGGTACACGCCGCTGATCGGCCCGCGGGGGCTCTCGATGTTCAAGCCGCCGTACGGCCGCCTCACCGCCATCGACCTGAACGCGGGCGACATCGCCTGGCAGGTCCCCAACGGCGAAGGGCCGCGGGACCACCCGGCGCTCCGCGACCTCGACCTGCCGTGGCTCGGCCAGGGCGGGCGCGCGTCGGTACTGGTGACGAAGTCGCTCGTCTTCCTCGGCGAAGGAGGCAACACCGGGGTGGCGACGCTGCCGCAGTGGTGGAACGGCCCCGGCGGCAAGATGTTCCGCGCCTACGACAAGGCGACGGGCGAGGTAATCTGGGAGATCGAGCTGCCGGGAGGCACCACCGGCGCGCCGATGACCTACATGGTCGACGACCGGCAGTACATCATCGCCACCGTCGGCTGGGACGACATGGGGAGCGAGTTGGTCGCGATGGCGCTGCCGGAGTAGGCGCCGCCCCGTTTTCGGGACGACGCCGTTCCTCGGCAGCAAGCCGCTGCCGGGCATGGGGTTGCGCAGCCGCGTGCACGGGGCTGGACCTTCCGCGACCTGCGAGCTTGGCCCGCGCCGGCGCACGACCTTGCTCTAGCGCGAAGCGGCCATCTCGCGCTCGTCCGCCCGCGCGCCGGCGAGGATGCCCTCCATGCCGTAGTTGCCCTCGTGACAGGCGAACTCGTACAGGTCGCCCTCGATCGGCGTCATCGTGATGGACGCCGTCCACGGCCGTGTGTAGGAAGCCGGGTCCGAGACGGTGTACTGGTACTCCAGCGCATCCGCCCCGGTGCGGGTGAACCGCTCTACCAGGTGCATGCCGTGCGTCGATCCCTGGTAGTAGGCCCTGCCGTTGAAGTTGGTGGTCTCGACCACCAATGTGTCCCCCTCCCACCGGCCGCGCGAGTCGCCCATCCATTGCCGGATGGCCCCGGCGACCGGCGGACGGCCGTCCATGGGGATGACGCGCGCGTCGTGGTTCTGCTCGGTCCAGACGACGACGGTGTCGGGTGTCTGGAAGAGCCGCAGGTGATTGTTGTAGCCGCCGGCGGACATCGGCGGTCCCGCCTTGGTGTGGTGCGCGCAGCGCTCGCCGGGCGAACGGTCTTCCGGACCGTGCGCGGGGCGGCCGAGGAGCCTGCGGCGCTCGTCCAATCGCTGGCGCCCGTCCGGCGTGAAGGGAATGCGCCCGTCCGGCGGATCGACGATCAGCGCCGTGCGCCCGGTCGACTCGCCGCGGTCGAACCAGAACGCGTTGTAGGCGCCCGGGTCTCCCGGCGGCGGCGGCTGATCGCCGCGGGTCAGCGCCTCGGCGTTCAGCGCTACCACTTCCTCCTCCGACAGGCGGTCACGCCCCGCGTAGGCCGCCGGCCGTTCCAGCGGCGTAATGGTCGCGAACGACCAGACGAGGCCCTGCAGATCCGGGTCGCCCCACGCGGTGCGGGGCAGCTCCCATCCGCCGGCCGCAGCTTCCTGCGCCTGGGCCGCCGGCCCCGCCGGCGCCAGCCACGCCACCGTGAACACCATGCACAACGCCGCCAGGCACCTCATGGTCATCTGCCACCTCCCGGAGAACGCACCCCCAGCTCCCGAAAGAACCCCCGCAGGTCATCGACGAACAGCTCCGGCTCCTCCGCCGCCGCGAAATGCCCGCCGCTCGGCATCATCGTGAAGCGCACCAGGTTGTAGCGCGCCTCCAGCCATCGCCGCGGCGTGAACCGGAACTCGCCCGGAAACGCCGCGCAGGCGGTCGGCACCTCGATGCGCGACGGCTCCGGCGAGCTGCCGCCATGCCGGCCCTCATAGTAGTACCGGGCCGCCGACGTCGCCGTCTCCGTGGCCCAGTAGATAGTGAGCGTCGTCAGCAGCTCGTCCTTGCTGAAGCGGGTCTCCGGGTTGCCATCGCAGTCGCACCAGCTCCGGTACTTCTCGACGATCCACGCCGCGAGCCCCAGCGGGGAATCGTTGAGGCTGTAGCCGAGGGTCTGCGGCTTGGTGCCGTGCATGTGGCTGTAGCCCCGCTCCTCGTCGGTCCAGAACGCCGCGCGCTCCCGCATCAGCGCCACCTCTTCGGGCGGCACACCGGCGGTCGGGTCGTCCGGGTCGGGCGGGTCGGCGCTGCACAGGTTCAGGTGCAGCCCGGCCACGCGCTCCGCGTCGTTGGCGGCCAGCCAGCGGCTGATGCCAGCGCCCAGATCGCCCCCCTGCGCACCGTACCGGTCGTAGCCCAGCCGCGCCATCAGCTCGGCGAAGATCGCGCCGGTCCGGTCGCGGCCGTAGCCCAGCCGCGGAGGCCGGTCCGAGAAGCCGTAGCCGGGAATCGACGGCGCCACGACGTGAAACGCGTCCTCCGCCCTCCCTCCGTGGGCGACGGGGTCGGTCAGCGGCCCGATGACCTTGGCGAACTCGGCGAACGTGCCCGGCCAGCCATGAGTCAGGATCAGCGGGAAGGCGTCCGGCTCCGCCGAGCGGCGGTGCACGAAGTGGATATCGAGACCGTCGATCCGGGTCTTGAACTGCTCGAACTCGTTGAGCCGCCGTTCCTGCGCCCGCCAGTCGAAATCGTCGCGCCAGTACTCGACGAGTTGCGTCAGGTAGGCCTGGTTCATCCCGAGCTGCCAACCGACGCCCTCGGGCTCGTCCGGCAGCCGGGCCCGCGCCAGGCGTTCGCGCAGATCGGTCAGCACGTCGTCCGGGATGTCGATCGTGAACGGTTCAATCTCTGCCTCTGAGCGCTGGCCCGACGCGGCGCGCAGCGGCTCGACGCCGCCCTGTGAAAGAGGTCCGAGGGCGGGCAAACTCAGCCCCAGAGCCAGTGCGAAGGCCACCGACAGCGAAACGACAGGCCGCGTCATGGGTCACGCTCCCGCGATGAGCCGAGATGCCGGACCGACGGATGGAACGGATGCAGTCTTGCCGCCAAGCAGGCGCGTGTCAAGGCGACGGGGTTTCTCCCCGCCGATCCGTTGCGGAGCGTCGACCAGGGGTTCGATGAATCCGTGGTGCACCGGGAAGGCGGCATCGGCCAGCCGTCCGACCCGCCGGACGGCTCGGACTACTTCGATCCGATCCTGTTCCACAACGGGGAGCAAGAGCGCTACCGCGGCTGCGTGACCGACATCCTCGTGGACGAGGCGCTGGTGCAGGCGCTCAGCTTCTCGCAGCCGGCGCCACCGGAGGCGCCGCTGGAGCTCGGTTCGAGAACGTGCCACTCGAATCGGGTAGCGGCAGGTTCGAAGCCGGTCTGACCATCGACGGCGACAGCGTAGGCGCGTGGCACGTCGATGTCGTGCGCCGCTAGCGTGAGGCCGCGTGCTCTCGGTCAGTCGCCAGCCGGGTCGCGGGCCAGCGACCGGACGACACGCAACGACTTCAGCTCCTTCTCCAGATGGGTCGAGATCAACCGATGGTGTGCCCCGGCCAGCTCGCGGTCGGCCGCCGGCGGCAACTCGACTTCGGCAAGCCCCGCGGGGGCAACCGTCCGTGCCGCTCCCAGAAACGACAGCGCGGCGGGCGACAGCCTGCCGCCGTCGCCCGAGGGTTCGCACCGCACACAGGCCAGGGTTCCGCCACCGACCAGGCATGCGCCGCCGATCAGCTCGCCGCCGCAGCGGCTGCACGCCGACAGGGGCGGATAGACGCCCTGCAGCCGCAGCAGCCAGAACTCGAAGTAGCGCGCGAGGCGCTCGATCGGCACGTCCGCGGCCAGCGATTCGACTACGGCCGCACCCAGCCGGAACAGCTTCTCATTCGGGTCGGCCTCCGGGGCCCACTCGTCGATCAGCTCGGCGAAGTACCCTACGTGGGCGAGCGCCTCGGCGCTGCCGGCAGCCAGCGGGGAGCACACCGGCTCGACGTACTGCAGCCGCACCAGCTCGCGGCGTTCCCGTTCGAAGTAGGCGACGCGCCCCCACGTCATCGGCTCCAGGGCGCCGGAAAACGCCGAGCGCGCCCGGCGCGCCCTCCTGGCGACTCCCCGGCGCTTGCCCCGGTCGGCGGTCAGGAACACGACGATGCGATCCGCCTCGCCCAGCTTGTAGGTGCGGAGAATCAAGGCGTCGGCGGTGTGGAGCGGCATCGGGTACGAACGAACCCCCGGTGCACCTTAAGCGGGACGAACGCCGCGATGGCGCACGTCATCGACATTGCCGGGCCGCCTCCGACGTGGAGGGACAGCCTCTCCCGGAACCGACCCGCCAAGTGGCCTATTGTTGCGGATCCTCGTGCGTGTGCATGAAGCGCTCGCCGTTGGCGACCGCGATTCGACCCGCGGCCAGCCGGCGCCGGTTGGTGACGCCCTCCCAGCAGGCTTCCTCGAAGAACTCGTAGCCTTCCCTGCCGATACGGCCCATGCTGAACGCCAGCGTCCAGGGCTGCGTGAACACCGCCGGATCCTCGATGGTCGCCTCGTAGCGGAGGGTGTCGGCGTCGAGCATGCGCCAGCGCTCGACCACGCGGAGCTGCTCGCTGTAGAAGCTGCCGTGCGAGTCGAGCCACGGCACGTCGTTGAAGTTGGTCACATCGACGACCAGCGTGTCGCCCTCCCAGCGGCCGCGCGAGTCTCCGTTGAACAGCGCGATGTCCCCGCCGATGTGGGGCCTGCCGTCCATCGGAATCACACGGTAGGCGTGGGCCCACTCGTACAACATCACGACGTGGGCGCCGTTCTGCCTGATCTCGATGTCCCCGCGATAGTTGCTTCGCGGCACCCCGTTCAGCAGGCAGCGATCCTCGGGATCGATGTGCGAGAGCTCGGTCGGCGTCTCCATGTCGAACAGGAACTCGACGCGCTTCGCCGCCGCCCACGGCCGATAGGGAATCCGCCCGTCCGGGGGATCGACGATCAACTGGTACGGCAGCCCGAGCCGGTCCGGGGTGCGGCTCTGCATCCGGGCGTGGATCGCATCGCAGCAGCCGTCCTCGATGCTGTGCGACGCGTTCCCCGGCCCGCCGTCCCAGTAACCCTGCATGTCCGGGTGGCCGTCGGCAGTCCGCGGCAGGTCCGCCGCCTGCCCGAGCGCCGGCTGCGGCGCCAACCACGCCAGCGCGATGAAGGTCGCCACCGCGACCGCGGCTCGGATGCACCGTCTGCTCATCGGATCCTCCCCTGCCTGAAAACCATCGCCTTGCGGCTCCGCTTTCCGACCCATCACTTGTCGGCCGCCAGCTCTTCCTCGGAGTAGGCGAAGCACTCGTACTCCAGGAGCTGCACGTTCGCTTCCTGCCGGCGATACAGCGGCATGCTCATCGTCCAGGGCCGGGTGAACACCTTCGGATCCTCGATGGTGACCTCGTAGCGCAGGTGATCCGGCCCGGTCGGCGTGTAGCGCTCCACCACGTGCAGGGCCTCGCTGTGGAAGTTGCCGGCGGCGTCGAACCAGGTGCGGTCGTTGAAGTGGATGACGTCGACGACCAGGGTGTCGCCTTCCCAGCGGCCCCGCGAGTCCCCCATCCAGAAGTCGATATGCCCCTCCGGGTGTTGGCTGCCGTCCATGTAGACCGTGCGCGAGGCGTGCACGTACTCGTACAGGATCAGGATGCGGTCGGAGAACTGGAGAATCTGGAAGGGATACGGCATGTAGGTGACCCGCGGCACGCCCGGCAGATAGCACTGCCGGTTGGGGTCCGCGGTCAGCCGGTTCTCGTAGTTCTCCTGCTTCTGCCCCAGCGCCCACGGCTGGTACGGGATCTCGTTCCCGTCGACGACCCCCTGGCCGGCGGGCACTCCGGCGTCGGGCCGGTGGTCCTGGATGTCCCAGGCCGCGGTGTTGAGCGCCTGCCAGATGCCCTGCAGGTCGGGCTGCCCTTCCGGCGTACGCGGCGGGACGTACGCCTCCGCCGCGGCGGATTGCGCCTGCGCTGCCGCCGGCAACGCCACGAACAGGCAGAAACAAATGGCCGCGACGACGGCCGGCATGGACCGCTTGGACACTAGCTCACCCTCCGCAACGTGGTGCACACGCTATGCGCGCACCGGGAACCTACTCCGCTCCGCGGGTGACGGACTTCCGGCTGCTCCACGGGTGACAGACTGCTAGCGCTGCCCCGGCGGCACCGGCGCGCCGGTCCCCGAGGAGCCCGCGAAGAAGTCGCGCCCGTCCGGGAAAGTCACCGTGATTGCATTTGCCGTGGGCGAACCGTCCTTGGCCTCGTACCCCTCGACCACGAACTCGATCCCGGGCGGAAAGTCGCCCCGCCGCAGGCCGCGCCGCAGCAGCGCCGTCGGGTTGCCCAGCTCGACCGCCCAGTTCGTAACCGTGCCGTCGGGGTTCTCGACGTCCATGTGAATCCACCCGTGGGGGTTGACCCACTCCAGCTCGGTCAGCTTGCCCTCGAGCGTGACCGGCTTCTCGATGTCGAACTCCGCCGAGAACGAGTGGTGCGCGGATCCGGTCGCCGCGGCCAGCAGCACACCCACACTCACGAGCGCAATCGCCAGCGTTCTCATCGCATCCCTCCCGCGGCCCGAACGGACCGCCTGACATACGCAGGTTACACCCCGGACGGAGCCAGCGCAATCACGCGACGGCCCGGTCTCGCACCAGCTTCCCCGCAACCTGCGGTGCGGCGCTTGAAGTCGATATCCTGCCGGCAATTGACCCATGTTATTGTGGCGTTTTGGACACTCGGCGACATTCGGTATCGATTCCGCAGGAGGTTACAGATGGGGCGCGGACGAATCGCGGGTTTGTTGACGATCCTGACGCTGGCGGCACTGGCTCCCGCGTCGGCCCTGGCGCAGGGCGACGTCCCACCCACGCCGTGGGGCGACCCCGACCTGCAGGGCGTGTGGGACTTCCGCACCATCACCCCGATGGAGCGGCCGGAAGACCGCGCCGAGCAGGAGTTCCTGACCTCCGAGCAAGCTGCCGCTCTCGAGCAGGCCGCTCTCGACCGGAACGCCGATCTCGCCGCCCGGCCCGCCCGGCGAACGGAAGCGGACCCGACGGGCAACGTGGACCGCGGTGTCGACGGCGCGCCCGGCTCGTACAACAACTTCTGGTTCGACCGCGGCACGTCGGCCGTCTCCACCAACCGCACGTCGCTCGTGATCGACCCGCCCAGCGGGCGTATTCCGGCGTTGACGGAGGAAGCCCAGACGCGGCGGGACGCGCTGGCGGAGGCGCGCAGGAACACCGGGCCGCATCAGCCGACCCCGGGCGGATGGGTCGACGACCTCGGCGCCAACGGGCTGCAGGTGCGCTGCATCGTCGGTTTCAATGCCGGACCGCCGATGACCCCGGGCGGCTACAACAACAACATGCAGCTCTTCCAGACGCCGGACGCCGTGGTCATCTACAACGAGATGAACCACAACCCGCGCGTCATTCCGCTCGACGGCCGGCCGTTCACCGGGCTGCGGCAGTGGGCGGGCGAATCGCGGGGACGCTGGGAAGACGACACTCTCGTCGTCGAGACCACCAATTTCCTGCGCGAGACCAGCTTCATGCGCGGCGGCGCCACCGCCGACCTGCAACTCACCGAGCGCTTCACCCGCGCGTCACCCGAGGTGCTGCTGTACGAGGTGACGGTCGACGATCCGAGCACGTGGACCGCCCCCTGGAAGTACGAGGTCCCGATGCAGTGGAACCCGGCGCCGATCTTCGAGTACGCCTGCCACGAGGGGAACTACTCCATGGCAGTCATTCTGGCCGGCGCCCTGGAGGGCGAGGAGGAAGACTCCTCCCGCTAGAGCCCGCATGGCCCTCGCCCGCCGTCGCACGACCGCGACCAGCCCGGTGTTTCCCTGGGCACCGGTGCGGATCGCGGCGTGCGCCGGCGTCGCGGTGGCGATGATCTCGCCTTCGCCGGCCCGGCCTGCCGCGCAGGAAGAAATCGCCGCGGCGGTCCGCGACGCCTCGGTGGCCTGGCTGGCCGCCCTCCCCCCCGAGCCCGCCTTCGTCTGCGGTACGCCCCAACTGGTTGCCCGGCAGACGTGGTCGGGAGTCACCAGGATTCCGCCCTTCCGGATGGCCGACGCTGAGGAAGAGGAATCGCCGGACGGGCGACCGCTCTGGTTCGACCCGCAACCCCGCCTGATCCGCGCCGACAGCAATGAAGGGCTCGCCTTCGATGACTTCCTCATAGCGGGCGACATCGAGGCGGTGGAATTCGAGCGCTGGTCGAGCGCTGCCGGAGACGTCGTGACCGAATCCTGGACCCGCACAGAGACGCGGACCTTCTTCGGACGTCTCGTGACCACATTCAACCCGAGCTGGACCGGCACGGAGCTGTGGGATGCCATCGGGCGGCGACGCCGCGGGTTCGACAGTCCCTTCGTGTACTTTGGCACGCTCAAGATCCCGAAGCCGGTCGAGGCGGACAACGAAACCGAAGAGGACGAAACCGAAGAGGACGAAACCGAAGAGGACGAATTCGAGAGCGTGCACATTCGCCTGCCGATCGTCCCGCTCAACCTTGCCGAATCGCGCGTGGTGAAGATCGGCGACAGCATGCAGTACGCCAGCCACGTCGTGAACATGGTCGTCGGCGGCTTCGGTAACGAGCGGGTGGGAGGCGACGACTATGATTTCGAGCTGCAGGAGGTGACGAAAGCGTTCTACGAGGTCTTTCCCGACGTCTACGACTCGATTGCCATCGTGACGGCGGAGCAACACCCCAGCTCGAAGTTCTCGGCCTACCACTGGAACGCACGGAACCCGATCGAGGGCCTCGGCAGGGACGAGTTCGACCATACGGATTACTTCGGCAGCAGGGGCACACTGCGCTCGGTCGAGTTCTACCGCGACGCGCAGTTCACCGCCACGTGGATCTCGAACCACGAGATCGGGCACCAGTGGGCCGACTACTGGGACTGGACCGCGATCACGGAGGGCATCGAACGCAAGGGGTGGGGTCCCGGCAGCCATACACCCCTGCTGTTTCCCGGTGAAGCGCTCCTCGGCGCCGTCCTGAGGCCGATTCGGCGCGTCGCGCGCGCGGGCGGCGGCGACGAGGACGAGGGCGCCTCCTACGTGATAGAACGGACGCCCGCCCCGTCCGTTTACCACCCGACGGTTCTCTATCGCATGGGACTCATCGGCGCGGAAGAGGTGCCGGAGATGGTCGTCTTCGAGGACCAGGCTCAGTTCGACGAGGAATCCGCGACGGCGCCCGGCATCGGCACCGCCGTCGAGGGTGAGACGACGACCGTCCACATCAGCGACATCCTGGGGCAGCATGGGACGCGGAGCGGGCCGGTGGACGATGCGTGGCGGCGCGTGACGATCGTGGTCTCGCGGAACGCGCTGCTGTCACCCGAGGAGATGGACTACTGGAACTTCTTCGCCGCGCGGCACGAGGCGCGGTCCGGCGCGACGACGTTCGGCGGAATGCCCGCGTTCTTCGAGGCGACCGGCGGCCGCGCGACCCTCGACACGACGGTCGAGAGGTACGACGGGTCCCGCATCGTCAACGTTCCGCCGCTGCAGGTATCGGACGTTCCCATCGACCCGGGGGAATTCCGGGGCGTGCAGCTCGACGACGAAATACCGGGCTCGATGACCGTCGGAGAGACCATCATGTTCGCCGGCACGATAACGTCGAGCGACGCGCCGGACGTCGTCGAGGTCTGCGTGCACCAGGTCCACACAGGTGGTCCCGTGGACGACGAAGGCAGCGACATCCGGGTGGTGACCACGTGCGACGAGCCGGCCGGCAACCGCTTTTCGATGTCGTTGACGTTCGATCGGGCCAGCCGCTACGGGCTCGAGGTGAGCTTGAAGATTCAAGTCGACGACACGAACGAGCCCGACCTGAGGCGCTCGAGCTTCCTGACCGGCATCACGGTTCAGTGAACACCGCGACGGCGCAAACGCAGTCACACCGAAAGCAGGCTCCGGTACCGCTACTCCGCGTTCTCCTGCTTCCGAAGGGATCGGATCGGCCTCGGGGTCGCACCGAAAGCAAGCTCCGGCACCGCTACTCCGCGCCAGGCAGCTCGAAGACGAACAGGGTGCTCCCCACGCTCGGCCGCAGCTCGGGGGTCATCCGCAGGTTGATGCCACCTCCCGCACCGGTATTGACCGCCACGTACTGACGCCCGTCGACCGCAAAGGCGATCGGGAAGCCGACGACCGGCGAGCCGAGGTTGATCTCCCAGAGCACCGCGCCGGTCTCCTGGTCGAGGGCCTTGAACCGGCCGTTGACGTCGCCCGCGAAGATCAAGCCGCCGCCGGTGGCCATCAGCGGCATCGTGGCAGCCCGCTGCTCGTGCACCCAGGCCGTCTCGCCCGTCTCCGCCGACACTGCGTGGATGGTGCCCAGGTAGTCGGTGCCGGGGGTCAACTGGTGCCGCGCGGCCAACGCATAGATCTCCAGCCCGCCCTGCCCGCCCGCGGTCAACGCCCGCGCCCGCTCGCTGCGCACGTTGTCGGTGGCGAGCATCCGCGCGCAGGTGTTGCGAAGCGGCATGTACATCGTGTTCGTCAGCGGGCTGTAGGCGCCGGCCTCCCAGTCCTTGCCGCCCGCCCAGGTGGGGCACGCGAGCACTTCCTGCCCCAAGGCCGTGAAGATCACCTCGGCGTTCTCGGTCACCGCGCCGGTGGCGCCATCGATGTCGCTGATCACGTTCTGCGCAACCGTCGGGGTCGCCCACAGGAACTCGCCCGTCTCGCGGTCGAGGGTATAGACCAAACCGGTCTTGCCCGGCACCCCGGTCACGACCTTGCGAAGCTCACCAGGTCGTATGCGCGGGTTGATCCAGCTCACCGCATCGGGATTCGGTGCGACCGCGGTGTCGACGAGCAGGCGCTCGAACGGATGGTCCAGATCCCAATGGTCGTTCAGGTGCTGGTAGTACCACCGGATCTCGCCGGTCTCGACGTCGAGAGCCAGCGTCGAGTTGTGGTACAGGTGCGTGTTCTCCACCCCGCCGAGCAGGAACTTCGGGGCCGGCGAGGTGACCGAGGTGCCCTGGTAGATCAGCCGGAGTTCCGGGTCATAGCTGGCCGGCATCCAGGAGCCGACGTGCACGCGCTCCTCATACGGCACGCCGCCCCAGGTCTCGTCGCCCGGCTCGCCCGGGGCCGGCACCGTGCGGCGCCGCCACAGTTCCTCGCCGGTGCGCGCGTCGTGCGCCACCACGACGCAAGACTCCGGCCCGCCCCGCGGCCGGCAGCTCCGTCCGGAGATGACCCGGCCGTCGGCGATGATCGGACCGGAGCTGTGCCCGGCGGGTATCACCTGGTAATCGAAGATCTCCGTCTCCCACGCGATCTCGCCGGTAATCGCGTCGAGCGCGTAGGCGTAGTCGTCGTCGCTGATGTTGATGATGAACCGGTCGTAGATGGCGATGTTCCGCATGCTGCGGGCGTTGCCGCCGACGTACTCGTAGACGTCCTCCGGCAGGTCGCGGCGGTACTCCCAGAGAAGGTCGCCGGTCGCCGCGTCGATGGCCTGGATGACGTCGCTGCCGTTCGGCATATAGAGCACGCCGTCGTAGGCCAGCGGCGTCACCTCCTGCGTGCCGGCCATCAGGGCGCGCGACCAGGCGAGCCGGAGGCCGTCGACGTTCTCGCGCGTCACCTGGTCCAGCGGGCTGTAACCCCACCCGTCGAGCGTGCGGCGCCACATCGGCCAGTCCGCCGGAGCCGGCTCCTGGAGCATCGCGTCCGTGACGGGCACGAAGTCGTCGGCGGTCTGCGCGACGGCGGGCGTCGGAACGGCGGCGTGCGACACCGTAGCGAGAATGGCAACCACAATGCGCAGCGCGATGAATCGAGGCTGTGGCATCTGGAGACTCCCCGTACCGGCGGTGAAGGCGCTTGATGGCGGGTTGATGATTATAGACGCAGGCGCCGGCGTGGCAGGGCTGAGAGCCTCCGTCGAGCGGTGTCGGTAGAATCGCCCCGCGCCCGGACGGGTTACAGGCCCCGCTGCAGGTACGGCAAGAACGCCGTGGCCAGTCCCAGAATGGCGAAGAAGCCGAACACGTCGGTCATCGTGGTGATGAACACCGCCGACGCCAGGGCCGGGTCGATCTTCAGGGCCCGGAGCGCGATCGGGATCAGCGTCGCGGCGATGGCGGCCACGAGCAGATTGATGATCATCGCCAGGGCCAGGATGGCGCCCAGGTAGGGGTTGCCGAACACTCCCCAGGCCACGCCGGCGCCCGCCGCGCCCAGCACGATGCCGTTGGCGACGCCGACCAGCGCCTCCTTGCCGAGCACGCGCCGCGAGTTGCTCCAGGTCAGCTCGCCGAGGGCGATGCCGCGCACGATCACCGTCAGCGTCTGGGTCGCCGCGTTGCCGCCCATGCTCGCCACCACGGTCATGAGAGCGGCCAGCGCGATGATCTGCTCCACCGTCGCCTGGAACTCGCGCACCACGAGCGCGGCCAGGGTGGCCGCGAACAGGTTCACCCCGAGCCACGGCAGCCGCTTGCGCCATGCCTCCCACGGCGACGTGAACACATGCTCGTCGGCCGGCACGCCGGCCAGGCGCAGGATGTCCTCGGTGGCCTCGTCCTTGATGACGTCGATGACGTCGTCCACGGTGATGATGCCGACCAGCTTGTTCTCGTCGTCGACCACGGGAATCGCCAGCAGGTTGTAGTTGGCCACCTCCTGGGCGACCTCCTCCTGGTCGGTGTCGACCCGCGCCTTGATCAGCTCCGACGTCATGATCCGCTTCAGCGGCGTTTCCGGGGAGACGAGCAGCAGGCGGCGCAACGACACCACGCCCACCAGGTGACGCCGCTCGTCGACGACGTAGAGGTAGAAGACCATCTCCACTTCGCGCGACCGCTGCAGCGCCTCGATGGCCTCGCCCGCAGTCAGGTCCTCGGAGAGGGCGAAGACCTCCGGGTTCATGATGCGGCCCGCGGTCTGGTCGCCGTAGGCCAGCAGGTGCTGCACGTCGCCGGAGTCCTTCCGGCGCATCCGGGCGAGCACCTCGGCCGACAGCTCGTCCGGCAGCCGGTCGATCAGCGCCGCCGCGTCGTCGGTCGCCAGTTCGAGAAACAGCTTCGCCAGCTCGTCGGGAGGCCGCTTCGTCAGGAGCGCGTCGCCGATCTCGGCGTCCAGCTCGCTGAGCGCCTCCATCGCGAGACGGCTGTTCTGCGCGATGAGCGTGTTGAACGTGGAAAGCCGCTCGGCGTCCGACAATCCCGTCAGGACCTCGGCGAGGTCGGCCGGGTGTTGCTTCTGAAGAACGTTGAGAAGGTTAGCGGTCGCACCAATCCGCTGCAGTCGCTTGACTGAATCGAGCACGACATCGATTCGGCGGAGAGGCGGCATGGCTCCGGTCCGCGAGGTCGCTCCCCCTCGCGCGAGACGGCCCGGTGTTGGATCGTTGTCCCACTAGTCCAGACACTAAGCGGTTGATTGTACCATGCCCGTTCCCGGGCCGGCCGGCCCGGAGCCTCATCGCTCCAGACCCAGCTCCCGCAGCATGCGTTCGCTCTCTCGCCAGCCGGGCCGCACCCGGACGTGCAGATCCAGGTACACGCGGGTGCCGAACAACTGCTCCAGCTCTTCGCGCGCCTCGGTGCCGATTCGCTTGATGCGGGATCCGCGGCGGCCGAGCACGATCGGCTTGTGGGTGTCGCGGTCGACGACAATCGAGCAATAGAGGCGCATGATGCCCCTCGGGTCGGGCTCCTCGAAGCGGTCGACGACCACCGCGCTGGCGAACGGCAGCTCCGCCCGCGTCTCGCGCAGCAGCTTCTCGCGCACGGTCTCGGCCACCCTGACGCGCTCCGGCTGGTCGGTCACGTAATCGTCCGGAAACAACGGCTCGCCTTCCGGCAGGCGATCCCGGATTTCTCCTTCCAGGTCGGACACGCCATCACCCGTGAGCGCCGAGACAGGCACGAGACCGGCGAAGTCCCGCTGCTGCCGGTACCAGTCCATCAACGGGAGCAGGCGGTGCTTGGCGATCGCGTCTATCTTGTTGAGGGCCAGAATCACCGGCGCCCGGGCGCGCTCGAGCAACTCCAGCACGAACCGGTCGCCCCTGCCGGTCCGCATGCTCGCATCGAGGACCACCACCAGCACGTCGACCTGCGTGATGGTCTCGACCGCATGGTCCACCATGCGGACGTTCATCCGGTGCACCGGGCGGTGGATGCCCGGCGTGTCGACGAACACGATCTGGCCGGGATGCTCGGGCGAACCGTGCTTCACGCCGAGAATCCGGGTGCGGGTGGTCTGCGGCTTGTCCGAGACGATTGCCAGCTTGGTTCCGACGATCCGGTTGAGCAGGGTGGACTTGCCGGCGTTGGGGCGGCCGATGAGCGAGACGTATCCGGCTCTCACGCAGGCGTCTCCAGCGGCGCCGCCGAGCTGCGGCGGAACCGGACGCGATGCACCCGGCGGCGCTCGGCCTCGATGACGTCGACGCTCAGTCCGTCGACCTCGAAGGACTCGCCCTGCTGCGGCACGCGACCGAGACGGGCGAGGATGTACCCGGCCACCGTCTCGAAGCCCTGCGGCTCGATGACGACGTCGAGCCGCTTGCGCAGGTCGTCGACGCTGACGCGGCCGGTAAAGACATAGCTGCCCGACCCTTCGTCCACGATCGGATCCGCCTCGACGTCGTACTCGTCCCGAATCTCGCCGACGATCTCCTCGATCAGGTCCTCGATGGTGACCAGACCGGCCGTGCCGCCGTACTCGTCGTGCACGATCGCGCTCTGGACCCGCGCCTCCTGCAGCTCCTTCAGCAAGTCCGCCACCCGCTTGGTCTCCGGCACGGTGTGCGCCGGCCGCAGCAGCCGGTCGACTACGCGCTCGTCCCCGGAGGCGTCGGACAACGTCACGAGGTCCTTGACGAACACGAACCCGAGGACGGTGTCGAGGCTGTGCTCGTACACCGGAAGCCGGGAGTACTGCTCCTCGACGAACAGCGCGCGCAGCTCGTCGAGCGTCGCATCGGCGCGCACCGCCGCGATGTCCGGCCGCGGGGTCATCACCTCGCGCACCAGCGTATCGCCGAACTCGACCACCGATTGCAGCAGTTGTCGTTCCTCCTGCTCTTCGAGTGCGGCCAATCCGTCGGTGCGGTCGCGGGATTCCGCACCGGACACGGTTCCCCCGTTTCCGGCGATCGTCCCGTTGACGCGACGGCTCCCCCGCCGCAGCAGCCGGATGAGGGGTTGCGTGACCGGCTGCAACAGCACCACGGTTACCCGCAGGGACGGCAGCAGCGCCTCCAGCACGCGCTGCGGATTGCGCCGGACGATGACGATCGGCAACAGGTGACCGCACACCAGCACGAAGGTCACGAGCGTGGTGACGAGCAAGGCCAGCGACAGCGCGTCGCGCGCCGCCACGGAGACCATCGCGAGCACGGCCACGGCCGCGACGAGCACGCTCTGCAGCACGCGCACCGGGACGAACAATCGCAGGGGATCGTCGAGGTAACCGAGCCGATCGAGGCTGCCGCGACGCTCCGCGTCCAGTCGCAGGGACAGGCGCATCAAGGTGGTGAACGCCGCCTCGACGGTCCCGACGTAGACCGTCGCACAGGCGAGGAGGAACAGTGCCAGGGGGATCACGCAAGCCCTCCCCGGCGCCGGAGACGCCGCTCCAGGCGTTCCATCTGGCCCGTATCCCGTTCGTGGTCGTACCCGAGCAGATGCAGCAGGCCGTGCAGCGCCAGGCAGCACAGCTCGGCGCCGAGCGGGTGACCGGCGGCGCGTGCCTGCCGACGGGCCACGCCGGTCGCGATGACGATGTCACCCAGATGCGGCTCGGCACCGTCGACCGGCTCCGGCATGCTCGCTTCCGGCTCGTCCGAACGCTCGGGTCCGTTGCCGTTGCACGCGGCGCCCCCGGCCGGTTCGAACCCGGCGTCCGGCGCCACCGCGGACGTGGCCGGAAAGGAGAGCACGTCGGTCGCGCGACCGATGCCCCGGTACCGGCGGTTGAGATCGCGCATCTTGCGGTCGCAGACCAGCGCCACCGCCACCTCCCCGCGCGCCGCGGGCGGCGCCACGTCGGCCAGCCAGCGGCGCAAGCGCAGGGCGCGCCGGACGCGCCCGCGCCCGTCCGTCACCACGACGCGCAGCCTGTTGCGCTCGGGCCGGTCAGGGTCGGGTTCCGAATCCGGATCGTCGAAGCTCATGGAGACTCGGGGGAATCGGCCGCCGGAGCGGGGCCGAACCGCTCGTAGGCCTTCACGATGCGCTGCACCAGCGGGTGCCGCACCACGTCGCGGTCCGTGAAGTGGACAATCGCTACGCCGTCGACGCCGCGCAGAACCTTGAGCGCCTGCACGACGCCGGAGGTCTGCCCCGCGGGCAGGTCTATCTGCGTGATATCGCCGGTGACGACCGCCTTCGACCCGAAACCCAGACGGGTCAGGAACATCTTCATCTGTTCGGTCGTCGTGTTCTGCGCCTCGTCGAGAATCACGAACGCGTCGTTCAGGGTCCGTCCCCGCATGAAGGCGATCGGGGCGATCTCGATGACGCCGCGCTCGAGCAGCCGCTCCACCTTGTCGGTGTGGAGCATGTCGTACAGGGCATCGTACAGCGGCCGCAGGTACGGGTTCACCTTCTCCTGCACGTCGCCCGGCAGGAAACCGAGCTTCTCGCCCGCCTCGACGGCGGGCCGCGCCAGGATGATCCGGCTGACCCGCTTCGAGGTCAGGTAGGCCACTGCCTGCGCCATCGCCAGATAGGTCTTCCCCGTGCCGGCCGGACCGATGCCGAAGACAACGTCGTGACGTTCTATGGCGTCGAGATAGCGCCGCTGGCCGAGCGTCTTCGGCGTCACCTGCCGCGTGCTCGACGCGCGCAAGGGCGCCCGCAGGAAAAAGTCCCGCAGGTCGACCTGCGCGTCCTCGCTCACCATTTCGGACGCCCGCCGCACGTCCTCCCGAGAGAACCGGTAGCCTTCGCGCAACAGTCCCGTCAACTGGTCGATGACCCACTCGGTCTTGGCCAGGCCCGCTGCGTCGCCCGTGATCAGCAACTCGTTGCCCCCGGTCCGGATCTGCACGTCGAACTGCTGCTCGAGCTGCTTGAGGTTCTCGTCCCGGGAGCCGAACAGGGTCTCGACCCCCTCGTCGGGGACAGGAATCTTCACGAGGGTGGGTGTAACGATCGGAGTTCCCCTAGCGCCGCCAAACCCGTCGCATCGCTCCGTGTTTGGCCCCAGCCCCCACCGCCCCGGGATGTTGCGCCTCCGAACTCATGTCGTTACGTTCCAAGGCGCAAGCTCCTGGAAACCCGCGGTGGAAGTCCGCGTGACACCCAGACCGCCGAGAATGCTGCGTGGCAAGGCTATGCAATCGATACCACGCGCCGCGACCACCGGTCAAGATCGGGTGAGAGCGATATCGCCGGACTCTCAATCCAGGTGCAATTCCCGCAACTGGCGCCGGTCCACACTGGAGGGCGACCCGGCCATCAGGTCGACCGCGGCGGCCGTCTTCGGAAACGCCATCACGTCCCGGATGGACGGCTCGCCCGCCACGAGGGCCACGATGCGGTCGAGGCCGAGGGCGATGCCGCCGTGCGGCGGGGTGCCGTACTGCAACGCGTCGAGGAAGAAGCCGAAGCGGGCCTTGGCTTCCTCGTCGCTGATCTTCAGCAGCCGGAAGATGCGGGCCTGCAGATCCGCCCGGTGGATTCGAATGCTGCCGCCGCCGATCTCGTTTCCATTGAGCACGAGGTCGTAGGCGCGGGCGCGGACCGCCCCGGGGTCTTCCTCCAGGCGGTCGAGGTCTTCCGGCCGCGGCGAGGTGAACGGATGGTGCATCGACACCAGCCGCTGCTCGGTCTCGCTCCACTCCATGAGCGGAAAGTCGACGACCCAGCTCAGCGACGTCCGGCTCTCGTCGATCAGCCCCTCCCGCTGCGCGAGCCGCAGTCGGAACTGGCCCAGCAGGGCGGAAGCCTCGTAGCCTTCGCCGCCCGCGATCAGGATCAGGTCGTCGCGTTCCGCCCCGACGGCCTGCACCACCTGCGCCAGCGATTCCTCACCCGCCGCCTTCAGGATCGAGCTCTGGATGACGCCCTCCGGCGACTGGCGCACCCAGACGAGCCCCTTCGCGCCCAGGGCCAGTGCTTCGTCCACCAGGTTGTCGATCTGCGCGCGCGACTGGCGTCCGGCGCCCGGAACCACCAGCGCACGTACCGAACCGCCTCCGGCCACCAGCTCGCGGAAGACCTTGAAACGGCCCGCGCGGAACACGTCGGAAACGTCCTGGATCGGCATCTCGAAGCGCAGGTCCGGCTTGTCGCTGCCGTAGCGGGCCATCGCCTCGTCGTAGGTCAGGCGTGGGAACGAAACCGGCACCTCCTTGTCCACCACGCGGAAAACCGCCTGCATGAGCCGCTCCACCGCGGCGAAGACCGCCTCCTGGTCGACGAACGACATCTCGATGTCTATCTGCGTGAACTCGGGCTGCCGGTCCGCGCGCAGGTCCTCGTCGCGGAAGCACTTGACGATCTGGAAGTAGCGGTCCATGCCGGAGACCATCAGGATCTGCTTGAAGATCTGCGGCGACTGCGGCAGCGCGTAGAACTCCCCCGCGTGCAGCCGGCTGGGCACGAGGTAGTCGCGCGCCCCCTCCGGCGTCGACTTGGTGAGCAGCGGCGTCTCGATCTCCCAGAACCCGTCGGCGTCGAGGCTGTTGCGGACCGCCATCGTGATGCGGTGCCGCAGCCCGATGTTCTCGCGCATGCGCGCCCGGCGCAGGTCCAGGTAGCGGTAGCGGAGGCGCACTTCCTCGGAAACCGGCGTCTCCTCGTCGATCTGGAACGGCGGGGTCCGCGCCTCGCTCAGCACGGTGAGGCTGCGCGCCTCCACCTCGACCTCGCCGGTCACGATCTTCGGGTTGAGGGTCTCCTCCGAGCGGCGCTCCACCGGCCCGGCGACCGCAATGACGTACTCTGGCCGCACCTGCTTGATCCGCGCCAGCACCTCGCTGCCGTCGCGGGCCACCACCTGGGTGATCCCGTGCCGGTCGCGCACGTCCAGGAAGGTCAACCCGCCGAGGTCGCGGACCTTGTGGACCCAGCCCATCAGCACCACGTCGGTACCGACGTCGCCCGGGCGGAGCTCGCCGCAGGTGTGGGTGCGGGTGCGCGGAACGGAATGTCTCTCTTCAGTCACGATCGTCTCGTATCGGGTGGAGGAGCCCCGCAGCGGCGCGCCGGGAGTCGTAAGGACTCAATCGTGTCGGCGGAACGCTTCGAGTGCCGGATGTCTGTCGGATCTGTCGGCCTCTGTCGGATGTATCGGACGGCTGCAGCGAGGCATCAGCCGCTCACCCGCTGCACGACCTCGGAACGCGCGACGGTCACCTGCTCACTCGACGCCATGTCCCTCACGGTAACCTCGCCGCGGGCGAGCTCATCGTCGCCGAGGATGAGAACCCGGCGCGCGCCGGACCGGTTCGCCCGCTTCATCTGCGCCCGCAACGAGCGGGCGTCGTAGTCCACGAGCGTCGCCACGCCGGCGTGGCGCAGGTCGCGGGCCAGCACGTGGGCAGCCGGCCGGGCCGCCTCGCCCAGCGCCACCACGAAGGCGTCGGGCGCCACCGTCCCGGGATTCTCCGGCATCGCCTGCACCAGCCGTTCCATGCCGGCGGCAAACCCGATGCCGGCCCGGTCGGGCCCGCCGAGCTGCCGTACCAGCCCGTCGTAGCGTCCGCCGCCGAGCAACGCGTTCTGGGCGCCGAGCGTCGAGCCCAGCACCTCGAAGGTCGTCCGGGCGTAGTAGTCGAGCCCGCGCACGAGCCTGTGCGAGACGCGGTGGTCGAGCTCCAGCGCCTTCAACTGCCCGGTTACCGCGGCGAAGTGCTCACGGCACGCGTCGCACAGGTAGTCTGTCGAATGCGGCAGGGCGTCGACGATCGGCTGGCAGGGCGGCACCTTGCAATCGAAGATCCGCAGGGGATTCGTCTCGGCACGCCGCCGGCAGTCGCCGCACAACTCGGACTTCCGCTCCCCGAGCGCCTCCAGCAGCGCCCGGCCGAACCCCGGCCGGCACTCGCGGCAGCCGACCGAGTTGACGACCAGTTCCGCCTCGTCGATCCCCAGTGCGCGCACGAGGGCCGCCGCCATCTCTATCACCTCGGCGTCCAGCGTTGCGTCCGAGACCCCGAAGACCTCCACGTCGAGCTGGTGGAACTGGCGGTAACGGCCCTTCTGCGGCCGCTCGTAGCGGAACATCGGTCCGAAGCTGAAGAGCTTGACAGTCGGCAGCGCCTGCTCGAGCGCGTGCTCGACGTAGGCCCGCACCATGCTCGGCGTCGCCTCCGGCCGCAGTGTGACCCGCTCGCCCCCCTTGTCCTCGAAGGCGTACATCTCCTTCTGGACGATGTCGGTGGTCTCGCCCGTCCCCTTGGCGAACAACTCCTCGCGCTCGATGACCGGAGTGCGGATCTCGCGGTAGCCGTAGCGGGCGCACACGTCGCGGATCACCCGCTCGGCGTGCTGCCAGCGCTCGATCTCGCCCGGCAGGATGTCGTGCGTGCCGCGGATGGCCGGAATCATCAGATCTGCACCGTTGCAATCACTGGATCGGACAGAGCGCGAGAACCTGGATTGCCGCGCGCGATACTTCGGAGCCACGCGCGGCGCCGGAGGCTGGCCGTCTCGCAACGATTATAGCCCGCGCCGAGCCTCCGACCGGCCCGGGGGAGCCTTCAGGAGGCCCTGCAGAGGGGCGCGCGGTCCGGCAGGCGATTCGGTCGTGCGGCAAGCGGCGGCGCCCGTTGCGCCGCTCGCGCGACGCGGGACCCGTCTGGTGCGATAATGAAGAGCCGATGGCCGCCCTCGACCGGTTGGATCGTCCGCTGCGCAGCCTGCGAATCTCGGTCACCGACCGCTGCAACCTGCGCTGCCAGTACTGCATGCCGGAGGAGGAGTACGTCTGGCTGCCGCGCGGGGACATCCTGACCTTCGAGGAGATCGGCGCGCTCGTCGACGCCTTCACCGACGCCGGCGTCGACCGCGTCCGCCTGACCGGCGGGGAGCCGCTGCTCCGCAAGAACCTGCCGGACTTGATCCAACGGCTGTCAGAGAAGCCGGCCATCCGGGACCTCGCGCTCACCACCAACGGCATGCTGCTCGCGGACCAGGCCGCCGGCCTGCGGGAGGCCGGACTCCACCGGCTTACCGTGAGCCTCGACACGCTGCGCGCCGACCGCTTCCGCGAGCTGACCCGCTTCGACGGTGTCACCACCGTGCAGCACAGCCTGGACGCGGCGCGGAAAGCGGGCTTCACCGACCTGAAGATCGACACCGTCGTCATCCGCGGCGTCAACGACGACGAGCTGATCGACCTGCTCGCCTATGGCCGGCAGGTGGGTGCCGAGGTGCGCTTCATCGAGTACATGGACGTAGGGGGCGCCACGCGCTGGTCCGTACAGGACGTCCTCTCGCGTGCCGAGATGCTGCGGCTGATCGGGGAAGCGCTCGGACCGGTCACGGCCATCGAGGAGGAATCCTCCGCCCCCGCCGACCGGTTCCGCCTGCCCGGCGGTCAGACGTTCGGCATCATCTCGTCGACCACCGAGCCCTTCTGCCGCTCGTGCGACCGGAGCCGCCTGACCGCCGACGGCCTGTGGTACCGCTGTCTGTACGCCCGCGAGGGTACGGACCTGCGCGGCCCGTTGCGCGCCGGGATGTCACGCGCGGAGATCGGTGCTCTGATCGAGGGCATCTGGACCGCCCGGAGCGATCGCGGAGCGGAAGTTCGTCTCGCCACCGGCGACCGCCAGCCGTTCATCCCGATCGAGACGCTGCAGAAGGAACCGCACCTGGAGATGCATACGCGGGGCGGGTAGGCGAATCCGCGCCTCCCGCCACCTGCCGGATCTGCTGGATCGCGAACAACGTGACGCATCTGCCGAGTCCAGGCGCCGGGGTCGACCTTGCCCCGACGCCCGACGAGGCGGTCAACCGCCCAGCGACAACGGCCCCGTCGCGTGGCCGAGCGAGTCCACCGGCACGCCCAGCTTGTCAAGCAGCGTCAGGTGCAGGTTCGCCAGCGGCGTGTCGGGCAAATACCGCACGTGCCGGCCGCCCTTGCCCGCGGCCCCGCCCGCCAGCAGGATCGGCAGGTTGTCCGAGGCGTGGGCGTTGCTGTCGGCCATGCCGGCGCCGTAGACGATCATCGAGTGGTCGAGCAGCGATCCGTCGCCGTCCGGCGTCGACCGCAGCCGGTCCAGGAACCGCGAGAAGACGTCCACGTGATACTGGTTGATCTTGGTCAGCTTGGCCAGCTTCTCCGGGTCCCGCTGGTGATGCGAGATCGGGTGGTGCGCGTCGGCCACGCCGATTTCGGCGTAGGTCCGGCCGGTCAGCTCGCGGCCGAGCATGAAGGTGGCGACCCGGGTGAGATCGGTCTCCCAGGCCAGCGCCAGCAGATCGAACATCAACCCGGCGTGCTCGCCGAAGGTGTCGGGGATACCCTCCGGCCGATCGACCGCCGGCAGCTCGCGGCCGGACTGTGCGGCGGTTCTCCGGATGCGCCGTTCGACGTCGCGCACCGCGTCCAGGTACTGGCCCAGCTTGCGCCGGTCGCCCGCGCCGAGCTCGCGCGACAGGTCGCGCGCACGTTCGGTGACCGAGTCGAGCAGGCTGGCGTCCTTCTTCAGCCGCGCCCGGCGGATCGCCGGATCGGTACTGCCGCTGTCGCCGAACAGCCGCTCGAAGACGACGCCGGGATCGTTCTCCATCGGCAGCGGCGTAGTTGCATCCGCCCACGCGATGGTGTTCGTGTAGGCGCAACTGAATCCGTTGCCGCACGACCCGGCGAAGTCGCGGCCGTCGAGCGCCAGCTCCAGCGTGGCGAGCTGCGTCTCGCGTCCGAGCACGCGGCCGGCGAGCTGGTCCATGGACACGCCGGCCAACACGTCGGCGCCGTTCTCCGGCTTGGCGGGAACACCGGTGAGAAAGCGCGTGGAAGCGCGCGGGTGCGGGCCGGGACTGGTGACGCCGTGCATGCCGGAAAGCACCTGCACGTGGCGGCGAAGCGGCTCGAGCGGCTTCAGGACGAGGGGAAGCTCGAAGTCCGCGCCTTCCGTCGCGGGGATCCAGTGCTCCATCCGCATCCCGTTGGGCACGTAGACCACGCCGAGCCGCGGAACCGGGGTCGCCGCGGCCTTCCGGAACGCCCCGAGGGCCGGAACCATCGAGTCCAGGAACGGGAGCGCAAGCGATGCGCCGATTCCGCGCAGGACCGCCCGTCGTGGGAGCGCCTTGCCAGTGACGATCATGATGCTGTCCCCTCGCTGATTCCGGTGGACGCGGCCGCGAATCCGCATGGATGCCGCCCATGATAGGACTTTGCGGCGCGAAAGTGCGCGGTTTTTCGATACCACGGCATGGAGGCGGCCTCGACGTCGCCTGTGTCGGCGCGCCGGGCGCACGCCCGGAACCCCGGAGGCTCGGCGGGACGCGGAGGCGGCCGTCCGCTCCGGCTTTCCAACCGGCCCCGCCCGTGACATAGTCCCCGGATGCCGGCAACGAGCCGGCCGATGGAGGAAGCACCGTGACGCGAAGCAGACGGACGGCGGCGCACTACGAGAACAGCGAGAGGGCGAGACGCGGCAGGCAGTGGCTGGCGGTCGTCGTCGCCGTCTGGCTGCTGGCCCCGGCCGTTGCCGGCGGCCAGGGCTTCCAACTGATCGAGGCGACGATCGCGGACGCGCACGCCGCCTTCGCGTCGGGCGAGCTGACCTGCCGCGGCCTGGTTCAGACCTACCTCGATCGGATAGCAGCCTACGACCAGGCCGGCCCGAACCTGAACGCCATCCAGGTGGTGAATCCCCGTGCGCTGGAACGCGCCGGCGAGCTCGACGCGGCCTATGCCGAGTCGGGACCGGTGGGCCCGCTGCACTGCGTCCCCGTGCTGCTGAAGGACCAGGTGGAGACGCGCGACATGCCGACCACCTACGGCTCGGCCCTGTTCGAGGGCTTCATGTCCCGGCGCGACGCGACCATCGTGGTCCGCATGCGCGCGGCGGGCGCCCTCATCCTGGCCAAGACGAACATGGGCGAGTTCGCCTCGCGCTACGTCGGCTCGGCGTTCGGGATCATCCGCAACGCCTACGACCCGACCCGCAATCCGAGCGGGTCGTCCGGCGGGACCGGCGCGGGCATCGCGGCCAACTTCGGGATGGTCGGCATCGGCGAGGATACCGGCGGGTCGATCCGCGGCCCGGCCGCGGTCCACGCGCTGGTCGGCCTGCGCCCCACCCTGCCGCTGGTCAGCCGCTTCGGCATGATGCCGGCCAACCCGTCCAGCGACACGCTCGGCCCGATGACCCGGACCGTGCGGGACGCCGCCCTCCTGCTCGACGCCATCGCCGGCTACGACGCCAACGATCCGATCACCTCCTATACCGTCGGGCAAGTGCCCGAGTCCTACGCCGCCGGTCTCGACACCGAGGGCCTGCGCGGAGCGCGCATCGGCGTCATCCGCGAGTCGATGGACCCGAAAACCGATCCCGGCGCCGACGACTACAAGCAGGTGCGGGCGCTCGTCGACCGGGCCCTCGCCGACATGCGCGCGCTGGGGGCCTCCGTCGTCGATCCAGTGACCATCGCCGGGCTCGAATCGGCGCAGCGGGCGTACACCACCAACAACTTCGAGACCGAGCGCGCGATGAACGACTACCTCGCCGAGCACGAGAACGCGCCGGTCAAGACCGTCCGTGACATCCTCGTGTCGGGCGTGGTCACCCCTTGGCGGGCGCGCGGCCTCATCAACGTCGTCGGCCAGTCGACCCGTGACCGCGGGTACCTCACGATTCTCCGTGTTCGCGAGGAGTTGCGGCGCAACGTCCTGACCGCGATGGCCGACAACGACCTCGACGCGCTGGTCTATGCCACGTTCGATCATCAGACGACGGTGATCGCTCCCGACGCGCTCACCAACGCGAACACCCAGGACGCGTACGCGCGGGGCAACAACCGCTTCCTGAGTCCCGCCACCGGCTTCCCGGCGCTGACCCTGCCGGCCGGGCTGACCGCCGACGGACTCCCGATCGGGCTGGAAATGCTCGGCCGGCCGTTCGCCGAGGCGACGCTGTTCGAGCTGGGGTACGCCTACGAGCAGGGCACGCAGCGCCGCGAGCCGCCGACGACGACCCCGGCGCTGGCGCCATGAAGGACCCGGCGAGATCGGGCTCGCGGCCGACGGTCCGGTCGTCGACGGGCGGCCGTGGCAAACCGGGCGCGCGACGGGACGATGGCCGACCCTGCTGAGTCGGCCCTGTCCTGCGCGGGCCTCGTCAAGCGCTACGGCGACGTGCTGGCGGTCGACGGTCTCGATCTCGACGTGCGCCGTGGCGAGTGTTTCGGCCTGCTCGGACCGAACGGCGCCGGCAAGACGACGACCATCGAGATCCTGGAGGGGCTGCTGGCGCCCGATGCGGGTCGGGTGCGGATTCTGGGGCGCGCGTGGGGGGAGGACGACGACGCGTTGCGGGCGCGGCTCGGGATCCACCTGCAGGAATCGCAACTGGACGAGAAGCTGTCCGTGCTCGAGACGCTCCGGCTGTTCCGGTCGTTCTATCCGCGCGGGCGCCCGGTCGACGACGTGCTCGGCCTCCTGGAGCTGGACGGCAAGCGCGCAAGCTGGGTCGGCAAGCTGTCGGGCGGCCAGCGGCAGCGTCTCGCCGTCGGGTGCGCCCTGGTCGGCGATCCGGAGCTGCTGTTCCTCGACGAGCCGACCACCGGGCTGGATCCGCAGTCGCGGCGGCAGTTGTGGGCGCTGCTGCAGCGCTACCGGACCGAAGGGGGCACCATCCTCTTGACCACCCACTACATGGACGAGGCGCACGTGCTGTGCGACCGGGTCGCCATCGTCGACCGGGGACGCATCGTCACCGAGGGCAGTCCCGACGAGCTGATCCTCTCCATCGGCGCGCCGCACATCGTCGAGGTGGCTTTCGCCCGCAGCGAGGGACCGGTGCCTGCGGACCTGCCGGAACGGATCGCCGCGCTCCCCGACGTCGACGCGGTGCGCGCGGACGGGACGGCGCACGCCTGGACGGTCACGGCGACGGCCCTGCACCGCACGCTGCCGGCACTGGTGGGGGTGGCGGCGGACGCCGGCGTCGACATCGAGACGCTCGCCACGCGCACCGCCACCCTGGAGGACGTCTTCGTGGCCCTGACGGGACACCGACTCCGCGATGACTGAGACCCGACCCGCGGAGCCGCGTCATCCGTTCGTCGAGATGACCCTCACCCGGCTGCTCATCCTCGTGCGCGAGCCCGAGATGATCTTCTGGGTCTTCATCTTTCCGCTGCTGATGGCGCTCGCCCTCGGAATCGCGTTCCGCTCCCCCTCCGAGGCGCCGGTGGCGGTAGCCGTCGAGGAGGGTTCTGGTGCGGCGGCGCTGCTCGACGCCCTGTCGGCGCACGACAACGTCGAGGTCGTATCCGTCGATCCCGGCGGCACGGGCGCGGCGCTGCGCGACGGGCTTGCGCACGTCGTGGTCGTTCCGAGCGATCCGCCGACGTACCGCTACGACCCGACCCGGCCGGAGAGCCGGCTGGCCCGGCAGACGGTCGACGATCTGCTGCAGCGCGCGGCCGGCCGGAAGGACGTCTGGACCGGCCGGAGCGAGACCGTCACCGCCCCCGGCAGCCGCTACATCGACTGGCTGATCCCCGGCCTGCTCGGCATGAACATCATGGGCACCGGCATGTGGGGCATCGGCTTCACGCTGGTGGTGCAGCGCACCCGCAAGCTGCTCAAGCGGCTGATCGCGACGCCGATGCGGCGCCACCAGTACCTGGCCGCCCTCGTGACGGCGCGCCTCGTGCTGCTCGCGATCGAGCTGGTGGCGCTGGTCGGCTTCGCCCGCCTGATGTTCGACGTGCCGATCGAGGGCTCGCTCGTCAGTCTCGCCGCCGTATCCCTGCTCGGGGCGATGACCTTCGGCGGCATCGGCCTGCTCACGGCGAGCCGCGCGCAGACCATCGAGGGTGTGTCCGGCATCATGAACGTGGTCATGGCGCCGATGTGGATCTGCTCCGGCGTCTTCTTCGCCTCCTCGAACTTCCCGGATGCCATGCAGCCATTCATCCAGGCGCTGCCGCTCACCGCGCTGAACGACGCGTTACGCGGCGTGATGCTGGATGGGAACGGGCTAATCGCTAATGGGCCGGATTTGCTCATCCTCGCGGCGTGGGGCGGGGCGAGCTTCGGGGTCGCGCTCAGGATCTTCCGCTGGCGATAGGCTGGTGGCTGCCGGATGCCCGCGGCGACCGTGCTCTCAGGGGGACGGCGTCTGCAGGTCGGTCGGCGTCAGGCGGCGTCGCGGTCTCGCCGGCCTGCGAGGAACCCTTCGAGCGAGCCTTCCAGCTTCGCCATGCGTTCGCGGTTCTCTCCGAGTTCGCGGGTGACCTGATCGAACCGCTGGTGCATCTCGGTGGTCAGCGTCTTGACCTCGTCGCCGACACCCTTGAACCGCTCGCTCATCTCGCGTCGCAGTTCGCGCATGTCTCTCTGGAGCCAAGTGAACAGCGCGATGATCAGCGCCGGGGTCAGCCAAGGGGCGATTTCGTCCATCGTCGATGCCAGTCTCACGATAACACGCGTGGCGGAGTGGCGGTGCGCTGGGTCTTTCCCTCCGGAGTCGCAGGGACCAGCAGCATCTCGGGCCACGCAATCGGCCGTCGCATCGCTGGCGCGTGGTCTGACAGGGCTCCCTCGAACGCGACGCGCAGGTGCTCGACCGCCGCCCCGACATCGGCCGGCAACGTCTCGCACTCGGCGGGCCCGACCTTCAGGCCGTTCAGCAGGCAGAGAAGCTCCCAGTCGCGCAGGGTCAAAGCACGCCATGCACACGCACTCCTGCCTGCGTGGCTACCTGGCGCAAGAGCTGGTCTCCCGTCAGCAGCATGGCGCCGTCGTGGCATTGCGCCGACACCAGGCAGAAGCAGTCGTTCGCCGAGAGTTTCGGGTGAAGTCTCCTCAGACGCAGCGCGTCCGCGACTCGTTCCGACGGCAGGTCGAACGTGACGAGGCCGAGGTCGGCCATCTGCCGCCAGTCCCGTTCAGTAAGGTCGAGCGCCTCGGCCCGACGAATAGGGAGCGGCACCACGAATCGGTACGACAGTCTCAGGATGACCGGCAGGAGCCGGGCCTTGTGCAGATCGATCAGGCACGAGGCGTCGTTGACGATGACGGATGTCACCGGTCAAGCGGCCCTCTGATTTCCCGTTCGACGTCGCGTAGCGAGCACTTCAGCAGCTCCGCCGCCCGAACCGGCGAGATCAGCTCTTCTCCCAGCGCGCGCCAGACCAGACGTTCGAAGCGCCGCGGTCGTTCGAAGGTCGCTAGTCCTTCGTTGGCCGCCATCGGTTCCGGCTCACGCGTCCGCCACGAACGGGCGTACGTCCGGAACGCGTACTCGACGGCGGCAGGCGGCAGTATGCGGACGTCGCGAAGACGGATCAGCATGGCCGCCGCCGACATTCCGTAGAAGTGCTTCAGCCGCATCAGTTCCCGGTAAGGGACGCGCCGGCGGCGAAGACCTACCTCGGCGCGCAAATGATCCGCGGGGGCCAGAAACGCCGCGGCGAACCGGTGCATCGCCTTCTCGAGCCGGATTTCCGGACGGCCCGTGTCGCGGATCACCCGGTGCCCCAGCTCGTGCGCCAGCGTGAGCCGCCGACGCTCGACGTTAGTCCGGACCGAGATGACTACGGCTTCCGTGCTCGGCCGGCTCCCACCGCGAGTGACACCACAGGCGAGGCCGTCGCAGCGCGCCGGCAGGTCGGCGGTCACCACGCGGATCCCGTGATCTTCGAGCAGGGCGATCACGCTCGGCACCGGATCGAGTCCGAGATCCCAACGCCTTCGCAGCGCACCGGCCTTGTCCTCGACCTCGTCGAAGCTCCCGACATGATCACAACGGATGTCGCCGAACGGATCGGTAGGAGGCGGGATCTCCAGGATGTCCTCTATGGTCAGGTAGTCCTCAAGCTGCTCGGTGACGATCGCTTCCGCACGCGCCCGATCCCTCGCCGACGTGCCGCTATGCTTGCGAAACTCGATGCCGGTCAGCGCCTCGACCTGACTGCCGGTCAGGAAATCGAGCGAGACGTCGAGCGTCCGGCCAAGTCCGATCAACACGGCCGAGCTCGGCATCATCCGGCCGGCCTCGTACTTGCTGATCGCCTGCGCAGTGATCGGCGGGGATAGCCCCTCTGCCAGTTCGCGCATCGAGCAACCCGCCTTCTTCCGGGCCAGCCTGAGCCGCTGTCCGAACATTCGCACCCCTTCCCGCGTGGTTTATGGTATCCTTTTTCTGTTGAAAACATCAACTTGTAGATAACAAATGGCTTCCAGGGACCAGCATGTGGTACCTCGACCGAATGGCTGGGCGGTCAAGGCCGAAACGAATCGGCGTGCGTCCTCCGTCCACCGTACGCAGCGTGAAGCGATTGACGCCGCGCGCAGAGTGGCCGTCAAACGCGCGTCGGAAGTCATCATTCATGGTCGGGACGGCCGGATCAGAGAACGAAACAGTTATGGCAAACGACCCGTTCCCTCCGCGTGGATGAACAACGGGAAGCCCCATGACGGTTTGTCCGCCACGGACGCGGACGGGATGACCTGCCGACTCTGGTGATCTGGCGCCGACCGGTCAACATGACGGTTTGTCCGCCACGGACGCGGACGGGATGACCGACTCATTGGCCGCCGGTGAAGCCGGCCACGGGCCGCCATGACTGCGATCTCGCTCCTCGATCTCTCTCCCATCCCGGAAGGCGGCGACGCCGCCGTGGCGCTCCGCAACTCCGCCGACCTGGCGCAGCACGCGGAACGCTGGGGCTACCGGCGCTTCTGGCTGGCCGAGCACCACAACATGCCCGGCATCGCGAGCGCCGCCACCGCGCTGGTTATCGGCCACGTGGCCGCCGCCACCTCGACGATCCGCGTCGGGGCCGGCGGGATCATGCTGCCCAACCACGCGCCGCTGGTAATCGCGGAGCAGTTCGGCACCCTGGCCACCCTGTTCCCCGGCCGCATCGATCTCGGACTGGGCCGCGCACCAGGCACGGACCGCCGCACCAGCCACGCACTCCGGCGCAACCTGGACGGCGATGTCGACGCATTTCCCCGCGACGTGGTGGAGCTGCAGCAATACTTCGCCGCGCCGCCCGATCAGCGCGTGCGTGCGGTGCCCGGTATGGGACTGGACGTGCCGATCTGGATCCTCGGATCGAGCCTGTTCGGCGCACAGCTCGCGGCTGCGCTGGGACTGCCCTACGCCTTCGCCTCGCACTTCGCGCCGGCGCTGCTGATGGACGCCCTCGCGATCTACCGCGAGCGGTTCGAACCGTCGGCGCAGTGCGCAAAGCCGTACGTCATGGTGGGCCTGAACGTCTTCGCCGCCGACACCGAAGCAGAGGCGCGTCTGCTGCGCACGTCCGCCCAGCAGTCGCTGCTCGGCCTGCGCCGCGGCATGCCCGGCAAGCTGCCGCCGCCGGTGGCGGACTTAGAGGAGCGGCTGTCACCGGTCGACCGCGAGATCCTGCGGCAGTCGCAATCGTGCTCGGTGGTCGGAACCCCGGACGCCGTCCGCACCGGAGTGGCGGCGTTCGTCCAACGTACGGGCGCCGACGAGGTGATGATCGTCAGCCACATCTTCGACCACGCCGCGCGGCTGCGCTCGCTGGAGATCACGGCGGAGCAGGTGATTGCGCAACCCCTGGGCGTCTGACGCCGGACGTCCGGACCCGGCGTTCCCGGCCTCGCTCCGGCGCCGCGCCCTCCACGTATCCGCCCGCCTCGCGGACGGCCGCGCGAGCGAGAAGGACGATTCTCCGGTCGATCGCGAGCGAGCTACACGAGGTAGCGCGCCACCGCCGCCTCGTCCCAGTCCATGCCGAGCCCCGGTCCCCGCGCGGTCACGCAGCCGTCCACCGGCAGCGGCGGGTCGGCGAGCACGGCGCCGGCCAGGTCCAGGTACTCCAGATAGTGCGCCAGCGGCGTCACCGGCAGGACGTGGGCGCTGGCCTCGATGAACAGGTGGCTGGAGACCGGGACGGCGGCCGCCTCGGCCTGCCCCATGGCGCGCATCCAGCCTGTCACTCCGCCCATCTTCATCAGGTCCGGCATGCAGAAGTCGCAGGCGCCGGCGGCCAGGGCATGCGCCATGTCGTGCCCGAACCACCAGTTCTCGCCGGTCTGTATCGGCACGGGCGAGCCTGCACGGACCCGGGCGTGCCCCGCCAGATCCTCGGCGGGCACCGGCTCCTCCACCCACTCGAGGTCGAAGCGGGCGAGCGCTCGGATCCGGCGCAGCGCCTCGGGAGCCGTCAACGACTGGTTGAAATCGATCATCAGCCGGGTATGCGGACCGATGACTTCGCGTACCCCGGCGAGGTTCTTCACGTCCCAGTCGAGGTCAGCCGCCCCGACCTTGACCTTGATGGCGCGAAATCCCTGCTCGACGCTCTGTTCCAGCGCCGGGGCGTCCGCCACCGGATCGACGATGCCGTAGCTGTCGTAGGCCGGCACGGACGCCGCCTCCCCGCCGAGCAACTCGACCACCGGCCGTTGCAGCGCCCGCCCCCGCATGTCCCAGAGCGCCATGTCCATACCCGACAACGCCATCCCGACCAGGCCCTGGCGCCCCATGAGGCGAAAGCGCGCGGCAAGGTCGTCGGTCACCGCCGCCGGACAAGCCGGACGGCCCCGCAGCACCTCGTCGAGGTCGTCGACGAACGCCTTCAGGGCCCTCAGCACCAGCGTGGTGTACCCGAAGATGTAGGCCCGCCCTGCGGGACCCTCCTCCGACGCGACGTCGATCAGCAGGAGCGGCGACACAGGCACGTCGCCGGACGCGGTGCGGAGCGGCCGGGCCAGCGGCGCAGCAACGGCGCGGGCGGTAAGCGAGCGGATGGTGAGGTCGGACTCGGACATGACGGTCTCCTCCGGGACACCGCCTGCAACCACCCGCGGCGGCGTTCCCTCCATCACTCTATCGGCATCCGCCGTGGTACGATGGCGGCGCTTTCTGCGAGGCGAATCCGCCGCTGCCCTCGGCCTGCCGGTTCCGCGAGAATCGGGACCTCGGGCGCGAGGATCGGGACGTCGGGACCGCGGCGCGGCGACGAAGGAGAGAGAAAATGGCGAAGCGTCTTGTCGGAACCGTCGTTCTGCTCATGCTGGGGGTGAATCCACTGGCGGCCCAGGAGTTCCCGCCGGGCTTCGTCGACCCGGCGCCCCTGCTCGCCGCCGTCGCGGAAGAGATCGGCGAGGCCGACCTGCGCTGCCTTTCGTACTCCGGCAGCGGCGGCTACGCCGGCGCGGTGGGCCAGACGTTCGAGAACGCGGTCAACATCGACTGGCCGCGCATCGGCTCGCTCGACAACTACACGCGCACCATCAACTGGGAGGCGGGCACGAGCGTGGAGACGTTCGACCGGGAGCCGGGCCTCGCCCCCGCATCCTGGAAGTACGGCCTCGGCTGGCGCGGCGGCACGCCCACGCAGACCCAGACGGGCCAGACGCACGTCACCAACGGCGAGTTCTCGTGGCACATGGACGGCGACGGGCCGCCGGTGGCCGTGCACCCCGAGATCGCCGAGGTGTACCAGCTCGACATGTGGCTGAACCCGCACGGGTTTCTGAAGGCCGCCCGCATGCCGGGCGCAAACCCCGTGGCGTTCTGGCGCTGGGAGCAGATCGAGAAGGGCCGCGACGGCAACGTCGTGGCGCCGGTCAAGATGCACGTGGTCGCGATCGAGATGTTCGGGAAGTACCGCGTGGACGCCACCATCAACCCCCAGAACCTGATCCAGCGGCTCAAGACCACGGTGAACATCCCGGCCCTCGGCGACTTCAACATCGAGCACGAGTCCACGAACTTCGTCTCGATCGGCAACGTCAAGTGGCCGACCAACTGGCACTCGCACCAGGGCTGGGACGACAACTGGCAGTTCTACCGCCAGAGCACCGGGCACAACGCCTACGGCGGGTCGTTCCCGGATATCAGGCCCAACGACTGCGGCGACCCGGTGCCGGTGCCGGAGTCGGTGGCCGAGGCGGACTGGACCACCGAAGTCACCGTCGACGAGATCGCCGACGGCGTCTACCGCCTCGGCGGCAATCCCGCCGCCAGCTACATGATCGAGTTCAGCGACTTCGTGGCCGTCTTCGAGGCCCCCGGCGACGAGGAGTGGAGCCTGAAGGTCATCGACCGGATCACGAGGCTGGCCCCCGGCAAGCCGATCCGCTTTGTCATCGTGTCTCACCCGCACTTCGACTCCATCGGGGGGCTACGTACCTACCTGCACGTCGGGTCGACCATCGTCACCCACATGATCAACCTCGAGTTCCTCAACCACGACGTGCTGACCTACGAGCCGCGAACCATCAAGCCGGACATCATCTCGAAGTGGCCGCCGACGGAGCTGGCCGAGGGCTACAACTACGAGGCCGTCCAGGAGAACTACGTCATCACCGACAACTCCCGGATACTGCGCGTCTACTACGTGCAGCCGCTACGACACGTCGCCGGGATGCTGATGGCGTACCTGCCGGCCGAGCGCATCGCCTTCCAGGCGGACCTGTTCGACACGCACGAGCCGCCGAAGCCGGCGCAGTTGCCGTCGATGCGCGCCCTGCACACGCAGGTGGAGCGCATGAACCTGGACGTGGAGACGCTGGCCCCGGTGCACGGGGAACCGGTGCCCTGGAGCGACTTTCTGGCGGCGCTGGAGCAGCTCGAACAGTAGCGGGATCGCCGCGCGTACAGCACCCGCAACGCCGGGGCCGGCTCGACCGACCCCGGCGGCGCGCCGGGACACGGTAGCCGGCTCGCCGGACCCGCCCGCCTCCCCGGCGAACTGGCGGCTCACGCTGGTTTGACAGGCCGGTCGGCGCGTGGTCACACTGGGATCGTGGTTTCTGCGTGCGCCGTGGCAGTCTGCAAGCCGCCGCGGCGGTCTGCGTTGGACGTCTGCATCGCGCTTGCGCTCTTGCCGGCCCTGTCCGGACTCGCCGGCGCGCAGCCGGCGGCCGGTACGGCGTCGTGGAGCGTCGCGGCCGGCGACGTACGGGTGCGCTGCCGCATGACCGTCGGCGGCAGCTTCGATGCAGTCACGTCGGACGTCTCCGGGACGCTACGACCCGCAGCGCCCGACACCGGCTCCTACCGGGGCGAGCTCCGCGTCGGTCTCGCAACGGTCGATACGGGAATCGAGCTGCGCAACGAGCATCTGCGCAACGGTTATCTGGAGCTCGACCGCGGCCCGGAGTTCCGCCATGCCGTGCTCTCCGGCATCGCGCTCGACGAACCGCCGCCGGACCGCCCCGGCCGCCACGAGACACGGTTCTCGGGCACGCTGACGTTGCACGGCGTGCGACGGGCGGTTGAGGGCGACGCGGAGTTGCGAAGCCGGAACGGTCGGTTGCACGTGGAAGCGGCGTTCTCGCTGAGCCTGGACGAATTCGACATCCCACCCCCGCGCTACCTGGGCATCGGGGTGCGCGACACCATCGAGGTGACGGTCCGGCTCGAAGCAGCGCGCGACGAGACGTCCTCGGACGGCCGATGACCGTACAGCGCAGAACCTCGCGGCGTCCCCCCCGCGGCATTGGAATGGCGATGCCCCTTGCCTGGACGGCCCTGCTCCTCGGCCGAATCGGCATCGTGGCGGGGGTCTGGCTTGGCATGACGTGGGGAGCGTCCCCGGCGCTTGCCGAACCGACCTTCCTCTCGAAGCAGTACCCGCGGTGCACCGCCTGCCACTACTCGGCGGCGGGGGGCGGGCTGCTGACGCCCTACGGACGGTCGCTGTCGCGGGAAGAGATCTCGACCTTCGGCCGGCAGGGCGCGGGCGGCGTCCCGGCCGCCGGATCGACCGCCGGCGAGGAGAGTTTCCTGTTCGGCGCCCTGTCGAGCGAGAGCCCGCTGCAGCTCGGCCTCGACGTCAGGCCCTCCCGCCTGCAAGTCGACGTGCCGGGCCGCACCATCGCCGACCGCAACTTCCTGATGAATCTGGATCTGCAGGCCGCCTGGCGGCGGGACCGCTGGACGGCGTACGGGACCGTCGGGCGTTCACCGACCCGCGGCGGCGGCGAGTTCGTGTCCTACGAGCACTGGGTCGCCTGGCAGGTCACGGACGCAGTGAGCGTGCGGGGCGGACGCTTCCTCCCGGCCTACGGAGTCCGGTTCGCGGACCATACGTCGTTCACCCGCGCGCGCCTGGACCTCGCCGAGGACGACCAGGTCTACGGCGTCGAGCTGGGGGTATCGACCGACCGCACGCTTCTGCAGGTGTCGGCCGGTCCGGGGCGCGCCGAGTCCCTTCTCGACGACGACGGGCGGCAGGCGTTCACCTCGAGCGCCCGGTTCCAGGTCGACCTGAACCCACGGACGGTCCTCGTAGCATCCGCGCTGTACCGCGGCGCATCGGAAACCGCGCCCCGCAGCACCGGCACCGGCCTGTCCCTGGGGTACGCGCCGGCCCCGTGGCTGACCACGTGGACGCATGCGGACGTGCGGTTCCAGCGGCTGCGTGCCAGCGGTCGAGCCTACATCTTCGCCAACCAGACGTCGGTGGAGGCGCTTCGCGGCGTCTGGCTCCGGATCTCTCCCCAGTTGCGCTGGACAGATACCGACCCGCGGAGCGAGATACGCCGCCTGGTGTACGGCCTGGACTTCTACCCGCGCACGCATTGGCACGTCAACCTGTCCTACTACCGGGACCGCCTGCCCTTCACCGACCGCAGCACGCGCACGCTCCTGGCGCAGTTGCACCTCTACCTGTAGAACCGGGCATCGCCTTCGCAAGCCCGCACCGCCTGGAATCGGACACGATCGCCGGTCGGACGGCGCTGGACCCGTCGCACACCGTTCGATACGCTAGATCTCATGAAGACCACCGTTCGTTGCTTGCTGGTACTCTTCGCTGCGCTGCTCGCCGCGTGCGGAGGCGACCCCCCGACGGCTCCGACGACGCCCCCGACCGATCCAGCGACTCCGACCACCCCGACGACCCCGGCAACCGGCACGCTGACCGCGACGTTGTCCAGCATCCAGCGAGAGGTGTTCAACCCGGCGTGCGTCGTGCACCACGGCCCGTCGGACGCCCAGGCCGGCCTCGACATCTCCGAGGGACGGTCCTTCGAGAATCTGGTGAACGTACCCAGCACGCAGGTGGGACTCAACCTCGTGACGCCGAACGACGCCGAGAACAGTTACCTGATTCACAAGCTCGACGGGCGTGAGGGCATCGTCGGGGGCCGCATGCCGATCAACTCGTCCGGCTCTTTCCTGACCGACGAGGCGATTGACGTCATCAAGCAGTGGATCAACGCGGGCGCCCAGAACAACTGATCCGCCGCTCACGAACGCAAAGCGTTGACGTTGGAATCGACGCACCAGATCGTTCACGCAAGGCACGGAGGACCGAAGTGAAGGGATACGTCGGTCGAGTGATCGCGAGTGCGCTGTTGCTGCTCTTGCCGACGGCGGTGGGCCGGACCGCCGCCTCGGACAACTGGCCGCAGTTCCGGGGACCTGAGGGCACGGCGGTCGTCGACGACGATCCCGCGCTCCCGGAATCGTGGAGCACCATCGACAACGTGGCATGGAAAGCGCCGCTTCCGGGCCGGGGATGGTCGAGCCCCATCGTCTGGGGCAACCGCGTCTTCCTCACGTCGGTGGTCGCCGAGGAAGACTACGAGGGCCCGCGGCCGGGCCTCTACCTGCCGGAGACCGGCAGCGAGACGCCGCCCGACCCGCCGCCGGGCACGCACCACTGGATGGTGTTCTGTCTCGACCTCGATACCGGCGGGCTGCTCTGGCAGCGCACGGCGCATACCGGACCGGTCGCATCGACCATCCATCCGAAGAACTCGTTCGCGTCGGCCACCCCGGTGACCGACGGCGAGCGGATCTACGCGCTCTTCGGCAACCTGGGCCTGTTCGCCTACGACCTCGACGGCAATCTCGCGTGGTCCCGGCCGGTCGAGCACCACATGGATCAGTGGGGCTGGGGCGCCGGCTCGTCGCCCACCCTGCTCGACGAACAGGTGCTGGTGATGCACGACAACGACGAGGAGTCGTACCTCGCGTCGTTCGACACGGCCACCGGCGAACAGAACTGGCGAGTGGAGCGCGACGAGGTGAGCGCTTGGTCGACGCCGTTCATCTGGCGCAACGACCTGCGCACCGAGATCGTGACCGTCGCCAAGACGCAGGTCCGGTCGTACGACCCGTCCGGCAACCTGCTCTGGTGGTTCTCGGGACGCATGACGAACGTGACGGTTCCGACCCCCATCCCGGGCGACGGCATCCTCTACGTCAGCTCCGGCTACGTCGGCAACAACCATCGCCCGGTCTACGCCGTGCTCCCGGGCGCCGCGGGGGACATCACGCTCGGCCCCAACCAGCGCGCCAACGAGTACATCCGCTGGTACCAGCCGCGCATCGGATCCTACAACCCGTCGCCGCTGCTCTACCGGGGCATCTACTACACGCTGCACGACCGGGGATTCTTCACCGCCCATGACGCGCGCACCGGCCGCACGGTCTACGACCGCGTCCGCATCGAGCGGGGCGCGACGTTCACGGCATCGCCGTGGGCCTACAACGGCAAGATCTTCGCCCTGAGTGAGGAGGGCGAGACGTACGTGATTGCGGCCGGGCCGGATTTCGCCGTGCTCGGCAAGAACGTCCTCGGCGAGATGACCCTCGCCTCCCCGGCCATCGTGGGCCGCACGCTGCTGTTGAGGACGGCGTCGCACCTGTACGCCATCCGGCGGTAGGCGGTCGCCTGCGCGACCGTGCGCGACAGCCCACCGGAGGATTCCCCGTGATTCCGCGCCGCGCAGTTCCATCGGCCCCGCCTCAGCAGCGTACGCCGGTGTAGCGATGAGCTCGCTGGGGGACGTCTTTCGGATCCTGAACCGGATGCAAGACGAGGGTCTCGTAACGCAGTACGCCGTCGGCGGCGCCACGGCGGTCCTGTTCTACGCCGAGCCGACCCGCACCTACGATCTGGACGTGTTCGTCACTCTCGAAGCGGTCGGCAATGACCTGCTCGCACCCTTGTCGCGCGTCTATGAGTGGGCGCGGGAGCAGGGTTTCGGATTGCAGGCCGAGCACCTGCTGATTGAGGGGGTCCCGGTACAGCTCCTGCCCGCCTACAATGCCCTCGTGGAGGCTGCGCTCTCGACCGCACGCATGCACGACTACGGCGGCGTGCCGGTCCGCGTCGTGGCCCCGGAGCACTTGGTCGCCCTAGCCCTGCAGGCGGGCGGTGCACGGCGGCGCGAGCGCGCCTGGCAGCTCCTGGAGACGGGTGCGGTGGACCGGGAGCGGCTGCGGCGGATCCTGACCACCCACGCCATCGCGGCGGAGATCCCAGGCGATGCCTGATCGCCTGCCGGGCGAGCTGAAGGACCTCCTGGAAAGAAAGAGGCGTTGGCACCGGGAGCAAGCGAAGGCGCCCCTCCAGGAGAAGGTGCGCATACTTCTGGAGTTGCAAAGGCAGGACCTGCCGCTCATCGCCCGCCGGCGACCGCTTCGACCGTGGGAGCGGCCGTGGGACGTGACCCCGTAGAACGGATGCCCGCGGCCGCCAAAACCGCGAGCGCCACACGGTCTACGTCTACGGAACGAACGCTGGCGTCCGCACGAGCACGTAGGTGACGTGACCGCCGTGCGGCACCAGGTAACCGTGCGGCATCCGCGCCGGGATGTGGAGCACGTCCCCGGCCCCGATCGGATGGCGCATGCCGCCCGCGATGCCGCTGCCCCGGCTGCCATCGCGGTCGAGCATCTCGCCGCCCACGAGCAACTCTCCGGCGCCGCTCTGGATCAGCACCACATCGATGATCTCGTCATGGATCTCCGGGACGCCGTCGGCGTCGCGGTGGATGAAGCGGAAGCGGTGAGCGCCGCTCGGGTTGCCGTAGTCCGCCAGCGTCTCACGGGCGGAGCGGTCCGGGCGAATCCTGGTCGCCAGGGCCGCGTTGCGCCGATCCAGCTCCGTCGCGCTCCACATCGCGAACCCCGGCGGCTCGAAGTCGAGGACCGGCGCGTCGGCGCGCGCGACCGGGTCACCGGTGAACGCCGGATGCCTGACCAGCACATACGTGACGTGGCCGCCGTCCGGCACCAGGTAGCGGTGCGGCGTGTCCGCCGGAATGTGGATGACATCACCCGCACCGACCGGATATTCCACCCCACCGGCTATATCGCTTCCCCGGTACTCGCCGTTGGCGCCGGCCCGGTCGACGATCTCACCGCCGACCACGACCGTGCCCGCCCCGCTCTGGATGAACACCACGTCCTCGATGTGCGCGTGCTGCTCGGGCACGCCGTCGGCGTCGCGCCTGATGAAGCGAAACCGGTGGGCGCCGCTCGGGTTGCCGTAGTCCGCCAGCGTCTCGCGGGCGGAACCGTCGGAGCGTATCCGCTCCGCAAGCGCCGCATCCCGTTCAGCAAGTTCCGCCGCGCTCCACCTGACGAACGCAGGCGGTTCGGTCTGCCCGGCGCCGACGGCTGGGAAGAACAAGACTGCGACGAGAAACAGGTGAAGCGGTGTCCAGGTCGTCATTGCTGCTTCCCTTCCCAATCGCCGATTCGGTCGAAATCACGAAAGTGGTCTCCGACACTTCCTTGCGTACCGCCTGAATTTCATCCGCGATAGAAAGTCTCCTCAGCCAGCACATCCTGACACGCCTGGAGAAGGTCACCTCTGCGGGAACTAGTAAAGAACTTTCCAACCACTCCATGCATCGGATTCAGGCCAAACCTGGGGTTGGTTCTTGTTCCAATGCTCACGATGTGTTCTTTCGCTTCCTCATCTGTCGCAACTGCCATGCCTTCATCCTGCAATAGGCGATCGACCCAGAGCGACCGCCAGAGGACACCAAGTTCCGCTTGCCGGAGTCTCACCCTCGCAGACTCCAGAGCGACCGCCAGAGGACACCAAGTTCCGCTTGCCGGATCATAGTTGCAGCCGTCAACTACGATGGGACTACCGGACTCCAGATGTCCCATAAGCACTCTCAACTGATGCAGGTTGAGTTGCTCGAGCCCTCTTCTCAAGGCCATGTAGCGTGGATCGTCCTTGGGCCTACAGTATAATTTCAACATGCCACAAGCCCTCCATGCTGACCTGGTTGACCGCGACTCTACCCCATCAGCAGCATCGCTACGATGCTACCAAGCACACTGAATACGAACGTAATGATGTGCGGACGCGCCCTCAAGAGTCTCACGATCAACCCATCCGGAATACCTTCCGGATCGGGTCGACGAGTCTCACCCTCGCAGACTCCGTCGGTCTGACAGAAGACAACCGCACAGAACGGGTATCCGGGCTCGAGCGGAATCCTTCCGGTGCCGGCATTGAACACCGTGATGTAGAGCGTATCACTATAATTCGGATCGACCTTGAGATTGGAAACAATCAGGCCCTTGGATGCCAAAGAAGCCCGTGAACATATGAAGCCCAGCGCTTGGGATCCAGTCGTTATGTGTTCTCTTGTCTCGAGAACGACACACTCATTCGGCTCGAGAACGAAGTCCTTCCTCACCTCATGGAGAGACGCACCGCCTCTCTTCACGTGGATGCCCTTTATCGACATCGCGACTCATTCCGTCCGTACCGGCGCACTCTAGAGTCTTCAGCTTTCCATCGGACCCCTTTTTCCCTAATGTCGACCTTGTGCGTCTCCCACTCGGATGTCCTAATGAACGTCAAGTCCTGCGCCCTCCCATGGTCAGTATAGCTCCGCACGCCATGTGTCATCCAACCCGGCCGTGATGCGTCGAGCAGTGAGAGGGTGCGGCTCTCTTTCGCGTAGAATGCTATCTCATTCATTCTGGCGCGCACCGTTCGCGGTCGACGTCGTTTTCGTCGAGCAGCCGCTGGGCACGGCCGCCTCTCAGTCGACGCAGAGCGGGCCCCGTGGCGCCGGTGACGAGCGGGAACACGCAACTGGCGCCGAGCTCTTGCCCGTCGAACGACGACACGCCGGCCGGCTCGGGCAAGCGCCCACCACCCGCCAAGTGATTCTCCAGCGCATCGCGCACGATATCCTTGAGACGAAGCCCCCGTAGCGCGGCCTCCGCCTTTGCCTGCCGGAGCAAACGCTCCAGAATCTCAATCGTGGTTCGCACAAGTGTGCATCTTGGCATCATTGATGCGTTCATGCGTGCCGGAGACGTTTTGGACCAAGGGCAGGGTCAGGACCTGCGGTAGAAGAACGAGGCAAGGGGTCTTGTTGCGGCCGATCCCCAACAGAAAAGCCCCGGGCGGCGTGGTCGAAACCGGACCAGCCGCCCGAGGCGTTGACGTAGTTCCTTGCAAGCGCTGCTAACGCGCCTGCGGCTGCGCCTTCGCGCCCGGCTCGGACTTCTCCTGCTTCTCGGGCTTGTCCGGCTGGGCGGGCGGCTGCGGTTGCTGCGCGGGCAGCGAGTACTGGTCGATGAGTTCCGGCCGCGGCCCGGCCGTGGAAATGCCGGCGCCGTCCATCAGGAACGTGACCGCCTCGATGGTGGCGCGCGACGGCCGCGGGAGACCCCCTCGGAATCCCTCGGCGATGAACAGCGGCGTGCGTCCCTGCTCGTTCGGCTGGGTCCAGACGTGGATGTCGGCCCCGAAGTCGGCGAGCTGCTGGACCACCGTGGGGAAGCTGGCGAAGGCGGCGCCATGCACGGCCGTGTCGCCGTTGTCGTCGACCGCGTCGAGGTTGGCGCCCAGCTCGACCAGCAACGCCACGGCGTCACGCGCCTCGGCCTCCGAGCCGGCTTCCTCCTCGGGAGCCGTCGTCCCGAGCCCGGCTGCCGCCATCAGCGGCGTGGAACCCTCGACGTTCGGAATGAACGGGTCCGCGCCGAGATCCAGCAGCGACTGCATGAACGCGACATCGGCCCGATCGGACGCCATCAGGAACGCCGTCGCTCCCTCCATCCCGAGCCGGGACGCGGTGTGGGGGGCGCGCTTCGCGGAGTTCAGCCGCAGGTTGACGTCCGCGCCCAGCTCCACGAGCTTGCGCACGAACTGCAGCCCGGTCAGGCTGCCCGATCCGATGGGAGGCGGGTCGCCGCGGTCGCTTGCATCCGGCTTCCTCACCCACGACATCGTGTGCAGCGGCGAGAACCCGGAGCGTTGATCGTTCGGATCGGCGCCGGCCTCGATCAACTCGACCGCGAGCTCGAAGTGGCCGTTGCGAACCGCCAGCACCAACGGACTCATGCCGTCGTCCACCGGCCGATAGCTGGCGTTGTTGACCGCCGCGTCAGGCCCGTCCTTCACCCGCTCGAGCACTGCGTTGACGTCTACACCCATATCGAGAAGCCGGTGCACGACATCGATGTTGCCCTCGCGCACGGCGAAGAACAGCGGCGTGAACCCGGATCGGAGAGACGCGTGGACGTTCGCGCCCGCGTCGAGAAGGGCGTTGACGATGCCCAGATGCCCCTCCGAGGCGGCCCACATCAGCGCGGTCTGCTCCCGCCGCTCGCGCGCGTTCGGGTCCGCATCCGCAGCGAGCAATGCCTGAACGGCACCCAGACTACCCGTCCGCGCCGCGGTCATCAGGACGGTCTCGCCGCCCAGCAGCGCCGCGTTCGGGTCGGCGCCTGCGTCGAGCAGGAACCGCACGAAGTCGGCGTTGCCGTTGGTGGCGACCAGCGACAGCGCCGGCACGCCATAGCGGTTCATCGCATTCGCGTCGGCGCCCGCCGCGACCAGCACCCGCGCCGTGTCGAGGTCGTCGTGGTACGCCGCCCAGTGCAGGGCGGTCGTTCCGTCGACCTGCGGGGCGTTCACGTCCGCGCCCTCGGCGAGCAGGGTGCGGACGAGCTTGCCCTGCCCCTGCTCGGCCGCATCGGCGAGGGTGGTCTCCTCCGCCGCCGTGGCCACACCGGCCAGGGCAAGCGTCAGGACGGAGAGTCCAGCGATCAGTCGTCGCCAATCCATATGTCGTCTCCCGTCACTTCCAGGTGCCCACCGCTACACCGGCACGGCGTCGACCAGCTTCTCGATCCGGCCGTCGCCGTCGCCGAACGAATCCAGGTGGACGCCCACCCGATCCAACAGCGTCAGGTGCAGGTTGCCGAGCGACTTGCCCTTCGCGTAGTTGATGTGCTGTCCGCCGTTCATGCCGCACGCGGCGCCGCCGACCACCAGGATCGGCAGGTTCTCGTGGTCGTGCAGACTCGAGTTGCCCATCCCGCTGCCGTACATGTAGACGGTGTTGTCGAGCAGCGACCCGTCGCCGTCCGGCGTGTTCTTCAGCTTCTCGAGGAACTCGGCGAACAACGACACGTGGAACGTGTTGATCATGGAGATCTTCAGCAGCTTCTCCGGATCGTTTCCGTGGTGGCTGGTCGGGTGGTGCGGGTCCGGCACCCCGATCTCGGGATACGTGCGGTTGCTCAGCTCGCGGGTGAGCTGGAAGCTGACCACCCGCGTGATGTCCGCCTGGAACGCGAGCGCCTGCAGGTCGAACATGAGACGGGCGTGATCCGCGAACGCGGCCGGGACGCCGACGGGGCGATCCACGTCGGGCATCGGGTTGTCGAGGGCGCTGTTCTCCGCTCGCTGGATCTGCCGCTCGATCTCGCGGACGCTGTCGATGTACTGGTCGACGCGCACGCGGTCGGCCGCCCCCACCTCGCGCTTCAGACGCGCGATGTCGGCGCTGAACGAATCGAGCAGGCTGCCCCGGCTGCGCAGCGCCGCCTGCCGCTCTGCGGCGGTGCCGCCCTCGCCGAACAGGCGCTCGAACACGATGCGCGGGTGCGCCTCGGACGGCAGCGGCGTGGTCGGCGACGACCACGACAGGCAGTTCTGATAAACGCAGGCGTAGCCGTTGTTGCACACCCCGGCGAGCGGATTCAGGTCCATCGACAGCTCGAGCGACGGGAGCTGCGTATCCTGCCCGATCTTCCTCGCCGCGATCTGGTCGACCGTCGTCCCCAGGTGGTAGTCGGAGCTCTCGGTGTGCTTGGCGTAGGCGGCGCTCAGGAACCCGGAGTTCGACGTGTCGTGCGTCCCCGGATACGAAAGCTGCAGCTCGAGATTCGTGACGACCGTCAACTGCTCCTTGACCGGCTCGAGCGGACTCAGGATCGGGGTCAACTGCCCCAGCCGCCCGTCCTCGGCCGGCGTCCAGCGGCCATGGTCGCAGCCCATCGGGATGAACACGAAGCCGAGCCTCCGCACCGGACGGGCCGGCGTGTTGGCCAGCGCGGTCGCCGCGGGCACCATCGCATCGAGCAGCGGCAACGCCAGGGTGGCCTGCAGCCCCCGCAGAAAAGTACGCCGGGGGAGGGCCTTCTTCGTGATGATCATGACGATCTCCTCATCTGGAATGGAACGCTCTTGACGATTTCCACTACGAGCGACGATAGACGGTAGCCATCCGGCTCGGTGGCGCGCAGGATCCGGCGAATGGTCGGCTGGTCGTAGTACTCGACGCCCCGCCCAAGCGCGAACGTCAGCAGCTTCTCGGCAATCGTGCCGGCGAACAGGTCGGTGCGGGTCATGAGCCCCGCTTCCAGGCCGTCGATCCCGTTGAACTCGCCAACCAGGGGCAGCCCCCCGGAGACATCGATGGATGCGGTGTCCCCTTCGTGGTCGCGCCAGCGGCCCACGGCGTCGAAATTCTCCAGCGCGAATCCGACCGGGTCGATCGTACGGTGACAGTTCGCGCAGACCGGGTTGCTCCGGTGCGCGGCCAGCCGCTCCCGCATCGGCAGGTTCGCGACCACCTCGTTCTCTTCGAGCGCCGGAACGTTCGGCAGCGGCGGCGGGGGCGGCGCGCCGAAGATGTTGGACAGCACCCACACACCCCGGATCACGGGCGACGTGCGCGTCGCATAGGAGGTCACGGACAGGATGCTGCCGTGCCGCAGCAACCCGCCGCGCCGGCTGTCGGGGTCGAGCTGCACCCGGCGGAAACGGGTTCCGTACACGTCCGGGATCCCGTAGTGCTTGGCGAGCCGCTCGTTGAGGAACGTGTAGTCCGCGTCGAGCAGGTCCGCGACGCCGCGGTCCTCGCGCAGCACGCTGTCGAAGAAGCGCTCCGTCTCTTCCCGCATCGCCCGGCGCAGGTTGTCGTCGAAGTCCGTGAACAGGCGCGGGTTCGGGCTGACGGACACGAGATTGCGAAGCTGCAGCCACTGCCCGGCGAAGTTGGTGGAAAGGTTGAAGGAACGCGGATCGGCGAGCAGCCGGCGGGTCTGCCGCTCCAGCTCCTCGGGGTCGCTGAGATCGCCCCGAATCGCCGCATCCAGCAACTCGTCGTCCGGAATGCTGCTCCACAGGAAGAACGACAGCCGGGACGCCAGCTCCAGATCGCTGATCGGGTACGCGCCGCCGGCGACGTCCTGCGGATCCAGCTCCACGCGGAAGAGGAACTCCGGGTTGATGAGCACGGCGGCCAGCGCCTTCTCGATGCCGCTGTCGAAATCGCCCGCGGCGCGCCCCTCCCGATAGAAGGCCAGCGGCCCCTCGACGTCCGCGTCGACGACCGGCCGGCGGAAGGCGCGGCGCACCAGGGTCGAGAGGATCTCTCGCGCGCACGGCTCCTCGTCGCTCGGCCCGTCGGGCCGGCAGACGAAGATGCGGTTGCGGCTGGGCGTATCGGTCGCGCCCTGCGGCGCGTACGGTCCGGTCACCGTCACCTGGTAGACGGCAGGCGTCTGCCGGGGATGCCGGGTCTCGTTGAAGTGCGACTGCAGGGGCTGGCGCTCGGTCTCGGGCACCGAATCTCCGTCCCGCGGGAACGTCACGCCGAGCTGGTGCGGACCGGCGGAGACGGGCACGCGCACCTTCAGGTTCCGATCCAGCAGCGTGTCGTCGTTGCCTTCCGGCCGCGCGATCGTGAAGCTCGCTATCGGCATGCGGTCGAGCAGGAACTGCAGCTCGTGCGAGCGCGGATCGCGCAGGCCGCCGATGTTGCCGCTGCGATTGCGGGCGAGGAGCACCTGTACGTCGTACTGTCCGTCCTGCGGGAAGGTGTGCGACACGACCACGCCGCCCCGTGTACCGATCGGCAGCCCCGGCACGTGCGCTTCCTGCGTGGTGTCCGGAGGCACGCGGATCACGGCGCTCTCGACGGATTCCTGCTGCGCGCCGACGGCCAGCCGGCTGATCTTGCGCGCCGCGGAGATGTAGCGGTCGAGCAGCGCCGGCGAGAGGTTGCCGACCGTCACGTTGTCGAAGCCGTACCCGCTCTCGTCCGGCAGCAGCAGCGCGGTGGCGTCGATATCCAGAGCCAGCAGGTCGCGGATCGAGTTCTGATACTCCGTGCGGTTGAGACGGCGGAGCGTCTCCGTCCGGCCCGGGTTCGGATTCGTCTCCCACGCGGCGTCGAGCGATGTCTCCAGCCACTCGCGCATCGCCTGCCGCGCCTCGCCGGGCGGCTGCGGCCGGTTGGACGGCGGCATGGTGCCGGTGCGCAGCTTCTGGATCACCTTTTCCCAGGTCTCTGCGCCCTCGGCGACGTGCAACGTGTCGATTTCCTGCAGGCTGAGGCCGGCCGTTTCGAGACGGTCGTTGTGGCAGGTCACGCAGTAGCGGTTGAGCAACTGCCGGCTGTCGGTCGCACCGGCCGGTGCCTCGTTCGCGGACGCAGCCACGGCGCTCTCTGGCGGCGAAGTCGGCTCCTGTGCGGAGAGCTCGGCGAGCAGGCCCGCCGACGCCGCCAAGACCAACCCCGCGTACAGGATTCCGATCCTGGGGATGCACTTCCGCATAGTCTGATTCATCCGGGCATTGTAGGTTTCGACCCGGCAAAATTCAAGGAAGAAGTGACGAGCCCCGACTGCTCGCGTCCCGACGGGGAGCGGCCCGGTATCCGACGGGAAGCGCACCGTTGCACGCCACGTCTTCACGCGCTGTCAGATGATGAAGACAGGTCGAGCAGCCACGCCGCCGGCCGAAACCGACTGCCGGCCAGGCGGCGGTGCTCATGGGCGTTCGCGACGGGCGCGGCCAGCACCCTCCCGGCCGGCGACCGCGGCAAGTCGCAAGCGTCGACGGTCTATCTGGCTCCGCCGGCGCGCTCCTGGGCCCGGTATCCGGCGAGAATGCCCTCCATGCCGAGGTTGCCTTCGTGGCAGGCATACTCGAACAGCGGATCCTGGCTCCGTCGAAGAGGGATCATCACCGTCCAGGGACGGGTCCACGTAGTCGAGTCCTCGAACGTGACCTCGTAGTTGAGCGTGTCCGGTCCGACGCGTGTGAACCGCTCCACGACGGTCAGATCCTCGGACGCGCCCCAGAAGGCCCCCAGGCTGGAGTAGTTCTTCGTCTCCACCACCAGCGTGTCGCCCTCCCACCGGCCGCGAGAATCGCCGTGCAATTGACGGATCCTGCTGTTCGGGTGCGGCGGCCCGTCGATCGGAATCACGCGGGCGTCGTGGATCATCTCCATCAGTACGACGGCGTAATCGCGACTCTGGAATATCTGGTAGTAGCTGTTGTATCCGGCGAAAAGCGACGGCACCCCGAAGGTGATGCAGCGCTCGCTCAACGGACGGTCGGCCCACGAGTCGGCCTTCTCCGTGATCGGAGACGGGGGTTGTCCCCGCCCGACGCGCTCGGCGTCCCGCGTACGCGGGGGAATCCGCCCGTCGGGAGGATCGACGATCAACGAGGTCCGGTTGTCGAAGTCACGCTCGACGAGCCAGAACTGGTTGTAGTTGCCGGTCCCCGCATCGTAGGACTCGACGTCGGTGATCCCGGCCAGCGCCGCCAGCGCCAACTGATCGCCGAAGACGGCGTCGAGGCCGCTCGCCGTGACGTCGGCCGCGGCCGCCCTGAACGCGGCGAGTTCCTCGTCGGTCAACCGGGACTTGCCAGCCCACGCCTCCGGCCGCTCCAACGGCGTCGCGTTGTTGTTCGCCCAGACGCCCTGCAGATCCGGGTAGCCGTCGGGAGTGCGGGAGACTCTCCACTCGTCAGCGGCCGGTTGCGCCCACACAAGGGAAGGGGCGAGCATCGTCAACGCCACGGCCGCGCCGACGCCGGCAACGACAAACCGTCCAGCCATCGGTACCCTCGCTTTCTCGACCGTCCGCTGTCGCTTCGCCGCCGGAACGGGCCTGGCGTGTCCGGCGCGCCCGGACCCTTCCCTACGGCACTGAATTCCGAGCCCTACGGCGCTGACTTCCGAGCTCTCCGCTGCAACAGACTGGCCGCGGCAGGGTCACTCCGGGATCGTGTAGTCGGCGGCCCACTGGTGGGCGCCCCAATGAATGACCAGCCGGCCGGCGTCGGCCGTTGCCGGCACGAGAGCAGCACCGAGCGGGCGGGTGTCGAGCCCATCCTGCGAATAGGCCAGATCGATCTCGGCCGCGTCGAAGGCCGGATCGTGCTGCGTGCCCCACGAGTCCGCCTCGTGGTTGAAGACGAGGCGCCACCCGTCCCCGCGCCGCTTCAGCCAGAGGCCGTAGGAGCCGGCAAACCCCGGCGCGAGATTGCCGGTCGGAAGCGTCACGTCGCCGAAACGCAGCGGCGTCTCGTTGCGAATCCGAATCACTGCCGCCCGCGTCAACCGCAGGACCTCTCCGTCGGACAGCGACTCGACCCCGGCGAAGTCCTCGAGATCCACGCTCTGCTCCTGCCAGAAGAGCACCGCGAGGCGTGCGTCGCCCGGCAGCTCGACGGCCGACTCGTGCCGCTCGGCGAGCCGCAGGAAACGGGCTCCGGCGCTCGTGTCCGAGTCGAAGCGCAACGATTCCGTCTCGTTGGCGACGCGGGGACCCTCGTCCTCCTCCGAGTCTTCTTCCCCCTCCGGTTCGTCCCCCTCCGACTCGCCGACAGACGCGTTGGCGTCGTCGCTCTCCTCCGGCGGGTCCGACGTGTCCCCCTCCTCGCCCTCGTCGGGTTCCGGAGGATCGGCGAAGCGGAAATCGGCCGCCCAGCGGTGGTCGCGCCAGCGCAGCACCAACTGCCCGGCGGACTCCCCGGTGGGAACCAGCGCGGCAGAGAAGGCCTCCTGCATGCCCGCGGCCGCACGGGCCAGCGCAACCTGACCGATTACGGTCGTGTCCCGCCCCGCGGTGTTGGCGTCCGCGCCCGCCTCGCGCCCGTCTTCCCCGCCGTCGTCGGTATCGTCCCTGTCAGCGTCCGGTTTCCCCCGCAGGTCGACCGACCAGCCGCCGGCGGTACGCGCCAGCCACAGTTCCAGGGTCTTCGTGGCGGGGTCCGGCGACTCGCTGCCGCCGGGTTGCGAGCCGTCGAGCGTACCGATGCGTAGCCGCGGCATGGCCTCGATCTCGCCGACGCGGACCCGCGTGCTCGACGCGGACCCGTTCGCCGTCAACAGCTCCCCATAGACGGGGTCCCCGGCGTCGAGTCCCGGCTCGAAGGAGACTGCGACCGGGCGCAGGTTCAGGGTGAGCTCCGTGCGAACGACGTCCGCCGGCGCGGATTCGGCACCGCCCTGCTGCGCCCCGGCGGCCACCGGAGCGAGCAGGCACGCGCCGATTCCGCACGCCAGCAGACCCGACTTCGTCGTAGACATCGGCTATCCCGTGCGTGTCGGCGAGCCTCGTCTAGTCCTGATCGTCCGTCGTCGAGGCGTCGCCGAGCTCGGTGTAGCTGAGGAACGCGAGGGCCATCTCGTCGTTCGTCCGCTGTCCGAAGCCGACGCTGCGGTCTGCGTTGAAGCCGCGCCGCACCCCGCGCTCCTCCGTGCTGTCGTACCAGAAGCTCGCTTCGATGCGCGTGCCCTTCGGCAGCAGCTTCGGCTCGCGGTACTTGTAGGTCACCTGCCAGCTCTGGTCGTAGTGCGGCACGTCGAGCAACAGCTCCTCGGTGCCGTCCGGGTAGTAGGCGGTGTAGCGGGACGCGATCGCGCGCAGGTGCGCGTGCGGCCACAGGTTCAGCACGAGGATGTCCTTCTCGAGCGTGCGGGCCATGCCGACCCGGTAGCGGGGATGGTTCGGCGGTATCTCGAACCCGTTGTTCCCGAGGGTATCGGTGACCACCTGGTGGGCGACCGGCCGATCCTCGACGAAGAACCCGACCTCCGCCTGGCTCGTGAACGACGTTCCCGGGCCCGGTTCCTTGTTGAAGTGCATGTTGAAGTTGAGAACCGAGCCCTTCTTAATCAGCAGGCCGTAGCCGTCGGGCAACAGCCCCGACTCGCCGCCCTCCGCCACGCAGCTCAGCAGGCCGCCCAGGGCCACCGCCGACTTGTTCGCGCCGGTGATGACCTTGCCGTCCTCGGGCCGCACGAACGCGCACATGTGATGCACGCCCGAGCCCTCGGCGCCCGTGCGCAGCTCCCAGCCGCGCACCCAGACATCCTCCGACACCACGTCCTCCGGGATCCGGACGTCGAACGAGATGTTGATGTCGAAGGCGTCGTCCGGCACGACGAACGGCTCTTCCATGCGCACGACGAAGTCGGGCGTGCCGTGGGACCAGCCGTCATGCAGGTCTTCCGGCCAGACCGGCGCCGGCGGCGCCTCCGCCCGGTCGCCGGCGGGCGCGCCCGCCTCGACCCAGGTCAGAATCGTGTCTATCTCCGCATCGGTCAGCCCCCGCTCGTTCTCGAAGACCCCTTTCGGCTCGGAAGCGAACCAGGGCGGCATCTCGCGCGACTCGACCTTGCGGGCGATGGCGCGGGCCCAGGGGCGGGTCTCCTCGTAGGTCATGAACGACATGGGAGCTACCAGCCCGCTGATGTTGTGGCCCGACGGACGGTGACAGGTCTGGCAGTTCTCCTGCACGATGGGCAGCACGTCCTTGTAGTACGTCGCCGCGGCCTCGTTGGCCGCCGACGCCGGACCCGCCAACCCGATCACGACGCCGAGCGCCCCGACGACCGACACGATGCGTGAAAACGTGGTCATTCCTGGATCTCCTCACCGGCCGCGGAAGGCCGACTGATGCGCCTCAACTCATAAGGGTACACGATCCGCCGCGGCAGCACGTCTCCGCGCCGAATCCGCGCCGGTTCCCGGCGATGGCTCCATCGACGAGACGCCCTTCAGCGACGCCGCCGGCCTCGGCATCTCTCGGGGGCCACCATGAACCGGTTGCCAGGGCCGTCTCACTACGGATACGTGTGATACTATAGGCGTGAATTCCCAGCTACCCGAACAAGCGCCCCGTCGACGCCTCTGTCGACCATCGACGGGGGGATTCAACGTGCGTCTTCTACTGCTCGGACGCCTCCCGCTCCTGGGCGCGGGCGCCGGAGAGCAGATTGAGCATCCCGTAGTTCCCCTCGTGGCAGGCGTACTCGAACAGCGGCGCCGCCCCGCGCTTCATCGGAAGCGCCGCCGTGAAAGGCCGCGTGAAGCTGGTCGGGTCGTTGATGGTGAACTCGTAGAGCAGGGTGTCTTCCGCCACCCGCCGGAACCGCTCCGTCAGATGGAGGGTCCGTCCTGTCCCAATCGCCGATACCACCGATGGACTGAAGCTGGAAGTGAGGCCGGTGAAATTGGTGGTCTCGACGACCAGCGTGTCGCCCTCCCAGTGACCGCGCGAGCTGCCCATCCACTGGCGCATGTCCTCGGGCAGCGGATCGCGTCCGTCGAGCGGCACGATGCGCGCGTCGTGAACCATCTCGTTGAGGATGACCACGTGGTCCGGCGTCTGGAAGAGTTGCATGTTCTGGTTGTAGCCGCCCGGCACGATAGGCGGGCCGGTGTTGAATCCGAGCAGGCAGCGCTCGGCGAGCCCGCGATCCTCCGGACCGTGCGTCCCGATGCCGCCCACCCGGAACCGTACCGGGCGATCCGGCGGCGCCGTGTCGTCGTTGGATGTGGCCTGCCGCTTCGCTTCCGGCTGCGGCTCGGGAAGCCGGCCGTTCGGCGGATCGACAATCAGCGACGTGCGGCGGTCGTCCACCACGCCGGCCCCGCGGTCGAACCAGAAGTTGTTGTAGGCGCCGACGTCGCCGCCGACCGGCAACGGCTCGGTGCGGATCTCGCTCGGCCGGTCCGCCTCGATGGCCCGCTGCACCGCAGCCGCCTCGATCTCCGCGGCCTCTTCCGGCGTCAGCAGTGCCTGTTCGGCGCGGTCCTCGGGCCGCTGCAACGGCGTCAGCGTACGAAAGTCCCAGACCCCCTGCAGGTCCGGCTTGCCGTCGGCGAAGCGAGGCGGCTCGAACCCGGACTGGGCCGCGGCCGGCGCCGTCGAGCCCAGGGCGACCGCGAATACGATCAGCGCTACGGCGCATCGTCGGTTACTCATCGCAAGCTCCTGGCTGTTCCTGGTCATGGGGACAGGTTGATTCTCGTGCGGAATCAAACGAGCGTCGCCGCATTATAGGCGCATAGGAGCTCGCCTCATCGACACCGGACCGCCGTAGTCCGCGCGAACCCTGCCGCTGCATCGGGGTTGACGTCGCTCGTCTGCTTGCAGCGCAGCCGAGTTGGCTGTTCCGGCTGTCCGGATGCCGGGTCGGGAAGGCGCCGCCTCGGCGTCCGAATCTGTGCGCGGATACGTGTGATACTATGGGCATGAACCCCCGGGAGAGAAACCATGACGGACCAACAGGCTCTGCTCAGCGCCGCACTGGGGGTTGGGGCCATCTGCGCCACTGTCGCGGGATCCTCGTGCTCGACGAACGCGCGGATCGATGATCTCCAGGCGAACCTGCTCGATTTCCGAGCAGAGGTCAGGTCGGAGCTGCAGAGCGTGCGCGACGAGATACAGGACGTACGCGACGAGATAGGGGGCGTGCGGAGCCTCTTGATCGACCACATCGACGGACACGATCAAGGCGCGCCGGACGACTGACACGCGACTAACGGCGGTCACCGTCCTTGCGGCAGGTCCAGCACCTACAGCGCGTTGTCTGCGAGCCGGCGCCCGGTCAGTCCGGATTGACGCACGCGAAGTTCGCCGCGTCGTCGATGCTGCCGCTGCCGTCGTAGCGGGCCACCTGCGGATAGACGCAGAGCGGGCGTGAGCGGCGCACCTCGCCGTTCGCCACCTTCGACGCAATGATCCGGTCCGGCGCCTCGCCCCGTTCCACCCAGCGCTCGATGGCCGCCACTGCGTCGAAGCGGTCGGGACCGGGGCCGCCGCGGCAGTGCGCCACCCCGGGCGCCATGAACAGCCGGTAGAAGTCGGTCGTCTCCTGCAGGCCGCCCATCGCGTCCAACACGCTCTCGTAGTACTGCACCGCATAGTGACCGGTGATGAGCGCGTCGGCCCAGCCGTGGTAGCTGATCAGCTTGCCGCCGTGCGCCTTGAACGCCGACAGGTCCGGATCGATGGCGTTCAGCGCCGAGGCCAGCGTTTCGTCGTTGCCCAGCGGACGGTTGTTGGCGCGATCCCAGTCCGCGTCGAAGTCGAAGCGCTTGAGGTCGTAGTCCGGATCCTCGAACACGCTGTACTTCATGAACTCGCCGGTGCTGCCGCCCGGCTCGGTGATGCCCGACCAGTAGCGCGCCCAGCCGCCGAGACCGTCCGGCGCCTCGAAATGCTCGCTGCCCGGCGCGTACCCCGGAAACAGGGACTCCCCCGTGCTCGGGCGCACTGGCCCGGCATAAATCGCCCGCGCCGCGGCGACCTGCCCCGCCGTCAGACAGCCCTCCGCGTCCCCCCCGTCACACAGCAGCACGCCGGGATCGAAGTCGCAGTTGCGCGGATCGTCGATCAGTCCGTCCTCCAGCCCGTCGAGGCCGTCGCAGGCCGCCATCACGGCGGCGCCGAGCACGGGAAGCTTGGCGCGCGGGAGGTCCTGCTCCGGATCCCGGGTGGTGGCGAGCCCGGCCCAGAGCTCGGCCGTCATCAGGCCGATCCAGTAGTTGGCCGGCGCGCCCGCCACGATGCCGTCGTAGTCTTCGGGATAGCGCTGCGCCTCCATCAGCGCGTGATGGCCGCCCTGCGAGCAGCCGACGAAGTAGGCGAAGTCGGCGTCGCGGCCGTAGTAGGCGCGGGTGACCGCCTTACCGGCGACGGTCGCTTCGTGCTGCGCGCGGTACCCGAAGTCGACCAGCCGCACCGGGTGTCCGAGCGACCAGCTTCCGTCGAAGCCGCTGGTGCTGGTGTGGCCGTTGTCGGTCGCCACCGCCGCGTACCCTCCGGCCACCGCCGCAGCGAGCTGCCGGTAGCGGATGGCGCCGGCCGAACCCCCGGATCCGATGCCCTGGAACCGGCCGTTCCAGTCGTCCGCGGGAGGCAGCCAGACCTCGAACCGGATCTGGGAGCCCGCCTCCGGACTTGCTACCCCGGCCACGCGGCAGAACGAGACGTCCTCGACCGTGAAGCCCCGCGAGCTGAAGGTTTCCGGGGGTGTGAAGGGCGGCGTCACTTCCCCGGCGACGGTGATTGTCGTGTGCGGGAGGCCGAGATCCGCTCCCATGACCGCGGCGCAGGCGTCACCACCCTGCGCGGCGCCCGCCGCCTTGGCCACGAGACGAGCAGCGGACGTTGGGCCGGACAGCGAGCCGAACGTGGTTCCGGTCGCCGCCAGAAACAAAGCGAAAAACAGCCGGGCGTTCATGTGATCTCCCCCACACGGTCGACGGCGCGCGGGCGCGGCGAAGACAGCGCCATCTGTCGAGGGCCTCATCGACGGGCGGTCACCGGACCCGCCGCAGTCACCGGACCGCCGCATCTACTGCTCGGACGCCTCCCGCTCCTGCGCGCGGGCGCCGGCCAGCAGGTTGAGCATCCCGTAGTTCCCCTCGTGGCACGCGTACTCGAACAGCGGCGCCGCCCCGCGCTTCATCGGAATCGCCGCCGTGAACGGCCGCGTGAAGCTGGTCGGGTCGTTGACGGTGAACTCGTAGAGCAGCGTGTCCTCGGCGACGCGGCTGAACCGCTCGGTCAGGTGCATCGTGGCGCCGGTCCCGATCGCCGATCGCACGGACGGACCGAAGCTGGCAGTCAGGTCGGTGAAATTGGTGGTCTCGACGACCAGCGTGTCGCCCTCCCAGCGGCCGCGCGAGCTGCCCATCCACTGGCGCATGTCCTCGGGCAGCGGATCGCGTCCGTCGAGCGGCACGATGCGCGCGTCGTGGACCATCTCGTTGAGGATGACCACGTGGTCCGGAGTCTGGAAGAGCTGCATGTTCTGGTTGTAGCCGCCCGGCACGATGGGCGGGCCGGTGTTGAACCCGAGCAGGCAGCGCTCGGCGAGCCCGCGGTCCTCGGGACCGTGCGTCCCGATGCCGCCCACCCGGAAGCGCACCGGGCGATCCGGATCCGACGTGTCGTCGTTCGTCGTCTCCTGCCGTTTCGATTCCGGCTGCGGCTCGGGAATACGGCCGGTCGGCGGATCGACGATGAGCGACGTGCGGCGGTCGTCCACCACGCCGGCCCCGCGGTCGAACCAGAAGTTGTTGTAGCCGCCGACGTTGCCGCCGACCGGCAACGGCTCGGTGCGGATCTCGCTCGGACGATCCGCCTCGATGGCCCGCTGCACCGCGGCCGCCTCGATCTCCGCGGCCTCTTCCGGCGTCAGCAGCGCCTGGTCAGCGCGGTCCTCGGGCCGCTGCAGCGGGGTCAACGTGCGGAAGTCCCAGACCCCCTGCAGGTCCGGCGTGCCGTCGGCGAGGCGCGGCGGCTCGAACTCGGACTGGGCCGCTGCCGGCGCCGTCGACCCCAACGCCAGCGCCAGCAGAATCAGAGCCACGGCGTTTCCTCGGTTACTCATCGCAAGCTCCTGGGTGTTGTAATGGGTCCGCCCCGCGTCGCGGGGATCCACGAGCGCTTCCGCAATTATAGGGTTGCCGGGGCATCGTCTGCAGCGCACCCGCCTCGACCGGGAACTGTACCTGGGGAGTCCCCGTAGGCTTTCCTCACCGGAACGGCGCCGCGGCAGCGGATCCGGAGCGGTTCCGGCGTCAGTACTCGAGCAGATCGCCGGCCAGAGGCGGCGCAAGTGGGGGCGGCCGACGCTCCAGGGTCGCCTGCTCGTAGTCGTACGCGTAGCCGATGAGCTTGCCTTCGTCGTACGGCCGTCCCAGGAAACCCAGGTTCATCGGCAGCCCTTGCAAACCGAAACCCATCGGCACGACGATGCTCGGGAAGCCGACCGAGCTGTATCCGGCCAGGGTCGACGGGCTGCGCTGGCCGCGCGCCGACACGTACGCCGGATCGTCGGCCGTGAAGGTCGGATCGCGGGCCGGCGGGGCGAAGCTGGGGTTGTACGGAAAGACCAGCGCGTCCAGGTCGTGGGCGTCGAACACGTCGAGCTTGAGGCGGGTGTTGCGCGGCAGCACGTTCTCGATGAGATCGATGTAGACGGGATCGTCGGTGGACGTCGCACTCGCCCGTTCCAGCAGGTCCAGAACGGAAGCCTCGGCAGGCAACGGTGACGCCGCCACTTCGGAATAGTAGATCTCGAGGAACTCGTCGACCGTTCGCGGCACGTCGGAGACCAGGGTCGCCAGATACGCCTCCCAATCCGCGCGGAACCGGTAGTCTGCAATCCTCCGCACGCCGTCGACGAACGAGCCGTCGAACGTGACCGGATCCAGGATCTCCGCCCCCAGCTCCCGCATCGTGTCGATGGCAGCCTCGGCCAAGGCATCGATCTCGGGGTCGCCGCCGAAATAGTCGCGCGCCACGCCCAGCCGTGCGCCCCGCAGCGCCCCGCGCTCCAGAAACTGCGAGTAGTCCAGCCGCTCGCCCGCCTCGCCGGCCGGATGTGCGGCGAAGACATCAAGGCTCAGACCGTCCGGGTCGGCCGCGTCGGGGCCGGCGATGACGGTCAGCAGGATCGCCGTGTCAGTGACCGTCCGCGCCATCGGACCGGCAGTATCGAAGTTGAGGTTCTTCGGGGCGATGCCGTCGCGGCTTATCAGGCCGGTGGTTGGCCGCAGGCCGACGATGCCGGTGAACGAGGCGGGACCGCGCACCGAGGTGCTGGTGTCGGAACCCACCGAGAACACCGCAAGATTCGCCGCCACGGCGACCGCCGACCCGCTGCTCGACCCGCCCGCGCTCCGCAGCGGATGGTACGGATTCACGGTCCGACCGTCGACCGAGTTGTAGCTGTTCCCGCCGGCGAACTCGCCCAGCGACGCCTTGCCCAGGATGATCGCCCCCGCCTCGCGCAGCGCCCGCGTGACGCGGGCGTCGTCGGGAGCCATCGCATCGCGCAGGATGACCGTCCCATTGGTCGTCGGCATGTCCGCGGTGTCGATGTTGTCCTTCAGCAGGACGGGAATGCAGTGCAGTGGGCCTCGCGGGCCGCGCTCCGCACGCTCGTCCTCGAGTTCGCGGGCGACCTCCAGTGCCCGCGGGTTCACGGTGATGATGCTGTTCAACAGGGGACCGGCGTCGTCGTAGGCAGCGATGCGGTCCAGATACATCCGGACGAGCACCGGACAGGAGAGGGCGCCCGCCTCGAACGCCGCCTCTATGTCGGCGACGGTCGCTTCCTCCAGCATGAACACCCGGGCCGGGGCCTCCGACGGCACTGTCCCGCAGCCAGCACAGGCACACAGCACCAGGAGAATCGAGGCCGACGGTCCGAGGTGCGTGCGCATTGCTTTGCCCTCGCCTCCGCCCTCCGTGATCGAGACGCAACTCGCACGCGCGGTGCGTCCGACGGCCACTGTAGCACGTCGGACGGCGGTATCCGTCCCCCTGGACCGCGGGTACGTGTGATACTGTATCTGCGAACCCCCGGAGCAAGGACTTGACGGACAGGCAGGTTCTGATCAGCGCTGCGCTGGGGTTGGCGCCATCTGCGCGACGGTCGCCGGATCATCGTGTTCGACGAACGCGCGAATCGACGATCTCCAGGCCAACCTGATCGACGTGCGTGACGAGATTCAGAGCGTGCGCGACGAGCTACGCGACGAGGTGCGGAGCGTGCGCGACGAGGTGCGCGTCCAGGTCCGCAGCGTGCGTGACGAACTGGAGAGCGTACGCGGGGAGATCCGGGACGTGCGCGCAGAGGTCCGGGACGTGCGCGACCTGTTGATCGACCACCTCGACGGCCACGATCCAGTCGGTCCGGGAGACTGAGCGACAGGCCACGGCCGCGCCCGGGACTCCCGGCCGCCCGGAGCCTCCCGGGTCCCCCTTCACCACGGGGCACCCGGAAGTGCGGCTCTCGATGCCTCCGGACAGTCGACGGCCGGCGACGCCCGGCGGGCCGGCGACGCCGTGCGCTCAGTCGTCCGCCGGTTGCAGCGTCAGTCTGTGCGCCGCCCGCTCGTCCACCGCTTCCCGCGTATAGAGCAGGGGAAAGTACTCCCCGTTGCCCAGGTTCTCGGCCAGGTTGCCGTAGTACGGGCTGCCGGGCTGGGCTGACTGCCCGGGGGCGTTGCTGGCCACCGAGCGGTCCGGATCCGCCAGGTCGATGATGCGCCGGAAGTTGGCGCCGGTGGCGTTGAGCGAGCCGAAGCCGCCGGGGCGCTCCACCGCCGGCAGATCGAACGCCGGGGCCAGCATGTGCGACAACTCGCTGGCGTGCACCCGGCCATGGCGCCACTCGGCCCGGTCGGGACCGAGCTCCGCGGTGAGCCGCTCGATGGCCGCCGTCAGGCCCTGCTCGATCAACGCCTGCCGCTCGGCCTCCGGCGTCTCCGGCTCCCGGACCGCAGCGTCGACCTCGGCGTTCCAGCGCACGTAGAGCGCGCCCGCGGTACTCTCCCGCGACACCGTGGCGTCCCACTCCGCAATCGACCCGCGGGCCCACTCGACGTCCGGGTCGTCGGACGTCCAGCCCTGGAAGGCCGGGATGTCCCGCTCGGCCGCCAGCAGCCGAGAGTCGTGCTGGATCCGCTTGTGGTCCTCCACCGAGAGCACTTCGCCGGCACCGAGGATCTGGTGCAGCCGTGCGATCCGCGACGTCTCGACACCCCGCGAGGTGTGGTAGAAGACCGGCCGCCCCTCGTAGCCGGGCGGGTGGACGTTGTTGTTGGCGGTGGCGACGTAGCCCCGCTCGGGATTGAACTCCCGCGGCAGGTCCTCGCGGAACCCGCGCCACTCGTAGTCGCCGTTGCCGGGCACCGGCAGCCGCCCGTTCCAGCCGTCGCGGTCCGGCGTCAGCCCGGTCACCTGCAGGGCGATGTTGCCGTCCGCGTCGCCGCAGACGAGGCTGTGCGTCGGCACCAGCCAGTGCATCGCCCGCTCGAAGAAGTCGGCGCAGCTCTCGGCCTGGGCGAGCTGGAAGCTCCCCTTGTAGGCGGCCGTGCCCGGCTCCTGCACGACCGAGCGCACGGCGTAGGCGACGCGGTTCTCCAGGTCCTCGTAGAAGACGGGACCGTGCCGGCTGAACTTCAGCACCACCGGCTCGGGCTCCTGCCCCTTGACGGGGATCTCCTCCTCGATGATCCGCAGCGGCTCCCAGTCGTCCTGCCAGCGCACGAGGTTCGGATCCTCCGGGTGCAGCTCCTCGACGTAGACGTCGACCATGTCCGTGCCGGCGAAGGTGAAGCCCCACGCCATGCGCTCGTTGCTGCCGGCGTCGACGCCGGCGAAGGGCGGCTCGCCGCCGCCGATGACGTTCCAGCCGGGCGCCACCAGATGCACGAAGTAGCGCAGCGCCGGCATCTCGATGCGGCGGTGCGGGTCGTTGGCGAGGATCGGCACGCCGCTCGGCGAGCGCGCGCCGGTCATGACCCAGTTGTTGCTCCCCTCGGTGGCGACAGGCCGCGGCGAGACCTGCCGGGTCTGGAGACCCGGCGCGGCGATCAGCTCGCGGTACGGCTCGACGATCTCCAGAGCCGGGAGGCGCCCCGTCACGAACGGATCGCCGTCGCCGGCGCGCATCGCATCGAGGATCTCCTCGGTGATGATGCTGACGTCGAGCCCCTCCGGCACCACGAGGTCGTCCCACGGGTCCGGCGCGAAGCGACGATTGGCTTCCTCCACGCCGTACCGGGCGACGTCGAGCGCGAGCTGCATCTCGTGGATGGCGTGCCCCCGCACACTCGGCACCCCGAGAGCCGCCCAGCGCAGCACGGCGGTCTCCGCCGTCCACGGCAGCGGCTCGACGCCCGTGAGCTGGAACTCCACCGGCAGGTTGTCCCCGTTCTGCTCCACGAAGGCGTTCACCCCGTTGGCGTGCGCCGTGAACAGTCGGTGCGCGTCGGGGTGATAGCTGGTCCACTCGGTCTCGTCCCACGGCCCGCGGAACAACATCAATCGGGTGCGGCGGTCGTAGTCGAGCGCGTCCGGCCCGAAGACCTCGGCCAGCCGCCCCTCGCGCCAGCGGCGCCACATCTCCATCTGCCACAGCCGGTCCTGGGCCATGACGTAGCCCTGCGCGAAGAACAGGTCGTCGTCGTTCTGCGCGTAGATGTGCGGCACGCCCCACTCGTCGCGGATTACCTCGACCGGTTCTTGCAGGCCCGGAACCGCCAGCTCTCCCTCGATGGTGGCCAGGGAGCGCCGCGCCAGCTCGTCCAGCGACCCGGGCGTCCCGGCCTGGTTGGAGCCGCAGCCGGCGGCGGAAGCCAGCAGCGCAACGGCAGTCACGCAAGCAAGTGCTCCGAGCGGTTGTCGCATCACGTTTCCTCCTGCGATCTCTCGATACGGGGAGAGCGGTTACCTGCCGATACTAGCCCGGAAACCGTCCCCGTGCCGCGCCGACTTCCGCCCAACCAAGTCTCTCGAGGAGCCCACACCGTTGCGCTGCACAGCACCCCTGGCCCGGAAACCGCCGCCGTGCGGCCCGCAAGTGACATAATCGCCGCGGGCCGGCTGCAGGGCACTGTGAGAGGGGGAGGCATGAGGATACGCACGTTTCTGGTTTCGTCGCTGGCGGTCGCCGGCGTTCTCGCGCTCGCGACCGAGGGAGCGGCGCAGTGCGCTCCGGACGGCGACGTGGAATTCGTCTGCGGCCCGGAGAACCCGGAAGACCTGATCGCGGTGCCGGACTCCCCGTGGGTCATCGTCTCGAGCATGGTGGACGACGGCCACCTGTACGCCACCGACACCCGTGATCACACGTCGCGGACCATCTTCCCCATCGAGAGCTCGGCGCCCCGGCATGACACCGCACTGTACGGCGCCTGTCCCGGTTCCGACACCAGCGGCTTCCGGCCGCACGGACTCGGCCTGCGCCCCGGGGACGACCAGGTGCACACGCTGTACGTCGTGCGCCACGGCGCCCGCGAGTCGGTGGAGGTCTTCGATATAGACGCGCGCGGCGAGGTACCGGCCGCAACCTGGGTCGGCTGTGCGGTGGCGCCGCCGGGCGTAGGCCTGAACTCGGTCTCGGCGCTCCCGGACGGCGGCTTCGTGGCCACCAACTTCCAGCGCTCCACCGGCGAGCTGTGGGAATGGCAGCCGGGCGCGGGCTGGTCGGAGGTACCGGGCAGCGCGACGGCCGGCCCCAACGGCATCGAGACCTCGCCGGACGGCGAATGGCTCTACATCGGCGGCTGGGGCACGCAGTCTCTCATCCGTCTGTCGCGGGGACAGACCCCGGTCGTGGTCGACTCGGTCGATGTCGGCTTCCACATCGACAACGTCCACTGGGCGCCCGACGGCACCCTGCTGGCTGCCGGCCACGCGGGAAGCGGACCCGACTCGATCTTCGCCTGCCTCGGACAGGGCGCGTGCGACGCGGTCACGTCCCGGGTGGCGAAGATCATCCCCAACAGTCTCGCCCAGGAGGAGATCGTCCGCTATCCCTCGAACGATCGGATCATCCTGGGCACGGCCGGCATACAGGTCGGCAACGAGATCTGGGTCGGCGGCGTCGGCGGCGGAACGCGCATCGGCCGCTTTCCTGCGCCGTAGCGCCGGCTGTACGGAACGAGGCACGCCATGACCTCCGGCATCCAGAAGTTCACCGTCTTCGCGCTGGCAATCCTGGTCTCGTGGATCGCCGGAGCCAGCGTCCCTCCCACATGGACCGTCAACCGCGTCACGCTGGACGTGCTGGCGGACGACGCCGGCCGTCTGTACTACCTGTCCGAGGGAAGCCCCGCCTACTTCGACGCGGTGCCCATCGAGGAGGCACAACTGGATGAGGCGGCTCTGCGCGCCTCCGGCGAATCGCCGGCCGTCACCGAGGAGTTCGTCTCGGCGGTCGAGACGCGCGACGGGCGGACCGAGACCTTCTACTACCGGCTCGAGGCCCGAGCGCACTGGGGCTGGTGGTCGCTGCTCCCGGCCGCGGTGGCGGTGATGCTCTGCTGGCTCACAAGGGAGCCGGTCACGTCGCTGGCCGCCGGCATCGTCTCCGGCGCGCTGCTGCTCGGCAAGTACGACATCACCGGCGAGGTGATGATCCCGTCGCTGGCATCGACGAACTCGGCGGGGGTCCTGCTGCTGTACCTCTGGCTGCTCGGGGGCCTGATGGGGGTCTGGTCCCGCACCGGCGCCGCGCAGGCGTTCGCCGAGTTCATGACCGCCAGGTTCGTCCGCGGCCCGAAGACCGCCAAGCTGGTCGCGTGGGCGCTCGGCATCGTCTTCTTCCAGGGAGGGACGGTCAGCACCGTGGTGGTCGGCACGACCGTCAAGCCGATCGCCGACCAGCAGCGCGTCAGCCACGAGGAGCTGGCCTACATCGTCGATTCGACTGCCTCGCCGATCGCGTCGCAGCTTGCGTTCAACGCCTGGCCGGGCTACGTGCAGGCGTTCATCTTCGTCTCCGGGGTCGGCTTTCTCGCCACCGAGGCGGACCGCATCGCCTTCTTCTTCCAGAGCGTGCCGTTCTGTTTCTACGCGATCTTCGCGGTCCTGGGCACGTTCCTGCTGAGCATCGAGAAGCCGATCTTCCTCGGCAAGCGCCTCGCCGCGGCCATGGAGCGCTCCCGCACGACGGGCCGGCTCGACGCCGAGGGCGCCGACCCGCTGAGCACGAAGGAGCTTCAGGCGAGCGAGGTGCCGGCCGGCTACACGCCCCACGTCCTGGAGTTCTTTCTGCCGCTCGGCGCGCTCATCGCCATCGCCGTCGGCACCTTCGTCGTCTACGGATCCCCCAACGTGCAGTGGGCGTTCGGGACCGCGCTGCTGCTGGCCGCGGGCATGGCGCTCGGCAAGGGGATGTCGCTCAAGGACCTCATCTCGGGCTTCCACAACGGCATCAAGGGGGTGGTGCTCGGCTCGGTCATCCTGCTGCTCGCAATCACCATCGGCAACGTGAGCACCGAGACCGGCGGGGGTGTCTTCCTTGTGGAGCAGCTCGGCGACGCCCTGCCGTACTTCCTGCTGCCGGTGATGCTGCAACTGATGACGATGGTCATCGCCTTCTCTACCGGCACGAGCTGGGGCACTTACGCGGTGGCGTTCCCTCTGGCCATGCCGCTGGCGTGGGCGGTGGCCGGCGCGCAAGGGCTGTCGCACCCGGAGCTGTTCATGACCCTCTGCTTCGCCTCCGTCATGGACGGCAGCGTCTACGGCGACCAGTGCTCGCCGATCTCGGACACCACGGTGCTCAGCTCGGTGTGCACCGGCTGCGACCTGATGGACCACGTGAAGACGCAGATTCCGCAGGCGTCGGTGGCCGCCGGACTGGCCGCGGTCTGCTGGACGGTGCTCGCGTTCTTCACGGCCTGAGCGGAGCCGGACGCGACGTCGCCGGCAAGGCGGTGTCGACCGGGCGAACACGCTGGACATCGAGGAACTGCAGCCGTCGCCGGCGCAGCGAGGCCGGGCTATACTGGAATTTATGGAAGCGCACACCGGTGGCGTCGCCATCGACAGCCCGGCCACGATGCACACCGGGCCGCTGGGCTCCCAGATTCACGTCCTGCACGCCGATGCCGGGACCGTGACCGCGCTGGCCGCCGTCGACTGGAACCGGTGGTTCGGTCGAGTCTGCCTGGATCCTGTGCGCGGGTTGATCGTGCTGATGACCCCCTCGCACCTTCACGAGGACCTCGCCGAGATCTTCGACGACATCGTGGATGCAGCGGCGAGGGTCTCGAAGAGACTCCGCAGCACGCGCGTCCGCGGACGGGACGAGCCGCCGGGTACGGGGTTGGAGCCGGACTGCGCTTTCTACTTCGACGAGCGGGCCAAGGGGTATCGCGCGGCGCTCGTCGAAGGCAAAGCCGCGGCAGACTCGTTCGTCGAACGCACGCCGTTCGATCTCGTGGTCGAGGTCGAGATCACGAACGCCGACGAGGGCAAGATCGCGCGCTACGGCGACATCGGCGTGCGCGAGCTGTGGCGGCTGCACGGCCGCAAGGGGACGTACGACCTGCGGGCGGACTTCTTCGCCCTGCATCCCGGGCGGCCGCCGCGTCGGCTTGCCGCCTCCGCGGTCCTCGCCGGCCTCACGCCGGGCGACGTCTGCGAGGCGGCGGACGATCTACGCTTGTGCCTGACACGCGACGAGCGGACGGAAGCCGTCGCCCGCATCGTCCGCCGCCGCCGGCGCGCCAGCGTGCGCGCCCGCGAGGCGGATGCGCCATACGCCGCCCCGGCCAGTTAGGAGTCTGCGCCGTAGAACGCAACGAGTGAGTTCTGCGGCGTTGGCTCCTGGAGCGGCCGGGATGGGCCGAAACGCCGAGCCGGCGAGGCGTTTCGGGGCGCTAGTGCCCCGAGCGCCTGCCAGGTCCGGTCGTCCCATTCGACGGTCGAAGCGGCCACGGTTCGCGACGTGGTACCGTCGTAGCATGCGTGTCGGAATTCCCACGGAGATAAAGGCGGACGAGCACCGCGTGGCCATCACGCCTTCGGGCGTGGCGGCCTTCGTGGCGCGCGGACACGAAGTCGTCATCGAAGCCGGCGCTGGAATGGGCAGTGCGATTCCGGACGAGACCTACCGGGCGGCGGGCGCCGCCATCGTCGACGGCGCGGCCGCGGTATGGGAGCGCGCCGACCTCGTCCTCAAGGTCAAGGAGCCGCTCGACCCCGAGTTCGACCGGATGCGGCCGGGCCAGGTACTGTTCACCTACCTGCACTTGGCGGCATCGCGCGACCTGACCACCCGGCTGCTCGAACGCCGGGGCGTCGGTATCGGCTACGAAACGGTGCAGCTTGCCGATGGGACCCTGCCGTTGCTGGTCCCGATGTCGGAGGTCGCCGGCCGTCTGTCGATCCAGGCGGGTGCGACCTCGCTGGAGATGCGTTCCGGGGGCAAGGGCCTCCTGCTACCCGGGGTCTCAGGCGTCCGCCGGGGGCGGGTGACAATCATCGGCGCCGGCGTCGTCGGGCTCAACGCCTGCGTGGTGGGCGTCGGGTTCGGGGCGGACGTCACCATCATCGACATCAACCCGCTGCGGCTCGCCTATGTCCGGGACGTCGTCCAGGGCCACGTCACGACGCTGATGTCGAACGCCGCCAACATCGAGGGCGCGGTGGCGGCCGCCGACCTGGTGCTCTGCTCGGTGCTCATCCCCGGCGCCCGCACGCCGCGCCTTGTCACCCGCGCCTACTTGACGCAGATGGAACCGGGATCCGCGCTCGTCGACGTCGCCGTCGATCAGGGCGGCTGCGCCGAGACCAGCCGGCCGACCACCCACCACGACCCGCGCTACATCGAGGAGGGCGTGGTCCACTACTGCGTCTCGAACATGCCCGGCGCCGTGCCCCATACGTCGACCTATGCCCTGACCAACGCCACGATGGCCTACGCGCTGGAGATCGCCGACCGCGGCTGGCGCGTGGCCGCCGCGCGCGACCCCGCGCTCGCGAAGGGCGTGAACGTCGTCGATGGGCACGTGACGCACGAGGCGGTGGCCGCGGCACACGGCCTGCAATGCATCCCGCTCACCGAAACGTAGGGCCGCTTCGGCGCACGCGCCACGGTCCGAGAATCTGCCGGCACGGTGGACCCGTACGGGAACCGACGCCGTGCCGGATGGCAACGTGGAATTACACCTTCCATTTCAGGTTGAGAAATGGAACCTCGGATCCGATTTGCTCGACCGGGAGGCCCTGAGCCGGCGCGTGCTATCGTGAAACACATGGTGGAGCACGACGAACGGGCCGCGGCCGGCCGCGAGGCCACGAGGCAAACCGGGCCGCTCGGGTCCACGATCCACGTGCTGCGCGCCGACGCCGGGACCATCGCCGAGCTCGCCGGCATCGACTGGAACCGGTCGTTCTCGCGGGTGTGCCTCGACCCGGTACGCGGGCTCGTCACGCTGGTGACGCCCTCGCGGCTCCACGAGGATCTCACCGACATCCTTGCCCGCATCGTGGACGCCGCGGGAAGCGCGATCACCGGCGCCGCCAGGGACCTCCGGCATACCCGCCTTCGCGCACCCGCAGATCCCCCGGACACGGGAATGGAACCGGACTGCGCCTTCTACCTGGGCGAGCGAGCCTCGGCCTATCGCGATGCGCTCGTAGAGGGCGAGACCGCGGCGGACGCCTTCCTGGAACGCACTCCGCTCGACCTGGTGGTCGAGGCCGAGATCACGCACGGCGACGAGAGCAAGATCGGACGTTACGCGGAGTTGGGCGTCCGCGAGCTCTGGCGGCTGCACGGCCGCAAGGGCACCCGCGACCTGCGCGTGGAACTCCTCGCCCTGCGGCCCGGCGCGATGCCGCGCGAACTCGCAGCTTCCGAGGTCCTCGGCGGCCTCACGCCGGACGACATCCGTGAGGCCGTGGATGCGGTGCGCCTCAGCGTGACGGTCGACGAGTGGACGTCAGCGGTCGCCCGCATCGTGCGCCGCCGCCAGCGCGCCAGCGTACGCGTCCGTGAGGAGACGCCGTACGCGGCTCGCCCCGGGTGAGAGCGGCAGGCCGCTCTTCGGTGGTTGGTCACCGCCGCCGCTGCGGCGTCAGCCGGCGGCGGTGACGGACGTCGCGATCACCGCGCCGAGTACGGCGGCGGCTCGCGATAGACGCTCTCCAGGTGCACCGCCGCGGAGGCGTAGTCGGCCAACCCGACGGTCCCCGCCGGCGGGTTGAACTCGATTGGCGCATCCACCGACATCTTCCCTTCGCCCTGATCCTCCGCGTCGAGGTGCAGCTCGACCACCGTGAAGGCGTCCGCGGCGGGACCCGAACCGTCGCTGCCGGTCCAGGGTCCGTTACGGTCCCAACGGCCGAGCGGGCGATCCGTCACCAGGACGATGCGCTCGCCGCCGTCCTCGTCCTCGGTGCGGTGCGCGTACTTCAGCGCGTAACCCAGGCTGCCGCCGGTCCAGATGAATCCCACCGTCTGCAGGTCCTGCAGCGCGGTCTCCAGACCCTCGCCCTCCCCGGCGGTCTGTCCGGGGGCCGGGGTGATCAGCGCCAGGACGGCGCCGCGATCCTCCTCGGCCGTCCAGCGCAGGACGTTGATCCGAAGCTCGACGCCTTCCGAACTCACGGCGCCGGTGGTGGTGCCCCGGAAGGTCTCCAACTCGTCCGATTGTGCAGCGGCCGGCGCAGCAATCGCGACTGCCAGCAGCAGGCTGAGGACGACGACCCGATTCTCGAGAGCCGCGGATGCAGACATGACGTTACCCCTGGAAGAAGAGTGGTGCAATCGACGCGAAGTATTCCCGCCCATCTGTGTCCGTGTCAAGAGTCTTGACCCAAAGACAGATGGCGTTACACTGCCCTCATGGAGCACGGCCCCGTGGACGTGATGATCGAGCGCTGGGAACGGGAGCGTCCCGACCTGGATGCATCGTCGCTGCAGATCATCGCACGGGTCACACGCCTCGCGCGGGCGATCGACGAAGACGCCGCGGCGGCGTTGCGGGAGTTCAACCTGAGCGAGGTCGAGTTTCAGTTGCTCGCCGCCATCCGCACCGCTCCCGACTGCCGCGCCGCGCCGCGCACCTTGTTGCAACTGCTGATGGTGACGTCGGGCGGTTTGACCAACCGGATCGATCGGCTCGAAGCGGCGGGTTGGATCGTGCGGGCGCCCAACCCGGAAGACCGGCGGGGCGTCTTCCTGGAGCTGACGACAAGCGGACGCGAGCTGGTGGATCGAGTGACGGTGGCCTACCTGCGCAATCAGGAGGAACTGCTCCGGGAGGCGCTCACCGACGTGGAGCGCACGAGACTGGCGCCGCTGCTGCGCAAGCTCCTCGACTCGTTGGCCGAACGCAACGCCAAGCGGAAGCCGGTCTCACGCCCGGCGCCCGAGCAGCCTGCGATGTGATCGCACCGCCACCGGCTTCTTTGGGCAACGCGGTTGCGCGTCAGGACAGGGTCACGACGACATCCAGGATGTCACCGTCGCGCAGAATGGTGACGGTGACGTCGTCGCCCGGCTGATACCGGTCGAGGACCGCACGCAATTCCCCTTGCGATGCAATCGGTTCGCCGTCGATGGCCTGAATGACGTCGCCCACCTGCGTGACCTGCCGGCCGTTCCGCGAGAGCTCCGTGCCGCGCAGCCCGGCCCCGGCGGCCCCGCTGCCGCGCTCTACCCCGACCACGAGCACGCCGGCCGTTCGCAGACGGCCGAGAACGAACCGGCTCAGGTAGCCGCGCCCGTCCATCCGGATGCCGAGCCGCGGCGGAACGTACGCCCCGGTCTCGATGATCTGCGGCACGACGCGGCTCACCGTGTTGACGGGTACGGCGAAGCCGACGCCGGCCGACGCCCCGGACGGACTGGCAATCTGCGTGTTGACGCCGATCACGCGGCCGGAACTGTCGAGCAGCGGCCCGCCGGAGTTGCCGGTGTTGATCGCCGCGTCGGTCTGGATCACGTCCTCGATCGGCGTGCCGTCGAGTCCTTCGATGCGCCGCTGAAGCGCGGAGACGATTCCGGTCGTCAGCGTCGCGCTCAGCCCGAACGGGTTGCCGATCGCGTAGACGTTCTGTCCGACCCGCAGCCGGTCGCTGTCTCCGACCGCGATCGGCCGCAACGCCGCCGCGGGCGCGTCGATACGGAGCACGGCCAGATCGTGAGAGAACGACAGCCCGACCAGTTCGGCCTCGTACGTCGTCTGGTCGTCCATGACGACCTCGACGGAGTCGGCGCCTCCCACCACGTGGGCATTGGTGATCACATGCCCGTCGCCGTCCCAGAGGAAGCCGGTCCCGGTGCCCTGCGGTACCTCGCCGCCCATCGGACGTCCGAACCAGTCGGTGCGCCTCGCGAGCGTGGTGATGTACACGACCGAGGGGCTGGTCCGCTCGAACAGCTCGACCGTTGCCCGTTCATCCGGCCGGAGATAGGACGGGATCGGCGGCAGCGGCCGCCGCGTCTGTGCCGCCGGAAGCAGCGGTGCGCTGACGCGCTGCGCCGGACCCAGCGGCGGCTCCGCCGGTGCGCAGGCGGTCACCGTGACCATCGCCACCGCGATCGGCAGCGCGGCGCGCCAGCCGACGCGGCCGGAAGCTTGCCCCGCAGAAACGCAACGGAGTGAGTTCTGCAGCGCAAGTTCCCGGGGCGGTGGGGACTGGGACCGAACACGGAGGCTTGCGACAGGTTTGGCGGCGCTCGTGCGGCAGGGGTTTAGTACTTCTCTCATGATCCGGGTCTCGTTTCTCCTGGCCGCGCTCATATGAGGGTCAACCGGTCGCTGCGGACCCAGCCGACCTTGCCGTCCTCCAGCACTATCTCCGCCCACGCGTCGCTGCGCCGTTCGACCCGTACCTTCGTCCCTGCGTGCACGGTGAAGATCAGCAGCTCGTCGTCGTCCGACGGGGCGCTGCGCACTGCCGCCTCCTCGGCCATGACGATGGCCTCGTCGGGCCGCCCCACGTCGACCTCCCGCGCCAGCAGGCTGAAACCGAAGACCAGCGTCGCGACACCGGCCACCGCCGCCGTGCGGCGCGACCAGGCCGGCAAAAGGTCTCCGCGCCCGATGACGGCGACAATCAGTGCGCCAATCGTCACCAGCCAGGCCAGAGCAACCACGCCGAGGAGCGCCGGACGGGGCAACAGCTCGATCCACCAGCGTGCCACCCGGAAGAGCCAGAAGCCCGGAAGCGGTGCGACCCGATCGACGGTCAGCGAACGGGCCAACTCGAGGTTCGCGCGAAGGTCGTCGTCGCGCGGCATCATGCGCCGCGCGCGCTCGTAATGGAGAATGGCCGGACCGAGCTCGCCCAGCCGGAACCACGCGTTGCCCAGGTTGTAGTGCAGCTCGCCGCTCTCGAGTCCGCTCTCCAGGATCCGCTCGTAGAGCCCTACCGCGCCGGCATAGTCGCCCTCCTGGTAGCGCCGGTTCCCCTCGTCGAAGAACGCCTCCTGGGCCGCCACGGGAGCCGCGCCCCAGGCGATGACCAGAAAGACCGCCGTGCAGGTCCTCCGTCCCCCCGAGCACGTCATGAACGCAGGGCCTCCCCCAGAACGGTCATCGCCTGCTCGGCCTCCTCGAGGAGCGCCTCCGCCTCACCGTCGTCGCCGGACGCCGGCGGGGCGAACCGTTGCTGGTCACATTTGTCGAGGCACGCCAGGTAGCGCTCGACCACGTCGCCGGCCACGCCGCGCGCGCCCAGCGCACGCCGGATGTCGTCCCGCACGAGGCCCGCCTCGGCCACGTTCAGGGAGTCCCCGAGGAAGCCGAGCAGTGCCTGACTGATCCCGGCGACGAACGCCTGGTGCTGCTCCGGCGCGCGGAGTCCCTGCGCGTTCTCCAGCCGCGAGCGGGCCAGGCGCGACGCCCGGCGGCGGCGGGCATAGGCGACGTTGCCCTCCAGCCGCTCGCGATGGTGGCGCAGCGCGAGCGCGCCGGCCAGTCCGAAGAGAGGAACCAGCACCACGGTCCAGAAGACGCCGCTACGGAACAACTGCCGGTCGGTGGGGACGAACGCCGAGGTCGCGACGCGAATGAAGCGAATGTCCTGCCGGGCCGCCAGCCGGGCGCCACCGCCCCCGAAAAGAACCGGATCGCCGGCCACGACGTCGCCCGTAACCTCCACGGTGAGCGGACCCGAGGCGGCGACCGCGTAGCGCCCCGCCGCCGCGTCGAAGTAGGCCAGCTCGACTGCCGGAATGGCGTGCGATCCGGGAGCGCGCGGAACGAGGACGTACTCGTAGCTCTTGACGCCGCTCACACCGCTCGGGCCGGCGTCGACGTCGTCGGCCACCTCCGGGGGATAGACGTCGAAGTCAGGCGGAAACGCCACCTCCGGATCGGGCAGCATGCGCAGATTGCCGGCGCCCCGCACGTCCAGACGGAACGTGAGCGCCGCGTTGGCCGCCGCTGCGGTCGTGTCGAGCGACGCCGTCACCTCCAGGCTGCCGACGAGGCCGGTGAAGGCGTCCGGCCGCCCGGCCGCGGGCAGCGGACGCGCCTCGATGTCGATCGCCTCGGAGTCGATCGGCACCGCGACGCTGCGTCCGAACAGCCCACCGCCGAAGGGATCCCCGAAGCCGAATGGATCGCTGAAGAACCGGCTGGACCGGACGCGCACCTGGGCCTCGAGCGCGAGCGGCTCGATCGTGCGGGGTCCTGCCCCGGTCGGAAACAGCACCGCCCGGCGAACGACGGTGGTCGCGTACTGTACGCCGCCCCGTACCACCTGCTCCACCCGCGGCGCCCGCGGGAGGGCGATCTCCTCGACCCAGAAGCCGGTGGTGCCGGGGGCGCGCGCAATGCCGTACGACTCGACGTCCACGCGCGTGAAGAGCCGGTACTCGACCAGCACCGGCTCGTTGGCCCACGGCTCGCGCGTGCTCACCGACGCCTCGACGAACAGGTCCTCGGGCCCGATGTCGACACTGGTCCGCGACCGGTCCGGCGCGCGGCGCGCCGGCGCCGCTCCCGCCGGCCGCACCCGAACCGCGAGCGGGTCGGTCGCGTGATCCTCCCCGCCGGCTCGCACTCGAACCGGACCGATCGTGTGAGTCCCCTCGGCGACCGCCCGGAAGCGGTACTGGTAGGTGACCGAGGTCGAACTGCGGCCGTTGACGAACTGCATCGACGTCTGCGTGCCGACGCCGAGGTAGGCCGCGAAGCCGGACAGGTCGGGCAGGCGCGGGTCCTCGTCGGCTCCATTGGCGCCCGACACTTCGACGTTCAGCGTAAACTGCCGGTCCACCGCCACCTCGTCGCGATCGAGGTACGCACGAACGTCGACCTCCTGCGCGGCCGTTGAAGCGGGCACGCCTACCAGAAGCAGGAACAGCACACTCCCGCGCGCGACTCTCGCCTGCGTCATCGCCACCACGGTCATCGTCACCACGGTCATCGTCACCACGGTCGCCGCGTGGGCCGGCCGGGATCGGCGGACCGTCGCTGCCGCCTGATCTCGCCCGGGTCCTCGGTAATCGCCTGCAGCAGCCGCTCCGCTTCCTCGCGGCTCATCTGCCCGGGCTGCGGCCGCGCGTCCGCCTCACCGGTCTCCGGTTGAGAGTCGCCGTCAGGCTGTTGCTCCTCCTGCTCGTTCTGCCCCGGTTGGCCCTCCGGGTTCTCCTCCTGCGGCTGCTCCCGGGGTTGCCGGGGCTCCGACGGCTGCTCCTGCCCATCCTCTCCCGATTGCTGCCGGTCCTGATTCTCCTCGTCCTGGCGCTCGGAGTCGTCGGACTGCTGTTGCTGTTCCTGCTGCTGCAACTGCTCCAGCGCCACCTCCAGGTTGTGCTTCGCGTCCGTATCACCGGGATTGCGGCGCAGCGCCTCCTTGTAGGCCTCGAGCGCGCCCTCCACCTGCTGCTGCCGGTAGAGGGCGTTGCCCAGGTTGTACCAGGCCTGCGCCTCCAGAACAGGGTCCGCTGCCTCGATAGCCCCGCGATAGGCATCCACGGCGCGCGCGAACTCGTCGGACTGGTACAGCGCGTTCGCGTCGTTGAAGCGAATCACAGGCGAGTCGGGGGCCGCGCGCAACGCTTCCAGGTACTTCTCGTGAGCCTCGTCGTAGCGTCCCTCCCGGTACAGACGGTTCCCTTCCTGCACGTCGGCCCGCCCCGCCTGGGCCGCCGCCGACGGGGGCAACCCGGCCATGGCCGCGGCCAGCCCGACGGCGACGACCACTATCCGCATCAGCGCAACCTCCCGACCCAGGCGTCCGCGACCCGGCGGCGCTCCGGAACGAGCGTCTCGGCCAGCAGCAGCGCCAGCGCAAAGCCGAGAAAGATCTGGTACTGCTCCTCGTAGAGGGTCACCTCGCGCGACTCGATCGCCTCTCCTTCGCCGCCCGTCAGCGCCTCGACGAGCCGCTCGAACGCCGCCCCGTACCCGGCGGCCGCGTGGTAGTAGGCGCCTCCGGTCCGATCCGCGACGCGTTGCAGGGTAACGTCGTCGAGACGCGTCGTGACGACGCTCCCCTCCTCGTCCCGCAGGAAGCCGTTCGGGGCGCCGGTCTCGTCGAAGCTCGGAATCGGCACCCCCTCGGTCGACCCCAGCCCGACCGTATGGACCCGGACCCCCTCGTCCACCGCGCGCTCTATCGCCACCTCGATCGCCCCTTCGTGATCCTCCCCGTCCGTGATCACGACGAGTTGTCGGCCGCGCTCCCCGGCCTCGCCGAACCCGTCCAGCGCCACCTCTATCGCCTGCCCGAGATCGGTCCCCGGCACCGGGACCAGGTCCGGCTCCATGGCGTTGAGGAACATCGTGGCCGCCGCGTAATCGAGAGTCAGCGGGCTCTGCACGAAAGCCTCGCCGGCGAACGCCACGAGCCCGATGCGATCGCCGTCCAGTCGTTCGATCAAGCGGCCCACGGCGAGCCTGGCCGCGGCAAGGCGATTGGGCGCGATGTCCTCGGCCTCCATCGACGCCGACAGATCGAGCGCCACCACCAAGTCCTGCCCCTCGCGCCGCACCGTCTCGACGCGATCGCCGAACTGCGGCCGCGCGAGGGCGGTCACCAGCAGCACGACGGCCACGAGCACCAGGACCGCACGCGTCAACTGCCCGCGCCGGCTGACCACCTCGATGAGCCGATCGATCCGCCCGCGTTCCCCAAAGCGGTCCAGGGCGCGCCGCCGCCGGGCGGCGGCCCACCATTCCAGGGCCATCAGCGCCGGCAGCAGGAGATATGCGTAGAGCAGGGTCTCGACCCCGAAACGGAACATCAGCCGGTCACTCTCCTTCCGTCACGGCAGTCTCCGCAGCACCGTCCGGCCGAGGGCCACCTCCAGCAGCAGCAGCCCGAGTCCGGCGGCGAGCGGCAGGTGGAACAGCTCGCCGTAGCGCGTGAACGACGTCATCTCGATCTCGGTCGTCTCCAGCGCGTCTATCTCTTCATAGACGCGCTCCAGGCTCTCCCGGTCGGTCGCCCGGAAATAACGCCCCCCGGTCAGCGACGCCACCTCCTCGAGCGCTTCGTCGTCGATGTCGACCTGCATCGACACGGTGCGCCGCCCGAACAGCGGATCGTCCACCGGCACCTGCGCCGAGCCGCGCGTTCCGGCGCCGACAGCATAGATCCGGACGCCAAGCGCCTGCGCCATCTGCGCCGCGGTCGCCGGGTCGATCGAACCGCGGTTGTTCTGGCCGTCGGTCAACAACACGATTACCTTCGACTCCGCGCTCGAGTCGCCGAGCCGCTTGACCGCGGTGGCCAGCCCCATGCCGATGGCCGTACCGTCCTCGATGACGCCCACCTCCAGGTCCTCGATCAGCGTGGTCACCACGCGGTGGTCGAGGGTGAGCGGCGCCTGCGTGAACGCCTCCCCGGCAAAGACGACCAGCCCGATGCGATCGTTCAGCCGCCGACGAACGAAGTTCGCAGCCGCCTGCCGGGCCGCCCCTATGCGATTGGGCTCCAAATCCTCGGCGAGCATAGAGCTCGACAGGTCGAGCACCAGCACGATGTCGATCCCATCGGTGGCGACGTTCTCCGCCGTCACCCCGGTCTGGGGGCGGGCGAAGGCGACCAGCAGCAGCGCCAGCGCCAGCAATCGCAACCCGAACGGCAGGTGCCGCCAGCGTCCGGTGCGGCGCCGATCCGCGCGCACCAGCCGGTCCACCGCCGAGTACCGCACCGCGCCGAGCGTGCGCTCGCCAAGCCTGACGTGCCACCAGACCAGGGCTGGCAGCAATAGCAGCAACAGCAGGTAGTACGGATCCACGAAGCGGTCGATCATGCCGTGCCCGCCTCCGCGGGTGCCGGCTCCGCGTCCTGCACGGCCGCCGGCGCCGCGACCACCACCCGCGTGCGGTCCACCAGGCTTCGCCCCAACGGAGTCACTTCATTGCAGCGCTCCAGTACGGGCCTGTCCTTGGCGAACTTCACCAGGTCGCAGCGCTCCAGCAAATGCTGGAAATCGGCCAGAACCGCTTCCTCGACATCGCGAGCGCGAAGGCCGTCGAGCACCTCTCGCGTCGTCATCTCCAGCGCGTCCACCCCGAAGCGTCCCTCGACGTACGCGCGGACGATATCGGACGCGCGGATGTGAAACGTCTTGATCTCACCCCTCTCGGGCAGCCGCCCGGCCTCCAGAATACGAAAGGCTTCGTAAGCTGTCTCGTGCGCGGGTCGCGGCGGCTCGACGGGCGCCAGGATGCTGTCCGGCGCACGCCCGCGGCTCCGCTTCCACAGCCAGTAGCCAATCCCCGCCAACAGCAGTATTCCGACCAGCCACGGCAGGAGGGTCAGCACATTCAGCGGAATGTCGAGCGGATCCTTGATGGCCCGGATATCGCCGCCCTCGTCCAGACCGACACTGGCAACGGTGACCGGCGCAGGCTCGGTCTCCAGCGTCACCGCGTCACCATCAGCGCCCGCCACTTCGATCTCGACCGCCGGCACCTCCAGACCGCCCAGCTCGAACGCGGTAAGGACGAGCTCGGCGCTCGATACCGCGCGGTCGCCCTCGACGCGCGGCCCGTCAACGCGCCGTTCCAGCACCTCGAACGGTCCGAGGCTCTCCGGGTCGGGCCAGGTCACCGACGCGCTGGCGTCGTGCTCCACCCGGATGATGAGCCGCGCGCGGTCGCCCACCGCGATCTGCGCCGGCTCCAGCGTGAAGCTGACGGCAGGCGCCCCGGTCTGCGCCGCAGCCGGGACAACCGGGAGAGCGGCCGCGAGCAGAACGGCGGCCAATGCCCGCTGCCCCCTCGACGCGGCCTCGCGCGCTCCCGCGGGCAGCCGCAACGACCTGTGCCGGGCGCGCCGCTGCGACGCCGCGGGCGGGGTCGCCCTCATCGGAACCGCCTCGCCCGTTCCCGAAAGAACCGCATCAGCCGCTCGATGTAGGGACGGTCGGCCGACACCTCGATGACGTCCACCCCGGTCCGCCGGAAGAGCTGCGTGCGCGCTTCCCCGGCTGCCCGCGCGTCCGCCGCGAAGGTGTCCCGGAACACCTGGTCGGACAGGTTGACGGTCACGCGCTCGCCCGACTCCGCGTCCTCGAAGTCGACGAAGCCAATGTCCGGCAGCTCCAGCTCCCGCCGGTCCCCGATGCGGATGACGACCAGGTCGTGCCGCCGGGCCGCGACGGCCAGCGCCTGCTCGTGCCCCTTGGCCAGGAAGTCGGAGACGACGAAGACGACGGCGCGGCGCGAGACCACCCTGGCGAGATACTCCAGCGCGGCGCCGATGTCGGTACCACGCCCCTCCGCCCGCGTGTAGAGCAACTCGCGCAGCACCCGCAGCACGTGGCGCCGGCCCTTGCGGGGCGGGACGAACTTCTCGATGCGGTCGCTGAACAGGATCAACCCCACCTTGTCGTTGTTCTTGATGGCGCTGAACGCCAGGATCGCGCAGATCTCGGCCGCCACTTCCTCCTTCATGCGCCCGCCGGTGCCGAAGTCGCCCGAGCCGCTGACGTCGACCAGCAGGACGACGGTCAGCTCGCGCTCCTCCTCGAAGACCTTGACGAACGGGGCGCCGGCGCGGGCGGTGACGTTCCAGTCGATGTTGCGAATGTCGTCGCCGTACTGGTACTCGCGCACCTCGGCGAAGCTCATGCCCAGGCCCTTGAAGACGGAGTGGTACTCGCCGGAGAACACGTCGTTCACCAGACCGCGCGTGGCGATCTCCACCCGCCGCACCTGCTTGAGGACCTCCCGCGGAATCATGATCCGTCTACGGCACCTCGACCTTGCCCAGCACGCGGTTGACGACCTCGTCCGCCGACACCTCCTCCGCCTCCGCCTCGTAGGTGAGCAGCACCCGGTGGCGGAGCACGTCGAGACCGATGGAGCGGACATCCTCCGGGGTCACGTAGCCGCGCCGGCGGAGAAACGCATGGGCCCGCGCCGCCCTCGCCAGATTGATCGTGGCCCGCGGCGAGGCACCGAACGCGATGAGCTGGCCCAGGTCCTTCAGGCCGCAGTTCGCCGGCTCGCGGGTGGCGAACACCAGATCGACGATGTAGCGCTCCACCTGCGCGTCCATGTAGATCATCTCCACCGCGGAGCGCGCCCGGCGGATGTCGTCGGGATGGACGACGGGCTCGATCTTCGCCTCGTCGCCGGTGGCCATCCGGCGCATCACCTCGATCTCCTCGTCCTTGCCCGGATAGCCGACCACCACCTTGAACATGAACCGATCCACCTGCGCCTCGGGCAGCGGGTAGGTCCCCTCCTGCTCGATCGGGTTCTGGGTGGCGAGCACCAGGAACGGCTGCTCGAGCGGGTAGGTCGTGTCGCCGATGGTTACCGTCCGTTCCGCCATTGCCTCCAGCAGCGCCGACTGCACCTTGGCGGGCGAGCGGTTGATCTCGTCGGCCAGGATGAGATTCGAGAAGATGGGTCCCTTCTTCGTCCGGAACTCGGCGTGCTGCGGGTCGTAGACGAGGGTCCCGATGAGGTCGGCCGGCAGCAGGTCGGGCGTGAACTGGATCCGCCGGAAGCCGGTGTCGATGGCCCGGGCCAGCGTCCGGACGGTCAGGGTCTTGGCCAGCCCTGGCACCCCTTCCATCAGCACGTGGCCGTCGGCCAGCAGCCCGATGACGAGCCGCTCGACCATGGCGCGCTGTCCGACGATGACCCGCCCGACCTCGCCCAGCAGCCGCTCGACGAAAGCGCTCTCCTTGTGGATGGTTTCCTGTATCGCTTCGATGTCGTGGTGCATGTTGCGCGTCCGATCGTACCAGGGTGCCACACCCGAATGTCGCTTGCAATCAAGAATCTTGACACAGAGTCATGACGCGTGGTAGCTCTCGACGTTGCGCGGCTGCGGACTCGCGGCGGCGTGCGGCGGTATGATCCGAGGCAGAACCATGAACGAGATCAACAAGACGGCCACCTTCGTCGGCATTGCCCTCGTCCTCGGCGTCGTGGCGTTCGCCAGCGCCCCGCGCCGGGCGGCGCCCGACCTGTTCTTCGACGTCGGGGAGCCGTTCTTCCCCGAGTTCGCCGACCCGGAAGCGGCGGCCACCCTCGAGGTGATGGAGTTCGACGAGGAGACCGCCTCGGCCACCCCGTTCCAGGTGACCAACCAGGGCGGGCTGTGGACGATCCCGTCGCACCACGACTACCAGGCCGACGGCGCCGAGCGGCTGGCCAACATCGCCGCGGACATCATCAGCCTCGTCAAGGACGACTTCCGCTCGGACAACGTCGCCGACCACGAGGCGCTCGGGGTGATCGACCCGTCCGATCTGACCACCTCCAGCCTGGTCGGGCGCGGCACCCGCGTGACCGTCCGCGACGAGAACACCGAGATCCTCGCCGACCTCGTCGTCGGCAACCGCGTACCGAACCGGCCCGGGCTCCGCTTCGTGCGCATGCCCGAGCAGAAGCGCGTCTACACGGCCCGCTTCGAGGCGGACATCTCCACCCGCTTCGAGGACTGGATCGAACGGAACCTGCTGGAGGTCGAGCGCGACCAGGTGAACCACATCGTGCTCAACGAGTACACCGTCGACGAGGTCACCCGCCGGGCCTCCGCGCCGAGCGAGTTCACGCTGGACAAGGTCGACGACACGACATGGAACGGCTCCGGCGTCCCGGAGGAGCAGGAAGTCGACTTCGTCGAGGTCAACCGCCTGGTCGGCGCCATCATCGGCATGCGCATCGCCGGCGTCCGTCCCAAGCCGGCGGGGATGACCGGCAATCTGCGCGACGCCGCCATGGCCGGCCGCATCGGCCAGGCGGACATCATCGACCTGATCAACAAGGGCTTCTACCCCACCGCGGAGGGCGGCCTCCTCTCCAATGAGGGCGAGTTGCTGGTGCGCACCACCGAGGGCGTCCTGTACACGCTGCGCTTCGGCGAGATCGTCTACGGCCGGGGCGACGCCATCCTGCTCGGCAACGACGAGAGCGACGACGAGGAGGCCGGACCGGGCGAGAACCGCTACGTCTTCATCACCGCGGCGTTCGACGAGGCCGCCCTGCCCGAACCGGACGCAACGGACACCGACGCCCACGCGTCGTGGGAACGGCGGGTCGCAGAAGGCCGCGAAAAGGCCGAGCGCCTCGCCGCGCGCTTCGCCCGCTGGTACTACGTCGTCGCGGCCAGCAGCTACGACCGCATCCACAAGCCGCGCGAGGACTTCCTGAAGGACCGGGAGGCCGCGGACGCCGCCGGCGCGTAGAGTATTCGGCTGTGGCGGGTTCTCTACACCGACGAGCACGCGGTGTTCGTCGAGCGCCTGCGTACGGCGTCGTAGTCAGCGGGCCGACGTTCAGCCGCTGACGCTGCAGCCCTCTGATCGAACGTTCAGGCTCCCACTGGCAGATTCACATCTGCAACTTGGCTACGCCACATCGAATTGTCGGGTACGCTTCGCGGCGATGATCGTCGATCCGTACTTCTATCTCGCCGCCACCGTCGCGGTGCTCATCGTCGGGATGGCCAAGGGCGGCTTCGGCGGGGGCATCGCCGTGGTCGGCGTGCCGCTGATGGCCATGGTCGTCAGTCCCTTCCAGGCGGCCGCCGTCATGCTGCCGATCCTGATGGTGATGGACGTCCTGGCGATGCGCGCGTACTGGGGCCGGTGGGACTGGCGCAACCTCCGGATCCTGCTGCCGGCGGCAATGCTCGGCACGCTGCTCGGCTTCGTGACCGCCCGCGCGATTTCCGCCGACGGACTCCGCGTCCTGGTAGCCGTCGTCGCCCTCGTCTACGCGCTGCAGTACTTCCGGCGCCGACCGAGCGACCGGACCCGTCCGCCGCGCACCGGCCCCGGCGTGTTCTGGGGCGCCACGGCCGGCTTCACGAGCTTCTCGATCCACGCCGGCGGGCCGCCGTTGCAAGCGTTCCTGCTGCCGCAACGGATGCACCGGACGACGTTCCAGGCGACGAGCGTCCTGTTCTTCTTCGTGGTCAACTGGTCGAAGGTCGGTCCCTACTACTGGCTCGGCCAGTGGACCACGGACAACCTGCTGACGTCGCTGGTCCTGCTGCCGCTGGCGCCGGTCGGGGTCTTCCTCGGCCGCCACCTGCACGACCGGGTGGACGACGAGCTCTTCTTCCGCGTGGTTCACGCGTCGCTGTTCGTGATCGGCGTCAAGCTGCTGTACGACGCGTCCGGGGTGTGACCACCACACCCGGCGGACGAGATTCACAACCATCCCCTTTGCCGCGCGATGCGCGCCGCCTCCACCCTGTTCGACGCGCCGAGCTTGCTGATCGCCTCGGAAAGGTAGTTCCGCACCGTTCCTTCCGACAGATGCAGCTCCGCCGCGATGGCGGCCCCAGACGCCCCCTCTCCGGCCAGTCGCAGTACCTGCCGCTCGCGCTCCGTCAGCGGATCGGCTTCGTACCAGGCCTCGGCGGCCAGCTCCGGCGAAATCGCCCTTCCTCCGCCCTGCACCGTGCGCACCGCCCGCGCCAGCTCCTCGGCGGGCGCGTCCTTGAGCAGGTAGCCGCGAACCCCCGCGTCCAACGCACGCCGCAGGTAGCCGGGGCGGGCGAAAGTGGTGAGGATGATTACGCGCATGCCGCGCTTGACCAGCGTTGCGGCGAGTTCGATCCCGGTCACCCGCGGCATCTCGATGTCGGTGAGCACGATGTCCGGCTTCAGGCGTTCGGCCAGTTGCAATGCCTCGGCACCGTCGCGCGCCCGCGCGATCACCTCGATGTCGTGCTCGAGATCGAGCAGGGCCGACAGCGCGCCCAGCACCATCGCCTGGTCCTCGGCGACCAGCACGCGGATCAAACCATGGCCTCCCGCGACTCTGGCAGCCCCGATGCCGGACGTGAACGCTCAGCCGGAATGCGCACGGTCAGGCTGACGCCGCGCGCCGTCTCGATCGTCATCGCGCCCCCGGCCTGCTCGACTCGTTCGCGCATGCCGGCCAGGCCGGCGCCCTCGCGGATCGCACCGCCGCGGCCGTCGTCCTCCACCGTTAGGCGCATCCACCCGTCCTCGCGCACGAGGCTGGCGCGGCAACGGCCCGCGGCCGCGTGGCGGACGACGTTGGTGATCGCCTCGCGCAAGCACAGCGCCAGTATCGCCTGGCGATCCGCCGACAGATCGAGTCCCGGCCTGTCGACCGTGAAGCTGACGCCGCCCGCTTCGCAGGCCAGCCGGGCGTTTGCGAGCTCGGTGTCCAGATCCGACCGCCGCAGACCGGTCACCGCTTCGCGTATCTCTCGTAGCGCGCCGCGCGATATGCGTTCCACCTCGCGGATTTCCTGCTCGGCGCGACCGTCTCCGCGCGACACCAGCTTCGCTGCCAGCTCCGCCTTGATGGCAATGAGCGACAGCGTGTGACCGAGCAGGTCGTGAAGATCGCGCCCGATCCGTTCGCGCTCCGCGACTTCCGCAAGTCGACGCACCTCGGCCTGCGAGAGCTTCAGCGCGCTTTCCTGACGGTCGAGCTCGTCGGTATGTACGGCCACGGCCCCGATCAGCAACGAGAGCGCGCCGCCGAACAGCGGGACGAAGATGGGAAGGTCGAACGCCAGCCACTCGGCTGCGATAAGCAGCACGATACCCACGAGCCAGACGTAGGCGCGCGGCGGCCGGTCCGCCCGGCCCACCAGCCCGCTGCCGTAGATGAAGAAACCCATCGCGTTCGGGTTGAACGGCGTCCACACCAGTGCGATGAGAAGAATGCCGGCGATATTGACGAAGACGCGTCGGCCGGAGTGCCAGTAGGCATTGAGGTACAGGGCCAGGAACACCGGGAGAGTGAGCAGGGCGAGCGTGAGCTCCACTGGCTCCAGCGGCACGAACCACCACTTGGCGAAGAACCCGATGAGCCAGAACAGCCACAGGTAGGGTATCCAGCCGATGCGCGGATTCGCCGGCAGGAGGCGCCGGTGCAGCGCGAGAAACGCTTTGCCGACCTCGCGGCCGAGATTGCGCGCCATCACCTGATCTCCACGTCGTCGATCTCGAAGGCGAACGCCCCGAGTCGTGGAGCCTGCGCCACGAACCCCAGGCCGCCGATGATGCCCGGCGCCACCGTCGGAAACCGTTCGAGCGGGATCTCGACCTCGGTCCACGCGGCCGCTGCCGTGAACGGCACGGTGGGAGGCACGGTCGCACCCGCGCCGCCGGCGAACAGCATCGCGACATAGGTCCGGCCGTCACCGCGGACGCGAAAACGCAGCATCTCCCGATCCGAGAAATCGACCGGCTGCATCGGCTGCTCGCCCGGGAAGTAGATGACGCCGGCCCACGGGAACGCAAAGCCGGAGACGATTTCTCCTTCCACCCGCAACGCCCCGCTCGCTACGGACAGCCGGGCCGTGGACGATCCGCCCTGCATCCGGTCGGAGGTTACCTGCCAGCCGAAACCGAAGGCGGCGTCGAGTCCGTCGTCGAAATCGGCGATCAATGTCGTCTCGGGCGCGGGGGGCGCGGGTCGCGCCTGCCCCGACTCCTGATCGACGGCGCTGCGGTCGACCGGATAGCCGTCCTTCCAGACGCCGACGATGCGGGGGCTGAGCGACAGGTCGTTCTCGAGGTCGCCGTCGACCAGCACGAGGTCGGCGATCCGGCCCTCTTCGACGGCCCCGCGGTCGTCGAGTCCGAAGATCGCGGCCGGCGCCGACGTGGCCGCCGCAAGCGTCTCGGCGGCGCTCAACCCGGCACGCCGCAGGAGCCGCAGCTCGCCGTGCAGGGAGAGACCGGAAGCCGTTCCCGGATTGGGGGCATCGGTCCCCGCGATCAGCGGCACGCCGGCGGCGCGCAGGCGCCGCACGTTCTCTATCGCCACGTCGCCCGCGTCCGCGGCTGTCCTTGCATCGCCGCCGTAGAAACGGCTGGCCAGGGTCTGGCGCTGCATGACCGACACCGGCGTGCCGCCGGCCGCCTCCAGCATTTCCGACTCCATGGCCTCGCCGCCCATGGCGGCCGCGACCGACAGCGTCGGGACGACGAACATGCCGGCCTCGGCGATACGCGCCGCCCGCGTTTCATCGATGCGCTCGTCGCGCCAGACGTGCACGAGCCCGTCGGCGCCGAGCGAGACCGCCTCCAGGGCATGCTCCAGGGTGCTCACGTGCACCACGGCGCGCAGGCCCTCGGCATGGGCGGCCGCAATGAGCGCTCCGACCGTGTCGCGGCCGAGCGTGGCGATGTCCATGCCGAAAGTACCGCCGTCCTCGAGGACGATCTTGATCCAGTCCGAGCCCTCCCGCTTGCGTGCCCGGACCCAGGCGGACGCCTCGTCCGGACCGTCCACGGTCTCCACCGACACCCCGTACTGCGTGCCGTGCCCGCCGGCCGCCGTCGCCAGCATCCCGGCGGAGAAGAGGTCGGCCTCGTCCCCGCGGGCCAACGTGCCGCGGGCGGTCCGTTTCGAGGCCACCAACCGCGGGTCGCTGAACTGGTCGAGCACGGTGGTCACGCCGAAGCGCAGGGCGTCCTTCAGCGTGCTGCCGAACGTGTGCACGTGACCGTCGATGAGGCCGGGCACCAGTGTGCGTCCACGGCCATCGATCCTGGGGAGATCCGGCGGCAGCGGCAACCATCGGCCGACGCCCCGGATGCGGCCCTCCTCCACCCACACGTCGTGCTCCGGCCGGAACGCCGCGCCGTCGAAGACCTTCGCGCGGACGATCGCGAAGCGGGACTCGGGCAGCACGTCTCCCGAGGAATCCGGAGGCGCCGGTTCGGGCAACGCCATGAGCACGCCCGCGAACAGGGCCATCGCGATCCCCACGAACGTCGTGCTGCGAGCCACCGTTCTCTCCGGTCCGGTCATCGCCACCTCCTGGCCCGGCGTCCTCCGTGCCGGCACCTGGTCCGCAGACTCCTACCGCTGACCGACCCGCCGGAAGCCGACGGCCGCGATGAAGAGGGAGACCACCGTGAACACGCCCATCATCAGCACGTGAACCCCGGTGGACCCGCCCTGGTCCATGCCGAGCACCTTCAGCGCAAGCTGTGACTGGTGGTAGGCGGGAAATACGACGGCCAGATCCTGCACGAACGTCGGCAACAGGGAGATCGGCATCCAGAGGCCGGACAGGAAGGCCATCGGCAGGTAGACCAGGTTCACGATGGCGACCGCGGACTGCGCCTTCACCCAGGCGCCGATGGCCAGGCCGAGCGCGCAGAACGGAATGACGCTCGACAGCACGACGCCGGCCAGCGCGAACCACTGCCAGCGGTAGAGCGTGACCTCGGCCGCGAACGCCCCGAGCAGAAACAAGCCGAGGACGATGGCCATGCCGAAGAACAGGGCCGTCGCCACCCTGGCCAGCAGGTACGCGGCGACGGGCATCGGCGTGGTCCGCTTCAGCAGCAGGGCGCCGCTGTCGCGCTCGGCCGCGAATCCCACCCCGAACCCGAAGAGAGAAGGACCGATGAGCCCGAAGACCCCGTAGGTGGCCAGCAGAAACGTCGGCGCCAGCGGCGAGAAGCCCATCACCACGCCGAAGAAGACGTAGAACATGATCGGGAACACCAGCGTCGGTATGGTGAACGCCGGTGTCCGCGCCAGGGTCAGGAACTGGGCCCGCGCCTCCAGCACGTAGATGCAGGCGCGGCGGACGAGCCCCAGGCGCGGCACGTCGTGGCCGGTCGTCGTCATCGGGACTCCTCCTGCGGATCGCCGTCGCGGACCAGCGTGAGAAAGGCGTCTTCCAGTCCGGCCCCTGTCACGTGCAGGTCACGCAAATCGGAATCCAGGGCGAGCAGGGTCCGCAGCACGTCCTCCGGCCGCGCGGTCAGGATCTCCAGGTGCTGGCCGCTGACCTCCGCCCGAGCCACGCCCGGCAGGGCCGCCACCTCGTCGCGTCCGGCGCTGGTGATGCACCGGATGCGGCGATCCGCGGTGCGGGACTTGATCTCCGACGGCGTCCCCTCGGCCACGACCCGCCCCTGGTGGATGACCGCGATCCGGTCCGCGAGCGCGTCCGCCTCCTCGAGGTAATGCGTGGTGAGCACGGCGGTGCGACCCGCCTTCTTCAGCCCCTGGATCTCGTTCCACAGGCTGCGGCGCGCCTCCACATCGAGCCCGGTGGTCGGCTCGTCGAGAAAGACCAGCTCCGGGTCGCCAGCCAGCGCGAGCGCGAACATCACCCGTTGCTTCTGACCGCCGGACAGCCGCCCGTAGCGCCGTGCGGCGAGCTCCTCGAGACCGGCCATGGCAAGCAGTCTCGACACCGGCAGCGGCGCCGGATAGTAGCTGGAGAACAGCTCCAGGTTCTCGGCGACGGTGAGCGTGTCGGGAAGACCGGACACCTGCAGCATCGCGCCGCGGCGCATCCGGACCGGTCGCGCCCCGGGGTCCCGCCCGAATACGCGCACGGCGCCCCGCTGCACCTGCAGGCTCCCCAGCAGGAGCCCGATTGCGGTCGTCTTGCCCGCCCCGTTCGGCCCGAGGACGGCCAGCACTTCCCCCTGCCGGATCCGAAGGTCGAGCCGTTCGAGAGCGACGACATCTCCGTAACGGTGGGTCACGGCCGACATCGTCGCGAGGGATCCGTCCTCCACTTGGCGTCCTTTCCGAAGTGAGCGATTGCGGCCCAGCAACCATTGCGGGCTCGTCGACTCACCCATTACGACGTCACGCGGCGCCCGGGCGGTCGCTGTCCGACCGGCGTCCTCGTCCGCGCGAGGCCGTTCACGACTTGTGAGCGGATGATACGGGCCGCCCGGACCGCCCGGTAGTGCAGGTTGTCAAGGGTGGGGTGTGACGAATGTCATGGGTCCGGCCACTTCACGACGCCCATCGGTCCGGGCACCTCACGACACCGTGGATCGGTAGCGCGAGAATACGCATGGGCTGCCTATAATCGCCTGCAGATGCGAAGTCGATCGGTCAACCGCGGCGCGGCGCCAAGCCCGGGACGGGTGCTCGCCCTCCTCGTGCTGCTGGTCCATCTCGGCCCGGCCGCCTGCCGCGGGCTGCAGTGGGAGGACTACATGGAGGCCGCCTACCATGCCCGCCAGGATGGCCGCTACCGCGAAGCGGAGGACCTGCTGCTGGTGGCGGCTGACTACGCCGCCGAGTTTCCCGCGGACGACCTGCGGCGGGCGATGACCCTGAACGACCTCGCGGAGATCTGCGTCGCGGAAGCGCGCCATGCGGAAGCCGAGGTGCTCTACCGGCGGGCGACGGAGGTGATAGAGGCGGCGCTCGGCCCCGATCATCTCGACCTGGCCGCCCATCTCGCAACGGTTGCGGCGTTCTATGCCGCACAGGGAATCTACACCGAGGCGGAACCGCGCTACGAGCGCGCGGTCGCGATCATGGAGCCGGCGCTCGGTTGGGCGGATCCCGACGTCGCCGCCAACCTCGCAGCCCTTGCTTCCGTCTACTACCGCCAGGGACTGCACGCGGAGGCCGAGCCGCTCTACGAACGCGCCCTGGCCGTCCTGGAGCTCGCTCTCGAGCCGGACAACGTGCGGCTGGCCGAGATTCTCGAGGAGTACGCGGGCCTGCTGCGGGCAACCAATCGCGGCGTCGACGCGGGACCGCTCGAAGCGCGGGCCCGGCGGATCCGGACGACGCCGTAATCCTTGGCAGTGGGTACGTCTCACCCGGATTTTCGGCTCGACTCGGCGGCCTCGACGTGTCAATCTTGGCCAATCAACCCAGTAATGTCAGGAGGCGGGCGATGATGAGCGCCGGTCGATCCGTCGGAGTCGTCGGTGTCGTGAGCCTCATGGTGGTTGCCGCGGCCGCGCTGTCGATGCCCTCCGCGGCGCTTGCGCAGGAGAGCGAGATCACGTTCACGCGGAACGTGGCGCCGATCCTGCAGCGCTCCTGCCAGAACTGCCATCGACCGGGGTCGATCGCTCCGATGTCGTTGCTGAACTACCGGGAGGTCCGGCCGTGGGCGCGCTCGATCCGGGAAAAGGTCAGGATCCGCGAGATGCCGCCCTGGTACGTCGACAAGCGTATCGGCTACCAGCGTTTCCTCGCGGATCAGTCGCTCTCCGATGAAGAGATCGCCACCATCGTGCAATGGGTCGACAACGGCGCGCCTCGCGGCAATCCGGCGGACATGCCGCCGCCGCGCGAGTTCAACGACGAGCTGGAATGGGTCCTCGAGGAAGAGCCCGACCTCATCGCCGAGATGCCCGAATGGTACACGGTGAAGGCCAACGGACCGGACGAGAAGATAACGTTCCCCGCGGACTTCCTGATCGAGGAGGACCGGTGGATCCGCGCGGTCGAGACCAAGCCCGACCCGGGCAGCTTCGGCGTCGTGCACCATTCGAACACCAGCCTGTACCACGAGGAGGAGGGCTGGAACGACTTCCTCAACGAGTACGCGGTCGGCAAGGGCCCCGACATCTTCCCGGAGGATTCCGGCCGACTGCTCCCCAGCGGCGCGCGCATCCTGTTCAACGTGCATTACCACTCGCTGGGCGAGGAGATCAGAAGCCGCTCGCGGGTCGCGTTCTGGCTCTACCCCAAGGGGACCACGCCCAAGTACGAAGTGCACACGATGAAGGTCGGCCAGAACGACAACATCGACATCCCGGCCGGCGCCGTGACGCGGCACGACGGCTACTTCCAGATTCCCAGGGCCGCGATGCTGCTCAGCTTTCAGCCGCACACCCACATCCGCGGCGGACGGCAGTGCCTGGAAGCGATAGACCCGGTGCTGAGAGGCGACGACAACCGGCCGAACCCGGCGCGCACGTGGATGATTACCTGCACCGACATCAACTTCGGCTGGATGCTCACCTACAACTACGACCCGGACTACGCGCCGCTCGTGCCCGCCGGCACCGTCCTGCACATCATGACGTGGCATGACAACACGCGGGGCAACCGGGCGAACCCCAACCCGGACAACTGGGCCGGCTGGGGCGGGCGGACGACCGACGACATGAACTACGCCTGGATGAACATGATCTTCCTGGAGGACGACGACTACGAGCGACGCCTCGCCGAACAGGAGGCACGGAGGCGCGCCTCGACCAACGACCAATAGCGGTTTCCCCGGAGGTAGGCCGTGATGCAGGCTTCCGCGTCCGGAGCGCTCGCTACCGCTTTCCTCGCCGCCCTGCTGCTGGTCCCCGGCGGACCGGCGGCAGCCCAGATCGAGCACGATTACACGCAGGTCAAGTACGACCGCGGCCTCAACGTGCAGCCCGCTTTCGAAGGCTGGGTGCGCAACCCGGACGGCACCATCGATCTCTGGTTCGGGTACCTGAACCGGAACTGGGCTCAGCGGCTCCATATCCCGATCGGCCCGGACAACGTGCTGGAACCGGGCGGACCCGATCACGGTCAGCCGACCTTCTTCTACTCGCGACGGCACCGCTATGCGTTCAAGGTGACCGTTCCCGAAGGCTGGAACGACGAGTACACCTGGACCCTGACGGTCAACGGGCGGACCGACACGATTCACGCCGCGCTTTTCCCGGAGGACGAGCTGCTGGAGCACAACGTGCTGGCCGCAAGGGGCCAGGGCTTCGGGATAGCGCCTCGCAACGAGCCACCGTCGATCGCCATCCACGCCACCGAGTTCGAGACCGATGCGACGGGGGCCGTCACGCTGACCGCGCGGGTAACCGACGACGGCCTGCCCAGACCCCCGACGGCCCGCAGGAGAACGCGCTCTACCCGGCCCGATGTACCGGAGCGGACAATCGACCCGACCCAGGGCCTCCCCCGCCAACGGCTGGTCGCCGAGTGGATCCAATGGCGGGGTCCGGGCCGGGCCATCTTCGAAGGGGCGACGGAGACGCTGCCGGCGGATGCGGAAGGCCGGCTGGTCGGCCGCTACTACGCGCTCGAGAGCCGGTTCGATATCCAGCGGCCGGCCGCCGAGTACCCGGTCCGTGAGGAGGTCGCCTCCACTAGGGTGCGCTTCAGCGAGCCGGGCACCTACGTGCTCAGAGGTACGGCCCGGGACGGCGGACTGATCTCGCGCGAACGGTTGACCGTCACGGTCACGGTAAGCGAGTGACCGGCCCGCGCCGAAACCGCGAGTCGCGGCCGGATCCGTGACTCACGGCCGCATCCGCGGGTCCCGGACCGCGACAGGGAACAGGAGGAACCGACTACCTGAGATAACGATCACCGGACGTCGATGGCGGTACGGAGCGGAACCAGTGCCACGAGAAGAGGTTTCCTGAAGGAGGATCCGAATGAAAGGGAAACGCGTTCTCAGAACGGCTTTGGTCGTCCTGCTCGGCGTTGCGTTGCTGCCCGCAGCCGCGCACGGCCAAAGCCAGATGGTGGGCCAGGTCACGGACAACACCGGCGGCGTGCTGCCCGGGGTCACCGTGGAGGCCCGCAGCCCGGTGCTCATCGAAGGCAGCCGCATCGCCATCACCGACAGCCAGGGCCGGTACGGCATCGTCGACCTGCGCCCTGGCTCCTACGAGGTGACGTTCACTCTCCCGGGATTCGCCACGGTCATACGCGACGAGCTCGATCTGCCTGCCAACTTCGCCATGACGATCGACGTGGAGATGCGAGTAGGCGCTCTCGAGGAGACGGTTCTGGTATCGGGCGAAGCCCCGATCGTCGACGTGCAGCAGGCGCAGCGCACCCAGGTGATCCCTCGCGACGTCATCGACGCGGTGCCCACGGGCAGGAGCTGGCAGACGCGGGTCGCACTGATGCCGGGCGTGCAGACGACACTGGACATCGGGGGCTCGCGCGCGATGGATCAGCACTACATCCAGACCGCGGGGCTCGACGACGACAACACCAGCGTCACCATCGACGGCATGCTGATCAACAGTCTCAGCAGCGACGGCGGATCGCAGTACTACCTGAACGACGCCTTCACGCACGAGATGGCGGTCGAGACGAGCGGGCCGGACGCGGAGACGTCCACCGGCGGCGTGCGGGTCACCATGATCCCGCGGGAGGGCGGCAACGAGCTCTCGGGCACGTTCTACTACGAGCAGATGAACCGGGACTTCACGTGGTCCAACCTGAGCCCGCGGCTCAGGGACCAGGGCGTCAACTCCGTGGACCGGATCGATCGATCGTACGAGGTGAACGGATCGCTGGGCGGCCCCGTCGTCCGCGACCGCGTGTGGTTCTTCTACACGGGGCACCGCCGGATCCGTGACCGCGTCGTGCTCAACAGCTTCTACCGCGACGGGCGGCCGGGCATTGACGACCGCCAGGTCCACGGCAACAACCTGCGGTTCACCATCCAGGGCACCCGGAACAACAAGCTCTCGGTATGGTACGACCGCAACAACAAGCTGACCGGCCACAACCACACCGCGGGAGAGGATGTCGAGACGGTGAGCGAGAGCCGCGGGCTCGGAAAGCACGGCCCGCGCTACGCCGCACAGGTGAAGTGGACGTCGACGATCAGCAGCCGGCTCCTCTCGGAAGTCGGCTGGTCGACCAACCGGATCGATTACAACAACGGTCCCCAGCCGGGGCTGCGCCACGACCGACCCGACGGCGTGCGGACCTGCCAGATGACACCCTGCCTCGATTTCGACCCCAATCAGGTCGGCAACGTCGATCCCTGGTACTCGGTGGTCTCGCGCTTCGACCCGGAGGCCATCGGCATCGAGCGCATCGGCAACGCGGAGTTCGACTTCGGGAAGGTGCCGCAGCGCTACGTGCTGTCGGCCAAGCTGTCGTACGTCACCGGCTCGCACAACTTCAAGGTGGGCGTGCAGAACAGCTTCGGACCGGAGGCCTGGACCTGGATCAACAACGCCGACATCCGGAGCCAGAACTACCGCTCGGGCGTTCCCGAGGAGATCCTCGTCTCGAATACGCCGCTCATCTACAGCCACCGCCTCAACCGCGACATCGGCCTGTTCGCCCAGGACTCGTGGACACTCGACCGGCTGACGCTCAGCCCGGGAATCCGCCTGGAGTGGTTCAACGGCCAGGTGGACGCGAATGCCTCGCCGGCGGGACGGTGGGTGCCGGCCCGGCAGTTCAACGAGATCACCAACCTGCCCGACTGGTTCGACGTCTCGCCGCGCTTCGGCATGGCCTACGACCTGTTCGGCGACGCCCGGACGGCGCTGAAGTTCAGCGCGGGCCGCTACATGGAGGGGATGACGGTCGGCTTCACCGACAACTACAACCCGCTGAACCGAACCTGGGAGTACCGCGACTGGCAGGACTGCTTCCGGGACGGCCCGGGCGGCAACTCCTGCTCGGGCGCCGACCCGTACGGTACCAACGGCGACGACATCGTCCAGGACTGGGAGGTCGGTCCGGGCCAGTCCGATTTCGGCGCCCGGCGAACGAACAACCCCGACCCGGACATCCGGCGGCCGTACCACCTGCGCACCAACGTCGCCATCGATCACCAATTGACGCCCTGGCTCGGCGTGCCGCGGCGTGGAACTACTCGGAGTCGAGGCTGTTCTTCACCACCAACAACCTGCTGCGGTCGCTCGGCGACTACGACGCCTTCCAGGTGACCAATCCCCTCGCGGGGTACGAAGGCCAGATGGTCACCGTCTACAACCTCCACGCGGACAAGCGGGGCGACGTCGACAACCTGGACACGAACACCACGTCGAACCGCGACATCTACACCGGCTTCGAGTTCAGCTTCAACGCGCGCTTCCCGGGGGGCGGCAACCTGTTCGGCGGCATCGACTTCGGGCGCGAGACCTTCAACCGCTGCGACTCGCCCTTCGATCCGAACACCTTCCGCTTCTGCGACACCACCGGCGGAGACGGCGAGGCGCAGGCGCTGACGCGCGTGCCGAACGCCGTGGCGGGAAGCGGCCTCCGCGAGTCGCCCCCGTACCTGGCGGCGTTCAAGATGGCCGGCGACTACCAGTTGCCGTTCGACTCGGTGGTTTCGTTCGTGCTCCGGAGCCTGCCGGGCCGGGAACGGTTCATCCTCTGGAGCGTCCCGCGAGAGGCGTTCGACGCCGTCGGCGGCCGGACCCAGTCCGTCAGGGTGCGGCTGAACCCGCCGGGGTCGATGTACAACGAGCGGGCCAATGTGCTCGACCTGAGCTTCGGCAAGTTGATCGACATCGGCAACGCGCGCGTGCGCATAGGCGCCGATATCTACAACATCCTGAACCCCGACACCATCCTGAGGACGCGTGACAACTACGGGGCGTCACTCGGCAACGTGCGGGAGGTCATCCTGGGCCGGTTCTGGAAGTTCCTGACCCAGATCAACTTCTGACGGTGACCGCTTCCCGTCGTTCGCTACGCAAGGCCGGTGGAGTCGTCGGGCTTCACCGGCTTCCTTCTTGTCGGCGCGACATCTGGCAGTGCCCCCGGAAAAACACACCATAGCGATTATGGCACCCGTTGTGGCATGGTATCGTTGCGGGTGATGGAGACCATCCGGAAGATCACGGTCCACGTGCCCGCCGACCTGTTGGACAAGGCTCGAGAGACAACCGGCGCCGGCATAACCGCGACCGTGCGTCAAGGCCTGCAGCTCGTAGCCGCGACGGACACTTACCACAGGCTCCGGGAGCTCCGTGGCAAGGTGAAGCTGCCGATTGATCTCGAGCACCTGCGCGAGGATCGCCATTGATTGCCGTAGACTCCAGCACGCTGCTCGCCTTTCTTGCAGGCGACGAGGGTCGCGACGTGGACTGGCTCGATCAGGCGCTCGTGCTGAAGCAGGCGGTTCTGCCGCCAGTCGTTCTCACCGAAGTTCTGAGTGCGCCCGAACTCGACCACGAGACCGCCGAGCTCGTGCGAGGCCTGCCGGTGCTTGACATCCGGTCCGGCTTCTGGGAGCGCGCGGCGGAGACCCGTGGCCGGATTCTCTCGAAGCGGCTGCGCGCACGTCTGGCCGACACCCTGATCGCCCAGACATGTATCGATCACCACGTGCCGCTGGTCACGCGAGACCGCGACTTCCGGCACTTCTCGGTGCATGCCGGGTTGGATCTGCTCTAGCAGCTACACACAGCGGCCGGCAACCTCAGCATCAGGCTCAGTCCTGATAGCGACATTGAACAACGGACGTCCATTGTGCTCGGGTTCGGAGGCCAGCTCGGTGAACAGAAGCGAAGACCGGCAAAAAGAGCCGGCCGTTCCTTCCGTGCCCGATGGTGGTTCGGGCTCAGCCTATTGGAGGCTACTGAGCGTAACCTAGTTCGCTCCGGGTTCCGCGCCGATCTCGACGAGATACTCGACGACGCTCTCGTACTGCAGCGCCTCGGCCTCGTCGAGCACGGTGCGGCCGGTGGCGTCGACGGCGTTGACGTCGACGCCGAACTCGACAGCGAGCATGGCCGCTTCGAGGATCCGCAATTCCGCCGTGGGGGCACCGTCATACGGCACCCACGGGCGGGCGCGGCGGCCAGCCATCCCGAAGGCGGCCATCAGGGTCGTGGTGCGTTCGGTCTGCCGCTGCATGCGGCCGTCGACGATGTAGTCCACCTCATGCACGAAGTGCGGGTCGGCCCCGTGATCGGCGAGCATCCGCATCAGGTCGATGCGCGCGAACCGCGCGGCGAGCCAGAAGGGACTCGCGCCGACGAACGGCGGCGGGTAGTGGTGATCGCGCGACGCGCGGCGGGTCGGCGTCCAGGTCAGCAAGGGCTGGTTGGGATCGGCCCCGTGCGCGAGGAGCGCCGCAACCATCCGGCTGTCGTTCCGCATCACCGCGTCGTGCAGCGCCGCGAAGCCGGCATCGGCGGCGTTCGGGTCCGCTCCGTTCTCGAGGAGGTACTCCAGCAGATCGCGGTGGCCGCCGTGGGCCGCCAGCACGGCCGCGCTGACTCCCCAGGCATCGGCGTCGTCGACGTCGGCACCGGCCGCGACCAGAACCTGCGCCGACGGCAGATCGCCGGCCCGGACGGCGAACAGCAGTGCAGTGTTGCCGCCGTGGGGGATCTCGCGGTTGTACTCCGGTCGGCTGTGCGGGGGCACCGCCATGACCTGCGTCCAGACGTCCGAGCGGACGTCCAGGTCGGCGCCGGCCTGCAATAGCGCCTCGACAACTTCGGGATGCCGCTGCGCGGCCGCCCACATCAGGGCCGTCTGCCCGCGCGAGCCCTGCCGGTCGAGATCGGCTCCGGCCGCGCCAAGCAGCCGAACCACCTCCGCGCTCCCGGCCCGGGCCGCCACCATGACCGGGGTCTCACCGCTCAGCAGCTCGCGGTCCGGGTCGGCCCCGGCGTCGAGCAGCATCCGCACTACCGCGGTGCTTCCGTTCTCGCTGGCCGCCCAGAGCGGAGTCGCGCCCAGATCGTTCGCGGCGCTCACTTCGGCGCCCGCTTCGATGAGCAGCCGGACGGTCTCGACATCGTCGCGGTGGCTCGCCCACAGCAGCGCGGTCGATCCGTCGAGCTCGGCCGCGCCGGCCTCGGCGCCCGCGTCCAGCAGCGCCCGGGTCCGGGCGGCGTCACCCGCCTTGACCGCTTCGATCAAGCCCAGCGCGGGATCGGACGCCGACACGCCGCCGGCCGGCGCCGACTCGATGGCCTGTGCCGCCGCGCTCGGCGGCGCCAGGACGAGAACCGCGGCGAGCACGCCGGTGGCAGTGACGGTCGACCATGGGCCCACTCGACGGCCGGTGACCCGCTTCACAGACGCCATCGGCAGGAAGCCACACGTGACGGGCAGTCTGGCGCGCATCGCTTGTCCTCTCCCTGGCCGCCGCCGCCCGCTTACAGGTCGGACAACGTATCCAACGGCAGACGCCCGGTGCTGCCGCCGACCCGGTCGACCGGAACGTCCATCTTGTCCATCAGCGTGAGCAGCAGATTGGCCAGCGACGGTTCGTTCCCGTACTTGATGTGCCGTCCGCTCGGCAGCCGGCCGGCGCCGCCGCCGATCAGCATGATCGGCAGGTTGTCGCCCGAATGGCGGGTGCTGTTGGACAGACCCGTTCCATACATGATGGTCGTGTGGTCCAGCAGGTTGCCGTCGCCGTCCGGGGTCGCCCGCAGCTTCGCCACGTACTTCGAGAAGAGCTCCGCGTGGTAGCGGTTGATCTTCGACATGTGGGCGACCAGCTCGGGCAGGTTGTTGTGATGCGACAGGGGATGGTGCGCCTCCGGGACCCCGATCTGCGGGTAGGGGCGCGCGCTCTGCTCCTTGCCGATCATGAACGTGACGACGCGCGTCAGGTCCGACTGGAACGCCAGGAGCTGCAGGTCGAGCATCAGCTCCAGGTGATCCTCGAAGGCGGGCGGCGCGCCCTGCGGCTGCCGCATCTCCGGCAGCTCCAGGTCGCTCTGCTCCTCCGCCCGCTGGATCCGCCGCTCGACGTCGCGCACCGACTCGGTGTACTCGTCCAGCTTCACCTGGTCGTGCACGCCCAGCTCGCGCTTCAGGTCGGCGAGCTTGCCGGTCACCGCGTCGAGCAGGCTCTTGTGCTGCCGCATCCGCGCTTGGCGTGACTCGCGGTCGGTGCTGCCGCTGTCGCCGAAGAGGGTCTCGAAGACCGCGCGGGGGTTCCACTCCATCGGGAGCGGCTGGGTCTTGCTGCGCCACGAGATGGTGTGCGTGTAAACGCAGCTCAGGTTGCCGGTGCAGGCCCCTGCGTTGTTCGGCCGGTCCATGGCGACGGCGAGCGACGCCACTTGCGTGTCCCGCGCGAAGTGCCGCGCCAGCAACTGGTCCATCGAGACCTCGCCGAGGATCTCGGTTTCGTTCCGGCCGCCGCGCGTCATGCCGGTCAGGAACGACCCGGAGGCGCCGGCATGGATGTAGTTCCAGCTCGACTTGAGCCCCGAGAGCACGATCATCTGGTCGCGGAACGGGGCGAGCGGCTCGAGAATGCGCGAGATCTCGAAGTCCGTCCCCTCCCCCTTCGGCGTCCAGTACGGCATCGCCATCCCGTTCGGGGTGTAGAACGCCTGGAAGCGCGGCACCGGCTTGGCCGCGGACCGTGCGGCCGACGCAACCGGAGCCATCGCGTCGAGGAACGGCAGCGCGAGCGTCGCGCCGATGCCTCTGAGAACGGTCCGCCGTGGCAACGACTTGTTGATCAGGGTCATGTCCGCCGTCTCCTCTATGCCGTTTCTCGCCGTCTCGGTTTCCAAGGCGGCGCGCCACCCGGGCGCGCCACGCTCCAGTCGGCGTCGTCTGCGCCAGCACCGATTGCTGGACGCAGACTCTCAGTTCGCCGCCGCGGGCCCGGCCCGCATCGTGAACTGCGGGCTCCGCACGATGCCCGCGATGATCGCCGACCAACGATACTCCGATGTCGCCGCGTCGCGCACGATCTGCCGCACCGCCGGCCGATCGTAGTGCTCCAGGCGCCGCCCGAGGGCGTAGGCGAGGAGCTTCTCGGTCAGGGTCCGCGGGAACTGCTCCGGGTCGTCGAGGAGCAGCGCGCGCAGGCCCGCCAGCCCATTGAGCTCGACCCCGCCGGTCGTGGTACCCACGCTGTCGATCGGCCGGCCCTGCTCGTCCACGTCGCGCCAGCCGCCGATGACGTCGAAGTTCTCCAGCGCGAAGCCGAGCGGATCGATCACCGCGTGGCAGCTCGCGCAGGTCGGGCTCTGCCGATGGCGCGCGAGGCGCTCGCGTATCGTCGCCGGAACCTCGCCCGGGGTCTCCTCCAGGTCGGTGTTGACGCCGGCCGGCGGCGCCGGCACCGGAAGGCCGAAGATGTTGTCCACGAGCCACTTCCCGCGCAGCACCGGAGACGTCCGGTCCGGGTACGACGTCGTCGCCAGCAGCGCGCCGGCGGCCAGCAGTCCGCCCCGCTGATCGGTGTTCGGGAACGTGACCCGCCGGAACCGGTTGCCGTAGATGCCGGGCAGGCCATAGTGGCGCGCGAGCCGCTCGTTGACGAAGGTGTAGTCGGCGTCGAGCAGATCGTGCACGCTGCGGTCCTCGGTCAGCGTGCTGGCCACGAACCGGATGACCTCCTCCTCGAACGCGTCCAGCAAGCTCTCGTCGTAGTGCGGATAACGGACCGGGTCGACGACGACCTCGCCGACGCGCCGCAGGTTGAGCCACTGCGCCGCGAAGTCCTCGACGATGGCCGCAGTAGCGCGCGGATCGGCAAGCATCCGCCGCACCTGCTGCTCCAGCACGTCAGGGTCGCTCAGGCGGCCCTCCTCGGCGAGTTGCAGGAGCGGCTCGTCGGGAATGCTGCTCCAGAGGAAGAACGACAGGCGCGAGGCCAGCTCCAGATCGCTCAGCGCATACGTCGTCCGATCGAGGTCGATGGGGTCGCGATAAACGCGCATGAGAAAGTCGGGATCGACCAGGATCCGCTCGAGTCCGAACTGAATGCCCGCCTCGAAGCTGCCCGCCGCGCGCCCCTCGTCGAAGAAGCGCAGCAGGGAGTCGACTTCCCCGTCCGTCACCGGCCGCCGGAACGCGCGCCGGGCGATCGACGACAGGATCTCGGTGGCGCAATCGCGCTCCTCGCCCGCGCCTTGCGGCTCGCAGGTGAAGATGGCCCGGCGGCTGGGGGTATCGCTCATCGTGTCGGCCACCAGGTACGGCCCGCCGATCTCGACCGAGCGGACCGCCGCGTAGCCCATGTAGATCTGATCGTTCGTCAACACGCGGCCGCGCTGCAGCGGCTGGGGCAGCCCCTCCGGCTCCCACAACTGGCGCACGAACGACACCCCGACGATGTGCGGGCCGGCCTCGACCGGCACGTCCACCTCGAGGTTGGCGTCGCCGGTGCGCTGCATGAACGCTTCCCACTCCACGGCGCCGGCGAAGCCGGGCTCGCCGTCGCCGGCGTAGCTCGCGGCCACCGGCCGACCCGGCACGTTGCCGCCCACCGTGAAGCGCTTCGCCAGCCGGCCGTCCACCCGGACGTCGAGCCACTGCGGCCAACCCATCCCCATCAGGTAGTCCTGGTACTGGCGCCGCAGCAGCACCTTGACCCGGTACACCCCGTCGACCGGGAACTGGTACGGGATGGCGACCCCGCCGCGCGACCCCAGCGGCAGGTCGTCTCCCTGCCGCGTGTCCTGCACGATGTGGATCGAGATCTCGAAAGTATCCGCGCCGGGGCTCGGCGGCGGCAGTCCGGTCGCCAGCCGGGTCACCTGCCGCGCAACGGACAGATAGCGCTCGATGTGCGCGGTCGACAGCCCGAGGACATCCGCGAAGTTGTCGAAGCTGCCGTCGGCGGTCTCGTCGCCCGGCAGCAGCGACTCGACATCGACGTCGAGCGCGAGCAGGTCGCGGATGGCGTTGCGGTACTCCGTGCGGTTGATACGGTGGATGGCGTTGATCCGCCCCGGGTAGGGGTTGGCCGCCCAGGCGTTGTCCAGCTCGGACTCCAGCCAGCCCGCGACGTGCCTGTAGGTCGCCTCGTCCGGCCGCGGGCGTCCGGGAGGCGGCATCGACCCGGCCCGCAGCCGGGTCACCACCTTCTCCCAGGTCTCCGCGTCGGCCGGGACGTTCTCCACGTCGAGGGCCGCGATGGAGAGGTCCGCGGTCCGCAGCCGGTCGTTGTGGCAACCGATGCAGTACCGCCGGAACATCCGACGCGGCTCCGCGGTCCGGTCGGCAGTGGCCTGCGGCGCGGAGGACGCTCCGGCGCGCTGCGCCGCGGCCGTCGCCGGTTCGCCCGTCGCCAGGGCGCCCGCCGCCTCGGCCACCGCCGGGAAACCGGCCGCGGCCACGCCGGCCACCGCGGCCGCCACCATCCACACGGCGGCCGGACGCCACCCACTCCTGCGCGGCTCCGCCGCGCGCCGGCGATTCCGTTCGCGCCGCGCTGGGAACGTCATATGCCTCTGCTCCTCGTCATGCATCGACGGGCAACCCTGCGTGCCGGATCGCGCCTGGTCGCTGAGCCCATGTCCTTGGTGCGAGCCCACCGGTAGTCACGGCTCCTGCGCCTCCGCCTGCTTCTCCAGATTCCGGTTCACGGACAGGATGTTGCCGACGTCGCAATTCCCCTCGTGACAGGCGTACTCGAACATCGGATCGTCCCGCCGCTGCATCGGAATCTCGACGCTCCACGTGCTGGTCCACGCCCGCGGATCGTCGACCGTGAACTCGTCTACCGTCCCTCCGCCGCCTCGCGATCCTCGGCCCGGCCGGCGCTCAGGCTGTTCGCCAGACCGTAGTTGCCCTCGTGACAGGCGTACTCGAAGAGCGTGTACGTGCTGTCGCGGTTGAGCGGCATCGCCACCTTCCAGGTGTCGGTGTAGATGGCCGGATCCTCGATCGTCACCTCGTACTCCAGGGTGTCGGGGCCGGCAATCGTGAACCGCTCCACGACCCGTAGATCCTCGGTGCGCGGCAGCCCGCGGGCGCCGCGCGTCGCGATGTTCGTCGCGATCGCGCCCTTGGAGTTGTAGTTGCCCACCTCGACGACCAGGGTGTTGCCTTCCCAGCGGCCGCGCGACGCCCCGTTCCAACTCCGGATCTTCCCCGACGGCAACGGGCGGCCGTCGATCGGGATGATCCGCGCCTCGTGAATCATCTCGTAGAGGATGACCACGTAGCCCGGCGTCTGGAGAATCCGATAGCCGGCGCCGTAGCCGGGCGGGAAGATCCCCCCGGGCACCCCGCGGGTGATGCAACGCTCCCACGGCGTGTGGTTCGTGTAGGAATCGGTCAGGTGGATGAGGTTGTAGTCGCGCGTCGCGCGGGCGTGATCGCGCACCGGTATCCGGCCGGTCGGCGGATCGACCACCATGGACCGGCGGCGCTCGTTGCGCGGCGCGCTGCCCGGCCCGTCGCCCCAGGGCCCCTGCGGCGGACGTCGCCGGTCCGCGTCGGAAGCCGGCATCGCGGGTGCCCGCTGCGGCCGGTTGCTGCCGGGGAACCATGCCGCGAGCGGCGCGAGCCGCTCCAGGTCGACGTCGTCCGGCGCCTCGAACGGCGTCGGATCGAAGTTGGTCCACACGCCCGAGATGTCGGGCTGCCCGTCAGCCGTGCGGCCGGGCTCCCACGCGTTGTCGTCGCCGGACTGGGCGCGGGCGACGCCGGCGGTCGCTAGCAGGATCGCGGCCACGGCCACGACGATTGCCGATCCAAGAAGTCTGTGGCGCATCTATCTCTCCTCCAGGACGGCTCGACACACGGCCACACCGTGCCTCGGCCGACCGAGACTGGTCATGATCACTCGGCGGGCAGGTCAAACGCAAGGACTTCGTGAACCGCTTCAGAAGTACCAGGTCAGCGAGAGGTAGCCGGTAGTGCCCACGGGCCGTACACCGACGAGGGGACTATCTGGCCCGGCATGTCTCGGACCGGCATGAGGGACGTATCGCCGACGCCGACGAAGAGCCCGCCCTGCAGCGTCGCCTCGTCGCTCAGCGAGTAAGAGAAGCCGGGTATGGAGATCGCGCTGCCGTCGTTCAGGTTCCAGAGGGTGAACGCGGTGAGGCTCCACAGGGGATGGATCTGGTAGCTCGCCGACACGGCCGCCTCGTCCCGTCCGATCACTTGGTACTCGCCGCGGCGGAACTCACGCGATTGCAGCACCGTGAGCAACTCTTCCGGAGCCGAGGCGCCGCGTCCGTCCCGCTGGTAGTCGACCGAGAAGGCAAGATCCCGCCCGCCCACCTGAAACAGCCGGAACGTGCCGATCGCTCCCCGTCCCACAACCGTCCCGTGGTAGTCGCGGACAACCGCCTCCACGTAGAGCGCCCACGGCCCGATGCCGCCCGACGCACCGACCGCGCCCGTGGGATCCCCGTACAGCGTACCGCCCCAGGCCGAGAGCCCCCAGCCCTTCCACGTGGTCAGTCCGCGCGCGAGCGCGGTGACCTCCTCGCCCACGTCCGAACGGCTGGGCCGGAAGACCACGTCGATCTCGCTGAGCGCGCTCGGGTAGATCCGCAGGCGCGCCGCGTCGACGCCGACCCGATAGACCTGGAACGGATCGGTCGGGGTGAAGGCCGGAAACGGGTCGGCGGGCGAGAAGACCTGCGTAGTCCCCCACGAGATCGCCTGCCGGCCGACGCTGAGCTCCATCGCCTCGGTCGGCGACCATGCCACGTTCAGCCGGTCGAAGCGGTGACGCCACAGCGCGTGGCGCTGATCGTGACGGGTGATAGTGCCCTGGAGGTCGAGCCATTCGCCGCCGCCCTGGATCGCCTCCAGACCCGCGAGGCCGAGGCCGAGAGGGAGCGTGTTCTTCTGGAAGGTCGCCGCGTGCTCGTAGGCGACGTCGAACGCGAACGGACCGAGCACCGGATCCGTGGACAGCCGAATGCGGTTGGCGCTGCTCGCATTGCTGTCCGTCAGGCTCGTCGAGCCGCTGAAGATGGCGTTCGTCAGGACGTAGCCGGTGAGCCAGCTCGACTGGGCCGCGACCGGCGCTGCTCCGACAACCAACAACCCGGCGGCGAGCAGGCCGGCGACGAAGGCGGTACCGCCGCCGGACCGGCTGGTCATGCGCGGGTCTCGTCGGAGTCGATGTTCCCGTCCACCATGCGCACGAGGCGCCGCGAGCGCTCCATGACCCGGACGTCGTGGGTGGCGAAGACGAACGTCACGCCGAGGTCCCGGTTCAGCTCGGCCATGACGTCGAGCAGCGCCTCGCTGGAGTGCGAGTCGAGATTGGCGGTCGGCTCGTCGGCCAGCACGAGGGCGGGCTTGCTCGCCACCGCGCGCACCACCGCCACCCGCTGCTGCTGCCCGCCGGAGAGCTTCCCCGGCCGCCGGTCCTCGAGCCCCTCCATGCCGGTGCGCGCGAACAGCTCCCGCACGCGGGCGCGCCGTTCGGCGGCGTCCACCCCCTGGAGCAGCATCGGGAACTCGGCGTTCTCCAGGGCGGTCAGCACCGGCAGCAGGTTGTAGGCCTGGAAGACGAAGCCGACCTGCTCGAGCCGGAGCTGCGCCAACTCGCGGTTGGACATCTCGCCGACCTCGCGCCCGGCCACCCAGACCTGCCCGCGGGTCGGCCGCGTGAGGCCGCCGATCAGGTTGAGGAGCGTGGTCTTGCCCGATCCGGAGGGTCCGGCCAGCGCGGTGAACTCGCCGCGATCGACGGTCAGGCTGACGTCCTGCACCGCCCGGACCTCCTCGGCCTCCTGCTGGAAGATCTTCCAGACCCCCGCGGTCCGGACGGCGGCGGCGTTCGTATCGGTGATGGGACTCATGGAATGGCCTGAAGATGGTCCGACCGGGATCGAAACGCTCCGTCCGACTCAACGGTCGAACTTCATGGCCTCGGTCACGTCGATTCTCGCGGCGCGCAACGCCGGGTAGATCGAGGCCATGGCCCCGACGAAGAGGATGAACACGAGAACCTGCACGAGGCGCCGCACGGTGAACAGCGGCACGACGACCGGATCGACGGCGACCCCCGAGAAGGTCATCTCGTCCATGTTCTCCATCATCGCGGTGAGATCCAGGCCGTCGCCGAGGAAGTACCACGTGCCCAGCAGGCCGAGGCCAACGCCCAGGAACCCGCTGATCGCCGTCAGCGTGAACCCCTCGATCAGCACGACCGCGCCGGTCTGTCCCGGCGTCAATCCGAGCGCCTGCAGCACGCCGAACTCGCGATGCCGGTGCATCACCGACATGAGCACGGTGTTGACGATGCCGAACGCGATGATGGTGAACAGGAACCCCTGGACGAGGTAGTTGCCGAAGTCGTCGATGGCCACCGCCGCGGCGAGCGCCGGGTCCGCCTCGCGCCACCGCATCACCCGCGCCTCGCCGCGCGCGACCGGGTCGGCCAGCACGCGCTCGAGCCGGTCGGCGACGTGCGCCGTGGCGGCGCTGCCGTTCAGCAGGACCCCGACGTTGGTGACGTCCTGCTGCGAGCCGAGCCACTCGCCGGCGGTGGCGAGCGGAATGTGAATCAGCGTACGGTCGACCTCCGGGACGCCGCTGCTGAAGATGCCGACCACGCGGAGCAACTGACCCGCAATCTCGCCCTCGGCGTCCTGCGCCTGCACCACGAGACGCGAGCCGAGACGCAGCTCGAGGCTCTCGACCATCTCGGTGCCGACGAACGCGGCCAGGCGGTCGTCCGGCTCCAGGTACCGTCCCTCGACCACCCGCTCGTCCAGCATCCCGAACTTCGATTCCGCAACCGGGTCGACCGCCATGATCTGCGCGGGACGGGCCCCGGCGGCCGAGCTGGACAGGCCGTTGATGCTGAGCTTCGATGACGCCGCAACGACGTACGGGGCGATATCGGGCGATGCGAACGCCTCCTCGACCGTGCGCCGCACCTCGCCGGACAGGCGGTCGTCGATCCGGCGGCGCACGCGGAACTCGGGCCGTTCGACCGTGACGTGTCCGGTGCCCAGGCGCACCCCCGAGTCGATCCACTGCTCGTGGCTACCGTCGGCAAACGTGATCGAGAAGACCAGCAGACCGCCGCCGATGATCATGGCCGACGCGGTCAGCAGCGTCCGCCGCAGTTGCCGGCGCAGGTTGCGCATCGCGAGCACGACGAGAACCCCTGCGTGCATCTTCTAATGTGGTCCTAGAGTCCGGACAGCGTGTCGGCCGGCGGGATGCGGGCGGCGCGGGCTGCCGGATAGAGCGCCGAGAGCAGGGCCGTGACCAGGAGCCCGACCGACGCCCAGGTCCAGGCCGGCACGTTGTAGCCGACGCGCAGGGTCGGCGTGAGCAGCGCACCCTGCAGCGTGACGTTGCCGTAGAGCCACTCCAGGCTGGGCGGCGCGTTGTACAGCCACACCATCAGCGGAAACGTGAACGCGGCGCTGCCGGCGAGACTGACGGCGCCGATGGCCAGCGCTTCCGACACCACGATGCCCATGACGGCCCGCGGCGTCGACCCGAGGGCGAGCATGACCGCGAACTCCCGCCGGCGCTCGAAGGTGGCCATCAGCATCGTGTTGGCGATGCCGAAGGCGGCCACCGCGAAGACGATGACGATGATGATCCAGTAGAAGGACTGCGCCAGGGCGACGTACTCGGCCAGCACCGGATTCAGCTCCGCCCAGGACGCGACGACGAGCGGCCGCGCCGGCACGTCGAGCAAGCCGGACAGGCGCCGCGCGGCCTCGGGGGCGAGATCGGGCTCGGCCGTCGCGACCGCGATCTCGTGGATCCGATCCGGCGCGAGCACCACGAACTCCTGCAGGTCGCCGATCGGCATCACGACGGTCGCGGCGTCGAACTCGACCAGCCCGGTCCGGTAGATGCCCGCCACGGTGTACAGATCGTTGGCCATCGACCCGTCCGCGCCGGAGCCGACCAGGACGAGCTCGTCGCCGACGCCGACCGAGAGCTGCCGTCCCATCTCCTCCCCGATGACCAGCTCGTAGCGGCCCGCCACCGGCAGCGCGCCTTCGGCCAGCGGGTCGAGAAAACGGGTCAGCGCCACCTCGCGCTCGGGGTCGACCCCCAGGAACATGCCCGCCGACGTCGCTTCCCCGGAGCTGACCAGCCCGCCCGCGTAGACGCGCGGGGCTGCCGCCACGACGGCTTCGTCCGCGTCGATGGCGCGCAGCAGGCCCTCCACGTCGGCGCCCTCGCGGCCGCCGATGGTGTCGTACAGGCTTCTGTCCGGCCGGTACTCGGCGTCGTGGATCTCGATCTGCCCGGTGACCAGGGAGGTCGCGTTCTCGACCAGCTCGGACATGATCCCCTCGGACCACCCGACGACGAACACGCAGGCGAAGTAGCCGACCCCGAGCCCGAGCGAGGTCAGCGCGGTCCGCTTGGGGTTGCGTCCGAGGTTGCGCCAGCCGATGCGCGGCCAGGGCGACTCCTTCACCGGCGCCGGCCCCGCCCGCCCTGCAGGTTGCGAAGGGAGAAGAACGAGGAGTCCACGTCGATGTCGAACTCGATCTCCTCGTAGCGCATCGTGGTCCGCTCGCCCGGCTTGTCGGCGGGGTACATGTCCATCACCGCGGGCAGCAGGCGCCCGCCCATTTCGGTGAAGTCACGGTGCTCCATCGTGCGGGCGAGCTCGCCGTCCTCGTCGTAGAACTTCGTCCAGAGCGGCATGTAGTCGCCCTGCCGGATGCGGTACTCGATGCTCCCCCACACCACCGGAACCTCCGGCTTCGGCGTGAGGACGAAGTCCCACACCGCAACGCCGTCGGCATCGCCCTCGAAGGCGATCTCGATGTCGTAGTCCTCGATGAGCCGGCTTTCCTTGACGAGGTCGTCGTTCGTGAAGTGCGAGCCCATCCACGATCCGCCCATCATCGAGGCCGGGATCTTGATCGAGCGGTCGACCTTGGGCAGGTAGTTCCAGATGTCGTCCTCGGCCTTGAGCGTCGCCGTGCCCGCCTCCCGCCGCGGCGCCTGGACGCGCACCAGGCTGTAGTCGGTGCCGAGCGACCAGACCTCCATCGTCATGCTGCGGTCCCAGTTCTCGGTCACCACCTCCATGGTGAAGGTGCCGTGACTCGAGTCACCCCGCAGCATGCGGTCGACGCGATCGATGATCTCGAGCGGATCGGTCTGGGCAAAAACGGGAGCCGGCGCCTGGGCGGCGACGGCGGTGACAACGGCGAGTACTGTGACGAACGTCCGCGATCCGGACATGCTCACCCCCAGGGATCGAGCAAGTGTACAGCGGTACCGCTACGGTCGCACAGGGTCACGAGGAGCGTGGCTCATCCGGCCTGGAGAGGGCGGTTGACGATCCGGCAGGCGGTTGCAGTGGAGCGCCGGCCACCGCTGCCGCGCGGCGCGGCAAAACCGGTATCCTACCCATCGCCATGAGTACAGCCCCTGTCCCGCTGCTTCCCGACGACGAGTTCAACCGGCGGCTGGCCGCCCACGTCCATCCGCCGGATTGGGAGAACCCCACTCCGGATGGACGCTACAACCTGGTGGTCATCGGCGCGGGCACCGCGGGGCTCGTGACCGCCGCGGTGGCCGCGGGTATTGGCGCGAGAGTGGCCCTGATCGAGCGTCACCTGATGGGCGGCGACTGCCTGAACGTCGGCTGCGTGCCGTCGAAAGGGATCATCCGCGCGGCGCGCGTGTGGGCGTCCGCCCGGGACGGAGCGGAGTTCGGCCTGACGTTCCCGGGCGGCGTCGAGCGGGACTTCGGAGCCGCGATGGCCCGCATGCGACGGCTGCGCGCGGCGATCAGCCACGTCGATTCGGCCGAACGGTTCAAGGGGCTCGGTGTCGACGTCTTCATCGGCGAGGGGCGCTTCACGGGACGCGACACCGTGCGCGTCGGCGACGCCACGCTGCGCTTCGCGCGGGCCGCTGTCTGCACCGGCGCGCGCGCCACCGCCCTGCCGATTCCCGGCCTCGCCGAGGCGGGTTTCCTGACCAACGAAACAGTCTTCTCGCTGACGGAGTTGCCGCGCCGGCTCGCCGTCATCGGCGCCGGCCCCATCGGTTGCGAGCTCGCCCAGGCCTTCGCCCGCTTCGGCAGTGAAGTCACGGTGTTCGAGCTGACCCCGCACATCCTGCCGCGAGAGGATCCGGACGCGGCGGCGGTGGTGCAGGCGCGGATGGAGCGCGACGGGGTGCGGTTCGCCTTCGACACGACGATCGACAAGGTGGAGCCTGTCACTGCGGGCGACCCGGACGGCAGCGGGAAACGGATCCGCCACACCACAGCCGGCGAGACCCGCGAGGCGACCGTGGACGAGATCCTAGTCGGCGTGGGCCGGGCCCCCAACGTCGAAGGACTCGGGCTGGAAGAGGCGGGGGTGTCGTACGACCGATCCGGCGTACAGGTCGACGCCTACCTGCGAACCAGCAGCCCGCGCATCTTCGCCGCGGGCGACATCTGCTCGCCGTTCAAGTTCACGCACGCGGCGGACGCGATGGCGCAGATCGTGATTCAGAACGCGCTGTTCCCGCATCCATTCGGCCTCGGGATGGCGTCGACCGAATCGCTGAACGTCCCCTGGTGCACCTACACGGAGCCAGAGATAGCGCACGTCGGGATGTACGAGGCGGACGCGCGCAAGAAGGGCATCGAGATCGAGACATTCACCCAGCCGCTCGCCGACGTCGACCGCGCCGTGCTCGACGGCGAGGACGCAGGCTTCGCCCGGATCCACGTCCGGAAGGGGACGGACAGGATCCTGGGGGCGACGATCGTCGCGGCGGACGCGGGCAACCTGATCACCGAGGTGAGCGTCGCCATGAAGGCGGGGGTCGGACTGGGCACGATCGGGGCGACGATCCACCCCTACCCGACGCAGGCCGAGGCGCTGCGCAAGGCGGCGAACCAGATGCGCAAGGCGCGCTTCAGCGACCGCCAGCGGGCCATCCTGACCCGCATGTTCGCCTGGCGGCGGTAAGCCCGTCGCAGCCCGGGTCGGCGCAGGAACAGCGCCGGAGCCGGGCCGCGCGCCACGTTCCGGCGCCGATCGTCGGACTGGCGCGTCGACCGAACCTGCCGGGCGACCGGACGGGTCGAGCGGGCAGCACCGCGATCCCGTGGCCGGTGCTACCATTCACCGCATGACACACATGTTTCAGGCGTTGACGGTCGCCGCCGTCGTCGTGCTATTGGCGCACGTACCGGCGTCGGCCCAGGAGCGGGAGCAGATCGACGTCTCGTCGCTCGGCCCGCAGGTGGGCGAGAAGATCCCGGACTTCGCCCTTCCCGATCAGTACGGACGCGTCCGGACGCTCGACACCATCATGGGCGAGCGGGGTGCGATGCTGGTTTTTCACCGTTCGGCAGACTGGTGACCGTACTGCAAGGCGCAGCTCGTGGAGCTGCAAGAACGTCTCGGTGAGCTTCGGGCGCAGGGACTCGGCGTCGCCGCCATCAGCTACGACTCGGAGGAAGTGCTGGCCGCCTTCGCGGAGCGCAAGGGCGTTGCGGACGTGCCGCTGCTCTCGGACGACGACTCGTCGGCGATCCGCGCGTTCGGCATCTACAACCATGTCGCCGAAGAAGGCATCGGCCCGAACAAGGACGACGCGGACGTCAAGGCCGACGTGGCGCAGTACGTCTCGGTGTTCGGGGCCAACCCGATGATCGTCGGCACGCCGTTTCCGGGCACCTTCGTCGTCGACCGCGAGGGGCGCGTGACGTCGCGCTTCTTCGAGGAGTTCTACCGCGAGCGCAACACCGCGGCGAACATCATGCTGAAGCTCGGCACGCCGCTGTCGGGCATCTCGGGCTCCTCCGGGGAGACGGCGCACCTCGAGATTTCGGCGTCGCAGAGCAATCCGGACATCACCGTCGGCAGCCGCTTCCACCTCGCGCTCGACATCACGCCCAAGGCGAACATGCACGTCTACGCACCGGGCGCCGACGACATGGGCTACCGGGTGATCGGCCTGCACCTGGACACGCCGAGCTTCCTGCGCACGCCGGCGGCGGAGTACCCGGCGTCGGAGATCTACCACTTCGAGCCGCTCGACGAGCGGGTGCCGGTGTACCGGCGGCCGTTCCGGATCGTGCAGGAGGTCGTGGTGGAGGGAGACCCCGAGTCGACGGCCCGTCTGGCCGAGATCGACGCGCTGACGCTGACCGGCCGGCTCGACTACCAGGCGTGCGACGACAAGGTCTGCTTCAACCCCGAGTCGGTTCCCCTTACCTGGACGCTCGCGGTGCAGCCGCTCGACCGGACGCGCGCGCTGCAGCAGTAGAAGGTCGGCCGGCGGGCGGCGGGAGCAGTCCGCCTCCGCCGGTCGAACGCTTGCGATGGACGGCGCCCGGTCTCTCAGGAGGCCGGCGCCACGCCCTCCTTCGGCCGGCGCAGCAGACCCTCCAGCCCTTCCTCGAACAGCGTGTAGACGACCGGCACCACGACCAGCGTCACCAGCGTCGAAGAGAGCAGGCCGCCGATGATCACGCGGGCGAGCGGCGCCTGCAATTCGGAGCCCTCGCCGACGCCGAGGGCCATCGGCACCATGCCGAGGAGCGTCGTCGTGGTGGTCATCAGGATCGGGCGCAGCCGCGTGCGCCCCGCCCGCTCCACTGCCTTGCGCAGCGGGATGCCGTCGCGGCGCCGCAGGATATTCGTGTAGTCGACGAGCAGGATGGCGTTGTTGACGACCAGCCCGCCGAGCACGATGACCCCCATGAACGCCTGCAGGCTGAACGGCGTTCCGGTAACGAGCAGCGATCCCACGATGCCGATGCCGGCCAGCGGAATCGAAAGCAGAATGATGAATGGGTCGCGCAGCGACTCGAACTGCGCCGCCATCACCGCGTAGACGAGGAACATGGCCAGAATCAGGACGAGCTGCATCTGGCCGAAGGACCGCGCCTGCTCCTCGACCTCGGCCCCGAAGCCCACGGAGAAATCGGTCGGCGCCGCCATCTCGGGGATCCGCGCGTTGACGGCCGCGACCGCCTCGCTCAGCGTCGTCTCGATCTCGGCGTTGACGCGGACTATCCGCTCCTGGTTCTTGCGCTCGATCTGCTCCGGACCCGACTCGGGGCGCACCGCGATCACGTTGCGCGCCGGAATCACCATCCCGGTCGGCGTACTCAGAGGGACATCGTTGATGTCCATCGTCCGCAGCCGGTCCTCCTCGCGCAGGCGCACGACGATGGGATACTCGTCGCCCCGCTCGCGGTAAAAGGCGGCCTCGGTACCGGCCACGCCGGTACGCAGCGCGTCGGCGACCTGCGACACGCGCAGGCCGAGCAGCGCGGCCTTGGCGCGATCGACCTGAATGGCCAGCTCCGGCCTGCCCTGCTCGGACGCCATCTCCGCGTCCGCGACCCCCTCGGTCGTGTTCATTACGTCCATGGCCCGCTCCGAGACCCGCCGGGCGTCGTCCAGGTCGTGCCCGCGGATCTCCAGCGCCAGCCGCGCGTCGTCGCCGGAGCCGCTGCGCATCAACCGCGTCATCATCCGGTTGCCGCCGGAGGCCCGCGCCCGGATTCTGGCGCCGGGGATGGTGTTCAGCGAGCGCCGCAGCGCCATGGCGATCTGGTTGCTCGACCGCTCCCTCTCGGTCTTGTCCAGCAGGGTGACGGTCATCGAACCGCGGTGGCTGGACCCGCCGCCGAACGGGCCGCGCCCGCCGCCCACCTGATTGGTGATGTTGACCGCCTCGGGAACCTCCGCCCGGATGCGGTCCTCCAACTCCAGCATCACGTCGCGGGTCCGCTCGAAGCGGGTCCCGATCGGCAGCTCGGCGGAGATGCGCACCTCGCCCTCGTCCACCTCCGGGGTCAGCTCGACCGGGATGGTCGGCGCCAGCATCACCGTCACCCAGACGAGAGCACCCGCGACCACGAGCACGGTGGGCCGGTGCGCCAGCGCGTGACGTATACCCTGCTGGTAGATTTCGTCGAGGCGCTCCAGACCGCGCTCGCTCAGCGTCAGGAACCGGCCGTAAACGCCCTTCCGCTGGTTCGCCGGCGGCGGGAGCCGGAGCAGCCGGGACGTCATCACCGGCACGAGGGTCACCGCCACGAACAGCGACATCGCCAGCGCGATCATCACCACGACCGCCAACTGGCCGAAGACGATGCTCGACACCCCGGTCAAGAAGAGCAACGGCAGGAACACCGCCACTTGCGTGAGGGTCGACGCGACGATGGCCCCGCTGACCTCCTCGGTCCCGTCCACGCTGGCGGTGATCCGGTCCTTGCCTGCCTCCATGTGCCGGAACGTGTTCTCCAGGACGACGATCGAGGCGTCGACGATCATGCCGACGCCCAGCGCCAATCCTCCGAACGTCAGCGTGTTCAGGGTGAAGCCCGCGAAGTAGACCAGCGCGAAAGTGCCGATGATGGAGATCGGGATGGCGGTGCAGATGATGAGCGTCGTCCGGACGTTGCGCAGAAAGGCGAACAGCACCACGATGACCAGCATCGCGCCCCACAGCACTACGTTGCGGACCGCGTTTATCGAGCGCTCGACGAAGATCGCCGAGTCCATTCGGGTCGTGAGCCGGACCGCCGGCATCTCGGTGTTGATGCGGTCGATCTCGGAGCGCACGGACCGCGCGACCTCCACGGTGTTGCGCCCCGACTGCTTGCTGATCATCATCTGGACGGCGGTGCGCCCGTTGATGCGGATCAGCTCCTCCTGGTCCTCCGTCCCGTCGCTCACCTCCGCAATGTCGCGCATGTACACCGGCACGCCGCCGCGCGTCATGACCACCACGTTGCGGATGTCCTCCAGGTTCGCGAATTGCCCGGGACTGCGCAGCAGGTAGGTCATGTCGCCGTCGTCGAGCTCGCCGATCGGCACGTTCTGGTTCTCGATCCGCAGCAGGTCGATGATCTCGTTCACCGCGAGGTCGAGGGCGGTGATCCTGTCTTTCGCCAGCTCGACCCGGATCTGCCGGCGCAGGCCGCCGCGGACGGTCACCGTGGCCACCCCGGGCACTCGCTCCAGGCGCGGCGACAGGTCGTTCTCGGCCATCTCGCGCAACGCCACCGGCGACAGATCGCCCTCGAGGCCCAGAAACATGATCGGGGCGTTGGCCGCGTCGAACTTGAAGATGACCGGCGGCTCGGCGTCCTCCGGCAGCCTCCCCCGCATGCGATCGATCCGCGACCGGAGATCGTCCGCAGCTTCGTTCAGGTCGGTCCCCCAGTCGAAGTTCAGCCGAAGCTGGCTCTGCCCCTCCTGGGAGGTGGAAACCACCTCCTCGAGCCCCGCGATGGCCGCCACGGTCTGCTCCAGCGGCCGGGTGACGAGCTCCTCCATCTCCAGCGGCCCGACATCCGGATAGCTGACCGTGACGGTCAGGCTCGGAAACGTCACGTCGGGCATCAGGTCGACCGGCAGGCGGGACAGCGCCACGATGCCGAGCAGCACGATGGAGATGCTCATCATCGACATCGTCACCGGACGGCGGACGGCAAGTCTGGGCAGGCTCATGACGGCTCCAATCCCTGATGCGCCATTGCGGATCGATGAATCGCTCAGCGTCGCGGCGCGGGACGTGGCGTCTCCCCTGCGGCGGCGGACGACGCGCGCGGGGTGATGCCCAACGCTTCGAGCACAGTATTCCGAGGGGCGGGAGCGCGACCGGACACCGCGTCCGGCGGTGGTCCGGACACGGAATCTCCGGAAGGCGTGGACCGCATCGCATCCGCCGTTTCGGCAGCGGCGGCTGACGAGATACCACCGCCATTGGGGAATCCGGCGGTCGGCTCCCCGCGCCCCGGATTGCCGGCCGGTGGCACGGGTCGACCCGGGACGGCGCCCGGCGGCGCTCCGCGACCGGCTGCGTTCCCCGGCCGCGCACCGTTCGCCGGGATCCCGCCAGAGGGTCCGTCCGGTCCGCGAGGTCCGCGGCGCCCGGGTGGCGCACCGCTGCCCGGAGGGCCTCCGCCTCGTTCAGCGGCGTCAGGCAGCAGAATCGGATCGCCGTGCTGAAGGCCAGCAGCGCCGGTGGTCACCACTCGATCGCCCTCCGAGAGCCCCTCCACCACCTCCACATGACGCTCGTCCTCCAGCCCGGTGACGAGGGATACGAACTGCGCCGTCGGCGCGCCCCCGGCGGCGTCCACCCGGAACACTCCACGGGCGGAAGTACGGATCACCACCGCCTCGCGCGGCACGACCAGCGCCTGGCTCTTGTCGCCGACAACGAGACTGACTCGCGCGTACATCCCCGGCTTCAAGCGGAAGTCCGAATTGGGAACCTCGATCTCGATCTCCGCGGTGCGGGTGGCCGGGTCCAGGACCGGAGCGATTCGCGCCACGCGACCCTCGAAGGACTCCGACGGAAACGCGTCGACCTCGATCCGCGCCCGGACGCCTTGCTCGACCAGCCGCAGGTCCCGCTCGACCAGGTTGGCCACCAGGCGTACGAGGCTGATGTCGACCACTGACACCACCGCGGTGTTCGACGTCACGTAGGCGCCGGGATCGAGATAACGCCGGCCGATGAAGCCGTCGACCGGCGAGACCATGACCGTGTTGTCCAGGTTGATGCGGAGTTCCTCGAGCCGGGCGCCCGCTTCGTCGAATTGCGCGCGGGCCAGATCGAGCTGTGCGTTGGCCGCCTGGTAGCGCGCCTCGGCATCGTCGAGTTCCTGGCGCGACACCAGCGCGCGGGCGAACAGGCTCTGCGACCGGTCGCGGGTGGTCTGCGCCAGCACCAGGTCCGCCTCGCGCTGTCGGACGGTTGCCCGGGCCACCTCGTACGACGCCTCCGCCTGACTCACTTGCTGGCGAAGCTCGTCGTCCTCGACCCGCGCCACCTCCTGCCCGCGCGTCACCGGATCGCCCAGGCGCAGGTCGACCTGCCGCAGGCGGCCGTTGATCTTCGGGGCCACCTCCACGCTCGCGGCACCGGTCAGGTTGCCGACTATCTGAAGCTGCTCGGCGATGTCGGATCGCGTGACACTTGCGGCGTTGACACGCATCGGTTGCGCGCCGAAGGCGCCACGGCCACCGCCGGGACGGAACCCGCCGGGAGGCCCGCCGCCGGGCCGCCCAGGGCCTGCCTCCCCCGCGGGGACGACGCGCTGGTAGACGAGAACGCTGGCGGCGCCCACGGCGACGAGCAGCAGAGCAGCGAGGTATCTGGATGTCATCGTTGGATTCTGCCGTCGAAGACGCCGAGACGGGCCGGATTCGTTTACCGGGTCGGCCACTCTGCTGGCGTTGACCGCGGCTCGACCCCGTTTATTCCCCGCCGCGTGTGCGGACCGCCGACGAGTCGCGCGGCCGTCGGCCCGGGCAGGGACGGCGACGCGTTCGTGTCACCTGCCGGCGACCCCGCGTCCTGCAGGAAGGACAGGTCTGGATGGCCACCCATCGGCAGGCCGGAGCCCGACAGCGGCCAGCCGGATCTACTGATCGGGCAGTGCTGCAGCGAGGCTATCGAAGCTCGACGTCGTAAACCCGGCGGAGCTCGCGGTCACGGCTACCCCGACCGCCGTCGACGCGCGTGGTTACGATCAACTGCCGATCGCCCATATCCGGCGTCCGCACCTCGTAAGTCTGGCGCACGCGGAGCTCCATACGCGACTGCAGCTCGATCTCGGCCTCCAGCCTCGCGCCGCGCCAGCGCGTCCGGCGCGTGACACGAGCACGCGTGCCGGCGAGCCCCGAGTGCTCCCGGCCATCGGGAATCAGCCTGACAACACGGCGGTCGCCGTAGGTGAGCACTATCTCTCGTTCGTCGGCAACGATTCTCATGCGGCGCGGCGCGGTCATCAGGTCCCGCATCGCCTCCTGCATTTCCGCCCGCATCCGGGCCATCTGCTGCGGATCGCCATCGAACCCGCCGAAACCGCCTCCCCCTCGGCCGAAACCACCCCGTCCGCCGAAGCCGCCGCGACCACCGAAGCCGCCCCCGGGTCCCCAACCGGGATCGCCGAAACCGCCGGGGCCCCTTCGCCCACCGTCCCGGTCGCGGCCGCCGCGCTGCGCCCGCAACTCATCGCTCAGGTCCTCGTTGATCACCCAGAAGCCGGCGAGCGCCTGGCCATTGCCCTGGGCGGTCGCGGTTCCGCCTCCGGAAGCCACAGTCCCTTCCGAGAGGACACCGAGTGTGACAGCTCCGATCAGCCCGACCGAGATGCTCGTAATGCTGCTCCTGGACATCCGGAGGCTCCTTGTCTGTGGCCACTCTTGATCGCGTGGACGCTCCATGCGTCGATTTCCCTCACACCGCCCGCTCCGTCGCCTGGTACGCCGCCAGCCGAAGCTCGTCCAGGACGTCGTCGTGGAAGCGGGCGAACTCCTCCGCCGTCCGCGGCACTCCGTTGGCGAGCGCCGCGGCAATGGCCCGTCGCAGCATGGTATCCGGGATCCGGGACGTGAGCGTCGTGAACTTCTGCAGCGTCATGGCGATCCTCCCACCGCAGCGCCTGTGGATCCAGACTGCCGGAAGCACTCGTTTCTTCCGGAACGAGTGGAGATCCCCCGGCGCATCGAGCCGCCGACTGCTCGACGCTGATGTCGATACCCGCCAACCGGAGAGTCAGAAGTCGACATGCATCGACAGGCGCACCGTGCGGCCACGGAGAAACCCGGTCGGTTGACCGAACAGCGGCGACGACAGCACCCCGCTGTAGCCGCGCACGTTCGTGATGTTGAACACGTTGTAGATTCGCGCCTGGAAGCGGACCAGCCGATCCGTGCCCGGGGCGCCGGCCGCCTGGGCGAGATCCGTCGCCCGCGGCCGGAACTCCTTCGTGAACGTCATATCCAGATTGATGCGCGCGGGACCGGTCTCGGTGTTGCGTGCGATGCCGGGAGGCCGGTCCCGGGTCGACTGATCGCCGTTCAGGTCGCGTCCGCTGCGGATGCTGTACGGCCGGCCCGAGTAGGCGCGCAGATTGATGTTGAAGGCCGTCCCCTCGTAGGTCGCGCGGGCGAGGGCCCTCAGCAACGGGTGCCGCAGTCCGGCATCGCGCGGCAGTCGAACCCGAAGCTGCGACTGCACCCGGTGCTGCAGCCGGGCGAGCCCCCAGGCGGGAAGGTACGGATTGTTGAAGTCGTCGTCGTCCTCACCGGCGCGGTAGCCGTAGTTCAGGCTCCCCGACAGGCCGATCCCCGCCACCTGTATCGCTCGGCGCCGCTCGAGCCGGACCCGGAGCCTCCGCCCCACCGACCTGCCCGTCGACTCGATCTGGTAGATGTTGCCGACGCGGGGATAGAAGGGCCGCATCCGATCCACCGTCTCCCGCCGGACGTCGCGCGGCAGCGCGAGGATCTCCGGTGGCAGCGGCGTGCCCGGAAACGGCGCGTTGATGTTCCGGATGCGCTGCTGGCGATGCCCGTAGCTCATCCGATACGACACCGACAGGCGCAGCCCGCCGGCCAGTTGCTGCGTCACGTTGAGCTGCGGATCGATGCTGTAGGGGGACCGGTAGTCGGGACCGAGCCGGTACAGGGACGTGCGCCGTTCGTCGATGATGGCCCGCCCTCCCTGAAACGGATCCGGGAACGACGGCGACGAGATGGAGAGCTGCTTCTGATACGTCGACCCGTCGTTGCGGATCAGCCGCACGTGATCCCGGAAGTCGCGAAACCGCACCCGCGACCCGACGCTGACGATGGTGTCGTCGAACAGCCGGTACTGCAGATTGACGGTCGGATCGAAGCGCAGATAGTCGACCGAGTAGTTGGTCGCTTCGTAGCGCAGTCCCAGACGCAGGCTCGCCTGCTCGCCGAACTCCCGGTCCGCCTGCACGTAGCTCTCGACACCCAGCTCGGTTATGTCCAGCTCGCCGTTGCCGGACGTCAGCGTGAAGGTGGTCGGCAGCCCGGTGATCTCGACCGTCTCGCCGCGGCCGTTCAGGTAGGTCGGGACGCTGCCGCGGCCGAGCGCCTCGTCGACGATGCGCCGGGTCGGTTCGCAGTTGACGCCGGCGTAGCCGGTCGCGCCGCAATAGTCGTGCAGGCTGGCGAAGTCGAACGTACCGTTGTAGTTGTCTTCCGACAGGCTGTAGTTCCGGTCGTACCGCGCCTCGAACCCCGCCTGGAAGCTCCAGCCGCGCCGCTGCCAGCGCAGCCGGTCCTCCACCTGAACGCGGGTCTCCTGGTCCCGGTTTCGTCGGTTCCCCCCGCCCCGGTTGAAGGCATCCGCGACGTCGATCGCTACTCCCTCCGACACGGGCATCGCGCTCGAGCCCCGTCGCCGCATCCGGACCCGCAGGTCGTTGACGAACGCTTCTCCGAGTCTCCGTTCGCTGACCTGGAACGACCAGTCGCGCCGCGTGTCGCGCGTGCCCCGCTCGGTCAGGGTGAAGCCGCCCACGCCGCTGTTCTCGGTCCGGCGCGTCTCGTAGTCGAACCGGACCCCCAGGCTGCGATTGGAGGCGACCCCGATGTCGGCATCGAGCTCCAGTTCGTGCTCGCCCCGCGGGCGGACGACGCCGTCGAACACGTTCCCGGCCGGCGTGATGGCCCTGAGCGAGTCGGCGGCGCGCTGCTGCCGGTCGGTCGACGCCTCCACGTCCAGGTCGACGCGGCCGGGGAGGACCGGGCCGCTCAGGTCGAGGTCGACGTTGCGCGTCTGGCGAGCCGGCTTCGCGCGCTCGCCGGGCGTCGTCGCGTCGAGCGCTTCGTCGGAGAAGTCGAAGCTCGCCGACCGCCGCCAGCGGCCCGTTCCCGGGCGCGTGATGATCTCGATGCGCGGCCCCTCGCCGCCGCCGTCGGCCCGCAGCGGCGTGGGATCGATGATGATCCGCGCGATCTCCTCCGGCCGCGGCAGCCGGCCCTCGTCGAAGCCGTCGATGATGAAGCCGGCTACGTCGTCCTCGAAATCGTCGCTGGAATCCGCGCCGGCCAGCAGCATCAGGTAGAGCGCCAGGTCTTCCTCGTCGGTCGGCAGCCCCAGCAGGTCGTCGCCGGACAACGTCGTGGCCGTCAGGCTCGACAGCGCGTCGACCGCGAACTCCCCCGCCGTGTCGACGACGTCGACGCTCTCTTCCAGTCCCTCCAGGGCGAGGGTCACCGCCAGCGGCTCCAGTCCGGGGACGGCCTGGACCAGGTGGTCGACGGTCTGGAACGCCGGCGCCGAGACCCGTATACGATACGAGCCGGCGGGCACGTCCACGCTGAAGCGGCCGTTGCGATCCGTCGCGGTCTCCCGCACCGGCTCCGCGGATCCGTCGTCGAAGACGCGCACGGTGGCGGCCCACATCACGCCGCCGGTCGCGTCGGAAACCGTGCCGGCTATGCGGACTGGCGGCTCCCTGGGACCCAGCGCAGTCTGCAGAGCGACCGCGGGCCGACTGCCCGCGAGCAGGAGGCCGAGGACGAGGGCCGCCGCAACCCGCTTGGCTGTCATCGGTACTGTCCGTGTTGACGACGCCGACGACCGGGCTGCTTACGCGTCGCCCACTCGCCGGTCCGCCGGTGTTTCTGGAACGGCCGAGGCGACAGCCTGTCCTCGGGTCCAGCAACGCGAGCGGCGCGCGAGGCCGGCGCGCCCTGTTCCCCGAGCCACTGGTCCAACAGCACGATCGGCCCGATGCCGATCGCGCTGGCCGCTAGCGCCCCGAAACGTCCTCGCCGGCTCGGCGTCTCGGCCCATCCCCCACGCTCCATGACCTTGCGTCGCAGAACTCGGCCGCACCGCGTTCTGCGACGCAAGCTCCTAGAAGCGGAAGAGCCGGTTCATCTTGACGACGAAGCCGCGGTTGCGCAGCTCCGAGAACCGGTCCGGGCGCAGGGGATCGGTCTCGCGATCCTCCGTGTAGACCACGAAGAGCTCGCTGCCGGGCGCGTACTCCCAGCGCAGCCGCAGGTTGTTGCTGACCGTGTTCGTGCTCGAGTTGTACTGAATCAACCCGCTGAAGAACATCCGCGGCGTGAAGGTCCAGTTCACGCGCGAGACGATGAGGTCCGTACGGAACGACCCGTACGGGGAGTCGATCCAGTTGACCGAGACGCTGGGCTCCAGCGAGAGCCGCTGGGTCACCTCCATGCGGCCGCGGCGGAAGGCGACCGTACGGATGCTGCCGTCGAAATAATCGCCGGCCAGCACCGCGAGGGTCCCGTTGAGGCGGCGCTGGGTGCCGGGCGACCAGGTGGCCTCGACATCGAAGAAGCGGTAGCCGCCGACCGGAAAGATCACGTCGTCCGGCCCCGGGGTGAACGGGCTGTGCAGGAACTCGTAGTTCTCCGCCACCGACACGCCGAAGCGGTCGCTGTTTTCGAGCTCCGTCGAGAAACCCAGTTGCGACTGCCGGGTCTCGACGAGTCCCAGGTCCGCGGTCTCGATGTAGTCGTAGCTCCCTTCGAGCCGGAACTGGCGGATGCTGGGCAGCGACCGCGGCCGGGGGCTGAACCGCGCCCGCGCGTAGCTGCGGCGGAAGTTGTCGCGCCGGAGGAAACCGACCTCCGGGATGAAGTTCTTCTCGACCAGCAGGTGCTCGGCCTGAAAGCCGTACCGGTCACCCCCATAGTCGAAGCGCCCCTGGTAGCTCAGGTCTTCCCCCCGGCGTACGGGATCCGGAACCTGGGTCCGGGCCACATAACCCAGCAGGCTGACGTTCTCGTAGAAGGAGAACGTCGCGTCCGCGCCGTAGGCCTGGCTGGAGCCGTCGCCCGCGAGGGACACCGACCGGTTCGTGAAGATCGCGCCGAGGCTGCTGCGGCGCAGGATGTCGCGCTTGACGCGCACGACGGTGAAGTTCGTCATCTCCGCCCGCGCCAGCGCCTCCTCGTCGGTCTGGATATTCAGGGCACCGACGTCGAACGCCCCGACCTTGCCGGTGGCCCGGCCGCCGCCCACGATCGGTACGACGGCTCCGTTCTGCAGGCCGATCCGCCGGCTGTAGAAGATGGTCGGGGCGTTGCCGCCGCCGAAGAAGCCGCCGCCGGTGCGGCGCAGCGCGCCGCCGAAGCCGCCGAAGAAGCCGCCCCGGGCGAAATCGAAGATGCCGCGGCCTTCGAGAAAGAACTCCCGCTTCTCCGGAAAGAACAGGTTGAAGCGGGTCAGGTTCACCTGCTGCTCGTCCACCTCGACCTGCGCGAAGTCGGTGTTGAGGGTGAAGTCGGCCGTCAGGTTCTGGGTGACGCCGTACTTGACGTCGAGTCCGCCGTTCCCGTCGGCGGCGTTGCGTATCTGCGGCGACGCGGCGAGGTTGGTGCTGATGCCGCCGATCCCGTACGGCTTGACCTCCAGGTTCTTGCTGCCGCTCGGGGCGTCGAGCCCGACCAGGGTCGCGGCATCCGAGACCCGGAAGATCCCGCCGGGCCCCGACCCGGCCGAGATCGGCAGCGGCGTGATGTAGTTCCACTCGTTCTTGCGCCGCACGTTGCGCCGGAGCTGCACGCCCCAGATCTGGGACGGTCCCGGCCGGTAGCGCAGCGACTTGAACGGGATCTCCATCTCCACGGTCCAGCCGCCCTCGAAGCGGCCGGTGCGGACGTCCCAGACCGGGTTCCAGTCGCTGTTCGGATTGCCCTCGTTGGTGATCTGGAAATCGGCGATCGCGCCGAGGGGATTGGTGTAGAACGCCACCGCGTTGCGGCGGTCATAGAAGGTGTCGAGAATGATGGCGAACGTGTCGTTCTGGCGGAGCTGCCGCGTGTCGCGGCGCATCTCGTTGGCCACCCACTGGCTCGGCGGCGCCGAGTCCCATATGCGCGCCGCGACGTAGATGTTGTCCGCGTCGAACAGAATCCACGCCTCGGTCTTCTCGGTTGCGGGCGCTCCCTCGTCGGGCGCCTGCTGGATGAAGCCGGTGATGGCCGGCACCGTGAAGTAGGCGCGCTCGTCGAGCTGGCCGTCGAGCCGAATCGGAGCGTCCACTTCGACGGCGCGGATCGTGGCGCGCCGCTGCTCGTCGCGGCGGATGACGTCCGGCGGGAGCGGGGGCGGCGGCCCGTCGATGAACCCGGGGGCGACGCGCGCGGTCTCGAAGCCGGCCACGCCGGCGGATGGAGATGCCGCCGCTCCGGCGGGCCGTGGCGCTGCCGGGTTCTCGGGCCGCGATGCTTCCGCGGGCCGCGACGCAGCCATGCCGGCCGGCCTGTCCGAATCACCCCCGGCCCGCTCCCGCGCCGCCGGGGCGACGATCTCCCCCGCGCCCCGCGCGCGGGGCGGCCCGGTGGGTCTGCGTCCCAACGGTGCGCCTGTCTGGAACAGTCCTTCCCCGAAGGCCATCGTTCCGGTCGGCTGGTCCACTTCCCGCGCCACGAGCGCGGAATCCCTTCCGCCGTGCGCGTCCGCGAAGGCCAGCAGTTCGGCCGCTACACGATCTTGAAGCGCGAACAGCTCGTCGACGGCGCCGTCCACCACGGTCGCGCCGATGGCCACCCCGTTCCGTGCGTCGACCAGCCGCGCCGTGATGCGCATCCGGTTGCCGACGCGCTGGTAGCCGCCGCCTGCCACGAGGCGCGCCCCGACGGCCCGGCCCACCTCGACGAAGCCCGCGTCGGAATCCGCCGCCCCGCCGGATAGGGCCACCGCCAGGGCCGCCTCCTGGACCGTTCCGCGCCCGATCGGGGTCAGCGTCGCGCGGCCGTGCAGCTCGGCCGTGACGGTTTCCGCCATTCCGGCACCGATCCAGTCGTCGTCCGGAACGCCGCTGATGTTGACGAAGGGGAGCACGGCCACCGCGACCGGCGGTTCGACCTGCGCCCGCACTGCTACGGAAGCGAGCCCTCCGATCACGATGCACAACGCGATCCGGGCCGGCCATGAATGCGACATGCATTCGTAGACGCCGACCCGAAAGCCGCCGTTTAGCTCATCGGTCTTCGGACGACTACAACAGTCGGGGAAGCAGCACCGCCACGTCGGCGTGCAGGGTGGCGAAGCCGGAATCGAGCGTCAAGGTGCCCTGCGTGGTGGATCGTCCTGCATCTTCCGCGTCCGCCCCGGACTTCGGCGACGGCGGCCGGACGACCCGTAGAGGCGCCGCACGGGTTGGACGACAGCCTCCGGCGACAAATTCCGAAACCGCTGTGAATCGGGCGGGTTCACCACGTGAGCTATTCTGGAAATACCGAGTGGCCCGCATCTCGCGGCGACCTACGTGGCAGGGACATGGCGGCAACCCGCTACCCGGTCGAGTACTGGACCGTTGCTCGCGCGGCACGCTGGAGTTCATGGCGGAGCTCTCCGGCGTGTCGGGCCATGGGCAGGTCACGTTCCGCGGAGGAAATCAATGCGTCTTGTCTCGTTTATCGCACCTGCCGCCGGCGGCATTCTGGTGCTCTCCCTTGCCTCGGATGCGGCCGCCCAGAGCGGCGGCGAGCGGCGTTCCGGCTGGTACATCGGCGGCGGCGGCGGGGCCAACCGGGCGTCGCAGATCGAACAGACGGGCTTCAACCGCGATCCGCTGTGCTATCCGACGGACGCGTGCTTCGACGAGAACCCGCGGCCCGAATTCCGTGGATACCGCTGGGCCTACGGCCTCGACTCCGCCGCCGACGCGGCGTTCGAGCTCTCAGCCGGATACGTTCTGAAGCGGGCACGTCTCGAACTGTCGTTCGGACAGCGCAGAAACGACGCCGACCAGATGTTTCGCAGCGTCACCACCTTCGACGGCATGGCGCTCGAGGAACGGCAAGGCAGCACGGTCACATCGAATACCACGTCGTCGATCGACAACCTGACGGTCCGCACGCTCGCGTTCAATGCGTACTATGACTTCCGGGCCGCGGCGTCCGGGTTCTCGCCCTACCTCGGCGCCGGCGTCGGCCCCGCGTTCGTTGCCATCCACGGCGTCAGCTTCTCGGACGAGTACTTCGACACGGCCGGTAACGGAGTCGTCCACGACCCGCCGCTGTCGTCCTACAACGCACGCCTGGACGACGACTACACGGCCACTGTGCTGGCCGGGCACTTGCACGTCGGAGCCGACTACGGCGTGAACGAGCGGACGGCGCTGGGCGCGAAGCTGACCTACTCGATGCTCCCTGACGTCGAGTACACGGGCACGTACGACCTGCATGCGGCCCAGCGATTCGATCCGGACTTCAGCCACACCGATACGTTCACCGGAACGCGCTACTGGTCGCTCCGGTTCACGGTCAGGTACGTATTGGGCGGCTGAGAGAGTCCGAGTCCGCCCGGGCCTTCTTGGGGCGCTCCCGGGATTCACTCTTCCCGGTGGAAGACGGTGCCGACGCGCTTGCGGTCACCGCGCCAGTCCCGCGAGGACCCGCACGTCGTCGAGAATCATGTAGGCGACCGGCACCAGAAGGGCGCATGCACTCCACGCCAGGGGGTTGGCTGGCGCCGGGTCCGGCGAGCCGCACGCCGCCGCCAGACCCAGCACCACCGGGCAGGATCGAGCATGCGACCCGAGAGCAACTACCACCGGAGAAAAACAAGGCCATCGCCTATAGGCTATCGCAGTTCCGCTCCGTCGGTGCGGCTCGCCGCCCGCTCGCCGGCGGTGACTCAGAGTGGGCGTCCCCGACGTGTGACCGGGTTCCCGCAACTGTCCAGACATCCCCACCCGTGTGGCCGACGACGGCGTGACCACGCTCGCTTTCTGCTTCCGCTCGCCGATCACGGATCCGGCTCCTGTTCGCTTGCTTCGGCGGCTCCGCCCGCTTCGTCTGGCTGACGCTCGTCGGCGGGCCGCCGTGGCCGTACCCGCCTTCCTGCGTGATGAGATTGATCACCCGGCCGACCCGCCCCATATCCAGGCTCTACCCGGCTCTGCGTGCGTCAGGTATATCTCGTGCAGCGACCGCGTCAGCCCTGCGTCATCGCATCCGTTGGCGCTACGCCATGGGCCACGTCCTGCGCTCGGCTGAGGAGGATGTCTCCGGAGACGTAGCGGGAGCACGAGCTGGATCATCCAAGAGCGAAGCGGCCGGCCACGCGCTGCTCCGGCGCACTCGTGCGAGATATCGCCCGATGCACGTTGAGTATTCCCCAGCGTTCCCGAGCGGCGCTCTCCGTGCCGCGGCGGGCATTCTCGACAGCCGCAAGCACGAGATGAACGTGGGGCGCCATGGACTCGAGTTTGCATTGCTCTTCCGGCGGAGGATTCCATGAGAGTTGATGCACTGATGTCAACCGACCTTGCCACCGTGCGTCCGGAAACGGACCTTCGCGTCGCAGTCGGTGAGATGCGCTCGCATGACTGCGGGTTCCTGCCCGTGGTCGAGGGCGGCGGCCGCGTCGTGGGCGTGCTCACCGACCGTGATGTCGCACTGGCCCTCGGTGCGGACGATGTCCGGCCGTCGGAGCGTTCGGTAGCCGATGTGATGACCGGCGCTCCTCACACGTGCCGCGTCGACGAGTCGGCTCACCAGACCCTCCGCCGAATGCGCGGCGCGCGAGTACGACGCCTGCCGGTAGTGAACGAAACGGGCCATCTGGTGGGCGCCATCTCGATCGACGACTTGGTGCTGGTCGCGCAGAACGTCCGCGCAGGCGCCGACCGCGTGTCGTTCGAGCAGGTAATGGAAGCAGTCGAGGCTCTCGCCGAACGTTCGTCGAAACGAACCCGACTTGGAGCGCGCCGCCCTGAACCCTGAAGGCTCCACTCCAGCGGGTACGCACGCAGCGTGACCGGGTCGGCCCGGAGGACGACAGGATTCAGATGATGGCCGAACCAGCGCCAGGAGCGCGGCGTCCCGGACGCCCATCGAAGCACGTCGCTCCCGACGGCCTCTACGAAACGGCGCAACACTATGTGGGAGACCTCGTCTACGGCGCGAACGACGGCATCCTGACGACGTTCGCCGTCGTCGCCGGCGTGACTGGCGGCGCACTGTCGGCGACCACGGTCATCGTCGTCGGCATGGCCAATCTGGTTGCCGACGGGCTGTCGATGGGCGTGGGGAACTACCTCGGCATTCGCGCCCGGGAGAGCGCGCTCGAGCGACAGGGGCGGCCTCAGGAGGAAGCGCAGCCGGCGCGACACGGATTCGCGACGTTTCTGGCCTTCGTCGTCGCCGGGTTCGTGCCGCTCGTACCGTATCTCGTTCCCGGAGCCGGCGACGAATTCACGCCGGCTGCCTGCCTGGCGTGCGGCGCGCTGTTCGGTGTGGGCGCCGCACGCTCGCTGGTGACCGCCAGCCGATGGTGGACGAGCGGTCTGGAAATGCTCGGTCTCGGGGCGCTGGTGGCGGTCGTGGCGTATGCGACCGGCGCCGGGATCGCCCTGTTCCTCCAGACCGGAGCGGGATGAAGCGCCAAAGCCTTGATCGTCATCTGTAGGCTCGTAGCAGTCTCTCTTGCGCGTTGATCCGCCGGGCGCGGGGTTTGCGATGGACCGGCCGGTAGGAGCCGTCGGTCTGCAGCGCCATGGCGCGGTCGGTGTCGGCGAGCAGGGTCTGCCACACACTCTTTGCCGGGTTCCGCTCTCTACCGCACGACGGCGCGTGGCATGTGTCTTGCTTGAGCGAGCCGTATCGAGCAGCATGCAGGCTTACTCGGGCACGGCGCGCATGCTCTGAGAGGTCACTTCGGATGGAGCCCTTGACACAGTCGGCGCTCTGGCAACTCGTGCTCGGACTGGCGGTTGTCATCCTGGTGCTCGCCGGACTTCTCTACGCGGTCGACAAGTGCGGCGCGGCGCGTTCCGGGATCGCCAGGCGCGTCACCGCCCCGGGCGCCCCCGATGTGGCGGCTGGAGCGCCGGATCGCGGCGAGGGGCAAGCGCGCCACAGGCCCGAGCCTTGACGGCCGAACCACTGCTCCGAGGGTCTCGATCCTGCTCTCGGCGGCCGGCTCGCTGGAGTCGGCGCATGGGCGGCACAAGACTTGCCGCGCGAATCGAGGTCGAGACAGACCCCGCACCAATGAGCAAGGGTTCAGGTCGCGATGACGATGGGGTGGCACTGGCGTTCTCCGAGTTGGTGCCCGGATGCGGCGACTGTCATGCGTACGTCGGACGCGAAGACTACCGGCCCAGTCCACGGCGGCCGCCGGGCCGATAGTGGTTGGCGTGATTACCCGCCCGCTGACGGTGGGTCGGCCTACGTTGCCGCCTCGGGCGCCGACGGCATGACCGGCACCGCCGGCATGACGAACACGTGCCCTGCCTGCTTCACCGTGAGCACCGGACACGGCGCCTTGCGCACCACCTTCTCGGCAACGCTGCCCAGCAGCAGGTGCTCCACCGGCCCGCGCCCATGCGTTCCCATCACGACCATGTCCATGGCGTTGTCGACGGCGTACCGGAGGATCTCGACGAACGCATGGCCGAACCGGACGGCCCGCACGGTCTGGACCCCATCCACTCGGACCTCTTCGAGACGCCGCTCCGCGTCGGCTTTCCATCGGTCCGTCAGATCCGAGACGATAGGCATCGCCTCGACAGCCAGGCTCTGCACCCTCGGATCGGGCACGACGTGGAGCAGGTGCACGCTGGGTGCGGCTCTTTTTCGTCGGCGGTCCAGAAAGGCCCATGGGGTTCTGCGAGCGGCATGAAAGAGCTACTTGACCCGTCGAAGGCGGGGTGAGGCGGGCGATGGGGGCGGCTCGGTGACCGGCGGCGGAGTTTGGTCAGCGTAGCGCTGGGCGTGGTTGCGGTCGTACTCGCGCGCTTCGTGGAATTTCCAGTACGCATCGAAGTCGCCGCTGGCGCGCAATGCCCTCAGCTTCAGCACCGCCTCGGCGCCCACCAGCCGCCAGCGCGCGCCGGTCAAGTCCATCCGGTCGCGGACCAGGTGCCGGCACGCCCCTTCGATCACGCCGGTGGCGATGGGATAGCCCGCCGCGAGGTAGCGGTCGTAGTGCAGATACGGTGCATACTTCAGCAGGTAGTCGGCGCAGGTATCGACCGGTTTGCGGGTGTCGCGCGAGAGGCCGGCGACGGTCGCTGCACGCCGCATCGACGCCGCTACCCGGCGGGCCTTGCCCTCGAGAATGCTCTGCACGCGCGTCCAGGCCCAATGCGCCGCGTCGGGGCTCCCCTCGCGATGGAACACGTGCGCTGCTTTCCAGACATACTCGACCACGTGGATGATGTCGAGGATCACGGTCACGTCCACGCCGTAGGCGTCGGCGCCCGCTTCGACGAGGTCGAGCTGCGTCTCGGCCCCGTCGACGAGTACGACCCAGCGCTTGACGCGCTCGGGGTCGTGGCGCTCGGCTTCCAGCATCGCCTCGGCGATCACCTCCGCCGGCTCGTGTTCGAGGCTCGCCCAGACCCGTTTGGCCACCGGGCGAGGCCGTACCGTCAGGGGCTTGGCCTTCTTGGTCTTCTTGGTCTGGTCCCCCGGCTGTCGGGGCATCAGGTTCTGCAGAAACTCCTCCGGGCTGCGCACGAACGGGGCCACCGCGTAGACGGCGGCCACCGTCGCCATGCGCTTCGAGTGCTTTTTCTCGCCCGGCTTCAGGCGCTGGAACGGGGAGAGCTGCTCGCGTTGCTGCCGACGCCGCTCGGCCGCCCGCCGCGTCGCCTCGCGCAGGTCGTCACGGTGCAGCACCACGCCCTTGCCGTCGAAGGTCAGCACCACAACCGACTCCTCAGAAGCCGGCTCGCCCGCCGCCGCACGCCGCGCCTGGTAGAAGGCGTCGAAGTCCTCGGCCGCGCGAGCCGCCAACTGTTCCGCCTGCCGCTTGGGAACCTGCGCCCCGGTATGGCGAGACAGGTCGAACAGCGCTTCGTCGAAGGACCGCGACGCGGCCGCTTCGGCCACCCGACGGCGCACCTCCAGCGAGTAACGCTCCGGCGGCAGATTCAGTGACGCATCGAGCGGATGCAGACTCTCGTGACCCGCGCGCCCGTAGCCCACCCGCTCGACATCCACCGTGCCGAAGGTCGTCTCCAGGCGCCGGTCGTGCACGCGCCGCGCCGGGCGCTCGACACCGTCGGCCCCCGCGACCGGGCCGGCCGCCTCCCCCGGGCCGCGTTGGTCGAGGTGCCCTTGTAAGAGCTGGCGTATCAGCTCCTGACCACGCCGGTGCAGCTCCCGCTCCAGGTCGCTTTCACTCATCTGCTGCGCCTCGCGCGACGAGAGGTAGGCTACGGTTTCCGCGAAGGTGGTCTTCGCCTCCCCATACACCGGGGTGGGTGGAGCGGCGCAGGTGGCGACTTGCATGGCTCAACGCTCCCGCAGCCGCCGCCTCGCATCCCGGACCACAGGATAAACGAGAACCGTCTTGGGCGCTTCACCGACACGGCGGCAGTGCCGGTCCATGCGCCCGCGACCGCTGGTCGCGCCCAACGCGACCCAGTTGGCGGCGCGATAACAACCGCCGTGGTGGCGGCGCGGGTCCACCAGCGTCTCCACCAGCCACGGCTCGAGGCGGTAGCGGCGCGGCCAGTCCGCCACCATCTGCTCGAGGCCGCGCGACAGCACCGCGCTGGCCAGGTTCCTCACCGTGACCCACGGCAGCAACAGGAAACGGCTGTTGTTGACCACGTGCTGCAGATTCCGCGCCCGAGTCGCATCGTCCCAGCCGACCCAGCGGTCCCGCGCCGCCATGCGCCACGCCGGGCTCGAGAACTGCAGGCAGCCGACCACCGCGCGGGCCGGCCGCGACGCGAACACCAGATAGCGCAGGTGGGCGCCGAAGGGGACCGTGTGCCCCAAGTAGTGGTAGCGTCCCACCAGCTCGCGGAACAGCAGCCGCTCGGCGGACTCACGCACCAGCTCGACCCGAAGCGGCCCGACCTCGCGCACGGTGCCGCCAAGCGGACGCCCCGGCTCTCCCGCGGCGGTCCGGGGCACGCGGGTGACCGAGCCGGTGGCGCGGCCCCGGCGCTTGTCCGGCAGCACCACGGTCTCCTCGGCGTCAAGCCGCTCGAGGAACTCCCGACACTCGCGGGCCTTCAGATTCCCGTTGGGGCGCCGCCACCGCAACAGCTCGCACACGGTGCGAGCCAGCTCCATCCGGCTCAGGCCCGAACAGTCCCGCACGATCTCGCCGATCAGCGTCATCTCTCGCGCGCTGAAGGCGCGTCCCGAGAACCTCGTCGTCGCTACGGCCACCGCAGGGCGTCTCCCCTTCCCCACGACACCGTACCAAAACGCCGCGGGAATGTCCAGGGGCAACGGAGGCAACAGCACGGCGCGTGCCGGCGTCGTGATCAGGGTCGGGCGGCGGCCCGAAAGAGGGGATAGGGCGCTCGCTAGATGCTGTCCCCCCTCAAAACCCGCTGAAGAGGGAGCGCCCTCGGGCATAAACCCTTATAACTGAGCAAGATAGCACTCTACGAAAAAGAGCCGCACCCGTGCACGCTGGCATCGAACCGTCTGGCCAGTTCGCCCGCGTAGTCGAGCGCCCGCCGGGCGGTGTCGCTGAAATCTGTCGGCAGCAGGATTCGCGTCAGAGTCATCTCCGCGGTCTCCTTTCCGAGCCTTGCCACACTTCCGGATACCCGCGCGCACTTGAGTTCTGCCATCGCAGACTCAAGGAACGGGGCTCGTCAGGGGAAGCCCCCCCGCGTCACGGCGAGGGGTTCACCAGTTCGCTCAACAGGGCCGCCGTCCGCTCCCGGGCCGTGTCCAGTCGTTCTTCGAGCTGGTCGAAGACGAACCGGTGACCGGCGCGCCGCGCCTCGATCACCGGAATCTCGGCCTGCAGGTACGCCGCCTGGAGCGTTCGTCTGCGATCGGCGTCGCGGACACGCCCGATCAGCCGCCGGGCCGCCTCGAGCGACTCCCGCACGTTGGCGATTCCCTCCAGGAGGAGACGCGCGTCGGCCGCACGACCCGGGCGGGGCTCTATCCCGTCCGGCCCGTGGCAGTCCGCGCATTGACGCTCGAGTCCCTGCGGCGACAACAGCCGCCCATCGACACTCCCGTGGCACGTCGAGCAGGTCGGCACACGGCGGTCGCCCTGCCCCAACAGCTCGTGGTGCCGGCTGGCCTGGAAGTTGACGTAGGGACCCACGTGGCAGGCGCCGCACGTGGCGGGCAACTGCGTCCGATGGACGGGGCTCGAGGGATTGAAGCTGCTAAGCACCCCCCGATGCGCCTGCAACGATTCGAAAGTGTCGGGGTTACCTCCGTGACAACTGTCGCACCCGACGTCGGCCCGCTGATGCGGCGACAGGCTCCAGCGGTGCAGATGCTCCTGCGCCGGCTCGGTATAGGGATTGGCGAAGTGGCAGTCGGCGCATCGACTCCGGTCGAGTTGCGCGAGCGCCGCCGGTGCCCCCAGGAATCCAAGGGTCGCCAGCGCGGCCACGATCGACGGCAGACGCCTCACTGTGGTTGAAACCATGGTGTTCCTCGACTGGTCGCAGGGATTCGGAAACGAACTCGAGCATCAGCCGCGCGGCGGATCATCCTCCTGCCAGCACGACCACCACCAGATACGCCACGCCGGCGATCAACCCGGAGACCAGCAGCACGCCCACCAGCCACGCGATCTCTGTTGCCGACACGCGCATTCGTATCGTCTCCCGATCAAGGTTACGCACGCGTTGCCGTCCACGCTGCATCGTGGAGATCGCGAAGCAAGGCACGTGCCACGCTTGGGTCGGTCGCTCCCGATGCCGGCGGTGCGCCGCGTCGTCCGCGCAGGCGGAGCCGGCAAGAGAACTCATGCTGGTTTTCTCCCGTACTGGTGGGAACAAGTCCGCACCCCTTGAGGCGGGAGACAGCTCAGCCGCCCCGCGCCCGCCCCGCGCCGATGCCGGGTACTGTCCGGCTCAGGCTTCGGAATCGACCGCCTGCCGCAGGGGCAGCTTCACCGTCAGCACCGTCCCGCCGCCGTCGCGCGGTCGGGCGGTCAGTGAGCCGCCGTGCGACTCGACGATACGCCGGGCTGTCGGAAGCCCCAGACCCGCACCACGGCTCTTGGTGGAAAAGAAGGGCTGGAAAATCTTCTCGCGCAGATCAGGCGCGATGCCCGGCCCGCGATCCGCGACGCTGACCTCGCACTCGCCACGCGCTGTGTCCATGCCGACGTCGATCTTCCCGCGCAGGCCCATCGCCTGAGCTGCGTTCAGCAGCACGTTCAGGAAGACGATATGCATCTGCTCCCGGTCCAGCGGCACCGTAACGTCGTCGCCGCGGACTTCGATCGTTGTGCCCGCCATCGCCGGATCACCGCGCACGGCGGCCGCTGCCTCCCCGATGAGGGCGCGTAGCGCGCTGGGCGTGGGAACGGGGTCTCTCGGGCTGGCGAACGTCAACAGGTCCTGAAGCATCCGGTTCAACGCGGCGATGCGATCCTCGATGTCGTCGAGGATCCTGCGGTCGCGGCTCTCCGCCGGCAGCCGCGAGCCGACGACCTGGAGCGCGCCGCTTATGCCCGCGAGCGGGTTCTTGACCTCGTGCGCCACCATCGCCGACATCTGACCGAGCTGGGCCAGGGTCTCGCGCTGCCGCAGGCGCGCCTCGGCTGCCTTTCGTTCGGTGACCTCGTAGTGAATCGCCATGTACTGGTACGGCCGGCCCTGCACGTCGAGGAAGGGCACGATCGTCGTGTCGACCCAGTAGATGGCCCCGTCCTTGGCGCGGTTCCGGATTTCGCCGTGCCAGATCCGGCCTGCCGCGATCGTGTTCCACAGTTCCCGGAAGAAATCCGCGCCGTGGTGCCCGGAATTGACGATGTTATGGTCCTTGCCGAGCAGCTCCTCGCGCGAATACTTCGAAATCTCGCAAAACTTGTCGTTGACCGTCGTGATGGCGCCGCCGAGGTCCGTTGTGGCAACGATCGCCGATTGATCGAGCGCGAACTTGACGTCGCCGAGTTCCTTCAGTAGCTGCTCGCGGGTCTTCCGGCTGTGTTCCCGGGCGGTGACGTCCAGCCCCGAGAGGATCATGCCGGCCACCATGCCATCGGCCAGGCGGATCGGCGCGGCGTGCCAGGCCACCAGCCGCTCACCGCGCGTGCGGCTGACGACGGGACTCTCGAAGTACCCCACCTCCTCCTCGCCGGCCATGGTCCGCGTGAACAGCGTCCGCATGCGGCTCCCGACCGAAGCCGGCACGAACGTATCGAACCAGTTCGTTCCGAGGATGTCGGCCTCGTCCCGGCCGAGCAGCTCGCAGCCGGCCCGGTTGATGTGCGACACCCGTCCCCGGTTGCTCAGGGTCAGCAGCATCGTCTGCGACACGTCGAGGTAGTCGTCGAGCTCGACGGCCACGAAGATCGGCGGCACGCGTCCGGCGACGTGACTCATGGACTCGCTATCCCGGTAGGGCAGGCATCGAAGCATATCCACAGCGACCGCGCTCCATGCTACCGGCAACGCTGAAGTTGGCGCTACCGTGTCCACGGCGATCCCGCAGTGGTCTGGGACTCTTGGCGCGGTCGGTTACTGGATCGGATCGTGCATCCGACTTCTGCAGATGCATACCCCGCGCAGAGCCGAGGCTGCATGCGGGACACAGACGCAGGATCGCGCAAGGGAATCGGGAATACTCTTGTGGCACTGGCTGGGCGGCGCGCCGCGGCAAACGCAAGCCGCGCATGGTCAGCGCTGATGACGAGGAGCCGGGTCGGCGCCGTCGGGAATGCGAGCAGGTCGGAAGGGGGAAGGGCCCGCGGCGCACCATGCGGCGCTCGACACAGACGCAGGCGGGATCGCGCAAGGGAATCCACACACGGGAATACTCTTGTGGCACTGGCAATAGTCGCGCTGGCGGCCGCTCCGGCGGCCGCCCAACAGGACCTCGGCAACCTGATGCGCCAGAAGCTGGATCGCGCCCAGGGACTCTTCGAGGCGGTCGTCCTGGCCCGCTTCCCGGCCGTCGCGCGCTACGCGGGCGATCTGTTGCGGATCAGCGAACAGTCCACCTGGACGCCGATGACGGCGCCGGCGTATCTTCGCTACGCGGGGGAGTTTCAGGAAGCCGCGCGAAGCCTCGGTCAGGTGGCCGCCGCCTGAGACATCGACGAGGTCTCGACCGCCTACATGACCCTGACCTCGAGTTGCGTGCAATGCCACCGGTTGCTGCGCGAATCCGGCCGGGCGGAGCGCAAACCGGCTCCCGACCTCCTTGTGTTTGGCGCCGGCGCTCACCCGCTTCGTACGTCCGACCAATGACGAGGCAGTGGGGAGCGGCGCCTGCGCGGACCGGAAGGCACGCCGCGCCTGCAATCCGGCAGCCATGAGCCGCCAGCCATGAGCAAGGCGACGATCCTGATCGCCGACGACGAGCGGTTGATCCGCTGGTCTCTGTGCCAGCGCCTGTCGGCCGAGGGATACGGAACGCTCGAAGCGGAATCGGGACGGCAGACGCTGGCGCGGTTCGACGACACCGTCGACCTCGTGCTTCTCGACTACCGTCTCGGCGATACGGACGGCCTTCACGTTCTGGAGGCGCTCCGCCGGCGGGACCCCGATGTCCTCGTCATCGTTCTCACCGCGTACTCCAACATCGAGACGGCCGTCGCCGTCATGAAGCAGGGCGCCTACCACTACGTCACGAAGCCGTTCAATCTGGATGAGATAGCGCTGCTGGTGGGCAAGGCGCTCGAGACCACGCGGCTGCGGAGGGAACTGCGAGCGATCCGGGCGAGCCAGCGCGAGCCGTACAGCCTCGACCGCATCATCGGCGACTCCCCCGCCGTCGCTGAGGTCAAGACGCTGCTCGGCAAGATCGCGTCGAGCCCGGCCTCGACCGTGCTCCTCACCGGGGAGAGCGGCACGGGAAAGGACCTGGCCGCGAAGGTGATTCACTACGCCAGCGCGCGGGCTGGGCGGCCGTTCATGAACATCACCTGCTCGGCGCTGACCGAGAGCCTGCTCGAGAGCCAGCTCTTCGGACATGAACGCGGCGCCTTCACGGACGCGAAGCAGCAGAAACGCGGCCTGTTGGAGTCGGCCGACGGCGGGACCGTCTTCCTCGACGAAATCGGGGAGATGGCGCTGCCGCTGCAATCCAAGCTCCTGCGGTTCCTCGAGGAGAAGACCTTCAAGCGGGTCGGCGGCGCCGCCGACATCGGCGTCGACGTGCGCATCATCGCGGCGACCAACCAGGATCTGGAGGCCAAGGCGCGGGACGGCACGTTCCGGGAGGATCTCTTCTATCGCCTCGACGTGCTGCCCGTGAAGTTGCCGCCGCTGCGCGACCGGGCTGGCGACGTCCCGGTGCTCGTCCGGTTCTTCGTCGACGGCTTCAGTCGGGAGTTTCGGAAGCGCGTTCAGGATATCGACCCCGAGGCGGTCGAGGCGCTGCAGCGTCATACCTGGCCAGGCAACGTGCGCGAGTTGCGGAACGCGGTCGAACGCGCGGTGCTGCTGAGCGAGGGCAGCCGACTGACGGAAGACGATTTCCCGATGCTCCGCTCGCGGGACGGATTGCCGACCGGGGTCACGCTCCCGCCGGCGGGAACGAACCTGGAGGCCATCGAGCGAGACCTGGTCGTGCAGGCGCTGGAACGAACCGGCTGGAACCAGACCCGGGCGGCCAGGTTGCTCGGGCTCAACAGGGACCAGATCCGCTATCGAATCGAGAAATTTGCTCTCACGAAATAGTTTCGTCTACTGAGCGCGGTTCCCTTGTCGCATCGTCAGGACCGGTACATTGGCCAGGCGACAGACACGCTCGGTCACGCTCCCGACGAGCAGCCACTCGGCGGCGGTCCTCCCCGCGTTGCTCATGACGATGAGATCCGTGTTCCCGTCGTCGGCTACGCGCGCGATCTCGACCGCCGGGTGGCCCTCCTCCACGAGGTACTCGACGCCGCTCGGCTCGCCGGCCCAGAGGTGAAGCCGTTCCCGGACACGACCCCGAAGGTCGCCATCCAACTCGAAACGGGTCGTCACGCCTCCGGCCAGGTACATCGCCGGCAGCGGCTCGATGACGTGGAGGACATGTATCTTTGCACCTCGGTTCGCCGCAAGAGCCTGGGCGCCATCGAGACCACGTCTGGCACTGTCGGAGAAGTCGACCGGCACGAGAAGCTTCCGAAACGCATCGCCCGCGGGTATCGCCGCGTCGGCCCGCACCGTCACCACATGACACCGGGACTCGCGCAGCACTCTCTCGGCGTTGCTTCCCAGGAGCAACCGACTGAGTCCGCGCCGGCCATGCGTGCCCATCACGATGAGATCGACGTCCCGGTCCGCAGCAGCGTCCAGGATGGCTTCATGGGCAAGGATCGCGCGTTTCCGAACCACATCCAGGCGTGGCGAGTCGTCTCTCGACAGCCCGGCCAGCAGACGGCGGGCGGTTGCGACGTACTCGTCGAGCGCCGCCCCAACCTCGCGCACATGCTGGTCATGCAACAGCTCGGCGTGCAGAATCACCAGCGTAGCCCGAGAAACCGCCGTCAGCCGCGCCGCCACCTCGAGGGCGCGTACCGCCCCCTCCGAGAAATCCGTCGGATGCAGAATAGTCCGTGGCGTCATCGCCGCTCACCTCCTCCTCGATCCCGGCAACTACCCGTGTAACAAGCTCCGTGCCATCGGGCGCCGCCCCTTGTCGATGCGGTCTCACTTGGCCCGAAGGAAGACCGCACCGACGCAGAGACCGTGCGAGTGCGAGTTTTTCCCCACTCGATTCTCGATAAATTCCCGCCGCCGCCCATGCTCGGCCCTCAGTGGTGCCCCCACCAGGGCCGTTTTGCGGAGGTCGTGCATTGCGCCGCCGCCAGCGCTCGAACAGCTATTGTGTCGCGACTCGGCCATCAGTGCGCAGACCGCCGCGAGAGAAAGGGCGGTCTGCAGGACCCACCGCGCGGGGCCTCTCGCGACACGCTCCTCCCATTGGACCCCTGCCGGACAAATGGGCTACCGTCGTTCGGCACCGAGACGCAAGAATGATGCTAAGGGACTGGGTCCTGCTCCCGGCGCTCGCGCTCGTCGCCTGCGGTGCGGCCTCCGAGCCGGCCCCGCATGCCCTGCCGACTGCCCTTTCGCTGCCCGATACCGACACTCCACGGCCCAACATCCTGTGGATCGTCGCCGAGGACCACGGCCCGCACCACGGCAGCTACGGAGACGCCTACGCGGTTACGCCGAACCTCGACCGGCTGGCCGCCGAGGGCGCCCGCTTCACGCGGGCCTTCGCGGTGACCCCGGTCTGCGCCCCGGCGCGTTCGGGGATCATCACCGGGATGTACCCCACGTCGATCGGCTCGCACCACATGCGCTCGACCGCGGTCCCGCCGCCCCATGTCAAGGGCTTCACCGAATGGCTGCGCGCGGCCGGGTACTTCACGAGCAACAATGCCAAGACCGACTACAACTTCTCGCCGTGGCTGCCGACCCAGTCCCGCCGTGCGGTGCGCGAGGCGCCGCTGGGGCTGTGGGACCAGAACGGCGAGCACGCGCACTGGCGCAACCGGGCGCCCGGGCAGCCGTTCTTCTCGGTGTTCAACCTCGGCGCGTCGCACGAGGGCCAGGTCCGGATGCCGGACGATAGCTTCGCCGAGCGGACCGCGGGGTTGACGCCCGCGGCCCGCCACGACCCGGCCGCGGCGCCTGTGCCGCCGTACTACCCGGACGCCCCGGAGATCCGCCGGGACATCGCGCGGTACTACGACCTGGTCACCGTGATGGACGCAGAGGCGGCCGAGATTCTTGCCGCGCTCGAAGCCGACGGGCTGGCCGACGATACGGTGGTCTTCTTCTACGGCGACCACGGTTGGGGGCTGCCGCGCGGCAAGCGTTGGGTCTACGACTCGGGGCTGCGCGTGCCGCTGCTGGTCCGCTGGCCGGGCCAAATCGAGCCCGGTACGGTGCGGGGCGACCTTGTCAGCTTCATCGATTTCGCCCCGACCCTGCTGTCGCTCGCCGGCGTTACGGTCCCGGAGCACATGCAGGGCCGCGTCCTTCTGGGCGGCGACGCGGCGCCCGAGCCCGAGCACCTGTTCTTCACCCGCGACCGGATGGACGAGACCTACGACCGGATCCGCGCGGCCCGCGATCTCCGCTACAAGTACATCCGGAACTTCGCCCCCGAACTCCCCTACGCGCAGCGCATCGCCTATATGGACCTGATGCCGACGATGCAGGTTTGGCGGCGGCTGGCGGCGGCAGATGAGCTGGTTGGGCCGCAACGCCACTTCATGGCAGGGACGAAGCCGGGGGAAGAGCTCTACGACACCGAGACCGACCCGCACGAAGTGAGCAACCTGGCCGGCGACCCCGCCCACGCGGAGCAGCTCGCGCGGATGCGTGCGGCCCTCGATGAGTGGATCGTGACGACCGGCGACCTGGGGGAGATTCCGGAGACCGACCTGGTGCGGCGGTTCCGCCCGGACGGCGTCTACCAGGCGGCCGAGCTGCCCAGCGCGGATCCACCGGGCGGCATGTTCCACTACCCTCCGACGGTGGAGCTGACCTGTCCGACCGAGGGCGCGACGATCGAGTACACCACCGAGCCGGGCGAAACGCCCCGCTGGAGGCTCTACGCCGGCCCGTTCCGGATGCTCGACTGGGAGCTCCGTTTCCGCTGCGGGCGGCTCGGCTACTTCGACAGCGAGACCGTGCATTACGATTTCCACATCGACTACAACTGGTGGTAATGAATCAGACGCGTGCCCGGCATGACCGAGGAGGACCGATGAATCGCCTCATTGCAACGTTCCTGACCCTGTCCGTGATCGCGTTCGGCGTCGCCGCGACCGCGTCTGCCGACGTGGTCCGCGTCGACGTCGAGAGCCGCGCCGACGTCGCCGGCGGCATGGCCTACGGGCTCGCCGGCCCCTACGAGAAGCTGACCGGCATGGTCCACTTCGAGGTCGATCCGGCGAATCCGGCCAACCGGATCGTCACCGACATCGACTTCGCGCCGCGCAACGACCGCGGCATGGTGGAGTTCCGTTCGAACTTCTTCCTGCTCAAGCCCAAGGACGCCGCGCGCGGCAACGGCACCGTCCTCTACGAGGTGTCGAACCGCGGCGGCAAGGGCATGCTCGGCTACTTCAACAACGCCGCCGGGAGCCGCGACCCGCGGACGGCCGAGGAGATGGGCGACGGGTTCCTGCTCGAGAACGGCTTCTCGCTGCTGTGGCTCGGCTGGCAATTCGACGTGCCGGTCCGCGAAGGACAGATGCGGCTGCATACGCCGGTGGCTAACGACGACGGCAACGCGCTCACGGGGCTGGTCCGCGCCGAGGTGATCGTCAACCAGCGCGCCTACGACCGCTCGCTCGCCGACCGGAGCCACATCGCCTACCCGGTCGCCGACCCGGACGACCCGGCCAACGTGATGACCGTGCGTGACGGCGTCGACCAGCCGCGGCGCGTGGTTCCGCGCGACCAGTGGCGCTTCGCGCGGCGCAACGACGACGGCTCGGTGGTCGACGACCCAACCCGCGTCTACCTGGAAGGCGGCTTCGAGCCGTTCAAAATCTACGACGTCGTCTACGTCGCCAGAGACCCCGCCCTGGTCGGGCTCGGACCGGCGGCGGTGCGCGACATGATCTCGCAGATGAAGTACGAGGCGACGCCGGAGCTGGGCCTGCCGGCCGGCGCCATCGAGCACGCCATCGCCTGGGGTGTCTCGCAGAGCGGACGCTTCCTGCGGACGTTCCTCTACCACGGGTACAACGTCGACGAGCAGAACCGTCGGGCGTTCGACGGCGTGATGTCGCACGTGGCGGGCGGCGGACGCGGCAGCTTCAACCACCGCTTCGCGCAGCCGTCGCGCGACGGCCATCCGTTCCTCAACAAGCTCTACCCGAGCGACATCTTCCCGTTCGCCGACGTCGTGCAGCACGACCCGGAGACCGACATGCAGGACGGCCTGCTCGCGGGCATCCAGCCGGGCCACATGCCGAAGGTCTTCTACACGAACTCGTCCTACGAGTACTGGGGCCGCGCGGCGTCGCTGATCCACACCACCATCGACGGAACGGCGGACGCGCCGCTGCTCGACAACGTCCGCATCTACTCGTTCGCCGGCGGACAGCACGGCCCCGGCCGCTTCCCGCCGCGGCGCACCAGCGGCCAGGAGCTGAGCAACCCGAACGACTACTCCTGGTTCCTGCGCCCACTGCTGCTGGCCATGGACCGCTGGATCGACGACGACGCGGCCGCCCCGCCGGCCAGCGTCTACCCGCGCATCGCCGACGACGATCTCGTGCTGCCCGAGAACCTGGGCTTCCCGGAGCTGCCGGGCGTCGGCCAGCCGGCCGTGCCGCACCTCGCCTACCGCGCGGTCTACGGGCCGGAGTTCCGGACCCGGGGCATCGCCTCGGTGCAGCCGCCGCAGGTGCTCTCGGCGTTCCCGATCCTGGTGCCGGGCGTCGACGCCGACGGCAACGAGACCGGCGGGCTGATGATGCCGGAGGTCGCCGTCCCGCTCGCCACCTACACCGGCTGGAACCTGTTCCACGCCGAGGCGGGGCCGACCGACGTGCTGTCGAGCATGCAGGGCTCCTACATCCCGTTCCCGCGGACGGCCGACGATCGTCAGCGGACCGGCGACCCGCGCTCGTCGATTCAGGAACGCTACGGCAGCCGCGCCGAGTATCTCGGCCGGGTGACCGAGGCCGCCCTCGCGCTGGTCGACGACGGATACCTGCTCGCCGGGGACCTCGCTCCGATCCTGGCCCAGGCCGCGCGGCACTGGGACTACCTGATGGAGGAGGACACCGGCAACGACGGCCAGCAGTGATGTGCGTGCGCCCGGGGCATCGCGCCCCGGGCGCTTCTGCCGGCCCTGGGCGCCCACACGACTGACCGTCGGGATTGCGCTCGCGCGAAGAGGCGCCCGCAACGTCAGCGCGAGGAGCGGGAGATCGGCGTGGGTGACATCATCTTCATTCCCGCCGGCGTACCGCACGGCATCCGTGAAACGGACGGCATCACGTGGTTCAACATCCGCTTTGACGTGCTTCCCTGATCAGCAGGCGCACTGCCCCCGGCAACCTGGCCGTTCAAGTAGCGACCGGAATCGCGTGCTATCGTGAACAGCGTGACGGAGAACCCCGCAGAGGCTGCGGCCAAGCGCCAAGCCACGATGCACACCGGACCGCTCGGCTCCACCATCCATGTCCTGCACGCTGACCCGCAGACGGTGGTCGAGCTCGCCGCCATCGACTGGAACCGGGCGTTTCCGCTGGTCTACCTCGACCCCATCCGGGGCCTCATCACCCTGATGGCCCCGTCGCGGCTCCATGACGAGCTGACCAGGGCTCTCGACCACATCGTGGACATCGCCGCAAGCGCCCTCACCGGCGCCGTCAAAGGGCTGTTGAACGCGCGCCTTCGGGAGCCGGGCTTTCCGCCCGGCACCGGCATGGAGCCGGATTGCGCGTTCTACGTTGGTCAGAAGGCCAGAGCCTATCGCGGCACGCTGGCCGCCGGGAAAGAAGCCGCCGATGCGTTCTTCGACGAGAACGCACCCGATCTGGTGGTGGAGGTAGAGATCACGAACGCCGACGAGAGCAAGATCGATCGGTATGCCGATTTGGGCGTGCGGGAACTCTGGCTGCTGCGAGATCCGGCAGGTTCCGGCACTCCGCGAGCGGAGTTCCTCGCGCTGCGCCCCCGGACGGCGCCGCGACGGCTCTCTTCCTCCAGCGTCCTCGGCGGACTCACGCCCGAGGACATCGCCGAAGCGGTGGCCGACGTACGACTCAGCCTGACCCGCGACGAACGCACGGAGGCCGTGGCGCGCATCGTGCGCCGCCGGCAGCGGGCCAGCGTGCGCGTGCGCGAAGCGGACACGGCGTACGCTCGTTCCGGCTGAGCAACGGTGGGAAACCCGCCGATCACACCCGAGACGCCAACGCATCGAGTCGCTCCCGCAACACTGGGAGCCGAACGTCCTCCTGGACGAGTCCAGGCATGGCGTTGAGGAAGTCTTCCGAGCGGAGCAGTTCCCCACACTCGTTCTGGATGTAGCCGCGCACGTCCTCCGGTGCGTTTCGCACTCGGCAACCAGCTCTTCTCGTCCGTCGACAACCGTGATGACGTCTTCGAGGTCATGACTGCCGAGATGGTCACCGCCCCCGCGTCCGCGAAAAGCCTCCAGCTTCGCTGCAATGAAGTAGACGGGTGTGACGAGTTGAAGCGTCAACTTGGAAAGTCCAAAGCGTTCGGCGGATTCCATCGCAGGCCGATGCCAGCGGTTGGTGAATCCCAGGACTCCCTCGTCAATCGGCATCACGTCTATCGTCAGATCTCCGGAACGCCATCGGCAGGTCGGCGCACCTTCGCGAGCGTCTTGAATCAGGCCAAGCTCCTGGAGCCGGTCAGACAACGCACCGTATTCCGCGTACGAGTACACCTCGGCGATCACGTCGACGTCGGTAGTGGGCCGCGTTCCGGCGACAGCCGGGTCGCTGGTCATGAGCCCCGTCACACACCCGCCGACGAACACGACTTCACCGAGCAACGGCTCCAAGGCGCGGGCCGCTGCTTCCAGCAACTGCAGGTTGGGATCTTCATCCATGAGGATGTTCCCGCACGCGCTTCATGATCTCGCGCTCTGCAAGGCTCCTCTCGCGGGCGCGGCCGTCCCGCAATGCGTCCAGGAGGGCCAGCAGCTCGTGGAGGCGCGGATCCGCTTGCGCGGCCAGCGGTACGGTCCTGTACAGCGGTTCGAGCGAGACACCTCGGTGCTCGCCCCTCGCGTACGGCCACACGGGCGGGAGATCGGGCCCGCCTGAGATGCGACGGTTCAACGGCGGCGCCGCATAGGAGGTGAGCATTCCGCGGGTGACGCCGCCCCGGACTGCCGGAAACATATACTTTGCGCCGTGCACGAGGAACTCCTCTGCCGAGCTGGTGTTGGGTCGACTGCTCTGGGTGTCCTTGAAGACCAGACGCGCAGCCTCGAGCCGCTTGAGGGCAGCGTGGACCTGGGACCCACTGAGGAACAGATCCGCAGCCATTCGTGCCAGGGAGGGCCGGCGGTCAGCGTAGGTCAGCAGCTTCGCCAGCACAACAACGTCTTGGGGAAGCAGGGAGGCCGGACTCATTTCTGGTCATCCATATTCTAGAATCTGGAATATAGAATACCACTGTCCACATCCCAGAGAACCCAGAACGGCACACCCGGCAATCTGCTACGGGTCGACAATGGGTGCCATAATGATCCGCACCATGTGGCAGACCGTCTGCACGCGTTTCGATCTCCGGTTTACCGGGCGGTTCGGTGCCGTCTGTCTGCTGGTCGCCCTGGCGGCGACAACGATTGCCGGCGTGCCGGCGGCTGCCGAACAGGCACCCGTAGCGGCAGGCGCATCACCGGCCGCCGCGCTGCACGCCGAGGCCGCTCCGTTCTTCGCCGAGCACTGCATCGTCTGCCACGGCAACCGCCTGAGCACGGTTAACCTCAACCTGGAGAGACTTGCGGCCGCCGTCGATCCGCGGCCACTCGGCGCCCGGCCTGCTGCCGATCCGCGGGTCGACACCTGGACCCGCGTGCTGGGGAGGCTGAACGCCGGACAGATGCCGCCGCCGGGACGCCCGCGGCCGACCGACGACGCACTGGCGCGCCTGACCGCGTCCATCGAGGCGTACCTGGCCGACGCTGGCTATCGCAGGACGGCCGATCCGGGACGCGTCACCGCGCGCCGGCTCAACCGGGTCGAGTACGACAACACGGTCCGCAGCCTGCTCGGCGTCAACGGCAGCCCGGCGGACGAGTTCCCGATCGACGATTCGGGCTACGGCTTCGACAACATCGGCGACGTGCTGTCGGTCTCGCCGCTGCTGATGGAGAAGTACGTCGCGGCGGCGAAGCGGCTCTCCCGCATCGCAATCTTCGGCGAGCCGCTGCCGGCCGAGCCCACCCTGCTCGCCCGCTACATGGGCAAGCGCTCGCACGACGCCGGCAACGACCTGACCGGCGGGAACATCCTCCCCTACTCGATGCGCGGCGCCCTGTACGGCTCGCACCTCTTCCCGTGGGACGCCGAGTACGAGCTGCGGTTCCGCGCGGCAAACTACCGCTACAGCCGCCGGCAGCTCATCGCCCGCGGGGCGATCGAGGCGGAGGAGCGCGACAGACGCGACCGGACGCTCGAAGCGCGCCTGACCGCCGAGGAACGACTCACCCGCTTCGTCGAGGACGCCCGGCGGAGCCAGCCGCCGGTGCCGGTGGTAGCGACGCTCGACGGCCAGGTGTTCCGCGAGGAGCTCATCGAGGGAAGCAACGCCTTCGGGTACGAACGTGGGGAGTTCGTCACGCGCGTCCCGGTGACGGCCGGGGTGCACGACTTCCGCCTCTCCTACCCGCATGTCGCCGACATGGACGACCCGCGCGACAACGTGATGGACGACGGCCGGCGGGTCCTTTATGTCGACTACGTGGACATCGTCGGACCGTTCAATCCGAGCCAGGCCCCGCCCGCGAGCTACGAGCGCGTCTTCATCTGCCGACCGCGGCCTGGTGAGCACAACGACGACTGCGCGCGGGAGGTGGTCACAAAGCTGGCCCGTCGCGCCTACCGCCGGCCGGTGACCGCGGCCGACGTCGATCCGCTGCTCGGCCTGGTGCGGCAGGCGCAGGCGGCGGGCGATTCGTTCGAGGAGGGGATCCGGCTCGCTCTCCAGGCGGTGCTGCTCTCCCCGAACTTCCTGTTCCGCATCGAGCGCGACCCGGCGGCCGGCGAGGGGGTGCGCGCCCTCGACGACCACGAGCTGGCCGCGCGGCTGTCGTACTTCCTCTGGGCCGACATGCCGGACGAGCGGCTCTTCCGGCTCGCCGAGGAGAGACGGCTTACCGACCCGGCCGTGCTGCGGGCCGAGACGCGCCGCATGCTGGCCGATCCGAAGGCCCGCACGCTGGTCACCGACTTCGCCGCGCAGTGGCTGCAGTTGCGCGCGATCGACCGCGCCAAGCCGGACCCGGCGCGGTTCCCGACCGTGGACGACGAGTTGCGCGACGCCATGCGCACCGAGACCGAGCTGTTCCTGCAGGAAATCATGCGCGAAGACCGCAGCGTGCTCGATCTGCTCGACGCGCCGTTCACTTTCGTCAACGGCCCGCTCGCGCGCCATTACGGGATTCCCGGGGTCGACGGGGAGGCGTTCCGGCGGGTCGCTCTCGACGGACCGCAGCGCGGCGGTCTGCTGTCGCACGCGAGCGTCCTGACCGTCTCGTCCTATCCGACGCGCACGTCGCCGGTGCTGCGCGGCAAGTGGGTGCTGGAGAACCTGCTCGGCGCTCCCCCGCCGGAACCGCCCGCGGACGTCCCGGCCCTGGAAGCCGGCGGCGGCGCCAGTGGCGGCGCCACGCTGCGCGAGCAGATGGAGACCCACCGCACCAACCCGAGCTGTGCGGTGTGCCACAACCAGATCGACCCGATCGGCTTCGGCCTGGAGAAGTACGACGCGGCCGGCGCTTGGCGGACGCATGAAGGCGAGGCTCCGATCGACGACACCGGCGTGCTGCCCGACGGCACGGCGTTCCGCGGGCCGGCCGAGCTGAAGCAGGTGCTCCGCCATCGCGCGGACGCGTTCCGGCGCAACCTGAGCGAGAAGCTGCTCACCTACGCCCTCGGCCGCGGGCTGGAACACTACGACGCCGATGCCGTGGCCGCCATTACCGAGACGGCCCGCGAGAACGGCGACCGCTGGTCGGCGTTCGTCACGGGGGTCGTCGAGAGCGCGCCGTTCCGCATGCGGCGCGCCGAGACGCCCGAACCGTAGGGCGGATCAAGGGCATCGAGCCGGCGGCGTTACAGAGCAAGGACACGAATCATGACGATGCATCGAGCCCTTCCGCGACGGACGGTCCTCCGCGGCGTCGGCGCCACATTGGCGCTGCCGTTCCTCGACGCGATGGTCCCGGCATTCGCCCGTACCGCGCAAGCCGCCGCGGCGCCGAACCGGATGGTCTTCGTCTACGTGCCGAACGGCATAGTCATGAACCAGTGGACGCCCCCGACCGCCGGTCCCATCGCTCCCCTGCCGGCGGCGCTGCCCCGCGTGCTGGAGCCGATGATTCCCTACCGGCACGACATTTCGGTCCTGAGCGGGCTCACCCACAACGGCGGCCGCGCGCTGGGCGACGGTCCCGGCGACCACGCGCGCGCCGGGGCGAGCTATCTCACGGGCGTCCACCCGAGGAAGACCTACGGCGCCGACATCGAGGCCGGGGTCTCGGCCGACCAGATAGCGGCGCGCCACCTGAGCGGAGAGACGCGCTTCGGCTCGCTCGAGCTGGGCTGCGAGCCGGGTCTGCTCGGGGGCAACTGCGACAGCGGCTATAGCTGCGCCTACAGCAACAGCATCTCGTGGCGGACCCCCTCGTCGCCGATGCCGCTCGAAGCGAGCCCGCGGGCGGCGTTCGAGCGCCTGTTCGGCGCCGAGGACATCGAACGGGATCCCGCCGTGCGCGCCCGCCAGCGGGGCTACGACCGCAGCGTGCTCGACGTCGTGCTGGGGGACGCGCGCCGCCTGAGCGGCACGCTCGGTCCAACCGACCGGCGCAAGCTCGACGAGTACCTCTTCTCGGTGCGCGAGATCGAGCGGCGCATCGCGAGCAACGAACGGGACGCCGACGCGGCGCCTCCCGATCTCGACCGGCCCGCGCCCGGCCTCCCCGGAGACTTCGTCCAGCACGTCCGGCTCATGTTCGACTTGATGACCGTCGCCCTCGCGGCCGATCTGACGCGCGTCATCACCCTGATGGTCGCAACCGAGCTGAGCAACCGCGTCTATCGCGAGATCGGCATCTCGGAAGCCCACCACGGCCTCACCCACCACCGCGGCGATCCCGCGAAGATCGAGAAGGTGACGCAGATCAACCGCTTCCACGTCGAGCAGTTCGCGTACTTCATGGACAAGTTACGCAACACTGCCGACGGCGACGGGTCGCTGCTCGATCACGCGATGGTTGCCTACGGTGCGGGGATCTCGGACGGCAACCGCCACGATCACCACGACCTGCCGACCGTGCTGGCCGGACGGGGCGGCGGACGCCTGAGCCCGGGACGGCACGTCACCTACCCCGACGAGACGCCGATGGCCAACCTGCTGCTGACCATGCTGCACCACATGGGGGTGCCGGCCGAGTCGATCGGGGACAGCAGCGGCGCCATCGCGCACCTGTCGGAGGTGTAAGACCCGCCGGCGCGGATCGGCGGCCCGCGGGCGCCGGCGGCCCCGGCTGCGCAGCGGTCGGGGAGATGTGAGCCGGCTGGCGGCACCTCACCCTCGTGTGGCCGCAGACCGTACTCGATGCCGGGGTAAGGGTACCGACGGGCCAGCGGGCTGTCCGCCCCAAGGGCTTGGCCCTACTCCGCAGAACCACCGGAATTTACTTTTCTGCCTTAAATTGCATTAACGGGAACCGCTATTGGAGTTCTGCACATGGCCTCGACCGTCAAGTAGCGGCCAGGGACGGCCATTATTGACTTTTTGGGCTAAAATTACACTAGCCGGCATCGTTATTGGAATCTCGAAAACCGCTTGACCGTCATGCAGCGTGAACGAATCGGCACCTACGAGACAACGAGCGCGGGCGGCGAGCAGGTTCGCGCCTTCGTGCCGCAGCCGCTGCCCCCCGTGCCCGCCGTGGATCTGGATGACGCACTGCAGCCGGCGCTGGAATCCGCGGTGCTGGCCGCGGGTCGGCTCGACGGCATCTCGACGCTCCTGCCGGACCGGAGCCTCTTCCACTACGTCTACGTGCGCAAGGAAGCCGTGCTCTCCTCCCAGATCGAAGGCACGCAGTCGTCGCTGTCGGACCTGCTGCTCTTCGAGTCCGCGGAGACACCCGGCGTTCCGCTCGATGACGTCGTCGAAGTCTCGAACCACGTCGCCGCCATCGAGCACGGTCTGCGGCGCCTGCGCGAGGGCTTCCCGCTGTCGAACCGTCTGATCCGCGAGATGCACGCCGTCCTGCTGTCGACGGGACGCGGCAGCGCCAAGGCCCCCGGCGAATTCCGCCGCTCGCAGAACTGGATCGGTGGAACCCGGCCCGGCAACGCCATCTTCGTGCCGCCGCCCCACACCGTCGTGCCCGACTGCATGACGGCGCTCGAGCGCTTCCTGCATGCCACCGACGACGGGCTTCCCGTCCTCGTCCGGGCGGGGCTGGCGCACGTGCAGTTCGAGACCATCCATCCTTTCCTGGACGGCAACGGCCGTCTGGGACGCCTGCTCGTGACGCTGCTGCTGTACAACGCCGGCGTACTGCACGAGCCTCTTCTCTACTTGAGCCTCTACTTCAAGCAGCACCGGGCCGACTACTACGAGCTGCTGAACGACGTGCGCCGCACCGGTGACTGGGAAGCGTGGCTCGCCTTCTTCATTGACGGCGTGCGGGCAACGGCCGACGGCGCCGTCTCCGCGTCGCACCGTCTCCTCGAGCTGTTTGCGACCGACCGGACCACCATCGAGCAGCGCGCCGGGCGGCGAGCCGGCTCGGCCCTGCGCGTGCACGACGCTCTCAAGGCGCAGCCGATCCTGTCCCTGCCTTCGGCGGGCGCGCGCACGGGGCTCGCATTCCGCACCACCGCCACCGCCATGGAGCTGCTCGTCGACCTGGGCATCGCCCGCGAGATCACCGGGAAGCGCCGGGGACGGTTGTTCGTCCACGATCACTACCTTGCCATCCTCAACGAAGGGACCGAGCCGTTCACACAGCGCTATCGACGCGATGACCCCGCCAAGGAGATCAGCGGTTGAATCTCGATTGGACAGCCATACGACCACTGAACGGCTCACAAGCCGCCGGATTCGAGGAACTCTGCGCCCAGCTCGCGCGAGCTGAGTCCCCCGCCGGCGCCAAGTTCGAACGAAAGGGCACTCCGGACGCCGGCGTCGAGTGCCGGACGGTCCTTGGCGAGAAACGGATCATCGGCCGTGAGGCCAACAGGAACTACCAGGGCGCTTTGCATATTTCAGGTGCGTACACGCTCGGAAACGACGGACCCGACGGGTTTCTGAAGTTCCGCCGAGATCGATTGGGTCAACAGGCTGAGACCGGCACGCCTAACGCGGCGCACAGCGCGAGCACATTTCAGGACGCCGGGTCATCACCGAACTCATCAGACCCGCCGCCGCGTGAGGCGACACCGGACCGGGCCGCCGAGGCGGAGGGAACGGAGACGTGAACGATCAGCGCTCATCCGCGTACCTCGAGGGACTGCTCCAGGAGCTCCGCGCCCTGCCATACGAGACCGAGTGGCTGGAGTTCAAGCAGAGTTACGGCGATCCGCAGGAGATCGGTGAGTACATCTCTGCGCTCGCCAACTCCGCGGCGCTGGTCGGGAAGGCTGCTGCCTATCTGGTCTGGGGCGTCCGGGACTCGGACCACGCCATCGTGGGAACGGGCTTTGATCCAACGGTTGCAAAGAAAGGCAACGAGGCGCTGGAGAGCTGGCTCCTGCGCCTGCTCGATCCGAAGATCGATTTTCGCTTTCTCCGCCTGGGCACCGAGGCGGGGCCCGTCGTTCTGGCAGAGATCGCCCGGGCCGCACGCCATCCGGTACGGTTCGCCGGCCAGGAGTACATCCGCGTCGGCAGCTACAAGAAGAAGCTCAAGGACTTTCCCGAGAAGGAACGGGCGCTCTGGCGCATCTTCGATCAGGTACGCTTCGAAGACGGCGTCGCGGCGCAACGCGTGAGCGACGAGGACATCCTGCTTCAGCTTGACTACCCGTCGTATTTCCATCTGCTCGGTACACCGCTCCCCGACGGGCGCGCCGCCATTCTCGACGCCCTGCGGAGGGACCACCTTGTCGCGCCTTGCGAGGCGGGCGGCTTCGACATCACGAACCTGGGCGCTATCTTGTTCGCCAGAAATCTCGGCGATTTTTCGCGGTTGAAGCGGAAGTCAGTACGCGTCATCGAGTACCGCGGCAAGGGACGCACTGAAGGCCTGGGAGAGCGTGAGTATACGAAGGGCTACGCCTCCGGCTTCGAGGAACTGATCGACTACGTCAACGCCAAGCTGCCGACAGCCGAGGTCATCGGACAGGCACTTCGGCGGACCATCCCGGAGTTTCCCGCACCGGCGGTGCGGGAGTTGGTCGCCAACGCGCTGCTGCACCAGGACTTCTCCGTGACCGGGTCGGGGCCGATGGTGGAGATCTTCGACGGGCGCATCGAGATCACGAACCCCGGCGAGCCGCTGGTGGACACTCGGCGCTTCCTCGACTGCCCACCGGCTTCGCGGAACGAGGCGCTCACGTCGCTCATGCGCCGGTTCGACATCTGCGAGGAACGAGGCGGCGGAATCGACAAGGTGGTGGAACAGGTCGAACGTTACCAGCTTCCCGCTCCGCTCTTCGAGGTCCCCCCCGGCTCCACGCGCGTGGTCCTGTTCGCTCGCAAGCCTCTGGCCGACATGGACAGCAGGGAACGGGTTCGGGCCTGCTACCTGCACGCCTGCCTGAAGTACGTGACGCGCGATTTCCTGACCAACACCTCGCTGCGGGAGCGGTTCGGCATCAAGACGAACAACAAGGCGACGGTGTCGCGGTACATCCGCGAGGCCATGGCTGCTGACGCGATCAAGCCGTTCGACGAAAACGCTCCCCCGAGGCTGCGAAAGTACGTCCCGTTCTGGGCCGGCGTGCCTGCCGACCGGTAGTTGACAGCAAACGGTCGGAGCGCACGCTTTGTGCATGTAAATTATTGAAAATAAGACCCTTACCTCAGTTGATGGGTAGTTGACAGGAAGCTGATCCGCGCGGCGGGTAGAACGAAGAGCCAGAGCCTGCAGGCTCGATTCGGCTGGTAGTTGACAGACAGGGACCCGCGTGGATATCAAAACCTGTAAGATGCTGAAAACACAATGCTTCCGGTAGTTGATGGGTAGTTGATCGCGGACTGGACAGACCGGCCTCCCGTTCCCATAACATGCTGAAAACAAACGTGTTGGTTCAGTTGATCGGAGGCGGCAGAACCCCGGTCAGCTTCTGCGGCGGGAGGTTCCGTGGGCTATTCCGCCGGGCAAACGGGCAGCAGAGCGGGATGCGGTTCGTTGACCGGGCTGGACATTCGCGGGGCGGCGCTCGCCTCCTGCTGCTCATCGGGCTGGGCATTCTGGCGGCGGCCGGCAATGTCGCCTCGGGCCGGACCTCACCCGCGACATCGGCGGCAGTTACCAGCCAGCCGGCACCGACCGCCGCTCCGCCTGCGCTGACCCTGGACTCCTTCCGAACGCCGGACGCGCCGTGCTACGACCGGTCGGCACAGCCCTACACGACCGTCGTGGACACCCACGTCCATTTCCGGCCGTTCGGCGGCCCCGCCGTCCCGTTCGAGGAAGTTCTGGGATACTTCGAATCGACCGGCGTCCTCTTCGCCAACGTCTACGGCATCGGCCAGATGCTGCCGGCGACGTCCTCCTGCACGTACTACCTGGACTGTCCCGGCACGCCGGTGACGCCGACGCTGAAGAACGACTTCGTCAACGCCGCCAACGTCGTGACGAAGACGCCGGAGGGCCTGCACCTGACGCTGGCCATGACCTTCCCGGACCTGGCCGACCCCCAGTCCGTGCTCGACGGCATGGCGCTGCTCGACGCGGAGTACCCGGGCCTCTTCCGCTGGATGGGCGAGGTCAACCTGGTCAAGCAGGCGCTGTCCGGCAACGGGCACGAGCCGGTGCCCATGGAAGCCATCGCCGAGTGGACCGGCTTCATGGAAGCGCTGCGCGAGCGCGGCATCCCGCTCGCCATCCACTCGGATCTCGGAAGCGACGAGGAGCCGACCCGCTACCTTTCGCTGATGGAGGAAGTGTTGCGCCGGTATCCGGACAACGCGATTGTCTGGGTGCACATGGGGTTGTCGCGGGAGCTCACCACCATGGACCCGCACCGTCACGTGACGCTGATGACGTCGATGCTGGAGCGCCATCGGAACCTGATGCTGGACATCGCCTGGAGGGTGATCGACGATGCCTACTTCTCGACGCCGGAGGGCCGAGCGGCGTACGTGCCGTTCCTGAACGCGTTCTCGGAGCGGATCCTCCCGGGCACGGACTTCCTGGCGTCGCGCGACAAGGACCTGGACGTCTACCGGGAGGAGCTGGAGGTCACGGGGCGCATCCATCGGCACCTGAACGACGATGCCTTCCGGAACATCGCTCTCGGTGAGAGCTACTTCCGGCTCCTGGATCTGGAGTACACGGCGCCCGCGATCTGTCGAGGAAACCCATGACAGCGACCCTGGAACGCTTCTTCGGACTGGCGGAGCACGGCACGGACGTGCGGACGGAGGTGACGGCGGGCGTGACGACGTTCCTGACGATGGCCTACATCGCCTTCGTGAATCCGCAGATCCTGTCCGACGCCGGCATGCCGTTCGATGCGGTGTTCGTCGCCACGTGCCTGGCGGCGGCGTTCAGCACGCTGGTGATGGGACTGTACGCCAACTACCCGATCGCGCTGGCGCCGGGGATGGGGCTCAACGCGTTCTTCGCCTATGGCGTGGTGCTCGGCATGGGTCACTCGTGGGAGGTCGCGCTCGGCACCGTGTTCGTCTCCGGCGTACTGTTCCTGATTCTCAGCGTGCTGCCGGTGCGACGCTGGATCATCGAGGCGATCCCGCAGGGGCTCAAGCTGGCCATCGCAGCCGGGATCGGACTGTTCCTGGGAATCATCGCGCTGCGCAACGCCGGCATCATCCAGGACAGCGAGGCGACTCTGGTCACCGCCGGGGAACTGACGGCGCCCGGACCGATGCTGTCCCTGCTTGGCTTCTGCGCCATCGTGGCGCTCGCGGCGCGCCGGGTGCCGGGGGCCGCGCTCATCGGAATGCTGGGCGTCGCCGGCGCGGGTCTCGTCCTGGGCGTCTCCGAATGGCAGGGCATCGCGTCGCTGCCGCCCGATCCGACGCCGACGCTGCTGGCGCTCGACATCGCCGGCGCGCTGCAGGCAGGCATGATCGCGGTCATCCTGACCTTCCTGATCGTCGATCTGTTCGACACGACCGGCACGCTCATCGGCGTCGCGCACCAGGCGCAGCTTCTGGACGAACGCGGACAGCTTCCGCGCATGCAGCAGGCGCTGATCGCCGACTCGACGGGAACCGTGGGAGGTGCTTTGCTCGGCACCTCGCCGGTGACGAGCTACATCGAGAGCGCGGCGGGGGCCAGCGCGGGCGGACGGACCGGCCTGACCGCCGTCGTCGTGTCCGTGCTGTTCCTCGCCTGCCTGTTCTTCGCGCCGCTGGCCGGCTCGATCCCGCCCTACGCGACGGCGGCGGCCATCCTCTACGTGGCGTGCCTGATGGCGCGCCCGCTGGTGGACATCAACTGGAGCGACGTCACCGAGTCCGCCGCCGCGGTCATGACCGTCATCGCCATTCCGCTGACATTCTCCATCGCCGACGGCATCGGACTCGGCTTCCTGACCTACGTGCTGATCAAGGTGATGGCGGGCCGCCGGCAGGAATGCTCGCCGACGCTGATCGCGGTAGCGCTGCTCTTCGCGGTGAAGTTTGCCTGGTTGTAGGGGCGGCCGCGACGGTCGGGGCTCGCGCCGCGGGCGTGCGGCGGAGGACGGACTCCCGGTCGGCCAGCTCGCCGCCAGAGTGGAGCGCGGACGGCAAGGCCGGCGTCAGACGGAGTACGGGTGCAACCGGTCCTTCCGCCAAGCCCAGGCGGTCGCGATCATCTCGTCGAGAGTCCGGTGGCGCGGCGACCAGCCGAGCACCTCGTGCGCGCGCTCCGCGCTGGCCACCAGGCGGGCGGGATCGCCAGTCCGCCGGTCGGCCGCAAGCGCCGGAATCGGGTGACCGGTGACACGCCGGGCCACCTCAACCACTTTCTGGTTCGAGAAACCGGTCCCGTTGCCGAGATTGAACGCGCCCGATTCGATCCGGTCGATGCGGTCGAGGGCCAGCAGATGCGCGTCGGCGATGTCGCCGACGTGCACGTAGTCACGGATGCAGGTTCCGTCCGGCGTGTCGTAGTCGCCGCCGAAGATGCGAATCTCGGGGCGCAGACCGAGCGCCACCTCCAGGAGGATCGCGATCAAGTGCGTCTCGGGCACGTGGTGCTCGCCCCGCTCCGCCGTCGCCCCGCATGCGTTGAAGTAGCGGAGAGAGACGTGGCGCAGCCCGTACGCCGACGCGTACCACGGCAACGCCAGCTCGAACGCCAGCTTCGAGGCGCCGTAGGCGTTGACCGGCCGTAGCGGCGCGTCCTCGCGGATGGGAATCGCTTCCGGCTCGCCGTACACCGCCGCGGTCGACGAGAAGACGAGTCGGCGCACGCGGACGGCGCGCATGGCGTCCAGCAGGTTGAGCCCGCCGGTCACGTTGACCTGGAAGAACTTCGCGGGCTCGGTCACCGACTTGCTGACGAGCGCTTCCGCCGCCAGATGCACCACGGCGTCAGGACGAACCGAGGACATCACCTCCGCAAGGCGGTCCCGGTCGCGGAGGTCTCCCTCGAAGAACCCGGCCCGCGCGGGCACCGCTGCACGATGCCCCTGCGAGAGATCGTCGAATGCGGCGACCGCGTGGCCTTGGGCGAGCAGGCGCTCAGCCACCACGCTGCCGATGTAGCCAGCCGCGCCGGTGACGAGAACGCGCATGGGTTTGTGGAGACGGACTCGCGACGGAGGCCGCTATTATTTCCGAGACCGGCGCGGACCGGCAACCGGACATCCGGCGAGGCGCGCCGTCCGCACGACGACGCCGAGTCCGCCCGAATCCCGCAGGCGCCACCGCGCCTGCCTCCGAGGAGAACGAGCATGCATCGTCGAGCAATCCTGCATCGGTTCGGCAGCGCGTTTGCCGCTGTGTGCATCGGCACGTTGGCGGGTTGCGCGGACGGGGCTCCAGCACCGACGTCGGCACCGGTGAGTTCTGCGGTCGTCTATGACGGCGCGCGGCTCATCGACGGCACCGGAATGCCCGCAATCGAGGCGGCGCGGCTCGTGATCGACGACGGCGTCGTCACCGAGGTCGGCACGCGCGATGCCGTAGAGTCGCCGCCCGGCGCCATCGTGGTCGACCTGACCGGCACGACGATCATGCCGGCGCTGGTCAACCTGCATGGCCATGTGGGCTTTCAGCGGGGACTGACCTACGACGCCGGCAACTACACCCGCGAGAACGTCGTCGACCACCTGAACCGCTACGCGTACTACGGCGTGGGGGTCATCGTCTCGCTCGGCACCGACGCCGGCGACGTATGGAGCGATATCCGCCGGGATCAGGAAGCCGGTTCGCTCGGCGGCGCCCGTCTCTTCACGGCGGGACGTGGGCTGGCGCGGCCCAACGCCGGGCCCGGGGCGGCGGCGCTACGGCCTTCCGCCTACGGGGTCACCAGTGAGGAGGAGGGACGGCGGTACGTACAGGAGCTCGCGGCCCGGGGCGTGTCGTTCGTCAAGATCTGGGTCGACGACCGCGGCGGTTCCGTCGAGAAGCTCGAGCCGGACCTCTACCGCCCAATCATCGACGAGGCGCATGGTCACGGCCTCGACGTGATCGCACACGTCTTCTATCACGACGACGCGGAGGAGCTCCTGGCGGCCGGCGTCGACGGCTTCGCCCACCTGGTCCGCGATCGGGAGATGGACGACGCGCTCGTCGAAGCGATCGTCGAGCAGGATGTCTTCGTGATGCCGAACATCGGCATCTCGGAGCGCGGCCGGCATACGACGACGCCGCCGTGGCTCGGCGCGCCGATCCTCGCGGAGACGGTGGCGCCCGACGTGCTCGCGCGCGCGACCGACAGCTTCGCGAGCCGCGCCGCGGACGCGACGGAACGCGCCGCACGCTCATACGAACAGATGGAGCGCAGCCTCGCCAAGCTGCACGCCGCCGGCGCAGCGCTCGTCCTCGGCTCGGATTCCGGCGTCCAGGATCACTTCTACGGGTTCTCGGCGCACCGGGAGCTGGAGCTGATGGTGGCGGCCGGCCTGAGCCCGATGGACGCGATCGTCACCGCTACCAGTCGTTCGGCCGACCGCCTCGGGCTGGACGACTCGGGACGCCTGGAGCCCGGAGCCCGCGCCGACTTCATCGTGCTGGACGCGAACCCGCTGGACGACATTACCAACACTCGACGGATCGCGGACGTCTACCTCGGCGGCACGGCTGTAGATCGCGCAGCACTCCGCTCCGGCTGGACGGGACCCTGAGCCGAACAGAAGCTCCTGGTCAGTTTCTCGCGGCGGCACGGCCCGCCCGCACCGCGGCATCGTTTCCGGCCGTGAGCCCGCCTCCGGCCCGCCCGGCGCCCAGGATGCGGAACCCCTGGTCGATGCGGCGCTGCATGTCGGCGGCGCCGGCCGTGATGCCACAGGCGACGTCCTGCGCCAAACATGCGTCGACCACGGTCTGGATCGCGGCCTCCACCTCCGGGTCGTCCCGGGGCAGACCGAGCGAGTTGGAGAGATCGCTCGGGCCGACAAAGAAGCCGGTGACGCCCGCCACCGACGCGATCGCGGCAGCGTTCTCCACACCCGCCGCCGATTCGATCATCATCAGCGCGACGAGGTCACCACTCGGGTTGAGCGGCCACAGATCGGCGCGCTGCCGGTAGTCGGCACCCGAAACGCCCCAGAACCAGGTCGCGATCCCCGGTCCGGACCCGCGCAGGCCGGGCGGCTCCGGAAGCGCCGAGTCGCGCCGCTGCGGGTAGCGCATCGCCCGCACGGCGGCCAGCGCCTGCTCGGAGTTCTCTATCGACGGAAAGATTATGCCCATCACTCCGATGTCGAGCGCCTGCTTGACGGCCCACGCGGACGGTTCGCGCCCGTACGGCGCGATGCGCACGAGCGGCGTGACCCGTTGCTGCAGGCTGCCGCTCTCGGCGATCGCCTGCTTGTCGATCAGTCCGAGCAGAAACGTGTGGAGCGCGGTGAAATCCATCGGCCCGTGCTCCATGTCGACGTAGACGTAGTCGATGTCGGACCGCGCGAGCGAACGGGCGTTCTCCAGCGACAGGTCGTAGGTGCTCACCCCGAACACCCGCTCGCCGCTGGAGAGCTTGTCGACGACCGAGCTGAGATGCCCGCCCGCGTCCTGCGCGGACGGAACGGCGGCCAACAGCAAGAGCGCGATTCCGAGCAGCAGGACAATGGGATGAGAAGAGTTTCGCTTCAACATGGTGGGCCCTCCGCAGCTTGCCGGAGTCTACTGCATCGATCCGCTCGACCGCTCACGGGGACTACCGGAGCAACTCGTTCAGCCTGGCGTAGCCGCTCCGGCTGACGGGCAGTTGCGTGCCGTCCTTCAGGACAGCGACGTAGCTCTGCCGGGTGGCCGCCTCCAGCCGCGCCAGCCGATCGATGTTGAGGACGCACGAGCGGTGGATACGCACGAAGCGTTCCGGATCCAGTTGGCCCGCCAGGTCCGCCAGCGTCTGCTGCTTCAGCAGTTCCCGCCCGCCGACCAGGACCCCCACGTAGTCGTCCCGGGCCAGGATGCAGTCGATGCGTCCGACCGGAATTACCTCCACCTTCGCGCCCGAGCGGATCAGGATGCGCTCGCGGTGGGCGCCTTCCGGCCGCGCGCTGGCCGCCACCTGGAGGGCGGGCGCCCGTTCCGCCCGCGCGAGCCTCGCCCGGGCCTCATCGAGGGCCTCGGCGAAGCGCTCCGCGCCGAACGGCTTCAGCAGGTAGTCGACGGCGTGGACCTCGAAGGCCCGTAGCGCGTACTTGTCGTAGGCGGTCACGAAGATCACGTGGACGTCCGCGCCGACGAGCTCGAGGACTTCGAAGCCGTCCAGCTTCGGCATCTGCACGTCGAGGAAGAGCAAGTCGGGCCCGAGATCGGTGACCGCCCGGACCGCCTCGAACCCGTTGGCGCACTCACCGACGACTTCGACGTCCGGGTGCTCCGCGAGGTACTCCAGGATCAGGGCGCGCGACAGCGCCTCGTCATCCACGACCACTGCGCGGATACGCCGCGCCGGAGGCTCCGTCATTCCGTTCGCTCCCGAACCCCGTCCTCCCGTGGAATCCGGATATCCACCAGAAACGAATCGCTCTCGAGCCGCCAGCGGGTCTCGGTCCCGCCGTCGAAAGCGGCGGCGAGCCGGCGCTTCACGTTGTCGAGTCCGACTCCCGCGCCGGCCCGCGTCGCGGCCTCCGTATCGACCGGATTCCGGACGTGCAGGTATACGAACCGCGCATCGCACCGCGCCGTCACCTTCACGACGCCGCCATCGACGAGGGAGTGGATGCCGTGGCGCACGGCGTTCTCCGCCAGCGGCTGGAGGACCAACGGCGGAATCACGCATTTACCGCATCCGGGCTGCAATACGACTTCGGCGGCCAGACGCGAACCGAAACGTACCTTCTCGATGTCCAGATACGCCCGGACCATGTCCATTTCCTCTTCGAGAAGAATCCGGTCCTGCGCGCCGAGGCGGACGCTGCTCCGGAAGAAGTCGGCCAACAGCAGGCACATGCGCCGCGCGCCGGCAGAATCGGTCGAGGTCAGCGCGCTGAGCGACTGGAGGCTGTTGAACAGGAAGTGCGGATCGATCTGCGCGCGCAACGCCTTGAGCTCGGCCTCGCGCGCCAGCACCTCGTAGCCCAGCTCGCGCGCTTCCGCCCGGCGCGCCGTTTGAAAGGCGATCAGCAGGTAGTGGAGCATGCCGGAGAACCAGAACAGCAGCACGCCCGCGGCCGGCAGAACAACAGACCGGGCGCGGTAGGCGTCGAGCACGTCGGCATTGAAAGCCGGCGATCCGACCAGCACGCGCAACCAGCCCTCCCACACGAACATCCACAGTGCCGTCGCCACGACGGCGGCTCCCGCGTGGGTACCGAGAATCCGGACCGCGGACCGGGTCGCAAGCGGCGTGGCCCGGCAGACGTACCAGGCCGAGAGACACACGAATCCGTAGAACACGCTCGGCGGCACGACGACCCCGAGCGCCCCCGGAAAGCGAACCCCCGGACCCGCCGCGGACCACGCGACCGCGAACAGCAGGCCGATCAACACCCACGATGCCAGATAGAGAAGGCGCCGCTGCCCGGAGGCGAGAATCGGGTGCACGTCAATCCCCGACGTCCAGCTTGCCCATCAGCACGCCTCCACGGACCACGAGCCGAGGCGCGCCGGCGGCCGCCTCCCGATTGGAGGTACGAAACGCGGCCGCGCCGAGAGCCGCGTCCACCTCGGAGACGACCCTCCAATCCTCCGGTACGAGGATCTCGACGCGTCCCATGACCACGTCGACCTCGATGACGACCTCTTCACCCGCCATCGTGGCGCCGCGCAGGTCGACCTCCAGCCGCCCCATCACGGCAGCGGCTTCACCCCCGCGAAACGCCGCCGACAGGTTCCGATGTTCGACCGAGCCCAGCAATGCCGCGCTGTCGAGCCAGGACGCATCCTCGGCCCCCGTCGAGTCCCGTGTGGCATCCGACTCGGCGATCACGACGCCAAGCACCATGATCGCCACGATTCCGAGCATTCCGCGCCCAACATAGGGACCTCTGGTCATCGTCTTCTTCCTCATCGTCCCGGACTCGCCATCACATCTAGTTCCTGATCTCGACACCGCCCATCAGGACCATTCCCTTCAGTACAAGTCGCTTCGTCGGCGCGGCCGGCCCCCGCGTCTTGTCCTCGACCCCGCCCATGATCGGCGTGACTCTGAGCTCCGTCGCCCAGTCCTCCGGAACGCGAATCTCCACGCCTCCCATCATCACCGAGATCTGGAGCACCGCCCGGTCTCCCGCCATGTCGGCCTGGGTCAGATCGAGATTGACGCCGCCCATGCACGCCGACGCCCAACCGCCCTGGAAATCCGACGAGCGGTTCCGCCGCTCCACGCTGCCGAGGAACGCGGAACATCTCTCGGTCGACTCGGTCGACTCGTCCGTCGCGTCCGGCACCGACCTGGCGTGCGAGAGCATCCGGAATCCGATCGCGACCAGGATGAGCGGCCAGAGGTCCCAGAGGTCGACGTCGATCACGTACAAGTTGTCCAGCAGCAGCAACCCGCCGGCGGCCGCCAGCAGCGTGCCGCTGACGGCGGCGCCGCGATCGCGCGCCTCCCACAGGTATTTCACGCCGGCCGCGATCAGGATCACCGGCCAGAACCGGAGAACCTGCCAGGTCCGGACGAAACCGAGGTTGTCCAGCAGGAACACGACCCCGAGCGTGATGACCACCAGCCCCGGCGCGAGAGGCCCGAGCCTGCGTGAGGGGCGGCTTCCGTGAACCCTGCCTTCGTCGTTGCCCGCGATGGTGTCCGTCAATCCATGCCTCCCTGAGTGATCGTGGACAGGCAGTCTGACGGCGGGCCGGCGCGGGCGCCAGGACCAATCGGCGAACGGCGGCTCCGCGCCGGTGAACGGCGCCGCGTCGTGCTCGACAGCAGCGCCGCGTGACCCGGTATCCGCCGCCGCGCGCCGATGGACTATGCTGATCGCCGCGTGCGGCTCGCGCCCGACGACGCGCAGCCCGCCGCCGGTTCCGGAGAGAGCAATAGAGAGCGAAGACAATGACGCAGCGTCACCTGATTGCGGCCACCATCCTCCTGGCGACCGCCGCCAGCGCCGCGGCCCCGGCACGCGCACAGACGCAGTCCGGCCAGCGCGAAGCGCCGGCGTTCGCACCGGTCACCGCCGAGCGCCTGCTCAACGCCGCGGACGAACCGCACAACTGGCTGATGTACTCGGGCAACTACAAGGCCCAGCGCCATACCCGTCTCGATCAGATCGACCGGGGGAACGTCGCCGGCCTGGAGATTGCCTGGGTCTACCAGCTCGCCGTCCTCGACCGCGCCGAGACGACGCCGCTGGTGGTCGACGGCGTCATGTACATCACCGAGTCGCCGAGCACCGTCATCGCGGTCGACGCCGCCACCGGCCGGCCCTACTGGCGCTACGAGCACCAGTTGCCGGAGGGGGTCATCATCTGCTGCGGGCGCAACAACCGCGGGGTGGCCGTCCAGGGCGACAGAGTCGTCATGAGCACTCTCGACGCGCACCTGTTGGCGCTCGACGCACGCACCGGCAGCGTGCTGTGGGAGACCGAGGTGCAGGAAGCGTCGTCGGGCTACAGCAAGACGGCCGCGCCGCTCATCGTCGGCGACAAGATCTTCACCGGCGTGGCCGGGGGCGAGTACGGCATCCGGGGGCTGGTGGACGCCTACGACCTGGAGTCGGGCACGCTCCAGTGGCGCTTCTACACGACGCCGAGCCCCGATCATCCCGACAACCGTACCTGGTCGGGAGACTCGTGGCGCACCGGTGGCGCGGCCACCTGGATGACCGGCTCCTACGACCCGGAGCTGAACCTCCTCTACTGGGGTACCGGGAACCCGGGCCCGGACTACGACGGCACGGTCCGCGAGGGCGACAACCTCTACTCAGACTCGGTGGTGGCTCTCGACGCCGACACCGGCGAGATGAAGTGGTACTTTCAGTTCACGCCACACGACATCCACGATTGGGACGCGACGCAGATCCCGATCCTGGCCGACACGACCTTCGGCGGCGAGGAGCGCAAGCTGATGCTCTTCCCGAACCGCAACGCGTTCTTCTACGTGCTCGACCGCGAGACGGGCGAGTTCCTGCTCGGCACGCCCTATGCGCGGCAGACCTGGGCCGAGGGGCTCGACGAGAACGGCCGACCCATCCTGGTGCCGGGCATGGAGCCGTCACCCGACGGCACCGTGGTCGCCCCCGCCATCACCGGCGGCTCGAACTGGTGGTCGCCCACCTACAGCCCGCGCACCGGCCTCATCTACGTGATGGCCTACGACGCGGAGACGCGCTACTTCATCCGGCCGGTCGAATACGAGGAGGGCCAGAGCTACCGCGCCGGCGGCGGCGAGTCGCCCGAGCCGCTCGAGAACTACGTGCGGACCGTGCGGGCCCTCGAACCACAGACCGGCGACCTGCGGTGGGAGTTCCCGGTCGACTCGCGGACGACGTCCGGCCTGCTGTCGACCACCAGCAATCTCGTCTTTGGCGGAACCGCGGACGGGTTCTTCTTCGCGCTGGATGCCGAGACCGGCGAGGAGCTTTGGCACAAGAACATCGGCGGGCGGGTGCACGCCGGGCCGATGGCTTTCGCCGTTGATGGCAGACAGCACGTGGCGATTGCCGCCGGCAACGCGATCTTCGCATTCGCGCTGCCCGAGGAGGAGTGAACCGTCAGAAAGCCTGCCCACCGTCGCCCAATCGAACTCCACCGATCCGGGCTACGCGGTCCGTGACCTAGTCGGTCAAGTGAGTACACGTTGCAGGTCCCGTCGAGGGCACCAAACGGCGCGACGAATCCACCGTGCGCGGCGGCGGTCACCCTCACTCCACGAAAATGGCCTTCGGGACGAACGCAGTCACCACCTGGGTCAGGTCGACCGCCTCCGCAACGCGGAAGTCGACCGCTATGCTGGCCAGCGAGAACGCCTGCGGGCGGCTCAGTCCCCGCTCCTCGACGAGAAACTCTACCGTCGCGACGACCGCCTTACGCAGGGCGCGGTCGAGATCGAGATCGATGCCCATCAGGATGTGGTGTGTCGCGTTCTCGGCGCGCGGCCCTTCGATGGTCCGGCCCTTGTGCAGCACGAAGCGGAAGTCGCCGCTCAGCGACTGCTCGATGGCCGTCCCGCTCACCTCGCCGTCGCCCTGCACCGAATGCGGGTCGCCCACGTAGAAGCGCGCGCCGGGATGGAAGACCGGCAGGTAGAGCGTGCTGCCGGCGGCAAGGTCCTTGACGTCGAGGTTGCCGCCAAACGGCCCCGGCGGCCGCGACGCCTGCACGCCGGGCACCGTTACGCCGGGCTGGCCCACGGTCGGGTTTTCCGGCGCCACCGCCATGACCCCCATGAACGGCGCCAGGGGCACCTGGATGGCGTCGGAGAAGAATGCCACCTCTCGCCCGCCCGCATCGCCCGTCCGGATGAGGTGCCGCACCGCCGGCATGTCCATCGGCTCGTCGTCCGCCGACGTGCCGGGATAGCCGGGGCCGAAGACGCCGCTCGTCGGACTCGTGTTGTTGATGCCGTAGGGCGCCCGCGTGCGCACCGACAGGATCTGCACCTCGAGCATGTCGCCCGGCTCGGCGCCGTCGACGTAGATGGGCCCGGTAATGACGTGCCCGCTGCGTCCCTCGCGCGGCCGGTCCGGACGCGTCCGCCAGAAATCGACCACGTCCTGCAGCACCTCGTCCGGCGCCACGCCGAACTGACCCAGATACTCCACCGGTTCCTCCGGCTGCGTGGTCCCGGCATGGCTTAGCGTGTCGATGCGTACGGTGTCGCCCGAACGCACGGTGAGCACCGGCTCGTGATCGAGCGGATACCAGCCCCAGACGACGCTGTCCGGGGTCGACCGAACCACGTGGTCGGGATCGATCTCCTGGGCGTGAGCAACTCCCGGGGCTACCTGGACGAGGCCGGCAACCAGGAGCGTGACCAACAGCGAGCGCTTGAGTGGATGCATGGGCTCCAGCATAGCGCGGGCCGGCGGGCCACGGCACCCTTCGCCGAGCGGCTACAATGACCCCGACGCTATCGAGACCCGCACAGACGGAGCAAGGAGGGCGGAGGTGCAACGACGTGGATACGGATGGGGCGCGGCGCTGCTCGTGGCAACGGTCGGGCTGCTGGGAGACACCCACGCGGCGGCCCAGCAGACCCACGCGGGCGAGTACGCGCAGGCCGATATCAACTACGGCATGCAGGTCTACGGCGAGACCTGCGTCGCGTGCCACGGACCCGACGGCGATGCCGTCGAGGGCGTGAGCTTGCGCACCGGCCAGTTCCGCTCGGCCGGCTCCGACCAGGACCTGATGCGCATCATCAGCGCCGGCATCCCCGACACCGCCATGCCGCCCGGCGACTACACCGCGTCCGAGCTCACCGGTCTCGTGGCCTATCTGCGCACTATGGGCGACTTCGACCCGAGCGACGTGACGGTGGGAGAAGCGGTCAGCGGCGAGGCAATCTATCGCGGCAAGGGAGACTGCGCGAGCTGCCACCGCATCGCCGGCGACGGTTCGCGCATCGCCCCGGATCTGACCGACATCGGCGCCGTGCGCAGCGCCGGCTCGCTGGCCGAATCGCTCGTCGATCCGACCGCCGCGATGCTTCCCCGCAACCGCAGCATCCGTGCGGTGGGCAACGACGGAACCGTCTACTCCGGGCGGCGGCTCAACGAGGACACGTACACCGTGCAACTCATCGACGAGAACGAGCGGCTCGTCTCGCTCGTCAAGGACGACCTCAGCGAGTACACCGTGATCACGACCTCTCCGATGCCCTCGTACGTCGAGACACTGACCGAACAGGAACGCGCCGACGTCCTGGCGTTCCTCCTGACCTTGAAGGGGATGAACTGATGGCCCGTTCGACGCTCGCCGTCCTGACGCTCGCCGCCTTGACGCTCGTGGTCCTGCTGCCGCGCCCGCTGGCCGCCCAGGTGACCTTCGAGCGGCTGCTCAACGCCGCCGACGAGCCGCACAACTGGCTCACCTACTCCGGCAACTACAACAGCGACCGCCACACCACGCTCGACCAGATCACGCTCGACAACGTCGACCGCCTGGAGTTGCAGTGGGTCTTCCAGCAGCAGTCGCTGCAGGTCTTCCAGACGACGCCGCTCGTGGTGGACGGCATCATGTACATCACCGAGGCGCCCAACACCGTGCTGGCGCTCGACGCGAAGCACGGCCGCGTCTTCTGGCGCTACGAGTACACCCCCTCACAGGAATCGCGCCCCTGCTGCGGCCGCGTCAACCGCGGGGTGGCAATACTCGGCGAGACGCTGTTCATGGGGACCATCGACGCGCAACTCGTCGCCATCGACGCGGTCAGCGGCCGGCCGATATGGCAGACCAGCGTCGCCGATCCCGGTGCCGGCTACGCGCTGACCCTCGCGCCGCTCATCGTCAAGGACAAGGTGATCGTCAGCGTCGCCGGCGGCGAGTACGGCATCCGCGGCTTCATCTCCGCCCACGATCCCGAGACCGGCGAGGAGGAGTGGCGGTTCTACACCATTCCCGGCCCCGGCGAGCCCGGCCACGACACCTGGGAGGGCGACGACTGGCGCTACGGCGGCGCGTCGGCCTGGATCACCGGCTCGTACGACCCCGACGTCGATCTCATCTACTGGGGCATCGGGAACCCCGGCCCCGACTGGAACCCGGCGCAGCGGCCCGGCGACAACCTCTACTCGGACTCGGTAGTCGCGCTTGATCCCGACACGGGCGAGCTGGAATGGTACTTCCAGTTCACGCCCAACGACCCGTACGACTACGATTCGGTGCAGGTGCCCGTGCTCGCCGACTTCCCGGCCCAGGACGGCGGCACGCTGAAGCTGATGCTCTGGGGCAACCGCAACGGCTTCTTCTATGTGCTCGACCGCGAGACCGGACAGTTCATCAACGGGCAGGCGTTCATCGAACAGACCTGGGCGGAGGGACTCGACGACAACGGGCGGCCGATCTTCATCCCCCAGGAACCCGGGGCCACGACCTATCCGGGCGTGCAGGGCGGCACCAACTGGTACTCACCCTCCTATAGCCCGTCGACGCGTCTCTTCTACCTCTCGGCCTGGGAGGGCTACGGCTCGGTCTTCGAGGCCCAGGAAGTCGAGTACGAGGAGGGGCGGCTGTTCCTCGGCGGCCGGCCTGCCCCGCCCGTGCCGGGCGGCGCGCTCCCGAGTCTGGCCCGTGGTCCGATCAACACCTGGACCGAATCCGCGGGCACCGGAGCCGTCATCGCGATTGATCCCGCCACGGGCGAGCAGGCCTGGAAGTACGAGATGACGGACGTCACGAGCAGCGGGATCCTGACGACCGCCACCGACGTGCTCTTCACCGGCAACCGCGAGGGCTACTTCCATGCCTTCGACGCTCGGGACGGTGAGCTGCTCTGGCGGAAGACGCTCGGCGGGATGATCGCCAACGGGCCGATCAGCTATGCGGTCGACGACCGGCAGTACGTCGCGGTCGCGGCCGGCAACGGGCTGTTCGTCTACGCGTTGCGGGAGTAGGCTACGCGGGCGCGGGCTCGGCCGTCGCGGAGCGTGCACACTCGGTGAGGAACGTCAGGGCGGCCCCGACACCGCCGGACGTGTGCGGAACGCCGGCCAGCCCCAATCCCATCTCGACGCCGGCCAGCGTGCCAAGCAGGCTCAGATCGTTGAAGTCGCCGAGATGACCGATCCGGAACACCTTGCCGGCGAGGATGCCAAGCCCGACGCCCAGGGCCATGTCGAAACGGTCGAGAATGACGTCGAGCAGCCGCGCCGCGTCGTGTCCCTCAGGCGTCAGTATCGCGGTGAGCGACGAGCTGTACTCCGACGGGTTGACGCAGAGCAGCTCGAGACCCCACGTCCTTGCCGCGCGGCGGGTCGCCTCGGCATGACGGTCGTGCCGGGCCAAGACGTTGGCGAGCCCCTCCGCCTGGAGCATGCGGAGTGCCTCGCGCAGTCCGAAGAGCAGGTTCGTCGCCGGCGTATAGGGAAAGAAGCCCTTCTCGTTGGCGGCCAGAATCGGTCCCCAGTCCCAGTAGCTGCGCGGCAGCCGGGCCGTGGCATGCGCGGCGAGAGCCTTGTCCCCCACCGCGTTGAAGCTGAGGCCGGGGGGCAGCATCAGCCCCTTCTGGGACGCGCCGACGGTCACATCGACCCCCCATTCGTCGTGCCGGTAGTCGATGGACGCCAGCGACGAGATCGTATCGACCACCAGGAGCGCCGGATGTCGCGCGGCGTCCAGGGCGCGGCGGACGGCCGCGATATCGCTCGTCACCCCCGTCGAGGTCTCGTTGTGAACCACGCAGACCGCCTTGATCGCGTGGGCGTCGTCTTCCGTCAGGCGCGTCTCGACCTGCGCCGCATCCACGCCGCGCCGCCAGTCACCCGGGAGGAACAATGGATCGAGCCCGAGTCGGGTTGCGATCCCTTTCCAGAGCGTCGCGAAGTGCCCGGTCTCGGCCATCAGCACACGGTCGCCCGGCGACAGGGTGTTGGCGAGGGCCGCCTCCCACGCGCCGGTCCCCGACGCCGGGAACAGCACGACCGGGTGGCGGGTCCGGACGACGGACGCCATGCCGGCAAGCACTTCGCGGGTCAGATCGCGGAACGCCGGCCCGCGGTGATCGATGGTCGGCGCCGCCATCGCGCGCAGGACGCGATCGGGCACGTTGGTCGGTCCGGGGATCTGCAGAAAATGTCGGCCGCTGGCGTGTGACATGGCGCTAATCTAGCGTACTTGACCGCCTCCTCCGCGGATCGCTATCGACATCGCTGCAATCACGTTCCACCGTCTCAACGACAGCTCCTTGCAGCAACGACGACCTGCTGGATGCGGCCGTGTGTGCACAGGCCGCACAGGGCTCCTCACGGAACGCGCCGTCCCGTCCCTCGATCGATGCCTCGCGGAGCGCGAGGGCTGGATCTGGACGGCGCTGCCGCAAGACGCGATTTATACTGCGCCGCATGAGTGATCTCCGGACCGATCTCGAAGCGCGGCTCGCCGGCGAGGTGCGCTTCGACGCGGTGTCTCGCGCGCTCTACTCCACCGACGCCAGCGTCTACCAGATCCAGCCGCTCGGGGTGGCCATCGTCCGCTCGCGGGAGGACATGCTGGCGGCGCTCGAGTGCGCCCGCGCCCACGGCTGCTCGATAACCGCGCGCGGCGGCGGCACGTCGCAGGCGGGTCAGGCGATCGGCTCCGGTCTGCAGATCGACACGTCGAAGTACTTCAACCGCGTACTCGAGGTGAACGTCGAGGAACGGTGGGCACGCGTCGAGCCGGGCATCGTGCTCGACGAGCTGAACGCGCAGCTTGCACCGCACCGGCTGCGGTTCGCGCCCGACATCTCCACCGCCAGCCGCGCGACCATCGGCGGCATGATCTCCAACAACTCGAGCGGTGCGCGATCGGTGCGTTACGGCAAGACCATCGATCACGTGCTCGACCTGCATGTCGCGCTGGCCGACGGCTCGGTCGCGCACCTGCGGCCGCTGCCCCCCGAAGAGCTGGAAACGATCTGCGCGGCGGACACTCTCGAAGGCAACTGCTACCGCGCCGTCCGGCAGTTGGCAGCGCGCCACGCGGAGGAGATCGACCGGCGCTATCCGAAGATCCTGCGCCGTGTCGGGGGCTACAACCTGGACGCGTTCACCCCGGCCCACACAGGCGGCGGCGAGCCGTTCAACCTGGCCAAACTGATTGTCGGCTCGGAAGGCACGCTCGGGCTGATCCTGGAGGCACGGCTCAACCTGGTGCCGCTGCCCAAGGCAAAGGCGGTACTGACCATCGAGTACGACGACCTGCTCGACGCGCTGGGCGAGACGCCCGCCATCCTGGCCCACAACCCGTCCGCCGTCGAGGTGATGGATCACTCGATCCTCGACCATGCCCGCGAGAATCCGGCCCTGGACGCGATGCGGCGCGCCGTGCTCAAGACGGACTGCGGGGCGCTGCTGTGCGTGGAGCTCTACGGCGACTCCGCGCAGGAGATCCGCCCGCGCCTCAACCGGCTGGAATCGAACGTCCGCGCCCGCGGTGTCGCAACGCACACTTCCCGCGCCATCGCGCCTTCCGACCAGGCCCGCATCTGGAAACTCCGCGAGTCGTCGCTGGGCCTCTCGATGGCGATCAAGGGGGACGCCAAGAGCATCTCGTTCGTCGAGGACACGGCCGTGGGCCCGCAGAAGCTGCGCGATTTCATCGAGCGGTTCCTGGAGGTGATCCGCCGCCACGGGACCACCGCCGGCATCTACGCGCATGCGTCGGTCGGTTGCCTGCACGTGCGGCCGGTGGTCAACATGAAGACCGCGGCCGGCGTGCAGCAGTTCGAGGCTATCGCGAACGAGATTGCCGACCTGGTGCTGGAGTTCGGCGGCGCCCTCTCCGGCGAGCACGGCGACGGCCTCGTGCGCGGACCGTTCATGGAGCGCATGTTCGGGTCGGAGTTGTACGAAGCTTTTCGTACCGTGAAGCGAACGTTCGACCCGGAGGGACTCTTCAACCCGGGCAAGATCGTCGACGCACCGCCGCTCACCACCAACCTGCGCTACGGCGCCGACTACCGGACGCCGAACCCCGAGTCGGCCTTCGACCACAGCGAGCACGGCGGACTCGGGCGCGCGGTGGAAATGTGCAGCGGCGTCGGCGCCTGCCGCAAGACGCTCAGCGGCACGATGTGTCCGTCCTACATGGCGACGCGCGACGAGGCGCACTCGACCCGGGGCCGGGCCAACACGTTACGGCTCGCGATGAACGGCGGCCTCGGCAACGGAACCGGCCTCGGCAACGGGAACCGTGCGCCGGACGCCGGACTGGGCGACCGCGGCGTCTACGACGTGCTGGACCTCTGCCTGGAGTGCCGCGCCTGCAAGACCGAGTGCCCGGTCGGCGTCGACATGGCGCGCTTCAAGAGCGAGTTCCTCGCCGACTACTGGCGGCGCCACGGCACGCCGCTGCGGGCGCGCGTCCTGGGCAATGTTCGCACTCTGTCGGCGCTGGCCAGCCGCGTCGCGCCGCTGATCAACCCGTGGCTCGATCGCGACTGGGTGCGGTCTCTGAACGAACGGTTCTTCGGCATCGATCGGCGGCGGTCGCTGCCTCCGTGGGCGTCCCGCACGCTGGCCGGGGCGTGGCGGCGACGACGCCGTTCGGCAGGCAACGGCGCGCCGCGCGGCACTCCCGACGCGGTTCTGTTCAACGACACGTTCACCAACTACTACGACCCGCAGATCGGCCTTGCGGCAGCGGATGTCCTCGAGGCTGCGGGCCTCAGGGTCGGGCTCGCACCGCACGCCTGCTGCGGCCGGCCGCTCATCTCCCAGGGCCTGCTGGCCGCGGCGCGCAACCGTGCCGAGCACGCCGTTCGCCGGCTCCATCCGCTGGCCGCGGCCGGCACGCCCATCGTGCTCCTGGAACCGAGCTGCCTCTCGGCGCTGACCGACGACGTACCGGATCTGCTGCGCGGCGACGCGCAGCAGCGGGCGCGGGAGGTCGCCGCCGCCTGCGTCCTCTTCGAGGACTACCTGAACCGGCGTCTCACCGACAGCGGCGCAACGCTGTCTCTACGGTCCGGCCCCAACCGGATCCTGCTCCACGGGCACTGCCACCAGAAATCGCTCGGTCTGGTCGCGCCCGCCAAGGCGCTCCTCGAGCGGATCCCGGGGACCAGGGTCACCGACCTCGACTCGGGCTGCTGCGGCATGGCCGGCTCGTTCGGCTACGCCCGCGAGCACTTCGACATCTCGCAGCGCATCGGGGAAAGACGACTGCTGCCCGCGGCCCGGGCACTCGAGCCGGAGAGCGTCCTGGTGGCCGCCGGCACGTCGTGCCGCCACCAGGTGCACGACTTCACCGGTGTCCGCGCGCAGCATCCCGCAGTGCTGCTGCAGTCACTCCTGGAGTGACGATTGCCGGCAGGCGCTGCGTGACGCCGCGCGATCCGCGTAGAATGAGGCGGTGGAGGGACGTCATCCATGCCGATCTACGAGTACCGCTGCCGCGCCTGCGGCCACGAGTTCGAAGCAGTGATAATCCCCAACGGCGATCCGCCGACCTGCCCCGCGTGCCCGAGCCGCGACCAACTGGAGCGGATGATCTCGATGTTCGCCGTCAGTTCCGACGGCACGCGGGAGATGAACCTGAAGTCGGCGCGCAAGCAGGCAGCCAAGATCCGCAAGGACAAGCAGGTCGCCGAGCACGAGGCGATCCACCACCACCATCACTGATGGGCCGGCAGCGAAGCCCTGCCGCAGAACGGGCGATCTACGAAACACGACGGGCGCCCCGCCGGGCGTGTCGCGCCGCTCGCACCCTTACTCGGCGATAGAGGACCAGTTCTCGACGAGATGCGCGGCCGTGCGCCACCCGAGCGCCTGCGCCGTGAGCGTCGGGTTGTGGGACCCGCTCGTCCCCATCACCGAAGCGCCGAGGATGCCCAGGTTCGGAACCTCGTGGGAGAGGCCCCAACGGTCGACCACGTTCGTCTCCGGGTCGTCTCCCATCCGGGTGCCGCCGTAGGCGTGCGTGGACGGCCCCATCGTGCCGAGACCCTGGCGGATGATCTCGGTGGCGCCGGCCGCGCGGAACCACTCCACCATCCGGTCCTGCACGAACGTCGCGATGCGGCGCTCGTTGTCCTTGAAGTCGGCGGTGATGCGGCAGACCGGATCGCCGAGCGGATCGGTCACGGTCGGGTGCAGGTCCAGGTAGTTGTCCTCGTACGGCAGCGTCGACTTCTGGATGTAGCAGTTGGTCCAGCGGTCGGCGTTATCGGCCACGAACGCCTTCCACGCCGAGCCCCAGCGCGGGGCGCGCCCGAAGGTCGGCATGCGGGCCGCCGAGATCGGGCGGCGGTCCGAGTAGACCCACAGGTTGCCGCCGCCGATGAAACTGAGGTCGGAATGGTCGAAGTTGTCGGCGGCCCAGTCGTCGATCGCGACCCCTTGCGCCGGGAGCCCGTACCAGCGGTTGAGGCGGTGCGGGAAGAGCGCCAGGACGCCGGCCCCGGTTGCGTGCGTCATGTAGTGGCGGCCCACCTGGCCGCCGTTGTTCGACAGGCCGTGCGGATACGCGGGAGACTTCGAGAGGAGCATCAGGCGCACGTTCTCGTAGGTGTAGCCGGCCAGCAGGACGACGTCGGCCGGCTGGAAGTATTCCTCGCCGCCCTTGACATAGCTGACGCCGGCGGCGCGGCCCTCGCCGTCCACCTGCACGCGCCGCACGTGCGCCTCGGTCACCACTTGCAGGCGCCCGGTCTCCTGCGCGCGCGGGATCGTCGAGACGGCGGTCGAGTTCTTCGCGTCGAGGTGACAGCCGCCCCGGTCGCAGAACCCGTGGTAGGCGCACGCGGCCCGATTCTGGTAGCGGACGGAGTTGACCGCCGCCGGTCCGGGGAACGGGTGCCAGCCGAGCCCGCGGGCGGCCTCAGCCATCCGCTCGATGAAGCCGGTCCACCGCAGCGGCGGCATCGGATACGGCCGGCGCCGCGGTCCCTCGAAGATGTTGCCGCGCTCGTCGAGCTCGCCACCCACGTTGCCGGCCTGGCCGGAAACGCCGACGGCGTACTCCACCCGGTCGTAGTACTTCTCGAGCTCATCGAGACCGAACGGCCAGTCCTCCACCGTGGTCCCCACCGGCAGGCGCGACGCGCCGTAGCGTCGCGTCGTCTCGCTGACGACCTGGAAATCCCAGGGGCTGAGCCGCCAGCTCTGCGCCCAGTAGTGCAGCGACGTGCCGCCCACCGCGTTCATCATGGGGTGCAGCCCCCCGCGCGGCGAATCGGGCGACGACGCACTGCGACGGTGCACCGGGATCTCGCGGTTCGCCTTCTGCACCGACTCGGGCCAGCCGCGGTAGTTGTTGAACAGCTCGTCCGGTACATGGTCGCGCGCGCGCAGCCACCCTCCCGCCTCGAGACCGACCACGTCCATGCCGGCCTCGGCCAGCGGCAGCACGGCGACCCCGCCCACCGCGCCGAGACCGACGACCACGACGTCCCGTTTCGGCAGTTCAACGGCCACGGGTCCTCCGTTCGCGGGCGGCGCTGAACGCCGGAAAGTCGTATGCCGACACCTGGCGCGACGGCGGCATGCGGTCGATCCGCTGCAGGTCGGGCGGCACGGTCGTGCGCACGCCCGGATACCCGAGCATCCGCCAGCCGATGAAGTCGACGTTGCCGCCGTGCGCCGGGTCCGAGAAGGTGCCCTGGACGGTGTGCGTCAGCACGAGGTTGAAGAAGCCCGCCGCGCCGGGCCCGAACCCCGGTGCGGCATTCGCTTCCACGTCGCGGAGCAAACCATCCTGATCGCCTGGATCGAGGGCGGCAAAGGCACGGCCCCCGGTGGATTGCGCGTACCGGTCGAGCGCCGCAAGTCCGCCGCGGTACGCCTCGCGCGAGGCCGCGAGCGGCCCGGCCAGCGCCCGGTCGATGTACGTCGCCGCGCCGGCCTCCAACGCCCCCGGACCACGTTCGTCGGCGGGAATCAGGCGCGCAACCACCGCCTGCAACGTCGCGCCCTCGCCGGCGGTGAGGGTCTCGAATGCCGCGGGCGGCGACTGGACCGACGCCGCCGCGGTCCGCGGCGCGGGGAAGGACGCCGCGGCGCCGGCCACTACCACCCGCTTGAGCATCTCGCGCCGCGACAGATCAGCCATCGTCCCTCCGCGCCCCGCGGGCCTCGCTCTCTTATACCCGCCCGCGTCCCCCGGAACAAGCGAGACCAGCGTATCATCCGGATCCGACCGTCCGGGAATCACGCGAGGAGGTCCCCATGCGCATCGGCATCATGACTCTGGCCGTCCTGCTGGCGGGCGGTGCCGCCACCGCCCAGGAACACGACACGCACGGCGCCGGCGACATCGCGCCGCCCGACGGTTTTCGCGCGAACCGATCCTCGTACAGCGCGATCATGGACGTCATCGAGTCCACGCGGGCCGAGACGGCGGTCAGCAACGAGGATCTCGCGCGGCTCGGCGAGATGCAGCTCGAGGACATCTGGCGCTCGCTCGGCGACTACCGGCGGAATTACGTGCGGGGCTTCCGGGCGACGCAGCCGGGCCGCCGCGTGGCGGGCCGCGCGCTGACGATGCGCTTCCTGCCGCCGCGCCCGGATCTCGTAGCGGCGATCGACCAGCTCGCGGCCGAGGGCGACTGGGACCGGCGCTACTATGCGAGGGCGGCCGAGGAGGCGCGTCCCGGAGACGTCGTGGTCGCGGAGCTGGGCGGCGCCGACGGCCACGTGCTGTTCGGCGGCATGGGAGCGCTGGGAATCAAGCTGCGCGGCGTGGCCGGTGTGGTCATCGACGGCGGCAGCCGTGACCTGGCCGAGCTGGTGGGACCTGCTTTCGCCGACTTTCCGGTCTTCGCCCGCTTCTTCGACGTCACCACCACGAGCTGGCTGGGCGTCGAGTGGAACGCGCCGGTTCGCATCGGAACGGCCACGGTGCTGCCCGGGGACGTCGTCGTCGCCGATGAGACCGGGGTGCTGTTCTTCCCTCCCCAGCTGGTGTCCGACGTGCTGCGCGCCGCCGAGGAGCAAGCGGCACTGGAGGAGTACGAGCGCGAGCTGCTCAGGTCCGGCGAGCACCGTTTTCGCGACGTCTATCCGCTGTCGCCGGCTCTGCGCCGGGAGTACGAACGCGACCGGTAGAGTGTGGAAGCTACCTGTACACAGCCCATTGTGTTGCGGGTAGATCGGACTTGCGCCGCACCGGCGTCGTGGGCGATACTGTCGGTCCCCCAAGGGGCTGGCCCGGAAACGGGCAAGCTCCCGAGTCGGCTCGTGGCGCGGCGCGTTGCCCGTCGGAGCCATGTCTACGTAGTCGAGCAGTCCGTGAATGCGGGTTCGCCCCGCGGCGGACCATCACACGGACGATACGGCGCGCGCTCGTCACGCGGCGCCGGGAGGCAGGCACATGAGCGAGCCCACGATGTCGACGGCCTCAGGTCAGCGGCGCGTGAAGTACATCCGACGACTGGATCAGATGCCCGAGATCCCCCCGGACGAGCTCGCGCGGCTGCAGCCGGTGACCGAAGAGTACGTCTTCCGCGCGAACGACTATTACGTGAAGCTGATCGACTGGAACGATCCCGACGATCCGATCAAGCAGTTGATCATTCCGCGCCAGGAGGAGCTGAACGACTGGGGCCGGCTCGACGCCAGCAACGAGAGCGCGGTGACCGTCGCCCGCGGCGTGCAGCACAAGTACGTCGACACGGTGCTGCTGCTCTGCAACGAGGTCTGCGGCGCCTATTGCCGCTACTGCTTCCGCAAGCGGCTGTTCATGGACGACAACGACGAGGTGACCAACGACGTCGGCGCAGGACTGGCGTACATCGCCGAGCATCCGGAGGTCACCAACGTGCTGCTGACCGGGGGCGACCCGCTGCTGATGAGCACGCGGCGGCTGGTCGAGATCTTCGAGGCGTTGCGCGGCATCGAGCACGTCCGGATCATCCGCATCGGATCGAAGATGCCGGCGTTCGATCCCTGGCGCGTCCTGCGCGACGAGGACCTGCAGGCGGCGTTCCGGAAGTACTCGACGCCGGAGAAGCGCATCTACCTGATGGCGCACTTCGACCATCCGCGCGAATTGACCGACGACGCGATCGCCGGCATCGATACGTGCCTTCGGAATGGGATCATCTGCGTGAACCAGTGCCCGCTCATCAAGGGCATCAACGACGATCCGGACGTCCTCGCCGAGATGTACTCGAAGCTCTCCTACATCGGCTGCCCCCCGTACTACCTGTTCCAGGGCCGGCCCACGGCCGGAAACGAGCCGTACGAGGTGCCGATCGTGCGCGGGTGGCACATCTTCCAGCAGGCCCTGCGTCGCGGTTCCGGGCTGGCCCGGCGGGCCAAGTACTGCATGTCGCACGAGACCGGCAAGGTCGAGATCGTCGGCGTCGACGCGGAACAAATCTACCTGCGCTACCACCAGGCCAAGAACCCCGACGACCTGAGCCGCTTCTTCGTGCGCCGGCGTGACGACGACGCCTACTGGCTGGACCAGCTCGAGCCGGTCGAGGCCGAGCTCGCTTGCGCGAACTGAACGCCGCGGACGCCTACCGCAACAGGTCGAACAGGTGGGTGTACTTCAGGATCACGCTGCGTCCGCTGCCGGGCAGAATGAAGTCGCCGAGGCCGTCGGACTGGTTGAAGACGAAGAACAGGCCGGTGTTGCCCTCCTGCAGCCAGCCGAAGCGGAGATTGACCGACCAGAGGTTGGCGCTGTCGTTGTACTGCACGAGGCTCTGGGCGAACACGCGCGGGGAGAAGTTGTAGGCGATGCGGCTCGACGCCAGGTTCGTCACGACGTGCCCGGCCGGCAGGTCGATGTCGTTGCGGCTCCAGCGGAGCTCGACGTTCAGCGCCTCGCCCCGCCGGAAGTTGAAGGTCGGACCGACCACCTGCAGCGTGCCCCCGAAGAACCCGCTCTGCTGGAACCGGACCCCGTAGCCCATCGGGGCCGAGCGGTCCGAGTTGTAGTTGAGGTTGATCTCGTGCCAGTCGTAGGACCCGGGGGCCACGGGCACGCCGGAGATCGTGAACGGGCGGGTCACGCCTTCCTTGCGAACGTTCCAGGCGGTGATCGCCCTCGAGCTGTCCTCGAACTCCCAGCCGTTGTCCATGTGGAGCAGCGAGGTCTGGATGAAGCCGGTCTCGATGTCCCAGAACCGGTTGAACGTGACGTGCGGCTGCAACTCCTGAATCCGGAGCCAGTTGGATGGCGGCCGGGAGGTGTTGAATATCCCGGCGTCCATCTTCCGGAACCCGGTGCGCCGCACGAAGCCGACCTCCGGGTTGAAATCCCGTCCCATCTCCCCGACGCTGCCGCGCAGGCGCCATGCCTCGGTGTTGTAGTCGACCGCGAGGTCGAAGGCGTGATCCTGGTCGAAGTGCCGGCCGCCGCGGTACGGCGTCTCGGTCCGGGCCGCGAACCCCGAGACCATGCCGTTCTGTCCGAAGCCCCAGCGCCCGTCGAAGGCGTAGGTGCGGTTGTAGTTGTCGGACCCGGCTAGCGGTCCGGTGCCCTGACGGTTCACCAGCAGCCCGCCGATGCTCGACCGGTTGGGGAGATCGTGCCGCAACCGCGCCACGGTGAAGTTGTTGGCGGGCGTCGCGTCGCCGACCGCCTCGGTCTGCATGTTCAGGAAGCCCACGGTGACGTCTTCGGACACCCGCCCCGACAGCCGCGCGCCACCCAGTATGGGAATGGCCTGTCCGGCTTGGCCGATGCCGATGCGCCGGCTGAAGAAGAGGTCCGTCTGGCCGGGGTCGTTGAACGCCGCCCCGCCGCTGTTGGTTACCGTGAAGGCGCCGGCGTTCTCCAGGAAGAAGGGGCGCTTCTCGGGAAAGAAGAGCTGGAACCGATCGAGGTTGATCTGCTGGTCGTCCACCTCGACCTGCGCGAAGTCGGTGTTGTAGGTCAGGTCGAGGGCCAGCCCGGACGTGACGCCGTACTTCACGTCGCCGCCGAAGTCGCCCAGCGCGAGCGTGCGGCCGTCCGGCCGGTCGACGCGATTGACGGTTTCGCCGATGAGGTAAGGGGTCATCTGCAACGTGCGCCAGAGCCCCTCGGGCGCCCGGACACCGCCCAGTTGCCCGGCGAGCGAGACGCGGAACAGGTCGTATTGCCGCGGCAGCGGCGCCCAGTACGCCTCCTCGTTGCGCCGGCGGATGTTGCGCTGGAAGTTGACGCCCCAGGTCTGCTCGCGGCCGGCCGGGAAGCGCAGGGTGCGGAACGGGATGGCGAACTCCGCCGTCCAGCCCATGTCGGTGATGGCGGTGCGCACCTGCCACACGCCGTCCCAGTTCTGGTTGAAGCCGCCGCCGGCGCCGCCGATCTGGCCGCCGGCGCCGAACCTCCCCATGCCGCTGCCGCCGGCCCCCTCGTTGACGAGCTGCCCGTCGTACTCCTGGCCGGAGGGGCTGGTGCCGAAGATGAAGCCGTTCTGCCGATCGAGGAACGTGTCGAGGATGAGCTGGAAGCTGTCGCTGTCGGCGAGCGACGAGTCACGGCGGCTGTCGGTGACTATGATCGATGCCGGATCGCTGTCGTAGCAGACGACACCGAAGTAGATGGTGTCCGCCGTATAGACGATCCGCACCTCGGTCCGTTCGGAAGCCGGACGGCCCTCTTCCGGCTGCGTCTGCACGAACCCGGTGGCGGGCGGGGCGTTGGCCCAGGCGGGATCGTCGAGCACCGCGCCATCGAGCACCGGGGCCACCGTGGATTCGACCGCCGTCGCCGTGCGTGCCCCGCCGATCGCGGCGATCTCGAAGCCGGCCGCCGATGGCGGAACGCCGGAAGGCCCTGCCGGCGCCGGCGCCTGGCTCTGCTCGGTCTGCCCCGGCGCCGCGGCCGGTGCGCCGAGCACGGCAAGCGCCGAAACGAACCCGACAACCAGCCGTGGGCCGCATCGGCCGGCTGACGACACACCGGTGTACGCCGCCCCGTCAGCGTACCGGCCCGCGCGGTCGCACCGGCGTCGGGCTTCGCATCGGGCCGTCGAGCCGCTCGTCATTGGAGTTCGAGTTGGGTGGATGGGACCGGATCAGTCGAGGACGTCGAACAGGTAGCTGTACTTGACGATCACGCTGCGGCCGGCTCCCATCGGCACGTAGTCGAGCAAGCCCTCGGTCTCGTTGTAGACCAGGAACAGGCCGGTGTTGGCGTCCTGCAGCCAGCCGAAGCGGAAGTTGAGCGACCAGAGCTCCGCGCTGTCGTTGTGCTGCAGCAGGGTCTGCACGAACACCCGCGGCGAGAAGTTGTAGCCGGCGCGCACGGCCGTCAGGTTGGTGATCGTGCTGCCCGACGGCAGGTCGATGTCGTTGCGGCTGTAGCTGAGCTCCAGGTTGAAGATCTCGCCGAGGCGGGCGCGAACCGACGGCCGCAGGGTCACGATGGAGCCGCCGAAGAACCCGCCGCCCTCCGCCCGGACGCCGGCGCTGACCGGAGCCGAGCGGTCGTAGTAGAACGAAGAGCTCACCTCGGCCCAATCGTATCGTCCCGGCGGAATCGCCAGACCGGAGACGGAGAATGTGTCGAACACTTCCTCGCTGCGAACGTCGTAGGCGATACCCGCCGACGAGCTGTCCTCGAACTCCCCCTGGAAGTGGGTGTGCAGATACGTGGTCTCGGTGATGCCGTCGAAGTTCCAGAAGTGGCTGTACGACATGTGCGGCCGCAGCTCCTGGAACTTCAGGAAGCCCTCGGGCCGGGACGTGTTCTGGATCGCCAGGTCGTAGTTGCGGAATCCGGTGCGCGTGACGAACCCGACCTCGGGATTGAAGTCCTCCCCGTTCTCCTTGTAGCCGCTGCTGATGCGCCACATCTCGGAGTTGTACGTCCCGGAGAGGCTCAGGGCGTGGTCCCGGCCGAGCAGGCCGGGGGTCTGTGTGCCGCCGTAGAACCCCGAGACCATGCCGTTCTGGCCGATGCCCCATCGGCCGTCGAGCGCGTAGGTGCGGTTGTAGTCGTCCGGGCGCGCGTGCGATCCGGTTCCCTGCCGGTTGACGAACAGCGCGCCGATGCTGGAACGGTTGGGCAGATCGCGGCGTACGCGGCTCACCATGAAGTTGTTGGCGCCGGCCACGCCGTCGACCGCTTCGGTCTGCATGTTGATCACGCCGACGGTGAGATCGTCGGTGACCTTGCCCGACAGGCGGGCGCCCGCCTGGATCGGGATCTGCGTCCCGGCGTCGCTGATCCCGATCCGCCGGCTGAAGAAGAGCTCCGTCTGGCCGAGCTGGCGTCCACTCGCCGACTGGTTGTTCACCGTGAAGATGCCGGCATTCTCCAGGAAGAACGGTCGTTTCTCGGGGAAGAACAGGTTGAAGCGGTCGAGGTTGATCTGCTGGTCGTCCACCTCGACCTGGGCGAAGTCGGTGTTGAACGTCCCGTCGAGCGTCAGGCCCGAGTTGATGCTGTACTTCAGGTCGGCCCCGTACGCGTAGTCACCCTGCATGATCGACGCCCCACCCTCCGCGGCGTGGCGCACGCCGGTCTCGCCGATGGCGTACGGCGTCATCTGCAGGTTGTTGGTGAGCCCGGCCGGGGTGGCCAGCCCGGCGAGCTGGCCCGCCATCGACACGCGGTACAGGTTGTACTGCCGAGGCAGCGGGGCCCAGTAGGAGATCTCGCTCCGGCGGCGGATGTTGCGCTGGAAGTTGACTCCCCAGGACTGGAACTCCCGCGCCGGATACCGGACGGTCCGGAACGGGATGGCGAACTCGGCGCTCCAGCCGACGTCGGAGATTGCCGTCTGCACCTGCCACGCGCCGTCCCAGTTCAGGTTGAAGCCGCCCGCGCTGCCCCGCGAGAAGCCGCCGCTGCCCGACCGCCGCGAGGAGCCGCGCGAGCCCCCTTCGTTGATGACCTGCCCGTCGTACTCCTGCCCGGCGGGCGTGGTGCCGAAAACGAAGCCGTTCTGCTGGTCCTGGAACGTGTCGAGGACCATCTGGAAGCTGTCCGCGTCGGTCATCGACGAATCGCGCCGGCTGTCGCTCATGATGATCGCCGACGGGTCGCTGTCGTAGCAGACGACGCCGAAGTAAATCGTCTCGGAGGTATACAGGACGCGGATCTCCGTCCGCTCCGTAGCGGGCTGGCCCTCGTCCGGGAACGTCTGCCGGAACCCGCCGGCCGGCTGCGCGGCGGCCCAGACGGGATCGCCCAGCACGTTGCCGTCCATCCGCGGCGCCTGCTCGACGCGCACGGCACGAACCACCTTGATGGACGACTGGGCGGCGAGCTCGAACCCGGCGACCGCACGCCCCGCGGGCACGTCGCTTCCCCCCGGGTCGCTCCCCGCCGGGTCGCTCCCCGCGCTCTGGGCCCCGGCGGACGCCGCAAACAGGCAGACCACCGCGGCCACAGTCGTGCAACATCGGAACCACGGCCCTGCACTCGCGGCACGGATCCAAAGGCTGGTTGTGTTCATGTCTGGACCTGTCGTCGAGGAACGACGGCACGGACCCGGCCGATTGCCGCGCTCGCCCGTGCCGTGTCGGGAACCCACAACTGCCGACACGCTTGCAGTTTACCGCAAACGCAGTCAAGCTTCCGACTGCAAGTTGCTCCCGAACGACCCACATCGACGTCAGACCGGAGCGCGATTCCCCGAAAGGTCCGCAGCATGCAGCAGCACCGAAACCTCTTTCAGCACTGCAGGCTCGGCGCCGGCATCGTCCTTGGCGGCGCACTGCTGCTGGCTGCCGCACCGGTCGCGGCCGAACCCTGCGAGGGTCTCGTGGAGCTCGAGCTCCCACAGACCGAGATCCGTGACGCGGACATCGTGCCGGCCGGTACATTCACGCCGCCGGGCACCGGCACCGCGCTTTCCCTTCCGTCAATCTGCCGCGTCCGGGGAACGACGGAGCCCGCCGTGAACTTCGAAGTGTGGCTGCCCGTCGACGGCTGGAACGGCAAGTTCCACGTCTCGGGCAACGGCGGCATGGCCGGCGTGATCAGCTACGGCGCCATGGCCGGCGCGGTCCGACGCGGCTATGCGGCCGCAAGCACCGACACCGGACACGTACGGCCCGGCACGGGCGGCTTCGATGCGTCGTGGGCGCTCGGCCGCCCCGACCTCGTGGAGGACTTCGGCCACCGGGCCCTGCACGTCACGGCCGAGAACGGCAAGGCGATCACGACGGCCTTCTACGAACGCCCGCCGCGCTACTCGTACTACGTTGGCTGCTCGAAGGGCGGCCAGCAGGGACTGATGGAAGCCCAGCGCTACCCGGACGACTTCGACGGGATCGTCGCCGGCAACCCCGCCAACGACTGGACGCGCTTCTACGCCGGGGCGCACCTCTGGTACGCCCTGGCCACGCTGCGCGACCCGGACAGCTATGTCCCTCCCGCCAAGCTCCCCGCCCTGGCCGCGGCCGTCAACGCCGCCTGCGACGCGCTCGACGGCCTCGAGGACGGCGTGCTGGACGACCCGCGCGCCTGCCGTTTCGATCCCGCGGCGCTGACCTGCGCCGACGGTCAGGACCACGACGGTTGCCTCACGCCGCCGCAAGTGCAGGCGGTCAGGGACATCTGGTCCGGTTCGCGCAACTCGGCCGGAGACGTCGTCTTTCCCGGACTGGTGCCCGGCGGCGAGAACGGACCGGGCGGAGGCTGGGGCTCGTGGGTCACTGGCAGCGAGCCGTTCACGAGCCTCCACTGGCGCGCTGCGGACGGCTTCTTCAAGTACATGGTCTTCGAGGATCCGGACTGGCACTTCCGCACGTTCGACTACGACACGGACCTCGCGTTCGCGCTCGACAAGGTCGGGACGGCGCTCGACAGCGCCGACCCGGATCTGAGCCGGTTCCGGGACGGCGGCGGCAAGCTGCTCGTCTACCACGGCTGGAGCGATCCCGACATCTCACCGCTCGGCTCGATCAACTACTACGAGAGCGTGCTCGCGGCCACGAGCGGCGCGGTCCCGGGCGACGGAGCGACCCGCGAGCGCGCGCTGTCCGAGACCCGCGACTTCTTCCGCCTGTTCCTGGTTCCGGGCATGGGACACTGTCGCGGAGGCCCGGGCTACAACCACGTGGAACCGTTGCCGGCACTCGAACGGTGGATCGAGGAGGGCGTCGCGCCGGATTCCATCCCGGCGGCCCGCATGGAGGGCGACGCCGTGGTTCGCACTCGCCCAATCTGCGCCTACCCCGCCACATCGCAGTGGAACGGCGCCGGGGATCCTGACGACGCCGCCAGCTTCACCTGCGTGAACCAGGAGTAGCCGTCCAACCGACACGGCGTACGGATCCGCGATGTCGCTGCATCTGGCCGTTCTGCTCGTCTATGCGGCGATCCTCATGGCCGTTGGCCTGTGGATCGGGCGGAGGGTGCGGAACACGGCCGACTTCTTCGTCGCGGGCCGGCGGCTCGGACCCTCGCTGCTCTTCTCGACGATGCTCGCAGCCAACATCGGGGCCGGGTCGACGGTCGCCGCGGCCGGCCTCGGTTACGCCGACGGCCTGAGCGCATGGTGGTGGGTCGGCTCGGCGGGCATCGGTTCGGTCGTCCTGGCCGTCTGGATCGGGCCGCGCATCCGGCGTATTGCCGCAGAGCGGGATCTGCGCACGCTCGGCGACTACCTCGAGTACCGCTTCGGGGAACAGGTGCGCGCGACCATCACCGTTCTCCTGTGGATGGGCACGCTCTGCATCCTGGCCGCCCAGATCATCGGCATCGGCTGGGTCCTCAACGTCATCGTCGGGCTGCCGCCGTGGCTCGGCTGCCTCATCGGCGGCGGCGTCGTCATCGTCTACTTCACGGCCGGCGGGCTCCTGACCGCGGCCTGGGTCAATGCGGTACAGCTCCTGGTGCTGCTGGCCGGGTTCGTCGTGGCGCTGCCCCTCGCCGCGACGGCGGCGGGGGGCTGGGGCGACATCTACGAAGCGACCCGCACCGTCGACGCCACCTATTGGAGCGTCTGGCAGGGTGGCAACTCGGGCTGGTTCTACCTGGTCATGCTGGGGCCGGCGTTCATCATCTCGCCGGGACTGCTGCAGAAGACCTACGGGGCCCGCGACGACCGTACGGTCCGGCTGGGCGTCGGACTGAACGCCGCCGTCCTGCTGGTCTTCGCCTCCATGCCGCCGCTGCTGGGCATGATCGCGCGCTCGGTCGAGCCGGCGCTGGACAACCCGGAGCTCGCGCTGCCCACCCTGCTCATGGACGTGTTGCCGCCGGCCGTCGGCGCGCTCGGCCTCGCCGCGTTGTTCTCGGCGGAGGTCAGCTCGTCCGACGCGATCCTGTTCATGCTGGCGACGTCACTGTCCCAGGACCTGTACCGGCGGTACGTCGACCCGGATGCCAGCGACCGGCAATTGCTGACCGTCGCCCGCCGGGCCGCCGTCACCGGGGGGATTCTCGGCACCGCGCTGGCTATCTTCGCCGCGTCCATGGCGAGCGTGCTGCAACTCTTCTACACCCTGCTCACCGTCAGCCTCTTCGTGCCCGTGCTCGGCGGCTTGTACACCCGTCGCGTCGGGCCCCGCGAAGCGATGGGGGCCATCGCCGGCGGCGTCGGCTCGTTCGTGGCAGTGCAGGTCCTGGCCACCGGTGAGCGCGTGCTGGGCATGACGCCTGCCATGATCGGTCTTCTCGGCGCCCTGGTCGGCTGCGGCCTCGGCATGGTCCGCCGACCGAGAGCGTAGCCCGACAATCGTCGCCTGCGGCTCCGATTGCCGCCCAGCCGGCACATCGTCAGCGGCGGCCAGCGAGCGCAATGCGTCGAGCGGCGGCCCGCACCGGTTCGGGAATCGTCTGGCGGGCGATGTCGCCCGCCGCCGCGTACCGCTCCAGCCGCTCCAGTTCGGCAACCAGGCGCGCCGCAAATGCTGCCGGCGCGCGATCGAGGGAACGCACGAGGTCGGTCCGCGGTGGACAGCACCGCACGCGAATGCCCGGCGCCTGGCGGGCGAACGTCGCCGCGCAGCGACGCATCACGAACGGCTTCGCCACGAGCAGCGCCGAGGCCACGGAAACCCGTTTCCGGCGGAGCGCAGCCAACCCGAAGCGCACGTTCTCGAGCGTATTGCCGGCCTCGGTCTCCGTGACGATGGCTTCCGGAGGAACGCCGTCGCGGACCAGGCGATCCCGGAAGACGAGCGCCTCGGGCCGGTCGAAGACCTCGCGCGTCATCCGACCGTAGCGGCCGCTGGCCAGCACGATGGACGCGTAACCGTCGCGGTACAGCTCGGCGGCGCGCGTCGGGACCGCGAACGCCTGGCTCCCGAAGACGAAGATGATGTCGGCACGGGCAGGAGCGTCGGCGACCGCCAGGTAGTCCCAGAGCGGGCCGACGACCCGCTCGAAGTCGTCCGATCCCGACGTTGGGGATGCAGCGGCCGGTGCTATCATGAGAGGTTCATGCTTCACGCGAAGCGGCCTCCGACCGCTATTGCCGCTCGCACTCCGGCGCTGGCCTTCACGGTGCTGGCCCTCGCGGTCGGCCTGTTCCCGCTCACCGCGCAGGAACCGGGCGGCGGTCTTACGCTGGTCACCCCGCAGGGCCGCCAACAAATCGGCACGGTCGGGGTAATGGGCGGTGAAGCGATTCCCCTCGACGATCTGGCCGCGTTATTCCGGCTCGACATCGGTGAAGATACGGGAGAGCGTACGCTGACCGTCAACACGCGGGGGGGACCTATCGTCCTGACTGCCGGACAGCCCCTGGCATCGGTCAACGGGCAACTCGTGTCGCTCGACGCCGCGGCGCGCCGGGTCGGCGGGCGCTGGTTCGTCCCGCTCGACTTCATCAGCAACGCGCTCGCGCGAATCCACGATCAACGGATCGAGCTCCGCAGCCGGTCGCGGCTCCTGCTCGTGGGCAACGTCCGGGTTCCCCGGGTATCCGTTCAGTACCGTCCACGTGGGCGGTCGGGTCGGCTGACCCTGCAGATCACGCCCAACACCACGCATGCGGTGACCGAGGACAACGGCCGCCTCCTCATTCGCCTCGACGCCGACGCAATCGACGTCGTGCGATCGCCGGTACCGCGCGGCAGCGCCGTCCGGGCCATAGAGCTGCTCGACGAGCTGCCGGGATTTGCTATCGAACCCGGCCCATCCTACTCCTCGCACCGCATCGTCAGTGGAGAATCGGGCAATTCGACGCAGTTGGTGGTCGACCTGGAAGCGGCCGCACCCGCGGTCGCCGAAGCACGACCGGCGGAACCGGCGAACCCGGGAACGGACGCCGTCCCGAGCGACAGGCCGCCCATCCCGGATTTCAGCGCCCCTGCCGAGATTCGCACCATCGTGATCGATCCGGGCCACGGAGGCACGGACGAAGGAGCACACGGCCCGGAAGGGACACTGGAGAAGGACGTCACGCTGAGCGTCGCGCAGCGCCTGGGCGCACTGCTCGAACGCCGCCTGGGCGTCCGGGTCATCCTGACTCGCAACGGTGACACCGTCGTCGCGCTCGATCGACGGGCCGCCATCGCCAACAACGACCGCGCGGACCTCTTCATCAGTCTGCACGCCAACTCGGCGCTGCGCGAGGTCGTCACCGGAGCCGAGGTGTACTACCTCGGCATCGACGAGTATGACCGGGAGGCGCGCGCACTCGCCGACCGCGATGGACGGTACCTCCCTGTATCGGGCGGCGGGGTCCGCGAGATAGACATGATTCCGTGGGCAATGGCGCAGACACGCTATCTCGCCCCATCGGCCGATCTGGCCGCTTTCGTCAGCAGCGAGCTGGGCCTGCGCGTGCCGCTGAGTCCGCGCCCGGTTCAGGAGGCTCCGTTCCGAGTCCTCGTCGGCGCGAACATGCCCGCGGTCCTCGTGGAGATGGGCTTCATCTCGAACCCGGATCAGGAACGTCAGATGACACAGCCCGGCTTCCAGTCCCTGGTCGCCGAAGCCATCGTGGCCGCGGTCATCCGCTTCCGGGACCACCTTGCAACCGGACCTTACGTCCCGAGCGCGGAGGCTCCGGCGGACGAGGACAGCGCGCAGGAACGGGACTAGGAGCGGCTCGCGAGACCCGCGGACAGCAATGGTGTCGCCAAACCGGAAGCACGGAAGTGGAGCACGCGGCGACTACCGGCGCGCGTTCCGCAATGCCGGCAGCGTGCTGCTGGCCCTGACGGTCGGCGCCGCCGTGCTTGCTTTCGTCCTGGTCGAGCGTTGGGAATCGGCCGCAAGGACACCATCGGCACTGGACGGAGCGAACACCGGCGGCGGTGGAATATCGCCGTTCACCGCGACCATGTACTACGTGGCGGCCGACGGGCGTGGCCTCGTTCGCCGCGCGAGAGAGGTACCTTACGGCGCCGACACGCTGTCGCGGGCCCGGATCATCGTGGAACGGCAACTCGAGGTGGCGCCGCGGCAGTTGCTGTCGCCGTTTCCGCGGGGTACGCGCCTGCGCTCCATCTATCTGGCCGATGACGGCATCCTCTTCGTCGACCTGAGCGGCGAGGTGACGACCGAGCACTCGGGCGGCTCGCTCGACGAACTACTCACGGTCTACGCGCTCGTGAACGCGTTGACGACCAACGTCGCCGAGGTCGGTGCCGTGCAGATCCTGGTGGACGGCCGCGAGGTGGACACGCTGGCCGGCCATATCGATCTGCGCCAGCCGTTGACGCCGAACCTGACGTGGGTCGTCGACCTGCCGCGCACGAATGAGGAAGCGTCTCCGGCGGCCGACGCTGACGACGCCCAACCGGACGAGCGCTAGCAGTCCGTCGCGGAACCCGCGTCGCACCGAGAGCTGCAAGGCGCCCGCGTGGCAAGGCGCGACGAGGAAGCATATTGGGCATATTCGACCGAGGAGCAATGCAGTCCACGCGGGATGCATCGCCGCTCGAATGCAGCGGGACCCTCGCCACGGGCTGCCAGGAGTCTGCCGGATGAATTCACCGAGCACGCTGACCGACGCACCGCGCTTCGACGGCCGCGACGCCGCCGATCTGCGCGAGACGCGCATCACTCCCCACTATGTTGTGCACGCCGAGGGATCGGTGTTGATCGAAGCCGGCCTGACCCGCGTGATCTGCACGGCCAGCGTCGAGGATCGGGTGCCACCGTTCCTGCGCGGAAAGGGCACCGGATGGGTGACCGGAGAGTATGGGATGCTCCCGCGCTCGACCTCGACACGCTCCACCCGCGAGTCTTCGGCGGGCCGGGTCGGCGGGCGCACCCAGGAGATTCAGCGTCTCATCGGCCGCTCGCTACGCGCAGTGACCCGTCTGGAGGATCTCGGCGAGCGCACGGTCTGGGTCGACTGCGACGTGATCCAGGCGGACGGGGGCACGCGCACGGCGTCCATCACGGGCGGCTTCGTCGCCCTGGTCCTTGCCCTGCACAGGCTCCGCGAGTCCGGGACGATCGCGCGACTGCCGATCGACGACTACGTGGCCGCCATCAGCGTGGGAATCGTCGACGGTCGTCCGCTCGCCGATCTCGCGTATGCGGAGGACTCGCGAGCCGAGGTCGACATGAACGTGGTGAAGACGGGCAACGGCCGCTTCATCGAAGTACAGGGCACGGCCGAAGGGCAGCCGTTCGACCGGGCGGCACTCGACGACCTGCTGGCCCTGGCGGGCGCCGGCATCGAGCGGCTCGTTGCCATGCAGCGGCACATCGTCGGCGAGTTCCTGGCGCCCGCCGACTGAGGGAACACCGGGAGACTTCCATCGTGGGGGCTCCAGGAGCCGGTGACGAAGCCCCGCGGGGCGCCGAGAGGGGCGAGCCGTACATCCGCAAGCTCGTCGTCGCCACGACGAATCGGCACAAGCTGATCGAGATCGCGCGCCTTCTGGATCGCCTCGACTGGACGGTCGAAGCCATAGCCGCCTACTCCCCCGGACCCGCGCCGGAAGAAACGGGCCGGACCTTCGCCGAAAACGCGCGGCTCAAGGCGCTCCACTACGGAGCGTTGGCTCCGCACCTGACGGTGGCGGACGATTCCGGCCTGGAGATTGACGGTCTGGACGGCGAGCCCGGCGTCCATTCGGCGCGGTTCAACGGCGCCACCTACGCCGAGAAGTTCGAAGCCATCTACACGCGGTTGCGAGAGCGCCGGGCCCTTGCCAGTCCGGCGCGATTCGTATGCGCCCTGGCGGCAGCCGAGCAGGACCGCATCGTCTTCGAGGCGACGGGTACCATCGAAGGACGCATTGCCGACAAACCCGCCGGCCGGGCCGGCTTCGGCTACGATCCCATTTTCTTCTACCCGCCGTACGGCTGCACTCTGGCGGAGGTCTCGGCCGAACGCAAGGCGGCGGTGAGCCACCGCGGCGAGGCCTTCCGGAAGCTGCGCGAGTACATCGCATCCGGAAGCATCCGGTAGCAGTTGGACCGGGAACTCCGGGCTGCGAGTGTCCGCGCGGCTTACGCGGTGAGCCGGTGCGGCGTCTCGACCGTGCCGGGGACCGTCGTACGCTTCGGCAGCACGATGGTGAAGACGGAGCCTCCGCCGGGGCGGTGGGCCGCCTCGACGATGCCGTCGTGAAGGCCGACGAGATGCTTGACGATGGCGAGGCCCAACCCCGTGCCTCCCGGGTTCCGGGCCCTGGAATGTTCCACACGGTAGAAGCGCTCGAAGACCCGCGCCAGGTCGGTATCCGGAATGCCCGGCCCGCGGTCGGAGATCCGCAGCAGGACGCCGCCCGCATCGTCGCCGGCGGCCTCGAGCTCTATCGCGCTCCGTGCCGGCGCGTAGTGCGCCGCGTTCTCGACGAGGTTCTTGATGACTTCGTGCATCTTCACCTGGTCGACCACCAGTCGCTCCGCGGCCGGGTCGACTCGCGACTGCACCCGCAGTTGCTTCGTCTGCAGGACCGGATCCAGCTCCGACGCGACGTTCGAGAACACGGACGCGGCGGCGCACGAGTCGAGCCGCAACACCTCCTGCCCGGCATCGAGCCGGGCGAGCCGCAGCAGGTCGCTGACGAGACGTTCCATACGCGTCGTGTGCCGCCCGACGATGTCCAGGAACCGCCGGCGCGTCGCGGCATCCGTTCCGTCCGTCAACGCATCCACCGCACCGCGAATGGCCGTGAGCGGCGTGCGCAACTCATGGGAAACGTTGGCGACGAAGTCCTGCCGGATCTGCACCGCGCGACGGTAGTCGCTCACGTCGTGCAGCACGATCACGACACCGGGTTCGTCCTGCTCGATGTACGGCGCGGTGCTCGCCAGACAGACCCTGACCGGCTCCGTGCTCAACGTGATCTCCGTCTGACTGCCGCCTGCCTCCAGCGCCCGTCCGATCTGCTTCGCCACCTCCGGGTGGCGGATCAACTCCACGTAGTGGCGGTCCACCGGCGTATCTTCGATCTGCAACAGTCGTCGCACGGCGTCGTTGGCCATCTTCACGCGGCCGCGCGCATCGACCACCAGCACGCCCTCGGTCATGCTCGCGAGAATCGCGTCCGTCAACCGGCGGTTCCGTGACAGCTCCGCGAGTCGCCGCCCGAGCTCCTGTACCGAGGCATCGAGCGCGCGGGCAACCGTGCCGATCTCATCGTCCCCGTAAGGACCGCTCTGCGGGGTCAGGTCCCCCTCCGCGTAGCGTCGCGCCACCGCCGCGATCGCGCTGACGCGCCGGCTCATCGCCACCGATGTGACCCAGGCGAGCACCAGCGCCCCGGCAAGGGCGAGCAGAAGTCCACCGGCGGTGCCTCTCTGGACCGACGCGATCTGGTCGTCCACGGCGGTCAGCGGGAGCGCGAGCCGGACGAACGCGACGCCGGGATGGTCGACACGCACGGCCGCGTACAGCAGATCGCGTTCGACCGTCGTACTGTAGCGACGGGTGACGCCGACCCCGGCGGTCCGGGCAAGCGCTATCTCGGGCCGGGCGCCGTGGTTCTCCATCGCCGCCAGCGATACGCCGTCCTCGGCCGTGTCGCCGACGACCCGCCCGCCCGGTTCGATGATGGTCACTCGCGCCCCCAGGCTGCTCCCGAGCGAATCGGCCTCGCGGTCGAGCGCCGCAACCGTGGGTGAGGTTCCGCTGCGCGCCACGAGATCGGCGACCAGCCTCGCCTCGGCCAGCAGATCCGTCGCGATCCGATCCAGGAGCTGCCGCTCGAGCAGCCAGGCAACGAGCGCGGCGGCCAACAGCAGGCTGAGGCCCGCGATGCCAAACGCCGCGACGAACAGCCGGGTGCGGAGCCTCATGGACCGGCAGATGGTTCCTGAGCGTCCTCGACCAGCTTGTAGCCGAACTGCTTGACCGTGACGATGGCGCTGGCCAGCATCGGCAGCTTCTCGCGCAATCGCCGGATATGCACGTCGACCGTACGCGTGCCGCCCGTGTAGGCGTAGCCCCAGACATCCGAGAGCAGGACATCGCGGGAAAGAACCCGTCCGCGGTGCTCGATGAGATAACGCAGGAGCAGGAACTCCTTCGCCGTCAGCCGGACATCGCGCCCGTCACAGGTCACGACGTGCCGATCCGTGTCGACGGTCACCGGACCGAAACGGAGCAGGCTTCGCGGCGGTTGCTCGCGCCGCGCCCGCCGCAGCACCGCCCCGACGCGAGCGACCAGCTCCTTGGGACTGAAGGGCTTGGTCACGTAGTCGTCGCCGCCGAGCTCCAGGCCGACGATACGGTCGGTCTCGTCGGTCTTCGCCGTCAGCATGATGATGGGCACGCCCGACGTCCGTGGCTCGGCGCGGATCGACCGGCATACGTCCAGGCCGTTGCGGCCCGGAAGCATGAGATCCAGCACGACCAGGGCCGGCGGCCGCTCGCGAACGACCGACATGACCTCCGCACCCGAGGTCAGGATCTCGGACACGTACCCGGCCTTGTGAAGGTGGTGCGCCACGAGCTCGGCGATGTCGTGATCGTCCTCGACGACGAGCACGCGCTCCGCCCCGTCGGCCGACAACGGGTCGGCAACCGGCAGGTTCGGCGCGGGCGCTGCGGTGGTCAGTGATTCAGTGCTCAGTGGCGGGCCTCCTCCCCTCCTGTGCATGATGCCGGACGTCACAGCCGGACACCATGAAGATCACCTCTTCGGCGATGTTCGTGGCGTGATCTCCGATGCGCTCGAGATGGCGGGAAATCAGGATGAGGTCGAGCGCGGGCTCGGTCGTCGCCGGGTTCTGCACCATGTAGCGCAGAAGCTCGCGGAACACCTGGTCCTTGAGCCCGTCGAGCGCATCGTCGCGGTCGAGCACGTCGTACGCCAGATCCGTGGCGTGTCGAACGAATGCGTTCAGGGCGTCCCGCAGCATGCCCTGCGCATGGTCGGCCATGCGCGGGATGTCGATGAGCGGCTTGACCGGCGGATGCTGCAGGTAGCTGAAAGTCGCCTCGGCGATGTTGACGGCCACGTCGCCGATGCGTTCCAGATCGCCGTTGATCTTGATACCCGAGACTATCACCCGCGCGTCGGTCGCCTCGGGTCGATGATCGACCAGCAGATCGTAGCAGCGCTTGTCGATCTCCATGTGCAGGCGATTGATGGGCTCGTCGCCGCACAGAACCCGCTCGGCCAGATCGAGATCGCTCTCGACCAGCGCCCGCACAGCCGCGCGCACCTGCTCTTCCGCTTCACCACCCATCGCGAGCAGGCGCGTCTTCAACTCGTTGAGTTCATCGGCCGCGCGTGGGACGGCGCCATGAACCGAATCCAAGTCGCACCTCGTCTGAGACTACGCTCCGAGAGTATCCCAGCGCCACCCGAACCGCAACATGCCGACGCGCGGCTCGGCAGGGTTGCCGACACAAGCCAGCCCTGTCCGAATCCTAGTCGGCAGGGTTTACGGGATCGTGACGCACCTGTGAATTATGCGTAAGTCACCGCCCGGCGCAGTGGGCAAATCCTCAGCACGCGTTCAGCGTCTCGAGCAGCAGATCCAGAACCTCTGCCACCTCACCAGGATCCCGTACCCTGTAGCGCGCCCACGTAGGCCGGTCTCCCTGCTCTACGACGACAGGCACCCCGTAGCCCTCCAGCAGCTCGAACGCGTGCTCGTCGGTCTCGTCGTCGCCGATGTAGACGGCTGCCCCCGGGTCCAGCGAAAGCGCTTCGATCAGCCACGCGACGGCGCTGCCCTTGTTCCAGGCAACATCCGGACGCAGCTCGAAGACCTTCTTGCCCTGCTCGCGACGCAGCCCGGGATAGCGCCGCGCGACGGCCGCGACGGCCTCCTCCACAACCGGAGCACGGTGCGCGTCGACGAGTCGGTAGTGAGTGGAGACGCTATACCTTTTGCGCTCCACGAGCGCACCGGTGAGACCGGCCAGCGCGCGCCGCAGGTCGGCCTCGGCGCCGTCGAGAGCAGGAAGCACGGTCTCGGCCGCCTGGTAGCGCAGGCCCGTGCCGGCCGCACCCTCGATATCGAGACCATGACAGCCCGCATAACCGATCTCGTCGAGCCGCACGAAGCGGCGCACGACCTCCACGTCCCGGCCGGTAACGATGGTAACGGGACAGAACGAAGCGAGCCGGGAGAGCCTTGCCCGAGTCGAGGCGCTCAACGTGGCCTGCTCCGGCCGATCCGCGATCGGGGTGAGCGTGCCGTCGTAGTCGAGAAACACCCCGCACGCCCCGCGGGCCACGGTCGACAGCCATCCCGTGCGCACGTGCGGATCGAGTGCCCATGGCAGCGCGTGCGTGGTTCGCCCGGCAACGCGTGCGGGGCGCGGCGACGCAGGGAGACTCGTGCTCGACATCTTCTCGTGCTGCTTCACGCGGCGCTCACCGGGAGAGCTGCGCGGCCACTGCCTCGGCCTCCCCCCACACGCGCAGCAGATTGCCCCCCCACAGCTTCGCGATATCCTCCTCGCTGTATCCGCGCCGCACCAGCTCCACGGTGACGTTGAGCGTCTCGCTCGCGTCGCTCCAGCCGAGAATGCCGCCGCCGCCGTCGAAGTCGGAGCTGATCCCCACGTGGTCGATCCCGATGAGGTTCACCGCGTGGTCGATGTGATCGACGAAGTCCGCGACCGTCGCGTCCGGGTACCGGGCATCGAGCGCCTCCATCCGGCCCATGTAGTCCTCGTACGGCTCGGCCCCGAGATCCTCCGGCTGCTGGCCGGGGATCATTCCGAAAGCGCCGCGGATGTTGCGATACTCCGCCGCGCGGCGGGCGGCGGTCTCGGAGAGAAAAGCGCCGAGCGCCACGGTCTGCACGACACCCCCGTTGTCGGCCAGGGCCCGCAACTGCTCGTCGTCCAGGTTGCGGGGATGCGGCATCAGGGCGTGCATGCTCGAATGCGAGGCGATGACCGGGGCTTCCGAGAGGCGCACGGCGTCGAGCATGGCCGCCCGGGAAATGTGCGACACGTCGACCAGGATGCCGAGACGGTTCATCTCGGCAATCACCTCTTCGCCGAACGCGCTCACGCCGTCGTGCTCCGCCGCCGCATCGCCCAACGCATCACGGGGCGTCGACGAGTCCGCGATGTCGTTGTGTCCGCCGTGGGCCAGCGTCATGTAGCGGGCGCCGAGCTCGTGGTAGGTCTCGAGCAGCGACAGATCGCGGCCGATCACATAGCCGTTCTCGATGCCGATCGCGGCCACCAGCTTGCCGCCGGTCGCGATTCGCTCGACATCCGCGGCGCTGTACGCGATTTCGATTTCGTCCGGGTACAGCTCCTCGGCCATGCGGTGAATCGCCTCGAACTTCGTCATCGCGTCCGCCTTGGCCTGCGCCTCGTTCTCGGGCGTACGCTCCGTCTGGCCCACGTAGACGATAAAAAAGCCGGCATCGAGCCGGCCGGCGCGCATCTTCGGCAGGTCGACCTGAAAGTCGCCCGACACGCCCGGATCGACGGCCCGGGTAGCGAAGTTCAGCGGGATGTCGATGTGCGTATCGAGCGTCAGCACGCGCTCGTGGATGGCGTTCGCGCGGGACATGACGGCCCGCTCCGCACGCTCCTCCGGAGTGCCGCATCCCACGGACAGCGAGACGGCAAGCAACAACAGGCCGCCGGTCTTGGTGCGCGCCATGGCAGACTCCTGAAAACCCATGAGCATACCATCGGACCGCGCGCGGTTTTGAAGTGCGCGGTGCCCCAGGGCGATGATTTCCGGGCTACGCTGGTACGTATGGCAGCCCACCTCGATCCCCATCATTCGATCGCCCCGTCCCCCAATCGGCTCGTCGAAGCCGTACCACGACCCGCACCCCGCAACCCGTACCGACCGCTCTTCTCCTTGCCGCCGGATCTCCACTACCTCAACTGCGCGTACATGGCGCCGGCGTCGAAGCGGGTCGCGGACGCCGGGCGCAGGGCCCTGGAGCGCCTCCAGATCCCGAGCCGCCTGGAAACGGCCGATTTCTTCGAGCCGAGCGCGCGTGTGCGCCGGCTGTTCGCTCGACTCGTCAACGCCCCCGACCCGGACCGGGTCGCGATCGTTCCCGCCGTCTCCTACGGCATGGCAACGGTCGCCCGGAACATGCCGCTCGGTCCGGGCCGGACGGTCGTGGTGGTCGAGGAGCAGTTTCCCAGCGCGGTCTACACCTGGCGGCGGGCCTGCCGCGAAAGCGGCGCCACCTTGCGCACCGTGGCGGCGCCGCCCACCGCCGGCTCGCGCGGGGAGGCATGGAACGCGGCGGTTCTCGATGCGATCGACGAGAGCACGGCGGCCGCCGTACTGCCGCCGCTGCACTGGACCGACGGCCTCCGGTTCGACCTCGACGCCATCGGGACCCGGGCACGAGCCGTGGGTGCGCGCCTGATCGTCGACGGAACGCAGGCGATCGGGGCGTTCCCGTTCGACGTCACCCGTACGCGGCCCGACGCGCTGATCTGCGCAGGCTACAAGTGGCTGACCGGCCCCTACGCGCTCGGCGTCGCGTGGTACGGCCCCGCCTTCGACGACGGGACGCCGCTGGAAGAAAACTGGATCACCCGTCGCGGGAGCGATCGCTTCAACGACCTCGTCAATTACCGGGACGACTACCAGCCGGGCGCCATTCGCTTCGACGTGGGCGAACGCTCGAGCTTCCTGTTGCTGCCGATGCTCGAGGCCGCGCTCGAGCAGGTACTCGAGTGGGGACCGGAAACCGTCCAGGCCCACACCGGCGACCTGACGAATGCGGCGGTCGAGCAGCTCCGGGAACTCGGCTGCCGCGTGGAGGACGCGCGCTGGCGCGCCGGACACCTGTTCGGGGTGCGCCTCCCGCGGGGTGTCGACATCCCGCAGCTCGGCCGGGACCTTCGAGCGCGCCAGGTGTCGGTGTCGCTACGGGGCGGCGCCGTTCGCATCGCACCGCACTTGTACAACGACGCCGGCGACCTGGAAGCCTTGACGGAAGTGGTTGCCGGAGCGATCCGCGCGTGACGCGTTCACCGCGGCGCGGCGGGCCAGGGGACGGTCACGACGCGCTGCAGGGGACGCCGCGCCGGTTGGTGCCGGAAAGCCTCCCGCGCCGCCAGATCGTAGGTGTCACCGGAAGACAGAAGGTAGAACAAGCCGCCGGAGTCGAGCTGGCGCTCGTGGTCGTAGATCGCCACGTAGCTGCGGCCGATGACCTCGAACGAGTCGCCGCGCACGACGATGGCGGTGTCCTCGTCGATGCCGATACCCAGCAGGTCGGGCCGCGCCCGAATCACCTCGAGCAGGTCGAACTGCCGGTTGCGCCGGAGCAGGTGCTGATCGACACCGACACCGCGGAGGAACGCGAATCCCTCCTCGTGGTCCCCCATCATGATGGTGTTCGTCCGCGTGTCGCCGCGCACGAGGTACGAACCCAGGATCGTCGCGCCGGCGGAAGACCCTCCCACCACGCCGCCCCGGTCGAGGACTGCTTGCAGCTCCTCGTGCACCCGCGTGTGCAGGTACGCGTCGGCCAGCCGCCACTGCCGCCCGCCCCCGAACCAGACGCCGCGGGCGCGGCGCAGCGGCTCGACGAACGCCCCCGTGTTCGCCGTGTCGCGGTCGGTCGTGTGCAGGACGGTGAGCCGGGTCGCCCCCGCCGCGCGAAACGCATCGCCGCCGCGCCACGTTTCGTCGTACGACTCCGCCCCTCCCGCCGTCGGGATCAGGACGACAGGGGCCTCGGGACCGCCCGCCAGCTCCAGGAATCGCTGGACTATGGCCGGATCCTGCAGGTTGCCGCCCACGAGCACGAGGGCGCCGTTCGCCGGTCCGACCTGTTGCGCCGCAACCGGCGCGGCGAACGCCAGGAGCAGCGCCGCGAGGATTGCGCGGATCACGAGTCGTGCCATCAGCCGCCACCGCCGGCAGGAAACAGCTCGAGCAGAGAGAGCGGGTCGACGCGGGCGTCGTTCAGGCGCACCGTCCAGTGCAAGTGGGCCCCGGTCACGCGGCCGGTCGCGCCGACCTTGCCGACCACCATGCCCCGGCGGACGCGGTCGCCCTCGGCGACATCGATCGCGGACAGGTGCGCGAAATAGGAGTAGAGCCCCCAGCCATGGTCGATGATCACGACGTTGCCGGAGAAGTAGAGATTCGTCGCCAGCGCCACGACCCCGTCGTTCGGCGCCTTGATGGGCGTCCCGGTGCCGGCGCGGAAATCGGCGCCGCTGTGCGGACTGCGGGGCTGGCCGTTGAAAACGCTGCGGCGGCCGAAGGCGCTGTTCGCGCGGCCCGGCACCGGCCGCACGAACCCGTCGCGCCAGTACCGCACGGGGGTCGAAACCGGAAACAGCGCCGCCTGCAGATCCCTCTCGCGCAGGATGCGTTCGACGACCTCCGGCGGCGGGTCGACGTAGCGCGGCTCGACGGTGAGCCTGCGAGTGGCGAACTGCTTCGGCTCCACCGCGAGCGAATGGACCGTCTCGTCCACGGTGCCGTCGACCGCCGTCGCCCGCACGGTGACCCCGTGCTCCCCGGGCTCGACCTCGAGATCGATGCCGACCAGCGTCGTCCAGACGTTGGCCGGCCCGGCCGGGAAGAACCGCAACGCGGCTCCGAACGCGCTGGCCTCCAGCGCGGCCGGCGCCTCGGACGTCCGCACGTTCAGGACGACGATCTCGCCGGGATGGAGGGCCCGCGCCCGGTGTGTGACGTTGGCGATCAGGTCCGTTCCGCCCTGCCCGACCGCCGCCGGCGCGGCGAGCGACATGGCGGCCAGGACCGCACCTGTACAGGCCGCAACGGCGCGGCCCCGCAGACCAGCGATCAGCCGCAGGCTACCCGCCAAAGAGCTGTACTCCGAACACTCGATCCAGGATAGCAAGCACGGTCAGGCCGGTGAACACAACGAGACTGAACCACGCGAAGGCGCGCACCAGTGGCGACGGATAGAACGTCGCATCCGTCTTCGGGATCACCGTCACGCAGTAGTACACGTTCAGGAAGAAGATGACCGGCGCGATGAAGAACGCCAGCGCCGAGGAGACCAGGACGAGAAACACCGGTCGCGGGAGGCCGGCCAGGATGAGCACGGCCGCGATCAGCGAGTAGAACATCGTGATGCGATAGATGTTGTATTCGGAAGCCGCCGTCCGCCGGTGCGCATCGGTCAACTGGTCCGCGGCGATGCCGGGCAGCTCGGCCGTGCCCCGGAACAGGTTCCGGCAGCAGGCCGCCACCACGCGCGGCCAGCCGTCGAAGTAGTTGAACGCGGTCGAGAACGTCGCCGCGAACGCGCCCAGCAGGAAGATCAGCATCATCCCCGGGCCGAGGCTGTCAGTGAAGATGCGGGCGATCTCGCCGATCACCGCATTGCCGGCGACCTCGCTCGGGTAGAGCCAGACAGCGGCCAGCAGAAGGAAGATCACCGCGAGCACGAACGACACCACGTGGCCCAGCGTGAAGTCCCAGAGCCCGATCCGGAACCAGCGCCGGCAGTACTCCTGCGCGTGCTCGGGCAGCGCCGAAACGTCCACGGCCAGATCGCTGCTGTTCGAGTCGAAGGGATCGAACCGCTTCGCCAGCCCGTCCCGCTCGAGCTGCTCGCGGATGCGCCCCATGCCCACCCGCTTGGCCTTGCCCCACTCCGAGGCCTGCAGCGACACGTCGATGCCGGTCGGGAGCAGACCAAGGAAGGAAGCGATGAGCAGCCACGAACCGGCCGGTGTCTCGAAGACGAAGAAACGCCCCATCGCCGACATCGGCGCCGGCTCGAACAGGTAGACGCCCACGGTCGAGACGAACAGCAGTCCGGCCAGAACCTTGGTGGCCAGCTCGACCGCGGCATAGCGCCCGTAGAGGATGATGCCGACCGACAGCGCCCCCAGGCCGAGGCCGTACACCCAGGGCGGCAGGCCGAGACCCAGGTACTCGGAGAACACGAAGAACAGCACGGCCGCCGCCGCCGCCAGCCGTCCCGCCTGGCCGAGCGCGCACTGGACGATCGTGGTGATCAGCACGTACCAGACCGGCCACTTGCCGGGCGCCGTGGTGTAGGCGTCGAGCATGCTCCGGCCCGTCGCGTTGGTAAACCGGAAGGCCATCTCGAAGCCGTAGTACTTGAAGATGTAGGCCACCGGAATGCACCACAGCAGTGCGTACTCGAAGCGACCGCCGGCCGCCGGCGCGGTGACCAGGTGGCTGGTGCCGACCCCGGTCATCATCAGGATCAATCCCGGCCCGAAGTGACGCAGGAGCCCCCGCAGGTTGGTGTCGGGCAGCGGGAGCCGACGCAGCGCATCGGACGCCGCGGCCCCGGATTGCGCGGAAGCGGAAGGCTGGTCGTTCGGCATGGCGGCAATCGTATCAGACCGCCCGTCGACTCCTGGCAAGCGTTGCGTACCGGCGCGGTTTCCGCGGCGCAGCCTCCCGGCCCCTTACGCGGAAGGCGAACCGGGGAGCGGCGACTGGTACAGCGCCTTGCCGACGAAGAACGGTCCCATCTGCTGAATGAACTCCGACGTCTGCCGGGTGGCGCGCATGTCCTTGACCAGCCGGGACAAGGGGTACAGCTCCGGTCCGATGAGGCCGATCACGAACTCGTTGTCGTCCCGATCGAGGCCATGACACTCGAGCCGCACGTCCGCCGCGTGGCCCGCTTCGCCGTAGCGCCGGCCCAACATGCCGTGCTCCATCAGGATCTTCCCCTGTTCGGCACGGGGAAGCTGGTTGAAGGCCCCGATGCGCCGGAGCGGATACCAGACGGCCCACGGGTGGTCGGGGCTGAGCACGTTGCGGGGCACCTTGCGCAACAGGAAATCCTCGAGGTCGGCCTCCCGTCCGGACGAGTACGTGCGGCCGATCATCGTCATTTCCGGCCGGGGCTGCAGGCTGCTGAACGGCATGTTCGAGAGCAGCGTGCGCCCTTCCGCGGCGAACAGGGCCGGGTCCTCGCTCAGCAGCAGCACGCCGATGCCGCGCGGGTCGTTCAGGTCCGCATAGACGACCGCGTCGAGACCGCTGCGCCGCACCTCGGCGACGATGCCGTTCGGCGGCGGGCACCCGGTGAACACGTGGAGCTGCACGAACAGCCGGCGGGTCGAGGTCTGCGGCACGCCGCGCACGGGCGCGCCATGCTCCAGCAGGTCGGGGGCTCCGTCGGCGGCGGGGCCGCCACGGGCCGCGACACCCGGCGGCGGGCCGGCTCCGGCCGGCCGCGCGACGTCCGCGGCAGGCAGTTCCTGTGGTTTCGTCGTCTCGGACATCGGCGCGATTCTATACTGATGACCGTCCGCCCGAGGCCAGGCACCGCGGGGCGCGACGAGCGGCGGGAAGCCCGCGCGGCAAGACACGAGCGGAGAGTCTGCCGGGCCGGGACCGGCGCCGGTCTCGCCTGCGGGAGAGTGCCGCTCAACGTGCACGCATGGCGCGTCCCCACCTGATCGCGATCGCCGGCGCTTCCGGTTCCGGCAAGACGACGCTCGCCGAACGCGCCGCCGCCGCCCTGCCGGACGCCGCCATGCTGCCGCTCGATGCCTACTACCGGGATCGGCCCGACGCGACCCCGGCGGAGCTGGAGACCGTCAACTACGACGCACCGGAGGCCATCGACGCGGCCCTGCTCGAAACGCACCTGCTGCGGCTTCGCGCCGGCCGCTCGATAGAGCGTCCGACCTACGACTTCCGGACGCACCGGCGAACCGACTCGACACTCGCCATGGAGCCGGGCAGCCACCTGATAGTCGAGGGTCTGCTGGCCCTCTACTGGCCCGCCCTGCGCACCCTGTACGACACGACGGCCTTCATCCGAATCGACGAAGCGACGGCCCTGGCGCGGCGGATGGCCAGGGATACGAAACTCCGGGGCCGGAGTCCGATCTCGGTGCGCCACCAATGGGAAACCACCGTGTGGCCGAGTTACTGCCGCTACGTCGAGCCGACCGGACAGTTCGCTGGCGTGACCCTCGACGGCGCCGCGCCGGTCGAGGCATCCCTGACTGCCCTGCTGGCGCACGTGCGGGCGCGACCTGGTCGTCCGGAGTCCTGACCTGGCGCCCCGCAACGCCTCGCTGGCTCGGCGTTTCGGCCCATCCCCCCGCTCCATGACCTTGCGCCGCAGCACTTCGCTCCGGTGCGTTCTGCGGCGCAAGGCTCCTAGCCGGGTTGCTCGCCCGCGCCGTGCTCTTCCCCCGGCACCAGGGCGGCCCGCTCGCGCTCGACCACGTGCGCCAGCTCGCCGACGGCGGCGGCGACGAGCCGCTCGCGCGCCGGGTCCGGTGCAGTGGGCGCGCCGGCGAAGAGCTCGATCACGGCCACGACCCGCCCCCGGCTTGCCACCGGGATCGCATGGACCGACCGTATGGACCCGAGCGCGGCGCGGCGCGCGTCGGACAGCCGCGGATCCACCGCAACGTTCGCGACCCAGGTCGATTCGGCGGACGAGATCGCGCGCCGCAGCACGTGGTCATCCGCGTCGTCGCAGCAGGCATCGAGGGCGGCGCGGGTCTCCAGCGGCGCGATGCGTTCGTCGCCGACGTGCCACACGCCGGTCGAGACCAGCGCCCCGCTGCCGTCGGCGGGCGCCAGATAGGCGGTACCGGCATCCCATCCACCCCAATCGGACAGCAGTCGCGCCAGGTCGCGAACCGCTTGGTGGAACGACACCGCTTCGCGCCCCAGCGCCATGGCGTCCTGCAGCAGGCGAACCGTCGCCTGGCCGCTCGAGGCGCTTCCCGGACCGGCATGGCCGGTGGCCGCGGTCCGCATCGCGGTGACATCGGCGTAGACGAGAAGCGTCTCCCCCTGGTCCGTCGGCAGGGTGCGGATCTCGAGCCAGCGACCATCCGGAGTGCGCCGCGTCTCGGACACCGACTCGGTACGCGGGACGAGACGCTCTTCGATCCACGCGTCGATCTCCGCCTCGGGAATGACGACCACCGCACGCGTCGCGGTGTAGCGCACGAGATCCTCGAACTCGAGGCCGGGCTTCAGGGTCACCGCGGGATAGAACTCCCGAAAGCGGCCGTTGCAGGCGGCGAGCCGTCCGGACGTATCCCACACCGCCAGTCCCGCCTCGTCGCTCTCCAGCAGGGCGGCCAGTCGCGCACGGGTCCGGATCTCGCTCGCTCGCGCCGACCGCAGCCGCCACGCCACGCCGAACAGCAGCACGAGGAGCAGGGCCGCAAGCAGGCCGGCGGCTGTCAGGAGCACGGGAGGATCTTACCGGCACGGCTTGACGGGAACCCGGCCAAGCGGGAAGCCCACGCGTGTCGACTACGCGTCCCGGGTCCAATGCCGCAACGGCAGGGATACCAGCAGGTACCGCTTGCGCAACGCCACGACGTGGCGCGAATAGTCGCGCCTGGGGATCTCGCCGCCGACCTGGCGAGCACGCAGCCGACGCAACTCGAAGCGGTACAGGTCGCTCACGAACTCGTGCACCAACTCCGGGCGCGTGCCGGGCGTCGGCCGGACGCCGTGCGCTTCCAGAGCCTTCAGGACCTCCGGCCGATAGCAAAAGGCCACGCCGCCCCCGGCGGGATCCTAGACGGGCTGCGCCTGGGCCGGTTCGGCGCCGTACGTCCCGAACCACGACGTCGCGCCGCGCAGCGCCTCGTTGACGTTGCCGATGTTTCGCACACCCTCCGTGGCGAGCCACTCGCGGAACGCGTCGCCGCCTCGGGTGGCGTACACCGGAATGCCCTCCTTCCACGTCGCCCGCCCGCACAGCACGCCCGCGAACTCGACGCCCGACTCGGTCGCCAACCCGAGCGACTCGGTGAACTCCGCGTTGCTGACCCCGGCCGACAGATAGATGAAGGGCTTCTGCGCCACCGCAGCGGCCTGGCGGAACGAGTGAATCGCTTCTTCCTTCGAGTAGACCTTCGTCCCCTGGAAGCTGCTCGTGCCTTCCACGAACTTCATGTTGACCGGGATTTCCACCTTCATCACGTCGACGCCGTAGCGATCCTTGGAGAACTCGGCCATGCTGCCGGCCACGACGTCCGGCTTGCGCTTGGCGAACTCGGGTCCCTTCTCGTCGCCGCTCTCGTGGTCATAGCCGACGAACTCCAGGAAGAACGGGATGTCGTTCGTGCGGCATTCGTCCCCGATGCGCTCGATGAACGCGTGCTTTTCCTCGTTTACCGCCGCTGCGTCGTACGGCGTGTAGTAGATGAGTACCTTGACGCAGTCGGCTCCCGATTCCTTGAGCCGGCGCACGGACCAGTGGGGAAGCAGGTCGGGCAGACGGCCGGGACGCGTGTTGTCGTAGCCGCTCTCCTCGTAGGCGAGCAGGAGGCCGGCGTTCGCGCTCCGCCGCTTCGATGCCTCGAGGCCCCACTGCGGATCGAGCAGGATGGCGGAGGCGTGCGGGGTCAACGCCGCGGTCACGATCGACTTGAACTCCTCGAGCATCGCGTCGGTGGCGTCGCCGCCGCTGGCCTTGCCGAGGGCCTTCTTCAGCGAGCCGCGCTGGTCCATCGCGGCGGCCGCGATGGTACCGGCAGCCGTCGACACCGCCTTCATTCCGGCGAGCTTTCCAGGTGTGATCTTCACGTCGGTACTACTCCCTCTGGCAGACGGCTGCTCTTTCTGTATTAGCAACACTCATAAACAGTGCCTGGTATTATACTGGAAACTCATAACGTTCCTGCATCGGTCCGGGGGACTTGGCGCCGTGGATTCAACAATGAACAGCTTGATTCGATGCGGTCTGGCCGGGCTCGCCTGGTTCCTCTCGGCGAGCGTCGCCGTCGCGCAGGAACCCGGCGCGTCCGGCGGCCTCCGGCCACCGCCCCCTACCTATTCCGGCGCCGTCGCGCACCTGCGCGCCGGCCGGGCCGACGCGGCGCTGGAGTTGCTGGAGCGCGAAGTTCCTGTGGCTGACGGCGCCGCGCCGCCCCTGGAATACGGCATCCTGCGCGCCGCACTGCTCGCGGAAGCCGGACAACCGGTTGCCGCGGAATCCGCATGGCAGGAGGTAACCGCGCGGGCGGTGTTCATGCGCACCTTCGCCCGGCGCGCCATCGTCGAGAGCGCCGCCGAGCGGGGCGCGCCGGCGGACGCCGAGGTCCATCTGGCCGAGCTGACCCGGAGCGATCCGGCGCGCCATCGTGACCTGGTCCTGCGCGTGGCGCAGGCGTACCTCGACGCCGGCTCGCCGAACAGGGCAGCGACACACTACCGGCGGGTACTCGGCGCCACGACGGCCGGCGCAGCGGCCGACGCCGCCCGCGTGGGTCTCGCGGCGGCACTCGAAGCCGCCGGCGACGGCGCCGGAGCCCTGGCCACGCTGCGGACGGCCCAGTTGCGCCACCGAACGGCCGACACCTTCGTGACGGCGCGGCGCGAATCCGGACGGCTGGCGCGCGCCCGGGGCGAGAGGCCGGCGCCGTTCACCGAAACCGAGTACCGGGGGATGGTGCGCCGGCTTCGCAACGCATCCCGCTTCGAACCCGCCCTGGAGCTGCTCGACGAATGGGCGGCGGCCTTCACCGGCCCCGCATCGCAGGAGCGCATTGCCGCCGAACGGGTCGAGACGCTCTACGCGCAGCGTGACAACGACGCCGCGGTCGCCGCCTGTGCGGCCTTCTACAATCGCTTCCCTTCCAGTTCCCTGGCGTCCGCCATCCGCCTGACCGACTTTCGCCTGGCAGTGCGCATGGGCGACATGGCGCGCGCGCGCCGGCTCGGCCTCGCCCTCTGGGAGGGTCGCGTCCGGGGCGCCACGTCCGAGCAGCGGCGCGACGCCGGCGTGCTGCTGGCCGCCGTCCTGGTGGCGACCGGGGACGTCGAGGGAGGCCTGGCCATCTTTCCCGGGCTGTTCCGGACCGCGCCGACCCCCGACGACCAGCGCGCGATCCTGTGGCGGGCCGGGGTGGCAGCGGTGCGCACCGGCCAATACGAGCGCGCCCTGACGAACCTGCGCGGCCTCATCGAACGGGGACCGGGCGGGAACCTTGCCCTGGCGGCACAATACTGGCTGGGCGTCGCCCTCGAGCAGCGCGGCGATCTCGCGACCGCGGCACGCACCTTCGAGCCGCTCGCGATGCGCTACCCCTACCACTACTACGGGCTTGCCGCGCAACGCCGGCTGATCGAGATCCGAGGGGCTCCGGACGGCGGCATCCCCTCCCCCACCGTGCTCGACTTCCCCGCCCTTGCGCTCCGCCCGGCGTCACACCAGCGGGCGGAGTTTCGCGCCGCCATGGCGCTGGCGCGCGCCGGCCTGATCGACGACGCGGCCTGGTACCTGCGCCGCCTGCTGGATCGGAGCCGCGGTGACAATGCGCTGGCGCTGCTTGCCGCGCGGGCCTCGTCGGTAGCGAACGATCACGCAAGCGCCGCCCGGATTCTCTTCCGCCACTTTCCGGACTACTTCAACCGTCCGGCACGGGGACTGCCGGACGACTTCCTGTCGCTGGCCTACCCGCGGCCGTTCTGGGACACGGTCGTCGAATCGGCTCGCGCACACGGCGCGGATCCGGTGCTGCTCGTGTCGTTGATGCGGCGGGAGTCGCGCTTCGAGCCGGCCGCCCGATCTCCCGTCGGAGCCGTCGGCCTCCTCCAGATCATGCCCTACACGGCCGAGGCGCTCGCCGAGCGCGCCGGGGTCGCCGACATTCTGGCCGGCGGCGTCGACGACGCCGAGCTGGCCGAGCCCCGCGTCAACATCGCCATCGCGGCGCGCCTCAACGCGGACCTGCTGCGGATGTTCGACGGCGCGCGCCTGCCGGTGATTGCCTCCTACAACGCGGGCGAGGATCGCGCCGGCGACTGGTGGGCGGCGGCGCGCGGCTTGCGAGAGGACTTCTTCGTCGACAGCATCCCCTACACCGAGACGCGCAACTTCGCGCGGGAGGTGATCGCCAACTACGCCACCTACGAGCGGATCTACGGCGGCCGATAGCGCCGCCAAACCCGTCGCAAAGGCTCCGTGTTCTACCCCATCCCCCACCGCCCGAGGACCCCTGCGCCTCGGAACGCACTGCGTTGCCTTCTACGGCGCAAGCTCCTAGCCGGCCGACCGCGGATCAGTATCCGGCGGCCGCGGCATCGGCGCGGCGCGGGTCGGCCGCTCCCTCCAACACGTCGGCTGCGGCGTCGAAGACGATGGCGTGCGCCGCGCCCTGGCTGGTACGCGTGGCGAGGGTGTGACCGCGTGCCTCCAGCAATGCCACGGTGTCCGGCGACAGGCCGCGCCGTTCGTAACGGAGCTCGTCGGGCAGCCACTGGTGGTGGAAGCGGGGCGCGTCGACCGCCTCCTGGACATTCATGCCGAAGTCGACGACGTTCAGGACGGTGTGCAGCACCGTGTTGATGATGGTTCGCCCGCCCGGACTCCCGGTCACCATGAACAGACGGCCGTCCCGGGCGACGATGGTCGGCGTCATGCTGGACAGCATGCGCTTGCCCGGCTCCGCCAGGTTGGGCTCGGTGCCGATCAGGCCGGTGGCGGTGGTCAGGCCGGGCGCGGCATTGAAATCCCCCATCTCGTTGTTGAGCAGGAAGCCGGCCCCCGGCACCACGATCTTCGATCCGTAGGACTGCTCGAGCGTCGTGGTCAGCGCGACCGCGTTCCGGTCGGCATCGACCACCGACAGGTGCGTCGTCTCGTTGCCCGTCGCGGGCCACTCGAACGTATCGGGACCGGACGGGGATGCGCGCTCCGCGTCTATGGTGGCCCGCAGCCCCGCCGCGTACTCCTTCGACGTCAGCCGCAGCACCGGCATGGCGGGGTTGAAGTCGGGATCTCCGAGGTGCCGGGCCCGGTCGGCGAAGCCGCGCCGCATCGCCTCGGCTATGCGGTGGACATTGCGGGCGGAACCGTAGCCGGCGGCGCGCAGATCGTAGCCCTCCAGGACGTTCAGCATCTGAACCAGGGTGATTCCCCCGGAACTGGGGGGCGGCATGGACAAGATCTCGTAACCGCGGTAATGGCCCCGGATGGGCTCGCGGACCCTGGTCTCGTAGGCGGCGAGATCGGCCTCCGTGATCAGCCCGCCGTGCTCTACCATCTCGCCGGCGAACAGTGACGCCGTCCGGCCGCGGTAGAAGCCGTCGGGCCCGTCGGCCGCGATCCGTTCCAGCGTGCCCGCGAGGTCCGGCTGGCGGAAGCTCTCGCCCGCCGCGTACGGCGCGCCGCCGTTGGAAAAGGCTGCGACCGAGGCGGGATACCGGGACATGCGCGGCAGGACGCCGGCCAGCGACGCGGCGCGCGCGTGGGTGAGGACGAAGCCGTCGCGCGCCAGGGAGACCGCGGGCTCCACCAGGCGCCGCCACGGCAACCGGCCGTGGTCGCTCCAGGCGCGATAAAGCCCCGCGACGCTTCCCGGCACGCCAACCGCCACGTGGCTGTCGTGGTGCCGCACCGCATCGTAGACGCCGCCGGACAGGAACATCTCCGGCGAGGCCGCGGCCGGTGCGGTCTCGCGGAAGTCGTACGCGGCCGCCGCACCGTCCGCCGCGCGGTGAACCAGAAAGCCTCCCCCGCCGATGTTACCGGCGGCCGGCAAGGTCACCGCGAGAGCGAAGGCGGTGGCGACCGCCGCGTCCACGGCGGATCCGCCGTCGCGCAACACGTCGCGCCCCACCTCCGCCGCCAGGCTGTCCGAGGCGACCACCATTCCCCGGGTCGCGCGGGTCGGCTCGGAGCTTCCGCCGACCGGGGCGACGAGCAGGGCAAGGGTGACTACGACCGGTATTGCACGGGTTCGAATCCACTGCATGCGGGGAGGATAGCAGCCCGTAGCGAGAATCCCCGCTGCATTCGAGCGACGATGCATCCCGCGTGCACGGCCTTGCCCGCGGGTCGAACATGCGCAAGTACGCTCCCTCGCCGCACCTTGCCGCGCGGACGCCTCACCGCTCTCGGTTACCACGCGGGTTTCGCTACGGACTCCCGGGCGAACCAGGAGAAATGTGCAGTAACGGAGCCGACTTGCCGGTACGTCAGGATAGAATGCCTGCACGCTGAGCGGCCGGCGAGGCCGTTGAAACAGGAGACGGCAGATGACGACACGACACCTCGATCACGCGGGTCGGAGAGGACACGGCACGCGTTGGTTCGTGCTGGCGGCAGTCGCCGCGATCGCCGCAGGCACGCTGGCGTGCGGCGGGCCGGACAGCGGCGGCGGACTGACCGTGCGCCTGTCTATCGCGACCGGCGGCACCGGCGGCGTCTACTACCCGTACGGCGGCGGCATCGCGAAAGTGATCAGCGACAACGTCGACGGGGTCGAGGCAACGGCCGAGGTGACCGCCGGCACCGTCGACAACCTGAAGTTCATCGCGAACCGCTCGGCCGACCTGGCGTTCGGCCTGGCCGACTCCATCGACGACGCGGCGAACCAGCGCGGCGTGTTCGCCGACTTCGGCGAGGTACCGCTGCGCGGTCTCGCCGTCCTGTACGACAACTACAACCACCTGGTCTCGGTCACCGCGACCGGCATCGAGACCGTCGCCGACCTGAAGGACCGGGTCGTCTCCACCGGCGCGCCGGGCAGCGGCACGGAAGTGAGCGCCTTTCGCATCCTGGAGGCGGCGGGCGTGAATCCCGAGGGCGACATCACCCGGCAGAGCCTCGGCGCGGCGCAGTCGGTGGACGCCATCAAGGACGACAAGATCGACGCGTTCTTCTTCAGCGGCGGCCTGCCGACCGGCGCCATCCTCGACCTGGCGTCCACGCCGGGCCGCACGATCAAGGTGGTGCCGAACGGCGAGACGCTGCCGACGCTGCAGGAACAGTACGGCTCGCTCGTGTACCACAACTCCCCGATTGCGCCGTCGGTCTACCCGGGAATGGACGACACGGTGACCGTCGTGGCCGTATCGAACGTGCTCGTCGTCCACGCGGACATGGACGAAGAGCTGGCCTACAGCCTGACGCGCGTCCTGTTCGACCACCACGAGGAGCTCGCCGCGGTGCACCCGATGGCCGCCGTGCTGACGCTCGACAGCGCCACCGCCGGCTCGCCCATTCCGTTCCACGACGGGGCCGTCCGCTACTACCAGGAACAGGGCGCCTGGTCCGAGTGAGAACGGGGGCCGGCGCTGACGACACCTGACTCGCCGACTGCGGTTTACGACGATCCGGAAGCGGATGTCCCGACCCGCAAGCTGGAGGGGTGGACAGCGGCGCTGGTCACCGTCCTGTCCGCGGGTCTTTCGCTGTACGCCCTGTACTGGGTAGTCGGAATCGTCCAGCCGCAGATCTACCGGGTCAGCTTCCTTCTCATCGCTCTCGTCCTGACATTCCTCGTCTTTCCGGCGCATCCGCGCTGGCGCGCGCGGCCGATGTGGCTCGACTGGACGCTGGGCGCCGCCGCGGTGGCGGCGCTGGCGTGGCCGGTCATCGACTTCGATCAGTTCGTCTACCGCGCCGCCACGCCGCTGACGGTCGACCTCGTGCTCGGGGCGGTCACGACCGTGCTGGTCCTGGAGGCCACGCGCCGGACGGTCGGGCCGATCCTGCCGGTGACGGCGGTAGCGTTCCTCCTCTACGGCTACTACGGGCCGTACCTGGAGCGAATCGGGCTCGAACTGTTCGCGCACCGCGGCTACGACGCCGCGCGCCTGCTCGGCACGCTGTACATGACGCTCGAAGGCATCTTCGGCGTGCCGCTGAACGTGTGCGCCACCTTCATCATCCTGTTCACGATCTTCGGCGCGATCCTGGCCAAGTCGGGAGCCGGACCGTTCTTCATCAACTGGACGATGGCCGCGTTCGGACGCTCCGAGAGCGGGGCGGGGCCGGGCCGGACGGTGACGCTTTCGGGTTTCCTGCTCGGCACCGTGTCGGGAAGCGGCGTCGCGACGACCGTCACACTGGGTGCGGTGGTCTGGCCGCTGCTCCGGCGCGCCGGTTTCTCGGCCGAGATCGGGGGCGGCATCCTGTCCGCCAGCGGCATCGGGGCGATCATGGCGCCGCCGATGATGGGGGCCGCCGCGTTCCTCATCGCCGAGTTCCTGCAGATCACGTATCTGCAGGTAATCGTCATGGCGATCGTGCCCGCCATCCTCTACTACTTCTCCATTGTGCTGATGATCGAGGCGGACGCCCGCCGGCTGGGGACGAAAGCGGTCACTGTCGACCTTCCATCTGTTGGCGAGCTGACGCGCCGCCACGGCTACCAGTTTCTGCCGCTCATCGCTATCGTCGTGCTGCTGGTGACCGGCATGACGGCGTTCCGGGCCGTCTTCCTGTCGACGCTGCTGGCCGTCGGGCTCAGCTTCCTCGATCGGGAGAACGCGCTCTGGCCGCGCCGGCTGGTGGAGGCGCTCGAGGCGGGCGGGCGCAGCGTGCTGTCGGTCGCGGCGACGACGGCGACGGCCGGGATCATCGTCGGCGTGGTGACGCTGACGGGACTCGGACTCAAGCTGTCCGGCATTATCGTCGATCTCGCGGGCGGCAACATCTTTCTCACCGTCGTCTACGCGGCGGTTGCGGTCTGGATGCTCGGCCTGGCCGTCCCGGTAACCGCCTCCTACATCATCGCGGCGGTCATGATCGCCCCGGCGCTGACGCTGGTCGGCGTACCCGACTTCGCCGCGCACATGTTCATCTTCTACTACGCGGTGCTCTCCGAGGTCAGCCCGCCGACGGCGCTCTCGCCGTTCGCGGCGGCGGCCATCACCGGCGGCAACCCGTTCCAGACGATGATGCTGACCTGGAAGTACACGCTGCCGGCCTTCCTGGTGCCGTTCGCGTTCACGGTCAGCCCGGAGGGGGCCGGCGTGCTGCTGCAGGCGCCGCTCGGCGACATCGTCCGGACCGTGGGGACCGCCGCGGTCGGCGTCAGCGCCCTGGCGATGGGGCTCGGCGGCTGGCTCCGGCAGGCCGCCAACCCGGTCGAACGGGTCGCCGCCGTGGTTGGGGGCCTGCTCCTCTTCTACGCGACGACCGTCACGGATATCATGGGATTGATGCTGTTCGGCGCGGCCATCGCGCTCCATCTGGTTCGAACCCGCAGATAACAAGGTCGAGGTAACGCCATGAGATCACGCATTCGCCTGACGGCGCTCGCCGTCGTGTTCGCACTGCTGCTCGTTCCACAAACCCTGCTCGCCCAGGGACTCGTCCGCGTCACGCCGGAAGAGGTGGGCATGTCCGCCGAGCGGCTCGACCGCCTGAGCCTGGCGCTCGAGAGCTACGTCGACGAGGGTCGCCTGGCCGGGGCGGTGACCATCGTGGTCCGCAAGGGCAAGATCGCCTACCGCGAGGGGATCGGCTACCGCGACGTGGAGGCCCAGGCGCCCATGCCGTCCGACGGGATCTTCCGGATCGCGTCGCAGACGAAGGCGCTCGCCAGCGTCGGCGTCATGCTGCTGCAGGAGGAGGGCAAGCTGCTGATCACCGATCCGGTCGGCAAGTACCTCCCGGCGTTCGCCGAGACGACCGTCGCCGAGCGGAACGACGAGGGCGGCTACGACGTAGTGCCGGCGCGGCGGCCCATCACCATCCGCGACCTCCTGACGCACACCGCCGGCATCAGCTACGGCATGGGCCTGCTGGCCAACCGTGGGCCGGCCGCCGACGCGTGGGCGGACGCGGGAATCACCGGCTGGTACTTCGCCGACCGCGACGAGACCGTAGGCGACACGATGGCCCGGCTTGCGAAGCTGCCTATGGACGCACATCCCGGCGAGCGCTGGATCTACGGCTACAACACGGACATTCTGGGCGCGATGATCGAAGAGATCAGCGGCCAGACGCTCGGGGCGTTCCTGAAGGAGAGGCTGTTCGACCCGCTCGGCATGACCGACACGCACTTCTTCCTGCCCGAGGGCAAGCTGGGCCGGCTGGCCACGGTCTACTCGTCCATCGGCGACGGGAGCAGCTTCGAGCGGGCGCCGGATCCGGGCCACATGGTCGGCCAGGGACACTACGTGAACGGCCCGCGCAAGGCGTTCTCCGCGGGGGCCGGCGTCCTGTCGACCGCCACCGACTACGCCACGTTCCTGCAGATGATGCTGAACGGCGGCGAGCTCAACGGCACGCGCATCCTGTCGCGCAAGACGGTCGAATCGATGATCAGCGACCACATGGGCGACATCCCGTTCCGCTCCGGCCAGGGCTTCGGCCTCGGCTTCTCGATTACGCACGACCCGGCGGCCAGCGGCCTGCCCGGCTCGGTCGGCGAGTTCGCCTGGGCCGGCGCCTATCACTCCGTGTATTGGGCCGATCCCAAGGAGGAGATGGTGGTGGTCTACCTGACGCAGATCATCCCGGCCATCAACCTGGACGATCAGCAGAAGGTGCGATCGCTGATCTACCAGGCGATCGTCGACTGAGCCGTTTCGAGATCGGAGGTCGGGGCGGCCGGCGGGCTCGGCCGCCTCGACCCCTTCACGATGAGCAAGTGTCTCGGCCGGTCCTCAATGCAAGGACGGTCAGGTCACCGGTGACCTCGACGACGCCAATCGGGGCGGTCGCCGACGGCCGGGCCGAAGCACCCAAAGCGAAGGAGCAACGTTGACCAAGGACGAGCTGATCGCGAAGCTCAACGGAGACCTCGCCGACGAGCTCGGCGCCATCATCCAGTACATCGTCTACGCCGCCCGCGCCACGGGTCCCTACCGGCCCCAGCTCTCCCAGTTCTTCCTGACCGAGGTCGCCGACGAGCAGTTGCACGCGCAGTTCCTCGCCAACAAGATCGTCTCGCTCGGCGGCAAGCCGACCACCGTGGCCCGCGAGGTCGCGCTGCCCGAGGGCAACCGCGCCATGCTGGAAGCCGTGGTGGAGGCCGAGACGCACGCGATGCGGGGCTATACCACGCGGGCGCAGGAGGCCGAAGCCTACGGCGACAAGGGGCTTGCGGTGCAGCTCGAGGACTTCATTCGCGACGAGAGCAGCCACTTGGAAGAGACGGAGCGGATTCTGAGGGACTGGCCGCTGTAGACGTCACCGAGTCTCGCGACCCGTTCGGAGACCGCGTCGACGGTCTCGAGGTCGTCGACTGGCACAGTTGAGCGCCGGTACGGCGCAGTCAGACGCGCGTCAGCCTCCGGAACCGGATGCGGTGCGGCTGATCGGCGGCGCGTCCGAGCCGGCGGCGCCTGTCCGCCTCGTAATCGGCGTGGTTGCCGGCGAACCAGACCACCTCGCTGTCCCCCTCGAACGCGATGATGTGCGTGGCGATGCGATCGAGGAACCAGCGGTCGTGGCTGACCACGACGAGGCAGCCGGCGAACTCGACGAGCGCGTCCTCCAGGGCCCGCAACGTGTCGACGTCGAGGTCGTTGGTCGGCTCGTCGAGCAGAAGCAGGTTGGCGCCGCCCCGCAGCAGCTTCGCCAGGTGCACGCGGTTGCGCTCACCGCCGGACAGCGTGCCCACCTTGCGCTGCTGGTCGCTCCCCCGGAAGTTGAACCACGAGACGTAGGCGCGCGAGGCCACGGTGCGCTTCGCCAGGGTGATCTCGTCCTGACCGTCCGAGATCGCCTCCCAGACGGTCTGCGCCGGGTCGAGCTCGCGGCCCTGGTCGACGTAGCGGAGCTGCACCGTCTCGCCGAGGCGGATCTCCCCCGCGTCGGGCTCCTCCTCGCCGGTAATGAGCCGTAACAACGTGGTCTTCCCGGCCCCGTTCGGGCCCACCACCCCGACGATGCCGGCCGGCGGCAGCGTGAACGACAGGCCGCCGATGAGGGCGCGGTCGCCGTAGCCCTTGATGAGGTCGGTCGCCTCGACCACCACGTCGCCGAGGCGCGGGCCGGGCGGCACGTAGATCTCGACCGAGTCGATCTTCTGTCCAGTGTCCTCGGCCAACAGGCGCTCGTAGGCGTTCAACCGCGCCTTCCCCTTCGCCTGCCGGGCGCGTGGCGACATCGCGATCCACTCCAGCTCGCGCTGCAGCGTGCGCCGCCGCTTCGCCTCGTGCTTCGCCTCGACATCGAGCCGCTGCTGCTTCTGCGCCAGCCACGACGAGTAGTTCCCCTCCCAGGGAATGCCGGCCCCGCGGTCGAGCTCCAGAATCCAGCCGGCGACGTTGTCCAGAAAGTAGCGGTCGTGGGTGACGGCCACCACGGTCCCGGGGTAGTCGGCCAGGAAGCGTTCCAGCCAGGCGACCGATTCCGCGTCGAGGTGGTTCGTCGGCTCGTCGAGCAGCAGCAGGTCCGGCGACTGCAGCAGCAGGCGGCAGAGCGCGACTCGCCGGCGCTCGCCGCCCGACAGCGTCGTGACGTCAGCCGAGCCGGGCGGCAGCCGCAGGGCGTCCATCGCCATCTGGACGCGGGAGTCGAGATCCCAGGCTCCGATGGCCTCGATCTTCGTCTGCAGCTCGCCCTGCTCCTCGAGCGCCTCCTCCATCTCGAGCGACCCCGGGCCGCTCGAGGCGAGGTCGCTGGCGATCTGGTCGTAGCGCCGCAGCAGCGACCGCATGTCCGCCACGCCCTCGTTGACGTTGCCCGAGACGGTCTTCGTCGGGTCGAGCCTCGGCTCCTGCGGCAGGTAGCCGACCGAGAGCCCCTGGGCGGGGAACGCCTCGCCGTCGAACTCGGTGATCTCCCCCGCCATGATCCGCAACAGGGTGCTCTTGCCCGCGCCGTTGGCGCCGAGCACGCCGATCTTCGCGCCGGGCAGGAACGACAGCCAGATGTCCTTCAGCACGGTGCGGTCCGGGGGATACCGCTTGCCGAGCCCCTTCATCGTGTAGACGAACTGTGGCGGCATGGTTTGATCCTAGCAGTCCGCCGCCATTGCCAACGCGGTGCGCGGCGTCCGACAATGGCGCGCAGGAGGTGTCCCATGCGCCGTATCGCATCCCTGCTGCTCTGCCTCGCGCTCGCCGCGGCGTGGCCCGCCGCCCAGGGCGGATCGGACGACACGCTCGAGATTTACATGGTCGACGTCGAGGGAGGCGAGGCCACGCTCTTCGTGGCGCCCTCCGGGGAATCGATACTCGTCGACACCGGCTGGCCCGGCTTCGAGGGGCGCGACGCCGACCGCATCGCGGCGGCGGCGGCAGATGCCGGGGTGACGCAGATCGACTACCTGATCGTGACCCACTTCCACGGCGACCACATGGGCGGCGCGCTGCAGCTCGCCGACCGGCTGCCGATCCGCAACTTCATCGACCACGGCACCACCGTCGACGAGGGCGAGAACCGCCTGGCCGCCTTCCGGCTCTACACGGACCTGCGCAGCGGCGGCGCGCATCGCGTGGTTGCCCCCGGCGACCGCCTGCCGGTCGGCGACCTCGACGTCGTCATCATCGCCTCCGGCGGCGCAGTGCTCGACACCCCGCTCGACGGCGCCGGAGGCCCCAACCCCCACTGCGAGGGCTTCGCGTTCCACGGCGAGGACATCACCAGCCGCTACGGCAACGCCGAGGACGATCAGTCCATCAGCACCTTCGTCGGCTTCGGCGCCTTCCGCAGCGTCATCATGGGCGACCTGAACTGGAACAAGGAACACCCGCTGATGTGCCCGGACGACCAGATCGGCCCGATAGATCTCTACCTGGTCTCGCATCACGGCTCGGAGACCTCCGGGTCCGAGGCGCTGGTCCACGCCATCGCGCCGCGGGCGGCCATCATGAACAATGGCCCCCGCAAGGGTGGGGCGGTGCAGACGTTCGAGATCCTGGCAGCCGCCGAGGGGCCGCCGGACCTCTGGCAGAACCACTACTCCATCCCCGGCGGCGAGGCCCACAACCGGCCGGAGCAGTTCATCGCGAATCTGGAGGAAGACACCGAGCTGGCCGACGGCCGCAGGTTGCACATGGGGACGTCGCACTGGATCCACGTCTCGGCCCGCCGCGACGGCTCATTCACGGTGACGAACAGCCGAAACGGGTTCAGCAGGACCTACGGGCCGCGGGAGTAGCCGCACGCCGATAGCGGGGATATAGCCGCGCGCCGCCGCTTCCGTAGTCCAGCGCGTCGTGAGTGTCCGGCAAGAGTCGCGGCCCCGCCTGCAAGGGCCCAGGGGCGTTCCGTCAACGCCCGTCGCGCTCCAAGCGCTCCTGGAGCCGCGCGAGCGCGTTCTGCGTCCGCGTCAGCTCCGCCAGCAGCTCGTCGCGCGTCGGCGGGGCCTGCAGATCGTGCAGCCGCTCCTGCTTCGCCTCGTCCAGGCTGTTGATCACTACGGCGATGAACAGGTTGATGACGACGAAGGTCCCCACGACGACGAAGCTGACGAAGTAGGCCCAGGCCCACCAGTGGTGCTCGAGGGCCGCGTACATGATGTCGGTCCAGTCCTCCAGGGTGACGATGCGGAAGAGGGACAGGAGCGAGATGCCGAGCGTGCGCCAGTGCGTCGGATCGACCTCGTGAAACAGATGGTAACCGGCGACGCCGTAGACGTAGAAGATGATCGACATCAGCGCCAGCACGTTGAACATGCCCGGCACGGAGCGGATCAGGGTGGCGACGATCAACCGCAGCCCGGGCAGCGCCGACACCAGGCGCAGCACCCGGAACAGGCGGGCGAGGCGGGCGAGCGTGGCCAGCTCGCCGGTGTTCGGCAGCAGGCTGACGACGATGACGGAGAAGTCGAAGACGTTCCAGCCGTCCTTGAAGTAGTTCTCCACGCGCGGCCATCTGGCCGCCATCTTGATCAGCGCCTCGATCACGAAGATGGCCAGGAAGGTCTGGCTGGCGCTCTCGAACAGGGCGCCGAAGGCGGCTGACAACGCCGCGGACGTATCGAGACCGATGACGACCGCGTTGATCGCGATGACGGTGGTGACGCCGTGTCGGAACCAGGGGGCAGCCACCGCACGGTCGGCCCAGGCGACGAAGGGGCTGGCGTGGCGGAGCGGGACGTTGGCGGGAGTCACGAGCGGCCGCTCCGGCGCGCGAACATTCGCGCCACTGGATGTCGCGACCGGTTCGAGCGTCGTCGCGACCGATTCGAGCTTGATAGCGGTGACGCCACTGACCGCAGCGATCTACTCGAGCGTGAAGTCCGCCTCGGCGGTTCCGCCGGCCGTCACCGTGACCTGCCGGACGGCGCCCTCGTAGCGCTCGTGCCAGACGGTGAGCTGGTAGGTGCCGGGCGGAATGCCGGTCAGTTCGAATGTCCCGTCGGAGCCGGTCACCGTTCCGAGGTCGTCGGATACGTACACCCAGCCCCGCATCCAGCCATGAGAGTCGCACTCGATGCGCACGGGCCCGGGCCTCCGGAACGGCCGCTGGACCTCCAGGCCGGGGAACGGGATGGCGATGTTGAACAGGGTGCGCTGCCGGTCGTCGTAGGCGTGCGTCGAGTGGAGCGTATCGTCCTCGCTCTTGATCGTGACCACCGTTCGGGTCGGCAGCACCTGCACGCGCGGAAGGAAGTAACAGCCGGCGTTGTTGATGGACGCGTCCGCGGGCCGCTCGCTCCAGGGCACGCCGGCGACGAGGACCACGGCGTTCGCGAGACCGCCCGATCCATCGACGACCACCGCCTGGTCCTCAACCTCGGTGCCGCAGACCGCTTGATCGGTGGTCACCGCCACCATGCGCGGTTCCGGCGGATCCGTCACCGTCACACGTCCGGTGATGGAACCGGCGCCCTGCCCTTTACCGGCTCCCGCGGCCGGCGACCCGGGCGTCGCAACAAGCGCGACCGCGACCAGCGCGACGAGACCGGCGGCACCGCTACCTGACGTCAGACTACTGCTTCCTCGACTGCGGCTAACCATCTGCTGCCTCACGATCCGCTTTGGAACCGAACATTCAATCCTACACGTACCGCCGGCGAGACCGTCGCCAGTGGCGATGCCACGACAGCTCCCATTGCGCTTCCCCAAGGAGGCGGCGGCCGACTACGTGCGACGGGCCGTCGACGACGAGGGCGTCGACCTGTGACACCCGAACGAGCCTTCGCGCGCCGCCTCGCCGCCGAGATCGAGCACGAGCTCGAACGCTTGGAAGCACAGCTTGGGGAGGAGGCTGACCGGCAGCGTGCGGCGCCTACAGCCCGCCCCGGCCGGGCGCCACCGCCACCTCGACACCGCCGGGCTCCGGCGTGAAGTCCTCGCCGGGGTTGATGAAGCGGTTCCGCTCGAGGCCGTACTGCTTGTCGTAGAGCTGCTTGTAGCGGCCTTCGAGGGCCATCAGCTCTGCATGGGTCCCGCGCTCGACGATCTCGCCGGCTTCGAGCACCAGGATCTGGTCGGCGCTCTGGATGGTCGACAGGCGGTGGGCGATGACGAAGGTGGTCCGGCCGCGGCGTAGTGCTCGCAGCCCGTCCTGGATCATCGCCTCGCTCTCGCTGTCGAGGCTCGAGGTCGCCTCGTCGAGAATCAGCAGGCGCGGGTCGGCGAGGATGGCGCGGGCGATGGCGACGCGCTGCCGCTGACCGCCGGACAGCTTGACGCCCCGCTCGCCGACGATGGTGTCGTAGCCGTCGGGGAAGCCGTCGATGAACTCGTCGCAGTGCGCGATGCGGCTGACCTCCCGGATCCGCTCGAACGTCGCATGCGGGTTGGCGAAGCTCAGGTTCGCGCGGATGCTGCCGTCGAAGAGAAAGTTCTCCTGCAGCACGACGCCGAGACGCGCCCGGTAGTCCCTGAGGCTGATGGACTCCAGATCGCGGCCATCGATCAGCACGCGCCCGGCCGTCGGCCGGTTGAACGCCATGACGAGGCTGATGAGCGTGCTCTTGCCCGAGCCGCTCGAGCCGACCAGCGCCGTCGTCGTGCCCGGCGGGGCGGTCAGCGACACGCCCTTCAGCACCGGCACGTCCGGCTCGTACTCGAACCAGACTCCGTCGAGCCGCACCTCCCCATCCAGCGGGCCGAGCGAATCGCGCGCCTCGTCCTCCTGGTCCTCGGTCGCCATCTGCATGATCTCGCGGATCCGGTCGAGGCCGGCGAACGCCTCGGTGATCTGCGTACCGATGGACGAGATCTGGATGACCGGGGCGATGACGAAACCGGTGAAGACGATGTACTGCAGCAGTTCGCCGACGGTCCACGCGCCGTTCATCAGATCGCGGCCGCCCAGCACGATCATCAGCGCGCTGATGATTCCCATGACCAGCGTCGACACGGCGGTGACCGCCGACACGCCGGTTACGGCCTTGGCGACGTTGCGGAACAGGCGATGCGCCCCGCGCGCGAAGACGAGCTGTTCCCGCTTCTCGACGCCGTACGCCTTCACGATGCGGATGCCGCCGAGGGTCTCGGTAAGCCGCCCGGTCACCTCCGCGTTGATCTTCCCCCGCTCCCGGAAGACGGGACGCAACCTGGAAAAGCTGACGGCCATCGTGACGCCGAACAGAACGAGGATGAACAGGGTCACGCTGGTGAGCCGCCAGTTCAGGTAGAACAGCACCGCGAGCGCGATCGACGCGGTGAGGAGCCCGCCGGCCAGTTGCGCCAGGCCGGTGCCCACCAGGTTCCGGATGCCCTCGGCGTCGGTCATGATGCGCGATATCAGCACGCCGGTCTGCGTCGAGTCGTAGTACCGAATCGGCAGCCGCGAGACGTGGGCCATCACCCGCTTGCGCATCTCCGTGATTGCACGCTGCGCCGCCACGCCCAGCACCTGCGAGAGGGCGAACCCGGTCGCCGAAGCGACCACGGCGGACAGGAAGCCGACGCCGGCCAGCAGGAGCAGCTCCCCGGCGCGGCCCGCGGGCACCACCTCGTCGATGACGTAGCCGGTCATCGCCGGCACGACGAGGCCCGTCAGGCGGCTCACCAGGATCAGCACCAGTCCGAGCACGAGCCGGGACCGGTAGCGCCGCACCAAGGCGCGTGCCTCTTCCCAGGCGCCGGGCGTCAGCCTGCGCTTGCTGTCCGGCGCGCCGGCCGGTTCCCCCCTGTCCGTTTCGGCCGCCCGCTTCCCAGTTGTGTCCCTGCCGGTCGCCATAGCCTTTCATGGTAGTAGACTTCCGCCGTGGCCGGGCCCGCGCGCCGGATCATCCACGTCGACATGGACGCGTTCTACGCGTCGGTGGAGCAGCGCGACCGGCCCGAGCTGCGCGGGCGGCCGGTGGCGGTCGGCGGGCGGCCCGAGCGGCGCGGCGTGGTTGCGGCGGCGAGCTACGAGGCGCGCAAGTTCGGCGTGCGGTCAGCGCTGTCGATGGCCAGGGCGGTCCGGCTCTGCCCGGACCTGGTCATCGTGCCGCCCGACTTCCGCAAGTACCGGGAGGTGTCGAGTCAGGTGTTCGAGCTCTTCCGCGCGGTCACCCCGGCCGTCGAGCCGCTGTCGCTCGACGAGGCGTACCTCGACGTCACCGAGAACGCCTGGGGAGAGCCGCTGGCGACGACCGTCGCCAGGCGCATCAAGTCGCGCATCCGGGAAGAGACCGGGCTGTCCGCCTCGGCCGGCGTTGCCCCCAACAAGTTCCTGGCCAAGATCGCGTCCGCCTGGCGGAAGCCGGACGGGCTGACGGTGGTGGCGCCGGAGCGGATGGAGAGCTTTCTGCGGAAGCTGCCGGTGGACGCGCTGTGGGGAGTCGGCCCGGTGACCGCGCGCCGGCTGCGCGCGGCCGGCATCGAGCGGCTGGTCGACGTGCGGGCGGTGGACGACGAGACGCTCGGCGGCCTCGTCGGACGCCAGGCGGACTGGCTGAAGCGGCTCGCCCACGGCATCGACGAACGGCCGGTGGTCAGCGATCGCGAACGGAAATCGCGCAGCTCCGAGCACACCTACGCCGAGGATCTCGTCGAGATCGACCGCATAAGGGCGGAGATAGATCGCATGGCGGCGGGCGCGGCGGACTGGCTCCGGCGCGCCGACGTTACCGCCCGCACCGTGACGCTCAAGGTCCGCTACCACGACTTCAAGACCGTCACGCGCAGCGATACCCGGCCCACCGCCACCTTCGACGCGGCGGACATCACGCGCCGCGCGCGGGCGCTGCTCGACCGCACGGACGCCGGACGGCGCCCGGTCAGGCTGCTCGGGGTCGGCGTGCACGGCCTGCTCCCCCGGACCGACCCGGCCGTGCCGCCTGAACCGCTGCTGTGGGACAGCCCGCCCGGGGAGTTCAGGGCGGACGATCATCGAGCACGATGACGGGCGCCGCCCATCTGCCGTAGGATGCGACGCGCAGCCGATCGAGAGGCGATACGAATGACACTCGGCGACCTGGGTTGGGACGACCGCTTTGCAGCAGCGTTCGACGCGCTGGACGAGCGCGGGCTGATCCCTGCGCGGGTCGGGATCGAGCACAACCACTTCTATCGCGTGCTGACCTCCCGGGGCGAGCGCATGGCCCAGGCGGCCGGGCGGTTGCGGCACCACGCCGCCGGCCAGGACGAGTTGCCGGCGGTGGGCGACTGGGTGGCCGTCGCCGTCGGCGCGCACGACGACAAGGCGACCATCCGCGCCATCCTTCCCCGGCGGAGCAGCTTCTCCCGCAAGGCCGCCGGCGATCCGACGGCCAGGCAGGTCGTGGCCGCCAACGTCGACGTCGTGCTGGTGGTGGCCGGGCTGGACGACGACTTCAGTCCGCGCCGCATCGAACGCTACCTGGTCGCGGCGGCCGACAGCGGCGCGCGGCCGGTCGTCGTACTGAACAAGGCCGACCTCGAAGAACACGTGGCGCTGCGCGTCGCGGAGATCCGCAAGGCGGCGCCGGACGTCCCGGTCCACCCGACCTGCTGCAAGACCGGCTCCGGACTCGAGGCCCTGGCGCAATACCTCGCCCCGGGCCGCACCATGGCGCTGCTCGGCTCGTCGGGCGTCGGCAAGTCGACCATCATCAACGGGCTGCTCGGCGAGGCCCGGCAGAAGACGCAGGCGGTGCGCTCGGCGGACAGCCGCGGCCGGCACACGACGATCCACCGCGAGCTGATCGCCGCCCCGGGCGGCGGCATCATCATCGACACGCCGGGAATGCGCGAGCTGCAGCTCTGGGACAGCGATCGCGCGCTCGAGGACGCCTTCGCCGAGATCGAGGCCCTTGCCGCCGACTGCCGGTTCCGCGACTGCCGGCACCGGCAGGAGCCCGGATGCGCGGTTCGTGCGGCGGTCGCAGCGGGTACTCTGCCGGCCATCCGCCTGACCCACTATCTCCGCCTGGAGGACGAGCGCGCACACCTCGACCGGCGGCGCGACGAGCTCGCGCGTCTGGAAGAAAAGAAACGCCCCCGGGTCATGCACCGCGCGCCGCGCAAGATGTCCACCTCATCCTGAAAGGACCCGTCATGTCTCCACGCCGCGCACCGCGTCCGGCTTTGCTCGCCGTCGTGCTCACGCTCGCCGCGGCGGGCTTCGGATTCGCCCAGGAGGAGGCGCCGATCACCATCCGGGCCGGGCTTCTGATCGACGGAACCGGAGACACCCGGTCCAACGCGCGCCTCTTCGTGAACGGCTCCACGATCACGCGCGTGGACGGTCTGCGAGGCGCCGTGGACTACGACCTGTCCGAGCTGACGGTCATGCCCGGCCTGATCGACACGCACGTCCATCTGACGTCGCACTTCCAGGCCGACGGCCGCCTGCATCAGGCGGGCAGCGCGGAAACCCCCGCCCAGACGATGCTGTACGCCGTCGGCAACGCCTACCGCACCCTGATGGCCGGCTTCACGACGGTGCAGAGCCTCGGCCACCCGCTCGACGCCGACCTCCGTGACGCCATCGACCGCGGCGACGTGCCCGGCCCCCGCGTGCTGACCTCGCTGCGCGCAGTGACGAGGGCCACCGGCGACCCGGACGCCATCCGCGCCACTGTCCGCCAGCTCAAGGCCGACGGGGCCGACGTAATCAAGGTCTTCGCTTCGAGCAGCATTCGCGACGGCGGCGTCCGGGCGCTGAGCGACGAGCAGATCGAAGCGGCCTGCGACGAGGGCCGGGCGCAGGGGTTGCGGGTCGCCGTGCACGCCTACGGCTCCGAGGTCGTCAGCTCGGTCATTCGGGCGGGCTGCAACTCGGTGGAGCACGGCAACCGCTACGACGACGAGACGCTCGCGCTGTTCGCCGACCACGGCACCTTCCTCGGCTTCCACCTGGGGTTGTTGTGGGACAACTACGCCCAGAACCGCGAGCGCTTCATCGGCATCGGCAACTACACGCCCGAGGGATTCTCGCGGATGAGCCAGGCCCGCCGCATCGGCATGCGCCGGTTCCGCGAAACCCTCCGCAACCGGGACGTGCAGATCGTGTTCGGCACCGACGCGACGGCCGGCGCCCACGGCCGCAACGCCGAGGAGCTCGTCGTCCGCATCGACGAGGGCGGCCAGGACCCGATGGACGCCATCGTCTCGGCCACCTCGCGCGCGGCGCGCTCGCTCGGCCTGGAGGAGGAGATCGGCACGGCGGCGCCCGGATTCACCGCCGACTTGATCGCCGTCGAGGGAAACCCCCTGGAGGACGTCACCGCGCTGCGCCGGGTCCGCTTCGTCATGCGGGACGGCATCGTCTACCGTTTCGAGCCGTAGCGACGCCGTCACATCCAGAGCCGTAGCGACGCGTCGCATCCAATAGAGGAGACTGCCATGAGCACCGTGCGTCCCGCCCTGCTGCCGCTGCTCTCTTTCCTGCTGGTCCTGCCATCCGCGGCGACCGCGCAACGCCGTCCCGCGCTACCCGACGGCGTGTCGCACAGCGCCGTCGACATCTGGAGCGAGGGCACCCGCATGGCGGGCGACCTCTACCGGCCGGCCGGGGCGAATGACGAACCACTTCCCGCCATCATCATGAGCCACGGCTGGGGCGGCACCAAGGCGGGCCTGGCTCGCAACGCGATACGCTTCGCCGCCGACGGTTTCGTGGTGCTCGCGTTCGACTACCGCGGCTGGGGCGAGAGCGACGGCAAGCTGGTCGTCATCGGCGAGATGCCGGAGCGCGGCGTGAACGGCGAGGTGCAGGTCCTTGCGCGCGAGATCCGGCGCGTCGTCGATCCGATCGACCAGACCCTCGACATCCGGCGGGCGTTCGATTTCCTGGAAGGCGAGCCGGGCGTCGACGTCGACCGCATCGGTTACTGGGGTTCGAGCTACTCCGGGGCCCATGCCATCTGGGCCGCCGCCAACGAGCCGGGTGCCTGAAGGACTGACGCTTGGGAGCGGCGAGATGAGACAGTTCGTCCTCGGAAAACTCGGAGAAACGCTTGCTTCGGCTGAATTTCAGTGCACACGCACGGCCAGCAACGACTGGCGTCAGTGCACCGCGCCGGTGCCGCCTGGCTGCAGGAACGACGGATCGACGCCCATGCGGCGGATCGCCGCTTCCCACATGTCGTCCGGGCGGGTGTCGAAGACGATGTCCAGGTCGATGTCGGCGTGCAGCCACGACGACGAGGCCAGCTCCGCATCCAGTTGTCCGGCGGCCCAGCCTGCGTATCCGGTCAGGAGGCGCGTGCGCGGCGGCGGCGGCGCTTCCAGCAGCCGGCGCAGGAGCTGCGGCGAGGTCGACAGGAAGATTCCGTCGCACACGCGGACGGACTCGACTTCCGTGGGTTCGGCGCCCATCAGGATCCAGCCGCGTTCGGGTTCCACGGGACCGCCGATCCAGAGCTCCAGCGCACTACGGGACGAGACCGGCGGCGTCAGCCGGACGACCTCGGACGCGGGAGTCGTTGTCCGTTGGTTCAGCACCAGGCCGAATGCACCTCCCTCGCCGTGCTCGCAGAGCAGGATCACGCTCCGATGGAAGTTCGGATCGGCGAGCTGCGGCATCGAGACCAGCAACGACGGGGCGAGCGAAGGATACGATTTGTCGGGTTGGCTCATGGCATGCGCCGGGCGTCGACTCGGAGGACTATTCTCTCATGACCCGTGGGGTCGTGGAGCCGGCCCGGACGGCTGCGTTACGAAGCGACCTCCCCGCCCAGGGCTTCGTGGCCAACCTCGATCGCGAACCTTCCGACGACCGTCAGTCGGACTTGTCGCCGCCCATGCCGTCGCCCCGAAGCACGGTCCTGGCCGCGAGGCGCCTCCACGCCCAGTCGACGTGCTCCGCCACCATGGGCGCGTTGCGCGACGGCGTTTCGGGAGACCCCCGATCGGCGACAGCCGTGGCTGCCGCCGGCGTCGCGCTGTTGCCCAGCGCAACCGCCACATTGCGCCGCAGCCCCGCCAGCCTGGCCCGTGACATCGCGCTTCGCTCCAGCAGCGCGCCCAGGCGCTCGTCGGACCACCGCCACAGCTCCGACAGCGACGGCTGATCGAGCTCGGGATCCGGTTGCCACGCCGCATCGTCCGACCGGGCCGCCGCGGCATTGTACGGACAGACATCCTGGCAGATGTCGCAGCCGTAGACGCGCGTCCCCACGTCGGCGCGCTGCTCCTCCGGAATCGCGCCGCGGAGCTCGATGGTCAGGTAGGAGAGGCAGCGCGTGGCGTCGAGCACCCACGGCTCGCGGATGGCGTCGGTCGGGCACGCCTCGATGCAGAGCGTGCAGGTCCCGCACTGGTCGAGCTGCGGCGCGTCGGGCTCAAGCGGCAGGCTCGTGATGATCTCCGACAGGAAGAACCACGATCCCTGCTCCGGATTGATGAGGCAGGTGTTCTTGCCGATCCACCCGAGCCCGGCGTGCTGTGCGTACACGCGCTCCTGCACCGGCCCGGTATCGACGTAGCAGCGGGCTGCGAACGGCTCTTCGACCACCGCCCGCATCCGCTCCAGCATCTCCTCGGTGCGGCGGCCAATCACGTCGTGGTAGTCCCGGCCCCAGGCGTAGCGCGAGATCAACGCCGCGTCCGGGTCGTTCACCTCGGTCGAATAAGGATGGTCGGTGTTGTAGAGCGTGCCCAGAGAGACGACCGAGCGCGCCGACGGCACGACCTCGCGCACGTCGGAGCGCCGCCTCGCGGTGCGCGCCATGTAGCGCATCTCGCCGGCGTAGCCGCGCTCGAGCCACTCGTCGAGGAAGCGCAGCTCGGGGAACGCCTCGGCCGGTGCAATGCCGCACAGATCGAACCCAACGTCTCGGGCCAGCGCCTTGACGTCGTCAGCAGTCACGAACCGACATCCTCAGAACACGAAGCGCAGGCCGAACTGCATTTCCCGCGCGTTCAGCGCGCTGAAGATGCGGCCGAAGTTGGGCGAGCCGAAGAAGCGGTTCGGCAGGTCGAAGTTGGCCCGGTTCAGGAGGTTGAAAATCTCCCAGCGGAACTCCAGCCGGCTGCCGTCGGCCAGCAGCCAGTTCTTGGCGAGCGACATGTCGACATTGAAATAGCCGGGGGCGAAGACCGGGTTGCGCGGCGCGCTGCCGTACGTGAAGGGATCCTGCAGGCTGAACGCGTCCGTATCGAACCAGCGCTCGGGCGTCCGCCCGCTCCGCGGCAGGTTCGGGTCCCCGGTCAGGTTGGGGCGCTGCGCGGGGCCGGCGCCGATGTTGGCGATGTCGTCGGTCACGTTGACCGTGAACGGCGCGCCCGACTGCGCCGTGACGATGCCGTTCAGCCGCCAGTTGCCGAACAGCCCCTCGCGCGCGCCGCCGACGCCGGCCGCGAAGGGAAGCTCGTAGGTCGCGCTCCCGACGAACTGGTGCCGGTGGTCGAAGCTCGACAGCGCCACCTCGCCCGGGAAGATGTTGCGCACGTCCTGCGGCACGTTCGCCTCGAAGGCGGTGGCCCCCGGGCTGGACGCATCGTCCTCCGAGCGCGACAACGTGTACGCAAGGTCGAATGCCAGGCCCTCGCGGATGCGGCGAACCGTCTTGACCGTGACCGCGTGATAGATCGACTCCCCGTCGAAGCGGATGGCGCGGATACCGGCGAGCTGCGGTACGGGGCGGCGCGCGCTGATCGGCCCGGGACCGGGGACCGGTACGTTGCGGATAGTCGAGTTGTCGGCGCCAATCGTGTAAGACCCCATGTAGAAGAGCTCGAGCATCTGGCTCGGCCCCAGCTCCGTCTGCAGACCCCCGCTCCAGGTCTGCGTGTACTCGACGAAGTAGTCGTAGTCCATGATCGAGCCGCCGATGCTCCCCGTCGAATCCGACCCCAGGATCGTCCGCGTGTCGGCCGCCGGCACGAACTGACCTGCCGGCACATCCACCTGCTTCAGCAGGAAGAACGGCAGATTGCGGGCGAAAGCGGTTTGCACGCTATAGGCCCATTGGTTCAGGAAGACGCCGTAGCCCCCCCGCACCACGGTCCGACCGCTGTCATCCGGCTGCCAGGCAAGACCGAAGCGCGGCGCGAGCCGCAACTTGCTCGGCCGGAGCAGGCTCCGGTCCCAACCCGCCTCCGCCGACGTGACCCAGGGAATCGGGATGAGCGGTAGCAGATCCTCGGCCGCCGGTGAGATGTTCCCCGCGTCGTCGCTGGCAATCACGTAGCGCCCGCCCGGTACCGACAGGTCGATCGTCGACAGCCGGTTGTCGACGTCGCGCATGTGCTGATTGAGCTCGTAGCGCAATCCGAAGTTCATCGTCAGGCCGTCGCGGACCCGCCAGTCGTCCTGGGCGAACAGGTGCACCCAGTTCGTGCGGGCGTTCTCGTCGCCGCGGCCGCCGATGCCGGCGCGGGCGGAGACCGGATAGCCGAGCAGGAAGTCGGCGAAGGGGTTGCCGCTGAAGCGTCCCGTATAGACGAAACGGCCCCGCGGCGTGTCCGGGTTCTCCGGCCGGAACCGAAGGTGGAACCAGTAGCCGCCGAATTTCAGGTGGTGGGAGCCCCGGTCGATCAGCACGTTCTGATACAGCTCGAAGTGCTCGTTGTTCCGGTAGACGAAGCTGGTGGGGTCGCCCATCGGACTGTAGAGCCCGGCGGTGTCTATCTGCGGATAGCCGACATCGCGCGGGTCGCGCGTCACGCCCGCGATGCCGACCGGGCCGGCGAAGTCGACGCCCCGGTTCAGGCTCGCCTGCCCGCCGTCCACCCGCATCCAGCCGAACCGGGTCTCGCTCAGGAACGTCGTTCCGATCGGCCGCGCCCAGCTCAGCGCGAGGTTGCGCGTGCGCGTCGTGAGCGTGCGGCCGAAGCCCGGGATGAGCGACTCCTGCTGCACGCTGGTGCCGAACGGCTGCAGATCGTCGGCGTCGAACGTCGAGAAGCGCGCGAAGAACTGATCCGCCCGCCCGAAGCGGTGATCGATGCGTGCGCTGAACTGATTGATGTCCGACTCGGACTGCTCCACCGATGTCAGGTTCTGCACCTCGCCGCTGCCGTTCGGCAGGGGCACCGCGCCGAGAAACGCGTCGGCGACCGGATCGATCCTGCCGGCCGGAATCCGGTTGCCCCGAAAGTACGTGCCGCAGGCGCCGGTCGCCGGATCGCGGGTCAGCGGGTCGCAGATCGGCGTCTGACCCGCGAAGTCACCGCCGCGGACCGCGGCCGACGGCACCGAGAAGGTCTTCGTCAGCGAGCGCGTGGCGCGCTGTCCCTCGTAGCTGAGGAACGCGAAGGTCCGGTCACGCACGATCGGGCCGCCGAACGTCCCGCCGAACTGCCCCTGGTCGAGCGGCGGCACCGGCGCGTCACGCGGATCGAAGTAGTTGTGCGCGTCGAACCGCTCGTCGCGGACGAACGCGAACGCGCTGCCGTGGTACCGGTTGGTCCCCGCCTTGGTCGCGACGTTGATCAGCGCCGACGCCTTGCCGCCGAACTCCGGCGGGTACATCGACTTCTGGATCTTGAACTCCTGGATGGAGTCGACCGACGGGTTGATGACCAGGTTGTTGAACAGCTCGTCGGTGACCTTGACGCCATCGAGCAGATAGATGTTGTGGCCAGCGCGCTGGCCGCCGACATTGGGCAGTGGCCCGGCCTGCTGCAGCGCAGCGCCGCGCGTCCCGCCCGGCGGGATCACGACCGCGTCGCTCAGTTGCGCGAGCTGCAGGAACTGCCGTCCGTTCAGTGGAATCTGCTCCACCTCGCGCGTGTCGATGATGTCGCTGATCTCCGCCGTCGTCGACTGCAGCAGCGGCGCGGCCGCGCTTACCGTCACCTCTTCGGTGAGCTGTCCCAGGTCGAGCTGGAACGCCAAATCGAGGGTGCGGCCCAAGTCGAGGAAGATGCCGGTGCGGACGACGCGGCGGAAGCCGGGCAGCTCGGCGGTGATGGTCCACTCCCCGATGGGCAGCGACGCCATATAGAACCGCCCATCGCTGCCGGTCACCCGTTCGACCGAGAATCCGCTCTCGGCATGCGTCGCGGCCACCGTCGCACCGGGCAGAACGCCGCCCGACTCGTCGCGTACGACGCCCTCCAAAGTGCCGGTGTTCGCCTGGCCGGCGACCGAAGCGGCGCCGACCACCAGCAGGCAAAGAAGCACCGGCACCTGCCGAACCACCGTCGCGGTTGTGCACATCCTCAGCTCACTCCTCCGCTCGCCGACATACCGTACCCCACGCGAGACGCCCGCCGCCATGCCGGGCAGGCAGTGGTTCATTGTAGCGACTCGCCGCCACCGGCAACCGCCCGGTCGGAACCGACGCGCCGGGACGCCATCGCCAGGATCCGCGCTGCCGCCCGCCGGCTCGCGCCCGGCGACCCGAGCCGCTGTCGTACGCGACCGAGCGCCGCGCGGGTCCGCTCGGCACTCCGCGCATCGGTGAGGAACGCGACCACCTGGTCGGCCACCGCGGCCGGGGTGAACGCATCCTGGATCAGCTCCGGGACGACCCGCTCGCCCGCAATGAGGTTGGCCATGCCCGCGTGCCGCACGTGTGAAAACGTCTTGACGATGCGGTAGGTCAGCGCCGACAGCCGGTAGACGATGACCATCGGCCGCCGATGAATGGCGGTCTGGACGGTCGCCGTTCCGGAGGCCGTGACCACCGTGTCGGCGGCGGCGAGGACATCGTCGGTACGCCCCTCGACCACCGCGGCGGCCCCGGAGGCCACGAGGGAGCGGACCGGCGCCAGCAACGCGTCGTCCAGGTCGGGTGCGCGCGCAACGACGAACTGCGCCGACGGGATCCGCTCCCGGACCAGATCCGCCGCACGTGCGACGTCCGGCAGGATCGCCCGCAGCTCGTTCGGGCGGCTGCCGGGCAGCAACGCCACGGTGGGCGCCGACGGGTCGAGCCCCAACGAGCGCAGGAAGGGCGCCCGAGATTCCCTCGGAGCCGACAGCTCCAGCAACGGGTGACCCACGAACTCGACGGGAATGCCCGCTTCACGGTACAACGGTTCCTCGAACGGGAAGATCACCAGTGCGAGGTCGACGAGGCGGCGCATCTGTTGGATTCGTCCCCGCCGCCACGCCCAGAGCTGCGGCCCGATGTAGTAGACGACCGGCACGCCGAGACGCCGCACCGCCGCCGCGACCCGGAAGTTGATCTCCGGGAAGTCGACCGCGACGAACACGTCCGGTCGCTCCCTCCGCGCCCGGGCCACCATCTCCCGGTAGACCGCGTACGATCGGGGCACCACGGCGAGCGCCTCCGAGAGGCCGGTCGCAGCCAGACCGCGGTAGTGGGCCACGAGCTCGGCGCCGCTGTCGCGCAGCCGGTCGCCGCCCAGCCCGACCACGCGCGTGCCCGGGTCGAGATCGCCCAGGGCAGCGGTCAGGGCGCCCGCGTAGAGATCGCCGGACGGCTCCCCGCAGGAAATGAGAACCTTGGGCAACTGGTGCAGCGCCGGTCGTGCCTACCGGCGGAAGCGGGAAGCGCGGCGAAGGCCGGCGGCCGCCAGGTCGAGCTCGGCGAGGGGAATCACCTCGATCCGGTCGAAGCCGACCCCGGGCAGGTCGCGCAGGAACGTGGAAGCGTCGCCCACGAGTACCATCGACAGGTTGGCGGGCTGCAGCCAGGCCTCCGCCACGCGCTCGATGTCCCGCACGGTGACGGCGTTGATCCGCTCCGGCAGGAACTCGATCTCCTCCAGATCGAGACCATAGAGGATGGCTTCCAGCACCTGCGCGGCGATGGCGTTCGGTGTCTCGATGGTGATCGGGAAGTTGCCGGCCAGATAGTCCTGCGCGCTCCGCAGCTCGCGCTCGTGCACGCGCTCGCGCCGCAGCCGGGCAATCTCGTCGACGGTCAGGCGCAATGCCTCCGCGGTGGCGGCCGACCGCGTATCGGTCTTGGCCATGAAGTCCCCCGCGATCTGCCGCGCCGCTATGTCCGCGGATGCCGCGTAGGTCAGCGACCGCGCGGTACGCAGTACGCTGCCGAGCCGGTTGCCGCCTTCTCCCCCGAGGATCTTGATCGCCACGTCGAACGTCGGGAAGTCGGGATGCGCACGCGGCAGGGCCACGTGGCCCGCGTGAATCACGGTCTGCACCGCTCCCGGCTTGTTGACGACGACGAGGCGCCGCGTGGGCCGCGGGATGTTGTCGGCAGTCACCGGCGCAGGCAACGGGCCCGGCTGCCAGTCGCCGAGCGCGCGCTCCACGCCGGCGAACGCCTCGTCGGCCGTCACGTCGCCCACCACGGCCAGCACGGCGTTGTTCGGCAGGTAGTGCGTGCGGTGGAACGCCACGAGGTCGCCCCGGGTGATAGCGCGGACCGACGCCGGGGTGCCACCCTGCGGCATGCCGTAGGGATGGAATCCGTAGACCAGCCGGTTGAACACGACGTTGGCGATGTACGCCGGATCGTCGTAGCTGACCTGCAGCCCGGACAGTACCTGGTTGCGCTGCCGCTCGATCTCGGCCAGCGCGAAGGCGGGCCGCCGCGCCACGTCGGCGAGCAGATCGAGGGCGAAGTCGAAGCTGTCCTTCATCACCAGGACATCGACGAACCCGAGGTCGCGTGCCGTGCCGGTGCTCAGGGCGCCCCCGATGCTGTCGATGCCCCCGGCGATCTCCTGCGCGGAGCGGGTGGTAGTCCCCTGGTCCAGAAGCTGCCCGACGAGCGAGGCGACCCCCGGCTGGCCGGGAGGATCCGCCGCGGCGCCGGCACGCAGGATCATGCGCACGTTGACCGCGGGCTGCTCGTGATGGCCGACGTAGACGACCTGGAGCCCGTTGGCCAGCGACCGGATCTGGTAGTCCGGAAAGTCGACGTGGCGCCTCGGCAGCGGCGGCGGCGGCTGCTCGCGCGGCCAGTCGACCCGCTGGGCGAAAGCCGGGGATGCCGCCAGCACCCCGACGATGATGGCCAGCAGCGGGGCCCACCCCCGCGGCGCACGTCGGCTGCCACTCATCGCAAGCCTCCCGTCACTGTCCCGTCCGCCGCGAGCCCCGCGGCAGGATGGTCAGCACCAGCCGGTTGTCGTCGCGCAGGTAGGTGCGGGCGACCCGTTGCACGTCCTCCCGCGAGACGTTCATGAAGATGTCGAACTCGGCGTCGGCCGTCGTGATGTCGTCGTGGATGACCTGCGCGTGGGCGAGGTGCATTCCCTTCTGCTCGACGCTGATGCGCCCGATGACGTAGTCCCGCGCGAACTGGTTCTTGGCGCGCTGCAACTCGTCGTCGCCCGGCGGGGCGGCCTTGGCGCGGTCGAGCTCGGCGATGAGAGCGGCGGCCGCCTGCTCCGGTGTGCGGCCCGGCTGGACCAGCGCCACCGCGTAGAACAGGTTCGGGTCCTCGATGATGACCCCCTGGCCGAAGGCCGAAACCGCGACCTGCTGCTCGTAGACGAGGCTGCGGTGAATGCGGGCGCTCTGTCCGTCCGAGAGGATCTTCGACAGGATGTGCAGCGGGTAGGCGTCGGGATGCCCGTCGTAGGTGATGGGGTGCGCGACCACCACCGCGGGAAGCGGCCAGTTGTCCGCCTCCACCGTCAGCCGGCGGCTCCTGGTCACCGTGGGCTCGCGCGGCAGGTTGCGCGGCACCGGCTTCCTGGCCTTCGGCACCCGGCCCAGGTAGTGCTCGACCAACTGCAGGGCGTAGGCGGTGTCGAAGTCCCCGACGAGGGTCAGGGTGGCGTTCTCCGGCACGTAGAACGTGTCGAAGAATTCCTGCACGTCCTCGATCGACGCCGCCTCGATATCCTCCATCGAGCCGATCGTCTGGTGCTTGTACGGATGCGTAGTGAACGCCTCGTCGTACAGAATCTCCGACAGCAGCCCGAACGGCTGGTTCTCGTACCGCCAGCGCCGCTCCTCCTTGACCACCTCGCGCTCGGAGTCGAGCGTCCGCTGGCTCACGCGGAGCGATGCCATCCGATCGGCCTCCAGCCAGAGCACGAGCGGCAGGTACTGCGCAGGCACGGTCTGGAAGAAGACCGTCACGTCTTCCGTCGTGTAGGCGTTGCCCTCGCCGCCCACGCTCGTGATCATCGACAGGTGCTCGTCGGAGCGCACGTTCTGCGAGCCCTTGAACATCAGGTGCTCGAACAGGTGGGCGAAGCCGGTGCGGCCCTCGGGCTCGTTCTTCGAGCCGACGTGGTACCACATCTGGACGTTCACGATCGGGGTGGAACGATCCTCGGAGAGAATCACCGTCAGGCCGTTGTCCAGCGTGGTGATGTGGTAGTCGAACTTCGTCGGCCGCACCGCGGCGTCGACGGGCGCCGCAAAGGCCGCAGCCATGCCGATGGCCAACACGAGGAGGGCCGTGCACCGGGACGCTCGGCAGGTGGATCGCATGCCGCGATTATGGCACAGTGCCGCCGTCGCCACAGTGCCTCAGTCGACGACGAAACGGAACGCCAGGCGGGTCCAGCGCTTCGACCGCCGCACGAAGATGTCGGGATCGACGCGTCGCTCCCGGCCGATGAGGATCTCTCCCGCCCCGACCACCCCGCGGAACCGCAGGCCGAGGTGCGCCGAGCCGCCGTACTGGAGACGGCGCCCGAACATGCTCTCGTTCGTCCGCACCGCCGACCCGTCCAGCTCGCCGAGCAGGGAAACGCGCCCGTTCAGCGGACGCAGCACCCGGAGATAGGCGTTGGCCTCCTGCTCGTAGTCGACCTCCGAACTGGTGATGGTCCCGAGCCAGCGCCCCATGAACTCGACGTCGAACGCCCCGAGCCACAACCTGTCTCCGTAGGACAGGCCGAGCATGTTCCAGGAGGGCGAGCCGGGATGCTCGCGATCGGCGCGATGACGTGAGATGTGATGGAAGGTGACGCCGAACTCGCCGCGCGGCAGGCGCGTGAACACCGACAGGTCCATCGTGTAGTTGGTCTGGGTCGGGTCGATGGCGCGGCGCTCCTCGCCGACGCCCGTTTCCAGGTTGAAGAACACGCTGCCACGTGCGAAGAGAAGGTCGAACACGTCCATGTCGACCCCGAGATCGGTGTCCCAGCCGAACTGCGCGTCGCCGATTCCCCGCAGGCTCGCGGCCTGCGTATGGACGTGGTAGCGGGTCAGGAAGCCGAGCGTCCGGTCGGCGGTCTGCACGGGCCGCGGCCCGCCGATGACCTGCGCGGCGGCGGGCGGAGCCCAGACCAGGAGCGCGGCGAGCAGAAGAGGCGGAGCTGTGGCGCGCACCCACGCCATGACGGGATCGCCAGGCCTGAACGTGAACCCGGCGGGATAGTCCGCGAGCGCCCCGGACGGTTCCCGGTTCGTCGTCCTCAACGCCGTCGAACCGCCATCCGCTCGACGAACGCCGCGAGGTAGTCGAGACCGAGCCTGGCGGCGACGTCCCGCACGTGACCCGCCCGCTCATCCGGGTTCAGGTCCAGAATGCCGCGCAGCTCCCCGAGCGGCTCGCTCGCCCGCGTGCGCCACTGGATGTTCGCCAGGCCGTGGCGGGCGCCGCGCCACGCCAGCAGGTGCCCGACGGCCAGAAACAGGAAGTAGTAACCGATCACGTTCGGGCCGGGTACGAAGAAGAGGAAGACGCCGAGGAACACGGCCAGCAGCGACGAGGTGAACAGTCTCCGCAGGTGGTGCTCGGCGTCGCGGCCGAGCCGCCGGCGGGTCTCCGCCATGGCCCGGTCGCCGTCGAGGTCGGCCGGATGCACGAGCTCGAGAGCGGTCTGCTTGCGCAGGTGCCACAGGAGCCGCCACTCGGCAATCGCCTCGGCCACCCAGCCGACGACCGTGTTGCGCAGCCGGATCACCCACGGCTGCTGCGTGTCGGGATCCGCGGGAACCTCGGCGAGCCGCCTGGCCCGACGCTGCTCCTGCACCTCGGCCATCATGCGCCGGAACCGTGCATGGAAACGCCCGCCCCGGTGCGTGTCCTCCCCAGGATCGAGGTCGCCGACCTCGGCTGATTCACAGAACAACTCGTAGCCGGCAGGACCGATCGGAACGAGATAGACGTCGACAGGCCTCAAGGCCGCCACGATACCACCGGCGGAGCTGGCGGGGGTGGGACCTGACGCGGCCGCGGGCTGCGGTCCGAGCGCGTATCCGCGACGCGGAGCCGCATCGTTTTCGATCACCGTCAACCCTTCAACAATACCATCGACCCCGCCGAACATGCAGGCGGCGGCGGTCGACGCGCCGGATCGCACCCGCCGTGCGCCGGTGAAGTTTGGCACGGGCGACGGCGCGGGGCTAGAATGCGCTGGTTCGCCCTGCTCGGCACGTCCTTATTCCGGATATCGATGACTCGAGGTTGCGCGGCGCGACGGTGGATTCATGCGGCTCTGACCCTGCTGGGCCTCACCCTGGCGGTCGCGATGGCGGCCGTCTGGCACGACGCTGCGGCCCAGGAACCGGAGGCCTCGAACCTGGGGACGAGCACGACATCCCGCGAAGCGGTGCCCGGGGAGCAACCGATCGCGTTCAGCCACTCCCGGCACGTCGAGCAGGCCGGCATCGACTGTCAGTTCTGCCACGCCTATGCTCGGCGCGGGCCCGTGGCCGGCATCCCGTCGGTGGAACGTTGCGTCGGATGCCACCGCGGCATCCTGACCGAACGGCCGGAAATCGTGAAGGTGCTCGACTACTGGGAGCGGGAAGCGCCGATCCCGTGGATCCGAGTCCACGACCTCCCGGACTACGTCCGCTTCAGCCACAAGGCGCACGTTCGCGGCGGCATCGACTGCGCTGCCTGTCACGGCGACGTCGGCCGCATGGGCATCGCCGTCCAGGTGGAATCGCTGTCGATGGGCTGGTGCGTCGACTGCCACACCTCCCGCAACGCTTCCCGCGATTGCCTGGTGTGTCACTACTAGCCATCGGCAGCCGCCGGGACCGAAGACTGGATCGCATGGTGCGTGAAACATCCTCCGAACTCAGCGCGTTGACGGAGACCGTCGGACGCCGCACCTTCCTCAAGGTGCTCGGCGGCGCCGCCCCGGCCGCGGCCGTGGGGGCCTGCTCGCCGGTGCCGACAGAGACCATCATCCCGTTGGTGGTCCCCCCGGACGACGTGGTGCCGGGCGTGGCGACCTGGTACGCGAGCGTCTGCGGCGAGTGTCCCAACGGATGCGGCACCCGGGTGCGCGCACGCGAGGGCCGGGCGGTCAAGATAGAGGGCAATCCGGCCCACCCGGGCAACCAGGGAGCGCTCTGCGTTCGGGGCCAGGCGGCGCTGCAGGGACTGTACAACCCGGACCGCTTCCGGGGTCCACAGCGGCGGCGAACGACCAATGCCGCGGCCGGACAGTCGGTCTTCGAGCCGGTGAGCTGGGGGGAAGCCGAGCAGGAGCTCGCCGAGCGCATCCGCACGCTGGTGGAGCGCGGCGACGCCGACCGCATCGCCGTGGTCACACCGCTCCTGTCGGGGACCCTGGACGCGCTGGTCGACCGCTGGGCCGCCACCGTCGGCGGAGCCCGCCGCCTCCGCTACGAAGCGTTCGCCTATGAGCCGATGCGGGCCGCGCACCGGCTGGTCTTCGACCGCGCCTCCGTGCCGTTTCACGACTTCGGCCGCGCGGAGCTGATCGTGTCGTTCGGCGCGGACTTCCTGGAGACCTGGCTGTCGACCGTCAGCCACTCGCGCGCCTTCGCCGAGGCCCGCCGACCGGGCAACGGACGGACGGTCCGCGCCGTGCATTTCGAGCCGCGGCTCTCGCTGACCGCGTCGAGCATGGACGAATGGATCCGCATCGAGCCCGGTTCGGAGGGGGCCCTGGCCGCGGCCATGGTGCGGACCATCGTAGAGGAGGGACGGGTCCAGGCAGCCGGGATCACCGGTGGCGACCTCGCCCGCATCCGTGCCCTGGTCGCCGACTGGACGCCGGCGGCGGCCGCCGCGCGGAGCGGCGTGCCGGCCGGTCGCATTGTCCAGCTCGCGCGGGCGTTCTCGGATACCGGGGCCGGTCCCGGTCGCACGCTGGCCGCCGGCGGCGGCGTGGCCGCCTCGGGATCGAACGGCACCGCCGCGCAGGTGGCCGTCGCCCTGCTCAACTACGTCGCAGGCAACGTCGGCTCGACGGTGCGGTTCGCACCCGACAGCCCGTGGGACAACGCCTCCACCTGCGCAGACCTTCTCGACCTGGCCGACGCGATGCGCGACGGCGCGATCGATCTGCTGATCCTGCATCAGGTAAACCCGGCGTACACGCTGCCGGGTGCCGCCGACTTCGCGGGGGCTCTCGACGCCGTTCCCTTCGTCGCGGCAACGTCGAGCTGTCCGGACGAGACCACCGCGCGGGCCGACCTGCTCCTGCCCGCGCACACGCCGCTGGAGTCGTGGGGCGACCATCGTCTCGCAGCCGGCCAGTACGGCCTGATGCAGCCGGCGATGCGGCCGCTGTACGACACCCGGCACTTCGGCGACATACTGCTCGGCGCCGGCCGGGCGGCGCTCGCCGCGGCGGCCGACGCGGGAATCGAAACGCCCGCCGGCGCTCCGTCCCTGCCCGACGGCGAATTCTACGAGGTGCTGCGGGACGACTGGCGCGCCATCAAGGCCGCGCTGGATCCGCCGCAGGAACCCGACGACGAACCGGCGCCGCCGGACGACGCGGAGCCACAGGATCCGGCCGCGGCGCGACGTGCGGCGGCCGCGGCCCGGCGCGCGGCGGCCGCGGCCCGGCAGGCGGCCGAGGCCGAGTTCGAGGCGTTCTGGCAGGACGTCGTCCGGCAGGGCGGGAGCTGGTCCGCGGTCGAGCCGCAAGCGGTGAGGCTCGGTCCCGCGCTCGGCGATGTCGACCTGGCGCCGCTCGAAGCTCCCGGCGACGACCGGCGCGCGCTGACGCTGCTGGCCTACCCGTCGCTGCACTTCCACGACGGGCGCGGGGCCAACCGTCCCTGGCTGCAGGAGATCCCCGATCCGTTGCTGAAGGTCGCCTGGGGAAGCTGGGCGGAGATGACGTCCGAGACCGCCGCCGCCATCGGCGCGGAGGACGGTCAACTGGTGACCGTCGAATCGGACCACGGCACCGTCGACGCGACGGTCCTGCTGAACCCGCACCTGCACCCCGGGGTCGTGGCGATTCCGATCGGCCAGGGTCATACCGACTTCGGCCGCTACGCCACCGGCCGCGGCGTCAATCCCCTGGTCCTGCTCGACCCGACGCCGGAGGCGATGTCCGGCGGACCACGGTGGGCCGGTACCCGCGTCGACGCGACACCGCGCGAGCTGCACCGTCCCCTCGCGCGCCTGCAGCGGACGTTCGACCAGCAGGGCCGCGAGCTGGCCCAGGCGGTCACGCGCAGGGCGCTCGAGGCCGGTGACGTGCATCCCGAGGAGGAGCACTTCAGCCTGTATCCCGAGCACGAGCATCCGACGCACAACTGGGGGATGGCCATCGACCTGAACGCCTGCAACGGCTGCAACGCCTGCGTTGCCGCCTGCTACGCCGAGAACAACGTCCCGGTCCTGGGCGCGGACAGGATGGTGCGCGGCCGGACGATGTCCTGGCTGCGACTCGAGCGCTTCGTGGAGACGCAGCCCGGCCCGGACGGCGGCGAACGCGTCGACACGCGGTTCCTGCCGATGCTCTGCCAGCACTGCGACCATGCGCCGTGCGAGTCCGTGTGTCCCGTCTACGCGACGTACCACAGCGAGGAAGGCCTGAACGCGCAGATCTACAACCGCTGCGTCGGCACCCGCTACTGCTCGAACAACTGCCCGTACAAGGTGCGGCGGTTCAACTGGTGGGACCCGGAGTTCCCCGAACCGCTCAACCTGCAACTGAATCCGGACGTGACGGTCCGCAGCGCCGGCGTCATGGAGAAATGCACGTTCTGCGTGCAACGCATCCAGGAGGGCAAGGACCGGGCGCGCGACGAGGACCGTCCGGTGCGGGACGGCGACGTCACCCCGGCCTGCGCCCAGACCTGCCCGGCGCAGGCGATCGTCTTCGGCGACCGGAACGACCCCGACAGCCGCGTCTCGCAGCTCTCCGCCGCCAACCGCGGATACCACGCGCTCGGCGTCCTCAACACGCGGCCCGGCGTGACGTACCTGAAGAAGGTGCTCCCGTGAGCGTGGCGGGCCACGCGATCAACTACGGGCGGATCGACGCCGACATCCTGCGGACGATGCAGCCGCCGGGGCGGGCGTACTTCGCCTCGCTGGCCCTGATCATCGGCGGCCTCGCCCTGGGCGCCTACGCGTTCTCGGTGCAGTGGCGGCTCGGCCTCGGCGTGGCGGGCTACGAGCACCCGATGCTCTGGGGCATCTACATCACGAACTTCGTGTTCTGGGTGGGCATCGCCCACTCGGGCACGCTCATCTCGGCGGTCCTGTTCCTGTTCCGGGCCAAGTGGCGCACCTCGGTGGCGCGGGCGTCGGAAGCGATGACGGTCTTCGCGGTCATGACCGCCGGCCTGTTTCCGATCATCCACATCGGCCGCCCCTGGTTCTTCTACTGGCTGATCCCGTATCCGAACGAGCGCCAGCTCTGGGTCAACTTCCAGTCGCCGCTGGTCTGGGACGTCTTCGCCATCACCACCTACCTGACGGTGAGCGCGATGTTCCTGTTCCTGGGCCTCATTCCGGACGTCGCCGCCGCCCGCGACCGCTGCACCGACTGGCGCAAGCCGATCTACCGCGCGCTCGCCCTCGGCTGGCGCGGATCGACCCGGCAGTGGATCCACTACGGCGCCTTGTACGGCTTCTTCGCGGCCCTGGCCACTCCGCTCGTCGTATCGGTCCACAGCGTCGTCTCATGGGACTTCGCGATGTCCATCCTGCCGGGATGGCACAGCACGATCTTCGCGCCGTATTTCGTGGCCGGCGCCATCTTCTCGGGGCTGGCGATGGTGATCACGCTGCTGATCCCGCTGCGCAAGCTGCTGGGGATCGAGGAGTACATCACCGTCCGGCACTTCGAGAACCTGGCGAAGCTGATCATCGTCACGTCGCTCATCGTCGGGTACGCCTACCTGACCGAGTTCTTCGTGGCCTGGTACAGCGGCAACCCGTTCGAGCAGGGGACGTTCTACAACCGGATGTTCGGCGAGTACCGCCTCTTTAGCTGGGGCATGCTCGCCTGCAACGTCGTCATTCCCCTGCTGCTTTTCTCCAAGCGCGTGCGGACGAACCTGGCATGTCTCTTCACCATCTCGATCTTCGTCAACATCGGGATGTGGCTCGAGCGCTTCGTCATCATCGTCACGTCCCTGTCGCACGACTTCGATCCGGCCAACTGGGCCGGCCTGTACGAGCCCACCTGGGTGGAAGGCGCCATCACCATCGGCAGCTTCTCGCTGTTCTTCCTGCTGTTCCTGCTGTTCATCAAGAACTTCCCGGCCGTGTCGATCACGGAGATGAAGGAGGGCTCGGCGCACGCCGAGGTCTTCGACGACAGCCTGGCCCGCTGCCTGTCGAAGCACGGGTTCCTGGACCGCTTCTACGAGCTGTTCCTCGCCTCGAGCCCGCGGGTCCGGGAGGCGTTCGCGCACACCGACTTCGCCCACCAGAAGAAGATGCTGGCCGACTCGCTGTCGCTGATGACCGGCGTGTCGGGTGCGCCGGCCGACGAACTCGAAGAGCTCGACCGCGTGGCGCGCCGGCACGGCAAGCACGACCTCGACATCAGCTTCGACCTGTACGACCTGTGGCTGGAGTCGCTCATGCAGGCCGTCCGCGAGTTCGACGGGCACTTCGACCGGGATGTGGACCGTGCCTGGCGCAACACGCTCGCGGAGGGCATCGAGTTCATGGAGTCGAGGCACGAACGAAAAGCCTGCGCCCCGGTAGTACCGCCGACGCAGGCGACGCTTCGGTGGGAGGATAGGAGAACGTGAGCACCATCCGGATACTGGGCGTGTTCGACGAGCCGGCGAAGGCCGCGGTTGCCGTAGCGACCGCGCAGGACGCCGGGGTGACCCGGGTCGACGCCTTCTCGCCGGCGCCCGACCACACGCTGGAACAGCTCATGGGCGCCCCCGTGAGCCCCGTGCGGATGTTCACGCTGGTCGGGGCGGTGCTTGGCTGCACCGCCGGGTTCGCGCTGCCGATCTTCACCGTCTCGGCGTGGCCGCTCATCACCGGGGGCAAGCCGCTCATCTCGATTCCCCCTTTCGTGGTGATTGCGTTCGAGCTGACGATCCTGTTCGGCGCGATCTTCGGCATGGCCGGCTTCCTGCTGCTGGCCGGACTGCCGCGGCTCAAGCGCAGACACATCGGCGACCCGCGGTTCAGCAACAACTGCTTCGGCGTGGAGATCACCTGTGACGACGAGCAGGCGGCGGCCGCGCGTTCGCTCCTGGCGCACGCCGGCGCCATCGAGGTGCGAACGGATGACTGACAGCTCGGGTGTCCGGCGAAGGATCGACGCCCCCGGCGGCGTCCAGGGACCGCGTCGCGGCTCCTGGCATGCGACAGTGCTGATCGTCCTCTCCGTTGCGGCGTGCGCGCCCGCGGACACGCCGCGGGATCCGGAGGCACGCACCTGGATCCGCAACATGTGGAAGGGCCCGGCGGTCCTGCCGCAGACCGAGGCGCGCCCGGCCCCCGAGGGCTCGCTGGCGGTCGACGCGCCGCCCATCATGAACCGGCGCGAGGCTCGCACGCGACTGGCGAACCCGCTCGCCGAGACGCCGGCCGCGATCGCCGAGGGCAAGGCGCTGTACGACGTGTACTGCGCGCTCTGTCACGGTGAAGAAGGCGCAGGCGACGGCGAGCTGGCCCGCCACTACCGGCGGATGCCCCCGCTGACCGCGCCGCACGTCCTGAACTACCCGGACGGGTTCGTCTACAGCATCATCCGCGAGGGCGGCCGCAACATGCCGCGCTTCGGCGACGCGCTGGGCGTCGACGAACGCTGGGCGCTCGTGCACTACCTGGGCACACTCGGCTCCGCGGAAGCGGAACGGCAGGCGGTAACACGGTGAACGACGGCGCTTCCTCAACGGCGAGCCCTCTGCTGCCGCCCGGCATCCGGCGCGTATTGCTCGGTTTGGCGACCCTGGGCGGCATCGCCTTCCTGCTCGGCCTGGCGCTCGACGAAGGCCGCGCATGGCAGGCGTTGCTGGTCAACTTCCTCTTCTTCGGGGGGCTGGCCCAGGCGGGCGTGGTGCTCTCGTGCATCCTGCAGGTGACCTCGGCCCGCTGGGGCCGTCCGCTCAAGCGCGTCGCCGAGGCGACGGCCGCGTTCCTGCCGGTGGCCTTCGTTCTGCTGCTGGTTCTCCTCGCGGGCACCGCCGCCTGGGCGCCGTGGGTCCACGACCCGGTCGAAGCCAAGACGCCCTGGTTGAACCTCCCCTTCTTCGTGACCCGGGAGCTGCTGGCATTCCTGGTGCTGAGCGGCTTCAGCCTGCGCTATGTGTACCGCTCGGTCCGCCCGGACATCGGCATGTTGCACGAGTCGGGGGTGCGACCCGCCACAGGTGTCGCGGCGCAACTCATCGCCGGCTGGCAGGGCATCGACTCCGAGCGGGCGATCGGGCAGCGCCGGCAGAGCCGCTGGGCCGTGGCGGTGCTGGTGGCCTACGGCTGGGTGTTCACCCTGATCGCCTTCGACTTCGTCATGTCGCTCGACCCGCACTGGTTCTCGACGCTGCTGGGCGGCTACTACTTCATCGGGAACCTGCTGATCGGCCTGGCGTTCCTCGCCTTCGTCACGGCCACCGGACGCCGGCGGCTCCGCATCGCGGGCTATGTCGGGCGTCACCAGTTGCACGACCTCGGCAAGCTGCTCTTCGGGTTCTGCATCCTCTGGGCCTACCTGTTCTGGTCGCAGTACCTGGTGATCTGGTACGGCGACCTCGCGGAGGAGACCGAGTTCGTCTACCACCGTATGCACGGCGCCTGGGAGCCCGTTGCGATGGCAGTGTTCGCGATGACGTTCGCCGGCCCGTTCGTCGTGCTGCTGAGCCGCGCGGTCAAGACCTGGGCGCCCGGACTGACCACCGTGGCGGCCGTCGTACTCGCCGGCATGTGGCTGGAACGCTTCATCCTGGTCGCGCCGTCGCTGTGGCACGGCGAGGGCGTGCCGCTAGGCCTTCTCGAGGTCCTGATCACTGCCGGCACCTTGAGTGGCTTCGTGGTCTGCTACGCCACGTTTCTCGAAACCTTCCCCACTCTGCCGATCTCGGACCCCCGGCTCGCACCGGCCGAGACCGAGCACTGAACCGGCCCGGCGCACCGCCCCGTACGAATCTCAGGACCGCCGGAAGCACATCCCCCGCTCCGCGAAGCAGCGCATCAGCGCGCCGGCAGGTAGCGGTCGAACCACTCGATCATGGCGCCGATGTAGTCGGGCGGGTTCACGGCTCCAGGAAACGTCGGGCCGTGCCCTGCGCCGGGTACCCGCAGCAGGTCGACCGGCACGCCGGCCTTCTCCAACGCCGCCTGCATGACCTCGGCATTCTTGTATGCCACGACCTCGTCCGCGTCGCCGTGGATGAGCAGCACGGGCGGATCGTCGGCGGTCACGTGGGTCACGGGCGATGCGGCGACGAAACGCTGGTACTCGACCGAGTCCTTGCGCTCGGAGCGGCGGAAACCGAACAGCGGGTGGACTCTCCCCGGCGAAGCGAGGGTGAGATCCGTCGGCGCGGCGCGCGCCACGACCGCCTGCACCTTCGCACTCTCCCGATTCACCGGGCTCGCTTCACCGGCAGTCCCCTTGCCGTCGAGGACGCCGAGCAGACTGACGAGGTGGCCGCCGGACGATCCGCCCATCGCGCCGATTCTGTCGGGATCGATCCCGAACTCTTCCGCGTGGTGACGCACGAAACGCACTGCGCGTTGCGCGTCCTCGAGATGCGCGGGATGCCGGAAGCGGGGCGAGGCGCGGTGGTTGATCCCGAACACCGTGTATCCGGCCGCGGCCAGGGGCACCGCGTAGATCTCCTCCTGCCCGGTCTCCTTCAACGGCGTGGCGTCCAACCCCAGCTCGCGGGTCCAGCCGCTGCCCGAGATGAAGACGATGCCGTAGCCGTTGGGGTTCTCCGGGTAGTAGACATCCATCAGCAGTGCAAGCCCGGAGTACATGCCGAACACGACGTTGTGCTCCACGCGCCCCTCGGCCCCGACCGGACCCGCCGCCGTCCCGATCAGGAATACCGCCAGCGCGACGACGAGAATCCGTTTCCTCATTTCGCTGCTTCTCCTTCCATTCCTTCCGTGCTTCCCGCCTGCGGGAGTTCAGGGTCACCTGCCGGCACCGTTTTCCCGATGGCGCAGACGCCCGCGATTCGTCGTCGACCCGGCCCGGCTGTCCACGTCGCACGCGGTCGACCGGCTACCGAGCGTCCTCCGGCGCCAGCACGACTATATCTGTAAATGACTGAATGGGAACACACTTACGGGGGTGGCTGGAATGAGCATCCCACGGCATACCCCACAACGTCGGGAAGGCTCTGCCAGCGTGTGGGTCGAGGTGACCGCGCCTGGAGTATTTGGAGCAGTTGTTGTGCGCGCAAGAGGCATCCGATCACCGCGACGTCTGCTCCAGTATCCAGTCGACGTAGGCAGACACCCGGGTATATACGGTGTACGTCTCCCTCCCTTCGCCACAGCCGCGCTTGCCGTAGCTGACGATACCGAGCTGTGTCCAACCGGTCGGACCGCCCGGCACCACGAGCGCGCCCCCGCTGTCGCCCGGGCACGTGCCTATCGACCCGCGCAGGTACCCTGCGCATACGTGCGCCGCGGTCAGCCTGGAGAACCTGCTGGAGCAGTCCGCATTGTCGACCACAGGCACATCGACAGCGAGCAGGTTGTCCGGCAAGCGGCGCGCCTCGACGCGGGCGCCCTCCAGAACCCGGTCATCGAAGTGGCCCCAGCCCGTTATGACCGCGCACGCTCCCGCAAACCCGAAGCTCTGCTCGAGCTGCGTCGACTGCAGCTGCACCGTCTGCGACCGCGGGACGGCGAACGGTGTCGACAACCGGATCAATCCGATATCGTGGTAGTAGAAGCCCTCGTAGTCCTCGTGCAGGATCAGGCGCTCCACCGAACGCCGCCCGCCCCCCGACGACAACGAGTTCGTCCGATGAACCACCGAAATCCGATCGGGAGTGCGCCCCCCGTCGATGCAATGCGCCGCCGTCAGCACCCACGACGGATGAATCAGCGACCCACCGCAATTGTGCCGCCACCGCCCCCCACTGCGAACCTGCAGTGAAACCTGCCAGGGCGCCATGTCCGGCGGCGCCTCCGTTCCGCCGGCGATGCGGCTCACCCGGCCCTTGCCCGGCTCGATGCACTCGAAACGTTCCCGCCCTTGCCCGGCAGCCGCGCCGACGCCGACCGTTCCGAGCAGCGCGACCGCCATCAGCATGCGCCACGCGTCCGCCCTTTGCGTCCGCGTCCCCCGACAGCCTGGACCGTCGCCTGAACTCCCAACCTGCATGTGCTGCCTCCCCATCCTCGATTCACAACACACGTCAGCGGACCGTTCGCGCCTACGGCGTGCGCAACAGGACCTCGGCACCGGATGCGCCATGCTCCCGCGCCACTGCCAGCGCGGTCCGACCGTCACGGTCCTGCGCCATCGGGTCGGCGCCGTGCGCCAGCAGGACGGCCACCGCCGCCGCGGCATCGGTCTCGGCCGCCACGTGCAACGGGGTCTCGCCCCGTTCGTTCAGCACGTCGCTGGACGCGCCCAGCCCCAGCAGGACGGACACGGCGTTGCTCGCGTTGGCGCGCGCTGCCATGTGCAATGGCCGGTCGCGAAGCGCGCGGTCGAGAACCCGTGGATCGACGCCGTTGGCGACCAGTACGTGGATGACGCCGGCAGCGTCGGCCGCCGCGGCGACTTCCAGCGCGGTATCCCCGGCGGCGTTCCTTCCCTCCACGTCGACGCCGCTCGCCGCCAGGGCCCTGGCCAGCCGCACGTCGTCCGCCGCCGCTGCGGCATGCAGAGGCATGTTCTCCCTGATGGCCTCGCTCGCGAGCAGCGCTTCGATGGCCGCGGCCGCCTCGGCCGCCGCAGCCTCGCGCAAGAGGCTCTCACCACCGGCGCCGGCCGTGGGACTTGCGCCGGCCGCCAGCAGTGCGTCGATCGCCTCCACGGCGTCCGCCGCGGCTGCCCAATGCAACGGGGTCCGCCCGTCACGATCTGCGGCGTCGAGGTCGCTGCCTCGCTCGATCAACGCACGGACTGCCTCCACGGCGTTGAACCGGGCAGCCCAGTGAAGCTGCGTCTCACCGACGTATCCTGGTGCATCCGACTCCTGTGCACCGCGGCCCGCGGCCGCGACGCCCCGGAATCCAGCCGCCGAGGTGATTGCCACGACCACGACCACCGTCCAGGTCGTGAACGAGATTGCCCGCGCCATCGGCTCCATCCTGTTTCGCCCCGCTTGCGAGTTCAATTCCGCGACGTCTGCCGCAGGATCCAGTCGATGTAGTACGACACGCGCGTATACACACCGTAGGCGCCCGGCCGCGCGCAGCCGCGGCCGAAGCTCACGATCCCGATCTGCGTCCAACCGGTCGGGCCGCCCGGCACCACCAGCGGGCCGCCGCTGTCGCCCTGGCACGAATCCATCGTGCCCTGCTCGTACCCCGCGCAGACCTGCCCCCCGTTGATCAGGCCCGGGTAACTCTCGTTGCACACCGCGTTGTCGACGATCGGCAGATCGACCGCCTGCAAACGGTCCGGCAAGGAACGCGCCGCGGCGCGTCCACGAGTCTCCGTAGTGCCCCATCCCGTCACGACCGAGCACGCTCCCGCAAAACCGAAGTTCGCCTCGAGTTGCCGCGACTGCAACTGCACTATCTCCGACCGTTCCGCGGAGAACGGCGCCGAGAGCCGGAGCAGTGCGATATCGTCGCCCCGCACAGCGTTGACGTAGTTCTCGTGCACGATCAGACGCGTCACCGACCGCCGCTCACCTCCGGACGACAGCGATTGCGTTCCGTGGACCACCGACACCTGCCCGGGGGTGACATCGTCGACGCAGTGGGCGGCCGTCAGCACCCAGGACGGATGGACCAGCGAGCCGCCGCAGGAGTGGTTCCAGCCGCCGCCGCCGCTACGCTGCAGCGAGACCTGCCACGGCGCCATGCCTGGAGGCGCCACCGCCCCGCCCACGATCCGGCTGACACGCCGCTGGCCGGGGTCGAGGCACTCGAAACGGTCTCGCCCCTGACCGGCGGCAGCCTCGACACCGAACGTCCCGACCAACAGGCACGTGGCGAGGATGCGCCATGCGAATTCGGTGCGCATCCACGGAACCGACGGCCCCGGGCTCTCATTCCGGTCCTTGCCGCGCATTGCGTCACCCCTTCCCGGCTGGTGTCCTTCCATTGGCCGTCCGCTCCGATCCACCTGGCGGCCGGCCGTCGCCATCTTCCTGCCCGTGCTCATTCGACCACCCGATACTGCACGTAGCTCGACGCGTACGGCCGCGCGTCCGGGCTCCGCGTGGCCCGGATCGTCGGAAAGGCGGTCTCGTCGAACTGCAGCGCCTCCCGCTCCGTGTAATGCAGGTACACGGAGGCGTCTCCCAGCGGCCGGGCCACCTCGAGGCGGAAGGCGTCGTCGTCCCCGATGCACGTCTCTTCGCCCGCCGTCACCCGTACCGCTCGTTCGTCGGCCGTCTCCGGGTCGTACTCGTTCGGGTATATCCGCACCGGCACGTTGCCGTCGGCATCGTGGCTCCACACCGTCACGTAGCCGTTCGCACTCGACCGGAAACAGAGCACGACACGGTCGCCGACCTGCACCGGGTCGCCGGATCTGACGCCGCCGCTCCGGCCGTCGGACCGCCTCACCGTTTCGAGCTGCAGATCCAGCGAGACCTCGCCGAAGCGGTTGTCCGGCTTGACCAGGATGCTCCGCGTTCGATTCGGCTCCTGCGCGAAGGCCGAACCCGGCCACGCCGCGCCCAGCAACCCGACACTCAGCACCACCGCTGCGCGACAGTCCAATCCCCGCATACGTCGCCTCCGTAGCTTCCGAATCACCGGACTCGGGCCCCCCGTCAGAACGTGCGCACTATCTCCACGCGGCGCTGCCGGTCGTCGGTCGGCGGAAACGCCGGCAGCAGGCGGTACTCGCCGAAGCCGGCCGCCCGCAGCCGCGCGCCCGCCACGCCGCGCCCCACCAGGTACGCCACCACCGCCTCGGCGCGCTGCTGCGACAGCCCCAGGTTGTACTGCTCCGACCCCGTGGCGTCGGTATGTCCCTCCAGCGTGACCCGGGCCGTAACGAGTTGCGGATCGTTGAGCGCGGCGGCCACGCCGTCGAGGTCCTGTCGCGCGCGCACGGTCAGCGCCGCCGAGTCGAACTCGAACTCGATCCGCAGCATCAGGCTCACTTCCGACGGGCCGCCCGGGTCGCCCGCGTTGTCCGGCACGACCGCGAGCGAGCGCGTCACCGCTTCCCGCGTCACGGGACCGTCTATGGAGCGCTGCAACCGGTCCTGGGCCGACACCGGGCCGGTCCAACCTCCGACCGCGACCGCGGCGACCGCGCCGGCGGCGACGAGCATCGATGACTTCATCGCGATTCTCCCTTGTGGAGTGGAATGTGGGCCGGCCTACTGCACGACGACGAAACTCGCCGAGACGATCGCGGTCCGGTCGGCGCTGCCGTCCGCCACGACCGACAGGTCGCGCGCCGCCGCGGCGGCATCCTCGAGGCGCCGGAACCCGTCGCTTCCGAAGCCGCCCGCCACACCCGGCGCAGGCGCCGATCCGGTCCGGCAGACCGCCGTCACGTGCTCGACTCCCGCCGGTCCGATCGGCACGATGGAGACGCCGGCCCCGATGCCCGGCACCACCACGGTCTGGCCCGCGCGGATCAGGCTCTGCTGCTGGTAGCGGTTCGGAAACAGCAGCCGCGAGACCCCGCCCGGGCCGGTGTTGAGCAGGGAAAGATGGCAGTCCTCGCCGGTCCTGACCATCAGCGTCACGGGATCGGTCACCCTGTAGACCGGACGGTCGGCGGCTACCTCCAGCGCGAACGGCTGCGACGGCCACGCCGCCCCGGCCACCGGCGGAACCGCCGCGGCGGGTCGCCGCGGGATGGTGCGGATCACCTTGTCGTAGACGTTCCACTCGGCCCCGCTCTGCGACGCCATCACCACGGACAGGTTCCGCGCCGTCTCGCCGGCGCCCTCGCGCACGGCCTGGAACGAACCCGCCTGGGCCAGTTGCGTCGCCTCGAACAACGGCACCCGGCGGCTCGACGCGATCACCTTGATCAGCTCGGCGCCGATCGTGCCGCTCACCGTGATGCGCGCTCCCGACGCCGGATCCGGCACCTCGGTCCGCGCGTTCGCCCGCACCCGGTTGTCCGACTGGAAGCGGTTCGGGAACAGTACGGTCGTCGACCCGTCCGGTCCCACGTTGAGCACCGTCACGTACGCGTCCTTGTTCGTCTGCACGAACAGCCGCACCTGCTCGTCCTGCGCATACGTGTTGTCCTGGTGATCCACCCACGCGACGACGCGCAGCGGATTCGACGTTGCCGTGCCCGCCGGCGCCTGCACGGCCTGGATCGAAGTCTGCTCGACCGTCAGGACGCGCTCGTCCTGGGCCAGGGCGACACCGCCGCCAGTGGCGCCCAGCACTGCCGTCAGTCCCAGCGCGGCGCCCGCGCCTCGAGATTTCATGTCCATGATCGACCTCCCGTGTTTCCGACCTGTTTCCGTTGTCCGCACTCTGCGCCGGATCGGTCGCCGTCCCGCCGCCGACGCCGTCCCGCAGCCCCTCACTCGATTACCTCGACGCGCGTCTCGGCGACCGCCCAAGACGCCGCCGGCAGTCTCTCCGTAGCCGCATTGAAATCCTCGAGGAACGCTTCTGCCGTCGCCGCCAGCGCCACCGGACGGGTCAGCGTGTTCCCCTGGTTGTCCGCGAAGCCGACGAACGGTTGCCGCGTCACCAGCAGGATCAGTCGATCGATGCCGGCCGGGGCCGACGCCCGGATTCGGATTCCGTCGTCCGGCCGCGGGTAGTCCACCTGTGCGCCGGCGGCCAGGGGCAGGTTCTCGGCCAGCATCGTCACGCCGCCGTCGGCGTTGATCAGGTAGAGGTGGCCGTAGCCGGCCTCGCTCGACGACATCCGGAATCCCACCACGGCGCCCACCGCCACCGGCGGCGCCATCGTCGGCGCCACGCCCACGGCGAACGCCGGCGCGGCGTTCGGGGCCACCGACACGTGCGCGGCGCCGATCAGCGGTCCCTGGTCGGACCCGCAGCCGCCGGCCAGCACCGCCGCCGCCATTGCGCCAGCCACCGCCGGCCCGACCCACCTGCTGCTACCTGAAGTCATCGCCTGCCCTCTGTGCTCGCTGACGCGCGAAGCCGCGTCCAGCCATCCACCTGTCTCCTCCAGACGCCGTTCCCACCGAAACCGGACATCGATTCGCCGCGACGTGCTCGTCGGCGGTCGACGTTCCCGCCGGCGACGCCTCATTCGACCACCTGCACGCGGGTCTCGGCGACGGCCCACGAGGCCGCCGGCAGGCTCTCCGTCGCCCGGTTGAGGTCGCGCAGGAACGCTTCGGCCGTCGCCGCCAGCGCCACCGGCCGCGTGAGCGTGGTTCCCTGGTTGTCCGCGAAGCCCACGAACGGCTGGCGCGTGACCAGCAGGATCAAGCGGTCGATACCGGCCGGCGGCGACGCCTGGATCCGCACCCCCTCGCCGAGCCGCGGATAGTCGACCTGCGCACCGGCCTCCAGCGGCAGGTTCTCGGCCAGCATCAGCACGCCTTCGTCCGCGTTGATGAGGTAGAGGTGGCCATAGCCCGCCTCACTCGACGACACCCGAAAGCCCACCGGCATGCCCACCGCCACCGGCGGGGCGATGGTCGGCGTCACGCCGATTGCGAACGCCGGCGCGGCGTTGGCCGCCACCGCCACCTGCGCGGCCCCCATCAGGGGCTGGTGGCCCATCGTCCGGCAGCCGCCGGCCAGCACGGCCAGCGCCAGCATGCCGAACACCGCCGCCCCGGTCCGCATCGTGCCGGTCGAAGTCATCGCTTCACTCCCCTTGGTTGTCGTCCCGCCCGGACCCTCCGTCCGCCAACGATCCCTCTAGACGCCCTTCCGTCCGAAACCGGACATCGCAGACCGAACATTCGAGCGCCGTGGCAGGGGAACTGCAAGCCCGGGACGGATTCGTGCGCTCGAACACCCATCCGGCGCCATCTACCGGCTCCTTGAAACCGACGCCGTGAGTCCTTCCGCGAACGCTTCCGCGGTTGCCGGGCGCTCGACCGCCGGTGCGGCCAGCATCCCGCCGGCGAACGCTAGCAGGGCGCTCCGCACTTCCGCATCGTCGTCCGCCGGGTCCGGTTCGCGCGCCTGCACGTCCTGCCGCCGGATAGCGTCGGCCAGCTCCTCCACCGTCGCGCCGGCGAACGGACGCCGGCCGGCGACGGTCTCGTGCAGGACCACCCCCAGCGCCCAGACGTCGTCCGCCGGTGCCGCCGGCACGCCGACGAGCACTTCCGGCGACAGGTACGCGACGGTGCCGCCAGCCGGCGCCCCGTGCCGCCCGGTCAGGCCCGCGAGCCCGAAGTCCAGCAGCTTCGCCGCGCCGTCTGCCGCGAACCCGATGTTGCTGGGCTTGATGTCCCCGTGCCGATACCTCGCGGCATGCAGCGCCACCAGCGCCCCGGCCACCGCCAGGGCAACGCCGACCGCGTCGGCAGGCGGCAGGGGGCCGCGGGCGATCCGCGCCGCCAAGGTGCCGCCGTCCATGTGCTCCATCACCAGCAGCGGCCGCCCCCGCCACGTCTCCAGCCCGTGGATCTGCGCGATGCCCGGATGCGCCAGCGCCGCCATCGCCTGCGCCTCCGGCTTCAGCCGCGCCAGGCGCGCCGGCGACAAACCGTCCAGCGTCTTGATCGCCACCGGGCGGTCCAGACCGACGTCCCGCGCCCGAAAGACCATCCCCATCCCGCCGGCGCCGATGCGCCGCTCGACAAGGAACTTGCCCGCCAGCAAGGCCGGGACCGGCGCTTCCGCCCATGCTCCGCCGCAGGCGTCGCAGCGGCCGTCCGCTTCCGCTTCCGCGGCCGCCTCAACGCGCCCGCATTCGACGCATGCGCGGGCCGGCGGCGGCGGCGTCTCCCGGACCGGCCCGCCCTCCAGCCGCAGCCGCGCCAGGGCAAGGCCCGCCGCGGCCGCCAGCGCGTCCAGAAAGGCCAGGTCGACGGGGCACAGCCGCCCGGCATCGGCGCGGCGGCCGGCCACCAGCACCCCCGCCATGGCCGCTCCCCGAGCGCCGATCGGCGCGATTGCGGCCGCGCCGCCCGCCTGCGCCCATGCCGCCTCGTCGGGCGGCAGCAGATCGAACGCCGTACCCGGGGCGTCGGGTTGGACCTGAAGCGGGATCCGGATTTCCTCCAGCACGTTGGCGAGCATCGAGGCGAGCGGCAGCAGTGCGAAGGCCGCGTCGGGGGCCGCCGGCCGGTACCCGCGCCCATCGGACGTCTCGTCGCTCACCAGCAGCGTGGCGGGAACGCCGGCCCCCTGCCGTGCGGCACGGGCGACCACCGCCGCCACGTCCTTCACCCGAGCGGCCTGCCCCAGCTCGACCGCCGCCGACGCCAGCGCCCGCCGCTGGTCGCCCGTCTCCGGGGCGATCCAGGCATCCAGGCCCGCCAGGAGCCGCTCGCGGAACGCCAGCGCCGCCAGCCCCGCGCCGGCCGCCGCCAGGCAGGCCTGCGCCGCCGGGTCGGCCAGCACCGCGCCCACCGTCTGGTCCGCGCGCCCGAGAAGCAGCACGCCGAGCGCCGCCAGCGGCCCGGCGCCCAGCAGCGCCAGCCCGCCCCGCGTCAGCAGCCGCCGCACCGACACGCGCACCGTGGTGCGGACGTCGAGCACCCGCAGGGCGATGGCCGCATACAGCGTCAGGCACGGGACCGCGAGCGCCGCGACGCTGCCCAGCACGCTGACCCAGTTGGCCGCAGCAACGGTGACCGTCCCCGGGAACGCCGCCTCCACCACGCCTTCGACGTGCGGGGCCAGGGCGGCGACGACGCCGCCGACGAACAGCCGGGTGCGCGTCCGCTCGCTCGACGGCACGCGGCCGGCGCGCAGCAGGAGCACGCCCAGGCCAGCCAGGACGAGCACGCAGTAGGGGCCGAAGAAGGCCGGCGCGACGTACGCGCCGGGAACGTCCCGGGCGAGCACCGCCAGCGCCGGGCTCAACGCCTGCACCGGACGCAGATTGGCTACCTGCAGCACGCCGCCGACCACCGCGGCCACCACCACCATGCGCGCCGCCACGTCGTCGAGCCGCGTGCGCCGGCGGACGTGCGGAAACTCCCGGACGAACATCCAGAGAACCGCCGGCAGGAAAAGCTCGGGATAGACGCCGGCGCCGAAGCCGTCGACCACCGGCTGCGCCCAGAACGCGCCGAGGAGCACCAGCACGGCGCCCAGCAGCCGCGCCCGGCGGTCGAACCGGCCGCCGACGAACAAGACCAGCCCGCACGCCGGGTAGAGCACATGGGGCACGATGCGGAAGAAGCGCGCCGACGGCGTCATGTCGGACACCGGCAGAAAGCCCCGCGCCGACGCCGCGGAAGCCGCGTCGCCCTCGAGCGCCGCCAGCATCCCGTCGGCCGCCGCCGGCAGCAGCGCCGCCCCCGTGGCCAACCCGACAATCGACTGGACCAGCCCGACGGCGACCAGCGCCCCCACGAGGCGCCGCGCGAGACGGGCTCCCTGGCGGTCGCGGCCGGCCGTCTCGCCGGATGCGCCCGCCCGCGGGGCGGCGGCACGACAGATCGCGGCGAACGCACGCAGGTGATCCAGCGCCCGCCGCTGGGCGGGCGCCGCCCGCTCGGCGCACCGCTCCCAGTCCACCTCCTGCCGCAAGGCAACCGCATCCGCCACGTCCAGGAGCAGTCCATGGTCGGACATCGCGACTGATTCCCCCTCGTCCCGGACTCGACCCTTATGACCCATGTCCCTGAGAGACGCCGGCCGGTCCCGAACCGGACACGGCGCACGCCCCGGCAGGGCCCCGACCTCGATCAGACGTCCATCTCCTGCGAGAGCCGCACCAGCGCGCGCCGCAGCGCCTTGCGTGCCGCCTCGGCGCTGGCGCGGTCGTCGATCAGCGCGAGCTGCCTGAACGAGTAGCCGAGCTCGCCGCGGCCGACGATCAGGCGGCGTTCGCGCCGGCTCAGCTTCTTCAGGGCGCCCAGATAGCGCTGCCAGGCCTCGCCGTCGATGAGCTGCTCGAGGGGGGAGCGACCGCCCGCGGCCGGCAGCTCCGCCTCCGTCAGGTCGCCGTGCGTGCCGCGGCGCCCGACGCGGCGCAGCTCGTCCCGGATGCGGTGGTCGACGGCCCGTAGCAGGTAGGCCCTGAACGCGACGCTGCTGGCCGATTCGAATCCCGAGATCCGCCGGATGGTGTGCAGCAGCACGTCCTGCACGACGTCGCTGGTGTCCAGCACGCCGCGCGCCCAGCGCGGCAGGCGCCCGCGCGTCCGCCGCCGCAGCCACGGAAACATCCGCACGAACAGCGCGTCCACCGCGGACCGGTCGCCCCGCCGCGCACGCCGCAGCAGCTCCGAGGACTCCCCCGACTCCCGCGGCGAGTCCTCGCGCGAGCACGCGGCGTCGACCGTTTCGTCGTCTGGCGGCATCCGCGAAAATCCCGGGCGTCGACCGGATGGAGGCCGGGGCCGGGGCGTTGGGCCGGTCGGGTGGCGCTTCGGTTCTCCGCCTGGCAGCCTGCGGAATCCGGCGGCAGCGATGCCCTCACCGCGATCGCTGGGGGGCGCCGTACCCCAGCCGCCCCAAGAAGTGAAGAAGTAAGGACGCAAGGGTTAATCGAGCGTCCTCGAAACGCGAAAACCGTTGAAGTCGAACCGGAGACCGGCATCGTTCAAGCCGCGATGCGCCGAACGCAGGGGCACCGGACGGTCGAGCCAGGAACCGCCGCGCAACACACGGCGACTACAATTCCCGTCGCTCGTCCAGGCGGTCCCGTCCTCCGGCGCCCCCTCGTAGTCGGCGTGCCAGCAGTCCTCCACCCACTCCCACACGTTGCCCGCCATGTCGTGCAGTCCAAACGTGTTGGGCGCAAACGACCCGACCGGCGCCGTCCACGACAGGCCATCGGAGCAGTCGGAATATTCCCGAAAGAACTTCCGCGACCTGAACGTCTCCTCTGCCGAGCGGTCGGCGGCATTGCCGTGCGCACAGTGCTCGTGTGCCGATGTGCCCCAGTAGAACGGCGTCGTCGTCCCGGCGCGCGCCGCATACTCCCACTCCGACTCGCTCGGCAACCGGTAGTCATCTCCGGTCTCCGCGCTCAGCCACCGCACGTACGCCTGCGCGTCCTCCCAGCTCATGCACGTCACCGGCTCGTTGTCCCGCTGGTCGAATCCTGGCTCCCGCCAGGACGCCCGATCGTCCCACTCCCGCTCCCAACGAGGGCCAGCGAACAAGGGATCCTTCCATATGTGCACATAACAGCGACGCGCCGCGTGACCCGTCGCCGCCGCGAACGCGGCGAACTGCCCCCGCGTCACCTCGTACTTCGACATCGCGAACGACGCCACTTCGACATCGCGCACCGGCCGTTCGTGGTCCCTGCAGTCGTCGCTCCCCGACACGCAGCCCATCCGGAAGCTCCCCGCCGGGATCACGACCATCTCCGGGCAGTCGTCGCAGTCGCGGAACTCCCTTCCACGCGTCGGCGTCACTGGTCTGTCCGCGTCCGGCCGAGTGCCGCCGCCGGGCCGCGGCCTTGCCACGATCGGCGGGTCGCCCACTCCCGCACCTAGCTCCGCCATCCGGTTCCGCGCCAGCCGCGCAAAGACGCCAGCGGGGAATTGCGCCAAGTAGGCCTCGAAGTCCGCCGGGTTCTCGCTGCCCGCGATCGACTGCCAGAACACCGTCTCCTGCTGCGTCAGAGCCGCCCCCGACACGCTGTCCACCGCAGTCACCGAGACCGGTTCCGACGCGCCGCCCAGGTAGTGCTCGCCCAGGAGCGACGCATACTCGTGCGGACGCTGCTCCCCGTCCGTCGACTCCAGCACCCGCGCACGCACCTCCCGGAACAGAATCCCGATCTCCAGGGGCCGCTCCAGATACGACAGCAGCGCCGCCGTATACGGACTGTTCCGGCCTGTACCGTCCGCCGCCACCGTGCCGGCCGCCGCCGCATACGCCACCAGCGTCTCGTCTCCCAGCAGACCCTCGTTCAACTCCCCGAAGCTGCCCCGGCTGATGCTGCGCGTCGCCCCCGTCCGCTGCATCGAGCGCGCCAGCGGGTTGTTCCGGCACGCGTCCAGGATCACTACCCGCAGCGACGCACCCGACGTCGCCCGCAGCACCCGGTCCAGCGCCAGCGCCTCGTACTCCACGTCGGTGTCCCGCTCCAGGCGCGCATCCACCGGCACCAGGTAGTTGACGCCGTCCACCTCCAGACCGTGGCCCGCGTAGAACACCAGCGCGACGTCCGCACCCGCGCTGTCGCGCGCGAACAGACGCAGCGCCTCGTTCATGCCCGCCAGGTCGGCGTCGCGCACCGTGGTCACGTCGAACCCCAGCCGCCCGAGCGCCGCGGATACGTCCGCCGCGTCGTTGCCCGGGTTCGGCAGCGCGCCGATCGCCCCGTAGGCGCCGTTGCCCACCACCAGCGCCACCCGGCCGGCCGCGCCCGCAACCGACGGCGCGACACCCGCTCCGATGCCAAACAGCACCGTTGCCAGACTCACCCATTGGCCAAATCTCGAATTGCCGACCATTTCGTCCCTCCCGGGTTCTCGGCGCGCCGTACCCCATGCCTTCGCCGTCAGCAAGTCCGCACGATTGCCACACGCCGCTGACAGGCACGGGCCGTCGATTCGCCCGCTACGCCCATGGCTGCAGCCCGCGTGCGGCCTCCCTTTCGCCTCAGGTAGCCCAGCGGCACTTCACTACGCTCCGCGCAGGCGGCGCCACTCACATCAGGTCTCAAGATTCCGGCAATCGCACGCTACCGAGACTCTGCCAGTTGAATGCCAAGCCCACGGCAACTCGCTCCAGCCTCTCTTCAAAACGAATGTTGTAGTAGTCTCTGCCTTTATAGTATTGCACGTAAAGACCCACGTCCGGCCTTGCCTCCCAAGGAGAAACCAAACCATTTAGCACGTGCACACCACCCCGTACTACGCCCACTATCTTCTGAAACCGGTAACGTATTTCCAATCTGTTGGCAAACGGCAGCCCGACGTCCCCTACGGCGAATCCCCCACCAATCGCGAGCCTGGACTTGCCGTAGCGCGGCTCCAGATGCTCGGACAGAGCACCGGGCAGGTACGAGGCTGAATGATGCCGTTCCAACGTCATGCCCAGGTCGACCCCGTCCTTGACGTTGTTGCGTGCATCCAGCTTCAGCCACCCATGATGCAGACTCAGGCTGGTATAGTTCGTGGAGAAGCTTCCGCCCTTGATATTGATCGGGGCACCGGTCCGCTCAAAGGGGGGCCCTCCTGCGCATTCTTCTGTTTTCTGCTCCCTGTCCTGGCCCACTAGCGCACAGCCGCCCTGCCCATTCGAATGATGTGCGATCGGTACGAACCGGATGACCCACATCGACGCTGTGGTCCTCGATAACCGCTTTAGTCCCACACGTTGCACTGTCAGTTTCGGAACGAACGATGGACTCACGGGCGATGAAGGCACATCACGCTGCATGCGCAACCACGCCAGGAGGCTGGCGTATGTCTCCGTGTCCCAGGAGTACTCACATCTGTGGCGAGAATCGTGCGAACGAACCCGAGAAGGCCACGGGCACTCCTCGGCCAGCGCCTTTTCAACAAGGCTGGTAGAGCGGATATCGTCCAACACGACATCTCCGGAGATCTGCGCCTCGAACCTGCTGCCCCCACCACTGCCCCAGAGTATTCGGTTACCATCTCTGAACAAGCGAAGGCGCGCGGATTCCGTATGACCTGCCGTCACCCCACTGCTGGATTTCGATGCCGCTGCTTCATGCGCCAGCGGGCCGGACTCCACGGGTCCGTTGAGCAGCCTCCTCACGTCCACCTGGCCCTGCACGTGCCAGGTATACCTCACGTTCGCGGCGTTCCGAAATCTGTTGGCCGCCCCCTGCAGGGTTAGCTTGAACGTCGTTTCGTTCACATTCCTTGCATGCAACTCCCAATGGCCCCGACCTCGATGGAACACCCGGGCGTCAACATCGCCAACAGGTTCCAGCGACTCCGTTAGTTCCTCGGACTCAGGCAGTGCGACCCGCAACGTAACCACGCGCCTGCCTGTAACCGTCATCGATGCCGTCCACGTTCGCGGATTGCCGTCTATAAACGACGGGGGCGGGTTCAGCTCCACGAACTGACCACGCGCGTAGGTCACACTTGCGAGCAATGCCGCTGTCATCAGCAATCCCACACGCAGTCCGCTGCCGGCTCTATACGACAAGGCCAGCACCCGACGTCTCGACCCGAGTTCGAGAACGGAGCGATCGCCTCTCCAGCCGCATGGTGGGAATCTCTTCTCATTCCACGAGCGCATGGAGCGTTGTCTGACCGCGGGTCCGCCCGCGTCATGGGGTCTCGAGCGTCCACCGATAGGGCGCGCTGGCTCTTGGAGTGGAGACTGCGGCACCTGCGCAATACGCGACGGAGCAACTGCAGAACGGTCAGTCATCGTCTCCCAACAGGCCGCCTACCCATTTTCCGACGTCAAGCGGCACGAATACCCCAACAAAAAAGTCCTTGTTGGTACTCTCCTTGATAATCTGGTCATTCTGAAAGACCGGCATGGACTGCATGGACTCCATGGACTGCATGGACTCCATTCTCGGGTCATGCAGCGGAAATCCGTCGAAAAGACGATCGTCGTCCCGGTAGAGCAGCTCCTCGAATTGCGTGAAGTCCGCACCGTGCACTTCGTGGTCGTGCAGCTCTACGACGAGACGTTTTGCCGCCCGTCGGAATCCTGGGCCGAGTTCCTCTCCCATGCGAAATGACATTCCCGCCCCGATCGAGAACGTCGGAAACGAGAACGCAACGCCGACCATGAATGCGTCCAGGACACGATTCGTCTGGTTCGTGAATTCCAGAGACGTGAGGGCATCGAACGTCGCAGTATCGCTCAGGCGCTTGACCGTGAAGAGCGCTCCGAAGATTCCGGGTATTCGTTTAACGGGTAATTGTTCAACAAACACGGGCACAAATGGGCTGCGGGCTCTTGAGGCCCGAACGGCGACGATGCTGTGAACGGCATCGGTACTATTGGCGCTTCACCGCTGCGCGTGACGATACCTACCGGGGTCGGGCGCAGTTGAAGCGACCGCCTCGGGGTGCTGGGCTTGCTGTCTCGCCGGTGTAGCGGTGATGCCACCCTCAGGCGGACGGCGGGGGGAGCCCGAAGGCGTCGGGGACAACCGGACCGGTGGCGCGCAACATCGTGGCGAGCAGCGGAGGCAGAGCGAGGTCGCGTTGGCGGGCGGTGCGCACGACGCTGGCCAGCACCTGCTGCGTGTCGGCGCCGTGGCGGGTGCGGTTGCCACCGCACACCTTGCGGGTGACGACGGCGGGCCGGATGGCCTGTTCGGCGCGCCAGTTGGTGGCATCGACCGTCAGGTCCCGCAAGAAGAGGAACACGGCATCGAATTCAGTGGCCAGGTGTCGGGCGAAGCGCTCGGTGTCTTCCAGCGGTGGGGGTGCGTCGACCAGCCGACCGAGCCGGGCCACGAGTCGGCCGCGGAGCGATGCCAGAGCGTGCTCGCTCAGCTCGCCGGCGTTGCAGCGGTCACGCATGGCAAGGCCCGTCTGCAAGACCGCTTGCACCTGCCCGGCCCAGAGACTGTGGGGATGATCTTCCTGCAGTTCCTTGCAGCGTTGGATCAGGTGATTCAGACACGTTTGGTGCAGCGCAGCGCGGTAGCAGCGATACGACACCCACCCGTCGCGCACGAGCACACCGGCGAAGTCGGCCCCGAGAACCGTGGTGGCATCGGCGAAGCCGCGGCCGGGGCAAATGGCGTAGACCGTCGTCTCCGGCGTGACGAACGCCCAGAGCCAGTGGCTGATGGCGCCCACCCGCCACCCGGTTTCATCCGGCGTGACCACCGGCGCGTTGCGGACCTGCTCGCACAGCGCCGTGTAGGTCGGCACCGCATCGCGAGCTACCCGATGCAGCAGGTGAGCCAAGCCGCCCGGCGTCACCTGCAAGCCGAACGTCGTCCGCAGCACGTGGGCGACCTTCGCCAACGGCACGCCCATCTCGGTGTGCAACTCGACGACCAGCGCGACGACGCCGGGGCCGAGTTGCACGCCGGCCGCCCCCAGCGCATCCGAGGTCTGCAGCGCGTGGCGGCCCTGCACCCGACGCTGACACTGCGAGCAGCGGCCCACTTCGATGTCGAAGCGGCGCACGACCGGGCGCACCTCCGGGATTTCTTCCTGATACTGCGACGCCACCCGGGTCACTTCGACCGACCCGCCGCAGTCGGGACACGCCGTCGGCACCGGCGCTTCCAGGATCTGGTCAACACGTTCCGGGCGCGGGCGACGCGCATGCCGGCCGTAGAGCGCACCCGCCCGACGGCCCGGGCGCCGGCCGCGCCCTTGGGGTCGGTCCTTGGCGAAGGGGGCGGCTTGTCGTTTCCCCGCCCGGCGCGCCGCGGCCAGCTGACGCTTCAGGTCCTCGATCTCCCGCTTCTGACGCTCGTCCTGGCGTCGCAAGCCGTCGATCTGGCGCTTCTGGCGGGCGTTCTCCTGCTGCAACTTGTTGGCGTCGCGCTCGCGCCGCGTCAACTCCTCGCGAAGCCGCTCCACCTCGTCGCGCAGGCGTCCTATCCGTTCGTCGCTGGACAGCCCGTACTCATTGAACACACAAGACTTATGCCATATTTCGCGAAAAAGTACAATCCAAAACTTTGGATCTTGTGTGGCCACCCGCTAACCGAAGACGATTCCGGATGCACGTAGCCGACTGTCGTTCTTGACGAAAAGCTGTCCGGCTTCAGTGTCGACGTTGAAATCTATCGCATCGTCAGTCCGGATGGAAAGACCCGTTCCGAAAGCCAACCGGATCGGATACGGGCGTGACTCGCGTGACTCCGGTGGCGTCGTCGAGTCTGCCTGCCCTACGGACTCTGCCTGTCCTGCGGACTCTGCCGCCTCTGACGACTCTACGGGACCATTGAACAGCTTCTGGCTCGTGTTTGGATTTCCAGATTCATACCATGTGTACTTGACAGTCGTGCTGTTGATGAAGCTCGCACGCGGCCCCTGCATCGTCAACTTCAGTTCAGTCTGACCGGGGGCATTGACCCGGACATCCCAGTGACCGCGTCCCCTGCGAAATACGTCAGCGTCCGCATTCCCCACAGGCTCAAGCGTCGTCACCAGTTCGTCGGACATTGGCACCGCGACCTGCAGCGTTACCTTCCGGGGGCCGCTCACCGTCATCGATGCAGTCCATGTCCGCGGATCGCCCTCGACCAAGGACGGCGTATCGAGCAAGACCGACTGGCCCAAAGCGTAGTTCGCGGCGCCCAGCAACGCCGCCGCCGCCAGGATCGTCACGTGCAACCGCCGAAACGCTCCGTACGCTGGGTAGCACCACACGCGCCGCGAACGATGCCCAAGAAGTACGACCTCGGTCACAATCGCTTCCTGACGGCCGCGGCGTCCTGTCATGTTGTCTCCTCGTTCCTCCCGGGTCTCCAGCAGCAACCTCCTCTGGGGTCCGGCGGCGGCGAGATGCTCACGTGTCATCACCGCGACGTCTACTCCAGAATCCAGCCGATGCAGCACGACACTCGCAGGTACACGGCGCGCCCCCCGGCTGGACTCAGCCGCGACCGTGGCTGACGACGCCGATCTGCGTCCAACCCGGTCGGGCCGCCGGCAACACCCGCAAGCCACCGCTGCCGCCTTGGCACGGAGTACCAGAGATTCAAGAGCTATTCGAGCGTCCTCGCGACACGAAAACCCCAACTGACGAACCGGTGCCCCCGAAAGTTCCTGTTGCGATTCGCCGAACGCAGGCCAGCCGCAGAGCTGGTCCAGGCACCGCCCCGCAACACACCGAGATCACAGTTCCCGCCACGCGTCCACGCCGAGCCATCCCGCGGCGCTCCCGCATAGTTGTCGTGCGAGCACTCCTCGACCCATTCCCATACGTTGCCGGCCATGTCGTACAGACCGAACGCGTTCGGGGCGAACGTCCCCACGAGGGCGGTTCGAGTCGTGCCGTCCGTGCAGTCGGAGAAAGGCCACCGGCGTTCCTGCCTCTCGAAAGTCCGCTCCGCCGTGCGATCCGCACCATTGGCGTGAACGCAATGCTCCCCTTCCCCGTAGCCCCAATAGAATCGTGTTGTCGTCCCGGCCCGCGCCGCATACTCCCATTCCGCTTCGCTAGGCAACCGGTAATCCTCGCCGGTCTCTTCGCTCAACCATCCAACGTACGCGGACGCGTCCTCCCAATTGACGCAGACGACGGGCTCGTTGTCGCGCTGCCGGAATCCGGGCTCGCGCCACGACGCCCCGTCTCGCGACTCCCAATCCCATCGATCCCGCGCAAACGAGCGTTGCTGCCAGACGTAAACCCGACACCCGCGCGCCTCATGGCCGGTGGCCGAGACGAACGCCGCGAACTCGGTCCGCGTCACCTCGTATTTCCCCAGTGCGAACGAAGCCACGTCGACGTCGTGCACCGGCCGTTCCGCGTCGCTGCAGTCGTCGCTGCCGGACGCGCAGCCCATCTGAAACGTCCCCGCCGGGACCTCCACCATTTCGGGACAGTCGTCGCAGTCGCGGAAAACTCGCCTGGCGACCGACGCCGGGCTATCGGCGGGCGGTGGAGCAGGGGCGCCGGGCCTCGGCCGCTCCACGCCCGGCGGGTCGCCCGCCCCCAACGCCACCACGCGGTTGCGTGCCAGCAACGCGAACGCGCCGTTGGGAAACTGCTGCAGGTACGCCCGGAAGTCCGCGGGGTCCGTGCTGGCCGCGATCGACTGCCAGAACAGGTTCTCCTGCTGCGCCCGCACATCCGCGGACGCGCCGCCGTCGGCCACCGTCACCGTTCCGGGCCCGGACTCGGCCCGCAGGTAGTGCTCCTCCAGCAGCGACGCGTACTCGTGCGGCCGCTGCTCCCCGCCGGTCGCGGCCAGCACCCGCGCGCGCACCTCGCGGAACAGGATGCCGATCTCCAGCGGCTGCTCCAGGTAGTTCAGCAGCGCCGCCGTATACGGGCTGTTGCGGCCCGTCCCGTCCGCCGCCGTCGTTCCGGCCGCGGCCGCATAGGCCACGAGCGTCTCGTCGCCCAGCAGGTTCTCGTCCAGCTCTCCGAAGCTGCCGCGACTGACGTTCCGCGTCGCGCTCGTCCGCTGCATCGAGCGCGCGAGCGGGTTGTTCCGACACGCGTCCAGAATCACCACCCGCAGCTCCGCGCCCGCCGTGGCCGCCAGCACGTCGTCCAGCTCCACTGCCTCGAACCGCACGTCGGTGTCGCGTTCCAGCCGCGCGTCCACCGGCACCAGGTAGTTGACGCCGTCCATCTCCAGGCCGTGGCCCGCGTAGAAGACCAACGCGACGTCAGCGCCCACGCTCTCCCGCGTGAAGGTGCGCAGCGCCTCGTTCATACCCATCCGGTCGGCATCCCGCACCGTCGTCACGTCGAACCCCAGGCGCCCGAGCGCCGCCGATACGTCCGCCGCGTCGTTGCCCGGGTTCGGCAGCGCGCCGATGGCCGCATAGTCGCCGTTGCCCACCACCAGCGCCACCCGCCCGGCGGCCGATACGACCGACGGCGCGACGACCGGACCGATGCCCAATAGCGCCACGGTTGCCACGCAGACCGGACGGCGGAATCTCCACTTGCTGAACATGTCGCCCTCCGCAGTAGCCCGCGCCGCCAAGCCGGGACGGCTCGACCGTCGGAACAGCCAATCGAGACAGCTCCTCAGGCTAGCGAATCCTCATTCCTTCTGTCGCTACCCAAATTGGTAGTATTGGGCAAAAAAAGGGCGGCGACCGGACGGCCCACCGAGGCCCCCGGCAACCCCGAGCAGCCGAGCTTGGCGAGCGACGGCACCAACCGCACCAGCTCCGCCTGCGGCGAGATGGAGCGCTTCTGACAGATCTGCTTCAGGTGCCGGTGGATGGCGTCTCTCGTATGTCCCGCCGCCGCGGCCATCTCGGGCACCGTCCTGCCTTCCGCCAACCAGACCGCCACCTGACTCTCGCGCAGCGTCAGGCACCCAGCGCCGCGATCCAGACGCTACGCGCAACAGGCGACCGGCACCCGTCGTCCCCCAGGGGACCAGGACGGGCGCCGGCCGTGACGCCGCCGCGCAAATCCGGCGGCGCCGACTCATCATGGCCGGCACTGGACGCACCCACGAGGCTGTCCCAGGCGTAGTTGAAAGTCGGAGGCGACTACCGCCCGACTGGTTGTGGCATCAGTCGGGTGCTGAAACAGAGAAGGGAGAAGCCACCGATGAAGAAGAACCGTACAGGATCGCTGGGGGGCTTCCCCCCATGAGGTAAAGAAATAGAGATTCAAGAGCTAATCGAGCGTCCTCGAAACACGAAAGCCGCCGCTGCCGTTGCGCGCGCCGGCATCGCTGTTGCCGCGATACGCCGAACGCAGGCGCACCGGGAGGTTGACCCAGGAACCGCCGCGCAACACACGGCGACCACAGTTCCCGCCGCTCGTCCAGGCCGAACCGCCGCGCGGAGCCCGCGCGTAGTTCTCGTGCCAACAGTCCTCCACCCACTCCCACACGTTGCCGTGCATGTCGTGCAGGCCCCAGCCGTTCGGCGCGAACGAGCCCGCCGGCGCCGTCTCGTCGCCGTCCCAGCGGCTGCCGCAATTTCTGCAGTTCGCCCGGTTGCGCCCGATGTCCTGCCCCCACGAATACCGCGTCGTCGTCCCCGCCCGCGCCGCATACTCCCATTCCGACTCGCTCGGCAGCCGGTAGTCCTCGCCCGTCTCGTCCGACAGCCACGCCGCATACGCCTGCGCGTCCTCCCACGACACGTTGATCACGGGACGCCCGCCGCGGCCCCAGCCCCAATCGTTCGGCCGGTCGCGCCTGGTCGCCGACACGAAGCGCTCGTACTCCTCGAACGTCACCTCGTAGACACCCAGCGCGAACGACGCCACCTCTACCTCGTGCACCGGCCGCTCGTTGTCCTCACAGTTCCGCCCCGACACGCAGCCCATCCGGAAGCGGCCCGCCGGGACCACCACCATCTCCGGGCAGGTCGGGCAGTCGCGGAACACCGTCCCCGGCGCCCTGCGGTCCGCGCCCGGCGCATCCGCCGCCGGGCCGCGCAGGGCCGCCAGCCGCACCGTCGCCAACGCCCGGAAGACGCCCGCAGGAAACTGCCGCAGGTACGCCTCGAACTCCGCCGGGTTCGTGCTCTCCCGGATCGACTCCCAGAACGCCGTCTCCTGTTGCGTCAGTGCGGAGTTCGACGCGGCGTCGACCACCGTCATCGTCCCCGGTCCCGGCGCGCCGCCCAGGTAGTGCTCGCCCAGCAGCGAGCCGTACTCGTGCGGACGCTGCGCGCCGGACGTCGCGTCCAGTACCTGCCCCCGCACCCGCCGGAACAGCGCGCTCAGCTCCAGCGGCTGCTCCAGGTACGACAGCAGCGCCGCCGTGTACGGGCTGTTGCGGCCCGTGCCATCCGCCGCCGTCGTACCCGCCGCCGCCGCATACGCCACCAGCGTCTCGTCTCCCAGAAGACCCTCGTCCAGTTCCCCGAAGCTGCCCCGGCTGATGCTGCGCGTCGCCCCCGTCCGCTGCATCGAGCGCGCCAGCGGGTTGTTCCGGCACGCGTCCAGGATCACCACGCGCAACGACGCACCCGATGTCGCCCGCAGCACGCGGTCCAGCGCCAGCGCCTCGTACTCCACGTCGGTGTCCCGCTCCAAGCGCGCGTCCACCGGCACCAGGTAGTTGACGCCGTCCACCTCCAGGCCGTGGCCCGCGTAGAACACCAGCGCGACGTCCGCCCCCGCGCTGTCGCGCGCGAACAGACGCAGCGCCTCGTTCATGCCCGCCAGGTCGGCGTCGCGCACCGTGGTCACGTCGAACCCCAGCCGCCCGAGCGCCGCCGATACGTCCGCCGCGTCGTTGCCCGGATTCGGCAGCGCACCGATCGCCCCGTAGGCGCCGTTGCCCACCACCAGCGCCACCCGGCCGGCGGCCGACACGACCGACGGCGAAACGACCGGACCGATGCCCAACAGCGCCACGGCTGCTACGCCAACCCGACGACGGAATCTCCACTTGCTGAACATGTCGCCCTCCGAAGTAGCCCGACCCGCCGGCCAGGACGGCTCGACGGTCGGAACCGAGTCGTCGGGACCCTCCAACCCGCCTGCGTCGGACGACGTCCGACACGAACACGCACGCATGAAGGGCCAATCGAGATGGCTCCTCAGGCTAGCGAATCCGCATTCCTTCTGTCGCTACCCAAATTGGTAGTTCTAGGCGAAAAAGGCGGTGATGGGACGGTCCACCGAGGCTCCCGGCAACCTTGGGCTAGCCGAGCGACGGTGCAGCAGCGCTGACGAGCGCAGCGCCGTAGGCCGGCCCCGCCACCTTTGTGGCTTCCGCCGCGGCGCGCCAACTGACGGTTGGTGGCGTTCTACGAAGTGTGGCGGCATTCTACGGATACTAGTCGCGTGCCGGCAGCGTAAACACGAAGATCCCGTGCCCGCCCGCCGGACGCTGCCTCTCCGGCGTCAATTGCCCGGAGATGCCGCTCCACAGCGACGGATCCGTGCCCACCGGAATCGCCAGATATTGCCGTCCGTCGACGGCGTAGGTGATGGGGAACCCGGACACGGAGCTGGGCATCCGCGTGCGGAACAGGATGTCCCCCGAGCGCACGTCGTGCACGTAGAGGTTCCGATCCCAGTCGCCGACGATCACCAGCCCGCCCGCCGTGGTCAGCGCAGCGCTATCGATGGCGGTACGGGTCCGATGGCGCCAAAGCACGTTGCCGCCGACGTCGATGGCGACGAATTCGCCCACGCCATCCGGCCGTTGCGGGTGCATCAGGTGCGTCCGCCGCGAGACGCCGACGCCGCCCCCGCCTTCGACGAGCTCCGGTCCCGGACCGAAGGTAGTCCGCTCGCAACTGACGAGCAGCGGCACGTAGAAGGCCTGCGTATCCGGGTGGTAGGCCATCGCCCGCCAGCTCTTGAAACCGGCCACGCTCGGGCAGAACTCCAGCTCCACCCCCTCCTGCGGAATCATGCCCGGTCGGTAGGTGATGGCGCCGGTCTCGGGATGAACGTCGAGAATCGTCTGGTATCCGAGGTCGTGGGCGGCGCGGAAGCGGCCGGTGGCACGGTCGAGCTCCCACAGTATCGCCAGCTTGCCTATCTTGAAGAGGGAGCGGCGCCCGTCGTAGTCGACAAGCACGTTTTCGAACGTCTCGTCCATGTCGTGGGTCTCGCCCGGCAGGAGCTGGTTGTACCAGACGATCTCGCCGCTGGCCGGGTCGAGCGCGAGCACGCTGTTGGTGTAGAGCGCGTCGCCGGAGTGCCCCCGCTGGAAGCGCGCCCACGGCTTGGCCTGCGCGGTGGCCCAGTAGATGAGATTGGTGCCGGGGTCGTAGCTGCCGGCGGTCCAACTGTCGCCGCCGATGCGGAACATCAACGGGGTGTCGCCCCAGGTGTCGCCCCCGGGCTCGCCCGGCCGCGCCACCGTGGAGGTGCGCCACACCTCGTCGCCGGTCTGCGCATCGCGCGCGGAGAGGAAGCACGGCATGTCCTTCGCTTCGTGGTAGCGCTCGCAGCCGTTGGTGCTGGCTATCACCCTCCCGTCGACGACGATCGGCCCGGCCGTGTAGCGGAAGCCGAGCCGGTAGTCGGCGCCCGCCACGTTCCACACGGCGTCGCCGGTCCGGGCGTCGAGCGCCACGATGTGCGCGTCGACGGTGGTGAGGTAGATCTTGTCGTCGTAGATCGCGAGATTGCGGGTGGTGACGATGCCGGTCAACTCCTCGGCCTCGTGCTCGTGCCGGTAGCGCCAGAGCAGCTCGCCGGTGGCCGCGTCGAGCGCCTCGACGATGCCGAACGGGCTGGCGATATAGAGCACGCCGTCGTAGACCAGCGGGTTCGGCTCGGGCCGGCCCTCGGTCCCGATGGCCCACGACCAGGCGAGCTGCAACCGATGCGCGTTCTCCGTGTCTATCTGATCCAGAGGGCTGTAACCCCACCCGTCGAGGGTGCGCCGCCAGTTCATCCAGTCGGCGGGGTCCGGCTCCAGCAGCATCTGTTGCGTGACCGGCGTGAACGGCCGCTCCTGGGCGTGGACCGCCGCTGCGCCCGTCGCGAGAACGGCAGCCAGCAGAATCGACAGGGTTCCGATTCTCATCGCACGCCTCCCCCCGGCCGCCCCTTCCGGCGACCGACCTTTCAAGCCACCGGACTGCGGTTCCGGTAGATGCGGCGCATCTGAGGTCGATGATACCGACGGTTCCGTGACGCCGCCACTGGACCGACCGATGAGCACGGCAGCACCACACCGTCGATCGAGGCCGCCGCGCTACACTGTCCCTCGTGGCCAGAAGCGGCGCCTACCTCTTCGGCCGGCTGGCGGGCCGGCAGTTCCGCAAGGCGAAGTGGATGTGGGACTCGGTCGCCGGTGCCGAGGACGACGCCATCCGCGCCCAGCAGGGGCTCGGCCGGGAGATGGCGGTAGCGGTACGCGAACAGGCCCCGGCGCCGGCGGACCCGAGCGTGCAGGGGCTGCTCGACGAGTTGGCGGCGGCGCTGGCCGACCGCGTGCGCAACCCCGTCCACCGTTTCGAGGTGGCGGCGGTGGCGGGCGACCACCCGACCGCCTTCGCGCTGCCGGGCGGCTACATCTTCGTGGCGCCGGCCCTGATCGAGCTCACCGGACGCAACCGCGACGAGCTGGCCTTCGCGATCGGCCACGAGATGGCCCACGTGATCCGCGGCCACGCGATAGACCGCATCAAGCTGGAGTGGAGCCAGAAGGCGCTGTCGGCGGTCTCCGTGGCCACGCCCGCGGGGCGCGCCGTCGCCCCGTGGCTGCGAAGCGTCGGCGTCCAGTGGCTGGAGAAGGCATACTCGCGCGAGCAGGAGTTCGAGGCGGACGAGTTGGGCGGGCGGCTGATGCGCGCGGCCGGCTTCGATCCGCACGGCTGTCTGCGCATGCTGGAGCGCTTCGGCCGCATGGAGAGCGAATCCGACCCGCTGGGACTCGCCGCCTACCTGTCGACGCACCCGCCGGTGGACGACCGCATCCACCACCTGCGCGAGCGCCTGCAACTGGATGCCCCCCGCGGGCCGGCATAGCGCCACGATTGCCGCCCAACCTGGCCTGCGCAGGGATCTTTCCGGTCCACGGCGCAGACCCTGGCCGCCGCAACCCGGACCAAGGCTCCCCTGCGTGCTATTCTCCACGGTCGCCCGAGCCATCCCGGATGCCCGAACGGCCGCACCAGATCATCAGCCGGCCCGACGCCGGCGCGTCGCCGTTTTCGTACGAGGGGCGGACCCGGCGCCGCTTCGCGCGCCGCCTGCGGTTGCTCGGCATTCCCGACGACCTCACCGGTTGGACGGTGCTGGACATCGGCGCGTGGCACGGCTTCTTCTCCTTCGAGTGCGAGCGGCGCGGGGCCGACCGGGTGCTCGCGGTGGACAGCTACGCCTGGGACCGCTTCGGCATGGACGAATTCCTGGCCGCGCGCGAGCGGCTCGGCTCGTCCGTGGAGCACCGCCGCGCCGACGTGCACGAGCTCGACCCGGACGAGATCGGACGGTTCGATCTCGTGCTCCTGCTCGGCGTGTTCTATCACCTGCGAAACCCGCTGGCCGCGCTCGAGCGCGTGGCGCGAGTCACGAAACGGCTGCTGATCTGCGAGACCCACGTCCTGCTGCCGTTCGTCCACGAGCGCTACCCGCTCGTGCCTTTCTTTCCGGGAGACGAGGGGGCGCGGGAAACACCGCGCGAGCTGTGCGCCATGCCGACCCTGACGGCGCTCGAGCAGATGCTACAATCCGTCGGGTTCAGCGAAGTCGAAACGGTCTACACCCCGTCTTTTCGCTACTGGAAGAAGCTGATCGCGCTCGTGACCAACCGCCCGCAGTCGGGGCGGGGGATCGTGCACGCTCGCGTTTCCTCCGCGTCGGCGACGAAGGAGTAAGGACGCAATGAAGATTGCGGTGGTCGGCCTGGGAACGATGGGCGCACCCATGGCGACCAACCTGATCAAGGCCGGCTGCGAAGTCACGGTCTACAACCGCACGCGGAGCCGCGAGGAGCCGCTCGCGAAACTGGGCGCGGCGCGCGCCGACAGCCCGGCGGCGGCGGCGGCAGAGGGCGACATCGTGCTGAGCTGCGTGTCCGACACCGCTGACGTCCAGCGGGTGCTGCTCGAGAGGGACTCCGGCGTCATCCACGGCCTGCGGGAGCGCGGACTGGTCATCGACTGCTCGTCGATCGCCCCGGTTGCGACGCGCCGGATCGCCGAGCGGTTCCGCGCCCGGCGCATCGGCTACGTCGACGCCCCGGTATCGGGCGGCTCGGAGGGCGCCGTCAAGGGGACCCTCACCATCATGTGCGGGGGCACGGAGGAAGATTTCGAGCGTGCAAAGCCGGTGCTGCAGATCATCGGCGCCAAGGTGACCCGGATCGGACCGGTCGGCTGCGGTCAGATCGCGAAGGTGGCCAACCAGGTTCTGATTACCGGAACGTACATGGCGCTGGCCGAAGCGCTCACCCTGGCTTACCGCGCGGGCGCGAACCCGGAACGCGTGGTCGAGGCGATCGGCGGCGGTGCGGCCGCGTCGTGGGTCCTCAACAACCGGTCCGACAGGATGCTGAACGACGACTACCCGCTCGGCTTCCGGACTCGCCTGCACCGCAAGGACCTCGGGATTGCCCTCGATACCGCGCGCGAGTTCCACGTGCCGCTGCCGATCGCGAGTCTTGTCGCGACCATCGAGGACGCGCTGATCGCCCAGGGGTACGGTGACGAGGACATGTCCAATCTGGCGCGTTTCGTCCGCGAAGGGGCCGGTGTTCCCAACGGACCGATGAAGGCGTGACGGCACTGCGAACGGACTCAGGTTCCACCCAAGAGACAACAATGCCCGGCAAGGTCTACTCCACCTCGGCCGCCGCCCTCGAGGGCCTGCTCCACGACGGCATGACCATCATGGTCGGCGGCTTCGGCCTGTGCGGCGTGCCGCAGAACCTGTGCGTCGCCCTGCGCGACTCGGGCGTCAAGGAGCTCACCTGCATCAGCAACAACGCCGGCGTCGACGGGGCCGGCCTGGGGCTGCTGCTCGACACCCGGCAGATCGAGAAGATGGTCGCCAGCTACGTGGGCGAGAACAAGACGTTCGAGAGCCAGTTCCTCGACGGCTCGCTCGAGGTCGAGCTGAACCCGCAGGGTACGATGGCCGAGCGCATCCGCGCGGGCGGCGCCGGCATCGGCGCGTTCTTCACCCCGACCGGCTACGGGACCCCGCTGACCGAGGGCAAGGAGACGCGCCAGATAGACGGCCGCTGGCAGGTGCTGGAAGCGGCGCTCCACGCCGATCTGGCCCTGGTCAAGGCGTGGAAGGCGGACGAAGCGGGCAACCTCGTCTACCGCATGACGGCGCGCAACTTCAATCCGCCGATGGCCGAGGCGGGCAAGGTGACGGTGGCCGAGGTCGAGGAGATCGTCCCGGCCGGCGAGCTCGACCCGCACCTGATCCATACGCCGGCGGTCTACGTCGACCGCATCGTCGTCGGCGAGGATCCGACCAAGGTCATCGAGCGCCGCCGGACGCGGCCGGCGTAGGATCCGGCGCGGACGACCCGGCACCCGCACCGGCGGCGGAATGCAATCCTGAAGGAGCGACGACGTGGCCCTGACACGAGAACAGATGGCGGCCCGCGCGGCGCGCGAGATGCACGACGGCGACTACGTCAACCTGGGGATCGGCATCCCGACGCTCTGCGCCAGCTTCATCCCGCCGGACGTGCGCATCATGCTCCAGAGCGAGAACGGCTTGCTCGGCATCGGACCATACCCCACCGAGGACGAAATCGACGCCGACCTGATCAACGCCGGCAAGGAGACGGTGACCGCCGTCGACGGCGCCAGCTACTTCAGCAGCGCCCAGAGCTTCGCCATGATCCGCGGCGGCCACATCGACCTCGCCATCCTCGGCGCCATGCAGGTCTCGGCCGCTGGTGATCTCGCCAACTGGATGATTCCCGGCGCGATGGTCAAGGGGCCGGGCGGCGCCATGGACCTCGTCTCCGGCGCCAGGCGGGTCCTGATCGTGATGGATCACCTCTCGAAACGCGGCGACAAGAAGATCCTGAACGAGTGCGGCCTGCCGCTGACCGGCAAGGGGGTCGTCAACACGATCGTGTCGTCGCTGGCGGTCCTGGAGGTGCAGGAGGACGGTCTGCACCTGCTCGAGCGCGCGCCCGGCGTGTCCGTCGACGAGATCCGCGCGGCGACCGAGCCGGCGCTGATCGCGAGCGCCGACGTGCCGGAGATCGCGGTCGGGTAGCCCGGCCACGGTCCGGTGCGGGCGAGTCGAACGAGACCACCGCCGCTTCTGCGGGCTGCGTCTCTGGCGCTGCTGGCGATGATCGACCCTGCTCTCGTCGAGGCTGCGTGTCCGCATGCAGCGGCGCTCTTGCGTAGCTTGCGAGCCGTTGATGCCTAGTCAGGCGCCACAGCTTGCCCGATTACCTCCAGCGCGCGTCCGAGCGCCTTCCGGCGCCAGAGCCCGCTTGCCGGGCAAAAGCACTCGACCAGCTTCCGCTTCGCGCGTCCGTACGCGGCCGCGCCGGGCGTCGAGTGGTGGTGCGCCCGGTTTTCCGCACGTAGAGCAGCCAGCACGCGCAACGGAGAGTAGGTGCCGAACTCCAGGCACGCGAAACGGTAGCGGCGCGACCCGGCGTGACGCGCGAGCCAGGCGCCCATCACGCCGCGGGCGGCATAGGGCGTGTCATCCCCGACTCCCGCGACCCGCTCAGGATCGAAACGCGAGCGGTACCAGCCCAGATCGTGAACGTGCGGCGGCTCGATCAGGAGCCGGTAGTCCGCATAGGGGCCGAGCCCGGTATGCAGGTCCAGGTGCACCACCTGTTCCGCCGCCCGGGTGCAGTCCCAGAAGCGCTCCTGGACGAAGCGGCTGGATAAGGCAGCTTCGCGCCCCCCGAAGAAAAGGCCGCTCGGGTGCTCGTACTGGCCGGCCGCGACGGCGTTCTGAAGGACGGACAGTCCGTGGCGCCGGACGGCCCAGGCGGCCCGCAGACGGAAGGCATCCAGCCGCGCCGGCGGTGTCGGCGGATTCAGCAGACTGTGGACATCATCGTAGTGCTCGGGGACGCCGCCGTAGGTCTCGCCGGCGTCGAGGAAGTTCCGGTTGAGGTCGACGTTGTCCTCGTTGGCCCGCCGCCGCCAGGCGAAGCCGAAGGGGTTGACGGCATGCAGCAGCACGACGAGCGTGCCGCCGGGTATCGACCAGCCACCTTCGCGGAACCGGCGCAGCCACGCGAGCTGGACGGCGGACCCGAAGAACCCCTCGACGCCGTGGAGCCCGGACGAGACGACCACCGCCCGGTGCGGGTTGCGGGCACCGACCAACGCGATGTCGATGGCCAACTCGCAACCGTCCGGTCCGTGGCCGGACACCACGCGGCTCTCAAGCGGCGCCGCCGCCGCGCGGGCCGCCGCGCGGAACCGCTCCCGCGCGACCCGGTAGCTTCCCGAGAACGGATCGAGCACGGCGCTGCCGGCTACTCGGGCATCAGGGCGAACGTCCAGATCGAGCCGCCGGCGGGCACCAGGCCGCGCGCGTAGCGGTTGGCGAGCCCGCCGCCGAGCCCGGACGCGACCGTAATCTGCTGCCGCCCGTCCAGGGTGTAGGTGATCGCTGTCGCGTTGACGCTCGATCCGGTCTGGAACTCCCAGAGGGTTTCGCCGGTCTCCTCGTCGAGGGCGACGAACTCGCCCGTGATCTTCCCGGTGAACAGCAGCCCGCCGCCGGTCGCCAGCACCCCGGCCGAGCTGGGGAAGTCGTGCATCGGGATCTCCCACTTCTTCTCACCGGTCAGGGGATCGATGGCCACTATATGGCCGAGCAGGTCGCCCGGTTCGACGGCCGGAAAGCGGTTGGTGACCCCGGTGGAGCTCGCTCCGAGGACGAACTCCTGGGGCTCGGGAAGGAGCCGCTGGATGCGCGGCACGTGCCACGTCGTCGAGTAGATGAGTCCGGTATCGGGGTTGAAGGCGATGGGGACCGCGTTGGTGCCGCGCGACGGCCAGATGTAGACCTCCTCGCCGGCGAGGAAGTCGCGGTAGAGGTCGGTCAGCACCGGACGGCCGGTCTCCAGGTCGATGTGCGTGGCCCAGTTGACGTAGACGTAAGGGTGCGCCGCGATGAGCGAGCAGTCGGTGCGGTCGACGGTGTACAGAAAGCCGTTCTTGTTGGCCTGCATCATCACCTTGCGCGTCTCGCCGTCGACCTCGATCTCGGCCAGCACCTGCTCGTCGATGCCGTCCACGTCGTACACGTCGTTGGGGGTGTACTGGTAGTAGCAGTGGATTTCGCCCGTCTTCGGGCGGATGGCGAGCACCGTCGACGCGTAGAGGCTGTCGAGCCCGCCGCGCGTCGCCGGGTCGTAGGGCTCGGCGTTGCCGGTCCCCCAGTAGACGAGATCGAGCTCGGGATCGTACGAGCCGGTCCGCCACGTAGGCGCCCCGCCGTACAGGTACGCGTCGCTGTCGGCGGGCCACGTCTCGTGGCCGGGCTCGCCGGGGCCGGGAATCGTGTAGCGGCGCCACAGCTTCTCGCCGGTGGCGGGATCCCAGCCGTCCAGGAAGCCGCGGGTGGTGGACTCGCCGCCCGACATCCCCGAGATGAGGACCCCGTTGGCGATCATCGGAGCGCCCGTCGCGTAGTAGCCCTCCGCCCCGTCGGCGAACTTCTGGTTCCACAGCTCCTCGCCGGTCTCCATGTCGAGGGCGAGCACGTGGTTGTCGACGGTCACCCGGAACAGCCGGCCCTCGTAGATCACCGGCCCGCCCCGGTTGAAGCTGCTGCGCCGCCGCGATCCCTCTTCGAGGACTACCGGCGTGCGCCAGATCTGGCGGCCGGTCTCCAGGTCGATGGCGAAGGTCCAGCTCCCGTTGATCGCGTACAGCACGCCGTCATGGATGGCCGGCGCGGCCAGCTCGCCCGACTGGTTCATCAGACTCGTGCTCCAGATCGGCACCAGCCGGTGAATGTTGGACTTGTTGATCTCCTCGAGCGGGCTGTAGCTCTTGCGGTCGTAGCCCATGCTGTGAATGAGCACGTCCTCTGGGGTGTGCGCATCGTTGATCAGGTCTTCGTCGGTCTGGGCCGACCCCGGGCTCGACCCCAACCCCAGGAGCACCGCGAGGAGAGCAGCCGTCTTCTTCATGATTCAGCCTCCAATGGTCCGCGCCCGGCCACGAACCGGCGAACGGCGTTACTTCCCGATCCGCGGGAACTGCGGCTGCCGGCCATCATACGGGCTCCCGCCGGGACGATCCAGATCGCTGCCGCTGCGGCTCGCAACCGCTCCCGCAGGAGGCAGTCCCACCGACCCGGCGCCGGCCTCGAGGCTGCGTCGGCGGGGCACGCCGCCCGGTCAGGGGCGCGACGGTCGCTCGGTCGGACCGGCCTGCGCGAGCGCCCATGTCTGCACGAACGACAGGCGGCCGCCGCGCTCGCGCGGCCGCATCCCGGTGGGCGGCCCGCCCTCGAGCTCACGCTCCAGCGCCTGGATGATCGTCCGTCGAGTGGAGTCCGGTGTGCGCGTGAGATCGAGCCACGGATCCAGGGCCACCTCGACGTCGCGGGCGGACCAGTCGGCGACCGGCCGCCCGGCGGCGTCCATGAGGCTGCGGAGCTCGCCGGCGGTGACGGCCCAGGTGTGTGACGGATCGCGCATCCGTTCGAACGCGTTGTACCGCGCGGCGAGGTCCGGGTCGTCCGGCGAGAGCAGATCCACTATCGCCAGGGTGCCCGAGGTCCGCGCGACGCGCGCCATCTCCGCGACCTCCGCCTCGGGATCGGCGAAGTGGTGGAGCCCCAGACGACACAGGACGAGGTCGAACTGCCCGTCCGCGAACGGCAGGCAGCCGGCATCCGCCTGCACTGGTTGCAGGTTGCCCAGTCCTCCCCTGGCGGCCTCGGTTCGCAACCCTTGCAGCATCGCCGCGGTGATGTCGACGGCGGCCACGGATCGGACGTGCGGAGCCGCCGCACGGCTCAGGTGACCGGTGCCGGCCGCAACGTCGAGCGCACGGGTCTTCGGCCTGAGCGGCAGCGATTCGACCACCCAGCGCAGAAGCTCCTCCCGGCCGAGGGTCAGGTTGGCATCGGCGAAACCCGGCGCCTGCCGGGTGAATGCCGACTGCACACGGTCGATCTGGCTCGTCACGCTCTTCGACGCTACCATGATCGGCATGCCCGCATCCAAGGTCCTGCCGCTTGCCGAGCTGGCCGCGCTCGTTCCCGACGGCGCGTCGGTCGCCCTGGGCGGGAGTTTTCTCCACCGCGGCCCGTTCGCGTTCGTGCGGGAGTTGATTCGGCAGGGCAGGAGGTCCCTGGAGATCGTCAAGCAGTCGCCCGGGTACGACATCGATGTCCTCTGCCGTGCCCGCGCCGTGGCCCGGCTGCGTGCCGGCATCGTCGCCATGGAGGGCCATCTCGGCCTGGCGCCCGCGTATCGCCGGGCGGTCGAGCGGCAGGAGGTCGAGCTGGAGGAGCACGCGTGCATGACGCTCACCGCCGGCCTGCGCGCCGCCGCCTACGGCGTGCCGTTCCAGCCGGTAGGCGGCGTTCACGGCTCCGACCTGCCGGCGCTGAACCGGTGGGTCTCCGTTCCCGACCCCTACGGTTCCGGACAGGACGTTTGGGTCATCCCGGCCATCCAGCCGGATATCGCCGTCATCCATGTCAACGAGGCGAACGAGCAGGGTGACGCGCGCGTCTACGGCACCACCCACTGGGACCGGATTCTCAGTCGCGCGGCCAGGCGGGTGTTCGTCGTGGCGGAAGCGCTTGCGCCGGCGGCGTCCTTCCAGGAACGTCCGGAGCTGACGCTGATTCCGGGCTTCATGGTCGAGGCGGTGGCGGTGGTCCCGAACGGGGCGTGGCCGGGATCGTGCTGGCCGCTCTACGAGGTGGACTACCCGGCCGTCGAGGAGTACATGCAGTCGGATGGTCTGCCCGAAGCGCACCTGGCGGCGGCGCCCGAGTGCCGCGAGCCGGCCCATGCCTGAGCGCTGGTCCGCGTTCTCGTACCTGGTCACGAACCTCGCGCGCTTCATCCGGCCGGACGAGGTGACGTTCAGCGGCGTGAACTCGACGCCGCCGATGCTCGCCTGCCTGCTCGCGAAGCGGGCCTACGACTTCGACTTCGTCTACATCAACGTCGCCGGCGGCGTGCAGCCGAACCCGTCGTCGATACCCCGCTCCAGCTCGGATCCGGTGCTCGCAGAGGGGTCCACCGCCATCTTCTCCAATGAGGACTTCTACGACCTGTGCACCCGCGGCGGGATGGACCTGTGCTTTCTGGGCGCCGCGCAGGTCGATGGCCTCGGCCGCACGAACGTATCGGCGATAGGCGACTGGCGCGCCCCGAAGGTGCGTCTTCCCGGGGGCGGAGGCGGCGCGGTGATGCTGCCGACGGCCCGGCGCGCGGTGACGTGGCGCACGGAGCATTCCCGACGCACGCTGGTGGAGAAGCTCGACTTCGTGACCGCCGCGGGCGGCCTGCACGGCGTGGTCACCCCGATTGCGGTATTCGAGAAGCGGAACGGCCGACTCGCCCTGCGTTCCTGGCATCCGGAAACCTCGCTCGACAAGGTGTTGCAGCGGACCGGCTTCGAGTTCGACGCCACCGGCGCGGTGCCGTCACCGCTGCCCACTGCCCGCGAGATCGCGGGGTTGCGCTCGCTCGATCCGAAGGGGCGGTTCGAACGCGACGCGAACGTGGCGTTGAGTCAACCATGAGGGAAGAACCCGCCGAACAGGTGCGTGGCAGGCGGCAATCGATGTCGCTCAGTCGCCTCTACCTCGACCCGATCTGAGCCATCAACCCGCGAATCGTAGGAGGTCTCGGCCAATTTGTCGCGTGCTCGCGCACGACGACGGCACGATTACGAGCCGGTCATTCCATATCGTCTAACTCTAACCAGCCACCTTGCGGCCAGTAGAAAAAATTCTATTGAACGTGGAGACCAGCTCTTCCCTGGACTTTTGTATCTGCCCTATTAGCACCTCGCTCTCCTTCTGGGCCTCAGCACGCCGTGTGCGCAGATTCTGATATTGCCGAGTCAACTTGGCTTCCTCCAGTAGTATGCTCAAACCGCTCGAGACGATAAGAAGTTCTTCGAAATTGAACCCAAAGTTGGTGTAGCCGAATACAACCCGAATGGTAGGCTCCAGTACAATAAGTGACGCCCCCGTCAGACTGGCCGCCAGCGCACGTTCAAAATAGCCTTCGCTGCTTCCAGACTGAACCATTTTCCTGCAGCACCCGAGAATCAGCCGCGCTAGGACTGCGCTGACCGCCAACGCAGAGATGACAACGAGAAATTGCTCATGTGCATCGTCCCAAAAAAACCAACGGTATATTGTATAGGTCGTATCGAATACCGCCAACCATAGAACTAGACTCGTTAATTTGGTGACCAAACTAGCGAGTTTTCCGACGGAGCCTTCTTTAGTGCTCATGGTTGCCTCTCCTCTTGGCATGCGCCACCTGGACCCGGACATCTTGCAGAAGACGAATCGCCTCTGTCAAGTAGACACGAGGTATTCGTTTACCGGGGTGACTATTGATGGTGGAGATATTGTCAAGTGTTATGGATCGGGGAGTCTGGCGAAGGTGCCGTGGCGGTCGGGTCAGGACATCCATGGCGAACTTCGGGATCGATTGTTCGACGCCGGGGCCGGACCGCGCCGCCTCCTGCTGCGCAGAGATCAGCAACACCAGCAGCACCGTCGCGAAGCCCGCCACGGCCGTCAGCTCAAGAAGGAACCGCCGTGCGCCGCTCGGAGTCCTTGCCTGCAGGCTGCCCTCCGGGGAAGATGGTTGCTCCAGACACTCCTTTCATCACAGAACACCCGTGCCATGGCCGCATCCTTGAGTCGCCTGTTGCGTGCGCGGATCGGGCGCCATGCATGGGCCGGAAGGACCGCGTTGCTCGCCCCGGAAGGCCCCGTCTCATACGCCGATCTGGGCGCACGAATCGACGGCCACGCGCACGCCTGTCGACAAGTCGCCCACGGTGAGCTCGTAGGCGTGCCCGCGTCGCGCTCGGCCGACTCGGTCGCCCGTTTCTTCGGCGTCATGCAGGCGGGCGGCTGCCCCTGCTTCATCGAGCCCGGCCTCACGGCCGAGGCCCTGCTGTCGCGGGCGTACGCCGTCGGCCTGCGCCGAATCGTGCTCGACGAGGAGTCGGAAGGCATGGTGGGCGACATGGAACACGGCGGCGTGCAGGTCGACCTCGCGGCGGACCTGCTCCGCGAGTCGCGCAGGTCGGCAAGCGCCACGGTCATCCGCGAACCGCTCGGTCCTGCCGACCTCGCGATGATGCAGTTGACCTCGGGCAGCACGGGGCTGCCGAAGGGCGCCCTGCTCACCCACGGCAACCTGCTGCGGCACGCCGCGGGCATCATCGAGCGGACGAGACTGACCGCGGCGGATCGCCTGCTGCACGTGATGCCGCTGCACCATACCAACGGCGTGAACAACCAGCTCATCGCACCGTTGCTGGTCGGGGCGACCCTCGTGCTGGCCGAGCGGTTCCGGGCGGAGGACGTCGAGGACCGGATCGCCGCTCACGGCGTCACCTACCTGACCGGCGTGCCGACGATGTACTCGCGGATGCTCCCGCATTTGCGCGACCAGGCGCGGCTGCGCTCGCTGAGATTCCTCCGCTGCGGGTCGGCGCCCATCACGGCACGCCTGCACGAGGCGGTCGAAGCCGCCTTCGGCGTGCCGCTGGTCGTGTCCTACGGGTTGTCCGAGGCCACGTGCACCTCGACGATGAACCCGGTCGGGGCGCGGCGCATCGGGACCGTCGGCACGGTCCTGCGCGGCCAGCAGGTCCGAATCTTCCGTTCAGGAACGGAGGACGAGGCGCCCGTGGGCGCCGAGGGCGAAGTCGGCATTGCGGGCGCCTGCCTGATGCGCGGCTATGCCGGCGAGGGGTCGGAATCGCCAATCCGCGACGGGTGGCTGCGCACGGGTGACCTGGGACGCTTCGACGCAGACGGGCATCTTTCCGTCACCGGCCGCCTGAAGGACGTGATCGTGCGCGGCGGCGAGAATCTGTCCCCGCGGGCGATCGAGGAAGTCCTGGAACGGCACCCGGGTGTGGCCGCGTGCTGCGTGGTGGGCGTGCCGCATCCCGACCTGGGCGAGACGCCGGTGGCGTTCGTCGTGCGCAGCGGCGCCGAGCCGGCGGACGCCGCGGAGCTGACCGCCCTGGTCCGAGGCGGGCTGTCCCGGGTCCACACGCCGACGGCGGTCCGCTTCCTGGAATCGCTGCCGGTCAACGCGGTGGGCAAGGTGGATCGCAAGGCGCTCGAAGCCCGCGGCACGCGGCCCGCACGACCAGGGGCTTGCGCCGCAGAACGTAGCGAAGCGAAGTTCTGAGACGCAGGGTCCTGGCGCGGCGGGGATGGGCCGAAACGCCGAGCCGGCGAGGCGTTTTCGGGGCGCTATCGGACAGCAGCGACCGTCCTTCCGATCAGTGACGTGAACGCTTCGGTGAGACCGTCCGTGCGGGCCAGGATGACGCCTTCCTCGTCGACGAGCACGTAGGTTGGGAGGGCGCGAACGTACCAACGCCGCGCGAGGTCGCTCGCCGGGCCGGCATGCCAGTTCGTCCACGGCATCGGCTCGTCCCCCCCGAGCTCGACGACAGCCTCCGGCGCTTCGTCGACGCTGATTGCGAGCAGGGTGAATCGATCCGCGGGCAACTCGGCGACCAGCTCGCGCAGCGCCGGCAGCTCGGCGGCGCAACGCCGGCACCCGGTCGCCCAGAAGTCGATCAACACCACCCGGCCGGCGTAGGCCGACAGGTGATCCTCCGACCCGTCCAGACGCCGGCCAACCATCTCCGACACGGCACCCCCGACGGTCGCGTGCCGGATGCCGCGGATCAGGCTCGCCTCCGCCGCCGCGAAGGTCGGCGGGACAGGAGCGAAGGAATTGCCCGGCTCCTGCGCCGGGGCGAACGCCTCCTGCTCCACCCCGGCGCTCAGACCGACCGCCGCCTCGAGCGCGCGCCGCCGCCGCGCTTCGCGCGCGGCGGGCCGCGACCAGAAGCCGTTGGCGGACCGCATCAGGCCGACCGCAACGTAGTACCGCGCCATGGCGCGCACGGCCGGATCGGCAGCGTCCGCCGCCATCCGTTCGAAGAACGCGTCGATTTCCCGCGCCATCGACTGGCCGTTCGGCGCGAACCTCCGACCGGCGTCCAACTGCATCATGACCCGTGGCCACTCCTCGAAACGGGGCGCGTGGGCGGCCAGCGTCCGCGCCCCCGCGGCCATGTGCCGGTCCGCGTCCGGTTCGGCGTTCGTGTGCGCCACGAGGAACGCCGCCGCCTCGATCAGCCGCTCCTGCGCACCGGCCGCCTCCACAATCGCCGTCGCGGCCGCGATGGCGCGGCGGATGTCCGGACGCTCGGACCACGCTACCTGCCGCCGGCGCCACTTTTCCTCGGCCGGGACGTCCGCGCTGGCGAGCTCGCGTTCGAGATCCGTCCAGGCCCGTTGCCGCTCGAGATACTCCTCCACCACCGCCCAGTCGGGACCGACGTCGCCCGGCAGGGGCAGACGCGGCGGCCGCAACGCGAACGTTCGGCGCCGTGGCGCCGGAATGGCGGCGGCGCCGCCCGTGAGCGGCAGTTGTCGGATGCGGCTCGGCAACCAGCCGGCGGCGTCATCGGGAACCAGATCCGGCGGCGGCGCCGGCACGACAAGGCCCGGCCGAAGGGCGTACAGCACGGCCGCGATCAGCAGCAGCAGCAAGGCTGACCCCGTGCCGACCCAAACCGCCGGACCGACGCGCGATCGCCTGCCGCCACGCGGAATCCGTCGCTGCATCAAGCTCCTAGTAGAAGAGCATTGCGACGACGACGACGAGGATCGCCAGGATGACGAACCACTGCCAGATCTCCTGCTGGTCCTCGGACGGGATGAGCTGGAAGGTGATGGCGCGGTGGGCGTCGATGGCGTTGCGCAGGAACGGCGCCGCCGACAGGCCGATGTTCTCCACGACGAACGAGCCGCCCCCGGAGCGCTGATCGAACATCGCGACCCCATCCGGGTTGACCCGCGTGCGGATGCCTTCGAGGTCGGCCTCGAGCGTCTCGTCGAAATCGAGGCCGCGCACGTAGTCCTGCAGCACGATGTCGACGTCGACACCGGTCCGCGTGCCGATCACGACCGGATAGACGGCCAGCCCGCGCCGGCCGAACTCCGAGAGCGCCTGGTCGAGGCGGGAAATCTGCTCGTTATCGGCCGCGAAGTCACCGTCGGTGAAAAGCAGCACGACCCGGTCGGAGCGCTCCGCCGGCTGCCACTCCTCGTCGCCGCTGTCGAAGCGGTCCTGGTTGTCCAGCGACTGGTACACGTGCTCGAACGCGGCCGCGATGTCGCTGTCCCAGGGAAACGCGTCGCCCGAGAGCGCCTCGGGCGGCGCGATCTGCCCCAACTGCTCGACGAAGCGCTCGGCGTTCGACGACAGGTGCACCTGTCGCAACGCCGTCGTGCCGAAGACGAACAGGGCCACCCGGTCGCCCGGCGTCAGGATCTCCTCGGTGTAGAGGCCAAGCGCCTCGCGCACCGCGATCTCCAGCCGCGAGGGACCGAGGTCCCGGACCCACATCGAGGCGGAGGCGTCGATGATCACAGCCACGTCGACGTCGCCCCGCTTGAAGCTCGACCCGCCGTAGACCCAGAAGGGACGCGCCGCCGCCAGGCTGAGAATGCTCAGGGCCAGGACGGCCAGGAACCAGAACTTGATGTGCCCGAATAGCGGGTAGGCGGAACCGTGCGTCCACGGCGGACGCAGGCGCAGGCGCAATACGAAAATGCCGAAGCCGAACAGCAGCAGCAGCCCGGCGATCGGTACGAACGTCAGGTACTCGGGATTCTGGAACTCGACGCTTTCGCGCAGCGCGGCTTGCAACTCGCCCATCCCGACCGCTCCCCGTGCGTCAGCCGCGCCGGCGGCGCACCGGCGTCCCCTCGCCGCGCATCTGCTCGAGTTGCGGCGGCTCGGCCTCGCGCAACGGCTCCAGCGCCCGCCGCACCGCCTCGGGGTCGCTGGTCAGATCGTAGTTCCACTTGAAGTCGAAGCGACCCGTGGCATCGGCCCGCAACGCCCGCTCGTAGTCGGCGTTCACGTCATCGAGCACCTCCTCGATGATGGCCGCCTTCTTCAACTGGCCGTCGGGATCGTCGTCGGGGATCGCCCGGTACCGCTGCCGCGCGAGCTGGAACTTGGCGCTCGCCAGCAGGTGCGAGGCCCGCGGGTCGTCGATCTCGTCGGCCAGATCGCGCACGATGGCTTCGAAATCCCCCGTCAGGTAGTTGTACGAGGCCTGCTGGAGGAACGCGTCGCCGAAGAGGTAGGCGTCGGAGAACCAGCCGAGCCCCAGGTTCCGGCTGCGCTCGTAGAACCCGGTAACTTCGGCGAGCTGCAGATCCGCCTGCTCGTAGTCGCCGCGGTCGACCGAATCGCTCAGCGCGTCGAGGTTCGCGTAGAAGCCCCCGAGACTGCGCGCCGGGATTGCGACGCCCGCGAGAAACACGATTGCGAGAACGAAGCCGAGCAGGTACTTGAACGACCGTTCCTTGTCGAGAAGGTCCGTCAGTGCCACGTCTGTATTCCCCCTGTGCGATGACCGGCCCTACGGGCTGGTCCCCCAGAACAGCTCCGCCACGAAACCGAGCGGGATGCCCACGACCAGCAGCCCCATCGCCAGCAGCAGGAACCGCCCGTAGATCGGCACCTTCAACGCGCGGTGACGCTGCTCCACCCGCACCGCCTCGCGCTCGTCGATGGCCTGGTACGCCGCGAGCAGGCTGTCCTCGTCGGTCACGTCGAAGTAGTCGCCGCCGTACTCGCGGATCATCTCGATGAGGCGCGGCGTGCTCGGATGCCCGATCATCGCGGTCCGGATGTCGCTCGTGTTGATGTAGATGATGTAGGGCGTGACGTTGCGCTGGCTCAGCGCCGCGAACTCGGCGTCCGGGAACTCGTCGACCGCCGCGTCGGTCACGATGAGCACGGCGCGGTTGACCTGATCGCCGCCGAGCGCCGCCTCGTCCTGATCGAGCTGCCTCGTGATCGACTGCAGCGGACGGATGATGTTCGTGTCCCCCTCGGCGGGCACGATGCGCACCTTGTCGGGCGGAACCACCATCGCCTTGTCGAGCCGCTGCGTCATCACGTACGGCGCGTCCCACACCTGGAAGTAGTACAACTCGTCATCCATGACGAAGTCGTCCACCATGTAGGGGTAGGTGGAGAAGAGCCACAGCGACACGCGGTCGTTCTTTCCCGCGCGCATGTCGAGAAACCGCAGGTGCGCGTCGCGCGCCACCTCGGCCTTCGACTTGCCGGTGTCGGGAAACTCCCAGGCCATCGAGCCGGAGGTGTCGACCAGGTCGACCCGCACGCGCGACTCGATGTAGCCGCTCACCTCCTCGGTCGCGGTCAGGAACGGGTCGGCCGCGGCGAAGAGCATCAGGGCGAGAGCCCCGCCGACGAGCAGCTTGGGCAGCGAGTGGGCCGTCTTGATCCAGAGCCGCTTCGTGTGCCTGCGCTCGATCACGTGCCCCGAGTGCTGGCGCACGTGCTTGCGCTGGCGGAACATCAGCCGGGCCGCGGATGCGACCATCACGACGCCGACGGCAACCGAGAGCGCGGTCGCCATGCCGATGTCGCCGTAGCGCACCTGGGCGAACTCGGTCTCCAGCAACTCGACCAGCCCGGTGTTCAGAAACGCGACGAACTCGTTCCAGGGTTGGAGCATAGTCAGTCCCCTACTGGTCGAACATGCCCGTGAACGCGCGCCAGAGACGCACGTGCGGGCGGAGCGCCGCCAGCGCGTCCTCCAGCAGCCGGGCCTCTTCCTTCGGGTTCGCGATGGTCGACGCGTCGCCCTGCTCGAGCCCCGCGTGGTGCTCGGCGAGTCGTGATGCGAGCGTCGCCAGCGCCGTCTTCCGTCCGCCGTCGTCGAGTCCTTCTATGTGCCGCAGGATGTCCTTCGGCGTGTCGCCGCTGCGCAGCGCCGGCAGCTCGGCCCGCAGATACTCCCGGGTGGAGATGACCAGATCCTGCTTGAGCTCGCCGAGCGCTCCATTGCCCTCGACTGCTTCGAGCGTGCGCACGTGAGCCTGCAGGGTCCGGCGCGCCTCCCAGATGGACGGCGGGGCGGGAATCTGCGCCTCCAGCCGCTCGATCTCCTCGAGCTCGCGGGCCACCTCGGTGGGAACCACTTCCTTCTTGCGCCACTGCCGCGTGAGAAACACCAGCCAGACGAGCAGCGGCAGCGGGGCCACGGTCCAGGCCATGGTGCTGAACAGCGTGGCGCGCCCGCCGAACTCGCCGAGCTCGATGGTGTCGCGGATGTCGAGCACCGGCACGTCGGTCATCGTCGACACGTAGCGCACCAGGCCCTGCCCGCCGTCCACCTGCTGTATCTCGGCGTCCTCGATGTCCTCGCCGAGATCGCGGATCAGGTAGTAGAACGCGAACGACGGAACCAGGTAGACAGCCTTCTCGGGAGCGATGATCCGGAGCCCGTACTCGAAATCCCAGATGTGCTCGTCCTCGATCCGCCGCTTCACGACGTTGAGCGACACCGCCTCGAAGGGATGCACCGGCAGGTTCTCCGGCACCATCCGATCCTCGAGGATGATGATCTCGCGCCCCTCGGAGATGAGATCCGGGAAGCGCAGGCGGTAGGTCTGGGCGATGACGTCCCCCGTCTTGACGACGGTCGGCTCGAGCTCGAGCGTCTCGACGGCGATCGGCGACTGCGCCGCCGCGGAACCTGCGGACACCAGGGACACAACGAACGTCACGACGGCGAGGCGTCTCACCATGCTTCCTTCCGTTTCAGCTAGCGGGCGGTGCGCGCGATCAGGAACTCCGCCAGGGCGTCGCCGTGGTTCTGGGGAGTCAGCACGACCGAATCGACCCCGCTCTTGTGCTTGAGCATGTACTGGAGATCCGCCATCCGCTCCTCTATCGTGCGCCGGATGGCGCCCGCCTTGCGCGCGGAGATGACGGTCTGCCGGTCGGTCTCCATGTCGTTGATCCGGATGTAGCCGAGGCTGCTCCTGACCTGGAACTCCTCGGGATCGTCCAGGATGAGCATCATCATATCGTGCTTCGCGGCCAGCGTGCCCAGCAGCTTGAAGTCGAGCGCCGCCCGGTCGTTGACGAAGTCGATGGCGTCCGAGATCAGGATCAGCGTGTGGCGGTTCTTCAGGCGCGACGCGATGAACCGGAAAGGCACCGTGAAGTTCGCCGCGCGTTTCTCCGGGAACCGCCGCTGCAGCTCGATCTTGTCGAAGATCTGCTTCGCGATGTAGAAGACCTGCGGGTTCCCGAGCTTCGGCTTGACGAACGTCTCGATGCGGTCCGAGAAGCCGAGCAGGCCCACCGGGTCGCGAACGTTGGCGCGGGTCAGCCCTATGTTGCCGATCAGATCCAGCATCAACAGCGCCTTGTTCGAGCCCTGCGAAAGCTGGAACAGGATCGACGACGACAGGTCGACGACGAAGAGGGCGCGGAGCTCCTTCGGCTCCATCCGCTCGATGCGGAAGAGCTTCTCCGGGTACGTCCGGAGGCTGAGCACCCACGCGATGTCCTTGAGCGGCTGCCCCGGGCGCCACTGGTCGACGCCGACGATGTCGTAGCCGGCGCCCTTGAACCCGCTCTTGTGGTCGCCGTAGTGGATGGAGGTGGACTTCTTGCGCGTCTTGATCCCGTGCTTGATGTTGCGGAACCGCGCGAAGACCTCCTCTATTTCCACGGGGGGACCTCCATGTCCGCCACGATCTGGCGGAGCAGGTCCTCCTTGTTGACCGAGAACTCCATCCCCTCGCGCAGCACCAGACGATGCGCGAGCACCGGCTCGGCCACCGCCTTGATGTGGTCCGGGGTAATCACCGTGTCGCCCTGGAAGAACGCGAACGTGCGGGCGACCGCTTCGAGATGGAAATGGACCCGGGGCGAGATGCCGACCCGGATGTACTCCCTGACGGTGCGGGTGGCGCGCCCCTGGACCCGGTGCGGCCGCGTGTTGCGGATCAGCCGCACCTTGTACTGCTGGCCGTAGTCGGACATCTTCACGGTGTCGAAGATGTGCTGGGCGATGTCGAGCACCTCCTGGAGGTTGGTCAGTTTCTCGACGTGCTTGCCGACGACGTTGCGCGCGCTGATGTTCAGCTCGTCGTCCTCGCTCTCCGGATCCATCATGTTGATGGAGAGCGTGGTTCGGTCGAGCTGCGCCACCGGGTTGGCGAACGTCCCCTCTTCCTCGCCGAAGATGTTCTCGGTGCAGATCACCATGAAGAAGCGGGGGCCGTCGATGTCGTTGTAGTCGCACGACAGCGGGAAGAGCGGGAGCATCTTCCCTTCGGCCATGTCGCCGTAGTCGGAGTTCAGCGTCGCCGAGCTCTCCTCCATCCCCTCGAGCACGGCCGCCTTGGTCTTGCCCGACAGCCGGTTGTCCTCGTCGATGAGGACGATGTGGGCCATCAGCTTGCCCGGCTTGAAGTGGATCTTGCGGCTGCCGTCCACCTCCTCGACGATGGTCTCGTAGCCGAGGATGTCCTCCGGCATGTAGGTCGGCAGCCCCTGGATGCGCTCGAACTTGGCGTCGATCGCCATCGCGCAGGCGCTGACCAGGTCGGTCTTGCCGGTGCCGGTCGGCCCCCGGAACATGAGGTGCGGCTGGCGCAGCTTCTTCCCCTGGCTCAGCTTGTCGGTGTACGGGAGGAGCGTGAAGAACGCCCACGAGAGAATCCGCGCCGCGTCGTCGAGCCCGTACAGCCACTTGGTGGACTCGCTCTGGAAGCGTTGCACGACCTCGTTGGCGCGATCGCGATCAACGGCCGGTCTGGTCTCGACAGTCATCGGTCGTACGAGCCGCCTTTCACACGGAGAAAGGGCGCACCGGGCCGCTCTGCGGCCGGTTCGTCCGGAAAAGTGGCAAGCATATCAGTGTCGCCGACTCCGCGCTACCGGGGTACTTGGCATCCGGCCGGCGGGGTGACAACATGGACCGTTTGGCCGGCGCGGCGGCCGGGACCTTGCGCCGCAGAACGCAACGAAGTGAGTCGTGCGGCGCAAGGTCCCGGGGCGGTGGCGGCTGGGGCCAAACACGGAGTCTTGCGACGGGTTCGGCGGCGGTAGCCGGCACGGGACGCGCGGACCGGGAGGACGGACGAATGCCACTGATGACGGCCGAGGACTACAAGAAGAGCCTGCGCGACGGGCGGACGGTCTACTACCGCGGGAAGCGCGTCGACGACGTCACGACGCACCCGGTGATCGGCCGCGCGGTCGATCACGCCGCCATCGACTACCGCATGGCCCACGACGCCTCGGATCGCCCGCTGGCCGTCGTCGACGGCCCCAACGGCCCCTGCTCGCGCTACTACGAGATTCCGCGCACCCCGGAAGATCTGCTCCAGCGGAGCGCGCTCATCGAGCGGGCCACGGCACTCGGCGGCACCCTCGTGGTCCTCATCAAGGAGATCGGCACGGACGCGCTGTTCGCCCTGCGGCTGATCGCCGGCCACCTGGACCGCACCAACAAGACCAGCTACTCGAAGCGCGTCGAGGCGTTCCACGCGCACTGCCGCGACCGCGATCTCGCGGTGGCGGTGGCGCAAACCGACGTCAAGGGCGACCGGAGCAAGGGACCGACGGAGCAGGACCACCCCGACTATTACGTGCGGGTCGTGGCGCAGGACACCGACGGCCTGACCCTGCGTGGCGCGAAGGTGCACACGTCGTGCTCGACGAACGCGCACGAGATCATCGTGCTGCCGACCCGCAACCTGTCCGCCGGCGAGGAAGCGTACGCCGTTGCGTGCGCGGTGCCCGCCAACGCACCGGGCCTGACGATGCTGGCGAGCGGCTACGGCCGGTCGGGCAACGCGTTCGAGCATCCGATCAGTTCAAGTCACAAGATGATGGAGACGCTGACCGTCTTCGACGACGTGAAGGTGCCGTGGGACCGCGTGTTCCTCAACGGCGAGGTGGACATGGCGGGCCCCCTCGCCAAGACCTTCGTCGAGTTCCATCGCTTCACCGCGGTGAGCTACAAGCTCCCTCTCGTCGATCTGTTCGTCGGCGCCTCGCACCTGATGGCGGAATACAACGGCATCCTGCGCGCCGGCCACGTCCGCGACAAGCTCGCGAAGCTCATCGGCTACGCGCAGATCTGCCGCGGCATGACCCGCGAGGCGGCGCGCGAGGCGAGCATCGTGGACGGAGTCGCGGTGCCCGACGCGGAGCTCATCAACATCGCCAAGCTGTATTTCGCGACCAACTACCACCAGGCGCTGGCGTGGGTGCAGGACATCGCCGGGGGCCTGCTCGCGACCGGTCCCAGCGCCGAGGATCTGGAGGATCCGAAGCTGGGCGCGTTGATCGACAAGTATCTCGGCGCGGCGGAGTCGTCGGCCCGTAACCGCCTGCGGCTGATGAACCTGATCGCGGAGATTACGGCAACCGACTTCGGCGGCTACCAGGCGGTGCTGGCGGTGCACGCGGAAGGGAGCATCGAGGCCGAGAAGATGACGATCTGGCGGCAGCACGACATCAAGCCGCGCGTGCGCTACGCCAAGCGGCTGGCGGGAATCGACTCGTAGTGCCGCCCGTCAGCCACGCATGACGCGGAACGCGAGCGGCGGGGCCGGTTTCTCCGCCTCCGCCAGGGCTTCGGCGATCAGGTGGTGGTTCGGAGACAGGTGGCAGACCGGGTCGGTGGCGTTGGCGTCGCCGGTCATCAGGTAGGCCTGGCAGCGGCACCCGCCGAAGTCGATCTCGCGCCGATCGCAGCTCCGGCACGGCTCCGGCAGCCAGTCCGTCCCCCGGAATCGCTGGAAGACGTCCGACGTGAACCAGATGTCCTCCAGGGACGAGTCCCGCACGTTGGGGAACTCAAGGCCCGGAATCTCGCGCGCGGTCTGACACGGCAGGGCCGCGCCGTCCGGCGCCACCGCCAGGAAGACCATGCCCCACCCGTGCAGGCACGCCTTCGGAAACTCTTCGAAATAGTCGGGCAGCACGTGCACGACTTCCAGCCGGCCGGTGCTCGCGGCCAGCTTCTCGTCCACGACGCGCCGGGCGCGCTCCACCTGCGCGCGCGTCGGCATCAGCGCCGCCCGGTTGCGGAACGCCCAGCCGGTGTACTGGGTATTGGCCAACTCGAGCCGGTCGACGCCCCAGGCGAACGCCGTGTCGATGACCTCGCCGATCCGCTCCAGGTTGTGCCGGTGCAGCACCACGTTGAGGGTGACCGGGAACCCGATCCGCTTGGCGGCAAGCACCGCGTCGCGCTTGCGCTCGAAGGACGTCGCGCCGGCCAGCCAGTCGTTCGATTCCGGTTCGGTGTCGAGCAGGCTCACCTGCAGGTGATCGAGCCCCGCCTCGCGCAGGCGCTCGATCGTCTTCTCGTCGGCCACCGTGGCTCCGGTGCTCATGTTCGAGTAGAGCTCGCAGTCACGCGCGGCGCGGCACAGATCGAGGATATCGCGGCGCACGAGCGGCTCGCCGCCGGAGAGATGAAGCTGCGCGACGCCCAGCTCCGCCGCCTGCTCGAAGACCCGCACCCAAGTGGCGGTGTCGAGCTCGCTCTTGTAGCGGGCGAGCTCCAGCGGATTGCTGCAGTACGGACACTGCAACGGACAGCGGTAAGTGATCTCGGCCAGCAGCGCGCGCGGCCGGGGCAGCTCAGTCGGCGGCGGCGTCATGCACCAGTCCTCTCTCGGCAAGCTGTCCGAGGAACTCCCGGACATCGTCCTCCGGCTCCGCGCCGGGAAACTTCTCCTTGAGCGCCGCCACCATTTCGTCCAGCGACCGCCCGTCGCACAGCTCGACGATCGCCTTGCCCGGCTCGTTGAGCACGATCATCCCCTCGGGGAAGACGAGCTGATGCTCGTTGCGCACCTTGTCCCACCGGTATCGCGCGTGCGGCGCCAGCTTCGGGCAGCGGATGCCGGACTCCATCGTCATCCGGCCGCCCCGTCGGTCGGGGTCACGCACTGATGATAGATGGCGTCGAGCTGCGCCCACAGCAGATCGCACTTGAAGCGCAACGCCGCCGCCGCCCGTTCCTGCTCCGGGCGGGTCGAGCAGTGGTCCAGCACGATCCCCAGCCCGTGGTCGGTGTCGCGCGGCGCCTGCGTGAGACGCGACCGGAAGTAGGCCAGCGCCTCGGGGTCGATCCAGGTGTAGTGCTTCTCGAACGCCGCAAGCCGGGTCGCCATCAGGTTGGGCGAGAACAGCTCGGTCAGCGACGAGGCGACGCCCTCCACCCACGGGCGCGTCTCGACGAACTTCACGTAGGCGTCGACGGCGTACCGCACCCCCGGCAGCAGGCGGCGATCGTCTTCGAGCTCTTCCGGCGCCACGCCGGTGGCGGCGGCCAGGCGCAGCCACTTGTCGATACCGCCGGGACCGCTCTGGGTGCCGTCGTGGTCGTGAATCCGCTGGATCCACTTCTGGCGGATGGTCCGATCGGGGCACCGGGACAAGAGGATCGCATCCTTGATGGGGATGTTCTTCTGATAGTAGAAGCGGTTGGCGACCCAGAGCTGGAGCTGATCCCGACTCAACCGGCCATCGTTCATCAACCGGTGAAAGGGATGCTTGTCATGGTAGCGGGCCTGCCCGATGGCCCGCAGTTGCTCGGTGAACTCGTCCCGTGACCACGCTTTCATTGGTGCTCCCGACCAATCCGCGGCGATCCGTTCCGCCGGCGGCGGTCGCTCCCCGCTTCTCAGAGATCGAATACGTCCCCGTCGGCGCCGACCCGCACCCCGGCCGCGTCGACGCGGCGTCGCTCCGGGCTCGAGTCGTTCAGCATCGGGTTCGTGTTGTTGATGTGCACGTAGACGCGGTGGCGAATGGGCAGCGCCCCGATCCAGGGCAAGCTCCCGCCATCGACCGGCAGATGCCCCATCTCCCGTGCCGTGATGTCGGTGATGCCGGTCGTGCGCGGCTCCTCGTCCGACCAGAAGGTGCCGTCCATCATCAGGGCGTCGGCCCCCTCGGTCGCCTCGCGCAGGGCATCGTTGACGGTTGGGACGCCGGGCGCGTACACGAGCCGGGTGCCGCGCGCGACGTCGGTGATCTCGAGACCGATCACGGACCCGACGGCATCGGACGCCTCCGTGCCGACGACGAAGCGCGGCACGTCGCGCCCCACCTCGAAGGCACGAAGCCGGAGGCCGCTCAACGCCCCGTCTGCGCCCGCCGGCATCTCGATCGGTTCGTCCAGCGGCAGATCGACCCAGGGACGCGGGGCAAAGTGCGACAGGACCGGGGCCACCGGAAAGTGCTCGGTCAGCCACTCGCGCACCAGGCGCGTCGAGACCACGGGGAACGAGCAGCCCTCGCGGATGAGGAGCAGCCCGGACATGTGGTCCAGCTCCGCATCGGTCAACACGCACCCCGCGATGGCCGTCGCGCGCCCGCCCCCGCCGGCCGGCGTCAACTCGGGAGTGGCCTGGATCTGCTGCCGGATGTCCGGAGAAACGTTGAAGAGGAACCACCGAGCGCCGTCGGCGGTAATTGCGAGCGAAGATTGGGTGCGTGCGGAGATCTCAGAGGACCCCGCACGCACTCCAGAACAGTTCGGGCATCGGCAGTTCCACTGCGGCAGGCCGCCGCCGGCAGCCGAGCCCAGGATCCGAACGCGCACTGCGAACGACCCTGTGGAATCTCGCCTAGCGGCTGTTGACGTGCGCGTCGAACGCGCACTGCGAACGACCCTGTGGAATCTCGCCTAGCGGCTGTTGACGTAGAACGTGACTTCCATCGACAGCGAGATCGCCTTGAGCTCGGGCTTCGTCCAACGTGACTTCCATCGACAGCGAGATCGCCTTGAGCTCGGGCTTCGTCCAGGTCATCTTGGCTACTCCTTGGTAGTTCCGAAGAAAACGCCGCGAACCGTGAAGGCAGGAGCATACCACTGTCGTCAAGGGGATGCAAGAGAATGCAGATTCACGTCGGGCACGCACAATCAGACCCGCAGCCTCCGCCAGCGTCCGCTGCGGAACAACCGCTGCATCAGCGCGAGCTGCAACACCGGCGCCGCCACCCAGGCGAGGAGCGCGCCTTCAGGCGCCCAACCGGCGAGGATGAGCAGACTCGCCGTCAACGCCAGCAGCACGCCCCACTGGGTCACGACCGTGTAACGGAAAATGGGCTTCGTATCGCCCGCGCCCGTCAACGCGCCCTGCGTGCCGATGCTGAGCGAGCTGAAGAACTGCGCCACCGCGAACCAGCGCAGCACGGTGGCGCCGAGCGCCGCGACGTCGGGATCGGCGATGAACAGCGTCGCGATCGGGTCTGCGAGCAAGAACGTGACCGCTACGACGCCGGCCATGATCAGGGCCAGCAGGAACACCGTACGCTGGCCGACCGATTGCGCCAGATCGTACCGGCGTGCCCCCACCGCCTGACCGACCAGCGTAGCGGCCGCCACCTGGAACGCCAGCGCCGGCAGCACGCTGACCAGGCGCACCTGCAGCCCCACGCCGACCGCCGCGTGCAGCGACGCGCCGAGCGGCACCACTCCCAGCAGGGCGAGGTACACGACCCGGGCGCCGTTCCGGGCGATGGCGGCCAGGGCCGGCGGCCAGCCGATGCGCAGGATGCGGCGCACCAACCCCCAGTCGACTCCCAACGGCAGAAGTCGCAAGCGCGCGTGCGGGGTGCCGCGCACGAGCAGAACCAGGTAGATCGTCGCCCCGACCGCGCGGGCCGCCACGGTGCCGATGGCCGCCCCGGCCACACCGTACGCGGGAATCGCACCTGCTCCGAAGACGAACAGGTAGTTGAGGCCGATGTTGAGCACGCTGACGCCGGCGGCCAGCTTCATCGGCGTCCGCGTGTCACCGGTGCCACGGAAGACAGCGGCCGCTACCAGGCTCGCCCACAGGAAGAGCGTACCCAGGAAATAGATGTGCAGGTACGGCACGCCGTGGGAGAGGGTCTCGTGGCTCGCCTGCAGTGCGACCAGCAGCGGCCGGCTCGCCAGGTACCCCGCCAGCGTTGTGGGAACGCCGAGCAGAACGACGAGCCGGAAGCTCTGCCGCACGGCGCCGTCCACCTGCTCGCGGTTCCCCGCTCCGACCCCCTGGCTGACGAGCGTGATGACTCCGGTCGCCACTGCCAGTGCCGCGGACTCGAGCAGGAACGTGATCTGCCGGTTGAGTCCGATAGCCGCCGTCGCCTCGCTGCCGAGCCCGCGGACCATCAGGAAGTCCGCCACGCCCAGGCTCAGCTCCAGCACGCTGTAGACGAGCGTGGGCCAGGCGAGCGCCCAGATGCGGCGGTACGAGCCACGGTCGGTCGACTCAGGCATTCATCCTGCTTCCAAGTCGCGGGAATGGGACTTCCGCAGCGCCGAAGTCACACAAGAGGCGTATATCAAGGTAATATACGAGCCAGCGGTGATCGATGTCGGCTCCATTGTCGGATTCCAATGGGATGACGGCAACGCCCGGAAGAGCACCCTCGAGCACGGCGTCAGCCGCTCTGAAGCCGAGCAGGTCTTCTTCACCGAGCCGCCGCTGATCGTCGAGGACGTTCGCCACAGCCAGTCCGAGCCTCGCTTTCACGCGCTCGGGGTGACGAGGCAGGGCCGACGATTGCACGTCACGTTCACGTTGCGGGACGACGATACCAGGATCCGCGTGATCTCCGCCCGCGACATGCACCGTACGGAGCGAGCCCGATATGACCAGGCCTGAGCGGCGACCCCGTTTCCGGAACGAAGCCGCGGAGAGAGACTTCTGGGAGACCCATGACTCCAGCGGACAGGTGGACTGGGGCCGGGCCACGCGGACTCGATTCCCGAACCTGAAGCCGTCGACCAAAGCGATCTCGTTGAGACTCCCGGTCGATCTGCTCGAGAGCATCAAGGTGGCCGCCAACGAACGGGACGTACCGTACCAGTCCCTCATCAAGGTCTGGCTCGCGGAAAGGGTCGACGCGAAGCGGTTGCACGAGTAACCGCCCCCAGCAGCCCGTGGCGAAAGCCCCGCTGCATTCGAGCGACGATGCATCCCGCGTGGACGGCGTTGCTCCTCGGTCGAATATGCCCAATATGGTCCCTCGTCGCGCCTTGCCACGCAGGCGCCTCGCCGCTCTCGGTGCGACGCGGGGTTCCACCACGGACTGCTAGCCGACGCCCGTCATGTCCGCTCAAGCCAATTCCACGCCCGGGAGCGACCGGCCGTCTCCGCTCGCGCGGACGGCGGCCCGACTCGCAGAGAAACGCGTGGCCGACGCCACATCCACACTGGCCGAACTGGTCGCCTTCCCGACCGTCGCCGCCCCTCCGACGCCCAACATCCAACTGACGCCCTTTCGGGAACTCAAGGCCTGCTTGTCGGACACCTGCCGCGCGTTGGGTCTCGACTTCGAGGAACACGGGGCGGCCGTCGTAATCGGCCTCGGGCGGGCGCAAGACCGCTTGGGAATCCTGACCCACGGGGACGTGCAGCCCGCCGAGCGAGAGCGGTGGCGGACCGACCCGTTCACACTCGACGCGACCAGCGAACCGGGACGACTCATCGGCCGAGGCGTCGAGGACGACAAGGCATCGATCGCGACGGCGCTGCACGCCATGCGTGCCGTCCGCGAACTGGGCGTGCGGCCGCACCGCCGGATCGAGCTCATCGTCTCGATGACGGAGGAGTCGGACTGGGCGCCATTCCGCGAGTTTCTGCGCACCTGGGAGCCGCCGCGGATCAATGTGGCCCTCGACGCCAAGTACCCGGTAGTGATTGCGGAAAAGGGAACCGGCGCGATCTTCCTGACGGTGGCCCCGGATCCCGATGACGAACCATGCTCGGGGCGGCGCCGCCCGCGCCTGGTGTCGCTGACCGGCGGCGAGGCCCGGACCCGAGTGCCCGCGGAAGCGGTCGCGGTCATCGAGGACGCGGAACCCGGCCTGGAGGCGGCCCTGCGAGACGACGCAGATCGTTCAGGCGGCATGACGCTCGACGTGGAGGCGGCCGGCGCACGGCTGACCGTGCGGGCGCACGGCGTCGCCGCGCACTCGTCCACACCATGGGAAGGCTGCAACGCGGTCACCCACCTCATTGCACTGCTGGCGCGCCGCCACTGGGCGCCGACGGCGGCCGGCCGCATGGTGAGGCTCGTCGACGACCTCGTCGGTACCGGCGATTGCGCCGAACGCTTCGGCGATCTCGCGTGCACGCATTCGTTCATGGGCCCGCTCACGCTCGTCCTCACCAGGCTGTACCGGCTCGATGACGGCGGCCTGGAGGCATGCCTCAACATCCGCTGTCCGGTCGGCCGGCGTCGGGAGCAGGTCGAGGCGGCGGCCCATGCCGCGGTGGAGGCCTGGACCGCGCGCGGTGGAGGCGCAAAGCCCGGTTGCCGGGTCGAGGTGGGCGACCCGTACTACGTCGAGTCCGCGCCCCATGTGCCCGCGCTGGTCGAGATCTACCGCCACTTCATGGGCCAGCACGACGCCGGTCCCATCGCGATCGGCGGCGGCACGCAGGCGCGCCTGTTGCCGAACGGGGTGAATTTCGGGCCGTCGATGCCCGGCGCGGCCTACACCGGGCACAGCGACCACGAGTTCGTGACGGTGGAGCAACTCCGGCTGAATCTGATGATGCAGGCCGCGATGCTGGTGGACCTGGCGACGTAGCTTCCACGCCGACCCGTTGCCGGCACGCAGGCGCTCGGCCCTGCGACGCCCGTGGATGCGTGCCCCCCAGCGCAGTCCCAGCCTACTGTTTCTTGCCGGTCCAGGTACCCGAGCCGTACCAGACGAAGTGTCCCTCGTCGCCCGTGATGGTGACGCCGTCGACCTCGCCGGATAGATTGATCGGCATGTCGCCGTCGAGGTCCGGCACGATGAACACGAACTCGATCATCTTGCCCTCGACGGAGCCTTCGACGGGCAGGGTGCCCTCGCCGTCGTTCATGTCGATCTCGCCGCCGAGCGCCGACCCGTTCTGCTCGAAGGTGACGGTCCAGGTCTGCTCGCCGGTCTGCGTATCGAGTTCGAGCTGCCAGACGCCGCTCAGGTCGGACTGCGCGTACAGGCCGGCGCCGGAGAGGCCGGCGGCAAGGGCGCAGACGGTGAATCCCAGGACGGCTGTCAGTCGCGTGCGTCTCGTCATCTTCTCTCCTGTCCGCTCGTGGCGCGGACGCAATTCTAGCAGCCCGGGTCATGGGAAGGCCCGTACGCGGGTAGAATGGCTGGCCGGCCCGCACCCTGCCCCACCGCGGACAGACCCAGGCCGGTTCGCATCGGCGGGAACCAGACCGCGACGCCGCCGGGCGTCGAAGCGAGAGGAGAGCCCGAATGACTGACGCGACCGCCGGCACCTCCACCGGCGCTGCCGATTCCGCTCCGAACCGCTGGCTCCCGCTCATCGGCGGCGTGCTGATGAACCTGGCGCTCGGCGTCATCTACGCCTGGAGCGTCTTCGTGGCGCCGTTCGGCGACGAGTTCGGCTGGAACCGCACCCAGGTCTCGGTGGTCTTCACCATCGCCATCCTCTCGGTCGGATCCTGGTTCGTCGTCGCCGGATTCCTGCAGGATCGCTTTGGCCCGCAGAAAGTCGCGGCGTTCGGCGGCCTGCTGTACGCACTCGGCTTCTTTCTGGCGAGCCAGACGGACTCGCTCATCTGGCTCTACGTCACCTTCGGCGCGCTGGCGGGCGCGGGCAACGGATTCGGTTACGCCATCCCCATCCCCGTCTGCTCGAAGTGGTTCCCCGACCGGCGCGGCCTCGCGGTAGGCCTGGTGGTCGGAGGCTACGGCGCCGGCTCCGGCATTTACGGCCCGCTCGCTCGGGAGTGGCTGATTCCCGCGTACGGCTGGCAGGGCACGATGCAGATCTCCGCGCTGGTCTTCCTCGTGATGACGCTGGTGGCAGCCTACCTCCTGAAGAACCCGCCGGAGGGATACCGGCCGCCGGCCGCGACGCCCGCCCCCGCCGCGGGCGCTGCGGCCAAGGCGGCGGCCCCCGCCACGTCGCGCGACTTCACCACGGGCGAGATGGTCCGCACCCCGACCTTCTACCTGCTTTGGGTCGCCTACTGCCTGGGAGCCGCGGCGGGGCTGATGGTGATCAGCCAGCTCGTCCCGGTGGGCGAGGCGGCGGGCCTGGGGGCCGCGGCGGGTCTCGGGCTGACCATCGGTGCCATCGGCAACACCGGTGGACGCGTGCTGTCGGGCTGGATGTCCGACACCTTCGGCCGGCTCAACACGCTACGGCTGATGGTGCTGCTCTCGGCGGTGGCGTTGCCGCTCTTCTATCTCTTCGCCCAACAGTTTGTGCTCTTCTACCTGTTCCTCATCGTGATCTACTACGGCTACGGCACGCTGCTGTCGGTCTTCGCCTCCACCTGCGCCGACTTCTACGGCACACGCCACATGGGCGTGAACTACGGCCTGCTCTTCTCGGCCTGGGGCGTTGCGGGCATCGTCGGTCCGGTCATCGCGGGTCGCGTCTTCGACGCCACCGGGAACTACGAGATGGCGTTCTATCTTGCCGCCGTGCTCTCTGTCGTCGCGCTCGGGGCGCTGATGCTGGCGAAGCAGCCGCAGGCGCCGGCGCAGGCCTCCTGATTGGAGTCGGACGGATCAATGCCTGAGCAATCGCAAACCGGCATGGGAAGCGTCATCGCCGTCGTCGGCAACGCCGGCGATCGACTCTGCCGGTTCACCCAGCGCTGGATTCCCGACTCGTGGGTCGTCTGCATGCTCCTGACCGTGGCGGCGATCCTGCTGGCCATGTTGGGGGCAGGGGCGAGCCTCAACGAGTCGGTCCTCGCCTGGGGCGACGGCATGTGGGCCCTGCTCGAGCTGGGGATGCAGTTCTCGATCGCCATGATCGCGGCGCACGCCTGCGTCTCGTCCCGCCCGGTCTACCGGTTTCTCGACTGGCTGGCGTGCCTGCCGGATCGCAACAAGCCGGTCCAGGCCATCGCCCTCATCGGCGCCTACGCGCTCGTCACCGGCTATCTGAACTGGGCGCTCAGCGTGGTGGCGTCGGCGCTGTTCGTCCCGTTCCTCGCGCGGCGCAATCCGAAGGCCGACATCCGGGTGGTGATCGCGGCCGCCTACCTCGGGATCTGCACCATCTGGCACGGCGGCCTGTCGGGATCGGCGCCGCTCATCCTCGCCACCCCCGGCAATCCGCTGCTCGCGCCGGCGAGCGGCGAGCCGGTCATCGACCGCGTGCTGCCGGTCACCGAGACGCTGTTCATTCCGTTCAACCTGGTCTTCATCGCCATCCTGGGGGCGGTCGCTCTGGCGACGGTGATGCTGCTCCACCCGCGGCAGAACGTGCAGACGCTGACATCGGATCAGATCGATCGCATGATGCCGACGCTCCCCGAGGACCAGGCCCCGGAGTCACCGGCGGGCCGCATGGAAGCGTTTCCCGGTTGGGTGATCCTGGCCGCGATCCTGATCGGCTATCCGCTCGGCTACTCCATCGTCACCCGCGGCTTCGGCGCCTCGTGGACCATCAACGCCTACAACGCGGTCTTCCTGGTGGCGGCGCTGCTGCTCCAGGGCCGGCCGTCCAACCTCGTGCGCGCGTTCGCCAACGGGGCCCGGACCGCCTCCGGGGTCATCCTGCAGTTCCCGTTCTACGCCGGTATATTCGGAGTGATCAACAACACCGGCCTCGGCGCGTGGCTGGGCGAGCTGTTCGTCACGTTCGCCACCACGGACACTTATCCGCTGGTCGTCTACTTCTATTCCGGCTTCGTGAACCTCTTCGTGCCGTCGGGCGGATCCAAGTGGCTGATCGAGGCGCCGTACCTGTTGCCGGCCGCAAAGGAGCTGGGCGTATCCGCCACCACCACCGTGCTCGCCTACGCCTACGGCGACGCGACGACCAACTTCATCCAGCCGTTCTGGGCAATTCCCATCCTGACCGTCACCCGCCTGAAGTTCGGCGACGTGCTCGGGTACACCGGGATCGCGGCGGTGGTGTGCATCCTGATCAGCGTGATCGCGATGCTGATCATCCCGACGGACTTGTAGGGAGCGGAAGCTTCCGATGACCGGCGGGAATCAACTGCCCGACGGCAGAACGACATCGACCCGAAGGCGGGGTTCAGCCGACGCAGATGAATGAGCTCGATTCAAAGACAGTCATTGGCACTTTCGGCGAGTTGCTGGTTCAGTTGCGTCTCTTTCAGTGCGGTGTACAGGCTGCGCCACCCCTGAAGGACTCAGGTAACGACCTCATTGCGGTAAGAGGGCGGGTTCTCAGGGCCGTCCAGGTGAAGACGACCACGCAGAATCGTTTTTCGCTCGACCAGTTGCCTGAACGGTATCACCTCCTTGCGCTCGTCGCAGTTGACGGAAAGATCAGCGATGCACGGCTTGACGAGACGAAGGTGTTTCTCTTGTCGCGTCGCGACGTGGAGGCACTCGGGACAACAGCTACCGCTGAGGATGTTGCCGACTGGGCGCTGAACGCGGAGCGGATCGGTCACGTCTTTCAGGTGGGCGAGTAACCGCCGCCATGAGACGGGGCTGCGTCGTCTTCCGCTTGAGGGTCTCCCGGGAGGAGCGTACACAGGCGCTCCCGGACAGCCCGGGCTCCGCGCTCAATTTCCCAGCGATAGCCATTCGAGAGCAACGGGCCGATGTCGGCGCCGAACTGTGGGTCCGACAACTTGGCGGCGATATTCCGCTCGAACTGGGCGCACGTCACCTGATGATGTGCGCGATGCATGTATTCCTGGAACGCAGCGATGATTCGGTCGGGATCCGCTCTCTCGTCTTCGAGTGCAGTCGCCAGATCGAACAGGTCGCGACCCTTGGTACGCTGGTAGAGTGCGCGGAGCTTGGTGCCGAGCAGCTCGTCGAGCTCGTAGGTGACGACCTCGGCGGCGCCCCTGTACCAACGTGATTCCACCGCGAATGGAACTCCGGCAAGCCCGAATACGGAGAAGTGCTCGCGCGAGTTCATCTCGATCTTCAGTCGGAGCGGGAGGGGCGGCACATCCTCCGAATCGAAGCGATACACGAAAGTCACTCGCCCCTCGGTCGGTTTCCACCTGGGCGTGCCCAGCCACGGATTCAGCACCTCGCGCAGGGCATCCATCAACGGACCGGCCGGACCTGCGTCGAGTTGCACGAGATCGATGTCCTCCGAATAGCGCGCCGGAGGTCGAAGATAGAGCTTGTAGATGGCCGTGCCGCCGCGCATCGCCAGCTCTCTCCCAAGGACAGGATGCGAGAAGATCTCGACCAGTGCCCGGCTCAGTATCAGATCCTGCTCGACCTGAGAATCCTGGACCCAGGGCGCCTCCTGACGCCACTCGGTGACGTAGTCACGGGGGATCATGTATCCGGCTCGACGTCAGCGTTGATCCGTAATCGCCAGTCGCCGGAACAGGACGTGTGCCGGCAGGCGACGGTTGGCACGAGTGCGGTAGATTGCCGCGCCTTCCGTTGCACATACTCCTTCAGGGGCATCACCCTGTCCGCGGCACCGACCAATTCAAGGAGGTAACCGAGTCGCTGCGCCCAGGAAACGGGCGCCGTCTGCGCCGCGATCACCAGCCGGTCGGGATCGATTCGTTCGGCAAGCTCGAAGAGCAAGGTCGCCACGTGATGCAGTCCCCCGGCGCGTCGCTCGTAGCCCACGAGATCGACGGCCGTCGCCTCGGGCGTCGAGACCCGGATGGTCCCACGCGGCGTGTTGAAGCGCTGGAGAGGCACGGCGGAGATACGTTGGCGGGCAAGGAACGCTGCCCGAACCGCGCCGCACACGATCGGGCGGCGGTTCCGGGCAAGGGCGACCTGGAACTCCTGCGGACGTTGATGCGCCGCGCCGTGATACTGCGCGGCCGAGAGCAGCGCCGCATAGTAGCGAATGCCCCGATACTCCATCAACGCCGGGATGAACTGGTCGGCCGGAAGACAACCCAGGCTGCGGTACTCGGGCGGCACGATGACGTAGAATCCGCGGGCCGGGCTGGCGACCTGGCGCTTCTTGATCAGTCGCCCCAGCGCGAGCTTCGACGCCGCACTGGACACGCCGAGCGCGGATCGCATCTCTGCCGCGGTGAAATGGTAGCGGCCCGTCGCGGCCAGATCGTCGATGACGGTCCGGGCCCTCGGTCTGACGGCAGTGGCTTCCACTGACATAAAGTATCATTTTCTGATGCTTTTGGGGCGCGATCCACGAACATCGGCGACCCCGCCGACGGCCACCGTCGAGTCGCGCAGCGGCGGGTCCCCGACTCCGCATGGGGCGCTCTCATGTTCTCGCTTGGGGCAGCAGCAGGTGGACGGTGCGCGGGTCGGCAGACTGGCCGATAATGGGAGCGATGTCTCTCGCCGCGCAGATCATCGACCAGAGGGTGTCCGGCATCGTCGAGGAGCAGTCAGACACCTTCGACAACGAGCTCCGGTTGGGGACCGACGAGGATCGGAGGCGCTCGGTCGCGTTCCTCTTTCTGGTCGCCAAGGCCGCGTTCGATCTCGCCGACGAGCAGACGATCGACGGAATCGTTGACGGAGGGAATGATTTTGGCGTCGACGCCTTGTATTTCGAGCCTCCGGAAGACCGCGAGCTCCATATCACCTTGCTACAGGGAAAGTACAAGAGGAAGCTCGGTGGAGACTCGGCGTTCCCCGAGAACGGCATCTCCGGGATGATCGACGCCATCAGAGCGCTTTTCGACCCTGCGCAGCCGGTGCAATCGAACCGGCGTCTGAACGAGCGGGTGGAGGACATCCGTTCGTTCGTAAGAGAAGGCGCGATCCCGCGAGTGACCGCGGTCGCCGCCGACAACGGAGCACACTGGACGGCCCAAGCCGACCAGCGGATCGAAAATGCCGCGAAGGAGTTTGGGGACCAGGTCGAGTGGCGCCACATCGGAGCCGACGCGATCCTCGCCCTGCTGCAGGCGCGGAGGCCGATCGACGCCGACCTGAAGCTCACTGGCGCAGCCACGGTCGAGACATTCGATTTCCGGCGCGTGCTGACGGGACGCATGTCCGTCGCGGAACTCGCACGGCTGACCGACACGTACGACAACCGGCTGTTCGAGAGGAACATCCGCCGCTACCTGGGGCTGGCGGAGCAACCGCGTGAACGAAGCGGTGGCGGCCACTCTGCGCGAATCCGACCAGCGATCCAACTTCTACTTCTACAACAACGGCATCACGATCACCTGTTCGCAATTTCGCCACAATGCGCTACAAAGAGAGAACTGGAGCGTCCAGGTAAGCGACCTGCAAATCGTCAACGGTGGACAGACGGCACGCACGGTCCAGCACATAGCCAGGGAAGTCGGTTCGCAGATCGGCGAAGCGGAGGTACTCGTCCGGTTGTACGAGCTCGAGCAGAACGATGCCGAGCTGGTGGAGGCGATCACGTTCGCTACCAACAGCCAGAACCCGGTCGACATGCGGGATCTGAAGGCCAACGATGCACGACAGAAGGCCCTCGGCCACTCGATCTCCGAGCTGGGGTACACCTACCGCGCCAAGCGCGAAGACCGGCCGGTATCTTCGGACGAATTCACGAGCGCGGTAATCGCCGAAGCGGTCCTCGCCATCTGGCGCCGCCGGCCGCACCAGGCGCGGTTCAGAAGCCGCGAGCACTTCGGCGCCCTGTACAGCACGATCTTCACCTTGGATCTGAACGGAGCACAGGCGATCATCGCCGCTCTGTTGCACCGCCACGCAGAGAACCACCGCAAGCGTCGGCCCGAGGATGCGCCCGATTTCCTCGCATACGGCTCCCGCTTCATCGCGATGCTGATGGGACGCTATCTGCTCGACGACATGGGGATCCCACTCGAGCGACTCGATCACCGCAACTTCGGTGACGCGCGGGAACTGGCGCATGAGAAGGCGCACGACTATCTGGCTCGTGCCGAAGCGCAAATCGGCGACGCGCTCGATCCGTTGTTCAGAGACAGGGAGCGGACGTTGCAGCGATTGTCGGCGACGTTCCGCCGGGCTGATCTCGTCGAAACGCTTCTGGAAGCCGAGCAAGCGTAACGACGTGGTGACGAGAGACCCGACGGGCTACTCTGCCGGAACGCGCCGATTCCCCAGGCGGCCCCGGACAGGTCGCCCGACCCTCCACCGCCGGCCGGGCGGTGAAGGGCCGAATCGGTGGCGCAGCTAGTTGGAACCCCCCGCCACGGCGCCGGCAAGGATGTTCTCCAGGCCGTAGTTGCCCTCGTGGCAGGCGTACTCGTACAGCGGCTCGGCGTTCCTGCGCATCGGTACCGAGAACGTCCAGGGCCGCGTCCAGACCGTCGGGTCGTCGACGGTCACGTCGTACTGCAGGGTGTCGGCGTCCACCCGCGTCAGGCGCTCGACGAGCCTGAGGTTCGGCGTCGTCGCGCCGCGCTGGAAGTTCGTCTCGCGCAGGAAGTTCGTGGTCTCCACGACCAGCGTATCTCCCTCCCAGCGGCCCCGCGAGTCGCCCACCCACTGCCGGATGCCGGCATCCAGGTGATCGCGTCCATCCAGCGGGACGACGCGTGCGTTGTGGTTCATCTCGTTGTAGAGCACGACGGTGTCTTCGGTCTGGAAGACCTGCACGTTGTTGTTGTAGGCGCTGGGCGCCATCGGCGGACCCGAGTTGAAGCCGAGGATGCAGCGCACCTGCAGCCCGCCCGGCCCGAGGTCCTCGACGAAGCCGCCCTCCGTCGGCTCGTGGCCGCCCACGCCCGCGCGCGCCTCTTCCAGCGCCTCCTGCCGGTCCATGGCCTCCTGCGTCAGCGGCGGGATCCGGCCATCCGGCGGATCGACCACCAGCGACGTGCGCTCGGTGGTGACCGAGGTGCCCTCGTCGAACCAGAAGTCGTTGTAGGGCACGACGCGGTCGGAGGTGTCGTTGTCGCGGCTGCGCGTCCGAATGGTCTCTTCGGCGAACTCCGCCGCCTGCTCGGCCGTGAAGTTCTCGGTGTCGGCGAGCTCCTCGGGCCGCTCCATCGGGGTGAGGCTGCGGAAGTCCCAGACCCCCTGCAGGTCCGGGGCGCCCCACGGCGTGCGCGGCGGCTCCATCGAACCGTCGGCTTGCGCGACGGTCTCCGCGGGCACGACAGCGGCGATCGCCAGCACGGTCAGCAGGGCTGCGAAGACGTGACGACTCATGATTCACCTCCAATTTGGCAGCGTCGTCTGCGCCGGCATTTCACGCTGCGGCGCAGCCTCCCAAGCGGCATCGACTCGAAACGGGATCGGCCCATTCTAGCGCGGGGATCCACGTAGCGGACCGCCGAATCGGTCTCCGACACCAGGACCCGTCGCCGATCAGCGCACCGGTATTGCTGCGGAGTTGCAGCTACCGCCCCGCTGCGGTCGTCTCCGCTTCGCGGACGATCCGCTCTACGTCCTCGCCGAGCAGCAGGCGCTCACCGGCAAGGCCCTGCGCGGCTGCCGCGACCACGTCGAGGTAGGCCGGCGAGTCCGAATAGCGCTCTTCGAGAGACGGGCGCGGATCCCCGCTGGCGAGCCGCTCGGCCCGCGTGGCGGGAAAATCGATCTGCTGGCCCGCTGCGTCGCACAGGTCGGGCCCGCCGAACGCCGGGGCGCGCAGCGCCCAACCCGTGAACGTGGCGCGCGGAGCCGCGACCGCCGGCAGGCGGATACCCGCGAGATCGTTGCCGTCGGAGTCGGTGCGCGGGACGAAGACCGGATACGGCGATCCGGCGTTGTTCGGCGGCAGGGTGGTCAGAATGCCCTCGTCGAAGTCCGGACCGTAATCGAACAGATCGCCGGTGCTCATCAGACCGGTGTACTCGACTCCCGGAATGTTCGGGAACCCGACCATCTCGCGCGGCAGCGGGGGCACCAGCGATCCGTCCGCGCGGCGGGGCACCCGGCTGGCGGGCGGCTCGGCGCCGGTCCTCACCCACTCGTCCAGCGCCACGAGCAGCGCCCGCAGGCCCGCGTTGGCCACCAGGGGATTCCGCGGCTGCTGGCAGATGCCGAGTCCGCCAGACCCGATGCCGGCCGCGTGCGGCAGGCTCGAGAACAGGTAGAACCGGACCTCGGGCGGGTCGGGCAGATCGTCGCCTTCGAGGTTGGTGTGCAGCAGCGACGCGCCCTTCACCCAGTACTCGTTGGCCGAGTTGGCCTCCATCAGCCGGGGACAGGTTCCGCTCGCGCGGCAGCGTTCGAGCCGCCCGTCGGTGCGCCCGGTGACCGGATCGGTCAACCGGTGGTTGGCGAACGGGAACTCGCGCTCCGGAAACCGGCGCGCGATGTGCTGGCGGTGCGTGCGGAACGGCTGGGCGAAGCGGTAGTTGAAGAAGCCGCCGCTGGCGCCGCCGATCCAGTTCAGGACCCCGTCGAACACCCGCCGGCCGCGCTCGTCGGCATTGAAGCCGAGGTGCACGAAGTCGCGCAGAAGACGCGCCGCCTGGGATATGCCCATCGTCAGGACGTGGTCGACCGAACCCGCCAGCGGATTCGGGGCGCCTTCGTCGTCCGTCTCCGCGTGACGCAGGAACGCGACCGCGTCGCGCACGGCGGCCAGGCCGAGCCCGGCCACCTGCGGATCGCGGGCCGGATAGGCGAGCTCGTAGAGGCGGCCCTGCTCGAACGGCCTCCCCGGAGGGCGCAAGCGGATGGTGCGGGCGTCGAGGTACTCCCACCCGCCGGCATCGATCGCCTCGGGAACGTCCGCGTAGCGCTTACGCACCGTCAGGCTCGCCTGGCGGGTGTCCCGGCTCGCCGCCGGATACGTGAGCGCCCCGGTCAGGGTCGTGTCGTTGTCGACGACGAACTCCTCCAGCGCCGGCCCCACGATCGGCGAACCGTCCCGGTGGACAGCGATCGGCGCCGCGATGCGCAGCCGCGTGCCGTCGGGCGCCGCCGTCGCGTCCCAGCCGCTCGACACGAAGGTGTAGCCGCGGCGCATCAGGAAACCGTTGCCGGAATCCGCCGCGGTCGTCGGATCGTTGCCGCCCGAGCGTGCGTCGTTCAACTGGCCCAGCGACAGTATCCGGCCGCGGTTGTTGAGCTCGTAGAAGATGCGGCCGTTTCCCTGCGCTGGATCGACAGGCCGCAGAATGAGGAGATCGGCGGCGTACTCCACCATGCCGTCTGCGTTCCGCGGGGCCAGTTCGATGTCGGTGATGACAACGTTCTCCGGGGCCTCCGGATCGACCTCCCCGAAGACGCGGCCGACGAGCTTCTCGTACGGCCCCACGTCACCGAACGAGTGGCCTTCGAACGTCGGCGATTCCACAGTTTCGATCTCGATCCGTACGACGCGGGCCTCGAGCAGGCTCGGCACAACGAGCACCGCCGTCAAGGCCGCACAGAGAATGGCTCCGCGGAAACGCCGGCGGTTTGCTGATCGCATGCGCTGCCTCCTGTCAGTGTCCAGGCGCCCGACGCGTCGACAATATCGATCCGTCGCCCGGTCAGTCCGACGCCGTCTGGCGGTCGAGGATCGCCTCGATCTCGTCCATCACACGGTTCATCCGGCCGATGAGCGCATCGTAGGGCGCGTCGGTCGCCAAATCGATGCCGCACTCGCGGAGCAGCTCGTACGCGTAGCGCGACCCGCCGGCCCGCAGGACGGCCAGGTAGTCGTCGCGCGCCCGGCCGTCGCCCCCGAGCAGGCGCTCGGCGAACAGGGCCGCGCCGGCGATGGATGTGGCGTACTGGAAGACGTAGAAGTTGCTGTAGAAGTGCGGGATGAACGCCCACTCCACCGCGTAGGCGGAGTCGTACTCCAGCACGCCCTCGTCCGAGCCGTGATAGCGGCGCACGAGCTCCTCGTACCGCTCGCTCAGCTTGTCGCCCGAGAGCGCCTCCCCCTGCTCCGCGAGCTCGTGCATCCCCAGTTCGAACTCGGCGAACATGACCTGCCGGAAGAACGTGGCGCGGATCCCCTCCAGCGCGGTTCCCAAGTAGAACAGGCGCTCACGAGCGGAGAGCTCCTGCGCGAGCAGGTGCTCCTGCAGGAGTATTTCGTTGGTGATGGAGGCAATCTCCGCCGTGAACGTCACGTAGCTGGCCGTCTCGTAGGGATTCTGCTGCTTGGCCAGCACCGTGTGCATGGCGTGGCCCCATTCGTGGACCAGGGTGGTGACGTCGTCGTACTCGCCGTTGTAGTTGAGCAGCAGGTAGGGATGCCCGTCGTAGATCGCACCGTACATGTACGCGCCGGGCGCCTTGCCGGGCTGCGGATAGACATGCATCCAGTCGCCCGCGAACCCCTCGCGGAGGAGCGCGACGTACTCGTCGCCGAGCCGCCCGGCGGCGGCGAGGGCCAGGACCTCGGCCTCGTCCAGGTCGAAGGACCGCTCCGACGCAACCAGGGAGGGATAGATGTCGTAGTAGCACAGCTCGTCCAGATCCAGCATCCGCTTGCGGAGTCCGAAGTAGCGATGCAGCGACGGCAGGTGGCGGTTGGCCGCCGCAACCAGCGTCCGGTAGACGGCCTCGGGGATGTTCGGTCCGGCCAGCGCCGCGTCGAGAGCGCTGGCGTAGCGCCGCGAGCGGGCCTCGAACACGTGCGCCTTGACGTGGGTGTCCAGCGTCTGGCCCAGCGTCGCCGCGTAGCCCTTCCAGGTCTTCCAGAACGCGTCGAAGACCAGCTTGCGGTCGGCGCGCACCCGGGACGCGCGGTGCTTGCCGTACGCCGCCTGGTCGAGACGCACCTTCTCGCCGGTCGACAGCGTGATGGTCGGGAACGGCATGTCCGAGCTCGTGAGCATCGCGAACACCCGTTCCGGTCCCTGGCGCATGGCACTGGTACCCGCGATGATCGCCTCGGCCTCGTCCGACAGCGTGTGAGGCTCCTTGCGCAGGATGTTGCGGACGTTGAACGCGTGCCGCGCGAGGCGCGGCTCCGCTTCCAGGAAGCCTTCGATGGTCGCGGAGCCGACACGCAGCAGTTCCGGCGAGACGAAGCTGGTCGCCTCCTCGAACGCGGCCAGCAGCAGCGTCGCCTCTCCGCGCCGTTCCTGCGCGTCGGACATCCGGCGGTCCTCGTCGGCCTTCAGGAACGCGAACACGTAGAGCCGGACGAGATCCTTCTCCGTCGTGCTGACCGCGTCGAGGGCCTCGGAAAGCACCCCGGCGCTCTCGCCGAGCCGGCCCTTGAACCGCGCGAGATCGTTTACCCGTGCTTCGAGGCGCGCCTTGTCCCTCCGCCAGGCGTCGAGGCTGCCGTAGATCTCCGCCAGGTTCCACTCGATCTGCGGCGGCGTAACGCCAGCGGGTTCGGCAGTCGCAATCGTGGTCATCTTCCTCTTTTGTGCCGGCCAGCGCCCTGCTTGGCGTCGTCTGCACGGTTTCTGCGGCACAGCCTCCTACGCCGCGGCGAGCTGCCGCAGGACATAGGGCAGGATGCCGCCGTGACGGTAGTAGTCGAGCTCGTCCGGCGTGTCGATGCGCGCGGTCGCCGCGAACTCCACCACCGTCCCGTCGGCGCGCGTCGCCCGGACCCGCACGTCGCTGCGTGGGGCCAGCCCCTCGGCGATGCCGGTCAGGTCGAACGACTCCTCCCCCGTCAGCCCGAGGGTCCCGGCGTCGTCACCGTCCTTGAACACCAGCGGCAGTACCCCCATGAAGACCAGGTTGCTGCGGTGGATGCGCTCGAAGCTCGAAGCAATGACCGCGCGCACCCCGAGCAGCATGGTCCCCTTGGCGGCCCAGTCGCGCGAGGAGCCGGAGCCGTACTCCGCCCCGGCCAGCACGACGAGCGGGGTGCCCTCCTCCTTGTAGCGCATCGCCGCGTCGTAGATCGCCATCTGCTCGCCGTCGGGCTGGTGCCGCGTCCAGCCCCCCTCGGTGCCGGGCGCAAGAAGGTTGCGCAGCCGGATGTTGGCGAACGTGCCCCGCATCATCACCTCGTGGTTCCCGCGGCGGCTGCCGAAAGAATTGAAATCCTTGGGCTCGACGCCGTTGGCGATCAGGTACCGGCCGGCCGGGCCGTCGTGCGGAATCGCGCCGGCGGGCGAGATATGGTCGGTGGTGACGCTGTCGCCGAGCAGGGCGAGCACGCGCGCGCCGGCAATGTCCGCGGGCGCGGCCGGGGTGGAGGTGAGCGTCTCGAAGAACGGGGGGTGACGGACGTAGGTCGAATCGTCGGTCCAGAGGAACCGGTCGCCGGTCGGGGCCGGCAGCCCGCGCCAGCGGTCGTCGCCGTCGAAGACCTGGCCGTACTTGTCGATGAACTGATCGGTCCGAACCGCCGCCGCCAGCGCTTCCTGCACCTCGGCGGCAGACGGCCAGATGTCGGCGAGGTGGACGTCGTTGCCGGCCCGATCCTGTCCCAGCGGCTCCGTCGTCAGGTCGGTGGTCATCCGGCCGGCCAACGCATAGGCGACCACGAGCGGCGGCGAGGCGAGGTAGTTGGCGCGAACCAATTGCTGCACACGGCCTTCGAAGTTGCGGTTGCCGCTCAGCACGGACGTCACCACGAGGTCTCGCTGCCGGACGGCCGCGGCGATGGGCTCGGGCAACGGGCCGCTGTTGCCGATGCAGGTGGTGCAACCGTAACCCACCAGATCGAATCCGAGCTCGGCCAGCGGATCGAGCAGGCCGGCGGCCCGCAAGTACTCGGTGACCACCAGCGAGCCGGGCGCCAGACTGGTCTTGACCCATGGCTTCGGCCGCAAACCGCGCGCCGCCGCCTTCCGGGCGAGCAACCCCGCCGCGATCATCACGCTGGGATTGGATGTGTTCGTGCAGCTCGTGATGGCGGCGATGACCACCGCGCCGTCCTCCAGTGTCGCCTCGCTGTCACCGGTCGCCGGTTCTCCCGCCGCCCCGCCGCCCGCGGCGGACCGCGCGCGACCACCCGCCAGGTCTCCGAGCGCGGAGGCGAAGGCCGACTTCGCCGCGTGCAGCGGCACCCGGTCCTGCGGGCGCTTCGGTCCGGCGATGCTCGGCTCGACGCCAGCCAGATCGAGCTCCACCACGTCGGTGTACCGCGGGTCGTCGGCGTCCGACGCGAACAGGCCCTGCGTCTTGGCGTACGCCTCGACGAGATCGACCTGCCCCTGGTCGCGCCCGGTCAGGGTGAGATAGTCGAGCGTCATCCGATCGATCGGGCAGATCGCCACGGTGGAACCGTACTCCGGCGACATGTTGCCGAGCGTGGCCCGGTCCGCCACCGTCAACGACCCGAGACCCGGTCCGAAGAACTCGACGAACTTCCCTACCACGCCGTACTGCCGCAGCCGTTCGGTGATGGTCAGCACGAGGTCGGTCGCGGTGGTGCCCTCCGGCAGTTCCCCCACCAGCCGGAACCCGATGACGTCAGGAATGAGCATCGAGATCGGCTGTCCCAGCATCGCCGCCTCGGCTTCGATACCGCCGACGCCCCAGCCGACGACGCCGAGACCGTTGACCATCGTCGTGTGCGAATCGGTCCCGACCAGGGTGTCCGGGTACGCCAGGACGCGCCCGTTCGACGTATCGCGGCAGACCACCCGCGCCAGATACTCGATGTTGACCTGGTGGACGATGCCGGTATCCGGCGGCACGACCTTGAAGTTGCGGAACGCATCCTGTCCCCATTTGAGGAAGGCGTAGCGCTCGCGGTTGCGGGTGAACTCGAGCTGCGCGTTGAGCTCCAGCGCGTTCGCGGTCCCGAAGTGGTCGACCTGCACCGAGTGATCGATGACCAGCTCGGCCGGCTGCAACGGGTTGACGAGTCCGGGATCACCGCCCAGGCGGGTGATGCCCTCGCGCATGGCCGCGAGGTCCACCACCGCCGGCACGCCGGTGAAGTCCTGCAGCAGGACGCGGGCCGGCATGAACGCGATCTCCTTGCTGACGCCGGGCGCCCAGCGGGCCAGCGCCTCGATGTCGTCCGCCTGCACAGCCCGGCCGTCCTCGCGGCGGAGCATGTTCTCCAGCAGGATCTTCAGGGAGTACGGCAGGCGGCCGACGCCCGGATAGCCGGACGCCTCCAGAGCACGCAGGTTGAAGACGTCGACGGTGGTGCCGTCGCCCGCCGGCAGGGACTGACGGGTACCGAATGAATTCTTGCTCATGGATAGGACTCTTGCTGTAGCTCGGGTATCCTCTCGCGCGCCGCCGTTCTCACGGCGGCGCGACGCCCTTGCATGTCAACCGTCAATGATCCTTCACTACCAGCCCACGACGCAAGCCGGCGCTCGTGGCGGTAGTGTCTCGGGCAAGTACCTGAGACACCACCCTCGTGGCGCCCGCGGACGATGAAAGGTCCCCGACTCGGTGCCCACATGTCGATCGCCGGCGGCTCGAGCCCCCAGTTCCGGCGGCCGGCCCGCCGGGGACACCGACCCGGATCCGCTGGATCTGGAGAACCTGGGAATCCTCAAGCGTTTCCGCGACGGGCCGCGGTGACGCAGCTCGTGTGCGTGCTAGGATGCGGGCGACGGTTCGCGAAAGGAAGTGGCCCGTGCGACATGGAGTCCGACGGTGGAGGCGCACCGCCATCAGCCTGGTCGCGGTGCTGACGGTCTCGGCGATGCCAACGGCGCAGGACTACGGGGCGGAGATCGAAGCGTGGCGCGTCGACCGGGAAGAGCGCCTGATGGCGGACGACGGCTGGCTGACAGTGGCCGGTCTCTTCTTCCTCAAGGAGGGCGACAACAGCTTCGGATCGTCGCCGCTCAACGACATCCTGGTGCGGACCGGACCCGCAGAGGCCGGCGTGTTCACCCTGCGCGACGAGACGATCACCGTGCGGGCCCGGGAGGGAGCAACGCTGACGATCGACGGCCGCGAGGTCGGGGCGGCGCAGCTCTGGCCGTACGAGGGCCGCGAGCGCCCGACGATCGCGCTGGGTCCGCTGTCGCTGTTCGGCCACTACAGCGGCGACCGGCTCGCCATCCGCATGCGCGACCGGGACAGCGACATCCGGCGCAACTTCACCGGGCTGCGCTGGTATCCGGTGGACGAGTCCTTCCGGGTGCCCGGCCGTTTCATACCGCACGACGAACCGCGCGTAATGGCGTTGCCCAACATCCTGGGCGATATCGAGACCTTCCGCACCAGCGGGTCGGTGGCCCTCACCGTGGACGGCGAGGAGTTGCGCATGACCGCGGTCGATTCCGGGGACCAGTTGTGGTTCATCTTCCGGGACCTGACGAGCGGTAGCGAGACCTATCCCGCGGCGCGGTTCCTGTACGCGGACGCCCCGGACGCGAACGGCGCCACGACGGTCGACTTCAACCGGGCCTACAACCCGCCGTGCGCTTTCAACCCGCACACGACGTGCCCGCTGCCGCCACGGGAAAATCGACTGCCGGTCCGGATCGAGGCCGGGGAGCTCGACTACCACCGCTGAACGGAAACCGCGAATCGAACCCGGGCTGCCGTGAGGAGGGCTCCCCCGACGGATCAGGGGAAGAACGCGATCCGGCTCCTGGTCTCCCTGAGACCAGCCCGAACGGCCCTGTTCCGTCTGGAGTCGGTTCTGCCGGCCGAGCGTACAGATCGAGAATCCCGCCCAGCCGCGCTGTCTCGAGCGGCCACCTGACGAGCGCTCGCGTCCAGCCGGACCGTCCCGGCCGATCCTCTGCCGGCGTCTCCCAGTGCGTCACGGCGAACCCGGCCGCCTCGACGAGCGCGGCAAGCGTCTGCGGCGTGAAGAACCAGAGATGGTGCAGTGCGCCGTAGTGCTTCCAGCGCCGCCGCTTGAGGCCGAGGCGGCTCTGCAGGCTCTTGAGCCTGATACTCAGCCCGGCGACGTTGGGCACGCCAATCAGCAGGACGCCGTCGTCGGAAAGAACGCGGCGCGCCTGCCGCAACTCCCGCAACGGATCCTGCGTGTGTTCCAGCACGTGATTGAGGCGGACGGCATCGAAGCGGGCGTCGTCGAAGTCGATGTCCGGCAACTGGCCTTCCCAAAAACGGCTGCCGTGGCGCCTGGCATTTTCCGTGACGTGGATGTCGGTGCCGGCGACCGCCCACCCTCTCGTCCGGGCGTAGCCGAGAAAGGCGCCGGCTCCGCATCCGACATCGAGCAGGGCGGCCGGGCGCCGACTGACATAGCGCTCGAGCCGGTCCATCTGCCTCGCGAAGGTCCGCTCGCGGAACCGGTCGACGGCCGCATGCCCTTCGGGATGGTAGTCGTCCGTATAGACCGCCGCGGCAAGTTGCTCGAACACGGGCCGGGGGTGCTGGAACTCGATGCCGCAGGCGCCGCAGCGGGCCAGATGCAGGCCCTGGAAGTCGACGCCGAACCGCCGCGGCTCCCGGCCGCACAGCGGGCAGACAACCGGCTCGCGGTCCGGCAGGACCGCCTCGATCTCGGCTCGCGGGCGTCCGAAGAGCGACTCTGGCACGCACCCATGATCTCAGATCTCCCGTGCGGACCGAATCGCACCCCACGGCGGTCGACCTCCGCCGGCAGGCCCCGAAACCCCTCGCTGGCTCGGCGTTTCGGCCCATCCCCCTTGACCTTGCACCTCAGCACTTCGCCTTCGCTGCGTTCTGCGGCGCAAGCTCCCGGCGCCCGTCGGCGACTGTGGTAGGGTCGTGTCCATGCCCGACCGTCTCACCCGCGCCGACGTCGAGCGGATAGCCGCGCTGGCGCATCTCGACCTCACCCCCGACGAAATCGATCTGTTCACGCCCCAGCTCGCCGACATCCTGGAGTACGCGGAGCGGCTGCAAGCGGTCGACGTCAGCGGCGCCGACGATGACTGGCAGCCGGGCGGCGCCTGCTGCCCTCGACGACCGGACGCCGTGCGGCCGTCGCTGGACCGCGACGCAACCCTGGCGAACGCGCCCGACGGCGTCGCTGCCGGCGCTTCGGAACGCGGCGGGTTCTTTCGCGTGCCGCGAGTGATCGGGTGATGGCGGACGCGTCGCCGTCGTCCGGAATGGACACGGCCACCCGCATTCGGGACGACGTGCGGACCGGCAGGCGGTCGGCGGTGCAGGTGTGCGGACACTACCTCGACCGAATCGAGGACGGCGACGGGCGCTGGCGCGCGCTCACCGCCGTGTTCCGCGACGAGGCGCTGGCGCAGGCGGCCGAGATTGACCGCCACCGGGACGACTGGCGCGACCGGCCGCTCCTCGGGGTGCCGATCACGATCAAGGACGTCATCTGCACGCGAGGCCGGCTTACCACCGCGGCCTCGCGCATCCTCACCGGCTTCCGGCCGCCGTACGACGCCACGGTCGCGCTTCGTCTCCGGGAAGCCGGCGCGGTGCTCGTGGGAAAGACGAACTGCGACGAGTTCGCGATGGGCTCGTCGACCGAGCATTCCGCGTACGGGCCGAGCCGCAACCCGTGGGATCCGGCGCGCACGCCCGGCGGATCGAGCGGCGGCGCGGCGGCCGCGGTCGCGGCCGGCCTGGCGCCGGTCGCCATCGGGTCCGACACGGGCGGCTCGATTCGACAGCCGGCCGCGTTCTGCGGGATCGTCGGCTTGAAGCCCACCTACGGGCGCGTATCGCGCTACGGACTGCTGGCCTTCGCTTCCTCGCTCGACCAGATCGGACCGCTGACGCGCACCGTGGGCGACGCGGCCCTCGTCCTGGACGTACTGGCGGGACACGACCCGCGGGACGCGACATCCGCGGACACACCGGTGGCCGACAGCACGGCGGCGTTGAGCCGGGGAGCGGCCGGGCTGCGGGTGGGCGTGCCGCAGGCCCTGCTCGAGCGCGCCGACGCCGGCATCGACACGGAGGTGCTGGACGCTTTCCGCACAGCCATGGACGTGTTGGAGGCGGCGGGAGTCGCCCTGGTCGATGTCGAGCTGCCGCACGCGGAATACGCGGTACCGGTCTACTACCTTGTCGCCCCGGCGGAGGCGAGCTCGAACCTCGCCCGCTACGACGGGGTCCGCTACGGCTCCCGCGCCGGAGCGGGGAACGACCACGGCAACGACGGAAGCTCGCCGATCGCGAGAATGTACGACCGGACGCGGGACGCGGGCTTCGGCGCGGAAGTAAAGCGCCGGATCATGCTCGGCACCTACGCGCTCAGCGCGGGCTACTACGATGCCTACTATGGGCGCGCGCAGCGTGTACGAAGTCTCATTCGCCGCGACTACGACACCGCCTTCGACGGCGATACGGGATCGGGGGTCGATGTCGTGGCCATGCCGACCACTCCCACTCCCGCCTTCCGGCTGGGCGAACATCTCCAGGATCCGCTGGCGATGTACCTGGGCGACGTTTTCACGGTGAGCGCCAATCTGACCGGGCTGCCGGCAATCAGCGTACCGGCGGGCTTCACCGCCGCCGGTCTGCCCGTCGGCCTGCAACTGGTGGGACGGGCCTTCGACGAGGCAACGCTCCTGCGCATCGGACACTCCTATGAGCGCACGGCGGACTGGAGCCGGCAACCCCCGGCCATCCCTACCGGTTCTTGATGTGATAGCGAAGCGGAACTCCGAGACGCAAGGTCGTGGAGCGGGGGGATGGGCCGAAACGCCGAGCCAGCGAGGCGTCTCGGAGGGCTACGACGTGGACGACTGCTCGACTTGAGACGCGGCAGCCGATTCGCCGGCCTGCTCGAGCAGTTCCGGCGTCCGTAACTGATCGGTGTTCCCGCCTTGCGCCTCATCGGGTGTGAGGTACCGCACGTGCGCACCATCCATCTGGTCCACGAGGTTGCGGACCACGAGCGACCCGCGCCCCGTTTTCCGAAACTTCGTGAATCCGGCAACGACCAGGAACCCGATGAAGAGCGCGAGCAGGAAACCGGTGGAGACGGCCAATCCCATCAGGGTCTGAACGGCCCCGCCGATGAGCGACTGCGCATCTGGTGCCACGATCACTCCCCACGCGCCGTCGACGGCACGTCGTAATGAATCTTGCCCCGGTCGACTTCGCGCATCGCGATGCGCTCGAGCTTGTGACCCAGCGTCACGGCTCCGTCCGCGCCGAAATCGCCGGCCAACTCCTCGAGCCGCGGCAACGCACCCCGCCTCAACTGCTTCGCGCGCTGCGCGGCCACATCGACGTAGAGAAACCTGCTCTCGATGGGCGGGGCCGGCTCCCGATCGACCTCCATCTCATCCAACGCCGCTCTTTCGACATCCTCCGCTTCCGCGACGTTCTCGAGAAGCTCGGAATCTTCCATGTCTACAAGGATACGCGAAGAGTGCCCGCGGGGTCGACAGCCGCTACCGCGGTCGCGTCACCGTCGGCGACGACGGGCGCCGCCGGCCGGGGTTCCGGGAGAGCCTCGAACCACTCGCCGTGCAGAACGTAGTACGCCGGCCGGCCGCCAGCGTAGATGACGACGCCGCCAATCTCGTCCTCGATGGGCACGATCGCGCGAGCATCGACGTTCCCGCACTTCCGCGGCGCTCTTGCACTCGACATGGTTGCATTGTAGCACATGAACTTAGCATTACGCGGTGATGTAATATGAGCACTATAGACTAATATAACTCCCAATCGGCCACGCGCCGGCCAGCCCGCTCCCGGGCCACGACAACCTGTGCGATCATTCGAGCAGATGTCGGACCCGGTCACGCTGCTGTTCATCGGCGATATCGTCGGCAAGCCCGGCAGGGCGATGACCCGGCTCGCCCTGCCCCGCCTCGTCGCCCACCACGGTGTCGACGTCGTCATCGCCAACGTCGAGAACGCCGCCGGCGGCAACGGCATCACCCGCGACATCGCGGAGACCCTTCTCGACTACGGCGTGCAGGTGATGACCACCGGCAACCACGTCTGGGACAAGAAGGAAGCGGTTGCCTATATCGAGAGCCAGCCGCGTCTCCTCAGGCCGGGCAACTATCCGGCCGGCGTGCCGGGTCGGGGCTATTGCAACGTGCTGACGGGCGACGGCGTCGCCATCGGAGTGGTGAACGTGATGGGCCGCATCTTCATGAACCCTCTGGACAACCCGTTCCAGGTCGTCCGGGAGCAGATCGGCTTGGTCCGCGCCGAGCACGGCGCGCGGATCGTCTTCGTCGACTTCCACGCCGAGGCGACGTCGGAAAAGAAGGCGATGGGCTGGCATCTCGACGGTGAGGTGACCGTCGTCGCGGGTACGCACACCCACGTGCAGACGGCGGACGAACGGATCCTGCCGAACGGTACCGCCTATATAACCGATGTCGGCATGACAGGTCCGCACGATTCGATCATCGGCGTCGATCCGCGGCCGGCGTTGAAGCGGTTTCTCGACGGCATGCCGGCGAAGTTCGATACGGCGACACGCAATCCGCGGGTCAATGCCATCGTCGTGGGCGCCGACCCCGAGACGGGACGCGCCCGCACCATCGAGCGGGTGGATCTCTCGGCCGACGAGATTGACGCGCTCGATCCCCGGACGCCGCAACCATGACGCGACTGCCGTTCGGCGAGACCGCGCCTGCGCCGCGCCCGCGACCGGGTCGTCGGGTGCTGACGGTCCCGGAGCTGACCACCCGCATCCGCCTGCAGCTCGAGTCGGCGTACCCGACCATCTGGGTCGAAGGCGAGCTGTCGAACTGCCGGCGGTGGAATACCGGACACCTCTATTTCACCCTGAAGGGCGGCACGGCACAGATTCGGGGCGTGATGTTCCGATCGGCGTTCCGCTATCTCCGCTTCGAGCCGGCCGACGGCCAGCGGATCGTGGCCCGCGGCCGGATCAGCGTCTACGAGCCGAAGGGCGAGTACCAGCTCGTGGCGGAGCACCTGGAGCCCTCCGGTGTCGGAGCGCGGCAGTTGGCGTTCGACCAGCTTCGCCGGCGGCTGGAGAACGAAGGCCTGTTCGACGAGGCGCGCAAGCGCCCGCTCCCGGTGCTGCCCCGCAAAATAGGCATCGTCACGTCGCTCGACGGGGCGGCGCTCCGCGACATCCTCAACGTGCTCGGCCGCCGGTTCCCGAACCTCCATCTCATCGTCAGTCCGACCCGCGTGCAGGGCGACGGCGCGGGGCGGGAAATCGCGGGCGCACTGGCGCGCATCGCGGGGACGGCCGGAATCGACGTGGTGATCCTGGCGCGCGGCGGCGGATCCCTGGAAGACCTCTGGGAGTTCAACGACGAAGGACTGGCCAGGACGATCGCCGGGCTCGAAGTGCCGGTAATCTCGGCCGTCGGGCATCAGACCGACTTCACCATCAGCGATTTCGTCGCCGATCTGCGGGCTCCGACCCCGTCGGCGGCGGCGGAGCTGGTAGTGGCGCGGAAACACGACATGGCGGCCCGGCTCGAACGCGCGGCCGGCCGGCTCCGCTCCGCGGCCCGCACCGCTGTCCAGCGGCGCCGAGCGCTCGTCGACGCGGCGCGCCACCGGCCGGGCCTGGCTTCGTTTCCGACTCGGCTCGCGCTGCACGGCCGCCGGGTGGACGAGCTGACCGGTCGCCTGGTCGAGCGTGCGAGGACGGACATCGGTCGACTCGAGCGACGCCGGGCCGCGCTGCGGCTGCAACTGGAGGCGCTCGACGTCGGCCCTCGGCTGGCAAGCATACGGACCAGGCTCTCGGCCGCGGAAGGACGCCTGACCCGGGCGGCCGACACCGGCAGTGCTGCCCGGCAGGGACGTTTGGCGACGACCGCCGAACGCCTGGAGCGACTCGTTCGCGACCGGCAGGCCGACGCCCGGCGGCGACTCGAGACCAACGCGGCGAAGCTCGATTCGCTCAGCCCGCTCGGCGTCCTGTCGCGAGGCTATGCGGTGTGCTGGAATCACGATCGAACGGCCATCGTTCGGCGCTCGGCGGATGTCGCCGTCGGCGACCCCGTGCGCCTCACGCTGCACGAAGGGGCCTTGCGGTGCGAGGTCACGGCGAGAGAAACGTGAACATGGACGACCCGAACATCAAGGACTTCGAATCCGCCCTCGCCGAGCTCGAGACCATCGTCAAGACCCTGGAGGACGGACAGCTTCCGCTGGAGCAGTCGTTGGAACGCTTCGAGCGCGGAATCGCGTTGTCGCGTTTCTGCCACTCGCGCCTGGAGGACGCCGAACGCCGCATCGAGCTGCTCACCGAGCGCGGGCAGACCCGTCCTGCGCCGGCGGAGATCGCCGACACGGGGGTCCCGGCCGGCACGGGAGCGGCGAACCAGGACGGAGACGAAGAACCGACCGACGATGACATCCGCTTCTGACATCACCGCCGGGGAGACGACGTTCGACGCTTACGTGCGCGACCGCCGGGCCGCAATCGACGCCGAGATCGACCGCCTGCTGCCCTCCCCGCCGGCCTGCCCGCCGCTGATCGCCGACGCGGTGCGCTACACGGTGTTCGCCGGGGGCAAACGACTGCGGCCTCTCCTCACGCTGGCCGCCGCCGACAGCGTGAGGCCGGGCGACATGACGAACGACGAGGTGGCGCTGCCGGCCGCGTGCGCGGTGGAATTGATCCATACCTATTCGCTGGTGCACGACGACCTGCCGGCGATGGACAACGACACCCTGCGGCGCGGCCAACCGACGGCGCACGTCGTTTACGGCGAGGCTGTCGCCATCCTGGCCGGCGATGCCCTGCTCACCGAGGCGTTCCGGATACTGGCGCGGGGTTCGAGCTCCGATACCGCGAGCCTGCGGAGTCGCCGGTTGCGCACGCTGGAACGCGTCGCGGCGGCCGCCGGCGCCGAGGGCATGGTGGGCGGACAGGCAATCGACATCTCCGCCACCGGCACGTCTCCGCCCTTCGATTCCGAGCGACTCCGCCTCATGCACGAGCGCAAGACCGGCGCGCTCATCCGCGCCGCCGCCGTCGCGGGGGCGCTCATGGCAGGCGCTTCCGATGCGACCATCGACGCGGTCGATCGGTATGCGACGCACCTCGGGCTGGCTTTCCAGATCGTCGACGACATCCTCGACATCGAGGGTGCGCAGGAGGAGATCGGCAAGACCGCGGGCAAGGACGCGGACGCCGGCAAGCCCACCTACCCGGCGCTGTTCGGCCTCGACGAGTCGCGCCGCCTCGCGACGAGGTCGATAGCCGACGCGAAAGAGGCGCTCCGGACCGCGGGGACAGGCGGACGCCTGTACGAGATAGCCGACTGGGTGCTCAGCCGCACCCGTTGACTCCGGGCGGGAACGCGATGGCAGGTCGCTCGAGGCTGGATGCACTCGTCGTGGAACGCGGCCTGGCAACGACGCGAGCGCGGGCGCGCGCCCTCATCCTCGCCGGGCAGATCCAGGTGAACGACAGTATTCAGACGAAGGCCGGGACCGCCGTTGCGTTCGACGCCCGGATAGCGCTGCGCGTCCCCGACCATCCCTATGTCGGACGCGGCGGCGTCAAGCTGTCCCGCGCACTCGACCGCTTCGGCATCGGCGTGCAGGAGCGCAGCGCCCTGGATATCGGCGCCTCGACCGGGGGCTTCACCGATGCCATGCTGCAGCGCGGCGCGACCCTGGTGGTGGCGCTCGACGTGGGCCGGGGCCAGCTCGACTGGAAGTTGCGGGCCGACCCTCGCGTGATCCCGCTGGAGGGAATCAACGCCAGGCACCTGTCGGCGGCAATGCTCCCGGACGGGTTTCTCCCCGTCGACGTCGTCACGGTCGACGTCTCGTTCATCTCGTTGCGGCTCGTCCTGCCCGTGATCCCGCCACTGCTGGCGCGAGACGGTGACGTGCTGGCGCTGGTCAAGCCGCAATTCGAAGCGACCCGCGCCGAGGTGTGCAAGGGCGGCGTCATCCGCGATCCCGCGGTCAGGCGCCGCGTGATTCGGCAGGTGATAGCGACGGCCGATGGGGTAGGATTGGCCTGCGTCGCGGCGACCCCGGCGCCCCGTCGCGACACCAACGGCAACCGCGAGTATTTCGTCCACCTCCGCCGCGCGGCGACGGCCTCATCCTGATGGCAACTGCGTCCACTTCTCCGGACCGCGGCGAGCACCGTACCACGGTCGGAATCGTCGCCCGGCCGGGCGCCCCCAACGCGACCGCGGCCGCCCGGGATGCGGCGGCATGGCTGCGGCAACGCGCGATCCCCACGGTCATCGAGACGGAAACGGCGCGTCAGGCCGGTCTGAGCGAACCCCGGACCACGTCGCGGGCGGACCTGCCGGGCGAGGCGGACGTGCTGCTGGTGCTCGGCGGCGACGGCACCTTGCTGAGCGTCGCCCACCCGGTCGCGCGCCGGGGCCCGGACACGCTCATCCTCGGCGTGAACTGCGGGAGCCTCGGCTTCCTTACCGAGATCACCCGACCCGAGATGTACGAAGCGCTCGACTCCGTGCTGGCCGGCCGGGCAGGCATCGACGAACGACTCACCGTCCGTGCGGCCGTCCGGCGCGGCGGGTGCGAGATTGCCGATCGAACCGTGCTCAATGATGTCGTCATCGGCAGATCGGCGGACTCGGGCATCATCGACGTGGCCATAAACCTGCGCGACCGGCTCGTCACGAGTTGCCGGGCCGACGGCGTGATACTGTCGACCCCGACCGGCTCGACCGGCTACAACTTGGCGGCCGGCGGCCCGATCGTGCATCCGACCGTCGACGCACTGACCGTCACCCCGATCGCGCCGCATACCCTGACCAACCGCCCGGTCGTCATTCCCGCGGGCCAGCCGGTGACGCTGGTGCCGAAGCTGGCCGGATCCCACGTCGATGCGTTCGCCAGCTTCGACGGCCAGCTCAGCGTCGCACTCGAGGACGGCGACCTCGTAGTCGTCGAACGCTCGAGACGGCCGTTGCGGCTCGTGAGCGCGGCGTCGCGCGACTACTTCGCGGTGCTCCGGCAAAAGCTCAAGTGGGGCGAACGCTGACGCGCCGACGCTGCGGGCGCCGCGCATTACTTGTCGCTGATCGGCGGGTGGTGGATGATTTGCACGCGATTGCCGTCCGGATCCGAGAGGTACAGCGACCGCGCGCCATCGCGATGGGTCCGCGGCTGCGCGTCGAGCGAGATTCCCCGCCACATCAGGTAGTCCGCCCACGCGTCGACGTCGTCCGGTTTCCGCACGACCAGACCCAGATGATCGAGTGCGCCGCGGGCGGCGGCAGGCTCCGGACCGTCGCCGGCGGCGGGTGCGCGGTGAAGCGCCAGGTTGTCGGTGCCCGAAGTGAGGTACACGTTGTCGCCGTCCGGTTCCCACTCGACCCCGAAGCCGAGCACGTCCGTGTAGAACCGCCGCATGGCCCCGAAATCCCTGGCGTGGAGCGCCAGATGCCGCAGACCGCGGTGCGGCGGACGATTCGACAGGGATCGCGGCGGGCGATTCGGCATGGATCCATCGTAACCCCTGCGCGGGGCGCGTTCCCGAACGCGATCCCACGCTCCCGTGGCACCGGGGACTGCTAGAATCCGGGGATGGCTTCACGTTCGGCCGCACGTACCCGTTGTGCCCTGTGCGGCGCCAAAGAGGTCTCCGAGCCTCGCGGCGAGGAGAGATACTGCCGCGAATGCTGGGTGAAGAAGATGGCGGTCGAGGACGTCGTCGCCCAGGAATTCGCACTCAAGCGCTACATCCGGGCCCACAGCGCGGAAAAGTACCTCGTCTACCACTCCACGCAGAAACGGCCCTGCGGCCAGTTGATCGTCGTCGACGACGGCTATGACCTGTTCCTCAGCCTGATTCTCTACCCGACCTTCGCCTGGGACGACCCCGCCTACCACCTCGAAGGGGACCCGGAGGGGCGGGCGTTCGGGGAGTTGCTGGTCGATGTCGTCGCCGCCGAGGTCATCGAACCCTGGGGCGGCGGCAAGTGGCATCTGGAGGTGTTCCGATCGGCCAGCGCGGAGCCGGAGGACTGGAATGGGGAAATGTAGCGCGCGGCGATTGCCGCGGGCTGCTATACTTTCGCCTCATCTCTACGAACGATCTTCGGGAGGACATGCGATGCAATCCGTGAACCGCGCACTGCTCTTGGGTGTGATGGTCGTGCTGGCGGCGGCGGTCGCCTGCGGCGGCGGCGAAGAAGAAGCAGCAGCAGCAGCGGCGGCCGAGGCCGAGGTGATCGAGGTCAGCCCCGAGGCCCAGGCTGCGGCCGATCGTCTGGCGGAAAGGCTGGCCGCGGGAATCACGCTCGTGCCGACACAGCGCGGGCAGGCCGAGATCGGCTACACGCAGCCGACCGCCCGCCGGGGCACCGGCGACGACCGGGGCTTCAACATCACGTCGATCCGGATCAGGAACCTGTCGCAGAACGCGATCGCGGGGTTCCAGGTCGACGAGTTCTGGTACGACGGCGACGGCAACACCGTCACCGGCGACCAGGCGCGGCGCCGCCTGCCGATACTGGTAAACGAGGTGTGCGACATCGAGCTCCGGGTGCCGGTGGTGTCGGCCATGGACGCCAGCAACTACGAGTTCTCCCACCAGAACGGCGAGATCAAGGCAACTCTCCTGGAAGACATCGAGTTCCCGCCCCAACAACCCGAGGTCGAAGGGGAGGAGGAGGAGGAGGAGACTGAAGACGTAGGTGAACGAAGGGAGCGCCAACTGTCCGAGGTACGCGAGCGGCTGGATGCCCTCAGGACCATCGCGGAGGAGGAAGGGCTGTCGGACGAGCAGTCGGAGGAGATCGGTACGCTGGAGATCGCCGAGCAGCAGATTCTCAAGTTCGCCTGTCTCCGCCCCGTCGAGGAAATGCCGGTCGAAGCCGACGCGGCGACGGAAGAAGCCGCCGAGGAGGGCGCCTGACCTTCTCCTGCCGCAGCGGCCGCAGAGGCAGGAACCTGCCGGGCCGCCCGGCGGCTCCATGGTCCCATGCGGACACGGGGATGGTCGCCGGGCTTCGACTCGCGTGCCACTGACCGGCCCGGGCTCCCGTCCGCGTCCGGTCACCATTCACTGTCCGGGCACACTATCTCCGATCCGGTCGGTTCCCGGACTCGGTCGCAAACCGCGCCGCGGGATCCGACGTCCTAATCCATGGCAGGGCGCGAAGCACGCGGCCGCGCCCTGCCAGGATCGAACGCAAGCATGGGATTCGACCGGTCGGCGATTCAGCAGGCGCTTCGCGAGGACGGTCTCGATGGCTGGCTGCTCTACGACTTTCACGGCTCCAATCCGATCGCGAGAAGAATCGCCGGCCTGCGCGATAGCGCGAAGCTGACGACCCGGCGCTGGTACTATCTCGTTCCCGCATCCGGGGAACCGCGCGCGCTGGTACACCGCATCGAGCGGAGCACCTTGGCGCACCTGCCCGGGGAACGCCGCATCTACTCGGGGCGCACCGAGTTGGAGACGGGACTCGCCGAGCTGGTACGTGGCATGCACCGGGTCGCCATGGAGTATTCGCCCGCGTGCGCGATCCCGTACCTGTCGCGCGTCGATGCCGGCACCGTCGAGCGAATCCGGTCGCTCGGCGCCGAGGTCGTATCTTCCGGCGACCTGGTGCAGCGCTTCGAGGCGGTCTGGGATGAAGCGGCGCTCGAGTCCCATCGAAAAGCGTCGCAGTATCTGTACGCGATCAAGGACCGCACGTTCGAACTGATCCGGAGCCGCGTGGCCGGCGGAACGTTGACGGAGTACGAGGTCCAGCGCAAGATGGTCGAGTGGTTCCGGGAAGCAGGCCTGGTCACCGACTGTCCGCCGGTCGTCGCGGCGCAGGAGAGCAGCGGGAATCCCCACTACCTGCCGACCGCGGCGGATCACCTTCCGATCCGTGCGGGACAAGTCGTCCTGCTCGACCTCTGGGGCAAGCTCGACCGGGCCGGCGCCGTCTACGCCGACATCACCTGGGTCGGCTTTACCGGATCCGCCGTACCGGCCCGGGCCGCCGCGGTCTTCGCGGCGGCCCGCGAGGCGCGCGACGCCGCGATTGCGCTCGTCGGCGAGCGCGTCGCCGCCGGACGACCGATCAGCGGCTGGGAGGTCGACCGTGCGGCCAGGAACGTGATTCAGATCGCCGGCTACGGCGACCGCTTCGTGCACCGCACCGGACACAGCCTCGGCGAGGAGGTCCACGGCAACGGCGTGCACATGGACGACTACGAGACCCACGACGACCGACGGCTCATCGCCGGAACCGGCTTCACGATAGAACCGGGCATCTATCTGGACGACTTCGGCGTCCGGACCGAGATAAACATGCATGTGGGAAGCGTCGCGGCCGCCGTCACCGGCCCGCTGCAGGCGGAAATCGTGCCGCTCGGGTGACAGCCCGCGGCAAGTGCCCGCTGCATTCGAGCGGCGATGCATCCCGCGTGGACCGCGTTGCTCACCGGTCGCGCCGTCGAGCGTCGGGCGGGACTGCGCCGATGCCCCGGCCGGAGTGCCGCGGCGTTACACTAGGCCGGAGTGCCGCGGCGTTACACTAGCTTGCGGGAATCGAGGATGCGGGTGGTCGCCCCGCTGGAGGAAGTGATGTCGAGATCGAGGACCACATTCGTTTCCACGCTGCTGATCGCCCTGGCCGCAGTTGCGTTCGGGATGGTGATCGCGTCGCGTTTCAACCTGGCGCCGCAATCGGCCGCGCAGTCCATTCAGACACCGACCTCCAACAGCGCACCCATCTCCGGCAACCTGACGGCGACCACGTTCCGGGAGATCGCGGACGCGCAGACGGCGATGGTGGTCACCATCTGGACCCAGCGGCCCGAGCAGGACAACATGAACGAGTTGTTCGGCGGCGACGAGTTCTTCCGCCGCTTCTTCGGGCAGCCGCCGGAGCCGGACCAGGAAAGGCGCGATCGCAATGAGAACGAAGTCACGCCTCGGGCGCCCACCGGGACAGGATTCGTAATCGATGGCGCTGGACTGGTGCTGACGAACAACCACGTCATCGAGAACGCCACGAACATCGAGATCCAGTTCTTCGGCGAGGACGACGAGCTGTACGAAGCGCGGGTGCTCGGACGCGACCGGCTGACCGACAGCGCACTCCTCGAGTTGGCCGAGCGGCCCGAGGGCGAGTTGCCGGTGGCGACGTTCGGCGACTCCAGCCAGATGGCGCCCGGCGATTGGGTAATGGCCATCGGCGCGCCGTTCGGCCTGAGTCACACGGTGACCGTCGGGGTCATCTCGGCGCTCGCCAGACCCCTGCCGGCCGCAAGGGGCCGCTGGAACGACATGCTGCAGACCGACGCCGCGATCAATCCCGGCAACTCGGGTGGTCCCCTCCTCAATATCCGAGGCGAGGTGGTCGGGATGAACACCGCGATCGTGAGCGACCGCAGGGCCAATGCGGGCGTAGGGTTCGCGGTGCCCATCAACACGGTGCGCGACCTGCTCCCCGAGTTGCGCGGCGGCAGGGTGACCCGCGGAGTAATCGGCATCGGCATCGACGACATCGCGCGGGGCGAGTACGAGCTGCTCGGGCTCGACGAGAACGGCGGGGTCATGGTCCAGAGCGTCCAGCCGGACCAACCCGCCGAACGGGCCGGCATGGAACCGGGCGACATCATCGTCGCGTTCGACGGTGAACGGGTCGGCGCCACCCGTGAGCTCCAGAACCGCGTGGTCGCCACCAGACCGGGAACGACGGTGCCGGTCGGCATCGTCCGTAACGGCGAGCCCCTGACCCTCGACGTCACCATCGGCGAGCTCGACCTGGAGGCGGAGAGCCGCACCGTGATGGCGACCGCCGAGGAGACCAGCGAGGATTTCGGGATCACGCTGCAGGATCTGACACCCGAGATGGCCAGTCGCCTGCGCGTACCGACCGGCACGGTCGGCGCCGTCGTAGTGGACATCCGGCGCGGCAGCACCGCCGCGGCGAGCGGCCTGCAGCCCGGCGACGTCATTCTCAGCGTCAACCGCGTCGATGTCGGGTCGGCCGGCGCAGCGACCGCGGAGCTCAACGCCATCGAGTCGGGACGAACGGCATTTCTCCTGGTGCAGCGCCGCGACACGCGCGTGTTCCTGCAGGTGGAGAAGGACTAGCAGCCCATGGCGAAAGCCCCGCTGCATTCGAGCGGCGATGCATCCCGCGTGGACTGGGTTGCTCCTCGGTCGAATATGCCCAATGTGCTTCCGCGTCGCGCCTTGCCACGCGGGCGCCTCGCCGCTCTCGGTGCGACGCGGGGTTTTACTACGGACTGCTAGAACCCGTCCTGGGCGGGCTCTCGAAGCGGGCACGCCGTAGCGACCGGATGCGATGACGCTACGGGAGGTGATCCGGGAACGGATCCGGACAACGGGTCCGCTGCCGTTCGCCTCCTACGCGGAGATCGCTCTCTACCACCCGGACCTGGGCTACTACGCCCGGGCGGACCGGCGGTCCGGCCACGCCGGGGATTTCTTCACCAGCGTCGACCTCGGTCCGCTGTTCGGCGCCCTGCTGGCGTCGCAGCTTGCCGAGATGTGGCGCCTCCTGGATTCGCGCGATCCCGAAGGGCGCTTCGACCTGGTCGAGGCCGCCGCGGGCAACGGGCGGTTGTCGCGCGACGTGCTGGACGCCGCCGCGGTGGACGATCCGGCCTTCTACGACGCGATACGCCTGCATCTGGTCGAACGGAGCGGAGCCGCGCGCGCCGCCCAGACCGCCATCCTGGGACCGCACGCCGGCAAGCTGGCGTCGTCCGGCGATCGCCTTCCGACGGCGATCCGCGGCGCCATCTTTGCCAACGAGCTGCTCGACGCGCTGGCCCCGCACGTACTCGAAATGACCGCAGACGGTCTCCGGGAGGTGTACGTCGACGTCGACGAGGCGACCGGGGACTTCGTCGAACGCCTCGGTCCGCTCTCCGACGCTCGCGTGCGGGCGCACGTCCGAGACAGAGGAATCGTGCTGCAGCCGGGCTGGCGGGCCGAGGTCGCGCCGGATGCCGCCGACTGGGTCCAGCGCGCGGTCTCCGCGCTGGCGCGAGGATTCCTGCTTCTGATCGATTACGGACACGAGGCCGGGGAGCTCTATTCCGCCACCCACGCGTCGGGCACGCTCACGACCTATCGCCGCCAGCGGATCGAGGACGCGGCCGACGGCGTCACCCCGCCTTGGCTCGTCGACCCCGGCGAGTGCGATATCACCGCGCACGTGGACCTCACTCTGGTGCGCGACTCCGCCGAGAAGGCGGGCGCGCGCACGCTCGGCGTGCTGGATCAGACCTACTTCCTGCTCGGACTCGGCGCGATCGAACGAGCGTGTCAGGGCGCCGGGGCGGATGGCGTCTCCGCCCTGAGGCGACGGTTGGCGCTGAAGTCGCTGCTCGTTCCCGGCGGCCTGGGCAGCACGCACAAGGTCATGATCTTCGGCAAGGGCGTCGGAACGCCGGCCCTGGCCGGGTGCTCCTATCGAATCCGCGCGACGCGCTAAGATCGAGAGGGAACTGGAACCTTCCGATGCGCGACAGGATCGAGCGCGAGATCAAGCTGTCCTTCGAATCGGCCGAAGCCGCCCGCAAGGCGGTCGCCGCCCTCGGGGCGGTGCCGTTGCGTGCTCGGCGCTTGCAGGACGACCGCCTTCTCGACACCGCCGGCGGTCGCCTGCGGGACGAGTGGTGCACGCTGCGGGTACGCGTCGAACAGCCGGCCGGCGGGGGCGAAAGCGCAGCCCTGACCTTCAAGGGACCGCCGCGCCCCGACGTCATGAAGGTGCGGGAAGAGCTGGAGACGGATGTCGGCGACGGCGCGGCGCTGCTCGAGATGCTGCGCCGGGTGGGTTTCGACGTCTGGTTCCGGTACCAGAAGTACCGCGAGGAGTTCGAGCGCGACGGTACGATCGTCGCCATCGATGAAACGCCGTGCGGCGTGTTCGTCGAGCTGGAAGGGAGCGAAGCGGGCGTGACGAGGCTCGCCCGGGCTCTCGGCCGCGGACCCGGCGACTACATCACGGCCTCCTATCGGCGCGTCTGGGAATCGGACTGCGCGGCCCGCGGACGCCCCGCCGGCGACATGGTCTTCGAATAGCCCCCGAACGCAATGATCGGCCCGCTTCCGCCCGCTCTCGTGCTCGCGGCAGGGCTCGGCACGCGCCTCGGGCCGCTGACGAACGTCCGCGCGAAGCCGGCGGTGCCGGTCGCCGGGCGTCCGCTGGTGATACGGATCCTCGAGTGGCTCGCCGGCCAGGGCGTCGAGCACGTGGTGCTCAATCTGCACCACCGGCCGGAGACGGTGACGCGCGTGGTGGGGCACGGCAGGGCGGCCGGCGTCCGCGTGCGGTACTCCTGGGAGCCGGTCGTTCTCGGCTCGGCCGGCGGCCCGCGCCAGGCGCTGCCGCTTCTCGGCCGGCGCTTCTTCATCGTCAACGGCGACACGTTGACGACCATCTCGCTCCGCGCACTTGCCGACACGCACGCACGCACGGACGCCGCCGTGACCCTGGCCGTCGCGCCCAATCCGGACCCGACCCGCTACGGGGGCGTTCGCGTTGCCGAAGAAGGCCGCGTGCGCGGTTTCGCCCCGGCCGGCAGTGGACCGGTCTCCCACTTCGTCGGTCTGCAGGTCGCGGAGGCCGCGGTCTTCGAAGACCTGCCCCTCGGTCGGCCCGCGGCGACGGTCGGCGGCCTCTACGACGAGCTGCTCCGGCCTTCCGGAGGAAGCGGAGGCAAGCGCATCCGTGCCCACCAGGTCGACGACGAGTTTCTGGACGTCGGCACGCCGGCGGATTACCTGACCGCCTCGCTGGCTGTCGCCTGCCGCGAAGGGCATCCGTCCCTGCCGGCCGGCGCCGGCTCGACGATCGATCGCACGGCATCGGTCGAGCGCACTGCCGTCTGGGACAACGCGGTCATCGGTGCGCGTTGCCGACTCGAAGAGTGCATCGTGACCGACGGCGTCCGCCTGCCTCCCGGCACGGCGTTGCGGCGCCGGATCTGCGTGCGGGCCACGGACGCCGGTAACGTGGAAGGCTGGAGCACGATCGGAAACGCGGCCGTCTATCCCCTCGACCGCCTGCCGGGGAACGACCGATGACGGACCTGTCAGCCCATCCCGACACCCACGAATCGCGCGCGAGGGCATGGCTGCAGATTGCCGGACTGCCACCCACGACGCGTCTCGAGCGGTTGGCGGGAGACGCCTCCGACCGCCGGTTCGTACGGGTCATTCCGCCCGCGGCGCCATCCCGCGTGCTCGTCGTTCACGAGCAGCCCATCGATCCCGAGACGCTGCCGCTGATCCGTGTCGCCGATCTGTTCCGCCAGCTTCCCGTGCCGGTGCCCGCCGTCCACGGCGCGCACGCGGCCCTGGGCCTCGTCGTCGTCGAAGACCTCGGCGACACGATGCTGGAGGAGGCAGCCGCTACTCTGCCGGCTGTCGAACGCAGTGCGCGGTACCGCGAAGCCGTGGAGATCATCGTGTCGATTCAGCAGGGAGGCCGCCGCCTGGCGGGTTCCGGCGCGGGCCCGTTCGGCCTGGCGTTCGACGTCGCGAAGCTGACGCAGGAGCTGGACTTCTTCGTCGAGCATTTCGTGGCGGGCTTCCGGGGACAAGCGCTCACGGCGGAGGCGCGGAGCGCCCTCGACAACGAGTTCCGGGCGCTGACCGCCGGCATGGCCGCCGAACCGCGCGTGCTCTGCCATCGCGACTTCCACAGCCGCAACCTGATGCTGCACCGGGACCGCCTGCATGTCATCGACTTCCAGGACGCGCGCATGGGTCCGGATACCTACGACCTGGCGTCGCTGTTGCGTGACGCCTACGTGGAGCTGGACGCGGCCGAGGTCGACCGCCTGCTCGCGCACTACCAGACGGTCGCGTGTGTGCGCGACGGCGCGGCCCTGCGGCGGCGCTTCTTCCGCACGACCGTGCAACGGACCCTCAAGGCCCTGGGCACTTTCGGCTTTCAGATCACCGTCCGTGGCAATTCACGGTATCGAGACGCGATACCCCGCACGATCTCCTACGCACGAGAGGCGATTGCACAGGACCCGGAGCGGGACCGCCTCGGCGAGTTGCTCGACGCCGTGCTGGAGCAACCCGCCTCGTAGTACGCTGCTAGCCATGGAGGCGACCAGGACGACCATCGACGGGATCTCCGGACACGAAGGCCGGGAAGTTGCGCTCCGCGGTTGGCTGCACCGGCGGCGATCGAGCGGCAAGATCCATTTCCTCACCCTGCGCGACGGCACGGGGTTCATCCAGGCCGTCGTTTCCAAGGCCGCCGTGGGGGACGACACGTTCGCCCGGGCCGATCATCTCGGCCAGGAGACATCGCTGATCGTCGAGGGAACCGTGCGGGCCGACGCGCGCGCGCCGGGCGGCTACGAAGTGGACGTCGCGAGGCTGACGGTCATCGGCGAGTCCCATCAGTTTCCGATTACGCCGAAGGAACACGGCGTCGACTACCTGCTCGACCGGCGCCACCTCTGGATCCGCAGCCGGCGGCAGGCGGCGATCCTGCGCGTGCGCCACGAGGTGGTCGACGGCATCCGGGACTTCCTCAACGGCCAGGGGTTCATCCTGGCCGATACGCCGATCTTCACGCCGGCCGCGTGCGAAGGCACCACGACCCTGTTCGCCGTCCCGTACTTCGACCATTCGACGGCGTACCTGACGCAGAGCGGTCAGTTGTACAACGAGGCCAACGCCATGGCGCTCGGGCGGGTCTACTGCTTCGGACCCACGTTCCGCGCCGAGAAATCGAAGACGCGGCGACACCTGACCGAGTTCTGGATGGTCGAGCCGGAGATGGCCTACGCGACTCTGGACGACGCTACGGACCTGGCGGAAGCACTCGTCGTCTCGCTCGTCGAGCGGGTGCTCGACCGGCGCCGCGGCGAGCTGGACGTGTTGGAACGCGACACGGCGACGCTGGAACGCGTCCGTTCGCCTTTTCCGCGCATCGCCTACGACGAGGCGGTCGAGATCCTCAAGACCCGCGGCCTCCCGTTCGAGTGGGGCGGCGACTTCGGCGGGCCGGACGAGACGGCCCTTGCGGAACACTTCGAGCGCCCGGTAGCGGTGCAGCGCTTTCCCGCGGCCATCAAGGCCTTCTACATGAAGCCGGACGCGGAGAGACCGGAGTTGTCGTTGTCTGTGGACGTGCTGGCCCCCGAGGGCTATGGAGAGATCGTCGGCGGCGGCGAGCGGCTGGACGACTACGAGCTTCTGCTCGACCGGATTCGCCAGCACGATCTCCCGCGGGAGGCATTCGAGTGGTACCTGGACCTGCGGCGCTACGGAAGCGTGCCGCATGCCGGCTTCGGCATGGGCGTGGAGCGTGTGGTCGCGTGGCTCTGCGGTCTGGAGCACATCCGCGAGACCATCCCGTACCCGCGCATGTTGTACCGCCTGACGCCGTAGGTCCCGTGGAAGACCGCGACCGGCTTCCGTGATATACTTTCTCGGCTACGGGAAACGAAGTCCTGCAGAAGTGGGCGTTTCGCCCACTTCTTTGTGTTTCAGGGCGCAGTTGCACGGTCAACGCGGAGCAAGGCAGGGTGAAGGCCGGGTTGCGCAGGTCTGGGCCATCGCGGAGCGGATCGCCCGTGACTTCGGTCTCGACGTCTTCGACGTCCAGCTGCGGCGCGAGTCGGTCGGCTGGCTGCTGCGAATCGTCATAGACCGGCCACCGAGCGGGACCGCGAAGAATGGCGATCCGGCGGGCGAATCAGTCACCCTCGACGATTGCCAGCGCGTGAGCACGGACGTCAGCGTGGTGCTCGATGTCGAATTCGAGTTCGAGCATCCGTACACGTTGGAAGTGTCGTCGCCGGGGCTCGATCGCCCGTTGCGGCACCTGGGGGACTGCCGGCGCTTTCGGGGTCGGCTTGCCCGGTTCGTGATGGCGGAGCCCGTGGACGGACAACGGTTCATCTGCGGGCGGATCGCAGGAGTCGAGCCGGTCGACGTTGAATCGCAGGATTCGCCGGGCCGCGTCGTGGTGAACGCCGGAAGGCGCGTCCACCGCATCCCGTGGGCACGGGTGACGAAGGCGCGGCTGGAAGTGGAGTTGTGAAGTCGTGGTGCAGGCCGCAGCCTGCGCGCGAGAACACGTGATGAGCAATCCGCTGCAACAGACGATCGAGGCGCTGGCCAAGGAGAAGGGCATCGAGCCCGACGTCATTGTCACGGCCATCGAGGACGCCGTCCTGACCGCCTCGCGAAAGTACTACAAGTCGACCGAGAATCTGCGGACGAAGTTCAATCACGAGACAGGCCAGGTCGAACTGTTCTCGGTTCGTCAGATCGTCGAGGAGGTGACCGATCCGCTGACGGAGATCTCGCTCGCCGAGGCGCAGGAGCTGTACGGCGACGAGGCGGAAGTCGACATGGAGATCGAGTTCCCCAAGCCGACCGACGTCCTCGGACGCATCGCGGCGCAGACCGCGAAACAGGTCATCTTCCAAAAGGTGCGCGAGGCGGAGCGCGACAACGTCTACGCCCTGTACAGCGACCGGGTCAACGAGGTGATCGGCGGCACCGTCAAGCGGTTCGAGAACGGCGACATCGTCGTGGACACCGAACGGGTGGAAGCGCTGCTTCCCCGGCGCGAACAGTCGCGCGCCGAGAACTACACCACCGGCGACCGGATCCGCGCGGTGATCCGCGAGGTCAACAAGAACACGAAGGGACCGCAGATCATCCTGTCCCGTACCGATCCGACGCTGCTGGTCAAGATGTTCGAGCAGGAGGTGCCGGAGATTTACGACGGCACGGTCACCATCCGCGGCGCGGTCCGCGAAGCCGGGGATCGGGCGAAGGTCGCCGTCCACTCGCGCGAACGCGACGTCGACCCCGTCGGCGCCTGCGTCGGGATGAAGGGTACGCGGGTGCAGGCGATAATCCGGGAGCTGCGCGGCGAGAAGATCGACATCGTCGAATGGTCCGAAGACCCTGTCGTCTTCGTGACCAACGCCATCAGTCCGGCCAGAGTGCAGCGGGTGACCGTGCTCGACCCGGAGGAGTCGATCGTCGAAGTGGTCGTGGAGGACCGCCAGCTTTCCCTCGCGATCGGCAAGAAGGGCCAGAACGTCCGTCTGGCGGCCAAGCTGACCGGCTGGAGAATCGACATCAAGAGCGAGGAAGAGAAACGACGCGAGGTCGAGGCGCAGTTCGAAGAGCTTGCCGAAGGCGATGAGGCCGGTACGCTCATGTTGCCGGGACTCGACGATGCGCAGCTCTTGCGCCTGAGCGAGGCGGGGCTGGACACGGCCGATCGCCTGCTCGACGTCGACACCGCGGCGTTGGCCGAGGTGGCGGGCGTGGACGAGACCACGGCCCGGGATCTGCAGGCCACGGTGCGGGACCAGGTCGCCGCCGCCACGAGAGCGGTGGCCGCCCCCGACGAACTGGAGGACGCTTCGATGGTCCAGTCGTCGGGCACGTCGACCCCGGCGGCGGCGGATGCGCCCGACGAGACACCGACAGCGGAGTGAGAGCGCCCGTGGGCACAATTCGCATCTACAAGATCGCTGAAGTTCTCGGCATCCCGAGCCAGGAAGTAGTGCAGTTGCTTCGCACGCAGCACGGGATTGAAGCGAAGAGTGCTTCGAGCACCGTGGAAGAGATCGTGGCCCGACAGTTTGCCGAGCGGATCGCACGCAAGCGAAACGTCACACTGCCCGCCGGATCGCTCTTCTCGCAACGGCCGGTCACGAAGCGCGGGGCCAGCGCGGCGGAGCCGGTCGCCCCGGCGGCGCCGAAGCTCGGTCCGCCACGACTGGTCAAGTCCGCCAAGGCCGCAAGGGCGGCAGCCGAGGCGGCCGCGGTCGACGATGCCGAGGCCGCCGCCGGCACGCCTGCCGCACCGGCAGCGGAGGTACCGGCCGCAACGGCGCCGACCGCGGCCGACGCTCCGCCCGCGGCTGCGCAGCCGGCGCCGAAACCTGCACCGCAGGCGCCGCCTCCCGCGATCCCGCGGCTGCCGTCGGCGCCGCGGCTGCGGGTCGAAGGCGCACCGCGGCTGCGGGTCGAGACGCCCCGCATCCGCGTGGAAGAACCGTCCACGGCGGTGAAGGAGACTCCCGCTGCGGCCGAACCATCGGCGCCGGACGTCGCGGCCGAACAGGCTCCACGCGTCGAGGCCGAGCCGCCCGGCGTCACGGTCGAGAAAGCTCCGCCGGCCGGGGTCCAACCGTCCGGCGGCGAGGTCGAGGAGACTCCGCCCGCCAAGATCGAGCCGCCCAGGGTTGCAGCCGAGGAGCCCCTGCAGGTCGAAGCCGACTCGCCTCGTATCGACGATGACGCGCCCGCAGGCGCGACGGTCGAGCCGCCCAGTATCCAGGTCGAACGAATGCCGCTGCAACCGAATGAGGACACCGGACGGGCCGCCGCGAAAGCTGCTCCCCCCGTGGAATTGAAGGCCCCGCCCCCGGAGGTGGAGAAGCCAACCGCTTCGGAGGAAAGCGTCGCGGCTGCGCCTCCCGTCCCGCCGGCGGTTCCCATTCCGCCGCCCGCCTCCGGCTCATCTTCCGGCGTGTCGCGCCCCGGCTCGGGACTCGCGCTTCGTCCGACCGGGCGCGTGGTGCCTCCGCGGTTGCGGCTGCGGATCGAGGAACCCAAGCCGGTCAAGCCGCGACCCGCGATACCGACCTCCGTGCCCAGGGTACCCGTCCGGCCAGCTCCGCCGGTCGCCGCGGCGACGCCCGCCGCACGGCCGCCACTGGGTGGACCGCGGCCGTTGCCTTCCCAGCCGGTACGGCCCCCGGCGGCACGCCCTCTGCCACCCCGGCCGGCAGTCGGCTACCGTCCGCCGCCGCCGCGGCCGCATCACCGCCCGGGCGGGCGGCGCGCCCAATACCGGCGCACGAGGCCCCAGACTCCCGCCACGCCGGCACCTCCGCCCCCGATCACGCGGACGATTACCCTGGCCGAGGGCATGACCGTCAAGGACCTGGCCGAGCGCCTGGAGGTCAAGCCCAAGGACGTGCTCAAGAAGCTGATCGAACGCCGCGTGATGATGACCATCAACACGACGCTCGACCCGGAAACGGCGACGACCATCGCCCGGGAGTTCGGAGCCGACGTCAAGATGCGCACCTTCGAGGAGGAGATGGTCGTCATCGAGGCGGAGGAGGCGAAGCCGGACGACCTGATCGTCCGCGCCCCGGTCGTGACCGTCATGGGGCACGTGGACCACGGCAAGACGACCCTGCTCGACGCCATCCGCGAGACGAAGGTCGCCGAGGGCGAGGCCGGCGGAATCACGCAGCATATCGGTGCGTACTCGGTAGCGGTGAACGGCCGCAAGATCGTCTTCCTGGACACGCCGGGTCACGAGGCGTTCACGCTGATGCGCGCCCGCGGCGCCCAGGTGACCGACATCGTCATCCTCGTCGTGGCCGCCGACGACGGGGTGATGCCGCAGACGCAGGAAGCAATCGATCATGCAAGGGCGGCGGGCGTCCCCATCGTCGTCGCCATCAACAAGATCGACAAGGCGGACGCCAACCTCGATCGCGTCAAGAAGGAGTTGGCGGACCGGGACCTCACTCCCGAGGACTGGGGCGGGACCACGGTCACCGTGCCCGTCTCGGCGAAGAAGCGGGACAACCTGGACGGCCTTCTGGAGATGATCCTCCTGGTGACCGAGCTCGAGGAACAGAAGGCCAATCCGAAACGAGCCGCGACCGGTACGGTGCTCGAGGCCAAGGTGGACCGCGGTCGCGGACCGGTCGCCACGATCCTGGTGCAGGACGGCACGCTGCGCGTCGGCGACAACTTCATCGCAGGGGTCGTGGTCGGACGCGTCCGGGCGTTGCTGGACGACCGGCTTCAGAAGGCGAACGAGGCTGGCCCCTCCAGTCCGGTGGAGGTGCTCGGCCTGACCGGGCTGCCGCAACCCGGAGACGCGTTCCAGGCCGTGACCGAAGCCGCGAAGGCGCGGCAGATCGCCGTGTTGCGCCAGAACCAGGCGAAGGAAAAGGCGCTCGGCGGACGCGGCCAGCGGCTGACGCTGGAATCGCTCCAGCAGCAGTTGTCGGAAGGCGAGGCCAAGGAGCTGCCTATCATCATCAAGGCGGATGTGCAGGGCTCCGCGGAGGTGCTGGCCGACTCGCTGGGGAAGCTGGGCGACGAGCGGGTCAAGACGCGCATCATCCACACCGGCGTGGGCGCCATCAGCGAATGGGACGTGCTGCTGGCTTCGACCTCGAACGCCATCGTCATCGGGTTCAACGTGCGTCCCGACCGCAACGCGACGGCCGTAGCGGAACGCGAAGGGGTCGACATTCGGCTCCACTCGGTCATCTACGACGTCACCGACGAATTGAAGAAGGCGCTGGCCGGCCTGCTCGATCCCACGACGAAGGAGGTCAAGCTGGGTGCCGCCGAGATCCGGCAGACGTTCAAGATCCCCAAGTTCGGCACGGCAGCCGGTTGCATGGTCACAGAGGGAGTGATTACCCGCGCGAACGACGCGCAGGCACGGCTCGTGCGGGACGGCGTGGTGGTGCACGAGGGGCGCATCGGATCGCTGCGGCGCTTCAAGGACGACGTCAACGAAGTACGGGGCGGCCTGGAGTGCGGTCTGGCGTTCGAGCGCTTCGCCGATCTCAAGGTCGGCGACGTCGTCGAGTCGTTCACCGTGGAGAAGGTCGTCGCGACCGTCTGACCGACCGCCTTCGCCGACCGATGCCTGCCGTCGGGTTGCTGACCGTAGACCTCCACTTTCCGGGTGCGCGCTCGCTCAAGGACAAGCGGCGGATCCTCTCGAGCGTCAAGGACCGCGTCCGCAAGCTCAATGTCTCGCTGGCGGAAATCGACCATCTCGACACCCACCAACGGTCCCGTCTCGGCATCGTGGCGATAGCATCGCATCGGGACCACGTGGACCGCGTTCTGGATGGTGTCGTCATGGAGATGGAACGCCGCGATCCCGGTCTCGTGCTGGCAACCGACCTGCAGTGGTTGCGTTGAAGCACCAGAACATTACATGGCAGAGGGCAACCGGATCCGGCGTGTCGCGCAACGCGTGCGAACCGAGCTCTCCACGCTCCTCGCCCGCTCCGTCCGCGATCCGGGTGTGCTGGGCGTGACCGTCACCGACGTCAGAATGACCGCCGATCTCCAACTCGCACGCGTCTACTACACGCTGCTCGACGGCAGCGACCGCCGCGACGCAGCCCGCGGGTTGCGCCGGGCGCAAGCCTATCTGCGTCGCGAGATCGGCCAACGCCTGCAACTACGCCAGGTCCCGGAGATCCGCTTCGTGTACGACGACTCCGCCGAACGGCAGGACCGCATCGCGCGCATCTTCGACGAGCTCGAACAGCAGCGCGAGTCGCTCCGCTCCCCCGCCGGCGAGCCTGACCCTCCTGTCGAGACGGAAGACACAGATGGCGCCTGACGCGATCGGACCCATCGCCGACGCCCTGCAGGACGGAGCACGTTTCGTGCTGTCCTCGCACGCCCGGCCCGACGGCGACTCCGTCGGCTCGCAACTGGCCCTGGCGCACACCCTGCGGGCGCTCGGCAAGACCGTACGTATCGTCAACCACGATCCACCGCCCGTGTACCTGGAAACGCTGCCGGGGGTAACGGACATCGAAGCGGCGGACACCGTGAACGACCGCTTCGACGCCGCGGTCGTGCTGGAATGCAGCACGCTCGATCGCACCGAGGTCACCGGGCTGGATCGTCAGCCGGTCATCAACATCGATCACCACGCGGGAAACGCCATGTACGGCGCGCTCAACTGGTTCGACCCGAGCGCCGCGGCCTGCGCGGAAATGGTCCGCGACCTGATCGCCGTGCTCGGCGTTCCCATCACCCCGGAGATCGGCGCGGCCCTGTACGCCGGCATCCTCACCGACACCGGCTCGTTCCGCCACGCGAACATCACCGCCCGAACCTTCGAGGCCTGCCGCGACGTAGCCGCCTGCGGCGTCGACGTCGCGGCTCTCGCGGCCGCGATCTACCAGAGCAGCTCGCTCGGCAAGCTGCGGCTGACCGGGCGCCTGCTGCACGAGATGCGGCTCGAGGCGGACGGCCGGGTAGCGCTCCTCCGCGTCGACGAGGCGCTGCTCCGCGACACCGCCTGTCCCCCCGACGACATGGAGGGCGTGATCAACCTCCCGCTGGCGGCCCGCGACGTGGAAGCGGTGATCATGATCAAGGCCCTGGAGGGAACCACTCGGGCCAGCCTGCGGTCGAAGGGTGTCGTCGACGTCCGCGCGGTGGCCGCAACGTTCGGAGGAGGAGGCCATCGGAATGCCGCGGGCTGCACGCTGGAGGCGCCCACGGCAGACCGGGAGCGGCTCCTGCTCTTGCGCACCGTGGCGGCAATCGAGCGTTCGCGGCACGCGGGATCGGCCGGACCAGGCACCTGAAATGGACGGGGTGCTGGTCGTCGACAAGCCGTCCGGACCGACATCGCACGATGTCGTGGCCCATGCGCGGCGCTCGCTCGGCGTCAGGCGCGTCGGACACATCGGAACGCTGGATCCGATCGCCACCGGCGTGCTCCCGCTCGTGGTGGGACGCGCGACGCGGCTTGCGGCGCTGCTCTCCGCGGGACGCAAGGTCTACGAGGGCAGCATCCTGCTCGGCGTCTCGACCGACACGTACGACGCTGCCGGAACAGTCACTGCCGACGCCCGCGACCGGATGGGGACCGGTCTGGCCCAGGCGCCGGACCGGCAAGTGCTGGAGCACGCCGTGCAGGCGTTCGTCGGTACCCGGCCGCAACGGCCGCCCCCGTTCTCGGCGAAGAAGATCCGGGGCGTCCGGGCCTACAAGCTGGCCCGCCGCAACCAGCCGGTGGATCCCGATCCGGTCGACGTGACCGTGCATGCCGTCGACGTGCTGGAGGTCGACCGCACGCGGGTCAGATGCCGGGTCACCTGCGAAGCCGGCTTCTATATGCGCGCGTTCGCCCACGAGCTCGGACGGGTACTCGGGTGCGGAGCCTGCCTCGAGAAGCTGCGGCGCGAACGCAACGGGGCGTTCGACCTTAGGGGCGCGGTGCCGTTGGACGAAGTCGATGCGGCCGGTCCTTCCGTCGCGGACCGGATGGTGCCGCTCGCGGAGCTCCTGCCCGAAGTTCCGAGGTTCGTGCTGACGGAGCACGGCGCCCGGCGCGCTCGGCACGGCAACGACCTGACGGCCGCGGACGTCGTCTCCTCCAGCGCGGATTGGACCCCGGGGGTGAAGTTCTCCGCTACCGGGGTGGCGAAGCTGTATGACGCCGGCGGCACGCTGATCGCGATAGCGAAGGCCGATGCCGCCCGGCTTTTGCACCCGACAATCGTTCTAGTGTAGGATCGTCGTTTGAGCAGAGTGTCAAGTAAAGCAAGAGTAGAGAGGTAGTTGCACGTGGCGCTGGCCAAGGAGCGGAAGTCCGAATTGATCGGCTCGTATCGCCTGCATGACAGCGATACCGGATCCCCGCAGGTGCAGATCGCGATTCTCAGCGAGCGCATCTCCTATCTGACCGAGCATTTCAAGACCCACGCCAAGGACCACCATTCACGTCGTGGTCTGCTGCAACTGGTCGGCCGGCGCCGCCGCCTCCTCGACTACCTCAAGGGCAAGGATTCCGAGCGCTACTCGGTTCTGATCAAGCGACTCGGCATCCGCAAATAAGCGCGAGAAGAAGACCGGTCCCGACGGACCGCTGCCCGCCTCTCCGCACAACGCGCAGGGACCAAGAATCGTCCCAAGAACTGGAGCCCATCCCCATGCATACGGCCCAGGTGAATGTCGGCCGGTCCACCCTCACGATAGAAACCGGCAAGCTGGCCAAACAGGCGGACGGGGCGGTCACCGTACGCTACGGCGACACCTTCGTCATCGTCACCGCGTGCGCCGCGCCCAACGCCCGCGAAGGCATCGATTTTCTCCCGCTCACCGTCGACTACCGCGAGTACGCCTACGCGTCGGGACGGATACCGGGCGGGTTCTTCAAGCGGGAAGGCAAACCCACCGAGAAGGAAGTCCTGACGAGCCGTCTCATCGACCGCCCGTTCCGGCCCCTGTTTCCTGCCGGATGGACACGAGAAACGCAGATCATCGCACTGCTTCTGTCGGCGGACCCCGAGAACGACTCCGACGTGCTCGCCCTGACCGGCGCGTCGGCCGCGCTCGCCATCTCGCCCATTCCGGTCGCGCACCCCATCGCCGCGGTTCGTGTCGGCCTGATCGACGGCTCGTTCGTAATCAACCCGACGTACCCGGAGCGCAAGCAGAGCGACCTCGACCTGATCGTCGCCGGGAGCCGGGCAGCGATCGTCATGGTCGAGGCGGGCGCCAACGAGGCGCGAGAGGACGCGATGCTCGGCGCCCTCGAGACGGGCCACGCCGCGATCCGCGACATCATCGACGCCATCGAGGAAATGGCGGCGGCCGTCGGCAAGCAGAAGATCGCCGTCGAATCGCAGGCGATCGACGAAACGGTCCGCCGGGAGATCGAATCACAGGCCGTGGCGCCGCTGGCCGAGGCGATGCGCATCAGGGACAAGCTGGCGAGCTACGCCCAGGTGGACAGCGTGCTCGACGATCTCCTCGACTCCCTGCCGGAAGACGATCCGGCTCGCCGCGCGGACGCCAAGCAGGTATTCAAGGATCTGAAGGAAAAAGTGCTGCGCGACGAGGTCCTCGGCGAAGGGCGCCGTCTCGATGGCCGGGCGTTCGATCAGGTGCGCGAGATCACGTCGGACGTCGGCGTCCTGCCGCGGGTCCACGGGTCGGCGGTGTTCACCCGCGGCGAGACCCAGGCCCTCGTCTCGGCGACCCTGGGCACGGCGGACGACCAGCAGAAGGTGGAGCTGGTCGACGGGGAGAGCTACAAGCGATTCATGCTGCACTACAACTTCCCGCCGTTCTCCGTCGGCGAGGTCAAGTTTCTGCGCGGACCGGGCCGGCGCGAGATAGGCCACGGCCACCTGGCGGAGCGCAGCCTGGCCCCGCTGATCCCGAGCGAGGAGGAATTCCCTTACACGCTGCGCGTCGTCTCGGACATCCTGGAGTCCAACGGATCGTCGTCCATGGCCAGCGTCTGCGGCGGCGCGCTCGCGCTGATGGACGCAGGGGTGCCGATGAAGCGGCCGGTGGCCGGGATCGCGATGGGTCTCATTCTCGACGAAGAGAGCGGCCGCCACGCCATCCTGTCGGACATCGCCGGGGCCGAGGACCACTACGGCGACATGGACTTCAAGGTCGCCGGCACCAGCGAGGGCATCACCGCGCTGCAGATGGACATCAAGGTCGCCGGAATCACCACCGAAATCATGCGGGAAGCGCTGGAGCAGGCGCGCGCCGGCCGGCTCCACATTCTCGAGAAGATGGGGGTGACCATGGCGACACCCCGCGAGTCCATCTCCACGCACGCGCCGCGCATCGTGACGATTCAGATCCCGGTGGACAAGATACGGGACGTAATCGGACCGGGCGGCAAGACTATCCGCAGCATCATTGATCGGACCGGCGTCAAGATCGACGTCGAGGACGACGGCCGGGTCAACGTGGCGTCGACGGACGAGACGTCGGCACAGAAGGCCATCGCCATCATCGAGGAGCTGACCGCCAGCCCGGAGCTGAACAAGACCTACCTGGGCAAGGTGCAGCGCATCACGGACTTCGGGGCGTTCGTCGAGATCCTGCCGGGCATCGACGGCCTGCTTCATGTTTCGGAGATCGCCCACTATCGCGTGGCCGAGGTGCGCAACGAGCTGACCGAGGGCGACCAGGTGTTGGTGAAGGTGATCAACGTCGACCCCTCCGGCAAGGTCCGACTGAGTCGCAAGGCGCTGCTTCCGGGCGGTTCGTCCGACAACGGCGACAAGGGCGATGGCCAGCCCCGCCGTTCCGGCGGACGCGGGCCGGGCGGGCCCGGCGGTGGTTCCCGTCCGCCACGACAGCGCGGCAACCGCGAGCCCGCCCGCCGCTGAGTGGCGGGCGAACGGGCTGTCAGCCCTTGGAGACGGCCGCGCGGGCGCCCGCCATGCGGGCGGCCAGCGGGGGATGCGAGTGAAACAGCCACTCGACGAGCCTCGACGGTCGCTCCTCGGCGAGGTACTGCGCGCTCACGCGGCGCAGCCCCGACACGAACGCATCGAGGTTGCCGGTCACCCGTAGCGCGTACCGATCGGCCCTGCGCTCGTGCCAGCGCGACAGCGTGTTGACGATCGGCGCCGACGCCACCGTCACGGCCCCGTAGACGAGCGCCAGCAGCGGCAAGCTGCCGACAACCCACAGCCCGGAAATCCCGGGCAGCGGCAACAATGTCGCCAGCACGGTGTTCGCCGTCCAGAAAGCCGCCAACGACAGTGCGGAAGTGCAGGCGATCGTCTGCCACAGATCCCAGTGCACGTGGTGGCCGATCTCGTGGGCGATGATCACCTCGATCTCATCATCGCTGTAGTCCTCCAGCAACGTATCCGAGACCAGGATCCGCCGTGACGGTCCGATGCCGACGACCGCGGCGTTGGCGGTGTCGGTGGCGGACCCGACCCGCCACTCGTGAATCGCGATGACCGGCGCCCTGGCGCGGCGCGTCAGCGCTTGCAGGCGGGCCTGCAGGGCGGGACGCCGCAACGGTTTGGCGCGCTTCGCCACCGCCGCCGACGCCAGCGTGGCCTGGACCACGGACATCGCCAGGTAGCCTGCCCCCGCTGCCTTCCACCACGTGTCGGGCCAGATGCCGATCGCCGAATAGACGGCGACCGCAGCGGCCGACCAGCCGGCCACGCGAACGCCGATGGTCTGCCCCAGGCCCAGAAGCCAGGCGCCGAACGACTGCCGGGAGAGTCCGAAGCGACGCTCCAGGAAATAATCGCCATGGACGAGGAACGGCAACGCCGCCAGCTCCGTGGCGAAACCGAGCGCCACGGCCAGCATACCGGTACCGAGCACGACCCGCAGTGCCGACGGCAGCGCCGGCACACTCAGGAACGTCTCGACGACCGCGGCCGGATGACCCCAGACAGCGGCCGCGACGAGCACGCCTACCCTCGCGAGGAACGCAAGTCGGCGGCTCCGACGCCTCAGCCGGTGAAAACGACGCGCCTTCCCCTCGTTCACCCGACTGTCTGTGCCATGTTGACGGAAATCAGCTTGGACACGCCCGGCTCCTCCATCGTGATGCCGTACAGGCGGTCCGCGATCTCCATGGTCTTGCGGTTGTGCGTGACCAGGACGAACTGCGTGCGATCCTGCAATCCACGCAACATCTCCACGAAGCGCCCGATGTTCGCGTCGTCCAGGGGAGCATCGATCTCATCCAGCAGGCAGAACGGACTCGGTCGGTACTGGAAGATGGCGAACATCAGCGCCATGGCCGTCAGCGCCTTCTCTCCACCGGACAGCAACTGAATGCTCTGGAGACGCTTGCCGGGAGGCTGCGCGGCGATGTCGATGCCGCTCTCCAGCACGTCGGACTCGTCGAGCAGCACGAGCTCGGCCCGCCCCCCGCCGAACAGCGTCTCGAAGGTGAGCTGGAAGTGCTCGTTGACTACCTTGAACGCTTCCTGGAAGCGGGAGCGGGTGGTCGCGTCGATGCGCTTGATGGCAGCTCCGGTGGCGGAGATGGCGTCGATGAGGTCCTGGCGCTGCGCGGTCAGGAAGCCGTGCCGCTCCTCCAGCTCGTCGAACTGATCGATGGCCATCATGTTGACCGCGCCCAGGCGCTCGACCTTTGCGTGCAGGAGATCGACGATGGCCTCGGCGTCGGCCGGCTGCGACTCGGCCATTCTGTCCGCGCCGGCTTCTTCGCGCGCAGCGTCCGCCGTGTCTGCCCTTTCGCCGGATCCGGCAGCGGCAGCGGCACCGCCTCCCGCGATATCGACAGGCGTCGGCGTCCCGAGGAGCGTCGCGTCGGGTTCGATGGGCCCCTGCGCTTCCAGCGCCTCCACCTCGGCGCGGACATCGTCCAGGCCGGCCTGCAGCGACAGACTGCACGCCTCGGTCAGATGGCCCAGATCCGCTTCGGCCGTGGCCAGCGCCACCTCCTGCTTCCCCACTTCCGCGCGCGCGCGTTCCAACGCCTGACGGGCGGTGCGCACCTCCTCGTCCTGCGCAGCGATCCGCTGCCGCAGTTCCTCACCACGGCCATCGAGCTCCACGATCTCCTTGCGAAGCGCGTCGAATGCCTCGACATCGGCGCCGAGTTGCTGCTCCGAGCGGGCGACTTCCGCCAGCGTGCCGCGCCGATCGGCAACGGCGCGTTCGTTCTCGGCTGCGCATCCGGCAATCCGCTCCCGAAGCTCCTCGGCCTGCTCTTCCAGCCGCCGCACGTCGGAAGAGATCGCGGCAGCGCGTTCCGCCATCGTCGCATGCCGTGCCTTCGCGGCGGCCGCATCCCGCCCGAGCGCCTCGACCGTCTCGCGCGCTTCATGAAGCCGGCGCTCGGCGTGCATGAACCGGTCATCGGCCGCCCGTTGCTGCGCCTCCAGGCGGTCGATCGCTTCACGTGCCTCGGTCTCGCGCGCTTCTTGAGCCGCCCTTTCCCCGGTCAACTGTTCGCGCTCGGTCTCGACGACGCGCTGCCTGTCGGTGACACGGTGGCGCTCCTCCTCGAGGCGGGACAACTGCATGTCGAGTCCGACGAGCTCCTTCTCCAACGCATGCTCGTCGTTCCGCAGCGCACCGAGGGCCTGCTCGCTCCGAACCGCCTCCTCCTTGCCGTCGGCGATTCGACGTGCGAGCTCGTCGGCCGCCGCCCTCTCGACGGCGACCCGTTCCCGCAGCTCCTTGATTTCCCGCTTTGCAGCGAGCAAGCCGCCCGATCCCTGACGCCCACCGCCGGCGACTCGATGCGGTCCGCGAACGACGACACCGTCCGGCGTCGCGATGGGATCGTCGGTCTCGCGCGCCGCCGCCAGGGCGTCGTCGAGCGACGGAGCGATCCAGCGCTGTCGCAACAGTCGGCGCACCACGGCCGCGCCGGCGCCTGTCACCTTGACCACGTCCGTCAGCGCCCGTAGCGCCGGATGGGGCGGACGAACGGTGCGCCCCGCCGGCTTCGCGTCAGCGAAGACGAAGCCGCAACGACCGCTGTTGCGGGAGGCCGAGAACGCGATTCCGGCCAGCGCATCCCTGCGCGACGGCACGACGACGTCCTGCAACAGATCCGCCAGACACGATTCGGCCGCCGACTCGTCACGCCGCTCGACCTCCAGATGGTCGGCCACCGATCCGTGATGGGCCACCCGGCTGTCCGCGGCCAGCACCTCGCGAGCGCCCTGTGCGTAGGCGGCCCGTCCGGCCTCCAGCTCCTCCAGCGACTCCACGCGCGCATGCAGCACCGCGACCTGCTGCTCGCGGTCCCGCAGATCGCGTGTCCGCGACTCGACCGCACTCCGCACCGACTCGAGTTCCGCGGTTCGCGCCTCCCGTTCCGCGCGGACCGTGTCCAGCCGCTTCCGCCCCCGGTCACGGGCGGCGGCCGCATCCGCATGCTCGCGCCGGACCCGCTCGAGCTCGGTCGCGAGATCCGCCGCCTCGGCATCGATCTTCACGACGGACTCGGTTGACCGCTTGTGGGCGGCGGCGGCATTGTCGATGACGTTCTGCAGGGCGGCCGCTGCATTCACCGCCGCGAACATCTCACTGCGGGCGGCTTCCACGTCGCCCTCCCGCCCTTCGATTGCCTGCTGTCCCTCCGCGAGGGCCCTCTCGGCCTCCCGCAGCCGCTCGAGCGTCGCATCGCGATCGGCGACGCACCGGTCGTGCGCTTCCCGTTGCGCCGCCAGATCGTCGCCCACCGGGGCCCGGCGCGCCTCGAGCGAGGCAAGCGTCGCCGCTCCCTCCTCCAGCGCGGTGGCGAGCTCCCGGGCGCGGCGCTTGCCGAAGTCGATCTGCTGCTGCCGCCGCTCGATCTCGAGCTCCCGGCGATGCGCTTGCTCACGAATCGTCGTCGCAGCCTGATCCGTCTCGACCAGCTCCAGGCGCAGGCGTTCGCGCCCGCTCTCCAACCCGGCCAGACTGGCGGCGGTCCCGCGTTCGCCGGTGGCCGCCTCCTCCAGATTCCGCGCGGCCGTCTCGATGGCCGCGGTCAGCCGCCTGCTCCGGCGCGCAAAGGAAACCTTCTGCCAGCGCCGCAGCTCGTCGCGCAGCCGGCGATAGCGGCGCGCCTTGGCGGCCTGGCGCTTGAGTGCGCTGCGTTGCCGCTCCACCTCGAAGATGATGTCGTCGACCCGTGTCAGGTTCTGCTGCGCGGCTTCGAGCTTCAACTCCGCCGCGCGCCGCCGCACCTTGTACTTGGTGACCCCCGCCGCTTCCTCGAGCAGTTGCCGCCGCTCGGTGGGCCGGGCGCTGAGAATCTGCCCGATTCTTCCCTGCTCGATGACGGCGTAGGCCTTGACCCCGAGCCCCGAATCCATCATCAGATCCTGTACGTCCCGGAGCCGGCAGACCCGGCCGTCGATGAGATACTCGCTCTCCCCCGATCGGTAGAGACGCCGTGCGACTTCGACGTCGCGGCTGATGAATGGCCCGGCCACATCTTCCTCGTGATCGGGGCGTTCAAGATCCGCGGCCGGCGGCAGGCTCGCCGGCATCGACAGAGGCGGCCCGCTCGTAGCGGCATCTGCGTGGCCGTTGCCGTTGCCGCCGTTGCGCCCGCCGTTCGCGGCGCGAATTCCGGACTCCCGCAGCGCCTTGCCGTTGTTGCCGTTCGCCAGTGTGGCGGTGACCTCGGAGAGCTGAATCCGGACCTCGGCGGCCGCGGTCGGACGGCGGGCGTCACTGCCGCTGAAGATGACGTCCTCCATGCGCTCACCGCGCAGGCTGCGCGCGCTCTGCTCGCCCAGCACCCACGTGATGGCGTCGATCACGTTGCTCTTGCCGCAGCCGTTGGGCCCGACGATGGCGGTCACGCCGTCGTCGAAGGCCAGCGCGGCACGCTCGGCGAAGCTCTTGAATCCTGCGATCTCCAGATGATTGAGTCGCATCAGAACCGCCGAGTCCGGTGGGAAGGAGTACGCAAAAACAGCCGCACGAACAGGTTCACTGGCTTCTCCACCATCACCTGTCGAGCGGCTGGGAACGCTCAACGCCGGGTCAGGAACGCTTCAATCGAACGCCTTGACGTCGTGCCGTAGTCTAGCAACCAATCACCCGGGGCGGCAAGCCTCGACCCGGGTCGCCCGGCCAGGAGCTTGCCCCGCAGAACGGCTACGAAGTGAGTTCTGCGGGGCAAGCTCCTGGGGCGGTGGCGGCTGGGGCCGGACACGGAGCCTTGCGACGGGTTTGGCGGCGCTACCTGGATACCACCCTTGCCGGCGAGGACGACAGACGCAACAGCGCTTCCGCCTCCTCGAACAGCGTCAACGCGTGCTGCGCCTGCGGGTCTCGTCGGAAGAGGTTGCGGCGCGCCTCGATCTCTCCGAACAGGTCCTTGTCTATCTCGTAGTGGATCATCGCGCGGATGAAGTCCGCGTCGGCCGCGAACATCTCCTCGTCGACGGTGAGGCCGCGCCCCTGAACATGTTCCTTGAACCGCTCGAGCATCGCATCGTCGATGGCGAATCCGCGGTTCACGATCTCGCGATCGCGCCCCTCGACCGTTACTCGCGTGTCGCCCGCCACGACGAACCGCTGCGCGAACGAGACGAAGTCCCGCCGGGCCGCCAACAGCCGTCCGAAGCGCGACGGGTCGAAGCCCTGGATCGGCCCGGTGAAGAAATGATCCGGCTCGACCCCGCCGCCGCTGTAGACCTCGCGTCCCGCGTTCGTGAACTTGCGATCGCCTGGCGCGCGGACCGGCGTCTCCGGCTCGCGGAGGGAATAGGTGAGGTACTCGTCGAAGGCGGTGTCCCACGGCCGCTGGATCATCCGGCCGCTCGGCGTGAAATAGCGGGCGGTGGTCAGCGCGAGGCCGGCCCCGTGGCTGACGCGGTAGATGGACTGCACCAGCGCCTTGCCGAACGTCGTCTCTCCCACCACCAGCCCGCGGTCATGGTCCTGGATTGCGCCGGCGACGATTTCGGACGCGCTCGCGCTGTTGCGGTTGACGAGCACGATGAGCGGCTGGCGCGTGTACTGTCCGGCGTCGCGGGCGTGGTAGTCCTGGTCCGAATTCGCCACACGGCCGCGCGTATAGACGATCATGTCGCCGCGCGCGAGGAACTGGTTGGAGACCCGGATCGCCTGGTCGAGCGGCCCGCCCGGATTGCCGCGCAGGTCGAGCAGGAGCCGTGCGGCCCCCGCGTCCTGCAACGAGGCCAACGCCCGCGACAGCTCGTCGTTGCTGGTCTCGGAGAAGTCCCGGAGACGCACGTAGCCGGTCGCGTCGTCGATCAGGAACGCCGCTTCGACCGTCGCGATGTTGATTTCGTCCCGCTCGACGCGCAGGTCGATCAGCTCCTCGTACCCCTCGCGGCGAACCGAGATGTTGACCGCGCTGCCGCGCGGCCCCCGCAGCAGGCGCACGGCGTCGTCGCTGCTCATCCCGATGGCGTTCTCGCCCTCGATGCGCGCGATGACGTCTCCGCGCCGAATCCCGCGCCGGTAGGCGGGCGACCCCTCGAAGATGCTGTTCACCGTGATGCCGCCGTTGATGACGCTGATCTGGATGCCGAGCCCGTAATAGCGGCCTTCCTGGCGCTCGCGCAGGCGCGCGTACTGCCGGGCGTCCATGAAGTTCGAGTGCGGATCCAGCGTCTGCAGCATGCCGCCGATCGCCCGCGTCACGAGCTGCTCGACGTCCACCTCGTCGACGTAGCTCTCCTCGATGGCGGCAATCGCCGACGCGAACGCGTCGTACTGCCGGGTCGTCGAATCCTGACCCGCCAGCACCTGGCCGCCGAACAACCCGCCCGCGATGGCCGACAACACGACGGCGCCAACCCCGATCGCTAGAGATGTCACAGCTCGCATGTGGCCGATGCTACCAGATAACAGCGCGTGGCGAAACGCCGCGTGGCACCGAGAGCGGCGAGGCGCCCGCGTGACGAGGCGCGACGAGGGAGCATAGTCGGGCATATTCGACCGAGGAGCAACGCAGTCCACGCGGGATGCACCGCCGCTCGAGTGCAGCGGGGCTTTCGCCACGGGCTGTTAAGCTCCTGTGCAGCAACAACTTCGAGCGATCCGGGAGACCCCCGTGCCCTTGACCGCCCGGCGCGCGCGTTTCTATAATGCCCAGAACGGGTTACGGAAGATCCACCTACCGGGAGCATTGCCATGTTCGGTCCGATCGGTGTCTGGGAGATGGTCATCATCCTGGTGATTGCCTTGATCGTGTTCGGCCCGCGAAAGCTCCCCGAGCTCGGGCGCTCTCTCGGCAAGAGCCTCGGCGAGTTCAAGCGTGCATCGAACGAGCTTCGCAACACCCTCGATGAAGAGATCCGGGTCGAGGAGCGACCGCCGAAGGCGGCCGCACCGCAGCCGAAGCCCCCGGCCGGTGCGCCGGGCAGCGTCGAGGAACCGGGCGTAACCGCACCGGACGCAACCGAACCGGACACAACCGACAGCGCCAAACCGGACGCGCCGTCGAAGCCGGTGGCAGCGGCGGGACCGACGGCGGACCCGCACCCGACCGAACCGAGCGCAGGCGCCTGACGCTCTAGCGAACCCGATGGCCCAGGCTCCGGATTCCGAACAGTCTTCGTCCGTCTCGACCGTCCCGGAGGAGGCGTCCGCCGCCGCCGGCTCCCCCGGCGGGTCGGCTGCCGAGTCCGCGTTTGCCGCGTCCGGTCCTACCGGTGCGTCTGCGGCAGCGGAGACCACGGCCGCCGTATCCGACCACCTCGCTGCCGGGTCGACCGACGGTTCCGCGCCACCGGAAGGCACGGACGACACACCGGCACCGCACGAGAGCCCGGCGTCCGAGCCCATTCAGAAAACTGCGCCGGCCGCGCGGGAAGGCGTTGTACCAGACACCACGGCGACGGCCGTCGCGGAAGCACCCGTGCCGGCCACGACCCCGGCGCCGGCCGCGCCACCGGCGCCGGCCGGTCCCTCGGGTCCCGGCGAGCCACCCGTCGACGACGACGGGGAGGAGGATGACGAGGACGGCGCCGGCGGCAAGATGTCGTTCCTCGATCATCTCGACGAGTTGCGGACGCGGCTCATCACATCGTTCGTGGCGCTCGCTGTGGGCTTCCTGGCGTGCTGGGCCTTCATCACGCCGATCTTCGACTTCATCATGGAGCCGCTCGCCGCCGTCCTCGAGGAGGGCGTGCGGATGATCTACACGAACGCACCCGAGTACTTCTTTCTGCAACTGAAGATGGCAGCCCTGGCCGGCCTCATCCTGGCGACGCCGGTCGTCATGTCGCAGGTGTGGCTGTTCATCGCGCCCGGCCTGTACGCGCACGAGAAGAAGTTCGCGATCCCGTTCGTCGTGTTCGCGTCGTTCTTCTTTATCGCGGGCACCCTCTTCGGCCACTACATCCTGTTTCAGGTCGCCTGGGCGTTCTTCGCGGGCTTCGGCGCCGAAAACGAGTACGTCGAGTTCACCCCGCGGCTGCAGGACGCGTTCAGCCTCTACGTCCGCCTGGTGCTCGCCTGCGGCGTCATCTTCCAGCTCCCGACCCTGGTCTTCTTCCTGGCGCGGATGGGCGTCGCCTCGCCGCAATTCCTGATCCGCAACTTCAAGTACGCGTTCCTGCTCTGCTTCGTGTTCGCCGCCATCCTGACTCCGACCCCGGACCCGGTCACCATGACCGTGATGGCGGGACCGATGATCGCGCTCTACGGGCTGAGCATCGGCATCGCGTGGGCGTGCCGGCGGCGGGACGCGGAGTAAGGGGCGAACGCGCCGGCGCAAGGACGAACCTCTACCGCTGCCGGAAGCCGAAGCCGATATATGCTGAGGGGAGCGTGGCGACTCGCCCCCGGGGGGATTCCGTCTCGGGGAGCATCGGTGTACATCGAGCAGTCCCGGGCCCGTAGGAGAAGACGATGAAGACGATGAGGAGCGCACTGGCGGTCCTGATTCTGCTGACCTCGGTTGCCCCGGCGATGGCCAACGACGACCCGGCCACGACGACGGCAGAGATCAGGGAGCGGTGGGCGGACAGCGCACGCGATGCGCGGCGCAGGCAGGTCCTGCAGGGGCTCGCCATCATCGGTGGCTCGATGGCAGGCGGCTTTCTCATTGGCCGCGCCGTCGACATCGGCTCCGGACCGCAGCTGACACCATGGACCACGATGGCCGGTGCCGGCGTGGGCGCGTGGCTCGCGGTGGATGTCATGAGTTGGCGGACGTTTCGCGGTCAGGCGTCCGCGGCGCCGACGCGCGGCGGCGCGCGCGCGTCGATGGCGTTCCGCTGGTGAGTCTGTCCGCCGCCGAATCCCTTCAATAGGATTTGGCGAAGTAGGCGTCGGTCATCCCCGCCTGCCCGCAGCGCACGCAGTCGCCCGTCGCCGGCGGCAGGTCGAACGCCAGGTTGCGGATGGTCGCCTGCGTGTCCGCCTTGATCTGCGCCTCGCAGTCGGACGACCCGCACCAGGGCGCGATGACGAAGCCGGGGCGCCCCTCGAACGCGCGCCGGAACTCCTCGCTGGAGGTGGTCCGAATGGTGTGGCTGTCGCGGAACGCGACAGCCCGCTCGAAGAGCGCCGCCTGCACGGTGTCGAGCAGCTCGGTCACGCGCGCCTCCAGCCCGTCCATCGGCGCCGTGAGCTTTTCTCGAGTGTCGCGCCGCGCCAGCAGGACCTGCTGGTGCTCGATGTCCCGGGGACCGATCTCCAGCCGCAAGGGCACGCCCCGCATCTCCCACTCCGAGAACTTCCAGCCCGGCTTGTACTCCTCCCGGTCGTCGAGCACCACCCGCACGCCCGCCTGCTTCAGGGCCGCCGCGATCTCCTGCGCCCGCGGCAACACGGTGGCGCGCCAGTCGCCGCGCGGAATCGGCACGATGACCACCTGGTACGGCGCGACCCGTGGCGGCAGGATCAGGCCGCTGTCGTCGCCGTGGACCATGATGACGCCGCCGATGAGGCGCGTAGTCATGCCCCAGGACGTCTGCCAGACGTGCTGCACGGACTTGTCCCGCGCCTGAAAGGTGATGTCGAAGACCTTCGCGAAGTTCTGGCCCAGGTGATGCGAGGTGCCCGCCTGCAGCGCGCGCCCGTCGCCCATCAGCGCCTCGACCGAGTAGGTATGGGCGGCCCCGGCGAACTTCTCGCTCTCGGTCTTGCGCCCGTCGAGCACCGGCATGGCGAGCTCGGTCTCGAGGAACTCCTTGTAGACGCCCAGCATGCGCCGCGCCTCGGCCTCGGCCTCCTCCTCGGTCTCGTGTGCGGTGTGCCCCTCCTGCCACAGAAACTCCGTAGTGCGCAGGAACAGCCGCGTCACCTTCTCCCAGCGCACGACGTTGGCCCACTGGTTGATCAGGATCGGCAGGTCGCGCCACGACTGGATCCACTTCGAGTACATCGTGCCGATGATCGCTTCCGACGTCGGGCGGACCACCAGCGGCTCCTCGAGCGTCTCGTCGCCGCCGCGGGTGACCCAGGCGACCTCGGGCGCGAAGCCCTCCACGTGCGCCGCCTCCTTGCGGAGCAGACTCTCGGGGATGAAGAGCGGGAAGTACGCGTTGACGTGGCCCGTCTCCTTGAACCGCCGGTCGAGCGCCGACTGCATCAGCTCCCAGATGGCATAGCCGTACGGCCGGATCACCATGCTGCCTTTCACCGGGGAGTAGTCGGCCAGCTCGGCGCGGCGAATCACGTCGGTGTACCACCGCGAGAAGTCCTCCGACCGGGGGGTGATCTCGGTCACGAAAGCCTGCTGTTTCGACGCCATCTGCTCCTGTCCTCGTTCCGTTCTTGCCCCCGCGGCGCCGACGCTCGGCCGCCGTCCCACCGCCGGGGTGGTGCTATTCTACCGGCGCGCATGCCCGCCACGGTCATTCAGGTCGCCGCAACGTCGCGCACCTATCCCGTCCACGTGGGCGTCGGCCTTCTCGGGCGGCTCTCTACGCTGCTGGACGAAGCGGGCGTCGGCGGCCAGCGGGTCGCCGTCTCGAGCCCGACGGTCTGGAAGGCGCACGGCGAGACCATCGCCCGAGCGCTCGGCAAGGTGGAGCAGATTCTGATTCCGGATGGCGAGCGTTCGAAGAACGCCCAGACGGTCACGCGGATCTACGATGCACTGATTCGCATGGCGGCCGAGCGCAGCGTCACCATCGTCGCCATCGGCGGCGGCGTGGTCGGCGACGTCGTCGGCTTTGCCGCGGCCACTTATCTGCGGGGCGTCGGGTTGGTGCATGTGCCGACCACGTTGCTCGCCCAGGTCGACAGCTCCATCGGCGGCAAGGTCGGCATCAACCATCCTCTCGGCAAGAACCTGATCGGCTCGTTCCACCAGCCGCTCGCGGTCTTCGCCGATCCGGATGTGCTCGGCACCCTGCCCCGGCGCGAGTTCCGGGCCGGTCTGTACGAGGTCATCAAGTACGGCATGATCGCCGACCGGGGCCTGTTCGAACGGGTGGGAGCCGATCTGCGCGCCATCGTGCGTCGCGAGCAGGAGGCGCTGGCCCCGGTGATAGCCGACTCCTGCCGCATCAAGGCGCAGGTGGTGTCCGAGGACGAACGCGAGAGCGGGTTGCGGCGCATCCTCAACTTCGGACACACCGCCGGGCACGCCATCGAAGCGGTAACCCGGTACCGGCGCTTCCGCCATGGCGAAGCGGTCGCCTACGGCATGCTGGTCGTCGCCGACCTCGCCGTCCGGCGCGGCATCTTCGCCGAGGCGGAGCGGTCCGCGCTGGCCGATCTCATCGCGCGTCTGGGACCCCTGCCGCCGGTCAGCGACCTGTCCGCGCAGGCGCTCATCGAGGCGATGCAGCGCGACAAGAAGGTTCGCAAGGGGCGCCTGCACGTGGTGCTGCCAACGCGGATCGGATCCACCCGGATCGTCAACGACGTCAGCAACGACGAGTTCAGGCAGTCCCTGTGTGCCCTCGGAGCGCGCCCGTAGGCGGAGCCTCCTCAGGTCGCCCGGCCGCTATCACTGCACAATGCGCCACGACACCAGCCGCACCCGCGCGACCGGCGGGGTCGGGGGCGGCGGCGCCACCCTCTGCCGCACCAGCGTCGCCTGTACGGCCCGCGCCGCGCGGCGCGGACCGAACGCGCCCGCGTGGGCGACGATGGTGTCGTTGGCGTCCCGCTCGCGATCGGGATCCGGGTCCGCGCGGTCGTCGGCAATCCAGACCGCGACCAGCCAGGGTCCGTAGCCGGCGGGGACCGGCACCCACGCGCGCAGCGGACCGTGGGCGAACAGCCGCCAGGCGAGTCCGCGACCGGCCTCGCCCGCTCCGGCGCCGTCCGAGCGCAGCCGCCCGGTGAGGGCGGTCAGATCGATGCGCTCCCCGCCCGGCATGGCCGGGGCGAGCGCGCCGTTCCGAAACGCCGACGGGGACGCGCCGCTCAGTACCGCGCTCCAGTCCGGCAGGGACCCCAGCTCGGCGGTCGCCAGTTCGAGCGCGGCCTCCGCCGCGTACAGCCCTTCTACAGACCGGCGATGGTTGACGCCCACCGCCGTCTCGATCGTCGCGAGCGGCGCCAGCACCCCGGCCAGGGCGACCAGCAGCAGCGCCGCCATCATCGTGACGATCAGGGCGATGCCGCGCTCGTTCGTGCCGGCGGCGTCGGAAGGAACCATCGCGCTACCAGCCGGCCAGACTGCGCGGCGCTACGTCGAGGCTGACGACCACGTCCCGGATCGCGGCGTTGCGGACCGGCGCCAGCGGCGATGCCGCCGCCGGCCGCCGCCACGCGGGATCCGTCACGCGCAGCGTCAACTCGACTCGCACCCGCCGGATGCGAAAGAGATCGACATCGAACGGTGACTCCCCACCGCAGGACAGGTCATCGGCCAGGACCCCCAGGTCCAGGATCCCGACCCCGGTCGCAACAGGCGCCGCGGCGGCTGCGGCAGCCAGGCAGGGGGCCATCGCCGCGGCCGGCCCCGCCGGCGGCGGCAGCGCGGGCTGCGGGGCGCCGAAGTACCGCACGGTGAACTCGACGACGCCGTCGACGAAGGGAAGGTCGCTGCCCGCGCCGTTGTGGACGCGAAGCTGCTCCGCGCCGCGGTCGAGGTGGAACCCGCGAACGATCACCGGTGCGATGAACGATCCGGTGCCGTAGGCGGGCCCGCCGCCGGCGGCATGCTCCAGCGTCGCCGTGGCGCCGGTCAGGTCCGTGATCCGATACAGATCGGAACGGCCGGCCGCATCGAAGACCAGCGCCAAGCCGCCGCCACGCTCCGACAGACCGCACGGCAACGCGCAGCCGCCGGCGGGCGCCAGGCCAACGGTCGCGGGGCTGGCGGCGACGTCGCTTGCAAGCTGCGCGCCCGACTCCCCGGGCGGCGCGTACAGCACGGACAGGCGATCGGTTCCCGGCGAGCGGTCTCCGGCCATGCCCCGCAGCGCCGGCGCCACGGCCGGGCGCAGGTGCGCGACGATGCCGTTCGTCCCCGGGTGCGGGCCGCCGCCGGCCAGGAGCAGGTGCCGGTGCAGCTCGGCAAGTGCGGCGCGCTGGCGCTGCTGCAGGTCCGCCGCCAGCGACTGCACGGCCAGCGTTCCGGCGGCCGGGTCCACCAACTCGAAGACGACCCCCAACAGCCCCAGCACGATGGCGACGGAGACGAGCAACTCGGTCAGCATGCCTGCGGTCCCTCAGTGCCGGACGCGCACGCCGGCCAGCCAGGTGACTCCGGGATCGTTCGGCCGCAGATCGAGCGTCGCCGAACCTCCCCGCACGCTCGTCGCGACGACCAGCACCTGCAGCAGCAGGACGTCGCCACCCGGCGCGGCGACCGGGGACACCGACCAGCGACGAACGAACGCCGTGCCGGGCGGCGGTTGGGCGCCCGTCCCGACCCAGCCCCCGTCCCGGTCCAGATAGTCCACGTAGCCTGCGGCGCCTCCGGAACCGGTGAGCGGACCGGACGGCAGCAGTCCCCGGCCGCCCGCCGCCGGCGGGTCGAGCGCCAGGCTCGTCACCTCGTCGGATACCGGTTGCAGGCGGTCGTCGAAGGTCCACGAGAGCGACTGCAACTGTTCCATCTTCTGGACCGCGAGGAACAGGGCCCGCCCCTGGGCGCCGCTCTCCTGAATCGCGGCGCCGGTCAGCAGGGCGACCTGCGCGATTCCGGCAGCGAGCCCCACCAACACGCCGGCCGCCACCAACGTCTCGACGAGCGCGTAACCGGCCGGGCATCGAGACATGCCGGCTACGAAAGCAATAGTCATGCCGGCAGAACGAGGCCGCGAGCAGAAGGTGTACGGCGTCGTGCGGCGTCAAGAACGCAAACCGGAGCGGGCCGTCACCGCGCAGAAACCGCCATCCGCCGCGAAATGGACCGCACGACGGCGGCGGGCGCGACGGCGCCGAACAACCTGGGGAAATCCTCCCTGGGCAGCGTCCGCAAACGCGCTGGCAACCGCCGGCGAACGGAGCCGCTCACCAATCCCCGAACAGCGGCTCCAGGAACCGCTCCGCCCCGGCGACGTACCAATCGAGGAACGGGTCGCCGACGAGCGAAGCGACCACCGCGGCGGCGGCCAGGAACGACCCGAGCGGCAGGGGGTGCTGCCAGCCGGCGCCGGTCCAGCGCATCATCCCGATACCCACGATCGCGCCCAGCAGCGACGCCCAGGCCAGCGTGACGAACGCCAGCGGCAGTCCCAGGAAGGATCCGACCATGGCCAGCATCTTGACGTCGCCCATGCCGAGGCCCTCCCGTCCGCGAACGAGGGAATAGATCTTCGCGACCGCCAGCAGCGATCCGCCGCCGGCCATCGCTCCCGCCAGGGCGCCGGGCCAGCCCGGCTCCAGACTGAACGAACACGTCAGGCCGACGGCGATGCCGGGCAGCGTGATCGCGTTCGGCAGCACGTGATGGCGCAGGTCCACGACGAACAGGACGATCATCGCCGCCGTGAACAGCAGGCGCGGGGCAAGCAGCGGCTGGAGGCCGAGCGCCTGCCACTGGACCAGAAACAGGCCCGCGGCAGCGACCTCCACGAACAGATACACGGGACTGATTGGGGCCCGACACGCGCGACAGCGTCCGTGCAGCACGAGGTAGGAGACGACGGGGACGTTGTCGAACCAGCGAATGGGCCGGCAGCAGGCGGGACAACGCGAGCCGGGCGCCATTACCGAGCCGCCGCGGGGCAAGCGGTGAATGCAGACGTTGAGGAAGCTGCCGACCGCCAGCCCGAGCAACGCGACGACGACGGCGATTCCCGAATCGCTCACCTTGTCCGCCGATCCGGAAACGAACCGCCGTCTGGCAGCGGAAACAGCGCGGACCGCCCGGAGACCGTGACGGCGCCCTCGGGCGCCGTCAACTCGTACGCGACCCCGGTCGGATCCACCGGTATCTCCGGCATGTCTCCGGCCGCCAGGAGCTCGCTCCACGACGCCGGCGTCCTCCCGGTCCGCGCGCGAAAGCCGTCGACCACCCCCTGGTGGCGATCCACCGCGTCCAGAGCTTCGAGCTGCGCCAGACGACGGGTCGCCTCGCCGCGCATCCAGGCATCGCCGGTCGAGTCGCGTACCTGCCCCCAGATCGCCCGCGCCCCGGCGCGGTCGCCGCCCACGGTCATCGTGTACGCGGCCAGCGGCCGCAGCCACCACGGCGCGCCCGACTGGTCCGCGGCCCGCTCGAACCAGCTCGCGGCGGCCTCTGCATCGTGCAACCACCAGTAGTGCACGAAGCCGATGTCCTGCAGGTACTGCCAGCGCGCCGGAGCGCTCTCCAGTCCCTTCCGCAGCAACGCCACCGCAAGGTCGGGCCGTCCCGGGCCGCCGGGCGGCGGCTCGGCCAGGAACACCGCCCCCAGCCGATGCGCGTCGACGAAATGGGGATCGAGGGTCGTCACCACGTCGAGCAGCGGATAGAGGATGTCGTAGTCCTGCGCCGCGCCGCCGGCCAGTCTCGTGCGGCCATAGTGCTGCACCGCACGAATCCAATACACATCGGCGACAACCGCCTCGAACGACAGCGCCACCCGCTGCACGATCTCCGCCGGCACCGAGGGTGCGCGACGCCGGACCGGGCCCGGTTCTCCATCACGGTCACGCACCGACTGCAACATCGCGCCGAGCGCCAGCAGCAGGATCGCGACCCAGATCGCCACGGCTGTCCGACCCGCAAGCCGCCGGTGCTCCACACCCGGCCCGTGCAGCCTGCGGTCCGCGTCGCCGACCTGCTCTCGGACGGTCACGTCAAGTCCCGCCTCGAGAAGGCGGCCGCGGCCAGCACGAGAAAGGCGAGGATGTACGCCGTACCCGAAAGCGTGGTCAACGCCACGTGCCACGCGGTGACCGGTAGCTGATGGACCACCGCGTTCTTCACGTCGAACGCCGCCAGGTTTGGCAGGACGTAGGACAGGCCGGCGGCAAGCGATGCCGCGAGCGGGGAATCGACCACCTCGTCCAGCCGTCGCAGCTCCGCGCTGAAGTGACCGGCCACGTAGAGCGCGCAGGCCGCCACCGCGGCGAGCGCCGGACTCGCGAACGTGGAGAAGCAGAGCGAAGCCGCCGCGACCACCGCGAGTTGCACCAGGATGAGAAACACGGCCTTCAGGATCGCCGGATCTGCAGCAGGCGCGGGCGGCGCCGGCATGAACCCGGTCTCCGGCGCCCACCATGCCGCGGCGCCCAGCAGGGCGTACAGGAACGCGGTCATCACCGCCAGGGCCAGGCCGAGCGTCGCCACCAGACCGACGTACTGCCCTACGATGAACTCGTGGCGCCGGACCGGCTTCGACAGCACCGCGTCCGCGGTTCGACGCGCCATCTCCCACGCAACCAGCCGTATGCCCATGGAGACGGCAACGAGCAGGCCCGCCAGATGGATCGCGGCAAGGCCGAGATCCTTTACCACCTTCAGATCCTGACCGGCGCTCAGCCGGCCGGCGATCGGGGCGGTGAGAGCCATACCCGCGACGAACAGCGTCACGCCGTGCAGCACGCGACTGCGCACGGCATCCCGCACCACGTGCCCCGCGATGGTCGCGACAACGGACATGCCGATCCACGGAACGGGTCTATCCGTGCTCGAGGGGCGCGGGAGCCTCCGCCGCGTCGCTCACCCGCCTGAGAAAATAGTCCTCGAGCGTCTCGTGCTTCGGATTGAACGAGACGATGCGGACGCCGCGTTGCGCCAGGTCGGCCACGGCCCGCTCCGGCGGCGGTTCGACGGGCAGGTCGATCACGTAGCGACCGTCGGCCACACGGGTCACGCGCCGACCGGCGCCGTCCAGGGCCGCAAGGTGCGACTCGCGGACGCCCGCGACGACGAGCTCCCAGCCGCGGACCTCGAGATCCAACTCGGCGATGCTTCCCGAGGTAGCCAGCCGTCCCCGCTTCAGAATGGCGACGTGGCTGCAGACCGCCTCGGCGTCGCTCAGGATATGGGAGCTGAGCAGGACCGTCCGCCCTTCGTTCCGCAATGCCAGGATGAGCTTGCGAACGTCACGGCGCCCGAGCGGATCGAGTCCCGTCATCGGCTCGTCCAGAAAGACGACTTCCGGATCGTTGAGCAGCGCCTGTGCGATCCCGACACGCTGCAGCATGCCTTGCGAATACGACCGGAGCCGGCGGCGGCGTTCGGCTCCGATGCCGGCCCGGTCCAGCTGCAGCGCCGCGCGCCGGCGGCGTTCGGCGGCCGGGTATCCGAACAGCCCCCCGACGTACACGAGGAACTCTTCCGCCGTGCAGGAGTCGTGGAAGCGCGCCCCCTCGGGCAGAAATCCGACCCGCCGGCGAACGGCCGGATCGCCGACGGCTCGACCCAGGATCTCGGCGCTCCCCGATGTCGGGTAGACGAGCTGCATGAGCAGCCGCAGCGTTGTGGTCTTGCCGGCGCCGTTCGGCCCGAGATAGCCGAGCACCGCGCCCCGAGGGACATCCAGCGATACCCTGTCGAGCGCGCGATGAACGCGGGAACCCCAGAACCCCGTGCGGAACGTCTTCGAGAGCTCGCGGAGTCGAACCGCCGGCATGGTCGCGTGCCGCCTGAAGCCGGTGAAACCCGCGTGGCGCCGAGAGCGGTGAGGCGCCCGCGCGGCAGGGCCGGTGCGCCGGCTACTCCCCCTCGTCGGCTGCGGCGCGCTCGAGCTCGTATGCAATCGCTGCGTCGAAGTAGCGCGGGGAGAGCGTTCCCTTCACCACGACGCCATTGATGACGTAGGTCGGCGTCGCCTCCACCGGCAGTCCGTTACCGAGAGCTATATCGGCCTGCACGGCAAGAACCGTCTCGTCGTAGGCCGCGTCGTAGCGCGCCCGATCGATGCCGGCCACCGCGGCCAGCGCTTCCACCACCGCCTCGCGCGTCAGGCCCGGCTGGTTCCCGTACAGCCAGTCCTCCATCGCGACGCGTTGCTCGTCCCCGACCGCGGCCGCGAGCCGGACCGCTACCGCTCCTGCGCAGGCGCCGTGGTGCTGGCCACGGGGTGCCTGCTCGTTGCACGCGGGATCGAGCGGGTAGTCCAGCGTCACCTGCCGCACCTGACCCGGATGCGACGACGCGTACTTCGCGAAGATGGGAGCGTAGGCCCGATGAGCGTTGGCGCATGCGGGACACTGGTAGTCGTTGAACTTGACCACGACGACGGCCGCACCCTCCGCCACGGCCGACGCGGGAAGGGCCAGCTCCACCCGCGGCTCCGCCGCCCAGTAGCGCTCGAACTCGCTCCGTTGATCCGCGGTCACTGCCGGCGGCGGCGCGGCGGACTCCACCGCCTGGACCGGGACCGGGACCGGCGCCGGCGGGGACCACGTGAACCAGCCCACCGAGCCCACCGAGCCGACGACGAAGACGACCAGCAGGCCGAGCCCCACCGGCTCCCGGACAACGGCGCGCAGATCGCCGACGATCGCGGCCGGCAGGCGCCGGGCCGGCGTGGCTTCCTCCCCACCGGACAGGATGAAGATCCCGACGACGGCCACATAGACCACCACGCACAGCAGACAGACCGTCCCGAGCACGAAGAAGGAGGCGTAGGCCATGTACATCGCCACGGCGAGGCCGACCGTCGACCAGAGCAACTGGTAGCCCGCGACGTGCGGCGCAAGGGCCCGCGGGGCCCGCGCCCCGGCGTATGCCAGGAGCAGCACGGCGGCGAACCAGATGACACCACCCAGCGCGACCGGCACGCCGAACACCGTGCCGTAACGGCTCTGGTACACCTGCGTGCAACTCACGCTGGCGTTGATGTCGCAGAAGCTGGCGTACCCCGGATCGGCAAGCATGCGGACGTGAACGTACGTCGAGGTGGCCGCCGCCACGAGACCGGCGCACGCCAGTATCGTCATCCACAATCGCGTCCGTCTGGTCATCGTCTCACCACCCTGTTCGTTAGCGCACGCGTCCCGTTCCGCCGGCGCCCGACGTCTCGCCCACTTGTAAGGCCATATCGCCGCGCCGTCAAGATCGGGAGCCCGCGGCGTCTCGCCACCGGCTCCTACTGTATCGGCGTGGCGCCGGCCGGAGCCCCTGTTTGCGTAACCGGCAGCGCCGCCGTGCCCTGGTAGATCGTCGCGCCCTGATTCGTTCCGAAGAAACGTGTCCCCCCGCCCGGGTTCGGATTCGCCCCCGCGAAGTAGGTGGCGACCACTCCACCGGCGCCGACGCCGTTGCACGACGCGGGCGCGCCGGTCGCTGGCGTCCCGCCGGTCATCGTGATCGTATAGCTGCTCTTGATCGAGGGATCCGTACCCAGATCGGTACCGATGAACCCGTCGCCGCCGCCGACGGTCGGCGGCGTCGCCAGGCTGGCCAGCGTCGGCGCATAGAAGCCGCTGCCGCAGCTCGCCGCGTAGGTCGCCTGCGCGCCGTTGATGGCCCGGAGCGATCCGATGGCCGAGGCCTCGTTCCCCGCCATCCGCGCCCGGAACAGCCCGGGTGCCGCGATTGCAGCGATGATGCCGATTATCGCGACGACGATCAGCAGCTCCATCAACGTAAACCTTCTTGCTCAACCACCCGCCTCATCATCCCGCTCCCTCGCTGCCGGATCGCCGGTCACATGCTTCCTCATCCCGCCAGCCGGCCGATCAGCTCGAACACCGGCAGATACATTGCCACCACGATGCCGCCGACGACGATCCCCAGCACCGCGACGACCGCCGGCTCGAGCAGCGCCGTCATCCCGGCGACGGCACGATCGACCTCCTCCTCGTAGAAGTCCGCCACTTTCGCGAGCATCGAATCCAGTGCTCCGGTAGTCTCCCCGACGTTGATCATCTGCGTCACCAACGCCGGAAACACCCCTGTGTCGTGCAGGGGCGCGGCCACCGACTCGCCGCGCTCGACGGCCGCGCGCGTCTTCCTGACCGCGTCCTCCACCACCGCATTCCCCGCGGTTCCGGCGGTGATGTCCATGCTCTCGAGAATCGGCACGCCGGCGCCGAGCAACGCCGACAGAGTACGGCAGAACCGGGCGACGGCGTTTCCGCGCACGATCCCGCCGATCAGCGGCGCCCTGAGGGCGGCGCCGTCGATGGCCCGCCGTCCGCCCCCTGTCGAATAGTATCGACGAAAGAGAAGCGCCGTGCCCAGCACGCCGAGACCGAGAAACGGGACGGCTCCCGCGAACGAGTCGCCGACTGCGACCACCACGCGGGTCGGCAGCGGCAACACCGCGCCGAGTCCCTCGAAGAGCGCGGCGAACGTCGGGATGACCTTCCAGAGAATCACCCCGACCACGACGCCGGCGATCGACAGAACCGCCACGGGGTACATCATGGCGGAGCGTACCTCCCCGCCGAGGGCCACCTGCTTTTCGATGTGCACCGCCAGGCGCTCCAGGATGACATCCAGCACACCACCCGCCTCTCCCGCCGCGACCATGCTCGTGTAGAGGCGATCGAACGAGCACGGGTGGGCCCGAAGCGCGTCCGCCAACGTCGACCCTTCTTCGACGTCGGCCTGCACGGCGCGGATCGTCGCGGCGAAGTCCTCGTCCTCTTCCTGCCTGCCGAGCAGGTCGAGACACTGCACGAGCGGCAGCCCCGCATCGATCATCACGGCGAACTGGCGCGTGAACACGGCAAGGCTCCGCGCCGAGACGGCCTTCGAGCGCCTGAACCAGTGCGCGGACGCTGCGCCCCCTTCGACCGGGTCGATCGCCGTCACCAGAATCTGCTCGCGCCTGAGCGCGGCCACCGCCTCGTCGACGGACAGGGCGCGGCGCTTCCCGCTGATCCGCACTCCCCGGCGCGTGCGGCCCGTGAACGCGAACGTGGTGCTCATCGGGACAGCCCCTCCCGCGGCGCCCTCTCCGCAACGTCCCGTCCGCGGGCAATCAATGCCTCCAGCTCGTCCGGGTTCCCGGCATGGGCGAGCGCCTGCTCCAGCGTTACGCTCCCGCGCCGATGGAGATCCGCGAGCGCCTGCGTCATGGTCTGCATACCGCGCTGCTTCCGACCGGCCTGCATGGCCGCGTAGATCAGGTGCGCCTTGTCCTCGCGAATCAGGTTGCGAATCGCGGGGGTGACTATCAGCACCTCGACGGCGCAGACCCGCCCGCCGTCATCGGCCGCCGGCACGAGGGACTGGCAGATCACCCCTTCGAGCACCAGCGAGAGCTGGGTGCGTGCCTGTGGCTGCTGGTGCGCGGGAAAGAGGTCGATCACGCGGCCGACGGCATGGACGGCCGAGCTCGTATGCAGCGTCGCCAGCGTCAGGTGGCCGGTCTCGGCAATCCGCAGCGCTGCCTCGGTGGTCTCCAGGTCGCGCATCTCGCCGATGAGCACGACGTCGGGATCCTCGCGCAACGCCGCCCGCAGGGCCGGCCCGAAGCCGGCGGTGTCCGTGTGCACCTCGCGCTGATTGACGATCGAACGCCGGTGCGGATGGATGTACTCGACAGGATCCTCGATGGTCAGAATGTGGCCGCGCCGTTCGGTATTGATGCGATCGACGAGCGCCGCGAGTGTCGTGCTCTTGCCGCTGCCGGTCCGGCCGGTCACCAGCACGAGCCCGTGGGGCCGCGCGGCCAGCTCCGCCAGGACGGTCGGGAGACCGAGATCCTCGAATCCCCCAATCGCCTCGGGTATCAGGCGGTAGACCGCCGCCACCGTGCCGCGCTGACTGAACACGTTGGCTCGCACCCGCGCCACGCCCTCGATCCCGAAGGCGACGTCCAGCTCGCGGGTCTCCTCGAACCGCTGGCGCTGCGCCGCGGTCAGCCCTCCGTAGATGAGGCGTCTGGCGTCTTCCGGCACGAGGGGGCCGAGGTCCGCCTGCGCCTCGAGGGTACCGTTCACCCGGATCTGCGGCGGCACGCCGGTGGTCACGTGCAGATCCGATCCGCCCCGCTCGGCGGTGCGGGCCAGCAACCCGGCCAGGGTCAACTGCTCCATCATCGGATCGTCTCCCGCATGACTTCGTCGATCGAGGTCACGCCCTGCTTTATCTTCCGCAGCCCACTGCGGCGTAGCGTCAGCATCCCCTCCTCGATGGCCACACTCCGCAAACCGTGTCCGGTGCCGCCGGCGAGAATCCGCTCGCGCAACGGGTCGGTCATCTCCAGCACCTCGTACAGACCGATCCGGCCCTTGTAGCCCGTCCGGTTGCACGCATCGCATCCGCTGCCCTTGACCGGCGTCACGGTACGTGCTTCGGCATCGCCGAACCCGATCTCGACCAGCGATTCCGGACGCGCCGCCATCGGCGCCGCGCAAGCGCGGCATACCCGGCGAACGAGGCGCTGCGCGCAGATGAGGTTTACCGAGCCGGCGAGGAGAAACGGCTCGATCCCCATGTTCAGGAGACGGCTGACCGCGCTCGGCGCGTCGTTGGTGTGCAAGGTCGACAGCACCAGGTGACCGGTCAGCGCCGCCTTGACGGCAATCTGCGCGGTCTCGGCATCACGGATCTCACCGACGAGAATGACGTTCGGATCCTGCCGCAGGAGCGCGCGGAGAACCGTGGCGAAGCTCAGGCCGACGGCATCTCGAATCTGCACCTGATTGACGCCCTCGAGGTTGAACTCCACCGGATCCTCGGCGGTCACGATGTTCGTGTCCGCGGTATTGAGTCTGGCAATCGAGGAATAGAGCGTGCTGGTCTTGCCGCTCCCGGTCGGCCCCGTCACCAGGACCATGCCCCAGGGCTTGTGGATGTTCTCGGTAAACCGCCGGAGCGACGCCTCCTCGAATCCGAGCTTCGTCATGTCGAGCGCGAGGCGAGCGCGGTCGAGCAGGCGCAGTACGATCTTCTCGCCGAAGAGCGTCGGCAGAGCGGAGACGCGCAGATCGATCGACTTCGTCGCGCCGCCGTCCCGGAAGCGGATCCGGATTCGCCCATCCTGCGGCACGCGCCGCTCGGCGATGTCGAGGCTCGCCATTACCTTCAGCCGGGAGGCGATGGCATCGCGCATGCGCAACGGCGGCGTCATCACCGGATGCAGAACGCCGTCGATGCGGAACCGGATTCTGAGGTCCTTCTCGTAGGGCTCGACGTGGATGTCGCTGGCGTCGCGCTGCATCGCCAACGTCAGGATGACGTTGATCAGCCGGACAGCGGGCGCCTGCCCGCGAGTCTCGTCTCCGGCGACGACCTCGATTTCGCGGGTGGTCTCGGGGGCCTGCGCATCTTCCGGCTCGCCGCCCAGAGCCTCCATCTCGCGCACCGCCGCGTCGAGCGCGCCTCCCCCGCCGTCGTTCTCGTGGGCGCCCGGGCCGCTGTCGTAGTAGCGGGCGATGGCGGCGGCCACGGCAGCCTCCGACGCCACCAGCGGCTCGACGGTGCAACCGGTCCTGAAGCGCACGTCATCGAGAACGGCGACGTTGCGCGGGTCGGTCATCACGACCGTCAGCGTCGTGCCGGTTCGCCGCAGCGGCACGATCCCGTGCCGGCGGGCCGTGTCGGCCGGTATCAGCTCGATGACGGCGGCCTCGATCTCGAACCCGGACAGGTCGACCGACCGAACCCCGTACTGGGCGCCGCGCAGCGCGGCCATCTCCTCGGCCGACAGGAATCCGAGTTGGACCAAGGCGTTGCCGAGATCGCCGCCGTTCGCCTCGCGGAACGCCAGCGCCTCTTCGAGTTGGGTCCGTGTGATGCGCCGCTTCTCGAGCAGCAGTTCGCCTAGACGGTTGAACACCGGGACATCGTCGTCTTCCCGGAGGTCCGAAGGTGAGCAGGGGGTAACTCCATTCTAGGAGCTTGCGCCGTAGAACGCAACACCGCGAGTTCCGAGGCGCAAGGTCCTGGGGCGGTCGGGGCTGGGGCCGAACATGGAGCCTCGCGACGGGTTCGGCGGCGGCAGCGCGCCGCGGACGGGTGTCAACTCCCCGCGAGGGGCGTCCCGGCGACGCTCAGCCGACCATGACGGCCGCGGCGATGACCGTCGTCCAGAGACCGTTGCGGTCGCCGACCGCCGTCTGCGTGACGTGCTGGGTCCGAACGATCTGGTTCGACAAGCGCCAGACTTCCTTGTTCTCGTCCCAGCTCTTTTCGGGATCGAACTTCAGCCCGAGGGTCGTGGCCAGCATTTCCGCGGCGAGATCCTCGGCATAGTCGCCGGCGGTCTCCTCGTCCTCGCCGAAGCTGTGGTGCTCGGAGAGATAGCCGTAGAGGCTCGGATCGCGCGGAATCGCCACGCCGACGGTGGCCGCGATGAGACGCTGCGGCTCCTTCGTCGCCGTCTCGGACATGACCACGAAGGTCACCTGCCCCGGCTGCAACCGCTGTATGCCCTCTTCGCGTGGCAGAATCCGGCATCCGGGCGGGAAAATGCTGGACACGCGAACCACGTTGCAGGCCGCGATGCCGGCCGAGCGCAGCGCCAGCTCGAACGAGGTCAGCTTCTCCCGGTGCGTGCCGACGCCCTTCGTGAAGAAGAGCTCGCGGGGTACCAGGCCAAACACGGCGAATCCGGGCGCCCATAGTCCAGCGCCAGTGGTGAGCGACGCATGCTACGGGTACGGCTTGCGCGCTGTCAAGGAGGGTCGGACCGGCATGAAACTTCCCCGCCCGCCAGGACGTATCAAGCGGGTGTAGGCGCGTAACCCGGGGCGGCTTCAACGTCGTCCGAGCCTGCGCCGGGCCCCGGGGCGCAGACTGCCGACGCACTGGGAAGCAGCGCCGCTGCAGCCGCGCAGACGACGCCGAGCAGGCGCTAGAATGGGAAGATAATGCAGGACTCGAACGGGTTGACCGACGGATCGTCGCTCGAACGCATCGGCCTGGCCGCCCGCGTTCTCGGCATCCTCACGTCGCCGCGGGAGACGTTCGAGCGCGTGATGGCCGATCCGCGCTGGCTCGGGGTTCTGGCGCTGGGCGTCGGCGGCGTGGCGGTGCTGAGCAGCCTGCTCCTGTCCACCGACTTCGCGCAACGGGCCCAGCTCGACCAGCAGATCTCCTGGATGGAATCCTTCGGGGCCACCTTGACCGACGAAGTGCGGACAGAGATGGAGCAGGGCGTCCGGTTCGCGGCGTACACCACGTTCGGCTCCATGCTGGTCGGCGTGCCGATCTTCTGCGTGGTCCTGGCCGGTATGCTGCACGGCGTCGGCTACGGCCTGCTGGGCGCGGGGTCGAGCTTCGGGCAGGTCTTCGCCGTCGTCGCTCACGCCGGCCTGGTGTTCCTCGTACAGCAGCTCTTCGCCGCTCCGCTCAACTACGTGCGCGAGGCCATTACGTCGCCCACCACGCTGGCGGCCTTCACGCCGATGCTCGAAGAGGATGCGTTCGCATACAAGCTGCTCAGCGCCATCGATCTCGTCAACGTCTGGTGGATCATGCTCCTGTCGATCGGCCTGGCCGTCGCCTGGAAGCGCAGGACCGCTCCGATCGCCACCACCCTGTTCGGTATCTACGCCGGCATCGCCCTGGTCCTCGCGGTGCTGCGCACGAGCCTCGGTTTCTGAACATGTCGAGAAAGCTGCTCATCGGAGGACTCGTCGTCCTGACCGGCGTCGCGCTCGTCGCCGTCAATCTGCTGTTCCAACGCTCTGACGCGGCGGAGGTGGACGTGGAGGCGATCGAACGACGCGATCTCGTCGCGATCGTCTCCGCGCCCGGCACTATTCAGCCGCAACTGTCTGTCGAAATGAGCGCCAGCACGATGGGCCGGGTCACCCGTCTGGCGGTGGATGAAGGGCAGCGGGTCACGGCCGGACAGTTTCTGCTCCAGATCGATCCGGAGAACCTGCAGGCCATCGTCAACCGCGGTCAGGCGTCCCTCGAGGCCGCCGCATCGGCCCACGAACAGGCACAGGTAGCCGTGGAGACGGCCCGCGTCAGCCTCGAGGTCGCCCGCGAGAACCTGGAGCGGCAGGGAGACCTCTGGTCGCTGCGCCTCGTCTCGCGCGAGGTCTACGAGCAGGCGGTCGCCGACGTGGAGCTGCGCGAGACCGAGCTCAAGGCCCGCGAGGTGGACGTGAACGGGGCCGCACAGCGCATCCTGCAGGAACGGGCGACGCTCGACAGCGCGCGTTACGACCTGACGCAGATGACCATCACTTCCCCTATCGACGGCCTCGTCACCCGCCGCAACATCGAAGAGGGCGAGACGGTCGTCGTCGGCACCATGAACAACCCCGGCACGGTGCTGTTGACCATCGCCGACTTCTCGGTCCTCGAAGCCGAGATCGAGGTCGACGAGACCGACATTCCCGCCATCCGCTTCGGCCAGCCGGTCGAAATCGAGATAGACGCGCTGCCGGACCGCACCTACACCGGGCGCGTGACCGAGATCGGCAACAGCCCGATCCAGCCGCAGGCCGGCACCGCGGGCAGCGCGACGCAGGAAGCGACGAACTTCCTGGTCGTGGTCGTCGTCGACGGCGACATACCGGGCGTGCGGCCGGGCTTCACCTGCACGGCGGAGATCACCACGGCGACGCGCACGGCATCGCTGGCGGTTCCCATCCAGGCGACTACCGTGCGCGAGGTCGAGCTCGACGCGGCCGGCCGGATCGTACGGCGGACGGACGACGCGGGGTCCGGTGTCATCTCCCGCCCCGCTTCCGCCTCTTCCGCACCGGCGCCGACCGACGGCGAAACCACGCGGGAAGAACGAGAGGGCGTGTTCGTCGTACGGCAGGGACGCGCGGTGTTCGCGCCGGTGAACACCGGCATCGCCGGCGAGCGCTACTTCGAGGCCCTGAACGGGCTGGAGGAAGGGGACCTCGTGATCACCGGCCCGTTCGAGGTGGTCCGCAACCTCGACGACGGCGACCCGGTGGATCCCAATGAAGCTGATTCTGATTCATGAGATGGTCCGGGTCGCATTGAGCGCGATCTGGGCCAACAAGCTTCGTTCCTTCCTGACCATCCTCGGGAACATCGTCGCCGTCACCTCGATCATCACCCTCGTCTCGCTGATCCAGGGGATCACCGAGGAGGTCAGGAACGTGATCCTGTCGGAGGTGGGCGCCGACGCGTTTCTGGTCGACCGCCGCGGGATCATCATGAGCGAGGAGGACATGGAGCGGACGCGGAACAACCCGCGGATCACGCTCGACGACGCCGATGCCATCCGGCGGTTCGCCTCCAACGTCACCGCGGTCATGGCGGAAGGACGGCGCAGCGGCGAGGTGCGCTACCGAGACAACGTTCTGGAATCGGTCCTCATCCAGGGCGTCACCGAGGATTTTCTCCGCTTCTCCGCGTTCAACGCCGAATTCGGGCGGCTGATGACCCCCGCCGAGGTCCGCCGCAAGCGCAACGTCGCGGTCCTGGGTTCCGAGACCGCGAACCGCCTGTTCGGGGCGCTCGACCCCGTCGACGGACGGGTCAGGATCCGCGGCGTGCCGTTCCGCGTGGTCGGGGTCAGCCGGCCCAAGGGTTCGTCGTTCGGCCAGTCGCAGGACGAGTTCGCGATCGTGCCCCTGGGCGCGTTCCAGCGCCTCTTCGGCAGCCGGGCAGGGCTCGCGTTGCGCGTACAGCCGGAGGATCCGGGCGAGATCGACAAGGCGATCGGCGAGACGACGGTCGCCCTGCGGATCGAACGGCGCCTGAAGGCAACCGAGGACGACAACTTCGGCATCTTCACCTCCGATACGGCGCTCGGCCTCTTCAACCAGGCCACCGCCGGCATCTTCGCGGTGCTGGTGGGAGTCGTCGGGCTCGCGCTGGTGGTCGCCGGCATCGTCATCATGAACATCATGTTGATGGCCGTCTCCGAGCGGACCCGCGAGATCGGCCTGCGCAAGGCACTCGGCGCCCGCCGGCAGGACATCCTGTGGCAGATGCTCTCCGAGTCGGTGGCGCTGTCGGTGCTCGGCGGCGCGTCGGGCACGGCGCTGGGCGCGATGGCCGCGGTGGCCCTCGATCGCTTCGCCCCGGTGCCGGCGGTCGTGCACCCCTGGTCGGTGATCCTCGCCATCACGTTGACGGCCGCGGTGGGGCTCTTCTTCGGGCTGTACCCGGCGGCGCGCGCCGCCGCGCTCGATCCCATCGACGCGCTGGGGAGAGCCGACTGATGCGCGGATCGCTCCTGCACGAGATCGTCGTGATGGCGGCGGAAACCATCCGGACGCAGAAGATGCGGTCGGGACTGACCATCCTGGGCATCGTGATCGGCATCACCGCCATCGTCGGCATGACATCGCTCATCCGCGGGTTCGACGAGTCGATGCGCGACAGCATCCGCGATATCGGCCCCGACACGATCTTCCTTGCCCAGTTCTCCGCCGTGAGCCTGATGTCGGGCGCCGAGTTCAACGAGCTACTGAAGCGGCCGACGCTGACGCCGGCCGACGCACGGGCCATCGAGCGGCAGGCCGAGTCGATCTCGCAGGTCAACGTCACGATCGGCGAGGGCGGCGGGCCTGGCACGACACGCAGCCGCCTCTTCTACCAGGGAGAGCGGACGAAGCTGATCACGATCACGGGCACGACGCACAACTATCCGGACGTGTTCCACGTCGCGCTCGATCAGGGACGTTTCTTCACCGAAGGGGAGGTGAGCCATCGGCGCCGGGTAGTCGTGCTGGGCCAGACGCCGTACCAGGTGCTCTTTCCCAACGTCGATCCAATCGGCAAGACGGTGCGGATCGGCAACCAGCCGTACACCGTCATCGGCGTCATCGCCCCTCGGGCGAGCGTCGGGGCGCTCGACGCCGGCCAGGACGACATCGCGTTGATCCCGCACAGCGCCCATCAGAGGCAGTTCGGCATCCGGGTGACGCGATCGCGGCGCGGTCGGCTGCAGCCGCTCGTCATCGCCGCCGTGCCGCGCGAGGGGGTCGCGCGCGAGGAGGCGATCCGCGACGTCACCGCGGTGATGCGCATCCGCCACGATAAGCAGCGCTGCGACCTCGACGATCGGGATGGGTGTGCACCACGCCGAACGACTTCGACATCATGACCCAGGATGCCGTGCTCCGGCTATGGGAACAGATAAGCAGCGCGACGTTCCTTGCGCTGGTCGCCATCTCGTCCATCGCGCTGATGGTGGGCGGCATCGGGGTGATGGCGATCATGACCATCTCGGTCAAGGAACGGACGCGCGAGATCGGCACCCGCAAAGCCATCGGCGCGCGGCGGCGGGAGATCCTCTGGCAGTTCCTCCTCGAGGCGGTGTTCCTGACCGCCATCGGCGGCGTCCTCGGCATCCTCTTCGGCAGCGGGATCGGGATGGGTGTGCACCACGCCACGGGATTCCCGGTGTCGCTGCCGTGGTGGTCGTTCGCGATCGGCATCGGCTTCTCGGCGACGGTCGGCATCGTGTTCGGCATCGTGCCGGCGATCCGCGCGTCGGGACTCGATCCGATCGAGGCGCTGCGCTACGAATAGACACCCCCACTTGAGCCGGCCAGCCAGTCACGGTACGATTACAGGTTTGGTCGTGGAGGCGTGCTCGAAGGAGGGCTTGTGTCGATGAAAGTCTATGACGCGTCGAACATCCGCAACGTGGCGGTCGTCGGGCACAGTGGTTCCGGCAAGACCCAGCTCGTGTCCGCGATGCTGTTCGGCGCGAAGATGGTCAACCGCCTGGGGAAGGTCGACGACGGCACCACGGTCACCGACTTCGACGAGGAAGAGATCAACCGCAAGCACACGCTGGCAGCCAGCGTCGGGTTCGCCGAGTGGGGCTCGACGAAGATCAACCTGATCGACACGCCCGGCATGAGCAACTTCCTGAGCGACACGCGGGCCGCCCTCCAGGTGGCCGACGCCGCGCTGGTCGTCGTCGACGCGGTAGCGGGCGTCGAGGTGCAGACCGAGAAGGTGTGGGGCATCGCGAAGGAGCTCGGGCTGCCCTGCCTGGTCGTGCTGAACCTGCTCGACCGCGAGCGCGCCAGCTTCGACCGCGCCCTGGAATCGGTGCAGGGGGGGCTGGGCCGGGAGGTGGTGCCGATCCAGCTCCCGATCGGCTCGGAACGAAGCTTCCGGGGCGCCGTGGACCTCGTCGCAATGCAGGGCGTCACGTTCCCCGACGACGGGAGTGGCGGGGCCACGACCGGCGACGTTCCCGCGGAGCTGTCCGGCCCGGCGGAAACCACCCGGGAGGCGCTCATCGAGATGGTCGCCGAAGCCGACGAGGCCCTCATGGAGCGCTTCTTCGAGGAGGGCACGCTGAGCCAGGAAGAGCTGGAGGGCGGGCTGCGCGCCGCGACGCGGAACCGGCAGGTGTTCCCGCTCGTCTGCACCTCCGCGCAGGCCAACATCGGCACCGGACCCTTGCTGGACACGATCCTCGCCTATCTTCCCGCGGCGGCGGATCATCCGCTTCCGGCGACCGATCCGGAGAGCGGCGAGCCGCAGACCTACGACGCGGGAGACACGGCCGCGCCCGCAGCGTTCGTCTGGAAGACCATCGCCGATCCGTTCGCCGGACGCATCACCATGTTCCGGATCGCGGCCGGCACGCTCAAGGCCGATTCCAGCGTGCACAACCTCACGCAGGACGGCAGCGAACGCTTCGGTGCGCTGGCCGTCATGCAGGGCAAGACGCAGCATCCGGTCCCGGAGCTGAAGGCGGGCGATCTGGGCGCAGTCGCGAAGCTGAAGGAGACGCACACGAGCGACACGCTCGGCGAGAAGGGCAGCCCGGTACGCTTCGCCCCGATCGCCTTCGCGGAGCCCGTCCTGTCGTATGCCATCGAGCCGAAGAGCCGCGGCGACGAAGAGAAGATCAGCGGTGCGCTGCAGCGCCTGCGGGAAGAGGATCCCACGATCCAGTACGCCCGCGACCCCCAGACGCGGCAGCTTCTGCTCTCCGGCCAGGGGCAACTGCACATCGAGGTCACCGTCGCCAAGCTGAAGCGGCGATTCGGCGTGGAGGTCAACCTGAAGCTGCCCCGCATCCCCTACCGGGAGACGATCATGGCCGCCACCGAGGCGCATGGGCGGCACAAGAAGCAGTCCGGCGGGCACGGGCAGTTCGGCGATTGCAAGATCCGCGTCGAGCCGCTCGCCCGCGGCGAGGACTTCGCCTTCGTGGACGAGATCTTCGGCGGCGCCATCCCGCGCCAGTTCATCCCCGCCGTCGAGAAGGGCATTCAGGAGGCCCGCACGAAGGGATACCTCGCCGGCTACCCGATGGTCGACTTCAAGGTGACGCTGCACGACGGGCAGTTCCATTCGGTCGACTCGAACGAGATGTCGTTCAAGATGGCCGGGCGCCTCGCCTTCCGCGACGCCATGGAACGCGCCAGACCGACGCTGCTCGAGCCGGTCATGAACGTCGAGATCTACGCGCCGAGCGATTTCGCGGGGGACCTGATGGGCGATCTGAACGGGCGCCGCGGCCGGATCGGCGGCATGGAGCCGCGCGGGGCGTCGACCGTCATCAAGGCGCAGGTGCCGATGGCGGAAATGCTGACCTACGAGCAGCAGTTGACATCGGCCACGGGTGGACGCGGGTCGTACCACATGGAGTTCTCGCATTACGAGGAGGTGCCGGCGCACCTGCAGTCCAAGATCGTGGCCGACTCGAAGGCAGAGGAAGGTGACGCCGGGGACGACGAGTAGCTTCGGGGCGCCAGGCTAGCGCTTCTTCCCGCGGCGGAACATCCGGCTCAGACGTCCGCCCGTCTGCTGCTCCTGCTTACGTTCGGGCTGCTCGTCCGGCTTGCCCTCGCCCTTGGGCTTCTCCAGGTCGGGGTTGTACTCGCTGCCGATCAGCTCCACCTGGGCCAACTCGGCCGCGTCGCCGCGCCGGAACCCGATGCGGAGCATGCGTGTGTAGCCGCCGGGACGATCCGCAAACCGTGGGGCAATCGTATCGAACAGCTTGGCCGCTATAGCCCGATCCGCCAGGTCGCGGCGGATCGTGCGGCGCGCGTTCACGGCGCGGATGGTGTCGTCGCCGTCGGCGATGCCCCGCTTGGCGACAGTGATGAGATGTTCGACGAACGGCCGCAGCTCCTTGGCCTTGGCGACCGTCGTGCTGATTCGCTCGTGACGCAGCAGGGCCTGCGCCTGATTGCGGAGCAGGGACAGGCGATGCTCCGTGACCCGACCCAGCTTCCGGTGTGCAACGCGATGACGCATGGCTCGCTCACTCCGCCTGCGCGGGCACGTTGTCCGCCGGCTGGTCCAGCCGCATCCCGAGGCTCAGCCCCATGTCGAGCAGGATTTCCTTGATCTCGTTCAGCGACTTCCGTCCGAAGTTCTTCGTCTGGAGCATCTCCGGCTCGCTCTTCTGAACCAGCTCGCGAATCGTCCGTATGTTGGCGTTCTTCAGGCAGTTGTAGGAACGCACGGACAGCTCCAGTTCCTCGACGCTCTTGTCCAGATGCTCGTTGATCACCGCGGACGGAGGCTCGGGCTCCGGTTCCACCAGCTCCTCGGTGTCGTCATCGATGTTGATGAAGATGTTCAGGTGATCCCGGACCAGCTTCGCGCCCAGCGACACGGCGTCGCGGGCACTGATCGTGCCGTCCGTCCACACGTCGATCGTCAGCTTGTCGTAGTCGGTGGTCTGCCCGAGACGCGCCGCCTCGACGAGGTAGTTCACCTTCTTGATCGGCGAGTGGACCGAATCGACCGGAATCCAGCCGATCCCGAGGTCCTCGTCGAAATTCTTGTCGGCGGACACGTAACCCCGACCGCGCTTGACGCGCATCTCCATGTTGAGGGCGCCGCCCTCCGACACGGTCGCGATGTGGACGTCGGGATCCAGGATCTCGATGTCCGCATCCGTCTGGATGTCGCCCGCCCTGATCTCCCCCGGCGCGTCAGAGCGGATGGACACCGCTTTCGCGCCGTCGACGTGCATCTTGATCGGAACCTGCTTCAGGTTGAGGATGATGTCCGTCGCATCCTCGACCACACCCTGAATCGGCGAGAACTCGTGCAGCACGCCGTCGATCTTGACCGCCGTCACCGCCGCGCCCTCGATCGACGAGAGCAACACGCGCCGCAGGGCATTCCCGATCGTCGTTCCGAAGCCCCGCTCGAACGGCTGCGCGTGAAAGCGCCCGTACTGGTCCGTGTTCGTCTCGCGGTCGTACTCCAGGACCTTCGGTCGCTGGAAGCCTTTCCACAACATCGAGTTCAGTCCTTTCCGCGCGGTACGCGGGTGATGGCTGCGCCGGCCCGGCTCTACTTCGAATAGAGCTCGACTATCAACTGCTCCTGCACCGGAAGATTCAGTTGTTCCCGGGTCGGTACGGCAGCGAACCGCCCCTCCTGTCCGTCGGCGCCCAGTTCGAGCCACTCCGGAATGCCGCGCCCCTTGACCTCTTCGCGGGCGTACGCAATCGAGGAGTTGCTCGCGCTCCTGGCCTTCACGCTCACCCGATCTCCGGCTCGCAGGGAGTGCGAAGGGATGTCGGCCCGCCGTCCGTTCACGAGAAAGTGACCATGCCGCACCAACTGGCGCGCCTGGGGCCTCGAAGTGGCGAAGCCAAGGCGGTAGACGACGTTGTCGAGCCGGCTCTCCAGCAACTGCAGCAGCGTCTCACCGGTGATCCCCTTGCGGCGGTCGGCCTCGTGAAAATAGCGGCGGAACTGCCGCTCGAGCACACCGTACATCCGCTTCACGCGCTGCTTCTCCCGCAACTGCAGCCCGTAGCCCTGCAATTTTGCCTTGCGGCCCTTGCCGTGGTGCCCAGGCGGCACGTTGCGCCGCTCGACCGCGCACTTCTCGGCGTAGCAGCGCTCACCCTTGAGAAACAGCTTCATGCCTTCCCGCCGGCACAAGCGGCAGACCGGACCAGCGTACCGTGCCATGCTTTCAGATCTCCCTCAGTCGACCATGCCGTCCGTCACACCCGCCGCTTCTTCGGCGGCCGGCATCCGTTGTGCGGAATGGGCGTCACGTCCCGAATCGACTTGATGTCCAGGCCCACCGACGTCTGGAGCGCCCGTATCGCGGATTCGCGCCCGGCCCCCGGCCCCTTCACCCTGACCTCGACCGTCCGCACGCCGAACGCCTTGGCCGCGTGCCCCGCCGCCATCGCCGCCTGGGTGGCCGCGAAAGGAGTTCCCTTCCGCGATCCCTTGAAGCCGATGCCACCCGCGCTCGACCACGACAGCACGGCTCCCGCGCTGTCCGTCACGGTGATGATGGTGTTGTTGAACGACGCCTGGATGTGCACCACCCCGTGATGAACGACCCGCTTTTCGCCACGCTTCTTGAACGTCTTCTTGCGGCGCTTCGGCCGACCGGCCGGCTGCTTCCCCGATTCGCTGTCGCTCTTGGCCATAATTGCGTCTTCGATGCTGTCACGCTAAGTCGGATCGCCCATCAACTGGTCTTCTTCTTGGCAACGGCTCCGCGGCGCGGGCCCTTCCGGGTCCTGGCGTTCGTGTTCGTACGCTGACCGCGCACCGGCAGGTTGCGCCTGTGGCGGAGACCGCGATAGCAGCCGATCTCGATCAACCGCTTGATGTTCAGAGAGATCTCCTTGCGAAGATCACCCTCGACGCGGCCGTGCTCCTCGATGGCGCGGCCGATCTGCCGGACCTCTTCTTCCGTCAGATCCTTGACCCGCGTATCCGGACTCACGCCGGCCACGCCGAGGATCTCGACCGACCGGGCCGGCCCGATACCGAAGATATAGGTCAGCCCGACCTCAACCCGCTTCGTGCGCGGCAGATCAACGCCAGCGATGCGTGCCATTTGCCGTTACCCCTGCCTCTGCTTGTGCTTCGGGTTGCTGCAGATAACGCGCACAACACCCCGTCGGCGCACTATCTTGCACTTGCTGCACATCCGCTTGACCGAAGCCCGCACTTTCATGACGTTCTCTCTCTTCGTCGAATTCGGTGACGCCTGGAACCTCTCAGGCCCCGTCTCCCAGCGCCCACGTCATCCGGGCCACACCGTCACCGGGGGCTCCCGCCTCCTGCAGCGGGCGACTCAACACGAGCGGTCCGTCCGCCGTGACCGCCACCGAATGCTCGAAGTGCGCGGCCAGACTGCCGTCCTGCGTGACCGCGGTCCACCCATCGCCCAGTACCTGCACGGCCGGCTTGCCCATGCTGACCATCGGCTCGATGGCCAGGACCATGCCCTCCAGCAGTCGTTGCCCCTGCCCCGGCTCACCGTAGTTGGGCACCTGCGGCTCCTCGTGCAGGCTCGTTCCGATACCGTGCCCGACGAACTCCCGAACCACGGAGTAGCCGTGCGCCTCGACGTGGCGCTGTACCGCGTGTCCGAGATCCGAGACGTGGCCGCCCAGACGAACCTGGGCGATCGAGCGGGCCAGTGCCTGCTCGGTCACGTGCAGCAGCATCTCCGCGTGCTCGCTGATCGTGCCGACGGGCAGCGTTACCGCCGCGTCGCCGTAGTAGTCGTCCAGCACCACTCCCAGGTCGATGGATACGATGTCGCCGTCGCACAGCCGACGACCCGACGGGATCCCGTGCACCACTTCCTCGTTCACCGAGGTGCAGAGGGTGGCGGGATATCCGTGATAACCCTTGAACGCCGGAATCGCCCCCGCCGAGCGCACGCGATCCTCGGCGAGCGCGTCCAACTCGCGCGTCGTCACGCCCTCGCGCACGATATCCCGCAACTCGCCCAGCACCTCCGCCACCAGCGCATTGGCAGCGCGCATCCGCAGCAGCTCGGCCCGGCTCTTGCAAGAGATCATCGCAGCGCTCGCCAGACTCTACGCCGTCCGTCGCTCGACCGACCTGCCATGAGCGGCGTCCGCCACCGCGGCGGCCACCTCGTCCTCGGTCAGGCTCCCGTCGACCGACCGGAACGTCGGCCGGTCACGGTAGTAGTCGGCCAGCGGCGCCGTACTCTCCCGATACACGGCCAGCCGCTCCCGCACCACCGACTCGCGATCGTCCCGGCGCTGCACGAGCACGCCGTTGCAGTCGGGACATGCGTCCGGCGGGTTGCCTCCCTGCGCGCCGACGATGGTCCCGCACGCCGTGCACACGCGGCGCTTCGACAGCCGGCGAATGATGTCGTCGTCTTCCACGGCGATATCGATCACGATGAGCGGACTCCGCCGGTCGAGCATGTCGTCGAGCGCCTCGGCCTGCGGAACCGTGCGCGGAAAACCGTCGAGAACGAAGCCGGTAGCCGCGTCGGGCCGCCGGAGCCGTTGCCGGACGATCCCGATCACGATGTCGTCACCGACGAGCTGCCCCGCGTCCATGATCTCCGCCGCGGCTCGGCCGAGCGGACTGTTCTCCTCCACCGCCTCGCGCAAGATATCGCCGGTAGCGATATGCGGCACGCGAAACCCGCGGGCCAGACGGCGCGCCTGCGTACCCTTGCCGGCCCCGGGAGGCCCCATCAGCATCAGATTCGACGCCATCGGCCTCCGAGCGCTCCTTGGTACCAACTCGGTGACATTCGCATGGCGCGACCGCCCGGCAGGCGCGGCCCCATCCTCCTCATGCTCGCAAACGTCCAACATATTGCCTCGATGCTTCGCGCAGGGCCGGCTTCTCCACCGTTTCTCCGTGCGCCAGGTTCTTCCATCGTTGGGACGCGTCCCGCCTATGCGCGCCTCCCGCGAATCCGCGTCTTCTTCATGAAGCCGTCGTAGTGCCGCATGATCAACTGCGACTCGACCTGCTGCACCGTGTCCATGGAGACCCCTACGATGATCAGCAGCGAGGTGCCGCCGAAATAGAAGGTCACGCCGAGCCCGTTGGTGATGAACGGGGGCAGCATGGCGTCGAGTTGATCCCCGATGAACGGGACCGCATCGGCCCGGAACCCCGTGATCATCAGATCGGGCATGACCGCCACGAGCGCCAGGTAGATCGAGCCGGCGAAGGTAATCCGGGTCAGGATCGTGTCGATGTGCTCCGCGGTCCGCTTGCCCGGACGGATGCCGGGGATGAACCCGCCGTACTTGCGCATGTTCTCCGCGACATCGTCCGGATTGAAGATGATCGCGGTATAGAAGTAGGCGAAGAAGATGATGCCGCCGATGAACAGCAGGTAGTAGGCCGGCATCCCGTTCTGCAACTGATCCGTCACCGTCTGGAACCACCCGCCCACCGGGAACGCGGTCGCCGCCGTCGCCGGAAATGCCAGAATCGACGAAGCGAAGATCACCGGAATGACTCCACCCGTATTGACCTTGAGCGGGATGTGCGTGCTGGTGCCGCCGTACATGCGGCGCCCCACGACCCGCTTGGCGTACTGCACGGTCACGCGCCGGTGCCCGCGCTCGATGAACACGACCGCGCCGATCACCGCGACCATCACGACTACGAGTGCAATCAACGTGAACAGGCCGATTGCACCGCTGCGCATCTGATCCAGGGTCGTGAGCACCGCCGTCGGCAGGCCGACGACGATCCCCGCGAAGATGATCAGCGACATGCCGTTGCCGACGCCGCGCTCGGTGATCTGCTCGCCGAGCCACATGATGAAGGCGGTCCCGGTGGTCAGGGTCAGCACCGTCATCAGTCGGAACGACCAGCCCGGCTCGTAGACCAGCGGCAGGCCGCCCGCGATGTTGGTCTGCCGCTCCAGGAAGATCGCGATCGCCATCGACTGGATCACGCAGAGCAGGATGGTGCTGTACCGCGTGTACTGCGTGATCTTCCGGCGGCCGAGCTCGCCCTCCTTCGACAGCCGCTCGAGATACGGCCAGACGACGGTGAGCAACTGCAGGATGATCGACGCGCTGATGTAGGGCATGATGCCCAGTGCGAAGATCGTCGCCTGCGCGAGGTTGCCGCCCGAGAACATGTTGTACAGGCCGAACATGGTGTTGCCGGCCTGCTCGACGAGAATCTGAAGCGCCTCGGTGTTCACGCCGGGCGTCGGAATGTGGCTCCCGATGCGGTACACGCCCAGAATGCCGAGCGTGAACAGCACCCGCTTGCGCAACTCCGGGATCGCGAAGACGTTCTTGACGCTCTCGAGCATTACGTGGCTTCCTTGGCGTTCGGCCGCACGCGCGGCGCCACTTCCGTACGGCCTCCCGCGGCCGCGATGCGCTCGCTCGCCCGGGCGCTGAAACCGTGCGCCGTAACGGCAAGCGCCTTGGTCAACTCGCCGCGCGCGAGCACCTTGACCAGCGCGTTGCGGCTGATCAGCCCCCGCTCGCGCATCACCTCCGGGGTCACCTCGGCACCCGCCTCGAAGCGCGCTTCCAGCGTTTCGAGGTTGACCACCTCGTAGGAAACCCGGAACGGATTGCGGAAGCCGCGCTTGGGCAGGCGCCGATGAATCGGCATCTGCCCGCCTTCGAAGCCCCGTTTCCTCGAGTACCCGGACCGCGATTGCTGGCCCTTGTGGCCGCGGCCCGCGGTCACCCCGCTGCCGCTTCCCTCGCCGCGTCCGACGCGTTTCCGGTTGCGCCGCGCACCCTTCGGCGGCTGCAGCGTGCTGAGGTCCATCGGTCGCTTGCCCGTCGCCATCATCAGCACTCCGTCGTCGTCACCAGGTGTCGCACGGCCCGAATCATGCCCCGGATAGAGGGATTGTCGACCACGTCGACCGAATGACCGATCCGGCGCAGGCCCAACCCACGGACAATCCGTTGCTGGCGCTTCTCGTACCCGATCCAACTCTTGACGAGAGTGACGCGAACGCGCTTCGCCTCGTCGTTGCGTTTGGCTGGTGGTCTCATTTCGTCGCTCCGCGTCGCGCGCACCCGTGCGCGTCTCAGGCGGTGAACTCCTCCAGTTCCCGCCCGCGCAGCCGGGCCACCTCGACCGGATCCTTCAGCCCACCCAGCCCGGCGAACGTGGCGCGCACCACGTTCTGCGGATTGTCGGATCCGAGCGACTTCGTCAGGATGTCGTGAATCCCGGCCAGCTCGACGACCGCACGCACGGCCCCCCCGGCGATGATACCGGTCCCTTCCGGCGCCGGTTTCAACAGGACGCGTCCGGCTCCGAACCGACCGAGAATCGGATGCGGAATCGACGTGGCCTGCAGCGGCACCCGGATGAGGGCCTTCTTCGCCGCTTCGATACCCTTCTTGATTGCCGACGGCACTTCCTTGGCCTTGCCGACCGCGTAGCCGCAGTGGCCCGCCCCGTCCCCGACGACGACCAGCGCACTGAAGCTGAGGTTCTTGCCGCCCTTGACGACCTTGGTGACGCGGTTGATGGAAACGACCGCGTCCTTCAGGTCGAGCATCGTCGGGTCGATCTTGGCTCGTGATTCGCGCATCAGACTCTGCGACCTCGCTACCGGATCCGCCTCAGAACTCCAAGCCGCCTTCGCGGGCCGCTTCGGCGACCGAACGCACCCGCCCGTGGTACAGGAACCCTCCACGGTCGAACACGACGCGCGTGACGCCTTCCTTCAGCGCCCGTTCCGCCACAATGGCTCCGACGATCCGGGCGCCCGCCATGTTCCCTCCGCGCGCCCCGTCCTCGAACCGCCCCTTGACGGCCGCCTCGGTGCTCGACGCCGCCGCTATCGTACGCCCGGCGCGGTCGTCGATCACCTGCACCGAGATGTGCGCCAGACTTCGGCTCACGGCGAGCCGCGGGCGCTCCGGCGTACCGCTGATGCGTTGACGCTGGCGCAGGCGCACCCGTGTGCGGCGGTCTTTCTTCGTCTTGACTCTCATCGCTTATGCGCCGGTCTTCCCGACCTTCTTCTTCAGTACTTCGCCGGTGTACCGCACGCCCTTCTGCTTGTACGGATCCGGTTTGCGGAGGGCGCGAATGTTCGCCGCCACCTGCCCGACCCGTTGGCGATCGATCCCGCTCACCGTGACGTGCGTCTGCTTTTCGACCGCGATCTCGACGTCGGCCGGAATGTCGAACTCTATCGGATGCGAGTAGCCCAGCGAGAACACCACCTGCTTGCCGGTGTGCTCGGCGCGGTAACCGATACCGACGATGTCGAGCTCTTTCTTGAAGCCTTCCGAGACGCCGTGCACGGCGTTGGCGACCAGACTGCGACCCAGCCCGTGGAACTTCCCCAGCGACGCATCTTCCCGCACCGGATGGGCCAGCAACCGGCCCCCGTCGAGCTCGAACCGCACACCGGGCGGCAACGGCTGGGTCAGCGTTCCCCTCGGGCCCTTGACCTCGACGGCGTCCGATCCGATGTCGACCTGGACACCGGGGGGAATCGGAATCGGCTTCTTGCCTACGCGCGACATGTCGTCCCTCGTGCTGCCGGCACCCGGATATCCCTACCAGACATTGCAGAGCACCTCGCCGCCGACGCCCGCCTTGGCGGCATCGCGGCCGGTCATCAAGCCCCGCGACGTCGTGAGAATGCTTGTACCGAGGCCAGCCAGGACCGGCGGCACCTTGGCATGGCCGTAGTAGACGCGGCGCCCCGGACGACTGACGCGCGTGAGCCCCGAGATCACGCGCTCTCCGTGCGGCCCGTACTTCAGATACAACCGCAGGACCCGCAACGGATGTTCGCCGCGCGGGTTCCTCAGTTCAAGCTGCCTGAAGCCGGCGATGTAGCCCTCGCTCTCCAGGATTCGCGCGATGTTGGCCTTGAGCCGCGAATCCGGCACGTCCACGCGCGGGCGGCGCCCCATCGTCGCGTTGCGAATCCTCGTCAGCATGTCGGCAATCTGATCAGCCATGCTTTCTTCGTTCCCGCCTTTTCGACCCTGGACAGGCCGCGCCGGACGCAACCCCGCGGCACCGCGCGGCAGCGTCGCGTCACGCGCGGCTCCCGCTACCAACTGCTCTTGATCACACCCGCGATCTCGCCCTCGAGCGCCAGTTTCCGGAAGCAGAGGCGACAGAGCCCGAACTTCCGCAGGTACCCGCGCGGTCGCCCGCACAGCCGGCAGCGATTCCGTAGCCGCACGCGGAACTTCGGCGGCTTCTTTTCCTTGACGATTTTCGCGGTCGTGGCCATAGGCTGTTCGTCTCAGTTCCTGCGGAACGGCATCCCCATCAGTTGCAGCAACTTGCGACCCTCCTCGTCGGTCCCCGCCGTCGTCACCACCGAGATGTTCATTCCGCGGGCGTGATCGACCTGCATGTAGTCGATCTCGAGGAAGATCAACTGGTCCTTCAGTCCGAGGGTGTAGTTCCCGCGGCCGTCGAATCCCTTGGGAGACACCCCCCGGAAGTCGCGCACTCGCGGTAACGCAATCGAGACGAGCCGGTCGAGGAACTCGTACATGCGTGTCCCGCGCAACGTGACCATCACCCCGATCGGCATTCCCTGCCGGACCTTGAACTGCGCGACCGACTTGCGCGCGCGGCGCGTGACCGGCTGCTGGCCGGTTATGAGCCTCAGCTCCTTCGCGCCGACGTCGATCAACTTCGAGTTCTGCGTCGCCGCCCCCAGCCCCATGTTGACGACGACCCGCTCGATCTTCGGGACCGCCATCACGTTGGCATAGCCGAACTCCTTGCGGAGGGCCGGCACGACGTCGTCGTAGTAGCGCTCGCGCAGACGGCTCATTTGTCCACAGCTCCGTCGCATTTGCGGCAGATGCGCACCTTGCGGCCATCGCCGAGCAGTTGCCGGCCGATCCGCGCCGGCATGCCGCACTCCGGGCACACGATCTGCACGTTCGAAGCGTGCACCGAGGCTTCGCGCTCGACGATGCCGCCCTTGACGTTCGCCCGCGGGTTCGGCCGCGTGTGACGCTTGATGAAGTTCACGCCCTCTACCACGACGCGGTTGCGGTCGGGAAACACCTTGAGGACGCGGCCGCGCTTGCCGCGATCCCTGCCGGCCATGACGACCACGTTGTCGTTCTTGCGCACCGGGGTGCGTAGTCGGGACATGCTCCTGGACTCTTTCCTCTGTCAGACTCTCACAGCACTTCCGGTGCGAGCGAGATGATCTTCATGAACTTCCGCTCCCGCAACTCCCGCGCCACGGGACCGAACACGCGCGTGCCGACCGGCTCGTTCTGATCGTTGACGAGGACCGCCGCGTTCCGGTCGAACCGGATGTAACTGCCGTCGCGGCGGCGTTGCTCCTTGCGCGTGCGCACGATCACCGCCTTGACGACCTGCCCCTTCTTCACCGTGGCATCGGGGGCCGCTTCCTTGACCGCGGCCGTCACCAGATCGCCGAGCCGTGCATACCTGCCGGTCGCGCCTCCCAGCGGGTTGATCACGGCAATCTTGCGCGCCCCGGAATTGTCCGCGACGTCAAGAATCGACTGCATCTGGATCATCGAACCGTCCTCTTCCTAGCGCCCCGAAACGCCGAGCCAGATCGGCGTTTCGGCCCATCCCGTCCACACAATGACCTTGCGCCGCAGCACTTCGCTTCGCTCCGTCCTGCTGCGCAAGGCTCCTAGACCGTCTCGGCCCGATTGATCACCCGCGTGACGACGAACCGCTTGCGCTTGCTGAGCGGCCGCGACTCCGCCATGGCGACGCGGTCGCCGACCCGGGCGCTGTTGTCTTCGTCATGCGCCATGAATGTCCGTGTCCGCCGGCGGATCTTGCGATAGACGTCGTGACGCACGCGGCGCTCGACCGCGACGATCACGCCCTTGTCCATCCTGTCCCGGACCACGATGCCCACGACCTCGCGTTGGTTTCCCATCGGATTCACTCACGCCGTCAATCGGCCGGCTCCGGCTCCGCGGCGGTGGCGGCTGCCGTTTGCGGCTCCGCGGCAGCACCCCGCGCCACCTCCAACTCGCGCTCCCGCAAGAGCGTCTTCACCCGCGCGCGGTCGCGGCGCAGACCCCGCATCTTGTACGCGGCGTCGGACTGCCCCATCGATTTCTGGAGCCGCAGCCGAAACACCTGGTCGTCGAGTTCGAGCACACGTTGCTCGAGCTGGTCGGTCCCCAGATCGCGCAGCTCGGACACCTTCGCCATCACATCCCCGTCTCACCGAACCGAGTCGCAAAGCGGGCCTCGATCGGCAGCTTCGCCGCGGCGAGCTCCATGGCGCGCTTCGCGTCCGCCGCGCTCACGCCCTCCATCTCGAACAGAATGCGTCCCGGCCGCACGACGGCCACCCATTGCTCCGGCGCACCCTTTCCCTTGCCCATCCTCGTCTCTTGCGGCTTCTTGGTGATCGGCTTGTCCGGAAACACCCGCACCCAGATCTTGCCCCCGCGCTTGACGAACCGCGTCATCGCAACCCGCGCCGCCTCGATCTGGCGGTCCGTAATCCAGCAAGGCTCCATCGCCCGCAACCCGTAGTCGCCGAACGACACCGTCGAACCGCGCCACGCCTTGCCCGCCATGCGGCCCCGGTGCTGCTTGCGGTACTTGACCTTCTTCGGCATCAACATGATGCGTCACTCCTCCGGTATCTCCGCATCACGGCACCTGACCCTCAGCCCCGCGCGCCGCGCCGCGGCGCGCGGTACTCCTCCTCGCGACCCACCAGCGGCGTGAGGCGCTCACCCTTGTAGAGCCACACCTTGATGCCGATCACCCCGTAGGTCGTGCGCGCTTCGCCGAAGCCGTAATCGATGTTCGCCCGGAGCGTCTGGAGTGGAAGCTGACCATGCAGGTACCACTCCGAACGCGCGATCTCGGCCCCGTTCAGGCGCCCACCGACCCGCACCTTGATGCCACGCGCGCCGAACCGCAACGCCGCCTCGACGGCCTTGCGCATCGCCCGTCGAAACGCGACCCGCTTCTCGAGCTGCAGCGCCACGTTCTCGCTGATGAGCTGCGCGTCGAGCTCGGGCTTCTGTATCTCCTGAATGTTGATGAACACCTCGCGGTTCGTGCGCTTCTGGATCTCGGTCTTGAGCTTGTCGACCTCCGTCCCCTTGCGGCCGATGATGATGCCGGGACGCGAAGTGTAGATGTCGAGCTTCAGGTTGTTGGCGGCCCGTTCGATCTCGATCCGGGAAACGCCGGCGTGCGAGAAGCGGGTCTTCAGATCGCGCTTCAGGGCGAGATCCTCGTGCAACAGCTTCGCGTAGTCGCGATCGGCGTACCAGCGGGATCGCCACGTCTTGTTGAAGCCCAGACGGAAGCCGTACGGATGAACTTTCTGCCCCATGCTCTCGGACTCTTTCCCCCGCTCGCCCCGCGTCACCTGATGCCCAGGATGCCGCCCGGCGGCAGCGTGGGCGGTTCCTCATCCGGCTCGTCCGGCTTGTCCGGCTCCGGGTGCTCCTCCGGTTCCGGTTGCTCCGGTTCCGGCGTCGTGTCCGACTCGTCCTCCGGTTCCGGTGGAACATCGGACTCGGTCGGCTCCGCGGTCTCCGGTTCCGGCTCGGCCACTTCCGGCACCAGGTCCGTCTCGGGTTCCGGCGGCGTCCCGGGTCGCGGCGTCTCCACCTCCGGCGTCGTGTCCGGCCCCGGCACCTCCGGCTCCGGCGTAGTCACCGGCGCCCGCACGGCAGCCGGTCGCCGTCGCGGCCCGCCGCCCGCGCCGCCGGTTCCGTCGGATCCACCCCGCGCCCGCCGGGACCGAGAAACCTGTCCCTCCGGCCGCTCCTCGACGATCACCGTCAGATGCGAAGTCCGCTTCAGGATGCGAAACGCGCGTCCCATGGGCGCGGCCCGGATTCGCTTGAGGGTCGGTCCCTGATTGGCATAGCACGCACGCACGTAGAGCCGCTCGACCTCGTCGGCGCCCTCCTTCTGCTGCGCATTGGCGATGGCCGATCGCAGCACCTTCTCCACATCCTTCGCGATACCCTTGCGCGCGAAGCGCAGCGTGGCCAGCGCGTTGTCGACATCCTTGCCACGAATCAGATCGATGACGAGCTTCGCCTTCTGGGCCGACGTGCGGACGTACTTCGCCGTAGCGCGCCCTTCGATCACCGCCCGCCTCCCCTCGACGCCGACTTCTCGCTCTTGGTCGGATGCCCGCGGAACAGGCGCGTCGGCGCGAACTCACCGAACTTGTGACCGACCATGTTCTCGGTGACGTACACCGGCACGAACTTCTTCCCGTTATGAACCGCCACCGTGTGTCCCACCATCTCGGGAACCACCGTCGACCGGCGCGACCAGGTCTTGACGACCTTCTTGACGCCGTTACGGTTCATGTCCTCGATCCTCTCGAGGAGCGGCAGATCGACGAACGGGCCTTTCTTCAGCGAGCGGCTCATGACCTCGATTCCCTGCTACCGCTTCTTCTTGCGCGAGATGATGAAGCGATCTGACGGTTTCTGCTTGCGCGTCTTGTACCCCTTGGCCGGAACGCCCCACGGAGACACCGGATGCCGTCCGCCCGCCGCATGTCCCTCTCCGCCGCCCAGCGGGTGATCCACCGGGTTCATCGCGTTTCCACAGACGTGCGGACGCCGCCCGCGCCATCGCTGCCGGCCGGCCTTTCCAATCCGGACATTCTCATGGTCGACGTTGCCGACCTGACCGATGGTCGCAAAGCAGCGGGGCATGACGAGGCGCGTCTCGCCGGAAGGCAACCGGAGCGTGACGTACTTCCCGTCCTTGGCCACGACCTGCACGGAAGCGCCGGCGCTGCGGGCGAGCTGCCCGCCCTTGCCGGGTCGCAACTCGACGTTGTGGACCTGCGTGCCGAGCGGAATGTTGCTGAGCGGCAGGGCATTGCCCGGCAGGATGTCCGCATCGGGGCCGGCAACGATGGTGTTGCCCACCTTTACGCCGAGCGGATGCAGGATGTAGCGCTTCTCGCCGTCGGCATAGGTCACCAGCGCGATGCGAGCCGAACGGTTCGGATCGTACTCTATGGTCGACACCTTCGCGGGCACGCCAATCTTGTCGCGCTTGAAATCGATGACCCGGTAGGCGCGCTTGTGCCCGCCGCCACGCCACCAGATCGTGATGGACCCCGTGTTGTTCCGGCCGCCGGACTTCTTGAGCGGTTGCGTCAGCGGCCGATACGGCCGCGTCGCGGTGATCTCGTCGAAAGTCTGCACGCTCTGAAATCGCCGGCCCGCCGATGTCGGCTTGTGCTTGCGAATCGCCATTGGCTCGCTTCCGATTCCTGCGCTTCCTGCTAGGCGCCTTCGAGGAACTCCGGCACCGACTCCCCGGCACGGAGGCGGACGTACGCCTTCTTCCAATCCGGCCGCTGACCCGCGAAGCGACCTTGGCGCTTGACCTTGCCGTGCACGATCGACGTTCGCACCTCCGCGACCTTCGCCCCGAGCAACTGCTGCACGGCGCGCTTGACGTCGACCTTGGTCGCGCCCATCGCGACCTCGAAGGCGATGATCCGGCCCTCGCGCATCACCGTGGTCTTCTCCGTCACCAGCGCCCGCCGGATCACGTCGGTCACCTTCATGACGTCACCACCCGCGCCAGGTGCTCCGCCGCGGCCCGACTCACGACGAGCCGGCCGGCATTGGCGACGTCACGCGCGGTCACCCGACCCGATGCTGCGACCCGTACGTCCGGCAGGTTGCTCACGGCTCGCTCCAGGTTGTCATCCGGCGCCACGTCGATCAGCAGGGCCTTGCCGGTCACGCCAAGACCGTCGAGCAATTCCGCCGCCAGCCGGGTCCTCGGCTCTGCAATCGCGAACGCGGACAGCACGACGACGGCGTCCTCCTGAAACTTCGCCCGCAGGGCGGCGCGGAGGGCGCCGAGGGCGACCTTGCGCGGCAGACGGTAGCCGTAGTCGCGCGGCTGCGGTCCGAACACCGTCCCACCGGTGCGCCACAGCGGATTGCGCGCCTCGCCGACCCGCGCACGACCCGAGCCCTTCTGGCGCCAGGGCTTTCGGCCGGTACCGCTGACGAGCCCGCGGGTCTTCGTAGCGTGCGTACCGCGCCGGACTTCCGCCTGTTCATGGACCACCGACTCCCAGACGAGGCCGGCAGCGATCGGTCCCGCGAACAGATCGTCGCTCAACTCCAGCGAGTCGACTCTCTCGTTGTGCTCGTTGACCACATCACACGTCATCGTCTTCAACCACTATACGCAAGGCGCCGGCCCGGTCACCGCTTCTTCGCCTCGACCGCCGCCGCCCGGCGCGGGGCCACCGCCCGGCGAATGACCACGTACGTGCCGGCGGCGCCCGGCACAGCGCCGGTAACGACCAGCCGGTTGCTCTCGGCGTCCACGGTGACGACACGCAGATTGCGCACCGTCACCCGGTCCCCGCCCATATGTCCCGGGGCCCGCATTCCCTTGAGAACCCGCGAAGGGTACGACGACTGCCCGATCGAACCCGGTGCGCGATGAAACATCGAGCCGTGCGTCGCGCGCCCTCCGCCGAAGCCGTGGCGCTTCATGACACCCTGGAAGCCGCGGCCGCGGCTGACACCGGTAACGTCCACCTGATCGCCCTCGGCGAACACGGAGGCCAAAACGCGATCACCCTCGGCGGGCTCGTCGCCCCGGCCGTCGAGAGCCACTTCCCGGCGGACCCTCGTCGGAGGCACATTCGCCCGCGCATAGAGGCCGGCCACCGGCTTCGTGACGCGCGCCGGCCGGTCCTCGACCAGTCCGATCTGGACCGCATCGTAGCCGTCCCGGTCGACCTGCTTCCGCTGGATGACCACGCACGGTCCAGCCTTCAGCACGGTCACCGGCCGCGCGGCGCCGTCGGCGCCGAACACCTGCGTCATGCCGATCTTCTGCCCAATGATCCCGGTCACCATCGCTCGATTCCCGACCCGCTCGGACGCGGACCTGTTGCGCGCGCTTCGGCGCGGCTTACGCGTGCTCCTTGCCGAAGGCCTTGATTTCGACGTCCACCCCGGCGGGCAGATCGAGCTTCATCAACGCATCGACGGTCTGCGAGGTCGGCTCGAAGATGTCGATCAGACGCTTGTGCGTACGAATCTCGAACTGCTCGCGCGACTTCTTGTCGACGTGCGGGGAACGCAGCACGGTCCACTTGTTCTTGTCGGTCGGCAGCGGGATCGGGCCCGCGAGTCGCGCGCCCGTTCGCCGCGCGGTGTCGACGATCTCGCTCGTCGACTGATCGAGCAGGCGATGGTCGTACGCTTTCAGTCGGATCCGGATCTTGTCGCTGAACGTTGCCATGTCGCGCACACCCTGCCTTCGACCGGGCCTCTCAACCGTACCCTGGCTACTCGACGATGTCGGTGATGGTGCCCGAGCCCACCGTGCGGCCGCCCTCCCGGATCGCGAACCGCAGACCCTTCTCCAGCGCCACAGGCGTGATCAGCTCCACGCTGATCGTCACGTTGTCACCCGGCATCACCATCTCGACGCCCTCCGGCAGGTTCGCAACCCCCGTCACGTCCGTCGTCCGAAGGTAGAACTGCGGCCGATACCCGTTGAAAAACGGCGTGTGACGGCCACCCTCGTCCTTCGTCAGCACATACACCTCACCCTGGAACTTCGTGTGCGGCGTGATCGTCTTCGGCTTCGCAAGCACCTGCCCCCGCTCCACGTCGTCCTTCTCCGTACCCCGCAGCAACACCCCGATGTTGTCCCCCGCAACGCCCTCGTCCAGCAGCTTCCGGAACATCTCCACCCCGGTCACCACCTTCTTCTGCGTCTCCGCAAAGCCCACAATCTCAACCTCTTCCCCAACCACGACCTTCCCGCGATCCACGCGCCCCGTCACCACCGTCCCACGGCCCGAGATCGAGAACACGTCCTCGATCGGCATCAGGAACGGCTTGTCGATGTCCCGCGCAGGAAGCGGAACATACGAATCGACCGCCTCCATCAACTGGTCCACCGACGCCTCGCCCTCCGTATCGCCCTCCAGAGCCTTCAGCGCAGAACCCTGGACCACAGGAATGTCGTCCCCCGGGAACTCGTACGAGCTCAACAGCTCCCGGACCTCCAGCTCCACCAGCTCCAGCAACTCCGGGTCGTCCACCGCGTCGCACTTGTTCAGGAACACAACCAGAGACGGAACCCCAACCTGACGCGCCAGAAGAATGTGCTCCCGAGTCTGCGGCATCGGGCCGTCGGTCGCCGCAACCACCAGAATCGCCCCGTCCATCTGCGCCGCGCCCGTGATCATGTTCTTGATGTAGTCAGCGTGACCAGGGCAGTCCACGTGCGCGTAGTGGCGGTTCGCCGTCGTGTACTCCACGTGCGCCGTCGCAATCGTGATCCCCCGCTCCCGCTCCTCCGGCGCGTTGTCGATCGAGTCGAACGAACGCACCGTGTTCGTCGGGTCGTGCTTCGCCATCACCTGCGTGATCGCCGCCGTCAGTGTCGTCTTCCCGTGATCGATGTGACCGATCGTACCGATGTTCACGTGGGGCTTCGACCTGTCGAACTTCTCTTTCGCCATCGATTCGAGATCCTTATTTCCCCTGGATACGAGCCACGATCTGCTCGCCGACGTTCTCCGGCACCGGCTCGTACCGGTCGAAATGCATCGTGTAGGTCGCTCGCCCCTGGGTCCGCGAACGCAGCTCCGTGGCATAGCCGAACATCTCGGCCAGCGGAACGCGCGCATTGACCACCTGGCTGCCGCCCCGGGCCTCCATCGAGCGGACCTTGCCGCGCCGGGCGTTCATGTCGCTGATGACGTCGCCCATGTACTCCTCGGGCACGACCACCTCTATCCGCATCACCGGCTCGAGCAGCACGGCGCCCGCCTTCCGGGCCGCGTCGCGAAACGCCATCACTCCCGCAATCTGGAAGGCGCCCTCCGACGAATCCACGTCGTGATACGAGCCGTCGTACAGCGACACCCGAACGTCCTCGATCGGATACCCGGCGAGCACGCCGGTGGTCATGGCGTCCCGAACACCCTCTTCGACCGGCCGGATGTACTCGCGCGGCACGGCGCCGCCGAAGATCTCGTTGACGAACTCGAAGCCGTCGCCCGGCCGGGTCGGCGTCACGCGAATCTTCACGTGCCCGTACTGCCCGCGCCCGCCCGTCTGCTTGACGTACCGCCCCTCGCCTTGCGACGAACGAGTGAGAGTCTCCTTGTAGGCGACCTGCGGGGGGCCAACGCTCGCATCCACGCCGAACTCGCGCCGCAGCCGGTCGACGAGAATCTCGAGATGCAACTCGCCCATTCCAGAGATGACGACCTGCCCCACCTCCTCGTCCGTGCGGACCTGGAAAGTCGGGTCCTCGGCGGTGAGCTTCGCCAGCCCCTGCCCCAGCTTCTCCTGGTCCGCCTTCGTGCGCGGCTCGATGGCCAGGCTGATCACCGGACTGGGAAACTCCATCGATTCCAGCAACACCGTGTGCTGCGGGTCGCAAATCGTATCTCCCGTCGCGACGCTCCGCAGACCGACCGCCGCGGCGATGTCCCCGGCGTAGACCTGCCGGATCTCCTCGCGCTTGTTGGCGTGCATCTTCAGCAGGCGGCCGATTCGTTCCTTGCGGCCCTTGCCCGTGTTGAGCACCGTCGCGCCGGTCTTCATGATCCCCGAGTACACCCGGATGAAGGTCAACTGCCCGACGTAGGGGTCGGTCATCACCTTGAACGCGAGCGCCGAAAACGGCGCGGTGTCGTCCGCCGGGCGCTCCACCAGGTAGTCTTCGTCCGCTTCGGAACGCTGGGGATTGGTGCCTGTTATAGAGGGAACGTCCTCCGGCGACGGCAGGTAGTCGACGATGGCGTCGAGCAACGGTTGCACGCCCTTGTTCTTGAACGCGGAACCGCACAACACCGGGACGAACGGCGCCTCCTCTCCGTGCAACGATTCGATGGCGCGTCGCCGCACCGTCGCCCGGATCTCCGCCTCGGGGAGCGACTCGCCGTGGAGATACCGGTTCAGCAGGGCGTCGTCCACCTCGCTGACCTTCTCAACCAGTTGCTCCCGGTACTCCATGGCCTTGTCGCGCAATTCCGCCGGGATCTCCCCGAGCACGGGCTCGGCCCCGAGCACGCCGGTGTGCCGCACGGCCTTCATGCGCACCAGATCGATCACGCCCTCGAACCCATCCTCCGCCCCGATCGGAAGCTGCAGAGCGACCGGGTTGGCGCCGAGGCGGCTCCGGATGTCCTCGAGCGTGCGGACGAAGTCCGCACCCACCCGGTCCATCTTGTTGACGAAGCAGATTCGCGGAACCCGGTACTTGTCGGCCTGCCGCCAAACGGTCTCGGTCTGCGGTTCCACGCCGGCCACCGCGTCGAACACCGCCACCGAACCGTCGAGCACCCGCAGCGACCGCTCGACCTCGGCCGTGAAGTCGACATGACCGGGGGTGTCGATGATGTTGATCCGGTGGTCGCGCCAAACGCACGTCGTGGCTGCCGACGTGATCGTGATCCCGCGTTCCTGCTCCTGCTCCATCCAGTCCATGACGGCGGTGCCGTCATGGACCTCGCCGACCTTGTACGTGATCCCCGTATAGAAGAGGATGCGCTCGGTCGTGGTCGTCTTGCCGGCATCGATGTGCGCCATGATGCCGATGTTCCGGGTCCGATCGAGCGGGACCGCTCTTGACATGTCGTCTGTCGCCCGCCGCGGAACCGGCCGCGACTTCCCATGCTTCGGCGCCGCGATCGTCGAATCAGCCGTCCTCACCGTCGTTCCGTTCCCGCGACTTCGCCGCGACGCAAGTACCCGCGTTCAGGGACCTCACCACCGGTAGTGTGCGAACGCCTTGTTCGCCTCTGCCATGCGGTGGGTGTCCTCGCGCTTCTTCACCGAGCCGCCCCGCAGGTTGGACGCATCGATCAACTCGTTGGCCAGCTTCTCCCGCATCGTCTTGCCGTCGCCGCGACTGCGCGCGTACGAGGTTAGCCACCGAATGCTCAACGACAGCCGCCGGTTCTGGGACACTTCGACCGGCACCTGGTAGTTCGACCCGCCCACGCGCCGCGACTTCACTTCGAGGCTGGGCTTCGTGTTGTCGACCGCCCGCTTGAAGATCTTGACGGGATCGTCGCCGGTCCGTTCCTTGATGATGTCGAGGCTGCCGTAGACGATGCCCTCCGCAACGCTGCGCTTGCCGCTCTTCATGATCATGCGCACGAACTTCGTGAGCAGCGTGCTGTTGTACACGGGATCGGGCGGCACCTCGCGCTTCGGTACTTCTCGTCTGCGTGGCATCCCGGTTCTCCCCTCGACCCGTCCCTTCCCTACGACTTCGGACGCTTCGCGCCGTACTTTGACCGACTCTGCTTCCGGCCCGCGACGCCGACCGTATCGAGCGTTCCGCGAACGACGTGATAGCGCACGCCCGGAAGGTCCTTCACGCGGCCTCCCCGGATGAGGGCCAGCGAGTGCTCCTGCAGGTTGTGACCCTCGCCGGGAATGTAGCTCGTCACCTCGATGGTGTTCGTCAGCCGGACGCGGGCCACTTTCCGGAGCGCTGAATTCGGCTTCTTGGGCGTCTGCGTGAACACTCGGACACAGACGCCGCGCTTCTGCGGACAGCCTTGCAGAGCCGGGCTCTTCGTCTTGTTGACGATTCTCTCCCGTCCCTTGCGAACAAGCTGGCTAATCGTCGGCACCGGTACTTCCTCGCTTGACGTCACGCTCCGCTGAAGCGGCGGAGCGTCCGACACCCGACAGTTGCGGCCGAGACCTTGAAGCGGCCACCATGGCCCCTTGGCGCCTCGACCAGTTGACCCTAAATCGGTTGGAGCGCTGGAAAGAGGATCGTGTACGACTGCGCGCCTCTTTCGGACGGTTCCGGGCCAGATAGGGTTTCCTGACCCCGACCAAACCTGCGAATCCTATCACTAAACCAGGAAACGAGACAAGGCCCACCGGCTCCGAAGGCCCCGGAACAGACCGACGGATCCTCCGGCGCCCTTCAAACGCCTCGGCGACTCGGCGTTTCCGCCCATCCCCCGCTCCAGGACCTTGCGCCTCAGATGTCGCTTCGCTGCGTTCTGCAGCGCAAGCTCCTAGCGCCCCGAAACCCCTCGCAGGCTCGGCGTTTCGGCCCATCCCCCCGCTCCATGACCTTGCGTCGCAAGGTCCTAGCCGTCCTCCTGCGGCGGCGCGGCAGCCTCGCGCGATCCGACCGGGCTCAGCGGGTCGATGGCGCCCAGCGCGCTCCTGGCCACGCTCCGCTCATCCGAATCCACGAAGTAGTCCATCTCGTGGTCCATATCGAGATCGTCGGACACCGGCGGCGGCGGCGGCTCATCCGCTTCGATGCGAACCTGCCGATAGAAGTCGAACCCGGTGCCGGCCGGGATCAGGCGCCCCATGGTCACGTTCTCCTTCAGGCCGCGGAGGTGATCCACCTTGCCGGAGATCGATGCCTCGGTCAGCACCCGTGTGGTTTCCTGGAACGAGGCGGCGGAAATGAACGACTCGGTCGACAGGGACGCCTTGGTGATCCCCAGCAGGAGGGGCCGCCCGGTCGCCGGCTGTCCACCTTCGGTGAGAACGCGCTCGTTCTCGGCCGCGAAGCGGAACTTGTCGACCTGCTCATCGACCAGAAGCTCGGTGTCGCCCACGTCCTCGATCTTCACCCACCGCATCATCTGCCGGACCATGACCTCGATGTGCTTGTCGTTGATCGCCACGCCCTGCAGCCGGTACACCTCTTGGATCTCGTTGACGAGATAGCGGTGCAGCGCCTTCTCGCCCAGCACCCGCAGGATATCGTGCGGATCGCGCGGCCCGTCCATCAGCGCATCGCCCGCGAGCACGCGATCGCCCTCCTGCACGTTGACGTGCACGCCCCGCGGCAGCGCGTATTCCTTCGGTTCCGCCTCGATACCATCGGGCACGATGATGATCTTCCGGCTCCCCTTGACGATCCCGCCATCCTTGACGGTCCCGTCGATCTCGCTGATGATCGCCGGCTCCCGCGGCTTCCGCGCCTCGAACAGCTCGACGACGCGCGGCAACCCGCCGGTGATGTCCTTGGTCTTGGTAGTCCCGCGCGGAATCTTGGCGAGCACGTCGGTGGCGTTGACCTCGTCGTCCTCACTCACCATCAGGTGCGCGCGCGACGGCAGCGGATACCGATGATCGTCAATCGCGATGACGACGACCGGCGGCTTCTTCTCGTCGGGCGCGTCCACGATGAACCGCTGCTTCTCGCCGGTGCCCTCGTCCACCCGCGTATCGAGATTCTTCTCGATGTTCTCGAAGCGGATCTTCCCCGGACCCGTCGCGATCATGGGCGCGCCGTCGGACCCGACCGCCAGCACGCTGCCCGCGACCACTTCATCGCCGCTCTTGACCTGGAGTACCGCGCCCGGGGGCAGCGGCTTGCTGCTGCTGACGATTCGAATGGCCGGTTGCTTCTCTTCCGGCCCGTCGATGATGATCCGCTCGGTCAATCCGGTCGCTTCGTCGAACTTCTCTTCGAAGGTCACGTCCTTCTCGATGTCCTCGAACCGCACGACCCCCGCCCGCTCCGTCAGAATCGAGCGCGTGTACGGATCCCATTCGACGAGCGTCTCGCCGATTTCGGTCGTCTCCCTGTCGCGTACCTTGAGGAGCGCGCCGTAGACGAGCTCGTAGTGCTCTCGGCCGCGACCCTGGGCATCGCGAACGACGAGCTCTCCGGTGCGGTTCATCACCACACCCTCGCGGGCAGTGGGACTGTCGAACGGCACGGGGTTGCCCACGGCGTCGAACCAGACCGCCTGTACGCCGATGAGATCCACGGTTCCCTCGTGTTTGCAAACGTGCGTCGACTGCTCCGACCCCGACGCCGTGCCGCCGATATGGAACGTGCGCATCGTGAGTTGCGTGCCCGGCTCGCCGATCGACTGCGCCGCGATGACGCCGACGGCCAGCCCCAACTCCACCAGCTTTCCGGTCCCCAGGTCACGCCCGTAGCAGCGCGCGCACACGCCCCGGCGAGACTCGCAGGTCAGCACGGAACGGATCTTCACCCTCTCGATGCCTGCTTCCTGGATGTCGGACGCCAACTCTTCGCCGATCTCGGTGTTGGCTTCGGCGATCACGTCACCGCTGACCGGATCGCGAAGCTGCTCCAGCGTCACGCGACCGTTGATGCGGTCCCGGAGCTGCTCGATGATCTCCCCGCTCTCGACGATCGCCTCCGCCTCGATGCCATCGAGCGTCCCGCAGTCGATCTCGGAAATGATGACGTCCTGCGCCACGTCCACCAGGCGCCGCGTCAGATAGCCCGAGTCGGCGGTCTTGAGCGCCGTGTCGGCCAGTCCCTTGCGCGCGCCGTGGGTCGAGATGAAGTACTGCAGCACCGTGAGGCCTTCGCGGAAGTTCGAGGTGATCGGCGTCTCGATGATCTCACCCGAAGGCTTCGCCATCAGCCCCCGCATTCCGGCGAGCTGGCGCATCTGCTGCTTGCTGCCGCGAGCGCCGGAGTCGGCCATGACGAAGACCGGGTTGAACGCCTGCCCGTCCTCGTCGAGCGTCTCCATCCCGACGAACATCTCGTCGGCGATCTTCTCGGTGACCCCGGACCAGATGTCGATAATCTTGTTTTTCTTCTCGCGGTCGGTGATGGCGCCTTCGTTGTACTGCGTCTCGACTTCGATGACGCTCTTCCGCGCCTCGTCCACCATGCGGGTCTTCTCATCGGGAATGACGAGATCGTCGATGCCGATGGACATCCCGGACTTGGTCGCGTACAGGAAACCGAGCTCCTTGAGACGATCCAGCATCTTGACCGTCAGCTCGAGCCCGCGCCGCAGGTAGCTGTACTCCACCAGTTGCTGCAGGCCCTTCTTCTTCAGGAGGCCGTTCACGAATGGGATCTCGTCCGGCAGCGCGTGGTTGAAGACGACCCGTCCGACGGTCGTCTTGACGATCTCCCGATCCACCTGCCGGACGGGCGCATGCAGAACGTCCTGGTCGTCACGCCAGGCCGTCAGGTCCATGTACGGCCCGCTCAGCCGGAAGCGGATCGGGGTCAGCGTCTCGACGTCGCCCGACTCGAGCGCCAGCAGCACCTCGTCTTCGCTGGAGAAGACGCGGAGGCCGGCGTGGTCCGGCAGCGAGTCGCCGTTGTCGTCGCCGACCGACACGCCCGGAGCGGCCCGGAGCGCCGCGGGGCTGTCTGCACCCTTCCCGACCCCGTAGATTCGACCGACCCCCCTGGCCCTGGTCTTTTCCTTGGTCAAGTAATAGCACCCGAGCACGATGTCCTGCGACGGCACGGCAATCGGCCTTCCGCTCGACGGCGACATGATGTTGTTCGACGACATCATCAGCACCGACGCCTCGATCTGCGCCTCCGGCGAAAGGGGCACGTGTACCGCCATCTGGTCCCCGTCGAAATCCGCGTTGAATGCCGTGCAGACCAGCGGATGGATGCGGATCGCCTTGCCTTCGACGAGCACGGGCTCGAAAGCCTGGATGCCGAGCCGGTGCAGCGTCGGGGCTCGATTCAACAGAACCGGATGCTCGCGGATCACTTCTTCGAGAATGTCCCAGACCTCCGGCTCGTGCTGCTCGACCATCTCCCGCGCCTGCTTGATGGTCGCCACCATCTCGCGCTGCTCGAGCTTGTTGTAGATGAACGGCTTGAACAGCTCGAGGGCCATCTTCTTGGGCAGCCCGCACTGGTGCAGCTTCAGCTCCGGACCGACCACGATCACCGATCGTCCGGAGTAGTCGACCCGCTTGCCGAGCAGGTTCTGGCGGAACCGTCCCTGCTTGCCCTTGAGGGTGTCCGACAGCGACTTGAGCGGGCGGTTGTTGGCGCCCCGCAGCACCCGCCCGCGACGGCCGTTGTCGAACAGCGCATCCACCGCTTCCTGCAGCATCCGCTTCTCGTTGCGGATGATGACGTCGGGGGCCTTCAACTCGATCAGCTTCTTGAGCCGGTTGTTGCGGTTGATGACCCGGCGATAGAGGTCGTTGAGATCGGATGTGGCGAACCGCCCGCCGTCGAGCGGCACGAGCGGCCGCAGCTCCGGCGGAATGACCGGAATGACATCCAGGATCATCCACTCGGGCCGGTTCGTCGAGCGGCGGAAGGAATCGACCACCTTCAGGCGCTTGGCATACTTCAGCTTCTTCTGGACCGAGTTCTCCTCGCGCATCCTCTGGCGGAGCTCCACCGCGAGAGTCTCGATCTCCACCGTGCGCAGCAACTCCTTGATGGCCTCGGCGCCCATCTGTGCGTGGAACGTGCCCTGGTCCTCGAGCGCCTTGCGGTACTCCTCCTCCGTCAGAAGCTGGTTCTGGGCAAGCCCGCTGTCGCCGGGATCGATGACGACGTACGCCTCGAAATAGAGCACGCGCTCCAGATCGCGCAGCGAGATGTCGAGCAGATGACCGATGCGGCTCGGAAGCCCCTTGAAGAACCACACGTGACTGACCGGCGTCGCGAGCGTGATGTGTCCGAGCCGCTCCCGGCGCACCTTCGCCTGCGTAACCTCGACACCGCACTTGTCGCAGATGACGCCACGGTGCTTCATCCGCTTGTACTTGCCGCACAGACACTCCCAATCGGTGACGGGACCGAAGATCTTGGCGCAGAACAGCCCGTCCCGCTCCGGCTTGAAGGTGCGGTAGTTGATCGTCTCCGGCTTGGTCACCTCGCCGTGGGACCACGACATGATCTTCTCCGGAGACGCGAGCGTGATCCGGATGGCGTCGAAATCGACGGTCAGGGAACTTCGGTCTGCAAAGCTGGGTCGCATGGAGTCCCTCCCCTCACGCCTCGCGGTCGGCGCCTTCGAGCGCGGCGGATGCCACGTCAATCGCGGAATCGCCGGCGGTATCGTCATCCTCGCCCGCCACGCCATCTTCCGGAGCCGTCTCGACCGTCGGCATCCGGGTCTTGATCAGATCGACATCGAGGCACAACGCCTGCAACTCGCGGATCAAGACATTGAACGACTCGGGCAGTCCGGGCGCGAAAGACGCGTCCCCCTTGACGATCGCCTCGTATATCTTCGCGCGGCCGGTCACGTCGTCCGACTTCGCGGTCAGCAACTCCTGCAGGATGTGCGCGGCGCCGTACGCCTCGAGCGCCCACACCTCCATCTCGCCGAAGCGCTGCCCCCCGAACTGCGCCTTCCCGCCGAGCGGCTGCTGCGTGATCAACGAGTACGGCCCGATCGAGCGGGCGTGGATCTTGTCGTCGACCAGGTGCGACAGCTTCAGCATGTAGATGTAGCCGACGGTGACCTTCTGCTCGAACGGCTCGCCGCTGAGGCCGTCGTAGAGGACCGTCTTGCCGCCGGTCGGGAGTCCCGTCTTGTCGAGCCACTGCTTGATCTCCGGCTCACGCGCGCCGTCGAAGACCGGCGAGGCGAAGTACAGGGGCTTCGCATCGGCGCCGAACTTGTCCCGGTTGCCCGCCTCGTGAGCCGCCCAGCCCAGGTGGGTCTCGAGAATCTGCCCCACGTTCATCCGCGAGGGAACGCCGAGCGGATTGAGAACGATCTCCACCGGGGTCCCGTCGGGGAGATGCGGCATGTCCTCCTCCGGCAGAATGCGCGCGATAACGCCCTTGTTGCCGTGGCGGCCCGCCATCTTGTCGCCTACCGAGAGCTTGCGCTTCATGGCGACATATACCTTGACCAGCTTGATCACCCCCGGCGGCAACTCGTCGCCCCGCCGAATCTTCTCCTTCTTCTCCTCGAACAACTGGCGGATCACCTCGACCTGCCGCTCGGTTCGGATTTCGAGCGCCTGCAGCTCGTCCTCGAGCGCGGTGTCATCGGTCTCGATCCGCGCCCGGGCAAGGTCGGTGAACGGCAACTCTCGGATGGTCTCCCCGGTGAGTACCGTCCCCTGCTCCAGGAGCCGCTCGTTTCCGTACTCGTCGTGGAGATCGGCGGCGAGCGTCTGTCCGTCCAGAAGAACCAGAAGCCGCTTCTTGACCTCGTCGTGCAGGATGCGGACCTCATCCTGCAGGTTCTTCTCCATCATCTCCAGCTCTTCGGCCTCGATCGCCTTGGCGCGCTCGTCCTTCTCGATTCCCTTGCGCGAGAAGATCCGGACGCCGACCACGATGCCTTCGATGCCGGGCGGGCAGAGAAGCGACGCGTCCCGCACGTCGCCCGCCTTCTCGCCGAAGATGGCGCGCAGCAGCTTCTCTTCGGGCGTGAGCTGGGTCTCACCCTTGGGAGTGACCTTGCCGACCAGGATGTCGGAAGGCTTGACGTACGCGCCGATGCGGATGATCCCGCTCTCGTCGAGGTCCTTGAGGAATCCCTCGGACACGTTTGGAATGTCGCGGGTGATCTCCTCCGGACCGAGCTTGGTGTCGCGCGATTCGATCTCGAACTCCTCGATGTGAATGGAGGTGTAGTAGTCCTCCTTGACGAGGCGCTCGGAGACGAGAATCGCATCCTCGAAGTTGTAGCCCCGCCAGGGCATGAAGGCGACGAGCACGTTGCGGCCCAGAGCCAGCTCACCGAGATCCGTGCACGGCCCGTCGGCCAGGACCTGCCCCTTCTCCACCCGCTGACTGCCGCGCACGATCGGCTTCTGGTTGATGCAGGTGTTCTGGTTGGAACGACGGAACTTGGTCAGGTTGTAGATGTCGGCGCCCATCTCCTTGTCGGTGGTCGCCTGCTCACCCTCGACGCGCACCACGATGCGCTGCGAGTCGACGAAGTCGACCACACCGCTGCGCCGCGCGGTCACCACCGCGCCCGAGTCGCGCGCCGTGATGTACTCCATGCCGGTGCCGACGTACGGGGCGCGCGCCTGGAGCAGCGGCACCGCCTGCCGTTGCATGTTGGAGCCCATCAGCGCGCGGTTGGCGTCGTCGTTCTCCAGAAACGGGATCAGCGACGCCGCCACCGAGACCAGTTGCTTCGGCGAAACGTCGATGAAGTCGACCTTGCCGCGCTCCGCAAGCACGAAGTTGCCGGCCTCCCGCGAGTTGATTCGCTCGTCGACGAGGTCTCCCTCCTCGTCGAGTCGCGCGTTGGCCTGCGCGATGACGTACTTGTCCTCCTCCCATGCCGACAGATAGAAGGAATGCGGCTCGAATTCCGCAGGACGCTTCTTGCGGCGCTTGGAGGCGGCGTTCGCGGACTCGGCGTCGCCCACCTCGACGACGTCGCCCACGTTGTGCGGCGTGCCTCCGGCGTTCGTGATCTTCACGTAGTCGATCGCGCGGCCCGCCTTCACCGTGCGGTACGGCGACTCGATGAACCCGAACTCGTTGATGCGGGCGTAGCATGACAGCGAGGAGATCAGGCCGATGTTCGGCCCCTCGGGCGTCTCGATGGGACAGATCCGACCGTAGTGGGTGGGATGCACGTCCCGGACCTCGAACCCCGCCCGCTCTCGCGACAGGCCGCCCGGTCCGAGCGCGGACAACCGCCGCTTGTGCGTGATCTCCGACAGCGGGTTCGTCTGATCCATGAACTGCGAGAGCTGGGACGAGCCGAAGAACTCGCGGATGGCGGCCATCACCGGCTTCGCGTTGATCAGGTCGTGCGGCATGGCCGTCGCCATTTCCTGGTAGACGGACATCTTCTCCTTGATGGCCCGTTCCATCCGCACCAGACCGATCCGGAACTGGTTCTCGAGCAGCTCGCCGACCGACCGCACCCGCCGGTTGCCCAGGTGGTCGATATCGTCCACGTTCGACGGATTCCGGCGCAGCGTCAGCAGGTACCGGATGACTTCGTAGAAGTCCTGCGGCTGCAGGACGCGTTCGTCCAGCGGCGTGTCGAGGCCGAGCTTCGTATTGAGCTTCAGGCGCCCCACCCGCGAGAAGTCGTACTTCTGCGGGTTGAAGAACAGGCTCTCGAACAGTGCCCGCGAGCTGTCGAGGGTCGGCGGATCGCCCGGACGCAGCCTCCGATAGATCTCGATCAGCGCTTCCTCCTGCGTCTTGATCGGATCCTTCTTCAGCGTGGCGGAAAGCACCGGGCCGACTTCGTCCTCCTCGGGGAAGAAAACCTCGATGGCCCCGACCTCTTTCTCCTGCGCCATCGAGACGATCCGCGGCGTGATCTCCTCATTCGCTTCGAGAATGACCTCGCCGGTCTCCGGATCGACTATGTCGCCGACCGAGAAGGCCCCGCCGAGCTCCTCGGGAACCAACTCGATGGAAGCGATGCCCGCGCGCTTCAGCGCCTCGATGCGGGTGCGCGTCAGCTTCTGCCCCTTCTTGGCCAGGATCTCGCCGCCCGCTCCCTCCACCTCGGTCGCGACCTTGCGTCCGACCAGCGTGTCGGCCACCGCCCACCCGAGCGTCGATCCGGTCGTGACGATACGGTCCACCGTGTAGAACGCGCGGATGATGTCATCCGGCTCGTGCAGCCCCAGCGCCCGCAGGAAGACCGTGGCCAGGAACTTGCGCTTGCGGTCGATGCGCACGTACAGAAGGTTCTTCGCGTCGTACTCGAACTCCACCCAGGAACCGCGGTAGGGAATGATCTGGGCGACGAACGTGGCCTTGTCCTCGGAGTGGAAGAACGCGCCGGGCGAGCGGTGCAACTGCGACACGATGACCCGCTCGGTGCCGTTGATGAAGAACGTGCCGTTGTCGGTCATCAACGGGATCTCGCCGAAGTAGACCTCCTGCTCCTTGATGTCCCGGATCGACTTGATTCCGGTGTCGGGATCCTTGTTCCAGACCCCGAGTTGAATCGTCACCTTGAGGGGCACGGAATACGTCATGCCCCGCTCCTGGCATTCCTGCACGTCGTACTTGAGCCGCAGGCCGACGGTCTCGCCGCACACCTCGCACATCGTGCCGCGAACCTTGTTCTCGGCCCCGCAGGAGCGGCAGATGACATCTTGCTCGCCGTAGGGATCCGCTTCGAGGACCGCACCGCACTGCGAGCAGGGCTGGCGAAGATGCTGCAGCCCGCTCAGACGCTTGCACTTGCATTCCCAGTCGCCGATGGAATAGTCGATGAACTCCAGCGAGGAGTTCTCCCGGAAATCGCTGATCGGAAAAACGGACTTGAAAACCGACTGCAGACCGGCGTCTTCGCGCTCGGCCGGCATCCGGTTCATCTGCAGGAAGCGCTCGTACGACTTCTTCTGGATCTCGATGAGGTTCGGTATGGGAACCGCCGCGCGGATCTTCGAGAAATCGATTCGCTCGCGATACACGTTGTTGGGCAGGATGTGCTGCACGGTGGAAGCCCTCTCCGTCGATCGGGAAACGCGCGGGACACTCGCGGCTCGCAACCCGCACGGGTCACGCGCCTGCCGTCCCAGGGCCCTGGCGGCCCGGCGGTAGTGCAGGTGCGCCGCCCGGGGACGGCCGCCGCCAACTACCCGCCGGACCGCGACGTGCGCCGCAAGCTACTTGATCTCGGCCTTGGCGCCGACTTCCTCGAACTTCTTCTGGAGCGCCTCGGCCTCGTCCTTGGGGATCGCCTCCTTGATCGGATTCGGCGCGCCCTCGACGAGATCCTTGGCTTCCTTGAGACCAAGGCTCGTGACTTCGCGGACCACCTTGATCACGTTGATCTTCTTCGGCCCGATTTCCGTCAGCGTGACCGTGAACTCGGTCTGCTCCTCCTCCGCCGCGGCCGCGCCCGGCGCCGCGCCGCCCGCAATCGCCACCGGCATGGCGGCGGCAGCCGACACGCCCAACTCGTCCTCGAGCCGCTTCACGAGTCCCGACAACTCGAGTACGGACATTCCCTTGATGTAATCGACCACCTGGTCCTGGGTAACGTCAGCCATGCTCAGCCTTCCTCCTCGGACTTCTTCTTCTCGACCTGGCTCAGAACACTCATCAAGTCGCGTGGCACGGCGTTCAGCACCTGCACCAGTTGCGCCATCGGCGCCTGGAGCACCATCAACAGCCTCGCCTGCAGCTCCGCCTTGCCGGGCAGCGCCGCCAGATCCTTGACGCCGTCCGCCTCGACCGTCTGCCCCTGCACCACGGCCAGCTTCACGACCAGCTCGGGATCGGTCTTGGCGAAGTCCACGAGCGTCTTCGCCAGCGTGACCGGATCCGCCTGGCCGTAGGCCACCGCCGTGGTGCCCTCGAAGCGGTCCCGCAACGCCTCGAACGGCGTGCCGGCCACGGCCCGGCGTGCAATCGAGTTCTTGACGACCCGATAGCTCGCTTGCGCGTCCCGAATCTTGCGACGCAGCTCGGTGACCCGCGGAACATCGAGCCCCTTGTAGTCGACCAGCACGACGCTCTCCGCTGCGCCGAACTCTCCCTGAAGCCGCGCGAGCTGCTCTTCCTTGCCTGCCCTGCTGAGTGCCATGCCTATGCCTTCGCGCCGGCCTCGACGCTGACCGTGTCAACCGGAACGCCGGGCCCCATCGTCGACGACAGGTGCACGCCCTTGATGTACCGGCCCTTGGCGGCCGCCGGTTTCGCCTTGATCACGCTCGCCGCGAGCGCGTTCGCGTTGTCGAGCAACTGCTGCACCTCGAACGACACCTTGCCGATCGCCGCGTGTACGACGCCCGCCTTGTCGACGCGGTACTCGACCTTGCCGGCCTTGATTTCCCCCACCGCCTTCGCCACGTCGGGGGTGACGGTTCCCGTCTTCGGGTTCGGCATCAAGCCGCGGGGCCCGAGGATCCGGCCCAGCTTGCCGACCGAGCGCATCATGTCCGGCGTCGCCACGACCGCTTCGAAGTCCATCCAGCCGCCCTGGATCTTCTCGACCATCTCTTCGCCGCCGACCGCATCCGCGCCCGCCTGCTCCGCCTCCTTCTGCTTTTCCCCGCCGGCAATCACCAGCACCTTCTTGCTGCGCCCGAGACCGTGCGGCAGCACGACCGTGCCGCGGACCATCTGATCCGCGTGCTTCGGATTGACGCCGAGCCGCATCGCCATCTCGACCGTCTCGTTGAACTTGGCGAAGGTGAGGCTTTGCACCAGGGGAATCGCTTCCTCTATCGGGTACGGTCCCTGACCCACCTTGGCCTTCGCCGATTCGAACTGCTTGCCGTTCTTGCCCATGATCACACTCGTGCGTAGTTGCCCGACCGGCCGCGGCGCAAGCTCCTAACCCTCGACATCGATGCCCATCGAGCGCGCCGTCCCCGCCACGATCGCGACCGCCGCGTCGAGGGTGTTCGCGTTCAGGTCCGGCATCTTCACACCAGCGATCTCCTCGACCTGCCGGCGGGTCACCTTCGCCACCTTCGTCCGATTGGGCTCGCCCGACCCCTTGGCGATGTTCGCGGCCCGCTTCAGCAGCACGGCCGCGGGCGGCGTCTTCGTGATGAAGCTGTAGGAGCGGTCCGCGTAGACGGTGACCACCGCCGGAATGATCAGCCCCTCCTGGGCCGCCGTCTTCGCATTGAAAGCCTTGCAGAAGTCCATGATGTTGACGCCGTGCGGGCCGAGCGCGGTCCCCACCGGCGGCGCCGGCGTCGCCTTGCCGGCCGCGATCTGGAGCTTCACCAGTCCGATGATCTTCTTCGCCATGCATGCCAGAGGGCCGTGCCGGCCGAGGCCGGCGCCGGGCCTCCCTCGTTACAGCTTCTCCACCTGCAGAAAATCGAGCTCCACCGGGGTGGAACGCCCGAAGATCGTCACCATCACCTTCAGAGTGTTGCGGTCGATGTTCACCTCGTCGACCACTCCGTTGAAGCTGGTGAACGGCCCCTCGTTGATCCGCACCTGATCGCCCTTGTCGAACGTGTACTTAGGCTTCGGCTGCTCGGCCGCCACCGTCACCTGATGGAGAATCTGGTCGACCTCCTCGCGCGTCAGCGGCGTCGGCTTCGCGCCGGCGCCGACGAAGCCGGTGACCTTCGGCGTGTTCTTCACGACGTGCCAGGCGCGGTCGGACATGTTCATCTCGACCAGGATGTAGCCTGGGAAGAACCGCTTGGTCGTGACCACGCGCCTGCCGCCGCGCATCTCCACCACGTCCTCGGTCGGCACGAGAACCTCGCCGATGTCCGTCTCCATGCCGTACGCCTGGACGCGCTGCTGCAGCGACTCGGCCACCTTGTTCTCGAAGCCCGAGTACGTGTGGACGATGTACCACTGCTTCGTAACGACGTCGGTCATCACACACCAAACGCCTGGAACAGGGCCCGCGCGAGCCTGTCGAGCACCAGGTCGATGCCCCACAGGTAGAGACCGAACAGAATCGACGTCAGGATCACGACGAACGTCGTCGCCTGCACCTCCCTTCGGGTCGGCCACGTCACCCGCGAGAGCTCGTTGCGCACCTGTGCCAGGAACGTGCGCGACCTTCCCCACCAGCCGAACACGCCCCCCGCGGACGTTTCGCGTACGCTCTCCAGCTTGGTCGATGTCACGATGTCCTGTCCCTTGCGACGGTCACGCCGCGCGATCCGGGCGCCTCACCGGTCTCGGTGCAACGCGGGCGCCGCGGCGGAATGTGGCAGGCCAGGAGGGGCTCGAACCCCCAGCCCCCGGTTTTGGAGACCGGTGCTCTACCAATTGAGCTACTGGCCTGTACTGGTGCACGCGCTACTTCGTCTCCCGGTGCGGCTTGTGCGCCCGGCACCAGCGGCAGTACTTCTTGAGCTGCAGCCGATCCGGCGTCTTCCGCTTGTTCTTGGTCGTCGTGTACGTCCGCCGCTTGCATTCCGTGCACGCCAGAATGACGATATCGCGCATTTCGTGCCTCTCCGAGCCCGCTGCCCGACCCGGGAGCGGTCACTCGACGATGTCGGTGATGGTGCCCGAGCCCACCGTGCGGCCGCCCTCCCGGATCGCGAACCGCAGACCCTTCTCCAGCGCCACAGGCGTGATCAGCTCCACGCTGATCGTCACGTTGTCACCCGGCATCACCATCTCGACGCCCTCCGGCAGGTTCGCAACCCCCGTCACGTCCGTCGTCCGAAGGTAGAACTGCGGCCGATATCCGTTGAAAAACGGCGTGTGACGGCCACCCTCGTCCTTCGTCAGCACATACACCTCACCCTGGAACTTCGTGTGCGGCGTGATCGTCTTCGGCTTCGCAAGCACCTGCCCCCGCTCCACGTCGTCCTTCTCCGTACCCCGCAGCAACACCCCGATGTTGTCCCCCGCAACGCCCTCGTCCAGCAGCTTCCGGAACATCTCCACCCCGGTCACCACCTTCTTCTGCGTCTCCGCAAAGCCCACAATCTCAACCTCTTCCCCAACCACGACCTTCCCGCGATCCACGCGCCCCGTCACCACCGTCCCACGGCCCGAGATCGAGAACACGTCCTCGATCGGCATCAGGAACGGCTTGTCGATGTCCCGCGCAGGAAGCGGAACATACGAATCGACCGCCTCCATCAACTGGTCCACCGACGCCTCGCCCTCCGTATCGCCCTCCAGAGCCTTCAGCGCAGAACCCTGAACCACAGGAATGTCGTCCCCCGGGAACTCGTACGAGCTCAACAGCTCCCGGACCTCCAGCTCCACCAGCTCCAGCAACTCCGGGTCGTCCACCGCGTCGCACTTGTTCAGGAACACAACCAGAGACGGAACCCCAACCTGACGCGCCAGAAGAATGTGCTCCCGAGTCTGCGGCATCGGGCCGTCGGTCGCCGCAACCACCAGAATCGCCCCGTCCATCTGCGCCGCGCCCGTGATCATGTTCTTGATGTAGTCAGCGTGACCAGGGCAGTCCACGTGCGCGTAGTGGCGGTTCGCCGTCGTGTACTCCACGTGCGCCGTCGCAATCGTGATCCCCCGCTCCCGCTCCTCCGGCGCGTTGTCGATCGAGTCGAACGAACGCACCGTGTTCGTCGGGTCGTGCTTCGCCATCACCTGCGTGATCGCCGCCGTCAGTGTCGTCTTCCCGTGATCGATGTGACCGATCGTACCGATGTTCACGTGGGGCTTCGACCTGTCGAACTTCTCTTTCGCCATGACAGTTCCTGTTCGAGATGCGAGTGCTCGCTGTCCTCCGTCACCAGGGTGGAGCCGATGACCGGGCTTGAACCGGTGACCTCGTCCTTACCAAGGACGCGCTCTACCACTGAGCTACATCGGCCCGATCACGAACCCGGTCCGGCCCCTCGCCCGACGCCTCCGAGCGCTCGCGCCGAAATCCGGCCGCCGCCGCAACGACGCGCGAGCACCGCCGCGGGCTGGAGCGGGAGACGGGGATCGAACCCGCGACCAACAGCTTGGAAGGCTGTGACTCTACCACTGAGTTACTCCCGCGCATCCGTCGCCCGCGCCGCCGCCCGACTACGCCTGCCGCTCTGCCGCTCAACGTGTGGTGGCGAGGGGAGGATTCGAACCTCCGAAGCCGCTTGGGCGACAGATTTACAGTCTGTTGCGTTTGACCGCTCCGCAACCTCGCCGAACTCGCTCCTCGTCCGGAACCCCTCACCGGGCGCTCCCGTGCCCGAACTGCACGTCAACCGGGTTGAATGGGATCGCGTGTTCACTGCCTGTGGAGCTGGCGAAGGGATTCGAACCCCCGACCCGCTGATTACAAATCAGCTGCTCTACCGGACTGAGCTACGCCAGCCGGACGAATTGGAGATTATACCAGAGCACGCCGCGGTCCACAAGCCCGGTCCTCACACGGAATCCGACCGCTGCCGCACGGCCTCGAACAGCGCGACGCCAACCGCGACCGATGCGTTCAGGCTCGACACCTTCCCCCGCATCGGCAGCGCGACCCGCCAGTCGCATCGCTCGGCCACCAGACGGTGGAGGCCGCGGCCCTCGCGGCCGACGACGAACGCGGACGGCAGCCGAAGGTCGAGGTCGTACAACGAACGGTCGGCCTCCGCGTCGAGCCCGATCGTCCAGACCCCGGCCGCCTTCAACTCCTCGAGCGCCCGCGCCAGGTTGACGACCGCGGCGAGGGGAACGTGCACCAACGCTCCCGCCGACGCCTTTACCGCGGTGCCGGTTACGGCCGCGGCCCGGCGGCGGGGCACGATCAGGCCCGACGCGCCGGCGGCGTCGACCGTGCGGGCGATGGCGCCGAGATTGCGGGGATCCTCGATGCCGTCGAGAGCCACGATCAGCGGCGGCGTCCGCGCCCCGATCAGATCGGATACGGCGCACGCGGCGAGTGGCCGTACCGTCGCAACCACGCCCTGGTGGACGGCGCCGCCGGACAGACGATCCAGCTCCGCGCGTTCGACCCGCCGCAGGCGAACCCGCCGGCGCACCGCGAGCTCGAGTAATTCCGTCAGACCACCCTGGCGGCGGGCACTGACCGCCAGTGCGGTCACCCGCCCGGCCCGCAGCGCCTCGACGGTCGGCTTGACGCCGAAAATCAACATGCACGCTCCTGGCGGAACGAACTGCCAGGAGTCTGCGCCGTAGAACGGTGCAGACTCCCGGTCAGGCCCGGCTGGGCGGCAATCGGAGCCGCAGGCGACGATTGTCGGGCTAGCGTGGCACCAGCGTCGCGACCGCGTGCACCGCGATCGCCTCGCCGCGACCTACCGCGTCCACTCCTTCGCCGGTCTTCGCCTTGACGCTGACCGCCGCCACCGGCACCTGGAGCGTTTCCGCGAGCCTCTGCCGCATCGCGGTGGCGTACGGGCCGATCCGCGGACGTTCGGCCATGACCACGACGTCGGCGTTCCCGATCGCGAAACCGCGTTCGTGCACGATGGCCACCGCCCGGCGCAGCAGGTCGATGCTCGACGCGTCCTTCCAGCGGGGATCGCGGTTGGAAAAGTGTTGGCCGACGTCTCCCGCCGCCGCGCCCCCCAGGATTGCATCGATAACCGCGTGGCAGACCGCGTCGGCGTCGGAATGCCCGTCCAGCCCCCGGTCATGAGGCACCTGCACGCCGCCGAGGATCAGCGGCCTCCCGGCGGCCGTGCGGTGCAGGTCGTAGCCCAGCCCCACCCGCGGAAACGCGTGGCCCTGCGCAGGCGTACGCGCGACCCTTTCCCCGGCACGCCGCAGATCCGCCGGCGTCGTTACCTTGAAGTTGTCCGGATCGCCCTCCACGAGCCTCACCGCGTGCCCGCAGCGCTCCGCAAGCCACGCCTCGTCGGTCGCGTCGACACCGCTCCGCCCCAGGGCGACCGCATCGCGCAGCACGTCGATCCGGAACGCCTGCGGAGTCTGGGCCAGGTAGATGTGATCGCGCGGCAGCGTGACGCCAACCACGAGCCGCCCATTCCGGGATACGGCCTGCTTGACCGTGTCGGTCGCGCACAACCCCGGAACCGCGGCACCCGTCTCGGCCGCCGCATCGAGCGTGCGGTCGATGAGCGCCGGCGGGCAGAACGGGCGCGCCGCGTCGTGGACCAGGACCAGATCCGTCTCGCTGTCGACGGCGTCGAGGCCGTTGGCCACCGAGTCCTGCCGCCGCTCGCCGCCGGTCACGATGCGCAGCGGGGTGTCCAGGGCCCGCAGGCCCGCCGGCTGCGATGAGGCCAGCTCAGCCGGCAACACGACGACGATCCGGCCGACCCGGCCGCTGGCCTCGAACGGCGCCAGCGCGCGATCCAGAAGCGTACCGTCTCCCAACGGCCGAAACTGCTTGGGTACGGCGCCGCCGATGCGCGCGCCGCAGCCGCCCGCCACGACGATCGCGGCTACGCGCATGCCGCTTCCCGTTCCGCGGCGGAAACCGACGCCGCGACGATGCTGCGAACGCGTTCCGCAAGAGCCGAGGCATCGGAGCGGGTGAGGTCGTCCGTCCGCAGCGGTGGATGCACGACCAGCGCCACGTCGCCGGGTCGCGTCGTCAGCATCCCCTTGCGCATGACGTGGCGCGTTCCCGACACCGCCACGGGCACCACCGGCAGACGCGCTTCGATCGCCAGCAGGAACAACCCGCGCCGGAACCTCCCAACCCGACCGTCATGGCTCCGCGTACCCTCCGGAAACACGATGAGCGAGTGTCCGCGCCGCATCATGCGCGCGACCTGCTTCAGCGTGCTCGCCCCGGCCCGGGCGCGATCCACGAGCAGATGGCCGGTCCAGCGCAAGTGCCAGCCGAGCACGGGAAAGCGGCCCAGCGACGCCTTCGCGATGATCCGCAACTGCAGCGGCAGGGAAACGAACAGCACGGGTATGTCGTAGATGCTCTGGTGATTGGAGACGAACACGTACGGGGCGCTGCAGTCCACCTGCTCGACGCCGCGGACCGACGTCCGCACCCCGGTGGTCGTGAGAATCAGACGCGCCCAGCTTCGCGCGCACCAGTGGGCGAGGCGTCCGCGGCGGTCCACCGCCAGCGACGCCAGCGACAGGGCCCCGAGCACGATCGTGTAGACGGAGATCGCCGGTATCAGCCAGAAAACGGTTCTCCACCAATGGAAGGAAGGCATCATCCGGCCCGTTCTACGACGTCCCCAGCAGCACGTCGAGCGCGTCTTCGATCGTCTCCACGCCAATCGTCTCGCAACCGGCCGACGCGGTATCCCGGCCGCGGTTCACCGCGGGCAGCACGCAGCGCGTGAACCCGAGCTGGGCAGCCTCCCTGACGCGCAGGCCGGCCTGTGGAGTCCCGCGCACCTCGCCGCCGAGTCCCACCTCGCCGAAGACCGCCGTGCCCGGTTGCACTGCCCGCCCCCGCAAGCTCGAGGCCACCGCCGCCACCACCCCGAGATCGGCGGCCGGCTCCTCGATTTCCAGACCGCCGGCCACGTTCACGAAGACATCCTCCCCGGCCAGCCCCAACCCGGCCCGCTTCTCCAATACCGCCAGAAGCAGCGACAGTCGATTGTGGTCTATGCCGCTCGCCATACGCCGTGCGTTCCCGTACGCGCCGGTACCGACCAGCGCCTGTACTTCCACCAGGATCGGACGCGTGCCCTCCAGCGAGCAGAGCACCACCGACCCGGGAGCGCCGGCCGCGCGATCGGACAGGAACAGCCGCGACGGGTTCGACACCGGCAGCAGCCCCGCGCCGGTCATCTCGAACACGCCGAGCTCGCTGACCGCCCCGAAACGGTTCTTCACCGCGCGCACGACGCGGTGCGAATGGTGCCGCTCCCCCTCGAAATAGAGCACGGTATCGACCACGTGCTCCAGCACCTTCGGTCCGGCCAGACTCCCGTCCTTCGTGACGTGGCCGACGAGAATGGTCGGCAGGTTACCGCGCTTGGCGCCGAACAACAGATGAGTCGCAGCTTCGCGCACCTGCCCCACGCTGCCCGGCGCCGAGGCCAGGTTCAGCGAATAGATCGTCTGAATGGAATCGACCACGAGCAGGGCGGGCCGCACCCGCTCGACCGCCTCGAGCAACCGCTCGAGGCAGGTCTCGGCGAGCAGGAACAGCTCGGCGTCGCCGATATCGAGGCGCTTGCCGCGCTCCTTGACCTGCTGTTCCGACTCCTCGCCCGACGCATACAGGACGGGACCGGCCGAAGCCGCCACCCGGGCCGCCACCTGCAGCAGCAAGGTCGACTTGCCGATGCCCGGCTCGCCACCCACCAGCACCATCGATCCCGGCACGATGCCGCCCCCGAGCACGCGGTCGAACTCGCCGAACCCGCTCGGCATGCGCGTGGCGGCCGCAACGTCGATCTCGCTGTAGCGCCGCACCTCGGCCCGGGCCGCCGCTCTGCCGTAGCGGGCATCCCCGTCCGCCGGCGCCGCGACCTCGCGCTCCTCGACCATCGAGTTCCAGGCGTTGCAGTCGGGACACTGCCCGGTCCACTTTCGCGACTGGGCGCCGCACTCCTGGCAGACGAACACCGTCCGCGGTTCGACCTTTGCCCTGGGCATGGTGAAGGAGGGTGAATCAGGAATTATAGGTCCGCTCGATCCGAGCCCCGATGCGGCAGAGAATCTCGTGCGGCACGGTCCCGATGGCGCCGGCCACGTCGCGGGCGCCGAGGAGATCTCTCCCCTGCGAACCGAGCAGGACCACCTCGTCGCCCGGGCTCGCCTCGATCGCGGTGACGTCGACGACCATCGAGTCCATCGACACCGCGGCGATGGGCGCCCGCACCCCACCGACCAGCACGACTCCGCGTCCCGCGAGCCGGAGGTCGAGACCGTCGGCATAGCCGGCCGGTACCAGGGCGACACGCAGCGCCCGACTTGCGACGAAGTGCCCTCCGTAGCCCGCGGTCTCGCCGGTCCGCATGCCCTTGACCGCCACCACGCGGCTGCGCAGCGACATCACCGGCCGCAGGGACAGGGCGGGGTCGAGCGGCGGCGGCGCGATACCGTACAGCAACAGCCCGGGACGCACCGCGTCGTACCAGGTCCGCCGGTCCCGCAGCAGCGCCGCGCTGTTCGCCGCGTGCCACCACACGCGCCGGAGTCCGAGTTGCGCCGCTGCCGCCCGCAAGGCCTCGAAGCGCTTCCGCTGGCGCTCGAACAGCGGATGCTCGCCGTCCTCCGCCGTCGCGAAGTGCGTATAGACCGCCTCGACCTCCAGGTGCGACGACCGCAGCACCCTGGGCAGCGTCGCTTCCAGGTTGTCGTGGCGGAACCCGAACCGGTTCATGCCCGTGTCGATCTTCAGATGGACCCGCAGGCGCGTGTTGCGCGCCTGCGCCGCCCCTTCGAGCGCCTGCGCCGCGGAAGGGGACGAGACGGTGGGGGTCAGATCGTGCGCGAACACGCCGTCGAGGTCGCTCACGCTCAATGCCCCGAACACCAGAACCGGCGCCCGGACCCCTGCCGCGCGCAACTCGACCCCCTCCTCGATGTCGGCGCAGGCGAGCATGGGCGGGGACACGCCGCGCGCCTCCGACTCGCCCTCGAGCGCCCGCGCCACGCGCACCGCGCCGTGACCGTATGCGTTCGCCTTGATGACCGCGATGATCCGAGGCGCCCCTGCGCCCGCTCCGGCATCGAGCAGCGAGCGGATCGCCCGGTAGTTTGCGGTCAGGCCTTCCAGGTCGACGACGGCATGCGTTGGGCGAACCACGGAGTCTCGGGAAGGCCGCGCTACCGGTAGTCGGGGCTCAGGTTCTCGAATCGGGTCTGCTGCTTCAGGAAGGCCAGCTTTACCGTCCCCGTCGGCCCGTTGCGCTGCTTGCCGATGATGATCTCGGCTACGTTCTCGTTCTCCGGCTGCTCATCGTACATGTCCTCGCGGAAGAGGAACATGACCACGTCGGCATCCTGCTCGAGCGCGCCGGACTCGCGCAGATCGGACAACTGCGGACGCTTGTCGCCGCGCGATTCGGGCGCGCGGCTGAGCTGCGACAGTGCCACCACCGGCACGTCCAGCTCCTTGGCCAGCGCCTTCAGCGAACGCGAGATCGAGGCGATCTCCTGGTTGCGGTTCTCGAACCGGCCGCGCCCCTGCATCAACTGCAGGTAGTCGATGATGAGCAGGTCGAGCCCGTGCTCCGCCTTCAGCCGCCGCGACTTGGCCCGCATCTCGAGCACCCCGATAGACGGGGTGTCGTCGATGTACACGCGCGCGTCGGACAGAACGCTCATCGCCTCCGAAAGGCGGCCGTAGTCCGACTCGGTGAGCAGGCCGGTCCGGTAACGGTGCGAGTCGATTTGCGCCGCGCTCGTCAGCATCCGCATGAAGAGCTGCTCTTTCGACATCTCCAGGCTGAACACGCCGACCGTCCGCTCGCCGGCGGTACCGACATGCGCACCGACGTTCAGGGCGAACGCCGTCTTGCCCATCGAGGGACGGGCGGCGACGATGACGAGATCGGCCGGCTGCAGTCCCGCGGTCATCTCGTCGATGTCGATAAAACCGGTCGGGACGCCGGTGACGGCGCTCTGGACGGTCTGCAGGTGCTCGATAGTGCTGAAGCCAGCCTCTACCAGCTCGCTGAGGGGCACGAACCCGCTGTGGATACGGCCCTCCGCGATCGCGAAGATCTCCTGCTCGGCGCGATCGAGGACGACCGACGCTTCCTCGCGCGCCGCGTAGGCTTCGGCCTCGATCCGGTTGGCCGCCGCGATCAGGTTGCGGAGGGTGGAGCGCTCCTTGACGATCCGCGCGTAGTGCTCGACGTTGGTCGAGCGCGGAACCCCGTCCGCGAGAGACGAAATGTAGGCCGGGCCGCCAACCGGCTCCAGATCGCCCGAGCGGCTCAGCTCGTCGCGCAGCGTGACGAGATCGATAGCCTGACCCCGCTCGTTGAGGTCGACCATCTTGTCGAAGACGCGACGGTGGGCGTCACGGAAGAAGTCGTCGGCGTCGATCAGCTCCGCCGCCACGTTGAACGCGTCGTTGCGGATCAGAATCGCGCCCAGGATGGAGCGCTCCGCCTCCAGGTTATGGGGCAACGCCCTTTCGCCCGGGGAGATGGCCGGCTGCGCCATGTCTCATCCACCCCAATCGCCGTGCCGCCGGCCGCGCCGCGGACCTGCTATGACGCCTCGGCCTCGGCGTGAGCCGACTCTTCGCCGGTCTCTTCCTTCACCACCTTCACCGTCAGCTCCGTGCTGACGTCCCGGTGCAGCTTGACCGTCACGGGGAACTCGCCCAATTCCTTGAGCGGCTCGCCGAGCTGGATCCGGCGCTTGTCGACATCGAGGTCTTGCGTCGCGAGGTGGTCGGCGATGTCGGCCGACGTGACCGATCCGTAGAGCGTCCCCGTCTCGCCCACCCGTCTCGCGATGACGCACTCGACATCGTGCAGTCGCTCGGCGAAGCTCTGGGCCCGGGCGCGCTCGTCCGCCTCGCGCGCATCCGCGATCACCCGCTCGCGTTCGACCTGCCGCCGGTTCGCCGGGGTCACGAGCAAGGCGAGTTTCTGGGGCAGCAGATAGTTGCGCGCATAGCCGTTGGCGACGTTGACGATCTCGCCGCGGCGGCCCAGGCTATCGATGTGATCCCGCAGGATGACTTCCATCGCTATACTCCCGCCCGGTTAATCGAGGACGTACGGCACCAGCGCGAGCTGGCGGGCGCGCTTGATGGCCGTCGTCAGCTTGCGCTGGCACTTGGCGCACGTACCGGAGATCCGCCGCGGCTGGATCTTGCCTCGCTCGGCGATTGCCATCATCAGCAGGCGCACGTCCTTGTAGTCGATGTAATCCACCTTGTCCACGCAATAGCGGCAGACCTTGCGCCGGCGCCCACCACCGCGGCGACCGCCGCCACCCCGACCGCCCCCGCCTCGTCCACCGCGTCGGTCGTCTCTCTCGTCACTCATTCTTCACCTCCGCGGTCTCTGCCGCCTCTTCCTTGCCGGTCGTCGAAGCGGACCCCGACTCCGAGGCAGCCGCAGCCGTCGCCGGGACAGCCGTCGGACCAGACGGCTCGGACGCAGCCGGCTCGGACGCAGCCGCCCCGGACGCGGTCGCTTCCACCTCCGGCGCGGCAGAATCCGGCGCGGCCGCCGGAACGGACGCCGGCGTTTCCGGCCCGGCCTCGGCAACCGGCGCCGGCTCCGCCGGTTCGGACGCGACAACCACGGCCGCTGCCGCCGGTGCTGCCGCAGCGGGCGCGGCGGCGGGAACGTCCGCCGGAGCGGTCTCCGGCGTGGCGGAGGTAGCGGACTCCGGCGTAGCCGCCGGCGCGGACTCCGGCGTAGCCGCCGGCGCGGACTCCGGCGTAGCCGGGACGTCGAGGGTGGTCGGCGCCTTCCTCGCCAAGCGCCGCTGCTGCCGACTCTGTCGCTGGTCGCGGGCTCGCTGCGCCTTTCGCAGATCCTCGTCCACCCGTACGACGAGGTACCGGAGGAGCTGCTCCATCACCCGCAGGCGCCGCTCGAGCTCCGTAACCAGCGTACCCGGCCCGGTGATCAGCTCGATTACGTAGCTACCCTCGCGGTGGCGGTTGATCTCGTAGGCCAGCCGGCGGCGGCCCCAGTTGTCGGTCTTGTCGATCTTGCCGCCCAACTGGCCGACGATTTCGGCAATCCGCTCATGCAGTTCGGTGACCCCCTCGTCGGTGACCTCCGGACTGACCACGTATACCAACTCGTACTGTCGTGCTTCGCTCATCGGTCTCCTTTCGGACTCGGCGGCCGCCGCGACCACGGCGGCCCTTCACGGGCCGCCGGCATGCGGCGACAAGGAGCGTCTCGGCCTCAATTGAACCGGTTCATCATCCTGTCGATGCCGTCCTCGACGAATGTCTCGACGGCATCGGCGGCGCGTTCCACGGCCGCCTCCATCTCCTCCCGTTCTTCCTCGTCGAACCCGGCCAGCACGTGGGCGGTCAGCGAACGTCGCGTATCGCCCCGTCCCACCCCGACCCGCAGCCGGGCGAACTCCCCGGTCCCGAGCGAGGCGATGATCGACGCGAAACCGTTGTGTCCACCGTCCGACCCGCGCTTCCGGCCGCGAAGCCGGCCCAGCGGCAGGTTCACGTCGTCCGCCACGACGAGCAGCGCCTCCGGCTCGATGCGGAAATAGTGGCGCAACGCCTGAACCGCTCCACCGCTCCGGTTCATATAGGTGAGGGGCTTGGCGAGCATCACCCGCGCCCCGGGTCCACGCTGCCGGGCCAGCAGCGCATCGGCCGGCGCGCTCTCGAATTGCAGCTCGAACCGCCTCGCCACGACGTCGACCACTTCGAACCCGATGTTGTGACGCGTCCCGCGGTACCGCGAACCCGGATTGCCGAGGCCGACGATGAGTCGCAAGCGGCCTCCACTCGCCGCGGACTGTCAGGACACCTAGGAGTCGTCCGACTCGCCGGCGTCGTCTCCCGCACCCTCCGCCTCCTCTTCGCCCTCCGCTTCCTCCATATCGTCGGAACCGGTCTTCGCGGTGGTCACGTGGACGAGCAGCGTGTCCAGGTCGCTGACCGCCGTCCAGCTCCTGCCCTCGGCCACGTCGCGAACGCGTACGCCGTCTCCGATCATCAGCTCGTGAACGTCGATGTCGACGTGCTCCGGAATGTCGGCGGGCATGCACTCGACCTGGATCTCGCGCGTCACGAAGTCGAGCAACCCGCCCTGCTGCTTGACGCCGGCCGCCTCCCCGCTGAGCGTCACCGGCACGGTGACCGTGATCGCCTTGTCCATGGCGAGGCGGTAGAAGTCGACGTGCAACAGTTCGTCCGTGATCGGATCGTGCTGAATGTCCTTGATCAACACCTGTCCGAGGGCATCGCCGTCGACCTGCAGATCGACCAGGGTGTTCACGCCCGATTCGGAATGCAGAATGCGCCACAGCGCCTTGGGATCCACCTCGACGGACCGGCTCTCTACCGGCGTGCCGCCGTACACGATTGCCGGCAGCCGTCCGGCGCGCCGCAACCGCCGTGCTTCGTTCTTGCCGCGCGTGTTCCGGGTCGCGGCGGCCAAAGTGGCTTGCATCTCGTCTGTCTTCCTTCTCCTGCGATCCGTACGCCTGTCCTCAAACGAACAACGACGACACCGAAGTCTCCTGGTGGATGCTCTGAATGGCCCGGCCGAGCAGCCCGGCAACCGACAGCACGCTCACCTTGGGGGACTGCTCGAACTCCTTGCGCAGTGGAATGGTGTTGGTCACGATCAGCTTCTCGAGCGGCGAGTCCTCGACCCGCTGCAGAGCCGGCCCGGACAGCACGCCATGCACCGCGCAAGCCATTACGCCCGCCGCACCACTCTCCTGCAGCGCCCGCGACGCCTGCTGCAACGTTCCCGCCGTATCGACGATGTCGTCGAGGATCACGCAGACACGATCGCTCACCTCGCCGACGACGTGCATCACCTCGGCGTGTCCATCCTCCGACCGGCGCTTGTCGATGATGGCCAGCTCCGCGTCCAGGCGCTTGGCGTACGCCCTGGCTCGCTCCACGCCGCCCGCGTCGGGGGAGACGATCGTGACGTTTCCCCGGTAGCCGCCACGGGAGAGGTAATCGATGAAAACCGGGGTGGCGAAGAGGTGGTCGACCGGAATGTCGAAGAACCCCTGGATCTGCGCCTTGTGCAGATCCATCGTCAGCACGCGGTTGGCGCCCGCCGCGCTCACCAGGTTGGCGACCAGCTTCGCGGAGATCGGGACCCGCGGCTTGTCCTTTCTGTCCTGCCGCGCATACCCGTAGTACGGCATGACCGCCGTGATGCGAGCTGCCGACGACCGACGGAAGGCGTCGATCATCACGCACAGCTCGACGAGATGCTCGTCGACCGGCGTGCAGGTCGGCTGCACGATGAACACGTCGGTTCCGCGTATGTTCTCGTCGATCTGGAAAGAGACCTCGGTGTCGGAGAAGCGCCGCAGCGCCGCCCGGCCCATCGGCACCCCGAGCACGGCGGCAATGTCCTCGGCCAGCGCCGGATGGGCACTCCCCGCGAACAGCTTGAGGTCTCCGTTGTGAGTCGGCACGTTCCTCGTCGCCTTCGAGTGGCTGGGGCGGAAGGATTCGAACCTTCGAATACGGGATCCAAAGTCCCGCGCCTTACCGCTTGGCCACGCCCCATCGGTAGCAGCCGGCGGCGCTCGCCGCATGCGGCCGCGCGCGGTCAGGCGTACGCGGACGCCCCGCACGCGGTGCGCGAACGGGCAGTTTAGTCGATGCGCGCGACAGCCGCAAGACGCGCGCCGGCACGCGCGTCGATGGTCCGCGTCAGAAGCGCCCGCCCGCCCGCCGCGCAAAGCCGACGGCGCGCCTCGGCCGCCCGCGCTCGCGAATCGAAGAGCCCGAAGACGACCGACCCGCTCCCGGTCAGGGCGGCGTGCAATGCCCCGGCGGCCCGCAGGCGTTCCGCCAGGCTCCGGATCTCCGGGTGCCGGCGCACCACCGGCGCTTCCAGGTCGTTTCGCAAACGGCCCGGATCGCGGCGCCAGCCCCTCGGAAGGGAGACCGCCGCGCCGGGAACACCGTCCTGTCCGTCCCGATCCCACCAGCGATACGCATCCGCCGTCGACACGCCGAAGTCGGGAACCGCCAGGACCACCCAGCAGCCCCGCAGCGCCGGCAACCGCCGCAGCCGCTCGCCACGTCCCGTCGCCCGCGCCGTGCCGCCGCGCAGGAAGAACGGGACGTCGGATCCGACCTCGGCGGCGACGTCCTCCAACAACCGCGAGCTCGCCGAAGGCTCCCAGCGAAGCCGCAACGCCCGCAGCGCGGACGCCGCATCGCTGCTGGCTCCTCCCAGTCCCGCCGCGGCGGGTATCCGCTTGCGGATGACCACGCCGGCCCCGGCCGGATCCCCGCTGCGCCCGAGGGCGCGCCAGAGTGCGGCGGCAGCGGTCCAGACGAGATTGCCCCGATCGGCGGGCACCGCGGACGCCGCGCACCGTACCGTCAACGGTCCGCGCCGGGCGGCGATCGACAGCGTGTCATGCAGCGCTATCGATTGCAGGATCGTGATTATCTCGTGGAACCCGTCCGGACGCCGCCGCAGCACCCGCAGGTCGAGATTGATCTTGGCCGGCGCGCACACCCGCACGCGCCAGGGTGAGACCCGGCCCCTCACGGTCCCCGAGCGGCCTCCGCCGCCGCAGCCGTCCGATCTTCGAGAGGCGATGTGCCGCGCAGTCCGGCCAGGGTCACGGGCGTGTACAGCGCGGGGACGTCTACCCGGAACGCGGCCGGATGCAGCACCGTGTTCATGTTGACCCGCGACAGGTCCGCGGTCAGATCGGTTCCGCCTTCCGCACCCTCGACCAGGATTCGCAGCCGGCGCGGCAGCCCGCGGACGTGGTCGGAGTACTCGACGCTCAGATCCCCCCGCCGAGCCGCGACAACCACTTGCAGGTCTCCCGGCTCGCGCACGTATGCCGTCGTGCCGCCCCGCAGTTCCACCGCTACCGTGCCGTCGACGTGCCGGCGAGCGGAGACAGCCACCGGGTCCGGCTCGAGACACCCGGTCAGCAGGGCGTGCACGTCTCCGGGGTCGAGGGCCAAGCCGGCCAGGGCATGCAGGACCTCCGCCGGGCTCGCGTCGTGCACCACCTGGCGATCTCTCGGCAGCAGCAGAGTCGCATGGTCGTCCCGGGCAACGAAGACGAATACCGGGGCGCCGAACGGAGCGAGCGCCTCGATGCGGAGCGACGCGGGCCGCGCCGCCGCGGCCCGCATGCGCGTCCGGCGCAACGTCGTGTCGCCGGACCGCCCACCGAGTACCAGGAGGAACTCCATGGTCCGGATCCCGCGGCACGGCGCGGAGACGCGTTGCCAGAATGCGGCATGGTCGGAAAGCGGCGCACCCGGACCGCCCGGCAATTCGATGCCGGGACGAGCCGGCGTGCAGGAGACCGCGAGCAATGCGACACCGAACGCAATGGTTCGCAGGGACCCTGGCCGAAAGCGTCCGGCGGGAGCACGAGCCGGCAAGGAGTGCTCGCAGTCGAGAGCTACCGGTCGAGGCGGCGCTGCGCGTCGCCTATCTTCCGCTCGATGAGCGCGCGGTCGATCTCTTCTCCGTCGCCTTCGAGCGCGCGGCGCCACGCCTCGATGGCCTCGGCATAGCGCTCGAGACGGTGGAGCAGGTCACCGAGATGGTCCTGCACCACGGAGTTGCGCTGCAACTGGTCGCTGGCCGCACGCAAGGGGGGCTCGGCCAGATCCAGGCGGTCGAGCTTGAAGTACGCCCAGCCGAGACTGTCGAGGTAGGAGCCGTTGTGCGGGTCCTTCTCGACCGCCCGGGCGATGAGCTCCACCGACTCGTCCAGGCGCTCCCCGCGGTCGGCAAGCATGTAGCCGAGGTAGTTGAGCGCCTGCGCGTGGTCCGGATCCCGGTCGATCACGCGGCGGAACGCCCGCTCGGCATCGGCGAAGCGGCCGCTCTGCTCCAGCACCGCCCCCAGCAGGAACAGGATCGACGTCTGCCCCGGAAACTGCTGCTGCGCCGACTCGAGCACCAGGATGGCTTCGCGAAGCCGATCGATCTCGCTGTAGTAGGAGGCCAGCGCAAGGTGCGCCCGCGGCACGTCGCGGTTGTCCGCGAGGATCTCCAGCAGCAGGTCCTCGCCCCGTTCGACGTTGCCCTGCCGCCCGTGCAGATCCGCCTCGATGATGGCCAGCGTCAGGTTCGCGGGGCTGGCGCTGCGGGCCCGCGCAAGGAGACGCGCCGCGTCCTCGTGCCGCTCGGAATCGACATAGGCCTGCGCCAGCCGGGCCTGGAACCCGGGACTGGTCGGCATGAGCGAGACGGCATCCTCGTACACGCGCGCCGCGCCGGCGGCGTCCTCGAGCCACTGATGGGCGCGGCCCAGTTGATCCAGCATCTCGGCCAGCATCCGATTCGGACGCATGCCGCGGGCCTGCTCGAGCACGGGAGCGAGCGTCCCGACCACGCGCTGGAACTCGTGCCTGCGTTCGAACACCTGGGCCAGCACGTACGGTCCCCGCAACCCGTCCGGCTCGATCTCGATCAGTCGGCGGGCCGCCGACTCGGCCGCGTCGAAGTCGTTGAGCGCGATTTCCGTTTCCGCCAGCATCTGGTGGCCGGCGACGTCGCGGGGGCGCATCTCGAGCAGCCCGCCGAGCACGTCGCGCGCGAGGGTCGCCTCACCGGCCTCGAGCCATACCGCGGCCAGACGACGCCGGACCCCGGCGGCGCGCGGATTCAGCGCCACCGCGCCCCGGTAGGCCTCGGCGGCGTCGCGCCAGCGCCGGCTCTGCTCGTACAGCTCCCCCAGGCGCGCCAGCATCCGGTATGAGGGCCGGGTGCTCGCCACCGTCTCTTCCAGCGTGCTCAGCGCTTCCTCGTGCCGGCCCGCCTGCTGGTAGGCCTCGGCCAGCAGCACGCTCGCCGGGGCGTACGCGAGCTGGTCCTTGGATAGATCCTCCAGCAGGGCAATCGCCTCGTCGGTGGCCGCGGTCCTGAGATAAAAGCGGCCCAGCGTCAACTCCACCTGCAGGTCCGGAACGACGGAGCCGCGGGCCTGCTCCAGGTGCGTGACCGCCTGTTCGACGTCCTCTCGCGTGCCCTCGCGCAAGCTGGCCGCCGCCGCGTAGGCCAGCCCGAGCACACGGTGCGCCGAACGGTTGTCCGGCTCGCGCGCCAGCGCTTCCTCCGCGGCCGCGACGGCGTCTTCGGCACGCCCGGCCCGCGCGTACGTGGCGGCAAGCTCCGCCAGCGGCTCCCCGGCCGTCGGATCGAGACGGGCGGCATCCCGGAACGCCCGGGTAGCGCCGTCCAGGTCGTCCGTCCCTTCCAGGTGCCGGCCGATCATGAAGCGGGCGTACGCCTCGGCACGCGTCGACGAGTCCGATTCCGCGGGCGCCTGCGCGGCGGCAGGCCCGGCGATCATCGTGACGAGCACCGGCAACGCAACAGCCAATGGGACAACGCGGGCCACGTTACACATAAGTCGCGATTCTTCCACAGGTCGGCCGCCGCGACAAGACGAAGATTCCCCTCCGGGCGCCGGCACGAGGCGGCGCGGGCGTTCTGCTATAGTGAGGAACCGGACCATGCCGATAGATTCGGAACTGCTCGACATTCTCGCCTGCCCCGTCTGCAAGACACCGGTCACGCTCGTCAACGAGGGAACCGGGCTACGGTGCGGCGCCTGCCGCCGCGTCTTTCCGATCAAGGACGACATCCCGGTGATGCTCGTCGACGAAGCCACGGTGGAGCCTTGAACCGGATCACCGGGCGCGCCGCAAGATGCCCATGCGCAGCAGGCTGCCGGCCGCCGCGACGGCGATGTGGGACACCGCCGGCTGGCCTGTCCTGCTGCTCTTCGTCTTCGCCCTGCCGCTCTCGATCGCGGTCTCGCAGATCTTCCTGACGGTGCTGGTCGTCCTCTGGCTGGCGGCCGGGGCGCCGTACGCCCGCACTCCACCCGCGGCGGCGTTCTTTCCCCCGCTAGTCGCCTATTCCGCGTGGACGCTCCTGGCAAGCGTACCCTTCTCGCTGGCGCCCGGCCCCAGCCTCGTCGAGTCCCGGGAGGTGCTCCTCTTCCTGGTCGTACCGCTGGTCCACGCACTCGCAAACGGCGAGCGCGCCAGAACGGTCGTCACCGTGGTCCTCGCCTCGGGCACGGCGGCCGCGCTCATCGGCGTCGCACAGTATCTGTTCTTCGGCCATGACCATCTCGGCCAGCGACCGTCAGGCTCGATGGGCCACTACATGACCTACGCGGGCGTGCTGATGCTGCTGACCGGCGCGGCCCTCTCCCGCCTGCTCTTCGACGCACGCGACCGCGGGTGGGCGTTCGCCGCGCTTCCCGCACTCGCCGTTGCACTCGTCGTCACGTTGACACGCAGCGCTTGGATAGGCGCCGCCGTCGGAGCCGGCGTCGTGCTGATCCTGCGGGACCGCCGCCTGCTCGCACTCGCCCCGGTGGCTGTTGCGGTCTTCATGGCGCTGGCTCCGGCGCAGGTCGTCGGGCGCGTCTACAGCATTTTCGACCTCAGCGATCCGACCAATCGGGATCGACTGGCGATGGTCACGGTCGGCACCGGCATGGTGCGCGACCATCCCCTGACCGGCGTCGGTCCCGGGCTGGTGGAGGCGGCCTACGACGAGTACCGCCCCGCTGATGCCGTGAACGTCACCAACCCACACCTGCACAACGTCCCGCTGCAGATAGCGGCCGAGCGCGGACTGCCGGCCCTCGCGCTGTGGGGCTGGTTTCTCGTGGCCGCGACGCTCGATCTGAACCGACGCCTCCGGGATCGGCGGTCGCGCACGCTCGCCATCGCCGGTCTGGCAAGTCTGGCGGCCATGCTTGCGGCCGGGATGTTCGAGTACAACTTCGGCGATTCGGAGTTCCTGATGCTGTTCCTCGTCCTCGTCAGCCTTCCGGCAGCGTCCACGGCCGGTCCCGCGCCGCGAACCACCTGACCGCGGGCGGCCGATCCGGCCGTTGGCGCGTCCTGTACATCATGAGCACTTCTCCGAACCTCGATGGCTGCCCTGTCAGCCGCGGTCCACACCGTCTCCACCCCGTGCTCGCGGGGCTCCTGGCGCTGGCGCTGCTCCCGAGTGACGCAGCCTCCGCGCGGACAACGGCCTCCTCGCGCGGGGAACCCGGAGCGCCGAGGGTGCTCAGCGGCGTGGTGGTCGACGGCGCCAGCGGCGCGCCGCTCGCCGCCGCGACCGTCGCCAGTGGCGGGGAGACCGTCGCTACGGACGCGGCGGGGCGGTTCTCGGTGACCCTCGCGGCGAAAGACACCGAGCTGCGGATCGCGGCCGACGGCTACCTGGAAACCACCGTCGCGCTGGACGCCACCGTTGCGGGAACCGGCGCGGGACTGGAGATCCTGCTGTTCCGGAACACCTTCTCCGAGACTGTGGAGGTGGTATCCGCGCCGGCCTACGTGCCCGAGCGCCCCTCGGCCACGCCCATCGCGGCCGAGGAGGTGTTCGAGGTCGCGGGCAGTCTCGACAACATCTTCCGTACGCTCGACACGCTGCCGGGCGTGGCTTCCACCGGCGACTTCGGCAGCCGGCTCGCGGTCCGCGGCGGCACTCCCGACCAGAACCTCACGGTGATGGACGGGGTGGAGATTCACAATCCCTACCGGCTCTTCGGACTGGTCGGCGCGTTCAATCCGGAAACCGTGGAGCGCTTCGAGCTGACCGCGGGCGGTTTCGGAGCGCGGTACGGCGACCGCCTGTCGTCGCTGCTGATCGTGGACAACCGCCCCGGAGAGCGCGACTTCAGCGGATCGACCTCGGCGAGCGTCACCGACGCCAACGTGGTGCTCGAGGGCGCCGCGCCAGGCGGCGGATCGTGGCTGCTGAGCGGGCGGCGGACGTACTACGACCTGGTCGCCGGCCTCGTCACCGACCAGAGCCTGCCGGCGTTCGCCGACGTGCAGGTCCAGGCCGGCTGGGATTTCGGCCCGGGGCACCGGCTGTCCCTGTTCGGCCTCACGAGCCGCGAGAACGCCGACTTCCGGTTCGACGACGAGGACGACGAATCGTCGCGCGATACCGGGCGCCTCTTCTCCGAAGCGGGCAACGACCTCGCTTCGCTGCGGTTCGACGCGCTGCTCGGCGGCGCCGCGACGTCGCGCACCATCGTCTCGTGGTACCGCAACACCGACCTGCTCGGTGTCGACGCCACGTTCGAATCGTCGGCGCGGCGGTCGAACGCGGCGGACGAGCAGGTGGCGGTGGGTCTGACCAACGTCGTCTTCGATCGGGATCTGTCCGTGCGCGATCTGTCGGTGCGCCAGGAGCTGGTGTTTCCTCTGGCGGCCCGGCACACGATCGACACCGGGGTCGAGCTGCATCGGCTCGCCTCGGGCGCCGGCCTCTCCATCACCGGCGACCGCAACGAGACCGTCGCGAACCCGTCCAGCATCCGCGGCGGGACGGGACTTCCCGACACCCTCGACTCGTCGCTCGGCGGCACGCGCGGCGGGGCCTGGATCCAGGACCGCTACAGCGTCAACCCGCGACTGTCCATGGAGCCGGGACTACGGCTCGACTGGAGTACCGTGAATGGCCAAGCCGTCCTGTCGCCGCGCTTCGCCGCCACGCTGGCGCTCGGGTGGGAGAGCCGCCTGCGCGTCGCCGGCGGGCTCTACACGCAGAGCCCGGGCTACGAGAAGCTCATCCAGTCGGACTACTTCTTCGACCTCTCGCCGGCCGTCGTCGCCAACCTGCGTCACGAGCGCGCTACGCACCTGGTCACCGGCTTCGAGAAGGACCTCGGCACCGACACGCTGTTCCGCCTGGAGGGCTACTACAAGACCTTCGCCGACCTCATCGTGGGCGGTCTCGAAGCGGAGGCGGAACGGCGTGCCCGGGTGGCACGCTACGACTTTCCCGCGAATCTGGAGGCCGGCGTCCGACGAGGACGGGCGCGGCCGGCTCCGACGGCGGCGCGGATCACCAGCGCCCCGGTCAACGGAGGCGGCGGCACCGCGTACGGCGTCGACGCCTACCTCGTCCGGAGCGATCCGGGGGCCCGCCTGGCGGGCTGGCTCTCCTACGCCTGGGGCCGGGCCGAACGGGACACCTACGGCCTGCGCTACCCCTTCGAGTACGACCGCCGCCACGCGTTCAACGCCGTCGGCCGCTACCGACTGGGCCGGAGCTGGAGCGTCGCGGCAACCGCGCAGGTCGCCACCGGCTTCCCCTACACCCCGGCCGTCGGGGTTCGCGTCGCGGCCGACGAGGACGGGCGCGGCCGGCTCGTCCCCGCGCGCGACGCGGCCGGGGCGCTGGTCTACACCGTCGACCTCGGCGGCCTCGATGCCCTGCAGCGCGGACGCCTCCCCAATTACGCCCGCGTCGACCTGCGCATCGCCAACCAACCCGGCGGTCCTTCCGGCCGCTGGTCCTGGTACATCGAGGTGATCAACCTGCTGAAGCTGAATCGCGACAACCCGGTGGAGCTGGAGACCAGCCTGGCCCACGACCCCGAGGGGCGGGTACCGCGGATCGTGGAAAACCCCACGGCAGGGTTTCCGATCATTCCGTCGTTCGGGGTCCGCCTGCGGTTCTGACTCCTGCCGACAGGCGAACAGCCCCGGCGGATCGTCAGTGCCGGAAGTGCCGGCGGCCGGTGAAGACCATCGCCAGTCCGTGCTCGTCGGCGGCGGCGATGACCTCTGCGTCGCGCTTCGAGCCGCCCGGCTGGACGATGGCGGTCGCACCTGCCGCGGCGATGGCATCCAGACCGTCCCGGAAGGGGAAGAAGGCGTCCGACGCCACGACGGTGCCGGCCAGTTGGTCGCCCGCCTTCATCTTGGCCACGTTGACCGCGTCGACACGGCTCATCTGTCCGGCCCCTACCGCCGCGATACGGTCGGCGCGCGCGAAGAGGATCGTGTTGGACTTGACGTGGGCGCACACCCGCCACGCGAACCGCAGTGCCGCCCATTCGTCGTCCGTCGGCTGGCGCTTCGTGGCGACCTGCACCACGGCGCCGGAGGCCGCCTCGACCCCGGCCGACCACGGGCCGGCGCTCTCGACGACCTGGTCGCGCTCCTGCACCAGCCAGGCGCCGAGTATCGACCTGACATCGCGCCGCGCGGCATCACCGCCCCCGCGGAAGTCGGCCACGACGATCCGGAGGTTCTTCTTCGCGGCCAGCACCTCTCGGGCATCTTCCTCGGCCCCGGGCGCCACGACGCATTCGATGAACGTCTCCGCAATGGCGGCAGCGGTCGCCGCGTCGAGAGCTCGATTCAGGCCGACGATGCCGCCGAAGGCCGAGAGCGGATCCACCTCCCGCGCTTTCACGTATGCCTCGCCCAGACGCGCCGCAGTGGCGACGCCGCACGGGTTGGTGTGCTTGATGACCGCCGCCGCCGGCTCGTCGAACTCCAGCACCAGCCGCGCGGCCGCGTCCAGGTCCAGCAGGTTGGTGAATGACAGCGCCTTGCCCTGCAGGACGCGAGCCCGGCCGAAACCCCAGGCGCCGTCCGAGTACAACGCAGCGGGTTGATGCGGGTTCTCGCCGTAGCGCAGGTCCCGCTCCTTGGATGCGTGGATCGCGAGGTGATCGGGGGTCGTTCCCGCCAGGGCGAACGGCGAGCGGGTGAAGTCGGGACCGGAGATGTCCACCGCGTCCAGCGCCGCCGAGATGGTCGCGTCGTAGGCGGCCGTGTGGGCGAACGCCTTGCGGGCAAGCTCGAAACGTAGACGCCGATCCGGACCGGCGTCGCCGTCGATGGCCTCGACGACGCGGTCGTAGTCGGCCGGGTCCACCACCACCAGCACGTCCAGGAAGCTCTTCGCGGCCGCGCGCACCATGCTCGGACCGCCGATGTCGATCTGCTCGATCAACTCGTCGAACGCCGCTTCCGACGCCGCCGTCCGGGCGAACGGATACAGGTTCACCACGACGAGGTCGATCGGCCGGATGCCCTGGGCGCGTATCGCCGCCATGTCGTCCGGCCTGCCGCGGCGGGCGAGAATCCCACCGTGCACGGCAGGATGCAGGGTCTTGACCCGTCCGTCCATCATCTCGGGGAACCCGGTCACGTCGGAAACCGCCGTGACCGGCAGCCCCGCCGCCGCCAGCGCCCGCGCGGTGCCGCCGGTGGACACCAGCTCGACGCCGCGCGACACCAGTGCGCGCCCGAGATCCCCCAGTCCGCTCTTGTCCGAAACACTCAGCAAAGCACGCATCGATGCGATTCAGATCCTCCTGACGGCGAGCACGCACCATACGAGCGGCAGCCACAACTCGCGGGCGAAGGGAACCGGACGGTCGTCGATCAGCACCTCGCACTCACCGTGGCGATCCACGAGCTGGAAGAGCGCATGGAGCCTCGGCGCGTCGTCCGGATAGAACCGGGCGCGATGGCGCAGCGTCTCGCCGGATCCGGCGGTGCGGTACTCCGCCGACGTGCGGGCGAGCTCCAGCGCCCGTTCGCCGTCCGGGCCATCGAACGGGCGGAAGCTCAACGTGATCGAGAAGGGTCGCTCCTCGGGCCCGAAGAGCGCGTCGTGCAGATCGGGATCGAGCACCGCCAGCTCCTCGGGCGTGGGTTCCTCCGGCACGTCGGCATAGGGCCAGAACGATTCGCTCGGCCGATGCGCCGGAGGCTCGCTGGGCGCGTACCCGTTCGGAATCCGACTGTCGCTCATGACGGGAGTGGCCGCGATGGTATGCTGAACGGTCAGCCGCCGGCAAGCGGACCCGGATCTCGCACGGGTCGTGCGCATGCCGCGCGCCCCTTCCTCGATGTCGTCCCATCCGCGCCTCATTCCGTCCATCGAGAAGCTGCGGCAGAGATCGTCGGTGCAGCGCCTCGAAGCCACGTACGGCCGCGAGACTACCGTGCAGGCGTTACGCGAAGAGGCAGCGGCGCTCCGCCGGCGGCTCTCCCGCGACTCGCTGGCGGTACGCGACGCCGCGGAGGCGGCCGAGCGCATCGAGCAGGGTCTGGCCGCACGGCTCGCCGCCGCCCTCGCTCCCTCGCTCCAACCGGTAATCAACGCCACGGGCGTCATCGTCCACACGAATCTCGGTCGGGCTCCGCTCGGCCGCACCGCGATCGACCGTATCGCAGCGCTGGCCGGCGGCTACACCAATCTCGAGTACGACCTGCCGGCGGGCCGGCGCGGTTCGCGGACGGTGCACGCGTCCACGCTCGTCAGGCGCCTGACCGGCGCCGAGTCGGCTGTCGTCGTCAACAACAACGCGGCCGCGGTACTGCTGACGCTGGCGGCGCTGGCGGCCGGACGCGACGTGATCATCTCGCGCGGCGAGCTGGTCGAGATCGGCGGCGGCTTTCGTGTGCCCGACGTGCTCCGGCAGTCCGGCGCGATACTCCGCGAGGTCGGCACCACCAACCGAACCCGCGCCGCCGACTATGCCGCGGCCGTCGGCGATCGCACGGCGCTGCTGCTCCGCGTCCACCCTTCGAACTTCCGGATCGAAGGCTTCACGGAACGGCCGTCGCTGGCCGAAGTCGTCGGTGTCGGCGAGCGTTTCCGGATCCCGGTGGTGGAGGATCTCGGCAGCGGTTGCCTGAAGGCCGTCGACGGGGTCGAAGGGGAACCGACGGTAGGCGAGAGCATCGCGGCCGGCGTCGCGGTCTGCACCTTCAGCGGCGACAAGCTGCTGGGCGGTCCGCAGGCCGGCATCATCGTCGGACGGCGCGCGGAGCTCGACATCATCCGGTCGCACCCCCTCATGCGCGCGCTACGGGTGGACAAGCTGACCTACACGGCGCTGGAGGCGACGCTGCACGACCACGCCACCGGGCACGCGGGGGATTCGGTACCCGTGGTGCGCATGATCGAGGAACCGGTGGCTCGACTCGAGGCGCGGGCGGAAGCCCTGCGGTCGCGGCTCGCAGACACCGGCGGGCTGACTGTCTCCGTCGCCTCCACCGAGGCGACCATCGGCGGCGGCAGCACCCCCGGGATCACGCTCCCCAGCCGGGCGCTGGCCGTGGCGGCCAGCGGGCGATCCGCCAGCACGCTCGCGGCCGCTTTGCGCGCCGGCACGCCGCCGGTTGTCGGCCGCATCACCGAAGATCGGCTGCTCCTGGATCTCCGGACGGTAGCCCCCTCCGAGGACGAACGATTGGCGTACGCCGTCGAGAGAGCGTCCGGCGCACCGCACCACGCAGGCTGACGCAGACACGTCGCAGCGCGAGGATTCCAGACCTCAGGACCGGGCGGAAGCATCCGGCCCGGCGCTACGCCGTGGGCACGCATCGCAGCGCAATGACCGGCCCGTGTCATCGACGACGTCCGATCCGCCGCAGGAACCCCGCAGGCAGGGGTACCTGAAGAGCACCCCCACCGCCATGATGAGCATGACCCCCGCGATCAGCCCAGCGCTCAGGAGAAACAGCGCCATAGCGTTCCCCGAACGATCAACGCATAGGACTCCGCTGCAAGTCGTGGGGCGCCGACAATCAGCATCCGGATGCCGGTCGCGTGGCTGGCCAGGTAACCGAACATCCGTTGCTCGTGCCTCGAGATTCATGGTGACGTGCATTCGGCGGCCGTGTCAAACAGCCCGGCAAGAAGCCTGCCGGACAGGCACAGCGACTGACCATCACCGCACAAGGGCGGTGAACGCCGGAGTCTCCCGCTCCACGAGACGGCCGGCGCCGTCGTCGGCGACGAACAGCGCCGCCCAGCCCTGCGCGATCGCCAGGTCGTAGCCGTCTGCGGGTCCCAGGACGTTCAACGCGGTCGACCGTGCGTCGGCGAGGCTGCACCGTTCCGCGATAACGCTCACCGAGCGCAGTTCGTGCGTCACCCAGCGCCCGGTGCGCGGATCGATCGTGTGCGCTACCCGGGCGCCGTCGAGCTCGTAGAAGTTGCGGTAGTCACCGGACGTGGCCAGCGCGGCGTCCGTCAGTTGAACGATCCGCTGGGCTGCCGCAACGCCCGGCGACGGACGCTCGATGGCGACCCGCCACCGCTCACCCCGCTCGTTCCGGCCGCCTACACGCAGCTCGCCGCCGATCTCCACCAGGAAGTGGGCGAAGCCTCGCTCGGCAAGAATCGCCGCGACGGCATCGACGGCGTAGCCCTTGGCAATAGCCGACAGATCGACAACAACGTCCGCGCGCCGCTTCCGCAGCGTCGACGCCGCGAGATCCACATCCACCAGGTCGCCGCCGACTCGCTCCCGGAGCGCGGCGAGCGACTCCTCGTCCGGCGCCTCCGGCGCTCGCCCCGAGGGGCCGAATCCCCAGGCGTCCACCAGCGGCCCGACGGTCACGTCGAACGCGCCGCCGCTCGCCCGGTTCACCGCCAGGGCCTCGGCGACGACACGCAGGGTCTCGCCCGACATCCGTTGCGGCTCGGTCGTCCGCGCGCGGTTGAAGCGCGACAGCTCGGACTCGGGGCGATAGTGGGACATCCGCCCCTCGATCCGCTCCAGGACCGAGCGCACGTCCGCCTCGACGGCTGCGTGCTCGAGTTGCCAGTCGGTCGGCGGGACGGGTGGAGCCGCGCGGGCCTCCGGATGGCCGACCGCCTCGACCGGACCGCGACCGGAGACGACGGTCACGTTGAACGTCGTTCCCATCGTCTCGCCGGTGATCGTCCAGCGGCGAGGCGCCGCGCCGGCTTCCGGCCGCGCTGTCTCCGCGCACCCCAGCGCAGCTAGCGCCAGCAAGGCCGGCGCCAGCAAGGCCGGCGCCGCGGCGCCGCGATGCCGTTCCGCCCGCCCGCCGCTCGTGACTGGAGAAATCGCCGGCATGGCTCGCTGCGGCGATACCGCGCGGAGACTACCCGAAATCGTCGAACAGGATGTTGTCGCGCTCGACGCCGAGACTGTCGAGCATGTCCATGCATGCCTTGAGCATCATGGGCGGGCCGCACAGGTAGTACTCCACGTCCTCCGGCGCGGGGTGGTCCTTCAGGTAGTTGTCGTAGAGCACCTGGTGGATGAAGCCGGTCAGGCCGGTCCAGTCGTCCTCCGGCAGCGGCTCCGAGAGTGCGAGGTGCCACTCGAAGTTCGGATGCGCGGCGGCGATGGTGTCGAAATCGTCGATGTAGAACGCCTCGCGCAGGCTGCGGGCGCCGTACCAGAAGCTGATCCTGCGGTCGGTCCCGATGCGCCGGAACTGATCGAAGATGTGCGAGCGCATCGGCGCCATGCCGGCCCCGCCGCCCACGAAGACCATCTCGGCAGGGGTCTCCTTCGCGAAGAACTCGCCGAACGGGCCGGAGATGGTCACCTCGTCGCCCGGCTTGAGGCTGAAGATGTAGCTGGTCATCTTGCCCGGCGGCGTCCCCTCCGGCGCCCGCGGCGGCGGCGAGGCGATCCGGACGTTGAGCATGATGACGCCCTTCTCCTCCGGGTAGTTCGCCATCGAGTAGGCGCGCGTCACCGGCTCGTCGAGCACCGCGGTGTAGCGCCACAGGTTGAACTTGTCCCAGTCGGCGCGGTACTCCTCCTCGACGTCGAAGAGGTCGTAGTCGTAGGCGCCGGGCGGGGCCTCGATCTGGATGTAGCCGCCGGCCCGGAACGGCACCTCCTCGCGGGGCGGCAACTCCAGGATCAGCTCCTTGATGAAGGTGGCGACGTTGTGGTTCGAGCGCACCTTGCAGCGCCACTGGCGGATGTCGAAGACCTCGGCCGGCAGCTCGATGGCCATGTCCTGCTTCACCTTGACCTGGCAGGACAGGCGCACCCCCTCGCGCTCCTCGCCGCGGCTGAGGTGGCTGCGCTCGGTCGGCAGGACGGCGCCGCCGCCGTCGAGCACCTTCACCGTGCAGACGCCGCAACTCCCCTTGCCCCCGCATGCCGATGGAATGAACAGCCGGTTGTCGGCCAGCGTGCCCAGCAGCGTGCCCCCGGCCGGGGTGCACAGCGCCTTGTCGGCGTCGCCGTTGACGGTGATGGTCACCTCGCCGGTGGCGACGAGCTGCCGCCGGGCGGCCATCAGCAGGCCGACCAGGGACACGATCACGAACGTGAACATCGCGACGCCGAGCGTGACGGTAACCATCTGCCCTGCCCCCGCCTCCTACAGTTGCACGCCGGCGAAGGCCATGAATCCCAGCGCCATCAATCCGACCAGCATGAAGGTCAGACCCAACCCGCGCAACCCCTCCGGCGGGTTCGAGTAGCGCAGCCGCTCGCGGATGCCGGCCAGCGCGATCACCGCCAGCGCCCAGCCGATGCCCGAGCCGAGGCCGAAGACGGTGCTCTCGGCCAGCGTGTAGCTGCGCTCGACCATGAACAGCGACGCGCCCAGGATGGCGCAGTTGACGGCGATGAGGGGCAGGAAGATCCCCAGCGCGGCGTGCAGCGGCGGCGCGAAGCGGTCGAGCACCATCTCGACGATCTGCACCATCGCGGCGATGGTGCCGATGTAGGAGAGGAAACCGAGGAACGACAGGTCGTAGGCGGCCAGCGACGGGTGCAGCCACGCCATCGCGCCCGGGCTGAGCAGGTGCGCGTAGATCAGGTTGTTCATCGGCACGGTGATCGTCAGCACGAAGACGACCGCGCCGCCGAGGCCGATGGCCGTGCCCACCTGCCGCGAGACGGCCAGGAACGAGCACATGCCGAGAAAGAAGGCAAGCGCCATGTTCTCGACGAAGATCGACTTGACCGCGAGGCTCAGGTAGTGCTCCAGCATCACTCGGCCTCCACCTGATCGGTCTTCCAGCTCCGCAGCGCCCAGATCAGGAACCCGATGATGAAGAAGGCGGCCGGCGACAACACCATCAGCCCGTTCGGCGTGTACCAGCCCGCCTCGCTCGCCAGCGGCAGCACCGTCGTCCCGAACAGGGTGCCCGAGCCGAGCAGCTCGCGCAGGAAAGCGGTGATCATCAGGATGACTCCGTAACCCAGGCCGTTGCCCAGCCCGTCGATCAGGCTCATGCCCGGCGGGTTCTGCATGGCGTAGGCCTCGGCCCGGCCCATGATGATGCAGTTCGTGATGATGAGCCCGACGAAGACGGTGAGCTGCTTCGACAGCTCGAACAGGTACGCCTTCAGCACCTGGTCGACCACGATCACCAGCGAGGCGATGATCGTGAGCTGCACGATGATCCGGATGTTGGTCGGGATCTGGTTCCGCAGGGCGCTGACGAAGAAGTTCGAGGACATGATGACGACGACCACCGCCACGCTCATCACCAGCGCGGTGTCCATGCGGGTGGTCACCGCCAGGGCCGAGCAGATGCCGAGCACCTGCAGGGCGATGGGGTTGTTGTTGAACAGCGGGTCGATCAGCGCGTCGCGCGTCTTCGCCATCAGCCGTCCCTCCGCGTCCGGAGCGCCTCCAGGTAGGGGCCGAAGCCCTGCTCGTCGAGCCAGAAGCGCAGCATGTTGGTCACGCCACCTCACCCGCCGGTTCAGAAGGCCGCCGCAAGCTGCTCGACGCTGTTCTTCGCCCGGTCATCCAGACCCGCGTGGTCAAGCAGCGCCCGGGCCTTGCCTCGGAGGCCTTCGTCGCCGGTAATCAGAAACGCCCGTTTCAGATAGTCGATTGCGAGAACCGGGTTCCTCTCGAGTTGATCGGCAATCATCTCGTAGTGCTCGGCCTGTTCCCGCAACGTGTTCAGGTACGCCATGAAATTCGCGCCAAACCCGTCGTCGAACTCGACGTACTCCGTCCTGACGAAGTCGCTCGGGACGCTCGCGCCGGGGGACTTGACGAGCAGAGTCTCCTTACCCAGCGCCTGCGCCACACCGAGCTCGTAGAAGATGTTCGCCTGCGCGGAGAACGGAATGTCTTCGTGGCAGACGCCCACGGCAAAAGGCGCGGACGCGATCATCCTCCAGATCTTCAACAGGAAATCCCGGCCAGTGACTTGCGCACGTGCGTCGATGACCTCGTAGCCGCCGTCTCCGCACAAATCGGACACCGAACGGCGGATGGCCTCGACCCCCTCCGGAACCGGATTCCCAAGCTGCGTCATCAGAAAGCAGCATCTCGGCTTGCTCGTGATCCTGGTTGTCAGGACCTCTCCGTCCAGCGGACTGTAGATGACCATGACGCTACGATCTCTTCGAGACCGCCCTGACCACGCGGACACCCTTGTACGGACCGGGAGATTTCTTTTGGGAGACGATCCGGCCGACGCTCCTGTCGATCTTCACGTAGCGTCCGCTTCTGGGGTTCTTCACCTGAACCAGATCCCGCGTTTTCTTGCTCGACGACGTCTTGGCGGCCATCTTCCTGCCCTTCAGTCGAGCTCGAGTTCCTGCCCTTCGGTCGAGTTCACGCCGCGCCTGCCGGAGGAAGCCTGCGCCCCGCGTCGCGCGTCTTCGCCATCAGCCGTCCCTCCGCGTCCGGAGCGCCTCCAGGTAGGGGCCGAAGCCCTGCTCGTCGAGCCAGAAGCGCAGCATGTTGGTCACGCCGCGGCTCGTCATGGTGGCGCCGGCGAGGCCGTCCACCCGGTACGGGTCGTCGGCCGGCGGCCCGGCCAGCCCCTTGATCACCTCGATGGCCGGGGCGCCGTCGGGGCCGAACGCCTTGCGGCCGTTCCACAGGCTCTTCCAGCGCGGGTTGTCCACCTCGCCCCCGAGGCCCGGCGTCTCCTTGTGCTCGTAGTAGGTCAGCCCGCGGATCGTCTCCAGGTCGGCGTCCAGGGCCACGAAGCCGTAGAGGATGCCCCACAGGCCCAGGCCGTGGACCGGCAGCACCACCAGGTCGAGCGCGCCGCCGTCACCGCGCAGCTCGTAGACCAGCGCCCGGTCCGCCACCCGCTGCAACCCCGCGTTGTTGGGCGGAGCCGTCTCGCTCGTGTCCGGATCCGCGGCCGCGGCGCGCGGATCGAAGCCGGTCGGATCGGCGCCGGTGGCGGCGCCGGTCTCCCGATCGATGACCACCTGCGTGATCGGCCCGAAGCGCGCCTCGATCTCGTCCGGCTCCAGCGACTCGTCCGGGGCCGCCAGGCCGGCCGCCACCAGCACGTTGCGCTGCATGTCGAGGGTCTGGTTGATCTCCTGCCGCTCGCGCAGCGCCACCGCGGAGGACGACACCACGATGGCGCACGCCACGCAGACGACGGCCGCGAAGCCCAGGTTGTAGACGACGCTACCCTGCATAGCGCGCCCTCCGCCGCCGCACGTTCATGCGCATCGCGGCGTAGTCGATCAGCGGCGCGAACAGGTTCATGAACAGGATGGACAGCATCATGCCCTCAGGATACGCCGGGTTGACGACGCGGATGAGCACGACGAGCACGCCGATGAGAAAGCCGTACACGTAGTGCCCCCCGCGCACCGCGGGCGCCGACACCGGGTCCGTGGCCATGAAAACCGTGCCGAACGCCCAGCCGCCGATCACGAGGTGCCAGGCGGGGCTGACGTCGAAGAAGGGATTCGTCGCCGACCCGATGGCGTTCAGGCCCGCCGCCGTCAGGAGCGTGCCGGCGGCCACGCTCACCATGATGCGCCACGAGCCGACGCCGGTACCGACGAGCAGCGCCGCGCCGGCCAGGCAGGCGAGCACCGAGGTCTCGCCCATCGAGCCGGGCACGAAGCCGGCCAGCGCCCGCCACCAGTCGAAGTCGGCCGCCATGTCGGCCGTCCCCCCTAGGGTGGCGACGGCCAGCGCGGTGGCCCCGCTGACCGCATCGGTGGCGGTATCCGCCGCAATCCAGACCGCGTCGCCGGACATCGCCGCCGGGTAGGCGAAGAAGACGAAGGCGCGCGACACGAGGGCCGGGTTCAGCACGTTCATGCCGGTCCCGCCGAAGATCTCCTTGCCGACCACGATGCCGAACGAGATCCCCAGCGCCACCTGCCACAGCGGAATGGTCGGGGGCAGGACCAGGGGGAACAGCATCCCGGTGACGAGGAAGCCCTCGTTCAACTCGTGCTTCCGCACCACCGCGAACAGCGCCTCCCAGAGGCCGCCGACCGCGAAGGTGACCAGCACGATCGGCAGGTAGTAGAGGCCGCCGTGGACCAGGCAGCTCAGCAGGTCGTCGGGCGCGAATTCGAGGCCGAGCGCCTGCATGGCGCCGGTCTGCCAGGTCGCGAGCGGCGCCGCCCCGGCCGCGATGGCCAGGTTCGCCTGGTAGCCGGTGTTGTGCAGCGCCATCCAGACGCACCCGGCCAGCGCGATGACGACGGTGATCATCATGCGCTTCAGGTCGAGCCCGTCGCGCACGTGCGACGGGCCGGCGGTGACCTGGCCGGGGGTGTAGAGAAAGCTGTCCTGCGCTTCCCAGAGCGGGTAGAGGCGTTCGAGCTTGCCGCCCGGCTCGAAGTGATGCGCCTGCGAGTCGAGCAGGCGCCGCAACAGCTTCATGGCACGATTCGCGCCTGCGTGCTTGTGATTTTTTTCTCAAGCGCGGCGCCAAAAAAAGACGGGGACCCGCCCCCGAGCTTTCGATCATCGTACCGCCGGGCCCTGACGCAAGTCAATCGGTGACGCACCGCCGCGAAACCGTTCCTGCCGCTAACATACGACCGTTCCGATCGGACAGACACGGGAGTCCATGAGCCTGGCCGACGCGCGATGGATCGAGATCGCTCACAGCGACGACGAACGGGGAACTCTTACAGCCCTCGAGGGGGAGGCGATCCCGTTTCCGATCAGGCGCATCTTCTACATGCACCGCGTCCCTTCCGGGCGCGAGCGCGGATCGCACGCGCACCGCTATACGCGGCAGTGCCTCATCCCGGTCGCCGGAGCTTTCACCGTGGACGCGTCCGACGGTGCGAGCACGGTCACCTACGTTCTGGACGACCCCAACCGCGGCCTGTATCTGCCGGTCATGACCTGGGTACGCCTGTACGACTTCCGGAGCGCCACCGTGGCGCTCGTGCTCTGCGACACGGTCTACAATCCCGCACACGTCGTTCGCGACCGGGATCAGTTCGATCGTCTGGTGCGCAAGATGTCGCCAACCACATGAGCGGGCCTCCGACATTGCCGACCGCGGAAAGACCAGGGTTCCTCGCGTCGGCACTCTCCGTGCAGGGGCGCTTCTCCGACGTTTCCTCCGCCCGCGGCTGGCTGCAGGAACGGCGCACGGCGCAACGCTGCAGCGTCGAGCGCATTCCGTTCGACGAGCTCCGCGGCTGGCGCTTCGAGCCGGACTCGGGCGATCTGGTGCACGACTCCGGGCGCTTCTTCCGCGTCCAGGGAGTCCGGGTCCAGTGTGACTTCCCCGCCCGATTGCGCTTCGAGCAGCCGATCATCGACCAGCCCGACGTGGGCGTCCTCGGGATCCTGGCCAGGCGCTTCGACGGCGTGCTCCATTTCCTGCTGCAGGCCAAGATGGAGCCCGGCAACATCGACCTCGTTCAACTGTCGCCGACGGTCCAGGCCACGCGCAGCAACTACACGCGGGTGCACGGCGGCGCACGGCCGCGTTACCTCGACTACTTCGCGCCGGGCGCCGGCGGCCGCGTGTTGGTGGATCAGCTCCAGTCGGAGCAGGGCCTCTTCTTCGAACGCAAGCGCAACCGCAACATCATCGTGGAGACCGAGGACGACTTGCCGCTGCACGATGATTTCCATTGGCTGACGCTCGGACAGATCAAGAAGCTGCTGCAGGATCCGCACGCGGTGAACATGGACACCCGCACGGTGATCGCCGCGGTCCCGCTGGCGGGCGACAGCGGCGAAGCGCTGGCGCCGGGCAGCCCGCCACACCCGCAGGCGGACACGTTCGGCGGGGCCCTGATCGAATCGACCCTGGCGAAGTACCGGGGCCACCAATCGATCGAGGCGGTAATCAGTTGGCTCACGGAGATTCGCGCGCGGGCCGAGATCGAATGCAGGCCCTGTGCGCTCCGGGACGTACGAGGATGGGATCGTGACGCATACGAGCTGCGACGGAGCGACGAGCGGTACTTCAAGGTGCTCGGCGTGGCCGTGGAATCCGACGCCCGCGAGGTGTCCGGCTGGACGCAACCGATGGTCAAACCGGTCGAGTCGGGCATCGCGGCGTTCGTGACCAGGCGCATCGATGGTCTCCTGCACTTCCTGGTTCAGGCTCGCATGGAACCGGGCCTGTGGAACCTGATCGAGCTCGGCCCGACGGTGCAGTGGCTGCCTGGCGCGCCGACCGACGCGGATCCGGCGCCGTTCCTGCTCCGCGAGGTGGAGGCGGGAACCGCCGGAAGCGTGCGGCACGACTCCATCCAGTGCGAAGAGGGCGGGCGGTTCTATCGGTACGAGACCCGCAACATGGTTCTGGAACTCGACGAGAGTGACGACCGGCCGGTGCCGCCGAATCACGCCTGGGTGACCCTGGGCCAACTGAACACGCTCATTCGCTACGGCAATCATCTGAACATCGAGGCGCGGAGCGTGCTGGCGTGCCTCGACGTTCAGGAATAGCGGCACCGTGCACCTCTTGTTTCTCGGTTACTCGAGCATCGTCCGGCGGCGCGCGCTGCCCGCCGCGTGGTCCGTACCCGCCATCCGGCACATCTCGATCGCGTCGCGCAGCCATGGATCGCCCGGGACCGGGTCCGCCGCGCCGGATCCCCGGGTCCGGTGGTTCGCGGGCTACGAAGACGCGTTGGCGTCTTCCGGCGCCGATCTCGTCTACGTGTCCGGCGTGAACGCCGCCCATACGCAGTGGGTGCTGCGCGCGCTGGAGCACGGGTACCACGTCATCGTCGACAAGCCCGCATTTCCGGACCTCGAGACGGCCCGAGCCGCCATCGGGCTGGCGCGGAGCCACGGACGCGGCCTGGCGGAAGCGACGGTGTTCACGTCGCATCCGCAGGCTGCCGTGTTGAGAGAGCTGATTGCCGCGGCCGAAGCCGGCGCGTTGCGCGCCAGTGCGACGTTCTCCTTCCCGCCGCTGCCGCCGGAGGACTTCCGGTATCGCGCTGCGTGCGGCGGCGGAAGCCTGTACGACCTCGGCCCGTATGCCGCGGCCACGAATCGGTTACTGTTCGGCACCGCGCCGGCCGGCGTGCACTGCGCCGTGCTCACGCGGGACCATGGCGTGGACACGTCTTTCAGCGTCCTGCTCACGCACGAGCACGGCGGATCCCTGACCGGCCACTTCGGCTTCGTCACGGCCTACCAGAATCGCCTGTCCGTCCTGACCTCCGCGCGATCGTTAGAGGTGGAACGCCTCTTCACCACACCACCCGAACTGGACTGCACGGTGCGCGTGCGAAAGGGGAGTGGGGAGCGCGAGATCCCGGTCCCGGCCGCAGACGCCTTCGCGCGCTTCCTCGAGGCCTTCGCCGACGCGGTGGAGCGGCGCGAATTCGGAGCGTTCGAGCGGGACCTGCTGGAGGATGCGGCGCTCCTGGCCCGCCTGCGCGCGGCAGCGGAAACGTAACCTTGCAACCGACAATGCCGATCAGAGTCTGGGACTACCGGGCGGAGTACGAGGATGAGCGCGAGGACGTTCTGGCCGCGGTCGAGCAGGTGATGCGCTCCGGGCGCCTGATTCTGGGCGAGAGCGTCAGGAGCTTCGAGCGCGAGATGGCGGCCTACTGCGGCGCCGGAAACGGCGTCGGCGTCGCCAGCGGCACGGACGCGCTGGTGCTCGCGTTGCGGGCGCTCGGCATCCGGCCCGGCGACGAGGTAATCACCACGTCGAACACCGCGATTCCGACCGTCGCCGCAATCGTCACCGCGGGCGGCACACCCCGGTTCGTGGACATCGAGCCCGGCACGTACCTGATGGACGTGTCGCAGCTCTCCGCGACCATCACGGACCGCACCCGTTGCATCCTTCCGGTGCACCTGTTCGGCCAGTGCGTCGACATGGAACGCGTACAGGCGCTGGCCGACCACCATGGACTCGTCGTACTCGAGGACTGCGCGCAGAGCGCCGGGGCCGCACGGGCAGGGCGTCGAGCGGGCGCGATGTCCTCGGCCGCCGCGTTTTCCTTCTACCCCACCAAGGTACTCGGTGCGTACGGCGACGGTGGCATGGTGGTGACGTCCGACGAAGCGCTGGCCGGGAGGGTGAGGCGACTCCGGATGTACGGCACGGACGGGCGCTACTACGCCGAGGAGCACGGGTACAACTCGCGGCTGGACGAGCTGCACGCAGAGATCCTGCGCCGCAAGCTGCGGCGACTGGACTTGTACATCGAACGCAGGCGCGCGCTGGCCCGCCGCTACGACGAGGCGCTCCGCGACTCGGGGTTGGAGTTGCCGCTGACCCGCCCGAGTAATCGCCACGTCCACTACCTGTACGTCGTGCGGCATCCGGCTCGCGAAGCCATCATCCGCGAACTGGCCGACCGCGACATCGTCGTGAACGTCAGCTACCCGTGGCCGATCCACACGATGCGCGCCTACGAGCATCTCGGGTATCCGGCGGGCTCGCTGCCCGAGACCGAGCGGGCCGCTCAGGAGATCCTCTCGCTCCCGATGTACCCGTCGCTGCAGGATTCTGAGCAGGATCGCGTATGCGACGCGCTCATCGCAATCCTCCGGGCGCTCTAGCCTGTTCGCCGATTCCCGGAACCCGACCGGCGGTCAGCCCTCCGTCCGCAACGTATCCAGCACGTGCCGCAGGTGCGGGCCGAAGTCGGTCTTGCCGGGATCGACGAACGTGCAGAGCGCGAGGTCCTCCTCGTCCAGCTCCAGGCAGCCGAGCTCCTCGGCTCGCTCGACGTCGTGCATGACCAGCGCCCGCAGCATCGCGGTGGGGAGCACGTCCATCGGCATCACGCGCTCGTACACTCCGATCGGCACGATTGCGCGCGGCGATCCGTGCGTGGACGTGGTCATCGCGAAGCGGCGGCCGGGAACCAGCCTGGACACGAAAGTGCGAATCGTCGAGAAAGTATCGAAGCCCGGACCGAGCCAGCCGAGGAAGTCGCGTTCGCGTCCCTCCACAAGCACCGACACCTGCTGGTGGTAGCGTCCGAGGTACCCGTGGACGTCGCCCATCGCGGTGCGTCCGGAAAGCACCGAGCCGGAGATGACGCGGTGATCCGCGGCGACGTCGATGTCCCCGTCCAGAAGCTCCGCGGTGGACGCTCCGATCCGCGTCCGGAGCAACCGGGGGCGGGAAACCGGCGGCCCGCCGAGGGCCACCACCCGCGACGGGTCGAGCACGCCGGTTTCGAACAGGCGGCCGGTGGCGATCGCGTCCTGCACGCCGATATGCCACACGAGCTTCCCGCCGTCGACCGGATCCAGGGTATGGATGTGGACGCCGACCGTCCCGGCCGGATGCATGCCCTCGAACACCTCGTGCCGAATCTGGTTGCTGGCCGAAACGGGCACACGGACGTTCTGGTCGGGACCGGTGCAGACATAGACCGGCCCGGGCGTCAGGCGCGCCAGGGCCGCCAGTCCCCGCTCGAAAGCGCCCTGCCGGCCTTCGACGATCACTGCGACGTCCGGCGCCAACGGATTCGTGTCGACCGCGGTGACGAAGATCGAATGCGGCCGAGTCGAAGGATCGGCCACGCGGCTGTGGGGCCGCGCGCGCAACGCAGTCCATTGTCCGGACTCGAGGAGCACGTTTCGAACCTCGTCCTCCGTCATCCCGCTGGGATGACGCCCCGTCCAGGAACGAAAATCCGCCGCCTCCGGCGCCCGACCCTCACGTTCCGCCCGGCTCTGCTCGATCACCACCGACTGCAGCGCACGCCGGGCCCCTCGGTTGATGGCCCTGACCGTTCCGGCGGCCGGAGCCGTGTAGCGGACGCCCGGCAGCGTCTTGTCTTCGAACAGGAGTTGGCCCCGCGCAACCGTGTCGCCCACCGCGACGTGCATCGTCGGCCGGAGACCGACATAGTCGGCGGCCACGAGCCCCACGTGGCGGACCGGGCGCGCGTCCTCGACCGAACCGGTCGGCTCCCCGGCGATGGGGACCTTCAAGCCGCGGGTAATCCTGTGGCGAGGCATGTCGGAGGCTCTTCAAGAATACCGCGAACCGGTCCGGATGCAGGTGCCGGTAAGATGAATGCCGGCAATGACGACCGGGCAGCCACCACTTCCACGGCGCGCGCAGCGGAACATACTGGCGGTGACACTGTGCGTCATGGCGCTGGGCGCCGGGTCGACCGCCTGGTGGACAGCCTCGGATCTCGTACCGATCACCGGCGACGAACCGCACTACCTGATCATCGCAGCCAGCCTGTTGCGGGACGGCGACCTCGACGTCCGCAACAACTACGAGCACAACGCCCGAACCCGCGAGATTTCCGGTCCGATCAGGCCGCATGCCTGGCGGAGTGGAGACGGCCTGCGTTCGTTTCACGCGCCGGGACTGGGATTGTTGCTCGCGCTTCCGTTCGGTATCGGCGGGGTGATCGGCGCCCGGGTAGCGCTCGCCCTCCTCGTGGCGGCCGTGCTGGCATGGACCGGCTGGGCCTGGGCCCGCGACCGGCTGTCGGCGTCGAACGCGACCCTCGCCACGGCCGGTCTCGTGTTCTCCGCTCCGGCAATGGCAGGTGGAGGATACCTCTACCCGGATCTGCTCGGCGGCGCCCTCCTGGCCGCCGTGACGGTGCGGCTGCTGGCCGCGCCGCTGCGCTCCGCCATGGCGTGGACCTGCCTGCTCGCGGTGATCGGGCTGCTCTGCGCGCTGCACCCGAAGAACGTCGCCGCGGCAGGAATGCTGGTGGCGCTGGCCCTCTGGCAGAGCTGGCGGGCAAGGGACACCGGCTGGACCATCCTCGCGACAAGCGACCTGCGGCGACCCCGAATCACGGCGATCGCGATGGCGCTCGCCGCCGCCGGAGCGGCGCTCGTTGCGGCGTGGCTGCTCGCCGACTTCGCCGACATCTTCGTCAGGCGCCTGCGCACCGAGCTGGGTGCACCTCCGGAGAAGGTGCTCCGGGTGTTTCTCGGCCTGCATCTCGATCAGGCCCAGGGGATGTTCTTTCAGCAGCCGCTGCTGCTCCCGGGGCTCGCCGGGCTCGGCTGGATGATCCGGCGCCGCCACGCGTTCACGCTTCCGTGGCTGGCGCTCTATCTCTCGCTGCTCGTACCGACCGCCCTGCACACCTACAGCGAGTACGGCGGCGCGGGTCCATCCGGACGCTTCGGCTGGACGGCGATGTGGCTCTGGCTGGTTCCGCTCGGCATCTGGATCGACGCGGAGCGCGAGACCGTGCTCCCGTACCTTCGGTCCACGGTGTTCTGCGCGCTTGCCTATCAGGCGGCGCTCGCGGTCCGGTGGTTGCCGGACCCGCTCGTCTTCTATCCACGGATCTATGAGCTCCTCTGGAACCGGAACTCGCTGTTTCCGGTACCCCTCCGTTACTCGCTACCGGACTTCTACTACACGAGTCTCGACTACCTTCCGAACATCGTCTGGACGCTCGCGGCGCTGCTCCTCGTCGTTACCGGCGTTCTGTGGACATCGTCGCCTGCGCGGGGCCGGCTCCGCGGCATATGGGCGGCCGGCGTGGCCATGGCGGCCCTGGTGCTGCCGGTGGAACCCACTGCAGACCGCGTGTCGGCCGCCGACGAACGGCGCGAGGAGGCGCTCGCTCTGTCCCTGTACAGCAGCATCGCGCGCCGTTTCGAAGCCGAACGCATGTCGCCGATGTCGATGGCCGCGAACACGACCCGTCGGGATCTCGCCGCGAGCGCGGGGGCGGCGCGCGCCGCCCGACCGGTCCGGCGGGACGGCGCGGTGGTGTTCGGCCCGTACCTGGAACTCGGTCCGGGCCGCTACCGCGTGGCCGCGGCGCTACGGCTCGGCGCCGCCGCCGGCGGGCGCGCGGCGCGCTTCGAGATCGTCAGGACCGGAGGACGTATCGCCGCCCTGAACATCCCCGCGTCGCATCTGCGAGACGACGGCGAGTGGTCGCTGGCGGCAATCACCTTCGAGACCGCCGAGATCATCGAGGGCGTCGAGTTCCGGATCTTCGCCACTCCGGGGGTCGATCTGCTGATCGACTACATCGACCTGCTGCCCGTGTTGCCGCGACCGGGACGACCGGTGCCCGCTGTCGTCACCGAGCTCCCGCCGCCCTCCCGGTGAAGAGAGCAATGTCCGAACGCTCCGTCAGCGCGGACGATCTCGCCTACCTGAAGCGCGCACGAGAGGCAGCGGACCGCGCCTACAACGATGCCCTCACCGTGCTCGATCGAGCGCTCCCGGCACGGCCTCCGTTGCCGGGCCCTCCCGCCGGCGAGCAGCGATTGGCCGCGCTGCATGCGGGCCGCCGGTTGGTTCCCGATGACGCTCCGGCTCCCGGTTCCGGCTGGCGGGCGCGCCTGCGCGCGGCTGCGTGGCGCATCATCGGCCCCATCGTGGAGCGCCAGCAGGACTTCAACACGCTGGTCGTGGAGCACCTCGAGCGCGCCGCCGCGACGGGGGCGGCGCGGCGGCAGGCCGCCGAGACCGCCATTGCCGCTCTCGGCGACCACCTGGACGCACTGGCCACGTTCAACTCCCGGCTCATCCAGTACCTGCAGCAGATCACGCCCTACGTCGACACCAAGGACCGGGAGGTTGCGGCCCTGGCACGACGGATCACGGAGGATGTCGCCGCGCAGGCCGCAGACCTCGACCGCCGCCTGCGCCCACTCGCCCAGCTCGAGCCCCTTGGCACCACGGTAGCCCAACTGCAGCACGAGATGCTCGCGCTGCGCGCCGCCGGTGCGCAGGCGAAGCAGCCCGGGGCGGTCCGGGCGGAACCGCAGGCCGCGACCGCGAACATTCGAACCGACCCGGGAGCGGCGGCGCAGGACCAATCCGCGCCGGAGGGGGCCGATTCTTCCGCGAACGCGTACGCCTACGTCGGCTTCGAAGACCGCTATCGGGGCGCCTGGGAGGCGATCCGCGACCGCCAGAGCGAGTACGTACCGCTCTTCGACGGCGCATCGGACGTGCTCGACGTCGGCTGCGGGCGCGGGGAGTTCCTCGACCTTCTGCGCGAGGCGGGGATCGCGGCGCGCGGCGTCGACGCCAATCCGGAGATGGTCGCGGCGTGCCGCGACCGGGGGCTGGAGGCGACCGCCGGCGACGCGCTCGAGACCCTGGAGGCCCTGCCGGACGGCGCGCTGGGGGGGCTGTTCTCGGCCCAGGTGGTGGAACATCTTCCGCCGGACACGCTGGTCCGCCTGATCCGGGTGGCGTGGCGCAAGCTGCGGCCCGGCTCGACCATCGCGATCGAGACCATCAACCCGGCCTGCTGGCTCGCGTTCTTCGAGACCTACCTGCGCGACTTCACGCATGTCCAACCCCTGCACCCCGAGACCCTGCGCTATCTGCTGGCGGCCAGCGGCTTCCACCGTCCCGCGATACGGTTCCTGTCCCCGATCCCGGAGGCCGACCGCCTGCAGCCCCTTCCGATTCCGGACGCCGCCTCCGGGGCGCGGATAGACCCGCGGCTGGTTGCCTGCCTGCGGACGGTGAACCGCAATGTGGACCGGCTGAACAGTCTCCTCTTCTCGAGCATGGACTACGCCGCCGTCGCCGAGCGACGCTAATATCGCGCGCTAATATCGCGCGCAGCGTCTGCGCCTGCGAAGACCACCGCGCGCTCGCCGACGGGCTGTTTTGGTACGATAAGCGTGCACGTGTCCAAGCTCATCATCCAGATCCCCTGCCTGAACGAAGCCGAGACGCTGCCTGCCACGCTGGCCGATCTGCCGCGCGAGATTGCCGGCATCGACACCATCGAGTGGCTGGTGATCGACGACGGCTCCGACGACGCGACGGTGCAGGTGGCGCGGGGGCATGGCGTCGACCACATCATCCGGTTCCGCACCCACAAGGGACTCGCGGCCGCGTTCACGGCGGGGCTCGATGCCGCGGTGCGCTTCGGCGCCGACTACATCGTCAACACCGACGCCGACAACCAGTATGCCGGCGGCGACGTGGCCGCGCTGGTGCAGCCCCTGCTCGACGGCGCCGCCGACATCGTCATCGGCGACCGCAACGTCGCCACAACGCGCCGGATGCCAGCGGCAAAGCGCTGGCTGCAGCGGTTCGGGAGCTGGGTGGTGCGGCGGGTCTCGAATACGGGAGTGCCGGACGCCACCAGCGGATTCCGCGCCTATACGCGCGAGGCGGCGCTGCGCCAGACGGTGGTGTCGGACTTCTCGTACACGCTGGAGACCATCATCCAGGCCGGCCGCAAGCGGATGGCGATTGCCCACGTGCCGGTGGCCACCAACGACAGCACCCGGCCCTCGCGGCTGTTCGACAGCGTCTTCACCTACATCCGCAAGTCGGCGGCGACCATCGTCCGCACCTACACCCTGTACGAGCCGCTCACAGTGTTCACGGCGGCCGGCCTGACGCTCGTCGCCGGCGGGCTCGGCATCTCGCTGCGCTTCCTGTACTTCTACTTCAACGGTGCGGGATCCGGGCACGTGCAGTCGCTCATCCTGGCTGCCGTGCTGCTGATCGTCGGCTTCCAGGTACTGCTGATAGGGCTGCTGGCCGATGTCCTCTCCGCCAACCGCAAGCTGACCGAAGAGCTGCTGTACCGGGTTCGCACGCTCGAGGCGAACGGGGGCCTTGCCTCACGGCCGGGGGAGTACGAGCCGGTCCGCGAGGAGCTCGATCTGCCGGTGCCCGCGGCCGGGGCAGGGAGCAGGCGTGGCTGAGCCGTCCGACACCTCGGTGGTGATTCCGGCGTTCAACGAAGCCGCGGGCATTGCCGCGGTGGTCGAGGGCGTCCGGCAGGCCGGACCCTGGCACGAGATCCTGGTCATCGACGACGGATCGACCGACAACACCGCGGAACTCGCCCGCACGGCGGGCGCGCGTGTCGTCCGACAGCCGTACAACAAGGGACTCGGCGCCTCGATCAAGCGCGGCATCCGGACGGCCTCCGGGACCCACGTGCTGATCATGGACGGCGACGGGCAGCATCGTCCCGAGGACGCCCGGCGGCTGGTATCGCGCCTCGGCGAGTACGACCTCGTGGTCGGCGCGCGGCCGGCGACAACCCAGGCCACGCCCGGACGACGGCTCGGCAACGCCCTGCTGAACGCGCTCGCCTCGCGGTTGACGGCGCACCCGGTGGCCGATCTGACATCCGGCTTCCGCGCCGCCCCGACGGAGCTGCTGCGCGAGTTCGTGCACATGCTTCCCAACGGCTTCTCGTCGGCCGCCACCATCACGCTGGCCGCGATCAAGGCGGGCTACAGCGTGGCGTTCGAACCGACCGCGGCACGCCCGCGGGAGGGCTCGTCGAAGATCCGCTTCGCGCGCGACGGCTTCAAGTTCTGGCTGATCCTGCTGCGCGTGGTCACCATCTACAGTCCGTTGCGCATCTTCGTGCCGATCAGCCTGTCGCTGCTGGCCGGCGGGGTCGGCTACTCGTTGTGGACAATCGTCACCGAGACCAACGTCACCGACACCGCGGCGATGCTGATCATGCTCAGCGTCCTGGTGTTCCTGATCGGGCTGGTCTCGGACCAGATCGCGACGCTGCGCATGGACGCGCGCGGGCGCGACCGCGGGTGACGCGCAGCATGGGCGGCCACCGGCACACCGTCGTCCTGATCACCACGTCGTATCCCCGTTTTCCCGGCGATCTGACCGGTACCGCGGTGGAACCGATCGCCCATGGCGTAGCGGCCCGCGGCCACGCCGTGCACGTGGTCGCGCCCTGGCATCCGCAGGTCCGGCGCCCCGACCGCGAGGGAGACGTGCGCTTCCACTTCTACCGCTACGCGCCGGTGCGCTCCCTGAACGTCTTCGGCTACGCGGGCGCACTCCGCGCCGACGTATCGATGCGCCCCGCGGCCTACGCGGTCGCTCCCCTGGCCCTGCTCGCGGCGCACCGCCTGGTGCGGCGCGTGATACGGGCGCACGGCGCCACCTTGGTCCACGCCCACTGGGTGATTCCGGGCGGCGCCACCGCCGCCGCGGCAGCCGGCCCGCTGCCTATTGTCGTCAGCCTGCACGGATCGGACCTGTTCCTGGCCGAACGCAACCGTATCGTGGGGCGTGCCGCTCGCGCCGCATTCCGGCGGGCCGATCGGGTCACCGCCTGCAGCTCGGACCTGCACGACCGGGCCGTCGCCCTGGGCGCCGACGGCGCGCGCACCGAGACCCTGCTGCACGGAGTGGACCTCGACCGCTTCGCACCCGATCCCGAAACCCGGCGGCGCATCCGTACCGCGCAGGGGCTCGGCGACGACGCCGAGATCGTGTTCGCGGTCGGCCGCCTGGTGCGCAAGAAGGGCTTCGAGTACCTCATCGACGCCATCGCCCGGCTCGCGCCGCACCGTCCCGCTCTACGGCTGTTCCTGGCCGGCGGCGGCGATCTCGACCAAGAGCTGCACGCACGGGCCGCGGCGGGACGGGTTGCCGATCGGGTGACCTGGCTGGGTGCGATTCCACACGACCAGGTAGCCGGATGGCTGGCCGCGGCGGACGTGTCGGCCGCCCCGTCGGTGGTGGACGATGCGGGCAACGTCGACGGCCTGCCCAACACCATTCTGGAAGCGCTGGCCACCGGCACCCCGGTGGTGGCGACGCACGCCGGCGGCATCGCCGCGGTCGCCGTCGAGGGCGAGACCGCCCTCGTCGTTCCCGAAAGGGACGCCGCGGCCCTCGCCGCTGCGATCGAGAACCTGCTGAGCAACGCGGGATTGCGCGCGGCGATCGGCGGCGCCGCTCGCGCACGCATGCAACGCGAGCACACGTGGGAACGGGTCGCCGAGCGCTTCGAGACGGCCTACGAAAAGGCAACCGAGCACGCGCGGATCCGATGAAGCGCATGCTGTCGACCGCGGCTCGCACGGTTCGCCGGATACTGCCCCTGCCGCCGACCTCGAACACCCGCCCGTCGCGGCGCCTGGTCCTGGCGTTGCTCGCCGTGTGCGCCATCGCGTTCTGGATTCGTCTGGCCCACATCTCCGGCACCCTGCCCTATCCCCGCCACATCGACGAGGTGCGGATCACGGTGCGGGCGCATCGGATGGTGACCACCGGCGAGTACCACCCGGTCGACTTCATCTATCCGTCGCTGCCGCGCTACCTCGCGGCGGCGGCGATGGCCGCCGGCGCGGGCTGGACACCGGCCGCCGAGCAACCGGCCGGGGCCGACCCGGTGGGCCTGTGGACCTATCCGCACTACGAGCGGCCGGCCGTGATCGGAGCGGCGCGGCGGCTCTTCGCGCTGCTGTCCATAGTGGCCCTGGGAGCCACCGGGATCGCGGCCTGGCGCCTGCTGGACCGGCCCGGCGCGCTGCTGCTGGCGCCGCTGGTTCTCGCCACCTCCCCGCTCTTCTTCGTCCACTCCTGGGAATACCTGAACGTGGACGTCGTCGCCACCTGCTTCGCGGCGCTCGGCATCGCCGCCTGCCTGCACGGCACTCGGCGGCCGTCGATTCTCACCGTGGCCATCCTGCCGGCGATTTGCGCCGGCCTCGCCGCCGGCAGCAAGTACCCCTCGGGGCTCGTGCTCGCGCCGGTGCTGGTTGCGAGCGTGCTCTTCCTGGCGCCGGCACAGCGGCTGCTCGGCGTGGTGGTTGCGGCGGCGACCGCGGGCGCCGCGTTCGTGGCCGTCGTGCCGCACAGCATGCTCGACTTTCCTACGTTCCTGAACGACCTCACGGAGGAAGCCGGCCGCTATGCCAGCGGCGAAGACGTGCGCTACACGGACAACCGCGGTCTTGCCCAACTGGCGTTCTACGGCCACCACTTCCAGGCGCAGTTCGGTTGGACGGGCATGCTCGCGGCGGGCATCGGCCTTGCGGCGGCGGCAGCCGCCGACTGGCGGCGGACGCTGGTCTTCGTTTCGTTCCCCGCGGCGTTGCTCGCCCTGCTCACCCCGCAGCGGGCGCAGTTCGCGCGCAACGTCCTGCCGCTGCACCCGTTCCTGGCCGTGCTCATCGCAGGCGGACTGGCTGTAGCGCAAGATCGGCTGGTGCAGGCCCTCGAACGGCGCGCCAGCACGCCGCCCCGTTTGCGACTCGTGCTCCCCGCTGCCGCCTGGCTCGCGATCTGCGCCGTCGGGCTGGCCACGCCGCTTGCCCGCCTGCCGGACCAGGCGCACATCACGGTCGACTCGCGGTGGGACGCGCTCGACTGGCTCGACGGGCGCCTGCCAACCTACTGGACCCTCGTCGTTCCCGCGGAGTTGAACATCGACCTGCGCGAACTCCAGCGCCGGGGCTACCCGCTGCACGTCGTCGACTACCGCACGCTCGGCAACCTGGCCGCCGTCGACGCGGTGGCCAACCGGGCGCCGGGACCGGTCGCGGCGTTCCTCCCGCGCTGGGGTTACGCGGAGCAACCGGAAGGCACCGCCGCGGCGGCCCGGCGCGCCACCGAACTCAACCGCACGGTATCGCCGTTCGTCCCCCTGGCGTGGTTCGGACAGAACCCGGTGCTGGTCAACTATCCCTTCCCGGTCCCCTGGGGCGATCCCCAGTTCAGCATCGCCGCCCGCTCGACCACCCCCCGAAAGTAAGCGCCGGCCCGTTGCTGGCGTCGCCGGGCGCATGGTACGCTCCGGCCCGATGTTGCGCACGGCGCTCGTCGTCCTGCTGCTCGCCTACCTGCCCGGCGCATTGCTCTTCCGCGTCCCCGTGCTCGACCGCGCGCGCCGCGCCGCGCTGGACGCCGAGGAGCGGCTGTTCTGGGCCGTCGTCCTCAGCGCCGCCGTGTCCTCCGTGGCGGCCTTCGCCCTGGCCGCCGCCGGTTCGTACGCCCTGGAACGTGTGCTCTGGCTCAACGGAGCGGTCTGTCTCGGAGTGGCCCTGACGTGGCGCACCCGGCTGCGTCTCGGGTCGCAGACACCCGGGCCCACGCGCACGGCAGCGGCGCCGCTGGCGCTGCTGGTGCTGGCCTGCGGTCTCTTCTTCCTCGTACCCCCCGCCGAGTACGTGAACGGCGGCCGCGACCCCGCCGTCTACTTCAACTCCGGAATCCGGATCGCCCAGGGCGGCTCGCTCGTCATCGACGATCCGCTCGTCCGCACGATTCCGCAGGAATACGATGACCTGTTCTTCCCGCCTCAGCCGCCGTCGGCGGCGTTCGACAGCGTCCGGTTCCTCGGTTTTTTCGTGGTCGACCAGGAGGCCGGGACGGTTGTCGGACAGTTCCCGCACCTGTACCCCGTTTGGATCGCCGTCGCGTACGACACGCTCGGACTGACCGGCTCCCGTTACGTGCACGGACTGTGGGCCGTGCTCGGCGTGCTGGCCGTCTACTTCGCCGGCGCCTTCGTGCTGGGCCGGCGGGCGGCGTTCGCGGGCGCCGGACTGCTGGCCGTGCACGTCGCCCAGGTCTGGTTCGCGCGCTACTTCTGCGCGGAGATGATCCTGCAGCCGCTGGTCTTCGCCGGCGTGCTGGCCCACGCCCGCGCACACGCGGAAGGGGACCGGTTCTTCGCCCCGGTCGCCGCCCTCCTGCTCGGCCTGACCCTGTTCGCGCACATCCTCGGCGTCGTGATCGTCGGCGCCGCCTGCCTCGCCGCGATCATCGCCCGGGCCGACGGACAGCCCGTACTGGCCTCCTTCGGGGCGCCGCTGGCGGCGGTCACGGCACTTGCCGCGGTCTACTACCTGACCGTGCTGGCGCACTACACGCCCCTGTGGTTCCTGGCAAGGCTCGGGCCGCTGCACATCGTCCTGGCCGCGGGCGCAGCGCTTGCCGCCGGCGCGGCCTTCGTGGTGCTCCGCCGCGCGGGGCCGGCGGCGCTGGCCCGGGCCTGGCTGCCGCGCGCCCTCGTCGCGGCCCTTTGGCTGCTCGCGGCCTACGCCCTCTTCGTGCGCGAAGGCGGCGACCGCGATCCCCGGATCGATCCCTACTGGCTGACTCTCTATACGGACTTCTATCTGCTGCCGGCGGGACTCGCGCTTGCTCTCACCGGTTGGGTCGTCGTTTCGGGCCGGCGGTTCTGGCGTGCAGCGGCGCTCTTCATCGTGGCCGCGACGTTCGCCGTCTTCATTTTCTACAACGCGCGCATCACGCCCGATCACTTCTGGACCGCCCGACGCTACGTGCTGATCATCCTGCCGATCTCCCTGCTGCTGATCGGCGCCGCGGCGTTCACACCGGTGGACCGGCTGGACCGGCGCCGGCTGCCGGGAGTCCGGAAACTGACCGTTGGCGATGCGCGGACGGCGGCCGGGGCGATGCTGGTCGCGGGGCTGGCCTGGTCGTACGGGCAGGCAACGCGCCCCATACTCGGGCACGTCGAGCACGCCGGCATGATCCCGCTGGTCGAGGAACTGGCGTCTCGGCTGAGCCCGGACGACCTGTTGCTGGTGGGTCCGCGCAGCGCGGCGGACGTGCAGGTGACAGCCCTGCCGCTGGCCTACATCTACAATCGCCAGGTGCTGCTGCTGGCCAGCGCGGAACCGGATACCGAGGTGCTGGGCGATTTCCTCGACTGGGCGCGGGGGCGCTACTCCCGCGTCCTGTTCGTGGGCGGCGGCGGCACCGACCTGCTCTCGAAGCGTACGGCAGCCCGGCTGATCGCGAGCGAGCGCCGGCAGATTCCGCATTACGAGCGGGCCTTGAACGCCTATCCGAACGGCGTCGTGGACTGGCAGTTCGACTACGGCATCTACGAATTCGCGCCGGCCCCGGGCGACGCCGGTACGTTCGACCTCGACGTCGGCGCCGGCAACGACCTGTACGTCTTCGGCATGTACCCCAGGGACACCGACCGGCGCGGCGTCACGTATCGCTGGACCGGGGAGAGGGCCTTGGTCCGGCTGGTCGGTACGCAGCCCGATGCCGCGACCCTGACGCTGCGGATGAGCAACGGGGGACGTCCGGCGGCGGCCGGGGACGCGGTGGTGCGGGTATTCCTCGACGACTACCCGCTCGGCGCGGTCACGGTAGGCTCGGACCGGTTCCAGCCGTACTCGTTGTCGATCCCGCCGCACCTCGCGGAGCGGGTCGCGGCCCGGCCGACGGCGGCCGAGCTCCGCCTGGAGACCGACCCCTGGATTCCGCAGGACGTCCTCGGCATTCCCGATCCGCGTGCGCTGGGCGTGATGCTCGACCGAGTGGAGGTCCGCTGATTCCCGGGTCGGAGGGGTCCCGACGCGTGTTCGACCATCTGCAAATCGACGATCGCCGGGAGCGCTTGCTCGTCGGTTGCATGGACCTCTTCCTGAAGCCGCTCGGCGACATCGGCGGCTGGCGGCGGGCCGCCGCGGCCGATCAGCCACGGCGCGTCCTGTTGTTGCGTCTGGAGCGGATCGGCGACCTGCTGATGACCCTCGACGCGCTGGGCGCCGCGCGCCGGCGTCTTCCCGACGCGGAGCTGCATCTGGTCGTCGGAAGCTGGAACGCCGATCTCGCGCGCCTGATACCCGCCGTCGACCATGTCGAGACACTTGATGTCCCGTGGCTGTCGCGCGAGAACGGGCCGAGCACTCCGGGTTTCGTCGTCGCGCAGACCGCACGCTGGCGCCGGCAGGCCTTCGATCTCGCTATCAATTTCGAGCCGGACGTTCGCAGCAACGCACTGGTGGCGGCCAGCGGGGCGAGCCGCCGCGTGGGCTACGCCTCGAAGGGTGGCGGGGCGTTCCTGACCGATCCCCACCCGTACGACCCGACCCTGCACGTCACCGCCAACGCCCTGCGGCTGGTCGAACGGACGCTGCCCGCGGCCGAAGGAGACGCCGATCGTGCCGGCACCCGGCCGGCGCGGAACCGGGAGGCCCCGGCCGGTCGTGCGACCGGCGGCGCGCTCGACATTCCTTCCGCTGCTCGCGAACGCGCCGGACGGTTGCTCGCCGGCAACGATGAGCGCGGACCACTCGTCGGTCTGAATCCCGGGGCCGGCCGAGCCGTGAAGGAATGGCCTCCCCAGCGCTTCGCCGCCGCCGCGGTCCGGTTGTCGCAGCAGGCGCAGGCCACCTTCGTCCTGCTCGGTTCAAAGGCCGAGCGGCGCCACGCCGACGCGGTAGCGCGCGCGCTGCCGGCCGGCATCCGACTCGTCGATCTGGTGGGCGAGGCGCCGCTGGTGGACCTGGCGGCGATTCTCGAACGGCTGGCCCTGCTGATCGTCGGCGACACCGGCCCGATGCACCTGGCCGCGGCGGTAGGCACGCCGGTGGCCGCCATCTTCGGACCCTCGGATCCGCGGCGCTACGCGCCGTTGGGCGCGCCCTCGGCGGTGGCGCACGCGGATCTCTGGTGCCGGCCGTGCAACCGCGTGCGGCGGCCACCGGCCCGCTGCCGGGACGTTACGCCCGACTGCCTCGCCGGAGTGAGCGTCGACGCCGTCGTCGAGGCCGCACTGGACCTGCTGGCCACCCGCGATGCCCCACGAGGGTTCACCCGCCGCTGAGCACGTCCCGGTAGAGATCGAGCAGGCGATCGGTGACCGCGGTCCAGGAAAAACGCCGCTCGACGACCGCACGACCCGCCTCGCCCATCGCCGGCAGCCGCTCACGCGCCGTCAGCGCGGTCCGCAGTGCCCGGGCCAGCGCCGCCGCGTCGCCGGGAGGAACCAGCCAGCCGGTCACGCCTGACTCGACCTTGTCGGGAATACCGCCGGCGGCCGTGGCGAGCACTGCCCGCCGGTACGCCATCGCTTCGAGGGTGACCAGCGAGCTGCCCTCGTACAGGGTTGGATGGACGAAGAGCGTCGCCGCCGTGTACCAGGCATGGACCGTGTCTTCCGACACGCGCCCGAGCAGGTGCACGCGCGCCCCGAGATCCGCATGCCGCACTTGCCGGCGCAGGGCGTCGCGCCGGGGACCGTCGCCGATTACCACCAGGCGCCAGGGAGGCAACGCCCTGGCACGGGCCAGCCGCGCCAGTGCCTCAATCAGCACGTGGAAGCCCTTGTTCGCCTCGAGGCGCCCGACCGCGACCAGCACGGCGTCGTCGGCGCCGGCGCCGATGGACTCCCGCAGGCCGCGCGCATCCACGGCCGGGCGGGCGGCCAGACGATCGAGGTCGACCGCGTTGGGGATGACCGGCGCCTTCCAACGCGGCACCCCCAGGTGCTCCATCACGACCGGCAGGAGCGCTTCGTCGGTTGCCACGACCCGGTCGGCCGCCCGGGCGCAGGCGCGCACCGCTGCCTGCAGCGGACGGTACGCGAGGCGCTTGAGCGGCGCGCGGGACGGATCGGTCCCGCCGAACTCCTCCAGCCCCTGCGGGTTGAAGACCAACGGCACGGTCTCGAGCGGGTCGCGAGCCCGCGCCAGCGCGTAGCCGAGCGCGGCGGCGCCATAGCCCTGGACAATCTGCGCCGCCCGCTCCGCCACGAGCCGCCGGGCCAGCCGTCCCGCCCGCCAACCGAACAGCGGATAGGCGGTGTTGCGGTCGAGGATCGTCGTGCCGCGGCGCCCGGCGTACGGAAAGGTCCGGTACGGCACGAAGTGGGCGGTCAGCCGTTCGTGACCGAACACCGCATCGTCGGGATCGGAAGCGCTACCCTCCCGCGGCGGCGGTGTAACCAGCGTCACCGCGGCGCCCCGCCCGAGCAGATGGCGGGTCAGATCGTAGACGTGGCGCTCCAGACCGCCCACGCCGTGCAGCGGGTGAACGGCACGCGTGAGAATGAGGATCCGCAGTGCCGTCAGCCGACCTCCACCGCCGCCTCACGGGCGACATCGTCCGGCACCCCGGCGGCACGGCGGGCCGGGTGCGTCTTCGACAACAGGAGGCTCACGGCCATCTCCCCTCCGCGACGCACCCGCGGCACGTCGAGCCGCTCCCGCATGGCGACGGCGCGGTAGAAGTGCCCGTTCACATCGCGTGGATCGTTCATCTCTGTCCGCGCGGCGCCAGCAGCCCCTCGATGCGGCCTTGGCCCTCCAGCAGCTTCTTGACGTCTCCGCGCAGTTCCATGTGCGCAGCGTCGTTGTTCTTGATCTCGAGGCGCAGGAACCACGCGATGACGACGAGTAGCGCGACAACCGCCCACGCGGCCGCCGCGACCGCCGCAGGCAGGGTGATGGTGATGGGGGGCGCGGCCGCCGCCGCGACCAGCAGGTCGGTCATCGTCGGGTCTCCCGATCGTCAGGTCGCCGGACCGCACGTGTACGCGGTACAGCCCACGACGGTTATGGTAACAGGGCGCGGAGGTACGAGTACGGGCTCCCATCCAGGCACAACGGGCATGATTCGTGCCAGTCGCCGAGAGTCCCAACCCCGCCGGACCCCGGCGCGGGGACGCCGCTGTGGCAGTCGCACTACGACAACCGGGGTTGCCGGAACGCCCGGGTCGTACGTTCAGACGGCGCAACGCAGCCGCTCGTACAACGCCTCGACCTGATCGACTACCACCGGCGTGTCGAAAGTCTGCTCGACCCGCCGCCGCGCTGCCGCGCCCAGTCGTGCGCGTAGCGCCGCATCGCCCCACAACCGTGCGACGTGACGCCGGAACTCCTCGTCGTCGCGGGCGAGCAGGCCGGTTTCGTCATCGATCACGATGTCGCCGACGCCCCCCGTCTCCAGCGCGGCGGCCGGGCAGCCGACGGCTCCCGCCTCCACCAGCACCCGGCCGAACGGCTCCCGCCAGTGCGAGGGAAACACCAGCAGGGCGGCGTGCCGCATCCACCCGAGCAGCGCGGGGCGCGGCAGCCAGCCGATGCAGCGCACGTCACGGCCCGCAGCGCGCGCCGCCTCCTCCAGCCGTGACCGTTCGGCGCCGTCGCCAGCCACCACGAGCGGCACGCTGTCGCCGGCCGCCGCCATCGCCGGCACCAGCTTCGACACGCCCTTGTTGATCTCCAGCTTGCCGGCGTAGAGCGCGTACGGCCGGTCGAGCGGCCGAGTCTGCCGGTCCGCCTCCGCCTGGACCGCTCGTACGTCAACAGGGTTCGGGATGACTGTCACCACGTCACGGGACAGGCCGCGGGCGCGGACCCGCCGATCGTGCTGTAACGCGGGAACCCGAGCGCGTAGATCGTCGGCGATGGCGGAACTGATCGCGACCACCGCGTCGGCGTGGGCCAGCGCATCCTGCTTGCGCCGCAGGTTGGCGCGCATGTATGGAACGAGCGGCACGGCCATTGGCCAGAGCGCGCCGCCGCGCGGCCGGACGCAACGGGTCATCCGCCCGGGCGTGCACGCCGGACAGACGTCGCCGCGATCCGGATCGAGCAGCAGGTCCGACCAGTAGCAGAGCGGCCAGTAGTCGCGGACGGTACAGGCCACCGGCACACCCTCGGCCCGCGCTGCGGCAACGCTCGGCGGTCCGCTCAGCCGGTGCTGCGCATGGACGATCTCGATGCGGCGCTCGCGGATGACCGCGCACAGATAACGGGCAAGGCGCCCCTCCAGCCACTCGTTCTTGCAGTAGTTGCGAACGAACGGGACGCCGGGCGCCCACGCGCGGAACTCCAGCGGGCGGAACCCGTCGTACGAACCGCGCTCGCCTTCGCCGGCGGCGCCGAAGCGCGGTCGGACGATCGTGATCTCGTGACCGCGGGCCCGCAGGCCGCGCGCCAACTCGTAGGTGCTCCAGCCGCTGCCGCCGCAGATCGGCGGAAACACGTCGGTGGTCAACAGCACGCGCATGGCGGTCAGCTTCGCCGCCGGCACGCCCGCGCGGCCGCGATGACCTCCGCCAGCCGCTCGCAGTGGCGGTCCCAGCCGAAGTGCTCGACCACCCGCGCCCGCGCCGCGGCCCCGAGTCGCCTGCGGCGCGCCGGGTCGCACAGCGTTTCGATGGCCCCCGCCAGCGCGGCGGGATCGCCGGCGGCGTAGAGGACACCCTCCTGCCCGTTGCGGACGATGCGGCCGAGGCGATCGATGGCTGGCGCGACCACCGGCAGCCCGGCTGCCATGTACTCGAACACCTTCAGCGGCGACCAGAAGAAGCCGAGCGACAGCGGCGCATGCGCCCCGATGTCGAACGGCGCCGCCCCGATATCCGCCGCCGCGAGGCAGGCGGGCATTGCATCGTGCGGCAGCGCGCCGGTGCAGGTCACGCCGTCGAGCCGCTCGGCCGCCTGCCGGACCCGCGGCAGCTCGGGACCGCCGCCGATGAGCACCGCCGAGATGTCCTTGCGCCCGCGCTCGCGCAGGCGCCGCATCGCCTCGACCAGATGAATCGCCCCGTGCCACGCCCGGAACGCACCGGAAAAGACGACCAGCGTTCCCGCCGCCGGGCGCTCGAACGGAACATCGCCGGCGGCGTCGGGGGTGAACCGCAAGGTGTCGGCGCCCCATTCGACCTCGACGATCCGTTCGGGGGTCACCCAGGACGGGAGGATATCGGCCTGCGGCGTGAGAAAGATGTCGGTATGGCGACACTGCCAGTCGCGCCAGCGCCGCAAAGGCTCCACCAGCAGCGCCCGGTCGAGCCGGCGCTTGGCGGAGCCGGGGTGGTCGATGACCGGTGCGTTGACCTCCAGCACCGCGAGCGCGCCTACCGCGCGCGCGGCGACGACACCCTCGCCGCCGAAGTTGTAGTACCGCTCGATCACCACATCGGGCCGGATTCGCTCGGCCAGCGCCCGCACCCGCGCGGCCAGCAGCCAGCGCAGCCGACGCGCGCTCAGCGGCGGCGGCAGGTCGACCCAGTGGGCGCCGTCGTCCGGAAACGGCCCGTCGCCGCCGGTCACCAGCACGTGGACGTCGTGCCCCAGCGCGACCAGTCCGGCCGCCACGGCGGACACGTGCACCGAACCGCCGACCTCGCCCGGCACCCGCTGGTCCGTGGCGGCGTAGAGGATCCTCAAGCCCGCGCCTCCTCGAATACATCGTCGAGCAACCGCTCGATGCGCTCCGCGCGGCGCGCCCAGGTGTAGTCCGCCGCAGCGTCGAAGGCGGCGCGCCCCATACGGTCGGCGCTCTCCGGGTCCGCAAGCACCGCCCGCACCGCGGCGGCAAGCGCCGCCGGATTGCCGGCCTCGAAGAGCCGCGCGGTCGTCCCGTCGACGAAGATCTCCCGCGTCGACAGAAGGTCGGACGCCACGATCGGCCGGCCGACCGCGAGGTATTCGAAGAGCTTCATCGGCGAGTCGTACCGCGTGTGCGGCATGTCGCGCAACGGCAGGACCAGCACGTCCGCTCCGCGCAGCAACTCCAGCACCTCCGCGGGCGGCACGAGGCCGGTGAATCGGACGCGCTCCGCGATGCCGCGGTCGCGCGCCAGCGCGTGCAGCCGGTCGCGGTCCGCGGCGTCCCGCGGATGCCCGCCGATGACCAGGCCGCGGACCCCGGGAACGCATGCCAGCGCCTCAACCAGCAGGTCGGCGCCCTTGTAGGGATGCAGCGACCCCGCGTAGGCCACCACGGGCGCGCCGTCCCGTCGGGGCGGCGACCAGGCGCGCACGCGATCCAGCCGGACGGCGTTGGGGGCCGTCGCAGCGTGCGACCGTGCGCCGAACCGCTCGCGCAGCTCGCCCGCGAGCACGCGCGTCGTCGTTACGTATCCCTCGGCGCCGCGCCAGACCCGGCGTTCGCGGCGCTCCAGGCGCCGGAGCTTGCAGGGGCCGGCTGCGCGCGCTCCCGTCTCGAGCGCGGCGGCCGCGCGGGCGAAGGACGGACTGAAGTTGTGCGACTCGAAAACGACCGGCGGGCGCAACCATGGAGGCAGGCACAGCGCAGCGCTGGCGAGGAGGAGGTTCGGTGTGTAGACCGCACTCCAGCAGCCGCGTTGCAGGAGCCGTAACGTCATCCAGGCGAGGTACCCGGCCCGGCGCAACGGCGGCGGCCCGCACACCGGGACGCGCTCGACCCGCAAACGCGGCGTCGCCGGCACGCCGTAGTACTCGAAGGGATCTCGGGCCGGCGCTACCGTGTCGGGCCGGACCAGCAGGTGCACGTCGTGGCCCCGCTCGGCCAGCGAGGCGCAGGTCTCCATCGTGTGCACGCCGTTGGCGCGCTCCAGAGGAAAGCGGATATCGGCCAGATACAGAATGGTCACGGCATGGAAGCAGGCGGCTCGCGGTAGCGTTCGGGATCCTGGTAGAAGGACGATCGGTCGAACAGGTACCGATAGCCCAGCCCGGGCAGCAGGCGCGGCAACTCGACGAACGTCGTATAGGCGTTGCGACCAGGCTCCATGCGCTGACGGTCCATCAGACCGGCGCCGTACTGCGCCATCAGGCCCAGGTTCCACCACACGCAGCCGGCCAGCAACGTGACCGCCGCCCCCCGCAGGTACCGCCGATGCGCGGTCGCCGCCCACCCCCAGCGGATTGCCGCCGCCAACCCGATCGTCAGGATGATGCTCGTGCCGACGAACCGGCGCTGCCCGAACGACCCGGCCAGCGTCCAGCGAGTAATGCTGCCCGCGATATACGCCTGCGAAGCGACCATGGCCAGCAGGCAGATGCCGATGCGCCGCGCGCGGTCCGGTTCCACCCGGCCGGCTCCGGTCGCTGCGAACCACGCCAGACCCGCCAGCGCCACCACGGCCAGCGGTGTCCAGACGAAGAAACCATGGCTGGGCGAGGCGAGCACGTCGCCGAAGTGGGGTGCGTGCCACAGCATCCGATCGTCGAGCGTGTAGGGCGACGTCAGACCGCCGTACAGCGTGACGTAGGCCAGGACCTGCGGCAGGTAGCAGGCGAACGCCACTGCCGTGCCCGCCGCGACCCGCAGCAGGAGCGTGCGCACGCGCTCCCAGCGATCCTGCCGGGCTGCATCGACGAGGGACCAGACGAAGTCGATGGCGGGCCCGATCACGAAGAACGCCGCCGGCTCGCGCACCATCGCCATCAGCGCCGAGCAGGCCCCCAGCACGATCAGCCCGCGCGTCGACCAGGTCTCGCGAACCGCCAACCACACGCTCACGAACAGCGCCACCGCGAAGGCCGAGCAGGCGTGCGCGAAACCGGGCGCGATGTACATGTAGTGAATGAGCGGCGTGCCTACCCAGATGGCTGCTCCGGCCAGATGCCCCTCGCCCAGCAACCGCCGCGCCGCCGCGACGGCGAGACAGACGGCCAGGAACCCATAGATCGCCGACCCGTAGGCCACGGCCCGCAGGTACGGCCGCGAGAACCCGTCGACGGCGACCCGCACGCCGAGCGCACGCCCGACGCGCGTGGCCGCGTCGGCCACCGCGTAGAAGGGCGACCAGAGGATCGCGGCGCCGATGGTGCCGTAGTTGTAGCGCAGGCCGGTGGCGGTGGTGCGCTCCAGATACGACTCGCGGAACGTCCAGGCAACCGCGATGCCCCGGTCGTAGAAGTGGCGGTACTCGTTGTCGAAGGACAGATCCCCATCGAACCAGAGCGAGCGGAGGTAGGCGAAGTACTGGATCTCGTCCGACGCATACAGGCGGGAGGTCGCCAGCGGCAGGGTCAACACGCCCGCCAGGATCAGCGCGATCCACGCGCCACGCCGCTCCGCGGCTGCTCGCCACGCGCCGATCGCCATCACCGCAGATTGTAGAGGAAGGCCTGGTGCGGGCCGGCGTCCGCGGCCGGCCGTGGGTCCGCTATCATCCCCCCGTGCTCGACACTGTTCGCCGGCTGTTCGGGCACATGCTCGTCTACGGCTCCGGCGAGATCGTCCTCTTCGCCGTCAACTTCCTGCTGTTTCCGGTGTACACCCGCGTCCTCGAGCCGGCCGGCTACGGGGCGCTCGGCCTGCTGCTGGCGCTGCGCGCGTTCCTGCGCCCGCTGAATCAGCTCGGCCTGGACGAATCGTTCCTGCGGTTCCACTACGACTGCGAGACCGATGCCGAGCGGCAGGCCCTGACCGGCACTACGCTGCTGGTCATCGGCGTGACCAGCGCCGTCGTGCTCGGCGTCTTCCTGTTCGCCGCCCCGCTCGTCAGCCCGCTGCTCGGCGGACCGGAGCACACCGGCGCGCTGCGGCTGCTCGCCGTCAACGGCTTCCTGGCGGCCTTTCTCTGCGTGCCGCACGGGCTGCTGCGTGCCCGCAACGAGGCGGCGCGCTTCGCTCGCTGGACGGTCGGGGGCGGCCTCGGCATCGTGGCGCTGCGCCTCTTGTTCGTCGTGGGTCTCGGGTGGGGCGTGTTCGGCATGATGCTGGCGGATGTCATGGTGTCGGCGGTGTTGCTCGCCGGCCTGTTGCCGGTGGCCGGCCGGCCGGGCGCGTGGCGCTGCTCGTGGCCGCTGGCGCGCGAGCTGCTTCGCTACGGCAGCCCGCGCGTCCCGCATGCCCTCCTCCGCCAGACCCTTGGTCAGGCCGACAGGTTCCTGCTGCGCCTGTATCTGCCGGTGACCCAGGTGGGCGTCTACGGGGCGGGGGCCACCGTCGCCAACACGCTGTCGATGTACCGGGAGGCATTCCGCCGCGCCTGGATGCCGCTGGCGTTCGAGCGGATGGCGGATGCGGACGCGCCCCGCCTGTTCGCGCGCCTGGCCACCATCGCCTTCGGGGTGCTCGTGTTCACCACCCTCGGCTTGGTGCTCTTCGCCGGCCCCCTGATTCGGTGGCTGACCCCGCCCGGGTACCACGACGCAGTCGACATCGCCCCCGTGCTTGCCGCGGGTGTGGCGATCCATGCGCTCACGGTATTCCTGACGACGTCGCTCAACGTCAGCAAACAGACCGGAGCGCTGCCTTGGGCCACCGGCGCCGGCGCGTTCGTGACCGTCGCGGCCAACATCGTGCTGATCCCGCTCCTGGGCATGCTGGGCGCCGCGGTGGCCACGGTGGCCGGCAGCGTCACGATGGTCGCAACGCTCGCCTTTGCCGCCCAGCACCACTACCCGATTCCCTACGAGCTGGGACGCCTGGCGCGTATCGCCGCGACGGCAGGCGCCCTGTATGTCCTTTCGCTGTACGGGCCGCAGGACGCCTCGCCGGCCGACGTCCTGCTGCGAACTGCACTCCTTGGCGCATTTCCGGTCGTGCTGCTCGCCGTCGGAGTCCTCGACCGCAGTACCATGGCGCAGGCGCGCCGCCTGCTGGCGCGCAAACTACAACCCTAACGAGAGCCTCAGGTATGACCGGCGGCATCCACACCAGGTTGGCGCATCTCGGCGCCCGGCGCTTCGACCAACTCGTCGCGCTCGCAACCCGCTGGACCCCGGGCGCGTCCCGAGACCGCTTCATCCTGATCAGCGGATTCCACCACACGGGAACCACCCTCGTGCAGGCGCTCCTGCGGCGACAGGGCGTGTTCACGTTCGTCGACGAGGCGGGAGACGGTTACCCGGACAGGCCGCGCGAACTGCCGCTGCGCCACATCCACCGCATAGAGCGTGCGGCCCGGCGCGCCGGCCGGACCTGGGCCATGACCAAGCAGACGACCAACACCGTCGACACGGTCAGGCGGCTGGGGATCGAGCTGCGCCTGATCGCCCCGGACTGCACGCTCGTGCTCTGCGAACGGGATCCGGCCGCGACGGCATTGTCGCTCTCCAAGCGCCACGGCTGGAATCCGGCGCGCGCAGTGGCCGATGCGGCCCTGCAACGGCAAGTGCTGGAGGCGTGGCGGCTGTACATTCAGCGCCATCGCGGTCCGGTGCACTCTCTCTCGTTGGAGAGCTTCTCCCGCCGGCCGGAACATTACCTGCGCCGCATCCTGCGGCTGGGGAATCAACCCCTGCCAGTACCGGTCGAGACGACCACCACCCAGGACGCGGCGCGTGGACCCGACGCTCCCGAAGACAGATTGCCCGACCCGCTGCAACACCAAGCCCGACGCCATGTCCAGAGCCACCGACCGGTCCATCCCGTGGACAGGGACGCGTGGATGACGAACCAGGAGGGCGAGGTCCTCGCCGTGCTCCGGGACATCCGCGAGCGGTTCGGCACGTCGCGCCACTGACTCGCCGGCCCCGCCACTACGGACTCATCGAATCACGACGTTCAGCGACGAACAGTGTCCCTTCGCTGGTCTCCAGTATGTCGTCGACCGCGTATCCACCGCGCTCGAGAGCATCCAGAACCTCGGGCAACCACGCACCGGGCGCCCGAAAGGCCAGGAACCATATCCGGTGGCCGTCGTATTCCCGCAAGAACTGATGCGCGAGCTGGCCCTGGGTCGCTTCTCCCGGCCGGACTTCGGCGCTGTCGCGACGACGACGCGGAAGATGCAGCAGGCCAGCCCGGTCGATGACCACCCGGCTTCCGTTGGGCGCCTGGTCGTAAGCGGCCGCTGCGAATGACCAGTCGCCGTAGAATGCGGTCAGAAACCCGGCTGACCAGGTCAACATGACTCCATCCTCCGGACGCGCTTCCGTCATCAACCGCTCGACCAGTTCGTCGTCGTTCCTTTCTTCGTAGGCTGCGTGAGGAGGCCCGATCAGAACCACCACAACCACCCCAAGAGCAACCGAAGAGCGTAGTGTCCGCGCTGCGGCGAAGGGTGTAGTAACCAGGTGGACGCCAATGGCCAGAAGGAGGATCCCCACCGGGAAGGCGAAGATGTCCGACCGGCCCGTTCCCAGCGGGTACACCTCGAGCGCACTGGCCAAGAGAAACCCGACGTAGAAGCCGACCACGACCAACCCCGCTGCTCGGGTGTGGGGGCGCGCAAGCAGCCAGATACAGCCGAGCCCCATCAGCGGCAACCAGATATCGGAGTGTCCCATTTCCAACAACCGCCGCCCGTTGGTCGCGATAAAGCTCCCCGCTTCCGAAACCGAATCCAGCGGCAGGAAACCGTCTGCGAAGCGACCACTGCGTATCCTCTCGTTACTCCGGTTTCTCAGCAGCAGGTACGCCGCGAACACAGCAAGGTCATAGACTGCCGCACAACCCAAAACGGTGAGAGCACGAGGACGATCCGACCGAAGACTTCGGACGGCGCCGAAGGCGCCCAAATGCATGATCGGAAAGCTCGTAAATACCGACGTTACGGAAAAGAACGGCGCGACGCCGGACGCGACGGCCATTGCAGCGAATCGGCGCGGCTCTATGCGTAGCGCATCGTCGAACAGGAAGACCGCGCCCAGCAGCAGGAGCGCAGTCACAAGGAAATCGAACGGGTACTGGTGTACGAACACGGAATAGTGCGCCAGCAGCGGATTGAGCGCGGTCACGGCAGCGGCGAGAAGACCCATGCCGAGATCGCCGGTCAACCTTCGCACGACAAGGAACATGACCGGAATCGCGGCGATGGAACACGCGAACGGCAGTATCTGCAGCGACCACTCGGGGTCCGGGAACAGCTCGTAGAAGCCGCGCCAGATCACGAAGAGCCCCGGCGCCACGTGGATGGGCACCGTGAGCATGCTCCACAGATCCGCCCGGATTATGGCCGCATACACCAGATCGTCGTGCCAGAGCGACTCCGGGTTCCAACCGGGCAGGCGCGCCCACGCCGCCCGAACGGCAATCGTCGCGACCGTCAGTACCGTAGCGATGCGCCAACCCTTCTCCCACAAGCGGCCTTCGTACGAACCGGATTCGAGCTGGGCTCGGGCTGCCCACAAGCGTCGAGCGAAAATCCCGATGACGAAGACAGCGGGAACGGCCCAAACCGAGAGGACGATCCGTTCGAGCCACTCGACTCGACGCGCCAGCCGGATGTCCTCGGCGACCGGCCATTCGCGGAACAGACGGTGCGCCGGAATCGGTTGCGGACGCCCGCCCCGCGGCGCCCACGCGAGGTACAGGTTGCTGCCGCCACCATGCTGCTCGTACTCGACCCGCAACTCGTGCACGCCGGCATCCAGCCTGAGGGTCCGCACCTCGGTGTGCATGTCGGCCGGCGGGGTACGGCGGATCACCAGTGCGCCGTCCAACCACACGTCGAGGCGGTCGTCGCCGGCGCCGTACAGGTCGATCTCGCCCGACTCCGGCACGTACCAGAACCCGCGCCAACGGGCACTGAAGAAACGCCGGGGGAGATTCGAGTCGGTGTCCAGAAAATCGAGCGACACATCCAAACTGAAGTCCGCGAGAACGGGCGCGCCGGAGAAGCCGAGAGACGGGTAGACCCGCCGATCGACTCCGGTTCTTTCCTCCAGAGACCCGCCGAGGACGATCAGCGAGGCCATCAGCGCGACGGCCGTCACTGCGTAGCCGACAGCCAAGCCCACCACGTGCCCGCGCGCGACGCGAAAATCTCGAATCTTCACCGCTGTCTGTCTTCACCAGCGCTTGGCTTATGGCACGATGCAGACACCGCCGCTCGTCCTGCACCGGGTCCCGCACAGCATAGCCAGGGTTCTCGATTGCCGCCAACGCGGGTCCGGGATCCGGAGGCCTGACAACCCGTGGGACGTACGGTTGCCGTGTCGGCAGAGGATCGCGTGGTACAGTGAACGCCATCCAGGAACCCAGAAGATGCCGCGACGTCCCGCCCGCTCGGGAACAATTGTCCCGCGCACCAACCCGGTTGTCGAAATCGAGATCATGGCCACTGGCGATAGCGTCGTTCGTGTTCATGACCGTGTCTTGCGGTAGCAGCAATGCCGACCGGCCGGACTGGCTCGACACTTTCCCTTACGGTCGTATTGTCCGGTCGGTACCGACGACAGAGAAGATCATCGCGCTCACCTTCGACGACGGCCCCAACGAACCCTATACGAGCCGAATCCTGGACGTTCTCCTGGACCGGGATGTCAAGGCGACGTTCTTCGTCGTCGGGGTGAACGCCACGCGATTTCCGCGGACCCTGTTGCGCATCGTGGAGGAAGGGCACGCCGTGGGGAACCACACGTGGTCGCACGCCCGCTTCAGCACGATGACTCCCGCCTGGGTACAAGCCGAAATCCAACAGGGCGCCGACGTGGTCGAGACCCTGTCGGGAGTTCGGCCGCGGCTCTTCCGGCCGCCCGGCGGCGACATGGGAGACGTGGCGCGGCTGCGGCGGACCTGCCGCAGGCTCGAGTGCCTGATCGTCAACTGGTCGGTGGACGGGCTCGATGACGATGACTATCGGATTCCCGAAGTGGACCCGATCGTCGACCGCGTCCTGCAGCAGGTCGAGCCTGGCGCGATCATCCTGCTCCACGATGGTGACGGACTGAAGACCCAACCAGACAAGACCGCCACGGTCCAGGCGCTGGCCAGCATACTCAACGGCTTGCTCTCACGAGGCTATCGCCTGGTCACCGTGCCCGAACTGCTTGCCAGTTGCCATGCCGTCGGTTGCTGATCGAGAAGACCGGTACTGGCGGTGGGGAAGGCGCGCGGTACCGGTGCTGGCCGTAGCCGCGATCACCCTGCAGGCCTGGATCTCCCGCCTTCCTGGCTGGAATCCGGAATCGCTCTGGGCGGACGACCTCACGTACGGCGCCGTCATTCGGAGTCACGACCTGTGGGGCATGATTGCCGCTCCCATCCACGTGGCGCCGGGCCCGCTCGTCATCTGGCGCGTCCTGTACTCCCTGCTTCCGGACCCGGAGTGGTCGCTTCAGCTCCTGCCGTTCGCGTGCGGCATCGCGGCCATCCCGATCATGGGCCTGGTGGTTCGGAAACTGACCGGCGACGACAGTCTGGCGGTGGCCGCCTCCGCGCTGACCGCACTGAATCCGCTGTTGGCGCACTACACGGTGTTCGTGCACCAGTTCCCGTTCGACTTCGTGGTGACGGCGCTGCTACTCTTGGCCGCCGCCACCCTGTGCACTGACGAAATCGACGTGGATCCAAAGCGACTCGGTTGGATCGCGCTCGCCGGAGGGGCGGCGGTGTTCTTTTCCGTCACGTCGGTGTTCACCAGCTTCGCGACCGTCAATCTGGGCGCCGTCCTCGCCGCACGCCGGTGGTTCGAGGACCGCCGGCGGACAGGCCGGATTCTCCTGACCGCCGGCGCCTACGACGTGGCGGTTCTGGCCGGCTATTTCTTCCTCCGAGACCGATCGAACGCGATGGTACGCGACTACTTCGCCACCGGTTTCGTACCTCTGGACTCGGTTGGGACTGCATGGAACGCCCTCGTCGCCAACGGGCGGCAGATGCTGGAACTCGGCCTGCCGAGCTGGAGCGACGTCGAACTGTGGAATCCGGCGACCGTGTCCTGGCCGCTGCCGTTTCTCGGGCTCGGATTTGCCTGGCTCCTGGCGCGTCGTTCGACGCGCTTCTTCGGGCTGGTCGTCGCCAGCTTCTACGCGGCGTTCGCGACGGCGAGCGCCCTCGGCGTCTATCCCATGGGAACCGGCCGACCCGACATCTTCTCGTTCCCCGTGGCGATCGCGCTCTTCGCCGCCGGCATCCATGTCTCTACCGCGGCCCTCCCGCGGGCGGGGCTGTTCCGGCTGATTGCCGCGGCTGTGGTCGTGGCGACCGCGGTGGCCAACCCGTTGCGCGCGGAGTACTGGGATGTGGACGACGTCCATCTGGTCGATGCGCTCGAGTCGCAACTGCAGCCCGACGACGGACTGGTCATCTCGCCGAGCGGAGCCTTTCTGGTGGCCTTCTATGGACGCTGGCCGGTCACCATAACGCCCTCGGATCGGCATACGCACGGGACCATGGCAACCTTCGCGCGAGAACCGACGCTGTACCTCTTCAGAGGTCCGTCGGAGGCTTCCGACGTCACGCGTTTCCTCGCCGCGACACGACCGGCGCGGACGTGGTACGTCGCGTTTCGGACACGCAGCAGTGAAGCCGGCGTCGTCGGTGCGCTGGAAGGCCAGGGCTACGTCGTGCACCAGGTCAAGGAAACCCGACGCGGCCGGTTGTATCTCGCCGAAAGGGAGCTCTGAGGGACGCAGCTTCGTCGGGGAAGAAGATCTCCTGCGTGGACTTCCTGTCCGCGGCATGGACAACCGGAGCCGGCTCCTGTCGCATCAGGGGGACGTCTCGCGCACGGCCCGGTACACCCGTCCGTTCTGCGTGCTGTGCAGCTCGTCGACGGCGTAGCCCTGCGTCCGGATCGCCGCCACTACGTCCTCTTCCCAGCCCTGGGTGTTGTGGGCTACGTACCAGACCCGTTCCGTCCCGAGTTGGCGTACGAACTCCTCCACCATGCGCCCCTGCGAACCGCTCCGGGGCAGGTGTAGCGTCCCGTCCCGAATCAGCGTCACGGCGGTCCCGTAGCTGACGTCGTCGCCGGCCGTCGACGCCACGGCCCAGGGTCCGTAGAACGCGGTCAGAAAGATCGCGCTCTCGGAGAGCACCAGGGCATCGTCGTCGTCGATCCGGGCCGCCATGTGGTCGACCAGCGGCACGTCGTCGGTATCGAAGTACCAGGCGTCCACCGGGCGGGCCAGGGCGAACGCCACCACGGCGGCGGCGGCCGCGAGCCGGATGCGCGCCGGTCGCGGCAACGCGGCCGTGGCTGCCTGAATGCCGGCGGCGAACAGGCAGATCGCAACAGGAAAAGCGAAGACATCCGTGCGTCCCATGCCCAGGGGATAGATCCACAACGCGCTCGCGACGATTCGCTCCGCGTAGAAGCAGAGGACCACCAGACCCAGGAAGCGCGTGGACGGCTGCGCCAGCAGCCACGCCAGTCCGAGGAAGAGAAACGGAAGGGGCCACGAGACGGTGCCCGGGTTCAGCAGCCAGCCCGTTCCCCAGCCGGGCAGGCTCGTCTCCAGCAGGTACCGACCCTTCTCGGCGACGAAGCCGACCGCGGCGGCGACCGAATCGAACGGCATGAACCCGTCGGAGAAGAGATCGCGCGCACTCGGGTTGGAGCGGTTGCGCAACAGCAGGTAGGCGACCAGCACCGCCACGTCGTACGCGGCGGCGATGCCGAGCATCCTGACGGCTCGCCCCTTGTCGCGCAGCCAGTCGCGCGCCGCGTACGCCGCGCCCAGGTTGACTATCGGAAACGAGACGAACACCGAGGTGACCGAGAAGAAGAACGCCAGGGCCCCGCACAGGGCCACCCGCCCGAACCGGCGCGCGTCCGCCGCGGCCGGGTCCGGCGACAACCGCGCCGCCGCCAGCAGGAAGAGCGCCGTCACCAGGAACTCGGCGGCGTACTGGTGCACGAACACGGTGTAGCGCGCGAGCATCTGGTTCAGGGCGGTCACGCCCGCGGCCAGCACCGCCAGGCCGTCGTCGCCGGTGACGGCCCGCACGGCGAGCGCCATCACGGGAATCGCGGCGATGCCGCTGGCGAACGGCAGAAGCTGCAGCGACCACTCCGGATCCGGCAACACCGTGTACAGTCCCCGCCAGATCGCCAGCAGCCCGGGACCGACGTGCAGCGGCGCCGTGATCATGCTCCAGAGGTCCTCGGTACGCATGATCGCGGCGTAGACGAGGTCGTCGTACCAGAGCGAACCCGGATTCAGACCCGGGAGGCGCGCGACGGCCGCTCGCGCCACGACCGCCCCCACGGCCAGCAACAGCGCCGCGCGCAGGGCCGACGGCCCATGTCTCCCGAACGACAGCGCAGAGATCAAGCGGCGGCACCTGCCGGCGTGTCTCATCGCCAGTACCGGCGGTATCACGAGCAACGGCAGGCTCCAGAAGAACAGGACGCCCCAACCCAGCAGCCGGACGTGTCCCGCCAGCCGGACCTCGTCCGGGCCGGGCAGCTCCCGGAAGAGCCGGTGAGGGGCCAAGGCCCGCCAGCGGGCACCGGGTGGCCGCCACGACAGCCCCATGACGTAGGCCCCGCCTTCCTGCGCGTAGTCCACCCGCAGCCTGTGCGCTCCCGCGGTCAGCGTGATCTCCCGCCCGATCGTGTGCATGTCCGCGGGCGGCCAGCGGCTGATTACGTGCTCGTCGTCGAGCCACACGTCGAGGCGGTCGTCGCCGCTGGCGTAGAGGGTGAGCGTCCGCGTTTCGGGCACGAACCAGTAGCCGTGCCAGCGCACACTGAAGTAGCGCCGCGGCAGTTCCGGATCCTCGTCGATGAAGTCGAGCGTGAGGTCGTCGCTCACGGCCGTGAGCCGCGGCGGGCCGCTGAACCCCGTTCCCATATAGAGGTGACGGACCAACCCGGTGTGCTCGCTCGAACGCGCCCCGAGTGACGACCACACCGCGGTGAGAACGATCGCGAGAGCACAGTAGACGGCGATCGCCGCAGTCAGCCACAGGTATCTTCGCGCCGGCACCATCAGGTCGCTACTCCGCGCGTGCCGGGCCGCAAGCGCCCCCGAGACCGCAGCCGCCAGGGCACAACGCAGGCCTCCGCCAGGATGCGGACCGAGACCTTGCTCCGCCCGTGCCGCCGCTCGACGAAGACGATCGGCACCTCGTCGATGCCCACGCCCAGGCGCGCCGCTTCGTACAACGTCTCCACCTGGAACACGTAGCCGTGCGACACGTGCCGCGCCAGCGGCAGCGCCGCCAGGACGCTGCGCGGCCAGCAGCGGAAACCGCTGGTGCAGTCGGCTATCGGCAGGCCCGTTATCGCCCGCACGTAACGATTGGCGGCCCTGCTCAGGACCAGACGGTGCAGCGGCCAGTTGACGACGCGTCCTCCTGGCCGATAACGCGAACCGACGGCCACGCGGCCCGCGCCGGCGACGTCGATCAGCGCCGGGAGCTGGGCCGGGTCATGCGACAGGTCGGCGTCCATCTGGCAGATGAGCTCGGCGCCGGCCTCAAGGGCGTGGGCAAACCCGTCGAGGTAGGCGAGACCGAGACCGCGCGGCGGGCGGCGGTGGATCACCTCGACGCGCACCCCGTGCCGCATGGCAAGCTTGTCGGCGACTTCACCCGTGCGATCCGGCGAGTCGTCGTCCACTATCAGCAGGCGATATCCGTGCTCGAGCACGGCCGGGGCCAGCCGTTGGAGGTTGTCGCGCTCGTTGTAGGTGGGAACGACGACCGTCACCCGCTCCCGTTTCATGCCGCCCATACGCCCCGACCAGCGGTACCGTACCACAGCCTGGAAGGTGCCGGTTGCGCCACTACAATCTCGGTGCATGGACGCGCTGCTGCGCGAGACGCACGCCGCCGAACGACGACACTTCTGGTACAGCGGTTTCCGCAGCTTCGTGCGGCCGCTGCTGGCCGCGGCCGTGCGCGGCGACCGGTCTCGGCGGCTGCTCGACGCCGGTTGCGGAACCGGCGCCAACCTCGGTCTTCTGGCGGAGTTCGGGGTCGCTTGCGGCATCGACTTGACGCTGCCGGGCTTGATGCTCGGCCGGGGACGCGGCGCCCGTCGCATGGCGTGCGCCACCGCGTGCCGCATGCCGTTCCCCGCCGACGTCTTCGACGTGGTGACGTCGTTCGACGTCTTGTATTGCCTCGAAGATGCGGATGAACGCGCGGCGATCGCGGAGATGTTCCGCGTGCTCCGCCCGGGCGGGGGCGCCGTCGTCAGCGTACCCGCGTTCGACGCGCTGCGCGGCGAGCACTCGGTGTTCGTTCATGAACGCAGGCGGTATACGCGCGCCAGGCTCCGCGCCGCGCTGGAGCATGCCGGCTTTCGCATCGAGCGCCTGACCTGCACGAACGCCGTTCTCTTTCTTCCGCTGCTGGTCAAGCGCAGTTGGCAACGCGCTCGCGGACTACGGCCCCCCGAGCACGCCCGTAGCGACTTCTGGCAACCTCCCGCGCCGCTCAACGCGCTGCTCGCCGGGATTCTGCGGGCAGAGGCCCACCTGGTCCGGCTGATCGATCTGCCTTTCGGCAGTACGGTAGTCTGTCTCGCCAGAAAGCCTCCCGCAGAGCCACCCGCGAACGCCGCATGAAGCAGACGCCCACCCCAACCGACGCGCCCGGCCTGAGCGTCTTCTTTCCGGCCTACAACGACGGCGGCACCATCGCGAGCATGGTGGTCATGGCCGAGCGCACCGCGCGAGCGCTCACCGCCGACTACGAGATCATCGTCGTGAACGACGGCAGCAGCGACGCCACGGCGGATGTTCTGCGCGAGCTGACCGCCCTCTATCCCAGACTGCGGGTCGTGACGCACGCGACGAACCAGGGCTACGGGGCGGCGTTGCGGTCGGGTTTCCGGGCAGCGACCCGGTCCATGGTCTTCTACTCCGATGGAGACGCGCAGTACGATCCGCGCGAGTTGTCCGTTCTGTGGCGCAAGCTGTCGGAAATCCCCGAGGTCGACCTGGTGAACGGCTACAAGATGAGCCGGGCCGACCCGCTTCACCGCATCGTCATCGGTCGCGTCTACCACCACCTTGTGAAGCTGTTGTTCGGGCTGCGGCTGCGCGACGTCGACTGCGATTTCCGCCTGCTGCGGCGATCCATCTTCGACCGCGTCACCCTGGAGAAGAGCAGCGGTGTCATCTGCCTGGAGATGATGAAGAAGATCCAGGACGCCGGCTTCCGTATTGCGGAGGTGCCCGTTCACCATTTTCATCGCGCCTACGGCGTGTCCCAGTTCTTCAATGTCCGCCGCATCGCCCGCACGGGGCTCGACGTCATCCGCCTCTGGATCAGCCTGGTCGTGCGCAGGGAACATCGCGCGGCGCGTGGCGGGTCCGGCGAGGTAGCGAAGCAGCGGACAGGGGCTCGGCCGCGGCAGTCCGCCGCTGTCGAACCCGACGAGGCCCCCAGATGAGCTACGGGCGCTTCTATCGCGGCCGCCGGGTCCTCGTCACCGGCGGACTCGGCTTCATCGGCAGCAACCTCGCGCACAGACTGGTCGCTCTCGGCGCCGACGTGCTGCTCGTCGACTCGCTGATCCCGGACTATGGAGGCAACCTCTTCAACATCCAGGACATAAGGAACCGTGTCACGGTCAACATCTCCGATGTGCGGGACGCCAGCTCGATGAACCACCTGGTGCGCGACCGCGACGTGATCTTCAACCTGGCCGGTCAGGTCAGCCACCTCGACAGCATGCTGGACCCGTTCACGGATCTCGAGATCAATTGCCGGAGCCAGCTCTCGATTCTCGAGGCGTGCCGCAGGCACAACCCGCGGGCCAAGGTCGTCTTCGCCGGCACCCGTCAGGTGTACGGCCAGCCCGACTCGCTGCCGGTCACCGAAGAGCATCTCGTCCGGCCGGTCGATGTGAACGGGATCAACAAGGTGGCCGGCGAGTACTACCACCTGCTCTACAACGATGTGTTCGGCATCCGCGCCTGTTCGCTCCGGCTCACCAACGTCTTCGGACCTCGCCAGTTGATCAGGCACAACCGGCAGGGGTTCATCGGCTGGTTCATCCGCCTGGCGGTCGAGGACAGGGAGATCGAGATCTTCGGCGATGGCTCTCAACTGCGCGACTTCGTGTACGTGGACGACGCGGCCGAAGCGTTCCTCTCGGCGGGAGCCTCCGACGCCTGCAACGGCCACGTGTACAACGTGAGCGGATCCGATCCGTTGAGTCTTCGCCACGTGGCCGCCCTGCTCATCGAGGTTGCGCGGACCGGCCGTGTGCGCCACGTCCCCTGGCCGGCCGACAAGAAAGCCATCGACATCGGCAGCTTCTACGGCGACGCCGGCAAGTTCCGCGCCGCCGTCGGCTGGCGGCCGCTGACCACCGTGCGCGCCGGTCTGACTCGCGCCGTGGAGTACTATCGTGCGCACCTCCCGCACTATGTGGAGGACTCCGCCCCGGCCGGCTCAGCGTCACGATGACCCACCGCATTCCGTTCCTTCGATTGCACCCGGGAGCGGACGCCGAGGCCGTCGACGCGGCAATCCGGCGCGTCATGGACCGTGGCTGGTTCGTTCTCGGGCCGGAGGTCGACGCCTTCGAGAGCGAGTTCGCGCGGGCCTCCGGCCTTGCTCACGTCGTCGGGACCGGCAACGGGACCGATGCGATCGCCCTGCTACTGCGCGGGCTGGGGATCGGAGCCGGCGACGAGGTGATTACGAGTCCCCTGTCGGCAGCGTTCACGGCGCTCGCCATCGTGATGGCGGGAGCGCGGCCCGTCTTCGCGGACATCGATCCGCTGCGGCTGACCATCCATCCGGAGACGGTCGAGCCGCTGATCGGCCCCCGGACCGCGGCCATTCTCCCCGTGCACCTGTACGGACAGCCGGCCGATATGGCCGCATTGGCCGCGGTCGCGAAGCGTCACGGGCTCGCGGTCGTCGAGGATTGTTGCCAGGCCCATCTCGCCACGTGCGGCGGACGCCCGGTCGGCAGTTTCGGGGAGGGCGCGGCGTTCAGCTTCTACCCCACGAAGAACCTCGGCGGCGTCGGCGACGGCGGGGCGGCCTGCACGGACGACGCCGCGCTGGCGGCGCGACTACGCGCCCTGCGCAACGGCGGTCAGACAGCCCGGAACGAACACACGGCGGCGGGCGTGAACTCCCGGCTGGACGAAATCCAGGCCGCCGTCCTCCGGGTCCGGCTCGGGTCGCTGCGTGCCCGTACGCACCGCCGGCGCGATCTCGTGAAACGTTATCGGACACGTCTGGCCGGCGCGCCGGTGCACATGCCGCCCGAGTGTGACGCCGGTCACGTGTACCATCTCTTCCCGATACGAACTGCTCTCCGGGACCGCGTGCGCGGCCAGCTCGACGCGGCCGGCATCGGTACGATGATTCACTATCCGACGCCGGTCACGAGGCAGCCGGCAATCGCGCCGTACGAGCCGGCCGCGTGTCCTGTGGCCGAAACCGTGTGCAGCACCGCACTGTCCCTGCCGCTGCACCCGGGCCTGTCGGAGGCGGATGTCGACATCGTCGCCGACGTCGTGCGCAGGGTCGCGCCGGCGGAGCGCACCCCATGAGGTCGAAATCGATACACGCGGGTCTGGCCGTTGCGCTCGGACTGGTGTTCATCGCGCATGTCAGCGTATTCGGATTCCGATCTCTGGTAGCCGAGCGGCGCATTCGGAGCGACGCGATGAACTACATCGAGGTCGCACGCAACCTGTCGGCCGGCGAAGGCGTGGTGCAGAGCGCGGTCGGATTCAACCAGCCCACTTTCTGGACGAGCGACTTTTCAACGGACTTCCCGCACAAGACACGATCGAGCCACAACGTCGGGTATCCCATTCTGATTGCGGCCGTCGCCGAAGTCACTCGCCTGGAACACGCCGACGCCGCGCTTCTCCTCAGCGTCGCCTCCTACCTGGCGACATTGGCGTTCGCATTCCTGTTCGCGAGTCGCGTCTGGGGCGTGGGCGCCGGCTTGATGGCCGCGGCGGTCGTGGCGCTCCTGATGCGCTGGTTCTTTCTCCGCGTCTGGGCCGGAACCGTCGCGGTAGCCCTGCTGCTGGCGATGCTCGCGGTGCTGGCCGGGGGCGTGACGCCGCGCCGCTCGGCCGCCGCCGGCCTGCTCGCCGGATTGGCGGTCACCGTGAGAAGCGGTGTGGCGCCCATCCTGGTGCTGGGCGGGCTGGCGAGCCTGCTCGGCCGCGAAAACAGGCTTCTCCAGTCGGCGCTCTTCTGCGCCGGGGCGGGATTCGGGCTGGCGGGCCTGTTCGCCGGCGCGGGACAGGTCTATCCCCCGCACCTGACCAGCGACGCCAGTTGGTTTACGGTCGCTTCACCAGGCGCTCTGGTGTCGAGCTTCCTGCAGCAGATGCGCGAGGAAATCGCTGCGCTGCTCGTTCTCGGCGGCCTCGCCTGGTGGCGCGCCCGCCGTGAGGGCGTCCCGCTCATCCCGCGGGGGGCGCGGCTCGGATGCCTCCTGGCCGCGGCATGGATCGCCGGGTTCTCGACGTTCCTGGTGGCGGCGCGCCTGGTCGTGCTGACCGACATGTGGAACCCCTTCGACGATCGTCTCATGGCGCCCGTCCTGGTAGTTCTCTCCGTGTGCTACGGGGGCCTGTTCTGGCGCGCGCTCGGCTCGCGCTGGCGGCCGGCGGCCGCCGTCACCCTGTTCGCGCTGTCGATGATCTGGTGTACCAGCGCTGACGCGCGCGTGCTGGCGGAAGGACCGTACCGATCGGACATGTGGCGCATCAGCCGCTCTCCCCTGTTGCTCTGGGTCGGAAGCCACGTCGATTCCCGCGATTTCGTCGTCGGGACGGACGTGACCGAGGTGCCGTACTTCTTCAGGCACGCGCCGGTGACCGTGTCGCTCACGTACTACCCCTACTTTCAGCGTGTTTCCGGATCGAGGATAGACGCTCTCTTTCGCGCCCGCTGTGGCCGGTTCGACGACATGTACCTGCTCCTGCGCAAGACCGGCCGCGACTACGGCGGGTTCGTGCGCGGACTGCTGGCCGGACGGCCGGGGGATCCCGGCTCGCCGCGAGAGAGCTTCCGGCGTGTCGCCGACCTGGCGGACGGCATGGTGTTCCGCTTCGTGTCCTGCGACAGTAGCCTGTCGGAGACGGTATCACCGTCTGCATCCTCCCGCGCCGGCGGTGAATCCGCTCCACCTCGAGTTGCAGCCCGGATCGCAGAACCGCCGCGGGCAAGTGACATCGATGTCGGCAACACGTACCGCCGATCACCGCGACGCATCTTGACGGCGGGATCCGCCGGCGGTACTCTGCGTGCGCGGTGACCATCCTCCTGAACGGTGAATCGTACGAGATGCCCGGCCCGCTCAGCGTGAGCCGCCTGCTCGAGACGCTCGACATCGACGGGCGGCGCGTCGCCGTCGAGCACAACCGGCTGGTGGTGAAGAAGGCCGCCTACGAGTCGACGGTCGTCGCGGCCGGCGACGAGGTCGAGGTGGTGAACTTCGTCGGCGGCGGCTAGGAGTCTGCGGCGCAGCGATGGTACCGACGCAGACGACGCCGGCCGGCCGCTCACCGAACCGCCATGCCTGATACGCCCTTGACGATCGCGGGACGCACGTTCCGCTCGCGCCTCATCGTCGGCACCGGCAAGTACGCCTCGTTCCCGATCATGGCCGAGGCGCACGCGGCATCGGGGGCCGAGATGGTCACCGTCGCGGTCCGGCGCGTCAACCTGTCCGACCGCTCGCGCGAATCGCTGCTCGACCACATCGACACCAGCCGCTATGCACTGCTGCCGAACACCGCCGGCTGCTATACGGCCGATGACGCGGTGCGCGCCGCGCGGCTCGGACGCGAGGCGGGATTGTCGAACTGGGTGAAGCTGGAGGTCATCGGCGACGAACGGACGCTCTACCCCGACAACGAGGCGCTCGTCGAGGCGACACACGTGCTGGTGAAGGAGGACTTCGTCGTCCTGCCCTATACGAACGACGACCCGGTCGTCTGCCGCAAGCTGGAGGACGCCGGGGCCGCCGCGGTCATGCCGCTCGGCGCCCCCATCGGCTCCGGGCTCGGGATCCAGAACCCGAACAACATCGGGATCATCAAGGAGTTCGCCTCGGTGCCGGTTATCGTCGACGCCGGCGTGGGCACGGCCTCGGACGCCGCCATCGCCATGGAGCTGGGGGCCGACGGCGTGCTCATGAACACGGCCATCGCCGGCGCCGAGAACCCGGTCGACATGGCCACCGCCATGAAGCTGGCCGTCGAGGCGGGCCGCCTCGCCTACCTCTCGGGACGCATCCCCCGCAAGCGCTACGCCACGGCCAGCAGCCCGCTCGAAGGCGTCGTCGGCACGTAACCGATCCCGTCGGGCAAACGCCCCTGGATGCGCAACGGAAGCACCGTTCAAGTCGTCACGCTGTTGCTGTCGTTGGTCGCCGCCCTCGCCGGCCTCTGGAACGGGTGGCAGATCGGCAGGCTCACCGGTCAGGTGCAGGCGCTGCGGGAACTGCTCATCACGCACGTGACGACCCCCGGCATCCACTCCGAATAGGGCGTCGCTCCCGACTCAGGAGCCGGACAGCCGCTCCATGTCGGCGTCCACCATCATCCGCACCAGCCCTTCGAAGTCGACGCCGGGCCGCCAGCTCAGCTCCGCCTCGGCCCGCGCCGGGTCGCCGATCAGGTGATCCACCTCGGCCGGCCGCAGCAGCGTCGGGTCGGTGCGCACGTGCGCGCGCCAGTCGAGGCCGGCGTGCGAGAAGGCGACCTCGACGAGCTCGCGCACCGAGTGGCTCTTCCCGGTGGCGATCACGTAGTCGTCCGCCTTGTCCTGCTGCAGCATCAGCCACATCGCCCGGACGTAGTCGCCGGCGAAGCCCCAGTCGCGACGGGCGTCGAGGTTGCCGAGCGACAGCGTATCGGTCAGCCCCCGCTTGATGCGCGCGACGCCGTGGGTGACCTTGCGGGTGACGAACTCCAGCCCCCGCCGCGGCGACTCGTGGTTGAAGAGGATGCCGGAGACCGCGAACAGGTCGTAGCTCTCGCGGTAGTTGACCGTGATGTAGTGCGCGAACACCTTGGAGACCCCGTAGGGGCTGCGGGGATAGAAGGGCGTCGCCTCGGTCTGGGGCGTCTCGCGCACCTTGCCGAACATCTCGCTCGACGACGCCTGGTAGACCTTGATCGACGTGTCGACCTGGCGGATGGCCTCCATGACCCGGGTGACGCCCTGCGCGTTGTACTCGCCGGTCAGCAGCGGCTGGTCCCACGACGCGGGCACGAACGACATCGCGGCCAGGTTGTAGAGCTCGTGCGGCCGCACCTCGTCGATGACCCGGATTAGCGACAACTGGTCCAGCAGATCGGCGGGACGCAGCTCGATGCGGTCGAGCAGGTGCTCGATGCGCCAGCGGTTCGGGGCGCTGAGGCGGCGGGTGACGCCCACCACCTCGTAGCCCTGATCGAGGAGCAGCTCGGCGAGGTACGAACCGTCCTGGCCGGTGATGCCGGTGATGACTGCGCGTTTCGACACGTCGGACCTACAACCTGTAGATGTGCGCCGCGTCGATTCCCGCGAGCGCGTTGCGTGTGTCGACCACCAGCGGCGCGTCGCGGGCGATGGCTCGGTAGTCGACACCGCGGTGGTCGGTGGTGATGACCGCACAGTCGATGCCGTCCGCGAGCGCCCGCTCCGCGCTGACGGCGTCCAGCGACACCGCCCCGGCGCGGACCGCCGGGACGAACGGGTCGCTGTAGGCCACGGACGCGCCCCGCCGCAGCAGCAGCTCGGCGACATCGAGGGCGGGCGACTCCCGAACATCGCTGACGTTCGGCTTGTAGGCCACTCCGAACAGATGGACCCGCGAACCCCGAACCGCACGGGAGCGGCTGTTGAGCGCCTCCGCCACCCGCTCGACCACGTAGCGCGGCATCGCCGCGTTGACGTGCCCGGCCAGCTCGATGAAGCGGCTCTCGAAACCGCTCTGCCGCGCCTTCCAGCTCAGATAGAACGGATCGATCGGGATGCAGTGTCCGCCCAGCCCCGGCCCCGGATAGAAGGGCATGAAGCCGAACGGCTTGGTCTTCGCGGCGTCGATGACCTCCCAGACGTCGACGCCGAGGTCCCGGCACATCAGCGCCAGCTCGTTGACGAGCCCGATGTTGACGGCGCGGAAGGTATTCTCCAGCAGCTTCACCATCTCCGCCACGCGCGGCGACGAAACCGGCACCACGGTGTCGACGATCAGCCGGTAGAGCGCGGCGGCGGTCTCCGTGGAGCGCGCGTCCATCCCCCCGACCACCTTCGGGATGTTGCGCGTTGTCCACTCCGCGCTGCCCGGATCGACCCGCTCGGGCGAGAACGCGAGGCAGAAGTCGGCGCCGGCCCGCAGGCCGCCCGCCTCGAGTCGGGGGCGCACCACCTCGTCGATGGTGCCGGGATAGGTGGTCGACTCCAGCACGACGAGCTGACCGGCGCGCAGGTGCGCGGCCACCTGCTCTACCGCGGCGATGACGTGCGACAGGTCCGGGTCCCGGGTCTTGCGCAACGGCGTCGGAACGCAGATGTTGACGGTGTCGACGTCGGCCAGCGCGGCGAAATCGGTCGTCGCCGAGAGCATGCCGCCATCCACCGCCGCCCGGACGGCGGCGGCCGGCACGTCCGCGATGTAGGACTCGCCGCGCTGGACGGCACGGGTCCGTTCCGCGTCGACGTCGAGGCCGACCGACCGCACCCCGGCACGAGCGAACGCCACGACCAGCGGCAACCCGACGTAGCCCAGGCCGATGACGCCGGCGCGCACCTGGCGCGCCGAAATACGCTGGAGCAAGGGACCGGCCACGGCTGGAGAGTATGCAGCATCGCCGCGCGCTGCAACAAACCGCCGCGGACGCGCACCCGCCGCACCTGCCTGGCCCCCGGTAGGGGCACGGCGGGTTTGCGCCGGGAATCCGGCTGGCGTAGGCTTCCCGGACCCACGGACGCCCCTCCGGCCTGGTCGTCCGGCCAGCGTCGACCGGAGCGCCGGCCCGAGTTTCGCGCGCCGATGAACAACCCCACACCGGAACCGATAGATGTCGCGATCGTGGGCGGCGGTGTCGTCGGGGTCGCTGCGGCCTGCGCGGTGGCGGCGCGCGGCCGCACGACCTGCCTGATCGAGCGCCTGCCTCGTCCAGGGCTGGAGGCGAGCACGCACAACAGCGGCGTAGTCCACGCCGGGATCTACTATCCGCGTGATTCCCTGAAGGCCCTCCTCTGCGTCGAGGGCCGCGAACGGCTCTACGCGTTCTGCGAGGAGCACGGCGTCCCGTGCGAGCGCTGCGGCAAGCTGATCGTCGCGAGCGACGCGAGCGAGATCGGCGCGCTCGAATCGCTGGCGGCGCGAGGGCACGCCAACGGCGTGACCGACCTGGAGGTGGTCGACCGCACCTTCGTACGCCGCCGCGAGCCTCACGTCGAGGCGGCGGCGGCCATCTGGTCGCCGTCGACCGGCGTCGTCGAGGCGGAAGCGTTCGTGCGCAGCCCTGGCGCGCGTCGCCGTCCGCGCGCGAGGTGGCGCTGCTGCCCGGCGCCGGCGTCGACGGAGGCGCCCTCCGTTCCGACGGCATCGCGATACGAACCGCAAGCGGAGACCATCCTCGCCCGGCGCCGTGGTCAACGCCGCAGGCCTGCTATGCCGACGAGGTGTCGGCCGCGCTCGGGCGGCGAGGACTTCACCATCCACCCTGTCCGCGGCGACTACGCCGAGCTGATCCCGTCGGCGCGGCACCTCGTGAACGGCCCTGTCTATCCCTTGCCGGATCCCGAGCGGACACGGTCTCGGAGTCCATCTGACGCGGACCACGTGGGGCAGCGTCACACTGGGCCCCACCGCCCGTTACCAGGCGCGCAAGGACGACTACGAGTCGAACCGCGAGCCTTTGGCCCGCTTCCACGCGGCGGCCCACCGCCTGCTGCCCGGACTGAGGCTCGACCAACTCCGTCCCGGCGGCAGCGGCATCCGCGCCCGCAGGCGCCCGCGGAGCAGAAGTTCTCGGACTTCCTGATCCGCCGCGACCAACGCCAGCCCCGGCTGGTCCATGCCGCGGGAATCGACTCCCCCGGCCTGACCGCGTCGCTGGCCATCGCCGAGCGCGTCGCGGACCTCGTGGACGAGACGCTGCGCTAGAAGTCCGCGCCGTCAGCCGACGAATCTCAGGATGGCGCCGATGGCGGCCATCGCGGCGACGAGACGCCACGTCAGATCCGCCTTGAGGTTGGCCAGATCGGCCTTCGTAGCGAGCTCCCGGTCATGGTCAGCGCTGGCCTGCCGGGCAATATCGACGACGGCGACGGCAAGCTCTTCCTTGGCCCCGGCGTTGGTCAGCATCCTCACGGCCGCGTGTGTGTCGAAGGCTATTTTTGCAGGATATCACGTCACGCTCGGGCGGCCAGCCGCAGTCTACCCGGCCCGCGAAGGCACTCGAATCCGCGCGTAACGGGCCAGCGCGTCCCGCCAGTGCGGCATCTCGATTCCGGCATCGGACAGCTTGCGGTTCGACAGCGCGCAGAAGCGGGGCCGCGGGGCGCGCAGCGCCAGTTGGTCGAGCGTGATGCCGCGGATGGTGGGCTCCACGCCAAGGCGTTCGGCCAGCTCCATCGCCACTTCGAACCACGTGGCGTGACCCGACCCAGCGCAGTGGTACAGGCCGTACGCCGACTTGGCACGCACGAGGGCCAACGTGGCCGCGGCCACGTCGTCGACGTAGCTCGGTGAGACGACACGATCGACGAACGCCCGGACCTCGCGCCCCTCGATCAGCGCGTCGGCGATCCGATCGAGGCTGCTGCCGAGACGGCGGCCGTCCGCGCCCGGGTCGAGCGTCGCCCCGCCGAACAGACTCTCGACCCGCAGCACGTAGTGTCGCGCGCCCACCGCCGCGAACCACTCTCCCAACAGCTTCGACATCGCGTAGACGCTCTGCGGATTGACCGAGTCCTCCTCCCTGTAAGGCTCGGACGCCGTCCCGTCGAAGACGAAGTCGGTGCCGTAGTGGATCAGGGTGGCGTCGACGCCCACCGCCGCGCGCGCCAGCGAACGGACACCGAATGCGTTGACGGCCAGCGCCGTGACCGGATCGTCCTCGGCCTGGTCGACGGCGTTGTACGCCGCGCAGTTGAGGATGACGTCGGGCCGCGCCTCGCCGACCCGGGCGCGTACCGCGGCGTCGTCGGTCAGGTCGAGATCGGCGTGCGTGAACGGCACGACCTCGCCTTGGGCGGCGAACACCCGCGCCAGCGCCCGGCCGAGCTGTCCGCCGGCGCCGGTGACCAGCGCCCTCACCGCGAGCGTTCCTTCACCAGGGCCCGGGTCTCCCTGTCGATCTCGCGGCGCTTGATGCTCTCCCGCTTGTCGTAGACCCGCTTGCCCTTCGCGACGCCGACCGTCACCTTCACCAGGCCCTTCCGGAAGTACATCCGGACCGGCACGAGGGTGAACCCGCGCTCCACCAGCTTGCCGATCAACTTGCGGATCTCCCGCTTGTTCAGCAGCAGCTTGCGCCGCCGCAGCGGCTCGTGCTCGCTGTAGCCCCGGTGGCTGTAGGGACTGATGTGCAGGTTGTGGAGAAACACCTCCCCGGCCTCGATGCGCCCGTAGCTGTCCTTCAGATTGACCCGCCCCTCGCGGATCGCCTTGACCTCCGTCCCGAGCAGAACGAGACCGGCCTCGTAGGTGTCGAAGATGTGGTAGTCGTGACGCGCCTTGCGGTTGTCGGCGATCGGGTGAACGCCCCCGGCGGCGCTATCCGCCTTCGTCGGAGCTGCCATCGGCTGTTTTCGCTCGCTCGAAGCCGAGTCTATCCTTCCGGAGCAAGGATTCCTGGCGGGCAGGCACGCCGGACGCGGACAGGCGCGCCGCGAGCCGGACGGCGGCAATCATGCCGGACGGATCGGCGATGCCCCGGCCGGCGATGTCGAAGCCGGTGCCGTGGTCCACCGAGGTCCGCACGATCGGCAGGCCCAGGGTGACGTTGACGGCCTGCCCGAAGGCGATCAGCTTCACCGGCACCAGGCCCTGATCGTGGTAGCAGGCGATCACCGCGTCGAACTCCCCGCGCACCGCGCGGCGGAACACCGAATCGGCCGGGACCGGCCCGCTGACGTTCATGCCGCGGGCGCGGCAGCGCTCGAGCACGGGTGCGAAGACCTCCTGCTCCTCGCCACCAATCAGGCCGTCCTCGCCGGCATGCGGATTCAGGCCGGCCAGGGCCAACCGAGGGCGAGACACCCCGAAACGCGGGAGCTCGGTGTGCGCGAGCACCATGGTCGTCTCCAGGCACTCGCGCGTCAGCATCGCCGGAACGTGGGCGAGCGGCACATGCACGGTCGCCAGAATCACCGACAGGCGTTCGGCGTGGAACATCATCCGCACTTCGCTCGCCCCGGTCAGCTCGGCCAGCAGCTCGGTATGCCCGCGCCAGCGCAGTCCCGCGCGCGCCCAGGCGCGCTTGCTGACGGGAGCCGTGGCCATGCCGTCGATGCACCCGGCCAGCGCATCCCGGGTGGCCCTGGTGACCGCCTGGTAGGAAGCCCGGCCGGCCACCGCGGAGACGGCGCCGGGCTGCAACCCGGTAACCAGCGGCTCGTAGAGCACCGGCTCGCAGACCTCGCGGACAGCAGGATCCGCCGCCGCCTTGCGGGCGACCTCCGGACCGATACCGGCCGGATCGCCCATGGTGATGCCGATGCGGGGAAGAGCCATGCTCTCAGCGCGGCCGCTGCTCAGGCTTCACCGCAGCCGCCGCAGCCGCCGGACCCGCAGCCGCCGCCGCCGCTGCCGCACGAGCCGGTACGGCTGCACGACCCCTCGTGCGCGCAACCGGCGAACTGCTCGCCCGCAGCGTTCGGCAGCTCGTACCGCAGGCAGCACTTCAGGCGCCCGCACAGGCCGGAAAGCCGCGAGGGACTCAGGCTCAGGTTCTGGCGCTTGGCCATCTTGATGGAGATCGGCTCGAAGCCCCGCAGCCACGTGGTGCAGCACAGCGGGCGGCCGCACGAGCCGTAGCCTCCGAGCAGCTTCGCCTCGTCGCGCGCGCCGATCTGACGCATCTCGATCCGGCAATGGAACTGCGTCGCGAGATCGCGGACCAGCTCGCGGAAGTCGACCCGCCCGTCCGCCGTGAAGTAGAAGACGAGATAGGCCCGGTCCAACTGCTGCTCAGCCCGGATGAGCTTCATCGGCAGCCGGTGCTCGCTGATCTTGAGGGCGCAGATGCGATGCGCTTCCTGCTCGCGCCGCCGGTGCTCGGCCCGGGCCGTGACATCCTGCGGCGTCGACCGGCGGATCACCCGGTCCGCGGACTTGGGCGACGGGGCCACCCGCTCGGCGGTCTGCGGAATGGTCGGGGCGACGGTGGCGTAGGCACGCTGATCGCCCCGCGCGACAACGACCTCGTCGCCCGGCTTGAGGGGCGGCTCGAACTCGACCCCTTCGAGAAGAAAGCGCCGGACACGCCCCACCGGGTCGAACTTGACGCTGACGAAGGGCGGCGCGGGTGTGCTCATCGCTCCGATCCTACAGTCGGCACGCGACCCGGTCCGCGACGACTTTCGGACTCACGTTCCGATCCAGGGCGTCGACGGCCTCGGCAACCGCGGCGAACGCCCGCGGACCCCGCGCGCCGCCCCAGGCAGCAGCCAGCTCTCGCACCGCGCCGTCGATATCGGCGTTGGCGAGCTGCACGCCGGCGCCGGCCGAAACCGCGGCCATGTCGCGGAGCAGCGAAGCCACCGCCCGCAGACGCTCGCGCACCTCGTGCCGATCCGCGGCCGGAGCCCGTTTCGAACCCTTGCCTGCCGCGAAGTCCTTCGCGCCAGCGAGCCGGCCTCGGGCATCGCGCGCCGTCGATACCGACCGCAGCAGCCGGACCGCCGCATCGCGAATCCCCTCCTGATCGCGCGAGGTCATCCGCAGGGCGCGGCCGGCGCTGCCACCGGCGGCCGCGGCAGCCGCCCGGGCGGCCCGGTCGCCGATGCCGCGCCGCCCGAGGATCTCCTCGACCTCCTCGACACCCAGCAGGCCGAGCCGCAGGCGGGGGCACCGGAGCGGACCGTGTCGAGCAGCATGTCCGGGCGGGCCGTCACCAGCACGAGTTGCGAGCACGGGGGGGGCTCCTCCAGGGTCTTCAGTAGAGCATTCTGCGCCGCCGGGACGAGAAGATCCGCGTCGTCGACGACGATCACCCGGCGCCGTCCCTCGAACGGACGGTATCCCACCTGCTCGATCGCCACCCGCACCTGGTCGATGGTGATCGACCCGCCTTCACCGGCCTCGAGGAACAGGACGTCGGAGTAGGTCCCGTTCGCGATGCGCCGGCAAGCGGAGCACGCACCGCACCCGTCGATCGCCGGGCGGGACGCGCGGCGCCGCGGCGCCGCGCAGTTCAGCGCTTGCGCGACGGCCGTAGCCAGCAGCCGCTTGCCGATGCCGGCGGGACCGGTGAACAGGACACTCGGAGGCAGTGAATCCCGCGCGACGGCGCTGGCGATACGCGCGACGACGGCACGGTGGCCGACGATTTCGTCGAACGGCATGGCCCGCCGGCATCGTAGCACAGCGCTTCCGGGAGGCTGGCGCGGCGCGGCGACCGCGCTCCGGGGCGAGTGCCCACCGACGTTCACGAGCGCCGCCGGAGGATCCAGCTCGCGGCGTCCATCAGGGTGTCGGCGACGGTATCGGGCCGCAACCCCGCCGGCGGCGTCCCTTCCTGGCTGCGCCCGTAACCGGTCCGCACCAGCACGGCCCCCGCGCCGGCCGCCCGGGCCGCCTGCACGTCGCTCCACTTGTCACCGATGACCACCGACCGGGCCAGGTCGAGGCCGAGCTCTCCGGCCGCCCGGTGCAGGAGCCCGGGGCGCGGCTTGCGGCAATCGCACTCCCGGCGGTACTTCGCAATGGGGGCGTACGGTTCGTGTGGACAGCAATAGTGCCCGTCGAGCCGTTCGCCGATCGCCGCCAGCCGGTCGTCGACGACACGCTGGACCTCCGCGACGAACGACTCGGACACCAGTCCTCGCGCCACGCCGCCCTGGTTGGTGACCACGACGACGGCGAACCCGGCGCGACGCAGCAGGCGAATGGCGTCGAGACTCCACGGGAACAGTGTCAGGCGCTCGAGGCGGTCCAGGTAGCCGACGTCCTCGTTGAGAGTACCGTCGCGGTCGAGGAAGATGGCAGATCTCATGAATCGAGTCCGGCCCCCGGGGGGGCGCCGCCCAATCAGCAGGGGCACACGTGGGTCCAGCGCGCCTCGGATGCAAACGAGCCCGTTGCACGAGTGTTGCCAACCCGACACATTCTCGATAAGAATAAACGCTTCATGGTACGAGTGTTCCGCTTCGTCACGTTGGTCGCCGCCATCCTGCTGACGCTCGAGCCGGCGGCGTACGCCTATCTGGACCCCGGCAGCGGGAGCATGATGCTGCAGGTTCTCCTCGGGGGCTTCGCGGCGGTCGGCGTCGCCGCCAGGCTCTACTGGCATCGCGTGACGGCGGTCTTCCGGCGGAAGGATGTCGGACGCGACAGACCCTGATCGTGGCGCCGACCGGCCTCGCACATTTCGAGCCAGGATCGTTCCGAGACCCAGACACCCGGGTCTTTCACCACAAGGGAGCGGTGTTTCGCGCCCTGAGCGAGCGGGCTCTGACCGACTGGCAGCGGCTCGCCGACAGCCGCCTGTACGAGCAGCTCACGCAGCAGGGGCGGCTGATCGGCACGCGGCGGGTTCCGCACCGGGACCACCTGCCGGATCTGGATCCCAGGTGGGCCGCCGTCCTGGAACACAGGCGTCTCCCGGTGGTTTCCTATCCCTACGAATGGTCCTTCGGCATGCTCAAGGACGCGGCGCTCCTGCAGCTCGATCTCACGCTGGCGGCGCTCGACGAGGGCATGACGCTGAAGGACGCGACCCCGTTCAACGTCCAGTGGATCGGCTCGCGCCCGACGTTCATCGATGTCGGCTCCTTCACGGGATACGAACCCGGCGCGCCGTGGGCCGGATACCGGCAGTTCTGCGAGACCTTCCTGTATCCCCTCTTCCTCCAGGCCTATCGCAACGTCCCGTTCCAGCCCTGGCTCCGGGGCCGCCTCGACGGGATGAGCGCCGCGGAATGCCGGTCGTTCCTTTCCGCTCGCGACTACCTGCGGCCGGGCGTCATGACGCACGTCTACCTGCAGGCCAGGGCGCAGGCCCGTTACGAGGATTCGACCGTCGATGTCACCGGAGAGTTGCACGCGGCCGGCTTCGGCGCCGCGCTCATCAAGAACAACGTCTCCCGCCTGCGTCGCACGGTGGACGGACTGACCTGGAATGCAACGCAGTCGACGTGGTCGGACTACCAGCGGACGCATACTTACGACGCGGCCGACCTGGAACGCAAGGCCGACTTTGCGAGGCAGGTCCTGCAGGCGAGGCGCTGGTCTCTGGTCTGGGACATCGGTTGCAATACGGGCGCCTATTCCCGGTTGGCCGCCGAGCACGCCGACTACGTGCTCGCCCTCGACGCCGACCAGGTCGTCATCGAGAACCTCTACCGGGCGCTGCGCCGGGAAGGGCCAGCGAACATCCTGCCGCTCGTGGCCGACGTTGCCGATCCGTCGCCGGGCCTGGGTTGGCGCGGTCGGGAACGCCAGCCGCTCGCCGACCGCGGGGGGCCGGATCTGCTGCTGTGCCTCGCGCTGATGCACCATGTCGTCATCGGAAGGAACGTTCCGCTGACCGACTTCGTCGCGTGGCTCGCAGAGTTCGACGCCGATGTGGTCCTGGAATTCGTCGATCGGGATGACGCGATGGTCGAACGCCTGCTGCGCAACCGGCGAGGCCAGGCGGTGGATTATTCCCGCGAAGCAGCCGAAGCGGCTCTCGAGAGCCGCTTCCACATAGCCGCGCGCGAAACGCTGGCATCCGGCACACGAACCGTCTATCACTGCCGGCCGACATCCCATGGGCAACGGTAGCGGGAACTCGAGTCCGGCCGCCCGCCCCGCGCACGGAAGGGCGCGAACGCCGGATGCCCGCCTCGGCGCCGGCCTGGACGAGCAGCCGTGGTGGCTGGAGGCGCTGCACCTCGCCGGCCTGTGGACCCTGGCCGTCGCACAGCCGCTGTTCGACCTGCTGGGGCGCAGTCCCGAGTTCTTCGTCGCCCACGACACGCGGGCGGGCGACCTGCTCGGCCTGGTGATCCTGCTCTGCCTGGGGGGACCAGCGTGCTGGCTACCCGTGCTCTGGGTCGGCCGGCGTTCGGGACCCTGGCCGCACGCACTGGCTGTGGGTGTCGCGATGGGCGTTCTCGCCGCGGTGTTCACTCTGACCGCGGTCAAGCAGGCCACCGCGTGGGACCGGGACCTGTCGCTCGTCGTCGCCGCGATCAGCGGCATCCTCTTTGCCGGCTCGTACGTCCGCATCGTTGCGGTGCGGCTGTTCGCCACGCTGCTGTCTCCCGCGGCGGTCGTGGCGCCCGCGGTGTTTCTGGCAGCGCCGACGATCGGGCCGTTGCTGTCGAGCCCCGGCGCCGGCGCCGGCCCGCTGGAGACCGCCGCGCCCGAGAGGCCGGCTCCGGTCGTTGTCGTCGTATTCGATCAGTTGCCGCTGGTCTCGCTGCTCGACGGCGGCGGCGGGATCGACCGGGCGCTCTATCCCCACTTCGCCGCGCTGGCCGATGAAGCGACCTGGTTCCGCAACGCCAGCGCCGTCAGCGGCTGGACGGCATCGGCCCTGCCCGCGATCCTCACCGGCAACTACCCGCGCCCCGGGCGGTTGCCGACGGTGGACGACCATCCCGCGAATCTGTTCACCCTGCTCGGGTCGCACCATGACCTGCACGTCGGCGAACCCCTGACCGATCTGTGTCCCGAGGCGCTGTGCCCGCCCGCACGCGCGGGGGCGGCCGCCTGGTACGGCGCGGTCCTGTCCGACCTGACGGTCGTCTACCTGCATGCCATGCTGCCCGACGACCTCGCCGCCGAGTTGCCGCCGGTGACCCAGGGTTGGCGGGACTTCGCGCCCGAGGATGTTCTCGTGGGCCGGTGGAACGAACGCCGGAATCAGGATCGGCGCGAGACCGCCACCGAGTTCATCGACGAGATCGACGGGATTTCCGATGACCGCCGCCCGGCGCTCCATTTCCTGCACTCGCTCCTGCCGCACGAGCCGTGGGTCCATCTGCCGACGGGCCAGCGGCATTCGCTGAACCCGCGCATCATCGGCGGGATTCGAGACTACTGGCGGGACGACGCCTGGGCTGTCACGCTCGAGTACCAGCGTCACCTGCTGCAGGTACAGTTTGCCGACAGCCTGCTCGGTGGCCTCTTGCGACGCCTGCGGGCGGTCGGACTCTACGATGACGCGCTGGTCGTGGTGACCGCCGACCACGGCGCCAGCCTGCGCCCCGGCATGCCGTTCCGGCAGACCACCCGGCAGACGTTCGCAGAGATCGCGGCGGTGCCCCTGATCGTCAAGCGGCCGGGCCAGCGTGACGGACGGGTCTCGGACGAGAACGTCGAGACCATCGACATCCTCCCGACCGTCGCCGCGGAGATCGGCCTCCGGCTACCCTGGAACCCGGACGGAACGAACCTGTTCTCCGAGCACCGCCCGGCGCGGCGCGGGAAGTCGATGTTCCGCCCCGGCGAGAGCCGGATGCACGGCCCGGGCGATCTCCGGGACGCCGTCGAGGAAGCCGTGGCCTACAAGCTCGCACGGTTCGCGTCCGGGGATCCGAAGCAACCGCGCCTGGGACGCCACGACGATCTCGTCGGCGTCGCCGTGGCCGAGCTGGTTTCCGGCCGGACGGCCGGGTTCGACGTGATCGTCGACGAGTCCATCCTGCTGCACGACATCGATCGGGACGCTGCCTTCCTGCCGGCGCGCATTACCGGCGGCGTCGTGGGCGGCGACCGCGACGCCGCCATCCCGCCCCTGGCGATCGCCCTCAACGGGGTGGTTGCGGCGGTCACCCGCGCCTATTCCTTCCGCGCTTTCGGTCACGCCACGCCCTGGGAAGTCATCATCGATCCGCGGCGGCTCGCGCCGGGGTTCAACGATATCCGGGTCTTCGCCGTCCGCGGCGACCCCGACGGCTCGGTGCTGCTGGACGAAGCGACCGACCTCGCCTCCTTGCGGGAATCGACGAACCTCCTGCCCGAACTGGCCGAGCAGACCCGCGGCGTCACCTCGTCCGGCTTCCTGCCCACCGAGTCCACCGGACACGGCACCCTGCGCTGGACCACCGGGGAGGCGCACCTTTCGGTCCCGATCGACCCGCGGTTTCCGCCGTCCGCACTGACCGTCCGGATCCTGACGACCGGGCCGCAGAAACAGCTGCGGCTGGCCATCGACGGCTGCCTGCTGTTCGAAGGCCCGATCTTCGGCCGCTGGGAGCGGACGCTGCCGCTCGACGGCTGCCCTCCGGACTCGTCCCCCGCAGTGGTCGAACTGCACAGCAACGTGCACCTGGCCGACGACGCGTCGGGAATGAGCCTGGGAGTCGCGGTCGGCGCTATCGAGTTCGAGGGCGGCGGACCGCAACGATAATCGCGCCAGCCGGCGGCGGACGCCGGACGACAGGTCAGGGGATTGGATGGCGGGGCCGACGAGACTCGAACTCGCGACCTCCGGCGTGACAGGCCGGCGTTCTAACCAACTGAACTACGACCCCGCAAGGTCAACGCGCGCCAACGGCGCGCAGAACCTCAATTATATCCCATTCCCGCCGCCTCGCAGGAGTCGTGTCGCCACGGACTCCCGGCCCGGCCCTGGCGCCCCGAAGCGCCTCGCCGGCTCGGCGTTTCGGCCCATCCCCCCGCTCCACTACCTTGTGCCGCAGGAATTCGCTTCGCTGCGTTCTGCGGCGCAAGCTCTTAGGAGTCCGTGGTGAAACCCCGCGTCGCACCGAGAGCGGCGAGGCGCCCGCGTGGCAAGGCGCGACGAGGGACCATATTGGGCATATTTGACCGAGGAGCAACGCAGTCCACGCGGGATGCATCGCCGCTCGAATGCAGCGGGGCTTTTGCCACGGGCTCCTAGATCCCGAGGCGGTGGAACAGCTCGCTCAACCGATCCAGACGCGCGAACGCGCCGGACGCCGGGTTGTGGTAGCCAACCGCCCGCTCGGCTTCGGTCAAGTCGCCGTACGGCTTCATCGGCTCGAATTGCGTCCCCTCGTGCCACTCGTTGAAAGTGACGATGTAGACGAGGAAAAACCCCTCCTCGACGTTCTCGAGTTCTGCATCCAGTTGCAGGAGGAGGTTCTGCCCCAACGTCTGCTGGACGCGCTCCACGGCTGCCGCGTGTGCACGCTCCCGGTCGTCCCGGCTCGACCAGTCGAGCGGTCCCACGTCCGGCACGAACGGCGGGACCCGCGAGAGACAGTCGCTCTCCGGCACCCGCGGATCGATCATGTCGAGGCCGGGATTGACGGGGAAGGTGAACGGCAGTCCGTACTCGGTCGCGCGCTCCGCCACCCCGGACCACTCGGCAATCGCGATCGTTGGATCGTAGACCGCGACGCCGTCCCAGCCTGCACGCGCGGCGCGGAACACGTCGACGGTGTCCGCCAGCAGCGTCACTCGATCGAACGTGCCCGCGAACTCGACCCGTGCGTCGTAGAGCACGCTGCGCCACGTTCCGTCCGGGGTGTAGTCCGCAACGTCCTGCGTCACGCCGTGACAGTCGACCTCGGTCAGCGGCAGCGTCGTCCGGAACCACTTGAAGACCGGACCCGTCGAGCCGTCCGTGCGCTCGTGCAGGAACAACGCGTCCCAGCCGCGCCGTTCGCCGTACTCGTGAACCAGGTACCGCAGGTCCTCGACGGTGCGCTCCACGCGCTCCGGGCCGTAGGGCTCCAGATGGAAGGTCACATGGATGTCGTGGGCCCGCATGACGTCCATGACCAGGGGCACGGCACGATCGGAATAGCTCCCTATGCCCCACCAGCTCAGGTTCACGACGCCCACCCCGGCGTCGGCGATCCAGCGCGCGTGCTGCTCGATGACCGCCGCCGCGTGGGAATCGTAGGGACCCAGCAATGGCATGCTGCTGGCGGCGATGTCCACCGGCGGCGTGCGGCGCCACTGGTCCCAGTGGCGCACCGGATCGATGGCGTACCAGGGATAGTATTCGAACACGAAGTGGCGCCGCGGATCGCGGTACCGCTGCCGCAGCGTCTCCCCCAGCGCCGCCCACGGAACGGGCTCTGCGGGCGCCTGCCGGACCTGCGGGGGTCGCGCCCGGGCACGGCGTACCGCTCCCCCTTCCATCGCACCGTGGACCGGACCACCGGCGGCGGCGGCGAGACAGGCCTCGAGAAACGCCCGTCGACTCAGCTCCATAGCGAGTGCGCCCGGTGCCGCCCCGCCGGAGACATGCACCCCCATGGAGGTGGTGGGCGGTACAGGATTCGAACCTGTGACAACCGGTGTGTAAAACCGGCGCTCTACCCCTGAGCTAACCGCCCCGCGACGTTTCCGCGCGAGCGACGGCCGAGTCGTGGACTATAGCAGCCCGTCACGGCTGCGGGGCCAGCCAGGCCTTGGCACACAACAACAGGGCCACGGCGATCAATCCGATCACGGCCAGGTGCTCGCCGTTGGCTGTCGCCCGCCGGGAACTGAAGCGACGGCGCGACACCGGGCACTCGCCCGCCGCATAGCGCGCGTAGGTATCTCCGAAGTCCGCTCGCAGGGTTGCTTCCTCGAGCCGGATCGCCGCAGCCGTCATGACCACGAGGTATCCCAGCACGATGCCCGCCACCAGCGGGGAGGCGGCCGCAACGACGAAGCCGATGCCGATGATGGCCGACCCGGCGTACAGCGGGTGGCGCAGCAGGCGATACGGTCCGGACATCGTCACCTCGCGCCCCTTGACGAGATGGCCGGCGGCCCAGATGCGCAGGCCCTCTCCGATCAGCGCCAGAGGAACCCCGACCGCCATCGATCGCCACGACGGGCGGGCGTACGCGAACGCCACCGCCGCAACCGCGAAGCCGAGAACCACGCGGCGCCGCGCAACGCGAAACAGGAAACGGAGAAACGGATCGGCATCGAGATCAAGCATGCTGCAAGGTGCTTCCCAGGCGCCGGTCCACGGCGGCGCAGACCCGATCCGCGGTGAGCGCTTCCAGGCAGGTCGTGCCCGCGCGGCAACGGCGAACCATGTGTACAGGGCGCCCCGCCGCGGCCCGCCGCGCCGCGCAGGTGCAGTCCGGAAACGCGGACACGACCTCGTCCTCCGGCGACCACGGCCCGTTGCGGGCCGGATCGCTCGGACCGTACAGACCGACCACCGGCGTACCCAGCGCGGCGGCCAGGTGCAACGGCCCGGTATCACCGGATACCAGGAGCGCCGCGGCCCGCAGCAGCGAGGCCAGCTCGGCAAGTCCGGTAGGTGGCGCCAGCGCCGCGGCGCCGCCCGCCGCCGCCACCACCGCGGCAGCGCGGGCCTCGTCGTCCGGTCCCCAGATCACGACACAGGACAGGCCGTGCACGCGGCCCACGTGCTCGGCGACCGCCCCGTAGCGCTCCGGCGGCCAGCGCTTGGTGGCCCACGCGGCGTTGGGGTTGATCACGATGTAGTCGCCGCCCCGCGACGCTTCCACTGGGCTTGGCGCGCCGATTCGGATGGGAAACGACCAGGCGCGGTCGGTCACTCCCACGGCGCCGAGGATGCCCAGGTTGCGGTCGACGACGTGCATCCGGCGCCCCGCGTCGATGGTTTCGGTATACAGCCACCGAGCCCAGCGCTCGCGAAGAAACGGGACACCGAAGCCGACGATGCGGCGCGCGCCGGAGAGCCGCGCAACCAGGGCCGATTTGCCGAGTCCCTGCACGTCGAGGGCGACGTCGTACGACACCGCCCGGAGACTGCGGTGAAGCTCCCGCCAGGCGGCCAGGATCGGCCGGCTGCGAGTGCGCAGCACGATGCGGCGGTCGAGGCCCGGCACCATGTCCAGCAGGCCGGCGTAGCGCTCCTCGACCACCCAGTCGACGGCCGCCGAGCTCGGGAGCCCGCGCCGGAGGGCGGCGGCGAGCGGAACGGTATGGACGATGTCGCCCAGCGCACCGAGGCGGACGATGAGGACACGCATCGCGATCGGCCGGTTCATGCCTTGCCGGCAATCCGGCTCAGCAGGTCGCGCGTCGAGTGGGCCTTCGGATCGCCGACGATGGCGGTGCGCCCGCCGTAGGCGCGCACGACCTCGCGCTCGGGCACCGTGTCGACGGTGTAGTCGGTCCCCTTGCAATGGACATCCGGGCGAAGGCGCCCGATCAGGGCGGTGACCGTCGCCTCCTCGAAGACGACCACGTAGTCGACCATCCCCAGCGCCGCCACGATCTCCGCGCGCTCCGCGGCCGCCTGCACTGGCCGGCCGTCTCCCTTCAACGCCGTCACGGAACGGTCCGCATTGACGGCGACGAGCAGGCGGTCGGCTTCGGCCGCGGCCCCGCGCAGGTAGCGCACGTGCCCGACGTGCAGCAGATCGAAGCATCCATTGGCGAGCGCGACGGTACGTCCGGCGGCGCGGTCCGCGGCCAGCAGCGCCGCCGCCCGATCGCGCGAGACGACCACTCCCAACGGCTCAGTCCCCTTTCCCCCGGTCCGGATCCATCCGGATCGCCTCGATGAGCTCGGCCCGGGTGACGATCGCGGTGCCGCGCTTCGTGACGACCAGGCCGCCCGCGTAGTTGGCGAGCCGCGCCGCCTCGTACAACGACGCGCCGGCCGCCAGGGCCAGCGTGAGGGTCGCGACCACCGTATCGCCCGCCCCGGTCACGTCGGCCACCTCATCGGACCCGAAGATCGGGATGTGCTCGGTCGGCAGGCCCGGGACGAAGACCGCCATCCCGCGGCTGCCGCGGGTGATCACCACGCCTCCGGCCTCCGTCCGTTGCAGCAACGTCCTTCCGGCGCGTTCGAGGCGCGCGGGGTCGTCGCCGATGGGTGCGCCCACGGCCTGCTCCGCCTCCGATTCGTTCGGCGTGCATGCGGTGCAACCCCGAAAGTCCGTAAGGTTGCGGCGCGAATCGACGAGCATCGGAATCGGCGAACGGTCGCCGCCACCGGCAACCTGCTCCCGCAGCCGGGCGAACAGCGCCGGCGTCGCCAGCCCGAATCCATAGTCCGAGACGAGCAGGGCGTCGCAGTCGCCCGCCGCGTCGAGCGCCGCACGCTCGAAGTCGGCGGCCACCGCGGTCGGATCTCCCTCCGGGCCCCGGTCCACCCTGACGATCTGCTGGCGCGCCGTATGCAGCCCGCCGGCCAGAATCCGCGTCTTGACCGGCGCGCGATAGTCTTCCGGCCGCAGCACCCGGGACGTGTCCACCCGGACCCGCAAGCCGTCCATCAACTCCCCGTCGCGGGGACCGACGAGCCCGACCAGCCGCGCGGCGCCTCCCAGGGCGCCGACGTTGCTCGCGGCGTTGCCGGCGCCGCCGGGCAATACGGTGGTGCGATCGTGCTCGAGGATGAGAACCGGCGCCTCGCGCGAGATGCGCGCCGGATCCCCATAGAGGAACTCGTCCCCGATCACGTCGCCGATCACCGCGACCCGACGGCCGGCGAACCGCTCGGCGAGCCCGATCAACCGGAACCGGAGGTCGGCTTCGCGCCGTCGTGGGTGCGCTCCTGACGATGAACTCACGGTAGGGCGCCTGGATTCTAGGATTCTGCGCCGCAGAACGCAACGGAGCAAGAGATGCGGCGCAGAATCCTGGAGCGGGGGGGAATGGGCCGAAACGCCGAGCCGGCGAGGCGTTTCGGGGCGTTAGCGCATCGTCGCGGCGTCACCGGGGACCGCGGACGACGCCGGCGCACGCCAGCGGCGATGCATCCACAGCCAGAGATGGGGATCGCGACGCACGTATCGCTCCAGCAGATCGGTGCAACGTTGCGTGTAGATTCGCACCGCGTCGGGATGGTCGGGATCGGGCGGGGCAATCGGCGCCTCGTAGATCAGCCGGTAGCGGTTACCGGGCAGGGGCAGCGCGAACACCGGAACGATGGACGCGCCCGTGTGCAGCGCGAGCGATGCGATGGCGGAGGTGGTTGCGGCGGGTCGTCCGAAGAACTCGACGGCGACGGCGCTGCGATCCTGAATGTGCTGGTCGATCATCATGCCGACCGAACCGCCGCGGCGCAGCTCGCGGAGCAACTCGCGCAACGCTCCCTGACGCGGCAGGACCCGCGTGCCGACGCGGGTGCGAATCCGCTCCACGAGCCCCTCGAGCAGCGGGTTGTCGAGGGTGCGCGCGACCATGACGATCGGCTCGAAGCGCAGCGCATGCACCATGATCTGCAACTCCCAGCTTCCGAAGTGGCCGGCGAAGTACATGACGCCGCGGCCGCCGGCGGCCGCGCGGCGCACATGCTCGTGGCCCTCGATGTCGACGAGCGGCAGCATCTGCTCCAGACTCATCGCATCGAAGCAGAGGAAATCGACGATGTGGCGGCCGAGTTGTGAGAACGTCGCGCGCAGGATGACACGGCAGCCCGCCTCGGTGCGCTCCGGAAAGGCCGCGCGGAGGTTGGCCACCGCCAGCTCGCGGCGGGAGCCGTGGAGCCGGTGGAAGAGCGCGCCGAGCGCACCTCCCGCGGCCAGGCTCACCCGCCGCGGGAGCGTCCTCGCCATCGCGCGGAACGCGAGGACCACGACGTATTCGAAACGGTGCCGGAGGGAGATGCCCATCAGCGACCTCCGGCGGCGGCGACGCGCCCCGACAGCCAGGACCGGAACCGATCGGCGGGCTCCACCGCCACCCGCAGCCGCACGGCGGCCATCGCGAAATCCAAGGGCCCGAGCGGCGCCAGGCGCACCGCGTCCTTCTCGGTGGTGAGCACCAGACGGGCATCGTGCGCGGCGGCCTGCGCCGCGATGCGGCGCAGGTCGGCCGGCGTGAAGCGATGGTGATCGCCGAATGCGAGCGCGCCGGCAACCTCGAATCCGGCGGCGGCCAGTGCGTCCCGGAATCGCCGGGGAGCGGCGATCCCGGTCACCGCGAGCACACGGTCCCGCCGCGTCGCGCGTTCGCACGCTCGTGCGCCGGCGAGCGGGCGAAGGCCGCCGAGCGACCGATGCTGCCGGAACCACGTGGCCACACCCACGCTCTCGGCGACCGCGGCCGCCGCCGCCGTACTCTCCGACTCGACGACGAGCGCGTCGGCCCGGCGGGCCGCCTGCGGCCGTTCGCGCAGGCGCCCGGCAGGCAGAGTGGGTTGGCGCAGGTCGTCGGCGCGCAGAAGCAGCAGATCGACGTCGCGGGCAAGCCCGAGGTGCTGGAAGCCGTCGTCGAGCACGTGCACGGTGGCGCCGAGACGCGTCTCGGCGAGACGGCCCGCCAGGTAGCGGTCGCGAGCGACCACCACCGATACGCCGTCGAGGCGCTCGGCCAGCATGCGCGGCTCGTCGCCCGCGGCATCGACGTCCGCACGCAACCGGTCGGGATCGCGCACCACCACGACGGCGCGCGTGCGCGCCCGCCGACGGTAGCCGCGGCTGAGAACGGCCGGCCTCTCGCCCGCATCGCGCAACAGCTCGGCGACCAGGGCGGCCACCGGCGTCTTGCCGCTCCCCCCGACGGCCAGCGCGCCGACGCTGACGACCGGCCGCGACAGCCGGCGCCGGGCCTCGGGATGACGTTCGTACCATCGCCGGCGCCACGCGGCACCCTGGGCGTACAGGGCGCTCAGCACGCCGCGGCCCTCTCGGCAAACCGCCCCATCAGCATGTCGCGGCCTCGTCTCCGGCCGTCCCCCCGGTCGAACGCCCGAGGCCGGGGGCGGCGGACGGCAACAGCTCGGCCACCCTCGCGAGAGTGCGCCGGGTTGCCCCCCGATTGGCATCGACGATACTGCGCGCCACCGTGCCGAGCCGCCCGCGGCGCTCGCCGTCCCGCATCAGCCCGGCCAGCGCCTCCTCCAACTCGTCCGCGTCGCGCACCTGGATCGCCGCGCCGCGCGAGACGAACTCGCGCGTCACGTCGGCGAAGTTCTCCATGTGCGGCCCTACGACGATCGCCCGGCCGTACGCGGCCGGCTCGATCAGGTTGTGGCCGCCGGCCGGAACGAGGCTCCCGCCGACGAAAACCGCCGACGCGATGTCGAACAGGCGGCCCAGCTCGCCCAGCGTGTTCAGGATGATGACATCGGCGCGGGGATCCCGCCCGGGCGCGAGATCGCTCCGCATGTTCACGCAGTTGCCCGAGCGCTCGGCGATTCTGCGCGCCTCGCCGAAGCGCTCGGCATGACGCGGCGCGATCACCAGCAGCGCTCCGGGAGAAACCTCCCGGACACGGGCATACGCCCGGAGGACCGGCTCCTCCTCGCCGCGCAACGTGCTTGCGGCAATCACCACGGGCCGACCACGGGCGAACTCGAACGCCGCGCGCAGATCGCCGCCGTCGCCCCCATCGTGCGCGCGCGGTCCCGCCGGCGATCCGGCGACGGCGTCGAACTTCAGGCTGCCGGTGACCGTGACGCGGGCGGGCTCGGCGCCGATCGCGACGAATCGCCGTCCCCACTCCTCGGTCTGCGCACACACGCGCGCGACGTCGGCCAACACGCGCCGCATGCAGCAACGCACCAGGCGATAGCGCCGGAACGAGCGGTCGGACAGCCTGCCGTTGACAATCAGCGTACCCACTCCGCGCCGCCGGCAGGCACGCAGCAGATTCGGCCAGATCTCGGTATCGACGACCAGCAGCAACTCCGGGTCGATCCGGTCGAGCGCGCGGTTGACGAACGCCGGGAAGTCGAACGGCGCGTAGCACACGGCGTCGACCTCGGCGCCGAAGTCGCGGGCCACGCTCTGCCCCGTCACGGTCGTGGTGGACAGCACGAGGCGGTGCCGCGGATACGCTTCCCGCAACGCCCGCAACAGAGGCCGCGCGGCCAACGCCTCGCCGACCGAGACCGCGTGCACCCAGATCGACGGCTGCCGGTCGGGATTGACCGCGGCCGGCAGATGACCGAGCCGCTCGCGCACGCTGCCGGTTGCCCCACCCCGCCGCCACACTCCGTAGGCCGTCGCTGGAAGCACCGTCAGGAAATAGACGAACAGCAGCGCGCTGTAGAGGAGATACATGGCGGAGGCGCCGGGCGCGCCTTACATACTAGCCCGCCAATCGTCGCCTGCGGCCTTGATTGCCGCCCAACCGGGCCTGACCGGTAGTCTGCGCCGTTCCTGCGGCGCAGACTACCGGGTGTTTGACCACCCCGCGCCCCGTCGATAGAATCAATCGTTTTGCTTTCTTGTGACGGCTCTCGCCGGGGAGCGACACAATCGTCGGCCGACACACTATCGAAACACCGTGGAAATGGAGATGCGGAACCATGTTCCGCCAGGGGAGCAGAGAATGGCCATAAAGGTGGGAATCAACGGTTTCGGGCGGATTGGGCGCAACATCATGCGCGCGGCGCTGGAGAACGGCGAGCGCGACATCGATTTCGTCGCCGTCAACGACATCACGAGCCCCGAGACGCTGGCCCACTTGTTCAAGTACGACTCGGTGCTGGGCAACCTGTCCGACGAGGTGGCGGTGGACGGAGACGGATTGCGGGTCGGTGAGCGCCGCTTCAAGGTCCTGTCCGAGCGCGACCCGGCCGCCCTGCCCTGGGGCGAGCTCGGGGTGGACATCGTCGTCGAGTCGACCGGTCTGTTCACGAAGCGGGACGATGCCGCCAAACACCTTGCGGCGGGAGCGAAGACCGTGGTCATCAGCGCGCCGGCCAAGGGTCCCGACCTGACTCTCGTGCTCGGCGTGAACGATGACAAGTACGATCCGGCGCGGCACAAGATCATCTCCAACGCGTCGTGCACGACGAACTGTCTGGCTCCGGTGGCGAAGGTGCTGCACGAGAGCTTCGGCCTGCGCCGCGGCTGGATGACGACGGTGCATTCGTACACCAACGACCAGAAGCTGCTCGACCTGCCGCACAAGGACCTGCGGCGGGCGCGGGCGGCCGGCGTCTCGATGATTCCGACGACGACCGGAGCCGCGGTGGCAGTCGGCCAGGTGCTGCCGGAATTGCAGGGCCGGCTCGACGGCATCGCGATGCGGGTCCCGACCCCGAACGTGTCGGTCGTCGACCTGGTCGCCGAGGTGGACCGGAGGGCCAGCGCCGAGGAGGTCAATGCCGCGTTCGGGGCGGCGGCGGACGGCCCGCTCGCCGGCATCCTGCAACTTTCCGAGGAACCGCTGGTATCGATCGACTTCAAGGGCAACCCCCACTCCTCGATCGTCGACGCGGCCTACACGAAAGTGATGGAGGGCGACTTCGTCAAGGTGCTGTCCTGGTACGACAACGAGTGGGGCTATTCGTCCCGCTGCGTCGACCTGGTGAAGCTGATCGCCGGGAAGGCCGCGTAGCAGCCCGTGGCCAAGCGCTCGATTCGCGATCTCGACCTCGCGGGCCGGCGCGCGTTCGTGCGCGTCGACTTCAACGTGCCGCTGGCGGACGGCGCGGTAGCCGACGACACCCGCGTACGGGCAGCGCTGCCGACGCTGCGGCACGCCCTCGGCGCCGGGGCGTCTCTCGTGGTGGCCTCGCACCTCGGCCGGCCGAAGGGCAAGCGGAAGCCCGAGCTCAGCCTCCGGCCGGTCGCCGCGCGGCTGTCGGATCTGCTCGGCCGTCCGGTGACCTTCGCCGCCGACTGCGTGGGCGACCCGGCGCGTCAGGCGATCGCCGAAGCCGGGACGGGCGGGATCACCCTGCTGGAGAACCTCCGCTTCCACCCGGAGGAGGAGGCGAACGACCCCGAATTCGCGGCGGCGCTGGCGGCCCTGGCCGACGTATACGTGAACGACGCGTTCGGCTCGGCCCATCGCGCCCATGCCTCGACCGCCGGCATCGTCGCGCACGTCGCCGACGCGGCGGCGGGGCTGTTGCTGGACCGCGAGCTGCAGCACCTCGGAGCGCTCCTGGCCTCGCCGGCGGGGCCGTTCGTCGCGGTGCTCGGCGGAGCGAAGGTGTCGGGCAAGCTGGAGGTCATCGAGAACCTGCTGCCGCGGGTCGACGCATTGCTCGTCGGCGGGGCGATGACCTACACGTTCTTCCGGGCGCGCGGCCTGCCCGTGGGCCGTTCCCTGGTGGAGCCGGATCTGGTCGACGCCACGCGCGCCATCGAGCGCAGCGCGGCCGAGCGGAGTGTGCGCCTGGAGCTGCCGTCCGACCACGTCGTCGCCACCGGCCTCGACGCCGCCGCCCAGCACGAGTGCCTGCCGGTCGACGACCCGGCGATCGGCGAGCGGCTGGGGGTCGACATCGGACCCGCGACGCGGAAGACCTATGCGGAGGCCATCGCATCCGCCCGGACGGTGGTCTGGAACGGACCGATGGGCGTATTCGAGCTGGACGCGTTCAGCCACGGGACGCTGGCCGTCGCGCGGGCCGTCGCCACCACGGAGGCGACCACCGTCGTCGGCGGGGGCGATTCGGTCGCCGCTGTCGCCAAGGCGGGCGTCAGCGAGCGGGTGACGCATATCTCGACTGGCGGCGGCGCGTCGCTGGAATTTCTCGGAGGCCGCACGCTGCCGGGCGTCGCGGCGCTTCCGGATCGGTAGACCGATGGGGGATACGATGCGCACGCCGGTACTGGCCGCCAACTGGAAAATGCACAAGACGGTCGCCGAGGCGACGGCCTTTACGACGGCGTTCCTCCCTCTGGTGGCCGAGGTTGACGATGCCGAGATCGTGCTGGCGCCTCCGTTCACGGCGCTGGCAGCGGTTGCCCGCGCGTGCCGCCGCGGCAACGTGGCCGTCGCGTCGCAGAACGTCCATTGGGAGGCGCAGGGCGCGTTCACCGGCGAGGTAAGCCTGACCATGGTGCAGGATGCCGGTGCGAGCCACGTCATCGTCGGCCACTCCGAGCGGCGTCACCTGTTCGGCGAGGACGACGCGGCGGTCAACCGCAAGACGCGGGCCGTGCTCGCGGCCGGCCTCACCCCGATCGTCTGCATAGGCGAGACGCTGGCCGAGCGGGAGGCCGGCGAGACGGCCGCGGTGCTGGACCGGCAGATCGACGGCGGCCTCGCCGGATCGAGCGCGGACGAGGTCGGGTCAATCGTCGTCGCCTACGAGCCGGTCTGGGCCATCGGCACCGGGCGCACGGCCACCCCCGGGCAGGCGCAGGAGGCCCACGCGCACGTTCGCCGCCGACTGGCCGCGCTGGCCGGTCAGGCCGCCGCGGACCGCTGCCGCCTGCTGTACGGCGGGAGCGTCAAGCCCGCCAATGCCGCCGACCTGTCGGCCCAGCCCGACGTCGACGGTGCGCTGGTGGGTGGCGCGAGCCTCGATCCGCACAGCTTCGCCGAGATCGTGGCCGCCGGCCGGCCCCGCTGACGTTCGCCGCGCGAGGACAAGGGCCGTGCGCCGCGGCCGCCGCTTCCGCACGACGCCACTTGGAGTATGATTAGTGGCTGTGCTGACCATGATCCTGTCCGGCGTCTACGTGCTTGCCTGCCTGCTGTTGATACTCGTCGTGCTGCTTCAGCAGGGCAAGGGCGGCGACATCGCCGCCGCGTTCGGCGGCGGCGGCACTCAGGCGGCGTTCGGCGCGCGCGCCGGGGCCTCGTTGCTGACCCGCGTGACGACGGTGCTCGGCACGCTGTTCATGGCGGGGGCGCTGGTGCTGGCGATCATCGGCCAGCGCGGACCGGGGTCGGTGCTCGGCGGCCTCAACGCGCCGGAGACGGCGCCGGCCGCGGTCGAGGAACCCGTGACCTTGCCCGAGCCAGCCGCCTCGGACGAGACCTCCGACGACGAGGACTCGGAGACGGCCGAAGATCCGCAGTAGCCGCGCCGGGACGCCCCGGCTTCGGACGCCCGCCCAGGAACGCGGAAGTGGCGGAACGGCAGACGCGCCAGCTTGAGGGGCTGGTGGGCCAATGGCCCGTGGGGGTTCAAATCCCCCCTTCCGCACCAACACTCCTGCCGAACCCGGCGCCACGACTTCAACGCCCCCGCGCATCATAGCAGCTTTCATGCCAACAGGGCCACAGAGACCTGGATCGGCGCGAGGACGGCGGCGCAGCAGCTTGTCGAGTTGTTCACCACGAAGGATCCGCACGTTCAGAAGTCGCGAGACCGAGGGATCGGAGTCCGACGTTGCGCTGGTCCAGGCTAGGGGACCCATACCGGTCGTGGTCGTGCGCAACCGGAGCGGCGATCTGGCTCGGCTGTTCTCGTACCGATTCTCCAAGGTTCTTCCGACCGTCCGAGCGCAGCTCTCCGCGAATGTCGAGAAGGAGACATAAACGGCTTTTCCGCACTCGTCGAACAGGGGCAAAAGAAGAATCTCAAGCAAGCGCTTCGGGTCATCCTGCCGTTGCTCGACGACGTGGAAGTGATCACGAGTCCGGACGGGGAACCGTTCATCCTGGCAACGACGCTCGGGGGTGACCGCCTGCCGTTGCAGGCACTCGGGGCGGCATGACCCGGCTGTTCCGGCTGTTCGTCAGCTTCCACAAGGTCAAGGGGGGCATCGTCATCGTCGACGAGATCGAGAACGGCCTGCATTACGAGGTGCTTGCCGAATTGTGGCGTCGGTGCCGAACGATGACCGAGCGTACGACGTGCAACTGTTCGCGACGACCCACAGCCGCGAGTGCCTCCTCGCCGCCGTGGACGCGTTCGACGATCAGCCGAACGCTCTGGCAATCCACTCGTTGTACCAGAAAAAGGGTGTTTCCGGCGTACACGCATTGAGACCTTTAGCGCCACAGCGCGCCGAGGAGGATCGGCTCGAAGAGGAAGCGGCGACAGGACGCGGCGTCACGTCGCCACAGCGTGTACGAGTGGCGAGCCCGAACGGACGACGTCGCCGTCGCCCTGAGCGCCACCGAGTTCTTCGAACGGCGGGGCACCTCTCTCAGCGGCAGTTTCGTCGCGCCGCGTCAGCTTGCCACGGATATCGACGACGGTCGGATCTGCGAACCCTGGAGCGTCGAGATTGTCCGACACCTCCTGCCCGAGGGTGAGCTCGTGGAACCCCGGCTCGTCTAATCGGCTTTACGGCGGCCCGGAAAACGGGCATGATGCGAAGCGTGCGCCGCAGCCCGGCCCTGTACACCACGCGAATCGTGCGGAGCGGCGCTGCGGCTCTTGCCGCAAGCTTGCTCCTCACCGGTGCCGTCGCGTTCGCCGACGACGACGAACCCGGCCGCGGCCCCCCGCCGCTGTACGACGAGCTGCGTGAAGCCGACATCGAACCGGCCGGGCACGTTCGCGGCGGGCGGCTGTGGATCGACCGCTTCGAGCTCGAACTCGAGCGCGGCGACCTCTATCTGACCCAACCGGTTGGCGGGAACTCCCGGGTGGCTGTGTTTCTCGGCCGCGGGACGGTACGCGCCTGGCCACCGGACGGGGTGGAGCACCAGCAGCTCCGGAAGCTCATCGACGAGGACTTCCTCGAAGAGGAGTTCGAGCGGTTCGTGTTCTGGTTCACCGGCGATCTCGACGAACGTCTGCGGGCGCTCGTGACCGACCAGCCGCGGGCCGGCGGTGGGCGCCGGGCGCGGCGGCAGCGGGAGCGGGCGGCGGACCTGCTCGAGGACCGCCGGGAAGCGCTGCTGGAGGACAGGCTGCGGAATCCCGACGCCCGCGTCGCGTTCGACCTCTGGCGCCCCGCGGCGGGGCTCGAATCCACGGACCGCCCGTACCTGTTCGGCGAGATAGACGGCAGGGAGCACGACTGGTTCCATTTCGAGGTGGAACCCCGCGACCTGGAGGAGGTCGCGATCGGCAAGTTCGATCGGCGCCGGAAGCTGACCGACTACTGGATGAGCTTCCACGCGCTCGACGAATTCGAGCCGGCGACCATCGATCCGACGCTGGGCCGCTTCCCCCGCGATCCGGAGGCCGAGGGTCCCGTCGATGCCGAGGCGGAGCGGGACGACGACGAGTGGAGTTTCCGCGACTACGGCCTGTCTCCCCGCTACCTCGTCCCCGAGGAGGAGCGCTGGCGCCGGCGGGTTCAGGTATCGCGTACCGACGTCGATATCGCTATCGAAGGCAACGGCGACGCGGTGGCGAGCATCGCGCTGGTGGTGGAGCCGCTCATGCCGCTGGCCGCGCTGCGGTTGAACATCTCGCCGTTCGCCGACGTCACCGACGTGCGCTGGCGGACCGACCTTCCGCCGGACGTGGACGACGCGACGCGCGTGGCGCTGCTCGACCCGGACCGCGCGCCGGCGGACCTTATGGCGGCTCGCGACCCGGACAGGGCGGACGACGGGCCGCCCGGCCCCGACGAGCCGGCCCCCATCGCCGGGGAGCAGATCCACTACGTGCAGGCGACTCACGACCGGCGCTTCAGCGAGGACCTGCACGATCCGTGGCTCACGGTGCTGCTGCCGCGTCCGGTCGCCGCCGGCGAGCGTTTCGTCCTGGAGATCGCCTACGAGGCGGAGCTGATAGAGCGGCTGCGAGACGCCTCCGGGTACCTGCTCAAGGACACCGGCATGTGGATCCCGCGGCACCCGGACAACCGGCGGCGGCGCTTCGACCTGACGTTCCGCGTGCCCGAGCGGTTCCGAATCGCGAGCGGCGGCGAGTTGATGGACGAACGGGTCGAGGACGACACCCGGATCATGCGCTGGGTGACGAACCGGCCGGTCCGGGGCACGATGTCGTTCCACATGGGGCGCTTCGAGGTGGACGAGGTGGCGTACGACGACCTTCCACGGATTGCCGTCTACGCCGACCGCAACCACCTCGGCTTCGCGCCCGGCAACCGCCAGAAGACCCTCGACGACCTGGTCGGCTCGTTGCGCACCTACATCGAGTATTTCGGGCCCTATCCGTTCGACTCGCTGCTGGTCACCGAGACCCGGACAACCGGCGGACAGGCGTTTCCCGGGCTGGTCCTCCTGACGTTCCACGTTTTCGGCGGGTTGCACACAGGGGAGTCCGAACTGTTTCGCGCGCACGAGGTCGCCCACCAATGGTGGGGCGCCGGCGCCGACTGGGAATCGTACCGCGACCAGTGGATCCCGGAAGGCTTCGCCAACTACTCTGCCGCACTCTACGTGCTGGCGGGCCTCGGCGAGGAGGATCAGTTCCGGGACATGCTCGATGCGTGGCGGCTCGATGCCCTCGGCGAGGTCAACGTGGGCCAGCGGTTCGGCAAGCGGTACGGCTTCGTGCCGGCCGTGATCCGCGAGAGCGACGGGAACGAATCGGGACCGCTGGTCGTCGGCTTCCGGCTGCGCACCACCGACACGCCGTTCGACTATCGGCTGCTGATCTACGAGAAGGGCGCCTTCATCCTGCACATGCTCCGCATGCTGCTGATGGACCTCGAAACCGGCGACGATCAGCGCTTCCGCGACCTGATGCGCGGGTTCATGCGCGACCACGTGGGCGGGGTGACCAGCACGCGCTCGTTCGAGGCCGCGGTGACCGAGGCCTTCGGCGAGCCGATGGACTGGTTCTTCGACCAGTGGGTCTACGGCGTCGACGTGCCGACGTACCGCCCCGATCTGGACGTATCTCCCCTCCGCGACGCGAGCGAGCCGTTCGTGCTGCACGGCACCGTGCGCCAGCAGGACGTGCCGCCGGGCTTCCGGGCGGAGGTTCCCATTCGCCTGGAGTTCCGCGGCCACGATCCGATGGTCCGGCGGATCCTGATCGATCGGCCGGAGGTCGACGTGGAGATCCCGATCCCTGCCGAGCCGACCCGCATCGAGTTCAACTACCTCCACGGGGTTCTCGCGCGCGTCCGTTAGCGCCCCGAAACGCCTCGCCGGACCGGCGCGAGCGACCGGAAACGAGCGGCCCGCCTCGGCACGGTGGGGTACAATGGACTTCTCGCGACGCCGGCATACGGATCCTGCGACGCGCATCGACCATGCGTGACAGACGAGAGGTCCGCACCTACATCGACTCACACCGGCAACGCCGGCAGAGCAACAAGGTACTGCACGGGCATCCGTCGCCGGTCTTCTGGCTCGACCGGGACGTCTCCGTGCCGGCGGTCATGCGAAACTGCCGGCAGGCGGCCGATGGCGTCCGCAAGCGAATCAACCTGTACGTCGGCACGCCGTACTGCCTGCCGACCGATCCGGGACGCTGCGGCTTCTGCCTGTTTCCGACTGAGGTCTACCGGGATCGCCAGCAGCTCGAGACCTATCTCGGCTACCTGCGGCGCGAAGGAGAGATGTTCCGTCCTTACCTGGAGGGCGCCGAGCTGGCGAGCATCTACTTCGGGGGCGGCACTTCCAACCTCTACAAGGCCGACCAGTACGCCGCGCTGATGGACATCGTCCGCGGCGTCTTCGACGTTCCCCCCGATATCGAGGTGACGCTGGAGGGCATCCCGCAGACCTTCAGCCACGAGAAGCTGGCCGCCATGCGGGCCTGCGGCATAAACCGGATCAGCATGGGCGCACAGCAGCTCGACGACGAGCTGATCAAGGCGAGCGGCCGCAAGCAGACAGCCGAGCAGGTGTTCCGCACGCTCGATTCGTGCCGGACGCTCGGCCTGCCGGTCAGCGTCGACCTCATTTTCGGCTGGCCGAACCAGACCGTCGACCACATGCTCCGCGACCTGCAGGCCCTGGTCGAGGCCGGCATTACGCACCTCACTCACTACGAGCTCAATGTGGCCGGGCGAACCGACTTCGCACGCAACCGGCGCGACCAGCTGCCTTCGACCCAGCAGAACCTGGAGCTGTATCGGATCGGGCGGGACTACCTGGTGTCCGCGGGGTTCACGCAGGTGACGCCCTACGACTTCCAGCGCCGCGGTCCGCTGCCGAGCACCTATCTGTACGAGGAGCTGTTCCGCAAGCCGCTCCGCGAGGACGACGGACAGCTCGTGGGGTACGACTGCTGGGGCTGGGGATTCGCCGGCATCTCGTTCTTCTTCGGCACCCCGCGGGATCCGGGCTGGGCCTACCTGAACCAGACGCGCGTGGACGACTACTTCCGCGATCTCGACGCCTGCCGCTTTCCGGTCATGCGCGGCTTCCGGTACTCGGAGACCGACCTGCGGCTGCATCTGCTGTTCCAGGAGTTGCAGAGTCTGGCGGTGGACCGCCGGCGCTACCATGCCCTGGTGGGACGCGACGCGGTGGAGGAGCACCGTCCGGTGTGGGACGCGCTGGTCGATATGGAATGGGCGACCGTGGACGAAGACCTGATTGCCATCGAAGGCGACGGCGCCTTCTACCTGCCGCTCATCCAGAGCGCCCTGGCCCACGACCGCCTGGACTGGATGCGGAAGGCACGGCGCAAGACCACCGCCGGGGTTCGCGCGGACGGCTCGCTCCCCGCCCAGCCTCGATCAGAGGTCGTATCGGTCCCGGCCGCGCGCGCGAGCTGACGACGCACAGTCCCGCGCCCGGGGACCACGCGACTCCTCGTCCCGCGATCCGTCCCTCGCTATCCGCCGGCCGGATCGACTGCCGCGGCAACAGCCAGCGTCCGCTTCGCCGACGCGATGACCGGCCGCTCGATGAGCTTGCCGTCGACCAGCAGCACCCCACCCTGGTTGCGGTCATAGGCCTCGACGATGCGCCGCGCCCAGGCCACCTCCTCCATCGAGGGCGAGAACGCAGTCTGGATGACCGCGACCTGCGTCGGATGGACGGCGGCCTTGCCGTTGAAGCCGAGCCCCCGGGTGCGGCGGCTCTCGACGGCCAAGCCATCGAGGGCGGGCACGTCCATGAACGGCGAGTCGAGGGCGCTGACCCCCGCGACGGCGGCCGCGACCACTACCCGCGAACGCGCATAGAGCGCGGCGTCCCACCCGACCTCGCACCCGACGTCGGCCGCGAAGTCGATCGCGCCGAAGAAGACCGCCGACACGGTCGGCGTCGCGGCGGCAATGGCCTCGGCGGCGGCCACCCCCCGCGCGGTCTCGACCATCACGATGAGCGGCAGGTCGGGCAGGGCGTCGCCCAGCGCGCCCGCCACGTCGCGAATCTCCTCCGGCCCGTCGCATTTCGGCAGCATCAGCGCGTCGGGTCGAATGCCGGCGCGCCGGACCGCGTCCAGGTCGCGCTGGCCGAGCGCCGTCTTCGGGTCGTTGATGCGCAAGCTGACCTCGGCCCGTACCGGCTCGCGCTCGGCGAAGAGGGCCAGGGCCTTGTCGCGCGCCTCGTCCTTCGCGGCGAAGGACACGCCGTCCTCCAGGTCGATGCAGACCGCGTCGACGCCGGTGGCGAGCGCCTTGGGATAGCGATCAGGGCGGACGGCGGGGACGAACAGCAGACTGCGGCGCACGCGGAATGCGGGCTTCATAGGCTCCCTCGTCGCGCCTTGCCACGCGGGCGCCTCGCCGCTCTGCGGTGCACGGGGTTCCACCACGGCCTGTCAAGCCGGCTGCGGCTCGGCGGACGCCACAGCCAGACGGCGGGTGAGGTCGCGCACCGAGGCGGTGCTGTCGAGCGCCCGCAAGTAGTCGAGCGCCGCGGCGGCGGCCTCGACCGGCACCGCGCCGCGTGCACAGGTGGTGAACTTGCCGTCCAGCTCTGCGCGCGACGCCGGACGGGCGGGATAGCCACGGGCGCCCCGGACGAACCGCTCCAGTGTCCGCCCGTCGGACAGCCGTACGGTCACCCGCGCCTCGGTGAGTGGCGGCGACTCGCGGCCGAGCCGTTCGTCCGTCCGCATGGTCACGCGCGGAACGAGCCGGGCCACCTCCGGTGTCCGCATGGCTTGTTCTTCGAAGGTATCGATGCCCACCCGACCGAACGTCAGTGCAGCGGCGGCGCAGTAGTGCAGGCTGAACTTCCCTTCGAGCCCCGTGGACGGCCGGGCGTGGATCAGCACGGTCGGGGTCACCGGATCGACATCGATCTCCACCGCCTCGACCGTGGCGGGGTCGATATCGTGCTCCCGCCGCAGGTCGATCAGCGTGTCGATGGTCGGATGCGTCGCGGCGCACGACGGGTACAGCTTCACGGTGATGCCGCCCTCGACGATCTCCCAGCGCCGCCCGAGCTGCTGGCCGGCCGCCGACAGATCCCGTGCGGCGCTCCCCATCGCGACCAGGAAGCCCTGCGCGCCGTCGATGGCGTGCTCCGACGCGGTGAACGACTCGCGCGCGAGGAGCGCGGCGAGCACGCCGTTGCGCGCGGCCAACCCGCCTTGCAGCGGCTTGACCATCGTCCCGAAGTTCTCCTTCAGTCCGCACGCCTCGGACGCGGCGATGGACAGCGCCCGCCCCGTCGTCTCGGCGTCGAGCCCCATGACGCGCGCCGCCGCGGCGGCGGCGCCGATGGCGCCTATGGTCGAGGTGCAGTGCCAGCCCTGCTCGTAGTGGGCCGGGTTCATCACCAGGCCGAGGGTGCATTCGACCTCGAAACCGACGACGTAGGCATCCAGCAGCGTCCGTCCGGAGGCGTCGACCGCCTCGCCCGCGGCCAGGCCCGCGGCGACCAGCGGCGCGCTCGGATGCGCCAGCGACACCCAGCACATGTCGTCGAAGTCGAGCGCGTGGGCGGCGGTGCCGTTGGCGAGCGCGGCCCAGGTCGGACCGGCGGTCAGGTCCGTGCCGAGCACGCTGCATGCGCCCGCGCCGCCGTCGGCGAGCGCGACCCGTTGCACGATGCGGGCGGCCGGCTCCCCGGCGCCGGCCAACGCGACGCCGACCGTGTCCTGTACCGCGGTCCGCGCCGCGGCGCGGGCGGCGGCCGGGACCTCGACCGACGCGACGAAGTCGGCGAATCGGGAGATGGCGGTCATCGGTGCTTACCTCCGGAGCGGATCCGGACCCGGCGGCCCGCGGTGCGATCCGCCGGTCTATTCATTGCCGTAGAAGCGGGCGATCTGCGCCAGGCGATCCTCGATTTCCGACGCCGGGATCCATCGGCCGCCGACCATCACGCCGGCCGGGCCGCGCACGTTCGCTATGTCCTCGAGCGGATTTCCGGCGAGGAGCACGAGGTCGGCGCGCCGTCCCACCGCCACCGTTCCGAACTCGTCCTCCGCATCGAAGTACTCGGCCGGCCGGCGCGTTCCGATCTCCAGCACTTCGTAGGGAGTCATCCCGACATCCACGTACAACGCCATCTCGTGGTGCATCGCGAAACCGGGCACGCTGAAGATCTGCGGCGAGTCGGTGCCGAGGGCGATGTTGGCGCCGCCGGCGTGCAGGGCCGCGAGGATGCGGCGACGGAGTGCCGCCACGCGCCGGTTGGTCTCCACGTCGGTCGCCCCGAGCCGTGTGTCGACCGCCTGCCGCCAGCGGTCCACCGTCTCCGGCGGCATGTAGCGCACCTCCGGCCGCTCGGGCAACACGTCCACCGAGCCGCGGTCGTTGTAGAAGGCGGTCTCCCAGAGCACCATCGTCGGCACCACCCACGCGCCGGCGTCGACCGTCGCCTGCACCAGCTCCGGGATCCGCGACTCGTCGACCTGGTCGATGAGCGCCCCGGCCGCGGCCAGCCCCCGCTGGTCGTCCGGCCGCGTGTCCTCGGGAACCAGCGCCTCGACGTAGTTGTCCAGGTGATCGATGGACACCTGACCGAGCTCGAGCGTCCGCCGCAGCCCGACGAAATCGGAAACGTGCCCGCCGAACGGGATCCCGACCTCGGCCGCCGTGGTGGCCAGCGCGTCGAAGACCTCCGGGCTCAGCCCCTCGTGCGTCTTGATCAGGTCGTAGCCGTCCGCCTTGTAGCGGCGGGCAAGCTGCTCCGCCTCCTCCGGCGTCGTCACCCGCGCGCCGCTCATCGACACGCTGGCCAGGTACAGGTGCGGTCCCAGCAGCCGCCCGCGCTCGATGGCGCTGCGCAGGTCGAACTGCGACGGATCGCCCTGCATGCCGCGAACGGTGGTAACGCCGTTGGCGAGGTACAGGAACAGCAGGTTCCGGATGTCCTCGTCGCTCATGCGCGGGTTCGGCAGGTGGCCGTGCATCTCGGCCAACCCGGGCATCAGGTAGTGCCCCTCCGCCTCGACGAGCTCCACTCCCACGGCGGGATCCACGATTCCGCTCGGATCGATCGACGCGATCCGCCCCTCGTCGATCACCACCGTCTGGTGCTCGAGAACCCGCTCGCCGTCCATCGGCAGGACGTTGACGCCGACGAACGCGATGTCGCCGTCCACCACGGTCGTCGGCTCGCCGCCGCAGGCTGCGGCGGCGACGACCGCGAGCGCCATCGCTGCCGACCCAACCCACTTCCAACTGCTCATCGGGACCTCACACGCACGCGCCGACCGCGGCCGCGCACCGCACCACGGGAACCCGTGCCAACCGCTCCCCCGGACGTGACGAGCCCTCCCCGTCCGTCGCCGGGCGTCCTCTCCAGTCATGCCTTCACCTCCGGCCGCGCGCCGGCGTATTCCGGCACGTGCCCCCGCTTGTAGACCATGAAGGTTCGCTTGTAGGTGATGACGACGGTGCCGTCCTGCTTGAAGCCGCGCGTCCTGACGGTCACGATGCCGACGTTGGGCCGCGACTTCGACTCGCGCTTGTCCAGCACCTCGCTCTCCGAGTAGATGGTGTCCCCCTCGAAGACCGGGGCCGGCAGCCGCACCTCGTCCCAGCCGAGGTTGGCCATCACGTTGACCGACAGGTCCATCGTCGACTGGCCGGTCACCAGGGCCAGGGTGAACGTCGAGTCGACCAGCCGCTGGCCGAACTCGGTCTTCTCGGCGTACGCCGAATCGAAGTGGATCTTGTTGACGTTCTGCGACAGCAGCGTGAACCACACGTTGTCGGCGGCCAGCACGGTGCGGCCGAGCGGATGCTTGTAGACGTCGCCGACCTCGAAGTCCTCGTAGACGCGGCCGGTCCAACCTTCCTTGACGGGCATTGGGCTGTACTCCTGGAGACTGGCGCTGACGCAGTGGACCTGCGGACGCCCCAATTCGGAAATTGTAAATCAGTGCCGTCAGACGATGCCGGCATCCCGCCATGCGGCGACGGTTTCCGGTGCGTAGCCGAGCTCGGCGAGGATCGCCTCGGTGTGCTCGCCGACCTCCGGGATCGCGTCCATGCGGGGCTCGGCGTCGTCCAGCGTCGCCGGCGGCAGGGTGGCCCGCAACGGCCCGGCGCTGGACGGCACGTCGCGCCAGCGGTCGCGGGCCCGAAGCTGCGGATGCTCGGCGAACTGGAGGACGGAGTTCATGCGGCCGTTGGCGATCTGCGCCGCGTCGAGACGGGCGACTATCTGCTCGGCCGTCAGGGTCGCGAAGACGTCATGGATCGCGGCCTCCAATGCGTCCCGGTTGGCCACCCGCTTCGCGTTGGCGTCGAATCGCGGATCGGTCGCCAGCTCCGGCCGCTCCAGCACCTCGGCGCAGAAGCGGAACCACTCGCGCTCGTTCTGCAGCCCGAGGAATACCGTCTCGCCTTCGGCCCCGTCGAACGGGCCGTAGGGTGCGATGGCGGCGTGCCGGGCGCCGCTGCGGGCAGGCGGCTTTCCGCCGTACAGCGTGTAGTAGAGCGGGAAGCCCATCCACTCGCCGAGCGCCTCCAGCATCGAGACCTCGATGGTGGCCCCCGCCCCGCTGCGCTCGCGGCGGAAGAGCGCGGTCAGCACCCCGGAGTAGGCGTACATGCCGGCCGCGATGTCGGCGACCGAGATGGACGACTTCACCACCTGGTCCGGGGTCCCGGTAATCGACACCAGCCCCGCCTCGGCCTGCACCAGCAGGTCGTACGCCTTCTTGTCCCGAAAGGGACCGGTGGCGCCGTAGCCCGAGACGTTGCAGACGATGAGCCGCGGCCGGCGCCCGCGCAGCATCGCGGCGTCGAGCCCGAGCCGATCCGCGGCGCCAGGGGCCAGGTTCTGGACGAAGACGTCCGCCCGGTCGACCAGTTTCGCCACCACCTCGCGCGCCTCGGGCCTCTTGAGATCGAGAGTCAGCGACTCCTTCGAACGGTTGAGCCACACGAAGTGGCTCGACAGCCCCTTGACCGTGGCGTCGTAGCCGCGCGCGAAGTCGCCCACGACGGGACGCTCCACCTTGATCACCCGCGCGCCCAGGTCGGCGAGCTGCCGGGTGGCGAACGGCGCCGCGACGGCCTGCTCCAGGGTGACCACGGTCACCCCGTCGAGAGGGGCGGCCATCAGAAGGAGCGCGGCAGGCCGAGCACGTGCTCGGCGATGTAGGAAAGGATGAGGTTCGTCGAGATCGGCGCCACCTGGTACAGGCGCGTCTCGCGGAACTTCCGCTCGACGTCGTAGTCCTCGGCGAAGCCGAAGCCGCCGTGCGTCTGCAGGGCCACGTTGGCCGCCTCCCACGAGGCGTCGGCCGCGAGCAGCTTGGCCATGTTGGCCTCGGCCCCGCACGGCTTCCCGCCGTCGAACAGCTCGGCCGCCCGCACCCGCATCAGGTCGGCCGCCTCCACGTTGACGTGGGCGCGGGCGATGGGGAACTGCACGCCCTGGTTCTTGCCGATCGGCCGGTTGAAGACGACCCGCTCGTTGGCGTACCGCACGGCGCGCTCGATGAACCAGCGGCCGTCGCCGACGCACTCGGCGGCGATCAGGATGCGCTCGGCGTTCAGCCCGTCGAGCAGGTAGCGGAAGCCCCGCCCCTCCTCGCCGACGCGGTTCTCGGCGGGCACCTCCAGGTTGTCGAAGAACACCTCCGTGGTGGCGTGGTTCATCATCGCCCGCAGCGGCCGGATGGTGACGCCGTTGCCGACCGCGTCGCGCAGGTCCACGAGGAACACGGACAGGCCGTCCGTCTTCTTGACGACCTCCTCGCGCGGCGTCGTGCGGGCGATCAGCAGCATCAGGTCGGAGTACTCGGCGCGCGAGATCCACACCTTCTGGCCGTTGACGATGTAGCGGTCCCCGTCCCGCACCGCCATCGTCTGGAGTTGCGTGGTATCGGTGCCCGTGGTCGGCTCGGTCACCCCGAACGCCTGCAGCCGCAGCTCTCCGTTCGCTATCTTCGGTAGATACTGGCGCTTCTGCCCGTCGGAACCGTGCCGCAGCAGGGTGCCCATGATGTACATCTGCGCGTGGCAGGCCGCCGCGTTGCCGCCGGAGCGGTTGACCTCTTCGAGGATGATCGCCGCCTCGGTGATTCCCAGCCCCGAGCCGCCGTACTGTTCGGGTATGAGCGCGGCGAGGTACCCCGCCTCCGTCAGCGTGCGCACGAACTCTTCCGGATACGCTTCCTCGCGGTCAAGGTCGCGCCAGTAGGAATCGGGAAACCGCCGGCACAACTCGCCGACGGCGCTTCGCAGGTCCTGGTGCAGCTCGACGTCAGGTACGGTCACGCTCCTCCTTCGTGCTGGACACATTCTCGCGTTCCGGCCGCTCCGAAGGCAACACCGCCGGCGCGCCCTGCACGGGGCGGGAAGCCTCCGGCGGGCGGTGCCGCCTGCCCGAACATCCGCCCCGGACCATGCCGGAAGGCACTCCCGGGCCCGCTCCGCCTCTCTGCTAGAATCGAGACTGCATGCTGACGCGGATCCACATCGACAATTACAAGTGCCTGACGAACTTCGACCTGCGTCTCGATAACCTCACGCTGCTCGCCGGCGCGAATGGTTGCGGCAAGTCTGCCGTGTTCGAGGTAGTGGGAAAGCTGCGCGACCTTGCCTGTGACTGGCCCGTGGACAAGCTGTTTCTCGCGGACGACCTCACCAGATGGACGATGAAGCGGGAGCAGCATTTTGAGCTGGAATTCTCCACGGACGGCAGGGTGTTCGTATACAAGCTTGTCATAGACCACAGGCCTGGCGAGAAGGGGGCCGAGGTCGCGAGCGAGCATCTTGTGCATGACGGAAGAACGGTGTTGTCTTCTTGTGAGGGGAGGCTGCAGCTCTACCGCGACGACGACAGTGAAGGATATGCTTATCCCTTTGGCCGGCACCGTTCCGCATTGACGACGGAAGCCGATGATCGCTTCTATTCGCGTCTACACCGATTTCGCAACCTTGTAGCGAGTTTTCAAACACTGTCGCTGGCACCTGGCCAGATCGATAGCGGCTCCAAGGATGAATCCGACGTGCTGATTGCCGACGGCACGAACTTCGCCGCATGGTACCGCGGACAAATACTGAACGACCCACACCGGCTCCAGCAGGCCACGCATCGTCTGGCCGAAGTACTACCGGGTTTCGCCGGCCTCAAGCTCTCGGCGAGGACGGGCGACTATCGAGAACTCCTGGCCACCTTCTCGGCGGCCGGTGACGGACCCTCCCAGTCCTACGCCTTCGAACAACTCTCCGACGGCCAGCGAGCCCTCATCGTCCTGTATTCACTGGTCTTCGCAACGGTTCCGGATCCCGAGGCTCCCGACATCGCCCCCCGGACACTGTTCCTCGACGAGCCCGACAACTACGTGACGCTGCCAGAACTGCAGCCCTGGCTCGCCGAGCTCGAAGACGGCGCCGGAGATTCGCTGCCGCAGGCGGTGGTCATATCTCATCACCCGGAAGCCATCGATTTCCTGGCCCACAACACGGTCTGGCTGACCCGTGAGCCGGAGAGCCACACGCGCATCGTGGAGCCCAAGAACGACACCGGCCTGCCCATGTCGGAAATCTACGCCCGGGGTTGGGCGCCATGAAACGGGCGGAGGTCATCGTTCTTTGCGAAGACAAGGATCACTCCGTCTTTGCCTATCGCTTCCTGAGACGCCGAACCAAACACAGAAGTCGTGTCATCTCCGCGCCGTCCAGCGAAGGGTCGGGCGAGCAGTTCGTTCGCAAGCAGTACCCGCACCAGTTGCGAGCGATCCGCGCAACGCACGTGAATGCAGTACTGGTTGTCGTGATCGATGGCGACAACACGAGTGTGGCAAAGCGAGTAAGGCAGTTGCACGAGTCCTGTCGTCAACTCGGCATCCCGCCAAGGACACCGCAGGACCGCGTTGGCCTCACGGTTCCGACGCGCAGTATCGAAACGTGGCTTCGCTACCTGGACGGCCACACGGTAAACGAGACAGACCGCTATCCGCGTCTCGAGCGTCCCAGCGACTGCAAGCGACACGTCCGTGCGCTCGTCGAGATGTGCAGGTCCGGACAGCTACGAGACCCCGCTCCCCCGTCTCTGGCCGCCGCCTGCGACGAGTACCGGAGGGTCTTGCCTTGACTTCCGACTCGCACGAGACGGGCCACAGGGCCGGCAACCGGGGTCTTCGTCCGTTCCTGAAGTGGGCCGGCGGCAAACGGCAGCTCCTGCCCGCGCTGCGGGGCTTCTATCCTGACGCGTTCGGGACCTACCACGAACCGTTTCTCGGAAGCGGGGCTGTGTTCTTCGATCTGGCGGGCAGGCTCGCCAAAGGCCGAGTCCGCCTGACGGACGTCAATGCCGACCTGATCGGCTGCTGGCTGCGGCTGCGCGACAATCCGGACGAGGTCATCGCAGGCCTGCGGAAGCTCGCAACGGGCTATCACAAGGCGCCGGACGAGCACTTCTACCGAGTCCGGAACGACGAATTCAATCCGGCTCGCAAGGAGATCATGAACGGGGCCGGCCTCCGGGCCGAAGCGTACACCCCGGACCTGGCGGCAATGTTCATCTATCTGAATCGCACCGGCTACAACGGTCTGTTCCGACTGAACTCGAGTGGGCTGTTCAATGTGCCCTGCGGCAGGTACAAGAATCCCCGAATCTGCGACGAAGACAATCTCCAGCGGGTGTCGTCGATACTGCGCGAACTGTCCGTAGAGATCGAACACGCTCCGTTCGACGCTGTGCTGCGGTCAGCGTCGGCGGGCGATTTCATCTACTTCGATCCGCCGTACGCTCCACTGAGCACGACGGCGCACTTCACGTCCTACACTGCCGGCGGATTTGGCGCCAAAGACCAGCGCGAACTCCAGCAAGTCGTCCTTGGGCTGGTGAGAAAGGGTTGTCACGTAGTGCTGAGCAACTCGACGGCGCCGCAGGTCCGGGAGCTCTATAGAGACAACTCGGAAGCAAAGAAACTCCACATCGAGGCCCATACCGTTCCGGCCCGCCGCGCCATCAACTCCAATGCCTCTCGTCGAGGACACGTCGACGAGTACATCATCACGAACGTACCGAAGCGGACGGCATAGATGCCCGGGGGACGCACAGCCATAGCGAGTGGAACGGACCTCGAACGAGAGGTGGCTATTCTCGCTGAACGGCTGGGACTGCGCGTCGGCAGTCAGGTCAAGGTCGGCCGGAGACTCTGGGGCGCGGAACGCCGCATCGATCTGGTGCTGCGTGACACGGGTTCAGGCCGGAGCCTCGGCATCGAATGCAAGTACCAGGGTGTCGGCGGATCCGCGGAGGAGAAGATCCCGGCGACGATACAGGACATCGCCGCGTGGCCCATTCCCGGTATCGTCGTCTTCGCCGGACAGGGATTCTCGGACAACATGCGCGCCTACCTGCATTCGACGGGCAAGGCTGTGGCCTACGAGGACCTCCAGGGCTGGCTCACGCTCTTCTTCGGCCTGCCGGATGACTGAATCGACCGGGTGCGGGTAATCTGATGGCGGTGATTCTCGGCTCCGAACGGCTCCTCGCTTCGGGCATGCTCACCGGCTGGCGCGTCGGGCTGGTTTCGAATCCGGCCTCGGTCGACGGTGCGTTCCGGCACGTCGTCGATCGCGTCTCCGCGCAACCCGGCGTCGTGCTGGCCGCGCTGTTCGGACCGCAGCACGGCTTCCATGCCGACGTGCAGGACAACATGGTCGAGACGGGGCACGCGCGGCATCCGCGCCTGGACGTGCCAATCCACTCGCTGTACAGCGACACGCGGGAGCCGACCGCGGAGATGCTCGATGGCCTCGACGTGCTGGTGATCGACCTGCAGGACGTCGGGACGCGCGTCTATACGTACATCTACACGATGGCCAACTGCCTGCGGGCGGCGCGGCGCCGCGGGTTGCCGGTGGTGGTGTGCGACCGGCCCAACCCAATCGGCGGCGAGGCGTTCGAAGGCCCCGTCCTCGACCCCGCGTTCGCGTCGTTCGTCGGGCAGTTCCCCATTCCGCTGCGCCACGGGATGACGATCGGCGAATTGGCCCGGCTCTTCAACGACCACTTCGAGATCGGCGCCGACCTGCGAGTCATGCGGCTCGAAGGGTGGTCCCGGTCGATGTATCACGACGATGCCGGCGCCCCGTGGGTCATCCCGTCCCCCAACCTGCCGACCCTCGACAGCACGGTCGCCTATCCGGGCGCCGTGCTGCTGGAGGGGACGCTGCTGTCGGAGGGACGCGGCACGACGCGCCCGTTCGAGCTGTTCGGCGCGCCCGGGATCGATCCCGAAGGCCTGGCCCGGAGCCTGAACGTGCTCGACCTGCCCGGCGTGCATTTCCGGCCGGCGACCTTCGAACCGACGTTCCAGAAGCACGCCGGACACCCCTGCGGCGGGTGCCAGATCCACGTCACGGACCGGCGCGCGTTCCGGCCGGTGCTGGCCGGGGTCGCCGCGATCGCGGCGTGCCGGGAGGCGCTGGGCGACCGGTTCGGCTGGCCCGGGCCGCCGTACGAGTACGAGCACGACAAGATGCCTATCGACATACTGGCGGGCTCGGCCACGCTGCGTCAGGCCATCGATGACGGCCGGACCGCCGACGATATCGCCACCGGTTGGGCGGCCGGGCTGGCGGCGTTCGAGGCGATCAGAGAGCGATTCCTGCTGTACTGAGCCGGATCGAACCGGCGCGAACCCGACCCGGCGAGACGTCGGACCGCGGCTCCGATCCGGCCGCGGTTCGCCTCCGACCGCTGCATCGGAAGCCCGTGGCCGAGTGATACGATTGGTGATTCGGCTCATGGGAAAATCCAACGGCCTCCGAGTCGACAGCAGCGTCCGCATCATCGCGGCGCCGACCCGCGTGCTCGCCGCATTCTTCGACGCCCGGGCGCTGGCCGCCTGGTGGGGGGTCCTCCGTTCAGTCACCACGCCCAGACCGCTCGGCGTCTACGCCCTGGAGTGGGGAACCGCGAACGGGCTCGCCGGCGGCGTGTTCCACGGCACGGTGATGGAGTACCGCCCCGGCCGCGAGCTGTTCGTGGCGAACGCCTACTGGCTGCCCACCGGCGGCGCGCCGCTCGGGCCGATGGGGCTGGAGGTCACCTGCAGCATCGACGGCCCGGCTACGCGAGTCCGGGTCCGGCAGAGCGGCACGGACAACGGCGCGCGGTGGAAGCGCTACGAGTACGACATGACCTCCGGGTGGAAGGTGTCGCTCGACGCACTGAAGCAGTACATCGAGGACGGCGCGGCGCCCCGGGTCCCTGCGAGCGCGCCCGCGGCCTCCAGGTGAGATCGGCGAATCCGTTACGGGAGAGCCCCCGCCCCGATTCCGACTCCATGCCCTCTGACCGCATCGTCATCGTCGGCGGCGGCGTCGTCGGCTCCAGCATCGCCTGGCATCTCCGGACCGGCGGGTTCGAAGGCGAGGTCACCGTCGTCGAGCGCGATCCCACCTACCGGCGCGCCTCGTCCTTTCTCGCCATGGGCGGCGTGCGGCAGCAGTTCGGGTCCGCCGCGAACATCCGGCTCGCCCAACACAGCATCCGGTTCTACGAGCGGTTCGATACGGCAATGCGGACGCCGGGGCACCAGCCGCGCGCCTGGTTCCGCCAGCGCGGCTACCTGTTCCTGGCGAACGACGACAACGCCGAGCGGTTCGCGCGCCGCTACGAGCGGCAGCGCGCCCTGGGGGCGCACGTCGAACGGCTGCACGTCGACGCGATTCGCGCCCTTGTACCCGACTTGTCCCTGGACGACATCCGGTTCGGCGTCTTCGGGCCGGACGACGGCTATGCGAATCCGCGCGAGGTGCTCGCCGGCTTCCGGCACGCGGCCGCGGCCGCCGGTGCGGCCTACGTCACCGGTGCGGTCAGCCGCCTCGCGGTGGCGGGCGGACGCGTCCGCGGCGTGACGCTCGACAGCGGCGCGTCTCTCGACGCCCGCGCGGTGGTCAACGCCGCGGGACCGTTCGCCGCGAAGCTCGCCGCGCTCGCCGATCTCGATCTGCCCGTGACGCCGGTTCGCCAGCACCTCTTTCGCTGCGCCCTGCCGCATCGCTGGCCCCACCGGTTCCCGGTGGTGATCGATCCGGGCGGGGTCCACTGGCGCCACGACGATCCGGTCGCACCCGGGGATCCGGATCGCATCATCGTCGCGTGCACGAGGCTCGACGAGCCGCCCGGCGAGAACTTCGACTGCGACGCGGACCGCTGGACCCGCGACTTCCGGCCGCCGCTCGTCGCCCGGCTGCCGGCCTTCGAGGCGGCCGAGATGGTCGAGGGGTGGGCGGGTCTCTACGAGATGACCCCGGACCACAATCCGCTGCTCGGCGAGCACCCGGAGCTGGCCGGGTTCCACCTCGCCAACGGCTTCAGCGGCCACGGACTGATGATGGCCCCGGCGACCGGGGCGGCGCTCGCCGATCTGCTCATGACCGGCGCGTCGACGCGTCTCGACATCGGCGCGTTCGACCCGGGCCGCTTCGCGCGCGGCGAGGCGTTCCGGGACGAGGCGATGATCTGAGCGCGGCATGCAACTAGACGACTGGTTCGAGCACGCGCGGCGGGACGCCGTCCGGCGGGGTTTGCCGGACCTCGATCCCCTGCTCGACATGCTGTGCAAGGCCACCCGCGCGCTCCGGGCGGCGGACTGGGCGCGCACCGGCGACCCCGGCACGCCCGGCGACGATCCGGCGGCGGGCGACGATGGATGCGCTCGGCAATCACGAGGCGCCCGGCGCCGCCCGGGCGACCGGCCTGGACGCCGACGCGCCGTCCTGCGCGACCGGCGCGCGGCGGGCGTCGCCCGGGAACCGACGATGATCATGTCGCCCGGATCGACCATCGCCGATCTCGGGTCGGCTCTGCGCAACGGGACGATCTCATCGGCCAGCCTCGTGGACGAGTGCCTTGCGGCGATCGAGGAACACGAGCCGGCCCTCAACGCCTTCATCGCGGTGCTGTCTGACGGCGCGCGGCGGCAGGCGCGAACCCTGGACGAGGAGCTGGCCCGCGGCCTCGACCGGGGCCCCCTGCACGGCATTCCCATCTCGCTGAAGGACATCATCGACCTGGAGGGCGTGCCGACCACCGCGGCCTCCCGGTTGCGGAGCGGATACCGGGCGGCGGCGGACGCGCCGGTCACCGCACGCCTGCGGACCGCCGGCGCCGTCTTCATCGGGAAGTGCAACCTGCACGAGCTCGCGTTCGGCACCACCGGCGAGGAGTCGGCGTACGGGCCGACGCGCAACCCCCACGCGCCGGCTCACGTCCCGGGCGGATCGAGCAGCGGCTCGGCGGTCTCGGTCGCGGCGGGGATGGCATGGGCGTCGATCGGGACCGACACCGGCGGCTCGATCCGCATTCCCGCCTCCGCCTGCGGCGTGGTCGGGCTGAAACCGACCCACGGCGAGGTGAGCGCCGCGGGGGTCGTGCCCCTGGCGCCGTCGCTCGACCACGTGGGTCCGATCACCCGTTCGGTCGGCGACGCGGCCCTGCTGTACCGCATCCTGCGTGACCGCCCGGACGACGACGACGGCGGCGACGCCGCCGCGCGCACCGAGGAACCGCCCGTGGATCCGCGGCCACGCCTGGGCATCCCCCGGCGGTACTTTTTCGATCTGCTGGAACCGGCGGTCGAGGACGCGTTCGCCGGCGCCGTGGAGCGGCTGCGGCGCGCCGGCTGGCGGATCGACGACGTCGACATCCCCCATGCGGCCGACACCGCTCCGATCTACCTGCATACGCAGCTCGCCGAGGCGGCCGATTGCCATCGCGCGGATCTCGACGGCCGGCCGGAGGACTACGGCCGTAGCGTGCGGCTGCGGCTGGAGCTGGGCCGCTACGTGCTGGCCGAGGACTACGTGCGCGCGCAGCGCGGGCGACAGGTCCTCACCGCGGAGGTGGACGCGGCGCTCGCGGACCGTGCGGCGCTGCTCCTTCCGACGCTGCCCGTAGTGCCCCCACACCTCGGCACCGAGTCGATCACCATCCGGGACGTCACCGCAACCACCCGCGCGCTGACCCTGCGGCTGACGCAGCTCTTCGACGTGACCGGACACCCCGCAATCTCCGTCCCGTGCGGGACGGCGGGAGGCCTGCCGGCGGGCGTGCAGCTCGCAGGTCGGCGCCGCGAGACGGAGCGCCTGCTGTCCCTGGCCGCCGCCTGTGAAGACACCCTCCGCGGGTAGCGCGGCAGATCCAGCTGCGGCTCAGCATCGTCTGTGGTTTCTGCGGCGCAGACTCCTGGCCGTCCGTGGTGAAGTCTGGAATTGAAGTGACTCCCGGAACGGGTGCGTCCCGGTCGAGGAGTCGGGCATGCTCACGACCATCGATGCCGACGGTAGCGAGGTCACCGGCGTAAACGTCACGTCCACCGCGCCCGGCTGCGCAGCAGCATCCAGAGCACAATCGGCGCTAGCCCTTCACCTTCGACCGCAACTCGTCGTAGCTGCCGCCGGGCGGCGCCGCGGACTCGACCGGCAGTCCGGCCTGCGCCCAACCCTCGTGCACCACCTGGCCGGTGAACTGGTCGCGGGCGCCGCCGAAGCCGCCGAGCACGTTGCTGACGTCGGTGTAGCCGGCCGCGGCGAGCATCTCGGCGGCCCGCGCCGAGCGGCCTCCCATCTGGCACCCGATCAGCAGCTTGGCGTCGGCGGCCTGCGTCGCCTTGACGACCGCCAGGAAGTCGAGATTCGGCTGCATCTGGCGCGTGGCCGGGTCGAAGTGCAGCAGCGGCACGTTGAGGGCGCCCGCCGGATGCCCCTGCTCGTACTCGGGCGCCGAGCGGACATCGATGTAGGTGTAGCCCTCGTCGGTCTGCAGGGTGTGGGCGTCCTTGACGCCGACGTGTTTCACGCTCATGACCCGCGCATAGTAGCATTGCCGGCTTGATCGAGCGGCTCTTTCACGACTGGGAACACCGCCTTGTCGCGGTGACCACCGACCGGGTCGTCCGGCCGTTCGAATGGGGCCTCGACTGGATTCCCGACACCGAGCTGGAAGTCTGCGCCGCGGCCAATCGCGACGCCGCGGACGACGCGGGTCGGGGAAGCAACCGGCAGGGGAACGCCACCGGCGCCGCGGGACCACAGTCGCCGGCCGAGATCCTGCGTGCGTGGGCGGCCGACGCCACCGCCCGCAGCGAACGGTTCTACGCCGCGCCACCGGGCAACGACTTCCACTTCGACGGTCACCGCCTGCGGTTCCCGAGCGCGTTCCCTACGCCCCATCCCGAGAACGATACGGTCCACGCGCGGTACTTCTCCGCATCGTTCCGCCCCGGCGAACGGCGGCGTGCGGTCGTCGTGCTACCGCACTGGAACGCCGATCCGGAAAGCCACGTCGTGCTCGCCCGCCTGCTCGCGCGGTTCGGGATCAGCGCGGTCCGCCTGAGCCTGCCCTACCACGACGCCCGCATGCCGCCGGAGCTGCACCGGGCCGACTACATCGTGAGCGCCAACATCGGCCGCACGGTGCAGGTCTGCCGTCAGGCCGTACTCGACGCGCGACGCGCGGTCGACTGGCTCCAGACACGCGGCTACGAGCGGATCGGCGTGCTCGGCACCAGCCTCGGATCCTGCCTCGCGATGCTCACTGCGGCTCACGATCCGCGCGTCCGCGCCGCCGCGCTCAACCACATCTCGCCGTACTTCGCCGACGTCGTCTGGGAAGGGCTGTCGACGGCGCACGTCCGCGCCGGACTCGAGAACGCCATCGACCCGGAGCTGCTGCGCGACCTGTGGCTGCCGATCAGCCCGGCCCCCTACATCGACCGCATGCGGGGGACGCGCACCCTGCTGGTCTACGCGCGCTACGACCTGTCGTTCCCGGTGCGGCTCTCCCGCCGACTGGTCGCCGAGTTCCGCGCGCGGGGAGTCGATCCGGAGGTCTTCGTGCTGCCGTGCGGCCACTACAGCACCGGCGTGGCGCCGTTCAACTGGCTGGACGGGTTCGTGCTAGTCCGTTTCCTGCGGCGGGCGCTCCGGGAGTCTGCGTCGTAGAAACGGTGCAGACTTCCAGACAGGCTTGGTTGGGCAGCAATCGGAGCCCCAGGCGACGATTGTCGGGCGAGGGGCCCGCACAACGATTCGCGGGTTCCGCGGTACGGCGGATCTACATCCAGACGTGGAGATAGCGCAGCAGGCTCCACACAGCCTCGTAGAGCAGCCCGGCCAGCTCGCGGACGAGGGGCGTCACGTCTCCCTCGGTCACGGCGTCCGCCACGGTCACCGGCTCGGTGAACAGCAACCAGATCGTCGCGGCCGCCAGAACCGCGGCCAACAGCCCGGCGATCCCGACCAGACTCATGCCGAAACGGACCAGGGACATGGTTCCAGGCGTCTCACGTGTATGACGAACCAGGGGGCGTTCCGGTTTATACCGTCATCGAATAAATTCGTCCACCGTCGCCTCGACCGGTCTTCCGAGCCCGAGTCCGGCCAGCGACGGCCGCACTTCCGGCGGGCCGACCACCACCACGCGGAGGGCATCCGGGTCGAGGCGCCGGCGTGCGGCATCGGTCGCCGCCCCGGCGTCGACGCTCGCCACCCGCGCGACGAAGGTCGAGTACTCGTCGTCGGGCAGCCCGAACAGCGCCAGGCGCATCGCTGCGTACGCCACCTGTCCGAGGGTCTCGAAGTTGCGCGCGTAGCCGCTCGTAAGGACGGGACGGGCCGCGGCCAGCTCGTTTTCCGTTATCGGACGGACATCGCGGATCCCGCGGATCTCGCGGATCGCCTCGCGGATCGCCTCGCCGGTCACCGCGGCATCCACGGCTGTCTGCAGCGTGAAGGGCCCTTGGCGGCGGCGGCCCTCGAACGCCGTTCGGACGCCGTAGGTATAGCCTTTTCTCTCGCGGAGACTGAGATTGAGCCGACTGACGAACTGCCCGCCGAGCACCATGTTCATGACCATGACGGCCGGGTAGTCCGCGGCGCGGCGCATGATGCCCAGGTGCCCGATGCGGATCTCGGACTGCACCGCGCCGGGACGCGGCACGAAGGTCAGCCGGTCGAGCGTCGGCTGACCGGACGGCGAGTCGTCCGTGCGCCTCGCCTCCCCGGCCCCGTTCACCGCGGTCGCCGGGGCCGGGACCGCGGATGCCACCGCCGCCAGCTCCGAACCTGGCAGGCGTTTTCCGCCGCCGGCCACGACGAGGGTCCACTGGTCCGGCGCATAGCGAGCGGCGTGAAACGCGCGGATGTCCTCTATCGAGATGCGGGCGAGCGCGGTCTCCGTCCCCGCCGGCGGGTGACCGTAGGGATGCGTCCCATAGACGGATCGCAGGAACGCTCTTTCGGCCACCGCGGCGGCAACGTGCCGCATCTGGGCGATCCGGCCGGTCCGCAGCGCCCGCACCCGCTCCACCTCCTCCGGGTCGAAGCGCGGCTCGGTCGCCAGCTCGATGAGCAGCGCGAGCGCGTCGCGGGCATGCCGCGCCAGCGCGGTGACGGACAGCACGGTGGCGTCGCTCGCGACGTCGGTCGCCAGACGCCCCCCGATGCGGCCGAGCTCGTCGTGCAGGTCCATACCGGTCCACCGCCGCGTGCCTTCGTCCAGCAGGTCGGCGGTGAAAGCGGCAAGCCCCTCGCATCCGGGGGGATCGGCTCCCGATCCGGACGGAACCAGCAGCATGAGGCTGACCAGCTCCGACTCGTGGTGCTCGACGGTCCAGAAGCGAGCGCCGTTCGACAGGACCTCGCGCCCGATGGCGGGGAACCGCGGCGGCGCCGGCACGCCGACGGCCGGCAGCCGACTTCGATCGACCGCCACTACCGGGTCTCCACCAGGGTCGAGCCGGGAAGGGCGGCATCGCGGCGGCCGGCTGGCACGACGCTGAGCGTGACGCGCGACCCGGATCCGAGCTCCGCGCGCACGGCGGCCGCGACGCTGTCCGGCGTCGCCTGCAGGTAACGCTGGAAATCGGCCGCGGCATACGCGGGAGTGCCGACGTACACGTTGTACAGGTTGAGCTGGTCAGACCGTCCCCCGAACCCTCCGACGGACTGCCGCTGCCGCGCCGAATCCGCCTCGAGCAGGTTGCGGACGCGTTCGAGCTCCGCGGCGGTCGGACCATCGGAACCCAGCCGGGCGATCTCCTCGCTGAGGACCGTCTCGATCTCGACCAGGGTCCGTCCCGGAGCCGCGGTCGCGACGACGGTGAAGTGGCCCGCTATCTCCGCCGAGTACTGGTGCGCGGCCACGTCGATGGCCAGCCGCCGATCCTGGAGCAACGCTCGATACAGCCGCGAGGACTTGCCGCCGGCGAGCACCGCCGCGGCCAGGTCGAGCTCGGCGTCGCCAGGTCCGAACAACCGCGGGGTCACCCATCCCAGATAGAGTCGGGGCGCCTCCACTCGATCTTCCAGCAACAACCTGGCGGGCCCGTCCGCGGACGCGGGCCCCGCGGCCGCCACGGGGGGTGGCGCCGGTCCCGCGGGTATCTCCTCGAAGTGCGCGCGCGCCGCCCGGATGGCCTCGTCGGCGTCGACATCGCCGGCAATCGCCAGCGACGCGTTGGCGGGATGGTAGTACGTGGCGAAGAATTCCCGTACGTCGTCGAGCGTGGCCGCACGCACATCGTCGGGCCAGCCGATGACCGGCCAGTGGTACGGATGCTCCGGCGCATGCTGGGCGGCCATCAACGTCATCGAGGCGAGCCCGTACGGCCGGTTCTCGTAGCTCTGGCGCCGCTCGTTCAGGACGACGTCGCGCTGCGTGTCCAGCTTCTCGGGGGTCAGGGCCGGCAGGAGGTACCCCATCCGGTCCGACTCCATCCACAGCGCCCGTTCGAGCGCGGCCCGCGGCACCACCTCCCAGTAGTTGGTACGGTCCGCGCTGGTCGATCCGTTCAGCGTGCCCCCCGCCTCCTGTAACGGCCGGAAGTACCCGCTGTCGTGATGCGCCGACCCCTCGAACATCAGGTGCTCGAACAGGTGGGCGAAGCCGGTCCGGCCGGGCCGTTCGTTCTTCGAGCCGACGTGATACCAGACGTTGACCGCGACGATCGGGCAATGGTGATCCTCGTGCACGATGACGTCGAGCCCGTTGTCGAGGGTCACCTTCACGTGGGGGACTTCATGCGGCAAGCTGGGCTCCTACTCTCCAAGAATCTGCACGACCACCTGGCGCTGCCGCGAACGCGTATCGAGCTCCGCCAGCACGATCTGCTGCCACGTGCCAAGGCTTACCCGCCCGTTCGTGAACGGCAGGGTCAGCGACGGACCGAGCAACGCGGCACGCACATGGCTCGATCCGTTGTCATCGCCCCACCGCTCGTGATGCCTGTACGCACCGGCCCGCGGTGCGAGACGCTCGAACATCGAGTCGAAGTCGGCCACCGCGCCTGGCTCGTACTCGATGGTAGTAATCCCGGCGGTCGATCCGACGACGGCCACGGTCACGATGCCGGCGGACAGCCCGGAGTCGGCCACGGCCGCGGCAACCACCCCGGTGATGTCGTGCACGTCACCCTGCCCGGACGTGCTCGTCTCGTGAATGACGGTATGCACCATGGTCGCGTTGGAAAACTCTCGATGATAACAGTCTGGAAGGGCTAGAATCCGGGAATCGACGGAGAGCCATGATGACCATCCTGCAACCAAGACGCCGTGCGTTCCAGACTGCGCCGGTCGTCTGCCTCGCGGTGCTGCTGACTCTGACCGTGCACTCCCAGGAGCCCGAGCTGGCCTTCGATCCGCCGCCCGAGTGGATTGCGCTGCCGGTCTCGTCGCCGATGCGGGTCGCGCAGTTCACGCTCCCGAAGGCCGCAGGCGACGCGGAGGACGCCGACCTGACGATCTTCTACTTCGGTGGCGCGGGCGGCTCCGTCGAGGCCAATCTCGAGCGGTGGACCGGCCAGATGCTGCAACCGGACGGACGGCGTTCCGCGGATGTCGCCACGACCACCGCGTTCACGGTCGGCGACCTGGCGGTGACGCTGCTCGATGTGCCGGGCATCTATGCGGCAGAGGTGCGCCCGGGCTCGGGCATGCGCTACCACAAGCCCGACTTCCGCCTGAAGGCGGCGGTGGTCGAAACGGCGGCCGGGCCCTACTTCTTCAAGCTCACCGGACCCGCGCGCACCGTGGAGGCGTGGGACGAGCCTTTCGTCGCCCTCCTCGAGTCGGTCCGTTTCGAGTAACTGTCCCGGCTCTTCTGTTCAGCGGTCGTCCCGACCCGACTGCGGCGGCTCGTCCTCGCGCGTCGGCGGCGGCGCGGGCGGATCGGGAGCGGTCGCCGCATCGGGCTGATCGACAGGCGGCGGCGCCGGTTGGGAGACGGGCACCGTCTCGACCGGATCGACGGGCGGCGCCGGGGGTGACGGCACAACCGGGGCCGCGGGCGGCGGCGGTGGCGCCGAGGGGAACGCGGCGGACGGGGAAGCACCCGGCGGCCCTGGTTCGAAACGGTTGAGGATCAAGGCCCCGAGCCCAGCGGTCCATGCGGCGTACTCCAGCAGGAACCCGGTCAGCGCCAGCAGCAGGCCCAGGCCGCGAAAGAGCCCCCCGGCCATTCCCACCGCTTCGCCCGCCATCGTCGGCAGCAGGATGAGCGCTACGCCGGCCCAGACGCTCGCCAGAACGGTCGCGCCGGGCGCGCCCATGCGACTCCGGGCCAGCTCCCCCACGCCGACCACCGCACCGCTGAACCCGACGAGCATCACGAGCCCCACGGCCATTACGACGAACGGCAGGAAGAGGAGGAACGGTATCCCCACGAGGGAAATCACCAGCCCGAGGATCCCGAGCACCAGCGCGGGAACGGCCAGCATCTGGGCCAACAGGCCGACGACGCCCGCCTTGAGCGGCTCCGCGCTCGCGCGCCGCGCGATACGCTCGACCGGGGCTCGAGCCACGAGCACGATGCCGGACGCCAGCAGTCCCAGGAAGAAGAGGCGCAGGAACGTGCCGAAGAGATCCCGGCTGCCGAACCAGTGGCCGCCGGGCCATCCCACCTGCCACCAGCCGGAATCGCTGAAGCCGCGGACGCTGCCCAGGCCGACCTCCGTCACCGAGCCCCACAGTGTGGCCGAGGACGCGCGCCGCAACGATCCGCCCACGACGGTGACGTCGCCGCGCGCCACGGCCTGCGGACCGAAGCGGGCCGACCCGCCGACCACTACGACGTCGCCGATGACCTCGCCATCGATATCGACCCCGCCCAGGATCACCACGACATCACCCAGAACCCGTTCGTCACGCTCGATCGTGACCGACCCGCCCACGCGGACCACTTCTCCGCGCGTGATTCGGCGAGACGCGGGGGTACGGACTGTCTGTTGGTCGGCGCGCCCTGCCGGGGCGGCTGTAGGCGGCTCGGCCACGGGCTGTTCGGCCACGGGCTGTTCGGTCGCGGGCTGTTCGGTGGCCACAGCCTGTTCGGTCAGGGGCTCCTCGGCGGCCACAGGCTGCTCGGCCGCGGCCTCCGCCGCCGCGGTGGCCACCGCCGTCTGCCCGGTGGCGCTCTCGGCAGCGGCCTGCACCGTGGTCTCGCCCTCGGCAGCAGCCTGCACCGGCGTCTCATCTTCGGCGGCTCCGGCCTCGTCCGCACCGGGCTCGGCAACGACGGGAGCATCGTTCGGCGGTTGCGGCTCGCCAGACCGCTCGTCGCCGGTAGCGGGTTCCCCCGCGGCCGGGGCCGGCTGCTGCGGTTGCTCCGAGACCGCGGCGGGCTCGCCGTCGACGGACTCCGCCTGCCGTACCGGTTGACCCGCGGCCGGAGCCGGCTGGCCGGCAAGAGCGCCCGCGGGCGCGAACGTGAACGCGATCAACCCGATCCAGTACGCCGCGACGACAGCTCCGATGCGACGGCTGCTGTTGTGAGTGGCCAACGCTTCCTCCCGCTCTGTGGTGTCCCCTACAGGAGACCTACGCAGGCAGGAAGCCCGGAGTTTCAGGACCGGTACCGGCCCCGTGGCGAAACCCCGCGTTGCACCGAGAGCGGCGAGGCGCCCGCCTGACAAGGCGTGAGGAGGGCGCATATTGGGCACATCTGCACCGTTTCCACGGCACAGATGCCTAGCGGCTCCGCAGGCCGAGCGCGGACTCCGCAATCACCCTCCGGTGCAGCTCGCTCGTGCCCTCGCCGACCTCGAGCGACTTCGCTTCGAGCAACAGGCGCCCGACCTCGTACTCGGCCGAGAACCCGTAGCCGCCGTGTATCTGGATGGCATCGAGGGCATTGGCGGTGGCCGCCTCGCTCGCGGTCAGCTTGGCCATCGACGCTTCCACGGAGCAGCGCTCGATGCCGGCGTCCTTCATGCGGCCGAGGCGGTAGACCAGCGCGCGGGCCGACTCCGTCCGGCAGATCATGTCGGCGATCTTCTGCTGGATCATCTGGAACTCGCCGATCGGCCGGCCGAACGCCTCCCGCTCCCGAGCGTACGGCACGCTCAGGTCGATGGCCCGTTGCGCCTGTCCCACGCAGCGCGCGGCCACCGAGAAGCGTCCCATGTCGAGCGCCGCGCCGAGAATGGGGAATCCCCGCCCCACCTCGCCCAGCACGGCGTCGTCCCCCAGGGCAACCCGGTCGAAGTGGATGGTGGCCAGGTTGTCGCGTTTCAGCGTCCGCATCGGCAGCTCGCCGATATCGACACCCTCGGCGCGCGGGTCGACCAGGAAGACCGTGACGCCGCGATGGCGCTCGGCGGGATCGACCGTCGCCGCCACCAGCAGCAGTCCCGCGTGCGCGGCGTGGGAGATGAAGACCTTCGACCCGCTCAGCAACCAGCCGCCGGCCGTCCGCTCCGCCCGCGTCTGCACGGCGGCCAGGTCGCTGCCGCCGCCCGGCTCGGTCAGGGCGGCCGCCGTCAGCACCGACCCGTCGCAGATGCCGGGCAGCCAGCGGTCACGCTGCGCGTCGGTCCCGAAGCGGACGATGGACCCGGCAACGAGCGAGTTCGTCACCGAGACCACCGACGCCACGACCCAGTCGATACGGGCCAGCTCCTCGCAGATTGCGCCGTAGGTCACGACGTCGGAGCCGCCCCCCCCGTAGGCTTCCGGGAGCAGCGGCGTCAGGTAACCGAGGGGAACCAATTTGCGTATGAGCTCCGCGGGATACCGCTCCGCCCGCTCGTGCTCCTCGACGTACGGCAGGATCTCGCGCTCGGCGAACTCGCGCACGGCGGCGCGTACCTGACGCTGCTCCGGCGTCAGATCGAAGTCGGCGGTGCGGCTCGGGACGGTCGGAGCCGCGGTGGTCGTCACGGACATCACGCTTCCTCGTTGCGGCCCGCTCCGTCGCCGCGGCCGGCTCCCCCGTTGCGCCGGCTCGCCACCCAGCGAAGCGCGGCGGCCAGATCGACCGTCGCCAGCACGAGCTGTCTAATGCGCCCGGCAAGCTTCGGCCCCGGCTCGTGCGCCGCACCGAAGTCCTCCTTCGTCGCGTAGACGTAGCGCGGCACGATGTGACAGCGGAAGTCGAACATCAGGCTGTTGGCGAGGCCTATCGGCGACATGTAGCTCCGGTGCCCGCCGGCGGCACAGAGAAACCCGACCGGCTTCTCGCCCCAAGCCTGGCCGGTCAGCTCCACGAAGTTCTTGACGGCGGCGTTCAGATCGTAGTTGTAGACGGGCGAGGCGATCAGGATCGCCGCGGCCGCGGCGACCTTCTCCGTGACCGGCCCGATGGACGGGTGGTCGTAGCAGGACTTGCCGTCACAGATGGGCAGGTCCCACTCCCGCAGATCGATCAGCTCGTGCGGCGCGCCGAGCGCGGCCAGCGCGTGGCCGGCGGCAACCGCCAGCGTATGGGAGCGGCTGGCGGGGTTCAGCGAGCAGGAGACCACGAGCACGGGCCCGCCAGCGTTGTCGCGTATGGAATTCATCGCGCAGAAGTATAGTGGCCGGCCCGAGACGTGGCGCGGCCGACGCTGGTGCGGCAGCGCGGAGCGACCAGAGAGCCGCACCGCCGGCCGGCCGGGTGCTCGAGCGCGGTCGGCCCGCTGACCAGCGGGCGCCGGTGGATGGATCGGCCGGCGGTCAGACCACGCCGCGTTCGTGGAGAGCAGCGACCGCGGGTGCCGAGTAACCGAGGCCGGCCAGAATGTCGTCGGTGTGCTCGCCGAGCGCCGGGGCACGGCCGCGCACGCCTGCCGAGGCCGCCGACAGCGAGAACGGCGTATCCGCCACCGGCGACGCCACGCCGGATCCGGGCGACGCCACCGAGCGCAGGAAACCGATGGCCTGCACCTGCGCGTCGTCGAGCACCTGCTGCGGCGAGAGCACCGGCCCGGCCGGGATGCGCGCCGCGTCGAGGGCGGCCAGCGCCGCCTCGGTCGTCCGCTCTCCGCACCAGGCGGCCATCCGCTCGCTGATCGCAGCGCCGTTGTCTCCGCGCGACCGGTCGTCGGCGAAGCGGGCATCGTCGAGCCAGTGCGGCTCGCCGATCAGCTCCGTCCAGCGGCGGAACAGGGACTGGCCGATGCACTGCACCAGCACCCAGCCGTCGCGGGTGCGGAAGGCGTCGGACGGCGCCTGCGTCTGGCTGCGGTTGCCCGTCGCCACCCGGTCCGGCCGGAGCATCGCCTGCTCCATCAGCATGCCGTTGGCGATGGTGAGCGCGGAGGCAAGCAGTGACGCCCGGACCTGCTGCCCCTGTCCCGTGTCGCGCCGGACCAGCAGCGCCGCGAGCGTGCCCACCGTCGCCACCAGCGCGGTCGTGAAGTCGACATACGGGCAGTAGGCCTTCGTCGGCTCGCCGGGGCGGCCGGAGAGATACATGATCCCCGACATCGCCTGTCCGATGCCGTCGAACCCGAGCCGGTGGGACGACGGGCCGCCCGTCCCGAATGCCGAGACGCTGGTAAGGATCACGTCCGGCTTGACGGCCGTGAGCGCGTCGTAGTCCAGGCCGAGCGCCCTCAGCGCCGCGTCCGGCAGGTTCGCCACCACGACGTCCGCCGCCGCCACCAGGCGCTGGAGCACATGCTTCCCCTCCGGCGCCCGCGGGTTCAGCGTCATGCCCCGCTTGCCGCGGTTGACCTGCAGGTAGAAGGCCCCGTCGCCGGCAGGGGTCACCGGCATGAGAAAGCGATCTTCCCCGCCCCGCACTTTCTCAACTCGAATCACGTCGGCGCCGAGGTCGGCGAGCAGCGCGGCGCAGAACGGGCCGGCGATGAAGCGGCCGAAGTCGAGGACGCGGATACCCTCGAGCGGATCAGGCATGATTGGTAGGCCTCCGCTGGCCCGGTCACCCCGCATCTGCAGGGACGGCTTCCATCAGCGTGCCGTGGAAGACGGAGAAGCTGCGGGAACGGTTCTCCGCAGGATCGTGCCGGAAGCCGTCCGTAAAGGATAGCGTGGTCCTGGCGGCCGGTTCAGGGCACGTCCGGCAGCGGAAGCTGGCGGCTCTCCTTCTCGCGCGCCTGGTCGAAGGCGGGCAGCGGCTCGGCGCTGCGCACCTGCTCGATCCAGAAGACGCCGTCGTAGGGGATCGAGTTGCCGCGGGTGCCGATGAGGTCGACGTCGCCGTCGCCGTCCATGTCGCGGACGAGGAACTTGTCGAACATGCCGCGGACGCGGCGCGACACGTCGTGGCGGATCCAGGTCCCGGCCGGGTCGGCGGGCTGCTCGAACCACGCCAGGCGGCCCGCCCGGTGCGTCGGCGACAGATCGACGGCGTCGACGTCGCGCGGAGCCTGGCTGTAGGCGCCGGAGAAGGCGTCGAGGCGCCCGTCGTCGTCGATGTCGGTGAGCACGAAGCCGACCAGGCGGTCGGGGGTGAGGCCGCCGATGGTGTGCTGCCGCCACGTATCGGCGAAGTCGTCCGGCTGCTCCAGCCAGGAGAGGCCGTTGCGCTCGTCGCGGATGGCGATGTCGATGCGCCCGTCGCCGCTCAGGTCGACGAACTCCATGTTGAAGCCGGTGACGACCGCCTCCGGCTCGATCTCGATGCGGTGCTCGACGAATGCGATCTCGTCCTTGCCGACATTCTCGAACCAGAAGATGCGCTGCTCCATGCGCGAGCCGCCGATTACGTCCAGGTCTCCGTCCCCGTCCAGGTCGAAGGGCTGCGAGTTGATGGGAACGATGACGCGCGCCAGCTCGTGCTCGATCCAGGCATCGCCGTCGAGCGGATTGTCCGGGAGCGCGAACCACGAGACCGGGTGCTTCTCGGTGGTGCCGCGCGGCGGGTTCTGGCCTCCCTTGTTGGCGGCGACCACCTCCGGCCGCCCGTCGGCGTCGAAGTCGGCGAGAAACACCCGGATGTAGGAGCCGCGGTCCAGAGTCGCGGCGGGAATCACCCGCTTCCAGCGCTCGGAACGGCCCTTCGCGCCGGGGTTCTCGAAGTAGATCAGGTGCGACAGCTCGCACGCCACGACGACGTCCGGGTAGCCGTCGCCGTTCATGTCGCCGATGGCCACGTCCTCGGCGGCGCCCGCCTCCTCACCTTCGGCCAGCGTGTAGAGGTCCCAGGTATCCGGGTCGTCCGAGCCGTATGCGATCCGTACGTGACCGTCGGGTACGCCGTCGTAGGTGGTGTCGGACTCGTGCACGGAGACGATGTCGAGGTGGCCGTCGCGATCGAGGTCGGCCATCTCCAGCCCGTCGCTCCCGGCCAGGGCGACGCCGCCGACCGCCAGGTCGTCGATGATGTGCTCGCGCCAGGAGATGTAGGACCCGCCGGCGGTCTTCGCACGCGTCGGCGTGTCGGCCACCGCCAGCGGACCCTCGCCCGACTGTCCGGCGGACGCTGCGCCGCAGGCCGGGCCGGCCGTCCACCCCGCGCCCGTGGCCAGCGCCGCCACGACCGCGACCACGCCCCCGCTGTTGCGCCACGCCGACCACGACCTGTCGAGTAGTCTCACCGCTCCGCTCCTCGCTGTTTCGTGATGCGCCGCATCCGAAGGCAACGCCGGGCGCGGCCGCGTCCCGGTCCTTCTCAACGCCCGGCCGCCGCGCCCGCATGCTGGTAGGTCCGTGCACCGGGACAGTGCGGGCACATCCGCCCGGTCGACCCGAGCGCGGCCAGCGGCACGGGAATGGTCTGGCCGATCTCGCTGGGGGCGAGCCCCTGACACGCGGGCGAATGATGATAGACGGTCCCGTCCCCCACGACCCCGCCGACGACGTACACGGTGGCGGGCGGCAGGTAGTAGCGTGCGGGCGTGGCGCGCACCGTCGTGCGCCGCCGGTTGACGCGTACGCGAACCTCCTCCGGCGGCTCGTCGAGCGCCGGACGGTGATAGGTGACCAGGTACTGACCGTTCATCTCCGTCGCGATGCGTCTGAACCGCTCCGCGATGCCGGAGGTCGACGACACCTTGTACAGCCGGCCGCCGGAGTCGCTCGGCCCCTTGTCGAGCATGCGCTCGCGCTCGCGGTTCTCCTGGATCCAGCGGAAGGCGCCCGCCCCGGAGGTAATGGTCGCCAGGCCGTTGCTGCGCCCGAAATCCGAAAAGCCGACGCTCCGCAGGCTCGTCAACGCCACGGCGTGCATGACGACGCCGTAGCTCCACAGTCGATCGGCGACCGCCTCGGCGTCCTGGTCGCGGCTGGCGCCGGGAGTGCTCCGGCCCCGCGCGGGCAAACCGACCCCGCGAATCGACATGTCCTGCATGCCGCGCCCTTCGGTGGTCAGGAGGACGATCGCCGGCCGCATAGGCCTGCGGGACGCCAGCTCGCCCGCGGTCTCGTCGACCGCGGCGACCATGTAGGCGCTGGTCTCGGAGAAACCGGAAAAGCGCGCGGCCGCCTGTGTGAGCAGCGCCGTATCGGCCGTGTAGTCGACGATGGTCTGACGCTGATCGCCGAACGCAATCAGGCTGATGCGATGCCCGCGCATCGCCTCGACGAACGACACCAGCGCCTCGCGGACGTGGACGATGTTGTTGCTGGCGACCATGCTGTCGTCGACGAGCAGCGCCACGTTGAAGGCGACAGTCGCCGGCTCGACGCGCAGTACCTCGCGCCGTTCGCCGTCCTCTTCGATGCGGAAATCGGGTGGGCCCAGTCCCATGACCGGCCGGTCGCGCCGGAGCGCGGCGACGTAGACCTGCGCCTCCCCCGCCTCCAGCACCTGAGCGCTCGGCGCCACCGTCGCCGGGGGGACCATGAGGACCGCGCCGGCGAGCCCCACAAACAGGACGAGCGCGCGGCACGGGCAACAGGACCGCCGGGCAACCTGTCGCCTGCCTGGAAAACGCGTTCGGTTGGCCATGGACATCTCCTGCCGGTCGCCGCGCCGCGGCCGGATGCCGTCCCGCTCCCGGTCTACGGCACGTCGGCGGCCGGCTTCACTTCAACTGTCACGTTGACGGGAACGATGTGGACCGTATCGTCGGCCACCGCCTGGAGCACGTAGGTGCCCGGCGCGGTGAAGCTGACCCGCGTGACGGCGCGGCCGCCCTCGCCGATCTCCGGCACCTGCGGGTCGAAGGACACACTGCCCGGGCCGCGCCAGTGAAGCCACGTGACGGCCAGGCCGGTGGCGGCAGCCTGGCGCGGATCGACCACCGCCTGCGACTTCGGCCCGCGGCGCGCCGTGCGCTCCGCGAGGCGGGGGTTCGGCGGCGGGATGCCGTCGTCGCCGGCGATGACGGCGATCTCGATCGAGTCCGGCAGGGTCACCTCCAGCTCGCCGGCGCCGTCCAGCTCGATGAAGGGGCGCTGGTTGTCGGCGTAGCCCTGCGCGCTGCCCGTGCCGCGGTTGAGCCGCCGCACGCCCGCGTCGATCTCCCACACCGGCCACAGGTGGCCGTACGCGTAGTCGGTGCGGCCGTTGTGCGTGACGCTCCAGATGAGGTCCCGGTCCCGCTCCCAGTCGGCCGGCACGCGCACGGTGAAGACGAACTGCTGCCGCCGGTTGTAGAAGTGGGTCGGCTGGCCGCGGTCGGCGGGCCCCGGCTCGAAGAAGTTGTTCGGCCCGACCGGAATGATCGGCTGCTCTTCGTAGTTGCGGTTCAGGTAGCCGAAGACCATGGTGAACGATCCATCGTCGTTCCGTTCCCAGCCCTCGAAGACCGGCTGCACGTTCTGGCCCCGGTTCCACCGTTCCTGGGCGGACGCCGGAGAAGCGATGGACACGACCAGCAACGCGGCCAGACCGAGGAGCCCGGCTCCTGCTCCGATGATGCGACTCTCACACCTCATGATGCTCTTCCCGCGACCTCTCTGGTCTCGCGTCGTCTGCGTCAGCGGTCCTGCGGCGCAGACTCCCAACAACCCAAAGATCGAAGCCTCCGCGATCCGCGACCGCGAAGGCTTCGTCCCAATCCACTCGCCCAGCCGCCACGAGGCGGCTGACCGGCCTGCGCCGTTCAACGGCACGGACTCCTACTCGTCGTTGTTGGCGTTGAGCGCTTCCCGCTCGGCGAGCTCCTTCTCGAACGCCTCGTCGTCGAGCTCGTACCAGCTCACCCAGGCGAAGCTCATCTCGTCGCTCGAGCGCTGGCCGAAGCCGGCCCAGTTGGTCGGGTCGTCGTTCCAGCGGTTCGCCTCGGAGTTGTCGTGCCAGCTCGTCACGTGCAGGAGGGTCCCCCGCGGCAGCAGCGGCGCCACGTGGTCCTCGTAGTTGTAGACGATGTGCCACCCGAAGTCCCAGTCCGCGCAGCTCAGGATCTCCTTGCTGTTGTCCGGGTAGATGGCCTCCATGCACTGGCGCTTGCCGAGGTTGTGCAGGTGGGCCTGGAACGCCGTGATGTGGGCGTTCTCCTTCAGGCGGTAGTAACCGTCGTGGCGCACGTTCGACGCCCCGGCCGGGATGTCCAGATCCTCGTCGTCGCCGACGTGGGCCGAGATCAGTTTCCGCTCCGGCACGACGCCCTTCGGGTAGAACTGCAGGCCGACCCGCGTGCGATCGGTGGTCTCGACGCCGATCGCGGCGTAATGCATGTTGAAGCGGATCTTCGAGTTGGCCTTGATCAGCCGCCCGGTGCCGTCCGGGAAGATGTCGCCGTTCTTGCCGAGCGCGTACTCGTTGAGGAAGTCGCCGATGCCGCTGGTGTCCTCGGTGTCCTCGTTCACCATGCCGGTGACCGCGTGGTGCACCACCGGGAAGCCCTCGATGGACGGCTTGGTCTCGACCGCCTTGATCCAGCGGTCCTCCGTCAGGCCGGACTCGGACTCGAGGTTGCCCCACCAGTTGGGCGCCTCGGCCGCGACCACGAACGGTTCGGGAATCTCGACCACCCAGTCGGGCTCGCCGATCTTCCACTCGGCGATGTCGCGGAATTCGCGCGGGGGCGGCATGTCGGCCGGATTGCCGCGCGGCGCGCCGTTGTCGACCCACGTGGCGACGGTGGCGATCTCCTCGTCGCTGAGCGAGTAGTCGTACTTGAAGCCCTGGACGCCGATGTTGCGGTCGATGTACCACGGCGGCATCGTGCGGGTAACCACCTTCTCGCGGATCGACCGCGCCCAGGGCCGCGTCTCCTCGTAGGTGAGCAGCGACATCGGGGCGATGGAGCCGGTGCGATGACACTCCTGGCAGGAGCGCTGCAGGATCGGCACGACGTCCTTGGTGAACGTGATCTGCGCGTCATCCTGCGCGGCGGCCGGCGACGGCGTCGCGACGACGCCGAGGGCGAGCGCCAGGACGGCGGCGAGTGCGAAACGACAACCGGTTGAAAGTGACATCCCTGAAGCCTCCAGAGCCGAACGTGCGTCGTTCACGTAGCGGAGCATGAACCGCGGAGTTTCGCCGCGGGCTCCCAGACCGAGTCAGTCGGCGTCGGCACGGTCCGTGCGACGCAGACTGCTAGCCGACTATTGTGGACCAGCCGACGCCGGTACGCCAAGCGTTCTTTCCGGCGTCGGTGTCTGGTACATTGGAATCGCGATGGCCGAGCTCGGAGAAGTGCGCGACGCCTCGATCCGCCGGCTGGGCGAAGATCTCGCGCGCGACCTGCGGGCCGAGCCGACCGTGCGCCTCGCCTGGCTGTTTGGCAGCCGGGTCCGGGGTACGGCGCGCGCGGAGAGCGACGTCGACGTCGCGGTTCTCGTCGACGACGCCTGCGCCGACGGATCGGGGGCGCTCAAGGACTCCTACTTCCGGCTCATTCCGTTGATGACCGGGACCGTCCGCAGCGATCTGATCGATCTCGTGATCCTCAACCACGCGCCCCCGCTGCTGCGACACCGGGTCATCCGGGACGGTGTCCTGCTGTACGCTCGCGCCGACGAGGAGCGCGTACGCTTCGTGCAGGGCACGCTCAGGGAGTATCTGGACTTCGAACCCCGGCTGCGCGAGCAGATCCGCCTGCTCGTACGCCGGATGAGAGAGGGACGGCCTCGTCATGATGGTCGATACCGCGATCTTCTCCAGGCGGCTCGACGCCCTGGAGGACTATCTGCAGCGGCTGCGCAGTCTCGGCCAGGCCAGTGAGTCCGACTACCTCGCCGACCCGAAGATCCACGACCTCGCCGCACGCTACCTGCATCTGGCGATGGAAGCGACAATCGATGTCGCCAATCACTGGATTTGCGACGCGGGCCTGCGGACGCCGGACACCAACCGCGACATTTTCGTCGTCCTGGAGCAGGCGGGTGAGATCGAGCCCGCGCTGTCCGACCGGCTCCAGAACTGGGCCGGGTTCCGCAACGTGCTGGTGCACGACTACCTGACCATCGACCACGGAATCGCCTATCACGCGATCCGCGACGATCTCGGCGACCTCGACGCATTCCGGCGCTGGGGGCTCGGCAAGCTCGACTCCGACCCGGCCTGACCGCCGCACCGGCAAACCGCCGGGCGGCGCCTACTACTACCTGCGCATCGGTCACGGCTGGGGCAACTGAGTCCGGCCGGGCAGCCAACGGGCCCGTGCCCGGGGCGGCAAGATCCCGGCCGCCCCGGTTCTCCGCAAGGGGTCTGCGCCGCAGCAGTGGCGCAGCGGTTTTCGGGCTACCGCCGCAACTTGAACACGTACAGCGCGTTGCCGGTGTCCGGGTGCACGATGTCGGGGCTCAGCAGCGCCGGCACGCGCCGCGGACTGCCCCCGCCCAATCCGGTCGACACGGCGATGTACTGCGTTCCGTCGACACCGAAGCTGACCGGGAACCCCTGCACGGACGTCCCCAGACGCGTCTCCCAGAGCACCTCGCCGGTGGCCGCGTCATGGGCGCGGAAGTAGCGGTCGACGTCGCCGGCGAAAGCCAGCCCGCCGCCGGTGGTCAGCACCGCGGTCATGAACGCCGCGCGCTGCTCGATGCTCCAGCGCTCTTCCAGCGTATCGACGTCAAAGGCAGCCAGCTTGCCGAGGTTGCCGTCGGTGCCCGGCATTTCGAACCAGGTCCGGTCGGCCTGCGAGCCTCCGGAGCCGATCTCCAGCGCCACCTCGCGGCCGGCGATCTCCAGGCAGCTCTGGCTCAACGGGATGATCAGCGAGCGCGTCTCCGGGCTGTAGCCCGACGCGTGCCAGTTGTGGCCCCCGGCGGTGCTCGGGCAGACCGAGACCCAGTCGCCGATGCCCATGTCGGCGATGTCCTGCCGGTAGGTCACCACGCCGGTCTCCGGGTCGATGCTCTCGAACACGTTCTGGAAGACGGTCTCGACGTGCCCGAGGTACTCGCCCGTCTCGCGGTCGAGCTTCCACAGGATGCCGTGCTTGCCGATGGTGAACAGCGCCTTGCGCCCGCCGCTGTCGACGAGCACCTGCTCGAAGCCCTCGTCGAGATCGAGCGCCTCGCCCGGCACGTGCTGCCGGTACCAGCGGATCGAGCCGTCGGCGGGCTCCAGGGCCAGGGTCGAGTTGGTGTACAGCGCCGGGTCGTACACCGTCAGCCCGCGGCTCACCGGCACCCACGGCTTGGCCTGCGCGGTCGGCCAGAAGAACAGGTCCAGCTCCGGATCGTAGCTGCCGGGAATCCACGAGTCGCCGCCGCCGCGCAGCGCCAGCGGCAGGTCGCCCCACGAGTCGCCCCCCGGCTCGCCGGGCGCCGCGATGGTCAGCCGGCGCCACAGCTCCTCGCCGGTCTGCGCGTCGTGCGCGGTGATGAAGCAACTGTCGGGCATGAAACGGGAGCAGCCGTTGATGCCGTTGACGACCCGCCCCCCGGCGACGATCGGCCCGCTGGAGTTCGAGTAGCCGTCGTTGTAGTCGGCCATCCGGGTCTCCCAGACCAGCTCGCCGGTGCGGGCGTCGAGCGCGACCACGTGGGCGTCGCGCGTGCCCATGTAGATCTTGTCGTCGTAAATGGCGAGATTGCGGCTGTTCGCCCCCCGCAGCGCCTCCGGGAGCGGCCGTCGGTACTCCCACAGCAGCGAGCCGGTGACGGCGTCGAGCGCCTGCACCACGTTGCCGGGGTTGGCCAGGTACATCACGCCGTCGTAGACGAGCGGCGTCGGCTGGTTGCGCCCGTCGGCCATCGACCAGACCCAGGCCAACTGCAGCTCGCCGACGTTGTCGCGGTTGATCTGGTCGAGCGGACTGTGACCCCAGCCGTTGTAGGTGCGCCGGTAGATCAGCCAGTCCTCGGAGTCCGGATCCAGCAGCATCGCGTCGGTGACCGGGGCGCGCTCGGCAAGGGGATGCAGGGTGTACGTTCCGCCCGGCAGACCGGCCGCCGCCGCCCGCGCCAGCGGCTGCCCGCTGGACGCCTGCCCCGCCGGGGGCGCGGTGACCACCCCGCCCAGCGCGACGGCGCCCGCCTCGTAGCCGTTCTGCTGCAGGATGTAGGCGAGGATGCTGGCGTACTCCTCCGGCGCCAGCGAGCCCCCGGCCCCCGGGGGCATCGTCACGGCGATGATCTCCAGCAGATCCTCGACCTCAAGCTCGCTCCATCCGCCCTGGAAGGTCGGACCGACCAGCTCCGGCGCCTCGAACGACCCACGCAGGTTCGGCAGGTGACACGCCGCGCACTCGCGGTCGTACAGCGCGCGCCCCGCCTCGGCCTCCGCGGCGGTGTATGACGCCGACGCGAGCTGCGCCGACGCAACCGCCGGTACCGTCAGCACCGACGCGGCAACCAGCATTCCCCACACGCAACCGTTCGCGCTCCGTCCGAATAGTCGTCGATGCATCAGCGCCCCCTCTCTCATTCCAGCGCCATCCTATCTCAGACACCGCCACCGCTACCGATCGGCTTGCGCCGGTGCCAGGTGCACGAACCAGCGCCAGGCGATGTACGAGACCACGGCGGCTCCGAGCAGTGACCCGAGCAAGGCCCCGCCGTAGGCCTGGTCCAAGCCGCGGTCCAGAATCTCCGGGGCCGTCATGGCGGCGGCCGCGAGCACCACCAGGGCCGGTCGGTCGCGGAGGACCCAGAGGTAGGCCCCCAACAGCAGCGCGCCGCTGAGCAGCCCCACGAGCGCCCATGACAGCAGGTCGTCCGGTGACGTTCCGGGCGCGAGCAACGCCCCGACGAGCACGAGAGCGAACCCGACGGTCGCCTGCCGGCGGGTCCAGTGCGCGGTCAGCGTGTTCGCCGCCGTGACGACAAGTAGCGTCAGCACGGCGAGGGTGAGATACCCCTGCACGGGTCCGACCGCCGCGGCGAGCCACGGAGCAACGGCGGACGCGGGTCCGTAGGAGGACCAGGGCGGCAGGGCGCCGCCCAGCGTGCTCCCGGCCACCGCCAGCGTCCCCAGAGCCGCGAGCCCGACGGCCAGTCCGGCCCAAACCGCGGGCTTCCGATCGGCCGTCGATTCCCCCGCTGCCAGCGCCGCGGTGTGGCCGGCGAGCAACCCCAGCAATACCGAGATCAGCCCGGCGCCGATCAATCCGCCCACCACCCCGATACCGAGCTGCAGCGGGAGCGGCTGGGCGGTGGTCAGCCCGCTCATGAGCACGGGCCAGTTGTTCGCCATCGTGACGACCGCGGCGGCCAGCGCCAAGCCCGCCACCGCCAGCGCGAGCCCGAGATCGAACGCGCCGCGCGTCCAGCGGACGACGGCCAGGATCGCACCCGCCACCAGCAGCAATCCCATCACGATGTTCGACGCGATGCCGGCGATGGACAGCGTCGTCCGCCGCTGCTCGTCGGCGCGGCGCCACTCCTCCGGCAGGAAGACGTAACGGCGCGTGTCGACCACCTCGTCGCCGGCGATCTCCACCGCCGCCCGCGCCTCGCCGCCCTCCAGATCGCCGACCGCCGCGTCGCGGAACGTGAACGTCCAGTCCATTCGCGCGGGCCGGCGCGACGACTCCGCCGACACCTCGGACAGGCCCGCCGCGGCACCGAGTCCGGCCAGCGCCTCCCGGGCCAGCGTACGCGCTTCCGCTTCTGACAGCGCGGCGCCCGCCGTGTCCTCCGCGAGCCGGTGCTCCCGGCGCCCCGGTTCACCGTCCGGGCCGACCCAGACGATGTGCTCCTCGGCCCTCGCCGCCACGTCCCCCTCGAAGCGGGCGTAGCGCACGCGCCAGTGGGGCCTGCCCAGGTAATCGCCGAGTAGCGCGCGGTGCCGCTCCGCGCCCGCCTCGCTCCAGACGAAGCGGTGCTGAAGCCCGAGGCCTCTCGTCACCCGGCTCGCCTCGGTCCACTCGCTCGCGTCGACGCCCCGTGCCGCCAGCACCTCGCGGGCTGCCGCCTCTGCCTCGGCCCGGCCCACCTCGAGGGGCAGCGACTCGCTCGGCGTAGCGGCCGCGTAGGCCCAGAGCCCGAGCCCCACGATGCCGACCGCGGCGACCGCCGGCAAGGCCGGCAAGCCCACCGACTCCCGCACCGGCACAGGCTCCGGCTCCGCGGGCGCTTCTTCTGCGGGCGGCCTCCACGCCGCGTTTCGCAGCGCCGCGGGCGCCTCGATCCATCCCCCGCCGCGATACCGGGCGCTGGCGACCACCCACAACGGTGTCAGGAAGATCAACCCGAAGATGCCCTGATCCACCCACGCCCCCGGTGCCGTGGACACGAACAGCGGGATGCCGAACAGCACGGCGTCGAACGCGAAGTGCATGACGATGGCGGGCAGCAGACCGAAGCGCAGGTACAACAGGCCGAAGATGGTCGATGGGACGATCAGCTCGATGAGCCGCGCGTAGGACGGCTGCGTCGGATAGGCGGCGTGGCCGGCCCCGAAGATGACTATCTGCAGGACGAACGCCCCCGCGATCCAGGCCCGGCGGTTGCCGAACCGATCCCCGATGAGCGCCGCGCCGGCCAGCGGGACCGCCCGGAACAGGCACTCCTCCCAGAAGCCGGCCTGCAGCGAGATCGCCAGCGGGCTGAGCCATGGCAGCACCGTCGCCAGCGAGTCGGGGTTGACCAGCGCATCCGACGGGGACCACCAACCCAGGTAGCCGATGGTAAGCCAGTAGAACGTGACGAGAAACGCCAGGTCGATGCCGACGATCAGATAGCCGGCCACAGTATGGCCCAGCACCGTCCACGAGCGGGCGCCCTCCCGCGACCAGACCCGCCAGAACTGCAGGTGTTCGGGGAATGCGCGCCGAGACAGGCTCTCGGCGGCCATGAACGAAAGCGTGAAGACGCCGGTGAACGCCAGGAACGCGGCGATCTGCGTCGTCACCTGCTGAATCGCGAAGCTGGTCTCGGACGTCGCCGTGTCGTAGCCCATCCACAACAGCGGCCACTGGTTCAGCCCGGCCAGAAGCTGCGCGAAGGCGATCGACGCACCCCAGACGAGCGGCATGCGCCATAGCACCCGCCGCTGCCGGAGCAGAACGAACAGCCCGACGCCGATGCCGCCGACGCCGTAGATGAGAAGCATCGCGAAGCTGCCGGCGATGGTGATCCCCTCGTTGGCCGAGCGCATCTCCTCGTAGCGACGGTCGAAGGCCTCGGGGACCTGCAGCAGGTGCGTCAGTTCGGTCAGCCGGTCGCCGCTCACGACCAGGCGCAGGCGGAAGCGGCCCTCCCCGGCCCGCGCGTCGGTCCGCTCGTAGACGAACGTGTGGTCGACACGCCCGCCCGGCCGCTCTTCCTGGGACGCCTCCACCGGCTCGTAGCGACCGAGCGCGGCGTTCCACGGGGCGCCGGTCCCGCGCTCCGCGATGGCGCGGGCCGCGTCGGGGTCCAGCGCGGCGCCCGGCTCGTCCTCGGACAGCCGCTCGCGGAAGCTGTAGGGCGCGCCGTCGGGACGAAAGCGCACCTCCGCCTCGCGCACCTCGCCCCCGCGGAAGTGCCTGACGACCCACTGGTAGGGATGGAACGGACCGTCGGCCAGCAGTCCGGCGAACGCGTCCGGGCCGCCCCCTTCCAGTTCGACGAAGCTGCGAACCTGGTCGTCGACCGTGAAACTCGCGGCCTGCCGGTAGCCGGCCGGGCCCCAACCGAGCTCGTCGGCGAGCCGCCGCGCCTCGGACAGGGCCGTGGCCCTGTCCATCTCCAGGTCGAGCTCGACGATGGAGAAGGCGCGCGGGAAGTTGGCCACGGCGAACGCGGCGCACGCAACGGCAAACGCGGAGAACGTCCCCCAGAAGACCGGTTTCCGGAACATGGATCAACCTCCCGGGCGAGGGTGGGGCCGTGCGACCGCCGGCGCCGCTTGAACTCTCCCGTTATGCTCGTCAGTGTAGCGAACCACGTCGACATGCCCAAGATTTCCAAGCCGTTCCTGGCCCTGATGCGCGGCCTCAACGTCGGCGGGCAGAACGTCATCGGCAAGGACGACCTGATCCGCTGCTTCGAGGATCTCGGGTTCGACAGCGTCCGCACGTACATCCAGAGCGGCAACGTGCTGTTCCGCTCGGACGACGCGCGGGTTGCGACGCTGACCCGCAAGATAGAGGCGGCGCTGTCCGAGCGGCTCGCGAACCGGGTGCGGGCCGTCGTCCTCTCCCGCGCGCGCTACCGGGCCGCGGTGGCCTCCTCCCCGGACGGCTGGGGCGGGGACGACGACCGAAAGCACAACGCGGCATTCACGCTCCGCGGCGTCACGCCGCAGCGTACCATCGCGCAACTGCCCCTCCCGAAGGAGGACATCGAAACGGTCACCGCCGGACCGGGCGTGATCTTCTGGTCCATCTCGAAGCGGCACCAGACCCGGACGACGTGGATGAAGGTGGCCGCGGCCCCCGTCTACCAGCACGTCACCGTCCGCAACCACCGAACGGTCTTCAGGCTGCGGGAGCTTCTGGAAGCGCTGTAGGCCGGACCTGCCGGGTCGGCCGCGACAGGTCCCAGCCGCGGCGAGTCCCAGCCGCCAGCGACCGTCCCGGCCGATGCGAAGGACTACAACCGTGCGCGCTGCTTGTCGGCGCGTGCCCGCGTCACCAGCAACCAGTCCGGCAGGTGCCGTACGAGGTAGCGCACGAGGACGGACATCCGCCACGGGAACTCGCAGACCTGCTTCTTGCGCCGGATGGCCCGGGCTATGAGTGCGGCCGCGCGCTCGGTCTCCATCAGGAACGGCATGCGGAAGCGGTTGCGATCCGTCATCTCCGAGCGCACGTAGCCGGGATGGACGATCGTGGTCCGGATGCCGGCCAGCGCCCAGTCCGGCCGCATGCCCTCGACGAGCCGCGTCAGGGCCGCCTTGGTCGCACAGTACCCCCCAGCGCCCGGCAGGCCGCGGTAGCCGGCCAGACTCGAGATGGCGACGACGTGACCGGCGTGGCGGTCCCGCATCGATGGAATGACCGCCTCGATGGCGTAGAACGCGCCGAAGACGTTCACGCCGAACTCGGCTTCGAGCGCGTCCGCATCGGGCTCCAGCGCCTCCGTGCCGAGTGCGATACCTGCGTTCACCACGAGCAGGTAGACGGGGCCCAGCCGCCCGGCCAGCGTCCGCATCGCCTTGTGGACCTCGTGGCGCTCTGTGGCGTCGGCCGCCACGCATTCGGCGCGGGCGCCGGTCACGCGAATCGCGGCGGCCAGGCTCTCCAGCCGATCCAGGCGGCGGGCGGTCAGTCCGAGGTCGTAGCCGTCACGGGCCAGCTCGAGAGCCAGCGCCCGCCCTATCCCGCTCGACGCGCCGGTGACCACCGCAACTCGTCTCATGCTCATCCCCGCAGTTCCGCCGTTCCTCGCTGCTGCATTCTATGCGCGCGCCGGACGAGATTCCGCCGATTGCCGCGTCCGACGCGGGCGATCCTGTGACACGCCGACGCCATGGACAGCTAGTCCATTAATCTATGGCTATACTAGACAGATGAAACACGCCAGCGTAAGCGAGGCGAAGAACGGACTGAGCGCGCTTCTCGATGAGGTTCGCCGAGGCGAGACCGTCCTCATTACGAATCACGGCAAGCCGATGGCCCGGATCGAGTCATACCACACGACGGAGCTGACGGCTGAGGAGAGCCAAGCCGATCTCGTCCGGCGGGGCGTGGCCGATCCGCCCCGCGCGCCGCTCGACGTGGAGAGCTTTCTGACCGCAACCGTGCCTCGCCTGGCCGCCGGGGTCAGCGCGAGCCGCTTCGTCGTTGCCGAACGCGAAGAGGGTCGATGAAGTACTGGGATTCATCCGCCCTGGTGTCACTGCTGGTGGACGAAGCGGCGAGCGACGACAGACGTTCGATTCTGCGCCAGGATCACGCCATCGTGACGTGGTGGGGAAGCTGGGTCGAATGCGCTTCGGCGCTCAACCGGCTGCGCCGCGAGCGACACCTCGACAGCGGCGACCTCGATCGCGCGCTGGTGCGACTGCAGGAGTTCGCGGCCGGGTGGACGGAGGTGCGTCCCCTGGAGCGGGTGCGGCGGCGCGCCGTTCGCCTGCTGCGCGTCCATCCGCTGCGCGGCGCCGATGCATTGCAGTTGGCGGCGGCGCTCACCGGAGCGGACGAAGATCCCTCCGCACTCGACCTGGTCAGCAGTGACTCCAGACTTGCCGACGCCGCCCGAAAGGAGGGCTTTCGCGTCCTGTGATCTCCACCCGACGACCGGCCCGGCATCCCGCGGTCCGGCGTCCCGCGGCCGGCCCTCGCCGAGGTGGGTTCACGGGCCCGGCTGCTGCCCTTTCACCGCCGCCCGTCGGTCCAGCCGGGCCAGATGGTCCGCGCATTCGGCCACGCCGGCCTCGATCCCGACGGCGCTGTACAGGTCTCGAGCCCGCTCCCACAGTATCCGGGCCTCCTCGACCTGCCCCCGTTCCTCCTTGAGGATCGCCATCGGCCGCAACGCGTTCGCGTGATCCAGCTTCGCGGCGCCCGCCACGTGACCGCCATACAGAGACAGTGCTTCCTCGTAGCACGCCTCGGCCTCGGTCAACCGCCGGGCGTGCCGATGCGCGTCTCCGAGATGCCGCACGGCATGGGCCAGCCGGAGCGGATCGGCGACGGCCCGCGCCACCGCGACCGCTTCCTCGAAGCAGACACGTGCGGTCTCGTGGCGCCCGGCGTCCTGCTCGACGTGGCCGAGCTTTCCGAGTGCTACGACCAGCTCCCGGTCGGCGCCGGCCGCGCGGCAGATGGCGATCGCCTCGACCAGATACCCACGTACTTTCCCCGCGACGGCTCGGGCGGCGGCCTCCGAGGCGGGCGGTGCGGCCAGCTTGTCACGACGAAGAGCCCAGGCCTGCCGCATCAGTGTCAACGCGTCGACGGCTGAAGGCATCAGCCACCAGGATAACGGTGTACGACCCGGTCCGTGCAGGGAGTGAATGGGTTGAACGCGAAGCTCGACGGCGAACTCTACATGCGCCGGAACAGGTGTCCGTAGGCGGCGCTCACCCGCAGCACTTCCGGGCGTTCCTTCAGCGTGAGGCGGTAGCGGCCCCGCAGGTCGCGGCGAGCCGCCGCGATCGCGGCCACGTTGACGATGCCGCCGCGATGAATGCGCCAGAAACGATCGGGATCGAGCCGCTCGGCCAGCGCCGTGATGGACATGCGGACCAGGTGCTCCCGGTCGCGACTCACCGCGGCCGTGTACTTCCGGTCGGATCGGAAGAAGCAGACGTCATCCACGGCGACAATCTCGACCCGCTCTCCCTGTCCGACCCGCAGCCAGTGCAGGTACGCCGGCGCGTCCGCAAGTCGGCGGACAAGGGACTCGAGCGTCCGAGGATCCGGCCCGTTCCGTCTCTCCCTGTCCAGCCACCGCCTCAGCCGGCTTACCGTGTCGTGCAGGCGATCGGCGACGACCGGCTTGAGAAGATAGTCCACCGCCGCTTGCTCGAACGCCTCCACGGCGTGGGCGTCGTAGGCCGTCACGAAGACGACGGCGGTGCCTACCCCGACCCGCCTCGCGACGTCGAGACCCGACGGCGGCGGCATCCGGATATCCAGAAAGGCGACGTCCGGCCTCAGGCGTTCGATGGCGTCAAGCGCCGCCGCACCGTCGCCCACGGACGCGGCGACGACCAGCTCGGACCACACCTCGGCGAGCAGCCGCTCGAGATCGGCCCGCAGCGCCGGCTCGTCGTCGGCGATCAGCGCCGTCACCGCGCCTGGCACGCTCACCGCGCCTCCGCCGCGGCCGGGAGCAGCGCGGGAAATCGCAGTTCCACGCTGACCCCGCCCCCGGGCGTCTCGGTAAGCGCCAGCTCGCCGTGCTCGCCGAACGTCGCCTGCAGCCTCTCCCGCACGCTGGCGATCCCGACGCCATGCCCGGCGGTATCCGGATCGAGCCCGACGCCGTCGTCGGTCACCCCTACCCGGACTGCCCCATCGGATCCTTCCGCGCGCACCACGACGCGGCCGCCCGCCGCCGACGGCTCGATACCGTGCAACACCGCGTTCTCCACCAGCGGCTGCAGCAGAAGGGGCGGCATGCGCACGGCCTCGAGACCCGGGTCCACGTCCACTTCGTATGTCATCCTCCCCGCCATGCGCAACGCCTGTATGTCGAGATAGGCGCGGACCACCGCGAGCTCGTCTCCCAGCGTCCCCGCGGCGCGGCGCGTGCGCGACAGCGAGGCCCGGAGCAACGACGTCAGCCGCTCCAGGAGCCGCGCGGCCCGGTCGGGATGCGTGTGAATCAGCGAGATGACGTTCGCCAGCGTGTTGAACAGGAAATGCGGCTCCACCTGCGCCTGGAGCACCCGCAGCTCGGCCTCCGCCAGCGCCTTGTCGCGGGCCAGCGCATCCCGCTCGGCCCGGGCCAGGCGGTTGCGCGCTTCCCAGAGAAACTCCACCGCGACGGACCCGGCGAGACCGACGCCGCTCAGCAGGACCCCGATCAGCAGAAACGCGTTGCTTCCGAGCAGGAACCGGGGGTCGCCGTCCAGGAAGACGCCGCCGAGGGCAAGACCGAGAACCATACCGCATATCGCCGCGCCGGTTTCTCCCACCCACCGCGGAAGCCACGACGGCCCGTAGAGGTGCACGCACGCGGTGAACAGGTGGATCGAGAACCCGATGCTGTAGCTGGCCGCGAAATAGGTCGGTTCCAGAGCCCCGTGCATCGCCAGACTCAGCACTGCGCCGACCACCGTGCAGAACGCGCCGTTGAGCACCCAACCCCAGCGCTCCGGATGCGCGCGAATCGAAGCTCTCAGCCGGGCGACCATGGATCAGAACTCGAGCTCGAAACCGCCCACCGGCAGGAATCCCCACTGCGTGCTGCGGTGCGGACGATTGTCGTCCGTATCCCAGTAGTAGTGAAAGACATTGTCGCGGTTGTAGGCATTGAGCACGCTGAAGAAGCTGACCAGCGTGACGTCCCGGTAGTGCCGGCGATGGTCGAAGCGCAGGTCGAGGCGATGGTAGGCGGCGTGGCGCTCGGCGTTGATCCGCCCGCGCCGTACGATGCCGGCGCCCGCCTGCGCCGACAGCACGGGGTCGAAGGGCGAGTAGGGGCGCCCGCCGGCGAAGCGCCAGCGACCGCTGAACTCGAAACGGTCGTTGGGCCGGTAGCCGACGATGACCGAGGCGACGTGGCGGTGGTCGAACGCCCGGTTGCGCTCGACGCCGGCCAGATCCGTGTAGCGGGACACCGAGTACGCGTAGCTCACGAGGCCGTACACTTCCGACGCCAGCTTCTTCCGAACCAGCCCCTCGACCCCGTGCGAGCGCGCCCGGCCGCCGCCGGCCAAGCGCCCGGGGGCCGGCGTCCTGAAGTCGGCGAACTGATCGACGACCAGAGCGGTTGGATCGTCCGGGTCGAACGGCAGCTCGCGGTAGTCCTTGCGGTACGCCTCCACGCTCAACAGCGTGCTCGGCGTCAGGCGCCGCCGGACGCCGGCCACGTAGTGATTGGCCCGCTGGTTGTCGAGGCGGCGGTTGTCCGGGTGCTGCGCGAGAAGCCATGCCGGCAGCGTCTGGTGGTAGACGCCGGCCGCCCCGGTGAGCGTCGTGTGCGGGTCGACGTCGTAGGCCAGCCCGAGGCGCGGCGACCAGGCGCCCCGCGCGTTCAGCGAGAAGTAGTCGAAGCGTCCGCCGAGCGTGGCCGTCAGACGCGAACCCAGCGACTGTTCCAGGGAAGCGAAGGCGCCCGCCTTGTGACCCGTCAACCATGCCCGCACGTCGAGCGGCTCGTCGCGCGTGTCGAGGCGGGTGCGGTCGGGTCCGTCGAAGAGGTCGAAGTCGCCGAACAGCCGTCTCGCGGCCACGCCCCACGCCACCGCGGTCCCGGGGCGGGGCCGGTACCGCCAGTTGCTGCGCAGCACCACTTCCTGCTCGCGGGAATCATTGTCGAACAGGACCCGCGTCCCGTCTCCCACCGCCTCGGTGACGCGTACGCCGTGTTCCGCGCGGGTATGGGCGATCGAGGTCTCCGCATACCCGTTGCCGCTCCACAGCCAGCGCCAGTTGAGCCCGCCGACGGACTGACGGGCGCGGGAGACCACGTCGCTGCCCTCCCGGTCGTCCAGAGCGAGATCGATGGCGTCGAAGCCGCCCAGGCCGAGCACCTGCAGCCGATGCGCCGGGCTCAGGTCGTAGGTGGCCATGCCCTGCACGTCGCTGTACCTGGGCACGGCGCCGCCGGTGCCGATGGCGCCCACGACGCCGGCAATCAGCTCCAGATAACTGCGCCGCGCCGACATCGCCCACGACCCGCGCCCGCCGGCCAGCGGCCCCTCCAGCAGCAGGCCGACGCCGGCCATGCTCGTGGAGATCTCGCCGTCGAGCTCCGAACGGTTGCCCTCGCGCTGCGTCACGACCATCACCGACGAGAGCCGGTCGCCATGCTCGGCCCCGAAACCGCCCGCCGAGAAGCTGACGTCGGCGATGAGGTCGGTGTTCAGCAGGCCGATGACGCCGCCCGACGCCCCCTGGGTCGGAAAGTGGTTGATGTTGGGGATCTCGATGTTGTCGACGACGGTGAGATTCTCGGCCGGACTGCCGCCGCGCACGATCAGGTCGTTGCGCTGATCGGTGGCCATGCCCACGCTCGGCAGGACCTGCAGCAGCCGGCTGACGTCGCCGGCCGAGCCGGGCGACCGCCGGATCTCCTCGAAGTTGAAGCTCACCGTGCCGACCGCCGCTTCCTCCTCCTCCGTGAAGTAGTCGGCGGTTACGTCGACGGCCTCGCGCACGCCGGCCGCTTCGTCCAGCTCCACCGCCAGCGGCGTAACACGGTTCGGCCGCACGACGACGTCGTGCAGGATCGCCGGCTCGTAGCCGATCGACACGATCTGCACGCGGTGCAGGCCCGCGGGCACGCCGGCGACGGTAAAGCGGCCGTCGGAACCGGTCACCTCGGCGAGACCGTGATCGAGAACCAGGACGGCGGCGCCGGCCAGCGGCTGGCGCGTGACGGCTGCAAGGACCTGCCCGTGGATGCTGCCGGCCCGCTCCGTCTCCTGCCCGCGCGCCGGGACGCCGGGGAGCAGCAGGGCGGCCATCAGGGCCATCCGCAACGCGCTGGCGCAAGAGAGCGGGCGGCTCCGGACGAGGGCTACTACGACACGGATCATGCGAACAACGTAGGCAGGGGAGGCCGGACAAGTAAACGGGCATGCGACGAAGACGCCGTCGAACGGAACGAACCTGCCGCCACGCAGGGCGAAACGGATCCCCGTGAACGCAGGGCCCGACGGCCCCGATGCTACCGCCGCCAAACCCGTCGCCAGCGCGCCGCGTTCGGCCCCAGCCCCCACCGCCCCAGGAGTCTGCGCCGCAGAACTCACGCCGTTGCGTTCTACGGCGCTGGAGCGCAAGCAGCGGGCGTCGCCCCCAGTTCCCAAACTGCTGGACGGCGAACAGGAGGCGCAGGTCATTGCCCTGCGTACGGGGTCGCCTCCGAAGGGCTACGCGAACTGGTCGTTGCGGCTGCTGGCGCGCCGGGTCGTGGAGTTGGCGATCGTCGAGTCGATCAGCCACGAAACGGTTCGGCGGACGCTGAAAAAAACGGGATGACGCAGCGGAAAGTCGAGTACTGGGTGATCCCACCGGCGGCCGACGCGGAGTTCGCGGCGCACATGGAACAGGTCCTCGACGTGTATGCGCAACCGTACGACCCTGCTTGGCCTGTCGTGTGCATGGACGAGCAGCCGGTGCAACTGGTCAAGGAGACGCGCCCGCCGATGGCCGCCACGCCGCATCGACCCCGCCGCGTCGACTACGAGTACGAACGGGCGGGCACGGCCTCGGTCTTCTTGTTCGCCGAGCCGCTGGCGGGCTGGCGGCAGGCGACGGCCCGGGCCCGGCGCACGAAGGCGGACTGGGCAGTGGAGGTGGCCGGCCTGCTGGAGGGCCGCTACGCCGAGTGCGAGAAGGTCATCCTGGTGTGCGACAACCTGAACACGCACACCAAGGGCGCCTTCTACGAAGTGTTCGAGCCGGCCCGGGCCCGGGAACTGGTTCGTCGCATCGAGTTCTGCTACACGCCGAAACACGGCAGCTGGCTGAACATCGCGGAGAACGAGCTCAGCGCCATGACGCGCCAATGCCTGCAGGGGCGTCGCATCGGGGACTTGGCGACGCTGCACGGCGAAGTATCTGTGTGGTCCACCGACGTCAACAACACCCAACGCGGTGTCGACTGGCACATGAAGGTCGACGATGCACGGTGCAAACTGAAGTCCGTCTACCCACAGGTTTTGATGTGACGCACCACTAGCTGCCTTGTCCGGCCGAAGTCTACGTACTCGTTGGCGGCGCGACTTGCGCCGCTTTCAGGTTTACCTGGTTACTGGGCCGAAGTGCGGATTCTGTACAAACTACGTACTCGTTGGCGGCGCGACTTGCGCCGCTTTCAGGTTTACCTGGTTAGACCTAGACTGCCCGAGTTGGTCACCCTGGCCGGCCTCAACGTCACCGTCACGCTGGGTGTCGCGTTCCTGCTGTGGTGCGCGCTCTCGGCCCAGATCGGTGTATTGAGCCAGCGGGTGGACGCGCTCGCCCTGACCGTAACGGATGTCGACCGGCGCCTCGCCCGCCTTGCAGGCCGGTTCGACGGCTGGCAGGATCGCGCTGCCGGCCGGCCGGCCGAACCCGAGTAGGTCCCGGCCGCCGAGCGCCCCGAAACGCCTCGCTGGCTCGGCGTTTCGGCCCATCCCCCCCGCTCCATGACCCTGCGCCGCGGCACTTCGCTACACTGCGTTCTGCGGCGCAGACTCCTAGACGGCCGCATCGGTTTCCACAGCGCCACGCCGGCTTTACTTCCGGCTCACTCGTTGCCGATTCAACCGTGGTCCCATGACCCACCCGTCGCGCGTTTCGCTCGTGGCCGCCTTCGCGGCCGTCTACGTCATCTGGGGCTCGACCTATCTGGCCATCCGCTGGGGGGTGGCCGAGATCCCGCCGTTCCTGATGGCCAGCGGGCGCTTCCTCGGCGCCGGGATGGTCTTCGTTGCGCTGGGCGTACGCGGAGGCGCGGCGCGGCCGACCGCCCGCGACTGGCTCACTACCGCGCTCATCGGAACGCTGATGGCGGCCGGCGGCAACGGCGGGGTCAGTTGGGCGCTGCAACGGGTACCGTCCGGCATCGGCGCGTTGCTGGTCTCGATGGTGCCGTTCTGGGTGGCGGCGATCGACTGGCTGCGGCCGGGCGGCGGGCGACCGCCGGGACACGTGATTGTCGGCCTCGCGCTCGGTTTCGCCGGGATCGCGCTGCTCGTCAATCCGACCGACATCGCGGGCGCGCGCACCCTCGACCTGGTCGGCGCGGGAACGATCGTGGTGGCCAGCCTGCTGTGGGCGACCGGCTCCGTCTATTCCCGCTATGCGTCGCAACCGGCATCGCATTGGCTGTCGGCCGGCATGCAGATGCTCGGGGGCGGGGCCGTCCTGATGGCGCTGTCGGCAGCGTCCGGCGAGTTCATCACCGTCGACTGGTCCACGGTCTCCCCTGCCGCCTTCGGCGCCTGGGTCTACGTCGCGGCGTTCGGATCGGTGGCCTACGGCTGCTACCTGTGGCTGCTGAAGGCGTCGACTCCCACCAAGGCAGCCACCTACGCCTACGTGAACCCGATCATCGCGCTCGTGCTGGGCTACCTGCTCGCCGGCGAGACGCTGACGCTCTGGTCGCTGGGTTGCTCCGCCGTCGTCGTAGCCGGGGTGCTGCTGGTCGTGTCGCGGTAGCGACTCACTGCAGTTGCGACCCCGACCAGTCGGGAGCGTGCAGACCCATGTGGCCCGGCCCGTTACAACGGCTGGTTGCCATTGCCCCGCTGGAACGTCACCCGCACCAGCCGGTTGCGCTCGTCGTTGACCAGCTCCGGCTCGGTGCCGTTGAACTTCCGCATCGCGTGGCGCATCGTCAACCAGCCGCGGCCGCGGCGTTCCATCAGACCGCTGACGACCATGGCGTTGGCCATCATCTCGTTGCGCGAGCGCGGCGCCCCGCCACTGCGCGCCTGCTCGACGGTCATGTGGTTCGGCAGCGCGCCCGGGCTCGTTACGACGATGCGGTCGTCGAACGCTTCGAGCAGTACCTGAGACCCGGTGATGGCGTAGTCCCGGTGGATGACCGCGTTGACAAGCGCCTCCCGCAGCGCCTGTTCGGGCACCGGCGGCGTGTCCCTGCGGTAGTGCCCTTCGTACGCTTCCCGGCGGCCGAGGCTCCGGAACCAGCCCATGGCGCGCTTCACCTGATCTTCGAGCCGTCCCTTGCCTTCCCCGGCGCTCAGCACCGCGGCGGCCTGGTCCGCACCGCCGTAGGCCGCGCACTGTATGAACAGGCTCAGCGTGTGGGGAAACGACTGCGGATCGCGTCCGAACGTCATCAGGCCGTACAGCGTCGGCCGCAGGACGCCGTCGAGTTCCTCGACGACGCTTCCGTTGCGCAGATCGTCCTCGCGCGCCGGCTGCGGGCCTTCGTCCATGTCCAGCCCCTGCGCCTGCATGTAGGCGCGCACCGCACCGAAGTCGATGTCCTCGACGGTCGCCGACGGAATGATCTGCCTCTCGGTAAGGACCAGCCCGAACGCGTTCAGCAACTCCTGCAACTCCGACGGCGACGGCGCGACGGTGGCCCGGCCGCGGCGGATCCAGAACCGGCCGTCATGGGAGAACGGCTCGTATCCGCGCTGGTGGCGATGCACGTGGACCCAGTGCACCCACCCCTCGCCGGTGTCCTGTCGGCCGCACTCCGCGGTCACCGGCTTGCCGCAGCCGGTCTGCAGAAAACTCGTCAGCCGTTCCTGAACCGCACCCGGGCTTTCGCCGACCCCGACCACCTTCCCGCCGTCGTCGATCCCGATGACGAGCAGCCCGCCGTCGCCGTTGGCGAACGCGCACAGCGTTTTGCCGATCCCGGTCAGGTTGCGTGCGTCGCGCTTGAACTCGGTCCGCGCATTCTCGCCGCCGTCGATGCGTCGCCTGACCTCATGCCATTCCATGTTCGAACGCCCTCCACCTCCCTTCCGTAAACCCGCCTTTGCGTGTCGGGTATCTGCCGGCCGCTCGCACCACGATCGACGTCATTGCCGCTCGGACTCGAGCTGCGCGAGGTAGAGCTGCTCCAGCCGCTCCACCGCTTCGCGGAAACCCTCCGGGTCGACGAACGTGTCCGGGCTGTACTCCTGCCCCGCCTCGTACTTGTCGTGCAGGCCGTACTGCCCGCCGTGGGCCGAAACCCAGACGTCGACGTCCAGCGCCTTCTGCCTGCGGAACGTCTCGGCGAAGTCGTCGGCCACGCCGGGGTAGGTGGGATTGACGACGAGCTGCTTGCCGGGGTTGATGGTGGCCATGTTGGCGATGGCGACGTTGTAGTCGCGGCCGCCCTCGGTCACCGTCATCAGGTAGCTGGAGCTGCCGGCGGTGTGTCCGGGACTCAGCATCACGGTCAGGCGCGCGTCGCCCAGCTCCAGCACGTCGCCGTCCTCTATGACCCGGTCGACCGACACCGGCCGGAACGACTGCCGGCCGCCGAAGTGCGGATCGCTGAACCCGCCGTCCTCCAGCACGGGCGCGTCCTCGGCCGTCGCCCACATCTCGGCGCCGACCGCCTCCTTGATCTGGGCCAGGGCGGCGGTGTGATCCCAGTGCGCCTGCATCTGCAGCAGCACCCTGACGTCCTCGAGCCGGAACCCGAGCGATTCGATGTTCTCGCGGATCAGCGGAATCGAATCCTCGAGCCCGGTGTTGATCAGGAAGTGCCCCTCGTCGGAGGTGACGAGGAACACGGCCAGGTCGTAGGTGCCGACCGCATAGAGGTTGCCGATCACCCGGTGGCCGGGGAACGGCCGTGCCCAGCCGTCAGGCTGCGCGGCGGCCGGTGCGGCAAGCGCGAGGACGAGCAGGCAGGCGACGGCGGCGACGATCGGACGGCGCAGATCGATACTCATGACAGCACTTCTCCCTATCGAACATCCGAACATCCTGTTGAACGGCGACGGACAAGCGCACGGCGTCAGGACGGCGCGGGACGGTACCGGTCCGCCGGAGCGGGAACGGTCACCGGCCGGCCGCGTGACGGCCGCTACCGCCGGGCCGGAACGACGGCGGCCACCCTCACCGGCCCGCGGCCGCAGCGGCAGCCTCCGCTTCCTCCACCCGAGCTCCCCCCAGGATCCCGGGCATGCTGTAGTTCCCTTCGTGGCAGGCGTACTCGTACAACGGCTGATCGGTGCGCCGCATCGGGATCGACGCGGTCCACGGGCGCGTCCAGGTCCGCGGATCGGTAACGGTGTAGGCGTACTCCAGCGTGTCCGCGTCGACGCGGGTGAGGCGCTCGACCAGGGTCATGTCGGGGGTCGTGCCCCGCCAGCCGCGCTGGTCGTAGAAGTTCCGCGTCTCGATCACCAGCGTGTCGCCTTCCCAGCGGCCGCGCGAGTCGCCCGACCACTGGCGCATGTGATCCGGCAGCGGCGGCCGGCCGTCGAGCGGGACCACCCGCACGGTGTGGACCATCTCGGTCACCAGCACCACCTCGTCCGGGGTCTGGAAGACCTGCAGGTTCTGGTTGTAGCCGCCGGGCGTGATGGGCGGGCCGGCGTTGAAGCCGAGGATGCAGCGATCGTAGGCGCTGCGATCGAGCCAGGAGTCGGCCGGATGATCGCGCCGGTACGCGCGCCGCGCCTCCGTGCGCTCCCGGCCTTCGGGCGACATCTCGGGGAGCCTGCCGTTGGGCGGATCGACGACGAGCGAAGTGCGCCGGGTGCCGACGGTGCGCGTCCCCCGGTCGAGCCAGAAGTTGTTGTAGAAGCCGGGCGCCCCATCCTCGCCGCGGTCCACGCTCTCGGTGGCCGTCGTGCGCCGGGCGGCCCGGTTGGCGAGCTCGGTGTTGCGATCGACCACCTCCCGCTCCAGGTTGGCGGCCTCCTCGGCGGTCAGGAACGCCTGGTCGCCGAGCTCCTCGGGCCGCTCCAGCGGCGTGATGGTGCGGAAGTCCCAGATGCCCTGCAGATCCGGATCTCCCCATCCCGTCCGCAGATCGGTCTGGGCGGTGGCCGGAACCGCCGGCAGCAGCAGGAGAGCGGCCAGCACGGCCGCGCCGCTCACGGACGCAAGAACTCTATGGCGCATCGGAACCTCCTGTGTGTGTCGAATCGACCCAATATACCCTCTCGCCCGGCCGCATCACCGTCTCGTCGGGCAACCGGTGACAGCAGTACACTGGATCCCGCCATGACGCGCGCGACGCACCCGGACTCCGACTACGGGAGCAAGGCCCCGCCGCCTTCGGCGACGAACGACCCGCTGCGCGCAGAGAAGCTCGGCACGCTGGCCGCGCTGGCAGGCAAGGTCGACTTGCGATACACGAACGATGAGTTGGAAGCCCTGGAGAAATGCCGATACACGGACGGAACAACCGACCAGGAGGATCACATGCGCTGCCGATTCCTCGTCGCCGGGTTCGTGCTCCTCATGATGCTGACCACGGCGCTGGCCGTGCCCGCGACCGGCCAGACCCGCGACGGCGCGCCGGAAGGCTGGACGGCGCCCCGCACGCCGTGGGGCGACCCCGACCTGCAGGGGCAATGGAACAGCCAGACGTCGACCCCACTGGAGCGCCCCCGCGAAGGACGGCTGGCCGAGACCGACAACCTGTCGCCGGAGGAGGCGCAGGCCATCGAGGACGCCAACCGCGCCGCCTTCGACCTGCCGCCGCGGGAGGGCAGCGTCGGGAACTACAACGCGTTCTGGCGGGACGTCGGCACGGCGCTCACCCGCACCTCGCTGATCGTCGATCCGCCGGACGGGCGCATTCCGCCGCTCTCGGCCGAGGGTGAGGCGCGCATCGCCGCCGAGCGTGCCGAGCGGAGTCAGCGCGGCCCCGCCACGTCTCCGGACACCTACAGCGACCTGAGCCAGTGGACCCGCTGCATCTCGCGCGGCTGGAACGGCATCGGGAGCTGGTACAGCAGCAACTACCAGATCTTCCAGGCGCCGGGCTACGTCGTCGTCTACCAGGAGTTGATCCACGAGCCGCGGATCATCCCGCTCGACGGCCGCCCGCATGTCCACGAGTCGATCCGCCAGTGGCTGGGCGATTCGCGCGGCCACTGGGAGGGCGACACGCTGGTCGTGGAGACGACGAACTTCACGCCGAAGACGAATTTCCGCGGATCGCGCGACACGCTGCACCTGACGGAGCGCTACACGCGCGTCGATGACGACACGCTCGACTACCGGTTCACGATCGACGATCCGCAGACCTTCCAGCGGCCGTGGACCGTCGTGCGGCCGATGAACCGGATCACAGACCGCGTGTCGATCTTCGAGTACGCCTGCCACGAGGGGAACTACGCGATGGAGGGCATCCTGGCCGGCGCGCGGGCCGAGGAACGGGAGCGCTGACGACCCCTTCCACGACGGGAACGCGGCCGTCAGCCCGGCTCCCGGAAGCGGCGACCAGAGACCTGTTCGCACCGGCCGGCGGTGGTCAGGCGACGCGGGGAGGAGAGCATGACTGGACGGAATGCGCAGGTGGCCGGGATGAGCCGTCGCGAGGCGCTACGGCTGCTGGGAGCCGGGACCGGATTCGGCCTGGCTGCCGCCTGGGGATCGGACGTGAGCCCGCGGGCGGTCGGGTGGCAGGCAACGGGCCGGGGAGCGTCCTCCATCGCATTCCCGGACGGCGCCATCGTCCGCACGGTGCTCGCCGACGTCGATCCGGTGGAGATCGGCTCGGGCGCGACGCTGTTCCACGAGCACCTCTCCTTCGACTACGCCAGCCCGCCGGCCGAGCCGCGGCGGCCCGGCACGCCGGCGCCCCCGCCGCCGACGAATGCCGAGATGGTCGACTTGCTGGTCGAGGAGCTGCGCATGGCCGCCTTCGACGGCGTGAGCTGCATCGTCGACTCGTCGATCGGGCCGCGCACGGCGCAGCAGCTCGCGAACCTGACCGCCATGGCAACCCGCTCCGGCGTCCACGTCGTGATCGGCGGCAGCTACTTCCTGCAGCCGCGCTACCCGGAGGCGATCGCCGGCCTGGACGAGGACGTGCTGGCAGAACACCTGATCGAGCAGGCGGCCCGCGAGCGGTGGGGCGCGCTCGGCGAGGTGGGCAGCTCGTTCCCCGCCATGCACGACGACGAACGGCGGATGATCCGCGCCGTCAGCCAGGCCCACCGCCGGACGGGGCTGCCGATCTTCACCCACGTCCCGCACGAGAGCTGCCCCTCGTGCGCCATCGAGCAGATCGACCTGTACGAGTCGGCGGGCGTCGACATGAGCCACCTGTGCATCGGCCACCTGTCGACCATCCAGCGGTCGGACGACCCCGGCTGGGAGACGCACAAGGAGATCGCGGGCCGCGGCGCGTTCATCGGCTTCGACACGGTCGGCCACCGCATGAGCGCGTCGTTCATCCCGGAGCGGGAGAAGGTGGACATGGTGCTCAACGCCCTGGAGGCAGGCTACGAGGACCACATCCTGCTGTCATCGGACTTCGCCAACACCACCCAGATCAAGGCGAACTGGGGCAACGGCTTCTCCACCGTCCTGGTGCAGTTCGTGCCGAAGCTGCGTTACTACGGGGTCCCGGAGGAGACGATTCGCAAGATCCTGGTCGACAATCCGCGGCGCTGGCTGGCGCACGTACCGGGCGCCGCGTAGCATGGAAGGGTGTCGACGTGTTGCCGGGCTTCGGTGCGCCGTGCGGCGCTTGCTTCCGTAGACTCGTTCTCAAGAACGAGGCTCGCTTCGGTCACGGGCTCGTTAGTTCGGCAAGTAGTCTGTCGCTACCAGACAACCCAGAGATCCTCCGGGCGGCTACTGGCGATCAAGGCTTCGTCCACGTAGACGAACGCACGCGCCACGAGATCGTACCGCCGATAGGCGGAAGGGCCGAGGTTCAGGACGTAGTAGGGAAGTGAGTCCACCAAAAGACTCCCAAGGTTGAGCCGCCCGCCCGCAAACCGGAATCCCGGGACACCCGTGGCCACTTGATTGTTGCTCGCTCGGCGGTAGTACTGCTCCTGTGGATGCGCAAGAACTATGCGCCCACCTGGGAACCAGAAGTGGATTCCAACGTACACGATTGCCGGGTTCTCGTATTCGAGCCTTCCCTGCAGATGAAACTGGAACCCCGGTGCCGGAGCCCCTCCACCCATATGGAGGACCGTCCCGCCGTGTTCAGCGCGGAGAGCCAGGCCAGACACCCTGGGAGGGGGAGGGGGAGGGGGGTCGACGGGTACAACGTCGGTGTCGATGATTCTCTCTATCTCGACAACTCTGGTCCCCAACGCTTCGCCCCTCAGCCAGCCATTCCGCGCGGCAGCCACGCGGTCGGCGACCGGCGGGTAACCGCCCCTGCCGCCGCCAAGGGTCCTGAACACTCGCTGGGTGGCTTCCTCACTCGCCCCCTTCCGGAACAGAACGTACCCGGCGAATCTGTCCGCCTCCAGTTCCTCGATTTGCCGTGTCTCGCTGTCGCCGGTCTGGAGATGGTTGTTCAGGTGGTGCGCCACTTCGTGCGCCAGGATCGCGACGTTCGCCCACACGCTGTCGCTCTCGCCCCTGAGGTTGCGGATGAAGTCCTCGTTGTAGACAATCCTCCGTTCTCCGGTAACGGAGTCCATGGACGCCGACGCCTTCGCCTGCGACGACGCCAGCAGGCGCCAACCGCTCGTCCCGAGTCCGACGAGATCGACGATTTCCTCAATCGCCCTCTCCGCGCGCGGCGTCGGTGGGAACGTATTCAACCGTTCGGGAACCGAACCAGGCTCCGCGGCACAGTAGTATTCTGGATCGATCCGGATGGACTCCTGGGACGTGACGGGTCCACCCGCGATGTGCAGAACGGCGACGGCGAACGCTATCGAAACGAGGGCGTTCTTCATGGCTACCGGGTTATGAGGCGCTGGGCCTCCCGTTCCACTTCTTCCCGCGTGGGATCGTTGCTCCGGATCCACGCTTCCAGCACTTTGAAGTCGTCTTCCGAAAACTCTGGCCATTCCGTCAGCACCTCAGGCGCACCCGGCTCGATTCCCGCAACGCCGGTCCATCGCGGCCCACCGGCGAATACGGCGCCATAGAGAATCAGGGCCTGTAGCTCCGGAACCCCGGATGCGATCAGCGCGTCGTAGAACATTCGGTGAACCGCCTGCCAGCGCCGGTTCTTGAGCGTGCAGAAATGATCGTGCACCACCGATGCCCGGCGGTGGTCACCGACAAAGGGGGAACCAAAGACCGGCCATAGCAGCCGGGGAATCGAGGCCCCGTTCACGACGGCTCCCGCCGGAACCGCCCACTCGTTGCCGCGACCGTCGTGGAACGCGAATGGCTCGACGAGCCGCATGTCGCGATCCGGACCGGACTCGTTATTCAGCCACTCCAGGACGAGCTGCCCCGCGAAACGCCCGGTTGACTGGCCGGTCGCAGGCAGAGGGGCAAGGGCGAGACCGATGAAGACAAGGGAGGCGACTACCGTCGACTTCACTGGAACCTCCGAGGGGCATGCTCTCGTCGGCACGACCGGATTCGAGCTTGCCGGCGCAAACGGAAACAATGCCGATGAGCTAATCCTCCCCACAGCCGGTCGCCAGAGCATTGACAACCGTCAATCTCGCTACTGCTTCATGTCATTTCGTGGCGCCGGGGGCGACCGCTGCGGCGATATGGTTTTCCACAGGGGTCAACGCCGAAGGAGGAGCGGGACGGGAGGCGTATGCAAAGGCCCTGGTCGAGGGGTGATCCCGCCGTCAGTCGCGCGCGTCGTCGCTCTCGATGCGGCCGTCGACCAGGCGGATCAGGCGGCGGGCGCGCGCCATGACGCGCGGATCGTGGGTCGAGAAGAGGAAGGTGACCCGCTGCTCGCCGTTCAGGGTCTCCATCATCTCGAGCAGCGCCTCGGCGGTGGCGGAGTCGACGTTGGCGGTCGGCTCGTCGGCCAGCACGACGGCCGGCCGGGCCGCGATCGCCCGCGCGATGGCGACGCGCTGCTGCTGGCCGCCCGAGAGCTCCGACGGGCGCCGGTGCTCCATCCCCTCGAGCCCCACTTGCGCCAGCAGGTTCATGACCCGCTCCCGGCGCTCCGCTTCGGCAACTCCCTGCACCGCCATCACGATCTCGGCGTTCTCGTAGGCGCTGAGGACCGGCAGCAGGTTGTAGGCCTGGAACACGAAGCCGATGCGGTCGCGGCGGAGGCGGCTGAGCTCCTTGCGGGTGAGCGTGCCGAGGTCCGCACCCTCCAGCCGCACTGTGCCGGACGTGGGCGTGTCCAGGGCGCCGATCAGGTTGAGCGCGGTGGTCTTGCCGGAGCCGGACGGGCCGCTGATGGCCGTGAACTCCCCGCTGCGCACCCTCATGGTCAGGCCGCGCAACGCCTCGACGTGTTGATCTCCCTGCCGGTAGATCTTCGTGACGTCCTCGAGCGCAACGACCGGAGTCTCACCATTGCCACCGTTCATGAAGTCTCCTGGAAGCCGCAGCGCGGGAGATGCCCGCGCAGTCGGCACCGGGTGGGAGTCTGCGCTTCGGAAGCTGGCGCGGACGACGCCGCTAGACCAGCCGAATCGTCTCCACGGGGTCGGCCTGTCCAGCCCTCCAGGCGGGATAGACCCCGGAGAGCAGGATGGCAACGAGCGCCGAGATGCCGATGAGCGCCACGTTCTCGCCGTAGATGCCGACCCGCAGGACAGTCGACATGCCGACGCCGGCCACCTCCATCTGGTCCGCCGGGATCATGCCCGATATGTCGATGCCCGTCGACGCGAGATAGCGATACGGGCCGATGGTGACCGCGGCGGCGGCGGTCAGGCCGATCACCGCCAGCCAGGCGCTCTCGAGCATGATCAGCCGGAAGAGTTGTCCCGGACTGAAGCCGACGGCGAGCATGATGCCGAACTCGCGCAGGCGCTCCATCACGCTGACGAAGAGCGTGTTGAAGATGCCGGCCGCCACGAGCACGGCGAGCACCAGCATCATGACCTTGGCGCCGCCCACCTTCATGGCGATGAAGACCGCCAGGTCCGGCTGCAGCTCGTGCCACGCCAGCACCGCGACGTCGTCCGGCGCCTCGGCGCCGAGCGCGGCGACCGCTGCGTCGCTGGCGCGCTGATCGTCGACGAACGCGGCGATCTGGATCGCCTCGTCGGGCGCGAAGCCGACCACCTCCCGCACGGCATCGATCGGCAGCAGGCAGATGCCCGCGTCGACGCTGGGCGAGCCCGTGCGTACGATGCCGGAGACGCGCGCCAGGGCGCTGACGATCTCGCCCTCCTTGTCGGTCAGCGTGTAGACCAGCTTCGATCCGAGCTCGACGTCCAGATTCGAGGCGAGCTTCTCGCCCAGGATGATGCCGCCGTCGCTAGAGGAGCCGAAGAACTCGCCCTCGACGATGGCCTCGAGGAGCGACAGCGTCTCGTCGTCCTCCTGCTCCGGAGAGACCGCGATGAAGCCGGCGCCGACGTTCTCGCGCGCGGTCGCGAGCATGGTGAACCCGGTGATGCGCTCGACGACCCGGATGACGTGCGGGTCGTCCGCGGCAAGGCGCTTCAGGGTATCCGTCCCCCGCACCGTGCGGGTCAGCGTGGGAGTATCGAGATACTCCGGATGCTGGATCGTCACGTGCCCGGCGCCGAGCCGGGCCGCCAGCCGGATCATGTCGGCCCAGTTGCGATCCTGCATCGCCATCATGATGACGGCGAGGAAGACGCCGAAGACGATCGCCGAGAGCGTGATGTACGTGCGGCGCCGATTGCGCCACAGGTTGCGCCAGGCCATCGTCGCAAGACTGGTGCCTTTCATCGCGCTTGTCCTCTTGTCTCCGTCTCTGCCGTTTCTCGCTGGCCGCGGCCGCTCGCCGGCCGCGGCGCTACTGGTGCCGCATCGCCTCCACCGGGCTGATACGGGCCGCCTTCAGGGCGGGGTAGATCACCGCCAGGAGCACCAGAATGACCAGGTTCGCGGTCGGGGCCGCGAACGTGGCCGGTGTCACCGCCGCCCGCCAGACCGTCGCGATGGTTGCGCTCAGCACCTGCACCCCGCCGAGCGCGCCGGTGTCGATGCCGAACTCGACCAGGTACCACAGGGTCGGGACGGCTAGCGCCACGCCGACCCCCAGGGCGAGACCGGTCTGCAGCCCGCTCTCCACGACGATGAGCGCCAGCACCTGGCGCGGCTCGACGCCCAGTGCCTTGAGCACGCCGAACTCCCGAATGCGCTCGAAGACCGCCATCAGCATCGCGTTCAGGATGAGAATGGCGACGACGATGTAGATTACCGCCGAGACGATCTGCATCGACGCGTTGGCCGAGTCGAGATAGGTCGCCAGCGTCGGCAGCAGCGTCCGCCAGGACCGCACGTCGAGGCCGGGGGCCAGACCTTGTACGGTCTCGACGGCCGCCGGCAGCTCGACGTCGTCCGGCTTGCGCACCACTATCCGGTGCGCGCCGGACGGCAGCACGAACAGCTCGCGGAAGGCCGCCTCGGTGAGAAAGACCGTGGAGCGGTCCACCCCGTCGCTCACGCTCTGCAGGATCCCGCGCACGGCGTACAGATCGTTCGCGATGCTCCCGTCGGCCGCCTGGCTGAGGACGATGAGCTCGCCGCCGACCGCCAGATCGAGCGATCGGGCGAGCCGCCGGCCGACGACGACGCCGTACGGATCGTCCTCGTCGAGCCAGTCTCCCTCGGCAAGGCGTGTCGAGATGGCGCTGACGTCGGCGTCGGCCCGCACGTTCACCCCTTGCAGCGACGCACCGGCCGCCGACACGCCCGCGGCGGCGAGCCCGCCGCCGACCAGCCGCGCGCTCGCCCGGAACCCCGCCGCCTCGAGCGCCGCGATCAGCGAGTCGACGTCGTCGATGCGCGTGTAGAGCGACGGGTCGTCCAGGTAGGTCGGCGCGTGGATCTGCAGGTCGCCGATCTCGATGTCGATCACCGTCCGCTCCATGTCGGCCAGCAGGCCCTGGAGCATGGCGAACCAGACCACCATGGCGAAGAAACCGAACGCCATCGCGGCCACCGTGACGACGGTCCGGCGGCGGTTGCGGCCGATGTTCCGCCAAGCCATCTTCAGGATGCCCATAACGGGAATCCTCGTCGTCGCGCCAGGATCGTCAGCGTGTCGCCTCCCCGCCGCGGGCGGCCTCCCGATCCTCGGCCCGGGCGCCGCTCAGCACGTTGACGATGCTGTAGTTGCCCTCGTGGCAGGCGTACTCGAACAGCGACTCGTCGGTCCGCCGCAGCGGCAGCTCGCCGGACCACGGGCTGGTCCAACGGGTCGGGTCCTCGACGGTGAACTCGTAGCGGAGGGTGTCGGCGTCGACGCGGGTGAACCGTTCGACCACACTGAGACTTTCCGTTCGCCCCCCGTTGGCGGCGCGGATGCGGACCACGTCGTTGCCGAACGACGAGCCCTCCTCGCTGCGGGCGATGTTGCGGGTCTCAACGACCAGGGTGTCGCCCTCCCAGTGGCCGCGCATCTCGCCCAGCCACTGCGGAATCGGCCGGCCGAGACGGGGGCGGCCGTCGAGCGGAATGATGCGCGTGTCGTGGATCATCTCCACCTGGATGGCAACGTACTCGGGCGTCTGCAGGATCAGGTAGTTGTTGTTGTAGCCGGTCGGGAGCATGGGCGGCCCCACCGACCACAGCATGCAGCGGTCGTTCAGATCCATGTCAGTCCAGGTGTCGGCCGGGCCGCGGGCGCTCCGCGCGGCCAGGCGCTCGTCCTCGTCCTGCTGCGCTTCCGGCGTCAGCGGCGGCAGGCGGCCGTCGGGCGGATCGACGACGATCGACGTGCGCCCGGTGGAGGTGACGCCTCTATCCAGCCAGAAGTTGTTGTAGAAGCCGGGCGCACCGTCCGCGCCGACGTCCACGCTCTCGGTGACCTCCGTCCTGCGTGCGGGCCGCACCAGCAGCTCCGCGTTGCGGTCGAGCACCTCCCGCTCCAGGTTCGCCACCTCCTCGGCGGTCAGCAGCTCCTGGCCCGCCAGTTCCGTGGGCCGCTGCAGCGGGGTGATGGTCTTGTTCGTATAGGTGCCCTGCAGGTCGGGATGGCCCCACGGCGTGCGCGGCGCCGTCTCCTGGCCAGTCGCCGAAAGCGGCGCGAGGACGGCGGCGAGCACCACAGGAACTGCGGTGAGGAGAGAGCGGACCTTCATCTTTCGCCTCCTGGAGCTGCGTGACCTGCGCCCATGCTACGCCCTCGGGAAGTGGGCCGCAACCGGGGATGGCCACGGCTGCCAGCACCAGCGGCGTTGGACGCTTGCGGCTCACTCCGAAGGAGGCCGCCAGCACGCCCAGCGCCGCAGGGCGAACCTGAACTCCAGGGTCACTCTCACCGCCACAGGCTCTCCGTCCACCTTTCCGGGCTCGAACCGCCACTGCCCGGCGGCTTCCACCGCCGCCTCATCGAGTCCGAGCTCGGCGTCGAGCGAGTCGACAATGTCGATTCGGTCAACCGTGCCGTCCGGGCGCACCACGGCGGTCAGGCGCACGTCCCCTTCGATGCCGGCCTCCATCGCGGCCTGCGTGTAGACGGGTTGCACCTCCCGAATGACCGACGGCAGAGCTACGCCATCCTCCTCCGAGGAGAACACGTGTTGCTGCCCGGAAAGACATGAGCGCCGGGCTCCTCGAGAAGGGCCGCTACGGGCTGGACCCGGTGTCCTTCAGAACCGCTACTCCGGTTCGGTCGGGTCCCGCCCGTCGCGCGGCGCGCCGGTGCCCGACGACCCGAGGAACAGCTTGGAACCGTCAGTGAACGTCACGTCGCGGCCGTTGGCCTTCTGCGAGCCGTCCTTGGCCCGGAAGCCCTCGACGAACACCGCGGTGCCCGCGAGCAGCGAGTCGCGGGTGAAGCCCCGCCGCAGGAGCGAGGTCGGCGGCCCGCCCTCGATCATCCACCGCTGGGCGGTGCCGTCGTCCTGCGGGACGTCTATGTGGATCCAGGTGTGGGGATTCACCCACTCCATGCGGACCACGGTCCCGGCCAGCTCCACCGGGGCGCTCGCGTCGAACTCCGCCGCGAAGGCGTGGTGCGCCCCCGCCGGCGCCGTGGCGGCCATCGCCAGCAGCGCGCCGGCGGCTATCCCGACGAGTGCGTGTGCGGCTCGCATCGTCCTCTCCTCCTGCAAGGTCGAACGCCATCTCACGACGTGGGAACGCTGGCACGGGTCCGGGCTGCGCGGTCACAGCGCACATCCCGACCTGGCCTCACCGGCTCTCCTGGTTCGCGGCCTCCCAGGCCCGGAATTCCTCCCACTTCTCCTCCAGCTCACCCTCGCGGACGCCCGCCTCCCGCAGCGCCTCGTCGAGCGCCCACGCGGGGTCGACGCGCGCGCCGCGAATGGCGTTGATCATCCCGTAGTTGTGCTCGTGGCAGGCGTACTCGAAGATGCGGTCCTGGAAGCCCGCCTGGCTCCACGAATCGAGGGCGAAGTAGTTGACGGCGGTCCAGGGCCGCACGAACACGGCCGGGTCCTCGACCGTGTATTCGTACTCCAGCGTCTCCGCGTCGATGCGCGTGAAGCGCTCCGTGAGCCGCAGCGTCTCGCCGGTGCCCAGGTAGTAGTGCACGTGGCCCGATCCGCCGAACGGCCCGCCGTGCGCCGGCGCCACGTTCGCGACGGTGTTCTTGAAGTTGGCGGTCTCGACGACCAGCGTGTCGCCCTCCCAGCGCCCGCGCGAGTAGCCGTTCCACTGGCGGATGTCCGAGCCGATCGGCGTCGGGTCGTTGACCGGGATGATCCGCACGTAGCCGTAAGGCATGACGATGGACACGTAGCCGGGCGTCTGCACGATCTCCTTGACCGGCTGCTGCGAGCTGCCGAGCATCTCGCCCGGCAGGCCGTTGCGGGTCAGACAGCGCTCCGAGAGGCCCCGGTCCTCCCAGTCGTCCGCCTGGGTGCGCTCGCGCCGCTCGGCCTCGCGCCGCTCCCACGTCAGCAGCGCCTCGCGCGTCAGCGGGGGCATCTGGCCGTCGCGCGGCTCGATGATCTGCGACGTACGCAGGGACAGCCGCGGCGAGGTGGGATCGGCGCTCCAGAAGGCGTTGTACTCCGCTCCCTGGATACGAAAGCCGGGCCGGCCGTCGTCGGGCCGGTCGGAGCTCGCGTAGCGCTGCACGTCCTGCTCGACGAGCTCGGCCGCGAGAAGGTCGTCGTCATCGTCGCTGACGATGCGGCGCAGGCCGAGCCGCTCGCGCTCTGCCGCCTCCTCCACCGTCATGAACTCGCGGTCGCCGAACTCCGGCGGGCGCTCCACCGGGGTATAGGTCCGCGTGTCCCAGAGACCCTGCAGGTCCGGATCGCCCCACGGGGTCCGCGGCACGTCGTAGTCGTCCTGCGCCTGTCCGGCGGCCGGCGCCGCCGCCAGCCCGCCGGCGACGAGCACGAACGCCAGCACAATTACCGCCCCTCGATATCCCACCTTCGCACCTCCTCGGGAGCCGCGCATGAACTTCTGGCCCGTCAACCGTCGCCTGCGGCTCTGCTTGCCGCCCAACCAACCCTCGCCAGGAGTCCGCCCCGTTCCACGGCGCAGACTCCCTCCTAACGGGCCGCCTCCTCGACGAGCCCTCCGTACACGTAGACCTCGGCGAGGTCGACGCACTTGAACTCCAGCAGGCGCGCGTTCTCCTCGATGCGGCGATACAGCGGGAACCGGATGGTCCAGGGCCGCGTAAACACCGCGTCGTCCTCGATCGTCGCCTCGTATTGCATGTGGTACGGGCTGATCGGCGTGTAGCGCTCGACGACGCGCAGCCCGGCGCTGTGATGGTTGCCCGCCCGATCGAACCACGACAGGTCGTGGAACCCGGTCACCTCGACCTCCAGCGTGTCGCCGTCCCAGCGGCCGTTGGACCAGCCCATCCAGAAATCGACGGGCGACGGAATCGTGGCGCCGATCGGGATCGTGCGGTTCGCGTTGGCGAACTGGTAGGCGATGACGATGCGGTCGGTGCTCTGGATGATCTGGAACGGGAAGGGCATGTAGGTGGCGCGCGGCACCCCCGGCATGTAGCACTTCGCCTCCGGATCCCCGACCGTGGTGATGTTGTCGTGATCGACGGTCAGGCGATTGCGGGCGTTCTCGTCCCGCCTGGCCAGCGCCTCCGGCCGGTAGGGTATCTCGCCGCCCACGACCACGCTCTGGCCGGGCGGCTGCGCCCCCCACACGCCGAGCAGCTCGGGGAACGGACCCGCCTCGGCGCCGTGGTCCTCCAGGCTCCAGTTGGCGGTGACGAACGCCTGCCAGATCCCGGAGAGATCGGGGTTGGACGTTCCGGGCAGACGCGGCGCCCGGTACAACGAGCCCTGAGCGGCGGCCGGCAGGACCGACAACCAGAGGACCATGACCACCGCGGCGGTCGCCGTGACCGCCGCGACCCATCCCGGCCGGCCGCGGCGGCGGGTTGCGAGCAGTCCGTGGTGAAACCCCGCGTCGCACCGCGAGCGGCGAGGCGCCCGCGTGGCAAGGCGCGACGAGGGAGCATATTGGGCATATTCGACCGAGGAGCAACGCCGTCCACGCGGGATGCATCGCCGCTCGAACGCAGCGGGGATTTCTCCACGGGCTGCCAGCATCCTGTAATCGTTGGGCATCGCGATCCGACCTCCTCCCCGAGCAAGCCACGACGTTGGCCCATGCTACGCCCTCGGAGAGCAGGCCGCAACCGCGGAACGGCGGAGCGCAAGCTCGCTATGCACACGCCACGGTCACAGGCGGGAACGCGCAGGCCGCGACTTCGGGGTAACCTGACCGACAGTGCGCGGGATGTGACCGTCCGACCGGGATGTCCGTGCGACATCGCACCGTCTCGTCCCGAAGATGGAAATCGCCGGGAATGACCCGCTGACCGGGAGGCTCACGATGAACCGCTGGATTTCCCTGTCGTTCGCCGCCCTGCTCGCCGTTGTCGCCGCCGCCGGTCGCGCCCCGGCGCAATCTGCCGGCACGGGCCACGGCGAGGAGCGCTTCAACACCCGGCTCGTCGGCATGAACGACCTGCAGGCGCGCTCCGCCTATCAGCCGCTGCCGGTCCGGCAGAGCGAACGCCGCATTGTGTACGTCGGGCACCACGCCGGGGAGCGCCTGAACCCGCTGACCGGCGCGGTCGAGCCCAACGGCACGTCGGTCGTCGACGTCACGGATCCGGCGGGCCCCGTCTACCTGGCCCACATCCCGGCCACCGGCGGCGCGAGCGGCGCCCAGATGGTGCAGGCGTGCGCGGGCGACCAGCTACCGGGAGGCGCCGCCGGCCGCTTCTATCTGCTGCGGTCGAACGGGAACCGCAGCCACGAGGTCTGGGACGTCACCGACCCGGCCCGCCCCGCCTTCGTGCGAACGGTGGCGGAGATGGGCCGGACCCCGACCGGCGAGCAGCACACGCACAAGAACTGGTGGGAGTGCGACACCGGCGTCGCCTACCTGGCGGGAACCGTCGACGGCTGGCGCGCGCCGCGCATCCTGCAGATCTTCGACCTTGCCGACCCGGCCGCGCCGCGGCGGATCCGCGACTTCAGCCTGCCCGGCGTCCAGCCCGACGCGAGCGGCCCCATCCCGGGCGGCTCGGGCGTGCACGAGGCGGTCCGGTTGGGGAACCGCGTCTACCTGGCGTACGGAACCTCCAACAACGGCGCGGTGCAGATCCTCGACCGCGACCGGCTGCTCAACGGCGATCCGGACGCCGCGGCGCCGCTGGCGGCGAGCCCGGCGGCGCTCGCCTACCCGCAACTCGGCCGCATCGACCTGCCGTCGTTCTGGGGCGGACACACCGCCATGCCGTTGCTCGGCGTCGAGATCCCCGACTACGCCGGCAACCGCGACCACGCGACGCGCGATTTCCTGTTCGTCGTCTCCGAATCGGTCGCCAACGCCTGCCAGGAAACGCGCCACGTCACGCTGATGCTCGACATCACCGACGAGGCCCGTCCGCTGCCGATCGGCACCTTTCAGGTACAGGAATCGAGCGGCGGATTCTGCGGCCGGGGCGGCCGCTTCGGCCCGCATGCCCCGCAATGGTCCATGGAGCCCCCCTTCTACGGGAAGCTGATGGTAGTGTCGTGGTTCAACGCCGGGGCCCGGATCATCGATGTGCGCGACCCGTTCGACATGCGGGAGGTGGCGTACTACATTCCCGCCACCACCGACAGGACGGATCAGCGCTGCGCCGTCATCGACGGCGTCGAGAGCTGCCAGGTCGCGATCCAGACGAACAACGTCGAGGTCGACGACCGCGGGCTGATCTACCTGGCCGATCGCGCGGATACCGGGCTGCACATCGTGGAGCTGACGGGGCCGGCGGCGGCCATCATCGATCCAGGGGAGTGAGCCTCGGCATGAACGCGCCCCGCTACCACTACGCATCAGCGGAAGGACAATCGACTACGTGGACGCGACAGCGTGGACGGTGATCGGAACGGGCGTAACAATTCTGATCGCGATGGGAGCCAGCTCTCAGAAGCTACGGCACCGGATCGACGCGCAGGGCAAGGAGACCAGCGAACAGATCGCGCAACTGCGGGAGAGAATGGCGAAACTCGAAGGTCTGCTGGAGGGCCTGCGCGAAGCGATCACCGGCAAGCGGGTTGCGTAGCACGGATGGGCGCCCGCGGAACGCGAGCGCCCCCCCGGTCGACTCACTTCGCCGCGGCGGCCGCCTCCTCGGCGCGGGACCCGGCCAGGATGTTGAACAGCCCGTAGTTGCCCTCGTGGCAGGCGTACTCGTAGAGCGGCTCCGAGTTGCGCCACATCGGAAGGGACCCCTTCCACGGCTGTGTCCAGACGTTCGGATCGTTGACCGTGAACTCGTAGTCGAGGATGTCGTCCGCAACCCGCGTGAACCGTTCCTCCACCACCAGGTCGGGCGTCAGGTCCGCGTCGAAGTTGCGAATGAACGCGTGGTCGTTGAAGTTGCGCGTCTCGACGACCAGCGTGTCGCCCTCCCAGCGGCCGCGGGAACTGCCCGCGAACTGCCGGACTGACTCCGGCAGATGCGGCCGCCCGTCGAGCGGGATGTAGCGGACGTCGTGGATGTGCTCCTGCAGGATCAGCACGAAGGCCGGGTTCTGCACGATCAGGTAGTTGTTGTTGTAGCCGGTCGGGAACGACGGCACACCGCGGTACCAGAGGCAGCGGTCGCCCCCGTCGAGCGTCTCGTAGGTATCGACCGGCAGATTGCCGCGCCGCATCGCCGTCCGGCGGGCCGCCTCGTCGGAGTCGAGCCAACGCTCCACCGCCGGCGTCACCGCGGGCAGCCGCCCGTTCGGCGGATCGGTGATGACCGACGTCCTCAGGGTCGGGACCACCGACCGGCCCCGCTCCATCCAGAAGTTGTTGTAGGCCCCGACGCTGCCTCCCGCCTCGGTACGCTGCGCCGGCGCATCCCACAGCTCGGCGTTGCGGTCGACGTTGCGCTGCGCGATGGCGGCGGCCTCTTCCTCGGTCAGGAACTCCTGCGTGCCCAGCTCCACGGGCCGCTGGAACGGTGTCAGGGTGGCGTTGTTCCAGACCCCCTGCAGGTCCGGATCGCCCCACCCGGTGCGCGGACCCGATTCGCCCTGGGCCTGGGCGGCCGGCGGCGAAAACGCCAGCGCCGCGACCGCCACCGCGGTGTACACGAAAGCGAGATATCGACGTCTCATCGCACCCTCCTCATATCGCGCGCGCCGGCGCGTTCCGGATTCCCGGATTCATGCCCATGATGCACCCGCCCGCGGCGGGACGCAACCGCGGAGCCGTCGCGGCGACGCAAGAGCACGCCCGCGCCCGCGCGGGATCCGATGCGGCTCGGGGCGCGCCGTGTGTGCGGCCGATTACTTCCCGCCCTCGGCCTCGGCCTCCTCCACGCGCGCGCCGCCCAGGATGTTGATCATCGCGTGGTTGCCCTCGTGGCAGGCGTACTCCCAGATCTCGCCCGCGGTCACCCCGCGCGACGCCTGATCGGTGGTCATCGGCGCCGAGGCCGTCCACGGCCGGGTGAACGACAATGGGTCATCGAGCGTGAACGTGTAGTCGACGGTCTCCGGCCCGACGCGGGTGAACCGCTCGACCAGGCGCAGGCTGGGCCGCGCGGCGCGCCAGGGCGCGCTCCAGTAGGTCTCGGGCTTGTCGACGAAGTTGACCGTCTCGACCACGAGCGTGTCGCCCTCCCATCGGCCCCGCGCCTCGCCGGTCCATTGCGCGATACCGGTCAGGGGCCGGTCGTCGAGAGGAATCACCCGCAGCTCGTGGTACATCTCGTGCAGCATCACCACCTGCCCCGGCGTCTGGAAGATGCGCATGTTCATGTTGTACGGCTGCAGGGGAACCATGTTGGGCAGGCCGTCAGTGATGCAGCGCTCGCCGGTATCCAGGTCGGTATACGAGTAGAACGGACCGACACCGTAGCGCGCCCGCTCGCGGTCGCTCTCGATCTCTCTCGCCGGAATCCAGGGGATGACGCCCGCCGGCGGATCGACGACCAGCGACGTGCGCAGGTCGCCGACGATACGGGTCCCGGCGTCCAGCCATACCTGGTTGTAGCCGCCCACGCTGCCGGGAGCGGACTTCCCGTCCGATGCCGCCCGTCGCTCCGCCGATTCCTGCTCGATCGCCGCCGCTTCCTCGGCGGTCAGCGCCGCGCGTTCCCCCTGCCCGGCCGGCCGCTCCAACGGCGTGAGCGTCGCCGAGGTCCAGAGCCCCTGCAGATCCGGATCGCCCCACGCGGTCCGCGGCGCGGTCCAGCCGTCGTCGGCGCCCGACTGCGCCCACGTCGCCGCGGGTAGCAGGCTCAACGCCAGCAGCCCGGCAACCATCACCCCCATCGAGCCGATCACCTTGTAGCCCACTTGTAGCCTCCCCCCCAATTCCCTCGCGCACCTGGCGCCCCGAAAACGCCTCGTTGGCTCGGCGTCTCGGCCCATCCCCCCCGGCTCCATGACCTTGCATCGCAGAACTCCGCTGCACTGCGTTCTGCGGCGCAAGCTCCTAGATTAGCAAAGACCCCATGCGTTTGCTTGATCTCCGTGGCCTCGCAGCCCAGTGCGCCTCGACGCCGTCGCTCTAACCGATGAGCTGCCAGGAAGCGGCGAAGAGCGCTCAACCAGGGCGCATGCGTTTTGTGACCAGCGGCGGTTGGCAAAGACGCCACGCGTTTGCCAACGAAGGTTGGATTGGCAAAGCCGCCATGCGTTTGCCAACTTCGCGCCTCGCGAGCGGTTAAGGAACGCCCTCGGGCTCACTTGCCGCTGGAATGCGTCATTTCCATTGTTGACACGCGGCATATGGACGCCTAGATTAAGGCAGTGAAAGGCAGCATGTGGCGCTAAGCGACAAGGGACGATCACCGGTGGGCAAGGTCCGAAAGATGCGCAAGACCGACCTGCTCGCGCACTATGTCGAGCATTTCGCTGCTTTCGATATCGGGTTCCGGCGTGCTCATGCACGCGCCGTGTTCGAGGAGCTGCAGCGGGTTTGCCACCGGCAACTCCTCGAGACCGGCGAGTTCACGATTCCCGGCATCGCGACCCTCAAACTGCACAAACGGGAAGAGCGGCCCGGCCGGAATCCTGCAACCGGCGAGACCATCACGATCTCGAAGCGCTCTGTCGTCAGGGCTCGCATCGCAAAGCAACTCAAGGACGTCGTGATCGACTGGTAACTCGTCCCACATCTCGCGCAACCAATCCGGACAGGTAGGATCCGCACCAGCCGCGCCGCATTCCAAGTGCCGTCCCGGCAGCCCGTGGCGAAAGCCCCGCTGCATTCGGACGGCGATGCCCGCTCTCGTAGCCGGGGAAGTATTCCAACGACAAATGAGCCGCAACGCGACATTTGTCAAGGGCAATGCGTGCTTGCAGCGTCTTCATGGCCCTGATTTGCGTTAGATTCGGTGTCGTTCTCTGAACAAGCGGCAATAGAGCCGAACGGTCGGGAGGAATACAAACGGGTAGTCTGCGGGTAACGGATAGCCAGCATGCAAGAAGACAAGCGGCGTTGCGGGCCGGCGGGACGCCATGACGCCGTTGCGCCTGCAAACCCTGGTTCAGGTTCGGGAGTTTCTCGCGGGCGACCGGACGATCGAGCCGCGGATACGCACCCGCGCCGACGCCTACCGGTTCATCGAGCGGACACTGGCGCGGTTCGACTACTTCCGCCTGGGAAGAAGCGACAAGGGTGTGCTTCGCCAACTCATTGCGAGGGCCACCGGCCTGTCGCGCGCGCAGATAACGCGGCTCCTGCACCAGCACCGAAGCACCGGGAAGCTCACCGACCGTCGACGCGCCACTCGCCGCTCGTTCGCCCGGCACTACACGCGGACCGACGTCGAGTTGCTCGCCGAGCTGGATACGCTCCACGGGACGCCGTCCGGTCCGGCCGCGCGCGTGTACTGCCACCGCGCCTGCTACCGTTTCGCCGACCGGCGGTTCGAGCGCCTGGCCGGCATCTCGAACAGCCATCTCTACAACCTGCGGCGGTCGGCGGCGTACCGGATGCGCCGCGAGAAGATGCCGGACCCGGTGCACCCGGTACCGTGGACGGCCGGCGAGCACTGGCGGCCGGGGCCGTTCGAGCAACCGGGTCACGTCCGCGTGGCCTCGGCCGTCCAGCGCGACCTGCCGGGGACGCGCGGAGTGAGCTACCTGACCCTGGTGGACGAGGTCACCCAGTTTCAGCTCGTTCAGGCGGTCGAGGATCTGACCCCGCCCGCGCTCGAGCCGCTCCTCGAGGCCCTGCACGAGACGTTCCCGTTCCGCCTCCAGGGCTTCCACGCCGGCCCGGGCGCGGAACCCGCGTCGCACACCGCGGCGGCGTTGCTGCGGATGCTGCACGGCGCGGAGCGTGCCGGTCCGCGTGCTTTCGCCGGCGACGATGCGTACGCCGGACTTCCGCAGGGCACCATAGTCGAGCGGGTGAACATCTTCGCCCGACAGATGCTCGCGCCGTACCTCAATTATCACCGGCTCTGCTTCTTTCGCCGCCGGCGATCCGGCCCCGCCGGCGGCCGGGGCGAACGGCGGCACCGCGATACCGACTTCATGACCCCGTACGACAGGCTCCGGTCGCTGCCCGGGGCCGCCGGCTCCCTCGCACCGGACACGACCTTCACCCAGCTCGACGCCGTGGCTTCGGCGGTCAGCGACAATGGGGCCGCGCGCGCGGTGCTGGAGGTCGGCGAGCGGTTGCTCTCGAACCGAAAGGAACGTGAAAAACCGTAGCGCGAACAGTCGGGCCGGGCGAGCAACCGCTTCCCGCCCGCCACGGGGTTGCCAGGGGCGGTGGAGGGACGGGGCCGAACACCGGATTCTTGACGGGTTTGGCTGCGCTACCTCCGCTCGTAGGGAGCCCCGGTGCCGGACGAGCCGACGAAGAACTGCGAGCCGTCCGGGAACGTGATGTCCCGCGCGTTGGCGGTGTTCGAGCCGTTCTTGGCCCCGAAGCCGTCGATAACCAGCTCGGTTCCGACGGGGACAGAGTTCTTGTTCAGACCTCGGCGCATGAGCGCGTTGGGCGCGCCGCACTCGATGGCCCACGTCACGATAGCGCCGTCCTCGCCCTCCACGTCGACATGGATCCACGAGTGCGGGTTGATCCACTCGGTCTTCGAGACCGTGCCGACGAGCCGCAACGGCCGGTCCGCGTCGAACTCGGCGGAGAAAGCGTGGTGGGCCGCCGCCGGCGCCGCCGCTGCGAGCAGCCCGAGCGCGAGAACGCCGGCCAGCGCCGGAACGCCCGCCCGTCGGGCAATCGCCGCGGTCAGGAAAGTCGCCGTAACCTGCTTCGTGTGCATCGTCTTCCCCCCCCGCCCCGTATCGTTCCGGCTACCTCACCTGCACCCGCGCCGCGTCGACGTCCACGCCGGTCATCAACTCGATGTTCCGTCCGTTGCCCTCGTGGCAGGCGTACTCGAACAGCATGTGGCCCTCGGGGGCGCGCCGCAAAGCACTGAATTCAATGGTCCAAGGCTGCGTGAACACGTTCGGATCCTCGATGGTCGCCGTGTAGCGGATGGTGTCGGCGTCGACGAACGTGAAGCGTTCGACGACATGCAGATCACCGCTGTGGAAGACGCCGTGCCCGCTGGTGAGCGCACTGCCCGGCGCCCCTTCGGGCGGCGCGCCGTGCCCGACCGGCCAGGTGTTGGCGGTGAAGTTGGTCACGTCGACCACCAGCGTGTCGCCTTCCCAATGGCCGCGGGAGTCGCCCATTCCGAGACGGATGTCGGGCGGCAGATGCGGCCGGCCGTCGAGCGGGATGTACCGGTACAGATGGTTCCACTCGTAGAGCATGATCACGTAGCCGGGGATCTGCAGTATCTGGTAGGTGTTGTAGCCGACCGGCAGGTGCGCCCGCGGCAGTGCCGACGGCAGGCACTTGACGCGCGGGTCCAGGTGGGCGAGCTCGTCCTGCCGGGCCATGATTTCGTTGCGCTGCTCGGCCGCCCAGGGCTGCAGCGGCACCTTGCCGTCCGGCGGATCGATGATCATCGGCCGCATCACCCGCGCCGGCCGCGTCGGCGCGTCCGGTTCGGGCTCGAAGAAGCGCGAGAAGGCGGCGCCCTGGCCGCGGTTGACCCCCTCCTCCTGCTGCCATTCGTCGCTCGCGCGGGCCTCCAGCGGCTGCGACGCGCCCGGCAGGTAGTAGCCCCGAAAGTCCGGGTCGCCCCACGGGGTGCGGGGTGGCTCGAAGTCCACCGGCGCGCCTCCCTGGGCATGGACCGGGGCGGGCAGTGCGGCCGGGCCGAGCAGACCGAGCGCCGCGATCACTGCGATCGCGCCGAAACCGATTCCTCGATATGAGCCCGTGGCGGAACCCCGCGTCGCACCGAGAGCGGCGAGGCGCCCGCGTGGCAAGGCGCGACGAGGAAGCATATTGGGCATATTCGACCGAGGAGCAACGCAGTCCACGCGGGATGCATCGCCGCTCGAATGCAGCGGGGCTTTCGCCACGGGCTCATAAATCACCGCGCACCTCCCTCCGGCGCCGTCAGCGCCTGCAGGATGAAATCGACGCAGTCGTAGTCCAGAAGCTGCAGCCCGTCCTCCAGGCGGCGGTACAACGGCATGCGCATCGTCCAGGGACGAGTGAAGACCTCCGGGTCCTCGATGGTCACCTCGTAGTCGACGTGGTACGGCGTGATCGGCGTGTAGCGCTCGACGACGTGCAACCGGTCGCTGTGGAAGTTGCCCGCCGCGTCGAACCAGGTCAGGCCGTTGAAGTGAGTCGTGTCGACCACCAGGGTGTCGCCCTCCCAGTGGCCGCGCGAATCGCCCATCCAGAAGTCGTTGGGCAGCGGATGGTCGCTGCCGTCGGTATAGATGATGCGCACCGCGTGCTGGTACTCGTAGGTGATCACCACATGATCCGGGGTCTGCAGGATGCGGAACGGGAACGGCATGTAGGTGATGCGCGGCACTCCCGGCAGGTAGCACTTGCGCGCCGGATCCTCGGTGAGCCGGTTGGCGTAGTTCTCCTGCTGCTGCTCGGCCGCCCACGGCTGGTAGGGAATGGCGCCCCCCTCGACCACGCCGAGCCCGGCGGGGACACCGTCCTGCGCGTTGTGAGGCCGGATGTCCCAGGAAGCCGAGTTGAGGGCCTGCCAGATCCCGTTCAGGTCGGGTTGCCCCTCCGGCGTGCGCGGCCCGTCGTACGCCGCATCGGCCGCCTGTTCGAGGGCTTCAGCCGCCGCTGCTCCCGCGAGCCCGGCCTCCACGACCGCCGGCGGCGACGTCAACGCCTCCAGGTAGCCGGCCACCTGCCGCACGGCGTCGTCGTCGAGCTCGCGCCGCGAGATGGGCGGCATCTGCCCATAGCCCTCGCGCGCCACCGCCAGCACGTACTCCGCGTCGAAGCCGAAGGGTACCAGGGCCGGCGCGATGTCGCCACGGCCCGCCGCGCCATGGCAGAACTGGCACACTTGACGGTAGGGCTCGGCTCCGGGGTGGTCCTGCACCGCCGCGGCAAGCTCTGCCTGCGGCAGTGACGCCCCTTCCAATGCCGGCGCGGCCGCGGAGGTCGGTGCCGCCACCAGCAGCATGGCCCCCAGGAGCCCGCAGTGAACCGCCGCCGGATGTGGGAAGCGCATGCGGTATTGTAGCGTGCGGGTGCGCGGGGCCGCCGGCGAACAAGTTTGACCCGCCACCCGCCGCACGTGCTAGACTGATGCGTTTATTCATGCGGCGCCTCCTCTCAATGCGCACGGGAACTACTTCGTGACGGCCCATCACTTCATCGGCGAAGGCGATTACTCCGACCGGTTGCAGACCACCAGCGGCGACGACCCGAAACTCCTGACGGCGGTGTCCGATGCGGTGCGCGGCGCCGGCCTGCAGGTGGTGGCGGACCAGGCGGTCCCGTTCACCGGCGGGGGCGCAACGCTGGTCTGGGTGCTGGCCGAGTCGCACCTCGTGATGCACCTCTGGCCCGAACTGGGCCGCGCCACCATCGACCTGCACATCTGCGACTACCGCGACTCCAACCGCGACAAGGCGCGGCGGCTGCGCGAGGCGCTGGCCGAGCTCTGCTTCGCACCCGGCTCGGACGCGTGGCGCGAGCTGTCGGTCGGAGACGGGCCGGCCGGTGGCTGAGCAGGATCACGAGGAGCAGTACCGCGGCTTCTGGGCGGATGTCGGGGCCAACTTCCCCATCCTGGCCGGCGCTCGCTCCACCGAGCAGTACCGCAACGACGAGCAGTGGCTCGTCAGCACGCAGCTACCGGAGTTCGACGGGCAGCGCATCCTGAAGACCGACCTCTGGGACGAGGCAAAGAACACCCACATCCTGCGCTGGTGCGCGGCCCGCGGGGCCCAGGCGGTGGGCGTGGACATCTCCCCCGCCATCGTGAAGGATGCCCGGCGGGGCTTCATCGACGACGGGCAACGGCTGCTCGGGGTGCAGGGGGATGTGCGCGCCCTGCCGTTTCGCACCGGCAGCGTCGACGCCGTCTACTCGATGGGCACCATCGAGCATTTCGACGACACCGAGGGGGCGGTACGCGAGATCTTCCGGGTGCTGCGCCCCGGCGGGCGGGCCATCATCGGGGTCCCGAACCGCCACGACCCCTTCCTGCGCCCTCTGCTCGTGGTAGTTCTCTACTACTTGGGCCTCTACGGCTACGGCTTCGAGAAGTCCTATTCGCGCCGCTCCCTGCGGAACATGCTGGAGCGGGCCGGGTTCGAGGTCCGGGCGGAAACGGGCATCCTCTTCATACCGGGCTGGCTGCGGATGCTCGATCTGGCGTGCCACGCCTGGCTGCGTCCCCTCGCCCGGCTGACCGGGGCGCTGTGCGCGCCCTTCGATCTGCTGTCGCGCCGCTTTCCGTGGTTCCGCCGGCACGGATACCTGATCGCCTCGGTAGGAGTGCGGCCGCAGGAGTAACCCGGCGGCGGCGAATGGTCGATATAATCGAAGTACTCGAATGACGGAATCCACCCCCGCGCCGAACGCCGCTCCCGGCAGCACCCGCTTCGTGCTGACCCTGGGCGCTTACTTCGTGGGCCTTTTCGGGCTGATGCGGCTCGACTGGGTCGAGGACAACGTCCTGACCCCGCTGGCGCAGATCCAGCAGCAGGTGGCCGACCAGCTCACCGGTGCGCACACCGACCTGCTGGTCTTCAACGCGAGTTGCAGCGGCGGCGATCCGATGGCGCTTTGCGCCGGGGCCATCCTCGCCTACCCCGCGGCGTGGGGCTCGCGCCTGCGCGGCGCGGCGCTCGGGCTGCTGGCCATCGTACTGCTGAACGTGGTGCGTATCGGCAACCTCTCGCTGGTGGCGGCCGACAAGGACCTGTTCTACCTGCTGCACATCTATGTCTGGCCCGGCATCCTGATCCTGGCCACCGCCTGCTACGTCTTCGCCTGGATGAACCGTCAGGGACGCGCGACCCCGGCCGGGGGCACGGACGGGATGGTGCTCGGGGGCGCAGCCCGGCGCTTCCTGCTGCTGGCTGCCGCGCTCGTGGTGGTGTACTTCGCGACGGCGCCGTTCTTCTACGAGAGCGCGTTCGTGGACATCGTCGCCCGCTGGATTGCCGCCACCGGCGGGGCGATACTGACCGCGGCGGGCACTGCCACGACCGTCTCCGGACCGGTGATCCGCACTGCGCACGGCGGCTTCCGGGTCACCCAGGAGTGCATCTTCACGCCGTTGATCCCGCTCTACATCGCGGGGATGCTCTGCGCGCCGCTCACGCCGTGGCGCCGCGGCCTGGCCCTGACCGCCACACCGGTCATCTTCTTCGCCCTCGGCGTCTCCCGCCTGCTCGTGCTGGCCGTGCCGGCGACCGTGATCGGCTCGTACTCGATAGCGGTGCATGCCTTCTCGCAGATACTGGTGGGGCTGATCCTGGTGGGCGTCGCGGCCGTCTACGCAGCCGGTCCGGCGGCCGGAGCCCGGGCCGCGGCCACCCGCGCGGTGCTGGCGTTGGGAGTGGGAATCGCCGCGGCGCTCGCAGGCGCCCCGCTCTGGGGCGCGTTGTTCGGCAACGCCGCGGCCGGGCTGCAGGGGCTGCTCGGCCACGCCGGCCATACGTTCGTGGACGACCAGGGGGCCTGGATTCTGGTTCCCGCCTTTCAGTTGGGCCTGTTCGCGGCCCTGTGGGCCGCCTTGGCGGGACGTAGCGGGTGGCCGCGCGCTCTGCTCGGCCTCGGCGCGCTCGCGGTCACTCAGGCGATGCTCACGATCCCCGTCGGGGAGCTCGCCCATCACTACGGCTTCAATCCGCACGCCGGTCTGATCCGCGGCTGGGCCCTGGCGGCTCCCGTGGCACTGGTCTGGCTGCTGCGGGGTTCCCCGCCGCTACCGGCATTCTCTCCCCTCGCCGCCCGAGCGGGCTGAGTCGGACGCTGCACGGCGCGGCGCGAACGGACGCGTCAGGGGGGCCAGGGTCGAGCCCCCCGAGAGCCCTGCACCTGCCCCGCAATGCGAACCGCGTGCCTGCACCGTCTCAGGGCGCGGCGCTCTCGTACCACTTGAGGTTGGCGGTGCGGCCGCCGATGCAGACGAGATCGACCCGGCTGTCCCCGTTCAGATCCGCCACCGCGCATCCCGACGGAGACATGTCCTCGTCGAGCACCTGCCGCTCCCACCCCGCGCCATCCGCGTCGGTGGCCGCGTACAGATAGAGCCGGCGCGTTTCGCCGCGGTCGCCGGTGACGATCTCGTCCCGGCCGTCGCCGTCGAAGTCCGCCGTCACGATGGTGTGGCCGCTGCCGATCTCGTCGATCACCTGTCGCGTCCACTCCCCGCCGTCCTCGCGGTAGACCACCACCTGCGGGCCGTGCCACGGCTCGATGGTCGCCACGAAGTCGCGCTCGCCGAGACGGCCCACCTCCACCTCGCTCGCGCCGCTGCCCGGCCACGGCGCCGGATCGCCGGCGGCCACGGTCTCGCGGCTCCACTCCCCGTCGAGGTAACGGTGCACGTGGACACCCGTGAAGCTGGCGGTGAACGCCGCGTCGCCCGGCCCACGCCAGGGCTTCACGAGCAGGCCGTGCACCACCCCCTGCCCCGCGTCGGTGACGGTGCGCCGCCGCCAGTCGTCGGGCCGGTACCAGTAGACGGGCACCGCGTCGCGGTACTCCGGCGGCTCGGCGGCAGGCCCCGAAAGCGGCGCGGTGACCAGCACCGGGCGACCCGTGCCGTCGGGATCGGCCCAGCGGATGCGGTGCACGGTGGGCGTGCGATCGACTTCGCGGATCGTCCACGGTGCGGTCGGATCGCCGCCGTGGGTCAGCAGGCTGAGGATGCCGAGGCTGCTCGCGTGCGTCGTCCCGAACTCGTGGGCCAGCGCGATCTCCGGAATCCCGTCGCCGTCGAGGTCGCGCGCCGCCGCGTTGATGGAGCGGTTCAGCCCGGTGGTCAGCACGTGCCGCTGCCAACCTGGGTTCTCGTACCAGGCCAGCTCGCCGATGCGGGTCGACAAGCCGATGACGTCCGGCCGACCGTCGCGGTTCAGGTCCGCCACCACCGGCTGGTAGCCGCTGGCCAGCTCCCCGTCGATGGTGTGGGTGACGAAGCGCAGCCCGCCCCCGGCACCTACCTGGGCCCGGACCGTCCCGAGGCTGCCCGGGGCGAGGAAGGCGACTGCCGACGCGATGCCTGCCAGGAACGCCGCCGTCCGCGATCGCAAGGTCATTCCGTCCCCCCTCGGGAGCGCAGCGGCCCACGCTCTTCGCAGTGCCTGTGCAGGAGCGTGGCAGCCCACGCTCCCTGCAGTACTCGTCTCAGGAGCGCGGCAGCCACTCGCCGCCGAGCACCGTCCCGCGCGGGAAGAGGCGCTGGCCGCCCGTGCGCAGGTTCTCGTAGTTGTCGACGAAGTCGAACAGGCCGTGGCGCAGCTCCAGCAGCGCCAGGTCCGCCCGTGCCCCGACGTGCAGCGTGCCGCGGTCGTTCAGGTGCGGGAAGACCCGCGAGGCGTTGGTCGTGACGCACGCGACCACCTGCGACAGACTCATCCCGCCGTCGAGGAACTTCGACATCACGTTCGGCAGGTCCACCACCCCCGGGACGCTGCGGCTGGTGGTGTTGCCGTCGGTGGAGATGGTGTCGGGCAGGAAGCCGGTCTGCATGATCCGATCGAAAGTGTCCCAACGGATGTGGCCGCGGCGGCCGTTCGCCACGTCGAAGCGGACGCCGCGCCGCCGCGCCTCGAGCACCGCCGGCCGGATACGGCCGTCGTCGCCCACGATGGCGTTGGGCGGCGGCGCATACATGTGCGTGACGACGTCGCCCGGCTTCAGCAGCGCGAACAGAGTGGACAGCGGCGATACGGTCTGCCCCATGTGGATCATCACCGGCAGGTCGAAAGCGGAGGCCGCCGCCTGGGTGCGCCGCAGCACCTCGACGTCGTCGGCCGCCACGTTGCGCGACAGCCGCGCCTTGACCCCCACGACGTAGTCGCGGTGGCGGGCGATGGCGTCGCGCGCCGCCCCGACGTCGGCCAGGTCCAGGTCCATCGTGTCGCCGCCGGGCAGAATGCCCTGCCGCCCGATGTTCACCAGCACCCGCCCTTGCTGCGGTGCCGCCCGCGCCACGGCCACCTGGCCGGCGATGGCGTCGGCCCCGGCCGATCCCGCGTCGACCCACGCGGTCACCCCGTCCTCCAGGCAGATGCGCGGCCCCTGGTCCTCGCGGGCGTAGTGGGTGTGGACGTCGATGAGGCCGGGCACGACGATCCGGCCCGCGCCGTTCACCACCTGCGCGTCGCCCGCGTCGATGACGGGCTCCACCGCCGCGATGCGCCCGCCGGAGATCGCGACGTCGCGGACGGCGTCGATCCCCAGCGACGGATCGATGACCCGACCGCCCCGAACGACGAGGTCGTAAGCTGCCGCGCGCGGGCGCGCGACGCGGGAGCCGAGCGCCGCGCCGGCGGCGGAGACGAACTGGCGGCGGGTCATACGCATGTCGGTCCTCCCCTGACGCTGACCCCCATGTTGTGCGGGCGCAACGCGGCGTGTCAACCGCGCTCTCGGACTACCGCCGCAAGTCGTGCGCTTCGTGTCGCACGTCCTGTCACAACCCTCGAGCGTCGTGCGATTGGCATCGCGCGACGCCATCAGGGCGCCAGCGGCGGCGTGTGCACCGGCAACCGCCGCGCTCCGGTCGCCTGCTCGAAGGCGTAGCCGAGCGCCAGCAGGCGCGGCTCGTCGAAGGCGCGGCCGAGGAACGAGAGACCGACGGGAAGTCCCTCGCCGGTGAAGCCCGCCGGTACGATCAGGTCGGGAAAGCCGGTCAGGTTCGCGTAGCGGGTGGCCGAGCGGCCGCCGCCGCCGGACGGCGCGGGCGCGATGTCGGCCCGGCCCGGCCGCCGGGGCGACGTCGGATAGACGATGGCGGCCAGGTCCTCGGCGTCCATGATCCCTTCGATCGCGGCGCGCACCAGCGGCAGGCCGTGCTCGTGCACTGCCCGGTACTCGGGATCCGAGAGCGCGCCGCTGGCGTTCTCCTCGCGCATCAGGCGCCAGCGGCCCGGGTTGGGGATGGCGCCGTCCTCCCGGGCGTTGACGCGCACCGCGTCCTCGATCAACCCGGCCAGCGTGGTCGGGAAGCCGGGCTTCAGGGTCGCGAGATAGTCGGCGACCTGCGCCCGGAACTCGCGGTAGCGGATCGGCGCGTAGAAGTTCCCGGGGGCCTCCAGCAGCCAGTCCGGAAAGCGCACGTCGATAACCGTCGCCCCAGCGGCCCGCAGCACGTCGAGCGAGGCCTCGACGATCCAGTCCACCTCGGCGTCCTGGCCGAGAAAGTCGCGGGCGACCCCGATGCGCGCCCCCTGCAGCGCGTCCGAATCCAGGAATTGCGTGTAGTCGGTCTCGAAGCGGCCCGCGCTGGCCGCCGTGGCCTCGTCGTCCGAATCGACCCCGGTCATCACGCCGAGCGCGGCGGCGACGTCGTAGACGTGGCGCGCCATCGGCCCGGCGGTGTCGAACGAGAGGGCGAGCGGGACGATGCCGTCGCGGCTGAGCAGCCCGTAGGTCGGCTTGAGTCCGGCGATGCCGTTGGCAGTCGACGGTCCGCGCACCGAGCCGCCGGTGTCGGTGCCCAACCCGACCTGCGCGTACGCGGCGGCGATGGCCGCCCCGGTGCCGCCGGACGAGCCGGAAGGGCTGCGGGTCAGGTCGTGGGGATTGCGGGTGCGCCCGCCGAACGAGCTCAGGGCGCCGCCGGAGGCGAACTCGCTCATGTTGACCTTGGCCAGGATGATGGCGCCCGCCGCGCGGAGCTTCCGCACCAGAAACGCGTCGTCGGGCGGCAGCGAGCCGGCCAGCAGGACGGATCCGGCCGTGGTCGGCATGTCCGCCGTGTCCAGGTTGTCCTTCAGGACCACCGGAATCCCGTGCAGCGGCGAGCGGGGACCGTCCGCGGCCCGTTCGGCGTCGAGAGCGCGCGCCCGGTCGAGCGCCCGCGGATTCAGCGTGATGACCGCGTTCAGGGCCGGGCCGGCGTCGTCGTAGGCGGCGATGCGGGCCAGGTAGCGCTCGACCAGCCGCTCCGCGGTGAGCGTGCCGGCGTCGAGGGCCTGGTTGATGTCCTCGATGGTGGCGGCCGTGACGTCGACGGGCTGTGCCTGGGCGCCAGCGGACGAGAAGAGGCCGAGCGCGAACAGCACGCCGGTCAGGCGGAGGCGGGGGTGTCGAGACATGTCCAAGCTCCAGGAAAGAGGCCCGGCCGCCGGTCGAGGATGCGTCGTGAGCATAGCGCGGAATCCGTGCCGGTGGCGGGCTCGCCGCGACGGCGGCGTCCCGCCGGGCGAAGATGGTCGTTGATGTCTGTCGTCGCCCCGGCACCCGAAGAGGATGTCTACTGACAAGTGTATGCATGGCTCCGGCGCACCGGACGACGGCGACCAACGAACCGCGCCGGCCGCATCGCCGCAAGGATCGCCGACGATATGGAAGATGTGCCGCTGGCGACGCTGCTGGCCGCGGGTGGTTGCGGGAACCCGTTGGCCCTGACCGACCTCCTGCCCGGCGAGGTCGTGCTGGACCTGGGCTCGGGCGGCGGGATCGACGCGCTGCTCTCCGCCCACCAGGTGGGTCCGACGGGCAAGGTCTACGGGCTCGAGACTGCCGACGAGGTGCTGGCGCTGGCGCGCGAGGGACAGGCGCGGACCGGCATCACGAACGTCGAGTTCCTCAAGGGCGAGATCGAGAACGTCCCGTTGCCGGACAACAGCGTGGACGTGATCATCTGCAGCGGCGCGCTCAACCTCTCGGCCGACAAGCCGCGCGTCCTCGCCGAGGCGTTCCGCGTCCTCCGGCCGGGCGGGCGCCTGGCCGTGTCGGACATCGTGGTCCGCGGCAGCGTGGCTCCCCGCATCCGCGAGCGCGTGGAGACGTGGGTCGGCTGCCTGGCGGGCGCCCTCGGAGACACGCAGTTCCGCAGCTACCTGGCCGACGCTGGGTTCGACGCCATCGAGATCCAACCGGCACGGATCTACACCCTGGAGGAGATGCGCGCGCTCCTCGCGGGCCGCGGGGAGGACGCGGAACAGGTGGCGCAAGGGGCGGCCGGGCGCTTCATGTCCACCTTCGTGCGGGCGAAGAAGTGCGGACGTCTCGTCTAGGAGTCCGTGGTGAAACCCCGCGTCGCACCGAGAGCGGCGAAGCGCCCGCGTGGCAAGGCGCGACGAGGGACCATATTGGGCATATTCGACCGAGGAGCAACGCAGTCCACGCGGGATGCATCGCCGCTCGAATGCAGCGGGGCTTTTGCCACGGGCTCCTAGGAGTCGGTATACGCTGACGCGATGCCCGAGCGCCGCCACCCGTCGATCGCACGGCGCCGGCGGGGTCTCCTCCTCGGCACATCTGCGATCCTCGTCGCGCTCGCCTACGCGGGCGTGTCGCTGGTGGTCGCCGAGACGCTGACGAAGCCCTACCGGCGCGCCCTGGCCTCGTCTCCGGCGGCCTTCGACCTGGCCTACGAGGACGTGACCTTCCCCAGCACCGGCGACGGCATCCCGTTGCGCGGGTGGTTCGTGCCCGCCGCCGGGAGCGACCGGGTCGTGCTGATCGTCCACGGCCGCAACTCGAACCGCACGGGCGACGACGGCCAGTACGTACCCCACGCCGCCGCCCTCGTGGCGCACGGCTACAACGCGTTGCTGTTCGACCTGCGGGGGCACGGCGAGTCCGGCGGGGAGCGCTACACCCTGGGGACGGCCGAGCAGCGCGACGTGCTCGGCGCCGTCGCCTACCTGAAGGACCGCGGGTTCGCAACGGAGCGGATGGGTTTCTGGTCGCATTCGATGGGCGCCGCCACCGTCCTGCTGGCGGCCGCCGTCTCGCCGGACGTGCGCACCATCGTCGCCGACAGCAGCTTCGCCCGGCTGGAGGACCTGCTGGACGAGGAGCTGCCGCGGGCGAGCGGACTGCCCGGTTTCTTCAATTCCCCGATCCTCTTCTTCGCCCGGACCCTGTTCGGAGCGGACGCGAGGATCCTGAACCCGGTGGAGGTGGTGGCGGGCCTGCCGCCGGACTCGCTGTTCCTCATCCACGGCGAGGCCGACGGGCTCATCCCGGTCGATCACGCCCGGCGTATCGCCGCCGCGGCCGGACCCGCCCTCTACGATCTGTGGATCGTCTCCGGGGCGCGCCACGATCGGGTTTCGGAAGTCCTCCCCAAGCAGTACGAGCGGCGCGTGCTGACGTTCTTCGATGCGAAGCTGCCGTGAGTATCCGCCTCGCCGCGGTGGGAGCCCCCAATGGAGAATGAGCCCGTCACCCGCCGGGGCGGCGGCTCCTCCCCACCCGGGCCGCCGCGTCGGGTAGACTGACTTGCAGCACCGGAGGAACGTACGCCGCCCTGCGCATCGCTGCCGGGAGCGGCACGGCGGGTGCGGGAGGAAACGCGGATGAGCGCGATCGGAGCGGACGAGCTGGTGCGGCGGCTCGATGCGGCCGTCAGCGCCGGGGACGTGGAGACGATCACCCGGCAGGTGCAGAGCGAGATCGAGAACGTCCTGCAGCCGGGGCGGCTGCGGCTGGACGAACGGTTCCGCCAGACGCTGCCCGACCACTACGCTCGGCGCCTGCTGCACCGCGATCCGGCGCGGCGCTACACCGTCCTGGTACTGGCGTGGGCGCCCGGCCAGGGGACGCCGATCCACGACCACCCGAACCTGTGGAGCGTCGAGGGGGTGCTGGAGGGCGAGCTGGAGGTGACCCAGTACGCCCCCATCAAGGAGGAGGCGCACCGCTGCAAGTTCGCCCCGGTCGAGTCGCACCGGGTCGTCGCCGGCGAGGCGAACTTCCTGATTCCCCCCTTCGAGTACCACGCCCTGACCAACGACCTGACCGACCGGCCGTGCCTGACCATCCACGCCTTCGGCGGCGAACTGATGGAGATGAACACGTTCGACCCGGTCGGCAACGGCTGGTACGAGCGATCGCTGCGGCGGGTCTCCTACGACGCCTGAGCGCGGTAGAACCGTCTTGGAGAGCTCGGCTGTCTCCTCGCGCTTCGTGGACGCGGCGGCTGTGCGCCGGCTGCGCGCCGCTTTCGGTCCGGGGCTGCTGTGGGCCGCCACCGCCATCGGCGTCTCGCACCTGGTGCAGTCGACCCGGGCGGGCGCCTCGGCCGGCTTCGCCCTGGCCGGCGTCATCCTGATCGCCCTGGTCCTGAAGTACCCCTTCTTCGAGTACGGGCCGCGCTACGCCGCCGCCACCGGCCGCAGCCTGATCGAGGGCTACGCGCGCATCGGGCGCTGGGCGCTGTGGCTCTACCTGGCCATCACGGTATCGACGATGGTCTCGGTCCCCCCCGCGGTCGTGATGTTCACGGCGTATCTGGTCGGCTTCACGCTGGGCCTCGACTGGCCGCTGCCGGTGCTCGCCGCGGCGGTGATGGCGCCAGTGGCGGCGCTGCTGTGGTGGGGCCGCTTCCGGGGCCTCGACCTGTCGATCAAGGCGATCGTGGCGCTGCTGGCGCTGTCGACGCTGCTGGCCGCGGCGGTCAGCCTGCCGCGGGCGGACCCGTCGACGCTGGCCTTGTGGCCGGCCGACGCGGTCGGCACGGCGGTGCCCTTCGTGTTCCTGCTGGCCCTGGCCGGCTGGATGCCCTCCGGGGTCGACAGCGCGGTCTGGAGCTCGCTGTGGACCCTGGCCAAGAACGACGCGGCGGGCGAGCCGTGCTCGGTGGAGACGGCGCGGCAGGACTTCGCCGTCGGCTACGCCGGTACGGGGGTGCTGGCCTTCGCCTTTCTGACCCTGGGGGCGGGGGTGATGTACGGCTCGGGCGAAACGTTCGCACCGCAGGGGCCGGTGTTCTCCACGCAGCTCGTCGACCTGTACAGCGCCACCCTCGGCGCCTGGACGCGGCCGGTGGTGCTGGTGGCGGTGGTCACCACGATGCTGTCGACGGCGCTCACCGTGCTGGACGGCGGGCCGCGCGCCATCGAGCGCTCGCTGCTGGTGCTGCGCGCGCGGCAGCTCGACCGGCGCCCGGCCGCGGGCGGACCCATCTACTGGTGGAGCCTGGCCGGGGTGGTGCTGGTAACCCTGGTGGTCCTGTCCCTGTTCATCGGCAACCTGACGACGATGATCGACTTCGCCACCACGCTGACGTTCCTCACCAGCCCGGTGCTCGGCTACCTGAACCTGCGCGCGGTCGCCTCGGACGACGTGCCGCCCGCGCACCGGCCCGGGCGCGCGATGCGGGTCCTCTCCTGGGTCGGCCTGGTGCTGCTGGGGGGGACGGGGCTGTTCTACCTGCTTACGCTCGCGGCGTGACAGAGAGGGCGGCTCACGGCCACAGGTCAAGCCGCGCGACGACCGGGTAGTGATCGGACGGATAGCGCCCGCCGTCGTGGTCGACGACGGTCTCCACGGAACGGACGTCGACCGGACCGCCCACCAGAATCCAGTCGATGCGGCCCGGGTTGGCGAGCTCGGGCGGACGGAAGTCGCTGGAGGTGCGGGGCGGGCCGATCCGCTCACCGGCGAGCAGCCACGCATCCCGCAGTCCCCGGCCGGTGGCGGCGAGCCAGGTCTCGCTGATCTCGGCCATGGCGTTGAAGTCGCCGGTCACGACGACGGGGCTGCCTGCCGGAAGGGTCGCGACGCGTTCGGCGATCCGCCGCGCGGATTCTACCTGCCGCGGCCCGCGACGCAGCGTCAGGTGGGTGTTGAAGACGTAGAGCCGCCGGCCGCTGCCGCGGTGGTGGAAGCGCGCCCAGGTGACGATGCGGGAGACGTTGCGGCGCCAGCCCCGCCCGGTCGGCCCGTCGGCAGCGGACAGCCAGAAAGTGCCGGACTCGATCGGGATCAGTACGTCGCGGCTGTAAAAGATGGGCGTGTACTCGCTGAGACCGGTGCCCCCGTTGAGCCCCCGGTCGGCGCCGAGCCAGCGGTAGCCGGGCAGCGCGTCCGCCAGGTACTCGACCTGCTCGTCGAGCGCCTCCTGCAGGCCCGCCACGTCCGGGGCGAACCGCTCCATGGTCTCCGCCACCAGCGCACGCCGGTGGACCCAGCCGTTGTCGCCGTCGTTGCCGCCCGACGTGCGGATGTTGAACGTCATGACGGTGAGCGCACCCTCTGGAATCGGCGCCGCGCCTGCCAGCACGAAGAGCAGCACCAGGGCCAGCGGGATTCCCACGCTCGGCCTGGAGGCTCCGCACGGTCGGCTACGCACCATCGGCTCAGTCTACAGGTTGGGCTGTCGGTCACGCCCCCGCCGGTCGCCCCGCGCGCCGGCGCAGCCACTCGACGGTGCACAACAGCAGCACCGCGAACACGATGAGGAAGGTCGCCACGGCCAGCATCGCGGGGCTGATCTGCTCGCGGATGCCGGCCCACATCTGGCGCGGGATGGTGCGCTGGTTCTCACCGGCCATGAACAGCACGACGACCACCTCGTCGAACGAGGTCGCAAAGGCGAAGAGGGCGCCGGAGACGACACCCGGCGCGATCAGCGGGAGCTGCACGCGGCGGAAGGTGGTCAGCGGTCCCGCACCGAGGCTGGCCGCGGCCCGCGTCAGGTTGGCGTCGAAGGCGGACAGCGTGGCGGTGACCGTGATGACGACGAACGGCGTGCCGAGCGCGGCGTGGGCCAGGATGAGCCCCAGATGCGTCTGGGACAGCCCGAGGGTCGAGTAGAAGAAGAACATCCCGGCCGCGGAGATGATCAGCGGCGTGACCATCGGCGAGATCAGCAGCCCCATCGCGAGGTGCCGGGCCGGCATGGCGCGGCTGGCGAGCCCGAGCGCCGCGAGGGTGCCGAGCGCGGTCGCGAGCACCGTGGCGGCGACCCCGATGAACAGGCTGTTCGCGAGCCCCCGTGCCCACGCCCCGTCGTTGAGGACCTGCCGGTACCAGCGTAGCGAGTACGCCTCCGGATCGAAGCGCAGCATCCCTTCGGTGAACGTGAAGTACGGCTCGGCATTGAAGCTGAGCGGGACGATCACCAGGATGGGCGCCACAAGGAACGCGAAGATCAGCCCGCAGGCGACCCGGTGCGCGAGCCGCCCGATGCCGAACCGGGCCGCGGTATCCGTCAGGCTCATCCCAGCCGCATGCGCTCGACGCCCACCACCCGGTCGTAGAGCAGATAGAGCCCGACCACGCAGGTCAGCAGGATCCCGCCGAGGGCGCCCGCCAGCCCCCAGTTCAGCGAGGTCTGCATGTGGTAGGCGATGAAGTTGGAGATGAGCTGACCGCTTTGTCCGCCCACCAGCGCGGGAGTGATGTAGTAGCCGATGGCCAGGATGAACACCAGCAGCGACCCCGCCCCCACCCCGGCCAGCGACTGCGGCCAGTAGATGCGTCGGAAAGCGAGCGGAAAGCTCGCTCCCAGCGATTCGGCCGCGCTCATCTGCTGCGGCGGTATGGTGCGCATCACCGAGTAGAGCGGCAGGACCATGAACGGCAGCAGCACATGGGTCATCGCCACGACCGTGCCGGTCATGTTGTAGATCATCGCCAGCCGGCCGTCGTCGCCGATCAGACCGAGCGCGACCAGCAGGTCGTTGACCACCCCCTGGCTCTGGAGCAGAACGATCCAGGAGGTGGTCCGCACCAGCAACGATGTCCAGAACGGCACCAGCACGAGGGCCAGCAGCAGGCCGGCCCGACGCGGCGGCGCGTGCGCGATGAGATACGCCACCGGGTACCCGAGCAGCAGGCACAGCGCGGTGATCGCGAGGCTGACCACGAACGTCCGCCAGAACAACGCCAAGTAGATGCGGCGTTCCGGCGGCTGGCGGGCGACGGAGCCGTCGGGCAGGCGCTGGAGGTCGACCGCATTCAGGTAGTGGCGCGTCGTGAAGCGGTCACCGGCGGAGCGGATGGCGTGCCACGTCAGCGGGTCGCCCCAGTCGGCATCGATTTCGATCAGCGCCGCCCGCCACGGCCCGGCCTCAACCTCCAGCAGCCGGCGCCCCGTGCGGACGAGGACGCTGCGCAGGCCGCCGCGAATGCGGTTGACGCGGCTGGCGACGCGGCCGATGGTCCGCGCCTCGCGCGCCTGCAGCAGCTCGCGCGCCGCGGCGGCGTACACTGCCTCCCCGGGCTCGGACGCCCCGTCCCACTCGCGCAGCAGCGCGATGGTGTCGGGCAGCGCGTCGGCCACCACCGGGTCGTAGACGCTGCGCAGCAGCATCGTCGCCAGCGGCACGACGAAGGTCACGCCGATGAAGGCGACGAGCGGCAGCGCGAGCCCGGCGGCACGCAGCCGCGGCCGGGTCAACGCGCCGGCCATGCGCGGAAGCGCTCGTTCATTTCTTTCGTGGGCCATCGCCGATCACCGCGCCGATGCGCGTTCTCAGACGGTCACGGAACTCGCTGAGCTTCTCAGCTTCCCACACGATGTGAGAATACTGGCGCGTGTCGCAATGCAGTTTCTCGATCACGTCCTCACGGCGCGAGAATATGACAGGCCCACCGCGTCCATGCGCGAATCCCGCCTCGTAGTACACACCGCCACGCGCGCCGGCCTGCCCGCAAGTGAAGTCCGCGACAACAAACCGGGCGCGCCGTAGTTCGGCGACGATTTCGTCATCGATCTTGTTGACGTGCTCCTTCCGGTCGACGCGGACGGGTTCGTAGCCGGCATCCTCGATTCCAGGCTTGATGGCGTTCTCCCAGACTTCGTCCATAGCCTCATCGAACCTCTCGCGGAACTGCCAAAAGGCCCTCGCGTGCAGGCACGTGAGGCAAGGCCTTTGGGAGCAAGGATGCGCCGTCGATGGTCTACGTCTTTCGTCAGCCGATGAAGCGCAGGATCGCGCCGACCGCGGCCATCGCACCTACCAGACGCCAAGTGAGCCGGGTTTCCATCGCGGCCATCTCCGTGCGGATCTCGGCGGCCACTGCGGTCACGTCCGCCTTGGTCGCGAGCTTGCCGAGATCGATCCCGCCTGCGTCGTACTCGGCAGCCGCAGCGATCCCGGCCGTGATTGCATCGACCTGCGCCGGCGTCAGGTCGGCAGCGCTCAGCGTGCGGGCGATGGCGTGTGTATCGAGAATCAGCAAAGTACTCCCGGCCATCCGGCGACTCGACCATTATGACCTATTGGCGCGAACACCGGACGGGTTCGGAGGCGGCCCCTCAGCGAGCCAGCCATGCGCTGAAGCGCTCGTTCATGTCGTCCAGGTTGTCGCTCCACCACAGCCAGTCGTTCTGCAGGGTGCGGTGCATGTGCGGGGGGTAGGTCGGCATGTGGGGGTTCATGTCGATGCCCGCGTCCGCGTGCCTGCCGATGAGCGGCAGGCCGGAGCGCCGCACCGGGCTGTAGGCGATGTAGCGGCCGATGGCGGCCATCGAGCTCGCGCGGGTGGCGAACTTCACCAGCTCCAGAGCCGGTTCGAGGTCCGGCGTCCCGGCGACGATGCCGATGGGGCCGACGTCGAGCACCTGCCCGTCCCAGACGATCTCGAACGGCTGCCCTTCGAGCACTTGCGCATTGAAGATGCGGCCGTTGAAAGCGGTGCTCATCAGCACCTCACCGTCGGCCAGCATCTGCGGCGGCTGCGCGCCCGCCTCCCACCACACCACCTGGTCCTTGATGGTGTCGAGCTTGCGAAAGGCCCGGTCCAGCCCCTCCGGCGTATCGAGCGCGGCGTAGACTTCGTCGACCGGCACGCCGTCGGCGATCAGCGCGAACTCCAGGTTCACGAACGGCACCCGGCGCATGCCGCGCCGGCCCGGGAAGCGCTCGAGATCGAAGAAGTCCTCCATCGTCGACGGCGCCTCGCCGTCCAGGCGCTCGGCATTGTAGGCGTAGACTGTGGAATAGAACGTCGTGCCGACGCCGCATTCCGCCAGCGTGTCGGGCAGGAAGTCGTCCGTGGCGGGAGTGCCGTCCGGCGCCGGCGCGAGCACCGCGGCGTCGATCGGCTCCAGGACGCCCTCGTCGCAGCCGGCCACCGCGTCGGCCATCTCGAGGTCGACGACGTCCCAGTGGACGTTGCCGGTCTCGACCTGCGCGCGGATCTGCGCCAGCCCGCCGTTGTAGTCGTCGAGCCGGACCTCGATGCCGGTGGCGGCCGCGAACGGCTCCAGGTAGGCCCGGCTCACCGCCCGCCCGTAGGAGCCGCCCCAGGAGACCACGGTCAGCGTCGTGCCGGCCGGGGCGCAGTCGACGGCCAGCAAGGCGACCGCAAGCAGGACCGCGAGCCACGCGGCGGGCCGGACGCGGCCGGTCACGGCGCGCCCTCCTCGTCGTCGGCGTCCAGCACGCGGCAGTCGGTCGGCGTCCAGCCGATACGGATCCGATCGCCCTTGATCACGGCCCCGTGCCCGACCATGTTCGGGATCTTGACGATGAAATCCGACCGGCCGCAGACGGAGACGCGCAGACGGAGGTGGTCGCCGAGGAAGGTGATGTCCTCGATGCCGGCATCGAACTCGTTCGTGTACAGGCCCGCCCGCGGGGCGATGGCCACCCGCTCGGGCCGGATGGACAGCGTGGTGGGGTCGCCGGGACCGCAGGGGGCGACCCGCAGCGCCCGCACGACCTCGCCCCCGACGTCCACGACGCAGATCTCGTCGTCGTCGATGCTCGTGATCCGGCCGGACAGACGGTTGTTCTCGCCGATGAAGCGGGCCACGAAGGCGCGCTCCGGCTCTTCGTAGAGCGCCTCCGGCGAGGCGATCTGCTCGATGCGTCCCGCCCGGAAGACGGCGACGCGGTCCGACATCACCATCGCTTCCTGCTGGTCGTGGGTGACGTACAGGACGGTGACCCCCAGATCGCGGTGGATGCGCCGGATCTCGTACTGCAGCTCCTCGCGCAGGCGCCGGTCGAGCGCGCCGAGCGGCTCGTCCATCAGCACCAGCTCCGGCTCGAACACCAGGGCGCGGGCGATGGCCACCCGCTGCTGCTGGCCGCCGGAGAGTTGGCCAGGCCGGCGCCCCTCCAGCCCGTCCAGGCGCACGAGCCGCAGGGCGCGCCGTACCCGTTCGCCCCGGCGCTGCGGGTCGATGCCACGCACCTCCAGGGGGAACGAGAGGTTCTCGCCCACCGTCATGTGCGGAAACAGCGCGTAGTTCTGGAACACCATGCCGATGCCGCGCTGCCGGGCCGGAACCTGCTGCATGGCGCGCCCACCGATGCGGATGGCGCCCGCCGTCGGCGTCTCGAAGCCGGCGAGCATCATCAGGCACGTGGTCTTGCCGGATCCGGAGGGCCCCAGGAGGGTCAGGAACTCGCCCCTGCGGATCCGCAGATCGAGGTCGCGCACCACCCGCGTCCGGCCGTCGAAGCTCTTGCTGACTCCTTCGAACTCTACGTAGACATCGCTGTGCGGCGAGTCACGGTCGCGGTCCCCGACTATCTGCTGCGCTTCGATGGTCGCCTCCGCCATATCTTCTCAACCCGAGTATCGCGCACCGATTATCTCAGAACGATCCGGTACGGCTCGTCGAAGCTCCTGGCCGGCAGGTGGGCGCGACCCGTTCGCCGGCGGACCAGCCACGCCTGGGCCGTCAGCGCGACGCCGCCGTCCGGATGGCGCGAGAAGCCGACCGTCATGAAGTGCTCCCGGGTCCGCCGCCTGGGATAGGCCGACAGGATGTGCCCGGGCGCGGACCGGACGAAGAACCGGCCGCGGGCGCGTCCTGCCGTGAAGTAGTCCACCGGCCGGGACCGCCAACCCAGGTCCGCGGCGGCGTCGGCGGACGGGAACTCCGCGGGTTGCGCCACGGCCACGTTCGTCGCGACGCCGCTCAGCAGGGTCAGGTTCGACAGCGGCGACGAGACGATCTCGATCAATCGTGCGCCGCGGGTGCCGATGGGAACGCTGGCGATGCGGCCGAAGTGCACGTCGCCGCTGAGCACCACCACGTCGTGGGGAGCGTCCGCCAGCGCGGCGAGCAGTTGCACGTACTGCCGCCGGAAGCTGCGCAGGTTCCGCTCGGCGTTGTTCCTCGTCACGAGCAGCGGTTGCGGGATGGCCAGCACTCCGGGGCAGGAGCGGCCGCGCGCCCAGGCCAGCAGCCTCCGAAAGGCGGGCTCCGGCAGGAACCGGTCACCCGAACGGTGCGAACGCAGGTCGGCCAGGCAGACGGTGAGGTCGGCGCCCAGCATGAACGACTCGACCACCGGCGAGCACTGGATATGCTTGACCCCGTCTCGGGCCGCCCGCTTCCAGATCGTGCGGACCCCCCGCATTCTCAGGGCCAGCAGGTTCGGCAGCAGGGAATCGACGAACGGGTAGTCGTTCCAGTACTCATGGTCGTCGGGGAGCATCCACGTGCCGCCGCGGCTCAAAACGCTGCCGAGCGCCTGCCAGTGGAGCGCGTAGTCGTCCGCGATGCGCTCGCGGATCTCCCGCGGGATCAGCGACAACGAATCGAAGCCGATGTCCAGGTAGACCTGATCCCCGGTCAACACCGTCACGTCGGGCCGCTCGCCCGGCTGGCCCCGTTCATACAGCGCCTTGTAGGCCGCCGCCGCCGAGCCGCCGTCCCGATGGTTGTAGAAGCAGCTTCCCAGTCCGATGGTGAAAGTGCCCTTGTCGACCGGCGGCAACCGGGACGGAAGCGTTCGGAACGCCCCGCGGCGGAGCCGCTGCCAGTGTCGAGCGACCCCGATCGCCGGGTTCGCCTCCACGCGTCGCTCGAACTCGATGCGGTAGTCCCGTCCGGGCGTCAGTCCGCGGAAGGTCGCGACGAGGCAGAAGCGCCGGCGCATCCCGCTGAACGGACGCCGCCAGTCCGCGCGGCGGATGATCCGCTGTCGCAGCTCGATGTGCCCATCGAAGAGCCGGACCCGTGCCCGCTCGGGCATCTTCAGGGCCGGAAACAGCGTGCCGACCCAGACCTCCACCGACGTCGGGGTGACGCGGTGGATGGCGAGCGACCACTGGGCGGTCGAGGTCGGATGGGTCACGCCGCCGGCCAATACTGGACGTCGACCTCGGTCATCGGAGAGTCGGCGACGTTCGCGCCGTACCGGGACGCCCGTTGCGAGAGCCCGCAGCATTCGAACGACGTCGGATCAGTCCTCGTACACGGGACCGTGCACCGTGCGGTGCGAGAGGTACCACCACTCCCCGTCCCGCTGGGCATAGACGCGGACGTACCAGAAGCTGAAACCGCGCTGGCTCGCGGCCGGGCCCCCGCTGCGGGCCCGAAGCCGCCCCATCGTAATCGCCACGTCGCCATGGATCTCCACCTGCTGCGAATCCACCTCGCGCATGGAATAGCGACCGGCCAGCGAGGCCAGCCACTCCTCTCGCGCGTCGACGCCGAGTATCTCTCCGCCCGTGGTCCAGCCGTCACCGTGCGTGTAAGTGAAGTCCTCGGCAAGAACGCCGTCGAGGAACGCGACGTCGGCGTGGAGAACCGCCTCTTCGATTCGCCGCTCCAGCGCGAGCACGTCCGCCACGGCATCCTCCTCCGGTGACGCACGTCCGGCGCCAGCGTGCGAGGCATCAACCGCGGGCGGCTGCCCAGCGGCCGCCACCGCCGGGGCCGGCAGCGAAACCATCGCCGCCGCCAACACCATCGCCGCCACCGACGCCCGTCGGGCGCATCCGCTTCGTGAACGGTTCATCGCTACCTCACCTAATCACCCTGTTCGCAACGCGCCATTATCGCCTCTGACCCGGCGAGCGTCACGCGCGTCCTGTACCGGACCGGCGCGGTATCATCCTGCGGGGCCCCGGGAAACGTACGACCCACGCCCGCGGCTCATGGAGAAAGGAAACCATGGTGCGTAGACTTCCGCTCGCCGCCCTCGGCCTGCTCGCATTCGCAATACCGCTCGTCGCCACCGCGCAGGTCGAGTACATCGACCCCGCCGGGGGCTTCACGCAGGTCGTCACAACGTCCAACGACGGTGTGAAGACCATCTTCGTCTCCGGCCAGGTGGGTCGGGGCGATACGCTGCGGGAGCACGTGGAATCGGCGTTCGCGGGGGTGGTGCGGCGTCTGGAGCAGGCCGGTGCGACGCCGGCCGACGTCGTCAAGATCCGGATCTTCGTGAAGGACTTCGAGCCGGCGCAGTATCCGACCATCGCCGCGGCGCGGCTGGCGACCTTCCCCGAGGAGGACCAGTGGCCGGCAAGCACGATGGTCGGCGTGCGGGCCCTGTTCGCCGAATCGCTACGCGTGGAGATCGAGGCGATCGCGGTGGTGGCCGAGCCGGGGGTCGATCTGCGGATCGAGCGCTTCGCGCCGTCGAACGGCTTCAGCGGCGCGGTGGCGGTGACGGCGCACGGGGTGAAGACCGTCTACGTGGCCGGACAGGTCGGGGCCGGCGACGGCGTCGCCGAGCAGACCGCGGCGGTGTGGGAGCGCGTCGCCCAGCGGCTCGACGCGGCGGGCGCATCCCTCGCGGACCTGATCAAGGCCACCACCTACATCGTCGACTTCGATCCGGCGACGGACCTCGCCGCGTACCGGGCGGGACGCGAAGCAGCGCTGGCCCTCGACGACATGCCGGCGAGCACGCTGCTGGGCATCCCGGGGCTGGCCGCCGATCAGTACCTGGTGGAGATCGACGGCATCGCCGTGGTCGGCGTCGACGGCAACGCCGTCGAGCGGGAATTCATCGATCCGGCCATCGGCTTCACCCAGGTGGTGACGGCGCGCGGCACGGGCCCGAAGGTCGTCCACGTATCGGGCCAGGTGGGGCAGCCGGGGGATTCGCTCGAGAGCCAGGCCGACCAGGTCTACGCCAACCTGCGGCGGCGCCTGGAAGCGGCCGGCGCGGGTCCGGAGGATCTGCTGAAGACCGTGATCTACATGCCGGAGTACACCCGGGGCGACTTCGCGGTGGTGGACGCGGCGCGCAAGGCGCACGGCTTCCCGGACGAGGCGGTACCGGCGGCGACCTTGCTCGGCATCCAATCGCTGTTCGCGAACGGCGCGCTGCTGGAGATCGAAGGTATCGCGGTCGTCGAGCCGTAACGGGCGCCGTCTGCTCCCTCGTCGCGCCTCGCCTCGCGGGCGCCTCGCCGCGCTCGGTGCTGTAGGGGTGCCACCGCGGACTGCGAGGGGCGTTATGATGACCCTCTTTGCCGTCAACCACCGTTCTAGAGACTTGAGGAGGCGGGCATGAGGCGATGGATGCAAGCGGCGGTCGTGCTCGCGGTCGGTTCTCTGCCGATCGGGTTTCCGGCCGCGCACGCCGGACAGCTTCCCGACGACATCAATCCGGAGTCGCTCAGCCGTCTGCCGCCGATCGAACGGGAAGAGCTCGACCCGGTCCGCCGCGAGGCGTACGACGCGGCGGTGGCGAGCCCGGCCGGCGCCCCCACCGGGGCCGCCGCCCTGCGGCTGCATGGATCGGGCGCGAGCCTGCGGTTCGAGGCGCCGATGGGTCGGCAACTGACCGAGCTGACCATTCTGACTACGGCGCGCGAGTACGATCAGCCGTACGAGTGGGCGCTGCACGAGCTCGAGGCGATTGCGGTCAGCCTCGATGAAGAGATCATCGACATCGTGCGGCATCGCAAGCCGATCACCGGCATGAGCGACCGCGAGGCGATCATCATCGAGGTGGGCCGGGAGCTGTTCGGCACGCGGGCTTTGAGCGCCGACACCTACGCGCGGGCCCTGGCCCTGCTGGGCAAGACCAACCTCGTCGACGTCATCGACGTGATGGGCCGCTACGCGAGCACCGCGGCCACGCTCACGGGGTTCAACCAGCGCATGCCGGCCGGCTGGCGCCAGTCGCTGCCCCTGCCCTTCACCCATCCGGACGACATCCACCCGGATTCGCGCAGCCGCCTGCCGCTGCGGAGCCCGGCGAGCCGCACGTCGGTGGCGGAGCTCTATGGCCGCATGCTGTCGCCGTCGGGGATCGGGCCGGGGGTCATCCGCAGCTACGGGGCCGGACGGGCAACCCTGGAGGACCGGGTCGGACGCCGGCTGATGCAGCTCGCCATCCTGGTGACGGCGCGCACGCACGACTCGCAATACGACTGGACGATGAACGAGCCGCAGGCGTTGGAAGCGGGCGTCGAGCCGGAGCTGATCGACATCGTCCGGCACGGCCGGCCGCTGGACGGCGTCGGGGAGAAGGACGCCATCCTGATTGCGTTCGGCCGTGAGTTGTTCGGCGACCACAACGTCAGCGCCGAGACCTACGCGCGCGCCGAGCAGGCGTTCGGCGTGCAGGATCTGGTGGACATCGTGGGCCTGATGGGCGCCCACGCGGCGGACGCCGCCGTGCTGGCCGCCTTCGACCAGCAACTGCCGGAGGGAGTGGAGCCGCTCCTTCCGCGGGAGTAGACGAGAGACGCCCGCTTGCGGTGTCCCCGCGGTCCATCGTGACCCGGGGGCGAAAGGAACGGCCGCGATTCAGGGGGATGTCGCGGCGTACAGGCGAAGAAGACTATCGAGCCGGATTCGGCTCATGCGGGAGGTTGGCATGAAGTTCAGACTTTCGGTACTCCTGGCGGCACCCCTGCTGCTCTGCCTGCTCACCGTCGGCTACGCGCAGGAGGAAGAGCCCATCGGCGTGCCGGTGGCGCCCCTGGGCGACGGCCCCTGGGTGATCGACACCGCCGAGCAGCACAAGATCCGCGTCAGCGTCGTGGCCAAGGGGCTGTCGCATCCCTGGAGCATCGCGTTCCTGCCGGACGGCGGGATGCTGATAGTCGAGCGCGACGGCTGGTTGCGCCTGGTGCGCGACGACAAGCTCGACCCGTATCCGATCGTCGGGGTGCCGGCGGTGCGGAGCGACGGCAACGGCGGCCTGATGGACGTGGCGCTCCATCCCGAGTTCGCCGACAACGGGCTGGTCTATCTCACCTACACGAAACGGCACGACGACGGCCGCGGCTCGCCGGCCCTCGCGCGGGGGCGCCTGGAGGGACACACGCTCCACGATGTCGAGGACCTGCTGGTGACCGAGCCCTTCGACACCAACTCGGGGCTCAACGGACGCGTCGCCTTCGGCCGCGACGGCAAGGTCTACATGTCCACCGGCGGACGGATCCGGTCCCTGGCAGGCGATCTCCTGGAAGCGCCGCAGGACCCGATGAGCCTGCGCGGCAAGGTCCTGCGCCTCAACGACGACGGGTCGGTGCCGGACGACAACCCGTTCGTGGACGAGCCGGGCCACCGGCCGGAGCTCTTCACCATAGGCCATCGCAACACGCTCGGCCTCATCCTGCATCCCGAGACCGGGAACATCTGGCAGCACGAGAACGGCCCCAACGGCGGGGACGAGCTCAACGAGCTGCTGCCGGGGCGCAACTACGGCTGGCCGCTGATGAGCTTCGGGCGCCTCTATCCCGGCGCGCGGGTTTCCTCGCATCCAACGCGCGACGGCTACGAGTCGCCGCTCGTGGTCTGGCTGCCCGCCATCGCGGCGGCCGGCATGGACGTCTACACCGGGGACCGGTTCCCGGCGTGGAAAGGCAATCTGTTCGTCGGATCCCTGCAGATGGGCGGCATCCCGGGGACTGGCCACCTGCAGCGCATCGTCTTCAACGAACACATGGAGGAGCTGCGGCGCGAGTTGATGCTGACCGAGCTGCGGCAGCGCATCCGGGAGGTGCGCCAGGGCCCCGACGGGCTGCTCTACGTACTGACGGACCACGTCGAAGACGGCGCGCTGCTGCGGATAGAGCCGGCGCCCTGAGCCTCGGCGATCCGCGCGGGAGATGACCGGACCCGGCCGTGCGAGCCCCCGCATGGCCGGGTCGCGCGCGCGGGCCGCGCAGGTCGTTCTTCACGCGAGCGTCGCCGGCGCTTGGTCGGCGTTCAGCGGCAGCGCTTATCGATCCGGGTTCCAATCCCGCGGGAGGTTCGCATGAGGATCCAACATTCCGTTCTCTTGGCGGCGCCGCTGTTGCTCTGCATGCTCGCGCCCAGCCACGCGCAGGAGGAACGGCCCATCGGCGTCCCGGTGCCGCCGTTGGGTGACGGGCCATGGGTTTTCGATACCGCCGAGCAGCACAAGATCCGCGTCAGCGTCGTGGCCAGGGGGCTGTCGCATCCCTGGGCCATCGCGTTCCTCCCCGACGGCGACATGCTGGTCACCGAGCGGCCTGGTCGTCTTCGCATCGTGCGCGACGGCGTGCTCGATCCGCAACCCATCTCCGGGGTGCCACAGGTCAGAACCGACGGCAACGGCGGGCTCCTGGACGTGGCCCTCCATCCCCAATTCACCGACAACGGCCTCGTATACCTCACCTATACCAAGCGCGCCGGCAACGGCAGGGGTTCCCCGGCGCTCGCGCGGGGCCGGCTCGAGGTTGGCGCACTCGTCGACGTCGAGGACCTTGTCGTCACCGACGCGCACGAGGGCAACTCGGGTCTCAACGGGCGCGTCGCCTTCGGCCATGACGGCAAGGTCTTCATGTCCACCGGCGGCAATGTGGGGAACGTCGCGCAGGACCCCGCGAGCCTGCGCGGCAAGATGCTGCGCCTCAACGACGATGGCTCCGTACCGGCCGACAACCCGTTCGTGGAACAGCCGGGCTATCGGCCGGAAATCTACGCCTTGGGGCATCGCAATTCGCTGGGCCTCATCGTCCACCCTGAAACCGGGGTGCTCTGGAACAACGAGAACGGTCCCAACGGCGGCGACGAGATCAACATCATCCTGCCGGGTCGCAACTACGGTTGGCCAGTCGTCAGCTTCGGACGCAACTATCCTGGCTCGCGCGTTTCCGAACATCCGACGCGCGAGGGGATGGAATCACCACTCGTGGTGTGGCTGCCCGCCATCGCGGTCTCCGGCATGGCCGTCTACACCGGCGACCAGTTTCCTGCGTGGCGAGGCAACGTGCTCGTAGGATCCCTGCGCGAGGGCGGCATTTCGGGCACGGGCCACGTGCAGCGCATCGTGTTCAACGACAACGCGGAGGAGCTGCGGCGCGAGTCGATGTTGACGGAGCTCAGGCAACGCATCCGGGAAGTGCGCGAAGGGCCCGACGGATTCGTCTATCTGCTGACGGACGAGGACGACGGGGCGCTCCTGCGCATCGAGCCGCATCCGTGAGTTTCAGGATGGCGTCGTCTGCGCCGACACCATTCTCTGCGGTACAGACTCTCAGTCCGGCCTGGCGCCGTCGGGGTCAATAGAGATCGGTCCTGGCGCTCTGCGCCGAGTCGGCGTCGATTTCGGCGGCGTCGGCGCCCGCGATCTGATCGGCCAGCACCTGTCCGTAGGTCGGGAACCGGGAGCGTTCGACCCGCGCCTCCGGTTCCCAGATGCGGGCCCGGATGAGCGCCTTGGCGCAATGGAGATAGGCCTGTTCCACGGCCACCTTGAGGACCAGGATCGGCAGTTTTCCCCGGACCGCCAGCGGCGTCAGGAACTCCGGCTCATCGACGATCTCCACGCGGCCGTTGATCCGCAGCGTCTCGTTCCAGCCCGGCACGAAGAACACCAGCCCCACGTAGGGACGCTCCACCAGGTTCGTCAACGTGTCCAGTTGGCGGTTTCCCGGCCGATCGGGGAGCAGCAGCGTCTTGTCGTCCAGGACGTGGGCCAGCGATCCGGGCAGGTCTCCTCGCGGCGACGCGTCGGCCCGCCCGTCCGCCCGCGACGAGCTGATCACGCAGAGCGGCGACAGGGCGAGGAAGTTGCGGCAGTGAACGTCGAGATGGTCCAGCACCTTGAGCCCGGACCGGGCGCGGGGAGGACGGTAGACCGCACGGAGCTTCGCCACGCTGTCGATGGCCATTGTCTCTCCCGCTGAAGGAGCGTGTCGTCTATTCTCCAGAATATCGCGTTCGGTGCGCGCACGGCCGGCAGCACGTCACCACACCGGAGGGAGGCAGGGCATGTCGTTCCAGATTGTCGCCGTCGCCATGGCCGTCATCCTGGTCTCGTTCTCTCCTGCCGCCGCCCAGCAGGGCGCGCCGGGCGGGCAGTGGCCGGCCTACGGCGGCGACCACGGGAGCACGAAGTACTCGCCGCTCGACCAGATCGACAGCGACAACGTCTCGCGTCTGCGAGTCGCCTGGCGGTGGGAGTCGCCCGACAACCCGATCGTCACCGCCAACCGCAGGACGCTGCCGGCGATACCGGACGCCTTCAAGTCGACGCCGGTGCTCGTCGACGGCGTCCTGTACATCAAGACGTCGCTGTCGCAGGCGGCGGCGATCGACGCCGCCACCGGCGAGAACCTCTGGACGTTCGACCCGGGAAGCTGGGAAGGCGAGCGCCCGGCGAACACCGGTTTCAACTCGCGCGGCGTGGCCTACTGGTCGGACGGACGGGACGCGCGCATCTTCCTGCCCACCGGCAACGCCTACCTCTGGGCGCTCGACGCGCGTACCGGGCGACCCATCGCCGACTTCGGCGCCGACGGCGCAATCGACGCTACCCAGGGGCTGCGCCGGCCGATACCGCGGCGGGATTACCAGTTGATGTCGGTGCCGATCGTGGTCGGCGACGTGGTCGTGATCGGGTCGGTGGTGTTCGACGGCCCCCGGTTCCAGCTCGACGCGCCGGGCGACGTGCGCGGCTTCGACGTCCGCACCGGGGAGGAACTGTGGGAGTTCCACACCATCCCCCAGCCGGGCGAGTTCGGCAACGAGACGTGGGAGAACGGCTCGTGGGAGTACTCGGGCTCCACCAATGCGTGGGGCATGTTGACCGCCGACCCGGAGCTCGGCTACGTCTATCTGCCGATCGGCACCCCGACCAACGACTACTACGGCGGCCACCGCCTCGGCGACAACCTCTTCGCCGAGAGCATCGTCTGCCTGGACGCCGCGACCGGCGAGCGCGTCTGGCACTTCCAGTTCGTCCACCACGGGCTCTGGGACTACGACGCGACGGCGGCGCCCGCGCTCGTGGACATCGAGGTCGACGGGCGGCCCATCAAGGCGGTGGCGGTGGTGACGAAGCAGGCGTACACCTACGTCTTCGACCGGGTCACGGGCGAGCCGGTCTGGCCGATCGAGGAGCGGCCGGTACCGCAGTCGACGGTGCCGGGCGAGCGCACGTCGCCGACGCAACCCCACCCGACGAAGCCGCCGCCGTTCGACCGCCAGGGCGTGACGGTCGACAGCCTGATCGACTTCACGCCGGAGTTGCGGGCCGAGGCGATGGAGATCCTGGAGGAGTTCACCTACGGGCCGCTCTTCGAGCCGATCACCGCGGCGGGCGACGACGGCAAGCGCGGCACGATCCTCATGCCCGGCGCCATCGGCGGGGCCAACTGGCACGGCGCGGCGGTCGACCCGGAGACCGGCTGGCTGTATGTCCCGTCCCGCACGCAGCCCAGCGTCGTGCTGCTCGCGCCCCCGGACCCGGGCACGTCGGACTTCCGCTACCGCAGGTCCCGCTCCGGCGGCCTGCGCGGCCCGCAGGGCCTGCCGCTGTGGAAACCTCCCTACGTCCGACTCAGCGCCTTCGACCTGAATACCGGCGCCCAGACCTGGGTGGTCCCCCTCGGCGACGGCCCACGCCGGGACGTGATCGATCTCGGCATTCCCGATCCGGGTCCTCTCGGGGGCGGCTCCTACACCGGACCGCTGCTCACGAAGACGCTGCTGTTCCTGGGCTTCCGGGGGCGCCGCGACAGCCCGGACCTCGGCTTCATAAGCCGTGACGCCGACCGGCCGGCGAATCCGCGCGCGCTGTCGACCACGCCGTACCTGCTCGCCTTCGACAAGGCGACCGGCGAGACGCTGCGCGCCCTGGAGCTCGACGTGGCCCCTACCGGCACGCCGATGACCTACCTGCGGGACGGCCGGCAGTTCATCGTCCTGGCGTACGGTGCGGCGAACGACACCGGGCTGATCGCTCTCGCATTGGAGTGAAGGTGGTTACCTGCGCGGCCTCCAATCGATAGCGACGCCGAACAGCTGATCGGCCCAGAACGGGTAATCGAGGCCACGGGCCACGTTACCCTCGTGTTGCGCCCGCGATCGGCGCTCCCAGCTCAAGCCGCGTCGCGGTCGCGGCGCCCGGCGAGGAAGCCTTCGAGGGAACCTTCGAGCTTTGCCATGCGCTCGCGCTGCTCCGCAATCTCTCGAATCGTCTCGTCGAAGCGCTTGTTCACGTCGTCGAAGCGCTTGTTCACGTCGTCGAAGCGCTTGTTCACGTCGTCGAAGCGCTTGTTCACGTTCTTGTTGGCCTCGTCGATCCGCCTGTTGACGGCGTCGATCCGGTCGTTCAGCTCCTTGCGCTGGCGGTCCGTTCGGATAATCAGCGTCAGCAGCGTCGCGATCTGCCCGCCGGCGAGGGCCAGGAAACCGAGCAGGATCGTGATGGTCTCGGCGTTCATGCGCGAACTACCGCGCCGCGGCGGCCTCCGCCTCCTGCACGCGCGAGCCGGCCATGATGCCGTGCATCCCGTAGTTGCCCTCGTGGCAGGCGAACTCGAACATCAGGTCCGGGTTCCGCTTCATCGGGTGCTGGGCGGTCCACGAGCGCGTCCAGATGCTGGGATCCCTGACGGTGTACTCGTACATCAGGTTCTCGCCGTCCATCAGCGTGAACCGCTCTACCAGCGACAGGTTCTCGCCCGTGCTCAGCAGCGGGCGCCCGATCTGGTCGTGCTTGCCGTTGAAGTTGACGGTCTCGACGACGAGCGTGTCGCCCTCCCAATAGCCGCGCGAGTCGCCCATCCACTGCCGCAACCGCGGCGACACGTGGGGCCGCCCGTCGAGGGGGATGATGCGCGCGTCGTAGTTCTGCTCGGCCAGGATCACCACGTAGTCCGGCGTCTGGAACAGCATCATGTTGTTGTTGTAGCCGCCGGTGCTCAGCGGCGGGCCGGCCTTGGCGTGCTGGATGCAGCGGTCCCCCGCGTCCAGATCCTCGTAGCTGGCGGCGGGCAGCCGCCCGCGGCGCACGCCCTCGATGCGCGACGCCTCGGGCGAGTTGGCCCGGCGCCGCGCCGGCTCGGTCAGGGCCGGCAGCCGTCCGTTGGCGGGATCCACGACCAGCGAGGTGCGGCGGGTCGCGATGGCCGTCGTGCCCCGATCCAGCCAGAAGTTGTTGTAGAAGCCGGGCGTGCCGTCCGCCCGCCGGTCGACCTGGTCGCTGGCCGACGTGGTCTGGGAGGCGCGGTTCAACAGGAACTCGTTGCGCGCGAGGGTCTCCTGCTCCAGGGTGGCGGCCTCCTCCTCCGTCAGGAACGCCTTGTCCCCCAACTCCACGGGACGCTCGAGCGGCGTGAGCGTGCGATAGTCCCAGGTGCCCTGCAGATCAGGATGGCCCCACGGCGTGCGGGGACCGGCGGCGTCCGCCGTCTGGGCCCCCGCGAACATCGGCATCAGCGCCACGCCCGCGATGAGTGCAATCGCCGCCGCCTGACCTCGATGAGTCATTTCCGTTCCTCCCGGCGCATTCTCTCGTCCTCGTGCGCCTCTGAGCAATTCAATACTACTCCTCGATCTCGCAGTCGGCGCGGCAGACCCGTGTGCGAAGACCCCGGGCGAGCAGCAGTCACTACTCCGGGACCCCGGGCGGCCACTGCTCAGGACTCCAGCCAGGCCACGAGGAAATCGGCCGCAGTCCGCTCCGCGTCGATACGCAAGTTCCCCGGCCGCCCGGCGGCTTCGAAGGACGTCTCGAACCACGACAGGGGAAAGCCGGAATGGGTGTTGTGCAGCAGCAGCCGGCCGCTCGACAGCAGCGGGGCCGCCGCGCGTACGTCGCCGGCCCGGCGCAGGCCGGGAATGAACAGCCCGTTCACGTAGGCGGCGTCGTCCGACGCGTCGAAACGGTCGAGGTCGGCCGCCACGGTCAGCTCGCCCGGGTCGAGCGCGGCCGCGAGGAGCACCCACAGACCGGCCCGGCCCGCACCGACCACGTTGATCGTTTCGGCGCCCGTGTGCCGGCGCAGGAAGGCGATGGCCGTAAGGACGTCCTGCACACGGTTGGCGTCGTCGCTGCGGTTGAAGACATGGTAATACGTCTCGGCGTTGCGGCCTGCTCCCGCGACGTCGCGTCGGGCCGCGGCGGCGCCCGTCTGGAACGCGTCGATCAGTAGCAACGGCGCGCCGCGCGCAGCCAGGGCCCGGCCAAGTGCGGATCGCTCCGCCGCTGCCGCTCCCTGCGGATGCACGAGCAGGGTCGGAACGCCCACGTCGCTGCCAGCCCTTGTCCCCGGACCCGTACCAGGTTCCGTACCTGACCCTGTATCTTCTTCCGCGTCCGGGTCCCCATTGAGGAGCTTCCCCGGAATCCGGTCGCCGGCTCCCTGGCGGCCGAGCAGCAACGTCCCGTCCGGCCGGCGTTCCATCACCACTCGATCCGGCACGGGCGCCCCGGCGTGAATCGACAGCCCCAGCCGCTCGCGGAAGCCGGCCCGGGCCCGCTGCAGCGTGGCGGCGTCGCGGACCGCCAACGCCGCGGTGTCGGCCTCGGCGGCGGCGATCCGCTGCCGCACGAGCCCCGCCCGGTCGATGGCGCCTTCCGGCAGAGGCCGACCCCATAGGTACAGCAGTGAGCTGAGCTGCTCGGGGCTGTAGGCGCGCTCGACGAACCGCGAAGCATCCGCATCGCCGAGTATGTGCCTTCCGAAAAACCCGTAGACCGCCTCGCGGCTGTTGCGGTGGTAGTTGTGCGGCGAATCGAACTGGCGCCATTCGACGTTCGACCCGGCCTCGAGCAGGCGGTAGATGTTCTGCACCGCCGGGAACTCCTCGGCCGGCGTGTTGACGGTCCAGTCCCCCGTCGCCGAGACCAGCAGTTGCGGCTTTGGAGCGAACGCCGCGGCGAGCTCGACGTTGTGGGTGTCGATCCGCAGCAGCGGCGCGTTCTCGCAGGGCGATCCCCCCTGCATGAGGAACGACACCATGTTCACCGGGGCGGAATAGCCGATACGCTCGTCCACGGCGGCGAGCAGGAAGCCCTGCGTGGCTCCGCCGGAGGCGCCGGTAACGCCGATGCGGGCAGCGTCCACGTCGGGAAGCGAGGCCAGGTAGTCGACGACGCGGATGCTGTTCCACAACTGCAGGCCGAGCGTGCCGATCAGCCACAGATGCTCCCGCGGGGCCGCGAAGCCGTGCGGCACCTGGCGCGTGTCGTTCCAGCCGACCATGTCGTGGACGAACACCACGTAGCCCTGGCGCGCGAGGCTGATGGCCCGCGCCGGCACCGAGTTGATGTCCGAGTTCTCGAAGCGGCCGTAGCGCCAGTGGCCGTGTGGCGAGACGACGGCCGGGAACGGTCCCGGCTTGCCGACCGGCCGGTACAGGTTGCCGCCGAGGAAGAACCCCGGATAGGTCTCCAGCAGGACGGCCGAGACCGAGTAGTCGTCGTGGACCACCGGCTCCCGCGATCGCGGATTCAGCGGCGATTTCTCGGGCAGCGGCCACAGACCGGCGGAGAAGAGAATCTGCTTGCGGAGAAATGCCGCCCGCTCCTCCCACTCGGCCCGTGTATAGGACCGCATCGCGTAGTGCCGGTCCGTATGGCGGATCTCGGTGTTGCGGTGGTCGTGCCCGGGAATCTGCGCGGCGGAGACGAGCGGCATGAGCAGGGCCGCGGCTAGCGCGACGAGCTGTGCTCGCCTGACCCGGACCCTTCCGACTGCGTGCGCCCTTCGATTCGGGGCCGCCGGAACGCTCTTGTCCGATGTTTCGTTGCGGGTATGCACGACCGGCATCATACGCCGGTTGGTCACGACCCGGCGCGACACCGTCACCTCGCGCCCTGCTACCCGGCGCGGCTGCTACACTGGAGACGGACGAGCGTTGTCATGCGTGCTCTGTGTGGCCGGTCCCGCGGGACCAGGCGCTCGACCCTGCCCGTCGGGTGCTGCCACGCCCGGCGGGCGCTTCCCTTCGGACGGACGCTTCCCTATTGCACCGTCGCCTGTATCCGCACCCACTCGGACAGGCGTTCGTCCGGCAGCAGCGCCTGGTCGGCCATCCGGTACGGCAACCCCTCGAGCCGCCTCCGGATACCGACCTCGATGCCGCCGTAGGACAGAAGCAGCGGCACGATCAATGCGGACTTCCCTTCCTGCAACACGCGGTCCACAACGGCGCGCAGCTCCGCGGTCGCCCGCTCCCGAACCGGATCCGATGCATCGTCACGCACCGTAAGGCATTCGATGCGGCTGAAGCGCGTGCGCGGGCGCATGCGCTCGACGAGGATGTCCATGTTCTCCAGCCAGAGGTAGTTGTCCTCGTCCGAGGTCGGGCCATGCGCGACCACCACGACGACTTCCTCTTCCGGCCGCTCGCTGACGTCCAGCGCACGGGAAAGCAGGATCTCGGCGACCAGCGCGTGGCCGTCCAGCGCCGTCGTCACCGAGATCGGCACCGCGGCTTCTATCGGCGTGGTCCAGTCGAAGTCCGAATCGTCAGCGGCACGGCGGGCGCCCATGCGAGCGAAGGCTTCCAGTTGCGGCGGCGCCTCGTCGCGGCTCCCCAACAGGTACTCCGTGGCCCGCATGACGCTGCTGTGCGACGAGATGAACAGCGGCACCGCCACGACCTCGCCGACGCCCCGTTCCGACAGGCGATCGAGCGCGTCCTGAATCGCGCGCTTGTTCGCCATCCCGAACGCCACCTCGACGGGTTGGCTCGCATCCACCGCCGAAGCCAGCTCGAGAACCTGCCGGTTCCAGTCGTCGCGGCCCCCGTGCGCGAGCAGCAGGATGCCCTGGGCCTCCGCCAATCCCGGCACCAGCAGCGCGGCTACCAGCGCAAGCAGCAATCTCGTTCGAGATCGAGTCGCCATGTCTCCTCCTTGTGTGCGTCGCTCGCGTGTGCGCCTTCAGTGCGTGGCGCAAGCGCGCAGGGCTTCCCGGGCTCCCAACCGGATGTGGGCCTCGCCGACCAGCGTCGCGAGCCGGCTGAACTCGTCCGGCTTCAGCGTCAGCGTCACGCGATTCACGCGCAGATGCAGCAGGCCGTGTCCGCACTGGTACACGGCCAGATCCGACTCCCTGGCCAAGGTCTCCGATGCGCCGTTGCCTCCCATGCTCATTGCAGACTCCCCTACCACTCGTACCCGAGCGACGCGACGACGCTGAGTCCGGGGCTCGTATACCTGTCGATGACCGGGTCGTTCGCCAGACGTCCGCGCACGTTCCACCATTCGAAGTACTTGCTGTCGGTCAAGTTGAGCAGGCCGAGGCGGAAGGTCAGCGGTTCCGCGAGCGACACGAAGCCGACCAGATCGACGACCTGGTAGGCCTCCGGCGCGAACTGACTATCGCTGCCGTGCTGGTAGGCCTCGACCATGCGGACGGAAAGCTCGCCGCCCCAGCGCCCCGAGGGGCGCACGTAGCGGAGGCCGACCACCCCTTCGTTCGGCGCGATCTCCCCGAGCTGCGTCTCCTCGGCGAGAGGGGGAACCACGGTGTCCTCGAAGATCTCGACTCCATTGATGCGCGCGTAGCTCCAGCGCAGCATTACGCTGCCGGTCAGGTACGCCTCGCCGCGCAGCTCGACGCCCTTGATCTCGGCCTCGTCGAGGTTCTGGCTCTGAAACTCCAGCAGTCGCGTCACCGGGTTCGGGCCGAGCGAGGTGCTGGCGATGAAGTCGTCGTAGCGTTCGAAAAGACTGTGAGCCCCAGGCTCGCCCGGTCGAACGCGGCCCGCACGCCCACCTCGATGTTCCGGCTGGTCTCGGCCCGCAGTTCCGGATTCGGCAGGGTCGTATAGCCGCCGCGGGGGTTGGTGAACCCGGTGTTGATGGCGCTGTAGGGCGGCGCCCGGAATCCGCCGGCGTACTGCGCGTGCACGGTCAGCGCGTCCGTCAGGTTCGCCGCCACGCCGAGCTTGGGAGAAACCGCCCCGTTGGAGAAGTCGGCGGCCGTGGGGTTCAGGCTCGCGATGAAGACCGGATCGTCCTGGTTCGCGTCGAGCGCGAAGTGGTCGTAGCGAACGCCGGGCACGACCGAGAAGCGCCCGAACTGGAGCTCGGCCTGCAGATAGGCGCCGGCTTCCGAGACGGTGCTCTCCGGGAAGTACTTCGTGGGGAAGATCAGGCTCGTCGACACCGGTTGCTGCGTAATGCCGTGGGTCTCGGTCCGGTCGCGCAGGATGTCGAAGTAGTCGCTCTTGTAGCTGGCGCCGGCCGTGATCAGCACGCCTCGCTCCGGATCCCCCAACCACCGCTGGCCCTGCAGCGACGTCCCGTAGCCGACCTGCTCGAAGTCGAGCGTGCCGTGCCGCAGGGAGGGAAACGGTGGACCGAAGCCGAAGGTCATCCGCTCGCGATCGATGACCTGCGACGTGTCGTTGAACTGGCCGTAGAGACGCCACGAGAGCTGGTCGAGGCCCCGGTCGACCAGCGTATGGTCGACCGATACTCGCCGCCGTTCCTGGGTATCGACAGCGTCCGAGTCGGCAGTGTGGTACTGGAAGGGGCCGAAATCCAGCAGGCCGCGGTCGGAGAACCACTCCGTCTCGATGCGCGTGTCGTAGACCTCGGCCGTTGTGCGCAGCATGTTGCCCGGCGACGGGGTGAAGACGAGCTTCGCCAGGAGCTGCGTGCCCTCGATGTCTTGCGGATTGGGCGCCGTACGAGTGTCGTCTGTAGCCTCGACGGCGCCCTTGTTGCGAATCTCGTTGCCGCGGTGCACGCTCGCGAACAACGATCCCTGGATCCGCTCGGTGCCGGCAGCCAGGGCCAGGTTGCCGCTGACGGCGTCGGAGCGCCCATCCCACGTGGTCTTGGCGCCGAGGTGGTACTGCCGGTTGCCCAGGTAGTCCGAGGGATCCTTGGTGAAGAGCGAGACGACGCCGCCGAGGGCGTCGCTGCCGTAGAGCGCCGAGTTGGCGCTGCGCACGATCTCGACGGTCTTCAGCGCATCGACGTCGAGTCCCACCTGGTGGACGTTGAACGGTCCGAAGTCGAACTGTTCCGACGTCTGCACGCCGTCCACCTGGGTCATCACGCGGTTGCCGCCGATGCCCCGGATGTTGAAACCGTTGAGCCCGAGGCGCGTCACGTTGTTCTCGATGTAGACGCCCGGCTCGTACTTGACGAGGTCGGCGAAGTCCCGCACCAGGCGCTCCTCGATCGTCTGGCTGTCGATCACCGAGACCATGCCGGGCGTCTCCCGCACCGGCGCGGGCCGGAGCGTCGCCGAGACGGTCACGGAGTCGAGAAACGTGAGGGAATCGTCAGTCGGCGCCGCGCTGCCGGTCTGCGGATCGGCTTCGCTCTGGTCCGCCGCTGCCGGCGCCGCGTCGTCCTGCTGCGCGTCCGCGGTCACCGGGCCGGACAGAACGAGGACCAGTACCGCGACTGGCGCCGGCGTCCAGCGGGCGCTGGCGCGGATCGCGTAAGTTCTGTTCGCGGGTCGCATTGCCTATACTCCCTGTGGGTTTCCGGCGGCGCACCATGCGGCGCCGGGGCTCGTCCGGGCGTCCTCGCGCGGTTTCCAGGCCATGTGCGGGGACGCCCATCTTGCGCTGCTTCCTCTGTGTTTCCTTCCGTGGATCCGATTCGCGGGTTCGCGGGGGCAAAACCTCACTCCACCGTTCGCCCGACCCGGATCACCTCGGTTCCCGCGCGGATGACGATGGCGTCGTCCACGGCGGCGAATCCGGTGACCGGCGCATCGACCGACAGGTGGTTCGTCGCCACCACCTCGGGCGTGTCGGCCCGGGCGTGCAGCACCTGCGTGACGCCCTGGGTCGTGAAGAAGTAGACGTGGTCCTCGTGACCGAGCGGCGTCGCCCAGATGGACGCGGGCAGCCGATGGGTCCAGCGGACAGCGCCAGACTCCGGCGCCAGGCAGCGGGCGACCCCGGCCGGGTTCACCCAGTAGACGCAGCCGCGGTACAGGAAGGGTGAAGCGAAGTTGGATCCGGATCCGGCCGTCCACGCCACGTCGGCACGATCGAGCACGCCGGTGCGGCCCCGGCGCAGGGCGAGATTCGCCTGGACCGCCATCCCGCCGACGATGACGAGGTCGTCCGTGACCGTGGGCGAGGGAACGTGGTTGCCTCGCAGGTCGTCGAAGAACCAGAGCCGCTCCCCGGTCGCGGAATCGAACCCTTCGATGTGCCCGGACGCACTGACGACGATTTCCTCGCCGTCCGGGGTCAGCATCGGCGTGCTCCAGGCGACGCCCGGCTCGCGGTCGGCCTTCCACAGCGTCTCGCCGGTGGCGGGGTCGACGGCCAGCAGGTAGGAATAGGTGCGGCGCGTCAGCAGAATCACCACGGCGTCGTCGGTCAGCAGGACGGAGTTGCCGACCCCGTGGTTGCCGCCCACCGTCCCGTACTCGGCGCCCAGCTTGCGATGCCAGACGGTCTCTCCGTCGTGCGTCAGGGCCAGCAGGTCGCCGCTGTCGAAGAACGCGTAGAGCCGTTCGCCGTCGACGGCTGGCGTCGGCGCGCCCTTCGACACGTAGTCGTTCCACTCGAACGCTTCCGCGGCGTCGAGGGTCCGGCGCCAGCGCTCGGTGCCATCCTCGAGGTCTACGGCGGTAATGAAGAGGGTCTCCTTCGTCCGGCCTTCGAGTGAGGTGAGAAACACCGTGTCGTCCCAGATGACAGGACTCGACTGACCGAATCCGGGTGTCGTGACCCGCCAGGCAACGCTTTCGTCCGACCAGTTCAGCGGCAGGCGGGCGGCCCGGCTGACGTTGGTGGCCTGTCCGCCAAGGAAGCCCGGCCAGCGCGTGGCGCCCCGCTGCGGTGCATCGACATCCTTCTGCTCGTCCGCCGGCGGGTCAACCGGGGAGAGGACTTCGATCGTGGCGCGGTGTCCCGTCATCCAGGAGCCGCCGATGGCCAGGATCCGCTCCCCGGCAGACGCGAGTCGATGCATGAACCGGCGGTTGGCGATACTCGCCACGAGTTGCCAGGAATCCGAACCGGCGTCGAGGCGATAGACCTTGCCGTCGGCCTGGCTCATGAACACGCGATCGCGGTGGCTCATGGCGGCCACCCCGAATCCCTGCAGGCTGCCGGCCTGTGGAAGGTCAGGACCCCTGGACCATTCGCCGGTCGCGATGTCCAGCACATCGACCCTGAGCTGCGGACCGGCTTCCGGCGTCAGTCCGCCCAGGGCGTAGATCCGGTCGCCGGTGGTGCCGGCGGCCATGGCGCGCCGCTTGAACGGAGCGGCAATGGCTCGCCACCCCGTCGGGTCATCGAGATCGAGGGCCAGCACCGTGTCGGCCCATTCGGAGTCCTCATCCGGGCCGCGCATCTCCCACCCACCGACGACGTACAGCACCCTGCCGGCCACGACCGCATCGTGCGAGGAGCGTCCCTCCGGCATATCGGGAAGTGGTTCCCACCGGTCCTCGGCGATGGAATAGCGAGCTGCGGACCGGCTCGAATGGAGCTCCTCCGGCTCCTCGGCGGTGGCATTGGTCGCCGTCATGCCGCCGACGCGGTATATCGCCGCGCCGTCCGAGACGAGGATGGCTCCCTGCAGGAGCGGCCCGCGGGCGAGCTCCTCCCACGTCCGGCCCGGTTCGAGCGCCACCCGGCGGAACCCGGGGCTGATGTTGTCCACCGAGTGCACGTGGGTCCGTCCGACATGGCCGCCGTAGACGTACAGGGCCCCGTCGTGGGTGACGGCCCCGAAGCTGGCAACGGGGTCGATCAAGTCGGGAGGACGCCATTGCGCCGCGGGATCGTCCTGCGCAGCGGCGAGCCCGCCCGAAAGGGCCAGCGCGAATACAAGGCCGCCGACCGGGGTGGAAGGAGCCGTACGGGTCATGACGTCTCCCGTCGCACGCCACGACGACCGTCGGCTGCACCGGACGCGGCAGCCGTCATGCGTGCTCTGGTGTGGCCGGTCCAGGCGGACCGGGTGTTATTCCACTCGCCGGGTGCCGCCACACCCCTGGCGAGTGCTCCTCTCGCGCGTCCTGGCAACGGCGGACGTGGTGCAACTGAGACTCAATCTCAGTTCAGAGGAATCCTATACGCCGCCGGATCGATTCGTCAAGGACTCGTCTGCAGGCTGTCGACGAGTGTTGGCGTCGCTCTCCGCCAGGAGTCTGCGCCGTAGAACGGCGTAGACTCAAGAGAGGCTTGGGGTTGGGCGGAAAGCGGAGTCGCAAGGCGACGATTTCCGGGCACGGAGCTTGCGCCGCAGAACGCAGCGAAGCGAGGTGCTGCGACGCAAGGTCATGGAGCGGAGGGGATGGGCCGAAAACGCCGAGCCAGCGGGGCGTTTCGGGGCGCTACGCCGCCTGCTCGGGATGCGGCCGGTTGCGCATGAAGACCGCGGCGGGCACGACGAACATGTTCAGCGCCGTCGACGAGAACAGCCCGCAGACGATCACCAGCGCCAGCGGCGCCTGAATCTCGCTGCCCGGCGCGCCGAACCGCAGCGCCACCGGCAGCAGCGCCAGCCCCGTCGACAAGGCCGTCATCACGATCGGCACCAACCGATCCACCGAGCCCCGGATGATCGCCTCGTGCACCTCGATATCGGGCTCCTCCTCGTGCAGGCGCCGAATGCGAGACACCAGCATGATCCCGTTCCGCGTGGCGATGCCGAACAACGCGATGAAGCCTATCAACGCCGCCACCGACAGCACCCCGCCCCCCAGGAACACCCCCGCCACACCGCCGATCAACGCCAGCGGCAGGTTCAGCATGATGATCGCCGCGTCGCGCGTCGAGTGGAACGCGCTGTACAGGATCAGGAAGATGCCCGCCACCGCCCCGATGCCCAGACCCAGGAGCAGGCGCTCGGCCTCCTCCTCGGCCTCGAACTGACCGCCGTACTCCACGCGGTAGCCGTCCGGCAGGGTCACCCCGGCCGCCACCCGCTCGCGCACGTCGGCCACGACGCTCCCCAGGTCGCGGCCCGCCACATTCGCGGTCACGATGATCCGCCGCTGCGCGTTCTCCCGCCCGATGAAGTTCGGACCCCGGTCCTCCACGATATCGGCCAGGCTCCCCAGCGGCACCCGCGCACCCGCCGGCATGTCCAGCCGTGTCTGCCACATCGATTCCAGATCCGCCAGGTCGCCGGTCGCATAGCGCAGCACCAGCGGCACCGCCAGTTGCCCGTCGATGATCTGCCCCACCCGGCGCCCCAGAAGCGCCGTCTCCAGCGTCGACGCCGCCTGCCCCGCCGGCAGACCGTGACGCGCCAGCGCCGCCCGGTCGAAGCCCACCCGCACCGTCGGGATGTCGGCCTGCGGCTCCAGCGCCGCGTCCACCAGTCCCGGGATGCCCTGCACCGCCGCCAGGCTCTGCGCCCCCAGACCCCGCAGCATGGACAGGTCGGGCCCGAAGATCTTCACCGCGATGTTCGCCCGCGCCCCCGACAGCATGTGGTCGATACGGTGCGAAATCGGCTGCCCGATCGTGATGTTGGTGCCCGGCACCAGCGTCAGCCGCTCGCGGATCTCCGCCAGCACCGCCGCCTGCGGCCGGCCCCCCGGCGTCAGCCGCACGTCGATCTCCGCCGATTCGACCCCCTGCACGTGCTCGTCCAGTTCCGCCCGCCCCGTACGCCGCGCCGTCGCCGCCACCTCCGGCACGTCCAGCAGCAGGCGTTCGATGGCGCTCCCCAGCGCGTCCGACTCCGCCAGGCTCGTCCCCGGCAGCGTCACCGCGCTGATCACCAGCGCCCCCTCGTTGAACGCCGGCAGGAACGCGCGCCCCATCCGCGGCACCGTCGCCAGCGACACCGCGAACAGCAGGCCCGCGGCGGCCAGCACCAGCTCGGGTTGCCGCAGCACCCCGGGCAGCATGCGCCCATAGCCCCGGCGCAGGGCCGCCGCCAGCGCCGGCTCGCGACCCTCCCGGATGCCCCGCTCGCCCGGCAGCAGATACGCGCACAGCGCCGGCGTCACCGTCAGCGCCACCACCAGCGACGCCCCCAGCGCGATCAGGTAGGCGAGACCCAGCGGCTGCAGCAGGCGCCCCTCGACCCCCGCCAGGAAGAACAGCGGCAGGAACACCAGCATCACGATCACGGTCGCGTAGACGATCGACGCCCGGATCTCCCGGCTGGCCCCGTAGACCACCTCCAGCACCGGCCGCCGCGCCGCCTCCGGCAGCGACGCATTCTCCCGCAACCGCTTGACCACGTTCTCCACGTCGACGATCGCGTCGTCCACCAGCGCGCCCACCGCAATCGCCATCCCCCCCAGCGTCATGCTGTTGATCGACAGCCCCGCCAGCCGCACGCCCACCACCGCGGCCAGCAGCGACAGCGGTATCGCCAGCAGCGTGATGGCCCCAGCCCGCAGGTTCGCCAGAAACACCAGCGTGACCAGCACCACCAGCAGCGTGCCGTCCCGCAACGCGCCGTTCAGGTTCGCCAGCGCCAGCTCGATGAAGTCCGCCTGCCGGAACAGGCGGGCGTCGAGCTGCATCCCCGCCGGCAGCTCCGACTGGATCTCGTCGAGAACGCGGTCCAGATCGGCGGTCAGCGCCAGCGTGTTGACCTCCGGCTGCCGGTGGATGCCGAGAATCACCGCCGGCTGCCCGTTGCGCGAGCCCTCGCCCCGCTTGAGGGACTCCCCTATCCGTACCTCGGCCACGTCCCGCACCCGGATGGGACGCATGTCGCGGGTGGTGACGACCGTGGCCCCGATGCCCTCGACGTCTTGCGCGCGGCCCGCCCCCTGGATCAGGTACTCCTGACCGCCGGCGCGACGGAACCCCGCCGACGTGTTGCGGCTGGCGCGCTGCAGAGCGGCTTCCACCGCGTTCAGGGGTACGCCGTAGCTGGCCAGCCGCCCCGGATCGACCAGCACCTCGAACTGCCGGCGCTCCCCGCCGATGACCGTCACCTGCGCGACGCCCGGCGTCGCCAGCACCCGCCGGCGGACCACCGTTTCCGCCGTCGTGCGCACCTCCAGCGGCGTGTGCGCGTCGGACTGCAGGGCGACGAACATGATCTCGCCCATGATCGACGACATCGGCGCCATCACCGGCGGGGCGATATCGTCCGGCAGCGTCGCGGCCACGGTGGCCAGCCTCTCGCTCACGGTCTGGCGCGCAAGACGCACGTCGGCCCCCCAGTCGAAGTCGACCCAGACCACCGCGATGCCGACCGCCGTCGACGAGCGCACCCGCCGCACACCCGACGCGCCGTTCAGGGCCGCCTCGAGCGGGAAGGTGACCAGCGCCTCCATGTCGGTCGGCGCCATTCCCTGACCCTCGACCAGCACCGTCACCGTCGGCGCGGTCAGGTCCGGCAGCACGTCGACCGGCATTCGCACCGCCACCCAGCCGCCCCAGAGGAGAAACGCCGCCGCGGCGGCAACGACCGCCAACCGGTTGCGCACGGACCAGCGGATCAGCGCGTCGAGCAGCATGGCTTCACCTCCGATAACCCCGCGACCACGGGCTCGGACATCCACCCGGCCCGCGACCGGATGTCAGTGCGTGTGCCCGTGGGCCGGTGCCTGCGGCGACAGCGCGGCCAGCCGGATGAGCGGCGCGCCCTGCACGACGACGCGCTCGCCCCGCGCGATGTCGCCGGCGATCTGCACCTGACCCGCCTCCCGGTTGCCGAGCCGGACCGGCCGCCGCTCGAAGCTCTCGCCGCCCACCTGCACGAAGACGACCGATTGCCCGCCGTCGTCGACGACCGCGCTCTCGGGCACGGTCACCGCCTCGGTCGCGGCCGACGAGAAGATGCGCAGCGAAACGGCCTGGCCGACGGCCAGACGGCGATCGGGAGCGCGCAGCTCGTAGATGATCGGCACCGTTCGCGCCTCGGGCTCCAGAACGCGGCCGACCGCGACGAGCCGGTCGAGCGCGATCGGTGCGGCGAAGCCCGGCACGTCGAGCTCTGCTCCGGTCAGCTCGTCGATTCTCGCCAGGGCCGCCTCGGGCAACGCCCCGACCACGTGCACGCGGTCGAGCGCGATCAGGCGGAACAGCCGCATCCCCTCCTCGACGCTGGCCCCCGGCGTAGCGTCGGACGCCGCCACGACCCCGCTGATGGGAGCGCGCAGCACGAAACGCGTATCGCGCCCGCCCTCCCCCTCACCGGTGCGCGTGGCGTCGAGCTGCGCCAGGTGCGCCTCGGCCGCCGCGAGGCGCGCCTCGGCCGTCTGCTCGGCCACGCGCGCCTCGAGCCGCCGCCGCTCGGGCAGGGCCCCGGCCACGGCCAGCCGTTCCACCCGGGCGCGCTCCGCCCGCTCCAGCTCCAGCATGTTGCGCGCCTCGGCGACGGCCAGCTCCAGCGCCGGCCGGTCCTCGCCATGGCCGCTGTGGGGAATGACCTCCGCCAGCGGCTCACCGCGGGCTACGCGGGATCCGACCGGATGGGCCGGCAGATCGCCGGCCAGCCGACCCGCCACGGGGGTCGTCACGTCGGCGCGGCCGCCGGTCCGCGGCTCGATCTCGGCCGCAATCACCAGGCTCTCGGCGATGTGGCGCTCCCCGGCCGGCGCCGTGGCGAAGTCGAGGGTCCACTGCTGCTCCTTGAGGAACGGGATCGAGCCGTCCTCCTCCTCCTCGTGCGCGTGGAGCGCCTCGGCGGCGGCCGGTGTGAGCACGGTGACCTCGCCCAGGTCGTGACGATCCGCCAGTCCGGGCGCGTCGAGCACGATGGACAGGCGGTAGCGGCCGGCCCGCGACGGCGTCACGTCGACCCCGAAGATGCCGGGACGCCCCGGGGCGTCCACGATGAACGCCTCGCCGCCGGCGCCGTCCAGCCGGACCTCGGCGCGGCCCGCCCGCAACGGCTCGAAGGTGGCCAGGTCCGTGAAGTGGATGGCGAAGCGGCTGTTCTCGCCCTCGACGAGCGGCGGGTACTCCATGAACAGCTCGCTGCGGCCGGTCCAGCGCGTCTCGACGACCGGCGGCATCTCCTCGTCGCCGACCGCCTCGATGACGCCCGCCCCGCCGCCGCAACCGAGCGCGAGACAGGCCGGCAACACGACCGTGCCGCCGATCCGCATCCGGTTCCCGAAGGTCATGGGGACACCTCCCTTCCCACCGCCAGGTCCAGATTGATGGCGGCCCGGCGCACCGCCGCGGACAGCTCCAACAGGCGAAGCTGCGCGGACAGCACCACGCGGTGCGCATCGAGCAGCTCCAGAATGCCGTACTCGCCTTCCTCGTACGCCGCCGTGGCAATCTCGGCCAACTCCGCCGCCGGCTCCACCGACTCGTCGCGATAGCGTTCCGCCAGCGCGCGGTACCGGGAGGCCTCCGCGTGCGCCGCGCGGACCTCGCTCTCGATGCGCGTCCGCAGCGCTTCCCGCTCGGCGACGGTCCTCGCGCGCGCCGCCTCGGCCCGCGTCACCTGCTGCTGTCCCCGATTGAACAGCGGGACCGCCAGGGTCGCCGCAATCACGTAGCCCGACTCGCGCGCCAGGGCCGTGCTGCTCCGCTTCAGTCCGGCGGTGACCGCCGGCGCCGGCAGCCGCAAGCGCTCGGCGGCGCGCCGCTCGGTCTCCCAGCGGGTCTCGCCGAGGGTCAGGGCCCGATGGTCGGCCCGCTGGGCCAGCGCCCGGGCCAACAGGTCGGGAACGCCTGCAACAACGTCGCCTTCCAGCAGGCGTCCCACCGCCGACAGCCCCTCGGAGTCCGTCCCCGGGGCCAGGAACGAGGCCAGCCGGGCCTGCGCCAGCGACCGATCGATGCCGGCCGCCTGCAGGTCGGTCCGGATGTCCGCCACCTCGCGCTCGGTTCGCAGCCGGTCGAACCGGGAGCCCTCTCCTTCCCGCTCGCGGGCGCGGAGAACGTCGACCAGCCGCCCGAGCTCGGCCACGCCGGCCTCCAGCGCCGCCACGCGTTCCTGCGCGAGCAGCAGCTCCGTGAAGGCAAGCCGGAGGCGTGTCTCGAACTCCAGGCGGGAGGCGTCCGCGCGGGCCTCCGCGGTGGTCGCCGCCTGCGTCGCCGCGTCGTGGAGCAGGCTCGCGCGTCCGCGGAGCGGCAAATCCAGCGAGAGCAAGAGGAAATCGTCCACGCCCAGGCCGGTTTCCTCCCTCGTAAAGCCGACCGTCGGGTTGGAAAGCAGGCTTCGCTCCCGGGCCTCCGCTTCGATTTCCAGGACGCCCAGGCGCAGGGCCCGGAGGTACGGATGGCCCGCGCGCATCCGCTCGAGCGCCTGCTCCTCGGTCAGCGGCTGCCCGGCCGCAGCCAGCGGCAGCACCCCCGGGAAAACGACCAGTAGCAACAGCGATCGACGCATGTGGTGCCCCTCCGCGACACCCGTCCGGCCGCAGGGCGGACGGGCTACTCCCGTGGCGGAACGTCCACGCGCGGTCGGCGGCACGCGCGCGCCGCGGTGGACGGAACGTCAGGAGCGAACAGGAGGAGCGCGGGCGGCGGCGACGGCGCGGGGCGGCGGGTCGGGACCCGCGGTGGAGTCGACGGGCGCGCGCACGCCGCGCTCGATGGGCGGAGCGCCGGCCTCGGGCGCTTCGACCGCAGCGGGGAACGGACCGACGCCTGTCGACAAGCTCTCGATCGCGGCCGCCGACAGCGCGACCGCGGCGTGCCGGTGTCCGGCCTCCGCCGCTGCCGGAGCACCGCCGTCATCGGCGGGGGCCTTGCCGGCCGGGTGCCAGTGCGCACCCTCCGCATGATGGTGCTCGCAATGCTCGTCGATCCCGTCTCCGTGCGTCGACGCCCCGTGGGCGGAACCGTGCGCGTGCACGTGCATGAACGGCGCGGTTGCACCGGACGACGCCAGCGCTACGGCGAGCAATGCGCGGGCGATGCGTTGCAGCATCTTCTCTATCCTTACTGCCGATCCCGGCGGTGTCAACCATCGAGTGCGAGTAGCAGCGAGCGCGTTGCGCGGTGAGCCGGCCCGCCGAACATCCGCCGGACGGTTGACAGCCGGCGCTTGCCGCCGTAGCGTGAAAGGTGGATACTTGAGGAGAATCGATGCGACTCTCGCTGATCGCCTGCATCGCCGTGCTTGCCGTCGGGCCCGCCGCACCGGCTGCGGCCGGGCAGGAACGGGCCGCAGCCGAGGAGCCGAGCGTTGACGGAAGCGCGCTCCCGGTATCCCTCGACCGCGTCAAGCGCCGCATGGCCGCCCTCGCCGCCGAGGAGGACCGGCTGCTGCTCCGGCTGACGACGCGGATCAACGTGTACGCCCGCGCGCAGGCAGTCGCGGTTCTCGAGGGTTTCAACGTGGAGAGCTGGAGGTCGCCGCTCGGCGGCCGGACCGGAGGCGCCATCGCGTACGGCTCGCCCACCCACAACGAAATGGTGAACGCCGCGACGCCGGGGTTCTGGCGTCAGCGGGCCTCCAGCCTGGCCACGATCGGCGCCGGCTGGTAACCCGGTTGCAGACAGATTCGCCGACACCGGCATCCGAACTGCCGGTAGACTAGTCGGCTACATGCCCAGGAACACCCACCGGGGCACGGCCGCGCTGGCCGTGACCGGTATCGTGCTGTGCGCGTTGCCGCCCGCGTCGGCGCAACCGGCCGATTCGGTCGTCGTAGTGCCGTTCGCGAACGTCAGCCGGCAGCCGGCCGACGACTGGATCGGCGCCGGACTAGCCGAGACCATCGCCGCCGACCTGCGGAACGCGGGACTGCGCGTCGTCGCGCGTCTCGCGGCCGACTCCCCGGATGCGCTGTCCGCCGGCAACGGAAACGGCAATGGCAACGGAAACGGGAACGGCTGGCCAGCGACATCCGACGCGCTCGATGTCCATCGCCGCCGCGGGGTGACCTGGTTGGTCGACGGCGCGTTGCAACGCATGGGAGATCGACTGCGGATCACGACGCGCGCCATCGACGTCGCTACCGGCGCGACCGCGTTCGGCACCCGCGTGGACGGCACGTTCGCCGACCTGTTCGACCTCCAGGACGAACTGGGCGCGGCGCTCGCCGCGCGACTCTCCACCGCGACGCGGGTCGGCGGCGCCCCGTCGGTCGGCGCGGCACCGTTCCGCCAGGTTGCACCTGGGGCCGGCATCGTCCCGGCCGGGCCCGACCCGCTACCGGAGCGGAACGGCATGGCGGCCGTGCCGCAGCCCGTTCCCGAACCCGCGCGCACCGAGCCGCTGGCGGAGAGCACCGTCACCGGAGCGCTCGCGTTCGGCGAACCGGGCGGCGGTGGAGCGGCGCCGGCACAGCAGCGTCCCCGTCGGATGGGCGGCGGCGGGTTCAACCCGACGCCGCGGGAACGGCCGACGGTGGTCATCGGGCGGACCGCCAACCCGCCCGTGATCGACGGCCGGCTCGACGATTCGGTGTGGGAAACGGCAACCCACATCGATGACTTCATCCAGATCGCGCCGGTGGAGGGCGCGCCGGGCACGGAGGAGACCGAGGTGTGGATGGCGTACGACAACGACCATCTCTACTTCGCCTTCTATGCCCATTACACGCGGCCCGAGGCGATGCGCATCAACCGCGCCGACCGCGAGGAAATCCGCGGCGACGACCGGATGTCGGTCCTGTTCGATCCGTTCATGGACCAGCAACGCGCCTACCAGTTCGAGGTCAACGGCTACGGCGTGCAGTCCGACTCGCTCGTCAACGCCGACGGCAGCACCGGCTTCTCGCGGTCGAGCGCCAGCTCGTCGGCCTCGCGGGGCAGCGGACCGCGGCGGAGCGGCGGCAGCGGCATGAGCAGCTCGGGCCAGTTCGGAATCCGCGGCGACGATTCGTGGAACGCCCTGTTCGATTCCGGCGGGCAGCTAGTCGAGGACGGCTGGACGGCCGAGATGCGCATCCCCTTCAAGAGCCTGCGTTACCCGTCGCGCGCCGGCGGCGAAGAGCACCGTTGGGGTTTCCAGATCACCCGCGTCATTCGGGACAAGTCCGAGGCGCAGTCGTGGTCGCCGATCTCGCGCGGCGTGGCCGGGCAGCTCACGCAGTTCGGCGTGCTCGAGGGCCTGTCGGACATGTCCCGCAGCCGCAATCTGGAGTTCCTGCCGGAGTTGACCGGCTTCCGGCTCGGATCGCTCGACACCGCCACCGGCGCGTTCAACCGGGGCGATCCGAAGGGCGAGCTGGGGCTCGGCGTCAAGTACGGCATCACGCCCAACCTGACCGCCGACGTCACGTTCAACCCCGACTTCTCGCAGATCGAATCCGACCGGCCCCAGATCGAGACCAACCAGCGCTTCGCGCTCTTCTACCCGGAGCAGCGGCCGTTCTTCCTCGAAGGGCAGGAGATATTCCAGACGGCGACCCCGCTGACCCTGGTCCACACGCGCACGATCGTCGATCCGCGCTTCGGCGGGAAGCTGACCGGCAAGGTGGGCAACTCGACGCTCGGCGTCGTCGTGGCCGACGACCAGGCGGCGGGCTACCTCGACGACGCGACGCACCCGCAGTACGGCGCCACCGCACAGACCGCCCTGGGGCGGGCCCGCTACGACTTCTACGCCGAGTCGTACCTCGGCGCCATCGCCACGGCGCGCGAGTTCGGGACCGACTACAACCGGGTGGCGGGCATCGACGGGCGGTTCCGCCTGGGACGGACCCACCGCATCAGCTTCCTGGCGGCGGGCTCCGAAACCCAGGACGAGGCGCTCGGGTCGCTGTCGGGAAACGCGCTCGAAGCGGACTTCTCGAAGCAGGGACGCAATCTCAGCTACAACGTCGCCTACAGCAGCATCGATCCGGGGTTCCACACGGGAACCGGCTTCCTGCCGCGCGTCGACCTGCAACAGACCAGCGGCACCGTATCGTACCGCTGGTGGCCCGAGTCGAACCTGATGACCTGGGGTCCGTCGGCCACGTACCTGCGTCTCTACGACCACGCCGGCGTGCTGCAGGACGAGCAGCTCCAGGGCATGGCGAGCTTCTCGTTCCGCAACAACATGGCCATCACCGGCATGGTCAACCGCGACCTCGAGCGCTACGGGCAAATCGACTTCCGCAAGACCGGATACGGTTTCTTCGGGGTCATCAGCGCCCGGATCATCTCGATCTACGGCGGCTACAACTGGGGCGACGGCATCCTCTACGCCGACGACCCCTATCTGGGACGCTCGACCATCGGCAACGTGAACTTCCGCTTCCAGCCCACCTCGCGGCTGCGCACGGAGTTCAACATGGTCTCGAGCAATTTCGTCAACCCGCTCGACAACGCCAACATCTTCAACGTCAGGATCTTCCGCACGCGCTCCACCTACCAGTTCACCGACCGGCTGCTCGTGCGCCACATCGCCGAGCACAACACGCAATCGGTCACGGTGGGCAACAACGTCCTCTTCACCTACCGCATCAACGCCGGTACGGTGCTGTTCCTCGGCTACGACGACCGCTTCCAGCGCGGCACCAGCATCGACAGCCTGCTGTTCCCGTTCACCGCGCTGCAACGGACGAACAGGGCGTTCTTCGGAAAGCTGTCGTACCTCTTCCGCTATTGACCGGGCGCCAGCGACGCGTTCGAGCGCCCCTCCGGCCAGCGCGGCGGTGAACCCGTCGACGCGGAGGCGTTGTTCGGGTCATGATGGTAGAGAGCGGCTGACTATCCGCCCCAACGAGGAGCACACCATCCGCAAGCAACTGGACTTCCGGGTCGAGGGCCTCGACTGCAACGAGGAGGCCACGCTGCTGCGGGACGCGCTGGCGGACCGCGACGGTGTCCACGGGGTCTCGTTCCACGTGGTCGACGGCCGCATGACCGTCGACACGGACACGGAAGTTTTCGGTCCCGAGCAGGTCGCCGAGGCGGTCTCCCGGCTGGGAATGCGCGCGGACGCGTGGGACGCGGCGCCGCGGGTCGAGTCGTGGTGGGAGGCCCATGGCCGGCAAGCGCTGGTGGCGACGAGTGGGCTGGCGCTGCTCGCCGGGCTCGTACTGCATATCGTGGTGGCCGCCGGCGGTGTGCTGGAGACCCTGTTCGCGCACGCGCACGGGGCGCACGGCATCGACCGGTCCGTCGTCCTGCTGCTGCTCGTCGGCATCGTCACGGGGCTCTTCCACTCCGCACCGAAGGCGGTAGCGTCGCTCGTACGCCTGCGGCCGGACATGAACGCGCTGGTCCTGGTGTCGGTCATCGGCGCCCTGTTCCTGGCGGAGTGGGCCGAGGCGGCGGTGTTGGCCTTCCTCTACGGGCTGTCGGGTCTGCTGGAGAACTGGAGCGCGCGGCGGGCGCGCAACGCCATCGGCTCGCTGCTGCGCATCACACCGGCGACGGCGGCCGTGGTGCACGGGGACCACGAGCACCGGACGCCGGTGGACCGGGTCGCGGTCGGCGCGCATGTGCGCGTACGGCCGGGCGAACGAGTCCCGTGCGACGGCGTGGTGACCGACGGCAGCTCCTACGTGGACCAGGCGCTGGTCACCGGCGAATCCGTGCCGGCATGGAAGAGCGCCGGCGACGAGGTGTTCGCCGGGACCGTGAACGGCCACGGCGTCGTCGAGCTGCGCACCACGCGCGCCGCGTCGGACACCATGCTGTCCCGGATCACGCGCATGGTCGGAGAAAGCCACCACCACCGGGCACCGACCGAGCGCTTCATCGATCAGTTCGCGCACTACTACACGCCGCTGATGTTCGCGGTGGCGCTCGCGGTCGGCGTCGTCCCGCCGCTGCTGCTGGGGGGCGACTGGGAGCACTGGTTCTACCAGGCGATGCTCATCCTGCTCATCTCGTGTCCGTGCGGACTCGTGATCTCGACGCCGGTGACCATCGCCGCGGCCATCACGTCGGCCACGCGGCACGGCGTGCTGATCAAGGGCGGCTCGCACCTGGAGGAGCTCGGGCGGCTGCGCGCGGTGGCATTCGACAAGACCGGCATCATCACGCACGGCGAGCCCGACGTGCGCGAGTTGCGTCCCGTGAACGGGCGCTCGGAAGACGAGGTGCTTGCCCGGCTGCTGTCAATCGAACTGCGCAGCGAGCACCCGCTGTCGCGCGCCATCGTCCGCCATGCGCGCAAGCGCGGGGTCGAGCCGACCGCGCTGACCGACTTCGCCGCCATCGAGGGCCGCGGCGCCGAGGCGCAGATCGACGGCAAGCGGTTCTGGGTCGGGAGCACGCGTTTCGCCCGCGAGCAGACGGCTCTGGGGCCGTTCGAGTCGGAGCTGGCGGCGCTGCAGCGCGCCGACCAGACCATCGTCGTCTGCGGCGCCGGGGAAGACGTCTGGGCGCTCGTCGCGGTGACGGATCCGGTCCGCGCCGAGGCGCCCGCCAGCGTGACGCAGATCCACGGCCAGGGGCTGCGGTCGGCCCTGCTCACCGGGGACAACGCCGCGACGGCCCGCAACGTCGGCGCCCGCGTTCAGGTGGCGGACGTGCGCGCCGAGCTGCTGCCCGACGGCAAGGCCGAGGCCATCCGCGAGCTGATTGCGCGCCATGGGCCCACCGCGATGATCGGCGACGGCATCAACGACAGCCAGGCGCTGCTGGCCGCCTCGGTCGGCGTCGCGATGGGCGGCAACGCCACCGACGTCGCCGCCGAATCGGCCGATGTCGTGCTGCTGCACGACGACCTGCGGAAGCTGCCTTTCCTGGTGGATCACGCACGCCGCGCCCGGCGCGTGATCATCCAGAACGTCACCGTGGCGCTCGGCGCCAAGGCGCTCTTCCTCGCCTTCATGGCCGCCGGGGCCGCCACCCTCTGGATGGCCGTGGCCGCCGACATGGGCGCGTCCCTGCTGGTCACCTTCAACGGCCTGCGCATGCTGCGTCCGATCGGGTTGGGAGACTCGACGCCGCCGGAACCGGCGTTGGCGGAGGCCGGGCAGGAAGTGTGACGGCGTCACGCCGGATGCCGCCGGGCGCCGCCCGGCGGTTTTCGACCCTGGGACTACACCGTCGCGGCCCGGCCGGCGCCGCCTTCATCGCGCACGCGGACGCTGGTGCGCCGGCGGCGCACGATCGGGCAACCGCCTCCGTGCGTTCGTCCGGCAACCGCACGCCGTCCACCGCCTCGCGTACTTCGCCGGGCGTCAGACCGCCGAGCACGTGCGAGACGGCGAGCAGGCGCGGCGGCGTCCCGGGACGCAGGGCAAGGAAATCCACCCGCAGTTCCCGGGTTCCCTTGCGACCATGCAACCGCCAGAGCTCGCGCACGCCCAGGTCGGCGTAGCGTTCGATCCTGCTCGCGGCCGCTTGAGCCGTCGCGGCGCCGTCCCTCGCGGTTGCGCCCCGCGAACGGGTCGATCTAGAGTCCTGTGCACTTCGGCTCCCGCGCTCCGGGTGCACCGCACACACACACAGTTGACGAGGCAGATGTCCGGCCCAGGGCCGCGCGGGCCGCGGCCGGGCAGCCAGGAGGAAGCATGGACAGCAAGGCATCGGCGGTCTGGAAGGGCGACCTGAAGGGTGGCAGCGGCACGATCTCGGCCAACAGCGGCGTCCTGTCCGGCGCGGCGTACACGTTCGCGACGCGGTTCGAGGGCAGCGCGGGGACGAACCCGGAGGAGCTGATCGCCGCGGCGCACGCCGGTTGCTATTCGATGGCGCTGTCGCACGAACTCGCCTCGGGCGGCAACACGCCGGACCATGTGAGCACTACCGCAACGGTGACTCTGGAGGCGGTCGAGGGCGGGTTCGCGGTCACGAGAATCCACCTCGAGTGCTCGGCGAAGGTCCCCGGCATCAGCCAGGCCGCGTTCGACGAAAAAGCAAACGGCGCCAAGGCCGGCTGCCCGATTTCGAAGCTGATGAACGCGGAGATCTCCCTGAACGCCGTGCTGGAGTCGTAGGCCCCGACGTGCCCCGGCTCGGCCGCCCCTCCCCGCACGAAGCGTGGGCCGCGGGCGGACGGGCCGGCGGCTCGTCCCGAATGGCAGCGTGCGACCGGGCGCCGCGCGCAGGCTTTGCCGCGGGCGGTCAGCCCCAGTTCCGCTGCAGAACGCCTTCCCTGACCAACCGGGTCACCAGAGTCAGCTTTCCCGCGTTATCCAGACAGTCGGGCAACTCCTCGACAGCGAACTCGTCGGCCGTCGTGGCGTACCGCAGCGCCGGCCACACGCCGACCGGCAGCCTGAGCTCCCGCCCGCAGAATCGAAGGAGACACGTCTCCCCCTCCGTCACGGCTTCGGTGAGCAGACCGGCACGGCGTCTCACCCGCGAGCGAGACGTCAGCGGGTCTCCGCGCAGCCGCTGGCCGAGCAGGTCGGTAAACAGCGGCACGTCGGTGGCCAGGACCTCGTCGGTGAAGCGGCGCCACACCACCTCGGGGTCGAACCGCGACTGCACGAACGCCAGCTTCTCGGCGAACAGACGCTCTCGCTCGGCGGCGGGGAATCCCTGGCGGGCGAACTCGCGAGGGAGGTTCCGCCGTAGCGACTCGTCCTCGAGCGCGGCCGCGGTGACGCTTTCGACGAGGAACTCCGCCCAGGTGAACGCCGTCAGCCCGAGCGTGATGTGCAGCGAGGCCTCGTCCGTCGAACGCGCCGAGTGCATCAGGCCGCGGGGGAGGTAGAGTGCACTGCCCGGGCCGAGCTCGAACTCGTCGCTGACGTCGCCGGGAGGCGTCCCGCGCTCGAAGCGCTGGCCCCGGAGCGGCAATCTGACCTTGGTGTCGTAGATCGACCAGCGCTTCGTGCCGGTGATCTGCAACACGAAGACGTCGTGCGTGTCCCAGTGCGGGGCGAATCCCTGCGCGTCGGGCGGGGTGAGATACACGTTGGTCTGGATCCGCGACGAGAAGCACCTCCCGAGCGCGACGCACAGCCGCGCCAGGGTCGGCACGCGCGTATGGAGGTGGTTGTAGATGACGGTTGCGCCGTCGTCGAAGTGGCGCGCGACATCGAGCGGCCGGACCCGGCCGCCGCTGTTCGTGTACTCGCCGACAGGGACATCGCCGTCGCCCCGGACCAGCTTGATGTCGCGATGACCGGCCGCGTGGGTGCCCAGCACGTTGTCGAGGTCCGCCACCGAGAGAAGCTCGGCATAGTACGGGGACGCCCGGCGCCGGATGTGAAAGAGACGCTGCTCGTAGTAGTCGCGTTCGAACTCTTCGGTCGGCAGCGGATCGATGAGCCAGGCGTACCAGTCGCGGTCGATCGCCGGCTCCGGCCTGATGTGGTCCGTCGTCATGTGAGCGCTCCGCGCGATCCTACCGACAGTGCTTTCGTTCTCGCGCCATGGTCGGGCGGTCGGCGGCGCGGATTGACAACCATGGCACGCACCATTAGGATACTGAGACTCGTTATCATTTTACAGACTCAGGAGAATGTGATGCGCAGTTCCGACAACCGGAAGCCCAGCGAGAATCGTCCGGGATCCCAGCGGTCGCTGACGGACGAAGACATCGTCACCGTCTCGGTCGATCGCCGCTCGTTCTTCTCGCGTGCGGTCGCGGCCGGCTCGATCGTGGCGGCCGCCACCCTGACCGCCGCCTGCCCCGGCGGGACGGACTCGGACGGCGGGGGCGACGCCGAACAGGCGACCGACTCCGACCAGGCGACCGACTCCGACCAGGCGACCGATTCCGATCAGGCCACCGACTCGGATCAGGCCACCGACTCCGATCAACAGCCGTAGGCGACGCCCGCGACGCCGCCTGCAGTCGACCGCCCAATGTCCCTCCGCAGGGCGCTCTTCTGGGTCCATCTCGCGGTCGGCGTCACCGCCGCCATCGTGATCCTCCTGGTGGCGGTGACCGGTGTCATCCTCACCTTCGAGGCACAGCTCAACGAGTGGGCGCTCGGCGGCTATCGTGCCGACCCGCCGGACCGTGGCGTGGTGCCGCTCGCGCTCGACGAGTTGATCGCCCGCGTCACCGGCGACCTGCCCGCCAGTCCCGTCACGTCCGTGGCCCTGAGAAAAGATCCGCGCGAGCCGGCTGTCGTCGAGCGCAACGACGGAGCGACCGTGTACGTCGACCGCTTCACCGGAGAGCGGCTGGGCGACGGCGACACGCGAACGCGACGCTTCCTTCAGAACGTCCTGTACTGGCACCGGTGGTTCGCCCTGGAGGGACAGTATCGGATCATCGGTCGGACGGTGGTGGCAGTGGCCAACCTCGGTTTCCTGTTCCTGCTCGTCAGCGGGGTCTATCTCTGGTGGCCGTCGACCGGCACCCGCGCCGCGTGGAGGCGCGCGCTGTGGTTCCGCCGCGGCCTCGGCGGACGGGCGCGCGACTTCAACTGGCACAACGTGATCGGCTTCTGGTCGGCCGTCCCGCTCGTCATCATCGTCTTCAGCGGCGCCACGATCTCGTATCAGTGGGCCGCCGACCTCGTTCATCGGCTTGCGGGCGACACGCCGCCGTTCCAGCAGTCTCCACGGCCGCGGGCGTCGGATGCGCGTCACGACCCGCCGGTCACGGCGGACCCGGCGGCTCCGTTGACCGGGCTGCAGGCGCTGGTCACGAGGGCCGGCGCCGAGGCGCCGGAATGGCGAACGATCACGATCGACCTGCCCGCGTCGATTCACGCCCCCGTGGTCGTTGCGGTCGACCGCGGGAACGGCCGCCAGCCGTCGAAGAGCGAGGACCTGCTGTTCGACCGGGCAACCGGCGAGCTGGTCGAGCGCGCCGGCTATCCGACCTTCACGCGCGGCTTCAAGTTCCGGCGCTGGCTGCGGTACGCGCACACCGGAGAGGTGTACGGCGTGATCGGGCAGTCGATCGCCGGCGTCGTGTCCCTGGGCGTCGCCGTGATGGTCTGGACCGGCATCGCAATGAGCTGGCGCCGTTTCTTCGGTTCGCCCGAGCGAAAGTGACGGCCCGCGGCATCCCGCCACGGACCGGCCACGTATACTGTCCGCTCATGGGCATGCGTCGCGCGGTCGTTTCGCTTGTCGCCTGCGGCGTCCTGGAACTGTCCATCGTTGCGTTCAGCGCCCAACCGGCGGAAACGGCGCTGTACCGCTGCGTGAACGACACGACGGTCGGGGTGACCGTCCTGGGACTCGAGCTGTGCGATGCGGCGCCGACGCCGCGGCTGGCGGAGCGCGCCGAACCCGACAACCTGCAGACCCGGGACGGCGCACTGGTCGTCGAGGTCGACGACGGCGGCATCGCGGCAATCGCCGGGGTACAATCGGGGGACATGATCTACCGGGTCGCGGGTGTCGACGTTCCCGGGGCCGCCGATGCCGGCGCGGGTCTGGCCACCGTCGGAACGGACAGCGACACGCAGATCAACTTCCTGCGGGAAGGCCGTCCGTACCGCATCAAGCTGCGCCGCTGACGCGTCCAGGCCCGGCGCCGACCCCGTGCCGTGACCGGGAAATCCAAGCCTTTACTCACGCTATCCTCCCCGTCGTGGGCCATCTCCGAAACGCGCTCTTCCGGATCGTCCTGCTGGCGGGCGTACTGTGGCCGATCGAGACGCCCTCCGCGCTCGCCCATCCGCTCTCGTTTACCGAAGTGACGCTGGCGCTCCGTGCCGACGGCGGGTTCGAGGCGGATCTCATCTACGACCTCGACGCCCTCGCGCTCGGCGTCCCCATCGACACCGACGACGCAACGCTGGCGGCGGCACTGGAGCGTCTCTCCCCCGACGAGCTCGAGACGCGTCTCGGCCGGCTGCGCCGCCTGTTCGAGCGCCGCGTGCGGGTTCGGTTCGACGGCGATCCGGTCCCATTCAGCGTGTCGTTTCCCGACCGTGGCACGCCCCGCGCAACCGAGGCGGACATCCCGACACTGCTCGGCCTGACCGCGCGGCTCGCCGGCACGGTCCCGGAAGGGGCCGCCACGGTCGGTTTTTTCGCGTCGCGGGCGTTCGGCGAGGTCCACCTCACCATCCGCGACCCGGCGCGCGGCATCGAAGCGCGCTCGGTGCTCGAACCCGGCGCCCGCAGCGATCCCCTGGACCTGACCGTGCCGGTCGCGCCGCCCGGCCGCCTGGACGTGGCGCGAGACTACCTGCGGCTCGGGTTCGTCCACATCGTGCCGGGGGGACTCGACCACATCCTGTTCGTGCTGGGACTGTTCCTGCTGAGCGCGAGGCTCCGGCCGCTGGTCTGGCAGGTGACGGCGTTCACGGTGGCCCACGCGGTCACCCTGACCCTGGCGGCACTCGGTGTCGTGGCGCTGTCGCCGCGTCTGGTCGAGCCGCTGATCGCGCTGTCGATCGTCTACGTGGCGGTCGAGAACATCCTCACGGATCGCATGAACCGCTGGCGGCCGCCCGTCGTATTCGGTTTCGGCCTGCTGCACGGGCTCGGCTTCGCCGGGGTGCTCGGCGATCTGGGACTTCCCGAACGGGAACGCCTGCTCGCCCTGATCAGCTTCAACGCGGGGATCGAGTTGGGCCAGCTCGCGGTGATCGCCGCCGCCGCACTGACATGCAACTGGTTCCGGTCGTCGCCGTGGTACCGCGCGCGACTCGTGGTGCCGGCGTCGGCCGGCATCGCCCTGGTCGGTCTGGTCTGGGCTGTCGAGCGCATCTTCGCTTGATCGGCCGGGTCGGTCGGGATCGCTCTCAGCCGGACGCGCCGACGGGCCGGCCGCTCACGAGGCGACCCACCGCTTTCAGCTTGCTCCAGAAGAAGTGGAACTGTCCGAGCAGCGTGCCGTAGCCGAGCAACAGCACCTGGTAGATGGGCAGCATCACGACAAGGTAGACCGTCCACTGCACCCACCCGGGCGCCGTCTCGGGCAGGATGTACCCGATCACGAAGCCCTTGAGGCGGAGCGTCGTCAGGCCGGCGAGTGCAAACGCCGTGAGGACGGCGACCATGCCCCAGAAGCCGACCCCCCAGCGGGCCTTCATTCGATCGAAGACGCTCACCGAACCGCACTCCGCGCGGATCCGGCTACGGCGTGATCAGCCAATCGCAACGTACCGCTCAAGATGCTCAAACCTCCTGGTAGCCAACGTGCCCTCCGGCCTCGCGGCCGAACTGCAAGATATTACGGTACGAACGACCGCGACGCCCCAGGCTCCAGAAACCGGATGCCGTGAGCAGATCGTCATAATATGAGAATGCGTCTCAGTATCACGTTGACGGCGCAGTTTACGCCCGACCGGAACCGCCGGTCAAGATGAGAGCGGCCGGCGCAGCCCAGCCGGCGTGATAAAATTTGCGTCCGCCGCAGATTGAACAAACCATTTCCATGAAGGACTGCCGGATGACCAAGACTGCTCACGGCGTCGCCCTGCGCCCGGGAGCCCTGACCGTCCTCGTTGCATGCCTGGTGTTCCCGGCCTCTGCCGCGACGGCCCAGGACTGGCCGAGCTGGCGCGGACGGGCGCAGACCGGCGTATCCGATCAAACCGGACTCGTATCGAGCTGGTCGGTCGACGGCGAGAACCTGATCTGGTTCCAGGAGTATATCGGCCGTTCGACGCCGGCCGTGTTCGACGGGCGCGTGTGCGCCAACGGCCGCACGGGTGACGGCGTCGAGAAGAAGGAGATCGTCACCTGCTGGAACGCCGAGAACGGCTCGAAGCTGTGGGAGCATACCTTCAGCGTCCTCAATACGACGGTCCCGTTCAACCGGGTGGGCTGGGGCAACGTGACCGGGGATCCCGAGACCGGGCATCTCTACGCGCTGAACGTCGACGGCCACCTGCACTGCTTCGACCGCGACGGCAACATCGTCTGGAGTTGGCGCCTGGCCGAGGATCTCGGGCGCGCGTCCGGCTACGGCGGGCGCACGTCGACGCCGATCATCGACGAGGACCGGCTGATCCTGAGCGTCATCGGCTCGGCCTGGGGCAGCCTCGGCGGTCCCCCGCGGCACCGTTACGTGGCGTTCGACAAGCGGACCGGCCGGGTACGCTGGGTGTCGACGCCGGGCGGCCAGCCGGCCGACATGAACACGCAGTCGGTCCCGATCGTGGCCGTGGTGAACGGCCAGCGGCTGATCATCGACGGCAACGCCGACGGACACATCTACGCGCTCCAGGCGCGCACCGGGGTCAAGGTCTGGGAGTTCCACCTGAGCCAGCGCGGCATCAACGTATCGCCTGTAATTGACGGCGACATCGTCTACGTCGCGCATAGCGAGGAGAACATCGACCAGGGCACGATGGGCCGGGTGGTGGCGATAGACGCCACCGGCAGCGGCGACATCACGTCGACCGGCGAGCTGTGGCGCATCAGCGACCTGGCCGTCGGGTTCCCCTCGCCGCTCATCCACGACGGCACGCTGTACATGATCGACAACTCCGCGAACCTGGTCGCCATCGAAGCCGGAAGCGGGGAGATCCAGTGGGAGTACAGCATCGGCAACGTCGGCAAGTCGTCACCGGTCTGGGCGGACGGAAGGCTCTACCTGACCGAGACGAACGGCAACGTGCACGTCCTGCAGCCCGGCCCGAATGGTCCGACCGCCCTCGATCACGACGAGCTCGAGGTGTCAGACGGCCGGTACGCCGAGATCTACGGCTCGTTCGCCCCGGCCTACGGGCGACTCTACGTCACCGCCGAGTCGGGCATCTACTGCATCGGCGACCGGGACGCGCCGTTCACCGCGACCCCGGCTCCGAGCCCGGACCTCGGTGCCGAGACCGCGCCGACCGGAACCGTTGCGAGCCTGCAGGTCGTGCCGGCCGAGGTAATCGCCGCCGCCGGCGAGACGGTCGACTTCCGCCTGCTGGCCTTCGACGAGAACGGGCAGGCCGTGTCCGTCCCCAACGCCTCCTGGGCCATGGAGGGACTGACCGGATCTCGGCTGCGCGTCAACGGCGAATTCCAGTCGAGCCCGCAGTCCTCCAACCAGGCCGGACAGGTCGTCGCGACGGTCGGCGACATCTCCGCCGCGGCGCGGGTGCGCATCTTCTCGCCGTTGCCGTGGACCGAGAACTTCGAGAACGGACGCCCGCCGCACTGGATCGGCGGGGGCGGCAGCCTTGCCGCGGTCGAGCTCGACGGCGACCAGGTCTTCCGCAAGGGCGCGTCGCGCACCGGCATCCACCGGCACGCCATCTACGTCGGCCCGTCCTACCTGTCGAACTACACGGTGCAGGCCGACGTGATGTCGACCCAGCGCGGTCGCCGGCGCCCGGACATCGGGCTCATCAACAGCGGCTACACGATGGACATGCAGGGCAACCACCAGCGGATCGAGGTACGTTCGTGGGCGGCCGAGTTGCGCATGGCCCAGCGCTTCCCGTTCGCGTGGGAGCCGAACGTCTGGTACACAATCATGCTGCGCGTCGACACCGACGAGGAACGGGCGCTGATTCGCGGGAAAGTCTGGCCGCGCGACGAGACCGAGCCCGACGACTGGACGGTAACGGTGGAGGATCCGCAGCCGGTACGCGAGGGAAGCCCCGGCCTCATCGGGTACTCGCCGATTGACATCTACTTCGACAACGTCCGCGTGATGGAGAACCCATGACTCGACAGGCTTTGATTCTCGCCTCCGCCCTCCTGCTCGCCGTCGCCGCCACGGCGGCGGCCCAGGAGGTCGCGATGTTCGGCAACACGCCGTCCCGGAACATGGTGTCCGACGACACCGGCATCGTCAGCGAATGGGACGTCGACACCGGCATGAACGTGCTCTGGTCGCAGCCGGTCGGCTCGCAGGCCTACGGCGGCCCGGTCGTCGCCGGCGGCCGCGTCTACGTCGGCACCAACAACGAAGGGCGCCGCGACCCGTCGATCGAGGGCGACAAGGGCGTCGTCATGGCGTTCGACGCCGCGTCCGGAGACTTCATCTGGCAGATGGTGCACCCGAAGCTGTCGTCGGGGCGCGTGAACGACTGGCCGCTGCAGGGGGTCTGCTCGACTGCCTTCATGGAAGGCGACCGGATCTACTACGTCTCGAACGAGGCGCACGTCGTGTGTCTGGACGCGAAGGGTCTGGCCGACGGCAACGACGGCCCCTTCATGGACGAGATCGAGACCGGACCGATGGCCGGCGACGTCATCTGGTCGTACGACATGATCAACGAGCTCGACGTCTTCCCGCACAACCTCGCCACCGGCTCGCCGCTCATCATCGGCGACGTGTTGTACACGGTGACGAGCAACGGCGTCGACGAGGGGCACGTCAACATCCCGTCGCCCTTCTCGCCCGATTTCATCGCGCTCGACAAGAACACCGGCGAGCTGCTGTGGGAGAGCAACCCGGTCGGCGAGAACGTCCTGCACGGCGCCTGGACGAATCCGGCCTACGCGGAGATCAACGGCCGCGGGCAGGTCATCTTCGCCGGCGGCAACGGCGTCGTCTACAGTCTCGACGCCGAGACCGGCGAGCGCATCTGGGAGTTCGACTGCAACCCGCAGGATTCCGAGTGGATTCTCGGCGGCCGCGGCACGCGCAACAACATCCTGTCGACCCCCGTGGTTTACGACAACAAGGTCTACATCGGGGTGGGCCAGGACCCGGAGCACGGCGAGGCGCCCGGCCACTTCTACGCGATCGACGCCACCGGGACCGGTGACGTCACCGATACGCACGTGGTCTGGCACCGCGGCGGCGAGGATTTCTACCGCACCATGTCGACCGCCGCGATCGCGGACGGCGTGTTGTACATCTCCAGCCTCTCCGGCTTCCTGCACGCGCTCGACCCGCAGACCGGCGAGCACTTCTGGACCTACGACACCTTCGCCGCCGTCTGGGGCTCGCCCTTCGTGGTCGACGGCAAAGTCTTCCTCGGCGACGAGGACGGCGACGTGGTGGTCCTGCGGGCCGGCCGGGAGATGGAGATGATCGGCGAGTACAACCTCGGCGCCGCCGTCTACTGCACCCCGGTCACCAAGGACGGGGTGCTCTACATCCTGACCCGCAACCGCCTCTGGGCGTTCCAGGATGGCGCGCAGTCGGAGCCGTTCTGAGCCAGGGGCACGCCGATACGCCCAAGGAACGTCGAAGAACGATAGGCTGCCCAACATGGTTCTGACACCGTCGACGATGCTTGAGCTCGGGACGCGGGCGCCCGACTTCACGCTGCCGGATGCCTACGGGAATCCGGTGGCGCTGGCCGAGTTCGCCGGCGCGCCGGCGACCGTGGTCGTCTTCCTGTGCAACCACTGCCCGTACGTGAAGCACCTGAAGACCGCGCTGGCGGAGTTCGCGCACGAGTACGCGACGCGCGAGGTCGCCGTCATCGGCATCAATTCGAACGACGCCGAGACTCACCCGGAGGACAGCCGCGAGGCGATGGTTCGGGACATCGCCGAGTTCGGCTACGCCTTTCCCTACCTGATCGACGCCAGCCAGGAGGTCGCCAAGGACTATCGTGCGGCGTGCACGCCGGACTTCTATGTGTTCGACGCCGACCTGAAGCTTGTCTACCGGGGGCAGTTCGACGACAGCCGGCCCGAGAGCGACGCTCCCGTGACCGGACGCGACCTGCGCGCGGCGGTCGACACCGTCGTCGCCGGCCAGGCCCCTGCCGGCGAGCAGAAGCCGAGCATCGGCTGCAACATCAAGTGGAAGCCGGGCAACGAGCCCGACTACTTCGGGTAGCGGTCTCGCAGGCGGCCGCGACCCGTCCTCCTCACTCGCGCACTCTCGGGGTCAGCTCCGTGGTCATCCGCTCGCCGTCGCGGAGGAAGACGACGTCGGCCGGCTCGCCCACCTTCAGCAGGTCGAGCGCGTACATGTAGTCGTAGATGTTCGTGACCGTCTGCCCGGCAAGCCCCACGATGACGTCCCCGCCCTGCAGGCCGGCGGCCTCGGCCGGGCCGCCGCCGATGACGCCCGAGAGCGACAGGCCCTCGACCTCCTGCGTGTAGTCGGGAATGGTGCCGGTGAAGATGCGCATCGTCGCGCCGCCGCCGCGCTGCTGCACGCGCTCCACCCGGATGAAGTCGGGGGCGTCGGGCCGGTTCGCGAGATTCGACGTCACGGCCGTCGCGAGATCGACGATGCGGTCGAGCCCCTCGTAGTCGAGCGTGTCGGCGTCGTCGGTCGGCCGGTGGTAGTCCTCGTGACTGCCGGTGAAGAAGTTCAGGCTCGGCACCTCGGCAGCATTGAAGCTTCCAACGTCGGTCGGCAGGTAGGGATCGGAGACGAACGTAAGCTCGAGACCGATCGGCGCGTTCAGCTCCTCGGCGAGGTCGGTCCAGATGGAGCTGCTGCCGACCGCCTGCAGGTTGAGCGGGTTGGCCTCCAGCCGGCCGACCATGTCGAAGTTGAGATACGCGGCGACCCGATCCATCGGCACCGGCGCCTGCGCGACGAAATCCGCGGAACCGAGCAGCCCGAGCTCCTCTCCGGACCAGAACGAGAGGATGACTCCCCTGCCGCGCTCGGCGGCCGCCAGCCTGGCCCCGGCCGTCAGCACGGCGGCTACGCCGGAAGCGTTGTCGTCGGCGCCGTTGTGAATCTGTCCGGCCTCGTCGCCGCGCGCCAGCGAGTCGCCGCCGCGCCCGCGGCCGAGGTGGTCGTAGTGGGCGCCCAGCAGCACGTACGGCTTGTCCAACGCCGCACCCCCGGTCGGCGGCAGGTAGCCGATGACGTTGTGTCCGGTCGCCTCCTGCCTCTCGAGGCTTACGTCCAGAGATCCCTCGAGCGGAAGGTCGAAGCCCGTCACGTGAGGATTGCCGCTGTCGAACGAGGCCTGCACCGCCTCGATGGACTCGCCGGCGCTCTCGATGATCGCGGCGCCCAACTCGCCGTTCACCGTAGCGGACACGATGCCGGAGTCGCTGACCGCCGTGTCGAAGGTCAGCGGCACCAGGGCGCCGGCGTTGGGCGACCGCGGCCCGGTGACGACGATGAGACCCGCCGCGCCCCGCTCGCGCGCGGCCAGCGCCTTGAAGCGCAGGCCCGCGTAGCGCGCCAGCGTAGCGCGCAACTCGCCCTCCGTGTCCTCGGGAAAGTACCGGAACACGACGACGATCTTGCCGGTGACGTCCAGCGTGGCATAGCTGTCGTAGCCGAAGTCGTCCGTCTCGGGCACCGAGAGACCGTAGCCGGCGAAGACGAGCGGCCCCTCCGCCCGGCCCGTGTCCGAGAACGACAGCGCGCGGATGGACGGCGCGTCGGGGTCCGGGGCCGGGGGCACGGCCGCTATGGCCGCGTCGGCGCCGGTCGACCCGGGCGCAGGTGGAGCGGGCGGCGGCTCGGGTGCGAAGCCTGCGGTCGGCGACACCGTGGAGCTGGACGACGCCGTGAGGCTGATCGTCCCTCCGCCGCTGGTGCCTTCGATGCGCAGGGACGTGCCGGTGTCCGTCACGCCGGCCGTGTAGGAAAACGGCTGCCGAAAGCCTCCTACGGCCGGCAGCGGTTCGGCCCCGATGGCCTCGAGCTGCCCGATGATGTAGTCGGCGGCCTTGCGGATGCCCGGCGACCCGGTCAGCCGCCCTTCGAGATCGTCGTCGGCCAGGTATTCGACGATCGCCCGGGGAGACGCCGGCTCCTGCGCCGCGGCGCTTCCGGCGGCGCCCAGCGACACGAGCAGCAACGGGAGAGCAGTACGCGTAATGGTCGATGGCATCGGTGTTTCCTCGGTATCGCCTCTCGGGCGTGCAGGCTCACGGGAGCCGAATCACGCGTGATCCGAAGCGCAGGGAACGGGAATCGGCCTCCCACGCGAACTCGTAGGTCTCCGGGTCGGACACGTAGCGGTGCGCTCCGGTCTGCACGTCCACCACTTCGACCCATGTCGTCCGGCCGTTGGAAGCGCGGAACGCGAGTGCCGCGGCGTCGGGCGCCCACGCCGGCCGGCTGAGCATGCGCGGCTCGCCCCCTCCGACCGTCCCGTCCCGATGGCGGACATCGACCAGGTGGGTGGTGCGACGGAGGTCGGCGGACAACACCCAGAGTCCACTCGGGGTCACCACCGCCAACCGGTCTCCATCCGGGGACCAGACGGGGTCGCAGGCGCCGGGACCCAGCGCCACCTGCCGCGTGGCAGTCCCGTCCCGCACCCAGACCCTTGTGCGCGCGATGGAACGTCCCGCCCACGCCACTGCCGCGCCCGGCTCCTCGGCGCAGATGGCGGCGCGCCCCTTGTACCAGGCGGCCCCGACGACCCGCAGTGCGCCGGGAGGCAGGGCCGGCGTCCGGGTGACGCGGTCCGGACGGCCCGCGGGTTGCGCCGGCGGCTGGACCTGCCGCGCCAGCGCCGGTGCGGTCACGATCGTCAACACGATCACGGCAACGGCTGGACGCACCAGGGAAAGGACGAGCGGACGCATGCTCTCCACTCTACCCGATGGGCCCATTGCCGTGCCCCCGGGAGCCCGTCGCTCGGTCCCGCGGCATTCGAATCTCACCCACGGGCTCCCGGCCAGTCCCCGGGATTCAGGACGCAGCGGCACCGGCGAGGGCCGCCACCGGCTGCAGCAGATCGACCGTTTCGCCGGACAGCGCGCTGACGCGCGGCCCCGGCGTGACGATGCCGGCCAGGTTCAGCGGATCGGCGGCGGCAACCCGCACGCTCCGCTCGCGCTCCCCGTCCCGGCGCACGATACGGAGCAGCTCGACGGCGTCCGGGCGCGCGAACTGCTCGCCGACGAAACCGGTGACGAAGCGGCCCCCGCGCACCTCGCCGCGCGCCTCCATCCGCCTCAGGGCGCCGAGCACATCGCGCCACGGCGGCATCAACGTCTCGCGCCGCGCGAGGTCCCGGAACACAACGCCCCAGCGCTCCAGCAACTGGCGGGCGAAAGCGTCCGCGCGCTCTTGCCGGCGGCCGTCCCCCGCCTCCGCGGCCTCGGCTGCGGCCGGTGCCAGCAGCGCCCAGCGGCCCGCGGCATGCCGCGGACGGGCTGCACGGAACCTCCCTTCGCCCCGGCGGCGCTTCGGATCGATGAGGGCGCGCAGGTTGTCGAAGCCGTCGGCCGTCACCAGCCCCGCCGCGACGAGCTCCCACAATCCGTCCTCCACCTCGCTCGCGAGTCGCCCGGTCTCGGCCACCAGCTCGCGGAGGAAAGACGCGCCGCGACGGCGGAGCGCCCCCAGCACCGCCTCGGCCGGATGGGACAGCACGCAGTCCGCCGCCTCGCCTTCCCCATCCCCGGCTGCCGGCGGCGGCATCAGCCATTCAAGGTCCTCCCGCAGAAAGAGCGACACCGGCGCAACCCGGGTCGGCCGCACCCTGCGCCGGCGAGCCGCAGGCCGTGCTGCCGCGACATCGACCTCCACGCCGTCGAAGGCGGGATGCGGAGACAGCCGCCCCCACATCACCTCTCCGGAGAGACAGAGCTGATCCAGTATCTCCGCCTGGTAGCCCTCGACGCGGGCCGGCAGCACATGCCTTTCCCACGCCGCGGCGGAGACCTCGCAACCCTGAAGCTGTCGCACCACCTGCAGCAGCCCGCTCGCGCCGTGCAGGCGGGTCCCCACGGCCAGGCGTTGCCAGCGGGCCAGGAAACGCACGAGGTCTCCGGTCGAAACCGGCGCGATCTCGCGGCGCAGCCGTCCCAGGGTCAAGCGATGGATGCGGGCGAGCACGCGCCGGTTGCACCATTCGATCTCGGCCGCCTCGTCGCGGGCGGCGGTGAAGCGACCGCGCAGCACCTGGCCTTCGCCCTCCAGGCGGGCCAGTCCGACGGCCGCGCGCTCGGCCGGCACCGCGAGTATCGCAGCCAAGTCCGATGCGCGGAGCGGCCCGCTCGAATCGAGCCAGCCGCGCAGCACCTCGGTCACCGCCGCATCGGCACCGTCCGGCGTGGGTTGCTCGACCTCGGGCACCTCGGGATCGAGTCGCGCGTCCGGATGCACGAGCAGCGCGATCCGGGAGCGCTCGGCCGCCATCCAGAAGACCGCGTCACCGGCGTGCAGCGACGCGGCACGGCGCATCTCGACCAGCCGCCCGAACCACGCTCTCCACTCGTCGCGCGGCGGGACCAGCCCCAGCGTCAGCAGCGCATCGTGCAGCTCCTCGGCATCGCGCACCACCGGCCACGACTCGGCAGCCACCTCCGCGATCGCCTCGGGGTCGAGTGCTCCGATCTCGCCCCCGTCGTCGCCCAGGGTGCGGCGGAGCTGGACGGCGCGTGCCCGGCGCTCCTCCAGCGGCGCATCGTCGAGAAAGGCGTACGGATTGGCGTTCAGGATCTCGTGCCCCAGCGGGGACGGCTCGGCGGTATCGACGGCCCTGGTCGCGATGGTCCCCTGCTCGATGCCCGCGATGACAGCCCGCAAGCCGTCGACGTCCATGGCCTCGTGCAGGCAATCGCGAATGGTCTCGTCGACCAGCGGATGGTCCGGAATGCGGATGTCGCCGGTGAGGTTCTCCTGACACGCCACCTGGTCCGGAAAGACCGCCGCCAGCAGATCGTCCGAACGCATGCGCAGAATCGGCGGCGGCACCTTGCGGCCCCCCGAGAAGCGCAGCACCGCCAGCGCCCGCGACGCGTTCCAGCGCCAGCGCGCCCCGAACATGGGCGCCGGCAGCATCGCCTGCGTCAGGACCTCCTCGACCGTCTCCGGGTGCAGGAAGCGAAAGACGACCTCGAGCGGAAAGCTGTGCTGCTCGGAAAGCGAGATCACGATGCCGTTGTCGGTGGCGGCGGCCTGCAGCTCGACGTTGAAGCTGCGGCAGAACCGCTTGCGCAGCGCCAGGCCCCAGGCCCTGTTGACGCGCGCCCCGAGCGGGGCGTGCAACACCAACTGCATGCCGCCTCCCTCGTCGAAGAAGCGCTCGGCCACCAGGGTCCGGCCGGACGGCACGGCGCCGAGCGCGGCGGCGCCCGCCCGGACATACGCCACCGCCTGCTCCGCGCCTGCCTGGTCGAGACCGCACTCCCGAACCAGGAACGCCACGGCGTCATCGTCTCCGTTGGCTGCCGCGTCGGGCGCCGCCAACCGCTCGCGCAGATCCGATACCTCGTCGGAGAGCTCGCGCGTGCGCCCGGGCGCCTCGCCGCGCCAGAACGGCACCGACGGCGCCGCGCCGTGCGCGTCCTCCACCCGCAGGCGTCCGGATTCGACGCGCCGGATGCGCCACGATGTCGTACCCAGCAGGAAGATGTCGCCCGCCATGCTCTCGACGGCGAAGTCCTCGTCGACGGTGCCGACCGTGGTTCCCTCCGGCTCGGCCACGACCAGGTAGTTGGCGTTGTCGGGAATCGCCCCGCCCGAGGTGATGGCGGCGAGCCGCGCACCGCGCCGGCCACGTACCACGCCGTTCACCCGATCGCGGTGCAGCCAAGTGCCGTGCCGTCCCCGGGGAGAGGCGATCCCGTCCGACAACATCGTCACGACCGCGTCGAACTCGCTGCGCGGCAGGTCCGAGTACGGCGCCGTGCTCCGCGCCAGGGTGAACAGGTCTTCCTCGCGCCAGACCTCGGTCGCCGCGGCCGCGACGATCTGCTGGGCGAGCACGTCGCGCGGCCACGGTCGCTGCCGCCGCTCGTCGAGCAGACCGCGCCGAATCGCGCGCACGAGCGCGGCGCACTCGACAAGCTCGTCACGCGTCGTCGCAAAGAACCGGCCCTTGGGCACGAACGACCGGTCCACCTTGTGGCCGGATCTTCCAATCCGCTGCAGCGCCACCGCGATCGACCGCGGGGTGCCGATCTGGCACACCAGGTCCACCGAGCCCACGTCGATCCCGAGCTCGAGCGACGCGGTGGCCACGACGGCTCGCAGCCGCCCCTCCTTGAGCGCCGTTTCGGCGGCCTGGCGGAGTTGCCGCGACAGGCTGCCGTGGTGCGCCAGGACCGCGTCCTCGCCGAGCCGTTCCGCGAGATGATGAGCGACGCGCTCCGACAGGCGCCGGGTGTTGACGAAGACGATGGTCGTGCGGTGGCCGCGGGCGAGGTCGGCGATGCGGTCGTAGAGCTCGCTCCACATCTCGTTGGTCGCGACCACGCCGAGCTCGTCCTGCGGCACTTCCACCGCCAGGTCGAGCTCGCGGCGGTGCCCCGAATCGACGATGGTCACCGGCGGCCAGGCATCGCCGGAGCCGTTCGACGAACCGGCAAGCGGCGGTTCTGCCTGCTTTGGTTCCGCGTCGTCGTTCCTGCCCGAGCCGCTCGTCGCCGGTCGGGCGCTCGACGTCCCGGTCAGGAATCGCGCCACCTCGCGGATCGGCTTGACCGTCGCGGACAACCCTATCCGCTGCGGCTTCGCGCCGCCCGACTTGACGACCAGGTCGTCGAGCCGCGCCAGGCTGAGTGCGAGATGGGAACCGCGCTTGTCGTCGATGAGGGCGTGGATCTCGTCCACGATCACGGTCTCTGCCGTCGACAGCATCCGCCGGCTCCGCTCGGCGGTCAGCAGGATGAACAGCGACTCCGGCGTGGTGACAACGATATGCGGCGGGCGGCGCACCATCTGCTCGCGGTCCCAGGCAGGGGTGTCACCGGTCCTGATCGCGGTGCGGATCTCCGGATGCGGGCGCCCGCCGGCCTCGGCCAGCTCCGCCATTTCCGCGAGCGGCGCCTGCAGGTTCCGGTGGATGTCGGTGCTCAGCGCCTTGAGCGGCGAGACGTAGACGACCGCCGTGCGATCCTCGAGCACGTCGCGCGCGGACCGCGCCACCAGCCGGTCGAGGCAACTCAGAAAGGCCGCGAGCGTCTTGCCGGAACCGGTTGGAGCGGAGATGAGGACGTCGCCGCCGGCCTGGATCCGTGGCCAGGCCTCGAGCTGGGCGGCGGTGGCGGCGGCGAACCGCTGCCGGAACCAGGTCGCGGTGAGGGGTTGGAAGCCTGGCATCCATCCGTCCTCCCGGCCGTCGGGCCCACTGATCTTCGCGGGTGATGATGAAGTCATTGCGCGGCGTCCTTCGACGGATAGAAACTGCGCCAGTCCTTCGGCACTGGACCGGGTATGTCCGGGATCTTCAGGCATGGCCCCTCGCCCCGGTCAGACAAACCTTCAGGCTCGGCTCCTTCCAGTGTGCCGCCCGCCATCGTGATGACGTCTCCGACGATCCGGATCACTTCGTCGAGGAACTTCCGGTCTTCAGGATCCATGACCGAGCTGATCGACGGTGCGGCCGCGTCGTATATCGTTCTCATCTCCCTCGCACGCCGGTCGCTCGAGCCCGTGCCGCTGAAGCTCAACGCCCGACGCCAGTCGTCCGGATGCGCGACGATGAGCCGGTCCGCGACGAGTGCATGGATGCGCTCGAACACCTGCCGGCGGATCCCGCCGATCGCCTCTTGGCGTTCGTGGTCGGACCGGGGCGCCCGCGTCCACCCCTGCGGGGTGCTCAACCAGTGAGAGATGCTCTCCTGGAGCTGGCGAACGAAGTCCGCCTTGGGCCGGAGGTCACCGTATTCGTCGTTGTTCCAGCGGTTTGCAACCCGCCGGCACAACGCCTTGATGCGCGCCCAATGCTCTTTGGCAACGTCCTCGTAGTAGGCCAATCCCAGGCGGGCGAACCACGGCTTCTTGAAGCCGTCCGCGGCGTCGCGAAGATGGAGTTCCAGCCGGCCGATGCTGTAGCGAGGCGCCGCCTGGACAGCTTCCACCGGCGGTGTCGCCGCCGTTTTCATCAACTGCAACATCCGATCGAGCTCCCTGACGAATCCTCTGGGAATCCTCGACACCGGCAGGTCAAGGCTGCCCAGGTAGAAGTCGTGGTCCTTGAGGCGGGCCGACAGTATCTCGGTCACCAGCGGGCCGAGAATGTCACGAAGGCTGGACAGAGCGTTCTCGATTGACTTGCGAACGTGGGCGCGCTTGTTCTCGAAACCGCGCAGATTGTCACCCTTGACCTGATCGAAATGGGTGAATGCAATCGCCAGCTTGCTCCCGTGTCCGCTGCTGCCGACGGAACGTAACAGTCCGAGCGGCGTGGCCAGCAGCGGCGATTCCGCGTTGTCTACCAGGAGGATGAGGTCCGCGTCCTTGAACCGCTCCGTGATCCGGGTCGAAACGCTCGTATCCCTCGCCGAGTGGCCAAGACCTTCACCGTCCAGCAGCACGAGACGACGCTCCATGTCCCGGAGCTCGGAAAGTGCAGGGTGGAACGGTCCGCACACGCGGATGCCGTCGACGAGGGGCGTCAACAGGCGCCCGAACTGTCGATGGTGATTGCTCGTGAACCATCGAACCTGGGCCAAAAACGTCTCGCGGTCACTGTGTTCGTAGTGCCAGACTTCCGGCCAGGCGGACGCGCGCCGTCGAAAACCTCCTCCTCCGATGGCGTCGAAGCGAGCAAGCAGATCGTCCATGACGTCCAGTGACAGATTCGCGAAGGCGTCCGATTCCGTCAGTGCGCTTGCAAAATCATCACGCCATTCCTGCCGGTCGTACGGATTCTCGAGCGCATCGATACTGCCGCGCGCGGCCGTGATCGCGGCTCCGATCTCGTTCGAAATATCCCGAATCCTCTCTATGTACTCCTCCAGACGCCTGTTGTTCTTGACGACGTCATCGCCACCGACGACCTCAGGGCCCCGGATTTCTTCATGCCCATACTGCTCCGTGTCGTCTGCAGACTCGTAGTCGAGGTCGATTGAATCGGTTCCCGTGTCGTCGCGCGCGTACTGTCGCCACGCTCCGAGAACGTACGACAATCGAAACCGCTGTTCTCCATGTTCAAGGAACGCGTCTGCAATCGCGGCGCTGTCGTGTCCTTCGACGGCCGAAATGCAGGCGGCCATGACGCACTCGTCGACGAGACCGCGCGCTTCGGCCTGTGTCATGAAGGTCACCACGGCCTGGAACGGCGCATCCGCCGTCACGATCTCGATCTCGGCGGTCGTCGTCCTCGCGGTCGAGGTCGATGGGAACCGATCGTGCCTGTGGTCGGTGCCGATCAACTGCCGGAGGAGCGTCGTCTTGCCCGCACCGGTCGGACCGACCAGCATCACTCGGGCGTAACCGTCGTCGGGCCCGGGAAGCCGAATGCACTCATTCCGCAGGTCGCGCGAACTGACGACGACGGCCTCGATGTCGTCGAAGAAAGCAGCTACCGCGATGGGATCGAGCCGTTGCTCGGCATCGGCTCGCCGATCTGGAGACCACCAAGAGTCATCCCCGAGCAGGACGTTGAGGTCATTGACGATGCGATCCGCCTCGGCCTCATCGGTCGTCCCGAGACCCCGGCGCACACGAAGCCCGTACCGGCCACGGGCGTCGCAGCGGCGTGGATGCCGAAAAGTGACGCTCCATCCGGGCCGCCCGGACCGCGTCTTTGACGCTTTCCGAATTCGTTCTCCCACCTGCTTCCCTTCTGCGCCGCCGTGCGTTGTTCCGCGTTGTTCCAATCGGATTCTGGCAGAACTCGGGAGCCAAGGTCAAGACTTCCGATACACTGATGAGCAGCGCACCGAGGGAAAACCCGGCGGGAGAAGACGGTTCATGGTTTTCGTCTATTGGGACAACTCGAACATCTACCACGAGGCGCAGCGGCTAGCCGATGAAAAGGAAGGCACGCCGGGAGCGCGCTACCTGGTACGCGTACATTTCGACAACCTGCTTCGGTTGGCCCACGCCGACCGCCCGGTGACGAGGGCGGTGGCCGCCGGGTCCATTCCGCCGGAAATGCAGCAGCTCTGGAACCGGATGGAGAACCGCGGTGTCGAGGTCAATCTGTTCGACCGCGGCACACGCGATCAGGGTGAGCAGGGCGTGCCCGATCAGTGGCTCCAGTTGCGCATGCTGGAGGACGGGCTGGACCACAACGGCCGTCCGGGAGTCGTCGTGCTGCTCACGGGTGATGGTGCTGGCTACGCGCATGGTCGAGGATTCCACCGCACTCTGGAGCGGATGCACGGACGAGGCTGGGGCATCGAGGTGCTGTCGTGGGAGCACTCGTGCAATCGCGGCATGCGCGTATGGGCACAAACCCACGGTGTCTTCATTCCGCTGGATGATTACTACGAGGCGATCACCTTCCGCGAACCGTCCCGGCCCGGCTACGAATTCTCCCCACCGCGAGATCAGGCCGTCCTCGACTTGCAGGATCGTCCAATGGCGGGTGCAGTACAGGCAGAGTGACCGGATCCGCAATCTCGCCAGGGTGTCCGACAGGGTCCGGCTCTCCTTCATCGGCGGCCAGGGTCTCCGGACGCGCTCCGGTTGACGCAGGCGGCGGGCGTGCTACGCTGCACGAATGGCCGGCTTCAAGCCGTGCGAGGCGATCGAGGATCCGTACACGCTTCGCCGGGGCGTCACCGAACAACTGATCACCGCGGGCGGTGCGACTCCCGCCATCGGTGAAGACCAACCCGTACGGATGACGGACTCCCCATGAGCCAGGAAGAGCACTATCTCAAAGAGGAGATCTACAAGCTCGTCCGCAGCGATCCGGCGATCTTCGAGTTCCTCCAGGCCGGCTCGCTCGACGGCATCTGGTACTGGGACGTCGAACGGCAGGACCAGGAGTGGATGAGCCCGCGGTTCAAGGAGCTCTTCGGTTACCGCGACGACGAGATCCCCAACACGTCCGAGTGGTGGCAGGCCAACATCTTCCCCGAGGACCGCGACGTCGCACTGGACAACTTCGCCAAGCACCTGGCGGACCCGAACCATCCCTACGACCAGATCGTGCGCTACCGCCACCGCGACGGCGGCACGGTGTGGGTCCGCTGCCGCGGGCTGGCGGTTCGCAACGAGCGCGGCGAGCCGATCCGCCTGCTCGGCTGCCACACCGACGTCACGGCCCTGAAGCGCGCCGAGGAGGACCTGCGGCGCCAGGCGGCCGAGCTCCGGGACGCGCGCGACGCGGCCGAGCGCGCCAACCGGGCCAAGGGTACCTTTCTGGCGAACGTCAGTCACGAGATTCGGACGCCGCTCAACGCGGTGATCGGCACGGCCGAGCTGCTCCAGGACACCGAACTGACGCAGATCCAGCACGACCACCTCGACGCCATCCGTGAATCGGCCGAGGCACTGCTCGAGATCATCAACGACATCCTCGACTTCTCGAAGATCGAGGCGGACAAGCTGCAGAGCGAGCAACGCCCCTTCGGGCTGCACGACCGTCTGGACAACCTGGTGAAGTCGCTCGCGCCCCGCCTGCACGGCAAGCCGGTAGCGTTGCGGAACGACATCGCCGACGACGTGCCCGACGCGCTCCTCGGTGACGCCCGCCTGCTGCGGCAGGTGCTGGCCAACCTCCTGTCGAACGCGATCAAGTTCACGGAACGGGGCGAGATCGTGTCGCGCGTGCGCGTACAGGAGCTGACCGGCGATGTCGTCACCCTGCGCTTCGAGGTCGCCGACACCGGCATCGGCATCCCGCCGGACAAGCAGCGGGTCATATTCGAGGAGTTCGTACAAGCGGACGCCTCGACGACGCGACGCTACGGAGGTACCGGGTTGGGACTGGCGATTGCGTCCCGGCTGGTGGACGCGCTGGGCGGCGCGATCGGCCTCGAGAGCGAGCCGGGAACGGGCAGCACGTTCCACTTCACGGCCCGCTTCGGCCGGGATGTGGCCGCCCCTGCCGAAGCGCCGTCACCCGTCGAGCCGGACGTCGAGCTTCCGCCGCTCCACGTGCTGCTGGTCGAGGACAGCGTGGCGAACCAGCGGGTCGGGGCCGGCATGCTGCAGAAGCTGCGGCACACCATCAGGATCGTGACCAACGGTGCGGAGGCGGTGGAGGCGTGCGCGGCCGAGCGGTTCGACGTGATCCTCATGGACCTCCAGATGCCCGGCATGGACGGATACGAGGCGACCCGCGCCATCCGTCGCCGCGAGCACGACGAGGGCATCGCGAAGACGCCGATCGTGGCCTTGACCGCGCGGGCGTCGAGCGGCAACGAGGAGCTCTGCCGCGCCGTGGGGTTCGACGGCTATCTGGCCAAGCCGTACCGGTCGCGGGAGCTCCTCGATGCGATCGCGGCGGTCGTGTCCGGAGCCGGGCCGGCCGGCGCACGGGAGGCGCCGTCCCTCTCCCCGCCGGCGGACACCCGTCTCGACTGGCAGGCGGCGCTCGAAACGGTGGACGGCGACCGCGAGTTGCTCGGCAAGATGATCGACGGGTTCACCGGCCAGCAGCCGGCCCTCGTCGCCGAGCTCCGGGAGGCGCTCGGGGCGGGAGACCTGCCGGTGGTCCAGCGCGTGGCGCACACCATCGGCGGATCGCTCCGGTCGTTCGACGGCGCCCGCATCGTCGCCCTCGCCGGCGATCTGGAGGATCGGTGCCGCGAGGGCAAGACCGACGAGGCGGCGGCGGCATGGCAGGCGCTCGAGCCGGAGCTTGCCGACGTCATGGAAGAACTCCGCGATTGGGTCGCGAGACCGAAGTAGAGCCTCTCGCATAGTGGCGCGCATCCTCGTAGTGGACGACTCGGCGGCCGACCGCGAGATGGCCGGGCACCTGCTCGCGCGCCAGTCGTGGGACGTCGTCTACGCCGAGAACGGCCGGCAGGCGCTCGAACGAATGCGGGACCACGATGTGGACGTGGCGCTGACGGACCTGGTCATGCCCGACCTGGACGGACTGGCGTTCGTCGAGCAGGCGAGGGTCGATCACCCGCTCGTTCCCGTGGTGCTCATGACGGCTCGCGGCAGCGAGGAGATTGCCGCGCGGGCGCTGGAGGCCGGCGCATCCAGCTACGTCCCCAAGAAGGCGCTCGTCCGCGACCTCGTCGACGTGGTGCGGCGCATCCTGGACGCCTCGCGGGAGCGGAAGAGCTACAACCGCCTGCTCGGCCGGTTGCGGGACGCGACGTTCGTGATCGAGAACGACCCGGATCTGATCTCGTCGCTGGTCAGCTACCTGACGCAGTTGCTGCGGGAGTCCGGCGCGTTCGACGCAACGGAGTGCCAGCGGATCTCCACCGCCCTCGACGAGGCGCTGACGAACGCCTACTATCACGGCAACCTGGAGGTGCGGTCCGAGATTCGGGAACACGACGGCGGGGGCTACCGCCGGCTTGCGGAAGAGCGCCGGCATGCGCCTCCCTACCGTGATCGGCGCATTCGCGTCCGCGTCAACCTGACGTCCGACGAGGCGCGCTTCGTCATCGAGGACGGCGGAAAGGGATTCGACGTCGGGGCCGTTCCGGACCCGACGCTGCCCGAGAACCTCGGCCGGCCCAGCGGCCGCGGCATCTTCCTGATGAAGACTTTCCTCGACGACGTGCAGTACAACGAGACCGGCAATCGGGTGACGCTGCTGAAGCGGCGGAGTTGACGTCAGGAACCCAGCGCACGGACGACGACGACGGTCTTGTCGTCCCCGGGATGGGAGTTCTCGCGCTCGAACTCTTCGGCGGCGTGACAGATGTTCCTGGCCAGCTCGGCCGCCGTGCAGTCCGGTTGCCTGCCCATCACCGCGCGCACGCCCTCCAGATCGAAGAACCCGTCCGCGTCGTCCTGCGCCTCGGTGACACCGTCGCTGTAGATGACGAGCCGGGCGCCGGCGCCCAGCGTGACCGTCTGCTCCTCCCAGGCTGCGCCGGCGAAGAGCCGCAGCGGCGGTCCGGTCGACAGCAGCGACGATTCGCACGCGCCATCCACCAGCAGGGCGCGGGGATGTCCTGCGTTCACGAAGGTGAATTGCCCGGTCGGAAAGGCCAGCACGCCATAGAAGAGCGTGACGAAACGGTCCTGGTCCTGGTCGCGCAGCAGCGCGCGGTTGAGCGTGCTCACGAGCTCGGTCGGCGATGCGCACGTGGCGGCTTCCGCCCGCAGGATGCCCTGCGTCTCCGCCATGAGGATCGCCCCCGGGATCCCCTTGCCCGATGCGTCGCCGAGCGCGATTGCGACTCGGTCGGGCGGCAGATCGATGAAATCGTAGAAGTCGCCGCCCACCTGGCCGCTGGTGTGCAGGTGCGCGCCGATGTCGTGTCCGGGAACGTCGGGAACGCGCTCCGGGAGGAAGGACTGCTGGACGAACGCCGCGATCTTCAGCTCGTGTTCGAGCCGTTTCGTCTGCTCCGCGAGCAGGCGATGACGCTCGCGCGCGTAGCGGATGCTCCGCACGAGCAGGTCGACCGTGAGGCGATCCTTGACCAGGTAGTCCTGTGCCCCGCGTTGCACCGCCTTGACGGCGATGTCCTCGTCGTCGAGGCCACTGAGCACGACTACGGGCGCGGCCTTGCCGATGCGCCGGATCGCATCGAAGCCGTCTCCGGCCCGCATCGCAGGACCCTCCAGCCCCAGCAGGACCAGGTCGTACGATTGCGCGCCGAGATCCTCTGCGGCGGCGGATCTACCCGGCACCGACGTAACGGTGAACGACGAGGCCGCGGCCTGATCGAGGAAGGTGTTCACGCGGGCGATATCGCCCGGATCGTCCTCGACGAGCAGCACCCGCACGGGCGGTGAGTCGGTTCGTGTCGGCAAGCGTTCTCCTGCTTGACCCGCCGCTCAACGCGGCGCGAAGCCCTCCAGGGCGTCTTCCTCCGAGCTGTAGGTATCGAACACCAGCTCGAGCTTGGTCGTCACCATCAGGTCCCAGATCCGCTCGGTGAGATTGAGGAGCCGAAGCTGGCCTCCCGCTTTCATCACCGCCACACGCTTCGACAGCAGGCCACCGAGCGCGGCACTGTCGATGAACGCAACGCCGCGGAGGTTCAGGATGAGCCTGGTGCGGCCGACGTCGATGAGATCGTCGATCCTGTCCGCGAGCGTATCGCTCGCCTCGCCGGCGAGTTTTCCGGTGAGATCGAGAATCGTGACGGGACCGATGTCCCGCTGGCCGATCCGCAACGCCATCGACAGCCCCTCCCGCTCGCATGCTGACCGAAACGGCGCCGGAACGCAAACCCGGCCACGAGCGGCTGCACGACGCGTGGATGGCGCGCCGGCCGGCGCGAGGGGCTTCGAGTACGGCCTCAGGCGGGATTCTCGCGGAAGACCCGGTCGCACGCCCGTTGAAACCGCGACTGCAGCGCATCCGCCTCGGAGCCGGTCAGCGCACCCAGCCGGCGGCGCTCCGTCTGCAGCCGCTTCACGTTCTCGCGGGCCGCGCGGCGCCTTGCCTCGTCGTCGACGCGCGCTCCCATCGTGTTGGCCGCCATCTGCGCACGCCACTTCCGGGCAAGCAGCTCCGCGGGCGATACCCCTGCGTCGCGCGGCGACTCGGACTCGACGAGGGCCTCGGCCCGCTGGCACAGTCGCTCGAGCTGCTTGAGGCGTCGCGCCGGATCGTAATCGGTGCCGCGGAAACGCTCGGCGTGCACCTCCACGACGCGCGCGATGGCGCGGCTGAAGCGCACGGCGAGCTTCCGCTTGATTTCGGGCGGCACCTCGGGCGCACGCCGCCACCTGTCCTGAATGTCACGGACGGTCTTGACCGGATCCTCGGAAGCGGGTGCGGCCGGAGCCGCGACGTCGGTGTCTCCGGACGGAACTGCAACGGTCTCTTCCCCGGATTCATCAGCAGCCGCCTCCGAAGCCGCCTCCGCAGGCTCGGCATCGGTCGCCTGCGCGGACTCGTCAGACGCCTCCGCCGACTCGGCGACCGCCTCCGCAGGCTCGGCAGACGCCTCCCCAGGCACAGCGGCCGCCTCAGCCGGCTCGGCAGCCCCTTCCGGAGGCTCGCCATCGGCGGCCACGGCCGACTCCGCGGACTGCTTCGCTTCGGTCTCGGGTTCCGCGCCGGCGACCGGCGCGTCACCCTTCGAAGCCGGCGCGGCCGGCGCCGGCGGCGCAAGTGCTTCGAGCTCGGCGCACAGCGCCTCGCGCACCGCGATGCGCTCGGCCGCGGCATGCCGCGCACCCTCGTTCAATCTGTCGAAGACGCCGTCGCACGCTTTCCGAAACCGCTGCCAGATGGCGTCGGACCGATTGCGCCGCACCGGACCGACGGTCTTCCACTCGCGCTGGATCTGCTTCGCCTCTTCGATTGCCGACTTCAAATCCTCGGCCTCGAGCAGCGCCTCGACGCGCACGCACAGCGCTTCCTTCTTCTCGTAGTTGGCGGCCCATTCCTGCTTGCGACCCGCCAGATCGGCCTTCCGGCGCGTGAAGAAGGCGCTGCACGCCTGCCGCAGACGTCCCCACAACGCCTGCTGCTCCTTGCGCGGCGCCGGCCCGAGGGTCTTCCACTCCGCCTGCAGGGCGGTAAGGCGCTGGGCCGTCTTCAACCAGTCGGTCGACTGGCTCAGCCGCTCTGACTCCTCCACCAGCGCCACGCGGCGGGTCAGACTGTCCTCCCGCTCCTTGCGCTGCGCCTCGAATACGGCTTCGCAGCGCGGATAGACAAGGTCGTGCGCGTTCTTGAAACGTTTCCAGAGCGCCTGCCCCTTGTCCTGCGGCACGTCGGCGGCCTGACGCCAGCGCTTCATCAGATCGGTGAGCGCGCGGGCCACCTCCTCGCCCGTCATCTCGGGTGCGCCTTCCGGCGGAGCGGCCAGCACCTCCATCTCCTGGCACAGCTCCTCCTGTAACCCGAGGTTGGCCCAACGCTGCCAGTCGGCGAAGTCCCGCAGCTCCCGCACCCTGCCGAGCAGCGTCCCTGCCGCCTCCTTCAGCCGCCGCGTCACCTGCTCGTGGTCGCGGCGCGACGGAAGCGGCGGCGGCTTGTCGAGGGCCTGGCGCGCGAATCGCAACTGTCTCTCGGCTTCGGCGAGTGTCAACTTCTCGTTAGCGAGCGCAGCTTCGACACCCTCCACCAGCTTGCCGAGCCGGGTCAGGTTCTTCTGCCGCTCCCTGTCTCGCTCGGCCCTGGCATCGACCTCGATCTCCTGATGTCTCTCGTCGACCGCGGCCTTGCGCGCCTCCAGTGCCGCCAGGGCCTCGGCGGTCGCCGCGTCCGGCGGTGCATCTCCTTCCGCAAACGCGGCCCGCTCGCGCCGCCAGGCCAGCTCCAGCACCCGCCAGCGGCTGCGCCCCTCGGCCGACCCGTCGCCCGCAACCAACTGCTCCAGGTCCGAGGCCAGGGACTCCAGCGTCCGCAGCCGCTCGGCCTGCCGCAGCAGCGCCGCGTGGCGCGCCTCGTACGCCGCTGCCGCGGTCTCGAAGCGGGCCGCAAGCGCCTCGACGGCAGCCTGCGCTTCCGCATCGCCGTCCGGCTCGACGCCCAGCGCCTCCCACTCCGCACGAGCCTGCCGCAGCCCGTCCGGGACGGCGCTCGCCTCCATACTCTCGACCCGCTCGCACAGCGCAACTCGCGACGACTGCGCCGCGGATCGCTCCGCCGCCGCACGATGCGCTTCGACCGCCGTGGCGTCCAACGCCAGCAACCGATCCTCCATCGCCCTCCGGGCCGCCGCGAACCGCTCCGCCACGGCGGGATCGATCGGGCCCTCGATGGCGGCCCAGCCCTGCACGGCTTCGTCGAGCGCCTGTCGACCCTCCTCCAGCGACGCGACCGCCGCCGCCCGCGACTCCAGTCGGCCGCACAAGTCGCTGGCCGGCTGCGACACGACCTCTCCCGGCCCGTCTTCCGCGCGCGCTTCCAGCGCGGCCCGCGCGCGCCGCGCCACGCCCTTGTGCCGGGCCTGCCGGGACATCGTCTCCAACACGGAGTCGTCGACCTCGGCACCGTCCAGCAACCGCCCGCAGGCGGCGAGCGCCGTCGCCTTGTCGTCGGCCTTCACGGCCACCGAGAGCAGCTCGTCGCGATCCGTCACTCGCCCGACCGCATCCATCGCAATCTCGATGCGGCCCGCCCGCCGCGCCACGGCGGCGAGCATCTTGTCGCTCGACAGCCGCTCGAGCGCCGCCCGGCCGACCGCCTCGAGCTCCGCCGCGCGGGCGACGGCCGCCAGATCGCGCTCGTCGCCGAGCACTTCCAGTGCGCCGACCGCAGTCCCGGCGTCCGTCGCCTCGATGAGGGTGTCCCGCACGGCGGCCACCGCCTCGGCGCAGGCGTCGTCGGCGTCATCGCCGGCATCGCCGGGATCCCGCAGAAAGGCGACCAAGGTGGCCAGGTCCGGCATGCGCTCGACCGCTGCGCGGCGCACGCCGGGCGCGGGATCGCGGCGGGCGATCTCGAGCAGCAGCTCGCGGTCGTCCTCCGGCAGATCGCGTACCGCGGCAACCCGCACCGCGGGGTCTTCACTCTGCCAGGCCGGTTGAGAACGAAGTCGTTCGAGCAGCTTCATGACTCGGATGGGTGGACAGGCTCTGGTGGATTATGCATACTCGGGACCGGATTTGTTGCAGCGAGCCGGATCCTCGAAAAACCCGCTTTATAGCCGCTCAACAGGAACGCTTCGTCGCGCGAGCGCCGTTCTGGATCCCGATTGTTGGATCCGGAATCCCAGATTTTGGAATCACTGCGCGGTCGGTAGCGATCGCAAGGAGCACACCCGATGTCGTATCGCACACTGGCCGGCATTCTCGCAATGGCAGGAATCATGACTGCAGGAACAAATGGAGCTTCGGCGCAGGATAACCCGGTGGTGGTCATGGAGACCACTCTCGGCAGCATCACGATCGAGCTGCGCCCGGATGCGGCCCCGATCACGGTGGAAAACTTCGTCCAGTACGCCAACGACGGGTTCTTCGAGGGCACGGTCTTCCACCGCGTGATCCCGGGCTTCATGATCCAGGGCGGCGGGCTGCGGGCGGATCTCACGGAGAAGACGACCCGCGCGCCGATCCGCAACGAAGCCGATAACGGGCTGAGCAACGCGCGGGGAACCATCTCGATGGCGCGCACGAGCGTCGTCGACAGCGCGACCGCCCAGTTCTTCATCAACACCGTCGACAACGCGCGGAGCCTCGACCACAGGGGCACGTCGCCGCGCGACTACGGCTACGCCGTCTTCGGCCGCGTGACCGCCGGGATGGACGTGGTCGACGCCATCTCCGGGGTGGCGACCGGACGCCGGGGACCGCACCAGAACGTGCCGGTCGAGCCGGTCGCGATCAACTCCGTCACGGTCCAGTAGGTGAGGGACGTCATGCCGAGATTGCTCTTCGCCGCCGGAGCCGCCGCCGTCCTGCTGACCCTCCCCGGCGCCGTCCAGGCCCAGGACGCGCCCCCGAACCCCCACGTCGTCATCGAGACGTCGATGGGCGACATCACCGTCGAGCTGTTCCGTCCCCGGGCGCCCGTCTCGGTCGTGAACTTCCTGACCTACGTGCAGGCCGGCTTCTACGACGGCACCATCTTCCATCGGGTGATCCGCAATCTGATCATCCAGGGTGGAGGGCTCGAGCAGGACCACACGCCGCGGGTGGAGGGCTTGCGCGGCGGCATCCTGAACGAGGCGACGAACCGCCTGCAGAACCGACGCGGCACGATCGCCATGGCGCGTCTCGCGTCGCCGAACTCCGCACGCGCGCAGTTCTTCATCAACATCGGCCACAACGACACGTTCAACCACCGCAACACGACCCAGCAGGGATACGGCTATGCCGTGTTCGGGCGGGTCGTGGACGGCATGGACGTCGTCGACGACATCTCGCGCGTGCGCACCACGCGGGTGGACCGCATGAACGACGTGCCGCGGGAGAACGTCGTCATCCACACGATTCGCCGCGTCGATCCGTAGCCGGCCCCGCACCTGGCGGCTCCGGGCCACCACGGCTCGGACCGCCATGGCGATCCGGGCGACAATAGGGGTCGATGTCGCATCCGTCCCCGGCCTCCGCCGACCCCGGCATCGAGGCGAAAGTTCTCGATGTAGTCACCGAGCTCGTCACCGAGTTGCGTGGCGGCGCGCGCGGCGCCGCCGCGCGCGGCGACTCCCTGGAATCCGACCTCGGCATCAGCAGCATCGAGCGCGTGGAGCTGCTCATCCGTCTCGAGCGCGCGTTCGGGGTGCGCCTCGGCGACGCGGCCATGGCGACCGCCCAGACGCCCGCCGACCTGGCCGTCGCCATCGCCGGCGCGGGCGACGCCGCCGCGGAACGGCAACCGGAACGGCGGACCGCCAGGGCGCCCGCGAGCACATCGCCCGCCACCGCGGAGACGATCGTCGAGGCGCTGGCCTGGCACGCCGAGCGCGTGCCCGACCGCGTCCATATCCACCTGCGGGAGGAGAGCGGCGACGAAACGCCTCTCTCCTACGGCTGGCTGTGGCGCGCGGCGCAGGCGGTCGCCGGGGGGCTCGCCGAGCGCGGACTCGTCCGCGGTGACAAGGTCGCCATCATGCTGCGGACCGAGCGGCGGTTCTTTCCGACCTTCCTCGGAACATTGATGGCCGGCTGTGTGCCGGTACCGCTCTATCCGCCTTTTCGCCTCGATCGCATCGAGGAGTACGTCCACCGCCAGGTGGCCATCCTCCGCAACGCCGAGGCGCGCATCCTCCTGACGTTCGAGGAGGTCGAACGGGTTGCCGGACTGCTGGTGCGGCAGGTTCCGTCACTGGACGGCGTGGCGGCCGCGGCGGACGTGGACGGCGAGCCGCGGCGCCCCGTGCCGGCGTCGGCGGACGACCCGGCCCTCATCCAGTACACCTCGGGCAGCACCGGGCAGCCGAAGGGGGTGCTGCTCTCCCACGGCAACCTGCTGGCCAACATCCGGGCAATCGTGCGGCGGTTCGACATCACGTCCCGCGACGTGGGAGTGAGCTGGCTGCCGCTCTACCACGACATGGGGCTCATCGGCGCCTGGCTCGGGCCGCTCTATTTCGGCGCGCCATTGGCCCTGATGTCGCCGCTCGCGTTCCTCGCCCGGCCGATCCGCTGGCTGCAGGCGCTCGACGCCCACCGCGGCACGCTGTCGCCCGCCCCGAACTTCGCCTTCGACCTCTGTACCGCCCGCATCGCCGACGAGGAGCTCGACGGGCTCGACCTGAGCAGCGTGCGGGTGTTGCTGAACGGGTCGGAGCCGGTGTCTCCCACGACTCTGCGCCGGTTCATCGACCGCTTCGCCCCCTACGGCCTCGATCCCGGCGCCGTCTACCCGGTGTACGGCCTCGCCGAGTGCTCGCTCGGCCTCTCGACGCCGGCGCCAGGCAACGCGATCAGAATCGACTGCGTGCAGCGCGCGACGTTCCAGGCGTCGGGACATGCCGAGCCGGCCGCGGGCGACGACCCCGGTCCGCTGCGGTTCGTCTCGTGCGGCCGGGCGTTGCCCGATCACGAGCTCGCGGTGTTCGGGGATGACGGCGGCCCGGCCCCGGAGCGCGTCCAGGGGCGCGTCCGCTTCCGCGGCCCGTCCACGACCCGCGGCTACTATCGCAACGAGGAAGCCACACGCGATCTGGTCGGCGCGGACGGCTGGCTCGACAGCGGGGATCTCGGCTACCTGGCCGACGGCGACCTCTTCCTGACCGGCCGCGCCAAGGACCTGATCATCAAGGCGGGCCGCAACGTCTACCCGCAGGAAGCCGAGGCGACCGCGGGTGGCGTTCCCGGCGTGCGCACTGGCTGCGTGGCCGCTTTCGGCGTGACCGACCCCGACCGCGGCACCGAGCAGTTCGTCATCGTGGCCGAGACACGCGCTGCCGGCGAAGCCGCGCGCGCCGCCCTCTCGCAGGCCGTGAGCCGTGAGGTGACCCTGGCTCTGGGTGTAGCGCCGGACCGCGTGGTGCTGGGGCCTCCGGGATCGGTTGCCAAGACCTCCAGCGGCAAGATCCGCCGCAGCGCGACCCGCGATGCGTGGCTCGCGGGCCGCATCGGGCGGGGCCGGGCCGGCGTGGCCGCGCAGTGGCTGCGGCTCGGCGCAGCCTGGATGCGCTCCACGCTGACCGAATGGTCGTCCCGCGCCGCCCGGGCGCTCTTCACGGGCTACGTGCTGGCCGTCGTGCTCGCCACCGCGCCAATCGGTTGGGGCCTTCTGCTGGCCATCCCGCGCCGCGGCGGCGCCGACCGGATCGTCGGACGCTGGAACCGGCTGGTGATGCGGCTCGGCGCCTGTCGGCTCGATATCGTGGGACGCGACCGGGTGCCGGTCGACTCGCCGGTGGTCTTCGTCGCCAACCACGCGAGCTTCATCGACTCGACGATAATGATGAGCGCGCTGCCCGTGGCGGTCCGCTTCGCCGTCAAGGCGCGTCTCGGGACCTACCCGCTCATCGGCCTGACCATCCGCAAGGGAAACCACATTCCGCTCGGCAAGCGCGACCAGTCCGAACGCGTGGAAAATGCCGAGACCATCCGCGCCCCGCTTGACGCCGGCACGTCGCTGTTCGTCTTCCCCGAAGGGACGTTCCAGGCCGCGCCCCGGTTGCTCCCGTTTCGGCTGGGGGCCTTCCGGGCCGCGGTAGACGCCGGCTGCCCCGTCGTCCCCGTGGCGATTCGGGGCACGCGGCACATTTGGCCTGCCGGAACCTGGCTGCTGCGCCCGGGCCGCGTGACGGTGACCTTCGGCGCCCCGTTGCGCGCGTCGGGATCGGCCTGGTCGGAGATCGTCCGTCTGCGCGACGAAGCACGCGAGTTCATCTCGACGCACTGCGGCGAGCCGTACCGCTAGTAGCGCCCCGCAACGCCTCGCCGGCTCGGTGTTTCGACCCATCCCCCCGCAACCGGCTCAGGCCCGCAGGACGACGCGGCCGACCACCCGGCCTGCTTGCAAATCGTCGAGCGCAGCCTGCGCCGCGGTCAGGGGACGTTCGTCGATCGGCAGCTCGGGGACCGAGCCGGAGCGGCCGAGGGACAGCAACTCCACCATCTCCATCGGACTCCCGACGTACGACCCGCGGATGGTGACCTGCTTCAGGGGCAACAATGGCAGCGCGAGTTGCAGGGCGCCGCCGAACAGGCCGACCACTATGAGGGTGCCGCCGGGGGCCAGGGCCCCGAAGGCAAGGGCGGCCGACCGCTCCGATCCGACGAAATCGATGGCGGCCGCCACGCCGCCGCCGGTGCTGCGCCTGATCTGCTTCACCGCATCGCCAGCGGCCGCGTCGAACGTCCCGGCCGCCCCGCGTTTGCGGGCGATGTCCAGCCGACCCGGCTCGATATCCGCACACAGCACCGGCGCGGCCACCACCGACGGCGCCAGCCCCAGTGCCGCCGTCCCTACTCCGCCGAGGCCGACGATGAGCAGCTCCGCGCCCGCGGCGCGGGCCGGCACCTTGCGGAGGGCGCCGAACGCAGTCAGGCCGGAGCAGGCGTACGTCGCCGCCAGCGCCTCGGGCAGCGGGCCGTAGTCGAAGAGACAGTGCGGGTGCGGAAGGAGGACGTGGTCCGCGAAGCCCCCGGCGCGCCCGACCCCCACCGGCCGGCCGGTGGGACACAGGTGCTCGTCGCCCGCTTCGCAGCGCGGGCAAGTACCGCATCCGAGCCACGGGTAGACGACCCGCCTGTCGCCGACGGCCACACCGGTCGCCTCGGGACCGATCGCGACCACCTCGCCGGCGATCTCGTGCCCCAGCGTGTGCGGCAGCTCGCGTCCCTGCGTCAGGTCCAGACGCTTACCGCCGCCCAGGTCGAACGCGCCCTCCCACAGGTGGATATCGCTGTGGCAGACGCCGCACGCACCGACCCGCAGGAGCACTTCTTCGCCCCGCGGATCGGGCAACGCCGCTTCCCGCCGCTCCACCGGCCGGCCGTACGCGATCACCTGGTAGCTCAGCATGGTCATCCGTCAGGCCGGGCTACCCGGGGCTGGGTCGTCGCGCGTAGCCAGACCATGGAGGAAGAACGTCGCGGTGCCTCGCACGACCGCCTGCCAACCGAGGGAGCGCAACTGTGCCTGTAACTCGTCGGGCCGGTAGAAGATCTTCACGATCTCGAACTCGCGCCCGTCCCGTAGCCGGCGCCGGCTCCGGGACGGCGGCGTCTCGGGCACCCAGTCTGCATAGCCGTCTTCCCGTGCGGCCGGATGATTGCGGCTGTCGGCGAAGAAAACGCGCCCGCCGGGGGCGAGCGCGCGCGACACCATGCTCCAGAACGGAATGAACGCCCCGACCGGCACGTGCGACAACCAGAAGCCGAAGAACACGAAATCGTACCGCCGGGGCGGCTGCCACGCGAACAGGTCGGCGCAGACGTAACGGAGGTGCTGCGCGCCGGGGCCCACCCGCTCCCGATTGAGCGCAATCACCTCGGGCGAGGCATCGACGCACGTCAGCTCGGCCGCGTGCGGAGCGAGTCGCTCGGTCCAGAGTCCCGTGCCGCAAGCCAGCTCCAGCACACGTCCCGAGGGACGCGCCGCGTCGAGCGCCCGGCGCAACTCCTCCACTTCCGCGCGCCAGCGGCGGTTCCACTCCGCGCCGTGGTCGTACTCGCCGCGGCGGAAGAACCAGTCGTCGTACTCCGGCGCCCGGGCACGGTAGTACGCCACCTGCTCGGCGATGACGCGCTGCTCCTCGTCGGCGTGCGACCGATTCACGGCCCGGCCGCCTCCGCGGCCAGGGCCCGCAGCGGTTCGCCGGTCAACCGGTACACCGTCCACTCGTCCATCGGGACCGCACCGGCGCGGCGGTAGGAGGAGATCGCGAGCTCGTTCCAGTCGAGCACCGACCATTCGAAACGGCCGCAGCCCCGCGCGACCGCGATGTCCGCCAAGTGTGCCAGCAGGCGCCGGCCGATACCCCGCCCGCGGTGCGCGGGCCGTACGTACAGGTCCTCGAGATAGAGCCCCGGTCGCCCGACGAAGGTGGAAAAAGTCTGGAAGAAGAGCGCGAACCCGACCGCCTCGTCGGCCAGCCGCGCGATGACCGCCTCGGCGCATGGACGTTCCCCGAACAGCGCCCGCTCGATGTCCGCCTCGGTAGCCGCGACCTGATCCGCCATCCGCTCGTAGTCGGCCAGCTCCCGGATGAGCGTCAGGATGAGCGGGACGTCGGCGCGGGTGGCGACGGCAATGCACGGAGGGTCCGGGGTGGAGGACATCGTGCACAGATTACCGCATGGCCGGCGCCTTCCAACGACAAGTGAGACCGAACCGGGAGCAAGCGCGTTCCTCCGGTCCCGTTCAGTCTCCTTCCGCAAGGGACCTGAACAGCCGCTCGCAGGCGTCGGTCAGAAGCCGCGCGGCTTCGTTGTCGCTCGTGACGCAGGCGGCAGCGTCGAGATCGGCGAACGTGGTCCCGGACGTCAGACAGGCCTCGGCTCCGGGCAGCGACCGCAGCCTCTCGTACGGGGTCATGATGTCCGGGGCACGCGGTGGTCGCATCCCGTCGTCGCCCTCGCCGTCGAGCGGCTCGGCCGGGTAGACGCAGAGCCGGTGGTAGTTCAGGAACGGCGAGAGCGACTCCCGGGCGAAGGTGTTGACCCGCTCGGCGGCCGATGTGTTCCGGACGTCCGGAACCGTCTTGCCGCCCCCCTCGAACCGGTTCGGCCGCTCCCGGTGCAGCGACTCCAGCAGGGCCGCGACACCGCGCCCGACGGGCTCCGAGCCGCTGTCGGGCAGGAAGCGCCGCAGGCCGAAGGGAAGCGCCTGCCGCAACCCGTCGAGGACGGCCGCGACGGAAGCCGCGTCGACTCGCTCGACCGAACCGACGAACCGGAACCCGGTTGCCTCGTCCAGGAAGCTCAGGAACTGCAGGCCCTCGGCACGGGCATCCACGTACAGGGAAGAGACCCGGACGTTGCCGGGGAGTTCCGGAGGCTGCGGCTGCCCGCGATCGCCTATGGCCCTCAGCAAGGGTCGTTCGCCGGTCGGCGTCGCGGCGCGGTGCCGCCGGTAGGTCCTGGAGCGCCGCAAGTTGTACAGATGCCCGTTGGAGAGACGCGCCAGGCGTTCGAACCGTTGGTCGCCGAAGAGGTGATAGGCGCGGGCGCAGAGCTTGCGTGTAACCGGACCGGAGAGCCCCCCATGGAGCGCGTCGACCTCCGCAAGCAACTCGATGTCGGCATCCGTGTAGCGGCGCGGAAACGGCCGCCGTGGAGCACCGCGGCGATCCTTGATTTCTCCGGTGGCGCGGTACTGACTCAGCACGCGGAAGAGCTGGGCTCGTGACAACCCGGCCTCCTCGGCCAGGAATTGGCGCACGAGCCCCTTCTCTCCCTTCCGCAGGTGGAAGTAGTCGAGTTCTCGCAGGATCCGGGCGATGAACTGGTAGGCATCCGCGCGGGTCCGGATCCGCAGGTCGATAGAGTGGTCGCCGTCGAGGAACTGCCGGATCTGATCCAGGGTGTGCAGGCGGCCGATGCGCTGCGTCATGGCCATGCTCCACCGGCGCTTGGCCACGCCGCCCCCGGCTCAACGTCGCTTGTCGTCGATGCCCTCCTTCATGAGCGGCTCCTGCTTCCAAGGTAGCGCGTCCTTCGCGGTCGTGGCGAACGCCGCCGGCCGTCCGGGCTCGTTTGTCGTTGGACACTAACGGAACGTCCCGCCGCACGGCTCCGATGCATCTTCATGTGCACTCTCGCCCCTCGCTGCGATATCCATCCGGACGGAGGCACACAGCCTTATTCCCCATTGGAATACCTCGCTCCGGACCGCACCGCGGCGTCGAGCGCCTGCCGCAGGTCGGCGACGAGGTCGCCGGCGTCCTCGATCCCCACGGACAGGCGCACCAGGTCGTCCGGCACCGGCGAGCCGGGACCCTCGACCTGGCCGCGGGGTTCGGCGAGACTCTCGACCCCGCCGAGCGACGTCGCGTTGTGGAACAGGCGCAGCGCCAGCACCACCTGCCGCGCGGCGGCGGCGCCCCCCTTCATCCTCAGCGACACGACCGCCCCGAAACCGGATGTCGAATGAACACGAGGCGCGGCCCAGCGGCCTCGGCCGGCGCCGATTCCGGGTCGCGAAGCCTCCGAAAGCGAAGAATTAACGAATATCGCTGCTAAAACTACATTTGATAAGGAAACCAAGAACACCAAGGAGGCCTGTCATGCTAGTCTCGATGCGTGGACGAGATCGCACACACCCCACCCGCCGCGGAGGGAGGCCTCGGCGTTCGGCGCATCCGGAGAGGAATGGGGCTGACGCAGATCCAGTTCGCGGAACGCCTGGGGGTTACGCCGCTCACGGTCCATCGCTGGGAATCGGGCCAGTCCCGACCGCAACGCCTGGCGCAGAACCGCCTCCGCGAGCTGGAAGATGCGTTGGCCGGACAGTCCGCCGACCCGACGTCGGCAGCAGCAACGGCTGTCCTGCCGGCGGTTCCACTCGACTTCGCGGGCGACCCGCACGCCGTATCGGCCGTGGCGGAGGCCGTGCGCCTGTCCCACGGACACCAGTTCAACCCGGCGTTCGCCACGGAGATCTCGCGCATCGACCCGCTGCCCCACCAGCGCATCGCCGTCTACGAGCGGATGATCCCGCAACAGCCGTTGCGCTTCCTCCTGGCGGACGACGCCGGGGCCGGCAAGACGATCATGACCGGCCTCTACGTCCGCGAGATGCTGTCCCGCGGCCGGATTCGCCGGGTTCTCGTCGTGCCTCCGGCCGGCCTCGTGGGCAACTGGGAACGCGAGTTGCGGACGCTGTTCCACCTGCCGTTTCGCATCGTCTCCGGCGCGGGCGCGTCCCGATCCGCGGTGGATCGCGCGGCGCCGGCCAACCCGTTCCGCGGACCGGGAAGCGACCTCGTGATCGTGTCCCTCGACACCCTCACCGGCGAGCGCACGTTCGACGCGTTCCGGCAGCCCGCCGTACCGCCCTACGACCTCGTCGTGTTCGACGAGGCGCACAAGCTGAGCGTCGTCAGGCAGCAACACGGCGTAAGCAGGCGCCGGCGGTACGAGCTCGCCGAGGCCCTGGCCGGATGCGCCGGTCCCGCGACCCGGTACGCCGGCCTCGGCTGGTCGGCGCAGCACCTGCTGTTGTTGACGGCGACGCCGCACATGGGCAAGGACACGCCGTACCACTACCTGTGGCGGCTGCTCGACCCGCGGGTGTTCGCCACCGGAGAAGCGTTCCGGCGTTTTCCCGCGGAGGCGCGCGACCGTCATTTCATCCGCCGGACCAAGGAAGAGATGGTCGGTCTGGACGGGACTCCGTTATACCAGCGGCGCACGTGCGACACGTTCAGCTACGGCCTGAGCCCCGGCCCCGACGGCGAGCAGGCGCTCTATGACGCCACGACCGCCTACCTCCGGCACGCGTACAACCGGGCCCTCGACAACCGCCCGGCGGTACGGCTCGCGATGGGAGTCTTCCAGCGGCGGCTCGCCAGTTCGACGCTGGCCGTACTGCGCTCGTTCGAACGGCGGATCGCCAGGATCGAGCAGACCATCGACGACCTGCGTTCCGGGAGGGTCACCACTTCGGAGCTGCAGGGCCGGCAGAAACGGCTCGACCGCGAGCACCACGAGGATTTCTTCGACACGCACGGCGCCGACGACGACGCACGCGATACCGGCGACGGCGAGCGGCACGAGGACTACGAAGAAGCGCTGTTCGGGGCGGTGGTCGCCGTTACAATCGAGGAATTGCAGCACGAGCTCGATGTGCTCGCCGACCTCGGCGCGCGGGCGCGGCGGCTGGTCGCCTCCGGCCGGGAGTCGAAGTTCGAAGCGCTGCGCGAGGTTCTGGAGGATCCGCGCCATGCCGGCGAGAAGTGGCTCGTCTTCACCGAGCACCGGGACACGGCAGACTACCTGGTGCGCCGCCTGGAGGGATTCGGGTACTCCGGCCACGTCGGGCAGATACACGGCGGCCTGGCCTGGCCGGCCCGAGAGATCGAGGTCGAGCGTTTCCGGCGCCCGGACGGCGCTCGTTTCCTCGTCGCGACCGACGCCGCCGGCGAAGGCATCAACCTCCAGTTCTGCCGGCTCATGGTCAACTACGACGTGCCGTGGAATCCGGCGCGCCTCGAACAGCGCATGGGCCGCATCCACCGCTATGGCCAGCGGTGCGACGTGCATGTCTTCAACCTCGTTGCCGGCAGCACGCACGAGGGCCGCGTGCTCGAGGTGCTGCTCGACAAGCTTGACGCCATCCGCAAGGAGCTTCGGTCCGACAAGGTGTTCGACGTCATCGGACGGCTGTTCGAGAACCGGTCCCTCCGCGAGCACATGATCGATGCGCTGACCGACGACGGAGAACGCCGCGTCATCGACCACGTCACGAGCAGGCTTACCGTGAGCCGCGTCGACGCGGTCGCCGACAACGAGGCGCGCGTCTACGGCCGATCGGGGGAGGTGGCCGAGCGTCTCGGTGGGTTGCGGATCGACGTGGAGCGCGAACGCTACCTGCAGCTCCTGCCCGGCTACGTCCGGCGCTTCGTCCAGAAGAGCGCCTCCCTTCTCGGCCTGCGGATCGACGGTGACCTCGACGGCCTCTTCTCCCTGGCCCCCGGCCGGGCCGGGGCACTCGACGCGCTGTTGCCGGCGCTCGAGAGCTACCCACCCCCGGCGCGCGAAAACCTGTGCGTCCGGCGGCCCACGACGGGCGAGCCCTGCATCTGGCTCCACCCGGGCGAACCGGTCTTCGACACGCTGATGGACCAGATCCTGCACACCTATCGGCGCGACGCGCTGCGCGGCGGCATCTTCACCGACCCGAAGACGGACGCCCCCTACCTGTTCCATCTGGGCCTGGCCTCGGTCGAACAGGAACCCGATGACGGCGGACGCTCGAACATGCAACCGACGGCCGGGGACACGACGGAACCGGGCACGCCCCGGATCCTGGAGCGGCGCCTGTTCGGACTGCGGCACGCAGGCGACGGCGCGTTGAGCGAGTCTCCCGTGGAGCATCTGCTGCTGCTGCGTGGCGCCCCCGGCGTCGCGCCGGGCGCGGTGCCGCTCGCCGGTCAGGGCATCGGCATGCGGGCGGCGGCGGCCGCGTACGCCGAGCACGACATCTCGGCACGGATGGTCGAGGACCGCCGTTCCGCGTTGCGCAAGGAATTGCCGGCCCGCCGCCACCGGATCGGTGCAGGTTTCGATCTGCGCGCCGCGGAGCTGGCCGGCCGGCGCGCGAAGCTGGCCGCCGGCACCGGCCGCGCCGCCGCGGACGGCGAACTCGACGCGATCAAGCAGGAGCAGCGGGCGCTCTCCACGGAACGACGGGACGTCCTCGCCCAAACCGACACCGCACCCCAACGGATCGTGGCCGGGGAGGTTCGCTTTCTCGCCCACGCCCTCGTCGTGCCCGCCCGCGCCTCCGGTGAACTGCAACGTTACGATGCTCGTGTGGAGGAGATCGCGGTGCGCATCGCGACCACGTGGGAGCAGGAGCGGGGCGGCACCGTGCGCGACGTCTCCCGGCCCGCTGCCGCCCGTCTCGCCGGCCTGCCCGACTGGCCCGGGTTCGACCTGCTGGCCGCCCAGCCGAACGGCGACGTGCGGAACATCGAAGTCAAGGGGCGGGCCGGCGAATCGGCCATCCAACTGGAGCTCAACGAGTGGAAACAGGCGTGCCACCTGGAGGACCGCTACTGGCTGTACGTGGTCTTCGACTGTGCGACGCCCGACCCACGCCTCGTCCGGGTGCGCGATCCGTTCCGCCGACTGCTCGCGAAGAGCCGCGAGTCGTCCGTCTACGTCATTTCCCCCAAGTCGTTGATCGACGCCGCGGAGCCGGCTTGAGCAGCAGAACGATGGACACGCAGACGCTCCTGTCCTCCATCCGGGCCGGTGAAGACACCGAACTGGAGTTGAAGGAGGTCGTCTTCCGGGGCGACCGGATCGCGTTGGGATCGGAAACCGGCCGCGCAGCGTCAAAGCTCGCCGAGGTCTTCGTCAGCATGGCGAACACCCGCGGCGGGACCCTCGTCATGGGGGTCCGCGATGCCGACGGGGTAGTGGTCGGCATCGATCCTCGAAAACGTGATCTCCTGGAGCAGTTCGTGGTCAACGTGGCGACCACCAACTGCAACCCGCTCATCGTCCCGGCGCTGAACTGGGAGTACCTGCCGGGAGAGGGCGATGAACCCAAGCTGTGCCTGATCGTCGACGTCCCGGTGTCGCGGTTCGACGTCCATCAGACCGGCGACGGGCGATTCCTGCAGCGCATCGGCAGCCATCGGCACCTGATTCCCGCCGAACGACTTGCGCGCCTGCTGAGCGCGCGGCGGATGACCGACCCGATCGAGGAGCGCCCGGTATTCGGCAGCACTCTGGACGATCTGCACGACCTGCGCCTGGAAACATACTTCCGCAACCGCTTTCCGGAATGGACCAGGCCCGGAGACTGGACCTCGACGCTGCTGGCCCACAAGCTCGCCGCCACCACCGACGCCGGCGTGATTCCGACCCATCTGGGAGTGCTGCTGTTTGCGGAACGCCCCGAGCGGCACCTGCCCGGCGCCTATATCGACGTCGCGGCCTACCGGCATGGCGCGGCCGATGGGAATACCTCGGACAGCCGACAAGTCACGGGACCGCTGCCCGAACAGATTGGACAGGTTCTGACCTATTTCGCGTCTTCTCCGTTGATCCCGACCGCGTCCAGAAAGGAGCGCGACGGCCGCCGCGACTTTCCGAGTTACGTGCACACGGCATTGCAGGAAGCCGTGGTGAACGCCGTCGTGCATCGCGACTACGAAGTCAGGGGGTCACAGATCATCATCCGCCTTTTCCACGATCGCATCGAGTTCCAAAATCCTGGCGCGCTCTACAACACGCTGACGATTGAGAACGTCTACGCCGGTTGCCAGCCCGCCCGCCGCAACCAGTTCCTGGCCGGCTTCATGCGCGACTACAAGAGCGCGCTCACCGGGACCAGCTACATGGAAGCCCGCGGCGAAGGCTTTCTGAACCTGGTGCGGGACAGCCAGCGGCTGTCCGGGCGGAGACCCGAGCTGCAGCAGATCGGACAGGCCACGAAGCTCACGATCTACGCGGCGACGTACGAGGACGACCACGGCGCAGATGACAGGAACGACCAATGACGGCATCTCATACGCGGCCGTGGCAGGGACAGCGGCTCCGTTGAGGTAGCGCGTGGCAACGGACGTGCTGCGCCACATGCTCGAAGCGACGGGTTACCTGGAGAACGGGACCCCGGCGCACGGCGTCCGTCTGGGCGACGAGGCGCACAGCCGGTGTCGTAGCCGCGACTTCGTTCCGGACGTGTTGTGGCGGAGCGATTCGGCGCTCACCGTTTACTTCAAGCACGCACCGAAAGCGCCGCCCGACGAGCAGGTCGCAGGCTGGCGACGCGAGATCTGGAACCAGGGGTTCGCGCCGCCGACCTTCCCTGGAGCAGGAAACATGGTCGTGCTGCCTGGAACCGAATCCCGTTCCCGTTTCGAGGTTCTGTTGCCGGACGGCCGTACAGACATTCCAGTCCTGTGGATCGAAGTCTTCGTTCACTTCGGTGGACACGATCCCCATGCGATCATCGAATGCAAGCGCATCGCCGGCAGCAATGCCCGCCTCTGCCGGGAGTACGTCATAGAGGGCATCGACGGATTCCGCGCCGGTAAGTACGCTGGCAACCACTCTACCAGGTTCATGGCCGGAAACCTGATCGCCGACGACGCGAGCACCGCCGCCCAGGGCGACAACAGGTACCTGAACTCGCCGCGCGGGAAACGGAAGCCGCGCCAGGACGAGAATCTTGCACCGCCGAACCTGGTTGGACGATCCTGGGCATGGGCGAGCCGGCATCCGAGAACCGCGCGGCCAGCCATAGAGTTGCACCTTACGTTTCTGCCGGCGTCATTGGAAGAGTTTGTCAGCAGCGATCTACGTGGAGATTCATAATGCGGAAGTGTTTCGTGATCCAACCGTTCGACTCTGGCAAATTCGACAAGAGATTCAACGACGTCTACAAGCCAGCTTTGGAGCAAGCTGGCCTGGAAGCCTATCGTGTCGACCGCGATCCGAGCGTTGAAGTGCCGATCGACTCCATCGGTGAGCACATTCGTAGTGCGGACATCTGTCTGGCCGACATCACGACGAACAACCCCAACGTATGGTATGAGCTGGGATATGCGCTCGCTGCCGGCCGGTCAGTGATAATGGTCTGCTCGGACGAGCGGGACGGTAAGCTACCGTTCGACATTCACCATCGAACCGTCATTACTTACACAGCAGAATCGTTGAGCGACTTCGACAGTCTTCGCGAGAAGATCTCGACGCGAGCAAAGACACTACTCGAAAAGACCTCGAGCTCGCGGGATACCAGGGAAACACAAGTAGTAGAACCAAACGATCTGACTCGAATAGAGACGAAGCTCCTTGCAATTGCCGCCGCAGCCACGGACATTCCAGGAAGTGCAGAAGCCACTTATCGGCTGAAGCAGGATTCAGAACGCTCGGGTCTGTCAGGATTCGAATTCGGTCTCGCGCTTCGGCGCCTTCAGCAGAGAAAACTCGTTGAATTTCTTGACCGCGAGAACGACTACGGCGAACGCTACCAAGCCGTAGTTCTTAGCGATCTGGGCTGGCGCTGGATTGACTGCCACGAATCGCTGTTGTCTTCAAGTGGGGATGACGAAGGTGCTCCGGCCACGGAAGACGACATCCCATTCTGAACCGTTCTGGGAGAGATATGACCGACCGCCGCCTCATCGAAGCCGCCTTCCCGCTCAAGCAGGTCTCCCTCGACTCCGTCCACGAGAAGAACGTCCGACACGGGCATATCTCCACCCTGCACATCTGGCCGGCGCGCCGCCCGCTGGCGGCTTGCCGCGCCACGCTGCTGGCGACGCTGCTCCGCGATCCGGAGAACCAGGAGGAACGCGGCAATCTGCTCGCACGGATGGCGGGAACCGTGGAGCCGGCGCCGGCGGGCCGCGTAACTGGCGACGGGGAAAGGGACCGGAAGGAAACTCTCGGCGGGATCCTGCACTGGGGACGCGAGAGCGAGCCGGAGGGCGTGGAAGAACTCGACCGGTTCCGCACCGGGATTCGGGACGCGTTCGGCGGAAGGGCGCCGCGGGTGCTGGATCCTTTCGCCGGGGGCGGGGCGATTCCACTGGAAGCGATGCGGCTCGGTTGCGAGGCAGTGGCGGCGGATCTCAATCCCGTGGCGTGGTTCATCCTGCGGTGCACGCTGCACTATCCGCGGATGCTGGCCGGTCGGAAGCGACGGTTGCCGGCGTTCGCCGTGCGTGATCGCGAGTTCGTCGAGGCGTTTCTGAAGGCACGGGGCATCCGCCGGACCGCTGCGCTGCGGGAAGCGTTGGCGCGGCTAGGGCACGGCGACGGAGAACCCGTGCAGGCGACGACGCTGGCCGATGGGGAGTCCCGGGCATCGAGCGCGGGCACCGCGTGGCATCTGCGGGCCTGGGGACGGCAGGTGCTGGCGGCGGCGCGGCGCGAGCTGGCCGCGCGCTATCCGACCTACGCGGAGTTCGAACCGGTGCGGCGCAAGGGGCGGCGGAAGGTTGGAATGGCCGATAACGTGCGCTGGCGACGTCGGCCGCCGCGACTGCTCGAGCCGGACGAAGACGGGCGCGTATCCACGACGACGCTCAACGCCAAGTTCGATTCGCTTTACCTGGAGGACGAGACCAGGCCGCGCTGGATCGCCAAGCCGGCCGTCGCGTACCTCTGGGCGCGCACGGTCCGCTGCGGCGGCTGCCGGGCCGAGATCCCGCTGCTGAAGACCCGTTGGCTTTGCAGGAAGGCGAAGAAGCGCGTTCGGCTCACCCTGGAGCCGCGGGCGGACGGCAGCGGCGTCGACTTCGGTGTCGAACACAACGTTCCCGAAGGCGACGGCAACGTGGCGAGGAAACGGGAGCACGACCGGGCGCTCGGCGCGGGCACGATGAGCGCGAACGGCGCCGGGTGCCCCGCCTGCGGCGCGATCGCAACGATGAAGGACATCCGCGCGGAAGGACTGGCGGGACGGCTCGGGGAACGCATGACGGCCGTCGTCGTGGAAGGCCAGACGGGAAAGGAGTATCGCCTGCCGACCGTCGCTGAACTCGACGCGGCGCGCGTGGAGCGGGCGGAGATCGAAACGCTCTACGCTGACGTCCCGTTCGGCCTGCCGGACGAGTCCATCGTCGCGGAGCGGCCGTCCCCCAACTCGCGAGGCGCGTCCGGTCTGCCGCGCTACGGGTTCGGTACTTGGCGCACGCTGTTCACGGACCGGCAACTTCTGGCCCTCGGCACGTTCGTCCGGGCGATCCGCCGCTGCGCCGCGGCGATGCGCGACTACCCGGACGAGTGGCGCGAGGCAATCGTCGCCTGGCTGGCGCCTTCGATCAGTCGATTGGCCGACAGAGGAAGCGCGGTGGCCACCTGGACCAACAACCTCGAACAGATTCGCAACACCTTCGCACGCTTCGCCCTGCCGATGGTCTGGGACTTCGCGGAGTCCTGTCCACTGGCCGACACGACCGGCGGCTTCATCCAGGCCGTCGAGTGGATCGCCCGGGTGGTCGAGCACACGGAGGCGGCCACCGCCGCGGCGCCCCCACCCCGCGTGGAGCAGCGGTCGGCGACCGAGGCGTGGCAGGATCGTTTCGACCTCGTGTGCACGGATCCGCCCTACTACGACGCCATCCCCTACTCCGACCTGATGGATTTCTTCCACGTCTGGCTGCGCCGCACGCTGCACGGCCTCTCGCCGGACATCGACGCCGCGTTCGCCGCGCCGCTCGGACCGAAGTGGGACGCCGGCGCGAACGACGGCGAGCTGGTCGATCAACCGGGCCGTTTCGGTACGGACGGGGCGCAATCCAGGCGGGCGTACGAAGACGGCATGTTACGCACGTTCCGCCGCTGCCACGACGCGCTTCGGGAGGACGGGCGGCTGGTCGTCGTGTTCGCCAACAAGCAGCCCGCGGCCTGGGCGACGCTGGTGTCGGCGCTGATCCGGGCCGGCTTCGTCGTCGACGCCTCGTGGCCGATCCAGACGGAGCGGGACAACAAGGTCGCGGGCGGCGCACGCCTGTCCTCCTCCATCTGGCTGGTCTGCCGGAAGCGCCCCCCAACGGCCCGCCCGGGCTGGGACAACCGGGTGCTGGCCGACATGCAGGCGAACGTCACCGAACGCCTGCGGACCTTCTGGGACGCGGCCATTCGCGGGCCGGACTTCGTCTGGGCAGCGACCGGGCCGGCGCTGGAGGCGTTCAGTCGGCATCCGGTGGTCAAGAAGGCCGACGCCCCGGGCCGGCAGTTGACCGTCGACGAGTTCCTGCGTCGCGTGCGGCGGATCGTGGTCGGCTTCGTGGTCAGCCGGCTTCTCGACCGGCAGGAAGGCGCCATCGGCGAGCTCGACGATCCGACCACCTACTACCTGCTGCACCGCAAGGACTTCGGCCTCGCCCCGGCCCCTGCCGGCGCCTGCATCCTGTACGCCCTGTCGTGCAACGTGTCGGACGCCGAACTGGCCGGGCGCCTGGACCTGCTCGCCGGCGGCCGTTCGGTTTCCGCGGACGACGACGCCGACGCGTCGGGCAGCGACGTGCGCCTCAAGACGTGGAGCCAGCGCCGCGCCCGAGACCTGGGCGAGCCGTCGCCGGACGGCGGCCCGCCGCCCCTGATCGACTGCGTCCACAAGCTGATGCAGCTCTGGAAGTTCGGCGAGCAGAGCCGCGTGGACGCCTACCTCGAAGCGCGCGGGCTGTGGCGGCACGAGATCTTCGCCCGCGTCGTGCAGGCCATCACCGAGTTGGCGGAACGCGGGTCGGACGAACGAAAGCTGCTGGAATCCGTCCAGACCCACGTCCGGACCCACGGCGGCGTTTCCCTTCCACGCGCCATGAGCTTCGACTACGGAGACGCGTCTTGAAGCATCGGCACCGGTAGCGTTCCACGATACGATCAACGTCGATCAGTGGCGTTAGGCAATTCATGAAGGTTAGATACGTTACGAAGCGTCCGCGGCGGATTGCGAGGAATTCGCTACGGCAGACTCGGCCGCCGGCACATCCGCGGTCACTGCGGCATCGCCAATCCGAACCTGACGTGCTCGATGCACGGGACGAAGCAACGCCATGCGGATGGGTTACCCGCAGATTGAACCGGCCCTCCAGTTCGGCGCGACGCTGTCTGCCTGACTGGAGTGCCCAAACGCGATGACGAAACAGCACCGCCCCCGGCCCTGGCACGAAGTCGTCCGCCTAAAGGAGGAGCTGCGAACCGGGGAACTCGCGCTCGCCGAATTCGCCGCCGACCTGCACGAGGTCGCGCAGGCGCTGGGACGCCGACCGGTCTATGAGGACCCGGCGAAGTTCTTCGCGCTGACCTATCCCACCCACGCGTTGCGCGAGCTGGTGAAGGACGTGGCGGCGCGGCTCGCCGGACGGAGCGACAAGGCGGTGCGGCAGCTCGAGCTGACCTACGGCGGCGGGAAGACGCACACGCTGATCACGCTCCATCATCTGTTCCGCGACCCGCACGTACTGCCGGATCTGCCCGCGGTGCAGGAGTTCCGCGAGCACGTCGGCAGGGATCTTCCGGCGGCGTTCCCGGTGACGCTCTGTTTCGACAAGATCGATGCCGAGCGGGGTATCGAGGGAGTGCGCGGGCCGGGCGGGGAAACCCGCACGCTGCGCCATCCCTGGAGCGTGCTGGCGTTCCAGCTCGCCGGCGCGGATGGACTGCGCGCAATACACGCCGACGGGCTGGACGCGGAGCGGGAGACGCCGCCCGCGGAGCCGCTGCTGGCCGCACTGTTGAAGATCCCCCGCCGGCGCGGGCTGGCGACCCTGGTCCTGGCCGACGAGGTCTTGATGTACGCCCGCGAGAAGGCAGGCCTCGATCCCGTCTGGCGCGGGCGTATCGTCGATTTCTTCCAGTATCTGACGCAGGCGGTAGGCAAGGTCGACACTGCAGCCTTGGTGGCCTCGATACTCGCCACCGACCCGCACAAGCAGCGCGGCGAGCTGGGCAGCCGCCTGACGTCCGAGCTGTCCGACGTGTTCCGGCGGCAACGCGAGGAGGGCGTGCAGCCGGTGCAGAAAGAGGATGTGCCGGTCGTGCTGCGCCGGCGCTTCTTCGAACCCGACGACATCCGCAGCCTCGATGGATTCCGTTCGCACGTCATCGGCATCGTGCGGGATCTGGCGAAGCTGGAAGAAACCACCGCCAGGAACCGATCGGCAGCCGAGGAGCGCTTTATCGCGAGCTTTCCCTTTCACCCCGACCTGACCGACGCTTTCTACAGCCGCTGGACCCAGCTCGAAGGATTCCAACGGACGCGCGGTATCCTGCGCACGCTGGCGACCGCACTGCGCGAGGCCGAGCGGTGGGATACCGCGCCGCTGATCGGTCCGTCGGCCCTGTTGGCCGCGCCTGACAAGTCGGGAATCTCGGAAGCGGTGCGCGAGCTCGCCGGCGTCGCCACGTCCGGAACGGTCGAGGGTAGCCACACCGACTGGAGCACGCTGCTCGAAGCCGAGCTGGAGAAGGCCCGCCAGATCCAGCGCGAGTCGCCAGCCCTGCGCCCCGGCCGGGAGGCCGAGCAGGCGGTGGTCACCGTGTTCCTGCATTCGCAGCCGACCGGCAGGAAGGCATACACGCCGGAGTTGATTCGAATGGCCGGCAGCACCGCTCCCGACGGCATCGAGCTGGAGAAGGGGCTGCGCCGCTGGCGCGAGATTTCGTGGTTCCTCGACGACGAGGACGCGGACCTGGACGCGGGAAGCGCTACGCCAGCGCTGCCGAAGTCGTGGCGCCTCGGCAACCGCCCCAACCTGCGCCAGATGCACGACGAGGCGTGCCAGCAACGAGTCAGTCAGGAAAAGGTGGACGAGCGGCTCAGCGAAGAAGTCCGCGGTGCACGGACGCTCACCGACGGCGCGAAGGCGGTGGGCGCCACCATCCACCTGCTGCCGGGCTCACCCAGAGAGGTCGGCGACGACGGCAGTTTCCGCTACGTCGTCATGGACGCCGGCACCGCGTCCGAATCCGGGAAGCCGAGCAGTGCGGCGAAGCGGGTGCTGGACGAGACGAGCGGACCCGACCGGCCACGCGTCCATCGCAACGCGGTGGTCCTGGCGGTCCCGTCGCGCGACGGCCTGGAAGCGGCGCACGCCGCCGTCCGGGCCCTCCTCGGCTGGGAGGACGTCGCGGGACAGCTCGAGGCCCACCAGGTCGACCCGTTCCAGGCGGAGCGCCTGCGACGGCGGCTCCGGGAGGCCCGGGAGCGCGTTCCGGAGATCGTTCGCCAGGCGTATACCGTGGTCGTGACGGTGAACGAGCAGAACGAGGTGCAGGCGTTCAAGCTGCCGGCGGGCGCCGGACCGCTCTTTCCCGCTATCAAGAACGACGAGCGGGCGCGCATCAAGGAGACGGCGGTGGACGCCGAGGCGCTGCTGCCCGACGGTCCGTACGACCTGTGGCACGACGACGACGACGCCCGTCGCGTGACGGATCTGGTGGGCGCCTTCGCGCGTTATCCGCGCCTGCCGAAGCTGCTGCACCCGAAGGTCCTGCTCGATACGGTGCTGCAGGGCGTGGAGCGCGGCCTGTTCGTCGCGCGGCTGGTCCGCCCGGACGGCAGCGCCCGGACGTGGTGGCGAGAAGCAGTCGGTGCCGAAGCGAGCCGGGACCCGCTGCTCGAAGTCGTCCTGCCCGACAGATGCGAGCTCGGCGCCCTGTCCGCCGTCCTGCTCGGCCCCGGCCTCCTGCCGGAGTTGTGGAACGACGGGCAGGTAACCATAAGCACGCTCCGCGAGTACTTCGCGGGCGGGCGCTCGGTGCAGGTTCCCCGAGAAGGATACGAAGAGACGCAGGTCATCCCGGAATGCAGTGAACAGGCCGTTTACGAGGCCGTGCGCGGCGCGGTCGAGCAGGGCGTGGTCTGGCTCACGAACGGTCCCGCCTCTGTCTGGAAGGAACAGATCCCCTACGGCGTGCTCGATGACGACGCCGTCATGCACCCCCGACCGGATCCCATCGCCGCCCAGGAGCTCGCCGCGAACGCGCTGCCCGGCGCCTGGCGCGACGGCACGACCAACGGCGTCACGCTGGCGCGGGCGCTCTCGCAGTCGCGGCGTAGAACGCTGCCCTGGGGTCTCGTCCGGGAAGGCATCAAGGCCGGCGTGGAGAGCCGCTGGCTCGAAGTGGCCGACGGCAGCGTTGCCGTGCACTGCCGGTACGACGAAGCAGGACAGTTGCGCCTGAAGCGCCCGGCGGCGATTGCCGATCCCGCCCCGCCGCCGCCTGCTCCCCCCGTTGCGGGAGCGCTGCTCGAGGGCTCCCAGATCCAGGATCTCGCCGAACTGATCCCGAAGTTGCTGGAGGCGAGCGCGGGCAACGACTTGCGCTTTCGTGTCGGCGCAACGCTGAACCAGGATGCAGGCGGGCACGCCTCGGAGGAAGTCCGGGCCGCGCTGGACGCGCTCCTCGCCACGGTGTCCGCGGATCTGAAAATCGAGTAGGAAGAGTCACCATCGCCGGCGCGCTATGTCCGGCGAACGCAGAGATTGCCGACACGCGGGACTCGGCCGGGGCGTCGGTCGACACCCGGCCTGCGAGTCACACGGCGACACTCGAAGGCGTGAGCATGCCCGCGAACAGCCGCCGGACGCCTTCTCTACTTGTACTCATCGCGGATGACGCGTGGCTGTGCCTGCGGGCCGGACGTCGACGAGGCGGGCAAGCCTCTTGAGCGACTCAGCCTAGTCCTAACCAGGTAAACCTGAAAGCGGCGCAAGTCGCGCCGCCAACGAGTACGTAGTTTGTACAGAATCCGCACTTCGGCCGGACTAGGCAGCTAACCAGGTAAACCTGAAAGCGGCGCAAGTCGCGCCGCCAACGAGTACGTAGTTTGTACAGAATCCGCACTTCGGCCGGACTAGGCAGCTAACCAGGTAAACCTGAAAGCGGCGCAAGTCGCGCCGCCAACGAGTACGTAGTTTGTACAGAATCCGCACTTCGGCCGGACTAGGCAGCTAACCAGGTAAACCTGAAAGCGGCGCAAGTCGCGCCGCCAACGAGTACGTAGTTTGTACAGAATCCGCACTTCGGCCGGACTAGGCAGCTAGTAGCCCTTGGCCGACTGCACGGTGTCGCGCTGGGAGAGCGGGCTCAACCTGCTGAGCGTCCGCTCCTGAATCGTGGTCGAGTTCGCCTGACGTGATGCCGCTACGATCTTGAAGTCGAGCGGGCGCGTCATCGGTCCGTTCAGCAGCAGAACATCCGAATCAGCCACATCCGCGCCGGAGTCCGCCGCCTGCAGGATTCGCGCTTCGTTGGCGTTCTGGTCGGAAACGGTTACCTTTCCTGCACCAATTATCCCACGGCGTCGAGCGCCTGCCGCAGGTCGGCGACGAGGTCGCCGGCGTCCTCGATCCCGACGGACAGGCGCACCAGGTCGTCCGGCACGGGCGAGCCGGGACCCTCGACCTGGCCGCGGGGTTCGGCGAGACTCTCGACCCCGCCGAGCGACGTCGCGTTGTGGAACAGGCGCAGCGCCAGCACCACCTGCCGGGCGGCGGCGGCGCCCCCCTTCATCCTCAGCGACACGACCGCCCCGAAACCGCCGTCCATCTGCCGTGCCGCGACAGGGTGGCCCGGATGCCCCGGCAGGCCCGGGTAGATCACGGCGGACACCGCGGGATGTCCGTTGCACGCCTCCGCGATCCGCTGCGCGTTGCGCGCGGAGGCGGCGACCCGCAGGCAGACGGTGCGCATGCCGCGCAGCAGCAGCCAGCTCTCGAACGGCCCGAGCACCGCGCCGCGGAACGCACGCTCGCGGCGGCAACGCTTCCACAGCTCGTCCTCGCGCGCGGTGACCAGAGCGCCGGCCAGCACGTCAGAGTGCCCGTTGAGTTGCTTCGTGGCCGAGTGCATCACCAGATCCGCGCCGTGCGCCAGCGGCCGGCAGAGCACCGGCGTCGGGAGCGTGTTGTCGACCACGAGCCGTGCCCCCGCGTCGTGCGCGGCGGCGGCGGCGGCGGCGAGGTCGGTGATCGCCCCGCCGGGGTTGGCCGGTGTCTCCGCCCAGACGATCCGCGTGGCGCCCGAACGCAGCGCCCCGCGCAGGGCCGCCATGTCGCCGTTCGGCACGAGATCGAGCGCGATCCGCTCCCGCGCCGCCTGGTCCTGCAGCCAGCGGCGGAGCATCCAGTACATGTGCTCCGGCGCGACGACGTGGTCGCCGAGGTCGAGCGTCTCGAACACGGTGGTGGCCGCCGCCATTCCAGAGCTGAACAGCATCGCCGCGCTTCCCCCTTCGAGCGATGCCAGCAGCGCCTCGGCCTGTTCGTAGGTCGGGTTCTGGTCACGGGTATAGACGCGCCCGCCGGTGGGCTCGCCCGCGGCCGTCCGTTCGTACTGCACCGCGGCGTGCATGGGGGGAACGAGCGCGCCGGTCGCCGGATCGACCCAGCCGAGCGCCTGCGCGGCGCGCGTCGACGGTTTCTGGTCGGGCGGGAAACGGGACATGCTGGAAGAACCTCCGGGAACGCGAGACTGTACCAATCGTCCGTCCGCTGCGGCGGCGGGGAATCGGGTCGAAGGAATCGGCCTACGCGCGCGCCGGTCCGATGTCGACCGCGATGTCGCGCCACTTGCCCTGGCGGAACCGGATCACGCTCAGGCTCGCGCGCATCATGTGGCCGAGCACGATGGCCAGCCAGATGTCCGGCGCCTCCAGCCCGCGTGTCATGTCCAGCCAGGTGCAGAGCCCGATCGGCACGACGACCTGCGAGATCATCGAGATATAGAGCGGGCTCCGGGTATCGCCGGTGCCCTGCAGGCCGCCGGTGTAGACCAGCGCCACGGTGACGAACAGCCCCGAGACGGCGAGGTAGACGAGCAACTGCCGCGCCAGCTCGAACTGCACGCCGTCGTCCATGCCGAAGACCACCAGCAGCGCCCGCGGCACGGTGAGAAACGCGAGGCCGATGACGCACGCCACGCCGATGCCTATCGACGACGCCACCAGGGCGGCGCGCCGGCTCCGCTCGGGCCGGCCGGCGCCGAGGTTCTGCCCGGCGACCGCCGCGGTGGCTCCCATCAGGCCCACCGACGTCCAGGTGATCAGGGAAAAGAGCTCGGTGTAGGCCACCGCGTAGGCCGCCTGCGCTTCGGCGCTCTGTTCCAACGAACCGATGAACCGCAGCAGGAGCACGCCGGCCAGGTTCATCACGATGCCCTGGAACCCGGTCGGCAGCCCGAAACGGAACAGCTCGCGGATGATCCGCCAGTCCGGGGCGAACGACATGTGCCACGAGAACCGGACGATCAGGGATCCGGAAAAGAGCAGCCACAGGAAGGCTCCGGCCGTGAGCCCGCTGGCAATTGCCGTGCCCATCGCCGCGCCGGCCGTGCCGAACGCGGGGATCGGCCCGAGCCCGCGAATCAGCACCACGTTGAGCACGACGTTCAGCACGGTCATCGCGACGCCGAGGCGCAACGGGGTGCGCGCGTCGCCCGCCGCCCGCAGCGCCCCGCTCATCATGAAGAAGATGAGCATCCCGATGCTGAAGACGAACATGATGCGGATGTACGCCAGCGCCTCGTCCTGCACCTCCGGCGCGGCGTTGATCAGCTCCAGCAGCGTCGGCGCGAGGAAGTAGCCCAGGGGAGCGAGGATGCCGACGGCCATGAACACGGCAGTCAGAAACGCCTGGTAGACCGTCCGGTTCACCTTGTCCGGCTCGTTCGCGCCGGCGAAACGCGCCACCAGCACGCCCATCCCGCTGAAGACCGACGCCACGAAGACGATGACCAGGATGAAGATCTGGACACTGACGCCGATGGCGGCGTTGCCGATGTGGCCGACGTAGTTGCCGACCATCGCCTGGTCGACGATGCCCTGGATGCCGCCGAGGATGTTCTGCAGCATCGTGGGCCACGCGAGCCTCCAGACGGCGCGGCCGAGAGGACCCTCGACGATCGCGCGATCAAACGTCTTGGCGGGGCGGCCCTTGGCGCTCATGGACAGGGGGGAGGTCGGCGCGGGCCGCAGTAAGATCGGAAGTCTTACCGTGCCGGTCGAATCTCCGACACTCTATCAGATCGACGTTCGGCTCCGGTCGGCGTGCAAGGGGCCGCTGCCGGGCGGGGACGCGCACCAGCTGCTCGCGCCGCGGCCGCGCCCCGGCTGGCGTCCCGGCGAGGTCCCGGCTCACGCAACGCCCGCCGCCGCTCTCGTGCTCCTCTATCCTCTAGACGACGAGCCGCACGTTCTGTTGACCGTCCGGGCCGGCAGGCTCGGCAAGCATGCCGGCCAGGTGTCGTTCCCCGGCGGCCTGATCGACCACGGCGAGTCCATCGAAGCGGCGGCGCTGCGCGAGGCGTTCGAGGAGGTCGGCCTGGATCCGGGGGCGGCACGGATCCTGGGCCCGCTCTCGCCGCTGTACATCACCGTGAGCAACTACGCGATACACCCGATCGTCGGCATTGCGCCGGCCACGCCCGGCCTCTGCCCGTCCGCCGCCGAGGTGGCGCGCATGATGCCGGTACCGGTGGCGGATCTGGCGGATCCCCGAAACCTGCGACGGGGGACACGCTGGCGCGACGCCCTGCACTGCGACGTGCCGTACTTCGAGGTGCGCAACGAGCGGGTCTGGGGCGCGACGGCCATGGTGCTGAGCGAGCTGCTCGCGATGCTCCGACTCGGCCCCCGCAACCCGTGGTAAATTGACGCAGGCCGTGCGCGGCCCCCGCCCCGATTGTCCCGCCTCCGGCGGCGCACTCCCGGACGCCGCCCGCCGCGAAGCGACGTACGAGGAGATCGGATCCGATGGCGAAACGGACCACCAGGCGAAGCGGGACCGGCACGCAAGCGAAGCGCGAGACGCCGCTGTTCGACTCCGCGGGCGGCGGGTTGGATGTCCTCACGGGGCGTGGGGACGGGGACACGGTCGTCGGACTGCATGAGGCAGCCCAGGCCCGGTATCTCAACTACGCGCTCTCGGTCATCACGTCACGGGCGCTGCCCGATGTGCGCGACGGCCTCAAGCCCGTGCAACGGCGCATCCTGTACACGATGTGGCAGCAGCGGCTGCGCGCCGACGCCAAGCCGCGCAAGTGCGCGAAGGTGGTCGGGGACGTGATGGGAAGCTACCACCCGCACGGGGACGCGGCCATCTACGACACCCTGGTCCGCATGGCGCAACCGTTCACGGTTCGCGCGCCGCTCGTGGACGGCTCCGGCAACTTCGGATCGCTCGACGGCGACGGCGCGGCCGCGATGCGCTACACGGAGTGCCGGCTCGCCGCGATCAGCGCCGAACTGCTGCGCGAGATCGACCAGGAGACGGTCGGCTTCCAGCCGAACTACGACGGCACGCGGCAGGAGCCGGTGGTGCTGCCCGCCCGCGTGCCGAACCTGCTCGTCAACGGCGCCACCGGCATCGCGGTGGGCATGGCGACCAACATCCCGCCGCACAACCTGGGCGAGGTCGCCACGGCGCTCGTCAACCTGCTGGACGACCCCGATCTCAACAGCGCCCGACTGGCGCGGGACGTCCGCGGTCCCGACTTCCCGACCGGCGGGCGGCTGGTGAACACCGCCGAGGAGCTGACGCAGATCTATGCGTCCGGGAGCGGCACCGTGCGCGTCCGCGCCACGTGGGAGCCGGGCGACCGGCGCCGATCCTCGAAGACCGTCCACGTCACGAGCGTCCCGTACGGCATCAACAAGGCGCAGCTCGTCGAGCGCATCGCCGAGGTGGTGGTCGGACGCAAACTTCCGCCGCTCCTCGACGTCAAGGACGTCTCGACCGACGACGTCCGCATCGAGCTGGAGTTGAAGGCCGAAGCCGACGAGCGGATGGTGATGGCCTACCTGTTCAAGCACACGCCGCTGCAGACGACCTTCCCGGTCAACCTCACCTGCCTGGTGCCGACCGGGCAGCCGGGGGTCGGCCGGCCCGAGCGGCTCGACCTGCGGGAAATGCTGTGGCACTTCCTGCACTTCCGCCTGGAGGTGGTGACGCGGCGTCTGGAGCACGAGCGGGCCGCCCTCGGCAAGCGGATCCACATCCTGCAGGGGTTCGAGAAGGTGTTCGACGCGCTCGACGCCATCATCACCCTGATCCGGCAGTCGGACGGCAAGGCGGACGCGGCAGCGAAGATCATGCAGATCTTCGGGCTCGACGCCGAGCAGACCGACGCGATCCTGGAGCTGAAGATCTACCGTCTGGCGCGGCTCGAGATCCTGATTATCCGCAAGGAGTTGGAGCAGAAGCGCGAGCGGGCTCGGCGGATCGACGCGGAGCTCGGCGACGAGGAGCGGCGCTGGCGGATCGTGCGCGACGAGCTCGTCGAGATGCGGGACACCTACGGCGAGCCTCGGCGCACGGTCATCGACGGTCCCGCCGACGACGAGATGGTGTTCAGCGCCGACGACTTCATCGTCGACGAGGACACCGTGGTGCTGGTCTCGCGGGACGGCTGGGTCAAGCGCCAGCGGGAGGTCCGCGATCCGGCCGCCACCCGACTGCGCGAGGGGGACGCGTTGCTTGCGGCGGTGGCCGGCAGCACGCGTGCGACGGTCGCTTTTTTCACCAACTTCGGGGTCGCCTACAGCTGCCGAATGATCGACATCCCCGCCACTACCGGCTACGGCGAGCCGATCCAGCGGCTGTTCAAGCTGAAGGACGGCGAACGGGTGGTCACGGTGCTAAGCCTCGACCCTCGTGCGACCGGCGACATCACGGCCCCCCCCGAAGCGGAGCCGCCGTGCCACGCGGTGGCGGTGTCGAGCGACGGCTACAGCCTGCGGTTCGGCCTCGAGGCGTTCAACGAGCCGAGTACGCGCGCCGGCCGCCGGTTCGCGCGGCCCGCCGGAAGCGCCGAGATCGTCGGCGTGGCCGCGATCGCGGGTGACGAGACGCTCATCGCCGCGACGCGCGAGGCGCGGGCCATGCTCTGCCCCGCGCGGGAGATCAACTTCCTGTCCGGGCCGGGCAAGGGGGTGCTGCTCATCAAGCTGGCGAAGGACCGCGACCGGGTCATCGGCTTCGTCGCCTCTCGCGGCCACCGGGACCTGCTGACGGTGGAGACGAGCCGCGGGGCGGAGCAGACCATCAGCACCGCGAAGTACGAGCGGGTGGGCCGTGGCGGCCGGGGCCGGGAGCTGCTGCAGCGCGGGCAGTTCACGCGCGTCGCCCCGAGGCCGATCGCGACGCCCGAGCTCGAACCGCGCTGACCGGGCTCCGCGTCGCCCGCCGCACAGCACATCAGGTCTTCCATCCATGGGCATCGACGGACTCATCGACCGGCTCATGCGTCCGGTGGCGGACGCGGTGTCCGGCTTCATCTTCTACCCGGTTCCCCTGTTCGGGGCCGAGATGCCGCTCATCGTGCTGTGGCTGGTGGCCGGCGGGGTCTTCTTCACGGTCTATCTGCGCTTCATCAACGTACGCGGATTCGCGCAGGCGCTGCGCATCGTCTCGGGACGCTATGCCCGCGCAGGCGACCCGGGCGAGATCTCCCAGTTCAGCGCACTGTCGACCGCGGTCTCCGGGACCGTCGGCATCGGCAACATGGCCGGCGTGGCGGTGGCCATCTCGACCGGCGGGCCCGGGGCCACCTTCTGGCTGATGATGGCCGGTCTGCTCGGCATGTCGTCCAAGTTCGCGGAGTGCACCCTGGGCGTGCTGTACCGGCGCCGGAACCCGGACGGGTCGGTCTCCGGCGGACCGATGCACTACCTGGAACGGGGCCTCGGCGACCGCGGTTGGCCGGCGCTGGGCCGCGCGCTGGGCCTCTTCTACGCCGGCGCGATGGTGTTCGGCTGCCTCGGCATCGGCAACATGTTCCAGTCGAACCAGGCAGCCGCCATCTTCATCGACATCACCGGCGCCGACGCCAGCGTCTTCGCCGGGCGCGGCTGGCTCATCGGCCTGCTGCTGGCGGGAATCGTCGCCCTGGTGATCATCGGCGGCATCCAGTCCATCGCCCGCACGACGGTCAGGCTCGTCCCGACGATGGCGGTGCTCTACGTGGCGCTGGCGCTGCTGACCATCGTGCTGAACGCCGACCGGCTGCCGGGCGCGATCGCCGCCATCTGGAACGGGGCGTTCACGTCGCAGGGGATGGCCGGCGGCGGGCTCGGCGCGCTGGTCATCGGATTCCGTCGCGCGGTCTTCTCCAACGAGGCGGGACTCGGCAGCGCCGCCATCGCCCACGCCACCGCGCGCACGGCGCAGCCGGCCAGCGAGGGCTTCGTCGCCCTGCTCGAGCCGTTCATCGACACCGTGGTGATCTGCACCCTCTCGGCTCTCGTCATCACCACGACGGTCTACGATCCGGCGCTCGCTACCGGCGACATCAGCGGCATCGAGTTGACGACACGGGCGTTCGCCTCCACCCTGCCCTGGTCGCCGATCCCGCTAGCCGCCGCGGCCATCATGTTCGCCTTCTCGACGATGATCGCCTGGGCCTACTACGGCCTGAAGGCCTTCACCTACCTGGCGGGGGAAGGACGACTCCAGCGCCTCGGCTTCAACCTCGGCTACTGCGGGTTCGTCGTCGTCGGCGCGAGCCTGAACCTCGGGGCGCTCATCGACCTGTCGGACGCGCTGGTCTTCGTGGTCGCCATCCCGAACCTGATCGGGCTGTACCTGATGGCCCCCATCGTCCGGCGGGAGCTGGAACGCTACCGCTGGTGATGCCGGCCGCATTCTCCGCCGGACGCGGATGCCGTGCTAGACTGAGGTTCCCACCTGTGAGGCCCTCTGGCGGCGTCACCCGCCGAACGGCGCGCGAGGGGCCGGAGCCGGCCCGGATCCCAGCCGGGTCGCCGGAAAGACGATGGCTAGCTCATATTCGGCCAGGGACATCACCGTACTCGAGGGTCTCGAGCCGGTCCGCAAGCGTCCCGGCATGTACATCGGAGGCGTCGGGTCGGCCGGGTTGCATCATCTGGTCTGGGAGATCCTCGACAACGCGGTCGACGAGGCGATGAACGGCCATGCCGCCAACGTTCAGGTGACGTTGCACGGCGACGGCTCCTCGGTGACGGTCGTGGACGACGGCCGCGGCATGCCGGTCGACCGGCACCCGAAGACCGGCAAGAACGCCCTGGAGGTCATCTTCACGACACTCCACGCCGGCGGCAAGTTCGAGAACCGGACCTACCGCACGGCCGGCGGTCTGCACGGGGTCGGCGCCAGCGTTGTGAACGCGCTGTCGCAGGAGCTGGTCGCCACGTCGAAGCGGGACGGCTTCGTCTGGCAGCAAACCTTCCGCCGGGGACGGCCGGTGGCCGCCCTCCGGAAGCTGAAGCCGGGCCGCGGCTCCGGCACCACGATCCGCTTCCACCCCGACCCGCGGATCTTCCCGAAGACGACGTTCGACCCCGGCGTTATCCGGCAGCGGCTCGAGATCGCCAGCTACGTCCACGGCGGCGTCCGGTTCGTGTTCGCGGACGAGGCCCGGGACACGAAGGAGGAGTTCCGGCACGAGAACGGCCTGCCGGACTACCTCGCCTGCATCGTCGGGGAACGGGGCTCCAACCCGGTCCACGAGGCGCCGTTCGTCCTCGTGCGGGAGCACGCGGACACGGGGTCGCGGATCGAAGTCGTGCTGCAGTGGACGGAAGCGACCGACGAGCTCCTGCGCAGCTACGTCAACGGCATCCCGACCGCGTCCGGCGGCACGCACGAGAACGGCGTACGGGCGGGCTTGGGCAAGGCCGTCCGGAACTTCATCGAGACGCACAACCTCACTCCGAAGGGGGTGTCCCTGACCGCCGACGACATTCGGGAGGGACTGACCGGCGTCTTGTCCGTCTTCGTGCCGGACCCGCAGTTCCAGGGACAGACCAAGGACCGGCTCAACAACCCCGAGCTCGCACCCGTCCTCGACGGGGCGCTGCGGCCCGCCCTGGAGCACTGGCTGAACCACAACATCAGCGTGGCAGAGGCGATCGTCGCGCGAATCGTCCTGGCCGCCCGCGCCCGCGAGGCAAGCCGCGCGGCGCAGCAATCGGTGTCGCGCAAGAGCGCGACCTCGAACCGGCTCAACCTCCCCGGCAAGCTGAGCGACTGCACGGGCAGCGCCCGCGGCGAAAGCGAGCTGTTCATCGTCGAGGGAGACTCGGCCGGCGGCTCGGCCAAGCAGGGACGCGACCGGACCCGGCAGGCCATCCTCCCACTGCGCGGCAAGGTGCTGAACGTCGAGAGCGCCTCCGCATCGAAGGTGCTGGCGAACAAGGAGCTCTCCGACGTGGTGACCGCGCTCGGCTGCGGCCTCGGGAAGACCTTCGACATCGCCAGGCTGCGCTACGATCGCATCATCATCCTGGCGGACGCCGACTCGGACGGCAATCACATAGCCACGCTGCTGCTGACCTTCTTCTACCGGTTCCTTCCGAAGCTCATCGCGCACGGGAAGGTATACCTGGCCCAGCCGCCCCTCTACCGCGTGGATGTCGGCAAGGAGACCTTCTGGGCGCTCGACGACGCGCACCGGGACGCACTCGTCAAGGCGCATACCAACGGCCGCGGAGCGCCCGAGATCACCCGCTTCAAGGGGCTCGGCGAGATGATGCCGAAGGTGCTCTGGCAGACCACGCTGAATCCGGACACGCGGCGTCTGCTGCGGGTCGCGGTCAGCGACCAGCTCCTGACCGATCGCGTCATCGCGGACCTGATGGGCAAGGACGCCTCCGCCCGGTTCCGCTTCATCATGGAACGAGCCGACGAGGCGCTGGACCTCGACGTCTAGAGGAGCTTGGGCCGCAGCACGTAGCGAAGCGCAGTGCTGAGGCGCAAGGTCCTGGAACCGGGGGGGATGGGCCGAAACGCCGAGCCGGCGAGGCGCTTCGGGGCGCTAGGAGCTTGGGCCGCAGCACGTAGCGAAGCGCAGTGCTGAGGTGCAAGGTCGTGGAACGGGGGGATGGGCCGAAACGCCGGACGGCGAGGCGTTTCGGGGCGCCGGTCCCCACCTGGTGCGGAAGAGCGCGCTTGTCTGTCGAGGCGCCGATGATGGTAGACTGTGGTTCGCCGCAACGGAGTCCATTGGCCGGGGCGGAATGCATCGCCGCTCGAAATGCAGCGGGGCTCTTGCCACGGACTGCCGGAGAGCCGAATGCCTGTGCGTACGGGTTCTGCAGGCCGAGTCAAGTAGAGACGGCACCTTGCCCGACACGCGCGAACGAAGGAAAGGCAAGGCCGGCGGTCCGGACATGATGTGGCGAGGCGCACCATCGCTTATGCGCGTATGCCGTTGCAATTCGACTTATCGGCAACGTGGAGCGTCGATATGAAGCGCCACTTCAGGACGCTTTGCGTGTGTGAACTACTACCCGCGCGTGTTTCGAGGCAACTTCGTGCGCTGCCGATCTTCGCCCCCCCTTCACCGCCACGGGAATCACGTAGTCAGACCGCCTCGAAATCCGACGGGCGGTTGCGACATGCCGGAGCGGGAAGGGATTCGTCTTCCTGGCGCAGGCAACATACTCTCGGCGACCGCAACGGCCGCGGCAACGTCTTCCCACTGGTGAGAACGGCGGCAACGAGCCACAGGATCTGAAACAGTGCATTGGTATCCAAGCTACGTACCGGTCGATGAACAAAGGGCGCGGACCGTCTCGGAGATACAAGGCCTGCGTGCGCGCGGCGTAAGAGTGCAACCCATAGAGTTGCGGGGGCGTACCATCGCCCGCAACTTCTGGGGCAGGCGCTGGTGCGAGCATCTCGAGTCCTTCTCCGAATACGCGGCGCGGCTGGCGCATGGCAGGGCCTATGTGCGCAACGGTTCCATCTGTCATCTGGCGATAGAGCCGGGCGCCGTCGACGCGATGGTCGTCGGTTCCGCCCTGTACCACGTCTCGATTCGCATCCGGCAAATCGAAGGCTCCGCCTGGACGGCGATCAAGAGGGTGTGCGCGGGCCGCGTAGGTTCCGTCCTCGAGTTGCATCGGGGCCTGCTGCCCGGTAACGTTGCGGCGGCAGTCACCGATCGCGACGCCGGCGTGTTTCCGCAGCCTGGCGAAATCGTGCCGTCCTGCGAGTGCGGGGACCGGGCAACAATGTGCAAGCATGCGGCGGCGGTCCTCTCGGGCGTGGGCAGCCGGCTCGACGACAGCCCCGAACTGCTCTTTCTGCTGCGCGGCGTGGACGAAGCCGAGCTGATTTCGGCCGAGCCCGCGCCGGCAGACGCTGGGCTGGCAACGGGTACTCCCGAACTTCACAGGTGGAACGGCATGACGCCGGGCGCGGCCGCCCGGATGGAACCGCCTGTAGACGGTGTGACGGGCTTCAACGGCTCTGCGGCCGAGTCGTCCGGTGCAGCCGAGGCAGCAACGCCGCCGCGCAGGGTCAAGAAGACGCTGACGTACCGGCCGCCGATTCCGGCCGCCGGACTGCCGCTAGCCGCGCCCTCCGACGCCGCCGACGAAGTCTCGTTCGAACCCACGGGCGAGCTGGTGGCGGAGTTGCGCGAGCAGTGCGGGTGCTCCATCGCCGAGTTCGCCGACCTGCTGCAGGTGACCCCCACGTCGGTACGCCGCTGGGAGAACACCGCCGGGCAGCTCAACCTGCACGCTCGTCCTTGGGAGGCTCTGCTGGCCCTGTTCCTGGAGGCGCAAAAGCACCGTGGGTGATCGGGCTCGGAACGATACGTGACGAGTGCCCTCACTTCGGTAGTTGGCTGAATCGACTGGAGCAGCTGCCGGGTTCGGTGGAGCAAATGCTTCTGCTCCCAATAGAAGGAGCCGCTATGCACGCGCTGACGAATGCCTGCGACTCATTCCCTCAGCAGAGCCGAGAGCCGTCCGAGACGACGGACGGTCTCATCTCGTGCCAGCGGCGCGTGGGTCAGGAACTCGCGGTGGGTGCGGTTTCCGCGCCAAGCCGGGCGGCGCGGAGGCTCGTGCAGCAACGCGTCCACCAGATCGAGGTCGAAGTCCTCGGAGTCGTAGAGCAGAACTCCGTGATGGAGCAGAGTGCCCCTCCGGCGCCGCTGGGCGTGGCCTGCGAACTTCCGATCATGGATGGCGAGGTCGGTCGACCGGATAGCGATGCCTTCGACGGCCAGAACGCCGGCCAGCCTGCCGAGTAGCCACTCGTAGCTGCGTTCGACATCGGTCAGCCACGGGCGCCTGTCGAGCGACAGGACGAACGCGACGTTCAGACAGCCGGGACCGACCACCACGGCGCCGCCGCCCGATTCCCTGCACAGGATTGGAACTCCGCGATGGGCGCAGACCCGAACGCGCACCCACTCTTCGGGATCACCGTGCCGCGGCAGTATCACGGCGGGCCGGACCGACTCCCAAACGAGCAATCGCTCGCCGGCGACCGCCGACATGGTTGGGCCACCCGAGCCTCCCCGCGTTCGGTCGTGCAAATCCGCTTGCGCGTTCATGCGCTGCGGCGCGTCCTGTTTCAGGCCACTCAGCGCCTCGATTTCGAGCCGGAGGCCGCGTTCGGGCGCAACCGATCCGTGGTCCTCGATCTGCATGTGCAAGAACTCACGACAAGATCCGGGAAGTTCACCGAGCCGGCAGCGACGGGTGGCCGCTGGCGTTCCAGGTACAATCCGGATCCACTGTGCCGACACCCGAGAATCCCCGGCCAGTCTATCTGGACTGCGCGGCGACCTGCCCCATGGATCCGCGCGTGCAGGCGGAGCTCCGCCGCTTCAGCGAAGTCGATTTCGGAAACGCCGGCAGCCGCACCCACGGCTACGGAATGACCGCGCGGCAGGCAGTGGAGCGGGCCCGCGCCCACGTGGCCCGAGTGGCGAACGTCCGGCGCAACGAGGTCATCTTCACCAGCGGCGCCACGGAATCGAACAACCTGGCCCTTCTCGGTCTGGAGTCCTACGGACGCGACGAGCGTCGTTTGCATCTCGTCAGCACGAAGATCGAACACCACGCCGTGCTGGAACCTTTGCGGGTGCTCGCCTCGCGCGGCTTCGACCTGACGCTCGTGGAACCCGAGCCCGGCGGCTGGGTCGATGCCGACCGCGTGGCCGCCGCAGTGCGGTCCGACACGCTGCTCGTCTCGGTGATGCAGGTCAACAACGAGACCGGCATCCAGCAGCCGATCGCCGAAATCGCGGATGGACTCGCCGGCGCGGCGGTCTTCCTGCATGTCGACGCGGCGCAGGGATTCGGCAAGGCGCTCGATGCGCTCCGGCATCCGCGGATCGATCTGGTCAGCGTCAGCGGCCACAAGATCTGCGGTCCCAAGGGCGCCGGCGCCCTGATCGCCCGGCACCGGGACGGCGCGCGCCCACCCCTGACGCCCCTGCTCCACGGGGGCGGGCAGGAGTTGGGTCTGCGGCCGGGCACGCTGCCGGTCCCGTTGATCGCAGCGTTCGGCAAGGCGGCCGAGCTGGCTGTCGACGAGCACGACACCCGTCGCGCAACGGCGATCGCCTTTCAGAAGCGCCTGCTGGCCGGATTGGCGCCGCTCGCTCCGCGGGTGCACGGAGACCCCGGCCGCCGCCTGCCATACATCCTCAACCTGTCGATTCCGGGTTGGGAGAAGGAGGCGCTCATCGAGGCCTGGGCCGGGCTGGCCGCCATCTCGGACGGCGCCGCGTGTACGTCGCAGTCCTACACCTGCAGCCATGTGCTTGCCGCAATGGGCCTGCCCCCGGAGGAGGAGGCCGGCGCCGTGCGGCTCTCGTGGTGTCACCTGTCCGAGATGCCCGACGTCGAGGCGCTCACCGGCGCACTGCTCGCCGGCTCAGTCTCCGAGGCGCCGCGGCCATCATGACCACGCCACGCGCTGCATCCTTCATCCGCTACAGGCGATCCCGGTTCGCCACGCGCCTGCCGGTCGACCACCGCTACACGCGGTCGCACTACTGGCTGAAGCGGGACGATGCCGGACACTGGCGCATCGGATTGACCACCTTCGCCACCCGCATGCTGGGCGACCTAGTAGAATGCATGCTTGCGGTGGAGCCGGGCGAGCCGGTGGAGATCGGTCAGACGATCGGCACGATAGAGGGATTCAAGGCGATTTCCGACGTCTACGCCGTAGCGTCGGGGCGCTTCGTCGGGGCCAACAAGGGCCTCGACACCGACATTACGCTGGTCGAATCGGCGCCCTACGGAGAGGGTTGGCTCTACGCCGTCGACGGCACGGCGGATCCCGGCAGCCTCGACGTCGACGAATATGTGCACGTGCTCGACGCGACGGTGGACCGCATGCTGGCGAGCCGCCGCGAAGGTGAGAAGGATGCCTAGGAAGTTGCGCCGCGAAACGGAGCGGAGCGGAGTTTCTGCGACGCAAGGTCATGGAGCGGGGGGGATGCCCCGAACCGCCGCGCCAAGCGCGGCGGTTCGGGGCGCCAGCCTCGAATCGGAACCGAAACCGTCCGCCGGCGCGCGAGCCCGGTACATCATGGTCGGCGGCTTCCTCGGTGCAGGCAAGACGACGGCGATCATCCGGCTCGCACGGTTTCTGACCGACGGGGGACGGCGAGTCGGGCTGATCACCAACGACCAGAGCGTCGGCCTCGTCGACACGACGGTGGCCCGCGCGCAGGGTTTCCCGGTCGAGGAAATCACCGGCGGGTGCTTCTGCTGCCGCTTCAACACGTTGATGGACGCCGCGGACAGATTGAACGCCGACGCCCGGCCGGACGTCTTCATAGCCGAGCCGGTGGGAAGCTGCACGGACCTGCGAGCCGCGGTCAGCTACCCGTTGCGCCGGATGTACGGAGATGCTTTCGAGATCGCGCCGCTGAGCGTGCTCGTCGATCCCTTGCGGGCGCTGCGGGTGCTCGGCCTGGAAGCCGGACGGTCGTTCTCCGAGAAGGTGCTGTACGTCTACGACCGCCAGCTCGCCGAGGCGGATGTGATCGTGATGAACAAGATCGACCTGCTCGACGAGGCCCGGCAGGAACGACTGCGCGAAGCACTGGCTGCCCGCTACCCGCGGGCCGACGTGCTCGTCATGTCGGCACGGGACGGGAGCGGAACGACCCCCTGGTTCGAACAGGTGACCCGCGGCGCGATGGGCGTGGGAACGTCTCCCGACGTGGACTACGAGGTGTATGCCGAGGGCGAGGCGCTTCTCGGCTGGTTGAACGCGACGGTGCGCGTCTCCTGCGAAACGCCCTTCGACGGCAACGCCATGCTGCGGGACCTCGCGGCGACCATCTCGGACGCCGTCGGGACCGGGGAGATCGCGCACCTGAAGATGACGCTGACGGCGGAGGAGCTGCCCTCGGACATCGCGGTTCTCAATCTCGTAGCGGGTGACCGGGGCGCGGAGTTGGCCCACACGCTGAAGGCGCCGGTCGACGCGGGAGAGCTGATCGTCAACCTGCGGGCCGAGGAAGACCCGAAGCGCCTCCACGACGCTGCGCTGGCGGCGCTTGCGGCCTGGGAGTCGGCCGGGAGCGGGCGCCGGGCGGCGATCGAGCACATCGAGCATTTCCGGCCGGCCAAGCCGACCCCGACCTATCGAATGGCGACAGCGTGATGAACGACACCGAGATCTCTACCGCCGGGAAGGCCCCGAACCTGGTCTACTGCCGTTGCACCTACGCGCGGGTGGTGCCGCGCCAGGTCAAGGACGGCGTCCTCGAGGCGCTGGCCGGCTCCGGCGTCGACTTCGATGCGGTGCCCGACCTGTGCGAGATGTCGGCCCGCAAGGACCCCCGGCTGGCGGAAATCGCGGCGGGCGGGGAAGTGACCATCGCCGCCTGCTATCCGCGGGCCGTGCGCTGGCTGTTCTCGTCGGCCGGCGCGTCCCTCGACAAGGAGCGGGTCACGATACTCAACATGCGGGAGGAGACGGCCGAGGCGGTGGCGGCGGCGATGCTGACACCTGACGCCAACGGCGCGGGGACGGCCGACAGCCGGGACGCACCGGCCGCAGACCCTTTCCGCCGGTCGTCGAATGAAGACGCCGGGACCGGCGACGGAGGCAATCGATGAGCGGTGCCGGCAACTTGTCCCTGCCCGTGCTGCGGGTAGCGCTGTACGAAGGGCGCGGCGCCGAACCGCTGGACGGGGCGCACCGGTTCGCCCTGATGCAGACGCTGCTCGACAAGGGCTACCGGGTGACGCGGGTCGGAGGCGGCCGCGCGGCAGCCGGCGCGGGCCCCGCCGACCACAGCAACGCGCTGGCGGTGCTCGGCCGCTTCACCGAACGCCAGCCGTCCGAGGCGGTCGGCGCCGACTCCGGCGGCCGGGTCTGGTTCCGCGACATCGGCGACGAGACGCCCGACGCAGTAGCGGCGCTGGTGGACGCCATCCGGGCAGAGTGCGAGGTCCACGAGCCGGGAAAATGGAAGCCGTGGTTCCCGGTCATCGACTTCGACCGCTGCACGAACTGCATGCAGTGCCTGAGCTTCTGCCTCTTCGACGTCTACGGCGTCTCGAAGGGCGGGCAGATCCAGGTGCAGAACCACGACAACTGCAAGACCGACTGCCCGGCCTGCTCGCGGGTTTGCCCGGAGGTCGCGATCCTGTTCCCCAAGTACCGCCACGGGCCGATCCACGGCGGCGAGATTCAGGCCGACGACGTGCGCCGCGAAGCGATGAAGGTCGACATCTCCGCCCTGCTCGGGGGCGATATCTACGCTGCGCTGCGCGACCGGAGCGAGAAGGCGAAGTCACGCTTCTCGAAGGAACGCGACGAGGAGCGGGCGCTCAAGGAACGCCAGAAGTGCCTGGTCAAGCTGCAGAAGAACCTGGACATCCCCGCCGAGGTGCTGGCGAGCCTGCCGACCCTCGACGAGATCCAGGCCAAGGCCGAGACGGCCAAGGCCCGGGCCCAGGCTGCCATCGATGCCGCCGCGGCGCGGCAGGAGGGTTGACGACGTGGTGCTTGGACTGGCCAGACGGATGCTCACCGAGCCGGACCCGCGCGCCCTGCGCAAGCTGGTCTGGAACATGGGCGTCAAGGGCGTCCGCTCGGTGCAGCGCTACAAGCGGCGGATCAAGCGGGGCGAGCACTTCCCCCCGTTCCTGTTCATCTCGGTGATCTCCGGTTGCCAGTTGCGCTGCCAGGGATGCTGGGTCGATGTCGAGGCGCCGAGCCGGAAGATCGAGATCGACGAGCTGAACCGCATCGTCGGCGACGCCAAGCGGCACGGCAACAGCTACTTCGGTATCCTGGGGGGCGAGCCGCTGCTGCACCCGGACCTGTTCGACCTGTTCGCGGCGCACCAGGACTGCTACTTCCAGCTCTTCACCAACGGCCACCTGATCGACGACGCGCGGGCGGCCGAGCTGCGCCGATTGGGCAACGTGACGCCGCTCGTCAGCATCGAGGGCACCTCGGTGGTGAGCGACGAGCGCCGCGGCCGGTCCGACGTGCTCGACAAGTCGCTGGCCGGGCTAGAGGCCTGCACCCGCAACCGGCTGATCACAGGCGTGGCGACGAGCGTCTGCAAGACGAACATCGACGATCTCGTGCAGGAGTCGTGGCTGCGCCGGCTCATCGACCTCGGGGTGCACTATGCCTGGTTCCACACCTACCGGGTCGTCGGCCCGAAGCCGACGGCGGAGATCGCGCTGACGCCGGAAGAGGTGCTCCGCGTGCGCCGGTTCATCGTCCGCATGCGCGCGAAGCTGCCGATCGCGATCGTCGACGCGTACTGGGACGACGAGGGGCAGGCGCTGTGCCCGATGGCAACCGGGGTCAGCCACCACATCAGCCCCTACGGCGACATCGAGCCGTGCCCGATCATCCAGTTCGCAACCGAAACGGTCTATGATCGGCCGAGCGTCTACGAGACCATGACCAGCTCGTCGTTCCTCAAGGACTTTCGGGAGACTGCGGCGCGGACCACGCGCGGTTGCATCGTGCTGGAGCGGCCGGATCTGGTCCGCGAGCTCGTGGAGCGCCACGGCGCCAGGGACACGACCCAGCGGCAGACGGCGTCCGAGGAGCTGGCGCAACTGACGCCGCGGAGCAGCCAGCACGACCCGGGCAACGAGATCCCGGAGGAGCACTGGGCCTACGCCTTCGCCAAGAAGCACTGGTTCTTCGGGTTCGGGGCCTACAGCTAACGCCGCCCCAATCCTTGCCCGTGAATCACCGAGTGAACATCGAACATCAACGGAACGGATTCCTGTGAGTTATCAACTGCCGGTCGTTTCGCTCCCGCGCGCGGTGCCGCCCGTGGCCATGCGTCCGCCGCAGGAGAACATTCCGCAGACCCGGTCGGAGCGCGAAGTGATGCTGCGGCAGGTCCAGGCGTACGTCGCGGCGCGGCAGAGCGAGATCACGCCGCCGCTGGTCCTCGACGAGCTGCGGGCGCGATCCGAGGAGATCGTGCGCGGGCACGGCATCGATCCGAAGTACATCGACTACGTAGGCGTGCTGCTCGCCAACGAGACGTGGCGCGAGCACTTGGCCGCCGTTCCCTACGACCGGCGCCTGCTGCTGCTGCCCAAGTGCCTGCGCGTGGAAGACCGCTGTCCCGCCCCGTTCGACGAGTTCGGCCTCTTGTGCAAGCAGTGCGGCCTGTGCACCATTCAGGATCTGCAGGAAGAAGCCGAGAAGCTCGGCTACGCGGTGCTCGTCGCCGAGGGCTCGGCCCTCGTCATGGCGCTGATCCAGACGGGCAAGATCGAGGCGATCGTCGGCGTGAGCTGCCTCTCGGTGCTGGAGCGGGCCTTCCCCTACATGGAGGCCGCGGCGATTCCGGGCGTGGCGATCCCGCTGCTGCAGGACGACTGCAAGGACACCGGGGTCGACGTGGAATGGGTATGGGACTTCATCCACGCGACCAGCGACGACCGGACCCGCCGGCTCGATCTCGACGCGTTGCGGCGGGACGTCGAGAGCTGGTTCGAGCCCGCGGCGCTCGACGCACTGTTCGGCGGACCGCCGGAAGGCGAGACCGAGACGCTCGCGCGCGCAGAGCTCACCCGCGCCGGCAAGCGCTGGCGCCCCTTCCTCACCGTGTGCGTGCATCAGGCGTTGCAGGACGACCCGCACGCGACACCGCCGGATGCGCTGCGCAAGGTCGCCGTGGCGGTGGAGTGCTTCCACAAGGCCTCGCTGATCCACGACGACATCGAGGACGGCGACGCGCGCCGCTACGGCGAGCCCACCCTGCACGCCTCGCACGGCGTCCCGGCGGCGCTCAATGCCGGGGACTTTCTCGTCGGCGAGGGGTACCGGCTGCTCGCGGAGAGCGATTTCGAACCCGACATCCGTGCCACGATGATCGCTATTGCGGCCCGCGGCCACCGCACGCTCTGCCTCGGCCAGGGCGAGGAGCTGGCGTGGGCGCGCAGCCCGCGGCCGCTCGGCTCGCAGCAGGTACTGCAGATATTCCGCCAGAAGACGGCTCCCGCGTTCGGCGTGGCGCTCGAGCTCGGTGCGGCCTGCGCCCGCGCCGACGAGGACGTGTTCGAAAGACTGCGGGCCTACAGCGATGCGCTGGGCATCGCCTATCAGATACGGGACGACCTCGACGACTTGGAGCCGTCCACCGACGCGCCGGACGACGTGGCGGCATTGCGTCCGTCGCTGCCCCTCGCCGTCGGCTACGAGCAGGCGAAGTCCGAGCCGGAGGCGCGTTCCATTCTGGAGGCGGCGTGGCGCCGCGAGCGCGCCCTCGACGGCCGCTCCGACGAAGTTCGCGAGTTGCTGTCCCGCTTCGACGCCGCGGACCGCAGCCACCGCTTGATGGAAGGCTACAAGGAAGAGGCGATCCGCTCTCTGCCCGGCCTGACCAACCCCAGCCTCAAGGGGTTGCTGCGCCGGGTCATCGGCAAGATCTTCAGCGTCGAGATTCAGGGCTGGTGCAGTGAGTTCGAGGCTCGAAATGCTGCAGGTAGCCAGGCTGTCGCCGACGTTGCTGGGTGACGCGGCGGACCTGACGGCGGGCTTTCTCTCCTCCCGGCTGAATCCCGACGGCGGCTTCCAGGATCGCGACGGCGCGAGCGACCTGTATTACACCGTCTTCGGACTCGAGGCGCTCACCGCCCTGCGGCGCGACCTGCCGGTCGCCGCCGTGCGTCGGTACCTGGAGCACCACGAGGACCCGGCCGACCTCGACTTCGTGCATACCGCCTGTCTGGCCCGGTGCTGGGCCGACATCGGCGCCGCGGGCGATGCGCCCGGGGAGGCGTTGCTTGCACGTCTCGAAACCTACCGCACGCCTGACGGCGGCTACAGCCCGACGGACGGCGCGAGCCACGGCACGGCGTACGGCTGTTTCCTCGCCCTGGGGGCGTACGAAGATCTGGGCGCGACGCTCGACAATCCCGGCCGGCTGCTGGACTGCCTGGCCACGCTCCGCGCGGGGGACGGCGGCTACGGCAACCAGCCCGGTGTGCCGGCGGGCCTCACGCCGCCGACCGCAGCGGCGGTGACGATCCAGCGCCGCCTCTCCCGTCCGGCGGACCGTGAAGCGACCGACTGGCTCCGGGCGCGCCACGCGCCGGCCGGCGGGTTCTGCGCGTCGCCGTCTACGCCGCTCCCCGATCTGCTGTCCACCGCCACGGCGCTGCACGCGCTGGCCGGAGCGCATGCCCCGCTCGAACCGATCAAGGAGCCGTGCCTCGACTTCATCGACAGCCTCTGGACAAACTCCGGCGGCTTTTACGGAAGCTGGGGCGACGACGTGCAGGACTGCGAGTACACCTTCTATGCCCTGCTCGCCCTGGGTCACCTGAGCCTGTGAGCGGACATCGCTCGTCAAACCTCGCCGGCCGGGCGCCCGGCCGGGCGTCGCACCACGCGGGGCTGCACCACCAGCACGCGTATCACCGCACGCGCGCGGAGGCGCTCTCGTGAAGCCTGCCGCATCGGCGCCAATTCACACCGGGTTGCGTGCAACGCTGGACCGTCTCACAGCGCATCTGCTCGCGGCTCGAACCGCGGGTGGCCACTGGGTCGGCGAGCTGTCGTCGTCGGCGCTGTCGACTGCCGTCGCGACCATCGCACTCACGCTCGTCGAGCGGCAGCGACCGCACTCCGCGCGCGATGCGCTCGCCCGTGACGGCATCGCGTGGCTGGTCCGAACCCAGAACGAGGACGGCGGCTGGGGCGACACCGCCGACAGCCCGAGCAACGTCAGCACGACGGCTCTCTGCTGGGCGGCCCTCACCCTCGCCGGGACGGACGCTCCGTGGTCCATGACGGCGCTCGACAGAGTGCGCCGCTGGATGCACCGCGCCGCCGGCAGCCTGGAAGCGCGGCCGCTCGCCGACACGATCAGTCGGCGGTACGGGAGGGACCGCACGTTCTCCGTACCCATTCTCACGGTGCTCGCGCTGGCCGGCCTCCTCGATGCCGATGGGCGGGGCGCCGGCGACCCCGGCGGCGACGCGCCGCGGCGCGGCCGAGCCAGAGACACGAGAAGCACCCGCTCGCGCGCCGACGACGACCAGGGCGCGAAGGGCGGAGGCGGGGGCGCCATCGGCAGCGGCTGGAGGCACGTGCCGCAACTCCCGTTCGAGCTGGCCGCGGTCCCGCCGTCCTGGTACCGCTGGCTGCGGCTCCCAGTGGTCAGCTATGCCCTGCCCGCCCTGATCGCCATCGGACAGGCCCGGCACCGGCAACGACCCACGCGCAATCCGCTGGCGAGGCTCGTCCGCCGCGCGGCCCGCAGAGCCACCCTGCGCCGCTTGGAGGCGATCCAGCCGCACGGCGGCGGCTTCCTGGAGGCGACGCCGCTGACGAGCTTCGTCGTCATGAGCCTCGTCGCCGCCGGGGAAACGGCACACCCGGTGGTGGATCGCGGCGTGGCGTTCCTGGAGCGTTCGGTGCGGGCCGACGGAAGCTGGCCCATCGACACGAACCTGGCCACGTGGGTCACCACGCTCAGCATCAACGCGCTGGCGCGCCGGCCCGATTGGCACAGCCTCCTCCGGCCTGCCGATCGCGCCGCCCTGAGCCGTTGGCTTCTCGACCAGCAGTACCGCGAGCGGCACGTCTACACGGACGCCGACCCGGGCGGCTGGGCCTGGACCGACCTCCCCGGCGGTGTGCCGGACGCAGACGATACCCCCGGGGCGCTGCTCGCCCTCCATGCCCTCGGCTCTGAAGACGCCGAGCATCTGGAGGCCGCACGTGCGGGGATCGGCTGGCTCCTCGACCTGCAGAATGCCGATGGCGGAATACCGACGTTCTGCCGCGGCTGGGGCGCGTTGCCGTTCGACCGCAGCAGTCCCGATCTCACCGCCCACGCGCTACGGGCGTGGGCCGCCTGGCGGCCCGCGCTGCCCGCCCCGCTCCGGGCCCGCACCGAGCGCGCCACCACGCGCGCCGTCCGGTTTCTCGAGCGCGCGCAGCAGCCCGACGGGTCGTGGATTCCCTTGTGGTTCGGGAACCAGGGCGCCCCGGACGAGGCCAACCCGGTCTACGGCACGGCGCGCGTGATCGAGGGGCTGGCCGCGCTGCCCGGCGGCGAGACGATCCCTGCTTCCGAGCAGCGGGCGGCGCGTTGGCTGATCGCCGCGCAGGGAGGCGACGGCGGCTGGGGCGGCGCACCCGGCGTCCCGCCCTCGGTCGAGGAGACGGCGCTGGCGGTTTCCGCGCTGGCGACGTTCGGACGGCGGCCGCGAGCCCTCCCGATCGACGCTATCGGCGGGGCGGTGACGCGCGGGGCGAGCTGGCTGATCAGCGCTACCGATGGGGGGCGACGCGCCGAGACTACCCCGATCGGTCTGTACTTCGCGAAGCTCTGGTACTCCGAGAAGCTGTACCCCTGGACCTTCGCCCTCGGCGCTTTCACGTCGCTCGTGCTGCGCGAGGATTGATCCGCACCCACCGAGGACGTTCGAGACTCGGCCATGGGTCCGGGTCACGCTATGATTTCTGTTCGCCGATGACGCCGTTCGAATTCCACGTACCGACTCGCCTCGTGTTCGGGGCCGGCACCGTGCAGCGCCTCGGAACGCTGGCCCGCGAGCTGGGCCTCGCGCGACCGTTGCTCGTCTCCGATCCCGGCCTCGAGGAAGCGGGTCACGTCGACCGCGCGCTCGGCCTGCTGCGCGCCGCCGGGTTGGAGGTGGAGGTATTCGACGATTTCGACGTGAACCCGGACGCGGCCATGGTCGAACGGGGCGTCGCGTTCGCACGGACGTTCCGGCCCAATTCCGTCATCGGGCTCGGCGGCGGCAGCTCCCTCGACTGTGCGAAGGGCATCAACCTGCTGCTGACCAACGGCGGCGCCATGGCCGACTACCGCGGCTACGGTCGCACGCACAAGCCGTTGCTCCCGATGATCGCCGTCCCGACCACCGCCGGCACGGGCTCCGAGGCGCAGAGCTACGCCGTCATCGCCGATGCCGTCACCCACATGAAGATGGCGTGCGGCGACCCCGGCCTCGCCTTCCGGGTGGCCGTCCTCGACCCCGAGCTGACCCTGTCGCAACCACCGGCGGTCACCGCCGCCGGCGGATTCGACGCCATCGCCCACGCGGTGGAGACCGCGGTGACGAAGCGCCGCACCGCGATCTCGGCGCTCTTCTCCCGCGAGGCCTTCCGCCTGCTGAACGCCAACTACGAGCGGGTGATCGAACGTCCGGACGACGTCGGAGCGCGGGGCGCGATGCAGCTCGGCGCGTTCTACGCGGGCGTGGCCATCGAGCAATCGATGCTCGGCGCGGCCCACGCGTGCGCGAACCCCCTGACCGCGCGTTACGGCATGACGCACGGCGTCGCGCTGGCGATTCTGCTGCCTCACGTGGTGCGGTGGAACGCGCATGCCGACGACGGTCTCTACCGCGACCTCGTCAACGGAATGCCCCTGGCCGCCGCGTCGGGCGGGGCCGGGAACCGCTTGGCCGATCGCCTGATCGAAATCGGGCGGTCGGGCGGGTTCCCGGTGGACCTGCGGACAACCGGCGTACCCGAACAGGATCTGTCGATTCTCGCCGAGGCCGCTGCCACGCAGTGGACCGGCACGTTCAATCCGAGGCCCTTTGGCGCACGCGAAGCGTTGGAGGTATATCAATGCGCCTACTGAATCAGTCACACCATAAGCCGTTGCCGGCCACGGTCGCCGCAACCGCCGTTCTCGTCGCCTCCGTAGCACTGGCCGGCTCCGGTACGGCAGCCGCCCAGGAGGCGGCGCCGCCGGACGCCTGGACGCAGTTCCGCGGCACGGTCGGCCTGACCGGCGTCTCATCGGCCACCGTGCCGGAGAACCCGAGGCTGCTCTGGTCCTTCGAGGCGGGCGAGTCGATCGACTCGTCGGCCGCCATCGCCGACGGAACGGTCTACGTCGGCACCTACACCGGCGAGCTCGTCGCCCTCGATCTCGAGACCGGCGACCTGAAGTGGCGCTACCAGGCGAGCGAGCGGATGGGCATCGGCGAGTCGTCGCCGGCCGTCGGGCACGGAATGGTCTTCGTCGGCGATCTGGCGGGCGTGCTGCACGCCGTCGATGCGGAGACCGGCGCGGAGGTCTGGACCTACGCGACGCAGGGCGAGATCAAGTCGTCGCCGGTGCTGTCCGGCGACCGTGTCCTCATCGGTTCGTACGACGGCTACCTGTACGGGCTGGAAGTCGCCACCGGCGAGCTGGCGTGGCAGGTCGAGACCCAGAACTACGTCCACGCCACCCCCGCCGTAACCGACGGCGTCGCCTATTTCGGGGGCTGCGACGAGACGTTCCACGGGGTACGCATCTCGGACGGCACCGAGATCACCAGCGTGCCGGCCGGCGCCTACACCGCCGCGTCCTCGGCCATCCACGACGGGCACGCCTACTTCGGCACCTTCGACAACGAGGTGGTCAGCCTCGACCTGAGCACGGGGGACATCGTCTGGCGCTACGAGCACCCGCGGCGGCACTTTCCGTTCTACTCCTCGGCGCTGAACGTCGACGGCACCGTCGTCATCGGCGGCCGCGACCGCATGGTCCACGGCATCGACGCCGAGACCGGCGAGATGCGCTGGACGTTCATGACCCGCGCGCGCGTGGATTCGTCCCCCGCCGCAGCCAACGGCCGTGTCTATATCGGCTCGGGCGACGGGCGCTTCTACATCCTCGATCTCGAGAGCGGCGAGAAGCTCTGGGAGTTCGACACCGGCGCCCCGCTGTCGGCGTCCCCGGCGATCGCCGACGGCAAGGTGGTGATCGGCTCGCAGGACGGCGTGCTCTACTGCTTCGGATGACGACCCGTCCGCCGGCCGACCGTTGCGTCGCGGAAAGCCGGCAGAGCGGGCATGTTTCGACCGACGCCGGGTACTTTCGACCTACGGGAAGGTGAAGATCCCGGCAGCGGTGAAGGTCAGATCCGGCAGCAGGGCCGAGCGAACGATGTCACCGCCGGTTGCGACTTGCGCTTGGCGGTAGCCGCCCTCTTCAAGCGAGTGGACTTCGACCTGCCGCGCGACCGGGTCGACGATCCAGTACTCGGGTACCCCGTACCGAGCGAACATCTCCATCTTCCGGCCGCGGTCGATGGCAGCCGTGGAGGGCGAGAGCACCTCGACGACGATGTCCGGCACCGCCCGCGCCACCGAGTTCGGGTCGAGCAGATAAAGCCGCTCGGCCCGGAAGAATACGACGTCCGGCTGCACCACGTCGTACTCGTCGAACACGATGTCGAACGGCGCCGTGACGGCGATTCCACCGAACTTCCGGCGGTAGTCGTTCAGCAGGGTGACGATCTCCATGGCGGCCATCTGATGACGCAGCAACGGTGACGGGACCACGACGAGCTCTCCTCCGTGAATCTCGTAGCGGCGTCCGTCTTCCGGCATGGCCAGGAGGTCGTTGTAGCCGAATCGCGGCTGCGTGCCCTGCATGGGCGCCATCGTATCACCGTGTGCCTGCGAGATTCGTTCCATGGGCGGCGCACCCGACGTGAGGGGTGGAGAACGGCGCGGACAGCGCGCAGGGAACTACGCGAACGTGAAGATGCGGGCGGCGGCGAATGTCAGGTCCGGGAGCAGAACGGAGCGCACGGTGTCTCCGCTGGTTGCTGCCTGCGCGCAACGGTAGGCGCCGTTCTCGAGGACATGGACTTCGACCTCCAGGCGGACCGGATCGACGCCCGGGGCATCCCAAGCACTCTGCCCCCGGTGCCGCGTTGGCATGCTGGTATCATGAACTCCATGAGCGAGGCGGCGGCAGCGGCCACGGCACCGGGGACCGAGACGGAGGTTGGCAGCTATTTCGTCGCCAACTACCCGCCGTTCTCCACCTGGACGACCGACGCGGTCGCCGAAGCGGCGCGGCCCGCGCTCGCCACGCCGGGCGCGGCGGACGTCCCGCTGGGGCTGTACCTGCACATCCCGTTCTGCCGCAAGCGCTGCCACTTCTGCTACTTCCGGGTCTACACGGACAAGAACGCGGCCGAGGTGCAGTCGTACCTCGACGTGCTCGGCCGCGAGTGGGAGCTGTACGCCGAGCAGCCGGCCATCGCCGGACGCCCGCTCGACTTCATCTACTTCGGGGGCGGCACGCCGTCGTTCCTGTCGGTGCGGCAGCTCCGCGGCCTGGTCGACCGGCTCTCGGCCGTCACGCCCTGGTCGACCGCCAGCGAGATCACCTTCGAGTGCGAGCCGGGCACCCTGACCGAGTCGAAGCTGCGCGCCATCCGCGAGATGGGCGTCACGCGGCTCAGCCTCGGCGTCGAGCACTTCGACGACCACATCCTGGAGCTCAACGGGCGCGCGCACCGCTCGGCCGAGATCTTCCGGGCCTATGACTTCGCGCGCTCTATCGACTTCCCGCAGATCAACATCGACCTGATCGCCGGCATGCTCGGCGAGACCGAGGACAAGTGGCACGACGCGGTCCGCAGGACCGTCGCGCTGGATCCGGACAGCGTCACCATCTACCAGATGGAGTTGCCGTTCAACACGACGATCAGCAGCGACCGGCTGCGGGGAACCGGACAGTTCCCGGAAACAGTGGCTCCGTGGGCGACGAAGCGCCGCTGGGTGGACGAGGCGTTCGCCGCGCTGGAGCGGGCCGGCTACACGGTGGGCAGCGCCTATACCGCGGTCAAACACCCCGGCCGCACCAGCTTCGTCTACCGCGATCGCCTGTGGCAAGGCGCGGACCTCGCCGGCCTTGGCGTGGCGTCCTTCGGACACGTCAACGGCGTGCACATGCAGAACCTGGACTCCTGGGGCGCCTACGCGCAAGCCATCGAGGAAGGGTGCATCCCTCTCAACCGGGCCTACCGGCCGACGGACGAGGAACGGCTTATCCGCGAGCTGGTGCTACAGCTCAAGCTAGGCTCGATCCGCCCCGCCTACTTCCGCGACAAGTACGGCGTGGACGTGCGGGAACGGTTCGACGTCCCGTTTGCATCCCTCGTCTCCGACGGCTACCTGGCCGAGTCGTCACCGGATCGGGTCCGGCTGTCGCGCGAGGGCCTGCTGCGCGTCGACAGCCTGCTGCCGCGCTTCTTCCTGCCCGCGCACACCGACATCCGGTACACCTAGGATGGCCATGCGACCGCTCGATACAAGCGTCCGGTCCCACTTGGACTGGTTGCTGAAGAACATTGAAGAAACCATCGGCCGGCGCCCGACCAGGATCCACAACCACAGCCGCGCCCTGACCCGAAACTCCTGACGGAAGAGGCACGGCGGCATGCCTGCATCGGAAGTGTCGACTTCGCCCCGGCCGGACGAATCGCAGCAGGGAAGGCTACTCTACCCTCTCGACCTGGTCTACGAGCGGGCCGGCATCGAGATCCCGTGCGTGCAAGTGGTCCAGCCGGACGACATACCGCTCCCCTATCGGTCGCTCCTCGTGCACGACACCGACATGACGGTGACGCTCGAGCGGCATTTCGGCGGGCGTGTGGTGCTACGGCCGCTGTCGACGTTCACCGAGGACGGCTCGTACTTCCGCCGCGTGCTGCTGGTGCAGGAGTACGCCGGCCAGCCCGTGGAGATGGGGGCGATCCGCATGCGGCTCGACGCGTTCGGCGACCAGGTTCGGCGCCAGATCCTGGAGAACGAGGTGCCGCTGGGGCGTATTCTCCGGGACGGGCAGTTCGAGTACGAGAGCCGCGTCAAGGCATTCCTCGCCGTCACCCCGAACCCGGAGATGATGGGCGTCTTCTGGATGCGCGAGCCGCGCGTCCTCTACGGCCGGCGCACCGAGGTCGTGCGGCACGGGACGAAGATCGGCGACATCGTCGAGGTGCTGCCGCTGGTAATACGATGAGCACGATGGACACCAACGAACGTTACGACTGCATCGTCATCGGCGGCGGCCCGGCAGGCGCGACGGCCGGGGCCGTGCTGGCGCAACACGGCCGGCGCGTGGCGATTCTCGAGCGCGAGGCGTTTCCCCGCTACCACATCGGCGAGTCGCTGATGCCGTATACGTGGTTCACGTTCGAACGGCTCGGCGTGCTCGACTGGTTCGAGCAAGCGGCGTGCCCGAAGAAGTACAGCGTGCAGTTCGTCTCGACCACCGGCAAGGTATCGCAGCCGTTCTACTTCTTCGAGACGATCGAGCACCCCTGCTCGACGACGTGGCAGGTGCTGCGCAGCGACTTCGACCGGATGCTGCTCGACAACGCGCGATCGAAGGGCGCCGACGTTCGGCAGGGCGCGGCGGTCCGCGAGCTGCTGATGGACGGTGACCGCGCGGTGGGCGTCCGGGCCGACGTCGCCGGCGGCGGTTCGACGACGGTCCACGCCGACGCCGTCATCGACGCCTCCGGGCGCGACACGTTCCTCGCCTCGAAGCTCGGCTGGAAGCGGCGCGACCCGGATCTCACCAAGATCGCGATCTTCAGCTACTACCGCGGCGCGAAGCGCGACCCCGGCCTGGACGAGGGCGCGACGACGGTCGCCTACATCCCCGAGAAGGGCTGGTTCTGGTACATCCCGCTGCCGGACGACGTGGTCAGCGTGGGCGTCGTCGCCGAGGCGGACTACCTGTACCGGGATACGCGCGACCCGGAGGCGATCTTCGCGCGCGAGGCGGCCGAGTGCATCTGGATCGCCGACCACCTGAGCACGGGCACGCGCATCGAACCGGTCCGGGTGACCGGCGAGTTCAGCTACCGCGCCGAGTCGATCGGCGGCAACGGCTTCTGCCTGGCCGGCGATGCGTTCTCGTTCCTCGACCCGGTGTTCTCCACCGGCGTGTTCATGGCGCTCAAGAGCGGGGAGATGGCCGCCGACGCGGTGAACCGCGGCCTCGAAGCCGGCGGCGTGACCGCCGAGACGTTCGCGGACTACGAGCGCGACATGCGCTGGGCGCTCGATCAGTTCCGGCAACTCGTCCTGTCGTTCTACAACCAGACGTTCAGCTTCCGGGACTTCATCCGCGCCCACCCGGACCTGCACCCGCGGCTGGTGGACGCGCTGGTCGGCAACGTGTTCGCCGATCTCGGGCCGCTGTTCGAGGCGCTGCGGGAGTTCTCGGCGCGGACGTCGCGGCCCGAGCTGGCGCAAGCGGCCGGCAGTGGGTCGTGACCCTTCACCGGCTACCGGCACCTTGAGAAACGCCGCGTAGCGCCGAGAAGAGCGACGCTCGACCACGGGCTACCCGGTCGGGCACCACGCAAGAACCCTCCGGCAATGAAGACCACCCGGAACGAGCTCGCTCGACCACGGGCTCCCCGGTCGGGCGCCAGCGCAGGCGGTCGCCCAATGACGCCGACGGCACGGGCCGTGCGAGCGCCGCGGCATAGAATGTGCCGGTGGTCAGCGAGTACCGGCTGAAGCGCCGGGTGCAGTTCTACGAGACGGACACTGCCGGTATCGTTCATTTCTCCTGGTTCTACCGCTATATGGAGGAGGCCGAGCACGCCCTGTGGCGCGCGGCCGGCCTGAGCATCGCGGCGCCGGACGCGGCGGTCGGCTTCCCGCGCGTGGCGGCGTCGTTCGACTTTCATCGACCGTTGCGGTTCGAGGACGAGTTCGAGGTGCACATCCGAATCGCCGCCATCGGCGCAAGATCGATCCGCTACACGGCGCACGTCACGAAGGACGGCGCCGCGATAGCCACCGGCAGCCTCGCCATCGCGTGCATCTCGAAGCGGGCGGGAGCACCGCTCCGGTCGACGCCAATCCCGCCCGCTATCGCCGGCCGTCTCGCGGTCGCACCGTCGCACCCGGACGCATGACTGCGGACCACGCGTGAACTTCCCGGAACTTCTTTCTCGACGCATGACCGACCGCCGGCACGCCCCGCACTTCACGCCGCCGCCAGGCGAGCCGGTCGAGCCGCCCGGCGACGAGTGCCGGCCCCGCCCAGCACTCGAGGCGCGGCAGGGAGCACGGCTCGCGGCACTGCTCTGGAATCTGCGGGGCCGGAACGCATTCTACGACCGGAAGCTCGCCGCCGCCGGTATCGACGTGACCGGTCTGGCGTTCCCCGACGACCTGGCGGCGCTACCCTTCACCACGAAGGCCGAGCTGGTGGCCGACCAGGCGCAGTCGCCGCCGTGGGGGACGGCGTTGACGGAGCCGCTGGACCGCTACACGCGCTACAGCCAGACGTCGTCGACGACGGGACGGCCGCTGCGCTGGATCGACACGCCGGAGACCTGGCAGTGGATGCTCGACTGCTGGAAGGCGGTCTATCGAGCGGCCGGCGTCACCGCGCGCGACCGCGTATTCTTCCCGTTCTCGTTCGGACCGTTCCTCGGCTTCTGGACCGGATTCGACGCCGCGGCGCAGATCGGGGCGCACGCGATCCCCGCCGGCGGCATGACGAGCGGGCAGCGGCTCGCCCTGGTCGACACGCTGGCGCCGACGGTCATCTGCTGCACGCCGACCTATGCGCTGCGCCTGCTCGACGTGGCGCGCGAAGCGGGAGGGCGCGGGATGCCGGTCGACAGCGCGGTGCGCGTGATCATCGTCGCCGGCGAACCGGGCGGCAGCATCCCGGCCACGCGCGACCGCATCGAGCGCGGCTGGGGGGCACGGGTCATCGACCACCACGGCCTGACGGAAGTCGGCCCCATCAGCTTCGAGTGTCTGGAGGCGCCGGGCTCTCTGCATGTCAACGAACGGGAGTTCATCGCCGAGGTGGTCGATCCGGTCACCGGTGAGGCGCTGGCGGACGGCGCACGCGGCGAGCTGGTGATCACGAACCTGGGGCGGACGGCGAGCCCCGTCATTCGGTACCGTACGCGCGACCTCGTGGTCCGGACCCGCGAGCGCTGCGCCTGCGGGCGGACGCTCGCCCGACTCGTCGGCGGCGTCGTCGCGCGGGCCGACGACATGGTGAACGTCCGCGGCGTCAACGTATATCCGGCCGCGGTGGAAGCGGTGCTGCGCGGCATAGACGCGGTGGTCGAGTACCGCTGCACGGTGCGGGCGCAGGGAGCACTGCGGGCGATGACGGTCGAGGTGGAGGTCGCATCGGGCGCGGACCCGGCGGCGGTGGCGGCCCTGGCCGCGGACCGACTGCGGGGCGCGCTGGGGCTGACCGTGCCGGTCAGCCCGGTACCCGCCGGCGTGCTGCCGCGCTTCGAGATGAAGGCGCGCCGCTTCGTCGTCGACGGCACGCCGCCCCCGACCGGGCCGTCCACGTCGCCCGGGACTCGTGAGCGCCCGCTTCCGTCCGGCAAGAACCAGGAGGACTCATGATCATCACCGGAATCGCCAACGTCATGCTGGGCGCGTCGGAGCTCGATCGCTCCCGTTCCTTCTACCATGACAAGCTCGAGTTGGCCGTCAAGCAGGAGATTCCCGGCTTCGTCTTCCTCGAGACGGGGCCGGTAACGCTCTGTCTGAGCGCGGCCCATGCGAGACTCGCGGATCAGCCGGGCCCCACGGAAGTGGTGCTGGCGGTGGCGAGCGTGCGCGCCGCGCACGCCGCGCTCAGGGACAAGGGGGTCGAGTTCCTGCGGGAACCGGCCAACGTCACCGGCGACTCCTGGGCGGCCCATTTCCGCGATCCCGACGGCCACCTGCTGTCGATCTTCGGCCCGGAATGACGATCTTCGGCCCGCAACGAGGAAGCGTAGTAGCATGAGCGGGTTCAAGGAGGAGTTCTTGCGTCGATCCAGCTTTCGGTGGCCGACCGGTGTCCTGGCCGGCATTCTGTGTATCTCCGCCGCCGCCTGCGGCGGTGGCGAAGGGGGAGACGGCGCCCCCGCGCGGCAGTTCCTCAGCATGGGAACGGCGCCGCCGGGAGGCGCGTTCTTCGTCGTCGGGAGCGCGCTCGCGGAGGTGGTCAACGAGACGGGCGGCGAGTTCGGCTACAACGTCACCGCCGAGGCGACGAGCGGTTCGCAGGAGAACATCCGGCGCCTGGCGAGCGGCGAGCTCGACTTCGCGCTGTCGAATGCGGCCATCACCTACTTCGCGGTCCGCGGCAGCGAAGGCTGGGACCGCGCGTATCCGGTCCGCTCGATCATGACCCTGGCCCCCAACGTGGCCCTGTTCGTGACCCAGGCCGGGTCGGGCATCACGAGCATCGGCGATCTGCGGGACCGGCGGGTCACCGTCGGACCGGCGGGAGCGGGCTTCGAGTACTTCGTCGGCCCGCTGCTCGAGGCGCACGGCGTCACCTACGACGATTTCTCGCCGCTCAACGCCACGCAGCAGGCCGCCGTCGACATGCTGACCGACGGCTCGGCGGACGCGACGTTCCTGGGCGGCGCGGTGCCGACCGCGTCGATCACCCAGGCCTCCGCGTCGATGGATCTCACCTTCATTCCGTACGGGGATGAAGAGAAGCAGGCCCTGATCGACGAGTACCTCTTCTTCCGCCCGGCGAGCATTCCGCCCGAGACCTATCGCGGACAGGCCGAGCCCTTCGAAGGACTCGACGTCGGCTCGATGCACGTCATCACGTCGGCCAACGCGCCGGACGATCTCGTCTACAACTGGACGAAGCTGCTCTACGAGAACCGGGAGCTGGTCGTCGAGAAGCACGCCGCGGGCCGCGCCATCAACCCGAACAACGTCGTGCGCGACACCGGGACCGACTTCCACCCCGGCGCGATCCGCTTCTACGAGGAGGCGGGGATCTGGCCGCAACAGGCCGCGCCGTGACCCCGGAAACCCCGCTTCCGCGCGACCTCCGGCTCCTGACGAGCGGCACGCTCGGGGTGCTGCTGTGCGTCTTCACGCTGGTCGAGGTCAACTACCCGCTGCTGGCCCCGCAGAGCCGGCTGGCGTTCTTCGCGCTGGTGGGCCTGGCGCTCTGCTTCCTGAACGTCCCGGTCCACCCGTCGCTGAAGGACGACAGGCGCGCCCGCGGCGCCGACGTGGCGCTGGCGGTGCTGGCCACCGCCTGCTGCGGCTACATCGTGGTGCAGACCGACCCGCTGTTCGCGGCGTGGTGGATCGACGGACAGACGCTCGGCAACCGCGCCGGCTTCGAGACCACGCTCGACACGGCCGTCGGCCTGCTCGGCCTGCTGCTGGTCATCGAGGCGGCCCGCCGGTCGCTCGGCCTGGCGCTGCCGTTGCTCGCCGCGGCGTTCATCCTCTATGCGCTCTTCGGGTCGGTTTTCCCCGACTGGCTGTTTCCCCACCGCGGCTACACCGTCCCGCGGGTCGTGGCGCAGACCTTCCTGCACAGCCAGGGCATCTTCGGCGTAGCGCTCGGCGTGATGTTCACCTACGTCTTCCTGTTCGTCATCTTCGGGGCTTTCCTCGAAGCGACCGGGGCGACGCGGTTCATCGTCGACTTCGCCGAGCGCGTGTTCGGGCGCAGCTCCGGGGGTCCCGCGAAGGTGGCCGTCCTGAGCAGCGGCCTGATGGGTTCGCTCTCCGGCAGCGCGGTGGCCAACACAGCGACCACCGGCACGTTCACCATCCCGATGATGCGCAGCGCCGGCTTCCAGCCGGTGACCGCGGCCGGCGTGCAGGCGGCGGCCAGCTCCGGCGGCGCGCTCATGCCCCCGGTGATGGGCGCCGGCGCCTACATGATGCTGGAGATCGTCGACCCGCCGGTGACGTACCTGGAGATTATCCGCGCGGCCCTCATTCCGGCGCTCCTGTACTACCTGTCGCTGATCCTGATCGTGCACTTCCACGCGCGGCGGATGTCGATCGCCACGGAGGGCGCGCCGGTCGAAGCCGCACCGCCCGGCGAGAAGACGGCCGACGCGGCAACGCGATCGCGGGCGGCGGGAATCGTCTTCGCCTCCGCGCTCGGCAGCCTCATCCTGTTCCTGGTGCTCGGCTACACGGCGTTTCGGGCCGTCACGCTGTCGCTGGTCGTAATCGTCGCGGTCAGCAGCCTGAACCAGGAGACGCGTCTCGACTGGCGCTTCACGATGCTGAGCCTCGTCACGGCGGCGCGCGGGGTCGTGCCGCTGGTGGCCGCGTCGGCGTGCGTCGGCATCATCATCGGCATCGTCACGCTGACCGGCGTCGGAACGCGTCTGCCCGCGACGATCATCCCCCTGGCCGAGCAGAGCCTGTTCCTCGCGCTCGTCCTGATCATGATTTCGTCCATCGTCCTCGGGATGGGACTGCCCTCGGCCGTCTGCTACCTGCTGATGGCGACGCTCATCGGTCCGGTGCTCGGCAACCTGGGGGTGATCCCGTTGGCCGCGCACCTGTTCATCTTCTACTTCGGGATGATGTCGATGGTGACTCCGCCGGTGGCGCTGGCCGCCTACGCCGCCTCTTCCATCGCCGGCACGCGGATCATGCCGACCGCGCTGGCGGCGTTCAAGTTCGCGCTGGTCGGCTTCACGCTGCCGTACATGTTCATCTACCGGCCGGAGCTGTTGATGCTGTCCGCCTCGGGCGAGCCGGCCGGCTGGCTGGAGATGCTGCTGCCGGTCGCCATCGCGACGCTCGGCGTCACGTGCTTCGCCGCGGGCATCGCCGGGCAACTGCGGCATCCGCTGGGGCTCGTACCGCGCCTGGCGGTTTTCGGGGCGGCGGCGCTGCTGTTGGCGCCCGGTCCCTCCCTGAACCTCGCGGGTGTCGGCCTGCCACTCTTCGACGTGACGGGCGTCGCGCTCTTCGGCGCGGTGCTGGCCGCGAACCGGAAAGCGAAGTGAACGCGACCTCGTCCTCCGGGGGGTTGCGGTCCGTCATCCTCACGTGACACACTGGCGCCCGCAGGGAGTGGCGGCGTTGCGCCGGGTTCGCGCTTCGGTCCCGCGCCGCTGGCGACTATCGACGGCCTCCGGAGTCCGCTGGCATGGACTTCAACCGCTACCGGCTCGACGCCGAGTTCTATGACGAGGTTCTGCAGCCCGACGGCACGCCGCGGCCGCACTGCCGCTCCCTTTGCGACGCTCTCGACCGGATCTCCGCCGTGGAGCTCGGCGAAGTCCAGGATCGGGTGACGCGTTCCTTCCTGAACGAGGGCATCACCTTCACCGTCTACGGCGACGGCGAAGCGGACGAGCGGATCATCCCGATCGACTGCATACCCCGCATCCTGTCGGCCGCGGAATGGACGGAGCTGGAAGCGGGCCTGAAGCAGCGCGTCCTCGCCCTGAACCGCTTCCTGTGCGACGTCTACGGCGAAGGGCGCGCGATTGCCGACGGAGTCGTCCCGGAGGAGATGGTCCACGGCTGTCCGCAGTACCGCCCGCAGATGCGGGGAGCCTCACCGCCGCACGGCACGTGGGTGGCGATCTGCGGCACCGACGTCGTGCGGACCAACGACGGCTTCCTGGTGCTGGAGGACAACCTGCGCGTGCCTTCCGGCGTCTCCTACATGATCGCCAACCGCAAGGCAGTGAAGTCGAACCTGCCCCGGCTCTACCGGCGCTGCCGGGTGCGGGAGGTGGAGCACTACGGCGACCTGCTGCTGCGGACGCTGCGCGAACTGGCGCCGCCGAACCGTCCGGACCCGTGCATCGCCCTGCTGACCCCCGGCGTCTGGAACGCGGCCTTCTACGAGCACATGTTCCTGGCCCACCAGCTCGGCGCGGAGCTGGTCGAGGGCCGCGACCTGCTGACGCGCAACGGCTTCGTCTACATGCGCACGACCGAGGGCTTGAGGCAGGTCGACGTGATCTACCGGCGCGTGGACGACGACTTCCTCGATCCGGACGTCTTCCGGTCCGACTCGCTCCTGGGCGCGCCCGGTCTCCTGCAGGCGTACCGCCTCGGCAACGTGACGCTGGCGAATGCCCCCGGGACCGGCGTGGCCGACGACAAGAGCGTGTACGCCTATGTGCCGGACATGATCCGCTACTACCTGAGCGAAGAGCCGATCCTCGCCAGCCTGCCGACGCGGATCTGCCGCCGGCCGGAGGACCTGGAGCATACCCTGGACAACCTGGACAAGCTCATCGTGAAGCGCGTCGGGGAAGCGGGCGGCTACGGCATGCTCGTCGGCCCCCACTCCACGCCGGCCGAACGCAACGCCTACGCGGCCGAGGTGCGTGCCAACCCTGCGGACTTCATCTCGCAGGAGGTACTCTCGCTCTCGATGGCGCCCTGCCTGATCGACGGCCATCTGGAGCCACGCCACGTGGATCTGCGGCCCTTCGTGCTGCGGGGCCGGGAGACCCGCATCGTTCCGGGCGCATTCTGTCGCGTTGCGCTGCGCCGCGGCAGCATCGTCGTCAACTCGAGCCAGGGCGGCGGCGGCAAGGACGTCTGGGTGCTGGAGTCCTGACATGCTGGCGCGCAGCGCGGAGGGCCTGTACTGGCTGGGCCGGCATATCGAGCGGACCGAGGATCTGTGCCGCCTGCTGCGCGATCAGATGGGCGCGCTCGTCGACCGGCCGGTGCGGGAGATCAACTTCGGCTGGCTGCGCATCTACGGCACCCTCAAGCGGCGCCCGCCGGGCCCGGCCATCGGCGTGACAGAGAGCGACGACGACTACGCGCTGGCCGATTCGTACACGCTGGCCGATGACGTCACCTTCGAGCGCACGAATCCAGGATCGATTCTCAGCAGCTTCTCCAACGGCCGGGAGAACGCGCGGCAGATGCGGCATTGCATCAGCGCCGAGATGTGGACGTGCCTGAACCTGGCCTGGCTGCGGCTCGGCACACGGCAGATCGCGGACATCTGGAAGGCCGCCCCGGAAGAGTTCTACGCGGATCTGGCCCGGGAGATGGACATGTTCGCCGGGGTGGTGGACACCACGCTGTACCGCGACGACGGTTGGCGCTTTCTGCAGCTCGGACGACTCATAGAACGCGCGCAATTCACGATTGCGCTGCTGCTGGCGCATCTAGACGGCGTGCGAACGTACGAAGAAGCGCCCGACAGCGAGTGGTCGAGCCTGCTGCGGATCTGCTTGGCCTTCGACACCTACAAGCGCCGCTACGGTGTCGAGATGCGGCCGGCTCGCGTGCTGGACCTCCTCGTCGATGACTCGCGCTTGCCCCGGTCCCTGTGTCGTGCCGTCGACCTGGCGGCCGAGACGCTTGCCGCGCTCGCGCTCGGGCCGGGCCCCTCGGGCGCGGCCCGAAGGCTGGCCGGCGACCTCGCGTCCGCGGTCCATCGGCCCTGGTCCGGAGCGCCCAATCTGGAAGATCACACCGAGCGCCTGCGACGTCTGGCCGAAGCGTGTCTCGGACTCCACGACCTGGTGATGGATGCTCACGTGAACTACGATCCGGACGGTGCTCCAGTGCGCTAGTATTTCGTGTACGCCCGAAGCCACGATGGCGGTTCGTACAACCTGGCGCCGGCGCCGCCGGTCTCTACGCAGAGGTGACCCATGACCGAGTTGTCGAGCGGCGAGCTTCGATTCATCTTCAACACGTTCTCCTTCCTGCTCTGGGGCGCGCTCGTGATGTGGATGGCGGCCGGCTTCACGATGCTGGAGTCCGGCTCGGTCCGCACCAAGAACGCGTCGGTGATCTGCCTGAAGAACATCGGCCTCTACTCGGTGGCCGGCATCGCGTTCTACGTGATCGGCTACAACCTGATGTACGTCGACGTGGACAGCCTGATCGGCTCCTTCAGGCTCCTCCGCGAACCGTCGTCCGACGAGCTCGCGCTGCTGGCGGGAACCGAGAGCGCGCGCGAAGCGGTGATCGCGACCGACTACGCCGTCATGTCCGACTGGTTCTTCCAGATGGTCTTCGTGGCGACCGCCGCGTCCATCGTCTCCGGCGCGCTGGCCGAGCGGGTCAAGCTCTGGACGTTCTTCGTCTTCACCCTGGTGCTGACCGCGTTCATCTATCCGATCGTCGGCGCCTGGACGTGGGGCGGAGGCTGGCTCAGCGCCATGGGCTTCCAGGACTTCGCCGGATCGACCATCGTGCACGGCACCGGCGGCGCCGCCGCCCTGGCCGGCGCGCTGGTGGTCGGGCCGCGGCACAACAAGTTCCGCGACGACGGCACCGTCACGAGCACGCCTCCGTCCAACGTTCCCGTGGTGACCCTGGGGGTGTTCATTCTCTGGTTCGGCTGGTTCGGCTTCAACGGCGGGTCGCAGCTCGCGATGGGGAGCGCCGCCGACGTGCTGGCGATGAGCCACGTGCTGGTCAACACCAATCTGGCGGGCGCAGCCGGCGTCATCGCGGCCATCGCCGTGTCACGGCCGATCCTCGGGCGGGTCGATCTGCTCGCCGGCCTGAACGGCGCCATCGCGGGGCTGGTCTCCATCACCGCGGGGCCCGACCTCACCGGTCACTACTGGGCCATCCTGATCGGCGCGGTCGGCGCCATCATCTGTACCGCCGCCATCAGGCTGCTCGAGAAGCTGAAGGTGGACGACGTGGTCGGCGCGGTGCCCGCGCACCTCTTCGCCGGCGCCTGGGGTACGATAGCCACGGTCATCGCCGCCGGCGCCGATATCGGCGTGCAGCTCCTCGGCATAGTCTCCATCGGCGCGTTCGTGTTCGTGACCTCCTGGCTGACCTGGATGGCGCTGGACAAGACCATGGGCGTGCGCGTGTCCCCGAAGGTCGAGGAGATGGGGCAGGACGTCGCCGAGCTGGGCATCGACGCATATCCCGAGTTCGTGCTCATGCCGGAGAGGGACTAGAAGACGGCAGGGATCAGAAAGACGGACGGAATGACGGACGCCGGAGCACTCGAAGGGAACGAGGAGAACGGCGCAGATCTCGCGACACCCCCCAGCGGGAAGCACATCTGCGTCTACCTGGGCGGAAATCTCGGGCGTGAACAGCGCTACATCGACGAAGCCGATGCCCTGGGCCGCATGATGGCGGCCGAGGGCATCGGGCTCGTCTACGGCGGGGCCCGCGTCGGACTGATGGGCGTCCTGGCCGGCGCCGTCCTGGCGAACGGCGGCTTCGTCACCGGCGTGGTCCCCCGGCAGTTGTCGTACCAGGAACTCGCCCACGAGGGACTCAGCCGTCTCCTCGAGGTCGACACGATGCACGAGCGCAAGCACCTGATGCAGGAGCTGTCGCAGGGCTGCATCGCGCTGCCCGGCGGATTCGGCACCCTGGAGGAGATCTTCGAGGCCCTGTGCTGGTCGCAACGCCCGCTCGAGCTGCACGAGAAACCGTGCTGCTTCGCCAATATAGACGGCTACTACGACCGCCTGTTCGAGTTTCTCGATCACGCGGCGGCGCGCGGACTCCTGCTGCCCCAAAACCGCGTGCTCGCCAGGCAGGCGCCCACGGCCGCGGGAGCGTTGCTGGCGATTCAGACCGCGTGGGACGAAGCGGAACAGGCCATGCTCGACGTGATCAAGGCCTACGAGACGTGATCCGCTTCAGGACGAGGCGGCGAGAGCGGATTCGCGAGAATCCTTGATCGGAATGATCCGATCGAAGCCGCTGATCCGGAAGACCTCTTCGATGTGGTTCTTCATGGAGCAGAGAACGAGCGTGCCCTCCCCCGCCTTCAGCGCCTTGGCGGCGATGAGCAGCACCCGCATGCCCGAGCTGCTGATGAAGTCGAGCCGGCTGAAGTCGACGACCAGGCGCCGTTCGCCACTGCTGACGTGATCCATTACGACGGACTCGAACGAGCGGGCATTTCCGCTGTCCAGCCGTCCGACCGGCAACAGTACCAGCACGTCGTCGTTTCGTTCTTCCGCCACTTCGATATCCATCGATGCACCTCGTCGCTGCAACGACCCCTCACCGGGCTTCCGGCGTCAGATCGTGCTCCAGGGTCAACCGGTTCTTGCCGCCGACGTACTGGTAGCTCACGCGGTCGGCGAACGTCTTGATCAAGTGCAGGCCCAGACCGCCGATCGGTCGTTCGTCGACCTCCGATGAGAGATCGGGATTCGTGTCCTGCGTGGGATCGAACTTCATGCCGTTGTCCACCATGGTCAGAACCAGCACCGTAGCGTCGATCCGCAGGGCGACTTCGATCCTCGGACGGGCTACTCCACGAAGACCATAGCTCACGGTGTTGGTGATCAGCTCGTCGAGGGCCAGGTTGATCAGGTAGATCTGCTGATCCGGCAGCCTGTTGGCGTCGCCGAACTCCTCTACCATCTGCGCCAGGCTGCGCACCGCGGACAATCGCGGGGACAGCGAGACGCTCATTTCATCCATCTTTGCCACGGGTGTCGTCTCCCACCAGGGCTGCGTGGTTGCCGCACGAGGCCCCGCAACGTGGAGCGCGGGAAATGCGGCCGCCCGCCGCCCGGTCAGACATCGGCCAGTGCGGACTCGCGCGTATCCCGGATCGGAATGATCTGATCGAAACCGCTGATCCGGAAGACTTCGTGAATGTGGTCCGGCATGGCGCACAACACCAGCTTCCCCTGACTCGCGTGCAGCTTCTTGGCCGCCATGAGCAGAACGCGCATCCCGGAGCTGCTGATGAAGTTCAGGCGGCTGAAGTCGACGAGCAACCGTTGCTCGCCGGTGCCGATGCGTTCCATGACGATAGACTCGAACGAGCGCGCGTTCGCACTGTCGAGGCGCCCAATCGGCAGGAGTACCAGCGCCCCGCCGTCCCGTTCTTCAGCAACTTCGATATCCATCGAATCTCCACCTGCACGCCGGGTTGTTAAGACGAGATGGAAGGTGTCAGTCCGACGCCCTCGTAAGGTCGTGCTCCATCGTCAGACGATTCCGGCCTTCCACGAACTCGTAGGAAACGCGGTCTGCGAAGCTCTTCACCAGATGCAACCCAAGTCCCCCGATGGCTCGTTCCTCCAACGATGAAGTGATGTCGGCGTTGGTGTTCTCCGTCGGATCGAACGGCTGACCGTTGTCCTCCATCACCAGAATCAGGGTGTCCGCACGGACTCGCATCCGGATCCGGATCTCGGCGTCTGCCTTGTCCTCGAGGCCGTGCGTAACCGTGTTCGTGATCAGCTCGTCCAACGCGAGATTGATCACGAATACCTTCGGATCCGGCAAGCCGTTGGCGTCTCCGAACTCCTCCACCATACTCGACAACTCGCGAACTTCCGACAGCCGCGCCGGTATCGTCACGTTCAGCTCTTCAGCCATTGCGTGTCGTCCCCGCTCGAAGGACCCAATACTCTAGCAAACTCCGACCGTCACTCCGCAAACCGGGGCATGGAGTCATGCGCGGCGGCGCAGCACCAGACAGGTCATGTCGTCGGCGGCCGGGGCGCCCGCGGAATAGCCGAGAATCTCGGTCCAGACGTGGTCCACGATCTCCTCGGGCGAGCGGGATGACGCCCCGTCGAGCGTCGTCTCGAGCCGTTCCTTGCCGAACAGCTCCCCGCTCAGGTTCACTGCGTCGGTCAAGCCGTCCGTATAGAGGAAAAGCGCATCGCCGGGACGCAGCTCCTCTTCCCGGCTGTCGTACTCGAAGTCGTCGAGCACGCCCATCGCCACCCCGTCGGTCATCGGGAGAGGCCGCCGCGAATCGTCGGACGCGACGAGGAACGCAGGCTCGTGGCCCGCGCAGACGTAGCGCATGACTCCTCGATCGAGATCGACGATGCCGAGCACGCCGGTGACGAACAGTCCCATCGGGTTCTCCCCGCAGAGCCTGCGGTTGGCCTCCGTAGCGATGGCGCCGACGTCGCCGTTCTGGCTCTGGGTGGCCGCCGCGTTGATGGCGCCCTGGGAAGCCGCCATGAAGAGCGCTGCCGCCACCCCCTTGCCGGATACGTCGCACACGGTGAAGAAGAGCTTGCCGCCGGACGGTTCGAGCACGTCGACGAAGTCGCCGCCCACCTGCTGCGCCGGCGTCATCCGCGCGTAGGCCGCGAACCCGCCGAAGTTCGCGTTGCCTTCCCGCACCAGGGCCGCCTGCACCACCTTGGCCATTTCGAGGTCCTGCTCGAGCGCCCGCTGGGCGACGCGCAGGCTGCGGTTGCTCTGCTGGAGCTCCTCGGTCCGCGCGGAGACCATCATCTCGAGCTGCTCCTCGCGGTTGAAGACCTGCACCGTCATCGCCTCGAACACGCGCGCGAGACTGCCCAGCTCGTCGGTGCGCTTGATCACGTTCTCCAGCGGGCCCTCGTCCGGCTGCTTGCCCGCCTCTACCTGCCGCGCCGCCGAGGCGATCACTTCGATGGGGTGCGTCAGCCACCGCGTGCCCCAGAGCGCCGCGCCGGCGGTGAACCCGAGCAGCACGAAGGCGATCAGCGTGGTGTTGAAGGCTTCGGCCTGCACCGTGCTGGCGATGTCGTCGAGACTGACGGCAAGGGCCAGACCGCCGAGCGAGCGACCGCCGTCGTCGATAATCGGCGAGGCAACCCACAGGCCGCGGTCGGCTGGCGACAACAGGCCGAGACTGGCCTCGCTGACCACCAATCCCTGGTCCATGGCCCGTCCCACGAGCGTCTCGGCCCGGCGCCCGAAGACGCCGGCGGCATCCACCGTACCGGCGCCCGCCTGTCCGGATCGCGGCGCGGACGCCGCCAGATCGCGATCCAGGTTGACGACCCAGAGCGCCTCGAGATTCCGCGACCGGACCAGCAGATCCGCCTCGCGCTGATAGACGGAATACAACAGGTTGCCCGCGCTGCCCTCGATCGGGATGCCGACCTGCACGACGCGCGACGAGCCGGTCCCGGCGACAGCGACGTACTTGTAGATCTCTTCGTCGGAGGCGCGGGGCGCGGTCGCCAACTCCAGGCTGCGCTCCGAGCCCTCCAGGAGCGGCGCCAGCCGGTCCGCATACGGCACGCTGACGTCGGACCCACCCGCCAGGGGCGGCAGCAGGCTGGAATAAGCTAGGGAACCGTCCCCGTCCACGACCCGGATCTCCCCTATGACCGTCGCGTCGACGATGCGCCGCAGCCGGCTCTCGATCTCCTCCGCCGGCCACCCGGCCTCCTCCGCCGCGGCCACGAAATGACCGGTGATGTGGGCCTGCACCAGCATGTGCTGGCCGATGATCCCCTCGACCACGGCCGACACGTCGGCCCGCTGCGAGGTGAAGGTGTTGGTCAGGATCTCCTGCTCGCCGAAGACCAGCGCGTTGCCGATTTGCACGATCCGCGCCTGATCGACGCCTCCGACCCCGACGTACTTGTAGACCTCCTGGTCGATCTCGCGCACCTGGGCGGGTTGCATGACCCGGCAGCCCTGATCGCAGGTGTCGTCGTCGACATCCGACCCGAGCAGCACGTAGAACTTCGACGCCTGCGGCTGCACCGTCTCGTCCGGGTCGAACCGGAAGGGTACGAGCTCGCCGCTTTCGTCACGCACGTTGGTGAGGTACGAGAAGCCGACACTGTCGGTAATCCAGAACTCGTCGAGCACCGTGCTCCCCACGATGGCGTCGAGGGTCTCGATGATGCGCGGCGGATCCTGCCCCGCATCCTCCGCGGCGGCTACCAGGTGCGCGGCGATACTGGCCTGCGCGATCATCTGGTCGTCGAGCGTCGCGTCGAGCGTGCGGGCGACGTTGGCCAGCGAGATCTCCCCGATGTCGGCGAAGCTCGCCGAGAGCAACTCGGCCAGGTGGACGGCAGCCGCCTCCGCCTCGTCGCGGAGCGCGACGGCGGAGTTGTAGAGCATCGTGGCGGAGGTCGTCGTGATCGTGACGGTGAGCAGCGCCGCCAGCGCCAGGAAGCCGCGAACCGCCAGACGCAGCCCCTTCTTCATCACCCGGATCTCCGTGCTCGGCGCATCCAGTGCTTGGGTCACGATTCGGTTCATCTCAGGCTCCCGCACGGGCGGCGGGACGTCACAGGCGCCACATCACCCACAACTGGGCGACGTTGTCGTCGTCGTCCACACCCAGCTTGTTCCACCAGTACTGGTACTCCACGCCGAGAAAGAGCTGGTTCGGGCTGCCGGTCATCGCCTTCCCGATGTCCCACCCGAGCTGCGGCTGCGCGAGGATCCACCCCTTCACGGGCTGGTTCAACTCGTTGGTCGTCGCCCCGATGTACTCGGCATGGCCGGTGAACCAGAACGACTGGCTGCCGAGATCGAACGCGGCTCCCCAACTGACATCGAACATGAAGCTGTCGGTAGTCCGGGGCGCTCCCCCCCGATCGAGACCGCTGTTGGCGTCGATGAAGGCGGTGAAGTCCGTATTGAAGAAGACGAAGCCGGGAACCTGCCAGGAGAGCCTGGCCCCCGGCAGCCACTTGAGGACGTTGGCGTCCGCGTCGAAGTTCATGCCGCCGATCAGCGCAACGTCCCGCACCGGCCCGCCGCCCACCGTCCGGCCCGCCAGCTTGCCGAAGCTCAGCGTCGGATACCACTCGCCGTAGAACTCCAGGTCGTTGAAGCCGTCGGCAACGCCGTCCTCGAGAATGTCGATGAAGACGAAGCTGTCGCCGAGCGACCAGCTCGACGCCTGCTGCACCGTCAGGATGTGCGTGAAGTGACGTGTTCGCGCGAAGGGATTTGCAAGCTTGCCGTACTGGTAGTGGAACTCCGTCTGCGCACCCGATACGGCCGGCGCGACCAACAGAAGCGCCGTGACCACGGTCCAGAGCCGGGGCGTACGCGTGCGCGCGGTTTTCGTCATCCTCGAATAATACCCATTCTCCAGCCTCCATGTCCCCCCGGAAACGCCTCGGGCACGCGCGGTAGAACGTGTTGTCACGAATAATGCGCGCCTGGCGCCATGTCACTCGTTTTGAATCGAATATCAGCGGTCGTCTCTGGGTCAACGCGACCGCCGAACGCGCGTGGTACGATGGCTCGGCAGTGTCCGCCTCGGCAAGAGTTCTGCTGAGTCGCGTCTTCGGCTACGACCAGTTCCGCGGCCAGCAGGAAGCAATCGTCGAGCACACGATCGCGGGCGGCGACAGCCTGGTGCTGATGCCGACGGGCGGCGGCAAGTCGCTCTGCTACCAGATTCCGGCTCTCATCCGACCCGGCGCAGCGGTCGTCGTCTCGCCCCTGATCGCGTTGATGCGCGACCAGGTGGATGCGCTCCTGCAGGCCGGGGTGCGAGCCGCGTGCCTCAATTCGGCCCTTGCCTACGGCGACGCGATCCGTGTCGAGGAACGGCTGCGGGCCGGCGGGATCGACCTTCTCTACGTCGCCCCGGAGCGGCTGCTCGGAGAGCGGACGCTGGCGCTGCTCGGCGAGATCGACATCGCGCTGTTCGCTATCGACGAGGCCCACTGCGTGTCGCAGTGGGGCCACGACTTCCGCCCGGAGTACCTCCAACTCGCGGTGTTGCACGAACGGTTTCCGGCCGTGCCGCGGATCGCGCTGACCGCGACCGCCGACGAGCCGACGCGGCGGGAGATCCAGACCCGTCTGGACCTGCGCGGGGCAAGGATCTTCATCGCCGGCTTCGACCGGCCGAACATCCGCTACCGGGTCGTGCCGAAGCGGAACCCGCGCGAGCAGCTCGCCCGGCTGCTCGACACCGAGCACCGCGGCGACGCCGGGATCGTGTATTGCCTTTCGCGCCGGCGGGTCGAGGAGACCGCGGCATGGCTGCGCGAGCGCGGCATCGACGCCCGTCCGTACCATGCCGGTTTCGGCGCTCGCGAGCGCGAGGAGGCGCAGGACGCATTCGTGCGCGGCGAGGGCGTGATCATCGTCGCGACCATCGCCTTCGGGATGGGAATCGACAAGCCGAACGTTCGCTTCGTCGCCCACCTCGACCTGCCGAAGAGCCTGGAGGCGTACTACCAGGAGACGGGGCGGGCCGGCCGCGACGGGGTGCCGGCAACCGCCTGGATGGCCTACGGGCTGCAGGACGTCATCACCCTGCGGCAGATGGTCGACGGCTCCGAGGCCGACGAGGCGCGCAAACGGGTCGAGATCCGCAAGCTGGACGCAATGCTCGGCTACTGCGAGCTCACTACCTGCCGGCGGCGGACGCTGCTGGCCTATTTCGGCGAGACGCTGGCGGAACCCTGCGGCAACTGCGACAACTGCCTGGAGCCTCCCGAGTCGTGGGATGCGACCGAGGCGGCCCGGCAGGCGTTGTCATGCGTCTATCGCACCGGACAACGCTTCGGCGTGGGCTACGTCGTCGACGTGCTGCGCGGGAAGGAAGACGAACGCATCCGGCGCTTCCGCCACGATCGCCTGTCGACGTTCGGCATCGGGGCGGATCTCGACGCCGGACAGTGGCGGTCGGTCCTGCGCCAGCTCGTTGCGCGGGGCCTGCTCAGCGTGGACGTCGAGAAGTACGGATCCTTGCGGTTGACCGCCGCGGCGCGGCCCGTGCTGCGCGGCGAGTCGACGGTCGAGTTGCGTCGCGACACCCTGCCCGCCCGCAAGCCGCGGCGCGACCGAGAAGCACGTGATCGGGCGCAGGCCGTGCTCGGTCCCGGCAGCCAGGCGCTGTTCGACGCCCTGCGGGCGCATCGCCGGGCGGTCGCCGAGCGGCAGGGCGTGCCGCCGTACGTCATCTTCCACGACGCCAGTCTCGTCGAGATGGCGGTGCGCCGCCCCCGCTCGCTCGCCGAGTTCGCCTCGATTACCGGTGTCGGCGCGACGAAGCTGGAGCGCTACGGCGAGACGTTCGTCGACGTCATTCTGGCGCACACGAATGAGGAACCGGCCCCCGCGGAGGTGCCGGCCCCGTAGTCCGGCATGACGGGTCATCCGCCGGCGGACCCTGACAGCCGGAGCGATGTCCCCGCCGGACTCGAAGCCGTGTTCCACCACGGACCGCCATGCGTGGACGACGGCGTCCGCGAGCGGATGTGTCATATGCTGTCCAGTAGCCAGTGGGTGGCAAAAGGCCCGCTGCATTCGTTTCACCACGGGCCGCTCCTCGATACGCTTGCCGAATCGGCTCGCTGAAAGCCTCGGAACGCAGGACTCCCATGCCCCAGACGACCCGACAACGAGATCGAGCAACCGCGCACAGCGTCCGCCACTACGCCGAGACCCGTATGCACCGGACGATGTGGACGGCGTCCGCACTGCGCCTCCTGGCAGCGTCCGTCCTCATTGCGGCGGCTCCCGGGACGGTCCTGGCGGACGACTGGCCCGAGTATCGCGGCGCCGGCCGGCAGGGGGTCTGGACCGAGACCGGCATCCTCGACACGTTTCCCGCCGAAGGGCTGTCGTACTCGTGGCGCGTCCCGATCCACGACGGACATGCCGGTCCCGCGGTGGCCGGAGGGCGGGTCTTCGTCCTCGACGCCCGTCCTGCGCCCGGCGGGCGGCCCGGGATGCGGCGGATCGAGCGGATCCTCTGTCTCCACGAGGAGACCGGGGCGGTACTCTGGAGCCATGAGTGGGCGGCGGACTACGCGGGTCTGCAGCCCCTCTACGCGATCGGTCCGCGCGCCACGCCGACCGTCGACGGCGACCGCGTCTATGTGCAGGGCGCGATGGGGCGGCTTCTCGCCCTGGATGTCGCCACCGGCGAAGTGCAGTGGTCGAAGGACTATGTGGCCGACTTCGGCGCCGAGGTCCCCGCGTGGGGCATGGCCGGAGCGCCGCTGGTCGAAGGCGACCTGCTCATCTGCCTGGCCGGCGGGGAGCCGGACGCCAAGGTCATCGCGTTCGACAAGCGCACCGGCGAAGAGATCTGGCGCGCGCTCTCCTCCGACTGGGAACCGGGGTACAACGCGCCCATCGTCTTCGACGTCGGCGGCGTGCGCCAACTGATCATCTGGCACCCGCGCGGGATCACGTCGCTCGATCCGCAGACCGGCGAACAGTATTGGGACGAGCCTTTCGAGGTCCGGCTCGGGGTCACCATCGCGTCACCGGTGCGGAACGGCCCCCATCTGCTCGTGGCATCGTTCTTCAACGGCTCGCGGATGCTGCGGCTGAACCTCGACCGACCCGACGCCTCGCTGATCTGGCGCAGCGAGAACAGTACCGAGGTGGACACCGACAAGCTGCACTCGATGCTCGTGACGCCGGTCATCGACGGCGACTACGTCTATGGCATCGACAGCTACGGCGAGCTCCGCTGTCTCGACGTGCGGACCGGCGAGCGCCTCTGGGAGAGTCAGGCGCTCACGGTGGAGCGCGCCCGTCAGGCGAGCGCCTTCTTCGTGCGCAACGGCGACCGCTACTTCATCACCAACGATCGCGGCGAGCTGATCATTGCGCGCCTCAGCCCCGCCGGGATCGACGTGATCAGCCGCACCCACCTGCTGGATCCGACCCATCCGGTACCCCGGCGGCGCGAGCTCGGGACCGTGCTCTGGTCCTACCCCGCGTACGCGAACCGACACATCGTCGCGCGCAACGGCCGCGAGATCGTCCGCGCGTCGCTGGCGGCGCCCGGCTACTAGCCGTCCGTGTGGAACCCCGGGGCGGCACTCAGGAGCGGCAGAGCGCCCGCCCTTGCGCGAGCACCGGACGCCGGCGGCGGTATGATGGCGGGGCTATGCGCACAACCATGTCGTGGCGTCGCATTCGGGTCGGGCTCCTCGCGTGCGGTCTCGCGTTGTCGGCGGCGACCGTGGCTGGTCAATCCGAGGCGCAGACCGCGCCCGATCCCGGGGCGGCCCTCCCGCGAGCCATCCCGATCTTTCCGCTGCAGGACATCATGCTGTTCCCCGGCGCGTCCCGGCCGCTGCACATCTTCGAGCCGCGCTACCGCGAGATGGTGGCCGACGCGCTCGAGGGCGACCGCGTCATCGGCATGGTCATGCTGCACGCGGGGTACGAGGACGAATACACCGGCAACCCGCCCATCTACGATATCGGCTGCGCGGGCGTGATAACCAACGTGCAGCGTCTCGAGGACGGCCGCTACAACATCGTGCTGAGCGGCCTGATGAAGTTTCGGATCACCAGCGAGGATCGGAGCCGCTCGTACCGGGTGGCGGAGATCGAAGCGCTCCCGGAGCCGCTGAGCGACACCGACCGGGACGCGTTGCGGGGGCACCGCCCGCTGCTGATGCAGTTGCTGGCGTCGGTCGCGCCCGGCCAGGAGCCGACACCGGACGAGCTGGCGGACGAGATGCTGGTCAACGGTCTGTCGCAGTTCCTGGGAATGTCCGCCCTCGACAGGCTGGATCTGCTGCGGCAGGAAGGGCCGCTGTCGCGGGCCGAGGCGTTGATCGGCCTCCTCGAGCGGGGCGAACTGTCCCGCTGAAGCGGGACGAGCCGGCACGCCGAGGCGCAAACGGCCTGCCGTAGAGTACTTGACGACAGGACATGGACGCAGAGAGGCAGGAGACAAGATGGCCAGAATGCGAAGCACCTCGGGTGAGCCGGTCGGCGGCGTGCGGGTAACGCGGCGCCAGGCGCTGGCGGGCGTCGGCGCCGTACTCGGATCCGCCGCGGTCATGCGCGAGCTGCCCGGCCGCGCCGCGGCCGCGCCCGTGACGACTGCGCAGAGCACCCTGACGCCGGCCGAGCAGGCCCTGGCTATCGGCCCCTACGACCCGAGCTGGCTGCCGGACGGCGTCCGCTCGCGCTTCGTCCACAACGTGAACGGGCTCACGATGCACGTGCTCGAGGCCGGCTTCGAAACCGAGGGCCGCCCCGCCCTGCTCCTCCTGCACGGCTTCCCGGAGCTCGCCTACAGTTGGCGGCACGTCATGGCGCCGCTCGCCGATGCCGGCTACCACGTGATCGCGCCCGATCAACGCGGCTACGGCCGCACCACGGGCTGGAGCGCCGACTACGACGGGAGCATGCGTCCCTTCAGCCGCCTGAACGCGGTGCGCGACGCGCTCGCGCTGGTCTCGGCGTTCGGCTACCGCACGGTTGAGGCGGTGATCGGCCACGACTTCGGCTCCCCCGTCGCCGCGTGGTCGGCGGTGGCGCGGCCCGACATATTCCGCGCCGTCGCCCTGATGAGCGCCCCGTTCGGCGGGACCCCGGCGTTCCCCTTCGACACGGCGGACGGCGGCCCCGGGTCGGAACCCCCGGCCGCGCCGGACATCCACGAGGAGATGGCCCGCCTGCCCCGCCCGCGCAAGCACTACACCCGCTACTACCGCACGCGCGAGGCGAACGGGAACATGTGGCGCGCGCCGCAGGGGGTGCACGATTTCATGCGCGCCTACTACCACCACAAGAGCGCCGACTGGGTCGAGAACCGGCCGTACCGGCTGGCGGGGTGGACGGCTACCGAGGTCGCCAAGATGCCGACCTACTACATCATGGACCTCGCCATGGGCATGGCCGAGACCGTGGCGCAGGAGATGCCGACGCCGGCCGAAATCGCCGCCAACCAGTGGCTGCCGGACCGCGAGCTGCACGTCTACGCCGTGGAGTACGAGCGCAACGGCTTCCAGGGCGGGCTGCAATGGTACCGGTCCGGGGGCATCATTACCGACGAGCCGCTCACCTTCGCCGGCCGGACCATCGACATCCCGTCGCTGTTCATCGCCGGGTCGAGCGACTGGGGCGCCTACCAGCGGCCGGGCTCGCTGGAGCGAATGCAGGAAAGCGCCTGCACCGACATGCGCGGCGTGCACTTCGTCGACGGGGCCGGCCACTGGGTGCAACAGGAGCAGCCGCAGGAGACCACGCGGCTGCTGCTGGAGTTCCTGCGCGAGGCATAGCCGGTACAGACCGTCGCGTTGCGGCCCGCTTTACCGTTCAACCCGGCCTCTCCGAGGTCTGCAGCCTCTGCGCGGGATCCCGGCCGGAGATGGACCCGGGGGAAGCGGCGCCGGCGCGCGACGGCTCCGAGGACCGACGTTCATGACTCCACGCGGTGTCGAGACGCTCATCGCGCGCTTCACGCTCGTCCTGCTTTGCCTCTACGCACCGGTCGAGACGTGGGTCTCCTTGCCGGCGGGCCTGTCGAACCCGTTCTATCTCGTCGACGTAGTAGGGTTCGGGCTGCTGCTCTGGGGTGCGCTCGCGTCGCTGCGCGCCCGCCCCGATGTCGCCCCCGGCGTGCTCTGCGCCGGATACGCCTGGAGCGCGGCCAACGGCTGGAGAGCTCTGGCGCTCCGCATCCAGACCCTGCAGCAGGGCGGTGAGGTCGATGTCACCCTCGTCTGGCTGCTCGTCATCTCCGAAGTGGCGGCGTTGACGGGACTCGCGCTGCTGCTGCTGCTCGTGGTGGAATCGCGGACACCGTCGAGAACAGAACACCAGCGAGACTGACGCGGACCGATGAGTCTCACTCGGATCGTGACTTGCGTGGCCGCGCCGCTCGTCGGCGGGTGCGACGTCTGCTCGCGGTGTGTGGTAGCGTCGGGACGGAACCTTCATGAGAACACCGCGCGGGCGTCTGACGCCCGGACAGCGTCGACAGCGCCCGCCGGCGCTGCTGCTCCTCGCCCTGTTGCTGGCACCGCTCTCGCTGGCGTCCGCCGAGACGGTCGAGCACCGCGTCGTCATCGTCGCCTACGACACCAACGACGTCCGGCTGCCGATGGCGCTCAACGCGATCGCCTTCTGGAACGAGGTACTGGCGGACCTGGGCCTGGACGTTCGCCTGGTCGAGGAGCTCCACATCGCCTCGCCCGTGACGCGCGCCCTGGAGAACTACGCCCGGTCGATCTCGCAGCGGGCCGGGCGCCTGCGCGGCGGACCGGGCGAGCCGGACGCGCCGACCGAGATCACCGACTTCGGCGTCCAGGCCGTCCTGCTCCTATCGCGCCAGGACCTGATGTCGTTCGCCTGGCCCCTGCCGCGGTACCCCGGCCACTTCGTGGCGATCGAAGAGGACCGCACCGCGATGGCCGTCAACCCGAACATCGCGCGCAACATCATCGCGCACGAGATCGGTCATACGCTGGGGCTGCGCCACAACCGGGACCCAACGACCCTGATGTGCGGTCCCTGCCGCACCCACGAGCTCGCCGTGGACCGGCCGGAGTACATGCGCCTGACAGAGCGCGACCACCGGCGGCTCATCGAGCGCTACGCTTCCCGCCGGAAGCGTGAGCCGTAGAACGGCAGAGACTCCTGGAGAGGGTTGGTTGGGCGGACAGCGGAGCCGAGACGCGACGATTTCCGGGCCAGACGGGATCCGACTATGATCGGCGGGCGTCGGCGCCGGCCGGGAGGCACTGGCTTGGCATGCCGGCGCCGCCAGCGTAAACGCCATGCAACCCCGTTCGTCCCACTCGTTGGATGGAGGAGTGACACGATGTTGAAGCAGAAGCGGTACCTCGTCGCGATCCTCGGTCTCGCGGTCTTCGGGCTCGGCTACGCGGCTGGCCAGTTCTCCGCGTTCGAGAGCGTCGCCCAGGCCCAGGGCGAGCGGATCTTCGAGATGCGGACCTACACGGCGCTTCCGGGCCGTCTCGACGCGCTGAACGCCCGGTTCCGGGACCACACGACGCGGATCTTCGAGAAGCACGGCATGACCAACGTCGGCTACTGGACGCCGCAGGAAGCGCCGCTGGCCGAGAACACGCTGGTCTACATCCTGGCGCACGACAGCCGTGACGCGGGCCAGGCGAGCTGGGACGCGTTCCGGGCGGATCCCGAGTGGGCGCGGGTGTCCGAGGAATCGCAGCGCGACGGCCGGATCGTGGAGGGCGTCGACGTGCTGTGGCTGGAGGCGACCGACTACTCGAAGATCAAGTAGCGTTCGGGCAAATCGGCTGGACGAAGGTGCCGGGGCGCGGCGCGCCTCGGCACCCTTGTCACATCCTCGCGCGGGCCTGCGGTCAGAGAGCGGACTTTGCTCGCGCGCAGCAGCACTTTCCCATCACTTGACCGGCTTTACACCGCCCTTGCGGCCGAGACCGTAGCCGACCCTGAAGACGTCCGGGATGTTCACACGCCCGTCGAGCATGCGGTAGAAGACTCCCAGAGACTCCAGATCCAGGCTGACGCCCGCGACGTCGCCGCCGAGCCGACGAGGCCGCCACGTCACGTCGTTCTGCTCTGCCAGTAGGCGCAGATTCTCAAGGACGCCCGTACTCCGCCAGCGTGCCGCGATCTCTTCTGGCTCCAAAGGAACGGACATCCCCGCAAGCGCTGCCATCGCATGAGCCATCCACGGGTAGTCTTGCTCGATCTCCTGGACGCGGATCTTCGAGCCCTCGAACACACCGCGCCTGATGCTGTCGTAGTGCAAGGCGTAGGCATGCTCCGGATGCCGCTCCGAGGTGTCGCTGGCGGCCGCGCGCAGGGCCGCGAGAAACGAACGGGGGCTGACCCTCCTTTCCGCATCCGCCAGATGATCAGTTACCCAGGCGTACGGAACCCCGCGCCGGTGATTGGGTCCCATCGAGCTTCCCGCAATGCGATGAAAAGTCTCTCGCTGGCGGTTCTCGTCCCGGACGAGCTCCCGCGGAACGGAAAATGCGCACTGCTCGTCAGGGCCTGCGACCGGCCAGTCGCCACCACCGAGAAACCCGCGCATCGCCTTGCCTTCAGGTCCGTTGCCGACGTGATGCCACAGCAGACCATACAGATCGCGCCGGGGCCAATTCAGGTTCACGGAAGGAACGACTCCGGATTCGTCCGCGAATCCCGCAATCGCCGTGCTGTCCGCCTGCTCCGACGGCAGAAAGACCTTCACCCGAAGGCGCTTGTACGAGAGCAATTCCCGCGCCGTTCGCAGCAGGCCGTGAATCGCTCGGTACATTGCCTTCCAGTCATGGGAGAAACGGTCCAGCGCATCGAACAGGACGAGAAAGTACACGCCCCTTTCGTCGAATTCCGCGTCGCATTCCTGGAACAGACGGCCTACGGCCTCCGGGTTCTTCGCGACGTAACGTGTTCGTGCCGCCCACGAATCGCATTCCCGAAGCGGGTGGTCCTTGTGCAGCGCGAACTGCCAAGCCAGCACCGTTCGCCAGATGGCTGCCGCCTTGAAGTCCTCCATCAGGTGTCGCAGATGGTCCCTGTCCGGGTACTCGTCCGGCGCCTGCCCGGAACCGAGCCCCGCTCGGACCTCGGTATTCTCGTTCAATGGTGGCCACTTGACGGCTCGACCCACGAGTTGGCGCACGGCGCCGTCCTGCAGCACACTCCACCAGAAGGTCTTGCCGGCCCCTCGCATGCCGGTTACGAGTTGAACGTCCGGGTTCAACGCCTTTACATGGGATGGCGGCAGGTAGATGTGTGCCGGTGCGGCGCCATGGCTCATGCCTTCAGGCAAGGCCAGCAATGCCGCGCGCAGCGCTGCCGCGCTGACTACGTCGCTCACCGACGAACTCCGCCTCCGTGCATGAGAAGAGCATCGAAGCGCTGCAGAAAAGCCGCGTATGCCTGGTACACCATCGTGGCCTCCAGATCGAGCAGCGACGCACCCGCGGCGAGACCGCGGGTCCAGTGAATCGGGAACGGAGCGTGGGGTGCGACTTCCTCTTCGAGATCGAAGGAGTACGGATCACCGGCTCCGTCGGCTGGCTCTACGGCCCCGTACAGACCGTCCCTGAACAGGTTCCAGGACTTCTCCCGAAACCGATGCAGGTACCACTCGGTATCCAGCTCCGGTGTCAGCGCGGAAACGATGGATAGGCGATCCCTGATCGGCATTGCGAGCTTGTGTACCTTCCAGTGACGAAAAAGGATCTCGTAGTCGGTCCAGGTACTTGTCGAGTCGACGGCAAAGAGCAGGACCTCCGCATCGAGATCCGTCACCGTCGCCGCCGCGATGTCATGCAACCCGCTACGGCTCTCCAGAAGGACGATGGTCGGCTGGACGGCTTCCTCCAGCCCCGACAGCATTTCCAATAGTCGGGCGGTCCAACCGACTCGATTGTCCATGTAGACGCGACCGAGCTTGGCCAAGTATTCGCCCGGCTCCCGGCCATGTGCCGGCGCCACGTGCACCACGCCGTCGAAGTCCCCCGTCCACGGCGGCGCGGCGGTCATTCGACCGAGGACTTGCTCGCCCTGCCCGACCAAGTCCTCAACGAACCAATCGGTGATACCGTAATCCGGCTGCGACGCCGTATCCAGCATAGCCGACGACAGACCGGGAGACTCCAGATCCAAGTCAGCCACCAGTACCCGTTCGCCGCGGCGCGCCAAATGCCACGCCAGAACGGCGGCGGTCGTGCTACGTCCCACACCACCCTTTGCCGAATACAGCGTGAAGCGCCGCACGCCCGGAGTCCTCTGTGCTTCTCGAACGGTCCACCACTCGCCACCTGTCACTAGACGATCGGCCAGAAACACGCCAGGTCGGATTTCGCTCGCTGTGCTTCTCAGGCTCTCCAACAGAGACTGGCTCACGAACAGCACGCCGGAGTCCCGGCGGGAACGCACACCCAGCTTCTCGTGCAGGCATTGTGCGAGGCGCTGCAGCGCGTCGCGACAGGATTGGTCGTTCTCCCAGGCGTCGGACGTGGAGACCCCCACTTGCCCGTAGAGATTTCGGACGAGGTAGACAGGTCGAGCACGCTCAGGGATCGGTTCCACCGCGTCGATGGCCTCGACGATGAGATCCCAGACAACATCGAAAGGAACGAAAGTGCTGGTCATGGAAGAGGGTCCTGAGCCAAGCTCTCCACCATGCCTCGAATCGCGTGCGCCGCTTGGCGGTGCGGACTCACGTCCGTTTCCCGAAAATGCGTGCGATTCGCGTAGCGGTCATCGGTGGACCAGTCGGCGAACGGGGTGTCGCCCGGAAGCAAGCGTAGGTATCGTTCGCCGTCCCGACCACCGGCAAATTCCTCGAACACCGGCCAGATTCCCGGCAAATGCTGCTTGTGTTGCCCCTTGGGGGCGCCAGTCGTCTGGTGGACGTCCATCCCCAGCGCCAACATAACGGCCTTCAGGCCGCACTCGGCACTGAAGCCGTACAACTGATCGGCGTTCGCCCAGCGGCCGTTGTCACGCAGCAGCTCGGCATCCTCCCAGTGCCGATCGTGTGCGTCCGAGAAATCCGCCGGGTGCGCCATTGCAGCCGACTAGAACCGCGACGCCGCCATCCAGGTGTCCGATCGGGCCCAGCTCTTCTCGAACTCGGCCTCGACGTCCGCCGACGCCTTGCCCTGCGCGTCGAGCGCCTGCTTGAGCCCGAGCAGCGACCAGCCGTTGTTCGGATGGTCCTCCAGCTCCTCGCGGTAGACCCGCTCGGCGTCGGCGAAGCGCCCGGCCTCCAGCAGCGCCGCGCCCAGCCAATGACGCGCGGCGAACGGCAGCGGCTCCGGCTCCGAGTACTCGAGCTGGTCCTCCACCTCGACGGCCCGCTCGAACGACTCGATGGCGGCGTGCAGATGGCCGGCGGCCCGTCGGATCTCGCCCTCCAGGATGCCGCCGACGGTCTTCAGCAGCAGCTCGGCCGAGTCGAAGCGGAAGCGCGCGTTGGTCTCGTCGGCAAGCTTCAGCACCCGGTCCAGGTAGACCTGCGCGAAGTCGGCGTCGCCAGTGCGCAGATGCGCGTAGCCCTGCGCGAAGTCCCAGAGGCCGCCCGCGCCGTCCTGCTCGGGCCGCTCCGTCACCTCGATCACCTCGTCGAAGCGCCCGAAGCGCACGAGCGTCAGCACGTGGAACACGCTGTCGCCGGTCAGCTTGGCGTAGTCCTTCCCGGCCTGGATCGCAATCGCGCCCTGCCCGTCCATCGACGCCGCGAACAGCAGCATGTGCAGGTTGTGGCTCGGGTAGATGGCCACGCCCTCGCCCACCTCCGCCTTCAGATCGGAGTGCCACGCGTCGAGGTTGGCGCGCACGCCGTCCGCCCAGCGGCCGATCTCGTTCCAGGTGTGGGACGGCATGTGGTTGATGTGGCTGGCCCCCGGAATCGCGCTGCCGAGGTGCTCGGCGCACCCGGACGCGAGGCCGGGATTCACGGTCGACTCGGTGGCGTGGATGTACAGGTGGCAGGCGCCCGGGTGCGTGATGTCACGGTCGAGCACGCTCTCGAGGACGCCGTGCAGGCGCTGCACGTTCGGATCGTTCAGATCGCGGGTGCCGCGGCGCGGTTCGAGCAGGAAGAGCGCATCGCCATAGAGAGTCACCGCGTCGAGATCGTCAGGGTACGCCTCGGACAGCTCCCGCATCGCCTCGGCGTAGGCCTCGTCCTGATCGCGCCGCGTTGCCGGATCGAAGTCCTCGACGTAGCGGGTGGTAATCGCCTCGATGTAGGCGCGCTCCCTGGGGCTTGCGCCGTCGATGCGGGCGACCGCCTCCTGCATCGCCGCGTAGGCGTGCGGCGCCTCGAACGGGCGCATCGGGCCGTTGAGGTACGACCCCCAGGCCCACGCCTCACCCCAGTAGCAGATGGCGCAGTCCGGGTCGTGCTTCCACGACTCGCGGAAGGACCGCACGGCGTCCTCCTTGCCGAACGCGTACATCAGCCGGAAGCCCTGGTCGAAGTAGGCCTGGGCCTTCTCGTTGTCCGTCGAGATCGCGTGGTGGTGATCGCCGAGCGCGGCCTCGAACAGGGGCATGGGCTCGCTGAAGCTCTCCGGGAGTTCGGCCGCGCTCTCAGCGGCGTCGCCGCCGCCGTGATCGTGCTGCGCGAGCGCGGGAGCGGCCACGAGGGCGAGCGCCGTCAGCATGAGCGCTTTCGGGAAGAAGCGGGAACTGCGGTTGGTCATCGGGCTTGCGTCCTCTCGTCGGGGTTGACTGAACCCCCAATCATAGCGTCCGCGCCCGCCTGCCGGCGGCGACGACATCTCTCCGCCCGCGGGGGAAGGTGCGATATGCTGTGGGAACCATGAGGCGTCGGGTCTCCGTGCTCGCGGTGGCGTCGTTCCTCCTGTCCGGCATGCTGGCCGCCGCGGCGGCGCAGTGGGGCTGGGGCGTCGGAGAGGGCAACATGCCCGTGCGCTTCCCGCCCGCCTCGATGCCGGACCGCGGGTTCACCTTCTGCAAGCTGATGTACGACCAGGTGCGGTACGAAGCCCTGGGCATGGGCTGGTCGACCGACTATCCCTACGCCGGGATCAACCTGATGCACCGGCTCGAGGATCTGACGACGACGGACGTGAGCAAGGACCGCCGCGGCGACCCGAACCACTGGGTCGTGCGCCTGACGGACGACGAGCTGTTCAACTGTCCGTTCGTGATGGCGGCCGACGTCGGCACCATCGGGATGAGCGCCGAGGAGGCCGCACGGCTGCGGGAGTACCTGCTCAAGGGGGGATTCCTCTGGGTGGACGACTTCTGGGGACCGCGCGCCTGGGACCACTGGGTCGGCGAGATCTCCCGCGTGCTGCCGCCGGCGCAGTATCCCATCCGGGACGTGCCGCTCGATCACCCGGTGTTTCGGGCGCTGACGCACGTCGAGAAGGTGCCGCAGATCACGTCGATCCAGTTCTGGTACCGGTCGCGCGGACGGACGACGTCCGAACGGGGGCGCGACAGCGACGTGGCCCACTTCCGGGCGATAAGCGACGAGCACGGCCGGTTTCTGGTCGTGATGACGCACAACACCGACGTGGCCGACGCGTGGGAGCGGGAAGCCGACGATCCGCGCTTCTTCCAGCAGTTCTCGCCCGACGGCTACGGTCTCGGCATCAACGTCGTCCTCTACTCCATGAGCCGCTAACGGCCGGCAGTCGGCACGGCCGCGATGCGGAGCAGCCCATGACGACACAGAGGGATTCCGGTCCGCGGGGAAGTGCGGGTGTCGGCGCCGCGGTCGGGGCGGCAGTCGGCGCCGCGACCGGCGCTGCGCTGAACGAGCCGATTATCGGACTCGCGGTGGGTGCCGGGCTCGGCGCCGCCCTGGTCGCCGCTTGGGGCGCATCGTCGGCGCGGTGACTCGAATCGGAAACGTCCGCCGGGCTTTCTGGATTCCGGGGCGCAGCTCGCGCGACGACGGGGACAGCCCCGACCCGTCACCGCTCCGTCGTACAATGGCGCGCGCCCGTTCGTTTCTCGGAGTTCACTCCGATGGAGACCGCCCCATGACTGCACGCTTCTCTCGCCGCGCGTTTCTCGGCAGCGTCCCGGCCCTCGCCGCGCTGCCGTCCGGGTCCGCTTCCGCCGCCGCGGCGCCGCGCCTGCCGCTCGGTCAGGCGGAGCTCGGACTCCGCATCACCGGCATGGAACAGATAGTGGTGCGCGCCACCGGCCGCACGAACTGGATCTTCGTGCGGCTCTCGACCAACGACGGCATGACCGGTCTGGGCGAAGCGTCGATGGGAAGGCTGGCCGAACTGCCCGAACTGGCCGAGTTCTTCGAGCTCGTCCGTGAGCGCTCGCCGTTCGAGATCCAGCGCTACCGGCAGCAGGGCCGCGGCCGGGCGGCGGCGGGCGACCGGCGGCTGGCGACCGCGTTCAGCGCGATAGAGCAGGCGCAGTGGGACCTGGTGGGCAAGGCGCTGCAGGCGCCGGCCTACGACCTGACCGGCGGCGCGCTGCGGCACGAGCTGCCGGCCTACGCCAACATCAACCGGGCCACATCGGATCGCACCCCGCAAGGGTTCGCCGCCAACGCGCGGCAGGCGGTGGAGGACGGCTTCCGCGCCATCAAGGCGGCGCCGTTCGACGGATTCCCGCCACTCGACGGTCCCGCCGCCGACGTGGAGGAGGCGACCGAGCTGGGCATCGCCTGCATCGAGGCGATGCGCGAGGCCATCGGCCCGGATGTCGACCTGAAGATCGACGTCCACAGCTTCTTCGACATCCCGCTCGCCATCGAGGTCGCCGGGCGGCTGGAGCCCCAGGCCCTGTCGTGGTACGAGGAACCCGTGCCCCCGACCGACCTGGAGAGCACGAAGGCGATCAAGGACGGCATCAACCAGACGATGGCGGGCGGCGAGTTCCTGTTCGGCGTCGAGGGCTTCGCCCCGCTCTGCCGCGAGCGGGCGGTGGATATCATCATGCCCGACGTCAAGCACTGCGGCGGGGTCGCCGAGCTGGGCCGCATCGCCACCGTCGCCGAGCTGCACGACGTGCTCGTCTCGCCGCACAATCCGAGCGGACCGGTCAGCACGATGATCTCGGCGAGCGTCTGCGCCGGGCTCTCGAACTTCGACATCCTGGAGTACCAGTGGAACGAGGTGCCGTGGCGCGGCGACCTGGTCGATCCGCCGGAGCGCTTCTCCGGCGGCATTCTGCAGGTACCGGACGGACCCGGATTCGGCACCACGCTCAACGACACCCTGGCGCGGGAGCACGCCTGAGGCAACGGAGAAAGCGGACGCGATGGAGATTCGGTCGGTCGACGCACTCGAAGTCATCGATTCCCGCGGCAATCCGACGGTGGAGGCGCGGGTCCACCTCGACGACGGCGTTGTCGCCGAGGCCCGCGTACCGTCGGGCGCATCCACCGGCGAACGGGAGGCAACCGAGCTGCGCGACGGCGGCGTGCGCTACGGCGGCAAGGGCGTTCAGCAGGCAGTGGCCAACGTCAACGGCGAGATCAACCGGGCTCTCGCCGGACACGATGCGGGCGACCAGCGCGGACTCGACCGGCGGATGATCGACCTCGACGGCACCCCGAACAAGTCGCGGCTCGGCGCCAATGCGATTCTCGGCGTGTCGATGGCGGCGGCGCGGGCCGCCGCGGCCTCGGCGGGAGTTCCCCTGTACCACCACCTCGGGGGCGACGACGCGGCGGTGCTGCCGGTCCCGTGCCTCAACGTCATCAACGGCGGGCGGCACGCCGACAACACGGTCGACTTTCAGGAGTTCAAGATCGCCGCGCACAACGCGCCGTCGTTCGCCGAGGCGCTCCGGATGGGCATCGAGGCCTTCCATGCCCTCAAGGCGCTTCTCAAGAGCCGGGGCAAGTCGACCGGCATCGGCGACGAGGGAGGATTCGCCCCCGACCTGGCGAGCAACGAGGAGGCGGTCGAGTTCATCCTGGAGGCCATCGAGAAGGCCGGCTACCGGCCCGGGAGCGACATCGCGATTTGCCTCGATCCGGCAACCAGCGAGATGTGGCGCGACGGATCCTACGTCGCGTTCAAGTCCGACCAGTCAACGCGCACCACGGCGCAGATGATCGACCTCTGGAGCGGCTGGATCGACCGTTACCCGATCGTGCTGATCGAGGACGCGCTGGCCGAGAACGACTGGGACGGCTGGGCGCGGATCACCGCGGCGCTCGGGGCGAAGATCGAGCTGGTTGGGGACGACCTGTTCTGCACGAATCCGGCCATCCTGCAACGAGGCATCGACGGCGGCGTCGCCAACTCGATTCTCGTGAAGCTGAACCAGATCGGCACGGTCTCGGAGACCCTGGACACCGTGCGCCTGGCGCAGCGCAACGGCTACGGCGCCTACATGTCGCACCGCTCGGGCGAAACCGAGGATACGTTCATCGCCGACCTTGCCGTCGCCACCGGCTGCGGTCACATCAAGACCGGCTCGGGGTGCCGGGGCGAGCGGACCGCGAAGTTCAACCGCCTGCTGCGGATCGAGCACGAACTGGGGGACCGGGCCCGTTTCGCGGGTCTCGGCGGCTTCCGGCAGTCCGTTCTGTCGTGACCGGCGGCGACGACCCCCGGCACCGGGCGGCTGCGGCGCAACGGGTACCTCGCCCGCGACCCGATATGGTTGTATTGACGTGACCACAACGGTCGAGAAGCTCGTCCGGCGCTTCTACGACGACCTCTGGAACCGGTTCGACGCCGCGCTGATCCCGATCCTCCTGACCGAGGACGTGACGGTGCGCGGCGCGCTCGGCCGCCACGCTGCCGGCCATGCCGCGTTCGCCGACTATCTGGCGCTGGTGCGCGGCGCGTTCCCCGACTTCGAGCAGCGCGTCGACGCAGTGGAAGTGGATGCCGTCGGCGGTTCCGCCTTCGTCCGCGTGCATTGCCGCGGCACGCATCGCGGCGCGCTGTCGGGGCTGCCGGCCACCGGCCGGCGCATCACGTATGAAGGCGCCGCCCGCTTCGAAACCCGCGCCGGCCGCATCGCCGACATCTGGCTTCTGGGCGATCCGCACAGCCTCGTGCGGCAGCTCGAGGCCGCGCGGGAAGGAGGAGGGAAAGGCGTTGACCCGAACACTTCGGGACGACGCCCCTCCCGATCCGAGGCCTGAACGAGCCTCACGCGAAGCCGCTCAGAAATCGAAATCGCCGCCGCCGAAGCCGATGCCGATGCCGGCACCGAAGATCCGCGACGCCGCGGTGTTCTTGCCCGCCACTACCTGTCCGAAGAATACGTTCAGGTTGACGGTGTCGGTGACGTTGGCGAGCAGGCGCCCGCCCACGATGTGGGCGTCTTCCTCCAGCCCGGGGAACCGGCTCGGCGAAAAGCCCGGACCGCCGATGTCGATGCCCGAGAGCGCGTTGACGAGCCGGTAGTCGACGCCGAGCGTGACCGCGCTTCCGGCCGGAATGAACAAGCCCAGGTTCACGAACATGTCGTTGGGGACGTCGACCGTCTCGCCCGACGCCATGGCTCCGCCCACGGCCTGGGTATTGACTTCCGTGCTGCCGCGCATCCGGAGACCGACCTCGGCCGAGAACCCGGCCGCGTTGCCGAACTTGCCGATGATCAGCGACGTCTCGACCCCGTGACCGCCGTCTCCCAGGGAGTTGATGTAGCCGGTATCGTAGGCGCCGGCCAGGATCCCGCCGACCCGCACGGCGACGCTCGGCGCGTCGCTGATCAGCTCGTCGACCAGCCGGAAGGTCAGGGCGATGTTAGAGTCGAACAGCCCGCTGTAGCCTGACTGGCTGCCGGCAAGAGGACCGGAAACAGCCGCGGTACCCTTGACGGAACTGGACGCGAACGCCGACTGGATGTCGAGTGCGACGAAGTCGTTCACCGCGTAGTTGGCGGCAAACCACATCGTGTTCTGGGCCAGCTTGCCGGAGTCTCCGAGCGGTCCTGTCACCTTCGTGACGTTGCCGTCAACCGGGCGCCAGAACTCCTTGGCGCTCTGATTCGCGTAGGTAAAGCTGATGGTGCCCGTCCCCGGCTCGGCGATCCAGGGCGTGCCCTGGGCGAACACGGGCTGAGCGAGCAGGCTGGCCACAAGCGCGGCACCGGCAAGGACGGTCGCCGGCGAACGGAGATCATCGGACATCGGTTTCGGTTCTCCTGATTCGGTCGCGGATCGATTCCTGGCGCTGCAAGCCTCGACTAGCCGAGCTTGTAGCGGCGCGTCAAGAAGTAGTAGACGAGCTCGAGCCTGAGTGTGCACTCGTCGCCCTGCACTGCCGCGCCGCCGCAGAGCGCCGTGACTTCTTCCGTGGCGTCCCCGGCCGAGTGCGCCGCTTCGAGATCGGTCCTCAGGGTCGCGGCCCGGTCGCGGTCGAGCCGCTGCACCGGACAGCCACTGCAGACGAGCGTGTCGAACGTGAGCGCCTTGCCCTGCGAGTACGCGGCGCGGGGACTCACCTTGCCCGCGCCGGTGCCGATGGAACCGGAAGCCTCGGCCCATCCGTGGACCAGCAGTACACCGACAGCGAACAACAAGCCAACGAACATGGATCGTTTCATTTCACTCCTCCTACCTTCCCCGAAACTCGTGCATGCACGTAACTGACGGGCACGAAACATTCTCTTCTTGCGCGTCGACCTGCATTTCTTGAACCTGCACCGGAACCGCGACAGGCGCAGGGTTCGGATCAGCGCTCCTGCCGGTTGAGGCTCCAGTCGTAGTCGTACTCGACGAAGCCTTCGAAGCCCTCCAGGAATGCCGCGAGATCTCCCTCGGCGTATTCGATCAGGTGCTCCAGCACCGATTCCTCGGTGTCGCCGAAGTCCTCCGTGTACCAGTCGTAGATGCTCGAGATGACGACGAAGTCCTCGTCCACGACATCGACGCCGCGCGGATTGTTCACGTAATCCCGCGCGCCGGTCTCGAGCAGCTCCTCGGTGTTGTCGGCGGTGAAGGCCGTAGCGAGCAGATGCGGGCAGCCGTAGGCCGCGCAGTTCACGGCGTAGTGAATCCGCTCGTCCTGCCAGATTGGGCGCAGGATTCCGTGCTCCATGTGGTTCAGTGTCAGGTCCTCGCCGGCGACCCTGGCATGCACGTCGTCCCAGGGCCCGGTGTAGGGCACCACGCCCTCGTGAATGTCCCGGATGGTGTCCACCGGGTAGCCGTCGAGCACCACCTTGACCGTCAGTGCGTTGTAGAAGTTGATCCAGTACGCCATCTGCTCCGCGCGGCTGTAGTCGCGGGGATCGAGCCCCTGGAGGTAGTCGAGATATCCGTTCAGCCTGGCGGCGTCCCCGGCGCTGGCGGCGAGGCCCTCGTAGTCGACGAGATTGACGCCCGACGAATCGGGGGCGACGTAGCCGTCGAGAATGGCCTGCCACGCGCTGTGCTCGATGCGCTCCACGCTGGATTCGTCGCTGGCGTCCCACCCCTCGATCTCTTCCGGTTCCGGGGCGCCGCAGGCGCCGGCAAGCATCAGCAGTCCGAGCGCCGTCGCGGCGAACCGGACGTGCGGCGGAACACGGTCGAGAGTTGCCGCGACAGCGACAGGCTTCATGATTGCTGTTCGTCGTTCGGTCGTGTTCATGACGTACCGCATGGTGGAATCCCCCGGCTCGATACGCTACGGGGCTGCACTGTGCTGCACCACGGCAGTCTCTGGAAAACCAGAGTTCGTGCGTACTTTATTCTACCTGAGGGGAGCGCTCCCGTCCCTACCCAATCTGGTAGTTCCCGCTCACCGCACCCGATCCACTACCGCCCCTGTTCCGAATCGCATCCCGGGTGGCGCAGCCGTCGCAGGCTTCACGGGCGCTCGCGGCCGCGAAGCCGGACGATCACACCCAGGATTCCCACGCTGGCGCCGACGACGCCCCTGACAGTGCCTCCCACCTTCGATCGGCCGAAGCGCCGCCGCAGGGAATCGACCGGCACCTCGACGACGTGCAAGCGCCTCTGGATCGCTTTGATCTGCATCTCGACGGTCCAGCCGTAGGCCGTGTCGCGCATGTCGAGCCGCCGCAGGACGTCCGACCGGATGGCCCGGAAGGGCCCCAGGTCGGTCACGCGCTGTCCCCACAGCAACCGGATCAGCACCGAGGCCACGCGGTTGCCTGCGATCTGGGGCAGCGAGAGCGAGCCCGGCTCCATACGCCCCAGCGCGCGAGAGCCGATGACCAGGTCGGCGCCGGCCGCCACGGCACGCAGCAGGTCGCGGGCCTGCGCGGCCTCGCACGACCGATCACCGTCCACGAACACGACCACGTCGACCGGTCGGAGCGCGGCGATGGCGGTCTGACACGCACGGCCGTAGCCGGCTGTCTTCTCGACGACCACCCGCGCACCCGCCTCGCGCGCCCGTTGCGCGGTGGCGTCGGTGGAACCGTTGTCGCAGACGACGAGGTCGTCGACGATCGGCGCCCCGGTGTCCGCGCGCAACCCGAGCAGCCCGCCGACCACCTGGCCGATGTTGCCCGCTTCGTCGCGGGCAGGAATCACGACGCCGACGGTCATGTCTTCGAACATCGTCGTCTGGCGAGATCGAAGCCGAGCCCGGCCGCGATCAGTCCGAACTCCAGCCAGCGCGCCCACAGCGGCTGCGCGTAGGGATGCATCTGGTAGTCGTGCAGGTTGAGACCGGTGACGTAGCTCAGTAGAACGGCGCCGGAGGCCGTCCAGGCCCAGACGCTGGGATAGACCGTCGCGAAGGGAAGGAGCCAGAGAAGGTACCACGGATTGATGACCGGCGACGCAACGAGCAATGCGCCGTAGACCCAGTCACCGCGAGGAACTGAGCGGGCGCTGATTCGTGCGAAAGCGAAAATGTAAATCCAGAACGACAGAAAAGCAAGCCCCAGGATGATCCTGGCCACCGAGCGGGGCGCCACGGTCGCCAGCAGTCCGAACAGCGCCGAGTTGAACTCCCACTCCCGCGCGAAGACCTGCAACGACTCCAGGTCCGTGCCGCCAAGTAGCACGAACGGCCCGTACAGCGCAGCCAGCGTGGCGCCGAACAGGACCCAGTGCCTGAATGGCGCGCGGGCGAGCACCATTGGGGCCAGCACCAGCCCGAAGGTCTTGGCCCCGGCGGCCAGCCCCAGACAGACGGCCGCGCCTCGCCAGCGATCGTTACGTGTCAACACGATAGCAGCCAGGAGCAGGCAGACGCCGGCGCCATCCGGATGTGCGGTGAAGGCGACCTCCTTGACCACCAGCGGACACCACGCGTACAGCAGCACGTTGGCCGGCGTCGTCAGGCGTAGCAGCAGCGCGACGGCGGCCAGGTCGATGAGGATGAGGATCGCCTGCAACGCGGTGACGCTGGCCGGTTGCACCCAGTAGCCGAGCAGGAAGACGAGCTGCGTGGTCGGACCGTAGATGGTGGGCAGCTCCGGATAGTTGATGCCGTCGAGGACGCCCTGGAAGAGCGTGGGCACGCTCGGATCGATGAAGAACTCCTCGGGCGCGACGCCATACGGTGTGCCGGTGGTCGCGAAACGGTAGGCGTCCCACAGGTAGCGGTAGAAATCGTCCTCGTAAAAGGGGCCGCCGGCCAGTCCGCACGCCCGAAAGACCACCGCCCACAGGATCAGACGGCTCACCGGGAATGGGTCTCCGCTGCGACGGAAGTGCCGGTGGAGCACGAAGACCGGCAGCCCCGTCCAGGCCGCCAGCAGAAAGAAGGCCGCCAGGTCCGGTTCGCCGGTCCGCCGCGCCAGGATCGCCAGGGCGGCGTATCCGAGCGCACACCACAGGCCGACCGCATCCACCCTGCGCATCGTCTGCTACGAGTCCGTGGCGAACCGCCTCGTGGCCGTCAGCGCCCTTCCGAGCGCGGCTCCACCGCGAAGTAGCGGGCCAGCGTTGCGGCCGCGGGCTTCGGGGTGAGCCACGAGACCACGACCATCAGCAGCGACGAGCCAATCAGCATCGGCAGCACCGGCATGTAACCGAGGACGTCGGTTCCCCCGGGCGTCCGCGTCACCACGTCTACCCCGCCCAGCGTCCAGACCGGCACGACGGTTCCCGGCGGCGGGGCCGGCACCACCGCCTGCAGGACCGCAATCGCCGTCATCGTCGCAGCCGTCCAGACGACAACCGCCAGCGCCCCCCACTTGGTGCTCCCGCGCCAGAAGAGCGCCGCGACGAGCAGCGGCAGCAGGGTCGTGAACCCGGAGAAGGCGTACTGGACGGCGATGCCGAAGATACCGGGCGGCGCCTGCAGCGCGATGACGTACGCGACCAGGGCAATCAGAACGACGAACAGCCTCCCCGTCTGCACCTGCACCGCCGGCCCGAACCTGGCCTTCCCGCCGTAGTAGGCGAACACGTCCTCGGTGAACATCGTCGACAGCGCCAGGATCTGCGAGTCGCTGGCCATCACCGCGGCCATGATGCCGGCGCCGAGAAGCCCCGCCAGCCAGAGCGGCGCGTAGTGCTCCAGCATCAGGATGATCACGTCGTCGCCGGCCGCGGCGCGCTGCAGGTCGGCGGTCTCGGAAGGCGCGAGCGTCTCGCGCTCCGCGGCGAGCGTTGCCCGCGCCTCCAGCTTCGATTCGATGCCCGGGACGTCCGTCATGGCGTTGGCCGCCAGCCCCAGGAAGGTGCACGGCAGCCAGATGGCCAGGATGCACAGCGGGTAGAAGACGACCGTCTTCTTGAACTGCCCCATCCGGCGCGCCGTGAGGCAGAAGATGGAGATGTGCGGGAACATGATCGACGAGAGCGGGATCAGCATGTAGCTGAAGAAGAACTTCGGCGGCACGCGCTCGCGGCTCAGGAGCGCCGCCGTGTCGGGCGTGTCGGCCAGCCGCTCCATCGCCTGCGGAAAGCCGCCTATGCTCACGCCGATGAAGACGATGGCGGCCGCGCCGAAGGTCAGGAACAGGACGGTCTGGAACGTGTTGACCCAGGCCGTCCCCCGCATGCCGCCGAGAAAGACGTAGCTCATCACCACCGCCGCCACGACGAGGCCGCCGAACCAGTACGGCACCGCCCCTCCGCTCAGGGCGTTCAGCGTCGTGCCTCCCCCCATCACCGCGATGACGATGTAGGGCACCAGCAGCGTCGCCTGCACCGCGAAGATGGCGGTGCCGATGTGCCCGCACTCCCAGCGGTCGCGGTACATCTGCACCGGCGTCATGAAGCCGAAACGCTTGCCCAGCGCCCACACGCGCGTCCCGAACAGGTACAGCGTGAGGGGAATGACCAACGCTGACGACGAACCCATCAGCCCGTAGGTCACGACGCCGTTGGCGAAGGCATGGCCCGCCGAGCCGAGGATGGTGAAGGCCGTCATGTTCGTTCCGAACAACGAGAGCAGGAAGACGTACTGCCCAAGCGAACGGTTGGCAAGGAAGTAACCCTCCGCCTCCTCTCGACCGCCGGTACGCCGGAAGGCGAAAATGCCGATGTAGAGAACGACGCCCAGATAAAGGAAGACGACGAGGGCGGGAATCACGTGCCTCCTCCCGCGGAGTCCGGCCGATCGGAGGCAGCCTCCGGCGACGCCGCCTCGGACTCGAGATGGGCCGGCCAGGCGAACCGCACGAGCGACCACATCAGCAGTGCCACGGCGAGCGAGTAGGCGGCGTGGTAGAAGAGCCCGACCGGCAGGAAGCCGAGGACCAGGGGGCGCGCCGCGTTCCAGAACCAGAAGTCCTGGTGCAGGAAGTAGAGCCCGACCGCGGCGCCGGCCAACAACCAGTTCCGCATCGGTCTAGGAGCCCGTGACAAGGGCGCCGCTGCATTCGAGCGGCGCTCCGTCCCGCGCAGGCTGCGTTGCTCCTCGGTCGACCATGCCCAATATGCTCCCTCGCCGCGCCTTGCCACGCGGGCGCCCCGCCGCTCTCGGTGCCACGCGGGGCTTCATCACGGCCTCCCAGGCACCCGTCGCAGGCGCCCGCGCCCAGCATACATCGGCTCGCCATTGTCCAACCGGGAGCCGCGCACTATGATGGTCGGGTCAACTTTCCCGCATGGCCCGGGTCGAGTGCGCGGGCCGCCGACGGTCGTTTCGAGGAGGTCGGGACATGAAGCGACGGCTGCTCGATTCACTCCGTGTCGCGATGGCGCTGGCCGCCGTCGTGGTGGTCTTCCAACTCGCCGCCGGCCCGGTGGCGGGGCAGGAGATCGGCAGGACCGAATGGGGAAATCCGGATCTCGAGGGGATCTGGCTAGACGTCTGGGACACCCCCTTCGAGCGGGCGCCCGAGCTGGGCGATCGGGAGTTCGCGACCGATGAAGAGCGTGCTGCCCGCGATGACGCGCGCAGGTTCGACCCGGGGCGCAATATCCGCGGTCCGCGCGGGAGCGCGCAGGACGTGTCCGGGGCCTACAACGCGGTCTTCAGCTCGGCGAGGCCGGCGGGTCCGCGCACGTCGCTCGTCGTCGATCCCCCGAACGGGCGCATCCCGGCCCTGACCCCGGAGGCGCAGCGGCAGGAGGACATCAAGCGCGACTGGCGGACGATGCTGATGCGGAACACCCCGACCTGCGAGCAGCAGGCGCCCGGCTGCGAGGGCGGGGAGTACGGGCCGGTGTCCCCGCGCCGGTTCGACATACCGCCTTTCTACAACACGTTGCGGATGAACCGCCACGACGGTCCCGAGGATCAGAGCCTCGGCGATAGGTGCATGCTGGGCGCCACGCCCGACTTCAACGGGCACCGGCGCATCGTCCAGGGCGAGGACGCCATCGCCATCGCCTACGACACGGGGCAGGGCCAGGGCTATCAGCGCATGGTCAACATGGGCGGAACCCACCCGCCGAGCCAGGTCCGCCTGCGCCACGGCGACTCGCGGGGGCGCTGGGAGGGAGACACGCTGGTGATCGAGACCACCAACTTCTCCCCGAAGTTCCCGTATCGCGCCTCGTCCGCGAACCGGAGGCTCGTCGAGCGGTACACCGTGGTCGACGCCGACACGCTCGCCTACGAGGTGACCATCTCGGACCCGACCGTCTGGACGGCGCCGTGGACGGTCCGGCAGGAGCTGAGGCGCCAGAGCGACCTGCAGAATCGGATCTACTACGAGCCGCGGTGCCACGAGGGGAACTACGGGTTGCCCGCGATGTTCATCGGCCACCGGATGATGGAGCAGGAGTTCGCCGCAGGGCGGGGCCCGGATCCTTTCTCGCTGGATACCACCACGGGCGGCGGCGGCGCCCGGTAGGACGCGTCGTCAGCCGGTCGGCTGCCCGGCGCGGCATGGCGCAGCGACGGGCAGCCGTGGAACAATGGATGCGAGTCGGAGTATGCGCGTCGTCATCCCTCGTATCCTGGCGGCTCGTGGCAAGAGCCCCGCTGCGTTCGAGCGGCGATGCATCCCACGAGGGCGGCGTTGCTTCGCGGTCGAATATGCCCGATATGCTCCCTCGTCGCGCCCTGCCACGCGGGCGACTCCCCGCTCCCGGTGCCACGCGGGGTTTCACCACGGGCTCCTAGCCGCGCTGGCTGTCCTTTTTCTGTCAGTCCCTGCCGCCGTCATCGCGCAAGAGGACGGCGGCAGCCGGCGGACGACCGGCGCGCAGGCGACCACGCCGGCCACCTCCGAGGAGGAAACGACGCCAGTTGAGGAAGGCGAGCCGGCGGAAGGAGCCACGCCGGCGGAGCGACGGACACCGGCGGACGACGAACCGCTGACCTTCCTCGACGCCGTCACCGTCACCGCCACCCTGCGCGCGGCGCCGGTGCAGGACACGCCGGGCATGGTGTCCGTCATCGACGCGGAAACCATCCAGGAACGCCTGGTCCGGGACTTCGCGGACCTCGTCAAGTACGAGCCGGGCGTGTACATCGAGAACAACGTGACCCGGCTGGGCCTGAACGGCTTCAACATCCGCGGGATCGGGGGCAACCGTGTCCTGACGCAGGTGGACGGCGTGCAGACGGCGGAGCAGTTCGCCTTCGGCCCGTTCAGCGTGCATCAGGCGGGACTCGACGTCGATGCCCTGAAGTCGGTGGAGATTGTGCGCAGCGCCAACTCGGCGCTGTACGGCAGCGACGCCCTCGGTGGTGTCGTGTCGCTGTTCACCAAGGACCCGGATGACTATCTTGGGGACCGGAGCTTCCATCTCGGCGCCAAGACCACCTGGGACGGTCGCGCCAACGAGTTGGGCGGCCAGGTCTCGCTCGCGGCCGGGACCGGGCGAATCCAGGGATCGCTGTTCGCCAGCGCCAACCGCGGTCACGAGATCGGCAACCAGGGTATCGTGGCCACCACCGACAACACCCGCACGCTACCGAACCCGCAGGAGGTCGCCGGCTTGCAGCTCCTGGCCAAGCTGGTCGCCACGCCTTCCCCCGGCAACATGCTGCGGACGACGGCCGAGGTCTACGACACTCGCGTCGAAACCGAGTGGTTCTCGGACCGTGCGCGAATCGCTTTCGGCAGCCTCCGTTACGACACGCTGGACTCGGACGCGGTCGACACCCAGAACCGCCTGCGGGTATCCCTCGACCATACGCTGGCCGGCCGGGGTATCGATCACGTCTCCTGGGGCATCCACGGCCAGACCAACGACACGTCGCAGGTCATCGACCGCGAGCGCCTGACGCTGGTGGACGGCGCGCTGGTCCCCACGCTGCGTCACGGCACCCTCGACTACGAGCAGGCCGGCTACGGCGGCTCCGTGCAGATCCGGGAGCAGTTGCCCGGTCCGCGCGACGGCGTGCTGCTCACCGCCGGCGGCAGCTTCACGCACGACAGGTTCGACATCCTGCGCGACCGCATCGAAACGCGCGCGGACAACGGTGCGCCAGTACCAACGGAGCTGAACTTCCCGACCAAGTACTTCCCGCAAAGCGGAGTCGCCGAAGCCGGCGCCTACGTGCAGGCCGAGGTCCTCCTCGGGCGCTTCACTTTCGTGCCGGGACTGCGGTTCGATCGCTTCACGCTGGACGCCGACCAGCAGGATCCGATCTACCTTGCCGGGCTCAACCCGGAGGCAGTCGACTTCGGGGACGCCGCGCTCTCGCCCAAGGTGGGCGCCGCGGTGCGGATGAATGACACCCTGACCCTGCACGGGCAGTACTCGGCGGGATTCCGGGCGCCCCCCTACAGCGCCATCAACACCGGCTTCACGAGTCTGCGCGTCGGCTACACGACGTTGCCGAATCGGGACCTGCGCGCCGAACGGAGCGACAATCTGGAGCTGGGCCTACGCGCGGCATTCGCCCGCGCCAGCGTCGGTGCGACCGTGTTCTCGAACTGGTACGACGGCTTCATCGAGATCAAGACCCTCGGGGAGAACCCGACCACCCGGCTGCTGGAGTTCCGCAGCGAGAACCTGGAAGCGGCGAGGATCAGCGGCCTGGAGCTGCGCGCCGAGGCCTGGCTGAGCGCCAGCGTCACGCTGCGCGGCAGCTACGCGCGCATCGAAGGCGTCGAGATCCTGCAGGACGCGGCGACCGCCGCGATCGCCGAATCGACTCCCCTGGGCAGCGTCGCCCCGAACGAGGGCGTGGTCGGCCTCCGCTACGCGAGACCTTCGGGCCGCTGGGGCCAGGAACTCTCCGTCCGGCTGGTCGAATCCGCCGCCGGACGGCACGACGAGGACTGGTTCGAACCGGGCGCCTACGCCGTGATCGACCTGGTGGGCTTCCTCAGGCTCGCCGAGTCTCTCACCTTCCGCTTCGGCGTGCTCAATCTGACGGACGCGAAGTACTTCGAGTGGTGGAACGTGCGGGGCCGCCGAGGGAACGATCCGGTCATCGATCGCTACTCCAGCCCCGGACTCGGCGTCATCGGATCCGTCGGCTACGACTGGTAACCGCGGCGCTACATGCTGAAACGCACCTCGCCGACGACGGTACGCCGCAGTATGTCCCCGAAGACGTGCTGCTGGATGCTCTGGTTGAAGAGGTTCGTCACCTTCACCAGCGTCGTGACGGCGCCGCCGCTCCACTTCACCCCGAAGGTGCCGTTCACCATCGCGTAGCCGTCCGAGTAGCCGTGATAGTCCGGCGTGAGCACGTCCGACCAGAGCGCGGCGGTCGCAGCGCTCACCGACAGGTTGCCGAGAAACCGCGATCCGTCCAGGGACGCACCGACGTTGACCCGGTGGGTCGGGGGCAGCGAGAGCTCCGTCGGCAGGTTCGGGTTGTCGGACTTCAGGATCTCCGGATCGTCCTGCCACGAGTAGTTGAACCAGGTGGAGAGCGATCGCGAGAACCGGTGGTCCACCCACAGCTCGGCGCCGACCGTTTGCGTCGGCCCCAGGTTGACGTAGGTGTACGCCGTCTGCGGCAGGAAGACCCCGACCAACGCCATGAACGACAGGGCCTGCGGCGGAAGCAGCCATCCCGGCGGCGGGTTCCGCGCCGTGTAGGGGTCAATGTCGGTCGGCAACGGGACGAGGCTGATCAGGTTGTCCCGCCGGTTCAGGTAGACGGCGGCTCCGGCCGTCGTTCGCCGGCCGAACGTGCCCGTGTAGCTCAGCTCGTAGGCGGTGAGCGACTCCTCCGTGAGCCCGACGCGCGCCATGTCGCCCACGGGCACGTCGCTGCCGGCCACGCGGACCACCAGCGGAAACGGCTGTGCGGTGGTCTGGTCGAGCTGCTGCTCGAGTTGCTGCACGGCCCCCTGCGCCGCCGCCGGCGGCAGGCTCGGCGGCAGCAGCAACGGCAGGAACGGCCGGAACACCGCGAGCCCGCTCAGATCGACCGGCTGGACGACCTGCATGTCCAGGAAGTTGTTGATCATCGACGGCGAGCGGAACGCCCGGTTGTAGGAGAGCGTCACCGAGTGATCGACGCCCGGCTTCATCATGAACGACACGCGGGGCGAGAACACCGGCTTCGTCAGGTTGCCGAACTTGTCGACCCGCCCGCCGAGGACGAGGCGGAAGCGGTCGAAGAAGATCTCGTCCTGCAGGTAGGCGCCGAGCTCGAGGCGGTCGGCCGCGTCCGAGCCGATAGTGATGTCGAAGGTGTTGCGGCGCACGTTGCCGCCGTAGGTCAGGTAGTTCCGCTGGCCGACGAACGTCGAGTGGCCGATCTCCGCATCGACGGTCTGGGACTTGAACCCGAGATGGACCGGCTGCCCCGAGTCCGGATCCGGCAGCAGGAGATTCGGCGCGCCTCCGTTGAGGAGGTTCGTGAACACCTGCGCCCGCAGGTTGCCCCGCTCGTACCCCACCTTGGCGTAGCCCAGGTACGACCCGCGCTGGACATCGAACGGGCCCACTCCGGTGTGCACCAGCCCCTCGGTCCCGGCAACGCCGCCCGAGTAGGAGATCCGGCCGTCCGCCAGATCCTGGTCCACCCGCACGTCGAACTTCGGCTGGCTCGTGCCCCGGTTGGCGAAGGCGTCGGCGAACGCACTGGAGCGGTCCTCCGGATACAGCGCACCGCCCACCGTTTCTCCCGGCACCCGCGGATCGTCGACGACCGGAATCCGGCCCGTCGGGCGCGGGAAGGCATCGGACCGGAAGTACCCGGCGCTGATGCGGTACGCCAGCCGGTCGGTGGGCGCCCGCGTGACCGTCGCGTTCGTGCCGAACATCGACCCGACGCCCTGACCCGCCGTCGAGCCCGCTTCCCGGTCGATCCAGCCGCCGCTCATCGTCACCGTGGTCCCCACCGACTGGCGCGGCGACCTCGTGATGATGTTGACGGCCCCCGTCATGGCGTTGGCGCCCCAGGTCGCGGACGCCGGTCCGCGCACCACTTCGATCTGCTCGATGTCGCCCTGGTTGGCGGGCAGCAGGTCCCACATGACCAGGCCGAAGAAGTCCAGGTAGATGCTGCGGCCGTCCATCAGCACGAGCTGCGAGTTGGTCACCGTCCCGGTGGACTGCCGGCTGGTGACCTGCACGTCGCGCGCCGAGAGCTGAATCACGTTGACGCCGGGCACCGAGCGGAGGGCGTCGCCGACGTTGGAGCTCGCCGTCGTCGCCAGCGCTTCGCCGGTAACGACCGACGTGGTCACCGGCGCATCGACGACCCGGACCTCGGTCCGTGACGCGGTGACGACCACCGTGTCGCCGAAGCTCGCCAGCGACAGTGTGACCGGCGGCAACTCCAGGGGAGCGTCGCCAACGACGACGTCCTCCAGCGTAACCTCCGAGAAGCCGGACAGTACCACCGTCACCGTGTAGGCGCCCGGGAAGACGCCGGTGAACGCGAACTCCCCGCTGCCGTCGGACTGCGTGACCAGCGCCCCCTCCGCACCGGTCAACGTGACGGTCGCTCCGGGCAGCACGGCACCGGTTTCGTCGACGACAACGCCGGTGATTGGTCCGGGCTGCGCGATCGCCGTGCCCGCACCGAAAACCAGCAACGTCAGGCCAATCGCAGCGGCTCTTCGCATCGCTCGTCGCCCCCAGAGTCCATTCTTCCGCCCGTGGATCTACTAATTTTAGCAGCAGGGAATTTTCGTGTGTACACGTTTACGACGGCCTGCGCAACGGACCGCGCCGACGCTCGGCGGCCGCTGTCTTCTCGTGGGCACCGGCGCCGTTCCGTGAGATTGCGTCTCAGTTGCAAAAGAGATAGAATCTCCCGCGATGCTGTCGGCTACGGTTTCCGCGCCGTCGCTGCGCACCCTCCGGGAAACGGACCGATACGTGTGCGTGTGCCTGCAGATCACCGAGCAGCAGTTGCTGGACACACTGGCCGGCACCCCGGGCTGCTCGCTCCGCGACCTGCAGCGCACCATCGGCGCCGGCGACGGCTGCACGGCCTGTCACGACGTGCTCCGGCAGTACCTGGACGCCGACCGCCAGCGGTCGTGCCCGTCCGTCTGCTCCGACAGGTAGTGCTCGATCCCGACCTTCCCGACGCGGTAGAGCTGCGTCCCGAGCCAGTCGACGTGCTCCTCGGACTCGGTGAGGATCGGCGCCGCCAGCTCGCGCGTCACGTTGCCGCCGAGGCGCACGCTGAACTCAGACGCGGGAGTTGCAGTGTGCGGGGAGGTGAGAATGCGACTCGGTCGCGCAAGAAGAGCCGGCTGTTTGTCGGCAGGCCCGAGAGAGTCGGGCGATACTCTGTGCCGATGTCACCGCTGGACGGTATTCGCGTCATAGACCTCAGCCGGGTCGTCGCCGGCCCGTTCTGCACCATGACCCTGGCCGACATGGGCGCCGACGTCATCAAGATCGAGGAGCCGGGGCGCGGCGACGAGTCGCGCGCCTTCGGCCCGCCCTTCCACGGCGGCGAATCACCCTATTTCCTTTCGATCAACCGCAACAAGCGAAGCTGCACCGTCAACCTCAAGCAAGAGCAGGGCAAGGCCATTCTGCGGCGGTTGCTGGTCGGGGCCGACGTGCTCATCGAGAACTTCCGGCCCGGGGCCCTGGCGCGGCTCGGCTTCGGCTACGCCGCGGTCTCGGCCGCCCATCCCGGCCTGGTCTATTGCTCGATTTCCGGGTTCGGAGACAACGGCCCCGACGCGACGCGGCCTGGCTACGACCTTATCGTGCAGGGTGAATCCGGACTGATGGACGTCACCGGCGCGGCGGACGGGCCTCCCACCCGGGTCGGCACCTCCATCGCCGATCTCACCTCCGGCCTGATGGCCGCCCAGGGCATCCTGCTCGCCCTGTACGCGCGCAGGACGACCGGCCGGGGCCAGCACGTGCGGGTGGCGATGCTGGACGCCGTCGCGTCCCTGCTGACCTACAACACCGGCATCTACTTCGCCTCGGGCGAGAGCCCGACGCGCCGAGGGAACGACCATCCGTCGGTGGCGCCGTACCAGACGCTGCGTGCCAGGGACGGCTGGATCAACCTGGGAATCGCGAACGATTCGCTCTGGAAGCGTTACTGCAACGCCATCGAGCGGCCGGACCTGCGCGACGACCCGCGCTTCGCGACCGCCCCCGCCCGGGTCGAGCACCGGGACGCACTGATCCCGATCATCGAGGAGCTCACGGCGGCACGGGCCGTCCACGAGTGGATGGAGGTGCTCGGTGCGGCCGGGGTTCCCTGTGGCCGCATCCGCAACGTCGCGGAGGTGTGCACCAACCCGCAGCTCGTCGAGCGCGGCAAAGTCGTCGCACGTCCGCACCCGACGGCCGGCACGGTACAGATGATCGGCCAGCCGATCGAGCTCAGCGAGACACCCGCCCGCGTAGACCAGGCGCCGCCGCTGCTCGGCGAGCATACCGACACCGTGCTGCGCGAGGCCGGCTACTCGGAAGCGCAGATCCTGGAGTTCCGCGCGAACGGCGTGGTCTAGCGGTCCCCATGCCCCATGATCTTGAGCACCCAGGAAGGGCGAAAACCGCGTTTTCGGGACAGCCGGGCGCGGCCGGCCGCCGCGACCGCAACGTCGCCTGACGGCCAGGCCGGCCCACGTGGTTCCCGCGAACTCGTCAGTGCATCCGCGCGACGTGCTCCCGCAGCAGGTCCCGTCCCAGGTCGCCGTCGAAGTCCCGGTACGCGGCGTGGATGTGGTTGGGATCCTCCTGCGTGTTGTCGAACTCGATGAGGAACTCCGGTCCCTGCACGCGGTAGTAGGCCACCTTGCCACGCTCGGTCGGCCCGGCCCACGCGAACCGGATGTCGTCGATGCCGCCGGCGAGGATCGCGGCGCGCCGCAACGCGGCGATGTCGTCCGCCATGATGCCCACGTACGACTCGACCACCGCCATCAACAGGTCCTGCTGCCCGGCGGTGAGGGCCGACGCGGGAATACCGATGGGGTCGAGCGGGTCGACCACCAGATCCGCCCCCGTCACGACGTTGGTGGGCGCGACGTCGTCGAAGATGGCGACCTCACGCTGATCCGCATTGAGCGATGCGAGCAACGCGCGGGCCGTGTCCTCCTGCTCCTTCATCGCCCGCAGGCCCCGGCGCGGCCCGGACGGCACGGTAGCCGGATTGGCGCCCAGGAAGGTGGGCGTGCTCACCGTGATCTCGCCGTCCACGATCGTGTAGTGCAGGGAGAGGTGGTGGCCTTCCCACCGCCAGCCCCAGGTGCCGCCGGCTTCCGGCGTCCCGAAGACCGAGACCCAGTAAGCCTCCTGGTCGCGTGCGAAGCGGCGTCCCTCGCCTTCGACCAGGACGCCCAGGATCCCCTCGACCTCCATGATCTGCTGCGCCGTCAGGTAGCCGTCGTAGCTCAGCCCGGAGCGGAGCAGGTCGAGGGCGCGCACCTTCTGCTCGAAGTCCATGTCGGCGTAGACCATGCCGTGCCGCTCGAACACCTCCGGCGGAATGAAGTGATGCCGCGACCGCTCCTCCGAGTCGAAGGCGAAGGTCGCCTTCTCGGCCTGCTCGTCGGAGAGCGACGCGAGCAGCGCGCGGGCCGCCCCGGTCATCTCGTCCACCGCCCGCGCGTGCTGATAGGTCTCGATGGCGGCCGTACCGCAAAGACCGATTACGATCGCCGCCACGACGATACGAGCCGTCCGCATTATCCTGACCGCCTGCATGATGCGTACCTCCTGACCTGCATTCCGCTGGAAACTGCCTGCCGACACGGTGCCTATCGTACCGTCAACCGCCCGGTCGCGTCAGACGGCGTGGAATCCTGCCGGCTCGTTCTTCACCGCCGCCGTGCGTTCCATCTCCAGCCCCCGACCACCAGGGCCGCCAGCACGACCGCGACGCTAGCGACGACGAGCCCGCGCCAGGTCTGCAGCGCCGGAGGGAGCGGCGCTTCCCCTCCTTCGCCGGCGGGAGCCCGGTCGCCTGCGGCGGCGGCCTGCTCGGCCGATTCCTCCGCCGCCGCGGTCCCTCCTGCCGCGACCTGCGCCGTCGTGACCGCCTCTTCCCGGCGCTCCCCGATGGCGTAGAGGTAGCCGGTGGTCCGGATGAAAATCTGCCCCTCGGACACCGCCGGCGAGCTGAGAACGTAGTCGTCGAAGTCGTTCTCCGCCAACACCTCGAACTCGGGTCCGGCCCGCAGGACGGTGGTCATGCCGCTCTCGTTGGTGACGTAGATCCTGCCGTCGGCGAGCACCGGCGACGCGCTGTAGGTGCCGCGGCGGATGCGCTCGGGGCCGTAGACCGGCTCGCCGGTCTTGGCGTCGGTCACGTAGACGATGCCGCGGTCGTTGACGACGTAGAAGTACTCGCCGTCGGTCACCGGCGTCGGGACGTCGGGCCCGTCGTCGGTCGACCAGATGACGTGCGTGTCGAGCACGTCGCCCCGCCCGCCGGGCCGTAACGCGAGGAGCGGCCGGACCCGGGTCGGCGCGTAGATCACCCCGTCTCGCACCAGCGGCGAGGCCACGATGCGGTAGTCGCGTTGCCGGGTGGGGTTCAACCCGTCCGCCCGCCACAGTTCCTCGCCGGTCGACGGATCGTGTCCGGTCACCGCGTCCCCGCCCGTGATGACGATCTCCGTCGTCCCGTCGTACTCCAGCAGCGCGGGCGTCGAGTACGCGTCCGGCGACTCCCGCACGGCCAGCGACGGTCGCTCGACCCGCCAGACCGTTTCGCCGGTGAGCGCATCGATCCGCAGCACGTAGGACGGGTCGTCCGTCCGCATGCCGTGCAGCACCTGCACGAAGAGCGCGCCGTCGTGCAGCAAGGGCGACGAGGCGTAGCCCCAGTTCAGCCCGAACGGGCCGTACGACGCGGGAATGTCCCGCGTCCAGAGCTCGCTGCCGTCGAGATCGAAGGCCTTGAGGACGCCCGTGCCGGTCATCACCCAGACGCGGTCACCGTTCGTAACCGGGGACGGCGACGACATGTTCTGCTTGCGGAGCCGGCGGTTCCCGTCGCTCAGATGCCGCTGCCAGATCGGCTGACCCGTGTCGCGGTCGAGGCACCAGAGCTCGATGTTGTCGTCGTCCACCGCCACGTTCAGGAAGATCCGCTCGCCCCAGACGATGGGCGTCGAACCCGACCAGGCGGGCATCGGGAGCTTCCAGGCGATGTTCCGCTCGGCGTCCCATTCGACAGGCAGTTCGGTCTCGGTGCTGACGCCGTCACCGGTCGGCCCGCGCCATGCCGGCCAGTTCTCCGCCACGGCGACGCCGGCGGCCGACGTCACGGCCACCAGCGCCACTGCCAGACCGACGACAAGGGGGTGCGAACGCATGATTTCCTCCGGCGGGTTCCTCGCTGCCCCGCGGTACATCCGGCGCGACAGCCTACCATCCCGACCCGCTCGACCGACCCGCTATATCCCGACTCCGCGCGGGCGGGATGCGTCGTAAGGATAGAGCATCCGACCCGACCGAACCGCGACCGGGCGCCTTGCGTATACTCCCGTGACCATGCTCCACCCGAGACGGCCAACACGATTCTGGTGGACGTTCCTCGGCGTCCTGGCGCTGGGCGCGACCGTCTGCTCACCGTTCGTGGCCGCGCAGCCGGGAGTCGACCTCCAAGATTGCCGCCTGGACGGCGTCTCCGTCCCGGCCCGTTGCGGCTCGCTGACCGTCCACGAGGACCGCGCTGCGAGTGACGGAAGGACCATCGACCTGAAGATCGTCGTGATCCCGGCCGTTTCCGACAACCCGGAGCCGGATCCGCTCTTCTTCCTCGCCGGCGGTCCGGGCCAGGCCGCCACTGAGCTGGCGGGACCGATGCTGCCGCGGCTCGCCGACGTGCGCCGCAACCGAGACCTCGTCTTCGTCGATCAGCGGGGTACCGGCGGCTCGGGCCGGATGACCTGCGCCTTCTTCGAGAGCGACGTGGACGAGCAGCAGCTCGGCGAGTCGCTGCAAGTCGACACGCTGCCGCTCGACGACCTGCGCGAATGCCTGGCGGAAGTGGAGACCGTCAGCGACCCGCGGCAATACGCAACGCCGGTCGCCATGGACGATCTCGACGACGTGCGCGCCGCGCTCGGCTACGAGACGATCAACCTGTACGGCGGCTCGTACGGCACGCGCGCCGGCCTGATCTACATGCGCCGCCACCCTGCACGCGTCCGCACGGCCGTACTCGACGGGCTGGCTCCGGTCTCCATGCGCCTGCCCTCGAATGTCAATGCCGACGCCCACCGGGCGCTCGACCTTCTGTTCGACGACTGCGCCGCCGATGCCCATTGCGGCGAGGCGTTCCCCGATCTGGCCGGGACCTTCGCGCGCCTCATTGCGGAGCTGGAGGCGAGTCCGCGCGAGATCGACACGACACACCCGCGGACCGGCGAGCCGTTGAAGTGGACGCTGACCGGGGCGAGCTTCGCCGGCGGGCTGCGCGGGGTGCTTTACAGCCCGACCTTGGCGAGCCTCATGCCGTGGACCATCGCCCAGGCCGCGGAGGGCGACTTCGCGCCGTACCTGGCCCAGATCGCTCCGCTGCTGGACTCAGGCGAGGTTCTCAACCTGGGCATGTTCTTCTCGGTCATCTGTGCCGAAGACGTGTCGCAGCTCGCCGACGGAGACGCCGATCGCGTGGCCGCGGATGGCATCCTCGGACGGCTGCTGATCGAGGTGACCGCCAGCGCCTGCACCATCTGGCCGGCCGCCGCCCTGCCGGCCGCCTACTTCGAGCCGGTCCGCTCGGACGCTCCCGCCCTGCTGCTGTCGGGAGAGCTCGATCCGGTGACGCCGCCGCGCTGGGGCGAGGAGGTGCTGGCCGGGCTGAGCAACGCGCGTCACGTCATCGCGCCGGGAGCCGGCCACGGGGTCATTGCCAGGGGCTGCGCGGACGACGTCGTCGCCGAGTTCATCGAGACGGGCAGCCACGCGGACCTCGACGTGAGCTGCCTGGAGCGGATCCGGCGTCCGCCGTTCCTGCTCTCCGCGGCGGGGACGAATCCATGATCGAGGTGCGCGGCCTCGAGCGCCGCTTCGGCGACGTCGTGGCGGTGGACGGCGTGAGCTTCACGGCGGGAGACGGCCGCATCACCGGGCTGCTCGGCCCCAACGGCGCCGGCAAGACCACGACGCTGCGCGCCCTCTACGGCCTGTTGCGCCCCGACGCGGGCGCTGTCGCGATCGACGGCATCGACGCCGTCGCCGACCCGCTCGCGGTGCAGCGGCTCATCGGCGTCCTCCCCGACGCCCACGGGCTCTACGTCCGCCTTACGGCCCGCGAGCATCTGCACTATGTCGGCGAGCTGCACGCCCTCGATGGCGCGACGATCGCCTCGTCCATCGACCGGCTGGTGGATCTGCTGGACATGCGCGAGATCATCGACCGCCGCGTGGAGGGCTTCTCCACGGGCGAGCGGATGAAGGTGGCGGTGGGACGCGCGCTCGTGCACGACCCGCCCAACCTGCTGCTGGACGAGCCGACGAGCGGCCTCGACGTCATGAGCACGCGCGCGATGCGCACCCTGATCCGACAGTTGAAGGACGAGGGCAAGTGCGTGCTCTTTTCCAGCCACGTGATGCAGGAGGTGTCGGCGCTGTGTGACGACATCGTCATCGTCGCGCGCGGGCGGGCCGTCGCGCACGGCACGCCGGCCGAGCTGTGCCAGCGGGCCGGCGAGGAGGACCTCGAGGAAGCGTTCGTGCGGATCATCGGCAGCGACGAGGGGTTGCAATGAACGCGCGGCAACTCGGCTTCGGCGGCCAGGTGCGGGCGGTCGGGCGCAAGGAGCTCACCGATGCCCTGCGCGACCGGCGCTCGTTGATGTCGGCGTTGCTCTACCCGCTGCTCATGCCGCTGATGATCGCCGTCATGTTCGGCACGCTCGCCCGCACGTTGAGCGACGACCGGCCGGTGGAAGCGCCGGTCGCGGGCCGGGAACACGCCCCCAACCTGATCGCCTGGCTCGAGGAACGGGGTGTCGTCGTCCAGGATCCGCCCGCCGACCCCGAGGCCGCGGTGCGCGACGGCGACGTCGACCTCGTGCTGATCGTCGACGAGGAGTACGGTGAGCAGTTCCGGTCGGTGCGGCCGGCCGTGGTGCGCATCGTCCACGACAGCTCCCAGACCGCGTCGCGCAGAACAATCGGCCGCATCCGCACCCTGCTGCGCACCTACGGCAGCCAGGTGGCGGTGTTGCGGCTGATGGCCCGCGGCGTCAGTCCCGAGGTCGTCCAGGCGGTGCGCGTCGACGACCTCGACCTGGCGACCCCGGCGCAGTCGGCCGCGCGGTTCTTCGCCATGCTGCCCCTGTTCCTGATCATGGTCGCGTTCGTCGGCGGCATGAACGTGGCCATCGACACCACCGCCGGCGAGCGGGAACGCCAGTCGCTGGAGCCGCTGCTCGTCAATCCCGTGTCGCGCACGGCCCTGACCACCGGCAAATGGATCGCGACCTGCCTGTTCGGGCTCGTCGCCACTGTCCTGACGCTGGTGATGTTCCTGTTGATGATGCGCCTGGTGCCGCTGGAGGACCTGGGCGTGCAGCTCAGCCTGGGCGGGCGCCAGCTTCTGCTGATGTCCGTCGCCGTCGCCCCGCTGGTGCTGCTTGCATCCGCGCTGCAGATGTTCGTGGCGACCTTCGCCCGCAGCTTCAAGGAGGCGCAGACCTACGTCAGCCTGCTGATATTCGTGCCGATCATCCCCAGCACCGTCCTGCAGTTCTACCCGCTGCAAGCCACCGGCTGGATGATGCTGATTCCCGCCCTGTCGCACCACCTGTTGCTGGTCGACGTGATGGGCGGCGAGCCGGTCGCGGCCTTGAGCGTCGTGACCTCCGCGGTCGCCACCACGGTGCAGGCAGTCCTCTTCCTCACCCTCACGTCCTGGCTGCTGCAAAAGGAGAAGATAGTCTTCGGCCGTACGTAGGCGCCTATTCGGAACCGGCACCCGGCCGAAACTCTTCCGTCGCCGAAGGACTGGCCGGCCGCTCGACCTGCCGCTTGACGTGCTCCAGGTAGCCGCGCACGGCGTCGCGCGAGCGGCGCCGGATAATCGGCCGCAGGAACAGCCCACGGAACCCGGTCATCCCGTCGTTGCGGGAGCGCGTGATGGAGATCAGCGCAGAGCCTTCCCGTCCTTCGTGGTCGGTGCGGTCGAGCAGAAAGCGCAGCTCCAGCGTCGTGTGGAAGTAGTGGCTCGCGTAGAGCTGCTTGGTGGCAATCGCATAGGCGACGCCGGTCGACAACCGATCGGGCAGCGGACGGATCGTCACGTGGTTCAGGCGGATGGTCGGCTTCATGCCGAAGTCGACCATCGTCCAGTAGAAGAAATCTTCGGCGCCGTCCGGCAAGCCTTGCGGATAGTCGTCCAGGTAGGCGAGCAGCGCGGGGACCGGCACCGGCAGCGGATCGCGGCTGGCCAGTAGCGAGCGGAAGTGTTCCGCCACCGCCAGCGGCCGCTTGCCGTCGACATAGGACCCCAGGGCCGCGTTGCCGTGTGCCTGGTAAGCGCGCAGCAGGTCGAGGACCATCGCGCGCGCGACCGCGTCGGCCTGTCGGGGGGCATCCTCGGACGACCAGTCCACCTCGCTGCGAAAGCGGGCCATGGCGTCTACGGAGAGCTTCACCTCGCAATCGCCGGGTCGGCACTTCGACAGCTCCTCCACGTCTTCCGGCGCCAAGGTCAGCAGCTGCAGGTCGTCGATGCGCGGCGGGGCCGAGAACCGGCCGATCTGCGGGATGCCGGGACCCCGCTCGAACTCCTCGATGTCGCGGAACCGCGCGACGAACTCGTCCGGCGGCGCATCCAGGTACACCGCCGCGACGTGGGCCACTTCCTGCCGGACGCGCGTGCGGAGGCTGCGGGTGACGGCCGAGCCGCGCTCGAGCTCCCGCACGGCGTCGGCCGAGAAACCCATCCGCCCCGTCAGCAGCCGCTCCACCGTGCTGCCGGGCTCCGCGGAGAGCGCGACGACCAGCGGAGCGGCCGCACACGCCAACGCGAGGCGGACGCGCCACCCCCGCCACGAGCGATCCGCGTTCGAGACCGGGGACGAAGCGTTTCCAACAGCCATGGCCACCCGCGTCGGGCCGACCGCCGATCATCAGGCGGAACCGGGACGCCTCAACGATCTGTGTATCGGCTCAAGTGCTCCAACAGAAGAGTGGACATCGCCTCGGCCGCCAGATCGGGAATCCAGTGACTCACCCCCTCCAGCACCTCGAAGCGGTACGGGCCGCTGACGTACTCCTCGGTGAGCAGCGCGCCGTCGATGCAGAGGGCCGTGTCGCCGTCGCTCCACGTGAACATCGTCGGCACCTCCACGGGGCCGAGAGCCGGTCCCTGCAGATTCCGGTCGCCGATGTTGGCGCGGTACCAGTTGAGGGCGGCGCCGAGGGCCGGCTTCGACCCCAGGACCCGCACGTACTCGCTTACCGCCTCGCCTTCGATGCCGTCGTAGATGCCGCGCAGCAATGCGTTGTCGTTGGCGAGGAAGGCATCCTCGGAGTCCGGCTGGACGAACACGTCGAAGTAGGACGACGCCTCCGGCTGGCACGACTCCGGATCGTTCAAGACCCGCGCGAACGCGTCGGGATGCGGAACCGACACCGGATTGGCGGTGATGACACGATCCCGCGCGGCCACGGCGACGGTCCAGGCCACCACCGCCCCCCAGTCGTGGCCCACGATGTGAAAGCGCTCGGCGCCGACGGCGTCGGCGAGGCCGACAACGTCCCGCACGAGAAGCGGCAACGCGTAGTCGGCGATGTCCGGCGGGCGGGCGCCAAACGAGTAGCCGCGCTGATCCGGCGCCACCACGCGGAACCCGGCCGCGGCGAGCGCGCGGATCTGGTGTCGCCACTCGTAGGAGGTCTGCGGAAACCCGTGCAGCAGGATCACCGGCTCGGCGTCCTCCGGACCCGCCGTCCGGACGTCGAACGTGAAGTCTCCGACTTCGATCCGCGTCATCTCGATCTCGTCTTCAGACGCTGCCGCCGGGACACTCGCGGCGCCGGCGGCTTCGCCGGTACCCGTCGCCCCACCGTTCGTGCATCCCGCGCCGGCGACCGCCGCCAGCAGCAACGCCCCCGCAAGCCACTCTCCGCTCTTCCGGATATCCATCCGTTCAGGATACCCCGGCCCTCCTCCGCCGAGCGCCGGCTGTCTTGCGAGAACGGCTTACGTGCGGGATATGCTGTACGCATGAGAGGTGGATGCAGCCTGTCCTTGTGCGCGGCCACCGCGCTGGCCGTGGCGCTCGGCGCCGCCGGCTCGGCCCAGGAGGTGCCGAGGACTCCCTGGGGCGACCCCGACTTGCAGGGAATCTGGGTCGGCTCGACCCTGACGCCGCTCGAACGGCCGTCCGCATACCAGGGGCGGGAGTTCCTGAGCGAGGACGAAGTCGCGGCGCTCGAGATCGCGGCGCTCGAGCTGGAGGAACGCCTGCTGAAGCGACCCGCAGAGCGGGCGCCGGCGGGCGGCGATGTCGACTACCGACCCGACGGCAGCCTCGGCTACGACGCCTTCTGGCTCGACGAAGGCACCACTTGGCAGCCGAGTGGGCGCACGTCGCTGATCGTCGATCCGCCGAGCGGCCGAATCCCCTATCTGCCCAGGGCACGCGACCACGAACGGCCGTACGGGACCGGCCCCTGGGATTCGCATCTCGACCTCGATACCGGTGAGCGGTGCTTCGGTGACGGGTTTCCGCAAATCTGGTTCGGCGACAACCCGAACCACCAGATCTTCCAGACGCCGACCTACGTCGTCATCCTGCACGAGATGTACCATCAGCGCCGGATCATCCCCCTCGACGGCCGTCCGTGGACCGGCATCACCCAGTGGAACGGCGAGCGGCGCGGCCGCTGGGAAGGGACTACGTTGGTGGTGGAAAGCCGCTACTTCCCCGACCGGTCGCAGGACCGGTTCCGCCACATCTGGCGCGCGCCCGCCGCGACCCTGCACGTGGTCGAGCGGTTCACGCGCGTCGATGCGGAAACGGCCGAGTACGAAGCGACGATCACCGACCCGGTTCGCTTCTCGCAGCCGTGGACCGTCCGCTTCACGCTGTCGACGGACCAGGCGCGGCGGGGCGTGACCCCGGGACCGCTCTTCGAGTACTCCTGCCACGAGGGGAACTACGCCGTCGTGAACGTGCTGCGCGGCGCTCGCGTCGAGGACACGCAGGCCGCCGCCCGCTGAGGCCAGCGGCTTCCGCCGGTCCGCCTCGCTCGGTCCCGCGACACCCACGACCTTGATGTCGGTCTGCGTGATTCAGCCGGCGTTCCCCAGCAGGCCGGGCAGATCCGTAATCGCCGCCACGACCCGATGCGCGGTGAACCCGAGCTCGTCGGGCGGCTCGGCGGCGCTGCGCTGGATCCAGAAGGTGGTCAGGCCGGCCGAGGCGGCCCCGGCGATGTCCCAGGCATTGGAGGAAACGAAGCCCAGCGCGGAGCGGCCGACTCCGAGCCGTTCGGGCCCCAGGTTGTAGACGCGGGGGCTCACCTTGAAGATCTTGACCTCCTCGACGCTGATGATCGTGTCCAGCAAGGTGTCGATACCGGCGCTGCGGGCCGCCGCTTCCAGCATCCGCGGCTCGCCGTTCGAGAGAATCGCCAGCCGCACTCCCCGCGCCCTGAGTGCCTCCAGGCCCGGACGCACATCGGGAAACGCCTCCAGCGTGAGGTACGCGTCCATCAGCCGCGTGCGACGCGCGTCGGTCAGATCGAGCTCCAGGCTGCGGGCCGCGTACACCAGCGCGTCCTCGGTGACCAGCCAGAAGTCGCGGTGCCGGCCCATGAGGCTGCGCAACAGGCTGTACTGGAGCTGCTTGGCCCGCCAGCGCTGCGCCAGGGTGTCACCGTTGCCCGGGAACAGCTCGTCGCACAGCGCCGTCACCGAGAAGACGTCGAACAACGTCCCGTAGGCGTCGAACGCGAAGGCCTCGATGCCTTCGACCCCATCCGCCTGGCCGGAGACGCTCCCCGCCGGCGCGTGCCCCTCGCCCGGGGAAGGTGCTCCCGCGGCCGTGCGCCCGTCCCCCGCCACGGGCAGCGCGCCCGCCGCCGCGGCGGCACCCAACGCCCCAACGAACGCTCTGCGCCCTGTCTGCATGCTCTCACTCCCCTCACGATGCGGCCGGTTCACGGTCGGACCGACCCGCCAGGTCCAGCAGGAACGCGTACTGCAGGGCGATCTCCCGGTACTGCCGGAAGCGCCCGGACGCGCCGCCGTGCCCGGCGTCCAGGTTGGTCTTCAGCAGCAGGCGCCGGGCCGCCTCCGGCTGCAGGACACGGCGCCGGGCCACCCACTTCGCCGGCTCCCAGTACTGCACCTGCGAGTCGTGCAGGCCGGTCATGACCAGCAGGTGCGGCCAGACGACCGGCTCCATGTTGTCGTAGGGCGAGTACGACCGGATGCAGGCGTAGTCCTCCGGGTCGTTCGGGTTCCCCCACTCGTCGTACTCGCCGGTCGTCAGGGGGATCGATTCGTCGAGCATCGTGGTCACGATGTCGACGAACGGCACCTGCGCGACCACGCCATGGAAGAGGTCGGGACGCATGTTGATCACCGCGCCCATCAGCAGGCCGCCGGCGCTGCCGCCCATGGCGAACAGCCGCTCGGAAACCGCGTAACCCCCTGCGACCAGGTGCTCGGCGCATGCGATGAAGTCGGTGAAGGTGTTCTTCTTCTTCCGCAGCTTGCCGTCGTCGTACCAGCGGCGGCCGAGCTCCTCCCCGCCGCGGACGTGGGCGATGGCGTAGGTGAAGCCGCGGTCGAGCAGGCTCAGGCGCGAGGAGTGAAACGTCGGCTCCATGCTGATGCCGTAGGCGCCGTAGCCGTAGAGCAGCAGCGGCGCGGGACCGGCGGATTCGGCGCTTGCCGCCGCAACGGCGGCCGCAGCGGGTGGATCCGGACTACCGCCGCTCGCCGCGGCGCGCTTGCGGCGGACGAGTGAGATGGGCACGCGCTCGCCGTCGGGCGCGGTGGCGAACAGACGCTCGGTGTCGTAGCGCGCCGGGTCGAAGTCCCCCAGCACCTCCTCCCGCTTGAGCAGCGTGCGGGACTGCGTCTCCATGTCGTAGTCGTAGACCGAGGGCGGGGTGGTCAGCGATGCGTAGTGGAAACGGAGGGTGGTCGTCTCGGGCTCGCGGTTTGTACCGATGGAGACCGCGTGGGCCGGTTCGTCGAACGCGACGTGGTGCTCGGCGCCATCCCACCGTTGCACACGGAGCCGGCTCAGCCCCGCATGCCGTTCGGCGACCACCAGATGCTCGCGGAACAGCTCGAAGCCGGTGATCAGCACGTCGTCCCGATGCGGGATCAACTCGCGCCAGGCCCCCGGCGGCGGGGGGTCGCCCTCGGCCTCCATCAACCGGAAGTTGCGCGCGCCGACGTTCGTCCGGATGGTGAACCGCCCGCGGTAGTGGTCGATGTCGTACTCGTGACCCCGCTGACGCGGCAGGAAGGTCTTGACCTCCGCCTCCGGGTCGGCCGCGTCGAGATACCGGAACTCGGTCGTCAGCGTCTGGTACGACCCGATCAGGATGAACTGCCTGGACCGACTCAACCACACGCCGCAGGAGAACGTGTCGTCCACCTCTTCGTAGACGAGCCGATCGTTGGCCGGGTCGTCGCCCAGCCGATGCCGCAGGATCCGATACGGACGCAGCGTGGTCGGATCGTGCCGCGCGTAGAAGAACGCCTTGCTGTCGGCCGCCCAGGCGATGTTGGAGGTGACGTCGACGATGGCGTCCGGCAACTCCTCTCCCGTGGCGAGAACGCGCACGCGGACGGTGTACTGCCGCCGCCCGACGATATCCACGGCGTAGGCGAGCAGGTCTCCGTCGGGGCTGACCGGGCGCGACGCCACCTGGCAGAACTCGTGGCCGGCCGCCACCTGGTTGACGTCGAGAATCACCTGCTCGGCGGCCGCCGAGCCGCCCTCCGGTTCCTGTCTGCCGTCGGTCCGCCGGCGGCAGTGAATCTCGTACTCCTGCCCCTCCTCGTAGCGGCGGTAGTACCGATACCCGCGCTCGCGGTACGGCACCGACATGTCGGTCTGCTTGATGCGCCCCCTGATCTCCTCGAACAGGCGTTCCTCGAGTCCGGCCGCGTCCGCCATCACTTCCCGGACGTAGGCGTTCTCGGCTTCGAGGTATTCCCGGACCTCGGGGTTGGCGCGCTCTCGGAGCCAGTGGTAGTCGTCGACGCGGACGTCGCCATGCTTCTCGTGGCGGTGCGGACGCCTGGGGGCTACGGGAGCCGGCATGGCTTGCGGATCCTACTCCGCGCGCAACGCCGTGCAGGGATCGATGCGCGCCGCGCGCCGCGCCGGCAGCCAGCTCGCGAGCAGGCAGACCCCGATCAGAAGCGTCGACACGGCGGCGAAGACCACCGGATCGAGGGGACTGGTCTCGAACAGCAGCGCCTGCAGCCGCCGTGTCAGCACGACGGCCGCGCCAATCCCGAGCAAGGCGCCGAGCAACGCGAGGGCGCCCGCTTCGGTCAGCACCAGCCGGCGCACGTCGGTCACCTGCGCCCCGACCGCCATGCGGACCGCGATCTCGCGACGGCGCTGCGCGACCATGTAGGAGACCACCCCGTAGAGGCCGACCGAGCCGAGCAGAAGCGCGAGACCCGCGGAGACCGCGAGCAGGGCCATGACGAACGCCCGCGTACCGCGAGCCCGCCCGACCAGCGTCTCCAGCGTCTCGATCTCGGCGATCGGCAGCGTGGGGTCGAGCCCGCGCACCGCCTCCCGCACCGCGCCCGACAGCCCCGCCGCGTTCGCCCCGCGCATCAGGAAGCGCATGACGGCCGGCGTGGCTTCGCCGCCTGTGATCCCCGGGAGCGGGTAGTACGCCATCTGCGGCGGGTCTTCGTGCAGGTTGATCTCGTGCACGTCGTCCACCACGCCGACGACACGGGACCATTGCTCGCCTTCCTCGTCGGGCGGACCGCCGAGCCGAATGCCCCTCCCGAGCGCGCTTTCCCCGGGCCAGTGCGTGCGCGCCAGCGACCGCGACACGATGGCGACCGGAGCCTCCCGCTCACCGTCCAGGCGGTCGAACACGCGGCCTTCGACCAGCCCGATACGGAGCGCGTCGAAGTAGCCGGGCGCCACGCGCTTGACCATGAACACCGGCGGCACCTCGCCGTCGGCCAGCGGCCGGCCCTCGATCGTGTGCCCCGAACCGGACACCTCCCCGCTCAGGGGCACCGTCGACGCGGCAGCGGCATCGACCGCGCCGGGCAGAGCGCGCAGACTGTCGACAATCTGCCGGTGGAAGTTGAGCCGCGCTTCGGGCGACTCGTAGTCGCGCTCCGGAAGGGACAGTCCGAAGGCGAGGACGTCGACCGGATCGAAGCCCGGATCGACCGCCGCCAGCCTCTGGAACGAGCGCACCGCCAGCCCGGAGCCGACGAGCAGGGTCAGCGCCAGGGCAACCTGGACCACCACGAGTCCACGGCGTGCAAGCTGACGCTCGCGGCCGACCGTGGCGCCGCGCGCGCCTGCCGTCATGTGGCCGGCCGCCGCCACCGCGCCTGCCCGCAGGGCCGGCAGGAGTCCGAACAGCAGCCCCGCCACCACCGACACGGCCAGTCCGAACAGCAGCACCGCCGCGTCGATGGAGATCTCGTCCAGCCGTGGCAGCTCGCGCGGGCCGAAGCGGACCAGGAGCCGTACCGCCAGCAGCGCCAGCGGCAACGCCAGAAGGCCGCCCGCCACCCCGAATCCGAGGCTTTCGAAGAGGACCGACCCGGCCAGCCGCCCGCGGCTCTCTCCCAGGGCGGCGCGAATCGCCACTTCTCCGTGCCGCGCCTCGGACCGCACCAGAAACAGGTTGGCCACGTTGGCGCACACAATGAGCAGCAGGAACCCGACGGCGCCGAGCAGGATCCACAGCGTCGCCTCGATGTCGCCGACCACCACCTCGCGGGCCGGGTCGACCAGCGGCCGGAATCCGGCGTTCGCCAGAATCGGCGCGGCGCCCTCGTCGGGAAAGATCTCGACCAGGTTCGAGATCATCGCCTCCAGCTCGGCCCGCACCTGTCCCAGTGTGGAGCCGTCGGCGATGCGTGCTACGCCGCTGATGCCGAAGGCCCCGAGCTGCACGTTCTCCCGGTCGAGCCGGAGCGGCCGCCACAGGTCGATCTCCTGCTGCGAGAAGGAGAATCCCGGCGGCATGACCCCGACCACCTCCACGCTCTCTCCGTCGATTTCGACGACCCGCCCCACCACCGCCGGCTCGGCGCCGAACCGGCTGCGCCACAGGCCATCGCTCAGCACGATCACCGGCGCCGCGCCAGGCCGGTCTTCCTCGGCGGTGAACGAACGGCCGAGACGAGGCGGCGTCCGCAGGACCTCGAAGAAGGACGCGGTGACGTTCGACGCCTCCACGCGTTGGGGATTCTCCGGACCCGTAAAGCTGACTTGCTCATCCCGGTACGCCGCCACGCCCTCCAGCGTCCTGCTCTCGTCCGCGTACAGGAAGTGGAGCGCGTCCGACACCGGCAGCTCGTCGAGCTGCGCGAGGCCCGGCGCGGCGTGGCGGAGAATCACGAGCCACTCGGAGTCCGGGATCGGCAGCGGGCGCAGCAGCACCGCGTTGACGATCGCGAAGATGGCTACGTTGGCGCCCACACCCACCGCCAGCGTCAGCAGCGAGAGGAGCGTGAACCCCGGTTTCGCCCGCACGCGGCGGAACAAGAGGCGAAGCTGGGAGAGCGACATGGTTCCTCTACTCTAGCGGGTTCGACGCGCGCGCCGCCGCTCATGGCTCCGGGAGCGTGCCTTCGTCGATCGGCGCGCGTGCCCGGTCCGTGTCGAGCTGCGACCCCGTGTCGAAGCTCGCTCACGTCGATCCGATCGCCGGCCCGGCCAGCCCTTGCGCAGGGCGGCTCGACGTGGCGTGGATATCGCCCGTATACGCGCCACGGGACGAGATCGTTCCGCTGGCCGCAAGTTGCCCTCCTCCATCGGAGGCACCATTTGTGTAGCATAAAGCCAACAAGAACTGTTTAACAGTTGCTTTTAGATAACATGACAAGGCGGTCCAGAATCGCGGAAGCGCCGCCCGCCGCCGTTACGGAGGCACTGGAGAGGCTCGGCCGCAGCCTCCGTACCGCCCGCCTCCGCCGCAAGCTGCCGCAGGCGGTGCTCGCCGAGCGCGTCGGCGTTTCGCGCTTCGTGCTTGCAGACATCGAGAACGGCAAGCCGACCGTCGGCATCGCCGCTCATCTGGGCGTGCTCTGGGCCCTGGGCCTCTTGTCGCACATGCGGGAAGTGGCCGATCCCGACCGTGACGAGGAAGGCAAGGCGCTCGAACGGGCCCGGAGCCCGAAGGTGGCCCGGCGCGCCCGGAGACTCAGTGATGAGTTCTGATCGGGAGTGCTTCGTGCACATCGTCCTGCCCGGCGCCACCGAGTTCGTTACCGCAGGGCGCTTCCGTGTTTCCACGGGACCGACCGGCGATCCGGTGGGCGCATTCGTGTACGGGCGGCGTTACCGGGAGCTCGCCGACGCCGTGGAGCTCGACCCGGTCGAGCTGCGTCTCGCCGACCACGTCTACGAAACGGCGCGCCGGCGAGGCTTTTTCGGCGCCATTCGCGACGCGATGCCCGACTCCTGGGGTCGGCGGGTGATCGAGCGGCACGTCGGCGCGACGCAGTTGGAGGAATTCGATTACCTGCTGCGGGGACCCGACGATCGCGCCGGTGCGCTCGGCTTCGGCCCCACGGTCGAGCCGGCCGCTTCCATGCCCCGGTTCGCCGGTGCGCTGGAGCTCGACAGGCTGCAGCGTGCGGCAGACGCCGTGATCACCGGGACGCCGGAGCGTGCCGGCGCGGCCGGTGCACAGGTCGCAGAACTCCTGTGGCCCGGCACGTCTCTCGGCGGCGCCCGTCCGAAGGCGGTCGTGCAGGACGCCGACGGGCTCTGGATCGCCAAGTTCGGCAGCCGGAACGACCGCTGGAATCACCCGCGGGTAGAGCACGGCACGCTTGCGCTGGCGCGGGCCTGCGGCCTGCAAGTAGCCGACAGCCGCATGGAGACCGTCGCGGACCGCGACGTGCTGCTCGTGCGCCGCTTCGACCGCGAGCGCACCGACACCGGCTACCGCCGCCATCGCATGGTCAGCGCCCTGACCCTGCTGCAGGTCGGCGACAGCGCCGTCGACCGCGACAACTGGTCCTATCTGCTCCTCGCCGACGAGATCCGTCGCGCCAGCACAGACCCCCGAACCGACCTCCGAGAGCTCTTCGGCCGGATGTGCTTCAACGCAGCGACCTCCAATCTCGACGATCACCCGCGCAACCACGCGATCATCACCCCGGACCGCTCGTGGCGTCTCAGCCCCGCGTTCGACCTGACGCCGTCCCCGGTCATCGCACAGGACCACCGAGACCTCGCGATGCGTTGTGGTCGATTCGGCAGGTACGCCAACCGGGCCAACCTGCTGACCGGCTGCGGCCGGTTCCTGTTGCGGAACGACGAAGCCGCGGTCATCTTCCAGAGGATTGTCGACACCGTGGGTGTGACGTGGCGCTCGACCATGCAGAGCGCTGGCGTCAGCGAGATGGACTGCGATGCGATCCGCGGCGCGTTCGTCTACCCCGGCTTGTTCCACGACGTCGCGGAACACCCATAGCCTCGGAAGGGAAGTCATGCACAACCACACGATCTCAGTCGGAGTCTTGATCATCGGTTCACTGTATTGGGACGACTCCGACATCCGGACGAAATGGCGTGAACGACTCGATCTGGACGCGAGCAAGCATGTCCGCTCGCCGATTCGGTATGGACGGCAATCGGGCAGCCGTGGTCGTTCGTACACGATGGTCTTCTCCGGGAGTCTTGGTGAAGAGCAATTCGGGTGTGGGATTGTCGTTCCCTGCAAACAGTCCGTAGGGACACCCGAGGAGCTGGTTCACGAGGCCAAGCACCTATGGGCGGCGGAGGAAAAGTCAGAGTCGACCGAGCGTGTCTCGGCCGGCTGGGGCTGCGTCGGTCTCGTGAGGAATCCCGATCGCTTGGTACCGGAGGCGCTGATGAAGAACTGGAGAGCTCTCATAGCCGAGGAAGGCAATTGTGGATATGGACAGTTGGCGCATGCCGCCAATGAGAAGCCCGCCGTCGACAGGCACTCTGGATTCCTGAACGTCGCGTGGCCGGGTACTCAGGATGGTTCGACGCTTGACTTGGACCTTCTGCTTGCGACCGCTACGGATCCGACAATCGAAGACGGCCGCTATGCTTCAGCACAGCACATTGCAGTCGGATGGACTACCCCGGAGGGCAAGAAACACGTCAACTACTTCTGGAAGAACAGGGCGCACGGAATCACGACGTTTGAGGACGCCGAAATCGAACAAGTACTTGACCGAAGCACCGTAGCGCCTCGCTAGTCCGGACGTAATCGCGTCAGAAAGTGCTCGAAGTCCTGATCGAACGCGCTGCGGATGCCAGGCACCTTGGCCGCCAGTTTCGCCACCATGGTCGGATCCAGATCCATGGCGTACGCGTGACGAAAGAGATGGCGAAATCGCCTCAACTCGTCCAGATCCGACGCCGTCGCTTCGCATAGCAACGCCGGCCGGATGCCACGGATCTCGAGCCGCATGCGCCTGATCAAGTCCGCGTGGTACCTGGCTTCATCGATTCGGTTCTCGAAGAACCGTGCGACCTCGTCGAACAACTGTTCGAAGGCGCTGTAGAGGTTGTGGAGTTGGTACGCCAAGCTGTCGACCTCCGCAGCGGCGTGCCGGTCGAACGTCCGCCGCCGTTCCTCGATGCGATTGACGATGCGGTCGATTTCCCCACAGCGCGCCCGCAACTCCGCATCGAGAACCGAGAAGGCTCCCTCATCCATACACCCTGACTCCGCAACGGATGAAGGACTCGGGGGCAGGATGCCGATCGAGGTCGATGACGTCAACGGTCTTACCGGTCGCGTCCTCCAGTTCCTTCATGACATCGAGCACGGCGTGCGAGCAGCCTCCCACCGCTACATCGACATCGGAGGATTCCGTCCAGCGCCCCGGCGACAGCACCGAGCCCACGATGTAGGCACTGCGAACCCCGAGCGGCTCTCGGAGTTCTAGCAGAACCTGTTGGACGCCCTTCAACAACCGGGCCTGCTCGGCAGCCAGCCGGCATCGCCGATCTCGTATCGCCTTGTCGCGGACGCTGGTGTCGAAGCCGCCGCGCTGCGTGGACGCCGATGCGGCCCGTCTGCCATTCATGGCGTCGTCCTGGCGTTCGGAGTAGCGGCACCGACGCGAGTGGCGGGATAGTGCGGCAGACTCCGGTTCCACGATTCCAGGTTGAAGACGGCGCACCCACGGACAATCTCACGCTGCCATGGCCGGGCATCCGGCCCACGTTGCGGCAAACTTCGCATCAGGGACCTGGTCGTCGTCAACAACTGCGCATCGTCCAACGTGTCCAAGGCAATCAGGACGAGGTAGTCGACAGGCTTGTCGGCGCGTCCCGACGCCCATTCATACAGGAAAGAGTCCCGATACTTGTACCTGAGATTTCTTTCCAGTTTGCCACTCCGCAGCTTGCCCGTGAACGCGGCACGGTCTTGCGGAGTCACCTGAGGGTTCTGGGGATCCTTCAACTCGACGTAAACATAGTGATCAGGCAGCTCGACAACGAAGTCCACGGCCTTCATGCAGTGACTCAGTCGATGGTCCGGACCGTCGAACTTGCGGCCGTCCATGGCACCGGTGAATTCGATCCGCAGATCTCCTTCGGTGAACGTCATTCTCGCGTACCGCCCAGGCTGCGCTCAATCTCCCTGTCGTAGAGATCAGTGAACGTGTCCGCAATCGCGTTGGGGTGTACGTCTCTGTAGCCGTACGTCGTGTCGCATCCGATCTCGCCCGTTTCTGCTTGCTGAAAGAAAGCGTGGTAGGCAATCTTGTCGGCGGACGTCGCCTGAAGGTCGAGCTCCTTGAGGATGACGTAGTCATGGGTCGCCAGGAAGACCTGCACGCCGGCGCGCTGCAACTTCAGAAGCACGTCGATCACGACGCCGAACAGCTTAGGGTTCAGGTTGGTCTCGGGTTCATCCCAGAGCAGTATGGAACCGGACTCCAACGTGCCGTTCCGGACCAAGAGCCACAGTAGCGCCAGCTTGCGGACTCCCTCGGCGAGCAGGGAAAACTCCAGGTCCCCGTGTTCGCTGCGAAGGAAGAACTCTTCGTTCTTCACGGCGACTTCGCCGCCGATGGTCTCCCGCAACTTCGTCAGGATCTCTCCACGGAAACCGCCCACTGGCCCACGCAGCGCCGGCAGGTACGCTCGATCCAGAATGTCCCTGTAGACCTCCTCGAAGTGAACTTCCCGCTTCGCGTAGAGCGATCGGAAGCCCGGCGCGTTGGAGAGCATCTCCTTGACCGGAATGTAGACACTCTCAATCCTGTCGCGGGCCCATGCTCCTTCCAAGGCTGGCGGCGTGGAAAACTCCAACGCTTCACTTGGATCGAGGTGACTCACGAATGACGCGTCCAACTTGCGAGCCCCGCGCGCCAAGTGTATCGATGCTCTTCCTCCTGCACCCTGCTGACGTCTGACGAGACGCCCCAGGTTCCGGGCTGACGGCAGGAAGATTGCGACCAGCTTTTGGACGAAGGCATGGATGTGTCTCCCGGACGCGTCGCACGCCGCGTAGCACACCTTCATCAGGTGGGTCTTGCCGGTGCCGTTCGCGCCGACGAGGACGTTGACGCCCGGACACAGGTCGAGCTGCAGGCTCCTGAATGCCGTGAAGTTCTCCAGCTCGATTCGCGTCAGCCCCATGGCGTCCCCGTCCCCGCGGGCAGCGTCGCCGAATCCCCAACCCTACGGCGTCTTGACCGGCGGGGCCGGGCGCTCCGGCAGCGCCTTCGGGTCCTCGCGCATCATCCGCAGCACCTCCTCGACGGCCCGCTCGAGCTGCGGGTCGCGGCCGGCGATGACCGAGCGCGGGTCGTTCTCGACCTCTATGTCCGGCTCCACGCCGACGTTCTCGACCACCCAGCTTCCGTCGGCGCCGTTGGTGCCGAACTGCGGCACGTTGACCGAGCCGCCGTCGAGCAGCGGGCCGTGGCTGGTGATGCCGATGACGCCGCCCCAGGAGCGCTTGCCGATGAGCGGGCCGAGCCCGGCCTCGCGGAAGCGATAGGGGAAGATGTCGCCGTCCGAGGCGGAGTCCTCGTCGAGGATGCAGACGAGGTGCCCGTGGAACGCAACGGCCGGATAGGTGCTGGGCGTGTCGTAGGTCCGCGCGAAGGTGGTGCCGAGGATGCGGCGCCCGAGGCGCTCGATGAGCATCTGCGAGACGTTGCCGCCCCCGTTGCCCCGCACGTCGATGACCAGGCCCTCCTTGCGGACCTGCCCGTAGAACCACTTGACGAACTCCTGGATACCCTGCGCGCCCATGTCCGGGATGTGCAGGTAGCCGACACGGCCGTCGGTCATCTCCGACACCTTCCGGCGGTTGGTCTCGACCTCGGCCAGGTAGCGCAGGCTGCGCTCCTCGGTAACGGGGGTGAACGCGACCTCGCGCGCCCCCTCGAAGGTCGGCTCGTCGTTGAGGGTCAAGCGGACCGGCCGGTCGGCGCGATGCAGCAGCACGCGGTAGGGGTTGTCGGCCCCGAGCAGCTCCTCGCCGTCGATCGCGAGCACGTAGTCGCCCACGCCGGCGTCGACGCCGATTTCGGTGAGCGGCGCCCGGTAGCGCGGCTCCTCGTTGTGGCCGGTGAAGATCTCGGCGATGCGATAGCGGTCGGACGCGGGGTCCAGCTCGAAGACGGCGCCCGGCAGGGCAACCTGCGGCCGGTCGGGGGTCTCCCAGTCGCCGCCGGCGATGTAGGCATGGCTCACGTTGAGCTCGGCCACCATCTCGCCGATGACGTAGTTCAGGTCGGAGCGATGGGCGACGTGCTCCAGCAGCGGCCGGTAGCGGTCGCGCAGCGCCTTCCAGTCGTAGCCGTGCATGTTCTCGACGTAGAAGAAGTCCCGGAACCGCCGCCAGACCTCGTCGAAGATCTGCGCCCATTCCTCGGCCGGCACGCGATCGACCCTCAGCCCGCGGGTGGACACCGCGGTGGCGTCGCCGCCGCCCGCCGGGTAGACGTTCCAGCCACTCCCTGTGCGCACCAGCACCCTCTCGCCGTCCCGCGACACGGCATAGCCGCCGATGCCGGAGGCAATGGTCGTCGTCTCGCGGTCCTCGAACGTGAAACGCTGCAGCGCCGGCTGCACGTCGCCGCCCCGGCCGTAGTACTGCGCGCCGGCGCGGATGAAGAACACGCCGTCGTCCGCTCCGCTCAGCCCAACGTAGTTGTCGAACGTCACCGGCAGCCGCACGACGCGCCGGGACAAACCGTCGAACTCGATGACGATGGCATCCTCCCCATCCCCATCGCTGTCATCGTCGTCGCCGGCCGCGTCGTCGTCAGCATCCGATTCCTCGCCGGCCGCGTCGTTCTCTTCCGCGTCGTCGTCCCCGGTGACCTCCACCTCGTCGCTCTCCGGCGGCAGCGGGTGCTCCACGTCCTTCCGCAGCGCCAGGGCGTAGATGCCGGTTTCCCGGTCGACCAGGTAGTTCCACTCGAACGAGCCGAGCTGCGGGGCGAACTGCCGGTCCGACAGGTAGTAGAGGTAGTCGCCGTCCGGATCCCAGGCCGGGTTCCACTCGTGGAAGAGCTCGTCCGTGATCCGGTGCAGGGTGCGGTCGGCCAGGCTCCAGACCCAGATGGAGCTGAACTCGGTGGGGTCGGTCATCGAGAATGCCAGGTAGCCGCCGCGGGGCGACCAGACGTAGTCGCGCAGCGGGCCGCGCGCCTCGTCGGCGACCTCGACGACCTCCTTCGTCTCCACGTCGATGACGCGGAGCCGCCCGTCCTTGTCGCCGTAGGCCAGGTGCTCGCCGGTCGACGACCACTCGGGCGCGTAGAGCATCGCCTGCCCGCCGCTGGTGAGCTGCTCCGGCTCGCCGGATCCGTCCTGGGAGACGAGCCAGATCTCATCCTCGCCCGTTGCGTCCGACACGTAGGCGATGCGGCGGCCGTCCGGAGACCAGCGCGCCCACCTGTCGTGGGCCGACGAGCTCCGTGTCAGGTTGCGGGTGGGGCCGTTCTCGATGGGCGCGGTGAAGACGTCGCCACGGGCCACGAACAGCGCCCGCTCGCCCTTCGGGCTCAGCTCCGCGTCCTCGATCAGGTCCGCCGCGGAAACCCGCGCCGGGCGCATCGCCAAGCCGTCGTCCGGCACCGTGATGGAGATTGCCCGCGACGTTCCCTCACCGATCGAGTAGATCTGCAGCTCGCCGTTCAGCTCGTAGACGATGCGGTCGGCGCCGTCGTCGCCCGGCCAGCGCACGTCCCAGGTATCGCTGTCGGTGAGCTGCGTCGTCTCGCGCGAGCCGAGGTCGTAGCTGTACAGGTTCAACGTGCCGTCCCGGTCCGAAGTGAAGTAGATGGCGTTGCCGATCCACATCGGGTCGCGGTCGGCGCGCCGGTGCGTCGTCACCCGCTCGACCACGTGCGTCTCGCGGTCGAAGATGTAGAGCTCCTGCGCCCAGCCCCCCTCGTACCGCTTCCAGGTCCGGAAGTCGCGGAACAGCGGCGAGTAGACGACACGCGTCCCGTCCGGCGACAGGTCCCCCGCCCCGGACTCGGGCATCGGCAGCGGGACCGGCAAACCACCATCGGCGGACGCCAGGAACAGCCGGCTGTCGGACAGGTCCGTGCTGTAACGGAGCGATCGGAACAGGACCGCCCGCCCGTCGGGCGACCAGTCGTAGACCTGGTTGTCGTAACCCCAGCGTGGCGCCAGCGGGCCGCGCGCCGGATAGTACGTGAGCTGCCGGGGCACGCCGCCGGACGCCGGGATCACGTAGACCTGCTCGTCGCCGTCGTACTGCCCGGTGAAGGCGATGCGCGATCCGTCGGGGGAGAATCGCGGAAACAGCTCCAGCCCGGGATGGGCGGTCAGGCGGGTCGCCAGCCCCCCTTCCGTCGAGGCCAACCAGAGGTCGCCGGCATAGCTGAAGACCACCCGGTCGCCGTGGATGTCCGGGAAACGCAGCAGCTTCGTCTGCGCGGACGCCGGCAGCGCCGCTCCCGCCGCCACGACCACGGCAATCGTGCCCCACGCCAGCATGATGAAGATCCGTCGAAGCATGTCTCTTCTCCTGGCCCGCAAGTCCTTGCCTGCGCGCCGCTTTCGCCTCGCCACGCCTGTCCGGGGGACTGCGGCGCGCCACGGCGCCGAGTCCTGGGACGGCGATACAGCCGCACACCGGCCACGGGCAATCGCCCGCTGTTCAATGTTACTTTCGGCACTTCCGGTCGCCGCGCATACGCCTGAACGTTCGGCCAGGGAGCAAGCCATCCACGTGGGATGCATCGCCGCTCCATTGCAGCGAGACTTGCCACCGGGCTGCCGGGGTTACTATCGAAGGGTGCGCTCGACGTACGCGCGAACCGCATCCTGCACGGCGCCGGACATCCACGCCTCCTGCACTTCTTCGTCCACCGATCGCATATAGCGCACGACGCGATCCCGGCTGGGCTGGCGGATGATGCGCTTGGTGAGCGAGAAGGAGGCGCGGGGCAGCGAACCGAGATGCGAGGCCACCTCGACGGCCCGATCGACGAGGGCATCGGGCGCCGCCAGCTCGTCGACGAAGCCGTTGGCGAGTGCCTCGTCCGGCGTACAGGTGAGTCCCCGATAGACGACCGCCTGCAGCCGGTGCGCCGGCACGACGAGCCGGAGGATCTCCATCGCCATGCTCGGGAACGGCACCCCGACCGAGAGCTCGGGAGTCCCGATGCGCCCCGTCCCTTCGGCCATGACGCGGTAGTCGCATGCGCAGGCGAGGACGCAGCCACCGGCGATGGCGTGCCCGTTGACCGCGGCGACGAGGGGCTTCGAGAATGTGAACGTCTTGAAGAAGGCGTCTCCCAGAAGGGGGAGGAACGCCTTGACGTAGTCGCGGCCGCCGTCCGTCAGTCGGCGCAACTCGACGCCGGCCGAAAAGACCGTGCCGGTGCCGGTCAGAACCACGGCGGGCGTATCCGCCTGCTCAAGGCGCGCGAGCTCCGAGATCCAGCCTCTCATCAACTCGATGTCGAACGCGTTGACCTTGCCGTGCCCGAGCCGAACGATGGTCACGCGATCACGAGACTCGCTGGTGATCATTCGACAACTCCGTGTCCTGCATGCTCGCTCCGGCGCTCGCGCAGGGTTGCCTCACGTCGCCGGACTGTACAGGCTCACCCACAATATACATCGCACCCTCAACCGTTGTAGGCGGTCGTATCGCTGTCGCGGCGTTCCGCTGGACTACTCTGCGCGAAGCGCCCCGAGCAACGGCGATCGTACGGCGGCAACGGTGGCGGCCAGGGACGCGGCCAGACCGGTGGCGATGACGACGAACAGCAGCCCTCCCAGCGAGAGCAGCGGCACGCCCCCGCCCCGCTCGATCCATGCCGGCGCGATGGCGACCACCGCGCAACCGGCCCCGATCGCCAGCCCCGCGAAGAGCAGGAACGCGTTCTCCGCCAACACCATGAGCGACAGATGACGGGCGTTGTATCCGACCGCGCGCATCAGGGCGAGCTCGCGACGGCGCTCCAGCACGTTGCGCAGCAGCACGGCGCCGAGCCCGAACGTGCCCAGGATGAGGCCGAGGCCCCCCAGCGTCTGGAACGTCGCCAGGTAGGTGTTCTCGACGCGGTGGAACGCGGCCAGACGCTCGGCGGCGGAGACGACGTCGAACCCGAAGTCGGCCAGGCGATCCTCGAGTGCCGCACTGACCTCCGCCGTGCGGTCGGGCGGCGCGTCGATGAGAAAGAAACGGTAGCCGTCGTAGTCGGGAAACACGCGCTCGAAATGACGCTCACCGATCAACAGCTCGCGCTGGAAGATGCTGTCGGAGAGCGCCCCGACGATGCGGAGGGTAGTCGGCCGGTCGGTGTCGCGGTTGAGGACGAAATCGTCACCGATTGACAGGTGCAGCGCATAGGCCAGCGAGGTCGCGTCGGCGATGGCGGGAATGGCGCCGTCGTCGAACTCCCGGTCGAGCAGCAGCCAGGGATTGGCCTCTTCCTCCGCGGTCTCGGCGGCGGTGGCGCCGAAGCCGAAGCGGCCCTCGGCCAGGAACGCGGCCGACGGCGCCAGCACGCGCGGGTCCTTCGCCTGGTACAGGTTCAGGCAACTGGCATCCTCGCCCGGACGCAGGCGGAAACGCGCCAGCGTCACGCCGTCCAGCGCCTCGCCCTCCGCGAACAAGTCTCCGATGAACAGCTCGTCCTGTCCCTCGGGACTCGCCGGATCGTGCACCACCGGCAGCAGCGCGTCGGCGAGCAGGGTATAGCCCCCGGTGCCGGAAGAACGGTCGAGCACGTTGCCTCCGCCCTCCCGGCGGAACGCGTCGACCGCCACGATGATGAACGCCGCGAACGCGATCAGGGCAATGCACAGCACGCTGCGCCCGGGCCGGTACGCGGCGTTGCGAAATCCGACCTGCGACACCGACCACGACTCCTCCGCGTCCGCGCCCGGACGCCGGTTCAGCCAGGCCCAGGCCAGGACGAGCAGCGCCGCGAGCAGCGTCAACCCGCCGCCGAAGAACCCGCCCGTGGCTCCCACGAGCCCGGCCGCCGCCGCCCCGACCAGTGCGGCCCCGACACCGATCAGCGCCACGCCGGTGCGCCAGACGCGCGATCCGCCCGACTCCACCGGCGCGGCAACCTCCGCGACGCCGGTCACCTCGGCCACCGCGCCGGTCAACAGGCTGCGCGGCGAGGCCGGCGCCAGCGCGCGCAACGTCCAGCCGATCGATCCGAGCGCGGCCAGGATGCCGCCCGCCGCCCCCGCGCCGAGCATCGCGGGAGACACGTCGAGGACCAGCCGCGTCGTCCCGACCGCGTCGACCCACCACGTCCGCAGACCCAGCATGATGAGCTCCGCGTAGAGCACGGCTCCGATGATGCCCAGCGCGCTGCCGACCGCCGACAGAATGGCCGCCTCGGTCAGAAACACGCGGCGGATGGCGGGCGCGGGGAAGCCGGTCGCCCGCAGCAGGCCCAGCTCGCGCAATCGCTGCTCGACCCCGAGGCGAAAAAAGAGGCTGGCCAGCAGCAGCGCCGACACGACGAGGAAAAAGCTGAAGTAGATGAAGTACAACCCGAAGTCGGTCACCCCGGCCGATGCCTCCAACGCCAGCGAGCGCGCCGGATAGACGACGAAACCGAGGGCCAGCGGATCGAGCGCCTCGCGCAACGCGGCGGCGAAGCGGTCGCGGGTCGCCGCGATGTCCTCCCCCGGCGCCGCAGACAGGCGGACCGACGTCACCCGGCCCCAGCGCGACGCCCACATCCGCTGCCCGGCCGCGAGCGGGATGAACGCCTTGGGCGTCGTCCGATGATCGTCCCAGTAGGTCTCGTCGACCGGCCGGATCAGATCGAGGTCGACCGGGAACGGCGGGTCCCAGTCGATGACGTTCGTGGCCTCGGTGATGCCCGGATAGTCGGGCGTGAGATCGGGATCGTCCGCGGCGCCGGCGATCGGCACGATGCCGGCCACCTGCAACTCGGCCTCGTGGGCCGTCAGACGCCCCTCGTCGGCCCACAGGTAGTACTCGATGGTCAGTCGGGCGCCCGGCGTGACCTCCAGATCCTCCGCCGTCCACTGGTTGAGAATGACCGGCGCGGGTTCTCCGGAGCTCGACGGTACCGCCTCCCCGCCGACCACCGACAGGTCCCGCGCAGTGATCACGGAGTACGGCGTGATCCGGTCCCCACTGCGGATCTGGTTGGCCAGATAGGAGAGCACCGGCTCGGCGCGCAATCCGAGCGTGGCCGCAACCTGCTCCACCGCGGTCACCGCATCGTCGGTCAGCAGACCTGCCGCCGACTCCACGGCGACCGTGTCGTGGGCTGGAATCGCCCGCACCCGCAGGCCAAGATCGTCGAGCGTGGCCGCTGCACGCACCGCCGCCTCGGCCGCCGCCTGCCGCGCCGCGTCCTCCGCTGCCGTGGCCTCCCCGGCAACGCCCCCCGCCTGGTCATCCTCGCCGAGCAGCAGCGTATTGACCCGCCCGCCCTGCTCCAGCTCGTCCTGCAGCCGCTCCAGCGAGATGAACACGGAACGCGCCCGCCCCTGCTGCGGTCGGAACGAGAACTCGCCCAGCTCCGAGACATCCAGCACGCGATCGATGCCAAGACGCAACGTGCGGCCGACGTCGTCGCGCCGGCCGTGCAGCGAGCTGAGCGGCACCGCCGACGGCTTCTCCACGCGAACCAGCAGCGCATCGTCCGGGGCGGCCTCCAGCTCATCGGCCAGCCCGCCGCTCACGAAGGCGGCGTTGCGCCCCAGCACGAACCCTTCCGGTTCGAGACCGTGGAAGGTCCAGAAGCGCTCGTCTACGCCGTACACCTGCACGCCCGACGCCCGGCGCCCGCTCGCCTGGTGCGTCACGAAGCCCTCGACCGCCACCAGAGGCGCGGCGTTCTCGAACCGTTCGCCCGAGCCGCCGCCCGGCACGCCGGCAGCGAACGACTCCGGCACGAAGCGGGCGCTGGTCACCACGCGGTCGATGGCGCCGAGACGCTCCAGCGCCAGGGCGCGCAGGCTCGACCGCACCGATGCCCCGACCAGCAGTGCGCCGGCCAGCACGGCGACCGCCACCGCGACGCCGGCGACGACAGCGAGATTCGTGCGCCAGTAGTGAACGACGTTCCGCCGGACGAGAGCGAGCAGGCTCATGCGCACGCCTCCTCCTCGCTGCGCCCTCTACGTGGCGGACGCGAGCGCGAGCGTCTGGTTGTCGAGACGGTACCGGATCGGGCAGCGGCCGGCCAGCTCCGGGTTGTGCGTCACGATGAGCAGCATGTTGTTCTGCTGCCGGTGCAGCTCGAACAGGAGCGTGGCGATGAGATCGGCCGACCGGCGATCGAGATTTCCGGTCGGCTCGTCGCAGACGACGAGAGGCGGTTTCCGAATCAGCGCCCGCGCCAACGCGACCCGCTGGCGTTCGCCGCCCGAGAGCTCCGCCGGCCGGTGGTCCAGGCGATCCTGGAGTCCGACCTGTTCGAGCAGCGACCGCGCCCGGTCCGTGACGGCCCCGTCAGATGCGCTGACGAGCGTAGGCACCAGCACGTTCTCCAGCACCGTGCACTGCGGCAGCAGCAAGTGGTCCTGGAAGACGAAGCCGACCTGCGCGTTGCGGAAGGCGGCCTGCTTCTGTTCGTCGAGCGCGAAAGGGTCCGTGCCGTCGAGGGTGACCCTGCCGCCGCTCGGCGGCTCGAGCGCGCCGACGATGTAGAGAAGGGTGCTCTTGCCGCTGCCCGAAGGGCCCATGATCGACGCCGCGTCCCCGCGCGACAGCGAGAACGAGACGTCGGTCAGGATGGGCAGCGGCCCGCGGACCGTCGGATACGTCTTGGTGAGCTGACTGACTTCGAGCAAGGCAGTCCCTCGGCCCCGGCCGCGCCCCTACGAGGCCCGCTGAAACGCGCGCGGCCGGAACAGGAAGTCGACGATGTTCCCCTCGTGGGGCTGCAGCCAGTTGAGCTTGATCGTCGGGATCGGACCCAGGTTCAGCCGATCGATGTTCCGCGCGTCGAGCAGCTCCTGCTCGAACCGCGAATCCTGCGTCAGGCCGGTCGCCACCAGCGTGGGCCCGATTGCGCCGATCATCTTCCGCTGCTCGCATTCGACGACGGTGACGAACGGAAACATGTACTCCTTCTTCGCCATCGCGACGTCCGGTGACGGACAGTAGACGACCGTCGGCCGCAGGTAGTCGCAGCGCTCGCGCGAGACCAGACGCCCTTCGGGGTGATGCGCCGCCGTCACCTCGTCCACGCCCGCTTCCCCGAGCGCCGCGTCGATGTCGGCCGATATGGCGGGCGCCTGGCCCGGCACCGTGAAGGCGGCGAGGGCAGCATCCGGAGCCTCGGGCGACAGCGGCGCGATCGGCCCGAGCCGCTCGGCCAACGCCTCCGCGATGGCGCGACCGTGGCGCGGGGTCCAGATCCCGGAGCAGTTGATGCAGCTTCGGCCGCTGTTGATCAGCACGCTGTCGACCATCAGGTCGAGGTGCTGCTCCCAGTTGTCCGCCTCGTCGTCGCCGAGCAGGATCTTGCTGAAGCCGGGCCCGTGCACCTGGACGGCCGGGTTACCGGCGTACTGCTCCACCGTGGCGGTACCGCCGAAGATCAGGCTGCGCGGGCAGTTGTTGAGCACGGCGGCGCCCACCTCGCCCTGGCCCGGGTAGAGGGCCACCGCCTCGCGCGGCACGCCCGCCTCGAAGAACGCCTGCGTCATCCGCCACGGCGTCCACGGCTCCTGCGGCCCCGGCTTGAGCACCAGGCCGATCTGCAGCGGGATGATCGGCAGCCACAGGCTGTGCACGCCGGGGGAGTTCGACGGCAGCACCATCCCCAGCACCGACGTCGTCGCCTGGTAGCTGCGCATCACGCCGTGCTCTTCCCCGTAGCCCCGCGCGAGGATGCCGGGGTCCAGGTGGCGTGTCAGCGAGGCGAGGATCTCGTCGATGTGGTCGAGCACGTACCGGAGCTTCTCCATGTTCATCCGGCACATGTGCTCCGGAAGCCCGGTGGTGGCGGACTGCTGCCGGACGAACTCGTCCGGCGTCTGCGTACCGTCGCCGAGCGGCAACTCGGCGGTGGAGAACAGATCGGCCGCCTTCTTCACCATCTGCACGAGATCGGCCGGGTGCACGTCCCGGAGAACCTGCCGGGCGCGGACCGCCTTGCGCAGATCGCGCGCCACGATACCGGGGTTCGCCTGGCTCACCTCGGCAACCGGCTCGCCCGTGTCGAAGTGGACGACCTTGTCGATTTCGAGACTCCGGTAGGGCGTACCCCACCGGAGCGCGGGGAAGTGAATCACGATGCTCTCCGCTCCTGCGCTTGCATCAACAGCCGCCAGGCGCCTACTCGGTCACCTCGATGCTGATCGTCGTGCAGAGTCCTCCCTGCGTACGGTGCTGATCGTCGCCAATCTGCACGGTCAGCTCGTAGGTCCCGGCCGGCGCGTTCTCCAGCGTCGTCGTGTTCGAGCCGTCACCGAAGTGCTGCCACCCTTCGCCCTGCGGAATGATCTCGCCCACCGGCAGGCAGCCGGTGTTGTATCCCAGGTGGTAGTGCCCCACCCCTTCGCGCGGGGTGCCGGTCTCCTGGTCGAAACCCTCCGGAATGGCGGAGATCGGGTAGTTCTCGGCCCCGAACTGGATGTTGATCACGGCGTCCGAGTGCTGCGAACCGTCGGCCGGCGACACGAAGAAGATGCGCGCCTTCTGGGCCGCCGCACCGGCGGCACCGGCCAGCAGGAACACGAACGTCGCAACCGCCGCCACACTCAATCTCATCCACGCGCTGTCGAGCTGCATCACTCTTCACTCCTTCGTGCGGTCCGGCTGGGCGGTCGTCCCCGCCGCCGGGAGAATCCCGAACCGTCATTCGGCGGACCGGACTAGATCCCGTCCGCGATCTCGATGCTGATGGTCTCGCAGAGACCGTCCTGCGTGCGGTGCAAATCGTCGCCAATCTGGACCGTTAGCTCGTAGGACCCGGGCTCGACCTGCAGCGTGTACCGATTCGACCCGTCGCCGAAGTGCTGCCAGTTCTGCCCCTCCGGAATGATCTCCCCGACCGGCAGACAGCCGGTGCCGATTCCGACGTGGTAGTGCCCCATGTCGGCCCGCGGCTCGTCCGTCTCCGGGTCGAAGCCTTCGGGAATGGCTGAAATCGTATAGTTCTCGGCCCCGAACTCGATCTCGACGTCGTGATCACTCGACAGCGCCTCGCCGTCCAGCGGGGCGACGAAGAAGACCCGCGGCGGACCGCTCGGCGCCGGCGCCTCTTCCTCCATCGGCTCTTCCGCCATCTCCGGCTCAGCGTCCATGCCGCCGCCACCGCCGCAGCCGAAGACGGCGAGAGCCGGAACCAGCAACAGACCGGCCAGGACCTTCCAGTTCATGCGTAGCAGTTCGGTTCTCATCGTTGACACCCGCTCCTTCGCTGGACGCTCTCGTCCGATGGTTGCTTGCCTGGAAAGTGTCGTCCGTGGGTTCCCGCGGCGCGGACTCCTAGTAGACCCCGACGGTGGTGGCGGACGCCAGCGCGCTGAACGGTCGCACGCCGCTGACGCCGTCCCACGGATACCGCTCGCACGGCGGCTCGCGCTCACCCTCGTCGCGCTCGAGGAAGCGCGGCACGAAGAACTCCCTGGTCAGCGTGGTCAGCATCACGCGCCCCGTGTCGCCGTAGTCGACGACCCGGTCGGCATCGTCGGGATCGACCACCTGCAACACCGCCCGCGGCTGCGGCGCATGATACGTAATCTTGTAGCCCTCGGCCGGTCCGCTCGGCGGACTGCCGGCCAGCCCCATCAACGTATTGCCGTAGGTCGGCGTCATGTAGACGCCGTCGAGCAGCTCCTCGTTCGCGAACCGGTTCCACTGCGGCGTGAACTCGGTCCCGCCGGCGAAGATCCCGGTGATGCCGGTCTCGCGGATGCTCGATCCCTCCTCCTCCAGGCGGTTGGCCAGCGCCTCGATCAGCTTCGGCGTCGAGAACAGGCACTTGATGTCGTGCCCGGCCGAAAGGACGGCAATCGCCTGATCGATCACGTGGGCCTGGTAGGCCTTCAGGTGATCCATCCAGCCTTTCCTGATCAGCTTGATCACCCAGCGCGGGTCGAGATCGACGCAGAAGCAGATGCCGCCCCGATGCTGCGCCAGGTGCTCGACCGCCAAGCGCAGGCGGCGCGGGCCGCTCGGCCCGAGCATCAACCAGTTCGCCCCCTTGGGAAAGCACTCGTCGGGCAGCGTGTCCGAGAACAGCTCATAGTCGGTGCGAAAGTCGTCGATGGCGATGCGGCTCTTCGGTATGCCGGTGGTCCCGCCGGTCTCGAACACGAAGATCGGCTTGTCGGCGAAGGCCCGCGGAACCCAGCGGCGAACCGGGCCCCCACGCAGCCACTCGTCCTCGAAGTGACCGAACTTGCGGAGATCGCCGAAACCCCCGATCTCCCGGCGCGGGTCCCAGCCGGCCTTCTCGGCCCACTCCAGCCAGAAAGGGCAGCCGGTGGCCGGGTCGAAATGCCATTCGACCACCTCGCGCACCCAAGCGTCGAGCGACGCGCGCGCCGCGTCGGCCCTGCCCTGTAGATCGCTCGTCAGCGTACTCATCAACCGATGATCTTACACTAGCAGTCCGCGGCGAAACCCCGCGTGGCACCCGGGAGCCGCGGGGCGCCCGCGTGGCAAGGCGCGACGAGGAAGCAAACATAACCGACGCCGGCTTCACATCCAGGGACCTGAGAGATGACGGGACGACTCGAGCGGTTGTGGATCAAGCGGTTTCACCGGGGACCGATGGACGCTGTCGAGAGCGCGACGCTCCGCGCCGGACGGGGTCTGGTGGGCAACGCCGACCAGGGCGGGAAGCGACAGGTCACCATCATCTCCCGACGACGCTGGGACGGCGTGAACGAGGAGCTGACCGACGACATCGATCCGGCGCTGCGCCGCGCGAACATGCTCGTCGCGGGCATCGACCTCGACAACACGCGGGGCCGAACCCTGCGCGTCGGGTCTTGCCGCCTGCTCATATGGGGAGAGACGCGCCCCTGCGAGCACATGGACGCCGCCCGCCCCGGACTGCGCGGCGCCCTGGATCCCGCGTGGGCAGGCGGTGCGTTCGCCGAGGCGCTCGACGACGGCGAGATCGCGGTCGGCGACGCGGTGAGCTGGGACGACTAGCGCCCCGAAACGCCTCGGCGTTCCGGCCTGTCCCCCCGCTCCACGACCCTGTGCCGCGGCACTTCGTTTGCGCTGCGCTCTGCGGCGCGGGCTCCTGGGGGTCGGTGGGCGAACCCGACCGAGCGTTCAACGCTGGATCGCGCCGTAACGCTCGAGCACCTCCACCACGGCCTCGATGGGCAGCGCTTCCCGCGTCCCCCAGCGGCTGCTCACGGTGACCGCCTTGAACAGGGAGTTGTAGATTGCCTCTTCGGTCGCTTCCACCGTCGCCTGGAAAATGGCCGACATGTTGCCGTTCGAGAGGTCCTCCACGGCGCGCACCCGGTCACCCGGCCGCCTCCGCACGCCCGGCGCTGTCGAGAAGCTGATCACGTAGTCGCCCGAGCCGTTGCCGGCGAACGATCCGGTTCGCGCCAGCCCCATCACGGCGCGCCGCGCCACCCGCCTCAGGTTGCGTTCCGACAGCGGGGCGTCGGTGGCCACCACCATCATGATCGATCCCTGCGACTGGTCCTCGTTCTCTTCGCGTCCGGGATCCCCGGCGCCGCCGCCACCGTTCCCGCCGACCTGAGCGCTGAAAGCGTACCGACCCAGCTCCCGCCCCACCGGCGCGCCCAGAATCTGCAGCACGCCCCCGAAGTTGGACTGCACCAGCACGCCCACGGTATAGCCGCCCAGCGACGCCGGCAGCACCCGGGAGCTCGTGCCGATGCCTCCCTTCCAGCCGAACGCCGACGTACCGGTGCCGGCGCCGACCGCACCCTCCTCCACGGGGCCTGCCGCCGCGCTCTCCAGCGCCGCGCGCACGTTCTCGGCGCCGATCGGCCGGGCGCGGATGTCATTGAGGCCGCCGTCGTTGGTCTCCCCGACGACCGGGTTGATCGAGCGTACGTCCTCCATGCCGGGCTGCTCGAGAGCCCACTGCACGAGACCGTCGGCCGCCTGCCAGACGCACAGCGTACAGGTCAGCAGGATGGGGGTCTCCAGCTCCCCCAGTTCCTGGACCTGGGTCACGCCGAGCAGCTTGCCGAACCCGTTGTGCGTGTAGACCGCGGCAGGCACGCGATCGAAGAAGACGTTTCCGGGGTGCGGGCGAATCGCGGTCACGCCGGTGCGCACGAGGTCGCCCCGAATCAACGTGACCTGGCCGACCAGAACCCCCTCCACGTCGGTGATGGCGTTCAACCGGCCCGGCGCGAAGATGCCGACATCGACCCCGAGGTCGCGGGCACGTGGCCTCGGCGCGTCCTGCCTCGGCATCGACTCCGCATTCCCGGTCGGCCCCGGCGACGCCGCTGGTGGTGGTGGTGGTTGCACGGCCGCCTGGGGTCCGGTCGGAAGCGTGGCGGACGGAGCCATGGGAGACGCCTGTACCGCGGGCGTGATCGGGACCGCGAGGAGACTGCCGGCCAGCAGCAATGAGAACCTTACAGTCACCGCAACGCGTCCGCCTTCGCCGCGAAGACGAAGTCGCTCTCCGTCAGGCCGTCGATCTTGTGGGTCCAGATGGTGACCTTCACCCGGCCCCACGTCAGGTAGATGTCGGGGTGGTGGTCCTGCTCCTCCGCCATCTCGCCCACCTTGATCGTGAAGTCGAGCGCCTGGCGGAAGTCGTCGAACTTGTAGATCTTCTCCAGGTGGTGTTGCTCGACGACGTTCCAGTCGCCCCCCAGCCTCGTCCGGAAGCCCGCCAGCTCCGCACCGGACAACGGGGGCACGCCGCCGCCGCACGGCACGCACTGCTGCTTCGCCAGTTCACTCATCGATCCTCCTTCTCGGCCTCGGCACCGGCGTCCGACCGGCGCGCCCGCCGGTTCCAACCACCTGCAAGTTATAGTGGAGTCCTGGCGTTTCGTGCGACCCCCCATCCGACAATCGGGCCACACGCCCACGGGAGATCAATCATGTCCGAAAAGGGCCCCCAGACCTATGCGAACCACGTGAAGTGGGTGCCGCTGTTCCACTACGTGGCCATGCCCCTGCTGGGAATCAACCTCGTCCTGGCCCTGGTCGGGCTGCTGGACGGATTCACGATCGAGACCTTGAATCGCGTCGGCGTGGCTGTCGGCCTCGTGCTGGCGTTGCTCTTCGCCCGCGTCAACGCGCTGAAGGCCCAGGACCGCGTCATTCGCCTCGAGGAACGCCTGCGCATGGCGCGGCTCCTGCCGGACGACCTGAAGCCGCGCATCGACGAGGTGTCGACCGCGCAGTGCGTTGCGCTGCGTTTCGCCGGCGACGAGGAGCTGCCCGCCCTCGTCCGACGGGCCCTCGACGAGAAGGCGGATCAGAAGACGATCAAGCAGGCGATCAAGAACTGGAGACCGGACTACCAGCGCGTGTAACCCGCCCCGTCGCGCACGGCCCGGCACCCTGCAGTCCGCGACCCACGTCGACCGCCGGATCCTGGCCTCGGCGCCGTCACTGCCCGCCCTTCGCGGCAGCGACGGCGGCGTCCCACGCCTCCGCCATGCGGCTCGACGTCAGCCAGAGCCCGCCGTCGACCACCAGGGTGACACCGCTGACGAACGACGCGAGGTCCGAGCAGAGGTAGAGCGCGGCCTTGGAGACGTCGTCGATGGCGCCGAGACGGCCCAGCGGAGTCATCTCGACGACGCGGTCCTTCGCCGGCCCGACGAGCAGCCGGCGTACGCCCTCGGTATCGGCAATCGGCCCCGGCGCGATGCCGTTCACCCGGATGCCGTACTCCCCCCACTCGACGGCCAGGACGCGGGTCAGGGCGTCGACGCCCGCCTTGGCCGCCGACACGTGCAGTTGCGCGGCGGTCCCGAAGTAGTGCAGCGTGGCGCTGATGTTCAACACGACCCCGCCCTGTTTCCTCAGGTGCGGCAGCGCGGCGCGGCACATGTGGAACGTCCCTTTCAGGTCGATGTCCACGACCGCCCCGAAAGCGTTGGGCGACAGGTCCTCGGCCCGGCAGAGGAAGTTGCCGGCGGCGCCGTTGACCAGGATGTCGAGCCGTCCGAAGGCATCGACGGTCTGCGCCACGGCGGCGTCGACCGCGGCCGGGTCCCGGACATCTCCCGCCACCGCCAACGCCCGGACACCGAGCGCCTCGATCTCCCCGCGGGCGGTCTCCAGGTGCTCCGCCTTGCGGCTGGTGATGGCCACATCGCAGCCGTGCGCGGCCAGAGCCAGCGACAGGCCCCGACAGATGCCGGTGCCGCCGCCGGTCACGAGCGCCGACTTCCCCTTCAGCAGATCGGGTTCGAATCCCATCGAGCGTGTCCTCTCCTTGTCTCTTATCGTCCGGATACGCGGTGGAGCTGGAAGCTGGCGCCGTGTCCGCGCGACCGCGCCAACCTGGAGTCGCAGGTCACGATCGGGGCATCGAGGAGCTCGGCCAGCGCCACGTGGGCGGCTTCGTACGCCGTCAGGATGCTCCGCAGCCGCCACATGGCGAGGCGCAGGAACTCATGACCGTAGCGGGTGAGGGCCAGCCACCGAGGTCGTCGAGAGCCTGCTGGGCCCGCGACGCACTCAATTGGCTCGTCGGGTCGAACTTGCGAAGCACGTGCAGAACCTCCACGTCGAGCAGATGCGGCGCCACGACCGGCTCATCGGAGCCGAACAGCCGTTGCTCGATGGCGAGACCTACCGGCGTCGCCATGAGAACCTCCACTACCGCGGACGCGTCGGCAACCAGCATGGGGTTGTTCGAGAACGGTTCCGGCTGACGGGCAGGGATGGCTACTAGTCGCGGTCGCGCCGCTCCCGAATGACGTCGGCGGCAGGCGGATTCAGGTGCACGGCCCGCTGGCGCAGCCGCTCGCGAAGCTCGCGCGGCGTCGGTCGGAGCGCTACTCTCTCAAGCTCCGCCAGTACGAAGTCGGACAACGAAGAACCCTCCATGGCCGCCTTCGCCTTGAGCGTGCGATGCAGCTCCGGGGGGACGTTCCTGACCTGCAGATTCGGCATTCGATGAGGTTATCTGCATGCAATCTGCATGTCCAACCCCGTCGCCGTCCGAGCTGGGTCCCCGCCAGCCTGGAACACTGCGCGCCGCCAACCATACAATGCGCGGGTTGCCGGTTCTGATCGTCCTCACCAACGCCTTTCCGCTCTGGCTGCTCCTCGCCAGCGGCATCGCCCTGGTCCGACCCGAGCTGTTCACCTGGTTCAGCGGGCCGTTCATCACCGTCGGCTTGGGCGTCATCATGCTGAGCATGGGCATGACGGTCGGTTTCGAGGACTTCCGGCGCATCGCCCGCGAGCGGACCAGCGTCCTGCCGGGGGTCGCGCTGCAATACACGCTGATGCCACTGCTCGGGTGGAGCATCGGCTGGCTGCTCGACCTGCCGACGCCGTTCGCCGTCGGCCTCATCCTGGTCTCGTGCTGCCCCGGCGGCACCGCCTCGAACGTCATCGCGTTCCTGGCCCGCGCCGACGTCGCCCTTTCGGTGACCATGACGACCGCCTCCACGCTGCTTGCAGTGCTCATGACCCCGACGCTGACCGCGTTGCTCGCCGGCAGCCGCATCGACGTGCCGGCCGGGGGACTGCTGCTCGACACCGTGCAGGTGGTCGTGCTGCCGGTGGTGGCCGGCGCCGTGCTCAAGGCGCGCTTTCCCGCCGCCTGCCGCCGCGTGCTGCCGGTGGCGCCGTTGGTGGCGGTAGCAACCATCGTCCTGATTGCCGCCTCGGTCATCGGCGGGGGCCGCGAGCAGGTGATCGAGGCGGGCGCCCGTCTGCTGCTCGCCGTGCTCCTCCTGCACGCCGGTGGTTTCGTGCTCGGCTACTGCGCCGCCCGGCTCTGGACGGGCCGCGAGCAGGCCGCGCGCACCGCCGCCATCGAGGTCGGCATGCAGAATTCAGGACTCGGCGTCGTTCTGGCCCGCCAGAACTTCGCGAATCCGCTGGTGGCCATCCCCAGCGCGATGTCCGCCGTGATGCACTCGGTCGTCGGCAGCATCGCCGCCGCGATCTGGAGGATGAGGACCGAACTTCGGACGCCGGCGCGGGAATGAGGCCATCGTCGACGGCGGTGTCGACCGGACCGACCGTTTGCGGGCGCGGAGCCGGGCAGCGGCGAGCAGCTCTGGTACATGACGGTCGGCGCCCAGGTGCGCGCCGCGCCGATCACCTACGCGGTGGGCGGCGAGCAGTACGTGGCCATCGCGGCCGGCAACGTCGTCTACGCCTTCGGCCTCGACGACGACTGACCGCTGCGACGCCGGCGGCCGGTGGTCGGGAAATCGGCCGCGCGAGCGCGCTGTCAGAATGGATGTACGAATGCGGGCGCCGGCCGGACAACGACGGTCCCAAGGAGGGGGTGGCAGCGATGAAGAGGACCCTCATGGTTGCGGCGTGCGTTCTCGTCCTGCTGTCCGCGGTATCGCCCGCGGCGGCGCAATCCCGGAAGACGACCGGCATCGTGTCCATCCTGGCGGGAGCGGGTCTCGTGATCGCGGCGTTCGACTACGAAACCGACATCTGCCCTGAGGGCTACAGCAGGCACACCTATCAGCACCAGCCGACGCAGTGCGTCTACGTCAGCCCGGACTGGCCGTTCGACACGGACGTGCGCGACGCGACGACGGAAGCGACGTTTACGCGCCCCAAACTGGCCTGGGCCGGCATCGGCGCCGTCGGCCTCGGGGCGGTGCTGCTGACGCTGCCGGACAACCGCGTGACGCGGGATCTCGACGTGCAGGTGTCGCCGGAACGGGTGGCCGTGCGGCGGAGGTTCGGGTGGTAGGCGAGGGACAAGCGCGACCGGTGCCGACCGGGACAGCCACCCTGCGTCACATGCCCCAAACGGTGACCGGCGCGCGGTCCGCCACCGGGTCGCGCCGGAAGATCTTCTCCTCCCGCGTCCTGGACCCCGAGCGGTCGAAGACGACCAGTTGGCCTGCCTCCGCCCCGCAACGGTCCATGTAGCCCCGCGTCTGGTCGACCCCCTCTCGGACGGTCCGCTCCAGCCCGTCGCGGCGCACCTTGCACTCCGCGACGAACCGGCGGGTGCGCCCACCCTGCGGCCAGACGATCGGCGCGGCTGTCATCACGGTCTGACGCGGGCGCACGACCCGCGGCCGGTCAAGAACGCCGCTCAGCCGCCGGCGCGGGTCACCAGGGCCCGCAGCTCCGGCGCGAGGTCGAGGTCGAGCGCGGCCGCTCGGCCCCGTTCCGACATCTTCCGCCACGTCTTCCGCAGAATGCCGACGACCTTCTCGTCCTCGTGCTGCGCCGCGAAGGGCGAGAGGTAGTGACGGAGGAAGACGAGACAGACAACGTCCTCCAGGAGCTGCACCTCGGGATCGGCCTTCAGCCGCTCCTTGCGGAGCAGCGCCTGCACGCGCCCGACGGTGGCATCGTCGTAGCCGACCTCGCGCAGGATCCCGCCCGCGGTCGCGGCGTGGAAATCACCGAGATCGGCCCGCCAGCGGCGGTAGCCGTCGCGGCCCTCCGGATAGCTGTCGCGAGGCACCGTCCAGCGCCGGATGTGCTGAGAGCGCACGGCGAGGCGGACGACCTCGGAAGCGTCCGGCGCGAAGCGCTCCAGTGCGTCGGACATCCGTCGCGCGTAGAGCAACTCCTTGGGAAAGGAGACGTCGTCAGTTGTCTCGACGCTGGGATCCTCGGCGTTCGCCCGGTCGAAGCGCGCGACGGCTTCGCGGAAACGCTCGGACGACTCGAATGTCCGGCTCATGCTGTCTGCACCCGTACATGTGAGAATCGGCGCAGCAGCATTTGTTCGTCAAGCGCACGGGCCGGCGGTGCAACCGTCCCACCGGTCGGGGCACGGCCGGAGCGCAAGCATCCGGCGGCGGACAGGCACCACCGGCGGCTGGGCCGCCTCTTCGATGGAGCCTGAGAGCCGCGACGCATGCCGGCGAGCTTCACGCGGGCGCCACCGGTGGCTGGGCCGCCTTTCGATGGAGTGTCCGCCGCGGACGGCTCAGTCCGCCGCTCCGACGTATCCCGCTTTCTCCAGTTGCAGGATGATCCGTTGCGCTGCCTCATCCGGGGTCAGCTCGGTCGTGTCGATCGCCAACTCCGCGTCCGCGGGCGCCTCATAGGGATCCGATATTCCGGTGAACTCCTTGATGATGCCCGCGCGGGCCTTTGCATAGAGTCCCTTGCGGTCGCGCTGCTCGCACACCTCGAGCGGCGTGTCGACGTGCACCAGCACGAAGCCGCCGACCGGCTCGATCATCGCGCGCACGTCCTTGCGGACCGCGTCGTACGGCGCGATGGGAGCGCAGACGGCAATGCCGCCGTTCTTGGTGATCTCCGACGCCACGTAGCCGATGCGCCGGATATTGATGTCGCGGTGCTCCTTCGAGAAGCCGAGCTCGCTCGACAGGTTCTTGCGCACGAGATCGCCGTCGAGCAACGTCACCGGCCGCCCGCCGAACTCGAGGAACTTGACCAGGAGCGCGTTCGCGATGGTCGATTTCCCCGATCCCGACAACCCGGTGAAAAAGACGGTGAAGCCCTGCCGCTCCCGCGGCGGGTGGCTCCGCCGCAGCTCCCGGGCAACCTCCGGGAAGGTGAACCAGGACGGGATGTCCTTCCCGCCGGCGAGACGCTGCCGCAACTCGGTACCCGAAAGGTTCAGGGTACGCGTCCCCTCCGGAACCTCGTCGACCGGCATGTACGAATCGCGGTCCTCGACGTAGACCATCATCCTGAACGGGACCATCGTGACGCCGAGCTCGGCCTCGTGCTTGCGCAGAAGTTCCTGTGCATCGTAGGGACCGTAGAAGGGATTGCCGGCCGAGTCGCTGCCCGGGCCGGCATGGTCGCGCCCGACGATGAGGTGGGTGCAGCCGTGGTTCTTGCGGATGATCGCGTGCCAGACCGCCTCGCGCGGGCCGCCCATGCGCATCGCCAGCGGCAGCAGCGACAGCAGCGCCGTCCTGGAGGGATAACGCTGCAACAGCGCCTGGTAGCAGCGCACGCGCGTGTAGTGATCCACGTCGCCCGGCTTCGTCAGGCCGACCACCGGATGAATCAGCAGGCTCGCTTCCACCTCCTTGGCCGCCCGCAGCGTCAGCTCCTGGTGCGCACGATGCATCGGGTTGCGCGTCTGGAACGCGACCACCTTCGTCCATCCCAGCTTGGTGAACTCGGAGCGCAGCTCGGCCGGCGTGTGGCGGAGCAGGCGGTAGTCGTAGTGCGTAACCGGCTGCACGGCGGTCACCCGCCCGCCGAGGTAGCAAGGCCGCGTCCGGTCGAGCAGATGGGCCACGCCCGGATGTTCCGGGTTCGTCGTGCCGAAGACCGCCGCCGCTTCCGCCTCCCGATCCGGTTGCCAGATATCCTCGACGTCGAGGACGCCCAACATGACCCCCTCCTCGTCGCGTAGCGCCAGGCGCGATCCGGACGACAGCGACGACGCCAGCGCTTCCGGAACGTCGAGCGTGATCGGCACGGGCCACAGAATTCCATCGTCCAGGCGCATCTCCGCGCAGACGCGGTCGTAGTCGCGGCGACCGAGGAACCCGGTGAGCGGGGAGAACCCGCCGCTCGCGAGCAGTTCCAGGTCGCAGAGCTGGCGCGGGGTCAGGTCGAGAGACGGCCAGTCGCGGGACTCCGCCTTCAGCTCCGCGCAACGATCCTCACTGGCGAGACGATCGACGAGAGCCCCGCCGTGCGGGGCGATCAGATGTTCGAACACGGTACGCAGATCCTCTCTGTTGCGAAATCGACAGCATGCAGAACCGTTCACTGTAACATGCGCTTTTTCGGCGCCGGACCGCCGGCCCCACTTGACGCGCGACCTCGTTGCCGCGCTAGAATGTCCCGGCAGAACGCACCGCGATGACGCTACGATTGGAAGTTTGCGCCTGTTGTTGCTGTTGTATGGGGCCCCCAGGGATCCCCCGCGCCGACGGTCGTACCGCGTTGCATACCGCTACGTAAACGAGACAGAGCAAGACGACGCACGACACCAAGGCCCGGGGGGCGGACGCCCTCCGGGCTTTTTTTGTGCCCCTGAGTAGCGATGGGATCGGAAGTGACGGACCTCGCCCCGACCGCCATTGGATTCGTCACCGGCCTGCTGGTCGGCGCCACCTCGACCGGGGGCGGCGCCCTGCTGACCCCGGCGCTGATTCTGCTGGCCCGGGTGCCCCCGTCCGTGGCCATCGGTTCCGGCATGTTGATCGCCAGCGTAATGAAGCTGTTCGGCGGCGCCTTCTACGCGTCGCGTCGCGAGGTGCACTGGCCGACCGTCGGACGCCTCGCCGCCGGGTCGACCCCGGGGGCGCTGGTCGGAATCGCGATCCTCAACCGTTTGCCCCTGGACCGTCTGGAGTCGTGGCTGACCCACGCCCTGGGCATAGTGCTGGTGGCCGCCGGCGCGGCGCTCCTGCTGCGCGTCATGTTGGCCGACCGGCAGCAGCCGCGCCGGATGCCGCCCGCCGTGGCGACCATCTGCATCGGCTTCGTGATCGGCGTCCTGGTGAGCATGACGAGCGTCGCCAGCGGCTCGTTGCTCCTTTGCGTGCTGGCGCTCGCCTACCCGCTGCGGGCGCGAGAGACCGTCGGCACCGACCTCGTTCACGCGCTCCTGCTCTCGGCCGTGGCGACGCTGGGCCATGCCGGCGCGGGTCGTGTCGACCTCGCCCTGGCCGGCGCGGTGCTCGCCGGCGCCGTGCCGGGAGTGCTGATCGGCGCGCGGCTGGCCACTAGCGTACGGGAGCGCTCGCTGCGGGCTGCGCTGGCCGTCGTGCTCGTCGCCATCGGCGTGCCGTTGGCTTTATTGGGAAGGTAACCGGGCTGCGCACTGCCCGCTGGAAGGAGACGCCTCGTGACCGTCGACGTCGTCATGGACCGGACCCCGGATCGGCACGGAGGGGAGCTCGAACGCTCGGCGGCGGAACTCGAAGGCCGCCCCGCCGCCGACGTGCTGCGGTGGGCCGTGGAACGCTACGCGCACCGGCTGACGTTCGCCACCGGATTCGGACCGGAGGGCTGCGTGCTGATCGATCTGATCGGACGCGAGCGGTTGCCGATCGACCTGTTCACCCTCGACACCGGCCTCCTCTTCGAGGAGACCCATGCCTTGTGGCGCAGCCTGGAGAAGCGCTACGGCCTGAAGATCCGGCGCGTCATGTCGGAGCTGACCGTCGACGCGCAGGCGCAGGCGCACGGCGACCGCTTGTGGCAGCGTGCGCACGACCACTGCTGCGCCATCCGCAAGGTCGCACCGCTCGAAACCGAGCTGGCCCGTGTGAACGCCTGGATCACCGCCATCCGGCGCGACCAGACGGCGCAGCGCGCCGGGGCGCAGGTCGTCGAGTGGGACGCGAAGTTCGGAATCGCGAAGATCAACCCGCTGGTCGGTTGGGCGAAGCAGGACGTCTGGCGCCACATCGTCGAACATGACGTGCCGTACAATCCGCTGCATGATCTCGGGTATCCGAGCATCGGCTGCCGCCCGTGCACGAGCCCCGTGCTGCCGGGTGAGGACGACCGTGCGGGCCGGTGGCGGGGCAGCGCCAAGACGGAATGCGGACTCCATGCCCGCACGACAGCGTCGCGCTGAAGGAAGGGTCCCGAGATGCACCTCTACCCCGCCTTTCTGAAGCTCCGCGGCCGGCGGGTGGTGGTGGTGGGCGCCGGGCCCGTCGCCGCCTCCAAGCTGCGCGGTCTGCTCGACGCGGGGGCCGAGGTCACCGTCGTGGCCCCCAAGTGGGTCGACGAGGTCGCCGCGGCGGGCGTAACCCGGATCGAGCGCGAGTTCCGGCCGTCCGATCTCGACGGCGCGTGGCTGGTGGTGGCGGCGGCGACGCCGAGCGTCAACCGCGAAGTGGCGGAGGCGGCCGAGGCGCGATGCGTGTTCGTCAACGCGGTGGACGACCCGCCGAACGCCAGTCTCTACCTGGGCGGCGTCGTGCGCCGCGCAGGAGTCACCTTCGCCGTTTCGACCGACGGGCTGGCGCCGGCCCTGGCCGGCCTGCTGCGCGAAGGTCTCGACGCCGTGCTGCCCACCGAGGAGCTCGAGCGCTGGCTGTCCGAGGCCGCGCGGATGCGCCGGCGGTGGCGGGCCGAACAGGTACCGATGGAAGCACGGCGTCCCGAGCTGCTCGACGCGCTGGTGAAGCTGTATACGCGCGACCGGGACGACGCCGGCAACGGATCGGCGGGCCTGCCTTCGGGAGCACCGACGCCATGACGGTCGGCACGCACCCGCCGGCGGTGCCCGACAGGCTGGGCTTCGTGTCGCTGATCGGCGCCGGTCCCGGCGATCCGGAGCTGCTGACGCTGAAGGCGGCGCGGCGACTCGCCGAGGCGGATCTGCTGCTGTACGACGGGCTGGTGCCGACCGCAATCACGGCCCTGGCGACCCGCGCGCAGCACTTCTGCGTCAGCAAGCGGGCCGGGCATCCAGCGGTGGATCAGGAGACGATCCAGCAAGTGATGATCCGCGGCGCGCGGCGCGGCAAGCGTGTGGTCCGGCTGAAGAACGGCGACCCGTTCCTGCTGGGACGGGGCGGTGAGGAGGCTCTGGCCCTGCGTGCCGCGGGGATTCCGTTCGAGGTCGTCCCGGGCATCACGGCGGCGATCGCGGCGCCCGCCCTGGCGGGCATCCCGGTGACGCACCGGGGAGTCGTCGCCGGGTTCATCGTCGTCTCGGGACACGCGGCCGCGGCCTTCGAGCCGATTCTCGACGCGGTCGAACCGGAATCGATGACGGTGATCGTCCTGATGGGCCTGCGCAACCGCGGAAGCATCGCCGCGACGCTGCTCGAGCGCGGTTGGCGCCCGCACACGCCGGCCGCCATCGTGCTGGCCGCCTCGACGCCCCGGATGCGCGTGTGGCGCGGGCGACTCGACGAGCTGGGAACCGCGCCCGTGGACGCGGGGGACGGCGCGCCGGGCACGATCGTCGTCGGCGAGGTAGCGGACCTCGGCACGCGGGTCGGGGGAACCTGGGCTCCGGCGGCCACCCGCGATGCCGGCGCGGCGCCGGACCGGACGCTCGACAACGCACGCGCGCAAGCAAGGAACGTGTGACATGACCTGGAAGGAAGCACTCGCCGGCCGCATTCCAGCCGATCTCGGCACCGAGATCGATACCTTCGAGCGCCAGATCGCCCTGCGCCGGCAGGGCAAGATCGACGAGAAGGTGTTCGCCGAGACACGGCTCCGCCGCGGCGTCTACGGACAGCGCTACGACAACGGCCAGCGCAACGACGGCACGGGCCCCAAGACACTGGCGTATCCGTCGGGCGAGCTGACCAAGGGGCCGGAGACGGTCTGGGACGCCCCCGGCATGCAGCGGATCAAGATCCCGATGGGCCGGCTCACGCCCGATCAGATGGACACCCTGGCGGACCTCGCCGAGGAGTACAGCGACGGCGTCTGCCACGTGACCACGCGCCAGGACATCCAGCTCCACTTCGTCCATCTCGACGACACCCCGGACCTGATGCGGCGTCTGGCCGCCGTCGGCATCACGACGCGGGAGGCGTGCGGCAACACCGTCCGCAACGTGACTGCCTGTCCGTTGGCCGGGGTCTGCCGGGACGAGACCTTCGACGTCACGCCGCATGCCGAGGCGTGCATGCGGTTCCTTCTCGGACACCCGGACGCGCAGGACTTCGGGCGCAAGTTCAAGGTGGCCTTCTCCGGTTGCCGCGAGCACGCCTGCGGGCTCGTCTCGATGCACGACCTGGGCCTGATCGCGGTCACCCGCACCGAGAACGGCGTCGAGCGGCAGGGATTCGAGACCTACGTCGGCGGCGGCCTCGGCGCGGTGCCGCACCAGGCGAAGCTGTTCGACGAGTTCCTGCCGGTCGAGGAGCTGCTGCCGACCGCGCAGGCCATCTCGCGCGTTTTCGCCCGGCTCGGCGAGAAGCGCAACCGCGCCCGGGCCCGCATCAAGTTCCTGGTGGCCCACCTCGGCCTGGAGGAATTCAAGCGGCTGGTCCTCGAAGAGCGCGCGGCGCTTCCCGACGACCCGCGCTGGACCGCGCACCTGGCGGGCACTCCACCGGCGGCCGAACAACCGCTCGAGCCGGGAGCGCCGGCGAACGGCGGCGGGACCAACGGCTTCGCGGGCTGGGCGCGAACCAACGTCTACCGCCAACGGCAAAGCGGCTACGCTACCGTGACCGTCGCGCTGTCCCTCGGCGACCTGACCGCCCACCAGATGCGGCGGCTGGCCGACCTCGCCCGACAGTACGTCGGCGGCGCGGTGCGGGCGACGGTCGAGCAGAACATCGTGCTGCGCTGGGTGCGCGAGGCGGACCTGCCTGCCCTGTACGGCGAGCTGGCGGGTATCGGACTCGGGCGGGCGGGAGCGGGAACGCTCGCGGACATCACGGCCTGCCCCGGCACCGACACCTGCAAGCTGGGCATCGCCTCGTCGCGCGGACTCGCCGCCGAGCTCACCTCACGCCTTTCGGAGCGGGCCGCCGCGGGCGCGTTCGATCCGGCGGTCGCGGGCCTGCGCATCAAGACGAGCGGCTGCTTCAACTCGTGCGGCCAGCACCACATCGCCGATCTCGGCTTCTACGGGGTCAGCCGCAACATCGGCGGCTACGCGGTGCCGCACTTCCAGGTGGTGCTCGGCGGCAAGTGGCTCGACAACGCGAGCGCGTACGGACTGGCCTCGGGCGCCGTCCCGTCCAAGCGCATTCCGGAGGTCATCGAGCGCATCACCGGGCGCTTCGTCGCCGAACGGCGGGAGGACGAGTCGTTCCAGGACTACACCCGCCGCATCGGGAAACGCGCGCTGCGCGAGATGTTCGCCGATCTGGCCGCGGTACCGGCCCATGATGACGACCCTTCGTTCTACTCGGACTGGGGCGACCCCCGCGAGTTCACCCTCGGCGACATGGGCGTGGGCGAATGCGCCGGCGAGGTGGTCTCGCTGACCGAGTTCGATCTCGCGGCGGCCGAGGCGCGGATCTTCGAGGCCCAGTCGCAGCTCGAGGAGCACGCCTTCGCCGCGGCGGACGAGCTGGCCTACGGCGCGATGCTGCTCGGCGCGCGGGGGTTGATCAAGTCGGAGTTCATCGACATCGGCGACGACCCGGAGGCCATCGTGCGCGAGTTCCGGACCCGCTTCTTCGACACGCAGGTCTTCTTCGACAAGTACGCGGGCGGGAAGTTCGCCATGTATCTCTTCCGGCGGCATGAAGGGGGCCCCAAGCTGAGCCCGGACGCTGTGCACCACCTCGTGGAGGAGGCGCAGCTCTTTCTCGAGGCGTGCCACGCGTGCCAGGCGCGGCTCGCGGCGCGGCCGGCAGCGGGCATGCCGGCCGTAGCCGAGGGACGGGCGCAATAGGATGGGATACGATGCAATGGCGCTACAGCGCTTCAGCCTGAAGCTCTTCGCGGATCCCGTATCGGCGGGGGCTCCGAGCACGATGATTCCGGTCTTCCACCGGTGGATCCAGGAGCACGCCGTGCCCGGGCTCCTGATCGACGTGGCCGACTACACGCATCTGGTCGACGGCCCGAGCGTGCTGCTCGTGGCCCACGAGGCCAACTACGCGCTCGACGCGACGGGCGGCCGACCGGGCCTCTCGTATTCCCGCAAGCAGCCGCTCGAAGGCGCGTTCCCGGATCGGCTGGCCGCCGCGGCGGCGGCCCTGATTGTCGCGGCCCGCCGCCTGCAGGAGGACACCTCCCGCATGACCGGCGGGGGCGTGAAGTTCCCGGGGAACGATCTCGAGTTCGTGGCCAACGATCGGCTGGCCGCGCCGCGGAACGCCGACACGGAGAGCGCGCTGCGAAACGATCTGGCAGCGTTCGGCGGCCGGCTCTTCGGCGGCGCCGACGTGGAGATCCAAGCGCTGGACGACCCGGCCCGCCTCGGGTTCACGCTGAGGACGGAGGACACGGTCCCACTCGACAAGCTGCTGTCCAGGCTCAAGTGAGCCTGGCGCATGACATCGGGCGGGTGCTTCCGACCGTCTCCTCGAGTCCGCGTCCCGCATTGCTTCGGGTCACCGCACAGCGAGGTCCGGCCCTCGGCCGCCTGCACCACGACGAGGCGGGTCCGGTGCAGTTCCTGAATCAGTGTTTCTAATATGAAGAGTGCTTGCCATTAGCCGCTGAGGTAAGTAAAGTGGCGGGTTCATGCATCTGGAGGCGCTGAACATCTTCTGCGACGTGGTCCGGCACCAGAGCTTCTCGCGGGGCGCGCTGGCCAATTCGGTCAGCCAGTCGGCGGCGAGCCAGGCGGTGCGGCAAATCGAGCGGCGGCTCGGCGCGCAGTTGATCGACCGGTCGCGGCGGCCGTGGCAACTGACGCCCGAAGGGAAGTTGTTCTTCCAGGGCTGCCAGGAGATCGTCGACCGCTACCACGAGCTCGAGGAAGCGGTCCAGCGGAGACAGGATCCTTCCGGCTACACGGTGCGGCTGGCATCGATCTACTCGGTCGGGCTGCACGACCTCGGCCAGTACGTCGATCGGTTTCGCGAGGCGGTACCGGGCGCCCACGTCGACATCGAGTACATGCACCCGGACGAGATCCCCACGCGCATTCAGAACGATCAGTCGGACGTCGGGCTCATCGCCTTCGCCACGCCCGGCCGCGACCTGACCGTGGTCCCTTGGCAGCGGCAGTCGATGGCCGTCGCGTGTCCGCCCGGGCACCGGTTCGCCGGCCGGACCACGGCGATCGGACCGCGGGAGCTGACCGGCGTTTCGTTCGTGACGTTCGATCGCGGGCTTCCCGTCCGGCGCGAGCTCGACCGGTACCTGCGGAGGCACGGGACCGAGGTCGACGTCGTCGCCGAGTTCGACACCATCGAGAACATCAAGCAGGCGGTGGAGGACGGCGCAGGCGTCGCGATCCTGCCCGAACCCACGCTGCGTCGCGAGGTGGAGCGCCAGACGCTGGTTGCCGTCCCGCTGGACAAGCTGGACGAGGAAGAGCCCTTCGTGCGGCCGTTGAGCATCGTCCACCGGCGTCGGCGCCGGCTGAATCCGGCCGTAACCGAGTTCATCCGGCTGCTGCGTCTCGACGATGCCGGGCCTACCAACGGTGACGCGCCGGCGGGACCGGCCACGGGGGCCGCGACTCGCAGAACCGGCACGGCGAACGCCGCTAGACACGCCGCGCCCGCCACGGCCACGCCGTAGTCGGCGCCTATCCGCGGATCTCGAACGATGAAGGAGCAGCACTCACGCCCCGCGCCCCGCCCCGCCGGCACGCTGCCGCGCGCCGAGGGGCTGTACGACCCGCGCTTCGAGCACGACTCGTGCGGCGTCGGGTTCGTCGTCAACATCAAGGGCGAGCGCTCGCACAAGCTCGTCCGGCAGGCGTTCGAAGTCTCGGTGAATCTCCTCCACCGCGGCGCGTGCGGCTGCGAGGTGAACACCGGCGACGGCGCCGGCATGCTGCTGCAACTTCCGCACCGGTTCTTCCGCAAGGTGGCCCCTGCCGCCGGCTTCGAGCTGCCCGAGCCGGGGTCCTACGGCGTCGGCATGGTCTTCCTGCCACGCGATGCCGGCGAAAGACGCCGGGTGGAAGAGACCTTCGGCCGCATCGTGGAAGAGGAGGGCCAGCGCCTGCTCGGCTGGCGCGACGTGCCGACCGACAGCGGCCATCTGGGCGCCACGGCGCGGAGCGGAGAGCCGATCATCCGCCAGATCTTCATCGCCCGCGGCCCGGCGCTCGACGACACGCCCGACGCCGGCGCGCGCTTCGAGCGCAAGCTGTACGTCATCCGCAACCGGGCGGCGCACGAGTCCGACGGCCTGCAGCTTCGCGAGCGCGACCTGTTCTACGTCGCCAGCCTCTCGTCCAACACGATCGTCTACAAGGGAATGCTGATCGCCGACCAGGTCGAGCGCATGTTCCCCGACCTGGCGGATCCGGACGTCGAGTCGGCGCTCGCACTGGTCCATTCCCGGTTCAGCACGAACACGTTCCCGTCGTGGCCGCTGGCCCACCCGTACCGCTACATCGCCCACAACGGCGAGATCAACACGCTGCGCGGCAACATCAACTGGATGCGGGCGCGCGAGGCGCTGTGCCGGTCCGATCTCTTCGGGGACGACCTGCAGAAGCTGTTCCCGCTCGTCCGCGAGGGCCAGAGCGACACCGCCACGTTCGACAACGTGCTGGAATTCCTGGCCCTGACCGGCCGCCCCCTGGCCCACGCGGTCCTGATGATGATCCCGGAGCCGTGGAGCAACCACGAGTCGATGAGCCCGGAGCGGCGGGCGTTCTACGAGTACCACGCCTCGCTCATGGAGCCGTGGGACGGCCCGGCGTCGATCGCTTTCACCGACGGCACCGTCATCGGGGCGGTGCTCGACCGCAACGGACTGCGGCCGTCCCGCTACTACGTCACGAAGGACGACATGGTGATCATGGCGTCCGAGGTGGGCGTCCTCGACATCCCGCCGGAGAACGTGCTGGTCAAGGAACGGCTGCATCCGGGCCGCATCTTCCTCGTGGACACGGCGCAGGGGCGCATCGTCGACGACGAGGAGATCAAGCGCGACCTCGCCCGCGAGCAGCCCTATGCCGCGTGGCTGCAGCAGGAGCTGGTTCATGTCGACGACCTGCCGCCGGCTCCCGGCGCCCCGTCCGCGGCGGGGGAACCGCTGCGCACGCAGCAGCGCGTCTTCGGCTACACCGAGGAGGACCTGCGGATCCTGATTGCGCCGATGGCCGGCAACGGGGCCGAGCCGATCGGCTCGATGGGCACCGACACGGCGCTGGCGGTGCTCTCGGATCGCTCGCGGCTGCTCTACGACTACTTCAAGCAGCTCTTCGCGCAGGTGACCAACCCACCGCTCGACGCAATCCGCGAGGAGCTGGTTACCGACATGGGCTCGACGCTCGGCGCCGAGGCCAACCTGCTGGCGCCGGACGCGCGCTCGTGCCACCACGTCAAGGTGGACGCCCCGGTGATCACGAACGACGAGCTGGCCAAGCTGCGGCATCTGGACGATCCCGCGTTCCGCTCGGCGACCCTGCCCATGCTGTTCGACCCGCACGAGGGCGCGGCGGGCCTCGAGCAGGCCATGGACGGGCTGTGCCGGAGGGCAAGCGAGGCCGTGGCCGAAGGCGCGACGCTGCTCGTGCTGTCGGACCGCGGGGTGGACCATGCGCACGCGCCGGTCCCGGCCCTGCTCGCGACGGCCGGCGTGCACCACCACCTCGTGCGCGAAGGCACCCGCACCCGCTGCTCGCTCATCGTCGAGACCGGCGAGGCCCGCGAGTGCCACCACATGGCGCTGCTCGTCGGCTACGGCGCGGCGGTCATCAACCCGTATCTCGCCTTCGAGACCATCGAGGAGCTGCTGGCCGAGGGCGAGGTGCAGGACCTGGACCCGCAACGCGCCATTCGGAACTACATCAAGGCGTGCACCAAGGGCGTGCTGAAGGTGATGTCCAAGATGGGCATCTCCACGCTGCAGAGCTACCGGGGCGCACAGATCTTCGAGGCGGTCGGGCTCGACAAGGAGTTCGTCGACCGCTGCTTCACCTGGACGGCGTCGCGCATCGGCGGGATCGGCATCGACACGGTGGCCGAGGAGGTCGTGCGCCGGCACGCGAAGGCGTTCATCGAGCGCGGCCGCGAGGACGACGAGCTCGACTCGGGCGGCGAGTACCAGTGGCGCCGCGACGGCGAGTACCACCTGTTCAATCCGGAGACGGTCTTCAAGCTGCAGCACGCCAGCCGCAGCAACCAGGTGGCCGTCTATCGCGAGTATGCCGAGCTGGTCAACGACCAGAGCCGGCAGCGGGCGACCTTGCGCGGCCTGCTCGAGCTGAAGCCGGCGTCCGAGCCGATCCCCATCGAGGAGGTCGAGCCGGCCGAAGCGATCTTCAAGCGCTTCTCCACGGGCGCAATGTCGTACGGCTCGATCAGCGCCGAGAGCCACGAGACGCTGGCAATCGCCATGAACCGGCTCGGCGGCAAGTCGAACACCGGCGAAGGGGGCGAGGATCCGGCCCGGTTCACCCCCGACGAGAACGGCGACCTGCGGCGCAGCGCCGTCAAGCAGGTGGCCTCGGGGCGCTTCGGCGTCACCAGCGAGTATCTCGTCAACGCTGACGACCTGCAGATCAAGATGGCCCAGGGGGCCAAGCCGGGCGAGGGCGGGCAGCTACCCGGCTTCAAGGTCTATCCGTGGATCGCGAAGGTGCGCTACTCGACCCCCGGCGTGGGGCTGATCTCGCCGCCGCCGCACCACGACATCTACTCGATCGAGGACCTGGCGCAGCTCATCCACGACCTGAAGAACTCGAACCCGGACGCGCGGGTGCACGTGAAGCTGGTGGCGGAGGTGGGTGTCGGCACCGTGGCGGCCGGCGTCTCGAAGGCGCACTCGGACGTCGTGCTCATTTCGGGTCACGACGGCGGCACCGGCGCCTCGCCGCTGACCAGCATCAAGCATGCCGGCGTGCCGTGGGAGCTGGGACTCGCCGAGACGCAGCAGGTGCTGGTGCGCAACGACCTGCGCGACCGGATCGTCGTGCAGGTCGACGGGCAGATGAAGACCGGCCGCGACGTGGTCATCGCGGCGCTGCTCGGCGCCGAGGAGTACGGCTTCTCGACCGCGCCGCTGGTGGTCTCCGGCTGCATCATGATGCGGGTCTGCCACCTCGACACCTGCCCGGTGGGCATCGCGACGCAGAACCCGGAGCTGCGCGAACGCTATTCCGGCAAGGCGGAGTTCGTCGAGAACTATTTTCGGTTCGTTGCCGAAGAAATCCGAGAGGCGATGGCGCGGCTCGGCTTCCGCACCATGGACGAGATGATCGGCCGGTCGGACCGGCTGGACTTCCGCGAGGCCGTGGACCACTGGAAGGCGCGGGGCGTCGACCTGTCGGCGATTCTGCACCAGCCGGACGTTCCGGACACGATCGGCCGCCACTGCGTACAGCCGCAGGACCACGGCCTCGACCGCGCCCTCGACAACACGCTCATCGAGCGCTGCGCGGACGCCATCGAGCACCGGCGTCCGGTCGAGGTCGCGCTGCCGATCCGCAACGTGAACCGGACGGTGGGCACCATGCTCGGCTCCCGGATCAGCCGCCGGTGGGGCGCGGCGGGGCTGCCCGACGACACCATCCGCATCGCGTTCACCGGCTCGGCCGGACAGAGCTTCGGGGCCTTCGTGCCCCGCGGCGTGTCGATGACGGTCGAGGGTGATGCGAACGACTACTTCGGCAAGGGGTTGTCGGGCGGCAAGCTGGTGATCTACCCGCCCGCGGAGTCGACCTTCACGCCCGAGAAGAACATCGTCATCGGCAACGTGGCGCTGTACGGCGCGACCGGCGGCGAAGCCTTCGTACGCGGTGTCGCGGGGGAGCGCTTCGCGGTGCGCAACAGCGGTGCGCACGCCGTCGTCGAAGCGGTCGGCGACCATGGGTGCGAGTACATGACCGGCGGGCGCGTGGTGGTGATCGGCTCGACGGGACGCAACTTCGCCGCCGGCATGAGCGGCGGCGTCGCCTACGTGCTCGACACGGACAGAGACTTCGAACGCCGCTGCAATCCCGGCATGGTGGACCTGGAGACGCTGGAGGACGACGACATCCGGCTCGTGGAGGGCCTGCTGACGCGCCATGTCGAGCTGACCGGGAGCACCGTGGCGGGACGGCTGCTGGCCGAATGGGATTCGGCGCACCGGCGGTTCGTGAAGGTCATGCCGCGCGACTACAAGCGCGTGCTGCAGGCCGAGGCCCGAGCCCGCGCCGAGGCGCGGCAGCCGCAGTTCGCCGAGCTGATCGGCGCGCAGTGACACACCACAGACGATGGGCAAGCTGAAGGGTTTTCTCGAAATCGAACGGCAGGCGGCGCCGAAGAGGCCGACCGAGGAGCGGCTCGCCGACTGGAACGAGGTCTATCTGCCGTACGCCACGCTCGACATGCAGGCGCAGGGCGCCCGCTGCATGGACTGCGGCATTCCGTTCTGCCATCAGGGATGTCCGCTGGGCAACCTGATCCCGGACTGGAACGACCTGGTCTACCGCGGCAAGTGGCAGGGCGCCATCGACCGGCTGCACAAGACGAACAACTTTCCAGAATGGACCGGCCGCTTGTGCCCGGCGCCGTGCGAGGGCTCGTGCGTCCTGGCCATCGACAGCGATGCCGTGACCATCAAGTCGGTCGAGCTCTCCATCGTGGAGCGCGCGTTCGAGGAAGGGTGGATCTCGCCGGTGCCGCCGAGCGTACGCACCGGCAAGTCGGTGGCCGTCGTCGGATCGGGACCGGCGGGGCTGGCCGCGGCCGACCAGCTCAACCGCGTCGGGCACAGCGTCACCGTCTTCGAGAAATCGGACCGCATCGGCGGCCTGCTGCGCTACGGCATCCCCGAGTTCAAGATGGAGAAGCGCTTCCTGGATCGACGGCTCGCCATCATGGAAGCCGAAGGGGTGCGGTTCCGAACCGGTGTCAATGTCGGGCTCGACGTGCCCGCCGAGTCGCTTCGCGCCGAGCACGACGCGCTGCTGCTTGCCGGCGGTGCCGGGTGGCCCCGCGATCTGCAGGTCCCGGGGCGGGAACTGCGCGGTATCCACTTCGCCATGGAGTACCTGACCCAGCAGAACCGCCGCAACGAAGGCGACGAGGTTCCCGCCGCGGAGGCAATCAGCGCGAAGGACAAGCGGGTCGTCATCATCGGCGGCGGCGACACCGGCGCCGACTGCCTGGGCACCGTGCATCGGCAGGGCGCGGCGTCCGTCGCGCAGTTCGAGCTGCTCCCGCGGCCGCCGGACCGACGAGACCCCGACAACCCCTGGCCGGACTGGCCGAACATCTTCCGCGTATCCGCAGCGCACGAGGAGGGCGGCGACCGCGTCTACTCCGTGTCGACCGAGCGTTTCTCGGGTACCGAAGACGGCCGGGTCGCCAAGCTGCACGGGACCAAGGTCGAAATGCAGCGCCGGAACGCACAGATGGCTTTCGAGCCCGTGCCGGGCACCGCGTTTGAAATGGACGTCGACCTCGTGCTCCTGGCGATGGGGTTCCTCGGACCCGAGCGGGAGGGCCTGCTGACGGAGCTGGGCATCCGCCTGACCGAGCGCGGCAACGTGTGGCGGGACGAGAACTGGATGACCAGCGTGCCGTCCGTGTTCACCGCGGGCGACATGCAGCGGGGCCAGTCGCTGATCGTCTGGGCCATCGCCGAGGGGCGCAGCGCCGCGCGCGGCATCGACGCCTGGCTGATGGGCCGATCCGACCTGCCGGCTCCCGTTTAGGCGGTCTGCGCCTCGGGCAACGACTTCCGGGCCGAGGGGCAGGGCTCCCGATTTTCGGCTCGACGCCGGTCACTCCCTTGTTGGCACGTTCTTTGAATCACAACGATGGGATGGCTACAAGAACGCGTACAGCACGCGCTGCAACGTCCCGTGAACGCCCGGCGCGGCCGGTCACCGGCAAGACGATGTCGAAGGCGAAGCTCGAGGAGCTGACCAGCGAGGTGAAGCCGCTGATGATGCTCGCCGAGATCAACCAGGCGCTGACCGTCGGGCGCACGCCGCGCGCCGGCCTGCAGCGGGCCCTGGAGATCCTCGACCACGACTACGGTGTGATCCGAAGCGCCGTCGTGCTCGCCGACGCGACCACCGGGCGCCTCCGCGTGGAGAACTCCGCCGGCGTACCCGACGAGGGCAGGCATGCCGAGTGGGAGATGGGCGAGGGCATCACCGGTCGGGTCGTCGCCACCGGCAAGCCGGTGGTCGTCCCGCAGATCAGCCAGGAGCCGACGTTTCTGCATCGGACCGGTCGCCGTCCCCAGGGAAGGCGCTCCGAGATAACGTTCATGTGCGTGCCGATTCCCGGTGCGCGCAAGCCGCTCGGCGCGCTCAACATCGATTTCCCGTTCGAGCGGTCGCGCCACTACGACCGTGACCTCCACGTCTGCCGCGTCGTGGCGAGCATGTTCGGGCAGGCGATCCGCCTGAAGGAAGCGGCCGAGGTGGAGCGCCAGCGGCTCCTCGCCGAGAACACCCATCTGAAGGCGGAGCTGAAGGAGCGCTACGACTTCTCGCAGATCATCGGCACCAGCGGGCCGATGCGGCAGGTCTACGAGCAGATCGCGCAGGTTGCCGGCACGAACACCACGGTGCTGGTCCGAGGGGAATCGGGCACCGGCAAGGAGCTCATCGCACACGCCATTCACTACAACTCTCCGCGCGCCAAGAAGCCGTTCATCAAGGTGAGCTGCGCCGCCCTGCCCGATTCGCTCATCGAGGCGGAGCTGTTCGGCCACGAAAAGGGCGCGTTCACCGGCGCCGCGGCCCGCAAGAAGGGCCGTTTCGAGCTGGCCGACGGCGGCACGCTGTTCCTCGACGAGATCGGCGACATCAACCTGTCCACGCAGGTAAAGCTGCTGCGCGTGCTGCAGGAGAAGGAGTTCGAGCGGCTCGGCGGCGTGACGCCCGTCAAGGCCAACGTGCGGCTGATTGCCGCCACCAACGCCGACATCGAGAAGGCCATCGCAGCCGGCACCTTCCGCGAGGATCTGCACTACCGGCTGAACGTCTTCACCATCTTCGTGCCGCCGTTGCGGGAGCGGAAGACCGACATCCTGCTGCTCGCGGACAGCTTCCTGGAGAAGTACTCGGTCGAGCACGGCAAGAGCGTCAAGCGGATCTCGACGCCGGCCATCGACATGCTGATGGCCTATCACTGGCCGGGCAACGTCCGCGAGCTCGAGAACAGCATGGAGCGGGCGCTGCTGGTCTGCGACGGCAGCGTCATCCATGCCCACCACCTGCCGCCGACCCTGCAGACCAGCGAGGCCTCCGGCACGATCACGCGCGTCTCCCTGTCCGATGCGGTCGGGGCCTACGAAAAGGACCTGATCCAGGACGCCCTCAAGACGACGCGCGGGAACCGGGTCAAGGCGGCGAGACTCCTCGACTCAACCGAACGCATCATCAGCTACAAGGTCAACAAGTACGGTATCGACTGCCGACGATTTCGGCAGTGAATCGTCGGCTACAAAAATGCAGTCGGGCGGCCATATGCCTACATATTTGTAGAAAATAGAGCGCGGCCGCCCGCCGCAACCCGCCCTCCGCCACCGCGATCCCGGCGTCGGAACAGCCAGAACACCGGCAGGAACCGACATCCCTGCGCCAGCGACCCCTGCCGCTTCCGAAACAACTAATTCGTTGGTATCCGCAGGATACAAAAATGTTATTTACAGGTATAGAATTCACATTTTCGTGTGACCAGATCCCACAGCCGCCCGCCGCGCAACTGCTTCCGCGGCACGATCTTGTTGGGGTTTTACGAAAATGTAGTCCGCTCGATCAACTTGGCCCGCATCTTGCTTTCTGCGTGCTGCAACGCCTTCGACGTGCCCGAAACCCGTTCTGGAGACAGCTCATGAAACTCATCACGGCAATCATCAAGCCACACATGCTCGACGGTGTGCGCGACGCGCTCTCGAAGTCGGGGATCAAGGGACTGACCGTCACCGAAGTCAAGGGCTTCGGGCGCCAGAAGGGTCACACCGAGGTCTACCGCGGCGTCGAGTACTCCGTCGACTTCGTGCCCAAGGTGAAGATCGAGATCGTCAGCGACGACGAACACGTGGCGTCGGCCATCGCGTCGATCACCGAGTCGGCCCGCACCGGCGAGATCGGCGACGGGAAGATCTTCGTCAGCGACATCGGGCAGGCGATCCGGATCCGTACGGGCGAGTCGGACTCGGCGGCACTCTAGGGCAAGCACGCACGACAGCAAGGACAACGTCATGAAACATACACCTCGCCGCTCATTCGGCCGCCTGTTCCTGCTCGCGCTGCTCGGCGTCGCGCTGTTGCCGCACGCCGCGCTCGCCCAGGACGTGTCGGACGAAATGTTCGCCGTCAACAACACGTGGATGCTGGTGGCCACGTTCCTGGTCTTCATCATGCATCTCGGCTTCGCCTGTCTCGAGTCGGGGCTGACGCAGGCGAAGAACGCCGTCAACATCCTGTTCAAGAACACCGGCGTCATCTCCATAGGCCTGATCACCTATGCCTTCGTCGGCTTCAACCTTATGTATCCGGGCGATTTCAACGGCTACTTCGGGTTCGCCGGCTTCGGCATCGACGCGGGTCCGGAAGGCGTGACGAGCGCCTACAACACCGGCTACACGTACTGGACCGACTTCATCTTCCAGGCGATGTTCGCGGCGACGGCGGCCACGATCGTGTCCGGCGCCGTGGCCGAGCGGATCAAGCTGAACTCGTTCCTGATCTTCACGACGATCTACGTCGCGATCTTCTACACGATCGCCGGATCGTGGAAGTGGGGCGGCGGCTGGCTCGACCAGATGGGGTTCTACGACTTCGCAGGCTCGACCCTCGTGCACTCGGTCGGGGGCTGGGGCGCACTGGCCGGCGTGATCGTGCTCGGTCCGCGGATGGGGAAGTACGGCGCACATGCGAAGCCGATCGCCGGACACAGCATGCCGCTGGCCACCATAGGCGTCTTCCTGCTCTGGCTCGGCTGGTTCGGGTTCAACGGCGGCTCGGTGCTGAGCGCCGATCCCGGACTGGTCTCGCTGGTCTTCGTCACGACATCACTGGCAGCGGCGGCCGGCGTCGTCGGCGCCATGATCATGTCCTGGTCCGTGCAGCACAAACCGGACCTGTCGATGGTCCTCAACGGCGCGCTCGCCGGCCTCGTGGGCATTACCGCCGGGGCGGACGTGATCAGCGTCAACTTCTCGATACTGGTCGGCCTGATCGCCGGCTTCATCGTCGTCGGCTCGGTGCTCTATATCGACCGCCTGAAGCTTGACGACCCGGTCGGGGCAATCTCGGTTCACCTCGTCTGCGGCGTCTGGGGCACGCTGGCGGTCGGGATCTTCAGCGCCGACCACTCCTTCGTCACGCAGTTGATCGGCGTCCTGGCCTACGGCGCCTTCTCGTTCCTCGGCGCGCTGCTCATCTTCTTCGCGCTGCACAAGAGCATCGGCCTGCGCGTCAGCGAGGAAGAGGAGCGGATGGGCCTCGACGTCGGCGAGCACGGCATGGAGGCCTACGGGGGGTTCCAGATTTCACACTAGCCGCAAGGCGCCGTCGCGGGCGCTCGGGGAATCCGCCCGGCGCCCGCGATCCGGCCGTCGTCAGCGAACGGAAACCGGGGCCGCCCTGCCGGCGGCTCCACCGCATGGGAGGAGACCGTCAAACGTCATGCACAGATCAGCCAACCGTTTCATCGTTCTCGCGTTCACCTGCGCCGCGGCGGCCGGCCTCGCCGTCACTCCCGCGGCGGCCCAGGACATGGGCAACAACGGCAACGTGAGCCTCTCCAGCGGAGTGGACCTGGTCAGCCAGTACTACTTCCGCGGCATCGTGCAGGAAACCGGCGGCTTCATCGCGCAGCCGTTTCTCGACGGCAGCATCAGCCTCGGCGCGGCGTCGATCACCGCGGGCACGTGGAGCAGCCTGCACTCGAGGGGTGACGAGGGATTCGACGGCGCTCCCGGGAGCTTCTACGAGACCGACTTCTACGCCGGCATCGGCGGCGCGGCGGGCCCGCTGGGCCTCGACGTCACCTACACCGCCTACATGAGCCCGCGCGGAAGCTGGGGCACCGTCAAGGAGCTCGCGCTCGGACTGAGCCTGGACAACGCGGCCGCTCCCTATGCGACGATCGCGTTCGAGGTCGACGGCAATGCCGCCGGAGACAGCGGCGGCACGTATTTCGAGCTGGGGATCGAGCCGTCCGCCCCGCTCGACGACGCGCCGGTCAGCCTGTCGTTTCCGGTCGCCATCGGGCTGAGCCCGAACAACTACTACAACCCCGGCGGCGTCAACCATGCGTTCGGGTTCTTCAGCGTAGGTGCATCGATCGGCGTCCCGCTGAACGTTCCCGAGGGGTACGGCGAATGGGGACTAGGTCTCGGCGTCAGCGCCCTCGTGTTCGGTGACGGTCTCAAGCAGATCAACGGCGACGACAGCGGGGCCAAGCTCATTGCGCTGTTCGGACTCAGCCTCGGCTACTAGGAGTCTGCGCGCCGCAGAATGCGGTGCAGACTCCTAGCCAGGCCCGGTTGGGCGGCAATCGGAGCCGCAGGCAACGATTGTCGAGCGAGGAAGCGGCCGGCGGCTTACGGGTTCTGGGACTCTGCTTTCCTCCTCGGCGGAGTCGCCAGGTAGGAGTCGGGGGAACGCCAGCCTCCGGCTCCTACTTCTTCTCGGTGCGCCTGATAAGATACGCCGGTTGGGGAACTGCCCCGGAACGCCGCCAAAAGAAGCCGGCCGACGCATTGGAACGCGCGGCTGACTCCGTCTCGAAGAACTCGGATCAAGCAGGTCGCCAAAGACCGTGATGCCCCGTACCGACCACGCGCCGTCGCCCGCCGCCAAGGGGTCCCAGGGCGCCCTCACCGATCTTTCCGCTCGCCTCGCCGAAGCCCGCGAGGAGTTGCGGGTCGAGGCCGAACACGCCTGTGCGGGCGTCCGCACCCTACGCCGCTACTCGACGCGCCTCGACGGCATGCTCGTGGACATCTACGATGTCGCGCGCGAACTCACCGAACGGCCGACCGCCCTCATCCCGCTGGGCGGTTACGGGCGCCGCCACCTTTGCCTGTATTCCGACATCGACCTGCTGATCGTCGTCGACGGCACGATCGGCGCCCCGGAGGAACGGTTTCTGCGAGGAATCCTGCATCCGCTGTGGGACCTCGGGCTGGAAGTCGGCCACCAGGTGCGGCAGCTCGCCGAGTTCGCGGAGCCGGAGAGCGACAATCCGGAGTACCTGGCGGCGCTGCTGGACGCACGCTTCCTCGTCGGCGACCGGAGCGTGTTCGACCGCTCCGTCAAGGCCTGCCTGGCCGCCGATTCCCCCTGGCGCGCGCCCATGCGGGCGGCGCTCGTCGATCTCGCGCGCCAGCGACACGGGCAGTTCAACCACACCGTGTTTCAGCTCGAGCCGGACATCAAGGACGCACCCGGCGGGTTGCGCGACGCGACGGCGATCCGGCTGCTGGCACGGATGACCCGCGGCACGCCGGGCGAGCCGTACATGGACGTGGGGCGCCTGGACGAGGCCGAGGACTTCATGTTGCGGGTGCGTTCGATTCTGCACATGGAGCGCGGGCACAACGTCAATGTCCTGGCCCACGGAATGCAGGAGACGGTGGCGCAGCACTTCGGTTCGCCGGGCGAGGAGAAACGCCGCCAGGTCGAGCTGATGATGAGCACGTACTACCACCATGCGCGGCGGATCGACCGCTCGATGGCGACGGTGCTCAAGTCCTCGTCGGCGCCGCCCGACAGGAACCAGACGGTCACCCGGATCGGCGACGACCTCGAGCTCGCCTGGGACGGCATTCGATTCCTCGACGGCACGCTCGCCTCGCTCCAGCCGCAGAGCTGGCTGCGACCGTTCGAAGCAGCGCTGGAACAGGACGTCGAAGTCTCCGAGCAAGTCCTCACGTGCATCGAACGCCACGGGGAACGCTACGCGCCCGAGAGCTTCTTCCCGACCGACGAGGAGCGTGACCGCCTGCTGCGGGTTCTGAGCCCGCGGCCGGGACTCTATGCCCGGCTCGCCGACATGCACGGGCGCGGCCTGCTCGGCCGGATGTTCCCGGAGTTCCAAAAGGTCTACTGCCTCGTCGTGCGCGATTTCTACCACAAGTACACCGTCGACGAGCACACGCTCCGCACCATCCGCAACGTGGAGTCGCTGTGCACGCCGCGAACGGACAGCCGCAAACGCTTCGCCAACGTGCTGCGCGAGCTGGACCAGCCCGAGCTGCTGGTGCTGGCCCTTCTCTTCCACGATGTCGGCAAGTGGACCAACAAGAACCATTCGGAAGAAGGGGTTCGCATGGCCATCGGGGCCCTGCGCCGCATCAGGCTCCCGGAGAAGTCGATCGCCTCGGTCGAGTTCCTCATCCGGCACCATCTGCAGATGTCCGTGCTCGCGTTCCGGCGGGACGTTGAGGATCCGAAGACCGCGACGCAGTTCGCCAGGCTCGTGGGTACCGAGGAGCGCCTCAAGCTGCTCTGCCTGCTGACCCTGGCGGACGTCGACGCGGTCAGCCCCGGCGTCATGACGCCGTGGAAAGAAGAGATGCTGTGGCGTCTGTACGTGGAGACCTACAACCGGCTGACGCTGGGTTACAGCGACGACGCCATCGAGGATGCGGACGCGGTACGGGACGAGCTGGACAACCAGTGTCCCTCCGACATCTCCAAGGACGATCTGCACGCGTTCATCGAAGGACTGCCCCAGCGCTACCTGCGTGTCGTCGATCGGCCGCAGGTGTACGAGCACCTGCGGCTTGCGCACGGCATCCAGCCGCGCAAGGTGCGGTCGCTGCTCGAGCAGAGGGACGCGGCCTGGGAGCTCACTGCCATCGCACTCGACCAGCCCGGCCTTTTCGCGAACGTGTGCGGCGTCCTCTCGTACTTCGGTATGGACATCCTGCGCGGTCAGGCGATGACCAACCGGCACGGACTGGTCATCGACATCTTCCAGTTCGCGGACGAGGAGGGGTACCTGCGCCTGAACCGGGTGGCCCGCGACGAGCTCACCGCGCTGCTCGAGGACGTAATCTCCGGGCAGGTCGACATCGCGGACAAGCTGCGTGGACGCTGGGGCTCGCGGCGGACCGGCCATACGGCGCCGCGAACCCGTCCGACCGTGCGCTTCAACAATCACTACTCCCGGCGGTTCACGGTGCTCGAGGTGGTTGCCGCGAACGCGTGGGGTCTGCTCTATCGCCTCAGCCGCGTCCTGTCGGCCCACGGCTGCGACATCGATCTGGTGTTGATCTCCACCGAGGGCACGCTGGCCATCGACGTCTTTCACGTAACGAAGGACCGCGCCAAGCTGTCGGACGCCGACCAGCAGGCATTGCAGGAAGAGCTGCAGCAGACGCTCGCCGCGAACCCGTGACCGCGTGCGCATATCACCATGAAGATGATCGAAGCGATCGTCCGACCCAACCGGGTCGACGCCATCAAGGACGCGCTCTCGAAGCAGGACATCTCGGGCATCACCGTCAGCGAGGTGCGCGGTCACGGCCGGCAGCGGGGTCACACGACCGTGTATCGCGGCCGGGAGTACGACATCAGCCTGTTGCCCAAGGCCAAGATCGAGGTGGTGGTGGCCGACGACATGGTCGATGCGGCGATCGACGCCATCATGGACGCGGCGCGGACGGGAGAGATCGGGGACGGACGGGTCTTCGTGCTGCCGGTCGAGCAGACACGGGTAATTCGGACGGGAGAGCGGGACGTTCTGTAGCGGTCCGTCACCAGCGGACGGCGCCGCGTCTCGTAGAAGCGTGGTCACCAATTACGTAAAGCGAGGGGTAACTGAATGACAGCGAACGAAGTGATGGCAAAGATCAAGGATGAGGGGATCCCGGTCATCGACCTGCGCTTTGTCGACCTGCCGGGGTTGTGGCACCACTTCACCGTGTCGGCGAAGGAGTTCTCCGCGGACGTCTTCGACGAGGGGATCGGGTTCGACGGCTCGAGCATCCGTGGATTCCAGCAGATCCAGGAAAGCGACATGCTGCTGTTCCCGGATCCGTCGAGCGCGTTCGTGGATCCGTTCGCGGCCGAGAAGACGCTGTGCCTAATCTGCAACGTGAAGGACCCGATCACCGGCGAGTCCTACACGCGGGACCCGCGTCACATCGCGCAGAAGGCCGAGGCGTACCTCAAGTCGACCGGCATCGGCGACACCGCCTATTTCGGTCCCGAACCCGAGTTCTTCATCTTCGACGACATCCGGTTCGGACAGACCTACAACGAGGGCTACTACCACATCGACGCCAGCGAGGGCTTCTGGAACGCCGGCCGGGTGGAGAACCCCGACGCCGCCGGCAACTCGCGCAACCTCGGCTACAAGCCGCGGTACAAGGAAGGCTACTTCCCGGTGCCGCCCATGGACAGCCACCAGGACCTGCGCACCGAGATGCTCCTGGCCCTCGAGGAGGTCGGCGTGGAAATCGAGGTCCATCACCACGAGGTGGGCACGGCGGGCCAGGCCGAGATCGACATGCGCTTCGACTCGCTCGTGAGCATGGGCGACAAGCTCATGAAGTACAAGTACTGCGTCAAGAACGTCGCCCGCCGCCACGGCAAGACGGTGACGCTGATGCCCAAGCCCATCTTCCAGGACAACGGCTCGGGCATGCACGTGCACCAGAGCGTGTGGAAGGACGGCAGGAACCAGTTCTTCGAGGCCGGCACCTACGGCGACATTAGCCAGACGGCGCTCTACTACATCGGCGGCGTGCTCAAGCACGCCCCGGCGCTGCTCGCGCTGACCAACCCGACCACCAACTCCTACCGGCGGCTGGTGCCGGGCTACGAGGCGCCGATCAACCTGATCTACTCGATGCGGAACCGCAGCGCCGCGGTCCGGATCCCGGTCTACTCCAGCAGCGAGAAGTCCAAGCGGATCGAGACGCGCTTCCCCGACCCGACGTGCAACGGCTACATGGCATTCAGCGCGCTGCTGATGGCGGGCCTCGACGGCGTCCAGAACAAGATCACGCCGCCGGGACCGCTCGACAAGGACCTCTACGACCTCCCGCCCGAGGAGAAGTCCCAGATCGACAGCACGCCGGCCGATCTGGCGGCGGCTCTCGACGCGCTCGAGGCCGACCACGACTTCCTGCTCAAGGGCGACGTCTTCACGAAGGACGTCATCGAGACCTGGCTGTCCTACAAGCGGGAGAACGAGATCGACGCGATCCGCCTGCGGCCGCACCCGTGGGAGTTCGCGCTCTACTTCGACATCTAGCGGCGGCTTCCGGTCGGGCGGGATCCCTGCGCCGTTGCGCGTGGGGTCCCGCCGGCTCCTGCTTTTCGGTTCCCCTCGACGACTTCCCCACCCCGCCGTCCACGACAAATGTACATTGCACCAATCACCGTCATTTTTCGTGTATTTTCGACGACACAGTGTCCACCTACGACCGTTTGACCAAGCCGCCCGGACAGAGCTTCTTCCTGTTCGGCGTACGCGGCGCGGGCAAGAGCACGTGGGCGCGGCAGACTTTTCCGGACGCGGCGTACGTCGATCTGCTCGACGAACGCCTGTATCAGGATCTGCTCGCGGACGCTTCCCTCTTCGGCCAGTCCATCGGCCATCTGGCGCCGGGCGACTGGGTTGTCGTCGACGAGGTGCAGCGGCTGCCCGCGCTGCTCAACGAGGTCCACAGGCTCATCGAGACGCGCCGCCTGCGGTTTGCGCTGCTCGGGTCGAGCGCCCGCAAGCTGAAGGCCGCCGGCGTCAACCTGCTGGCCGGACGGGCACTGAAGAAGACCATGTTCCCGCTAACTGCCGCCGAGCTCGGCGACGCGTTCGATCTCGACCGGCTGCTGCGGTACGGATCGGTGCCGCTGGTCTGGACCAGCGACGCGCCCCGGGAAGTGCTGAACGCCTACGCACAGCTCTATCTGCGCGAGGAAATCCGAGCCGAGGCGCTCGTGCGCAACCTGCCTGGCTTCGTCCGCTTCCTGCCGGTGGCGGCGCTGTTCAACGCGCAGGTCATCAACATCGCCGGCATCGCACGCGACGCCGGTGTGGCCCGCACGACGGTGCAGGGCTATCTCGATATCCTGGAGGACACGCTGCTCGTCCACCGCCTGCCGGCCTTCGAAGCGCGTGTGCGGGTACGCGAGCGCCGGCTGCCCAAGCTGTACTGGGTGGATCCGGGAATCGTCCGCGCCGTCAAGCGCCAGCTCGGGGCAGTGACGCCCGAAGAGCGTGGACCGCTGCTGGAGACCTGGGTGGTCACGACGCTGCGCGCCCACGCCGAGGTGCAGGACCTCTACGACGAGTTGTCGTACTGGGCGCCACACCAATCGGCAACCGAGGTCGACGTCGTGCTGCAAAGGGGGCGCGACCTGCTGGCCATCGAGGTGAAGTCGACCGAGCGGTACCACACCGGCCTCCTGAAGGGACTGCGCGCACTCGAGGGGCTGCCGCGGCTCGTGCGCCGGGTACTGGTCTACACCGGCCGCCGGTCGTTCGTGTCGAGTGACGGCATCGACGTATGGCCGGCGCGCCGCTTCGCTGCCGCGGTCGCCGAGGGACGGCTCTGGCTCTGAACGCGAGCGAACCGTCGTCGGCGGGTATTATTCCGTAGATGCCCCGCCGCCAGCCTCGGCACCTTCGCACATCGACATGGACACCGTGACGCCGCCGGACATCTTCCTGGCAAAGGAGCTGTCGGCGGACGCCGCGGCTCGGTTTCTCGAACGCTACGGCCCGCGCGACGGCGAGGCGGCCGACCAGCACCTGCAGCAACTTGCCGACGAGCTGCCCAGCCGCCTGGCGCTGGGCGAGCTGGCCCCCACGTTGCTCGACATCCTGTCGACGACCCCCGACCCCGACGCGGCGATCGTCGGCTTCTGTCGCTACGTGAGCGCGCGCACCCCCAGGGCCGCGTTCGTTCGCGAGCTGACCGCGGACCCGCGGCTGCTCGACATCCTGATGCAGATCGTCGGGACCTCCCCGTTCCTGGGCGAGATCCTGATCCGCAACCCCGAGTACCTCCACTGGCTGCGGCTACGCCTCGATGCCGCACCGCCGGACCGCTTCGACTACGACACCGAGCTGGACCGTCTTATCGACAACGTAGAGACCGTCGAGCAGCAGGTGAACGTGCTCAAGCGCTTCCAGCGGCGGGAGATGCTGCGCGTGGCGGCACACGATCTCTTCGGGATGCTCAACCGGGAGTCGCTGACGGCCACCACCACGCAGTTGTCCAACCTCGCCGACACGATCGTCGATCGCACCCTGCACATCGCCGCGGCGGAGGCCGCCGAGAAGCAGGGTCCGCTGCCCGGACGGTTCGCGGTCATCGGCATGGGCAAGCTCGGCGGCGGCGACCTCAACTACAGCTCCGACATCGACCTGATCTACGTGTACGACGCCTCGGACGAGGAGGCCGGCGCGGCCCACGGACGTTACCAGAAGCTGGGACGGCGCCTCACCGGGCTGCTGTCCGACCACACCGGCGAGGGCTATCTCTACCGCGTCGACATGCGCCTGCGGCCGATGGGCCAGGGCGGCAATCTCGTCTACTCGCTGAAGCAGTCGGCGCAGTACTACGAGAGCCTCGGCGAGACCTTCGAGCGGTTCGCGCTCCTCAAGGCGCGACCGATCGCGGGCGACCTCGAGCTCGGCCGGCAGTTCGTCGACATGGTCACGCCGTTCGTCTATCGCAAGTACCTCGATCACGCGGCCATCGAGGAGCTCGCGCGCTACAAGGCCCGCGCCGACCGCGAGCATGCGCGCCACGGCGACCTCGATGTGAACATCAAGGAAGGTCGCGGCGGCATCCGTGAAGTCGAGCTGTTCGCGCAGGTGTTCCAGTTGATATACGGGGGCGACCAGCCGACGCTGCGGACCGGACACACGCTGACCGCCCTCGACCAGCTCGGCGCGCACGACTTCTTCGAACCGGAGGTAAAGGAAGACCTCTCGGCCGCGTACATCTTCCTGCGGAACATCGAGCATGGATTGCAGGCGGCCCAGGGCCAGCAGACGCACAGCCTGTCGGCCAGCGCGCGCGGCCTGCGGGCCCTGGCGCGGCGGCTCGGGTTCGACGAGATCGAGACGCTCAACGGCGTGCTCGACCGTCACCGGGAGCGGGTGCACGCCATCTACGCCAACCTGTTCCACGGCGAGACCGGGGAGGAGGGGCTGGCCGGGCGGGAGCTGTTCCGGCTGCTGGCCGGCGAAATCGACGACGAGAAAGGGCGCGCGCGGCTCGCCGCGGCCGGTGTCGAGAACCCGGATGGAGCGCTGCAGGCCATCAAGGCGCTCGACGCCGCGCCGTCGCAGGGCCGGTCGTCCTCTCGCAATCTGCTGGCCAACCTCCTTGCGTCGATCCTGTCGAGCGAGACTCCGTTCTGCGCGCCGGGACAGATCCTGATCCGACTCGAGAGGGTGGTGGCAAACGCCGGTGCGCCGGCCGCGCTGTATCGCTCGCTGCTCGAGAACGACGCCCTGCGGCAGCGGTTGCTCGTCGGCCTCGACGCCGGCGACCTGTTCGCCGCCCGGCTCGCCGCGTATCCGGAGCTGCTCGACTTCCTGCCCGTCGTGGATCTGGACCAGGATGCCTTCCGCGCGGCGGTGATCGCGGCGTTCGACGAGGTGGTCGCGAACGGACCCGACCTGTCCTCCCGCTTCGATCCCTTCCGCCGCGTCAAGGCAATCGAGGAGTTCAAGGTGCTTGCCGAATGGCTGAACGGCCGCCACCTCAGCCTGCTGAACGACCGGTTGTCGCTCGTGGCCGACTGCGCCATCCAGGCCGCCGCGCGGATCGTCGCGCAACACCATCCACCCGGGCCGGACGCCTCGGGTCCGGACGCCGGCTGGACTGTCTTCGCTCTCGGCAAGCTCGGCAGCCGCGAGCTTACCGTGCACTCCGATCTCGACCTGGTCTTCGTCTACGCGGGCGAGACGACCGACGGCGCCCGGTTCCAGAACCACCAGAAGTTCGTTCGCGGCATCTACGACCTGCTCTCCAAGCCGACGGCGGCCGGCGCGGCGTACGAAATCGACACCCGGCTGCGCCCCGAGGGCAAGATGGGCGCGCTGGCCATTCCCTTCCCGGCCTTGCAGCGCTACCTGCGCGAACGCGCGGAGACCTGGGAGCGGATGGCCTGGACCCGTTGCCGCCCGGTCGGGGGCGATCCGGCGCTGGCCGCGCAAGTTCGCGAGACCGTCGACGGCTTCGTCTACGGGCCGTGGGCGGACGACATCCCCGGCTATGCCCGGCATGTCCGCTCGCGCATCGAGCGCGAGCTGGCCCGCGAGGCGGCCGGGGACCACCTGGACCTGAAGCGCGGCCGCGGCGGCCTTGCCGACATCGACTTCCTGCTCCAGGTGCTGCAGCTCCGCGAGGGGTGCGCCAACACCGGGTTCCGCGTCGCCGGCACCCGCTGGCTGCTCGAGACGCGCCCCGAGACCGACTTCCTGCGCCCCGTGGAAGCCGATACCCTCCACGACGCCTACTGGTTCCTCCGCGAGCTGGAGACCGTGCTGCGCATCCACACCGACACCGGCGGTGGGGCCATTTCGACGGATCCGGCCGGGCTGGAGCCGCTGGCGCGGCGGCTGCGGGAGCCGATGTCGGGTAAGGAACTGCTGGAGCGGTACCGCGAGGTCACCGGGCAAGTGCGCACCATCTACGAAGCAGGGATGGAGCGGCTGGAGCGGGGCTCGGCGTAGGTCTACTCCGACGGGCTTGGCGCTCTCGCGGGTTGGACCCGCACATGCCAATTCTCTCTGCCTCTAATCCCAATCCTGCTTTCGTTGTGGCCTGTACCTCGCCTACGGCGCACTGCCCCGCGACGCGTTTTCCTTCCTGACCCGACTGCTGCCGCCCGCTATCGGGCGGATTTCTGCCCGTTGATGAAGGTCAAGGCCACAACCACGGCCGTGCGGTACGCTACTGAGCCGTCGAGCGCCACGCGCATGGTGAGTGCCGCGCGAGATGCTCGCTGCGGATGACATCCGGCGCTCACGACGCAGCCGACCATCGATGATCTGGAGCAGTGCATCATGCCGAAGCGAGCGTCCATAAACATGGGTATTCTGGCGAAGGACGTCCGCGCGGATGTGCTGGCCGTCGGACAAGCTGCTCATGCACAGAAGACCCTAAGCTCCGCTTCAGAGGCTCAAGAGGCTCAAGCCGAATTGAGCGCCGTTGTCGACAAGCTGCGTTCACTTCTTGATGAACTCGATCTTGGCAGGGATGTGCGGGAGCCGATAGAGGAAAACCTGTCATCACTGCGTCGTCTGAACAAAGCGCGCAGCCCTGAGCCAGGATGTGTGGACACTTGTCTCAAGAGCTTGATGTCAAAACTCGAAAGAGTCGGAACGACCGCCGAGCAGGTCCTGTTTTCCGAACTCATCAAGACTCTCGCGGGCATTCTTATCAAGACATAAACGAACCCGTAGCGACTATGCGGGGCCGACATGGCCCGGTTACGCCGCATGTCAGTGGAGTCACTTGATGAATGAGCTTAGGAGTGAATCGACTAGACTAGCTCTAGCGAGCGCCGTACTCCAAGGGGCACGCTTCCGAAATCGTGTGCTTACCCGAGCCACGGAACATTTCCAGGCCGTCGCTCCCGAGGTCGGCCTCGACATGGAACTCCTTACTCGATTCTGTCGAGCAATGGAGAGCCGCGAGACGTTGTTTCAGACTTTACAGCTTGTGCTGGTTCTTGCTGCACTCCTATTCGCTGGCGAGCCGGTTTTTTTTCTTTCGTGTGTGACGCTGTCGTTTATCCTGTACTTCGGCAAGAAGCACCGGGAACGGTACCACTACCTTCCCAAACTGTGGCATGAGAGCTTCGATGTCGACGATTTCGCTCGCGGACTCCACGCGCAGCTTGCTACTCCGGAGAAAGAGGCTGTTTCGGTTCCAGGGCAGAACATTGTGGTCTACAGTGGTTTCAACCCTTTCGTGGGATCTGGCACGAATCTGGGAGGTTGGTCCTTCGCGGTCGACGTGACGCGGCCGATCGCCGATCGCGGTTCGGCCCCTCCCGTCACGTTTGAACTGCCCGAGTTCCTCGACGAAATCGACGGTGCGATCAAGAGGCTTGATCTGCGTAATACTGAAGTGCAGGACACACTCTTCGTCAACGGCTCGAACATTCCGGAAGGCAGTGTGATCCAGCCTGATCGTTTCATGCGTCCTCTCCAGCACACCGATGCGACGACAGTTCGTGAGTTCACTAGGCTAAACAGCCGCAGCATTCGGACCTATAAGTGGATTCGGTTTCACGACTGGGACAGCGATCTTATCCTATCGTTCTTTCTTCGGGCCACCATGAACGGAAAGACGCTCTTCGTGGAATTCTCCCGCTACGTTCTTGCGCCTCTCGGGGACAAGTATCGCGGCATCGATCGTATCGCGCGCTCGGGTTTCTCTGCAGCGAGAGAGTTCTTGATCAAGACTGTCATTATGTGGCCTCTTGCAGTGATACTTGGTTTCCTTTCGCTGTGGTGGAAATTCACCTTGGCAATACGCTCCGCATTCGATACAGAGAGGCGGGAGAAGCGTCGCGAGATCGAAGCGAACCCGCTCTACGACTACGGCACCAAGAGCAGTCTGCGCGAAACCATTGCAGGTGGCCAGTACTTACACTATTTTCAGCGGATGGACAAAGAGCTTGGCGAAAAGGCCGTCGAAAAGCAAGTACTTGACACTATCGTCGATTTTCTCGGTGCAAGGGGTATCGACACTTCCGATCTGCGGGAACGACAGATCACCATTCTCAACCAAGGCATTGTGATGCAGGGCGGCGACGTCAAGGCACAAAGCTTGGCAGTTGGGGTCGGTGCAAAAGCGACAAATGTTCTGCAACGGGTTCGACCACGCTCCTGATAATCCGCCTTCTGGAGCCTCTCCAGCGGACTGGGAGTCATCCACCCGTCCCAGCGGCTTCACATCCGCTCTACCCCGACCCCGGGCTACCCGGTAGCGCCGCGAGTCCGTGCCGACGCCGACTTACCGGTGCCCGAGCACCGGATGCGGACAGTACGGCTCTTCCAGCCGCCGGCACTCCTCGTCGTCGAGCGCTACGTCCAGAGCCGCGACAGCGTCGTCGAGCTGTTCGATCTTCGTCACGCCGATGATCGGCGCGGTCACCCCGGGCTGGCGGAGGATCCAGGCCAGGGCGACCTGGGCAGGCGTAACCCCACGGTTCCGCGCGATCTCGATGACCCGGTCGACGACGCGGAAGTCCGAATCGGCGTAGTAGAGCGACTGGGCGTACTCGTCGGTCTTCGCCCGCAGCGTCTCGCCGCCCTTCTTCTCGTCGGGGCCGGAGGCACGGTCCCGATTCCCGGCCAGGAAGCCGCGCGCCAGCGGACTCCACGGGATGATCCCGATGCCCTCGGCGCGGCACAGCGGCAGCATCTCGCGCTCTTCCTCGCGATAGACGAGGTTGTAGTGGTTCTGCATCGACACGAAGCGCGCCCAACCGCGGCGCTCGCTCACCTGCAGCATCCGCGCGAACTGCCACGCGTACATGCTCGACGCGCCGATGTAGCGCGCCTTGCCGGCGCGGACGATGTCGTGCAGCGCTTCCAGAGTCTCCTCGATCGGCGTGTGCGGGTCGAAGCGGTGGATCTGGTAGAGGTCGACGTAGTCGGTTCCAAGCCGCCGGAGCGAGGCGTCGATGGCGTCGAACAGGTGCTTGCGGGACAGGCCGCGGTCGTTCGGCCCGTCGCCCATCGGAAAGAACGCCTTGGTCGCGATCACCACCTGATCACGGGTGGTGAAGTCGTCGAGCGCCCGGCCGACGATCTCCTCGCTGACGCCGCGCGAGTACATGTCCGCCGTGTCGAAGAAGTTGATCCCGACATCGAGCGCGTGGCGGATGAACGGACGGCTCGCGTCCGCGGGCAGGATCCAGGGGCGCCATTCGGTCGACCCGAAGGTCATCGTGCCGAGGCAGAGACGGGAGACGCGCAGGCCGGTGCGGCCGAGACTGACGTATTCCATGGCTACTTCGTGACGCCCGTTGCTCGAGGCGCGAGGCCCGGGCGAACGTGCGCCCCGGCGTCAACCCCCACGGGCACGCGGGACGGACGCGAGATTCCCGCTGGCTTCAGGGCACCGCGCGGTCTCAGGGCACCGTGTGGTAGTGGCCGTGCACCGGATCCCACACCTGCCGCGAGCCGGATCCGCCGTCGGCGGTGAAGGTATAGACGAGGACCCCTGCGATCGCCACCAGGACGGCGATGAGCGCGTAGGTGCCGAACTGGGACCCACCGCCGCCCTGCTTGAGGGCGCAGCACTGCTTGTACTTGCGCCCGCTGCCGCACGGACATGGATCGTTCCGGCCTGCCTTGGCTGCTGCCATTTGTCTCGACTCCGCGGTCAGTATACTGCCCGACGGCCCGCGGCGAAACCGCCGCGGGCAACGGCGCCGCCGCCCGGCCACGGCCGTGCGGAACCGCGTCGCGACCGACCGGGGCCCGGAAGGAACCGCGGACCTCGACCACGTCGACGAGGACAACGATGACCGTATCCGCTCCCATGCGCCTGAACGACGCGCACTGCCATTTCTTTTCCGCGGGGTTCTTTGCCACACTCGCTCAGGATCCGTCAGCGCCGCGGGTGGCGGACGCGGCCGTCGATCTGCCGGCCACCCTGGGCTGGGAAGCGCCGGGGGATCCCGCGCAACTGGCCGACCGCTGGGTGGCGGAGCTCGACCGCCACGGCGTCGGGGGCGCCGCCCTCATGGCCAGCGTCCCCGGGGACGAGGCGTCCGTGGCGGCGGCGGTGGCGCGGCATCCGTCCCGCTTCGCCGGCCTGTTCATGGTGAATCCGACCGTGGCCGGCGCCGCCGATCGTGTCCGGAAGGGTTTCGGCGAGCAGCGGCTGCGCTGCGCCTGCCTCTTCCCGGCGATGCACCGCTTCGCCCTCGACGACGAGTGCGTCACGGCGGTCTTCCGGGCGGCGGCCGACCACGGATGCGCCGTCTTCGTGCACTGCGGGATGCTGTCGGTAGGGGTGCGCCGCAAGCTCGGCCTGCCTTCGCGGTTCGACATCCGCCTCGGCAACCCGCTCGCCGTCGTGCCCGCCGCGCTGGCCTTCCCCGACGTCCCCGTGATCATCCCGCACTTCGGCGCCGGCTTCCTCCGCGAGACGCTGATGGCCGCCGACCTCGCCGCGAACATCCACGTCGACACCTCCAGCTCGAACGGCTGGACGAAGTACACGCCGGGACTGAGCCTGGTCGACGTGTTCCGCCAGGCGCTGGCCGTGCTGGGCCCCGAGCGCATCCTGTTCGGCTCCGACTCGTCGTTCTTCCCGCGCGGGTGGCAGCGGCCGATCCACGAGGCGCAATCGGCGATTCTCGACGAGATCGGCCTCGAAGCGGAGGGGCAGACGGCTATCTTCGCAAACAACTTCGACCGCATCTTCGGCTAAGGAATCAGCAGCAGCTTCCCGATGTGGACGCTCGACTCCATGACCCGGTGCGCCTCCGCCGCGTCGGCGAGCGGATAGGTGGCGTGGACGATTGGCCGCAGCTCCCCGGACGCGAAGCGCGGCCAGACGCGTTCGCGCAGGGACGCGAGAATCCCCGCCTTCTCGTCCACAGAACGCGCCCGCAGCGTCGCCCCGGTCACGGTGAGGCGGCGCGACATCAGCCGCGCGAGGTCGAGTTCGGCCTCAGCACCCTCCATGAGGGCGATAATCACCAGTCGGCCTTCGACGGCGAGGCTGGCGACGTTGCGCTGCAGGTAGGCGCCGCCGACCATGTCGAGGATGAGGTCTGCGCCACGGCCCCCGGTCGCTTCGCGCAGCACCGCCGCGAAGTCCTGCGCGCGGTAGTCGATAGCCTCTTCGGCCCCGAGCTCTACGCAAGTCGCGCACTTGGCCGGCGTCCCCGCGGTGGCGAAGATGCGCGCCCCGAAGAGGCGCGCGAGCTGGATCGCCACCGTGCCGATGCCGCTCGTTCCGCCGTGCACCAGCAGCGTCTCGCCCTCCTGCAGCCGGCCGCGGTCGATGACGTTGGTCCAGACGGTGGCGTACGCCTCCGGCAGCGCCGCGGCCTCGACAAGCGACACCGGCGCCGGGATCGGCAGGCACTGCGGCGCGGGCGCCAGGCAGTACTCGGCGTAGCCTCCGCCGGTAAGCAGCGCGCACACTCCGTCGCCCACCGCAAGATCGGACACGCCCTCCCCGATCGCCGCGACCGTCCCCGATACTTCCAGCCCCAGGATGTCGGATGCGCCCGGCGGCGGCGGGTAGTTGCCCTTGCGCTGCATGGTGTCGGCCCGGTTGACGCCGGCCGCCGCGGTCCGGATCAACACCTCGCCCGTGCCGGGAGCCGGTACCGGCCGGGTCCGGACCCTTAGCCCGTCGGGTGGACCGGGCTCCGCGATGTCGACGACGCGCATGGTTTCGGGAATCGCCATCTGCATGCTCCTGGCTGTCGCTGACGGGCGTGACGTCGGTGGGACGCCGCGGCCGGACCGGGCCGGGCCGGCGCGCGAGTATAATTCGTGTCGAATGTACTGGCTTCACCGGCGTGGTGCGCCAGACCCGCAGAGCCGCCGAACATGGCCGTAACCATCAAGCGAGTCATGCTGTGGCAGACGGAGATCCAGGACAAGCCGGGCGCCCTCAGCGCGGTGCTGGAGCCGCTGGCGCAGGCGGGTCTCGATCTCCACGCCGTCATGAACCGCTGCATACCCGGCCGGCGCGGGAGGGCCACGGTGGAGATCCTGCCCCGATCCGGCCGGCGCGCGTCGGCGCTGGCGCGCGCCGCGGGTTTCAGCCAGTCTCGCACCGAAGCCCTGCTCGTCGAGGGGATCAACCGGCCCGGTCTCGCCTACGCGGTGGCCAACAGCATCGCGTGGGCCGGCATCAGCCTGCGTTTCCTCTCGGCGCAGAGCGTCGGCGAGCACTACTCCGCGCTTCTCGGATTCCGGACGCCGACGGAGCGCCGGAAGGGCGAGTCGCTGATTCGGAAAGTGGCCGCCGACGCCGACGAGGCGACGTCCGGGGAACCGGCCCCGCAATGAGCGTACGGATTGTCCTGGTCGGCTACGGCCGTATGGGCAAGGCCATCGACGCGCTGAGCGCCGACCACGGCTGCGAGGTGGTCGAGCGCCTCGACGTGCACAACAACCTTCACGGCGAGGGTATCGATTCACCTTCGCTGCCGGACGCCGACGTGGCAATCGAGTTCTCCCTGGCCGGCTCCGTCGCCTCCAACATGAAGAAGCTGGCCGCCCGCGGCATCAACGTCGTCGTCGGCACCACCGGTTGGGAGGCGGACGAACCCGAGGTCAGGCGGGTCGCCGACGAAGCCGGGATCGGCGTCGTCCACGCGGCAAACTTCTCGCTCGGCGTCAACCTCTTCCAGGCCGTCGTCGAGCGAAGCGCGGCGCTGTTCGCGCGCTACGACGATTTCGGAAGCTGGATCCACGAGGGACACCACGCGGCCAAGCAGGATGCACCTTCCGGTACCGCGCTGGCCCTCCGGACCGCGATGCAGAAAGCAGGGTACGCCCGGAACATCGACATGGCGTCGACACGCGCCGGCAGGATGCCGGGTATGCATACCGTCGGCTACGACGGACCGTTCGACACGATCACGCTGACCCACACCGCCCGCGACCGGGCGACGTTCGCGCGGGGCGCGCTGGAGGCGGCGCGCTGGGTGTGCGGCAAGCGCGGCTGGTTCTCGATGCGCGACGTGCTTGGCATCGACTGATCGAGGGAGGTGCGTCATGCGGACACGCTGGGCGGGTTGCGGCACGGCCCTCGTCACGCCGTTCACGGCGAGCGGCGACGTGGACGAGGCGGCGGTCAGGCGGCTGGCGCGGCGGCAGGTCGACAGCGGCGTGCACTTCCTGGTTCCCTGCGGGACGACGGGAGAGAGCCCCACGCTGTCGCACGCCGAGAAGCTACGCGTCGTGGAGCTCGTCGTCGACGAAGCGAACGGCGCGGTCCCGGTGCTTGCGGGCGCCGGCGGCTACGACACGCGGGCCACCATCGAACTGGCCCGCGACCTGGGCAGCGCCGGCGCCGGAGGCATCCTCTCGGTCACGCCGTACTACAACAAGCCGACCCCGGAGGGGCTCTACCGGCATTACCGCGCCATCGCCGACAGCACCGACCTGCCGATCGTGCTGTACAACGTGCCGGGCCGGACCGCCTGCAACATCGCGCCGGCCACGCTCCTTCGACTCGCGCAGATCCCCAACGTGGTCGGCGTCAAGGAAGCCTCCGGCGACCTCGGACAGATAGGCGAGATCCGCCGCGCCGTGCCCGACGGCTTCTGCGTCCTCTCGGGAGACGACGCATTCACGCTGGCGGTGATGGCGCTCGGCGGAACCGGGGTAATCTCGGTAATCTCCAACGAGGCGCCCGCCGACATGGCAGCCCTCGTCGACCAGGCCGCGGCCGGCGACTTCGCGGCGGCCCGCGCCACGCATGAACGGCTGCTGCCGCTGATGCAGGTGAACTTCATCGAGTCGAATCCGATCCCGGTCAAGGCCGCGATGGCCGAGCTGGGGCTGCTCGACCTGAACTACCGACTGCCGATGTGCCCGCCCGCGCCGGCGGCACGCAAGCGGATCGCCGAGGTGCTGGCCGCGACCGGGCTGTCGAACATCGATACGCCGGCGCGGCAGGCCTCGCTCGCCGGCACATGAGAGGCGGAGAAACGGCGTCGGCACGCTCGAGGCCCGGCTGCATCCGGGGCGCCGGGCCAAGCTCCTGGAGTTGATCCCCCAGATGGAACTCGCCGAACGGATACAGCAGCTTTACGCCCAGGCGGCCGACGCCGACCGGAACGAAGCCCGTGGCGCATTCGCGGAGCTCCGCAGGGAGCTTGCCGCGGGCCGCGTGCGCGCCGCCGAGCCCGACCCGTCGTCGCCCACCGGCTGGCGCGTCAACGCCTGGGTCAAGCAGGGCATCCTGGTGGGATTCCGCTGCGGCGACGTCGTGGCGTTCGATTCCCTCAGTGCCGATTCGCCTTATCTGGACAAGGACACGCTGCCGCTCCGGCCGCTCTCCATCGCGTCGAACGTGCGGCTCGTTCCCGGCGGATCCTCGGTGCGGGACGGCGCACACCTCGGCCGCGGAGTCATCTGCATGCCGCCGATGTACATCAACATCGGCGCCTGGGTCGGGGACGGCAGCCTCATCGATTCCCATGCGCTGGTCGGGTCGTGCGCGCAGGTCGGCAGCGGCGTGCACGTCAGCGCGGGGGCGCAGATCGGCGGCGTGCTCGAGCCGGTCGGCGCGCTGCCGGTGATCGTCGAGGACGACGCGCTGGTCGGCGGCAACACCGGCCTCTACGAAGGTGCGGTGGTCAAGCGCCGGGCGGTCATCGGCGCCGGCACGGTCCTGACCGGGTCGACGCCGATCTACGATCTGCCACAGGGACGGATCATCAGGCCGGCGGCGGGCGAGCCGACGGTGGTGCCGGAGGGCGCGGTCGTCGTGCCCGGGGCGCGCGCCGTCACCAGCGGCGCGGGGCCGGAGTGGGGGCTGTCGCTCGCCACGCCGGTCATCGTCAAGTACCGCGACGACCGCACCGACACCCGAACGGAGCTCGAAGCATGGATCCGGTAGCCACGCGGGGGGCGTCCACCGAGCCGGCGAGAGCGACCTATCAGGACGTGCTCGACGCGCCGGCGCATCGAGTGGCCGAGATCATCGACGGGACGCTCTACACGCAGCCGCGACCGGCCGCACCCCATGCGCTCGCGAGTTCGTCGCTGGGGTCCGATCTTTCCAATCCTTTCCAGTTCGGCCGCGGCGGACCGGGCGGATGGTGGATCATCGACGAGCCGGAGCTGCACCTCGGCGAGGACATCCTCGTGCCCGATCTGGCGGGCTGGCGCCGGGAACGCATGTCGGACTATCCCGACGCGGCGTACTTCACGCTGGCGCCGGACTGGTTGTGCGAAGTGCTCTCGGCCTCGACCCGCAAGCTCGACCTGCACGGCAAGCGTCCCATCTACGCGCGGGAGGGAGTGAAACACCTGTGGCTCGTCGACCCGGTGGATCGCACCCTGGAGGCGTTCGAGCTGCGCGAGAGGGAATGGGTGCTGATTGCGACGGCCAAGGATGACGACCCGATCGCCATCCGCCCCTTCGACGCGATCACCTTCAGCCTCGCCGATCTGTGGCCCTGAGGTCCGCAACGGGCTCCGGCCGTGCTCCCGGCCTCACCGGCCACGGCAGGTCGCCGCGTCACGGATGCCGTGTATTATGCCGCCCGACACCAACCACGACAACCGCACCGACATGCGCACGGAGCTGGAAACATGGATCCGCTGGCCGCCCCGCTCGTCGACCTCGCCCGCAACCTGATCGACATCGAGTCCACCAGCGGCGGCGAAGCCGCGGTGACGACGTGGCTGGCGCGCTGCCTGCGCGAGCGCGGCTACGAGGTTACCGAGCAGCCGGTCGTGGACGACCGGGTCAACGTCATCGCCACCGTCGGCGCAACCGAGCCGGAAACCGTATATTCGACGCACATCGACTGCGTCCCGCCCTTCTTTCCGAGCCGGATCGAGGGCGACACGCTGTACGGCCGGGGCGCCTGCGACGCCAAGGGAATCCTCGCGGCCCAGATCATGGCCCTCGATCGGCTCCGCGAGTCGGGCGAGAATCGCGTCGGCCTCCTCGTAGTGGTGGGCGAGGAGAACGGCAGCCACGGCGCCCGCGCCGCCAACCGGCTCTCGAACCGCTCGCGTTACCTGATCAACGGCGAGCCGACCGACAACCGCCTCGGCGCCGCCACCAAGGGCGCCTACCGGGTCCGCCTGTCGGCCACCGGGCGCGCGGTGCACTCCGCCTATCCCGAGCTGGGCGAATCGGCCGTCGAGAAGCTCCTCGACGCCCTCGTCGCCCTTCGCGATCTCGACCTGCCGGTGGACGCGGTGCTGGGGGCCAGTACCTACACGGTCGGGGTCCTGTCCGGGGGCGTCGCCCCCAACGTCGTTCCCCCGGTGGCCGAGGCCGACGTCAACTTCCGCACCGTCGAGCCGGCAGAACGGGTGCGCGAGCGGCTCGATGCATCGATGCCCGGCTCGGTGTCGATCGACGACGTCATGATCGTCCCGCCGGTCAGACTGACGACCCTGCCGGGTTTCGAGACCGCCCCCTTCTCGTTCACCACCGACATCCCGTTCCTGACCTCGTGGGGCGATCCGCTGCTCGTTGGTCCGGGCTCGATCCACGTGGCGCATACAGCGGAAGAACACGTGAAGATCGACGAGTTGGCGCAGGCCGTGGATCTGTACGAGAGGCTCGCTCGGGGTCTGCTGGCCGCCGGGAACTGACTTCGATCCGACCGACATCCGCTAACCGCTACCGTCGCTCGGGATCGTCGGGGCGCCCGCGTTGCGGTCCTGCCAGCCCGTGATACGGCCTTCCAGGTGCGCCAGTCGTTCGCCAAGGGTCCGGATTTCGCGCACAATCCACAGCGCCGCGGCGAGAATCATCGCCGGCGTGACCCAAGGCGGCCATTCCATCGACCCATTATAGTGTGCACAGTTACCGGCGCACGACCTCCGCGTCGATGATCTCCACCCTGTCGACCGGCGTCTCTCCTTCCGTCGGCACCGCTTCGATCCGCTCCACGACGTCGAGGCCCTCCACGACGACCCCGAACACCGTGTAGACGCCGTCGAGGGCCGGCGCGGTGGCCGTGCAGATGAAGAACGAGGTCGACGCGCTCGCCGGATCGTCGAGCCGCGCCATCGACACGATGCCGCGCACGTGCCGCGTGTCGTTGAACTCCGGCTGCATGTTCCGGACGAAACGCTGCTGCCGGTCGGTCAGCGGCTCGCGGCGGGTCGGCAGGTGGCCGCTCTGGATGACGAAGCCGGGCACGACCCGGTGGAAGGCGATGCCGTCGTAGACGCCGGAGTCGACCAGCCGCAGGAAGTTGCGGACGTGGTTCGGCGCGCGGTCCGGGTACATGTCGATGGCGATGCGGCCGTGGGTGGTGTTCAGGACGGCCCGGAAGGCGGCGAGCTCGGCGTCCGTCTCCGTGGTGAACGGCGGAATCTCCGGCGGCGGCTTGTCGCGGATGATCACGCGATGCACCACGACCCGCTCGGCGGCGCGTCCCCCGGCGTCGACCGGCGTCTGCGAGATCCGGGTGACGACGTCCATGCCGTCGGCCACCTGCCCCCAGATGGTGTGCAGGCCGTCGAGCCCCGGTTGATCGACGACGCAGATGAAGAACTGCGAGCCGCCGCTGTCCGGCTGTCCGGGCACCAGCACCGCCGAGACCGTGCCCCGCAGGTGCCGGGCGTCGCTGAACTCGGCGCCGACCAAGCCGAGACCGCCCTGGTCGTACTCCGCGGCGCGCTCGGGATCGGCCGTCAGCGGATCGCCGCCCTGTACGATGCCGTTGGCCACCATGCGGTGGAAGGTCGTCCCGTCGAAGTGACCCTCCCCGGCGAGCTGCATGATCAGACCGACGTGATTGGGGGCGAGGTCCGGCCGCAGATCGATGGCGATCGGGCCGAGATCGGTCTCGAGGACCGCCTGCTTGCCGCTCATCTCCTCGAGCGAAAGCGGGGTGACGAACGGTGCGCCGGCCTGCTGGGCCAGGACCGGAGCCGCGGTCGGCGACACCAGCACAGCGGTCGCCAGCCAGGCAAGTCGGTGGAGCCCGCGGTAAGTACCCCGCCGCATTCGAAGCCACGCATCGGTCTTCATCTGCACACCTCGCGCTGTTTCCATCTGCACATGTCGCCCTGATCTAATAGCATGATCGGATGGCGCTGCTGAGCGAACCCGAACCACCGCCCCGCGCGGCGCGCCGGGGATGGCTGTACGTCCTTGTCGTGCTCGTCCTGGCCGCCGGCGCGGGCTACTACCTGTACGTGTCCGGGCTCCTGCCGCCGTCCGAGGATGTCGAGCGCCGTGCTGCCGTCGAGGCGCCCCCACCGTCGCGCCCCGCCCCGGCCGCGCCGGCCGCTCCGGAGCCCGAGCCGGCAGAAGCGCTCGCGCCGGAGCCGGAACCCGAACCGGAGCCGGAACCCGAGCCCGAGCCGGAACCGGCCGCGGCGCCCCCGCCCGCCATCGTGCTGCGCGTGACCAGCGACGTGGACGGGGCTGAGGTGTTCATCGACCGCCGCTACGCCGGGACGACGCCGTTCGAGTCGTACGATGTCGAGCCTGGGCGTCATCGCATCAACGTCTCGGCCCCCGGCTACGAGGGCCATGCCGAGGACGTGGAGGTCGGCGGCGAGTTGACGACCATCGACGTGCGCTTCCGGCAGGTCCGGCTGGACCAGCGCATCCCCGTCGTCCACAAGCACCGTTTCGGCGACTGCGAAGGACACCTCGTGGCCACGACGGCCGGCATCGTCTACGAGACCGACGACGACGATGCGTTCCAGGTGGGTCTTAGCGGGCTGGAGGAGTTCGAAGTCGACTACATGGCGCACAACCTGCGGCTCAAGGTGCGCGGCGGACGGACCTACAACTTCACCGACGGCGGGGAGAACGCGGACGCCCTCTTCGTGTTCCACCGGGCGGTGGAAGAGGCCCGCGAGCGGCTCGCCCGCGGCGAGCCGCCGGCGGCTCCATGACGCCGCAGTCGCCCGCCCGGTGCCCGTGGGCCACTTCGGACCCGCTCTACGTCCCATATCACGACGAGGAGTGGGGCGTGCCGCTGCACGACGACCGGCGCCTCTTCGAGATGCTGGTGCTCGAGGGCGCGCAGGCCGGGCTGAGCTGGCTGACGATCCTCCGCCGGCGGGAAGGGTATCGCCGCGCCTTCGACCGGTTCGATCCGCAGGCCGTGGCTCGCTACGGTCCGCGCGACGTGGAGCGCCTGCTGGCCGACGAGGGGATCATCCGCAACCGGCTGAAGATCGACTCAGCCATCAACAACGCCCGCGCGTTCCTCGCCGTGCAGGAGGCGTCCGGCAGCTTCGACAGCTACATCTGGCGGTTCGTCGACGGCCGTCCGACCCAGAACGCCTGGACGACGCTGGAAGAAGTGCCGGCGCAGACGCCGGTGTCCAACGCGCTGAGCAAGGACCTGCGGAAACGCGGCTTCACCTTCGTCGGACCGACCATCTGCTACGCCCACATGCAGGCCACCGGCATGGTCAACGACCACCTGATCGGCTGCTTCCGGCATCGCGGGGTCCGGCTTCTCACGGAATAGCGCCGCCAAACCCGTCACAGGCTCCCTGTTTGGCCCAGCCCCCACCACCCCGGGAGCCTGCGCCTCAGAAATCACGGCGTTGCGTTCCACGGCGCAGACTCCCGGCCGAGCGAAGGCGCTGCAGGGCGATCGCGGCGGCGTTGGCCACGTTCAACGAATCGACGGCCGGTGCGATATCGATCCGGACGCGCTCGTCGCACAGGTCGAGCGCGGCTCGGCTGACACCGTCGCCTTCGTTACCCAGCAGAAGCGCAACGCCGACGCCGGCTCCGCGGCGGACGAACGCCTCGATGTCGACCGCGGGCTCCAGCGGGGTTAGCGCGACGAGGCGCGCCCCAGCTTCCCGGATCCGCTCCAGTACGCCCGGCCACTCGTCCGCCACCCGAAAGGGAAGCTGGAGGGTCGTTCCCATCGATGTGCGAATCGCCTTGCGATAGAGCGGATCCGCGCAGGCCGGCGAGAGCATCACTCCGGCCGCACCGAAGGCCGCGGCGTTGCGGAAGATCGAGCCGACGTTGTCCGGATCGGACACCCCGTCGAGCACGACGAGCGGGCGCCCCGGCACCGCCGGCGGGAGCTCGGCAAGATTCTCCTCGGACGCGGGACGTTCGCCGAGTCCCAGGCAGCCGCGGTGAAACCGGAAACCGGTGACGAGTCGTAGCTGGACCGAATCGGTGATGTAGACGTCGACCTCGCGGTCACGCCGGCCGACGGTCAGCGACGCCTTCAACCCTTCGAGCGCGCTCTCGATGACCAGCAGGATCCGCGTGCGGAAACGTGACGCCAGCAGGCGCTGCACCGCCAAGCGTCCTTCAGCGACGAAGAGCCCGCGGTCGCGCATCAGCGCGGGGTCGGAGACGTTGCGGAAATCGTCCAGGCGGGGATCGTCGACGGACGCAATGCGAATGTGGTTGATGGACACCGCTCGCCCCCCGAAACGCCTCGCTGGCTCGGCGTTGCGGCCCATCCCCCCCGCTCCATGACCTTGCGCCGCAGCACTTCGCTCCGCTGCGTTCTGCGGCGCAAGCTCCTGGCCCGGAAATCGTCGCCTTACGGCTCCGCTTTCCGCCCAACCAACCCTCGCTTGCAGTCTGCTTCGTTCCACGGCGCAGACTGCTAGGCGGAACGGACGACCTGCCGCCGGCTGCGGTGCCGGTCGAGCACCTCCAGGCCGATTTGCTTGCTCAAGTAGACCTTCGATTCCCGGTTGTCCCCTGCGTCCGGCTCGAACTTGACCACGTTGAACTCCAGGTGGCCCAGGGTGCTCCGCATGTCGTAGAAGCAGTTCTTCGTCTTGACGACGATCTCGCTGAACCCGTTGTCGTGGGCCCACGCTTCCTGCTCCTCGGTCAGGGCCCGGAAGAAGCCCCGCCCGCGCCAGTCGCGCCGCGTGCCGCCAATCCAACTGTAGAGCACCTTGCGGTCCTCGAACTCCACCGACGCCCGGAGCCGCTCGACCAGGTCGGCCAGCTTCGGCTCGGTCTCGCGCAGCCGCAGCTCGTGGGAGACCTTGTAGGCGACCGGCACCACCGTCGACGGATCGTCGGGCAGCGGGGCCTCCGCCATCAGGATCTGGTGGTCGCGCTCGTCCAGCCGGCGCATCACTTCCGTCGCCGTCTTCTTGCGCGGAAACTCGCCGAAGTACTCCTCGATGTACTCGATTTCCAGGGCGCCCTGCTGCAGCCCGTACTGGCGGATCTGATACTCCATGCCAATCGCGCGAGCATCATACACTGCGTGTATGCCGGAGCTTCCGGACGTCGAGGTCTACGTCGAATGCCTCGCGGCGCGGGTCGTCGAACAGCGGATCGACCGCATCCGCCTGCTCCGTCCGTTCGTGCTCCGCTCCGTCGATCCACCGATCCACAGTGCGGAGGGACTGACGGTTCGCACCGTCGAGCGCCTCGGCAAGCGCATCGTCATCGGCCTGTCCGGCAATCTGTTTCTCGTCCTGCACCTGATGATCGCCGGGCGCCTGCGGTGGCGCGATCGCGGAACCCGGATCCCCCGGAAGCTCGGCCTGGCGGCGTTCGACTTCCCGAACGGCACGCTGCTGATGACGGAAGCCGGCTCGATCAAGCGCGCCGCGCTGTTCCTGGTCGACGGACGCGACGGCCTGCGGGAGCACGACCGCGGCGGCATCGAGGTGCTCGCCTCCGACCTGTCCGCCTTCCGTGACGCGCTGCTCCGCGAGAACCACACGCTCAAGCGGAGCCTCACCGACCCGCGGCTCTTCTCGGGCATCGGCAACGCCTACTCCGACGAGATCCTGCACGCCGCCGGCCTCTCACCGCTCAAGCTCACCGGCCGCATGACGGACGCCGAGATCGCCCGGCTCCATGACGCGGCGCAGACCACCCTCCGGGCCTGGACCGACCGGCTGCGCCAGGAGGCCGGCGACCGGTTCCCCGAGCAGGTCACTGCGTTCCACCCCGGAATGGCCGTCCACGGCCGCTACGGCAAGCCGTGCCCGGCGTGCGGCTCTCCCATCCAGCGCATCGTCTACGCCAGCAACGAGTCGAACTACTGCCCCGCCTGCCAGACCGGCGGCAAGCTGCTCGCCGACCGCGCGATGTCGCGCCTGCTCAAGGGCGACTGGCCCCGGTCGCTCGACGAGTGGGACGCGATGAAGAAGAGCCGCACGACGGGCGACAGCCCGGGTTGACCGCACTGCGATCATCCATTGAGGCGGGAGCCCCACGGGCCTCGCCGTAAGGCCGGTCTCGTCATACTCCACGGTACCCTGCAGAACCATGGTGAAAGCCAGTACAGCCTTGTGGGTCTTATCAGATATCAATGCCGTTTCCGCCAGCCACGTGATGGAATCCCGCAGTGTGGTCTGTACGTTTCGCTAGTGTGCTGTCCCGGAAATATGCATCGCAATGCGCGCCACCTTGTCGATGATCGACTGCGCCGTGGCGACCCAGACGAACGGTGTGGCGGAGGCATTGTACGCGTCGATGAACGCTTGGATCTTGTTCACCCGGGCGATGCTGCGGAACGAACCCCGCTTGATCGCCCGCTGGCCGAGCCGAACCACCGCTCCACCTGGTTCAACCAGGACGCCGAGGTGGGTGGGAAGCGCAGATGAAAGGGAGGTCGCGCCGCCAGCCACCGCTTGACCTTGGCGTGCTTGTGCGTCGCGTAGTTGTCCAGTACACGACCGCACCGGCCCGATGGAATCGCAGGAGGTCTATCCGTTCCACGATGACGTCGCGCACACACCGATCGTGGGCGAGGGTATCCAGCGCATCAGCATGCGTGCGAGGTAGCGGCCCGCCAGGCCGTAGTCGGCTCGAATCCGGCGGTGCTTCGCCACGGGCTGTCAGTACAGTATTGTAGCAGGGTTATCGTGGTCGATACCAGCAACATCATGTCTGGAATCCAGCAGTGCGAACCATCGGCAACGAAGTTTGCCGCTGCTCCCCGGTCACTTCGCGCAACGATCGTGTTGCCATATGCAGGCATGGGCAGCCGTCTGGCGATACCGCATCCCAAAGAGATCTTCCCCCTCGGGCCTGGCACGGTGCTGATCGATCGTGCGTTCGAACTGGCACAACCGGTTCCACAATTCGGCCAACTTCGTGGTCGTCCTTCGTCCCGACAAGTGGCAGATCGCGGAGTACGTTGCCCGTTCGCATGAGTCGTCCTCGGTCGCTTTCGTCTTTCAATCTCCGCTAGGAACGGGGTTGTACGGGGCGATTCGATCCGCCTTGTCCTGGTGTCAATCGAAGATCATCGTTCTGCTACCGGACGAGGTGATGGAGCCCGAACCGTCCCAACCGGATCCGATTGGAACCATCATGGAGGTGCTCGACCGCCATCCAGTCGCGTTCCTCGTCGCGACCGAACGGGATCACGACCGTCTCGCAAGTGAAGGAGCCCTCGAAGTAGACCGTCAGGGACGCGTTCGGGGATACGCCGACAAGGCCGGCGACGGCAACCCGACCCTCAACGCCATCTGGTCGGGCTTCGCCTTCCGTCGCGCCGCGGCTGAGCCGCTGTTGGGAGTCATGGAGTCGGCGTGCGACACGAAGCCGTTGCCCCAAAGCGAACTGCGCCGATCGAGGATTCATGGTTCCCCGGCTGTTCGCGTGGCCCGCATCCATCACCTGGGAACCTGGCCTGAGATCTACACGGCCATGGCACGTCGAGCCGCCGCATCGCGACAGTCGGTGCAGCCATGAGTTGCCGCAAATTGCTTCGCGCAGCAATTGCGCCTCGATGCCCGCCGCGGTGAAGTGCGGGCCACCGGTGGTGGAGCGTCGACCGGCCGACCGAGCCGGGCCACGAGTCGGACGCGGAGCGAAGCCAGACCGTGCTCAATCCAAGACTTCGGATCTTGGGTGGCCACCCGCTAACCGAAGACCGAATCGTCAGCGTAAGCGTGCCTTTCCAGTTTCGCCTTGTACCGGTGGCAGTTCTCGCAGAATAGCTTCCACCACGTCTCGCACCGACTTCCTGTCGGTATCGACGTGCGTGGCGAACAGCGGCGATTCAAGGGCGCTGGCGCAGCGCTCGATTCGGCGCAGCGCCCACAGCGTCGCACGCGGGGGGGACAGGCGTCGTAGGAGGCGACAGCGAATGGTATTTGGATTGGCAACAAGCGCAAAGTGGTGTACAGTTATGTTGGACTGACGCAATCGTCCCACGATTTCATCTAGATACGAACGGTTTACTATCGTCATCGGGACGATGATCCTTCCGCCATGTTCATGGAGAAGGCCTTCGATCGTCGCGAAGGTCAGCCGGCGCCACAAACCGATGTCCTGGAAATCCGACGGTCGGCGGGCCGGGGGAATGACCTTGCACAACATCACCCCTATGTCTTCCGGATCGACCAGTAAGGCGCCAGGGAGACAGGAAGCGAGTGCCCGCGCCACTGTGGTCTTCCCTGCGCCGAACGCGCCGTTCAGCCAGATCACCTGCCCGTCTGACCCCATCTTTTTGCGGATACCAGCGACACCAGCGCGCTTCGTCGTCGGCTGACTGCCAGACCGTGTCTTCTCATTCGGTGCCCCGAGTATGACGGCCAATAACCCAAACCTCCTGTGCGCGAGGGTGTCCCGCCGATAGTAGAAGGTCGGTGACGACGGGACCTCCACGTTACCCTACCTTCTGCAACTCGGCAAGGGCATCTTCCTCATCGAGGTGCGCCCTCAGCATCCACAGATGCTGGTAACCGGTGATACGTCAGGAAGTTCTTCTCGGTCTCCCGGAACGTCGTCACCGCCCAACGCACCGCCATCGCTCCGTTCCGCCAGCGGCTGACGCGCCGCGTGTGCTGACGAACCCCCGCGTGCGACGAGTCGATGATGTTCGTCGTCGTCAGGCACCGGCGCAGCGGCAGCGGCAGACCGAGGCGATTGACGGTGAACATCTCCACGAGCCCTTCACGCAGGCTCGCCGCCGCCGACGGCCACTCCCGCTCCAGCCAGGAGGCATACTGCTCCAGCTTGCGCATGCCCTCGTCCGCCTCCAGCTTCCACGCCGCCCGCAGTGTCGACCGCGCTTGGTCGCGTTGCGCCTTCGGCAGATAGCCGAGCACATTGCGGACCTTGTGATTTCGACAGCGCTGGACCGGTTCTGCGCGCTGAACACGTGACCGATGGCGCTGCGCAGCGCCTTGGCGCCGTCGATCACGAATAGGCGCCGACGGTCCGCCCGCAGTCCGCGCTCGACCAGCTCCTCGAGCAGGCCCGTCGCCACCGTCGCGTTCTCCGACCCGCCTTCGCGAAGTCCCAGCACGTGCTTCCGACCGGACGCATCGACGCCCACCGCCGCCAGTACGTGATAGTCGCCGAACACGATCCCGTCTACGTAGACCACCAACACGTCCAGTTCGCTCAGGTCCCGTTCGGCCAGCTCCGCCAGAACCCGCGTCCCGGCCTCGATGGTCTCCCGCGAGACCTCCATTCACTCGGGAAGGCAGAGGCCGTGGCGGTTCGAGTTTGCTTCGACACTTCGGTGAATCAGCTCCCTTCTTCGGGAATCCGCAACAGGAATCCCGCCGCAGCAGGGCGGCGACGCACCCCGTCCAGACTGCATTGTCACTCTACGTCTAACTCTAACCAGGTAAACCTGAAAGCGGCCCAAGTCGCGCCGCTTTCAGGTTCACCTGGTTGGCCCCAGCGTGCGCGATGTGCCTATTCGACACGCCGTGCGCGGCAGGCCGCGGCATGGAACGGCTTCATCACGAGCCTACCGGCAAACGTGTCCGCGCGTGGCGAATTTGGCTCCCTGCCCAGATATGCTGGAAGCTGGCCTGCCGGCGTTCCTGATGCGACCGGAAGCCGAATCGTCGGCGTGCGACAGACCAATATACTATGTTACGGGGATCTGTTTCGCCAACCGCATCGGGAACCTCCGAACCGAGACACTTGGCACCAGCTCCAGGAAGACGCCCGCCCATTTGCACAGACGTACGTCAGTGGTGTGTTCCAGTAGACTTTCCCTGAACAGCCGGCATCTTTAGATGATTTAGATTCGGAAGATGGCGGCGGCGGACCGCTCGTGCGTGCTTACTGGCCCTCGCTCACCACGGAAACGTCCCTTGTGAGACCATCAGTCGCCCGAACATCTCCACGCCGCTCGGCCGTGGTTGTCACCGTTGACCGGGCGCCGTCAACGATCCAGCCCGGAACAGAGCCGCCGCCTCGTCCAATGACTCCCTGTCGCCGACAAGAACGGCGGTGTCGCCCCGCGCGTAGCGGAAAGCCTCGTCGCGACGGTAGATCGGCACGCCATCCCGGACCACTGCCACCTGAATCGCGGCGGTCCGCCGCCGGAGGTCGAGCGTCCGCGCGTTCTCGCCGATCGCCAGCGAGCCCTCCTCCACCTCGACCAGCTCCAGGGCGTCGTGGATGCCGAGGTGCTGAAGCCTGTCCAGCGCAAGGTCGGGAGCGGCGGTGCCCCGGAGCAGGCCGTAGTGCTCACTGCGCACCGCGTCCAGCTCGTGCGCGATGCGGCCGGCGGGAATCGCGTAGCCCTCCAGCGCGCGCTTGAACAGCTCCAGAGACGCCTCGAATTCCTCCACCACCACGGCGTCTGCCCCCAACCGCTGAAGCTCGTCGATGGCGCGCACATAGCGGGTGCGGACGACGATACGGGCGGCCGGCGCCAGCCCGCGGGCCGCGGCCACGCCCCGCCGCTCCTCCATCGAGGACGGAATCGCGAAGACGATGATGCGGGCGTGCGCTCCCGCGACACGTTCGAGCAAGGCGTGCCGCGTACCGTCGCCGTAGACGGCCGGAAGCCCGTCGGCGCGCGCCTGGTGCACGAGCTCCAGGTTCTGATCGATGACTGCGCAACGGATTCCCGCCGCTCGCAGCATGCGTGCGAGGTAGCGGCCCGCCAGGCCGTAGCCGATGACGACGGCATGGTCGCGGTAGCCGGCGGCTGCCGCATCGTCCTGCTCGGCGTGATCGCCGGGCGCGGGGCGCCCGGCGCCGGCGAGCCGCGTCGCGACGGCCTCGGCCACGCCGCGGGCCGACCCGATGAGGAACGGTGTCGCCATCAGCGAGAGTGCGGCCACCGACAGAAAGGTCTGGTAGTCGTTTCCGGCGAACAGGCCCAGCGGGAGCCCGGCCGCGGCCAGCACGAACGAGAACTCCCCGACCTGGGCCAGGCCCAGCCCGCTCCGGAGCGCCGTTTCCGGCGGCCGGCCGCGGAGCAGGATGGCGCCGGTTGCGACGACCGTCTTGACGCCCACGATCACCGCCGTCGCGCCGACGACGACGAGCGGCTGTTCGACGAGCAGGGACAGATCGAGCAGCATGCCGACCGAGGTGAAGAAGACGCCGCTGAACAGCACCCGGAAGGGGATGACGTCGGAGAGCGCCTGCTGGCCGTACTCCGACTCCGAGATGATCAGTCCCGCAAGAAACGCACCGATGGCGAGCGAGAACCCCGCCGCGGCGCTCGCGAGCGCGGTGCCGATGGCGAAGAAGCCGACGCAGAGCGTGAATAGATCGCGGTTCCGTTGGGCAACGACCCGATCGAGCGTCCAACGCACCGCGAGACGCCCGCCGACCAGCAGCACGACCATCGCACCGAGGCTGGCCAGCATCCGCGACCAGAACGCGGACAGACCCGACCCGCCGCCCGTCGCCGCGAGCAGCGGCAGCAACGCCATGAGCGGCACGATGCAGAGGTCCTGAAACAGCAGCACCGACACCGCCTCCCGTCCGTGGGGCGTGTCGAGCTCGCCCCGGTCGGCGTACAACTTGGTAACCGCCGCGGTCGAGGACATGGCGGCCAGCGACCCGTAGAACAACGTCGGCCCCATCGGCGCATCGAGCGCTAGCCCGGCAGCGACGGCCAGCGCCAGCATCCCGGCCATCTGCGCGCCGCCGGCGACGAGGACCGAGCGTCCCCAGCGCAGCACGTCCGAGAGCGACAGTTCGAGGCCGATCTCGAACAGCAGCAGCACGACGCCGATCTCGGACAGCGCCGCCACCGCCTCCGGATCCGGGATCAATGCCAGGCCGGACGGTCCGATGATTACGCCGACCGCGAGGAACCCGACGAGCTGCGGCAGGCGCAGGCGATGCGCGAGGGCCACGACCGGCAGGGCCAGCCCGGCGATGATCGCCAGGTCGCGGAGCACCCCGAGGTCGTGCATCGGGTCAGCCCGCGGCGACCGGGGCCCGGGCGCCGGCCGGATCGTAGGCCAGGTTGGCGGCCAGCCAGCGCTCGATCTCTTCCACCGGAAGCCCCTTGCGAGCGGCGTACGCCGCCACCTGATCCGCACCGATCCTGCCGACGGTGAAGTACCGCGACGCGGGATGCGCGAAGTAGAGGCCGCTGACGCTGGCCGCCGGCGTCATCGCGGCGCTCTCGGTCAGGTCGAGGCCGGCCGCGCGGGCGTCGAGCAGATCGAAGAGCTTGAACTTCTCGCTGTGGTCGGGACAGGCCGGGTAGCCGAACGCGGGGCGGATCCCGCGGTAGCGCTCGGCGATGAGATCCTCGTTGGAGGGCGCCTCGCCGGACTCGTAGCCCCATTCGCGGCGGACGCGTGCGTGCAGCATCTCCGCGAACGCCTCCGCCAGACGGTCGGCCAGCGCCTTGACCATGATGGCGCGGTAGTCGTCGTGGTCCTGTTCGTAACGCTCCACGAGGGCGCCGACTCCAATGCCGGCCGTAACCGCGAACGCGCCGACGTGGTCGGTCAGACCCAGGCCGCGGGGAGCGACGAAGTCGGCCAGCGAGCGGTACGGCCGGTCGTCGCCGAACGACTCCTGCTGGCGCAGCATGGGGAAGCGAACGACCTCGGCCGCGGCGGTCGCGGCGGACGCCTCCGGTTCGAGGAGGACGACGTCCTCGCCGTCGGCGTTTGCCGGCCAGAAGCCATAGACACCGCGTGCGGTCAGGCCGCGCGCCGCGATGATCTCCGTCAGCAGCTCCCGCGCGTTCTCGTAGAGGTCGCGCGCCGCCGCGCCCTGGGACGGGTCGTCGAGGATGGCCGGAAAGCGTCCCTTGAGCTCCCACGCCGCGAAGAAGAACGTCCAGTCGATGTACGGCGTCAGCTCGTCGAGGGCCGCCTCGACCGTCCGGCGGCCGGTGAACGCCGGAACCGGCAGATCGCCCGCCTCCCAGTGCGTGCGGAAAGGGCTGGCCTGCGCCTCCGCGAAGGTCGTCAGCTTTCGTTCACCCCGCCGGGCGAACTGTGCGCGCAACCGCGCCTGGTCGGCGCGGTTGTCCGCGTCGAAGGCGCCCCGGCGGTCCGGGCTCAGCAGACCGGAAACAACATCCACGACCCGGGAGGCGTCGGCCACGTGAACCGTGCTCCCGTTGAACGCCGGGGCGATCTTGACCGCGGTGTGCTGCCGGGACGTCGTCGCCCCGCCGATCAGGAGCGGCGTCGGCATGCCGCGCCGCTTCATCTCCCCCGCCACGAACACCATCTCGTCGAGCGAGGGCGTGATCAGCCCGCTCAGCCCCACCAGATCCGCGCCTTCGTCCATCGCGGTCTGGAGAACCGTGTCGCAGGGGACCATCACGCCGAGGTCGATCACGTCGTAGCTGTTGCAGCGCAGCACCACGCCGACGATGTTCTTGCCGATGTCGTGCACGTCGCCCTTGACCGTCGCGAGCACGATCTTCCCCTGCGTCGAGCCTGAGACCTGGTCCGCCTCCATGAACGGCTGCAGGTAGGCCACCGCCTTCTTCATGGCCCGGGCACTCTTGACCACCTGCGGCAGGAACATCTTGCCCGCGCCGAAAAGGTCGCCGACCACCTTCATGCCGTTCATCAGGGGACCTTCGATGACGTCGAGCGGGCGGGCGGACCGCTGCCGCGCCTCCTCCACGTCGGCCTCGATGAAATCGACGATGCCATGCACCAGGGCGTGGGCCAGACGCTCGTCGACGCCTGCGTCCCGCCAGCTCAGGTCGACCTCGCGGGCCTTCGCGGTCCCCTGCACGCCCGCGGCGAAGCGCACCAGCCGCTCGGTGGCGTCGGAACGGCGGTTGAAGATGACGTCCTCGACGTGCGTCAGCAGGTCGGCGGCGATGTCCTCGTAGACCGCGAGCTGTCCGGCGTTGACGATCCCCATGTCCATGCCGGCGCGCACCGCGTGGTAGAGGAACGCCGCGTGCATCGCCTCGCGCACGACGTCGTTGCCGCGGAACGAGAACGACAGGTTGCTGACCCCGCCGCTCACCTTCGCGCCGGGACAGCGCGCCTTGATGAGCCGCGCCGCCTCGATGAAGTTGACCGCGTAGTCGGCATGCTCCTCGAGGCCGGTGGCGACCGCGAGAATGTTCGGGTCGAAGATGATGTCCTCGGGCGCCACCCCGGCGCGCTCGGTGAGCAGCCGGTAGGCGCGCGTGCAGATCTCCACCTTGCGGTCGACGGTGTCGGCCTGGCCGGTCTCGTCGAACGCCATCACGACCATCGCGGCGCCGTAGCTCCGGATGCGGCGCGCCTGATCGAGGAAGGCGGCCTCGCCCTCCTTGAGGCTGATGGAGTTGACGATGCCCTTGCCCTGGACGCACTTGAGCCCCGCCTCGAGCACCGACCACTTCGAGCTGTCGATCATGATCGGCACGCGGGCGATCTCCGGCTCGGTGGCGATCAGGCTCAGGAAGCGCGTCATGCACGCCTCCGAGTCGAGCATCCCCTCGTCCATGTTGACGTCGACGACGTTGGCGCCGCCGCGAACCTGCTCCAGGGCGACGTCGGCGGCCTCCGTGTAGTCCTCCGTACGGATGAGCCGCGCGAAGCGGCGTGAGCCGGTGACGTTGGTCCGCTCGCCGATCATCAGAAAGTTGCCGTCGGGCCGCACTGTCAGCCGTTCGAGCCCGCTGAGCTCGGTGACCCGTGGCGCGTCTCCCGCCGGACCTCCGTAGCCGCCACCAGTGGTCCCACCATCGCTGCCGAGCTCGGTGACCCGTGGCGCATCGCCGGCCGGGCGCGGACGCGGCGGCACGTCGGCCACCGCCTCGGCGACCGCCCGGATATGGTCCGGAGTGGTGCCGCAACACCCGCCGAGCAGGTTCACGAAGCCGCTGGTCGCGAACTCGCGCAGCAGCTCTGCCGTCTCCGCCGGCTGCTCGTCGTATTCTCCGAAGGCGTTGGGCAGCCCGGCGTTCGGATAGCAGCTCACCCACGTGTCGGCGATGCGGGCCAGCTCGGCCAGGTACGGCCGCATGTCACGGGCCCCAAGCGCGCAGTTGATGCCGATGGAGAACGGCCGTGCGTGGGCCACCGACACCCAGAAGGCGTCGATGGTCTGGCCCGACAGGGTGCGGCCGCTGCGGTCGGTGATGGTCACCGAGAGCATCAGGGGCAGCTCGCTCCCCTGCTCGTCGAACACCCGCCGGACGGCCGAGATGGCCGCCTTGGCGTTCAGCGTGTCGAAGATGGTCTCGATCAGCAGGAGATCGCAGCCCCCCTCGATCAGCCCGCGGGCCTGCTCGGCGTAGGCGTCGCGCAGCGCGTCGAACGTCGACGCGCGGAACGTCTGATCGTTGACGTCGGGCGAAATCGACAGCGTCCGGTTGGTCGGCCCGATTGCCCCGGCGACGTATCGCGGGCGCTCCGGCGTGCGAGCGGTCCAGCGCGCCGCCGCGCGTTTGGCGATGCGCGCCGCCTCGACGTTGAGCTCGTGGACGATCGACTCGAGCCCGTAGTCCCCCTGGGCGATCGACGTGCCGCTGAACGTGTTGGTCTCGACGATGTCCGCGCCGGCCGCGAGGTACTCGTCCGCGATGTCCTCGATGACGTCCGGGCGGGTGAGCACCAGCAGGTCGTTGTTGCCCTTCAGATCCTGCGGATGGTCCGCGAAGCGCGCGCCGCGAAAGTCGGCATCGCCCAGGCCGCGCCGCTGGATCATCGTCCCCATGGCGCCGTCGAGGACGAGAATGCGTTCGCGCAGAGCGTCGTCGAGTGTCTTTCGTACGCTGTCAGGCATTTCCACTGTGGCGCAGAATGTCGCAACCCCTGCGATTCGTCAGGTTACGGTTTCGACGTGGGGGCGTTGACGATCTTCTCGTCGGAGGTGACCAGATCGCACGCGTGAATCCTGGCTGTCGCAACGACGGCTCCTCCGTTTGCCCGACACGACTCATGCCGGATCCATCGGCGCGATCGCCGCCCGAACAGATCCTGTAGTCGTGCGTCACCACTGGAGCACGCCCTCCTTCGGAAGCCGTTTCCCGCGGGGATACCCCGACCGACGGGCGGGCGTGGAGCCAGCACCACGTCGGACCGCCGGTCGTCCCGGCGCGACCGACCCGGACGGCAACCACGGCCTGAGCGGACCAGGCGAAGCTCGGACTGCCCCCTACCGGAACTCGCCGCAGGTCAGCATCATCGATCCGTAGAAGGGATTCCGGATCTCGCTGGTCGCCTGGAGCCACTCCTTGTCGACCATCGGGCAGTAGGCGAGGCGCAGCTCGCCGAACCCGACGTCCCTGCCGTACGCTATGAGGGCGTCGCTCAGGGGGCCGAACGCGTCGCGCGCCGACTGGAGATCCGTCGTGGCCGCGAGGGCCTCGGCCGCCGCGCCGATGACCGCCGCCGGCTCGCCCATCCCGGCCGCCTCGGCCGCGATCGCGCGAGCTGCCTCGGCCACCCCGTCCGTCGAGTCGTTAGCCAGCGCGACCTGGATATGCAGATAGGGCGCAGCCAGCCCGTCGGCCACCGCCGCGGACCCCGGAACCGCCACCGCCACCAACACCGCCGTGATCGCTGCAATCCTGAACATCATCTTCCTCCCTCGGCCCGCTGTCGTGCGGGTCCTCCTAACGTACTCCCCCGCCGCCGTGCTGACAATGCGTGGCGCCGATCCCGCGATGGTTGCCCGCTCTCAGCTCTCGTGACGGGACGCCACGAGGCTCCGCCATTCGGAACGGCGCCGGCGCGGGCGGCGAACCGTTGCACGGACGGGTGGAGTGCTGATGGGTACCGCAGGTGGCGACCCGTTGCACTCGCGGTCGGTCGGCGGTAAGCTGCGTGCATGCCTTCTACACGAACGTGCGCGGTTCTGGCGGTCCTGGCCGGACTGCTGCTGGCGGGCGCCGGTGTGACGGCGCAGCAGCAACCCCTGTTCCGGAGCGGTACGCAACTGGTCGACCTGTTCGTCACGGTCACCGACCGCAACGGCCGCCTGGTCCCCGATCTGCTCCGCGAGGACTTCGAGGTCTTCGACGACGGAGACCGGGCCGAGATCGTGCTGTTCGAGAACGACGTCCGGCCGATCACGGTCGTCGTCATGCTCGACACCAGCGCCAGCATGGACCTCAACCGGAGGCGCCTGATGGCCGGCGCCGAGCAGTTCCTGATCCGCATGCTGCCGTTCGACCGCGCGCGGGTCGGTGCGTTCAACGACAAGGTGGAGATCGAGCCGGCCGAGTTCATCGGCGACCGCGACGAGCTCATCAGGTGGCTGCCCCGCCTCGACTTCGGGAACGCGACGCGCGTCTACGACGCCGCCGCGACGGCGCTCGAGGCGCTCTCGGACGTGCCCGGCCGGCGCGTCGTGCTGCTCTTCACCGACGGCGACGATACCGACAGCAACGCCAGTTCCCGCGACGTGCTCAACCGCGCCATCGCGGACGAGGTGATGATCTATTCCATCGGGTTCGAGAGCAACTACTTCAACGGGGCGCGCTACGTCACGACCCGCCCGGATCGGAACCTGCGGCGGTTCGCGGAGGAGACCGGCGGCGGATACTTCGAGCTGACCGAGGCGGCCGATCTGGGACCGACCTTCACGCGGGTCGCCCAGGAGTTGCACAGCCAGTACGTCATCGGCTTCACGCCGCGGCGCGACGGGCGGCTGCACGAGATAGAGGTGCGCATCAGGCAGCGCGGGATGCAGGCGCGGGCGCGGCGCTCCTACGCGGCGCCGCCGTCCACCAACGACGGTCCGTGACCGCTGCCAGCGACCGCTGCCGATCGCCGGCCGCCGACCTGGATTCCAGGAGCCCGAGATCTGCTGTCCGCGACACGCCAACCCATGTACTCCGCTCGCGTCGAGCACGCCGTCACCACGATGATCGAGGCGCACGGACTCCGCCGCCGCAAGGCGGGCCGCGGATTCGAGGCGTCCCACGCGTTGTCGGTCGCGCTCATCACGGCGGATTTCGGCCTCGACGAGGACACCATCGTCGCGGCGCTGCTGCATGACACGCTGGAGGACACCGACCTCGATCCGCAGGTGATCGCGGCGCGCTTCGGAGAACCGGTGCTGCACATGGTGCAGGACGTCTCGGAACCTCCGAAGCCGGCGCGCTGGAAGACACGCAAGCTCGCCTATCTGGAGCAACTCAGGACGACGCCGCGGCTCGGCTCGCTGGCCGTCGCCTCGGCCGACAAGATCCACAACCTGACGAAGATGGTGGTGGGCCTCGAGTCCCGCGGCGCCGCTTTCCTCCACGCGTTCAGCGCTGGCCTCGACGAGATGCTGTGGTACCAGAACGCGGTCTACGACCTCGCCGCAGGGCGCTGGAGCCACGTCATCCTGGAGGAGCACCGGCGGCGACTGGACGCCTTTCTCGAAGCCGCCAGCGTGCTCGAGCGCCGCGAATAGACCGCCAGCGTCCTCGCCGCCCTGATGTACCGTTGTGATCGATGGACGCTTCCCTGCTGCTCGACGTGTTGTCGATGTTGCTGTCGCTGGTTGCCGCGGTCGGCGTGCTGGTGGCGAACGGCAAGGTGGATCGCCTGTCGGGCGAGGTTTCGGCGCTTTGAAGCCGTGGCGGCGGCCATCATCGGGCGTTCCGCGCCGCCGGGGGCGGGCATGCAGGCATCACAAGACGCGGACCGGACAACGCGGCGGAGCCGGCGTGGTCAGTGGATCGTCCCGGTCAGGTCCGAGGCCGCGTTTCGCGCCGGCGCGGCGTGCCGGCCACTTTCGTCGGACGCGCATTCGTCGCCACAGCCGTGGCAAGACGACGCGCCCCCGCCGCGCTTCGGCGCGGCGAAGATGCCCCGCAGGTGCCGGTAGAGCGAGACGACCGCGGTCCCGACGATGACCACCACCGCCGCTTCCTGCCAATCCATCACACCCCCCACCCTAGCAGAGAGCCCACCTGGTAGACGAGGAGCGACGCCCCGTACGCGAGCACCGACATGTAACCGAACATGAACACCGGCCAGCCCCACGATCCCGATTCGCGGCGGACGACGCCGATCGTGCTCATGCACTGGCACGCCAGCACGAAGAAAACCATCAGGGAGACTCCCGCCAGCGGCGTCATCAGCGGGGAGCCGTCCGCGTGGGTGGCTTCCTGGAGCGATGTCCGCAGCGACTGGCTCTCCTCGTCGGCGTCTGCGATGCCGAAGACGATGCCGAGCGTCGAGACGAACACCTCGCGCGCCGCGAACGCGCCGAGAATGCCGACGCCGATGCGCCAGTCGAAGCCGAGCGGCTCCATGGTCGGCTCGAAAAGGCGTCCGACCCGCCCGGCGATGCTGTACTCCAGGCTCTCCCCCGCCTCGCCGCCGTCGAGCAGCGCGAGTTGCTCCTCGCGAGCGTCCGGGTCGACTACAGCCGCCTCCACCGCCGCGCGTTGCTGTGCATACCGCTCGGCGATCTCGGCGCTGCGCGGGTACGAGAGCAGTGCCCAGAGAATGATGGTCATCGTCAGGATGATCGTCCCGGCGTCGACCAGGAACTTCCGCAGTCCGCGCCACGTCACCAGCGCGACGTTGCTCCACAGCGGGACGCGATAGGGCGGCAGCTCCAGGACCAGCGGCAGCCGCGGCCCCTTGAGCACGGTCCTGCGGAGGACTGCCGCAGCTCCCAACGTAGCCGCCACCGAGAGCGCGTACATGGAGAACAGCACGGCAGCGCCGGCGCTCATCACACCGAGCACCTGCGCGTCGCCCGCGAACACGACGGCTGTCACCAGCGCGAACACCGGCAGCCGGGCGCTGCAGGAGATCATCGGCAGCGTCAGCATCGTGATCAGACGGTCGCGGCGGCTCTCGATGGTCCGCGTGGCCATCACCGCCGGGATAGCGCAGGCGAATCCGGACAGCATCGGCACGAAGGCCTTGCCGTGCAGACCGACGCGGCCCATCAGACGGTCGATGACGAACGCGACGCGCGCGAGGTAGCCGACGTCCTCCAGGACCGCGATGAAGAGGAACAGCATCGCGATCTGCGGCACGAACACCACGACGTTGCCCACCCCCGCAATCACCCCGTTGACCATGAGGTCTTGGAGCGGTCCCTCCGGCAGGACGGACGTGACGCCGTCCTGCAGCGCCGCGGTAGCCGTCTCGATGGCCCCGATGAACGGCTCGGACCAGGCGAACAGCGCCTCGAACAGGAGCGCCATGACGATGGCGAAGACTGCCATGCCGTAGAAGCGATGGGTGAGGATGCCGTCGATGCGATCCGTCCAGGCGCGGTTCCCGGCATCGGCCGGCGAGACGCGGCGGACATCGCCGACCACCGTCTCGATCCAGCGGTAGCGGGCGGCGATGACCTCCTGATCCAGGTTCACCTGCTCGCCCGCGGCCTGCAGGCGGAGGTCGTCGACAGTCTTGCGGGCCGCGGCCGGCAGCCCTTCCACGTCGTCCTCGTCCGTGGTGTGCGAGAGCAGCGACCAGACGGCCCACGACCGGCGGGCCGCCGGGGTCCGGTCGAGGGTCCCGCCGCGCAGGGTGCCTTCCACCTCCGACACCGCGTTCTCCACCGGTACCGGGAACCCGGTCCACGCGACGTCGTCGCGCGGGGCCAGCTCGATGGCGCCGCCGATGGCGCCGCGTAGATCGTCGAGTCCCTCGCCCGTCGAGCCGACCGTCGGTACGACGGTGATGCCGAGCCACTCGCCCAGCCTGTCGGCGTCCACGGTTACGCCGGCTGCCGCCGCCTCGTCGACCATGTTGAGCGCCAACACCACCGGCACCCCGGTCTCGACGATCTGCAGGACCAGATAGAGACCGCGCTCGATGGTCCCCGCGTCGAGGACCACCACCACCGCGTCGGGCACGTCGCCGCGCCGGCCCAGCACCTCGTCCACTGCTACCTGCTCGTCCGGCGAGTGGGTGCTCAGGCTGTAGGTGCCGGGGAGATCCACCAGCTCGACGCGGGCGCCGCCGGGCAGCGTGATCTCCCGCGACGAACGGGCCACGGTGACACCGGGATAGTTGCCCACCTTGGCGCGCGAGCCGGTCAAGGCGTTGAAGATGGTGGTCTTGCCCGAATTGGCGTTGCCGGCGACGAGCACGCGCGGGACCCGCGTTCGCGGGACCGCATCCCGTGACGGATGCGCGTCGAAACGGGTCGACGTCGAAGACACGGCGCCGGCTCCGGCTCCGACCTGGTCGAGCGGCGCCAGAGACACTTCCGCCGCGTCGGCGGACCGGAGGCTCAGCAGGTAGCCGCGGAGCCGGATCTCAAGCGGGTCGCCGAAAGGAGCGCGGCGGACCATTTCGATCCGCGTGCCCGGCAGCAGGCCCATCTCCATTAGCCGGCCGCCGACGCGCCGGTCGCAGTCGATGCGGTGGACGACGGCGCTCTCGCCGATCGGCAACTGGTCGAGCGTTCGGAGACCCTGATGCACGGGACGGCTCCCGAAGATGGCGTGTACGGACATGGGACCCATCCCGGCATCTCCGGAATGCGACCCGATCTCAATTTGGCCTAGTCTACAGCAGGAAGCCTTCGTGCAACGGATCGTCGTCGTCGATCAGGAACTCGTGGAGACCCGTGATCCAGGCCCGGCCCTCGATGCGCGGCACGATGGCGGGCAGGTCGCCCACCACGGTGCGATCCTCCAGGGTCCCCGAGAACGTGGTGCCGATGATGCTCTGGTGCACGAAACGCCCGCCCGGGTCCAGCAACCCCATGGCGTCGACGACCGCCATCACCGCCGAGGTGCCGGTGCCGCACGGCGAACGGTCGACCTGCGCATCCGCGAAGATCGTCACGTTGCGGAGATGGGCGTCCTGGCCGTTCGGTGGTCCCGTGAAGATCGTGCCGTAGATCCCGTGCAGGCGGGAGTCGGCAGGATGGACGACATCTACCGTCTTCTCGATGCGATCACCGATCTCGGTACCGAGCGCGCGCAGCCTGGCCAGTTCCTCCCGGCGGATCGCCACACCGGACGACTCGCTGTCGACTATCGCATAGAAGGCGCCCCCGAACGCGACATCCACCGGCACGACCCGGCCCTCCACCTCGACAGGCGTCCCCCCATGCAGTACGAACGACGGCACGTTGACGAACGACACCGCGTCGACCCGGCCGTCGTCACCCAGGGTGGCGCGGGCCCGCACCGAGCCCGCCGGCGTGTCGAGCAGGATGTCCGCGGCGGGATCGGGAAGGCGCAGCAGGCCTTGCTCGATGGCTATCTTGACTACCGCAATCACCCCGTGCCCGCACATGGTGCTGTAACCCTCGTTGTGCATGAAGAGGACGCCGGCATGCGCGCCGGGCGACACGGGTTCGGTCAGTACGGCGCCGTACATGTCGGCGTGTCCCCGCGGCTCTCGCATCAGGGCGCGTCGCAGGCGATCGTGGCGCCGGCGCACCCACGCACGCTTGTCGAGCATCGACGCCCCCCGCGGAACGGGAAACCCCTCGACGACGAGACGCAGCGGCTCGCCGGCGGCGTGCGCATCTATGGTCCTGACCCGTCGCTGCATTTGGATCGCTAGGTATCATAGGCGCGCAATGGAGCTCCGGCACCGTCTCACGGCCCCGTTCATGGCTCTGGCCCTGGCCTGGAGCGGATCGAGGACCGTGCTGCGCATGGTGCTCGCGAGCGTCCTTGCAGTCGGTCTGACCGCGGCGCTCGTGCAGACGCTGCCGCAGGACGAACCCGGGACGACGAACGGCTACGTCCCGGTGACCGACGCGCGACTGCGAGCCCCGGCCCCCGCCGACTGGCTCATGTATCGGCGAACGTACGACGGCTGGGGGTACAGCCCGCTCGATCAGATAACCGCGCACAACGTCGCGGACCTCGCGCCGGCGTGGATATTCGCGACCGGCGTGCGGGACGGGACGCCGCAGGCGGCTCCGATCGTCAACGGCAACACGATGTTCGTGACGACGGCGGAGCAGGTGATCGCGCTCGCGGCGGACAGCGGCACGCTGCTCTGGCGCTACGCAAGGCCGCTGCCTTCGGATCTGGTGCGCCCGCATCCGACCAACCGGGGCGTGGCCCTGTACGACGACATGGTCTACGTCGGAACCCTCGATGCGCACGTCGTGGCCCTGCGGGCAACGACCGGGGAGGTCGTCTGGGACAGGGCGGTGGAAGACTACCGTCGCACCTACTACGTCACCATGGCGCCGCTCGTGGTGAACGGCAGGGTCCTGGTCGGGACCTCCGGCGGCGAGCACGGCATACGGGGCTCGATAACGGCGCTCGACGCCATGACCGGCGACGAAGTCTGGAAACGGCACACGATTCCGGCTCCCGGCGAGCCGGGCAGCGATACGTGGCAGGGCGATTCCTGGCGTACCGGCGGCGGATCGGTCTGGTTGACCGGCAACTACGACGCCGCGCTGAACGTCACCTACTGGGGCGTCGGCAACGGCGGGCCGTGGACGGGCGACGCGCGGCCCGGCGACAACCTGTACACGAACTCCACCATCGCGCTCGACGCCGACACGGGGGAGTTGCGCGGACACTACCAGTACCACTGGAACGGGTCATGGGACTGGGACGAGGCCAGCCCCCCGCTGCTGTTGCAGCTCGACCGGGGCGGGCGCACGCTCGACGCCCTCGTGCATGCGGGGCGCAACGGGTACCTGTGGTTGCTCGAGCGCAATGCCGCGGGGATGCGATTCCTCGACGCGCGACGCTTCGTCCACCAGAACGTCTTCACGGGCATCGACCCGCAGACCGGCCGGCCGACGTACGACGAGGCACGCGTGCCGGGAATCGGCAAGCGCGCCGACTTCTGTCCGGGCACCGGCGGGGCGCGCAACTGGCCGCCGGAAGCGTTCAGTCCCCGGACCGGCCTGCTCTACATCTCGGCGCACGACAATCGCTGCTCGGTCATGGAAGGACGCGCGGTCAGGTACCGGCCCGGCCATGCCTTCGTCGGGGTCAGGGAGGAGGAGTGGTACAGACGGGCCGGTACCAGCCATCTCGACGAGCTGCAGGCCTGGAACGTCCATACGGGGGAGCGGATCTGGACCAGGGAGTTTCCTTTCGACGAGGAGGTCGGCCTGGAACCGCTCGGTGCGGTGCTGGCGACGGCGGGAGACCTCGTCTTCCTGGGCGGCACGAACTTCCGCGCCTTCCATGCCCTGTCCGGCACGCCGCTCTGGCACATCCGGCCCAGACACCACCGGGCGACCGGCACGCCTACGACGTACGCCGTCGACGGGGTGCAATACGTCGCCATACCCCTCCAGGGTCGCCGCGGAGCGGAAAACGGCGGGGACCTCTCGACCGCCGGGCACGACATGGACGACGACATCGTCGTGGCCTTCGCGCTCGACTGTCAGTGCTAGCGCCCCGAAACGCCTCGCTGGCTCGGCGTTTCCGCCCATCCCCCCCACCGCTCCATGACCTTGCGTCTCAGAACTTCGCTTCGCTACGTTCTGCGGCGTAAGCTCCTAGACGGTGACGGGTGTGGATGGCAGGGCCGCTGATGGTAGCGGTACGGGGATTCGAACCCCGGTCCCGTGGCTGAGAACCACGTATCCTAACCCCTAGACGATACCGCCACTACAGACCGCACAGCCATTCTAGCAATGCGCGGTCTCGACCGTCAACGAGAGGCGCTATGATAGATGCGTGATGCGCGCTGTCCTCGGGCTCACTGCCAGCCTGGCCCTGGGTGCTGCCGTCGCCGCCTGGATATCGGCCGGACAGGCCGCCGGACCGACCCTGGAAATCCAGCAACCCGGTGATGTCGTAGGGCGCACCGCGTCCTTCGTCGCCACGGCGGAGACGCCCGGCGCCGAGTTCCTCACGCTCGCCGCGCACATCGAGCAGGAGGGAACCGTCTACCCGCTCTTCTCCCTCGACGACGCCGCCGGCGCCGCCCTGGAACAAGAGACGGAAGATCGACTGCGCATCTCGCGCACGTTCGACCGCGCGTCGCATCCCGAGCTGGTGGAGGGACCGGCGCGCATCGTCGTCTCGGCCACCCGGCCGGTACTGTTCGGGCTTCGCGAGAGCGGGTCGGAGACCGCCGTCGACGTCACGGTACGCCTTACGCCTCCACGCCTGGCGCCGCTGTCGACGCTGCACTACATCACCCATGGCGGCGCCGAGCTCGTCGTCTACCGGGTCACTCCCGAGGATGCGGAATCGGGCGTTCGCGTCGGCGGTATCGAGTACCCCGGCTACCCCGCTTCCGCCGCGGGCGTGGAAGGCCGTGACGACCTGCGGGTGGCGTTCTTCGCGCTGCTCCACGATCAGGACCTCGCCACGCGGATCGAGCTCTACGCCCGGGACCCGGCCGGCAACGAGGCGTCCGCCGACTTCGCGCACCGCGTCTTCGAGCGGCGGTTCCGGCGGTCGCGCCTCCCGGTGGGCGACGCATTCCTGCGGCGCGTCGTACCCGGAATCGTGGCCGAATCGCCGGAGCTGGCGGGCGAACATGCCGACAGCTCCACGCCGCCGTCCGAGCTGCTCCAGTTGTATCTGCTCATCAACGGACAGCTCCGGGAGATCAACCGCGGCGCGATTCGCTCGCTGGCCTCGGAGACGGCTCCACGGCTGCTCTGGAGCGGACCGTTCCGGCAACTGGCCAACTCGCAGGTCGAGTCGGGCTTCGCCGACCACCGGACGTACCTCTACGACGGAAACGAGATTGATCAGCAGGTGCATCTCGGCTTCGATCTCGCGTCGACGGCGAACGCCCCGGTACGCGCCGCGAACGCGGGCACGGTGATCTTCGCCGAATACCTCGGCATCTTCGGCCGTTGCGTGGTGATCGACCACGGCATGGGCCTGCAATCGCTCTACGCCCACCTGTCGTCGCTCGACGTCGCGGCCGGGATGCCGGTCGAGCGCGACCAGCAGATCGGCTTGAGCGGGCAGACCGGCCTCGCCGGCGGCGATCATCTCCACTTCGCGATGTTGCTCCAGGGCCGGCCGGTAACTCCCATGGAATGGTGGGACGAGCACTGGATCGAGGACCGGTTGCTGCGAAAACTCCGGGAGGCGTCGGATCCGGCGGCCTCCAGGTGACCGGGGCGCCGCACTGCCGGTATAATGCTAGGTACCCGGGCAGGCTGCACATCTGCGGGCCGTCCCGGTTTCTCGCTTATTCACATCCGCGCAGGAGAAGCTCGATGCGACACCGCACACTCTGGATCCTCGTCTCGCTCGCCGCGATAGTGGTCGCCGGCGCGTGTAATTCCCGTTCCGACGTACCGCCCGTCTCGATCGTTCCGGAAGGCGGCGGGGCCGCGGCCAACGCGGTCGGAGAAACCGGCACCAGCACCGTCAGCGGCTCGATCACGCTCGACGGCACGGCCCCGGCGCCCGAGCTGATTCGGATGAATTCCGACCCGGTCTGCGTCAAGGAAGCCACGAACACCGAGACCGACTACTACGTCGTCGGCGACGGCGGCGGGCTGGGGAACGTCTTCGTGTACGTCAAGGAGGGCCTGTCCGGGTCGTATCCGGCGTCCACCGAGACCGTTGTCCTCGATCAGCAGGGTTGCCGCTATACGCCCCACATCTTCGGGGTGCAGGTCGGCCAGACGGTGCAGATCACCAACTCCGACCCCACGCTCCACAACATCCACGCCACCCCGGCCGTCAACGCGGAGTTCAACACCGGCCAGCCGATCCAGGGCATGTCCATGGAGCGGACCTTCGACCAGGTCGAGGTGATGGTGCCGTTCAAGTGCGACGTGCACGGCTGGATGAACGCCTATGTCGGCGTGCTCGACCACCCGTACTTCGCCACGACCGGACCCGACGGCACGTTCGACATCAGCGAGTTGCCGGCCGGCAGCTACGTCATCGAGGCGTGGCACGAGATGCTGGGCGTGCAGACGCAGAACGTGACGGTCGGCGACGGCGCGACCGCCGAGGTTTCTTTCACGTTCTCCGTCGGCTAGGAGTCTGCGCCGTAGAAACCGGCGCAGGGTCCTGAGGCGGTCGGGGATGGGGCCGAACCCGTCGCCAAGGCTCCGGGTTCGGCGGCGGCAGGCGACATATCGGACCCGGGCCGAGGCGTCCTCTCGACAAGGAATGTCCCGTCGGAGGATCGTCTCGGCCCCACGCACCCGTCACCGCGGCCCGCGCGGCCGCTGTTCATGCGCTGGCTCCATCACTATCTCCAGTTCGTTGCCGCGGCGTCGCTGCTGCTCATCGTCGCCGGAGGCCTGGTCACCAGCACCGGCTCGGGGCTGGCCGTGCCCGACTGGCCGAACACCTACGGCACCTTCATGTTCGCGTTCCCGCTCTCGAAGATGGTGGGCGGGATCTTCTACGAGCATGGCCATCGCCTGATTGCGAGCACCGTGGGCCTGCTCACCATCGCACTGGCCCTGTGGATGGCGCGCGTGGAGCCGCGCCGGTGGGTCCGCCGCCTCGGCTGGACCGCGCTGGCCGCGGTCATCGTCCAGGGACTGCTCGGCGGCATCACCGTGCTGTACTTCCTGCCGGCGCCGATCTCCATCAGCCACGCGGGACTGGCGCAGCTCTTCTTCGCGCTCGTGGTGAGCCTCGCGCTATTCACCTCGCCGGGCTGGCGCGCGGGTCACGCCGCGGCGGACGCGCCGGAAGACGACGTCCTGTCGCGGCTCGCCCTTGCCACGCCGGTCCTCATCTACGGGCAGATCCTGCTGGGGGCCACCATGCGCCACACGGGGGCAGGTCTGGCGATCCCGGATTTCCCGCTGGCGTTCGGGCACATTCTGCCGCCGGAATGGAACGCCGGCATCGCCATACACTTCGCCCATCGCGTCGGAGCGGCGGCGGTGACGGCGATCGTGGCGGCGACGGCTGGACACCTCCTGCTTCGTCACCGGGAACGTCGCGAGTTGACGCGCCCCGCTGTGCTGCTCGCCGCGCTAGTGGTGGTGCAGGTAGGCCTGGGAGCCTGGACGGTCCTCAGCGGCCGGCAGGTGGCAGTCAACACCGCGCACGTGGCGGTCGGCGCGGCCACGTTCGCCACCTCGGTCGTACTTGCGCTGCGCGCGTACCGCAAGCGGTTCCCCGACACCGCCGGTGACCGGCGGCAGAGGTCGCACACGGCAGCGGATTCGATGCGCCGCGGCATGGAGGCGCGGGCGTGAAGGAAACCGCCGCCACGCTGGCCGCCGCGCCGCACCGGATCGCCGACTTCCTGGCGCTCACGAAACCGCGGTTGAACTCGCTGGTCGTCGCTACCGCCGGGGTCGGGTACTACCTCGGCGCGACCGCGCCGGAGTTGGCCACCGCACTCCACGTGCTGGTGGGATCGGCGCTGGTAGCGGGTGGCGCCGCCGCCTTCAACCAGGTTGCCGAACGGGATCTGGACGAGGTCATGCAGCGCACCCGCCTGCGGCCGATGGCGGCCGGACGGATCACCCCGATCGAGGGCCGCCTCTTCGCGGTAACGCTCAGCGTGGCCGGCCTGGTCGAGTTGATGCTGCGGGTCAACGCCCTGACTGCCGCGGTCGCCCTGGCCACGCTGGTCAGCTATGCCGGCATCTACACACCGCTCAAGCGACGCACCCCCTGGTCGACGCTCGTCGGCGCGGTGCCGGGCGCACTTCCCCCGGTGATTGGCTGGACCGCCGCGCGCGGCGCGCTGACGGTGGAAGCGTGGATCCTCTTCGGCATCGTCTTCCTCTGGCAACTACCGCATTTTCACGCGCTCTCCTGGCTCTATCGAGACGATTTCACGCGTGCCGGCCTGCCTCTCGTGGCCACCCGCGATCCCGATGGCCGGCGCACGGCGGCGCAAGCGCTGCTCTGCACGGCGGCGCTCGTCCCGCTGAGCCTGACGCCGACGCTGGTCGGGATGACCGGGCCGCAGCACGTCGTCGTCGCCGGTGTCCTGGGCGTGCTCTTCCTGGCGCTGGCTGTCCGATTCCTCGTACGGCGCTCCGAGGCGCGCGCCCGCGCCCTGTTCGTCGGGTCGCTGCTGTACCTGCCGCTGTTCTGGATCTCCCTGCTGGCGGGGCCGGCGCTCTGAGGCCGATCGCGTGCTGGAGGTCACCGATCTGCCCGGTGTGAACGCCACGCTGAATGCCGTGTCGGCCGTCCTGCTGTCAATCGGGTACGTGCTGATCAGGACCGGCCGCACTGCACAGCACCGGACCTGCATGCTGGCGGCGTGCGGCACCTCCACGCTCTTCCTGGCCTCGTACGTCGTGTACCACTTCAACGTCGGTTCCGTCGCGTTCACCGGGCAGGGTCCGATTCGGATTGTCTACTTCACGGTGCTCGTCACCCACATCGTGCTCGCCGCGCTGATTCTGCCGCTGGCTCTGGTGACGCTGCTCCGGGCGCTGCGCGAGCGCTTTGCCGCCCACGCCGCGGTCGCCCGCTGGACACTGCCGATCTGGCTGTACGTATCGGTGACCGGCGTGGTGGTCTACTGGATGCTCTACCGGATGTAGGAGCGTCGTCTTTCACGGAAGCGGGCTGACCGCAGCCGCCGCCAGGGTCGCCACGAGTCCGCGCAGTCGGACCACGTTGCCGCTGCCGTCGGGGTGCACCCGACTCGAGAGAAAGACAACGACGGTCCGCGTCTCCGGATCGATCCAGATCGAGGTGCCGGTGAATCCCGTGTGGCCGAAGGAACGGGGCGGGAAGAGGTCGCCGCGGTTGCTCGAATAGCGTGAATCGACGTCCCAGCCGAGCCCGCGCACCTCACGCAGGTGGGCCGGCGTCGACGGCCTCGTCATGCGGGCGACGGTGAGCGGCGACAGCACTGCGCGGCCCGACGCCGAGCGCCCCCCGTCCAGCAGCATCGCGCCGAACCGGGCCAGGTCGTCGGCGGTACCGAAGAGCCCGGCATGGCCCGCCACGCCCCCCATGCGCCGTGCGGTGGGGTCGTGAACGATACCCCGCAGCATGGTCGCGGCCGGCCCGCCGCAGGGCCAGCCGAGCGGCGTGCACGCCTCGGTCGGCGCAATCCGCGCAACGAGATCGGCACCTGGCCGGAACGACGTGTCGCGCATGCCGAGCGGCTCGAACAGACGTTCCGTGGCAAAGGCATCGAGCGGCAGCCCGCCGACCCGCCTGACAATCTCCCCGAGCAGGACGAAATTGAGGTCGCTGTAGATGAACGCCTCGCCCGGCGGCGCCTCCAGGCGTTCGGCGAAGACGCGCCGGAGGGCCTCGTCCGTTCCCTCGAACTCTTCCTCGAGCGGCAGATCGGGCCGCAGCCCGGACACGTGCGTCAAGAGGTGCTCGACGGTGATCGACTCCTTGCCGTGGAGCTCGAATCCGGGAAGGTGGCGGGCGACGCGATCGCGCAGCCGGACGGCCCCGTCCTCCACGAGCGCCATCACGCTCGGGGCGGTCGCGACCGCTTTCGTCAGCGAGGCGAGGTCGAAGACGGTATCGACCGTCATCGGCTCGGGCGAAGGGCGCACCGCGCGAAGACCGAACGCCTTGCGGTAGACGATCCGGCCGCGGTTCGCGACGAGAACCACGGCGCCGGGGAGTTCCCCGGCGGCAATCGCCTCCTGCACGACGGTGTCGATGCGGCGCAGGCGGTCGGCGTCGACCGACGGCGGCACGCCGGCGCGGTCCTGAAACGCGCCCCCGGCGGCCCCTGGCGAAACGTCGACGAGTAGGCCGACAACGGCTCCCAGCACGGCGAGTCGGCGGCAATTTGCGTGCATCGGCTTGACGGGATCCGAGTATACTGTCCAGTGCTCCGGTCGGACGCGGGGCACCATTGACCCCGCCCCCGCCGGAGCTTTTCCACCAAGCAAGAGGAAACGCCATGCTACGTTCTGCAATCGCCGTTTCGACGCTGGTCATTGCGCTCCCGCTCCTCCCGTCGTTCGTCGCCGTTGCGACCGCCCAGACAGGTGTGATCACGGGCGCGGTGCGCGATGTCGAGGGCGAGCCGATCGTCGGTGCGGAGGTCGTGGGGGAGAACACGGAGTGGCAGCGCCGCCTCGAAACGACGACCAACGACGCGGGGCGCTTCTCCTTAATCGGCCTGCAGAGTGGACGCTGGCTCTTCCTCGTCCGCCAGCGGGGCTACGAGCCGGTACAGGGATTCGCCAACGTGCGCGGATCGGGAACGGGCCGCGTGAATTTCGTCATGGAGACCGATCCGCTCCATCCGCCGGCGCCGTCGACGGGCGTGCTGGCCAACCTCCGCGGCGATGAGCTGGAGGAAGCGCTCAATGCCGCCGACGCGCTCTACGCCAGCGGCGACTTCGACGCCGCAATCGATGCGTACGAAACGGTGCTGGCGAGCGTTCCGCGGCTGACCGCCCTGCACGTCCAGATAGGGCATGCGTACCGCGGGAAGAACGACATCGACAGGGCGCTCGCGGCGTACCGCGCCGTTCCGGCCGGCGATTCCGCGAGCGCCGAGGCACAGGGAGCGATCGAGGCGCTACAGGCCGGCGTGGACCGGTAGCCGCCCATACGCAGCCACCAGTCTTGACATTGCTCGGAACTACAGGAGCACGACATGAACCTGCGTCTGCATCACATCATCTGTTCCATGATCGGTTTGGCCCTGATCCTGACGATTGCCGGCTCGGCAGCGGCGCAGGGACAGGGCCGCGTGGTCGGTCAGGTCACCGACGAGAACGGGAACCCGCTGGCCGGCGTCCAGATTGCGGCGACGAACCCGGCGGCCAATCCGCCCGAGTTCACCACCGTCACCGAGGATGACGGGCGTTTCGCGATCCTCGGGCTGGTGAGCGGACGCTGGATGTTCCGGGCCGACTGCACGGGGGCCTGCGGCGACAGGAACGGCTCGGCGCGCGGCTACGCGCCGAGCGAGGGTCCGTCGACCATCACCCAGACACGGAACGCGCCCATCGACTTCGAGCTGCTCCGCATCCGTCATCCGCTGGCCCAGATGCTGGGCGACGATGCCGTGGCCGGCCTCGACCTCGATGCGATAGACGCGCAGATCGAGGCTGCCGATGCAGCGTTCAACGGGGGAAGCTACCAGCAGGCGATCGCCGGCTACGAGGCCGTTCTCGGTCAGCTTCCGGCACTGAGCAACCTGTACTTCAACATCGGGAACGCCTACGCGCAGATGCAGGACCACGACGCCGCGGTTGCGTCATACGACCGCGCGCTGGCCGCCGACCCGCAGAATCAGAACGTGCAGATCGCACGCGCCAGGGTGCGCCTGGCGGCCGGCACGGCGGACGACTCCGACCGGCAGATGCTCGAACAGGCCGCATCCAGCCTCTCCGCCTCGCGCGAGGACCTCTACAACCAGGGCGAGCAGGCCTTCTCCCAGGGCGACGTGGACGGCGCGGCCCAGTGGTACGAGCGGGCGAACATGGTCGACCCGAACTGGGCCAAGCCGCTCTTCAAGCTGGCCCTCGTCGCATTGAACAAGGGCGACATGGATACCGCCAAGGAGTACTTCCAGCGGACGATCGACGTCAACGACCCCACGTCCGCAGCGGAAGCGGCGCAGGCGCAGGCTACGCTGAACGCGCTGCCCTAGTAGGAACGCGCGGCAAGAGACCGGCGGCGTTTCGCCACTGGCTCCTGGCCGCCGCGCCGTTCCCGCTGTTCGCACCCGCCGCACGTGACACCGGGCCCTCGGCATCGCGTGCGGCGTTTTCTCTCGTGCCCCGGTTTCCTCCCCGCGTGCGCTGCTTCCCTCCCCCCGCCCCCCCGGCGGGGGCCTTGACGAGCGCATGCGATTCGTTCAGAATCTACATGAATGAACATTCATTCAGGCGCGTTGACCGGAACTGCCACGCCGCGGAGATCGCCTGCTCGCCGGCAGGCGGCCGCCGGCGACAAGCGGGAGGCGATTCTGAGCGCCGCCACGCGCGTGTTCGCGCGCCGCGGCTTCTTCAACGCCCAGGTCGCCGACGTGGCGCGCGAGGCGGGGGTCGCCGCCGGCACCGTCTATCTCTATTTTCGGAGCAAGGACGACCTGCTGACGTCCATCTTCGAAGAGTCGATGACCCGGGCCCTCGAGCAGACGGAAGGGGCGCTCGAAGGCGTCACGGACCCCATCGAGCGGCTGCACCGCCTCGCTCGCGTGCACCTCGAACGCCTCGGAAGCCAGCGTGACCTGGCGGTCGTCTTCCAGGTCGAGCTGCGGCAGTCGACGAAGTTCATGGAGCGCTTCTCCGCCGCACAACTCCGCACGTACCTCGATCACCTGCGCGACGCCGTCCGCGACGCCCAGGAGGCCGGGCTGTTCCGCGCGGATGTCAACCCGACGCTGGCCGCCAAGGCGATCTTCGGCGCGCTCGACGAGATGGTGACCAACTGGGTACTCAGCAGCCGCGACTATCGGCTGGTGGACGACGCGGACCCTGTCATCGACCTTCTGGTCAACGGAATGAAGGCGAAGCCGGAAATCTAACCATGCAGCGCATACACTCGATCGCCGTGCTGGGCGCAGGGGTGATGGGCGCCCAGATCGCCGCCCATGCCGCCAACGCGGGTCTGCCCGTCCTGTTGCTGGATCTCGACGCCAGGACCGCCCGCGATGGGCTGAAGCGTGCGCGCAAGCTGAAGCCCGACCCGTTCTTCACGCCCGAGACGGCGGAACGCATCGCCGTCGGCGGGTTCGATACCGACCTGGCTCGCATTGCCGAGAGCGACTGGATCGTCGAGGCGATCGTCGAGCGGCTCGACGTCAAGCAGGATCTGCTGGCGCGGGTGGAACCGCACCGGGCACAGCACGCCGTCGTCAGCTCCAACACGTCGGGCATTCCCATCGCCAGCCTCGCAACCGGCCGCGGCGAGGCGTTCCGGCGCCACTGGCTCGGCACCCACTTCTTCAACCCGCCGCGGTACCTGCCGCTTCTCGAGATCGTCCCGACCGCCGACACGGACCCGGCGGTCGTCGACACGCTGGTGCGGTTCGGTGACCGTGCGCTGGGGAAGGGGGTGGTCGTGGCGAAAGACACCCCCAACTTCATCGGCAACCGCATCGGCATGTTCGGCGTGATGCGCGTGCTGGAGCAGTTGGCGGGCAACGCGTACACGATCGAGGAAATCGACGCGATGACCGGCCCGGCCATCGGCCGTCCCCGCTCGGCGACGTTCCGCACGCTCGACATCGCGGGGCTGGACGTTCTGGCCCACGTGGCCGCCAACCTGACCGAGCGCATCGAGGACGCGGAGGAGCGCGCCGCCTTCGCGCTGCCCGAACTGATCGCCGACATGGTCGAGCGGGGATGGGTCGGGTCGAAGGCGGGCGCCGGGTTCTACCGGAAACGCAAGGCGGGCGGAGACAGCGAGATCCTCACGCTGGACCCGGGGACCATGGACTACCGCGCCCGCCGGTCGCCGCGGCTGCCGGCACTGGACGCCGCTTCCGCCGTCGAGGACAACGGCGAGCGGATTCGGGCGCTCTTCCAGGGACGCGACCGCGTCGGCGAGTTCCTCCGCGCGACGCTTGCGCCCACGCTGGTGTACGCCGCCGAGGTCGCACCGGCAATCGCCCACTCCATCGACGACATCGACCGCGCCATGCGATGGGGTTTCGGGTGGGAGCTCGGTCCGTTCGAGCTCTGGGATGAGATCGGTATCGATGCCGTGCTCGAGGCTGCCGGACGGACGGATCCGCCCGCCCTGGTGCGCGAGCTGCGCCAGTCCGCGCCTACCTGTGACGCGGCGGACATCCGCTTCCGGGAAGACGGGGTGCCACCCCGGGCACCCGATCTGCAGCTCCTGCGGCGGGCGAGGGACGAGCGGCCGCCGGTCGGCCGGAACGCGGGCGCGAGCCTCGTCGATCTCGGCGACGGCGTGCTCGGCCTGGAGTTCCACTCGAAGATGAACGCCATCGGCAGCGACACGGTGGCCATGATGAGGACGGGCGTGGAAGAAGCGTCCCGGAACTTCGAGGCGCTGGTCATCGGCAACGACGCGCCGGCGTTCTCCGCCGGCGCCAACCTGATGCTCCTGCTGCTCGAGGCGCAGGAGGAGAACTGGGACGAGATCGACCTGATGGTCCGCACGTTCCAGTCGGCCGTCCTCGGGTTGCGGTATGCCGGCGTGCCGGTGGTCGCGGCCCCGGCCGGTCTGGCGCTGGGCGGCGGCTGCGAGATCGTGCTGCACGCGGATCGCGTGCAGGCGGCGGCCGAAACCTACATGGGTCAGGTGGAGGTGGGCGCCGGCCTGATCCCGGCCGGCTGCGGGACGAAGGAGCTGCTGGTCCGATGCACGGGGCGCGCACCGGCGGGAGCTGCCGACCCCCTGCCGCACATCCGGCAGGCGTTCGAGCTCATCGGATTCGGCAAGGTATCGACGAGCGCCGGCGACGCCCGCCGCCTGGGACTGCTGCGCGACACCGATGCCGTCACGATGAACCGGGAGCGCCTGCTCGCCGATGCGAAGGCGGCCGCACTGGAGCTGGCGCGCGCCGGCTACCAGCCGCCCGCCACGCGCAACGACATCGCGGTGGGCGGCGCCGGGGTCCGCGCGGCCCTGGATCTCGGGGTGCACCTCGCGTGGCGCGGGGGACACATCAGCGACTACGACGCGCACATCGGACGCGCGCTCTCGCGCATCCTGGCGGGCGGCGACCTCCCGCACGCCACGACGGTGTCGGAGCAGCGGCTGCTGGATCTCGAACGGGAAGCGTTCCTGAGCCTCTGCGGCGAGCCGAAGACCCAGGCACGCATCGCCCACGTGCTGAAGACCGGGAAACCGCTGAGGAACTGATGACGGATCGAGGCGCCGGCCCGCTGCTCGTGCTCGTGCCCGGCATCCAGGGCCGCTGGGAATGGATGGCTCCGGCGGTCGACGCGCTGGCCGCGCGTTGCCGCGTCGTGACGGACTCGCTCCCGGGCGACGCGGGATCGATCGCCGGCACGGATCCCGAGGTCGGCTTCGAGTGCCATACGAAGTGGATCGACGCGCTGCTCGACCGCGCTCACCTCCGCGGCCGGGTAGCGCTGTGCGGGGTGTCCTACGGCGGCTGGATCGCGTTGCACTACGCTGCGGCCCGCCCGGAGCGCGTCGGCACCCTGACCCTCGTCTCCACCCCGTCCCCCACCTGGCGGCCGGGCTGCAACGTGAACCGGTATCTCGCGGCGCCCCGGCTGATGTCGCCGGTCTTCGCGCTCGGCTCCCCGTTCCGTCTCTATCCGGAGATTGCCGCCGCGTTTCCGGCGCCGGGTGCGCGCGCCCGGTTCATCGCCGGCCATCTGGATCGCGTGCTCCGCCATCCCTTCGCGCCGACCCTCATGGCGGAGCGCGTCCGCTTCGCGGGCCGTGTGGACTTCACCGCCGACTGCGCCCGCATCGCGGCGCCCACGCAGATCGTCACCGGCGATCCGGGGCTCGACCGCGTCGTCGAAGTCGAGAGCACGCGCGAGTACCTGCGGGCCATTCCGGGCGCGCGCTACGATCGGATCGAACGGACCGGACACATCGGACTCGTCACGCGTCCCGAGCGCTTCGCGGATGCCGTGACGCAGTTCGTCGCGTCGCAGGCGGCGGCCACTGCCGCGCCTCTACGAGTCCCCGCATGATCGACAAACCCAACGCAAGCGAGTCAAGACCATGAGAGACGCCGTCATCGCATCCGCCGTCCGGACCCCGGTCGGCAAGGCCCCGAAGGGCACGCTGCGCTCGACCCGGCCCGACGAGCTGGCCGCGGTCACGATCCGCGAGGCGCTGCGCCGTGCGCCGGGCATCGAGCCCGCGACCGTCGACGACGTGATCATCGGCTGCGCGATGCCCGAGGCCGAGCAGGGAATGAACGTGGCCCGCATCGCCAGCCTGCGGGCGGGAATCCCGGTCGCGGCCTCGGCCGTCACCATCAACCGTTTCTGTTCGTCGGGGCTGCAGTCGATCGCCTTCGCGGCGGAGAAGATCATGGTCGGCTGGGCCGACACGATCGTGGCCGGCGGTACCGAGTCGATGAGCCTCGTGCCGATGGGAGGCCACAAGATCGCGCCGAACCCGGAGCTGGTGGCGCACTACCCGGACGTCTACCTCAGCACGGGCCTGGTCGCCGAGAACCACGCGCGCGAGTCGTCGATCAGCCGCGAGGAGCAGGACGCCTATGCCCTCCGCAGCCACCAGCGGGCGCTCTCCGCGATCGACGCCGGGCGCTTCGGCGCCGAGACCGTTCCCGTCCCGGTCAGCCTCGCCGAGCCCGCGAACGGCGACGGGAAGGCGCCCGTGGTACGCGACATCGCGTTCGAGCAGGATGAGGGTCCCCGCGCGGACACCTCCCTGGAGGTCCTCGGAAAGCTCCGGCCGGTCTTCCGCGCCGGGGGCTCGGTCACGGCCGGCAATTCCTCGCAGATGAGCGACGGCGCCGCTGCGGTCGTCGTCACGACCGCCGAACGGGCCGCGCAGGCGGGACTGAAGCCGCTGGCCCGGCTCGTCACGTACGCAACCGCGGGGGTCGAGCCGGAGCTGTTCGGCATCGGTCCCGTCCCGGCGATTCGCAAGGCGCTGAAGACGGCCGCGCTGACCATCGACGACATCGACCTGGTGGAGCTGAACGAGGCATTCGCGGCCCAGATACTGGCCTGCCTGCGCGAGCTGCCGATCGATCCCGACAAGCTCAACGTCAACGGCGGCGCCATCGCGCTGGGCCATCCGCTCGGCTGCACCGGGGCGAAGCTGACGACGACGCTGCTGTACGAGCTCGAGCGGAGGAACGCGCGCTACGGCATGGTCACCATGTGCGTGGGCGGCGGCATGGGGGCGGCCGGCATCTTCGAGCGCCTCTGAGTGGCGCCGCGCCGACCCGGTTACTTTGCACACACGACGAGGGAATCATGACCACCACGGCAATCGGAACCGTCCCCCGCGGCGGCGAGTGGCTTCTGGAGGCGGCGCCGCCGGACGGCGTCTTCACGCCCGAGCGCATGACCGAGGAGCATCGGCTGATCCAGCAGACGGCCCAGGAGTTCACGAACGAGGTGGCCGAGCACACCGACCAGCTCGAGACGAAGGACTGGGATCTGACCCGCGAGCTGCTGCGGCGAGCCGGCGAGCTCGGGCTGCTGGCCACCGACGTGCCGGAGGCGTACGGCGGCTTGGCGCTCGACAAGGCCAGCGCCGCCATCATCGCGGGGTGCCTGGGCCAATGCGGCTCGTTCAGCGCCACCTACGGTGCGCATGCCAACCTCGCCATCCTGCCCATCCGGATGTTCGGCACCGACGAGCAGAAGCAGCGCTACCTGCCGGATCTGGTGACCGGCGAGACCGTCGGCGCCTACTGCCTCAGCGAATCGGGATCGGGCTCGGACGCGCTCGGGGCCAGGGCGCGCGCGACGCGGCAGGCGGACGGCAGCTTCGTCCTGAACGGCGAGAAGATGTGGATCACCAACGGCGGGTTCGCCGACCTCTACATCGTCTTCGCCAAGGTGGACGGCGAGCACTTCACCGCGTTCATCGTCGAGCGCGGCTTCGACGGCGTCTCCACCGGCAAGGAGGAGCACAAGATGGGCCTGCACGGCTCGTCGACGACGCCGGTGATCCTGCAGGACGTCCGCGTGCCGGCCGGCAACCTGCTGGGCGAGGTAGGCAAGGGCCACAAGGTCGCCTTCAACGTGCTGAACTTCGGCCGCCTCAAGCTCGGCGCCTCGACGGCGGGCGGGGCACGGGGGGCCATCGGCGAAGCGGCGCGCTACGCGGCCAGCCGGCGGCAGTTCGGGCAGCCGATCGCGAGCTTCGGCGCGATCAAGCACAAGATCGGCGGGATGGTCGCCAGGACCTACGCGCTCGAGTCGATGGTCTTCCGCACGGTGGGTCTCATCGACGCAACGCTGGAGGACGCGGATCCCGGCGACGGCGGCGCGATGCTCCGCGCCCTCGAGGAGTACGCGGTCGAATCGTCGATCCTCAAGGTGGCGGGCAGCGAAACCCTCCATGAGGTTCTCGACGAGAACGTCCAGATCCACGGCGGCAACGGGTTCGTGCGGGACTATCCGGCCGAGCGGCACTACCGCGATTCACGGGTGAACCGCATCTTCGAAGGTACGAACGAGATCAACCGGCTGCTCATCCCCGGCATGCTCGTCAAGCGCGCCGTGAAGGGCGACCTGCCCCTGATCCCGGCCGCGAAGAAGCTACAGGACGAGATTCTGACCCCATCGGTCGGCGCTGTGCCACCGGACGACCTTCTCGATGCGGCCGTGGCAACGGTCGGCATGTTCCGCAAGGCGGGGCTGGCGGTCCTCGGACTCGCCATGCAGACCTACGGCGAGAAGTTGAGTGAGCAGCAGGAAGTGTTGTCGTTCGCGGCCGACGCGGCCATCGACACGTATGCCGCCGACAGCGCCGTGACGCGCGCGCGGGCAGCGGCGGAGTCCGGGGCGACCGGGGCCGACCTGCAGGCCGACGCCGCCGTGTCGTACGTCGACGGGGCGGCCACGCGCATCGAGTCGGCGGCCCGCTCGGCGTTCGCGGCGATGGCCGAGGGCGACACGCTCCGCACGCACCTCGCGGGGCTGCGCCGCCTGCTGAAGGTGACGCCGGTCAACGACGTGCGCATCCGGCGACGGCTCTCGGAAGCGGCGGTGGACCGCGGCGCGTACCCCGTGTAGGCCGCTCGGCGCGGCGCCGCCGGGGCCCCGCGCCGAAACCCGCGTTCTTCCATGGGCATTGGGGATATATTTGTAGGCGGACGGACAAACGAGGATAGACCGGTGAGCAGACGCAGTGACATTCGCGGGGCGCTTGCGCCGGGGTGGAGACGGGCCGCCGGCCTCCTGTTGGCTTCTCTGCTGCTGTCGGGGGCCTGCGGACCGCCGGAGCCGGATGAAGGCAACTACGTGGAGCTGCTCCTCGATGCCCGCGCCTACAAGGACGAGTTCCTGACGAGCGATCCGGAGTCCTTCGTGCCGCTCGCCCGGCGCTCGTGGATGGTGCCGCTCCGGTACTACGAGCCCGATCTGTCGTACCGCGTGCCCGCCCGGCTCGACATCGCCGACGATCAACCGATCTTCGACATCCCCACGTCGACCGGGCAGTTCCGCCGCATGCAGCGCATCGGCCACCTGGAATTCGTGCTCCACGGCGAATCCCGCAGGCTCACGGCATTGCTCTCCGAGGAGGAGGGCCTGTTCGTGCCGTTCCGTGACGAGACGAGCCGCGACGAGACCTATCCGGCCGGACGCTACATCGACCTGCCGTTCAGTCCGACCGGCGTCTACGACCTCGACTTCAACCGCGCCTACCACCCGACCTGCTACTTCGACGAGCAGTACGACTGCCCATTTCCTCCTCCCGAGAACAGACTCCCGACGGCGATTCGCGCCGGCGAGAAGCTGCCTCCCGAAGACGAACGCCAGCTTCCGATCTTCGCTCCGGAACCGCCGGCCGACGCCCCGGGGCCATGAGCCCGCGCGAAGATCGGAGTTCCGGCCCCCGCATCGCGGATACCGAACCGCTGCTCGGCGTAGTCTTCGACTTCGACGGCGTCATCGCCGATACGGAGCGGTTGCACCTGCAGGCGTATCAGGACGTCCTGGGAGACCGCGGGATGACCCTGTCGCAGGACGACTACGCAGCACGCTACCTGGGATTCGACGACGTTGGCGTGTTCACCAACGTCACGGCCGACCTGGGCGTCAGTCTCGACCGCGACGAGCTGGACCGGCTGATCGAAGCCAAGGGCCGGCGGTTCACGGCCATGGTCGAAGCGGGTGACGTCGTGTTTCCGGACGCGCCCGCCTGCATCGAACGGCTCGCGGCCGATCTCGTCCTGGGCATCGCCTCCGGCGCACTGCATCGGGAGATCGACGACATTCTGACCGCCGCCGGACTCCGCCGGCATTTCGCCGCCATCGTCGCCGCCGACGACGTCGAGCGCGCCAAGCCGGCGCCGGACGGCTACACGCGCGCGGTGGAGCTGCTCTGCGCCAGTCTCGACCGCCCGCCGTCCCCTGCCGGCTTCGTGGCGATCGAGGACTCCCGCTGGGGCATCGAAGCCGCCGCGGCGGCCGGCCTGCCCTGCATCGGCGTGACGACGACCTACGGCGCCGACGAGCTTGCGGGGGCGACGGCCGTCGTGTCGGGTCTGGCCGACATAGATCGCTCCTCGCTGACCGCCCTTCACCGCCGGGCAGGCTGAGGAGCCGCGCCCCGCGACACCGGTGCCCCGCTCTCGATGCTGTGCGGCGTTTTCTCCACGGTCTCCCCGACGGGTCGACGTACGGAGGCCGCCGGTGCACAATGGAGAGCAGTGACCAACGTTGTCTCGACGGACTTCATCCGGCGCTTCACCGAGGTAGCCAAGGCGCCCTCGCCCGACTTGGCGCCCGCGGCGCTGGCCATCGCGCGCATGGAGTATCCGCAGCTCGACGCGTCGCGATACCTCCGGACCCTCGACCGGATGGGCGCCGCCGCTGCAGATCGGCTCGCCACGCTGGGCGACGACGCGGACCTGTTGCATCGCATCGCCGGAATCAGCACCTACTTGTTCAAGGAGCAGGGCTTCGCGGGAAACCGCAAGAACTACGACGACCCGCGGAACAGCTTCCTGAACAACGTCATCGATCGACGCAAGGGCATCCCGATCACGCTCGCCCTCGTCTACATCGAGGTGTCCCGGCGGGCCGGTCTTCGCATCGACGGCATCAATTTTCCCGGTCACTTCCTGCTGCGCGTCCATCCGGGCGTTCCCGATGGTCCGGCGTCCCCGCCCGTCGACGGCGGCCAGTTGATCGTCGACCCCTTCCACGGCGGCGCCATCCTCTCGGAGCTCGACTGCCGGAAGCTGCTACGAACGCACGCCGGCGACGAGGTACGGTTCGACCGTCGCATGCTCGCACGGGCCACCAAGCCGGAGATCATCGTCCGCATGCTCGTCAACCTGAAGCGCATCTACGTCCGCATGCGCTCGTTCCCCCAGGCGCACGCCGTCACTGAGCTGCTCCTCGCCCTCGATCCCTCGGCCACGACCGAGCTGCGGGACCGCGGGCTGCTGGCCTACCACCTGAACGACTACCCCGCCGCCCTGCGGGACCTGGAGGCGTACCTGCGTTTCTCGTCGCGCGCGGCGACGGGAGACGCGGAGACGAAGGACACCGATTCGAGCGACGACGAGCACAAGGAGATCTGGGAGCACGTCAAGGCGCTCCGCCGGCGCGTCGCGAACCTGAACTGACCGGCCACAGCCGTTCCCTTTCCCGGACTGCGCCCGGCAGCCATGACTCGGGCGCGAATCGCCGGCTGCCCGCGCCGCAAGCGTTTCGCCCAGCCTCAAATGCTTCGTTGACAGATCCCCGCAAGTGTGTACCAGTGGGGGGTCTGTCACTTCGCCGGGATCCGACCTGGCTTCCGTGCGGCGGGACCGATTCGTTTCTCAGGAGGAACATCGAATGAGAAGCTCGTCGAGGCTCCTGTTCGCGGCCCTGCTCGTCCTGAGCTGGGCCCCTGACGCGAACGCGCAAACCACTACCGGCGGGTTCTCCGGGAACGTTGTCGACGACAGCGGCCTAGTCCTGCCGGGTGCGACGGTCACCATCCTGCAGGAGGAGACCGGCGCGATCCGCAACTCGGTGACGAACGAGGTCGGCTCCTTCAACTTCGCGGCGGTCCAGCCCGGACCGTACACGGTGCGCATCGAGCTGCCGGGCTTCTCGACGTACGAGCTGACCGGCGCCCAACTGGCGACCAACCAGCAGTACAACGTCGGCACGGTGGAGCTGTCGATCGCCACCCTGCAGGAAACCGTCCAGGTCACCGCGCAGCGGATCGTCGAGACGATCAGCTCGGACCGCTCGGCCCTGATCACCGAGGAGACGATCGACGCCATCACGGTTCGCGGGCGCGACGTCACGTCGATGCTGCGGATCCTGCCGGGCGTCGGTTACCAGCCCGACCCGGACGCGATCGGGGAGATCGTCATCGGCTCGTGGCTGCCGAACGTCGGCGGTACGCGCCAGGGCTGGAGCACCGTCACCATCGACGGCATCCCGGGCAACGACATCGGTCTGCCGGAGGTCTCCAGCCACTCGATGAACCCGGACGCGGTCGGCGAGGTGAACGTCCAGCTCACCAACTTCACCGCGGACACGGGACGCAACGGCGGCGCGCAGATCAACCTGGTCACCAAGGCGGGGACGAACGACTTCTCCGGCACCGCCTACACCTACGGCCGGAGCGAGCAGTTCCGGAGCGAGGACTACTTCGACAAGCAGGCGGGGATTCCGAAGCCGGAGTACCGCTACTGGACGCTCGGCGCCAACGCCGGCGGACCCATCGTGCAGGACAAGGTGTTCTTCTTCTACAGCTACGAGCAGTGGGGGGTCAGGACGCCGCAGAACCTCGCCCAGCTCACGGTGCCGAGCCTGGCGGAGCGGATGGGCGACTTCTCGCGGAGCTTCGATCAGTCGGGGAACCTGATCCCGGTGATCGATCCGCTGACCGGCATGCCGTTCCCGGGCAACGTCGTCCCGGCGGACCGGATCAACCCGCACGGGCAGGCGCTGCTGAACTGGTACCCGGACCCGAACGTCGACGGGCAGTCGAACTACAACTACCAGTTCCAGGGCCAGCAGCGGGCCCCGCGGATCAACAACGTCACCCGGGTCGACGTCCGGCCTTCCGCGAACGACGCGATCTACGCCCGCTTCTCGCACTGGCTGCAGCCGACCAGCTCCTGGCGCGGGGGCTGGGAGATGCTGGAGCGGACGTTCACCTACAACGACTTCGCCGTCGCCACCAACTACACGCGCGTCATCGGCGACAACATGGTGAACGAGTTCAACTTCGGCTGGCGCCACTCGTCCGAGCACAACCCGTGGGCGAGCTCCTTCGATATCAACCGGAACCGGCGCACCGACTCCCACACCGCCTTCCCCGGCGACGACGGCCGCGACAACGGGGGGGACGGGTCCAACACGCAGGGCGTCGTTCCATACACGCTGGCGCAGTGGTACCCGACCAACAACCTGTACGGCATCATTCCGGCGATGAGCTTCGGTGCGCCGATTCCGAACGCGGCGAACCCGAGCTGGGACTCGCGCTTCATCAACTACGGCAACGACGACCTGTTCAACTTCTACAACGGGCTGTCGTGGACGTCGGGACGCCACAACTTCAAGGTCGGCGCCTACGTCGAGCACCTCACGAACATCGAGGGGAAGGGGGCCAGCGCGCTGGCGGGGCGCTACGACTTCAACCGCGATCCGGCGAACCCGTTCGGCACCGGCCACCCGTACGCCAACGCCCTGATCGGAGCGTTCCGGTCGTACCAGGAGAACACCGCCCGGCTGGGGCAACTCGCCAGCCAGTGGATCGGCAACGTCTTCGTGCAGGACAAGTGGCAGCCGGTCGACCGCCTGACGCTGGACATCGGGATGCGCTTCAGCAAGTACACCGTTTTCGAGCAGGCGAATCCCTCGGCGTCGTTCCTGCCGTCGCGCTTCGACCACACGAACGCGGCGCAGCTCTACATGCCCACCATGGTCAACGGCGTCCGGATGGCGATGAATCCCAACGACCCGACCGACATCCGGCCCGAGGTGGTCATCGGTGCGCTCGTGCCCGGATCGCCCCGCGACAACGGCATGGTGCGCCACGACGACTCGCAGGTGCCGGCCCCGTTCCAGGACCTGCCGACGATCCTGCTCGAGCCGCGGATCGGCTTCGCCTACGACCTGTTCGGCAACGGCCGGACGGCGATCCGGGCAAACTTCGGCGTGTTCCACAACACGCAGCAGGCGGGCGCGCTCAGTTGGCGGCAGGCGCTCAACCCGCCGCTCGTCGCGACGCCGCAGGTCTGGTACAACACGATGTACAACTGGGAGACGATCCGCCAGGGCGTGCTGGCCGGCACCGGCGGCATCGTCTATCCGACGGGCACGGTGTACGGCGTGGTGACCGATCACCGGGCGCCGACGCTCTACAGCTACACGGCCGGCGTGCAGACCGAGATCGGCTGGCAGACGGTGCTCGACATCGCCTACGTCGGGACGCGCGCCACCAACCTCCCGCAGCTCTGGGACGAGAACACCATCGAGCGCGGCGCCCGGTTCCTGCCGCAGAACCAGGACCCGACGACCGGCCTCCCGCTGCCCGACAACTTCTTCCGCCCCTACCCCGGCTACGCCAGCATCATCATGACGGAGAACGCCGGGCGGTCGCAGTACAACGCGCTGCAGACGCAGGTCAACCGCCGTTTCACGGGCGGACTGGAGTTCTCGGTCTCCTATACGCTGTCGCAGTCGAAGGACCACACGTCGGCCGACATCCTCTACGGCGCCCGCTCGCGCGTGCCGAAGTACGAGAACCGCGACACCTGGTCCTGGGGACTGTCGGACTTCGACCGGACCCACCTGCTGACGATCAACTACACGTGGGACCTGCCCGATCCCGGAGGAGCGGCCGGCTTCCTGCTGGACGACTGGGTGCTCTCCGGCATCACGCAGATGGTCAGCGGCGCGCCGGCCATGGTCGCCTTCAGCACCACCGACAACCAGGACATCCTGGGCGGCGGCGACCTGATGCGCCGGTCCACGAACCCGGACGGACTGGCGAGCATCGACCTGGTGGTGCCGGCCAACATCGATCGGAGCTGCGACCTGTCGGCGGGCGGCGGCACGATCGACCGCTGGTTCAACACCGACTGCTTCAGCCGCCCCGGGCAGGGCGAGGTGGGCAACGTGCGCAAGGACGACCTGCGGCTGCCCGGCTTCTACGACACCGGTCTCCGCCTCGGCAAGCGGATGCCGGTCGGCGACGGGCGGTTCTTCGAGCTCGGGTGGGAGATCTACAACCTGTTCAACCAGGTGCAGTTCCGAAACGTCGACCTCAACGCGCAGTTCGACGAGGCCGGCAACCAGGTGGACTCGCGGTTCGGGCAGGTGATCTCCGCCCGTCCGCCGCGGACGATGGTCTTCTCCGCGCGCTATCTCTGGTAGCGCGGGTCGCTCGACCTCCGGCCGCCGGCCGGGGCAGCTCTCCGACGGGGCGGAGCCGCGTGGTTCCGCCCCGTCACGCTTGCGGGCAGCGCGTTCTTTCAGTTCGTCGGCGTCTCGATCGGCAGATCCTCGCGGTCGCCCCACTCCTTCCACGAGCCGATGTAGTTGCGGACCCGCGGGTAGCCCAGCAGCCGGAGCGCGAAGTATCCGTGCGCGGCGCGGTAGCCGCCCTGGCAGTAGGAAACGACCTCCCTGTCGGGGGTGACGCCGGCCCCCTCGTACATCGACCGCAGCTCGGCGGCCGGCTTGAACGCGCCGGCCGCGTCCAGGTTGCGCGTCCACTCGATATGGACGGCGCCCGGGATGGCCCCGCCGCGTTTGGCCCGTACCAGCGTGCCGCAATGCTCCTCGTCGCTGCGGGTATCGAGGATCGCCACGTCGCGGCGATCCAGGCGCTCGCTGACCTCTCGCCACGTCGCAAGGCGCGACTCGTCGCTACCGACCTCCCAGGTTCCCGGCACGGGCGCCTGCGCGTCGCGGGTCGCCGGGAGTCCGGCCCGTTCCCAGGCCCCGAAGCCGCCGTCGAGGAGCCGTGCATCCGGGTGACCAAAGAACTCGAGGAACCAGAAGGCGCGGGCGGCGCGGATTCCCGACTGCTCGTCGTAGACGACCACGGGGCGCCCGGCATCGACGCCGCGCGCGGTGAGCAGGTGCGCGATGATCCACAGAAAAGCCGCGAGCGGCGCCGGATCCGTGTCGACCAGGCTCACTCCGAAGAGGTCCAGGTGTGCGGCGCCGGGAATGTGACCGGCCGCGAACGCCTCGGCGGGACGGAGGTCCAGCAGGACGGGCGTGTTCTCGCCGACCCCGGATCCGGTTCCGTCCGCCCCACCCAGGCCCAGCCGGCCGGCCAGCTCGGACGGCTCGATCAGCAGCTCGGGGTTGTCGTAGCCCTTCGGATTCTCCATGCGAATCTCCCAACCACGCCGCTTGCTCCTGCCCTCAGACCGCCTCCCACGCCGCGTCGTGCCGCCGGACGGCGCCCTCCGCTTCCAGCTTCTGCAGGTGGGCGAGCACGCTCTCCCCTGCCGCGCCCTGCAACTCGGCCGTCAGATCCGGATAGACCACCCGCACGATCGCCGCCTGCGTGGCGTGACCTTGGCGCAGCGCCGAAAGGATCTGACCGTCCCGGCGCCGCCGGTGGGCGACGTACTCGTCGATCAGCGCCGTCACGTCGTCGATTTCGGGACCGTGCGCCGGCAGCACGCGGGCGGGCCGCAACTCGCGCACGCGCGCCAGCGACGCCAGGTAGTCCGTCAGGCTGCCGCCGTAGCTGCCGGGCACCACCACGGTGCCGCCCTGAATCAACAGGTCGCCGCAGAAGAGCGTGCCGTCCGCCTCGTCGAAGAAGCAGACGTGATCCGGCGCATGGCCCGGCGTGTGCATCACGCGCAGCGCGCCGTCCCCCGCATCCACCACGTCGCCGTCCGCCAACGGGACCCACGCGACCGGGTATTCGTGGTCGCGCTCCGGCCAGGGCAGCTTGAAGAACGTCGCGCCCGGCCAACGGGCAGCAAGTTCAGGGGCACCGGACGCGTGATCCGGATGCGCGTGCGTCACGAACACGCGAGAGAGCGCGGACCCGCCGAGCGCCTCGTCGAGAGCGGCCAGATGACGCGGCTCCCCGGTGGCAGCGTCGATCAGGACCGCCTCACGACCCGGGAGCAGATAGGTGTTGTTGCCGGCCCCGGTGTACGGGCCTGGATTGAACCCTCTGATCAGCGTGACTCTCACGAGACCGCGACCGGGCCGGTCATCAACGCCTCGAGCTTCGCGCGAAGACCGTCCGGGATGGGGGTGGTCCGGTCGGCATCGTAGTCGAAGACAGCCTGTACCGACTTGCCGATCGCCACGAGCGCATCGTCCCGCACGCGGCGCGCCTCGAACTCGGACCGGAAGCTGGTGCGGCCCAGCGCCACCACGCGCACGCCGACCTCGACCTGGTCTCCGAAGACCACCTGCGCCTTGTAGTCGCAGGACGTGTGGGCCAGGATGACGCCCAGTCCCGCCTGGGCCAGCTCGCGGCGCAGGCCCAGCGTCTCCGCCATCACGGCGCGCGCCTGCTCGAAATAGGTGAAGTAGACCGCGTTGTTGACGTGCCCCATCGCGTCGCAGTCGCGGAAGCGCACCTCGATGCGATGGGTGAAGGCGGAAGTCACGGCGTATGATATCGCGCGCGTCGCGTGCCATCGCTCAGGACCGCGGTCATCGCACGTCTCCGGAAAAGTGCTCGACCCTGCCGGGCAACGCTCGCTCATTCACGGATACAGCTCGAACGGCTGTCCGCGCCGATTCTTGAGAACCCCGAAGTGCCGTCGATCCAATGTGACGATACGGGTGGTATCCATCCGTTCGGCAAGCACGACGACAGACGCATCGGTGGTTCCGAGTGGGAAATCCCTGTAGCGGCGCACCAGATCGGCGATTGCCGGCCAGTCCTCCGGATCCGGCGCCACCACCGGAAAGTCGGCCAGACCGGCCACGAACCGGGCTTCGATATCCAGGCCGTGCCGTTCTCCCAAGAAGTAGCATACCTCCGCGACGCAAAGCGCGGGGATCATCAGGTCCAGATTCCGTTGCGTGAGCGCGTCCACGCAGGCAGCATGGTCGGGATCGGCGTCGTTCGCTGTCGCCAGCAGCGGGCCGCTGTCAACGATCGCCAGCAATGCGGTCCGCCCATCCGGCGGCCAGCACGGAATCCACGTCCCGCGCTTGACTGCCCCGATCGCTGACGATTCCCTGCCACGGGAGTCTTGCACCCGGCGGCTTGCGCAGGCTCACCTCGAGCGATTGCCGAATTACCGCCGAGAGACTGATGCCTCGCCGTCGAGCTTCACTTCGCGCGAGACGTCCCAAGTCGTCTGGCAGGGAGATCGTGGTCCTCATAGCTCACCGGGTATGCGCGTATGCACAGATGCTACCATATCCAGTCAGGAACGGCTCAGAATCCATTGTCGGCGAAACGACCGACCCGGCTTGTGTATCCTAGCGCGTGCACTCGACGCGCTCGGTCCCTGAGGTCTTCTCTCCCGAGGAGACCACCGCGCTGGCACCGTACTTCGGCAACATCGACAAGCCGATTTTCGCGCTGACCAACCTGCCTGAAGCCGTCAAGGGCGCGCTCTTCGCGCGGTACTCGCGGTCGGCCAAAACGGCTCGACGGCTCTTCCTCGACGAGTTTCTCGATGACATCGAGACCCGTACGAACGTCGACGGTGCCGGACCGGGCCAATCCCGAGCCGAGCGGCTGTACAGCCGCGTCTTCGAGCAGTACGGGGACGACTCCGTCGCACAGCTCGGTGGCGCACACATCGCCTGCGAGGGCGTGTCCAACATCCTGACGAAGGTGCTCGAACGCGGTCGGCTGATGTCGTACCTGGAGCAGTCGACGCGCTACGTGCCATACACCGACCGGCCGGGCGGCCGCTGGAAGTACGTCGTGCCGGCCGAAATCGAGGACGCCTCCGACCGCCGAGCGTTCGAGGAAACCCTCGACCGAGCATTCGAGACCTATGCGCGCTGGCTCGAACCGATGCAGCAGCACTACCGCAAACGTCACCCTCGAGAACCCGAGGACTCCGAGACGGCCTACGGGGCGTTCATCCGTGCCAAGGCGCTCGACACGCTGCGGGGCCTGCTACCGGCTGCGACGCGTTCCAACGTAGGAATCTACGGGTCCGGCCAAGCGTATGAAATGTTGCTGCTCAGGATGCGGGCTCATCCCTTGGCGGAAAGCCGACAGACCGCCGACGCGCTGCTCTCCGAGCTGAAGAAGGTGATACCCGACTTCGTACGGCGAGTGGACATGCCGGGTAGAGGTGGCGTTTGGAGTGACTACTTCCGGCGTCGTGATCGCAGACTCCGCGAGTTGACTGACGAGATTGCCACTGATGACGATACGGAAGAGCGCGGCGAGGTGACGTTGAGCGAGTTCGACCCGGAGGGTGAGATCAAGGTCGTGGCCGCCGCTCTTTATTGCAACTCGCACCTGTCGCTCGACCGGCTCTTGGTTGTCGCGGGCGATATGACGACGGAAGAACGGGCGCGGGTACTCAAGACGTACGTCGGTGATCGCGAAAACCGCCGTCACCGCCCCGACAGGGCGTTCGAGCACGCTACCTACACGTTCGACATCGTGTCCGACTACGGCGCGTTCAGGGACCTGCAACGCCATCGCATGCTGACTCTGGAATGGCAGGGACTCACGCCGAGCCACGGCTACCAGCAATCGGAAGCCGTGGAGGAGATTGGTGCCCGTGCCCTGGCAGACTGGGAGCGCGCGATGGCCGACTCGGCCACTCTGTACGAGCGACTGGCGCGACGCTATTCGCCCTTAGTCGCGCAGTACGCTGTCTTGATGGCGTACCGCATCCGCTTCTATATGCGGATGAATGCGCGAGAGGCCATGCACCTTATCGAACTCAGAACCTCGCCCCAGGGCCATGAAGCGTATCGTCGAGTCTGTCAGGAGATGCACCGGCTCATCGCCAGGCAGGCAGGACATCGAGCAATCGCGGATGCCATGAGCTTCGTCAACAGAAAGGGCAGCGAACTCGGAAGACTCAAGGCCGAACGCGCATCCATGCAAGGCAGGCTCCCGCTCGAAACCAGTTAGCAGGACCACGAACAATCGTTGGTGGATGCGGACTTCGGACGCCGCTGGCAGGAGCTGATCGAAGCCTGCAACCAGACCCTCACCCGCCGGACTCGCCGTCCTTGTGCCAGTAGCGATCGTACTCGGTGAAGAAGGTCAGACTGTCGAACGAGCTCATCCGGTCGAGAAACAGCACGCCGTCCAGATGGTCGGTCTCGTGCTGGATCACCCGGGCGGCGAAGTCCTTGGCGGTGAGGCTCTGCGGCGTGCCGTGCCGGTCGAGGCACCGCACGCGGATCTCCACCGCGCGGGGAACGCGGCCCCGGATGTCGGGGATGCTCAGGCATCCCTCCCAGTCCTCTTCTTCGGCGAGACCCAGCGGCTCGATCTCCGGGTTGATCATCACCACCGGCGGCAGGCCGCCGTCCGGGTCGTCCACCCCGGCGACGAACAGGCGCAGGCTCTCATGCACTTGCGGCGCCGCCAGCCCGATGCCGGAGTACTCGTTCATCGTCTCGAACATGTCGTCGATGAGCTGCTGGACGGCCGGGGAGCCGATGTCGGCGGGGTCGAGAGGCGGCGTGCGGCGGCGGAGCACCGGGTGCCCCATCCGCGCCACCTTCAGGATGGACATCGATTCACATTATATTCGCCCCGTGAGCGACTCGCACGTCCACGACCCCGTGCACCGGTTCTGCTCGTCCTGCGGCGGTCCCCTCGCACCGAAGCTGGTCAAGGAAGGCGAGCCCGAGCGGCCCGCCTGCACCCGGTGCGGGCACGTCGTCTACCTGGATCCGAAGGTGGCCGTCGGGACGGTGATCACCGACGAGGAGGGCCGCATCGCGCTGGTCCGGCGATCGATAGAGCCCGGCTACGGCAAATGGGTTTTCCCCGGCGGCTACGTCGACCGCGGGGAGGTGCCGATCGTCGCCGCCGTCCGCGAGGCGCGCGAAGAGGCCAGTCTCGACATCCGGCTCGACGGTCTGATCAACATCTACGCGTACGCGGGGGCCGTACCGATTGTCATCGTCTACAAGGCGTCGGTGGTCGGCGGCACGCTGGACGCCGCCGACGAGTCGCTGGAGGCGGCCTGGTTCGCCCCGGAAGACGTCCCGTGGTCCGACCTCGCCTTCCGCAGCACCCGCGAAGCGCTGCGCGACCATCGGCGGGGCCTGCTGCACCCCGACCTGCTCTGAGCCCGCCGGCGCTTCGAACGCGCCGAGAGCATCGCGCCCGGTCACGCGGACCGTGTCGGCGCCTCCGCCCCGGCGCTCCCCTCGGGAACCGGCGCCAGCGGTGCCGCGGCCCGCGGCGGGAACAGAAAGTCCTGGCGCTCGACCGTCGCCACCGCCTGGTCGACCAGCTCGGCGACCGGCAGGTCGCGCTCGGCGCGTTCCACATGCTCCAGCCTCGCCCGAGTCGCCGGCCGCCGGGGCACGAACAGCGTGCAGCAGTCCTGGTCGGGAACTATGGAGATCGGATAGGTGCCCAGCCGGCGAGCCTCCTGCGTGATCTCCTCCTTGTCCGAGCCGATCAGCGGCCGCAGCACCGGCAAGGTGACGACGTTGTTGATCACCGCAAGGTTCTCGATGGTCTGCGAGGCCACCTGTCCGACCGATTCGCCGGTGACAAGGGCCTTCGCCCCGCAGACGCCGGCCAGGCGCTCGGCGATCCGCATCATCATGCGGCGGTAGAGGACGACGCGCAGCGGGGGCGGCGCCGAGAGCACGATCGTCTGCTGGATCTCCCCGAAGCGCACGCAATACAGCCGCGAGCGCAACTGGTGGCGCGTCAGCAGGTCGGCGACCTCACGCGTCTTGTCGAGCGACGCCCGCGACAGGATCGGGTACGCGTGAAAGTGGACGAACCGCACCCGGCAGCCCCGCTTCATCAGTCGGTAGGCGGCGACCGGCGAGTCGATGCCGCCGGACAGCAGGCAGAGCACGGCGCCGCTCGTGCCGGTCGGCAACCCGCCCCGGCCGGACTCCTTCCCGAGCGTGCAGAACACCCGATCCGGAAGTATTTCGACGCCGATGGCGAGGTCCGGAGCGCCGAGGTCCACCCGCCAACCGCGCGCTGCCTTGATCCGGCCGCCCACCTCGCGCTCGATCTGCGGCGAGGTCAGCGGATACGTCTTGTCCGCGCGGCTGGCCCGGACCCGAAAGCTCGTGACGCGGTCCGCGCCGACGGCATCGGGCTCGTCGAGATGCCGGAGGATCGCACCCGCGATCTCCTCGATCTCCCTCCCCGTGCTCCTCGCCCGCGCGAAGTTCGCCACGCCGAAGACCCGTGCGAGGCGCTCGCGCACGACGGACCATTCGGCGGCCGGACCCAACCTCACCTCTATCCGCCCCATGAGTGGGCGCACGTGGGTGACGTCCAGATCGGCCGTCGCGTCGCGCAGGCCCCCGGCAAGACGATCGATGAACCAGGGGCGGTTGCGCCCCTTGAGCGCGATCTCCTGGTAGTGGACGATGACCGACTCCATCGGATGCACCGGGTGACGAGCGTATCCCGGATCGTACCCGGCAGCCCGGCCGCGATCCAATCGACAGCCCGCGGCAGTCCGTGGTGGAACCCCGCGTCGCACCAAGCGCGGCGAGGGACCCGCGTGCCAAGGCGCGACGAGGGAGCGCCCGCAGGCGTTACCATGGAAGTATGCGCGACGTCGCAGCGGCCCTGGTGGCGCTCGGTCTGCTCTTCTTCGCCCTGCGGCTCGCGACGGCATTGACCCGCGACCGGCGGAAGCGCGGCAGCGAGCGCGAGGCGATCGCGGTCCGCGGGCGCACGATCCTGGCCGAGATACCCTCGGACACGGGCCTTCTCTTCTTCACCGAGGATGCGGAGGCGTTCTACTTTGGCGAGCGGCCGATCCCGAAGACGGCAATCACGGCCGCGCGCGTCCTGATAAACGGCGCCCCGATTGCCGTTGCCACGAGCCCTGATCACCAGGACGCGGCCGCGATATCGAGCGAGTTGATCCAGCAGCGGCCGGAGGGACTCTCCCGCGACCAGTGGGACGTCGCCATCGACACGGGGGAAGCCGGCATTCTGGTTCCGTGCGGCGCCATCCGCGAGCAGATTTCGCAGGAGCTCGCACGCACCATCTTCGACGCGGTGAAGCGCACCATCGAGGCCCGAAGCTGATTTCCATGCGGCGGGGCTCTCGCCACGGGCGGCTGGTCCCCGCCGCGTCGCGCAAGCTACCCGCGAGGGTCACCACTCGATTTCGGCGACGCCGCGGCGATGGTTCACGGCGCGCGCCAGGGCGAACAACAGGTCGGACAGGCGGTTGACGTACCGCAGCAACTCGGGCTCGACCGAGTCCACCCCGAGGCCGACGATCCGCCGCTCGGCGCGCCGGCAGACGGCGCGGGCGTGGTGCAGCGCCGCTCCGGGCGCGCTGCCTCCCGGCAGGATGAAGCTGCGCAGCGGCGGCAGCGCGCCGTCGACGCTGTCGATCCACCCCTCCAGACGTTCGACGTCCGCCTTGCCGATCCGCGCCTTGGTCACGCGGGCCGAGATACGGGACCGCGGGTCGGCGAGGCGCGCGCCGATCGCGAACAGGTCGCGCTGCACGGCGACGATCATCTCGTCGAAATCGTCGGGCAACCCGGCGGCCCGGGCAAGGCCGACCGTCGCGTTCAGCTCGTCGACGTCGCCGTAGACGGCAACGCGGGCATCGTCCTTCGGGACTGTGGTGCCGTCGAACAGCGCGGTGGTGCCGCGGTCGCCGATGCCGGTATAGAGCGGCATGAGGCTCGGATTATCCCACGCGAGCGTCCGCGGGTACGAAGGGCAGGGAGGTGACGATCGCCGGCGCGCGGTCGGTTCCGAGCGCGACGTCGACGCCCGCCCCGACCGTCTCGGCGAGCTCTCGCCGGACGTACCCGAGCGCGATCACCGCCGCTACGGCCGGCGAGCGCACCGCGCTGGTCACGCGACCGACCTCGTCGTCGCCGCTGAAAATCGGCGCTCCGGGTGATGGGAGCGGTGCGTCCGGGGCCGCGGACCGCTCGAAGGTCAGCCCCGCCAACCGGCGCGCGACACGCCCCTGACCCCGGTGGAGAATGCGGACGATGACCTCCTGCCCCACGTAGCATCCCTTGTCGAAGCTGATGGCGCGGTCGGCGATGCCCGCTTCGAGTGGAATCGTGTCGTGATCCATGTCGATCGGAAACAGGGGCCGGCCCGATTCCACGCGTACCGCCTCGGCCGCGGCGGGCCCCACCGCAACGGCGCCGGCGGCCTCGAGCTCCCGTTGCAGCGCCTCGGCGGCGGGCCGCTCCACCACCACACGATAGCCCTCGACGCCCAGATCGTCGGTGCGCGCCAACAGTCCGACGCCCGACTCGATGCCGAAAGCGCGATGCTCGCAAACCGCCAGCCGCCCGGCGGCCGCGCCGGTCAGGCTCCCCGCAACCTCCCCGGCACCGGGCCCGTGCAAGCCGTACGCGGTCCAACCCGTCAGGTTCTCGATACGCACATCCTCGGTGAAGACGAGGTCATCGAACCGTTCCCAGAGCCGGTCCGTCACGCTGCCGTCGACGTCCAGCAGCAGACGGTCACGGTCCGCGAAGACGTACATGTCGGCGGTCATGCGCCCCTGTGGGGTGAGACACGCCGCGTAGCAGCCGCCCCCCGGCGACAGGGCGGCGACGTCGTTGCTCAGCAGCCCCTGCAGAAAGTCGGCACGGTCCTGTCCGGCGACCGCGAGCCACCCGCGGCCCTCCAACGCAACCAGGCCGGCACCGTTGCGCAGAACCCGATACTCGCCGATGTCCATCGTGCAGTCCGTCACGCACGTCGATGATATGCTGACTCTGATGCGACGACGATTTCGCGCGGGCGTGCTCCTGGCGCTCGGGTTGACGGCGGCGGCCGGCGCCGGCGTCACCCTTGGGGCGCAGCCGCCGGCCGGTCCCGCGGCCGGCGAGGCCCTGTTCAACATCTTCGTGGGCTCGACTCCCGCCGGCTTCGAGCGCGTGCGCGTCGTTCGAACGGAAGACGGCTGGCTCCTGCAGGCCAGCGGCCAGCTCACGGCGCCGGTTCCGGTCGACACCCGGGTCTTCGAGGCCTCCTACGACGCGGAATGGCGTCCCCGGCGGCTCACGCTCGAGGGTTCGCAGGCCGGCATAGCCTTCCGCCTCGACAGCACGTTCGCCGACGGCGCCGTGACGAACACCTTGCTGGAGGGCGATCGTCGGACCACGAGCGACGACAGCATCGATCCGGCGTCGGTGCTGCTGCCCAACTCCATCTTCGTCAGCTACGAGGCGCTGGCGATGCGGCTGGCCGCATCGCGGGCGGGCGACGAGCTGCCGATCTACGTTCCGCCCCGCGGCTTTGTCTCGGCCCGCGTCGATGCGGTCGGCATCCAGCATATCGAGACGGCCGAGCGGATCATCGAAGCACGGACCTATCGCATCACGTTCGTCGATCCGACGCAGCCGCTGGACGCCGAGATCTGGATCGACGAGAACGGCCGGTTGTTGCGGGTGAGCCTGCCCTACGCCTCCCTGGAGGTCGCGCGCCGCGATATCGCGTCGGTCTCGGCGCGGCTGACCGCCGATCCCCCGCATCCGGGAAGCGAACGCTTGCGCGTAGGGGCGGCCGGGTTCACTCTCGCGACCACGGTCATCACCCCGGTGGACATGGCGCCGCCCGGCGGCCGCTGGCCCGCAGTGGTGCTGGTGCCGGGGACCGGCCCGGTCGACCGGGACGAGACCGTGTCCGGCGTCCCGGTCTTCCGCCACCTCGCCTGGGCCCTGGCGGATCGCGGATTCGTCGTCGCGCGCTACGACAAGCGGGGTTACGGGCAGAGTGGAGGCCGGGCCGAATCGGCGACGCTCGAGGACTACGCCGAAGACGTACGCACCATGGTACGGCACGTGGAGCGGCGCGACGATGTCGATCGCGACCGCATCGTAGCGGTGGGCTACGGCGAGGGTGGCTGGATCGGCCTGCTCGCGGCGCGCCGCGAGAACCGCATCAAGGGTCTGGCGCTGTTGGCGACCCCCGGCAGTTCCGGCGAGACATTCGTGCTCGAGCAGCAGCGGGACGAGTTGGAGCGCATCGGCACGACGGGGCAGGAACGACGGGAACGCATCGATCTGCAAACGCGCATCAATCGCGCCGTCCTGCGCGAAGGCGGGTGGGACGGCATCCCCGATGCGGTGCGCAGACAGGCGGACACGCCACTGTTCCGCAGCTTCCTGGGTTTCAGTCCCACGGCGGAGCTGCGCCGCGTGCGCCAGCCGCTGCTGCTGATTCAGGGCTCCGAAGACCGGCTCGTGCCGCCGTACCACGCCGAGCGACTCGAACGCATCGCACGCCGGCGGGGACGGCGGGAGTCGACGGTGGAGCTCGTCATGCTGGACGGCGTCAATCACCTGATGCTGACGGCCAGCGACGCGGAACCCGAGAGTCCGGCGCCGGGAAGCCGGGGAATCACGCCCCGGGTCGCCGAGGCACTGATCGACTGGATCGAACGCACCCTTCCGGTGGACTAGGAACGGCCCGCGAAGAAGCCGCGTCCGTTCGAGCGGCGATGCGCACGCTTTCCGGGCGCCGACGCCGCACGGCGTCAGTCGTTCTCTTCCCTCGGCTCCCCACGGCTCACGGTCAGCTCGACCTGACCCACTCGTATGCGGTCGCCGTTTCCGAGAAATGCCATCTCTATCCGCCTGTCGTTGACGAAGGTGCCGTTCGTGCTCTTCAGGTCCTCGACCTCGAGTTGCTGCTCCGTGGCGGTAAATCGGCAGTGAATGCGCGATATGAGCGTATCCCCGACGATGAAGTCGGCGTGCGTTCCCCTGCCGAGGGTCCGGCCCACCCCCGGCGGCAGGCGGAAGACGCGTGTCTGTTCGTCGATCGTCGCACGAATGATCCACATGGCGCTTTTGGTGCTCAGCCTTTCCGCGGCTGCGACGGACGGATTTCCACCCTGCTCGGCAAGCTGCGCGACTCGTGGCGCAAGAGGTCCACGACGACCTGCGCGACATCGGAGGCGGTCAGCTTCCATGGCGCCGCGGCATGCCGGTCATCGCTGCCTGCGAACGCAGTGCCGACAGAACCGGGAGCGACCGCGCTCACCCGGATGCCGTCGAACCGAACCTCCTGCATGAGGGCGGCGGAAAACGCGTCCAGTCCCGCCTTGGACGCGCAGTAGGCGGCGCCGTTGGCGAACGGATAGCTGCCCGCCAAGCTGCTGACGTTGATGATCCAGCCGCCGCCGCGCTGGCGCAGCACGGGAATCGCGGCCCGGCAACAGTAGAAGACCCCGCTCAGGTTCGTCTCGATGATCTGCGCCCAGTCGTCCACGGACTGCTCGGCAACCGCCTCGAAGTGGCCGATCCCGGCGTTGTTGATCAGGATGTCCACGCCGCCGAAGCGGTCGGCCGCCGCCCCGACAAGCCGTTCCGCGTCGGCGGGACGCCGCACGTCGGCCGCCACCGTCTCGAGTCGCCCGGCGCCGGTGGCGTCCGTCACCCGCGCCAACTCCGCCGCCGCCTCGGCAAGCGATGCGGCCGAGCGCCCCGCAATCAGGACATCCGCGCCGCATTGCAGCAGCGTTTCCGCCACCGCGCGTCCGATTCCGCGCGAGCCACCGGTCACGACGGCGACCGACCCGTCGAAACGCGTGCCCGCGCCCTGCCCCTCCCTGCCGCCATCGAGTGCCATCGCCACTAGAATACCGCGAGCCTGGCGGGCCACCTATCATGTCGGTCATCGCGATCATCGGCGCGGGCAGGCTCGGCGGCACGCTCGCCCATCTCGCGGCCTCGCACGACCTCTACGGGGAAGTGCGGCTCATCGACGACGCTGGCGACGTGGCGGCGGGAAAAGCACTCGACATCCGGCAAGCGGGCGCCATAGAACGCTTTGGAACGGCTGTCGTCGGAGATGGCAGCGCCTCGGCCGCACTGGGAGCCGACGTGGTGATCCTGACCGATCCCGCAAGGCCCCCCGGTGCCGAGTGGAACGAGGACGAGGGCCTGGATCGGCTGCGTCAGGTGGCCGCGTTCGGTCGTTCCGCCTTCTTCATCTGCGCGGGCGCCGGTCAGCATCGGCTCGTCGAGCGGGGAGTATCCGAGGCAGGGTTCGACCGCGGACGGCTGATCGGCTCGGCCCCGGAAGCCCTGCGGGGCGCGTTGCGGGCCATCGTCGCCCTCGAAGTCGGCTGCGCGCCCTCGGAAGTCGCACTTACGGTGCTGGGAGCCCCTCCGCGACGCATCGTCGTACCCTGGAGCAACGCGACGGTGGGAGGACTGTCGCTCGAGGCGAGCCTGGCGCCCATGCGGCAGAACCGCCTGCAGGAGCGGGCGGCCGCCCTGTGGCCGCCGGGTCCGTATGCGCTCGCGGCCGCCGCGGGAAGGGTCGCGGCTTCCCTTGCCACCCATAGCAGCCGCCAGATGTCCTGCTTCGTTGCGGTCGACGGCGAGTTCGGCATACGGAAGCAGGTGCTGGCCGCCCCGGTCCGAATCGGTGCGGGCGGCGTCATGCGCATCGTCGAGCCGCAATTGAACGCTCGCGAGCTCGGTCAGCTCGAAGCGGCCTGTACCGGCTGAGTCGACGCACCGCTGGACCGATCCGGACCGCCCGCGGCTCGGATCTCGTGCTCGAACACCTCCGCAAACCGCTTCGCGACGCAGTCGGTTACCACCGCGTCCGATATCGCCCGGCCGGTGAGCCGCTGGAGCGATGTCACACCGCGGTCCGCGAGTCCGCACGGCCGGATCAGCGCGAAATCGTCGAGGTCGGTCGTCACGTTGAGCGCGAAGCCGTGACTGGTGACCCAGCGCGACAATCGCACGCCGATGGCCGCCAGCTTGTCATTGCCCACCCAGACCCCGGTAAGCCCCGGAATGCGTGTCGCGCGGACGCCGAACTCGGCCGCGGCCCGAATCAGGACCTCTTCGAGATCGCGGACGTAGCGGTGCACGTCGCACCGGTCGGGCTTCAACAGCAGGATGGGATAGCCGACGAGCTGCCCCGGGCCATGGTATGTGACGTCCCCGCCGCGCCGCGCGTCGTGGATCTCGACGCCGCGCCGGCGCAACACGTCGGGTGACGCCAGTACGTTGTCCGCGCCCGCCCGCACGCCGCGGGTGATGACGGGCGGATGCTCGAGCAGCAGCAACTGGTCGGTAATCCGGTCCCGCTGTCGCTCCACCACGAGCCGCTGCTGCAGGTCGAGCGCCGCTCCGTATCCGACGCTGCCGAGCCGCCGCACCTCGAGAGCCCGTCGACGCATGGGCGCCCCCTACAGCAGGCTGCCGTCGAACTGCTCCAGCCCCGACTTGACCTTGGCCATGAATTGATCGGCGACTGCACCGTCGATCAACCGATGATCGAAGCCCAGCGTCAGGTAGGCACGCAGCCGTGCGGCGATCGTGCCCGCTTCGTCGATCACCACCGGGCGGCGCTCGATGGCTCCCACGCAGAGAATGGCCACCTGCGGCTGGTTGATGATCGGCATCCCGAAGATGGACCCGAACACCCCGGGATTGGTGATGGTGAACGTGCCTCCCTGCACTTCCTCGGGCGTCAGGCGCTTCGAACGGGCCCGCTCGGCGAGATCGGCTATCGCCGTGCTCAGCTCCAGAACGTTCTTCCCGCCCGCGTCCCGGATTACCGGCACGATCAGGCCCCCGTCGTCGTCGAGCGCCACCGCGATACCGAGACCGACGTCCGCCGCATGTATCACCCCGGCGCCGTCATCGGTGAGCGAGGCATTGAGTAGCGGCATCTCGACCAGCGCATCGACGACGACCCTGGCCACGAACGCCAGGAAGGTCAATCTGGCGCCGCGCCCGGCGTACGATTCCCGGTGCGTCTCCCGCAGCGCCGCCACGCGCGAGAAATCGACGTCGAAAACGGTGTGCACGTGGGCCGCGGTACGGCGGCTGCGGAGCATGCGCCCGGCAATCTCGCGCCGCATCGTCGACAGGGGCTCGATCCGCCGGTCGTCGGCCGCCAGCATCGGATCGGCACCGCCCTGGACGGACTCGACGTGCTTCAGGATGTCATCTTTCGTGACCCTGCCGCCCGCGCCGGTCCCGGCCACGGCGGCGGGGTCGACCCCGTGCTCCCGGGCCAGTCGGCGGACTACGGGCGAGACATGAGCCCGGGCACGCCGCTCCCCGCGGTCCGCGGTTCCGGCCGCGCCGGCCGGCGCTTCCGCTCCCTCCCGTGACGGCGAGCCGTCCGAATCGGCGACCGCTTCGCCCGGGGCCGTTATGGTGGCAACGACGCTGTCGACAGCCACGGTCTCGCCCGCCTGCACGCGTACCTCGGCAAGGACGCCGCCGGCCGGGGACGGCACCTCGGCATCCACCTTGTCGGTCGACACTTCGAACAGCGGCTCGTCCCGATCGACCTGCTCACCTACGCGCTTGTTCCAGCGCACGATCGTGCCCTCGGCGATGGACTCGCCGAGCTGCGGCATGAGCACGTGGGTTGCCATCGATTGGTTCCGGCCGGCGCGGCGAAAGGCGTGAGCGACCTCACGGTGACCGGCGCCAGGCGCCGCCCTCGCGAGTCACGTACAGACCAAGAGGCTGGATCGGCCTCGATCCAGCCTCGCATTCCGAATCGCCGGATCATGCCGGCGGTTCGGTGTGGAGCGTCAACGCTTACGGAAGAACGGCGTCCTTTAGCTGCTTCGCGATGCGCGCCTTCACGACCTGCTTCGCCGGGATCTCGATGGCTTCCCCGGTTGCCGGGTTGCGGCCCATCCGCGCGTCCCGCTTCTGCAATACGAGCTTGGCGATGCCAGGCAGCGTGAACTCGCCGGAATCCTGAAGCTCCCGCTCGCACGTCCGCTGCAGTTCATCGAAGAACTCGCGCACTTCTGCGCGCTTGAGACTGACATCGAAAGCTGCCATGTGCTCGACGAAATGCGCGAACAGCTGCGTCTTGCCCATCTTGCGGGCTGCGGCCATCGACGCTCCCCCTTGGTGTTGGCGCGCTGTCTCGGACACCTCGGCGACCGCGCGCGCTGGCGATCATCCGGACGAAAAAACCCGATAGAAGCGGAGAAATCCTAGCGTGGGCAGCGCCTCGTGTCAATTCGGCACGTCGCCGATTCGCGCTACACTCATCGGATGCCGCACTCGCCGCTCGAGACGTTTCCCAACCCCAGGCGCGAGCGCGACTACGAGATCGCCATCCGCTGTCCGGAGTTCACGTCGGTCTGCCCCAAAACGGGTTTTCCCGACTTCGGAGAGATTCGGATTACCTACGTTCCCGACGACCGCTGCATCGAGCTCAAGGCGCTGAAGTACTACCTGGTCGGATTCCGCAACCAGGGCATCTTCTACGAGGACGTGACCAACCGGATCCTCGACGACCTCGTCGCCGCCTGCCGGCCGCGGCGGATGACGGTGGTCGGCGACTTCTCCGTGCGCGGCGGCATCACCACCGAGGTGACGGCGACCTATGAGCGACCATGAGCCGCCTCATGAAGTACCCATCGAAGCGGAGCTCGATCTGCACACCTTCGCGCCGCGCGATGTCCGGTCGGTTGTCGAGGAATATGTGCACGCTGCCGCGACGGCAGGGCTTCGAGAGGTCCGCATCGTGCACGGCAGGGGTTCCGGAGTCCAGCGGGGCAACGTGCAGGCCGCGCTCGAGCGGCATCCCCTGGTCGCCGCCTTCTGGGACGCGCCCGGGTCTCACCTCGGCGCGACGGTCGCATCGATTCGGGCCGGCGCGCAGGACGACGCCGGCTGACCCTCCGGGCATCGGGATCCGCAAGCGAAGCCCGGCCACGCGGGCCTTCGCCGCACCGCTGATCGGATGCCTCTCGCTGGCCTTCGTCGCGCCGGCGAGCGGCCAGCCGCGGCTGCCCGAAATGACCATCGAGGCTCCCGAGAGCCTGCATGCCGTCGCCGGCCGGATCCAGCGGCTCGACGCCGGCCGCCTGCAGGCGGTGATGCGGCTGGTCGGCCTGCGCGATCCGGGCAACCGGATCCGGATCGTGCTGGTGCCGGAAGACTCCCGCGTCGCGCGCGACACCGCGCCGTGGGTCGCGGCGTTCGCCGACCCGCAACACGATCTGATCGTGCTGTTTCCGGACCGCATCGGGAGCTATCCGCACGACTCGATGGAGGTGGTGCTCCACCATGAGGTGGCCCACATCCTGACCGCGCGCGCCGCGGGCGGCGGACGCCTGCCGCGCTGGTTCAACGAGGGACTCGCCAGCGTCGCCGAGCGGACCTGGAGCATCGGCAACCGGTCCCGGTTCCTGTGGGCGACGGTCATCGCCGGCCGGCCCACGGTCACCGCGCTGGAAGGACTCTTCGCGGGAGACGGACGCGACGCGGCGCGCGCCTACATCATCTCCCACGCGATCGTGCGGGACGTCATCCGGAGGCACGGCGCCGCCGTCGTGCCGCGCATCCTTGCCGGTGTGGCGGCGGGAGCAACCTTCGACAACGCCTTCTATGCCGCCACCGGGACCACGGTGCGGGGCGCAACGCGCCTGTTCTGGCGCAGCTCGGGCGGCTGGGAGGAGTGGATCACCTTCATCGCCAGCCCCTTCACCCTCTGGACCCTCATCACCAGCCTGGCTCTCGCCGCCATCTGGCGCCACCGCCTGCGGCGCGCCGAGCGCCGGCGGCGCTGGGAGGCCGAGGAGGCGCTCGAAACGGATCCCTGGGACGAGCACCGGCCGGACTACCGGGTGCACTGAGGCCCGGGCGCGTCCTGGACGTTTCGTCCCTCGACTTGTGGCTGGTCGCGCCCGCCCCGGCTGTTCCGCTTACCAGGGATCCAGCCCGAGCAGCCGCGCCGGATTCCGGCGGATCATCGTGTCGATCTCCTCCTCGGTGATGCCGGCGTCCAGCATGGCGCGGATGTAGTCGCGCAGCCCGTCGGGGTGTACCGGATTGCCCTCCTGCCCGAGGTCGGACGACATGAAGAAGGCCTCGGCGCCCAGGTCCCGGATCGCCGTTACATAGTCCTCGATCGTCCGGCCACCGCCGTACACGGCCAGCCAGTCGATCTCCATGATGGCTTCTTCCTCGGCCATCCGGCGCATCTGCTCGCGCGTCGCGCCCTGGCTGAAGACGTGCGTCACGAGAATCCTGGGCACCCCGAGACGCTTCGCTTCCGGGATCAGACGCAGCACCTCGCCCGGCGCCGAGTGCCCCATCGCCAGCGTCAGGTCGTGCTCGGCAAGCAGCTCGAAGACATCCAGCACCGCCGGGAGCGGCTCTCCGTCCTCCAGGATCGGCACATACGGCCCATCACTGCCCGACGACGTGGCGGCGTACTCGGAATCGAAGGTGGGCAGCCACACGACCTTGCCCCGGCCGCCGGAGAAAGTGGCCATCTGCCGCACCGCCTCGGGGTTGATGCCGCCCACGGCGCGGTTGAGGACGAGCCCGCCGAAGATCTCCAGGCCGTCCACCTGCCCCATGGCGATGGCCGCCCGGTCGGCGGTCATCGTGAAGTGGTTCTTCAGCAGGATGGCGCGCATGCCGGCCGCCGCCGCCAGGCGCGACGCCTCGATGTCGTCCACCGATCGGGGACGCGAATCGGGTCCGGTATGGAAGTGCAGATCGACGACGCCCGCCAGGGAGATCTCCGCCTCCTGCCCTCTCGCCGGCACGGCCGCGCTGAAGCCTGCCAGCCCGGCCGCAACGAACAGCCACACTGCGACCCGCATCATTCGATCCATCTAAGACCTCCAGTGTCACACCGGCCGAGGAAACCCGTGGCAAGGGCCGGCCCCGCTGCATTCGAGCCGAGGTGCGACCCGCGTGGACCGCGTCGCTCCTCGGCCTGCCTCACCTCGCACCGCACGGCACTATCATAGGGCGACCGGGCCGGAAGCCCGCCGCAAGGAGGCAGCGACAGCGCCGGCGCTCCAGCGCCGGCGGCGGCCCGGGGAGAACATGCCGGCCCCGCCCGAACCGCAAGCGGCCCGCGACAGCCCCGACTCGGGGTCTCGGCAGGGACGGCTGGAACCACGGTCGCGCCCGTGGATCTGGGCGGTCTACGTATTCCTTTTCGCCGTCTCCGTGCCGTGGTACCTCCCGCCCGGCAGTCCCGCACGGCTCTGGCTCGGCCTGCCGCACTGGGTCGTCATCTCGCTGCTCGCGTACCTCGCAGTGGCCGTCTTCACCGCGTACGTGGTGGCGCGCTACTGGTCCGTGCCGCCCGCCGACGGCGCGGACGACACGGAGGAGGCCCCTTGAGCCCGTCGCTCGCGGTCGGCGCCGGCGCTGCCGTCGGACTCTACCTGGTGGTGCTGATCTCGGTCGGCTACGCCACGCGGCGCCGGGGTGCTCAGACCGGCCTGGGTGACTTCTACCTCGCGGGCCGCAACCTGGGCGGCTTCGTGCTGCTGCTGACCCTCTACGCGACGCAGTACAGCGGCAACACGCTGCTCGGCTATCCCGGGGAGGCGTTCCGCATCGGCTACGCGTGGGTGATGAGCGTCGGCTTCATGATGGCGATCATCGTCGTCTACTTGATCTTCGCCCCGCGCCTGCAGCGCCTCGCCCGCCGGCATGCCTTCGTCACCCCGGGAGACTGGATCACCCACCGGTTCCGCTCGGCGCCGCTCACCCTGATCGCCAACGTACTGCTGGTCCTGGCGATCTCGAACTACCTGCTGGCACAGCTCATGGCCATGGGCCATGTCACCGAGGGCCTGTCGGGCGGCGCCGTGCCCTACTGGGTCGGCGTGGTGCTGCTGACGCTGGTGGTCATCGTCTACGAGACGGTCGGCGGCATGCGCGCCGTCGCCTGGACCGACTGCGTGCAGGGCATCATGCTGCTGGTGGGGCTGGCCGGCCTCCTGCTGGCCGTCGTGCCGACGCCGACCCACCTCGCGGAGCTGACCATGGCCGTCGCGGGCGAGGCGCCCGAGAAGGTCGCCGTCCCGGCGCTGGGGGTCTCGCGCAACTGGCTCAGCACCCTCCTGCTCATCGGCTTCTCCGGTGCCGTGTATCCGCACGCGATCCAGCGCATCTACGCTGCCCGCGACGCGGCCACGCTCAAGAGCGCCTTCAGTGTGATGGTCTTCCTGCCGCTGGTCACCACCGGCGTCATGTTCATGGTGGGCATTCTGGCCATCCGCGAACTGTCCGCCACCGGCGACGCCGATCAGGTGATGCCGGCGCTGCTGACCGCCTGGAGCGGGCGGTCGGTGCTGCTCTACCTCCTCTGCGTGATGGTCATCACCGCGGTCGTCGCCGCCGTGATGTCGACCGCCGACTCGGTCCTCCTGAGCCTGTCGTCGATACTCGCCAAGGACATCGTGGGAGCCAACCTGCTCCGGCACGCGCCGGAGGAACGCCTGACCCGCATCGGCAAGCTCCTCTCGTGGGTGGTCGTCGCCGTGCTGGTGCTCGTCGCACTGTCGCCACGGGTAACGCTGTGGGGACTGACCGAGATCAAGATGGAGATCCTGGCCCAGGTGGCGCCGCTGTTCGTGCTCGGCGTGACGTGGCGGCGGCTGACGACGGCCGCCGCGCTCGGCGGGATGCTGGCCGGCTGCGCCACCTACGCCGGGCTGCTCCTCGCCGGCCGGCCGCAGGTGTGGGATGTCCACGCGGGCGTCGTCGGACTGGGTGTGAACGTGGCGGCGTGCGTGGCGCTCACGCTGCTCCCGGCGCGGATTGCAGCGCCGGCGGCCGAGCGCACGGCGGGGTCGTGACGCCCGCCGCCGAACGCTGGAACGTCCGGCATCACGAGCCGCGGCGGGACCCCCGCGTCGGCTACCTGGCGCAGCTCCATCGCACGACCGGAGATCGCGGGGCGGGCGGAAGGCAGAACCGCGGGACGGGCAGAAGGCCAGGCGGAACTCGTCCGCGCAATGCTCGTGGAGCGCGGGATAGCGGTCTCCGAATCGTTCACCGCCCGCACGGCGGCCGCCGTTGACTCGCCCCGCGGCGCGCGCATGGCGGGGGCGGCGCGCGCCTGCACCGACGAGAAGGGTTTCTGGCGGCGTCTCGATCAGCCCTGAGCAACGGCCCGGGAGAAACCGATGACGCACGTACGGTAGCCGCTCACACGCAGAACCTCGCCTGGATGGCGGCGCCCCCGCAGCGTACCGGCTTTTCGGCTACCGCGGATTCATCCGCGTGCTCTGGGACGCGACGCACTGCCACCGGCCGTCGCGCATCACCCAGACGTCGGTATAGCGCAGGGAAATCTCGGCCTCCTGCCCCCGCCGGATGCCGACGACGCGGAGCGTGAACCAGACTACCGCGGCATCGTCGTAGACCTGGACGGTGAAGTCTTCCTGCGTGGCCGAGATCACGCGCTGGTTGAACGACTCGGCAAGCGCCAGCTCGCGGGCCTTGTCGCCCCGCGCGCCGTCGTCGTAGGTCACGATGAAATCGTCGGCGAGAATGCTGTCGAGGAACTCGACATCCCGGGCGTAGAACGCCTCGTTCCAGCCCCGCTCGAGCGCGATGAGCTCCTCCTCGACCGATACGGCCGGCGGCTGGGACGCGAAGGCGGCCACCGTCCAGACGGACGCGAGCACGCCGCACAAGAGATACCGGGACCATCGTCGTCGCATGTGTCGCCTCCGCACTGCCGAATCGCGGCCCATTATTCCACGTCGCGGCGAACCGTTCCCGCGGTGCGGAGCCGCCGGGCGCCAGCCTTCAGGATCGGGTTCAGTGCCTTGGCGACCATGCACCGCCCCTCGGTTCTGCCGAGCGCAGGCCGGACGCCATGAGGCAATCTCCTGCACTCGCGCGGCGTCGCGCCCCCCCGGGGCCTCCGCAGGACTCCCCTCTACGAGCGGAACACGCGCAGCAGCCGACTCAGCGGATCGTAGAGCTTGTCGACGACGCGCTCCTTGAGCGGAATGATCGCGTTGTCGGTGATGGTGATCTCTTCCGGGCAGACCTTCGTGCAGCACTTGGTGATGTTGCAGTAGCCGACCCCGAAGTCGTTCGCCAGATCGCCGGTGCGGTCCTCGGTGTCGAGGGGGTTCATCTCCAGCGCGGCGCTGTAGACGAAGAAGCGCGGCCCGATGAACTCGTGGTGCAGCCGGTGGTCGCGCAGCACGTGGCAGACGTCCTGGCACAGGAAGCACTCGATGCACTTCCGGAACTCCTGGACCCGTTCCGCGTCGGACTGCTGCATGCGCCACGTGCCGTCCTCGGCGTCGGGCGGGCGCGGCTTGAACGGCTTGATCTGCTTCTTGACCTCGTAGTTCCACGACACGTCGGTGACCAGGTCGCGGACGACCGGAAACGCCTTCATCGGCTCGATGGTGACCGGCTCGTCGAGGTTCAGGCTGTTGAGCCGAGTCATGCACATCAGCTTGGGATTGCCGTTCACCTCGGCGGAGCACGAACCGCACTTGCCCGCCTTGCAGTTCCAGCGCACGGCCAGGTCGTTGGCCGATTCGGCTTGGACCTGGTGCACGGCGTCGAGCACCACCATCCCCTCGGTCACCTCGGTGGTGTAGTCCTGGTAGTCGCCGCCCTCGGCGTCGCCGCGCCAGATCTTGAACGTCGCGCTCGCCATCGGTCTCCCCCGCTTCGTCAGCTCTTCTGGCTCTCTTCGATGATCCGCTGCAGGTCCTCGCGCGGCGGTGGAATCTCTTCGCGGCGGATCTCCATCGCGCCGTCGGGCCCTTGCCGGACGACGAGCGTGTTCTTGCCCCACGCCTCGTCCTTGCCGAGATAGTCCTCGCGGAAGTGCGCGCCGCGGCTCTCCTGCCGCTCGATCGCGGACCGGGTCACCGCCTCGGCCACCGGCATCAGGTTGCGCAGGTCGAGCGCGGTGTGCCAGCCGGCGTTGTACTCGCGGTTGCCCTGCGCCTCGACCCGTTTGACCCGCTCCTGCAGGCGCTGCAGGGCGTCGAGGGCCTGCCGCAGGTCGGCGTCGTTGCGAACGATGCCGACCTGGTTCTGCATCAGATCCTGCAGCTTGTACTGCAACTGATAGGGCGCCTCGCCGCTGCCCTGCCGGTCGAGCGGCTCGAGCGCCGTGCGGGCGACCGCCTCGACCTGCCCCTCGTCGACCACCCCGGCCCGCTGGTCCCGCGCGAAGGCCGCGGCGTACTCCCCGGCCCGCTTGCCGAAGACGAGCAGGTCCGAGAGCGAGTTGCCGCCGAGTCGATTGGCGCCGTTCAGGCCGCCCGCCACCTCGCCCGCCGCGAACAGGCCGGGCACGGTCGACATCTGCGAGTCGGCGTCCACCCGCACCCCGCCCATGACGTAGTGGGTCGTCGGACCGACCTCCATCGGCGTCTCGGTGATGTCGATGCCGGCGAGCTGCTTGAACTGGTGGTACATGCTCGGCAGCTTCTTGCGGATGTGCTCGGCCCCGTTCGGCAGCTTGGACTTGATCCAGGCGATGTCGAGGAAGACACCGCCGTGCGGGCTGCCGCGGCCCTCCTTGATCTCGCGCACGATGCAGCGCGCGACGTGGTCGCGGGTGAGCAGCTCCGGCGGCCGGCGGGCGTTCTTGTCGCCCTGGGTGTAGATCCAGCCTTCTTCCTCGTTGTCGGCGGTCTGGTGTCTGTAGAGCTCGGGGATGTCGTCGAACATGAAGCGGCGCCCCTCGCTGTTGCGCAGCACGCCCCCCTCGCCCCGCACCCCCTCGGTGACCAGGATGCCCTTGACCGAAGGCGGCCAGACCATGCCGGTCGGGTGGAACTGGACGAACTCCATGTCGATCAGCTCGGCGCCGGCCCGGTAGGCCAGCGCCTGCCCGTCGCCGGTGTACTCCCAACTGTTGCTGGTCACCTTGAACGCGCGCCCGATGCCCCCGGAGGCCAGGACCACCGCCTTCGCCTTGAACAGCCGGAACCGGCCCCGCTCGCGGTCGTAGCCGAAGGCGCCCACTACCCGCTCGCCGTCCTTCAGCAGCTCGACCACCGTGCACTCCATGTGCACGTCGATGCCCTGGTGCACGCCGTGGTCCTGCAAGGTGCGGATCATCTCCAGGCCGGTGCGGTCGCCGACGTGGGCCAGGCGCGGATACTTGTGGCCGCCGAAGTTGCGCTGCAGGATGCGCCCGTCGCGGGTCCGGTCGAAGACGGCGCCCCAGGCCTCGAGCTCGCGCACCCGATCCGGCGCCTCCTTCGCGTGCAGCTCGGCCATCCGCCAGTTGTTGAGGTACTGCCCGCCCCGCATCGTGTCCGCGAAGTGCGTCTGCCAACTGTCGCGGTCGTCGACGTTTCCGAGCGCCGCCGCCATCCCGCCCTCGGCCATGACGGTGTGCGCCTTGCCGAGCAGCGACTTGCAGACGAGGCCCACCGAAACCCCGGCTGCCGAGGCCTCGATCGCCGCCCGCAGCCCCGCCCCGCCGGCGCCGATCACCAGGACGTCGTGTTCGAATGTCTGGTAGTCCATCCCTGGCTTCGCTTGTCCTTCACTTCGATGAGGCCGCGGGCCGAAGCTCGCGGAAACTACAGAATGCGGAGGTCGGTCCAGATGCCCATGGCGCAGAGCCGCACGTACACGTCCGAGAAACAGACCCAGACGAGGCTCAACCAGGCGAAGAGCATATGGCGACGGTTCAGGCAGCTCACGCAGTCGTACGCACGCTGCTGCAGGGGGCTCGCCGAGATGCAATCGTGGCGGCCGCCGACGAGATGGCGCAGCGAATGACAACTGAACGTGTAGCCGCCGAGCAGCACGACGTTGAGCGCGAGCACCAGCGTCCCGACGCCGAGGCCGAACGAGACGCCGGCGGCATCCTCGAACCAGAGCGCGTTCCAGACGTCGTAGCTCAGGAAGACGATGAAGCCGATCGCGAGATACAGGAAGTAGCGGTGGACGTTCTGCAGGATCAGCGGGAACGAGTTCTCGCCCCGGAACGCGTTGCGCGGCTCGCCCACCGCGCACGACGGCGGGTCGGCCCAGAACGCCTTGTAGTAGGCGCCCCGGTAGTAGTAGCACGTCACCCGGAAGCCGGCCGGCGCCCACAGAATGAGGAACGCGGGCGAGAACGGCAGCCACGCCGGCCACCAGCCTGGCTTCGGCCCGAACAGGCTGTGCGACGAGTCGCCGAACAGCTCCGGCGAGTACAGTGGCGACAAATAGCTGCCGTGGGCGTAGTGCTCGCCCTGGAACGCGGCCCAGTTCAAGTAGACGAGGGCACCCAGCAGACCGGCGAAGACGGCTGCCGGCTGCACCCACCAGGCGTCCCGCCGGGACGTCTCACCGAACCCCCGCACCGGTATCGCAATCTGCACCCGATCCATCTCGCTGCTCCGTTCGACGGTAAGACGGGCCTGAACGCGGCCCACGGCCGCTGGATCCGCCTATAGGATATCATTGCCCGGCGGCTGGACCGTCTGCGAGGGAGAACGAAAATGTCACTGCGAATCAACGACGTCGCGCCGGACTTCACGGCCGATACGACCGAGGGCACGATCAATTTCCATGAATGGATCGGCGACGGCTGGGCAATCCTGTTCTCGCACCCGAAGGACTTCACGCCGGTCTGCACCACCGAGCTGGGTACGGTGGCCGGGCTCAAGTCGGAGTTCGCGAAGCGCAACTGCAAGGTGCTCGGCATCAGCGTCGACGGCGTCAGCGATCACCAGCGGTGGTCGCAGGACATCGAGGCGTCGCAGGGCCATGCGCTCAACTACCCGCTGGTCGGCGACCCGCAGTTGAGGGTGGTCAAGGCCTACGACATGCTGCCGGCCGACGCCGGCGACACGTCGGTCGGGCGCACGCCGGCCGACAACGCCACGGCGCGCTCGGTCTTCGTGATCGGCCCGGACAAGCGCATCAAGGCGACGCTGACCTATCCGATGAGCACCGGGCGCAACTTCGACGAGATCCTGCGGCTGGTCGACTCGTGCCAGCTCACCGCGACGAAGAAGGTGGCGACTCCCGCCAACTGGAACCAGGGCGAGGACGTCATCATCCTGCCGGCGGTCTCCGACGCCGAGGCGCGCGAGAAGTACCCCGACGGCTGGCAGGCGCCGCTCCCCTACATCCGCTTCGTCCCGCAGCCGAAGTAGGCGGTGCTGCGGGGAGGTGGAGGGAGGCGCCCGTCGCGCCACCCTCCCCGCTAGTGGATGACGGTGTCGTCGCCCATCTCGTCGAGCGGCTCTAGGTGCGGTATTTCCATTTCGCGCACGGTCTGGATGACGTCGTCGAGCGCCTCCACCGCGCTGCAGATCTCCGGGCCGTCCCGCAACCGCTTGCGCGCGGCGCGCAGGGTGCGGAGCACCTGCGCCCGATCGAACCGCTGACCTGCACAGTGCTCGCAGAAGCTCATGGCGCTCAGTCTCCGTCCTGCATGTGCGGATAGCGGTAGTCGCGCGGCGGCACGAAGTTCTCCTTCGTGGTCCGCGGACTGACCCAGCGGATCATGTTCAGCAGGCTGCCCGCCTTGTCGTTGGTTCCCGAGGCACGCGAGCCGCCGAACGGCTGCTGGCCGACCACGGCGCCGGTCGGCTTGTCGTTGATGTAGAAGTTCCCCGCCGCGTTGGCGAGCTTGTCGTGGGCGAGGTTGATCGCCTTCCGATCGGTCCCGAAGATCGCGCCGGTCAGCCCGTAGGGCGACGTCTTGTCGCACAGCTCCAGCGTTTCCTCGTACGCGTCGTCGTCGTAGACGTAAACGGTCAACACGGGACCGAACAGCTCGACCTCCATCGTCCGGTAGCGCGGATCGTGCGCCCGGATGATGGTCGGCGAGATGAACCACCCCTTGCTGTCGTCGCAGTGCCCGCCGCAGACCACGTCGGCGCCGTCATCGGCGCGCGCACCGTCGATCGCCGACTTCAAGGTGTTGTAGGACGCGGGATCGATGACCGCGCCCATGAAGTTGGTCAGGTCGGCCGGGTCGCCGTACTTGATCGCCTCGATCTGGTGGCACCACTCGTCGCCGTGGCGGTCCCAGATGCTCCTGGGAATGTAGGCCCGGCTCGCGGCGCTGCACTTCTGGCCCTGGTACTCGTAGGCGCCGCGGATCAGCCCCGTCGCCAGTGCGTCGGGGTCCGAGGAGGCGTGGGCGAAGACGAAGTCCTTGCCGCCGGTCTCGCCGACGATGCGCGGGTAGCCGCGGTAGCCCGCGATGTTGGTGCCGACCGTCTTCCACATCCCCTGGAAGACGGCGGTGCTCCCGGTGAAGTGCACGCCGCCCAGGTCCGGGTGGTTCATGGCCGGCTCGCCAATCTCTCCCCCGCTTCCGGGCAACAGGTTGATGACGCCGTCGGGCAGGCCCGCCTCCTTGAGCATCTCCATCAGCCGGTAGGCGGAGAGAACCGCGGTCGACGCCGGCTTCCAGATGACGGTGTTGCCCATCATCGCCGGGCTGGTCGGCAGGTTGCCGGCGATCGAGGTGAAGTTGAAGGGCGTGATCGCCAGCACGAAGCCCTCCAGCGGCCGGTACTCCACGTAGTCCCATATCGCCGGCGCGCTGGCAGGCTGCTCGGCGAATATCTGGGGCATGTACGAGACGTTGTAGCGCAGGAAATCGATCAGCTCGCAGGCGGCGTCTATCTCTGCCTGGAAGACCGTCTTGCTCTGATTCAGCATCGTCGCCGCGTTGATGATCGGGCGGTACTTGCCGGCGAGCAGCTCCGCCGCCTTCAGGAAGACGGAGGCGCGCGCCTCCCATGGCATCGCCGCCCATTCCGGACGCGCTGCCGCCGCGGCGGCCACCGCCTGCTGCACCGACTCCGCGTTCCCCTTGTGGAAAGAGGCCAGCACGTGCCGGTGATCGTGGGGCATGACGCACTGGCCGAGGTCGCCGGTCCTGACCTCGGCGCCGCCGATGATCAGCGGGATCTCGATCTGCTGTCCGGCGACCTCGCCGAGCTCGGCCGTCAGGTCGCGGCGCTCCGGAGATCCGGGCGCGTAGCTCAGCACGGGCTCGTTGACGGGTGTGGGTACTTGAACGCGAGCGTTTATCATCGAGACGACTCCTTCCGTCTGCGGCAGAGATTATTGCATCGGGTGATCGCTGGTTTCTTGCCCGTCGCCCTCAGCACGCGCCGAAGCGGGACGGATTCGTGAGATCGAGCACGGAGTCCAGCCGCCGGTCGACCATGAAATCGGCGACCACGGCCGCGGTCAGCGGCGCCAGCAGGATGCCGTTGCGGAAGTGACCGCAGGCGTACACCAGGCCGGGCACGGCCGCCGACGGACCGATGACCGGCAGCTCGTCCGGCGTCGCGGGCCGCAGGCCGACGCGGGCTTCCTTGAAGGACGCGTTGCTCACCTCCGGCGCGACCCGCCGCGCCGCGTCTATCAACTCCCGGACGCCGGCCACCGTGGCGCGCTCGTCGAAGCCCGCCTCCTCGCTGGTGGCGCCGGCGAGCACCGAGCCGTCGCCCCACGGCACGAGATAGCAGTCCGGCGCCCACACCACGCGCTTGAGGGGCGGCGCCGGCCAACCCAGGTGCAGGAGCTGCCCGCGTACCGGTCGAATCGGGACCGGGGAAGCGCCGTCGATCTCCACGTGCCCCGACCAGCTCCCGGCCGCCATGACCGCCGATTCGCAGGCGAACGCGTCCCCGCCCGTCTCGATGCGAAGGCCGGCACCGTTGCCCTCGATGCGCGTCACCGCCGCCGACGTCTGGAACGACACACCGTGCGCCGCAGCGGCGCGCCGCAACGCCGCGGTCAGGTCCGTGGCGCCGATGAAGCCGTGCGACTCGACGACCACTCCCCCCTGCACGGTCGGCGCCAATTGCGGCTCCACCCGCCGCACCGTGTCCGCATCGAACAGCTCCGCACGGATGCCCCGCTCGACGCAGGCGGCATGGATGCCTTCGAGACGCGGCATGTCGCCCGGCCGCGTGGCGACCTCCAGGGTCCCCGTACGGACGTATTGCACCGCCACGCCCGAGTCCTCCACGATGCGCGCCACGAACTCGTCGTAGAGATCCAGACTGCGCGTGGTCAGATCGAGGAGCGGACGGCGGTCGTGCGCTTCGATATACGGCGCGAGAACGCCGGCCGACGCCTGCGTCGCCCCTTGCCCCACCTCGCGGCGGTCGATGACTCGAACGTGCACCCCCCGGCGCGCGAGCTCGTACGCGATGGCGCAGCCGACGACTCCGGCCCCGACAACGACGACCTGGGATGTCTGATCCACCGTTTTCGCCCTGCCCAACCGCACAGTGTACTACGGCGGGGCTTCGAGCGCGGATCCGGAGGGAGTCGCGGAGGGCTACTCGAACAGGCGTCCGATCGCGATGCAGAGCGCGGGCAGACCGTAGAACAGAAGGGCGACCCAGAGCACCGTCAGCTTGCGCGACCGCAGCGCGAGCCTGGTCACCTGCCGGGCCGCCTCCAGCGGCACGCGGCGAATCGCCTGTACCGGGTAGATCAGCACCAGTCCGCTGAGGTTGAACAGCAGGTGCACCAGCGCAATCTCCAGGCCGGCCGCCGCGTTGGGTCCCGAAACCGCGAGAGCCGCAAGCAGGGCCGTCACCGTCGTGCCGATATTGGCCCCGATGGTGACCGGGAACGCCTGCTCCAGGCGCAGAAGGCCGGCCCCGCCCAGGGGCACGAGCAGCGACGTGGTGATCGAGCTCGACTGCACCATGACCGTCACGACGACCCCTACCAGCATGGCGACGACCGCGCTGGAGCTGAGCACCCGGTCGATGATGCCTTCCGCCCGCGAGTGCACTGTCGAGCGCATGACCCGCACGAGCAGGAACAGCGCGAAGAAGATGAAGGCGCCGCTGGCCGCGACGAGAAACGCGGCCTGCCCGCCCGACCCCGCGAAGAGCGTCTCGGCCAGCGCCACGACCGGCGCAAAGCCGACGCTCAGAGCCGTGCTCAGCGGGCTCTCGTAGTCGACCCCGCCCACCTGCCCGAGCGCGTCGGCCAGCATGCTCGCGGTGCGCCCCAGGTAGCCGGTGGCAATCTCGACCGGCAGCAGCACCAGCACGGCGAAGTAGTTGAATATGTCGTGACAGATGGCGACCGGGAACGCGCGCTCGAACTCGTCGCGCCGCCCGATGTGCGCCAGCGAGACCATGGTCGCGGTAACCGTGGTTCCGATGTTGGCGCCCATCACCATCGGTATGGCGTTGGCCAGCGGCAGCGGATTCTCCGGGGCCGCAACGAGGCCGACGACCATCGACGTCGTCACCGACGAGCTCTGCATGACCGTCGTCGCCAGCAGACCGACGATGAGGCCGATGAACGGGTTCGATGTCGCCTCGAAGAAGCTGTCGATGAAGTCCTGCCCGATCAGCTCGAAACCGTCTCCCAGCCCCTTGACGCCGAGCAGGAATACGAAAAGCAGCAGCGCAACGCTCAGCACGCGCGCGACGAGAGAGGATCCGATGCGTTCGGGTATGGGGGTTGCGGAGGGCAAATCGTTCCGGACGGCGCTCGGTGTCCTGCCTTTCTTGAACCCGGCTGTCGGAATCGGCCCCCCAACCGCTTCTCGGCAAAATATTCTACACGCTGGCAGTCCGCGGCGAAACCTGCGTGGCGCCTCGGCCGGCCATGCCCGGACGGCGGCTCTGCAACGCGCAGGCAGGTCCATCGAGGGGACAGCCGGTCACCTCGTGGTGACACTCCTCGGCCGGCGACCCGATCTGCCGGGTTGCGCGCCGTTGCGCGGAAACGCTTGCCGTCAGAACAAATCCGGGCATAATCGTTCGTATCGTTGCGGCACGGCTCTTGCTATTCTGTTCAGCAGCCGAGGAGTCTTCCGCATGGACATGAGACGCGCAACCGTCCTGATCGCGGCCGCCCTGGTCGTTGCGCTGGTGGTCGCCGCCGCCGGCATGGGAGCCTATCTGGCGGTCCGCCAGAACGCGGCGGCGCCAACCGCAGAGAGCGCACAACCGGTACCGGCGACCCGCGTTGCCACCGCCCTGCATGGGATCGACCCACAGGCGGTGGCCGGGGAACCGAGCTCCGAACGCGGGATTGCCGTCGAGTCCACGGAGCAAACGGTGGAGCCGGCCGTCGCGGCCGGCGCGGAACAACCGGCGGCCGGGACGCGGCAGACCCGGCGGCCGCAGGATGAACCTCGGGCTCGAGAGGAACCGGCACCGAGACGTGCCGCGGCCCGACCGGCGGAACCGGCGCCCAGGCCTCCGGCTCCTTCTCGCCGGGAGTCGTCTCGGCCGGCGACGGAACCGTTGCAGCGGCCCTCCCCGGAGCCGGCGCCGGCGGCCGTGGTACCGGAGTCGAAGCCGGAACCCACGCAACCGACGGAACGGCCGCCGGAGCGCGCGGCCGCCGAGCTTCCCGAGATCGACGGCTGGAGGCCGGCTAACCCGGCGCCGCGGACGGCAGCGGGAAACACAGCGGCGCGCAATGAAGCCGGAACCACCAACTTGCCGCCGTTGGCGTCCGTGAGCTTCGACCCGCCGAACAGCCCTGCCGGCGTCGAGCCCCCCATGACGACAGACGAAGTCGTGATTGCTGCCGATTCGGTGATCGGCCTGCAGATCGAGACGTTGGTCACCACGGACCGCGCCGAGGTCGAGGACGACGTGACGGCGCGGGTCACGCGCGATGTCGTGGTAGCCCGCCGCGTCGCGATTCCGGCCGGCAGTCTCGTCAACGGTTCGGTCGTCATGGTGGAGCGTGGCGGCAAGCTGCGAGGAACCTCCCGCCTTGGCGTCCGCTTCCATACCGTCGTGCTCGACGACGGGATGGAAGTGCCCATCGTGACGGAGACCGTCTATCGCGAGGGCGGCTCGCGCGGGCGGGACAACGCCGCACGGATAGGTGGCGGCGCGGTGGCCGGAGCGATCCTCGGAGCGATCTTCGGTGGCGGCCGGGGGGCGGCGATCGGTGGCGCCGCCGGTGCCGCCGGCGGCACCGCGGCAGCGGCCGCCGGCGACGCCGAACCGGCGACCCTGCCGATGGGGACCACATTGACCGTCCGTCTCTCACGACCGGCCAGCGTGAGGCTCGATCGATAGTTCTCACGGGCCGGAGCGTCACTCCGGCCCGTGCTATATTGCTGCACGTGGCCCAGGACGAGATCACGCAAGCCGTGCTCGCCCGCGAAGAGGTCGTCCGGTATCTCGAGGGTCGCGGGGGGCGGACGCGCGATCAGGCACGCGCCGCCATCCACGGATACCTGGAAGAGCTTCGGACCACACAGCGGTACCGAATGTATCGCGCGCTCCAGCACCCCCTGTACCCGCTGCTTCGCAAGATTACCCGCAGCAGCGAAGGAATCGACAATGTTCGCTCCGCGACGCGGACCAGTCGCGTCGTGTACGCGTCCAACCACCGCAGCCATGCCGACTGGATGGTGCAACCGCTCGTGCTCGACGACAACGGCATCCGGCCGCCGGTAATCGCTGCGGGGAGCAACCTGTTCGGCGGCGCGCTCGGACTCATCCAAAAGCACGTCACGGGCGCCATCCCGGTTCGCCGGGACACGAAGGACCCGGCCTATCTGGTCACGCTCAAGGCGTACGTCGCCGAGCTTCTGCGCCGCACCGAGCTCCTGCTGTACTTGGAGGGCGGTCGCAGCTACAACGGAGCGCTGAAGCCCTTCAAGACGGGCCTGCTCCACGCGGCCGCCCAGGCGGATCGGAACGACCTGGTGGTCATCCCGACCGCCATCGCCTACGACCTCGTCATCGAGGACTTCGTGCTCTCTCGCCAGGGTGTCAAGCGCGTTCAGCGTCCGTTCCACCAGGAGCTCGCCGAGATGCTCCGTTACACCGTCGGCTACCAGTCGCGCAGTATCGTCACGTTCGGGCGCCCGATCCGGTTCGACGACTACGATCCCGACGACCGCCGCGACATGGTTCGACTGAAACGCCGCGTCCGTGACGAGATCGGCCGCCTGTACAAGGTTCTGCCGACGGCGCTGGTGGCGGCGGCCATTCGACCGTCCATCGCTCGCACGGAGCTCGAAGACCGGATCGACCAGCTCATCGAGATTCTGCGGTCCACCGGCGCGAATCTCGACGTCGAAACCGGACGGGAGGCCCTCGACGCGGCCGTGGGACCGCTGGCGGTCCGCGGCATCATCGTGGTGGAGGGACGGCGCTACCGCGTCCGCGAGCGCGTTGTCCTGCGCTACTACGGGAAGTCGCTCGATCACCTGCTCGCACATCGCGGCGAATCGGCCCTGACGCACTAGTGCCCTCCTGGACCTTGCTGGACACCCTGTCTCGGCGGCTATTCCTTGCGCTGGCCGACAGTCGCACGCTCAAGTACCTCGCCTCGCGGTACGGCATGCGCGGCCGGCGGGGCGTCGCGCGCCGCTTCATCGGCGGCCGGAACGTCGCCGAGGCCATCGACACGGCCCGTCAACTGGAACGGCAGGGTCTGCTCCACACGTTCAACTACCTGGGCGAGCACGTCCGCAGCCGAGAAGCCGCCGAAGCGGCCACCATCGCCTATCTGTGGGTGATAGAGCGGGTCGGTCTGGCCGGCATGACCTGCAACCTGTCGGTGAAGCTGACGCAGCTCGGCCTGGAGCTCGACAGCGGGCTGTGCCGCGACAACCTCAAGCGCATCCTGACCCACACCGACGCGCGTCGCTGTTTCGTGCGCGTCGACATGGAGGGATCGGCCCTGGTCGACCGCACGCTGGAGGTGGTGGCGGCAATGCGCACGCAAGGACACGGGCACCTCGGCGTCGTCCTGCAGTCGGCGCTGCGACGCACGCCGGACGATCTCGCTCGCGTCACCGAGCTTGGTCTTCCGGTCCGGCTGGTAAAGGGCGCCTACAAGGAGCCGGCCTCCATCGCGTACCCGGACAAGCGCAAGGTCGACCGCGCGTTCGTACAGTTGACCGAGACGCTGCTCGACACCGGCATTCGTCCCGCGTTCGCCACCCACGATCCGCGCATGATCCGGGCCGTCCGGGCAGCCGCCGAAGTGCGCGGGCTCGGGCCCGATCGGTTCGAGTTCCAGATGCTCTACGGCGTCAGGCGCGACCTGCAGGCCGCACTCGAGGCGAAGGGCCATGCCGTGCGCGTCTACCTGCCCTTCGGCGGCGACTGGTTCCCGTACTTCATGCGGCGGCTCGCGGAACGGCCGGCGAACGTGATGTTCGTGGTGCGCAGCCTCCTGCACGAGCAGCTCGGCGCCCAGCGGGGCGCGGGCGATTAGCACCCGTGGCTGGCGAGCGACGCGTGATGCGACCCTCCGAGGCATCCAGGCGGGAGAGTTCCCCCGCTCGTGTGACCGGCATCATCTGTCTCGGCGTCACAGCCGCCGTCGCCATGGCTATCCCCTCTCACGCCGGCCAGACGACCACCGGCGCGCTCGATGTCCGCGCACTCGACGGACCACCGCCTCCGACGCCGCCGGCGATCATCGCGCGCGACGCGGCCGGCCGGGCCACGCTGCGGGCCGTGCGCCTGGAGGAGCCGCTGGACGTCGACGGCGAGCTCGACGAACGCATCTATCGCGACCTTCCGCCGGCGTCCGACTTCATCCAGGTGCTGCCGGACGAAGGCGAGCTCGCAACGGAACAGACCGAGATCTGGGTGGCGTTCGACGACGAGAACCTCTACGTGTCCGGCCGCTGCCTCAACGCGGCGCCCGAATCCGAATGGGTGGCCAATGACATGCGGCGCGACGGCATGGGGCTGGGACAATACGTCGGGATCCTGTTGGACACCTTCCACGACCGCAGGAACGCCGTGGAGCTGGTCATCAACCCGCTCGGCGGACGGTTGGACGGGCAGATCACCAACGAGCGCGCCTGGAACGGCGACTGGAACCCGGTCTGGAGCGTGCGGGTCGGCCGCTTCGACGGCGGCTGGTCCTTCGAGGCGGCCATCCCCTTCAAGTCGCTGCGCTACCGGCCGGGCCGCGCCCAGACCTGGGGCTTCAACGTCGAGCGGCGCGTCGTCTGGAAGAACGAGTACTCGGCCCTCGTGCCGCTGCCGGCGTCCTGGGGCTACGGCGCCATCATGCAGGTGTCGCAGGCCGCCACCCTGGTCGGCCTCGAGGCGCCCGACGCGGGCCTCGACCTGGAGCTCAAGCCCTACGCCATCGGCGAAGCGAGCGGCGTGCGCACGGGATCGAGCCTCTCGAACACCACGACCGCGGACATGGGCCTCGACCTCAAGTACGGCGTCACCGAGAACCTCGTGGCCGACCTGACCCTCAATACCGACTTCGCTCAGGTCGAGGCGGACGAGCAGCAGATCAACCTCACCCGGTTCAGCCTCTTCTTTCCCGAAAAGCGCGAGTTCTTCCTCGAGAACCAGGGCGTGTTCTCCTTCGGCGGCGAGGCCGGCGCCGGCCAGTTCGCCGGAATCAGCAACACGCCGATCCTCTTCTACAGCCGGCAGATCGGCCTGAACGAGGGCCGCGAGGTGCCGATCGACGCCGGCGGTCGGCTGACCGGCCGGATCGGCCGGTACAGCCTCGGACTGCTGAACATCCAGACCGCCGACGCCCCTGCCGCCCGCGCCCAAGCCACGAACTTCTCGGTCTTCCGCGTCCGGCGCGACATCCTCCGGCGGAGCAACGTCGGGGCACTGTTCACCGGCCGCTCGGTGTCGCGGGCCGGTCTCGGTTCCAACGCGGCGTACGGCGTGGACGGCCTCTTCTCGTTCCACCAGAACCTGAACATCAGCACGTATTGGGCCGAGACGCGCACGCCCGAAGCCGGCCTCGGCGACGACGAGACGAGCCACCGCGCCCAGCTCGACTACACCGGCGACCGCTACGGCCTGCAACTGGAGCGGCTGGCCGTCGGCGAGGCCTTCAACCCGGAGATCGGCTTCCTGCGGCGCCGCGACTTCGAGCAGAGCTTCGGGCTGTTCCGTTTCAGCCCGCGCCCGCGGTCGATCGAGTCGATCCGGCAGTTCTTCTGGGAAGGACAGATCGACTACATCACCGACCGGCGGGGCGTGCTCGAGACACGGCAGGCGCGTGGCCGGTTCGCAACGGAGCTGGAGAGCGGCGACCTCTTCGACGTCATCTACAACCGCAACTACGAGTTCCTCGAGCACCCCTTCCCGCTTGCCCCGGGCGTCACCATCGCGCCGGGCGGCTACCGTTTCGACGACGTCGAGGTGGGGTACTCGCTGGGGCAGCAACACCGCCTCTCCGGCCGCGTCTCCGCCCAGCACGGCGGCTTCTACGGCGGCACGAAGAGCAGCCTGAACTTCGGGCTCGGCAGCGGCTTCTCCGGGACCCGCGTGGAGATCACGCCGCAGCTCTCGATAGAGCCGAACCTCTCGTTCAACCGCATCGATCTGCCCGTGGGCCGCTTCGACACGACGCTCGTGAGCACCCGGACGATCTACGCCGTGAACCCGCTGATGTTCGTCAGCGCGCTGGTGCAGTACAACTCCGCCACCGGCGGCGTCGGCACCAACATTCGGCTGCGCTGGGAGTATCACCCGGGCAGCGAGCTGTTCGTCGTCTACAACGAGAACCGCGACGACGCCCTGCGCCCGAACCGGTTCCCGCAGCTCGAGAACCGGGCCTTCATCGTAAAGATCAACCGGCTGTTCCGCTTCTGAGGCTCGCTGGCCGCAGGCTCTCCGCGTGGGCCGCCCGTCACTCCACCCAGTCGGCGATGAAGATGTTCGTGTCCCCCTCGGCCGCCGCGTTGCGGTTCGAGGCGAAGATCAGCTTCGTGCCGTCGGGCGAGAACATCGGGAAGCCGTCGAACACGTCGGTGAACGTGACCTGCTCCAGCCCCGTGCCGTCGAGGTTGATCATGAAGAGGTCGAAGTTGCGGCCGTCCGGGTTGTGCAGGTTCGACGAGAAGATGATGCGCTCGCCGTCCGGGTGCCAGTACGGAGCGAAGCTGGCCCCGCCGAAGTCGGTCACCTGCCGCAGGTTGCTCCCGTCGGCGTCCATGACGAAGACCTCGACCGCGGTGGGCCGCCAGAGCCCCTGGTCGAGCAGCCGCTTGAAGTCGTCGTACTCCGGGCCGTCGGGGATCTCGCGGCCGCGGAAGATGATCTTCGAGCCGTCGGGCGAGAAGAACGCACCGCCGTCCGGTCCCTGCCGGTGGGTCAGCCGGCGCACGTCCGAGCCGTCGCCGTTCATGGAGTAGATCTCCATGTCGCCGTCGCGCACGCTGGTGAAGACGACGCGGCCGTCCGGCCCGATCGTCGCCTCGGCGTCGTAGCCCGGCTCGTCGGTCAGCCTGGTCAGCCCCGTGCCGTCCGGATTCGCGCGGAAGATATCGAACGTGTCGTAGATGGCCCACACGTAGCCCATCCGGAAGCTCGGCGGCGGCGGGCACTCGGCGCCACCCAGGTGCGTCGACGCGTAGATGATCGAGTCGCCGCCAGGATAGAAGTAGCCGCACGTGGTGCGCCCGTCGCTGGTGCTCACCATCCGCTGGTCCGAGCCGTCCAGGTTCATCGTGAAGATCTGGTCGCACGGCACCCCTTCGCGGGTCGACTGGAAGATGATCTTCTGCCCGTCGAACGAGAAGTACGCCTCGGCGTTCTCGCCGCCGAAGGTGAGCTGGCGGATGTTGGCCAGGTGGACCTCGCCGCCGGAGCCTGCCGCCGCCTGCGCGGCACTCTCGACCGCTGGCCGGCTCTCCCCGACCGACTCCCCGGCGGGCGCGCCGCCCGCGAGCGGAACGGCCAGGACCGCGGCCAGCAGCCCGGCAATCAACATCGAACGGACATGAAGATGGTTCTGCACAACGCACTCTCCCGGAGGGACTATCGCGCTCCGGCGGGGCCCGGACGCTATTGCCGGCCCACGAGCTCCAGCAGCCCGAGGGTGAGCCATGGTACATAGGTGATGACGAGGACGCCAATCCCGAGGATTACGAGCAGCGGTACCGACGCGCGGTAGACCTCCAGCAGCGGGCGGTCGAAGCGGTAGGAAGCGAGGAACAGGTTCAGCCCGACCGGCGGGGTCAGGTAGCCCAACTCCAGATTGGCGATGAAGATGATGCCCAGGTGCACCGGATCGATCCCGTACGCCGCCCCGATGGTGCTGATGAGCGGCACCACCACCACGATGGCGGAGAAGATGTCCATCAGGCAGCCGACGATGAGCAGGAAGACGTTGAGCGCGAGCAGGAACAGCAGCGGCGACTCGATGTGCGTCTGCGTCCACTCCAGTAGCCGGAACGGAATGTCGACGTCGACCATGTAGGCGGTGAAACCCTTGGCCACGCCCAGGATGATCAGCACGCCGCCGATCAGGACCACGCACTCGCGGAACGCCTGCTGCAGCCCGGGCCAGAGCTGGAAGTCGCGGTGCACCGGGCCGGTGACGATGGCCGCGTAGAGCGCGGTCAGCGCCGATGTCTCGACCAGGGTCGCGCGCCCGCTGAAAAGTGCGCCGAGGACAACGAGCGGCAGGGCCAGCTCCCACTTCGCCGCCCACAGCGCCTTGCGCGCTTCCTCTCCGGCGAAGGCGTGGCGGCCCGCGCCGGTGACGATGCCCTCGCGCATCCCCCACGCGGCCACCAGCGCGATGAGCAGCACGCCGGGCAGGATGCCCCCGATGAACAGGTTCTCCGGCGCCGTCTGCGCGACGATGGCGTACAGGATGAGCGGCATCGCTGGCGGCAGCAGCAGCCCGAGCGATCCGGAGGCGGTCAGCAGGCCGACCGAGAAGCGGTCGCGGTAGCCGTCCTTCAGCAGCGCGGGCAGCAGCAGTCCCCCGAGGGCGAGTATCGTGACCCCGGAGCCTCCGGTGAAGATCGTGAAGAACGCGCAGACGACGGCGCAGACCACCGCGGTCCCGCCCGGCATCCAGCCGACCAGCGCCCGGAACACCCGCAGCAGCCGCTCCGACGACTGCCCCTGGGCCAGGATGAACCCGGCCAGCGTGAAGAGCGGGATCGCCGGCAGGTGCGGTTCCGTCGCCAGGTCGTAGGCGTACAGCGGCACGGTCGCCGGGTCGAACGCGTCGACCATGTAGAGAAAGACCGCCGCGCCCGCCAGCACCGTGAAGATCGGCGCCCCGGCCAACGCCGCGAGCACCACCAGCACCACCCACGGCCAGCCGGAACCGCCCGACAGCACGCACGCGGTGTCCTCGCCCAGTCCGCAGGCGGCTCCCGTCCCGCTCAGCCAGATGCCGATGAGGATTCCGCCCCCCGCGACGGCGCGTGCGCCCCAACCGCCGGCCCGCCATCCCAGCCGCACCGCGATGACCCCGAACGCGAACGGCAATACCAACTGGAAGACCCACGACGGCATCCCGAGCGCGATCTCGCCACCCACCTCCATCTCGATGGCGACGACGTCGATGGCCGACCAGGCCAGTATCGCGGAAACGGTGGCGCCGACCGTCGCGGCGAAAGCCTGCGTGATCCGCCGGGGCGTGCCCTCGGGAATGAAGGTGGCCGTGGCGAGCGCGATCAGCTTGTTCTGCCGCGCGGCGAGGCCGGCACCGAGGAAGCCGACCCACAACGTCAGGTGCTGGACGAAGGGTATCGAACCCGGAATTCCGCCCGTGACGATCGGCCGGACGACGATCTCGGCAAGCGGCAGGAGCACCATCGCCGCCAGCGCTCCGGCGGCGAGCAGCTCTTCCGACCTGTGGAGGAACCCGAGCGCGGGCGCCGCGCGGCGTGCAATGGCCTGAAGCGGCGCGGGCATGTCCTCAGTTGGCCCGGAACTCGTTGCGGGCAGCGATGGCCGCGTCGTAGATGCCCGCCGGCACGCGGCTGCCGCGCCAGGTGGCGGTCAGTTGCTCGGCCAAGGCGCGAAACTCGGCCGCCTCGGCCTCGCTGACCGACGACACGGTCAGGCCCCGCTTCTGCATCTCGGCCAGCGCGTCGCGGTCCTGCCGCGGCACCTCGTCGAACAGGAAGTCCTGCATTTCGGCCGCGGCCTCCAGCAGCGCCTCGCGGTCCGCCTCGCCGATGCGGGCCCAGGCCCGCTCGGTAATGACAGTGGCGCCGAAGACCGGGCTGAGCGGGATGTCGAGCATGTGGGAAGTCTGGCGGTACCACTGGAACACCAGCGCGCCGTACGGCGGGCTCGGGTAGGCGTCGATGAGTCCGGTATTCAGTCCCATGAGCACGTCGGTCAACTCCAGCGGCACCGGTTCGAAGCCGTTCTCGCGGTACCAGCGCACCATGTCGTCGTCGCCCGCAGACGTGAAGAGCTTCGCACGCTGCAGGTCGCTCATGTCGCGTATCGGCTGCGCCGAGAAGATGTGCGCCCAGCCGCCGTGTCCCCAGTTCAGCAGCACGAGGCCGTTGTCGGCGAGCGCCTCGCGCAGCCGCGGCGTGAGCGCCTCGAGCACGTGCAGCGCCTCTTCGTCCGACTCGAAGAAGAACGGGATGCCGAACACGTTGAACGTCTCGTCTATCTCGGTCAGTCCGGGCAGGGTCAGCGCGGCCACCTGCGGGTTGTTCAGCCGCATGCGCCGGATGATGGTCGACTCGTCGCCGGTGGTTCCCCGCACTTGCAGGCGAACCCGACCATCCGTCGTCCTCTGCCACGCCGACGCCATCTGCCGCAGCGAGCGATCCCACACCGAGTTCGCCGGGAGGATCGTGCCGAGCCGGAGGTTGGCGCGCTGGGCTTCGAGCAGGGCGGGGCTCAGCAGCAGCACGACGGCGACGGCAAGACGGAACGCTTTCATGGTCGGTTCTCCAGCTCTTCGTCGAGCTCGTCGAACGGCTCGAAGAAGAGGTCGTCGATGTGGTCCAGCAGCACGCGGGCGCGTTTCTGCGCGATCAGGTTCAGCAGCCGGTTGTCCGGCGCCTCGTCCGGATCGATGGCCAGGGCGGTCTCCAGCAGGTCGCGGAACTCCTCGCGGTTCTCCTCGGCCACCGAGACCCCGCTGGCGAGCGCGAGATAGGGGCCGGCGTCCTGACCGTCGGACAGCTCGACGGCCCGCGCGAAGTGCTCCCGCGCCCGCTCGTACGACCCGCCCAGCGCCTCGCCCACCGCTTCGAGCGTGACGAAGGCAGAGTGCAGTGCGCCGCGCTCGAAGTCCTCGTCGAGCTCCAGCGCCCGGTCCAGCAGGGCACGCGCGGCCGGCATGTCGGCGACGAGCGCCGGCCGGTCCAGGCCGAGCGAGATGGCCAGCATCCAGGCCCCGCCGAGGTAGTACACGCTCTCGACCTCCTCCGGCTCGAAGACCGCGACGGCCGCCTCGGGGTCGGACCGCAGGCGCCCGGTGATGCCGGGATGCGCGACCTCGACGTTGCGCAGCCCGTAGTCCCGCGCCCGCAGGTACATCCGGCGCGCCCGCTCGTTCAGCTCCAGCGCGACGTCGTAGTCGTCCCATTCGGCGATGGCCGCGTCCGCCTGCAGGAAGGCGTTGGCGTACAGCGCGAAACCCGTGTTGGCGAACAGCAGCACGTCCTGCCGTTCCGGATCGGCGTCGATGATCGATTCGATCGTCTTCAGCAGGAACGGCAGCGAGTCGCGGACCAGCTCCGGGTCCTCCTCGGAGAGATAGACAGCCGGGTTGACCAGCGTCGGCAGCACCGCGTTGACCGCCATGGTGCGCAGTGAGCACCCCGCGAGGCACGTCGCCGCGGCGGCCACCAAGATGCCGTAAACGCCCAGCCCGGATGTTTGTCTGACCACCGGTAAACCGCTCAACCGGGGATCATATCAGGCCCGCTTATTCGGGCGGCGTCGGGGATGGCGCCATCGATTCCAAACGCCCGGGACCCGCGCGGCGTTCGAACGGCGTCCCGTGTCATCATCACCCGCATGGGCGAGTTCAAACCCATCCCGGCCGGTTGGTTCGTCATGGGCAGCGCCGCCGGACAACCCGACGAGGCTCCGGAGCACCGCGTCTGGGTCGACGCTTTCGAGCTGGCCGTCGACCCGGTGACGCGCACCGAGTACGCCCGCTTCCGGGAAGCGACGGGCCGGCCGGCGCCCCGCGAGTGGGACAACCCCCGGTTCGCCGCGCCCGGACTGCCGGTGGTGGGCGTGAGCTGGAACGACGCGGTCGTCTACTGCCTGTGGCGGTCGTCGCAGGGCGGCAAGCCGGTGCGGCTGCCGACCGAGGCGGAGTGGGAGCGGGCGGCGCGGGGCGGCCGGGAGGGACGGGACTACCCGTGGGGCGACGACATGCCGACCTGGATCCCGAACGGGGGCCGGGGACCGCTCGACGGACCGTGGCCGGTAGCGCTCGGACCGCCCAACGCCTTCGGCATCCGCGGCATCGCCGCCAACGTCCACGAGTGGTGCGCCGACTGGCACGCGCGGGACTTCTACGAACGCTCGCCGGCGCGTAACCCGTGCGGCCCTCCCAGCGGCCGGCGGCGCGCCTCGCGCGGCGGTTCCTGGCGCCACGCGGTGACCATCAGCCGCGTGGCCGCCCGCAGCAAGCTCGACCCGTCGTTCCGCTACACCGACTACGGCTTCCGGGTCGCGCGCGATGTCTGAGGAGCTGGAGCTCGCGCACCGCGTGGCCCGCGCCGTCCGGGACGCGGGAGGGCGGGCCCTCATCGTCGGCGGGTGGGTCCGCGACAACCTGCTGGGCGGTGCGTCGGAGGACATCGATATCGAGGTCTTCGACCTTCCCGCGGAACGGCTGCGGGACGTGCTCGCGGGACTCGGCCCGGTCAACTGCGTCGGGGCCAGCTTTGCGGTCTTCAAGCTTGGCCCCCTCCATATTTCGCTTCCCCGCACCGAATCGAAGGCCGGTCGCGGCCACCGCGGATTCGTTGTGACGGGCGATCCACACCTGCCGCTGCGGGAGGCCGCACGCCGACGCGACTTCACCGTCAACGCCATCGCCTGGGATCCGCTGCGGGAGGAGTACCTAGACCCGCACGGGGGGTGTGACGATCTGCGCGACAAGCGCCTGCGCATGGTCGACCCTGCCACGTTCGGCGACGACAGCCTGCGGGTGCTGCGCGCGGTCCAGCTCGCGGCGCGCCTGGAGTTCGAGGTCGACGAGCCGACGCGGGCGGTCTGCCGCACGATCGCGCTCGACGACCTGCCCGCCGAACGGGTGTGGGGCGAGGTGGAGAAGCTGCTCCTGCTGGCGAGACGGCCGTCGCTCGGCTTCGCCCTTGCGCGCGACATCGGGGTCGTCGAGCAGCTCTTTCCGGAGCTGGCGGCGCTGGTCGACTGCCCGCAGGAGCCGGAGTGGCATCCGGAGGGAGATGTCTGGACCCACACCCTGCTCGTCATCGACGAGGCTCGCGGCCGGCTCGAGCACCTGCCGCGACCGCAGCGGATCGCGGTCATGCTGGGCGCCGTCTGCCACGACTTCGGCAAACCGGCGACCACTGCCTTCATGGACGGCCGTATCCGCTCGCTGAACCACGAGGAAATGGGAGTGCCGCCGTCCACCGCGTTTCTCGACCGGCTGAACATCCACACCTTGGACGGCTACGACGTCCGGGGCCAGGTGCTCGGCATGGTGGCGCATCACCTGAAGCCGGGGATGTGGCATGCCGCCCACAAGGTGGGCGACGGCGCATTCCGGCGGCTGGCCCGAAAGGTGGACCTCGAGCTGCTGGCCCGCCTCGCCGAGGCCGACTGCCGGGGACGCACCGGGGACTTCGACTGCTCGGCGATGGACTGGTTCCTGAAGCGCGCGCAGTCGCTCGGCGTCCAGCACGCTCCCCCGGCGCCGATCTTCATGGGCCGGCATCTTCTGGCCCTCGGCGTTCCGCCCGGGCCTGCCGTCGGATCCATCCTGAAGCAGGTCTACGAACGCCAGCTCGACGGGGACATCACGACCCTGGAAGAAGCCACCTCGGCAGCCCGGACGCTGCTGAAAAAAGCCGCGCACGGCGGATGAGCCGCGAGGTTGACGACGGCCGGGCGTGCAGCCGGCCAGGAACGAGTCGAGGTCGCGACGCCCTGGCAGCCGTGGCGAGAGCCCCGCTGAATTCAAGCGGAGCGGGTTTCACCGACGGACGGGCTATCGGGAGCGCAAACGGCGGAGCTGGATCTCGTTGGCCAGGCGCTGCGCGGCGGGCGAACCGGGATCGACCGCGATCAGTTGCCGGGCATACTCCTGCGCCCGGTCCAGCTCTCCCTGCCGCAGGAGGATGCGGGCCAGGGCGAGCAGCACGTCGGGGTCCTGCGCGCCGCGCCGGTTCGCCTCCAGGAACGCATCCTCCGCCGCGGCCAGCCGGCCGAGGGTCTCGAGCGCCAGCCCGTGGTTGTAGGCGACCCGCACGCGGTCCGGGATCAGCGCCGCCGCCTGCCCGAGACTCTCCGCCGCCTCCTCGAGACGCTGCTCCTCGGCGAGCAGAAGGCCCAGCGAATAGTGCAGCTCGCCGTCGTCGGGCACGCGGTCGATGCCGGCGCGCAGGACTGTCTCGGCTTCGGAGTTGCGACCCTGCCGGTTGAGCAGAGTGGCCAGGTTGAACCGCGCCGGCAGAAAGTAGGGGTCGAGCCGGATCGCGGTCCGGTAGGCGGCCTCTGCTTCCCCCGGGCGATCTTCGCGGGCGTGGAGGACGCCCAGGCTCAGGTGCGCGGCGGGCTGGTCCGCCGCGGCCATCTGCGCGTCCACGAGCTCCATCCGCGCCGCCTCGAGGGCCGCACGTTGCGCTTCGGTCAGCGCGGTGCGGGGCACGCCGGCGAGCGAGCGGGCGGCCTCGATGCGCACGGCCCGGACGGGATCCTCGAGCATCGGCGCCAGCACGGCCGCGCGCCGACCCGGCGGCAGCCGGTCGAGCCCGCCCGCCGCGGACGCGCGCACGAGCGGGTCCCGGTCGGCGACCGCGGCCACCATGGCCCGCAGCGCCTCCGAACCATGGGCGCGCAACGCCTCGAGCGCGGTGGCGCGCACGATGGCCGGCAGCGCATCACCGTCCGCCACCTCCAGCAGCAACCTCTCCGCCTCCCTCGTCCCCGCGCGAGCGCCCGCGAGCGCGGCGGCGTAGTGCGGCTCCGGCGACGTCTCCCACCATTCCGAGAAACGGTCCGCCGCCCACTCGTCCGTCCGCTCCTCGTGGCACCCGGTGCAGGCATTCGGCGTGCCCAGCGAGACGGACAGATCGGGGCGCGGAATGCGGAAGCCGTGATCCCGGCGCGGGTCGACCTGCATGTAGATTCTTGCCGGCATATGGCAGCTCACGCATCGCGCGCCGGCCGAGTCCGGCGGGTGAAAATGATGATCCGCCGTGTCGTAGCGGCCGGGCGTCAGCGACGGAAACCTCTCGACCCGTGTCTCCCGATGGCACTGCAGGCAGACCGCGTCACCGTCGGCGCGCAGCCGGAGCCGGTGCGGATCGTGGCAGTCCGAGCAGCGCACCCCCGCCGCGTGCATCCGACTCTGGACGAACGATCCCCACACGTAGACTTCGTCCCGAATCTGACCATCCGGGTAGTACAGCCCCTCGTCGAGGGTCGCCGGCAGGAAGTCGTCGAGAAACGGACGCCCGTGGCCGTCGACCGCGGAGAGGCGCTGCCGCCGCGAGTGGCAGCCGGCGCAGGCCCGCAGCTCGGCTTCCGGACCGCCGGACGAGAAGTCGGCGAGGAGGCCGGCGGCGGGCGCCGCCGCCCTGTCCTCAGGCGCGGTGCGAGCCCACTCCACGTGCGCCGCGCCGGGACCGTGACAGGCCTGGCAGCCGACGTCGATCGTGGCCCACGTGGTCCGGTACGTGTCCGTCGGGACATCGTAGTTGGGTCGCAGGTGTGTCGAGTGGCACTCCGCGCACATCAAGTTCCAGCGCTGGTAGCGACCGGTCCAGTGCAGCGGATCGTCCGGCGGAATCTCCTGGTCCGGATACAGGTGGAACCACCGGCCCCGCTCCGTGTCCCAGGCGATGGTCAGGCTCTGGAGGCGGCCGCCGGGAAACGGCGCCAGGTACTGCTGCAGCGGCTCGACGCCGAACGTGTAGGCTGAGCTCGAAGTCCGCGAGGCGCCCGTCCGGGCCCTCCGTGTTGACGAAGAAACGTCCGTCGCGGAAAAAGAAACGGGAGGTCACGCCGAAGTGGGTGAACGTCGCTCCGTCGAAGTCGCCCAGCACGGTGTCGGCGGTGGCTTCCTGCATCGCCAGGTCGTGGTGCGATCCGGACCACGCCTCGTGCTCGGGGGCGTGGCAGCCTGCGCAGGCCGCTTCGTCGACGTACGCCACCCCGCTCTGCCCGGCGTCCGGATCCTCGCGGGGAGGCGCGCCGCCGCTCCCCGGCCGGACCGTGCACGCGACCGGCAGCGCGGCAGCGAGGGCGACCGACAGGATGGCGCACGTCGCGAACGAGGTGACGAGGAGAGGTCGAACGGCGGGCATGGCGCTACGCTCTCACGGCGAGTCTGCCACAAACGGAGCACGAGGCGCCGGCAGAGATCGCACCGAAGGAACGCACGTTGTCGCTATAGTTACCGGGGCAGGAAACTTGGGACGACGTGCAACCCAGCGGCGCAAGGCGCGCCAGGAGCGCGGCGGTCGCGGTGCGGTGAAGGGCGGAACCGCCGGCCGCCGTTCTGCGAAGGGCGCACAGCCGGCCGTCGGGGCGACGGCGCTGGCCGCCATCTTCGCCACGGCGCTCGTCGTCCGCCTCGTGCACGTGTGGCAGCTCGGCGCCTCCCCGTTCGCCGATCTGCTGCTGGGCGACTCGGCCGGCTACGATCGCTGGGCGAGAGAGCTCGCGGCCGGCGACTGGCTCGGCTCGGAGGTCTTCTACCAGGCGCCGCTCTATCCCTACCTTCTCGGCGTGGTGTACGCAGTGCTCGGGTCGGACGTCGTCGTCGTCCGGATCTGCCAGGCACTGCTCGGCGCCGGCTCCGCCGTCCTGCTGGCGGCGGCCGGCGGCAGGTTCTTCTCGCCACAGGTGGGCATTGCGGCCGGAGCGGCGTTGGCCCTTTATGCACCGGCGATCTTCGTCGACGCGACCCTGCAGAAGTCGGTGATCGACGTCTTCCTGCTGACGGGACTGCTCTGGCTGCTGAGCACCACCCTGGGCGCAAAGCCTCCCCCACGGCGCTGGATCGGCATCGGCGCCCTGCTCGGCGCGCTCTGCCTGACCCGCGAGAACGCCCTGATTCTGGTGGCCGCGCTGGGGATCTGGCTCTGGCTGGAACGGCGCGAGCGGCGCGACTGGCTGCGTCAGGCGGCGCTGGCGGCCGCCGGCCTCGCCGTGGTACTGGCGCCCGTGGCCCTGCGCAACGGCGTCGTCGGCGGCGAGTGGCACCTGACCACGTCGCAGTTCGGGCCGAACTTCTACATCGGCAACAACCTGGATGCCGACGGCGCGTACCGCCCACTGCGCTACGGGCGGGGCGACGCAGCGTTCGAGCGGGACGACGCGACGGCGCTGGCCCAAGCGGCGACGGGTCGCGATCTGACGCCGGCCGGCGTCTCGCGCTATTGGGTCGGACGGACTCTCGACGACATCGCGGCGGCGCCGGGGCGCTGGCTGGCCCTGCTGGGCCGCAAGACGGCGCTCACCTTCAACGCCGTCGAGGTCATCGACACCGAGAGCCAGTACGCCCACGCGGAACACTCCGCCCCGCTCGCCGCCACCGGGTGGCTCACCCACTTCGGCGTCGTCGTCCCATTGGCCGCGCTCGGCGTGGCGGTCACCTGGCCGCAACGGCGGCGGCTGATGCCTCTGTACCTGATGTTGGGGCTGTACGCGGCCAGCGTCATCGCGTTCTACGTCTTCGCGCGCTACCGCTATCCCCTGGCGCCGTTCCTCGTCCTGTTCGCTGCCGCGGGCGGCGACCGCCTGGTGCAGGTCGCGCGGCGCAGCGCGGCCCTCGCGCAAGCTCCCCTCGTCGCTGCGGTGGCCCTCGTCTGCGCCGTGGGAGCCAACTGGCCGCTGCTGTCGAAGGACCATATGCGCGCCGCGTCGTACAACAACCTGGCCACCGCCTATCGGGAGCGGGGGGACCTGCCGCGGGCCATCGGGCTCTACGAGACGGCCCTGGCCCTGGACGAGAGCTACGCGCAGGCGCACAGCAATCTCGGCAGCGCGCTCGCCGCGAGCGGGGACCCGCAACGCGCCATCGAACACTATCGGCAGGCCGTCGCGATCGATGCGGACACCGGCGACCTGCGCTTCAACTACGGCAACACCCTGTTGGCGGCGAACCTGTACGCGGAAGCGGCCGAGCAGTTCCGGTTCGCCGTGCAGGCCTGGCCGGAGGACGCCGAGGCGCACAACAATCTGGGCATCGCCCTCGCCTCGGCGGGCGGCATGGCGGACGCGGCGGAGGCGTTTCGGGAAGCGGTTCGACTCGACCCGGCCGGCGCCCGCGCGCATCGGAACCTGGGGATCGCGCTGGAGGAGCTGGGCGACGCGGCCGGCGCGCAACGCCATTACGCCGAGGCGCAACGGCTCGAGGCACTGGCTGCCGAGACGCCGTGACGGGAGAGTGAACGAAGGCGCGCGCGCCGCACGGCCGACGCTATTCTTCCTGGCCTTCCGTGATCGTCGCAGCGGCCAGATCCTGGCTATAGACGAGAGACCAGTTCATCGGCCTTCGCGCACAGGCCGCTTCATCGAGCTGCGACCGGGCTTCGGAGATCGGGGCCTCGGCCGTCGCCGGATCCCGCCAGCTTGCCGTTCGCCGACACGATGTAGCGGAGCCCCAGCCGGAGCACGTCGACCTGAATCCTGCCGGGCGGATTGTCCTCGGGACGTTCGAAGCGCACGATGTGCTGTCTCGACAGCTCCCGGCTCCGCGCCGCGATGCGGCTTGCGATGTCGCCGAGCGGCTCCTCCAGGCGCGAGCCGAGAAAGATGGTCGCCTGCGAACCGCCGGTGAAGTTCTCCAGGTCACGCCCGATCGCCTCGGCCACCGACACGCGCCGCTGCAGCGAGGCCGGGTTCGGCGTCAACATCAGCAGCGTATGCGCGGTCACGCCCTGGCGCAGCAATCGCTGGGCGGTATCCAGGAACGTCTCGGTCAGATCATCGCTCCGGTCGCGCGCGGATGACGAGACGATCACGATCACCGGCCGGTGCGGACCGCTGTCCTCGGCGATCCAGCGGCTGGCTTCCTCCAGGCCGTCGACCAGCCGTATCGACCGGTTTCCGAACTCCATCCGGCGCAGCCCGGCCTCGATCTCCTCCAGCTCGATGGCCCCCTGCACAAGCCACCGGGGCCGCGGCGACAGGGCGAGCAGCGACACCTCCTGGTTGGGCAGGCGCTCGAAGAAGCTGCGGAGCCCCTCCGTGATCCGATCGAACGCGCGCCCCGCGATACGGCTGTTGTCCACCAGAACCACCAGCTTGGTGGGCAGATTCGCCGGCCGCACGTCGACGACGGGCAGGACGACGCCGTCCTCGCGGACGACCAGTTCCGGGATCTCGAGATCGGTCACTATCGCGCCCGTCCCCCGCTCGAAGGCCTGGACGTAGAGCCGCGATTGCGCCTCGACCGGCGCGGCGCAGAGCCCCCACGCGGAGAGCACGCCGGCCAGGGCGACGAGGCGGCAGATCCCGTTGGGCGCGCAGCGCCGCGCTGCGCTATGCCGGCACACCCTGAGAGTCATAGCCATCGCCCCCATCCTACTCCCATCGCGCGCCCATGTCTCTCCGGAAACTCGCAACCGGCGACAGCCCTGGTCGGGAACCGCTCAGCGATCCGAAGGCGGAAACAGATCCTCGATGCTGCAACCGAAGAACCGAGCGAACTTCCTCGCGTTGTCGACGGTAATCGTCCGATAGCGGCCACGAGCGACATCGCTGATGTACGGCTGCGCCAAGCCGGTCGACTGTGCGACGGTTACCTGCGTGACGCCCGCCAGCGCCATCGCTCTCGCCACGCGGTTGACGCCCCGTTCGGACCTGAGCGTCGTCAACTGCTGCTGGCTGAGCATTCTGGAAGGCGAAGGCGCAACAATCGAGGACAGTTTCGGGAGACGCTCGTCCCCGGGGGGAGGAAATGGCTCCTCAGGCTGGACTCGAATCTTGCAGCCGAAGGCGCAACAACCGAGCGACAGGCTGGGGAGACGTTTCCCCGCCAGGGGAAATGGCTCCTCAGGCTGGACTCGAACCAGCAACCCTCCGGTTAACAGCCGGATGCTCTGCCAATTGAGCTACTGAGGAACACGCAAGACCATCGATCATACCATCTTCGGTGCGGTGGTTGCCGGCGCAGTCAGTCGTCCCCGCGTACCTCCCTCGACGCCAGGAGCTGCACTATCGATCCGAGCAAACCGAGAACCAACCACCCTGACGCGAACGCCTCGTGCCCCTCGAGCGGAACCAGCGGAAACAATCCGGAGACGTCGCCGGCGGTGGCGGCCATCGCGGCCCGGTCCCGGGACAGCGCCAGCCCTCCGACGAGAGTCGTCCAGCCGCCGGCGAACGCGGTGGCGAGAATCACGACGTAGCGCCGGACGATCAGCGACAGCAGGGCGCCTAGCACGCACGCGGCGACCAGGAGCCAGACCGCGGGGTCGCCGTCGACGGCGAGATGCACGAGGAACGCCGCCACCCCCGCCCCGAGGAGCGCCACGGTGGCAAGGTACACCGCGAGGGCGAGCGCCGCACCCGCCACGCCGCCCGCGAGCGTCGCCGCGATGAACCACCACCCGTCGAGCTGATCGGCAAACGTCGGGGTGAGGATGACGCCGCCGATGAACCCATAGAGCGCCAGGAGCGGTCTCAGCAGCGGGTACCCGGCGAAGCCGGCCACCAGTCCGCCGCCTAGTAGAATGACGGCGACGGGAAACTGGAGGGAAACCGACTCCATTGCCCGTCGATTATGGCAGCGAGCCGGCGGTCTGTCCCCGGCGTTCTCCGTACCCCATGCACATGCGTTCCGCCAGATCCGGCCGGCGACCCGGAGCGATCGGCCTCCTCGCCACCATCGGCGGGCTGGCGCTCTTCGGGTACTACCTGCACGAGGCCGGCGTCGCGGAGGTCATCGGCAGGATACGGCAGCTCGGCTGGACGTTCGCTCTGGTCCTGGTGTTGTCGGGCCTCCGCTTCGCGGCGCGGTCACTGGCCTGGCTGTCGTGCCTTCCGCCGGGACACGGCCTGCGCCTGCACGACCTGCTGGCGGCCTTCGTCTCCGGCGATGCCGTCGCCAACCTCACGCCCCTTAGCGTCGTCGCGGGCGAACCGGTCAAGGTGCTGTACCTGCGGCGGCGCGCACCGCTGGATGCGACGGTTCCGGCCCTGGCGGTCGAGACCCTCTTCTATACCCTGTCGATGGTCGTCGTGATCGGCGCCGGCGCCGTGGCGTCCGTCCTGGTGGTCCAGCGGCCGGCGTCGGAGTGGCTCATCGTCGGGCTGCCGCTGTCCACTCTGGTCTTGCTGGTCGGGAGTACGCACTGGCTGATCTGGCGTCGGGTCCGGCTCGCGAGCGGAGCGGTCCGCCGGCTCGCGCGGCTGATCGGAACGACAGCTTTTCTGACCCGGGCGTCGGCTCGTGTCCGTGACGCCGAGACCCGCATCCACCGGGACTACCCGCGAACCTGGTCGCGTGCACTCCCCGTGGCGGCGCTCGAGATGTCGTTCCACGTGCTGGCGGTCACAGAGGTCTTCGTCGTGCTCGCGGCCATATCCGGAAGGACACCGACGCTGGTGGAGGCCTTCGTCTTCGAGGCTGCGAACCGCATCGTCAACGTGGTCTTCAAGGTGGTCCCGCTACGGATCGGGGTCGATCAGGCCGGCACGGCCTGGGTTGCCGCACTGCTCGGGTTCGGCGAGACGACCGGGGTCGCGCTCGCAACCACCCGCACGGCACGCATGTTGCTCTGGACGACCGTGGGCATAGCGCTCCTGGCAAGGCGCGGGTTCTCCGCGGCCGCGGTCGCGACCGAGACACGGGGGCCATCGGTGGTGGCGATCATGGCCCGGGCGCCCGACGGGGCCCGGGCGCCCAAGAGCCGGCTGCAGCAGGCTGTCCCCGCGGAGTCGGACCGGCGTCGGCTCTACGCGGCGTTCCTGGCGGACACGGTGGCCACGTGCCGTACGCTGCCGGACGTCGCGGTGCGGGTCGCGTACGCGCCCGGGGGCGGTACGGACGGATTCATCCCGCTCGGCATCGACGAGGTCGACCTGCTCGCGCAACGCGGCGACGACCTGGGCGCACGGGAACGCAACCTGTTCGAGGACCTGTTCGCGGCCGGGTTCGCCAAGGTGGTAGTCATCGGCTCGGATCTGCCGACGCTGCCCGCCGCGCACGTCGCCGAGGCGCTGGCGCGGCTGAAGTCGGCGACGGTAACGCTCGGACCCGCCGCCGACGGCGGCTACTACCTGATCGGGTTGACGGCGCCGGAGCCGGGCGGCGCGGTTCCGGATCTCTTCACGGACATCCGCTGGGGAACGTCGACGGCATTCGACGACACCGTACGCGCGGCAGCACGGACGGGGTTTTCGGTCGAGCGGATCCCGGCGTGGTACGACGTGGACGATGCGGACGGCCTCGCTCGCCTGCGTGGCGACCTCGGACCCGCACGCGAGGAGACCCGCGCGCAAGCAACCGCGCGCGTGCTGGAGAGCCTGGCCGCGCCCGACGAAGACGGCCGCGGCTGAACCTTCACGCCCGGGCGCCTACAGCTCGCGGCGACCCTCCATCGCCTTGTGAATGGTCACGTCGTCGGCATACTCGATGTCGCTGCCAACCGGCAGTCCCATCGCGATCCGGGTGACGCGCACGCCGAGCGGCTTCAGCAGCTTCGCCAGGTAGATCGCGGTCGCCTCTCCCTCGACGTTGGGATTCGTCGCCAGGATGACCTCGGTCACCTCGCCGCTGCCGACACGCTCGACCAGGCTCTTGATGCGCAGGTCGTCGGGGCCAATCCCCTGCAACGGCGACAGCGCCCCCATCAACACGTGGTAGGCGCCGTTGAATTCCTTCGTGCGTTCGACCGCGGTGACGTTGTGGGGATCCTCCACCACGCAGATGACGCGGCGGTCACGGCCGTCGTGCGTGCAGTAGTAGCAGGGATCCGCGTCCGTGATGTTGTGGCAGATCGAGCAATAGGTGATCTGCTCCTTGACGTCGCGGATGGCCTCGACCAGCGCCTCCACATCGTCCCGCGGCTGCCGCAGAAGATGGAACGCGAGGCGCTGGGCGCCCTTGGCGCCGATGCCCGGCAGGCGCTGGAGCTGCTCCACCAGCGCCTGCAGGGGTCCCAGCTCGGTCATCCCCCGAGTCCCGGAATCCGGAGGCCGCCCATCATGCCGCCCATCCTGCCCGCGACCTCCTCGTCCACCTTGCGCTGCGCGTCATTGACCGCCGCGACAATCAGATCCTGCAGCATCTCGACGTCGTCGCGAGACACGACCTCCGGATCGATCGTGATGGCGCGGACCTGCTTGACGCCGTTCATGACGACGGTCACCATGCCGCCGCCCGCCGTCGCTTCGACCTCGGTAGCGGCCAGCTCGCGCTGCAGGCGTTCCTGCATCTCCTGCGCCTGCTTCATCATTTGTTGGATGTTCATCGGATGCTCTCGATGTCGGTGATTTCCGCCGGAAACAGATCCAGCACCGCTCTCACCATGGAATCGCCGAGCGCGCGCTCGCGCAGTCCGGCCGCCGGCTCCTGCCCCTCGGCACCATCGCCCGTCGAACGACCGGGCACGGCGGCCACCGCCCCGTCGCCGGCGCCACCGGCCCTGGAGTCGCCCGGCACGGGCGCTTCCGACGGTTGCTGCGCCTCCCGCTCCTGCACCGCTTCCACCGTCAGCCGTCGCCCGGCGACCTGCGACACCAGTCCCTCGACCCACTCCCGCTTCTTCTTCAGTTGCGCCGCCGCCGTCCGCCGGTCCGCCGGGAACGTGAAGACCAGGCGGTCGCCCGACAGCTCGATCCGCGTCGCGGGCGCCACGACCATGCCGTGAAAGACCTTGCTGGCCCGCTTGATCTCCGCCAGCAGCGCGTCGGTGGGGTCCGGCGCCGCCGCACCCGCCGGCGGAGGGCCGGAAGTCGCCCCGCCGACCGCCGGCCCGTCCGTCTCGCTGCCCGTCGAGGCGCCTTCTGCCGCCGGGACCGATCGCGGGCGCTCGGCCGGCGCGGTCCCCGACCCGCGCGGGGAGGGCACGGGGTCGCTTCGCGCGGGCTGCCGACCGGTCGGCGTCGGCGCGGCCGCCGGGTGCGGCCTCGACTTGCGCGGCGATTCCCCGGGCGGGGAAACCGGCGCCCCCGGGGTGCGGGCCGACACGCCGCGCCCCTGCAGCAAATCGACCAGCGGCACCAGCCTCCGCAGGTGCATCCAGCGAAGCAGCGCCATCTCGAGGTGGTAGCGCGGCTGCGCCGCGCTCCTGATCTCGGCCTCGGCACGCGCCACGGTGTCGAACGCCCGCATCAGATCCTCTCTGGAGAACCGTTGTGCGAGCTGGACCAGCCGCTCCCGCTCGCCTTCGCCGGCGATCTCCGGATCCTCGGCCCGCGACGGGTCTATCGACAGGACCAGCAGATCGCGTACGGCACGCGACAGCTCGCGGCAGACGAGCCGCAGGTCGTAGCCTGCCTCGACGAACCGCCCCACAAGACCGAACACCGCGGGTGCGTCCTCATCGGCGACCGCGGCGACCGCGTCGAGCACCGGATCGCGGCCGATCAGGCCGAGCACGGTCGAGACGTCCTCGACCCCGATCCGCTCGCCGCCAAAGGCGATCACCTGATCGAAAGCACTCTGGGCGTCGCGCATGCTGCCGTCGGCGGCGCGGGCAACGAGGCCGAGCGCCGCGTCGTCGACGGTGATGGCCTCGGCATCCGCAATTGTCCGCAACTGATCGGCTATCTGTTGCCGCCCGATGGTCCGCAGTTCGTAGACCTGCGAACGCGACAGAATAGTCTCCGGGATCTTCTCGAGCTGCGTCGTCGCCATCATGAACATGACGTGCGGCGGCGGCTCCTCGATCGACTTGAGCAACGCGTTGAAGGAATGGCTGGAGAGCTGGTGCACCTCGTCGATGATGTAGACCTTGTACCGGTTCCGGACGGGCGTCATCGCCAGCCCGGCGATGATTACCTCACGAATGTTCTCCACCTGCGTGTGGGTGGCGGCGTCGATCTCCAGCACGTCGATGTCGCGCCCCTCGGCGATCTCGACGCACGGGTCGCACGCCCCGCAGGGGTCCGGCGTGGGCCCGCCGGCGCAATTCAGGGCACGCGCCAGAATCCGGGCGGTCGTGGTCTTGCCGACGCCTCGGGGCCCTGCGAACACGAAGGCCTGCGCGAGCCGCCCGCGGGCCAGGGCGTTGCGCAGCGTCTTCGTCGCCGCCTGCTGGCCGACGACGTCATCGAACCGTTGCGGCCGGTACTTGCGTGCGAGAACCTGGTAGGCCATCCGTCGCCTGGCAGTCCGTGGCGAAACCCCGCGCAGCACCGAGAGCGGCGAGGCGCCGCCCCGGGGCGACAGCCCGTTCGACGCGGGCACGGGCCCCACCGCGACCCGGAAGGGCCTGCGGCACATGTCAGTGACTACTTAGCGCTGCTGCCTTCCGGCCCTGACGCGGTTCGTAGGCTGAAATTGCACAGGTTCCGGGCCGCGGTGCGACCCGTCACCACGCGCGGACGCCCCAGTGTACGCCGCGCCGCCCGACCCGATCAAGACGGCCCGCTTGTTGCGCTCGTGTTCCGAACCGGCGAATAATGGAGCCCGTTCGTATTCCATCGTCTTGTACCGGCGCACTCCGGCGGGTCGAGAGCGGCGCCGGATCCCGTCCCGGGTCGGAAGGTCTGTCGAGCGTGCCGTCCAATGTCGTTCCGTCGTGGCTCCTGCAGGCGAAGGTAACCGCGCCGGAGCCGGGTGTCGGCCATGTGCCGCGCGACGCGCTGGTTCAGCGCCTCGAGGAAGCCACCGAGCGGCGCTTCGCCTTGCTGCAGGCGCCGGCCGGTTTCGGCAAGACCACCGTCCTCGCGGAACTGAGCCGCAGGATGCGGGACCAGGGACGCATGGTCGCCTGGACCTCGCTTGGCGAGGACGACGCGCCGGGCGTGTTCGGCACCTACCTCGCCTACGCGTTCGAGTGCGCCGGGCTCGACCTCTCCGAGCTGGACGGCGACGACGCCTGGCCGTCGTCACCCTCGGCCTACCAGATCGGGACGCTGGCACGCGCCGTCGGTCGGCACGCTGCGCCGTGCCTGCTCGTGCTCGACGAGGTGGACCGACTGCCGAGCGAGACCCTGGAGCTGCTGCAGCGGCTGGTGGAGCACGGTCCCGGCAATCTGCACTTCGCACTCGCGTTCCGTTCGAACCCGGGCCTGGACCTGGCCATGCAGGTCTTCGACGGTTCGGGCGTCGTCGTCGGCGCCGGCGAGCTGCGCTTTTCGAGAACGGAGATCGCCCGATTCTTCGCCGGCAGGAAGCTGTCCCGACGTCAACTCGACGCGGTCGAGGAACAGACTGCCGGCTGGCCGGTCGCGCTGACGATCTATCGGAACCGGCAAGAGACCGAGATGGGGCAACTCCGGCCGGAGACTGCGCGTCTCACCGCGGATTTCGTCCGGCTCCGGCTGCTGCGTGGCCTGTCCCGAACGGACCGCACGCTCGTCTGCGAGCTGGCGGTCTTCGACTGGATCGATCCGGACCTGGTGGACGAGGTCCTCGATGCGGGCGACGTGCGCGCGCGGTTCGCCGCGTTGTCGGCGCTGGAAGGCCTGCTGGCCCCGATCGGTCGGGACGGCGCCGTGCGGCGCATGCATCCCCTGGTCAGGGACTACTGCGCCAACCTGCTGGCAGTCGAGGATCCGGCTCGCAAGCGGTCCCTGCACGCCGGCATCGCCGGGGCGCTGGCCCGCCGCGGGCAACTCGTTTCGGCGTGGCGCCATGCCCAGTCGGCGGGCGACGCGCGGCTCGTGGGCGATCTGGTCGAGGGTTCCGGCGTGTTCGAGATATGGCTGCGGCAGGGCGTGCCGGGCCTCGTCTCGGCGAACGAGTTCCTGACGCCGGAGATCACCGCGTCGCACCCGCGGCTCATGCTGCTGCGCAGCGTCGCGCTTCGCATGGCCCAGAAGGTGGACGAGGCGGAGTCGCTCTACGAGTCGGTCGGCCGTTCGACCGAGGGCTTCACCAGCGACCGGGAGGGCGGCGACGACGAGGCACTGGCCATCGACCGGGCCTTCGCGCGGCTCGCGCTGGCCGGCGGCTCTCATCCTGACCTGCACGAGGAGATCGACAAGCTGCTGCCGGCGGCGGGCTTCGCGGCCGGCGACGAGCGCGGGCGACTGCGTCTCGGCGCACGACACATGGTGCTGTGCGGCGCTTGCTACGTGCGCGCCCGCTTCGACGAATGCCGGCGGCACGCCGCGCTGGCGCAGGCCAACCTCGGCGACGAGCGGCGGTACGGCAACCTGATCCTCGACATCTACCTGGGCATGGCCGCGATGGCCGAGGGTCGCGTCCGCGAGGCCGCCGCCCGCTACACGCGCGCCCGGCGGATGACGGACCAGGACTTCGCCTCCGACCCATGCCTGGCGGTATGCGTCGACGCCGCCGCCATCGAGCTCGACATCGAACGCAACCGCAAGCAGGCGGTCGAGCGGCGAACGCTGGAGAGCCTGGCGGGGCTCCGCGCCATCTGGACGGATATCGACGCGGTTGCGGTGGCGGTCGCCGCCGAGCTGACGTTCGAGCAGCACGGCGGCGAAGCGGTCATCCCGCTGCTGACGCAGTCACTCGAGGACGTACGGGCGATGCGCTCCGTGCCGTTGTCCCGCTGCGTCTCGGGGCTGCTGGTCCACTACCTGGTAGACCTCGGGCGCACCGAGCAGGCGGCCGAGGCGTGGCGCGATCAGGGGCTGCCGCACGAGGCGGCCGAGCTGGTCGATCTCGACGGCCAGCCGTGGCGGACGATGGAGTCGATGGCCTGCGCCCGCGTCCGGCTGCTGGCTGCACAGGGCGATTTCGCCGCCGCAGACGAGATGGCGACTACCCTGTGCACCGCCGCGTCCGAGCGTGGCATGGCGCGCACGCTGTTCCGAGGGTTGACACTCTCGATGGCCGTCGCCGAACGAGCGGGAGACGCTGAACGCGCGCTCTCGCTGCTGGTCGAGTTCCTGCGGCTGGCGCGGGAAGCGGACTATGTCCGGCCCCTGGTGCGCCAACGCGAGGTCAGCTCGGTGGTGCTGCGCAGACTGCTCGCGACGGATCTCGATCGGGAGACGCGCGACGCGGCCGAGGCGATGCGCGAGCATCTGGACGGAACGGAACCGACCGCCCCGCTCTTCTCGCCGCGGGAGCTGCAGGTGCTGGCGGAGGTTCGCGAGGGGCGGCAGAACATGGAGATCGCCGGTCGTCTCGGGATCTCGCGCCCCGGCGTCCGCTTCCATCTGATGAACATCTACCGCAAGACGGGCGTCAACCGCCGCGAGGAAGCCGTGCGCGCGGCGCAGACGCTCGGCGTTCTGGACTGACGGGTTTCAGTACAGTGGATCCGAGGTCCCGATCCGATCTACCGAGAACAACGGCATGCCTGTCCGGATTCGCCGGACAGGGCATCGGGTCCGGGACGATGAAGCGGTGCCGGTGCTCTCCTGTTCACCGGTCGATCTTCACGAGCTCGGCGTTCTGCGGCCCGAACGTCAAGTACTCGTAGCGCGGGAAGCATGCCGGGACCGCCGCGTGCAGAAGAAGCTCCCGCACCTGATGGGGATTCGCGAAGCGCGCCGGGCAGATCACACTGTCGGCGAGTGGACGATCACGTGGGCCGCCCGACCCGGCGTCAGCTCTACGGCTCGACACTCTCGCCAACCGCCAGCAGCTCTTCCTCGGTCCGGATCCCTCTGAAGCAACCCAGCGCCTGGCACAAGCGCAGCGGCTTACCGAGCGCCTTGGCGTGCAACAGCGCCTCACGCAACGTGTCGTGATCCATGCTGTCGCGGTGCTCTTCCCGCCGGATGTAGCCGCACCACGCCCGGTGGATTGTGACGTAGCGGCCATGCTTCTGCAGGCGGATCGTGTACGGGACAGGTCGAACGCCCATCGAACCGGGACTCGCCATAGATAGGTTATAGGATATACCAGGACAGTTCGTCCGGACAGAACGCCAGACAGGGCGCGAACGCGCGTCCACGTGGTGCAGGTCGGGGTCCTATCGATCACATCGCCCAGGAGGGCACGGATAGAGTGCGGGGCGAGCGTCCAGTACGCCCTCGCCAACCGCCGGCCCCACCTGGAGGTCGTCGAGCGTGATCCGGGGAACGCGGAGTTGGGTGTTGAACCCGGCCCGGAACTCCTGCGAGCGCAGGTTCGCCGCGCCCCTGGCGGGAGACGAACAGGTTGGTCTCGGGGCTGGCCAGCACCGTGTAACGGCGGCCGAACGCGTGGACCTCAAAGAGCCGGCCCGCCTAGTAGTGCTTCATTTGCAGCAGTTTACGCGTATAGAGTGGCGGAGAGAGTGGGATTCGAACCCACGGTAGGAGGATTACCCCTACACACGCTTTCCAAGCGTGCTCCTTCAACCCCTCGGACATCTCTCCGCGTCCATCGGGGATCCGATGCAGTGACAGTCTAGGAGCCTGCGCCGGAGAACGCAACGGCGTCAGTTCTGAGTCGCAAGCTCCTGGGGCGGTGGGGGCCAAACGCGGAGCCTTGCGACGGATTTGGCGGCCCAACCAGTCCGAGGCGCAAAGCCCCGCTGCGTTCGAGCGGCGAGACTGGTCCAGCCGGCCTGGACGGAGGACACTGCCGCAGCCGCAGTCGACGGGCCGTCAGAATACCGGGAGGCGCGACGACACGACGACATCCATCGCCCGGATGTCTTTCCGGTGCAAGAGGAGCGGCTGGTACGCGTGATTGTACGACTGCAGCAAGCATCCGCCCCGGATTGTCCGGACCTGCCGAATCAGACGCTCACCGGACCCGAGCTGGACATAGACCTCATCGCCGTCCTGCACTCGACGAGCCGGTGCCATGATCGCGATGGTTTTCGGTCGATGCGCGGGAATCATCGAGTCGCCGCGAATTCGAATTCCGTAGGCGTTCGGGTCGGCCAGGTCTCTGGGGCGCGGCACCCACTGCACGATGCCGGAACGCTCCGCCGTCCGGCCACCCTGCGTAATGACCTCGGGCATGGCATCGCCCTCGACTACGACCGGAATGTCGGCGCGGGCGTCGACCGGAGAATGGATGCCGGCAGGCCCGACGACGGGCGCGCGGCCTGTCCGCCGGATTCGGTCGTAGTCGGGATCGAGGCCGACCAGCAGGTCATCGATGGAACAGCGCAGCCCCTTGGCGATCCGGACAAGGGTCGTGGTTTCAAGGACGTCGTAGCGGTCGTTCTCCCAGTCCGACACCCGCGGCTGCGGGACGCCCAGCCGGTCGGCGAATGCCTTTTGCGTCGGAAGTCCCGACGCCCACCGCAACCGCTTGATGTTCTCTCCGAGCGACACGCTGACAAGGCTATACCAGATCGTGCTCACGTGTCAGAACTTACATCAACAAAATAAACTACTTAATGCGTGCACGCATAGTTTTTGCACGATATTCGATTCAACGAAAACACTCCGCGCCCGCGTGGCGACCCGCCGCCCAGACGGCGCAGGGATTCGAGGACTCCCTGAGCACCGGCGGTGAACGACGGCGCGGAGGGCAACGCTGCGGTGCGTAGCGGCGTGCCGTAACTCGCGGTCAGCGGGGAGCCGAACCGGTCGGCGGCGAACCGGGGGAGCTCGGCAGGATGCCGGCACGTGTCACGATTCGGCCTTGTCGTCGGACGGGAAAAGGTCCTCGATGGAGCACCCGAAAAATCTTGCGAACTTCCTGGCGTTCTCGACAGTAATGGTCTTGTAGCGTCGCCGTGCGACGTCGCTGACGTACGGCTGCGGCAGGCCCAGCGCATCCGCGACGGTAACCTGCGTGACGCCCGCCAGCTCGATTGCTCTCGCCACTCGGTTGGTGCCGGGCTCAGTGCGGAGCATGGCGAGTTGCTGTTTGGTGAGCATCGCGCTCTGACTATATGGTGTTGAGCGCAACGTGTAAAGACGATTTTCGAGAGCACCAGAGTCTTTGACGCCGCGTCTGTACGTTTCTGAACGTGGACGGGCGTCTGCGGTAATCTTTGGCTGTGTCCCTCGGTCAGAACATCAAGCGGTTGCGGTGGGAGGCGGGACTCCAGACGCAGAAGGCGCTGGCCGACCTGCTCGGCGTCCCCCAGCCCCAGGTGTCGGACTGGGAGAACGACCGCTACGCCGTCCTCGAGACCTTGACCCTGGTCAAGATCGCAAAGGGGCTTCGCTGCTCGGTGGACCACCTGCTCTCGGGAGTGGATCCCGACTACGACCGCGTGCGGGAAGCAACGTTCGGCGCGGCGCTGCCGGTCGATTCACGTATCGACTCGGCTGAGATTCCGGTGATCGCAGAGGGCGATGCGTTTCCGAGGGGCGAACACGACGGTAGCGGGGCGATCGCCGCCATAGTGCATCGGATTGCGCGCCCCCGTTCCCTCCAGGATCCGTACGCTTACGGAGTCAAGATTCGCGGTGACTCGATGCTTCCGGCGCACCGGCCGAACATGATCGCAATCGTGTGTCCCGGCCTGCGGGTACACGACGGTGATGAGGTGTACGTCGAGCTTGCGACCCGTGAGTGCGCGGTCCGCCTCGTGCACACAGTACAGGGCGGGTTCATGCTGCAGCCCTACAATTCCGCCTATACCGCGTGCTTCGCGAAGCCGAAGGACGTCCGGGCGATGCACGTCATTATGTGCTCGCGGCGCCGGGAGTTCTGAACGGACTTGCGCGACCGGCTTTGTACCGGGGGTGCAGCGCTGCGGCTCGCGTTGCCCTTGGGCCTTGCCTCACCTGCCCGTCGCGGCGGGTTGCGCGTACAATAGAGGCACGGAGAGGTACCGAAGTGGTCGTAACGGGGGCGCCTCGAAAGCGTCTTGTCGGGAAACCGGCACGTGGGTTCGAATCCCACCCTCTCCGCCAACCGATTTGGCAATCCAAATCGGTGCGGAGAGGTTGCGCTCTCGGGCACTCCGCCGCCCGCGCCGCTCCGGGCACGAATCCCGGCTGTTCTCCTCCCCAGTCCAACCAGCTTCGGCTTGCCAGAAATCCAACCAACTTCGGCTTGCCCAATACCGCGGCGGAGACGATGCGACCTCGGGCACTCACTCCGCCGCGCACGCGGCTCCGGGCACGATTCCTGAGCCATCCGGTCCTCGTCAGCCGGACCGCACGTCCGGCGTACGCCGCCGCGCTCCGAAAAATGCTTGCATCAGCACGCGGCAGTCTGCCTCCAGCACGCCGGCCACCACGTCCACACGGTGGTTCAGGGCCGGATGCTCGAGCGCGCGCATCGCCGAGCGCACGGCGCCGGCCTTCGGTTCCGGGGCGCCGTAGACCAGCGTGCCGATGCGCGCATGCACCAGCGCTCCGGTACACATCAGGCACGGTTCGACCGTGACGTAGAGGGTGGCGCCGGTGAGCCGGTAGTTGCCGGTGCGGCGGGCCGCGTCGCGCAGGGCCGCGACCTCCGCGTGCGCGGTCGGGTCGACCCCGCCGATCGAGTGATTGAAGCCGCGGCCGATGATGCGTCCCGTGTCGAGGGCCACCACGACGGCCCCCACCGGCACCTCGGCGGCGGCCGCCGCCTTTTCGGCTTCCGCCAGCGCCGCGCGCATGTACGCCTCGTGCTCTTCCATCGAATCGCCCGGATTCGGGCCTCGGCGACACTGCCCGTTATGATTATCGTCCACGATGAAGGGGCTCATCCTCAGCGGCGGCAAGGGCACACGCCTGCGGCCGCTCACGTTCACGAGCGCCAAGCAGCTCGTCCCGGTGGCGAACAAGCCGGTGCTGTTCTACGGCATCGAGACGCTGGCCTCGGCCGGGATCCGCCGGATCGGCATCGTGGTGGGTGACACCCACGCCGAGATCGAGGCGGCGGTGGGCGACGGCTCGCAGTGGGGCGTCACGGTCACCTACATCCCGCAGGACGCGCCGCGCGGGCTGGCGCACGCGGTGCTGATCGCCGAGCCGTTCATCGGGAACGACCCGTTCGTGATGTACCTCGGCGACAACCTGCTGGCAAAGGGCATCGTCCCGTTCGTCGAGGAGTTCGCAGCGACGCGGCCGGCGGCCCAGATCCTGCTGACGCCGGTGGCCCACCCGGAGCAGTACGGCGTGGCCGAGACCGACGGGGACCGCGTGGTCCGGCTGATCGAGAAGCCCAAGACCCCGCGCAGCAACCTGGCGCTGGTCGGCGTGTACATGTTCGGCAGCGCGATCTTCGAATCGGCCCGGCGGATCGGGCCGAGCTTTCGGAACGAGCTGGAAATCACGGACGCGATACAGGATCTGATCGACCGCGGCCTGCAGGTCCGCCGGCACATCGTCGACGGGTGGTGGAAGGACACCGGGCGGCTGGAGGACATGCTGGAGGCCAACCGGTTGATCCTGGAGACTTTGCCGCCGCGAATCGACGGCACGGTGGATGGCGACTCGCGTGTAGAGGGCAAGGTGACAATCGAACCGGGCGCGATCATCTCGGGGTCCGTGGTCCGCGGTCCGGCCATCATCGGACACGACGCCCGCATCCGGGATGCCTACATCGGACCGTTTACGGCGATCATGCGCGGCGTCGAGATCAGCGGATCCGAGATCGAGCACAGCATCGTAATGGAAGGCAGCCGGATTGCCGGTCTGACCGAGCGCATCACCGACAGCCTCATCGGCCGTGACGTCACCATCGTCCGCCGCTCCGGCAAACCGGCGGCGCTTCGGTTCATGCTGGGGGACCGCTCGGAGGTCAGCCTTCGCTGATGCGATGCGCCCGGACGGAAAGGAACGATTCGTGACCGACCCCGCCAAGTATGCGGCCGTCGATCGGGAACCGATTGACGGCGTGCGGACGAAGCCGCTACGGCTGATCCCGGACGAGCGCGGTTGGTTGATGGAGATCCTGCGCACGGACGACGAGATCTTCCGGAAGTTCGGGCAGGTGTACGTGTCGGCCACCTATCCCGGCGTGGTCAAGGCGTGGCACTACCACCGGCGACAGATCGACCACTTTGCCTGCGTCGCCGGAATGATCAAGCTGGTGCTCGTCGACACGCGGGAGGACTCGCCCACCCGCGGACGCATCAACGAGTTCTTCCTCGGCAACCTCAACCCGACGCTGGTGCAGATCCCCAGTCTCGTCTACCACGGCTGGAAGTGCATCAGCCAGGAGCCGTCGGTCGTCGTGAACGTGCCGACCGAGTCGTACCGCTACGACGATCCGGACGAGTACCGCCTGGAGCCGCACGGCACCCTGCCCTACGATTGGACGCGACAGGATGGTTGAGGTGCTCGTCACGGGCGGGGCCGGCTTCATCGGCAGCAACTTCGTTCACTACGCCCTCGACGCGCACCCCGACTGGCGCGTGACGACGTTGGACAAGCTGACCTACGCGGGCCGGCGCGAGAACCTGCAGGATCTCGACGGAAACCCGCGGCATCGGTTCGTCCACGGCGATGTCGCGGACCCGGCCGTCGCCTCACCCCTCGTGCAGGACGCTGACATCGTCGTGCATTTCGCGGCCGAGACCCACGTGGATCGTTCCCTGCTGAGCGCGGGGGAGTTCATCCGCACCGACGTGCACGGCACGTTCGTGCTCCTGGACGCGGCCCGGGAGGCTCCGCGTCTCCGCTGCTTCGTGCAGATCTCGACCGACGAGGTCTACGGCAGCGTCCCGGAGGGGGCCAGCCGGGAAACCGACGAGTTGCGGCCGCGCAATCCGTACGCAGCCAGCAAGGCGGGCGCGGACCGTCTCGCTTACAGCTACTGGGCGAGCTACCGGGTGCCCGTGGTGATTACGCGCGCCTCGAACAACTACGGCCCCCGGCAGTACCCCGAGAAGGTGATCCCGCTGTTCATCACGAACGCCATCGACAACCGCCCGCTGCCGCTGTACGGCGACGGCCTCAACGTCCGCGACTGGCTGCACGTCGACGACCACTGCCGGGCGCTCGACCTGCTGATCGAGCGCGGGCAAGCCGGTGAGACGTACAACATCGGCGGGGGCAACGAGGTGACGAACCTCGACCTGACGCACCGCATCCTGAACCTGCTCGACCGGCCCGCGTCACTCATCGAGCCGGTGGCGGACCGGCCGGGACACGACCGCCGCTACTGCCTGGACACCGCGAAGCTCCGTGCGCTCGGCTGGAAGCCGCTGACCGCGTTCGAGACCGGCCTGGGCGCAACCGTCGCCTGGTACGCGAAGAACGAGGGGTGGTGGCGACCGATCAAGGAGGGCAGCGAGGCCTACCGCGCGTACTATCGCCGTCAGTACGCCCGGCGCGGATGACCTGGCCGGCAGTCGTTGTCGGGCGGCTTCAGCGCTCCCCGGACGGCTGCAGGTCGAAGACTTCGGCCCGCTCGGCTTCCGCACCGACGACCGGCTCCGCACCCGCGCCCGGCTCCGCACCGCCGACCACCGGCGGGCGCCGCACGAACGGACGGGTCGATTCGGATCCCGCCGCGGGCACCCGGGCGGCCAGGTCCTTGCCTTGCATCATCAGCAGGCCGCGTCGGCCGGCCACCTCCTCGACCACCGCGCGCACGCCGGCATCGACCTGTGCGATCCGGCGGCACATGGCGACCGCGGCGGTCAGGCCGCTGCCGAGGAACAGCACCGAGGTCAGGCCGGCGCCGAGCAGCAGGCTCGCCGCGAGCCCCGCCCCGGTCAGCATCCCCACCAGGGCGCCGAAGGGAGCCAGCCGGTGACGGACGCCGACGCGGAAGAGACAACGCCCCTCCTCGTGCTCCTCCAGCAACGTCCGCACATCGAGCCATCCCCACCGGCCGGTGGCCACCGCCAGGTCGCGTTCCTGTTGCCAGGTGTCGTGCGCGTCGATGGCGCGTCCGACGGCTCGTGCCTGCAGGCCGCGCGTGATGCGCGTCAGCAGGTCGGCGCGGTCGACCCAGCGCTCGCTCCAGAGCTCCACCTTGTCCTGCCCGCGACACAGCAAGCGGACGGCACGGACGATCTCGAGCCTCTCGTCGAGGCCTCGGCCACCGGTCGGGCGCCCGGCGGGCCGGGCGCCGATGTCGGGAGGCCAGAGCTTGCCCCGCAAACGGCCCCAACCGCGGGCGATCGGCTGCAACAGGTGCAGCCACGCGATCGTTGCCCGGTATAGGAATCGACTCCCCCTGGGACCGAACGGACCGACGGCAGCGAGCCCTCGCACGTCCGTGCGCCGGCCGTAGCCGATGCACTTGGCGGCGGTGGTCGCCAACCCGGCGATGCCGCCCAACCCCGCCACGACGGCCAACGCGACGTGCCCGAACCAGGCGCTCCCGACGGCGGCGCACACGAGCAGGACGGATCCGAGCTGCCACTCCATCAGGTGGGGCACATACGTCATGGAGGGAATGTGCGCGCTGTAGACGGAGGGGAACGCGGCCGTGCCCCACACCCCTGCGTTGACGCGGACGCGGGAGATGGCCCGCACGAAGGGCAACGAGCTGTAGATGCGCCCCTTCCAGACGGCGTGGCCGTTGAGGAAGCGTTCCGGGTGGTTGTCCATCAACTGCGTCTCGGCCTCTCCGTAGCCGACCTGCTGGCGCCAGTAGCCCCGGGCAGTGCGTCGATGGCGGTGCCAGACGAGCGCCGACGGGGCGAACCCGATCGACTGCCCGCGCGCCTGCAGCCTCCAGCAGACGTCAACGTCGTCGCCCGCCGCGTGGTAGGTCGGATCGAACCCGCCGATGGCCAGCAGCGCGTCGCGGCTGAAGGCCATGTTGCAGCCCGGCACGTGTTCCGCGGACCGATCGTCGAGCAGTACGTGGGTCGGGGCGCCGGGCGACCGCGCGACACATTGCGCCATCCACGGATCGTCTTCCGGCACCACGTTGGGGCCGCCCGCGCCGGCGACGTCCGACCGCAGGAACGGTTGCACCAGGTAGATCAGCCACGCCGGGTCGACGCACACGTCCGCGTCGGTATAGGCGACGATGGCGCCGCTGGCGCGATGGAGCGCCGCGTTGCGCGCCGCGCTCAGGCCGCCGTGGGGCGTGTCCAGGACCGTGACGTCCGGGTACCGCCGCGCGATCTCCCCGGTAGCGTCGGTCGAGCCGTCGTTGACGACGATGACCTCGTAGTCCGGGTAGTCGAGCTCAACGACCGAGCGCAGGCACTCGTCGAGGGTGTCGGCGGCGTTGCGGGCGCAGATCAGCACCGAGACCCGCGGCCACTCCCGGCGCAGGCCGGGCGGGAATCCCGCGCCCGCGAACGCCAGCGCGACATCGGCAAGGACCGGTTTGGGCCGGCGCCGGTCGTCGGTCAGCCCGAAGCGCCAGTCGTCGACCGCGTGCCCTCCCCGCCACCAGTCGTCGGTCCACGAGAAGACGACCGCGCCGCAGGCGCCCTCCTCGAACGCGATTCGAAGCTGCGTCGCGGTGAGGTCGGCCTGCCCCTCTTCCCCCTCGCGGAGGCTGTCGGCACCCCCCTCGGCCAGCAGCAGCGGCCGGTTCCCGGCGACGACCTGCAGGTGCGCGACGTAGGCGCGCAGATCATCACCGCGATGCAGGTACACGTTGAACGCGCAGACGTCGAAGAACGGTAGATCCAGGTAGTCCGTCGGCGGGTAGTTGACATAGGTGAGCAGCACGTCGGGAGCAGCCTGCTTCACGTCGTCGTAGATATCCCGCAGGAACCGTTCGATGCGCGAGGCGCCGTGCCAACGCACCACGCCGGACGGGATCTCGTTGCCGACGGCCACCAGCAGGGTCGCCGGATGGCCGGCGAGCCGGCGCACTTCCCGGACGATGTCCCTCCGAACGGCGCGGGCGAGCTTCCGACCGTCGAGAAACGCGACGTGCTGCGCCCAGGGCACGCCCGCCGCCACGCGCAGACCCTGTTCTCCCGCCGCGTCCAGGAAGTCCGTCCGCGGCACCGTGTAGGTCCGGACCGTATTGATGCCGGACTGGGCCATGAGCGCGAAGTCCGCGGCGACGCGCGGCAGCGGCGGGAACTGGTAGCCGTCCGCGTCGGGCGCGAACGTGCCGTAGGCCACGCCCTTGACCAGGAAGCGCTCCGCCCCCACCTGGAGGAACTTGCCGACGACGCGGGGGGACGGCGGGGCGGCGGCGTTGGTCGGCGGCATGATGGCGTCTGTAATGGTACCAGCACCGGGCGGCCGTCTGCCGGGTGCCGGGCCGTCGCCCCGTCCTGCGGCGAAGCGCGGCGTTATAATCCGGCCGCTCATGCCGCGTCGTTCCGATCGTGCGCCGTTCGTGGCCGGTGTCGTGGCCATGCTGCTCCTGGCCCTCGCATTGCCGGCGGCGGCGCAGCAGCAGACGACGCTGCTGGCCGACCTCACCATCTACGGCGACAACACCGAGTTCTTCAACCCCTTCCGGGACGGCGAGACCCTGCTGGGGGCAGCCGGCACCCTGGGCGTCGACATCGAGCTGACGGATCGCGCGACGCTTCGCGGCGGGCTGTTCCTGAACCACCGGTACGGCTCCGCCCGCTTCGCCGAGCAGTGGCGGCCGGTCATCAGCCTGGCCGTCGAGACCGGCGCGTCGCGTTTCGTCTTCGGCACCCTCGACACCGTGCCGAACAACTTCACGGCGGCCCCCGACCTCGGGGGACCGCACGGGCTGCTGCCGCCGCTGCAGGTCGAGACGCTGTCGTTCACGCGTCCCCACGAGGGCGGCATTCAGTGGCAGGTGGCGTCGGACCGCCTCACGCAGGACACCTGGATCAACTGGCAGCGGCTCAACACCGAGGAGCACCGCGAGCGGTTCGATGCCGGCGTGCGGGGCCGCCTGGAGATCGGCGCCGGGCCGCCGGTCGCGCTCGGCTACCAGTTCCACATCGTGCACGAGGGCGGGCAACTCTTCGATGCCGGACCGGTGAACGACAGCATCGCCGGGGGACCGGGGCTGGTGTTCGAGCCGCGCATCGACTTCTTCGACGCCGCATCCATCGAGGCCTACGCGATGTGGTCCAAGCACGTCCCGAACCGGGCCGCGCCGGCGTCGACCGACCACGGCCACGGCATCTTCCTGCGCGCCGCGGCGACCAGGCGCGGCTGGCGCGGACACTTGATCGTCTGGCGCGCCTGCCTGTGGCTGAAGGAGGAGGGCGACCCCAACTACGGCTCGCGGCGGCAGGACGGCTCGGTGTTCCGTGCGACCCGGGACTACGGGGAGCTGGGGGTGTCGAAGGCTTTCTACGAAGCCGATGGCGTCATGCTCGCCGGCTCGTTGCGGCTGCATCGCATCGAGCGGCACTACAACTACTCGTTCCGCATCCTGGCCCACGTCAACGCCGCCCTGTCCGTCTTCACGCGGTGACCCTCGCCGCCGGGCACTTCCCCAAGGCAGAGTGGCGGCGCAGCGTGTTGTACCCGCCTTCGACGAACTGGAACAGGTCCCGCCCGCGCCTGTACCCGCCTTCCGACCGTCTCGTTGTCTGTCGGCATTCCCGCGAGCCCTGCCGTCTACCGGACGGACGACATCGCAACGCCTCCCCATTGCGACAGCAGGCACCACGTCACCGGAGAGGGGTATAGCCGAGTCAACTGCATCCTGCGGCCAGCGTCAATCGAACACGCCGAGCCGGCCGCCGGCCTCGAAGCGGCGGCCGAAGGGCGAGTGGCTGAGCGAGCCGAACCAGGTCAGCAGCCGACCGCTCGGCAGCCGCATGCCGTAGCCGCCACGCGCGTCCAGCTCCCACTCGACGTGCGCCGCCTTGGGCAGGTGGCGACGGTAGAGCTGGTCCTGCCACAGCGGACCGCCGCCGGAAGCCCGATTGCCCCAGCGCGGCGACACCGACAGCAAGAGGCCCTCCTGGTCCTGGTTTCCCACACTGAGCGTCAACCCGAGACCGCGCTCGGAGTAGCCCGCCGCCGAGTGCACCGCCAACATCCGGCCCTGCGCATCGACGCGCACCCTCCCGGCAGCCGCCCGCAGCCCGCCGACCACCTCGATGCCCTCGCCCGTCTGGCCGGCCCCGCCGTCACGCCGCACGTGCGCTTCGCCGAACGGGGCCAGCGAGACCGCGCCCAGGCGGACCGGCCGCGACGCCTCGGCCCCGACCCGCAGTTGGTTGACCTGCGCCGTCAGACCGTCGATGCTCTCGCTGCCGGCGCCGGTTCGCAGCCGTGCCCACGCCGCGTCGCCCCGCACGCCGAACTCGACGCCGCCGCCCGCCGCTCCCAGGCGCCGCCGCAGCTCGACCAGGCCCAGGCGCAGGCCCAGACCACTTGTACCCGTGCGGCGGCTTCGGCGCACGTTCTCCACCTCGCCCCAGCCGCCGCCCGCCGCCGCCCACACCGACGTCGTCTCGTCGGACCACTGCGCGTACGGATGCACGGCCGTCAGCGTCGTCGCCAGCGATCCGCGCGACCCGCCCGCGCGCCAATTGCCGTGGCCGCGGCTGCGCGCCGCCGCTACCCATCGTGACCGCCGCCGCGTGACGGATCAGTCTTCCACCGCACGAGCCACCGCTCCGTCAGCCACCTGTCCATACCTACGTAGCCGGTCTGCAGCTCGCCCTCGTAGCCGGTGGCCGTCGATGGCGCTCCCTCGAACGCCTGGATGTCGCCCTGGCCCCACATCTGCCAGCGACCCGCCGGGTCGCTCCCTTCGGCGGCATCCTGACGCCCGCCCAGCGCCAGCAGGAACTCCGACCCGCGCAACGGGTCCCGTCCGCCTCCGAAGCCGCCCAGGCTCCCGAGGCCGCCTAGACTTCCGGAGCTTCCACGTCCAACACCCGCCATGCCGCCCGGGCCGGTCGCCGCCGGCATCCCGCTCATCGACACCGGCCCCATCGCCGGCTCGCTGAACCCGGCGGCCGCACCCGCACCGTGCGCGGGCGCTCCCGCGAGGCCCCCGCGCGGGGTTGCCCATGACGACAGCCAGCCCGACACCAGTTGCTCGGCGGCCGTGCGCGCCGCCGCCTGCCCCAGCGGCACCCGACGCCCCAACACCGTCAGCGCCGCCACCGTACTGCTCGAACACATCGTCGCCGCCGAACTCGAAGAAAAGCAGCGCCGCGGCGCTTCCGTGCGGCCCGCGGTCACCCGCCGGCCCAGCGTCATCCGCGCGCTCGCCAGGTGCGAACGCGCCATGCCCGCCAGCGTCTCCGACACCACCCCGCGTACGAGCCGGTCGCTCACCCCCACCACGAATGCCTGCGTCGCCGACAATCCACCTTCGTCCTCTGCCGTCACCGTCACCGTCGCCGACCCGTACTCCACCGGCGCCAGCGTCAGCACCGCCCCCGAGACCGCCGCCATCGCCACCGACGGGTCCGACGACGACGCGCGGTACGCCAGCGCGTCCCCGTCGACGTCGTCGAAGAACGGCGTCAGCTCCACCGTCGTCTCGCCACCGCCCTCGTCGAGCGCCTGGTCCGGGATCGCCCCGACCGCCTCCGGGGCATCGTTGACCGGCAGCACGGTCACCTCCACCGCCGCCTCGGCCGTCTCCCCGTTCCCGTCCGAGACGACGTAGGTGAAGCGGTCCTTGCCGTGGTAGTTCAGCTCGGGCGTATACCGCACCCCGCCGCCCGCGACCGACGTCGTCCCGTGCGCCGGGGCCGACACCGATTCGACCCGCAGGCGGTCCCCGTCCGGGTCGGTGTCGTTCGCCAGCACGTCGACCGTGACCACCACGTCCTCGTCGGTGGCCGCATCGTCGTCTTCCGGCTCGGGCGCCTCGTTGACGTTGACGACCGTTACCGTCACGCGCACCTTCACCGCCGCGCGATGCGGGTCGCGGGCGTGTACCGACAGCTTGTACAGGTTGGGTTTCGACTCGAAGTCCTCACCCGGGCCGACATAGCGCACGATGCCGTCCCGCGCCCCGACGGTGAAGCGCGACCGGTCGCCCACCGCCAGCTCGTAGGTCACCTCGTCGCCATCGGGGTCCGGCGCCGCCACCGTGCCGAGGTCGACCGGCCGCCGGCTGCCGTCGATGTTCTCCCGCAGCTCGAACGCGTACCGGGTCGACTCGAATTCCGGCGGTTGGTTCGTGACTTCTACGGTCACCGTCACCGTCGCCGACGCCGAGCCGCCGTGCCCGTCGGAGACGCGCACGCGGAACCGGACCGGGCCGGTCGCCTCCGGCGCCGTCCAGCGTGCCGTCGCCGCGTCGGTCCCCCCGCGGAAGACGCCCTCCGCTGCGCTCCACGCGTACGTGAGGTCGTCGCCGTCGGGATCGGACGCCGTGGCGGTCAGTCGCACCTCGCCGCCCGGGACCACCGTGCACGGGTCGCATGACGCCGACACGCTGGGCCGCTGGTTCGACGGCTTGGGAGTCTCCGGCTCGGGAGTCTCCGGCTCGAGAAGCCGCGGCACGTCAATCGTCGTGAAGGCGCCCGCGCCTTCTGCGTTGCGCGCTCGAACCCGTACCCTGTAGGCGTCGTCGGCGCCCACCCCGGGGATTTCGAAGCTGGTCGAGGTGGTTGTTTCCTGCGTCCACGTAGAGCTGCCCTCCAGCCGGTACTCGTAGTCGTAGCCGGCTACCGCCGTGCCGGGGTTTCCGCTGCCCGACCTGCGTGCGGCATCGAAAGGAACAACCACGTTGCTGTCGCTCCCGTCCAGGAAGCCGGCGGGGGGAGTCCACGTAACGGAGATGGTCATCGCGTTGCTGTCGAGGTCTCCCGTGAGCATACGCACCGGCGCCGGTGGACCCGCATCCTTCACCAGGATCTCCAGGTCCAGGCCCGAACCGGTGCAGCCGGTCCGTAATCCCTCCCCGAAAATGTCGTTGAGGCTGTGCCCGTTGCCTACCCGGACCTTGTAGAGGTTGTCGCCGCCGCTGTCGGTCGGGGTCTCGTAGTCCGGCGCGGCATTGAAGGACACAATGCCGCTCCCGGAACTGCCGGACGTCGTCGCCGGGGTCACCGTGAAGAGGGCGCTGTCCTCGCCGGGAGAGGCAGGCCAGGTGGCGAACGTCACGTCCTCACCACCTACTTTGCAGCGATAGGCCGTGCCGGGATCGCCGGTACTCCAGGTGCGCGTGCCGGCGCCGTGAGCCACCCAGGCGAAGGCCAGGGCCGGGTCTGCGGTGGCGCCCTCGTAGACCTCGATCCGCGGCGTGCCCCAACGCTGGTCGCCGATGAGCTGCCCGTCCGTGAACCGGGCCGACGCGTCATACCTGACGCTGACGATGAACAGTAGCGAGGCAGTGGTGCTGGCGCCCTCGTAGACCCCCGCATCGACCTCCGTGTCAGTGCCGACCGCCCCGTCGTCGTCGTATACCGCGGCGAAAGCGGTCGGAGTAACGGCCTGCGGCGTGACCCGGATCCTCTGGTTGCCCTGGAAGAACTCGACGTTCAGAAGCGAGTCCGCGGGGGAGGACGGGGTATCGCCCGTTTGCGCCATCCTGACCGAGTAGGAGGAGGAAGGGGAGCCCCCGGAAAACGTGACCACGTTCTGCGCGGCAGCGGGTTGGTGGTTGTCGGGGAAGAGAACGTAGTACCTGGTCTGCGCGCGGACAGGTGCTACGGATGTTGCAACGAGCGTCAGGGCCGCGATGGCCGCCGCACGTCGGGGCGAAGTGCGATGGCGAACGACCTCGAGCCGCGTCGGCCGCCGATCCTCGGCGCCGTACCAGGACGGCGACACCAACGGAGCCGGGTGCTCGCGGTCGCGCACCCGTTCCTGCAACCCTTCATGAACCATGATGCATCTCGTACAAGGCACGTCTCGCGCTCAGCGGTGCCGCCTTCGGACATTCGACCCCTCCTGTCCGCCGCACCCCGCCGCATACTCCGCCAGCGTCGTCGCGCCGGCAGATCCTCGTCAGGTCTTCCGGCGCGGCCTGTTCAGGCTCACAACTCAGCCTTGATTGATGTCATTGACGGATGAGTGGCGGAAACCGAACGGTCGGGCGAAGAAAACTACGCGCCGTCACCGACGACAGCGCGAAGCGCCTTCGCGAACGCCGCCGCCGTCGCCGGCCGGGCCCGCCTCGAGGCCGCCAGCATCGACGCGGCGAAGGCAGTGGCCGGCAACGTCGGCCGGCACTCGACCGACCCGCCGCGGCGGCCGAGGCGCCGCCGCCGGATGCGCCGCGTCACCTCGTCGACCCCGCCGCCGGCGAACGGATGCTCGCCCGTGGCCATCTCGTACAGGACGACGCACAACGACCAGACGTCGTCGGCCTCGTCGGCCGGGCGGCCGGAGAGGACCTCCGGCGACGCGTAGCGCAGCGTGCCGCCCGCGATGGCGCCGCCATCGTCCGCTCCGCGCGCCAAGCCGAAGTCGAGCAGCTTCGGGAACCCGGACTCCGTGAACCCGATGTTGCTCGGCTTGACGTCGCCGTGGAGGCAGCCGGCCTCGTGGAGCGCCGCCAGCGCGGCGGCCAGTGCGGCGGCAATCGAAGTCGCCTCGCGCTCTGCGACCGGACCGCGCCGCAGCCGGTCCGCGAGCGTGCCCCCGGCCAGGTACTCGACGACGAGAAACGCACGGCCCCGCCACGACTCGATGCCGTAGACCTGCGCGATGGCCGGATGCGACAGGTTCGCCATCGCCCACGCCTCCGGCTTGAGTCCCGTCAGGCCCAGGGCCGACATCCCCGTCGGGGTCTTGACCGCGACGTTGCGCTCGAGCCGCAGGTCGCGCGCCAAATAGGCCGCCCCCATCCCGCCGGCGCCGAGGCGCCGCAGCAGCCGGAACTTGCCGGCGAGAAGCGCCGGGACCTCGGTCTCGACATAGGCGGACCCGCAGCCGCAGCCGGGCGGGTCGCCCGCCTCGGCCACCGTTCCGCAGCCCGCACACGCCAGTGCCGGCGGGGCCTCCGGCGTGGCGCTGACTGCAGCATGCGTCAGGCGCAGCCGCCCGACCGCCAGCCCCGCCGCGGCACCGAGCGCTTCGAGGAACGGCAGGTCCACCGGCCGCACGATGCGGTCGTCGAAGCGGCGCCCGACCGCCAGCACACCGATCAGCTCGCCGCCCGGACCCGGCACCGGTACGATGGCATCGGCCGCGGTCTCGATCACCCACGCCGCGTCGTCGCGCGGCAGCAGCGCGAAGAGCGACGACGCGTCGTCCAGATGGACGCGCAGCGTCCCGCCCACCGACTCGAGCATGTGCGCGATGGCCGACGTCCGCGACAGCGGCCTGACGGCGGCGCCCGGCACGTGAAAGGCCGCGGCGTCCACCGCAGGATCGACCACGGCGGCAAGTACGGCGGGCGAGCCGCAGCCGCGCTTGACCGCGCGGGTCACGACCCGGGCGGCCGTCCGGATGCTACCGGCCTGCGCCAGGGCCGCCGACGCCGCGGCCAGGGCTCGACGCTGGTCTATCGCCTCGGGATGGGTCCACGAATCGAGGCGCTGGAGGATCTGCTCGCGGCCAAGGGCCAACAGCAGCAGAATGCCGGCCGCGGCGAACAGCGACTGCGCGAGCGGGTCCGCCACAAGCGCGCCCACCGTGCGCTCCGGACGGCTCAACGCCAGCCACCCCAGGCAGACGGCCGGCGCGCCGGCTGCCGCCGCGAGCAGGCCGGGACGCGACAGCAGCCGCCGGTAGCACGCGCGCACCACTTCGCGCACGTGCGGCACGCGGGCAGCGAGCACCGAGTACCAGAGCACGACCATGCCCGGGAAGTGCATCACCTGTATCAGAAGGACCGTCGGCGACCATTGGTAGTTGGCCACCCAGTGGCCCGGCGAGAACACCTCGGCGACGTCGTACGCCGCCGACACGCCCGTGTGCATCAGAAACCCGGCGGCGAACACCGCGACGCGCCGCACCTCAGTCGCCGGCGCCGTGTGCGCGCGCAGCGCGACGACCACGACCGCGGCCAGTGCCAGTACGTGGAGGGTGGCTATCGATGCATCGAACAACAGGGAAACCGGCACCTCGTAGCCCGCCTGCGCGAGCTGCACCGTCGCCGGCGTGCCGACCCATATCGCGAAACCGATCGCCACGCTGACCGGCACCATGCGGCGAGCCAGGTCATCCAGCCCGGCCCGCCGATGGACCCGCGGGCACTCCCGTGCGAACGCCCAAAGGAACGCCGGTGCGAACAGGTACGAGGGCACGTACAAGTAGAGAAAGAGCCGGCTCGACGCAGGCAGTGCCTGGACAAAGGCCGTGAACTCCCCCGGCGGCGCAATCTCCAGGAAGAACGCCGGCAGCATGTGCAGCGGCGGGAGCGTGGCCTTCAGAAGGCAGTAGACGCCAAGCAGCCAGGTGCGCAGCTCACGGCGCCCGGCGGTCAGGAGCAGGAAAGCGGCCGCGGCGAGCGCGATCAGCTTGATCGCCTCGTAGACGGCCAGTTCGCCGTGCACGCGATGGTAGTCGCCCCACGCCCACGGCAGCACGACCAAGGTCGCGGCCACCTCTACCACGGCGACAGCGATGAGGGCCTGCGCGGCGCGGCCCCAGAAGGCGCTCGCGCGGCTTGCGGAGTCGTCCGCCGTCGACGCGTCTGCCGCGGCCTCGTCTCCAGAGAAGAGCCGGGCGAGGGCGCGCAGGTTGTCGAGTGCGCGGCGACTTGCCGGCGTCACCAGCTTCTCGCACCGCTCCCACTCGACCCGCTGGTTCAGCGACAGCGCATCGGCCACGTCGAGGACCAAATCGTCGCTGTCTTCGCGGCCAGGCGGCATCCCCTCGCTCCGTTCCATATCGGTCCGCGCTTGCCGCTTCGCTCTCGTCACCGAAGTGCATCAGGCAAGGTGTAAGACGGGCGGAACGCGGAAACCGAACGGTCGGGGGGAAGAAAGTGCGCCGCTTGCTCGCCGGCGGCCTCGGCGAGCGGCCGGATCCGGGGCGTCAGCGCGCAGAATCGGGCCACGAAACCCGGGCCGCCGGCGGACCTCCGTCAGCCATCCGGCATGACGACGCTCAGCCGCTTCAGCGCTCGCCGGAAGGCCATGCGCGCGGCGTCCGGCGTCGACAACCGCTCGATCAGTGCGAGCTGCCGGAAGCTGTAGCCGCACTCGACGCGGCCGACGACCAGGCGTCGGTGGCGCGGTGTCAGACGATCGAGGCCATCCCGGTAGCGCTTCCAGGTCTGCTTGTCGAGCAACTGCTGCAACTGCGGGGCCGCCTCGTCGGAGAGACGAGGCGGCTCGCTCGACGGCCCGCCCTGGTTCCGGCGGAACAGCGCTCGCCGCTGGTAGTCGCCGATCCGGTTCTCGACGGCGCGCCGCAGGTAGCTGCGCAGCGCCGCGGCGTGCGCCGACCGGAGGGTGGAGATCCGCGCGAGCGTTCCGTGCAGCGCGTCCTGCACCAGGTCGCTCGTGTCCAGACCATCGCGCGCCCACACCGGCAGGCGCCCCTGCGCCCACCGCCGCAGCCACGACGCGTAGCGCGTGAACAGCGCTCCGAGGGCCGACTCGCTCCCCCGCCGGACCCGGTCGACGAGACGCTGCTCCGAGTCGGCGCCGGGCAACTCCGGTGCGTGGGATGACGCCTTCAGCGGGTCTCCCACTTCCCGAACTGGATCGTCCGCCATGGGCCCCTACTGTACCGCCTGCCGTTGCGGCTCGGAGTGCCCGGCCCGCACGCACCGCGTGCAGAGGGCGGCGGCGCGTAGTTCTTGCGCGCCGCGGTCCTCGCTCCGGGGCTCGAGAGCGCGTGGAAGTCCAGAGGGCCCCGTCGGACGCGGTATTGCACCACGACACGTCGGAGAACGAGGGAAAACGGCGAGGAACGGCGCAACCTGCTGAGTGGCGAAACAGCCGCTACTCAGGCGCTATGCGGTGATTCGAGGGGAGCGGAGAGGCGAGAATGGCGCGCCCTGCAGGATTCGAACCTGCGGCCTCCTGGTTCGTAGCCAGACGCTCTATCCAGCTGAGCTAAGGGCGCGTTCGTGCAGTGACCGAAGCGGCAATTATACCGGACAAATGCGACCGGTTGACCGCGTCAGCGGCGCCGGACGACGCCGGACCGCGCCAGCCGTGACCGGCCGACCGCGTCAGCGGCGGGACACGCCCGGCCGCGTCAACCCGTGTCCAGCCGGGAGGCCCTCGTCGAGGGTGACCGGCAACCGCCCCCGGATCGGAATCTCGCCGGCGATGGCCTTCACCGCCGTCGTCTCGGACAGCCCGCGGTAGTCGTAGGTCAGTAGCACCGACGGCAGCTCGGGCAGCGAGCGCGCCACGTACGGATTGCCGAAGAGGACTACGACCAGCGGCTGGCCGCGTTCCGCCGTGTCCTCCGCCAGGTCCCGCAGGAACGCGACGAGATCCTCGTCCAGGTCCATGCGGCCGCTGAACGACGCGGTGCGCACGAAGATGCCGGCGACCACGGCGTCGAAGCGCGAGCCGGTCTCGTGGACGAACTCGATATCGGCGGGCGGCGTGTGGTCCGAGAGCTCGATCGCGGTGACATCACGCCAGCGATCCCGAAGCTCGGGAATCAGGAACCGGCTGGGCGCGCCGATGCCCCAGCCGGAGGGATAGTCGAGGATCGACAGGTAGAGCAGGCTGCCGTCGCGCGGCGTACGCAACGGTAAGTCCCCGGCCGCGTCCCTGATCAGGGTGATGGATCGCTCGCTCACCTCGCGGGCGACCGCGCGATGCGCTCGCGTGCCGACGATCTCCGGCAGCGTGTCGATGTCGACGCGGGCGCCGCGGTGCAGGCCGAGCCGCGCCTTGGCTTCCAGCACGCGCCGTACCGACCGGTCGAGTTGCCCGCTGCGGATCGTGCCGTCCGCCACCGCCGCGCGGACGCCGGCGAGGGCGGCCCGGTCGTCCGGCGAATGCAGGACCACGTCGTGCCCGGCGGCCACCGCCCGCACCGCCGCTACGGCCGGCGGCAGCATGCGGGTGATGGCGCGCATCCGCATCGAGTCGGTGAAGACCAGGCCGTCGAAACCCAGATCGTCCCGCAGCAGCGCGGTGGCGATGGGCGCGCTGAACGTCGCCGGCGTGCGCAGGTCCGGGTCGAGCGCCGGCAGCGCGACGTGCGCCGTCATCACCGCGCCCGCCCCGGCCGCGATACCGGCCCGGAACGGGGGGAGCTCGACCGCCGCGAGCCGCTCGCGGGGGTGGCGGATGACCGGCAGCGCGAGGTGCGAATCGACGTCCGTATCGCCGTGCCCCGGGAAGTGCTTGACGGCGGCGATCATGCCGCCCGCCGCCAGCCCCTCGACGTAGGCCGCGGCCAACCGGCCGACCGTGGCCGGGTCCTCGCCGAACGACCGCGTGTTGATCACCGGGTTGCGGGGGTTGTTGTTGACGTCGACCACCGGGGCGAAGTTCACGTGGACGCCGATGGCCCGCGCCTCGACCGCGGTGATGCGGCCCGCTTCGAAGGCCAGGCGGGGATCGCCCGCGGCGCCGAACGCCATCGCGCGCGGGAAGTTGGTGGCGCCGGCCATGCGGAACCCGACCCCCGTCTCGAAATCACCGGTGACCAGCAGCGGGATCTCCGCCGCCGCCTGCAGGCGGTTGAGCAGCGACGCCGCGGCCAGCGGATGGCCGAGCGTCGTTCGCGAATACGTCGGGTTGAGGAGGACGTCCGGCCGCGCCCGTCGCCCGCCGAACACGTGCACGCCGCCGACGTGGTGCTCCCGCACCAACTCCCGGAGATCGTCGTAGATGGCGCTGTCGCTGCTCGTGTAGATCGAGCGGAACGTGGGTGTGACGAGCTGTCCGACCTTCTCGTCGATGCTCAACCGGGCCAGCGTTTCCTCGACCCAGCGACGCGCGGCCGGGTCGAGAACGTCCTGGGCCTGAAGATGCGCCAAGCCCAGCACGACGAGTGCCACGACCACGGCGGCGATTGCCGCCGCAACGCCCGGGAACCGCGACCGCGCGGAATCAGCCCCCATCAGTGGATCTTACAGCCCGCGGCAAGGAGGCCGGCCGCTCTTGCCGCAGACCGCGCGGACTCCGCGCGGAGAGGAAACCGGGAGGCGGGGCCACCGGCGGCGAATGCGCGCCCGGTTCCGCGACAGCCGGCGGTCGCTATAATCGCCTCCGTGAGCCATGTCGCCCACCGCGCCGCGGCGCCCAGGACCACCCGCTGCTACGTCGTCACGGTCAGCGACACGCGGACCGAGGAGACCGACCGCGGCGGCGGCGCCATCGTCGAGCTGCTGTCGCAACAGGACCACGAGGTCGCCGGCAAGACCATCGTGCCGGACGATCCGGAGCGGGTCCGCGGCGCCCTGCAGGCCGGCATCGAGACCCCGGACGTGGACGTCGTGATCGCCACCGGCGGCACCGGCATCACGCGGCGCGACGGCACCTACGAGGTCGTCTCCACCCTTCTGGAGAAACGCATCGACGGCTTCGGCGAGCTGTTCCGGGCCCTGAGCTACGAGGAGATCGGACCGGCGGCGATGATGAGCCGCGCCTGCGCCGGGCTTGCCGGCGGCACCATCGTCATCAGCCTGCCCGGCTCGGAGAACGCCGTGCGGCTGGCGATGACGAAGCTGATCCTCCCCGAGCTCGGCCACATGGTCCGCGAGGCGCGCCGGTGAGCGGCGACGGCCGCGGCACGAAGATGCGGCCCTTCCGGGAGACGATCCCGATAGACGAGGCGCTGCGCATCGTCGGGGAGGCGGCCAGGCCTCTCGACCGCACGGTGCGCGTCGGACTGGCCGAGGCCAACGGCCGGGTGCTGGCCGCCGCCATCGTCGCGGACTGCGACGTGCCGCCGTTCGATCGCGCCGCCATGGACGGCTACGCGGTGGTCGCGGCCGACACGTCGGCGGCGAGTCCGCAAGCCCCCGCCCACCTGCGCTGCGTCGGCACGGTCCATACCGGCGAGGTTGCAACGCGCGGGATCGACCGCGGCGAGTGCATCCAGATCGCGACCGGGGCGCCGCTGCCCGGCGGCGCCGACGCCGTGGTCATGGTGGAGCGGACCGATCGCCGCCGCGACGAGGTCGAGATCTTCACCTCGGTGCACGCGCGCCAGCACATCGGCCGGCGGGGGGCCGACATCGAGGCCGGCCAGACCGTGCTGCGGCCCGGCGACCTGCTGACCCCCAGCCGGGTCGGCTCGATCGCCGCCCTCGGCATCGCCGAGGTCGAGGTGTACGACCGGCCGCGCGTTGGCATCGTGTCCACCGGCGACGAGATCGTCGAGCCGGGACAACCGCTCGCGCCCGGCCAGATCTACGACATCAACCGCTTCACGCTCGGCGCGGTCATCGCCGAGCACGGCGGGACCGCGAGCGCCCATCCGATCACCGGCGACTCGCTCGCGGCGCTCGGCGCCGCACTCGACGCCATCATCGCCCGCGGGACGGACGTCCTCGTGTTCTCCGGCGGCAGCTCCGTCGGCGAGCGCGACCTGACCCGCGACGTGCTCCATCAGAAGGGTGACGTGGCGTTCCACGGCATCGCGGTCAAGCCGGGCAAGCCCACCGCGTTCGGCCACATCGGCTCGACGCCCGTGCTCGGGATGCCGGGCTATCCGACCTCCTGCCTGTCGAACGCCTACCTGCTGCTCGTCCCGCTGCTGCGCCGGATGGCCCACCTGCCGCCCTTGCGGACCCGGACCATCACCGTGCCGACGGCACAACGCATCTCCTCGGTGAGCAGCCGCCACCAGTTCTACTCGGTGCGGCTGGTCGACGGCGCCGCGGTCGGCGCGTTCAAGGCCTCGGGCGACATCACCAGCATGTCGCAGGCCGACGGCTACATCGAGATCCCGATGGGGGTCGACGCCGTCGAGCAGGGCGAGGAGGTCGACGTCACGCTGTTCTGATCGGTCGGTTTCCAAGTGGAGCCCGCGCGGCTCACCGCTTGCCCATCCGCCGCGCCCACTCCAGTTCCAGGACATCCGCCGTGTGGAGATCGAAGACGTCCCCGGTCCGGCGGTGGTCCCCCCGGAACTCGGTGTGGCAGCGGTAGCAGACCTCCAGGTCGCGCAGCCGGCCGTAGACGATGAGGTCGAGCAGCGCCGCGCCGCCCAGGATGCCGTAGGCAACCAGGTCCATCCCGTACCAGTAGAAGCCGGCGCTGACGAGCGCCCCGGTGATGATCACGGCCAGGCCGAGCTTCGGATCGAAGTCCTTGCGGATATAGACCTCGCTGCCCTCGCACACCGGACAGGCGTCGACCTCCTCGCCGGCGCGGACCTTGTCGGTCACCGCGAGCGCGATGGCGCGGTCACACGCCCCGCACAGGATCGCGGTGGGCGCCTCGGCCGCCGCGATCGGCAGGCGTCCGGCGCACGCCGGGCAGATGATGGTCAGGTTCACAACGGCACCCGTTGCGAGATGAGCAGGTACTTCGCCAGCACTTCTCCCACGATCACGGTGAAGAAGTCGACGTAGAGGATGCCGGTGGCCGACTGCGTCGAGCGGATCTTGGCCGTCTCCCACGTCAGGTACGAGAGAACGGCGGGCCCGAGCAGCCCGAACAGCACCCGTTGCCAGAGGAAGACCCCCTCGATCGACAGCATGTAGCGGTCGAAGCCGGCCCCCGACGGCGCCCGCCAAGTGGCGAGCGCGACCGCGATCACCACGCCGACGACCGCGACCCGCACGGCCGTCGAACCAATGTGGAACTTGACGATCCGCTGCAGCAGGGAGACGTCCATCGACGGCAGCACGAGGTACCAGTGGCCCAGGATCATCGCGGTGCAGCTTCCGCCGAGCAGCGCCGCCGACGAGAGGAAGCTGACGGCGGTGAGCCAGGCAGAGGGTCCCGCCTCGACCACCGACCAGCTCATCGCCTGCGCGACCAGCGCGACCCCGCCCCCCAGGACGGTCGTCCACAGCAGCACGGGACGCAGCGACGCCAGGGCGCGGCCGATGGTGGCCCAGTAGACGAGCAAAGCCCCGGTTGCCGTGAGCAGGGCGCCGAACCCGACGCCGGCCGCCGGCGCGCCCACCGGTGGATCGGGCCGGAACGCCAGCGCGATCAGCAGCAGGACGGCGGCCAACCCCGCGTTGAAGCGGAAGAACTTGACCCCGGCGGCCTGCCCCACCAGCAGCAGCGACGCGGCGATGCCGACCGCAAGGTGCGCGAGGAACAGGAAGAGCACCGAGGCCATGATGCGAAGATCCCCTTCCGTTCTCCGTTGGTACGGGGCGGCGCGCGCCGGAAGTCAGCGCCGCGGACGAGCGGCGCCGGCGCAGACGACGCTGGCTACCCGAGCCTCCGGTTCACCTCGTCCCAGTTGACCGTGTTGAACCAGGCGGAGATGTAGTCGGGACGCCGGTTCTGGTACTTCAGGTAGTAGGCGTGCTCCCAGACGTCGAGGCCGAGGATGGCCGTCCTGCCGTCCATGATCGGGCTGTCCTGGTTGGGCGAGCTCTCGATGCCGAGCGCCCCGCCGTCGTTGATCAGCCAGACCCAGCCGCTGCCGAACCGACCGGCCCCGGCCGCGGCGAACCGCTCCTTGAACGTGTCGAACGATCCGAACGCCGCGTCGATCGCGTTGGCTACGTTGCCGGTCGGCGCGCCGCCACCGTTCGGGCTCATCACCTGCCAGAACATGGTGTGGTTCGAATGCCCGCCGCCGTTGTTGCGGACGGCGGTCCGGATCGCCTCGGGCACGCCGCCCAGGTCGGCAATGAGCTCGTCGACGCCCTTGGCGGCCAGCTCGGGATGCCCATCGAGCGCACCGTTCAGCTTCGTAATGTAGGTCTGGTGGTGCTTCGTGTGGTGGATGCGCATCGTCTGCTCGTCGATGTGCGGCTCCAGGGCGTTGTAGTCGTACGGCAGCGGGGGCAGTTCGTGAGCCATGCAGCGAATCTCCTCGGGGATCGGGTGCCCGGCCTTTGTCGCACGCCGGGCATCGAGTGCAGCCAATCAGTGTAGCAGAGCGTCCGCGGCCCGGCGCCCGCGAGCGCGGAGGGTCGCCCGCGGGCGGGGCGCGAGGGGACGGCACGCCCCTGGCAGCCCGTGGCAAAGCCCCGCTGCATTCGAGCGGCGATGCATCCCGCGTGGACTGCGTTGCTCCTCGGTCAAGTATTGCCCGCTATGCTCCCTCGTCGCGCCTTGCCACGCGGGCGCCTCGCCGCGCTCGGTGCGACGCGGGGTTTCGCCATGATGGGATGGACTCCTCCGGGTTTACGATGCGCCAGGCAAGATTGGTGCATCAGCTGATCCCCATCAGCACAACCAGGAGGAGACCGAGATGGATGGTACGACAGTGGCGGTGGACCTCGCAAAGACGGTGTTCGAGGTGGCGGTGGCGGATGAACGCGGACGGATTATCGAACGGAAGCGGCTGGGACGGCCGCAGTTCGCGCGTTTGCTGAAGACAGGGGCTCGTGCCCGGGTGGTGATGGAGGCTTGTGGAACGGCGCACTACTGGGGTCGTCTGGCCCAGGACCATGGGCACGAGGTGACCTTGTTGCCGCCGGTCTACGTCCGTCCATTCGTGCGCCGGAACAAGACCGACCGGGCGGATGCCGAGGCGTTGGTGGATGCGGTGCGCGCCGAGCGGATTCCTGCCGTGCCGGTCAAGCGTGTTGAGCAACAGGCGCTGGTCGGCCTGCATCGGGTTCGCGAGCAGTGGGTGACGACACGCACGGCGCGCATCAATACGCTGCGCGGCCTGTTGCGGGAACATGGGCTGCATCTGCCGGCCGGTGCGCAGGCTGCGGTGCAGGCGGTTCCGGCGCTTCTCGATGCGGCCAGCGAGCTGCCGGCAACGCTGCGGCAGGTGTTGGCCAGCATGCAGGAAGAGATCCGGGCACTGGAGACGCGGGTCGCCGAAGTCGATCGCCAATTGCGGGACCTAGCCGCGGCCGACCCGGTCAGCACGCGTTTGCAGACGGTGCCCGGTGTCGGGACGTTGACGGCGACTGCGCTGGTCGGCGCCGTCGGTCACATACACGCCTTCGGGCGCGGGCGGCAGTTCGCGAGCTGGATCGGATTGACGCCGCGCGAGTACTCCAGCGGCGGGCGCCGTCGGCTCGGGCGTATCAGCAAGCGCGGTGACCGCTACCTGCGGTACCTGCTGACCCATGGCGCCCGCGCCGTGCTGGTGACTGCGGCCCGGCGGCAGCGGGCCGGCCAGCCGCTGTCGCGTCTGCACCAGTGGGCGCTGAGGATTCGCGACCGTTGCGGCTACAACAAGGCTACGCTCGCGGTCGCCAACAAGCTGGCTCGGATCGTGTGGGCCGTCTGGACCCGGGACGTCGCCTTCGCCGCGTGAGCAACCGACCGCCACAACTGCTGAGTGCTGGAACGACGACATGGCGCCTCGAACCGACCGACACCGCACCAGGCCGATAGCAGCCCCGGCGCCCGACGCCGACGCCACGTGTGGCCCGCGGTGTGCGACTTCCATGGTGGCCCGGAGACTGGCGTCTCCACACAGAGGCCGGATATACGACTGCAGTCGATTCGACGCCTCGCCTCGTCGTCCTCGCCAGCACGCGGCGCCTGCGGAAAGGCACGCCGACCCAGGGCCTTGCAGGGGACGCGACGGGGTGAGAGCCACTGCGGCGGGTGGCGCGTCAAGCCGCGCAAGCGCGGCTCCTCCACTTCGTTGCGGCCCTGCGGGTGACCCGCCACCCGCCGCGGTGGACGGGCAATTGTGGCCGGAAGCACGCTTCCGGCCAGGAACTGACCGGCATCGACCACGATCTGTCCCACGCCGTTCGCGGCGTTGTCGTTCGCGGCGTTGCCGGTTGCCGCCGGGCAGTACTGACCGATTCAGGTGGACAACGTGGAGGAGTCCATATACGGACTGCTAGTGGTGTGTCACTAAAATAGCTTTACAGTTTGTGCGGCGAGTAGTATACCTGCGGGCATGAACAACCCAGCCGCCCCGCTGCTGCTCAGTAGCGCAGACCGGAACATGCTGACCAAGTGGGCGCTCAGTGCAACCGCGCCCTACCGCGTCGTGACCCACGCCAAGGCCTTGCTGATGGCCGGCGACGGCGCGGCGAATACTCACATCGCGACCACGCTCGACATCAGCCGGCCGACGGTGTTGAGCTGGCGCGCGCGCTTTCTCACCGATGGACTCGATTCGGTTGGGGAGGTGCGTCCAGGCCGCGGACGCAAGCCCGAGATCACAGCTTACCAAGTGCAGGAGATCGTGCATGCCACGTTGCACGAGACGCCGCCGGGCGCCACCCACTGGAGTTGTCGCTCGATGGCCAAGGCAGCCGGCGTGAGCCGCTCGACCGTCCAGCGCATCTGGGACGCGCACGGCCTGCAGCCGCACCGCATCACGACGTTCAAGTTGTCGAAAGACCCGGCCTTCGTCGAGAAGCTGACCGACGTCGTCGGGCTCTACCTGAACCCGCCGGACAAGGCCGTGGTGCTTTGCGTGGACGAGAAGAGCCAGATACAGGCCCTGGACCGCACCCAGCCGGGCCTGCCGATGAAGCCGGGTCGGCGCGGCACGATGACCCACGACTACAAGCGGCATGGCACGACGACGTTGTTCGCCGCGTTGAACGTGCTGACCGGCGAGGTCGTCGGCCAATGCCACGGCCGTCATCGGCACCAGGAATTCTTGAAGTTCCTGCGGCACCTCAACCAAGCGTTCCCGCCCGACCTCACGTTGCACGTCATCCTGGACAACTACGCGACCCACAAGCACAAGAAGGTTCGCAAGTGGCTGGCCGCCCGCCCGCGCTTCCAACTACACTTCACGCCCACCAGCGCTTCGTGGCTCAACCTCGTCGAAAGCTGGTTCCGCAAGCTGACGCAGCAACGCCTTCGCCGCGGCGTCTTCTGCAGCGTGCAGGAACTGGTAGCGGCCATCCAGGACTACTTGTCCCACCACAATGCAGACCCGAAGCCGTTCGTGTGGAGCACCACCGTCGATGCCATCCTCGAAAAGGTCAGCAAGTGTAAAGTCATTCTTGGGACACACCACTAGTGGATCTCCAGCATCCGGTCGAGGGCCAGACGGGTCCATTCCTTCTCGCGCTCCGGGACCACGATCCGGTTGTGGACCACGCCGTCGCGCAGCGCGTCGAGCACCCACAGCAGGTGGTTCGGAGACACGCGGAACATCGTCGAGCAGAGGCACCCGATCGGGTCCAGGGTCAGGACCGTGCGCCCGGGCGCGAGCTCGGCCGCGAGACGGCTGACCAGATGGATCTCCGTCCCTATCGCCCAGGTGGAGCCCGGCGGGCTGCTCGTGACCTTGTCGATGATGTACTCGGTCGAGCCGCTGTCGTCGGCCGCCTGTACGACGTCCCAGGTGCACTCCGGGTGCACGATGACCCGCACACCGGGATGGGTCCGCCGGATGTGCTCCACCTGCGCCACGGTGAACCGGGTATGTACCGAGCAGTGCCCCTTCCAGAGAATCATCCGGGCATTGTGCAGATCGTCGCGCTCCACGCCGCCGTGCGGCAGGTCCGGATCCCAGACGACCATCTCGTCGAGCGGCACCCCCATTCGATACGCGGTGTTGCGCCCCAAGTGCTGATCGGGCAGGAACAGGATCTGCCGCCCGCGGGCCCAGGCCCAGCGCAGCGTCGGCTCGGCATTGCCGGAAGTGCAGACCACCCCGCGCCGCTCGCCGCAGAACGCCTTGATGGATGCTGCCGAGTTGATGTAGGTCACCGGCACTATGTCGGCGGCGCCCAGATCCTGCAGCTCCTGCCAGCAGACCTCGAGCTGATCCGCCGTTGCCATGTCCGCCATCGAGCAACCGGCCGCCAGGTCCGGCAGGATCACCTGCTGGTGCGGCGCGCTCAGCACGTCGGCGCTCTCCGCCATGAAGTGGACGCCGCAGAACACGATGTAGTCGGCATCGTGCCGGCCGGCCGCCTGCCGCGCCAGCTTGAACGAATCGCCGGTGCAGTCCGCGAAGCGGATCACCTCGTCGCGCTGGTAGTGGTGCCCCAGTATCAGCAGGCGCTCCCCCAGGTCCGCCCGCGCCCGCGCGATACGTTCGGCCATCTCGTCGTCCGAGAGCCCGAGGTAGCGGTCCGGCAGCGGCTGCCGTTCTCCGATCTGCGACTCTTCGAACCGGGTCAGCTCCTCAACGTCCATCGCCGTGCTCCGTGGAACGAGCCAGCTTGTGAAACTTTTCTCAAGCAGGCGGCGACAAAAGGCGCCGACCCGTCCGGGAGTCGGCGCCAGCGCCCGACCAGGGACGCCTTCCTCGCGCCGCCAGTCGACGGTGCTCTGCAGCCGCCGTCAACTTTGTGAAAAGTTTCTCAAGCTCAGGTCATCAAAAAGGCCAGATCCCGAAGTCCGGAACCTGACGCTGATGAAATTCTACCACGCGGCAGGCGGGAAGACCGCGGATCGGCGAGCCCCTCAGCCGTCGGTCCAGGCGGCGGGAGGCCACCCACTGACATCATGCCCCATCGCGCGGGCCAGCTACCGGAAGGAATCGGCGAGCTTGCGAAACGATCGTGATCGACGTGGCTCCCTTGACGGTCCGGCGCCTGCACGCAACCGACCCGCCGGACCGTTGCACGCTACGGATTTCCTCCGCCACCTCGAAATCGTTGCCTTTACGCGGGCGCAGATCGAGGTAGTAACGGGCGTCGGCCGTATCGTTATCGGGCTTCTCCAATGTCACACGCAAGGTCAGGTTCGACGGTCGACCCCTTGCTGAACTGCAATGGGAGATGGCGGCGAACCCTCCACGCCGCCCGATGACTGCCTGCAGCGGGAAATCATGGCCTCGGCGAGAAACGCGAAGGCATCGGCGAAGTTGCTCGTGCCGGAGCCGTTCGGGCCTACGACGAAGGTCGGATTGTCGAAGGCCACTTCCTGCCGGTAGATGCTGCGGAACCCATCACGAGCATCTCGCGGAGAGTGCAATCGGCCAATGCGTCACCTCGGGGCCGCAACGCCCCTCAAGCCGGCTGCGCCACGACGTTGTACAACGTGTCGCGCTCGACGGGCTCGCGGCCGGCGATGCGGATGAGGCGGGAGAGCTCGGCCGGGGTCATCGCCTCGGGGGTCGGGGCGCCCGCCATGTGATAGATGCGCTCCTCTTCGACCGTGCCGTCGAGGTCGTCGACCCCGAACCAGAGGGATGTCTGGGCGACGCCGACGCCGGTGGCGATCCAGAACGCCTTGACGTGCGGCACGTTGTCGAGCATCAGGCGGGAGACGGCGTGGACGCGCAGGGTGTCGGCCGCGGTGGGGGCCGGCAGTTTCTCCATCCGGTTGTTGTCGGGATGGAACGCCAGCGGAATGAACGCCTGGAACCCGCCGGTCTCGTCCTGCAGGGCGCGGGCGCGCAGCATGTGGTCGACGCGCTCCTCGTCGGTCTCGATGTGGCCGTAGAGCATGGTCACGTTCGAGCGCATGCCGAGCCGATGCGCCAGCCGGTGGATCGCCAGGTAGCGGTCCGCATCCGCCTTGTCGTGGCAGATCTTGCGCCGGACGCGCTCGGAGAACACCTCGGCGCCGCCGCCGGGCAACGAGTCGAGCCCGGCGGCCATCAGATCCCGGAGCACCTGCTCGTCGGTCATGCCGTAGAGCTCGGAAAAGAACGCTATCTCGACGGCGGTGAAGCACTTCAAGTGAATCTCGGGCCGGATGCGCTTGAAGCCGCGCAACATTTGCAGGTAGTAGTCCCACGGCAGGTCGGGGTGCAGGCCGTTGACCACATGCACCTCGGTCAGCGGCTGGTCGGCCCGCTCGCGCAGCTTGTTCCACGCCTGCTCGAGGCTCATGGTGTAGGCGCCGGTATCCCCCGGCTGCAGGCGCGCGAACGAGCAGAAGAGACAGCTTGCGACGCAGACGTTGGTCGCCTCGAGTCGGATGTTGTGGTTGAAGAACGTACGGTCGCCGTGGCGTTTCTCGCGCTCCCGGTTGGCGAGCCAGCCGACCGCGAGCAGATCGGGAGCGGCGAACAGCCGGACCCCGTCCTCCAGGTCCAGGCGAACGCCTCCGTCCAGCTTGTCGGCGACGTCCCGCAACCCCGCCGAGGCGATCCGCGCGTTCATGCCCCCGTACCCCCGTTTCACTCGACGAATTCGACCGGTACCGGCGCCGGAATCACCCGTCGGTCGTAGGCGTCGGCGAACAGGCGCTCCACCGCGGCGCGCCCCCGCGCGCCGTAGTCCAGGGTCAACCCGTTCACGTACATCCCTACGAAGCGGTCGGTCCGCTCGACGTCGAGACCGCGCCCGAAGTCGAGCGCGTACTGCAGCGCTGCTTCGCGGTGGCCTAGCGCATGCGCGATGCTCGCCCGCAGCAGGCGTGACACCTCCCGCATCGTTTCCGTACCGAGGTCGCGCCGGATGACGTTGCACCCGAGCGGCAGTGGCAGGCCGCCGGTCCGATCCGCCCACCAGACACCCAGATCGACCAGGCACCGGAGCCCGTCGTCCCCGTAGGTCAACTGCCCTTCATGGATCAGCAGTCCCGCGTCCACGGTGCCGTCGACGACCGCGGGCTGGATCTCGTCGAACGGCATCACGCGGCAGGCGACGCCGGGGTGGAAGAGTTGCAGCGCCAGGTAAGCGGTAGTGAGCTCCCCCGGAACCGCGACGGTGACGCCGTCGAGCGCGCGCGGCCCGTCGGCCTGCGTCACGACGATCGGACCGTAGCGGTCACCCATGCTGGCGCCGTGGGGCAACAGGGCGTAGCGGTCGAGAAGGTGTGCGTAGGCGTGAAAAGAAACCGCCGTGACTTCGTAGCGACCCTCGAAAGCCGCCCGGTTCAGGCTCTCGATGTCGGCCAGGACCTGATCGATCTCGAACCCGTCCGCGGCCACCGCGCCGCAGGCGAAGCCGTAGAACATGAATGCGTCGTCCGAGTCCGGACTGTGAGCGACCGTGATCCGCATGAGTGGAGCTTGGCGCCGTGAGGCGCTTCAGGCGTCGTCGTCCTCCGACACGGCGTACGGGGTGGAGGCCTGGCGGACGACGATGGTCAGGCCGAACAGTACGATCACGCCGGCCGCGCCGAGCGCCAGGTAGCCGCCGGGGGCCATCGATGGCTCCGGCGGCGAAACCGCGGTCCGGCTGCCCTGGACGATTGCGCGGGCCTGCGACTGCGCCCAGACCTGATCGGCGGTGGTCCTTTCCATCCATTGCTCGCTGACCAGGACGATGCCGAACGCCGCCAGACCGACGAGCAGCAGCGGATGGCGCGAGTTCTTGCGGGTGATCACGCTCAGGAAGGCGAGCACAGCGGCCAGAATCCCGAGTCCCAGGACCCACAGCCCGGCGATGCTCGGCACGCCGCCCAGGCCACGGTCGCCGACGAGCATCCAGGGCATGAAGGCGCTGCCGGCCAGCACCAGCCCGGCCGTGAGCGGGAGGTAGTAGCCGCGCATGCCATGGGAGAAAACGCCGCCGGAAGCCATCCGCGCAGTCTAGGAGCTTGCGCCACAGAACGCAACAGGGTGAAGTGCTGAGGGTGCACGACATCATTGTGCGATGAGGGTCAGGCGGCATTTGCGGCACGTCGCTCCCAGAAGTCCTCGAAGCGGCCACTGAGGATGCAGCAGCGCAGGGCGATGATGGCGTTGGCCCCGGCGACCGTCCAGCGCGTGCCGGCGCGCTTGAGCCGTGCGCCGAGCTGCTTGCATCCGGCCTCGACGACGCCCGACGAGATACACAGGCCCTTGGCGCGGAACTGCGGATAGCGCATGCGGTGTCGGTTCCCGAACACATAGTGGATGCACTTTCGCGCCTCGGGCGTGGTCTCGACATGGATGCGCAGTGCTGCGACGACGGCGCACAGTCGGCCGGCGGCGAGTTCGGTACGGCGGTCCCTGGCCCAACGGTCGGCCAGGTCGGTCCCGGGGCCGTAGATGGCTTTGGCGACGTCGCACAGGTGCTGCTTGGCGTGGTAGATGTCAACGATCTCGATGGCGCCGGGAAACTGCTCGGCGGCGACGTTCCAAATCCACGCAGCGCCGTCGCCGATGACGACCCGGCGGTCCGCGGTGTCGAAGCCGCGCCGTTGCGCCTCGCGATGGACACGTTGGGCGAAGGCGGCCGGCTGTGGGTCGGTGTCGCGGCTGGCCGCGCTCTCGACCGCGGCGTTGTAGCTGAGCGACCCGCGGTCGCGCACGGGCCGGCCTTGTGTGTCGCGCCCTTCGGCCGTCCACACGGTGGCCAGCTTGACCTCGCGGGTCTTGGCCGAACCGTCCGGCTGCTTGCCACCGCGGCCTTCGACCTCGGTTGGGCGCACCGGCACGCCGCTGCCGTCCAGCCCCAGGTACATCGTCGGCGCGGGGCTGGGGACGGTTTCGGCCACAGCGCGTTCGTCGGCGGCGACCGCACGTCCCAGGGCTTCGGCGCAGCGCTCGACCTGCTTGGTCTCGACGCGCACCGCGGCCAGTTCCCACAACAGGTTGCTGGCTGCGGCGAAGCTGGAGTCGGAGGCCGCCAGCCCCACCAGCCGCAGCACGCCGGGCGACAGCGACGTGGCGTGCATACCCAGGGTCCGGTCGCGCGGACACACCCCCGTACGGCAGACGTCGCAATGGTAGTAGGCCCGTTCCAGCGTCAGCGGCCCGAGCAGCGTGATGAAGGTCTTCGGGCGGCGGCCGGCAAAGCGCGCCCTTCCGCCGCAGGCGCAAGCCACGGTCGAATCCGAAGGGTCGGCATCGTCCGCGTTGAAGTACTGCGCCAGCGCCTCCGCGGCGAGATCGAGGACTCGACGACGCAGGGCCTGCTCAAGGGCCTCGAAGTCCTGCGCGGCGGCCCGCCGTGGTCCGAGCAGCGCAGCAACTTCAGCCGCAAACGCGGCTACGAACGCGGCGCCGAAACCGTCTTCACGGCCTGGCTCGCCGTGGCGAGCGCTCGACGGTGAACTCTCTGCAAGAGGGTCTCGAAGTCCTGCGCATTCGCGTTCCCCCGTCTGAGGAACGCCTCGACGTCGGCCTTGACCGCCGCCTCCAACGCCGCGAACAGCTCCTCCAAGCCCCCTTTTTCGGCCGCGCGATCAAGCGGTTCGGTCAACTGCGCCTCGGGCATGGTCGGAGTCCTCCCTACCCAAGGAATCGGCCGATCGGCGCTTGCTCAATACCCCCGGTACGGCAAAGCCCTCACTTTCATGTCGTGCACCCAAGTGCTGAGGCCCAAGCTCCTCGGGAGGTGGGGGCTGGGGCCAAACGCGGAGCCCCGCGACGCGTTTGGCGGCGCTAGGAGCTTGCGCCGCAGAACGCAACAAGGTGAAATGCTGAGCCGCAAGCTCCTCGGGAGGTGGGGGCTGGGGCCAAACGCGGAGCCCCGCGACGCGTTTGGCGGCGCTAGGAGCTTGCGCCGCAGAACGCAACAAGGTGAAGTGCTGAGGCGCAAGCTCCTCGGGAGGTGGGGGCTGGGGCCAAACGCGGAGCCCCCGACGGGTTTGGCGGCGCTGGCACGGGGTGCGTGCGCTTTACGGGGGTTGCGTGCCCGGCGGAACGCGGACTCGACTGACGCTCAGCCGCTCGCGCTCGCCGGGACGGCGGCCCGGCGCCGGCGGCAGCGCCCGCGGATTGAGCTGCTCCAGCCCCTCGAGGATGTCGGACGCCCAGCCGAAGATGTCGCGTCCGGCGACGATCCGCCGCATGGCCCGCATCCGCCGCCGGCGCTCGTCGAGCGGCATGTCGATCGCCCGTTCGATGGCCGCCGTGAACCCCTCCACGTCGTAGGGGTTGATGATCAGCGCATCGTAGAGCTGCTGCGCGGCGCCGGCCATCTCGCTCAGCACGAGCACGCCGTCCTCGTCCTCCCGCGCCGCCACGAACTCCTTGGCCACCAGGTTCATGCCGTCGTGCAGGGAGCTGACGACGCAGAAGTTGGCGAGCCGGTAGAGCGCGACCAGCCGCTTGATCCGGAACGACGACTTCCGGTAGCGGATCGTGCGGCCCGAGCCGTGTCTGGCGTTGATGTCGGCCACCTTGCGGTCGATCGCCTCGACGACGTCGACGTAGCTCGGCAGGGTGGTGCGCGAGGGAACGCCGATCTGCACGAACGTCAACCGCTCGCGCACGTCGGCGCGCCGTTCGAGGAGCAGCTCCAGCGCATCGAGGCGTTCGAGCACACCCTTCGTGTAGTCCAGGCGGTCCACCCCGATCCCGATCAGCGGCGTGTCCAGCGCCAGCTCCTGCCGCAGGCGCCCCTGCTCGGCCCGCAGACCGGGGTCCTGCGTGATCCGCTGGATGCGGTCGTAGTCGATGCCGATCGGCACCGCCTTGACCGCCACGATCCGGTTCCCCATGCGGACGGTGTTGCGCGTCACCTCCAGGCCGCTCTCGCGGGCCGCGGTCAGGAAGTTGCGCCGGTCGCGATCGAGCTGGAACGCGATGAGATCGTTGCCGAGGAGTCCCGCCAGCAACTCGCGGCGCCAGGGACAGATGCGCAGCCGATCCGGACTCGGCCACGGGATGTGCCAGAAGATGGCCGTCTTGACGCCCGGCTGCCGGCGGCGCAGCCGGGCCCCGGCGAGCGCGAGGTGGTAGTCCTGGATGAAGACCGGCGCCGACAGATCGGGAAGCTCGGCCTCGATGACGTCCGCGAAGCGGTCATTGACGTGCTGATACTGCTCCCAGTCCGGCTTGCGGAAGATGGGCCTCACGTGCGCCTCGTGGCACAGCGGCCACAGCCCCTCGTTGGCGAACCCCTCGTAGTACTGCTTCGCCTCCTCTTCCGTCAGCCAGAGCCGCCGCAGCGTGTAGCCGGGGTGGTCGGGAGGCACGACCACGCGGTCGTGCTCGTCGACGACGTCACGGTCCGCGCTTCCCGACCCGTGCGCGATCCAGACCCCGCCGCGGTCGCGCATCAGCGCGTCGAGCGCGACGGCGACGCCGCCGGTGGTCGGCGACCACTGGATGGACCCGTCCCGGGCGCGCTCGTGCTGGTACGGCTCGCGGTTGGACACGACCACGAGCGGTCGCCGCGGGTGGATCTCGGCTGCTTCGTTGATGGCGGACATGACCGCGCAACGGCGGTGGACGTCGGTTTCGCGACCGCACCGAGTCCCGGGCTACACGTCGAACGACAGTCCGCACCCGCATTCGCTCTTCGCGTTCGGGTTACGGAAGATCAACGACTGCCCGAGCATCGAGGTATCGCAGTCGAGGACGGTACCGCGCAGGTACTTGTAGCTTTTCGGGTCGACGAAGATCTTCATGTCGCCGCCGGCCTCGAAGACCTCGTCGTTCGGCCGGGGCTCCGTCTCCCACCGGAACACGTAGCTGAAGCCCGAGCACCCGCCGGCCTTGACGCCCACGCGCAACCCGCCCCCGGCCACGCCTTCGCCCGCCATCGCCTCGCGGATTCGCTTCGTCGCCGCTTCGGTTACCTCAATCATCGTCGGGTGCTCCAGTGTACCCGATTGCCCGTGACCACGTCAGGGAGCGTGCGGAGACAACTGCCGGAGGCGAGTCACGAGGCCGGCCACCTTGTCGGCCGCGTAGATCACCTCATCCTCCGTCGTGGTACGTCCGAGTCCGAAGCGGATGGAGGCGCGGGCCAGCTCGTCGCCGACCCCGATCGCCTCGAGAACGTGCGACGGCTCCGGGTTCACCGACGTGCAGGCCGCCCCGGACGAAACGGCGATGTCATCGAGCCCCACGAGCAGCGACTCCCCCTCGATGCCCTCAAAGCTGACGTTGAGGTTGTGGGGCAGGCGGGCGGAAAGCGACCCGTTGACGGTCACGCCATCGAGCCGGTCGCGCAGCCCGGCCAGGAGCCGGTCGCGCAGACGACCCACGCGGGCGGCCTCCTCCGCCAGCTCGGCGCGGCAGATGGCGGCCGCGGCGCCGAAGCCAACGATGCCCGGCACGTTGAGCGTGCCCGAGCGGAGGCCCTGCTCGTGCCCGCCGCCGTCGACGAGCGGATCGATGGCGAGCCGCGGGCGCCGGCGCCGCACGTACAGCGCCCCGATTCCCTTCGGGCCGCACATCTTGTGCGCCGTGAGCGAGAGCAGGTCGACACCCAGCGCGTCCACGTCGACCGGCACCTTGCCGACCGCCTGCGCCGCGTCGGTGTGCAGCACGATGCCGCGTGGCCGCGTCAACTCGGCGATTCGCGGCACCGGTTGCAGGACGCCGATCTCGTTGTTGGCGGCCATCACCGACACGAGCCGCGTGTGGGGCCGCAGCGCCCGCTCTACGTCGGCGACGTCGCACAGCCCGTCCGGCCGCGGCGCCACGCGCGTTACCTCGATGCCCTCGCGCTCCAGACGCCGGCACGGATCGAGCACGGCGTGGTGCTCGGTCGTCATCGTCACCACGTGCAGCGGCCGGTGCGCATCCGCGGCCACCAGCCCCCGGACAGCCAGGTTGTCGGACTCGGTGGCGCCGCTCGTGAAGCAGATCTCCCGCGGGTCGGCGCCGATCAGCTCGGCCACCTGCCGGCGCGCGGCGGCCACCGCGTCGCGGGCGGCCCAACCGAACGCATGGTGGCGGCTCGAGGCGTTGCCGAAGCGCTCGGTGAAGAACGGCATCATCACCTCGACGACGCGCGGGTCGACCGGTGTCGTGGCGTGATGATCCAGGTAGATGGGCAACTGGGGCATGGCGCGTTACGCTTCGGTTCCCGGCGGCGGCAACCGCGCCGCCCCCTGCGAAGGCGCTATCGATCGGCCGCGGACGGTGCGGAGAATGCCGCCTCGCTGGGGCGTCGCACCAGCGTAAGCGGCTCGGGCGCATCGTCACTGACGAGCTCGTTGACCGTGAAGGAGGCCAGCGACTGCACGATGCGGTCCTTGAGCCGCCAGAGAGGATCGCGCACGTTGCACTTGGCGTACTGCTCGCAGCTCTCGTCCTCGTCCGAGCAGGCGGTGACCAGAACGGGCCCGTCGATGGCCTGGATCACGTCGGCGACGGAGATCAGGGTCGCGGAGCGCGCGAGATGGTAACCGCCGCGCGTCCCCTGGTGCGACGCGACGATCCCCATCCGGGCGAGGCGTTGCAGCACCTTCGCCATCAACTCGACCGGGATGTCGTAGCACCCTGCAATCTCGCGGGCATTGGACGAGCTACCGGGCGGGCACGAGGCGAGGTGTTTCAGCGCGATGAGCGCGTAGTCGGCCTTCTTCGAGAATCGCAGCATCGGACCCGCCGCGGACGGTGCGTACCGGTCATTCTAGATCGCGACGCCTACCGCGCCAAACGGATGCCTGGCAGCCGGTGGCGGAACCCGCGTGGCACCGAGAGCGACGCGGCGTCCGCGCGGCAAGGCGCGACGAGGGAACATGTTTGGTCCTGTTCGACCGCGGAGCAACGCAGCCCACGGAGGATGCATCGCCGCTCGAATGCAGCGGGGCTTCATGCCACGGGCTGCCGAGGCCCGGGCATGATGTACTGTTCTGGCCTGAAATGGACGCCGAGCGTCACATCCTCGCCCTGCGGCAGTCGGTCGTCGCGCTGCGCAGGCACGCCGACGTGTCGCGCTGGGGTTTCCTCCTCCATCCGAGCCGGCGCCGGTCCGTCGAACGCGGCCTGCAGCTCTGCTCCCGGAGCATCCTCGAGCTGAGCCGCCGGCTCGGTCCCGCGGCCCACCGGAATCCCGCCGCCTACGCATCGTCCATCGAATGCCTCCTCGCCGCGCGGGTGCTGCCCCCCGACCTCGGCGCGCGGCTCGGGGCCTTCGCCGCAGTTGGGGACGCCGTGGCGCAAGGCACGAAGAAGCTCGGCGCCGAGGAAATGGTCCGCGTGCTGTCCGAGCACCTGGACGACTTCGACGCGCTGGCGGACCACGCCGAGCGCTGGGTCGCCCGCCACGATCAGTGACTGTGTTGCCGCAAGTACGCCAGCAGGTCCGCGAGGCCGTCCGCATCGAGCCCCTGCTCGAGCCCGTCCGGCATCAATGAGAGACCCTCCGCCTGCAGCTCGCGGATGCGGCTGCGCGGAACGGTGTCGGTCTCGCCGTTCGCCCGCGCCAGCGTGACCGCCGCGGCGGTCTCGGCGGCCAGGATGCCGTTGAGCAGCTCGCCGTCCACGGTCTCGACCAGGTAGTTGGCGTACTCGGGCGCGAAGGCCGCGCTCGGATCGAGGATGGAGGTCAGCAGGTCCTCCTCCCCCCGGAAGAACGACATGTCCAGACTCGGACCGACCGGATGGCCGGCGCCGCGGAACCGGTGGCACTGGGCGCAGAGGTTGCCGAAATGCGTTTCGCCGCGTTCGGCGCTGCCCCGCCGGCCGACCACCTGCGGAAGCCACTCGTCGACCACCGCCTGCCGGTTGCCGAACTCCTCGTCGGTGAAGAACGCGGCCGCCCGGGAGTGAATGTCCTCGGTGGAGCGGCGCAGCAGCCGGCGGCGCTGCCCGAAGTCGAGGTCCAGCTCGCCGGCGCGCAGGTCGCCGCCCTCCAGCGCCTCGATCAGGACCACGTGAAACGGCTGGTTCTGCAGCAGCATGTCCAGCACGACCTCCTTGACCGCCGGCGCGTAGCGACGCCAGCGGTCAAGGACGACGGAACCGCGGGCGGGATCATCCAGCCCGGCCTGGGCGCGGGCCGCCTCGACCTGCAGCCGCGGCGGCGCCTGCGGCTCCATCAGCGCCAGCAGCGTCTCGCCGACCTGCGCGTAGGAACCCAGGCCGAGCAGTGCGACCTCCGCCGCCCGGGTCTCGATCGCCAGCGACTCGTCCAGCGAGCGGGCGCGGGCGCGATCGATTACGCGGCCAACCGCGGGGAGATCCGTGGCGCCGATCGCGGAAACGACCCGTAGCGCCGCGTGCACGACCTGCGTGTGGCTCGAATCGAGAAGCCGTGAGACCATGGGAGACACGGGGCCGGCAGCGCGCAACGGCTCGTCGTTGCGCTCCAGACCGTCGGCGAGTCCGTCGAGCAGCGCGGCCCGCCGTTCGTCTTCCACGGACGGGCGGACGGCCAGATCCGCCAACCTCAGCAGGTCGTCCGCGCCCCCGGCGGCTACCGCCATGGACGCTAGGTGGCGGACCGCATCCAGGAGCCCGGCCATGCCATCCGGCCCGCGCCGGCCGCCGCCCGCGGCGAGCAACCCCTCGATGACCTCCGCATGACCATCCTCGATGACGGACAGCGCCGCGTAGCGCGTCCAGTCGTGATGCGCGTCCTCCCGGAGAACCCGCTGCAGCGCCTCGCGCACGCGCCCCGTGCTGGTCCCGGCGAGCGTCAACACCGCCTGCATGCGAACGCGTGCATCCTGGTCGCCGACCAGCTCCGTGACCAGCTCGACGGCATCCGGATCGTCCAGGTAGTCCCCGGCCAGCACGGCGGCGCTCTCGCGCAGGCCCGCCGGACCGAGCTGCACCGCCCGGCGCAGATCGTCCATCTGCAATGCGCCAAGCCCCTGCAGGGTCCAGAGGGCGTGCAGCCGGGCGAACGGGTCCGGGCTATCGTCGAGCAAGTGGCGCAGCGCCTCCACCGCGGTCATATCGCCCCGTTCCACTAGAAGTCGCTGGGCCGTCTCGCGCCACCACTTGTCGGGATGCGCCAGACCGTCGACGAGCGCCGGCAGATCGGCCCCGGCCAGCGCCGGTCGTACCATCGGCAGCCCCTCCCGCGGGACGATCCGGTAGATGCGTCCCTTGTCGTCCCCGGCCCGCAGGTCGAGCGTCTCCTCGACCGCGTCCGGAATCCACTCCGGGTGCTCGATGACCTCGCGGTGCATGTCGACGACGTAGAGGGCACCTTCGGGTCCGGTCACCACGCTGACCGGCCGGAACCAGTTGTCGCGCCCGGCCAGCAGCTCGACGCCCTCGGCCCGGCGGCTCGCCGTGAAGCTGGGCCCGTCGGGCGTGAGCACATCCTGGTGGACGACGTTGACCACCACGTCGTTGACGAAGAGGCTGCCCCGATAGGCCGCAGGCAGCGCGGCGCCGCCGTAGTAGCCGATGCCCGCGCCGCCCGAGAAGTGCCCGGACTGATCCGGATTGTTGACGCGGGTCTGGGCGTTCGACACCTGGAAGAGCTGCGCCGAGCTGCCGTGGTCCGAGATCATGTCGCGCGTGGTCGGCAGCACCATCCCCGGGTTGTCCCGCAGGTGGCGGATCGGGAAAACCATGTGCTGGATGTGGTTGACGTTGTGGGTGCCGAACATCCGGCCCCACGCGTCGAAGGCGATGCCGTGCCCCCCGGTGGTCTCGAACGAGGGCTCCAGCGAGCCGGTGTCGGGCCGGAAGCGGAAGTCGGTGCCGCGAATCGAGACGGACGCCTCGGGCCGGCCGGCCGGATGACCGCTGCCGTGGTTGCCGCCGTTGGCGGCGTAGACCCAGTTGTCGATGCCCCAGGTGAGCCCGTTGATGTTGTGCTGCGTGTTCTCGACCGGAAAGCCGGTGAACAGCGCGTCGCGCGTGTCGGCCACCCCGTCGCCGTCCGGGTCGCGCAGGTGCAGGATGTCGGGCGGCGCGGTCACCAGCACACCGTCGCGCCACGGCAGGACCGACGTCGGGTACGGCAGCCCGTCGGCGAACAGCGTCCAGGTCTCGTAGTAGCCGTCGAGGTCCTCGTCCACCAGCCGCTTGACCCGGCCCAGCGGCGGCGAGCCTTCCGGCCGCGTCGGGTAGCCGCCCATCTCGACCACGAACATCCGGCCGTCGGCATCGAACGCGACCGCTACCGGATCGACGACGGCGGGTTCCTCGGCGGCCAGCTCGAGACGGAGGTCGTCCGGCAACTCTGCGGCGGCGATGAACTCGTCCGGACCGAGCGACATGCCACGGTCGTCGCCGTGCATGCATCCCGAAGCGGCAATGACGAACACGAGCAGCCCGGGAAGGAGCTTCGAGCAGTGCCGAACCCATCCCGGCGCCCGCACAGCGCTGGTCGAGGATGCATATGGGGTGTGTTCGATCGAGGAACCGCGCAGCGCGGGCCGCTCGACTGCGGCGCCGCGCTTGCGGGCTCCCGAAACACCGGCCGGACTGCAACGCGTGATGATCTGCATGGGTCCACCCCCGTCCCGACGGTCCAACCGCATCACCGCCTGCCCTGTCCCGTCCAGGCGCCCCGCGCCACCGCCGGCACGAACGCGTCGAGCCCCTCGGGCCGGAACGACAGCGTCCGGCCCTGTTCGGCGCTCATGTAGGCGGTCATCAGCAACTCGACCACCTCGACCCCGTCGTCGAAGGTCAGGCCCGGCGTCTCCCCCCGCAGGAACGCCCGGACCATGTGCCGGTTCTCCGCCGTATAGCCGTACTCGGCCGTTTCGTCAACGACGACCGGCATCGATCCGACCTCGGCGTTCTGCTTCTCGACCAGGTCCTCGCCCGCCGCACCGCGCACTTCCCGGCTGAAGAAGAGCTTCACGCCGCTGTCGAGCGAGTTGACGGCCAGCGAGTACTCGGGACCGAGCAGCTCCATGCTCAGCCGCAGCCCGGCCCCGACGTAGCTCCACGACGTGCTGGCTTCTCCGATCAGCGGCGTGCCGTCGTCCGCCTCGTACTCGATGGTGACGCGGGCGAAATCCTCCGCGGGACGTGCCGCGTAGTCGACGGCGGCTCCCATCGTCCGCCGCAGCCGGTCGACGTACTCCGGGCGGCTCCACTTCAGCGATGCAATCCGGCCGGTCACGCGCCGTGGCCGGATGGAGTCGCGGGGCGCCCCGGGCGCCGTCAGCAGGTGCCGCACCACCTCGACCGAGTGGCACGCCATGTCGTTCAGCACGCCGCCCCCCTGCAGGTCACCGCGCCAGAACCACGGGCTGTGGGGCCCGGAGTGCTCCTCGGCGGCGCGGGCCAGGTACGGCCGGCCGGTCAGGGCGGCGCCGCGGCGCCAGATCAGCTCCCGGCCGCGGGTCACCGGCGGCGCGAAGATCTGGTTTTCCAGGTAGCCGTGCGGCAGGCCCGCCTGCTCGACGAGCGCGCGCATCCGCCTCGCCTCGGCCACGGTGCGCGCCAGCGGCTTCTCGCAGGCCACGCCCCGCAGTGCCGCGCCGGCCTTCACGGCGGCGCAGATCGCTTCCAGGTTCACGACCCGTGCGTGGTTCGGTCCGCACAGCCAGACGGCATCGACCGCCGGGTCGACAACCATCGCTTCGATTGAAGGAAACGCGCGAGCCTCTCCGACGTCCAGCTCGCGCGCCAGCGCCGCCGCAGACTCGGCATGCCCCGCGTTCGGACTCCAGCAACCGCGCACGTCGGCATCCCGCACGCCCACCAGCGAGCGGATGTGAAAGCGGGTGATGAAGCCGCTGCCGATGAAGCCGATGCCGAGCCGTGGGGAGGTCACGTCGCGGACAGGCTAATGCACGGCGCGCGGTGGCTCAAGACGTGGCGGGCGAGCGGCGCGCTCGATGGCGCGGAAGCCCCGGAGAGGAGTCGCTCGTCCCGGCCGGCCGCGAGACCACCGGGGTCACTCGATGATCGCGTTCCCCCAGAGGCGTCTTTGCATCCACGCCGCAGTCGCGCGCGACGTTGCTGAAGTTCAGCACCTGCCCGTGGCAGAAGCCCAGCGCGTCGAAGAAACGCGCGAACGCCGACGCGTTGCGCGTCAACCCCTCGGCGAAGACCTCCTCACTTCCGAAGCGGACGGAGTCCGGAACCGTTCGGCGAGCAACGTCGACAGACCTTAACATCTTATGCAGGCGATGAATCCAGTCCCTTTAGCTACATAAGATCACGTCCCGGCCCCTTATTCCCACGTGCGGAGCCGCCGCCAGCAGGTGTCGATCGTTGCTGTAGATCTCCTGCAACCCGTGCTCGCGGGCAGACAGCAGGTGGACGGCATCACCGGTTCGCAGGAACACGTCACGAGACAACCTCCCGTAGACATCGGCGACCGCCGCCCTGACGCGCGCCGTCAAGGGCAGCCATTCCCAGAGCCCTACCGATTCGTCCACGCTCAGTTGTCGCAGGACTACATCCAGGCCCCGCTCGTCGAGTCTCCCTTCGCGCAGCTTGCGGTGGAGGGCTGCATGCAGCTCCAGTCGACCATAGACAGAGCACGCCAGGCGTTCGCAACCGCGGGCGAACGCCCGTACCTGCTCCGAGCCCGGCTCCTGGACGTAGCACTTGAGTACGTACGCCGTATCGAAGTACGTCATCCACGATCCCGGTCGTCGGACACGTCGGCGGTCGAGTCGCCGGGGATCGCGGGCAAGGCTTCGAACTCGGGCAGCAGAATGCGGTCGCGAAACGACCGGTCCGCATCGCCCACGCGAAACGGCACGAGAGACGCCACCGGACGGCCCCGCTCCGTCACGACCACGCCTTCACCGCGCGCGGCGCGGCGCACCCATTCGCCTGTCTTCATGTGCAGGTCACGAATCCCGATCCGCTCCATGTGCACCAATGTGACACATCGGGCCGGACAGGTCAACGTGCGGATGGACCGTCAGCACGAAGCTGATCCCACCAGTCCAAGAACTTACGTTGGGCTGCTCGCTTCGGCGACCCTCGCACAACAGGACGCCTTGCACCGCTCCGCGCAGTCAGCGCATGATGCAGACATGGAACGGGGGCAGGTCAACCGTTCGCTCGTGGCGCGCCTTAGCGCGGGCACTGGAGCCCCGGGCAGAGATCTCAGCAGGCTGGCCGTCTCGGTCCGCAGCCGCGCCAGCGCCTTCCCGTAGTAGACCGGGTCGACCTCGATACCTAGCGTATTCCGGCCGCACGCCGCCGCCACCTGGGTCGACGCGGTTCCGGTGAAGGGATCCAGCACCGTGTCGCCGAGGTGAATCGATTCGGCCGGCAGGACGGCGCGGCGGGCGTCGCCGAGCAAGAGCCGGTGACGAGTCGGCACCTGCGCCACCGCGGCCCGGATCTTCGTCATGGCGGACCGATCCTTCGCGATCCTCGGCAGGTCGCGCGCAGGGTCGTCGAACTCCCTGAACGGTGCCGGAACGAAAGCGTCGAGCGGCGTGTCGTCGTTCATCTCGCTTGCGTTCCGGACTCGGAGTCAACGCCCCGCCGAGCGGCGAAGACTTCAGTACTTCGGCAGCGACGGGTCGACGGCGTCGATCCAGCGCAGGATGCCGCCCTTCAGGTTCCTCGCCCGCGCGAAGCCGGCCTCGCGGAGCAGCTTGACCGCCTTGGCGCTGCGGGCGCCCGACTTGCAGTGGACAACCATCTCGCCGCGCCCCTCCAGCTCGTGGAGGCGGCTCGGGAGATCGCCGAGCGGGATCAGCGTCGAGCCGGGGATCGAGCAGATCCGGTACTCCTGCGGCTCGCGCACGTCGAGGATGAAGACGCCGTCCCCGCTGTCGATGCGCGCCTTGAGCTGCTCGACCGTCGCATCGTCTCCGGCGCCGGCGGCCGGCTCGGGGGCCGGGGCGGCCGGCGTGATGCCGCAGAACTGCTCGTAGTCGATCAGCTCCGTGACCGTCGGTTCGTCCCCGCAGACCGGGCAGTCCGGGTCCTTGCGCAGCTTGAGCTCGCGGAAGCGCATCCGCAGGGCGTCGTAGACCAGGAAGCGGCCGATGAGCGGCTCGCCGACGCCCATGATCAGCTTGACCGTCTCGGTCGCCTGGATCGTGCCGACGACCCCGGGCAGAATCCCGAGCACCCCGCCCTCGGCGCAGCTCGGCACGAGACCGGGCGGCGGCGGCTCGGGATAGAGGCAGCGGTAGCACGGGCCGTCCTTGGCCGCGAAGACCGAGGCCTGCCCCTCGAAGCGAAAGATGCTGCCGTAGGCGTTCGGAATGCCGAGGATTACGCAGGCGTCGTTGACGAGGTAGCGGGTCGGGAAGTTGTCGGTGCCGTCCACGATGACGTCGTAACCGCGCAGCACGTCGAGGGCGTTGGCGGACGAGAGCGCCACCTCGTGGGTCTCTATGCGCACCTCGGGATTGATCGCGTGCAGCGTGTCGCGCGCCGACTCGAGCTTCGGCCGTCCGACGTCCGGCGTGCCGTGGATCACCTGCCGCTGCAGGTTGCTGTAGTCGACCACGTCGAAGTCCACGATGCCGAGCCGGCCGACGCCGGCCGCGGCCAGGTACATCGCCACGGGAGAGCCGAGGCCTCCGGCGCCGATGCAGAGGACGCTGGCCGCCTTCAGCTTCAACTGCCCGTCCATGCCGACCTCCGGCATGATCAGGTGGCGGCTGTAGCGGGCGACCTCCTCGTTGCTGAGCGCCGGCGGCGCCGCGACGGTCACGACCGCACCCCGCCCGCCACCGACGGGATGATGCTGACGGTATCGCCGTCCTTGACCGGCGTCGCCTCCTTGTCGAGGAAGCGGATGTCGTCGTCGTTGACGTAGATGGCGACGAAGCTGCGCAGCTTGCCCTCCTCGTTGTAGAGGTGCTTGCGCAGGTCGGCGTAGCGGGCGGTCATGTTCGCGAGCAGCTCGCCGACGGTCGCGCCCTCGGCCTCGACGACGTCCTGCTTGTCCGCGTAGACGCGCAACGGCGTCGGGATCAGAATCCTGGTTGGCATGTTGTTTCCTCGATGGCGACCGGCTCCTCGTCGAACGCCGAACGGTCCTCGCGCAACCGCCACGAGGTCAGCGCTCCCGGCTCACCGCCCTCGACCGAGACGATCACGTAGGCGAACACCGGCCAGGCGTGGTCCAGGTCGTACTGCGACGGCCGCGCCGGATGGTCCGGGTGCGAGTGATAGAAGCCCAGCAGGTCGGCGCCCAGTGCGTCCGCCCGCTGCTCGGCCGCGCGGTAGTCGGCCGGCCGCACCCGGAACCGGCGCCGTGATCCCTCCTCGGTGGTGTTGGGCAGAGCCAGCGCTTCGACCACCCGATCGTTGCGACCGAGGAGCGCCCCGCAGCACTCGTGCGGGTACGTCTCGCGGCCGTGACGCCGAATGCCGGTGTCGGCCTCGGCGCAGAGCGTCAGCATCGGTCGCCCCACGTCCGCTCAGTCCGATTCCGCCCCCGACTCGGTGGCGAAGCCCTTCTCCCGCCACGCCAGCGTGCCGCCGGTGATGCTCCGCACGTTGCGATAGCCGAGCGACTTCAGGAACAGCAGCCCCGACAGCGACGCGTTCCCCCGCTGGCAGACGCTCAGGATCGGCGCGTCGCGATCCTCCGGCAGCCCGGCGTGGTTCTCGGGGAGCTCCGCGAGCGGGCGGTTGACGGCGCCCGGCACGTGCGCCTCCTCGTATTGCTTCCGCGGCCGCACGTCGATCACGAACGGCCTGCCGTTCTGCAGCTGCGCGTGCGCCGACTCGACATCGATGGTCAGGTCGGCGTTGCCCCGCACGTTCTCCACCATCGTGTCGAGCAGCGGGTTGCGCGCCGGCGCGGCGGGCTTCGCTTCCCGCGCGACGAGCCCCGGCAGGTGCTTCACCACCGACGACGCGTACTTGAAGGCGTTGTCCGGGAAGATCACCACCACGACGTTGCCCGGCTCGTCCGGCACCAGCTTGAACGCGCCGGCCAGGGCCATGGCCGAGCTGGGACCGGCGACGAGGCTCTCCTCGCGGTTGAGCCGCAGGCAGAGCTCGAACGCCTCCTGGTTGTTCACCTCGACCAGCCCGTCGTACTCGTCCGGGAAGAACAGCTTCGTCTGCTGAAGCTGCCGGATGCTGCGCACGCCTGGAATATCGTGCCCCTCGCTCGGATGCACGCCGAGCACCCGCACCCCGTCGCCCCGCTCCTTGAGAAACCGCCCGGTGCCGGTGATGGTGCCGCAGGTGCCGAGACCGGCGACGAAGTGCGTCACCCGGCCCGCGGTCTGGCGCCAGATCTCCGGCCCCGTCGTCTTGTAGTGCGCCTCGGGGTTCGCCTCGTTGACATACTGGTTCAGCATGTGGAAGTCGGGGCGCTCCCCGATCTCCATGGCCGTGGCGATCGCGCCTTCCGGCGCCCCCGGGGCCGGACACAGGGTATCCGCCAGCTCCATCACGTCCGCTCCGAAGAACCGCAGCATGGTGCGCTTCTCGAGAGGAATCTCGCTCGACAACGGCGTCGTCAGCGAGTAGCCCTTCGCGTTGGCGATCATCGCCAGCGCCATGCCCGTGTTGCCGGACGTCGGCTCCACCAGCTTCTGCTTCTCCTGCACCGTCCTCCGCGCCTCGCCGTCGGCGACCAGGTTGGCCGCGACGCGGTCCTTGACCGCGCCGAAAGGGTTGTACCACTCCAGCTTGCCGTAGACCTGGGTGTGACGGAACGGCGTGACGCGGTTCAGGCGGACCAGCGGCGTCGGGTTTTCGGCGTCGGATTGCAGACCGAGAATCGAGTCGTAGACGCGCAGCCCGTGATCATCCATAACCCTTTAGATCCTAACCGATCACGCACCCGCCTACGCCGTGACGAAGGCCCCGCAGGGACGCTCCGCAGCCTGACCGGACCGCTCGGCGCGGGCGTCCGCGGCACTGTCCCACCGACCTGGCGAACCGACGGCCGGAGGCAGTCCCGAAGGTGCGAAACCGACCCGGTTGGCGTATGGTAGCGGGCAGCAAGGAGGGTAATCCGGCGCCGTACGGACGTCGAAGCCGCTCCTGAGGAGATGACGATGCCGAATCGACCACTGCCACTCGCGAGGGGTCTGCGCCGCAGCACATCGCGCGGGCGCAGGCGACGCTGTCTTGGACTGCTGCTGGGCGCTGCCGCCCTCATCTTCTCACCCTTGTTGAGCGCGCAGCAGGACGAGACGATCACCCGCGAGGTGCGTCCGTTCGTACCGGTCACCGACGAAATGCTGCGGGACCCCGACCCCGGGGACTGGCTGATGACCCATCGGACCTACGACTTCCAGGCCTACAGCCCGCTCGACGAGATCGACCGCGACAACGTGCACACGCTCCAGGTGGCCTGGATGCGGGCGATGGACGAGGGTCCGCAGCAGACCCAGCCGCTCGTGTACGACGGGGTGATGTATCTGGCGAACAACGACGATCACATCCAGGCGCTGGACGCGACGACCGGCGACCTGCTCTGGGACTACCGGCGGCAGCTTCCGGCGGATCTGCGCCAGTACGTCACCCTCGGGAACCGGACGCGGAACCTGGCGATCTACGGCAACCACATCTACCACCTGACCGCCGACGCGCACCTGCTGGCCCTCGACGCGCGCACCGGCGAGGTGGCCTTCGACACCGAGATGGCCGATTATCGCGCGGGGATCACCCACTCGACGGGCGCCATGATCATCGACGGCAGGGTGCTCGCCGGGAGGGCCTGCTTCCCCACCGAGATCCCGGCGCGCTGCTTCATCTCGGCCCACGATGCGGACACCGGAGAGGAACTCTGGCGGGTCTACACGGCGGCCGGCGCGGACGACCCCGGCGGGCAGACCTGGGGCAACGTGCCGACGTCGCAACGGATGCACGTGTCGGCGTGGGGCGCCCCGGGCAGCTACGATCCGGAGCTCGGCCTCATCTACTGGGGCATAGCCGTCCCGATGCCCTATACCCGCATCATGCGCCGCGGCCACTGGGATGTCGGCGACAGCACCCCCTGCGAGCTGTACTCCAACTCGACGGTGGCCCTAGCCGTCGGCGACGGCGCCATGGAGTGGTACTACCAGCACCTCCCCTGCGACGACTGGGACCAGGATTTCGTGCAGGAGCGCACCCTCATCGACACGGTGGTCGACCCCGACCCCGAGGCGGTAATGTGGATCAATCCGCGCCTCGCCGGCACGGCCGAGCCGCGCAAGGTCGCCGTGACGATGGGCGAGCCGGGCGGCCTGTTCGTCCTCGACCGCGAGACCGGCGAGTTCCTGTGGGCGAACCCGCTGCCCTACACGAGCACGGAGCGGTTCGTCATCAGCGACATCGACCCGGCGACCGGACAGGTCTTCATCAACATGGACCTGGTGGCGCGCGAGGTCGGCGACCAGTTCATCATCTGCGGGCACAACGTCAAGGGCTGGTGGTCGTGGTCGTACAGCCCGCGGACCGGCATGCTCTACATCCCGATCAACCGGTCCTGCCTGAACCAGACCGCCAACGACCGCACGGTCTCGGGGACCAGCCCGCGGTTCACGCAGCCCGAGCCCGGCTTCGAGGAGGACGGCCACCTGACCGAAGTGCGGGCCCTGGACATCTCGACCGGCCGCGAGGCGTGGCGCTACACGCAGCGGGCGCCGAACGCCGGGTCGACGCTCGCCACCGCCGGCAACGTGGTCTTCCACGGCGACCTCAACCGCCGCTACCGCGCCTTCGACGCCGAGACCGGCGACGTGCTGTGGGAAACGATCCTGGGCAGCCAGATCACCGGCTTCCCGGTCACCTACGAGGCAGGCGGCCGGCAGTACCTGACCGTGCCGGTGGGCGGTGCGGCGATATTCCGAATGAGCAACTACGCGCCGGAACTGGAGGCGCCGATGGGCAGCAACATGCTGGTCACGTTCACGCTGCCGCCGTCCTGAGGAGGAGCGGCGCCAAGGCCGGAACGAGCACGCTCGGCGAAGGCCGGAAAACGTGCGCTACCCGGAGGTTACGCCGGGCGGGCGGCGCTCAGTCGATTGCGGCTCGATGCCGCTCCAACGCAACGAGATCCTCGTAGCCCATGCTGTCGAGGTACTCGTGAACCCGCTGCACGGCCCCCGCTGCCGACGAAGCCGACAGGGGCGCGGTCACCGGCGGGGTGTCGTCGTGCAGCAGCAGGAACGCCTGCGCCTCGAACGATTCGTCGGCGACGGCGTGGGGCTGCGCGCAGCAGGCAATCTCGATGCGGTGCGGTCCCGATTTGTAACGTAGCAGCTCCATCCGCTCCCTCCACATGTCGGCCGCCCGGCGGGGCGGAAGGGACGATACGCGCCGCCACCGACAGCGGAGTGTCCTCCCGCTGCTGATATCGGATCGGCACGGCGGCTCCTGTAGCCCGGCCTTCGCACGCGGGCCCTTCGAGCCTTGCGGGCACGCCGTTTCCCGTTGGCGGCTCCTATGGCACCCAGCCTGTGCACGCCGGTCTTTCGAGCCTCACGGGGAAGCCCGTTGCCCGTTGTACGATCGTCGGACGCAGACAAGCAGCATCCCGAGCGTACCCACCATGAGAATTCCGCCCTTCGAGCTCGAGCGCCTGCAGTCGGTCCACGAGCATCAGGTCGAGATCAACCTGTCGGAGAGCGGCGTGGAGCCGCTCGAGGTCGGCGAGCTCCTGGGCCCGGACGCCGGCGGCGCCCTGCTCGATGAGCCGCTCGGCTACACGCAGACCAACGGCACCGCGGAGCTGCGCGCGGCCATCGCCAGGACCCTGCCCGGCGCGACCGAGAACGAGATCCTCGTCACGAACGGTGGCGCGGAGGCCAACTTCGTCGCCTGCTGGCGCCACGTCGAGCCGGGCGACGAGGTCGTGGTGATGCAGCCGAACTACGGACAGGTGCACGGTCTGGCGGAAGGCTTCGGCGCCATCGTCCGACCCTGGCGGCTGAGAAACGATCGCACCGGCTCTGCACCGCGCTGGGCGCCCGACCTCGACGAGCTGCAGGCGCTGGTGACCGATCGCACCCGGCTCGTCGCCGTCTGCAATCCGAACAACCCCACCGGCGCGCGGCTGACGGAGGCGGAACTGGCGGCGGTCTGCGAGATCGCGGGCCGGCACGGGGCGTGGGTACTGTCCGACGAGATCTACCGCGGCGTCGAGCACGATGGGATCGAGACGCCGACGGCGTGGGGACGGACGGAGCGGGTGATCGTCACGGGCGGGTTGTCGAAGGCCTACGGGCTGCCCGGCTTGCGCATCGGCTGGGTGGTCACCACCCGGACCATGGCGGCCGATCTCTGGAGCCGCCGCGACTATACGACGATTGCACCGGGCGCCCTCAGCGACCGGCTCGCGCGCCACGCCCTGGCCCCGGAGCGCAGGACCGCTCTGCTGGAACGCGCACGGCGGATGATCGCCGGCAACTGCCGGATCGTGGAAGACTGGCTCGACGCGAATGGATCCGCGCTGTCCTGGGTGCCGCCCGAGGCCGGTGCGATGGCGTTCATCCGCTACGACCATGACATCGGCTCGACCGCGCTCGCCACGCGGCTGCGGGAAGCCGAGCGGGTGCTGATCGTCCCCGGCGACCATTTCGGCCTGGACGGCTACCTGCGGTTGGGGTTCGGGGGGCGCGCCGAGCCGCTGCGCGAGGGATTGGGCCGTCTCGAGCAGATGCTCGCCGCTCTGCCGCGGCCGACAGCCCGGCCTCCCGCCCGCGCCTGATCCCCGGCAGCACGGGGCAAGATGCCCGCGGGGTTTCACCGCGGAGTGCCGGCATGCCTGGGACAAGGCCGCGCGGCGTTTCGCCACGGGACGTCAGCGAGTAGAATCAGGCGCGCTGAGACGAACCGCAACCGCCCGCCCCCGCCGCGCGAGAGGTGCCCGTGCACCGCGCGGCCGCTCCATCCGGGAACCCGACGATGACCGATCCAGAGACGACGACCGTTACGCCCGGCGCCCTCGACGGCCTGACCGTACTCGACCTGACCCGCGTGCTCTCCGGCCCCTACTGCACGATGATGCTCGCCGACATGGGCGCCCGCGTCATCAAGGTGGAGCAGCCGGGCAAGGGCGACGACACCCGCGGCTGGGGCCCGCCGTTCCAGGACGGCGAGAGCGCCTACTTCATGAGCATCAACCGCAACAAGGAGAGTCTCACTCTCAACTTGAAGCATCCGGAGGGCCGCCGGGTGCTCGACAAGCTGATCGAGCACACCGACGTGCTGGTGGAGAACTTCCGGCCCGGTACGCTGGATCGGATGGGACTGGGGTACGCGGATCTGTCGAGACGGCGACCCGACCTCGTCTACTGCTCGATATCCGGATTCGGTCAGACCGGCCCCCGGCGGCGCGAGCCGGGCTACGACGCGGTGATGCAAGGCGAGGGCGGCCTGATGAGCATCACCGGCGCGCCGGACGGCCCCGGCTACCGGTTGGGTGTGGCCATCGCCGACATCGCGTCGGGAATGTTCGCGGCCTATGGGGTCGCTGTCGCCCTGCTCGCCCGGCACCGCACCGGCCGGGGCCAATTCATCGACGTGGGCATGCTGGACTCGGTGGCCGCGTTGCTCACGTACCAGGCGGGCATCTACTTCGCCACCGGGAAGCCCCCGGGACGTCTCGGCAACCTGCATCCGACGATCACGCCGTACGAGACGCTGGAGGCGGCCGACGGCGACCTCGTCGTCGCAGCCGGCAACGATCAGCTCTGGCGGACGTTCTGCGGCGTGCTCGGTCTGCAGGGGCTGGCCGACGACCCCCGCTTCCGGACGAACAAGGACCGGGTCGGGGCCCGCGAGGCGCTGCGGCCGCTGCTCGTCGAGCGGCTGCGCACCCGGCCGGCCGCGGAATGGCTGGCAGACCTGAAGGCGGCCGGGGTGCCGTGCGGCGGCGTCCGCGATTTCGAGCAGGTGCTGACCGACCCGCAGATCGTCGAGCGGGCGATGGTCATCGCCCTCGAGCATCCCGTGGCCGGCGCCATTCGGCAGCTCGGGGTCCCGGTCAAGCTCGGCGAAACGCCGGGCGCGGTGCGCACGCCGCCCCCGGTTCTGGGAGAGCACACGGGCGCGATTCTCGGCGAGCTCGGGTACTCGGACGCGGATGCCGAGCGCCTGCGGAGCGACGGCGCGGTCTGATTCTAACGTTCCACCATCGGAGCCAGCGCCGACGATACGAATTCCAGCAGGTTCTCGGCGGCGAGATCGCCGAGCGCGGGGTGCTCGGCGACGATGCGCTCGTCGCTCAGCACACGCCGGCCCCGCACATGCGCCATCCGCCCCACCAGCGCCGGGGGATCCCGGCTGGTGTCGAGCGCCAGCTCGATGGCGTTCTCGCCCGCGCCCACTGCCGCCAGCCGTACCGCGCCTGCCGGCGTCTCGACCGTGAAGCGGTAGCCCTCCGCCTTGAGCGCGGAGGCCACGGTCCGGAAGAGCGGCGCCGCCACCTCGCGGAGGATCCTGCGCCCTTCCTCCTCGGCCGCAGCCACATCGTGGCGTCTCGACCGAGCCCTGGCCCGGGCGTCGTCGATGGTGCGCCGCACGCGGCGGCGAACTTCACCGGTGTCCATCTTGCCGGTCAGCTCCGTGGCGCAGCGCCCGCATCGTATATCCGCACCAGCTCGATCAGCTTGTAGCCGCGGGTCTGGTAGGGGGGAATCACGCGCTGGGTGTGCAGGTACTGGATCATGCCCTCGTCGGCGTAGTCCGGCTCGCCCAGATCCGGCTCCGCGGCCAGGGCGGACCCCAGTCCTTCCATCGTCATCACCTGCTCCGGAACGGTGCGCCGAATGGGGATTACCCCCAACATGCGGCGGCGCTCCTGCCGTTCGCGGGTGCGGAAGCGGACGTAGATCTCGTTGCTGATGAAGTTGTAGTCGACCTCCGCCCGGGCCGCGTCGGCGTCCTCGACCCGGAGGAACACGATATCGCCGTGCTCGGCGAGCCACGCGAGCAACTGCTCGGTGAAGTCTCCCTCGCCCGACCACCGTTCGCGATCTATGTCCATCGCTCCGCCTGGGTTCAACCGCCCGGTGCGACCAGCAGCTTCGCCGCCGCGCGCATCCCGATCATGACGGCCCGGTCGGACGCGACGCATACCTGCACGTGGTCCGCTGTCTCGTCACGCACTTCGACCCGGAGCGATTGGCCCGGCGTCAGGTCGTGGCTCTCCAGGAACCGCAGGAACGCCGCGTCCTGATCGGTGACCCGCGACAGGACGACCGGCGTGTCCAGCGGACAGGTCAGCAGACTCTCGTAACGCGGCCTTGCGATGGCGCCGTCCGGGTCGGGAATCGGATCCCCGTGGGGATCGACGGCCGGCCTCCCCAACATGGCGTCGATCCGCTCGATGAGCCGATCGGAGGCCGCATGCTCCAGCCGCTCCGCCTCGTCGTGCACCTCGGCCCAGCTCATGTCGAGCACCTTCACCAGAAACAGCTCGATCAAGCGGTGGCGGCGCAACACCAGCGCGGCCAGCTTCCGGCCCGCCGGCGTCAGCCGCACGCCGGCGTACGGCTCGTAGCGCACCAGCCCGGAATCGGCCAGCGCCTTGACCATGGTGGTCGCGGTTCCCGGCACGACGTGCAGCGCGCTCGCGAGCTGTCCCATGGGAACGAGGGCCCCCTCGTCGCCATGCGCCATTTCGGCCTGATAGATGGCCTTGAGGTAGTTCTCGACCGTGCTGGACGGCGGCATCGACGGCAGAAGCGTACCACGGCGGCGGCTCGCCGGCCGCGGGAATCCGCGCCCCCTACAGCGAGTCGAGAAAGGCAATCAGGGCCTCGCGGTCGGCCGGCGCGAGCCGCTCGAAGCCCTCCCGCGCCAACGCCGCCTCGTTCGCGTGCCGGCGGACCGCGTCGACGGCCGTCGCCGCACTGCCGTCGTGCAACAGCGGGCGCCGAAACCGCAGGCCCCACAGCGGCGGCGTCCTCATCTCGCCCGGCTCGGCGTCGGCCTGCCGGATGCCGTCACCGGTGCCGACATCGTGCAGCAGGAGGTCGGAAAACAGCGGTACGGGCCGCCGGTCGAACAGCGGGTTGCTGCTGCGTTCCGTCACCAGTTCCGGCACGTGGCACGCCGCGCAGCCGATGGTCTCGAAGACCTGCCGTCCGGCGGCGACCCGCGGCGTGATCGGCCCGCGGAGCGGGGGCGCCAGCAGTTGCATGAATGACTCGAAGTTGTCGATGCCGCGCCGGCCGGTGGACGGCTCGACCACGTCCTCCGGGTCCGGCGTTTCATCACAGAGCGCGAGCTGCCACTCGGACAAGCGAAACGTCAGCTCACCCGGGAACAGATCGTTGGTGATCCCCATCTCGTTCCGATAGGCGTCGGCGCCGAAGTCGAGCAGCGTGGCGCGCTGCGACTTCCACCCGAAACGCCCTACCCGCGACTCTCCTGTCGCCAGGTCGATTACCAGCGGGGCGCGCCCGCTGACGCCGTCCCGATCGAAATCGTCGGGGTCGGCGAGCGCCTCGATCGCCGCTTCCGGGATCGCCTCGATCAGGCCGGCCCCGAACAGCGGAATCGGAACCCGCTTGGCGATGATGTTCGCCTCGGGCGGAATGACCGACTGGCAGGCGTGCGTCGGGATGGAGAAGATCTGGAACAGCGAGCCGCGGCCCGGTTCGATGTCCCGGTATGTCCCGTCCGGCTCGCGGATGCCGGCGCGGGTGGTCGTCATCGGTGCGATCCCGCCGATGGCCGGCACGTTGTGGCAGCCCGCGCAGCTCGTGTTGTTGTACGCCGGCCCGAGCCCCTCCTCGGCGTCCTCCACCTCCAGGAAGTCTTCTAGCCCGAGCATGAATTCCTCGAGCTCGACCGGCGTCAGCCCGGGCAGCGGATCGCCCGGCAGCACCGGCTGGTGCTCCGGGAGCTGCGCCTCCGCCGGGCTCGCCAGCCCCAGGACCGCCAGCGCCAGCGCCAGGGTCACGGAGGCCAGGACCTGCACCCGACCCATCGCCCGTGTCGTCCTGCGTGGCTCGGCTGCCCGGCGGGTCATCGGGCTCCGCCCGGCCGGCGGCCTCGTGCCCGGTTTGCAGGCTCCTCGACGACGATCGCACCCCGCATGAAGTTGTGCCCGGCGCCGCACAGCCGCGAGCACTCGAACTCGTACCGTCCGTTCTCGGCCGCCTCGAATACGACCACCGCCTCGCCCTGCCGCCGCTTCGGCACCAGCAGGTTCACGTTGCGGCCCACGATCCGGAACCCGTGCATGGTGTCGTCGCTGCGGATGCGCAGCTCCAGCACCACTCCGCGGGGCACGCGGATCTCGGACGGCGTGAAGCTGAACCGCTCGGCCAGGATACGGACGACGCGGCGCTCGCCGTCCGCCCCGGCGTCGGCACCGAGCAGGACCACGCCGGCCGCGAGCAGACCGACCAGGCGGCGGCCCGGCATCAGAACCACCACCCCAGGCCGACGTTCACGGAGTTCGGCGCCTCGATGACGGCGCTGCGGTTGCGCAGCACGGTGTAGTCGACCTTGACGGCGACGTCCGGATCGGGAAACCAGGTGGCGCCGACGATCCACGCGTCGCGGTCGAACGCGGGCAGCGCCGCGAACCCCGCCGGCATGCGGTACTGCGTGTCGAAGTTCTCGTAACGCAGGAACAGGGCCACCTCGCGCGGCGCCGGCCGCGGCACGACGAAGTAAGAACCTTCGAGATAGAACCCCCGCATCTGCTCGGCGATGTTCGGACCGACCCCGCTCAGCCGCTGCACGGCGCGGTTCAGCGCCCCCATGCCGTCCAGGCTGACGTGGGCATAGAGTCCCCGCAGCGTGAGCTCGCCCGCGCGGTAGCGGCCGTCAGCCTCGACCAGAGTGACACTCGAATCCACGCGGGGGAACGCGAAACCGGTGTCGCCGCTCCAGACGCTGGCGCCGAGGACCAGACCCTGCGTTCCCACGTACTCCACCCGGCCCGTTCCCGCGACGTGGCTGCCGTTGGCCTCGGCGCCCTTCTGCCTCCCGTCGCGCAACCCCTCCTCGGCGCCGAACCGCGACGCGTCGAGCGTTTCCATCGCGTACGCCCGGTAGCGGAATCCGCCTCGCAGCTCGCCGTGCACACCCGCCCCGGCCCCGAACCAGGTGGTCGGGATGATGACGGTCTCGACGAACGGCCGCTCGACGCCGTGGAACACCGGCGGCTCGTGCCGCTCGTTGATGACGCCCACCGGCGCCAGCACCATCCCGGCCCGCAGGTTGAAGGGACGGCTGATGAGGAAGTCGACGTAGGCCTGCTCCAACTCCAGCTCCCCGCCGGTCTCGGGCGACACGACCGCATGCTCGAGCTCCAGCTCCGACACGAAGCGGACGCGCTCCGAGAAGCTGTGGGTGAACAGCAGCACGAAACGGTGGAAGTCGAGCACCGGGTCGGCGTGCTGCGCGTCGTTGACATGGAAGTCCATGTACCCCGAGATCGGGCCGGTCCGGGACGTCGCGGCGCCGCCGGCCGGCGCGGGCTGCTGGGCGGACGCGGTTGCCGCCCAGCCGGCCAGCAGCAGCGCCGACGCCATTTTGCAACTGAGAAATCTTGGTTTTGTATTGTGCATGCTTTGTATTTTGATTATTCAAAATAACGCGCGCTGCTGTCAAGTTCGCCATCCCGCCGGTTGCGGGCACTCTGAGGGATGAAACCGAAGCGGGGTCTCCTCGTAGCGAACGGCCGATGCTCGAACCGCAACCGGGACGCGAACCGTCACCCCTTCACGCAGACGACCTGCCTGAGGGTGTGGACGATGTCGACGAGATCCGAGGAATTGGCCATCACCGTGTCGATGTCCTTGTAGGCGCCAGGGATCTCGTCGAGGACGCCGGCGTCCTTGCGGCACTCGACGCCGGCCGTCTGCCGTTCCAGGTCCGCCGCCGTATAGGATGCCTTCGCCTGCGAGCGGCTCATCCGCCGCCCCGCGCCGTGGGCGCAGGACTGCAGCGATTCCTCCGACCCGCGTCCGCGCACGATGTACGACCGCGCCCCCATGCTTCCGGGAATGATGCCCAGATCGCCCCGCCCCGCCCGGATCGCGCCCTTGCGGGTCACGTAGACCGCCTCGCCGAAGTGCTCCTCCTCCGCCACGTAGTTGTGGTGGCACTCCACCGCCGTCCCGTCCACCCGAAACGGCGGCAGCAGGGCACGGAGTGCGGCCAGGATGCGGGCCATCATCAGGCGCCGGTTCTCGAGCGCGTAGCGCTGCGCCCAGGTCAACGCGTCCGCGTAGTCGGCGAAGTGCTCCGACCCCTCCTCCAGGTAGGCGAGGTCCTTCGCGGGCAGGCGGGCGAGGTGCCGTTCCATGTCGCGCTTCGCCAGTTGCGTGAAGTAGCGGCCGAGCACGTTGCCCACGCCGCGGCTCCCGGAGTGGAGCATCACCCAGACGCGGTCCGCCTCGTCCAGGCACACCTCGATGAAGTGATTGCCGCCGCCGAGCGTGCCGAGCTGGCGCGGCCACTTGGCATGAACGTCCCGGACCATCTTCTCGATCCGCCCATGGCGTTCCAGGATCCGCTCCAGGCCCGGCCGCAGCGTGTCGAGCACTCCGGCGTCTGCGACCGGCGCCGCGTGGGCGGCGAAGCCGACCGGGACCGCGTCCTCGATCGCCTCGCGGATCGGGCGCAGCGAGTCGGGGAGTCTCGACGCATCGAGCGTGAGCCGCGCGGCGCTCATCCCGCAGCCGATGTCGACGCCGACCGCGGCCGGAATCAGCGCCCGGCGGGTCGGAATGACCGATCCGACGGTCGCCCCGATGCCGACATGCACGTCGGGCATCGCCGCCACGTGGCCGACCACGATCGGCAGCCGCGAGACCGCGGCGAGCTGCTGGATCGACGCCTGGTCGACGTCGTCGGTGAAGATCTTGACCGGCACTCCGCCCCGGTCGAGCACCTGCCGCACCGGCATGGTCGACTGCTCCCTTCGTCTATCGAACCTTCCATTCTGGCATGGAACGCATTGACCGGGCGAAAACGGGCCTCTCCACGGGACGCGGTATGATGCCGAGATGGCCGATCAGGGGTGGATGGCCCACGACGCCGGGACGGCGACGGACATCGCCGGGCGGACGGCGGACACGACGCCAAGGGACACGCAGACCACGGAATACGCGTCCCGTTTCCCCGGTTGCCGCCCCGTACGTCTGCTGACGGATCGGCTCACCGACTTCGAGGGCCGCCTCGAGTACTGGGACGCCCGGACCGAGACGGCGTGGGTAATGGCGGAGCCGACCGGCGGCATCCACGAGGGCACGTCGCGGCGGCTGATTCACCTGGCGGAGCGGATCGCCCTGGTGCGGGGCACGCCGATCGCCTCGTTCGGATCCGTCGACCTGCTCGTGCGGGATGCCCGCGGCGCCCCCGAGCGGATGATGCAGGCGGACGAGACCCTGTACCTGCACCCCGGCCGGGCGCGGCTGCCGCAGGGATCGCTGGTCATCGGCGAGCACGACCTGCCGGACGTGGTGCTGGAGGTGGATCACACGACGGACGTCCGCCCCGGCAAGCTGCCGCTCTACGAATCGTGGGGATTTCCTGAGCTGTGGGTCGTCGTGCCGCCGGCGGGGGCGCGTCGCCGACGCCCGGCGGGCGTGACCATCCACCGGCTGGAGAGCGGGCGGTATCGGTCCGCGACGGCGAGCCGCGCCTTCCCCGGCTGGACGGCGGCGGAGATCCACACGGCCCTGACCGAACCGGCGACAACCGCATACACGTGGCGCGCGCTGGAGCGGATCGGACGAATGCTGGGCGCGCGGGAGGGCACCGGCCCCGCCGATACGCCGCTGCTGCGGTCGCTCGGCGAGCAGGCGCGCGCTGCCGGACGCGCCGAGGGGCAGGCCGCGGGGCGCGCCGAGGAGCTGGCCGCAATCGTGCGCAGCACGCTCCAGGTGCGCGGCATTCCGGTGTCGGACCAGTTTACGGACGCATCGGCCGTGCTTGCCGCCGTGCCGCGCGACGTGCTGATGGCCGCGGCGCTCGCGTGCGTGGACGAGCAGGACTTCCGGCGCCGCGTCGGCTTGCCGGATTGATGCGAAAGGCCGGCAGAGCCCCAGCCGAGGCCTGCGGCTGACGTCTCCGGAACACCGCGGCGCATCAGCCCGTGTACTCGTAGTCGAACACGCACGACGCGCCGATCATCTCGCGAAACCACAACGTGGCGCGGGCGCCCTGCGAGTCCGTCAGGTGCACCGGCTCGTTCAGAACGAAACGCACCGGCTGGGTCCGGCCGTCGTTGATGGCCACGTTGTTCGCGTAGAGGTACGTACGATCCAGCGCATCGAGCTGCGGATTCAGCCGCCCCTGAATGCCCGGCAGATGCCCCGTCCGGTCGGCGATGACGAGCGATCCCCCGTTCGGGGCCGGCTGCAGGCGAACCTCCAGGGGCTCGCCGGGCTGATAGTCGCGCGCCACGTGCGCCATGAATCCCGCCGCGGCGCAGAACACGCTCATCGGCAGCTTCGCGTAGAGCACGAACTCGGCGCGCCCGAAGGCGTCCGTCCGCGCCTCGCGATACGTCCTGTTGGGATAGAGCATCAGCACGTCGACACCCGGCAGCGGCTGACCCGTGTCGCCGTGCCTGACCACGACGCGAACCGCGACGCCGTCGGACACCGGCGGCCGCGCCGCGGGCAGCACGACCTTCAGCTCCCGCTCGCCGATCAACTCGAAGACCGGCCGTTCGCCGGCAAGGGCGAACGTTTCGTCCTGAATGACGCCGATGCCTTCGCCGCGCCGTTCGATGAAGTACTGCCGCCCGCCCGCGCCCGGCACGTCGCCCACCGGGCACTGACCCAACCGGGACGCCAGCAGCTCGTTGCGCGTGAATTGGCTGGTGCGCAGGTCGTCGGTGGTCATCGAATTGCACAGCCCGCCGGGCGAGTACAGCTCCAGTCGATCGTCGAACATGAACAGGCGTATCCGCGACCCCGACACCGCGTAGTCGCGATGCACGACCGCGTTGACCACCGCCTCGAAGACGGCGCGTTCGCTGAACTGCGGCACGTCGATACGCGCCGGATCCTTGTACGCCGCAACCCGCCGATTGCGGACCACGAAGCGCACCGCCTCGCGAATCTGCTCGTCGAGCGGGCCGGCAACGTCCCGCGCGTCGAGCTGCCGGCCCGCGTCCATGCGGTCGCCGCCATAGCACACCGCCTGGATCCACGCGTTCGGCAACCACTCCCGCGCGTCGTCCGCCGCCAGCAGCACGCCGCCGACCGTCGCCCGCAGCGCGCCGTGCCGGTCGTCCTTCAGGAACTTCAACTTCGACAGAGCGATCTCGGCCGGTTCGTCCGTGCGCGAGCTCACGTACTGGCGCCACAGCGCCGGGCGCAAGCTGCCGATCCCGGTGTTCCGCACGACCTGGGTGTCCGTCGCCGCCGCGTCGGACTGCCCCCGCGCCTGCGACAGCCGGCGGATCTCCGCGGAATCCATCTGCCGCTTCGTGTCTCCCCGCCGGCGAAAGTGTCCGCCGGGAGACCGGTGCACCGTCGCGCTCTCCGGAATCTCGACGACCAGCGCGCCGCCTTCCGCCGGTTCCGGGGCCGCGCACTCTGAAAATGCTGAAGTCCAGCGGCGGCTTGATGCTGTCTGAACAGATCTCGGTCACCAAGTTCGCCAGCGCATCCAGTTGCGCGGGATCGAGTGACTGCGGCTGCCTGTCGTCCGATACGCCCAGGACGAGACGGCCGCCGCGTGCATTGGCGAATGCCGCAAGCTCGTCTGCGAGGTCGTCGCGGCGGGGGCCGATAGCTCGGCTGCCGCGGAACCGAGCTTCCTTCAGCTCGAGATCCGTGTCCTCACCGAGCGCGACCTGTCTCCACAGGCGTGACACGTCGATTGGCATAGCCACCCGTCAACTCAGAAGGTCTCCGCTTGCTGTTGAAGGGCCACGGGATTCCGGGTGTCTTCACGGAGCGGTAGTGGTGACTTCACGCCGCGGACGCAACACCTCCCGCAGCGATTCTTGCAACTCGACCCTCAGCCTTACCAGACCTTCAGTGTTCTGAAGGTACTTTATGAAACGTATGTGCCTCAAGTCGAAGGGCACGTCCTGATCGTTCTGCACCATGATCACTACCTCCCGGTCGAGCGCATGTGCGAGACCGATTTCGTACAATACATTGGGATTCCGTCCCGTGAGATCGCCCACAACCACTTGACTTTGTACTATGGTCGAAAATATGTCATCCATGATCTTTTGCGGTCCATAGATCTCGTCGACCCGACGGGTTGCGAGGCCCAAATCACTACAAGCGACCCTGATCGTCTCGTGCACCGGATCGAAATCCCGACTGAAGGGCATCATCACGGCCACATGTCCCAACGGTGGAAGAGGCCATTCGGGAGTGGTAAAGAGTCTCGGACCGGACTTCTTCGATCCATCTTCGATGTGACGAAAGAGCTCGTCCAACAGAGCACCTTCCTTAACGGCCCAATGTGTACGCGAATGCTCCCACTGGCCCAAATGGAGCTCCTTCAGGCCGAAAATGTCCTCGGAGCTCATGCCGCCATACAGGTGATGGAACTGGAATGTAATCCGGCTACCCGACTGATGCACTCTGTCGATTCGACTCAAGAACGCCGGGGTTCGAGTGCTCCCGTTTGGCATTGCCTCCGCCACTACCAGAGTCGGGAGTTCAGCTAATCTTGACAAGTCGCTCTCGTAGTGTTCAGACAGATGAGCATCCGTGGCCTCGAATACCCTGCTCTTGGGAAACCAACTGGTCCCGGACTTGCTCCGAAAGACATCGTTATCCGAATGACCGTAGCAAATCAGATTGTAGTGAGACTGCAACCAGTACACTTCCTTTGGCTAACCTCATTCTCGAATCTGCGCTTGATCGTACCACATCAACAGTTTCGGATCCTCCTGGAGCACAATTCGCCACTCGTCGAGATCGGCGGCCTTGCGCGGGTCCGGGACGTAACCAGCGGTCCTTCGCCTTGGCGCGCAGGACAAAGCGTCCTTCGGCAGGTTGCGGAACTCCGGCAGCTTCTCCCACAGTTGCACCAGGAAGTACTGCCGGCGCGCCTCGTCCGACTCGAAGGTCATCCTGAGGCACTCCACGCGTGCCGCTTCGCCCGTCGCGGCGGACTCCGAGAGGAGATCGGGCGTTGGATTACGGCTGGCCACCTCGTTCGTTTTCCGGTCTGCCGAGCCGGGCGGCCTTGAGCTGTTGACGGCACGCGAACGCGACGGTCCGGGTCGCAGGGTCCAACCGGCACGGATGCTCCGCCAGTTTCTCGTACCAGTCGATGAGGGAGCGCCACGTACGGATGAGGTTTTCGTCGAGAACAAGACGGTCGAACCAGCGGTCGTCGGTGTCCGCGCCACCCCGAATCGCGGTGAACCGCTGGCAGTCCACCACGGGACGCGGCAGCAGTTGCCGAAAGGCCGGATTCGTCCCGAAGATCAGAATGGCCGCGCGCGTCGGCAGCCGCCGGCCTCCCTGCTCGACCAGCAGACCCATCTCGGCCAGGGAGTCCACGTCGGACATCGCGGCGCACGAACGGTTCCCCGGCCTTGCCTCGTACAGAGCCCGGTACCAGCGGATGGCATCCGGGTCGAACGCCATGGCCGGATTCAGGTCGACGGCCCGACCGTCGGGACGCTCGGCCGCCGCGTCGATCAGGAACCCGTTACGCTCGTGGTCCGAGCAGCGTACGCCGCTGACGGTGCTGCGCACGAAGGCGCGGCGAATGTCGCCCTTGAGGACAACAGGCTTCTGCGAACGACGCACTTCGCTCGGCTCGTCCTGCGTCATCGCGTCACTCCGAGACGGTTCGCATTCTGCCGGATCACGCCGCCTCGACGTCGGCGTGAGCGAAATCGTCGCCCTTGAGCAGCAGCGGCTCGCCGGTGGCCTTCGTCAGCGCGTAGGCGAAACAGTCGCCGAAGTTCAAAGCCGCCCGATGATTGCCCTTGCCGAACCGCCACCAGGCGCGGCGGGCGGCCGCGACGTGTCCCGGCGTGACCGGTGCCAACTCGATCTCCGCCTTGTACAGAAACATGCCTTCGACCATGGTTGCTTCGAGCAGCGCGACTGCCGACATGTGCCTGGGCCACGTCGCCGAGATTGCCTGCGCGTAGTGCGCCGCGTCCGATTCACCGAACAGGATGGCCATGATCGCCGACGTGTCGATGATCACTTCGGTAGTCCCCGTTCGTCATAGAGCAACTCGCCATGGTCGACCGAAGTTCCCGGCCTCATTCGGGCGGCGCAGCGTTGTCCGATTGCGTGAAGCTCCCGGGCCAGTTCCTCCGCATTGCGCAGGCGCTTCTCCCGCTCCAGGCGGTCGCGCAGCGCGACGGTGACCGCGCCGGTCATCGTCTCGCCGGTCAGCCGGGCGAGATCGCGGGCCAGCCGGCAGGTCTCCTCGTTCTTGATGTTGAGACTCACTGTTTCGTCCACGGTAGATGGATCAACGTGGATCCTACCCCGCCGTCCTTCGCGTCAGCATCGAACACCCACTCCTGTCAGGTTGCTGCTGCTCGGTGAGCTCGCGAAAGACATGGTCAGTGACCATGTTCCGTCCAGGCCAACCACCGACATGATCAGTGACCAAGTCTCGTCTACTGACCATGTTCCCCCCCTCAGGGAACCCCGACGTGATCAGTGACCCGATCACGCGTCCATCGCCGCTTCAGGACGTCACCCCTCGCCGCCGCCCGCCTGATAGGTCGCGAACGACGTCGGGGTCTCCCAGACCGTGACGCGCACCACGGGAAACCCCTGCTCGCGGGTCTTGTCGAATATGAGGCGCGCGATGTGCTCGACGGTGGGGTTCTCGTCGCTGACGAAGACCGGCTCGCCGAGCTCGCGCAGCGGCGCGATCAGCGGATCGTCGCGGTGGAGGATCATCTTGTGGTCGAGCTCGCGGTCGATCCAGCCCTTGATGCTGCGCTTGATGTCGCTGAAGTCGCAGACCATGTGGCGGTCGTCGAGCGACTCGGTCCGCACCTCCACCTCGGCCACCGCGTTGTGCCCGTGGGGATGCTTGCAGACCCCGTCGTAGTTCAGCAGGCGGTGGCCGTAGCAGAAGTCGATGCGCTTGGTGACGGAGTACATTCCAGCGTCTTCAGGATGACGTTCAGGGAAGCAGGTCGCTCACGGCGATAGCTGCAGCAGGACGGGCGAGCGGCGCCACGGTTTCCTCGGACCGGAGGACCGTGACGTCGCGGTAGTCTTCGCCGGCCGGATGGCGGTAGACCTCGAGGGCGGCGTCGGGAAGCGCGACGATCCAGTACTCCGGGATGCCGCAACGCGCGTAGATGCGCCGCTTGACGGTCCCGTCACGGCGCAGCGAGTCGTCCGCCACCTCGACCACGAGGAGCGCCGCCGACGGATGCGCGTCGCGGTAGTCCGCAATCTGCCCTTCCACCACCGCCACGTCGGGTTCCGGTTCCGAGTCGTCGGCGATAGCGAGCGGCAACTGGCACTGCACGATGCAGTCCTCGCCGAACACACGCGTCAGCGCGCGGTTGACCAGTCGGATGGCGGTGGCGTGCCGGCTGCCGTGCGGCGTCATCATGACCAGCTCCCCCTCGATCAGCTCGATCCGGTCTTCCGGGCCGAACACGCCCGCTACGACCGCGCGGTCGTAGACGTCGCGGTTCCAGCGATAGGTCTGGGCCGTGGAATCGGGCACGGGGGTTCACCGCAAGTCGGATCGTCAGACGCGGGGCGGCTGGTTGAGGATGGCGGCGCGAAGCTCCCGCACGTCGCGTTCGAGCGTGTCGAGCCGCGCCCCCAGATGCCTGGACAACTCGGAGATCCGCGCCCCGAGTTGGACGGACACGAAGCCGAGTCCACCGACCGCGGCCACGATGATGCTGACGCAGATCGCGGCAACCGCAAGCCAGTGCTCCAACGTCATCCATTCAGGATATCACCAGCGGCCGGGGTGCTTGAGGGCACCGGTGGGTACCGGACTGGAGCGGACTGGTAGGATTCCAGCCGTGGCGGACGACCTTCGGAAGGCGGGGGAACACGGCAGCGCGGCGTCGACGGGCGCGGGCTCTCCGGGGGCGGCGCCCGCGGGCGCGGCGATCTCCCGCACCGCGGTGCTCTTCTCCGCCGGGCTCGACAGCGCGGTGCTGCTGGCGAGCGAACTGCAGACCGCCATCGCGGCGGCGGGGGACGAGGCGCACGTGCGGCCGGTCTACGTGCGGAGCGGCCTCGCGTGGGAAACGGAAGAATGCCAGCTTGCGGAACGCCTGATCGCGGCGCCGCCGTTCGCCGGGCGCGTCGCCCCGCTCGCGACCCTGGATTGTCCCGTGACGGACACCTACCGGCCGAGCCATTGGGCCGTGGCCGGCACGCCGCCGGGCTACGCCACGGCGGACGAAGAGGTCTATCTGGTCGGCCGCAACGTGCTGCTGCTGGCCAAGGTCGCCACCTGGTGCGCCGTCAACCGCATCGGCCGCATCGCCCTCGGCCCGCTCGCCGGCAACCCGTTCCCCGACGCGACGCCCGCGTTCTTCGCGGCGATGCGGCAGGCGCTGTCGCAGGGCCTGGATCACGATCTGGAGATCGTCACACCGTTCCGGAACCTCTCAAAGGCCGCAGTGATCGCCCGCGGGCGCACACTGGGGGTGCCGTTCGAGTTGACGCTCTCGTGCATGAACCCGGTGGACGGCCGCCACTGCGGACGCTGCAGCAAGTGCCGCGAACGGCTGGAAGCGTTCGAGGCGGCGGGCGCCGAGGACCCGGCGTCCTACGCGTTCAGGCCGGCCGACGTGGCGACCGGCGTCTGAACGCCGCGTCGCGATCTCGCGCGGCCGCGCGGCCTCGACGTCGCCCGGCGCGCCCGCCGTCTCGACATGGCGCGGCGCCCTGCGGATGTCGACGTCGAAGCGTCGCGCGCGCCTTCTCCAGGAAGTACCCGAAGAGCGTCGAGCCCGCAGCTCACGACGTCCCGACCCGGATCGATCCGTCGCCCGTCCGGACCCGAAGCACGAACCCGCCGCCGCCGACCACCCGCCGCAGCGTCTCGGCGCCACGATCCGCGTCCCCGCCGAAGCGGTCGTCGACGCGGATGCGGCCGTCGCCGGTCGCCAGGTCGAGCAGGGCGCTGAAGTCATCCGGCAGGTCGACGGTCACCCGCCCGTCCTCGGCGTGCAGTTCCCAATCGCCGCTCATGGCGCTTCCCCGCGCCGCGCCGACCACGATCCGGCCGTCGTCGGTCGAGGCCTCGAGGCCGGCCAGCACGCCCGACACGTGGATCGACCCGTCGTCCGTATGCACCGCAACGTCGCCGTCGATCTCCTGGAGCCGCACCGACCCGTCGTCCGTTCGCGCCCGCACGGAGCCGTGCAACCCCGCCCCCCGAATACGGCCGTCATCCGTGGAGACCTCGATGGTCCCGGACACGTCGGTGATCGTGATCCGGCCGTCGTCGGTCCGCGCATGGAGGTTGCTCTCGTGCGGCACCGAGGCGATGAGCCGCGCCCCCCGCCAGTTGCTTCCCAGCGACAGGGTGACGCGCAATCCGTCCGCATCGCGCCGCCGCGCCGCGACGCGCACCCGATCGCCGCTCTGCCCGGCCTCGATCTCGATCTCCTCCAGCCGCTCGCGGTTCGCGGCCCGCTTCTCGACGACGACGCGCACCTCGGAGCGGTCCCAGCCCCGGACCTCTATCCGCCCGTCGAAGGTGGACAGGTCCACGTCCGGCATGCCGTCGACGGCGAAGACGTACTCCTCCGCCTCCACCGCCTCGTAGCCCTCAACGTCGATGACGCAGCCCCCGAGCGCCAGCGCGCCGGCGGCGACCCCGGCTGCGACCGTCCATGACCTGGCCCGCATCTCTTCCCTCCCGGTTCGAGGTTCGCTGGAGAGGTAGACGCGGAAGCCGCCGGGATGGTTCCGCGCGGACAGGAGGCCTCGCCGGTCGAGGGCGGCGCGATTCGGGCGGACGGCGCTGGGCCGGCAATGTTCGCCTGCGGCTCCGCGTGCCAGCCCGACCGGACCCTGACTAGGACCCGCCGCCCGTGCGGGCTTCCCGCGCCTGCCGCTCGAGCGCCTCGGCCAGTGCGTCGCGCCGGTGCAGCAACGCCTTGCGCTCGCGGCGGCCCCGCTCGGAGCCGACCGCGTACTCGCAGAACAGCGGAAACGCGATGGTCGAGTCGGCATAGACCACGACAGTGTCCGGCAGCACGCCCGGATTGACCTTGCCCCAGCTCACCGCCTCGGCCGGGGTGGCGCCCGACAGCCCGCCCCAGACCACCTGGTCGGTGGTGATCTGTATGAAGTAGTCGTTGCCGCCCTTCGGGATGCCGTACACCTCCCACAACGTCGGCTGCCCCTGCAGATAGAAATTCTTCGGCGACCCGCCGCCCAGAATCACGCAGCCGTTCTTCTCGGCGCCCAGGATGATGGCGCACACCTCGTTGACGTCGCGGCTCGGATCGAGGACCAGCCCGCTCCGCTCGATGAGGCGGTGGTAGGCGACGTTCATGCCGATGGAGCTGTCCCCGGGCGACGAGGTGTAGATCGGCACGCCGGCCGCCGCCGCCTTGGCGACCACCGAGTAGTCCTCGCACGCCGCCCGCCGATCGAGCAGGTCGCGCCCCAGGCGGTAGTGAAGCTCCGCGCTCGACGTCGGGCCGTCGAGATCGGAGCGGACCAGGAAGTCGCGTACGTAGGCGTCGGTCTCGAGCAGCACGGTGGCGGGGAACAGCACGTCGTAGATGCGGATGACGCCGTCCTCGTACAGCTCGACGTCGTCGAGAAAGGGCGACCCCCGGTGCAGGGTGAAGTTCAGCGCGTAGTGCAGGTCGTGGTAGAGGTTCGCACCGGTGCTGATCACGAAGTCGACGAGACCGCGGTCCAGCAGCTCGATGACGCAGCCGCCCAACCCGGCAGGGGTCAGGGCGCCGGCCATGGTCAGGCCGATGGTCGTGTCGTGCGCCGGATCCAGCATGCGGTCGGTGAAGACGTGGCATGCCTCCGACAGGCGTCCCGCGTTGAACGCCTGGAACCCCTCTTCGATCAGGGTGCGGACGCCAGCGTCGCCCCGCGGGCGGTAGTAGCGAATCGGCTTGCCGCGGAGGTGGCGCGTGGCAGGGGTGTCGGTGGGTCCGGGCGAGCGGTGCGGCACGTCCTGCGATGGTAGCCCGGAAATCGCCATGCGGCTCCGCTTGCCGCCCAACCAGCCCCCGCCGGGAGTCTACGCCGTTCTACGGCGCAGAACCCTGGCACTCGCGCGCGGTCACTCCTCCCAGTCGGGACGCCGGCCGCCGAGCGCGACCAGGATGAGCGCCGCGCCGGTGGCGCCGGCTATCAGGCCCAGGCCGTCCGACACCCAGCTCTCCCACGGAGCATCTATCGTCGCGAGCCAGACCGCCCCGCCTGCGCAGGCCATCCCGGCGACCAGGGCCGCGGGCCGATTGAAGGCCAGCCGCAGAAGCGCCCCGCGCAGGCGGCGGATCAGCGTCGCCACGGTTCGAATGCGTCGGGCGTCGTCACATGCCGGTCGCGTGGTACCCGCCGTCGACCATCAGCACCTCCCCGGTGACGCCGCGCCCGCCCGGGCCGAGCAGGAATCGCGCGGCGGCGGCCACCTCGTCGGCATCTACGGTGCGGCCGATCGGCGCACTCTCCCGGTAATGCTGCAGGATACGGCTGAACTCGGGGATTCCCGAGGCCGCCAGGGTCTTGATGGGTCCCGCGGAGATGGCGTTGACGCGGATGTTCCGGGGCCCGAGGTCGTTCGCCAGGTATCGCACGGTCGCCTCGAGCGCGGCCTTCGCGACGCCCATGACGTTGTAGTGCGGAAACACGCGCTCGCTGCCGAGGTAGGTGAGCGTCACGATGCTGCCGCCGCCGCGGCGCTCCATGAGCGGCGCGGCGGCGCGGGCCAGCGCGACGAGCGAGTAGGCGCTGATATCGAGCGACTGGGCGAAATCGGCGCGGCGGGTCTCGAGGAACGGCTCCGAGATTGCCTCGCGCGAAGCGAACGCCACCGCATGCACCAGGAAGTCGAGACCGCCGTGGGCTTCGTCGACCCGTCGGCACAAGTCCGTGACCGCCCCGTCGTCGGTCACGTCACAGGACACGAGCTGCGGGGAGGCAATCAGGGTGTCGGCCAGCTTGCGGGCGTTGGACTCGAACCGCTCGTTGGCGTAGCTGAGGGTCAGCCGGGCACCGGCCTCGTCCGCGGCGCGGGCTATGGCCCAGGCCAGTGAACGCTTGTTGGCAACCCCGACGATCAGGCCGTTCTTTCCGGCGAGCTCACCCATGCGGCGTCATCACCGGGACCGGCCTCGACCGCGCCGGGACGACCGCGACTTGGAGCCCGGGCGTGCCTCGCGCTGCGCCTGGTTGCCCGAGGATCGATTGTTGCCCTGTGCGCCGCCGGCGTACCGACGATCGCTGGACGAGCGGGACTGGCCGCCGCGCCCCCGGCCCTGCTTCCTGTTGGCCGGTGGGGCATCCGAGCCGTCGGCGCCCGTCTGCTGGTGCATCGTGAACAAGGGCGGCTCGCGGGGCGGGGGCGGCGTGCCATCCGGGTGCTTCAGCGTGGCCCGGATCAAGGGCCTGCGAACGGACCCTTCTCGTTCGGCGTCTCGGGTTTGGTCCCCGGCATCGGCAACCGGTTGTCTCATCACCTGCTCTTCGCGCGAACCGTCGTCCACAGTGTCACCCTCGCGGACCTGCCGCTGCCCCATCTGGTTCCCCCGAGCAATCAGAACGCCGTTAGAGAAAGGCGGGACCGAACAAACCCGGCGCGCAAGGGGGCGAGTCTAGCAGAGCCGGCAAATGCGAGCAAACCACGTCCGCGCCCTTCCGCGTCAGCGGCTACCGCCCCCCGTGCTCGCCGATCCAGGCGCGAACCGCGGCCAGCGCGTTCGCGACCGGCCCGGGAGCGGTGGACTGCGGCGTCCGCCGTGCGCCGATCGATGCGCGGCTCGTTATCCGGGCGCCCGCGTCGGCCTCGAAGCGGGCGTCATAGCCCCGCCACTCGTCGGGCCCGAGCGAACCGAAATCGCGCCCTTGCGCGAGCAGGTCGCGCACCATGCCGCCCACTATCTCGTGGGCGCGCCGGAACGGCACGCCGCGCTCGACCAGGTAGTCGGCCACGTCTGTCGCCAGCAGCATGCCGCCCGCCCCGGCCTCGGAACGCGCCGGCCGCGCCTCGATGCTCTCCACTACCGCGGTCGTGGCGCGCAGCGATCCCAGCACCTGGTCCTCGGCGTCGAAGACCGCCTCCTTGTCCTCCTGCAGGTCCTTGTTGTAGCCGCTCGGAAGCCCCTTCATCGTCGTCAGCCAGCCGGTAAGACGGCCGATCACGCGGCCGCTCTTGCCCCGCACCAGCTCCAGCGGATCGGGGTTCTTCTTCTGCGGCATCAGGCTGCTGCCGGTCGCCACCCGGTCGTGCAGCTCGAAGTATCCGAACTCCTCGCTGGTGAACAGGATGAGATCCTCTGCCAACCGGCTGACGTGCACCATGACCAGCGCGCAAGCATGCAACGTGGTCGCCACGAAATCACGGTCGGCCGCCGCGTCGATACTGTTGGCCACCACGCGGGAGAAACCGAGGCGCCGGGCCAGCGCGGCCGTGTCGACCGCGTAGCTCGTACCCGCCACCGCGCCGGACCCGAGCGGCATCGCATCGGCCTCCCCGCCGGCGGCGCCCAACCGCGCATGGTCGCGTTGGAACGCCGCGGCGTGGGCCAGCACGAAATGGGCGACCAGTACCGGCTGGGCGCGTCGCAGATGCGTGTACGCCGGCATCATCGCCTGCCCCGCCGCGGTTGCACGGTCCGCCAGTGCGGCGACCAGCGCGACGACCTCGCGCTGCAGGACCGGAAGCCGGCGGCGCAGGTACAGGCGAAGGTCCAGCGAGACCTGCTCGTTGCGCGAGCGGCCGGTGTGGAGCCGGCGCCCGACGTCCCCGAGACGATCGACGAGCTGCCGCTCGACGAACGCGTGCACGTCCTCGTCGGGCCCCGCGACGAACCCCGGGTCGTCCCGCCCGGCCCGGCGAATCTCGATCAGCGCGTTGCGAATGGAGCCGGCGTCCGCAGATGACAGCACCCCGGCCGCGGCCAACGCCTCCGCCCACGCAAGGCTGCCCTCGATGTCGTCCTCGAACAGTCGCCGGTCGAACCCGAACGAGGCCTGGAAGCGAAACACCTCCTCGTCGGGAGCACTCTCGAACCGGCCCGACCAGAGGTGCGACTCGTCGCTCATGTGGTCGAAGGACCTGCCGGCTCCGGGGTCCCGACCCCGGCCGCCCGCCGCTTGCTCGCCGCGTTGGCGACCGGCAGGCCCCAGATCTCGATGAAGCCCTCGGCCGCAGCGTGGTCGAACTTGTCGCCCTCGTCGTAGGTGGCCAGGGCAGTGTCGTAGAGCGACGCGGGCGACTTGCGGCCCACGACCCGGCAGTCGCCCTTCGACAGCTTCAACCGCACGGTGCCGCTGACGTGCTGTTGCACGTTGGCGACGAACGCATCGATGGCCTCGCGGGTCGGCGAGAACCACAGCCCGTCGTAGACGAGATCGGCGTAGGTGCGGGACAGCCCGGCCTTGATCCGTTCGAGGTCGCGGGGGATTACCAGCGCCTCGAGCTCGCGGTGCGCAACGTGCAGCACCGTCGCCGCGGGCGCTTCGTAGATCTCCCGCGACTTGATGCCGACCAGGCGGTTCTCGACCATGTCGATGCGCCCGACGCCGTGCGCGCCGGCTATCGTTTCGAGGGAGTTGATCAGCTCGGTCAGGGGCATCGCCACGCCGTTGACCTTGATCGGAACCCCGCGCTCGAACTCGACCTCGACGTAGGCGGGCGCATCGGGCGCGCCGGCCGGCGATTTCGTGAGCGTGTAGATGTCCTCCGGCGGCTCGCACCACGGGTCTTCCAGCACACCGCACTCGATCGACTTGCCCCAGAGATTCGAGTCCGTGCTGTACGGGCTGTCGACCGAAGCGGGAACCGGGATGCCGTGCTCGCGGGCGTAGGCGATCTCCTCGGGGCGGGTCATGCCCCAGACGCGGGCCGGCGCAACCACCTTGAGCTTCGGATTCAGGGCGCGCGCCGACACGTCCATGCGCACCTGGTCGTTGCCCTTGCCGGTGCATCCGTGCGCGATCATGCCGGCGTCTTCCATGTCGGCGATCTCGACGAGCTTCTTCGCGATCAGCGGGCGTCCGAGCGCCGTCGCGAGGGGGTACCTGCCTTCGTAGATGGCCCCCGCCTGCAGCGCCGGCAGGATGTACTCCTGCGCGAACTCCTCCCGCGCGTCGATGACGTGGGCGCGCACGGCGCCGACCGCCAGGGCGCGCTCGCGCACGTCGTCGAGTTCCTTGCCCTGACCCAGGTCGATGGTGGCCGCCACGATCTCGGCGTCGTAGCGGTCGGCGAGCCACTTGACCGCCACCGAAGTATCCAGCCCGCCCGAGTACGCCAACACGATCCGTTCCATGCCTGATTCTCCTCCGTCCGCGGGAACTCGCCCGACAATCGTCGCCTGCGGCTCCGATTGCCGCCCAACCAGCCCTCTCCAGCAGTCTGCGCCGTTCCACGGCGCAGACTGCTAGGTCCGGCGTGGATACGCGCGGTCGTCCATGGCCCAGCCTTCGAACAGCCGCGTCACTTCGCGGCCGGCCCGCGCGTGGCGGGTGATCACCAGGATGGTGTCGTCGCCGGCCACGGTACCGACCACCTCCGCCATCTCGGCGTTGTCTATCGCCAGCGCCAGCGGTTGCGCCAACCCCGGATCGGTTCGCAGCACCAGCAACTGCTGCACCAGATCGACTCGGCGCAGGTACTCCACGATCGCCCGGCGCAGGGCGGCGTCCGCCAGCCCGCGTGCGCCCTCGGTGGCGCCGGACCGTTCATACGCACCGTCGCTCGCGCGCTTGACGAGCTGAAGCTCCTTTATATCGCGCGAGATCGTGGCCTGCGTGGCGTGAAAGCCGCGCTTGCGCAAAACGCGTCCTGGCTGCAGATGGCTTCGTGCGACACGAGATCGAGAATGGCGGACTGCCGGTAGCGCTTCATAAATATTCACGAGGGCGCATCAGTATACACGGCCGGAAACGGCCGCGCAACGCGATGGCGAACCGATGCAACCGTTTTCTTTGGGGCACTCGCCGTGCCGCGCGGTTGACTCGACCGCAAGCGTGTGCGTATAATTAATCTTTTCGGCGCATAATTATACAGCCAGCAGGGAAGGCTCCGAGCGACTCATGTCCACCATCCGTATCGGGATTGCCGGCGCGACCGGTTACGGCGGTCAGGAGTTGCTGCGCCTGGCGGCGCGCCACTCCGAGGTCGACGTGACCGTCGCCATGAGCTCGGGCGCCGGCGACGGCGCACAGGAGCTTCCCGCGCTCGCGGGGATCTGGGACGGGCGCATCGAGCCCTTCTCGCTCGACGCGCTGGCCGATCGGGCCGACGTGGTGTTCCTCGGCCTGCCGGACACGGTCAGCGCCGAGCTCGCCCCCGCGTTGCTCGACCGCGGACGCCGGGTCTTCGATCTGTCGGGCGCTTTTCGCCTGCGGGATGCCGGCGCGCGCCGGAGGTGGTACCCGGCGAGCCCCGGGCTCGAACGGACGGCTGCCTACGGGCTGACGGAATGGAACCGCGACGTGTTGCCCGCCGCCGGGCTGGTCGCCTGTCCCGGCTGTTATCCGACCGGAGCGCTCCTCGCCCTGAAGCCGCTCGTCGAGGGCGGCCTGCTCGCGGCGGACGCGGACATCTACATCGACGCCAAGTCGGGTGTCTCGGGAGCCGGCAAGAAGCCGAGCCCGCGCACGCACTTTTCCGAGGTGCACGGCAGCATCGCCGCGTACGGCATCTTCGCCCACCGTCACGGCGCCGAGATCGAACAGGAGCTGACGCGCCCGGTGACGTTCGTCCCCCACCTCGTACCGCTCGACCGCGGCATCCTCGAGACGATCTACACACGCCTGGGCCCCGGCGTGACGGCGGAGACGATTGGCGCGGCGTACGCGAAGACCTACGACGGGTCTCCGTTCGTGCGGCTCACCGGCGAGCGCCCTCCCGAAATCAAACACGTGGCGCACACCAACTTCTGCGACATCGGCTGGCGGGTCGACGGCGGCCGGTTGGTGCTGGTGTGCTGCCTGGACAACCTGGTGAAGGGAGCCGCCGGGCAGGCGCTCCAGAGCTTCAACGTAGCCTGCGGGTTGGACGAGCGCGAGGGGCTGCGGTGACGGCGCGGCGCCGGCCGCCGGCGGTCATCAAGCTCGGCGGCGAGCTGCTGGAGGAGCCGGTACGGCTCCGCCGGCTCGCGCGCGCGCTGGCTCACGTGGCGGATACCGAGCCACTGGTGGTGGTGCACGGCGGCGGTCGGGAGGTCGACGCCGACATGGCATGCCACGGCATCCCCAAGCGCGCCGTCGACGGATTGCGCATCACCGACGGCCCGACCCTGGACGTGGTGACCGGGGTGCTGGCGGGCCGCGTCAACACGCGTCTGGTAGCCGCGCTCGGCGCGGCGGGAGCCGCCGCGGTCGGCCTTACCGGTGCCGATGGCGGCCTGGTCCGGGTACGACGCGAACGGCGCTACCGGGCGGCGGACGGGACAGAGGTCGACCTCGGATTCGTCGGGCGGCCGGCAGGCACGGGACCTCCCGCGTTGCTGATCGACCTGCTGGCGGCCGGCTACGTGCCGGTCGTGGCCAGTCTGGGAGTCGGCGCCGGGGGACAGATCTTCAACGTCAACGCCGATACACTGGCCGGGTTTCTGGCGGCCCGAATCGGGGCGCGGCGGCTGGTCATCGCCGGTGCGACGGCGGGCGTGCTCGACGCCGCCGGGCGGACGATTCCCACCGTGGACGATGGCGGAATCGACATGCTGATTGCCGGCGGGCAGGCCAGCGCCGGCATGGTGGCCAAGCTGCTCGCCTGCCGGGCCGCGCTCGCGGGCGGCGCCGGCGAGGTCGCCATCGTAGACGGCAGGCGGGCGCGGCGTGGGGTGTTCGAGCGCCCAGCCGGACGGTCTCGGGCGTCGGGAACCGTCGTGGTCGGCGCAACGGGGCCCCGATCGCGGCGCGGCGCCGGGACGGCGCGCGAGGGAGGACGATGACGAGGGCAGAGGCGATCAAGGCGGTCGAGACCGCGCACGTGCTGCAGAACTACAAGCGGCACCCGGTGGTGTTCGTGCGCGGCAGCGGATCGCGCCTGATCGATACGGAAGGACGCGAGTACATCGACCTGCTCTCCGGGATCGGGGTCGCCTCGCTGGGACACGCTCCTCCGGAACTCGCGGCGGCGCTCACCGCCCAGGCAGGCGAGTTGCTGCACACGTCCAACCTGTTCTTCCACCCGCTGCAGGGCGAGGTGGCCCAGCGCCTGGCGCGCCTGTCGGGGTTGCCCCGCGCGTTCTTCTGCAACAGCGGGACCGAGGCCGTGGAGGCGTGCCTGAAGTTCGCCCGCCGTTACTGGCGGACGCGCGGCGCGCACGACCGGTACGAGATCGTGGCTTTCGAGGGGGCGTTCCACGGACGGACGTTCGGTTCCCTCTCCGTAACGGCCGGCGAGCCGTACCGGACGCCGTTCGCGCCGCTGGTGCCCGGCGTGCGGTTCGTTTCGACATCCGATCCGGAAGGCGTGCGCGACGCCGTCACGGACCGAACCGCGGCCGTCATTCTCGAGCCGATTCAAGGCGAGGGCGGGGTGCGGCCGATCCCGGCGGCGACGGCAGCGGCAGTCGCCGAGGTCTGCGAGGCTACGGGAACGCTGCTCATCGCCGACGAGGTGCAATGCGGCCTCGGGCGCACGGGAAGGCCGCTCTACAGCACGGCCCTCGGGCTGACGCCGGACCTGATCCCGGTCGGCAAGTCCCTCGGGAGCGGGTTTCCCGTCGCCGCCGCGCTCATGAGCGAAGCGGTGGCGGCAGCGGTGGCGTTCGGCGATCACGGCACTACGTACGGCGGCAACCTCCTGGCGTGCCGTGCCGCCCTCGTCTTCCTCGATGCGCTCGCGAACGGCCTGCTCGAGCGGGTCGCCGCCGCCGGGCACCGCGTCCGGCAGGGACTCGACGCGTTCGTGGGGGCCAGCGGCGCGGTCCACGAAGTGCGGGGGGACGGTCTCATGTGGGGCCTCGAGGTAGACCGAACGGTGGCGGACCTCGCCGTGGATTGCGCTCTCGCGCGCGGCCTGGTGATCAACCGCACCGCGGGCACCGTCGTCCGGCTGCTGCCGCCGCTCAACATCTCCGACGAGGACATCGATGAAGGACTACGGCGCCTGCGGCTGGCGCTCGACGACGCAGGCGCCGCCCTGGCCGCGGCTTGAAGCGACGGACCCGCGAACCATGGCCACCATTGCCCAGATTGCAGCCGCCGTTCCCCCGACACCGCCCGCCGGCGAGATCGCGATCCGTCCCGCCACCGCCGCCGACGCCGGACGCGTATACGAGCTCATCACCGAGAATCTCGTCTCCGGTCACCTGCTCGCACGGCCCCTTGGGGAAGTGGAGCTGCACGTTCCCCGCTTTCTCGTCGCCGCCGAGGGTGACGACGTCGTCGGTTGCGGCGAGCTGGCCCGCCTGAGCCCCACCGTGGCCGAGGTACGCTCGCTGGTCGTCGATGGGCCGCGGCGCGGGACGGGGTTGGGGCGCCGCCTGCTCGAAGCACTGATCGCCGAGGCGGTGTCGCAGCACTTTCCCCGGCTCTGCGCCTTCACGCACCAGGCGCGGCCGTTCGTGCGCGCCGGATTCTCCATCGTGCCCCACCCGTGGGTGCCGGCCAAGATCGCCGCCGACTGCCAGACCTGCGATCTGTTCCGCCGCTGCCGGCAGTACGCCGTCGTGCTCGACCTGAAGCGGACCGCGGGAGCCTGGCGATGACGGTGCCGGCCATCACCCACGCCGGCGGCGGGATCACGGCGCCGGCCGGCTTCCGCGCGGCGGGCGTCGCCTGCGGGCTCAAGCCGTCGGGGCTCGACTTCGCTCTCCTCGTCTCCGACGAGGTAGCGAGCGCCGCCGGCCTCTTCACCACGAACCTCGCGGTCGCCGCGCCGGTCGTGGTATCCCGCGAGCAGCTCGCCCGCTCCGGCGGGTACGCGCGGGTCATTGCCGTCAACAGCAAGTGCGCGAACGCCTGCACCGGCGCGGAGGGCATGCAGGCCGCACGCGCGATGGCCGCTGCGACGGCCGAGGCGGTCGGCTGCGATCCGGCGCACGTCCTCATCGCGTCGACCGGCGTCATCGGCATGCGGCTCGATACCGCCAAGGTGACGGCCGGCATCGCCGAGGCCGCGCGCGTCCTCGGCCGCGACGGGCATCTGGCCGCGGCCGAGGCCATCCTGACGACCGACATCGGCCCCAAGGAAGCCGCCTTGCACATTGCGACGCCCCGCGGCAGCTTCACCATCGGCGGCATGGTGAAGGGCGCCGGGATGATCGAGCCGAACCTGGCGACGATGCTCGGCTTCCTGACCACCGACGCCGCCGTCGATCCGGCGGCCCTGCGCAACGCGTTGCGCGAGGTGGCGGACGACACGTTCAACGCAATCACCGTGGACGGTGAGCCTTCGACCAACGACACCGTCTTCATGCTGGCCAACGGGGCCAGCGGGGTCCGACTCGACGAGGCGACGTATCCGGCTTTCGTCGCCGGCCTGCACGAGCTCTGCACCGGACTGGCGCGCGAGATCGTACGCGGCGGCGAAGGCGCCACCAAGCTGGTGACCGTGCGCGTCACCGGCGCCGCATCCAGGCAGGACGCGCGGCGGACGGCACGGCTCATCGCCAACTCCCCGCTGGTCAAGACGGCGCTCAACGGGGGCGACCCGAACTGGGGACGGCTCGTGGCGGTCGCCGGCCGGGCCGGCGTGGCGTTCGACCCGGACCGTACGGTGGTGCAAATCGGCGGGATCACGCTCTACGACGGAACGACGATCTTCGCCGAGCGGGAGAGCGAGGCGGCCGCCCACCTGAAGGAGCACGAGGTCGAGGTCACGGTCGACCTCGGCGTCGGCGGCGCCGGCGCGGCCACCATGTGGACATGCGATTTCAGTGCCGAGTACGTACACATCAACGCGGACTACCGCACCTGAAGCCAGGCAAGTGACCACCTCTCACCCCGCGCCGCCGACGGCGCCCCATTCGCCGCACGGCGCCGGCAGCCTCGAGGGCCGCTGCTTCCTGTCGGTCCTCGACTTCGAACCGGGCGACCTGGAGCACGGCCTGGCGCTATCGGCCGCCGTCAAGCGCGACCGGCCGCTGGGCAAGGAGGCCCCGACATCGGCGGCGCTGCAGGGCACCTACATCGCACTGTTGTTCGAGAAGCCGTCGCTGCGAACCCGGTCCACGTTCGAGATCGCCATCCGGGAGCTGGGCGGCAACTACATCGATCCTGCGGCGGACGTCGCCCTCGGCAAGCGCGAGTCGCTCGCCGACGTCGGCCGCAGCCTCGAGCGCTGGGTGGCCGGAGCGGTGGTCCGGACCTACGAGCAGTCGCGGCTGCGGGACCTGGCGCTGGCGACCACGTCGTTCCGCGTCATCAACGCGCTGAGCAACGAGGAACATCCCTGCCAGGCTCTTGCCGACTGTCTTACCCTTCAGGAACGTTGGGGCGACCCGCGCGGACGCACCGTGGCGTTCGTCGGCGACGGCAACAACGTGGCGACCTCTCTGGCCCAGGCCGCGGTGATGCTCGGCATCCACGTGCGGGTGGCGTCGCCGGACGGTTTCGATCTCCCGCCGGAAGTCGACACCGACATCGAACGGATCGCACGCCACGGCGCGGAGCTCACCCGGTTCCGCGACCCGGTGGCCGCGGTGCGCGGGGCCGACGCCGTCTACACCGACGTCTGGACCTCGATGGGCCGCGAGGCCGAGGTCGCCGTGCGCCGCCGGCTGTTCGCGCCCTACCAGGTCAACGATGCGCTCATGGCCCACGCCGGGCCGGACGCCTGCTTCCTGCACTGCCTGCCGGCGCACCGCGGCGAGGAAGTGACCGACTCGGTGATGGACAGCACGGCGTCGGTGGTCTTCGATCAGGCCGAGAACCGCCTGCACACGCAGAAGGCTCTGCTCGTGATGCTGTTCGAGGATTAGGAACAGGAAAAAGTCGACGACTACCTCTCGATGAGTACCCTGGCCGCGCCGAGCCTGGCGATACGCTCGTCGAAATGCCGTACCAACAAGTCGCGTCTCTGCAACAATCTCGATCTCTGCGATCCGTCGAGATAATCGCCCGTCGCGTCATCGAGCGCGTCCGGCGTCAGGGCACGCAAGTTGTCGAGCATGTCTCGGCGGACACGGGTCAGTCGGACGGGCTCCGCGATTTCCACCTCGGGACGAAACGCGCGGGTATGGTCGATGAGCCACATCTTCCAGTCGCTGGTCCACAGCATGTTCCCCTGGTTACGGTCCCGATTCTGAATCAGCTCATCGAACACGTACATTGTGTAGAACTGCTGAACGGTACGTGTCGGGTCCGGTCCGTACGTTCTCAGGTCCGTCCGTTCGCGTTCCGTCATGGCGACGTCGTCGACCCACCACGTGACCGCGGCCCGCTCGCCCCTGACGTCGCGCGGAACCGACATGGGCACGTTGTCCATTCCCAGGAGGACGGCCACGCGATACGCGGCGATGTTGTAGGCATAGCTGTCCCTGAAGTTGCGCTCGACCCGGCCATCGCCAACTCTGGCCGCCGACCTGCGTATGTCGACGCTCTGTATGTGCACGTCGTGACTGAATCGGCCGTCCGATGCGACCGCTCGTTGCGAGCCGGTCACGCCGACGCCGACATCGCGGATGTCCGACAGCTCGGCATGCAGCAGGAACTCCTCCATGGCCGCCGGGGACAGCGACGGTAGCCGTGCTTCCTGGGCCTGAATCGACGCCACGCAGAGCACGAGCGTGGCAAGGATCGGAGACGCGCAAGTCCGGCGCATGAGAACCTCCATGGCGACGAGAACAGCTCCTAGGAGCGACGATCAAGCGACGCGTCGCGGTTGTCAGACGCTCGCCGCGTCGGCGGCGTCGACGCCCGATAACCCGTCGTCTCTTCTTTCCGAGAACGTCGACGACGCGGTCGCGAGGGCGCCGCTGAAGAGCCCCTGCAGCAGGTCGATCCGCTCGGACAGCACCGCGAACACGTCGTCTCGCTCCACCCGCAGGATGCGCCCGCCCCGCACGGCATGGGCGCGCCATCCCGCACGCGAGCCGGCAAGCATCTGTGCCACCAGCAGCGTTCCACCGGGTCCCACGGTAACCGGCTCTGCGCCGTCCGATTCGAGCTGCAGGACCCCATCGAGCACCAGTCCCAGCGACGCGATGTCGTCTTGGCGGAAGAGCGTCTCTCCCTCCCAGAACTCCGCCTCCCGCGCCACACTGAGGAGCGCGACCAAATCGCTTGGCGTCGCGCGCGCCAACAGGGGATGCTGCCGAAGCAGCATTGCCTTGTCGAAAGGCTGCATTTCATCCGGCGGGACGCCGAATGGCGGCCGGTGAGCCGGAAGCCCATCGTGTCGCTCACCGCCGGGCGCAAGCAGGAACCGGAACAACCCCTGGGCCAGCAGCACGTCGTCGGACACCATGGACATGAAGTCGGTTGCCCGTATGCGGATGCAAACGGACGGCTCACTCGCCCACGTCCGGCGAGTGGTGGGAGCACCCTGCAGCACTTCCTCGAGGCCGAGGATAATCGGCGCCCGCAGCTCTCCGCCCACGTCGCCCGTGGTCTCGAAGTGGATGGCGCCTTCGATGAGCAACTCGACCGCCTCGGTAGTGCCTTCCCTCCCCACTTCCTGCCTCGCCGCGTACTGGACCTGCCGGCCCGACTCGATGGCCCGGAAAAGGTTGTTGACCGTCACGAACTCGAAAATCGGGGTACGACTCAATCTATCGACCAGTTCCACTGTCGGGAGTCGGCCACCCGCGGCTGATGCACCGTCTCCGCCGGTGGTGGCGTGTCTCGAAAGAACCCATGCCGCGGTGTCGCTCACGCTCGGATGCGTACTCGACCGGTGTGCATCAACCCACTCCAGGTCAGCGGTCAGGCTGGTCGGACCCTTGTTGGCCGCGAAATGGATGGCCGTGGCCGCGACAACCGGGTCGGCGTCGTGTATGAGTTGCGCCAGCGTATCCTCGAGATCGCGAGGCCTCGTCTTGAGCAATCGATTGGCGTGATCGACCTTCGCCGACATCGGCGTCTCGTCGACGAGCGGCATTACGGTCTTGCGCACATTGCCCCGGAGCAGGTTGTCCAGGTACTCGATCGCATGGGTGCGACGCTTCCGATCTCCGCCCTCTATCGCATGCCGAGCCGCGGTGACGTCGCCGACTTCGTGCAACACGCCCAGTAGTCGATAGATTCGATCGAGGATTCGCTCGAGACGCTCTCCAAGGGCGCGTTCCAGCAGCGTGACGCCCGGCCCTGGAACACGCTCGCGAATGTTGCTTCGTAGCGTCAGAACGTTGCAGTAGCGGTTCGACTCCTTCACGAGCAGCGCCTCCACGGCCGGGGCCGGAGCGACCAGCGCGGGGGCATTGCGCCTGATGGTCTCGATTGCAGCAATGATCTTGTAGCGCAGGAAGCCGTCGACGTGATCGAGGCTGCCGATGAGCGCATCCATGGAAGCCTGTGTAGGGAGCAGGGCCAGCGTGGACGGAATGTGCCTCTTGACCCAGATGTACTCGTGCGGGTTCTCGAGCGCGTACCGCAAGGCCGGAACAATCTCGTCACCGAACCCGACGAGAGTCTCCCGTGCCAGGTTCTTCAGGGTGCGATGACCGAGTCTCGATATCAGGCCCGGCAGGAACAGCCCGTCCGAGGCGCCGAGAGAGCGCGCGCTCCGGATTGCCTCGCGCACGACGGCGGTGTCGTGGTCGTGCAACAGGGCTACCAACAGCATCCGGAAACGAGAATCGCTGGTGCCGGCGAGGGCCCGCGCGGCCTCCATGCGTCCGGCTGAAGCCGTATCCCGTGCGTCTTCGATGAGGCGCTGGAAGGTCGAAGCGGCCAGGCTCACGTCCGCCTCCCGAGTTGAACGGGAAAGCACGGCAGCCGCGGCCACGGCCACGCGAGGCTCGGGATCGTCCAGATGTTTGGCCATCAGCGCCGCCGTGTTCCCGTGGGCGGGATTCGACGCGGCCGGTTCGGGCTCCGGACCACGAGAATGCTTGCGCTCACCGGCTGCGGCTTCCCGGTCGGTCAGCGTCGCCAGGGCCGTCAGCGCCGCGGCGCGCACGTCGACATCGTCTTCGCGAGTCATCCGCTCGACGGCGCCTCGCCACCGCTCGGCCACGCGGGAGCGGCCCGAGGCCAGGGCGTCCAATGCTCGCACCCGCACGGACGCCGACTCGTGACGCAACAGAAGGGGCGTGACAAGGTGCGGTTTGTCCATCGCCTCCAGCATCTCGATGGCGTACAGGACGCCGTCCTCGTCGGGGTTGGCCAACTCCTCCACCAACGCTTCGACCGTGACGGCTTCGCCCGCGCTCGACGTGACCGCATCGGGCGTGATGACGCGTGCATCGATACTCGCCCGGAACGACTTGAGGTGCTCGCGCCGCGCTCGTATCGACACGGCAATCCAGAGTCCGGTGATGGCAAGGCTGGCGTAGCTCAACTGGCGCCAATCCAGAGCCAGGCCCCACGGCTGAACCAGCACGAGCAGAACTACTGCCGTGACCGCCTTAGCGAAGCGGTCCATGGTTACGTCGATAAAGGGCTTCACCCTGTGCCGCAGGGCGGCCTGGAGGGGGATGAAGAGCACTTCACGCGTGGTCTTGTCCAGCGTGTAGCGCATCGTCGAACCCAGCACCCTGGCTCCGGCGACCGCCCAGAGCGCACCGGTGAAGAGGATGACCGCGGCGCTGACGCTGAAGCCGATCGGCAGAAGAAGGAGGGCGACTCCGATCCCGGCGGATCGATGAATGCGACTGACGAGCGCGACCTGAACGATGAACCCCGCGATCGAAAGATAGGCGGTGATCTCGGCCAGGAACGCCGCGATGCTGTCGCCGCCGCCGCCGCCGCGCAGCGCTTCGGCCGCCATGTTCAACTGCTGCTCGACGACGGCAGCGCCCGCCGCGGCGCACCCGACCGTCAGGGCCAGCACCTGCAGTGCGCGCGATTCGGCAAGCAGCGAGACGGCCTCCCGACCGCCGACGCCCTCCTCGGATGCGTCGAACTCGGTCTGTTCACCCACGCGGTGCCGGCGGAGCAGGAGCATCACAATCCCGGCGCAACCGGCCAGCGCGGCGGCGCTGACCAGCACGAGTTGCTCGGAGCCCACTTCCTCGACGATGGCCGCGGTCATGGCGGCGCCCAAGGCGCCGCCGAGACTGGCGCCGCCACCGATGAATCCGAACAGACGCTTCGCCTGGCGCGCGTCGAAGATGTCGTTCGCCAGGGTCCAGAACTGGCTGATCAAGAGAATGCCGAGGATCAGACCGAAGAAGTAGAAGGCAACCGTGACCCACGCGGCGCCGGTCCGCAGCAGCGCCCAGAAGACGACGAGCAGCCCGACGATGGCCGCCTGCGTGAGGGGTACCACGTGCTGGCGGGGTACGCGACGAATGGCGCTGGTATAGAAGTGCATGACTACGCCGATCAGGATCCCGGCGAAGAACAGCACGTACGGCAGATTGTCGGCGCCGAGCGCGGCGATGAACTGCGAACGGGTGATGGGCTTCAGAATGTTGTACGACGTCATCGCGAGGAAGGAGTAGGCGAACATCAGGAACGCCGACGCGGTCTCCTCGTCTCGAATGGACGTCACGGATCCGAGCAGTCGATTGATCAGGGCGGGCATATCGAAGCCGCCGGTCGGCGCGGGCGGGCTCCCCCTCCGGAAACCGACTCAGGGGTCGACGAGAGCCTGTGCTCCATCAGGCGATCGAAGCGATCCACCGATCCCAGGGGCCCGTGATGGCGAAGGTGACCCCGGGCATCTGCGCGTTGACGAAGAACCAACGGCCATCCGGGCTGTACGTCGCACCCGCGAACTCGCGGGCGCGAAAATCGCCGACTATGCCGTTCCGCTCCCCGTTCAAGACCACGTTGTTCCTGGCGAACGGGAAGATCCGGCCGTCCGGCGCCAGCCACCGGACGAAGTTCTCCCGCAGGCCGTCCTCGCACAGCATGAGGCCGCCGTGCGGGCTGACGCAGAGGTTGTCCGGCAGCTCGAGGACATCGCGGGCGGGCGACTCGAAGAGCAGCCGCAACCGCTCTCCGGACGGCTCGTACTCCCATACCTGCCCCACCCCGGCATCCCCGCCGGTGGTCGAGACGATGTAGATCCGTCCGTCGCCGTACCAGATCCCTTCCAGACGCCTGAACTCGGCGCCGCCGGCGCGGCGGCCCTGCGCGTAGACGCTCTGCGGACCGATGTCGGCCGGATCGGGATCGTCGATCGGCACCCACGTGACCGGCCGCCAGACACCCACCGCCTGACCGGCATGCAGCTCGGCGCCTGGAGCGCGGTCGATGGCGAGCATCTCGAGGCGTCCGCCGGCGGCGAGGTTGCCGGCCTCGACAGGCAGGAAACGATAGACGCCGGCCGTCACCTGATCTTCCGTCTCGTAGACGATGCCGGTATCCGGATCGATCGCCACCGCTTCGTGGATGAATCGCCCCATCGCACGGTACGGTTCCGCTGACGCCGTACCGTCGGCGGGCACCTCGAAAATGTACCCGTGCGGACGCTCGTAGGCCGCGGCGGCACCCGGTCCCAGCACCGTCTCCTCGCACGTGAGCCAGGATCCCCACGGCGTCATGCCTCCCGCACAGTTGACCGCCGTGCCGGCCAGGCTCACCCACGCGCGGCCCGCCGCGCCGGTCGCCGTATCGAACTCGATTGTCGTTGTGCCACCGCCGCCGTTCGGGTCGTAGAGCGGACGTGCGGCGAACGCGCCGCCGGTCCTGATCTCGTGGTTGCGCACGAGCCGCACCCGGCTGCCGCCCGCCGCAAACGCCGCCATGCCGTCGTGCAGGCCCGGCGTGGCCAGTCCATCCGCGATCGGGTCGCCGATCCAGCCGAACGACAAGTAGCGGAAGCCGCTGGGGAGATGCAGCAGCGGGAGGCCAGTGGTTTCGTCACGGACCGGCGCCAACCCGCCGTGGCCGTCCGCGGAGGGGACCGCGACGTCGGGACGGAGAGCGCCGGCGTGCCGGCAGGCGAGCGCATGAAACGGCGCGGCCCCGAGCGCCGCACCGGTCAGCGAGAGAAATGCCCGCCGGTCCAGACCGCGACGACGCGCGCTCACTGCGCCCCAACCTCCAGCCCCAGGAGCGTGAAGTCGTCCTGAAGCAAGTCACCGCCGCACCAGTGGTCGATGGAGCGGCGCACATGCCGCAGAGTTTCGCCCAGCGGCCGCTCCCCTGCCTCCATGAGGGTTGCGACCAGCCTGTCGACGCCGAAATCCTCCTCTGTCTCGTTCATGGCCTCGGTCACCCCGTCCGAGAACAGATAGAGTCGGTCGCCCGGTCCGAGGGGCTTGGTGAATTCCTCGTACTCGGCATCGGGAAACATCCCGATCGGCAGGCCCGCAGCTTCCAGCGCGACCGGAGCACCGCAGGCCGGGACGTGGACCGGGCCGTGATGACCGGCACTGACGTAGCGCAGCACGCCGGTGGAGCAGTCCAGCACGCCGCCCAGAAACGTGAAGTACTGCCAGGCATCCACATTGATCGGGAACTCGGCATTGAGCCGCTCGGCGAGCTTGGCCGGCATGGGATTGTTCGGTTGCGGCCAGGTGCTGGCGAGTATGCGCGTCAGGGCAACCGACTGCAGGGCTGTCACGATGCCATGGCCGGTGACGTCGAGCATGTAGAAGCCCACGAACTGGTCGGCCGCTTCGAAAACGTTGAAGCTGTCGCCGCCGAGCCGGTCGCACGGTTCGAAGAGCCACTCGACCGCGACGCCCTTGATGTCGGTGGACCGGTCCGGCAGAAGTGATCTCTGGATTCGTGCAGCTACGTTGACGTCGCGACGGAGCTGTTCGTTGACCCGCCGCAACTCGCGCTCGATGTTGCGGCGTTCGGTCATGTCCCGGATGGCCGCGATCACGAGCGGGCCTTCATCGGACTCGATCGGACTGAGACTGATGTCGACGGGAAACTCGCGGCCGCTTTCATGCAGGCCGTTCAGATCGGCACCAGACAACATCGGACGGGTCGCACGCGTCTGTTCGTAGGCGCGGCGATGGTGCCGGTGCTGCGTACGCGCATGCTCCGGAACAAGCATCTCGACCGACCGCCCCTCGATGTCGGAAGGAGCAAAACCGAACACCCCCTCGACCAGGCGGTTCGCGTACACGATAGTACCCGCGCTGTCGACGACCACGACGGCGTCCGGCGACGACTCCAGCAAGGATAGTGCCGCCCGCGTCCAGTGTCGATCGCTCCGGCTCATCAACCCTGCCTACCTGCCAACGCCTGAGGTATGTTCCGTTCGTTGGACCTCGCGGGGTGACGGACTCCCTCGTTACCGGTGAAGAGTCTACACTACAGCTATCCTGCGCAGGCAGCGGGTCGCAGCCGGGCGCAGTCGCCGTGCCGCGACAAGTCCCCCAACCATCGTGCCCGTGTCGGTCCGACCGTTCCATGGCAAGCGTCCGCGCGGTGCAGCCGGCAAACAGAAGCTCATTGACAGGCACCGGGGCGCGTGCTACGCTCCGCGCTCGCAGCGGTAAGCTCACGTTCGGTGTCTGTCCCGCAGACGAATCTCCGCGCCCCGCATGCCTGAGACGGACCAACAATGAGAATCGAAGAGCGCCGGGCCGGCGACGTCACGATCCTGGCGTTGGCCGGCAAGCTCACCCTGGGGGAGGGCGAACAACTTCTGAAGGAAAAGATCAGCAGGATAGTCCGAGACGGACCCAGGCAACTGTTGCTCGACCTCAGCGAGGTGCCCTACGTCGACAGCGCCGGACTCGGCGAACTCGTCCGCGCGTACACCGCCGTCAACCGCAACGGTGGAAAATTGAAGCTTCTGGGCTTGGCGAAACGGATCAAGGATCTGCTGAAGCTCACCAAGCTGCTGACCGTGTTCGAGGTCTTCGAGACCGAGCAGGAGGCGCTCGACAGCTTCTCCTCCTGATCGGACGGGCTCGTCCTCCTGATCGACGGGCTCGACGTGGCCGCGCGAAGATCCTCATTCACCGGTCACTGTTCCAGCTCCGCCGCCGCCCGCTCCACCTTCTCGGCCAGTCCCGCCTTGTAGGCGGCCAGGTTCTCCGCGATCCGGGCATCGGAGAGTGCGAGAATCTGCGCGGCCAGCACGGCGGCATTCACCGCCCCCGCCGCACCCACCGACACGGTCGCGACGGGTACCCCGGGGGGCATCTGGACCGTCGCGAGCAACGCGTCCCAGCCCTTCAGCGGGGACGAGTCGATGGGCACGCCGATGACCGGCAGCGCCGAATGCGCAGCCACTACCCCCGCCAGGTGGGCGGCGGCGCCGGCGCCCACGATGAACACCTTGACACCGCGTCCCGGCGATTCCTCGATGATGCGCTGCACGCGGGCCGGCGACCGGTGCGCCGACGCCACGGTCATGTGGGACGTGACGCCGAGCGCGTCCAGCACGTCGACGGCCTTGCGCATGACCGGCGCGTCCGAATTCGATCCCATCAGTATCTGTACGTCTCGTTCCGCCATCCGCCGTCCAACCTCCTGGAAAGTCCGCGTGTCAATTCCCTCCGCGACCTGCCGTCGCGGTCAGCGCCTTCTGTCCGATGTCCGTTCGTACGTGACTGCCCTCGAACGAAATGCGTCCGACGGCGTCGTAGGCTCTGTCGATAGCTTGCCGGTAGCTGCTTCCGCGCGCCACGACGGTCAGCACGCGACCGCCGCTGGTCACGATCCTGCCACCCTGCAGCACCGTGCCCGCGTGCGCCACGTGCACGCCCGGCACCTTCGCGGCGTCCTCGAGTCCGTAGATCGGCATTCCGGTTTCGTACGTTCCCGGGTATCCGCCCGACGCCATCACGACGCCGACGTGCGGATCCGACGTGACGCACCAGCCGGCGTCGGCGAGGTCTCCGCGCGCCGCCCCGAGCACCACCCGGGCCAGACCGCTTTCGATCATCGGCAGAACGACCTGCGCCTCCGGATCGCCGAAGCGCACGTTGAACTCGATGACCCGCGGTCCGTCCCGCGTCAGCATCAGGCCGGCGTAGAGCACCCCGCGGTACTCGCGGTCCTCCGCGCGCATGCCGTCGAGCGCCGGGGTCACGATATCCCGCATGACGCGCGCCTCGATCTCGCGATGGAACAGCGGACTCGGCCCGAGAGCGCCCATCCCGCCGGTGTTCGGCCCCGCGTCGCCGTCGAAGACGCGCTTGTGGTCCTGCGCCGCCGGCAGCGCCAGACAGCGCCGGCCGTCGGAGATGACGAAGCAGGAAACCTCCGGTCCCGTCAGGCATTCCTCGATGACGACCGTCGCGCCTGCATCCCCGAAGCGCCGTACGATCATCGCGTCGCGTACGGCGGCCTCCGCCGCGGCCCGATCTCCCGCGACGGTGACTCCCTTGCCGGCCGCGAGACCGTCCGCCTTGACCACGACCGGGAACCCGAAACGATCCCCGTCGACGGCCTCGAGCGCCTGCCCTTCGTCCGTGCACACCTCGAACCGCGCCGTCGGAATGCCATGACGCGCCATGAACGCCTTCGCGAACGCCTTGCTGGACTCGAGCGCGGCCGCCGCCCGCGTCGGCCCGAACAGCAGCCGGCCCGCGTCGGCGAACACATCGCCCACGCCCCGCGCGAGCGGCAGCTCGGGTCCGACGACGGTCAGATCGACACCCTCCTCGACTGCCAGCGCCAGCAGCGCCGCCGGGTCCGAGGCGTCGACCGCGACCACTCGGGCGGCGGCTTCCGCCGCGATGCCCGCGTTGCCCGGCGCGCAGACGACGCGGTCGACGGAAGCATCGGCCATCAACGCCCGCACGAGCGCGTGCTCACGTCCGCCGCTCCCCACCACCAGCACGTTCACGGTCGCGACTCCCGGCACATCATGACGACTCGCCGGCCCCGGGGCCGGCTCTCCCCTCCTCGGTTTGACGCGGGGAAAGCATTCAACCTATGCTGAGCGATTCGAGACAGCGCGTTGAGCCTAGCATAGGAGCCGGCTCGACTACACCGATCCGCGCAGGATCCACGGAGGGGGTGAAATCGCACGTGGCAGAAGTCCGAGTTCAGGAAAACGAATCGATCGAGAGCGCCCTTCGTCGCTTCAAGCGGAAGGTCCAGCAAGAAGACATCATCAAGGACATCAAGAAGCACTCCTTCTATCTGAAGCCGGGCGACAAGCGGCGCGCCAAGCAGGCGCTCGCCCGGAAGCGCTCGCGCAAGAAGATGCGGCGGGACGCGGACTGACGGCGTCGCGCTCCTTGGCGCATATCGTTGACAGTGACCGGGGCGCATGGTAGGTTTGCGGGTCTTTTCGCGCGGTCAACAGCCTTCCCGGCCGCGGTGACCCCGAGCGAAGTGAGCAGGCCGGGTGTCGGAGGTCAGTCGATGGAGATCGTAGAACGCCAGGCCGGGGCCGTCATGATCCTGGATCTCAAGGGCGAGTTGGTGATCGGAGACGGCGATGAGCTCCTGAAGGACAAGATCAACAGCATGATCCAGCAGGGGCACACGAACCTGCTGCTCAACCTCGAGGGGGTTCCCTACGTCGACAGCGCCGGCCTCGGACAGATGGTCAGCACGCTGAACACCGTCAGGCGACAGGGTGGAGCGCTGAAGCTGCTGAACCTGACCAAGCGCATAGAGGATCTGCTGTCCATCACGAAGCTGCTGACCGTGTTCGACGCCTTCGACAACGAGCAAGAGGCGCTCGACAGCTTCTCCTGATCGGCGAGTGCCCGCCGCGACCCGCGACCTTCAACCTCGGCCAGACCGTGGCGTCCCGCCACCGGGGTTGGGGTGTCGGGCACCCTCCAGTTGTTCGCTCCGTTGCGGAAAGTCGCGTGACGCGGCTGCCCTCGCGCTCCTGCGCCGCCAATCGACCCGACAAGCGATGGACGCGCACCGCTCGATCGCACGAGCAGGGTGACTGAGGAACAGATGGCCGAGTTCAACATCCGATCCGACGCTGTGGACGTCGAGCAGATCATGGAGCAGATCCGCGCTCGGCTGCGGGAGAAACGGGGCGTGGACTATACGGAGGAGCAAATCCGCGAGCTGGCCGGCGTAAAGCTCGACCGCTTTCTCGACCCCAAGAACGTCCGCTCGGACCTCCTCGAGCACTTCCGGAGGCAGAACCAGACGTCGGACGCCGCGGCATCCGCCACGCAAGCCGCGCTGGAAGCCGTCGACGTGCCGACCTTCGAGCCCGATGCCGTCTATCGATCGTCGCGCGGCGGCATCGGCCGCATCCTCTACGCGATACGCCGCCTGCTCAGGCCGCTCCTGAAGCTGTTCATCAACCCTGGCCCGATGCTCGAGTCCGTGCGTGCCGTCTCCACGCACATCAACACCACGAGTCGGGCGCTCGCGCTGAACGAGGAGAGAAACCGCCGGCGGGCGGAGCTCGACGTGCTGATGTACGAGGTCATGAACAACCTCGTCGTCGAAATGACCCGGTTGGCGATCGACATGAAGAACCACAAGATGCGCGTCGAATCGGTGGCCGCGCGTCTCGACTTCGACGAGCGCCGGGCCCGGGCGCTCGAACAGATCGTGCAGTTCCGAAAACCCGCGGCGGGCGACGGCACAGGGACGAGCGAAGGCTCCCCATCCCCCCCGGATGGCAACGGCGGCGGAGACGGCGCCACGGAGAAGCGCCGTCGGCGTCGGCGGCGGGGGCGGCGGCGTTCGGGCGGCGGCGCTTCGACCGCCGAGGCGCCGGCTGACACCGCGGCAGACGGCGAAACCGCGGAAGTCTCGCCGGCGGACGGTGGAGCCGACCGGGCAGCGGCAAGCGCCGAACCGCCTGCCGACGCGGCGGCTGAACCGGCCGGCGACAACTCCGAACCGTGAAGCTAGCCGTCGTCGTGCAGCGCTACGGCGCCGATATCAGCGGCGGAGCCGAGTTGCACGCGCGTTACGTCGCAGAGCACCTGTCTCGCCATCTCGAGGTCGAGGTACTGACCACCTGCGCCACCGACTACATCAGTTGGCGCAACGCGCTCAGGCCGGGTACCGATGTCGTCAACGGCGTGACGGTGCTTCGGTTTCCGGTCCTCCGGGAACGTAGTCCAGTGGACTTCGGCCGCCGGTCGAACCTGGTCTTCGAGCGACGCCACTCCATCCGCGACGAGTTGTCGTGGCTCGATTCCGAGGGCCCGACGACCCCGGCGCTGATCGCCCACCTGCGCCGCACGGCCTCGACCTACGACTTCATCCTGTTCTTCAGCTATCGGTACTACCATGCGTACCATGGGATTCGTGCGGCGCCTTCGCGGGCGGTGCTCGTGCCGACCGCCGAACGCGATCCGGCCCTCGGACTCGCGATCTCGGCGCGCACGCTCCGGAGCGTGCGCGCCCTCATGTACAACTCGCACGAGGAGCGTGCGCTCATCCAGGCGGTCGCGCACAACGAGCACGTTCCGGGGGTCGTCGTGGGCGTCGGATCGCAAGTCCGGGACGACGCAAGCGCCGCGCGATTCCGGAAGCGTACCGGCATCTCGGGCCGCTTCGTCCTCTACGTTGGACGCATCGACGAGAACAAGGGCTGCCGCGAGATGTTCGACTACTTCAACCGGTACGCGGCCGAGGCCTCGCCCCGGATGCAACTGGTGCTCGCGGGTACGCCGGTGATGGAGATTCCGTCGCACCCGCGGATTCATCACCTCGGATTCGTGACCGACGAGGAGAAGTACGACGCGTTGACGGCTGCCGACGCACTGCTGATGCCGTCGTACTACGAGAGCCTGTCGATGGTCACGCTCGAAGCCTGGGCCATGCGGTTGCCGGTCCTGGTCAACGGCCGCTGCGACGTGCTGCGAGGACAGGTCATCCGGGCGAACGCGGGCCTGTACTACGAGTCGTACGACGAGTTCGGCGCGGCGCTCCATCTGCTCGAATCCGAGCACGGCCTGCGACGGGCGCTCGCAACGAACGGTCGCGCGTACTTCGAGCGCCACTACACGTGGGACATCGTCGAGGGAAAGTACCTGGCGATGCTCGAGCGGCTCGAGCGCGAGAACCGGGACGGCGGTTTGCCCCGCGCCGAGCGCGAACCGGGCTGGCTCCACCGGCGCCGGCGGGTACAGGCGCCGGCACGGGAAGTCGTCGATCGGCTGCCGACCGGACCGGCCGCGAAGACGTGGGACGCGGGCGGACCGGAGCCGGGACGCCACGATGCGGTCACGAGGGACCGGCGATGACGACGCGGGACGTGGCGGTGCACCAGGTGCTGGCGACGCTCGGTTACGGCGACGCGATAGGCAACGAGGTGCTGGGGATTCAGCGGGTCCTGCAGCACGCGGGTTACCCGTCCCGAATCTATGTGGAGACCGTCGACCCGCGTCTCGAGGAATTGACGGAGGACTACCGCAACCTGATCGACGACAGCCATCGGGACAACATCCTCATCCATCACTTCTCGCTCGGATCGCGCGCTTCGCGGGTCGCCTTCGCACTGCCGGATCGCATGATCCTCGTCTATCACAACATCACGCCGGCCCACTTCTTCCTCGGCGTCCGCTCCCCGGTCGTCGCGCAGTGCTTCAGCGGCCGCCGCGAGCTGGGCGCCTACGCCAGCCGCTGCGACCTCGCGCTCGGCGATTCCGCGTTCAACCAGTCCGAGCTCGATGCCCTGGGTTTTCCCCGCACCGGCGTCCTCCCGGTCGTTCCCGACTTCAAGCACCTGGAGGTAACGCCGCACCGGTGGCTCGCGCAGCAGTTCGACGACGACGCGACGAACATACTGTTCGTCGGCCGCATCATTCCGAACAAGCGCATCGAGGATCTCATCCGGTTCCATATTGCCTACCGCCGCCGGTACAACCCGGCAGCACGGCTTCTGCTGGTCGGCTCCCATGGCCTGTTCGACAACTACCGTGCCGCGCTCGCCGAGCTCGTCCACCGACTCGGCGCCCGGGGCGTGCACCTGCTCGGACACGTATCGAACGAGGAGTTGACGGCCCTCTACGACGTTGCCGACCTGTTCCTGTCGGCGAGCGAGCACGAGGGCTTCTGTGTTCCGCTGATCGAGGCCTTCTACAAGCGGATTCCGGTGATCGCCTTCGCGGCGGCCGCGGTCCCCGCCACCATGGACGGAGGCGGCGTGCTCTACGAGCGCAAGGACCCCCGTCACGTAGCCTCGCTGATGAACGCCGTGCTGACGGACACCGTGCTCGAAGAGCAGATCCTCGAAGCCCAGGATGCGGCACTCGCCCGCCTGCGGGCCAGGGATTTCGGCGGCACGCTGCTCGGGTTCGTCGAGCGCGTCCGCACGGCGCCGCGCGTGCCGCCGTACCGGATCGCCAACGACTTCTGGAGCCAGCTCGAGCGGCTCGAGCAAATCGAGGAGCTTCGGATGTTCAGGCCGTCGGCGTTCCGCGCCCTCCCCGGCAAGACGGGAACGTCGCCTTGACAATCAACCAGTGGATTCCGGCGGCGCATCGAGGCGACGCAGTGGGCGACAGCGCCCGCCGCGTCCGAGACCTGTTGCGGCACAGGGGCTACGAAGCGGACATCTTCGCGCTCTCGATCGACACGGACGTTGCGGGCGAGATCCGGCCGTTCGCCGACCCCGCGGCGCGAACCGGCGACATCACCGTGTTGCACTTCGCGGTCCCGTCCCCAATGACCGAAGCGCTGGCAACGCTTCGCGGACAACGGGTGCTTCAGTACCACAACATCACCCCGGCCCATTTCTTCGCGCCGTACGACGCCGGCATCTTCCGCATCGCGGCACTTGGACGGACGGAGTTGCGCTCGCTGGTCGGCCGGGTCGACCTCGCCCTCGGCGATTCCGAGTACAACCGCCGGGAGCTCGCGGCACTCGGCTTTGCGGACACCGGTGTGATGCCGATCCTGGTCGACCCCGAACGGCTGGCGAACGCCCCGCGCCAGCCGGTCCTCGAACGCACGCTCGAGGACGGTCCGGCCAATATCCTGTTCGTCGGCCGCGTCGCCCCGAACAAGAAGCTCGAAGACCATCTCCGACTCGCCGAGCACTACAAGCGCTACGTCGACACCGAGTACCGCTTTGTCTTCGTGGGACGGACGAACGCGGTCCCGCGCTACTACGCCACGCTGCGGGCCCTCATCCTGCAGTACGAGATGCCGGCCGAGCGTTTCCTATTCACCGGAGCGGTGCCGGACGCGGAGCTGGCCGCCTACTACCGCACGGCGGACGCCTACGTCTCGCTCAGCGAGCACGAGGGCTTCTGCGTTCCACTGGTCGAGGCCATGGCCGCCGACGTGCCGATACTCGCATACGGCGCGGCAGCGGTGCCCGAGACGCTGGGAGGCGCGGGAATCTGCTTCACGCCCAAGGACCTGGAGCATGCGGCCGAGATGCTTGGACTCCTGGTGTACGATGACGAGTTGAGATCGTCGGTCATCGCCGGCCAGAGACGGCGTCTGGCCGACTTCAGCCTGGCGCACGCCGCCCGCGCGCTCGACGCCATGATCGAGTCACTGACCGCGTGAAGATAGCCCTCATCGTCCAACGCTACGGCACCGAGATCATCGGGGGTTCCGAGTATCACTGCAGGCTCGTGGCCGAGCGGCTCGCCGCACGCCACGACGTCGAGGTCCTGACGACCTGCGCCCGCGACTACATCACCTGGGCGAACGAGTACCCGGAGGGTTCGGACCGCATCCGGGGCGTGACGGTGCGCCGATTCCCCAACGACCGGACGCGAGACATCGAGCGCTTCAACGAGTACTCGAACTGGATCTTCGCCAACGCCCACTCCGCGGACGACGAGCAGGATTGGCTCGAGCAGCAGGGCCCGTGGTGTCCGGCGCTGATCGAGCACCTCGAACGACGCCATTCCGCGTACGACGTGCTCATCTTCTTCACTTATCTCTACGCCCCGACGGTGCTCGGCCTGCGTGTCGACCCACGGCGCAGCATCCTGGTGCCGACAGCGCACGACGAGCCGGCAATCCGGCTGGACATCTACCGCGACGTGTTCGGTACGCCGGCCGGAATGGCGTACAACACGGGGGTCGAGCGAGCGTTCCTCAAGTCACGCTTCCGGATTTCCGCGGCGGCGGAAGAAACGGTCGGTTGCGGCGTCGACCTTCCCGCGCGATTCACGGCCACAGCGCAGAACGCCGACCCGGACGAGTACCCCGAACCCGAAAACGACCCCGTTCGCACGAGCGCGGCTGCGTTCCGCAGTCGGCATCGACTCTATGAACCATTCCTGTTGTACGGCGGGCGCATTGACCCGGGCAAGGGCTGCGAGGAGTTGATCGAGCACTTCGGCGCCTATGCCGCCGACCAGGGCGACGCAGTCCTGGCGCTGATGGGGGTCAAGCTGATGCGGATACCGGACGAACCGTTCATCCGGTTCGCCGGACTGCTGCCGGAGGCCGAACGCCTGGAGGCCTTGCAGGCAGCGACGGCCGTCGCCGTACCCTCGCCCTACGAGAGCCTGTCGCTGCTCGCGCTGGAGGCTTTCGCGGTCGGCACCCCCGTGCTTGCCAATGCCCGCAGCGAAGTGGTGCGCGAGCACTGCCAGCGCAGCAACGCGGGGCTCTACTATGCGGACCGCGACGAGTTCGTGGAATGTCTCAAGGTGATCATCGGCAACGCCGAGCTTCGCGAGGAACTGGGCCGCAACGGCCAGGCCTACGTCAAGGCCAACTACGACTGGGACGTGATTATCAGCAAGTACGGTCGGCTGTTCGAGGCGGTCACGGCGGCAGGCCCCGGACGCTCGCGCCGCTCCAGAACTTCGCGCGGCGGCGGCCGCGGCCGGGGTCGCGGCTCACAGAAAATCAATCGACGCGGCTGAGCCCCTTGTCGAGCTCGTCGACCAGATCCGATACGAACGGCACGGACCGCGCCGGGGCCTCTGCCCGCTTGAGCCGCGCCGCACCGCCGGCCTGTCCCCGGCCGGACGCACCGGAGCTCGCCCGAGAACTCCGCGATCGGATCCCGTGGCGCTTTATCATCTCGTTGAGGGTCGTCGGCTTGACGCGCAGCAACTCCGCCGCCCGCTTCTGAACCCCGCCTGCGGCTTCGAGGGCGCGGACAATCAACCGCACTTCCATGTTGTCGATGATCTCCCGGAAGGGAACGCCGTCCGCCGGCAGGTCGAAGTGCGGCAACTCGAACTGCGGCGAGGCCCTGACCACATCCGGGATCAACTCGGGGCCGATCTGGCGCTTGACGGTCAGTACGGCCGCCCGCTCGATCACGTTCTCGAGCTCCCGCACGTTGCCGGGCCACTGATACGCCTCGAGCAGTTGCATCGCCTCCGGCGTCAGCTCCAGATCCGGCTTGTTGTTCTCTTTTCCGTACCGGGTCAGAAAGCTCCGCGCCAGAAGCGGCACGTCTTCGCGGCGGTCCCGCAGCGGCGGCAGATCGATCGCAATCACGTGCAGCCGATAGTACAGATCCTCCCGAAACGAACCCTCCTTGACCATCTGCTGCAGATCGACGTTCGTGGCGGCGATGATTCGAACATCCACCTTGATCGTGTCGACCCCGCCGAGGCGCCTGAACTCCCGTTCCTGGATTACCCGCAACAGCTTGGCCTGGGTCTCGAGTGGAACCGTCCCGATCTCGTCGAAGAAGATGCTCCCGCGATCGGCCATCTCGAACAGGCCCTTCTTCGAGGTGACCGCACCGGTGAAGGCGCCCTTCAGGTGGCCGAAGAGATTCGATTCCAGAAGATCCGGGGGCAGGCTGCCCGAGTTGACCGTGACGAACGGACGGCCGGCTCGCGGCGAATTGGCGTGAATCGCGCGCGCGACGAGCTCCTTGCCGGTGCCGCTCTCGCCGGCAACGAGAATCGTGGCGCGGCTCGGCGCCGCCTGCGCGATGATCTGGAACACGCTCCGGATGCGCGGGCTGTGGCCGATGATGTCGCTGAATCGGCTCGCCTGCGCCCGCAGATTCTGGCGCAGCACGCGGTTCTCGTTCGCCAGCCGCTGCTGCGAGACCGCGTTCCGCACGACGAGCAGGACGTCGTCGTTCTTGAACGGCTTCTCGATGAAGTCGAAAGCACCGCGCTTGAAGGCCTCGCGGGTGTTCCTCGAGGTGCCGAACGCGGTGATCATGATCACCGGAGGCGCCTCGTCGAGTTGCGAGATCTCGTCGAGCGCGGCAAGCCCGTCCATTCCCGGCATCATCACGTCGAGCAGCACCGCGTCGAAAGTACCTGCCCGAGCGAGATCGACGCCCTCCTTCCCGGACGCCGCGAGCCGTACGCGACATCCCTGGCGCTCCAGCAGCGACTGGAGAATCTCCCGCATGATCGCTTCGTCGTCGACGACCAGAAGCGAAGCCCCGTCCAACATGTTCTGCGCCTCGCGATTAGTGCGCGGCCTCGGTAGCCGACACCCGGTCGGGGGCAGCGAGCGGCAGGGTCAAGGTGAATCGCGTTCCCTGCCCCGGACGACTCGCACACTCTATCGTGCCCCGGTGTTCCTGCACGACTCCATACGTGACCGACAGCCCAAGTCCCGTTCCCTGTCCGACGGTCTTGGTCGTGAAGAAAGGATCGTAAATCCGCGAGAGATGCTCCGGCGAGATGCCCGAGCCCGTATCGGCCACCTCGATGACGGCGCTGTCCCGCTCGATGCGGCTGCCCACGGTCAGCCACCCTCCGCTCGGCATCGCGTCGCGGGCGTTGAGAAAGAGATTGAGGAACACCTGTTGTATCTTGAATTCTACGCCCTGCACCACCACCGCCGGGGTCGCCAGTTCGCACCGCACCCTGATCCTGCCGGCCTCGAGCTGATGCTCGAGCAGGACCAGCACGTCGGCGATGACGGCGTTGATGTCGACGGGCCCGGCAGTGTCCGTCCGACCCGGCCGCGCGAGGTTCAACAGCCCGTTGACGATCCGCGCCGCGCGAAACGTCTGGCGCTCTATCTTCTCCAGCAGCCGGGTCCTGGGCTCTTCCGGATCCGCGTCCTCCAGCAGCATCTGGGTGAAGCTGGAAATGCCGGTCAACGGCGTGTTCACCTCGTGTGCGACGCCGGCGGCCAACAACCCGATGGAGGCCATCTTCTCGGAGAGCAGCAATTGCTCTTCGAGCTGCACCCGTGCCGTGCTGTCGACCACGATCAGCATCGTCCCGCTCGTCCGGCCGGCGGGCGTCAGCAGCGGCGCGGTGGCGGCCTTCACCCGCAGCCGCCGCGGCTCCTCGTGCCGGGAAAGCATGGGCACGCGGTAGAGCTCCGCCCCGGCCGGCCGCTCCGTACGCGCGGCGCTCAAGCGTGCGACGAAGTCCGCGTCGAAGACCTCATCCAGAGATCGACCGATCGCCTCGGCCCGTGGAACCCCGTGCAGGCGTTCGAAACCGGCGTTCCAACGGATGATGCGATCGTCGAGGTCCAGCACCGCCAGACCGTCGCTCAGCGACTCGATGATGTTCTCGCTGAACTGCCGCATCCGGTCGAGCTCGCCCGCTTTCTGCTGCAGCCGGCCATAGAGGCGCCCGTTCTCCAGCGCGGTCGCCGCCTGACCTGCGACCGCCGCGAGCAGCGCCATGTCCTCGCTGCTCAGCGGCTCGCCGCTCTCCTTGCGGCCCAGCGCCATGACCGCGATCGTGCCCTCCTCGGAAACACAGGGCACGAAGTAGTACAGCCCGGCCGCCCGCCAGAGCGCGACTTCTCCCGGAGCGCACAGCCGTCCGCCGACCGGATCGTCGAGGAGCACGGTCTGCCGGTCCAGCATCCGCTCACCGATGCTCGATGTGCGGGGCAGCGCCGGCGGCGGGCCGTCGAACCCGATCCAGCGAATCGGATGGAAACTGCGAACCTCGGAATCCTCTTCGGTCCCGGCGGGATCGCGGCCGAGCAACAGCACCATACGGTCGATGCCGAGCGTCTCCGCCACCCGGCTCACCAGCCGCTCGCTCAACCGATCGAGATCCAGGTCCGTGCTGAGATCACGCGCAAACCGTGTGAGGGCACGCCGGTAGTCGAACCGCTCGCGGTAGTAGACCCGGTCGAGCATGTTCTGGATCGTCGTCTTGACCGGTCTCGCCAGGAGCACCACGACCGTCGTGGCCAGCAACGCGATGATCGAGTTGTGCTGATTCGAGCCATCGAGGAAGACCGCGGTAGCGAGGCGCTCCAGACCGAGATAGATGACGACCATCGCCACGACCACCGCCGCATAGCCGACGCTCCGCTTGACGATCACCTCGACGTCGCGCAGCCGGTAACGGACGATGGCGCACGCGAACGCGAGCGGAATCAGGCCGACGGGTAGCGCCAGCCCCGAGGACGGTTCGAAACCGAGCGCCCACGGAATCAGGTAGCAGAGCGCGAACGGAAGGCCGCCGAGCGCCCCTCCGGACACGATCCAGCGGAGCTGTCTTCGAGACGTTATCGAGCGGACGCGGCGGAGCGCAAACACCATCGTCGCGAAACCGCCGAGCATGCAGGCCGCCAGATAGAGGTGTTCGAAGCGCCAGATCCGCTCGACCGCACGCACGAAGCCGACGCCGTCCTCCGGACGCAGCACCGCCGCGGCCTGCAGCGCGCCGAGGACCACCGCCGGCGCGTAGACCAACGGCAGCACCAACGACCCGAGCCGGTGGCGCAGCCAGCCCGGCGTGCGCTCCGGGAAGACCAACGCGAAGTGCATGAACAAGGGAGCCAGCAACAGCGTGGCTACTTCATCCGCCCAGAAGAAAACCCAGTCGAGCCGGCCATGCCATCCGGTATAGGAAAAGGCCAGCACGCCGAAGAACGCGACGGTCAGCCAGAAGAAATGAAGCGTCGCCTGATGTTCGGGCCGCTGCACGCGCACCGCCGCGCCGACGAGCAATCCGAGCAGACCCACACCGGCCAACAGCAGATAGGTGGGCAGGGCCACCATGCGCGCTCTCTCCAGCGAAACGGTATGCAGTCGCGTCTCACTCAGACGCAGGAGGGTATAGTCGACGCGCGTACCTTCGGGAACCGCGCGCAGCACTCGCCATAGATCGCCGTAGCGCTCTACCGGCTCGCTCCCGACGGCGAGCAGAACGTCGCCGGTCACGATCCCCGCCCGCGCCGCCGGGGAATCCGCCGCCACCGCGGAAGCCGCGAGTCCGTCGGCGCCGTCGCGCCACAGCACGCCGTCCTCCACGCCCCGGCCATTGGCCCGGGCGACCGCGTTGGCGATCGCAAGGCACAACAGTGCCGCGACGACACCGACCGCGAGCAGGGTTCTACCCCACTCGCCCCGATAGCGGCGGGAATTCGCCTCGCGCTCAGCGAGCTTCATGACAAGTACCCGTCACCGATCATGCAAATCACACGCCATGCGCGACACGGGTCGGTAGCGCAAACGGCTCATGAGGAAGGCCCGGAAAGCAGACCGAATGCAAGAAAATGAAGTCTCGATCCAACAAGCTGGATCGATGACCTTGCGTCTCGGAACTCCGGTTCGCCGCGTTTCGCGGCGCAAGCTCCTAGAAGTGAACGACGAGGCCACCGACGAGCTGTCTCGGGGGATCGACGACAAGCAATTCGTCGAAGACCGACGCCCCCAGGTTCGGCTCGTGGAAGAGGCTCCGCAAGGCGACGAGCAACTCCCAACTGCTGCCCTCCAGGGGCGCGAACGGCAGGGTCTGGGTAACCTGCACGTCGAAACGGGTATCGAGCCCCGACCCGACCACACCGTCCGGAGTCACCCGGGCGAAACCCGTGCTGACCCGGCACCGTGCGACGACACGGGTGGAGGTCTCCGGGATCTCCGCCTGCAGCGTCGCCGACACGTCCTGGAAGTAATCCATACCGTTTCGGAACCGTTCGGCGGCGAGCCCGGCGGCGGCCGCCGAGCCTGACGAAGTCCATTCCGAACGCATGATGCGGTAGTCGATGGAGCCGCGCAGCCGCTCTTCGAGCTCATGGTCGAACGTCACGCCCCAGCCATCCACATCGACACCGCCGGCGCCGGCCAAGTAATAGTGCCCTCCAGACGCCGGCAGCGCTCCGAGCGGCGAGTAGACGCCGGGCGCGAACATGGCCATGAGCTGGTCGTCGACTTCCTGGCTGAACCTGCGCAGGCCGATGACGGAGCGTTCTCCGATCTCGTGTTCCACCCCGACCTCGACGTGGCGCACTTCCTCGGCATGCAGGTCACCGGTACCGGAGAGCGACGTGTACGTCCGTTCCGGAGGCAACCACGCGCCGTCGAGAGGTGGCAGAAACTGCTCTCCCCCGGGGGCTATCCTGTTGCGTGAGGCGGCCACGCGCATGCGGGTCCCGGAGAACGGTGAAATCGTGACATCCGCCCGCGGGCTGAACAGCTTGCCGTCCTCGAGGTACCCGTACCGGGCCAACTCGGCCCCGTAGCCGACCTGCAGCGCCGGCGACACGGTCCACCTGTCGGACGCCTGGATGCGGCCCACCTCGCGGCGCGGCATGCCCGTATCGACCGGACCTGGGCCGTCGAGCCGCAGATCGGCAGCGGCCGCGTGCGCCTGCCGGCTGTACGACACCGCCATCTCCACGTCGTGGTCCGTGCGCGGCTCCATGGCGTACCAACCGGCGATCGCCCACGACGAGGTCTCTCCGGTCGTCATGTCGACGGTTCCGCGCAACGCCCAGTCGCCGGCGTCCGCCGGCGCCACGGATACGTACGCCACCTGTCCCGGCCAAGTCTCGGACGGCCACAGGAAACCCTGTCCGGCCAGCGTCGCCCGCGTCAGGAGCTGCACCTGACCCGAAATGGGAAGGCCCACCAAGCCCGTCAGAGGATGATCCAGCGGTGTATAACCGGCCGCCGTCCACCGCTCGCCGGCACCCCCGGACTTTCCGGCGCCCGGAGCGGAGTCCACCCCTCGTTGCACGAGGGACACCCCGGCCATGCGGTCCTTGAGCACGCTGCGGCGAGCGCGACGCAGCCACCACATCTTCGCATCCCGCGGCCGCTCGGAGACCGCCGTCGCCGGTTGGTCATCCGACTCGTCCCGCAGCGTTGCGACACCGGACTGCCCGTCGCCGTCGGTCTGTCGGCGGCCCGGGGCCTCCTCCTCCACCGCGACCGGCGTGTTCTTCACGCCACCCAACTGGAGGGTGCTCCCGGCAAGCAGAAGCTGTTGGTTCGATTCGCCGTATGCGTTCAGGACAACAGGTTCGAAGACCGCCTCGCCCGGTTCGATCTCCACGAATCGACGACCCTCCCCGGCTCCCGCAACGTGCGTTCGAAGCAGGTAGCGACCCGCGGGAAGCCCGTCGAACCAGAAGCGGCCGGCGGCATCCGAAACGGCAAGGGAAGCTCCGCCGGGACCGGAAAGCGTTACGAGGACATCTCCGAGGGGAGCGCCGTCGGATGCGGTGAGGGCGCCTGCCAGCTTGCCCGTGGCAACCGCCTTCTCTTCGGCGACAGACGGCGACGAGCCGGTCTGCTCCTCACCGGCCATGGCAACCGGGGCCGCGCACCCGGCCCCGAGAACGACAGCGACGACGACGAAACTGCGGCCCATGTCGTTGGCGGTACGCCCGGGCAACCCGTCGCGAGCGGCCGGGACGCTACCGATGCCTCCTCAAGTCTCCAGCACGGTGAACATCACGTTCTCGATGATCTCGGACGCATTGGTGTTGTCGGTGACCTTGATCTCCAACCGGTAGTTGCCAGCCGGAAAGAGCGACAGCGGCACCGTCTGCCCCGCGACGATCTGGTGACCGAGCGTCACGTCGAAGGCAGGCGGAAGCGTCTGACTGTTGAACTCCTGCGGATTCGTCCGGTTGAAGTACTGCTCGCCCCCATCCGACCGCAGATGGAAGGTGTACTCGATCGTGATGTTCGGCTTCGATCCGTCGGCGAGACCCGGGTTGTACACGAGAAAGATCAGCGACAACTCCGCCTGCTTGCCGAACTCCTCGTCGAACTTCGGGACGATGCGCGTCGTGCCGAGGCTGTACGGGCTCAGCATCTGCTCGTCCGGCGTCAAGGGCGCAGAGAGCGGCTCGACGACCTCCGGAACGATGATCGAGCTCAACTGCAGCCTGCCGTCCCAAAGATCCGGGATCTCCACGCGCTCGCGCAACAGCATGATCGGACCGCGCTCGTCCTCGTCCGACTCCTCGCCCATGCTTCCCCTCAGCGCCACGTACACGTCGTAGCTTCCGCCGGGCGCGGTGAACGCGCGGCTGATCTGGATCGGTCTGTCCCCTCCTGCGTTCACGTCCGCGAAGTGGACATCCTCGAAGACCGCATCCTCCTGGCCTGGAACGGCGACGAAGAGGTACATGGAGAGCATCGGCGAATCGACCTTGGCGGGGTCGATCATCAGGGTGAACGGAACGTAGATGTTGCCGTCGGTACCCTTGAGGAAGTCGGGGCGCAGCTCGAAGGGATCGGCTTCGGGAACGATCTCCCCCTCCACGGCGGAGTTGATGGCGTCGAGAAGTCCGCGAAGCTCGTCGCGCTGCCAGTCTTCCAGATCCTGTGCGCCCGGGGCCGCGGGCAGCAGGGTTGCGAGCAAGGCGACAGAGACACACGCTGTCAGGATTCTCGCGCGCCGGGCAATGTCGTTCATGGGAAGTTGATCTCCTGCCAGGTGGACTCCAGGTTGATTCGCTAATGATAAGCGACCACGGACATCGAAGTCCAATCCGAATCGAGAAGCACAAAGCATTCAACAGCAAGCAGTTACCGCCAACGTAGCCCACCTGTGACGTGCTATCATCCGCATTCTCTTCGCGCATCGATCATGTCTGCCGCGCGTCGCCCACCGGTCGTCCTCGTCGTCCTCGACGGCTGGGGCATCCGTTCCGAGCGCGATCACAACGCGATCGCCCTGGGCCGCACTCCCACGTACACCGAGCTGCTGGAGCGCTTTCCGCACGCGTCGCTGGTTACCAGCGGCGAAGCGGTCGGCCTGCCGGCCGGACAGATGGGAAACTCCGAGGTCGGCCACATGAATCTCGGCGCGGGCCGGGTCGTGTATCAGGACCTGTCCCGTATCGACAAGAGCATCCGGGACGAGGAATTCTTCGCGAACCCGGCGCTGGTCGCGGCCATGAGCCGCTGCGCCGGCGACCGGCACGCCCTGCACCTGGTGGGTCTCGTCTCGCGGGGCGGCGTCCACAGCCACCTCCGGCACCTGGAGGCGCTCGTCGAGCTGGCGCGGCGCCAGCGGCTGGCGCAGCTCTTCGTGCATGCGTTCACCGACGGCCGCGACACCGCCCCGACCGCCGCCGCGGACGACATCGCGGCGGTCGAGCGCACGCTGGCCGACGCGGGAGTCGGACACATCGCCACCGTCATCGGCCGCTACCATGCAATGGACCGCGACCAGCGCTGGGATCGAACCCGGCGCGCCTACGCCGCGATGACCCGGGGAATCGGAGCCACTGCGCCCGACGCCGCCACCCTGGTTGCCGACGCCCATGCCGCGGGCACCACCGACGAGTTCATCGAGCCGGGCGTGGTGACGGACGCCGACGGACGACCCGTCGGCTCCCTGCGCGACGGCGATTCCGTGGTTTTCTTCAACTTCCGCGCGGACCGGGCGCGGCAGTTGACCCGCGCCCTCGCGTTCGACGACGACGCGTTCGACGGGTTCGAGCGACCGCTGCGCCCCGCGGTCTCGGTGACGACGATGACCGAGTACGACGCGACGTACGGTCTGCCGGTCGCCTTCGATCCACCCTCTCTAAGCGGCAACGTGGCCGAGGTTCTGGCGGCTGCCGGGCGGACCAACCTGCGTCTGGCCGAAACGGAGAAGTACGCCCACGTCACCTACTTCTTCAACAGCGGCGAGGAACGCGCCTACGCCGGCGAGGAACGCATTCTCGTGCCGTCCCCGCAGGTCCCCACCTACGACCTGCAACCGGAGATGAGCGCGGCCGGCATCACGGACACGCTGGTCGATGATGTCGAGCACGGCCGGCATGACGTGATCGTCTGCAACTTCGCCAACGCCGACATGGTGGGACACACGGGCAATCTGGACGCCGCGACCCGCGCCGTCTCGACGCTGGACGGCTGCCTGAGCCGCATTGCCGCCGCCGTCACCGGCGCCGGTGGCACCGTCATCGTGACGGCCGATCACGGCAACGCAGAGAAGATGTGGGATGCGGAACGGAAGGGACCGCACACGGCGCACACCAGCAACCCCGTGCCGGTGCTGATCATCCACAAGGAACTCTCGCGAGCGCGCCACGTGCTGCGGGATGGATCGCTGCGCGACGTGGCGCCTACGCTGCTGAGCATTGCCGGCATCGACGTCCCGCAGGAGATGACCGGCCGCGACCTCCGCACATGGACGAGCTGACAGCCGTAGCCGGTCATCCGCCGCACTGATCGGTCTGGCCGCTCCCGTCCGCCGCAATCCGCAACGCGCGCAGAAACCGGCGATCGTTCAGCGTCATGCCTCCGTGCACGCCATCCCTCTCCCCGGTTTCGGACGCCGCCGTCTCGCCGGGACTGCCGGAGGCGGCTTCCCGGCTGCCGAAACCGATCTCCGTCTCGAGCGACACGCGCATCTCGTACCCCGCGGCGCGCGCCTTTTCGCGACACGCCTCGACCTGCGGGTCCTGGGCCACTGCAGCTCCGATGGCCTCGGCGAGCTCGCGCGCGAGACGGCTCACGACGTCGTTCATTCTGCTACCTCCTCGCCGTCCGGGCCCGCCATGCGCGGGGCGCCACTGCCGAGAGAACTCTTGCGACGGGAACCAGCCGGATGAGAACCACCAGCGGCATCGAAATGTAGAGGGACCGGTGACGATTCTAGACGCGGCCGGACGCCGTGTCAACGTGCGAACCACGGCATATGGAGGTTCCAGGCCGGAGTCACACTACATCCTGTAGCCGGACCGGAGCCCGCCACCCGGTCGGTGCGGCGCTGGTAGAATGCGCCCACATGGACGCACGCGTCGACCGTCCAAACCCGGACGCGGTTGAAGACCGGGACCGGCTCGGTGCTCCGGGCAGCTTCCCGTTCACACGCGGAATACACCCGACGATGTACCGCGGCCGCCTCTGGACGATGCGCCAGTACGCGGGCTTCGGCACGGCCGCGGAGTCCAATCGCCGCTACCGCTACCTGCTCGATCAGGGGGTGACCGGGCTGAGCGTGGCCTTCGACCTGCCGACGCAGATCGGCTACGACTCCGACCACGCGCTGGCGGCGGGGGAAGTGGGCCGCGTCGGCGTGGCCATCGACTCGCTCGAGGACATGGCGCGGCTCTTCGACGGGATCCCCCTCGACCGCGTATCGACCTCGATGACGATCAACGCGACCGCCATCATCCTCCTCGCGCTGTACGTCGCGGCGGGCAAGCGGCAGGGCGTCGACCCGCGCCGTCTGGCGGGCACGGTGCAGAACGACATCCTGAAGGAGTACGTGGCGCGCGGCACCTACATCTATCCCCCGCGCGACTCCCTGCGCATCGTCACCGACGTCGTTGCGTTCTGCGAGCAGGAGCTTCCGCGCTGGCACCCGGTCTCGATCAGCGGCTACCACATTCGCGAAGCGGGCTCGACGGCGGCGCAGGAATTGGCGTTCACCTTCGCCCACGCGCTGACCTATGTCCAGGCTGCCGTCGACCGTGGCCTCGACGTGAATTCCTTCGGCAGCCGTCTGTCGTTCTTCTTCAACGCGCACAACGACTTCCTGGAGGAGATCGCCAAGTTCCGCGCGGCCCGGCGACTCTGGGCCACGCTGATGCGCGACCGTTTCGGCGCCACCGCGCCGCGCGCGCAACAGCTCAGGTTCCACACGCAGACGGCCGGCAGCACGCTGACCGCACAGCAGCCGGAGAACAACATCGTCCGCGTGGCGCTGCAGGCCCTCGCCGCGGTGCTCGGCGGCACCCAGTCGCTGCACTGCAACGGGCGCGACGAGGCGCTCGGGCTGCCGACGGAAGAGGCTGCCCAGATCGCCCTGCGGACGCAGCAGATCATCGCCGCCGAGACCGGCGTGACCGACACGGTGGATCCGGTCGGCGGCGCGTGGACCATCGAGACGCTGACCGACCGTCTCGAGTCCGAGGCGCTGTCGTTGCTCGAGCGCATCGACGAGCGGGGCGGGGTGCTGGCCGCCATCGAATCCGGCTTCATCCAGGCGGAGATCCAGGAAACGGCCTACCGGGCACAGCAGAGCGTCGATGCCGGCGAAGCGGTGGTGGTCGGCGTCAACCGCTTCACCGCCGACGAGGCGACGCCGATCGAGACCCACCGCATCGACCCGCAGATCGAGATCGACCAGGCGGCGCGCGTCGGAGCCCTGCGTGGCGCGCGGGACCCCGACGCGCCCCGAGCGGCCCTCGCCGCCGTGGAACGGGCGGCGCGTGACGGGAGCAACCTGGTACCGCCCATCATCGGGGCGGTCGAGGCGCTCGCGACCGTCGGAGAGATTGCCGACAGCCTGCGGACCGTCTTCGGCGAGTACCGCGCCGCCGACTAGCGCCTCGCCACCGGCTGCCGGGAGCCTGCGCCGCAGCACGACGCGAAGCGAAGTGCTGCCGCGCAGGGTCATGGAGCGGAGTGGATGGGCCGAAACGCACCGAGCCTGCGAGGCGTTGCGGGCGTTGGTAGGGTCAGGGGACCGTTTCGAGCGTCCGCGGCCGGGCCGCCGTGGCGTTGTCCTCGGCGATCGCCCCGTCCCGGATGTGGATCACCCGGTGGGCGTGACGCGCCACGTCCGGCTCGTGCGTGATCAGCACGATCGTGTTGCCGGCGTGGTGCAGACCCTCGAACACCGCCATGATCTCGACGCCGGTCTTCGAGTCGAGGTTGCCGGTCGGCTCGTCGGCGAGCAGCAGCGAGGGGTTGTTCACGAGAGCGCGTGCGATCGCGACCCGCTGGCGTTGCCCGCCGGAGAGCTCGTTCGGCCGGTGGCTCATCCGATCCTCGAGCTCCACCAGGCTGAGCGCCGCGATCGCCCGCTCGTGCCGGACCGCGGCCGGCACGCCGGCGTAGATCAACGGAAGCTCGACGTTGTGCAGCGCCGATGCGCGCGGCAACAGGTTGAACGTCTGGAAGACGAACCCGATCTCCTGGTTCCGAATGCGCGCCAGCTCGTCGTCGTTCATTCGGCTGACGTCGTTGTCGTTCAGCAGATACTCGCCGCTCGTAGGGGTGTCGAGACATCCGATGAGGTTCATGAGCGTCGACTTCCCCGATCCCGACGGGCCCATGATGGCGACGAACTCGCCGCGCTCGATACCGACGGAGACCCCGCGCAGCGCATGGACCTCCTCGGCGCCCATGCGGTAGGTCTTCCAGAGATCGCGGGTGTGGATCAGCGGCATCGGTTCCCGGCGTGCGCGCGCGTGCGTCCAACGCACGCTACCAGGTATTGACGCACGGCGGCGGCGGCAGGTTCCCCGTGCCGGACGCCGCGCGCGTCAGACGGGGGGAGGCGGCGGTACGATATCCGTGCCTCCCGGCGCGATGTCCGTGCCCCCCGGCGCCGGCGGAGGCGCCGCCTTGCGGAAGAAGAACGCACCCAGGAGGCCGCCCACCGTGGAGAAGACCATGCCGGCGGCCAGCATCATGAAGAAGGCCATCAGGGCCAGCAGCGGCGGGTTGCTCATGATCTGCTCCATCGCCTCCAGCATCTGGAGCATCTCCGGCGGCACGTCGACATCGCCCATCTCGAACGCCGCCCCGGGACCTCCCAACGATCCCAGGAACAACTGCAGGGGCACCCAGACGATCGTGTAGACGCCGGCCCCGACCACGCCCGCGAGCAGGCCTCCGATCGCCCCTTCGCCCAGTTCGAGCGGATCCGCCTGCCCCTGCTGCAACAGCCACGCCGTGATGACGCCGCCGCCGACCACCCAGAGACAGCACAGGCAGTTCGCCACCCCGATGATGGGCAGCGCCGACAGCACCCCGTTGAACCCGCCCCCGATCAACACCGCGTGCGTGCGCGTCAATCGTAGTACTCCAACCCCAGGTGCGTGATCAGCTCCTCGCCCCGCAGGTGCCGGAGCGTGTTCTTGAGCTTCATCAACTGAATGAACAGGTCGTGCTCGGGATAGAGGTCGCGGCGGTGAATGGGACTCTTGAAGTAGAACGAGAGCCATTCCTGGATGCCGCTCATGCCGGCCCGCGTGGCGAGGTCGAGAAAGAGCGCGACATCGAGCACGATGGGCGCCGCCAGGATGCTGTCCCGGCAGAGGAAGTTGATCTTGAGCTGCATCGGGTAGTCGAGCCACCCGACGAGGTCGATGTTGTCCCAGCCCTCCTTGTTGTCGCCGCGCGGCGGGTAATAGTTGATGCGGACCACGTGGTGCAGGTCGTCGTAGAGCGTCGGGTACAGCTCCGGCTGCAGGATGTGATCGAGCACCGACCTCTTGCTTTCTTCCTTCGTCTTGAACGATTCCGGATCGTCGAGCACCTCGCCGTCGCGGTTGCCCAGGATGTTGGTGGAGTACCAACCGGACACCCCGAGCAGGCGCGCCTTGAGTCCGGGCGCCACCATCGTCTTCATCAACGTCTGGCCGGTCTTCAGGTCCTTTCCCGCGAGGGGCGACCCGGTCTGCAGGGCCAGCTCCTCGAGCGCCGGCACGTCGGCGCTCAGATTCGGCGCCGCGTTGGCGTACGGGATGCCCTCCTTGAGCGCGGCGTAGGCGTAGATCATGCTCGACGGGATGGCCGGATCGGAAGTCTCCAGGCCGTGCTCGAAGACGTCCAGCGACTGATGGACGGGCCCCTCCTCCAGGTACACCTCGGTGCTCCCGCACCAGATGAGAACCAGCCGGTCGATACGCTGCGCATCGCGAAAGCGGCGGATGTCGGCCCGGAGCTGCTCGGCGAGATCGCGCTTGCTGGCGCCGTTCTTCACGTTCGGCCCGTCGAGCTTCTTGACGTACGACTGATCGAAGACCGCCGGCCAGGGCTGCACCGCCTCGAGCTCCGCGCGAACCTGATCGAGCAGCCCGCGCCGCAGCACCTCGGCGTTGCAGGCTGCCTGGTAGCAGTTGTCCTCGAAGATGTCCCAGCCGCCGAAGACGAGATCGTCGAGCGCGGCGAGAGGGACGAATTCCCTGATCAGGGGCGAGCGTCCGTCGGTCCGCTTGCCGAGACGGATCGTACCCATCTGCGTGAGCGACCCGGTCGGCGCGGCGAGTCCCTTGCGAATCGCATGAACACCGGCGATGAGGGTCGTGCTGACGGCACCGAGACCGGCGAGCAGAATCCCGAGGCGCCCCGCGGCAGGAGCGATTTGGCGGGAGCCTTGCACAGGCGGAGACTATATCATGGTGATCTGTGCCCTTGGCTTCTTGCCAACCGCTGCCGTCGGTCGAGAAGCCGCAACGAAAAACCCGGCGCGAGGCAGGCGCCGCGCACGGATGGACGTGGCCTGTGTTCAAGCTGAAGAAGAGCGGAGGTCCGCGCGACCTCGACGTGTCGATGGTCGGTCTCAAGCTCGGCGCGTCCGTGCTGCAGCTCGGCGGCCGGGACGGACAACTGATCGCGGAGCTCGCCAAGGTGGCAGGGATCAGCGGCGAAGCCTGCGCGGTGGCGGAAACGGACGCCGAGTGCGAAGGCGTGCGGCGCGCGGCCGAGCGTGCCGGGGTGCTGGTGGAGCTGAAGACGAGCAGACTCGGGGCGCTCCCCTTCGATGCCGAATCGTTCGACGTAGTGGTGGTTCCCGACCTGATCGGAGGCCTGCGCATGAACGAGAGAGTGCTCTGTCTGCAGCAGGCGCTCAAGGTGCTGCGGCCGAACGGGCGCTGCGTGGTGATCGAAGCGGCTCCGCGCGGTGGCCTTGGCAGCCTCCTTTCGCGGCGGACGCTCGACCGCACCTATCTCATGAACGGCGGCGCGGCGGGCGCGCTCGAGGCCGAGGGGTTCCGGGCTGTCCGCCTGCTCGCCGAGCGTGAGGGCAAGAGCTTCTTCGAGGGGACCAAATAGGGTGAACGGGGATGTCCGTGCACCAGCCGGGACAAGCCGGGAGTCTGCGGGACAGAACGCAACGGAGTGACTGCGGCGCAAGCTCCCGGAGCGGGGGGGATGGGCGGGAACGCCGAGCCGGCGAGGCGTTTCGGGGCGCCGTACGGAGTTCGGGACCATCCGCTCCCGAGGTCTATTCGGCGGGCGAGATCTCGCGTGCGGCCGGCGTCGACCGCCGCCTGGTGAGAAACCTGATCGCCGCCGGCGAGATCGGGACCCTCGACGGCGCGCTCGTCGCGCAGCGTGAAGCGGTGCGGGCCGTGCAGAGACTGCGGAGCGGGGAGAGCCCCTTGCCCCGCCCCCTCTTCGGCGGCGCGCTGCTCGATAGGGACACCGCGGAGTCGCCTTCCGCCGCGGTGTCGGCCGCTATTTCGACGTTGGCTCACGGCACGGTCATCCCCCTCCTGATCATGCTCACCGCGATCCAGGCGACCACCGCCGCCGATCATCCGCCCGGCACGGACGTGGCGCCCGTGTCACGGCTCGTCTTCGTGGCCGAGCCCGGACCCGGTGGGGGCGGAGGAGGAGGCGGGCTCAGGCAACCGCTGCCGCCCCCGCGGGCGGAGCGGCGCGGCGACAATCGCTTGAGCAGCCCGGTTCCACCGCGCGAAGAGCCGACCGCCGTCCAGCCGCCGGAAAGACCGCAGCCTCCCGAACCGTTGGAGTCCGATGCGCTCCCGCGAATCGCCGCGCCGCTGATGGCGATGCGCGCGGACCGCCGGGATCTGCGCGGCCTGCTGGAGCCGCTCGCGGCGAGCGATGCAACGTCGCAGGGCCCCGGTCGGAACGGAGGTATCGGTGCGGGATCCGGGCGCGGCGTCGGAGGCGGCTCCGGCGCCGGTCTCGGAGCCGGCTCCGGCGGGGGAGCTGGAGGCGGGCCGTACCGCGGCGGAAGCGGGATCTCTCCGCCGGCAATCCAGCGCGAGGTAAAGCCCATCTACACGGCCGACGCGCTGCGGCGCAGAATCGAGGGCGACGTCGTCCTCGAGGTCGTGGTCCTCGCCAGCGGCGCGGTCGGGGAGATTCGGGTGGTCCGCGGCCTCGGCTACGGTCTCGACCAGGCGGCGATGACGGCGATGCGCGAATGGCGGTTCCATCCGGCCCGGAGAGGAGGCAGCGCCGTCGACGTCGTCGTCGAAGTGGCGATGGAATTCAGGCTGCGGTAGAGGCACTACATGGAGTTCACTCTCATTGCCGTGACCATGCTGTCGCTGTTCCTGGCCATCTCGATGGGGGTGGTGGCGTGGCGCCTCGTCCAGGAAGAGCGGCGTCGCTCGGACGCGCGCCTCGCGGTGCTGGCGGCCGAGCTGAAACGCGACGAGAAACTGCCCGCGAACGGGGATCCCGATCCGCCGGCGCCGGAGGCGCGGCTCGAGCCGGCCCCGACGGACGGTCCGGCCGCGGCCGGCGGTCTGTTCTCGTCGCCGGTCGCGCCGGCGTCGTCCGGCTGGGCCGGCGCGGCGGCGCTGGGCGGAGCGGTGGCCGTGGTGCTCGCCGTCGTGGCGACCGTGTTCCTGCTCTCCGCGTCCAACGACGACGGTGCGTCCGCGACGATGGAAGACATCCGACCGCGCCTGGATCTGATCGCGCTGCAGCATGCGGATGAGGGGCCCTTTCTGGACATCAGCGGGTCGGTTCGCAATCCGGCCGACGCGGCCGCGGTGGAACGCCTGTCGGTCGTGGCGATGGCGTTCGACGAGGCCGGCACGTTGATCGCCACCCGCCGGACGCCCGTCGAGAATCCCGCACTATCGGCGGGAGCGGACTCGGCGTTCCTCGTTCGCCTGCTGGCGGCCGGCGTCAGCCGGTACCGGATCAGCTTCCTCCTGGACGATACGACCATTCCGCACGTCGATCGCCGTCCGGTCGCGGAGACGCCGCGCCCCACGGGAGACTCGTCATGACAAGCGCATGCGTCCGTTTCCGGTTGTTTCCGGCTCTGGTGGCCACCATCCTGGCCGCGGCGTCCGTCCCGGCTGCCGCACAGGACGCCGATCGGCCCGCGTTCCGGTTTCGTACCGGCGTCGACCTGATCAACGTCAGCGCAACCGTCACCGACCGGCGCGGGCGCTTCGTATCCGGCCTGGGGAAGGACGACTTCCTCGTCTACGAGGACGGCGTGCTGCAGACCCTCACCCACTTCAGCCGCGAACGCGTGCCGGTCAGTCTCGGCATCGTGCTCGACACCAGCGGCAGCATGGAGGGCGAACGGATGGCCGCCGCACGGAGCGCCCTCGACCGCTTCCTCTTCGACCTGCTGGCCGCGGACGACGAGTTCTTCCTCTACCGGTTCAACTACCAGCCGCGCCTCGTGCACGACTGGACCAACGACCCGGAACGAGTGAGCCGCGCCCTCGGCGGCATCCGTCCCCTCGGGGGCACGGCGCTCTACGACGCGGTGGCGGACGCGGTGGTCATGGCCGAACAGGGCCGGCACCGCAAGAAGGCGGTGGTCGTCATCTCGGACGGCAACGACACCAACAGCGAGATCCGCGTCCGCGACCTGCAGCGGCTGATTCGCGAGACCGAGGTCATGGTCTACGCCATCGGGATCGACGGCCCCGGACCGTCCCGGTACGGCGGGGCCCGCCCGCCGGCGCCGCGCAGCCGGCCGCCGACGCGGATCCCCTTCCCGATTCCCGGCGGCGGCGGGCGCCTGCCCCTACCGCCGACGACCCGGCTGCCCGGTGGCGGCGCGGTATTCGGCGGCGCCGACCGCGTCAACGCTTCCGCGCTCCGGGATCTTACGGACGACAGCGGGGGCCGAACGGAGATCATCCGGGGCGCCGGCGACCTCGACGGCGCCACCGCGAGCATCGCCGACGAGTTGAGCCGGCAGTACTTCCTCGCCTACCCCGCGCCCGGCCACGCCGACGGCCGCTGGCACGAGATCGAGGTGGAGCTCCGGGACCCTCGGCTTCGCGTCAGGGCGCGCCGGGGCTACATCGCGACCCCGTAGACGGGACCGGTCGCGTCCGACCGTGCGTCGAGCAGTGGTGAACTGCGCTCTACGCGGGCGAACGACGGCGGCCGGGCCGGGTGGTACACTCCAACCGCGCGATGGACGCCAGCAAGACCGTCTTCCTGATCGACGGCAGCTCCCAGATGTACCGCGCGTATCACGCGATACGCGGGCTGACCGCACCGGACGGCAAGCCGACGAACGCGGTCTTCGGCTTCGTCAACATGCTGCGGAAGCTCATCGCCGACCACCGGCCGGCGCTCATCGCCGCTGCCTTCGACGTCCGCGGGCCGACGTTTCGGAACGAGCTCGCCGCCGACTACAAGGCGAACCGGGCGCCGATGCCGCCCGACCTGCGCGAGCAGGTGCCGCACGTGCACGAAGCGTGCGAAGCGCTCGGCGTGCCGGTGCTCACCCAAGGGACGTTCGAGGCGGACGACGTCATCGGCACTCTCGCCGGGCAGGCGCGCGCCGCCGGCTTCGACGTGGCCATCGTCACCGGCGACAAGGACTTCTTCCAGCTCGTCGGCGATGGCCTGCGGGTCTTCAATCCGCGCGACCCGGGGACGTGGTACGACGCCGACGGCGTACAGGAGAAGTTCGGCGTCCGGCCCGGTCAAGTGATCGACGTCCTGGCGTTGATGGGCGACTCCATCGACAACGTGAAGGGCGTTCCCGGCATCGGCGAGAAGGGCGCGCGCGAGCTCATCGCGGCGCACGGCTCCCTCGACGCGCTGCTGGAGCACACCGCCGACGTCAAGCAGAAGCGGTATCGGACCGCGCTGGAGCAGCACGCGGACGAGGCGCGCAGAAGCCGGGAGCTGGTCACCATTCGCACCGACGTGCCGGTTCCATTCGACCCGGAGACGCTGCGTTACGGCGGCCCGTCGCCCGAGCGCTGTTTCGCGCTCTTCACGTCACTCGGCTTCCGGACCCTCGTCGCCGAGTACGCGCCGACCGCGGCGACGGTCGAGAAGGACTACGACGTGGTGCGCTCCGAGTCGGACCTCGCCGCCCTCCTGACGTCCGCAGGCAGCGCCGGGCGGATGGGCCTCGCGGTGCTGGCGGATGCGCCGGACGCGATGCGCGCAGACCTGGTGGGCATCGCGCTCTCGGCCGGTCCGGGCCACGCCCGCTACCTGCCGATCGGGCACCGGACACTCGGCGCGGACACCGGCCTCGGGCGCGACGCGGTACTCGGCGGCCTGGCGAAACCGCTGGCGGACACCAGCTTGCCCAAGGTCGGACACGACCTCAAGCACGCCGCCCTGGTCCTCGACCGCCACGGCGTTCCCCTCGACGGACTCGACGTCGACACGCTGCTGGCCAGCTATCTCCTGGACGCCACCCGCTCCGGCCACAACCTGGGGGATCTGGCCCTGGAAACGATTGGCTACAAGGCGATCGCGCTCGAAGACATCGTCGGCAAGGGAGCGAAGGCGCTCAGTCCCGCCGACGTGCCGGTGGACGCGGTGGTCGAGTACGCAGGCGAGCGGAGCGACCTGGCGCTGCAGGTCGCCGATCAGCTTCGCGGGCAACTCGCCCGCGACGGCCTCGAGCTCCTCTACCGCGACCTGGAGCTGCCGCTCCTGCCGGTGCTCGCCGACCTGGAACGCGCCGGGATCCTGCTCGATACCGCGGCGCTGGCCGCGCAGTCGGTCGCCATGGACGCGCAGTTGTCGGCGCTGCAAGCGGAGATCCACACCCTGGCCGGCGAGCCGTTCAACATCAACTCGCCCCGCCAGCTTTCGGCGATTCTCTTCGACAAGCTGCAGCTCCCGTCCCGCAAGCGGACCGGCAAGACGAAGGCGGCCTCCACGTCGGTTGACGTGCTCGAGGAGCTGGCCCTTGTCCACGACCTGCCGCGCAAGGTGCTGGAGTGGCGCAGTCTCGCCAAGCTCAAGGGAACCTACGTCGACGCGCTGCCGCAACTCGTCAACCCCGAGACCGGCCGCGTGCACACCTCGTTCGCCCAGGCGGTGGCGGCGACCGGGCGGCTGAGCAGCCACGACCCCAACCTGCAGAACATCCCCATCCGGACCGCGGTCGGAAGGGAAATACGGGGAGCGTTCACCGCCCCGCCCGGGTCCGTGCTCATCTCGGCGGACTACTCGCAGATCGAGCTGCGGGTGCTGGCCCACCTCTCCGGCGACCCGAACCTCACCGGCGCCTTCGAGCGCGGCGAGGACATCCACGACCGGACCGCGTTCAAGGTGTTCGGCGCCGACAGCGGACTCGACCCGCACGAGCTGCGGCGCAGGGCGAAGATCATCAACTACGCCCTGCTCTACGGCAAGACCGCCTTCACCCTGTCGAAGGACATCGGGGTCACCCCGAAGGACGCCCAGCGTTTCATCGACGCGTACTTCGAGGGCTTTCCCGCCGTGCGCGCCTATCTGGAAGGCACGCTCGAAACGGCGCGAGAGACCGGTGTCGTGACCACGATGCTCGGCCGGCGGCGGCGCGTGCCCGAGATAGTCAGCCGCAATGGTCAGTTACGGAGCGCGGCCGAGCGGGTCGCGGTGAACATGCCGATCCAGGGAAGCGCAGCCGACATCCTGAAGCGCGCGATGATAGACGTGCACGCCGATCTGCCGCAGGAAGCGCGGATGATCCTGACCGTCCACGACGAGCTGCTCTTCGAGGCCCCGGAATCCCGGGCCCGGGAGGTCGCCGAGCTGGTCCGGACGCGGATGGAGTCCGCCGTCGAGTTGACGGTACCGCTCACCGTCGACGTCGGGCTGGGACGGAACTGGAAAGAGGCGAAGGGCTGAGCGTCGAGCACCGTGCGGCCCCGTCGTGGTCCTGCAACCCGCCGGGGGCCGCACAGCGCGCGACCAGCTCGAAGAACGGTCCGCTAGTCCTTGTGCATGTCCAGCGTTCCCTCGTCGTTGACGTGAGCCGGGCACGTATCTTCGGTGTGCCACGTGGCCTCCAGATCGTCCTCCGAGAACGACTCGACGTGGACGTGGAGGCCGCAGTCCTCACCCAAATACTCGTGGAACGCCGCCAGGAACCCGAACTCGAGCTCGGCGGTGGAACCCGACACCGTGCCTTCCACGGGACCCGCGAGATCGACGCCGGCGGGCGCCCCGAGCGCCACGAGCGGCGCGGGCATCTCAGCCGACCAGTCGCCGGTCACGTCCATGCCGTTCTGCATCAGCGTCGCAAACGCCTCGCCGGCGACCAGGGCGCCTTCGAACTCTCCGTGCCACTCGCCGCTAATCGTCACCGGCTCCGGTTCGGGCTCCGGCTCCGGGGGCGGTGTCGGCCCCGCCGGCGTGGTGTCGTCCCCGCCGCAGGCGGCGCCCAGCAGCGCAAAGCAGAGAATAATGGCCCACTTGGCACGGTTGCTCTTGAACATGAAACGTTCCTTTGCCTTTTCTGCAAGCGCCCCTCCCTCCCTCGGGGCGTTGCCGGGTAGCGCCGCTCAGAACCTGAGCGAGGAAGCCAAGGGCTGAGCGTCGAGCACCCCGCGCCGCGCAGCCCCGTCGTGGTCCTGCCACACATCCCGGGGCCGAACGGCGCGCGAACGAACAGCTTTCTCGAAACGGTCCGCCAGGAGGCTCCTAATCCGGCCCGCCAGGAACTCCTAGTCCTTGTGCATGTCCAGATCTCCCTCGTCGGAGGCGGCGCCGCAGTTGTCGGTGTGCCAGTCGCCCTCCAGTTCGTCCTCCGTGAACTCGACGTGGGCGTGGACCACGCAGTCGTGGCCAAGGACGTCGTGGAACGCCTCTGCGAACCCGAACTCGAGCTCGGCGTGACCATCGTCTCCTTCTTCCACCATGCCTGTCACGTCCCCCCCGAATTCCTCATCGGTCGACACGCCTGCCGCCATGAGCAGCGTGGCGACCGGCGCGGGCATCTCCTCCATGTGCCAGTCGCCGGTCACCATCATGTTGTCGTCCTGCATCAGGTGCACATGCGCTTCGCCGTCGATCAGCATGCCGTGGACGTGTCCGTGCCAGTCGCCGGTAATCGTCACCGGCTCGGGTTCGGGCGCCGGTGTCGGCGGCGGCGGCGGCGGCGTCGGCGCCGCCGGCGCGGGATCATCGCCGCATGCGGCGGCCCCCAGCGCAAAGCACAGAACAACAACCCACAAGGCGCGGTTGCGCTTGAACATGAAACGATCCTTTGCCTTTCTGCAAGCGCGCCCCGCCCTCCCCTCGGGGCGCCTTGCCGAGTGGCGCCGCTCACAGACCGAGCGGCGCAGTGTTGCGCCGCTCACAAACTGAGCGGCGCAGTGTTGAGCAGTCCCGTGCTGTCGCCGAGCTTCTCGGCCGGCACGCCGGCCTTGTCGAGCACCGTCAACAGCAGGTTCGTATAGGGCGTGTCCGCCGGATAGGCACGGTGCCGTCCGCCGTGCAGCCGCCCGCCGCCGCCGCCCGCCACGAGGCACGGCAGATTCGTGTGCTCGTGGAGGTTTCCGTTCCCGATGCCGCCGCCGTAGACGATCATCGAGTGATCCAGCAGGTTGCCGTCGCCGTCCGGCGTCTCGCGCAGCTTGCCGAGCAGGTACGACAGCACCTGGATGTGGTACGTGTCGATCTTCGCTTTCTTGGCGATGTACTCCGGGTCGTTGCGGTGATGCGACACCGTGTGGTGCTGGTCCGGCACCCCGATCTGCGGGTAGGGTCGGGGACTCGCCTCGCGCGCCATCATCAGCGTGAAGACCCGCGTGACATCGGCCTGGAACGCCAGCACCTGCAGGTCGAACATCAGCTTCGCGTGATCCTCGAAAGTCTCGGGAATGTCGACCGGCCGCTCCGGCAACTCGACGAACGACTCGTCGCCGCGCGACTCGGACCGCTGGACCCGCTGCTCGACGTCGCGCACCGCGTCGAGGTACTCATCCAGCTTGTTCCGATCGCTCGGACCGAGGGTCCCGCCGAGGCGCGCCACCTCGGCCGTCACCGAGTCGAGGATGCTGCCCGTCTGTCGGACTACCGCCAGGCGGTCGGCGGCGGTGCCGCCCTCGCCGAACAGGCGCTCGAAGACGATGCGCGGGTGCGCCTCCATGTCGAGCGGTGTCGTCTCGTTGCGCCACGAGATCGTGTTCGAGTAGAAGCAGTCGCCGGTGTCGCAGGCGATGGCGGTCGGCTGCTCCAGGGCCAGCTCCAGCGACGGCAGCGGCGTCTCCTTGCCGAACTCGCGCGCCGCGATCTGGTCGGCGGTGATGCCGAGCTTGATCTCGGTCGGCCCCTGGCGTCCGCGGCGCTCCCACGCATGGACGCCGCTGAGCCATGCCGCGGTGGCCCGCGGATGGTCGCCGTTGCCGTCGCCGAACGAGTCGGCCTGCCGGTGCGCCAGCCCGCTGAGGATGAGCACCTGATCGCGGAACGGCTCGAGCGGATTCAGGATCCGCGAGAACTCGAACCCGCGCCCGGTCTGCTCCGGCACCCATTGCTCCTGGATGACGCCGTTCGGGATGTAGATGAACCCGAGCCGCCGGGCCGGCGCCGCCGCGGCGCGCGCCGCCGAGGACGCGGCCGGCACCATCGCGTCGAGGAACGGCAGGGCGAGCGTGGCGCCCACGCCGCGCAGGAACGTCCGCCGGGGCAGGGCTTTCTGCGTGATGATCATGATTGCGACATCCTCATCTGAAACGGCGTGCTCCGAACGATGCCCAGAACGATGGACGAGAACCGGTAGTCGTTCCGCTCCGCGTCGCGCACGATGGCGCGCACCGCGGGCATGTCGTACGACTCGACGTTGCGGCCGAGCGCGTAGGTCAGCAGCTTCTCGGTGACGGTGGCGAAGAACCGCTCCGGCTCGCGCAGCAACGCCCCCCGCATTCCGTCGGGACCCTCGAACGAGGTGCCGTCGGGCAGCACGCCGGACGCGTCGATCGCGTCGTTCGACTCGCTGCGGGTGCGCCAGCGGCCCACCGCGTCGAAGTTCTCGAGGGCGAAGCCGAGCGGATCCATCTGCGCGTGGCAGCTCGCGCAGGCCGGGTTGGCCCGATGCCGCTCCATCGCGGCTCGCATCGACAGCGCAGCGCCGTCGTCAGTGGTCTCCGCCAGCGCCGGAATGTCCGGCGGCGGAGGCGGCGGGGGCGACGCGAGCAGGTTCTCCAGGATCCACTTGCCGCGCAGCACCGGCGAGGTGCGCGTGGCATACGACGTCAGAGTCAGGATGCCGCCCTGTCCCAACAACCCGCGCCGTGCGGTGCCGTCCAGCGACACGCGCCGGAAGTGGCTGCCGTAGACGTGAGGGATTCCGTAGTGCTTCGCGAGGCGCTCGTTGAGGAACGTGTAGTCGGCGGTCAGCAGGTCGCTGACGCTGCGATCCTCGCGCAGCACGCTGTCGATGAACAGCTCGGTCTCGCGCTGGAAGGCCTGCCGCAGGTTCTCGTCGAAACCAGGGAAGAAGCCCGGATCCGGCTCCTTTGCCTCGACGTCCCGCAGGTAGAGCCACTGCTCGGCGAAGTTGTCGACGAGGGCGCGCGAGCGGCGGTCGGCGAGCATTCGCTGGACCTGCGCCTCGAGCACCGCCGGGTCGCCGAGGGTGCCGTCGATGGCGCGATCGAGGAGCTCGTCGTCCGGGATGCTGCTCCACAGGAAGAACGACAGGCGCGAGGCCAACTCCAGGTCGCCGACCCGGTACGGCGCGCCGGGATCGACACCCTCCGGATCGCGCTCGATGCGGTAGAGGAACTCGGGACTGACGAGCAGCCGCTCCAAAGCGCGCTGGATTCCCTTGTCGAACCCGCCCTCGCCGCGACCCTCCTCGTAGAACGGCAGCAGCACGCCGAGATCGGCACCGGTCACCGGGCGGCGGTAGGCGCGGCGGGCCAGGGTCGATAGGATCTCGCGCGCGCACGGCTCGGCCGCCGAGTCGCTACCGGGGCGACAGGTGAAGATACGCTCGCGGCTCGGAGAATCGCCGGCCCCGTCGACGCCGTACGGCCCGCTCAGCGTCACCGTCGAGATGGCCGGCTCCCGCCGCTGCCCCCGCCTCGATGCCCGCACCAGACTCTCGTGTTGCGCTCCCGTCTTCTGCAGGAAGGCCACCGCGATCTCGCGCGGCCCCGCTCCGAGCGGGACCCGCACGTCGACGGGCGGCTCGGCCTCGAACGCGAACACGCCGCTCGCCCCCCGCACCAGCGGCCGGCCGCCGATGCTGAAGAGGTCGACCCGCTCGCCGTCGACGCTCACCTCGACCTCGTGCTCCTCGCGCGCGGCCTGAGCGAATTCGACGGTCAGGACGTACTCGCCGTCCGCCGGCAGATGGCTGCGGATCACCGTGCCGCCCCGCGTGCCGAGCGGCAGCCCGTCCAGGTGGCCGTCCTGAATCAGGTCGCGGTCGAGCTGGTAGCGGTCGACAATCGGCGGCATGCTCGTGTCGCCTACGGCCAACCGGCTGATCTTGCGCGCCGCGGCCAGGTACCGCTCCAGGGTCGACGGCGAGACGAACAGCAACTCGGCCAGGTTGTCGAAGCCGCTGGTGACGTTGTCCGCCGGCAGCAGCGTCGAGACGTCGAACTCCTTCGGAAGATCGTCGAGGGCCAGCAGGTCGCGCACCGCGTTCTGGTACTCGGTGCGGCTCAGGCGATGCAGCGCGGGGCGCCGGCCCGGGTTCGGCGCGTTCACGGCCGCCCGGTCGAGCTCCGCTTCCAGCCAGGCGATGACCTCGCCGTAGGTGGCCTCGTCCGGGCGGGGACGCCCGACCGGCGGCATTGTTCGGGCCTCCAGCTTGCGAATAACGCGCTCCCAGTCGTCAGAATCGCCGCCCACCTGGTTCACGTCGAGGGCATCGAGCGCCACACCGGCGGTGCGCAACTGCGAGACCAGCATCGACGGCGCCGTCCCGCGGCCGTTGACGATGCGCTCGTTGTGGCACGTCACGCAGTAACGATTGAGCGTCGCCTCCACGGACGCGGCGTTCGCCTCGGCCCCCGCGGCCATGGCCGGCGACGACGCGGCAAGCACGAAGCCTGAGACCGCCGCCAGGACAACGCCCCGGACCCGGCGCAGAGCCGGCTCGTCTCGCCGCGTCGACATCACATCACCTCTCGACATCTTCTACTTCTTCTAGCCGCGTCCGGCGCGCTGGTTCCGGCTGGCGGAAGGTCATGGAAACCAGAGCCCGGGCGCCAACTCGCGAGGACCCTGCCAGGCTCCAGTCGGTACTCCGCCCTTTGTACGCTTCTCGCCGGGTGTTGTCAACGTAGACGCCACGCGATAGCATCCGCAATTGCCCGTGGCCCGCTATCGAAACATGCCTGGAAAGGGACATCTCATGCGCGAAGAACGGGGCTACCGGAGGCTGACGCTCGTCGCGGCCGCACTCGTCGCCGGAGTGCTGACTCTGCCATCCGTAACGGCCGCGGGTGATGCGCTCTTGATCGAAGCCGCCAAATCGGGTGACGCCACCCGGGTAGCGGCCCTGCTCGCGGAGGGCGCCGACGCGGATGCAACCTCCCCGGACGGCACCACGGCGCTGCACTGGGCCGCGCGCGCCGCTTCGGCGGAAACCGTCGAGCGCCTGATCGAGGCCGGAGCCGACTCGGCAATCGCAAATCGCTACGGCATCACGCCGCTCGCGCTGGCGGCGGAGAGCGGCGAGCCGGCGGTGGTCGGCGCGCTGATCGAGGCCGGGGCCGACCCGAATACCGCCACCCCGGCGGGTGAGACGGTCCTGATGGTGGCCGCGCGGACCGGGCGCGTCCCGGTCCTCGACCAGCTCCTCTCGGCCGGCGCCACCGTCGACGCCACCGAGAGCTGGCGCGGCCAGACCGCGCTGATGTGGGCTGCCGCCGAGAACAACGCAGACGCGGTCTCGCGATTGCTCGCGGCCGGCGCCGACATCGAGGCGCGCTCGAGCAGCGGCCTGACTCCCCTTCTGTTCGCGGTGCGCGAGGGACAGATCGACGCGACGCGGGCACTGCTGGCGGGCGGTGCCGACGTCAACGCCGGAGTCAACAACACGACGGCGGGCACGGGTTCCTACACCCCGGCGGCGACCGGGCACACATCTCCCCTCGCGCTCGCCCTCATCAACGCGCACTACCGGCTCGCCGCGGACCTGCTCGACGCGGGGGCCGACCCGAACGCCTTCGACGCCCGCGGCTCGCTGCTGCACGCGCTGGCCTGGATCCGCCGTCCCGGATCGGGCCGACCGCCGGAGCAGACCGGCCATCTCGACAGTCTCGAGCTGGCCCGGCGCCTGCTCGCGCAGGGCGCCGACCCGAACGTGCGCATCGCGTGGCAGGAGATCCCGTTCGAGGTCGACCTGGGCATCGTCAAGCCGCCGCCGAACATCTCGGTGGGACGCAACTACATCAGCTTCATCGGCGCCACGCCCTTCTACCTGGCCGCCAAGCACGCGGATCTGGAGCTGATGGAACTGCTGGTCGACTACGGCGCGGATCCGCTGACGCCGACCGGCCAGGGAGTGACCCCGCTGATGGCGGCGGCCGGCCTCGGTTTCTGGGACGGCGAGAGCCCGGGTCCGCTGAATGGAACCCCCGAGGGCGTGCGGCTCGAGGCGGTAAAGGCGACCCTGGCGCTCGGCAACGACCTGCACGCGGTGACCGACTTCGGGGACACGCAGCTCGAGGGCGACGGCGTGGACCTGCTGCTGCGCCACCCGCTGAACCTGCTGGAGATGGACGCGCAGCGCGACCGCGGCGACATGCGCTGGGGCGGTTGCACGGCGCTGCACGGCGCCGCGATGATGGGCTCGAACCTCATCGTGCAGTACCTGATCGACCAGGGGGCGGACATCAACGCCCGCAACAACATCGGCTGGACGCCCCGGATGGTGGCCGAGGGCGTCTTCGTGGCGAATACGGAGAAGGCGTGGCCGGAGACGGTGGCGCTCCTGCGTGAACTCGGCGGAGAAACGGTGGAACGACGATGACCAAGAGACAACTGGGAAGCCTGACGGCCGCGCTCGCCTGCGCGGCGCTCGTCGCCGCGGCGGCGCCGGGGACGATCGCGGTGGCGGCGGCGGACAACGACGGCGTCATTCGCGGCACCGTCCGAAGCGCCAACGGCCCCGAGGCGGGCGTCTGGGTGATCGCCGAGACGGACGAGCTCGAGACGGTGTTCCGCAAGATCGTCGTCACCGACGACGACGGGCAGTACGTGCTGCCGGAGCTGCCGGACGCGACCTTCGACGTCTGGGTCCGCGGCTACGGGCTCGTCGACTCCGAGCCGGTCGCGGGGCGCCCGGACCAGGAGCTCGACCTCACCGCGGTGGTCGCGGCGACGCCGCAGGAGGCCGCGCAGGTCTACCCCTCCACCTACTGGCTGTCGCTCATCAACCTGCCCGCCGCGCACGAATTCCCGGGCACCGGCCCCGAGGGCAACGGCATCAACCCGCTGATGGGCAGCCAGAGCGAGTGGATCAACAACCTGAAGGGCTGCCAGCGCTGCCACCAGGTGGGGAGCAAGCGCACCCGCGAGATCCCCGACCTCGAGGACTTCGACTCGGCCCGCTCCGCCTGGGACGACCGGGTGCAGCGGGGGCAGCGCGGGTCGCTGATGAACCGCTTCGTCACGGGGTTCGGCCGCGAAGCCGGTCTCGACATGCTCGTCGACTGGACCGACCGCATCGCCGCGGGCGAGGCGCCGCCGCCCCCGCCCCGTCCGCAGGGCATCGAGCGCAACGTCGTGCTCACGATGTGGAACTGGGGCGACAACGTCGCCTTCGTCCACGACGAGATCGCCACCGACAAGCGCAACCCGCGGGTCAACGCGAACGGCCCGCTCTACGGCGTGGACATCGGCAACGACTTCCTGCTGGTGACCGACACCCTCGAGCACAGCTCGAAGATGATCAAGATCCCGCTGCGCGAGAACGACCCGCCGGTCCCGTCGATGTTCCAGACCGAGGGCTTCAAGCCGTGGCGCGACTTCGGGGCCGAGGCGGTCTGGAACGACCCCGCCAACCCGCACAACCCCATGATCGACGCCGAGGGGCGCGTCTGGCTGACGACGCGGGTCCGCCATCCGAACAACCCCGACTGGTGCCGTGAGGGGTCGGACAACGCCTACGCGCAGTACTTCCCCGTCGACCGCGCCGGCCGCCACACCGGCTACTACGATCCGGAGACGGACGACTTCGTCCTCATCGGCACGTGCTACGGCACCCACCACCTGCAGTTCGCCGAGGACGCCAACGACACGCTGTACTTCAGCGGCGGCGGCGCCGTCATCGGCTGGCTCGACACGAAGGTCTACGACGAGACCGGCGACGAGCAGCTCGCCCAGGGCTGGTGCCCGACCGTCATCGACACCAACGGCGACGGCGTCATCACCAAGCCGTGGAACGAGCCGGCACCGCGCGGCAGCCGCGAGGAGCCGCCGTTCGACCCGGCGCTCGACACGCGCGTGCTGGTCGGCGCCTACGGCATCATCGCCAACCCGCTCGACGACGCCGTCTGGATCGTCTCGGACGACTTCCCCGGCCGGATGCTGCGGCTCGAGCGCGGCGACAACCCGCCGGAGACCTGCATCAGCGAGCTCTACACGGTGCCGGTGGAGAAGGGCTACCGGACCCGCGGGCTCGACGTCGACCGCAACGGCGTGCTGTGGACCGCGCTGGCCGGCAGCAGCCACTTCGCGTCGTTCGACCGCGGCGAGTGCACCGTCTTCGGCGGACCCGAGGCGCGCGACGGGCGGCAGTGCGACGCGGGCTGGTCCTTCTACAAGGTGCCGGGCCCGAACTTCCGCGACACCGACATCGGGACCGACTTCCACTATTACAACTGGGTCGACCAGTTCAACACCCTCGGCCTTGGCGAGAACATCCCGATCGCCAACGGGTCGAGCTCGGACTCGCTGCTGGCCCTCGATCCGGAAAGCGGCGAGTGGACCATCCTGCGCGTCCCGTACCCGCAGGGCTTCCACAGCCGCGGGCTCGACGGCCGCATCGACGATCCCGACGCCGGCTGGAAGGGCCGCGGCGTCTACGCCACCTACGGCGCCGACGCAGCGTGGCACGTGGAAGGCGGCCCGGTGGAGCCGGGGAACCTCGTGAAGTTCCAGATCCGGCCGGACCCGCTGGCGCACTGAGCCGGGCTACGGCAGTTCGCACCTCGGACCGACGCTCGGCCGTCCGACAACCGGAACGGACGGTCGAGTCCGTCGACCAGGGTGCGCCCCCCAATCGAAAGAGCGCCAGAAGGCGGCTAAGGGACCCTGAACATTGGACCCTCAACTTCGCGACAGCCTCTTGCTTTCCATCCAGGGTGGGCACTTGGCAGTGATTTGTGGGGCCGGCCTATCGATGTCTCCTCCAACGGCTGTTCCTTCCGCAGCAGAACTCGCGCAGACATGTGGGGAACGCTATTCGCAGGTCACGCAAACTCACCTCCCGGATAACGTTCGCCTCGACCTCGAGCGCCTAGTGGACTATTTCCTGAATCTGGGCAGGTTCAGGGAGTTTCTGGACTTCGTGCCGTGGGAGACCTTCTCCAGGAATCCCAATCGCGGGCACTCGGCGATCGCCGATTTCCTGTGCTGCGGTGCATTAACTCTTGCCGCAACTACGAACTTCGACAGTCATATCGAGGACGCCGCGTTTGAGCTTGGCGAACGTGATTTTCGATCAGCACTCGACGGTGTCGAAGCAGCCGAACTGCCCGACAAGCACCGTCCGCTCCTCAAGCTGCACGGATGCCACAAGCGGGATCCGTCCAACACGCTTTGGGCGCAGTCGCAGATCGACCTAGACGGCGAGATTCAGACGCGACTCGCCAGGAACACGACATGGCTGGCGGGACAGCTCGTTGGCAGGGATCTGGTCATCCTAGGCTTCTGGACAGATTGGGACTACCTCAACAACGTTCTCTCACGTGCACTGCAAGATTCGACGCCTAGGATGGTCGTGGTCGTAAATCCGGCAAACCGTCAAGTCTTGCAGCAAAAGGCACCTGAACTGTGGGATTGGGCGAACCAACATGATTTTCGCCACGTCCCGGAGCCGGCGGACGCCTTCCTCGACGAACTGCGCGTCGTGTTTTCTCGTGGCTTTGTCAAGCGCGCCATTGCCGACGGCATTCCCCATTTCAACGCGCTCTTCCCGCAACGAGAAGCTGGTGGCCCGGACTTCGTCGACCCTCTGAACAGCGATGATCTGTACCTGCTGCGCAAGGACTTCTCCGGATGTTCCAGCAAGCTTCCATCGAGGAAACGGGAGCCAGATGACACGATGTCCATGGTTTGGCGCGTTCTTTCTTGCTATCGTGGCCGCAGGGGGTGTTCTCGAAGGCGCGCGACTGCGTCTTCAGGATCGGGGCATCCGCGTAATCAACTGCCCGAATCAACTTCTCTCACGAGTCAAGACCGAATTCGCTGACGATCTCCGCGCATCGCGCGATTGCGACGCGGTGATATGCGTCGGTGCGACTGACGACGGCACTCCGGCAGACCTCGTGCGAGACGGTGAGCCGCGGACGATTGTGCGGCAGGGGTGGAACGGCGAGTGGATGACTGATGAAACGGCGGCGGAGCGGTTGGGCCTATGAGTATCCTCGATATGGTCGCCAGACGTCTATTGGTCGCAGCGTATGATGTCACTTCGAGCCCAAGCCACGTTCGCTTTGAGGACGCGAGCGTGCTCGGATTCGTCGCCGAGTTCGTATCGGTGGCGGCGCTGCTGGGCGAGTGGAAGGATGCCGAGGAGACCTTTTTGCGTGAACATGCCGCCGAGTTGCGTCGAGATCGGCAAAAGGCATGGAACGTCTACTCGACTCTCCTGACGCATGAACGAGCTTCCGCCGAACAGACGAAGCGTCTGATTGCCGTCGAGGAAGACTTCCAGGCGACCAGGAAGATCGCCCGAGCGGGTATCGCCATCGACCGGGACATTGACAACGCCCTCGGTGTCCTGTTGCCAATTCGACACCGTGTGAGTCTGAGCAGCAAAAATGCTCTGGACCTCTTGCGCGACCGCCTTTCCGCCTTGCCACCATCTGCTGTTCACTCCATGCTCGTAGGTGGGAACAGCGAGGACATTGCGGACGCATTGGTCCGTGAGGAGGAAGCAGAATGAAACTGAGCCACATAGAGGCTGCAGGTTTCAGAGGTATTCGATCGACGATGCCGGTACCTGTTCCCAACGGTTTTCTGGTGGTTACCGGACGAAACGGAAGCGGCAAGAGCACACTCCTTGACGCCATCGAGTTCGGTCTGACCGGGCAGATCTCAAGGCCGGCACTGATGTCCGAGAATCGAGAAGACCTCGGCAACTACACTTGGTGGCGGGGGGCCGGTGAGCCCTCCGAACGGTTCGTAAGACTCGTATTCGATCTGGACAACGGAAGCGGTCTCGAAGTGGAAAGGCGCCCCGAAGGGGTAAGCTTTCGCACGCGGGATGGGGCAGGTGACGCACGTAGCCTTGATGAGTCCGGGTTGCATGCTTGTTTCGCTAGCCGGTTGGCTCCGAAAGTTCGGCTACTCGAGAGACTTTGCGGCTCGACGATTGTTCGGGATGAGCAGATTACCGAACTCAGCGTCGATGCGGACGAGAGGGCACGCTTTTCGCTCGTTCTCGACACTCTGGGCTCCACGCAGCTTCCGGATATCGAGAAGCGCCTCGACAATACAAAGCAAGTGATCGACCATCGTGTCAGGCTGCTTCAGAACGACTACGAGGTGGCGCGAGCCGATGTGAATCGGTTGGTCGCACAGATCAGCGAGTCGCGTTCCGAATTCGATGCGGAACCGGATTCCGAAGCGCCGCGAAGAGATCTGGCAGCTACGCTTGGAGTGGCCGAGGACAAGGATACCGACTCCCTGATGCGTCAGGCCCGAAGCCAGATCTCAAGTCTGCGTAGCCACGTCTCGGCATTGTTGCGGTGCATTTCCCGCTTGCAGGAGATAGAGAGCCGTCGCGCCATGATCGAAACCGATGCGTACAAGGCGAGAAGCCAAGAACTCGACGAGGTCCTCGAACGAGCTACCGAGGACCTGACTCGTGCGCAGCGAACTCGACGGGAGGCAGAGACGGAGGCCGGCGAGGTCGAGAAACGCCGGCCGCATGTCCGGTCCCTCGGAGAGTTGTTGGAGCACGGGAAGCGAGTCGGACTAGAGGATGGTCGATGCCCATTGTGCGGTTCAGTTGTAATCGCGAGCGCATTCCAGTCTCACCTGCACGAGACGGCGGGGAGAGTCGAGCGCGAGTCCGGGGGGCTGACAGAAGCGCTGGCTCGCAGAGAAGAAGCCCTGGGCAATGAAAGTGCGGCTGCGTTGCGGAAGCGACAGGCGGAGGCTGCCGTTCGAGAACACAGACGGGCAGGGGAGGATCTGCGTGTAGAGTTTGATGAAGTCGTTGGAGAGGTTCGTGGGATGGAAGGTGTCGAGCTCTCCGCGACGGTGAGCGCCACGGCTCTGGAAGCCGCTCTCGGCACGGCACGGTCATCTTTGCAATCTATCGAATCAGCGCTAGCCGGATTGGAATCATCTACCGCATATGCGCGCCTGATCGAGCAGGAGAGAGCTCTTGCACAGGAGCGCGAACGCCTTGCTTCCGCACAAAAGGCGCTGGAGGCAGCGCAGCGCGCCAGCTCACATCAAGCCGAAGCTAGTCGGGCTGTTAGACGGGTGGCCGGAGAGCTCGTGGACGAGCGATTGGCCCAACTGGAACCACTGCTGGTCGAGCTCTACGAACGCCTTCGGCCTCACGTCCAATGGTCAACGGTTGGCTACAGGGTCCGCGGTGACGTCAGGCGATTCATGCGCCTCACGGTCGGCAAGAGCGAGCTCAATCCGCGGTTCATGTTCAGCAGCGGCCAACGAAGAGCGCTCGGCCTTGCCTTCCTACTCTCGGTGCATCTGTCTACCACATGGAGCCGGTGGAATACGCTCATCCTGGACGATCCGATGCAACATGTCGATGACTACCGGGCGCTTCACCTAGTAGAGGTGCTCGGTTCGATCAGGAGAAGCGGCAGGCAGATTCTATGCGCGGTCGAGGATCGCTCCTTGGCCGACCTTCTCGCAAGACGCTTGGCCACTTCCGAGTCGCAGAGTGGTGGCGTATTGGAACTCAAGTACGAGCTTGGCGACGGCTCGACGATTGCGTCGCTCGACACGCTGAAGCCTCTGAATCCACGGTTGTTCACAGCCGCCTGAGAGCAACCTACAGAAGGTAGTGAAGGCGGCGCAGCCTTACCAATCCGAAGCCGAGGACGTTACGGTTACGGAGGACACCTTGAGGGTCGAGCTCTCCGACCGACGGACCATCTCCGTGCCGCTGGCATGGTATCCACGGCTCGTGCACGCTGCCCAGGAGGAGCGGGACGCCTGGGAATTGATCGGCGGGGGGCGGGGAATTCGATGGGCGCCCCTGGACGAAGACCTCAGTGTGGAGGGCCTGATTGCGGGCCGTCCGTCAGGCGAAAGCCAACGCGCCCTCAAACGCTGGCTTGAGGCAAGACGTGCAAGACGCAAGTGTGTCTCTTTCCCGCCTCACGAACGCCAAGCGACGCGCATCGGAGAGATGACCGCGGCAGACCCGCAAGGCAGCATTCGACACAGAATCCACCGACAAGACGAAAGAACCGGAGGTAACAGATGCGCAAGTGGCAGATTCTCGCGATCGTCGGGTTCACGTTCGGAATCATCGGCAGCGGTTGGGCGATCGCCGAGCAGCAGCGCGCGGCCTCCCAGGCCTACGAGCTGCGCGTCTACAAGACGACGCCGGGAAACCGGGAGGCGCTGGCGAACCGCTTTCGCGACCACACGGCCGCGATGTTCGAGCGGGCCGGCATGACCAACGTCGGCTACTGGAACGCGGTGACCGGCGACGACGTGGAGGACACCTTCATCTACATGCTCGCGTACCCGTCCCGCGAGGCACGCGACGAGATGTGGCGGGAGCTCGCCACCTTCGAGGACTTCCAGGAGATCATCATCGCCGTCGAGCGGGACGAGAACCGCGCGCTGGTCGACAGCATCGACGCGCGGATCCTGGAGCCGACGTCGTACTCCGCGCTGAAGTAGCCGGGCGGGCCGCCGACCGGGCATCCCGAGGCCTGGCAGTCTGTGCCACGGGGGCCTGCGTCGTCGCCGCCGGACCAGGAGTCTTGCGATTCAGAAAACCAGCAGGCACCGACGGCGGCGGGCGGACTTGGTTAAACGGCCGGCACCCGCGTGGTAACCTTGCAATTATGGATCGTCCGTCCGTAATTGCAATGTGATTTCCAGAGCCCTCGGTGAAATCACCGCCGCCCGCCTCCGGCAGTTCCCCGTCGTCGCCCTGATCGGGCCGCGGCAGGTCGGCAAGACGACGCTGGCGCGGTCGCTGGCCGGAGCCGCCGACAGCGTGTACCTCGATCTGGAAGATCCTGCGGATCTGGCGAAGCTGGATGACGCGGCCGGCTACCTGCGGGGCTTCCGCCGCCGGCTCATCGTGATCGACGAGGTGCAGCGCGCACCGGGGTTGTTCCAACTGCTGCGCGTGCTCGCCGACGAACGGATCCGAGCCGGCGAAGCAGCCGGACAGTTCCTGCTGCTCGGATCGGCCGCTCCGGATCTGCTGCGGCAGTCCGGTGAGAGCCTGGCGGGACGCATCGCGTATCTCGAGCTCTCCCCGCTGGACGTGCGCGAAACCGGCGGCGACCTCGCGTCGCGGTTGTGGGTTCGCGGCGGATTCCCGCCAAGCTTTCTGGCGGAGAGCGACTGGCAGAGCGCCGAATGGCGGGAGCAGTTCATTCGGACCTACCTGGAGCGGGACGTCCCGCAGTTGGGCCCACCCGTCCCGGCCGAGACGCTGCGGCGGCTCTGGACCATGCTTGCGCACGGCCAGGGAAGCCTGCTGAACATGGCGTCCCTGGCGCGCTCGCTGGCCATCGACGGCAAGACCGTCGCGCGCTACGTCGACCTGCTGGCCGACCTGTTCCTGGTGCGCCGCCTGCCGCCGTTCCACGCCAGCGTCCGCAAACGGCTCGTCAAGTCACCGAAGGTCTACGTGCGGGACAGCGGCCTCGTGCATGCGCTGCTGCGGCTCGACGACGAAGGCAGCGTGCTCGGCCATCCAGTCGCCGGGGCAAGCTGGGAAGGCTTCGTGCTTGAGACGCTTATCCGGGCAGCCCCCGATCGTGCGCGGGCCAGCTTCTACGGCACGGCGACGGGCGTGGAAATCGACCTGCTGCTCGAGTTGCCGGACAACCGGCTCTGGGCGATCGAGATCAAGCGCGGCTCCGCGCCCAGGGTCGGGAAGGGATTGCGGATCGCAATGGACGATCTGCAACCGGACAGGACGTTCATCGTCTATTCCGGCGACGAACGCTACCCGCAGGGCCGCGGTATCGAGGTGATCGGCCTCACGCCCATGGCCGACGCCCTCACGAAACTGGAGCCGGCGCGGGGCGCCTGAAGAAACAGTGCTTTCACCGGTCCGTCGGCGGCTTATCGACGGGGTGGCCAGCACCCACCCGCTGGGTCTTGTTCAACGTATTGGCCGCAGCCTGACGGGCCGCTTCGAGCTCGCGCTCGGCGTCGGCCACAGGTCGCAACTCTCCCCGCTCGAACCGATCGAGGACCTCCCGCTCATCCGGACTCAGCTTCTCGTTCACCATTGACGTCTCCGGTGCATGACGAGTCTCGCACTCTGGCGCTGCCTGCCACAAGCCACGGAGCGGCGCTCGCAAACAGAGGGATGCCTATAATGTGAGGCTCCCGTCGCGGACCGGCTCGCTACACCAACCCGGTGCGGCGCTGGCCGCGGGTCGGGTGGAGGTGACTGATGGGTGCCGAGCGACTGGCGGTTGCGGGACCGCGGGCCTGGGTGGTGTGGCTCCGGACGATTCTCGGGGCCGTGGCGGCCAACCTGGTCCTGCGCGCGGCGGCGCTTGCCGTCTTCGACATTCCACCCGAATTCGAGCCCTTGGCGACCGCAGGGCCGACGGTGTTTCTGACGGTTGTGGGCGTCGCGGCCGGGCTGGGGGTCGCCCTCATCGTCGACAAGCGCTCCGAGCGTTCGGTCCCGTTGTTCCAGCGAATCGTCCTCATCGCGCTGCTGCTCTCGCTCCTCCCGGACCTCTGGATGCTCACCGACGGCGGCGGCGAGGCGTTTCCGGGTGCCACCGTGCCCGCCGTGGTGACCTTGATGGCGCAGCACGTGGCGGCCGCCGCCATCGTGCTGTGGAGCGTGGCGAATCCCCTCGAGAGAACGCCGGACTGAACGGCGCCAACGAACGCGGAGACGAAGAATGGCAGACACCAGGATGGCACGAACGCCCCACCGGGAGCGTGTCGGCGCTCTTGTTCTAGTTGCGGCGCTCGCCGGGGCCGGCCCGTTGGCGGCCCAGCAGGGTGTAAGCGGCGAGTGGCGCGTCCACGGCGGCGACGCCGGCTATACCCGCTATGCGGCGCTGGATCAGATCGACGCGGAGACGGTGGACGACCTGCGGATCGTCTGGCGGCGCGAGGCGGTCGACGCGTCGCTCCGCGAACGCTGGCCGGAGCTGCGCTACTCGAACCAGCTCCGCTCGACGCCGATCATGGTCGACGGCGTGCTCTACGCCTCGAACGGCATCGGCCTGGTGGAGGCCTTCGACCCGGGCACGGGCGAGACCCTCTGGGTGCAGGACGCGGCCTTCCTCGGCGACGAGACACCGCGCGGCACGCCGAACCGGGGCGTCGCCTGGTGGGAATCGGAGGATGAACGGCGGCTCTTCGCTATCCGTCCGCCGTACCTGATGGCGGTCGACGCCGGGACGGGCGAGTTGATCGACTCTTTCGGCGAAGCGGGCCTGGTCGACCTGACCTACGATGCCGAGACCGGCTACTCGGGCACGTCGCCGCCACTCGTGGTCAAGGACGTCGTGATCCTCGGCAGCGCGATGGCGGACCATCCGTTCACCATGGAGCAGCACCCGGGCGACGTCCGCGCCTACGACGTGCGCACCGGCGCGCTGCGCTGGACGTGGAGCCCCATCCCGCGGGCCGGCGAGCCGGGCGTCGAGACGTGGCTCGACGACTCGTGGGAGTACTCCGGGATGTCGAACGTCTGGACGATGTTCAGCGCCGACCTCGAGCTCGGCTACGTGTATCTCCCCACCGGCGCGCCGACCAACGACATGTACGGCGGGCACCGGCCGGGCAACAACCTGTACGCGAACAGCCTGGTCTGCGTCGACGCCGAGACCGGCGAGCAGGTCTGGCACTTCCAGATGGTCCACCACGACCTGTGGGACTACGACAACAACGTCGCGCCGATCCTGATGGACATCACTGTCGACGGCCGCGAGATCAAGGCCGTGGTGCAGCTCACCAAGCAGGCGATGGCCTACACCTTCGACCGGGTCACCGGCGAGCCGGTCTGGCCGATCGTCGAGCGCGAAGTGCCCGGCTCGAACACGCCGGGCGAGTGGATCTCGCCGACGCAGCCGTTCCCGACGAAGCCGCTGCCGTTCGACCGCCACGGCATCGGCATCGACGACCTGATCGACTTCACGCCGGAACTGCGCGCCGAGGCGATCGAGATCGTCGAGCCGTACATCCTGGGGGAGATCTTCACCCCGCCCTCCATCCGCGGCGAAGATGCGACCGACACGAAAGGGACGCTGCAGCTACCCGGCTCGGTCGGCGGGGCCGAATGGGGTGGGGCCGGGTTCGACCCCGAGACCGGGATGCTCTACGTGCCTTCGGTCACCGGCGCGTTCGCGGCCGACCTCACGCCCGGCAACCCGGACCGCATGAACGTGCGCTACACGCGCGGCACCCGCGCGTTCCCGAACGGGCCGGAGGGACTGCCGCTGACCAAGCCCCCCTACGGCCGGATCACCGCCATCGACATGAACACCGGCGAGCACGTCTGGATGGTTCCCAACGGCGACGGGCCGCGGAACCACCCGGCCATCGCCCACCTCGACCTGCCGCCGCTCGGGCAACCGGGCCGCTCGATGACCCTGCTCACGAAGACGCTGCTCTTCGTCAGCGAGGGCGACCCGGTCATGGTCCGCACGCCGCCGGGCGCGGGTCCCGACGCGGGGCGGAGGTTCCGGGCGTTCGACAAGGAGTCGGGCGAGGTGATCTGGGAAATCGAGTTCCCGGCGGGCACGAACGGCTCGCCCATCACCTACCTGCACGAGGGCAGGCAGTTCATCGTGATGCCGATCGGGTCGCTGCGGCACCCCGGCGAGTGGGTGGCGTTGGCGTTGCCGTAGTCATCGCCCGCGCGCTCGTATCCGTTACGGTAGGTTCAGACGGTACGGCTGGCCTGCAGGAACCGCTCCCACACGGTTCGCGGCGACCAGACGGCCACCGGTCCACGGCAGCGGTAGTCGCCGGTCGACACCCATGCCGACGAAGGTGAACTCGTCTATGGTCTGTTTCCGGTACTGCAACCGGTCGGCCGCCTTGAACGCCTCGGCCAACGTAGCTACTGCTCGACCACCGGCTCCCGGGCGCCGAGGGCGCGCAGCAGGTCCGCGGTGCTTTCGGAGGGCGCGTTGGCGTTGCCGTACTCGACGAGGTAGAGCGGCGTGCGGCCGCGGTTGTCCTCGGCGTTGACGTCGGCGCCATGGTCGACGAGGAGCTGGATGACCCCGTCCTCCCACATGGCGGCCGCCCCGTGCAGGGCAGTGGTGCCAGCCGGCGTCGTGGCCGTCACGTCGGCGCCCAGCTCGATGAGCAGCGCCACCGTCTCGACGACGCGGTGGTCGGCCGGGCGGCGCGCGTCGTTCTCGCCGAGGCCGGCGGCGACCATGAGCGGCGTCGTGCCGAAGGCGTTGGGGAGCAACGGATCCGCCCCGGCATCGAGCAGCACCCCCATCATCTCGAGGTTGGCGGCCCGGGCGGCGAGCCAGAACGGGGTGGCCCCCTTGTACGGTCTGCGCGAGATGTAGTCGCCGCGCAGGGCGGCCACGGGCTCGGTGAAGCGGGCGTCGACGTCGGCGCCCGCTTCGATCAGGGCCTCCACGAGCGTGGGGCGGTTGGTCTCCACCGCCGCATGCAGGGCGGTGCGGCCGAGCCTATCCGCCGCCGTCACGTTCGCGCCCCGCTCGATGAGATAGAGCGCCGTCTCCTCGTGGCCGCTGGCGTAGGGGATGATCCGCCAGTCGATGCCGGCCAGCGCATCCGTGCTGCGGCTGGCGACGAGCAGCGGCGTGCTGCCGTCGATGGCCCGCGCCTCCAGGTCGGCGCCCGCTTCCAGCAGTAGCTGCACGGTCTCCAGGTCTCCGGAGCGCGCCGCGAACATCAGCGCAGTGAACCGGCCGGTCGTGCGCGCACGCACCCCGCCGCCGGATTCCAGCAGCCGTCGCACCACGTCGGTATGGCCGCCCGCGGCTGCCCACATCAGCGCGGTCTGGCCCCGTTCGTGCTCGGCGAGCCGCGCGTCGGCGCCGCGCTCCAGCAGCCGCGCGACGATGGTCCCCAACCCGTGCTGCGCCGCCGTCATGAGCATGGTCTCGCCGGTGGGGAGACGCGTATTCGGATCGGCACCGGCCTCGATGAGCCGGAGCGCAACGTCGACGTTCGCGCTGTCGAGCGCGATCCAGAGGGGTGGCACGCCAAGATCGTTGACCGCGTCGACGTCGGTGCCGGCCGCGCTCAACAGGCCGGCCGTCTCCGCGTCGTTCCAGTGCGCGGCCCAGTGCAGCGCGGTGGCGCCGTCCGGCTGGGTTGCCGTGACGTCGGCACCCGAGTCGACCAGCGCGCGCACCGCCTCCCAGTCCTGGCGTTCGGCCGCCTCGACGACCCGGAGGTCATCGTCGGCGGCCGCTGCCGTCACCGGCGCGCCGGTAACCGTGAACAGGAGAAGGGAAACTAGGAATCCGGCCCCGACGGTGCTGCGCATCTGATCTGTCTCCGTTTCCACGTACGGACGCCGACGGCCAGGAACCAGACGGTCGCGAACGCGACCATCAGCCACTCCAGCACGAAGCTCGGCTCGACGCCTGTGGTGATGTCTTCCAGCGCCAGGAGCGCGAGAAGAACCACGAGACACGTAGCGACGCCGGAGGACTTCCGAAGGCGAGACAACCTGCCCGTGCAGATTCGACTGCTCATCGTGGTGCTCCTCGGCTACGCGCGTCCACCACCACCCCGGCACCCCGGCGCTCTGCGAACCCGCGCCATATCGCTCCCGATACGACGCGGGCCGGGCACGGACGGCTATCTGCAGCCGCTCCTATACACCCGACAGCTCCTTCAGCTCTCCGGTGCTGTCGCCGATCGACTCCGGATGCACGCCCAGCTTGCCGAGCACGCTCATGAACAGGTTCGTCACCGGCGGGTCGTCGTCGTAGCTGAAGTGCCGCCCGCCCTTGAGCGTCCCGGAACCGCCGCCCGCCAACACCATCGGCAGCTTGTGGTGGTTGTGGGTGTTGCCGTTGCTCATCCCGGCGCCGTACATCACCATCGCGTGGTCGAGCAGCGAACCGTCGCCGTCCTCGGTCGCGTCGAGGCGCCCGAGGTAGTACGAGAAGAGCTCGGCGTGGTAGGTGTTCACCCGGATCAGCTTCTGGACCTTGTCCTGATCGCCGCCGTGGTGCGACAGCGGGTGGTGGGCGTCCGAGACGTCGATCTCCGGATACGCCCGGTTGCTCGTCTCGTGCGCCACCATGAAGGTGATGATCCGCGTCAGGTCGGCCTGGTAGGCCAGCACCTGCAGGTCGTACATCAGCTTCGCGTGCTCGCCGAAGGTGCCGGGGATGCCGGCCGGCTGCTCCATGGCCACCGACAGGTCGGTCAGCCCCTGCTGCTCGGCCATCCGGATGCGACGCTCGACGTCACGAATGGCCTCGGTGTACTCGTCCAGCTTGCCGCGATCACGCGCGCCGAGCGAGCTGCGCAGGCGCGCGAGCTTGTCGGCTACGGCGTCGAGAATGGTGCCGTCCTCCTCCATCCTCGCCAGCCGCGCCGCCGCATCCGTCGTGCCGCTGCCCCCGAACAGTCGCTCGAAGACCACACGCGGGTTGTTCTCCATCGGCAGCGGCGTCGTATCGCCCAGCCAGTTCAGCGTGTTGGCGTAGACGCAACTGTAGCCGGGGTCGCAGGCGCCGAGCGGCTCCTTCGAGTCCAGGGACAGCTCGAGGGAAGCGAGCTGGGTCTCATTCTCGAGCACCCGCGCCGCGATCTGGTCCATCGAGATGCCGGCTCGGATGTCGGCGCCGGCGGTCTTCTTCGGATGGACCCCGGTGAGGAACGCGCCGGCCGCCCGCGCGTGGTCGCCCGCCCCCTCGCCCGGCAGCGCGTCGCCGTGCTTGTTGGCAAGGCCGCTGAGCACTGTCAGGCGCTCCCGGTACGGCGAGAGCGACTGCATCACCGGCTTGATGTCGAACTTCGTGCCGGTCGCATCGGGCGTCCACTGCTCCATCACGATGCCGTTCGGCACGTAGATCACCCCGAGCCGCTTGACCGGCGCGGCGGCCGACAGCCGTAGCGGCGTGAACGCCGGGACCATGCCGTCGAGCAGCGGCAGCGCCAACGTCGCGCCGACACCGCGCAGGAACGTCCGTCGTGGCAGATGCGTCTTGGTGATGATCATTGCTCTCGCGCCTTCCTCATCTGAAACGGCGTGCTCTCGACGATGCCGAGGATCAGCGACGACCAGCGGTAGTCGTCCGCCTCGGCCTGCCGCACGATGCGCCGGATCCACGGGTAGTCGTAGTACTCCACCCCGCGGCCGAGCCCGTACGTCAACAACTTCTCGGTGACGGTGCCGACGAATTCCTCGCGGTTGGCCAGCAGCATGTCGCGCACGCTGGCCGGCCCGGTCAGCTCGCGGCCGCTGGGGAGCGTGCCCGAGGTCTGCTCCACCGGCAGCTCGCGGTAGCCGCCGATGGCGTCGAAGCCTTCGAGCGCGAAGCCGAGCGGGTCCATGCGCACGTGACAGCTCGCACAGACCGGGTCCGTCCGGTGCCGCTCCATCCGCTCGCGAACCGAGCGCGGGCGGCTCTCCGGATTCGACGGATCCGCCACCGAGTCCGAATCCTCCAGCCCCGGCACGTCGGCCGGCGGGGGCGGCGGCGGGGCCCCGAGCAGGTTCTCCAGCACCCAGACGCCGCGCTTCACCGGCGAGGTCCGGTTGGCATAGGAGGTCGCGGTCAGCACGCTGCCCTGACCCAGGATGCCGCGGCGCCGCTCGTCCGGCAGCGTGACCCGGCGGAAATGGTTGCCTTCGACGTCCGGGATGCCGTAGTGCTTCGCCAGCCGCTGGTTGGCGAAGGTGTAGTCGGAGGTCAGCACCTCGATGACGCTGCGGTCCTCTTTGATCTGGCTCTCGAACCAGAGCTCGGTCTCGCGCGTGAACGCCTCGCGCAGATTGCCGTCGAATTCGGGGAACGCCACCGGGTCCGGCTTGACCGAGCGCATGTTCCGCAGGAACAGCCACTGGCCGGCGAAGTTGTCGACCAGCGCGTCCGCTTTCGGATCGGCCAGCATGCGCTTTACCTGCGCTTCGAGCACCCCCTCGTCCCGGATCGCCCCGCGGGCCGCCACGTCGAGCAGCTCGTCGTCCGGAATGCTGCTCCAGAGGAAGAACGAGAGGCGGGAGGCCAGCTCCAGGTCGGAGATCCGGTAGGGCTCGCCGGGCGCGGCAGCGGCCGGATCCTGCTCGATGCGGAACAGGAACTCCGGATCTACCAGGATGGCGCGCAGGGCGAACTCGATGCCGGACTCGAAGCCGCCCTTCGCGTATCCCACGTCGTAGAACGCCATCAGGGCGGCGAGGTCATCGTTGGCGACGGGCCGCCGGAATGCGCGCCGCGCGAGCGTGCCCAGGATCTCCTCGGCGCAGGCCGGCTCGACGGCCGGGCTCTCCGGCACGCAGGTGAAGATCCGCTCGCGGCTCGGCGTTACGGCGTCCGCCGAGGCCGCGGCGCCGTTGAACGGCCCCTCGATCTCGACGATCCAGACCGCCATCGGCGCGTCGCGATCGCCCGCGTAGTGGTACGTTTCGGCCGCGCTCACCGGCTCGAGAACTCCCTCCGGCAACGCGCTGCGGCGGAGGAACGACAGCGCCACCTCGCGCATGCCCGCCTGCACCGGCATCCGGAAGCGCAGATCCGAGTCGGCGTTGCGCTCGTAAGGCGTCAGGTTGAAGACCGCGCTCCAGGCCTCGCGCTGCCCGTCGGCGCCGATCTCGAAGCGCGCGACGCGGGCGCGATCAAGCCGCACCTCCAGGGTGTTGCGGCGCTGCAGCCCCTTGATCGCGTCCCCATGCGTGCGCTCCAGCGTGACCCTGACCTCGTACTCCCCGTCGACCGGGAAATAGTGCCGGGTCGCGAACCCGCCGCGGCTGCCGAACGGGTGCAGTTCGCTCATCCGCGCATGCTGCATCAGCACGGGCGAGGTCGTGTAGACCGCGGTGGTCGACCGGATGGACGGGTCGCCGACCGCCGTCTCGGCGATCTTCCCCGCCGCGAGCATGTAGCGCTCGAGCAGGGCCGGCGACAGCGACAGGACGTCGGCGATGTTGTCGAAGCCGTAGCTCAGATCGTCGGCCGGCAGCAGCTCGCGGCCGTCGATCTCCAGGGCCAGCAGATCGCGGATGGCGTTGGTGTACTCCGTCCGGTTCAACCGGTGCACGGTCTCGGTGCCCGGGTTCAGGTCGGCGGCGGCGTCACGGTCGAGCCCCGCCTCGATCCATTCAACGAACCCTCCGTACGTCGCGTCGTCCGGACGCGGCCGACGCGGCGGCGGCATCTCCCGCGCCCGCAGCTTGCGGATCACCTTCTCCCAGACTTCCGCGCCCTCGCCCACGTGCACCATGTCGAGCGACTCGAGCGTCAGCCCGGCCGTCCGCAGGCGGTCGTTGTGGCACGTGGTGCAGTAGCGGTCCAGAACGGCCCTGTACTCGGTGCTCTCGGCGGCGTGCGCCGCGGCAGCTTCGGCGGGAACGTTGGGCGCCTGGCCGGCGGCGTGCGCCGCGGCCGGCGCGACGAACAGTACGGCCAGCGCGATGACCGCCGCCGATACGGACAAACGTCGGAATATCGCGAACACTGGACGCCTCACTCTCGGGATGGCGGCGAGATCAGCCCCAAAATATCCGTGCATTATCCGAATCAACCGCCTCGGGTGTCAACCCGGGGGCCACCGAGGCACCACCCTTCCCGCGGACCGGAGGGCCGGTTCCCGCGGGGCCCAAGGGGCCCGACTTCGAACCCTTACGGGCGCTCCGCAGCCTCGGCCTGCGCGCCGGCGAGGATGTTGTACAGACCGTAGTTGCCCTCGTGGCACGCATACTCGTACAGCCGATTGTCGGATCTCGTCATCGTCATCTCGACGCTCCAGGTGCGGGTGAACGCGGTCCGGTCGTCAACCGTGAAGCGGTAGAGCAACGTGTCGGCATCGAGCAGGCTGAAGCGTTCGACCAGATGGAGATCCGGTCCCAGGGCCTCGAGCAGCTCCATGTTGGGCGCCGGGTGCGCCGTGCCGAGATCCCTGAAGTTGCGCGTCTCGACGACGAGCGTGTCGCCCTCCCAGCGGCCTCGCGAGTCGCCCCTCCACTGCTGCACCCGGCCGGACAGGGCCGGCTGCCCGTCCAGCGGGACGAGCCGCACGTCGTTCACCATCTCGTTGAGAATCGCGACGTGTCCCGGCGTCTGGAACACCTGCACGAAGTTGTTGTACGCCCCGGGGAGCATCGGCGGCCCGGAATTGAAGCCCAGGATGCATCGCTCGTCCACGTCGCGGTCCTCGGGTCCGGCGTTCCGGCCGCGCGCCTCCTCGCGGGCGGCCATCCGCGCCCTGCCCTCGGGCAGGTAGGAAGGCAGGCGCCCGTCCGGCGGGTCGACGATGAGCGACGTGCGGCGAGTTCCGACGACCGTCGTCCCGTCCTCGAACCAGAACCGGTTGTAGCTCCCGGGGTTGCCGGGGGGCGGCGCAGTATCCACCCGCGCGGCGGCCCGTGCTTCGAGCGCCGACACGTCCTCGTCGGTCAGGAACTCCCTGTCCGCCAGGTCGGCGGGCCGTTGAAGCGGCGTCAGGGAGCTGAAGTCCCACACGCCCTGCAGGTCGGGCCGTCCGTCCGACGCGCGCGGCACGGACACCTCAACGGACGCTGCCGGCTGCGCGGCGACGAGTGCCGGCGCCAGGGCCCACAACGCGATCACGACGAGGAAAAACCGTACGTTCACGGCAAGCCGAGTTTTCATCTGGATGTCCCCTTTCGCCGCCACGACGCGCTGCTTCAGAGGACAGCCTAACACCTCTGGCAACGCAGTCCACGCGGGATGCATCGCCGCTCGAATGCGGCGGGGCTTTCGCCACGGCCTCCTGCTTTCGCCACGGGCTCCTGGTTGAGCGGCCGGACGGCGACAGACTATAATTCGGCCGAAATGCGCCTGTTCACAGTGGTTTTCGTCGGCATGCTGGCCGTCCTGATCGCAACGCCGTTCGCCGCGGACGCGCAATCGCGCGACCGACCGATCCCCTACGACGTCGGGCAGAGCGCAAGCCCGTCGTTCGAGGGCTGGTATCCCAACGAGGACGGCACGTTCTCGTTGTCGTTCGGCTACTTCAACCGCAACTACGAGCAGACGCTCGACGTCCCCATCGGCCCGGACAATCACTTCACGCCGGGGCCGGAGGATCGGGGGCAGCCGACGCACCTGCTGCCGCGCCGGCAGACCGGCGTGTTCACGGTGGTGGTCCCCGACGACTTCGGCGACCGGACCCTGACGTGGTCGTTGACCGCCGGCGGCGAGACGTTCGCCGTGCCGGGCCACCTGCGGTCCGAGTGGCGCATCGACGCGCTGCAGGAGGTCACCAGCGGAAACCGTCCGCCGGCGCTCTCCTTCCACGTGGAGGAAGGCCATACCCGCATCGGCCAGGGCCCCGGCGGCGTACGGCGGTCGCTGACGGCGACGGCCGGCGCACCGCTGGCGCTCACGATCCGCGTGGAGGACGATCGAGTCCAGAAGCAGAGCCTCCAGGGACGCCCGACCCGCATGGGCCTCATCTGGAGCAAGTACCGCGGCCCGGGAGCGGTCGAGATCGCCGAGCCGAACCCGGAGATCCCGGAGGACGGCCTGACCACGACCAGCGTCACCTTCAGCGAGCCGGGCGACTACGTCCTGCGCGCGCTGGCGTGGGACGACTCGGGCGGCCAGGGAGCCATCATGGCCGGCGGCTTCCAGTGTTGCTGGACCAATGCATACGTCGACGTTCGTGTAGAGTGAAGGTTTCGGCCGCGGGAGCGGCCACGACCGGCCGCATACCGGCGGCCGCAGCCACGCGTGTCAGGCGGAGAGATCAGCCATGAAGACCTACAGGCTCGTGATCGCGGCGACAATGTCGATTCTGGCTGGAGGCGCCGTGACGGCGACAGCGCAGACCACGGATACGGACGGCGTCACGTTCGCGCGGGACATCGCACCGATCCTCCAGCGCAGTTGCCAGGCGTGCCATCGCAGCGGCAGCATGGCGCCGATGTCGCTCGTGACCTACCAGGAGGTACGGCCGTGGGCGCGCGCCATCCGCGAGAAGGTGGCCGAGCGCAGCATGCCGCCGTGGCACATCGACAAGACGGTCGGCATCCGCGACTTCGCCAACGACATCTCCCTGAGCAACGCCGAGATCGACGCGGTCGTGCGCTGGGTCGACGCCGGTGCGCCGCTGGGCGATCGGGCCGACATGCCGCCGCCCATCGAGTGGCCGGCGGACGACATCTGGCGCCTCGCCGACGAGTACGAGGAGCTCGGCGAACCGGATCTGGTGGTCCGCTCGACGCCGTGGACGCAGTCGGCCGAGGGCCAGGACCAGTGGTACCAGCCGGTCGTCGAGACGGGCCTGACCGAGGACCGCTGGGTCAAGGCGCTCGAGGTGCGGCCGTCGCTGCCGGGCCGGCCCATCGTGCACCACGCCGTCACGTACCTGATGCAGCAGGAGAGCCCGGAGGACTTCGAGGCGGCCGTCGACGTCCCCGGCACCGGCTCCTACTTCACGGAGTTCGCGGTCGGCAAGATCGGCGACGTCTTCCGCGAGAACACCGGCAAGCTGCTGAAGGCGGGCTCGCGGATCCGCTTCGACCTGCACTACCACTCGGTCGGTGAGGAGATCACCGACTCGACCGAGCTCGGCATCTGGCTCTATCCGAAGGGCTACGTGCCGAAGTACCGCGTCTACGCGCAGGCGATGGGCGTGCGGCAGGCGATGGAGACGCTCGACATCCCGCCCGGCCAGGTGACCGAGCACGAGGCGTTCGTCCCGCTGCGGTTCCCGGCGCGGCTCGAGAACTTCCAGCCGCACATGCATATCCGCGGCAAATCGATGGCCATGGAGGCGATCTACCCGAACGGCCGGACGGAGATGCTCAACTACGTCGACAAGTTCGACTTCAACTGGCACGTCAACTACGTCTACGCCGACCACTCGGCCCCGGTGCTGCCTGCCGGCACGGTGATCAAGATCACCGCGTGGCACGACAACAGCGCCGGCAACCGGGCGAACCCGGACCCGACGCAGTGGGTCGGCTGGGGCCAGCGCAGCTACGACGACATGTACCACGCGCACGTGAACGTGGTGTACCTCACCGACGAGGACTACGAGCAGATCGTCGCGGAGCGGGCCGCGGCGACGGACAACGACTAGCAAGTCCGTCCGGCTTTTCGACCGCGGAACGACGCCGCTCATGCCGGGCGGCGTCGTTCACGTTTGGGGAAAGACGCGGGTCGATAGCCGGCGCAAGGGGCAGCAACAGCCATGAGCGGCACCCGTCTGCGTCCGGTGATCGCAACCTACGCCGTCCTCGTCCTGACCGCATCCCAACCTCTCCACGAGACCGCGGCCGAGACGCCGGCCGGAAGCGCCTCCCAGTCGGTATCCGCGCCGACGTTCCGGGTCGACCCCTTCTGGCCGGGGGAGCTTCCCGAGGACTGGCTGCTCGGCAACGTCGTCGGGGTGGCGACCGATTCGAACGACAACGTCTGGATCATCCACCGGCCGAACAGTCAGCGGGGGGGCGAGCACACGCCGCCGGTAATCGCTTTCGACCCCGCCGGGAGCGTCGTTCACGCCTGGGGCGGTCCCGGCGACGGGTACGACTGGGGCACCCAGACGCACGGCATCCACGTCGATCACGAGGACAACGTCTGGGTGGGCTTCGGCGGCGGGCTCCCCTACGATCTGTCGAGCCGCACCACGACGGACAACGCGCACGTCCTGAAGTTCACGCCGGAGGGCGAGTTCCTGCTGCAGATCGGCGACTTCGGCCGGGGCACCGAAGGGAGTGGCAGCACGGAGTTCCTCGGCCAGCCGACGGACGTGTTCGTCGACCCCGCGAGCGACGAGATCTACATCAGCGACGGCTATACCAACCGGCGGTTGATCGTCTTCGACTCGAACACGGGTGAGTACAGGCGGCACTGGAGCGCCTACGGCAATCCGCCGGACGATGGGCCGCAGCCCCGCTTCTCGCGGGACGCGCCGCTGCCGCAGCAGTTCAACACGCCGCACTGCGTCGGCCGAGCGGCGGACGGCCGCGTCTACGTCTGCGACCGCGGGAACCAGCGGCTGCAGGTGTTCGAGCCGGACGGCACGTTCGTGGCCGAAGCGCTGATCGCCGCGGAGCTGCGTAACGGAACCGTCGGCGGCACACCGTGGGACCTGGCGTTCTCGCGGGATCCGGAGCAGCGCTTCATCTTTGTCGCCGACGGCGGCGGCCACGCCGTCCACACTCTGCTCCGCGAGACCCTGGAGGTGGTGTCGACGTTCGGCCGCCGCGGGCGGTGGGCCGGGCAGTTCGAATCGCCCCACAGCCTCGCCGTCGATTCCCGGGGCAACCTGTTCGTCGGCGAGACCCTCGACGGCCGCCGCGTCCAGAAGTTCACCCCGGCCAACTGAGCCGCCAGCCCGCGCGCGATACCGGCGGGTTCGTTCGCCAGACAGGTCCAGGGCCGGCGAGTGTCTTCGGTGGCCGAACGCGCCGTCAGGCGGCCTTCCGCCCCACCACCACCGTCATTCCTATCTCGCGCCAGACGCACTCGGCGACGAAGCCGGCCGAAGCGACCGCAGCCAGCTCCTCCTCGAGCGGGAAGTAGGTGTCCTCGTCCGCCCACTCCGCGAAGTGCTGAAAGGCACGCTCCCGGGCGATGCCCTGCCGGACCATGTGATCGGCCCACGCGCTCCAGGTCGCTTCGCTCGCCGCCGGATCCGCCGGCATCGTGGCGTCGGCGTTGACGAAGATCCCGCCCGGCTCGAGCGCATCGTGGATCCGGCGGTAGAGCGCCCGCTTGGCGACCAGTGTCCGTACGTGATGCAGCGCCAACGACGCCGCGGCGCCGTTGCACCGGGGCAGCGCCCCGAGGAACGACGCTTCGGTGAGACGGACGCGCTCACCAAACCGCCCCAGCCTTGTCCGGGCCTGCGCGAGCATCTCGCCGTCCACGTCGATCAGCTCGACGGTCCCGCTACCGCTGGATTGGAGAATGGCCTCCGCGAGGGCACCGGTGCCGCCGCCGAGGTCGATCACCAGTCCGGAGGCCACGTCCGCAAGCTCGCGGGCGGCGACCCCGAGCATCGCTTCGTAGCCGGGAATGAACTGGCGGATCGTCGCGTCATAGGCGTCGATGGCGACGCGCAGGTGACGACGCACGGAGTGGGAGGTGTCTTCCGTCATTACGCGATCTTCGACCGCAGGCCGACATCATGGCGTGAGCCAGAGATGGCCGTCCGGTAGGCCGACGCTACGGCGCCAGCCCGAAGATGTCGGTGACCGGGAGACGGAAACCCGGGAACAACGGCTCGCCCTCGAGCACGTCGGATCGCTCGAGTCGCCGTGGCGTGCCATCCGGCTCATGGATCTCTACGACCACTCGCTTCGGGTCGACTGCCCAGACGAGGCGCGTGCCGGCGGCGAGCCACGACGCTACCTTCTCCGCCACTTCGCGGCGGGTATCGCCGGGCGACGTGACCTCCACCGCGAGATCCGGCGGCCCCTCCCAGAAGGTCGCCGGAAGACCGGATGCCGGAATCCGCTCCCGCCGGACGAATGCGACGTCCGGGGCGAGCACCGTATCGGGATCCCGCTCCAGGACGAAGCCGGTCTCGGCGCCGCACACCACGCCAAGCCCGTGCGCCTTTACGTGCTGACTCAGCGGCCCGGCCACGTTCACGATGACCGCCCCGTGCCGGAACCCCGCCGCCGCCATTCGCCGCGACTCCCCTCTGACCAGCTCATGCCGGCAGTTGTCGTCCGGCAGACGGAACAGCTCTTCCGCCGTCATGGCCCGGTCCCGCCGCGGCGCCGGCAGGCGTTGGCCTGGCAGCGGCAGCGACGATGCCGGCGCACTGGGATTCATGGGGTGACGCCGGATCTCATGGCGTGACGGTGACGGTAACGTCGGCGGTCGTGGCAAGACCTCCGTCGTGTGCGATGGCGCGCAGCACGTAGTCGCCCGGCTCGGCGAACGTGGCCTCGGCAACCCAGCGGCCGTCCTCGGGCGGCTCGGGCGTCTTCCAACCGGGCGACCAGGGAGAATCGACGTTGTCGCGGGTGTCCTCCCAGACCTTGATCTGCGGCGGATCGAACGTCACCGGCCCAGCGCCCCGGTAGACGAACCACGACAGGCGGTGGCCGGTGGCGGTGTCGGTGGTGATGGGACGGGGATAGCGCGGATTCGACGTGATGGACCGGGCCCTCGGCTTGCCGTCGTCGGTCGACAGCACCGCAAGCGGCAGCGGCTCGCCGGCGGACACGGTACGCTCGCGTTCGCCCTCGATCTCCAGCGTCGGCGGCTGGTTGTCGGGCAGCTCCGGCGTGGACCCGGCGGCCCCGCCCGCGCCGTAGTTGGCCTGAATGACCAGATTGTCGATGAAGTAGTCGCGCTTCAACGTACCGTAGGCGCGCTCGGTCTGCCCGTTGGCCGTCAGGGTCCAGACGAGCTCCTTGTCGCCGAAGTCGGCCGGGACCCGGATACGGAAGATGAACCGGTTGCGCCGGGGGTGGAACCGGGTCGGCTGTCCCTGGTCGGGACCGCCCGGCTCGATGCTGTTGTCGGGGCCGATCGGGACGTCGATCTCCTCCTCCCAGTTCCGGTTCATGTACCCGAAGACCAGGTTGAACGACCCGTCGTCGTTGCGCTCCCAGCCCTCGTAGGCGGGCGAGATGGTCTGGCCCGTCGCGTACAACTCCTGGGCGAGCCCGAACGAGGGAGCCCCGAACAGCGCTACCACCACCACGATGCCGAAACGGACGGTACCGTTCATGACGCGCCTCTCAGTTGCCGCCGCCGGCCGCGTCCGACTCGCCATCCGAGCCACAGGTGATGCAGCCGATGTCGCCGACGACTTCACCGGCGTCGAGCATCGCCTCCCGCTCCGCGACCGCCTGCGCGAACTCCTCTTCGTCCAGGTAGAGCGCCTGCATCAGGTTGATGAACATGTTGTCCACGGAGCGATGGCCCGAACCGGACCAGTTGCGCGGATCCGGCACGTTCGGATTCGTCGGCGAGTTGTCGAAGTACCCCGTCAGGTGGAGCACCGTACCCTTCGGCAGCAGCGGCGCCGCATCGTCCTCGTACTTGTAGACGCGCACCCAGTTGTGGTCGTAGCCCGCGCAATTGAGCGTCCGCACGGTCGAGCCCCAGATCGCGTCGAGACACATCCGAACGCCGGGCGCGTGCATGTGCGGCTCGAAAACGCTGATCTTGGCGTTCTCCGGCATGGTGAAGTACGCGTCCGCACGCTGATTGGACTCCATCGCACGGATATCGAGGTCCGGGCCGTTGCCGAAGAAGAGGAGCTGCATCTCCTTGTCCGGCTCGTAGCCCCGCGGATGGAACTTGAAGCCCACGTCGATGTGGGCGCGCGTATCGGTCCCGTTCGCGTGCAGGTGTGTCGACGGGAAGAGCACCGTCGTGCCGGCCTCGAGCAGCCGGCCGGCCTGCTCATCGAACACGTCGGCGTTGCGCCCTACTTCGTGCACGGGCCAGCTCACCACGTCGCTCGGCTCGGCGTCCGGTCCGAGGGTGTAGAGCGCCGAGTGGTGCACCACGAACAACCCCCCCACGGTGTCCGACCGCACGCCGCGCTGCAGGTCGTTGCGCTCCTTGTACTCGATCGCCGCCACGTAGCGGTCCTCGGTCAGCCCGCTCTCGACCTCGCCGAGGCTGCCCCACCAGTCGGGCGCGTCGCCGGCGATCTCGAACGTCGGTGACGAGACGACCAGATCGGGGTCGCCGATTTCCCACTCGTCCACGTCGATGAACGGCGGGGGCTCCGGCATGTCGGCCGGGTCGCCCTGCGGCGCCCCGTTGTCGGCCCAACGGGCTATCGTCGCGATCTCGTCGTCGCTCAGCGACCAGTCGTCCTTGAACCGCTGGATGCCGATGTTCTTCTCGATGTACCAGGGCGGCATGACGCCCGGCTGGTCGCGCAGCCCCGTGCGGAACTTGATGGCCCGCGCCCACGGTCGCACCTCTTCGTACGAGATGAGCGACATCGGCGCGAGGGAGTTGGGCCGGTGGCACTTCTGACAGCTCCGCTGCAGGATGGGTGCGATGTCCCGGCTGAACGTCGGGTCGTCGGGAACCGCGCCGGCGGACGCGGGAAGCGGTGTCGCAAGTGCGATCACCGCGGCAAGGATGCAGAAACCAGTCAGTCTGGAAATCGTCATGGTGCGAGTCCTCACTACCTGCTACGGAGACGCCGAAAACTAAGTTCAGTATATCGCAGCCCCCTGACGAGGGGGGGCGACGGTCCGGGCGACGGACCCTACGAGGACGCGCGTTTCGCCGCTCGCCAGGCCGGCTTCGAACACGGCGCGCCGGTCCTGGCAGCCCACGGCGAGAGACCCGCTGCATTCGAGGGGCGTTGCTCCACCCGAGGGGCGTTGCCCCACCGACTGCCGGCTGGAACTTGTGTTCGCGGTGCGGTAGCATGCCGGACACGACATGAAGATGGGATTCTGTGTGCTGACGGCGGCAGGCTGCGCCGTGGCCGTATTCGCCGCCGCCCCAGCGTCCGCCGGCAGCGGTTCGAACGTCGCCGTCGTTACCACGGGCGGCTTGTCGGGGACGACCGCGACCACGGGATATCAGTCCTCGGGCAGCGTGCGCCCGGAGGACCGACGACTGGCCGATGCGGCGCAACGGCGCGACCTGCAGGCGGTACGGGCGCTGCTCGACGAGGGACTCGACGTCGATGCCCCCCAGGCCGACGGCGCCACGGCGCTGGCGTGGGCAGTCCACTGGAACGACCTGGCCATGGCCGAGCTGCTGCTCGGGGCCGGCGCCGGGGTGAACACCGCCAACGACCTGGGCGTGACGCCGCTGATGCTCGGCAGCCAGAACGGCAGCGTGCCCATGGTGGAGCTGCTACTCCGGGCCGGGGCGGATCCGAATGCGGTTCGGCCGGCGGGCGGGACCGCGCTCATGATGGCCGCGCGCTCGGGCAACGCGACCGTGCTGCGCCGTCTCATGGCGGCGGGGGCCGACATCGACGCGGCGACCCGCGGCGGGCACACGGCGCTGATGTGGGCGGTCGCGGAGCGCCACGGGCAAGCGGTGAACCTCCTCGCCGAAATCGGCGCGGACCTGCACGCGCGAACCGCCGTCCACACGCCGCCCGCCCGCACGATCGTGCGGGCGGCGAGGGTGCTGAGCCGCTTCGAGGCGGTCAACCCGGCTGTGCTGCCGCGGGACGGGGATCGGGATCCCCCGCGGGCCGAGGGCGGATTCACGCCGCTGCTCTACGCGATCCTGGCCGGCGATCCGCGGATCGTGGGCGTGCTGCTGGCCGCCGGCGCCGACGTCGACGACGCGGCGCCCGACGGGGTCACCGCCGTGATGCTCGCGCTGATCAAGCGCCACGACGAGATAGCCCTCCTCCTGCTCGAGGCGGGCGCCGACCCGCATCCGGCCGAAGCCGGCTTCACGGCGCTGCATCTGGCTAGCGCCACCGGCAGTCTCGCCGTGGCCGAGGCGCTGCTATCGCGGGGCGCGGATGCGAACGTCCGGCTGGAACGGCCGCAGCGACTTACGAACTCCTTCGAGATCGGCGTCTTCACGTCGCCGGGCTCGGGCCGGCTGACCCAGATCGGCTCGACGCCGTTCCTCGTCGCCGCCAAGTCCGCCGACGCGCGCATGATGCGCCTGCTCGCCGCGGCCGGCGCCGACCCGCGTCTGACGACCGACGACGGAACGAACGCCTTGATGCTCGCGGCCGGGCTCGGCAAGCGCGCCGCGACCGACATCACCTACTACGAGTGGACCGAGGAGAAGGCGGTAGACGCACTGGCGGCGGGGCTGGAGCTCGGCCTCGACATCGACGCCGCCAACGAGCACGGCGAGACCGCCCTGCACGCGGCCGCCTACCACAACGCGACTCCGGTCATCGACTTTCTCGTCGACAACGGCGCGCGCATCGATGCGCGCAACGTCGCCGAGCAGACGCCGTTGCGTCTCGCCGAGGGGCACCTGATCTGCTGCACCACCTTCGTGCGGCACGCCGAGGCGGCGGCGCGGCTGCGGGAGCTGGGGGCCGACCCGGAGGCGGGCATCCAGTTGACCTTCGGGCTCACGAACTACGGTGACGAAGGCGCACCGAACGCGCCGCGCCCCTGAGCTCGGGACGGATATAGTCGGGACGGATATATATGAAAACGACGCCATTGACCGGGCGGGCGGTGATCGCCGCAAGCGTTGCCGGCCTCCTGTGTCTGGCGGTCGCGAGCCCCGCGCGGGCGCAACGCGACGCGGGCCCTCCGGCGACGGCCGCGGAGGCCCGCGCCCTGCTCGACCGCTACTGCGTCACCTGTCACAACGAGCGGCTGCGCACGGCCGGCTTGGCGCTGGATGCGGTCGATCCCGCGCACGTCGCCGGCGCCCCGGAGATCTGGGAGAAGGTGGTGCGGAAGCTCCGCACCGGGATGATGCCGCCGGCGCCGCGGCCGCGGCCGGACGCGGCCACCTACGCCGGCATCGTCGGCTACTTCGAGACCGCCCTCGACCGGGCCGGGGACGTCAGTCCCGATCCGGGCCGGCCGGCGGTGCAGCGGTTGAACCGCACGGAGTACGTCAACGCCATCCGCGACTTGCTGGCGCTGGAGGTCGACGGCCGGACCCTGCTGCCCGCGGACGAGTCGGGCTACGGGTTCGACAACATCGGCGACGTGCTGTCGGTCTCTCCGGGGCTGCTCGAACGCTACCTGCTGGCCGCCGCCAAGATCAGCCGCCAGGCGGTCGGCGACCCGACGCTCCGGCCGGCCACCGCCATCTACAAGACGTCGCCGCTACTCGCCCAGGACGGGCGAGTCAGCGAGGACCTGCCGTTCGGCTCGCGCGGCGGTCTCGCCGTGCGCCATCACTTCCCGCTCGACGCGGAGTACGAGATCCGGGTGGCCCTGCGGGGCCGGGCGCGCGCAGGGCACCGGCTCGACGTGCGTGTCGACCGCGAACGCGTCGGTTCCTTCGACCTGGGAGACCGGGCGCCGCTGGCGGTCCGGATCCCGGTGACGGCGGGCACGCGACTGCTCGGCGCCGCATTCGTCGAGGAGATCGGCCGCTCGCTGCCGGTCGACGGTCGTCCGGCGCCGCCCCCGATCACCAGCTTCGCCTTCACGCTGTATCCGAATGCACCCTCCGTGGAACGCATCGAGGTGGTCGGTCCCTTCGACGGGCGGGCGCCGGCCGAGACGCCGAGCAGGACAGCGATCTTCACGTGCTATCCGGGCGAAGCCGCCGAGGAGCGGCCCTGCGCAGGCCGGATCGTCGAATCCCTCGCGCGCCGCGCCTACCGGCGACCGGTGACCACGGCGGATACCGACCCGCTCCTCGCCGCCTACGACGCGGGCCGTGACGAAGGCGGCGGCTTCGACGACGGCATCCGCTGGGCCATCGAGGCGTTGCTGGTGTCGCCGAAGTTCCTCTTCCGCGTCGAGCGCGACGCGGCGGACGCGACCCCCGGCGAGCCCTATCGCATCGCCGACCTGGACCTTGCCTCCCGGTTGTCGTTCTTCCTGTGGAGCACCATCCCGGACGCCGAGCTCGTGGATCTCGCCGCCCGCGGAGCACTGAGCGACCCGGCCGCCCTCCAACGGCAGGTGCGGCGGATGCTCGCCGATCCGCGCTCGCAGGCGCTGGTGGAGAACTTCGCCGGCCAGTGGCTCTTTCTCCGCAACCTGCGCAGCGTAACGCCGGACACCACGCGGTTTCCCGAATTCGACGACAACCTGCGGGAAGCGCTCCGGCAGGAGACGGAGTTGCTATTCGGGACGCAACTGCGGGAAGACCGCGGCGTCCACGACCTGCTGCGGGCCGACTACACCTTCGTCAACGAACGGCTGGCGCGGCACTACGGCATCCCGAACGTCTACGGAAACCACTTCCGCCGCGTCCGGCACGGCGACGAACGGCGTCCGGGCCTGCTGGGGCACGGGAGCATCCTGACGGTGACCTCCTACCCGCACCGCACCTCTCCCGTGCTGCGCGGCAAGTGGCTGCTGGAGAACCTGCTGGGGGCGCCGCCGCCGCCACCGCCACCGGACATCCCGGAGCTGGGCGAAGACGACATCGCCGCGGCGCCGGCGACGATGCGCGAGCGGATGGCGCAACATCGCGCCAGTCCCGCCTGCTCTACCTGTCACGCCAAGATCGACCCGCTGGGGTTCGCGCTGGAGAACTTCGACGCGGTCGGCCGCTGGCGGACGGGCGAAGCCGGGACCGCCACCGCCATCGACGCCTCCGGCACGCTGCCCGACGGCGCGCCGTTCGACGGCCCCGCCGCGTTCCGGGACGCGCTGCTGCGCGAGCCTTGGGCCACCGAGTTCGCCACCACCGTCACCGAGAAGCTGATGACCTACGCGCTCGGCCGCGGGCTGGACTACCGCGACGCACCGGCGGTCCGCCGGATCCTGCGCGGCGCCCGGGACGACGGCTACCGCTGGTCGTCGCTGATTCTCGGCATCGTCGAGAGCAACCCGTTCCGGATGCGGAGAGCGTCGGACGCCGGCGCCGGCGCCGCGCCGTAGCGACCGAAGAGGATACGAAGATGATGATCACGAAGAAGACCCTCCCCCGCCGGACGGTTCTGCGCGGCCTCGGCGCCTCGCTGGCCCTGCCGCTGCTCGACGGCATGGTCCCGGCCCTCGCGGCGACCCGCAATACGGCGGCCAACCCCGTACGGCGCTTCGGGGCCGTCTACGTGCCGAACGGGGTCGAGATGCGCGCGTGGACGCCGCCGGGAACGGGCGAGGCGCTGGAGTTGACCCCCATCCTGGAGCCCCTGGCGCCCGTGCGCGAGCGGGTCAACGTGCTGAGCGGACTGGCCGACAAGGTCGCCATCCCGCGCGAGGGCGAGGGTGTGGGAGACCACGCGCGCGCCGCGTCCACCTGGCTCACCGGCGTGCATGTCAAGAAGACCGAAGGTCCCGACATCCGGGCCGGCGTATCGGTGGATCAGATTGCCGCCCGCGCCTTCGGCAACGAGACCCAGCTTGCGTCGCTCGAGCTCGCCATCGACTCGGTGGAGGTGCTCGGGGCCTGCGATCAGGGCTACAGTTGCGCCTATACCAACACCATCGCCTGGCGCACGCCGACCACGCCGCTGCCGATGGAGAACAATCCGCGCGCGGTGTTCGAGCGCCTGTTCGGGGCCACCGACAGCACGGACGTCGAAGCGCGGCTGGCCCGGCTCCGCCAGGACCGCAGCATCCTCGATTTCGTGACCGACGAGGCCGACGCCATCCGCCGCAGCCTCAGCCACGGCGACCAGCGCAAGCTGGCCCAGTATCTCGACGCGGTGCGGGACGTCGAGCGCCGCATCCAGATGGCCGAGAGGCAGAGCGACCGCGAGATTCCGGTCGTCGAGCAGCCGGCCGGCATCCCGGACACGTTCGAGGAGCACTGCCGGCTGATGTTCGACCTGCTGATCCTCGCCTACCAGACCGACCTGACCCGGGTCAGCACGTTCATGTTCGGGCGGGAGGTCAGCGGCCGGTCGTTCCCGGAGATCGGCGTGCCGGGCGGCCACCACGGTTACTCGCACCACCAGAACGACCCCGAGAACCTGGCGATGCTCGCCAGGATCAACACGCATCACATCCGGCAGTTCAGCTACTTCCTGGAGAAGATGCAGTCGATCCCGGACGGCGACGGATCGCTGCTCGACCACTCGCTGTTCGTCTACGGCGCGGGCATAAGCGACGGCAACCTGCACTTCCACCTCGACCTGCCGACGCTGCTGGCGGGCGGCGCGGCGGGGCGCGTGCGGGGCGGCCGCCATCTGCGCTTCGACCACGACACGCCGCTGTCGAACCTGTACGTCGCGGCGCTGGACAAGCTGGGGCTGCCGGTGGAGACGTTCGGGGACAGCACGGGCGCGCTGCAGTATCTGACGGGAATCTAGGAGCCCGTGGTGAAACGCCGCGTAGCACCGAGTCCAGGGAGACCCGATGAAGCGACGTGATTCCATTGGCATTGCCGTGTCCGTTCTCGTCCTGAGCCTGGCTGCGGCGCAGCCGAAGCGCCGGCGGCGGGGCTCGGGGTGATGCACGCGCCAACCATGACGCGCCCGAGGTGGTGGACAATCTGCGCGGCTGCCCTCGTCGCCGCCTCCGTTCCTCTGGCGGGATCCAGCGTACGGGGGATGCAGGACCCTGTGGCCGATCCGGGCGGCGCGACCGGCGGCGTCACGCTCTCCATCGTCGGCACGACCGATCTGCACGGCCGCGTCTTCCCCAACGATGGGCGGGGCAGCCTCGCGTTGCTGGGTGGTTACCTGCGCAACCTGCGCGCGGCGCGGGCGGCCGACGGCGGCGCGGTGCTGCTGCTGGACGCGGGCGACACCTTCGAGAGCGGGATCGCCTCCAACATCTCGGAAGGCGCCCTCGTCGTCGACGCCTACAACGCGCTCGGCTACGACGCACTCGCCATCGGAAATCACGAGTTCGACTACGGAGCACTCGACGACGACGCGGCGATCTACGGGACAGCCCCTGACGACGGCACGCCCGATATGCGCGGCGCGCTCAAGGCGATGGCCGCGCGGGCACGGTTTCCGTTTCTCGCGGCGAACCTGATCGACGCGGCGACCCGACGTCCGGTGCAGTGGCCGAACGTCCGGCCCTCCACGCTCGTCGACGCGGCCGGCCTGCGGGTGGGGATCGTCGGGGTCATGACCCGCTACGGGCTCACCAGGACCATCGCCGCCAACGTCCAGGGGCTCGACACGACGGCGCTCGAACCCGCCGTCGAGAGCGAGGCGCGGCGCTTGCGCCGGCGCGGCGCCGACCTGGTGCTGGTGCTCGCGCACGCTGGCGGCGCGTGCTTTCGGTTCGACGATCCGACCGACCTGTCGTCGTGCGACGACGACGCCGAGATCTTCCAGTTGGCCCGGCGGCTAGCGCCCGGTCTCGTCGATGCGATCGTCGCCGGCCACACCCACCGGGCGGTGGCGCACGAGGTGGCCGGCATCCCGATCGTCCAGGCCCATTCGCACGGCAGATCGTTCGCGCGCGTCGATCTGACCGTCGAACGCGGCAACGGCGTCGTGGCTGCCCGGCTCTTCCCGCCCCGGGCGGTCTGCGCCTCCGTCGCCGCGGACGGGTGGTCCTGCGCGACCGACAGCGGGGCGCCCGCGTCCTACGAGAATGCCCCGGTCCATCCGGACGCAACGGTAGTCGCCGCAATGCAACCGGCGCTCGCGCAAGTGAACCGCTGGCGCGCCGAGCCGCTCGGCGTCACCCTCGATACGCCGCTCCCGCGGAACCCGGACGGCATCGAATCGCCGCTCGGCAACCTCTTCGCGGATGCACTTCGGGCCGCCGTGCCGGACGCGGATCTCGCGATCGGCATGGGTGGCCGGCGTGCGGGGCTGCGCAGGGACCTGCCGGCCGGGGCTCTCACCCGTGGGCCCCTCTACGACGTGTTCGCGTTCGACAACCGCGTTGTCACGCTGGTGATGACCGGTGCGCAGGTGCAATACGCCTTGGCTCGTGAGTTGACGCGCGAGCTCGCCCGCAGCCGACGAGGCATCCCGAGCGTGTCCGGTATCCGCGTGCGGGTGACGTGCGCAGGGAATCGCCGGCAACTCCAAATCGTCCGCCTGTCGGGAGCACGGATCGGCCCCGAGGAAGCGCTCGTCGTGGCGACCACGGACTTCTTCGCCCGGCGCGCCGCTCGTGACGACATCGCCGTGCCGCCGCCGGCGGCGCTGGCATCCGCGCCGCTCGTCCGGGAAGCGGTTGCCGACTGGCTCGGCATCCGCGGCGGACGGCTCCATGCCGCCGATTTGGTGACGCCGCCCCGCTGGGAAGCGCCCCAGGGCGGCGCCTGCCTCGCCGGCAATCCTCCGTAGAAGCTGACTGGCCAGGCCACGGCGGTTCTCTCGAACCCGTTCCGACGTTCAACGCTCGAGCTCGGCACGTCGTCTTTCCAGCTCGGTGAGGATTTCGGGAGCTTCCTTCAGCACGGCAAGCGGACGGAGGTGCTCGTGCCCGCGTACCGATCGAGCAGCACCGCGATGAACGGCTCCTCGCCCCCGAAGCCGGTCAGCAGCGTGACGTCGACGTCGATGGTCTCGCGAGGCTCGCCCCAGCGCTGCACGGCCAGTCCACCGATGAAGCAGAAACGCCAGTCACGGGCTTCGCAGAAGTCCTGCAGGCCGGCCGCGACCCGGATCAGCTCAAGCACGGCGCGATGCCGCCCGCATGAACCAGCACTGCTGCTCGATCAGGCCCGACGTCGGCCGGGGAGCGCGCGGGGGTCTCGTATAATCTGCTTCCCCGCACAGCAGGGCGATGGCGCGTTGCGGGTCGAGGCGGCGGAGCTCCTCGCGGCGTACCCGGTCGAGCCGGGGCCCGGCCTCTTTCCATATCTGGACCCACCGCTTGCCCGCGGCGATCTGCGCGGGGCTCCAGCCCGCGAGCGGCTTCTTCTTCACCTCGCCATTGTAGCCACAAGCCCCGAGACGGACCCCCGGGAGGCCGCTTGAGTCACCGCGCGCCGTCACCGTTCACGCGGCTCCTGCGCCGTTGCCTGCGCATCGTGTTGCTGTCGCTGGTCACCGGCGTCTTCTTCTCCGTCCTGTGGACGGCCTTCGCCTTGCTCCTGCCCGCGCCGCGCCTGCGGCGCCCCGCGCGCAACGCCATCTTCCGCGTCTGGGCGCGCATCTGCCTGCGGGTCATCGGCGGCCGCGTGCGCGTGGAAGGCCAACCACCACGGCCACCTTTCCTGCTCGTCTGCAACCACCTGGGCTACGTCGACATTCCGGTGCTGGCCGCCTGCACCGACGTCTGGTTCGTCGCCAAGATGGAGATGCGTTCCTGGCCGCTGGTCGGCATGCTCTGCCGTTCGGTGGGCACCATCTTCATCGACCGGCAACTGAGCCGGGACGTACTGCGCGTCAACCGGATGATCGAGGACGTGCTGGCGGACGGCTACGGTGTCGTGCTCTTCCCGGAGGGCACGAGCACGCAGGGCTTCGAGGTCCGCCGCTTTCGCACCTCGCTTCTCGACCATCCGGCGCGCACCGGCATTCCGGTTCAAGCCGCGGCGCTCACCTACCGCACGCCGCCCGGAGAGCCGCCGGCACACCTCTCGGTCTGCTGGTGGGGCGACGCTCCCCTCTTCGCCCACGCGCAGCGCCTGTTCGAGCTGCGGTGCTTCGACGTCGTCGTCCGCTTCGGACCCGAGGCCGTCACCGGCCGCGACCGCAAGGAGCTGGCCGCCGACCTGCACCGCGCGGTGGAGCGCCTCTTCGAGCCGGTGGTCGCGCCCGACGAGCGGGCCTTCGAGACCGGCTTCCAAGCGTCCATGACGCCCCCACACCGGATCAGCGGATGGTCTCCCGAGGCTGGCCCCAGCGCTGCAGGGCGAGACCGCCGATGAAACGGACCTTGGGGGACCGATTGAGCCCCAGCGCACCGTCGCCGTTCGCGCGGCTCCTGCACCGTTACGTGCGCATCGCGCGCTGGTCACCGGCGCCGTCTTCGCCATCCTCAGGAACGGCCCCCCGCCTGGACTCGAATCGGCTGCGGCCGCGGTTCCGTTCTGCCGCCCCCAAGGCATCTGCTACGCACTACACTGTGGGGACGCATCGTCCGGGCACGCGAGCGACCGCTTCGCACGACGACTGAGAACCTCCTACCAGCTTGGAGCAGCCCGATGAAGACACCGCACATCCCGCTTCCGCCAGCGTCCCGTATCGGTGCCGCCGCGGCGCTTGCGCTGTTCCTGCTTCCCGCGCTGCCGCTTCATGCCCAGCAACCGCTCGCGGACGATCCCGGCGTCGCCGAGGCCCTGCATCTGCTGGACACCTGGATGGATGCGGCGCAGGCGTACGGAGGCATCCCCGGCGCCTCCCTCTCGGTGGTGCACGACCAGGAGCTCGTCTGGGCGAAGGGATACGGGTACGCGCACGTGGAGCGGGAGGAGCGGGCGACCCCGTCGACGATGTACTCCATCTGCTCCATCTCCAAGCTCTTCACCGCGGTCGGGGCGCTGCAGTTGCGCGACCAGGGAAAGGTGGATCTCGACGATCCGGTGGCGAAGCACCTGGACTGGTTCGACATCCAGGACGACGACCCGGACGCGGGCCCGGTCACGGTGGAAGGGCTGCTCACCCACACCGCGGGACTCCCGCGCGAAGCGGGCGCGCCGTACTGGACCGGCCCCGACTATCCCTTCCCGACCCACGAGCAGATCGTCACTACGCTGCCCACCCAGTCGATGCTCTATCCCCCGCGCACCTACTACCAATACTCGAACCTGGGACTTACGCTCGCCGGCGAGATCGTGGCGGCGGCGGCCGGGCAGGCCTACGACGACTACATCCGCGCCAACATCCTGGAGCCGCTCGGGATGTCCAGCACCTTCACCGAGTTGGAAGACCGCTTCCGGGGCAACCGGCTGGCGAGCGGCTACACCGCGCGCGGCCGGGACGGCAAGCGCCAGCTCGTTCCCGATTACTGGGTGCGCGGGATCAGCCCAGCGGCCGGGTTCATCTCGACCGCGGAGGACTTGGCGCGCTTCGCCTCGTGGCAGTTCCGCGTGCTCGACGGAGACGATGCGCTGCTCGACCGTAACACGCTGCGCGAGATGCACCGGGTGCACTGGCTCGAGCCCGACGGCGACACCACCTATGGGCTGGGGTTCTCGGTGTGGAAGTCGGACGGCGACACCTTCGTGGGCCACGGCGGCTCCTGCCCGGGCTACCGTAGTCATCTTCTGCTGCGCCCGCAGGACAAGGTCGCCACGGCGTTCATGGCCAACGGCCAGGGCGTCAATTCCCGCCGGTTCGCACAGACCGCCTACGACATCGCCGCGCCCGCCCTGCGCAAGGCCGCCGGGCAGCCGGACGGCGATAGCCCCGCCGATGAGGTCCCCGCCGGTTCCGAAGGCGGCGCCGCGGCGGCTCGGGAGACCCTCATGCGCTTCGCCGGAACCTACCAGCGGCCTCTTGGGGGCGAGAGCGCGGTACTGGTGTGGAAGGACGATCTGCATGTGCTGCCGCTTCCCACCGACGATCCGTTGGAGTCACTGATCCACCTCCGCCACATCGAGAACGGCACCTTCCGGCGGGTGCGCGACAACGGCGACCTGGGCGAGGAGTTCCACTTCGAAGAGATGCCGGACGGACGGATGCTGATGTGGCGCAACGACAATTACAGCATCCGCGCGGCTGGAATATGAGTCGCATGGAGTTGATTCTTCCAGACCAAAGCCCACGGCCTTTCTGAGACACCCGGGAAACGTTTTCGCGCGAGCCCGGCTGCAACGGCGTTGAGGGACAATGTCAGCCTGCTCTATGCCGGACGGTGACGCCAAGTGTGGATTCCGGTGCGGAAGCCGGAAGCGTCGCGTGAAGCCCCGTAGATCCGGAACACCGAGCGCAAGCAGGACGAGATAGTGGCCAAGTTCGTGCGGGAGAATGCCCAGGGGTGCGGCGGCCAGTCCGCCCGCGAACCACCGGAGTGCCGTGCGCCCCGTCGAGTCCGCGGCCGCGACTTCAGTCACCGTGCCGCTCTGCCTCGCCGCGTGCGACCCTCTCGAGCTGCGGTTGGATGTGCACCATCACGGCCGCGAACATCACCAATCCTAGGAGCCCGTGGCAAAAGCCCCGCTGCATTCGAGCGGCGATGCAGCCCGCGTGGACTGCGTTGCTCCTCGGTCGAATATGCCCAATACGGTCCCTCGTCGCGCCTTGCCACGCGGGCGCCTCGCCGCTCTCGGTGCGACGCGGGGTTTCACCACGGACTCCTAGCCGGCGGTAACCTCTTCGTAGGCCGTTCCAATCGTGCGTGCCGGCTGGCCGGAGTATTCTGCGAACCCCGGTAGCTGCTCGGCCTGCGCGATCTCCTCTGCCGACTTGCCGGCGGCAATCCCCTGCTCGACGTACTCGAGGAGTCCGGCGAAGTAGTCGCGCATTCCGAGCAGCACGCTCTGGGGACCGGTAATCGGCCACCCCGGCCCCGAATGGCCGAAGATGTACGTGGTGTCGCTGTCGTGGTCCGCGACGACCTGCTCGAGGGTCGCAATCCAGTTGCGGATCGAGGCGCCGCCCGGGCGGTCGACGAATGGGTGACGGTGGTTGAACATCAGGTCGCCCATGTGAACGACATTGGCGTCCTCGAAGAAGATGACGCCGTCCCCGCCGGTGTGGGCCGGGCCGTAGTGCCTGGCCGACACCCGCTCGCCGCCGGCGTCGAGACTCCAGTTCTCGTCGAACGTCTCGTCCGCATAGGCCTGGGCCGCCTCGGTGTCCCGCGCTTCCGCCTGCCGCCGCTGCAGCCCCGGCACGTTGGCGTGGGCGACGATCTTCTCCACCGAAGGCCGTAGCGTCTGGTTCCCGGCGGTGTGATCGCCATGATGGTGGGTGTTGATGAGAACGTCGATCCTGCGGGACGTCCGCTCGCCCAGGCCGTCGAGGAACATCCGGGCCGTATCCGCGAACTGGCTGTCCACGACCACGACGGCATCCGGGTTGATGAGCCAACCCATCGTCCCGCCGCGGGCGGTGAAGATGCCCACGTTGCCGCGTACGGCGGTGAATTCCGGGGTTGCCGACGGCTGCGCGAGGAGTGGAACCCTGTACAGCGCGGACCCAACCACTCCGAATGTCGAGGTGCCGATGAACTCACGGCGATTCCACTTCATGTCGGGACTCCTCTCAGGCGTGAACGTTCCTACTCCGGCAGGTTCAGCACGACTCCGCTGTAAATGACTGAATCTTCATGGGCCTATACGGATGCCAGACGAGATTATCCCCGGATGTACCCCACAACGTCGGGAAGGCTCTGGCGGCCTCCCCGAGTCGCTGCCCATGCGGCCCATAATACGCCGAGTCGCACGGTCGCGATGTATGAGTCGAACCCGAGCGGGTCAGCTTTGCTGCCAAGACGCGTCTTCCGTCCGCCGGTACCCGGGAAGCGCGCGGGCCGTCCTCGCCGCCGAAAGCGGGCTGCCCGGCAACCTTCGCACGGAAGCACGCCGCGGCGACCGCCATTGACGCGCGCTTTGCCGCTGCTCGTTGACATGGCACAGAAGCCGGTGCGTCTCACACCAGTTGCGCCACGCCGTTCGACAAGACCGACCGCATGGAACCGGACGAGCTCGCTACCCAGCACCTGCTCGCACGTTCTGTGAGACGAGCACAGGATCCTGTACCTGTCCGTAGCTCCGTAGCCCGTAGCCGGCCCAGGTCGTCTCGTAGAATCCGGACCAGAATTGCACACCGAATTGGTCATGGCCACGCGCGCGTGTTCATGGATCCCTTGGCAACAAGGCCGCTATCCGATGGCGGCGGCTTCCGCCCCGAACACCACGTACTTGGGGGGGCACTCCAACCGGACGTGGCGTCGACTGCCCGGCTCCCTCCACGCAGCGTGCCGGCGACTCAGGGCGGCCGTACCGATGATCAATCAACTTCGGCCACGCCGATGCCGCGGTCTCGTTCCGCCACTGACTTCCTCCGACTGCTTCGCGCGGCGCATGGGTTCCGACGGCTGACCGGCGTCAAGAAAAGCGCGCGGGCGCACCAGATCGGCAGAACACTCGCCTGCGACGGCAGGTTTCGACGATGGGAGCGCGAGCGGCCGAGCACCCGCCCCGCTCTCGAACCCAAGCTGCGCTCCGTCGGACCTTAACGGAAAGGGCCGTCATCAGACGCAGGACGGGAACGCGGCGGCGAGAGCCTTGCCACCGCCTCCTTGACCGCGGAGGCAAAGCGGAATCTCGGTCGGGACAGGATTTTGCCGTGCTCGTCGACGAGCACGTAGGTGGGATAGCCCTGGACACGAAGGAGACGTCCGATGTCGCTTCCCCTGCCTGCCGACCTGCCAGTTCGTCCAGGGCATCGGCTCGTCCTCCATGAACCGGGTCACCGTCTCGACCTCATCGTCCACGCTGATCGCGATGAGCGCGAATCGGTCCGCCGGCATCTCTGCGACCAGCTCCCGCAGGTCCGGCATCACATCGACGCACGGCTCGCACCAGGTCGCCCAGAAGTCGAGCAGCACGACCCGCCCACGGTAGTCCGACAGCGACTCTTGCACGCCGTCCAGCCGCGTCCCGGTCACCCCCGGCGGCAACGCAGCGCCGACGGCTCCGTGTCGGATGCTGCGAATCAGATCGGCCTCGGCCTCAGCAAAGGTCGGCACGTCCGGCCCCCCCCCAACCGGGAAACTCTACTTTCTCAACGCCAACGCTCAGTCCTGTTGCCGCATCCAGAGCCGCTCGACGTGCGCCGTCGGTCTCGGTTGTGCTGGCAGCCCGTCCTGAGAGTGAGCCGGTCACTGCGTTCAGGGCGCGGCGCCGGGCGTCCGCTCGTTGGACGTCACGGGCTCGCCGCATCGCGGCACGCAGGGCACTCGGCAGCCGAGCGTTGCGATCCTCCGGTTCCGTACGGGTTGCATTCGCAGAGTGCATCAGTCCGGCCGCCACGTAGTAGCGCGCGGCGGCGCGGAGCACCGGGTCCTCGGCCTCCAACGCCACCACTTCGAGCAACGCTTCGATCCCGGGCGTCGACGACTCGCCGTTGAAGAAGGACCTGTGGCTGAACGCCACCGTCAGCACGACGGCCATGATCTCCGCCGCTGAGCGGCCTCGAACGGTTCGCCGCAGGACACTCCCCGCCGTGGTCTGTTGCATGCGGGCAATGTACCGGCAACCTGAATCACCAGCAAGTCGTAGCGAGAGGGCTACCTGCAGCCGACGCACCGTCCTGTCTGACTCACTCGACTGCATAGCCGAGTGCTTGTGCATTCTCTCGAACCCGAGTGTCCCGTGTCACGACCACGATCAACGGCGGTGGCTCGCCAAGCAACTCCGTCGTGGCCAGGTGCACGGCATCGAGCGTACGAATCGGCTCGACCGGAAACGGTCTGCGGACGCGAGCGAGAACCGCGTCTGTGACACCCACCAGATAACAGCGAAGCTCGAAACGACGGAGGGCGCGCACTGCCACCCGCTCTTCGTCCACCGTCAGCCGTGCAGTTGCTCGCGCCCGAAGAATCGCGCGTGCGGTTTCGGCGATCGTCAAAGCGGACGTGACCTTCGATCCTCGAGTACGGAGAGATTTCAATGCGTCCGAGTCGGACTCGAGCAGCGCGGCGACCAGCGCGCTGGACTCGATGTATCTGACACCAGTGGTTTCCGCGATCGAATGCGGCACTTTGGCTCTACGCTTCGCCACGATCGGCGTCAATCAACTCGGCGGCGATTCCCGCCGCAAGCCTGATGTCCGGCCACCCTTCGGTCGGATCACCGGCTTCGAGTGGTGGGCGAATCACTCCGGAGGCGATGAGCTCGTCGAAGCGGATGGACGTACCCTTCGCCTTTACGCCTGGCTGGACAAGCTCGGCGACCACGCGGCCATGAGCCGTGATCGCAATACGCTCGCCGGCCTCGACCCGCCGAATGTAGCGGCTCAGGTTGTCCTTGAGTTCGCGGATGCCTGTGGAATTCACCAGACTGCCTTGAACGGCTGGTTCTTTCGCCATTTCGGATCCTCAATTCCAGCGCTCACGCCCGACCTGCGGGCTCGCGCGCGGCGGAGCCCCACCAGTAAATTATAGCCATATGTAGCCTCAAGTATCAGCTCCCAGGTTCTGGCTCGATCGCGGCGTGCGGACCAGTCAAACGTCGCTCATCGTCGACCCGCCCGACGGGAGGTACCCGACGAGGACGGACCGTGTGCGGGAGAGCGACGCGGCGTTGAATCGGGCGGCGGCGCTGGCCGCCCGGCGGACCCGCGAGATCGGCATCCGCATCGACGCCCCGACCTTCATGGCCGTCACGATCACCCTGGCCGGCATCGCGGCATCGGCATCGTATCTGCCGGCCCGCGGCACCGCGCTGGCGGACACGTTGAACGCGATTCGTTGCGAATAGGCCACGGATCGGTCAATCCGCCCGCAACGCGGCCGCGGCGGACACCCGGATCGCTTCCCGCACCGGCTTCGACCTTCTACGCGGTGTCCAACGCCAGGTCGATGGCCACCGAGATGCGCTTCCAGTTGCGCGCCTCGGCTTCCAGCTGATGCCGGCCGTCCGGCGTCAACTCGTAGTACTTCGCCTTCCGGTTGGTCTCCGAGCGCCCCCACTCGGCCGTCAGCCAGCCCTTCTGCGCGAGGCGGTGCAGGGCCGGAAAGAGTGAGCCGGGGTTGACGCGGAACGCGCCCTGCGTAATCTGCTCCACCCGCCGCGCGATCCCGAGGCCGTGGTCCGGCCCCGTCGTGAGCGCACGAAGAATCAGCAGGTCGAGGGTGCCGCGCATCAGGTCGGTTCGGGACATCGGCGTGTCTCCTGGCATCCCTATCGAATTCCGACAAATCTAACCATCGGACCTATCGATTGTCAATGGATCCCGGGAGGGTTTCGATGCAGCCGGTTGCAGCACGTTGAAGCGCGTATACCGATCGACATGCCGCCGGTGACGGTGGACAGTCTCAGGCGGGCGCCGTCAACGAAGCGAGCCGCCCGTCTCCACTGACGAGTGCTACGCGCGTCTCGCCGTCCACTCCTTCGACCGTCACGTCGCCGTCGAACGACTCTATGGCGACCCCGGTATCCCGGGGTACGGTCACGGCGTGTTTCCTCCTACTCCACGACGCGCAAGACCTCCGCGGGATCTATCCTGGTGAATCACCATGAGGTCTGTCGCCACGCCCTCGTCGTTGACAATGAACCGGTAACCGAGTCCCAGGCCGTCGAACAGCGTCTGGGATTGCGGCACCAGCGGCCTCGGCGCGCCCTGTATTACTCCTGCTGCCGCCGACGGGCGAGGTCGGTGACCCACGGCTGCAGGGCGGCGGGTATCAGGAAACATCGTAGGGATACCCCGGGCGGACCGCCAACACTCGCCGTGGTAGGGGGCGGCACTCAGAATGCGTCCCGCTGCACCTCCGCCCGCGTGCGCATGACCATGCGGCCGATCCGGTTCGCGTTGAAGTACGCGCCGATGACCTCCACGCGCCCGGCGCGTTCCACGACGGCCAGGTTGCGCAAGCCGGTGCCCCGCGAGGGCCAGGCGTAGAGGCTCCACTCGCCGCTCTCGCGGTCCAGTTTCGCGACCTCGTCGCCGCCCTGCAGGCTGACCCACACGTCGTGGTTGCCGTCGACGCCGGCCATGTACGGATTCATCGCCGCACGCGGCAGCGGGTAGTAGGTGGTCTCCAGCGTGTCGACGTCGATCCGCAGCAGGTTGTTGCCCGCGTAGTTGGGCACCCAGACGTCGCCCGTCGTCAAGTCGGCGGCCGGGCGGCGCGGCGCCTGCAGCCCCCGGCCCCGGCCGGCATAGATCGCGAGGTCCTCGGCCGAGAAATCGCCGTCCTGCACGAACGACGGCAGCAGGGCCGGCAGCCGGATCTCGGACGACCTCCCGGTCGCCAGGTCGCCGCGGCCGATCACGTCGATGCCGATCTGCGTCCACCAGCCGTTACCGTCCCGGTCCCCGGCTGCCCCGTACGTGCGGCCGGGCTGCGTCGGTGACGTGAACGCAGTGAACGCGCGCGCCGCCGGGTCGTAGCGGATCGCGCCGGTGGCGGTGTCCCCCCAGATGTTGCCCTGCGCGTCCTCGGCCACGTGGATTGACATGCCCCGCATGTCCCCGGGCGGCGTGAACACTTCCAGCGTCCCGGTCCGCGGATCGATGCGGCCCAGCCGTTCGTTGGCCGGCTCTCCGGGCGCGCGCAGGTTCACGTTGAACCAGACCGCGCCGTCGCGGGCGGTGATGATGCCATGGCTGGTGGCCGCGAGGCCGTCGGGGCGGGCATACGTGAAATCGGTCACCCGGCCCGTGGCGGTATCCACCCGGCCCACCGTCCGCGTCGCGCTCTCGGGTTCGTTGTAGGTGTACCAGACGTTCCCGGCGCGATCGACCGTGGCGTCGTGCAGGCCGAAGCCCCCGCCCGAGGCGCTCGGACCGCCGAGCGACCAGTCGCTCCCGGTGTTGAGCACACGGCCGCCCGCATCCGGCGGCAGGTCGTATTCGTACACCACCGGCAACGTGGCGGCGCCGCGCGGGCGCGCCGGCACCTCGAAGCGCATCGGCGAGGGGCCGGGCCCGCGCATCTCGGCCAGGTAGGCGGCCAGATCGGCGCGGAAGTGCTCGATGACCGGGGAAGGCTGCTCGCGGAACGTGTTCATGGCGCCGATGCGGCCCATTGCCGCGAGGACCGCGTCCCACCCCCGCTCGTCGAAGCGGTTGTGCAGCACGATGTTCGCCGCGTGACACTCGGTGCACACCCCGACGAAGACGGCCTTCATGCGGCGGTGGGCCGGCGTGTCCTCGGGCAGCGCGGCCACCATCTGGTCGCCCGTGAGTTGCGCGGCGAAGTCCGGCGTTTCGTGCAGCACGAAGTCCTGCCGCTGCCGCTCGCCCGCCAGGTCGACCGGGCGCCGCACGCCCTTCCAGCCGGCCGCCTGCGCCCACACTTCGTACGGGCCGCTCTCCAACGACGGAAAGACATACGCGCCCAGTTCGTCCGTGAACACCGACGTCGTGATCGGCCGCCCCGGCGGCTTCGCCGAGACCGTGACCCCCTCCAACGGTTCGCCGGACGCCGCGGTCACGGTTCCCGCCAGCAGCGCGTCCTTCTCCCCCGGCGGCGCAACGCGCGGCGCCGACCCGCCGTGCGCACGGTCGGCCGCCGACGGGGCGGCACCGTCGAGCGCGACGAGGTAGGTCAGGAGCGCATCGATCTCTTCCGGGCGCAACGTGTGTTTCCAGCCCGGCATGCCCGCGGCGTTGCCGTCCTCGATCACCCGGCGCGCGTGGTCTCGGTCGCGCGCCGTGCGCGCGCCGTCCAGCCGGCTCGCATACGGCGTGTCGCCGCGGCGGAGGATCGGGAGATGGCAGACGGCGCACTTCTGCTGGAAGATGCGCGCGCCCGCTGCTTGCGCATCCGACAGCGCGGGCGCGGCGGGAGTCCCGGCCGGTTGCGCGTGGAGGCTGGGCTGAGCTACGGCAAACAGCATGGAGAGGAGCAGGACCTTGCGCATGCCCAGTGTTATACGCCCTGCCGTCACGAATGGAAACCGCAAATCGCCTGGTGCTCGGGTCGCGTCTGCCCCGGATCGACCGCTCGGCCTGCCGGGTGCCGTGTCGGCCATCCTGGAGCCTGTCGTCTCCTTCCGCACTTCCTCGATCCGTATCCGGGGAACGGCTATCGTCCGCGGCTCGCTCCCCGCCTCGCCGTGCCGTCGGGGACCGGCTGCGGTAAGCTACGCGTCTACCCAGGACGAATCTCGATCAAAGGAGTTGCTGGTGCGCGCCAACAGTGTCCGTGACGGAGCCCGCCTCGTGCCTCGGTTGTCGTTGACGTTCGTCCTCGTCGCCCTGCTCGCGGTCGCTACGGCCGGCGCCCAGGTGCCCGCCGGGACACCCGAGGACGTGGGGTTGTCCGCGAAGCGTCTGCAGCGGGTCGGCGAGATGATCCAGCGCGCCATCGACGCGAAACAGATCTCCGGCGCCGTCACCGTCGTCGCGCGGCGCGGACGGGTCGCGCACTTCGAGGCGCACGGCCGCATGGACATCGAGGCGGACGCCCCGATGCGCAAGGACACCATCTTCCCAATCGCCTCGATGACGAAGCCCGTGACCGGCGTCGCCATCCTGATGCTCGTCGAAGAGGGGAAGGTCCGGCTGTCGGATCCGGTGTCCCGCTTCATTCCGGAGTTCCGGGACACGCAGGTCGCGATGCCGCGATCGGACGCCGCGGGGGAGGAAGACCGCATCTACACCGTGCCGGCGAAGCGTGAGGTCACGGTGCAGGACCTGATCACCCACACCTCGGGTCTGGTCAGTGGCGGCGCGGGGAGCGAGGCGGCCGGACGCATCGCGCCTCGGAAGCTGACGGGCACCGTCGCGGATTGGGCGGCGGCGCTGGGAGCGGCGCCCCTCGACTTCCAGCCGGGCACCCGCTGGGCGTACAGCGGCCTGGCCGGGATCGACACCCTGGGGCGCATCGTGGAGGTCGCCTCGGGACTGACGTTCGACGAGTTCCTGCGGCAGCGCATCTTCGAGCCGTTGGGGATGAAGGACACCGCCTTCAACGTGCCGGATGAGAGCATGCCGCGCGTCGTGACGCTCTACCGTCGCACGCCCGACGGACTCGAGCACCGCCCCGTGCCGGAATGGGTGGCCACGACAACATTGCACGGCGGCGGTGGCGGTCTCTGGTCGACGGCCGAGGACTACCTGCAGTTCGCCCAGATGCTCGTCAACAAGGGCGAGCTGAACGGCACGCGGCTGCTGGGCTCACGGACCGTCGACCTGATGGCGGCGAATCACGTCGGCGACCTCTACGCGAAGTCGGGACGCACGGGTGGCCGTCCCGGCAAGGGGTTCGGATTGACCGTCGACGTCGTGCTCGACGCCGCCGTGGCCCGCGAGGACCACCGGTCGACCGGCAGCTTCGGCTGGAGCGGCGCCTTCGGTACTACCTACTGGGTCGATCCCAGGGAGGAGATGACCGCGATTCTGATGGTGCAGACGCCGGGCGGTCCGCTGCGGGCCGACTTCCAGAACGCCGTCATGCAGGCGATCGTCGACTAGCGAGGTACTTCCGGGAGCCCGCCAGGGCGATACCGTCAGGGCAGGCTCTTCAGGAAGTTCACCAGGCGCCAGATGTCCGGCTCGGCGAGCCGGCCGCCGAAGGCGTCCATGGCGAAGTCCGGTTCGATACCGTCGCGGATGGCGACGAAGATCTCCCCGTCGCTGCCGCCGTGCCGCCAGGTCGCGTCGGCCAGGTTCGACGGGCGCGCGCCGTAGGCCGCGGTGGCGGCGGCAAGCCGGCCGTCTCCGCGTCCCGTCGGGCCGTGGCACGTCGCGCAGTGCGTGCGGTAGATCTCGGCGCCGGCAGCCACCGAGTCCGGGGTGGCCGGGATGGGGTTGGTCAGCGCCCGCGCTTCCGGATGCTCGCGCGGCCGGGCCGGGCGCGCGGATTCCGCGTCCGGAGCCGTCGGCCCCGCCGTGTCCGCCGGTCCCGCCGCGCCCGCCAGCGAACGGAGGAGCGCCGCGGTGTCCTCGCGGACGAAGCGATCCCCGCCGATGCCGTCCGCGTAGACGGCCAGCGCCAGCGGGGTCTCGCCGCGCCGGTTCTCCGCACGCAGGTCGGCCCCGCGTGACGTCAGCAGCTCGATGACGCTGTTCATGCCGTGCGAGGCCGCTGTGTGCAGGGCCGTGTCGCCGGCGTCGTTGGCCGCGTCCACGTCCGCGCCCAGCTCCAGCGCCACCGCGACCGCCTCGCGGGCCAGGCGTTCCTCGGCGGCCGGGATCGTCGAGCCGAGCGCGGCCGACTCCACCGGGTTGTAGGAGGAGAAATCGCGCCGGTCCCGGATGAACGCGCTCCCGCCGCCGCGGTTGTAACCCTGGCCTGCCGCCGCCATCAGCGGCGTGGTGCCGTCGCGGCTCGGCAGCCGCGGGTCCGCGCCGGCGGCGGCGAGCACCCGCATCATCTCGACCTCCAGGAACCGGGCCGCGAGCCAGAACGGAGTGGCGCCGACCCAGCGGTCCATGAAGGCGAAGTCGTGGCTCCAGCGGCGGACCTGGGTTCCCTTGAGCACACGAGCGTTGGGATCGGCCCCGTGCTCGAGAAGCGCGCGGACCAGCGGCACGCCGGCGCCCGGATCGTCGTTCGCGACGCCGCGGTCGCGCAGCGTGCCCCTGAGCACCGCCGCATGCAGCGCCGTGTAGCCGAGCGGCGCCGCGTTCGGTTCGGCACCCTCGGAGAGCAGGAACGCGGCGAGCGACCCGTGACCGCTATGGGCCGCGATGTTGAGCGCGGTGTTGCCGTCGGCCGCCGTGTCGTGCACTTCCGCGCCGGCGGCGATCAGCAGCCGTGCCGATTCCAGATCGCCCGACCGCGCGGCGAACAGCAGCGGGGTGCTGCCGCCCAGGGTTACCTCCTCGAGCGCGATGCCGCGCGACGCCGACCCGGCGGAGCGGCTGCCGCCCATGTTGTAGACCCGCCGCCGGGTGCCGGTGCGGGCGTCGATGTCCGCACCGTGCTCGAGGAGCGCCCGCGTGATTGCCGGATGCCGGTTCGCCACGGCCCACATCAGGGCCGACTGGCCGCGGGTGCTCTCGGTGGCGTTCACGCGCGCGCCGGCGTCCAGCAACGCGTTCACCGCCTCCAGGCTCCCCGCCCGCGCCGACGCCATCAGCGCCGTCTCGCCGCTGGCGAGCGCCCCGTTCGGATCGGCGCCGGCCGCCAGCAGGCGCTCGACGAGCGAGCCGTGCCCGCGGGCGCTCGCCATCAGGAGCGGGGTAACCCCGAGATCGTTCTCCGCGTCCACGTCGGCCCCGGCGCGGATCAGCAGGTCGGCGATCTCGACGTGCTCCCGGTGCATCGCCCAATGGAGCGCGGTGGCGCCATCCGGCTGCCGCGCGTTCACGTCGACCGCTGCGGCGAGCAGTGCCCGTACGCCGGCAACGTCCACGGCCCGCACGGCCGAGAGCAGAGGTGGCGCAACGGGTGCGAGGTCCGACTGGCCCCGGGGGGCTGCCGACCCCGCCAAGAGGAGCACTGCAACCAGTAGCGCGGCTGTCACCGACTCGAGCCCACCGCCACCAGGGACCGCAGCGGCGCGCGTGCGGTTGCCACCGGCCCGCCGGTAGCGCGCGGCACGCTCGCCCCTCATCGGCTCGGGGCGGCGCATGAGAAGCACCGAGTGCCGGATGGCCACGCGTGCGGTCCGGTCGATCGTCTGCACGTTGGGTGCTCCGCCGTTCCGTTACAGGTCCAGCCGCCCCGTGCTGTCGTGGAGGGAATCGAGGCGCATGCCCAGCTTCTCCGCCACCGTGAGGTGCAGGTTGGCCAGCGGGGTGCCGCCGGCGACCGACCGGCCGCTGCCGGCGCCGCCGTCGTAGCGCAGGTGGCGGCCGCCCTTGAGCTGTCCCGCGCCGCCGCCCACTACCACCAGCGGCAGGTTCCACGGCTGGTGGTCGCCCTCGGACATGCCCGCCCCGTAATAGAGGACGACGTGATCCAGCAGCGAGCCGTCGCCGTCCGGGGTCGCGGCCAGCCGGCCCACGTAGTACGCGAACTGCTCGGCATGGTGGGTGTTGATGCGGATCAACTGGTCGCGGCTGATGGCGCTGTCCTCGTGCGACAGCGGGTGGTGACCGCCGGGCGCGCCGATCTCCGGATAGGTCCGGCTGCTGAACTCGCGGCCCACCATGAAGGTGATGATCCGCGTCAGGTCGCTCTGGTAGGCGAGCACCTGCAGGTCGAACATCAGCCGCGCGTGGTCCGCGAAGCTCCCGGGCACGCCGGGCGGCTGGTCGAACGCCGGCAGCTCGCGTGCCGCCTGCGCTTCTATCCGCTGGATCCGCCGCTCGATGTCCCGCACCGCGTCGAGGTACTCGGTGAGCTTGGCGGCATCGCTCGGGCCAAGATCGCGTGCGAGGTCTGACGCCTTGTCGCTGACCGAGTCGAGCAGGCTGCGGTTCTGCGCCAGCCGCGCCTGCCGTACGGCGGGCTCCGTGCTGCCGCCGTCGCCGAACATCCGCTCGAAGACCAGGCGTGGGTTGTGCTCCATCGGAAGCGGGGTCCGCGGGCCGCGCCACGTGATGGTGTGGCTGTAGGTGCAACTGTAGCCGCCGTCGCAGGTGCCGGCCCCCTTGTCGCCCGACTCCAACGACAGCTCCAGCGATCCGAGGGCCGTGTCCTGCCCGATCTGCCCCGCGAGGAGCTGGTCGAGCGAGACGTCCGCCAGAAAGTCGTTGCCCTCCTGCCCGAAGGGCCGCGGGATGGCCCCGGTCAGGTACTTCGTCGCACAGCGGCCGTGGACCGCCCCGCTGCGCGCGGTCAGGCCGTTGACGTTTTGGGTCAGCCCGGTGAGCACCAGCAGCCGCTCGCGGAACGGCTCGAGCGGCTTCAGGATGGGCGAGAACTCGAAGCCGGCGCCGGTGGCGGCAGGCGTCCACTCGTCGATTACCACACCGTTGGGCACGTAGACGACCCCGAACCGGCGTACGGGGCGGGCCGCGCTGCGGCCGAGCGCCGTCAGCGCCGGCGCCATCCCGTCGAGCAGCGGCAGCGCCACCGCCGCGCCGAGGCCGCGCAGCACCGTCCGGCGAGGGATGGCCTTCCTGGTGATCATCATGACTCCGACCTCCGCATCCGGAACGGCGTGCTCTCGACGATGCCCAGGATCAGGGACGACCAGCGGTATTCTTCCTCCGCGGCGGCGCGCACGATGCCGCGGATCACGGGGCGATCGTAGTGCTCGATCCCCCGACCGAGGGCGTACGTGAGCAGCTTCTCGGTGACCGTCTCCACGAACTGTTCGGAGCGATCCAACAGCACCCGCCGCAGCCCGGCGGGACCGTCGAACGCCGTCGTCCCGTCGGCCAGGACCGCCGAGGCGTCCACCGGCAGGCCGGCGTCGCGGGTGCGCCAGGCGCCGACCGCGTCGAAGTTCTCCAGCGCGAAGCCGAGCGGGTCCATCGGCGCGTGGCAGATGGCACAGGCGGCGTTACGCCGGTGCTGCGCCAGGCGTTCTCGTACGGTGCGGGGCTCGCCCGCCTCCCCGCCCGCCGGTAGCGGCGGGATGTCTGGAGGAGGCGGCGCCGGCGGCGTCCCGAGGACGTTCTCCAGGAGCCACTTCGCCCGCAGCACCGGCGACGTGCGGTTGCCGTAGGACGTTGCGGCGAGGATGCTGCCGTGGCCGAGCAACCCGCCGCGCCGGTCGTCGGGCAGCCTCACCCGCCGGTAGTGGCTTCCCGTGACGCCCGCAATGCCGTAATGCCGCGCCAACCGCTCGTTCAGGAAGGAGTAGTCGGCGCGCAGCAGGTCGACGACGCTGCGGTCCTCGCGCAGGTGGCTCTCCACGAACAGCTCGGTCTCCTGACGCAAGGCCTCGCGGAGGTTCTCGTCGAAGTCGGGAAACAGGTTCGGATCGGGGGCGATGCCCTCGACGCTGCGCAGCGACAGCCACTGGCCGGCGAAATTGTCCACGAGCGCGAGCGACCTCGAGTCGGCGAGCATGCGCCGCACCTGCCGTTCGCGTTCGGCCGGATCGGACAGGCGGCCGCGGGCGGCTGCGTCCAGGAGTTCGTCGTCCGGGATGCTGCTCCACAGAAAGAACGACAGCCGAGAGGCGAGCTCCAGGTCCGCAAGCTGGTACGGGGCGCCCGGCGCGATGCCCCGCGGATCGCGCTCGATGCGGAACAGAAACTCCGGATCGATCAGGAGGCGCTCGAGCGCCATCCGGATGCCGGCCTCGAAACCGTCCGCCTCCCGGCCCGTCCGGTAGAACGCGAGCAGCGGAGCGATGTCGCCATCGTCGACCGGGCGGCGCCAAGCCCGGCGGGCCAGGGTGGCCAGGATCTCCCGGGCGCAGGCGTCTTCCTCCGGGCGAACGCTCTGCCCGCCGCGCCCCGCGCCACGAGCGAGGCCCTCCGTGCTGACGGCCGACCCCGTCCCGCCGGCGGGATCTGCCACCGGCCCCCGCCCGAGTTCGGGACCGGCGCCGGGACCACCGCCAGGGCCGGGACCGCCGGGGCGGCAGGCGAAGATGCGGGCACGGCTCGCGGTCTCCCCCGGTCCGGCGGTGGCGTACGGCCCGTCGATGGCGACGCTCTCCACGCCCGGTCCCTCCGGTCGCGGCGACGTGTCGGTGGTCTCGGTGACGGTGGCGCCGTACTCGCGCAGCGGCGGCTGCAGCACGCCCTCCTGCTCCCACGACTTGCCGACGAACGACACCCCGACCACCCGCGTGCCGGCGCGCACCGGCACGCGCACCGCCAGATCCGCGTCGGCCCCGGTGCGGTAGTCGTCCCAGTCCTGGCTCGGAAACTCCGATTCGCCGGCGGCCACGAAGGTCCCCGAGAAGGTGACCGGCGCCGGCTTTCCCGGCGCCGCGCCGCCAACCGTGAACCGCGCGACCCGCCGGCCGTCGATCCGCAGATCGAGATCGTGCACCTCGTCGAGATTGACGATGTACTCGTAGACGCTGCGCTTCAGCCGGATCGTGACGAGGTACTCGCCGTCGAGCGGAAAACGGTGGCGGACCGCGAGACCGGCGCGGGACCCGAACGGCAGGTCCTCGCTCATCCGGTCGTTCTGGGTCATCGTGATCGGGACGCCGTAGACCTGCGACGTAAATCCCGGCCCTATCGTCACATCGCCGACCGCGAGTCGGCTGATGCGCCGCGCCGCCGACAGGTAACGCTCCATCAGCACGGGCGAGAGCGCCAGCGTGCCCGCGAGGTTGTCGAAGCCGTGGCCCGTGTCGTCGGCCGGCAGCAGGGCCGCAGCGTCGACCTCGAGCGCCAGAAGATCACGCACGGCGTTCGCGTACTCGGCACGGTTCAGGCGGTGCGTAGGCACGCGGCCCGGCTCGACGCCGGACGCGGCGGCGCGGTCCAACTCGTCCTCGAGCCATACCCGCAAGCCGTCGTAGGTCTGCGGGTCCGGGCGCGGGCGACCGGCCGGGGGCATCATGCCGCCGCGCAGCTTCAGGACGACCTGCTCCCATATCGCCGGCGCGTCGCCGACGCGGGACACGTCGAGCGCATCGAGCGCGAGCCCGCCCGTGCGCAGCCGCTCGTTGTGGCAGGTGACGCAGTAGCGATCGAGCAGCGCGCGTGGGGACGTTGCCCCGGAGACGGCCTGCTGTCCTGGTGGCGTCCGGTTCCGAGCGGCGGCCTCCGCACGCGGTCCGGTCGCGTGGGTTCCAAGGGACCCGGCCACGCCGAACGCCACGGCCAAGCACAGTACGACCCTACGCCCCATGGCCGCCATCTTACACCCGCACCCCAGGCTGGGCCGGCCATAGAATGAAGCCGATATGCGTATCCTCAGCCTCCGTGCCGGACCCGCCAACCTGGCCGCATTCCTGCTCGCCCTCCTCCCGGTCACGGCACCGCTCGCCGCCCAGGATCGTGGCGTGCAACCTGTCCCCAAGGTGGCCCCCAGCGGCCGGGTGACGACGAGCGTGACGTTCGACGGCCGCGTGCTGCGCGACGGCGGGTGGTTCACCTACACCCCGTCCCACTCGGGCCCGTCCCGCATCACCATCGACTACGGCCAGCCGCACGCGCGGGGCCGGGAGATCTTCGGCGGGCTCGTGCCGTACGGCGAGGTGTGGCGTCTGGGCGCGAACTGGGCCACGCGCCTGACCCTCGACTTCGACGTCCGCTTCGGCGAGCTCGACGTGCCGCGCGGGGAGTTCACGCTGTTCATGCTCCCGCGCGAGAACGGCGGCGAGCTGATCGTCAGCCGCCAGACCCGGCAGTGGGGCACGGACTACGATCCCTCGTTCGACTTCGGCAGAACGCCCATCGATCGCCGGTCGCTGGAAGGAACGGTCCGCAGCCTGGCGGTCACGTTGGAACCGGATTTGCCGGCGGAAGAAGAAGCCGTTCCGTCCGGGATGCTCCGCATCACCTGGGGAGAAGCCGAGTACTTCACCGCCTGGCGGATGCTCTGGCCGTAGCGCCCCGAAACGCCTCGCCGGCTCGGCGTTTCGGCCTATCCAGTCAAGTTCCGGCGCCTGCGGCAATCGTCACCCGCCATCCAGCCATTGCGCTATACGGCCGTCTCTCTCGACGTATACGGGCGTGTAGGTCTCGACCCTCCCGCATGTTTCTCTTGCACGCTTCAGAATCGTCTGTCCGTTGGGTCTCTGGCGCCGAAGGTATCCGTTGAGCCCGAGACTCTCGAATGCCTCCGTACCGTCTCCGGAGAGCGCGATCGGGTCTTCGCCGCCAAACCCCGTCGTTCCGCGCACGACGATTCGGTTCGTTTCCGCTCCGATTTCCAGCTCCTTGAAGACGGCCCGTTCAATAGCGGCTGCGCCATCGACACCCAGCGTTCCGGGCTTCGCCACCGGCTCGGTCGTCTCGATCGTCTCGGCGCGCCTTCCGATCTCTCGTGTCGCCGCCCGCCAGATGCCGGCGACCGCCATGGCCCACTCCCGGCCGGCGGCATTGACGGCCGCGATCAGCCTCTTGCGATCCTGCCGGGCCGCCGTCACCACGTCGAATACGTCTCGAACCAGACCGTCCTCTCCGCGTTCGAGTTCTTCAAAGCTGCAGAATGCTCCTGGTGCTGTTGAAGCACCACAGATTCGGATCACCCACCCGTTCCATCCGCTCCGGGGCGACCGCTTCCCGTTCGTGGTGTCGAAGTCCCTGTGGGGAGAAGACTGGGTAACGGTGCAACAGCCGGACGGCACGGTCTGGTCGATTCCCGTTGGCTGGACGGACTTTGCGACACCGGACCCCGCGGTGGTGGCGGGGCGCGGGCGTGCGCCATTTCGACTTGAGGACTTGCTGCGGCTCGCCGAAATGGTGAGCGAGAGGGTCCGGACATGAGCGGCCGGGGCGTCACGGAGATTTCGTCCGTGATGTCACGTGGATTTCATCCACCAGGAGTGGGCAACAGAACGTCATCGGCGCGGGCGTGTGGCAAAAGTCTGCACATAAAGCGGTGCTGTGTCTGGGTTCCAGATCGGATTCTCCTTGACGCCGTCCGGGTGACGGGTCATAATCTATGTGACATACACGATGATGCGCCGTCCTCCCAAGCTGCCGCCCGACGCCAAGACGCGGGCCCTGCGCGACGCAGGAGCCCTGCATCCGCACCCCGAGGCCGTCCGCGACGACGCCTTTGTGAGCCATCCGTTCTTCGACCCGCGCGACCGCGTGCAGGTCAAGTACGAGATGCTGCGCCGCCACCAGGTCGATGGACGACCGGTGACCGAGGTCGTCGCGCGCTTCGGGGTCAGCCGCCAGACGTTCTACCTGACCGCAGCCGCGTTCGAGGCGCACGGGATCCCCGGACTGGTGCCCAAGCGTCCCGGACCGAAGGGGGCCCACAAGTGCACCGACGCGGTTGTCGACTACGTCGAGCGCTGGCGGGCGGGCGAAGACGTGCGGCCGGACGAGCCGCTGACGGCGGCCGTGGCGCGGCGCTTCGGCATCTCGGTTCACGCCCGCTCGCTCGACCGGGCGGTGGCGCGGCGCAAAAAAAAACCGCGCCCCCAGACGACCCGATGACCGCGTCAAGCGTCGACGCCGAGCAGGTGCGCCGGCAGTACGAGGTCGCGCGGCAGGACGCCGCCACCGATGTCGCGTTCTCCCGCCGGGGCTATGGGGTGGCGCTGTTAATGAGCCGCGGCATGCCGGCGTGGCTGAAGGCCGTCGCGACCCTCTGCCTGCCGCCGGTCGAGCCGCCGCCGGCCGAAAGCGGCGACCTCGACCTGGCGCCGCCCGTCCGTTCCGAGATGGCGCGTGTGTTGGCGAGCCTGGTGCTCAGCCGCATTGCGGAGGGCGTTTCCCCATGAGTCAATCCACCACGGTCACGGCGGACCATCTTCGGCGCCTCGCCTTTCTCTACGTGCGGCAATCGTCGCTGCAGCAGGTGCAGGACCATCAGGAGAGCACTGCTCGGCAGTACGCCCTGAAGCGGCGGGCCCTGGCGCTGGGCTGGGCCGCCGAGCGGATCGTGGTCATCGATGACGACCTCGGTCTGTCGGGCGCGTCGGCGGCCGAGCGGACCGGGTTCCAACGCATCGTCGCCGACGTCGGCCTCGGTCGCGTCGGCCTGGTCATGGGGCTGGAGGTCTCGCGGCTCGCCCGCAACTCGAGCGACTGGCATCGCCTGCTGGAGATCTGCGCGCTGAGCGAGACGCTCATTCTCGACGAAGACGGGCTCTACGACCCGGCCCACTTCAACGATCGGTTGCTGCTCGGACTCAAAGGCACCGTTTCGGAGGCGGAACTGCATGTGCTGCGCGCGCGCCTGATCGGCGGACAACTGAACAAGGCGCGCCGCGGCGAGCTGTGGATGCGGGCCCCGCTGGGCATGGTCTACGACGCCGGCGGCAAGCTCATGCTCGACCCCGACGAACAGGTGCAGGGCGCCGTCCGCCTCGTCTTCGAGACCTTCGACCGCACCGGCTCGGCTGGCGCAGTGGTGCGCTACTTCCAGCAGCAGCAGATCGCGTGGCCGCGGCGGGTCCACAAGGGACCCCGTCCCGGGGCGCTGGTCTTCGGCGAGTTGGAGCATGACCGTGTGCTCTCCATCCTGCACAATCCGCGCTACGCGGGCGCGTACGTCTATGGCCGGACCCGGCAGCGCAAGCTCCGCCTCGCCGGGCAGACGAGGTATCGGCGACTTCCCCGCGAGGAGTGGAAGGTCTTCTTGCCTGACGCGCACCCCGGCTACATCACCTGGGAGCAATTCGAGGCGAATCAGGAGGCGTTGCACGCCAGCGCCCAGAGCCTCGGCGCAGACCGTCGGCGCAGTGCGCCGCGCGAGGGCGTGGCCCTGCTGCAGGGGCTCGTCATCTGCGGTCGGTGCGGCCGCCGCATGACGGTCCGCTACATCGTGTCTCGCGGTCACCCGGAACCGCTCTATCGCTGTCAACGCCGGGGGATTCAACGGGCGGAGCCAGTGTGCCAGAGCCTGCCGGGCGCGGCGATCGACCGCGCGGTCAGCGAGCTGGTGCTCGAGACCGTCACCCCCGCGTCGATCGACGTCGCCGTCGAGGTGTTCGAGGAGCTGCGGTCCCGGGCCGCCGAGGTCGACCGCGCCAAGCGGGCGCAGATTGCCCGGCTGCGAGAGGACGCCGAGTTGGCGCAGCGGCAGTTCCTGCTCGTGCGGCCCGAGAATCGGCTCGTGGCCGACAACCTGGAACGGCACTGGAACGAGGCGCTGCAGCGGTTGGCCGCGGCCGAAGAGGCGTACGCCGGTGCGGACAAGACCCGGACGCCGCCGGTCACTCCCGAGATGAAGGAGCGGGTGGCGGCATTGGTCGCCGACCTGCCGCGCGTCTGGAATGACCCACGCACTCCGGCGCGAGACCGCAAGCGGATGCTGCGGCTGCTGATCGAGGATGTCACCCTGCTGCGCGACGATGTAGTCCGAGTGTCCATCCGCTGGCGGGGCGGCGCGACCCGCCGGATCGAGTGCCCACTGCCGCTCACGGCGCCGGACCTGCGACGTACTCCCGCCGCGGTCGTCGAGCAGGTCCGCGCGCTGGCCACCGAACAGACCGACGCGCAGATCGCCGACACCCTCAACGGACAGCGTCTCCGAACCGGGACCGGATTGCCATTCAGCCGCCGGCGCGTCCGCATGCTGCGCGAGGCGTACGACATCAACAGTTACGCCGAGCACCTGATCGCGGCGCACTGGCTGACCGTACCGCAGATGGCCGAGCTGCTCGACGTGCATCCGGCCACCGCCAAGCGCTTCGCGCACCAAGGCGTGCTGCGCGCCGTGCGCGCCGACGACAAGGGCACGATACTCTTCGAACCGCCCACCGGACCGCTGCCCGTCGCCCAGCCGGGGAAACGGTTACGCGACCGGCGGCAGCACCCAAAGCTTGTATCTCAAGTACAGGAAGGCGCGTAGTATGAAGCCTGAAACTTTTCCTCGCAGGATCTGCGTCGTCGACAGCACGGTTTCCGGCTTACCGTCCACCACGGCCGGTCCGGCGCCCGTGCCGGGCTTCGGCGTCGTCGCCCAGATGTCCAGCTTCTGCACGGGCCAGACGGCGGTGAGGAGCTTGCCGTCCGCTCTCGTCGCCAATCCGCCGCCCAGCGCGGCGACCCCCCGCCTGAACTCGCTGGACCCGGCGCCCATCAGGATGGAGGGCTCGGCCTCTTCGGCCACTGTGATGTCGATGTCCGTGCTCTCGCGGTGCTCCCATCGCGCGGCCAGGATGGTCCCGCCGCCGATGGCGTACGCTCCTTCGTCGCCGGTCAGCTCGCCGATCGCGCGGCGTGTGATCTCGCGCGTCTCGGCCCACAGCGCCCCGGCGCGGGCCGGCAGGCGCAGTTCCTCCGCCACTCCCCGTCTCTCATTCCCGGTGTTCACACCGCGAAATTGTTGAGGAATCTTGCCGCCTTGCACTTCTTCAGGCCGGCCCTGCGCAGGGCCGCCGCCAGCGTGCGGGGCGTGTAGGCCCGTTCCGCCCAGGCCCGGAACAGCTCCACCGGTGTGGCTTCGGTCGCCCAGGCGTCCAGAATGTTCTCCTCGCGCCGCGTCGGTCGCCTGGCCGCCAGGGCCCTCTGGAACTCGACCGCGCTCGCCGGCTTCTTCCACCCCGCGGTCGCCCGACACAGGCGTACGGCGACCGTCGGGCTCCCGGCGTCTCCGGGTGCGGTCGTCCCTCCCACGCAGACGTTGCGAACCGTTTCCGCGTCGATTTCCTCATCCGACAGCCGCTCCGGCGGGAGCAGCTCCTCGTACGCTCCCGAGGCTCTCTCCCGAGCTCTGTCTTCGAAGCTTCGTTGTTCCTTCACGGTCCGCTCTCCGGCGCGTTCGACCCCACGATATGGGGTGCTTCCCATTCTGGCACAGCTTCCCGCGCTGCTCGACCGACCGCAGTCCTGCCGCTCCCCCTTGAGCATCGCGCCGATGTGCACGGGGAGTCTGCGCCATAGAATGGCGTAGACTCCCAGTCAGGCCCGGTTGGGCGGCAATCGGAGCCGCAGGCGACGATTGTCGGGCGACGCTGCCCCTCACTGACACGCGGCCCAAGGGGGAGGTCCCATGCGCATCGAGGTGACGGCTCGGCATCGAAACGGCTTGGTGGCGTTGACGATAGCGGCAACCCTGCTCGTCGGTGCGGGCACGCTGCCCGGCGGCCTCGCACTGGCCCAGGAAGCCGGCGCAACCGGCGTAATTGCCGGTAGCGTGACGGCCGACCAGGGCGAGGTGCGCGCCCTGCGCGTCAAGGCGCACGACACCGTCCACCGCATCGCCTACACGGTCTACACGCAGGACGGCCGCTACCGGATCTTCAACCTGCCGCCGAGCACCTACGACGTCAGCGTAATCGAGGAGGCGTTCGAATCGCCGACCGCGACGGTAGAGGTGAGCGCGGGCGCGACGACGACGGTCGACATCGCGCTGGCGGCGCTCGGCGCCGGACCCGAGCAGGGCGCGGCGGCGCGCGGCGCGTCGGCCCAGCGGAACTACGGCGGCGGGGCGGCGGACGGCCGCGCGGCGGAGGTCGTCGACTTCGACACGCTGTATCCGCCCCACCCGGCCCGCGACGTCATGCTGCGCTCCTGCTTCGGCTGCCACGGCCCGGCCGGCTTCCACCGCCGCGGGCCGCGCAACGAGCGGGGTTGGCGCCGCGCGGTCGACCGGATGTTCGACATCGACGGCCGTGTCGCAAACATGGCGCCGGGCGTGCCGCAGATAACGCACGACCTGGTGTCGGTCGAGGAGAAGGAGTTGATCATCCAGTACCTGACCGACATCTTCGGGCCGGGGTCGACGCCGCGCGATCTCGAGCTCGACCCGCTGGTCCGCGACGAGCAGGCGCTCTCCGAGGCGGTCTACATCGAGTACGAGCTGAAGCGCGGGCCGCAACGGCTGCTCTCGAACGGCGCGCCGCCGCGCGGCAGCATCCACAGCGTCTTCGCGAGCCGCGCCGAGCCGGGGGTCATCTGGGTATCGGGGAACGGCTCGAACTCGATCATCCGCATGGACAGCCGGGATCCGGACTTCGAGACCCGCACCGACGAGCTGTGGATCGAGAACGAGGAGAACATCAACGTCACGCCGCACGGCATCGTCGAGTACCGCGGCCGCGTCTACTGGGTCGAGCTGACCGGGGACCACTTCGGCGAGCTGGACCCGGCCACCGGCGAGATGAAGCGCTACGCCATGCCGACCAAGGGCGCCGGCCCGCACAGCGTCTGGGTCGATTCCCGCGGCAGCTTCTGGTACACCTACTTCGCCTCGGCCGGCCGCATCGGCCGCTTCGACCTCGATGCCGAGGACTTCACCGAGTGGGAGCCGCTTTCCGGGTTCAGCGGCTACGGCATCGTCGTCGACCGGCAGGACCGGGTCTGGGCGGTCGGCCTGCACACGCCGGCCATCTTCATGTACAACCAGGAAACAGCCGCATGGCGATCGTACCCGCTGGCCAATCCGGCGCGACGCCCCGCCATCGATTCGGACGGCAAGATCTGGGCGGCCCACTACTTCGGCAACGCGATCTCGAAGATCGACCCGGTCACGTCGGCCGTCACCGAGTACGTGCTTCCGCTCAAGGACGGCAACCCCTACGACGTGTGGCCGGACGCCGACGACAACCTCTGGGTCGAGAACGGCATCTACAACTCGCTGGTCCGCTTCGACCAGCAGACCAACGAGTTCACCTACTTCCCGTTTCCGGAGTTGCGGGCGCATACGCCGAAGCTCGACCGCGACGCGGAAGGGACGCTGTGGTTCACCCTGCGCGGCCCGTCCGGACCGGGCGTGGCGGCGCTGAAGCCGCACGGCAACGTGCCGGCGGAGACGAGCGCCGGGCAATAGCAGCTAGCCGGAAATTCGCCATTGCGTGGCTGGAAATCGTCCACTGGATGGTTGATTTCCAGCCACACAGCAAATAACATCCCAGTCGCATGCGCGGCCGACATGCGACTGACGCTCTGCTGGATGCACTGCACGACACGCCCGCCGTGTACCTGCAGGGTGCGCGGCAGACCGGCAAGAGCACCTTGGTGCGCGCCGTCGCCGAACGGCAGCATCCGGCACAGTACCTGACGCTCGACACCGCCGCCGCCCGCGCCGCGGCACTGAACGACCCCGAGGGTTTCGTCGTGGGACTCGAGCGGCCCGTCGTCATCGACGAGGTCCAGCGGGCGCCCGCCCTGGCGCTTGCCATCAAGGCCGCCGTCGATTCCGACCGTCGCCCAGGACAGTTCCTGCTGACCGGCTCGGCCAGCGTCATGTCGTTGCCGGCGCTCTCCGACTCACTCGCCGGTCGCATGGAGCTGCACACGCTATGGCCTTTTTCGCAGGGCGAGTTGGCGAACGTTCGCGAGACGTTCGTCGACCGCGTCTTCGCGGAGAGACTGGCAACGCCCGACACGGTGCCAAACACGGAGAAGTCCCTGGTCGACCGGGTGTGCACGGGCGGCTATCCCGAGATCCAGACCCGCAGGAGCCACGCCCGGCGGCAGGCGTGGTTCGACTCCTATGTCGACGCCCTCCTGCAGCGCGACGTGCGCGAACTGGCCAACATCGAGAGGCTGTCGGAACTCCCGCGGCTGCTCGCCCTGCTCGCGTCGCGCGCCGGCGAACTGCTCAACTTCGCGGATCTGGCCAGGACGCTGGGCATCCCGCAGACGACCCTGAAGCGCTATATGACGCTGATGGAGATGACGTTCCTCGTGCGGCTGCTGCCGGCCTGGTTCTCGAATCTCGGGAAGCGTCTCGCGAAAGCCCCCAAGCTGCTGTTGGCCGACACGGGGCTGCTCACGCACCTGGTTGAAGCCGACGCGAATCGGCTCCGGCGCAACCGCACGCTGCTGGGACACGTCCTCGAAAACTTCGTGGTGATGGAGCTGATCAAGCAGCTCGGCTGGTCGAAACCCCGCTGCCGGCTGTTCCATTTCCGCACCGAGAGCGGATCCGAGGTCGACCTGGTCCTCGAAGATCGCGCTGGCCGTCTCGTGGGCGTGGAAGTGAAGAGCGCTGCGTCCGTGCGGCAACAGGACTTCCGCGGGCTGGAAACGTTGGCTCGGATGACGGGGGACCGGTTCGTGCGCGGGGTGGTTCTCTGCACCGGGACGACCGTCGTTCCGTTCGGGCGCAACCTGTTCGCGCTGCCCGTTTCGCAACTCTGGGCATGAAGCCCGGTCGAGTTCTCTTCCGAGCGCGGAGTCGCTATCTTGCCTCCCGGCGGCCTCTGCGCGGCCACCGCCCGGACACGGGCGACAGATGTAGACTGTCCCGGTGGCGCAAGGTCCCCGGCCCGTCGTCGATCCGGTCATCGAGGTCTACAAGAAGGACATCGACCGGACCTTGCTGCGCGAGAACCTGAAGCTCAGCGTCGAGGACCGGCTGCGCCAGTTGATGGAGCTCCAGCGGTTCGCGGAAGAGCTGCAGCGGGCCGGACGGGCCGCGCGGCGCGCATCGTGACCGACTTCTCCACCCTTCTCCACGTCCTCGACGACCACGACGTCGCGTACATCCTCGTCGGCGGGGCCGCCGCTACCGTGCACGGATCGGCCAGGCTGACCCTGGACGTCGACGTCGTCTATCAGCGCACGCCCGACAACCTGGCTCGCCTCGTGAGCGCGCTGGCACCGTATGCGCCCGGGCTACGCGGCGCCCCTGCCGGGCTCCCCTTCCAGTGGGACGTCGAAACCCTGAACCGCGGGCTCAACTTCACGCTGACGACGACGGTCGGCGCGATCGACCTGCTCGGGGAGATCGCCGGGGGCGGCACTTACGAGAGACTTCTCCCGGATACCGACGAGGTGACCGCATTCGGCGTCACGTGCCGCTGCGTGACGCTCGACCGCCTGATTCATCTCAAGCGATCGGCCGGCCGTGTCAAGGACTTCGAAGCGATCGCCGAGCTGGAGGCGCTACGGGACGAACGCAGTTCCGGGTGACCAATCGTTGTCCTCTGCTACGTCCCCGTGGAGCGTGGGGTCGTGGCGTGCGCTGGCAAGGGCAACACCGTGCGTGTAGTGGTCCTACTTCGTCACCCCGAGCCGCGCCCTGAACTCCGCCTCCAGCTCCGCCTCCCACGCGACGCGGTCCTCGATCTGGTCGCGGCGGGTCTGCAGGCAGTCGAAGCAGAGGGTGCCGGGGATGGTGTGACCCTCACCGTCGGTCGGGATCCCGCGCTCCTCCATGAGCTGGCGGAGCAGCGCCGCGGTATGCTTCTGGGCCTTGTAGAAGTCCGAGTAGCTGAAGCCGTCGGCGATGGCGAGCGGCGAGTAGCCGCGCTCGGTGCGGGCGTCCAGGTCGGAGCCCTGCGCCACGAGGTACTCGGCGACGTTGTTCGCGCCGCGGAAGGCGGCGCCGTGCAGGGCGGTCATGCCGCGGTAGTTGGCGGCGTTGATATCGTTGCCGTGCTCGAGGCACAGCCTGACGGCCTCCAGGACCTCGTCCTCCTGGCCCGGCAGCGACCCGCCGTCCTCTCCCGGGTTCCAGATGGCGACCCCGGATGCGACCATGAGCGGCGTCGTTCCGTCGGCGCTCGGTATCGTCGCGTCGGCGCCCGCGTCCAGCAGCACCCGCATCGCCTCGGTGTCGGTCACCTTGGCGGCCAGGAAGAAGGGGGTGGCGCCCAGCCGGTTGAGGCGGTTGCGCTGGCCGTCCTTCATGCCGTTGGTGGTCATCCGCGCGTTGACGTCGCCGCCAACCGTGATCATCTTCCTCAGCACGTCGATGCTGTCGATGCTGCCACTGGGGATGGGTCCCGGAAACCCGAAGCCGGTGTTCATCCGGCGCGTGCGCACGAGTTGGTGCAGCGCGTTCCAGCCGGCCCCGGCCAGGTTCGGGTCGGCGCCGCGGTCGAGCAGGTAGTCGGCCAGCTCCCAGTTGGCGTTGGCCACCGCGACGACCAGCGCGCTCTGCCCGTCCGACAGCGTGTCGTTGACGTCGGCGCCGGCCGCCAGCAGCACCTGCACCGCGTCGATGTGCCCGCTGCGGGCGGCGAACAGCAGCGCGGTAAAGCCGGTAGGCGGGGACGCGTAGAACAGGCGGTTGCCGTTCGGCGGCCGCACGGCCGTCTCGGTCTTCGCATCGACGTCGGCGCCCAGCTCGGCGAGCGCGTGCACGGCGTCGGCGTTGTTGCGGGCGGCAGCCCACATCAGCGCGGTCTGGCCCCGGAAGCTGTCGCGCAGGTTCGGGTCGGCGCCGCGCACCAGCAGCACCCGAATCGCGGCGGCGTTACCGGTGCGCGCGGCGGTCATCAGGACCGTCTCGCCCTCCGGCAGCGCGGCGTTCGGATTCGCCCCGGCTTCAAGCAGCACCTCGAGGATATCCGCGTTGCCGTTCTCGGCCCCTAGCGAGATCGGCTGCACGCCGTAGCGGTTCTTCGCCGACACGTCGGCCCCGGCTTCGAGCAGCAGATCCACCAGGCCGGCGTCGTTCCTGTGCACCGCCCAGTGCAGCGCGGTGGCGCCGTCCGGCGCAGTCTGGTTCACGTCGACGCCCTGGTCGACCAGGGAACGCACCGTTTCGATGTCGGCCGCCTTGACCGCGGCGAGCAGCGGCGCGTCCCGCCGCGCGGCCGCTTCCACGCCGTCCGCGACGGCCAGCCCCGCCACGAGCGCGATCACGGCCACCAACGACGCCAGCGTACGCGGTCTCTTTCCATCGACGTGCATGACAACCACCTCGTCACCGAAGGCGAGCACAATCCTCTTTTTGCGTGCGCCATCCTAGCACGGTAGACAGCCCGCCGGGGGAAGACGAATAGAATCCCTGCATGGAGAAGCGGAAGCTTCCCGTCGGCATCCAGACCTTCAGTCAGATCCGCGAGGAGGGCTACTACTACGTCGACAAGACCGCCCACGCTCGGCGAATTGCGGGCGGTTCCGGCAAGCACTATTTCCTGTCGCGCCCCCGCCGATTCGGTAAGAGCCTGTTCGTGGACACGCTGAAGGAGCTGTACGAGGGCAGCGAGCCGCTCTTCCGAGGCCTGGCCATCCACGACGCGTGGGACTGGTCGAAACGCCATCCTGTCGTACGCCTGAGCTTCGCCGGCGGCAACTTCAAACGGCCGGGCGAGCTCGCAGAGAGCGCAACGGCGCAGATCGAGGACGCCGGACGTCGGGCCGGCGTCGATTCGGGCTGTGGCAACCCTCCCGTGCGCTTCCGCCGGTTGATCGAAGCGCTGCACGAACGGACGGGCGAGCGCGTCGTCGTCCTCGTGGACGAGTACGACAAGCCGATACTCGACGCGAGGAACCAGACGGAACCTGTCGCCGATGAGCGGGTGGGAACACCCTCCGCCAACGCGCAGGCGATGGCCAACCGAGACGACCTGCGCGGCCTGTACGGCACCATCAAGGACTGCGACGCCCACGTCGAGCTCACCTTCATCACCGGGGTGAGCAAGTTCAGCAAGGTCAGCCTGTTCTCCGACCTGAACTTCGTCACCGACCTCACCCTGAGTCCCTACTACGCCACCATCTGCGGCTACACGGAGGACGACCTCGACACCGTATTCGCGCCGGAGCTCCCCGGCCTCGACCGCGACCAGATCCGGGCCTGGTACAACGGCTACAACTGGCGGGGAAGAGAGCGCGTCTACAACCCCTGGGCCATCCTCCACCTGTTCGCGAGCCGCGAGTTCAAGGCCCACTGGTTCGAGACCGCGACGCCGCGTTTCCTCGTCGACACGCTGCTGCGCCGCGGCTTCTCGGGCCCCGACCTCGAGAGCCTGAACGCCGACGACGGCCTGCTGTCGGCTTTCGACGTGGACACGGTGGCGACCGAGGCGTTGCTGTTCCAGACCGGTTACCTGACGATCGCAGCCGAGGAGAACCTGGACGGGTATATCCAATACCGCCTCGGGTACCCGAACCGTGAGGTACGGCGGGGACTGAACCGGGGCCTGCTCGACGCCCTGGCGCCGAACTGGCGTTCAGCGAGCGGCATGGTGCTCCGGCGCCTGCTGGCGGCGGAGGACTGGGTCGGGCTGGAGGAGCTGTTCCGGAAGTTCCTGGCCGGCATCCCGCACGACTGGCACCGCCGGAACGACATCGCCCGCTACGAGGGCTACTGGTCGAGCGTCTTCTACGCCTGGTTCCAGGCATCGATGGACGGCGTGACGGCAGAAGAGGCCACCAGCCGCGGACGGCTGGACATGGCGGTGGTGCTCGGCGACAAGGCGTTCCTGTTCGAGTTCAAGGTGGCCGAGCAGACGGCGGGGAGCTCTCCGTCGGGGAGCTCGATCGGGAATCCTGGAAACGATAGTGCGGCGCTGGCACAGTTGAAGGCGCGCCGCTACGCGGACAAGTACCGCGCGCCGGGCCGTACGGTCCACCTCATCGGCGTCGAGATCGGCGCAGAGACGCGCGACGTCACCGCCTTCGACGTCGAGCCCGCTTGATGTTCGGCTATACTTTGGGTATACGTTCGCGGCCGCTGGGGGAACGATGGTCACCAGGGTGCAGAAGTGGGGAAACAGTCAGGGGCTCCGCATTGCGAAATCCCTGCTCGAGGAAGTCGGCATCCATGTGGGCGATCAGGTCCGCATCTCGATCCGCGACCGGCGCCTCGTCGTCGAACCGGCGGCCACCGTGCGCGGACGACATGATCTGCGGGCGCTGGTTGCCGACATGCCGGACGATTACCGCGTCGCGGAAGAGGACTGGGGTCCTCCCGTCGGCCGGGAAGTGTGGTAGCCCGTGCCCCGCTACGTCCCCGAGAAAGGGGACTTCGTGGTGGTGACGTTCGATCCGCAGTCAGGCCGCGAACAACGAGGCCGTCGTCCCGCGCTGGTGGTCAGCAACACCCTGTTCAACCGCCACACCGGACTGGCCATGGTCTGCCCGTTGACCAACGGGTACAGGAGAGTGCCCTTTCACGCTGCCGTGCCGGCCGACTCGTCCCTGACGGGTTACGTCATGGTCGAACAGATCAGGACGGTGGACTACCGCAGCCGCAACGTCGCGTTCGTGGAGAAAGCACCCCGCCCAGTGCTCGACGAGGCGCTGAGCCTCCTGGACGCCTGCCTGTACGATCCGGCCTGAGCCCCGCCCGAACGCGGCCGGAACAGGCCGGAGTTGGCGCCGTGCCGCACGCCCCCGGGGTAGAGCCGGAGGCGCACGACACGAGATTGGCCGGGACTGTCCCCTACACCCCCGTCAGCGGCCCGGTGCTGTCGGAGATCTTGTCGACCTTCACGCCCACCTTCTCGAGCAGGGTCAGCCCGAGGTTCATGAACGGGGTGTGCATCTCGTAGACGAGGTGCCGGTTGCCGGCGAGCTGGCCGCAGCCGCCGCCCATCAGGGTGATCGGCAGGTTGTACGGCGTGTGCTGGTCGCCGTCGCCCATGCCGGCGCCCTGCAGCAGGATGGCGTGGTCGAGCAGCGTGCCGTCGCCGTCCGGGGTGCTCTTCATCTTGTCGACCAGCTTGGCGAAGAGGCTCATCTGGTACTGGCTGATCTTCGTGTACTGGGCGATGTTGTGCGGGTCCTGCTGGTGGTGCGACACCGTGTGGTGCGCCTCCGGCACGCCGATGTTCGGATAGGTGCGCCCGCTGGTCTCGCGCGCCATCTGCATGCAGCTCACGCGGGTGATGTCGGCCTGGAAGGCCAGCACCAGCATGTCCTGCAGCAGCCCGACGTGCTCCTCGTAGTCGTCGGGGACGCCGGCCGGCTGGTCGACGGCGGGCAGCGGCGTCGTGGTGTTGGTCTCCTCGGTGCGCTGGATACGCCGTTCGATGGCGCGGATCGACTGCAGGTACTCGTCGACGGCGGCCCGGTCCTGAACGCCCACCTTCCGCTCCAGGCGATGGATGCTGTCGGTCACCGAGTCGAGGATGCTGCGGTCGGTCTTCATCTGCGCGAGGCGCGCCTCGACGCTGCCGCCGTCGCCGAACAGGCGCTGGAAGACGACGCGCGGGTCGCGCTCGTGGGGCAGCGGGGTCGTCGGCGTGAGCCAGGAGGTGGAGTTGCGGTAGGCGCAGCTATACCCGTTCTCGCAGTTGCCGACCTGGTAGTTCGACTCGGTGGTCAGCTCCAGCGAGCGCAGCGCCGTGTCCGCCCCCAGCTTGTCCGCGGCGTACTGGTCGATGGTCTTGCCGGCGCGGATGTCCGCCCCTTCGGTGCGCTTCGGCAGGATGCCGTTGAGCCAGCCGCCGTGCGCGCGCGTGTGGACTCCGCCCCCCTCGTTGGGACTCACGACGCCGGAGTTGCTCAGACCGGTCACCACCGTCATGCGATCGCGGTAAGGCGTGAGCGGACCCAGCACCGGGGTCAGATCGAAGTCGGACCCGCCGTTCCCCTGCGGATGGAAGTTGCGCGGCAGCATCCCGTTCGGCACGTAGAAGAACGCCAAACGCGGGACCGGCGCCGTCACCGACCGGGCGGCAGCCGAAAGCGCCGGCACCATGGCGTCGAGCAGCGGCAGGGCGACGGTGGCGCCGAGGCCACGCAGCACGGTCCGGCGAGACAGCGATTTCTGGGTGACGATCATGACTGCGCTCTCCTCATCAGGAACGGGTCACTCTTGACGATGCCGAGAATGACGGTCTGGAACCGGTAGTCTTCCGCCGCCGCTTCTCGCACGATACGGCGCAGCGTCGGCATGTCGTAGGCCCCGAGCCCGCGGCCAAGGGCATAGGTCATCAGCTTCTCGGTCACGGTGGTGACGAACTGCTCGGCGTTGGCGGCGAGCGCCCGGCGCATCCCGGCGACGTCGGCGAAGGCCCGGCCGTCGGGCAGCACGCCGGACGGATCGATCGCGTTGAACGACTCGTCGACGACGCGCCAGCGGCCGATGGCGTCGAAGTTCTCCAGCGCGAACCCGGTCGGGTCGATCATCGAGTGGCAGGCCGAGCAGGCCGGGTTGTTGCGGTGGGCCTCCATGCGCGCGCGCAAGGTCGGCCGCTTCGCCTGGGTCTTCTGATCGTTGAGGGCCGGGATGTTCGGCGGCGGATCCGGCGGCGGCGTCCCCAGCAGGTTGTCCAGGATCCACTTGCCGCGCAGCACCGGCGAGGTCCGGATGGCATGCGACGTCAGGGTCAGGATGCTGCCGTGCCCCAGGATGCCGCGCCGGTTCCCGTCGGCAGGCAGATCGACGCGCCGGAAGTGGCTGCCGGTCACGCCCGGGATGCCGTAGTGCTCGGCCAACCGCTCGTTCAGGAACGTGTAGTCGGCGGTCAGCAGCTCGACCATGCCGCGGTCGTCGCGCACGATGCGGTCGACGAAGAGCTCCGTCTCGCGCAGCATGCTCTGCCGCAGCGACTCGTCGAAGGCGACCGAGAACGGATCGCCCGGCCGCACCGTCGTCTCCAGGTTGCGGAGCTGCAGCCACTGCGCGGCGAAGTTGGTGGTCAGCGTTTCGGAGCGCGGGTCGGCCACCATCCGCCGCACCTGCCGCTCCAACTCGTCCGGGTCGCTCAGCCGGCCTTCCTCGGCGGCGTCCAGCAACTCGTCGTCCGGGATGCTGCTCCACAGGAAGAACGACAGCCGCGAGGCGAGCTCCAGATCCGGGACGCGGTACGGCTTGCCCGGAACCGTATGTACCGGGTCGGACTCGATGCGATAGAGGAACTCGGGGCTTACGAGCAGGCGCCGGATGGCCAGCTCGACGCCGTCCTCGAAGCCGCCGTCGCGGCGGCCCTGCGCGTAGAAGTCGAGCAGCACCTGCATCTCGTCCGCGGTGACCGGACGCCGGTAGGCGCGCCGCGCCAGCCCCGACAGAATCCGATGGGCGCACGACGCCTCCGCGGCGGTGTCCGGCGGCCGACAGGTGAAGATCCGCTCGCGCGACGGGGTCTCCGTCACGCCGGAGCCGCCGTAGGGACCGGTGATCGTCACGCTGCGCACGAACGGCTGCTGCCCGGCCAGGCCGCCGGGGTTCCCGGCCACCCGCGGGTTCGGGAACGGCTCGCGCACCTGCTCGACCAGGGCGGAAGGCTTCTTGAAGAAGGTGACGCCCACCTCGCGCGGCCCGGCCGCGACGGGCATCCGGAAGTCCACCGTGGATGCCTGCGCGTACATGCTGTTCGGCGCACCGTCCCGCTGCGGGCCCAGGGTGACCAGCTTGACCGGCTCGCCGTCGAGGGTCACCTCCAGGTCGTGGTTCTCGCGCAGGCCCCGCGTGCCGGTCAGCTCGACCCGCACGTCGTACTCGGCGTCGCGCGGGAACAGGTGCTCGATGTAGAGGCCGCCCCGCGTGCCGAACGGCAGCGCCTCGACGCGGCCGTGCTGCGGCAGGTCCTGCGCCGCCTCGTAGGTGTCGGCCGACATCGCCGGCGGCGGGCTGCCCACTGCCAGCCGGCTGATGGTCCGTGCCGCCGCGAGATAGCGCTCCATCAGCGACTGCGACATCCTCAGGAGGCCGCCGATGTTGTCGAAGCCGAAGCTGGCGTCGTCGGCCGGGAGGAAATCGTCCCCGTCGATCTCCACCGCCAGCAGGTCGCGGATGGCGTTGGTGTATTCCGTGCGGTTCAGGCGGTGGAAGGTGGCCGTCCGGCCGGGTTCACGGGTCTCGGCCCAGGCGCTGTCGAGCTCACCTTCCAGCCAGGTCAGGAACGCCTCGAGCTCGTCCGCCGGAGGGCGCGGGCGACCGGCCGGCGGCATCACGCCGCCGCGCAGCTTGCGAACCACCCTCTCCCACCGATCGGCATGGCTGCCCACCTCGGCGAGGTCGAGCGTGTCGAGCGTCAGGCCGACAGCGCGGAGCTGGCCGACCAGCGGCGAGGCGGCCCGGCCCCGGCCGTTGACCATCCGCTCGTTGTGGCAGGTGACGCAGTAGCGGTCGAGCAACGCCCGGTGGGCGGCGCTATCGTCCGATCGCGCCGCGGCTTCCGCCGCCTGGGTGGCCGGCCCCGCGACGGACTCCGTTGCCGGCTCTTGCCCGGCCGACGCCGCGGTGACCATTCCGGCGACTGCGAACGCGGCCACCGAGACGAGCAACGCCACACTGGTCTTCGTCACGAAGGCACACCTCACCCGCTTGGTTCCCGAACCTCGCATGCTATTGATTGGCGCCAAGTGTGTCAACGACCCAGATCTCCTGCAGCTCCAAACGGAATCCTGCCATCAGACGTTCGCCCGACACATGCTCTGGCGCACGCAGACACTCGACCGAACCGTCCGACCGGTAGACGAGGACCTCTCTGCGCTGCGGATCGATCAGCCAGCCGAGGCCGGCTCCATTGTCCATGTACTCGCGCATCTTGTCCTGAAGGACCTGCAGGCTGTCCGTCGGCGAGCGCAACTCCACGACGAAGTCGGGACACAACGGCAGAAAGCGGCTGCGTTGCCGGTCGGTGAGGTCACGCAGGCGGGCGTGGAGGACCCAGGAAGCGTCCGGAGAGCGAATCGCCCCGTTGGAGAGCACGAAACCGCACGAGGAATCGAAGCTGGCCCCGGTGCCGGTCCGCCTGGCCCAATTCCCCAGTTGTCTGGCGATCTCCGCGTTCCTGCGGCTGGTCTCGCCTCCGGCCGGCGGCATGATGGACAGACCTCCCCCGGCCGCGCGTTCGATGCGCAACTCGCGGTTCAACCGGCACAACTCGTAGAACTGATCGACGTCGAGCTGAACGACCGGCGGGAGCGTCAGAAAGAGACCGCCGGCTTCCCCTTCTCCGTCGAGCTCCGCAGGCCGGGGGGGCATCGTCATCGTCGCGGGCTCTTTCGGATGGCCGGCTCCAGCGTACTACACCCGAAGGAGGCTCATGTCCGAACTTCCGAATCGACAGGTTCATCATGGGGCGCCACCCGAACTCTCCGGTGATAGGCTCGTTACTCTCATGACTCTCACGCGACGCTCGATCATCAAGGGCGCCGGCGCCGCCGGCTCGCTGCTGCTCGCGGGAGAACTGCCGGTCTGGACCGGAGCGGGACAGCCGCGCGTGCCCTCGGGGCCGCGCGACTACCTGCGACTGTCGTCCGCGCTGCTGGGGGTCGAGGCCGCCGCGTTGGAACCGACGCCGCGGCCGGATGTAGCGCCGCTCGCCGACACCTTTCACGCGCTGTGCGACGAGGCTGCCCCCGATGCGCTCGCGGCGCTGTTGGCCGAGTTCGGGCAGGCCGCTACCGGTAACACTGCGGCGGCGGAGGTCGCTCGGCGCCTGCTGGAAACCGAAGGGAGCCCGCGGCCCGACGGCGTGGGCGCAGTGGCGCGGCTGACGATGCTGATGTGGCTCTACGGCGTCTGGTACGGCGGCATGGAAACGGCCCGCATGCCGGGCTCGGCCGTCTACCTCGCCCCCGCCCACCGGATTGACCTGGTCGTCTCCGTCCACGCCTACCGGAACGCCTGGATCTGGCGGTTCGCGCAGACGAGCCCGGCGGGCGTCGCAGGAGCGCCAGGGAACTGGTCGGAACCGCCGCCCCATCTCGCGGATTTCCTTCGCGAGGCCTGACTCCGGCCCAAGGACGCCGACCATTCGCTCCAATGAACAGGACACGGAAGGAACGCTACGACGCGATCATCGTCGGCTCGGGCTTTGCCGGCGCGAATACGGCCTTGCTCCTCGCCCGGGCCGGCAAGCGCGTCCTGGTTCTAGAGGCCGGACCGGGGCTCGACACGACGCATGGCGACCTGTTCGAACGCTACCTGCTGGCCACCATCAAGACGCCGACAGCGCCGTATCCGCCCGACGCCGGCGCCCTGGACCCAAGCCACACGAACGCGCCGCGGCCGACCACCGAGGCGCTGCTGTTCGCCTGGAACGACCCGGCCCGCTCGTACCTGGAGCACGCGCCCGGGTCGCTGCCGTTCGGGAGCACCTCCGAGCGCCTCGCCGGCGGCACCGGAAACCACTGGATGGGGACCGCGATCCGCATGGACGGCGCCGACTTCACGCTCCGCTCCACCTACGGGCACGGACTGGACTGGCCGCTCGGCTACGACGAGCTGGAGCCGTACTACCGGCAGGCGGAGCAGCTCATCGGCGTCGCCGGCAACCGGGCCGAGCAGGAGGAAGTCAACGGCATCCCGTACGGCGCCGGATACGACTATCCGCAGAGACAGATCGCGCCATCCCACGGCGATCGGATCTTCCAGGAGCGGGTGGACGGCGCGGCGATCGCGGCCGACTCTCCGGCCGTGGCGCGCACGACATCGACCCCCGCGGGCCGCAACGCGGGCCCCTTCATGAACCGCGGCCCCTGCCGCGGCAGCACGAGCTGCACCCCGATCTGCCCCGTGCGAGCGAAGTACGACCCGCGCGCGACGCTACGGATGGCGCTCGACACCGGCCGCGTCGAGCTGCGCCCGAAGACGGTGGTCGACGCCGTTCACATCGACGAGGGCGGCATCGTGACCGGCCTTCACTACCTGACCTACGACGACGTGTCGGTTCCGGCCGGCACCGGGCGAACAGGAGAGGGGGTCGCCAAGGCCGACGTATACCTGCTGGCCGCGCACGCCATCGAGAATGCGCGCATCCTGCTGAACACCGAGCGGGTCACCGGCCGTCGCGTCGCCAACTCCTCGGGTCTCGTCGGGCGGCACCTCATGGACCATCCGGTCTATCTCGCCTGGGGCCTGATGCCGGCCGCGACCCCGTTCTACGGCTACCGCGGTCCGCAGTCGACCTCCGGGATCGAAACGTTCCGGGACGGTATGTTCCGCCGCCGCCGGGCCGCCTGGCGCATCGAGATCGGCAACGGCGGCTGGACCTGGCCCATCGGCGACCCCTACGTGACCGGTGCGGACTTCGTCTACGGCCGCAACGACAGCGGCACCAATCCCGACCGGCGCATCCTGGCGAACCGGGCCTACGTGGCAGCCGTCAACCGCCTCCTGACGCGGCAGCTCCGGCTCGCGTTCCTCGTCGAACAGGAAGCGGACCCGTCCAACCGGGTCGAGCTGTCCGACACCTGGACGGACAACCTGGGCATCCCGCGGCCGCGCATCAGCTATGGCATCTCGGACTACGTGCGCGCCGGCTTCGCCTCGGCGCGCGCAGCCGCGACCCGGATCATGGACCTGCTCGGCGCAACGGACCATACGGCGACGAACCCGACCGCGCCGGCGGCCTTTCGCCACGAAGCCCAGGACTACAACTACCGCGGCGCGGGCCACATGTGCGGCACGCACGTGATGGGTAGCGCCCCCGCCACTTCCGTAGTGAACGCCTGGCAGCGGACCTGGGACCACCCCAACCTGTATCTCGCCGGCTGCGGCTCGATGCCGAGCGTCGGCACGCAGAACCCCACCCTCACCATGCTCGCGCTTGCCTGCCGCACCGTGGACGACATCCTGGCCCGGCCGGCGTAGGGTTGGGCTGGGCGGGCGACTCGTCACATCCCCCAGACCGTGACGGGCACACCGTCGGTGTCGTCGCGGCGATACAGCTTCGCGTCCCACGGCTTGTCCTCGTCGCGGTCGAAGATCACCAGATGCCCCTCCGCCGCCGCGCAGCGGTCCATGTAGGCGCGCGTCTGCTGCAGGCCCTCGCGGACAGTCCGCTCGGCGCCCCGGTGCAGCAACTTGCATTCGACCACCACCTTCTGTGTCTTCGCGCCGGTCCCGTCGCGCGCTCCCGCAGCTCGCCCGCCGACGGGCCAGACGATAAGCAGGTCCGTGCGCATTCGACCCAGGCCGTACTCCCGATCGATGCGGCCGCCGCCGTTGACGATGCGCTGCAGAAACGCCTGCAGCAACAACTGCGGGCCGGCCTCCCGGTACTGGAACCGTTCCACCCAATGCTCGGAGTGCTCCCGGAAGAACGCCTGGAACGCGGCCAGCAGCTCGCCGACCTGCAACGTGCCGTCTTCATCGATGTACCAGGCCGGGTCGTGGTGGAACGACATCTCCTGCGTGGTGTAGGTGAGGTCGCGCGGGATGACCTCCCGGTAGATCGGGTTCGCAACGGCGACCGGGCCGACCCGCGTCACGAGTCCCAAATCGCGCACGTACTCCAGATCGTCGGCGGCGAACGCCTCGGTGGCGGCGGCCCCGCTCAGCAACGGCTCGACCACCCGGCGCACCCGCTCTTCCTGGAGCTTGTCGGCGAGCTGGTCCAGATGCGTATCGCGGCGGAGGATCAACCGCTCGCGGGCGTCCTCCATGGCGGCGGCGCGGATCGGACGGCGCCGGTCCCGTCCCGCCTCGTCCTCGAAGCAGGCTTCGTACGCCAGCGCATTCACCAGCCACGGCTGCCCGCGGGTCAACTCCCAGAGCTGAAGCTTCGCCTCCGGAGAGAAACCCTGACCGGTCTCGCCCGTGTGCTGGGCAAGCAGATGATCGACCTCCTGCTGCGAGAAGTCGCCGAGCCGCAGGGACTGCGCCCTGACGTTGAAGGCGCTGCCGCCGGCGATGACGGCGTTCTCACGGGTGGAGCGAATGCGGCAGTCGCGCACGTCGCGCACGCCGCACAGAATCACGCTCTGGGGAAAGTGACGCGGGCGGCCCGGATAACCCGCAGTTGGCGCAGCACGGCCAGCAGGGTGTCGCCGATCAGAGCGTCGATCTCGTCGATCAGAAGCACCAGCGGTTTCGCGTCCGACCCGCTCCAGCGGGCCAGCGTCTCCCGCAGCGCGTCGTGGGGACCGGCGTCGTGCAGCACGGTAGGCCACGCGTCGTCCAGGAACCGGTCATCGAGGGCGTAGCGCGCTTCCGAAGCCAGTGCGCTGAGGATGGCGCGCACCGCCGCCCCCACGTCCTCCCGCGCGGACTGGCCGACCTCGACGTTGACGTACACAGACCGGAAATCGCCGACCGCGTTCAGCTCGTCCCGCAACGCCAGCAACGCCGACGTCTTGCCCGTCTGGCGGGGCGCGTGCAGCACGAAGTACTTCCGCTGCCGCATGAGCAGCAACAGATCGTCGACGTCGAGCCGCGCCAGCGGCGGCACGTGGTAGTGGATCTCCGGCTGCACGGGACCGGCGGTGTTGAAGAAACGCGTGCCCGGCGTCATGCCTGGAGTATTGCACTTCGGCCGGTGGCGGGTGGCGATGGCGCTCCCCGCGCACCCACGTGCCACCCGGTCGTGGCGCCGGGCGGCCGTACCCAAGGGCGGCTCGATCACCTGTGCCCCGATCAACACGTTCGAGTGACGGCTGGCGGCAACGCGCGCGCCGGCACGACAGCAGCGGTCCCTCACGGGGCGGGGCGGGCCACTCAGACCGCGGCGTAGGCGCTGATCGCCCGGTCGATCTCGGCCGCGGCGGCGGCCCAGATCCGCTGAACCTCCCACAGGGCCTCGACGGCGCTGGCGGTCCGGCGCGCCAACGCCCGATTCTCCCGGAGCAGCAGGCCGCGTTCGGCGGCGCTGTCGAGGAATCGGAACAGGTGGTCGTAGTAGCCGTCGATGTTGGCGAAGACGCACGGCTTGTCGTGTATTTCGACCGGCTTCTGCGACCAGGTCAGCGCCTCGAAGATCTCCTCCAGCGTGCCGAAGCCGCCCGGCAACGCGATGCATCCCTGCGACAGCTCCTGCATCCTGTGCTTGCGCTCGTGCATCGTCGCGACCTCGTGCAGCTCGGTCAGCGAGTCGTGCGCGAGCTCCTGGTACGACAACTGGCGCGGCACAACGCCGATGGCCTCGCCGCCAGCGTCGAGCACGGCGTCGGCGAGCACGCCCATCAGCCCCACGCAGGAGCCGCCGTAGACCAGGCCGACGCCATCGTGAGCCATCTGGCGACCCAGCGCACGCGCCTCGTCGACGTAACGCCGCTCGCGACCCAGGTTTCCGCCGAGGTAGACGCAGATGCGATTCGGCACGGCGTCGTGGTGCAGCGGACCTCGACCTGCGGGCGGCGTGATCGGAACGGCGCGTTGCCGGCGGACGTCGTCATCGAGCAGAGCGTCTGCCCGAGCCGAGACAAACCAGGCGTGATCGATCGGATAGGACATGCCCCGCCTCCCGGGCTGCAATGGAGTCCCCGTCAACAGGGTTTGTTTCGGCATTCCGCGCCATCCGCATTACCCCGGCGGCAACCGCGCAGCGTAAGGTCCGGTCAGGGAATCATCCTCGACCCAAGCCGTACTCCCGCTCGATGCGGCCGCCGCGGGCGGCCAGCATGGTGGCGGCGCTGATGAACGCGGCGGTCCCAGCCACGGCTGCCCGCGGGTCAACTTCCGCCGCAAGCGCCCAAGTGGTTGAGCACCAGCAGCCTCGTATTTGGCGATCTGGATACCGACACGGGTCCATCCCCGCTTCTGCGCGGGTATCTGCAACCGACTGAACACACGTGGCTTGTTGGTCGCTGCCCACTACGGTTCCACGTTGCGTCCCACACATGGGCTCGGTTGATTCTGTCTGGCCGAAGATGCGGAACTGTTCCTGCAGCCCCAACGTCGCGACGGGTCGCCGCGACCGCCGACACGTCGATGCCGATCCACTGTCGGCCGAGTGATTCGACGTTTGCCGACGCGGCGGCACGGGCCGCCAGACCCAGTTGACGACCGGCGCGCCTGAGTTGGCACTGGCCTTGATGACGCGCGTCGGCGTAAGGATCGATTGTGTGCCCAGCAGAGGGTGAGCCGGCTCTTCTGCGAGGCCGTAGGTTGTGCAGCGTGTAAACGCCGCGCGGCGGGATCCGGCGAGCACCCGGACGCAGCGCCGGCCGGGAGGGCGTCTCCATGATGATCCGCGCTCTTGCGTCCGGGGAGAACCGCCCCACGGACTCACACATCCTTCAGCGCGTCGCGGGCGAGATCCCGGTCGATGCCGGCGATGGCGCACCAGAAGCCCAGCAGGTGCCTGTCGCGCAGGAAATGCCGGGCGCGGCATTGGAGGGCATTCGGGGTTCTCATCCCGCGCGCATCTTCAATCGCTTGTCGAAGCACGGCCCGGGCGAGTCGTTGACACGGCGTGACGATGTCGTCGAGGCTGGCGTTGATCTCGCGCCTTCTCGTCGGCATGGCGTTCTTTCTCTTTCACCGAGCTGTCGCGGTTCAGACCACCGCCGGTAACCGCGTGTTGTGGTCGATTACGGCGGACCGCATCTGTTCGACGGTCACGCCGGCCGCGCCCACCATGGAGGCACCGCGAAGATTCGCGTCCGCGAGGTTGGCGCCGTCCAGGTTGGCGCACTCGAGCGAAGCGTCACGGAGGTCGGCCCCCGGGAGCCTGGCGCGCTGCAGGTCGGCCTGATCCAGTCCCGCCTCGTTCAGGACGGCGCACTCCAGGTTCGCCGAGGTAAGGTCGGCACCCTTGAGCTGGGCTCTCGGCAACCGCGACGACGCGATGTCCGCATGGCGCAGGATCGCGAACCGCAGGCTCGCGCCCGTCAGGTTCGCTCCGCGGAGATTGGCACTGGCCAGGTCGGCTCCATACAGGCGCGCGTGGGACAGATCCGCATCCTGAAGGTTCACCTCTTCGAACTCCGCGAATCCGAGATTCGCGTCACGCAGGTTGGTATCGCGGAGATCCGCGCCGCTGAGATCGACTCCTTGCAGATTCGCGCCCGGCAGTGACATGCCGGACAGGGACGTTGCGCTGAGGTCCGCTCGCCGTCCCGCCGCACCTTCCGATTCCACCCACTGCCGGTGCTCTCGAAGGGCGCGATCGAGGTCCTGCGCGCTGATCGTTCGCCCTGTCTTCATTGCCTCTTCGCCACACCGAGTCGCTGCCGCAGGCTACGCCGGCGACCCGCTGGACAACGACGTTGGTCGTAGCGGGACGACATCCTGCCGTGCCGCGATGTGCTCGGGGCGGGGCGGGTGCCCGCAGTACGGTTCCGTCAACGAGTTCTCGACGCTGTTGTAGACGAAGAAGACGTTCGTGCGCGGAAAGGGCGAGATGTTCGAGTTCGATCCGTGCATGGTGTTGCACTCGAAGAAGACGGCCCGGCCGGCCGGCCCGGTGGGCGCGGCGATGCCGCCCGCCTGCGCCAGGCGGTCCAGACTCGCCGGATCGGGCACGCCGTACTCCTGCTTCCGGAGCGACTGCCGGTAGTGGTCGCGCGGTGTCTCTCCCACGCAGGACACGTAGGTCCTGTGCGATCCCGGAATGAGCATGAGCGGGCCGTTGAACGGGTGGTTGTCGGTCAGCGCGACCGAGACGCTGAGCGCGCGCATGCTCGGCATGCCGTCCTCGACATGCCAGGTCTCGAAGTCCGAATGCCAGTAGAACTCCTTGCCGACGAATCCCGGCTTCACGTTCACGCGCGACTGGTGCAGGTAGACCTCGCTGCCCAGGATCTGACGCGCGACGTCGAGCAGCCGCCGGTCGCGTGCCAGGCGCGCGAACAGCGGGCTGAGTGCCTGGATGCGGAAGATCGACCGCACCGCGTCGCTCGACGGTTCCGTAATCGTTTCCTCGGCGTCGCGGAGGGTTCCGCCGGCGACGAGCCGGGACAACTCGGCGGTAAGCGCCGCGACTTCCTCTTCGTCCAGGATCGGCTCCGACAGATAGCCGTTGGACTCGTAGAACGCAATCCGGTCTCTCGAGAGGCGGTCGGTGACGGGCCCGTCCGGGTAGAGCACGGGGTCGACGCGGGGGATCAGCCGGGGGCGCGGCGCCACGCGCGACGGATAGCGGTCTTCGCGGATGGCCATGGACGGGTTGCTATGCACCGGGCGCGATCTCCTCTGCGGTCGTCGGATAGGCGCCGTCCTCGTCGTGCACTTCCCTGCCCAGCAGCGGCGGGTTGAACACGCACACCATCCGCATGCGGGTCGTCGCGCGCAGGACGTGCCGGTCGTGCCGGTCGAGCGCGTACAGGGTGCCGGGGCGCAGTTGGTGCACCGTGCCGTCCTCGGTCTCCACCTGGCCCTCTCCCTCCACGCAGTACACGGCTTCCAGGTGGTGGCGATAGCACATCGGCGTCGCGGTGCCCGCCCGGATGGTCGTCACGTGCAGGGAGAACCCCATGCCGTCGGCCTTGAGCAGCAGCCGGGTGCTCTCCCAGTTCGCCCCCGTCACCCGCCGCCGGGTCCGCTCCGCCTCTTCCAGCCGGCGGACGATCATGCGCCGACTCCGGCCAGCGCGCCGCTCGCGGCCGCCTCGCGGTCGAGCGTCCCGGCGACGCTCCGCTCCAGGATGTCGAGTCCGCGCTCGAGATCGGCGTCGCCGATCGTCAGCGGGCAGAGGCACTTGATCACCTGGCCCTCTGCGCCGGAGGTCTCGATGATGAGCCCCTGCTCGAAGCTGGCCGCCGAGATGCGGGCGGCGCGCGCCCCGGTCGAGCAGTCGAGACCCTGCATCAGGCCGCGCCCGCGCACCGTGAGCCGCGCGTCCTGATCCCGAGTCGCGATGTCGCCCAGCCTGGTCCTCACGCGCTGCGCCTTGCGTTCTACCGCGTCACGCAACCGGTCGTCGCACCAGTACGACGCCAGCGTCTGCGTCGCGGTCACGAACGCGAGGTTGTTGCCGCGAAACGTGCCGTTGTGCTCGCCGGGCTGCCAAGTGTCGAGCTCCGGCTTCAGCAGCAGGATCGAGAACGGCAGCCCGTAGCCGCTCAGCGACTTCGACAGCGTCACGAGGTCCGGAGACAGCCCGGCCGCCTCGAAGCTGAAGAAGGGGCCCGTGCGGCCGCACCCGGCCTGAATGTCGTCGACGATCAGCAGCATGCCGTGCCGGCGGCAGACCCGTTCCAGATTGCGGAGCCAGGTCGACCGGGCGGCGTTGAGCCCCCCCTCGCCCTGCACCGTCTCGACGATGACGGCGGCCGGCCGGTCGACGCCGCTGCCGCGGTCCGAGAGCACGCGGTCGAGGTACTGCGTGGTGTCGACGTCGGAGCCCAGATAACCGTCGTAGGGCACGAAGGTCACCCCGCTCGTCGCGACGCCGGCGGCGCCGCGGTAGTGCACGTTCCCCGTGGCGGCGACCGCTCCCAGCGTAACCCCGTGGAAGCCGTTCGTGAAGGCGACGATCATGGACCGGCCGGTCGCCTTGCGGGCGACCTTCAGCGCCGCTTCGACCGCGTTGGTCCCGGTCGGCCCGGTGAATTGGACGCGATAGCGCAACCGCCGCGGCTCGAGGACGGTCGTGCGGAAGCACTCGAGGAATCGGCGCTTCGCCTCGGTCGCCAGATCCAGCCCGTGCACGATCCCGTCCGATTCGATGTAGTCGAGCAGCACCCGCTTCAGCAGCGGGTTGTTGTGTCCGTAGTTGAGCGCCCCCGCGCCGCTGAGGAAGTCGACGTACTCCTTGCCCGTTTCGTCGACCAGGGTCGCACCCTGCGCCCGCGAGAAGACGGCCGGGAACGCCCGGCTGTAGCTCCGTACGCTCGATTCCAGCTCCGTGAAGACATCCATGGATTCTCACTCTCCGGGTTCCGGCCCGGGGCCGAACGGTCCGATGCGCACCAGGTGCTCGGGCTCGTGGGTGCCGCCGAGGTCCGCGGAGGTGAAGCGGGGGCGCCGTTCGAGACTTGCCCCCCGGTCGCGCGCCAGCGCGCTGAACAAGGCCCGGGAAGCCGTGTTCGAAGGCGTGACCGTGGCTTCGAGGTACCGCACCGCCCGGCAGGCCCGGCGACCGAGGATGGCGGCGAGCAGGCGGCGGGCGACGCCCTGCCCCCGGGTGGCGGGGTCGACGGCAACCTGCCAGATGAAGAGGGTGGACGGCTCCGAGGGCACGAGGTAGCCCGAGACGAATCCCACGATCCGGCCCGCCCGCACCGCCACCGCGCAGGTGGCGGCGAAATGCGTGGCCAGCAGCAGGTAGCAGTAGGTGGAGTTGGGATCGAGCCCGCCGCAACGGCCGACCAGCGCGCAGATGGCGACGGCATCGGCGGCAACGGGTTCGCGACAGTGGAGTGGAGAACCGACGGTCCGTCCCACCGATGCGACGGTCACGCCGGTTCGGACGGCCGGTGGAGGGTCACCCCCTTGCTCGCGATTGGTTTCCTCATGAATCATTTGCACGCAAAAGTGTATCATGCGAAAGAAATGCCCGATGGTCAGGCCAACACCCGTCGTGCCGTCCCCGACGACGGCTACTCCACGTCGGGGGCGCCGGCGGCCCGGCCGGCGTGTGCGGAGGGAGTCGCGAGCTCGACCGTGGTGCGGTCGGGCTCGAGTTGGGGGTCGGCGGCCAGCGAGACGCCGGTGTCGAGAATCGTGGAGACCTCGCCGTGCTCGATGCCCATCAGCCCCACGACGCGTTCCAGCGACCGCGTGATGGCGGCCCGCTCGATCTCCGGCAATCTGTCGAGGGCCGACGCCAGGCGATCCTGCATGGGTGAGGGGGAGACCTTCACCAGAGTCTGGCCCCTGGGGGAAGCCGTTATCAGAACGCGGCGGCGGTCGACGTCGGAACGGAGCCGCGTCACCAGCCCCTTGCGCACCAGACGGTCCACGATGCCCACGGCCGTGCTGGGCGAGATCTCGACTGCCGTCGCCAGATCGGTCAGCGACAGCGGTCCGCTCGCGGCGATGTGCACGAGGCACGACAGTTGGGGGACGGTCACGCCGTGCTGGCTCTCGAGTCGGTGCGAAAAGCTGTCCACGGCGCGGATGATGCGGCGGATCGCCTTCAGCGTGCGGTCATGGTAGCGGGGCGCGGCACTCCTCGGTTCGGCCGGACGGCCGCTCGCGGAGGAAGAGGCCTGCTCGTCGTGAATCATCCGTGGACCCAATGTAGCATACGCAACGGGCCGTTTCCCGTTTCGCCACGGCCTCGCCCGCTGCACCGGGGAATCCGTCCGGCGGGCGCCGGCGGGAGCAGTCACGGAACATGCACGGGCGGGTGACGTGGCTCGGCCGGGGCCTGCTGGCCGTCCTGGTGCTCGCGGCGGCGGGCCTCTGGGCGTTGGCCCGCGACCCGACGGCCGACCGCGCGTACGCAGGCGGGCTGGAGAGCATCCGGCAGGCCGGGACCGTGCGCCTGGGATATGCCAACGAGGCCCCCTACGGCTACCGCGACACCGCGACCGGCAGGATAACGGGCGAGGCTCCCGAAGTCGCGCGCGTCGTGCTGCGGCGCCTGGGGATCGAGCGCATCGAGGCGGTCGTCACCGAGTTCGGGGCGCTGATTCCGGGCCTCGGGGCGGGTCGGTTCGACATCATCGCGGCCGGCATGTACATCACGCCGGCGCGCTGCAGCCGGATCGCCTTCTCCGAGCCGACCTACCGGATCGGCGAAGCCTTCGCCGTGCGGGCCGGCAACCCCCTCGCACTGCACAGCTTCGAGGACGTCGCGCGCCGCCCGTCGGCCACGCTGGGCGTCGTGGGCGGCGCCGTCGAGCACACCTACGCGCGGGCCGTCGGGATACCGGCGGCTCGCCTTGCCGTGTTCCCGGACAACATCAGTGCGCTGACCGCCCTGCGCGCCGGGCGCATCGATGCGTGGGCCGCGACCCGGCTGACGACGCTGGATCTGTTGGGCAAGGCGAACACCGCGGAGCTCGAGCTGGCCGAGCCGTTCTCCGACCCGGTGATCGACGGGCGGACGACCGTCGGTTACGGCGCGTTCGGCTTTCGCCTGCGCGATCGGGATCTGCTGGCCGCGTTCAACCGCGAGCTGGACGACTTCATCGGCAGCGACGAGCACCTGCGGCTGACCGCCCGGTTCGGGATCACGCGCGACACGTTGCCGGGAGAGGTCACGACCCGCGAGTTGTGCGGGCGCACGTGAGCAGGTTTCGTCGCATGACAACGGGTATCGAGCTCGTCCCGCACCTGCCGCACCTGCTGAGGGGATTGCAGGTGACGCTGCAGGTGTTCGCGGGCAGCGCCGCGCTCGCCGCGGCGAGCGCCCTGCTTGCCGGCATGGCCCGCACGTCCACCGATCCCGTCGTGCGCTGGGCAGCCGCCGGCTACGTCGAGGTCTTCCGCGGGACGTCGGCGCTGGTGCAGCTCTTCTGGGCCTACTTCGCCTTGCCGCTGCTGTTCGGGATCCATCTGAACGCCATGCTGGTCGGCATCCTCGTGCTGGGCCTGAACGCGGGGGCCTACGGGGCGGAAATCGTGCGCGGCGCCGTCCAGGCGGTTCCTGCCGGACAGCACGAGGCGGCGGTAGCCTTGAATCTGACCGTCTGGCAACGCCTGCGGCACGTCGTCCTGCCGCAGGCCTCCCTGGCGATGCTCCCGCCCTTCAGCAACCTGCTGATCGAGCTGCTCAAGAGCACCGCGCTGGTCTCGATGATCACGGTGACCGACGTGACGCGCGCCGGACTCGAGATCCGCGACAACACCCTGCGGACGACCGAGGTCCTCTCGCTGCTGCTGCTGATCTATCTCGCGTTGGCCCTGCTGCTGACGGCGGCCGTGCGCGGCCTCGAAGCGCGGCTGTCCCGCGGCCGCGAGCCGGGAGACGTCGGTTGATCTGGGACTGGCGGTTCGCCGCGGACGTCCTGCCCGACCTGTTGCGCGGGCTGTGGGTCACGCTCCAGGCTGTCGCCGGCGGCATGTCGCTGGCGCTCGTGCTGGGACTCGTCTGGGCGCTGTGCCGCCGGGCGCGCCGGCCGTGGGTCTCGTGGCCGGTCGCGGGGCTCGTCGAGGCGGTGCGCAGCACGCCGCTGCTGATTCAGTTGTTCTTCGTCTACTACGTGCTGCCGGCCGCCGGCGTGGTGGTCGCCCCGTGGGTCGCCGGCCTCGCCGCGCTGGGCCTGCACTACAGCGCCTACACCTCGGAGGTCTACCGCGCCGGTCTCGACGGGATCCCGCGCGGGCAATGGCTGGCGGCCGGCGCGCTCAATCTCACCCGGCTCGAGACGTATCGCTACGTGATCCTGCCCCAGGCGCTGCCCCCGGTCGTGCCGGCCCTGGGCAACTACGTCATCGCGATGTTCAAGGACGCGCCGCTGCTGTCGGCGATTACGGTGCAGGAGGTGTTGTCGACGGCCAGGAACCTGGGGAACGAGCATTTCCGCTATCTGGAACCGCTCACGCTCGTCGGCGTGTTCTTCCTCGTGCTCAGCCTCCTCGCCGGAGCCGCGGTGGGGTGGCTCGAGCGGCGCCTGAAGGTGGCGCCGGCGTGAAGGGGCGCGGCGGCGCGGGCGAACCGCTGGTCCGCGTGCGGAACCTTCGCAAGGCCTACGGAGACCGGCCGGTCCTGCGCGGTGTCGATCTCGACGTCGCCCACGGCGAGCGGGTGGCCGTCATCGGTCCGAGCGGCTCGGGCAAGTCGACGTTGCTGCGGCTGCTGATGACGCTCGAGAAACCCGACGGCGGCACGATCGAGATCGACGGAGATCCGATGTGGACGGCACGGCGCGGCGGCCGGGAGGTGCCGGCCGACGAGGCGCACCTGCGCGCCGTGCGCGGCAGGATCGGCATGGTCTTTCAGCAGTTCAATCTCTTTCCGCACATGAACGTGCTGCGCAACGTCACGCTCGCCCCGCAACTGCGCCTCGGACTCGCGCGGCGGGAGGCAGAGGACCGGGCGCGCCGACTGCTGGCGCTGGTCGGCCTCGCCGAGCGGGCGGAGCAGTACCCGGCCACCTTGTCCGGCGGACAGAAACAGCGCGTGGCGATCGCGCGCGCGCTGGCCATGCAGCCGCGGCTCATGCTGTTCGACGAGGTGACCTCGGCCCTGGATCCGCAGCTCGTGGGGGAAGTGCTGGCCGTGCTCCGGCGGCTCGCGGACGATACCGACATGACGAAGATCATCGTGACGCACGAGATGACGTTCGCGCGGGACATCGCCGACCGTGTGCTGTTCCTCGACGAAGGCCGTATCGTGGAAGCGGGGCCACCCGACCGGATCTTCAAGGACCCGGAGCATCCGCGCACGCGGGAGTTCCTGCAAACGTTCCTGACCCAGCCACGAGGGCGGCGCGGCGCGGGGTGACCGCCGCGCCGGAGCCGCGCGCGGAAGGGGAGGCCTATGACCGAAGAGACCGGACGAGGCGCGCGAGACTGGCAGCTCGAGCACTACGCCAGGGTCGGCAAGGAATACGGCGACAAGCACTTCACCCGGGCCGACAGCGAGTACACGAACTGGGTGCTCGGGCAGATCGCCGGTGTGAAGCCCGACGCCCGCACGATTGCCGAGGTCGGCGCGGGAACATGCGTCTTTGCATCCCTGCTGGGTAGCCGCATGGGCCTCGAGCTCCCCGTGGTCTGTTACGAGCCGGTCGCGGAGCTGTTGGAAGCGGCCGCCGATTTCGCCAACGTGCGCGCCGTACATGGCGGGGCCGCGGAATTCGCGCGCGATGCACCTGACAATGCGTTCGATCTCGTCTATACCAAGGACACTGCCCACCATTTCCCGGTCGATTCCCTGACCGGCGTGCACCGCGGACTCTGTGCGAAGCTGAAGCCCGGCGGACGCTACCTGATGGTGGTGCGCACGCCGCCCGACCCCGCCCTGGTGCCGGTTGGGCGCGATGCGGGTCGCAGGTGGCCCGACCTGTACACGTCGCTCGGCGATCTGCTGGCAGCGATGCGCAAGGTCCCGGACTGGCGGGAGGTGGCGGTCACGCGCTGGGAGAAGGCGGTCCCCACGTCGGCCCGGGAGTGGATCGACGGCGTGCGCGGACGGGACACGTGGTCGGTGTTCTCGGCACTCGGTCCGGACGAGATCGCCGCTACCGTGGACGAGCTGGAAGCGCGCTTCGACGGCGGCGCAGCGTTCGACTTCCTGCATCAGTACGACGTCGCGGTATTCGAGAAGCCCGGCCGGCGGCGTCGCCCGACGACGGCCACCTCCGCTCCGGCCAGCGGAACGCGGGGGCTGAGACCCGTTCGGGGGCCGGACTGCGAGAGTGGAGTGGAGGACACCGGGGTCGGGACTGGCGCCACGCGATGAACGACGTACGACGGGCGCTCGACGAAGCCCTGCGCGCACCGCTACTGATCGTCGACGGCCCGTCAATCGACCTTGCGGGCGCCGCGACGCGGGCTGCGTGCTCTCCACGCACGTCTCGGATCAATCCCACTATCGGTCCCACAGAGACTCTTCGCAGGAGGGATGCAGCTTCTTCGGTCTCTTTCACAAGTCCTTTCTCTGCAGTGCTTTACGCCCCGCAACATTCGTCGCGCCCGGGTGGAGTCTGCTCTTTCGGCAATGGAGTTCCATCCCCGCGTGTGCGGGTGAAGCCCCACGCGCTGTCGATCCGGGCACCGAGCGTCGAACTCATTCCTCACGACACCTCCGTCCGGTATGATGTGAGCGCTCGCAAGAAGGAACTGGCCGCCCGACCTTCAGCCCGCCGATACGATTGCAATGTAGTCTCATTCTGCGCCATAATGTGTACACATCATGGAGAGTTCGCCCGCGGCGGAGCGAGTCGGTATCCGCGATCTCAAGGCTCGTCTGAGTCGCCACCTGAAGCGCGTGCAGGCGGGTGCGCACATCGTGGTCACGGATCGCGGTCGTTCGATAGCGACCATCGTTCCCATCGAACCCGCGCCCGACCTTGGCTGGACGCAGGCGCTCGTGGCCGAAGGGCGGGCGCGCTGGGACGGCGGCAAGCCGGCGGGCTGCAGCAGCCCCGTCGAGGTCGCACCCGGCCGGACCGCATCGGCGGCCGTGATCGAGGATCGGCGGTGACCGTCTATCTGGACACCAGCAGCCTGGTGAAGCTCTATGTCGCCGAGGCCGGCACGGATGCGGTGCGCGGGCTGGTCGGCGACGCCGCCGTGATCGCCACTTCGCAGATCGCCTACCCGGAGACTCGCGCGGCACTGGCGCGCCGGCGCCGGGAAGGTGCGCTCGGCGCTCGTGCGCTGGCGACCGCCAAACGGGCGTTCGACGCCGACTGGACGAAGTACCTGGCAATCGAGGTCACGGCATCCCTGTGCCGCGAGGCGGGCGAGTTGGCGGAACGACTTCACCTGCGGGGGTACGACAGCGTCCACCTGGCATCGTTCGCCGAAGTCGTGCGGCGCGCCGGGGCCCGGGAGACGAGCTTCTCCAGCTGCGACGACGCGCTCAATCTCGCGAGCCGCACCATCCTCCGAGAGCTGCGCTGAGGCGCATCGCCACGGGCTCAGGAACCCGTCTGCAGCTCGGGCTGCCGGCCGCACCGGGCCGCCATCTCCCAGTCGCCGCTCTCCGCCTGCCGCCAGTAGCGGATCGCCGGGAGCGCGGGCGTCTCGTCGTAGGGATCGATCTGCACGAAACCGTAGCAGGGCGCAAGATGCTCGGGCCGCAGGGCCCCCAGCAACTCGGCGTCGGAGAGACCGTGCTCGGCTTGCAGGCGGCCGAACTGCACCGGCGTGATCGTCCGTTGCCACGGGCCCCCGTTGATGACCACCGGCGAGAGGGCGTTGCGGACCGGCGAGAAGCCGTGGACGATGACGGTGCGGCCCAGGCGGGTCAGCTCCAGCACGCTCTGCCGCCAGTCGACCAGGTGCGTGTGATTGTGGACGAACACGGCGATGGGCCCGGCGGCGGCCGGCGCGCCGTCCTGCGCCGCTTCCAGCCGCCTGCCGTAGACGAGGTCGCGCGTCCGCCAGAAATAGTCGAACAGTCCGCCGCGGCTGTCCGGCAGGCGCGGGCACTCGCGCACCGGCGGTCCCTGGGGGTCGAACTGCGTGAGCACGCGCTCGAAGCGGCGGCGCGCGCGACGCGCCGCCGCCCGGTAGTCGCACAGGGCCACCAGCTCGTCGTCGTCCAGGTCGTCCGCGAGCGCGCTCAGAAGACCCGCCTCCTGCGCCCGCTGCGCCAGCGGCTTGAACCGATGGTCGTTCGGCAGCGAATCGACCAGCAAGGCGGGCCCCTGCGCCCGCGCCGCGTCCAGATCCCAGGCGGGGGGCTGCACGTCGCCGGCGTCGAGATCCAGCCGGAACTGCTGCCACGGCATCCGGAACAGGACGTAGCGGAGCAGCGCCGGCGCCGCGGCTCCGAGATCGGTAGTTCCCTCGGCGGCCAGTCCGTGGATGAGCCCGGCGCCCTCGTCGGCGAAGTTGTCGATGACCGGATAGCGGGCCTCGTGCTCGTCGAAGAAGGCGTCGACGGCAGCCGCCTGCACGGGGCGTGTCAGGTGACGCTGCCCGTCCCGTTCCACGAACGGCTCCGGCCACGCCTCGAAGCGGTCCACGCGCCAGCCGATCTGGTGGCCGTGCTCGGCGTATATCCGGCCGTCGTCGGAGCGCCAGACTCCGTCCGCCACCACCGCGGCGCGCGCGCCGGGAGCACCGAGCGCCCGTTCCACCCGCCGCGCCACGGCCGGAAACAGCAGCGCAGCGTCATGCTCGCCCGGCACGAGGAAGACCCGGTTCGACCCTGAAGCCGCGAACGCGGCGAGGGCTTCCACCGCGTCCGCGTGCGCCGCCAGCACGCGCTCCAGCCGCGTCAGCGCTTCCGGCTCCGTGCAGCCAAGCGCCGGGTCGTCGGCCGCGCAGCGCGCCCCCGCAAGCCGGTCGAGCTCGAAGGTGTCTCCGTTCAGGACGAGGTCGGTCGCGCCGCCGCCCTCTGTGTCGACCGCCTTGAGAAAGAGCGCGAGCTCCTCGCCCCAGCGGAAGTCCTCGTGGACACGCCACACCCCCGTCTCGTCGCGGCCGAGGCCCATGTGCAGGTCCGCGATCACCGCCACCAGCCGCGGCGAGCCGTTCTGCTGTCCCGCCGCCAGGGTCGCCGCGGCGGGTGCAACCGGCCACCACAGCGCCGCCGTTACGGCTGCGCAGGCCGCCATCACCACCATGCAGACCGCCAGCGCCGTCCCGGCCGGCAACAGGACCGGCGGCACCGGCGCAGCGCCGGCGCCGCCGGTCCAATTCGGCGCACCGTGCGGCACGTTCGAGCCGCCAGCTGCACCGGACGCCGTACCAGGCCGGCTCCCCGATCTAGGGTGTCGCGGCCAGCGAGAAGCGTGCGATCTCCTCATCGTTGCGTGCAATGACGTGCCGGTTCGCGTAGGCCGGATGCGACCAGTTGACGTACGGCCCCTGCGCCCGGCGCCGCACGTAGGGGCTGGTCGGCTCGATCAGGCGCGTGCGGCTGATTTCCTCGTAGCCCTCCGGCGAGAACCGGGCGATCACGAGATCGCCGCCGTCGGTGTTGATGAAGTAGCGGTTGCCGTGGCGGACGAAGAACGCGGTCGCCCAGCGCGCCGGGTCGCGAATCAACTCGGCGGTCTCCCACACCCGCCGGCCGGTGCGCAGCTCCAGGCAGCGCAGGTTCCCCTCGCCGTCCACGCCGTAGACGTAATCGCCCTGGATCACCGGGGTGCTGATCACCGAGTCGAGCGTGTCGTGATCGCGCCCGTACTCCGGATCGCTCTCACCGATCCCCTGCCAGACCAGCGCGGCGTCGGGATGGCTCTCGGCCAGCCGCAGCATGCGCGCCCCGCCCCACTGCGAGGTGACGAACAGGTACGGATCGGCATGCACCGGGGTCGGCACGCTCATGCCCATGTCGACGATGTGCGGCACCTCCCAGTAGACGGCGCCGGTCGCCGGGTTCAGGGCGCTGATCGCCCGCGGGTGCCAGATGATGAGCTGCGGGACACCGGCCGCGTCGATCAGGAAGGGCGCCGAGTAGCCCGGCTCCCAATCTGACGACAGCGCCTGCCAGAGCACCTCGCCGGTGTGCTTGTCGAAGGCGATCACCTTGGCGTCCGGTTCGCCGCCCACCAGGCAGATGAGGCGGTCGCCGTCGACCAGCGGCGCCCCGCTGATGCCCCACGACGGCACCGTGGCATAGAAGTCGCGCACGTAGTCCTTCTGCCACAGGACCCGGCCGTCGGCCACGTCCAGAGCCAGCAGGTTGCCCATCGCCCCCAGCGCGTAGACGCGGTCGCCGTCGACGGTCGGCGTGGCCCGCGGCCCGATGGCGTAGGCGAGCTGGAGGCCGGCGTAGTTGGTCTCCCACTCTTGCGCCCAGAGAACCGCCCCGGTCTCCTCGTCCAGCGCGAGGATCCGCTCGACCGCCGCCGTGCTGTTGGGGTCGGGACGCCGCGCGTCGGTGACGAACACGCGGCCGTCCGCAACCGCCGGACCGGCGTAGCCGCCGTGGACCGGCGTCCGCCAGGTGGCGGTCAGGCCGCCCTCGGGAAACGTCTCGACGATGCCGGTGTCGGTCCAGACCCCGAGCCGGCCGGCGCCGCGCCACTCCGGCCAGTCGGCGGCGCCGAGCGGCCACGCGGCCGCGGCGACGATGAGGATCGCGACGACGGACTTCACGATGGCGCGCATCTGCTCATGGTCTCACAGTCCGCCTCGTCGATACAGCCGCCGTCCGTTCGGATCCGCTGGCGCGCGACGGCAACGGCCATCAGTGCCGGGGGCGGAGCGGATGCCCCCAGCGAAGTCCCGGAAACCGGGCAAAGTCGCTGTCGGTGGTCATCAACTCGCATCCGTGCTCGATGGCAAGCGCCGCCAGGTACGCGTCGGTTACCAGTGGCCCCTGGATGCGACGACACAGCCCGACGAAGATGTCCCAGTGCCGACGGCCCGGGGCGACGAGCACCGCACGAGGCCGAGCCACAAGCCCCCGGCAAAAGGAGATCGCGCTCTCCATGGGCGTGGGCGGATTGAAGATCCGCCGGTTCGTGACGATGCGCAGAAACCCGGCGAGCACTACCTCGGACAGAGCGAAGGGTGCGGGCGATGCGGCCGCCGCCCGGAGCCAGGACGCGTACCGCTCGTGCTCGGGCGCATCCTCGCGGTGCGCATAGATCAGCACGTTGACGTCCGGGAGCTGCATTCAATCACCCGCCGTCCTTGTATCGCTCCAGGTCGTCCATTTCAAGGAGAGCAGATGTCTTGTCGATGTTGTGGCGCGAAAAGCGCCCCCCGGCCCCGAACGTGACCAGCTCGAACGGCGGGGACTCGGTCCCGGCCGCCGGCTCCCGCATCAACAGTCGAGCCGCCTGTTCGATGACACGGCTGACCGACGTGCCCGAATCCGCAGCGCGCTGCTTCAGTTGCGCCAGGAGATGCTCGTCCATCGTTATCGTGGTACGCATGATGCGTGATCATACCTCGCCTGCATCAATGCATCCAGCATCGAGCCCCGGACTGTGCGGCGCTCCGGACCCCGTTCTATCATCCCGCCGGAGAGGTGATACGACCATGAGCGACAGACGGATTCGGATTCGGGCCGGCGCGGTGACCGTATCGGCGACACTGAACGACTCGTCCACTGCGGACGCAGTGTGGGACGCACTGCCGATCACCGGGCAGGTACAGACCTGGGGCGACGAAATCTACTTCTCGATCCCCGTCGAGGCGGCGGAGGCGGCCGACGCGCAGGCGACGGTCGACAAGGGAGCGGTGGCCTACTGGCCGCCGGGCGGTGCGCTCTGCCTCTTCTGGGGACCGACCCCGATGAGCCGCGGCGACGAGATCCGGCCGGCCAGCCCGGTCAACGTCCTGGGGGGGATGGACGGGAACCCAACCGTGCTCGGCGGGGTCCCATACGGCGCGGAGATCGTGGTCGAGCGGGCCGAGTAGCCCGGCAGCGCGACGCCAGCGCCAGTCAGGCGCCGGATCCGGCGGGCTGACTCGTCCTGCGAGCGCCGCCAGACCCATCGCCGGGCTCCGCGTTTGCCCCGGCCTCCACCGGCCCGGACCCGAAGCGCCTTACGCCGGCAACCGGAACGCGATCAGCTCCCCCGAGTACCCGGCGCCGCTGACGGCGATCACCAGGTACTGCACGCCGTCGAGCAGGTAGGTCATCGGCGATCCGGACTGCTGCGCCGGCAGGAACACCGTACCCACCTCGTCCCCCGTCGCCTTGTCGTAGGCGCGGAGCATCGCGCCGCGCTCGCCCGAGGGCAGGGTGTGGGTCCCGGGATCGCCCGCGATCAGCAGCGTGCGGGTCACGAGCGTGCCGACGCTGCCGCGCTGGCCGGTGCGGGGAATGTCGAGCCCCTGCAAAGCCGGGTGGTTGCGGACGTTGTCCGGCGTCTCTCCGTGCGGGATCTGCCAGAGTATCTCCCCGCGGTCCATGTCGATGGCGGCGATGATGCCGTACGGCGGCTTCAGCAGCGGCAGCCCCTGGATGGTGAGCCGGGCGCGCTGGCGCTCCTCGACGGTCAGCCTCGGGCGGGGCGGCACCTCGAACTCGGTGCGGCCGCCGCCGGCGCTCGATCCCGCTCCGCCGGAGGTCCGGGGTCCGGCGACCGCGTTGCCCTGGATGTAGTCCATGTCCGACTGCCCCGGATACGGGGGCACGATGGAGAGCAGGCCGAGCGAGCTGTTGGACGACACGTAGAGAATGCGGGTCTCCGGGTCGAAGGAACCGCCGGGCCAGTTGGTGCCGCCGCCCTGGGCAGGGGCCATCAGGGTGCCGATCGGTCCGTCGAGCCGGCTCACCACCGGCGGCGTGAAGATCGGTCCGAGCTTGAAGAAGGAGGCGTGCTCGACCGCCGCGGCCCGCAGCTCCGGGGTGAAGTCGATGAGATCATCCAGCGTGACCCCCTGCCTGTCGTAGCCGGGCGGCTTCGTCGGAAACGGCTGGGTGGGCGAGTACCACTCGCCGGGGACGTCCCCCGCCTCGACCGGCCGCTCCTCGATCGGCCAGATCGGCTCGCCCGTCTCGCGGTTGAAGACGTACAGGAACGCCTGCTTGGTGGGCTGGGCCACCGCCTTGACCAGCTCGCCGTCGATCATCAGGTCCAGCAGGATCGGCGCGCACGGGATGTCGTGGTCCCAGATGCCGTGGTGCACGAGCTGGAAGTGCCACCGCCGCTCGCCGGTGTAGAGGTCCACCGCCACGAGGCTCTCGGCAAACAGGTTGTCCCCCGGGCGGTAGCCGCCGTAGTAATCGCCGGTGGACGCCTCGACCGGCAGATAGACCATCCCGAGCTCCACGTCGACCGATATCTGGCCCCATACGCCGGTGTTGCCCGTGTAGACGGCGGAGTCGCCCAGCCACGTCTCGCGGCCGAACTGACCCGGGCGGGGGATGGTGTGGAAGATCCAGAGCCGCTCGCCGGTGCGGGCGTCGTAGCCGCGGACGTAGCCCTTCACGTTGGCGCGGCTGCGCGGGTTGCCGCCGGTGCGGTGGGCGGCGCCCACGATGATGACGTCGCCGGCGACCATCGGCGTCGCGTGCAGGCCGATCTCGCCCGTCACGGGATCGATCGGCTGGTCGGCCTCCTGCTTCAGATCGACCATGCCGTCCGTCCCGAACCCCGCCACGGGCCGGCCCGTGGCGGCGTCCAGGGCAATCAGCCGGTACCCCGGGGTGACGTAGACCACCCGCGGCGGCTCGCCGTCGGCCTCCCAGTAGGCCAGCCCGCGGCCCGACAATTGCCGCGGCGCGGCGGCGCCGCGCGCCCCTTCGTCCAGGCTGTACATCCAGCGCATCTCGCCGGTCGCCGCGTCGAGGGCAGCGACCGCCTTGCGCGACCCGGCGGTCGTGTACATCACGCCGTCGATCACCAGTGGCGTCGACTGGAAGCGGTACTCCGGCACCGGACCGAGGTTGTCGGTCTTGAACCGCCACGCCACCTCCAGATCGCCGAAGTTCTCGGAGGTGATCTGCTCCAGCGGCGCGTAGCGGGTGTGGCCGAGATCGCCGCCGTAGGTGCGCCACTCGCCGCCGGCCGCGCCGGTCTGGGCCGTCGCCGTCGCCGCCACCGCCAGACAGACCGCCCACGGACCGAGAAGCCGGATGATCTTGGACATGCCGCCAGTATACGCGGGGAATCCACTCGCGCCACGACACGCCGGCCGACCCGTACCAAGGGAATCAGGTGGCACCGCTGGGCAATCCGACTCTCGCCGCGACTCCCTGACGCTTGTCCGAAAGGCGCGATTCGGACCGATCGGACCCGCGGTATCGAGAAGCGAAGCGGTCGGCAATCCACCCCAGACGGAGTACGCGACGACGCTCTCCTCGGCCTCCACCGCCAGGGGTGTGTCGCTGGATGCTGGCGTCACTGAGGTTGTCAGGTCACGACCGAACTGCGTCTTGGTGGACAGGCGGCCTGCGTCCGCACCGGAAGTCCGTGGAGAAGCCCGCCCGCCGCGGTCAGTGCGCCATCCGCGCCAGCGCCAGGTCGAGCGCCCGCCGCGTGAAGACCCGGACCATGGCGCGGCGGTAGTCGGCACTGGCGTGAATGTCGTCGTTGAGGTCCTCGATTCCCTCGCCGGCAACCTCGGCCGCGGAAGCGACGGTACCGGAAGAGACCGGCTGCCCCGCCAGCGCCCGCTCCACGTTCTCCAGCCGTGACGGCGACGACGACGCGCCGGTCAGGCCAACGCGTGCCGCCACGATTGCGCCGCCGCTCACCTCCAGAGCCGCCGCCACACCGACGATAGCGAACCGCGACGCCCGTTGGTGCAGCTTGGCATAAGCCGCGGTCCGTGCCGGCGCGAACGTCACCCTCGCGAGGATCTCGTCCGGCGCCAGGTCGACGGTCAGCATGCCCTGAAAGAACTCGCCGGCCTTCACAACCCGCCACCCGTCCGGCCCCTTCAGGTGCAAGTCCGCGTCCAGCGCCAGCATCACGGCCGGATAGTCGGCGGCCGGGTCGGCGTGCGCGAGGCTCCCGCCGAGGGTCCCGCGGTTGCGGACCTGCTGGTCGCCGATCGTCGCGGCGGCCTCCGCCACTATCGGACACCGCTCCCGCAGCAGCGCCGAGGTCGCCACGTCGTGGTGCGTGGCCCCCGCCCCGATCTCGATGACGCCGCCAACCTCGCGGATACCGGCGAAATCCGGGATGTGTGCGATGTCGATCAGCACCGTCGGCTCGCTCAGCCGCAGCTTCATCAGCGGCACCAGGCTGTGCCCGCCCGCGATCAGCTTGCCGGCGCCCCCCGCGGCCGCCAGTTTCGCGAGCGCGTCGTCGAGGGAGGTGGCGCGTGCGTACTCGAAAGCGGTCGGGATCATGACTGGGAGCTCCTGGCCGGCTGGCCGTGAATGATGCGCCACAGCTTCTCGGGCCGCAGCATCATGTCGAGGTGTCGCACGCCGCAGCCGCTCAGGGCATCCACCGCGGCGTTGACGATGCACGGCGTCGAGCCGATGGTCCCGGCCTCTCCGACCCCCTTGGCGCCGAGCGGGTTGATCGGCGTCGGGGTGACGGTGCTGCCGAGCTCGAAGCGCGGGAAATCGCTCGCGCGCGGCAGCGCGTAGTCCATGAACGACGCGGTCAGCGGCTGTCCGTCGGCGGCATAAGCGACTTCCTCGACCATCGCCTGCCCGATCCCCTGCGCCAGGCCGCCATGAATCTGCCCCTCGACGATGAGCGGGTTGATGAGGTGTCCGGCATCGTCGACCGCCACCATCTTCAGCAGCCGCGGCTCCCCCGTCTCCCGGTCGATCTCCATCATCGCGATGTGGCAGCCGAACGGATAGGTGTTGTTCGACGGCTCGAAGAACGCCTCGTCGCTCAGCCCGGGGGTAAGACCCTCGGGTAGCCTGACCGGCCGGTAGGCGTAGGCAGCGACCTCGGCGAACGGCTTGGCGGAGGCCGGCGCCCCCTTGACGGCTATCGTCCCGTTCTCGAAGACGAGGTCGCTTTCGTGGGCCTCGAGCAGGGCCGCGGCGAACTTCGCCATTTTGGCCTTCACCTTCGTGCCCGCGTCATGCAGCGCCGCCCCGCCGACCGCCTGCGACCGGCTGCCGAAGGTGCCTATGCCCTGCTTGACCACGGCCGTATCGCCGTGGTGAATCGTGACGTGGTCGAGCGGCACGCCGAACTGGTCGGCCAGCATCTGGGCGAAGGTGGTCTCGTTGCCCTGCCCGTGCGGCGAGGTGCCGGTGGTCGCGCTGATCCGCCCGTCCCGCTCGACGGTGACCTGCGAGTGCTCCCAGCCTCCCGGCGGCAACGTCGAGGACGGGCCCATGCCGCAGATCTCGACATACATGGACAATCCCAGGCCTACCAGCCGGCCCTCGGCCCGGGCCGCGTCGCGCTCCTGCCTGAGTCCCTCCCAGCCGGCGACCGTCAGCGCGTGGTCGAGCGCCTTCTCGTAGTCGCCCGAGTCGTAGACCGCCCCCATCTGGGTCTTGTAGGGGAACTGGTCGGGCTGGATGAAGTTCCTGCGCCGCAGCTCGGCCGGGTCCATGTCGAGCTCGCGGGCCAGCATGTCCATGGCCCGCTCGACGAAGTAGGCCGCCTCGGGACGTCCAGCCCCGCGATAGGCATCGGTCGGCGTCTTGTTGGTGAACACCTCGGTCAGCGTCGCGCGGATGGCCGGAATCGCGTAGGTCGCGTTGGCCATCGTCATGCTGTTGGTCGGCACGCCGGCGGTGAGCAGCATGTTGTAGGCGCCGATGTCGGCGATGATCCGCATCCGCAGGCCGAGCACGTTGCCTTCCCGGCTGGCCGCCAACTCGACATATGCGATCAGGTCGCGCCCGTGCACGGTGGCGAGAAACGCCTCGGACCGGTCCTCGATCCACTTGATGGGCAGGCCGAGCCGCTTGGACAGCGCCGCGGCCACGTACTCCTCGCCGTAGATGTTGATCTTCGCCCCGAAGCCGCCGCCGACCTCGGGGGCGATGGCCCGTACGCGGTCCTCGCCCAAACCGAGCATCCGCGCCACGAAGGTGCGCAGGATGTGAGGATTCTGGCTTGACGACCAGATGGTCAGCGCCTCGCGGCCCGGCTCGTAGTGCGCCACCACGCCGCGGGCCTCGATGGAGCTCGGCGCGAGGCGCTGGTTCACCATGCGCTGGGCGATCACGACGTCCGCCGCCTCGAACGCCGCGTCGACAGCGGTGTCGTCCACCGCTCCCTTGCGGCCGACCCCGGTGCCGCTCGGCAGCGGACCCAGGGCGACATTGTCCGGAAAGTCGGCGTGCAGCGCCCGGGACTCACCGCTCATCGCTTTCTCGGGATCGACCACCGCCGGCAGCGGCTCGCAGTCGACGACGACGGCGTCCGCCGCGTCGCGGGCCACGTAGCGGTCGCGGGCGACCACCACGGCGACCGGATCGCCGACGAAGCGGACCGTGTCGACGGCCACCGCCCGATGCTCGGGCGACGGGAACGGCGTCCCGATCGGCATCGGCGCCAGGAACTCGGCGATCTGCGCACCCGTGAAGACCGCCTCCACCCCTTCCATCGCCTCGGCCGCGCTGGTGTCGACGGAACGGATGCCGCCGTGCGCGATGTCGCTGCGCTTGAACGCGAGGTGCTGCATTCCGGCGATCTTCACGTCGTCGACGTAGGTGCCCCGCCCCTGGATCAGGCGCGGGTCCTCACGCCGCTTGACGCGCTGCCCGACGAGCTTCGGCAGAACCGGGGTTGCGGCCATGGTCTAGCTCCGTTCCCCGCGGTTCGCGGCGCGGGAGTTCATCGCGGCATGAGGCATCCTGTCCTCCGGTTGAGATCAGCGCCGCCCGCGCCAGCACCGCGGCGCGCGCAGATTCCTGGCGTCGTCTGCGTCGGCACGTCGGCACGCAGACTCCCGGCACAGCCGGTTAGCCTAACGGCATTGCCCTGGCGGGAACAAGGGGCCTACAGGTGCGGCGATACGGCAAACGGCGCTACAAGGCGCGAGCGTCAACCGGACCGCTTGCGAAGGAGCGCTTCCAGTTCTGCCACCCGCGCCTCGGCGGCTGTGGCCCGCGCTTCGGCGGCCAGACGAGCCGCGGATTCCGTCGCGCGGTCTTCGGCCGCGGCCGCCGCGCGCGTCTCGGCGGCCGCAACGCGGGATTCCGCCGCCAGACGGCCCGCGGCTTCCTCGTCGTGGCTGCGCAGATCGTCACCCGTCGTCGGGTCCCGGAAGCGCATCTCCCGCCCCGGCGCCGCCCGCAGCTCCAGAGCCAACGTTTCGCTGCGGAACGTCAGGGCGCCGTCCGGTGCTGTCAACGCCGGTTGACGAACGTAGCCCGACCGCGTCAGCCGCTCCCCCTGCAGGCGCGCCGGCAGATACTCTCCCGACGGGTCGTACTGCCAGTACTCGCGCACCCCGAGCCGCGCATACCCGGACCGCCCCAGATCGTCCCGCGTGCTCGGCGAGGCCACCTCCAGCACGAAGGACGGCGCCCGCCCCTCCTCCCACAGCTTGTAGTTGAGCCGCTCGCGCTTCTCCACGCCGAACACCACGAACACGTCCGGGGCGATCGATACCCGCGGATTCCCTTCCTCGTAGTAGATCAGAAGATCCCCGGACACGTACACGTCCCGGCGGTCCTTGAAATGGCGAGCGAGCGCGCCGATCCCGTACATGATGGCGTTGCGCTGGGCGTCGTTCTCCGCCATCGGCTTGCCGTCCGAGCTCGGGTAGCGGATCGGCACGGCGGCCGGTGCAGGTCGGATCATCGCGGGGCCCCTCCAGGCGGCGCGAAGACGCGCACGACTCCTCCAAGCTACCACACGCGGTGACGCCGCTTTCCGGTCAGGGCGTACGCGGCGGAGAGAGAGCACGCATCGTGCCAACCTGTTTGGGCGACGTCACCGACCGTCTGCGATGCCGGCGGCCGCGCCCGTCACCGAGACCAGCCAGTCGCGCTCGATGCGCCGGACGACCGCATCCACGCCGTAGACCTCGGCCAAACGGGCCGGCGTCAACGTCGCTTCGGGTGCGCCGTCCGCCACGATCCGGCCGTCCGCCATCCAGAGCAGCCGGTCGGCGATCCGTGCCGCGAGCGCCGCGTCGTGCATTACCACCAGGACGCCGCGGCCGGCATCGGCGTCCGAACGCAGCAATTGCATCACCTGGTGCTGGTGCAGTGGATCGAGGGCCGCGGTCGGCTCGTCCGCGAGCAGGAACGGCGCGTCCGCGGCCAACGCCCGCGCCACGTGCACGCGCGCCAGCTCCCCGCCGGACAGGGTCGTGCAGGATCGCTCGACGAACCGCTCCAGGTCGCACGCCCGCACGGCCCGCGCGACCGCTTCTTCGTCGGCGGCGCCCAATCGTTCCGGCGTGGCGCCGTAGGCGAAACGGCCCAGTGCGACCACGTCGCACACCCGCACCGGCCACGCCAGCGGACGCACCTGCGGCAGGTAGGCGATGCACCGCGCACGCGCGGACGGGGACATGCGGATCGGGTCGTCCTCTCCGACGCGGACCTCACCGTCGGCGCGCGGAGTCAGTCCCAGCGCGGCGCGCAGCACCGTCGTCTTGCCCGCGCCGTTCGCCCCCAGCAGCGCCACCAGCTCGCCCGCGCGCAGCCGCCAGGACACATCGCGCACCAGCCGGCGGCCGCCCAGACTCACGCACAGTCGTTCGACTGCCAGCTCAGCCATTTCCCAGCCTCCGGCCCGCGGCGATCCAGATGAAGACCGGCGCCCCGATGAGCGCCGCGACCACGCCGAGCCGGAGCTCCGCGGCGGTGGGCGCCAACCGCACCCCGATGTCCGCGAGCACGAGGATCACGCCGGCCAGCAGCGCCGCCGGGACCAGCGTTCGCGCGGGATCGTGATCCACCAGACGGCGCACCAGGTGCGGCGCGACGATGCCGACGAAGCCGATCGCGCCGGCCGTCGCGACCGCCGCCCCGGTCGCCAGCCCCGCGCCGACCACCACCAGCCGGCGTGCGCGCCGGAGGTCGACACCGACGCCGGCCGCCGCCTCCTCGCCCAACGTCAACGCCGAAAGGTCACGGCGCGCCGCCAGCAGCAGGGCAATCCCCACCGCGAGGAAAGGCGCCGCCAGCACCAGATCGTCGACGCTCCGGTTGGCGACGCTCCCCAGGGTCCAGTTGAGCATGTCGGCCAGCGAGAAGGGATTCGGCGCCAGATTCATCAGCAGCGCCATCATCGCGCCGGCAAAGCTGGACAGGCCGATGCCCACGAGAATCAGCGTTACCACGGACCCGACCCGGACCGCGGCGACGGTCAGCAGCCCGGTGGCGGCCAGTGCCCCGGCGATCGCGGCGACCGGCAGCGCGAACGCGCCCACCTCGATCAGCCCGTAGTAGATAACGAACGTGGCGGCGAGCGACGCCGTCGCCGAAACGCCGAGCACCCCCGGCTCGGCCAGCGGGTTGCGCAGCAGGCCCTGCAGCGCCGCACCCGAGAGCCCGAGTGCGGCCCCTGTCAGGTAAGCCGCCAGCGCGCGCGGCAACCGGATTTCCCACACCACGATCGCGTCGCCCGGCGAGGCCGCTCCGATCAGGGCGGCCAGGACCCGGCCGATCCCGAGGGGCGTCGAGCCGAGCAGGCAAGCCGCTGCCGCCGCGGCCAAACCCGCAGCGGTGAGCAGTCCGATGAGCCTCCGATCATTCCGCACTGTCGAGTCCCGGTCGCGGATCAACCACCCAGCGTGAAGCGCCCTCCCGCGACGACCGCCCGGGGAAGGCCCGGATATCCGAGCGCGCTGTCGTACGGGGCGTCGGTCGCGTTGTCGATCCGCGCGAACAGCGTCAGGTCCGAATGCACCCGCACCTGCCCGCCCAGGGTGAGCAGCGCGTAACCCGGATTGACGGTGATGTCGACCGGACGCCCATCGGACACCCGCTGCAGACCAAGGAACGCGCTGTCGTGCCGATCGCCCGTAACCACCAGGTTCAGGTGCAGGCTGGCCCGCCCCCGCGTGTAGTCGACACGAAGATGGCCGCTGTGGCGGGGACGGCGCAGCAGCGGCTGGCCCGGCTGGAACTGCTCGCTGGTGCTCCGGTTGGTCACCACCTCGGTATCCACCAGGGCGTAGGCGGCGCTCGCGGTCAGCCCACCGACCGGACGCTGCAGCCCGAACTCGAGCTCCAGGCCGGCCGCCCGCGAGCCGTCGATGTTGACGTAGTCGGCAATGCCGTCCCCACCCCGTCCCACCGACGGGGCGTAGGCGATCTGCTCCGTGTAGTCGTTGCCGAACCAGGTGGCCCGGGCAAGCCAGCGCTGATCGGCAAAGCTGAGCTCTACCCCGACGTCCGCGGTCACCGCCTGCTCGGGCTGCAGAGACAGATCACCGTCCACCCACTGCGAGCCGTACAACTGCGAGAAGGTGGGGTTCTTGATGCCCCTCCCCAGGTTCGCCGACACCTTGACCGACGAGAGGGTCCCCGCGCGGACCGGCAGCGGATAGCCCCCCACGGACAGCTTCGGGTTGACCGCCGTCCCGTAGTGCGCGTTGTCATCGACCCGCGCGCCGCCGGTCACGAACCACGCCTCGGCGACAGCGAGCTGCTGCTGGATGAACCAGGAGTGGTTCGCCACCTGCTGCGAGGCATCCAGGGCGTTCGTCTCGCGGTAGTAGTCGTAGCCGGCGCTCAGGACCTGCCGGTCCAGCCAGATCGCGTTGATCTGGTAGCGTGCCGCCGGCCGCCGGAGCTGCGTTTCGAAGGTGAACGGGTAGTCGTACCCGCTGTAGGGTCCGCTGTGGGCCAGGAACTGCCCGGCACCAAGACCGGCGGGATCGGCCGCAAGCGCCGCGAACGACGACTCGTCGAGCAGCCGCACAAGCCGTGGTCCGGACGGATGGAGGGCTCCCGGCTGCCCCGCCAGAACGGCCCGCACGAGATACCGCGGGTCCGCGATGCCGTCGTCCGACTGGCGGCCGGCCCGGAAGTAGCTGGCGGTGAAGTCGTGGTCGAAGCGGGACCCGAGTCGCTGGTTCAGATCGAGATGCCAGGTCAGCGCATCGGTGTCGTAGCGGGTGCCTGTGTCGCCCGGCGCGTAGCCGATCGGCCCAACCGAGTTGGCCCGGGCGCTGCTGTAGCGGAAACCGGAGCGCACCCGCGTGTCGTCGCCCAGAAACGCTCCCGCATTGCCGTCGAGCGCCTGCTGGTCGAAGCGGTCGGGCTCGGGCAGGCGCTCCTGGAACGCCCCGTCGGTCGAACGGTGCGCGACCCCGAGCTGATAGTCGAATCGCCGCCGGGCGCCGCCGAGGAGCCGCAGGTCGCCTCGTAACGTGCCGAACGAGCCGCCCTCGACGGAGCCGGCCAGGCGCGGCCCGCTGTCGGGGGTTCCGCGCTTCGTGAAGATCTGGATCACCGAGCCGATCGCATCCGATCCGTAGAGCGCCGACTGCGCGCCGCGCACCACCTCGACACGGTCGATCTCGCCGGCCGACACCCGGCCGAAGTCGTAAGTGCCGCCGTCGGCGTTCACCCGCACGCCGTCGATCAGCACGTGGTTGTAGTCCGCTTCGCCGCCCCGCGCGAAGACCGACGCAATCGAGCCCTCCCGGCCGGTCGACTGCACGCTGAAGCCGGGCACCTGCCGCAGCACGTCAGCTACCGAATGGCTGCCGAGCCGCCGGATGTCCTCCACGTCGAAGACGGCGTGCGACTCGGTGACCGATGCGCGGCGCTCGGGCGTGCGGGAGGCGGTGACGACGACGGCATCCTGCAACGGCGCCAGTTCGAGCTGGAAATCGACGGTCGCCGCCCTGCTGTCGACGGTCAGGACGGCATGGGCCGGGGCGAACATGGCGAGCCGGGCGGTAACGCGCTCGGCGCTGTCCGCCGGGAGCTCCAGACGGTAGCGGCCGTCCACCCCGGTCGTGGCGACGGCCAGCACCCGCAGGCCGCGCAGCGCCTCGATCGTCGCGCCCGGCAGCACGCCGCCGGACGGATCGGTCACGAGGCCGGTAACGACAACCGGGACCTGGGCGGCGGTCGGGGCGACGACGGCTGCACCCAGGACGAACAGGAACAAGAAAGTGCGCGAGAACTTGTTGCGGACAGCAGGACGAGCGAACGGCAGGACGCAATCGGCCACAGTTCCTCCTTGGCTTCCCCATCGGAAGCGGGGTGAGGCGTGGCCAAGCCGGTCTCCTGGCTTGCAGGGTCGCGCCTACTCTCCGCGCCTTCCCGTCCTCAACGGACAGTGGCTGTCGTGCGGATTTCGTACCTGCTCACAGTTGCGAGGGCAGCGTCGGCATCGCACCGACTTCCCGAGCACCTGGCCACGGACGTGAAGTGCGGATCATAGCAGACCGTCGACGACCGCCCGCGCGGCGGTCCGTCGCGGCCCGGCCAGGAGCTTGCGCCGCAGAACTCACGCCGTTACATTCGACGGCGCAAACTCCTAGAATCCAGGCGTGGCGAAGAAGAAGAAGGGCCTGGTGGTCGTCAACACCGGCAACGGCAAGGGCAAGACGACGGCGGCGCTCGGCGTGCTGTTCCGCGCCTGGGGCCGGGGCATGCGGGTGCGGGTGTTCCAGTTCCTCAAGCACACCGGATCCCGCTTTGGCGAGAGCCGCGCGGCCGAAAAGCTGGACATCTCCTGGTCGGCGCTCGGCGACGGCTTCACGTGGCTGTCGAAGGACCTGGAGCGCACCGCGGCGCTCGCGCGCGAGCAGTGGGAACACGTGCAGGCGGCGATCCGGGCGGACGAACACGACGTGCTCATCCTCGACGAGTTCACCTACCCGCTTCACTACGGATGGATACCCGTGGAGGATGTCCTCGGGGTCCTGCGCGAGAAGCCGCACATGCTGCACGTCATCATTACCGGCCGAAACGCGCCGGACGCGCTGGTGGACTTCGCGGACCTCGTTACGGAGATGCGCGAGGTGAAGCACCCCTACAAGGAGCAGGGGATCGGCGCGCAGCCGGGCCTGGAGTTCTGAATCAGGAGGGCGGCCCGCTCCCGGTCTCGGCCGCTCCCTCTGCCAGCGCCTCGACCGCGTCGGCGAGGAACCAGGCGCCGCAGGAGGTAGTGGCTCCGTCGATGGACAGCGTGGGCCCCGCCTGCACGCGGCGCACCGCCACCGGGTGCCGGAACGGCGTCCACACCATGTTGTGGTTCGTGCGCTCGAACACCGGGACGGCGTAGACGTCCGGGGCCTCGTATACCAACTGCTCGAGCGGGATCGAGCGCCAGCCCACTTCGTCGCTGAAGTTGTCCAGCCCGGCGGCGGCGATCAGGTGATCCACGAACGTTCCGGAACCGGCGGCAACACCGGAGGGCGCGAGGTACAGCGTGTCGGCATCCGGAGCCGCGGCCCGCGCACGCGCGAGGCGGGCGTCCATCTCGGCAATCAACGCCTCGCCGCGGTCACGCACTTCCAATACCGCGGCAGCCTGCCGGATCCGCTCGCGGACGGCTTCGACGTCGGGAGCGAAGTCGATCTGCAGGACCGGAACGCCGGCCCTTTCGAAGAACGCCGCCGCACGCGGCCCGCCGCCGTAGTTGCGGACCACCAGATCCGGCTGCAGCGCCAGGACGTCCTCGGAACGCGGGCGGACCGTCGGCAGTCCCGCCGCCTCGGCGCGGAGGTAGGAGAAGTCCTTGCCCGCGTCGGGCGACAGCGCCAGGATGCGCTCGCGATCGGCAAGGCCAAGAACGAACTGATCGGCGCAGTAGTCCAGACTGACGATTCGGCTGGCGGGTCCCTCCGGCCGGGCTTGCGGCGGCGTTGTCCCGCAGGCCGCGAAGAGGCCGGCCGCCAGCAGCGCCAGTAGCTGGACATGTGTCAAGGCACGGAAAAGGCGACGAAGCAGCACCTGGACTCTCCTCTTCTCGGCCGTGTCAGGCCGGCGTATGCTCCCTCGTCCCGCCTTGCCACGCGGGCGCCTCGGCACTCTCGGTGCCACGCGGGGTTTCGCCACGAACGCCTGGACACCCTGTGGCTGCTCCGGGGGCCGGCTCGCACCGGCCCCCGGAGACCGGTCTCACATCCCGGATACGCGGCCGGCGATGCGGTAGCAGTGGAAAATGATGTGCCACCCCAGAACAATGGCCGCAAGCCAGACCAACCAATGGAGGTCGCTCGGGATCCCGAAGTTGCCGCCGAAGAAGGGCGTCGCGTGCTGGTTCGCCATCGCCCACAGCAGCGGGAGCGACATGTACGTGTTGTGCTTGGAGCGCAGCCCGGCGAGCGCCGGGTCGGCCGCCTCCGGAGCCTTGCCGGCTTTCACCGCGGCGATGATCCGCTGCTGCGCCGGCCAGATCCGGAACCACACGTTGAACGCCATAATCGTTCCGAACATGGCGCCGGTGTGGATCAGGACCGACCGCGGCGGGAATCCGCCGACCTCCACGAACATCCAGACGACGATGGCCAGCAGCACGAACGAGACGATCGTGGCGGCGCGGACGTTGGACTTGAGGCCGCTGCTCCAGAGCGCGTCGTAGACGAAGACCGCCAGGAAGGTCAACGCGATCATCGCAATGGCGGCCGCCCCCCAGCTTGCGTCGGTCTCGATCGCCAGCCCGCCGTGGTAGAAGACGAGCAGCAGCAGCAGGACCCCGGTGATCCAGGTCCAGGCGGCGCCCCACCGGAACCAGAAGAGCGCCCGCGGCATGAGCTCCGGAACCACCTTCTGCTTCGTCGGGCCGTCGAGCTTCGCGGCCAGCGGGGCGTTCACGAAGTTGAAGAAGTAGAGGTGCCCGATCCAGATGATCCCCACGAACACGTGAAGCCATCGAAAGATGAATTGCATGCCTTCCATCATCGTGCTTGCCTCCGTTTCTGCGGCTGGTGCCGCTGTTCCGATTGTACCGCGCGGACCGCTGTGCCACCGTCCAAAATGATCCGCTTGCAGTCCGCGGTGAAACCCCGCGTAGCACCGGGAGCTGCTCCGCGCCCGCCCTACCCTGCCCGGGCGAGGAAGAACACCGTGCCCGCCGCGGCCATTGCCGCCGCCAGCAGCACCGTCACCAGGGACCGTCTGTAGTCCTCCGCGGAACCCCCGGGAACAGCGGCCGGATCGCCGATCCACACATCAGTCACCAGGCGGCCGCCCAACCGGAGCGGCCCGACGAGGCGGCGCCGGATCGCACCCGCCAGGGCGGCCTCGCTCCAGCCGGCGTTCGGCCCCGGAACGACGGCGTGCTGCCGCCAACCCCAGCGCAGCGCCTCGCGGCCGGAGGCGCCGGGCACCAGCACCGCGGCGCCGGCAATGAGAAGCCAAGTCATTCGTGCCGGGACCAGGTTCAGTAGATCGTCCAGGCGCGCGCCGCACCAGCCGAAGCGCCGGTACCGCTCGGTCCTGTAGCCGACCATCGAGTCCATCGTGCTGACGATCTTGAACAGGACGATCCCGGGGATGCCGCCCAGCGCGTACCAGAAGACCGGCGCGACCACCCCGTCGACCAGGCTCTCGCCCAGGCTTTCGATGGCGCTCCGCCGGCAGGCGGGGCCGTCCATCGGGGCGGTGTCACGGCCGACCAGGCGGCCGGCCGCGGCGCGTGCGGCAGGGAGGTCGCCGGCGGCGACAGCCGCGTCCACGTCCCCCGCATGCGCCAGGAGGTCGCCGAGAGCGATGAGGCTGTAGAGCAGGAAGAGATGCACCGCGCCGGCCACGGCAGGATGCAACCGCGCCGCAACGACCACAAGGGCGGCGCTGCCGCCGCCCCAGACCAGCGCCAGCACGAAGAACAGCACGCACCCGCCGAACCGGCCATCGGCCCCGGCCGCGCGCAGGCGCGTCTCCACCCAGGTCAGCGACCCGCCGATCAGACGGATCGGGTGCCAGCGATAGGCGGGGTCGCCGACGGCGAGATCCAGGACGATGGCTGCTGCCAGGAGATCGGCGCGGGGTGCCAGGCTGCTCGGGTCCACTGTCGCCGTCCCTGTGTTACCCGCTCGGACCGTGTCACCCGGGCGGGAAAGTCCGGCCGCTCACGTCCACTTCGCCTGCCAGCCGGCCGCGATCGCGCGCAGGAGCAGGTCGATCGGCTCTTCGGATGCCCCCATGAGCTCGCCCCGAAAGGCCGGCCACGCCTCCGGGCGGCCCGCAAGTGCGCAGGCCACACACGCCGCCTGACAACGCAGCGCCTCCTGCGACAATCCCTCCGGAATCGTGCCGCATGCCACCCGGTCCAGTACCGCCGCCAGCGCGTAGGCCGCCGCGCCAACGCCCGGCTCGAAGAAGACCGCCTTGCGGTTCTTGTCGAGCAGTTCGTAACGCGAGGCCGGCATCAGCTCCGCCAGACGCTCCATGGCGCGCGCCTCGGTAAGCCCGAAGCGGCCCAGGGCGTGGAACAGACCGCGCGTGTAGGACGCCTCCAGACCGTTCTGCCAGCGCAACGCTTCTTCGACCGATTCCTTGACCGCGGTCCCGATGATCTCGCCCAACTTGACGTGGGGGCTCGTCGACTCCCTAGCGCGGCGCCCAGGCTCGAGCGGCGCGGCCAGACAGAACTGATCCGTTCCCGTGCCCGTGGCGATGGTCGGGGAATAGCGGCTGGGCACGGCCAGATCGGCCAGCGCCGCCGACTTCGCCTCGGTCATGGTCACCACGGCGCGGGCCTGAGCGGCCGGGGTGACGGGACAATCCAGCAGCAGAATCGTGTTGATGGTCCCCGGCGGCGGCGACGCCCGCCGCCAACCGTCATCGGTCTCCGTCCAGGCCGCCGGGTCGCCCGCGCGTGCCGCGTTGCCGGCCACTCCCGCGGTCGTGAACGCATCCACCCGCAGATCTTCGAATCCCGCGGTGCGGTGGGCGGCGTAGGCCATGTTGGCCGCGGTGCCCAGGACGGCGGTCTCATCGGGAGTCAGGCCGAGTTCCTCGCACACCCGGTGGTGGTAGGCAACCGGCCCGGCGGAGGCGATCAGGTCATGACGCTCGCGGTCCCCCGTCGCTTCGCAGCTCTGGTGGTTCACAAGGAAGCGAAGGTCGTCGCACTGCCCTCCGACGTGCGCGGAGTTGCTCAGCACCCGATGCGGCGCCAGCAACTCGACGACCAGGTAGCGGCCGGCACGATGCACACGAAGGAGCCGCGTCTCGGCAAGCAGCTCGGCCGACGCCGGGGGAAAAACCGGGTTCATGGACGCGACGCCGCGGCGGCGCCCGATCGCCCCATCCGCCTGGCCGCGTGCTGAATCGCGTTGACGATGTGCTGATAGCCGGTGCAGCGGCAGAGGTTGCCGTCGAGCCCGTCGCGGATCTCCTGCTCCGTCGGCGCCGGGTTGTCCTCCAGCAGGTTGACGGCCGACAGGATCATGCCGGGCGTGCAGTAGCCGCACTGCAGCCCGTGCTCCTCCCAGAAGCCCTCCTGCAACGGATGCAGGCGGTCGCCGTCGGCCAGCCCCTCGATGGTCGTCACCTCCGCCCCGTCGGCCTGGACCGCGAAGATCGTGCACGACTTAGCGCTCCGCCCGTCGACCAGCACCGTGCAGGCGCCGCACTGGCTGGTGTCGCAGCCGACATGCGCGCCGGTCAGGTCGAGATGCTCGCGCAGGAAATGGACGAGCAGCAGGCGCGGCTCCACGTCGGCGGTGCGCCGCTTGCCGTTGACGGTGATCGAGACTCTGGCCATCCGGTACCTCCGCAGTAGCTGGATAGCGTAGCACTTGTCCCCAGCTCGGCGGATGCAGAGCGGGCTATTCCCAATAACGTTATGTGGTATAGTTTGGTTGTGATCAAGGGCTTCAGGGGACGCGCTGCCGAGCAGGTCTGGCGCGGCGAGCGGTCACAGCGGCTGCCGCACGACATCCAGCCGACTGCACGCCGTAAGCTCCGCTATCTTGACGCGGCCCGACGCCTGGACGACCTTCGAGTACCACCAGCCAATCGACTCGAGACACGCAAGGGAAACCGTGTCGGACAACACAGCATACGCATCAATGACCAGTGGCGGATCTGCTTCCAATGGAGGGACGGCAATGCCGTAGATGTAGAGATCGTGGACTACCACTGAGGATACAGACAGATCCTTATTCGGAATTTTGTACAGAATTTAAGGAGGCGGCATCATGACCGCGTCCGTTGATAGCAACAAGTTGCCGAATCCCCACCCCGGAGAGATCCTGCTGGAGGATTTCCTGAAGCCGATGCAGCTCAGCCAGTCCGAACTGGCACGCGCGGTCGGCGTGCCGCCACGGCGCATCAACGAGGTGGTGCTGGGCAAGCGCGCCGTTACCGCAGAGACGGATCTGCTGCTGACCAGGTATTTCGGCCTTTCTGAAGGACTGTTCCTTCGGCTGCAAGCGGCCTACGACCTGGAGAGCGCAAGAGGCTCGCTGAAGGACAGGCTGACCGCGATCAGACCGCTTGACGCCGCTTGAGCACCCTCGCGCACGACAACATGCTGCGCGAAGCTCTCGCGGACTTCTGGCGCGAGGTCGACGCCGTTCTGACGGAACGAGGAGTCAAAGACGTGAAGTCGCTGAAGGTCGGCATCGCCAGCTATGCGGACATGAAGGCCCGGACGATGGCCATCGCCCGAGGAGCGCTGAAACCGCGACCCAGCGAACCCAAGGTGTGGTTCACGTCCACCGAGAGCTTTGCCGAAGTGCTTTCCGACCGCAATCGCGCTTTCTGAATCCTGCCTCGCGTTCCTTATTCGCGCGTCGTGCTCGAAACGCCTATCGTTACGGGAGCCAGATCATCCGCGCCCGCCGGCGACGTGTGAGCCTGCACCAGACACCGATCTGGCAAAAGAAAAGGCCCGGCATTGCTGCCGGGCCTCCATGTCTCGCCGTCCGGGACGCTCCGCTAGCTGATCGCCAGCAGATCCAGCGGCCCCGTGCTGTCGGCGATCCGGTCGACCGGCACGCCCATCTTGTCGAGGATGGTCAGGTGCAGGTTGGTCGCCGGCGTCCGCTCCTTGGTCACGAGGTGACGCGCGCCCGGCTTGAGCTGCCCCGATCCGCCGCCCACGAGCACCAGCGGCAGGCCCTTGTTGTCGTGCAGGTTGCTGTCCGACATGCCGGCGCCGTAGAGCAGCATCATGTGGTCGAGCAGGTTGCCGTCGCCGTCCGGCGTCGCGCGCGCCTTCTCCAGGAAGTACCCGAAGAGCGAAATGTGGAACTCGTTGATCTTCGCGATCTTCTCGTAGAGGGTCGGGTCGTCGCGGTGATGGGACGTCGGGTGGTGCGAGTCGGGCACTCCGATCTCGGGATACGTCCGGCCGCTGATCTCGCGCGCCATCATGTAGGTGCTGACGCGAGTCAGGTCGGTCTGGTACGCCAGCAGCATCAGGTCGAACATCAGCTTGGCGTGCTCCTCGTAGGTCGCCGGAATACCCGCCGGCTGGTCGACCTCGGGCAGCTCGCGGTCGCTCTGCTCCTCCGCCCTCTGGATGCGCCGCTCGATGTCGCGCACCGCCTCCAGGTACTCGGTGACGCGCACGCGGTCGTTGGGGCCGAGCCCGCGCTGCAGCGCGTCGATCTTCTCGGTCACCGAATCGAGGATGCTCCGGTCCTTGCGGATCCGGGCGAGCCGCGCGGCCGAGTCCGTCGAGCCGGCGTCGCCGAAGAGCCGCTCGAAGACCGCGCGCGGGTTGTTCTCGCCGGACAGCGGCGTCGTGTCGCTGCGCCAGGAGATCGTGTTCGTGTACGTGCAACTGAAGCCGACGTCGCACGACCCGGAGACGTCGCGGCTGTCGAGCGCGATCTCCAGGGAGGCGAGCTGCGTGTGCTGCTCGAAGCTCCGCGCGATGAGCTGATCGACGGAGACCCCCGCCTGCAGGTTCGACTCGGTGCGCGCCGGGGTCACGCCGGTCAGGAACCGTGTGGCCGCACTGGCGTGCACGCCCGCGTTGCTCGCCACGCCGTTCAGGCCGGTCAGGACGTGCATCTGGTCCTTGAAGGCCTCGATCGGCTTGAGGATGCGGGTGGTCTCGAAGCCCAGACCCTCGGCCGCCGGCGTGAAGTGCTTCATCGCCATGCCGTTCGGCACGTAGACGACACCGAAGCGCCGGACCGGATGGGCCGCCGTGTTGCGGATCGCGGCGAACGCAGGCGCCATGCTGTCGAGGAACGGCAGCGCGAGCGATGCGCCGATGCCGCGCAGCACGGTGCGCCGGGGAATGGCCTTTTGGGTGACGATCATGAGTCTGACCTCCGCATCTGGAACGGGGTGCTGTTGACGATGCCGAGAATGATAGACGACCAGCGATAGTCCTCGCCAGAGGCGTCTCGCACGATCCGCCGCACGGTCGGGGCGTCGTAGTACTCCAGGCCGCGCCCGAGCGCGTACATCAGCAGCTTCTCGGTGACGGTGCCGACGATTTCGTCCGGGCGATCGAGGAGCAGGCCGCTGAGCCCGGCGCGGCCCTCGAAGCGCTCGCCGCCGGGGAGCACGCCGGAGGCGTCGACGGGAGTGCCCCCCTCGTTGTCGTCGCGCCACCCGCCGATGGCGTCGTAGTTCTGTAGCGCGAACCCGATCGGGTCCATCGGGGCGTGGCAGACCGAGCAGGCGGGGTTCTCGCGATGCTGGGCCATCGCCTCGCGCATCGACACCGGCTCGCCGTCCTCGTTCTGCTCCTCGAGCGCGGGGATGTCCGGGGGCGGCTCCGGCGGCGGCGCGCCGAGCAGGTTCTCGAGCACCCACTTGCCGCGCAGCACCGGCGACGTGCGGTTCGGGTAGGAGGTCACCGTCATCACGCTGCCGTGGCCCAGGAGCCCGCCGCGCCGCACACCGTCCAGGTTCACTCGCCGGAACCGGTTCCCGTAGATGTTCGGGATGCCGTAGTGCTCGGCGAGCCGCTGGTTGACGTAGGTGTAGTCGGCGGACAACAGCTCGAGCACGCTGGCGTCGGCCCGCAACTGGTTGCCGATGAACAGCTCCGTCTCCCGCGTGAACGCTTCGCGGAGGTTCTCGTCGAACTCCGGGAAGATGTTCGGGTCGGGGTAGACGCCGCCCATGTTGCGCAGGTAGAGCCACTGGCCGGCGAAGTTGTCCACCATCGCCTGCGAGCGCGGGTCGGCCATCATCCGGCGGACCTGCGCGTCGAGCACGGCAGGCTCGCTCAGCGTGCCGTTCTCGGCCGCCGCGAGCAGCTCGTCGTCCGGAATGCTGCTCCAGAGGAAGAACGACAGCCGCGACGCGAGCTCGATGTCGGAGATCGGATAAGCGGCTCCGGTGGGAACGTCCACCGGGTCGCGCTCGACGCGGTAGAGAAAGTCGGGATCGGCCAGCAGCCGCTCGATCGCGAACTGAATGCCCTTCTCGAAACCTCCGTCCGCGCGGCCCCACTCGTAGAACTCGAGCAGCGTCGCCACGTCGGTCTCGTCCACGGGGCGCCGGTACGCGCGCCGGGCAAGGCTGCCCAGGATCTGCCGGGCGCACGCCGCCGCCTCGGCACCGGTCGCCCCCGGATCGGGTTGGCAGGTGAAGATGCGGCGCCGGCTCGGCGTATCGCCCGGTCCGTCGACGCGCAACGGTCCGGTGATCTGCACGCTGCTCAGGGCCGGGTTGCCGTCCGGCATCTCGTTGATCGCCAGGGCGAAACCGGTCTGCCGCGGCTGCAGGACGCCTTCTTCTTCCCACGTCTCGCGCGGGAAGGAGACGCCGATGGTATGGGGTCCGGCCGAAACCGTCGTGGTCACCTCCAGCGGATCGTCGGCGTGCAGCGTGTAGTGCTCCCAGTCGTCGGTCCCGCGAATGTTGCCGGCGAAGCTGATCGGGGCGGGCATGCCCGGCGCCTCGCCGCCGAAGGTGAGCCGCTCGATGCGCCGTCCGTCCAGCCGGTACTCGATCTCGTGCGCGTCGTCGATGCCCCGGATGTAGCCGACATAGTTCGTCTGCAGCCGCACCTTGATCCGGTATTCCCCATCCACCGGGAAGTGATGGCGGATGGCCGCGCCGCCGCGCGATCCGAACGGGAGATCCTCGCTCTGCTGATCGTTCTGGATCAGGTTCAGCGGGATGTCGTAGGTCGCGATCTCGGCGCCGCCGGTGGGCGCCTCGCCGATCGCCAGGCGGCCGATCTTCTTGGCGGCCGACACGTAGCGCTCGAACAGCGCGGGCGACAGCGACAGCGAGGTGGCGATGTTGTCGAAGCCGTTCCTATCGGGCGCGTCGGGCGGAATCAGCGCCTCGACATCGATCTCCAGGTCGAGCAGGTCGCGGATGACGTTGCGGTACTCCGCTTGGTTCAGGCGGTGAAAGGCCTGGGTGCGGCCGGGGTTCGGACGCGCCGCGGCGACGCGGTCCAGCTCGTCCTCGAGCCAGCCGCGGAAGCCGTCGTAGGTCTCCTTGTCGGGACGCGAGCGGGGCTGCGGCGGCATCGCGCCGACGCGCAGCTTGCGGACCACCTTCTCCCAGAGCTCGGGATCGGCGGCCACGTCGTCGACGTCCGCCGAGTCGAGGGCCAGCCCCACGAGGCGCAACTGCTCGGCCATCATGCCGGTGCCGTTGCCCGCCACGACACGCTCGTTGTGGCAGGTGACGCAGTACCGATCGAGAAGGGCCCGTTGCGGGGATACGCCTGCCCCGGCGGTTTCCACGGCCTGCGCGAACGCCGTCCCGGCCGCCATGGCCGGCAGCGTCAGGGCGGCGGCGATACCCGCGACGAACCAGGCGGCTTTACGCACCAACAGCCCCTTTCAGAAGAGCGGGAGAGTTACCGGGACTCGGTAGTGTGACTGCCCCACTGCGCGTTGTCAATCGTTCTCCGGCTGCGGTACCATGGCCGTTCGACCTCCGGCCCACGCACGCCGCGACGGCTGCGGGGGGGCCGGCCGGCCAGGAGACAGCCACGATGACAGCGAAACGGGTTGCGTTCGGCGGTTGGTCGGCGGCGTGTCTGCTGGCCTTGTCGGCGCTGGGCATCGCGGCGCCTCCCGCTCACGGCGCGGCGCCCAACGGTATCGACGCACCGGCCCTCGTCGATGCGGCGCGCGCCCAGGACTTCGACGCGGTCCGATCGCTCATCGACGCCGGCGACGACGTCAACGCGGCACAGCCGGACGGCGCCACGGCGCTGCACTGGGCGGCCTATCGAAACGACCACGAGACCGCCGCACTGCTGATCGAAGCAGGCGCCGACGTCAACGCCGCCAACGAGCTGGGAGCGACACCGGTCTGGCTCGCCGCGGACAACGGCAGCGCCGACATGGTGGCGCGCCTGCTCGACGCCGGCGCCGACCCCGACATTGCGCTGCGCAACGGCGAGACGCCGCTCATGACGGCTTCCCGCACCGGCAACGCGGACGCCGTCCGGCTCCTGGCCAAGCAGGGCGCCGACGTCGACGTGCGGGAACGCTCCCGCGGTCAGACCGCCCTGATGTGGGCGGTGGCCCAGGGACACCACGAGATCATCGACGTCCTGCTGGCGCACGGAGCGGATGTGAAGGCACGTTCCCGAATCCGGCCGCGCATGATGCACGCGGACGCCACCAACGGCTCGCAGTACGACCAGGGCGTCGTATGGAACCGGGGGGGCTACACGCCGCTGCTGTTCGCAGCCCGTCACGGCGACGTGGAGGCGGCGAAGCGGCTCGTCGGCGCCGGCGCGGACATCGACGACGCGGCGCCCACCGGTGCGAGCGCGCTGGTGGTGGCGGCGCACGGCGGCCACGCGGACTTCGCGCGGTTCGCACTGGGAGCGGGCGCCGATCCCAACGACATCGGGGCCGGCTACACGCCGCTGCACGCCGCGATCCTGCGCGGGGACCTGAAGATGGCAACCGCTCTCCTGGCCGGCGGCGCGGATCCCAACGCACGCCTCGAGCGGGGGACGCCCCTCCGCCGCGCCGGCCAGGATTGGGCCATTGCGCCGCAGCTCGTCAGCGCCACCCCGTACTGGCTCGCCGCCTACTACCAGGAGGCGGACATCATGCGCGCGCTCGTCGCCTGGGGCGCCGACCCGAGCCTGACCAGCCTCGCACGCTGGGCGTACGTCTTCGAGCGGGCCGGCGGCGTCGGGCCGCCGCACGTCGCGGGCGGGTTCCAGACGCCGCTGCTGGCCGCGGTCAGCGGCGTCAACAACCGCGGACGGCGGTTCAACAGCTCGCTGCGAATCCCCGACCGCGAGGAGCACGCGGCGTACGAGGCGGCGAGAGTAGCGATCGAGGATGGGGTCGACGTCAACCAGGTCGACCACGTCGGCACGGCGCCGCTGCACAGCGCCGCGCAGCGCAACTACGCCACCGTGGTCGAGCTGCTCGCCGAGCACGGCGCCGACCTGAACCTGAAGAACGGCAGCGGAACCACGGCCTTGACGCTGGCCGAGCGCGCCGAGGCGCGCCGCCTGGAGCGGCCCGACATCACGCGGTATCCGAGCGGGAACTCGGCGCAGGCACTGCGGGACCTCGGCGCCGGCAAGGAAGCGGTCGAGACGAAGGCCGTCGAGGAGTGGCAGCCGCAATAGGCGGCAAGTGGCCCATCAGCCGCCGGACCGATCCGGGAGCCGCGCAAGTCGAAGGATCGCGCGGCTCCTTTCACGTAGACGCCGCTTCTCGCATACAGGCCGGTTGACGCATGCCGCTCAACGGTCCGTGGTGAACCCCCGCGTGGCACCGAGAGCGGCAAGGCGCCCGCGTGCCAAGGCGCGACGAGGGAGCATGTTGGGCCTATTCGACCGAGGAGCCACGCCGCCGACGCGGGACGCATCGCCGCCCGAATGCAGCGGGTCTTGCCACGGGCGGTCAAGCCCGCGCCGGGTGTTCACCGCGGCCGGGGCATGGACGCCAGGAGGAGTGCAAGTGACTATTTGCGCCCGTGAATCGCCGACGCCTCATACCGACCCCAGATTGCCGCGGTCACTGCTCGCCGTCGTCGTTGCCGTGTGCGCGATTGCCTCCGCTGTAGCTTCCCCGGCCGCCGCGCAGTACGGCGCCCCGAACGGCGAGTGGCCCTCCTACGGCGGCGACCTCGGCGGAACGAAGTACTCGGGCCTCGATCAGATCGACGCGAGCAATTTCAATGACCTGGAGATCGCCTGGCGCTGGCGATCGGCGGACGAGACACTGGATCTCGACGCCCTGCGCGAAATCCACGAGGACCTGAGCATCCTCAACATGAAGGTCACCCCGCTGATGGTCGGCGGCATGGTCTATATCGTCACGCCCCTCAGGCTGGCCGCGGCGCTCGACGCCGGGACCGGCGCCGTCCGCTGGCTCCACGACCCCGACGTGGTCCGAGGGACGCGCTTCGCCATCAATACCAGCGGCTACAGCACGCGCGGCCTGGCCCACTGGACCGACGGCGACGAGGCGCGCATCTTCTACGGCACGCCCGACGGCTATCTGCTGGCGGTAGACGCCGACACGGGCGAGCCGGCCCGCGGCTTCGGCGACAACGGCCGCATCGACCTGGCGGCCGGGGTCCCGCGCAGCGGCCGGGGCACGGTCGACAACCAGGGCCATCCCTGGATCAGCATCAACTCGCCCCCCATCGTCGCGCACGACGTGGTCGTGACCCCGATGTCGATCTCCGATCAGCCGATAGCGCGCGAGCAGGCGCCGGGCTGGGTCAAAGGTATCGATGCGCGCACCGGCGATACGAGGTGGACGTTCCGCACCGTCCCGCAGGCCGACGACCTCGGCGTGGACACCTGGCTGAACGACTCGTGGCGCTACACGGGCGGCACCAACGTCTGGTCGGCGTTCAGCGTCGACGACGAGCTCGGCTACATCTACCTGCCCACCGGCACGCCGACAAACGACTACTACGGCGGGCACCGGCTCGGCGACAACCTCTTCGCCGAGAGCCTCGTCGCCCTCGACATCGAGACCGGCGCGCGGATCTGGCACTTCCAGACCGTGCATCACGGTGTCTGGGACTACGACTTCCCCACCCACCCGAACCTGGTGGACGTCACCGTCGACGGCCGCGAGATCAAGGCGCTCGCCCAGGTCAGCAAGCAGGGCTTCGCCTACGTCTTCGACCGGGCGACCGGCGAGCCGGTCTGGCCCATCGAGGAGCGCGCGGTGGAGACCGACACCGACCTGCCGGGCGAGGTGCTCTCGCCGACGCAGCCGTTCCCGACGAAGCCGCTGCCCTTCGAGGACCAGGGCTCGTCCATCGAGCAGCTCGTCGACTTCACGCCCGAGATCCGCGCGCTGGCGGTCGAGGCGGTGCGCAACCACCGGCTCGGCGGGCTCTTCTCCCCACCGATGCTCTCGGTCGAGGGCGGGCTGCAGGGCACGATCCAGCGCCCCGCCATCGGCGGCGGCGCCAACTGGATGGGGGCCGCGGTGGATCCCGAGACCGGCATTCTCTACGTCCCGTCGGAGAACGCCTACTCCATCATGAAGTACGTCACCCCCGACGCCGAGGGCGCGAACCTGGACCTGACCCAGGGCGGCTTCAACACGCCGTCGCTGATGCCGCAGGGCCTGCCGCTGTTCAAGCCGCCCTACTCGCGCATCACCGCCATCGACCTCAACACCGGCGACCACGCCTGGATGCAACCCAACGGCGACGGCAACCGCTTCCGCAACCACCCGCGGCTGCGCGACCTCGACCTGCCGCCGCTGGGCGGCGACGGGCGCGGGGGTCCGGTGCTGACGAAGACGCTGCTCGTGAGCGCCCTGACCGCCGGCGGCGAGACCAACGGCGACGGCCCGCGCCTGGTCGCCCGCGACAAGGCGACGGGCGAGATCGTCGGCTCGGTCGACCTGCCGGGCGGCGCCATCGGGACGCCGATGACCTACCTGCACGACGGGCGGCAGTTCATCGCGCTGACGGTCGGCGGAAACGTGCCGGAGCTGGTGGCGTTCGCTTTACCGCAGTGACCGCATCCGACGGTCGTTCAGGGATCCATGTAGGCCGCGGTCTGCTCTAGTGCCGTCCTACCATGAACTTTCCCGATCGGGACATTCACACCTGCCAAGGAAGGTGCCGGCTGCGTATATTCCCGAACGGGAAATCCCGTGCTGACGCCAAACGAAATCGGGCGGATCGTTCGTGAGACGCGGCGCGCCCAGCGCTTGCGACAGGATCAGTTGGCGGGCGCCGCCGGCGTCGGCGTCCGGTTCCTCGTGGAACTGGAGGCGGGCCGCTTCGCGACCAACGCCGGACTCGGTGCGCCTTTCGTCCGACGGCGGGTGCGCGAGTTGGCCGATCTCGCGCTCGTCCAAGCCACCGCGGCCGCGGCCGAGCTGGCCCAGCCAAGCCTCGACGAGAACGCTCTGGCAGGTTGCGCCGAGCTCGTCACCGACCGCGCCCGGCGCCTCGCGCTTACGGTTCGACCGGCCCTACTGCTGCTCCGCCTCCTCGGCGCGGGCGCCGCTCAGGATGTTCAGCAGGCCGTAGTTCCCTTCGTGGCAGGCGTACTCGAACATCGGTTCGTCGTTGCGCCGCATCGGAACCGCCACGGTGAACGGCCGCGTGAAGATGCTCGGGTCGTCGACCGTGTACTCGTAGAGCAGAGTGTTCTCGTCGACGCGCGTGAAGCGCTCGGTCAGCGTGACCGTCAGTCCCGTGCCGATCGCCTGCATGGCCGACGGGTCGAAGCTGCCGGTGAGCTCGGTCAGATTCGTCGTCTCGACGACGAGCGTGTCGCCCTCCCAGCGCCCGCGCGAGTCGCCCATCCACTGCCGCACGCTCTCGGGCAGGTGCGGCCGGCCGTCGAGGGGGATGATCCGGGCGTCGTGCACCATCTCGTTGAGGATGACCACGTGATCCGGCGTCTGGAAGAGCTGCATGTTGTTGTTGTAGCCGCTCGGCATCATCGGCGGGCCGCTGTTGAAGCCGAGCAGGCAGCGCTCGGCCAGACCGCGGTCCTCGGGATCGTCAGCGCCGGTGCCGGCGCTCCGGACGCGTACCGGACGGGGGATCGGCAGATCCTCGGCCAGCGAGCCGACCTGGCGCAAGCGCTCACCCGCGGGCGTCAAGGCCGGGAGCCGCCCGTCCGGCGGGTCGATGATGAGCGACGTCCGCCGGTCCTCGATGATGTTCGTGCCGTAGTCGAGCCAGAAGTCGTTGTAGCCGCCTACCCGCCTGCCCCGCTCGGCGCCCGTGCCGCCCGCCGGGAGCAGCTCGGTGCGCACCTCGCTTGGTTCTAGCAGCGACGCGCGCCGTGCGTTGGCGGCTGCCTCGGCCGCAGCGGCCTCCTCCTCCGTGAGGAAGGCGCGCTCCTGATCCTCCGGCCGCTGCAGCGGCGTCATCGTGCGGAAGTCCCAGACTCCCTGCAGGTCGGGCTGACCGTCCGGCGTACGAAGCTCCGTCTGGCCGGCCGCCGCCGTCGTAAAGACTATGACAACCACCGCCGCCAGCGCCCCCGTGCGAAATCCAATCTGCATGTCGAAGTCTCCCGTTATCCGAATCTCGATAGCGCCAACCACATCTGCCGCCGCCCGTCAACCGCAGTTCAATGGTACCACCGTGTCTCGGTTCGTCTCCCGCTGCGACCCCGATGGAGCTCCGTCTGGCCGGCCGCCGCCGTCGTAAAGACTATGACAACCACCGCCGCCAGCGCCCCCGTGCGAAATCCAATCTGCATGTCGAAGTCTCCCGTTATCCGAATCTCGATAGCGCCAACCACATCTGCCGCCGCCCGTCAACCAGCAGTTCAATGGTACCACCGTGTCTCGGTTCGTCTCCCCGCTGCGACCCCGATGGACAACCCGGTCAAGGGCGGGGATCGAGAACCGCCTTCCACAGTCTCCGACACCGCGCAGGCAGTTCAGCAACAACGGCCTCGACGTCGGCGATGAGCACCCCGCGGTCCGGGCCAGCCAGCAACTGCTCAATGTCCCACGCGTCCTGCGCGCCGCCAGCGTAGAGCTTCAGCAGAATGAGATCCGACGTCTGGACAGTCGGCAGATTCAATCCGCCGATCGCTGCCGGCTGCGCGCGCGCGAGCACGCGCTGCTGCCACCGATACCGGCCGAATACCAGATCGACCGGTCGCTCGCCCTTCTCGCCGTTCATCAAGTCTCTGCAGCCGGGCATTTGTGCAAGCGTGTTTGTTGAGTTACGTTCGAAACGAACCACGCCGGCGAGGGGATCGTCGGCATCGCCGTGCGAGACCGACACGCTCACGCCGGCTCTCGACAGCGATGTCCACCACGCCTTGTCGAGTCCAGCCACGGACAGCGTCAGCAGATCTACATCACGGGTCGACCGACCTACACCGCGAGCCGCCATCGCCGCCGCGCCGATCACCGCGTAACTCGCCTTGGCCCGGTCGAGGACCTCCGTGACGCGCTCGATCAGGCTCACCCGATGAGCCGTTCGAGGCATGCGCTAGGTTGCCGCGTGGCCTGTCGCCGGCGCTCCAACAGCCGAATCGCAGTCCGCCGGTCCAGACCATGCGTTGCCCGGAAAGACTCAAGATCCTCTTCCCCCAGGCGGAACGCGAGATCAAGGCGTTCCGCGGGGGCCATTGCCCGAACCGCGGCAGCTTCACTGCGACTGGTTGTACGGGCGACCGACTTCATTTCGCTAGTCTAGCACCGCCGCCCAATGAAGAAGTGTGAGCGGCTTCGAGGCCGCGCTGCCTCGAATACCTTCGACTACGTGTTGATCCTCACGACGTCCGCCACGACCGGCCCTGCGGCCTGACACAACCGAACGTCTCGGTCGTCGGTTGGAGACTTCTGACCGTGCTCGAGATTGCAGCGAACTTGATAAATCACCATGAACAGTTGCCGTAACTTCTCCAGAGAACTACCCGCGCTCTTGAACTCCTCGATAGAGCCTGATGTGTCGCGGCCATTGCCCCTCATGTCTACTACCGGTACCGACAACAGATAGTGCGCTTGTTCCTGCCGCTCCTGGAGTATTGCCTCGGCCCTTTCCTCGGAAACGGATTGCTCAAGATAGTCCAGGATTCTCTGGAACTCCGGGTGACCGGTCACAGACGAGTAGAGATTGTTGAATGCCCGCCAATAGTCAGTAAGCTGATCGACCGGAGAGATCCTTGCGTCTCCCATTTCGAGCCACTCTCGCGCCACCATCGTCGCCTCTCTTCCCAGCCCCAGCAGCCCGGCATACTCTCCGAGAATCAGCCGCGCCTGCCGCCCGGCGCCCAGCGCAGCGACCCGGCCCCGCATGCCAACGGCGCACGCGGCGCCCAACCCCGTCCACAGCAGCACGATCGCCCACTCCTCCGGCCACACGAGCGCCGACGGGCTGCCCGGCAGGTAGAGGAGGATGAAGAACACCGTGGCTGCCACCGCCAGCCAGCCGACCAGCGCCGGTGCCGCAACGCTATAGGGGCGCGGCAGGTCCGGATGCCGCCGCCGGATGATGAGGAACGCCGCCGCCACCAGCAGGTAGGCCACGACGGTCGCCAGCGAGCCGGCGTCGACCAGCCACACCAGGGCCGGACGGCCGAAGAACGGAGCGACCACGGTGATCCCGGTCAGCACGACGACTACCGCCACCGGCGACCCGTAGCGCGGGTGCAGGCGGGCGAACACGGCCGGCAGCATTCCGCCGCGGGCCATCGCGAACAGCAGCCGCGAGGCGCCGAGGAAGAACGCGTTCCAGCTCGTGAGGATGCCGAACGCGCCGCCGACCACGAGCACCCGCCCCGCCCAGGGGCTGCCGTAAACGGAGCTCATGGCGTCGGCGGTCGGCAGCGCCCGCCCCGCCAGCGTGGCAGGATCCAACGCGAGGCCGACCGTCCACTGCACGAGGCCGTACCAGCCGAGGGCCATCAGGATGGAGACCACGATGATGCGGCCGATGGTGCGGAAGGGGACGTCGATCTCCTCGGCGAGTTGCGGGATGACGTCGAACCCGACGTACAGGAACGGCGTCATGATGACGACCCGCAGCACCCCCTCCCAGCCGGTGATCCAGGGCACCAGGTTCGCGGTGTCGCCGCGCACCGCCCCCGGCAGGAAGAACGCCAGTCCCACCAGCAGCAGGCTGCCGACGGCGACGCTGCGCGAGTGCCACGGTACCAGCCGAGCGAGCCCCGCCACGCCGACGAGCACCCAGCTGCCGACGGCGAGACGCTGCGCGAAGGCGGCGAAGCGAATGCCACGGTAGTTGACCACGCCGATGACGACCGCCCCGGCCACGCCGACGAGCACCCAGCTCGCGTGGACCTCCCAGCCGGCGACGGTATATAGCGAGCCGGCCTCGAAACCGGGAAAGAGGTAGCTGACGACGGTGGGCAGGGCGACCGCCTCGAAGGCGCAGACCGCCACGTAGGCGAGCACCAACGTCCAGCCGCAGACGAACGCGCCGCCGGGGCCCAGCGCGACGAAGGTGAAGCTGATCTCGCCGCCGGCGCGCGACAGCGCCGACGACAGCTCGGCGTAGGTCAGCCCGACCAGCCACACCATGACGGCGCCGGCGCCGAAGGCAAGGATCGAACCGACGGCGCCCGCACGCAGGATCATCTCGCCGGCCAGGACCACCCAGCTCCAGCCGACCATCGCCCCGAAGGCGATGGCGAGCACATCGCCGCGGCCGAGCAGCTTGCGGAGGTGAACCGGTGCGTCAGACACGAACCGCTACCGCTCGCAGACCACCCATCTCGCCTCGTCCATCCGGGCAATATACGATAGCGGGCATGCGACGAAGAGCGTTTCTCGGAACCGGCCTCGCCGTGGCGACGGCCACGGCGTTCACTGCGGCAAGGGATGCCTCTGCCGCCCTCGCCCCGGGGACGTCCGGCGAGGCCCGACAGACCGGCCGCAGGCGCTTCGGCCTCGACTACGCCCCTCACTTCGGCATGTTCCGCCACCACGCGGGTGAGGACCTCCTCGACCAGCTCCGCTTCATGCACGACGAGGGGTTCCGGGCGCTGGAGGACAACGGGATGCCGCGGCGCGACGTCGCCCTGCAGAAGCGCATCGGCGCCGAGCTCGAGCGGCTCGGCATGCGCATGGGCGTCTTCGTGGCGCACACCGCCTGGGGCGAGGTGTCGTTCGCCTCCGACGCCCCGGAGGCGCGCAGCCGCATCCTGTCCGATATCCGGCAGGCGGTCGAGGTGGCCGGCCGCGTCAACGCGCGGTGGTGCACGGTGGTTCCGGGCGACTACGACCGCGGGCTGGAACGCGCCTACCAGACGTCCATCGTCATCGACAACCTGAGGCGGGCGGTGGAGATCTGCGAACCGGCCGGGCTGACCCTGGTGCTGGAGCCGCTCAACCACTGGACCGACCACGCCGGCGTGTTCCTTACCGGCATCCCGCAGGCGTACCAGATCTGCCGGTCGGTCGGCAGCCCCTACTGCAAGATCCTCGACGACCTCTACCACCAGCAGATCACCGAGGGCAATCTCATCCCCAACCTCGACCGGGCGTGGGACGAGATCGCCTACATCCAGGTCGGCGACAACCCCGGCCGCAACGAGCCGACCACCGGCGAGATCAACTATCTGAACGTGTTCCGGCACCTGAAGAAGAAGGGCTACCGGGGTATCGTCGGCATGGAGCACGGCAACGCGGGAGAGGGCCGGGCGGGCGAACGCGCGGTGATCGACGCCTACGTCGCTTGCGATCAGTAGCGGTCCTGTGCCGGCCCGAAAGCAGGGCTGACCGCCAATGCCAATAGTGGCACCGGCCGCCGGGAATCCGTGGCGGAAATCCCGCGCTGGGATTTCGCCACGAGCTCATGAGTTCCGATTGGAGGATCCCATGTCCGCTCGACACGCTGGTCTCTTCACGCTCGCCGCCGGTGCCTCGCTGACGCTGGTACTCGCGGCTGTGCCCGCCGCCGCGCAATACGGCGCCGTCGACGGCGAATGGCGCAGCTATGCGGGCGACAACGGCAGCACGAAGTACTCCCCGCTGGACCAGATCGACGCGAGCAACTTCAGCGACCTGCGCATCGCCTGGCGCTGGCAGTCCGTCGACGGCGACGTGGACCTGGAATCGTTGCCCCGGCGCGCGGACGACCGGCCGATCTCCATCCGCGGCCTGCAGGCGACGCCGCTGATGATCGACGGCGTGCTCTACCTGACCACCGCGCTCTACCAGGCGGCGGCGGTCGACGCCGGCACCGGCGAGACCGTCTGGGTGCACGATCCGCAGGCCTACGAGGGCGGCGACCCGACGCACGCCTACCGCTCGCGCGGTCTCGCCTACTGGAGCGACGGCGACGATGCCCGCATCTTCTGGGGCACGAGCGAAGCGTATCTGATTGCGGTCGACGCCCGCACGGGCGAACCGATCCGCGACTTCGGCGACAACGGCCGGGTCGACCTGATGGAGGGAGTCCCGCGGGCGGAGCGGGGCGGGACCAACTACCAGGGGCGCAACCTGGTGGGGGTCGCCTCCCCGCCGGTCATCACCCGCGACGTGGTGGTCACGCCGACGATCATCTCGGACTTCGTCATCCGCAGGGAAGCGCCGCCCGGGTGGGTCAAGGGGGTCGACGCGCGGACCGGCGACGTGCGCTGGGTGTTCCGCACCATCCCGCAGGCGGACGATTTCGGCGCCGACACCTGGCTGAACGAGTCGTGGCGCTACTCCGGCAACGCCAACATCTGGCCGCCGCTGAGCGCCGACGACGAGCTCGGGTACGTCTACCTGCCGACCGGCACGCCGACCAGCGACTACTACGGCGGCCACCGCCTCGGCGACAACCTGTTCGCCGAAAGCATCGTCGCCGTCGACGCGGAGACCGGCCAGCGAGTCTGGCACTTCCAGGCGGTCCACCACGGCGTCTGGGACTACGACTTCCCCGCCGCGCCGACCCTCATCGACATCGAGGTGGACGGACGCCCCGTCAAAGCTCTCGCGCAGGTCAGCAAGCAGGGCTTCACCTACGTCTTCGATCGCGCCACCGGGGAGCCGGTCTGGCCCATCGAGGAGCGTGCGGTGGAGACCGACACCGACCTCGAGGGCGAGGTGCTGTCGCCCACGCAGCCCTTCCCCACCAAGCCGCCGCCGTTCGAGTACCAGGGGATCAGCATCGACGACCTGGTCGACTTCACCCCCGAGATTCGCGCGATGGCCGTCGAGGCAGTGCGGAACTTCCGGCTCGGGCCACTCTTCACGCCGCCGATGCTGAGCGTGGAGGGCGGGCTGCAGGGGACGATCCAGCGCCCGCACATCGCCGGCGGGGCGAGTTGGAGCGGGGCGGCGGCCGATCCCGAGACCGGCCTGCTCTACGTGCCTTCCGAGAACCGCTTCTCGGTCATCAAGTACTACACGCCGGACCCGGCCGAGGGCGGCAACCTGCGCTTTACGCAGGCGGACTTCGACAGCGGGACCCAGCCGACCATGCCGCAGGGGCTGCCGCTGCTCAAGCCGCCCTACTCGCGGATGACCGCCATCGACCTCAACGCGGGCGATCACGCCTGGATGCAACCTAATGGCGACGGCGACCGGTACCGCAATCACCCGCTGCTGCGCGACCTGGACCTGCCGCCCCTCGGCGGCGAGGGGCACGGCGGCCCGGTGCTGACGAAGACGCTGCTCATCAGCGCCCTGTCGGCGGGGGGCTCGGACGGCGGCCCCCGACTGGTGGCGCGCGACAAGTCCACGGGCGCGATCGTCGGATCCGTCGATCTCCCGTCCGGCGCCATCGGCACCCCGATGACCTACATGTACGAGGGGAAGCAGCACATCGCGCTGACCATCGGCGGGGACGTACCGGAGCTGATCGCGCTCGCGCTGCCGTGAGCAGGTGCCCGGTGACGACATCCAAGCGCCCCAAGCGGGCGGTATGATGGTGGCGTGAAACCCAGGCGCTCGGTACTTTCCGACCTCGAGGACAGGACCGATGTCGACCACCGGGATCGACAGATCATCGACGAGCACGTCGACGAACTCAACGAGGAAGCGCTCGACGTGCTCGGCTTCCAGGTCGAAACGGAAGGGATGACATGGCTTCTTCACGACGGCGATTCTTGAAGCACGCGGCGGCCATGGGTACGGCGGCTCTCGCGCATCCCGGCCGGGCCTGGGCAGCGCCGGCCAATGTACCAGCGAACGGACCGAGCCCCGCGCCCGAGACGTTCTCCCCGCCGGAGCTCCTGGCTCGGCAAGCGGCACGCGCGCGCAGAGCCGCGGCAGCGGCAGTCCGTTCCGCGAGGGCGACCGCGAGCACCGTCCAGTCCTCCGGCGAGGTCGACTACGCGGCGATGTACCGCGACAGGCGCAACTGGGGACGCTGGGGCGACGCCGACCAGGTCGGCGCGATCAACCTGATCACCCCTGAGAAGCGCGCCGCGGCGGCCGCGCTCGTGCGCACCGGGCGCACCGTCTCGCTGAGCCGGGTCTTCGAGCCGCCGCAGCACTTCATCCAGAAGAGCTCGCTCGGCCCCGGCGGCGGCTACGTCATGGACTATCTCGGCTTCATCTACCACGGGTCCACGGTGACCCATATCGATGCCCTGTGCCACATCTGGGATGACGATGGTATCTGGCAGGGGCGCGACCCCGACGTGGAGATCACGACCCAGGGAGCGCATTTCGGCGACATCACGCACTGGAGCGGCGGGATCGTCACCAAGGGGGTGCTGATCGACGTCCCGCGCCATCGGAGCGAGCCGCACGTCGGCTTCGACGACCCGGTGCGAGGAGAGGAGATCGAGGCGATTGCCCGCGCCCAGGGCGCCACCGTCGAGCCGGGCGATGCGCTGCTGGTCCACAGCGGGTGGGGCGCCTATATGGCGAGCGGCGACGACGGCAGCCGCGGGCGTCCGGGATTGCATCCGAGCTGCGCGGAGTTCATCCGCGACCACGATGTCGCGCTGCTGGGTTGGGACCTGATGGACGCCCGTGCTTCGAGCGACCTGCCGTGGCCGGTGCACGGCGTGCTGTTCAATTTCGGCGTGGCCCTGCTGGACAACGCGCTGCTCGAACCGGTAGCCGCGGCGTGTGCCGAGGAGGGACGCTGGGAGTTCATGTTCCAGGCGCTGCCGCTGCGCGTCGCACGGGGCACGGGAAGCCCGGTAAACCCGATCGCGATTTTCTGAGCACGCCTCTCAACCAACTCGTTGCCAGGACGCCCGGCAGGTCGGCCGGGATAATGACTCGCATATCGATCAGTGGCGGCTCTGTTTCCGCTTCGAGAACGGACACGCGTTCGATGCCGAGATCGTCGACTACCACTGAAGGAGGCGGCCCCATGACCCGCTTGCAGCCGGTACACCCCGGCGAGATCCTGAAGTACGACTTCATGGAGCCGTTCGGGTTGTCGGCGACCGCACTCGCGAAGGCAACCGGCGTGACACCGGCGCGCATCAACGAGATCGTGCGCGGCCGGCGCGGGATTACCGCAGGAACGGCGTTGCGACTGGCGAAGTACTTCGGCACCGACGCCCGGAGCTGGATGAACCTCCAGACTCACTACGAGCTTGCGGTGGCGGAAACGGCCGCTGCGGGCGACCTCCGAACCATCCGCCCAATCGAAGCGGCGGTGCCGTGACCTTGCCCAGGGGACCGGGAGCCCGGTCAACCCGATCGCGATGTCTGAGCGACCAAAATCTCTGTTGCTCCGCGCCCGCATGGTGCTATCGTTACGGATTGTTCGAGGAGACTCCATCAGGAGGGACTGCATGCGGCGGTCGGGCTCAGTGATTGCGCCGGCGTTGGCAATCGGCGTCGCGCTGGTTCTCGGGTTGCCGGCCGGTGTGGCGGCGCAGTCCGCGGCAGAGAACAATGCTGGGGCACTGTCCGTGGACTGGGAGATCCCCCGCACCCCATGGGGCGCGCCCGACCTGCAGGGCGTCTGGGACTACCGGACGATGACGCCGCTGGAGCGCCCGCGCGAGCTGGCCGGCAAGGAGACGCTGACCGCCGAGGAAGCGGCGGAGTACGAGAGGCGGGAGAACGAGCGGCTGGACGACTACGACCGCGCCCCGAGCGTGCACGCCAAGTGGTGGCTCGACTACGGGCGGGCGCTGACCGAAGACCGGCGAACGTCCCTGATCGTGGATCCGCCGGACGGCCGGCTCCCGGCGGTGACCGAGGACGCAAGGCGGCGGGCGGCGGCGCGCTCCGAGCGGCGTCGGCTGTACGGCGGAGACGGGGCGGATTACCGTGGGCTGACCGAGCGCTGCATCACGTTCGGCATGCCGCGGCTGCCGGGCGCCTACAACAACAACTTCCAGATCCTGCAGACGCCGACCCACGTGGCGATCGTCTCGGAGATGATTCACGACGCGCGCATCGTGCCGCTGGACGGCCGGCCGCATCTGTCGGCGGACCTGCCACAGTGGCACGGCGACTCGCGGGGGTACTACGACGACGATACGCTGGTCGTGGAAACCGTCAACTTCTCGCCCAAGAGCGCCTTTCGCGGCTCGACCGGGAAGCTGCGGCTCGTGGAGCGGTTCACCCGCGTCGGCCCGGACACCGCCCACTACCGGATCACGATGTCGGACCCGGCCACGTGGACGAGCTCGTGGACCGCGCTGATCCCGATGACGAAGACCGATCCCGACCAGGTGCTCTACGAGTACGCCTGCCACGAGGGCAACCTCGGGCTGCGCAACATTTTGCACAACGCGCGGTACGAGGAAGACCCGGACTACGCGGACAAGCTGCCGGCGCCCGGGCAGAACTGAACGGAGCACGGCAGAAGCAACGGAGCGACGACTAACATGCGCAGCGCAAGACCATCCGTCCTGTTCGGCGTGACACTCGCGGCCGTGCTGGGTCTGGCGGCAACCGCCGGCGCCCAGAACGAGCCGATCAACTTCACCGATCACATCCGCCCGATCATGGAGCGGGCCTGCTGGAACTGCCACGGCGAGGCGGCCCAGTTGTCGGACCTGGATCTGAGCAGCCGCGACGGTGCTCTGGAGGGCGGTACCAAGGGTCCGGCCATCGTGCCCGGCCGGGCCGAGGACAGCCTCCTGTTCCGGATGGTGGCCGGCCTCGACCAACCCTCCATGCCGATGACCGGCGATCCGCTGAGCGACGCGGAGCTCGCGGCGGTCCGGACCTGGATCGACGAGGGGGCCCACTGGGACACCGGCGAGGTGACGGCCGCCGCCGACGCGCTGGCCGCGATCGAGAACGACGAGCTGCCGCCGGGGGCCCGCGACTACTGGGCGTTCCGGCATCCGCAGCAGGCGCCGGTGCCCGCCTCGCCGGAGTTCGATCATCCGGTCGACCGCTTCCTGGAGGCGACGCGCAAGGACGCCGGCCTTACCGCCGCGCCACGGGCCGACCGCCTGACCCTGCTCCGGCGCGCCTATCTCGACCTGATCGGCATGCCGCCCACCCCCGAGCAGGTTGAGGAATTCCTGGCCGACACCGAGCGCGGCGCCTGGGAGCGGCTGATCGACGAGTTGCTCGATTCGCCCCACTACGGCGAGCGCTGGGGCCGCCACTGGCTGGACGTGGCGCGCTACGCCGACACGGACGGGTTCGAGCAGGACTACGTCCGCCTGAACATGTGGCGCTATCGCGACTACGTCATCGACGCGTTCAACGACGACAAGCCGTACAACCAGTTCCTGCGCGAGCAGATCGCGGGCGACGAGCTGGACTACGTGACGGACGAGACGCGCATCGCAACCGGCTTCCTCCGGTCCGGCCCGCGGGTCAACTTCCGCGAGAAGGACAACCCGGAGCGCCGGCACGACTACCTGGACGACATGCTCGCCACCGTCGGCCGCGGCGTTCTCGGCATGACGGTCCACTGCGCCCGCTGCCACGACCACAAGTTCGACCCGATCCTGCAGAAGGACTACTACAGCATGCAGGCGTCGATCTACGGCTACGTGGAGATCGACTACCCGCTGCTCGACCGGGACGAGGCGGACGCCTACTTCGCGGCGATGCGCGACGTCGACGGGCGGCAGCAGCCGTTGCGCGACGAGGTGGATGCGATCGAGACGCCGTACCGCGAGGAGCTCCGTGCCGAGATGATCCGGGAGCGGTTCCCGGAGAACGTGCAGGCGGCGGCCTTCAAGCCGGAAGCCGAGCGGACCCCCGGCGAGCAGCTCCTCGCCACGCAGGTGCTCACCATCAACCCGCCGCGCGCGCAGGTCGCCGCCGCGCTGAGCCCCGAGGACAAGACGCGGGTGGACGAGCTGAACGCGGAGATCGCGGCGCTGGAGGACGAGCGGCCGCCCACGCCGGCGATGGCGCACATCGTCACCGACGGCGACTACCGCTTCGCGCCGGACGGCCCGGGCGACCAGGTGATCGGCTGTCCGGAATGCAGGACGCCGCCCGAGGTCGACGGCACCTACCTGTACGAGGAAGGGGGGCCCGCCTACCAGGCGCCGCCCAACTACTTCCTGATCCGCGGCGACCCGTTCAGCCCCGGCTCGCCGATGTCGCCCGGCTTCCTGACCGCGGCCACCTACGGCGATCCGCCGACGGAGATTGCGCGCCCCGACGGCCGAACGTCGGGCCGGCGCCTGGCGCTGGCCGAGTGGATCGCGTCGCGCGACAATCCCCTGACCGCGCGGGTGATCGTCAACCGCATCTGGCACCACCACTTCGGGCGGGGGATCGTCCGCACCCTCGACAACCTGGGCCGGATGGGCGACACCCCGACGCACCCCGAGCTGCTCGACTGGCTGGCCGTCGAGTTCATGGACCGCGGCTGGAGCATCAAGGAGATGCACCGGCTGCTGATGACGTCCGAGGCGTACCGCATGGCCTCGTCGTTCCGGCACGAGGCGAGCGCGGATGCCGACCCGGAGAACAACCTGCTCTGGCACTACCGCGGACAGCGCCTCGAGGCCGAGATCCTGCGCGACGCCATCATGACCGTCAGCGGCGGCATCGACCTGACCGTGGGCGGACCGGCGGTCTTCCCGCACATCCCGTCCGACATCCTGTTCCAGTCGGACGGCAAGGGCTTCTGGTGCGGCAATCCCCCGGCGGGACAGCGGATCACGGCGCCGTCCACCGGTTTCTGGTGCGAGGAGCCTGACCGTCCCGAGGTGTGGCGCCGCAGCGTCTACGTCTTCCGGCGCCGGTCGCTCGGCTTCCCGTTCTTCGACACGTTCGACCTGCCGGATCAGAACCAGACGGCGGCGGCGCGCAACGTCTCCACCGTCTCGACGCAGGCGCTGACGCTGATGAACAACCCGTTCGTGCTGAACCAGGCCGAGCTTTTCGCAGCGCGGCTCGAGCGCGAGGCGCCGGGCGACCTGGACGCCCAGATCGATCTCGCCTACCTGATCGCGCTGACCCGCAAGCCGACCGACGCCGAGCGCGAGGTCGCCCGCGGCCTGGCCACCGAGCAGTCGCTGGTCGACTTCACGCACGTGATGATGAACCTGAACGAGTTCCTGTACCTGAGATAGCGGAACGGACACGGAATCGCGGACAGACAGCAGCAGACCGACAGACAGAGGACACGACGATGCACGACGATCATCACCACCACTGCCGGAAGAAGACGTTCTGGTCGCGGCGCGACTTCCTGTTCCAGTCGGGCGGCGGCATCGCGGGGCTGGCCCTGGCCGACATGCTCGACAGGCAGGGTCTGCTGGCCGCGGAGACGGCGCAGTCCGACACCTGCGAGCTGCCGATCCCCGGCAACCCGTTCGCGCCCAGGCAGCCGCACTTCGAGCCGCGCGCCAAGGCGGTCATCTCGCTCTTCATGAGCGGCGGCGTCAGCCAGGTCGACACCTTCGACCCGAAGCCGGCGCTGACGAAGTACGCCGGCCAGCCGATGGCCGAGTCCGTGGTCGTCCGCCAGGGGCACCCCGGTCCGCTGATGCCGAGCCCGTTCGAGTTCCACCGGCACGGCGAGAGCGGCATCGAGGTCTCGGAGATCTTCCCGCACATGGGCGGCAAGGTCGACGAGATGGCGTTCATCCGGTCGCTGTACGGCCGGTCGAACGACCACATCCAGGCGACCTACGAGATGCAGTCCGGCCAGATCCGGATGGGCTTCCCCAGCGTCGGGTCGTGGGTCACCTACGGCCTCGGCTCCGAGGCGGCGAGCCTGCCCGCCTACGTCGTGATGAACGATCACCGCGGCGGCCCGCTCGGCGGTCCCAACGACTGGAGCGCCGGGTTCATGCCGGCCACCTACCAGGGGACCCTGTTCCGCGCCGTCGGCGACCCGATCGTCGACCTGGCGCCGCCGGAGGGCATGTCGGTCGAGCAGCAGCGCGCCCGGCTCGACACGTTGGCCAGGCTGAACGACATCGACCTGGCGAACAACCCCGGCAACTCCGAGCTGGCCGCCCGCATCTCGTCCTACGAGCTGGCCTACCGCATGCAGGGCTGCGCGCCGGAGGCGGTCGACGTGTCGGCCGAGTCGGAGGCGACCAAGAAGCTCTACGGCCTCGACAACCCGATCACCGAGCCGTTCGGGCGCCAGTGCCTCATGGCGCGGCGCCTGGTGGAGCGGGGCGTCCGCTTCGTGCAGCTCTTCCACGGCGGCATCGGCCAGCAGAACACCGACACCTGGGACGCGCACAGCAACCTGATCGAGAACCACACGCAGCACGCAGCCGAGACCGACCTGCCCATCGCCGGCCTGATGACCGACCTGAAGGCCCGCGGCATGCTCGACGAGACGCTGCTCGTCTGGCACGCCGAGTTCGGCCGGATGCCGATCTCGCAGCGCGGCGTCGGCCGCGACCACAACCCGGGCACGATGACCGGCTGGATGGCCGGGGCCGGGATCCAGGGCGGCCAGGTGATCGGCGCCAGCGACGAGTTCGGCTACAAGGCGGCCGAGCAGCGGGTGTCGCCGCACGACCTGCACGCGACCATCCTGCATCTGCTGGGCATCGACCACGAGAAGCTGACGTACCGCTACAACGGCCGCGACATGCGGCTGACCGACGTCCACGGGGTGCCGATCCCGCAGATCATCGCATAAGCGCGCTGATCCGGAGGGTGGCGGTGAGCGGCCACCCGAGAACTTGAAACGGGGCGTCCGCCAAGCGAGGCGGGCGCCCCGTTTCTGTCTTGCGGCCGAGACCGCTGCGGACACGGATTCCCTCGAAGATGTGCTTGCTATGGACAACGACCCGGCCCCGACGCATTGTGATGCGTCAGACCGACCCGGATGGATGTCCGGGCGTCTGTGGGCCTGGGTCCAAGGCTGAAGAGTGCTCCGGCCAAGTCTGACGAATGCCACGCTCATTCGGTCTTGATGCAGCGTCAGCGCTTCATGCACTAGAAGCCGCTTCGAAGAGGTTCAAGGACGACGACCTCAACGAGGACTTGGCGCGGGATCGCGCCATCAAGGCTTGGCAGCTCTGTGACCATGTCTTCAACGCTCTTGGTTCGACTTTCCGATTCGCAACATTGAGAAATCTCCAGGATCACGTCAAGCACACATGCCCGGAACTTGCCTATTTGCAGGACGTCTGCACTGAATCGAAACATGGAGAGATTTCGAGATATACGCCTCGCATTGAGGAAGCCAGAGCGCGGTGGCGGCGGTGATACCGCGCCTATCCGGTTCGTCGACCGCCGCCTGCGCGCGTCGGGCTCGCTCGACACGCCGATACCGGACGTGCAGGCGCTCAAGGCGCTCGGCCTCGACATCATCGGCCTGAGCGACTTCCACGCGGACCAGCTCGCCGCGGCGGACAGCGGCGCCGCCCGTTTCCAGGATCAGCTCGACTACTACGAGGGAACGCGAAGGGCCTCCGACGACGGCTTCCTGGTCACGCCGTGGGAGGAACCCAACGCCCACTTCGGCGGCCATTACAACACGCTGTTCCCGAAGAACGTCTACTTCCCGCGCACGCGCGAACCGGAGCAGCCGTTCGCCGCGGAGGATCCGACCTACGGCACGGTGTACCGCACCGGCAGCCCGGCGGATCTGCTGCAGGTTCTGGAAGCCGAGAACGGCTACTGGTTCCACGCCCACCCGCGCACGAAGGGCTCGACCGGCTATCCGGATGCCGAGCTCGACAGGCCATGGATCGGCAGCGACCGCTATCTCGGCGGCGCCTTCAAGCCGGGGATGGGGGCAGACCTGTCCGCAGAGCGCCTGTGCGACTACCGCTGCTTCGGCTCCATCGACACGCTGAACAACCACTTCGCCGGCAGCGGTCTGCGGCCCAAGTACCTCATCGCCGACTGCGATACGTACCACAAGTTCCCCGGCGACGACATCTATCCCAACGTCCCGGTGAACTACCTCCGGCTCGATCGCGTGCCGGGGCCCGACGAGGACTGGACGCCGATTCTCGATGCATTGCGCGCCGGGGACTTCTTCGTCACCACCGGCCAGGTGCTCATCACCGACTACGCGGTCACCGGGTCCGGCGACGAGCGGACCGTCACGGCGGACCTGGAGTGGACGTTCCCCCTGGAGTTCGTCGAGGTCGTCTGGGGCGACGGCGAGCGCGTCGGCCGCCAGATCGTCCGGGCAACCGACTCAGCCCCGTTCGGCTCCCGCCGGTTCGAGATCCCGTTCGACGCAGCCGGCAAGTCGTGGGTGCGGCTCGCGGCGTGGGACTCGGCCGGCAACGGCGCGTTCGTGCAGCCGGTCTGGCTGACCGCCCGGTGACGCAGGATGGCGCAGTGACGGTCAGTGGGATCTCACAGCCTCTTGCCCGCGAGCGTGGTAGGCTGTTGACTGATGGCTTTCGACACGCACGCAGCCGTGAAAGCGCTGACGGCTGCCGGCGCGAGTTCGGAACTCGCCGAAGCTGTCGTCGACATTGCTCGCGACGCCAGCACGGATCAGGGGCGCGAACTGGCGACGAAAGCAGACCTCGTTGCGCTTGAAGCGCGTCTGGCGTGGCGGCTCATCACAGCGGGCATCGCCATCGCAGGCATCGCCGTTGCGGCAGGCGTGGCGTTGACCGCCGCCATCCTCAGGCTACTCATCTGACCGCCGAGGGCCGCCACAGTCCCCTGACAAGCCGGGGACGAACCGGATCCCATTCACGTTCAGCAGCTCATGCAGCGGTGATTGTTGACGGCGCCCAGGCTCTCCAGCAGCGCGATCGTCTCCGGGAACGGCTGGATGCGCTGGACCGGCCCGTTGGCCATGTCGACGGTGGTCTGCCCCATCCGGCTGACCTCGGTCACGTCGACGCCCCGGGCGACGAGGTACCGGATCAGCTCGTTGTGGCCGCGCGATGCGGCGTGGTGGACGGCGTTGTACCCGTTATGGTCGCGGGCGTGCACGTCGGCCCCCACCTCCTCGACCAGGTAGCGCACGGCGGGCAGCCAGCCGTCCGGCACGTGCCGGTGCGAGTTGCCCGCGAAGCCCTGGCCGTGGCCCACGCCGGAGGCGGCCAGCAGCGGCGGCACGCCCGGACCGCCGTAGGGCACCGGCGGCAGACCCGAAGGATCGGGGTCGAGGGGGCGGCGGCGCGAGGGAACCTTGATCGTCGGCAGGTGCGGATCGGCGCCGTGGGCCAGCAGCAGGCGCATGGCGTCGATGTCGAGCGCATGGGAGGCGCGCCAGAACGGCGTGGCGCCGGCGCGGTCGACCCCGAGCAGGTCGCGGTTGTAGGTCGTGTACCAGAGCGACCGCTTCAGCCGGGCGTTGACGTCGGCCCCGGCGTCGATCAGCGCCCGCATCAGCTCCAGATACGAGGTGGACTGTTGCAGGTAGTCGGTCGGCTGCGGATGCCGCGCCTTCGGCGCCCAGTGCATGTTGAGGGCGCCGTAGAGCGGGGTTGCCCCCGCATCGCTCGCGAGCGTCGGATCGGCTCCCAGCTTCAGCAGCCGTAGCGCCAGGTCGAAGTGCCCGTTGATCGACGCGATGAGCAGCGCGCTCGTCCCGTCGGCGGCACTGACCCGGTTGATGTCGGCTCTGCCCTCGATCAGCGCCAGCGCCGCGTCCGTGTAGCCTTCGCGTGCGGCGAGCAACAACGCCGTGAGCCCTCCGTGGGTCCCGACGAGATCCGCGAACCCGAGCGGCTCCGGCTCCTCCAGCAGGTCCGCCTCGATGGCGGCAGCCTCGGCCGCCGCGGCGGCGGCGCGCGCTTCTGCAGACAGCGGTTGGGATGACGTCCATTCGGCGGCGCTCGAAGCACCGCCGGCGGCGCCGCGGGGAGACGATTCCGGTCCGGCAACGCCGGCCCTGGCAGACCGCTTGCCGGCTGGCGACGGCACGGCAGTTGCGGTCGACGCCGCGCCCGCCGCGCGCAGCGCCGCGATACGCGCGCGCCGGCGGCGGCTGTCCTCACGGTCGACCTCGTTGCGGGCGGCAACGTCCACGACCGCGCCGGCCAGCTCCGGATCGGCGCCCCGTGCAAGCAGCACGGCGATGGCCTCGGTCCGCGCCGCGGCCGTGGCGAACATCAGCGGGGTCTGGCCCCACACCGGCTCGCGGGCATCGGCGTCCGCGCCGTAATCCAACAGCGCGGCCACCGCGGCGGCGCTGCCGGCGCCGGCCGCGAAGTGCAGCGCGGTGGTCCCGGTGGTCGTCACGGCGCCCACCTCGGCGCCTGCCGCAAGCAAGGCCGTCACTACCAACGCCTGGGCGCTTCGGCTCGCCACGTGCAGCGGCGTGTGGTTCCCCAGCCGGGTCCGCACCTCGACGTCCGCCCCGGCAACCACGAGCAGCGCAATGACCTCGAGGTCGCCGTGCTCCGCAGCCCAGTGCAGGGCCGTCATGCCGTCGCCGTGCGCCACGTCGGGATCGGCTCCCCGGGCAATCAGGCCGCGCACCGCATCGACATCCTGACGCATGGCGGCATCGGCCAACGGCGCGTCCACGGCGGCGGACACGGGTACCAACGCCAGCAGCGCCGCCAACCCCGCGACTCCGGCCACGACGCCGACTCGACGCCGGCGGCTCGCGGACCTCCGGTTGCGAACTGCGGACGTAGAGCTGTCGAAGGCATGCGCAGCTATTCGGATCGGGTGCATCGTTGGCTCCACTGTCTCTCTGGAACTGCTGCCTGGACTCGCCGCAACCGGGGCTCCCGCTACCGGGGTCACACGGACAGCGAGAACGTCCCGGTGCTGTCGCCGAAGCACTCGAGGTCGTCGACGCCCAGCCGGTGCAGCAGGTCGAGCATGACGTTGGCCATCGGCGTCCCGGGCGCGGCCCGCAGGTGCAGGTTGCCGGCCAGCTTGCCGTTGGCGCCCCCGGCCACGAACAGCGGGCACCGCTTGTGGTTGTGGACGTTCGGATTGCCCATCGGCGACCCGTAGATGACCAGCGACTTGTCGAGCAGGCTCGCGTTGCCCTCCTCGATGCTCCGCAGCTTCTCCAGGAAGTACGGGATCAGGCTCACGTGGTAGCGGTTGACCCGCGCGAACTCCTCGATCCGGGCCTCCTGCTCGCCGTGGTGCGACGACGGATGGAAGCCGCGGTCCACGCCGCTCTCGGGGTAGACGCGGCCGGTGGCGTCGCGCGACAGCTTGAATGAGAAGACGCGCGTCATGTCCGCCTCGAAGGCCAGGGCCTGCAGGTCGAACATCAGCTTGACGTGCTCGTCGAACGAGTCCGGCACGCCGGCCGGCGCGCCCGGCAGCAGCAGCGCGTCCCCGCTGGTGTTGCGTTCCTCCACGCGCTGAATCCGCCGCTCGATCTCGCGGACGTCGTCCAGGTAGCGGTCCATCCGTCGCCGGTCCGCCGGATCCAGGTCGCGCTTGAGGTCGGCCACCTCGGCGGTGATGAAGTCGAGCACGCTGCGCCGCTCCCGGCGCCGCGCGGTGCGCTGGTCGGCCGTGCCGCCGGCGCCGAACAGCAGCTCGAACGCCAGGCGCGGATCGCGGATCATCGGCAGCGGCTCGGTCGGCGACGCCCAACTGATGGTGTCGGTGTAGACGCAGGAGTAGCCGTAGGCGCAGCCGCCGGCCTGGTCGACGTTCTCGATGCAGAGCTGCATCGAGGGGATCGGCGTGTCCTGACCGAAGCGCTGCGCGTAGAGCTGATCCAGGGAGATCCCCGCCCGCACGTCCGAGCTCTCGGTCTGCTTCGGATGCGACTGCGTCAGGAACGTGGCGCTGGACCGGAAGTGGTCGCCCCCGATCTCGGGCGGGGTCACCGCCTCGGCCGGCGCCACGTCGGTGTCGCTGACAATGGTCAGGGCGTCGCGGAACGGCTCCAGGGGGCTCAACGCGCTCGGCGTCAGATCGAAGTCCCGTCCCGTCGCGGCCGGCGACCAGAGGTGGCGGGATGCGCCGTACGCCGTGCTGCCGGCGGCGCCGTGCACGTTCTCGACGCAGACCAGACGCGTCGGGTCGGCCGACCGCGCCGCCGCGGCGCGCGCCGGGCCCGGGCCGGCCGGCACGAACGCGTCCAGGAACGGCAGCGCCACGCTGACGCCCACGCCGCGCAGGAACGTGCGCCGGGGCAGATGCTTGCCGGTGATCAGGGTCATGGAATGATCTCCCCCGCCATACGGCCCTTCATCCGGAACGCCGGCGTCCGCACGACGCCGAGGATGAAGGCCGAGAGGCGGTTGTCCGCGGCGGCCGCGGTGCGGGCCACCTCACGTACGGCGGGCATGTCGTAGTGCTCCAGGCGCCGGCCCAGGGCATAGGCCATCAGGTTCTCGACGAAGGTCCGGACGATCGGCACGGGTCGCCGCAGCAGCGCGTTACGCAGGTCGGCGGCGCTGCGGATCGGCGTGCCGTCCCAGAGCTCGCCCGACGCGTCGATTGCCGCGCCGTTGTCCCACACGCGGCGGGCCCCGGTGACGTCGTAGCGCTCCAGGGCCAGCCCGATCGGGTCCATCATGCGGTGGCACGAGGCGCACGCCGGGCTGGCGCGGTGCCGCTCCAGCCGTTCCCGCACCGAGAGCAGCCGGCCGTCTTCGGCGACCACCGTCTCCTCCAGGTCGGGAATGTTCGGCGGGGGCGGAGGCGGCGGGCTGCCCAGCAGCACCTCCATCGCCCACTTGCCGCGCAGCACCGGCGACGTGCGGTCGGCGTAGGAGGTCAGGGCCAGCACGCTACCGTGTCCGAACACACCGCGCCGCGGCTCGCCGGCCGGATACGCCACGCGCCGGAACCGGGGTCCCACGACGCCGGGGATCCCGTAGTGCCGTGCGAGCCGCTCGTTGACGAACGTGTAGTCGGCATCGAGCAGCTCCAGCACACTCCCATCCTCGCGCAACAGGTGCAGGAAGAGCAGCTCGGTCTCGCGCTGCATCGCCCACTTGAGCTGCTCGTCGAAGTCCGGATACACCCGCACGTCCGGCTGCAGCGCTTCCAGGTCCGGCAGCCGCAGCCACTGAGCCGCAAAGCGCGTGGCGAGCGCCTCCGCCCGCGGATCGGCCAGCATCCGCCGCACCTGTCCCTCCAGGACATCCGGATCGGACAGCCGCTGCTCGGTCGCCAGCGTCAGGAGCTCGGCATCGGGCCCCGACGACCACAGAAAGAACGACAGGCGCGACGCCAGGTCGTGGTCGGAGATCGGGAACGCGGCGGACGGCGGCACGTCCACCGGCGGCTCCTCGAAGCGGAACACGAAGTGCGGGCTGGCCAGCATCCCTTCGATGGCCATCCGCACGCCCGCCTCGAAGCCTCCGTCTTCCGCCCCGGCGTCGTACAGCGACATCAGTGCCGCGTGGTTCGCGGCCGTGAGCGGGCGTCGATAGGCCGCCGCGCCCAGCCGGCCGACGATCTCGCTCGCGCAATCCCGCGCCGGGAGCTCCAAACGGACGTGCCCGCCCGGGCGCGCCTCCTCCTCCCCCGCCGGCGGCCGGCACGTGAAGACGCGAGCGCGGCTGGGGGTATCGGAAACGCCGGTCACCGTCTCCGGTCCCCGGATCGCCAGGTCGCGCAGGTGCGGCAGGCTGGTGAAGCCGTAGGCGTTGGCGATGCTGGTGCTCGCCAGCGACCAGTCGTGGGGTGAGATCAGATCCTGCACCGGACCGTCGAACTGCGGCACGAAGACGGCCGACACCCGGTGCGGCCCGGCGGTGACGCGGATCGGATCGGTCCACAGGTTGACGCCGTTGGGATCGGAGACGTGCATCCAGCGATCGAGGTCGAAGGCCGCGGCCCGCTCGCCGTCTATCGCTATCTCGATCTGCTCGAGCCGCTCCGCCGTGTGCAGCGCGGCCCGCCCGCTGCCGAACAGCTCGCCTGTCGTCTCGTGGTGGAACGAGACGCGAAAGCGGTACTCGCCGTCGGCCGGGAAGGTATGCGTCACCGAGACGCCGCCGCGCGAGCCGTAGGGTGCGCCCTCGACCCGCTCGCGCTGCGAGACCCAGCGCGGCACCTTGTAGGCGGCCTCGACCGGGCCCGCCGCGGGGTCGCCCACCGCCAGCCGGCTGATCTCGCTGGCCGCGCGCAGGTAGCCGTTCATCAGGGTCGGCGACAACATCTGGACGTCGGCGATGTTGTCGAAGTTGGCGCTCTTGGTATCGAGCGGCAGATAGTCGCCCGCGTCGATGTCGACCCCCAGCAGGTCGCGGACCGAGCGCGCGTACTCGGCGCGGTTCAGACGCTGGAAACCGCGGCGGCCCGGGTTCGGGTTCGACAGAGCCGCCGCGTCCAGCCGTGTCTCCAGTTCCTCCGCCAGACCGAGCAGGACGGATTCGTCCGGGCGCCGGACACCGGCGGGAGGCATCAGGCCGGCCCGCAGCTTGCGGACCATCCGCTCGGCCACCTCGGCCTGCTCCACCGCCCCGGCCACCGCGAACGCCGCGAGCGACAGGTTCCCCGAGCGGAGACGGTCGTTGTGGCACCGGCGGCAGGTGCGGTCCACGACCACCTGCGCCGCGACGGTCGTGGCGGGCGCCTGCGGGGCTTCCACCGCAACGGGCGGCTGCCCTGCCGCGACCGCACCGAGCGCCTGCGCATGCGCCGTGCCCACCGCGGATACGGCGGCCAGCGCGAGGACCACGATTCCGAACGCGCGCCGCATTCTCTTCTGCATGGAAATCGAGCCGGCGGCGGGCCGGGACTCCTTCAGCCTGCCCAGTCTACCCGGCGGCGGCCCGATGTTCCACCGTGAAATTCGGTCGTACGCCTGCACCACTCCGGGCCGGGGCAGTTTCGCAGGTCACGGCAGCGTGCTACGCTCACTGTATGGATGCCATCACGCCTTGGCTGACGCCGGCGCTGCTGGTGGCACTCTTCGCCTGGCTGCGCCTCGACATCCGCGAGCTGCGGCGCGATCTGAACCAACGCATGGACAAGACCGAGAAGCGAATCGACGATCTCGGCAAGGACGTCGACAAGCGCTTCGACGACGTCAACAAGCGCTTCGACGACGTCAACAAGCGCTTCGACGACGTCAACCGCGAGCTCGCCGACCAGCGCGAGCGCATGGCCAAGCTCGAAGGCTCGCTCGAAGGCTTCCTGGCCGATCGACGCGACCGGGACGCCGCCTGACGCCGCCATCATCGGCAACGCATCTCGTTGGACCATCACGTCCTTCGCTGTTGAGATGGGCCTCGGACTGACGCCGGCCGGGCAACTGCGGTGGGCGCCCCGCGACAACGATGCGGTTCCGCCTGCCATCGCGCAGTTGCAATCCGCTTTCGACGCCGACTGGCGCGAAGCGCTCTTCACGCTGGCGGCGGATCGGATCGACGCGCGCGAAGCACCTACCGCGCGCTTCTGGCAGGCGGTCGCCGAGCGCCACCTGACCGCGTTGTGCCACCTGCCGGAGAACGCGTCGCGCATCGAGGTCGAGCCCCCGACGGCGGCCGATTGCGCCGCCTGGATCCTGTCCGCCCCGCCGATGCACGGCGGCGAGTATCTCGCCGAGGGCAGCCTGCAGGGAGTCTGGAGCCACCTGGACGCGTGGGTGCGCGAGACCGTTCAGGACACCGACGGCGGCCTGTCGGCGTTTCTCCGCTCGCGGGCGCCGAGCTGGCACCAGGTGGGCCGGGTCTGCTTTCACCTGGCCGAGAATCGCAACGATCCGGAACGCCCGTTTGCGTTCATGGCCACCTACGCGTCCGGATTCGGCGCGAGCGGGCGGGTGAAGCACCTGCCGCTCCGCAGGGCGCTGCAGCAGTACGCGGGAGCGAAGAACCGCGCCGCGCTCATCTCCCTGCTGTCGCCTATCGAGCAGGCCGCCGAGACCTGCGACTGGGTGCGGGAACTGGTCGACGCGGGCGACGTCTACCAGCCGCTGGCCTGGACGCCGGATCGCGCCTATCGCCTGCTGCGGAGCGTTCCCGAGCTCGAGGCGAGCGGCCTCAGCGTGCGCCTGCCGAACTGGTGGCGCAAGCGGCCGCGCCCGCAGGTCAGCGTCACCATCGGGGACACGACGCCGACGATGGTCGGCGCCGACGCGATGGTGGACTTCGACGTGGGTGTCGCGCTGGGGGGCGAGACGCTGTCGCGCGCCGAGCTCGATGCGTTGCTCGACGGCGACGGCGAGCTGGTGCTGTTGAAGGGCCAGTGGGTCGAGGTGGACCGAGATCGGCTGCGCGAGGCGATCGAGCACTGGGAGGCGGTACGCGCGCTGGCCGGCGACGAAGGCATCTCCTTCATCGAGGGCATGCGCCTGCTCGCCGGTGCGTCGGCCGACCTGCGCCACGAGGATCGGACGGAGGCCGAACGCCCCTGGGTGCATGTCGAGGCGGGCGACGCCATGCGCGAGCTGCTGGCCGGGATGCGGCAGCCCGACGCGCTCGAGCCCGTAGCGGCGAACGGCGCGCTGCGGGCCACACTCCGGCCGTACCAGCGCGACGGCGTGGCGTGGCTCCGCCTGCTGACGACGCTGGGTCTCGGCGCCTGCCTGGCCGACGACATGGGCCTCGGCAAGACCATCCAGGTGCTGGCGCTGCTGCTGTGCGACCGCGGCGAGGACGAGTCACGGCCGGGTCCGTCGCTGCTGGTCATCCCCGCCTCCCTGCTCGGGAACTGGCGCCGCGAGGCCGAGCGCTTCGCGCCGTCGCTGGCGCTGCGGTTCCTGCACCCTGCGGAGACGGACCGCGAGACGCTGGCGGACATCGCGGCGGCGCCGGCCCGGCACCTGGACGGCGTCGACCTGGCGGTGACGACCTACGCCATGGTCCAACGACAACCCTGGCTGGCGGAGATGCAATGGCGGCTGGTGATCCTGGACGAGGCGCAGGCCGTCAAGAACCCGGCCACCCGCCAGAGCCGCGCGGTCCGCAAGCTGCCCGCCCGGGCCCGCGTCGCCCTGACCGGCACGCCGATCGAGAACCGCCTGGGAGACCTGTGGGCGCTGTTCGACTTCCTGAACCCCGGACTGCTCGGCTCGCGCGACGTGTTCGACGGATTCGTCAAGGAGCTGCAGCAGCGCGACGAGCAGCCGTTCGCGCCGCTCCGCCGCCTCGTCGCCCCCTACATCCTGCGGCGCCTGAAGACGAACCGCCGCATCATCGCCGACCTGCCGGACAAGACCGAGACGACGTGCGACTGCCACCTGACCCGCAAGCAGATGGCCCTCTACCAGCGCATCGTGCGGTCGATGCAGCGTGAGCTGGAAGCGACCGAAGGCATCAAGCGGCGGGGCGTGGTGCTGCGGTCGCTCATGCGGCTGAAACAGACCTGCAACCACCCCAGCCAGGTCACCGGCGACGGCGACTACCGATCCGGCGACAGCGGCAAGTTCGCGCGCCTGGCCGAGATCTGCGAAGAGCTGGCCGAGCGCCAGGAACGGGCGCTGGTCTTCACCCAGTTCCGGGAGATCATCGACCCGCTGTCGGCGCACCTGGCGACGGTGTTCGGCCGGGCGGGCCTCGTGCTGCACGGCGCCACCGGCGTCAAGCGGCGGCAGGCGCTGGTGGACCGTTTTCAGCGCGACGACGGGCCGCCGTTCTTCATCCTGTCGCTCAAGGCGGGCGGCACCGGGCTGAACCTGACGGCGGCCTCCCACGTCATCCACTTCGACCGCTGGTGGAACCCGGCGGTGGAGAACCAGGCCACCGACCGCGCCTTCCGCATCGGCCAGCGGCGCAACGTGCTGGTGCACCGCTTCGTCACGCGCGGCACCATCGAGGAGAAGATCGATCGGATGATTGCCGAGAAACGGCAACTGGCCGATGATCTGCTCGACGGTGAGAGTGAGGTCAACCTCACGGAGCTGTCCGACGACGAGTTGATCGACCTGGTCCGGCTCGACGTCACGCGCGCGAATCCGCAGGCGACGAGTTGAGGAGAGCTACGTAGTTGGACTGGTATCCACCCTATGTGCCGGTCGGCGCGCGGCGCGCCCGAGCCATGCTGGAGATGCGCGCCCTGCGCGAGCGCGGCGTCGAGGTACAACCGGTCGAGCTCAAGAGCAGGGGGCGCGCCATTGCGCGAAGCTTCTGGGGCCAGCGCTGGTGCGAGCACCTGGAGTCGTTCTCCGACTACGCCAACCGCCTGCCGCGCGGCCGCACCTACGTGCGCAACGGCTGCGTCTGCCACCTGGTCATCGAGCCCGGCGGCGTCGACGCGATGGTCGCCGGCCGCGAGCTCTACCACGTCGTCATCCGCATCCGGAAGCTGAAGCGGCCGGCCTGGAAGGCGATCCGGGCCGCGTGCGCCGGGCAGATCGGATCGGTTCTCGAGCTGCTGCGGGGACGGCTGTCGGACCGCGTCATGGAGATCGTCACCGACCGCGACACCGGCCTGTTCCCGAAGCCGGGCGAGATCAAGCTGGCGTGCGACTGCCCCGACTGGGCCACGATGTGCAAGCACGCCGCAGCGGTGCTCTACGGCGTCGGCGCCCGTCTCGACAAGAGCCCCGAGCTGCTCTTCCGGCTGCGTGGGGTCGACGAGGCGGAGCTGATCGCCGCCGACATGACGCTGCCCGGCGGCGCGGCGAGCACCGACACGCTGGCGGACGACGACCTCGGGAGCATCTTCGGCATCGAACTCGACGCCGGGGAAGGCGTGCCCGCACCGGGCACGCGGAAGCCGCCGGCGCCGGGCGGGCGGAAGCGAAAGAAGCCGAAGAAGGCAACGCGACAACAGGCAGCGCGCGCCGCCGCGGCGCGCGCGTCCACGGACACGGAGGATGGCGGCGTCCCGGCGTCGGCGTTCCGCCCCACGGGTGCACTCGTCGCCCGGCTGCGCGCGCACTGCGGCTTCTCGGTCGCCGAGTTCGGCGACTTGCTCAGAGTCTCGGCCGCGACGGTGCGCCGCTGGGAAGCCGCGCCCGGACCGCTCGACCTGCGAACCCGACCGCGGGAAGCCCTGCTGGCGCTGCGCCTCGAGATCGAGAAGCAGGAGAGTTGATGCGGGCCAACCTCCCTGGAAAGCGTCGACGCACCCCCAGGACGGACCAGGAGAATCCGTGAGACCGACTGTTCGAAGACCGATTCAACGCTCGCGCCGCCTCGTCGCGACGCTCACCCTCCTAACCCTGGTCTCCACGCCGGCCGTCGCCGACGCCCGCGGCATCGCCCAGGAAGAATCGCAGGAGCAGATAGAAGCCCTCGGCCGCGCGCTCGGCATGACGCCCGAAGAGGTCGAGGCGCTGGGGCTTTCGGCCGAGGAGATCGAGAACCTGCTCGCCGGCTTCACGGAGGAGACGGTCGTCGTCGGCTCCCGCGCGCAGCCGCGGACGGTGACCGCGTCGCCGGTACCGGTGGACGTGCTGTCCGCCACCGAGCTGACCAGTCAGGGAACCGTCAACCTGCAGGATCAGCTCCGGACGATTGTGCCGTCGTTCGCCGTCAACACGCAGCCGATAAGCGACGCCTCCACCGTCGTCCGGCCGGCCATGCTGCGCAACTTGGCCCCGGACCACACGCTGGTGCTGGTCAACGGCAAACGGCGCCACCGCTCGTCGATCATCGACTGGCACGGCGGCGCGAAACGAGCAGTACGAGACCGTCGCCGGCGATCCGGAGTCGTGGACGGTCGGCCCCTACGGCCGGGGCCAGGGCTTCTCGGCCGGATCGAACGGGTTCTTCGGCTACGGACCGATGGCCGCGGGGACCTGGAGCCGGGGCAGCGTCGCGGTGTACGGCGACGTCGAGCTGAGCGGCCTCGAGGACGACTGGACCCTCGGCACGGCCGTCCGCGTCGAGCACTTCGACGACTTCGGGACGACGATGAACAGCAAGCTCTCCGGCCGCTTCGGCTTCGTGCGGGCCAGCGTGAGCAGCGGCTTCCGCGCCCCGACGCCGGGCCAGCAGAACGGGTTCAACATCGCGACCATCTTCGACCCGGCCCTCGGCGACCTGGTGAACAACGGCACGATTCCGTCCATCTCGCCGGTGGCGGGGCTGCGCGGCGGCGAGCCGTTGGCCCCGGAGAAGTCGATCAACTACACCGCCGGCGTGGTCTTCGACAGCGGGCAGTTCAGTCTCACCGCCGACTACTTCCGGATCAACGTGTTCGACCGCATCGGCATCACGAGCAACTTCACCCTGACAGACGCCGAGATCGAGGGCCTGCTGGCGGACGGCGTGGAAGCCGCGCGCGACCTGCGGCGCTTCCGCTTCTTCACCAACGCGTTCTCCACCGCCTCGCAGGGCATCGACCTGGTGTCGACCTTCACCCCGCTGGCGCTACGCGGCAGCACGACCATCAGCGCGGTCTTCAACTACACGGACACCGAGGTGACCGACAACCGCCAGGGCCTGCTCAACGACCGGCGCCTCACCGAGTTCGCCTATGCGCTGCCGCGGACCCGCTGGAACGTCGGCCTGACCCAGCAGGTGGGCCGTGTGAGCGTCCTCGGCCGGGTGAACTGGTTCGGCGGCTGGTACGACTTCGACAGCGGATTCGCGCAGCTCTACGTGCCGTCGGGCGGCATCGAGCAGGGCTTTTTCGACGGCCGGCCGATAGTCGACCTGGAGGCGAGCATCGACATCGGCAACGATACGACGCTGGCCATCGGCGCCCAGAACGCGTTCAACACCTATCCCGACGAGAGCGCGCGGGCGATGTCGGTCGGCGAGCGGTACAGCGAGTACACGCCGTGGGGCTTCAACGGCGCCTACTACTACGTGCGGGTCGGCTTCGGCTGGGGCACCTGAGCGCCTTGACACCCGTTCCGCGGCGGTCATAATCGGCGTCGGGAACCGGATGAAGGAGGACGACGATGAGCCATCGATCTCTCGCGGCGGTGACGGCAGTCGCGATCTTGGCGCTGATACCCGGACTGGCGGCCGCGCAGGCCGGGAACGCGGAGACGCCCCGGACGCCGTGGGGCGCGCCGGACCTGCAGGGCGTCTGGGACTTCCGTTCCATCACGCCGATGGAGCGGCCCGACGATCTGGCGGACCAGGAGTTCCTGACCGCCGAGGAGGCGGCGCGCCTCGAGCAGGAGACCCTCGATCGCAACGAGGAGCTGCTGAACCGGGCGGCCGTGCGCACGACGGTGACCGAGAGCGTCGACTCGGGCGAGAACGGCGCCCCCGGCTTCTACAACAACTTCTGGCTGGACCGGGGCACGACGACGGTCGGCACCCGGCGCACGTCGCTCATCATCGACCCGCCGAACGGCAAGATGCCGCCGTTCACGCCCGAGGCCGAGGCGAGACACGCGGCGTTGCGCGCGGCGCGAGAAGGCGTCGTGACCCATGCCCCCACCCCCGGCGGCTGGATGGAGGACTTCGGCTCGAACGGGCTGCAGTTGCGCTGCATCACCGGCTTCAACTCGGGACCGCCGATGACGCCGGGCGGCTACAACAACAACGTGCAGATCTTCCAGACGCCGAACACCGTGGCGCTGCTCGTGGAGATGAACCACAACGTACGAGTCGTTCCTCTCGACGGCCGCCCGCACAGCGACCTGCCGCAGTGGACGGGCGAGGCCCGCGGTTACTGGGAGGGCGACACCCTGGTCGTCGAGACGAGCCGCTTCCGGCGCGAGACCAGCTTCTCGCAGGGCCGGACCGACGCCAACCTGCGCCTCACCGAGCGGTTCACCCGCGTGGCGGACGACACGCTGCTGTACCAGGCGACCATCGACGACCCGACCGTCTGGACCCGGCCGTGGACCTACGAGGTCCCCATGCAGTGGAACGACGAGCCGCTGTTCGAGTACGCCTGCCACGAGGGCAACTACGGGCTGTACAACATCCTGGCCGGGGCGCGGGCCGAGGAGGCGGAGGCCGAGGCGGCGGCGCAGTCGCGGTAGCACCGTAGCGGATCGAGGCGAGTCTGGCCGGCACCCCAGCACGGTGCCGGTCAGGCAGCCGCCTCGTTCTCGGTATGTCGATCTGACCACGCCCCCGACCCCAACCCTGAGTCGGCACGGCTTCTGTGGGGGTCTTCGCGTCGTTGGCGTCCGGTACGCCGAACTCGACGACCTCAAGGCGCGGATTGCAGAAGCCCGCGCGGCCAAGGCTCCGACCAACGACGCCGTGCAGGCAGAGGCCACGGAAGCACGGGCTACCGCGGAGTTCTCCGCAGAGGAGGCCCAAGGGCACGGGACTCAAGAGCCGGCGCCTCCATTCGACCCACCCGGCGAGATCAAGACGTTGTATCGGATCATTGCACGCAGGGTTCACCCCGATCTAGCGCTTGGTGAACAGCAAACTCAAACGCCCGCGGCCGGATCGATCAGCGCGATGCGAGCGCCGTACCTTCGGAAATCGTCCGGATTGAACGTCAGCAGGCGCCCTTCGGCGTGAGTGAGCATCGTTGCGACGATGTTCGCGTCGTGGATCTGGCGTCCGGCAACCTGAACCTCTCGACACAGCGCCACCAGCGTGCGGGTGACATCGGGACCTTCCTCCAGCACATCGAACGACGATAGAAACCAGTCCACGTCCTGGAGTGCGTCCGACACGGCCAAAGGCGCCGACCAGGTCTGTGGGCGCGTCACGACGGCCAGATACTCGCGCACGACCTGCCGGCTGATTCGTGCACGCTCCGTGCCGCCGAGCACCTCGCGGAGCCGGACGCGGGCCAAGGCGTGTTGCGGCGCAGCCGTGAAGCGCGCACGGACGAGGACGTTGGTGTCAAGGAACATCCAGCCCTTCAGCGGCCCCGGTCATCGTAGATATGCTCGCGCCGTAGCGACAGGCCGGCCGGCCACGCACCGGGGTCGTGCGGCGGGAACACATCGTCGAGGTCGACCGCGCTGTGCTGCGTGCGCGCCGGCGTGCCGGCGGGTGGGGCCGGGCCGCCCGTGGCCCTGTCACGCTCGAAAACCAGCGTCTCCCGCTCGAGGTCCACGGCGCGCGTCTTCCAGCCGGCCAATTGCCAAGCCAGCGCGTGGCCGTGGCCGCCTCCGTTCCGTTGATTCGACCACCACGATCGGTGGTCCCGTGCCGACTCGGGGAGCGCGAATCCAAGCACGGCCTCGATGTCGGCGAACGAGATTCGCCATTCTTGTCCGGCGCGTGCCCTGAGACGTCGATACAACGGAGCATATTTGCCCCGCTCGACGGCTTTCCGACGACGTTCTTCTCTGGTCACCGTATCCTCAGAGGATTCTGACTGACTTGCTTACTGTAGCGCATCCTGCACCCGAATCCAGCGGTCAGCGCTGCCGGTGCGCCGCCGAAGGCTGCTCCGGAGGGTGCTGGACAGCGCGCGAGCCGTGGCGTTCGCGGTCCACCGGTCCGTCGGCAGCGGTTGCCGCATTCGAGCGGCGTCTTCCGGCCCCCGGACGCGGACACCCGCTCAGAACACCGCGATCGGATTGAGCGGCGACCCGGTCCCGCCGCGGATCGGCAGCGGCGCCGCCATCAGCAGGAACTCCCACCGGTTGCGCTCCGCCGCCGCCTCGCCGAGCGCCTCCAGATCGCAGTTGTCGAACATGTGAATGCCCAGGTACAGCAGCGCGAAGTCGTGGACCGCGCCGGGCAGCTCCGACGGCGCGACGTAGGTCGGGTGATCGCTGCCCATCAGCGCGATGTCGCGCTCCTTCAGCCACGGGATAACCGACGGGTGCAACCCCGCGGAACGGCCGCCCGGGCGACGCCCCCGCAGCCACGGCCCCTCGGCGGCACGCCGCGCCCACACGCCTGTGCGGATGAACAGCGCGTCGCCGGACGAGACCTTCACCCCCGCCTGCTCCTCCCACGCCTCCAGATCTTCCACGTAGATCGGCGTGCCCGGCTCCAGGTACGGCACGCCGCGCAGCCGCGGGATGTCGATGAGCACGCCGCGCGTCACGATGCCGTTCTTCAGGTTGTGGATGGAGTTCTTCGGGTGCCCGTTCGCGATGACCTCCTCGGCGTCCGGCGCGTAACCGTTGTAGAAGACGCCGTCGTCGTTGATGTGGGCCAGCGCGTCCAGGTGCGTATGAGAGATGCCGTGATATTGGACGGAAATCCGGTCCGAGCTGATCCCCACCATCTCGTGCTGGTACGGCCGCGGGTTGTCGACCGCCTCCACCGTGTCGGCATCGCCGGCCAGCGACACCGTGAAGCCCTCCGCCACCAGCGCCACCGCCTCCAGCCGCTTGGCCGGGGTGATCAGGTTCAGCGCGCCGATCTCGTCGTCCGCGCCCCACCGGCCCCAGTTGGTCAGCTCCGTCTTCCACTGCTCGTACTGCGCCTCGGTAACGGTTCTGTCCGAGCCGGCCTGCGCCCACGCCCCGGACGCCGCCAGCATCGACAACAGCACGACCGCCGACGCTCTCAACGTCATCTTCATCTGTTCCCTCCCGCGTGGAAGAAGCTCCGATTGTAGCCGGGTCGTCCAGCCGCGTGGACAAACGGATGGACGACCTGACGGTCGTGCACTTCATTTCCGAATCCCACGATTCCCGTGGTCATCTCGCCGCGAAAGGGCTACGCTGTGCGATCCGAGGAGCCGGGCAGATCGCATCGGCTTGCGGTCCGTTCGGCGCGGATCGTCAGGAAGCTACGGGGAGGGAATCATGCTGAAACGAGTTGGAATCTTCGTTGCCGTCGCGATGCTGGCGGCCGGGCCGGCCGCGGCGCAGGACGCACAGACCGTACTGCAGGCCGCCGCCGAGACGATGGGCGTCGACGACATGATGTCCATCCGGTACTCCGGAGACGGCTGGGTGGGCGCCGCGGGCCAGAACTTCGCCCCCGCAGAGGACTGGCCGCGCTTCGAGCTGGCGGAATACACGCGCACCATCGACTTCGAGACCGAGTCGTCGACCGAGGAGATGGTCATCCGGCAGGGCAACTATCCCGCCCGGGGCGGCGGCGGCGCACCGATCGTGGGAGATCGGATCCGGAACTGGATGGTCCGGGGCGAGTATGCGTGGAACGGCGAGATCGACCGGGTGGTGCCCCGACCGCAGGACGCCGAGCGCCGGCGGCTGGAGATCTACCTCACCCCGCAGGGCTTCCTCAAGGGCGCCATGGCCGCCGACGACGTGATCGCGGTCGAGCGGAACGAATACGGCGGGCGGGTCACCGTCGTCTCGTTCGTCGCCCTCGACAGGTACCGGATCAACGGCACCATCACCGGGGACAACATCGTCCAGCGCGTGCAGACCTGGATGCCGAATCCGGTCGTCGGCGACATGTACTACGAGACCGTCTACACGAACTATCAGGACGTGGGCGGGGGCATGATGTTCCCGATGAACTGGCACCAGCACCAGGACTTCGACGACGGCGCCCACGCGCCGAACGTCAGCGGCGGCGATCACACGTTCCAACTGTCGACCATCGACAGCGTCGAGGTGAACGTGGCGGATGCCGCGCTGGACGTACCGGACGCGGCGCGGAACGCGATGGTGCCCCCCATGCGCGTGGTGGCGGAAGAGGTTGCCGAGGGCGTGTGGCTGATGGCCGGCGGCTCGCACCACAGCGTGGCGGTGGAGTTCGAGGACGAGGTCGCGGTTATCGAAGCGCCGCTGAACGAGGCGCGCTCGCTCGCCGTGATGGACGAGATCCGGCGCCGGATCCCGGGCAAGGAGATCCGCTGGGTGGTGACGACCCATCACCATTGGGACCACCTGGGCGGCCTGCGCGCCTACGTGCACGAGGGCGCGACGGTCGTCACGCACCAGGGGAACTTCCCCTACTACCAGGAAGTACTGCGGGCGCGGCCGTGGCTGCTCGAGCCGGACCGCTTCTCGCTGTTCCCGCCCGAGGAGTGGTCGGAAGGCTACATCTTCGAGACGCTGCGCGAGAAGTACATCCTCGGCGACACGACGCGCCTGGTCGAGATACACCACGTTCAGGGGCTGGCCCACGCCGCGGGCATGCTGATCGCCTACCTGCCCAACGAGAAGATCCTGGTGCAGGCCGACCTGTTCACGCCGCCCGGCCCCGGCGGCTCGCTGCCCGCCAGTCCGAACGCCAGCGCCCGGACCCTGTTCGGCAACGTGCAGCGCCTGGGGCTCGACGTCGAGACCATCGTCCCCATTCACGGAGTTCCGGGGCCGTGGTCGCAGTTCGCCGAGTGGGTGGAGGCCGCGCAGTAGTCGTCGCCGGCGGGTAGCGACCCGCGACGTTTCTGCCGGAGAGCCGTCGGGCGGGGGCTCGTAACCCCCGCTCGCGGCGCCTCCGCGTTTCCCCAGCGGTTCTCGGCGTCCTTGCTGTCGTTGCGCCGGCCTCCAGGAGCACGGCGAGTTGTGTGTTCGCACCTCGGTTGCGGTCGCCGGCGCACAATCGCCACGCGCGAGTTGCCGGAGCCCGGCGAAGCCGGCGTTCACGGCTCGAACGACGATTCCGCCGGGACTCTCAGGATGGGATAGATCGAGCCCGCCTCGACCCGCTCTTCCAGCAGGTTCCAGTTCACGACGCCATCGTCCGAGCGGGGCTCGAGCAGCGCGAACACCAGGCGCCCGAGCCGCGGCGTTACCGGCACTACCAGCGTGCCGGCGGGGACGGTGCGCGCCACCGCCTCCCAGCCCCCCTCGACCACGCGCTCGTAGTGTCGCTCGAACGGCCGTTCGGAACGCGACGTAGAGATGATCACGAACTGCTCGGCGCTGACGGTCGTGTCTGCCTCCAACGGCAGGGCGTCGACGCCATGGTCCGCCAGCAGGTCGACGACCGGCGTCAGGTCCGCCGGCACGTAGTAGGACCCCGGCACAACCTCCAGACCGTCCCCGGCCGCCTCGAACGCGACGTACTCGTCCATCAACGTAGGCTCGACGACATCGAGCCGGCGCCGCATCGGCGCACCCGTCTCGGGATGCGGTACCTCCTCCGTTCGCCCCAGCAGGATCTCCACCGGCTCCGGAGATCGCCGCGGAACGGCCCGCACGGCCAGCGAACGGCCGGCAACCGGTGTGCCGTCCGCCTCCGCGATCAGCGCGGCGATACGGCCGGCGTTGTCGTGTGCGAAAACGAGCGACTCTTCCACGAAGCGGAGCGTCGCGGCCACCCGTTCCTCGAACGGCGCGTAGGCGTACGCCTCGCTGATCAGCGCGATGCGGTTGCGCAGGCCGACGTAGTTGTTGTTGAACCGCGGGCGGTGGTCGAACGTGCGCCAGCTCGGCTCGGCGCCCTCGGCGCGCGGCACATTCCCATAGTGGTGGAAGTCCCAGCCGTCGCTCGCCCTGACGGCATCGGTCACCGCCGGCAGCCACTCGTCGCGTAGCAGCACGTCTATCGCCGGGTGCGTGTTCGGGTGCAGCGGCGGCGCGTACGTCAGGTGATACGCATGCTGCGTGCCGTTGGTCGTGTGCAGGTCGATCACCACGTGCGGGTCGTAGTCGTGGTAGGCGCGCACGAGCGCCCGCGCCGCCGGCGACTCCAGCTTCATGTGGTCGCGGTTCAGATCCAGCCCCTGTGCATTGCGTCGCGTTCCCATGCCGCCGACAGGTCCGAGCTGGTACGGCCGGTTGTCCAGCGCCATTCGCTCGTTGCCGTCGGCGTTGTAGATGGGAGCGATGAGCAGAATCAGCGACGACTGCCACGCCTCGTGCCGCCGTTGACGAGATCCCGCAGCAGCATCAGCAGCGCTTCCTTGCCGCATACCTCGCCGCCGTGGATGTTCGCCTGCAGCCAGATACGAACGCGATCGGCGGCCGTGACCGACGCGGACCGGGCGTCGGGAACGTCTCCGACTACGACCAGCGGCAGAGATCGGTTCTCCAGCGTCGTTCCGAAGCTGGTGGTGTGAACGCGGTCCGACAGCGCGGCGGCACGCTCGACGAACTGCGCGACCTCGTGGTAGGCGGTCGTTTCCCGGTAGCCGGTCCGCTCCGCCCGGGTCAGCAGATCGGAACCGACATCGCCCGGCTGCGCCAGCGCGCATCCCGGCACCGTCAGCGCCAGCATGACAGCGGCTGCCAGACGGCCGGCCAAGCCGTTCGTCGCTCTATGCATGTGCGATAGTAGCCGTGAACAAGTCATATGAAGACGATTTCCGTGCGGGACCTTCAGAAGAGCGTCAAGCAGGTCGTAGACTCGGCCCAGACGGACCGCGTGGTCGTCACACGTCGCGGTGAACCGGCCGCCGTAGTGCTCGGAGTCGAAGGCAAGGACTGGGAAACCGTGGTTCTGGAGACCAGCCCTGCCTTTTGGGAGCTCATCGAGGCACGCCGCCGTGAGTCGACGATCTCCTCGGACGAGCTGGAGCGCAGACTCAAGTAACCGGCTGAGTGCCGGCAGGCCCCACGGGCGTCACCGGCCGAACCACACATTTGGCGTCGACCGCGAGCCGCACGATCTGTATGCTGGCCGTACGCGAAACCAGTTGTTCAGGGGAGGTTTGGTATGCGCGCGACATCCCGAATCGGTTTGCTCGGAGCGATGCTCCTGGCGGTCGGCATGTTCGGTCTGCCCGGCGCGAACGCGCAGGCGGCGGGCGACGACATCGGCGGCGTCGTGCGGAGCGCCGCCGGCGGCGAGGCGGGCGTCTGGGTCATTGCGGAGACCGACGACCTGGAGACCACGTTCCGCAAGATCGTCGTCACCGGCAACGACGGGCGGTTCCTGGTCCCGGACCTGCCGGACGCCGACTACGAAGTGTGGGTGCGCGGCTACGGCCTGCTGGACTCCGAGAAGCACTCTGCCCAGCCCGGCGACGAGCTCACCCTGGAGGTAACGGCGGCCGCCACCCCGCAGGAAGCAGCGCGCATCTACCCCGCCAACTACTGGTACTCGCTGCTCGAGGTGCCGGACGAGAGCGAGTTCCCGGGTACCGGACCCGACGGGAACGGAATCAACGAGCGCATGCGGCACCAGGCCGAGTGGGTCGATCGACTGAAGGACGGCTGCCAGCTCTGTCATCAGATGGGCAACATGGCGACCCGCGAGATGCCGATGCTGGACCTGGACGACTTCGACTCGACCCTGGACGCCTGGGAGCACCGCGTGCAGGTCGGCCGGAGCGGGCCGAGCATGAGCGCGGGGTTGAACCGGATGGGACGCGAGCGCGCCCTCGGCCTGTTCGCCGACTGGACCGATCGCATCGCGGCGGGCGAGGTCCCGCCGGCGCCGCCGCGCCCGCAGGGGCAGGAGCGCAACCTCGTCCTGACGATGTGGGGCTGGGGCGACACGATGGCGATGGTGCACGACGAGATCGCCAGCGACAAGCGCAACCCCCACCTGTATCCGAACGGTCCCGTGTACGGCGTCGGCGGGGCCGGGCTCACCATCACGGACCCGGTGACCCATCGCTCCGTGCGGATGGACATGACGACCCGCGTCCCGATGCCGGAGCGCGGCGATTCGTACGCCGGCACCACCGCGCTCATACCGTCGCCCTACTGGGGCACGGAACGGCCGACCACGCGGGGCTACAGCGCCCACAACCCGATGCTGGACGCCAAGGGTCGCCTCTGGATCACCCAGTTGATTCGTCCCCCGGAGAACCCCGACTGGTGCCAGACCGGCTCGGATCATCCGTCGGCGAAGAACTTCCCGATCTCGCGCAGCCAGCGGCAACTCTCGTACTACGACACCGACAGCGGCGAGTTCGTGCACATCGACACCTGCTACATGACCCACCACCTGCAGTTCGCCGAGGACGAGAACGACACGCTCTGGCTGAGCGGATCGACCGACGTCGTCGGCTGGCTGAACACGAAGCTGTACGACGAGACCGGCGACGAGCAGGCGGCGCAGGGCTGGTGCCCCACCATCGTCGACACGAACGGCGACGGCGTCATCGGCGAGTACACGGAGCCGGGCGAGCCCCCGCAAGCCGGCAAGGACATGCGGCTGGACGGCTTCGCCTACGGGATCATCCCGAACCCGGTCGACGGCTCCATCTGGATTGCCCGGCGCCTGCCCGTGCCGGGCAGCATCGTCCGCCTGGACCTCGGCGACAACCCGCCCGAGACCTGCAGCGCGGAGGTCTACGAGCCGCCGTTCGAGAACCCCGACGTGGACCCGAGCCAGTGGGGCCACGGCGGACGCGGCATCGACGTCGACCGCAACGGCGTGCTCTGGACGGCGCTGGGCGGCAGCGGGCACCTGGCGAGCTTCGATCGCAGCAAGTGTGCCGTGCGGAACGGCCCCACCGCCACCGGGCAGCACTGCCCCGAGGGCTGGACCCTGTACCCGACGCCGGGCCCGCAGATGAAGGGCGTGACCGCCGCGGGCAGCGCCGATTTCCACTACTACAACTGGGTGGACCAGTTCGACACGCTGGGGCTGGGCGCGAACGTGCCGATCGCGAACGGCACCAGCTCGGACGCGCTGCTGGCCCTGTTGCCCGACACCGGCGAGTGGGTCACCCTCCGCGTGCCTTACCCGCTCGGGTTCTATACCCGGGGACTCGACGGCCGCATCGACGATCGGGAGGCGGGCTGGAAGGGCCGCGGCGTCTGGGCCAGCTACGACTCGGTGACGAACTGGCACCAGGAGGGCGGCAAGGGGATGACGAGCGAGATCGTCCGGTTCCAGATCCGCCCGCATCCGCTCGCCGAGTAGCAAACGAGAGTGTACACGCCCGGCGGCACGGTCACGCACGACGTGGCCGGGCCGCCGGCGTGGCGGCGCAGGACGCTACCGGACCGGCGTGCCGACCCTGCCGGTGCGGGCCAGGACGCGGCCGTCGGGCTCGAATCCGAAGGGTACCGAGCGGTTGTCGGGATCCCAGATGTCCGCGTGCGTCTGCACCTGCAGGTGCAGGTGAGGCAGCGTCGTGTTGCCCGAGTTCCCCGCCAGGGCCAGGCGATCGCCCTTTCGGACGCGATCGCCCTCGCCGACCCGCAGCGTCCCGTGCGTCCGCAGCAGCCAGACACGGCTGACGACCGCCCAGCCGAGGCCGAGCAGCAGCACGACAGCCAGCGACTGGTGGTTGTAGACACCCAGGAGACGCAGGGAGAACAGACACACGAGTCCCAGCAGCACGAGCAGCGCCGTGGCGACTGCGTAGGCCTTGTGTCCCAACCTCGATCACTCGATCAGTCGCTGATGCGGGCCCAGAGGATGGTGCTCTGCACCTCGCGCCCCTCGTCGTCGGTGCCAACCGGCGGCCGCAGCGTCAGATGCGAATCCGTCAGCTCGAAGAAGCGTTGTGCGTCGGTACCGCTCTGGCCCGGGTCCTCGTTGCCCACGCGGTGGTGGACCAGGTACGCCTCCTCCTCGTTCACCGAGAAGGGGCCGAAGTAGCTGCCGTAGCTGAGGACCGTCGCCAGCGCCTCCTCGGCGGTGGGCTGGTCGCCGGCGTACGGCATGCGATCCGGCCGCATGAGGTGCACGGACATGTGCCCCGACGGCGCGTACATGATGTACGCCGTCTCGTACTGATCCGCATCGACCGGCTCGCCGTCGGTGGTCTGGCGGGTCACCGACTCGACGCGGTAGACGCCGAACAGCCGCCCGTGCGTGTCGGTCAGCTCCGATTCGGGCAGATCGGGCTGGCGCTGCCAGTAGATGTACGACCGCGAGCCGTCCTCGCTGGCTGGCGGCTGGAGTCTCAGCGTATCCCCTTCGAGGGTGTAGTACCGGCGGTAGTCGGAGCCGGCGCCGCTCGGATTCAGGCCCCCCTCGAGGTGGTGGGTCACGTACCCCTCCTCCTCGTTGACGCTGAACCGCCCGAAGTACGACGCGTAGCTGCCCATCTGGGCGAGTGCCTCCTCGGCTGTGGGCCCGCCCTCGGCGTACGACTCCCGGTCCCGCGACATGATCGCCACGCCCATGTACCCGGACGGGTCGTACATGATGTAGCCGTCCCTGTCTTCGCGCGGCTCGCCGATCAGCTCGCCGTCGGCGTCCCGGCGCTCGCTGCGCACCAGGGTCCAGGCGCCGGCGAACTGGTCGTTGGGGTTCGCCGCCTCGGGCTCGGCCGCCGGCTCGGGGGGCGGCGCGCTCTCTCCGCACGCGAACGACAGAGCCAGTACCACAGTAGCGAGCAGCGCGAATGGCGTGGTCCGCATCGTTTCCTCCTGGATCTCCCGCATCTTAACAGCCCGTGGCCAAACCCTGCTGCATTCGGACGACGACGCATCCGCTGTGGATGGAGTTGCTGGCGCGTGACGGCTCCTGCGACGTCATGCGATCACGAATCCACTTCCTCCGTGGTGTCGTCGATATCGGTTGCCGGACGCCGCTCGGACGGCTCCGACTCGGGCGGGTGCCCTCCTCGGGCTTCCGTCTCCCGATTCGGAAGCCGCCCCTCCCGTTGCAGCGCGCGCCGCAGGATGAACTCGATCTGCCCGTTGACGCTCCGCAACTCGTCCCCCGCCCACCGCTGCAGGGCGGCAAGGACCTCCGGATCGATGCGCAACAGGAACGGTTTGCGGGCAGCCATCCGGCTATTGGTGCAGCGTGCCCGTGTTCACCACCGGCTGCGTGGCCTTGTCGCCACACAGCACGACGAGCAGATTGCTGACCATGGCGGCCTTGCGTTCCTCGTCGAGCTCGACGATCTGCCGCTTGGACAGGCTGTCGAGCGCCATCTCCACCATGCTGACCGCCCCGTCCACGATCCGGCTGCGGGCCGCGATGATCGCCCCGGCCTGCTGGCGCTGCAGCATCGCCGACGCAATCTCCGGCGCGTAGGCCAGATGGGTGATGCGCGCCTCCAGCACCTCGACGCCGGCCTTGTGGAGCCGCCCCTGGATCTCGGTCTGCAACTGCCCGGCGATCTCCTCGGTGTTGGCGCGTAGCGAGATCTGCCCGTCCTCGTGCGTGTCGTAGGGATAGCGGGTCGCGAGGTTGCGGACCGCCGACTCGCTCTGGACGTGGACGTAGTTGACGTAGTCGTCCACCTCGAAGGTCGCCTCCGCGGTATCCACCACCCTCCAGACGACGACCGCGGCAATCTCGATCGGGTTGCCGTCGGTGTCGTTCACCTTGGAGCGCTCGGTCTCGAAGTTGCGCACCCGCAGCGAGATCCGCCGCTTCGTGTAGAACGGATTGGCCCAGCGCAGTCCCTGGTCGCGCACCGTGCCGACGTAGCGCCCGAAGAACTGCAGCACGCGCCCCTCGTTCGGGTTGACCACGAAGACCCCGGCCAGCAGGGCGGCGATCACAGGGACCAGCAGGATGCAGATCAGGCCGCCGAACGACACCTGGCTGTCGGCGGCGACATCGACGATGAACAGCACGACGTCGGCAGCGAGGGCGGCCAACAGCACGAGCAGGACCAGTATCCCGGACGGAACGGTGCGCAGCTTCTCTTGGGTCACTTCCTTCTCCCTTCCGGCTGATTTCATATATCTATCATACTGATATCATTCCCATCTGGTTCCATCGCGCGGCCGCTCCGCCGCATGAGCGCCCCCGGCGCGGCGCCGGCCCGTGTCGATGTGCCTGGGAGTCCGTGGCAAGAGCCCCACTGCAGAACCCCTTTTCGGGGCGCGAACCGGGCTCGCAGGTATCATGGGCGAACAGACCGAGCGCCGGGATCGTGGCGCGAGCCCCGCGCGCTCCCCTGCGCCGCGGTCGAACCGGAGACCGGCTCGAAGGTACGAGGAGCACCCCGATGCGATCTTCCAAAGCTCAACCGTCCGGCCCGTTCGGCCTCCGCACAACGGCCTGCCTCCTGGTCGCCCTGGCGGCTGGACTGCTCGCCGCCCTTCCGACGGCGGCCCAGCACGGGACGACGGACGGTGAATGGCGCACCTGGGCCGGCGACCTCGGCGCCACGCGCTACGCGCCGCTCGACCAGATCGACGCGAGCAACTTCGACGACCTGGAGCTGGTCTGGCGCTACCGGACCGAGAACCTCGGCCCGCGCCCCGACTACTACCTGCAGACCACGCCCCTGATGGTCGACGGCGTGCTCTACGCCACCGCCGGCAGCCGGCGCAACGTGGTCGCCATCGACGCCGCCACCGGCGAGCACCTGTGGATGTACCGCCTCGACGAGGGCGAGCGCGCGGCGCAGTCCGTGCGGCGGCTCTCCGGCCGCGGCGTCGGCTACTGGACCGACGGGGCCGGCGACGAGCGGATCTACTTCGTCACCATCGGTTATCAGCTCGTGGCCCTCGATGCGAAGACCGGCTGGCCGGTTCCCGGCTTCGGGGTCGACGGCATCGTCGACCTGAAGCAGAACAACGACCAGGACCTCGACCCGATCACGAGCGAGCTGGCCTGGAACGGCGCTCCCGTCGTGGCCGGTGACGTCGTCATCGTGGGCGCCGCGAGCCGCTCCGGCAGAACCCCGCCCAGCCGCCGCAACGCCAAGGGTTACGTGCGCGGCTTCGACGCCCGCACGGGCGAGCGCCGCTGGATCTTCCACACCATCCCGCAGCCGGGGGAGTTCGGGAACGAGACGTGGGAGGACGGCTCGTGGGAGTACACCGGCAACACCGGCGTCTGGACCCAGATGACCGTCGACACCGAGTTGGGCATCGCGTACCTGCCGGTGGAGATCCCCACCAACGACTACTACGGCGGGCACCGGCCCGGCGACAACCTGTTCGCCGAGAGCCTCGTAGCCGTCGACGTCGAGACCGGGGAGCGGATCTGGCACTTCCAGTTCGTCCATCATCCCGTCTGGGACTACGACGTGCCGTGCGCCCCGATCCTGGCCGACATCACCGTCGACGGCCGCGAGATCAAGGCGATCGCGCAACCGACCAAGCAGGGCTGGGTCTACGTCTTCGACCGTGTGACCGGCGAGCCGGTCTGGCCCATCGAGGAGCGCCCCGTGCCGGGCAGCGACGTTCCCGGCGAGACCCTCTCGCCCACCCAGCCGTTCCCCACCAAGCCGCCGCCGTTCGAGCGGCAGGGGTTCGAGCTGGAGGAGATCATCGATCTGACGCCGGAGCTGGAAGCCGAGGCGCTGCGCATCGTCCAGCAGTACCGCTTCGGCCCCGTCTTCACGCCGCCGATCACGCGCGGGGCCGGCGACAAGCTGGGAACGCTGTTCGTCCCCAACGGCGCCAACTGGCCCGGCGGATCCTACGACCCGGAGACCGGCATCCTCTACGTCTTCTCCCACACGCTGAGCCGCATCCTCTCCATGCAGAACAATCCCCGGCTGTCCGACATGGACTACCTGAACCTCCCGGCCGGCGGTCCCGGGATGACGGTCCAGGGGCTGCCGCTGATGCGGCCGCCGTGGGGACGGATCACCGCCATCGATCTGAATCGCGGCGAGATCGTCTGGCAGGTGGCCCACGGCGAGACGCCCGACTGGGTGAAGGAGCACCCGGCCCTGCAGGGGGTCGACATCCCCCGCACCGGCCGCAAGGGACCGATCGGCACGCTGACGACGAAGACGCTGCTCATCTCCGGCGAGGGCGGGCGGCAGGAAGCCGACGGCGGGTTCATCACGACCCCGGACGGCCGGCGCGGCGCCCTGCTGCGCGCCTACGACAAGGCGACCGGCGCCGACGCGGGCGCGGTCTACATGCCGGCGCCGCAAACCGGCACGCCGATGACGTACATGCTCGACGGCCGGCAGTACCTGGTGGTGGCGGTCGGCGGCCCGCAGGCGCCGGGCGAGCTGCTGGCGTTCGCCCTGCCGGAGGGGTAAGTCGCTCGGCCCCGGGGGATTGACGCAACGGTTGCTTCTACTCGGCCGGCAGATAGACCAGCGCGAGCCCGTCGATCCGATCGAAGTGCCGGTCGTAGGACACGAGATCGGCGCCTGCCTCCAGCACGTGCGTCGCGATCCGGATATCGTTCGCCGGAATCGGGCGGTTGCAGCCGGACGACGAGTCCGGCGTTGTCACGGAACGGCCGGAACAACCAGGGAGAACCCATGCGCACCATGCCCTCTCGGCTTGCACTCACCGTGGTCCTCGCCATGGCGGCGCCCGCGCTCGTCGCGCACGGGCAGCAGAATCCGGAGGCGACGCCCCAGGCGGGCCTCGTCAGGCTGCTCGACGAGGACAAGGTGGCCTTCGGCGTCACGGTCGACGCGCGCGCCGACCCCGTTGCTCTCTCGGCAAACGACGATATCGACTTCGTCTTCTTCGACATGGAGCACGGCCCTTACGACGTCAGCGCGTTGCGGACGTGGATGCAGTGGCTTGTGCATCCGGCCGCGATCGCAGCGACGGGCGACGCGATGGCGGGCAAGGCCGTCATCGTACGGATTCCGGCGACCGGCCGCGAGCTCGACCAGAACATCTGGATGGTCAAGCAGGTGCTCGACGTGGGTGCGCATGGCATCATCTTTCCGACCATCGAGACCCCGGAGCAGGCGCTCATGGCCATCCGCGCCATGCGCTACCCGCAGCGGCTGGGTGCGCCGGACCCGGAGCCGGCGGGGTTGCGGGGCACCAATCCCCGGCTCGCGGCGCGCTACTGGGGCCTGTCCGTGCCGGACTACATCGAGCGTGCGGACGTCTGGCGGCTGGATCCGCCGAACGGCAACCTGCTGCCCTGGCTCCTCATCGAGAGCCCGCTCGGGGTGGCCAACGTGCGCGAGATCGCCCGCCAGCTCAGCGAACGGAACATCGGCGCCGTACTGTTCGCCGGTTCCGAGACCGGCGGAGACATGCTGAACACGCACGGCGGCAGCCTGGAGGCCGTGGCGCAAGCCATCGATACCGTACTCGCCGCCGGGAAGGAGTTCGGCCTCCCCGTCGCCATGACGAGCACGGCCAACATGATGGAGCGCATCGAGCAGGGAGCGCGCCTGTTCACGGGCGGTGTGACGCCCGCGCTGCGGAGGGAAGCGGGCCGTTAGTTGCCGCCGGGCTGGTTGAAGTAGTCGCTCTTGTGCGGGTAGTCGTCGCCCACTACCCCGCCCTCGCGACCCTGCGCCGACGGCACGACCCAGTCGCAGCCGGGCGTGTTCTCCGGCCCCGCGAGCCAGCAGTCGACAAGCTCCTGGTAGTCCTCGGCCATGCTGCCGGGATTGTGCGGGGGCATGAAGCTGTTCACCTCGAGCTGCGCTGCCTCGAAGATCTGCGAAATCTCCATCGGGGCGCTGTGGCAGCCGAGGCACCGGTTGCCTTCGATGTGGATGGTGCGCATGTCCCAGTCGGAGCCCCCGACCACGTAGTAGGGCACGTCCCTGCCCGTGATCTCGGGCATGACGGGGCGGCTCGGATCGTCGGGGTCGCGGGCGCTGTCCATGAAGGGGTCGTGGATGAACGGGCCCGACTGGTGGCACCGGACGCACTGCACGACGTCGGGCTCGCCGTCCCTGTTCATGTCGGCCGGCGGCGGGGGCATGAAGGCGTCGTTGAAGTCCGGATCGTCGGGCCCGGGCATCTGACCCACCATGCGGTAACCGTCGAACGAAACCCAGGGCCTCTGATCCTGGATCTCGGAGTTCGCAGGATGATCGTCGGGCAGCGACTTCCGGCCGTCGGCGGCCTCGAAGAAGCAGGTCGCGCCGGACCGGCGGTTGTAGCCGATGAGCTGCACCGAGCCCCAGCCGTGCCGCTCGAGGTTCTCCGGGCCCACCGAGCGGCAGAAGTACACCCACGAGACCTGCGGCAGGGGATTGCCGCCGGCGTCGCGTCCCGCCACGTGCCCGAGGCGCGAGCCCGGCGCGCAGCCGCCCCGCAGCCCGTCCGGGTTGTCGCAGGCGTGGTTGCCGGGATCCTCGAACACCTCGACGCCGTTGACCATGATCGGAATCAGGACGCCGTCATCGCAGGCGATCTTCGGGACGCGCCCGAGCTCCGGCTCGCACATGGCGGCGTACTCGGTTGCGAGGAAGGGCATCGGCCTCCCGGAACCGGGTGCCTCCACCGCAGGCGCCTGCTCCAGGGCGCAAGACGCCGCTACGGCGGCCTCGGGCTCGGCGCCGGACGTCCCCCCGGGCCCGGGCGACGAGGCGTCGCCGGGTGCTGACAACATGGCCAGGACGAACAGGAGCAGGGAGCAGCAGGCAAGGCGTGACTGGACGAACACGGTGAGATTATGGCCGCCGCGCACCCACGGCGTCCATCGGCCGGTCGGGTTGCGGCGCGCGACCCGCATCGTCCATCTCCCACTGGTCAGGCCCGGCTGGGCGGCAATCGGACTGCCGGCGACGATTGTCGGGCCAGACAGCTCGCATCCGTTACGGGGGTAGCGGCCGGAAAGTGGGCTGCCGGCCGCTACGGCTGGTCCGTCGTCTCCTCGCCCGGAAGCTCTCCGAGGCGCACCGCCCAGAGGCCCGAGTTCATGTCCGAGAAGAAGATCGTCCCCTTGTGCGGCTGGGCGCCGAAGACCTGCGCCGCGTTCGGGACGAAGCCCTCGGGGTCGAGCGGCAGGAAGCGGGCGATCTCCCGGCCTTGGCGATAGAGGTTGCCGAGCAGCTCGCCCGAGACGTCCACGACCCGGAGGCCCCCGTTGTAGAACGCCACGTACATCACGTCGTCCTCGACCCAGATGTTGTGGCTCCCCGCCTCCGGGACCTCGTAGCGGGCGACCAGGCGCGGCGGCGACTCGAACTCGTCCCACTCCAGGATGTGAACCCAGCCGCGCCAGCGATGGGGCTCGTTCTCGTAGCCGGGCGTACCGGTGCCGATGGCCGCCTCGGGGCTGTAGTTCGGACCGCTGCGCGCCGCTTCGTCCCCGGCGAAGATGTAGAACTTGCCGGTCGACGCGCTCCGGTAGGGATAGACGGCGTGGTTCCAGCCGGTAGGGAACGGGAACTGTCCGATCAGCCGCGGCTCCTGCGGGCTCCCGCCCCTGCCGGCCCCGCCGACGTCGACCACCGCCACCCCGTCCGTCCAGTTCGCGGAGTAGGCGATGCCGTCCCGGACCACGACATCGTGGACGGAGCGCGCCGGGTTGTCGAGCGCGAAGCTGCCGACCCGCCGCGGGGCCGCCGGATCCTCAATGCTGATGATGTCGTAGCGTCGGGCGGCGGAGAGCGCGTACACGTGCCCGTCGTGAATGAACGTGTTGTGGACGCCGCCCGTGAGCCGGTCGTCGTACTCGGCGATCCTCCGCACACCGACCGCCGGATCGGACACGTCGAGAATGACCAGCCCGTTCCGGCGGTTGGAGGCGCCCTCGCGGGAGATCACCGCCGTCGCCCCGTCCTCCGAGACCTTGACGTCGTTCACCGAGCGTGCGTCCACCCGGACGATGTCGACGACCTCGAGGCTCGCCGGATCCGTGACGTCCCAGACGTAGGCGTGGCCAGCGGCGCTGTGTGTCCCGGTCAGCGCGTAGTCCCGCCCGTTGGGCGCCTCCCATACCCAGAGATCGGTAGTGGCGCGATCCGGCACGCGACCGTGCCCGACCAGCTCGATGGGCCGCCGAACGCCGCGCTCGACGACTCGGATCATGGCGGAGGCCGCTACCGACCCGGTGCGGGCGACGACCGTATAGGCGCCGGGAACATCGGCGACGAAGCGCCCGTCCTGCGTGACGAGGCCCGATGAAGGGCCCCCGCTGGTCATGGCGTCGGTGATTGCGGACACGCTGAAGGCGACCGGGATGTCCTCTATCGACCGCCCGTCGGCATCGGTCACGGTGGCGGTCAGGTGCGTCACGTCCCCGGTCCGGACGTTGTTCCGCTCGGGCGTCAGCGTGACGCGGGCCGCGGGATTCGGCTCCACGTCGAGCGTCATCTCAGCCGCCGCCGGGCCGGCGGTCGCCGTGATCGCGACCCTGCCCGGCGCACCGAGCATCAGCACGCCCCGGCGGGTGGTCCGTTGGTTGGCCGGCGGTTGCCCGATCGGCGACGCGATCGAAGCGTCCGATGTTTCCCAGTCGACCTCGACATCGTCCGCGAACGCGCCGTTGTCATCGAGCGGCGTGGCCTCGAGCGTCACCTCGGTGCCCGCATAGAAGGGGCCCGGGGCGTTCAGTGCGATCGACGCCGGCGGCCGCGGAAGTACGGTGAGCGGAACGCGGCGCTGCAGATAGCCGCCCGCATCCGAATCGGCCGGCGGCGGGTCGCGCCGACTGCCCGCCACTCGCACCAGCACGGCGTACTCCCCCGGACGGACGGTCGAGACGCGGCCGTCGGGCGATACCGTGAAGATGTTGAATCCCCAGGTACGTTCCTCCAGGTTCCAGTACTGCCCGTACAGGGGGAGATAGAGGATCTCGGCCTCGACCTCGTTCCCCTCTCCGTCGAGCACGGTGGCGCGGATGCGGATGGTCTCGCCGGCCGTCAGCGTGATCTCCTCGGGCGAGACGGTGAGCGTGTGGGGCGCCGCCACTTCCTGTTCGGCCTCGTCCTGCGCGAACGAGCCGGCGGGAACGAGCAGGACGGCGGCCACTAGCGCCGAACGTCGCAAAGATCTGGGAGGATACATGTGTGCTACCCGGCAGTCGCCGCGCACAACTCGCGTCGTCGGGATTCGTCTGTGCTCGCCCGCCCGCCGTGGGCACGGCGAGCGCCTCCGCGTGCGACATCGTATCCGCTCTCGGCCGCTGCGCCAAGGCCGCCCCATCGTTCCGGCGCGCCTCCCGTCGCTGCAGCAGGCCTTTCGGTCTTGACCTGCCGCGACCGATCGCCGGCCTGCCGGACAGTGTAGAATCCGCCGCACGACGAAATCCCGTTGCGAGGGGAGGAAGAATCGTGGCTGCTGGATACGCGCTGATAGACGTAGAGGTAACCGACCAGACGGTCTTCGCCGAGTTTCGCGAGCGCGCACCGGCGGTCGTCCAGGCTCACGGCGGCACGTTCCTGGTGCGCGGCGGGAAGACGGAGGTTGTACAGGGCGACTGGACGCCTCACCGTGTCATCCTGGTGGAGTTCGACAGCGTCGAACGGGCGAAGGCGTGGTGGAGCTCCCCGGCCCACACCGAGCTCCAGGCGATGCTCGACAGGTGCTCCAATACGACCGCCACGATAGTCGAGGGAGTCTGACGCGACGGGATGAGCAGCGGCTCGAGCCGGACTACCAGCGTTCGCTATCAGCCCGACGAGAGTCCGCCGGCGGCGCTTGCCTTCGGCTGCGGCCTGCAGCTCGTGATTCTGGGCGGGGCCAGCATCGTCCTGATCCCCACGATCGTGATTCGGGCGGCCGGCGGCAGTGAAGCGTACCTGTCCTGGGCGGTGTTCAGCGCAGTCGCCATCAGCGGCGTCTGCACGGCGCTGCAGGCAGTTCGCGCCGGCCGCATCGGGGCCGGGTACGTCCTCGCGATGGGCCCGGCGGGAGCCTTCATCGGCCTCAGCGCCGCGGCGCTGGCCCAGGGCGGGCCGGCACTGCTCGGCACCCTGGTCGTTGCGTCGTCGCTGCTGCCGATCGTGCTCTCCGCGCGGCTCTCCCTGTTCCGGCGGCTCCTGACGCCGACCATCGTCGGCACGGTGAACATGCTGATACCGGTCACCGTGCTGCCGGTCGTCTTCGGCCGCATGCACCAGACGCCGGACCAGGTACCGGCGTTGGGCGCGCCGTTGACCGCGCTGGCGACGATCCTGGTCATCCTCGGTATCTCACTGAAGGGGACCGCGACCCTCCGTCTCTGGGCGCCGGTCATCGGGATTGCGACCGGCTCGCTGATCGCCGGTGCGTTCGGTCTCTACGACCTGGCCCGGGTGATCGAGGCGCCGTGGATCGGCGTGCCGCGGGGCGGGTGGCCGGGCATCGAGCTCGACATGGGCCCGGCATTCGTCGGGCTTCTGCCCGGCTTCGTGTTCGTGGCGTTTATCGGCACCATTCACACGATCGTCGGTACCGTCGCCATTCAGCGCATCTCGTGGCGCGAGCCGCGGGCTGTGGACTACCGGGCGGTGGAGGGCGGCGTGGCGGCGGACGGCATCTGCAAGCTGCTCTCCGGCCTCGCCGGGATAATGCCGACCCAGACCGTCGCCGGCATCAGCGCGCCGGCCATCGAGATTACAGGTGTCGGGGCCCGCAGGGTCGGAATCGCCGCAGGTGGAATCCTGCTCGCTCTCGCGTTCCTGCCCAAGGCACTGGCCCTGGTGCTGGCGATCCCGGGCGCGGTCGCCGGCGCCTATGTGACCGTACTGATGGCATTGATCTTCGTGCGCGGCATGACCGAGATCGTGCAGGGCGGCATCGACTATCGCAAGGGGCTGGTGGCCGGCGTGGCGTTCTGGGTCGGCACGGGATGCCAGAACGGCATGATATTCCCGGGGCTTCTTTCGGACGTCGCCGGCGGCCTGCTGCAGAACGGCATCACCACCGGCGGCCTGGTGGCCATCCTCATGACGCTGTTCCTGGAGATGACGGCGCCCCGCCGCTCCCGAATCGAAGTCGACTTCGATCTGGCGGTGCTCCCGAAGATCAGGGAGTTCCTCGGCGCGTTCGCGCAACGCAGCGGCTGGGACGCGAAGATGGTGCACCGCCTCGAAGCGGCCGGCGAGGAAACGCTGCTGACGCTGACCGGCCCAGACGAACGGGATGCGAAGCGGCAGCCGCGCCGCCTGTTCCTGTCGGCGCACAAGGAAGCCGACGGCGCGGTCCTGGAGTTCGTGGCCGCGGTCGGCGAGGAGAACGTGCAGGACCGGATCGCGATTCTCGGGGAGCGGCCCGACGACGTGCTGATGGAACGGGAAGTCTCGCTACGATTGCTCCGGCATATAGCGACCTCGGTTCGGCACCAGCAGTTCCACGAGACGGACATCGTCACGGTCCGCGTGGACGCGCCGGAGACGAGTCGTGCGGGCAAGTGAAGCGCTGACGGACCGACGGGCATTCGCGTTGCGGGTGCTGGCCGGGCCGACGGCGTTCGCCGCCGTTCGCGCCGTGCCCCTGGCCGGCCTCGGGCCGGAGGCGCACTTCGCGCTTGCCGCCTACGCTCCCCAGCGCGCCGGGCCGTTGCGCGGCTCGTAGGCCCAGGCTGAGCTGTCCACGCTCACGGCTGGTCGCCGCCGGCGTCAACCGGAATGTCGCGTAGCCGCTCCTGCACGGTGCCGGGGATGCCCAGCTCCGTGTTGGCCCCGAGGCGGGCAAGCAGCGCCGCCGTTTCGGGCCAGCTCTGAAACTGGAACGACTGCTTCGAGCCCTCGGCCATGCGGTAGGCCGTGCGGCCGCGGAAGTCGCGCGCGTCGATATCGGCCCCATTCTCCACCAGGTACTCGATGACCTCGTTCATGCCGCGGAACGCAGCGCCGTGGAGCGCGGTGAAATTGGCCTCGTTGGTGGCGTTGACAGCCGCCCCGGCCCGGTGCAGGAACTCGACCGCGCGTTCCGAGCTGCGGGCCCTCACGCCGCGGGGCTCGCGCGGGGTGTAGGTGGCCGGCCCCAGCCCGGCCGCAGCCATCAGCGGCGTCGTGCCGTCGCTGGTGGTCAGGCGCAGGTCGGCGCCGCCGTCGAGCAGCGCCCGCATTACTTCGACACCGGTCGTCGTGGCGCTGGGCATCACCGCGAAGACGTGCGCCTGTCCCCGCGCGCCGTTCATGTCGTAGGCCGCTACCCAGAGCGGGGTCGCGCCGCGCAGGTCGCCGGTGCCGCAGGCGAACGGCTCGAACGCCCCCTTTCTCGGGTAGCCGATGTAGTTCATGATCATCGTCGACGTCGTGATCCGGCCGTTCGGATCGGCGCCGCGGTCGAGCAGCGCCTCGACCAGCGCCAGTCGGCGCGCGGCGCCCAGCCGGGCCCCTCCGAGGCCGGCGTAGAGACGGCCGCGGCCGTGGCGGCGGTGCCACTCGACGAGCCACGGACTGACGTTGCCGGCCGCCGCGTGCAGCGCGGACACGCCGCCCATCCGGCCGTCGGGATCGGCCCCCTGCTCCAGCAGGTACAGCGCGAACGCGTCCTGGCCGCTCACGATGGCGAACGGCAGCACGTGCGTGCCGTCGGCGCTCGGCTCGTTGACTTCGCTGCCGGCGGCGATAAGCGCCGCCGCGGTCGAGACGTCGCCGTTGCGGGCCGCGTACATCAGCGGCGTGAAGCCCTTGATCGTGGAAGCGCGCGGGTCGGCTCCCGCGTCGAGCAACAGCCGCACGATGTCGGGATGCGGCTCCGACACGGCCCACATCAATGCCGTGCTTCCGGTCGCCGTCACCGCGGCGTTGACGTCCGCGCCGGCCCGCAGGAGGGCCTGCACGACACCGAGGCTGCCGGTGCGCGCGGCGGTCATCAGCGGGGCGAGCCCGCTCGTCTGCCGGGCGTGGACGTCGGCGCCCGCGGCCAGGAGCTGCTCGACCATGGCGACGCTGGCGTTCTCGGCCGCCCGCTCCAGCGGTGTCACGCCGTGGTCGTCGGCGGCGTTCACGTCGGCGCCGACCCGGAGGAGCTGCTCAACCAGCTCGATGTCGTCCCAATGCGCGGCCCAGAGCAGCGCGGTCGCGCCGTCCGGCCGGGCGGCGTTGACGTCGACACCTTCACCCAGAAGCGCGAGCACCGCTTCCCGGTCCTGCGCCGCGGCAGCGGCCACGATCCGCATGTCCTGAGCAATGGCCGGCACGGCGCCGAGCGCCCAGAACGCAACGAGAAAGACGAGGCAGCGTAGCGTGGGAATCGTCGTGGTCATCGCTGCCATTATGCACCAGGCGCCTCGAGGTGCTCGGCGATGCGATCACGTAGGCGCTTGATCTCCGGGCACAACCGAAACAGCCGCTGGAGATTCTGGATCGACCTCTTGATCATCAGTTCTCTGCCGCCGCCCGCCTGCCGATGACACCCGAGCCTGTCGCGAAGCGGTTCGAAAACCTCCTCCTTCATCCGAGGATGCTCGCGAGCGTCGTCCCACATACAGGTCAGGTCGTCGCGGAATGCGACGCAAGCATAGATCTCGATTTCAGGCTGCGCCAGGCAGCAGAGTAGCGGGATGTCCCTGGACCGGAGATCGGTCTCGAGATTGTCCATCGCGTCGGCGCTTGCCCGGTCGGCATCGGGGAGAAACAACCAGAGGTCGAAGAATCCGTAGCGGTCTGGAAGCTCGCCCCGAATGGCGCTCAGCGCCTGGTCGTAGCCGCCGACGTGCGGATTCTCAAGCAGCTTCACCTTGGCGTTCGGTTTTCCTGCGTCGTGGAGCAGCGCCGTCGTCAGGGGCCTCAGGATGTACCCGTTCCAGGTCGGATCTTCCGGGATGACCAGGACGTTGAAGCTCACAGCACCGCTTCCAGCCAACCCTCCGAGAGCAGTTCGGAAACCGGCTTCTTCTTCACGACATCAATAAAGTGAGGCACGTCCTTCAGCGCGCAGATCCGCGACTCGCCGGTCTCCTCGTCCCGCTTGCAGACGAACGTTGTCTCGTAGTCCTCCTCCGCGAGCCAGTCCAGCACGGCCGACGAGTGCGTGGTAGCGACGACCTGCGTGTTTGCCACCGCAGACTGGCTGCGCAGCAGCTCCAGCAGCAGTCGCGCACGACTCGCGTGAATCCCGTTCTCGATCTCTTCTATCGTGATGAGATCCGGCATGTCGGGCTGGAAGAATGCAGCGGCGAGCGCTGCGAAGCGGAGGGTGCCGTCGCTGAGGATCGCCGCGGGGAACTCCCGGCCGTTCTCCTGTAATACGAACAGCGGCTCGTCCATGGCGCCCGGCCGCACGCTGACGTCATCGACCTCCTCGGGACGGAGCTGGCGGAGCCAGGAAAGATAGGCATCCTTGGCCCTCGCGTCCTTGCAGATGGCTTGAACGAGGGCCGCGAAGTTCTCCCCCTGTTCGCCCATCCGCCGCACGTCGGCAACCTGCGAGTAGGCTCGCAGCATCGGCAACTCCGGCTCCACCCGCTGGAGGTTCGCCAGTAACCTGGCCACGCCACGGGCGTGGTCGACGCATCTTGCACGCACTGCATCCGCTGGCTTGAGATTCGCAAAGTCCTCTACGCCGCCAAATCCGTATTGCCACTCACCGCGTGAGAGCTGCCCCAGGGCCGGACGCGTCGGGCGCAGCTTCACGGACCATCCCTCGGATCCCTGAACGGGGCACCATACCGGTGTCATCGAGTCCTTCTGCGCGAAGTCATCCGCAGAATCGGTGTCATAAATCACCGTGGCGACCTTGAACCGCTCGCGGACCACACGCCCCACCGCCGGCGAGAACGAGAGCAAGAGCTCCCAATTCAACGTGGGCTCGCCCTTTGAATTCCGCTTCTCCATTCCCAGCCAGCTCCGAAGGGGCCCGCCGCCGCCGAACCTGCCATGCACCTCTATGGTCACGTCACCGTGGCCGCGATCCTCGCTGGTGCCGGCAAAGCAGACCCGGTGGCTTCCGCCCCGAATGCCTTCCCACACCGCGCTGGTCGCGCTTCTCGGCTTGCCGTCCAGAATCTCGCTGACGGTGAAGCCGTTTCCGATGCCCTGCAGCACGCGAAGAAGATCGAGAAAGTTCGACTTGCCGCTGGCGTTCGCGCCGACGAACAGGTTCATCCGACCGAGGGTCAGATCGACCCGCCGCAGGCTCTTGAAGTTCTCGACGACGATGCGGTCGATCATCACCGGTACTCTACATGGCAACTCGACGACCCGCCGGTGACCGACGCCGGCCGCGCGCTGGCGCCGCTCGATCTCGGGCAGCATCGCGAGCCCCTTCTCCCGCGACACGCGCCCCACGCAGGCGAGCGCGACCTCGTTGCCGCCGAGCTTCCAGGACGCACGCAATGCGGCCGACCGATGGCCGCCGTCCGTGCCCGTCACTGCACCGCCCGGGACGGGATTGACGTGCACAGCGAATGTTGCCGGTGATTCCTCCGGTTTTGCACTATAGTACGCGTCGATGCTGGCAGGCGTCGGCTCCTGCCGGTCGGCCCCAACCCTGCCGTCAGCCCCGCACGGCGCAGAGACTACCGATGAGCGACGCTCAAGGCCCGGCCACGAACTCCCGTCTGCGTTACGCCGTGGACGAGACGCCGTCCGAAGGATTGACGATCGGCCTCAGCCTGCAGGTCGTCACGCTCGTCCTGACCGGCATCATCCTCGTTCCGATCATCGTGCTCAACGCGGCGGGCTACCCCGACGGCGTGGAATGGGCGGTGTTCGCTGCACTGGCCGTCAGCGGACTCTCGACCATTCTGCAGGCCCGGCCCGCGGGTCCGATTGGCGCCGGCTATCCCCTCTACATGGGCACGTCAGGGGCCTTCATCGGCGTTTCGGCGGCGGCGGTGGCCACCGGCGGCCTGCCGCTGCTGGGGACGCTCGTTGCCGCTTCGGCGCTGGTGCAGTTCTTCTTCTCCGCACGGCTGTCGTTCTTCCGCCGGCTGATCACGCCGACGGTCGGCGGCACGGTGATCATGCTGCTCGCCGTCAACGTCTTTCCGATTACGACCGACCTGCTCGCTGGTGTTCCCCCCGGCGTCGACCCGCGATCCATGAGCGGACCGCTGGTCGCGTTCGCGACCTTCGCGGCCATCACCCTGGTGTCGATCTACGCCCGCGGCACAACCCGCCTATGGGCCCCGTTCATCGGCATTCTGGTGGGAACCTCCATCGCCGTGCCTGCGGGGGTGCTCGACTGGACGCCGCTGCTGAACGCCGGCTGGTTCGGCTTGCCGGGGACCGGCTGGCCCGGAATGGATCTGTCGTTCGATGCGCGGTTCTTCGGCCTGCTCGTCCCCTTCATCATCGTCACGATCATCGGGGCCATCGAGACGTACGGCGACGCCATCGCGATACAGCGCGTATCCCACCGCACCCCGGTGCCGGTCGACTTCAAGGTGGTTCAGCGGGCGCTGAACGCGGACGGCGTCGGCAACCTGCTCTCCGGCCTTGCCGCCACGGTGCCGAACACGACCTACTCCAGCAGCATCTCCATCGCCGACCTGACCGGTGTGGCCGCGCGTCGGGTCGCACTCTACGCCGGGATCGTCATCGTACTGGCGGCGTTCGTGCCCAAGATCGCGGCGCTGCTGCAGGTGGTGCCCGACCCGGTCGCCGGCGCGTACATCTTCATATTCATCGTCCTCCTGTTCCGCCAGGGCGTGCGCATGGTCACCACGGGCGGGTTCGACTACGAGAAGGGGCTCATCGTCTGCATCTCGTTCTGGGTGGGCCTCGGCTTCCAGTTCGGGGTCATCTTCCCCGACCACCTGCCGGAGTGGTCCCGGGGCGTGCTGGACAACGGCATGGCGGCCGGCGGCATCGTCGCCATGGCCCTCACCCTGCTGGTGTCCCTCGGGCAGCGCGGCCAGCACGAGGTGCTGGAGCCGAGCGTGCGGTCCCAGGCGAAGCTGCGCGCCGTACTGGACGCCGCCGCGGAACGCGCCGGCTGGGACGACGTCGCCACCAGCCGTCTCGAGCTGGCGGGCGAGGAAGCGTTCCAGTACCTGCTGGAGCGACAGGCGGAGTCGAAGCCGCATCCCATCCGCGTCGCCGTGAGGCCGGTGGATGATCTCCTGCAGGTCGAGCTCGTGAGCGGTCCCGACAGCGCCAACCTGGAAACCCGACTCGGCAGGCTGGGGCTGGACGAGGAGCATGAGGAGCACAAGGTCGTCAGGGACGCGGGCCCGCGCATCCTGCGCCACGTGGCGAAGGAGGTGCGCCACGAGCAGTTCTACGACCTGGACGTGCTCACGGTGACCGTGGACACGCGACCGATCGTGTGACGGCCGCTGCGACCTGCCCGTACATGCGAAGAGCCGGCCGGCGCCGGCCGCGGCACCGACCGGCCCATCGTAGAGGAATCGCGGGGCGCGCCCTACACGCCGGATAGCGGCTCGAGCCGCAGCGTCCCCGTGGCGTCGCCGAACTTCTCCGTGTTCACGCCGGCCCGCCCCAGCATCGCCAGCAGCAGGTTGTTCATCGGCGTGTCCTTCGGGTGGCGCAGCACCCTGCCTCCCTTGACGCCGCCCGCGCCGCCCACCATCACCAGCGGCAGGTCGATGTGCGAGTGCTCGTTCGCGTCGCTGATGCCGCCGCCGTGCAGCACGAGCGAGTGGTCCAGCAGATTGCCGTCGCCGTCCGGCGTCGCCTTCAGGGCCTTCAGGAAGTGTGCCGTCAGGCCGATGTGGTACTGGTTGATCTTGTGCCCCTGCTCAAACTTCAGCGGGTCGTGCTGGTGGTGCGAGACCGCGTGGTGGGCGGCGTTGACGCCCAGCTCCGGATAGGCGCGGTTGGTCTGCTCCTTGCCGAGCGTGAGGACGAAGACGCGCGTGATGTCGGCCCGGAAGGCCAGCGCCACGAGGTCGAACATCAGCTTCGCGTGCTCGTCGTACGATTCCGGCGCTCCGACCGGGCGGTCGGGCAGCTCCAGCACGGACTCGCTCTGCTGGCGCTCGGCCACCTGCAGGCGCCGCTCGACCTCGCGGACGGAGTCGAGATACTCGTTGACGCTGCTGCGGTCCGCCGGACCCAGCTTCTTCTGCAGGTGCGCGATGTCGGCCGTCACCCAGTCGAGGATGCTGCGGTCCTCCTGCATCTGCGCCAGCCGCTCCTCGCGGGAGCCGCCGTCGCCGAACATGCGCTGGAAGACGATGCGCGGGTTCGTCTCGTGCGGATTCGGGGTGGTCGCCGTCCGCCACGAGATGCTGTTGGTGTAGACGCAACTGTAGCCGTTGTCGCAGTTGCCGATCAGGTAGGTCTGCTCCATCGCCAGCTCGAGCGAGCGCAGCGGTGTGTCGCCGCCGATGTGCTGCGCGGCGATCTGGTCGGCCGTAATGCCGTTGCGGACGTCGGCGCCCTCGGTCTCCTTCGGGTGGACGCCGCTCAGGAAGACCGTCCCGGCGCGGGAGTGCTCGCCGTTGCCGTCGCCCAGCGCCTCGGCCTGCTTCTGGCTCAGGCCGATCGGGACGATGACCTGGTCCTGGAACGGCGCGAGCGGGCTCAGCGTCGGCGACAGCTCCTTCAGCTTGCCGTTGCCCTCCGGCTGCCAGTGCGTCATCACCGCCCCGTTCGGGATGTAGACGAAACCGAGTCGCCGAACCGGCTTGGCCGCCGTATTCGCAAGCGCCGAGGCAGCCGGCACCATCGCGTCCAGCAGCGGCAGGCCGAGGGTGACACCCATCCCGCGGAGGAACGTCCGACGAGGCAACGCCGTCTTGGTGATGAACATGACCAGCTACTCCTGCTCAGCGGTGTCTGCTTCCTTGACTTCTTCTCGGTCCGGACTCAGTTGGCGGCAGCGTCGATCCTTGCGAGCCGCATCTGGAACGGCGTGCTCTTGACGACGCCCACGATGAGCGACGCCAGTCCGTAGTCGTGCCCGGCCGCCGCACGGGTGATCTCCCGGACGGCCGGCGCGTCGTAGTACTCCACGCCGCGACCGAGCGCATAGGTCAGCAGCTTCTCGGTCACGACGGTCACGAACTGCTCGGGGTTCCGGACGAGCAACTCCCGCAAGTCCGCCGGACCGTCGAACGGCGTGCCGTCCGGCATCGAGCCGGACGCGTCGATGGCGACCCCGCCCGGCATGTGGCCGCGCCAGCGGCCTATGGCGTCGAAGTTCTCCAGGGCCAGCCCCAGCGGATCCATCAGCCGGTGGCAGCTCGCGCAGACCGGGTTGGCGCGGTGCTGCTCCATCCGTTCGCGCATCGCCAGCACCTTGCCCGAGTCCTCGGCCGGCTCCAGCTCCGGCACGTTGGGCGGCGGCGGGGGCGGCGGCGTCCCGAGGACGTTCTCCAGCACCCACTTGCCGCGGCCGACCGGCGACGTGCGGTCGGGATACGAGGTCACGGTCAGGATGCTGCCCTGGCCGAGCAGACCGCGCCGGTTCGGGTCGGTCAGCAGCACGCGGCGAAAATCGCTGCCGTAGACGCCGGTGACGCCGTAGTGCCGGGCGAGGCGCTCGTTGAGGAACGTGTACTCCGCGGTCAGCAACTCCGTGACGCTGCGGTCCTCGCGCATGACGCTGTCGAAGAAGAGCTCGGTCTCGCGGACGAAGTCCTGGCGCAGGCTCTCGCCGAAGTCGGGGAAGATGACATCCGACGGCAGCGCGCCCGAGATGTTGCGCAGGCGCAGCCACTGGCCGGCGAAGTTCTTCGCCAGCGCCTCGGATCGCGGGTCGGCCAGCATCCGCCGGACCTGCCGCTCGACAACGTCGGGATCCCGCAGGCCGCCCTCCACGGCGACGTCGAGCAGCTCGTCGTCCGGAAGGCTGCTCCACAGGAAGAACGCGATGCGCGATGCCAGCTCCAGGTCGCTCAGCCGGTAGGGAGTCCCCGTCGCGACGCCCGGCGGGTCCGACACGACGCGGAACAGGAAGTCGGGGCTCACGAGGAGCGCACGGACCGCCCGTTCGATGCCGGCCTCGAACCCCCCGGCCGCCCTTCCCTCGCGGTAGAAGCTGAACAGGGCGTCGACATCCGCTTCCGTCACCGGCCGGCGGTAGGCACGTTGCGCCAGGGTCGAGATGATCTCCCGCGCGCACGGCGTCTCGTCCGCAGCATCCGCCGGCCGGCAGACGAAGATGCGGCTGCGCGACGGCGTATCGCCGCCGCCGGTGGCGTTGAACGGCCCGGAGATGGTCATCGTCCCCAGGTGCGGCTGGTACAGCAGGTAGTCGCCTTCGCCGTGCGGCCGGTCGAACGGCTGGCGCACGCTCTCGGCAAGGGCGGACGTCTTCTTGATGAACGCGGCCGTCACCGTCCGCGGTCCGGCGCCGATCTGTACGCGAGCCTGCAGCGAGTCGGGACCGCGGTTGTAGGCCGCGCCCTGGTCGCGGTCCGGATCGGGCGGGGTCAGGTGGAAGATCGTGATCCGCTCGCCGTCCACGCTCAGCTCGAGCTGGTGCGGCTCGCGGATCGGCGCGCCGGCGAAGAGGTCGAGCAGCTCCAGTTTGATCTCGTACTCGGCGTCCCGCGGAAAGTTGTACTCCACCGACATGCCGCCGCGGGTGCCGAACGGCAGGCCGTCCTGGTGCTGGTACTGCGAGAGGTCGGAAATGATCCGGAACGTCTCTCCTCCGGGCGCCATCGCCGATGCTCCCACGGCCAGCCGGCTGATCGTGCGCGCCGAGTTCATGTAGCGCTCGAGCAGGGTCGGCGAGACCTTGAGAACCCCGGCGATGTTGTCGAACCCGTAGCTCTGATCGTCGGCCGGAACGAGCGCCGCCGCGTCGATGTCGAGGGCCAGCAGGTCGCGAACCGCGTTCTGGTACTCGGTACGATTCAACCGGTGCAGCGGTTCGGTCCGCCCCGGGTTGGGCTCCGCCGCCGCAACGCGATCGATCTCCGTTTCCAGAAAGGTGGCGAGGGCGTCGCTGGCGCCGGCCTCCGGACGTGGACGCCCGACCGGGGGCATCGAGCCCGTCCGGAGCTTGCGGATCACCTTCTCCCAGGTGTCGGCGTGGCCGGGCACGTCCGCCAGATCGGCCGTTCGCAGCGCAATCGGAACCGTGCCGCGGGCCGCGAGCCGTTCATTGTGGCAGGTGATGCAGTAGCGGTTGAGCAGCGCCTGGTGCGCGACGAACGGCGAGGGCTCCGCGGCAGGTTCCTGCCCCGGACCGGCCGACGCCGAGGGAGCGAGCCACACCGCCCCCGTTACCATCCAGATGCCGAACAGGAACAATGCGCGTCGGGTCATCGGCTTTTCCCGTGCCCGCGACCGGGGTCGAACGCGGTCGCTGAACAGTCCTCCCAATCTGATGGATCCTACGTCGTTCACGTTTGTTGTCAACCTCCAATCGCTGGTGGAGAGGCGTGGGGATCTGCGATACCATGAGCGGGATGGAGCGCGCGGACAGACTCACGACACTCGTCGCCGCCGGCGCCCTTGCGGGCTCCATCTCCATCGGCACCTGTTCCACGAACCGTGAGATCGACCGCCCGGCCGGCGCCGTCGAGACGTTACGCACCGATGTGCGCGCCGATATCGCCGACGTGCGCGCCAGCGTCCGCCGTCCGGACGACCGCCTGCGAGCTGTCGAGATTGCGATCGCCGGTACGGCCTCGCCGCCGGGCGACTGAACCGAGCGCGGCCAAACCTGCACGCTTTCACGCGAGAGCGGAGGCATCACGTTATAGCGGGGAGAAACCGACAATGCGGACAGAGAACAGAGCGTTAGCGCCGGCGTCACGCGTCGTACTCCTCGTCGCGTGCGCGATTCTCGTGATGTCGGCCGGCACGGCCGCGGCGCCCGCGCGCGACCTGCCCCTGGTCGAGGCGGCCAGGACGGCGGACGCCGACGCAGTTCGCGCTCTGGTGGAGCGCCGGGCGGACGTCAACAGCGCCGAGACCGACGGCACGACCGCGCTGCACTGGGCGGCGTACCGGGGCGATATTGAGACGGCCCAACTCCTTCTGGAAGCGGGCGCAGAACCGGAGGCAGCCAACCGCTACGGCGTTACGCCCCTCGTTCTGGCCGCCGGCCGCGGGAACGCTCCGATCGTCGAGGCGCTCCTCGACGCCGGCGCCGACCCGAACACCACGTTGCCGGAAGGCGAGACGGTGCTGATGGCCGCGGCGCGCACCGGCAACGTCGACGTCCTGCGCCTGCTCCTGGCCCGCGGCGCCGACCTCCGTGCGCGGGAGAGCTGGCGCGGCCAGACGGCGCTGCACTGGGCCGCGGCGGAGAACCACCCGACCGCCGTCCACGCGCTGGTCGAGCTGGGCGCGGACGTCAACGAGCGCTCGACCGCCGGCTGGTCGGCGTTGCTGTACGCGGTCCGCGCGGGCAAGGCCGAGGCGGTGAGCGCGCTTCTCGAAGCCGGCGCCGACGTGAACGACACGATCCGGCCGATCACCGCCGAGGACGACGTGGATGGCGCCCGCCGAGATCCGACCGTGGGAACCAGCGCCCTGGTCCTGGCGGTGATGAACGGCCACTTCTCGCTGGCCCAGTATCTCGTCGAGCGGGGGGCCAATCCGAACGCGGACGAGCAGGGCTGGACCGCGTTGCACCAGTTGGCCTACACTCGGCGCCCGAACTCCGGCAAGGGCATGCCTCCAGTGGTGCTGCTCGACCGCATCGACACGCTGGCGTTCGCCCGCTTTCTCCTCGACAACGGCGCCGACCCGAACGTGCGCCAGACCGCGCGGTTCAACAACCGCGAACGGAACAACCTGAACCGCGTCGGGGCCACGCCGTACCTGCTCGCCGCCAAGCATGCCGACCCGCCCCTGATGCGTCTGCTGGCGGAGTACGGCGCGGACACGCGAATCGCGACCGAAGGCAACGCGTCTCCGTTGATGGTGGCGGCCGGCGTGGGCATCTTCAACCTGGGCGAGAGCGCCGGGACCAACGAGGAGGCGTTCGAGGCGGTGCAGCTCGCCTGGGAGCTGGGCGACCACAATGTCGACGGGGCCGACGACCGGGGCTACACGGCGCTTCACGGCGCCGCGCTGCGCGGCGCGAACCCGATCGTGGAGTTCCTGGCCGAGCGGGGTGCCGACCTGCTCGCCGAGAGCAACGAGGGCTGGACGCCGCTGCGCATCGCCGACGGGGTCCACTACACGGGCACCGTCAAGCGCGCGGACCACACGGCCGAGCTGCTGCGGCAGGTCATGAAGGACCGCGGCGTCTACGACGACGAGCTGCACGCCAGGGACGTCAACAGCGTGGCGGTGGTCAAGCCCGCGGACCAGCCGTAGATCTCGGGCCGACCCTCCCGGCCGCAGGCGTCGCTCACCTGGCGCGCGCAGGTGTAGCTCGTCTGCTGCGCCCAAGCGCGGCCTGTTGCTGCGCGCAGGCGTCGCTCACTTGGCGCGCCACCTACTGCGCGCAGGCGTCGCTTACCATGCCGAGCGAGCTGACGTTGATGCGGTCGCCGGACGGGTCGCGGATCAGGAAGCCCTTGACCGCCATCCGGTGCCCGGCGTGCTCGGCCGGATTCGGATAGACGTTCATCAGCTCGAAGGTCCGCGTCCCGACGGCACGTGACCCGAGGGAGGCCAGCTCGTCCTCGGTCGAGGCGGACGGATCGCGGGTGCGAACCGCGCGCGTGCTGTTCGTCAGCAGCCATCCGCCGGCCTCTTCGGTCAGGCAGCCGACGACCTGCACGAGCGCGAAACTGGGGACCTCGGCCGGCCCGTCGCGGCCTTCGATGCGGATGTCCTCCAGGCCGTTCGTCGTCAGCTCCCGATCGCCGGCAGGAAAGCCGTTGAATTCCAGGATGTAGGCGACGCTGTCGAGGTACGCCTCCTCGGTCAGCGTGGCAGGCTCGTCGAACGGCATCAGGTTGCGGATACGGACGAACAGGGTGTGGAGGGTGTCCTCGCGCCAGTCCTGCATGAAGCGCTCGCCGGCGAGCGGGCGCGCCTCGTCCGAGCCGCTCATGTCGGGCAGATGACAGGCGCCGCAATTGCCGTCGTAGACGAGCTTGCCGCGCGCCGACTGCTCCGCGGTGTAGACGCCGTCCCACACCGTCGTCCGCTCCTCCTGGCTCGCCTGCGCGTCCGACGGGCCGGGAAGCAGAGCGGCGACCACCGACGCGCCGACTGCCAAGCCGCGGACCCGGGTAAGCCTCTGCCGCACGGTCGTGCATCCTGTCTGCATGGTCTTGTGCATGCCGCTGTGCCGTCCCGAAACGTCAGGGCGTGACGGTGACGGTGACGTCGGCGGCTGAATCGAGATTGCGGTCGTCGGCCATCCCGCGGATGACGCAGGTTTCCGGCTCGCTGAACACGGCCGTCGTGAACGCGGGCCCCGCGCCGGCGGTCTGCGCCCCGGCCAGGCTGACCGCAGCGAACAGCACCAGCGCCACGACGGCGGCGACGATTCCGGCGCGAACCGCGAAGCGCATGTAGCTGCAACAGTACAGACCGTCCATCGTCCGTCCTCCCCTCCACACGTCCGGATGGCCGCGGAGCCCCGCTCGGCGGCCGCGATGCCCGGCCAACGTTATACCACGGTGGAGGCGGTGACCGCCGCGGCCGGCCCCGCTGCGCGACTCAGCGCCAAAGAACCCCTTGCGACACGATGACATCGTGTTAGCTTTGTTTCCGGGAGAATCGCAGTGAACCGCGCTATCGCCTGGCTCGCCGACAATCCCGTTGCCGCCAACCTCCTGATGGTCCTGATCGTCGCGAGCGGCCTGATGGCCGCCGCGACGGTCACCGAAGAGGTCTTCCCGGAAATCGATCTGCGCCGCATCAGAATCGAGGTGCCCTACCTGGGAGCGGCGCCGGAGGAGGTCGAGTCCGGGGTCGTCGTCCGCATCGAGGAGGCCATCCAGAACATCGACGGCGTCCAGCAGATCGTGTCGACGGCGTCCGAGGGCAGCGCGTCGGTGATCGCGGAGCTCGAGTTCGGCGCCGACGCGCAGCGGGTGCTCGACGAGGTGACGAACAACGTCCAGGCGATCACCACGTTTCCCGCAGAGACCGAGAGGCCGATCATTCGCGAGCTGGTCACCCGCAGTCAGGTCACCGACATCGCCATCGCGGGCGCTACCGACGTCGCCTCGCTGAAGTCGATCGCCGAGATCGTGCGCGACGGGCTGGTCGCCCTGCCGGAGATCGGCCAGGTCGAGATCGTGAGCGTCCCGCCGTACGAGATCTCCATCGAGGTGTCGGAGGTGGCGCTGCGCCGGCACCGGCTTACCTTCGACCAGGTGGCGAACGCGGTCCGCCGCTCGTCGCTGGATCTGCCCGGCGGCTCGGTGCGCACCGAACGCGGCGAGATCCTGCTGCGCACGATCGGGCAGGCCTACCGGGGCGCCGACTACGAGAACCTGGTGCTCTGGACCCGGCCCGACGGCAGCCGCCTGCTGCTGGGCGACGTGGCCACGGTGGTCGACGGTTTCGCGGAAACCGACCAGCGCGCGCGCTTCGACGCGCTGCCGGCGGTGACGGTCTCGGTCTATCGCTCGGGCGAGCAAAGTGCGCTCGACGTCGCGGCCGCCGTTCGAAGCTACGTCCGGCGCGCGGCCGCCTGGTTGCCCGAGGGCATCACGCTGACGATCTGGCAGGACCAGTCGCAGGTCCTGACCGACCGGCTGGCGATCATGCTCAACAACGGCGCCGCGGGTTTCGTTCTCGTCTTCATCGTCCTGACGCTCTTTCTCGACATGCGCCTCGCCTTCTGGGTCAGCCTCGGGATCCCGATCTGCTTCCTCGGCGCCTTCGCCCTGATGCCGGGCCTGGGCCTGAGCGTCAACATGGTCTCGTGCTTCGCCTTCATCCTGGTGCTCGGGATCGTGGTCGACGACGCGATCATCGTCGGCGAGAACATCCACCGCCACCAGGAAGGCCACGGCGACGGGCTGCGCGGCGCCGTGGAGGGAGCTCAGGAGATCGGCAAGCCGGTGGTCTACGCCGTCCTGACGACGGCGGCGGCGTTTCTGCCGTTGTTGTTCGTGACCGCGTTCGGCCAGATGTTCCAGGTCGTGCCGCTCGTCGTCCTGCCGTGCCTGCTCTTCTCGCTGCTCGAATCGCTCGGCATCCTGCCCGCCCACCTGGCGCACGGCCGGCGGCGGCGCCGGGCCGGTCCGTGGCGCCGGCTCCAGCAGCGCATCGCCGGCGGACTCCTGTGGTTCGTCCGCCGGGTCTACGAGCCGGCCCTGGAGGTTGCGCTCCGCTGGCGCTACGTCACGGCGGCGCTCGGGCTGGCCACCCTGATCCTGACCGGCGGCCTCGCCCTCGGCGGCTCGACCAACTTCCAGTTCGCCCCGTCGATCGAAAACGAGTTCATGACCGCTTCGATCACCATGCCCCTGGGCGCGCCGGCCGAGGCCACCACGGCGGCGGTCGCGAAGTTCGAGGCGGGAGCCGCGCGGCTGCGGGCGAGTCTGGAAGCGGAGACCGGCGTCGACTACTTCCGGCACGTCGCGACGATGATCGGCGACCAACCGGTGCTGGCGCGGGGCGGCGGACGCTTCGGCCGGATAAGCAGCGACGTCGTCGCCGCCTCCCACATAGGCGAGATCACGATAGAGCTCGCGCCCACGGAGACACGCGCGCACTCCAGCGAGCAGCTCGGCATCCTGTGGCGCGAGGAGGCCGGCGAGGTCCCCGAAGCGGTCGCGATCGACTTCCACACGTCGCTCCTGAGCACCGGGGAAGACGTCGACGTGGAGCTCTCGGGGCTGGACCTCGACCGTCTGCGGGCCGCCGCCGACGTGCTCAAGGGCCGGCTGGCCGAGTACGCCGGCGTCTATGCGGTCGCCGACTCCATCCAGACCGGCAAGGCGGAGATGCGGCTGGACATCCGGCCCGCCGCGCAGACGCTCGGGCTGACGCTGCAGGATCTGGGACGGCAGGTGCGGCAGGCGTTCTACGGCGAGGAAGCGCAGCGCATCCAGCGCGGACGGGACGACATCCGCGTCATGGTGCGCTACCCCCGCGAGCAGCGGCGATCGCTCGGCACGCTGGAGGGCATGCGCGTACGCACGCCGGACGGCGGCGAAGTGCCGTTCAGCCAGGTGGCGCTGGTGGAGCCGGGTCGCGGCTTCGCCTCGATCCGGCGCATCGACCGCAGCCGGGCCGTGAACGTGACCGCCTCGGTCGATCCGCAGGTCGCATCGACGGCGGCCCTCATCGGGGATCTGCGCGAGCGCATCCTGCCCGAGATGCTCACGGAATTCCCGGACGTGTTCTATACGTTCAGAGGCACCCAGGAATCGCAGGAGGAGGCCATCAGCGGCCTGCGGGTGGGGTTCCTCCTGGCGCTGATCATGATCTTCGGGCTGCTCGCGATACCGCTGCGGTCGTACTCGCAGCCGATCATCATCATGGGCGCCATTCCGTTCGGCCTCGTCGGGGCGCTCTGGGGCCACATGCTGATGGGGCTCGACGTCACGTTCATGACGCTGCTCGGCCTCGTCGCCCTGACCGGCGTCGTCGTCAACGACAGCCTGATCATGGTCGACTTCATCAACCGGGGGCGGCACGCCCCCGGCGGGACCCGCGATCCGGAAGCTCAGGCTCCGGAACAGGGCGCGCCGGGACCCACCGGCCTGGAGCACGCCATCCGCCGGGCCGGCAGCCAGCGTTTCCGTCCCATCGTGCTCACGTCGCTGACCACCTTCGCGGGCCTGGTCCCGATGCTGGCCGACCGCAGCATGCAGGCGGCGTTCTTCATCCCGATGGCGGCCTCGCTCGCTTTCGGCGTGCTGTTCGCAACCTTCATCACGCTGTTTCTGGTGCCGGTCGCCTACGCGATCCTCGACGACCTGCAGCACCTGCCGGGGCGGCTTCTTCGTCGCTCGGAATCCCGGCGCGCGCGTCCCAATCGGCGTCCGGCGCATAACTCGCCGGTGTAGCATGAAGCGAGGTCCGCTTCTCCTGCCGCTCCGGACGCCGGACGGCGGCGCCCGCAGGGCTGTCGGCAGAGTCGCCGCGTTCACGACGGCGCGGCACGAGAACGCTCTGTCCGTCACGAAAGGTAGCCAATCAGATGGAAGTCAAGTGGGAACGAAGGGAAGAGACCGTGGTCGCGCGAGTCGAGGGTCGCATCGACGGCGCCAACTTCTCGGAGTTTCAGAGCGTACTGGAGTCCGGACTCGAGCCGGACGCGCAAACCGTGGTCGTCGACTTCGAGGGGGTCGCCTTCATCAGCAGCGCCGGACTGCGAGTGGTGCTGATGCTCGGCAAGCAGCTCAGGAAGCGGGACGCGCACCTGGCGATCTGCTCCCTCAACGACTCGATTCGGCGCATCTTCGCGGTCAGTGGATTCGACAAGATCGTGCCGATACACGGTTCCGAAACGCAGGCCCTCGACGCGCTAGCGGGCGCTCCGGAACCGCTAGAGGCCAACGTAGGAACGCTGCGGAACGAGATCGACTTCGACATCGTCGGGGACAACCTGAAGGACATCGCGGGATTCACGCTCGAAAAGTACGAGTACATCAACGACTGCACGCTGCCCCGGGAAACACGCGAGCAAGCGCTCACACGCATCAACGACGCCTTGTGGCAGTGCGTCGAGCAATCCAAGCGCGAGCGAATGGTGCTCCTGCAACGGATGTTCACTGCCGCATCCGATGCGCTGGAGGGCGTGGTCGATTCCGCCCGCGACTGACGCGGCAGGTTCGCCTGCCGCGGCGGACCGGCACGACTCGCTTCGATCGCGCTACCGCCCCACGACTACGTCGCGGGACGCCCGCAACGCCGCCACGCTACTGCGCCGCAACCACCTCGTCGTAGAAGGCCTGCAGCGCCGCCGGGCGGAACGGCCAGTCGAGGTCGGCGGTCCGTACCCGGTCCGGCACGTCGTCGCGGCTGACCCCCGCCTCGATCGCTTCTCGCATGCGTTCCTGCAGCGTCTGCATCCGGTCCCGGAAGGTCCGGACCTCGTCCCGGCCCAGGATTGGACCGTGGCCCGGGATCACGGTATCGAAGTCAAGCGCCAGCACGCCGTCCAGCGTCGCCGTCCACGCCAGCCCGCTTCCGCCGTTGCCGTAGTCCATGAAGGGCGACAGCGTGCTGCCGTCCGACCGCTGGCCCCAGATGAAGAGGTCGCCGGTGTGAATCGTCCGCAGCTCCGGGAAGTAGATGACCGCGTCGCCGTTCGTGTGCCCGCGCCCGAAGTGGTGGGCCCGCACCTCCATGCCGCCGAGGAATACTGACGTCTCGTCGCTGAAGACGACGCGCGGCGCCCCTGGCTGATTGTTCCGAACCATGTTCCCACGCGCGTTCTTGTGGGAAATCACCTCGCCGAACGCCATGAAGTCGGCGTTGCTGCCCGCGTGATCGCCGTGATGATGGGTGTCCAGCACGTACTTGATCGGCAGAGACGTGACCTTGCCCACCTCGGTGGTGATCATGCGGAAGCTGTGCGGGAACTTGTTGTCGACGATGATCACGCCGTCGTTGGTCACCCGGACGGCCACGTTGCCGCCCGTGACGCCGCCGTCGTAGCCGGGGATGACGTAGAGCCCGTTCTTGCCCGGTACCGGCCGGATCGCCGTCAGCTCGGCGAGCTCCTCCGGCGTGATCGCCTGCTCCGCCGCAGGCTGCGCCGCCGCCATCAGACCCGCCACCGCGAGCACGACCGCCGACATTCCCGCAATCATCTTCAGTTCACGCATCGAAGCCCTCCGGGCGCCACCTTAACAGCCCGTGGCGAAACGGCAGTCTCAGCACATCGTCGATCGGGCGTCCGTCTTCGTCGTGGACGCAATTCGGTCCGGCACGGCGGCGGTGCGGCCGGAAGTGTTCTCGGTGATGACATCACGGAATTGACACGACTCCGGAACCGGCCGGTGCGGCCGGAGCACGTGAGCACGCCGGCAGCGCCGCTACCCATGACTCCCGCATGAAGAGGCCAACCGCCGCCGACAGGACATCACGCATCAGCGACGATTCCCTCGCGCGTCTCGGCAATCACCATATCCACCACGGCGCGCAACGCTTCCTCCCCGGTGTCACCCTCCAGCCGGCGGAGGCGGAAGTGGTCGATCTGCCGGTCGGCGCCGCTGCCTTCCCGAATGATGGTGAGCACGTGGCGCAGCTCCTTCTCGCAGCCGAGCGCGCGGGCGTCGTCCGTCAGATCGTCGACGAGACGCGCGGCGTGGTCCTCTATGTCCACCCGCCCGCCGGTGCCGCGCACGTCGCCCAGGAACGCCAGCACCCCGTAGCGCTGGGCGAGCCAGCGGTTCTCGGCGATGATTTCGGTGGGCGGATCGGGCGGCAGCAGGCCCTCGCTGTCCAGGCGCAGCAACCGGCGGACCAGCGACGCATAGAGCGCCACGATGCTCGCCACGTCGTCGAGACGCGGGCAGATGTCGCAGATCCGCAGCTCCACCGTGGGAAAGTTGTGCGAGGGACGAATGTCCCACCACAGCTCGCTGCCGTTCTGGATGAAGTTCATGCGCTGGTAGGCCGCCACGAGCCGGTCGAAATCCGCCCACGACAACAGCGGGCCCGGCACGCTCGTGCGCGGCAGCGCCCCCATGATGGTCAGCCGGTAGGACTTGAAGCCGGTCTCCCGCCCTTCCCGGAACGGCGACGACGTCGACAGCGCGTGGAGTAACGGCAGATAGCGGCGCAACGCGGTCATCACCCGGATCCGTGAATCGGGATCCCCGAAGCCGGCGTGGATGTGCATACCGCCCACGAGCAGCCGCCGCACGCTCTCCTGGAAAGTGACGGCGAACCGCTCGTAGCGGTCCCGCGGCGTGATCAGTTGCGATTGCCACTCCGCGAACGGGTGGGTCGACGCGGCCAGCACCGCCACGTCGTACTTGGCCGCCGCCTCGATCACCAGCCGCCGGGTTTCCCGGACCGCCTCGCGGGCCTCGGCCACCGAGCCGCACACCTTCGTGCTGGTCTCGATCTGGGTCCGCAGCACCTCGTGCGCGACCGTGTGCGGCCCGCGGTTCCGTTCGCACGCCTCGAAAATACCCGGATCCGGATCGGATTCCAGGTCGCGGGTCTCGGGGTCGACGAGGAAGAACTCCTCCTCGACCCCGAGCTTGATGGTGAGATCCGGTTCGCTCATGGGCAAGCTTGTCGGCCCACCGTCCCGACTACTCCGCCGGCACGATGGCGATGCCCCACGGCCGCTCGCCGGCCGGAATGCGGGCGATCACCTCCAACGTCTCGGTATCCACGACGCTGACGTCGTGCGACGGCCCGTTCGCGGTGTAGAGGTACCGGCCGTCCGGGGTGACCCCGATGCCCCACGGCCGGTCGCCCACCTCGACCTCCGCCACCGCCTCGTTGGTGGCCGCGTCGATGACCACCACGTCGCGCCCGCGCCCGTTCGTCACGTAGACGCGCGACCCGTCGGGCGACACGACGACGCCCATCGGCCGCATCAACTCACCGGTGAGCTGGATCGTCTCGATGACCTCGTGCGTCGACGTGTCCACGACATGCACCGTGCCGCTGTTCTCGGCGGTCACGTAGGCGCGGCTGCCGTCCGGCGAGAACCCCGTCGCGCGCGGGCGGGCGCCCACCTCGAACACCGCGATGACCTCGTTGGCGGCGGTATCGATAACCGAGACCTGGTTGTCCTCCTCCGAGGTGACGTAGACCACGCTGCCGTCCGGGCTGATGCGGACGCCCTCGGGCTCGCCCCCGACCGGGAACCGGGCCAGGAACTCGCCGCTGGCGATGTCGACCACGCTCGCCTCGCCCGCGTCCTCGTTGGCGACGTAGAGCCGCGTGCCGTCCGCGCTGATCGCGAGCTGCTCGGGATCGGTGCCGGCATGGACGACGTTCACCACCTCGCCGGCTGCGATGTCGACCACGCCGATGCCGTCGGCCGAGCGGTCGGGCGGCGGCAGCGTGCTCAGGTCGGTGCCGGGCGGGGCCGGCGGCGAGCCGCTCAACGCCACGAAGAGCTGGGTGCGATCCGGCGACACCTTGATGCCGCGCGGCCGCTGGCCGAGGGGAAACGTGGCGACGACCTCGTTCGTGCCGCCGGCGATGACCGTCAGGTCGCCGGAGTACTCGTTGGTGACGTAGACGTGGTACGGGGGCGGCGGCGCGGGCGGGGGCGGCGGCGCCGCTGGCACGGCGTCGGCCAACTCCGCCAGGGACGTCCCCTGCGTACGCAACTCGCCTTCAAGGGTCGACAGCCGCTCCTCGAAGCTGTCCATCCGCATCGTCACGACGTTTCGCAGGTCGGCGATGCTGGCGTTCGTCGCGCAGGATCCACCCACGACGGTGATCGCGATCGCTACGGCGCCGAGCAGGATCGCCGTGTTCTGACTCATGCCGTTCGCTCCTTTCCGGACGGCCGACGCTCCGTCGTGACGGTTTCGCGGATGTCCCGAGCCCGCGTCGGCCGTGACTCCACCGTAATCATGCCTCGTACAACGCCGGAGACGAAACGAAGGGGACAGGCGCCAACGGCCTGCCCCCTTCAAACCGAAGCTGCGACTACGTCCGACCTACTTCGCGAGCGGGTCGGGCCGGAGCTGGAAGTGCACCATCTTGCTCTTGGTGCCCTTGCCGCCCTCGGTGTGCCAGACGTAGTTGGAGCCGTAGTTGGCCCACAGGCCGCGGCCCTTCCACCCGGTCGTCGGATCGTCGATGCGGCCGTCGAGCCCGCGCGAGTAGAACGCCATCGGGTACGGAACGCGCAGCGTGGTCCACTCGCCGGTCTCCGGATCGAGCGCCAGCAGCGAATCCGACCCGGAGCCGTTCGCGATCGGGATGTTCTCGCCCAGGCCCAGGGTGTTGTACTGGTCGACCCAACTGTAGTAGTGGAAGTCGGCGCTGCCCGGCGTCTCCACGCCCTTCATCTGCGGGCCGGGAACGTTGTACAGCGTCCACCCCTCGGGGCAGTGCTGGCCGGTCGCCTCGGGGCCGCCGGTGATGGCGCACTTCGACCGATCGAAGCTGGCCATCTGGCTGCTGCCCGACAGGGCGGTCCAGACGACGCCGTGGCGGTCGATGTCGATGCCGCGCGGCGCGAACCCGGTCTGCGCCGGGTCGATGTTCGGGTTCTCGATGGACGGCGGCTCGTAGACCTCGGCGATGCAGGTCTCGGGCGGGTTGTCGCCGCGATCCAGGCGCACCAGCCGGCCCGGGAACGGACCCGTGCGGGTGATCCAGACCGAATCGTCGATCGAACTGGGGATGATGCCGTACCCGAAGCCGACGGTGCGGGTGTCGAGCGCCGGGTCGATCTCCACCTGGCCCTGACGGTTCGGCTCGTTCCACGGCTTGGTGATCACGCCGTCGCCGTTGGTGTCGATGACGGTCGGGCACCAGCCCTGCGACGCGATCTCGTCGCCGCTCAGATCGTAGGCCTTCGTGTCGATCCAGCCGATCGATTGGCTGTCGCCGCTGAACCAGAGGGTGTCGTTCTTGTCCTCGCCGAACTGCAGGTGATGCGTCCCGTAGCAGGTGTCGATAAGGACGAACTCCTCGCTCGCCGGGTCGTAGTAGGACGCCTGCCGGCCGCTCGCCGACAGCGGCAGGTACTGCGCGAACTTGTTGTCCGAGCCTTCCCGGCACCAGTCGGGGTTCGGGCGGGCGCGGACGGTCGACGTCATCCAGACGCGGCCGTTCTGGTCCATCATCGGGTTGTGCGGGTCGGACGAGTTCTCACGCCCGTCCGGGCCGCCGCGGCCCCACAGCAACTGGTCGCCCCAGTAGTAGGACGGCTGGAGCTGCATCTGCGGGAAGCGCGAGGGCACCGAGTCGGGATCCTCCGGCCGCACCGGGATCTTCAGCTCGACGGCGGTGTTCTCCACCGGGTCGACCACGGTCAGGGTGCCGTGGCCCGCCGACACGCCGTAGACCGGCCCGCCGCCGTTGACGCTCGGGTTCCGCTTGTCGGTGGTGATCTCGTCGTGGATGAAGGAGCTGTCCACGCCCCAGTCCCACAGGGTGACCACGAGGTTCCGCTCGACGCCGGAGGGGCGCGGCGGACGCGGCGGGGTCTCGCCGTTGGCGATGCGGTCGGTCCAGTCGGCGAACATCTCCAGCGCGCGCTGCCGGCCGAAGCGGCTCATCGCCGCGCTCATCTGGTTGCCGCGCTGACCGGTCTGGACGCGGTGGTCCCAGGCCGCGACGGTCGAATCGAACTCGTCGCGGTGCTGCACCACGCGGGTCGCCGTGTTGCCGAGCTGGTGGCAGAGCTGGCAACCCTGCTTCATGATGTCGAGCCAGGCGGCCTGGCTGTGCAGGTTCTCCGAGATGCCGTTCCCGTCGGGGCCGGTGCCGGGGAACTCGCTCGCGGCCGGCGGCTCGATCAGCGAGTACCAGTAGTTGCCGGGGTAGACCTGCGCCGCGGCCTGCTCGTCGGGCGCGATGACGGCGGTGAGGCTGACGTCCTCCCGCGTCGGCGCAAGCCGCACGCTCTCGGAGTCCACCAGGCCGTAGCCGCGCACCCACACGTCGTAGGTCGCGTCCGGCATCTGCGGCAGCACGAAGCGGCCTTCGTTGTCGGTCACGACGATCTTGGCGAACTTGGTCTCGAGCTCCTCGGTCTCGGCGATGACCCACACGCCCGCCTCGGCGCCCTGGGCGCTCTCGACCACGCCGCTGATGTAGCCCTCGGCCATCTGGGCGTTGGGCGCCGCCCCGAAAGCCGCGATCACGGCGCCGAGGCCGGCGCTCACGATGGCGAGACGGGCCAGCGTGCGCCATGACGTTCTTGTCCGCGCGCTCATGTTGTTTCCTCCTGGATCGTCGTCATCCTGTCTACGTCGTTCGGTGTTTTCGAGCTACGTTCGCATTCTTCCGGCGACCACCCGGGCAGGCCCGGCGGCGCCGCTCACTGCTCCTGCTGCTGGGCCAGCGCCAGCCGTTCGGCCGGCGACAGGTCCACCGGCCGCCGCGTGCCTGCGTCCGGGTCCGCTCCGAGGTCGAGCAGCAGCGTCACGAGCTCGGGATGCCGGTTGAACGTGTTCGGATAGAACACGCCCTGGGCCACCGACAGGGCCGACCAGCCCTTGCCGTTGACGGCGTCGATGTCGGCCCCCTTCTCCACCAGGAACCGGACGATGTTGCCGGCGCCGCGGTGAATCGCACCGTGGAGCGCCGTGTCCCCGTTCGTATCGGCCGCATTGACGTCGTTGCCCAGCTCCCACGCCAGCTCGACCGCCGCGAGCGCCTCGTGGTTGGTGCCGGGGTTCTCGCCGATCTTCCAGATGCCCACGCCGGCCGCCGCCATCAGCGCCGTCACGCCCTCCTCGGTAGTGATCGAGGGGTCGGCCCCGAGGTCGACGAGAAGCCGCATCATCTCGGCGTCGGCCACCTTCGCCGCCTGCAGGAACGGCGTCGAACCGATGCGGTTGAGCATGTTGCGGTTGCCGTCGCGCGGCTCCCCGGTCTGGCGGGCGTCGAGGTCCGCCCCGGCCCCGGCCAGGGCGCGCACGAGATCGAACGCGTCGAGCTCGCCGAGCGGCACCGGGAATGGCGGGTTCCGGCCGAGGTTGGGCCGGTTCGTCCACACCACCTGGTGCAGCGCGTTCCAGCCGTTGCCGGCCGCGTCGGGGTCGGCCCCCAGGTCCAGCAGCGCGTTCGCGAAGTCGTACTGCGCGTTGTAGACGGCCAGGACGAGCGCGCTCATGCCGTTGGACGGCAGCGCGTCGTCGGCGTCGGCCCCGGCGCGGACGAGCGGTTCCAGCACGTCGACGTGCCCCTCGCGCGCCGCGAACAGAACCGGCGTGAAACCTCGCGCGGAGCGGGCGTTCGGGTCGGCCCCGGCCGCGAGCAGCGCCTCGACCGCGGCCGTCTGGTTCTGCGCGGTCGCCCACATCAGCGCCGTCTGTCCGCGCCACCCTTCGACCGCGTCCACCTCGGCCCCGTGCTCCAGCAGGCTCTCGATGGCCGCGCCGTTGCCCGTGCGAGCCGCCGTCATCAGCGGCGTCTCGCCCTCGGGATTCGAGAGGTTGGGGTCGGCCCCGGCTTCGAGCAGCCGCGCGATCATCGGCGTGCTGCCGTTGACCGAGGCGAGCGCAAGCGGCGTCACGCCATAACGGTTGGCCGCGTCCACCGCCGCTCCGGCGCCCAGCAAGAGCTCGGCAATCTCCAGGCGGTCGTGGTGGGCCGCCCAGTGCAGCACCGTGGCACCGTCGACCTCCGCCGTGCGCACGTCGCCGCCGTCGGCCAGCAGCTTCTCCACTGCGGCCGTGTCGCCCGCCTTGACGGCGTCGAAAAGAGGCGTGTCCGCGGCCGCAGCCGATGCGGCGCTCGCGAGCAACACCGCCGACACGCCGGCCGCGATGCGCCAAGTGGTCTTCATCTCGCCTGTTCCTCGTGCCGTCTCGACCCACGCCGGCCCGGCGTCGTTCGCGGCGGCACCATCTTCTGCGGCGCAGGCTCCTACACGCCGCTCAGCGTCTCCATCGGCAGCCGGCCGGTGCTGTCGCCCAACTCGTCGATGGCCACGCCCGCCTTGTCGAGCATGCTGACGAGCAGGTTGGTCATCGGCGTCTCGCCTTCGTACTTCAGGTGGCGTCCGCCCTTCAGCGTGCCGGCGCCGCCGCCGGCCAGGATCAACGGCAGATCCAGGTGCGAATGCTGGTCGCCATCGCTGATGCCGCCGCCGTAGAGGACCATCGACTGGTCGAGCAGCGTGCCGTCGCCGTCCGGCGTCGCCTGCAGCTTCTCGAGGAAGCCCGCGAGCAGGCTCACCTCGTAGGTGTTGATCATGGCGTACTTCTCGAGCCGCTCCGCGTCCATCTGGTGATGCGACATGGCGTGGTGCGGGTCGGGAACGCCGATCTCGGGGAAGCTCTGCGCGGTCTGCTCACGCCCGATGAGAAACGTGAAGACGCGGGTGATGTCGGCCTGGAAGGCCAGCGCCTGCAGGTCGAACATCAGCCGGGCGTGCGCGTCGAACGACTCGGGGATGCCCACCGGCCGTTCGAGCACCTCGGGCAGGGCGGCATCGGACTGCGCCTCCGAGCGCTGGATGCGCCGCTCGATCTCGCGGACCGCGTCCAGGTACTGCGTGACCCGCGAGCGGTCCGCGGCGCCGAGGGTCCGGTCCAGGCGCGCCATGTCCTCGCGCACCGCGTCGAGGATGCTGCGATCGTCCTGCAGCCGGGCGACGCGCTGGGCCTCGGTGCCTCCTTCGCCGAACAGCCGCTCGAAGACGACGCGTGGGTTGTGCTCCATCGGCAGCGGCGTCGTCGGGGTGCGCCACGCGAACGTGTTGGTATAGACGCAACTGTAGCCGTTGTCGCAGTTGCCGACGACGAAGCTGTTCTCCAGCGCCAGCTCCAGCGAGGGAAGCGGCGTCTGCTGGCCGAGCGCGGCGGCGGCGATCTGGTCGGCAGTGGTGCCCGCCTGCACGTCGGCGCCCTCGGTCCGCTTCGGATGCACGCCGTTCAGCCAGACGGCGCTGGCCCGCGAATGCTCGCCGTTGCCGTCGCCCCACGCCTCGGCCTGCCGGTGATCGAGGCCGGTCGGAATGATCACCTGGCTGCGCACCTTCTCCAGCGGCTTCAGGCTGCGCGACAGATCCAGCGGCCCGGCATCGCCCGCCGGGGTCCATTGCGCCATGTTCGCACCGTTCGGGATGTAGATGAAGCCGAGCCGCGGCGACGGCTTCGCGGCGGTCTTCGCGAGCGCGGTCGCGGCCGGCACCATCGCGTCCAGCAGCGGCAGCGCCAGCGTGGCGCCCATCCCGCGCAGGAAGGTCCGCCGGGGCAGTGACGACTTGGTGATGATCATGACGGCGATCTCCTCATCTGAAACGGCGCGCTACGGACGACGCCCTTGACCAGCGACGACAGCCGGTACCCGTCTTCGGCGGCGTCGCGGACGATGGCGCGCACCGCCGGCGCATCGTAGTACTCGATGCCGCGCCCGAGGGCGTAGGTCATCAGCTTCTCGGTCACGGTGGTGACGAACCGCTCCGGGTGGCGCAGCAGGGCGTCCTTGAGGCCCGCCGGCCCGTCGAACGGCGTCCCGTCGGGCAACTCTCCGGTCGCGTTTATCGCGCCGCGCGTCTCGTTGCGGTCGCGCCAGCGGCCGATCGCATCGAAGTTCTCCAGCGCCAGCCCGAGCGGGTCCATCAGGCGGTGACAGCTCGCGCAGACCGGGTTCGCGCGGTGCTGCTCCATCGCCTCGCGCATCGACAGCGCCTGGCCGCCCTCGGCCGTCTCCAAATCGGGCACGTCCGGCGGCGGCGGTGGCGGCGGCGTGCCGAGGATGTTCTCCAGCACCCACTTGCCGCGGTTCACCGGCGACGTCCGGTTGGCGTAGGACGTAACGGTCAGGATGCTGCCGTGACCGAGCAGGCCGCCCCGCGCCCCGTCGTCGAGCGCCACGCGACGGAAGTGGCTGCCCCGCACGTTCGGAATGCCGTAGTGCCGGGCGAGCCGCTCGTCGACGAAGGTGTAGTCGGCGTCCAGCAGGTCGAGGGCGCTGCGGTCCTCGCGAAGCACGCTGGAGAACAGCAGTTCCGTCTCGCGCCGGAATCCCTGCCGAAGCGCCTCGCCGAAGTCGGGAAACTCGTCCTCGTCCGGCTGCACGGCGGCGGCGTTGCGCAACGTCAGCCACTGCCCGGCGAAGTTGCCGACCAGGGCCTCCGACCGCGGATCGGCGAGCATGCGCTCGATCTGCGCCTCGAAGATCGCCGGGACGCTCAACTCCCGGCGCTCGGCCACGTCGAGCAGCTCGTCGTCCGGAATGCTGCTCCAGAGGAAGAACGACAGGCGTGAGGCCAGCTCCAGGTCGCTGACCCGGTAGCTCTCCCCGCCCTCGACCCCTTCCGGATCGCGCTCGACGCGGAACAGGAACTCGGGACTGACCAGCAGCCGCCGGAGCGCCATCTCGATGCCGGTATCGAAGCTGCCTCCGGCCCGCCCCCGTTCGTAGAAGACCAGGAGCCGCTCGACATCGTCGTCGGTGACGGGCCGGCGGTACGCGCGCCGCGCGATGGTCGACAGGATCTCCCGCGCGCACGCGGTCTCTTCCACGGTCGCGCCCGATGCCGGGCGGCAAGTGAAGATGCGCTCCCGGCTCGGTGTCCCTTCGACCGGCCGGGCGCCGCTCGATTCGTACGGGCCGGCAATGGTCAGGCTCTCGACGTAGGGCTGGAAGCGCGAATCGCCACCCGACCCCTCGCCGGTGAACGGCCGCAGGTACAGCTTGCGGATTCCCTCCGGCTCCGCCGACGTCTTGCGCAGGAAGGCGACGCCGACCTCGTGCGGCCCCGCGGTGACCGGCGTCCGCACCTCGAGGGTCTCGATCTGCGGCGTGTAGAGACCGCGCGGATCGTCGGGATCGGGCGCCTTGCCGACGGTCAGCAGCGCGATCCGCTCGCCGTCGATGGTGACCTCCAGGTCGTGCGGCTCGATGCGCAAGGGTCCGTCCGGCAGGATCTCGAAGACGTACTCCGCGTCCTCGGGAAAGTTGTAGTCGAGGACCATGCCGCCGCGGGTGCCGAACGGCAGCCTTTCCATGCGGCGGTCCTGCCCCAGATCGGAGGCGATCCGGAAGGTCTCGGCCGTCGGCGACGGCACGGGCGAGGCGACGGCCAGACGGCTGATCTTGCGCCCGGCCGACAGATACCGTTCCATCAGGGTCGGCGAGACACCGAGCACGCCGGCGATGTTGTCGAAGCCGTAGCTGGTGTCGTCGGCCGGGAGCAGGTCGTCGACGCTGACGTCCAGCGCGAGCAGATCGCGAACCGCGTTGCGGTACTCGGTCCGGCTCAGGCGATGGAAGGTCTCCGTCCGGCCGGGGTTCAGGTCGGCCGCCGCCGCGGCGTCGAGCTCGCCTTCGATCCAGGCCCGGAAGCCGTCGTAGGCCTCCCGGTCGGGACGCGGGCGGGGCCGGGGCGGCATGGCGCCGGCGCGCAGCTTGCGGACCACCTTTTCCCATGCCTCGGGATGCGCCGCGACGTCGGCTACGTCGAGCGGCCCGAACGAGAAGCCGCCGGTCTCGAGGCGGTCGTTGTGGCAGGTGGTGCAGTAGCGGTCGACGAGCGCCTGGCCGTCGACTCCGCCCGCCGCCTGCTGTCCGGCCGCGGGCGCGGCGATCACGGCGGCGGCGAAACCAGCCACCAGCAAAGCGAGCGCGAAACGCGGGACTCTCTGCATCTCTGTGGCCTCGGGCGGGGTCCGGCGGCGCTGGCAGCCCAGGCGCCGGGCGGAAGACACCCCGCAAACGGCGAGAAAGCAGCCTAGTTTGAACGAACGAATCGTGGCGTGTCAATCGGTGTGCGGCTGCGGTAGCATTGACGGGCTCCGGTTTTCCGGGAGTCCGCGTCGCACGAGAATGCGCCGGCGAGGACGACGCCGCAGCCTGTCACGGACGGGCGTGCGATGCCGGCCGAGGCGCAAGAAAGGACGGCAGCAGATGGCCTCTTCAAGACGACGGTTTCTGACGACGATCGGCGCGGCGGCGGCCGGCGCGGGAGCATCGAGCGCCGCGCGGGGAGCGACCTCGAGCGAAGCACACGCCGGCAACGCGCTGCCCGATGACGCATTCTCGCCATCGGAACTCCTCGAACGCCACGCACGGCAGTCGGCCGCGGCCGCGACGCCGGCGGCCAGGACCGCGCCGGTCGCCGGGCAGTCGGACCCGCCGATGCCGTCGCAGGCCGAGGTGGAGTCGTGGTACAGGGATCTCCGCAACTGGGGCCGCTGGGGCGACGACGACCAGAAGGGGGCCGTCAACCTCATCACACCGGAGAAGAGCGCGGCCGCGGCCCGCCTGGCCCGCAACGGCCGCAAGGTCTCGATGAGCCGCGTGTTCGAGCCGGCGCAGCACTTCATCCGCAAGAGCCCGCGTCCGAGCGGCGCCGGCGCCTGCGTCGACTACCTCGGCTTCATCTACCACGGCCAGACCGTCACCCACATCGACGCCCTGTGCCACATGTGGGACGTCGACGGGATGTGGCAGGGCCACGATCCGGACGTCGGCGTGACGACGCAGGGAGCCGCTTGGGGCGCGGTCGACGCCTGGAGCGACGGCATCGTCACGAAGGGCGTGCTCCTCGACGTGCCGCGCCACCGCGGCGAGCCGCACGTGACGCCGGAGCGGCCGGTGCACGGTTGGGAGCTGGAAGCGATCGCGGAGGCGCAGGGCGTGACCGTGGAGGCCGGCGACGCCCTGCTGGTCTACAGCGGCAAGGACCCCTACGTGCGCGCCGGCGGCGAGTACGGCGGCGGGGACCGGCCCGGACTCAGCGCGACCTGCGCGAAGTTCGTTCGCGACCACGACGTCGCGCTCCTCGGCTGGGACATGATGGACGCGCGGCCCGACCCCTACAACCTCGCGTTCCCGATGCACGGCGTGCTGTTCAACTTCGGCGTCGCCCTGCTCGACAACGCGCTGCTGGAGCCGCTCGCCGCAGCGTGCGCCGAGGAAGGCCGCTACGAGTTCATGTTCATGGGGCTGCCGCTGAACGTCGCGCGCGGCACGGGTAGCCCCGCGAACCCGATCGCGATGTTCTAGCAGGCCGTCCGTGGACTGCTAGACTCGAAGACAGATGAGCCAGATCGTCACGGAGATCTACGACGCGTTCCGAGCCGCGGGTGTCGACGACGCCACGGCGAAGGCAGCGGCCGGCGCCATCGCCGGCCGCGACGATCTGGTTACCAAGCTCGATCTCGAGCGTGCGGTCAGCCGACTCGAGGGAGACCGGAAGCTGCTGAAGTTCGGTTACGGGCCGCTCATCCTCGGCTTGCTGATCAAGCTCGCGTTCTTCCCGTAGCGACCCGGCGGGGTAGGCCGCGGGCACGTAAGGAAAGGAAGGCAGAACATGAAGCGCGTGATCGCCGCTACCGCCAGCGTGGGCATCGCTGTTGTCGGCATCGTCTTCTTCACACCGGGCTCCGGCCAGGAGGTCATCGCGGCCCAGGCCGCCCAGGCCGCCGCGTGCGACCGCGTGATGGCCCTTTCGCTGCCCAACACCACGATCACTGGCGCGGAGCTGGTCGCTGCGGGCGGGTTCACCCCGCCGGGCGGCGGGCGTCCCGGGCAAATGAGCGCCTACGCCGAGCTGCCGGCCTTCTGCCGGGTCTCGGCGACCCTGACGCCGTCCGACGATTCCGACATCAAGGTCGAGGTCTGGCTGCCGGCCGAAGGCTGGAACGGCAAGTACCAGGCGGTGGGCAACGGCGCGTTCACCGGCTCGATCCGCCACGGCAACATGGCTGCGGCCGTCGCGCTCGGCTACGCCAGCAGCTCGACCGACACCGGCCACGTCGGCAACACGGCCAGCTTCGGCCTCGGCCACCCCGAGAAGGTCATCGACTTCGGCTACCGCTCGATCCACGAGATGACCGTTGTCTCCAAGGCCGCCATCGAGGCGCACTACAGCGAGGCGCCGCGCTACTCGTACTGGAACGGCTGCTCGGCCGGCGGCCGGCAGGCGATGAAGGCGGCGCAGCGCTTCCCGGAGGTCTTCGACGGCATCATCGCCGGCGCGCCGGGCCTGGACTGGACCGGCCGGGCGGGAGGTTCGCTACGCGTGGCGAAGCCGCTGGAGGCCGACGAGTCCATGCGGCTCCTCGCCGCCGACCGGCAGCTCGTGCACGACGCGGTGCTCGCCGCCTGTGACGCCGGCGACGGCGTCGAGGATGGCGTGGTGGGCGACCCCGAGAGCTGCGACTTCGACCCGGGCACGCTGCTGTGCGAGGACGCCGGCGACGAGTCGTGCCTGACCGCGGCCCAGGTCAGCACCGTTCGCATGCTCTACTCGTCACCCGAGAACCCCAGGACCGGGCGTCCCATCACCGGCCTGCTGCCGGGCAGCGAGCTCGGGTGGACCGACTTCGGCTGGACCAACTCCGCGCGGTCGACCGGGGTCGAGCAGTTCCGCTATCTCACGTTCGCCGATCCGGAGTGGACCGTCGACCAGTTCAACTTCGAGACCGACATCGTGCTCGCGGAAGACCGGGACAACGACACCCTCAACGCGCTCGACCCGAACCTGAAGCCGTTCTTCGAGAGCGGGGGCAAGCTGCTCTCCTACCACGGGTGGAGCGACCCGCAGATCTCGCCGGCCAACGTGACCCAGTACTACAACCGCGTCATCGAGGCGGTCGGCGGCCGCGAGGAGGTTCACGAGTCCTTCCGCCTCTTCATGGCGCCCGGCATGGGCCACTGCGGCGGCGGGGCCGGACCGAGCCGCTTCGACATGCTGACCGCGCTCGAGCGGTGGGTCGAGGAGGGCGAGGCGCCCGACCACATCGTCGCTTCACGGGTGCGGGACGGCGACGTCGATCGGACCCGGCCGCTCTGCCCGTATCCGGCGCAGGCGGTCTACACCGGCAGCGGCAGCACGGACGAGGCGGAGAACTTCGCCTGCCGCATGCCGTCCGGCGACTAGTCCCTCCGGAGGAATGGATGCTCCTGCCCCGGGCGACCGGGGCGGGAGCAATCCCGGCGACGATGCCCAACCGGGCGCAGGACTGGTTCCTGCAGGCGGAGCACGACCTGAGGCACGCTCACCGCGCCCGCGAGGTCGACGACCACGACCCCTGCAGAGCGAGCAGGCGCTTAGCCATGCCGGTGACATCGTCGAGTTCGTCCGTCAAGCGCTGGCCGACGCGTGAGGCCGTTCTCGACGGCCTGCGCACCTGGGCAGCCGCCGAGGCCGAGCGGCGCCCCGAGCTGCGGGCACTCGGCTACTTCGGCTCGTATGCGCGGGGTGACGAGGGTTTCGGCAGCGACCTCGACCTCATAGCTGTCGTCGCACACAGCCCTCTGCCCTTTATGGAACGCGCCCGCAACTGGAAGACCGAGACGCTGCCGGTACCCGCCGACCTGCTCGTCTACACCGCGGAATGGGAAGCAGTCGAAGACGGTGCCGGGCGTTTCGCCAGCGTCCTCGAGACCGAGACCGTCTGGCTCATCCGCGATCCGGCGGCACGCGAGAGGAGCGGGCCCGACAATATCACCCGAGGCATTCACGCGTTCATGGCTCGCGACTGGCAACTGGCGCGTGACGCCAAGGATGCCTACTGGGCCGAGCGGGTCCAACGGCTCGGTCCTCTCGAAGCGTTGCGGATTGCCGACGATCTGCGAAGGCAGGCGCTGCTGCAGCATCCGGACTGGCCGGACGCCGCCAGCCGCCGCGACGACCTGCGCCATCATGTCCGTATGACCGAGTTGTTCGCCCGTGTCGATGCAGCCTGGCGCAAGCGGGCTCCATAGATGCTCCGGTCGCGATGACCGCTGCCCCTCAAGTTTGAGACGGTGCCCGAAGGTGCTCGACGCGCAGACCCGGCATCCGATCGCCCATCTTGCGGGCCACAACGCTCCTGTGGCATTGCTCGGGCTCTTTGCATTGACACATGATGGCGACGACTCTGCGCCTCATTTCATCCGACAGCCGCACCAGTCCCTTCGCTTCGCTCTTGAGTCGAACTACTCCCGTATCTTTGCCCACGTTGCCCAGCTCGACGATATGAAGGTAGTCCACGCCTGCTGTCTTTATCGGTCCGTGACCTTCCTCCAACTTCTTCTGGTTGAACTGAGGCTTGAAGCGAGGCTCTCCTGAAAGAGGTGTGGGTGGGTTGAGGCCGGTCCGCGGGACGGCCGGATAAGGCCCTCGCTTCGCTCGGAGCGCGTTCACCACGCACGGTCGGTCCCGGCCGTCAACCCGCTTCGCGGGTCCTTCACTGCGTTTCGGTCCTCCGGATGACTGCCGCGACCGACCGTGCGGGAATCGCTTGCGGGCCAGCCGGAAGGCTGGCCCGCAATCTACTGGCTGAGGCGACGTCGGCGCGCCGCTCCGTTGTCGCGGACAACCACCCGCAACGCCCGTACCGGGGTCGCTCGGCTGGGCTTGGCGGGCGCGGTATCGAGCAGCGCAAGCGGTTGCAGAACGCAGGGGCTTCCTGGTCTCATTGGGCGTGTTCCAAGACGACCAGCGAGGAGGAGAGCCCCATGCGTGTGACCACACTACTACGGCGGTTGCTGGGTGTCACCCAGATGCACGTCCGGGATGCACACGTCGCGACCGACGGCCCGTTGTCGGTCTGGGTACGGCCGTCGTGGCGGCGGTCGCGGTGTGGCAGGTGCGGCCGTCGGAGGCCGCGCTACGACCGGCGACCGTTGCGGCAGTGGCGTCACCTTCCGTGGGGACGGACGCCGGTGTGGCTGCAGTATGCGCCGTGGCGGGTGTCGTGCCGGCAGTGCGGCGTGCGGGTGGAGCGGGTGCCGTGGGCGGCCGGCAGCAGCGTGTTCTCGGCGCCGTTCGAAGAGTTGGCGGCGTATCTGGCGCAGGTGACCGACCGGACGACGGTCAGTCGCGCGTTGGGGATTTCCTGGCAGGCGGTCGGGAGCATTGTCGAGCGGGTGGTGTCGCGGCGGCTGGACCCGGAGCGGCTCGCCGGGCTGCGGCGCATCGGCGTCGACGAGTTCAGCTACCGCAAACGGCATCACTATCTGACGGTGGTCGTCGACCACGACAAGCGGCGGGTGGTGTGGGCCGGTCGGGGACGCAGCGCCGAAACGCTGGAGAAGTTCTTCGACCTGCTGGGACCGTCCGGCTGCGAACAGATTGTGTTGGTGACGGCAGACCTGGCCGCGAGTTGGCAGAAAGCGTTGCGGGCAAAGGTGCCGCACGCCGAGGTGGTCTTCGACCGGTTCCATGTGGAACGGCTTGCCGCGGACGCGGTCGACGAGGTCCGGCGGGCGGAGCAACGGCGCCTGGGCGCCAAGGCGGCCAAGACGCTCAAGGGGTCGCGCTTCTGCCTGCTGAAACACCCGGCGCGGCTCAAGCCAGGCGAGAAGCGGCGCCTGGCGGCGCTACGCCGCCAGAATCGTGCCCTCGACCGCGCCTACGAGTTGAAGGAGTACCTGGCGATCATCCTCGAGCAGGCCACGCCGGACGAGGCGCCCGACATGCTCGACCAGTGGCTGGCGTGGGCGGCGCGGTCGCGTCTGGCGCCGTTCGTCAAGCTGGCACGGACGGTCCGCAAGCACGCGGCCGGCATCCTGGCCTACCTCGACACGAAGATGACCAACGGGCCGGTGGAAGGCTTCAACAACAAGCTGCGGGTAATCGCCCGTCGCGCCTACGGCTTCCACTCGCACGGCGCGCTCATCTCAATGCTGTTTCTCTGCTGCGCCGGCATCGAACTGGCCCCGCCCCTACCCACACGCGTTTGAGGAGATTCTGATATCTCGGTCTGGCACGGTCGGCCGAATGGCCTTTTCGCGTCCGGACATGAGCGGAATGACAGGGTCTGAACACATCATGCGGGTGATTGCTGACGAGGACAAGATCCTTCCGGGATACCTCCACGCGTACTTGAGTAGCTGGTTTGGAATCCCACTGATCACCAGCGGTACTTACGGATCTATCGTCCGACACATCGAACCGGAACATATCGCGCACCGTCCGGTGCCTCGTCTCGCCACTCGCGTTGAGAAACAGGCTCACGACCACGTATTGGACGCGGCGAGGCTCCGCGCCCAATACCAGTCTCAGCTCCGGCAGGCAACGAGACGGTTCTTCGAAGCCGCAAACCTCAAGGATATAACGTCAGGCTCCTGGCACGGAAAGGGTTGTGACCTGGGCTTCTTGCGGAAGGTCACGTCAGCGACATCCCTCCGAGCGCTGAATTTCAATCCACGCTTCCAGAAACTGTGTAACAATATCCGCACTAGGCCTTGGCGTTCCCTCGGTGAATTGTGCCTTCCCGGGACGCTCAAGCCCGGCGGCCGCTTCAGGCGCATCGACGCCCACCCGGACTACGCTTACCGACTCATTGGACAGCGACAGGTGTTTTGGTTGCGACCTGAGGGCCGATGGGTGGCGAAACGGTCCGTCAACGCCGATGTACTGGTTGAGCCAGGAACGACGCTTGTGGCCGCCCGCGGAACCTTCGGTGAATCTGAGCTGTACTGCCGTGCTGAGTTCATCTTCGGACCAGCAGTATCGGCGGCCTACTCCCAAGATTTCTTGCGGGTCGTTTCGGACGAATCGATAATGCCACGTGGGTGTCTATTCGCGTTCCTGCGGTCGCAAACTGCATTCCGAATGCTACGATCCACCTCGGTTGGTACGAAGCTCCAGGAACACCATTCGGCATTTGTGCACGACCTGCCTATCCCGTATCCTGAGAGCGCGAAGACACGTCGCGAAATACACGACCTCGTTGTGGACGCCTACGAGAAGCGTCACCAATCCGTTCAGCTCGAAGACACGGCTGTGACTCTCGTCGAGGACGCCATCCGGCAGGGAGCTGCTTGATGGCCAAGGTTATCGCCATCGGCCAGCCCGTCAACGACGCCGAGCGGCAGGCTATCGCCTACCTGCGGGACAGCCTGCCGGACACCTTCACCGTCATCCACAATTTCGAGCTCCGACAGGGCCGCGAGGTGTTCGAGGTCGACGTTGCCTTGCTCGGCCCGCACTGCGTCCACCTGATCGACGTGAAGGGCACGCGGGGCCTGATCGACGTCCACCGCAGCAGATGGTACCCGGAGGGACGGGCCCCCTACCATTCGCCGCTCGCGATTCTGCGCGGCCACGCGAAGAGATTGAAGTCGCTGATCTGCGACCAGCACCCTGCGAATCGCGCGCTGGGCGGCGTGTACGTCGATGCCACGGTGCTGATGACCGCGCCCGATGCCCACGTGCAGGATGCCGGCGGCCAGGACGCACCGGCGGTCACGTATCTGAAGAAGTGCGCTACCTTCTTCAAGTCCACGCAACGGATTCCGGCCGGCAGGTCCACGGACATCCGGCAGCACTTTCGCGAGATACAGCGGGCGATCACCGGACGGGCGGCGCCCAGGAGCGCGCCCCTGTGCTTCGGGCACTGGCAGGTCGAAGAGAAGCTCGGCGGCACGGACCGCTACACGGAGTATCGCGCCCGGCACACGCTGCTCGGCGCCAGGCGCGGCGGCGCCGCGCGGCTGCGGGTGTATCCGGTCGACCCGTACCTGCCGGAGGCCGAGCGTGGTCGTGAACGCCGCCGCATCGAGAACGCCTTCCGCGCGGTGGCGGCGTTGCCCGGCCACCAGAACATCCTCACCGTGCGGGAGTTCTTCCGGACCGACGCGGAGGACCGTCTCGTGCTGGTGACCGAGGACGTACCCGGGCACGGTCTCCGCCAGCACATGAAGAAGAACGCGCTGGCGCTCACTTTCGACCAAAAGATCGCCGTTGTGCGAGACGTCCTGGGCGCCCTCGATCACGCGCACCGAAGTCAGCCGCAGGTCGTCCATCGCAACCTGACGCCGGACGCGGTGCTGGTCGCCGACACCGGTCGCGCACTGCTGCGCGGCTTCGACTACGCGCGAGCCGGCGCGGATCGTGCGAGCACGATCGCCGAGGACATCGTCGACGAGCTCGATCCGAGCTACCAGGCGCCGGAGTGCTACAACGACCCCTCGCAAGCGAGCGTCGCCGCCGACCTCTACGCCGCCGGTCTCGTCTTCTACGAGCTGCTGGTCGGCGAACCGGCCTGGACGTCGGTCGACGACATGATGGACAAGGACGGCATCTTCCCGGTGAAGCCGTCCGAGTTGAAGCCCGACCTGCCGGCGGGATTCGACGACTGGCTGCAGAGCCTGTGCGCCTTCGACGTCGAGGACCGTCCTGCCTCCGCCGCCCTCGCCCTGACACGCTTCAACGGCATCGTGGGCCCGGACCCACGGGCCGGCGATCAGGCACCCGCGAAGGACATCCTGCCCCCGGTGCCCGCGCGACCCGGTGTGGACTACGCGACCTTGAGCCCCGGTGACCCACTGAGCAACCGATTCCGCGTCGAGGAGGCGTTGGGCCGGGGCGGATTCGCGGTCGTCTACCGCGTGTTCGACTCCTATTCGGACACCAGCCGTGTCATCAAGCTCATCGTCAAGGATCGTCGGTCGACGTTCGAACGCCTCAAGCGGGAGTACAGCATCCTGGAGCACCTGCCACTGCACCCCAACGTCGTGCGCGCGGTGTGGGCGGACAAGCTGGCCGACGACACACCCTACATGGTGTTCGAGTACGTTCCCGGCACCGGCGTGAACGAGCTGCTCGACAACCGCGCGTTCTCACCGGAGGACGTCAAACGTCTCGGCCTGGAAACTCTCGCCGGCCTCGAACACCTGCACGCCCACGACGTCTTTCACCGCGACGTCAAGCCGTCGAACCTGCTGTGGACCGACCAGGGAGTCCGCATCATCGACTTCAACGTGGCGGTCAACACCGAGGACGACGAATCGCGCCCCGGCGGGACGCGCCGCTACATCCCTCCGGATCTGCAGGTCGGCGAGGAGATGTCCACCGCGGAAAAGACCGACTGGGACCTGTTCGGCCTCGGGGTCACGCTCTACGAGTGCGCCATCGGCAAGTACCCCTGGGATGGGACGCGACCGAGCGCCGGCGTGGCGCCCCGGCATCCAGGGGAGTTCAACAGCGACGTCGCGGACGAGCTAGCGCAGATCCTGTTGCAGGCCATCGCGCCTCGGCGGGCCGACCGCTTCGCGTCCGCGACGGCCTTCCGCACGGCGCTCGCGGCAGTGAGGGCGACTCGGGCCACGCCTCCCCCCGTCGTACCAGTCGACACGGCGTTCGACCGGGAGATCGGAGAACCGTCGCTGCTGCGACCGCCCAGACCGAACGTCAACCCGTTCGTCAACCATCTGCTGGCCATGTACAGCCAGAGCCCGCGCAGCAACGCCGGCACGCGGGGTCTGGACGAGATCGGCCGGGAGACGTACATCTCCACGCAGCTCGACAACGAGCTTCTACGGGCGCTGTTCGACGGCGAATTCCGCCTGGTCGCAGTGACCGGCAACGCCGGAGACGGCAAGACGGCGTTCATTCAGCAGATCGAGCGCTCAGACGAAGCGATGCCCACGCTGGTGGCGCGCCCTAACGGCTCGACGTTCTCCTGGAAGGACCGACGCTTCATCACCAACCACGACGGCAGTCAGGACGAGGAGGCGAAGACCAACGACGAAGTGCTGCGGGAGTTCTTCGATCCCTTCCAGGGGGACGACAACAGCGGCTGGCCGGCAGACGAAACCCGGATCATCGCCATCAACGAGGGCAGGCTCGTCGACTTCCTCTCCGAGCACCAGCACCGTTACCCCCGGTTGCGCGCCATCATCCTGGCCGGCTTGGCCGGCACGGCACCCGAGGACGGCGTCGCGGCGGTGAATCTGAATCTGCGCTCGGTCGTCGCGGATTCGCCGGGAACCGCGGCGCCGAACGCCATCTTCGACCGTCTCGTTCGCCGATTCACACATGAGCAGTTCTGGGATGCCTGCCGCGGCTGCGACCTACGCGATCGCTGCTACGTTCACCACAACGCGCGCACGCTCATGGATCCCGTTGCCGGCCCGAAGGTCATCGAACGGCTGCGTGCGACCTACGCCATAACCCACCTTCGGGGCCGGCTGCACATCACGATGCGGGATCTGCGGTCGGCGCTCGCGTTCACGCTCGCCGGCACCCGGGACTGCGACGAGATTCACGCCCTGTACGCCACGTCCGGCGAAGAAAGCCGGCGACAGATTCTCGACGGACTCTATTTCAATGCGTGGCAGGGCGGGGCCGGGTCGGCGGATCGTCTGGTCGCCCTGTTGCGACAGATCGACGTCGGCGAAGCGACCAACCCGGATCTCGACCGCGCCCTGGACTACCTGCCGCCGGACGCGCGGGAAACGGCGCGCTTCACGTTTACCGATCGCGGCGACTACGATACGCAACTGCTCGACCGGCGACACCGGGAGCTGGCTCGGGACGCAACTGCGGTCGCGCGCATGCGCGAGCACCGCGAGTACGTGGCGATGGCCCGCCGGCGGCAGTTCTTCGAGCGGCGCGACGAGCACTGGAGACAGATGCTCCCCTACCGGACCTACGGCGAGTTCTGGGGGCTGGTGACGGGATGCACGCCGCCGGGGCTCCAGCGCGACAAGCTGTTGATGGCGATCAACCGCGGCGAGGGTCTCGGCGATCCCCGGCGTCTGGGCAATGCGCTGGCGTTGCGGGTCCGCGTGGTCGAGCGAGGCACCGTCCGGAGCTATCGCCTGTTTCCCGGCGACCGTTTCGACCTGCAGTTCCCCGACGCTGCGGATCACCGCTTCGTCGAGCACGTCCCGCAGACGCTGCGACTGGTCTACACGCCCCCCGGAGGCGAACCCGCCGCGTTGGAGATCGGTCTCGACGTCTACGAGATGCTCTCCCGTCTCGACGACGGTTACCGGCCGAGCATCGAGCAGCAGCAGGGCCACTACCTGACGCTCGCCGTCTTCAAGAACGTGCTCTCGTCGGCGCCTTACCAGGAAGTGCTCGTCACCCGCACGGGCCACGACTTCTATCGGATCGAACGTGACCCCGAGGGCGTCCTGACGCTCCAGGCCCTCGACGCGGAGGCCGGCTGATGGCGCTGAAGGGACGCGACCGCGAGTTTCGGCTGCCGAAACTCTGCTACATCGACTTCAAGCCGCTCAACATGGACCGTGTGTTGACGATGCTCTTCCCCCGGCTGCGGTTCGGCGGATACGGCACGCGCCGTCCGCCCCGCAGGAACGAACTCACGATCCGCGACTTCGCCGGCGAGTACGTCAGGGATCCGGCCGCATTCGTGGGCTTCGACGCCTACCCCGACCTGGTCCAGCGCTGGATCGAGACCGACCTGATGGACGTGGTGAACCGCGGCAGGCCGAACCAGGCCCTGGCGGCGCCGCGCCCGCTGCACGGCAACACCTACAAGTTCCGCAACGCGCGACATGCCCGGGACTACGGCGCGGCCGAACAGCTCTACTGGATGCTCTACCACGCTCGGGGCGGACGCGGACAGGCCGCGATCGACGCCTTGAAGCGCTTCTTCTTCCCCGGTGTGGACCCGCATACCGACCGCTACGACGCGTCGGCCACCGTCGACGTGGAGACCCAGGCGCTGCTGCACTTCGATCGACAGGTCACGCAGGACATGCGGGATTCTCAGGACCCGGCTCGATTTCCACCGCCGTGCGTAGGACAGGTCGACCTGCTGGCAGACGACACGTTGCGGCTGCTCGCATACGATCCGTACATTCCGCGTTCGGTTCTGGTGGAGTACCTGAAGACGCTGTTCGCCTTTCACCTGGGGCTGTACTTCCTGCGCCTGATGAAGCTGCTTCCCGCGCTCGTACGCCGGCGCAGCGCCGATCCCGCCTGCGCGACCGCGAACTGTCCGGTTGCACCAGGCAGCATGCACGCGCACGGGAGCTGCCCCTACCGTGTCCACCTGCTGGTCGACCTCGGCAACGATCCGGACAGCCGCATGGCCGAGCTTGCCGCCCACAGCGCGGACGTCCACTACCGTCGAATCCCGCGGTACGTGCAGTCGCACTACCGGCTGCGCAAGCTGGACGAGTTCGCCGACTATCTGAGCCGCAAGGTTGGCAAGGCCGCACTGCCCGCCGAAGGCTGGTTCGGCATCGGAGATCTTCTCCGCTTCCTGGAACCGCCGCACGCGGGAGAACGCGACAGCTACTTCAGAATGCGTCTGGCCGGCCTGCTCGAAGACACAGGCGGATCCGCGGACGGCGGAATCGACCCCGAAGTCCGGCGGTTGACCGATCTGGGGTTGAACGACCTCGACCTGTTCATCGAGGTACTGATGACGATGCGGGGGGCGTACCACCGCCGTTACATCACAGAGTTCCTCGACTCTGTGCTCAAGCACCGCGACGCCGGCGTCATGCATCAGCCCCGCGGCGGCTCGCGGCGGTTTGCAATGGGCAGCCGCCTGCTGGAAGTGCTGCTGCAGATCGCGGTACTCGCATCGACAGGCTCCGGTTTCTCCACGCGCGAGCCACAGGTCGACGAGCTGCTCACGTTTCTTCGCGAACGCTACGGCATCCATGTGGATCGCCTGCCGCCCGGCGAGGGGTTCGCGACGGCCGGCATCGACGACCTCGAGGCGCTCCGGAAAAACACGGAGGACTTCAAGGGACGCCTGCGGGAAATCGGGTTCTTCCGTGACCTGTCTGACGCCTTCGTGACCCAGACCATTACGCCGCGCTACACGATCACGGCAGATGGAGCAAGGCCGTGAGCGGTGGATTCCGGGCCCTCCCCGCGTCCGAGCTCGCGCGCAGCCTCGAGGAACTGCTGCTGCCGCGCTTGTCTGACGCGTTGCGCGGTCGTGAGCCGGGGCACTGCATGCGGGTGTCCGATCTCGGACCGGACCTCATGGTCGCGCTCGCTACGGGACTCCGCAACCAGGCGCCGTCAGCCAACGTACACGTACTCGGTGACGACACGAAGCCCGGCGACGACCTCCACATCTCTTCGACGAAACTGGTCGAGCTCCGCAACCCTCGCGCGGACGGATCTCTGCGTCCGCCTCTGTGCGTATTCCTGCCGGCCAATCTGCGCACCAGCGCCGAGGATTCCTTCGGCAAGGCCACCTTCGAGGAGTTCACGGTCGGCGACGCCTACGCAACGCTGCGGCAGCAGTTGCTGAAGCGTGTCCCCTCCACGCTGCACAGTTACGTCCGGGACTATCTGCAGCTCCTGGACGGGCGGCGCTGGCGTTGGGCCGGCTCGGCCGCCCAGGTCCGGTACCTGCTGTGCGCCCAGGCGAACGGCAATGACGGCGAAGCCTTCGGCGGCGCCCTCTACGAGCTGGGCCTCGTACCGGACTTCAAGCTGTTCGACGACCCGCCCGCGGCCTACGGACGGGTGAGCAGGAACCACGAGTGCGTGGCGAGCCTCACGGACGGCGACACCTCGGTGCTGGGACGCGTGCTGGACCTCGAACTGACGAATCCGGGGCTGCGGCGACGACTGGCCGAATATCTTGGAGACGCCGGCGTCGAGGATCCGGCGGCCTGGACTCGCGACATCGTCCTCGACAGGAAGAACTGGGACCTCTCGTTCGACAAGTGGGCGTTCGGCTCGGAGATGACGCCCGACAGGATCACGTTCGTGCGGGTCGAGGCCGATCTGCCCGTCGTGCCGGATAACGGACACGAGAACGAGCGCCTCGCGGATCTCGCCGGACAGCAGGTGCTGACGCCGACCGAGCGGCGGAAGATCGGCGTGACTCTGGAAGTCTCCCCTCACCCGGGCCGTGTTCGGGGACTCGACCACTTCACGGTACAGATCGTGTCGCAGGAGACCGGACCGGTCGGCGTCTCGCGCAAGGTCAAGGTCTGGAAGCCGGCCAGGACCTACGCCGTGGTGTCGCTGCTCAAGCTCAACCGCATCGACTTCGAGGAAGGGTGGCACCACGTACGCGTGCTGCCCTGGACCGCGGAGGGCGATCCCATCCCGATGGACGAGCCGGCCGAACCGACCGGGAGACGCACGAACGAGAGCGAGCCGTTCTACGTGCTGCCGGATGCCACTATCGAGGAAGAGCCACCGCAGCGCTCCGTACCCAGGGTGATCAGCGTCGAGCATGCTCGCCTCGATCGCCAGTTCGCAGCCGTGGCGCAACACCGTCCGCCTGAGGAGATCGCTCCGCGGGGCATCGGCTGGACGCAGCGGGGCGCCTCGACGCGAACGGCCGCGCAAGCGACCATCGAAGCCAGGTTCGGCACCGACGGCGCCTTCCAGATTCCGGTAGCGCGGTGGCTGAAGAACGTCGAGCAGCGCATCCTCGAGACGCCGGAGCGACCCGCAAGCTGGCGGATGCAGCTTCATGCTGGCCAGCCGCACATGCCGACGAGCGACCGGGAAGTAAGTGCGGAATCCGCCGCGATGCGCGGGTTCCTCGCCGCTCGCTCGGCCTACTTCCGGCACGTCGCGCAGGACACCGGGGACCTGGTTTCTCAGGGGCTCGACGTCCTGAGCGGCGGGCCTGCGGCGATCGCCTACGCCGGCGCCTACGTCGACTTGCTCAAGGATCTGTCCGCGAGAATCGAGCGCGAGGCCGGCGCCGGCCAGCTCGATGCGATCGGCGCGCTGCGGGCGGTGCTGTCCGTGGACACCGTCCGGCTGATCGTCGAGGACTATCGCGGGCAGGTTCGCGAAGCCGCGCTGATCGCACCTGTGCACCCGTTGCGCGCGCTCTGGCAACTCGCCTGGGCGCAGCTCGGCGCCGCCTGGGTACGGGATGCCGCCAAAGAACCCGGCGAACATGCCGCGTCCGCGCGGGACGCGCTGCTTCGCGAGTTGTCTTCGGACAACGTTCCGCCCATGCTGGCGGTGAACGACGGCCGTGTCTTCACTGCGGTCGACAACATCCATCCCTTCTGGCCGCTCTACGCGCCGGCGACGGAAAGCGACCCGCGCGGACTGTTGGGAGACGTTTGTGCAGCCCTCGGCGTACCGGAACCGTCCATCGGCGGCGCGGCGATCACCGGCGACGTGCTGGCGTCGCGCATCGAGCGTTATCTGATTCAGCATCCGTACGTGCGAACGCTCACCCTCAACGCGTTCAACGCGGGACGCGCAAACGTGCTCGCGGACGCTCTGGCTGCACTGCAAAGACAGGAGGCGTTCCGGGACCTGCGCTACGACGTTCGCCTGTTCGTGCCCAACCCGGATGCTCCCGGCGTTGGTGAATCCATCGGCGCACTGCTCGCCGGCGGAGGGGCGCCGGCCACGGAAGCGTTCGCCATCCCGACGGCCAGTCACGTCTTTCCGAAGCTCAGCGTCGCCGTGCGGGCCACCGCGGACTTTCTCACCGGCCCGACCCGGCACCGTGCGCATATCAGCGTGCTCTTCGATCTGTTTCCGCCGGAGGAGGTAGCGGCTGGGGGGCTGCTGCGCGCCGATACGACAGCGCCGATTCACGGCTTGGTGCAGGATTTCACGACCCGGTTTCACGATGACGAGAGCGGAATCGGGTGGCGACGGCAGCCGCGCCACGGAACGCCCGTGGCCATCGAAGGCGGCGAGGAGGCGTCCCTGCTGCTCGGCGAGCTCCCCGCGCTGCTCTCGGCGGCCACGGCAACCGTTGCCCGTTCGACGGCCGACTTCGATTCGCGGCCTATCGTCCGTCTGGAGCTGGAGCCCCCCGAACGCGCCCTCATCAGCGAGGTCCACAACGTCAGCGACTGGGTGTTCACCATCGATCGGAACATGGGCATCGAGTTCTTCGATCACGGGGGCCGCCGTGATCGACCCGACTACCTGATCGACTACACGCCGTCGACCGTACCGGCGAACGGTCACCGGCTGATCATCAGCTCGCGGTCGTTGGCCGAGTTGGAGGCGATGCTCCGGCCGGTCCTAAAAGAGTACGGCCTCGACGCGAACGTGCAGCACGCGGTGCTCATCCTGACGCAACTGCGCTCGCTCTCCGGCCGTCTGGCCCTCAAGCTGGTCTCCGCCCCAACGGCCAGGGCGGAAGCCCTCGGCCTGGCGCTGGCGCGGCTGTTCCTGGAGTACCAGGGTGCGCTGCGCAACCAGATCGTGGTGCCTCTGGACGCGCACGTCGATCTGTTCCATACGGCGCGGAACCAGACCGAGGCGGTCGGGGATGAGGTCACGCTGCGCAGGACGGACTTGGCCCTGTTCGATCTCGATCTCAACACGCGCACGGTAACGTGCAACCTGGTCGAGGTGAAGTGCTGCGCCCAACGCCTCGGCCTGAGCGGGTATGGACAGCTCAAGGAGCACATCACAAGACAGCTCGACGAGAGCGAGCGCGTCCTCCAGCAGCATTTCGACCCGCTCCGAACGGTTCCCGACCGTCCAGACCGGCTGCTCAAGACGCGGCAGCTCACTACCTTGCTCGAGTTCTATCTCGAACGAAGCCGGCGATACGACCTGATGGAATCGGATGCGGCGGAAGAGGCTCGCGCGTTGCTCGACCGGCTCGAAGAGGGCTACACGCTCCGGTTCTCGCGGAGTGGCGTGGTGTTCGACTTCGACAAACCCGGGACGGAGCCTGCGGACAAAGAAGCAGGCATCGAGTTCCATCGCGTCGGCAACGACCTGATCAGCAAGCTCGTGAACCACGCCGCGGCAGTGGCGGAACCGCCTGTTGCCGGCAGCAGCAGCAGCGACACAACCACCATCCCCACCCGGAACGGCGGCAACGGCGACGAGCATGGTGAAGTGCTCCACGCCGGTTCGCCGGCGCCGAGACCAATCCCTCGCCTCGACAGCGCGGCGTTCCTCGTGCCGGATCGCGCACGCTCGACGACGGAACCCGCAACCGAAGCCTCCACCAGTCGAGAGGCCAGCAGCGGGCAGTTCAGCGATATCGGCGTTGCGCCTGCATCGATTACCGCGGTCGAACCTACTGTGCCGAAGGGAGGCGGCGGGCCGACCGCGACATCGGCAACGTCGTCACCGCACCCCGCCGACGGAACTGCCGTTTCAACCGGCGCGGAGCCGGCCCCTCGGCAGGAAGGAAGACTCCCCCTGGAAGAGCGGCCCACGTCCACTGGCGATGCGGCAGAACACGCGAACCCGGACGAGTCGGAACCGCCAAGTGACTCGGTGACTCCCGTCGAGAAAGCAATCGAATCCTCGCCCTCTGCCCCCAAGGCGGGGCTACGGGAACGCAAGCCCGGCCTCGAATACGACTCCGTTCTCGGCGTGGCGAGCGGACCACCCCAGTATGGTCTGCTGGGCGAGGCTTCCGGCCGCAAAGTCGCGCTCGACCTGAACCAGACCCACACCATCAGCCTCTTCGGTGTGCAAGGCGGCGGCAAGAGCTACACGCTGGGCAGCATCATCGAAATGGCATGCATGCCCATTGCCGGAGTCAACGAGCTCCCGCACCCACTCGCCAGCGTCATCTTCCATTACAGCTCGACGCTCGACTACCGGCCGGAGTTCATTTCGATGGCGGCGGCCAACGCAGCCCCGGCGGAAGTAGAGGCGTTGCAGGCTCGCTACGGCGCTGCGCCGCAGGCGCTCGAAGACCTGGTGATTCTGACACCGAGAGCGAAGGTCGATGAGCGTCGCCGCGAGTACCCGGGAATCACGGTGCTGCCGATCGCGTTCGCCGCGTCGGAGTTGAAGGCGTCCCATTGGAAGTTTCTCATGGGCGCCGTCGGTAGCCAGAGCATGTACATCCGCCAGCTTGCCCTCATCATGAAGAAGCTGCGCGGCGACCTCACCCTCGATGCTCTACGGGAAGGAATCGAGCAGTCGACGCTGTCCGACTACCTCAAGGACCTCGCCCTCCTGCGGCTGAAGTTCGCTGAGGAATATATCGATGACACCTGCCGCCTGACCGACGTCCTGCGTCCGGGGCGCCTCGTGATCGTCGACCTTCGGGACGAGCTCATCGAGAAGGACGAAGCGCTCGGACTTTTCGTAGTGCTGCTCCAGATGTTCGCGGAGACGACCTGGCAAGGACGGCGGTTCAACAAGCTGGTCGTGTTCGACGAGGCCCACAAGTACATCGGTAGCCCGGACCTCGTCGCCGGCCTGGTCGAGGTCGTGCGTGAGATGCGCCACAAGGGAACGAGCATCATGGTGGCGTCCCAGGACCCGCCGTCCGTCCCGACCTCGCTCATCGAGCTCTCCACGCACATCATCCTGCACAAGTTCAACTCGCCGGCATGGCTGAAGCACATCCAGAAGGCGAACTCCGCGCTCGACGCGCTCACTCCGGCCAGGCTCGCCGCTCTCGGCCCTGGCGAGGCGTACGCCTGGAGCAGCAAAGCGACGGACGACGCGTTCACACGCGGGGCGATGAAGATCACGTGCCGCCCCCGAGTCACGCGACACGGCGGCGGCACGAAGACGGCCGTTGGTTCGCACTGATGCGTCGACGGGCGAGTGCTCACTCGTTCCGATCGTCGAGGAACCGCTCGAGGGCGCCCGGCCTCTTGCCCAGTGGCTTGAGCGGCGCCTTCGGCTGACCGGAAGACACGATGATTCCCTTCCGTTCGAGCGCGCTGAGGTGCTCTTCCAAGGTTGGGCGATCTCTCTGCGTCGCGCGAGTCTCTTCATCCATGACGCACCGTCCGATCGAGGTCGAGTTCAGCCACGCCACTGGCAATCAGATACTTCCGCATGCGTGCCAGAAACTCTCGAGAATGCTCGCATGCCTGCCGGGTTTCCTGTTCGGAGTACGACATGAACACGTCGTAATCCGCCGCGAGCCGCTCATCCGATCCCTCGACGAGATGGTCCGACCACAGAGGCTCAATCCTCCCGGGATGAACGAGATGCAGGCCGAACATTCGCTTGACCCCGGCGTGGCTGGTTGCTGCGACACCGTGCACGAACAGCGCCGCCTTGGCGGCGTGCATGATCGCGTAGTACGCCCTCGATACGGCATCGGCATGACAACCCTCACGCATCAGGACCTCGGCCGCGCTCAGCGATCCGCACGCGCGTCTCCACTCGGCGACCACCATCTCCCGCTTCACAGCACGGCCACTGCATCGCGTTCCACTGCTTCGTGAAACGGCGATCCCAGATTCTTGTATGCGGCCCACTCATCCTGCGTATAGGCGAGGATTGATGGCACGGCGTACGATGTCGCAGACAAACGGTAACCGATGCGCCGCAGCGGAAGCTTGAGATCAGCGGCCTCGTTCTTCACGATGAGGAGCACGTCGATGTCGCTGTCTTCGTGCGCATCGCCGCGCGCCTTGGATCCGTACACGACCATGCGCACTACTACGCCGGGGTGCCGTTCGTTGATCGCTTGCCGGTACTCGGCGAGCCAGACCCGCTCCTCCGGGTGCAACTCCCGTGGCAGGTCCGTGGCGGCTTCACCACCCACCGCATGATGATAGCGAAGCTGGCGTAGCCAGCGAAGGCTGGAGACGGTTGGCCCGTGGGGTCCGGCCGGGTGTCCCCGGTCAGCGCACGTCGGGCGCAATCGGATCGTCGATGGTCCAGTCGGAGATGGTGTTGTCGGCGCCGGTGGCGCTGGACGGGTCGGCGCCCAACTCCAGGAGCAGCACCTCCATCTCGGCCCAGCGCTTGCCGGTGTTGGAATAGAAGACGCCCTTGGCGATGCGGTACGGGGTCCAGCCCTTCTCGTTGGTCGCCTCGATGTCGGCGCCCTGGTCGAGCAGGAAGCGGACCAAGGGCTCCGACCCGCGGATGATGGCGCCGTGCAGCGCGGTGTCGCCGTTGTCGTCGATGGTGGTTACGTCGCCGCCGAGCTCCAGCGCGTACCGGACCGCTTCGAGCGCCTCCTCGTTGGTGCCCGGACTCTCGCCCACCGCCCAGATGCCGACCCCGGCCGCCACCATGAGCGGTGTGGTGCCATCCTCGTTCGGCAGGAGCGGGTCGGCGCCGAGCTCGAAGAGCACGCGCATCATCTCGACGTCGGCCGCCTTGGCGGCCAGCAGGAAGGGCGTGGAGCCGATGCGGTTCAGGACGTTGCGGTAGCGGTTCTGCGGCTCCTTCGTCATCCGCGCGTCGAGGTCGGCGCCGTGCTCCGCCAGCTTGCGGATGAACTCCAGGTCGGTCATCGACCCGGTGACGATGGGCGGCGGGTTGTTGAAGCCGAGATTCGGGCGTCGCGTCCACTTGACCTCGTGGAGCGCGGTCCAGCCCTGGTCGTCGGCGTTCGGGTCGGCTCCGGCGTCCAGCAGGTGGGCGCCGAGCTCGTAGTGGCCGTTCTTGGCCGCCAGGACCAGCGCGCTGGTCCCGTCGAACAGCGTCTCCTCAGGGCTCGCACCGGCGTCCACGAGCAGCCGGGTCATGTCGAGGTAGCCGGCCCGCACGGCGAACATCAGTGGGCTGAAGCCGCCGGTGGACCGCTCGTGGACGTCGGCCCCGCCGGCGAGCAGCGCCTCCGCCGCGGCCAGGTTGTTCTCGGCCGATGCCCACATCAGGGCCGTTTGCCCGCGCCAGGCCTCGGCCCGGTTGGGGTCCGCGCCGCGATCGAGCAGGAGCCGGACCGCGTCGGCGCGGCCGGTCCGGGACACCGTCATCAGGGCGGTCTCGCCCTCCGGCGTCGCCGCGTCGGGATCCGCCCCGGCGTCCAGCAGCAGCTCGATGAAGGCGGCGCTGCCGTTCTCGGCGGCAAGCGCCATGGGCGTCGCGTCGAAGCGGTTGGCCGCCTCGACCCGAGCGCCTGCTGCGACAAGCGCCCTGGCCGTCTCGACGTCATCGTTGAGGGCGGCCCAGTGCAGCGCCGTCGTGCCGTCGCCGTCGGTCGTGTTGACGTCGACGCCGTCCGCGATGAGCACCCGGACGCGCTCGGCGTCGCCAGCGCGCACCGCATCGATCAGTGGGAGGTCGGCGCGCGTACCGACCGCCGGCGCCCCGGTCGCCGACGCATCCACGACTGCCAGGCCCACGAGGACCAGGACGGCCCACGCGCCCCGATACGCCATCCCTCGTCTCGTCATCCTTCGCCGCCTCTCACTCCTCTTCGGCCTTTCCGCTCAACTCTCCCCTGGCATGCGGAGATACGGGTGTGCGGTGTTCCGCCTTGATTCGAGCGATGAGCACCCACGCCAGCAATGCCGCCACCAGCAGTACTGCGCCGGTCACCACGATCTCACCGTGGATGTCCGTTGGTCCACACCAGCGTGTCCGCTACACGCCCGTCAGCGCAGTCAGCCTCCCGGTGCTGTCGCCGAGCTGCTCGGCCGGCACACCCGCCTTGTAGAGCATGCTGATGAGCAGGTTGGTCATCGGCGTGTCCTTCGGGTACTGCAGGTGCCGTCCGCCCCGCATGCCGGCCGCCTTGCCGCCCACCGTCAACACCGGGAGGTCGTAGTGCAGGTGGTCGTTGCTGTCGCCGAGGCCGGCGCCGTAGAGCACCATCGAGCTGTCGAGCAGCGTGCCGTCGCCGTCCGGCGCGTCCTGCAGCCGCCCGAGCAGGTAGGTGAACAGCTCCACGTGGTGCCGGTTGATCTTCGACAGCTTGGCCAGCTTCTCCGGATCGTTGCGGTGGTGCGAGAGCCCGTGGTGCGGGTCCGGCACGCCGATCTGCGGGTAGGGCCGGCCGCCGAGCTCGCGGCCCACCATGAACGTGAAGACCCGCGTGATGTCGGCCTGGAACGACAGTGAGATCAGGTCGTACATCAGCTTGACGTGGTCCTCGTAGGAATCGGGGATCCCGGCGGGCCGGTCGAGATCGTCCGGCAGCGCGGCATCGGCCCCCTGCGCCTCCGACAACTGGATCCGGCGCTCCACCGCGCGCACCGCGTCGAGATACTGATCGAGCCGCTGCCGGTCGGCAGCGCCGAGGTCGCGCTCCAGGTACGCGAGATCGTCGGTCACCGAGTCGAGAATGCTGCGGTCCTTGCGCAGCTCCGCCAGCCGCTCCTCGCGCGTCCCGCCGTCGCCGAAGAGGCGCTCGAAGACCACCCTCGGATTGTTCTCCATCGGCAGCGGCGTCGTCGCGGTCCGCCACGCCACAGTGTTCATGTAGACGCAGCTATAGCCGTTCTCGCAGTTGCCGACCAGGAAATCGAGGTCGATGGCGAGCTCCAGGGACGGCAGCGGCGTGTCGGTGCCGATGCTGGCCGCGGCCACCTGGTCGGCGGTCACCCCGGCCCGCACGTCGGCGCCCTCGGTGTGCTTCGGATGCACGCCGTTCAGCCAGACCGAGCTGGCGCGGGAGTGCTCGCCGTTGCCGTCGCCGAGCGGCTCGGCCTGCCCGTGGGCCAGGCGCGAGTAGACCAGCGCCTGGTCGTGGAACGGCGCCAGCGGGCTCAGCGTCGGCGACAGCTTCAGGTCGCTCCCCGCACCCTTCGGCGTCCACGTCTGCAGCACTGCCCCGTTGGGCAGGTAGATGAAGCCGAGGCGCTTGACCGGCGCAGCGGCCGTCTTCGAGATCGCCGACAGCGCCGGCACCATCGCGTCGAGGAGCGGCAGCGCCACCGTGGCGCCGAGCCCGCGGAGGAACGTGCGGCGCGGCAGCGCCATCTTCGTGATGATCATGATGCGGATCTCCTCATCTGGAAGGGCACGCTCTCGACGATGCCCAGAATGATCGACGAGAACCGGGAGTCGTCCCGTTCGGCGTCGCGGACGATGGCGCGAATGGCCGGCGAGTCGTAGTGCTCGACGCCCCGGCCGAGCGCATAGGTCAGCAGCTTCTCGGTCAGCGTCGTCACGAACAGGTCGGGCCGCTGCAGCAGCGCGTCGCGCAGGCCGGCCGCCCCCTCGAACACGGTGCCGTCGGGCAGAATGCCGGAGGCGTCGATCGGCGCGTTGGCCTCGTTGTGCGTCCGGTACCTGCCGACCGCGTCGAACTGCTCGAGCGCGAAGCCGGGCGGATCCATCAGCCGGTGGCAGCTCGAGCAGACCGGGTTGCCGCGGTGCTGCTCCATCGCCTCGCGCATCGAGAGCGGCCGGCCCTCGCCGGTCGTCTCCTCTAGCGACGGAACGTCGGGCGGCGGCAGCGGCGGCGGCGTGCCCAGCAGGTTCTCCAGCACCCATTTGCCCCGCAGCACCGGCGACGTGCGGGTCGGATACGCGGTGGCGGCCAGGATGCTGCCGTGGCCGAGCAACCCGCGGCGCGTGGCGTCCGGCAGCGCGACGCGGCGGAAATGGCTGCCGTAGACGTTCGAGATGTCGTAGTGCCGCGCCAGCCGCTCGTTGACGAAGGTGTAGTCGGCGGTCAGCAGATCGAGGACGCTCCGGTCCTCGCGCAGCACGCTCTCGACAAAGAGCTCGGTCTCGCGCCGCATCGACCGCCGCAATGCCTCGCCGAAATCGGGAAAGCGGTTCTCGTCCGGGGTCAGGGCCGGGACGTTGCGCAGATAGAGCCACTGACCCGCGAAGTTCTCGACCAGCGCAGAGGCGCGCTCGTCGGCGAGCATGCGCCGGACCTGCCCCTCGAGCACCGCCGGCTCGTGCAGCCGGCCGGACACCGCCACGTCGAGCAACTCGTCATCGGGGATGCTGCTCCAGAGGAAGAACGACAGCCGCGACGCCAGCTCCAGGTCGGTCAATCGGTAGTTCGTGCCCGGCGCGGCAGCGGCCGGGTCGCGCACCACGCGGAACAGGAACTCGGGACCGGCCAGCAGCCGCCGCAGCGCCAGCTCGATGCCGCCCTCGAATCCGCCGTCCCGCAGGCCGTCGTCGTAGAACGCCAGCAACACGTCGAGATCGCGCCCGGTAACCGGGCGGCGGTAGGCGCGCCGGGCCAGCGTCGACAGGATGTCGCTCGCGCACTCCCGCGCGCCGGCCGTGTCGCCCGTCTCGGGACGACAGGTGAAGATACGCGCGCGGCTGGGCGTCTCGACGGCCGGCGGGGCCCCGCTCGCCTCGTACGGCCCGGTGACGACGACGCTCTCCAGGTACGGCTGGTAGCGCGTGTCGCCGCCGGTGGTGTTCGTGTACGGCCGCAGGTACGGCTGCCGCAGCGTCTCGGGGTAGGCGGCAGTCTTCTGGCGGAACGCCACGCGCAGCGTCCGGGGACCGGCCGGCACCGGCACGCGCAACACCCAGTTCTCGTCGACGCGCCGCTGCCGGGTGCGCCACTCGAGGTACTCGGGACTGTTTCGCGGCGCGCCCGCCGGCGCCGGCTCGCCGACCGTGAACGTCTGCAGGTGCTCGCCGTCCAGGCTGACGTCCAGCTCGTGCCGGTCGGTGAACGGCGCCAGGTTGTCCGCGGTGTCGCGGCTCAGCCGCACCCGGATCCGGTACTCCGCGTCCACCGGGAAGTTGTAGGGAATCGCCATCCCGCCGCGGGTACCGAACGGCAGGCCCGCGAGCCGGGCGTCCTGCGCGTCGTCGGCCGAGCGGCGAAACGTCAGCGCGGTGGGCGGCAGATCGGGACTGCCGACGGCCAGCCGGCTCACCTTCTTCGCGGCCGAGAGATAGCGATCCAGAAGCGTCGGCGAGACGCCGAGAACACCGGCGATGTTGTCGAAGCCGTAGCTGCCGTCGTCGGCCGGCAGCAACTCCGCCACGTCGACGTCGAGGGCCAGCAGGTCGCGGACGACGTTGCGGTACTCGGCGCGGTTGAGGCGGTGGAATGCCTCCGTACGGCCGGGGTTCGGGTCGGCCGACGCTACGGCGTCAAGCTGTGTCTCCAGCCGCGCGATGAACCGCGCGTAGGTCGCCTCGTCCGGCCGCGGCCGCGGTGCCGGCGGCATCGCTCCCGCGCGCAGCTTGCGGACCACTCTCTCCCACAGGGCGGGATCCGCCGCCACGTCGGTGACGTCCGCCGTGTCGAGTTCCAGCCCCGCCGTCTGCAGGCGATCGTTGTGGCAGGCGACGCAGTACCGGTCGAGGAGCGCCCGCTCCGGCGTGGCGTTCGGCGCCGCCGACGCCGCCTGGCCGGCGGTCGCCATTCCGGCGGTGGCCACCAGCATCACGAGCACGACGCCGGCCCGCAACAGAAGAACACTGCGCTTCGTCATGAACGACACCCTCGTCCGTCGAGGCGACAGGGACACTGCACCCAACTGTAAACGCACATTATCGCCCGCACGCGGCGATTGCACAATACCGATTTGCAGTCAGCGGGATCGCTCGCCGAGGAGCGCTTCCAGCTCGGCCACCCGCGCTTCGGCGGCCGCAACGCGGGTTGCGGCAGCGGCGGCCCGGGTCTCGGCCGCCAGACGGCCCTCGGCTTCCTCGTCGTGGCTTCGCAAGTCGTCACCGGTCGCCGGGTTCCGGAAGCGCATCTCCCGCCCCGGCACCGCCCGAAGCTCCAGGCCCAATGTCTCGCTGCGCAGCGTCAGCGTACCGTCGATCGCCGTCGCCGCAGGTTGACGAACGTAGCCCGACCGAGTCAACCGCTCGCCCTGCAGACGCGCGGGCAGAAGCTCTCCCGACGGGTCGTACTGCCAGTACTCGCGCACCCCGAGGCGGGCATACACCGACCGCTTGCGCCCGAGGTCGTCGCGCCACGTGCTCGGCGAGGCCACCTCCAGCACGAAGGCCGGCGCGGGCCCCTCCTCCCACAGCTTGTAGTTCGGCCGCTGGCGGTCCTCCACGCCGAACACCACGAAGACGTCCGGGGCGATCGACACGCGCGGATTGCCTTCCTCGAAGTAAATCAGCAGATCTCCCGACACGTACACGTCCCGCCGGTCCCCGAAATGGCGGCTCAGCGCACCGATCCCGTACATGATCGCGCTGCGCTGGGCATCGTTCTCCGCCATCGGCTTGCCGTCCGAGCTCGGGTACTCGATCGGAGCGACGGCGGGCGCGGGTCGGATCATCGCGGGGCTCCTACCGGGCGGTGCAACGGTACGCACAATCCCACGCTACCACACGCGGCGGCGCCGCCTCCACGTCGAGGCGTCGGTGGAAATCGGAGCACGTGTCGTGCCAACCGTGCACCGTCACCGACGAACCACGAGGTCGGAAGGCGAACCCGGGGCCCGGTCGAGCTCAGAGTAGATCGGGCCAGCGTTGCCGGCCGTGGAAGACCGCGATGACCTCAAGGCGGCTGTTGCGAACGCGTTACAGCACCAGATACGGGGTTCCTGGAACCACCAGTTCGCGCGTGCCAGGCAGTCGCCCCGGTCTTCCCAGGGCAGGCTGCTCGGCCAGGAGATCGACGCTGGAGAGGATGGTGGCCGCGATCTCCCGAGCCGCGGCTGGATGGTCCCTGGCGATGAAGGCACTAAGCTGCGCCAAGTGGCGCATTGATCTCGCGGACCAGACGATGGTCACGACCCCGGCGGCTTTCGCTCATGCGGACTGGCCCACGAGCGCAGCCAGTCCGCCACGGCCTCGTGCCCGACCGTGCGTCCGTGCTCGAGGTCGTCCAGCCCGGCGACCACCTCGTCCAGTTGCCAGCTCTCGGCCTCGACATAGGAGGCAATGGCCTCCGCGGCGAGGAAGGACTTGGACCGTCGCGACCGCTTCGCGAGGGCCTCGAGTCGCGCTTTCGTTTCTTCGTCGATGCGGAGCGATAGTGTGATGCTCACGACAGAGTCCGTATGACGTTGTACACGAGTTGACATACCAAGCCGGGACGGCTGGCAAAACCGGTACACAAAGGAGCGGGGCCCGAAAACAGGCCCGCTCGGACGGGTGCCGCCGGTCGACCGCTGTACTGCTCAGCCCGAGCACGAGCCGCGGCGGCCCTGGCCGCGAACCAGCCTGCCCGCCGCGTCGATGCACATCAGGTCCTGCGGCGACTGGTCGTTGTTGTTCTTGGCGTCCAGCCTGGCCCCGTGCTCGATCAGAAGGTCGACGACCGCCTGATATCCGAGCTGCACCGCCGCGTGCAGCGCGGTGTTCCCGTCGGGATCCGTCGCGTTGACGTCGCCGCCCAGCTCGAGCGCGATCCGGGTCGCCTCGAGTGTCGAGTGCTCGCCGGCCTGCACCAGTAGAAGCGCGGCGTCGACGCCGATGCCCTGCCCGCGGCGATTGCTCGCTCTCGTCGCCCACCCTTCACCGGCGGCCGCCATGAGCGGCGAAATCCCGTTGTCCGGCATCAGCAACGGATCGGCGCCGCAGTCGGCCAGCGCGCGCATGATCTCGACCTCGGCGTACTTGGCCGCCAGCCAGAACGGCGTCGCACCCGCCAACTGCGCGGACAGGCTGTAGAAGTTGAGGTTGCGCTGCTGCAGGCTCCCTTTCGTGAGGCGGGCGTTCGGATCGGCGCCGTGCGCACACAGCGCCTTCACCAGCTCCGCGTCGCCCCGCGACACGGCCGTGTGCAGGGCGGTGTACCCGGCGTCGGCAGCCGTCGGGTCGGCGCCGCGTTCCAGGAGCAACGCCGCCACCTTGCCCTGGTCGCTGAAGCCGGCCAGCACCAGCACGGACTCGCCGTTCGGGGCCTTCACGTTCACGTCCGCCCCCGCGTCAAGCAGGAGCCGGGCGTTCTCGACGCGGCCGTTCCGCGCCGCGAACATCAGCGGCGTGGACCCGCGCTGCGGTTGCAGCACAGAGTCCTCGAAGGGATTTCCGACCCCGAGGTTGACGGGCAGCAGATGGGTATCCGAGCGGGCCTCCACGTCGGCGCCGTGCGCCAGCAGCACCCGTACCGCGTCCGGGTTCTCCTGGGTCGCGGCCCACATCAGCGCCGTCTGCCCGTGCGACGCCTCCCTGGCATCCACCTTCGCGCCGTGGTCGAGCAGCGCCTCCAGCGCATCCGCCGTGCCGGTCTTCGCGCACGTCATGAGCGCCGTCTCGCCCATCTCGGTCGCCGCGTTCGGATCGGCTCCCGCGTCCAGAAGCTCGCCGACCACCGCGGCGTTGCGGTTGGTGCAGGCCAGCAGGAGGGGCGTCACGCCGTAGTCGTTGGCGGCGTTCGCGTCGGCGCCGGCGCCCAGCAGCGCCTCGATCGCCTCGACGTTGTCGCGCACGACGGCCCAGTGCAGCGCCGTCGCCCCGTCACCTTCCGCGGCATTGACGTCGACCTTGTCCGCCAGCAACGCGCGCACGGCCTCGTGGTCCTGGTCCTGGATCGCCTCGATCAGGCGGAGATCGGCATTCCCCGCCGCGAGGACCGCGACCGCGAGCCACGCCACCGCCGCCACGGCCATCCACTTGCTGCTCAGGCGCATGCCGAACCTCCCTCCGTCCCGCATCTTCCCGGCGCGCGGCCCCGGCCTTCGGCAGGAGCCCGCTAAACGAGGGGCGCCGCCATACGGACGGCGCCCCCACAAGCGCGAAACCCTCTACGGCGCAAGCTCCTAGGTCAGCCCCGAGAGCTCGTGGATCTGGTCCGTGCTCCCGCTGAAGCTGTCCGCGGGGACGCCCAGCTTCCGCAGCATCGTGTACTGCAGATCGGTCAGCGGCGTGTGCTCGGGACAGACCACGTGGCGTCCGCCCTTGATCTCCCCGCAACCGCCCCCGACGACCAGGATCGGCAGGTTCTCGGTCGTGTGCCGGTTCGAGTTCCGCAACGCCCCGCCGTACATGATCATGGCGTGGTCCAGCAACGACCCGTCGCCGTCCGGCGTGGACTTCATCTTGACCAGGAACTCGCTGAACAACTGCATGTGATACGCGTTGATCTTCCCCAGCTTCTCGATCTTCTCCGGGATGTCCCGGTGGTGGCTGAGCGGGTGGTGCGGCTCGGTGACCCCGATCTGCGGATACGTCGCGCCGCTCTCCTCGCGGGCCATCATCATCGAGATCACGCGCGTCATGTCGGTCTGATAGGCCAGCACCATCAGGTCGAACATCAGCCGTACGTGCTCCTCGTAGGACACCGGTATCCCGGCCGGGGACGACACTTCCGGCAACTGCCGGTCGGCCTGCTGCTCGGCGAGCTGGATGCGCCGCTCGATGCTGCGGACGGCCTCCAGGTACTCGTCGAGCTTCTGGACGTCATACGGCGCCAGGCCCACCTTGAGGTCGGCGGCCTTGCCCATCACCCGGTCGAGAATGCTGCGCTGCCGCTTGACGTTCGCGCGGCGCGCCTCGGCGCTCGTGTTCCCCACGTCCCCGAACAGGCGCTCGAAGACGATGCGCGGGTTGGTCTCGCGCGGCATCGGCGTCGTGCGATTGGCCCACGAGTTGTTCAGGTAGGCGCAACTGAAGCCGCCGTCGCAGGTGGCCACCCCGTAAACGGTGTCGCCGCCCTCGATCGACAGCTCCAGCGAGGGCAGTTGCGTCTCGCGCCCCACGCCCGGCGCATTGGCCGCGACCTGGTCCATCGAGATGCCCAGCTCGAGCTGGGCCCCGGTCGTGCGCCTCGGGCGCGCGCCGGTCAGCAGCGCCGACGCTGCCTGGGAGTGGGTCGTGCCGCGGCCCCGCTCCGCCCCCACGCTGTCGAGGTTGGTCATCACCAGCAGGTGCTCCCGAACCGGCGCCAGCGGCTTCAGGGTCGGGGTCCACTCGAACTCGGCCCCCGCCTTCAACGGCTGCCAGAACTCCACGGGAGCGCCGTTCGGGATGGTGACGACGCCCAGGCGTCTCGCCGGGGCCGCCGCCGTCTTGCTCAGTGCCGTCAACGCCGGCACCATTCCATCGAGAAGCGGCAGCGCCAGCGCCGCTCCGACTCCACGCAGCACGGTACGACGCGGGATCGCCGTCTTGGTCACGATCATCAGCCTACCCTCCTAGTCTGAAACGGTGCGCTCTTCACGATTGCAAGAACAAGGGCCGACCAGCGGGACTCGTCCGCCGCGGCCTCCCGCAGGATCTGTCGAACCGCGGGCATGTCGGCCGCTTCCAGGCGGCGCCCCACGGCATAGGTCAGCAGCCTCTCGGTCGCCGTCGCGATGAACTCGCCCTGGGTCGCCAGGAGGTGCCGGAAGCCGCTCGCACCCTGGAAGGCGCTGCCGTCCGGCGCCACGCCCGACGGGTCGATCTCCGGCCCGATCTCGCCCGGCACCCCGGTGTCCTCGGTGGTGCGCCAGCGCCCGATCGCGTCGAAGTTCTCCAGCGAGAACCCTAGCGGATCCATGTTGCGGTGGCAGGTGGCGCAGGCCGGGTTTCTCCGATGGACCTCCATCAGCTCGCGCACCGACGTCGGCGGAGCCCCCTCCTCGCGGGTCCCCAGGTCCGGAACGTCGGCCGGCGGCTCTGCCGGCGGCGCCCCGAGCAGGTTCTCGAGCACCCACTTGCCACGCGACACCGGCGACGTGCGGTTCGCGTACGAGGTCAGCGTCAGGATGCCCGCCTGGCCCAGGATGCCCGCGCGCCGGTCGTCGGCCCACGTCACCCGCCGGAAGTGGTTCCCGTGGATGTCGGGGATCCCGTAATGCTCGGCCAGACGCTCGTTCACGAAGGTGTAGTCCGCTGTCACCAAGTCCGTCAGCGGGCGGTCCTCGCGCAATTGCGACTCCAGGAACAGTTGCGTCTCCCGCTGCATCGCGACCCGCAGGTTCTCGTCGAACTCGGGAAACGCGGTCGGGTCCGGCAACGCGTTGCGCAACAGGTTGAGCCCGAGCCACTGAGCGGCGAAGCTCTCGGCCAGCGCGCTCCGCGCGCGGGGCTGGGCCAGCATCCGGCGCACCTGCCGCTCCAGCACGTCCGGCTCCGACAGCCTCCCCTCGACGGCCAGGTCGAGCAGCTCGTCGTCGGGGATGCTCCCCCAGAGGAAGAACGACAGCCGCGAGGCGAGCTCCAGGTCGCCGATCGGATAGGCGATCCCCGGTTCGGCGTCCACCGGCGCGCGCTCGGTGCGGAACACGAACTCGGGGTCCGTCAGCAGGAACTCCAGCGCCGCCTGGATCCCCGTCTCGAACCCGCCCTCGCGACGCCCCGCCTCGTAGAAGCTCATCAGCGCCGTGACGTCCCGCTCCGTCACGGGGCGCCGGTAGGCGCGCCGCGCCAGCTCGCCGAGAATCTCCTCCGCGCACGCTGCCTCCGCGCCGGCGTTCTCCGGCCGGCAGGAGAAGATCCTCTCGCGGCTCGCGGTCTCCATCGGCCGGCTGCCGTTGAACGGCCCGGTCACGGTCAGCCTGGCCACGTCCGGATTGCCGTCCTGCCGATCGTTCGTGCTCCAGCCGAACGTCGCCGGGCTCGGCCGCGGCTGCAGGACGCCTTCGTCCAGCGCCGGCCGACGCAGGAACGACACCCCCACCAGCCGGGTCCCAGCCTTCACCGGCATCCGGAACCGCAGGTGTTCGTCCGCGTGGACGGAGTACGCGCCCCACTCCGGGAAGCCGCCGCTGCCGGAGCCGCAATAGCTGTCCGCGCAGCGCTCGCCCTCGAACGATCCGCCGACCAGGAACGTCTTGGCCAGGGCCTTGTCGATCCGCAGATCGAGCCGGTGGCGGGCGTTCCCGAGGCCGCGGATGTAGTTGTAGAAGTTGCGGTGCAGGTCGACCTTGAACTCGTACTCCCCGTCGAGCGGGAAATAGTGCTCCCCCGACACGCCGCCGCGCGACCCGAACGGCAGGTCCTCGCTGGTGCGATCGTCCTGCACCTCGAGCTGCGGCACGGGGAAGGACTGGGACCGCGAGCTCAGGGCCGGGTCGCCGACCGCGAGCTGGCTGATCCGCCGCGCCGCGGTCAGGTAACGCTCCATCAGCGTCGTCGAGACCGAGAGCACCTCGGCGTTGTTGTCGAAGCCCTCGGCGTCCGCGTCGTCCGGCGGCAGCAAATCCTCGATGTCCACGTCGAGCCCGATCAGATCGCGTACGGCGTTCCGGTACTCGGAGCGGTTGAGGCGATGCACCGTCATCGGGCGCCCGAGCGGCGGATCCGCGGCCGCCGTGCGGTCGAGCTCCGTCTCCAGCCAATTGACCAGGGTGCCCAGCGCGGCTTCGTCCGGCCGCCGCGCCGTCGGCGGCGGCATCATCCCGCTGCGCACCTTCCGCAGCACCCGCTCCCACTCATCGGCGTGGGCGCCGAGGTCGTTCGTGTCGAGCCCCTGCAGCGATATCGGCACCGTACCCCGCTCGAAACCGCGGTCGCTGTGGCAGGCGAGGCAGTACTGATTCACGAAGGCGCGCGCCGATGCCCCGTCGGACACGGCCTGGGCATGGCTCGCAGGGGGTGCGAGGGCGCCCAGCGCCACCACGACCGCCGCTGCGGTCGCCACCTTGAACAGCCACGACATGGTCACCACCCTCCCCTCCTCAAGAGCGTGCCGAACGAAACGAGGCACATGACGGACGACCGTGGGCGAGGCTCCGACGCGACGGACGGAGAGATGCAGGCCGGCGCGACCGCGGACGCCGTGTTTTCCGACCCGCTTCGCGAGGCGACGTGGACGAAAGAAACACGAACCTGAACTTGTGCCGGCCTTAACCGTGCAACCTACGCCGAGCCGCGGCGATTGTCAACTGCGGTCGACGCCAGCAGGGTTGGCAGGGAACCCGGCCGTCAACCGGACCGGTCGCGAAGCAGCGCTTCCAGCTCGGCCACCGGGGAACGAAGGCACACATCGTGCCAACCGGCGGGCGATAGTCACGCGGCTTCCTCGACCCCTTCGACCGGCGAGCCGACCGTTTCGCGGAGCGGGATCTCCTGCAGGAACCAGGAGAGGGCGAAGCCGACAAGCAGGACCGGCACGGCCGAAAGGAACACCGCCTGGAGGGCGACCTCCACCGATCCGGTCACCGCCGCCGCGGTCTCCGCGGGCAGGGCCCGGATGGCGCCCGGGCTGTTCAGCAGGTCGGAGACCCGGCCGCCGACCGATGCGTACGCCTCCGGGGACAGCCGCGCCGGCAACTCGTTGGCGATCTGCGCGTTCATGACCGCGCCGAAGACCGCCACCCCGAACGATCCGCCCATCGACCGGAAGAACTGCGCCGACGCGGTGGCGATGCCGAGATCCCGGTGCTCGACCGCGTTCTGCACGGCGAGCAGCGATACCTGCATGACCATGCCGACCCCGAGGCCCAGCAGCACCATGAACGCCGAGGCCACGACGTGCGGCGTCCCCGCGTGCATCCGGCTCAGCAGGAACATCCCGCCGACCGCGCAGGCGCCGCCGGCGATCGGATAGATGCGGTAGCGCCCGGTCCGGGCCGTCAACCGGCCCGACCCCACGGAGCCGACGAGAACCCCGGCCGTCAACGGCAGCAGCAGAAGGCCGGAGTTGGTCGCCGACAACCCGGCGACGATCTGCAGATATAGAGGCAGGAAGACGACGACCCCGAACAGCGCGCAGCCGATGAGGAGTCCAAGACCCGAGCCAACCGAGTAGATGCGGTTTCGGAAGAGCCGCAGCGGCAGCAGCGGATGCTCGACGCGCGCCTCCCAGCGGATGAACACACCAATCAGGAGCACGCCGGCGGCGGTCAGCCCGGCGGCCGCCGCGTCCCAGGCCTGGGCCCCGCCTTCCTGGACGCGCACGAGCGCCAGCAGGAGCAGGCTGACGCCGGCCATCAACAGTGCCGCGCCCGCGAAGTCGATCCGCGCCGGTCGATGCACCGGCGGCAGCCGTAATACGACCCAGATGACGGCGAGCGCCGCGCCCCCGACCGGCAGGTTGATCAGGAACACCCAGCGCCAGTTGGCCTGGTCGACGATGAAACCGCCCAGCAGCGGTCCGATGACGCTGGCGAACATCCACACGCCGGCCAGGTAGCCGATGTAGCGGCCGCGTTGCCGGGGCGAGACGATGTCCCCGATCACGGCGAACGTCAGGCCCATCACCCCGCCGGCCCCCACGCCCTGCACGCCGCGCGCCAGGACCAGCGCCAGCATGTCGGGCGCAAGCCCCGCCAGGACCGATCCGAGCAGGAAGATCAGGATGGCGGCCTGGAACGTGACCCGCCGGCCGTAGATGTCGCTGAGCTTGCCGTAGAGCGGCGTGCAGACCGTCGAGCACAGCAGATAGGCGGTCACCACCCACGAGTAGTAGCCGAGCCCGCCGAGCTCGCCGACGACGGTGGGCAGCGCGGTGGCGACGATGGTTTGGTCGAGCGCCGCGAGAAAGAGCCCGGCCATCAGGCCGGACAGGATGATGACGACCTGGCGGTGCGTGAACGGCTCGGACGAAGGTGCGGGCGTCACGGGGAGCCGTCCATGGCGGTGCCGGACTGAAAACAGAGGGGCGATGGCAAAAAAAGAGGCCGGGACCGGAGCCCAAGCTCCATGCTCCCGGCCTCGCGGTCGCGAATCGCGGCGCAGACTCCCGGCCGGGGTCGCCTGCGCGCCGGCGCCATTCCGCGCGGTGCGGACTCTAGTTCGCCAGCTCGATCGGGACAGACGCCAACTGGTTGTCCCAGTTCACGTAGAAGGTGCCGCCCTGCTGCGTCATGTCGAGGAACCCGACCCGCAACTGGTCCAGGGACCAGTCGACGGTCTGCACCGACATGGTCGTCCGCATGACGTCCTTGCTGTCGTCGTAGCCGTAGGCGCCCCACAGGGCGTTCGGGTTGTCCTCCGTGAATGTCTGCTTGACGCCCCAGGTGGTGAAGATCAGCGTCCACGCCGTCGGATCCGCGAGGTCGGCGAACATGGTGTACTCGCCGGCGTTCAGCCGCTGCCCGCCGATCAGAAGATCCGCCTCGGTGGTGAAGGTGGTCGTCTGGTCCGCGCCGACCCTCCACAGCGGAGCCCCGGCGTAGATGCGCTGGCCGTACTGCTCACCCTCGCCGAAGATGCCCTGGCGGGCGCGCAGGATGGGACGCCCGTAGTGGATGTCGATCCAGTAGCCGCCCTCGTACCGGCCCTCGTCGTTGTAGCTGCCCCCGAGCTGCGTCGCCGTATGCCCGCGGGTGCTGAGCAGCCGGTTCTGCGCCGCGACCTCGCTGACGATCACGCCTGCCGCCACGACCACCGCGGCGATACCCAAACCCTTCACCACTGAACGCATGCCGTTACCTCCATGAAATGAGACCGCACGAGCCACCGCCGGAATCGAGACCCAACCGTCTTGGCGCATGCTCCGGGTCAACGTGCAGTCCGAGCGTCCGACCCATCAGCATGGATCGAACCGCACCCGCCCGGCAAACGTCGCCTCCGGCTCGGGTTGCCGCCCAACCAACCCGGCCCGGAAGTCTACGCCGTTCTACGGCGCAGTCTACTGGCGGATCAACGTGGCCGGCCTCGTGGCCAGCAACTGCGCGAAGAAGTCGTTCCCCTTGTCGTCCACGACGATGAACGCCGGGAAGTCCTCGACCTCGATCTTCCAGATCGCCTCCATGCCCAGTTCCGGATACTCCAGCACGTCGACCTTGCGGATGCTGTGGTCGGCCAGCCGCGCCGCCGGCCCGCCGATGGAGCCCAGATAGAAGCCGCCGTGCTTCTTGCACGCCTCGGTGACCTGCGCCGAGCGGTTCCCCTTGGCCAGCATCACCATGCTGCCGCCGTGCGACTGGAAGAGATCGACGTAGGAGTCCATGCGGCCCGCGGTGGTCGGACCGAACGACCCCGACGCGCGTCCCTCCGGCCGCTTGGCGGGGCCCGCGTAGTAGACCATGTGCTCCCGCGCGTAGTCCGGCAGCTCCTCGCCCGCGTCGAGCCGCTCCTTCAGCTTCGCGTGCGCGATGTCGCGCGCCACGACCATCGGCCCCGACAGCGACAACCGCGTCGCGACGGGGTACTTCGTCAGCTCGGCGAGGATGTCCGGCATCGGCCGGTTGAGGTCGATGCGGACGACGTCGCCCGGCAGCTCCCCTTCGGTGACGTCGGGCAGGAACCGGGCCGGGTTCTCCTCGAGCTGCTCCAGGTAGACGCCCTCGCGCGTGATCTTCGCCAGCGCCTGCCGGTCCGCCGAGCAGGAGACGCCGAGACCGACGGGGCACGACGCGCCGTGCCGCGGCAGGCGGATGACGCGGACGTCGTGCGCGAAGTACTTGCCGCCGAACTGCGCGCCGACCCCGATCTGCCGCGCCAGCTCGAAGATCCGCGCCTCCATATCGTGGTCGCGGAACGCGCGGCCGTGTTCGTTGCCGCTCGACGGCAGCCGGTCGAGGTACTTGGTGGTGGCCAGCTTGAGGGTCTTCAGCGTGAACTCGGCCGACGTGCCGCCCACCACCAGCGCCAGATGGTAGGGCGGACACGCGGCGGTCCCGATGGTCTTCAGCTTCGCCTCGACGAAGCTGACCAGCGACGCCGGGTTCAGCAGCGCCTTCGTCTCCTGGTAGAGGAAGCTCTTGTTGGCCGAGCCGCCCCCCTTGGCGATGAACAGCAGCTCGTACTCGTCGCCCGGCTCGGCGTAGATCTCGATCTGCGCCGGCAGGTTCGAGCCGGTGTTCCTCTCCGTGTACATGTCGAGCGGGGCCATCTGCGAGTAGCGCAGGTTGCGCTGCTCGTAAGCGTCGAAGACCCCGCGGGAAAGGGACACATGGTCGTCCCCGAAGGTCAGGACGCGCTCTCCCTTGTGGCCCATGACAATGGCAGTGCCGGTGTCCTGACACCCCGGCAGGACCCTGTCGGCCGCGATGCAGGCGTTGCGCAGCAGCTCGAGCGCCACGAAGCGGTCGTTCTGCGACGACTCCGGGTCGTCGATGACCTTGCGGAGCTGGGCCAGGTGGCCGGGCCGCAGCAGGTGCGCCACGTCGTCGAACGCGACGCGGGCCACCTCGCGCAGCGCCTCGGGCTCGACCTTCAGCATCTCGGCGCCGTCGACGCGGATGGTCGACACGCCGTCGGAAGTCAGCTTCCTGTAGGGAGTCTCGTCCGGTCCGAACTCGAAAATCGGTTGATAATGAAAGTCAGCCATCGCGGGGGGATCTTACCCGGAACGCCCCGGAACGCCGGTCTGGATTCGGAGTCCGAGAACGCCCATGAACACGTTCGCCATCATTATCCTGGTCGCCCTGGTCGGGGAGTACCTGCTCCATCTCGCGTCCGGCGCGCTCAACGTGCGGGCGTTCAGTCCGACCCTGCCCGCCGAGTTCGCCGGCGTCTTCGACGACGAGAAGTACGCCCGGGCGCAGCGCTACACCGCGACGCGCACCCGCTTCGGCCTGCTACGGGGCGCGTTCGACCTGGCAATCGTCCTGCTGTTCTGGTTCGCGGGCGGCTTCGCGTGGCTCGACACCCTGGCGCGCGGGCTGGGCCACGGTCCGGTGGTCACCGGTCTCCTCTACATCGGCGCGCTGGGACTGGCCTCGATCCTGCTCGGCCTGCCGTTCCGCGCGTATTCCACGTTCGTGATCGAGGCGCGCTACGGCTTCAACCGCACGACCGTGGGGACGTTCGTCGCCGATACGCTGAAGAGCCTGGTCCTGGCCGCCCTGCTCGGCGGCCTGCTGCTGGCCATGATCCTCGCGTTCTTCGAATGGGCGGGGCCGCTGGCGTGGCTCTGGTGCTGGATCGCCGCCACCGTCTTCATGCTGGCCGTCCAGTTCATCGCGCCCACCTGGATCATGCCGCTCTTCAACAAGTTCACCGCGCTCGAGAGCGGCGACCTGCACGACGCCATCCTGGGCTACGCCCGCAAGGCCGACTTTCCCCTGCGCGGCCTCTTCGTCGTCGACGGCTCGCGGCGCTCGTCGAAGGCGAACGCCTTCTTCACCGGCTTCGGCAAGAACAAGCGCATCGGGCTGTTCGACACGCTGGTCGACGAGTACACCGTCCCGGAGCTGGTGGCCGTCGTGGCCCACGAGGTCGGTCACTACAAGAAGCGGCACATCTGGCAGCGGATGGTGCTCTCCATCGGCCATCTGGGGGCGATGCTGTGGATCCTGTCGCTCTTCCTCGGGCAGGAGGGGCTGTTCGCGGCCTTCTATGTCAGCGAGCCGTCGGTCTACGCCGGCCTGCTCTTCTTCGGCCTGCTCTTCACGCCGGTCGAGCTCGTGCTTTCGATCCTCGTCAACCTCTTCTCCCGCCGGAACGAGTTCGAGGCCGATCGGTTCGCGGCCGAGACCACCGGCAGCGGCGAGCCGCTGATCGCGGCGCTGAAGAAGCTCTCCGCCGACAACCTGTCGAACCTGACGCCGCACCCGCTGGCGGTCTTCCTCGACTACTCGCACCCCCCGGTGCTGCAGCGGATCGCGGCGCTGCGGCGGGCGGCGGGGTAACGGACGACGCGACCGGCGGCAGCGGAGGATCGATGGCGGCGGTGCACTACCACGAGGGGCGGTTCCCGCCGGACCGGCGCCTCGACTGGGCGGCGCTGATCCCGCTGATCGGTCCGGCGGCGGCGGCGGTCGCACGCTACGACGGTCTGCTGACGGTCGTCCCCAACCCCGGCATTTTCCTCGCGCCGCTGACTACGCAGGAAGCCGTGCTCTCGTCGCGCATCGAAGGCACCCGGGCCACGATGAGCGAGGTGCTGGAGTTCGAGGCCGGACGCGAGGCGGACTCCGTCGTGCAGCGCGAGGACATCCGGGAAATCCTGAACTACCGCGCCGCCATGGGACTCGCGGAGTCCATGCTGGGAGAGCTGCCGCTGTCGCAGCGGGTCGTCCGTGAGGCGCATCGGCTGCTGTTGTCCGGCGTGCGGGGCGAGGGCAAGTCGCCCGGAGAGTATCGCCGGATCCCGAACTGGATCGGACCGCCGGGCTGCAGCATGGCCGATGCCACCTATGTCCCGATAGCTGCAGACCGGCTTCCGGACGGAATGAGCGCCTGGGAACGCTACATCCACGAGGACGCGCCGGATCGGCTGGTGCAGCTCGCCAGCCTGCACGCCGAGTTCGAGGCCCTGCATCCGTTTCTGGACGGCAACGGCCGCCTGGGACGGATGGTCGTGCCGCTGTTTCTGTGGCAACACGGCCTCATCAGACGACCGATGTTCTACATCAGCGCCTACTTCGAGGCTCACCGCGACGCCTACTACGGGGGATTGCTCGCGGTCTCGCGAGACGACGACTGGACGGGCTGGTGCCGCTTTTTCCTGCGCGCCCTGCGCGCACAGGCGGAGGACAATCTGAAGAAGGCGATGGACATCGTCGACCTGCACTCGCGACTGAAGCAGTGCGTGGCGGCGCTGACCCGGTCGCCGTACGCCGTACACGCCCTGGACTGGATCTTCGAGCGCCCCATCTTCCGGAGCAGCGACTTCGCGGCCGCGGCAGGCATACCGCAACGTCCGGCGCAACGGCTTCTGCACGCGTTGCGCGAGGGCGAGATCCTGACGACTCTGAGGGAGGCCCGCGGCAGCCGCGCCGCCGTCCTCGCCGTACGCGACGTGGTGAACATCGCGGAGGGCCGAGATGTTTTCGGGAGCTGAGCCGTGCGCCACCAACGGCGCACGATCGGCGCTTGCACGCCATATACGGCGGCAAGTGGCGCACAAATAGGCGCCGTCCGCCAGCGGTGGCCGACAAACGGAACGCGTGGAGCCGTTCGGCATCGCGATCGGCGGCAGGAGACGCGGCGGGGCCACTACTCGACGAGTTTTTCTTGCACAGCACGGGCCGGAGTCATACCATGCCTTTTTTGAGGGAATGCCCATGAGGAAGACACGATTCGGCGCTCTGACCCCGCTCGTCGTGCTCGCGGTCGGGCTCGGCGGGTACCTCTCCGGCGGCGTCGCGACCGCGTCGGCCCAGGAGCCGGCGCAGCCGCTCGAGTTCCACCGTGACATCCGGCCGATTCTCGCCGAGTCGTGCCTGCTGTGCCACGGGCCCAACGACGCCATCCGGCAGGCCGACCTGCGGTTCGACACCGACGAGTTCCTCGATCGGGTCGTCGTGCCGGGCGACGCGGAGGCCAGCGTGCTGTACGAGCGGCTGACCACCGAGGATCCGATCCGGAAGATGCCGCCGGCCGGCATGTCGCTGAGCGACGAGCAGATCGATCTCGTCCGCGAGTGGATCGACGGCGGCGCGGAAATGGGAACCGCGCTGGCCGACGCGGACGTGCCGGCGATACCCGAGCGGACCGTGGACTTCGCCCGCGAGGTCCGGCCGATCCTCTCCGAGAACTGCTTCACCTGCCACGGGCCGGACGCCGAAGCGCGCCAGCGCGGCCTGCGCCTGGACGTGGCGGAAGGGCCCTTCTCGGATCGCGGCGAGTTCGGCGGGCCGGTCATCACGCCCGGCAACGCCGACGAGAGCCTGCTGATCCACCGGGTGAGCGCCGAAGACGCCCGGGTGCGAATGCCCTACCGCCTCGGCCTGAACACCCCGGTCATGCCCGGCACCGACGAGGACGCCCTCGACCCGGGCGAGATCGAGACCCTGCGGCTGTGGATCGATCAGGGCGCCGAGTGGCAGTCGCACTGGGCGTTCATCCCGCCGGAGCGGCAGTCGGTGCCGCCGGTGGCCGGCGCCGAGTGGGTCCGCAACCCGATCGACAACTTCGTCAAGGCCCGGCTGGAGCAGGAAGGCAGGGAACCGTCTCCCGAGGCCGACATGCTCACGCTCCTCCGCCGCGTCACGTTCGATCTGACCGGGCTGCCGCCGACGGACGGCGATATCGCCGCCGTCCTCAGCGACGACTCGCCCGACGCCTTCGAGCGGCACGTCGACCGCATGCTCGAGTCGGAGGGATACGGCGAGCGGATGGCCACCGAGTGGCTCGACGGCGCCCGCTACGCCGACTCCAGCGGCTATCAGACCGACGCCCCGCGGCAGATGTGGCGCTACCGCGACTGGGTGATCAACGCCTACAACGACAACATGCCGTTCGATCAGTTCACCATCGAGCAGATCGCCGGCGACATGCTCCCCGACGCCACGCTCGAGCAGCGAATCGCCACCGCCTTCAACCGCAACCACGGCCAGAACGGCGAGGGGGGCATCGTCCCCGAGGAGTTCCTGGTCGAGAACGTGGTCGATCGCGTGTCGACGACGGGCACGGTGTGGATGGGTCTGACGCTGGGGTGCGCGCGCTGCCACGACCACAAGTTCGACCCGATCTCGCAGAAGGAGTTCTACGAGATCTACGCCTACTTCAACAACATCCCCGAGCGCGGCAACCTGCGCGGGCTCGGCGCGAAGGCGTTCAAGTACTTCAACTCGCCGCCGCTCGTCACCGCGCCGACCGAGGGGGACTTCGCCAAGCTGGCCGAGCTCGACGAGAGGCTCGACGCTGCCCGCGAGACGTTCGCGAGCCTCGAGGCCGAGTCGGCCGACGCGCGGGCCGAGTGGGAGAGCTCGCTGGCGGGCGCCTGGCCGGTCGACTGGGTCCTGCGCGACAAGCTCCTGGTCCATCATCCGCTCGACGGCGACATCGGCGGCACCTACAGCGGCGAGTCGGTGATCCCGCACCAGGGAGTGACCTCCCACCTGCGGACCCCCCGGGCGCCGGTGAGCTACAAGTTTCCGATCAACGTGACGCTGGAGGACGGCCTGCCGCGCTTCGCCCCCGGCCGGGTGGGCGAGGCGATGAGCTTCGACGGCAAGCGGTTCATCAACGCCGGCGACATCGCGAACTTCACCTACGCCGAGCCGTTCACCCTGGCCGCCTGGATCTATCCCACGGCCGAGGACGGCGTGATCGTGTCGCGCGCCCTGGCCGGCGACCAGGGCGAGCAGGGGTGGGGCCTGTATCTGCTGGAAGGCAAGCTGCAGGTCAACCTGTCGCAGCGCTACGCGGACGACGGGCTGCGGATCGAGTCCGTGGACACGCTGCCGCTGAACGAGTGGCAGCACGTGCTGGTGACCTACGACGGGCTGCGGGTGCCCGAGAGCTTCCGGATCTACGTCAACGGCGAATCGCGGGAGATCAACCCGCTGCTCGACGGGATCAACAACCCGATGCGGACGCGCGAGCCGCTGCGCATCGGGGCCAGCGGGTCGGCTCCGGAGAACTCCGGCGCCACCGATTCGAGGCCCCGCTTCCAGGGCATGATCGATGACGTCCGCATCTACATGGAGGCCCTGACGGCCGAGCAGGCGGCCGTCGTGGCGACCGGGGAGACGCTGACCGAGATCGCCCGCATCGCGCCGGCCAGCCGGACGGCCGGGCAGGCCGAGAAGCTGCGGCTCGCCTTCCTCGACCAGTACGCCGTACCGGAGGTGCGGGAGGCGTGGCAGAACGTCAAGGACATGGAGCGCGAGCGCGCGGCGCTCTGGGACAGCTTCCCCACCGTCATGGTGATGGAGGAGATGGAGCCCCGGCGCGACACGTTCCGGCTGATCCGCGGCGCCTACGACGTGCCGGGCGAGCGGGTGGATCCCGGCGTGCCCGCGGTGCTGCCGCCGATGCCGGACGATGCGACGAACGACCGTCTGGGTTTCGCCCGCTGGCTCGTCCAGCCCGACCACCCGCTCACCGCCCGCGTGGCCGTGAACCGCTTCTGGCAGATGTACTTCGGGACCGGCCTGGTAAAGACGTCCGAGAACTTCGGGCTGCAGGGGGAGTACCCCAGCCACCCCGAGCTGCTCGACTGGCTGGCGACGACCTTCATCGATTCCGGCTGGGACGTCAAGGCGTTGCAACGGGCCATCGTGACCAGCTCGACCTACCGCCAGGCGTCGAATCTGACGCCTGAGGCGATCGAGGAGGACCCGGAGAACCGGCTCCTGGCGCGTGGACCGCGCCAGCGCATGACGGCGCAGATGGTCCGCGACCAGGCGCTGTCGATCGCCGATCTGCTCGCCCCCAGGCTCGGCGGACCGTCGGTCAGGCCGTACCAGCCCGAGGGCCTGTGGGAGGAGCAGAGCAGCCAGGAGTACAGGCAGTCCACGGGAGACGACCTGTACCGCCGCAGCCTGTACACCTTCTGGAAGCGGACGCTCGCGCCGCCGTCGATGCTGGCGTTCGATTCCTCGACGCGCGAGACCTGCATCGTCCGCCTCAGCCGGACGAACACGCCGCTGCAGGCCCTGAACCTGATGAACGACGTCACCTACGTGGAGGCGGCGCGCAGGCTGGGCGAACGGATGCTCGCCGAGGGCGGCACGACGCCGGACGAGCGGATCGCCTACGCCTACCGTTTGGCGACGGGGCATCGGCCTTCGCCGGACGCCTCGGCGGTCCTGCGCGAGACCTTCGACGACTTCCTGGACGATTACCAGGCCGATCGGGATGCGGCGCTCGAGTTCGTCGACGTGGGAGAGACGCCCCGCGACGAGACGATGGACGTCGCGGAGCTGGCTTCCTACCAGATGGTGGCCAGCATGATTCTGAACCTCGACCGGACCATCACAAAGGACTGACCGATGAAACCGCAAACCGACATGCAGACGCTGCTCTCTCGCCGGCGGTTTCTGAAGCGCTCGAGCACCGGGCTCGGCGCGGCCGCGCTGGCGACGCTCTTCCGCGAGGACCTGCTGGCCCGGGCGGCCGCTCCCGAGGCGGTCGGCGGGCTGCCGGGGCTGCCCCACTTCGCGCCCAAGGCCAAGCGCGTCATCTACCTGTTCCAGGGCGGCGCGCCGTCGCAGCACGAGTTGTGGGACTACAAGCCGAAGCTGGCGGAGCTGTACGGCACCGACCTGCCGGACTCGGTCCGCCAGGGACAGCGCCTGACCCCGATGACGGCGTCGCAGGCGGGCTTCCCCATCGTCCCGTCCAAGTTCCAGTTCGCCCGGCACGGCCAGTCGGGGGCGTGGATCAGCGAGCTGATGCCGCATACCGCCAAGGTGGCCGATGAGCTCTGCTTCATCAAGACGATGCACACCGAGGCGATCAACCACGACCCGGGCATGACGTTCTTCCAGACCGGCGCCCAGTTGGCGGGCCGGCCCAGCGTCGGCGCCTGGCTGTCGTACGGCCTCGGCAGCATGAACCAGGACCTGCCCACCTTCGTCGTCATGGTCTCGAGCCGCGGCGGCAACCAGGTGTACGACCGGCTGTGGGGCAGCGGATTCCTGCCCTCCGAGTACCAAGGAGTCAAGTTCCTCTCCACCGGCGATCCGGTCCTGTACCTGTCGAATCCCGCCGGCGTCGACCGCAGCGCGCGGCGCCGCTTCCTCGACGCGTTGGGCAAGCTCAACCGGCAGGACGAGGAGGAGTTCGGCGATCCGGAGACGGCCACGCGCATCTCCCAGTACGAGATGGCCTACCGCATGCAGGCCTCCGTGCCGGAGCTGACCGACCTGTCGGACGAGCCGGAGTCGACCTTCGAGCGCTACGGGCCCGACTCGAAGACGCCCGGGACCTTCGCGGCCAACTGCCTGCTGGCCCGGCGGCTGGCGGAGCGCGACGTGCGCTTCGTCGAGGTCTTCCACCGCGGTTGGGACATGCACACCCAGCTCCCGCGGCGGATCGAGACCCAGGCCAAGGACGTCGACCAGCCGCAGGCGGCGTTGATCCAGGACCTGAAGGAACGCGGGATGCTGGACGACACGCTCGTCGTCTGGGGCGGCGAGTTCGGTCGCACCGTGTTCTGCCAGGGCCGGCTCACCGAGGAGACCTACGGTCGCGACCACCATCCGCGGGCGTTCACCATCTGGATGGCGGGCGGCGGGAGCAAGCCGGGCACGACCTACGGCGAGACCGACGACTTCGCCTTCAACATCGTGAAGGACCCGGTGCACATCCACGACCTGCACGCTACGATGCTGCACCTGCTCGGCATCGACCACACGCGGCTGACCTACCCGTACCAGGGCCGGAACTTCCGGCTGACGGACGTCCACGGGGAGATCGTCAACGGCGTCGTGGCGTAGCCGAAGCGCGACGGCTGCTTCAAGGACGGCGGCATCGGGGACTCCCCCGGTGCCGCCGTTCGTTTCTTCCCTGCCCTGTTCAAGCCGGTCGCCCGCCCGTGCCGAGTGCCGGGGTCACGATTCTCGCTCGCGGTGTTCCTTTCCCGCTGCCACCTTGAACGGCCCGCGTGGGACCGCTGATAATCAGCGCGCAGAGCAAGCCATGAAGCCGCTCGGCATCTTCATCAGCAGCGTCCAACGTGAGTTCGCCGAGGAGCGCGCCGCGTTGCGCGACTACCTGCGGGGCGATCCGCTGATGCGGCGGTTCTTCGACCCGTTCCTGTTCGAGGATGTGCCGGCGACGGATCGCCGTCCTGACGATGTCTACCTCGACGAGGTCGAGCGGTGTGAACTCTACGTGGGGTTGTTCGGAGACGAGTACGGAACGGAGGACGAGGAAGGGATCTCTCCCACCGAGCGGGAATTCGACCACGCGACGGCGCTGGGCAAGCAGCGTCTGATCTTCCTGAAGGCGGCCGGCGGCACCAGCCGCCATCCGAAGATGCAGGCGCTCATCCGCAAGGCGCAGGCGGGACTGATCCGCGCGCGCTTCGGTGGGATGGAAGACCTGGCGGCGGCACTGTATGCCTCGCTAGTGGAGTACCTGGGGGCACAGGAACTGCTCCGCTGGGAGCCTTTCGACGCCGCCGCGTGCACGAACGCCGGATTCGACGATCTGGACCCCAAGCGCATGATGCGGTTCGTCGGCACTGCGCGCCGGGCGCGGCACTTCCCGCTATCCGAAGATGCGACGCCGGAAGCGTTGCTGGAGCACCTGAACCTGCTGAACAAGGGGCAACCAACGAACGCGGCGATTCTCCTGTTCGGGAAGGCTCCGCAGCGCTTTCTCGTCTCTTCCCAAATCAAGTGCGCCCACTTTCACGGAACTCAGGTGGCCAAGCCAATCCCATCCCACCAGGTGTACACCGGCACCGTGTTCGAGCTGGTGGATCATGCGGTGGACTTCGTGCTCAGCAAGATCGCATTGTCGGTGGGCACCCGGGCGGAGAGCATTCAGGCGCCCGTGGCGTACGAGATTCCGAAGGAGGTCATCACCGAAGCCATCGTCAATGCCGTAGCGCATCGGGACTATACGAGCGGCGGCAGCGTCCAGATCATGCTGTTCGCCGACCGGCTGGAGGTCTGGAACCCCGGCCGTCTACCGCCGCCGCTCACTATCGAGAAGTTGCGCGTGCCGCACGAGTCGATTCCGGGCAACCCGCTGCTGGCGCGCGCCATGTACCTGGTCAAGTACATCGAGCAGATGGGGACCGGTACGCTGGACATTATCCGCCGATGCCTGGATGCCGGTTTACAGGAACCGGAGTTCGAGGCCGCGGGCGAGTTCGTGACCAGAATTCGCCGACCGGCCGGGACGGGGAAACGGTCGGATCTCCTCGCACTGATCGCTGGCGGCGAGAACTCCGGACTGGAGTTCAAGCGGGACGATCTCCGCCCGGAGCAGCTCGCCAGGGAAGTCGTGGCCCTGGCCAACTTCCAGGGCGGGCGCCTCCTGCTTGGGGTGGAGGACGACGGCGTCGTCACCGGCATCCGGCGCGGCGATCTCGAACGCTGGGTGATGGATACCGTGTTCGGGCAGATGGTCCACCCCATGATCCTGCCCTTCTACGAAGAAGTCCCGATCGACGATGCGCGACGCGTCGCCGTCATCACCGTGACGCAGGGCGCGACCAAGCCCTACGTCGTCCGGCATCGCGGCCGGGAGGACATCTACGTTCGTGTCGGCAGCACGTCGAGGCTGGCATCTCGCGAGCAACAGGCGCGGCTCTTCGCTGCCGGCGGACTGGTCCACACCGAGTTGTTGCCGGTCTCCGGCAGCGGACTGCGCGATCTGAGCCGCGAACGGCTGGCGGACTACCTCGTTGCTATCGTCGGCGACAGCGAGGCGCCAACGACCGACGACGCATGGCACGCTCGGTTGTGCGCGCTGGGATTCATGGTCGAGCGGGAGGGCGGACCGCCCGCCTGCACGATTGCCGGACTGGTCCTGTTCGGATACCGGCCCCGACGCCTGCTGCGTCATGCCGGCGTCCGCTGGATCTGCTTCGACGGAACCGACAAGACCTACGAAGCCCTCGACGACCAAGTGATCGAAGGGCCGCTCGTCGATCTCTGGCGCGTGCTGTCCGGGGGCCGCGAACGGGTGGACAAGGGCCTCATCGAACGTCTCGCCGACGCGATGCGGCCCTTCGTATCCGAGGAAGCCGGCAACGTGGACGAGTCCCTGCGCCGTGAACGGCGCTGGCACTATCCGCTGGACGCGCTTCGCGAGGGTATCGTCAACGCGCTGACGCATCGGGACTGGACACGGTACGAGGACATCGAGGTAATTCGCTACGGGGACCGGCTCGAGATCACGAGCCCCGGCGCACTGCAAAACGGCATGACCATCGAGAAGATGATTGCCGGCCAGCGCGTGCCCCGCAATCTGCTCATCTCGGAGACATTGCGCGACTACCGCTATTCCGACGCGCGCGGCATGGGTGTCCGCAACAAGATCATTCCTTCGATGCGGGCGCACAACGGCGTCGACCCCGAGTTCGAGGCGACCGAGGACTACGTGCGTCTGACGTTGCGACGGCGCGCACCGAACGCTGTTCTTCCCGCGGGAACTTGAAGCGCATGCCTGCCGACGGGCAAGTGCTGGACGACACGCTGGTTCATCCGAGGCGGCGAGGCCGGCCGCACCGTGTTTGCCAGCGCCGGCTCACCGAGGAGATCAACGGCCGCCACTACCATCCGCGGGCGTTCACCATCTGGATGGCGGGCGGCGGGAGCAAGGCGGGCACCACCCATGGCGAGACCGACGACTTTGCGTTCAACATCGTCAAGGACCGGTGCACATCCACGACCTGCACGTCACGATGCTGCACCTGCTCGACATCGACCGCACGCGGTTGAGCTACCCGTACCACAGCCGGAACTTCCGGCTGACGGAAATCGTCAAGGTCGGTGGCATCGGGGCTACCCCGGCGCCCCCGATGTTCTTTTCTGCCTTACGGCATCGGCAGCTACTCCCGCCCCGCCACCTTCACCCTTAGACTTCATTTGCCCGGCGCACGCCCGGGTGTCGGCTCTTGGCCACGGAGTCGATTCACGAGGTCGACGCCCGGCGCTCCTGGGTCGTCTCCGGAACGCGACGCCGCCGGAAACAGCGGTACGCCGTTTCGGACCGCAGGTCCATCTTTCGGATTGACGGAATGTCCATCAGCGTTGTCTCGCCGAATCCGTTCGATGCCATGGTCGCAGGAGGCCCAGGGTACGACCGCCGCACGTTCAACGTCAACCACGAGACCTCCGCCGTACGCTCGTCCCTCCCGGATCTCCGATCTCCAACTGCTACGACGTCAACGGCCGGCCCGGACGCCGCGAAGTGTCAAGAGAGTACTGTACACTGGTTGCTCTGAGCCCTCTCGTGGGCTCACGACCGCCGGCTTCGCCGAAATGACCGCACTGGAAGGCAAACGAAGTTCCGCTCTCGAGGTGCCGTTTGACCAACTGCTTCGCGACACAAGCCATCATGATGCAGCTGATCCAGCGGGCTGTCGCCGGTCACTTGCGAAGATGACTGGTTCGGCGAAGTTCGGCGTGAGAAATCTGCGGCGAGTTCCATGCTGAACATCGCAGCCAAGTGTCTGCTCGTGTTGACTTCCCTGTCCCCCGTCTTGCTCACGTTGGCGGTGAACCAGCTCGAGCGCGGCGGGCCTTGGACGACGTCGTACTGGTTGGCATTGGCTGCCTTGTTCCTGGCAGGTTTGTGCAAGGCCCTATTGCGATATGCGCAAGAAAACGCCCAAAGGCACCTGCTGTATATTAGGGAGTTTGAGAATAAGGAACAAGAGCTGCTCACATTCTTGTTCATATACTTATTGCCCTTTGTTCGCGGGTCAACCTTTGCCAGCGAGTGGCTCACAAGTGTCTTCGTGTTGTCGATCATCACAGCAGCGATTGCTACTACTGGCGCGTTTCATTTCAACCCAGTGATGCGTCTGCTGTTCTGTTATCGATTCTATGGCGTCAAGAATCGTCGCGGCGTTTCTTGTCTCCTGATCAGCAGTCTTCGTTTACGGGGTGATTCGTCAATAGACACGGGCATGGAATAGGCCTGGAGCGTCAAAGGTCGGGCGACGCGGAGGCTTCCTTTGGCTGGCGTCGCGTCGTGCGCGGGAGTCCGTGGTGGCTGCGCTGTTACCCCCGCCGCAGCCGAACGCCGAGGACGGAGTACGTGCGTCGGCTGCCTGGGGCATGGAGAGTAGAGTCTGCTGGCTGCGGAGGCCAGCCGGGGGTTGGAAGCACGCGACCCAGACATCGGACTGTTGCGCCTGTTGGAGGGGCAGCGTCTCGGCATTTCACCCGGCGCGGCAGTCAGCCGCGGGTCGGTCGCCCGTCAATGCGCTCGTTGCGGTGCTGCAGGGGACGCGGACGGCGGCGGCAGGCCGAATACGTCGGGGACGATGGGCTCGGGGGCGCGCAACATCGTGGCGAACAGCGCCGGCAGGTCGACGTTGCGTTGTCGTGCGGTGCGTACGACGCTGGCGAGGACCTGCTGGGTGTCGGCGCCCTTTCGGGTGCGGTTGCCGCCGCAGACCTTGCGGATGACGACGGCGGGCCGAATGGCTTGTTCGGCGCGCCAGTTGGTGGCGTCGACCGACGGGTCCCACAGGAAGGTGAAGAGGGCGCCGAATTCGCTGGCCAGGTGGGCGGCGAAGCGCTCGGCGTCGTCGTGCGGCGGCGGGTTGTCGATCAGCCGGCTGCTCTGGGCGAGCAGTCGGCCGCGGGCGGTGGCCAGGCCGTGGTCGCTGATTCCACCGGCGTTGCGCCGGTCGCGCAGCGCGAGGGCTGCCTGCAAGGTGTCCTGCACCTGGCCGGCCCATCCGCAGTGGGGCTGATCCTCGAGCAGCTCCTCACAGCGTCGTAGCAGATGCTGCAGACAAGTTTGGTGCTCGCCGTGGGTGTAGCTGCGGTAGACCACCCAGCCGTCGCGCACGAGCACGCCGTCGAAGTCGGCTCCGAGGACCCTTTGGGCGTCGTCGAATCCGCGGCCCGCGCAGATGGCGTAGACGGTCGTCGTCGGGGTGACGGCGGCCCACAACCAGTGGCCGATGCCGTCGACGCGCCAACCGGTTTCATCGACCGTGACCACGGGCGCGTTGCGTACCTGCTCGCGCAACTCCTCATAGGCCGGCCGCGCGTCGCGGGCCGCACGATGCAGCAGATGCGCGAGGCCTCCCGGCGTCACCTGCAGGCCGAAGCGGGTCTGCAGCAGGTCGGCGACCTTGGCCAGCGGCAGGCCGCCGCGCGTGTGCAAGTCGACGACCAGCGCGACCACACCGGGGCCGAGCTGTGCGCGGGCCGCCCCCAACGCGTCGGAGGTCTGCAGCGGGTGGCGGCCCTGGATACGCCGCCGACACTGCGAGCAGTGGCCGACCTCGATGTCGAAGCGGCGCACCAGCGGGCGCACCGGGGGCAGGTCTTCCTGATACTGCTCCGCCGCGCCGGTCACGTCGACCGTGCCGCCGCAGTCCGGACACCTCGTCGGCACCGGCGCCGCCAACGCCTCGTCGACGTGCGCCGGGCACGGGCGGCGTCCCTGCCGGCCATAGCGCGTACCGGGCCGCCGGCCGGCACGTTTGCCGCGACCCTGCGGCCGCTTCTTGGCGAAGGGTGCCGCTTGCCGGCGTCCCGCGCGGCGCTCGGTCGCCAACTGCTGTTTCAGGTGCTCGTTCTCGCGCCGCAGGCGGTCGTTCTGACGCTGCAAGCCATCGTTGTGGCGCCGCAGGCGGTCGTTATCGCGGTGCACGCCCTTGCGGCGCGCCAGATCGTCACGCAGCCGCTCGATCTCACGGTCTTGTTGCTCGATGACAACGTCCCGGGGGTCCCGCTCCGGCGAGGCCTTGTCCAGAATGGCGCGGATGCGGCGAAGCAGGCCCACGCCTCTCGTGTATCGGCACCGGGCATCAAGACCTTTACCCCAACATGCCGATTTTCTTGCCCGGACCCGCTAAACGAAGACGATCAGCAAGGTTGATCTGAGGCGACCAGATCGGAGTATCGATACGGTACGACTCGCCTACGGGGTCTATCTGCACAGGGAGGAAGCGGATGCTTGATAGTTTTCAACTTGCAGCAATTGTCAAGCAAGGGGTCCAACGTCGACTACTGCAGATCCCTCTGCATCAATTGCTGCAGGACACCCTTGCAGAAGGCTGGGAAGAACAATTGGCCGATTTCATGGAGGGGTTGCAGGAAATCGATTTCGATATTGGGTATCGACCTGAAGGCCAAGAGTGCTTTGCTTTGGCCGACTACGAGCTGCCGCCCTGGTTGGCCGACGAAGATAGCGAAACGGTACCCGATCTTGATACGGTCAACGATAACGAAGAGGCGCTCGGCTCCATCGCTGGAATCGTTGCGTTCGCGCAAGACACACACGGCGAGGAGCTGGTGCTTTTCCAGAATTTTACACGATCCAGAGTTATCCGACCCGGACACTTCTTGTTTCTTCGACGAGACACCTACGAGAGCGCGGAACGACCGGGCTTGACGCTTGACCATGGGTTGACCGCCGTGTATCTTCCCGCCGACAGCAAGCTCTTGTTTCGCAGTTTTCGCACAACGAACACATTCTTGCCACTGTCTGACTTCTATAAGGAAGCATCGGAGGAGGAAATCAGAGAGGTCCTGACTCATGACCGCATCCTCCCAGAGAACACAGATGCGATCGCTTTGGACCCCAATGAGTGGTTTCGAAAACGGTTTGCCATGCTTAGGGACTCGCGTGTCCTTGACGACTTTACCGCGGAAGAAATTCGGGCTCGGTCCAACGGATATCCTGTTGTGGTTCAGATCGAAGGCGATAGAATTGTTTTTCCTGCCGAAAGGAGCGAGGCGAAGAGACTTCTGCAGTTCCTCAACGAGGAACTTTTCCGTGGACCGGTTACGCAGGAGCTGTATGAAACAAACTCGAAGAGACGGGCAAACGACTGATACCCCCTACCCAGGGACGATCTTCTCGACCTTCAGGAAGGCTGTCAATGGAACGGATGGGATGCCGAGGATGCCTGCGGCTGTATTCATCGACATCTTGCTATCCGTATCCCTCCGTTCCTCGGTGACGACGCGGGCATCGGTTCCATCCCCCCGAAGCTTCTGCGCGATTGCGAGTACGTAGGGATCGGCCTCGTCCGGACCGGCGTCCTTGTTGGGATCGAGAACCTCGGAAACTTCAGCCAAGACCTCTCTCACGTCATCCAACGAGCAACCGCCGTTGCCGTGTGCTGTCGAAGCATTCTGCTTGGCCCAGACAAACTGAGGATCCGGCGACTTCGGTTGAGCGGAACGTTCCAACTCCGCGACGACCTGGGTCGGATACGCGAGTCGCCCTTCTGTGACCAGCTCCGTCATCTTCCGGAAGATCTGCTCCCGGTGGCGCTTCTGCGTCGAGCGTCTCACCTCGATGATCGACGAGGTGTCGATCACCCAGACTACCTGACTGGTGGTCATCAGCGCGCCGATGACAACGAACTGGCGAGATCGTCGAATGCCGCGTCGGGGATGTCCAAGTACTCGACAGCTTGAGATCGGCTGAGGAGGTCATTGCGTACGGCGTCCACGAAGACACGCGCGGCCCTGGAGCCGAATTCATCCTCCTTGATGGCGAGGCGATTTCGCCCGCCGCCTCCACCTCCCCCTTCAGGCTTCCTGTCGGTGACGGGCGGGATGTCGTCGTAGAGCTCCCAACTGGCGCGGCCGAGTTCTATGAGGCGTAGCGTTGCTGCCCGTAGGCTGATGCGCGCCCTCCTGGCGACTGTGCGCGCGACGCCAAGTTCGCGGACGCGGCCGACCGACCCGATCCTCTGCAGGATCTCGTCGATAGCCCCGGCGGGCAGGAGCACTGCGGCAGAAAACTGCTCGCACCAGCGCTCGATCGGGTCGTTCCTCAGTCGTCCAACGCGCTCCAGGCACGCTGAACTGCCACGGAGAAGGAGGTGGCCCAGCTCGTGGAACAACGTGAAAATGCGGGCCTCTTCACGCCATGCAGAGCTGACAACGATGACTGGCGCGCGCTCGTGCCAGAGGGAGAAGCCGTTGCAGGAGTCTCGGCCCAGCGAGTAGACGAATACCGTGACTCCGATGTCACCGACGGCCTCACGCCAGTGATCGAATGCGCGAGATGGTGACGTCCAGTTCGCCTGCTGGCTGAACTCGATATTCAGTCGGTCCCGCATGACGGCCCCAGCCTTGGTCGGAGAGTCAGACGGTGAATGGCGGGGAAGGCGCGGCGCCGGCTCGTTGAGTTCCTGGGACAGCCAGCCGATGATTTCCTGTTGGCGACGCGCCCTCCGGAGGAACCTTCGCTCCATCGGCGACAGCTCTCGCGGGGGTTGTGACCCGATCGATCTGAACTGAACCCGAAGCGCCCCTCGCTTCGGAGGAGCAGGCAGAAGAAACGTCGCGAACTGGCGATGCAACTTCGTCGCGAGCTTCTTCAACGGAGTCAGCGTCGGCCTCGTGTCGCCGCGCTTCCAGCTCGCCAAGTCGTCCAACGACACGCCGATGTGAGCCGCGAGCTGCTCGTCGGTGTAGCCCGACTCCTCAACGGCCCAGCTCAGCACTCCCGGCGTGATCGGGACTTCTGTTCCTCTCGGCATCGGTCTTCGCGGAAGACTACTACACGCGTGGGACAGAGTAGGTCACGACCGGAGTGGGCGCCGTCCGCGCGCACTTGGGGTACGTACTCGTGGGAACGGCCGCCGCACCGAACGGTCTCTTTGTGAACCCGCCTTACTTCCTCTACCGCATCGGCAGCAGCGGCTCCACCCCTTCCGGCAGATGCTGGTCGAACGCGATCAGCAGGACGGCGCCGGAGACGTGCTGCGCCATCAGGTCCACCAGATCGACCAGGTTGGTCGACCCACCGACGGCCTCCAGGGCGCTCGCGTAGGCCTCCGAAGTCACCATGTGGGGGCCGAAGAGCTGGCGGCCGAACTCGATGAGCGCTGCCTCTTTCTCTCCCAGTCCCGCGACCGGTCCTCCGTCACGAATGACGTCGATGACCGCGGAGTCCAGACCGTTCTCCACGGCCATGGGCTCGGTGAGGGTCCACGTGTACTGGTCGTCGTACGCCCGGGCGGTGACCAGGATCGCCAGATCGAGCAGCGGACGCGCCACGTTCGCCTCCAGCGACTCGCGCCCCGCGCCGTGGCCGCGAATCTGTCCGGGTCCCGTCCCCTGCGGCGAGAGGGTCCGGCCGTAGAGGCTGGGGGTGGAACGTAGCGTCTGGGCCGGGGCGGGCAGCGACGGCAGGCGGCTGCGCGACTGCGGGTCCACGTCGTCCGGCTGCGTGAACGGCAGCGGCAGGAACTGCGGCCAGCCGGGCGGCATGTGCTGGTTGAACGCGGCCAGCCGCCCCGCGGTACCGGCGTAGCGCGCCATCAGGTCGACGACGTCGACGAAGTTGGCCTCGCCAAAGAGGTCCACCGCACGCCGGTAGGTCTCCGCGCCGAGGTGGTGCTCGCCGTAGATCTCGCGGCCCGCCTGGATGATGACCGCATCGCGGTCGCCGAGCCCGGACAGACTCTCACGGTTGCGCACGACGTCGATGACGTCCGGGTCCAGTCCGACCGCCACCGCCTCCATCTCGTGCAGCGACCACTCGAAGGGCGCGTCGTGCTCGCGTGCGGTGATCAGGATGGCGAGCTCCAGCAGAGGGCGGCCGACCGGGGACTCCCAGCGGGCGTTCAACCCCGTTCCGGAACCGCGTATCGCGGCAGCTGCGGCGGCGGGTCCGCCGGCCGGGTCGGGCGCCGGGGTGGAGAGCCGATTGCGCGACTCGGCGTTGACGTCCGCGGGCAGCGACGACTGCGTCGGCGCCCCGGACGCGGGCGTACCGGCAGGCGCGCCGGAAGCGGGCGATGCACTCACCGGGAAGGACGCCACCGACAGGCAGAAGGCCGCACCGGATATCAGGACGAATGGTGGTCTCGTGAACTTGCGCATCGGTCGACTCCTCCCGCCGTCACATGCCGGCCGGCGTGAACTTCTGCACGCGGCGGCCGTTCAGCGTCTCGCCGACGTACACGTTGCCGTGCGAGTCGACCGCCACCGAGTGCGTCGACTCGAACTGGCCCGCCATCCGCCCGCGGCGCCCGGTGGTCCCGAGCGTCTCCAGCGAGGAGTGCCGCACCGTCCAGAGCAGGTGGTTGCCACCGTCGGCGTTATAGATGTAGGTCTGCTCGGCGTCGGTCGAGAAGGCGATGTCCCACGTCGAGGCGCCGGCGGTCTCCTTGCCGACGAACCCTTCGCGGACGAACGTGCCGTCCTTCTGGAAGATCTGGAGGCGGTGGTTCATCCGGTCGCAGACGTAGACGAGCCCCTCGTCGGAGAGCTGCACGCAGTGGACCGTGTCGCCGAAGATGGGCGACGGGTCCGCGTTCTGGTCGTACGGCGCGAGCTCGCCATCCACCGGGGGCCGGCCGTACGCGCCCCAGTGCCGCTTGTACTCGCCGGTGTCGGCGTCGAAGACGATGACGCGGCGGTTGCCGTAGCCGTCGGCCACGTAGACCTCGTTGGCCTCGGGGTCGACCCCGATGTCGGCCGCGCGGCCCAGCCGCGTCGTGTCGTGGCTGCCGCTGAGCGGGCCGGCGCTGCCGATCTGCAGCAGGAACGTGCCGTCGCGGGAGAACTTCAGGACCTGGCCGTCGCCGTCGGCGTTGCCGCCGATCCAGACGTTGTCCATGTGGTCGACGAACAGGCCGTGCTCGCCGTTGGGCCACTCGTAGCCGTCGCCGGGGCCGCCCCAGGCCTGGACGACGTTGCCCTCCTGGTCGAACTCGATCACCGCCGGCGCCGGCACGCAGCACTCCGAGGTGGGCGGATCGGCCGCCGCGCCGCGCTCGCTCTCGGTCAGCGACCGGGGCCGGTGCAGCACCCAGATGTGGTCGCGCGAGTCGACCGCCACGCCGATGACGTGGCCGAGCAGCCACTTGTTGGGCAAGGGTTTCGGCCAGAACGGGTCGACCTGAAGCTCGGCTCCCGGCATGCCGTCCTGCGCCGTGGCGGCACCGTCCAGCGCACTCTGCCCGAGTGCGAGCGCGATGCCGCAGGCGACGACGAACGCCGCCATCCACGCCTGATGTTTCCGCCGCATCGGTACCTCCTCGCCAGAGCTCCAAGACACGAGCCGAGTGGCGCGAGCGCTCGCTCGCGTCGCGCGTCAACTCCAGCACATGAGGTCTCTCGATGCAACCGATTCCGTTCCCGGGCGACTGGCCGGCGCCGCGCGCTCTGCGGCGTCAAGCAGGCGGCGACGACTTGTCCCGGTGCTCAACGGCACGGCGTTCCCGGAAGTGTTCCCAGTTGAACGCCCCGCGGCAAGGTGGTAGTGTGAGAGATTCCTGTTGGAAATCACGGCGAACACATAGTGGATGCACTTTCGATGCTGCGACGACGGCGCACAGTCGGCCGATCGACGAACGGGGCCAGGTGGCCGGCGCAGCAGAGCGCGACCGACCAGTAGACTGTCCGTCGCCGGGCAGCGATGGCGGTCGAGAGCTGCCCCATTCGCCGGTCCATGGATTGAAACCGGGCTGCTTGCCAGCAGTTGGGCGCACCGGCACGCCGCTGCCGTCGGAGAGGGCGGAACCAATGAGAGACGGAAGAGCAGCCCGGCGGCGGCCGGGCGACAGCGACGTCGGCATCTTCGGGCGGGGTGTTTGCCCGGCGTCAGCGGCCCGAGCAGCGTGATGAAGGTCGGGCGGCGGCCGGCAAAGCGCGCCCTCCGCGGTGGCGATGCTGCCCGGCGCGGCGAACGGCACAGAGCGGCGCCTGCGCGGCGGCCCGCCGTGGCGAACGACTTCACCGCAAACGCGGCTTCACCAGGGACGGTCGCGCCGATCCTGTACGACTCGTGCGTGGTCTGCCACCGGGCCGGCGAGATGGCGCCGATGGCGCTGACGACGGCAAAGCCCTACGCCGAAGGTGCGGCCCTGGGCCCAGAAGAAATCACGGCGAACGATCGATCCGATCGGAGGGGTGGCCGGCGCAGCAGAGCGCGACCGACCAGTAGACTGTCCGTCGCCGGGCAGCGATGGCGGTCGAGAGGCCCCATTCGCCGGTCCATGGATTGAAACCGGAGCAGTCGGAAGAGGGCGGAACCAATGAGAGACGGCATCGGCATCTTCGGATCATCGCGGTGGCGATGCTGCCCGGCGCGGCAACGGCACAGAGCGGCGCGGCGAACGACTTCACGTTCACCAGGGACGTCGCGCCGATCCTGTACGACTCGTGCGTGGTCTGCCACCGGGCCGGCGAGATGGCGCCGATGGCGCTGACGACGTACGCCGAGGTGCGGCCCTGGGCCCGGTCGATCAGGAACCGCGTGGTCGCGCGGGAGATGCCGCCCTGGCACATCGACAAGAACATCGGCATCCAGGACTTCAAAGAGGACATCTCGCTGAAGGACGACAAATCGCCACGATAGCGGCCTGGGTGGACGCAGGGGCACCCATGGGCAACCCGGCCGACCTGCCGGAGATGCCCGAGTTCCCGGACTGGTCCGAGTGGCAGATCGGCGAGCCGGATCTGGTGGTTCGCTACCCGGACTACCTGGTGCCGGCCGAGGGACCCGACCTGTTCGGTTCGCTCTATGCCCCGTTCGGCCTGGAGGAGGATCGCTACATCAAGGCGATCCAGACGCGGCCCGTCGACGAGCGGTCACGGCAGGTTGTACACCACGCGCTTTCGTATGCCGTGGACCACGACTACGACGACCTGGCGAACGACGGCACGCAGGACCAGGGCGTGTTCCTGGTGGAGTACGCCTCCGGCAAGGGCGCCGAGATCTATCCCGACGACTCGGGCAAGCTGCTGCCGGCGGACAAGAAGGCGCGGGCCAGCTATCACCTGCACTCCATCGGCGAGCCCGTGGAGGCCGGGATCGAGCTCGGCATCGTGTTTCATCCCGCAGGCGAGGTGCCCAAGTACGTCCGCTGGTCGAAGCAGCTCGCCCGGCACAACACCGACCTGGACATCCCGGCCGGCGCCGTCGTCCGCCAGGACGGCTACGAGCGGCTGAAGTACCCGGCGAAGCTCACGGCCTTCCAGCCGCACATGCATATCCTCGGCAAGTACCAGTGCCTGGAGTTGATCTATCCGACGACGCCGATCACGAGCGAGGTCGTCAGTTGTGCGAACTTCGACTACAACTGGCACCTCGTCTACAACTACACGGACGATGCCGCCCCGCTGGTGCCGGCGGGCACGATCCTGCACACCATCAGTTGGCACGACAACACGGAGGCCAACCGGGCCAATCCGGATCCGAACAACTGGACCGGCAACGGCGGCCGCACGATCGACGAGATGGGCTTCGCCTGGATCGGCTGGTACGATCTGAGCCAGGAGGAGTACGAGCAGGAGCTGGCGGCGCGCAAGGCGCGACGCCAGGCGGCGACCGACAACGACGACGAGTAGCCGCGCATCGGTAGTCCAGGCGCAGCGAGTCGGCGGGAGCTCTGCCGGGCGACGGCCCGGCGGAGCCCGGCCCGCGGCACGCGGACGCCTCGCCGCTCTCGGCGCTGCGTGTGGCTTCACCCGCGGACTACCGGAGGCGGCCCGTTGCATGCGGAGACTTCCCGGCAGGAAGGGTATGCCATGTCAATGAACGTCCGATGGCTTCTGACAGCGGTGCCGCTCGGCATCCTCCTGCTCGCCGCGCCGCCCGCCGTGGACGCCCAGCCGACCCCTTACAACTTGAAGTACAGCACGGGCCAGACGGTGCAGCCTGTGTTCGAGGGCTGGTCGAGAAACCCCGACGGCAGCTTCACGATGCACTTCGGGTACTTCAACCGCAACTTCGTCGAGGAAGTCCACGTTCCGGTCGGGCCGGACAATCACTTCGATCCGGGCGAGCTCGACTCCGGTCAGCCGACCTTCTTCCACCCACGCGCCCATCGCAGGGTCTTCAGCGTTCGCGTGCCGAGCGACTTTGGCGACCGGCGCCTGGTGTGGAACCTCACCACGCAGGGTCAGACGTTGCGGGCAGTCGGTTGGCTCGAGGCGACGTGGGAGACGGCCGCGCGCTCTGCGGGCGGCCGCCGGCTCAGCGAGGAGGCGGCGAGAAACCTGCCGCCGGCGATCACGGTCGACGCGCCGCCCGCCGCCGCCGTGCGGAGCCAGGTGACGTTGAGCGCGCGGGTGACGGACGACGGCCTGCCGATCGTGCGCGAGGCCCGCCGCACGGGAGGCACCAACGATCCCCCGACGCTGCAGCCCGATCCCGACGATCCGGAACCGCCGCGCAACGTCCCGTCGGTCCCGGACCGGCGTGGCACGGGCCGGCAGGAACCGCGCGTCCGCGGCCTGCGGGTGTCGTGGATCGTCTGGCGGGGACCCGCGAACGTGGCTTTCGATCCGGCCGCGACCGTCGCGGTCGAGGACGGGCAGGCGGTGGTGCAGGCAACGTTCACCGCGCCCGGCGACTACGTGCTCAGGGCTCAGGCCAACGACAATCTGTTGAGCACCGAACACGACGTGACGATCACGGTCCGCTGACGGCGCCACGAGACCACCGGCGTCTCACGTGCGTCTGCTTCCCGCGATGGTCGAGTTAGCGGGAACCGCCCAGGCAGGCCGCGCACTCGTCCGCGGACATCTCCGCCGTGCAGAGCACGCGCAGCGACTCTAACGGCGCGCCCTGCCGGCTGCCGAGGAAGCGCTCGCAGGCGGGGCTCGGCGACTCGGCCGGCGGCTCCGCCGGCGCATAGGCCGCGAGCGGGTACTGACAGCTCAGCTCCACGGCCTGCACCGCCGCCGCCAGCGCGCGGAAGACCGAGCCGGCCCGTTCCACCTCCGAAGCGAGCCGCCGCTCAGTCGTCCGGAACGTCTGCACCTGCTGGTTGCACCCATCCCGCTGCACGGCTTCCCGGATCGGACTGGTCTCGCGATCGATCCGGAAGACGTCGAGATCCTGCATGCAGCGCGAGTGGTCGTCCCGGGTCTCGATCAGCGCATTCTCCAGCGACGCGATCGTGTCGCTGGTTCCGTTCGCTTCCGCGGCGGCCGTGCGCAACGCGTCGAGTCCGTCGGCGCACTGCCGCCACTGCGCCTGCGCCGGCACGGCCAACAGCGAGAGACCGGCGGCCGCTGTGACGATGCGCCAGTGGAAAGTCATGGCAGCCTCCAAGCGACACCTCGTCTCGTCACTACCCTTCCCCAATCGACCGGCAACCGCCGCGACGGCGCTCGATTCCAGTACGGTTCAGGTACACGCCAACAGCGTCCGCATGTCAAGGGGTTCCCGCCCGCTCGAGATCCTCGACCACGGCGCGGAGAAACCGCGCCGCCTCGGCGCCGGTCACGGCCCGGTGATCGAAGGTGAGCGACAAGGGGAGCACGCGGTGGACCGCAGGCTCGCCGGCGGCGGCGACGACCTGCCGCGTCATCCGGCCGACGCCGAGTATGGCGACCTGCGGCGGCACCACCACCAGCTCGGCGTGCTGCCCGCCGACGGTCCCGAAGTTCGACAGCGTGATCGTCTGCCCGCGCAGCTCGGCGAGCGGGATGGTCCGTTGACGGACATCTCCCTTGAGCCGTTCGAGGCCGTCCTTCAACTCCACGGCGCCGCGCCGGCCGACGTCCCGCAACACCGGGACGAACAGCCCGTCGTCGTCCAGGTCCACCGCGATCCCGAGATCGATCCGTTCGTGCAGCCGGCGCGACATCGTCTCCGGCTCGAACCACGCGTTGAGCGCGGGTGCGGCCGAGCAGCCGGCCGCGACGGCACGGATGAGGCGCAGGGTCACGTCCGTGCCCGCCGGCCACGCCTCCACGTCCGCCTCGTCGGTCACCGTGGCCGGCACCACCTCGGCGTGGGCCTTCGCCATCCGCTCGGCCATCGCGCGGCGGGCGCCGCGCAACGGCTCGGCGGGCGCCGCGGCGGCGAGCACCTGCGCCGCGCGTTCCACATCACTCGTGGTAATCGCGCCGCCCGGTCCGGTCCCCTGGACCATCGCCGTGTCGACGCCGAGCTTGCGGGCCAGGGCGCGTACGGCCGGGGTCATCCTGCCGCCGCCGGTCCCGGGCGCGGCAGCGCGCGACGTCTCGGCGGTCGCTGCCGTCGCCTCTATCGTCCCGACGACCGTCCCGGTATCCGCCGCCGCGGCGGCAGACTCGAACTCGACCAACGGATCACCCACCGCCACCCGGTCGCCCGTGCCGCCGTGCAGCCTGACGACGCGCGCCGACCGCGGCGACGGGATCTCGACCACAGCCTTGTCCGTCTCGACCGCCACCAGCGGTTGATCGGTGACCACGTGGTCGCCCTCCGTCACGTGCCACGAGACGATCTCGGCCTCGTGAAGGCCTTCGCCGAGGTCGGGAAGCGTGAATACCGCCATCGCCGTTGCGTCCGACATTGGCCCCCTTTGCTACGAGAACGCCAGCAACTCCCGCGCCGCGGACAGCACGCGTTCGGTAGACGGCATGTAGAGGTGCTCCAGGCGCGGCAGGGGCGGCACCGTGTCGTAGCCCGTGACCCGCTTGACCGGCGCCCGCAGCGACAGCAGGCCGTGCTCGGCCAGCCGCGCCGCGATCTCCGCGCCGAAACCGCCGGTCAGCGCCGCCTCGTGCACGATGACGCAGCGCCCGGTCTTCTCGACCGACCGCAGGATCGTCGTCATGTCGAGCGGCGACAGCGTGGCGACGTCCAGCACGTCGGTGCGTACGCCCTCCGCCGCGAGCTGCTCGGCGGCCGCCAGCGTCTCCACGATCATCGCCCCCCAGGTCACCAGCGTCAGGTCGTCCCCGTCGCGAAGCTGGAAACAGGTGTCGAGCGGCGCGGCCGCGCCGCTGTCGGGGACCCCTTCCCTGCTCGCGCGGTAGATCCGCTTCGGCTCGAGGAAGAGCACCGGGTCCGGATCGCGGATTGCCGCCAGCAGCAGCCCGTAGGCGCGGGCCGGCGAGGACGGAATCACGACGCGCAGCCCCGGAATGTGGGCAAACATCGCCTCCGTGCTCTCGGAGTGGTGCTCGATGGCGCGAATGCCGCCGCCGTACGGCGCGCGGACCACCAGCGGGCACGTCAGCCGCCCCCGCGTCCGCCATCGCAGCCGCGACGCATGGCTGACGAGCTGATCGACCGCGGAGTAGACGAACCCCAGGAACTGGATCTCGGCGACCGGCCGGAACCCCTGCGCCGCGACACCGATCGACAATCCCGCGATGGTGGTCTCGGCGAGCGGCGTGTCCCGCACGCGGTCGGCGCCGAAGCGATCGAGCAGACCGTCCGTCACCCGGAAGACGCCGCCGTCTATGCCGACGTCCTCACCGAGCACGAGCACGCGCTCGTCCTCCGACATCGCGCGCGCAAGCGCCGCGTTGAGCGCCTGCACCATCGTCAGTCCATCCGTCTCAGCCATCATCGGATAGCGTCGCGGCGGTCCGCGCGGCCGTGGCGGCCGTGCGCTGCCCGACCAGATCGGCGGGGAGTTGCTCGTACAGGTAGTCGAAGACCGCCTCCGGCGGCTGGGGCGGCGTGGCCAGGTACTCCTCGGCCGCGCGCTCGACGACGTTCGCGCTCGACGCGAGCGTCGCTTCCTCGTCGTCCTTCGTCCAGCCGTGGGCTTCGGTCAAGTGGGCGCGCAGACGCGCGATCGGGTCCTCGCGCCAATGGCTGCCTACCGATTCGTCGTCGCGGTAGCGACTGGCGTTGTCCGCGGTGGTGTGGTCCGACAGCCGATAGGTAAGGGCCTCGATCAGATGCGGACCGGCGCCGTCGCGAGCGCGCGTCACGGCGCGGTGGACGACATCGCGCACCGCGATGACGTCGTTGCCGTCGACCTGCTCCCCCGAGAACCCGGCGGCAATGGCCTTCTGGGCCAGCGTGGTCGCGGCCGTCTGGGCGGTGCGGGGCAGCGAGATGGCCCACTGGTTGTTGGTCACGACGAACACCGCGGGCAGCCGCCAGGCGCCCGCGACGTTCAGCGCCTCGTAGAAGTCGCCCTTCGAGGTGCCGCCGTCGCCCAACACGCAGACCGCTACCCGCGGCTCGCCCCGCAACTGAAACGCCAGGGCGACGCCGACGGCGTGCGGGGCCTGGGTCGCGACCGGCACGCAGATCGGGAAGTCCTCGCGCGGACCGCCGAAGTCGTTGCCCCGCTCGTCGCCTCCCCAGTAGAGGAACAACTCGGTCGGCGTGACCCCGCGGAGGAACTGGGCGCCCTGCTCGCGGGCGTAGGGCAGCAGCACGTCCTCCGGCGACATGGCGGCGCCGAGTCCCACCGCCACCGCTTCCTGGCCGAGGCACGACGGGTAGGTGCCGAGCCGCCCGGTGCGCTGCAGCGCGATCGCCTTCGCGTCGAAGGTGCGCGTCAGCACCAGCGCGCGATACAGCGACAGGAGCGTGTCGCGATCGCGTGCGAAAACCGGCAGCGGGCGGGCCGGATGGCCGGAGACATCAAGGTATGCCGTGTGCGCGATCTCGAACGACGCGACCGTAGCCACTACTACAACGATGTCACGATCACGACGCAGTGCCAAACCGCCTCGCTCGCGGCGCGCCGGCGGACTTCCGCTGCGCATCGTGGATCGCGCCGGACCGAGCGTTTCGCCCCTTTGCCACGGGCTGCCAGCGGCACAACGTCGGCGGCGACGCATCCTTGGGAGCCCGTGGCAGGAGCCCCGCTGGATTCGAGCGGCGATGCATCCCGCGTGGACTGCGTTGCTCCTCGGTGGAATATGCCCAATATGTTCCCTCGGCGGGTCTTGCCACGCGGGCGCCTCGCCGCTCTCGGTGCCACGCGGCGTTTCACCACGGGCCGCCCGGACGGGTAACTGGTAAGATCGCCTGGGATGTCTGCGCACGGCGCCGGCTCTCGGCGTCTCGTCTGGTTCTGCGTGCTGTGCACCGCGGCCGCCCTTGCACTGGCCGCACCACCCGCCACCGACCGCGAATGGCTGGCCGGCGACTCGCACATCCACAGCCACTGGAGCACGGGCTACGACTACGGCACCGTCCCGCCGACGCCCATCAAGGGACGGGACGCGCTCTACTCGACGCCGCGCAACGCGGCGATGGCGCGGCAGTTCGGCCTGCGCTGGATGGTGACGACCGATCACGGCGGCCCGTACCACTCCAAGGTGAACCTGGAGCAGGCGCACCGCGAGCTGACGCTGTCGCGCGAGCTCGTTCCCGAGGTGCTGCAGTTCTACGGCTTGGAGCTCAACATGCCGGGCATGGACCACCACACGCTGATCATCCCTCGCGCCGAGGACGAGGCGTCGGTGCTGGACGAGATCGAGAGCCGCTTCGACGCCAACGAGGACTGGGCCCTGCCCCCCGACCCGCGCCGGCAGTCGGCGGGGCTCAGGCGACAGGCCCTGGCTCACATGCAGGGGCTGGACAGGCTGCCGATTCTGTTCGCGAACCATCCCTCCCGGTCAGCGGGAGCGATCGGGCGCTACGGCCGCGACGAGCCGTGGGAGCTCCGCGAGAACAACGAACTCGCGCCGGACGTGTATCGCGGGATGGAGGGTGCGCCCGGCCACCAGGCCGCCACCCTCACGGACGAGAACAGCAGCGTGCACCGCGGCGCCTACGGGAATCCCGGGGCGCAGACCCTGGGGGGCTTCGACCAGATGACCGCCATTGTCGGCGGCCTGTGGGATGCGCTGCTCGGCGACGGCCGCCGGTTCTGGATCGTGGCCTCGTCCGACTCGCATTTCCACTACACCGAGCCGGTGCGGGCCGGCAGCGACTTCTGGCCCGGTGAGTTCCACAAGACCTGGGTATTCGCGCGCCCGACCTACGCCGATGTCCTCGACGGCCTGCGGCAGGGGCGCATGTTCGTGGTCGCGGGGGACCTGGTGACCGAGCTCGAGGTCAGCCTGGCGAGCGGGAGTCGCGAGGCCGGGCTCGGCGGCACGCTGCGGGTCCCCCCCGGCGCGCGGGTCGCCGCGACCGTCCGGTTCCGTGACCCGGAGACCGCGAACGGGGCGGGTGAAAACCCCGCCGTCCGGCGGGTCGACGTGATCGTCGGCGAGGTGCGGGGACCGGCCTCCGACCCGGCGAACGACCGCAACCCCACGACGCGGGTCCTCGCCCGCTTCACACGCGACGCGGCGGCCCGCGACGGAGACCGCTACACCGTCCAGGCGATGCTGCCCGCGGTGGATAGCGACCTCTACGTCCGGGTGCGCGGCACGAGCACCGACGACCTCGAGCCTCCCATGGACGGCCCCGAGGAAGACCCCTGGCACGACCTCTGGTTCTACTCGAATCCAATCTTCATCGAGGTCGAGTGACGGCGCGCCGGGCGAACGCCGCTCCCGGCGGCCACGGGCGGGAGGAACCCACATGTCGAGCCGCCCGGCCCTCTGCGTCGACCCCGCCACGATTGGCGCGGACTGGATGCAGCGGGCCCTGGCCGCGGGCGGCGCAACCGACTATCCGGCGATACGAGAAGTCGTCGTCGAGGATCTCGGGTCGGCCACCAATGCCTTCGGCAGGCTGCTGCGCTGTCACCTGACCACCGACGGCGGCCTCGCCGTGGACCCCGCCACCGTCATCGTCAAGCTGCCGACCGCTGATCGCAGGGCGTTCCGGTTCGCGAAGTGGCTCTCGATGCATGAGCGCGAATGCCTGTACTACCGCCGCACGGCGCGGCATGCGCACATCCGATCGCCGACCCTACTGTACGGCGACTTCGACGAAGACACGCACCGATTCGTCCTGGTCCTCGAGGATCTGCGCGACCTGGAGGTGCCGGTCCAGGTCGCGGGGGTGGCGGCCGGGCGGGCGAGGCTCGCGGTACGGGAGATCGCCAGGCTGCACGGACAGTTCTGGGGCGCGGTCGATCACCCGGCCCTGGCCGGGTGCAGCGACGTCCTCGGCCCGAAGTTCCGGCGCTTCATGCAGATCGCCTGCCTGCTGTGCCTTCCCGTCGTTCTCGAGCGCTTCGGCGACTCCTTCTCCCCGCGGACCCGCCGGCTGGTCGAGGCCCTGGGACCGAGGATCACCGCGCACTTCGCGGCGGTCGCGGCCGGACCCAGGACCTTCGTCCACGGCGACTACCGGGGGGAGAACATGTTCTTCGGCCCCGAGGTCGGCGCCGGCGCCTCGGCCAGTGGCGGCGTTGCCGGGAGGGACGATTTTGCGCTGGTGGACTGGCAGGGCTGCGGGCTGGGTGCCGGCCTCTACGACGTGGCGTACTTCCTCGGGACCAACGTCGTCCCCGGCGACCGCCGCCGCATCGAGCGCGAGGTGCTCGAGGAGTACCACGACATCGTGCGCCGCCTGGGAGCCAGGGACTTCACGTTCGAAGACTGCTGGCGCAGCTACCGCCAGAACATGCTGAGTGTTCTCATGCCCTGCATGCTGGCATGCGGCGGGCTCGACCTCGGCGACCAGCGGCTCCACGATCTGGTGAAGTCGGGACTGGAGCGCGCGCTGGCCGCAATGGAGGACCTCGACGTGGCGGAGTTCCTGCCGCGCGGTCGGTATCCGAGCGCGGGGAATGCGCTTTCGATCCTGTCGCGGGGGGCGTACAAGGCGTTCCGGCTCGCGGCCCGCCTGCGAGGGACGGCGAAAGGCTGAACAGTTCTTCCTCAAGGGTCTTCGGCGTGCGGGGGCTCGCACGGATAGGCTGAAGACAGTGTACGATAGTGGCACGCTGATGACGGCTACCCTATCGCATGAGCCGCCCAGCGCGCCGAGTCTGCCGCTGGTCGGGGACGCATTCGCCATGGCCGGCAACGTCGGGGCATTCTTCACCCGGCAGTACCTGCAACTCGGTCCGGTCTTCCGCGTCCACGCGCTCCACCGCAGGTTCACCGTCCTCGCGGGACCCGAGGCGAACCTGTTTGCCACGCGTGCGGGCAGCAAGCACCTCCGCTCGCGCGAGTTCTGGATGGACTTCGACAAGGAACTGGGCGCGGCGCGATCGATGGTGAGCATGGACGGGGACGAGCACGCCCGGATGCGCAAGGCGCAGAAGCCGGGCTACTCGCGCTCGTTCATTCACGAGCACTTGCACGACGTCATTGCCATCACGAGGCGCGAGGTTGCCGAGTGGCCCGTCGACGAGCCCATTCCCGCCCTGTACGCATTGCAGCGCATCGTAACGGAACAGCTCGGCACCATCGCCGCCGGCGTGTCGCCCCGCGACTACCTGGACGACATGATCGTCTTCGTGCGCACGCTCCTCGCGGCGCGCGTCACCCGCCAGCGGCCGGCCGTGCTGATGCGGACCCCGCGCTTCCGGCGCGCCCGTCAGCGGGTCGAGGAACTCTATGCGACGGTGCGGGCGGTCCACGACCCGGACGGTCGGTCCGACGCCGAGCCCGACCTGGTGGACGACCTGATGGCGCTCCACCATGTCGACCCGCAGTTCCTGCCCGAGACCGATCTGATGCCGGCCGTGCTGGGGCCGTTCATCGCCGGGCTCGACACGGTGGGAAGCACGTGTGCGTTCATGCTCTACGCGCTGCTGAAGCACCCCGACCTGCTCGACCGGATGGCCGCCGAGGCGGATGCGAGCTTCGCGCACGGCACGCTGACCGCGGAGACCCTGCGCCGTCTCGATGTCACGCACCGGGTCGCGCTCGAGACGCTGCGGATGTATCCGATCGCACCGGCCATCACGCGCACCGTGTCGAACACGTTCGAGTTCGCCGGCTACACCATCCCGGCCGGAGAGACGATCATCGTGGCGACTACCGTGCCGCACCATCTGCCGCAGTACTTTCGCGAGCCCGAGCGCTTCGATATCGAGCGCTACACCACCGAGCGGCAGGAGCACCGTCAGCCCGGCGTGTTCGCCCCGTTCGGCGTCGGCTCGCACGTCTGCCTCGGGGCCGGATTCGCCGAGGTGGCCATCGCCGCGACGATGGCCACCATCGTCCGCGAAGTCGAGGTGGCTCTCGACCCTCCCGACTACATCCTGAAGATCAATCCGGTCCCCACGCCCAGTCCCGACGACCACTTCCGGTTCCGCGTGACGCGCCGGCGCCGCGGGACCGCGGAACCGACGCCCTCCGGACACAATTGCCTGTAGTATCGAGTCGACACGTCATACGAGTCGGCACGTTTCTACACACATGACCGCTGTGCCTCACGAGAGTGAGGGCACCTCTCATGAGCAACCCTTCGTACCGCCGTACGAACGTTCGCTATCAGCCCGACGAGAATCCGCCGGCGGCCCTCGCTTTCGGGTGCGGCCTGCAGCTCGTGGTTCTCGGCGTGGCCAGCATCGTGCTGATCCCCACGATCGTGATCCGCGCTGCCGGCGCAAGCGACGCGTACCTGTCCTGGGCCGTCTTCACTGCAGTGGGAATCAGCGGCGTCTGCACTGCGTTGCAGGCGGTTCGCGTCGGCCGCATCGGAGCCGGCTACGTCCTCGCCATGGGCCCGGCGGGAGCCTTCATCGGTCTCAGCGCCGCTGCACTGGCCGAGGGAGGACCCGCGCTGCTCGGCACGCTGGTGGTCGCGTCCTCGTTGCTGCCGATCGCAATCTCCACACGGCTCTCGCTGTTTCGGCGGCTCCTGACGCCGACCATAGTCGGCACGGTGAACATGCTGATACCGGTCACCGTGCTGCCGGTCGTCTTCAGCCGCATGCACCAGGCGCCGGACCAGGCGCCGGTGCTGGCCGCGCCGTTGACCGCGCTGGCGACGATGCTCGTCATCCTCGGCATCTCGCTAAAGGGGACGGCGGCGCTCCGCCTGTGGGCGCCGGTCATCGGGATCGTCGGCGGCTCGCTGGTCGCCGGGGCGTTCGGTCTCTACGAGCTGGGCCGTATGGTCGAGGCCCCCTGGATCGGCATGCCGCAGAGCGGGTGGCCGGGCGTAGAGCTCGAACTGGGCGCGCCGTTCGTCGGGCTGCTCCCCGCCTTCGTGTTCGTGGCGCTCATCGGCGCCATACAGACCATCACCAGCGCCGTCGTCATCCAGCGCGCCTCGTGGCGCCGGCCGCGGGCCGTGGACTACCGGGCGGTGGAGGGCGCCGTGGCCGCCGACGGCGTCTGCAAGCTGCTGTCCGGCCTCGCCGGGATCATGCCGACCCAGACCATCGGGATCAGCGTACCGACGGTCGACCTTACCGGCGTCGGCGCCCGCAGCGTCGGCATCGCCGCGGGCGCAATCCTGATCGCCCTGGCTTTCCTGCCCAAGGCGCTGGCCCTGGTCCTGGCCATTCCGGGTCCGGTCGCCGGCGCCTATCTGACCGTCGTGATGGCATTGACCTTCGTGCGCGGCATGACCGAGATCGTGCAGGGCGGCTTCGACCATCGCAAGGGGCTGGTGGCCGGGGTTGCGTTCTGGGTCGGCGCCGGCTGCCAGAACGGCATGATCTTCCCCGAGTTCTTGCGGACGCCGCGGGCGGCTTGCTGCAGAACGGAATAACCGTAGGCGGTCTGGTGGCCATCCTCATGACCCTGTTCCTGGAGGCAACGGCGCCGCGCCGCAGCCGCACCGCCTGGAAGCCGCCGGCGAGGAAACGCTGCTGACGCTGACAGGCCAGGACGGGGATGACGAGCGGCGGCAGCGGCGGCGATTGTTCCTGTCGGCGCGCAAGGAAGCAGGCGGCGCGGTCCTGGAGTTCGTGGCCGCGGTCGGCGAGGAAAACGTGCAGGACCAGCTCGCGCTGCTTGGGGAGCGGCCCGACGATGTGCTGATGGAGAGGGAAGTCTCGCTTCGATTGCTGCGTCACATTGCGTCCTCGGTTCGCCACCAACAGTTCCACGAGACGGACATCGTCACGGTTCGCGTGGACGCCCCGGAGACAAGCCGTGCGGGCCGGTGAAGCCCTCACGGGCCGGCAGGCTCTCGCGTTGCGGGTGCTGGCCGGGCCGGCGGCGTTCGCTGTCGTCCGCGCCGTTCCACTGGCGGGCCTCGGACCCGAGGCGCACTTCACGCTCGCCGTTTATGCATGGACCCTGGCGTGGTGGGCGACCGCACCGGTTCCGTGGGCGGTCACCGCCTTCCTGCCGTTCGTACTCCTCCCCGCCGGCGGCGCAATGCCCTTCGCCGAGGTGGCCGGCCTGTACGGCCAGACGATCCTGCCCTTCCTGGTGGGCGTCATGCTGGTGGGGCACGGGCTGCGGAAGCACGGCCTGGCCGTCAGGATTTCCCTGGCGATTCTGAGCATGCCCGGTGTGGCGCGGTCCAGCGGCAGCCTCCTGTTCGTGCTGCTGATCGCGTCCACGGTCATATCCGCGCTGGTCAACGACCTGGCCGTCATCGTGACGATGACGCCGATAGCGCTGTCGCTGACGCGGTCCGCGGTCGCCGCGCTCGACGCGGGCGGACCGCGGCCGGCCGCCGCCGGGGCGCCGCGCTTGGCCGCGGCGGCGAGTCTGGCGGTGCTGTACGGCGCGTCCGCCGGCGGGCTGGCGACCCCCGGGGGCAGCGTGTTCAACCCGCTGATCCTCGCGGTGCTGGAGCGGACGACCAGCTACAGCGTCAGCTTCGCGCAGTGGACATCGACCGGCGTCTTTCTCGCGGCGGCCCACGTTCCCATCTGCTACCTGGTCCTGAAGTGGATGCTGCCGCCCGAAGTGCAGGCCCTTCCCGATCGCCAATCCCACATTCGCCGGCAACGCGAGCAACTGGGCCCGCTGAGCCGCGGAGAGAAGAACGTCGTGTCGGCATTGTCCCTGATGCTGGTCCTGTGGATGCTGCCGACCTTCGTCACCACGGAGTTCCTCGACATCTGGTACGCGCCTCCCGCGGCCATGGTCCTGCTGTTCCTCCTGCCGGTGGACGCGAAGCGCGGCGAGATGACCCTCGACCGCAAGGACTTTCAGGAAGGCGTCCCCTGGAACGTGCTGTTTCTGGTTGTCGGCGGCATGGCGCTGGTCAGCGGATTGACGCGCCTGGGCGTGACCGACTGGATTGGGGCCTCGTTCGCGGGGAACGTCTCGGCGACGGCGTTGCCGTGGGTGGCCGGTCTGCTCTCGACGGTGGTGACGCAACTGGCCAGCGGCACCGCGACGACGATGATGGTCTCCTCGACGCTGTTCCCGATTGCGGAGGCGCTCGAATACAATGCCGCGGTTCTCGCCCGGATCATCGCCGGGGCAGCCCATTCCATGGTGCTTCCGTGGTCCGCCCCGACGGCGGCGGCGACGTTCGCCGCCGGCGCCGTCGGTTTCGGAACGATGTTCCGAACGGGCGTCGTGGCCACCGTCCTCACGTCAATCGCCATAGTCGTGCTGAGCACGATTCTGGTGCCGGCGCTTCAGGCTTTCACCGTGCAGTGAGCCAGCGCCGGCCTCCTGCACGGCGAAGCAGAGTTCAGCAAGGGTTTTGCCCGCCGTCATCATCTGCCGCATGACCATCCGGTCAGCCTGACTGATGCGGACCAGTCTGAACTCCGACGGAGCCGAACCCGGCAGATTAGCAGCGTCCTTCCACGTCTTCGCATGGCGCCTCCACCCTGGTGCCTGCTAACGACTCGTCGCCGTGTTCCCTCAGTACCGGTAGTGCTCCGGCTTGTACGGCCCCTCCACCGGGACGCCGATGTAGTCCGCCTGCTCCCGGCTGAGCGCGGTCAGCCTGACGCCGAGGGCGTCGAGGTGGAGGCGGGCGACCTTCTCGTCGAGCTGCTTCGGCAGCATGTAGACCTGCTTCTCGTACTCGCCCCGGTTGCGGTGGAGCGCAAGCTGGGCGAGCACCTGGTTGGTGAACGAGGCCGACATCACGAAGCTTGGGTGGCCGGTGGCGCAGCCGAGGTTGAGAAGCCGGCCCTCGGCCAGCACCAGAACGCTGTGGCCGTCCGGGAAGCGCCACTCGTCGTACTGCGGCTTGATCGGGATGTGCTCGATGCCGGGGAGGCGCTTGAGTCCGGCCATGTCGATCTCGTTGTCGAAGTGGCCGATGTTGCCGACGATGGCCTTGTCCTTCATGCGCCCCATCTGGTCGGCGCTGATGATGTCGCGGTTGCCGGTGGCGGTGATGAAGATGTCGGCGGTCTCCAGCATCTCGTCGAGGGTGGCGACCTGGTAGCCCTCCATCGCCGCCTGCAGCGCGCAGATCGGGTCGATTTCGGTCACCACGACGCGGCAGCCCTGTCCGCGCAGCGACTGCGCGCAGCCCTTGCCCACCTCGCCGAAGCCGCAGACCACGGCCACCTTGCCGCCCAGCATGACGTCGGTGGCGCGGGCCAGCCCGTCCGGCAGCGAGTGGCGGCAGCCGTAGATGTTGTCGAACTTGCTCTTGGTGACCGAGTCGTTGACGTTGATGGCGGGGAACAGCAGCGTGCCGTCGCGCATCATCTCGTAGAGCCGGTGCACGCCGGTGGTCGTCTCCTCGCTGACGCCGCGGATGGCGGGACCGATGCGGGTCCACTGCGACGCGTCGCGCCCGCGAATCTCCCGCAGCAACTCCAGGATGACGCCCCACTCCTCCGGCTCCGTCTCGGGGTCGAACGCGGGGACCGCGCCCGCCTGCTCGAACTCGTAGCCCTTGTGGACCAGCAGCGTCGCGTCGCCGCCGTCGTCGACGATGAGATCGGGACCGCTGCCGTCCGGCCAGACCAGCGCCTCGTTCGTGCACCACCAGTACTCGGGCAGGCTCTCGCCCTTCCAGGCGAACACCGGGACGCCGCGCGGCGCGGCGACCGTCCCGCCGCTGCCGGGGCCGCCGACGGCGACCGCGGCGGCCGCGTGGTCCTGGGTCGAGAAGATGTTGCACGACACCCAGCGCACGTCGGCGCCGAGCGCGGTCAGCGTCTCGATCAGCACGGCGGTCTGCACCGTCATGTGCAGGCTGCCCATGACCTTGGCGCCGGCGAGCGGCTGCTGGCCGGCGTGCTCGCGCCGGATGGCCATCAGCCCCGGCATTTCCTGCTCGGCGAGGCGGATTTCGTTGCGGCCGTGCTCGGCGAGCCCGAGATCGGCCACCTTGAACGCGGAACGGCCGGCGGCGACGGCGTGGTCGAACGGGTGAACGGCTTCAGCAACCGCGGTGGTCATCGATCTACTCCTTCGAACGTCCGTGAAGCGGGTGGGCGGCGACGCGGAGCACGCGCTGCCGAAGACATTATTCTAGCGTGTGCCGGGCGGGCGCGGTGCGGAACCTCGCCGGCATCCTCCGCCGTGCACAGCCGGTTCGGCGTCGTCCGCGCCGGCCCTTCCCGCGTCCCACCCCTGGCTGCCAGCGCCCCGAAACGCCTCGCCGGCTCGGCGTTTCGGCCCATCCCCCGCTCCATGAGGTTGCGCCTCAGCACTTCACTTCGCCGCGTTCTGCGGCGCAATCTCCTAGGAGTCCGTGGTGAAACCCCGCGTCGCACCGAGAGCGGCGAGGCGCCCGCGCGGCAAGGCGCGACGAGGGACCATATTGGGCATATTCGACCGAGGAGCAACGCAGTCCACGCGGGATGCATCGCCGCTCGAATGCAGCGGGGCTTTTGCCACGGGCTCCTAGCGACCCGAACGGGGCCCGCGCCTCGACCGCCGCCGGGGCCGCTGCTTGGGACGACCCGACGCCCCGCCTGCGCCGCCCTTCTCTGCGGGCCCCGAAGGCCCCGCGGCCTGCGTGGGCTCGCCGGGCGCTGCGTGCAGCGTCTGCTGGTAGTAGTCGTCGAGCAGCATCGCGATGATCTTCGATTCGTCCTCGTTGCCCGCGAGCTCGCGGGCCAGCGCGATGAAGCGGCGGCTCCGCTCGGCCTTGAGCGCATCGCGATCCCGCAGCCGGGCCTCGAGCAGCGTCGTCAGCCGCTCGGCCACGACTCCGGCCACGTCCTCGTCAGTCGGCACCGGGCGCTGCTGAAACTCCACGCCGTAGCGCTTCGCGATCTGGTCGAGAGCCAGCGTCTCGGCCTCGCTCACCAGCGACAGCGCTATTCCCTCTGCCCCGGCCCGGCCGGTCCGCCCCGCCCGGTGGATGTAGTCCTCGGCGTCCTCGGGCGGCTCGTACTGGATCACGTGGGACAGCTCCGGGATGTCCAGCCCGCGGCTGGCGACGTCGGTCGCGACCAGGAACCGCAGCGTCCCGGCACGCACGCGCTTGAGGATCCGCTCGCGGTCGGCCTGCGACCGGTCGGCGCTCAGCTCGTCGGCGTCATAGCCGAAGCGCTGCAGCACCACCGTGACGTAGTGCACGTTCGATTTCGTGTTGCAGAAGATGAACGCCGACGATGGGTTCTCCACCTCGATGATCCGCACCAGGGCGCGATCCTTCTCCATCGGCGGCACGGTGTAGGCGATGTGCTCCGTGTCGGTGACGTGGACGTGGTCGCGGCTGAGGGTCAGGAACTCGGGCTCGGTGATGAACTCGCGCGCGGTCCGCATGACCGACGCGGGGAACGTGGCCGAGAACATGGTCGTGTGGATGGGCCGGTCCGGCAGGTACGCCTGCACCTGCTTCATGTCGGGGTAGAAGCCCATCGACAGCATCCGGTCGGCTTCGTCGAAGACGAGCGTCGTCAAGTGGTCGAGCGTGAACGTCCGGCGCAGCAAGTGGTCGAGGGCGCGGCCCGGCGTGGCGACCACCAGATGCGCGCCCGCCTTGAGCGCTTCGATCTGCGGTCCGTAGCCGACGCCGCCGTAGACCGCGACCGTCCGGAAGCCGCTGTCGCCCCAGAGCAGCTCCGCGTCGTGCTGCACCTGCCGGGCGAGCTCGCGGGTCGGCACCAGCACGAGGGCCTGCGTGCGATCGGCCGTGGCGTCGAGCCGCTCCAGCATCGGCAGCAGGAACGCGGCGGTCTTGCCGCTCCCGGTGCGCGCCTGGATCACCAGGTCGCGGCCCGCCAGCAGGTACGGGATCGCCCGGCTCTGGACCGGCATCAGCGACGTCCAGCCGGGACGGCCGACCGCCTCCTTGAGCCGGTCTGGAAGCTGATCTATCGAGACTTCCGGGAGGGAATCCTGCGGTTCGTCGAGGGTGGGTTGCAGTGCCGTCGGGGTCGGTGTCGTCAATGGCTATCCATGTTGCACAGTAGTCGATTCATTGTACACCTCCGTTCGTAGGCTCTGGACGAACGTAAGATGTTGTCTTACTTGCATGAAGAGTACGATCTCCTCGAAGGGCCAGATCGTGTTGCCCGCCGAGATGCGGCGCCAGGATGCCATCGAACCGGGCCAGACCTTCGAGATTGAGCGGATTGAGCATGGCGAGTATCGTCTCGTGCTGACCGAGCCGCCGAGGAACCAGGGGCTGGTGGACGCGCTTCTTGCTTGCCCGGAGAAAGACTGGTTCGAGACGCTCCCGTCGGAGTCGACACTGTCCATCGAGCCGCCGTCGTGACGTACCTGGTCGATGCCAACGTCCTGTCCGAGCCAACGAAGCGAACGCCCAATCCGCGGGTAGTCGACTGGTTGCGCGACAACGAGCGCCGCTTGGCGGTCGATCCGGTCATTCTCGGCGATCCTGGTAGTGCGCAAGGACCACCGTCTGATCGTCGATCCTTCTCGGGTGAGCCGCGACGGTCGTCGCGGCGGGCCGTACGGTATCGCCGTCAGCGCGGGCGGCGCGCCACGAACATCTCGTGCCGGCCCGGCTCCACGTCGGACAGGACGAGGGGCACGCTACGGGCCTCGAACCCGATGCCCGCCAGCAGGTCGCGCCACAGGTGGCGTGCGAACAGGCCCTCGACGTGCCGGTCCTGCACGGCGCGGACCGATCCGTCGCGGTCGCGCAGCAGGAAGGCGAAGTCAACGAGGTACTCCGTGTCCCGCGGATCCGGATCCCAGACCCACTCCAGGTAGCGCAGTCCCCGCGGACACTCACCACCGGCGGCGGAGGACGATCGCTCGTCGCAGCCGCCCGTGCTCTCCCCCGCCCGGAAGTTCTCCCGCACGTAGTCCGGCGCGAACAACACCGCGCCGCCGGGCCGGCAGTGCACCCACGCGGTCTCGATGGCGCGGCGCAGGTCGGCCTCCGTCGTCATGTAGCAGACGGCATCGTGGACGAAGACCGCGTCGAACGTACGCCCCAACCGGAGCGTGCGCATGTCGCCCACCTGGTGCTCGCAATCCGGGTTGAGGGCGCGGCTGACGGCGAGCATGTCCTCGGAGATATCGGTGAGCACCACGCGGCCGAACCGCTGCTTCAGGTGCGACGCGGTGTTGCCGCCGCCGCTGCCGAGTTCCAGGAGAGACTCAATCGGCGCGTCACACGATTCCGCCAGCAGGTCGCCGTAGACGCCGGCCTCCTCCGCGTAGTCGGCCGGGTCGTCAAGCAGCGGCCACCACTCGGCGAGCTCGCTGTAGAGGCGCATCATACCGGCCATCAACACATCAACACCGTCAGGGCCGGGACGAGGCAGCGTCAATCGACGCCGAAGGCGAGCAGGACGTTGCCGGGCCGCCCCCCGAACGCCGCGTAGCCGGAGTTGACGTAGACCATCTCGTCGACGACGACCGGGCCCGGGCCGTTGATCGACCCGCCCCGTGCCGGCACGCCGTTCACGGCGTCGTAGTCCCCGTTGGTGTCGAACGCCCAGAGCACCGACCCGTCGTCCGCGTCGTAGGCGCGGAACAGCCCGTCGTAGGCGCCCGAGAAGACGACGCCCGGAATCGCGGTGACGGCGGCCAGCAGCGCCGGACTGCACATCTCGCAGACCGGCTCGTGCGGCTCGGCGAACCAGACCAGCTCGCCCGTCCGCAGGCGCACCGCCGCGAGCCCCCCGGGCTCCGGCGTGAGGTAGTCCGAGTTGGCGAAGTACGCCTTCTCGCCGTCCACCGCGAACCCCCATTCGATGCCGCCGAGCTCGCTGCCCTCGCCCACCTGGTAGCGCCAGACGATGGCGCCGTCCTGATCCGGGTCGAGGGCATAGCCCACCCCCGCCTTCTGGCCGATGACCAGCAGATCGCGGCCGTCGCTCGAGGTCACCAGCACCGGCGACGCGCCGAAGTCGAAGTCGGAGCCGTTGTCGTCGGGACAGTTCGGGTTGCCGCCGTCGCAGTTGAGGATGAACGCGTCGTCCGGCGTCAACTGGTTCGTCCAGCGGATCGCACCGGTGTCGATGTCGAACGCGATGATCGCGTCGCTGGTGTCGGCGGCCGGCTCCGTGTAGGCGTTCCCGGTCGCGGCGTAGACGAGCCCGCGCTTCGCATCGACGGTCGGCGCCGACCAGACCGCCGCCCCCGAAGGCCCCATCAGGAAGAAGCCCTCCGGATTCCGCCCGCGGGGCCGCGGCGTCGCCGGAATCGTGAAGCTCTGCCAGATCACCTCGCCGGTCGCCGCGTCCAGCGCGGCGATGCTCCCGCGGAACGTGCAGCAGGGGTACTCGGGGTCGGCGGCCAGCAGTTCTTCCAATGACGAAACCGGCACATACAGCCGGCCATCGTGGTGGACCGGCGCCCCGGTGATGCGGGCCCCTTCGTGCGTCTCGATGTCGCGGCGCCAGATCTCGGCCCCGGTCGCCGCGTCGAGCGCGTAGACGTTGGCGTTGAAGTCGCCGAAGAAGAGCGCGTGCCGGCGGTCCGGGAGGCGCGTCACGGTCATGGCGCTGCGCACGCCGCTCTGTGCGGCGAACGTCCAGTGCGTGCAACCGGTCTTCGCGTCAAGCGCGTACACGACGCCCCGCTCGCTGGCGACGAACAGGCGGCCGCCCACCACCGTCGGCTGCGACTGCGCCGTGGCCGAGTTGGGGTACCCGAACGCCCACTGGAGCCGCAGGCGGGGCACCTCCACCGCCGTGAGCCCGGCGTGCTCGCCCGGCTGGAAACGGCTGTTGGTGACGTCGACACCCCAGCCGTTCCATTGCGGTCCACCGTCCAGTCCTGGCCAGCCCGCCGTCTGTGAGGAGGCACAGGCTCCGTCTGCGAGCACGGTATCCGCCGCGACGCGTCGCCCGGTGATGAACTCGGCGACTGCGCGCCGCTCTGCGGGACTCAACTCCTCCCCCTGCTGTTGCATCGCCCCGTCGGTCAGCGCGCCGACGATGGCGGCGGGCGGCAGCGCCCGCATGTTGTCGATCGACAGCGCCCGCGGGATGACGTCGGCGAGGTGGCAGGCGGCGCAGTGCTGCTCGAACAGCGCCTCGCCGTCCGGGGCCTGGGCGGCAGCCGGGGCGGCGCCGGACGTCAAGCCCCACAGTGCCAGGAACGCGGGCACCAAGGTGAAGAAGGTGAAGAATCTGCGCATCGAAATAGGATAGCCCCGCGAAGCCGACGCCAGGAACCCTCGCCCGGCATGACGTCCTCCCGACGTTTGGCACGCAACGTGCTCCTGCTTTCCCACGGGACGCACCGATGTGGAAGCGGCGCCGCAGCGTGTGGTAGCTTGAGACTTGGGAGTTGTGCGCATCGCCGCGCCGCCCCCTGGGGAACCCATCCCGATGATCCGACCCGCACCTGCCGCCGCGCCGGTTCACTACCCGAGCTCGGACGGCAGGCCGATGGCGGAGAACGATGCCCAACGCAACGCCATCATGTACGGCATCAGCGCCCTGACCCGCCACTTCAAGGACAGACCGGACGTGTACGTCTCCGGGGATCTTCTGATCTACTACGAGAAAGGCAACCCGGAGGTGTCGATCGCCCCGGACGTCTTCGTCGTGTTCGGGGTGGAGAACCGCGAACGGCTCAACTACAAGCTGTGGGAGGAGAGGCACGCGCCGGCATTCGTGCTGGAGGTGGCCTCCCCCAGCACGTGGCGGGACGACCTCGGCCGGAAGCGTTCGGTGTACGCGCGACTCGGCGTACGCGAGTACTGGCAGTACGACCCGGCGGGGGAGCATCTGCCCGCGCGTCTCCAGGGCGAGCGATTGACGCCGTCGGGCTACGAGCGTCAACCGGCGGCGACGGCACTGGACGGTACGCTGACGCTGCGCAGCGAGACGCTGGGCCTGGAACTCCGGGCGGCGCCGGGGCGGGAGATGCGCTTCCGGAACCCGGCAACCGGAGACGACCTGCACAGCCACGACGAGGGAAGCCGAGGCCCGTCTGGCCGCCGAGGCGCGCGTGGCCGAACTGGAGGCGCTCCTCCGCAAGCAGTCCGGCTGAAGAGCGCACCCCGCCCTGACGCCGCGCCAGTGCCCCGAGACGCCTCGCTGGCTCAGCGTTTCGGCCCATCCCCCCGCTCCATGACCCTGCGCGGCAGAACGCAACGGAGTGCGTTCTGCCGCGCAGACTCCCAGCCTCGGAGCGACCGGACAACCTCGGTTGCTCGACGACGACCTCCAGGGCAACGGAAAACCGCTGCTCCCGCCGGTCAGTTCGTCGGACGCCGCTGGCCGAACGGCCGCTGGCCGAGCGCGCGCTGCATCACCTCGTACTGCACGCCCATGATGTGGCCGATGGCCTCGATCCAGTAGGCCGCGTTGTGGGCGCCGGGCATCTGCATGTAGTCGAAGGGAATGTCCTCCTCCATCATGTAGACGGCCAGCTCCCGGGCGCCGGCGATCAGCCGGTCCTCCGTGCCGCAGTCCAGGTAGATGTGCGGCAGGTCCTCGCGCGGAACCTGCTTGATCACCTTGAACGGGTCGTAGGCGTCGGCCTGCTCCGGGGTCTCGAACATCGTGCCGCGCGGGGTACGCTCCACCTGGCTGCCGAAGCCCTCGACGCCGATCAGCGGGTTCGGCTGCCGGCGGCGGGCCTGCTGCTCGGGTGTGCGCTGGCGCGGAGGCCGCGGCGGCATCTCGCCCCGCATGCGGGCGGCAGCCTGCCGGCCGTACTCCAGCGCCCCGCTGGTGCTGCCGATGGAGATGAACATCTCCGGGTTGCGCAGCCCCATCGTGACGGCGCCGAAGCCGCCCATCGACAGGCCGGTCATGGCGCGGCCTTCGCGGCGCGCGATGGTCCGGAAGTTCCAGTCGACGTGGCTGACCACGTCCTGGATGACGTGGTCCTCCCAGTTGTTCGACTGCCCGTCCTCGCTCTCGGCCCAGTTGACGTACCAGGAGTTGCCGACGTCGGGCATGACGACGATGAGGTCGTCGTAGAGGCCCGCGTAGAACGGCGCGCCGTTCGCAAGCCCCCAGGTCGTGTAGTTCTGCGTCAGGCCGTGCAGCAGGTACAGCACCGGGTAGCGCTCGGTCGACGTGTCGTAGTCGTCCGGGAGCAGGACGTTGTACTTCATGGTCCTGTCGACGGCGGGGCTGAAGAACTCCACCGTCCGCAGCTCCCGCTCCTGGGCCGCCGCCACGGTGGCCAGGCACGCCAGCACGAACGCGATAGCGACGGTCCGGACGACCTTCGAACTCTGCATGCTGTTCCTCCCGGGTGGTTGGCCGCGGCGCGGACTCCTGGCCGCGGGGCTCTCATGCTACCCCGAAACGGCGCGCATCCGGCGGTAGTGGCTCAGACTGGATCACCCCGGGACACCACTCGTCTGGCCGCCACCGGCGGGGGCGCTGTATGCTTGCGTGTTGCGGCAACACGGAGGATCCCGAATGCGACACGTCCGCTTCCGATACGGCTGGACCGTAGCCCTCGCCGCCTGCCTCGTGGCGGCGCTTGCCGGCCTCGCGGCGCAAGAGGAGGGCACCCGGAACGGCGAGTGGCCGAGCTACGGCGGCGACCTGGCCCACACGCGCTACTCGCCCCTCGACGAGGTCGACGGCGACAACTTCAACGACCTGGAGATCGCCTGGACGTTGAACACCGACAACTTCGGACCGAATCCGGAGTTCCGCCTGCAGTCCACCCCGCTGATGGTCAACGGCATCCTGTACACGACGGCCGGCAGCCGGCGGGCGGCGGTCGCGCTCGACGCGGGCACCGGCGAGATCCTCTGGTTCCACCGCTACGACGAGGGAGAGCGGGGGGCGGCGGCGCCACGGCGGCTGTCGGGGCGCGGCCTGACCTGGCTGGACGACGGCGGCGACGGGAAGATCTTCTACGTCACTCCCGGCTACCACCTGATCGGCCTCGACGCCGTCACCGGCAAGCGGCTGGACGACTTCGGCAACGACGGCATCGTCGACCTGAAGCAGAACCTCGACCAGGACATCGACCTGGTCACCGGCGAGATCGGCCTGCACTCGGCGCCGGTAGCGGTCAACGGCACCATCGTCATCGGGGCGGCGCACCTGCCCGGCGGCGCGCCGCGGTCGATGAACAACGTCAAGGGCTTCATCCGCGGCTACGACGTCGACACCGGCGACCGCAAGTGGATCTTCCACACCATCCCGCTCGGTGACGAGTTCGGCAACGACACCTGGGAGGGCGATTCGTGGCGCTACACCGGCAACGCCGGCGTGTGGGCCCAGATGACGATCGACCCCGAGCTGAACCTGGTCTACCTGCCGGTCGAGATGCCGACCAACGACTACTACGGCGGGCACCGTCTCGGCGACAACCTCTTCTCGGACAGCCTGGTCGCCCTCGACCTCGAGACCGGCGAGCGGCGCTGGCACTTCCAGATCACGCACCACGACGTCTGGGACTGGGACCTGCCGGCCGGACCGGTCCTGGCCGACATCACGGTCGACGGCCGCGACATCAAGGCGGTGGCGCTGCCGACCAAGCAGTCGTGGCTCTTCGTCTTCGACCGCGAGACCGGCGAGCCGGTCTGGCCGATCGTCGAGCAACCGGTCGCGGCCTCCGACATCCCCGGCGAGATCCTGGCACCGACCCAGCCGCACCCGACGAAGCCGCCGGCCTTCGACCAGCAGGGCATCGGCCCCGACGACCTGGTCGACTTCACGCCGGAGCTGAAGGCGCGCGCCCTCGAGGTGCTCAGCAACTTCCGCTACGGCCGCTCCATCTACACGCCCCCCTCGGTCGGCGCAGCCGACGGGACTTACGGCACACTGCAGGTGCCGGCATCGACCGGCGGCGTCAACTGGCCGGGCGGCTCGTTCGACCCGGAGACCGGCATCTTCTACCAGTACTCGAAGACCGAGGTGACGAACCTCGGGCTGGTCAACGACCCCGAGCGGTCGGACATGAACTTCATTCGCGGCCGGCCGGAAGGCCTGAGCGCCCGGCAGGAGGCGCTCAACGTCGAGGGCATCCCGATCATCCGGCCGCCGTGGGGCCGCATCACCGCCATCGACCTGAACAGGGGCGAGATCCTGTGGCAGGTGCCGCACGGCGAGACCGCCGACAACATCCGCAATCACCGGCTGCTGCAAGGGGTGGACGTCCCCCGCACCGGCCGGCCGGGGCGGGTTGGCACGCTCGTCACCAGCACGCTGGTGATCGCGGGCGACGGCGGCACGTTCACGAACGAGGACGGGGTGTCCGGCGCGATGCTCCGGGCCTACGACAAGATGACCGGCGAGGAGCTCGGCGCGGTGCAGATGCCGACCCAACAGACCGGCTCGCCGATGACCTACTCGATCGACGGCAAGCAGTACATCGTCGTGGCGACGAGCGGCGGCGGCTACGGAGGCCTGCTGGTCGCGTACCGGCTGCCATGATCGTCGGCATCCCGAAGGAGACGTTTCCGGGCGAGCGCCGCGTGGCGCTGGTGCCCGGGGCGCTGCCGCCTCTGACCAAGGCGTCGCTCGACGTTCTGGTCGAGGCGTCGGCGGGCGCGGCGGCCGGGTTCCCGGATGGCACCTACACGGAAAAGGGCGCCCGCATAGCCGAGTCGCACGCGCAGCTCTTCGCCGAGGCGGATGTCGTCGTCCAGGTCCGTAGCCCCGGCGCCGCGGGGAAGGCGGGCCGCGCCGACACCGAGCTTCTGCGACCGGGACAGGCCATCATCGGGTTCTCGGAGCCGCTCGGCGAGCCGGCGACGGCCCGGGCCGTCGCCGAGCGCGGCGTCAGCGCGTTCTCGATGGAGCTCATCCCGCGCATCACGCGCGCCCAGAGCATGGACGCGCTGTCGTCGATGGCGACCATCGCCGGCTACAAGGCGGTGGTGCTGGCCGCGGACGCGCTGCCGCGGATGTTCCCGATGATGATGACCGCGGCGGGCACGATCACCCCGGCTCGGGTCTTCGTGATCGGCGCCGGCGTGGCCGGCCTGCAGGCAATCGCCTCGGCGCGCCGCCTCGGCGCGCGGGTGGAAGCCTACGACGTGCGTCCGGCCGTGAAGGAGCAGGTCGAGAGCCTCGGGGCCAACTTCGTCGAGCTGCCGCTCGAGGCCGGTGAAGCCGAGGATGCCGGCGGCTACGCGAAGGCGCAGGACGAGTCGTTCTACCGGCGGCAGCGCGAGACGATGACCCGTGTGGTCGCCAACAGCGACGTCGTCATCACCACCGCGCTCGTGCCGGGCAAGACCGCGCCGATCCTGGTGACGGCGGAAATGGTGGCGGGCATGGCGCCGGGATCGGTGGTGGTCGACCTGGCGGCCGAGCGGGGCGGCAACTGCGAGCTCACGAAGGGCGACGAGGTCGTGGTTTCGTCCGGCGGGGTCACCATCCTCGGCCCCACGAACCTCACGTCGACGGTGCCGTACCACGCCTCGCAGATGTACGCCAGGAACATTTCGACGCTGTTGCTGCACCTGGTCGAGGACGGCGCGCTGGCCCTGGACCTCGACGACGAGATCACGGCCGGCACCCTGGTCTCGCATGAGGGCCGGGTGGTGCATCCGCGCGTGCAGGAGCTGCTCGCCGCCGCAGCGCAGACAACGTGAAGGCTCCGTCAGGTCACGCAAGGCACGGACGTCAACGGTGGAGCCGAGACATTGAGGCCCGAGACCCCGGATAACGCCCAGGAGGAAGCACAGTTCCGATGGACGCGCTCATCCCGCTGCTGACCATCTTCATGCTGGCGGTCTTCGTCGGCTTCGAGATCATCACCAAGGTGCCGCCGCTGCTCCACACGCCGCTGATGTCGGGCAGCAACGCCATCTCGGGCATCACGATCATCGGCGCGATGCTCTCGGTCGCCTCCTCGAACGAGACGACGACGATCCTGGGCTTCCTGGCCCTGGTGATCGCGACCATCAATGTGGTCGGCGGCTTCCTGGTCACCCACCGCATGCTCGGCATGTTTCAGAAGAAGGACTAGCCGGCGCACGGCTGCACAGGACCGAACGTGGACAGCGTCATCAATCTCATATACCTCGGGGCCTCCGTACTGTTCATCCTCGGCATCCGCGGCCTGACCCACCCGCGCACCGCGGTGCGCGGCAACCTGATGGGCGCCACGGGAATGCTGCTGGCGGTGGTGGCCACACTCCTCGACCAGCAAATCCTCGGTACGGGCGGCCAGGCGTTCGGCCTGCTTCTCGGCGGCGTCGTGCTCGGCGCGGCGATCGGCGCGACGCTGGCGCTGCGGATCGAGATGACCGCGATGCCCGAGATGGTGGCGCTGCTCAACGCGTTCGGCGGCGGCGCCTCGGCCCTGGTGGCCGGCGCGGTCCTCGTGGGCGCGACGGATCCGCCGGCCCAGACCGCGGTGGCCACCGTCGCCTCCGGCCTCATCGGCTCGGTCACGTTCTGGGGCAGCCTGGTGGCGTTCGACAAGCTGCGCGGGCTGCTGCTGCCCGACCGCCCGGTCCTCTTCCCCGGCCAGCAGGCGCTGAACGGTCTTCTGGGCCTGGCGGCCCTCGGCTGCGGCGTGATGGTGGTCAGCGAGCCGGGGACCATCGCTTTCTACGCCGGTCTGGTCGCCATCGCATCGGTCCTCGGCATCCTGCTGACGATCCCGATCGGCGGCGCCGACATGCCGGTCGCCATCGCCCTGCTCAACTCCTACTCGGGGCTGGCCGCGGCCTCGACCGGGTTCGTGCTCAGCAACAACATTCTCATCATCACCGGATCGCTGGTCGGCGCGTCGGGGCTGATCCTGACGCGGATCATGTGCAAGGCGATGAACCGCTCGCTGGTCAACGTGCTGGTGGGGGCGATAGCCGAGGGCAGTGCGTCGAAGTCGGACGCCGACGCGATCTACGCCGGACGGGTCAAGAACACCTCGGCCGAAGAGGTGGCGATGCTCTTCGACGGTGCGCGCCGGGCGGTCATCGTGCCGGGCTACGGCCTCGCGGTGTCGCAGGCGCAGCACCAGGTGCGCGACCTGGCCAACCTGCTCGAATCGCGCGGCGTCGAGGTGGAGTACGCCATCCACCCGGTCGCGGGCCGGATGCCCGGCCATATGAACGTCCTGCTGGCCGAGGCGGACGTCGACTACGACAAGCTCAAGGAGATGGACGCCATCAACCCGTCCTTCGAGCAGACCGACGTCAGCCTCGTCATCGGCGCCAACGACATCGTCAACCCCGACGCGCGCACCGACCCGGAGAGCCCCATCGCCGGCATGCCGATCCTCAACGTCGACCAGTCGCGCACCGTAGTCGTCATCAAGCGCAGCCTCTCGCCCGGGTTCGCCGGCATCCCCAACCCGCTCTTCGCCGCAGACAACACGCTGATGTTCTTCGGGGACGGGAAGAAGGCGGTGCTGGACCTGATCGCGGCGGTGAAGGAAGCGGACTGACCGCGATTCTCGGAGCCCTCGTGAGCGTAGCGCATGCTGCTGCGGCTCGACCGGCTCCGGCTCGAGCGACGCGCGCAGACCGTAGTCCGCCCGGCACCCGCACCGACCCGTCGAGAACGGCACGCGGGCGCTGCCGGACCTGATCGCGGCGCTCAGGGAAGCGCACTGACCGCGCGAACCTCCGAACTACGCTGGCCCTCAAGCAGAGCCGAGACACTCGACGCTACAGCTATGATAGTAGCTACTTATGTAGCTTAAATTATAGCTATAATTCGTCCATGGGCTCGATGAGAACCGTTCAGATGACTCTGGACCGCGCGCTCGTGGAAGCCGTGGACGGCGCCGCACGCAGCCTGGGAACGACGCGATCCGCCTTTGCGCGCAAAGCGTTGACCGAAGCGCTCGAGCGACTGCGGATCGAAGCGCTCGAGAAGCGCCATCGGCGCGGCTATGAGCGCCATCCGGTCCGCCCAGACGAGTTCAGCGGCTGGGAACAGGAACAGGCGTGGCCCGATTGATCCAGCGTGGAGACGTGCGCTGGTACCGGTTCGGCCGACCGGACAAGCAGCGCCCCGTGGTCATACTGACCCGTACCGCCGCCCTGGAGTTCCTCTCCGAAGTCACCGTTGCCCCGGTAACGAGCGCGATCCGCGACATCCCCACCGAGGTCGTCCTGACGCGAGACGACGGCATGCCTCGGACCTGCGCCGCCAACCTCGACCACGTGCAGACGGTGTCCCGTGCGAAGGTGGGCGCCCTCCTCACCACTTTGCGCGGCGACCGCATGGCGCAAGTCGGAGACGCGCTCCGGTTCGCCCTCGACGTGTGAGTTCCTGGCGCCTGCACTCGCATTGCCCTTGCACAACTAGGAATCACGTGCTACTTTCCTAGAAAATCTAGGAGACAGGAATGGACCCCAAGTCCGCCGGTGTGCTACCCGGCACACTCGACCTGCTGATCCTCAAGGCAATCTCACTGGAACGCTTGCACGGCTACGGCGTACTGCTCCGGATCCGGCAGATCTCGGGCGAGGCCCTCGACGTGCCGCAGGGCTCCCTCTATCCGGCGCTCAACCGGTTGGAGCACCGGGGCCTCATCGAGTCGGAATGGGGCGAGAGCGAGAACCGGCGCCGCGCCAAGTACTATCGCCTGACCCACGCCGGGCGGCGGCGCTTCCAGGAAGACGCGGCAGGCTGGGAACGGCTGGCCGCCGCGATGCAGTCCGCCCTCAGCGCAACGCCGGACGAGGCGTGAGGTGTTCTCGCGGCTGCGCTCGTTCCTCATCGCATGGACGCAGCGGGAGCGCTTCGAGGACGGGCTCAACGACGAGGTGCGCTTTCACCTCGATGCCTGCACCGAGGACCTCATTCGCTCCGGAGTGCCCAAGCGGGAGGCGGTGCGGCGCGCCCGGATCCAGTTCGGCAGCGTCGAGAGCATGAAGGACGACTGCCGGCATGCGCGCGGCCTGCGGCTCGCCGACGAGCTCCGGCAGGACATCCGCTACGCACTGCGGGGATTACGGCGAAGTCCGCTGTTCGCCTGGATCGCGATCGCGTCGCTCGCCCTCGGCATCGGCGCGAACACGGCGATCTTCTCGTTCGTCGACGCCATCCTGCTGCAGCGGCTGCCGGTGCCGGTGCCGGAGCGTCTCGTCACCTTCGCGCAGACATACCGCGGCGAGCGCACCGCTGTCGTGTGGCCGTTGAGCACCATCGACGCGCTCGCCGAGGAGACTCCTGCATTCACGGGCTTCTTCGGCTGGTTCTCGAGGCCGATCAACCTGTCGGCGGGGAACGACGGCCGGTGGGTGAACGGCGAATTGGTGACGGGCCAGTACTACCGCACGCTTGGGGTAACCCCGGCAATCGGCCGCTTGCTGAATGACGAGGACGTGCGCAACGCAATCGCCGATCCGGTCTGCGTCCTCAGCCACGGGCTCTGGCAGCGTGGGTTCGGCGGCGACCCCCGCGTTGTTGGACAAACCGTGCTGCTGAACGGGCAGGGCTATCGCATCGTCGGTGTGACGGCGCGCGGCTTTCGCGGCGCGGAGCTCCACCGCCGTTTCGACGTCGGGGTGCCGGCGACGCGAATCGGAGACTTCATGCCCGCCTTCGGCGGCGTGTCGGGCGCGGAACGCATGAACACCGTGTCGTGGCTGGTTCCGATGGGAAGACTCGAGACCGGTGTCAACCGGGCCGAGGCGGAACGACAGGCCGGATTGGCGTTGCAGGGAATCGACCCTGACAGGCAGCGCCAACTGTGGCTGCAGGACGGTGCACAGGGGTTCAACCCGACCCGGCGGGAATTCGGTCGACCCGTGCTGGTGCTGATGGTTGTGGCCGGTCTGGCGCTGCTGGTGGCATGCGCCAACCTGGCCAACCTGCTGCTGGCCAGGACGCAGGCTCGCGCCGGCGAGCTCGGCGTACGGCTGTCGCTCGGGGCATCCAGGGCAAGGCTCGCACGTCAGTTGCTGGTGGAGACCGCCGTGCTGGCAATGGCCGGCGGACTCGGTGGATGCGCGCTCTCGTTCTGGATCGGCGGCGCTCTCACTGGGATTCTGAACGGCGGCCGGAGCGCCGCATCCACGGTGCATGTGACATCCGACGGCCCAGTGCTCGCGTTCGCCGTGCTCCTGACCTGCGCGACGGCGATTCTCTGCGGCGTGGCGCCGGCATGGCAGGCAACACGACCGGAGCTGTTCGCACTTCTGAAGCGGGAGCCGGCGGCAAGCGGATCCCGGAGCCGGGTATTGTCCAGGACCCTGGTTGTGGTCCAGATAGCGGTGTGCCTGATGGTGGTCTTCGGAGCGGGCCTGCTGACGCAAACGCTGCGGACACTGGCGACGGTCGACCTCGGATTTCAAGCGGACAAGGTGATCGCGCTGCGAGTGGACCCGTCCGCAAGCGGCCGGTCCGGTGCGCAGCTCTCCGCGACCTACGACGAGATGCTCGCGCGCGCCCGCGCCCTGCCCGGCGTCACGGCGGCCAGCCTCGCTTCGAGCCCGCCCCACGGGGCGATGTCCGTCACGATGGGAATCGAAGTGCCGGGCGACCTCCCCGCGCCGGTGCGGGGAGATAAGGTCGTCAGCTTCAACTTCGTCAGCTCCGGGTACTTCGAGACCCTGGGGCAATCCGTGATCCGCGGCCGAGACTTCGACGAGCGCGACAGCCGGAGTCGTCCGCTGGTGGCCATCGTGAACGAGACGTTCGCCGAGCACTTCTTCGAGGGCCGAAACCCGATCGGGAGAAGCTTCCGCCGCGGCGGTGAAGAGCTGGAGATCGTCGGCCTGGTCGCGGGCTCGCGAGACCAGGCGATCAGAAGCGGCCCCGCAGATACCGTGTACATCCACGAGAAGCAGGGCCCGCGATCGGCAATGACGCTGCTGGTGCGGGCCGGCGACGACCCGGAAAGAGTCGTTCCTTCCCTGCTCGCCATGATCGGGAGCATCGACCGCCGCATGCCCGTCGCCTCGGCACACACCCTGGATGTAGACGTCGAAGCGGGAATCTCGTCGGAACGCATGCTCGGGTACCTGTCGACGTTGTTCGCAGCACTCACCCTGCTGCTTGCCGGCATCGGTCTGTACGGGGTGCTTGCCTCCGCCGTCGTCCGCAGGACGCGCGAGGTCGGACTCCGACTCGCCCTGGGCGCGCGCAGGAAGAGCGTCGCGTTCCTGCTGGGCAGGGAGGGCGCGGTTCTTCTGATGGCGGGTGTGGCCGTCGGCGGGTTCCTGGCGCTCGCAGGTGGGCAGGCTCTGCGGGGCGTGCTCTTCGGTGTGGCGCCAACCGATCCGCTGACGATGACCGGGAGCATCCTGGTGCTCACCGGGGTAGCGCTTGTGGCTACCGCGATTCCGCTGTGGCGCGCCGTGCGCGTCGACCCGATGGTCGCACTGCGCGCCGAGTAGCAGACGCGTTCGCAACCTCGGGATGCCGCACGGACGGAGATCGGAGCGAAGTCGCCGCGGCACACTTACCCTGCACTTCGACAAGGGCCGTGCTATCCTCGCTCTTGTCGAAGCACAAGGAAGACCTCGATGAAGACGTCATCGTCGAACCCCGGCCTACTGGTCGCCGTGCTCGCAATCTCCACCGGCTGCGCGACCTTCGTCAACCCGTCCACGCAGCCCGTCACCATCGTCTCCCACCCGCCGGCGGCGGAAGTCATCGTGGATTCGGAGGGAACGGGCAGCACGCCAACCGACGTGCTGCTGCGTCGCAGCGACGGCGAAGCGGCCATCCGGCTCAGGAAGGACGGCTTCGCGCCGCAGGTGGTCCGGCCCCGGCGATCCCTCAGCCGATGGTGGATCGCCAATCTCGTGGTGCCCGCCCTGCTGAGTGCCACCCTCGTCCCGGCAGGACCGGGAGCGGCTTTCCCAGGGAAGGCCGGAGCCTTTCCGAGGTCCTCGGCATCGAACCAGCCGTCCCGGCGGCTGGCGGCTTTCGCCGGGATGGCCGGAATCGCCTTTCTGACGGACCTGATCATCACCGGCGACGGCTTCGCGTTTCCCGATACGGTGCACACCGAGCTCGCGCCGGCAGCGACCGGGTCGACAGACTTGCAACGGAAGGTCGACATCGCGTTGCCACCCGATTTCCGCCTGGGCCGCATCGATGGCGGGTATCCCGACGCACCGGCATCGCCAAAGAACCAGCCGGCAGACCAATGACAGCCGACCGTCTCGACCTGCCGCCGGGCTCGCTCGGGAGAGCGCGGCTTTCTTGATCCTGAGTGTGACTCTCGGCGGGTTTCCGGCGTTAGCCAGTGGACAGGTTCTGCAGGGCGTGCTCTTCGGCGTGGCGGCCACCGATACGCTGACCATGACCGGCAGCATCCTGGTGCTCACCGCGGTGGCGCTTCTGGCCACCGCAATACCGGTGCGGCGTGCCGTGCGCGTCGACCCGATGGTCGCACTGCGATCTGACTGACACGCGTGTCAGTCTCCCCGCGCGCCGAAGAGCCTCTCTTCATCGCACTGTTCCGGCGCCGGAAACCGGTCTGGAAGGGCTGGTACTCGGATCCAGTGCGATGGACCGGCGCGATTCGGGACACGGCGGTCCCTGCCGCACGCTTACCTTGCACTTCGACAGGAAGCGTGCTACGCTCGTTCTTGTCGAAGTAAAAGGGATGACACTGATAGGTGACCGCAAGCCGGGAGTGCGAACATGCCTGACAAAGCCGTCAAGATCGTGTTGACCACCGGCATCCTGTGTGCCGCGTTCGTCGGCCTGCTGTGGACGACGATGCAGGAGGGCACGCAGTACTACCTGGAGGTCGAAGAGGTGATGGCCGATCCCGTGGAATGGGACGGCAAGCCGCTGCAGGTGCACGGGTATGCGGCCAACGTGATGCGCCGTCCGAAGACTCTCGACTACCGCTTCGAGATCACCGACAGCGTGGAGGGGCGCACGCACGTGCTCAACGCGGTCTACACCGGCATCGTGCCGGACACGTTCGACAACCACGCGGAGGTGGTGGCGACGGGTCGTCTCGACGGCGACACGCTGTACATCGACGCCGACGGCATCATGGCCAAGTGCCCGTCGAAGTACGAGGAGCGGCCCGCTGTAGCGGACGAGTACGTTTCGAGCACGGGCAGGGCCGGCAACTGATCGCGGGAACCCGTCCGGACCGACGCTGACGCTCCCCCGGCCGAGCGGGTTCCTGTCGCTGGGCCTGGCGTGGCGCACGCTGGGGATGATCTGGGCCTACGAGGAGCTGGGCTGGGGCGGCTGGTGGGGCTGGGACCCGGTGGAGAACGCGGGGGCGTTGCCGTGGTTTCCGGCGACGGCGTGGGCACCGGCAGACCGAGCAGGTTCTGCACTCGGTGATGGTGCAGGAGCGTCGGAGCATGCTGCGGGTGTGGAACATCTCGCTGGTGATCATCGCGTTCGTGCTGACGCTGTTCAGGGTTGCGCTGCTGCCGGAGAGCCGCTTCGCGTTCCTGGCCAGCAAGGCGCCGGGAGCGGAGATCGGCGCGGCGCCGGGGGCGACCACTACCGTGCCTGCCGCACCGGGACTCGCGGTGCCCGCTCAGGGGCACGTCGGCGGCGGCGCCAGACTCCGGACGACAGTGGATCCCGGGAGGCCGGCTCGCGCCGTCGCCGGGTCGCCGGCGCTCCCGGCGAATCGATAGCACGCCGGAGAAAGCGAGCAACCATGACAGCCGACCGTCTCGACCTGCCGCAGGGCACGCTCGAGCTGCTGATCCTCACGACGCTGGCGCTGGAGCCGCGGCACGGCTGGGGAATATCCGAGCGGATCCGGCAGGTGTCGCGCGACGTTCTGGAAGTTCGGCAGGGATCGCTCTATCCCGCGTTGCACCGCTTGGAGCGGCGCGGCTGGATCGCCGCGTCGTGGGGCACGTCCGAGCACAATCGGCGGGCCAAGTACTACGCGTTGACGCCGAAGGGACGCCGGCAGCTCCAATCCGACGTCGATGCGTGGCGCGCGCTCACGACGGCAGTGGGCCACGTGCTCGACGCCGGCTAGGAACTTGCGCCGCGGAACGCAGCGAAGCGAAGTGATGAGGCGCAAGCTCATGGAGCGGGGGGGATGGGCCGAAACGCCGAGCCGGCGCGGCGTTTCGGGGCGCTAGGAGTCCGCGCCACCGATGCTCGACGACCTCCGCTTCCGGCTGCGCACCCTCTTCCGCCGCGATGCCGCGGAAGACGATCTCGACGACGAGCTGCGCTTCCATCTCGAACGCGCCGCCGAGCAGCACGAGGCGCGCGGGCTGTCGGCCCGGGAAGCCCGGCGGCGGGCACGGCTCGAGTTCGGCCAGGTGGACGCCGTCAAGGACGATTGCCGGCAGAGCTGGGGCATCCGACAACTCGACGCCCTGCACCAGGACGTCGCTTATGCGCTGCGTCTGATCCGGAAGCACCCGGCCCTGTCGGCGGTGGCGGCCGTCTCCCTGGCGATCGGGATCGGCCTCAACACGGCGCTCTTCGCGTTGCTGGACGCCACGGTGCTGCGACGGCTGCCGGTCGACCGACCGGAGCAGCTCGTCGACGTCTATACCAGCGACGTCGACGGCTTCTCCTGGTACGGGAACTCGTATCCGGACTACCTCGATCTGCGCAGCGGCACCCGGACACTTGCCGGTCTGGTGGGCTACGTGCCCGCGGTGGGAGCAGTCAGGTTCGGCGACCGGACCCGGGCGCTGGCCGGCGAAGCAGTCACGGGCAACTACTTTCAACTGCTCGGTGTTCCGGCGGCGCGTGGGCGCACTTTGCTGCCGGATGACGACCGCCCCGGCTCCACCCCGGTGGTGATGATTTCGTCCGGTCTGTGGTCCGACCTGTTCGCCGAGGATCCGGAAGTCATGGGACGGTCGCTCCGGATCGGCGGTCGTCCTTACGTCGTCGTCGGTGTGGCGCCCGAGGGCTTCGGGGGCCTGACGCCGCCGGTCCTCAGGCCCGAGTTCTGGATGCCGATGACCTGGGTCGACGACGTCCAGCCGACCGTGATGCACAACGGATCCCCGACGCCCGGATCCACCCGACTGGAGAGCCGGGGGTTGCGCTGGCTGCTCGTGAAGGGACGACTCCGGAAAGGTGAGACCGCGGCCAGCGCCAGCGCGGACCTGAACGGAATGATGCACGGGCTCGAAGCGGCGCACCCCGATTCGAACGAGGGACTCCGCGCAACCGTCATCCCGACGGGCGACGTGTCGACCCATCCGATGCTCGAAGAGCGCCTGCGCGCCGGCGCGCTCAGCCTGCTCGTGCTGCTCGGGCTGGTGTTGCTGATCGCCTGCGCGAATGTCGCGGGGCTCCTGCTGGCGCGGGCGTCGGCGCGGCGGCGGGAGATCGGCCTGCGTCTCGCGATCGGGGCGAGCCGAGGGCGTCTGCTGCGGCAACTGCTCGTGGAGAGCATGGTACTGGCGCTGTTCGGCGTGGCCGGCGGCATCGCACTGGCCTGGGGCCTTCTCGCGGGACTCGGCGCCGTCCGCGTATCGCTTCTGGTGCCGGTTGCGCTCGACCTGTCGCTGACCGGCCGGGTGCTCGCCCTGTCGGTCGTCGTAGCGATGGGGGCCGGCATCGCGGCGGGCCTGATGCCGGCGTGGGCCGGCACGCGGTCCAGCGTGCTGGACGAGCTGGCCGGGCGCATTCCCGATTGGTCGATGGGAGGTCGGCGCTGGAGCCTGCGCCAGGCGCTCGTTGCACTCCAGATCGCCGTCTGCCTGATGCTGCTCGTCGTGGCCGGCCTGCTCTCGCGCAATCTGCTGGTGGCCAGCCGGATCGATCCCGGCTTTCGTGCCAACGAGATCGCTTCGGTCACGGTCGGCCTCGGCCTGGTCGGTTATGGTGAGAACGAGGCGGGGCGGTTCCTGGAGCTCGCCCGGGAGCGGGTGCGAGAGCTGCCTGGCGTCCAGGCGGTCGCCCACGCCGACCGTTCGCCGCTGTCCATCAACTACAACCAGGCCCCCATCCGACGGGCTGACGACCGCGAACCGGACGCGCCGGCTCGTTCGGTCGAAACGGTGACCGTCAGCGAGGAGTACTTCGACGCCCTCGGGGCACCGATTCTCGAGGGCCGGGCCTTCGACAGAACCATCGATACGCCCGAATCGCCCCGGGTGGCCGTAATCAACGAGGCGCTGGCGCGGCGGTGGTGGCCGGGTACGAGCGCCGTCGGCAGGCGAATTCGGCCGGGGGGCCGCAGCAGCCGTCATCCGCCGGTGGAGATCGTCGGCGTTGTCCGCGACTACAAGGTCCGGTTTCTCGCGGAGCCGCCCACGCCGTACGTCCACTACGCCGCTTCACAGGGGCCCGGCATGATGGACCTCGTCCCCGTGCTGCTCGCGCGCACCGCGGGCGATCCCGGCGCGCTGGGTGCGACGATACAAGAGGAGCTGCGGGCAATCGATCCGGACATCGTTTTCTGGCAGGGACGCTCGCTGCGCGACAACGTGGAGGCCCAGTTGCTTCCCGCGCAGCTTCTCGCCGCGATGCTGGGTGCCGCGGGCCTGGTGGCCGTCTGGCTGGCCGCCATCGGCCTGTACGGCGTCATCGCCTATGCCATCGTGCGGCGGACGCAGGAAATCGGAATCCGCATGGCGCTCGGCGCGACGCATCGTGATGTACTGTTGCTCGTCATTCGCCAGGGTGCCGCCGTCGTGGCCATTGGCGCGGTCGTTGGCTCGGTGGCGGCGTTCGCGGCGGCCCGGGCCACCGCCGGCGTGCTGTTCGGTATCGACGCGGGAGACACGCTCGCCTGGGGCGGCGCGATCGTCGTCCTGCTGGCCGTTGGCGTACTGGCGCACGCGCTGCCTGCCGGTCGTGCCGTCCGGGTGGCTCCTTCGACGGCGCTGCGGGCGGAATGAGGTGCAAATGCCAACCACGGGCTTTCTGGGAACCCGCGCGGACGCCCTCATCGATCTCGCGATCGTCTTCTTCGTCCTCGCTCCGTTCCTGATGATCTACGCGCTCCGTCTCGCGGCCAAGCGCCGGCACCGCGAGCACCGCAACCTTCAGGCAGGCCTCCTGCTGGCCGCGATCGTGGCCGTCCTGATGCTGGAGATCAGCATCCGGTTCGGCAGCGCCGGAGAAGCCTACGCCGCGAGCTCGCTGTACGCCCTGTACCGTCCGCAGATGGTCGCACTGTTCGTCGTACACCTCGCGGTCGCCATTCCGACTTTCGTCCTCTGGTGCTGGCTGGCGACGCTCTCGTGGCGCCGCTTCTCCGACACGCTCCCCGGCCCCTTCGGCCGAACGCACCGGCGCTGGGGCAAGCTCGCCTTCGTGGGCCTGTGCCTCTCGTCGGCCACGGGGATCGGCCTGTACGTCATGGGCTTCGCGTTCTGACGTGCATCTCCCGCGCGCGAGCTGCAAACGCGACCGCTAATGCGCCAGCGGGTCCGGCCGCACCTGGAACTTGAAGACGGGCGCCACGCGCTCGGTTCCGCCCTCGGCGTGGAACGGCGTCCGGCTCCCCGACGTCGTCCAGATCCCGCGCCCCTTCCAGCCGGTATCGGGATCATCGATCCGCCCGTCCAGACCCTTGCCGAAGAAGCTCCCCAACGGGTAGGGCACGCGGAAGTTGTGGAACTCGCCGTCTACCAGCGCCAGCACGCCCTCGGACAGGTTGCCGGTGGCCAGCGGGATGTTCTCACCGAGCCCCAGCAGGTTGAACCGGTCGGTGAAGTTGTAATAGGCCGACTCGGCGGCCCCCGAATCGACCGCCCCCTTGAAGTTCGGTCCCGGGAATTGATGCAGCGTCCAGCCTTCCGCGCAATGCCGGCCGGTGGCGGTGGGGCCGTTGAGCGGACCGGTGCACTTCGTGCGGTCGAAGCTCGCGAAGTGACCGCTCGCCAGCACCGTCCAGACGACGCCGTCGCTGTCGACGTCCATGCCGCGCGGCGAGAACCCCTGGACCAGCGCGTCCGACTCGTTCCACGGCACCTCGTAGAACTCCACCAGCGCGGTATGAACCGGATCGTCACCCGGCACGAGCCGCACGAGCCCGCCCGGGAATCCCAGGGTCGAGCCCCAGATCGATCCGTCCAGCGGACTGGGGGCGACGCCGTAGAAGCCGCGCTCGATCCGCGCGTCCCTGGTGGGATCGATCGGCTCCCCCGGCTCGACGTACTCGTCCCGCCGGCCATTGCCGTTGGTGTCGAGCACCTGCACCGTCCAGCCCTGCGCCAGCTCCTCGTCGCCGGTCTCGTCGAACACCTGCGTGTCGAACCAGGCGACCACCGGTCCGCTGCCGCAGAACCACAGCTTGTCGTCGTAGGCGAAGTTCAGGTGGTGCGTCCCGAAGCAGGTGTTGACGGTGGTGACCTCCCCCGTCTCGGGGTCGTACATCTGGACCTGGCGGTTGCTCCGCTCGATGGGGAACGCCTGCGCGGACGGATGGCTCGACCCCGGCTGGCAGAAAGCCGGCGTCTCGGCCGCACGCACGCGGGCGGCGATCCAGACGCGAGCCCGGCTGTCCATGGCGAAGCTGTGGGCGACGCTGCGGCTGTGCCAGATCACCTCCTCGCCCCAGTAGGGCGACGGCATCTTGGGCAGCGTATCCGCCGAGTTCGGCGTGTCCGCGTCGCGCACCTGCAGCGGCACCACGCTGGCCATGTGGGTGTTGGGGTCCACGACCGGCATGTCGTCCGTGCTGTTCTCCGGGGCGCCGTAGACCGGACCGTTCGCGTTGACCGTCGGGTCGCGCTTGTCGGCCGAGATCAGGTCGTGCATGTACGCCTCCGGGTCCGACCAGTCCCACAGCGTCACGACGACGTTTCGCTCCACGCCCCGGGGGCGGGGCGGCGGCGTGGTCGGGTACTCGCCCGCCTGGATGCGGTCGGTCCAGTCGGCGTACATCGCCAGCGCCCGGTCGCGCCCCACCACGGCGAGGCGCGCGTCCATGGTCGCGCCCGCCTGTCCGGACTGCACGCGGCGGTCCCAGGCGGCGAAGTGGGAGTCGAAGTCGCCGAGCGCCTCGGGAATCTCGCGCGTGGCCTTGTTCCCCAGCGCGTGGCACCCGGTGCAGCCGTCCGTGTTGACCACCGAACGGATCCACTCGCCCTGGCTCTCGATGTCCGGCGAGATGCCGTTGCCGGCCATGCCCGTGCCCGGGAACTCGTCCGGTTCCGGCACCTCCAGCAGGGCGAACCAGTCCTGGGCCGGGTAGTACTCGGCCGCCGCGGCGGCGTCGGGAGCGACGACCGCCCTCAGATCGAGCCGCGCGCCGGGCTCCGCCCGCACCTGCTCGGAGTCCACAAGCCCGTAGCCGCGCACCCATACGTCGTAGGTGGCCTCCGGCAGATCGGGGAGGAGGTAGCGTCCCGCATCGTCCGTCACCACGCTCCTGACGAAACGGGTAGGCAGATCGCGCGTCTCCGCGATTACCCAGACCCCGGCCTCGGGGCCGTCCGGGCCGGTGACCACCCCGGCGATGTCGTCGCCGTCCATCGGGATCACCCCAACGGGCTCTTGGGCGGCGAGCACCGCGACAAGCGACGCGGTGACGACCATGACCGCCACGATTCCGATCCTGCTCGCAGACGACATCCACCGTGTCATGTCACACCTCCCTCCAGTGTGCAACGTGCGCTCCATCATCTCACCGGCAGGAAGTCAGGGCAACGACGGAACTCGACGCCGGCCGGGGCCCTGGGTCCAGGATAGGCGGCGCGGCGTACGATGCCTGCCTCGGGGCGTCTGCCTCGAGGAAGGGGCGGCACCGAGGACGCCAACGTCTACGTGATGCCTGTAATGGCCCCCGGCGTGGCGCGGGGGTCGCGCGGCCCCCAGGCTCCCGCCGCGACCCGGCCCAGGAAGTCCGCGATGAACGCGTTCACGACGTCGGGCTCTTCCAGATTCAGCGTGTGCCCGGACTTCGGCAGGACGGCGAGGCCGCTGCGGGGAATGACCCGCTTCAGCCACAGGCTGGTCTCGAGACAGCCGTCGTCCTCGTCTCCGGCGAGGATCAGCACGGGCGCTTCAATCGCGGACAGCTCCGCTTCCAGGGAATACAACGACGGCCGCTCCCGCTGCACGCCGCGCATCGTGCGCACGGCTCCCTCCACCGGGTGCTCCCCGAGTTGACCTGCGAGCTCCTCCCATCCTCGAGGGTCCTTGTTCTGGAACTGCACCCGCGCCGGCCCTGACAGGTACCGGCGGGCGAACGACTCCATCCCCAAGTCCTCGATCAGCCGGGCGATGGCCTCGCACTCCTTGCGAAAGCGCGCCGCCTCCGAGGGATGCGCCCCGTAGCCGGTTCCCGCGACCACCAGCGATCGAACCCGCACGGGATGCTGCATCGCCAGGTGCAACCCCGCGAAGCCGCCCATCGAGATGCCGATGACGTCGGCGTCATCGACGCCGAGTCCATCCAGCACCGCGACGGCGTCGTCCACGGCGTGCTGCTGCGAGTACGCGCTGGGGGCGGCAGGAACCTGGGACGGAGAGTAGCCTCTGGCGGGGTAGGTGATGCAGCGATGACTTCGGGAGAACCGCCGCACCTGCGGCTCCCAGCTCCGGTGATCGCCGGCGTACTCGTGAATGAACAGGATGGCGTCGCCGTCACCTGTCGATTCCGTGTGAAGCGTCACGCCGTCGGATGTGATGACAGGCTGCGCCGGCATGTCTTGCATCGTGGAACGTGCGACTGGCGGACTCTCCCGGCGGATGGTGGGCCGTGTTGCGGAGGTCCGGTCGGCCGGACCGCGGGACGGGCGGCGGCTGCGGCCATGACCGTCGCGCCAGGACAATCTCGGCCATAGCCACCCACCCGCCGGTCGCTCTCCTACGGATCCAGGCTGGCCGTGTAGGCCACGATGTCGACGATGTCCTCCAGGGTGAGTTTCTTCACCGCGGCGTCCATCAGGTCGGACCACGCCCCGTCGCGCACTCCGGTCTGCAGGTCGTAGAGCTGCCGCGCCATGTAGGTCGGCGAGCGGCCGGCCAGCGCCGGTACCGGGCCGATGCCCCGCAGGTCGTCGCCGTGGCAGACGGTGCACGCCACGGAGTTGTCGCCCCCCGTGGTCACGATCGCGCGTCCCCGCGCCACCGCGCCGTAAGGCACATAGGCGATGAAGCCGGAAGAGTCGTCGCGCAGCTTGGTCAGCTTGAGGTCGACGGGCGTCTCGACCACGCGGGTGCCGATCGGCTCCACCCCGCCGCCCTCAACCACCTCGTGGATCCAGCCGGCGAACTGCGTCTCGGGCACCGAGTCGGTCTCGACCACGCGCACCCACGGCCTGAAGTCCATCGACGAGAAGTACTGGGCCGCGACCCGCGCCTCCTCATCGCTGGTCGCCAGTCCGATGCGCTCCATGAACGAAGGCGGCCCCATGCGCGGCTCGCCCGGCCTGCGCCGGCCGTTGCGCCAGTCGGTCATCTGCTGCACGAGGTACTCGTACGGCTGGCCGGCGAGACCTGCGTTCTCGGGCTTGCCCTGGCCGTTGGGCAGGTGGCAGTAGCCGCACGCGACGACGCCTTCGCGGCCGCCGTACGCCACGACGTCCGGCATCCGCGGATGGCCGTCGGGGTGCCAGTCGGGCGGGCCGTTGTCGATGTTGATGGCCGAGCGCGGCATCGACACGCTGGAGCCGGGCACCGTGACCACCTCGGCGGGATCGGGCGCCTCGGCGCTCACGGCGGGATCGTTCAGGACGTAGGCCCACGGCAGCACCGCGGCGGCCCCTTCGACCTCGTCCTGCTGGGCGTGCAACTGCATTCCGCCTGCGAATACCAGCGCCGCCGCCAGCACCATCGTCCATACGCTGCTCAACTGTCGCATCGGGTCCTCCTCATCGCCGCGCGCCGCGTGGCGCGCCGATGCCTCCTCCGGGACTCGGCCATCATACACGCCGGATCCCCGCGGCATACATTGCCGGGCCGAAGTGCTCGAAGCATGCATTCCTTTTGACAATCTGAACGAGCTATGGCAGTCTTATGTTCAGATGAACAAAAGGAGCGTGGTGGGCGTACCAGGCGGAACCGGAGATTGGGAGTGAGTCCGGCCGCAGATCTTCTCGCGCGGCTCCGCGGTCTGCGGCGCCGCGGGCGAGAGGACGACGAGACCGCGGAGGAGCTCCGCTTCCACCTGGAGATGGAAGCCGAGAAGAACGTGCGCGCCGGCATGACCCCGGCGGAGGCCCGCCGGCAGGCACACGTGCGTCTGGGCGGCGTCGACGCCATACGGGAGGCGGTCCGCGACGCGCACGGCACCCGGCCGGTGGAGGACCTGGTGCGGGACCTGCGCCATGCATTGCGCAGCGCGCGCCGCAATCCCGGCTTCACGTTGGTCGCCGCGCTGACCCTGACCCTCGGGATCGGCGCGAACACCGCCGTCTTCACCGTCGTCGACAACTTCCTCTTCCGGCCGCCGCCGTTCGAGCACGTCGAGCGCCTCATGAGCATCCGCGACGTGAATCCGGCACAGGGCTGGACCGCGGAGGACGACGTCGCGGCATCGCCCGGCAACTTCCTCGACTGGCGCGCGCAGAGCCGCTCGTTCGACCACATGATCGCCTGGCGCAACTGGTTCTATTCCGTCGCCGGGCCCGCGGGCCGCAACCCCGTCCCCGAGCAGATCCGCGGCGTCCGCGTCTCGCCCGCGTTCTTCGCGATGCTGGGCGTGCAGGCGGCCCTCGGCCGTACCTTCGTGCCGGAAGAGGAGCAGCCCGGAAGGGAACGGGTGGTCGTCCTGTCCGACGGCCTGTGGCGGCGCCGCTACGGCGGCGATCCGGACATCGTCGGCGAGTCGCTGCTGATCGACGGCCGGCCGTTCACCGTCATCGGCGTGCTGCCGCGGGGGTTCTACTTCACTGCAACCGGACTTCGAGATGTGGATGCCGTTCGTGGTCGACGAGAACTTCCGCGGCAGGGACGAGCACTCCATCTCCGTCTGGGCGCGCCTGCGGCCCGGTGTGACGCGCGAGGCCGCGCAGTCCGACCTGGACGCGGTCACGCGCCGTCTCGAGAGCGGCTACCCGGATACGAACCAGGGCTGGGGGGCGGCTGTCGTGCCGGTCCATCCGCAAGACTACGGCGGCACCCTCGAGCGTTCGCTGCTCGTCCTCCTCGGCGCGGTCGGATGCGTGCTCCTGATTGCGTGCGCGAACGTCGCGAACCTGTTGCTGGTCCGCGCGAGCGTGCGGCGGCGGGAGCTTGCGATCCGGACGGCGGTCGGCGCGTCGCGCTGGCGCCTCGTGCGCCAGTTGCTGGTCGAGAGTAGCCTGCTCGCGGCGCTCGGCGGCGCGGGCGGCCTGGTGCTGGCCGGCGGCGGCGTCCGGGTCCTCGCGCCGCTCCTGCCACTGGTCAGCACCTACACGCACCCGTCTCCCCCAATCGACTATCGCGTGCTGGCGTTCGTGACGGCGGCGGTGTTGCTGACGACGCTCCTCTTCGGGCTGTTGCCGGCAATCCGCGCAACCCGCACCGATACGCTGCGCGTCGCCGCCGGCACGGCGCGCTGGGCCGGCGGCCGCGCGCTGCTCGTCCTCGAGCTGGCGCTCTCGGTAGTGCTGCTGGCCGGCGCCGCGCTTCTCGTCCGGTCGCTGTGGAACCTGCAGGGCGTCGATCCCGGCTTCCGGACGGATCGGCTGCTGACGATGCAGGTCTGGCTGCCGGAACGGAAGTACCCGAACGCAGGCGGTGTTCGTACGTTCAGTGACGAGGTGCTGCGGCGGGTCGAGGAGCTGCCGGGCGTTCGCAGCGTGTCGACGGTCAATACGCGGCCCTTCCTGGGCTGGTATCTCGGTCTGGACGTGGAAGTGCCCGGGTACATTCCGCCGGAAACGATGGAGGACGGGGACCTGCTCGGCTACCGGGTCGTCTCGGACCGCTACTTCGAGACGCTCGGCGCCGAGATGGTGCGGGGGCGGGCGTTCTCCACCACGGATGTCCCCGACGGCAGGGTCGTCGCGGTGGTCAACCAGGCGGCGGCCGCCCGTTACTGGCCGGAGTCGGAGCCGCTGGGCCGGCAGCTTCGCCCCCGGTTCCAGCCGGGACCGGCTCCCTGGGTTCCCGACGGCAGGAACGACTGGATCACGGTGGTCGGCGTCGTGCGCGATTTCCGGGAGCACCAGGTCGAAGAGCCGGTCGTCCCGGTCATCTATCTCTCGCAACGCCAGAATCCGTCGCGGCTGCTGAACGTGATCGTGAGCACCCAGGGTCCGGCGACCGGCGTCGCGAACGCCGTCCAGCGGGAGATTCGGGCGGTCGACGGCGATCTCGGGATCTACGACCTCAAGACGATGGACGCCATCCTCTCGGACGTGGTGGCGCTGCCCCGGTTCAACGCGCTGCTGATATGGGTGTTCGCAGCGCTGGCGCTGACGCTGGCCGCCATCGGCGTCCACGGCGTCACGTCGCACCTCGTCACGCGGCGGACCCGCGAGTTCGCGATCCGGATCGCGGTGGGGGCGCACCCCGCGGACCTCCTGCGGAGCGTGGCGGCCGAGACCGCGGCCGTCAGCGCCGCGGGGATTCTCCTGGGCCTGACCGGCTCCCTGCTGCTGGCGCGCACGATCGCCGGCGTCCTGCACGGGGTCGCGGCGACCGATCCGCCGGTGCTGGTCGGTGCGGCCGGCGCGGTCTTCGCCGTGGCGGTCGCGGCCTGCTGCCGTCCGGCCTGGCATGCGATGCGCGTCGATCCGATGCGGGTGCTGCGAGCAGAGTGAGGCTCCGGACCTGCAGACCCCTGCGGTCGTCGCGACCGTGAGTAGCCCAGCGGTGCGTGCCGGCAACGGTCCCCGCGAGGACAACGACGTGCTGAGTCCACATCTGCGATGCCACCTGCTGCTCTACGACACGCCCGCGCGGCAGGCTTACGAGCCGGTGGCGGGTGTCCGCCTGCTCTGGATCGTCGCCCTGCTCGCCCTGTCCGACGCGCACCGCCACTGGCTGCCCCCATCAGCACCGCTCGTGCTTCCCTACCTTCTGCTTCGGCTGGCGCTGGCCGTCGCTCTCAGCCGGCTCCTTGCCGGAATCGAGTGGTCCGCCATCGGGTTCCGACCGCTGGGACAGTGGACCCCCATTGAAAAGTCGTTTCTCGTTCAGATGATCATCCTCGTGAACCTTGGCTTCCCGTGGGTGCTCTCCGGTTCGCTGAACCGCCCGTTGATCGACGTGTATTCCTCCGTGTTCTCGACTGGATTCCCGGCCTACTTCCTTCACGGCTTCACCCAGGAGCTGGTCTACCGGGGACTTCTGCAAACGGAACTCGCGCGCAGATGGGGAACGGTCGCCGGCATTCTGGCCGCCAATGCGTTCTACACGTTCGGCCCGCTGCACGCCGACTACTACGCATGGGATGCATGGGCCGCGCTGCCGATGTTTGCCGCGGTCTTTGCGATGGGACTGCTGTTCGCCCTGCACTTCCACCGTTCGGGCAACTTGTGGGTCGTTGGCGTCATGCACGGGTTGGGTCAGGCGTACATCGCGCAGACTATGACCGGAAGCTCGAGCGCCCTCTGAGGAGAACGTGACTCGCGGCGGGTCGCCATCGTCAGCCACGCGATGGCCCTGCGATTCTGGCCGGCGGGAACGGCGGTCGGGCGGCGGTTCCGCCTGGCCGAGTGGGACGGCGTCGAGTACGAGGTGGTCGGCATGTCGGCCGACTACAAGGTGCGGTTCCCGACGGAGGAACCGGCGTCGTACCTGCACCTCGCGGCGGCGCAGCGCCTGCGCACGGGCGCCGTGATTCTCGCCCGCACCAGGGGCGACGCGGCGGCGCTGTCCGCCGACATCCGCCGGGAGCTCCGCGGGATGGAACCCGATCTGTTCTTCTTTCTGCAGGGTGACACGCTCCGCGAGACGGCCGACGTCACCATGCTTCCCTTCCGGATCGGGGCCTCGGTGGCCAGCGCCTCGGGCATCGTGGCCATGGTGCTCGGCGCCATCGGGCTCTACGGCGTCATCGCCTATCTCGTTGCCGGAAGGACGCGCGAGTTCGCGATCCGAGCGGCGCTGGGCGCCCGCGCCGGCACGCTCCTCCGGCACGTGCTGGCCGCGGGAGCGTGGGTCGTCGCTGTCGGTGTAGCTGCGGGCGCCGGCCTGGCTCTGCTCGCGACGCGTGTCGCCGCACGGGCGGCCAACGGGCTCGCACCGGCGGACCCGCTGGTGTGGGGGAGCGTCCTCCTGCTGCTCGCCGCCGTCTGCACGGCGGCGTTCGCGGGGCCGGCCCGGCGCCTGGTCAAGCTCGACGTGCCGCGTGCCCTGCGCATGGATTGACCCAGCCCTGCGAATGAAGTGGGCCGCCGCATTTCACGGACAACTCGTGACGGACAAGTCGCCGCGAAATCCAGGAGATCGTGGCGAATTCTGAGCCTGAAGGCCAATCCATTTGTTTTCAGTCGTTTAGGTAGCTGCCACCAGCGGCCGTGTACATTTCCGTGCACAATTCACGATCCGACTGTAGAAGACTACTCTAGCCCTCCGCGGACCGGACCGATCCCGCGGCGCGAGCGACGTGTCCGGAGGCTCTCTGCGGTCTACCTGTCACAAACGTCCGGCGTCAGCAACTCTTCATTCGACTGTTCTGGCGGCGACAACAGATCTCGTGAGCAGCCACGGTTCCGATCCGTTCCGATCCACGAAGCTCGCAACCCATTGAACAACAGTGGTTTCGTGGATCCGTTGGCTCTCTAGCGGGACCACTACCGACCGGCATCATCCGGCAGCGTCAGCATGACTCTCGCTGTAAGTGGACTGAATCTTCATAGGCTTGTGTGGATTCCAGAAGACGCCATCCCACGATGTACCCCACAACGTCGGGAATTCTCTGGCCGCGTCTGCGAGTCGCTGCCCATGTGTTTGGAGACCCTCGACGGAGTCGGGGGTCTCTCTCAGCTCCCCTCGCCGACGCGACGCGGACGCTCGATGGCGGCGGCAGGGTGCCGCTGTTCCGAGAATCCGCCGCAGGGGCCTGCACGACTTGGCGCTGTCGGGGGCTGGTGAAGAAACCTCTCGAACGTGCTGCCCGTGGCGGGGGTCGTCCTGCTGCTCCGGCTCCTCGCCAGCGTCGGCAGCCAACGAGGCCCGCGTGGCCCAGTTCAGCTCGATGCTGCCGCACGTGCTGCGAGACCCTTTGGTGAGCACGGCGTTCGCCCTGGCATGCGCCTCGGCCGGGACGGCTGTCGAAGCGGTCTGTGTGGTATCTTTCTCCACGTTGCGGCGGCTCCTCGGCGTCGCCTTGCTTGAGGTTGGCGGGTTGCTGTCCGGGTGGTTCGTCTGGACGCTGCTTTAGGGCGGAGACATCGCACCGGGAGGTCCGTGTGGCCGCTCAAGCCGTCCGTCTACACTGAAGAGCCACGGACGGCTCCCGTCCGGGTGGCCGCGTCCACGGAGGGTCAACGATGCGCAGACAACGGGTGCTCGTGGCGGTCGCGGCGCTTCTGGTGGTGTCGGCCGCCGAAGCCGCCCCGCAGACCGGCCCCTACATCCAGATAGGCGTGGGGACGGCCCTCGCCCCGCCACTCGCCGTGCACGCCCGCAGTGGTCATGACCAAGGCGGACCTGCTGATGTGGGGACGGCCCTCGCCCCGCCACTCGCCGTGCACGGGTCGGACGACGACTGGAGCACCAAGTGCAACCCCTGATCATCAACCCGTACGCCGTGGAGGTCGCCCGCGGCGCGTGCGACACGGCACCGCCGCGCTCGTCGTGGACGGACGCGTTCGGCGGCAGGGGGGTCGGGACCACCGTCGCGCTGGGGTACGACTGGGGACGTATCAGGCTCGAAGGCGAGTACCTGCACCGGAACACGGTCTACGGCGACCAAGCCGGCATGGACATCCTCCGCGCTACACGCACTGCATGTAACCGGAGTCCAATCCGCCCGCGCCGGCCACGATCGCAGGTAACGATGATCGCATTTCCCGACGACGAGTCGTTCCTGCCACTAATCATGCCCGATGCCGACGAGGCGTCGTGCATTCCGGCAGGGCCGTGACCGGAATCCTCGAAGCCCTCCGCAGGGGCAAGTTCACCTGCTACGGACCCGCAGGGGTTGACGAAGTCGACCTATCAACCGTTCACGACGACCGCGATACCCGACCCCCGCGCGGGAAGTTCCTTGAGGCACCGCGCCCAAGCGCGCGCTTTCTGCCGGTTCCGGAGATCGCGGAAGACGACCCACTGCTCTTCCGGTTCTTCGTCGATGGCTCCCAGCGCATCACAAACGCCGGGTATGTTGTGGACACTAAGAACCGCTATCTTCCACTAGTTATTGCACAAATCGGTGTAGCAACCACCGAACTGTGCCGTTCGCGCATCCGGCTGAAGCACTACGACACGACCAACACGCTCTTGTTCCCCGATTCGTTTTCCGCCGAAGATCTCGTCGACGCCGAAGAGGTAGCCTGCACCGCCGCCAAGACGTCACGCCTTCCGTTGGACCTCGTTTTTGACCGCTACGAAGTCGACGATACCGACAGCAGACCCCCGGTGGATCGTGCTCGCGCACGAGTGCTCCACAAGATGCACAGTATGGAAGTCGACCGCATCGTCTCGCTGGCCAGAACCGGAGACATCTCCCGCGATGCGCTTCTTCTTATCGACGGTTCAATCGAATTCTACGTCGACACGGACCGCCACAAGGAGGCCTTCCGGAATGTCGTCGGTGTCGCCAAGTCCTTCGATCTGCACCGACCGTATCTCACCGGTACTGGCGCAGAACGGGTGGGCGCTGTGATTTCGCGCGTCCCGACCGCCCACCGTACACCAGCTCGTGGAACGTCCCACCGCAATCTCACTATTGCCTCCTGGTATTTGCGTCTATACGGACGGAGTCGTATGGCGAGCCTTGAGTACCCCGACGGGGTCGTCAAGATCGAGGTTTTTCCGGACGACCCCTCCCACGACTCACCCACGATAGATGCCGCGAGGTGCAACCGGATAAGCGAACATGTCCTCGCGCTGCGCGCTCCCGCAACCCCTAACAACGACGCCCGCTGGGCTAGCCACCTCTATCCCGTGCACCTGACCGAGCAGTACATCAAGACGCAGTTTCGCAACGACCGGAGTATCCGCGCATGCCTTTAAAACCTACACCTAGCGGCGAATCTCCAATTGGGCGCGTCGTTGCGACAGAGAACCATCCGACATCAACCGGTTCTTTCCGTTTCTGGTTGACCGCAGGCGTCAACCTCAAGCCATTTGATTTTGTTCAGATCCTGGCGCCGGAAATCGGCGACCCCAACATCGGTCGCTTTTACGCCATCATCGACGAAATCCACCAAGTCTCCGACGAACCGAGCCCGTTGAGCGGTTTCATCTCATCCGACTTCGGAGACTCATCCCAGTCACCCCGCGTCGGCCGCGTCGTTACCACCTACGCTGACGCTACAGTGCTGTATAACACCAACGACATCGAAATGCCTGTGCCCCATGGGTCTTCGTTTACGGGGTGATTCGTCAATAGAGACGGGCATGGAATGGCCTGGAGCGTCGAAGGTCAGGCGACGCGAAGGGTTCCTTTGGCTGGCGTCGCGTCTTGCGCGGGAGTCCGTAGTGGCTGCGCTGTCACCCATGTCGCAGCCGGAAGCCGAGGGCGGATCCAGGCATCGGACTGTTTGCGCGTTGGGGGGCAGCGTTTCGGCATTTCGCCCGGCGCGGCAGTCAGCCGCGGGTCGGTCGCCCGTCAATTCGCTCGTTGCGGTGCGGCACTGGGCGCGGACGGCGGCGGCAGTCCGAATACGTCGGGAACGATGGGCTCGGGGGCGCGCAACATCGTGGCGAACAGCGCCGGCAGGTCGAGGTTGCGTTGTCGTGCGGTGCGTACGACGCTGGCGAGGACCTGCTGGGTGTCGGCGCCCTTTCGGGTGCGGTTGCCGCCGCAGACCTTGCGGATGACGACGGCGGGCCGGATGGCTTGTTCGGCGCGCCAGTTGGTGGCGTCGACCGCCGGGTCCCACAGGAAGGTGAAGAGGGCGCCGAATTCAGTGGCCAGGTGCGCGGCGAAGCGCTCGGCGTCGTCATGCGGCGGCGGGTTGTCGATCAGCCGGCTGATCTGGGCGAGCAGTCGGCCGCGGGCGGTGGCCAGGCCGTGGTCGCTGATTCCACCGGCGTTGCGCCGGTCGCGCAGCGCGAGGGCGGCCTGCAAGGTGTCCTGCACCTGAGCGGCCCACCCGCAGTGGGGCTGGTCCTCGAGCAGTTCCTCACAGCGTCTTCGCAGGTGCTGTAGACAAGATTGGTGCTCGCCGTTGGTGTAGCTGCGGTAGACCACCCAGCCGTCGCGCACGAGCACGCCGTCGAAGTCGGCTCCCAGGACCGCTTGCGCGTCCTCGAATCCGCGGCCTGCGCAGATGGCGTAGACGGTCGTTGTCGGGGTGACGCCGGCCCACAACCAGTGGCCGATGCCGCCGACGCGCCAAGAGGTCTCATCGACCGTGACCACGGGCGCGTTGCGGACCTGCTCGCGCAACGCCTCGTAGGCCGGCCGCGCGTCGCGGGCCGCACGATGCAGCAGATGCACGAGGCCTCCCGGCGTCACCTGCAGGCCGAAGCGGGTTTGCAGCAGGTCGGCGACCTTGGCCAGCGGCAGGCCGCAGCGCGTGTGCAAGTCGACGACCAGCGCGACCACGCCGGGGCCGAGCTGTGCGCGGGCCGCCCCCAACGCGTCGGAGGTCTGCAACGGGTGGCGACCCTGGATACGCCGCCGACACTGCGAGCAGTGGCCGACCTCGATGTCGAAGCGGCGCACCAGCGGGCGCACCGGGGGCAGGTCTTCCTGATACTGCGCCGCCGCGCCGGTCACGTCGACCGCGCTGCCGCAGTCGGGACAGGTCGCCGGCACCGGCGCCGACAAGGCCTCGTCGACCCGCCCCGGGCACGGGCGGCGCCCCTGCCGGCCATAGCGCGTACCGGGCCGCCGGCCGGGACGTTTGCCGCGACCCTGCGGCCGCTTCTTGGCGAAGGGTGCGGCTTGCCGGCGTCCCGCGCGGCGCTCGGTCGCCAACTGCTGTTTCAGGTGCTCGTTCTCGTGCTCCAGACGCTCGATCCGACGCTGCAAGCCGTCATTCTGACGCTGCACGCGGCCGTTCTCGCGGTGCACGTCTTTGTGGCGCGCCAGTTCGTCACGCAGTCGCGCGATCTCTCGGTCCTGTTGCTCGATGACAACGTCCCGCGGATCCTGCTCCGGCGGACCTTTGTCCAGAACGGCGCGGATGCGGCGCAACAGGCTCACGCCCCTTTTCTATCGGCACGGCGCACCAAGACCTTTACCCCAACACGCGGATTTCCCGCCGGGGACCCGGTAAATGAAGACCCCCATGGTTCCCGCGTCTACTGGCCGGAGGAAGAAGGCGTTCGAAAGGCACTCGGCATCGACGACTACCACCGCAACACGCCGGCTGGATATATCACAATGTCCGGGCCAAACGACAACAGCATCGTCATCAGCGTCGACATGGACGCCGACTACCTCATCGGCCCAGAAGGCGCCCACCTCAACATCTCCGGTATCTCAGGTCTTGCGACCAAGACCTCCTACGCCATGTTCATCCTGTCCGCGATCCAGCAGCGCGCCAAGGACTGGTCCGGCGGGAGCAGGCCTGCGTTCGTCGTGCTGAACGTCAAGGGATCAGACCTCCTTCACCTCCATGAACCCGACCCGAACCTCAACGATCACACCAGAGGGGAATGGAAAAGATGTGGCCTTCAGTGCGCGCCGCTCTCCGACGTAACGTACTTCTATCCGTATTCCGCTAAGGATCCCGCTAGGACTCAGACCATGCTGAGTGCAGAAGACGTCTCCGCCAACGTCGACGCCGGGCGCGGCTACCGATACTTCTACGACGTCGAGAATGCTCTCGAACGCCTTCACCTACTATTCGAGGACATGGACGATCCCGCCCAGACGCTGGTTAGCTGCGTCGAATACTGCAGGGAACACCTTCGCGCGGAGTCCCCTTGGAGTGCGTTACGTAGCAGCGTCGCCGATTGGGCCAACACGACACCCGACAAGAACCGGATACCCGTCGTGTCGTGGCGCCGCTTCCATCGGCTCTTCGGCCAGCGTACGCGCAACGGGATGTTCACGGAATTGGCACGACAAGCTGCGGACTACCGACAGGCACCTTTGTCGGACAGTCTCCGCCGCCTCCAACCCGGCCACGTTGCGGTAGTCGACATCGCGCAACTCCCCGACTACCTACAGGCATTCGTTGTCGGAGACGTCATTTCCATCCTTAGAGACCCACTGGCGCCCGACCCGGACGATGAGGAGGAGGAAACGAGCTCGCACCGCCGCCCCGTCGTGCTATTCGCGGACGAATTGAACAAGTTTGCGCCCAAGCACGGCGGGGCGCGATCGCTCACCGGACACCTCAGGGAGATCAGCGAACGCGGCCGCTCCGAGGGCATTATCCTGTTCGGTGCGGAGCAATTCCGTACCAGCGTAGACGATCGCGTCACTGGCAACTCCGGCACGCACGTCTTCGGCCGTACGACCGCTGTTGAGTCACAGAAGGATGCGGAGATTCGATTGAGGCCCCAGTCAAGGCGCGTCCCCTTTCTCCGCAAGGGCGAACTCCTCGTCAGCCATACTCGGTTCAGCGCGGGGACGCTCAAGCTCCGTTTCCCACGCAACGCCTACCGACCGAGATAGCCATGCCCCAAACCCCCGAGACTCAACTGGGTGTCCATCTGCTCGAGACCATCACGCTCGGGATGTACAGCGAGCCGCTGCATTGCGTGCGCGAATACATCCAGAACGCATTCGACAGCATCCGCGCTGCGCGGCGTCAAGGAGTTCTGGGCCCCGATGACGGTTGCATCCACGTCACCGTGGATCCCGACACGAAGTCGTTGCGGATCCGCGACGACGGCACGGGGCTCAGTCCGGAAGAGGCCATCGTTCGGCTCGTTGACATTGGCTATTCAGACAAGGCCGATACCGCTGACGCAGCAATTGTCAACGCCGGCTTCAGAGGAATTGGCCGCATGGCCGGGATCAGCTATTGCGGACGGCTCGTCTTCGAAACCAGCGACGGCAGTGACCGGGCGTGTGCCGTCACGTTCGATGCTCAGGCAATCAACCGCCTGACCCGTCCGGGGCAGGCACCCACTACCATCGCCGATGCGATCAATAGTAACTGCACGTTTGAGGAACGGTCCGATCCCAAAACGCGGTTTCTACAGGTCTCCCTGGGACAAGTGAATAACCCCGTCCTGCTCGACGTGGATGCTTTGTCGAGCTACCTGGAGCAGACGGCACCCGTGCGCCATGATCCGACGACATGGAAATTCCAGTCCAAAATCCGCTCGTTGGCCGACAGCGCTGGACATCCTGAGTCGCTTGACACCGTCTCGATCCGCATCTGCAGGGCCGACGGTGCGATCATTCGGGAGGTCTACCGTCCTTTCAAGGACTCCTTCACGACCAGGGACGGCCGTGGACAGGCGCGCCGCCGAGTCGATGTCGCAGATGTCGTCGCCTTACCCAGAAACGGCGAATACAAGGGTTGGTGGGGTTGGCTTGCCCAGCACCCGAGGCGCGGTGCTCTTGCCGACGTCCCTTTTGGAGGTCTTCGCGTCCGAATGCACAACATCGCAGTCGGCGACCAGTCTCTCGTTCAGGCGCTCTGGACCACCGGTCCCTTGGCCCTGTGGTGCTTCGGTGAGGTGCATGTTGTGGATCCGGCCCTGGTGCCGAATTCCCAGCGGGACGATTTCGAACCCTCGAACGCGCTTTCTCGGCTTCACGCACAGCTCGCCGACGAGATGCGGCGCATCGAAAAGGACATCCGAGACGAGTCAAAGGACCGCAACACCTCGGTCCGCAAGATCACTCAGAGAGCAGAACGAGCAACCCTCCAAGCGCGGCGTCGGCTTGAAGACGGGCTCACCTCCCACAACGAGAAAACGCAGCTGATCGAGGCTTTGGACAAGGAAGCCGCCCGCCTCAAGGCTACGATCAAGGGACGCAACCGAACAGTCGATGAGCGCACGCAACTCGAACAAACGCTTCGGGCAGTGGAAGATCTCAAGGAGGAGATCAAGAAGGTTCAACGCACGGATGCCGACGCATCGATGTCCCACCTCAACAGGCAGGCGCGCGGTGCCGTCCGCACCGTCCTAGCCGTCGTGAAGGAGGAGCTCGACGACGACAAGCGCTTCGCTGCCATAGAACAACGCGTACTCGCTGCGCTGCGACCCGGCGGACGCCAGAAACGCTGACAATGACTACCGTACCGACACCAGCCGGAGATTTCCGCCGAACCCACTGTCGCGGCTCGGCTAGGAGTCTGCGCCGCAGAAAAACGGATGCGACAATTGTAGGCGAGCCGCCGACGGAAGGACTCGATGTCGACGACATTCCGCCCCTACGCACCGGACCAGTCTCTGCTGTTGCCTCCCGACGTGCGGGAGTGGCTGCCCGAGGGCCACTTGGCGCACCACGTCAGCGATCTGGTGGACGGTCTGGACCTGACGGCGTTCTACGCCCCGTACGAGGGGGACGGGCGTCGCAACGCGCCGTATGAACCCCGGATGATGGTGAAGGTGCTGGTCTACGCGTATGCGACGGGGGTGTTCTCGTCGCGCCGGGTGGCGCGGAAGCTGGAAGAGGACGTTGGGTTCCGTGTGCTGGCGGCGGGCAACTTTCCGCAGCACCGGACGCTGTGCGAGTTTCGGCGTCGGCACTTGGCGGACTTCCAGGCGCTGTTCGTGGAGGTGGTGCGTCTGGCGCAGGGGTTGGGTCTGGCGCGCTTGGGGAAGCTGTCAATCGACGGGACGAAGGTGCGTGCGAACGCGAGCAAACGCAAGGCGATGAGCTACGACCGGATGCAGGAAGAGGAACGGCGCCTGGAAAGCGAGGTCGAGGCGTTGCTGCGTCAGGCGGAGGCGGTCGACGAGGCCGAGGACGCGCGCTTGGGGGCGGAGGTTCGGGGCGATGATCTGCCGGCGGAGTTGCGCCGGCGGGCAGCGCGTCTGGCCGCGATTCGCGCGGCGAAGGCGCGTCTGGAAGCGAAGCAACGGGCGGCGGACGACGCGCGGGGGCGGCAGCCGGGTCAGGACCGGAACCCGAAGGGCGGTCCGCCGTACAAGCGGGCGTATGGCGAGCCGGACGACAAGGCGCAGAGCAACTTCACGGACCCGGAGAGCTCGATCATGAAGACGAGCAGCGAGGGGTTCCAGCAGTGCTACAACGCGCAGGCGGCGGTGGACGCCGAGCACCAGTTGGTGGTGGCGACGGACCTGACGGCGAACGCGAGCGACCAGGGTGAGTTGCCGGTGTTGCTCGACGCGGTGAAGGAGACGTTTGACGTGCAGCCGGAGACGGTGCTGGCCGACGCGGGGTACTGCAACGAGCGGGACTTGAAGGACCTGGAGCGGCGGGGTGTTGACGGGTATGTGGCGCCGCGCCGGGAGGGCAAGCAGGCAGTTACCTGCGACCTGGAGAAGCATCCGGCAACGGGTCGCATGGTGGAGAAGCTGGCGACGACTGCGGGCCGGGCGGTGTATGCGGAGCGCAAGTGGTTGTCGGAGGCTCCCTACGGCTGGATCAAGCACGTGCTGGGCTTCCGGCGCTTCAGCCTGCGTGGACTGGAGAAGGTGCGCTGCGAGTGGGACTTGGTGTGCCTGGCGCTCAACGTCAAGCGCCTGCACGTGCTGATGGCGGCGTAGGGGGCAGGGTCATGAAGCTCGCAACGGCGACAAATCGACGCGCACCGCGGTTTCTGGCGGCCCGTACGGCCGGTGAAGACCGAATTCTGCTGGCTGTTCGCCAACCACCGAAAATCCACCCCGCCCTGCCGACCGGCGAAACCGCCCCGACACGGAGCTCAGCGCGCGGACTGGCGACCAATTTCGTGCCGCGAACGTCCTGCGGCGCAGACTCCTAGCTTCGTCATGCCCAAGAAGAACATCCTGCTGGTCGAGCCGGGCTACCCAAACAAGTACCCGCCGCTTGGCCTCATGAAGATCGCCGCCTATCACGGCCCCCATGGCCGCGATGACAATGTCTTGTTCGTAAAGGGAGACACGCCCGAAGCCCTTGAGCGCGTCTGGGACCGCGTCTATGTCACGACATTGTTTAGTTTCGAATGGAAACGGACATCGGCGGCCATCGATTTCGCACTACGCGCCGCCCGCGGGCAGGCCGAACGCGTCTTCGTGGGTGGCATCGCCGCCACACTAATGTTCGATGAGTTTATCCGCGAACCCCGATGGGCCGGCGTTCGTTTCATCAAGGGCCTTCTTGACCAGCCAGCAGCACGCTCTCTGCATCTGTCGGCGGACGACGGCGACTTCGGTGCTCGCGACATCGCGGGCACACCCATTGAGGCACTGGTGCCCGACTACAGCATACTGGAGGACATTCCATACACCTATCCGGTACGAGATGCCTATTTCGGGTACGCCTCGCGTGGCTGCGTCCGCAAGTGCTCGTTCTGCGGCGTCCCAAAACTCGAGGGCGGTCAACGCGAGATGCCTTCTATCACTGGTCTCATCGCCGGCGTGGATAAGCACTTCGGTCCCAAGAAGGACCTCATTCTCATGGACAACAATGTCGCGGCGAGCAGTCGCTACCAGGAGGTCGTTGCCGAGATACGCGACCTCGGGTTCGAGCGCGGCGCGATGTTTGAGCGGGACGGCGGCCCTTCCGTCAAGCGGCGCGTCGACTTCAATCAGGGCGTCGATGCCCGTATTCTCGCGAAGACTCCGATGTACCTCCGCGAGATGGCGACGATCTGCATAGACCCGCTGCGCATTGCATTCGACCACGTCGGCATGCGCCGCGTCTACGAGCGCTCCGTCGAGATGGCCGCCGACTATGGATTGAGGTCTCTGTCCAACTACATGCTCTACAACTTCAAGGACACGCCCAGCGACCTCTACCAGCGCATGAACATCAACATCGAACTCAATGCGCGCCTCGGCGTACGCATCTGGTCATTCCCGATGCGCTACTTGCCCGTCACCTTGAAGGACCGTTCGCACGTCGGCGAACGCTGGAACCGATACTACCTCAGGTCGTTCCAGGTTATGCTCCAAGCAACCCACGGCGTCGTTTCCGGAAACGGCGAGTTCTTTCACAGGGCGTTCGGCAATAGCTTCGAGGAGTTCGAACGCTTGCTTACCCTCCCGCACGCTTTCATCTTTCAACGCGACTTCTTTGAGCACGGCGAAGGCCGACCGCTCCTCGACGAATACCAGACGCTCCTGCGCCGCCTCACTCCTGCCGAGCGCGCCGAGCTCATCGCCTTACTCAGCGACACGGTGAGCGTGCGGCCCCGCCACGAAGCGTACATGAGACTCGTGTCCGACAAGTCCATCAGCCAACCGTTCCGCGAACTTGCCCGCTTCCATGCCATCGACACGAAGTCCGCCAAAGTCACCGATATCGCCGACGTGTTTCCCGAACTCACGCCCGATCACATGCTCCCCGAACCCGATGTCGTCGTCGAGGACGCCGGCCTCTTCGAAGCTATGGACGAGCCAACGGTCGATCGCATCCCCCTGCGGCGATCCGACACGGGTCTGGTCTGATGCCTTACTCTCCCATTGTCGGCGGCGAACTGCTGCGTCTCGTCTCCGCCGCCATGTATGACAATCCCCTCGTCTTGTATCGGGAGTACATTCAGAACTCGGCCGATTCGATCGCCGCCAAACGTTTGGACGCCGGTTCGGTACGCATCACGGTCGATCCTCACCGATCCCAAATCACCATACTCGACAACGGTACCGGACTAACGGCGAGCGATGCCGTTCACCGTCTCCTCGACCTGGGCCGCAGCCCCAAGAATCCCTCGGTTGACCGTGGCTTCCGCGGTGTTGGGCGACTTGCGGGACTCGCTTTCGCCGAAGAGCTGCACTTCACCACCCGTACGCACGCAGGTGCCGCCCCCACACGCGTATCTTGGAACAGCCGCGCGCTTCGGGAATTGGACCTTGCGCGCGTGGACGCCATGACCGCAATTCAGCAGGTCACCGCGACAACCCAACTTTCGAATGGCGAGTGGCCAGACCGTTTCTTTCAGGTCACCATCGACCGCGTCAACCGCCATGCCGCCTCGACGCTGCTCAACGAAGATGCCGTCCGCAGCTACTTGAGTGAGGTCTGCCCCGTTCCCATGACGGCACGTTTTCCGCTCGCAGCGGAGATCCGCGATTTCCTCTCGGCCCACGGCGACTATTTCGTTCTGGACATTCGCGTAAACGATGACCAACACCCCGTCGAACGGCCGTTCGAGGAGACCATTCCCCTCACCGATCAGTTCGGGGCACCCTTTGACACCCTGGAGACGAGCGTTATTCCCCCCCCGACGGCGACGATCCGGCTGCCATCCTCTGGCTCGCGCATACACCCTACGCCGGCTCTATTCCGCGGCGCCTTGGCGTACGCGGCCTTCGAGCTCGTATTGGAAACATGCAGATCGGCACGGACCGAGTCTTCGAGCACCTCTTCCATGAACCGAGGTTCAACGGCTGGTGCGTGGGCGAAGTCCACATACTGGACCGCCGAATCGTCCCCAACGGCAGGCGCGACTACTTCGAGCATGGGCCACACCTGCGTAACCTCGAGAATCACATTGGCGCGGTCGCCCATAAAATTAGCTCCCGATGTCGTCGTGCATCATCGCAACGCAACAAGCTCCGCAACATTGATGACGCGATCCACAGGCTCACGAGGGCTCGCGACCTCGCCCGCTCCGGTTACCTCCGCCCTGCCGATGCCGCCGCGCTTGTAGAGCGCGAACGGATCCGGATTCCGGCGATTCGCGAGGCAATGGCCCTCGTTCAACCTACGGAACCCGACGCTTCTCATCAAACGTCCATCCTTTGCGACAGGGCCTTTGACACTCTCGACGTCAATCCCAACCCGGCGCTGGAGACCGTTGCGTCTGCCTCCCTCGGGGCCGTCCAGAACGCCTTCGGTACCATCGCCCACAGCCTGCCACCCGACCGGGCGCTTGAGTTGATAGAGTCGATCCTCAGGAATCTGTCCGAAGGCACGCTCGATGTCGACGCCTCCGAAGCACCCAGGTAGTGCTGGGGCATCAATAGACCTTAGCTAAGTACCGCTGGGTCATAAGTTCGGCAACGTATTCACGCGGCATCGGCCAGGGACGGTGAGTCGAGTTTCTTGAGGAGTTTGGTCAAGTCGTCGCGGGTGAAGGTCCATTCGAACGGTTTGCCGATTTTGGCGAAGTGGCTCTCGAAGCTGCGGAGGCGGTCGGCGAGCTCTGCGGTGCCGGCGAAGTCGTTTGGCGTCAGGACCTTGCGTTGCACGATCGAGAAGTAGATCTCGATCTGATTGAGCCAACTGGCATGGCACGGGGTATGGACGAGCTGCAACCTGGGGTCCCACGCCTGCGCCCGTTGGATGGATCGCGCGCCGCGGTGCGAGGAGCCGTTGTCGACGATCCAGAACACGCGCCGGGCCTGCCGGTAGGGGGCGGTGGCCATGACCTGCTCGACCAAGCGGCGGAAGGGCTCGATTCCGGTCTGGGCCTCACAGCGTCCGACCACGTGGGCGCGGTGTACGTCGAGAGCTGCGAGGTAGGCCCAGGCACCGCAGCGTTGATATTCGTGTTCGACGCGCATGGCGCGACGGGGGCGGGTAGGTACGGAGGCATGGGTACGGTGACGCGCCTGGATGCTCGTCTTCTCGTCGGCCGAAATGACGAACTCGTCGTCGCGGAGGGGTTGGCCTTGCCAGCACCGCTGGTACAGATCGAGGACGGGTGCGGCCTTCTGTGCGAAGTCGGGGTCGCGGGGAAAGAGCCAGGACCGATGCTGCCAGGGACGAATCGCGTCCTTGGAGAGCCAGCGCCAGATCGTGCTGCCACTGATGGTGCCGACCAGACCGGTTTCCTGCACGTAGCGTGCGAGTTCCGCCTGACTCCATCGCGCCAAGGGCACCCCGTGCGTGGAAGGCAACTCACAGGCGAGGGCTTTGACCTGGACGACGACCTCCGGGGGGAAAAACCCGAGGCCGGCCCGGGCGGTCGCGGTCGTCGAGGCCCGCGAGCCGTCGCTCGAAGAAGCGCTTGCGCCATTTGGCGACCACTTCTCGGCGACAGTTCAACTGCTCGGCGATCTGGTCGTTTCGCCATCCGTCGGCGGCCAGGAGGATCATCTGGGCGCGCAGGACCTGGAAGTACGGCAACGTATATCTTCGTGCACGGCGCTGCAGTTCAGCCGCTTCGTCATCATGCAGTTCGATGTTGTACGGACTCTTCCTCGGCATGCCAGCAGGCCTCCGAGGGTGCATGATAGCATCATAAATACGTTGCTGTAGTTATGGGCGTCAGTACTAAGCCAAGGGGATCTCGGAGCAAACATGGACTATCCGTTGAGACACATCTCAATCCGCGTCCCGTGGCACGACACCGGATGGGACGGACGTGTCTGTGCCGCGCCGCGACTGAACGGCACGTGCCTCAAGTTGAAAGGCATTGCAACAGAACGGGACGACGTTGCAGAGGAATCCGTCGCGGGATCCAGCATCAGGAATCTCCCGCAAGCGAGGTGGCCATCCTGTATCGTCGAGCGTGCCGGCTTCATGGCGCCCTTCGAGTACGTCCGCGAGGCCGATCATCCCTACAACTGGGTATTTCGGTGAAGTGGAACAGCGATTCCGGGGATCTGGAACCCGGATTCCGGCGAAGCGGAATGCTCGTCGGAGCGTAGCGACGTTACTCAGTCAGTTCCCTCGCATCGGTGTCGCCGCGGATCTTCGAGATCCTACTCGTGATCTGGTGTTCGAGAGTACCGACGAAAGTGCCTGTGGGGCGTGTGGGCGCCGCGTGCGGCGTCCAAAGGGTGTGGGAAACGCGCCCTCGCTGACGACGCAGTTGTGCTGAGCGTATCGCGCGCGTTTTCCATGCCCTGGCACGGTCCACAGGCCGCCCGGGTCCGCTGCGACCTTCCCGTGTGCCGCGAGTGGGAGGGTTCGGGTTCGTTGCGGTCTGGCAGCCGTCGGTCGGGTGCTCATGTGGTCTCCTTCTTGCGCTTGCCGGGCGCGTCGTGTGTCCGTCGCATCGAGCGGCCCTTCAGTTCGATGCGGTGTGCGTCGTGGAGCAGGCGGTCGCAGATCGCGTCGGCCTGGTTCGGGTCGCCGATGACCGCGTGCCAGTCGGTCACCGGCAGTTGGCTGGCGATCAGGGTCGAGGCGCGTTCGGCGCGGTCCTCGATCACCTCGGTCAGGTCGCGCCGCTCGGTGTCGCGCAGTGGCGCAAGCATCCAATCGTCGATGGCGAGCAGGTCGAGCTTCGCCAGCCGGGCGAGCAGCCGCGCGTAGGAGCCGTCGCCGCGGCCGACGGCCAGCTCGTGCAGCAGGCGCGGCATGCGGACGTAGCGCGCGGTGAAGCCGCGGCGACACGCCCGCTCGACGAAGGCGCAGCAGAGAAAGCTCTTTCCGATCCCGGTGGGACCGACCAGGATCAGGTTGTGGCGCTCGGCGACCCAGGTGCAAGACCCCAGCGTCAGGACCTGTTGGCGGTTGAGTCGCCGGGGATGGGTGAAGTCGACCGCTTCGAGCGACGCCGGGTAGCGCAGCTTGGCGGTGTGCAGGCGCCGCTGAAGCTTGCGCTGCTCGCGGGCCGTCCACTCGGTGTCGACCAGCAGGCCGAGCCGCTCCTCGAAGCTGAGGGCGGCGGCCTCGTCGGTCTCGAGCTGTTTCTGGATGGCGTCGGCCATCGCGCCCAGCTTCATGGCGTTGAGCTTGTCGAGGGTCTGTTCGATCAGCATCGGTCCTCCTTTGTGGTCGTGGCCGCGGCGTAGTAGTCGGCGCCGCGGATGTTGTCGTGCGTCGGTGTCGGGTTCGTCTCGGCCGGTGGCTCGATGGGCAGACGGTCCTGGCCGGCGGTGAGGATGTTCTTGACGGTGTGGTAGCGGCAGGAGCCGAGCGAGAGCGCACGGGCGCTGGCCGCCTCGAGCCGGATGTTGCCGTAGCGCCGCCCCTGCTCGATGATCCCCAGGCAGGCGCGATATCCCTGCTCGGGGTGCGGCCGGCTCTCCAGGATCCGGCTGACGAGCTTTCCGGTCTCCGGCCCGACCGTGTTGGCCCAGCGGATCAGCCGCGACGGTGTCCACTCGGCATGCGCGCGGTGGGCGCTGGGCATGTGCTCGGCGACGGTCGACGGCTGACGGTCGTAGCGCCGGCGGTGCGACGCGATGCGCTTGTCGCGATGGAAGACCTCGACCGTGTTCGTGGTGTAGCGGACCTCGACCTGCTCGCGGACCAGTTGGTACGGGACGCTGTAGAAGTGGCGCTCGACCTCGACGTGGTAGTCGATGTTGACGCGGCACAGCTTCCACTGCGCCAGGACGTAGCGGGTGGCCGGCAGGGGTCGTAGCGCAGGACGGTCGAGCTGCTTGTACTGCGCGCGGCGGCTGATGCCCAGCTTCTGCATCGGCCGGTCGTTGAGCTCATCGAGCAGGACGCGGATCGCCTGATTCAACGGGCCGAGCTCGAAGAAGGTCCGGTTCCGGAGCCGGGCCAGTATCCACCGCTGCGCGATCAGTACGGTGTTTTCCACGGCAGCCTTGTCCCGCGGCTTCCTCGGCCGTGCCGGGAGGACGACGGCGCCGTAGTGCGCGGCCAGGTCCTTGTAGCTGCGGTTGACGCCGGCTTCGTAGCGGCAGGGACGGGTGATGGCGCTCTTCAACTGGTCGGGAATCCACAGCGTGGTGGCGCCGCCGAAGTACTCCACCATGCGGATGTGCGCGTTGACCCAGTCCGGCAACTGCTGGGTCGCGGTCGCCTCGGCGTAGGTGAAGCTGCTGGCGCCGAGCACGGCGACGAACAGCTCGACGGGTCGCAGCTCACCCGTGCGCCGGTCGACCAGGCTCGGCCGCTTGCCCGAGAAGTCGATGAACGTCTTCTCGCCGGCCCGGTGCACCTGCCGCATCGACGGCCGCAGTCGCCGTACCCACTGGTGGTAGATCTCGCAGAACTGCGTGTAGCGGTAGCCGTCGGAATGGACCTGGAGGTACTCCTCCCAGAGCAGTTGCAGCGTGACGCCGTTGCGCTTGCGCTCGCGGTGGATGTACGCGCAGTCGGGCCGCGCACGGTCCTGCACCGGCGCGGGGCGGCGAAACAGACGAGCATCGAGCGCCGCGTCGTCCAGCTCAGCCGGCAACGGCCAGACGAGCCCGCATTGCGCCGCCCGCTGCAGATACCGATTGACCGTCCCCACGCCGACGCCGCACGCCCCGGCCACCGCCTGGTGGGACAGCCCGCGCTCGTGCTTGAGCCGTAGAACCTCACGAATCTTCCTCATCTGCAGCCTCCGAGCCGGCATCGTCTCGCCCTCCTGTCGAAAGGGCGAAGCATGCCGCGGTCAGGCTACCGACGAGCGTTCACGACCCCAGGAACCGATGTTCCACTTCCTCCGGAATCAATGTTCCACTTCCGGAATCCGTGTTCCACTTCCCGGAATCGATGTTCCACTTCCTCCGAAATCCGTGTTCCACTTCCTCCGAAATCGGCGTTCCAGTTCGTCCGAAATATCCATACAACCGCGGTTCCGAGACGATCCACGGCCATTTCAAGCGAACTCCGCTGCGCCATCCGCCCTATACGGCGGCGGTGGTACCTTTTGCCTGGATGCTTCGAGAATCGATGGAGGCGCTTGCCGAGGACTACGAGCTGGACGTCCAGGCCGAGCGCGAACCGGATCTGGGCTTCGACACCCCGTGGATTCAGGAGCGCCTAAACCAAACCGCCCTGCTCGACTGTTTCGCCGGCCATCTCAAGGCTGAACAGTCTCTTTGCTTCTTCTACGCCAAACACGTTCCGTTCGTCGAGGACTCGGCCAGTGTCCGCATCCTGATCGGTGTCGGGCGTGTGTTGCACATCGGTGCAGCACAGGAGTATGCCTACACGACGAAGAATCTGGACGGCAAACTGCGGGCAATGTTGTGGGAGCTCATGATCCAGCACTCCGTTCGCCCAGACTACAAGGACGGCTTCCTGCTGCCTTATCACGCAGCGGTCGACAAGGCGGCTGAGGACCCGGGATTCGACCCCTCAGAGATCGCCGCTTTCTCACCCGCCGACCGAATCCTCGAGTTCTCGCACGCATCGCAATTGGTCAGCCATGACGGCGCCATTGCATCGTTGCTTACGTGCGCCGAGTCGCTTCGCAAGGCCAAGAGCGTCCTGCCTGGGCCGTGGGATCAGTGCCTGCAGTGGATCGACGCCCGACTCGGCGAATTGTGGAAGGCGCGAGGCCCATGCCCCGGACTCGGCTCGGCGCTGTCGGCGTTCGGATTGCAGTTCGGCACGTTCGTAAGTCGCGTGCTCGCCGAGAAGGCGGGGGACAACGCCGACCCCTGGCCGCTCGTCGACAAGATGTTTGCCGCCCCCACGACACACCTGCCAGAACCCATGGCCGAGAGTATCGGTGCAACGCTGTGCAGGAAGTGGTCCCGGCTACCCGATGAGCGCCGCGCGTTGCTCAAGCTGGTCAGCCGCTTCGAAATCACTCGGGAACAAGCGACCAGACTCTACGTGCAGGAGGAACGCGCAAAGGCCGGAATCGACACCCGCGACGCGGCCATCCTCGGCAACCCGTACCTGCTCTACGAATTGACGCGCTTGACCGCCGACCCTATCAGCGTCTGGACCGTCGACCGGGGTGTCTTTCCCGTCGAGGTCATTCGAGAAAAGCACCCGCTCCCCGCTCCGACGGCATTGGATGCAGGAACGGACGTCCGACGGGTCCGCGCGTTTACGATCAAGGTTCTCGAGGATGCGGCTGGCAATGGCAACACACTTCTTCCGCAGGATCAGGTAGTCCTCGGCATCCGCGCGCTCACGCTCCAACCACCATGTCCGGTGGACGCGGACTTGATGAACGTCGCAAAGGACGACTTCGAGGATGCAGTCGGCGAACTCGCAATGACCAACGGGACTCCGGCCCTCCAGTTGGGCAGGCTGACGGACGTGGGGGCAACGGTCCGCACTGCAATCGACAAGCGAGCCAAGGGCAAGCGCTTGACCGTTCAGGCCGATTGGAGAGAACTCCTCGATACCCACCTCGCCGCGGAGCCGGCTGGCGAACACGACGACCTGGAGGACGACGCCCGGGAGGAGAAAACAGCGGCGCTGGCCGAACTCGCAGAGGCACGGCTCTCCGTGCTGATTGGACCCGCCGGCACCGGCAAGACCACCTTGCTGTCGGTCCTCTGTTCGCACCCAGCAGTCAAGGCGGGTGGAATCCTACTGCTCGCGCCTACCGGAAAGGCGCGCGTACGGATGGAGCAGTCCACGAAGGGCCTCCAGCTCAAGGGTTACACGATCGCCCAGTTTCTGAGTCCGCACCGGTACGACGGCTCGACCGGCCGTTATCGCCTGTCCGACAAACCAACCGAGGCCGGCGCGCGTACCGTCATCATCGACGAGGCGTCGATGCTGACCGAAGAGATGCTCGCGGCGCTAATACAGGCGCTCAAGGGCGTGCACCGGCTCATCTTCATCGGCGACCCACGCCAACTTCCGCCGATCGGCGCTGGCCGCCCGTTCGTGGACATTGTAAAGCATCTCGCCCCCAAAGGCGTCACCGAGAAATTCCCACGCGTCGGTCCCTGCTACGCCGAATTGACCATCCGCCGCCGCCAGACGGGCGGGGACCGCGAGGATCTGCGCCTCGCGGAATGGTTCAGCGGCTCGCCTATCGCGGCGGGCGAGGATGATGTGTTCGACAAGGTGGTGGGTACCGGCGAGAGCCGTCACGTTCGCTTCGTTCAGTGGGAGACCGCCGACGAGTTGCGCTCAAAGCTCATTGACGTGTTGGTGAGTGAACTGAAACTCCCCGACGGAGGGCCGGCTCTCAGCGGAACCGATGACATCGCTGGCTTCGATGCCACGCTCGGCGGTGTACCCTGGAACGACCGGCGCTTCTTCAACCCTCGCAGGGGCGAGGAGGCCGGCGCCGCAGAGACGGCTGAGGGCTGGCAGGTCCTGTCACCGGTGCGGTCGGCAGCCCATGGTGTGCCCGACCTGAATCGCTTGATCCACAAACAGTTCCGGCAGGCGATGATCGATGCCGCACGCAGGCAGGGACGGAAACGGAAGTATCCCAAACCCATGGGAGCCGAGGAGATCGTCTACGGTGACAAGGTCATCAACCTCGTCAACACCGACCCCAGCCTTGCATGGAACAAGCACCGCAAGGTCTACCCTGGCAAAGATACCGCCTACATCGCAAATGGTGAAATTGGCATGGCCGTCGGTTTTTTCTGGAAGAACGGCTTGCCGGATCTACGCTGGAAACTCGAGGTCGAATTCTCGTCTCAACCCGGCTTCAAGTACGACTTTACGAGTCGTGACTTTGGGGAAGAAGGCAACGCGGTCCTAGAGCTTGCCTACGCGCTCACCGTTCACAAGTCGCAGGGCAGCGAGTTCGGCACGGTCATCCTTGTGCTGCCAAACCCTTGCCGCCTGCTGTCACGCGAGCTTCTCTATACCGCACTCACGCGCCAGAGACATCGCGTTGTCATCATGCACGAGGGGCCTCGCACCGAGTTACGCAAGTACTCTTCGGACGACCGCTCCGAAACCGCGCGCCGTTTGACCAACCTGTTCGTCGCGCCGTCACCCGTCGACATCGATGGGCGCCTGTTCGAGGACTATCTGATCCACCGGACCGCGCGCGGTGAAATGGTGCGATCGAAGTCAGAAGTGATCATAGCGGACCATCTCGCCAGCAAAGGCGTGGAGTACGGCTACGAACGGCCGCTCACCATCAAAGGCGTCACCAAATACCCCGACTTTACCATCGAGGATATGGAATCCGGGTTGACGTTCTATTGGGAACATTGCGGAATGCTGCATGTGCTCAGCTACCGTCGCCGGTGGGAAGAGAAACTCGACTGGTACCGAACTCACGGTATTCTCCCGCGGGAAGAGGGGCGCGGCGAGAACGGCACGCTCATCGTCACCCGTGACGAGGCTAATGGAAGCATCGACTCTGCAAGGATCACTGCCCTCATCGTGGACTTGCTGACTTGATGCCACAGATCTCGGAGGCCCGTCGCAAAGGGCCGCCGGTCCACGTGAAGGAGAGACGACGATGGAAAAGGGAGAGCGTGTTTTTTGGTCGGAAAGGCTGTGAATCATCCACACCTCAGACTTGAGCGTCCTGACTACCTCGAGGGCGACAGGCTTGAGTTGATTGTGTCACCTGCTGGCTCGACGGAGGACACTGTGACCAGAAACACTGACGGGCGACAGGAGAAGGCGATCTTCGCAAGTAGGACCGAACTCCGCAGGGCGGCGCATATGCTACTTGCGGAACTTGAGGAAGAGTAGTCCCACACATGGCCATCCGCTTGTCCGAAGCCGCCGTCGACAGTGGCCTCCGGAACTTCGTGCGGCGCGGCAGTCGTCGGCTGGATCCGAGTCGCGGTCGACGCCGATCGTCTCGGCTCTGGAGAGGTTCTGACCCCGTCACGGGAGTAGCTGCTTTGCTTCGGTCTCGTTGCTACGCTTCGGTCCGATTGGCACATAGCTGGCGAAGCACCGCGGCACCCACGCCCGGTCGGCCCGCGTGGGTACCACCGGACTTTGAATGGTGGCCCTCGTCCGGGCTTTGCTCTGGCTGGCCCCGGCCCCGGAGGGCGTCCAGCCTCGCGCTTAGCAGTCTGCTCGCCGGCTTGGTGCTTCGCGACGGCGCCGCCAAGGCCGAGGTTCGTGAGGGCGCCGGCCGATCGCTGGGCGCGGAACATCTGCCTCTTGACGACCACGAGTCGCATGCCGGTATCCTTGGACACGCTGGGACGACTTCGAGGTCGCATTGGAACTCGCGACGCTGCTTTCCAGCAACGACGCGTACCTTGCCGCGTGACCCGCAGACGAGCGGCCCGGCACTGAATCGCTCGGGAGAATGACAAGGACAAGGACGAGAAATGGGCGCCGAGAGCAGCAACGAGAACGAGATTGACAGCCGCATGGAAAACGAGAAACTTGGTGGCCGGGATAGAGCCGAGCGGGTTCGCCAATGGTACCGTCAGAGGGCGCGCTCGTTTCTTGACGAGTTCACGCCGGAACGCGTTCATGAATTCGATCGTGACCAAGCAAGGATCGACGCTCTGGAAAGCACCCTCGGTGAAGAGAGCCCGGTCTGTTTCGTTGGCCACTCGGGGGTCGGCAAGAGCACGCTGATCAACACGCTCGTCGCCGACACGACGGCCGTGCTTCCTCAGGGCGGCATCGGCCCACTGACGGCCCAAGCGACGTGTGTACGTTGGGCCGAGTCGCCATACTTCCGTGCGACCTACCTTCCGGCGGCCAAGCTCAACCAAGTCGTCTTCGGCCTGGAGCGGCATCTCCAACACCGCGCTGGCACCACCGGGTCCACACCGGATGCTGTACCCGACGAGCAGATGGAACTCGACCCGGAAGATCGGGCGGAAACCCAGGCTGACGCTAGTGAGATTGCCGGCGAAGGCGCCTCCGACCGCATCAACGCCCTCATTCGCCAAGCATCTCTCCTCGTGCGAGGGTCCACCGTCGAAGTGGATCTGACGTATCTGGCTGACTGTCTTCGGCTCGTGCTCGGGCACAATACCCGTTACGGTCACGAACCTACGTTGGAAGACCGCCCCCGGATTGACGCCCTCCGCCAGGCACTCGCTACAACCAAAACGAAGAAGCAGTACTTTCAGGAGGGAGAGATCACCGACCTCGAGTTCCGCAATGCGCTGCACGACCACGCCGCTGGCCATCTCGCTCCGTTGATCGAGAGCCTGGAGGTCGGCTGGAACTCGCCTGTGCTCTCGTCGGGCCTCACGCTGGTGGACCTGCCAGGACTCGGCATCGCCAACGACCAATATCGGAATGTTACCCAAGCCTGGGTCCGCAACAAGGCAAAGGCGATCGCTCTTGTCGTCGATCGGGGCGGGATCACCCAAGAAAGCGCCGAACTTCTCCGGGCAAGCGGATTCATTGGTCGTCTGCTTCACGCCGCCGACGACCCCTCCGCCGACGCAGTACAGCTTCTCATCGTGGCTGTGAAACTGGATCTGACGGCGGACGACGAATGGTCGGCCGAAAAGCAAAGCGACCCCGAGAACGCTCGTCGATGGGTGGAACACTTCGCCTCGGTGCAGAATCGAATGCAGGCGACCCTTGGCGCCCAGGTCCGAGAACAGGTGGTTGGCGCGTTGCGGCAAGGTTCGTTCGAAGAGGTCAGCCAGGACATCGATCGGGTCGCGGCGTATTTGATGGACAGTCTGTCCATTCACACTGTTTCTGCACCGCAGTTCCGAAAACTCGCAATTGGCGACGACGAGGATCGCCCCCGCATTCAAGAGCCCTGCCAATCCGCCATTCCGCAACTCCGAAAAGCGATTGCCGAACTCGCCAAGCAGCGCGAAGAGAGGATTGAAAGCGGGCTCATCCGGGTGGTAGACCAATTCGTGGAACGCGTCTCCGACACTCTCAACGTGGTCCGATTGCAATGGGAGTCAGATGCGCGGCCGGTAGCTGAGGCTGAGCAGCTTCGGTCCGAACTGGAGTCGTTTCTGTCTGGACCCTCTGGACCACGGAGGGAACTTCATTCCCGCCAGGGCGCCTTTCGGGAGTTCCTCAAAGAGACGATTCCGGAGCGAATTCGAGACCTTGTGGAGGAAGCTGGCCACCAGGCTGAAGGAGAAATTCGGACGTATCTCGCAGACCTGAAGTACGCCCATTGGGCGACGCTCCGAGCGACGGTGCGGCGCGGAGGCACGTTTCTTCACGGAATCTCGCGTCAGGTCGACATCCCGAACGACTTCGCAGTCCGGATCGACGAACCTGTTGGCCTCGTCTGGTCCAAGCGGATCCTGGCTGCGATTCGTAAACGGACCACGGACCTAGGAACGGATTACATCAGCCTCGTCGATCGAGTCATCCACTGGGCGTCGGAACAGGGCCCAGAGTTGCATCGGGAGCCGCTCAACGCACTTCAGAAGGAAGTCCGCAGCGATATGCGCGAGCTCAACGCCGTCGGCAAGGAAAAGGTCGACGACCTTCGCCAAGCCGTACGGCAGCAACTCCTCCAGCGGATCAAGGGTCCAATCCGCCAGCGATGCAACAATTTCGTCGCAGCCCAGCAGGACGTGGGACCAGGGGTCAAGATGCGTATGCTGGATCTCTTCGACAATCTCGTTCCAGCGGTTATGGAGACAGCCAAGCGCACGGCGACTAACGTACTGCTCTCGAACTTCCACGCAGTTGAAACACAGATCCGCAACATCTTCGACCAGCACCAGGATCCGATCGAGCGAGCAGCAGAGGCAATCGTCGTTTCCGAGAAGACGAGCCGCGAACGAGAGGACGCCCCGCGGCGAGACAGCGTGTTGAGCCGAATCGACGAGATAACCTCCACCGCTCCCAGTTCGGACAACCGGAAGGGGGCAACAGCGGAATGACTTCTTTCCTGTATCGGCGGACCAACGAACGGACACCGTACGCGCTGTTGCGGGAGACGGATTCCTTCGGATTCAGTGAGCTCGATCTCGTTGCGCCCCCATCCCGGTTTTGGGCGAACACGCCACCCGGTCCGACCGCGATCGACTCTGCAGTAGACGCGCTGCGTGTCGAGGCCCTCCCGACCCCTGGAGAATTGGCCGCAGGCCTTCCCGACACCGACAATTGGCACGCCCAATCAAGGCGCAGTCTCGATCGCCTCGAGGCATGGTTCCTGATCTGCGAGGATCCTCAACGACGCCTTGACGCGCATCCCGTCGCGACCCTTGGTCATCAGGCAAGTCTCGTGCGTCACGTCCTCCAGAGTCCGAATCTCGACCGAGTGCTGATTGCCGACGAAGTCGGCCTCGGCAAGACCATTGAGGCTGGACTTATTCTCGGAGATCTTCTGGAACGCGAGCCGCAACTCCGCGTGCTCTACCTCGCACCGGCGCGTCTGGTTCGTAACGTGCATCAGGAATTCGAACGTCTAGGCCTGCATTTCCGAAAGTGGATCGCCGGTGATGATCGTGATGCAACCCTTCGGGATCCCAGGATCGTCGCGAGCATCCACCGTGCGGCGTTCCGGACGCATTTCGACGCCTTTGTCAATACCGATCCCTGGAACGTCATCGTTGTGGACGAGTGCCACCATCTTTCGGATTGGGAAATGGGAGGTGGCAGTCCGCGCAGAAACTACCGGTTGGTGGAAGAGCTCGTAAGGCGCCAGAGCCGATCTTCGCGCCTGATACTAATGAGCGGCACACCTCACCAGGGCCACCCCCACCGCTTCGAGAATCTCCTAGCCTTAATGCGGCGCGACGATGAAGGCAAGGAAGATCTAGCCGGCCGCGTCATCTACCGTACCAAGGACGACGTTCGCGACTGGGAAGGAAACCCACTGTTTCCTGCTCGCCGTGTCAATGAGCCGACGTTCATCGACCTCGGATCGGATCATCGCGCCTGGTTGTCCTCAATTCACGACCTGTACGTGCCTCCAGTTGACCCATCGGACCACCGCGGACGACGGCGTGCAGCGGGTTGGCGTTGCGCTCAAGCACTGCAGTGGGCAAGCTCCAGCGTCCAGGCTGGACTCGGCTATCTCGTCCGGCAGGCCATTCGCGTCGACTGGACGGTGGAGGACAGTACGCTTCGGGACGCGGTCGCGGCAATCCGACCCTACCGGCTCGGTGATCCGCTGGAATCCGTGAACGGGCTCTTTGCACGAATACAACGGGAGGTTCAACGGCAGTCCATCGATCGTGATGTCGAGGACATCGAAGACGATGCGGAAAACACGGAGTCATGGGAGCCGGATCCGGTGCTCCTTCGGAGACTTCTTCGTGATGGCACGGATCTCGTTCGATCATCTGGCGATCGGAAATGGAACACCCTCTGGGACGAGCTCCTCCACGAAGCACCGAGCGAAAAGGCGGTGCTCTTTGCCCAACCGATCGAGACGGTTACGTCGCTGGCCTCCTATCTCCAACGCAAAACTGGACGTGCGCCGGCGCTGATCATCGGGGATCAGAGTCCTGAAGAGCGTGAACGTCAAGTGGCGGCGTTCTGGCGTCCAGACGGCCCGCGGTTCCTGGTCTCTTCCCGTGCCGGCGGCGAAGGCATCAATCTTCAGGTCGCACGACGACTAATCCATGTAGACGTCCCGTGGAATCCCATGGAGCTCGAGCAGAGAATCGGCCGGGTTCATCGGTTCGGGTCGCGACAGACAATCCTCGTCGACACGTTGGTGGCGAGAGAGAGCCGCGAGACGCACGCGTATCAGATCGCGCGAAAGAAGCTCGTCGATATCGCGAGTGCGCTCGTGCCATCAGACCGATTCGAAGGGCTGTTTTCGCGAGTGATGTCGCTGGTGTCCCCCACCGACCTACAGGAGATACTGGGAGAACGACCGTTGGCGCCACTCTCGGATGAGGAAACTCGGAGAGTCTCCGAGTTGGTCAGCCGCGGCTTTGCGAACTGGCGTTCCTTCCACGACCGCTTTAGTTCCGAAGAGCGGCGGATCCAGAGACTCGACCCCGGTTCGGCGTCCTGGCAGGACGTCATCGACTTCGTGCAAAGACACCTGCGAGCCGAACCCATGGCGGGATTCGAGGCGCTCGCCTTCCGGTGGGTGGATGGCGAGGCGGCGGAATCTAGCACGTGCGCCGACGTGCTGAAACTTCAAGATGGTCAGGTATTCGCTTGTGGGGACTTCGCGGGTATGCCGGTAACAGGTCGTGACGGGGCCCGGGTCGACACCCTCGGTCTCAATCGCAAGGAAATGTGCGAAGCGCTTCGACGGGTCGCCTTGCCTTCCGAGCTGACCGGCGCCGCACACCTTCGTTGGCCGGATGATCAAGAACTTCCGCACAGTATACGGGCGCGACCCTTTGGGCTCTGGATATCGGCTCGGATGACGCTTCGGTGGCAGTCAGGCCGTGTGTCGCCGATCGGGACCCGATTGACCGGCAAGAGCATTGACTGTGATGGCGTTGCGGGCGATCTCGATTCCAATGAACTCGGGAAGCTAGTCCGGGCGCTGCTGCGTGCAACCGTTCGGCGGCAGGCGCCCGCGGGGGTCGTACTCGAAGCCGTGAGGAACCAGGAACACACTTGGATCAACGAGCTTCGAAAACCGAGTATCGAAGATAGGCGCAATGAGATTCGCCATGCCGTGTTTCCCCTTTTCGCTGCCGTAGTTGTCTGATGGCGTCGCCAGAACGTAACATACCGAGTCCATCGTGTCCGCAACCCGCTCCCATGGCCAGAGAGTCCGTTGCAGCCTACGAATAGCATCTCGTCACCGTGACGCACTTTCTTGGGTTCTGGGCCGTGAACAAAGACGCGATACCCGCAGTTGAGGCGCACGGGCGACTGCAACATGCTCACTGTTTCTCGCCTGCCAGAGTGTGCAGGAGCATTCTTGGTCACAAGTAGCCTGGTCAGTGATGCCGAAGTGTGGAGTTCGGTGCGAACGCCGCGTGCCAGCGAGGGCGGCGAGGCGCCCGCGTGTCACAAATCCGACGTCCCGGGCGTTCTACAGGTGTGAACACATCGGCTGACTCGGCAGGCACGCTTCGCGAGGCCGGGCTGACGGACGCACCGTTCGACTTCGAGGACCTGTTCCGGGCGCAGTACGGACGCGTCACCAGCGTGGTTTCGCGGGTCGTCCAGAATCCTGCGCGCGCCGAGGAGCTGGCCGTTGACGCGTTCCTCAAGCTGTGGCGGACGCCCGGCGCGCACGGACCGGGCGCGACCGCGTGGGTGCTGCGCACGGCGCTGCGATTGGGTATCGACGAGTTGCGCCGCGCGACCCGGCGGGCCCGCTACGCGCCGTTCCTGCGACTCGTCCGGCACGTGCCGACCCCGGAGGACAGCGCCGCGTCCGGCGAAGAACGGCGGCGCGTGCTTCGCGTCCTGGCCGCCATTCGACGTGAGTACGCCGCGCTGCTGCTGCTCCGCAGCCACGGCTGCAGCTACGACGAGCTGGCGGCGGCGCTCGAGCTCAAAGCCTCATCCGTGGGCACGCTGCTCCGCCGCGCCCGAGAGGCGTTTCGCAAGGAGTACATCAGACGCCATGGCCGCACATGACGATCCCAACCTCGAACGCTGGGTAGACACGCGCATGGCGGCCCTGGATCCGGACCGGACGGGCGAGCCGGAACCGGAAGGGGCGCTGGCGCAACTGCGCGTGCGCGCAACAGCCACGCGCTACCGCCCGGTTCACGCCTGGTTGCTGGCCGCGGGGGCCGCCGCATTGCTGATCGCGGTGCTGGTAACCGTGGGTGGGCTGCCGCAGAACGGGTCCGGTGAGCTCGCCGACTTCGGGGAACAGGAGCCCCCGAGCCGAAACCTCGCCGGCGACGGCACTCTCGCGCCGCCGGCATACGAGTGGCCATCGCGACCTTCCGACCAGGAGGTCGGCTCCGGGGTGGCGCTGTCCGCCCGTGGACGCGCGAGCGCGCCCCGGCTCGTTCCGGTGGCGCAGCGCGCGGAGGCGACCGGCTTCACCCTGCCGGCGATGGAGGGCGGCAATGCGACGCTGGCGGACTATGCCGGTCGCGTGCTGCTGCTGAACTTCTGGGCGACATGGTGCAGGCCGTGTCGCATCGAGATGCCCTGGTTCCTGGAGTTTCAGGACGCGTTCGCGGAGCGCGGCCTCGCGGTGCTCGGCGTCTCCGTCGACGACGACTGGGATGTCGTGCGCGCCTTCCTGGAGCAGAGCCCGGTCGACTACCGTGTGGCACTCGCGGACACCGCGGACCGGCTGGCGCCGTTCGGTCCGATCACGGTTCTCCCGACGACCTGGCTCGTCGACCGCCAGGGGCGGCTGGCCGCCACGCACGTCGGGCTCGTGGACCGGGCTGTCCTCGAGAGCGAGATCCAGCGATTGTTGGCCGAATGAGAGGTGGCTCCCGCATGCGCGTCCGCCTGTCGGCACCGGTGCTTGCGCTTCTGGTCAGCGTCGCCGCGACGACGGCGGCGCAGTCGGGGCGATTCGACTATCCGCAGTGGCGCGGGCTCCACCGCGACGGGGGCCCAACCGGCCATCTCTGGAAACCGGTTCTTCGTCAAGGACGTGGACACGCTGACTCTCTGGACGATGACGGCGCCTGCTCCCTGACCGCCTGATCGGGAACCCCTGGCAACCGCGGTTGCGCATTCGCGACGCCTACTCCGAACCGCCGCGGGCACCGCCTGCGATGGCGCCGACCATCGACTGAACGGTTCCCTCGAGGGCGTCGACGCGCCCCGTCAATCGTTCGACCCGTCCCGTCAGCCACTCGACCCGTCTCGCCAGCCGATCCACCTTGCCGTTGACCAGCAGCACACCGACGGCGTTCACGAGTGATAGCAGCGCCGTGATCAGCGCCGTGATCAGCGTGAGCAACGCCATCGTTCCCGCTTCCATACCCATATGATCCCGCCTCTCGCTCTGCTCGCGCAACCTCCGCGATCGCCCTTCCGAGAAGCAAGCAGCGTGCCGGAGTCTCGACTCGAAGGAGCCTCTGGGACGAGAAGCTCGCAAGCATCGAAGTGGTAGACGACCTGATCCAACCGGTCGCGGGCGAAGGCGAACATGAAGACCAGCGGCTCGGGACCGGTACGCCCGTTCCGCGCTCATGACTACTCGCCGCTTCGTAGCGTCTCGGAAGGGTCGGTGGACGCCGCCCGACGCGCCGGAATCCAGCATGCCAGGCCGGCCAGCAGCACCAGCCCGCCGGAGACCGTTGCCAGCGTGACGGGATCGAGCGGATCGACGCCGAACAACACGGAGCCCAGGGCGCGCGCTCCCAGGGCGGTCGCGACGAGACCCGTGACCACTCCCGCCGCGGCCATCCGCAGCCCTCGGCCCGCGACCAGGCGTCGCAGCGCGTGCGGGCTCGCCCCCAGCGCCGAGCGGATCGCCATCTCGACCCGCCGCTGTTTCGCGTCGAACGAGACCGTTCCGAACAGACCCACCGTGATCAGGACGAGCGTCACCACCGCGAAGGCGACCGAGATCCGCACCGCGAGTCGTGGGCGGGCGAGCTCCGCGCCAAGCAGCTCGTCCATCGGCGCCAGCGTGTCTATCGGTACCGCCGGCTCGATCGCCTGAATCGCGTCGCGGACGGTGGGCAGCAACGTCGCGGGCGGCCGCGCGGTACGAATCGCCAGGTTGCCGGCGGCGAAGTGGAACGACTGCGCGGCCGGATAGTAGACCGTCATCCAGTCGTTGGCGAGCTCGCGATACCGCAGGTCGGCGGCGATTCCCACCACCGTCGCCCACTCGAATCGCGGGCTGATACGGACCCGTTTACCGATCGGCTCCTCGCCGGGCCAGTAGCGGGCGGCGGCGCTCTCGCTCACGATCGCCACCCGCTGCGCAGCGGCGGTATCGGTGCGCGCAAAGGCGCGCCCGCTCACGATCGGGATGCCCATCGTCTCGAAGTACCGCGGGGTCGCGATGTCCCAATTGGCCCACTCGTTCGTCGCCGCCTCGTCCGGCGTCTGGCCCTCGAACTGGAACGGGGAGCTGAGGCCCGTGGTGCCCGTTCCCGGCGGCAGGTGGAACGGCGCCGCGGAGGTGACGCCGGGAAGCCGTTCGACCGCTTCGACCGCGCGCTCGTAGAACGCGCGGACCTCGTCGGGCGTGCCGTAGCGCTGCCACGGCAGGTATATGCGCGCCGTGACCACGCCGTCCGATGCGAGCCCACGGTCGATCGATTGAAGCTGCCAGAGCGACCGGCTCAGGAGTCCGGCCGAGACGAGGACCACCACGGCGAACGCGATCTGGGCCGCGGCCATCGCCTGGAGCCGGCGGCCGGCCCCGCGGGACGGCTCGGCGGAGCGGTGCACGAGAAAGCCGCGCAGCTTCCCGACGCGCGTCTGCCACGCGGGAGCGGTGCCGAACGCCAGGACCCAAGCGGTCATCGCGACCACGGTGAACGCCATGACCTGCGGGCTGAGCGACGTCTCGTCGATACGAGGCACCTGTGCCGGATCGATGACGCTGGTGAGGGCGAGCAGTCCGCGACCCAGGAACAGCGCGCCACCCACGCCCGCCACGCCGAGAACCAGCGCCTCGATCACGGTCTGTCTCAGGAGCTGCCCGCGCGTCGCGCCCAGCGCCGACCGCACGGCCATCTCGACGCGGCGCGACTCGGCCCGCATGAGCAGCAGGAGGGCGACGTTCGCGCCCGCGACGAGAAACACGAGCGCGGCGCCGGCGAGCAGGAGAACCAGGGTGGGACGAACGTGACCGACGACGGTGTCGACCAGGGGGGTCGCCACGATCGGCATCCGCGGGTAGTCCTCGGGATACGCCGCGCTCAGCCGCCCGTGGATGACCTCCAGCTCGGACCGCGCCCGGCCAATCGAGACGTCCGGCGCGAGTCTTCCCACGACGTGGAACTGCCGGGTCCGCGGGCTGTCCAGGGCCGCGTCGGGGTCGCGTGTGAACGCCGGAACCAGCGGAAACCAGATATCGGCGTCGACCGGGTAGGTCACGTCGGGCTGCAGGACCCCGACGATCGTGCACGGGGCATCTCCGGGGAAGCTGAGGCGCCGACCGACGAATGCCGGGTCGCCGCTCACGCGCCGCCAGAACCGGTGGCTGACGACGGCGACGAGCTCGGCCCCCTCGACGTCGTCTTCGGCCGCGAGGAGGCGCCCGTAGGCCGGCCGCGCGCCGACCGCGTGCAGCAGCTCGGCCGAGGCCCGCACGATGTTGGCCGTGACCGGCGCGCCATCGACCATGACGGCGCCCGTCGCGCCGTCGGCGTAGTTGATGGCCGCGATGGCATCGAAGCTGGTCGCCTCGTCCTCCCACACCCGATACTCGGGATACGAGATCGGAAACAGGAGGCCGCCGCCTCGTGCGACATCGTCCTTCCATATGCGAACGAGTCGGGAATCCCCGTCGCCGATGGGCCGCAGCAGCACGGCATCGGTGACCGCGAACAGCGCCGTCGCGGACGCGAGACCGAGACTCAGCGTGGCGACCGCGACGGCCGCGGCGACCGGTCGCCGAACGAGGCCGCGAACCGCGAAACGGAGATCGGACACGATTCTCGATAGTAGCCCGGAAAGTGCTCTGCCACGGACACCTGGCCTCCCCGGTTACGATGCACGGGTCCGGGAGGTGACGTGCCGGAGTTGCCGGAGGTCGAACGGGGACGCAAGCTGGCGGAAGCGGTGACGGCCGGGCGCCGGATCGAGCGGGTGTGGTGCGACGACGACCCGCTCGTGTTCGCCGGGGTCGAACCGGCCCGCTGGCGACGCACGCTGAAGGCAAAGCGGGTCGTCGCGGCACGGCGCTGGGGCAAGCAGCTCTGGCTGGAGCTGGAAGCGCCGCCGCATCCGCTCTTCCACTTCGGGATGTCGGGCGGCTTCAAGACGCCGACCTCGAAACCTCTGCAGCTCAAGTCGGGACCGCGCGAGGATGCGTCGGTCTGGCCGCCGCGCTTCGTGAAGATCCGGCTGCACCTGGACGACGGGGGCGAGCTGGCGATGACCGACGGGCGCCGGCTCGGGCGCATCCTGCTGCGCGAAGATCCCGAACGCGAGCCACCGGTCGCGAAGCTCGGCTTCGACCCGCTGCTGGCGATGCCGACACCGAAGCGCTTCTGCGAATTGCTGCGGGGCCGCGGGAGCATCCTCAAGTCGCTGCTTCTCGACCAGTCGTTCGCGGCGGGCGTAGGCAACTGGATCGCCGACGAAGTGCTCTTCCAGGCAGGGATCGATCCCCGGCGGCGGGCGTCCTCGCTGACCGACGCCGAGGCGCGGCGCTTGAGAACCAGGCTCGGCGCCATCGTCAAGCGCGCAGTGGAAGCCAACGCAGACAACTCCCTCTATCCCCGCACGTGGCTGTTCCACCGGCGCTGGGGCAAGCAGGACGACGCGCGCACGACGCGCGGCGAGCGGATCGAGCACGTGACGATCGGCGGGCGGACCACCGCGTGGGTGCCGGGACGACAGCGCTGAGCGGCAAGCAAGACGGAGGCAAGAGCGTCCGTGCGTGGCGGTGGCGAACGAGAGGTGTCGCCGACAGGTAGACGTGCAGCCGCCCCGAGATGAGCGCGCCGCCCGTGCATTCAGTTGTCGGCCGGGTTCGGCAGATGCAACCGCTCCAGAGTGGCGAGACGCTGCTCGACCTTGCCGAACTCGACTTCGACGGCCCGCAGGCGGTCGTCCAGCCGGCGCACATCGGTCCGGATCCCGGCGATCTGGACGCTCAGCGCAACGGTCGCAGCGAGGATGGCGCCGATGATCCACTGCGCGTCTCGGCTCAGCATAACCTTCATCCTACCGCCCCCGGTGCTGCGCGCGCCACCATGAGCGCAACAAGCACTATGTGGATTCGCGACCGAGTCGACGTTCTCACGATCCGAACAGCCACGTCCCGCCCGTGACGTAGAACGCGACCACGGGAATCTCGCCGAGGGTCACGCCGAGCAGGAACTTGCCGATCGGCATCCGCAGGGAGCCGGCGACATAGCAGATGGCGTCGGTCGGCACGGCCGGGAAGACCGACCAGCCGACGACGATCCAGAAGCCGCGCAGGCGTATCTGCTCCTCCAGCCACCGGACGCGCGCCGCGTGCCGGCGTTCGAACAGCTCGGCCAGACCCAGGAAGTCGAAGAAGTAGTAGATGAGCGCGGCCGATGCGACGACGCCGCCGAGCGAGACCGCGAACACCGTCCAGTAGCGATCCGGAAAGAGGAGCGTCCCGACGACGATCAGCACCGTGCTCGGAATCAGCGTCACGGGACGCACGACGCTGACGACGATGTAACCGAGCAGCACGAACGGACCCGACTGCCGGAGCACGCCGACGAGCCGCGCCGGCTCGATGAGGTCCGGCCGGGCGACATACAGCGCGCTGAGACCGACCGTCACGGTCAGCCAGAAGCCGAGAGCGATGCGCCGGCCGGTAGTCATCAGTGGTGTGCGGCGTGGGAATTGCCGGGACCCCGGTGATTCGTTCCGTCGACTACCGCCGCTCAGCGTCCGCGCGGTTCCTGCGGCGCAGATTCCCGGTCGGCCGGAACGAGGCGCACGAGGCTGGTCGCGTCCCGGACGAGCAGGCCGTCGGGCAGGGGAACCGGCATCGACCAGGTGGCCCCGTCCGCCACCTCGTACTGGCGCGCGACGACAAACGCCTCCGCATTCGGCTCGGCCACAACCAGCTCGGCGTCGCTGTTCAGGAGCAGGAGATCGTCTCCCGCGAGCAGCACGGACGCGAGGTCGCCCTCCCTGCCCTCGCTCGCCCATTGCACGGCGCCGCTGGCGGCGTCGAGAGCCACGAACTGGCCGCTGCGGGTGGACGAGTGTCCGTAGAGGGTGCCGGCGGCCAGCACCGGCGAGCTCATGTACATCGTCACCCTGGCGTTGCGCCACGCGGGAGCGGCCCGCCAGCCATCGTGCTCGCGACGGATCGCGAACGCATGGGTCCCCTGGCGGGGACCGGAGACCACCACGTGCTCGCCGGTCCAGACGGGCGTCATGATGTTCTCGTGCCATTCGTCGGTGAACGGCACGCTCCACAGCAGTGCGCCGTTCCCCGCGTCGAGCCCGACGACCGACGATTCGGTCAGCGTCACCACCTGGCGCCGCCCCTCGATCGTGGTCACGATCGGCGACGCGTATCCGGGACCGACGCCGCGCCAGACCCAGATCTCCTCACCCGTCATCGGGTCCAGCGCGAGCACGCGGCCGCCCCCGGCGTCGCTGCCGACCTGCACGATCAGCATCCCGCCCGCGACGAGCGGCGAGGCGGAGGTGCCGCAGAACAGGCCCGTCACCTGCACCGACGCCGAGTAGTCGTTCCGCCAGAGCAGCGCGCCCGACGCCGCGTCCCAGCTCGACAGGATGCCGGCGGCGCCCAGCGTGAACAGGCGACCACCATCGACCAACGGCGTCGCGAACGGACCCGGCATGCCACCCGGAACGATGGTGTTCTGGACGTAGAGCGCCGGGTAGTCCTGTCGCCACAGACGCGCGCCGCTCGACAGGTCGAACGCGGTCACGACCTCGGCGTCGCCCTCCCGGCTGTGGACGAAGGCGCGCCCGCCGGAAACCACCGGCGAAGAGTAGCCCTCTCCGATCTCGACCTGCCAGGCGCTGGCGAACGCCTCGGGCCAGGCCTCGAGCGTCTGCGAGACCGGTACGATCCCGTCGCGTTCCGGTCCGCGCCATCCGGTCCACTCCTGCGCGGAACCCACTGCACCGGCCGCGACCACGAGCGCCGCCGCGAGCGCCCAGCGTGTCACCGTCACAACGCGATTCATCCGTCAGTGCCTCCGCCTCGATCACGACCGCAGCGGCGGCAGCTCCTCGCCGGCGGGCACGAAACGCAGCGCCACCCCGTTGTTGCAGTAGCGCTGCCCGGTCGGCTGCGGGCCGTCCTTGAAGACGTGCCCCTGGTGGCCGCCGCAGCGCGCGCAGTGGTACTCGGTGCGAGGCAGGATCAACTTGAAGTCGGTCTTCGTACCGACGCGACCGGGGATGGCGTCGAAAAAGCTCGGCCACCCCGTCCCGCTCTCGTACTTGGCGGACGACTTGAAGAGCGGCAGGTTGCAGGCCGCACAGATGAACGTCCCCTCGCGCTTCTCGTGGTTGAGCTCGCTCGAGCCGGGCGGCTCGGTCGCCTCCTTGCGCAGCACGGCATGGGACTCGGACGACAGCAGATCGCGCCACTCCGCGTCCGGTTTCTCTACCTTTCCGAAATCGTCACTCATGCGTCACCTCGACCTGGTCGCAGCCCGCCACGCGGGCGTCTCCGCCGCTCACGGCGCTATTCGGCACTTCAGCGCGGGCTCCATGCCATTCGAGAACCCTCGCCGCTCGCGCGCAACGCGGCGTTTCGCCACCGGCTGACGGCTCTCGGCGAGCCCGCTACGCCCACCGCCGTCAGTAGCGGAACAGAATCCGCAGCTTGGTGAAGAGCGCACGGTTCGTCCGCCGGAAGGCCGTCGACTCGAAGAACCGCGAATCGTGCACGTCGATCAGGTCCTCCTGCCGGTAGTGATCATCGTAGCCGACGTAGAACACGGTCAGCGCATTGATGCGATAGGTGAAGAGGAGGTTCGTCCCCAGCGTGCCCCGGAACGAGTTGTACTCGGTGATGTTCCGCAGCAGCAGCCGGTCGGTGAAGGTGAACGTCGACAGCGCCCGCAGCACCTGCACGTCGAACACCTCGTGACTGCCGTTGCGGACGTCGAAGAAGCGGCTGGTGACGAGGTTGAGCTGCGACGACCACCGCGGATACGGCCGGATGGTGGCGGACAGTGACGCGCTGTTGCCACGCCCCAGATACGGATTCCGCCGGTCGATGTAGTAGATCTCGTCTCCCCACCGGTAGCTGCCACCGAGCGAGAACAGGCGGCTCGTGCTGATGAACGTGGAGAGGTTGTAGTTGCGGCGGTCGAAATCGACGCCCCCGAACCGCTCGTGCGCCTGGATCGCGTTGGCGCCGACGTTGATGTTCCGGGAGAAGTCCAGATTCACCCCGGCGTCGATTATTTCGTCCTCTCGAATGCCCGCGTGGGTGTAGCTGAGCTGGTAGTCGAGGACCGGCCCCCAACTGATGAGCCAGTGCTCGGGCCACCAGCGGTACCCCACATTGGCGCCCCCGAGCCGCTGGTCCACGCGCTGCAGGAACCCGACGTCGGTGCGGAATTCGGGGTCGATGCGCGCCCCGAAGAACCTGGCCTGCAGGTTACGACCCTCGTGCGCGACCATCGCGCCCAGCATCGGCCCACTGCGTTCGACGCCCTGCTCGTCACGATCCTGCGACTGGAACGCGACGAAGTTGAAGCGGGTGGCCTGACTCAGCCGGAACTGGCCGTCGACGCCCCCCACGCGGTTGTAGCCGTCGAGGAACTCGCGGTCCGTCACCAGCGCTCCGATGTGCGACTCCGAGTAGAGGTCGTAGCGCGCCCGGCCGATAGCCACCTGCGCGTTCCTTCCGTAGCCCGGGTCGTTCGGGTCGTCGCGCTTCCCCGGCGCCTCGTCGTCGGTCACCATCACGCCCAGCGTCGTATTGCCCACCTTGCCGGTCAGCTTGGCCCCGATGTTCGGATCCACGAGCGTCCGCGTGTGCACCAGATCGACCGGCGAGACGAACTCGAAGATCTCCGCGCCCTCCAGAAAGAAGGGCCGCAGCTCCGGAAAGAAAAGGGGAAAGCGCTGGTTGACCTCGATCTGCGGCAGGTCCGACTCGATCTGCGAGAAGTCGGGGTTGCCGGTGAGGTCGGCCGTCAGGTTCGACGTGATGCCGTACTTGACGTTCACCCCCCCTTCCGGGTCGGTGCCCCGGTTGACGAAGTCTCCGGTCTGCCGGTCGATGGAGCTGTACTGGATGGCGGTGAACGACGGCAGGATCTCCAGGTTGCGGCTGGTGGACAGGTCGGTCAACCCCTCGAGCACGCCCATCTGCGCCATGAAGCTCTGGACGTCGCGCGACATCGGCGCCCAGACCACGTTCTCCTGGTTCTTGCCCTTGATCTCGCGCACGAACTGGAAGCCCCAGCGGTGCTCCACGCCAGGGGGCCGCTCCGGATACCGGAAGCTCTTGAACGGGATCGCCATCTCCGCCGTGTAGCCGTCCTCGACGATCTGCGTCCCGCTGTAGAACAGCGCCTCCCAGGACCGGTCGGCGATGGGAATCGGACCGCCGCGCGTCTGGCTGGCGTTGATGATGCCGTCGCCCTGCACGTTGTAGCCGTTGAGGTCGAAGTCGTAGCAGACCTGCTGATCCATGAACGTGTCGAGGTAGACCGTCATCAGGTCGTCCTGCCACGCCGTGTCGCGGTCGACCCGGTTGGCCCGCATGATGCTCGGGTCGGAGTAGTGCAGGTAGAACGCGAAGTAGATGTGGTCGCTGTCGTAGGCGATGTAGATCTCGGTCTGCTCGGTCGCCGGGGCGCCGTCGAGCGGCGACTGCTGCACGAACTCCGAGAGCATCGCCGCCGTGCGCCACACCTCGTCGTCGAGGCGGCCGTCGATCTGAGGCGGCGTGTCGGTCCGCCGCACCCGGACGCGCGGCCGGCCGCCGAGGATTCCGTAGCCGGCGCCCGCCGTCGCGACGACGGTGTCGTCCACGCGCGGCCGGTCGGGCCCGTGGATGCCCATCGGGAACCCGGAGCCGGACTGCGCACGGAGGTTCGTCACCGCGGCGGTCAGGAGACACAGAGCGAGCGCGAGAATCGTGCGGAATCGTGACATGGATTGACGCCTTGAGGCCTGTACAAGTTTACAGGGCTGGGCGGGATTTCGCCGGGCGGCGCGCGTCCATCCGTGACGGTTGTCAGCGCCGCCAGCGACGGTTACAGTGGAATCATGAGCGTCATCGTCAGCGAGGTCTACGACGCACTCATCGAGGCCGGCGCCTCGGAGGAGAAAGCCAAGGCGGCAGCCGGGGCCATCCCCATCGGACAGCAACTCGCCACCAAGCAGGATATCGCCGACCTGAAGGCGGAGATCTCCGTCCTGAGGTTCGCGATCTTCACCTTCGGCCCGCTCATCCTGGCTCTGTTGGTCAAGCTCGTCTTCTTCCCGTAAACCGATGAGCGTCATCGTCAGCGAGGTCTACGACGCACTCATCGAGGCTGGCGCCTCGGAGGAGAAAGCCAAGGCGGCAGCCGGAGCCATCCCGATTGGGCAGCAACTCGCGACCAAAGCGGACCTCTTGCCGTTGGCGACGGACATAGCGCGGCTGGAGGCAGACGTTCGGGTGATCAAGGCCGTCTACGGGCCAATCGTGATCGGCCTGCTCCTGAGCATCACGGGCATGGTGTTCAAGCTTGTCTTCTTCCCGTAGGGCGATGCCGAACCGCGCGGTCTCGGGAGCCCGCGCCGCGGTGATCACCTGCGGCCTCATCGCCACCACCGGCGCCGGCGCGGCGACGCTGGCGGAACGCTTCTCGGCTTCTTTCCGGCATCCCGCCATCGAGTACGGCACGCGCCCGCAGACCGACCGTGTGGCGCTTCTGAACGCAAGGCTGCGCACGGGTGAGGCGACGCTCGCCTTCGACAGACGTCGGGGATTCCTGCCGGCCGTGCTCGACGCCCTCGACGTGCCGGTCGAGTCGCAGACCCTGGTCTTCTCGAAGACGAGCCTGCAGTCGGACTTCATAGGCCCCGACAACCCGCGCGCCATCTACTTCAACGACGACGTCGCCGTCGCCTGGATTCGCGGCGCGCCCGCCATCGAGCTGGCCGCTCTCGACCCGGAGCAGGGGGTGATGTTCTATGCGCTCTCGCAGAGCCGCCGCGCGCGCGGATTCCAGCGGCCCCGGTCGTGCCTGGAATGCCACGTGTCGGACGCGACGCTCGGACTGCCGGGACTGGCCGTCGGCAGCGCGGTGATCGACCCCGAGGGCGTACCGTACGTCTCGATTCCTGTCGACCAGCGCACGCCGATCTCCTCACGCTGGGGCGGCTGGTACGTCACCGGCGAGACCGGCCTCGGCCCGCACGTCGGCAACACCGTGGCGACCGACCCCAACGACCCGATGCTGCTGGAGGACGAGGCCAACTTCAACCTGCCCACTGTCGAGGGCCGGTTCGACACCCGCGGCTATCTCACGCCCTACAGCGACATCGCGGCACTGATGGTGCTGGAGCACCAGACGCACATGACCAACCTGCTCACCCGCGCCGGGTGGGAGTTCCGGGTTGCGGCGCACGAGGGCCGCGTCGCGCGAGGGCTATTCGGTGCGCCCGGGACGATTGAAGGCGATGCGACGCTGCGTGCGACGGGGGGTGATGACGATACGCTGCGCGACGCGGTGCGCGCGCTCGTCGACTACATGCTGTTCGTCGACGAGTCGCCGCTGACCGATCGGATGACCGGCACGGCCGGGTTCGAAGCTGCGTTCGAGGCCCGCGGCCCCTTCGACCGGCGCGGGCGGACGCTGCGGGAGATCGACCTCGACACGCGCCTGTTCCGCTACCCGTGCAGCTACATGATCCACACGGCGGCGTTCGACGCCCTGCCCCCGGCCGCTAGGGACGCCGTCTACCGGCGCCTGTGGCAGGTGCTGTCGGGCGCCGACCGGGACTCGCGCTACGAGCACCTGACGCGCGTCGACCGGCAGGCCATCGTGGAGATTCTGCGCGACACCAAGCCTGATCTGCCGGACTACTTCGGCAACCTCAGACGGTAGGGCGGTCGCTGGTCGCCGCCGTCCTCTTCGACTCCCAACAGCCCCCTCGCGTACTCGCCAGAACTCGGGCAAGACGATCCACGTAGGGAAACACGGATGTCTGCATCACAACCAACCGAACAGGATCCCCGGACCGTCTACCAGGAACGGCGGGCGGCCCGCCGGGCGGCGCACGCAGCCGCCGAGAGGCGGCACCACGCCATCGGGACGGTCCGGTTGTTCCTGGTAGGTATCGCTGCACTGCTGGGGATCGGCATCGTCGGCGGGGCGGGATACTCGGCCTGGTGGATCCTGGCGCCGCTCGCCGGCGTCGTCTGGCTCGGGTTTCGTCTCGACCGGATCGAGACCGAGCGCAGCCGGCTGGAACGGGCCATCGCCTTCTACGACCGCGGCCTCGCGCGGCTGGACGACGCGTGGGCCGGCACCGGCGAACGGGGGGACGAGTTCGCCGACCCGCAGCACCTGTACGCGGCCGACCTCGATCTGTTCGGCGACGGGTCCGTGTTCCAGCGCCTCTGCGCCGCGCGGACGCGCCGCGGCATGGCAACGCTGGCCGGCTGGCTGCTCTCCCCCGCCGCGCCGGAAGTCGTTCGTGCCCGGCAGGCGGCGATCGACGAGCTCACGCCCAACCTCGACCTGCGCGAGGACCTGGCGGTGCTGGGCGACGACACCCGCGCCGTCGATGCGCAAGCGCTGTCGGCCTGGGGCACCGCGCCGGCCGCTTTCGATTCGCCCGCGCTCCTGACGGCGGGACGCATTGCTTCGGTGGCCGGCGCCCTGGCCCTCGCGGCCGGCGTCGCCTACGCGCTCGCGGGGGTCCGGTCGCTGGATCTGAGCGATGGCGTCCGGTCGCTGCTCGGCTGGTACTTCGTCGCCGCCGTGGTCGGGGTGGCGGTGGTGCAGTTGCGCATCCAGCCGGCCGCGGCACGGGTCTACGAAGGGATCGACTCGGCCGCCCGGCATGTCGCGTTGCTCGGCGGCCTGCTCCAGCGGCTGGAGGCCGAACGCTTCCACGCCGCGCGACTCGCCGAGCTGCGCGCCCGGCTCGACGTCGACGGGGAGCCGCCGTCCCGGCAGGTGGCCCGGCTGACCCGCCTGATGGAGCACGTCGATTCGCGCCACAACGCCTTCGCGTGGCTGCTCGGGTTCTTCCTCGTCTCGGACGTGCACCTCGCCCACGCCGTCGAGCGCTGGCGTCTCGCCTCGGGCCCAAAGCTGGGCACGTGGCTCGACACCGTCGGCGAGATGGAGGCGCTGGCGTCGCTGGCCGCCTATCGGTTCGAGCGGCCCGACGACGTCTGGCCGGAGCTGGCGGACGGGACGCCGTGCTTCGAGGCACAAGCACTCGCGCATCCGCTTCTGAACGCGGAGGCCGTCGCCAACGACGTCCGCCTGGACGGCCAGCCGCAGGTGCTCGTCCTGAGCGGCTCGAACATGTCGGGCAAGAGCACGTTGCTCCGCGCGATCGGGGTCAACGCCATCCTCGCTCAGGCGGGCGCGCCGGTACGCGCGCGACGGCTGCTGATGTCACCTCTGGCGGTCGGCGCCTCGATACGTATCGTCGACTCGCTGCAGGACGGGAGTTCCCGCTTTCATGCCGAGATCGTGCGGCTGCGGGCCATCCTGGCCAGAACCTCGGCACCGGCACCGAGCGCCCCGAAACGCCTCGCCGGCTCGGCGTTCGGCCCATCCCCCCCGCTCCATGACCCTGCGCCGCAACACTACGCGGTGAACCGGAACGACGCACTGCCCCAGGAGCGGTCCGACGCCATGCCGGTCCTGTTCCTGATCGACGAGTGCCTCCACGGCACGAACTCGCACGACCGGCGGATCGGCGCCGACGCCGTCGTCCGGGGTCTGGTCGAGAGGAGCGCTATCGGCCTCGTCACGACGCACGACCTGGCACTGGCGGCGATTACCGACGCGCTCGGGCCGCGCGCCGAGAACGTTCATTTCACGGATCACTTCACGAACGGAAAGCTCCGCTTCGACTACAAGCTGCGCCCCGGCGTGGTCGGGAAGGGCAATGCCATCGAGTTGATGCGTGCCGTCGGATTCGATATTTGAATTCAGTTTCCTGTAGATCCAGGGAAATCAGAATTACTGAAGTACGTATTTGTGAAAAGTGGTAGAGTCCGAGCATGGAAGTCTCCAGGATCACGGCGCGCGGACAGACGACCATTCCCAAGCGCATCCGCGACGAGATGGGTCTGCGCGACAGCGACGTCATCTCGTTCGAGGTCCAGGACGACCACCTGATCGTTCGGAAGGTCACCAGGGCGCAGGACGACTACCTGCAAGGTCTCTCCGCAACCCTGAGCGAATGGGCCTCGCCCGAAGACGAGGACGCCTGGCGTGACCTGTGAACCGCTCGACGTGGTCGCGGTGCCCTTCCCGTTCACCGATCGTCCGACAGCGAAGCGCCGCCCGGCGCTGGTGGTGTCGTCGGCGGCGTTCAACCAGACGCACGCGCAGTCGATCCTGGCGATGATCACCTCGACTCGGAGCGACTGGCCGAGCGACGTGCAGATTCAGGAGTGGCGCAAGGCCGGTCTCCAGGTACCCTGCAAGGTGCGCCTGAAGCTCTTCACGCTCGACGACACCCTCATTCTCCGCAAGCTCGGCAGGCTGTCGAAACGGGACGGCAAGGCCGTGCGGAACGCGCTGGCGCGCTCGCTGGCGGTCGCCTGAGCCGACGCGCGCACGGTATCGGAGGAGCCCTCAGACGCGCCGTCGGCTACGGCGCCGCGACGACGATGCCCGCCGGTCGAAGCCGCTCGAAGTCCGCCAGGTTGCTGGTCAGGATGCGGTCCACCGGGATTCGCTCCGCGCAGCAGATGTGCAACGCATCGTAGACGACGCCGCTGGCGAATCCGCCGTGGCTGACGCGGCGCACCGCAGCGGTGTAGTCGTCCCGGGTCAGCGGCACCGCGGTCAGCCGCCCCAGGATGCTCTCCTCGACGAGCTGCCGGGCCTCGGCAGGCAGGACGCGCCGCCGCAACGGCAAGGCGGTCAGCGTGGCATAGCACTCGGCCAGCGCATGCGTCGAGCAGTACCCAGCGTGCTCGCCGGCGGTGTAGGCCACCAGGGCGTCGAACGCCGGCTCGTGGTTGGCCAACTGGTCGACGACCGCCGGCACCAGGACCGAGGTATCGAAGAGAACGCGCACTACTCCCCGCTTTCGGGAACAAGACCGCGACTCCTCGACTCCCGTTCCGCCCGGATGAACGCGGCAACGTCCAGATTCACCCGAGTCCCTCCGTGATGCACGAGAATCCCCTTCTTCCTTGCCAAAGCGGGCTCGGCGCCGACCTTGCGGAGCCGCAGACAGTCTCCGCTGACCTCTATCTCCAGCTCGGTGCCGGCGACCAGGTTGAAGCGCTCGCGCAGGCTCTTCGGCACGACGAGGCGCCCGGCCCGGTCGATGGTAATTGTCATGACACAATGGTATTTTAGATGGGACAGGACGTCAACACGGCCAGGCCCCGCGCCCTTCCCCTGTTCAACAGCCGAATTTTCTCCCACCCCGACAGCGAAGGAGGATGGCCTCCCCGCTTTCCGCTTCCCAGTGGGCGAGATTTCCGGGCCTTTGTTAATTTAATAGCTTCTATGCTATAAACTTAACCAAGAAAGCCGGCCGGGCGACAAGCGGCCGGCCTGGGCTCTCAATGCACATGAAGACACCGTGGCACAGTCGGCTCTCGCGTCGCGAGCGGCAGATCATGGACATCCTCTTCCGGCACGGCCGGGCCCCGGCCAGCATTGTCCGGCGGGAGCTTCCCGGCGACCCGGCCTCGTCAACGGTCCGCACGCAATTGCGCATCCTCGAGCAGAAGGGACACGTCCGTCACGAGGAGGAGGGATTGCGCTACGTGTATCGCCCGGTGACGCCCCGCCGGACCGCGCGCCGGTCGGCGCTGCGGCATCTGGTCGAGACGTTCTTCGACGGGTCCGCCGAGCAGGCGGTGGCCGCGTTGCTGGGTGGCGAGGCGCGACACCTGACCGAGCCGGAGCTGGACCGGATCGCACGGATCGTTGCGGACGCGCGGGCTACGCAACGGAGCGCCGGTCGATCCGTGGACACGCCACGCGGTAAAGGGCCGGACGGAAACGACGCGAGCGGGGAGCGGGAGGAACCGTGACGAGCCTGCTGGCCGTGTTGACTGTCAAGGTGTCGGCGATCCTGCTGCTGACGCTGGTGGGCGCCCTCTGCCTGCGCACCCGGTCGGCGGCCGCGAGGCGCTGGGGCGGTCCGTCTCCGGACAAGTCGGACGCTACGGACGACACTCTGTGAAAATTGGATATAGAACATCCAATTTTCATGGTATCGTGCCCGGCGATGATCCCTCGCGACGGGCATCGCCGGGCCCTCGAACGCCTCCTGTCCCGCGCACCCGTCGTCGCACTCCTCGGGGCACGACAAGTCGGCAAGACGACGCTGGCGCGGGAGATCGCAAGGCGCCGGAAAGGACCGACCCACGTCTTCGATCTCGAGTCGTCCGCCGACGTGGCGCGCCTCGCGGATCCGCTACTCACCCTGTCGCCGCTCCGAGGTCTCGTCGTCATCGACGAAGTCCAGCGGCGTCCCGACCTTTTTCCGAGCCTGCGCGTCCTGGCGGACCGCCCCCGGAGACCGGCCCGCTTTCTCGTTCTCGGCAGCGCCTCTCCGGATCTCCTGCGCCAGAGCGCCGAGACCCTGGCCGGCCGCGTCGCCCACTACGAGCTGCCCGGGTTCACGCTTCCCGAGGTCACCGCGCGCGACACGGATCGCCTCTGGCTGCGCGGCGGTTTCCCGCCGTCCTACACAGCCCGCAGCCACGCCGACAGCTATCGCTGGCGGGGCGACTTCATTCGCACATTTCTCGAACGCGACGTGCCGCAGCTCGGCATCGCCATTCCGAGTGCGGTCCTCGAACGCTTCTGGTCGATGCTCGCGCACTATCACGCGCAGGTATGGAACGGATCGGAGCTCGGCCGGGCGTTCGGCGTCTCGCATCACGTCGTGCGCCGGTATCTCGATGCCCTCGTGTCTACCTACATGCTGCGCAGCCTGAAGCCCTGGAGCGCAAACCTGAAGAAACGGCAGGTCAAGGCTCCCAAGATCTACATTCGCGACTCCGGACTCCTGCACCATTTCCTGGGCATCACCACCCGCGCGGAGCTCGAACGCCACCCCAAGATCGGGGCGTCGTGGGAGGGCTTCATCATCGAGAACCTGATGCAGGCGCTCGATCTCGATGCACGGCAGTGCTACTACTGGGCCACGCATTCCGGAACGGAGGTCGACCTGGTCGTGCAACGAGGTTCCCGGCTGCGCGGCTTCGAGATCAAGCGCACGAGTTCGCCCACCCTGACCCGCTCCATGCGTTCGGCGATGGAAGACCTCGGGTTGAGTCGACTCGACGTGATCCACGCCGGCGATCACAGCTTTCCTCTGGCGCGGCACGTGCACGCCGTCGCGGGAGCCCGAATCCTCGACGATCTCCGAATACCTTGATCTTCTACACGTCATCCTGTACATGATGTAGAAGTCATAGGTATGGAGAGATGATCACGCCCAGAACCGAGTTGCCCCAAGGCACCCTCGACCTGCTGGTGCTGCAGGTCGCGGCCACCGGCCCGATTCACGGCTACGGCATAGCGCAGCGCATCAAGCAGGTCTCGCGCGACGTGCTCCAGGTGCCGCAGGGCTCGCTGTACCCCGCGCTGCACCGGCTGGAGCGCCGGGGACTGCTGGCCGCGGAGTGGAAGCCGTCCGACACCGGCCGCGACGCGAAGTTCTATCGGCTCACCCCCAAGGGCCACGCGCGATTGCACGAACAGACCGAGAGCTGGGCCCGACTGGCCGAGGCCGTCGGGCTGATCCTGGGAACCGCGGGGGGAAGCGCGCAGTGAGCTGGCTGAACGCGCTGCAGCGGCGGCTGCACCGCGACCGGAACGAGGCCGAGCTCGACGCCGAGTTGCGCGACCACGTCGAGCGGCAGGTGGCCGACTACGTTCGGTCCGGCATTTCCGCCCGGGAGGCGCGCCGGCGCGCGCGTCTGGAGTTCGGCGGACTGGACCACGTGAAGGAGATGTGCCGCGACGTCCGCCGCACGCGGTGGCTGGAGGAGCTCGGGCGCGACCTGCGGCACGCCCTGCGGCGGCAGTTCAAAGACCGTCGCTCGGGGGTCCCGGTGCTCGCCATCGTCGCGCTGGCGATGGGCATCGGCGCGAGCACGGCGATGTTCGGGGTGCTGGACGCCGTCGCGCTACAGCCCCTTCCGTTTCCGCAGGAGGAACGCATTGTCGCCGGCTGGAAGACCAGCCGGACCGACGCGGCACGCTTCGTCGAGCTCTCCTATCCGGAGTTCCTGGAGTGGCAGGCGCAATCGACGAGCTTCGAGAGCCTCGCCGCCCTGCCCACTACCGTCTACGGGTACAGCTACGTTCTGACGGGCCGCGGCGATCCGGTCGCCATCGAGAGCGCACGCGTCACGAGCGAGTTCTTCGACGTGCTGGGCGTGCGGCCGATGCTGGGCCGCACCTTCGCGGCGACGGACGACCGGGAGGGAGCCCAGCCGACGGTGGTGCTGACCCACGCGTTCTGGACGAACGTCCTCGGCGCCGACCCCGAAGTGACAGGAACCGGCCTGACGCTCACGGGCGTCGACTTCACGGTAATCGGCGTCCTGCCGGCCGGGTTCGTCTTTCCGCGGGGCGTCGACGTCTTCACGGCGCTGGGCACGCGGCCCGGGCTGGCGAACAACCGGACCGTGTTCCTGAAGGTCGTCGGACGCCTCGGTCGGGGCGTGTCCCGCGAACAGGCGACCGCCGAGCTCGACGGAATCGTGTCGCGACTGGTGGCGCAACGCCCGGGCTCGACTGCTGGGGATCAGGCGGCGGCGCTCGCGCCCTTGCGCGAGCACATCCTGGGAAACAGCCGGGGCATCGCGGAGCTGCTGTTCGCCGGCGCGGTCGTGCTGCTGCTCGTCGCCGTCGTCAACCTGAGCGGGCTCCTGGCGACGCGCGCGGCCCGGCGCGGCGGCGAGGTGGCGCTGCGTCTGAGCCTGGGCGCCGCGACCCGCGATCTGCTCCGGCAGTTCGCGGCCGAGGGTCTGGTTCTCGCGACAATGGGGACCATTCTTGGGATCGCTCTGGCCGCGGCAATGTTGAACACCGTGATTGCGCTGGCGCCGGATGGCATCGCCCGCATCGCATCCGCCTCGATCGACAGCCGATCGCTCCTGTTCGCCGCAACGTGTCTCGTAGCGGTCACCCTCGGCATCGGGTGCGTCCCGTTGCTGATGGTCCGGAACACGTCCATCGAAGCACTCCTGCGCCGGAACACCGCCGGTATCGGCGGGACGGGCCGCACCAGGCGCGTCGGCAGCGCGCTTCTCACGGCCGAAGTGACCGGGACGGTGGTGTTGCTCATCGTCGCCGCCGCCCTCACGGTGAGCTTCCTCAACCTCCGCGGCGCCAACCTGGGTTTCGACCGCGAGGGAGTCCTGACCGCCTTCGTGAACCCCAGCCGCCTGCGCTACCCCGACGCAGAGGCACGGCGGCGGTTCTTTCGGGACGTGATTGCGCGTCTGGAAGCGAACTCGGAGGTCGAGGCGGCCGGCGCGGCGCTGCTGCGGCCGCTGGAGGGTGTGATCGGTTGGGACTTGCCTTACCGGCTTCCCGGCCAGAGCCCCGAAGACGCGGCGGGCAACGCCGTCCTGAATCTCGAGGTGGTGACGCCGACCTACTTCGAGGCCATCGGTACCCCGCTGCTTGCCGGCCGCGGCTTCGCCGAAACGGACACGGCCGAGTCAGCGCCCGAGCGCCGGCCGCTGGTGGCTATCGTCGGCGAGAGCGTGGCCCGCGAGATGTACGGGTCCGTGCGGGAAGCGGTCGGCCGGCGGTTCATCGGCGGCCGCAACGCGCCGCGCTCGTATCGCATCGTCGGCGTGGTCGCCGACGGCCGCTACCGCCGGGTGCAGGAGGTCAGCGGCGACGTGTTCCTGCCCCACACGCAGACGGCGATCCCGCTCCGGTACGTGGTGGTCCGAGCGTCCGCGGGCCCCGCCGCTGCACGAGCGATTGTGCGCCGCGCGCTCGCCGAAGTGGATCCGGAACAGCCGATGAGCGCCGACCTCACCACGGCGGAGCTCGTCGAGCGCGCGCTGTCGCGGGAGCGGTTCCAGAGCGCGTTGCTGCTCCCTCTCGGAGTCGGCTCCGCGCTGCTCGCGGCGCTGGGCGTCTTCGGGATGGTGAGCGATACCGCACACCGTCGACTGCGCGAGCTCGCGCTGCGCCAGGCGCTCGGTGCGAAGCGGAGCCGGATCCTCGCCGAACTGCTGCGCTCGACCCTGGCGTGCGTGCTGAGCGGCCTGTGCATCGGAATGCTCCTGGCCATCGCGGCGGGCCGCGCGCTGCACCTGGCCCTGTTCGAGACCACCCTCGCGAACCCGTGGATCGTCGCCGTCGTCTGTTTCCTGGTCCTCGGAGCCTCGCTCCTCGCCTGCATCGGCCCGGCGGCGCGCGTGGCACGCCTCGATATAGGCACGGCGATGCGACAGTGACAGGAAAACGTCCCATTGCCGACAACATCGGTGGAGGCGCGTGATGAGCTGGTGGCAGCGTCTTCTTGATCGTGACCGGACCGAATACGAACTCGATGCCGAGCTGCGCGACCACGTCGATCGTCAGATGGCCGACTACGTGCGGGCGGGGATGTCCGCGCGGGAGGCCCGCCGGCGCAACTGGGCCTGGGACTCGCCATCGGCATCTGGGGTGCGCTCACGGTCGGCAGGCTGTTCGAGAGCTGGCTCGTCGACACGCCGCCGGCCGATCCGGCCACGCAGGCATCCGTCGCGGCGCTGCTCGGCGGCGTGGCGGTTGTCGCGTGCCTCCTGCCGGCGCGGCGCGCGGCACGGCTCGATCCGATGGTGGCGCTGCGTCACGAGTAGCTGTGCCCAGTAGAAGCCACCAAGCCCGATCGAGGGAGAGTCGCCATGCTCGAAGTGATGAACGTCACCAAGTACTACGGCGCGCTGGCCGCGGTCCGCGACGTCAGCTTCACGGTACGCCCGGGTAACGTGCTCGGCTGCCTGGGCCCCAACGGATCCGGCAAGTCGACGACGGTCAACATGGTCGCCGGACTTCTGGAGCCGACGGACGGCGAGATCCGCGTCGACGGCGAAGATATCCGGCACCACCTCCTCGGGCACCGGCGCCGGATCGGCTACGTGCCGGAAACACCCGACCTCTACTCGTACCTGACCGGTCCCGAGTACCTGACGCTCGTGGGCCGGCTCCGCCAGATGGAACCCGAGGTGCTCGACGAAAAAATCGAGCGGTTCCTACAGCTCTTCGACATATGCGACGACCGGCACGTCAGGCTCTCGGCCTACTCGAAGGGCATGCGCCAGAAGATCCTGATCGCGGCCGCGCTGCTGCACGATCCGAACATCGTCATTCTCGACGAGCCGTCCTCCGGCCTCGACGTCAGCGCGACGCTCGTCCTGAAGCAGCTCATTCGGGCGCTCGCCGCCGACGGCAAGATCGTCCTCTACAGCTCGCACGTCCTGGAGATGGTCGAGCAGGTCTGCTCAACGGTGGTCATCCTGCGGGAGGGCCGGGTGGTGGCGTCGGATCGCGTCGAACGGCTGCGGGCATTGATGCGGCAGCCCTCGCTGGAGGGGGTGTTCACGCAACTGGCGGGGCAGCGCGACGCCGAACAGGTCGCGGGCGAGCTGGTCGAGGCGATGAAGCTGTGACGATGAGCGGCCGCGGCATCGGGGTCGGCAGCGAGCGAGATCAGTTCCGAGTCCTGTTCCGCACGTTCCTCAAGGGACTGTTCGAGAACGACCTCGTCCCCGAAACGGTCGACCTGCGCCAGTCGGCGCTCTGGCTGGCCGCCGTGTTCATGATTCCCCCGGCGGTCTTCGCCCTCTTCCTCTCCCTGTCCTACGGCTCGTGGATGACCGACCAGGAGCTGGCGCTCAGATCGGTGCCGCAGAAACTCTACTTCATCGGCTACTCGATGGCCGCCGTCGGGTTCGTCACGGTGCTGGTGTGGGACAAGCTCTTTCCCGACCGTCGCGACGCGACCATGGTCGGCAGCCTGCCGATCCGCACACGCACCATCGTCTTCGCCAGGCTCGCGGCGCTGGTCGCGGTCGTGGTCGGCTTCGCGATGGTGGTCAACCTGCCGGGCACGGTGCTCTTTTCTCTCGTTGCCGGAGGCTATCTTCCGCTCGAAGCGTTTCTGCGCTACCCGGTGGCCCACTTCATCGCGACGGTGTCCGCGGGCCTCCTGGTGTTTCTCGCCCTGGCCGCGTTCCAGGCGTGCATCGCCCTGGTTCTTCCCGAGCGTTTCCTGCGGCGGGTATCGATGCTCGCGCAACTGCTGTTCGTGATCTTCCTGATCGAATGGCTCGCCTTCGCGCCCGGGCTGCTGGTCAGGCTGGCCGCCATCGACCCCGGCGCGACGAGCGAGACGCTCGCGGCGGCGGACAGCCCGTACCAGTTCGTCGGGCTCACGAGCAGTCGTGCCGGCATCTGGTTGCCGCCGGTCTGGTTCCTCGGCATCTACGAGGTCATCTGGGGCTTCGACCCGGAAGCGTTTCAGCGTCTGGCCAGTACCGGCCTGCTGGCGCTCGTCACGGCGCTCTCGATCGCGACACTCGCCTACGCCGCCGTCTTTCGACGGGTAGTGAAGCATGCGCTGGAAACGCCGCCGGACGCTGCGCGACGGGCCGGTCTCGTCTCGCGCACGGTGACTCGCCTGGCGGGCGCGACCATCCTGCGCCATCCCGTGGAGCAGGCCCTCGTGGCGTTCGCGGCGCGGAGCCTGGCGCGCAGCCGCCGCCATCGGCTGCTCGTCGCGGCCTACGTCGGCCTCGGACTGGCGTTCGTCGCCGGCTCGTTCCTGAGCCCGGTCACGGGCCTCGCCGAGAACGCGCTGAGCGAGTCGCTCTCCGCACCGTCGGCGCGACTGCTGTCGGTACCGCTCGTGCTCTCGTTCTTCGTGCTCGCGGCGCTGCGGGTGCTGTTCTCGGTCCCGACGGAGATCCGTGCCAACCGGATCTTCCGGATGACCGAGACCGACGGCAAGGCGGTATATCTGAACGGGTCGCGGAAGGCGATGTGGCTGCTCGGCGCGCTGCCGATCGCCGGCGTGACGCTGCCGGCCTACGCGTGGCTCTGGGGACCTGCCCCGGCGCTCGGCCACACCGTGTTCTGGCTCCTGATGTCCGGCTGCCTGATGGAGCTGCTGCTGTACCGGTTCCACAAGGTGCCGTTCGCATGCGGCTACGTGCCCGGCAAGGCGAACGTGAAATACCTGTGGCCGGTCTACGCCCTCGCCCTGACGGCGTACGCCTACTGGACGGCGCGGCTGGAGGTCTGGCTGCTGGCCGGCCCGGTCCGGTGGAGCATCGCGTGCGCCCTTCTGATCGCCTGCCTGGGAGCCTGCATTACGCTGCGGCGGCGCAGGCTGGCGTCATCGAAGCCGCTCACCTACGAGGAAGAGGTCGAGGCAGCGGTCCAGGTGCTCGGGGTCATGCGGACCTGAGCCCCGGGTGTGCCGCGCGAGCGATACGGATCAGTCGTCGATTCCCAGCACATCGACACCTGCCGATCGACCGGCAGCCCGCAGACGCTGATCCAGCGTGGCGAGCGGCAGGTGCATTCGCACGGCGAGCTCGAGGTACATCGCATCGTAGGCGGAAATGCCGTACGCGTTCCCCAGGTCGAGCACCGCACCCCATGTGCGAGACGAGGAGATCGGATCGATGTCGATCTGCAGCGCGTCGAGGTGCGTGCGAACCGCGGGCCACTCCTCTTTCGCGATCCGTCCGCGACGGGTGCGTCGAGGTGGCGACAAGCAACACGTTGGTCGTTTCGACGGGCCACAGTGCCGGGACGAACGCACGAGTGTCCAGCAACTCGTTCCGCAGCCGGTCGGTGGCGTCGGTCGCCTCGTCCGGGAAAATCCAGGCCATGGTGACCGAGCAGTCCAGCACGAACGCCATCAGTAGCGCCGGCCCTCCTCGATCATTTGTCGAACAGACAATCCACCCAGCCTGTGCGTGTTCTGGAACTCCTTCAGGCCGTCGATCGCAGCGCGGATCCTGTCGGTGTCGCGTGGTCGGAAAGGAATCAACTCGGCCACGGGCCGGTTGTGCCTGGTGATCACGAACCGTTCACCCTGGCTCACCCGCTTGAGCAGCCGCGGCAGATGTGTCTTTGCTTCGAATGCGCCCACTTCGGTCACGTGCGTACCCCTCATCTCAGCGGAAACAGACTGTACCTAGACTAGTCTAAATACAGGCGCTCGCCAAGATTGGCGCCTCGACACACACCGCGCGCCGCCTCTTGGCGAGCTCACAGCGGCGGGGTGCGCTCGTGCCAGTCCGTCGCTTGCTCATAGGCGTGCGCGAGCGCGAGCACGTCGACTTCGCCCAGGGCGCGGCCACAGATCTGCAACCCGATGGGCAGACCTTCCCGGCTGAATCCGCAGGGGACGGTGATCGCCGGAATCCCGTAGGAATTGAACGGCGCCGTGTTGCGAATCAGGTCCCGGGTGGCCTCCAGCGGCGATTCGCGTGCCGCCTCGATCTCGATCGGGAGTAGCGGCAACGTCGGCGTGACCAGCAGGTCGACGTCGTCGAACACCTGCGCAATCGCTTTTCGCACCAGCTTCAACTGGTACAGCGCTTCGGCATACTCCGTCGCGGGCACCTCGGCGCCGGTCTCGATGCGCGCCAGCGTGCTCTCCTCGTACAGTTCCCGGCTCTCGGCGAGCAGATCGGCGTGATACGCGTAGGCTTCGACCCCAACGGGACGGGCCTGCGGCAGCGCCGGCAGCGCCACGTCTTGCGTGCTCGCGGTCAGGTCGTTCAGGACGCCAAGCGCCCGCTCGACCGCCTCCGCGACCTGCGAATCGAGGTCGTCGTAGAACGGCGTGCGGGGCACGCCGAGGCGCAGCGACGAGGTGCGGCGCAGCAGCGCGCCCGCGTAGTCGGGCACCTCCGCGCGGATGCTGGCGATGCCGCGCGGATCGTACCCGGCCAGCGCCTGCAGCAGCAGCGCGGTATCGGCCGCCGTCCGGCACATCGGACCGACATGATCGAGCGACACGCTGAGCGGGATGATGCCGCGAATGCTCGCCAGCCCGTAAGTCGGCTTCAGACCGGCGATGCCGCAGTGGGCGGCCGGAATGCGCACCGATCCCCCGGTATCGGTCCCCAGCGCGCCGGCGCACAGTCGCGCGGCGACCGCCGCGCCGGAGCCGCCGGACGACCCGCCGGGAATACGGTCCACGTCCCACGGGTTGCGCACCGGGCCGGTGTGGGTGAACGCCGACGTCCCGCCGTAGGCGAACTCGTGCATGTTGAGCTTGCCCACGATGACGGCGCCGGCCGCCTCGAGCCGCGTCACCACCTCGGCATCCTCGTCCGGGACGCGGTCCGCGTACACCGCGCTCGCGGCAGTGGTCAGCACGCCCGCCGTGTCGATGTTGTCCTTCAGCGCGATCGGAATGCCGTGCAGCGGGCCGCGCCACCGACCGCCGGCGAGCTCCGCCTCGAGCGCCCTCGCGCGCGCCACCGCACGTTCGCCGGTCACGGTGACGAAGGCGTTGAGGCGTGCGTCGAAGCGTCCGATGCGGTCCAGGTACGCCTCCACCAGCTCGAGCGGCGAGAGCGCGCCGGAACGAATCAGCCGTTGCGCGCCGGCAATGCTCAGCGCCGTCGGATCGGTGGCCTGCGCGAACGCGGGGCCGCTCAGGGCGTACGCGGCGGCGCCGATCGCGCCCGTCGCCAGGAACTCGCGCCGATCGAGGGCTCTTGCCATGTCACACCTCTAATTCAATCCGCACTACGCGATGCCGCCGGTGCACGGGCGGTCGCCATCGGCATCCTGCCGGCGAGCGGCCGCGGCGGCATCGACCAGGAGCGCCACTGTCCGCGACGAGGCAGGCGTCTGCGACTCGCAGGTCCTGTCTCGCATCCAGTCAGGCATCCGACAACAGACCGCCGCCGTCGGCAAGTGGCATCTCGGTATGGACATGCCGTACCTCGATAGCGCCCGGTGAGCAGCGCGTAGCGCGTCGGCGTGCAGACGCCCGACGGCGAGTGCGCGTCCACGAAGCGCATCCCCTCGTCGGCGAGGCGGTCTATGTGCGGCGTCCGGATGGCCGACTCCGGGTGCATCGCGCCGACGTCGCCCCAGCCGAGGTCGTCGGCGAGGATGAGCACCACGTTGGGCGTCGCCGTGCCGCCCTCCTGCGCCCCCGCCACCCCCGCCAGCCCGCCGGCCACGAACATCAGAACCGCGAGCATCTTGCACAGCCCGCAGCGAATGCCCCGCCGCCGGCGCAACGGCCGGTTCATGAAGTGGCCCATCGCCCAAGGCTACCGCAACCTGACGGGCCACGCGACCGCTGCGGCCACTAACGGCGCGCATAGTGCTCTCGAATGAGATCGTTGAGCTTCCAGCGGCGCTCGCTCATCGCCGACCGGGAGGCTGGCCCGTGAATGCCGAAAGCAAAGACGTGCAGTGGATGAGCGCCGCGCTCATGGTCGGACTGCGCTCGATCCAGAGCGAGGTTCGTGAGATGAACCAGCGGATGGTCCCCCCCTGGGCGCGGCGAGGGTGGTTGCACGCTCGCCGCGTCCGCCCGTTGCCGGACCGCTCAGCGTCCCCTGAAGATGCCGCGGTGCGCTATCTGCCGCAGCGGCTTGCGGTCATCCTTCGGCCGCTCGCGTTCCCGCAGCTCCGGCGGCAGCGCCTCCGGCGGGCCGATCCGCCCGGCCGCGAACGCGCACATCACCGTCCAGAGCTCGGTGTCGACGCCCAGTTTCTCGTGCGCCGCATCCACATCAATGCCCGCCATCCCATGCGTGTAGATGCCCAGCGCCAGGGCCTGCAGCGCCAGCGACATCCACGCCGCACCGGCGTCGAACTGCGCCGTGCGCGGCGCGCGGCCATCCGCCGTGCGGGTGTTGGCGAAGAGGAAGCCCAGAAACGGGGCCTTCGCCGCCCACTCGCGGTTGCGCGGCTTCAGAATGGAATCGAAGACCTCCCGGTCCGGGCCGTCCGTCTCGTACAGGAAGAGCCACGGCTGGACGTTCGACGAAGACGGCGACCAGCGCGCCGCCTCGAACATCGAGGCGATGTCGGCGTCCGTCAGCGGCTTGGGCGAGAACGATCGCGGCGACCAGCGGTCGATGAAGACCGCGTCGACGCGGGCCGCGGCCTCGCGGGGATTCGGATGTCGAGTCATAAGATCGTGACCTTCGCCGGGAGATCGTAGTCGATTCATCGGGGGCTCGGGATTTCATCCTGATCGCCCGTGTACCATGACCCCATGCCCGTCAGAACGCAGGATGCCGGCGAGTATCTGCGAACACCGGCGGACGTCGCCGCGTATCCGACCGACGCCATGGAGGAATCGGACGGCGACCCGCGGCTCCTGATGAAGGCGCCTCGGAACGTCGCAGCGGCGCAGGACGGCGTCTCCGCGGACCGGTCACCCCACGAGGAGCAACCATGAAGTTCGATGTCGAAACCCACCTCGGCGCCATGGAGCGCTCGGTGTCGGCGCTCGAGCGCGAGGGACAATCCGCCCGCGCGGTCACGCTGTCTCGCAGCTTCGCGACGACGGTCGACGATCTGTGGGACGCGGTGACGAACGGCGAGCGCATCGCCCGCTGGTTCTCGCCGGTCAGCGGCGATCTCCAGCTTGGCGGCCGCTATCAGTTGGAGGGCAACGCCGGCGGCGAGATAACCGGGTGCGAACCGCCCTCGCACTTCGAGCTCACGTGGGAGTTCTACGGCGTCAGTTGGGTGGAAGTGCGCGTCGCGGACGGCGGAGACGGCAGCGCCCGGCTCACGCTCTCGCACATCGCGCACCTGTCCGACCACTGGGACCAGTACGGACCGGGCGCGGCCGGCGTTGGCTGGGAGATGGGCCTGCTGGGACTCGCGCTCCACATCGCGCAGCCGGACGCCCCGAAACCCGACGAAGCCGCCTTCGCCGCTTCGCCGGACGGCAAGGCGTTCATCACCGGCAGCAGCGAGGGATGGGAGCAGGCGGCGATCGCGGCCGGAACGGATCCGGAGGCCGCACACGCCGCGGCGACTCGGACAACCGCCTTCTACACCGGCGAACAGGTCCCCTGAGAGTCTGCGCCGCGACAAGCGCAGCGCAGACTCCTGGACAGGCATGGTTGGGCGGCAACCGGAGCCGCCAACGACCGGGCGGGACAAGAGCGTCAGGGGACCGGTCCCACTTCGATCCTCATGTCCCCGCTGAAGGTGGACAGCTCCAGGCGGCCGCCGCCGTCGCCGGCGACTCCTTCTATCGAGCGGCTCCCGGACTCGAAGACGGTCACCTCGCCGGCCCGATCGCCCCGGCCGACGACGATGGGGATGGCCGAGCGCAGGCCGCCGCTGAACGACTCGGACTCCAGCTCGAATCCCGTGCCCTCGGGAACCGTCAAGCGGACACCACCCGAGTGCGACTCGAACTCGTAGCGCCCGTCGGCCGCCAGCGCGCCCGAGAAAGTCACCGAACCCGACACCGTCTCCACCTCGACGCGCCGGGACTCCACCCCGCGCAGCGCCACCGCGCCGCTCACGGAAGACGCCTCCAGCCGCGGCGCACGGACCGTGCTGATGTCGACGCGGCCGCTGACCGTTTCGGCCGTCATGGCGTCGTCGCTGCTCACGTCGGTGATCCGCACACGGCCGGACACCGCCTCCACCTCGACCAGCCTTGCCAGCGAAGCGAGCCGCACGTCACCGCTGACCACCTCGACGCGCGTCTCGCCTTCCACACCTTCGACGGTGACGTTGCCGGACACGGACTCGACGGTGACGCCGGTGCCGCGGGGCACGGTCACGACGTAGTCCACGGCCACGGATCCGGAGCCGCCGCCGAGCAGGTTGCCCAGCGACTGCAGGAGGGACCGCCGCCGGTACCGGGGCTCGACGTCCACCCGGTTGCCGCGCTCCTCAATCTCGATCTCGACGCGGTCCAGCGACTCGGCGCTGCCCCGTCCCACGAGCCGTTTCGTCGCCCGCAGCGTCAGGTCGTCGCCGTCCACACCCGTCACGGTCGTCTCGCCGCTGATGTTGCTGAGCGTGAGCAAGCCGCCGGGCTCCATTCGGATGGTCCGTACCAGTTCCTCCGTCTGCCCCGCGGCCGCCCCGGCCGCGGCGATCAGGACGACAGCGACGAGTGCGCTCCGTAATGCCAGTCTTTCCATGGTGTGTTGCCTCCAGGTCAGCCGGTTCATCTTCGTTCGACTTGTTCGAGCCCCAGGGCCGCTCTCGTCCGCAGCAGCGCAAGCTTGCGCGCCGACCCGGCCAAGCCCTCGACGTCATGCAGCATGAATGCGGCGCGGCAGCCGTCCGGAGCTTCCGCACCCGTCTCGGTGGCCGGGGGCGCGACCTCCACCACCTGCGTCTCGATCATCCAATGGGTTGGACGGCGCCGATGCCGTTCGGGTTGCGTCGTGTTCACACCGCAGTCGCCGGCTCGCCGGCGCTTCCGCACCCGGCTCGTGATGTCGCCGGCGGAGCGCGCAGTTGCGGTACGGAGCAGCTATCCCGGCAGACCGTTCATAAACTAATCGTGTTCAAAAGGGATAGTTCATGTCGTTTTCATAATTCATGCGCTATGATCTCTATGCGGCGTCCGAAACGGCGTGACGCATCGCGCTTCCGGCGCCGCGGCACACCGTGATTCGCGCGTAGGGGCGAGGAGGAGCCGTTGACGGATTCCGGCGACCGGAGGCGAGAGAACGAGGTGCTGCGCGAGCGCATCCCCACGCTGACCCCGGCCATCCTGCGCGACCTGCCGGGGCCGTTGCGGCTTGCCGACCTGTCTGCCTGCGCCCGCTCGCTCGGCATGGCGCCCGCGCGGGTTCTGGTTGCTCTTGCGTTCGCCGTCATCTCGGGGCCCGCCGCCGCGCAGACCACCGACGATTTCCGCTCGCAGGCCCGCATCCGGGCCGGCGGACTGTATCTGACGCCGACCTTCACGCTCGACCAACTGGGTATCGAGACCAACGTCTTCCGCTCGCCCGAGCCCGAACGCGACTTCGTCGTGGCGGTCAGTCCCGGCATCGATGCGTGGGTGCCGTTTCGCCGCCGGGCCCTGTTGACGCTGTCGGCCGTCGCGGGCGCGGACTACTACGCGCGGCTCACCGGTGAACGCTCGGTGAATCCGGAAGGCCGCGCGAGGCTGGACGTCCCGGCGGGACGATTGGGCTTCTTCCTCAGCGGCGGGTACCTCAACACCCGGCGCCGGCCGGGGTTCGAGATTGACGTTCGGACACGGCGCATCGAGGACGAGGTCGCCGGCGGCTTCCGCGTCGAATTGTTGCCCCGGCTGTCCCTCGAGTTGCTCGGACGACGCGAGCGCCATCACTTCGATGCGGACGCGTTCTTCGAGGGAACCCGCCTGGCGGAATACCTGAATCGCAAGGAGACGGTCGGCGTCGCCACCGTGCGCTGGCGGCGCACGGTGCTCTCGACCTTCACGTTCGACACCGAGGTCAGAGAAGCGCGCTTCCGCCTGTCACCCGACCGCGACAGCCAGAGCCTCGTCCTCAGGGCAGGCGCCGAATTCCATCCCCGGGCCCTGATCTCCGGTTCAGGGACCGTCGGCGTCCGACGCTTCAACGCGTTCCATCCGACGCTTCCGGACTTCGCGGGCGTCGTCGCGCTTGCCGACCTTTCCTACCGGCTTCCCGCCGGCACGACATTGACCTTCACGACAGAGAGGGACCTTCGGTATTCCTTCGAGCGCACCGATCCGTACTACGTCCTCAGCCAGTACCGCGTGCAAGTCCGGCGCCGGCTGACCGGTCCGTTCGACGTGAGCGCCGGCGTCGGCAGGGGCACCTACGACTACGAGCGGTGGCTGGATGCGCGGCCGTTTCAGGGCAACGGCGCACTGGCGCGGGGCCGCAGGGACGCGAGATGGAGCTTTACGGGCTCTTTCGGCTATCGGCTGGGCACGGAGACACGTGCCGGCTTCCAGGTCACCTACTTCGACCAGGACTCGTCGACCAGGGTGCGCAGACGATACAGCGGCCTCGAGGCCGGACTGGTCTTCAATTACGGTTCGTGACGTGCGGTCGATGGCGAAGTCGGAGAACCTCGACCAGGGCGACCCCGCCAGCTCGAACGCGGAGCACACCGGCCCGGCGAAGCACTGGAAGCGACCTGCGGAAACGACGCGCGATCTGCGGGACGTCGCGAAAGCGAGTGTCGTCTCCGTCGCCGGAGAAGGGCTGCTCCAGCCGCTGCGTGTAGGCCTTGCGCTGTTGCTGACCAATACGTTGGGACCTTCCGGGTACGGGATCTTTGCCGTCGCGCGGTCCGTGGCGGATGTCGGCGAAAACGTTTCCGGGGCGGGATTGAGGTTGGGAGTGATTCGCTACGCTGCTCTCGCGGCCAAGCGAGGAGATCGGCGGGAGGAAGGGACGGTCGTCGTGTCGGCGGCGGGACTGGCCGTGCTGCTTTCACTCGTGATTGCCGCTTCGGTCCTCCTGCTCGCCCCGAGTCTGGCCGGCTTCATGCTTCAGGGTGTCGGTTTCGAGGGAGCCCTGCAAAGCGTTGCGGCCGCAATTCCGGTGCTGGCGCTACTGCAGGTCGTCACCGGCGTGGCGATTTCAAGGCGCGCCAGCCTTCCGTTCACAGCCTCCCGTGTCGCCAGCATTCTGACCTTCGGCGGTGTGCTCTTGCTCCTTTTCCTTGTCAGCGGACGAATGACCGCCACCGCTGCGGCCGTTTCCTACGGCATCGGTGGAGCGCTCAACCTGGCGCTGACCGGGTGGTTTTGCGCCCCAATCTGGAGGAGCCTTCGAGCAGAGCCGCTCGCCTACGATGGGCGCGTGATTCGGAGACTGCTCCGGTACGTACCTCCGGTAGCACTGACGCGCCTGGGACAGCAATCGACGGTCGGCCTCGTGCTGATCGCCGCGGCGATCTGGCTGGAGGGGCGCGAGGTCGGCCAATTGGCCGCGGGAATCCGACTCTCACTCCTGGGTCTTCTCGCCGCACAGTCGTTCCAGTCCGTGCTTCCCTCGGTCGTCGCGCAGTATCTGGGTACGGGACAGCGCATCGAGGCAGCCCGCGTGACAAGCGAGGTGGCTCGCTGGGCGGCGGCGGTTGCAACACCGGCGCTGGGCCTGGGTATCGCCTGCGCGCCCGCGCTGTGCGTCCTCATGGGAGACGGATTCGAGGACGCGGCGCCGGCCGTCGCCCTGGCTGCGGTGGCGAACCTGGGCATGTCGTTCGGGTCGGCATGCGGGGCAATCGTGCTCAACATGGCCGGTCGTCAGTGGGTGGTCGCCCGGATCGGGGTTGTCGGCGGCGTCCTGTGCCTTGGTCTCGTGCCTGTGCTCGCACCAACCTTGGGCGTCCTGGGTTGCGCGGGAGCGTTCGCGGTTTCGCAGTGCCTGATCCAGGCGGTGTACGTGATCGGAGGAATGCGCGTGCTCGGCGCACCGCTCGTGCCCGGTTGCGTCTGGAAGTACTTCGTGGCAACGGGCGCCGCCGCAGCGGTTTCGCTGTTGGTGGCGCCGGCCGGTATCTCCACTGCGCTTGCTCAGCTCGCGCTGTTCGGCACGACGTACGTCGTGGTCGTGGCTGCGATCGGGCTCGAGTCCTTCGAGAAGCAACTTCTGGAGCATGCGTGGCGAGGCCTCCGCGAGAGCGTTGGAGCACCGAAGAGATAGGGAGAGTGTCCGGGACAAGCGGAACGCGTGCCGAGCGGCTGAACCTGGTGCGCCGCCTGACCGAACGTTTCGAACGAGACCGCGTGCGCTATTGCCACTGGAAGAGCAACGAGCACCTGGGCGCAGGGGTGCGCGGCGAGACCGACCTGGACCTGCTGGTCGATCCGCGCGAGCGCTGCGAACCGGCGCTGGCGGACCTCGACTTCAAGGGCTTCGACGCCACGCGCTGGGCGCGGCATCCAGGAATCCGGGACTACATAGGGATGGACTGGGACACGGGGCGGCTCGTGCACTTGCATTGGCATGAAGAGCTCTCCGTCGGTCCGTCGGGGTCGAAGACCTATCGGTTGCCCTGGGAAGACAGGGTGCTGGCCAGTCGCGTCCGCGACCCGGAAACCGGCTGCTACGTCGCGGATCCCGCCATGGAGTTGATCCTGCTTCTGGTGCGTGCCGCTCTGAAGGGACGACGCAGGCTGAACGCGGACGAGGCCCGGGAGTATCGGTGGCTTGTCGGTCGCATCGACGTTGCGGGCTTCTCGACGCTGGCAACCGATCTTCTCGGCGAGCGATCCGGCGCCGCCGCCCGCGACCTGATCGTGGGCCGGCCTGACGGACGTGCGTGGCAGGACCTCGTGCGGCATGCTCGACCGAGACCGGCTTCCTATCGGCGGGCGCGCCTCTTCACCAGTTGGGCAGGCACGTGGCGGAACCGCGTGCTGGACCAGTGGCATCGACTGCTCCAGCACGTGTTCCGCCGGGCCGTCCCGCGGCGACGGACCAACCCGCGGGGAGGCCGGATCGTGGCGGTGCTGGGCGCCGACGGGGCGGGCAAGTCCACCGTCGTGGCCGACACCACGCGGTGGCTCCTGTGGAAGGTGGACGCAACGTCCCTGTACATGGGCACCGGTCAGGGCGTCACGCGGCTCCTCCGGACCGTGTTGACCGCGCTGGACCGGCGTCGCGGTGTCGGTGTCCGGACACGCTGGCCGACGGCGGGGGGCGTGTCCATGCGCCAGCCGAGCTGGCGCTCGCCGCGGGACGTTGGCCGCGCGGTGTGGGCGGTCGTCGTCGCCTGGGACAAGGGGCGTCGCCTGGAGTGGGCCCGTACCGGGCGAGACCGCGGGATTACCGTCGTCTGCGATCGGTACCCTCAGCACCAGGTGTTCAACTTCAACGACGGCCCGCTGCTGGCCCATTGGCGCCATGGCCCGCGCGGTGTCTTTCGCGCGCTCGCTCGTTGGGAGTTCGACCGCTACGAGCGCGCGGACGACATCGCGCCGGATCTCGTCCTGCGGCTCGACGTAACCCCGGAGGTCGCGGCGTCGCGCCGGGACAGTCGGATGGACGTCGAGGAGATTCGGTCGAAGGTCGACGGCGTCCGTAACCTGCATTTCCCGCGGCGCACGCGGGTGGTCGACATCGATGCCGACGCGTCGCAGGAAGCGGTGCAATTGGCTGTGCGTCGCGCGGTATGGGACGTCCTGTAGAAGCTGCGGCGCCGCTGGTCGTCGAGTTCTTCGGCATGCCGGGGGCAGGCAAGACATCTCTTGCGAACGCGCTGGCGCACCGACTGCGGTCCACCGGCGTGCTGGTGCACACTCCGCACGTGGAGTCGCGCTACGACGTCGCCGACCCGGTCCGCCTGCTGCGGCAACGAGCCTGGTTCCTCGCCGGCCGTGCCGTGCGTCACCCGGCCGACACGTGGCGTGCGACGCGGTGCATCGGATCGTCGCGCCAGGCCTCCGGCGCCGCCTTCCGCACAGCGTGGGAGAACTGGCTCACCGTGGCCGACATGATCGAGCGCAGTCGTCGCACCCCCGGGGTACACCTGGTCGACCAGGGCGTCCTGCAGGCGCTGTTTTCCGTCGGGCTGGAGGCCGCCCACCCCAATATGGTGAACCTGATCGGGGACCTGCGCGCCCGCCGCCACCTCGCCGACATCTGCGTGTTCGTCCGCACGGAACGCGACGTGGTCGCGCGACGCGTCTCGCGGCGAGAGCGGACGACGAGAGGCCGCCAACGCGTTCTCGCTGATGGCGAGCATGCCTGGGCCCATGGCGAGGCCATCTTCGATGAGCTGCGGGACTGGATACGCTCCTTCGCGAGGGCCTCGGACCCGCGTCTGGTGGAGGTCACCGGCGATACGGTCCTGGAGCGAGTCCTGGACGATATCGAGCGCGAAATTCTCGAGGTCTCGGAACGGACACGTACCTGACGGAGGGCGCCTACCCCCACGAGGACCGCGAGGGCTGCGTCTCCGTAGAGGCAGCCGCTGACTGCCCGACGGTTCGCTCGCCCCTCGGCGGCGCCGCAAGCACGGGAAGCGCTGCTGTCGGGCCGGACTGCGACCCACGACGTCGATCCGTCGCGCTCGTCTCCGATCCCGTGCCCCACGCCGCCAGTCGGAGCGTCGGGTTTCCGAGGCAGTACATCGTGGCCAATACGATGGTCGGACTCTTGTAGAAGTAGAGCACCTCGCTCGCCATGCTCTCGGTCAGGAGACAGCCGACGTAGGAGACGGTCAGGATACCCGCCGCGCGGGTCACGCTTCGCGCGAGCATCGAGCGGCCGATGCGGAACGCGTGCATGACGATGGCCAGAATGGCAATCGGACCCAGGAGTCCCAGCTCGATCCAGGCCGAGAGCACCATGTTGTGCGACATGCTCCGCCCGATCCGTTCCCGAAACACGACCCTCTCGCGTCCGAAACCCCACCCGAGGATCGGCCGCTCCAGGGCGATTTCCAGCCCGGTAGCCCATCTGTCGGGTCGACCGGACAGGCCCTCGCCGGTGCGCAGATCGATCGTGGTGGCCTGCTCGAACTGACGACCGGATACGAGCGAGTAGCTGAACACCACGGCGGCGATCGCCAGGCCGAAAACCAGGACGTACCTGTTCCTCCACTGCAGGAAGACCAGGGTCCAGGTAACCGCAATGGCCACGAGCTCCGTCCGAAGCAGAAGGAAGACCGGGATTGCCACGAGCAGGAGAGCGGTGGCAATCCAAAGCAGTTGCCTTCCGCGGCGACGGTCGGGGAGGGAGGCAACCAGAAGCGCCAGGAAGGACCCGTGGACGCCGTAGCTGCCCAGAGCCTGGGGCGTCTTGGAGGCCGTGCCCGCTGCCTCTCGCATGTCGTGGAACCGCGCAAACGCGTCGGGACCGCCTTCCGTCCAGATGCGTGGGATATTGGAGTAGCCAAGCCAGAGCGCGCCCAGACACATGCCCGCGGCCAGCGCCTTGAGCTCGCTCGAGCTTCGAACGTTGCAGACGATGCCGAAGAAGATCACCACAGTTCCAGCGACACGACCAAGCGTGTAGGCATCTATCGACATACCCGCCACGAGGACGAAGAGGGCCGAGATGGCGCTCGTGAAGATCAGTACCGCGTACCAGGACAGCATCGCTTTCTGGGCGCGCGTGCGCACGAGCCTTCCCCGGTTCAGGATCCCGCGGGCCAGCAGCACGCCGGCCAGCACGTCCTCGAGTCGAAGGTAGAGAGGAGGACGGATCGCGATGGAGAGGTCGGGAAACCCCAGGCAGAGTCCGAAGAGAAAGAGTCCAACTCGCGGTCGGGCAGTGGCGCCGACGAGCGCCGCGAGAAGTAGAGCCGCTCCCTCGAATCCGAATTCCATCGACTTCAGGTCGCCGGGCGTACGGCAGGGGTCATCGCGTTACTCTATCGTCGTTTATTGTCAACGGTGTATCGCCGTCGAGCTCCCAATCGACAGGGCGTGTCGATGAACATCCGTGCGACCGCCGCCGAGTCCGCGCCCGGACAGGAAGAGACCGGATCCGGGACTCCGATCCTCAGCGTCGTCTGCGCCGTCCGCGACGAGGCCGCCTACCTTCCCGCGCTGCTCGACGATCTGGCGGCGCAGGACTGCCGCGGAGAGGCCGTCGAGATCCTCTTCGCGAACGGAAGATCGGACGACGAGACACTCTCGATCCTGAACGAATGGCGGGCCCGCGATCCGCCGTTCCAACACGTGCTTGTCTGCGACAATCCGGCGCGGGCGCAATACAGCGGAATCAACCGGCTCATTCGGCTCTCGAGCGGTGAAGCGGTGCTTGTGCTCGACGGACATTGCCACCTGCCGAACGACTTCCTGCGCGTCAATCTCGAAGCCCTGGATCGATCGTCGGCCGGCATCGCAGGTGGGTTCTTGAAGACCCAAGCCCTGCCGGGTCGCTGGGCGAACGCAATCAACCGGGTCCTCTCGCACCGGCTCGGCGGCGGCCCCGCGGCGTTTCGACATGGCGGACGGAACTCGTTCTTCACGGACGCGGTGCCATTCCCGTGCATCCGTCGCCGGGTGTTCCACTCCGTCGGTCTCTTTCGGGAGGACTACGGCAGCAACGCCGACATCGAGTTCTTCCACCGCGTGCGCGGCGCCGGCTTCTCGATCTGGCTGGACCACACGATCCGCTCCACGTACTGCGCCCGGCCCAAACTCGCGTCGCTGGCGCGGCAGATGTTCCGCAACGCCTACTGGCTTCCCGCGCAGCTCGGGTCGGCCCGCTTCCGGCACTGGGTACCGCTGCTCTGCGCGGTCACGCTCGTCGTCCTGGCTGTGGCCGGCTTGTTCCACGCGGCCGCGCGCATCCTTCTGCTTGCCGCCGTGACCGCCTATGCCCTGGCGGCGCTCCGGGTCGCCGGCACTGCGCGGGGGGCGCGATTGTCTCTGCGCGACAGGCTGCGGGTCCTCTGTGTTCTGCCGGTAGTCCATGCGGCGTACGCCGCCGGTTGGATCGCGGGTCTCCTGAGCCCCGTGGTGTGGTCGCGCGCCCTGTCCAGAACCGATCCGCCCGCGATCTGACCTGCGCGGCGCGAACGCGCCGGGGCTCTCGGCACGGGCCGCCGCTGGTTTCCGGCGCGGGTAGACGGCCGCTGACGGCACGGCTGCTCCGGCCTAGCCCGCCCTCCGCGAGTCGCTCCGGCCTCTTGCATTTGCGGCAGTATTCGTTTGAAGCACATGACGGAAGAGTTGATCGTACTGCCCGCCGACATGTGCGTGACCGAATCGCTCGACCACACGCGCATGCACCCGCCGACCCATCGACACCCGCTCTGCCGGGCTGGCCAGGAGTCTCCCGAGTGCGTCGGCGAGCGCCGGTGGGGACCCGACCGGCACGACCAGCCCGTAGTCGTCGGTCGGGATCACATCCCGGGCCCCTGATACATCGCTGCTGACGCAGGCGATCCCGTGACTCGCGGCCTCAAGCAGCGCCCGCGAGAGGCCCTCGGACCGCGACGGCAAGCAGAAGATATCCGTGGCGGCAAGCACGGCGTCCATGTCGGACCTGTGCCCCAGAAAGGTGACGCGGCCGGGCTCACGCAGGCGGGCCACGCGCTCGACGAGCACCCGCCTTTCAGTTCCCTCCCCGGCAATCAGCCAGTTCGCGTATACGCCGGACGTCTCGAGCCTCGCGATCGCGGCCACGAGGATGTCAAGGCCCTTGAGAGGGATCAGGCGTCCCGCGAAGGTCACCACCGGCGCCGTCCCATCGAGACTCGCGTCCGGAAGCGAGCGCTGGGCGCGGCGCCTGCTTTCCGGCAAGGGCACCGGGCTGCGACTTGCGGCGATGCCGTTCAGGATGGTCTGCGACACGTTCCCCAGGCCCTCACGCCGCAGAAACGACGCGACCCGGGTCGACAGCGGGACAACCGCATGGAAGTTCCGCCGTAGCGCCCTGCGGTGCAGGAGCCAGGCGAGCCTCCCGCCGCAGCCACCGTATTCGAAGCGGTAGTCCTCCGACAGCGTGGACCGGACGCTGGCGACCCGGGCCGGCACGTCGAGGCGCCGCGCCACTTCCCCGCCCAGCACATCCGGACGAAAACCCATCGACAGAATGACGTCCGGCTTCGCCCGCAGCACCAGCTCCCGCAAGGCCTGCCCACCGGCGAAACGCCGGGCCCCGCGCATCTCCAGAGTCGTCAGTCGCGCGCCCTCGCGTTCGAAGGCCGACGAGAGATTGTCCGCCGGCGCCGGCGACAGACCTGCGACGTCCACGCTGTACCGGTCTCGCGGCAGCCCCGACACGATGGCGAGCGCGCCGGCAATGGGCGCCGTACGGGCCGTGCTGGGAAGCACCAGGAGCAATCGCACGTTGCCGCTGGCCGCCATGGTTCAACCCGGATTCCTGTCAGGAGGACGCGCCGGTCCCGGACATGCCGGCCCGGCGCGCCGCTACGTCACTTCGCGAATTCAATTCTTCGTAGAGGTCCAGATACGCACCGCCGACGACGTCCATCGACGCGTGCGCGCGCACTGCCGACGCGGCCGCCCTGCCCAGGCTTGCAGCCAGCGCCGGGTTCTGGCAGGCCATGCGCACATGGTGCGCGAAGACGTCGATATCGTTGCGGTCGATGACGAACCCGTTGCGGCCGTGCTGCAGGAAGTCGTCGGTCACTCCCGGAAGCGCCGAGACCACGCAGGGAAGCGCCGTGGCCATCGCCTCCAACCAGGCGTTGGGTTGTCCTTCCTGCACGGAGGCGAACAGGAAGACGTCGGCTGCCCGGAGGTAGTCTTCCGGGTTCTCGACCACGCCCGGAAGGACGACCTGCTCCCCGAGACCCAGCTCGGCAATTGTCGACTTCAGGTCTCGGATGCAGTCCGCCTGCGCATGGCCGGGTCCGCCGTCGTTCGGCCCGACCAGCACCAGGTACGCACCCGGCGCGCCGTCCCAAGCCCGGCGCCAGACCCTTGTGAGGAACTCGGCCCGCTTGCGCGGCTCGTTCGGAGCACCGATCGACACGCCGACGACGGCGTCACTCGGGATGCCCAGGCGCCTGCGAAGCGACACCCCGTCGTCGTCATCCGGCGGGCGAAAACGGTCGAGGGGGACCCCGTTGGGTATCAGCCGGACCCGATCCTCCTCGATGCCGGCGCTCAGGCACGCGTCTCTCAGCGCGGTCGACATGACGACCACCCGATCGGCCCGGACAAAACAGCGCCCCGCCGGATGCCGGCGCAGCGTCAACGCATCGTCCGACCCGAGCAGCGTGACCTTGAGGAGCGTGCGTGCGCCCGATCTGCGGGCCCGCCCCATGAAGAGCGCGGCTTCGGTCGACGCACCGTGCACGTGCACCACGTCGTACGGCGGTTCTCGCCGTGCGAGGATTCTGCCGGCCTGCGCGCCCCAGGCCGGCCGGCTGATCACACGAGGCCAACTCGCCGAAGGCCAGAGTCTGCGTGTATGGACACCGTACTCGCGACTGGCTCTCTCGGCCCCGGAAACCGCGGGCGTCAAGACGTCGACATCGACTCCGCGTTCGACGAGACAACGCGCCAGGGTGCGGGCCTGGATTCCCGCTCCGCCGAAAACGGGAGGGTAGTACTGCGAGTACATGCACGCCGTGATTCTCGGTGTCGATGTCACGTGCGTCTGGGCTCGATGCTTGCTGTCGGAGTAAGGAGATCACCGGACATCGTAGTGTTCCATCCACATCTCCAGGCTCAGCAGCGCCCAGAGCGAGTGGGTGTGGTCGGCAACGCCCGCCTGGTGCTGTCGAACGAGGGTCCGGACGCCGGACGCAGAGAACATCCCGCGACGGGCGACCCGCGCCGGAGCCAGCAAGTCGCACAGCATGGGCCGCAACTCGTTGCGCAGCCACGCCCCGAGCGGAGGCATGAAGCCCTGCTTGGGACGCTCCACGAGCTCCGGCGGGAGATGGCGGCCGAGCAGGCGCCGCAGCAGGTACTTGGTGGTTCGGCCCTTGAGCTTGAGCGCGAACGGCACGCGGAAGGCGAGCTCCAGCACGCGCTTGTCGAGCAGCGGGCTCCGCGCCTCCAGTCCGAACGCCATCGTGGCGCGATCCACCTTGGTGAGGATGGCGTCGACCAGCGGATGCAAGGTGTCGTACAGGAGGCACGCCTCGATCGGGGCCAGAGGCGTCTGCCGGCGAATGAACGCCGCGGCCGCGGCTTCGGGCCGCGTTGCGCCCCCACGGGGGCCCAGGACGTGGTCGGAACCGAGCTCCTGGATATTCGTGTGATACGCGTAGAAAGCGGCGAGGTCGGCGGATCTCATCCGGAACAGGGTCCGCCGCAACGCCCAGCAGCGCCGCGGGACAAGACGGTGCGCGGAAGCGACGGCCGCCCGCAGGGAATGCGGTACGGGGGCGCCGTAGCGTTCGAACAGGCGGGCGAGCCAGATGCCGCGATAACCGGCGAACGGCTCGTCGCCGCCGTCTCCCGTGAGGACCACCGAGACCTGTTGCCGCGCGGCTCGGGCGATCGCGAGCGACGGCAGGAAGGAGAAGTCCGCCATCGGCTCGTCGAGGTATCCGGGAACGGATGGAATCAGCTCGCGAATCGACTCGGGCGTGATCGTGAGCACCGTGTTGCGTATCCCGAGGCGCCGGGCCGTTTCTGCACCGAAAGCGCTCTCGTCGAACGCCGCGTCGGTGAAGCGGGCCGTGAAGGTAGGTACGCTGCTCCCTCCGAGGCGCGCGAGGAATAGCGCAACGAGGCTGGAGTCGATGCCGCCGGAGAGAAAGGCACCGATGGGCACGTCGGCGACCAGCCGCCGCTCCACCGCCTCGCACACGGTGCGCTCGACCCGATCGATCACCTCGTCTTCGCGTTCCCGCAGCGGTTCCGCGGACCGGGCGATCGCGGCCAGGTCCCAGAATCGAAACTCGGTCTTGAGCTGCAGCTCCTCGATCACCACACAGCCGGCTGGAGCGACCTTGCGGGTACCCCGCAGGATGCTCCGCGGCGACGGCACGTAGCCGTACTGCAGGTAGCTGCGCGCATCCCGCCGCGACAGGACGCGCTCGGCGCCCGGCCAGCGCATCAGAGGGGCCAGCGTCGAACCGAACAGCAGTCGGCGGCCTGGACGCAGCGAATAGAACAGCGGCTTCTTGCCGATGGGATCCCGCGCGAGGATCATGCGGCGCGCGCGTCCGTCCCAGATGGCCAGTGCGAACATGCCGTCGAGCCGCCCCAGGAAGTCGCACCCCCACTCTTCGTACGCGTGAACGAGCACCTCGCTGTCCGTGCGGCTCCGGAACCTGTGCCCGCTCGCGACCAGGGACGATCTCAGATCGCGAAAGTTGTAGATCTCGCCGTTGTACGTCGCCCAGACGTCATCCGTCTCGTTGCTCATCGGCATGCGCCCGGCCGGCGACGGATCGATAATGGCGAGCCTCCGATGCGCGAGCCCGATGTCGCCATCGATCGCGATCCCGGCGTCGTCCGGGCCCCTGTGGGTCAGCTCGTCGCGGCAGGCTATGACCGCGGAACGAAACCGTTCGATCCCCCATGCGGAGCGATTCTCGGGCGCCCAGACGCCGAAGATCCCGCACATGCTGCTCGCCTCCCGCTAACCGCCCCGGCCGCCCCCCGCAGCCGTGAGAACGACGACGATTCCGCCGCCCGTCGTCAGCGCCGCGGCCGCCCAGAAAAGGCCGACGGTCAAGCGCACGGAAAGCCCGTGCGCGATCATCCGGTCGTAGGTATGGTTGCGGTCGCCGGCCAGAGGCGACCGGCCGTCGGCGGCCCGCCGGGCGACAGCCAAGGAGGCATCGAGGAGAGGCACAGCGACGCACGGGATACCTCCCAGCAGACCGGAAAGCCCTGCAGCCTGCTCCAGGCGAAAGAGCAGGATCGCGAGGATGAAGCCGAGGAAACAGGAGCCGCTGTCGCCCATGAAGATCCGCGCCGGCTGCACGTTGAACGGCAGGAACCCGGCGCAGGCACCGGCGAGCGCGACCGCGAGGAGCGCTCCCGACGCATCCCCTGCCCCGTACAGGGCCGCGCCGAGCCCCAGAGCGCTCACCAGCGTACACCCGCCGCAAAGGCCGTCGATTCCGTCCAGCATGTTGGTTGCGTTCACGAGCGCAGCCGTCGCGACCACGGTCGCTCCCGCCGCCAACCAACTCGCGCCGACCCCTTCCAACACGAACCCGCCCCCGAGCATGGCCACCAGCACCCCGGCCAGGAGCTGTGCGCCGAGTCTCGCCTCCGCGTTCAGGCCGCGCCGGTCGTCGCGCAGTCCCAGGGCGCCGTGCGCCATCGCGATCGACAAGAGCGCGACCCAGCGTTCCCCGTCGGGCTGGCCGAGCGTGAAGCCGCAGAGAACGGCGAACGCGATGCCGACTCCGCCGAGAACCGGCGTCGGCACGCAATGGACCTTGAGACCGCCATCCGGCTCGTCCTGGAAGCCCCACGCGCGCGACGCGCGAATCAGAGGCGCCATGCTCGCCGCGGACAGCGCGAAGCTGACGAGAAAGCAGCGCAGCATGCTGGGCCGGCAGCTAGCGGCGGCACGTTCCAACAACGCGGCAGACACGGTCCACATCCCCATCCGACATCGCCGTCCCGGACGGCAGGCAGAGGCCGACTTCGAACAGGTCCTCGCTGACCGCACCGCCGCGCCGCCGCGCCGGCCAGCGCCCGCCGGACGCGACAGCGCCCGGCCCCGCGGAAGGACCCGGCGTCTCGCTGACGTCGAAAGCGGGCTGCGTGTGCATCGGCTTCCACATCGGCCTGGATTCGATTCCGTGACGCTCCAGAGCGACGCGGACCTGTTCACGAGTCGCACCGAACTGCCGGGACCTGACGAGCATCGCCGTCAGCCAGCGCGACGGTCTGCTGCACGCCGGCTCGGGCGCGAACTCGATTCCCGCAAGGCTCTGCAGCCGGCCGCGGTACCGCCGGAAGATCTCCCGCTTCCTCCGGACCCGTGCGGGCAGCGCACGGAGCTGGGCGCGACCCAGGGCCGCCAGCACGTTGCTCATCGCATAGTTGTATCCAATCTCCGCGTGCTGATAGTGGGGGACGGGATCTCGCGCCTGAGATGCGAGATAGCGGGCATGAGCAATCAGTCCCGGGTCCCGGGACGCCAGCATTCCCCCGCCCGAGGTCGTGATGATCTTGTTTCCGTTGAACGAGTACACGCTGGCTTGCGCGTCGAAGCCGGCCGCACGCCACGTGGTCGCCGGAGCGATGGCCGCACTCCCTCCCGATGGCGAGTTGCTCGAAGCGGGTCCGCGGGCTGATTCGACCGCAGAACCCACTGCCCTGCAGTACTCCGCTCCGAGCGATTCGGCCGAATCGGCGATCAGCGGAACCCCGAAGCGGTCGCACGCCCGCAGGATCCGATCCATGTCCGCGCACTGGCCGTACAGGTCGGTGGTCACGACCGCCCGCGGCAGTCGGTCGCGGCTGGCGCAGGCTTGCAGCTCTTCTTCCAGCAGCGCCGGATCCATGCACCACGACTCGCGATCGCAGTCGATGAACACCGGCGTGGCGCCGAGGTACGCGATGGGGCTGACGCCGCCGATGAACGTCAACGTCGACGCGATGACCTCGTCCCCCGGGCCGACGCCCAGGTGCCGCAAGGCCAGGTGCAGAGCGGCCGTCCCGCTGGATACGGCGACGGCATGCGGAATGCCCGTGCAGTCACAGAACTCCTGCTCGAACGCCGTGACCATCGGTCCCTGCGGGGCAATGTAGTTGCCGGCGAGCGCTTCCTGGATGAACTCGGCCTCGAGGCCCCCCAGGTGGGGAGGCGAGAGGAACAACGAAGGGCCGCGGGATTCCCGGTCGTGCATGCCACTCCGTCGGTCACAATCCGATCGCGCTGTTCCGAGCGCGGGTTCGAGATCGTTACAAGCCGATTCTCTTGGCCACGCGGCGCAAGAAGGGCAGTTGGCTCTTCTCAATCGTCACCTGCTCGAGGAGGTCGAGCGCTTCGGCGACGGACCGACAGACCGCGATTCCCAGGTCCGACGCGTTGGCCTCGACGAGGACGTCTTCCTCCCGGCGGATCAGGATCGGTCGGGCATGGGATTCGTCAGCGGCGTTCACACAGTGCTCAACCGTGTCGTCCACAAGGAAATCGAGTTCGAGCGCCGCCGCCAGCTCCCCGCGCGAGCCGCCGTGCACGATGACGCTCGGCAACGCAAAGCCCTGCTCGACGAGCCACTGCTGAGTCTGACGCTGCACGGTGTCGCCCGCGGTTGCCGGACGCTGGGTCACGAAGAACGTCTCCCACAGGTGGCGGTCGGCCAGCATCTCGAGTCGGCGAACCGCATCCGGCTCGAACGGTTGCAGAGTGGTCCAGAAGTCGGGAAAAGCGCGAATCGCCCGCCAGACGTCTTCGTGGTCCTGACGATCCGGCGCGGCGGGCGACGTAGCGGCGCAATCCGACGCTACCGCGGTCGCCTCTGCCGGGTCGCCTCCCGCGTTCGGGCGATCCGCGCGGCGCCGGAGATTCTGGGCCGTTGCGCCATAGGCGGCCGAGAAGTCGGCCAGGACGCCGTCGAGGTCGAACGCGATGCGCAACATGCCAGCGCCGGAAGGAAAGCACTACGGACGGCGGTAGTACGTGCGGTACTCCCGACGATAGTGGTCCGCGTAGTAGTACGGGTTGTTGACGAAGTCCACCCGGTTGAGGACGGCGCCGGCCACGCGAGCATGCGCCCGAGACAATTGTTCCAGCGCCTTGGGAGCGGAACGCCGCACCGGCTTCGTCGCGTCCACCATGAAGAGCACGCCGGTCACGAGGCGGCTGATCACGGCCGCGTCGGTGACCGGCATGACCGGCGGCGTATCGACGACGATCCACTCGAAACTCTCGGTCAGCGAGGACAGGTATTCCTGGAAACGTACCGACAGGATCAACTCGGCGGGGTTGGGTGGCAGGGTCCCGGCGGGAATCAGGCTGAGGCTCGGCAGCTTCGTCACTACGTCCCGCCGCAGGACGTCGGCAGCTTTCGCCTGACCCACCAGCAGATCCGACAACCCCGGCTGGAGGGTCTGACCGAACGTCACATGGACCTGCGGGCGCCGGAGGTCGGCATCGAGCAGCAGCACGCGCTCGTACGTTTGCGCCAGCGCGATCGCCAGATTGCCGGCCAACAGGCTCTTGCCCTCCCCAGGCGCCGTGCTCGTCACCGCGATCGTCCGACAGCCCTGTGCGGCGGAGGAGAACACAAGATTCGTGCGGATGGACCGTACGGACTCCGCGAAGTTCGCGTCTGCGACGCCGCCGTCGACCAGCAGCCGTTGCGCGGACGCGTCACCCGCGGCCAGCAGCCGCTGCGCGGACCTGTCGCCCTCGACCACCGGAACCATGCCCAGGAACGCCAAGCCGAGGCAGTTCTGGATGTCGTCCGGCGTGGTCATTCGATTGTCGAGACGATCGAGGAGCAGGACGAGGCCGACCGCGAGACCGAGGCCGCTGAACAAGCCTCCGAGTGCGATCATCAGTCGCCGGGGGTGGGCGGACCTGACCGGCACTTCCGCCTCGTCAACCACCCGAATGTTGCTCGTGCGCAGCTCGCCGGCGACCCCGGTCTCGTTCGCGCGCTGCAGCAGGGCTTCATAGATCTGCCGATTGCTCTCGGCCTCCCGCGTCAGCACGCCGTATTCGATCCCCGTTCGGTTCAGGGCGAGGGCTTCGTCCTTCTGCGTCTCGAGCTCGCGCCACAGACCCCGTTCCTGCGCCGCGGCGGCCTGGAAGTCGTTGCCCACCGATTCGATGACCCTGACGGTCTCGATCCGCAGCTCCTCCTCGGCCGCCTGCATGGCTCGGCGAACCTCGATCAGGTCGGGATGGCGGTCACCCAGATTCTCGGCAAGCCGGGCTTCCTGTCGCCTGAGGTCGGCGACACGCGCCTTCTGGTTCTGGACAAAGCTGTTGCTCAGGATTTCCGGGAGCGTATCGATTGCCCCCGACCTGTCCTGGAGCGCCTCGAACCGACGGTAGCGCGCCTCCTTCTCGATCCGCTCCGTCCTTGCCCGCGTCAGCGCCGCGTTCAGATCGACAAGCTCCTGAACCACCACGTCCTGCCGGGTGTCCAGGGATATGGCGTCGTTCGCCTCACGGTAACGCTGAAGCGCCAGCTCGCTCGCTTCCACTTGCGCACGTTGTTCGGCAAGACGCTCCCGCAACCAGTCCGACGCTTCGCGGGACGACTGGAACCGGAACTCGAGATTCCATTCGATGTGCGCTCGCGCGAGCGTGTTCACAACCCTGGCGGCGATCTCGGGACTCGACGAGCGAAATGTGACGTCGACCGTCCGGCTGTTCCGGACCGGCGCCACTCGCAGGCGGCCCAGGAAACGATCGACGACACGCGTCCGGGCCGCGGACCCTGCGGACCCGGCCATGACGCCATCGTCGGAAGCGGCCCGGGCGGCCTCCGTACTGCCACCGAGGTCGGGATGATCCCAGATACCCAGTCGTTCGATCGTGCGCCTTGCGAGCGACCGGCTCGCCAGAACGTCGTACTGCGTCTGGTAGTAGTCCGGGTTGACTCGTCCCTCCTCGATTACTTCCTCGAACGTGACGACATTGGGTTCGTCGACTTCGATCAACAGCGTCGTCGTCGCGTCATAGAGCGGCGTAGCGGTAAACCCGTACACGATCGCGGCCACGAAGACGAGCAGCCAGAGCGTCGCGGCCAGGCGTCGCCACTTGTAGACGAGACGCAGATAGTCCCGAGCGCGGAAACCGTCGTCGAGCTCTTCGAGGCCCGCGCGATCGACAGTGGGCCCGCCACGCCCGGCGTCCGGTTCGGCGGCATGTGGATCGGATGGCGTCATCAGAAGAACCGCTGCGGTACGATGATGGTGTCTCCGGCCTGCACCACGTCGTCGAGCTCCACCCGAAACTCCCGCTGCTCGCCATCGACGATGCGGGAGACGCGCACGCGGTTGAGCGCTCCGAACTCGGTGCTGCCGCCAGCCATCGAGAGCGCCTGCAGGACGGTGGTGGCGGTGTCGATCGGGTACTGCCCGGGGCTTCTCACCTCCCCGAACACGTAGACGGTCTCGGCGCGGGGGACGAAGACGGTATCCCCGTCCTGGAGCCGCACGTTGTGCGCAAGGACACCACGCTGGAGCTCTCCGAGATCGACGCGGATGACCTCCGCGTTGTCATTCGCGTCCGGCAGCAAGGGCGCGGTCGATGGTCCAGCCCGCACGACGATCACGATGCCGGAAGCGGATGCCGTGGTCGAACCGGCCGTCGCCAGTAGTCCGATCAGGTTCATCTCGCCCGTCAGTGGATACGCGCCCGGTTGCCGGACCTCGCCGACGACGAATACCTGTCGGCTCCGATACTCCGCCACCGAGACGATGACCTGCGGGTTGCGGAAATAGCCGTCGGCAAGACCGTCCCTCAGCGCCTGCTCGAACGCCCGCACCGTCAGCCCGTCGGCGACGATGCGACCGATGAGGGGGAAGGAGAACGAGCCGTCGGCTCCTATCGTGTACCTGCCGCTCAGCTCTTCCTGGTTGAAGACGCTGATCTGAAGGACATCGTGGGCGCCCAGGACATAGTCGAGGTCGGGCTGGATCGAGGCGCCGACGAGACCGCCGGAGGGCAGGGCGAGCATCCCCGCGAGGAAGACGACAAGCCGAACGCACGTGAGCGCGTTGGCGGGCATCGTTACCGGCGGCCGGCTCCGGGGTCGACTGTCCATCACGAGCCGTTCCCTGGTTCGGCCCGCGTCGTCGTCTTGCGCGGGATGTGCGCGGCAACGGCGGCCAGCAGCACGAAGAGCGCGGCGTTGCCCGGCATCTGAAGGCTGAAATCGACGACCTCCTGCAGACCGATGGCGACCAGGCCGGTCACGGCGCCGACACGCAACCAGTAGGTCATCGTGTCGTCGGCCGCCTCGCGGAACCGGCGGCGCACTTCCCTGACGAGCAGAAGCACCGCGATGACGCCCGGGATCCCGAGCAACAGCCCGCCTTCGGCCGCGAGCTGCAGGTAATCGTTGTGCGCTTCGACGGCCCTGACGTTCGTGTCGTAGGTCTGATACCCGAGCATGGCGATGCCATAGGTGTTGAGACCGGTCCCGACGAGGGGGAAGTCCCGCACGATGCGTGCCGTGTCGCGCCAGATCGCAGCACGACCACCGACGTCCGACCAGGACGTGCTCGAAAACTCCTGTCCCACGGAATTGATGCCGCCCCAGGCGATGGCCGCGAAGAGCATCGCCATCAGGCCGGCCGGAAGCAGTACGCGGCGCACCGTGCCCGTCCGCCTCCGGGCCGCCCACCAGCCGAACCCGCACAGCGCGACCGCGAGACAGCCGATCCCGGACCGCGACAGCGTGACGACAAGCGAGAGAGCCATGATCAGAATGGCGAACCCCACCAGCAGGACCTCGCTGGCCTCGCGCGACGAGAGCCATGCAACCCGGTCCCGCCAGTCCGATCTCGCCCGGCGCATGCCGCGGGCCAGCACGCCCCCGAGGTACCCGCTGGTCAACGCAATCACCATCACGATCCAGCCGGCGAAGTGGTTCTCGTTGATGTGGGGTGCCGACGGCCGCGGGTTGTGCCGGGGATACCAGAACCCGTACGCCCGCTCACTGCCGCTCGCCGCCTGCACGATGGCGATGAGCGCGGCCATCACGCCGACCACGATCAGGCCTCTCGCGACGCCGGATGCCCGAACGACCCCGAGCGCGCGAATGGCCCCGACGAAGAAAACCGAGAATCCCGTGAGGAATGCCAGGCCGAGCAACGTCCGGAACGGCGCTATGGAAATCGACCGCGGCGGATCGACACGAGACGCGGCACTGTCGGGCGGCTGTGGAACGGCGGTTGCGTAGAGCGCTCGAAAGTCCCGGTCCCACCTGGCGGGGCTGACGGCGGCAAGCACCGCCTCGGGAAGCGGCGCCACCTGCAACGCTGCGGCGACAAGTAGCAATCCGAGCACCCCGCCGATCGTCCAGGGCGGCCTGGCCGCCGGCCCCCCAGCCATGAGACCGATGACGCCGACCGTCGTGCACATCACCAGCAACGGCGCGTACGCCCACGCGTACTCGGCGCCGAACGCCAGCGCGCCCCAGGCAAGCAAGAGAACCGTAGCCGGCCCGAACAGCCGCACGTCGACTCCCCGCTCATCGCCCGCCGCGCGTCTCGACACGATCAGTCAGGTCGTCCATCGCCATCCTTGTCCGCGGCTGTCTTCGACAGGATGCCGTCCACGTACGTGGACCATTCGTCGATCCGCCCGTTGCCGTCCGTATCCGCCTCGACGCGCACCATGAGGCCGTTCTCGTAGTGTTCCCAGCGGTCGACCACGCCGTCGCGACTGGTCGAGACCTCGACGCGCGTGACCTCTCCGGCAGCGGAGTGGAACACCCAGGCGTCGACGATCTCGTCTCCCGCCAGCGAGAACCCCACCTTCTGCGCCCGCCGCCTGTCGAGCTGCCCCGAATCGGCGTAGTACTCCCACCGGTCCACCCCTCCGTCGGCGTCGAGATCCCGATCCAGGCGCACGCCGCCATGCTCGTCGAGGTAGGCCCGCGTCGACGGCGCGCCGTCGACGGGCCCGGGAAGCAGCAGCTCCGCCACTCGTCCCGTGCGCTCGTCCACGACCGCGCGAACCACGTGCGCGCCGAGCCTGAAGTCGTGCACGAGGACCGATCGGCCGCTCGCCGGATCCGGAATGCGCCGGAAGCCGGCGCCGAACGGTCCATCACCGTAGGGCCCGACCAGACGATAGGCGGCGACGCCGGCCAGGACGGCCGCCACCAGTCCCGCAATGAGAATGCCCACCTCCAGCCCGCGCACCTGACCGCCGGCCGCGGGTGAACCGATCTGCCTGCCCGGGCCCGTGGTTTCCCGAGCGGTCTTTCCAGATCCCGTCAACTTCACCCGCCACTACCGCTCGCGTCGTGATTCCAACCAGCGCAAAGAAGCCGTGGTTCAGCTCTCGTCCCTGAGCACCACGACCGTGCCGACCGAGGCGGCCACCCCCACGGCGACGATCGTGGCGGTCTCGGCTGCACTCAGTCCGCCCGCGGCCGCCGCCACTCCCGCAGTCGCCTGCATGTAGGGGCTGAACACACTGGGCGCCACAATCAGGACGCCGTCGAGACTCTCCGCGGCGACGACCGACACCGGAACCCCCGCGACCTGCGGGCCACGCGTGACCCGTACGACGTAGTCACCAGCGGACATCTGGCCGAAGCTCCATGCGCCGCGAAGATCGGTCACAGTCGCCCGAACCGCGCGACCGACCGGCCGGATTCCGGCGGCCTCGAAGATCTCCACGGGGATGTTCGCCAGCGGCCGCCCCCCGGCATCCAGCGCGTGACCGGCGATGGAGCCCGAAGTGTTGGCCGGCAGGCTCGCCGGAGCGCCGACCGCGACCAGCCCGACGAGCGTCCCCGCGGCTGCAAGCTTCCGCACCATGAAACCTCCTGGCTGCGATGACCGGACCCCGTTCAAGACTCTCGTCGAGCGGAAAGCCTGGCCGTCAGGCGACGCCGGGCGCGGCATCGCTACGCTGCCCCGCTCGGCACCGGCGCCTGGCGTGCCGAATGTTGTCTGTTGCGGCCGAACGAGGGCACCAGCCCGCACAGTTGGCGGATGACGTTCGCCTCGTCGCCCCTCCATGCCGCCGCCTCGAGCTCATCGATCGCAGGCAACAGCTCCACCCACTCCCCGATCGCACGGCGTGGCGTGACCCGCCATACGTTCTCGACGGGTGTCGGCATGTCCTGCTCGTCCTCGCCCACCACTTCTTCGGAGAGCTTCTCGCCGGGACGCAGTCCCGTGAAGTCGATAGCAATCTGCCGCCCGGGCACGTGCCCGGCATGGAGGCGTATGAGGTCTCGTGCCAGGTCCAGCACCTTCACCTGTTCTCCCAGGTCGGGAACGTAGAGACTGCCGGACTCTCCGCGGGCCGCCGCGTAGAGCACGAGCTGAACCGCCTCGCTCGTCAAGATGAAGAATCGCTCCGCGTCCGGATGCGTTACCGTGACCGGCCCGCCCCTGTCGATCTGCCTGATGAACAGCGGCACGGCGCTGCCGTTGGAACCCAGCACGTTGCCGAGCCGGACGCCCATGAACCTGGTCCGGCTGTCCGAACCGAGAACGTGCACCAGGAGCTCTGCCACTCGCTTCGTGGCGCCCATGACGCTGGCCGGATTCACCGCCTTGTCGGTCGAGATCAGCACGAAACGGTCTACGCCGTGGCGCTCGGCCAGCTCGGCCAGCAGGCGGGTGCCGGTAACGTTGTTCGCGACCGCCTCGCACGGATTCGCCTCCATGAGAGGCACGTGCTTGTGCGCGGCGGCATGGATCACCACGTCCGGACGGAAGCGGCTCATCACGCGGTCCATGTTCTCGCGCTCTCTCACGTCGGCGACGACCAGTTGGAAGTCCAGCGGCCGCGCCAGCTTGTCGAGCTCGTAGCCCAGTTGAACCAGGCCGTTCTCCGCATGATCCAGACAGCAGAGCGACGCCGGCTGGAATTCTGCGATCGTCCTGCACAATTCGGATCCGATCGACCCGCTGGCCCCTGTGACCATCACGCGCCGTCGTTCCAGGACGAACCGTAACGGCCCGGCGTCGAGATCAATGGGAACGCGCTTCAGGAGATGCAGCATCAAAGAGACTCCGCACGTCGTGCGGAAGCCGCGCACAGGACGAGACCGACTACGGGAGTTCGTTGCACTTGACAGGACCTCCGTGTCCGCCTGCCGCGAAGGGGCGAACAACCGCCGGTTCGCACGGCATTGCGAGCAGCAAGCTGTATGCTAGCAAACTGCGTATTAGTTGTGCGTGTTGACAGCGGGCTATATCATGTAGTTTTCGTAAGTCTGCGGATCGCGCCGCGGGGACGCCAAGGATCGGCGGTGCCCCGTTCCGGCTCCCCGCGGACCGTGATTCGCGCCGATTCGGCGAAGGAGGAGCCTTGACGCAATTCGGCGACGCGCGGCGGGAGATCGAGGCGTTGCGCGAGCGCATCTCCACCCTGAGCGCGACCATCCTGCGCATCAGCGCCACGCTCGACCTCGACACCGTGCTCGCCGAGGTGGTCGAGAGCGCCCGCAGGCTCACCGGCGCCCGCTACGGGGTCATCGCCACGGTCGACGAGGCGGGCGCGCCCACCCGCGGATCCGTGTTCTCCGGCTTCACGCCGGAGGAGGAGCGGGAGCTGTTCGCCTGGCCCGACGGAGTTCGCCTGTTCGAGCACCTCCACCACCTGCCGGGGCCGTTGCGGCTCGCCGACCTGGCCGGCTACGTCCGTTCGCTCGGCATGGCGCCGTCGCGGATGTTGTCGCGCACCTTCCAGGGCACGCCGATGCGCCACCGGGGCGAGGACGTCGGCAACTTCTTCCTCGCCGAGAAGGCCGACGGCGAGGAGTTCACCGGCGACGACGAGGAGGTGCTGACCCTGTTCGCCGCGCACGCCGCGGCCGCGATCGCCAACGCGCGGACGCACCGCAGCGGGCAGCGCGCGCAGGCCGACCTCGAAGCGCTGGTCGAGACCTCGCCGGTCGGGGTCGTGGTCTTCGATGCGAAGAGCGGCCGGCCCGCGTCGCTCAACCGCGAGGCGCGGCGGATCGTCGAGGGCCTGCGGATGCCCGGCGGCCCGCTCGAGCTTCTGGAGGTGACCACCGTCCGCCGCGCCGACGGCCGGGAGGTCTCACTGAGCGAGCTCCCGCTGGCCGAGCTGCTCGGCGCCGGCGAGACGGTGCGCGCCGAGGAGGTCGTGCTCTCGGTCCCCGACGGGCGCAGCGTCAGGACGCTGATCAACGCCACGCCGATCCGCGCCGAAGACGGCGCCGTCGGGTCCATGGTGGTGACCATGCAGGACCTGGCGCCGCTCGACGATATCGAACGGATGCGGACCGAGTTCCTGGGCCTGGTGAGCCACGAGCTGCGCGCGCCGCTGATCGCCATCAAGGGCTCGGCCGACGCGCTGCTCGAGGAGGCGGCCGAGCTGGACCCGGCCGAGATGCGCGAGTTCCATCGCATCATCGCCGAGCAGGCCGACCACATGCGCGGCCTCATCCGCGACCTGCTCGATGCGGGTCGCATCGACTCGGGCACGCTCTCGGTCGCGCCCGGGCCCTCGGCGGTGGCGGAGCTGGTCGAGCGGGCGCGCAGCACGTTCCTGAGCGGCGGCGGACGCCACGCCGTCCTCGTGGACCTGCCGGCGGGGCTGCCCCCGGTGATGGCCGACCGGCGGCGCATCGTGCAGGTGCTCATCAACCTCTTCTCGAACGCCGCGAGGCGCGCTCCCGAGTCGACCCCGATCCGGGTGGCGGCCGTGCGCGAGAACGCGCACGTCGCCGTGTCGGTCTCCGACGAGGGAAGCGGGGTGGCGTCCGAGTTGCTGCCGCACCTGTTCAGCAAGCACGCCGGCGCAAGGCAGGGGGCGACGGCGGGCCACGGCCTCGGCCTCGCCATCTGCAAGGGGCTCGTCGAGGCGCACGGCGGCCGCATCCGGGCCGACAGCCCCGGCGCCGGCCGCGGCGCCACGTTCACCTTCACGCTGCCGGTGGCCGGGGAGGCCGGCGCCGGGGCGGCCGATCGCGCCCCCGTCCCGCCCGCGGCCCCGGAACCCGGCGAGCCGCCGCGCATCCTGGTGGTCGACGACGACCCGCGGGCGCTGCGCTTCGTCCGCGACGCGCTCGCCGACGCCGGCTACGCCCCCCTGGTGACCGGCGCGCCGCAGAACCTGCCGCGCATCATCCGCACCGAGCGGCCTCGGCTGGTGCTGCTCGACCTGATGCTGCCCGATGTCGACGGCATCGAGCTGATGCGGCAGGTCCCCGAGCTCGCCGACGTGCCGGTCATCTTCATCTCCGGCTACGGCCGCGACGAGACCGTCGCCAGGGCGCTCGATTCGGGCGCGGCCGACTACCTCGTCAAGCCCTTCTCGCCGACCGAGCTGGTGGCCCGGGTCCGAGCGACGCTCCGGCGCCGCGAGGAACCCGAGCCGTTCGTGCTCGGAGACCTCGCCATCGACTACGGGCAGCGCCGAGTGACGGTCAGCGGAGAGGCCGTCGAGCTCACGGCCACCGAGTACGAGCTGCTGCGCGTGCTCTCGCTCGACGCGGGACGGGTCGTGACCTTCGAGACGCTTCTGCGCCGGGTCTGGGCCAAGCGGGAAAACGCCGACGCGAACCTGGTGCGCATCTTCGTCCGCAACCTCCGCCGCAAGCTCGGCGACAGCGCATCCAGCCCCACCTACCTGTTCAACGAGCGCGGCGTCGGCTACCGCGTGGCGAAAGCGCCTGGCCCCAACCGGTAGCGCACTTCGGCCGGACAAGACAGCCAACCGGTGAGAGCGCGATGGTGACGATGGCGGTGCGCAACTCTCCCGCGCCGGCCGACCATATGCGGGCTGCTAGAATGCGGTCGACCCGCGTTCGCCCGACCGATGGCTGCCGATACCTCTCCCGATGATCGCGGCTCCGAAACGGAGTCGGGCGGGGCGCCGCCGGACCGGATACCGCGCTGGCTGCGCGATCCCCTCGTCGCCTTCGTGCTGCTGGGCATCGGTGTGTTCGCGCTCGACGGCTGGCTGGCCGGCGGCGAGACGGCGCGCCCCGTGGTCGAGATCACGCCCGACGAGGTCGAGCGCCTCCGCGCGCGGTGGATAGCGCAGTGGGACCGCGAACCCACGGGAGACGAACTGCGCACGCTGATCGACGCAGCCGTCGACGAGGAGATCCTGTACCGCGAGGCGCAGCGGCTGGGCCTCGACCGCGACGACGCCATCGTGCGCCGGCGGCTCGCCCAGAAGCTGACGTTCATCCTGGAGGACGACGGCGCCACCGGGCCCCCGTCACAAGCGGAGGTGGAGGAGTACTACGCGCGCCACGCCGAGCGCTACCGGCGGCCGGGACGGACGACGTTCGACCACGTGTTCCTGTCGGGGGACAGCAGAACCGACCCCGCCGGCGACGCGGCGGCCCTGCTCGGCGGGTTGCGCGCCGACGACGACGGCGGCTGGCAGCGGATGGGCGATCCCTTCATGCTCGCCCGCGCCTACGCCGACAGAAGCGACCAGGAGATCGCCGGCCTCTTCGGCAGGGCCTTCGCGGCCGCCGTGGCCGGGCTACCGGTGGGCGGTTGGAACGGGCCGGTGGACTCGACCTACGGCGTGCACCTGGTCCGGGTGAACGACCGGACGGCATCCCGCGCGCCCGCGCTCGCCGAGGTTCGGGATCGCGTCCTCGCGGATCTGCGCGAGGACGGCCGCCGGGAGCGCAGCCTGGCCGCGTACCAGGAACTGCGCGACGACTACGAAGTGCTGCTCCCGGAGACGGCGAGCGGCGCCAACACGAGGGGCCGTTAGCGTCGGCGAATCGACGGGCGGGCAGGAGCATCCACCGGACGCAACGCCGAAACTGGACGCGTCCCCCCGGCGCGTGGGAGAGTGTCGCATGACGCCGATACGCCTTGCGGCCTGCCTGTTGACCCTGGTTGCCCTCGCCTGCGGCCAACCCGATTCCCCGCCCGGCGACGTCCAGCCTCCGGCAGTGGGAGCGGACCGCCCCGTCGTGGAATGGAACCCGCCGAGCGCGCCGGCGCAGGCGGCCGACCTGGTCCCGCGAGAGCCGTGCGCACACAACGACCCGCTGCGGCAGGTCTTCTTCGGCGACCTGCACACCCACACCGCCTTCTCGCTCGACGCCCTGGGGCGCGGCGGCTTCCAGACGCCGGACGACGCCTACCGTTTCGCGCGCGGCGAGGCGATCGGCCTGAGCCCGGTCGACGCCGAGGGCCGGCCGATGCGCACGGCGCAGTTGGACCGCCCGCTCGACTTCGCGGCGGTCACGGATCACTCCGAGTGGCTGGGGGAGGTAGCGGTGTGCACCGATCCGTCCTCCCCCGTGTACGACACGGCGGTCTGCCGCGGCCTGCGGCCGGGAGGCACCGCCGAGGAGCGCGCCGCCTGGCAGGCGGACCGGACCGCCGGCCGGGGCCCGCTGGTCTGCGGCGAGGACGGCAGCCAGTGCCGCGACGGCCTGCTCACCGCCTGGGAAGCGACCCGCGAGGCGGCCGAGCGCCATTACGACCGCTCCAGCGACTGTTCCTTCACGGCGTTCCACGCGTGGGAGTACACGCGGGCGCCGGGCCGCTCCAAGGTGCACCGCAACGTCATCCTGCGCAACGAGATCGGGCCGGAGCTGCCGATCTCGTGGATCGACGCCGACCAGCCGCGCGACCTGTGGACCCGGCTGAAGGCGCGCTGCAACGACACCGGCACCGGCTGCGAGGCGCTGACCATCCCCCACAACCCCAACATCTCCAACGGCCAGATGTTCACCCTCGACTGGGGCGGGCTGCCGATCGACGAGCAGCGGGCGCGGGCCGCGCTGCGCAGCGAGATGGAGCCGCTGGTGGAGATGATGCAGGCCAAGGGCGAGTCCGAGTGCCGCCGCGGCATGTGGAACGTGATCGGCGGCGAGGACGAGTTGTGCGACTTCGAGAAGGTGCGCTACATCGACGGCGAGCGCCCCCCCGACTGCGAGGACGGCACCGGGGAGGGCGCGCTGCGCGGCGAGGGCTGCCAGTCGCGCCTCGACTTCGTGCGCTACGCGCTCATCGAAGGCATCGCCCGGGAAGAACGCATCGGGATCAACCCCATCCAGCTCGGCCTGATCGCCAGCACGGACGGGCACAACGGCCTGCCCGGCGACACCGACGAGTACGACTACCAGGGCCACAACTCGAACGTCGATTCGGACCTGGAGAAGCGCCTGACGACCGATGCCTACGCCCCGCATCCGTTGCGGAATCCGGGCGGGCTGGTCGGCGTCTGGGCGGAGGAAAACTCGCGCGACTCGCTGTTCGACGCGATGCAGCGGAAAGAGACGTTCGGCACCAGCGGCGTGCGGATCCAGGCGCGGCTCTTCGGCGGCTGGGACCTGCCCGAGCTGTGCTCCAGCAACGACATGATCGCCGAGGCGTACGAGGCGGGCGTGCCGATGGGCAGCGTGCTGCCCGCCCGTGACGGATCGGAGGCGCCCAGCTTCTTCGTGACGGCGCTGGCCGATTCGGGGACGGACGCGTACCCCGGGACGCCGCTGCAGCGCATCCAGATCATCAAGGGCTGGGTGGGCGACGACGGCCTGTTCCACGAGGCCATCTACGACGTGGCCGGCGACGCGGACAACGGCGCCGACGTGTCGCGAGCGACCTGCGAGCGCAGCGGCGGCGGCGCGGCATCCCTGTGCGCCGTCTGGACGGACCCGGACTTCGACCCGTCACGTTCCGCCGTCTACTACGCGCGCGTGGTCGAGAACCCGAGCTGCCGCTGGAACGCGCTGCAGTGCGCGGCCCTGCCCGAGGAGGAGCGTCCGGCGGCGTGCCTGGCTCCCGACCTGCCGTGGAAGATCCAGGAGCGGGCGTGGACGTCGCCGATCTGGTACCGGGCTGACGAGGAGTAGGCTGCACGGAGGGGCGGCGCGACCATTTGCTGGTCCAGATTCGCAAGGCAAGAACAGATGCCAAAGGCAGGCAGTGGCGCGTGTACGAGAGCCTCAGCTACGCCCGCGCGGTCGACACTCGATTCGTTGATGAATCGTGACTCACGCTTCCAGTACCGCCAAGGAGCCGATGGCGCGCGTCAACGGATGTTCGGGCCGGCATCCTGATAGCATACGTAGTGGATGCTGAATCGAGACGATGTCCGCATGGCGCTCGGCGTGGGCGCGATCGTCGTGACGCTGGGTGTCGGTACGTGCTCGACGAACAGCCGGATCGACGACACTCACCGTCGGATCGACGACACCAACCGCCGCATGGACGAAGGTTTCGCCAATACCAACCGCCGCATGGACGAAGGTTTCGCCAATATCAACCGCCGCGTGGACGAGGGTTTCGCCAATATCAACCGCCGGCTCGACGACATGCAGACCGACATACGCGAGATCCGCACGCTGCTCTTCGAGACGATCAAGAACGATCTGCCGGGCGACTGAGGGTGTTCGCGGCGCCGGCGGGACCTGCGGCGCGGTCTGCTAAGCTCGCCGGGTGACTGACATCCTGCATCGACTCCGGCTTCCTGCGCTTTTCCTCTGCCTCCTGTTCGTCCTCCCGGCGCCCCCCGTGGCCGCCCAGAACGAGGACTGGCGCGGCTACCCGGCCGAGGAGTGGCCGCTGGCCGGCGGGCACTTCGGGCAGACCCGGCACTCGTCGCTCACCCGGATCACCCCGGACAATATCGACCGGCTCGGCGGGGCGTGGGTGACCGAGCTGGGCCGGGGCGAGGTGTCGCGCTCGACCGTCGTGGTGCGCAACGGCCTGCTGTTCCTGAACACCGGCCAGAGCATCCGGGCGCTCGACGCCGCCACCGGCGAGGAGCGCTGGCGCCGCGATGCCCCGGTGGGCCGCATGAACAAGGGGGTGGCGCTCGGGTCCGGGCTGGTGTTCGCGGGACTCAGCGACTCGCGCCTGATCGCGCTCGACCAGCAGACCGGCCAGCTCGTCTGGGAGCACCTGGTCGGCGTGGAGGGACAGGTCGGCCAGTGGATCTCCTCCCCCTCCACCTACGCGCAGGGTTTGGTGATCACCGGCATGGCCAACGGCGACAGCTATCTGCGGGGGCGGATCGTGGCGGTGGACGCCTTGACCGGGGAACGGCGGTGGCTGTTCGACGTCATTCCCGAGCCGGGTGCGCTCGGATCGGATACCTGGCCGGTCGACAGCGACGTCTGGCGCTTCGGCGGCGGCGGCGTCTGGATGACCCCGACGGTCGACGTCGACCTCGGCCTGTTCTTCGTGGGCACCGGCAACGCAGTCCCGATGTGGGGCGGCGAGCTGCGTCCCGGCGACAACCTGTTCACCTCGTCGGTGGTGGCGCTCGACCTGCACAGCGGCGAGTACCGCTGGCATCGGCAGCTCGTCCACCACGAGCTGTGGGAGCACGACCTGGCGACGCCGCTCATCGTCTACGACACGACGGTGGACGACGAGCCCCGCCGCGCGCTGGCGGCCATGCGCACCGACGGCTACCTGTTCATGCTGGACGCCGCGACCGGCGAACCGGTGTTCCCCATCGAGGAGCGTCCGGTGCCGCAGAACGAGTTCCTGCGCACCTCTCCCACGCAACCGTTCCCCGTCGGCGCCGACAAGATCGGCCCCGAATGCGTCGACCCGGACATGATCCCGCCCGGCTTCGAGGCCGGCTGCTACTACGATCCGATCGGGCCCGACCTGCCGAACAGGTTCATCCCCTACATGACCATGCGCTTCGCGCCGATGGCGTTCAGCCCGGTCACCGGCTACTTCTACGGCATGGCCTGCGTGTATCCGCGTTGGATCAAGCGTCCCGAGAACGCGTGGTTCTTCACCGGCACCGCCGTCCGCACCCCCGGCCTGCAGCAGTACGGCCTGCACGTGGCGCTCGACAGCCGCACCAACCGCATCGCCTGGCAGCACCGCGTGCCGTGGTCGGACTGCAACAGCAGCGGCGCGATGACCACCGAAAGCGGCCTGATGTTCCACACCGAGGCCGACGGCACCCTGGGCGCTTACGACCAGCGCAGCGGGGAGAAGCTGTGGCAGTTCCAGACCGGGCAGGTCGGCATCTTCGGCTCGAACGGCTTCGGGGGCGGGCCGGTGGTCACCTACCTGCTCGACGGCGCGCAGTACGTGGCGCTGACGATGGGCCGCCTGATCTGGGCGTTCAAGCTCGGCGGGACGGTACCGGAGCGGCCGGCGCCCGAGCCGCCGCCGACGGTGCTGCCGTTCCAGGGCCCGGTGGTCGACACCGACGGCATCGAGCTGCAGCGGATCATCCGGCAGAGCAACGAGAACACCGGCCGCAACGACGAGTGGCACGACCCGTACGGCCTGACCCCGACCCGCACAGCCGTGCCCGCCGGGACCCGCGTTACGTGGGCGAATCCGACGGATCTGACCCACGCGATCGCGGCGCGCGACGGCTCGTGGAGCACCGGCCCGATTGCCCCGGGGGGCTCCGGCGCGGTGACGCTCGACGCCGCGGGCGAGCACGAGTACATCTGCACCGAGCACCCCTGGACCATCGGGCAGCTCGTGGTCGAGTATCCGCTGCGCCGCCTGCGCCTCGGAAACCGCGCAGACAACGCAGGCGCCGACTTCGCGCTCCGCTCCGTAGCGCCCGTCCGCCGCCCGCACGGCACGTGTCCGCGGCAGGCTACCGGGCCGCCTGCGCCTCGTTGTACAGCAACTGCACGAAGTTGGAGGCGAACGGCTCGATGAACGAGAAGTCCGCCAGGTGATCCGGCGTCGTGTAGTCGGCGGCCACGTCGGCCGGCGTGCGCCCCGCCTCGACGCCGGCGAGCACGTGGTCCTCCAGGTGCAGGTGGAACTCGGCGTAGCGGACGAGGTCGTCCCACGGGTAGGCCTCGACGTGGCCGGAAATCACGGTGTCGACCCGGCCTTCCAGCCCCGCCACGGCGCGGGCGATCGTCTCGTCGTAGCCGAGCGCGGTGCCGCCGTTCTCCGTATCGATGTACGGCACGCCCTTGGCCCCGAACAGGTCGCCGCCCATCGCGGCACGGATGTCGGAAAAGACGATCCACGCATCGCCGTCGGTGTGTCCCGGGCCGAAGTAGTGGAGAACGATGCGGTCGGCCCCCACATCCAGCGTACGGGAGTCGCTGAAGGTGACGTTCGGCAGAAAGCGCTCGTTCTCGCCCTTGAACGCGCCGCAGTTGGTGACCGGGCCGCAGGTCGTCTTCATCAGGCTGGCCAGGGCGTTCTCGTGCGCCACGATGCGTTCGACGTGCCCGATCTCGCCGTTGCTGCCGGTATGGTCGAAGTGCGTGTGCGTGTTGATGATCATCGCCACCGGCTTGTCGGTGACGGCGCGGAGCTGGTCGAGGATCGCGGCCCCCTGCCCCGCGACCTTGGTGTCGACCAGGACGACACCGCCGTCGGCGACGTAGAAGAGCGTGTTGCCGCACATGCAGCCGCCGTGGAGAACGTAGAGCTTGTCGTCGAGTTGCTCGAGCCGCAGGGGCGGCGCCGGAGGCAGACCCCTCGGCTGGGCCGCGATGACAATGGACAGGACGCCGACGGCCAGCAGCATCGACAGGGCAACGGCTCTCAGCACTGCTTCCTCCGGGAGGTCGAGGATGAGCGACGACTGCCTTACCGTACCATCGGCGCGGCGCGGGAAGTCAATCAGCACGGGCGACCGGGTTTGCACGATTCGTGACAGCCCGAAACGAGGGGATTTCCACTGCCGGGACTGCGAACCGCCCCGGTGAGGTGAGCGGCCGCGACATCGCCGGTCGCGGCGCCGGGCGCCGGGGTCGGCGGCGGGACCGACCGAGCCCCGCGCGCCGCTACCGATAGTCCGCGCCGGTCAGACTGTTCAGCACCGACTCCTGCCACGCGCGCAGGCCGGCCTGCAGCTCCTCCAGAACGCCCGTCTCCTCCGCGGACAGGTTGCGGCTCTCGGCCCGGTCCTTCCGCAGGTCGAACAGCTCGGCTCCGGAGCCGCGCGAGCCGTCGACGACCAGCTTGTGATCGTCGTCCAGCATCACCCGCGCGCCGCCGAAGTCGTGCGCGTCGACCGCCGGGTAGCGGAAGTTCTCGAAGTTGCGGGTGGCGATGCCGTTCATCAGCTTGACCAGCGGTGTGGTGCCGACCTGCAACGCGGGATCGATGTAGGCCTCGTGGTCGCGCCCCGCCAGGACGCCGGTGTCGAAGCTCCAGAAGAAGATGGGCGCCGGACGCGCGGTCATCCGCCCGTCGATGAGCGGCTCCAGATCGACGCCGTCCAGAGGCCGATCGGGCGCCGGCTGCCCCGCCAGGGCGGCCAGGGTGGGCAGGATGTCGCTGGTCACCGCGGCCACGTCGGTCGCCCGCGGCGCGGGGATGCGCGCCGGCCACTCGATGATGCCGGGAACGCGGATCCCGCCCTCGTACATGGTGCCCTTCAGGCCGCGTAGCGGCGTCTCGGCCAGCCCGCTGCGGGGCGTCCCGTTGTCGCCGTTGTACCAGAGCAGGGTGTTCTCCCGCAGGCCCGTCTCGTCCAGGTGGTCGCGCAGCGCGCCGATGGCGCGGTCCATGGCGGTGATCTCGGCGTAGCGCTCGCGCAGGACGTCGCCCAGCGGCCGCTCGATCTGCAGCCCGGTCTCGTTGGAGGTCAGCGGGACCATGCGGTCCGCGTACTGCGCCGGCAGCTCGTCGTAGAGGGCCAGGTCCTCCGGGAGCCCGCTGTAGGGCTCGTGGGGCGAGCCGAACCAGACGACGGCCAGGAACGGCTTGCCGGACTCCCGCGACTTGTCGATGAAGCGGATGGCCTCGTCGACGACGATCGCCGAGCTCTCGCCCTCGAACCGCTCCGGCGGGCCGCCGTTGCGCGACAGGGTCGGATGCAGCTCGAAGAAATTGTCGTGCGACAGCCACTCGTCGAAGCCCATCGCGCCGGGGTTGAGCGGCGAGCCGGCCTTCACGGTGCCGACGTGCCACTTGCCGAAGTGGCCGGTGGCGTAACCGCCGTCGCGCAGCACGTGAGCGATGGTGATCTCCTCCGGACGCATCGACCAGTTGGGTGCGAACGTCCCATAGCGCACCGGATGCCGCCCCGTCAGGACGCTCCCGCGGGTGGGAGAACACGACGGGTGCGCCGCGTAGAAGCGGTCCATGCGCAGGCCGGAGCCGGCCATCCTGTCGAGCACCGGCGTCTGCAGGTACGCGTGGCCGTTGTAGCCGGTCTCCTCCCAGCCGTGGTCGTCGCCCATCAGCAGGATGAAGTTCGGGCGGTCCTCGGCGCGCAACGGCGACAGGGCCACGAGCAACGCGGCAACGCAGGTCAGGAGAAATCCCGGGACAAGTCTTGTCTTCTTCATGGCGTGCGTCCCACTCGCGTGCATCCCATTCGCTGTATCAGGAGTCCCTGAGTGTACGGTCGAACCGCGCTCTCAAGTGACTGTCCGCTTCCTTGCCGATCGGCGTGCCCGGGAAGACCTGCTCGTAAATCTGCAGCGCGCCTTCTCTGCTCGCGATCCCCAGGTGCGTCAGCAGCGTGTCGATGTCCTCGAGGTCTCCCTCTCGTCCCGCCTGCAGCTTCATCGCCAACATGTGCTCCGCCGATGCCCCGGTCACGGTCAGGTACCGAGAGGAGAATACCGTCTTTGCCCTCGGGTCTTCTCCTCGAGGCGAGAACGTCGTGGCGGTCTCGTTCAACCAGTCCTCGGGCAGGTCGTGTTTCGCGGCGATCTGCCGGGCGGCTGCCATCACGCTCGCGTGTTCCGGTCCGTAGTTCATGACGTGCGCGTCGACGTCTTTCGTGATTCGACCTCTCCGGTAGCCGAGCGCCATCGCCGCGCCGCCGATGACGTAGATGTGTCCGCGGACTCCGTCTCGACGCAGATGATCGGCGAGCTCGCCGAAGAGGCCGATCAGCGCGTCCCGGTCAAAGGACCCACGCATGCGGTTCTCCGCCGCGTGCGTCCAGATCGCGCGGGTCGGGCAACGCGCTGTGGCGGATGAACGCCGGCGGCGCGAACGCAATGGACTGCAGTCGTATCAGCGGGTTCCGAGAGACGACCCAGGGCACGTCGAGGAACCGCTCGCGTTCGCTCGTCCAGGGCGGGGCGGCGTGGCCGTGCAACTCCGCCACGTGCTCGACGGTTGCCGCCAGCAAGGCATCCCAGGGCGTCCCGGTAAGCGCCGGGCGTTGGTGGAGCACTTCGTCCTGTTCCTCGTGATCGAGGGCGTGAAACAGGCGTGGCACCTCGTGGACGATCGCCCGGTAGAGGTCGGTTTCCTTCCACCCCGCGAGGACTGCGTCACTGTAGTCCTGCAATCGGAGGACCCGTTTGTCCATGATCGCCACTTCGTCCGTCGAGCAACTCGTCGCTCGCAATTCTACCGCCTCGCCGGCGGGACTATGCGTGTAGGATTGCGACCGGGACGGCGAGCGGCAGGCCGCCAGGAGGATCACGATGACTCTCGATCAAGCACACCCGCCCGGCGCGTCAGTGCGGTTCCGAATCGGCGGCGGCTGCGCCCCACTCCTCCTCGTTTGTCTCGCCTGGCTCTGGCCGCAACCGGCCGGCGCGCAGCTCCTCGTCGGGGACACCCCCACGGCCGCGCGGGCGAAGGACGGCAGCTACGTCAGTTGGCGCGAGCACATCATCGATGAACCCGCCACCGCCGGGTTCGGCCTGAGCGGCAGCGACGGCCTGGTGATGGCCGACCTCGACAACGACGGCCACGAGGACATCGTGTCGGTGCACGAGTCGGACAGCGAGTACGACTCGAGCGTGCCGGACCCCGACTACGTCCCCGACGCCGAGGGCCACGTGCGCGTCGCGTTCGGCTCGGCCGACCCCGACGTATGGACGAACGTCACCATCGCGGAGGGAGCGGACGCGCCCGCGCCGGAGGACGCCGACATCGCCGACGTCAACGGCGACGGACATCTCGACGTCGTGGTGGCGGCCGAGCTCTCGCACCTCATCTACCTGCAGAACCCGGGCGCCGACGCGCGCCACGCCAGGTGGCCGCGGCTGATCCTGCCGATGACCAAGGGCCGCGGGTCGTACATCCGCGTCTTCCTGGCCGACCTCGACGGCGACGGCGTCCCCGAGATGACCGCCCCGAACAAGGGGGCGCAGCGGCCCGCGCCGGAGGACTTCGCGCGCTCCACGCCGGTCTCGATCTTCTCGGTCGAGGGGGATCCGCTCGAGGGCGGCAACTGGACCGAGACGGTGCTCGGACGCTACAGCGTCCCGCAGAACGCCGAGCCGGTGGACATCGACGGCGACGGCGACCTCGACATCGTGGTGGGGACGCGGGGCGAGAACCGGATCCTGTTCTTCGAGAATCCGGGCGACGGCACCCTCCATTTCCGCGAGCACGCCATAGGCATCTACGGCGCGCGGGCGGCCGGCTTCAACCTGGAGTACGCGGATCTGAACGGGGACGGCCGCCTCGACATCATCGGCGCGGCCGGCGGCGGCCTCGCCTGGCTGGAGCAGCCCGAGCGGATCGACGACGCCTGGAACGCGCACGTCATCGGCACCTTCGCGCCCGACAGCATGACCGGCATCGAGGTGGCGGACATCAACGGCGACGGCCACCTGGACGTAATGGCCGGCAGCTACAGCCGCGGCCCGCGGGAGGGCGACGGCGATGTCGACAAGGACGACGCCCTCGGGCGCATCGGCTGGTTCGAGCACCCGGGCGACGCCGCCGGGAAGTGGGTGCGGCACGACGTCTCCCGCCGCAAGCGGGGCATGTACGACAAGTTCATCGCCCGCGACGTCGACGGCGACGGGGACGTCGACTTCCTGGGCACGCGGGGCAACAGCGCCCCCTACGACGGCGTGTTCTGGCTGGAGCAGGTGCGCTCGGAGACGCCGCGCCCGGCGTTCGAGCGGGCGCGCGCCGAGGACAGCCCGGAGATGCCGTTGCCGTAGGTGGGTGGCTACCCGAGGGTCCGGAGAACGGCCACGACGAACGCCGTGCCGGCCGCGACGACAATGCCGGTAGCCGTGATGGCGATCCCGATCATCCACTTGATGAGGCGGGCTTCAAGAGCGGCGATGTCCGCGCGGACCTCGGCCCGGTACGTATTGAGGTCCGCGCGGACCTCGGCCCGGTACGTATTGAGGTCCGCCCGTACTTCCGTGCGGTGGGTGTTGAGGTCGGCACGCGTGGCGGGGTCGCCGTGCTCGGTGGCTTGTTGAACGACGTGCGTGATGGCGTCGGCCTGTTCCGGCGCGATGCCGGCGTCTTTCAGCTCGCGGGCCAGGGTGAGCGTGTCGAGCATACTGGAGTTCATTCTATTGCGAGATCGGGCGGCCCGGAACCATACGCAGCCCAATGGCGTCATAGAGCGGTGTGATGAGAAAAGCCCCCGCTCCACGGCAGCCCCCGCGCGCGCTCAGACTCCGGCCCGGCATCGTCATCGTCGCGCTGTTGTGGTCGATCTGGATCGGACTGCCGCTGCTGGCCCCGGCCGCGGCGCCGATCGCCATGGTCGGCGCGCTGCTGGGTGGGCTGGCGGTCCTGGTGTGGTGGGCGTTCTTCAGCGGGGCGCTGCCGATCGAGCGCTGGGGTGCGCCGCTGCTGATGCTGGCCGTTTCGCTCGCTACCGTACCGCTGCTCGACGTCTCGATCGCCAGCTCGATGATGGGGCTGATGTTCCCGGTCTACACCGCCCCGGTGCTGAGCCTGGTCTTCGTGGCGTGGGCGGTGGCCACCCGCCGGATGGCGGACGGTCCGCGGCGGGTCGCGCTGGTGGTAGCGATCGTGCTGGCCTCCGGCTTCTGGACCACGCTACGCACCGACGGGATGACCGGCGACTCCCGTCAGGCCCTGACTTGGCGCTGGACGGAGACCGCCGAGGCACGGTTGCTGGCGACGACCGTCGATGAACCACTTGCGCCGCCGCCGCAGGCGCCGAGCGCCGCGAACGACGCGAACGACGCGGACTGGCCGGGGTTCCGCGGCCGCAACCGCGACGGCGTCGTACGGGGCATACGCATCGCAACCGATTGGGACGCGTCGCCGCCGGAAGAGTTGTGGCGCCGGCCCGTCGGCCCGGGGGTGGGCTCGTTCTCGGTCCGGGGGCCGCAGGTCTTCACCCAGGAGCAGCGCGGCGATCAGGAGGTGGCGTCGAGCTATCTGCTGGCGACCGGTGAGCCGGTCTGGCGACACGCCGACCCGGTACGGTTCTGGGACTCGCACGCCGGCGCCGGACCCCGCGGCACGCCGACGGTGGCGGGCGGTCGCGTGTACACGTTGGGCGGCACCGGACTGCTGACGGCGCTGGACGCGCGGACCGGCCGGCGATTGTGGGGGCGCGACGTGGCCACCGAACACGACGTGTTCTCGTCGGGGTGGGGCTTCGCAGGCTCGCCGCTGGTAGTCGACCAGGTCGTGATCGTCGCCGCCATCGGCACCCTGGCCGCCTACGATGCCGAGACCGGGACCCCGCGGTGGGCCGTGCCGGACGGGGGCGACAGCTACAGCTCACCGCATCTGGCGACCCTCGATGGGGTGCCGCAAGTACTGCTGCTCACCTCCGACGGCGTCACCAGCGTCGCGCCGGCCGACGGCAGGGTGCTGTGGACCCACGAGTGGGCCACCGCCAGCCGCATCGTGCAGCCGGCGCTGACCGCCGGCGGCGACATCCTGGTCGGCGCGGGCGGCTTCGCCGGGCTGCAGCGCGTGTCGGCGACGCGGGCGGCCGGCAAGCACGGCGGCTGGACGACCGCGGTGCGCTGGACGACGAGAGGTCTGAAACCGTACTTCAACGACTTCGTGGCGCACGAGGGCCACGCCTACGGCTTCGACGGCAGCATCCTGGCCAGCGTCGACCTCGAGACCGGCGAACGTGCCTGGAAGGGTGGCCGCTACGGCCACGGGCAGCTCCTGCTGCTGGCCGACCAGGACCTGCTGCTCGTCCTGAGCGAGCGGGGAGACCTGGCGCTGGTCGACGCAACGCCTACGGGGTTTACCGAGCGGGCGCGGGTGCCGGCAATCGAGGGCAAGACCTGGAACCACCCGGTGCTGGTCGACGACATCCTGTTGGTGCGCAACACGGAGGAGATGGCGGCGTTTCGCCTCTCCCGCCAGTGAAGAATCCGATCCTCGTCGGTTGCCTTCTCGTTCTCGGCTCGGCCGGCATGGTGTCCGCGCAGACCGGGCCCCTCGATGTGCCGAGTGATGCGACCGCCATTGTCAACGTCAATGTCCTGCCCATGGACAACGAGCGGGTCCTCGCCGGTCGAACCGTGCTCGTCGGCGGTGACCGAATCGTGGCGATCGGCGCCGCAGACGAGCTGGCCGTGCCGCCGGGCGCCACGGCGATAGACGGCGCCGGGCGCTATCTCGTGCCCGGTCTGACCGACGCGCATGTTCATCTGGAGGGCGACGGCACCGGATTCGGTACGGCGCGACCGAACTTCGGGGACGGCCCGCTGTACCTGGCGTACGGCGTAACGACCGTCTTCAACCTGCGCGGAACTCCCGTACAGCTCGACTGGAGGCGTCGGGTCGAGAAAGGTGAGTTGACCGGACCGACCATCTACACGGCCGGGGAGTTCGTCAACGAACCTCGCGTGCACACGGCGGAGGACGTCGAGCGCGAGATCACGGCGCAAGCTCGTGCGGGCTACGACCTGATCAAGTTTCACGAGATCATGGATCCCGCACAGGGGTTCACGACGACCGGCCTCTCCCTTCCGGCCTATTGGAAGATGATCGAGGCCGCCGATGCGGCTCGCATCCCGCTCGTGGGCCACGCCCCAGTGAACCTGGGGCTGGAGGTCCTCCTGCAGGCGGGCCAGCCTCTGGCGCACGTCGGTACGTTGTCGAACATTCACTTCCTGCCGCTGAACGCCAACCGCGGTTGGCTCTTCCTGACGGCCGCGGCCCTGATCACTCTGATTGCCGTCGTGATCGCGGGCGCTGTCGTCGCGTTCCTGCGCCGCCGGCGGTCGCCCCCGCCGCGTCCGTCGGCGCGCCTCTCGCGTCTCCGCGTTCTTGCAGGCATCGTCCTGGCCACCTGGGTGCCGGCCGTCGTCGGCGCGGCCCTGTTCCTGCCGGGAGGTCCGCTGTTCGACAGCTTCGCGCTGCGGGTGGCGTTCACCGCTCTGATCCTGGTGGCCGCCGCCGCGACGGTGTGGCTCGTGGTCGTGACCGTCCAGATCTGGCGAGACCCCGGCACGTCCTCCGCTTCCCGGGCACGAGCGGCTGTAGCGTCGGTCGCAAGCCTGGCGGTGGTGTGGGCCGGCCTCGTCTTCTGGGTACCTGTTGCCTGGCGAAGCAGCGATGGCGGCGTCGAACGGCTCGCGAGCCGTGTCCGCGAGGCTGGAATCCCCGTGATGACCACGCTCGTGAACTACGACGCGATCGGCGGCCCCGGCCGGGCGCGTCTGGTCCGGGATCCGGTGATGCGCTATCTGCAGCCGGACGTCCGGGCGAGGTGGCTCCGAGGACCGCAGGCAGGGCCGCCCGGCTATCGCTACACCGACTTCACGAAGAAGGTTGCCGGCGCCTTGCATCGAGCGGGCGTACCGCTGCTGGCGGGAACCGATGCCATGGGGTTTCCGCGGATTGCGCCGGGCGCATCGTTGCATCGCGAACTGCGGCTGCTGATCGAGAGCGGCCTCAGCCCCTACGAGGCCATGCGCGCTGCCACGGTCGCGCCCGCGATGTTCCTGGCCCAGGACGAGGAATTCGGCACCATCGCCGCCGGGAAGCGGGCCGACCTGCTGTTGGTCGAGGGGAACCCGCTGCAGGACATCGGCCATCTCGCACGACCGGTCGGCGTCATGGCGCGCGGCAGGTGGTTTCCGCGCGAACGACTGCGGCGGATGTTGGTCACGCTCGCATCCGAGGGCTGAGCGTCACGCGCGCTCCACACGCCAGGCTCCAGAAGATCTGGAACCGCCAGTGCTGGGCAGCATATAGACAGACCATTCCGTACAGTATGACCAATCATGCAGACGAGATGTCAAAGGTGACTGGATAATAGCCGGCGCAAGTAAGGGAAGAACGATCCAGTACTAAGAAGATATATGCGGGCTTCGCTCGCATCCTGATACGCGCGGTTACCCTGGAGTTCCGTGTCTGGCTCTTAATATCCCAACCGACCATGCCAGTATCGCGAACGCAATGAGATGACTATCGCGGCCTGGTCTCAATATCTCGACACCGGACGGAGGTACGGCTGCACCTCCACCAGCTCCGGCGCCTTCCTCCTGCCCCGCTCCATCCCGACTTCAAGGCCGAGTACATCCTGGCTACGCACGTGAAAGACCCCGGATCCGTGGATGAACGTCAACCCCGCGCGGCCATCCTGGATCGCGTCGACGTCTTCGACTGCCTCGACACGGCCGTCCTTGTAACGAATCGTGACCTGCACCGTGCTCACCTGAACGGCGACTGATCTGATATCCGGCAAGCTCACAGAATGTGCACTCTAACACACCCACCTCGATGCCCGCCCGGGCTTCTTCACCCGGAGGCTTACCCGTCGCCGTCCGGCTTGTCGACGAAGCGGTAGCCGACGCCGCGCACGGTCAGCAGGTGGCGCGGGCGGGCCGGCTTGTCCTCGATGTAGCGCCGCAGGCGGGCTATGAAATTGTCGACGGTGCGGGTGTCGGTATCGTGGCGCACGCCCCAGACCTCCTCCAGGAGCGCCTTCCGGGAGACGGTCTCCCCAGCGTGCCGCACCAGGTAGCGCAGCAGCGTCGCCTCCATCACCGTCAGCGGCTGCTCCGACTTGCCGCGGCGCAGCACCTGGTTGCGGAAGTCGATGGCGGCATCCGCAAAGCGGTACTCCTCCTGCTCCCGCTCCTGCCCCGCGTCGGCGTCGCCGTGCAGCCACGTGCGCCGGCGGAGCAGGCCGGCGATGCGCGCCAGCAGGATGGAGAGGTCGAAGGGCTTGGGGAGGTAGTCGTCGGCGCCCGCCTCGAAGCCGCGCAGCACGTCGTCGGTGTCCGAGCGGGCGGTCAGCAGCATCACCGGCACGAACTGCCGGGCCGCGCGCAGCCGCCGCACCACCTCGAAGCCGTCGAGGCCGGGCAGCATGACGTCGAGCAGGACGACATCGAATCCGTCCGCGCCGGCGCCCGCGCCGACCAGCCGCTGCAGCGCGGCCGCGCCGTTCTCCTCCACCTCGGCCGCGAACCCTTCCGCTTCGAGGTTCAGCTTCAGGCCGCGGGCAAGGTGCTCCTCGTCTTCGACGATGAGGACGCGGCGCATGACGCCTTCGGCGGCAGTCATCACGCCTTCAGCGGAAGCTCGGCGGCAGTCATCACGCCTTCAACGGCAGCTCGAGGGTGAAGGTGCTCCCGCGGCCTGCCCCCCGGCTCTCGGCGAACGCGCGTCCGCCGTGCCGCCGCGCCACCGCGCGCACGATCGACAGCCCGAGCCCGGTCCCCCGCACCCGCGCCCGCAGCGCGGCCGGCAACCGGTAGAAGCGGCGGAACACGCGCTTCAGCTCGTCGCCGGTGATGCCCATGCCCTGATCGCGGACGCTGATGGCCACCCGCCGCGCGCCGACCCGGGCCACCTCCACCGCCACCCGCACCTGCGAGCCGGAGTACTTGATGGCATTGTCGACCAGGTTGGTGACCGCGGCCAGCAGCTCGTCGCGGTCGCCCTGCACCACGAACGCCCCGTCCGGTGGCCGGTGGACGTAGGCCACCTCGCCGTTCACCAGGTGATGCCGCTTCCCGGCCAGCGTGACGCACTCGCCCACCACTTCGGACACGTCGACGTCGGCCGGGTGGTCCACCCGCCGGGCGTCCCCGGTCTTGCCGGCCAGCAGAATCTGGTCGATGGTGCGCTGCAGCCGATCGGAGTCGTCGAGCATCGTGTCGATGACCTCGCGCTGCGTGCCGGCGGGCAGCTCGCGCTGGCGCAGCGTCTGCAGGTACAGCTTGATGCTCGCCAGCGGCGTCTTCAGCTCGTGGGTCACCGCGTGGATGAAGGCGTCGTGCTGCTCGCCGCGGCGGATCTCGCGGATGAGGAACAGCGTGTTCAGCACCAGCCCGCCCACCAGGACGACGGAGGTGATCACGCCCAGCAGCACCAGCAACCCGGCCCGCCAGTTGACGACGATGAAGCTGACGTTGAGGAAGACCGCGACGGCGATCAGGCCGCTGCCGAACAGCGCCGCCAGGACGATGGACCGCTTGCGGTGGCCGCCGCCGAAGCGTTGCATGGCCGCACTAGGATAACGCCGGCCCGTATCCGTTGCACGCGCGGGCGGCGGCGCCGGCCCCGGCACGGCCCGCAGTACCCGGCCGCGCGCTGGCGCTCGGGGAGCGGCCCGCGACCGCAACGGCAGGCCCCACTCACGCGGCGCGCGCACAGCAGCCGGCGGCGCGAACAGCCGGCCGCGCTCACTGCGCGGGGGCTCGCAGCACCGGGCCCTCCGGATCGATCACCGCCCCGACGATGTCCTGCTCGGCGGTGATCGCCTTGTTGGCGATCTGCGCCGGGGTGGGCACCTTGATGTCCCAGGCCAGACCCACCCACGACATCAGCTTGATCTGCATCCAGCTCAGGTCCACCTCGCGCCACGTCATCCCGTGCCGGGCCGACGTCGGGTAGGCGTGGTGGTTGTTGTGCCAGCCCTCGCCGAAGGTGAACAGCGCCACCCAGAACGAGTTCTTCGAGTCGTCGCGGGTCTGGAAGCGGCGGCGGCCCCAGATATGCGTCACCGAGTTGATCGCCCAGGTGCAGTGGAGGCCGACGACGACGCGCAGGAAGACGCCCCACAGCAGCCACGGCAGGCCGCCGATGGCGAACAGCGACAGACCCAGAACCACCAGCGGCACCCAGTGCCACCGGGTCAGCACCCGGTAGAAGGGGTCCCTCATCAGGTCGGGCGAGTACTTCCCCAGGTTCTCGGTGTCGCCGTGCAGCGCCTCGCCGAAGATGGTCCACAGCATGTGCGACCACCACTTGCCGTCGCGCGGCGTGTGCGGGTCGCCTTCGCGGTCGGACTTCTGGTGGTGGATGCGGTGCAGCGCCGTCCAGAAGATCGGCCCGCCCTGCAGCGTCATGGTCGCGCAGATGGCGAAGAAGTACTCGACGATCTTCGGCGTCTTGTACGAGCGGTGCGTGTGCAGCCGGTGATAGCCCAGGCCGATGCCCCACCCGATGCACATCCAGTGCAGCACCAGGGCAACCAGCACGGCGTCCCAGGTGGCAAAGAACAGGGCGACGACCGCCAGCACGTGGAATATGGTGAACGCGATGGCGGTGCTCCAACTGATCCCGTCGGCGCTGGCGAAATCGATCTCCCTTGCGGGCATGGCAACTCCTTGGAAGCCGACCGGGCACCGGCGCCCGGGCAACGGGCGACAAGCCTACCAAGCCGCGGCCAGGCGCCGTGTAATAGTTGTGTAATTCCGCGATCCGAGGGGTGGGTTGATACGATATCGGTAGCCATGAAAACGCCCTTCCCACTCCGGCCTGCGGCGACGACAACGCCCTCGTCCCCGACGTGGCGACCGCCCGTCTCGGACGCCGTTGGCTGGCGCGGCCTGAGCCACGCCGAAGTGCGTGCGGCCGTGCTCGGCGACGTCGAACCTGACGGCATCAAGTCTGGCGACGAACACCGGCGCGGGCCGGACGAACACAATCCCTGACGTCTTTCCCTTGGCGGCAGGGTCGACCCGGATCGACCACCGCCGTCACAGGCTCTGCCCGCCGGCCCGCCGATTGCCGCGGGGCCGAATGAACCGCTGGCGCAGGATACAATTTCGTTTATGATCGAAATTATCTCTAAATCTGTTCTTTTATTCGACTGTATCTGAAACGATGGAGATCCTACGCCAAGAGTACCTCGACCGCCTCCGGCGGTTGCTGAACGCCCCCGCGATCACCGCGGTGACCGGCATCCGGCGGGCCGGAAAGAGCGTCCTGCTGCGGCAGTTCGCGGCCTCGTTGCGCGACGAGCGGCAGGTGGTCTACGTCGACAAGGAGTCGTTCGCGTTCGACGCGCTGCGGACGGCGCGCGACCTGATCGATCACGTGGAGTCCAGCACGCGGCGGGGGGAGCCGCGGGTGGTGATCGTCGACGAGGTGCAGCAGATCGCCGACTGGGAGCGCGCGGTCGCCTCGCTGAACGGCGAAGACCGCACCGAGGTCGTCATCTCCGGCTCCAACGCCACGCTGCTGTCGGCCGAGCTCGCGACGCTGATCGCCGGCCGGTACATCACACTCCAGGTCTTCCCTCTGACGCTGGCCGAGTTCGGAGAGCTGTACCGGCAGCGTCCCGACGCGACGCTGGACGACGCCGAGCTGTTCCGGCTCTACCTGCGCAACGGCGGCCTGCCGGGACTGCTCCACACCGACCTGAGCGACCTGGTGGTCGACCAGATGCTGGCGGACATGGTCAGCACCATCGCCATCCGGGACGTGATCCGGCGGCACCGCATCCGCGACGTGGCCCTGTTCGAGGCCATCCTGCGGTTCGCGGTCGACAGCATCGGCAGCCTGGTGTCCGCAAAGCGCATCGCCGACTTCCTGAAGAGCCAGCGCCGAACGGCGGCGGTGGATACCGTGCTCAACTACCTCGCACACCTGGGCGACGCGTTCCTGCTGACGCCGGTGCCACGCTTCGATGTGCAGGGCCGCAAGCTGTTGCAGGTGAACCAGAAGCACTACCTGGGCGACATCGGCCTGCGCAACGGGATCATCGGCTACCGCGAGAGCGACATCGGCGGCATCCTGGAGAACCTGGTCTTCCTGGAGCTCCGCCGCCGCGGCTACACGGTGACGGTCGGCGTAGCGGGACGGCGCGAGATCGACTTCGTGGCGGAACGACGGTCCGGACGCCACTACGTGCAGGTCGCCTACCTGCTGGAATCGCCCGCCACCATCGAGAGCGAGCTCGCCGCCTTCGATGCGGTGCGCGACGCCTACCCGCGGGTGCTGCTCTCCCTCGACCCGCACCAGCCCACCGACCTGCAGGGCGTGCGGCACCAGTCGCTGACCGACTTCCTGCGCGGCGCCTCGCTCGGCGCCGTGGCGGGCGACGAGCACTGACGGCGCGACAGGGCCGCGGCGTTCGCGCGAAGCCGCTGTCAAGGTCGAACCTCTAGCCACTCGGCAACGGCCGCAGGGCGCCGTGTTCGATCCCCCGGAATCGCCGTTCTACGGGCCGCCCCGATAAGCGTGCTACGATGCGCGGCAGCATGGCCGGGCTTCTGAAGGTCCTCGCTGTTCTGGGCGCCGTCGCCGCCCTGGCCGCCTGCGCGGGCAGCCCGCCGCCGCCCGCCGAGCCGGGCGGTATGGCCATCGTCGGCGCCCAGCTCATCGACGGCACGGGCGGGGACCCGATTCCGGATTCGGTGATCGTCATCCGCGACGACCGCATCGTCGACGCCGGGCCGCGCGAGACCACCGGGATTCCCGCGGGCGCGGAGATCGTCGACGCCGCCGGCCAGACCGTCATCCCCGGGCTGGTGGACATGCACAACCACTACGGGGGCGACGCGGACGCGGCCCTGGAGATGCTGCGGACGCAGCTCTACTTCGGCGTCACCACCGCGCGCAGCATCGGCACCGACAACCCCGAGCAGACGGCGCTGATGCTCGAGGCCCACGCCGGCCGCCCCGACACGCCGCGCATGTTCACCGCCGGCCGCGGCTTCTCGCACCCGGGCGGCTTCAACGCCGGCGCGCAGCAGCCCACCTCGACGGACGAGGCGCGCCAGATGGTCCGCGCCCTGGCCGGCCAGGGGGTCCACTTCGTCAAGATGTGGGTCAACGAGATGCCGGAGCCGGGCCTGAAGATCACGCCCGAGATGCGCACCGCCATCGTGGAGGAGGCCATCGCCAACGATCTCGTCCCCGTCGCCCACATCGACGAGGAGGCCGACGGCCGCCAGTTGGTCGAGGCCGGCCTCAGCGACTTCCTCCACACCACCGTGCGCACCTTCGGCCCCGGCAGCGGCACGCCGATGGACGACCCCGCGCCCTCGGCCGAGTTCATCCGGATGTGCCTGGACAACAACGTCTCGTTCACGCCGACGCTGTCGATCGTCCAGAACAACTGGCACTTCGCAGAAAACCCAGAGCTGCTGGATGACCCCGACCTGCGCGCGGCCATGAACCCGCAGGCGCTGGAACGGTGGAGCGACCCCGAGGCGCGGGCCGAGGTGGTCGAGGCCGACGACTTCGCGACCCGCAAGGCGGCGTTCCGGCAATTGCAGCACTTCGTCAAGACCATGCACGACGCCGGCGTCCGCGTCGCCCTCGGCACCGACAGCGGCACCGCCAACGTCCCGATGGGCTGGGGCACCCACCACGAGTTGGAGCTCTACGTGGAGGCCGGCCTGACGCCGATGGAGGCCATCGTCGCCGCCACGGCCACCAGCGCCAGCGTGACCCCGCCGGTCGGGGAGGCCGAGTTCGGGACGCTGGAGGCGGGGAAGATTGCGGACCTGGTGGTGCTGGATGCGGATCCGCTGGAGGATATTCGGAATACGCTCGCCATTGACCGGGTGATGCAGGGTGGGGCGTGGGTTGAGCGGGAGGGGTTGTTGCCGATGAGGTAGCGGCATTCACCGCCATCCACCCCGGTGCCCAGTTCCACGCGAAGCCCACGATGTGTGGTTCTGAACGCCAGTTCGGTCGTTCCGGTCATGATTTCGAGGACGCCTACCCACCCCCCCAACCGCCATTGCCAGGCCAGGGGGCGGTGGCGAGCTCTTCCTCGCCGTCGCTCAATGCATCCGCCTCGTTACGGCTAAACCTCTTCCTCGAGGATTGGACCATGCTCCCTTAGCCAGACGCGCGCTCTGTCCATGGTGGGTACCTGTGTCTTCACGATGTTCCAGAACCGCGGCGTATGGTTGGGCTCCAAAAGATGGGCGAGTTCGTGGGCGATAACGTAATCGATCACAAACATTGGCGCTTTAATCAACCGCCAGTTCAGGTTGATATTGTCACGAACTGTGCATGAGCCCCACCGATATCGACTATCAACGATGCGTGCCTGCCCGAAGGATACGCCAAGCTCTCGAGCCCGCTTCACAACGCGAGGTAGAATTCGCTCCTTTGCACGAGCGATGTACCACCCACGCATGGCGCCCTTCTTGCGCGGCGCAAGCGATGCCGGAATCAGAAAGCGTCGATCAAACCGAATACACTCCGTCTCTTTGTCCACCACTTCGATACGGTAGCTCCGCCCAAGATATAGCGCGGACTCACCACTAACGAGCTCTTTGCCAGGTGGATGAGGGCGCTCCGTGTTCTTTTGCGTATGCCGTGTTTTCTCGTAAATCCACTGCCGCTTCGCTTCGACTATCCGCACAATTGCTTCATCGGACGCATGATTCGGAGCGTGCACAACAACCTTTCTGTCACGCTCGATAGTGATCGTAACCTTCCTCCGTTTCGAAGATCTTTTTACCGAGTAGATAATGTCCACGTCACTACTCCGCGAAAAGAATGATGTCGTTGTTTCTCTCAGCGATTTCCATAACTCGGCTAATGATGTGCACACGATTCTTGATGAGGTTGGGCAGTTTGTCAAACTCAGGCGCGAGCAAGGTCTGTTGGATCTCTGCTTTCAGCTTGTTGCGGGCCGGAATGCTCTCCCAGAATCCTGCCAATTTCAGCTCTCTCTCAATGACGAGAGTAGTTTGCTGTGTCAAGTCTACGAGATAGCTGATTCGGTCTTCATCGTCGATTCCATGGACAGTATGCCCCTCAACCACCTGAGACGGATCCACTGTCGGCTTATCCGCACCGAACAGTTCACGCTGAAACATTCGAAAGAATGGCATTTGCTTTTTTCGATGCAATCCGTATGTTGGCTCGTTACTGGCGTTGATAATGCGCGTCCTCAGCTTCTCTAGTTCTTCGTAGATCTTGTTCCAGTTGTCGCGGAATTGCTCAAAGATGACCGCCAGGGCTTCGGCGAAGGAGGCTCGCAGGTCCGGATCGTCTTCCAGGTCTACGTCGAGATGGTGGCGTATCGCGTGCTCGATCTCGGCCGCCTTGGTCTTTGTCCGACGGTGCTCGCCCACACCCTTCTCGAAATCCTCGTCAAGGATCGAGATCGGCGGGACTTTGATATCAATGCCCCGGGATTCGAGGTGGGCATCCGTGATCACACGAAGCTTCGCCGGGATCCCTTTCATGCTCAGACGCTGGTCGCGGAAGTGTTTTCCGGCGAGCACATTTATCTCGGCGAGCGCCTTGTAGTCGTCCATGAACTCGAGGGCCTGGCGGGCCGGGAACAGGAGATTGAGCGCCTTGGTCAGCCGCTTGAACGCCAGCATGAAGTCAAAGCGCAGGTCCTCGTCGTAGAACACATCGTAGAAGGCGTCGTGATCGCTCATGCCCGTCAGTCCGTGCTTTTGGAGCAGGGCCATCACGCTGGCGTGGGCTTCCTTGAGTTCCCGCAACTCCTCATCGGGAAAGCTCAGAGCGTCGATGATCTCCTTCCGCTCGCGCTCGTCGTAGATGTCGATCGCTTTCTTGAGATGGTGGCCAATGCCGACGTAGTCCACGACGAACCCCTTGTCCTTGGATTCGCCGCTCACGCGGTTCACACGGGCGATGGCCTGCAGCAGGTTGTGGGCAATCACGACCTTGTCAAGATACATCACCTGCTCGACCGGCGCATCGAAGCCGGTAAGCAGCATGTTGTTGACGATGAGAATCCCCAGGTCGCCGCTGACACCGTCTTCTTCACCGCCGAACGCCAGTTTGAAGCTCTTGATGCTGGTCCGGTGCCGTGATGAGTCGGAATACTCTTTGAGGTGGGGCAGGTCGTTGTGGCGTGGCGAGATCACGACGTCCGTCTTCATCGCCCTGAGGCGGTCCAGTTCCAGCCTGTTCGTCTCGGCCTGCTCCAGCTCTGTGACCGCCGCCACGAGCGCGGCGTCCACGTGCGTCTTGTAGCGCACGGCGGCCTCGCGTGAGGTCGCGACCACCTGCGCCTTGTAGCCGTTTGGAAACACATGCGCGAGGTAGTGCTCTACCATGTCCCTGGCCTTGGCTTCGATGGTGGGCTCTGCCTCGAGATAGGCGTCGCGAGATCCGTACCCGAGGATGTCCAGACGCTGCTGGAGTTTATACTCGCTGAACACGTCCTCGAACGCCGCGTCCATCCCTCTCTGATCGGGGACCTCCGCGTTGTGTGTGCGGCCCTCGTAGACGATCTCCAGCGTCACGCCGTCCTCGATGGACTGGCGCATCGTGTACTTGTCGATGTAGTCGCCGAAGACCCGCTCGGTCTTGTCGACCGGCGTGCCCGTGTAGCCGATCTTGGCGGCGTCGGGGATGCCCTTGTCGAGGTTGGCCCCGAGCAGTTTGTACTGCGATCGGTGGGCCTCGTCGGTCATGACGAGGATGTTGGGGCTGGCGTTCAGCTCCGGGAACGTCTCGGTCAGGTCCGCCTCGCGGAACTTGTGGATCATCGCCATCACCAGGTCGGAGGTGTCGGCGCTGAGCAGTTGCTTGAGCGCCCTGATGCTGTCGGCCAGCTTCACCGTGAAGCCGATGCTCCGACTGGTCTCGGAGAGCTGCTGTTCCAATTGGGTGCGATCGGTAATGAAGACGACCTTCCAGTTCGAGAGCTGCGCGTGACGGTACATCTCCCGAACCATGAACATCATGGTGAGGGACTTGCCGGAGCCCTGCGTGTGCCAGATGATTCCGCTGCGCTCACGGGGATTACGGCCTTCGATTAGCCGCTTCACCGCCAGCTTCACCGCGCGGAACTGTTGGTAGCGGCCGACGATCTTGATTGTCTGGCCCTTGTCATTCGTCGAGAACAGCGTGAAGGTCCGAATCAAGTCGAGCAGATTGTCCCGGTCGAGCATGCCGGCGACGAGACGCTGCTGGTCGTTCGGGCTGCCTGAGCCGTGGTCCAGGTCGTCCACGGTTCGTGGATACGGGTCGGCCCAGCGGTAGAAGTACCTTTCCGTGTGCGTGGTGATGGTACCGAACTTGGCTTCCTGCCGGCAGGTCGCCACCACGAACTGGTTGTAGTAGAAGAGCGGCGCATTCCCTTCCCCCTCGGCCCCGCGCTGGTCGCTGTAGCGGAGAAGCTGATCGATCGCTTCGGGAATTGCGTCCTTGACCTTGGGCGACTTGCACTCGATCACCACCACTGGCAGGCCGTTGAGAAACAGCACGACATCGGGAATAATATGGTGCTCAGTGCCGAGGACGCGGACCTTGAACTGGCAGACCGCAATGAAGCGGTTGTTGTCGCGCGTCGCAAAGTCCGCGAAGCGCACCGTCGGGCTCCTCTCGCCGCTCTGACGGTTCTCGCTGACGCTGGTGTTCTCGAGCAGGAGCTGGAACAGGTGCTTGTTGTTCTCCAGCAAACCGCTGCTCGGAAAGCTCCCGGTGAGCTGCTTGACGACCTCTTCGACCTGATCGTCTTCGAGCCAGGGGTTGACGACCTTGAGCCGCTCGCGCAGCACCGGCGTCATCACGACCTCGGTGAAACTTTCCCGATGGCTGTCGGCCGGGGTCTGCCTTATATCCGTCAGGTCGATGACCTCCCAGCCCAAGCCCGCGAGCTGGTCGAGCAGTGGCTTCTCGACGTGATGACGTTCGTTCAGCCTGATGTCCTGTGGTAGCGTTGCCTTCATGCTCTAGTCCTGAAACAACTTGTTGCTCATACGGTCCTGTTCACCCATCCATCACGTCGCCACCCTGAAGCCCCAGTCCACCCAGGTCTTCGAGTGCTTGTCATAGTGCCCCTTCGGTAACCCGACGACAAGCAGGTGGCGAGCTCGCGTCATGGCCACATACGCCAACCGTCGATCTTCCGTGTTGTCGCCATTCTGTACCGCCGCCACCACGGAGTTCCAGAATCTTGTGCTGCCGACGACCAGCACGGCGTCGATACTCTCGCCCTTCACCTGGTGAATCGTGTCGTGCCGCACTGCCGGGAACCCAGGGACCGATTCGAAAAGCGGCCGAGCCTTCTGAGCAGCCGAGAGCCCGGTCGCCTTGATGTGCTGCCCGAGCTTCGCTTCGCTTCGCAAGCCGATTTCTTCGATCAAGCTTGCCAACTGCGCCCGCATGGAAGAAATCCATGTGTCGCCAAGCTGAGATACCGGTGATAGTCGCTCCCGGCTCTTGACGAACTTCCAAATCGCCAATGCCACAGCGGCGCGCTCGCGTGACATCGGGTCGGCATCGATACGCTCCCACAGAGGCTCGTCACCTGTCAGTTCCCGCACAATACGTTCGACGGTTTGAGACGCACCGCGGTAATCGTATCGGGAATCACGAAGGAACGCAGCCGTAGCCAAGTCCTTCGCCTTGCCCCTGAGATTGGCATAATTTACCTTGCCACGCAGTGATTCCAGTTGCACATGCGCTCGGCAGACGACGGCAGAAGCGTTGATGCTCACTCCAGCTTGGCCTGCGAGACGTTGGAATGCTGTTAGGCTATCGAAAAATGTCTTTGATGACTCTTCAACCACAAACCCCCCGTGCCACTCGCTCGCTCCATCACCAGCTCCGGTGAAATATGCGTTCCCGCCCACGTGACGGACGGCCGCGGCAATCTGATTGTTGCAACGGAACGACTGACTCAGAAGTTTCTCCGGAATTGACCACTTCGTCTTCAGGTTGGGCAACGAAGTCGCATCCGCCATACTGAACTCGAAGATACACTGGTCCGGGTCACCGATTAGAGTGATCTTTGCGCCCTTGTCACGCAGGAGGTTTAAGAGAATCAAGAGCCAGGCATTCGTATCCTGCGCCTCATCGACTATGGTCTCGGGGAAGCGCGCGGCGAGCAGCTCTGCGATGTGCGGTCTCCTGATCAGGAGCTTGCGCGCCCAAAATATGCGCTGCGCATGGGTGTAGAAACCCAGAGACAGCAGTTTGTAGACAGGCTCAGCCGCGCCGGCGATGGGCTGATTCCCAAAAGCGGATGACGACTTGAAGCGGAGCTTGGTGCCATCCGGATACGGAATGACTTCCCATGCCGGAACGGGAATCTTCCGGCCGCTCTTGCCGTCCCTCCACACCTTCAGTTGCGTATTGGTCCAGTCGCCCGGGCGTGGGCCTCGAAATAGCATTGGCCGTTTGTCCGCGCCGGTGAGCAGATGACCAAACGGTGCGAGAATGTAACGTTCAACGAATGAGTCAAACGTAACGACGTAGTTCGGATCGGAGAGGAGGCCTCTTCCCCCTACGCTGATCGTGGCGGTCTTGAACTCCCGGATGGCAGCGTTTGTGAACGACAGGAGGGCTAGCCCGCCGACAGGCTGAGGCCAGTTGGCCGCTCTCCAGATAAAGCGTCGACATGATGTCCAGGTCTTTCCGCTTCCCGGAGCTGCGCGCAAGAGAAACTCCAACTCATCAGCAAAGATGGCCTCCCTCTGCTGGTCCGTCGGGTTCTGCGCAAGGATCGCCTCCCGCAGTTGATCAGGCCTGGCCATCGTTCAACGGCTCACTGAGAACACCCAGATGCCCGAGCGCGTTGCGTATGTAATCGGGTACGGCGCTGGCCCTGAGGTTACACTCCAGCAGGATCCCGGCGAGTTCCTGCGCAAACCGGCCTTTCGAGACCGGCTTCTCCACGAACACCTTCAAGAATATGGTAGCCTTCTCCTCCAGAGTCGCCAGCGCCGCGAGCTTGGATTCGAGCGTTGCTCCGACGTTGGGATGTAGCTCTTTGAGCGCAGACACCATGTGCGGAAGCAGCACTTCCGATCGTCTTCATTTACCGGGTCCCCGGCGGGAAATCCGCGTGTTGGGGTAAAGGTTTTGTGCGCCGTGCCGATAGAAAAGTGGCGTGAGCCTGTTGCGCCGCATCCGCGCCGTTCTGGACAAAGGTCCGCCGGAGCAGGATCCGCGGGACGTTGTCATCGAGCAACAGGACCGAGAGATCGCGCGACTGCGTGACGAACTGGCGCGCCGCAAGGACGTGCACCGCGAGAACGGCCGCGTGCAGCGTCAGAACGACGGCTTGCAGCGTCGGATCGAGCGGCTGGAGCACGAGAACGAGCACCTGAAACAGCAGTTGGCGACCGAGCGCCGCGCGGGACGCCGGCAAGCCGCACCCTTCGCCAAGAAGCGGCCGCAGGGTCGCGGCGGTCGTCCCGGCCGGCGGCCCGGCACGCGCTACGGCCAGCAGGGACGCCGGGCGTGCCCGGCGCACGTCGACGAGGCCTTGGCGGCGCCGGTGCCGACGAAGTGCCCGGACTGCGGCGGCACGGTCGACGTGACCGGCGCGGCGGCGCAGTATCAGGAAGACCTGCCCCCGGTGCGCCCCGTGGTGCGCCGCTTCGACATCGAGGTCGGCCACTGCTCGCAGTGTCGGCGGCGTATCCAGGGTCGCCACCCGCTGCAGACCTCCGACGCGTTGGGGGCGGCCCGCGTACAGCTCGGCCCCGGCGTGGTCGCGCTGGTCGCCGAGTTGCACACGCGCGGCGGCCTGCCCCTGGCCAAGGTCGCCGACCTGCTGCAGACCCGCTTCGGCCTGCAGGTGACGCCGGGAGGCCTCGTGCATCTGCTGCATCGTGCGGCCCGCGACGCGCGGCCAGCCTACGAGCGGTTGCGCGAGCAGGTCCGCAACGCGCCCGTGGTCACGGTCGATGAGACCGGTTGGCGCGTCGACGGCATCGGCCACTGGTTGTGGGCCGCCGTCACCCCGACGACGACCGTCTACGCCATCTGCGCGGGCCGCGGATTCGACGACGCGCAAGCGGTCCTGGGAGCCGACTTCGACGGCGTGCTCGTGCGCGACGGCTGGGTGGTCTACCGCAGCTACACCCACGGCGAGCACCAATCTTGTCTACAGCACCTGCTACGACGCTGTGAGGAGCTGCTCGAGGATCATCCCCACTGCGGATGGGCCGGCCAGGTGCAGGACACCTTGCAGGCCGCCCTCGCGCTACGCGACCGGCGCAACGCCGGTGGTATCAGCGACCACGGTTTGGCTACCGTCCGCGGCCGACTGCTCGCCCAGCTCAGCCGGCTGATCGACAACCCGCCGCCGCACGACGACGCCGAGCGCTTCGCTGCGCACCTGGCCGTCGAATTCGGCGCCCTCTTCACCTTCCTGTGGGACCCGGCGGTCGACGCCACCAACTGGCGCGCCGAACAAGCCATCCGGCCCGCCGTCGTCATCCGCAAGGTGTGCGGCGGCAACCGCACCCGAAAGGGCGCCGACACCCAGCAGGTCCTCGCCAGCGTCGTACGTACCGCACGCCAACGCAACGTCGACCTGCCGGCGCTGTTCGCCACGATGTTGCGCGCCCCCGAGCCCATCGTCCCCGACGTATTCGGCCTGCCGCCGCCGTCCGCGTCCACTGCAGCACCGCAACGAGCGCATTGACGCGCGACCGACCCGCGGCTGACTGCCGCGCCGGGCGAAATGCCGAAACGCTGCCCCCAACGCGCAACAGTCCGATGCCTGGATCCGTCCTCGGCTTCCGGCTGCGGCGTGAGTAACAGCGCAGCCACTACGAACTCCCGCACAAGACGCGACGCCAGCCAAAGGAAACCCTCCGCGTCGCCCGACCTTCGACGCTCCAGGCCATTCCATGCCCGTCTCTATTGACGAATCACCCCGTAAACGAAGACTTCCGATCGAGCAAGCTCGTGCTCGAAAGTTATCTCCGACATCTCGACATTCAAATTGAGGAATACCGGCTGCTTGCTCTCTCAGGTGTGACGCAGTGGCCGACACCTCTCCACCGATCTCCTTCGCGTCACCGTCTGTGAGAATGACGACCGGCACACCAAGCCGGTTCGTTCCAAACAATGGAATGAACGCGTTGAAGTTGATCCCATCCGCATTCAGCACCGTTACCGCCGACTCCTTCAGGTTGCCACCTGCGATCTTGGCCAGCACAGGCAATAGGAGTGCCTCCGCGATTCCCTCCACCATCAAGATGCGTCGGGCGAAAAACAATTCGCCGCGGGTCGCATCGAGATACCGCTGCAGCTTCTTCTTGACTTTATCGTCAATCGAAATAGAACAGACCGAGACTGCGCTGACTTTGCCATCAACCTCATGAACGGACACCACCGAGTCGACCGGGGCCTGACTCGCCAGGATAGGAGAGTGGCTGCTTGCGATGACCTGTACTGCGCTGCCTTCGTGATTGCTGGCGACATCAACCAAATGCTTGAGAAGGAGCATCTGCAACTGCGGATGCAGGTGCGCTTCAGGTTCCTCGACCAGGATTGAACGGAATGAGAACTGTGGACTCCGCCGGAGCGTGCCCAAAGTCGCCGATGTGAAGATCAAGTTGTTGTAGCCGAGCCCATTGAGGGCAAACGGGAGTCCTTCAATCTCTGGCTGTAGCCCTGCGATGATGCGACGGAAAGTTGGGTCGGTAAAGATCAGCTCCGTCTTCTGGGTCAGTTCACTACCTGCGATAGCTGCCATCTGCGCATTGATGTCGCCCCTTGCGTCTTCGACTGGCTTCAATCCGCGGATCTTCTCATTTGCATCCTTGGCAAGTGTTTCAAAGTCTGCGCGCTGATCTTCCCCGGTCAGGCAGTCGATTAGGCGGGACACCTGGGAATGCTGTCCAGGCCGCAGGCCGCGTTCGGGATCACGCAACGGCTGCAAGTAGATCGTCGCAAGTCGATCGTAATGGTTCGACGGAAGAGAGCCCCCTTCGGTCTCGCCGCCCCACATCGCCACGTTACACCGATTCGTCGTCTCGTTGAATTCTACGCGGGCACTGACCTGCATCTCGAACTTGCCATCACCGATGTCGACAAGGCACTCTTGGAAGTGGACTTCGTCCTCATCCTCAAGTCCGGTAAACCTGCAGGAGATCTCGATCGGTGCGTGTCCGGTTCCGGCTCGGAAGTCGTCCTCCGTTAGCCGGAGGGAATCGAAATCCCGGCTAGAGAACAACATGAGACGCAGTGCATCGATGATCGTCGTTTTGCCTGAGTTGTTCTCCCCAACCAACACCGTCAGACCGCGCGGAAAAGTCACTGTCAGCGCGTCGATCTTTCGGAAGTTGCGGATCTGTAGTTCACGGAGCCACATCTGCCTGACCTCCGTTTCCGGTGCAGCGCCTCATGTTGTGACCTCTTTCCGCTGTTCAAGCAGCGCTGTCACGCGGCGATTCCCCGTCAAGAGGTCCTGCAGAAGACCGGCCTTCATGGACTTGAGTTTGCAGCGGTGCGCCCGGTAGGCATTGAAGACCTCCCTCACAGCCGAGATGCGAACCGTAATCGCCGTCTGCTCATCCAAGTCCCTCGGGAACGCGGCCGGGATCGAACGGAGATTCGTCGGATTGATGTTCACTTGCTGGACTGCCGGCGTGGCTTGTCGGCGCATAGCGATCTGAATCCGATTCCAGTTCAGCCACAGATTCAGCATTTCGGGTAGTAGTCTCTCCGGATGCGGGTTCAGGCGCACGAGGTACGACGCAAAGGTTGCGCTCTGGAGCTGGCCTCGCCAGATGCCGGTTCGGCCGACATGCTCCCAGCTATTGGTTCGATTGAAGAGCACATCACCATCCCTCAGCCACAAGTGCCCGGGCACCGGGGAATCAGTGAACTTGAGGTCAGATAGATCGGCTTCACCATCGAGCAGATTGTTCATTCGCAACACGGCATAACCCGATTCGCCGAGCGATGTTGAAATTCCGTACTCCGCCGAAGGAACAAACACCGCCAAGGGTGCACTTTTCCACTCCACCGGAATCCGCCCGAGCGGGGAGTCCTTGAACTCGTGGGTCTGTTCGGAGCGGAGGTTGCCGTGCTCGTCGATGCCGCGGGTGAGCAGATCCTGCATCAGGCCGGTCTTGATGCGCTGCTGTTTGGCGATGAGTGCCTCGGTCTGCTCGATGGCTCGATCAATCGTCGAAAGCACCTCGGCGATCTTGGATTGTTCGCGCACGGCAGGCAACGGCAGCGGCAACTGGCCAAGAATGGTCTTGGTCAGCCCGGCTCTTCCGCCGCCAGCGGAGCGGGATCGCAGCTCCGAGTAGCGGAAACTCAAGTTGTGTAGCAGATACTCAGTATCCAACTCGCCGGGATTTCCTTTTAGCAAAGCGACTGACTGGTTAGTGCAGAGAGCACACCGGACGTAGGCAGCGGTCCCGCGAGTCCTGCCCTGGCCGGCCAGCGCCACGGCTACAGACGGAGGATCAACCATCATGGCACTAGAGTGACGTAGCCCCAGTCCCGAAATGCGCGTCGGCACGTCGTCGATAACCCGACCGTGGACATCTCCCGACGCCATCCAGGGGATGGCTCCACCCCAGTATTCGGGGACGCTGGTGCTCGGTGTGCCCCCAACCGTGACGGAGCCCACCTCCTTGAACACTCCCTCAGGCCAAGGATGGCGGAATGGCACTGAGCTTTCAGACATACCTTAGGCCCTCTAAGAAACTGTCCAGCGTGCGTATCGCCTCAGCGCGTACCGCCTCAAGGGCGCGCCGAGACACGGCGTACTTCTCCCACAGATTCTCGACAGCCCGCACTAGCACCCGATTCTCCTCGTTGAGGTAGCGGTCGAGCTCGGCGCAGGCGATATCGTAGATCTTCTTGAGGATCAGCCGGCGGGCATTGACCTCGCTGATCTGGCCGCCGATCGCCTTGAGCACCGCGTCAGTCCGGGCTAGGCGGGCGCTCAGCGCCTCCTTATCCTTGTCGAGCGCCGCAACGGTCTTCCTGTCGTTCCTCTTCTTCGGGTCCAGCTCGGCGAGACGGGCATCGGCCTGCGCGACCATCGACTGGGTCTCGCCCCTGAAGTCGTCGGCCCCGAGGCGCTTGAGTTCGAGCTTGAACTCCAACTCTGCAACCCTTTCATTGAGCGTCGCCTTGGCGTCCTTGATGCGGTTCTCGATCACCCTGATGGCCTTGTCCTGGTCGGTGAGCTTCTTGAGCTCCTCCCTAGCGGAGGCGCCGGTGGTGTCTTTCAGGTCGTCGATGAGCGCTTTGACAGCCTTCTTGATGACGGCAGCGGTGACCTTCTCGTCCTCGCCCGGCTCGTAGCCGCTGACCTCCTGGGCGGTCTCGACGGATTCGGACAGCTCGCCCTGGGCTTCGCCAATGGACGCCTCGAGCGCCTCGATGGCGTCGGCCTCGGCCTGGAAGTACTCGGCGATGAGGTATTCATCGGGGATTAGCGTGTGGTGCCAGCCGGTGGAGACGATCGTCTTGAGGTCGTAGCGGATTTTCTGCCACCAGTTGACGAAGACGCCCGCACCCTTGAACTCGTCGAGCACCGCCAGCGGCACGAGCTTGGCCTTGAGGGTGGTGAGCAGCTCGTAGCGGACTTCGGGCACCTTCTTGCCGCCGTTGCCCGCATGCTGGAGTTGGGCGAAGTCGCCCCTGGCGACCGCCCACCAGGACTCGAGGGCATCGTGGTGCCGAGTGAGAATGCCCAGCAGCGCCGGGGCCGCTTCGAACGTGGCCCTGATGGCGGACTTGGTGTCGATGGACTCGCGAAATGCGAGGTAGCCAGGACGCTCGGGCTCGAAGAGCGAATCCGGGGTAACCCCGAACTTGGCGAGGTCGTCCGTGAGAGTGGCGACTTCCACCTTGGGGATTCCGCCGATGAGGTGCGCCTGGACATCCTCCGGCTCGGGGTCGGGCGTGTTGTCCACGTAGCGGCGGATGTTGAGGTTGTAGTCGTGGGTCTCCACGATCTCGGACTTCGGCACGAGGCGCGAGTACTTGGGCAGCTCGCGCTTGCGGGTAAAGACGGAATCGATCTTCTCGATGTCCTCGGGGCGAAGCCGGTTCTGGTTCTTGCCCTCTGCGTATTCGCGATCGGCGTTGATGAAGAGGACCTTGTCCTTGAGCGCGTCGGGCTTGTTCTTGTTGCAGACCAGCACGCAGGCGGGGATGCCCGTGCCGTAGAAGAGGCCGGGCGGCAGGCTGATGATGGCCTCTATGCAGTCGTCGTTGATGAACAGCTCGCGGATGAGCTTTTCCTTACCACCGCGGAACAGCACGCCGTGCGGCATGATCGTCGCCATCCGGCCGTTGGGCTTGAGGCTAGCGAGCATGTGCTGCACGAACATGAGATCCGCCTTCTTGCCGGACTCTGGGCACCACTCGCGGAAGCGACTGGTGAACTTCATGCCGGCGCGGTTGTAGTTCTGCGAGAACGGCGGGTTGGCGAGCACCCGATCGAACTTGCGAATCTGGCCGTTGTCGAGAACGAGCGGGTCCTCCAGCGTGTCACCGTTCTCGATCGTGGACCGGGTAATGTTGTGGAGGATCATGTTCATGATGCATATCGACCAGACCGTGCCGTTGGAGTCCTGGCCGTAGAGAGCGAGGTCGTCGGCGTTCTGGCCCTGCTCTTCCACATACTGGTGGGCCTGAATGAGGAAGCCGCCGGAGCCGACCGTAGGATCGTAGATGGTGTTGCCGGCCTCCGGCTGGGTGAGCTGGACGAGCAGGCGGACGACCTCCCCAGGCGTATAGAACTCACCGCCCTTCTTGCCGGCGCTGTCGGCGAAGAACTTGATGAGGTACTCGTAGGCGGCGCCGAGCAAGTCCGGAAACTCGAAGGTCTTCGGTTAGCGGGTGGCCACACAAGATCCAAAGTTTTGGATTGTACTTTTTCGCGAAATATGGCATAAGTCTTGTGTGTTCAATGAGTACGGGCTGTCCAGCGACGAACGGATAGGACGCCTGCGCGACGAGGTGGAGCGGCTTCGCGAGGAGTTGACGCGGCGCGAGCGCGACGCCAACAAGTTGCAGCAGGAGAACGCCCGCCAGAAGCGCCAGATCGACGGCTTGCGACGCCAGGACGAGCGTCAGAAGCGGGAGATCGAGGACCTGAAGCGTCAGCTGGCCGCGGCGCGCCGGGCGGGGAAACGACAAGCCGCCCCCTTCGCCAAGGACCGACCCCAAGGGCGCAGCCGGCGCCCGGGCCGTCGGGCGGGTGCGCTCTACGGCCGGCATGCGCGTCGCCCGCGCCCGGAACGTGTTGACCAGATCCTGGAAGCGCCGGTGCCGACGGCGTGTCCCGACTGCGGCGGGTCGGTCGAAGTGACCCGGGTGGCGTCGCAGTATCAGGAAGAAATCCCGGAGGTGCGCCCGGTCGTGCGCCGCTTCGACATCGAAGTGGGCCGCTGCTCGCAGTGTCAGCGTCGGGTGCAGGGCCGCCACGCGCTGCAGACCTCGGATGCGCTGGGGGCGGCCGGCGTGCAACTCGGCCCCGGCGTCGTCGCGCTGGTCGTCGAGTTGCACACCGAGATGGGCGTGCCGTTGGCGAAGGTCGCCCACGTGCTGCGGACGACGTTCGGCTTGCAGGTGACGCCGGGCGGCTTGGCTCACCTGCTGCATCGGGTAGCTCGCGATGCGGTGCCGACCTACACGGCGCTGTGCGAGCAGGTCCGCAACGCGCCGGTGGTCACGCCGGATGAAACCGGGTGGCGGGTGGGCGCCATCAGCCACTGGCTCTGGGCGTTCGTCACGCCGGAGACGACGGTCTACGCCATTTGCCCCGGCCGCGGCTTCGCCGATGCCACCACGGTTCTCGGGGCCGACTTCGCCGGTGTGCTCGTGCGCGACGGGTGGGTGTCGTATCGCTGCTACCGCGCTGCGCTGCACCAAACGTGTCTGAATCACCTGATCCAACGCTGCAAGGAACTGCAGGAAGATCATCCCCACAGTCTCTGGGGCCGGGCAGGTGCAAGCGGTCTTGCAGACGGGCCTTGCCATGCGTGACCGCTGCAACGCCGGCGAGCTGAGCGAGCACGCTCTGGCATCGCTCCGCGGCCGACTCGTGGCCCGGCTCGGTCGGCTGGTCGACGCACCCCCACCGCTGGAAGACACCGAGCGCTTCGCCCGACACCTGGCCACTGAATTCGATGCCGTGTTCCTCTTCTTGCGGGACCTGACGGTCGATGCCACCAACTGGCGCGCCGAACAGGCCATCCGGCCCGCCGTCGTCACCCGCAAGGTGTGCGGTGGCAACCGCACCCGCCACGGCGCCGACACGCAGCAGGTGCTGGCCAGCGTCGTGCGCACCGCCCGCCAACGCGACCTCGCTCTGCCTCCGCTGCTCGCCACGATGTTGCGCGCCACCGGTCCGGTTGTCCCCGACGCCTTCGGGCTCCCCCCGCCGTCCGCCTGAGGGTGGCATCACCGCTACACCGGCGAGACAGCAAGCCCAGCACCCCGAGGCGGTCGCTTCAACTGCGCCCGACCCCGGTAGGTATCGTCACGCGCAGCGGTGAAGCGCCAATAGTACCGATGCCGTTCACAGCATCGTCGCCGTTCGGGCCTCAAGAGCCCGCAGCCCATTTGTGCCCGTGTTTGTTGAACAATTACCCGTTAAACGAATACACTCGAAGTTGTCGTTAACGAGGACGAACCCCGGCTGGCTGAAGTGGTCGAGCAGGTCTTTCCACTTCTGGTCCGGGATCTTGGTCCTGCCCTTCACCGCGTTGAAGTCGATGTTGTTCTTCAGCACCCCTGCTAGCGCATCGTTCTCGTCTTCGATCCCCGCGATGGCCTTGTTGAGCATGTTGCCGATGTCGTGCTTGAGGTCCTTCAGGGCCGGCACGAGATCGCCGTTGTCGTCTTTCCAGGGCTCGTGCCAGCGGGCTCTGACGGGGACAAAGAAAGTCTCGCCGTAGGATGTCTTGTCTTCGAGCAACTCGGGGACGAGATCCGGCCGGTCTTTGAGGTGTGCGAAGGTCTCCTTGTGGAGCTGCTCGCGTTTGCGGTCGAACTCGTCGGACAGCCGCTTCAGGAACAGCATGCCAAAGATGAACTCCTTGAACTCCGAGGCGTCCATCTTGCCGCGCAGGATGTCGGCGGCCTTCAGGAGGAAGGACTCGAGTTGGGCGAGGGTGATTTTCTCTTGTTTCATCTCCTTGCCCTCTCCCGCTGCGCCTCTGCGTTCCCCATTTGCGTTTCGAGCGCCTGACGGACCGGGGCAATCAGATATGGCAGCTCTTCCGGCTGTCTTGCGACGCCATGGTGCGCGGTAGCTTGCCCAACTGTTCTAGGGCCGACAGCTCTTACACGCATAGTTCCTCATGGAAAAATTCGATTCCAAACGTCTCGCCGGGGACAGAAAACCTCTTAACTCCTGGTTCAGTGCAGAAGACCGCTAGGCAAGACGGCGGGTCTGCCTTCAACCAAGGACGCGGCCAACGGGAAAACCGTGTGCGCGCCTCCTCTCGTCGAAGCAAACTCAACTCTCTTCGAATTCCGAGGATCTCTCTTAGTGAGCCTTTCCCGTAGCCGGTGGTGTTCTTGCACTCGACGCCGAGCCAGATCTCATCGGGGCTCGGGCGCCGGTCGACTCCAGGATCTACCATCACGATGTCCAGTTCGTGATATTCCCCGTGCGTCAACGGTCGTGTCTTCGGTCGCTTCCAGTAGCTCCAGGACAAGAACTCTACGTCCGTCCACAATTCCGCCACCGTCATGCCAGACCTCTTGGCGTCGATTCGCGGGTACCTTCGGTTGATTGGTCCATGTGATCTCTTCAGCGCAATCTTGTTGCCGTTAGATAACGTGAGATTCATACCCTCCTGCGCAACGAGTTGCTCCGCGACCTTTGCTAGGATAAAGGCCTCGTACTTTTTCCCGGCTCCTACCGCGGGCGGCAGCAGGGTCGAATACTGGGAGGTATCGCTAGCGCTAGTCACGGAACGAAAAGCGATCTCGATTCGTGCAATTATCTCTTCTGAATCTCCTCAAACGCGTGTGGGTAGGGGCGGGGCCAGTTCGATGCCGGCGCAGCAGAGAAACAGCATTGAGATGAGCGCGCCGTGCGAGTGGAAGCCGTAGGCGCGACGGGCGATTACCCGCAGCTTGTTGTTGAAGCCTTCCACCGGCCCGTTGGTCATCTTCGTGTCGAGGTAGGCCAGGATGCCGGCCGCGTGCTTGCGGACCGTCCGTGCCAGCTTGACGAACGGCGCCAGACGCGACCGCGCCGCCCACGCCAGCCACTGGTCGAGCATGTCGGGCGCCTCGTCCGGCGTGGCCTGCTCGAGGATGATCGCCAGGTACTCCTTCAACTCGTAGGCGCGGTCGAGGGCACGATTCTGGCGGCGTAGCGCCGCCAGGCGCCGCTTCTCGCCTGGCTTGAGCCGCGCCGGGTGTTTCAGCAGGCAGAAGCGCGACCCCTTGAGCGTCTTGGCCGCCTTGGCGCCCAGGCGCCGTTGCTCCGCCCGCCGGACCTCGTCGACCGCGTCCGCGGCAAGCCGTTCCACATGGAACCGGTCGAAGACCACCTCGGCGTGCGGCACCTTTGCCCGCAACGCTTTCTGCCAACTCGCGGCCAGGTCTGCCGTCACCAACACAATCTGTTCGCAGCCGGACGGTCCCAGCAGGTCGAAGAACTTCTCCAGCGTTTCGGCGCTGCGTCCCCGACCGGCCCACACCACCCGCCGCTTGTCGTGGTCGACGACCACCGTCAGATAGTGATGCCGTTTGCGGTAGCTGAACTCGTCGACGCCGATGCGCCGCAGCCCGGCGAGCCGCTCCGGGTCCAGCCGCCGCGACACCACCCGCTCGACAATGCTCCCGACCGCCTGCCAGGAAATCCCCAACGCGCGACTGACCGTCGTCCGGTCGGTCACCTGCGCCAGATACGCCGCCAACTCTTCGAACGGCGCCGAGAACACGCTGCTGCCGGCCGCCCACGGCACCCGCTCCACCCGCACGCCGCACTGCCGGCACGACACCCGCCACGGCGCATACTGCAGCCACACCGGCGTCCGTCCCCACGGAAGGTGACGCCACTGCCGCAACGGTCGCCGGTCGTAGCGCGGCCTCCGACGGCCGCACCTGCCACACCGCGACCGCCGCCACGACGGCCGTACCCAGACCGACAACGGGCCGTCGGTCGCGACGTGTGCATCCCGGACGTGCATCTGGGTGACACCCAGCAACCGCCGTAGTAGTGTGGTCACACGCATGGGGCTCTCCTCCTCGCTGGTCGTCTTGGAACACGCCCAATGAGACCAGGAAGCCCCTGCGTTCTGCAACCGCTTGCGCTGCTCGATACCGCGCCCGCCAAGCCCAGCCGAGCGACCCCGGTACGGGCGTTGCGGGTGGTTGTCCGCGACAACGGAGCGGCGCGCCGACGTCGCCTCAGCCAGTAGATTGCGGGCCAGCCTTCCGGCTGGCCCGCAAGCGATTTCCCGCACGGTCGGTCGCGGCAGTCATCCGGAGGACCGAAACGCAGTGAAGGACCCGCGAAGCGGGTTGACGGCCGGGACCGACCGTGCGTGGTGAACGCGCTCCGAGCGAAGCGAGGGCCTTATCCGGCCGTCCCGCGGACCGGCCTCAACCCACCCACACCTCTTTCAGGAGAGCCTCTCTTCTTGCGTCATCGCGCGCTACCCTCGCCAGTGTCGCCCTTCTCGATGTCGTCCCTCAAACTTCGCAGCTCCGCAAGAAACTCACTGCGGTCGGGCAGCCTAGCCAGGTCAACGCTGGCCACATTGTGCAACTCTCGTTCAAGTGGCGACAGTTCCACCGTCAAGGCTTCGATTGGTCCTCCACGCTCCGTGCGGATATAGCGATTCGCGAGGTCTAGAATCCGACCGCTGCCTCCCGCTGAACGTTCACCAAGAACCTTTATCAATGCATCCAAATAGCGGACCACGACCCGCTTCAGGTCCGCATTTGGTGCAAAATCCCTGTCCCCGAAATCAGCTACGCCATGTACGACGTCGACAGCGTCAGGATCGGCTTCCCGCAGTTTCGATTCCAACACGCGTAAAATTGCTCCGTAGTCCTCACGCTTGAGCGTCACAGCTTCCGCCCTTCCTCTGCATGCAGCTACGAGACACAGTGCCCCTACTGGCCCTCGCTACGCACCCCTCAGCAGTCCGTGGTGAAATCTGCGCCTCTAGAATAAACCATTTTGTGCTGGGCGACGTGGAGATCGTCGTCGACGGGTTCGAGGAGACCGACCAGTACTCCCGGTTCGACTTCGAGCCGACAATGCTAGTCTCGGTCTTCCGCACGGGGGATCAGAGCGCGGTTGAGATCGCCGACCTCGCCACGCGGTACGTCGAGTGGGCCTTGGCGCGCCCGCCCGAGGGCGTGGCGGTCGCGGTGTGAGAACGATGCCGAGTCCCTGAACAACCAACTCTCGTTGATGCTGCGCAACGGCGTTGCGGGGTTCGCACTGGTGTTCCTGGTGCTGGTGTTGTGCCTGGAGTTGCGTCTGGCGTTCCGGGTGAGCCTCGGCATCCCGATCTCGTTCTTCGGGCCCTCGCGCTGCTGCCGGGCCTCAACAGCTGAATCTGCACTCCGCGGCAGGCACCGCCACGACCGACATCGAGCAGCATCGACAGCGGCAGCACGAGCAGCGCTTCCAGATCGAGGGTGTAGGCGGTCAGCACGGCGAAGTCGAGCCGGTACCCGCCGGGCGGCCGGAGCAACTCGCAGGCGGTGGTGCGCGAGTCCGGCAGGAGCATCAGGCCGTGAATCCTCCATGCAGGTCGATCAGGAATTGCCGGACCCGGACCCAGCGGAAGTCCATGCGGAAGTCCATCGGATGGGTGTTGCTGCATTGATCGCTTGGCCCTCGTCCTTGTCCAGGACCTCGCGCCAGCGTTCCGCGACGAGCAGATTGTAGAGCAACGAAACGCCTGCGACATGGAGCGAGAACCACCGCGCCAGCTCCAAAGTGTCGCCAATGCTGTCGTCCGCGTTATGCGCTGGAGGCTGTCAATGGTGAACCCTCTTGGTTCGAGGGTTGCTCGGACGTGATAGGACATTCTCGAGCGTACGACAACGCGACTATGGAACTGACGATCCGGGTCCGCACCATGCGTCAACCCGCTGACAGCCTCGGGACGCTCGGGAAGCTTCTCAAGCGCGTCGAGGAATGCCATCCCGACCAGATAGGCGCCGTCCGCACTCAGCGTCACCGGCTACTCAACCCGCAACGCCGCCACCGGCTCCACCTGAACGGCCCGCCACGCCGGCACCCAGCTCGCCAGCACACACCGAGACCAGAAACACCGACACGGCCACGAAGACAGCGGGGTCCAACGGGCTCGTCTCGAACAGAATCGCCCGAAGCTGCCCGGTCAGCACCAGCGCCGCCCCCACACCCAGCGTCGCGCCGACCAGCGCCAGACCGCCCTCCTCCGCGAGCACCAGCCGGCGTACGTGAACCACCTGCGCCCCGACGGCCATGCGGATGGCGATCTCGCGGCGCCGTTGCGTGACCGTGTAGGACACGATGCCGTACAGGCCGACCACGCCGAGCAGCAGTGCGAGTCCGGCCGCGACGACGAGCAGGACCATGACGAACGCCTGCGTCCCGCGCGCCCGCCCGACCCGGATCTCCAACGTCTCCACGCCGAACACCGGTCGCGCGGCATCGAGCTCGCGCACCGCCTCCCGGACCGGGCCGGCGAGCGCCGCGGCGTTCGGCGCACGCACCACGTACCCGCATCGGCCACGGGACGTCCGCGACGAAGCTCGCGCCAGACAGCGGGTAGTACGCCATTTCCGGCGGCTCTTCATGCAGCGCCGTCTCCTGGACATCTTCCACCACGCCGACGATCCGGGACCACGCCTCGCCCTCCGCCTCCGGCGGAGTGCCCATGCGGGTCCCCTTGCCGAGCGCGCTCTCGCCCGGCCACTGCGCGCGCGCCAGCGACCGCGACACGATGACGACCGGTGCATCGCGCTCCTCGTCCAGCCGGTCGAACACCCGCCCTTCGACAAGAGCGATCCGCATCGCGTCGAAGTAGCCGGGCGAGACGACCCGCACCGCGAACATCGGCGGCACCTCGCCCTCGGCCAGCGGCCGGCCCTCGATGCGGTGACCCCCACTGTTCAGTACCCCGTCCAGCGGCAGCGTCGACGAGGCCGCCGCGCCGACGGTGCCGGGCAGGGAGCGCAGGCGGTCGACCACCTGCCGATAGAAGCCCAGCCGCGAGTCGGGCGTGTCGTAGTCGCGCGGCGGGAGCGCCAGCGCGAACGTGAGCACATCGACGGGATCGAATCCGGGGTCGACCACCGCCAGCCGCTGGAACGAGCGCACGGCCAGTCCCGACCCGACCAGCAGCGTCAGGGCCAGCGCGAGCTGCACGACGACGAGCCCCCGCCGGACGAGCTGGCGGTCCCGCCGGCTCGTGGCGCCGCGCGCACCCGCCGTCATGTGGCCGGACGCGGCCAAGGCGCATGCGCGCCACGCCGGTAGCAGACCGAAGAGCAGGCCGGCCGCGAGCGACACGGCGAGACCGAACAGCAGGACGGCGGCGTCGATCGAGATCTCCTCGAACCGCGGCAACTCCGGCGGGCCGAAGCGGACCAGCAGCCGCACCGCCCCTTGCGCCAGGAGCAGCGCCGCAAGGCCGCCCGCCACACCCAGTACCAGACTCTCGAGAAGGACCGACGCGACCAGCCGCCCACGGCTCTCGCCAAGGGCCGCCCGAATCGCCACTTCCCCGTGTCGCGCTTCGGCACGGACCAGAAAGAGGTTGGCGACGTTGGCGCAAGCGATCAGCAGCAGGAACCCGACCGCGCCCAGCAGGATCCACAACGTCGCCTCGATGTCGCCGACCACCCACGTCCGGAAAGGCACGATCAGCGGCCGGTACTCCCTTGCCATGACCGGCGCGCCGGGCTGGTCGGGAAGCAACTCCTCCAGGTTCGACAGCATGGCGCCGAGCTCCGCCCGCACCTGCTCCAGCGACGCGCCGTCCGCGATGCGCGCCACGCCGTTCAACCCGAAAAAGCCCAGCCGTACGTGCTCCGGGTCGAGGCCCATCGGCCGCCACAGCGCGGTCTCCGGCCCCGGAAACGCGAAGCCTGGGGGCATGACCCCCACGATCTCGACGCGCTCGCGATCGATCTCCACGACCCGGCCCACGACGCCGAGATCGCGCCGAACCGGCTTCTCCACAACCCGTCGCCGAGCACGACCACCGGCGCGGCGCCCGGCCGGTCCTCCTCGGCCGTGAACGGGCGGCCGAGGCGCGGCGCCGTCCGCAACACGTCGAAGAACGACGCGGTGACGCTGGCTGCCGGCACGCGCTGCGCGTTGTCCGGATCGGTGAAGCCGACCGCCACGTCGCTGAACCCCGCCACGCCGTCGAGGGTGCGGCTCTGCTCGGCGTAGAGGAAATGGAGCGCATCCGACATCGGAAGGTCGTTGCGCGGTCCGAGCTGCGGCGCTGCGTGCCTGAGCAGGACGAGCCGCTCGGATTCCGGGAACGGCAGCGGCCGCAGGAGCACCGCGTTGACCACGGTGAAGATCGCGGCGGTCGCGCCGACGGCGACGGCCAGCGTCAGCAGGGAGAGGAGCGTGAGGCCCGGGTTGCCCGCGGCGCGGCGCCAGAGGAGGTGGAGTTGCGAGGAAAACGGCATCTCTTACTGTCGCGAACGCCGCGGCCTCGGAAAACCGCTTCTCAAGCCATCGATGTGTTCAAACAGATCTCGAGAGACGTTCTGCCAGAGCGGATCGAGAATGAACTGCATCCCTTCGCGGGAACGAAATCCGCGTCGCCGGCAACGAGAACCACGATCTCGGCTTGGCGCTGCAGCGTGATGGCTGCGATATCCAAGCCGATTCGCACTGCCGGAGGTGACTGTGGACAAGTTGTCCAACCGAATCGGCAACCGCCTTCGCGTTCGCTGTATCGACGTCAGGCCGGACAACGGGCAAGCGCGTCAGGAAATAGCCACCATCAATGAGGATCGCCGCCTTGGCCATACGAGTCATTCACCGCGCACGCAATGGAAGTCCCAAAAAGAAAGCCCCAGGGGCTCGGCCTCACTCTTGATGACCGAACTGACATCAGTCCGGGAGTGCGGCGTACTGCCAAGGGGCGAATCTCTAGATTTTTCCAGGTCATACTGCCTGCGTCAAGGCCGCCACAGTCCCTCGTCCATCAGCTCCCCGACCAGCTCCCGCAGCTTGGCGTTTCCGGGGTCGATGCTGCCCCACGACCGCAGCGTCGCCACTCTCAGGAACGCCGCATCGTGTCGCTGGAGCGCATCCACGATCTTGTCCGGCGGACCGGCGGACCGGCCGTGCCGAGCGCCTGGACGAGGAGATCGTGGAACTTGTAGCCGTGCATGAAGTGCGCGAGATACGGCGCCAACTTCCAGAACTGCATCGGATCCGGGCCGCGGACGGCGCAGGAACTCGCTTCACGCTGCGCCGGTGACGCTGGCACGCAATTCGTCCGTGACCCACTGGTTGAGGCTCTTGCCGTCGGCGGCCGCTGCTTCCACAATGGCCGCGTGCAACTCCGGCGGGACGCGCAAGTGGAACTTGCCGGAGAACTGCCGCCGGGGCTCGACGCCGTCTTCCCGGCACATGTCCAGAAAAACCTTGAGCGACGCGGCTCCCTCGCGCCGCAGCCCGGCGACGTCCGGTGCGTAGAAATCCGCGCCACCGTTCAAGCCCACGAACTCGCCTCGAAACAGGTCGATGTCGGGATCGAATTGAATGACGGCGCGGTAGCCCTCGATCTCCATCGTGTTTCTCATGGTTCCACTCCGTTGTGCCTCAGCCAGTCGCGGATGCTCGCTACGGCGCCTTTGTCCGTGTCGGGGCTCGGGTGTGGACGGTGGAAGACGCGCCGGTCACCGAACAACCGCACGCCGACGCGGGAGCCCTGCCGCTCGCTGACTTCGGCGCCCAACTCGATGAACAGCGCCTGGATGTCCCTCCACGGGATGTTGGCCGGGGTCGGATGCTCAAAGAGCAACGCGAGAGTGCGTCGGTGGCGGCGCTTCAATGGCACGTTGATACCACAAAATGATACCATCGGAACGCGAAGCCGCGATGCAGACCGCAACAGCCCGTTGAGAGACTCGCAACAGCACAGGAGGCCAGCCTGGCGAACCCGGCGTACGAATGCGAGTCGTGCTCGCTGCGTCAAGAGCGGAACCTCGGAGTCACCCGCGGCGACAGATCCACCGCCCAGTCTCTGAACCTCGCGACATCGACGCCAGCGCGATCCAGCAGCGTGACCAGCTCCTCCTGCCGCGGCTGCCCGAAGACGACCCGATAGGCGGCGAGCTGCCGCTTCAGCCGGTCGAACGCCTCGACCTCCGCCGTGTACGGCAGTTGCGGCACATGGCGCTCCACCCGGTGGTCGCCGGGCGCGAGCCAGTGCGGAACCAGGTCGCTTTCCTCAGCGGCGCGCGCAGCCTTGTTGGCCAGCTCGAAGATCAGCTTCCAGATGTCCTTGCCCGCGCTCCACGCCGCGAAGGCATCGTCAGCGTGCGAGGCGGCGACGTTCCGCCGGACGGCATGGCCCTTGTACCGGTGAATCCGGCCTTCGCGCTGCTCCAGATCCACCGGATTGCCCGGCAGGTTCCAGTGGACCAGGCGGTGGCACCAGGGATGGAAGTCGAGGCCCTCCTGCCCTATCGACGTGCTGGTGAGCACGAAGGGGCGGAACGGGCTGTTGAACGCGGCGCGGACGGCGTCCTGGCTGATGTAGTCGCCGTCGTCCGTGCGGACGTGGCCGAAGCGCAGCGCGAAGACGGTGCGGACGCGGATCCGGAGGGCGCCGGCCGAGCGATTGGAGGTTGACCGCGAGCAGATCGTCGACGTACGCGCCGAAGATTCGGCTGCGGTAGCGATTCGTTGTCCGACGCCCCGGCAAGCTCGCCGTCACGCCACGCCCGCAGGAAGGCGGGCAGTTCCGGATCCAGCAGGAGCGGCGCGGCCCATTCCCACCGATCGTCGATGTTTCCCGCCTGCGGGTTCGGCAGCCTCGGGTCCGCAAGCATCGCATCGACCTGGGCGCGCACCCATGCCCGGCGATCCTGTCCGGGCGGCGCGCCGAGCGGATGCGCCCGATCCGCCAGCGGCAGGCACGGCAGCAGCAGCAGGAGGAGTCGGTGCCGGGACCGAACGCCGGCCGCTGTCTGCGTCAGCCTGAGCAGCGGCCGCTGCTGCGCGTCGGGGTTGTCGTAGGAGCCGAGCCGGCCTCCCATCATCAGTCGTTCCGCCTCGTGGCTCAGGACGGCGCTGACGACATCCGGCGCCACGTTCCAGGCCGAGAACAGAAGCCGTGCTCTAGTGGTGTGTCACTAAAATAGCTTTACAGTTTGTGCGGCGAGTAGTATACCTGCGGGCATGAACAACCCAGCCGCCCCGCTGCTGCTCAGTAGCGCAGACCGGAACATGCTGACCAAGTGGGCGCTCAGTGCAACCGCGCCCTACCGCGTCGTGACCCACGCCAAGGCCTTGCTGATGGCCGGCGACGGCGCGGCGAATACTCACATCGCGACCACGCTCGACATCAGCCGGCCGACGGTGTTGAGCTGGCGCGCGCGCTTTCTCACCGATGGACTCGATTCGGTTGGGGAGGTGCGTCCAGGCCGCGGACGCAAGCCCGAGATCACAGCTTACCAAGTGCAGGAGATCGTGCATGCCACGTTGCACGAGACGCCGCCGGGCGCCACCCACTGGAGTTGTCGCTCGATGGCCAAGGCAGCCGGCGTGAGCCGCTCGACCGTCCAGCGCATCTGGGACGCGCACGGCCTGCAGCCGCACCGCATCACGACGTTCAAGTTGTCGAAAGACCCGGCCTTCGTCGAGAAGCTGACCGACGTCGTCGGGCTCTACCTGAACCCGCCGGACAAGGCCGTGGTGCTTTGCGTGGACGAGAAGAGCCAGATACAGGCCCTGGACCGCACCCAGCCGGGCCTGCCGATGAAGCCGGGTCGGCGCGGCACGATGACCCACGACTACAAGCGGCATGGCACGACGACGTTGTTCGCCGCGTTGAACGTGCTGACCGGCGAGGTCGTCGGCCAATGCCACGGCCGTCATCGGCACCAGGAATTCTTGAAGTTCCTGCGGCACCTCAACCAAGCGTTCCCGCCCGACCTCACGTTGCACGTCATCCTGGACAACTACGCGACCCACAAGCACAAGAAGGTTCGCAAGTGGCTGGCCGCCCGCCCGCGCTTCCAACTACACTTCACGCCCACCAGCGCTTCGTGGCTCAACCTCGTCGAAAGCTGGTTCCGCAAGCTGACGCAGCAACGCCTTCGCCGCGGCGTCTTCTGCAGCGTGCAGGAACTGGTAGCGGCCATCCAGGACTACTTGTCCCACCACAATGCAGACCCGAAGCCGTTCGTGTGGAGCACCACCGTCGATGCCATCCTCGAAAAGGTCAGCAAGTGTAAAGTCATTCTTGGGACACACCACTAGAATGCAGAGAAGTCAAGGCCGGCCAAGGGCCTCGACGCAACCTCCACCCGAGGCTGACCATTGTCATCGGCACGAACGGAGCCGGAAAGGCGGCGAGTTGGCGAAGCAGCGCGGTTACGGCCGGCCGGCTGAAGATCGGCGTACTCGGTCAGTCGGCGGGCGCGCCCTTCGCCCACAGCGTCAGCCGAAGCTCGTCACCGAACAGCGCGTACTCCGGCCGCCGGCCCGAGTGTGACTCGCCGTCCCGGAGGATCTTGCGCACGCCTTCCCCCCGCGATTCGAGAAACACCTGTCCGGTGCGCCTGCTACGGATTCGAGACAGGAAGCTCACCAGAAGCTGGTTGCGGGTAAAAGTGCGATAGGGCATGTCGTCGAGCGTGATGGTGTTGGGCAGCTTGCCGGGGCTGTAGAGCTCCAGCCGATCCGCGAACAGGAACAGTCGGATCTTCGAGCCCGAGATGGCGTAGTCGCGGTGGGCGACCGCGTTGACGATCGCCTCGTCGACGACGTCGAGGTCGTGGGAAGCCCTGTCGCTCGACGGTTTGTCGGCCGGCGCCTGCGTGAACCGGGCGACGAACGCGATCCCGGCGTCGATCTGGTCGGATACCGGTCCGGCGAGACGCTCCGCGTGGACCAGGTCGTCGGAAGACAGCCGGGCGCCGCGGTAACACGCGGCTTCGATGGATCCGGAAGCGAGGAGATCGGTCGGCTCCCGGCCGAAGACCAGGAGCCCGGCGACGGTGGGCCGATCCACGCCGTGCTCGTCGGGAACCGTGACCCGCGTGTTGCGCAACAGGTCGAGCCATGGGATGGTCGGCGAGCGGCCGAAGAACGCTTCCAGCCGGTTGCGGTTGAGATCGTCGACCGTCGCGGTGAGCACTGCCTGCTCGTCGAACACGTACTCGCGGCCCCGCTGCTGGAAGAGTCTGGCGAGCTCCGGCGGCGTGAGGTCACGCTTGGTGGAGCCGACCCGCGCGTAGTAACGCCCGCCGGACGTTCGATGCACGTAGAGCCCGCGCGCAACCTCCACCAACAACACGTGCCGGGCCGCGCCCGCGGCGTCCGGGAGCAGGTCCTTGCGCAGAATCGGTCTGATCGGCGGGTCGCAGTTGTTCGTAGCGAGGTTGACGATGCAGTTCTCGACCGTAACCAGGCGTTCGACCGCAATCCCGCGCACGGCGCCGGCGTCGTCGACGCCGAGGAAGACGACGCCGCCCTCCGCGTTGGCGAACGCCACCAGCTCGCTCGCCAGTTCCTCCGTGTTGGGGGCGATCACGCCTCGTTTCCCGAGGCGCACGTCCTTGAACTCGGCGCGGCCGTCCTCGCCGGCGCGCAACTGATTCAGAATCTGGTCTCTCGTGTCGAACATCGAGTGCTTCGCTTCGCGTTCAGACTTGCCACGGGAGGCGTCCTGAAGCGTCGGTGTCACAAGCAACGGGCGCCGTCCACGCGCGACATCTTCCTGTCGAACGTGCCCACCGGAATGTGTCCCGCCTTGCGGGCGACCTCGACGACCAGGCAATCGGAGAATCCGACCGCTCGCGCGCTTGCGAACGTCGCGTGCGCTCGCCGGACGACGTCCTCATCCTGCAGGGCGAGGCGATCGTGCTCCACGAGCATGCTCACCGCCGTCCCGATGCGCTGGCGGTTCAGCCCGTAGACGGACTCCAGTACCCATACGGTCTCGACGAGCACCGGCAGCGAAATCCAGGCGCCGTGATCGACGAAGGCCTCGGCGCGGGCGACCTGCTCCGGATCGTCGCGCACGATCAGGCGGACGAGAACGTTCGTGTCAATCGCGCGCATGGGTGCGCCGCACGTGGGATCGGACTCCCTCGTCCATGTCCTCGACGCTCCTGCGCGCCGGCGGTGCGCCGAACACGGCTTCGTGGATGTCCAGCGACGAGTACTTCGACGCCCGTCGCACGACCACTTCGTCCCCTCGCTCGCACCACTCGACGGTCGAGCCCGGCGTCAATCCCAGCTTGCGGCGGATCCGGGCCGGGACCGATACCTGACCCTGTGACGTGATTTTCGATTCGATCGATTCCATGTGCCTGCTCCCGGCGCCGCGCCAGAGCATTGTGACGTTCATTACCCTGGTAATTCAATCTCTCGGACTGCCGTGCCGCGAGAATCGCCGGCGAGCCGCCGTTCACGACGGCCATCGGCGGCTCCTGTCCCCGCGCCGACCGCGACCGACAGCGTCTCTACGCGTCGCATCCGGTGGCGATCGCCAGCGCGCGGCACAACTGGCGCATCTTGCGCGGACCAAGGGCGCCGACGCAGCCCTTGAGTTGACTCCGGGGCACCGTGAAGAGATTGCACAGGTTGACACACGACGCCTGCTTCAGACCTTCCTCCAGACCGACGGACACCTCGGTTGGCGCGCCACGCGAGGTGGACGACACCGAAGCCACGGTTACCGTGTGCAGGAGCGGTATCAGAGACGACCGGCTGATGACCACGACCGGGCGGCGCTTGTCCGGATGCGGCCGGTGCAGACGCCAGATCTCGCCGCGGTTCACTCTGGCGGCCATTCCTGAGCGTCCATCAGGTCGCTGACTTCCTCCAGCAGCTCGTCGGCGTGTCCGCCGTAGGCGTTCCTGAGCTGCTCATCGATCTCCCGTCGCTGTCGGGCGCGCAGGTACATCTCGATCGCCGAGCGGATGAACGCCGACCGGCCCCGTTGGCGAACCTCGGGGTCCGCGTCGATGCGGCGCAGGAACTCCGCATCCATCGAGATCTGGACGGGTCGAACCGGCATATTGGCATCCTACCACATGTTCTTAGTGGCCCCATTGTTGGCCGAGGCGCGTCGCAGGCTCGACGCCGTCTTCCCGGCATCGGTTGTGGACGGTGAAAGAGCATGCGGGTGACTCACCACAACCGGCGGACGCCGTAGCGGTCGAACGCTCTCTCGTTCGAGATGACAGCCAGATCGTGCGCCAGCGCCTGGGCGATGAGCATGCGGTCGAAGGGGTCACGGTGGGGCCCGCTCAGCCGCCCGGCGCGTTCGGCATCGCTGACGTCGATAGGCACTTCCTCGAAGCCCTGGCCGGCGATGGCGGCGCGTATGTCGCTCGCCAACGCATCAGCCTCCGGGAACTTGCCGAGGCGGTGCTTGGTCGCAATCTCCCACGCAGACGCCGCGCTGACGAGGATGTCGTTCCTTTCGTTCCGGATGGTCCCGCGAGCAGTTCCGGATAGGCGGCGGCTGTCAGCAACCCACCACACGAACGCATGCGTGTCCAACAGTACCCGCATCGCTGACGCTAACCGCCTTCCCAGAGCTTCAACTCGTCTTCCGGCAACGGATCGGAGAAGGCGTCCGGGAGCGCGGTCCTGTCCTTGAGAACATCCGGCTGTCGCCTCCCCATGGGCTTGCACGCAACCAGGCGCGCGACCGGTGCGCCCCGGCGGGCGATGACGACCTCCTCGCCCGCCTCCACCTGCGCCAGCAGTCGGGACAGTTGCGTCTTGGCTTCGTGGACGTTCACGACGGGCATCGGCGGTTCTCTCCTGCGGGACGATTCAGCTTAGCCAGGAAGCTGGTCACATCGCAAGCCCGCGCGTCGGCCGCGGCACCACGGTGTTGACGTCGAGGACGCGCACGGGTGGACGACGTCGGCCCTGTCGCCGGGATCGAGTCGTGCGCGTTGCGTCAAGAGCGAGACTCGGAAGACACTGGCGGTGAAAGGTCCACCGCCCAGTCTCTGAGCTTCGAAACATCGACGCCAGCTCGGTCCAGCAGCGTGACCAGCTCCTCCTGCCGGGGCTGCCCGAAGACGACCCGATAGGCCGCAAGCTGCCGTTTCAGCCGGTCGAACGCCTCGACCTCCGCCGTGTACGGCAGTTGCGGCACATGGCGTTCGACCCGGTGCTCGCCGGGGGCGATCCAGTGCGGAACCAGGTCGCTCTCGTCGGCGTCCCGTGCGGCCTGGTTGGCCAGCTCGAACATCAGCCTCCAGACGTCGTCGCCCTCACACCACGACGCGAAGGCGGCGAGAGCGTGGGAGGCAGCGACGTTGCGCCGGACGGCATGGCCCTTGTACCGGTGAATCCGGCCTTCGCGCTGCTCCAGATCCACCGGATTGCCCGGCAGGTTCCAGTGGACCAGGCGGTGGCACCAGGGATGGAAATCGAGCCCCTCCTGCCCTATCGACGTGCTGGTGAGCACGAAGGGCCGGAACGGGCTGTTGAACGCGGCGCGGACGGCGTCCTGGCTGATCTGCTCGCCGTCGTCCGCGCGGCCGTGGCCGAAGCGCAGCGCGAAGACGGTGCGGACGCGGATGGCGTCGCGTTCGACGGTGGCGCCGGATGCTCCTTGCTCGGCCCGGAAGAACTCGGCGTGGACGCGGGCGCGCGCCGGGTGCACCACCTGGACGAGCTTCCGCGCGCACTTGGCGGCGGTCTCGTCCGCGCTGGCGTCCTCGGACCACGAGTCCTGCTCCCAGAGCAGGTGCCACTGCTCGTCGAGCACCGCCTGCAGGTTGCCCTGCCGGCAGTAGTGCAGCACCAGCCGCCAGTAGGCCGACTCGCCGCCGACGGCCGCGGTCCCGACAGTGAGCTGGCGAAGCAGCGAGATGACGGCCGGCCGGTTGAAGAGATGCCAGAACGCATCGGCGATCAGCGCCGCGAGCCAGCGGCGGGTGTCGTCACCGACGTCGCTCCCGCCGCTCAAGCTGCGGGCCGCGAGTATAGCCGGCGAGCCGAGGGCGAGGTCCGTGAGCAACTCCGGGAGATCGGGGGGACGTCGACCGAGCGATTGCAGGTCGACCGCGAGCAGATCGTCGACGTAGGCGCCGAAGACGTCCGGATTGGGCTGCGGGAGCGGCTCGTTTTCCGACGCCCCGGAAAGCTCGCCGTCACGCCACGCCCGCAGGAAGGCGGGCAGTCCCGGATCCAGCAGGAGCGGCGCGGCCCATTCCCACCGATCATCGATGCTCCCCTCCCGCGGGTTCGGCAGCCTCGGGTCCGCAAGCAGCGCATCGACCCGGGCGCGCACCCACGCCCGGCGATCCTCCCCGGACGGCGCGGCGAGCGGATGCGCCCGATCCGCCAGCGGCAGGCACGGCAGCAGCAACAGGAGGAGTCGGTGCCGGGATCGGACGCCGGCCGCTGTCTGCGTCAGCCTGAGCAGCGGGCGCTGCTGCGCGTCGGGGTTGTCGTAGGAGTCGAGCCGGCCTCCCATCATCAGCCGTTCCGCTTCGTAGCTGAGGACGGCGCTGACGACATCCGGCACCACGTTCCAGGCCGAGAACAGCAGCCGTTTCGTTGCGTGTTCCTTGCCCGCGAACGGTCCCTCCAGCGGCCAGTACGGCAACGTGGGCGGCATCCACAGCAGGCGCCACAGCCCCTCGTCTATCAACTCGCCCACCAGCTCCCGCAGCTTGGCGTGCCCGGGGTCGACGCTGCCCCACGACCGCATCGTCGCCGCTTTCAGAAACGCCGCATCGTGTCGCTGGAGCGCATCGACGATCTTGTCCGGCGGACCGGGCGTGCCGAGCGCCTCGACGAGAAGCTCGTGGAACTTGTAGCCGTGCATGAAATGCGCGAGGTACGGCGCCGACTTCCAGAACGGCATCGGATCCTGGTTACCGACGGCGCGGAACAGGGCATCGGCGGCGAGGTACTGCCGCACGTCGCTCGCGGTGACGGGCGTGGTGCGCCGGTCCTCGCACACCATCGCATCCCGGTCGTCGCTGGCGGCGACACGCTCGGTGCGCGCCATCACGTCGCGCAGGGAGCCCTCGACCGCGCGCTTCGCCTGCTCGACGCGTGCCGCCTGGCCCGGGTCGCCGGCGGCCGCGCGCGTCAATGCGCCCCCGAAGCGGGACAACTGCTGCTTGAGCTCCTCGACGCGGGCGTCGTCGTCGCCGAGCAGGAACCGCGTGGTGGCCAGGAAGTCCTCGTAGTGGTCCTCGTGCTCGATCTCCGCATCGGCGGTGTAGAGCTTGTACGGCGTCGCGGAGAGCAGAAGCGTGCGTACCCGCTTGCCGTCGTGCGCTTCGGCCTGGAACAGCTCCTGCGCCAGATCCGCCGCAGCATCGCGTTCGGTCCCCTTCGTGCCCAGCAGCGACTTGAAGCGCTGGAACTCGTCGAGGATAACGAGATCGGGCTCGAGCGCCTTGACGCACGCGCCGGCCAGCATGAGGCGCAACTTGGCGATGACCCTGTCTCGCGCGTGCCGGGCTTCGGCCGGCCAGGAGTGATAACGGCGGAACGTGGTGTCGAGAAGACCTTGCAGCCTTTCCTCCAATTTCGGCTGCTCGCGGAACGCCGCGTCGAAGCGCCGTCGTATCGTGCCGTCGATGAGCCGGGGGTTGTTCTTCAGCCGCCAGCGCCACTCTTCCGTCCTGGTAATCCCTCCCTGCAGGAGATTCATGAGCGCCGTATGCCGGTCCATCAACGGATGGAGCAGTTGAAACAGTACCTCCCGTTCCCTGCCCTGGCCCGTGGAGTGCCCGATGTTGAGGGACGTGCCGGGCGTGAAGCTGACGAAGTTCAACTTGCTCCCGGCGAGCCCGGACTCGCCTTCCCGATGCACCAGCTCCGTCGCCAGCATCGTGAGCCGCGTCGCCAGCGCAAACGACCGCTCGTCCGCGCCGCCCACCTGCAGCTTCGGGAGATTGGCCCGCGCGATGCTGCCGTTGCTGCAGATGTAGACGATGTCGATCCGCTCGACGTGGTTCCAGAGGTGGTCGATGGCGCGGGCGATGATGCCGCGGGCGACCAGCGTCTTGCCGAGACCCACCTCGTCGGCCACCAGGAAGCGCCCGGTGCCGCCCGGCGCCTCGAACATCCGGTGGAAGGCATGGTCGACGGTGCGGCGCTGAAACGGCTTGAGGGGCTTGAGACTCGCCTCGACGGATGGTCGCTTCATGAACGTGGCTCCCGGGTGACCGCCTCCTCGACGGCCGTCCAGACGGCGAGCAGATCGTCCGGCACGATGCGCCGCCCCTCCTCCGTCTTCCGCAGGTCATCGATGAGACGCCGGACCGGCTTCAGGCGATCAGGGTCTCTGGAGGCCGTACGGACGAGGTCGTCGAGCAGGGTCTCGCCGCCGAGGCCGACGCCCCAGGGTGCGGCGCCGGCTCCCTGTCCTTCGTCCGTCAGCGCCGCGGGCAACTGTTCGAGCCCACCCAGCAGCGCGCGCAGGAAGCGGAGGAACTTCTCCGGGCTGTCCAACAGGCCCCTGAGCACGTGGTGCATGCGGTCAGGGGGCATTCCCTCGGCGGGAAGCCGCAGGGTGATGCGGATGTCGTCCACGCCCCTCACGGCGACGCTGAGCCGAAAGGCGATGAACGCCGTCAGGCGTGCGACCGGCAACCTCCAGCGCAACGGCTCGTCCAGCCGCAGGGCCTGATCCTCGGCGACGGAGACGGGCCAGGCTGCGACCTCGACATCGTCGCCGGGGAGATCCACACTGCCGTCGATCGTCAACGTCCAGAGGTCACCGAGGGCGGGAATGCAGATCACGCGCAGATCGGCGTCCACGAGGGCATCCCGGGCCGCTTCGACGCGTTCCCGCGCAGCGGTCACGCGCTGGTCCTCCGACTCCGGCTCCACCCTCTGATACGGCACGCACAACTTCAGGAACCCGCCGTGGAGGAAGCGATCGATGCCGCAACCGCTGGCGCCTTCCTTGCGCCCCTTCTTGCCCGTGACCGAAGCCATCATCTCGACGTTGCCGCCGCCGAACGCGGCCGAGGTCAGGTTCGCGGAGCCCACGTACCAGGTCGCGTCCCAGCCGTGCTCCACCGCGATCATCTTGGCGTGCAGCCCCGACGGGCGAGCATCTGCGCCGGCCGCTGATGTGTCGCCGTCCTGGCGGGCCCTTGTGCCGGCCGCTAGCGTGTCGCCGTCCTTGCGAGCATCTGCGCCGGTTCCAGAGTCGCCCCCGTTCGCGCCAGCCTTGTCGGGCTCACCATCCTCGTCCGTGTCGGCCGGAACATCCTCGGCTTCTCCCTGGGCGGTATCCGACAGGACGAATATCTCCTTCCATGCGGCGAGCGCGTGCTCCGGGAGCTGGTCGAGCTCCTCCTGGCGGCTCACCAGTATCCGATCGTTGCCGCTCAACTTGCCGGCCGCGGCAAGCCCGGTCTGGTTGACGAACGGCGCCAGGGCCAGCGTGCGATAGCCGCTCGACGGCGGGCTCCAGGCTCGACGGCGCCTCGACAGTCCGAGTGCATGGAACTCGATCGGCGAGTCGAAGCCGTCGGGGGCGGGAAACGCGGTCCGCGCAACCTGATCGGCGAGTGCCTCGACGCGTTCCGCGACGGCTTGCGGAACGCGGTTCGCGCTCGTGGCCAGTTGCGGCAGCTCCCGGAGGAAGTCACCCAGCGGACGGCTCGCGGACACGCGGCGCCCGCTCCCCGGCGGGGCCTCGCTCGCCAGCGCGACGTCCCAAGAGCGGTCGAAGGTCAGGTTCCGCGACAGGATCGCCACCCGCAGCAGGTCCTCCGCCGTTTCGTCGACCGCGGTGAACCGGGCCACCCACACTTTGGGATGGAAGGCGCCGCCGTTCGGGGCGCGCACGGGATGCACGCTCGACTCGAGCATGGAGTACAGCGGTCGCGCGCTGCGCGGAATCCCGATGCGGCTTTCTTCGACGAAGGCATGCACGCGGTCACCGGCGTCTCGAATCGCCTGGTACAGCCTCGGTGGGTCGGCCAGCAGCTCCTCCAGGCCGCCGTCGGGATGCGCCAGCACCGACAGCGGCAGCACGAGCAGCGCTTCCAGATCGAGGGTGTAGGTGGTCAGCACGGCGAAGTCGAGCCGGTACCCGCTGGGCGGCCGGAGCAACTCGAAGGCGGTGGTGCGCGAGTCCGGCAGAAGCATCAGGCCGCGAATCCTCGATGCAGGTCGATCAGGAATTGCCGGACCCGCACCCAGCGGAAATCCATGCGGAAGTCCATCGGACGGATGTTGCTCCACGGACTCCAGTCGACCAGGCGATTCCGGTTGGCCAATCGCGCCCGGGCGCCCTTCAGGCGCAGCTCGCGCTCGGCAACCAACGTCCGCAACCGAAGGTCGCCGGCGACTCTGTCGGGATCCAGCTCGGCGATCCGCCGCGACCAGCTTTCGATGAAGACGCGTTGGTGGTGCGGAAGACGTCCGCCGCGGCGCACGACCAGCTCCCAGAGCACGTCAGGCTCGTACGGGCTGTCGTCGGCCTCCGCCGCCGCCCAGTCGGCGAGTGCCCGGTGGAGTTCATCGATCGCCTGGCCGTCGTCCTTGTCCAGGACCTGGCGCCGGCGTTCCGCTACGAGCAGGTTGTAGAGCAGCGGAATGCCCGCGACATGCAGCGAGAACCGCCGCGCCAGCTCCAGGGTGTCGCGAACGCTGCCCGGCGCGCGCAGGGCATCCGGATCGTCCCAGACAGCCTCGGCCGGCGGATCGGATCCGTTGCGGACCAGCCATGCGAGCAGCGTACCGGCGCAGCTCTCCTCGACGCGGCCGCGCAGGAAGTCGGCCTCGTCGTAGGTCAACGCGAAAGACGCCTCCCCGGGAAATCCCTTCGGCGGCCCCGGCATCCGCGGGTGCCAGTGCGCATCCTGGCTCCAGATCACGCCCGGATCGTCCGCCCGGCCCACGACGCCGCGGCCATCGACCAGCGCGTCGAAGTGCGAGTGGTACCACCCCTGGCTCTGCCGGGGCCGGAAAATGCCCCACCGGGTGAGCGGGCCCCAGTAGAGGGAGCTCGGCAGCCGAACGAGCGCCGCGCGAGCGACCACGCCGATGATGCCCCTGGCGTCCTCGTTCTGTTCGAGGCGCCCGATCAGGTCCACTTCCGCGGCGCGTGCGGCCCGCTCCACGTCGCCGCTCCGGACCCGCCGGGCCTCCAGCCGCTGGTAGATCCAGGGAACGAAGAGGACGTACCGCAGCCGGGTCTGAATGTAGGAGGTGCCGGGGAACAATGCATCCGACAGCGCGTCTCGCAGGCTCCCCAGCCCCATCTCGTCGAGCGTGCCCTGCTCCTTGAACAGATCCAGCACGCGCCGCATCTTGTCGCGGTCGCTCGCCGTCAGGTCGAGCCACGTCAGCGTCGCTTGCATCCGGCTATCTTTCGCACTTGCGGTGGACGATTTACAGCACGGCAGCGGCCAGCGCCCGGTGCGGCTGGTGCTTGCGGGCAGATTCTGCCGGAACCACGGGCGTGTCGTCGTTGACAACCGATAAGGAGAACGTGTGGCCCCGAGCACGAAAGCGGTGGTGGTCAACACCTGGGACCGGATCGATTCTGAAGGTTCGCCAACCAGGCGCGGGCGTTCGTCGCCGAGGGCTGTGCGACGGACTTCGACGAACTGCTGGAGCCTAGGCGCAGCGGCGCGCTGGGGCACGCCCCCGAATCAGCCTCCGGGAACTTGCCGAGGCGATGCTTCGTCGCATCTCCCACGCAGACGCGCCATCGTTCCCTCCATGCTTTCGTACTCTAGAATGCAGAGAGGTCGAGGCTGGCGAGCGCCTGCTGTGCAACTTGTCTCAGGGAACAGGCGTCACGGCCGGGAGAGCGAGATGAAGACGGACACAGGCGAAGCGGATGGGACGATGACCATGCTGGTCACCGAGGACGCACGGGAAATGTGCTTCGCCCAGGGGAAGTCGTGCGTGTACGCCAGCGACGACGACCGGTTCATCATCTCCGAGACGCCGGCCGGCGTGATAGACCGCCACGAGCTCGCGACGGGACAGGTCACCCGCGTCTGGCCGGACGGCGCCGAGGAGACGTTCCCCGCCGACAGTCCGAAATACCACGAGTACCCGGCATGGCCGAGACCGACAGCCGCACGAAGGGCCAAGGGCCTCGACGCAGCCACCGCCCGAGACTGACGATTGTCATCGGCACGAACGGAGCCGGAAAGTCGACTTGGTGCAGCAAGCACGAAACGAACTGCCGACAGCCTTCTACGACGCCGATTCGATCGCCAACAGTCTGGGCGACTGGAACGATCGCCATAACCAGATCCAGGCGGCACGTCGCGTCAACCGGGCTCTCCGTAGTCACCTCGCCAAGAGGGAGAGCTTCGGATTCGAAAGCACCTACTCGGGACGTTCACGGCCAAGAATGGCGGCAGATCTCCCGTCGCTGTCGGGCGTGCAGGTACATCTCGATCGCCGACGGATGAACGCCGACCTGCCCCGTTGGCGAACCTCGGGGTCCGCGTCGAGGCGGCGCAGGAACTCCGCATCCATCGAGATCTGGACGGGTCGAGCGGGCATATTGGCATCCTACCAGTTGTTCTTGGTGGCTCCATTATTGGGAGCCGGGAGAGGCTCCGCGACTACACGGGCGACTACCTGCGCCGCCTTCGCGCGCACGAGTCGGCCGTAGTTCAGTCTGCAGCCGCCCGCTTCGCCCACAGCGTCAGCCGAAGCTCGTCGCCGAACAGCGCGTACTCCGGCCGCCGGCCCGAGTGCGCCTCGCCGTTCTGGAGGACCCCCGACGGGCGATGACGATGATGTGATGCTATGATGACGTCATGCGCACCACGTTGACGATTGACGACGACGTACTGGCCGTCGCGCGAGCGCTGGCTGGCCGGCGCGGCGTCAGCCTCGGGACCGCGGTGTCGGACTTGGCTCGGCGAGGCTTCAGAGGGACCAGCGTCGTTGACCTGGAAGACGACGGCGTGCCGGTCTTCCGGGTTTCGCCCGATGCACCACCGATCACCAGCGAGGACGTTCAGAGGGCGCTCGACGAATGGCCGTGACTCGACTGCTCGACGTCAACGTGCTCATCGCGCTCACGTGGCCCCACCACGTGCACCACAACGCGGCGAGGTCCTGGTTCGCCGCCGTCCGCGGGCACGGCTGGGCTACCTGCCCGCTGACCGAAGCCGGATTCGTGCGCGTGTCATGCAACCCGTCGGCCGTCAAGCGGTCCGTGGCCGTCCTCGACGCGATAGCACTGCTGGGCCGTCTCCGGCGGCTGGAGTCGCATGCCTTCTGGGCGATGGATCACTCCATCACGGCGCTGCCTCCCGGCATCCTCTCGCGCATTCAGGGCTATCGCCAAATCACCGACGCCGTGCTGCTTGGACTCGCCGCGCAACGCGGCGGTCGGCTCGCCACGTTCGACACGGGCATGGCGGACCTCCTCGCGGACGCGGAACGAGACTGGGTCGAGACGATTCCCGTGTGAACCCGGCATGGTCGATCAACGAATACGCCACTGATTTAACGCTAAAATCAGCGGTGGACCCCGTAAGCGGCCGCAATGCCGACAATCCCTCGAATCCTCGACGTTCGATCCCTGGTGGAACGGAAGTCCTGCTTCCTGTTCGGGCCTCGACAGACCGGAAAGTCCACGCTGATCGGGCAGCAGTTCGCCGACTGCCGGACCTGGAACCTGCTCGATCAGGAGCTGATCCGGCGTCTGGCGCGCAATCCCGGGCTGATCCGGGAATCGCTGGCGGAAGGGAGCGGTTCGGACATCGTCGTGATCGACGAGATTCAGCGGATGCCGGAGCTGCTGAACGAAGTGCATCTGATGATCGAGGAGCAGGGCGCCCGCTTCCTGCTGACCGGATCGAGCGCCCGCGCCCTGCGGCGCAAGGGGGTCAACCTGCTGGGCGGCCGGGCCGGACGGCGGTCGCTGCACCCCCTGGTGCGGGCGGAGCTGGGGAAGCGATTCCACCTGGACCGGGCGCTGGAGTTCGGGTTGCTGCCGTCGGTCTGGTTCTCGGACGAGCCGGGAGAGGGACTGCGCGACTACACGGGCGACTATCTGCGCGAAGAGGTATCCAACGAGGCCATCGTGCGCAACCTGCCGGCGTTCAGCCGGTTTCTGGACGTGGCGGCGCTGGCCCATGGAACACAGATCAACTTCGCCAGCCTGGGGAACGACGCCCAGGTCTCGCCGTCGACCGCGCGCGACTACTACCGGATTCTCCAGGACACGCTGTTGGCGCACGAGGTCCCCGCGTTCATCGACACGCGACGGCGCAAGGCGGTCTCGACGTCGAAGTTCTACCTGTTCGACACCGGCGTGGCCCGCCGTCTGCAGGGACGGCGCGGGTTGGCGCCGGGGACGCCGGAATACGGCGACGCGTTCGAGAGCTACCTGTTCCAGGAGATCAGGGCTTTCTGCGACTATCACCGGCTGGAGACGCCACGGTACTGGCGGTCGCGCTCGAAGCTGGAGGTGGACTTCGTGTTCGCGGACGTTGCGGTGGAGGTAAAGGCCGCACGGGCTGTCGGCGACCGCCACCTGAAGGGACTGCGCGCCCTGGCGGAAGAGAAGCTGCTGTCGAGGCACATCCTGGTGTCGATGGATCCGTATCCGCGCGTGGTGGACGGCATCCTGCTGCTGCCGTGGGAGGCGTTCCTGGATCGGCTGTGGGATGGAAAGCTGGCCGGCGCCGGGTGAGCCCCGAGGGCGTTCGCCACGTGGTCCTGGGGTCGGCCGGCAACGGAGCTCGATGCGACCGCGTTCAGGCGGTGGTGCGCCGGCCGATACGCGGCCTCGACGGCGTGTCCCTGGTGAATCCCGTGACGGCGCGCCTGAATCTACGCTGTCGTTCGCGGCGTGGTTCCGGGGTTGAGCTGCGCGACCGCTCCGTCCCTGTCAGTCGGCTTCCGCGCCCTTCGCCCACATCGTCAGCCGAAGCTCGTCACCGAACAGCGCATACGCCGGTCGCCGGCCCGAGTGCGCCTCGCCGTCCTGGAGGATCGGCGGGTCGCAGTTGTTCGTGGCGAGGTTGACGATCCAGTTCTCGACCATGTCCAGGCGCTCGACCGCGATCCCGCGCACGCCGCCCGCATCGTCGACGCCCAGGAACACGACGCCGCCCTCGGCGTTGGCGAACGCCACCAGCTCGCTCGCGAGCTCTTCGGCATTGGGGGCCGCCACGCCTCGTTTTCCGAGGCGGACGTCCTTGAACTCGGCGCGGCCGTCCTCGCCGGCGCGCAACTGGTTCAGAATCTGGTCCCTGGTGTCGAACATCAGCGCCCTATAACCCACAGCGTCAGAGTTCAGGAATCAGATCCGACGGGTCGGCGGCGGCAGCGCCGGTGTCGCGCAACCGGGCGACTGCCTGGCGATCGAAGCTCGCGAACACGGTTCCACCCAGCGCCTCGCCCTGGTGGGCGATGACGCCGTCGGCGAAGTCGCCGCCCGCCCGCAAGGCCGCGAGGCCGGCCTCGACCGCCGGCACGTCGGTGGCGACCGCATCGATTTCGATGATCGCCTCGATTGCCGCCGCGACATCGTTCGCGTCGCGACCGTAGGCCCGCTTCAGCACCCAGGCGAACTCGCAGAACACCGGGACTGGAACGGCAATGCGTGTCGCCCGCAGCAGCACTGTCCGAGCGGTCGCGGCCTGCTCCGCGTCATCTTCCACTACCGCGCGCACCAGGATGTTCGTGTCGGCCGTGATCTTCACGCTTCTCCCGACCATCCCCCGGCCGCGGCCTCGTTCAATTCATGGATGGAGCGCCTCCGTGTTCCCGGTTGCGCGAGCATGCCGAAGACACTCGCCACCGACTTGCCGGGTTGCGCCCGGACCTGCACCCGTCCGTCCTTCAGCAGATCGACGTCGACCTTGTCGCCGGGTCTCGCCCCCAAATGTTCGAGCACTTCCTTGCGCAGGGTGATCTGGCCCTTGGCCGTTACCGTCAACGTGATGGGCATGTGCCGGTCTCCGTCGGTATCGGGATCAGTGGTAAGGCATTATAGCCTTTCCGTCCTGCTGTCCGACGAGCGGCGCACCGTTGGGAAACGCGGGGGTCGCAGACCCTGGTGACGCGCCCTCGGCCTCACGTTGCGCTGAACTGCACGTCCGCCACACCGGCGGCGCCCGGGAAGTCGCGCCTCGTGAAGAGCGGGATGTAGGTGTCGACTTCCCTGCGGACATTGGCCGCGCCGTCCTGTTCCTCCCGGTCGACGAGGGCCAGCGCGGCGACCACTTCGCACCCGGCCGCGCGCGCCTGCTCGACCGCCTTCAGCAACGATCCGCCGGACGTGACGACATCGTCGACGATCACGACCTTCGTCCCCGGTTTGGGCGGATTTTCGATACGGCGCTGCGTGCCGTGGCGCTTCTCCTCCTTGCGGACGTAGAAGCCCTCGATGGGACACTCGCGGACGTACGACAACGCCACCATGGAGCTGACGATGGGGTCCGCGCCATGCGTCAACCCGCCGACCGCCCCCGGGCGCTCGGGGAGCTCCTGCAGGGCGTCGAGGAAAGCCATCCCGACCAGCCAGGCGCCGTCCGCGCTCAGCGTCACCGGCTTGCAGTCGAAGTAGAAGTTCGATTTCGCGCCCGTGCTGAGCGTGATCTCGCCGGTTCGAAACGACCGTTCCTCCAGGAGATCGCGGAGTTTTCGGCGTGTGTCAGTCGGGCGGTTCGGCATTCAATTCCTCTTCCGGCAGTCTGCTTCCTCTTCCGGCAGCCTGGAACGATGATTATCCCGCAAGTATGGGATGTATCCCGCTCGACCCCAGCAGTCCGTGGCAAAACGCCGCGTGGCACCGAGAGCGGTGAGGCGCCCGCGTGGCAAGGCGCGACGAGGGAGCATATTGGCCGTATTCGACCGAGGAGCAACGCAGTCCACGCGGGATGCATCGCCGCTCGAATGCAGCGGGGCATTTGCCACGGGCTGCCAGGCACGGCACGACGTCCGGCCTCCCGACAGGCCACCGCTGTTCGCGAGCCCGGATACGGCCTCCCGGCCGCGTGCATCTCAGAACGGGATGCGCTGGACACCGTCAACCCGGTCGAAGTGCGCATCGTTGCTCAACACCGGGAGTCCGTGCTGGCGCGCGAGCGCGGCGATCCAGGCGTCATTAGGCGGAATGGGGTTGCCCGAACGTTTCAGCTCCAGGCGGACGTCGGCGTACACGCCGGCAGTCGCATGGGTGACGATGGCGATCTCGGCCAGCGGAAGGTACCGGCGCAACCAGTCTTCGTAGCGGTTGCGATGACTCGATTGGCGAATGCCGAAGTAGTACTCGCCGAGGACGATGCTCGGAACGACGAGACGACGAGCGGAGCGCAGCGGAGCCTCGACGGCCGCGACCCCTTCCGCCCACGCGGACAGGGCGTTGGTGTCGAGAATCATGCGATGTCTTCGGGCGCCAGCGTTTCGAATTCCTCCGCTATCGCTTCGCCGACCCGACGGTGCTCGTCCGACAGATCGGCCAGTGCGCCGAATCCGGCCATCCACGGAGCTTCCCGTTCGCGCCCGGCAGCGTCGCCGTTGCACCGCCGGAGCTTGTCCTCGAGCGCGTCGGTGAAGAACTGCTTCAACGTCATGCCGCGGCTGGCGGCGAGCGCCTTGGCCTGCCGAAGGGTGGCATCGGGAAGTTCGATGGTCGTCTTCACGAGCACATATTTCCATATTTACGGGTCACGGTCAATCCGCCGCGACGTCGTGCATCCACATCCCGCTCGACACCAGGCGCAGCGCGACGAGCACGAGGGTGTCCCGCCGGTAGTTGAAAGTCGGCGGCGACAGCAACACCTGCCCTACCTTCTGCAGCTCGGCAAGAGCGGCATCCTTGCATCGAGGTGCGCCTTGAGCAGCCACATATGCTCATACCCGGTGATGCGTCGATAGTGCTTCTCCGTCTCCCGGAACGTCACGGCCGCCCACCGCACCGCCATCGCCTCGCTCTGCCAGCGACTCACCCGATTCGTGTGCTGGCGAACGCCGGCGTGCGACGAGTCGATGATGTTCGTCGTCGTCAGGCAGCGACGGAGCGCCTCGGCAGGCCAAGGCGGTTGACCGTGAACATCTCCGAGAGTCCCTCGCGCAGGCTCGCCGCCGCCGAAGGCCACTCCCGCTCCAACCACGAGGCGTACTGCTCCAGCTTCCGGATACCCTCGTCGGCGTCCAGCTTCCACGCCGCACGCAACGTCGAACGGGCCTGCTCGTGCTGTTCCTTCGGCAGATGGCTCAAGACGTTCCGTACTTTGTGCGACCTACACCGCTGTACCGGGTTCGACGAACCGAACACCCGCCCGATGGCCGCCCGTAGCGCCTTGGCGCCGTCGATGACGAACAGACGACGGCGGCGACCGCAGACCCCGCGGACCAGGTCTTCGAGCAGCCCGGCGGTCACCTCCGTGTTCTCCGATGCGCCGCCGCACAAGACCCGACACATGCTTGCGGCCATCCGCATCTACGCCAACCGCGGCCAGTACGTGGTAGTCCCCGAACACGATCCCGTCGAGGTAGACGACCAGCACGTCGAGCCCGCTCAAGTCCCGTTCGGCCAACTCCTTCAGAACGCGCGTCCCCGCCTCGATGGTCTCCCGCGAAACCTCCGACTTGCTGCCCCGACCTGGTCGGCCAGCGCCGGCAGCACCGTCTCGTACTTGCGCGTCGACACGCCCTGCAGCACCACCTCCAGCATCCTGTCGGCCAGTGGCTGGTCCGCCTGCAACGCCGCATACGCCGGAATCTCCACCTCGCCCGGCTCTTCGGCCCGCGGCCGCTTCTTGCGCAGCCGCGGCTTGTCGACCCGCAACTGCCGTTCCTTCAATGCCACACGTCCCGCCTGCACCCGTGCCAGTACAGTTCCCGGTCGGCGTCGCGCCGTCCGGGCTCCTTGGGACCCGCCACCTGCTCGGCGCTCATCCGCAGGACCGCCTCGATGGTCGCCCGGCCCATCACGTCGATCACCTCGTCGATGGCCCGCTCACCCTTCTCCAGCAGCTCGACCAGCGGGATCAGCAGTTGTGCCGTCCTTCGCCAGCCAGTCCGCCAGCTCCCGGCGGTCCGGCGTGTCCGGCGTGGACGCGCCCGAAACGATCTTGTACGGTTTCTTCATCGGTGGCCTCTCCTCTCTGTTCAACACCCGACTGATACCACAGCCGGGCAGGAGTCGCCACCGACTTTCCACTACGCCTGGGACACCCTCCGAGCACGAGGACGGTGCGGTAGAGGCGCGTGAAGAAGACCTCGTCGAGACGATCGAGCAGTCGGCTGCCGACCACCGCGCCGGCGACTACCAGCAACGACATCGCCATCAGCAGCGCGAGGTGCTCGCGGTACGAGAAGCCCAGCCAGCCGAACGCCGCGATCTTCGCCAGATGTCCCGCCGCCTGACACGCCGCCGCGGTTCCCACCACGCCCCGGCGCGACAGGCCGAGATGCAGAAAGAACGGCGCGACCAGCGGTCCGACGGCGCCGATCAGGCTGCCCAGGAAGCCGCCTGCGCCGCCCAGCAGCAGGAAGCGGCGCGCCTCGCCGCCCGCGCCGGCGGGACGAATCCTCAGCCACCCGGGTCGCAGCGTGGCCACCAGCACGAAAACGCCGATCAGCGTGGTACCGAGCGCGGCCGGTATGGCGAGCGCCACGCGCGCGCCTACGAGCGCCAGCGGCAGTAGCAACAGGGAGTACCAGCCGACGACGCTCCACGCCACGTGGCGCCCCTGCACGACGGTGCGCGTGCCATTGGAGGTCAGTTGGATCACGCCGTGCAGCGGGACGGCGGCGGCCGGCTCGAAGAACAGCAGCATCACCGCCAGCAGCACGGTGCCGCCAGCCAGGCCAACCACTGCCGACAGCGCGGCCGACGCGAACGCCACGCCGCAGAGCAGGGCAACGGTTACCGGGTCCATGCGCGGGAATGATAGAGGCGTACCGCCCGCTTCTCACCTCGGTTGACACCAGGGCCCGCGGCAAATAGGTTGCCTGACAGCGCGATGGTGCGCCTCACGCAGGACCGATTGCGATGGCAACACAACCAGCGGGTCAAGGACGGCGGTTGCTCGAGAAGGCCGAACTGGTCATCGGCCACGTGGCGGCCGTGGTGGTCGGGTTCGTCCTGATGGTCGTCGGCCTCGGATTGGGGGTGACGATGATCATGCTGCCCGTCGGTCTCGTCGTCGGACTGCTCGGGGTCGGCGTGTTCGTGTGGGGTCTGCTGGGTCACCTGGGCCAGGACAAGTGAGCGCGGGCGACCCCGCCCGCGCGATGTGCGTCTCCGCGTAACCGCGGACGCGACTCGCGCCGTGACCGGATCACCGCGCCGGGCGCACGTGGTCAGCCGAACGCCTCAGTCGAGGCCGGGCACGCCCCTCACCCACGCCGTCGGGCCGTCCTCCCACTTGTTGTGCGTCAACCGGACCACCGTCCGGTCCGACAGGCGGATGGCGTGCAGCTCGCCGTACGGCTGCGGCTGAAAGACGACCCGCAACAGCGGCAGCTCGTCGCTGAACTCCCCGCGCTGGGACGTGAAGAGCACCCACTCGTCGTCCGGCGAGAAGCGGGGGTGCATGTCGAGGCCGGGGTGCCGCGTGAGACGCTCCGGCGGACCCGGGCGGCCATCCTCGTCGAACGCGACGGTGTAGATCTCGAAGTTCCCGTCCCGGAAGGACGTGAACGCGACGCGGTCGCCCGCGGAGGAGAACGCGGGCATCGTGTCGGTCGCCTCGTGGTGCGTCAGGCGTTGCACGTTCGTGCCGTCGGCGTTCATCACGTAGATCTCGGCGTTGCCGTGGCGCATGCTGCGGAAGACGATGCGGCGGCCGTCCGGAGAGAAGTCGGGAAACGCGTCGTTGGCCTCCGAATCCGCGGTCAGGTCCATGGCCTCGCCCCCGGCGGCGGCGATCTTCCAGATGTCGACGTCCACGTTGCCGCGCGCGAACGGCGGACCGACCGCGAACGCCAGCCAGCGGCCGTCCTTCGACCAGGTGGGCCCCCAGGTGGAGTCGGGACCCCGGTACCGATCGGCTCCGGCCAGGTCGAAGACCACGCGCTTGCCGGTGCCGTCGGGCCTGGACGCCACGAGGCGTGCGAACGCCTCGCTGGTGGCGATCTCTCCGGAGGTGGGATCGACGCCGGCAGATAGCCCCGGATGCCGATCAGCGACACGCGGCGGCCAGGCGGCATGGCGACCTGGAGCGGCCGGTGGATCCGGAACGCCCCCGGTGCGTCGCTTTCGAACCGGGACGCCGGATCGATGGGACCCGGCCCGTGCGCCAGGAGGCGGCCTGTAACGGGGTCGTAGGCCGGCGCCCAGTAGTCGCGGGCGGCATCGCTCTCGACCCGCGGGTCGGACCCGTCGGGCAGGGTGGAGACGATGGTCCAGCGGTCGTCCCGCCGTGCCGTGAAGGCGAGCCGGCCGTCGGGCGCCGGAACCGGCGAGAGCGCGGCTTCGCCTGCCGCGGAGATCGGCTCGGGCATTGCCCCGTCGGCGCCGTCGATGCGGTCGCCGCCCTCGATGCCGATGCGGTAGATCCGCGGCTCCCCGTCCCGCTGCGAATAGAAGACGACGGCCCGGCCATCCGGCGTCCACGCCGGCGCGCCGTCCCAGCTCTCGTGGTGGGTGAGTCGCCGCACGCCGGTCCCGTCCGCCCGCATCACGTACAGCTCGCTGGCCAGGTAGTTGGGCGGGAGACTGGGCGTGGTGCTCGTCGCCACCGCCGCGTCGCGGCTGCTCGCGAACAGAATCCGCGTGCCGTCGGGCGAGAAGGCCGGGTTGTAGTCTCCCGCGGCGTGGCGCGTCAGGTTCACCGCCTCGCCGGCCGCGGCCGGGTTCCAGGGTCGAAACGGGGTCGCGAAGATGTCCGCGTTGCCGTCGCGCGTGCTGACGAAGAGCAACCGCCGGCCGTCCGGCGAAATGGCCGCCGCGTCCTCCAGCGCGGGACTCTCGACCAGCGGCCGCGCCCCCGCGTCGTCCTCCAGGTCGAGCACGTAGAGATCCGGGTTGCCGCTCCGCTCGGAGGTGAAGACCACCCAGCGCCCGTCCGGCGAGATCACGCCGCTGTAGTCGAGCCCCGGATCCGTCGTCAGCCGCCGGGGTGTCGAGCCGGGGCCGTCGAAGAGGTACAGATCCCAGTTGGACGGCTGGATGCTGCTGTAGACGATCGTCTCCCCGCGCGGCTGGGGCTGCTGCGCACCGCGTACGCCGCCCGTATCGTCCGTGACCTCACCGGAGATGCCCTGCGCGAATGCGGCGGTCGGCGGGAGCAGGAAGGCGCCGACGACGACCAGGGCCCAGGGCGAACGGGAGAAATCACGCATGAGATGACCTCCTCTCTTCCATCGACCGCGACGCCGCTGGGCATCGCGACGCCCGCCCCTCAGTGTCAGGCGACGTCGCGATCGCGGCGGCCGGCGAGAAAGCCGTCCAGCGAGCCTTCGAGCTTGGCCATGCGCTCGCGCAGGTCGGCCAGCTCGCGATTGACGTCGTCAAAGCGCTTGTTGACGTCGTCAAAGCGCTTGTTCAAGCCATCGATGCGACCGTTGAACTCCCGGCGCTGCTCGCGAAGATCGAACCGCAGCCAGGTGAACAACGCGACGAGCAGCGCTGGCGTAAGCCACGGCGTCAGCGCCTCCATAGGGGCAGCCTAGGAGCTTGCGCCGCAGAACGCAAGCGAAGCGAAGTGCTGCGGCGCGAGGTCATGGAGCGGGGGGGATGGGCCGAAACGCCTCGCCGGCGAGGCGTTTCGGGGCGCTAGCACAGGGCGTCCGGAGCGACGAAGACATTGACCGGGGTTCGGGACGCGGCGACGACGGGTTTGTCGAACAGTCCCGTTCCTGCATAATCCGAGTGGCGTCGAGGACTGCTCATGCCCATGCGAACCGACTGTGACGTACGTCGATGGCGGCCTCTGGCGGCCGCCCTGGCGGTGGCCGCGCTGTGGATCGGCGACCTCCGCTCCCAGCCGGCCGCGGACATCCTGCTGGTGGGCGGTCTCGTCCACGACGGCTCGGGAGAGCCCCCTGCCCGGCAGGACGTTGGCGTCCTGGAAGACCGAATCAGCTTCGTCGGCGACGCGGCGGCGGCCGGCCTCGATGCCGCCGTGGTCGTGGACGTCGACGGGCTGATGGTCACGCCGGGCTTCATCGACATGCACTCGCACGCCGAGCTGACGGAGGACTACGGCCGGGACGCGCTGCCGTTCCTCCACCAGGGCATCACCACGGTCGCGATCGGCGTGGACGGCGGAGGGACGCCCGACATCGACGACCTGTTCGCCGGGCTGGAGGGCCGCATCGGGGTGAACGCGTTCGCTTACGTCGGTCACGGCGAGATCCGGGAACGCGTGATCGGAGCGGACGATCGGGCGCCGACGGCCGCCGAGCTGGAGGAGATGCGCGCGCTGATCCGGCAGGCCATGAACGAAGGCGCGTTCGGCCTCTCGACCGGACTCTTCTACGTGCCGGGCTACTACGCGACCACCGAGGAGGTCATCGAGCTGGCGCGGGTCGCCGCCGCGTTCGACGGCATCTACGACACGCACGATCGCGACCTCGGGGCCAGCTACCGCGGCGTCGGCTATCTGAACTCGATACGCGAGGCGATTCGGATCGGCGAAGCCGCGGGGGCACGCGTCATCTTCAGCCACTTCAACGCGCAGGGCGCGAACAACTACGGCCGTGCGCCCGAGGGGGCCCGCCTGATCGAGGAGGCGCGCGCACGGGGCGTGGAGGTGGCGGCGGCGCAGCACGTCTACACGGCCACCCAGTCGAACCTGGCCGCCTACGCGATACCGCGGTGGGCCTCGAACGGCGGCCGCGAGGAAATGCTCGAACGCTTTCGCGACCCCGAGACCGTCCGCCGGCTGGATGTCGAGACGATGGAGATGCTGGCGATCCGCGGGGGCGCCCACAAGCTGCTGTTCGCCGACCCGCGGCCGGAGCTGAACGGCCGGACGCTCGCCGATGTGGCGGCCGAGTGGGAGCTGCCGGTACCCGCGGCGGTGCGGCGCATCCTCACCGCAGGCAACGCGGCGGTGATGAACCTGGACCTCTACGACATCGAGAACACGCGCTACCTGGCGCGCCAGCCCTGGATGATGACCTGCACCGACGGCCGCCCCCCATCCCCGTCGCAGAACGTCACGCACCCGCGCGTATTCGGCGCCTTCACGCGCAAGCTGCGCCGGTTCGTGCTCGATGAAGGGATCATCACGCTGCCGTTCGCCATCCGCAGCATGACCGGTCTGGCCGCCGACTTCCTGCGCGTGGACGACCGCGGCTACCTGCGGGCCGGCGCCGTCGCCGACATCGCGGTGTTCGACGCCGAACGCATCCGCGACCGCGCCACCTACGACCAGCCGCGGCAGCCGTCCGAGGGAACGGTCCACGTGCTGGTCAACGGCCGCTTCGCGATGCGGGACGGTGATCCGACCGGCGCGCTGGCCGGCCGGCCCGTTCGCCGGCCCACGCCGACGGATCGCCCCTGAACCCTACCAGCCCGTGGCAAAAGCCCCGCTGCATTCGAGCGGCGATGCATCCCGCGTGGACTGCGTTGCTCCTCGGTCGAATATTGCCCGATATGCTCCCTCGTCGCGCCTTGCCACGCGGGCGCCTCGCCGCTCTCGGTGCGACGCGGGGTTTCGCCACGGACTGCTACGATCGACGTACTTGACTGCGGCCAGCCTTTCCTCCTTGAATGGGCGCATGGTTCCGTCGAGGTGGATCGCGGCCATCGCTGCGGTACTGCTCATGGTGCTGGCGCCGGTTGGCGGCGCTCTCCACGAGCACGACGCCGACCCGCGGCCCGACGGTCACACGGACTGTGATGCGTGTCACTTCCGCCACCTGTCCGTGATCACCACGGACGGCGCGCCCGCGCCGACCGCACCGGATCTCGTCGCGCACGCCGTCGTTTCCGCCCCTGCGGCCGGCAAGCTGCACATCGCTTTCGGGATCCGCCCCACGCGCGGCCCACCGGCGTAGCCCCCTCGTCGCCCTCGCCTGCGACGTCCCGTATTCGCATTCGCATCGTCCGGTTTGTCGGCATCGGTGCCGGCACCGATGCCAATGTTGCGTCGGCGCGTTCGGAGATCGAACGCTCGCACCCGGGAATTGAGGAACACCTTGTTGCCTACGCCAAGAGCCCAAGCTGATGCGAGGGAGACGTGATGTCAACGCAAACGACGTATCGGTTCGCGGCGGGCGCCTCCCGAGGTTGGCTCAAGCATTTCGAGCTGTCGTGGCGCGCACTGCGGCGCACGCCTTCGTTCACCGTGCCCGCCGTGGTAACCATCGCCCTGGGAATCGGGGCTGCGACGGCGGTGTTCAGCCTGGTCTACGCGATACTTCTCCGTCCATTCCCTTATCCGGACGCTGACCGCCTGGTGCGGGTGTTCACCGTGGCGGAGAGCGAGCAGGGGGCGGAGAGAAACTGCTCGCTGCTCGATATCGAAGAATACAACCGACGCTCGCGCCTTCTGGAGAACATCGGCGGGTACACGGTTTTCGATTCGCAGATCGAGGGCGACGGTTCGGCGGAGGCCGTCGTCATCGCGCAGTTGAACCAGGAGGCCATGCACGCGGTGGGAGTGCAACCGGTCCTGGGTCGGCTCTTCACTGCAGACGAAGATCGCAAAGGCGGGCCGGTGAACAAGGCGATGCTCGGCCATGGGTTGTGGCAACGTCGCTACGGCGGGGCGCCAGACGCGCTGGGGAAGATGATCCGGCTGCCCATGGGCGAGTTCGAAGTGGTCGGGGTGATGCCCGCGGGATACGGGTACCCGGACCGGGCGACGCTGTGGCTCACGATGGAGAGCTGGTACGCGCTGGGACTGGACAGCTATCGCGAGAAGCAACGTGATCAACGGTGGTACCCGACCGTCGCGCGCCTCGCGCCCGGCGTATCCCTCGAGCAGGCGCAGGACGAGATGGGCGCTGTGGCCCGGCAGCTCGCGACGGAGTTTCCCGCCACCAACCAGGACGTCGGTGTTCGTCTCGTGCCTCTGCGCGACGCCGAGGTGGGCGAGGTGCGTCCCTATTTGCTGTTGCTGGCCGGCGGGGTCTCGTTGGTTCTGCTGATCTGCATCTTCAACGTCGCGAATCTCCTGCTCGCACGAGCTCTCACGCAGCACAAGCAGTACGTGCTGCAGGCGGCGCTGGGGGCGGGACGGTTCGAACTGACGAAGGGATTCCTGGCCGAGAGCTTGCTGCTCGCCTCCGTCGGCGGTGCTGGCGGCGCGGCCATCGCGTGGATGGCTGTCCGCGCGTTCCAGACACTGCTGCCCGGCTCGCTTCCGATGTGGATGCGCATCGCGGTCGACCCGCATGTGCTGGCGTTCTGCTTCGCGGCGACGGTGATCAGCGGGTTGGCCCTCGGGGTCGCGCCTGCGGTAATGGGTTCGCGAGTGAACCTTACCGAGGCGCTGAAGGACGGCACGCGGGGGAGCTCGGGCGATTCATGGGGGCGCTCCGCGCTCGTGGTGACGGAAGTGGCCGCCTCGCTGCTGCTGTTGCTGGGCGCGGGACTCCTGATGAAGACGTTCGTGCAGATGCAGAACGCGGATCACGGCTTCGAGGCCGAGAATCTGATCGTGGCGAACGTGCGCAACAGTCAGTTCTCGCAAGCGCCGCGCGCGGAACGATCGGCGCTGCTCGCGGCGTATCACGAGCGGGTGCTGGCGCGACTGCGCGCCATCCCCGGCGTCGACAGCGCGGCGGTCACCAACTCGCTCCCCTACACGGGCGGCGCGTTGCGGCACGGACGGCTTCGGGTTCAGGGCCTGGCGGAGGAGGAAACGCAGTTTCTGTTGCCGACGACCGGAGCCGATGTCTCGTGGGACTACTTCGAAGCGATGCGGATTCCCTTGACGGCCGGCCGGTTCTTCGAGCGCACCGACGCGAGCGACAATGCTCCGGTGGTCATCGTCAACGAAGTCGGAGCAAGAGCGCTCTTTGGCGAGCGGAACCCGATCGGGCAGATGGTGCAGTGGGGAGACACCGTGGGGCCGTCGAACCCGTACTGCCGCGTCGTCGGGGTGGTAGGCGACGTCAAACAGGAGGGCGCGGAGCGTGACGCGATAGAACTGTACTACCCGTTCACGCAATGGCCGGTGGGCGGCGGCTACTACGTCTTGCGCACGCGTCTGGACCAGACCATTGTATCGAGCGCAATTCGAGAAGCGATCTCGACGGAGGACCGGAACGCGGCCATCGTTTCGATCCGGAGCATGACGGAACGAATCGACGGCGCGCTGTGGCAGCGCCGGCTATGGGGCGTCTTGTTCTCGGTGTTTGCGGCGTTGGCGCTGTTGCTGGCCAGCGTCGGGCTGTACGGATTGCTGAGCTACTCCGTTTCGGTGCGCGCGCGGGACATCGGGATCCGGTTGGCGCTCGGGGCAACACCTGCGGGCGTACGGGCCATGGTCGTCCGACGCGGAATGCTGCTGGTCCTGCTCGGACTCGCCATCGGGTTGGCGCTCTCGGTGGGAGGTCTCCGAACGATCGCGCACTTGTTGGTCGATGTCGCGGTGTTCGACTGGGCCATCTACGCGCCGGTGGCCGGCTGTCTGGCGGCGGCCGGACTCCTGGCGTCGCTCTGGCCGGCCGTTCGGGCTTCGCGGCTCGACCCCGCGCAGTCACTGCGGAGCGAATAGACGAAGTCGCAGAATCCAAGCCGAAAGAAACCTGCGCCTGCCACAGGTTGAAGAACGAAGAAGGGGCGAATCGAGAACGGGCCCGGCCCGCTGCGTCCGGCCCGTTCACTGCGCGAGCAGGAGATAGCAGCCGATCGAGCAGACGCTCACGAAGACCCCCATCGCTTTCGCGTGCTTCCAGGGCGTCATGTCCACCGGCGCCGCGCCAGGCTCTGCGTCACGGCTTCGGGCGGGCCGGAGCCTGGCAGACACCAGCATGAACGCGACCACCACCACGAAGACGATCGCGAGGAAATGCATGTTAATCGTGCCGGTTGCCGCCTGCCCATCTGCCCATGCCCACGCGCCCATGCGGCCCATGATACGGCGAGTCCCACGGTCGCGATGTCTGAACTCGAGCGGCTCAGCGTTACTGCAACGACGCGTCTTCCGTCCGCCGGTACCCGGCAAGCGCGCGGGCCGTCCTCGCCGCCGTAAGCGGGCTGCCCGGCAACCTTCGCGCGAAGCACGCCGCCTTCGCACAGAAGCACGCCGCGCTGACCGCCATCGAGGCGCTCGACGAGGCGCACCCGGCGTCGAGGCCTTCGATGCCGAGTTTGACCGGGAGTTGATCGAGTCGAAGCTGCCGGGTCCGTAGGCTGGTTCGTCGACGGTATTGTACGCGAAAAGGACCAACAGGATGTTGCCTGAACAGAGGTTGCCACGTGAAACGCTCGGTGGTGTCGCTGCGGACGTCCGGTTCAGTTTCCGATCGATATGTCGCGCGCCTGGATTCGCCTTGACGGCGATGCTGCTGCTTGCGATCGGCTTCGGCGTCAATACCGGAATGTTCGCGTTGACCCGTGGTGTGTTGTGGCGTCCGCTGCCGTATCCGGCTGCGGACCGTCTGGCGATTGTGACGACGAGCGACTTCCAGGGCGGCGACTACGGGGTGCGTCGACACGAGTTGGATGCATGGCTCGGGGGATTCCGGTCTGCATCAGCCGCGACGGCGTATCGGACGCAGGATGCGGCCATTTCCGATGGGGCGCAGGTGTTGATCGATCGCGTGGCGTATGTGACGCCGAGCTTCTTCGAAGCGCTTGGCGTCACACCGAGTGTCGGCGAACTGGACCGGCGGACGCTGGCCAGCGGGGGCGTGGTCATCTCTCCGTCGCTCGCGATGCGGTTTCAGGCGGATCAAGGAGAAGTGCGAGGCCGACTGCTGACCGTTGGGGATCGAACACACCCCGTTGCGGCCATCGCCCCGAGCGGGGTGGAGTTCCCCGCGCCCGGAGTCGCAGCCTGGGCACCAATCGCGGCTGCGGCGCCCCCCTCGCGTTGCGAGCCGCAGGATCACGAGTGTCTGTCCGTCGCGACGGACGACTATCGGTTGCTGGTGCGTCTGCGTGCAGGGGCATCTCTGGCCGCACTCAGGGATGATGCGGCGCGCCTGCAGACCGAGATAAGGGGGGAGGCGTGGGAGACACCGCCGACGGTCACGCTCCTGGGAGATGCGGTAACGGGACGCGTACGCCTGGTTCTGCAGGCCATGCTCGTCGGTAGTCTGCTCGTGCTGGCTGTGGCGTGCGCCAATGTCACGGCCCTCTTCGTCAATCGGGGAATCACGCGGCGACGGGAGTTCGGAGTGCGACGCGCGCTCGGATCCGGCACCGGGCGGATCGTTCGAGCTGCCGTAGTGGAGAGCCTGCTCGTCACTGGTGCGGGGCTGGCCATCGGGTTCGTCATCGCGATGATGGGCTTGCGTCTTGTTCAGGCAGTAGCGACCGGTTTCGTTCCCAGACTCGACGAGGTCGTCGTCGACGGTCCCGCAGCCGCTACGAGTGCTGCGTTGGCGTTGATGGTCGCAGTGCTTTGCGGAACAGCTTCCGCGTGGCGCGCGTGCCGGCAACCGCCGGCGGAGTCGCTTCATGGCGCTCGTGCTACTTCGCCGCGCCTCGGTGGCGCGCGGGCCGTATTGGCCATCGTCCAGATCGCGCTGGCGGTCGTTCTGCTGACTAGCGGTGGTCTGTTGATGCGGACCGTCGTGGAGATCCTCGGCGAGGATACCGGGGTCGAAACCGCAGGCGCACTCTCGGCACGGCTTCTCTTGCGGGACACGCTGCTTTTCGATTCCACGGAACGGGCCGCGTATGTCACGGAACTACTCGATAGAGTGCGTGCGCTTCCTGGCGTAAGTGCCGCTGGGATTGGCAGCAACCTGCCCCCCGCGGCGGCACCGATGTCGATCGGAATTGGAATCTCGACCCCCGACGGCATGAGGTCGCAACTACTGAAGCTCGGATCCGCCTCGCCGGGCTACTTCGAAGCGCTCGGAGCGCGCCTCCTCGCTGGTCGAGGGATCGAAGATCGGGACGCAGCCGAGGACGCACCGAGTATCGTGCTGAGCGAGTCTGCCGCATCCTTCCTGTTCCCTGACGGCGGTGCGGTCGGACGGGAATTGTCGTTCCGTCTACCTCCGCTCGTCGGGCTGAAGTCGAACCCGCGCGTCGTCGGCGTCGTCTCCGACATCCGTTACGATGGCCTGGAAGCGCCTCCTCCGGCCGCCCTGTACGTGCCTTGGAGCACGCGAGCCACAGGAGTCACGTTCCTGGTGATTAGGGTGACCTCCGGATCCGGTAGCGCTCTCGGTGCGGCGGTGCGCGCCATTTCGCAGGCTGTTGGCCCGGGAATTCCGACGCCGGACCTGCGACCACTCGATCAGGCCATCGTGGGTTCCATTCCCGAACGCTGGTTTCGGCTGGCGCTGGTCGCGGCGTTCGGTGTGCTGTCGCTCAGTGTGGCGCTCGTCGGCCTGGTTGGCCTATTGGTGCGCCTTGTTGCGGAGCGTCGTCATGAGCTGGCGATTCGGGCGGCGCTCGGAGCGTCCCCCCGCCGGTTGATGGCCTTCGTCATGACGCGTGGCGGCTACGTGACGAGCGTCGGCCTGTTTCTGGGCGTCGGCGGCGCGTCGGTCGCCGGACGTGGGATAGCCAGCCTGCTCTACGGCGTCGTTCCGGACGATCCGGGGACGCTGTTCGGGGTGGTCGGTGTCGTTGCGCTGGTGTCTGCCGCAGCTTGTGCGGGGCCGGCCCGGCGCGCCGGACGAATCGACCCGGTCACAGCGTTGCGCAGCGAGTGACAGGAGCGCACGTTCCGCGAGACGAGCACAGGATCCTGTACCTGTCCGTAGTGTCCGTAGCTGGCCCTGCGCCCGCAGGCGGGGGAGACGGGATTTAAACTCGCAAGCGACGATGGTTAATCATCTTCTGGGAGCGTCAGCAAGACTGTACCTGCAAACGACTCGGTACACGTAATTTACAGGCATGCCTGTGGCAGGCATACCACGATGTACCCCACAACGTCCGGAAAGCCTGTTGGGGGCTGGCTCAAGGGTAACCGAGCACGCCCCGCGGTGACAACGGTCCCTGGCCGTGCGCGATGTGCGCGTGGGTGGAATCGTGGGCGTACCCGGCGCGTCTTGGCATAAACCCCAATGAATCCGGGGTACTGTCTCCGTATTCGTGTTATCGCTGCCGGAGTAGGAACGTTCACGCCTGGAGAGGAGTCCCGAAATGAAGTGGAATCGCCGTGAGTTCATCGGCACCTCGACATTCGGAGTGGTTGGGTCCGCGCTGTACAGGGTTCCACTCCTCGCGCAGCCGTCGGCAACCCCGGAATTCACCGCCGTACGCGGCAACGTGGGCATCTTCACCGCCCGCGGCGGGACGATGGGTTGGCTCATCAACCCGGATGCCGTCGTGGTCGTGGACAGCCAGTTCGCGGATACGGCCCGGATGTTCCTCGACGGCCTGGGCGAGCGGACGTCCCGCAGGATCGACGTTCTCATCAACACCCACCATCATGGCGATCACACCGCCGGGAACAAGACGCTACGGCCTTCGGTGGAGAAGATCGTCGCCCACGCCAACGTGCCGGGGCTGCAGCGGCGGCAGGCGGAAGCGCGGGATACCGAGGCGGCCCAGGCCTATGCGGACGAGACGTTCGACGAGAACTGGAGTCTCGACGCCGGTGGCGAGCGGGTGTCGGCCAGGCACTACGGCCCGGCCCACACCGGCGGGGACGGCGTCATCTTCTTCGAGGACGCCAATGTCGTTCACATGGGCGACCTGATGTTCAACCACCGTCACCCATTCGTCGACCGCCCGGGCGGCGCCTCGATCCGCAACTGGATTACGACCCTCGAGCAGGTCGTCGCGGACCACGACAGCGACACCACCTACATCTTCGGCCATGCGGGGCCGGGGTGGCCGATTACCGGTCCCCAGAGCGTGCTGCTCGGAATGCGCGACTACTTCGCCGGACTCCTCGAGTACGTCGAGCAGGGGATTGCCGCCGGCAAGTCGGCAGAGGAGATCGCGCAGGTCGAGCAGCTACCGGGGTTCGCAGAATACTCCGGCCAGCCGGCGCGCACGATTGGAACGGCCTACGAAGAGGTTACCGCCGGCTAGGAGTCTGCGCCGTAGAACGGCGTAGACCCCTAGTCAGGCCCGGTTGGGCGGCAAGCGGGAGCCGCAGGCGACGCTTGTCGGGCTAGGAGTCTGCGCCGCAGAACGCAGCGAAGCGGAGTGCTGAGGTGCGGCGTTCAACGAGCGCTTCCGGGTTCGGGTGCCGCTCGAGCACGTTCAGCAGCCGCCGGCCGGACTGGACCAGACGGCCTCCCGTCCCCTCGATCATCTTGCTGATGCCCTTGGGCGTCAGCTTGACGATCCGGTTCGAGCCCCACCGCGACAGCTCCTCTGCCACGGTCTGGGTCGCGAGCGTGTTCTCTCCCCCCAACCAGGTGGTCACCCGAGCTCGGCGAGCGACAGCACCAACTGCACCAGGTCCGCCTGCCGCGAAATGGACTGCTTCCGGTATATCTGCTTCAGGTGCCAGTAGATCGTGCCTTGCGAGTGCCCCGTCGTGTCGGCCATTTCGCGCACGCTCGTGCCTTCCGCCAGCCAGACCGCCAACTGACTCTCGGTCGGCGTCAGGTTCAGGGTTTTCGCGACCAGGCGGGGGTCGATGCGATGCCGGCGCCCCGGCTCGACGATCAGCACCAGCGCGGCGACGTGCTGCGCCCCGTAGTCCGGTTCAGGGACGGCTGTGGGCTTGACGTGCACCACGTACGGCGGCAACACGGGCGAGCGGCGGAGCAGTATCGACCCGCCGGCCGCGACCGCGCCCGAGGCCGGCAGCGCATCGGCGAGCAGCCGGTCGAGGCGGATCTGGTCGGACCGCGCCCGGGCGCGCAGCATCCCGTCCCGGTCCGACAGCCCGTCGCCGTGCCCGAGGATGGACCGGGCGCGGTCGTTGGCCGCCAGGACCCTCCCGCGCCGGTCCAGGTGAAGAACGCCTATCCGCGGGTTGTCGAGCAGGGCGCTCACGGTCGTGGTGCGCGCCTCGGCGCGCACCAGCGCCTGCCGGACGCGAATGAACTGCCGGACATGGGGCAGCAGCGCAGTAACCATCGCGAGCCGCGAAGACCCCCAGCCATCCAGGTCGACGGGGTTCCCGAGGTTCCATGCGGCCTGGGAGCCGGCCGCCAGCTCGAGCCGCACGTTCAAGGCGTCCTGGCAAGCGCCCCGCACCAGCATGTCGTTGTAGGTGAGCGAGGTCCGCAGCTCCTCCGCGGTGAACAGGTCCTTGGCGTGCACGGGACGACCGTCCGGCATTTGCCGGAACCGCGGCACGCGCTCGTCGATGGGGTAATAGCTCTCAAGGTATTCGCGCTCCAGGTCTACGTGGCGCAGGCCCCGCCTGTACAGCCCGACGAAGAGGACCCGCCAGTTGTCCGGCGAGCCTTCGCCGACGAGGAGGTCGTTGCCGTGGATGCCGCAGGCCTCGTCGATCAGGGCCGAGGCGGCCGGCCAGAGGGCATCGTCGAGCATGGCGTCGTAGATCATTCTCAGGGTGCGTTCGAACGCGTCTTGGTCGCTCATGACGTTTGGGTCCATTACCCGAGTCCGCCGGGCAGCCGCGTCCTTCCTCGCGCGGCTCACGCCGCCCTCCGTGGCGCGGGAAGGCGGATGTCGTAGCGTTTCTTAGTACCATATTTTTCCTGCTCCGGCCCCTACAATATTGGAGGGCATGGCAGCAATGCCACGCGCGTGAGTGACAACAGCAACCCACCAAATTAAAGGGGTAAGGGTCCCGACGGCAATTACCCCCCTGCCATGTCCCAAGCGTGGGTGACAGCGCCGGCCGCACCATTGATATACTAAGGATCGGCTACAACCGACGAACCTCATTTCCTGTGCCCCCCCCCCACGCTTGGCTCCCTTGGGGGCCTCCAATATTGGATGCCTGTCTGGCAACCGCGCGCGCAGACTGCCCGAACGATACCCCCCAATATAGAGGCAAGAAAGGCAGCCTGGCCCGGGCGGTAACACTCTTGACATGCGAATCCTGTAAGTGAATCATGCCCCGGACGCTTGGGCGGATGGACGGATTGGCGCGGGGAGAAACCTTCATTCCGACCGGATCCACAGCAAGCCAAAGGACCTCTCCCGGTCGGCGAAACAGGCGGGGCTGGTGACCGGCTTCACATGCGTCCGACGGAGAGCCCGACGCGTACGCCGAGGTGCTGAACTCGACCCGAGGGCGGGCTTGGGCACTTCCCTCCGTCGAGGCTACGAAGAAGTTCTTGGCATTGTGCGAACGGTACGGTTCACGGCTGACGGTGGGGTATCGGAGATCGCGACGGCGCCCGACGGCGACATCGGCGAGGACCTGCTTCGCGTCCTGTGGAGCGCGCACGAGAACGACATCGACATCGTACCGATCCAGGCGGTTCATGAACAGACGTTGCAGCGGCTGCCGATCCGCTACATGAAACCGGCGCAGGATCGATCTGGCAGCCGGTCTGCATAGCTGGATACTGAGCGCGTTCGGAAGCCCGTCGAAGTTGGCCGCGGGTCCGCGACCGTAGCCTGGGAGCCCGTCGAGCTGGAGGAGCTGGTGAGAATCCCGTGACGGACACCGGAACCATCGCCGCTTCGGTCATCGGAACCGGGATCGGCGTCCCGCGGCGCTGCGCGCCATCGTGCCTGTTGCCCGAAAGCGGGCCTCGCGGCGGGAGTCCCCGCCGGTGAATGCGTCGCCCTGGACCCTCATCGGCTGGCGCAATCTGGGCCGGCACCCCAAGCGGACCGTGCTGACCGCCCTCGGATTGGCGGTCGGCTACGTGGCCTGCGTGTTCATGGTCGGCTGGGTGGGCGGCATCCTGGCCCAGTTGGTCGAGAACGCCACGTCGCTGACCGGCGGGCAAATCGAAATCAACGATGCGGAGTACCGGCCGGACCGTAGTCTCTACGACACCATCGGCGGGCGTGCCGGGGCCGACGTGCCGTCGTTGCTGCGCGCCATCGAAGCCGACGAAGCGGTGGTGGCGGCTGCACCGCGCGTGTACGCGGGCGGCCTGTTCGGTTCGGCGACAGCGACCACGGCCGGGTTAATGCGCGGCGTCGATTTCGAGCGCGAACGCGCGCTGACGCGTTATCTGGACGATCTGGTCGCGGGCGTGCCGCCCGTGCCCGGCCGCAACGAGCTCCTCGTCGGTGAGGAGTTGGCTCGCCAACTGGAGGTCACGGTTGGCGACGACATCGTGGTGTTCGGTTCCGGCGCGGACGGATCGTTGGCCAACGACCTGTATTCCGTCGCCGGGGTCTTCCGCACCGGCCTGCTCGAATTCGACGGGTCGACCGCGGTGATGCCGATCGGCGACCTCCAGGCGCTGATGGTCCTGAGTCCGGCCCGCGTTCACGAGATCGCGGTGGCGACCAGCGACCCGTGGACGGCCGCTGCGACCGCGGCGCGGCTGGCCGGCGAGCTCGACGAGCTGGCCGGAGGGCTGGCGGTGAGCCCCTGGTCGGCGCTGAACCCGCCCCTCGTCGAGTACGTCGCTCTCGGAGAGACCATGTACTGGGTGATCATCGTGGTCGTGTTCGCGATCGCCCTGTTCGGCGTGGCCAACACGATGGTGATGGCGACCTTCGAGCGCCGGCGCGAATTCGCGGTCATGCTCGCGCTCGGCTCGACGCCGTGGGCCATCGTCAGGACCGTGCTGTTCGAGGCGCTGGCGATAGGTATCTCCAGCCTCGCCCTGGCCGCCGTGTTCGTGTTCCCGCTGATGATCTGGTGGCGCAATGCGCCGCCCGGCCTGGGGTGGTTCTTCGACGACGTCACCATCATGGGTGCCCTGGTGGTTCCCGACCTGCGCGTGGAGTACAACCCGAGGGTGTGGGCCTGGACGGCCGTGGCCCTGGTCGTGACCGCCGTCCTCGCCGCGCTCTATCCCGCCGCCCGGGCTGCGCGCATTCCACCGGCGGACACGCTGTCGGGGCTGTGACGATGTTGACGAGCCGCCTTGTGCCGCACGTGCGGGCGCTGGTGGTGCTGGCGTTGCGCAACCTGCGGCGCAACCTGCGCCGCACGCTGCTGACGGCCGCTGCGATGATCGTCGGCGGCGGGCTGTTGAGCTTCTCGTTCGCCCTGGGGGACGGCACGCATGAATCGTGGATAGAGTCCGCCGTCCGCATGGACGCGGGCCACGTCAGCATACAGCACCCGGACTACCGGTCGAGCCCACGCATCGAGCATCGCCTGCCCTCCGCCGTACGGGACGCCGCCGAGGAGGCGCTCGGGTCGCCGGCGGTGGCGGGGCACGTCCTCGCCCGTTCGTTCAAGCTCGTCGTCCGCGGCCTGGCCAGCTCGGCCAGCGGCGCCCGTCCGGCGCAGATCGTGGCCGTCGATCCGGCTGCGGAAGCTGCGTTCAGCAGGGTGGACGAGCAGGTGATCGAGGGACGGTATCTGCAGCCGGACGACCGGTTGGCCGCGTACGTCGCGGAGGGACTCGCCCTCGGCCTGGACCTGCAGCCCGGAGCGCGGCTCGTCGTGCAGGCGCAGGACGCGGAACGCGAGATCACCGGCCAGTTGTTGCGGGTGGTCGGGGTTTTCAGGACAGGCGTGCCAGAGGCGGACCAGGTGCTGATGCACATCCCGCTCGTGACGGCCGGCGCGTGGCTCGGTGCCGACGCCGATGTGACGAACGTCGGCGTGCTCGTCCGCGACAGCACAGCCGCGGACTCGGTCGCCGCAGGACTGGAACAGGCGCTCGGCGATTTCGTCGCGCGCGGCGAGGCGCGGGTGACGGGTTGGCGCGAGTCGAATCCGTCGCTGGCGTCGGCGATCGCCCTGGACGACTTCGGAAACTACCTGCTTTATGCCATCCTCTTCACCATCATCGCGTTCGGCGTGGTGAACACCGTGCTGATGTCGTTGCTGCATCGCCACCGCGAGTTCGGCGTGCTGCAGGCGCTCGGACTGACGCCGGGACAGACCGGGACCATCGTGCTGATCGAGGGGCTCGTCCTGACCGCCGCCAGCGGCCTGCTGGGCGTCGGCATCGGCCTGCTGCTGACGTGGTACTTCGTCGGCGACGGGCTCGACTTCTCGGCGTTGATGGACCAGGAGATGACCTTCTCGGGGGTGGTCATCGATCCGGTGATCGTGCCCCGGTTCAGCCTGGTCCGCGTCTGCCAAGTCCTCGCGTTCATGGTGTTTCTCGGAATCGCCGCCTCGCTGTATCCGGCGTTTCGGGCGGCGCGCATCGACGTCACGGAGGCGATGAAGTTCGACCGCTGAGCGGATCGCCCCTGCCCTGCCGATCGCCCCCTCGACGCCGCTGCCGCTGCTTCCGGAACGTCAGGAGGCCGGCGACGCGGGCGGCGGCGTGCGCGCCGCGCGGCGGCGGCCGTTGAGCATCGTGCCGATCGGCGTTTCGCGCACGAGCGGATAGAGTCCGAGCAGCAGGGCAAGGGTCACGGTAATCACGACCAGCAGCTTCAGATGAGGGTTCAGCGGCCAGTCCACGACCTGAATCTGAAGCCAGACGACGAGCGGGTAGTGCGCCCAGTACACCCAGTACGACGCCTCCGAAACAGACTGCACCCAACGCCGCGGGCGGGCGGCGACCAGACGGAAGAACCCCATCGTCCCGAAGCACATCAGCCACGCGTAGGCGGCCTCGGCCGCGGCCGCCGCCGCCCACAGTCCATCAGAGCCGGGACGCCGCCCCGTGAACGCCTCCAGCGTGGCGTCGGCGGGCCACGCCAGATAGATCAGGTAGAGGGCCGCGGGAAAGGCGACGAGCAGGGCCGGCAGCAGCAGGAGCGACCACGAGCGGCGCGGCGTCACGTCCCGGTTCTGCAGGAAGACGCCCACCAGGAAGAAGAGCGCGTAGTACGCCAGCACCCTCAGGTCCGGAATCACCATGTTGCCGGTCTGGTCCGCGCCGATGAACGGCTGCTCCATCGGGTACAGCAACACGGCGCTAAGCGGGATGCACGCCAGCCACACCGGGTGGTGAAACCGCAGGCCCAATCGCACGAGGGCCGCGAAGCCGGCCATGATCAGCAGCAGGTTGTAGAGGAACCAGAGGTAGTGGAGGCCATGCACCTCGTCGGCGGCCGGGTTGTACCATAGCCCGGCGTCGCTCGTCTCGAACATCCAGCCGGTGATCTGCAGCATGGTGGCGACGCCGACCACCAGCGGCGCGCCGATCCGCAGCAGACGGTCCTCGACCAGTCGGGCGAGCCCCCGCCGGCGCAGCGTCAGCGCCGCCAGATAGCCGCTCAGCAGGAAGAAGATGCCCAGCACGGCGCCGAACACCAGAAACGCGAGATAGACGTACGGGTTGAGATTCGGCGGCGTATCGCGGGCGTAGGCGTCGTACGCCGGCCACGGATCTCCCGGCAGGGGCGGGACCAAGAAGGCGAACGCGTGTATGAGGACGACGAGCAGCATGACGAACGCGCGCAAGGCGTCGAGGTCGTCGAGCCGAGGCGCGGTCCGGCGTCCCGAGCCGGCGCTCTCCGGGGTGGCCAAGGGCGGGGAGCGTGTCACGGGCGGTCCGTTCCCGGGGAATGCGCGGACCGAAGTGTCGACAGCGGGACGGGCGGCCCGCCCCACGTCACGCCGCGCCTCGTGGTCACCACCACGGAGCGCCACATGATTTGCAGCACGATCAAGGTCGCCAGCGGATAGAGCAGCCCGGTCCGGAGGGGATAGCGCAGGGCGCGGGCGGTCAGGACCGCGAGCCCCCAACCGACGCCGGCGGCGGCGGCGAACGACGTCACGACCGCGGACGGCGCCTCGGTCACGAGCAGCAGCGGCGCCGCCACGAATGGCGCCATCAGCCACAACAGGTAGATGGTCACCCCCGCCGCCAGCGCCAGGCTGTAGTCGAGCGTGGCGAAGAAGCTCTTCTCCAGACCCGCGGCCAGACCGCGCAGCGACGCGTACCACTCGCACTGCACGTGCGATTGTCCGAGCACGACATCCGAACGCAGGCCCGAACGCTTGGCGAGCTGGCAGATGCGCACGTCCTCGTCGGGCCGCAGGGCTATCCGCCGGTGACCGCCGATGGCGTGGTACGCGGCGCGGCGGAACATGAGATAGGGACCGAAGCCGAACGAGGCCGGGCTGGAAGCGTCACGCACCCTCCACGGCGTCGTCCTGGCGAACAGCGCCAGAACCAGGGTCATCACGCTCGCCCGCAGCAGCTCGCCGCGCAGCGGGACGAGTCCGAACACCGACAGGAAATCGCGCTCGTCGCGCACGAGATGGCGTACGCCGCGGGCCACCGCGTCCGGCGCGAAAACGGCATCGCCGTCGGTGAACAGGAGCACGTCGCCGGTGGCCGCCTCCGCCGCGCGCCACGCCGCATGGTTCTTGCCGAACCAGCCGGCCGGCAGCTCCTGCAGGTGGATGACCTGGATGCGAGCGTCCTCGCGGCTCAGGCGGTCGGCGATCTCGCCGGTGCGGTCTTCGGACCGGTCGTCGACGTAGACGATCTCCAGGTCGGGGTATTCCTGTGCGAGCAGCGCACGCAGGGCGCGCTCGGCGGACGGCTCCTCGTTGTGGGCGGTGACGATGACGGACACGCGCGGGGCGTCGTCGTCCGGAGCGTCGTCCGGTCGCGGCTGGCTGACGTCCTCCAACCGGCGCATGCGCGCCGCGCCGTGGAGACAGACTCCGGCGACGGCCAGCCACGTGGCCAGCGAACACGCCGCGAGCAGCATCATGGGGGTCACGATTCCGGCGCGGCGATCACCACGGTTCGGACTCTTCCTCGCGTGCGCTGGTCGGTCCGAGATAGCCGATGCCCAGTTCCCGGTCATCGGCGTCGGTGATGGTGAGCAGCGCCCGCAACGCCTCCGCGCGGCGCCTGCGCGTCACTTCGGGCGCCAGTCGTCCCAGGGCGTCCGTGAATCGCCGCCGGCCGCGCATCAGCGCCAGCGCCAGGGTCGTATTCGCCTTGGGGAAGTCGAGCGTGTCGGCCAGGTCGTTACCGAGGAGGGCGCGCGAGACGCGGTAGGCATCGCGGGCCAGCTTCCGTCGTTCGGCCAAATCGGACAGCCCGAACATAACGCCGCCCGCATTGATGATGTTGTGCGCCATCATCGTCGAGTCCACGTCCGGCGGCGGTTCGCACATCAGCCCGACCTTCAGTTGTTCCTCGGCGTGGGGCTTGTCCCGAAACAGGAGGGCGTCGGGCACACCCAACAGCCACGCCGTATAGCGCCAGACGGCGATGAACCCGGCGACCCCCCGGGCCGACAGGTGCGCGCCCAGGGCCGCCGCGTAGTCGACGTTGCGGGCGGAGAACAGCGCCGCCGCCATGAAGACGTGCGCGGCGCTCAGGGGCCAGCCCTGCTCCTCGATGTTCCAGGCGCCCGATTGCAGCAGCAGCCGGCGGATTTGCGCGTGTATCAGCCGCGTCCGCACCGACAGCTTCCAGCCTTCGCCCGTACGGGCCAGGCCGCCGGGGAGCATGATCTCGAGGATATGCCTCATGTTCTGCCGGTAGCGCTGTCTGCCCGACGCCAACGTCCGCCCCGAGAACGCGAACGGCTTGCAGATGGTCGTGGCATAGCCGCGGACGATGCTGCCCGCCACCAGGCCGAGGACGAATTCGTAGACGTTGTCGTGGTAGGCCGCGCGGCCCGGGGCCATCGCCCGCTCGTCGACCCACGCCGGCGCAGCGCCGACCGCCTCGAAGAAGTCGCGCAGCGCCAGCGGAGCGGCGCGCATGGCCTCGTCGTCGTCGTCCATGCAGGCCCGGACCAGATGGTGCGCGTCGATCCGATCGAACCCGGCCAGCGACTCGGTCGCCGCATCGGCCAACGGATCGCCGAGCATCGTGTAGCGCATGAAGTTGTCGGCGAGGTCCGGGGCGACGAGACGGGCCTTGGCGTACCCTTCCCGATATATCGACGGCACCGGCATCTGCGTCAAGTCCCCACCTCGGGCTACACCCAGCGCAATCCCGGTTCCGCTGCCCCGATGCCGCCGGCACGGCGACGAGCAGTATAGGCAGCGCCACGCCCGCCCACCGCCCGCGCCCCGAAACCCCTCGTGCCGCGACCACCTCCGGCCCCACGAGGCACGCCGGCGGCCGTGTCCCTGTTGCGACCCTGCGTTGCCGCCAGTTCTCGGCCACAGACTACCGCCTCCCCCGTTGTCGCGCGCCTCCAAACCTGGAGGGTTCGGTTGACCGATCCCCAGTTACCAACCCAAGGCGCGGACCCGGGCGAGAGCCAGGAGAACTGGCGTGGGCAGCAAGTGCACACCGTTCAGCCGGCGCCATCGGCGCTGCGCCATCGCCACCAGCCTGTAGGCCATGGATGTACACGGGCGGGATGCCGCTGCTGACGCCTCAGGAACGGCTCGACGGTCTCGCGCCGCTCGCCGGACGGATCGCCCGTGCTGTCCGCCGCGGGCGGCGTTGTGGGGTACGCCGTGGGATGCTGGCAGCCGCGCGCCGCCGAGTGAGCCTATTTCACCTCGTCGTCCTGCGCCCGCGCGCCGCGCAGCACATTGGTGACCGCGTAGTTGCCTTCGTGGCAGGCGAACTCGAACAGCTCCCCCGCCGCCACGCCGCGCGCCGACTGGTCCTGCGACAGCGGGAAGCGCACGGTCCAGGGGCGCGTGAAGCGCGTCGGGTCGGTGATGGTGGCCTCGTAGTCGATGGTCTCGGCGTCGACGCGCGTGAACCGCTCGACCAGGTGCAACTGGCTGGTCGGGGTGCGCCAGGTGCTGTTCCACCGGTCGTGCGGCCGGTCCGGGAAGTCGCGCGACTCCACCACAAGGGTGTCGTCTTCCCAGCGGCCGCGCGGTTCGCCGTTCCACTGCGTGATGTTGACGTGCGGGCGCCCGTCCAGCGGGATGATGCGCCGCTGGTGGAACATCTCGTGCAGGATCACGACGTGCTCCGGGGTCTGGAGGATCTGGTGGTTCGGGTTGTAGCCGAACCAGATCTGCGGCAGGCCGTCCCCGAGGCAGCGCTCGCCGGTGTCGAGGTCCAGAACCGAGTTCCAGGGGCCGGAACCGTGCGGGCGCTCGTTGTCGCGCGCGGTGGCGGTGTACGGAATCCGGCCGTCCGGCGGGTCGACGACCAGCGACGTGCGCCGGCTCGCGTCCCAGGCCGTGCCGCCGTCCAGCCAGAAGTTGTTGTAGAAGCCGGGCGTGCCGTCGTCCCGCCAATCCACGTTGCCGCCGGCCGTCGTGGCTTCGGCGGGGCGTTCGGCAAGGCGGACGTTGCGCGTCACGGCGGCGTCTTCCAGCGCGGCGACTTCCTCTTCCGTAAGGTAGTCCCGCCCCTCGAATTGCGGCGGCCGTTCGAGCGGCGTAAGGGTGGAACCGACCCAGATACCCTGCAGGTCCGGATCCCCCCACGACGTCCGGGGCGCGGCGCCCGGCGCTTCACCCGCGGCCGACTGTGCGTGTACGGCGGCGGCGCCGAACCCCACGGCGATCGCCAGCGCGACCGCGTTCGCCAGACCGGACATCAGACGTTGCATCACGAACCTCCTTGAGACCCGCGTAGAGCCTGAGGCGTCGGGGTCACTGCACGGCGAAGGCGATGAGCTCGCCGTCGCGGTCGCGGGCGCTGACCGCGACCACCACGTACTGCGTGCCGTCGTGCAGGTAGGTCATCGGCGCGCCCGAGGTGCCGGCGGGCAGCTCGGTCTGCCACAGCACCCGGCCGGTCGCCTTGTCGTAGGCGCGGAACATCCGCCCGCCCCCCAAGGGCGGGACGACCTGCATCGACCGCGAGCCGTCGCCCAGGAAGAGGAGCGTCTTCGTCAGCAGCGGCGCCGCCCGCCCGGGAGCGCCGAGCCACGGGAGCGCGAGATCCTGCAGCGCGATGTGGTCGCGCGGACCCGGCCCGTTCGGCACCATCCAGACGTGCTCGCCGGTGTTGAGGTCGATCGCCGTGATCCGTCCCCACGGCGGCTTGACCAGCGGCAGCCCCCGGGGCCCGTCGATCCACACGCTGACCGGCCCCTGCAGGTACCGGAACGGCGAGTCGTCCGGGGCCTCGCGCAGCCAGATCTGGATCGGCGCCGTGATCGACGGCACGTAGAGCATCTGCGTCTCGGGGTCGTAGGCGGCCCCGTTCCAGTTGGCGCCGCCGACCCAGCCGGGGAGCTGGAGCGTGCCGAGGGTGCCGCCCGGCGACTCGTCACGCAGCGACGGGGGCGTGAAGATCGGTCCCGACCGGTAGCGGTTGAAGATCTCGAGCGCCTCCGCCCGCAGCTCGGGCGTGAAGTCGATCAGGTCGTCGACCGTGATGCCCTGCCGGTCGAACGGCGCGGGCCGGGTCGGGAAGGGCTGGGTCGGCGATGTCCGCTCGCCGGGGACGTCCGACTGCGGCACCGGACGCTCCTCGATGGGCCAGACCGGCTCGCCGGTGACGCGGTCGAAGACGTAGGCGAACGCCTGCTTGGTCACCTGCACGACCGCCTTGATCGGCCGGCCGTCGACCGTGATATCGGCCAGGATCGGGGTCGACGCGGTGTCGTAGTCCCAGACGCCGTGGTGGATCAACTGGTAGTGCCACACACGGCGTCCCGTCTCGCACTCCAGGCAGAGCAGCGTCTCCGCGAACAGGTTGTCGCCCGGACGGTGTCCCCCGTACCAGTTGTGGGTCGGGGTGGCGGTCGGCAGGTAGGCGTAGCCCAGCTCCGCGTCGGCGCTGGCCACCGTCCAGACGTTGCTGGCCCCGGTGTGCTCCCAGGATCCGTCCTCCCACGTCTCGTGCCCGAACTCGCCCGGCTGCGGGATGGTGTTGAAGCGCCACTTCAACTGTCCGGTGACGGCGTCGTAGCCGCGGATGTAGCCCGGCGCCTGGTCCCGCCGGTCGAACTGATCGGTGGTGAAAATGCCGACGATGACCGTGTCGCGGCAGATGAGCGGCGCCGCGGTCCAGCGATACTCCTCGAGATGCGGCACGCCGGTCGTCAGGTCGACCTTGCCGCCGGTTCCGAACTCCCGTAGCGGGTCGCCGGTCCGTGCGTCTAGCGCCACGAGCTGCTCGCCGCTCACGACGAAGACCCGCTCGTCGTCGCGCTCCGGATCGTGCCAGTGCCCGACGCCGCGGGTCGCTCCCCCGCGCGGCCGCCCCGCGCCGTCCTCGAGCGCCCGGTAGACCCACGTCGTCTCGCCCGTGGCGGGGTCGATGGCGGCTGCCTGGCCCAGGTTGGTGCTCATCAAGAGCTGACCCCCGACCATCAGCGGCGTGGTCAGCAGCAGCGGATTGAACTGCAGGTCGGCATCGGCGTCCGCCAGCTCGTGGTCGACCGAGCGCCACCGCCAGGCGATGTGGAGATCCTGCACGTTGCCGGCGTGGACCTGATCGAGTGGCGAGTACTTCGTGCCTCCCGCCTCGCCCGCGTAGCTGCGCCATTCGCCGCCGGCCGCGCCCTGCTGCGCGAAGGCGGGTGTCGGCTCCACAAGGACGGCGCCAAGGAGCACCGTGGCGGCCAGGAACGCTTGGACCGTCGGCATCGCTGTACTCCGCATCGTCACCCTCAAAGGACCGAACCTTGCGATTCTATCCCGCGGCAGATCGAGGTCGCGCCGTCGCGGCGCCGCTGCTCGGCAAGCTACGCCTCGCGCCAGTCGGAGTTCGTGACCGCGACCGCACCGGGTGCGGCCTCGCGCACCGCCGCCGCGCCCCGTCCACATGAGGTCCCGGGAGCTGCTAACGGATCTCGAATGACTCGACCTGCAGCCGTCCGGCGCCGTTCGGCGACGCGTTCCAGTGTCCGGTCACCTTCACCAGTTGGTCGCCGGCCTCGCTCGCCGTGGCCGTGAGGCCGTCCATTTCGACGAGCGGGAGGACGAAGTCGGGCGACAAGGCGAGGGCCGGCGTACCGTTCCCGTCGATGATGTGCCCGATGGCGGTGACCGCCATGCGGTCGGGAATGAAGCCCGCGTTGCGCACCGTGTCCCACACCGCGGCGGGGTCCGGATGGCGACCGGGCTCGACGGCGAGGACGATCTGCCCGTCGGAGGGGCTGACCTCCACACCGGCGACGTGCTCCAGGCGGCGCAGCCGCCGTTCGAGCCCGGCGGCGCAAGAGGGGCACGACAGCTCCACCTCGATGGTCAGCCGCACCATTCCCGGCAGGTCAGGTGATTGCGGGGCTGCCACGCCCGCGCTGGTCGACACCGCCCCGAAAAGCAGCGCGGTCAATGCGCAGCACACCGCGCCGAGTACGGCGCCGGCCAGGCGGGGGCGGTTGCGCGTCGCTGATTCCATCGTGCGCCGCCGTAGTCCGGGAACGCAGGATCCCGTTGCTACCGCTAGATGATACAGGCCGGATCAACCCGCCGGAACGAGTCTCAGTTTGATTCATCGTTCATCCCTCCTGCCCGCGCCGCCTCGATGACCTCGTCATGATCGAAGCTTTCAGCCCGCGTCGTCGTCGCACTGGGACGCTGAGGCCACGAGAGGCCGGATCGTGCAGGCGCGATCGGGTGCGCGGATCGCTTTGGACTGCGCCGGACGAACCGTGCTGTCACCCACCCAGGCGGTCTGCGGCCTTCGCCCAGGACAAGGACGCGTTCTTGCGGCGGCGAGTCGCCCACCTCGTCTTGCCCGTTCTGGAGCAGTCCGCTCCCAGCGAGACGATCCGCCGAGTACAATGCGGGATGGCCGTTTCCGGCACGTCCGGTTCTCCGGAACGCGGCGTGTTGAGCGCCGATTCGTTCCCGACGGTCGAACGGCTCCAGATCGACGCTTGGCGTCGAATGTCTCCCGTCCACAAGGCCCGCACCGTCGATGGGCTGACGCGAACCGCCCAGGTACTCGCCCTTGCCGGCATCCGGCAGCGGCATCCGGACGCTTCCGAGCGCGAGTGTTTCCTGCGTCTCTCCGTCCTCAAGCTGGGCAGTGAAGCCACGAGGCGCTTGTACCCGGATGCCGCGGCACTGCTCGAGCGCTCGGCGTGATTCTCGAACCGTTCCAGGTCGCGCTGTCGGTGGCGGACGCCCTCGAACGTTGCCGCGTGCCCTACGTTGTCGGCGGCTCGCTCGCCAGCTCCGTAAGTGGGGAGCCCCGCTCGACGCTGGACATCGATCTCGTCGTGGCCATGACGGAGGCGGACGTGGAGCCGTTCCTTGCCACGCTCGGAGAGGGCTTCCACGCGGACGGCCATGCTTTGCGACGGGCCGTCCGTCAGCGGTCGAGCGTCAACCTGTTCCACCGCGCCACATCCACCAAGGTGGACCTGTTCATTGCCGGAGGTTCGCCGCTCGACCGGCAGGCGATGCGGCGACGAGTACGACTGCAGGTCGCCTCGGATCCGGACCGCTTCCTCTACGTCTATACGCCCGAGGACATACTTCTGCAGAAGCTGCGGTGGTACCGCCTGGGCGGGGAGGTGTCCGATCGCCAGTGGCGAGACATCCTCGGGATCGTGCTGGTACAGGGGCATCGTCTGGACGAGGAATACCTGCAGGACGGCGCACACTTGTTGGACGTCACGGATTTGCTCGACCGCGCGCTCCAGGCCAGGTCGTGAGCGGAAGAACGACCAGTCCGTTCACTGCTACTGGTCACTCGGCAGCGCGAAGACGTACAGCACGTTCCCGCCCTCCGGCTGGTAGATCTCCGGGCTGAGCTGCGCGGTGAGACTCCGGAACGCACCGCCCAGCGAAGCCGGGACGGCCAGGAACTGCCGCCCGCCCGCCTCGTAGGTGATCGGATAGCCGTGCGCCGCGGCGCTGAGGCGGGTCTCCCAGAGCGTCTCCCCCGTCTCGATGTCGAAGGCCCGGTAGTAGCGGTCGCCGTCCCCGGCAAAGACGAGGCCGCCCGCCGTAGTCAGCGCGGACGTCAGGAACGGCGCCCGTTGCTCCCGGCTCCACAGCTCTTCCATCGTTCGGACATCGTAGGCGGCGAGCTTGCCGATGTTGCCGTTGCTGCCTGGCATCTCGAGCAGTTGGGAACGGCCGGCCGTCCCGCCGCCGCCCTCGATGAATTCCACCTCGCGCCCGGTCAGGTGCATGCACGCCTGGTGCAGCGGGATGACCAGCGCGCCGGCGCCGGGATGGTAGGCCGACGCCTGCCAGTTGTGGCCGCCCAGCAGGCTCGGACAGGCGAACACCCGCTCGCCTATCGTGATGTTCTGCAGGTCCTCGCGGTAGGTCAGCTCGCCCGTGGTCTTGTCGACGGTCTCGAAGATGTCCTGGTGGACCGTCTCGCGCAGGTCGACGAACGCCCCGGTGCGCCGGTCGAGCTTCCAGAGAATGCCGTCCTTCCCGATCGTGAACAGCCACCTCTGGTCGCCGGCGTCCACCAGCACCCGCTCGTAGACGATGTCGAGGTCGAGCGTCTCGCCCGGCGCGTGCTGGAAGTACCAGCGCACCTGCCCGGTGCGCGGGTCCAGCGCCAGCGTCGAGTTGGTATACAGAGCGTCCTGCCGGATCGTCATCCCGCGGCTCGAGGCGACCCACGGCTTGGCCTGCGCGGTGCCGATGTAGAAGAGGCCGAGCTCCGGGTCGAAGCTCCCCGGGATCCACGAGTCGCCGCCCGCCCGCAGGTAGGGCGGCGTGTCGCCCCACGACGCGTCGTTCGGATCGCCCGGCAGTGCGATCGTCGACGTCCGCCAGAGCTCCTCGCCGGTGTCCGGGTCGTGGCCGGTGATGAAGCAGGTCTGCTCCGTGTAGCGCTCGCAGCCGTTGGTGCCGGTGATGAGGACGCCGTTGGCGATGACCGGGCCGCCGTTCCCGCGGAAGCCGAGCGTGTAGTCGGCCTTGACCGTCTTCCACACCTCCTCGCCGGTGCGCGCGTCGAGCGCGACGAGATTCACGTCGGACGTGGCGAGGAACAGCTTGTCGCCGTAGAGCGCCAGCGTGCGGGTGGGGCCGGGCCGGGCGTCTTCCGGCAGCCGGTGGCGGTAGACCCAGATGACGTCGCCGGTCGCCGCGTCGAGTGCCTGGATGACGTTGCCCGGGTGGGCGAGGAACATTATGCCGTCATGCACCAGTGGGGTCGTCTGGTGGTTCCCCTGCCGGACCGAGATCGACCAGGCGAGGTTCAACTGGCCGACGTTATTGCGCGTAATCTCGTCGAGCGTGCTGTAGCCGTGGCTGTTGCGCGTCCGGCGCCAGCTCAGCCAGTCGCCGGGCGGCGGGTCGGCGAGCATCTCGTCGGTCACCGGGCTCAGGTCGTGCGGCACCACCAGGTTGACGAACCGCGTCGACCGCCGCCGCGGCCGCTCGCCCGCCCCGGCCGCGCGGCGCGCCTCCTCGATGTCCGCCGCATCGCCGATTGGCACTCCCGCGTCCACCGTCAGGGTGCGGTCGCCCGGCACGGCGCCGTTCGCCTCGAGCATGTACGCCACCAGGCCCATGTAGGACCTGTCGCTGAGCGCGCCGGCCTGCCCCGGCGGCATCTCGTCGCGCAGGTAGGCGAACAGCTCGTCGGTCGTCCGCCCCGCCCAACCGTTCAGGAAGTCCACGCCGATGAGGGGCGGCGCGTGCACCATGCCCTCCAGGCCGGGCCCGTGACACTGCTCGCACTGCACGCCGTAGACCGACCAGCCGTCGGCCGCCTGGTCCCTGGTGAAGGCGCCGTCCGCCGCGGGGCCCTGCACCGCCGGCGCCTGTGCCGACGCCGCGACGACAGCCGGCGCGACGCCCGACCCGCCGGTGATGCCGCCCGCCAGGATCAGTCCGGCGGCTGCCGCCCGCGCCACCGCTACGGCCAGCCAACGCCATCCGCCGACCACGACGCGAGTTCCCTTCGACATGATCGCCTCCCCCGTGCAGTCCGACGGCGCCTGTGCACTGCGCGGGCGCCCGTGCCGCCCTTATACCACCAACCCTGCGGCGCCGCCGACTCAATTCAGCAGATCGAACCGATGGCCGCCCCACGCGCGACTTGCACGGCGGCGCCCCGCGATCCGCCGCGGTTCGGTGCGGCAGCCGAGCGGGAGGGCGAGAGCGAACTTCACGAGAAGGGACCCCGGGCGGCCGGGTGAACACGAACCGCCCGGGGCACGATGATCGCCTAGAAATCGATCTGGCCGCCGATCTGCATCAGCCGCGGATCCATGATCGTCGCGGGCTGTTGCCACCGCGATCCGAACGTGCTGTTGACGCCCAGCACCGAGCTGGTGTTGAGCGCGTTGTAGGCATCGAAGTTGATCTGGAAGCGGAAGCGGCCGGCGTAGAGGATCTTGCTGACCCTCAGATCCAGCCGCCGAATCCGCCCTTCGAACAGCGTCTGCGGCGGGACCAACGGCACCGCTGCGGCTCTCCGGCCGCCCGCCAGCGGCCGCCCGAGCGAGGCCATGATCTCGTCGTTCGTCGCCGCGTAATTGGCGTCGATCGGCGGTCCCGACAGATCCTGGTAGGTCGCGCTGAACATCGTGTCACCCGGCAGCGGCACCGACCCGTAGACCTTGACCTGCGTCTGGGCCTCCCAGGGCCTGAGCTCGCGGCAGTTCAACAACTGCTGGGGCGTATCGACCACGAAGCACTGATCCTGTACCGAGCGCCCCGTGTCCACGCCGCCGCCGATCTGGATGCCGTTGGCGAACCGCCCGTCGAAGCTCACCTGCACGAAGTGGTGCGACAAACCGAACTGGCCGAAGTGCTCCACGCCCGTGATCAGGTTCTCGACCTGTCCGAACTTGTCCGGCTTGATGTCGTAGAGACCGCAGATCTCGTATCCCCCGCCTCCCGGCAGCCGCGGGTCCATCGGTGCCGTGATGCAGTAGGGGTCGTAGTCGTCCGGCGTCACCAGGACGTTGTCCGTCAGCCGGACCTTGCTGGCCCCGAGGGTGCCGTAGCCCGATCCGCTCGAGAAGTACCCGCCGGTGTTGTAGTAGTACCCGACGCTCATCGACAGCCCCTCGCGGAGCTCCTGCTGCACTTCCGCCGACATGTCCCAGTTGTAGTCCCGCCGGCCCCAGCCGCTCAGGACGTCGGGATCCCACCGCACGGCGTTCGGGTTCTGCTGGCCGAAGTTCGAGTTGTCGATCGGGCCGCACTCCCCGTTGCCGGCGAAGTTGCCCAGGTCGCAGTCCGGCACGTAGTCGCCGTTGGCGTCGTTCCAGGACCGGTTCGCGAAGAGGATCGACGTATTGATCGGGTTGTTCGCCGCCGTCATGTTCGTGCTCGACTTCCCGACATAGCGGCCCATCGAGAACTTGAGCGCCGTTCGCCCGTCCCCGAACAGGTCGTAGGCGGCCCCCAGGCGCGGGCTGAAGTCCCGCCACGCCGGCACGTTGCTCCGGGGATCGAAGTCCACCGGCGGGAGCCAGGTGTTGCCGAACGTCACGCCCGGCCAGGTCCCCGAGACGGGCGCCCCCGGGAACGACTGCGGCGGCACGTAGCCGTTCATGAAGTCGAAGCGCGCGCCGAGGTTCAGCGTCAACCGGTCGATGGTCCACTGATCCTGGGCGTAGATCCCCGTCTCGTTGACGCGGTTCTTTTCGAGCGCCGGCGTCGCATGCTGCCTGATCCGGAGCGGCACGCCGTTGCGGAACCAGTACTCGGCGTTCGTGGGCCGGAAGAAGAAGTTGTCCCGCGTCAGGTGCTCGTAGAGGAACCCGGCCTTGAAGTTGTGCGACCCGGTGACATACGAGACCGACCCGCGAACCGAGTACCGGTCCGTGTTGTTGGGGTCGCCGCGATACACCGAACCCGAGCCGTAGCTGATGCCCGTCCCCAGATCCGTGATCCGCACCATGTCCGGCGTAACACCCGGCATGAAGAACTGATTCCACTGCGAGATGGCAACCGTCCCGCCGGCCTCCAGCAGCAGGCGGCTCGTCTGCGTAGACGTCCACGTGGCTTGCAGCAGACGGTTCGGGTCGAACCGGTAGCCGGGGCTGTACTCCTGCATGCGGGTCGAGTTGGTCGAGCCGCAGTTGCACGCCCGCTGCTCGTCATAGGTGAAGTTCACCTTCTGGTTCTCCGCCGCCTGCCAGGTGATCCGGCTCAGGTACGAGTCGTACCACTCGAGCCGGCCGCTGTAGCGGTCGTCCGGCCGGTCCATCCACGGGGTGAACCGCACGACCTTGCGCTCGGCTCCGGGCGGCGTGAGAAACGGGCTCAAGCCCGTCGCCGGCGCCCCGGGGGCGGTGTTCTGGTTCCAGAAGACGCCGTCGTGCCGCCGCGAGAAGCCCCAGCTCCGACCGGCGATGAAGAACCACACCCTGTCCCGCATGATCGGGCCGCCGAGGCTCAGCGACTGGTCCCACATCTTCAGCGTCTTGTTCGACCGATTCAGGCCGCGTGACCGGAGGTCGGCGGTCAGGTTCTCGCTCTCCATGCGATCGTTGGAGAAGAAGCCCGCGCCAACCCCGCTGAACTGGTTGCCCCCCTCCTTGGGAATGATGTTCACGACCGGCCCGTCGGCGTTCACGTCCGCGCCGATGCCGCTCGTCTGGAGCACCATCTCCTCGATCGCAGCCGCGTTGATCTGGTAGCTGCTGTTCCCGGACGTGTTCTCGACACCCATGCCGTCGAACGCCACCTTGGTGCCCCGCTTCCCGTGGAACGAGCCGCCCACCTGCGAGCTGTACCGGCCGCCCACGTCGGCCAGGCCCGTGAATCCCGGCGTCAGGGTGACGAGGTTGTTGACGTGCTTCGTGCTCATCGGCAGCGTGGAGAGCGTTTCGTCGGTGACCGCCGTCTGCCGCCGGACGTTCTGCACGTCGACCACCGGCGTGGCGCCCGTGACGGTAATCGTCTCCTCGATGCCGCCGACCGACATCGCCGAGTCGATGTTCGCCGTGACCCCCGTCGACAGCTCGATCGCCTCCCGGATGACCGTGGTGAAGCCCGGAAGGGAGAACGTGACCGTGTAGATGCCCGGCCGCAGGTCGATGATCGAGTAGAGGCCCTGGCTGTCCGTGATGGCGATCCGTTCGCCTTCGATGAGGGCGGGGCTGGCGGCGGTGACGGTCACGCCCGGCAGCACGCCGGCGGTATCGTCCGTAACCTCACCGGAGATGCCTTGCGCGAAAGCTGTCGCCGGCGCAAGCAGGAAGGAGCCGACAACGATGAACGTCCAGGGCGAGCGGGAGAATTGACACACGAGGTGACCTCCTTTCTCCCATCAGCCGCAACGCCATTCGGCGTCGTGGCCGCGGTCACGCCTTGGAGCCCGGAAAGCACGCGAGCTCTCGAGACGCGACCGGTACCCGATGTTCGGCTGTCGTCAACGCGGCGTTATTGCTTTGGAACTACCTCCTTTCTTTCCAATGCCTTGGCCAATGGGGCCACTTCGTCACGTGCCCGTCAATCGACGGAAAGAGCCGCCACAGCCGGGAGCAACGCAGTCCACGCGGGATGCATTGCCGCTCGAATGCAGCGGGGATTTCGCCACGGGCTCTCAGGGCAGCGTCAGGGCCACCAGCTCCGCCGGCTCGCCGCGCGCGCTCATCGCCATCGCGATGTACTGCTTGCCGTCGATCATGTAGGTCATGGGAATGCCGCTCTGCCGCTTGGGCAGCTCCATCTCCCAGACCGTCTCTCCGGTCTGCTTGTCGTAGGCGTGGAACATCTCGCCGCCCGCCCAGGTGGGGGTGGCGAAGAGACCGCCGCCCTCGCCGGCGAAGACCAGCGTCTTCGTGACGAGGATGCCGCTCCGGCTCGGCTTGCCCGTCCGCGGGATGTCGACGCCGCTCAGTGCCGGATGGTTCCTGACGCAGTCCGGCGTGTCGCCGTTCGGGATCATCCACACGTGCTCTCCGCTGTTCAGATCGATGGCCGTGATGCGTCCCCACGGCGGCTTGATGAGGGGCAGGCCCAGCGGTCCGATCTCGCCGCACCCCTGGCGCGCGTCGCGTGCGCTCCTCCTGCCGCCGCCGCCCACGTAGTCCATCGTCGAGCGGTTCGGGTCGTTCACGAGCCCCGCGACGGTCGGGGCGGTGGCCGAGGCCACGTAGAGGATGCCCGTCTCGGCGTCCACCGCGCCGCCCTGCCAGTTGGCGCCGCCCGTCATCTGCGGCAGCATCAGCAAGGCGCGCAGGCCGTCCTGCCCCGCCAGAATCGGGGGCGTGTAGAGTGGACCGAGTTGGTACTCCGACGCGATGCGCCGCGCCTCGGCGGCAAGCTCCGGCGTGAAGTCGAGGAGGTCGTCGTTCGACACCCCCTGGCGGTCGAACGGCGGCGGCCGGGTGGGAAACGGCTGGGTCGGCGCGGCCTGCTCGCCCGGCACCGTCGACGCGGGTACCGGGCGTTCCTCGATCGGCCAGACCGGCTCGCCGGTGACCCGGTCGAACACGTACGTGAACGCCTGCTTGGTTATCTGCGCCACGGCCTTGATCTGGCGGCCGTCCACGGTGATGTCGATCAGCGTGGGCGGGGTCGGGATGTCGTAGTCCCAGATGCCGTGGTGGATGAGCTGGTAGTGCCAGACCCGCTCGCCGGTGCGCGCGTCCAGGCACACCAGGCTCTCCGCGAACAGGTTGTCGCCGGGCCGGTGGCCGCCGTAGAGGTCGTTCGTGGGGGTCTCGACCGGAACGTATACGTAGCCGAGCTCGGGATCGGCCGACATCGGGGCCCAGACCCCGGTGTTGCCGCTGTAGCGCCAGGAATCGTTCTCCCAGGTGTCGTTGCCGAACTCGCCCGGCTGCGGGATGGTGTGGAAGATCCACAACTGCTCGCCGGTGCGCGCGTCGAACCCGCGCACGAAACCGGCCGGGAAGTCGGGCGACGGCGCGGTGGCGCGCAGCGCCGCCCCGACCACGATCACGTCGTTGACGACGAGGGCCGGCGAGTTCAGGCCGATCTGGCCGGGCTCGATCGGCGGGCGGTCCGTTCCGTCGTTGATCCCCTGGAACAGGTCGACGACGCCCTGCTCGCCGAAGGAGGGAATCGGATATCCGGTCGCGGCGTCCAGCGCAACGAGGTGATACCCCTTCGTGACATGGATGATCCGCTCGTCGCCCTGCCCGTCCGTCCAGTACGACACGCCCCGGCCCGAGCTGGCCCGCACGGGCGCGACGTCGCCGCGCTCGCCTTCGTCGAGGCGGTACATCCAGAGCGTCTCGCCGGTGGCCCCGTCGATGGCCGCGACGTTGCGGCGCTGTCCGGCCGAGGTGTAGAGCACCCCGCCGACCATCAACGGCGTCGCCTGGTAGTTGATGTCGATGCGGGGACCGAAGTTGTCCGTCCGCCACGCGCCACGGCGATTGTCTCGATCTGAGGTCGGCGAATCGTTGTCGCGGTCGATCTGATCGAGCGGCGAGTACTTGGTGCTGCCCGAATCGCCGCCGTAGTACCGCCACTCGCGCCCTGGGCGCCCTGTTGCGCCGGGGCGCTGCCGCTCGTGGCGAGCAGGATGGCGACGACGACCAGAATGCTCCAGCTACACCGGTTTGTCCGCATCGACATGTAGTGCTCCTGCTTGATCCGTCCGGTCAGCAGCGTGCCGGCGACGGTGAACGTCGCCAGCGCCCCCCGGTCCAGTCCTGGTTCAACGTACGGTGAAGCAGCACTCTATCAGACAATGGCCGGGGTCCCGGACAGGGCGACGACCGGTTTGCCACGCGGGCGCCTCGCCGCTCCCGGCGCCACGCCGGGTTCCACCACGGACTGCTAGACTCATCCGGGCCGACCGTGAGTGCGCGGGCGGTTCCGACCGCTCCCGGCCGCCGACTTCACGCTCCGCAGGAGATTCACATGAGCCGTCGCGCTTTGCTTGCCGTGTGCGTATACGCCGGCGTCACGCTGGCGACGGGGTATCCCGGCCAGGCGCAAGTCCGGGACCCTGCCCCGGTCACCGACGCGATGCTGCAGGATCCCGACCCCGCCGACTGGTTGAGCTGGCGGCGCACCCTCGATGGATGGGGCTACAGCCCGCTCGACGAGATCGACCGGAGCAACGTGGACGAGCTCCGGCTCGCGTGGTCCTGGGGCCTCGAACCCGGGGTGTCGCAGACGACGCCGATCGTGCACGACGGCGTCCTGTATGTCGCGAACCCGGGCAACGTGGTCCAGGCCCTCGACGCGCGCACGGGCGACTTCGTGTGGGAGTACCGCCGCGAGATGGACGAGCGGCTCCGCAGCGCGGCCCAGATGCGCAGCCTCGCCGTCTACCAGGACCTGGTCATCCTGAACACGTACGACGCGCACATCGTCGGGCTGGATGCCCGGACCGGCGAGACACGGTGGGATACGCCGGTCGCGGGCGACCAGGAGGGCTACACCTTCTCGAGCGGGCCGATCGTCGTCGACGGCACGATCGTCGCCGGGATGACGGGCTGCGGGCGCTACCGCGACGACACCTGCTACATCGTCGGCGTCGACGGCCGCACCGGCCGGTTGCTCTGGCGCACCTCGACCATCGCCCGTCCCGGCGAGATCGGCGGCGACACCTGGGGCGACCTGCCCCTCATGTTCCGCGCGGGAAGCGACGCCTGGATGACCGGGAGCTACGACCCGGTCACCCGGCTCGTCTACTGGGGCACGTCGCAGCCCAAGCCCCACAACCGCGACGCACGCGGCACGGACGGTGACGCGCTCTACAGCAACTCGACGCTGGCGCTCGACCCCGCAACCGGTGAGATGAAGTGGTACTACCAGCACATCCCGGGCGATTCGCACGACATGGACGAGTCGTTCGAGCGCATCCTGATCGACTATGACGGCAAGCGCTCGCTGTTCTCGATGGGCAAGCTCGGGATTCTCTGGGAACTCGACCGCGTCACGGGCGAGTTCCGGCGCGCGATCGACCTCGGCTATCAGAACATCCTGGATGTCGACCCGCGGACCGGTGCGGTGACGCATCGAGACGGGATGCTGTCCGAAGTCGGCGAGGAGCTCTTCTTCTGCCCCAGCACCGGCGGCTTCAAGAGCCTGCGGGCGATGGCGTATCACCCCGGGACCGGGGCGCTGTACGTGCCGCTCAATCTCAACTGCGAGACCGCCGCCTTCGCGCCCGTCGAGCGGCGCGCCGGGGGCGGCGGGGGTGGCGCCGTGCGCGGCCGCATCAATCACTTCCATCCGCAGGCGCCGGACCAACTCGGCGAGTTCCGGGCGCTGGACGTACGGACCGGCGAGACCCTCTGGCGCCACCGTCTCCGGGTGCCCTACAACACGTCGGCGCTGACGACCGGCGGCGGCCTGGTGTTCATCGGCGACTGGGGACGGCACGTCTACGCCTACGACGCGCGGAATGGCGAGCAGCTCTGGCGGAGCCGGCTCTCGACGATGGCGAACGGGTTCCCGATCACCTATGCCGTCGACGGCGAGCAGTTCGTCGCGTTCACGGCTGGCCCCTCGATCGGCGGCTCGAGCTGGGCGACGATTCTCCCCGGCGACCTCCTTCCCGAGGAGCGCAACCCGCGGGGCGGCAGCGGCGTCTTCGTGTTCGCGCTACCTGCGGGCGCGGCAGCCCGGCAGTCACCTGATCTGCCGGGGATAGTACGGGTGACCATCGAGGTGGAGCTGTCGTGTCCCTCCTGCGCCGCCGGGCTCGAACGGCGGCTGCGCCGCCTGGACTACGTCTCTGGTGTAGAGGTCAGCCCCTCCGACGGGCAGATCGTCCTCGCCGTCGAGCCCGGTCGCCATCCGGACCCTGCCGCGGTGTGGGACACGGTGCGCAACGCAGGCTTCATTCCCGACCGCATGGCGATCACCGCCATCGGGCACGTCATCGACAGGAACGGCACGCCGGCCCTCGCCCTGTCGCCCGACTTCGCCCTCCCGCTCGTCGCAATGGACGGCCTCACGGCCACGGCGACCGGGGCTAGCGACCAACTGGTGCAGGTGACCGGACACTGGAATGCGTCGCCCGACGGCAGCGGACGGCTGCAGGTCGAGTCATTCGAGGTCCGTTAGTGACGCCCGCGCCGGGTGGCGGCGGCGGCCGCCATGAGCGCGAGCGGCCAGTACGGTGAGACCCGGGTGGCGACTGGCATCGTGGGTTCGGCGAACCCGCTCCTCGGTGACCGCGTGGCGCCGGTGCTCAGGGCGCAGATCGCGGCCAGCCCGCAAGACCTCGAAGACCTCGTCGCGGCGTCCGGCGTAGGGCCCGATCCCGATGGGTCCGCCGAGGTGGTTGAAGGCTCTGGAACCAGTTCAAGAAGCTGACCCGGGGGTTCTCGGCCGACGAGCGGCGGCGATGTTCCACGACGCCGCGTTGCGGGTCTACCGGCTCCCGCGGATCTGAATCCGTCTCGCGCGTTCCCCGCGTTGCATCCCTCGTCCTACAGCGGACTTCGGAGGACTGTGAACACTCCCGCTAGATGAACGAGGAACGAAGACCTACGGCCGGCCGGCCGCCAGACTCGTTGAGCGGAGTGGGGAGCACGCACGCCGCCGCGATACCGGAGGGCAGGAGGGAAGGCTGCCGCCGCCTCGACCACTCCATCGAGAGCAGAATCGACGGGCGGCCAGGGCTTCTGCTATGAACCGGCGAAGTGCCGACATAGTCACTCGCCGCGACGTCCGGTACCAGGCCGGGCGGGAAGCGGGAGCGTCTCGATTGTCGTGCCGGCGTGTAGCGCGGCGGGTCCTCCAGACTGGCCCGGAAGGCGGAGATGGACAGGGGCTGAATCACGGCGGTCGCCAGCGACATGCTCGGCCCAATCGTTCATCAGCAGTCGCGGTCCGACGTCACAGCGAGTCCCGTCACCCCCCCGGCCCAGCACGTTCGGTGCACTTCAAGGCCGGGAGCCGCATCAGATACCCACATGGGCCTGGCTTCGCAGCCAGCGCGACAGCGCCTTGTCGGGGTCGGCGATCTCTTCGAGCGAGGCGTACCAGTACGCCTCCCAACCCTGCGCCGGCAGGCCGGCGAAGAGCATCAGGTTCAGCGGGTACGCCTCGCTGTCGGCACAACGCCGATAGTCGTCGCGGAACAGGAAGGTCGGCTTGCCCCAGGCGATCGCAAGTCCCAACTCCACCATCACGCCTTCGTCCGGCGGACAGCCGTTCACCACGGCGAACAGGCCGTCGGCTGCGCGCACATCTGCAAGGTCGGCCTGGCCAACCCGGTAGGCCCAACCGCTGCTCGTCTTGTCGACTCGGTTGTTGCGGGCGAACGGCTCCCACACCTCCGCGCCCGTGGCGGCCAGCGCCTCGACAAGCGCGGCAAGCGGGCCTTGGCTCAGTTGAGCGGCAAAACCGTAGGGACTCGCGAGGTAGAGCGTCTTCTTCATCGGTTCGCAGTGTACCCGGCCGGCACGCCGTATCCGCCGGTCGCGCACGTTGTTTCGCACTTCCCGTCCGGTGTTGCGGAGGGTTCGCGGAATACAGGGCGACGGTGTAGTGGAAGGCCTACGCTTCCTTGGTGAAGCCCCGCTCAGGGTCGGTCCCAGGGTTCGGCTCGTGTCGGCCGCCGTTGACGTACACCGCCCGGTCGTCCCAGAGCCGTCGCCGTTCGAACAGGTCCGACCAGGCGTAGGCTGCGTCGACCTTGTTCTAGACGACGTGAGCGACCGCCGCCTCGACGACCTTGCGCGGATGGTCCGTCTCCTCGGCGGTTCGTCTCAGCAGAGATCGCGTGCACCGTTACCCAACTGGTTGGTGCCGGGCGCGACCTGGCGGCACACGCCTAGCGCGTCGTCCCGCAGGTCCTCTCCAAGGTCACCAACATGCGCGCGCGACAGTTGCGCAGCGGCATGCACATCGCGTTCGTCAGCGAGCTGTAGGCCCGGCCTCCCAGTTCCGGTAACGGCACGACCAGGAAACCGGAAAAATCATTTCTGCAGCCATTTACCTGGACATCTCGTCACGCTGCCAGCAGAAAAGGCCAGCCAAACGAGCTTCCCGACCCCTCCAGAGGGTCCGTCAGTGTCGCTCAGAGTTGTCGGTTCAGTTCACGAATCCCTGTTCGTCGAAGTAGAGCAGTCGATTCGGTATCGCCGTCAGAATCGCCGACCGGTCGGCGTCGGTCAGCCGCTCGGGACGATGCCGCACGGCGAAGTACGGCAGGATGCTCTCGGCGACATCCTCGCTGTCCGGATGGTCGCGGGCATACTGCGAGATGAAGACGCCATCCGTATCCTGCGCTTGCCGCCACCCGGCGGAGTTCTTGTGGTGGCGATCCAACGAGGCATGCCCTGCCTCATGGAACAAGACCTCCTCCAAGAAGCCATTTCGGATCAACTCCTCTCCGTCGCCAGTATAGATGTGCAAGATCCCCGCTTCATTTCCCTGGAAGACTGCGTCGACGGCGCTGATCTCGACTTCCCGGGCATTGGTCATCAGGAACGCGGGCAGCCGCCCCAGCGCCGGCGCGTAGGCATCGACCTCGGCGCGCGCCGCGTCGGCGCTGCCGAACTCGGGGTTGACCTGGAACTCGACCGCGCCCCAGCCGTACCGCACGTCGAACAGGTACGCCTCGATCGTGACCCATCTTTCAGCTCGACGGTCCCAGAACTCCCGCATCCCGCGGACGGCGTAGGTCACGTCCATCAGCGAGGACGGGTCGGAGCTGTCGATCAGTCGGGGGGAGATGAACGCGGTCCCCTCGAACGGCGGGCGTCCGGTGTGCTCCAGCGCGAAGTCGACCGTCCGGTCCTGGTCCATCGTTGCCATGGCCGACGCGGCGACATGGTGCGGGCCGGACGCCGTGACGGTGACGGCGCCGGAGACGCTCTGGAACCTGTAGCGGCCGTCGGGGTCGGCGATGGTCGACTGCCCGTTGTCGAGGCGGACGGTCGCGCCGGCGAGCGTGGGGCCGTTCGGGCGGCTGTCCCGCACCGTGCCGGAGAGCGTGAACCCCGATGTCGTGGGGGTGATCGGGTTGGTCGGGGCGATCGGCGACGAGGGCGAGTCGTCGCCGCAGGCGGCGGCCAACACGACGAGGCAGACGGCGGCCGTTCGCATTCCGGATCTCCCTTCGGCCCTCGGCAGCCGGGTCGGTCTCTGGCGGGTGGACACGACTTGGTTACGGCTCTCACGGAACATCGCTTCGTCCACCAGAAAACTGCCTCGCGGTGTCCTTGCGGTCCTTGCAGTCCAACACTGCTGCTCTGCACGTGGCCGGCCGCGTCAGCAAGCGGTACCGGCCATCCGGGAACGGCGCGCTGTGTGGCGTCGTCCCGGCGCAGTCGTTCGAGCGACGCGCGGTGCTTGGCCAACTCCGGCGGCGCATAGATCATGGTTATCTCGGGCCGGGTGTATCCATAGGTACTGGATGTCCGCCACGTCGGCCCCGGCCCGCCGCAGCACCGCGGCAAGAGCGTAGCGGATCAGGTAGGTGGTGCGGCCGGCACAGCGCGCGGGGGTGGCGAGCCCCCGATTCTGACACTGACCGCATGGCCAACAGTCCGTACCGTCAGGAAGGGGAACCACAAGGAACCGTGGGGCTGGGTCAGCCGTCTACGGATCATAGGAGCCAGCACGACAACCCGCATCCTGCCCGTCTGTCGACTGCGCTGGCCGGAGAGTAAACCATGTCAACTCGCGCACTCTGGTCTCTACTTGCAGCGATTGGTCTGTTCTGTTTCGTTGGCGCCGCGGCCGCGCAGGACACTGCCTCCGAGCCGTGGCTGCACGTGCAGATCACCAGCGATGGTCATGACGATCGTGGCGACGATGACGACGGCGACAGAGAAGGCCGTCACGACGACGGTGACGACGGTCGGAACGATGGCCGGCATGACGACGGTGAAGACGACGATGGTCGCGGCGATGGCGGGCATGACGACGACGGCGACGACCACGACGGCGATGAGGGAGCGGACTTCGACGCCAACATCAACCTCCCGCTGTCGGCGGTCGAACCGCTGCTCAGCTTGGTCCCGCACGGCGCCCTGTCCGACCGGTTGCTCGACTTGGCTGGAGACGAGTTCAACGTCGGCGCCATGCGCGGTCTATGGCGCGCCATCACAGATGTCGGCGAGGCGGAGTTCGTGGCCGTCGACGGCGAAGACGAGACGGTGCGCATCGCGCGCACGGGTGATGAGATCAACGTGCAGGTGGAAGAGTGCGACGAGGACGGCGGCGAGACCGTTGACATCCGGATCCCGGTCGCGGTCGTCGACGCGCTGTTGTCAGGAGACGGCGAGACCCTCAACGTACACGTGGCGGTCGAGCAGCTCGGCGAGCTGCGCGGCGATATCGTCCGTGTGAGCGGGGGCGAGCATCAGGTGCGCGTCTGGATTGACGACATCGCGCAGCCCGGCAATTGAAACGTCCCGGCGGAGGGCACCCCCAAGTGTCACACGAGGGAGGAGGCAACAGGTGAGCAGGACGGCGGGTGCGTGGACGGTTGGAATTCTCGCGGCCGGGGGGATCTCGGCCGTCAACCCGTTTCGCCTCCCGTTCGCCTGAGCCTTAACATCCGTCAAGCATCGAAAGACAGGGAGCGGGACGCTCAGCGCAAGGTTCTGTTGAAGGATTGGAAAGGGAGGGCTCCAAATGACCCGAAAAGAAATCGTGCAGTGGCTCATCCTCGGATTCCTGGTATTGACCACCATGTTCAACAACTTCCTTCTGCATCACATGGAGGACCAGCTTGACGTGGTTGTTGAGGTAGTGGTCGGCGATGACTGACGAGTGAGGATGGACGACAACCCGCATCGCACCCGTAAGCATCGGCTTCCGGTACGCCGTCGCCCCGTATTCGGCGAATCCGGCGTCACCGTAACGCCGGACGGGGAGTATGACACGACGTGCGCAACCGGCCGGTCCGGCGTGCCGGCCCGGTACACTGCGAACCGATGAAGAAGACGCTCTACCTCGCGAATCCCTACGGTTTTTCCGCCCAACTGAGTCAAGGCCCGCTTGCGGCGCTGGTCAAGGCGCTGGAGGCGGCGGGTGCGGACGTGTGGGAGCCGTTCGCCCGCAACAAGAGCAGGTGCCGCGGGGCCTCCTCGAACGACCGGCGCGGCCCTCATGTCGGCCCCCGGCTCAGAGCCAGCCACGGATTCTGCGGACACGCGCGTGGAGCGATTCAATCACACTCATTCTGCGGTCCCAACGAACCAGTCCTCGACGGACGGAAACTCCGGATGTTCCGTCCACTTCGACACCGGATATAGCCACAGATGGCCTCGTCTCGCGTAATACAAGCCGACCCGCCGGATGTTGGGGAAGTTCGGGTCGGTCTTCCGCTCGTGCCGAGACAACAGAAAGTATCCGAGGAGCTGATCGAGATCCGTTACGTCAATCGCGTCTTTCCTCGTCGTCTTGAACTCTACGAGCAGATCTTCGGCGATCAAGTCACCATCTGCCCCGCCCACAATCTCCGAGGAAGAGCCAAACGTCGGGTTCAGAATGAGGACTTCATTCTCCACCAGAGAATCCCACGGGACGATATCGAGCATCCTCAGCAAGTCCGTCACCTGATCGCTGGAGGCGTCGGCATCGAAGTCGGGATCCAAGGCTCTGCGGCGGTGGACGGCGTCGAGCTTGGCCAGAAGGATGGTCTGAGCGGCGAGTGCGGCAAGCTGGGCGGGACCGGGAACCGTGGTCTTCACGTGCGAAGCTAGGACCGCTCGGGCGTCATCCACGACCTTGCGCGCGCGCATGCCCACTTCTTTAGGGCGTAGTCTCTGATCAGAATAGCCGCCAGGGAGGGACGTATCGTAGAACAGGTCCTCGCCGACCCACGTGCCTGGGCTCGACTCGCCCCAAAGCGTCTCAGCAGCCGTCGCCGCAACCCATTCCCGCGCTACGGCGTGCGGCGCTCTGCGCTGAAGCTCGAACCGGAGCAGGTAGTCGAAGGCAGCGCCAACGATCGAAGCCTCGCCGCGGGATTGCTGTCCGGGGGGTTCAACGCGTAGGGGGGCGGGGATTGCGCGCGGCGGCGGGGGGCGCAACGGCTTGATCCTATCCCTCACTCTTGGTTGTCCAATGAAGTCAGTTAGAGACATCGTTTGCAGGGTTCTCCACACCCCTCGCCGTCGACGCCGGCTACTCGGACAACGGCGGCGGCACCGGGAGGACCGGCTCCCGGTTGATCAACTCCTTCAGCTCCTTGCTGGGCGTGAAGTAGGCGACGCGCTTCGACGGCACGTCCACCCTGCCTCGTTGTCAATCCGGCCTCGCGATTCAGAAGGGGATTATAATGGGTGATCACGCCGTACCGGACCGAAACTGCCCGGATTCATTGACTATTCGGCGGGTGCCGGTCCGTGCATTGAAGCGCTTGGCACCGTTATTCGGCGGCTACGCTCCGAACTCGTGCATACGGGGGCGGCGCCAGCCGGTCCTGAACAGTCTCCAGGACGGCTCCAGTTCCGATCCGGCCCCCCGCCGTCGTGCGCACACGTGTATATCTGCATGGACACCCAGGCGCGTGCATGTCGGTGGGGTATTTCGACGGAGCAGGTTGGACGGCCAGCGGGCAATATCGTGACCGGGACGGGGGCACGCCCGCGAGTGTGCGCCGGCGTGCTGTAGACTGGTCAATGCGTCGCGATGCGCAGCACAACAGTCGCCCTGGCGTTCCTCCTCGCCGCCTGCGAGACGGGCGGACCCGCGGCGCCGACCACGCCGCCCGTCGTGGAGCTGCGGACGGTCGAGGTCTCCGTCGAGATGGAGCCGCGGACGGCCCGCGTGGGCGAGATCATAGACATCGACTACCGACTGTCGCGGGCGTTGGACCGCGACCTCGACATCTGGACCGAAGTGACGCCGCCCACAGGCGACACCTACGAGAACGAACTCACGTTCCCCGCCGGGCAGACGGCCCTGGACTTCAGCACCGGCTACCTGGGCGAACAGCACGTGGGGGACTGGGCGATGCGGATCATGGGCGAACGGCTGCCAGACGATGTCGTGCTCGGCAGCCCGTCATCTGTCACGTGGACCGTCCTGCATTGACTTCTGTTCAACCCTAGCAGCTGCGGCCAGCAGGACGAGTCTGCTTCGCTCCTTCCTCCGGCAACTACTTCGATCGTCATGCAACTCTCAGAACGGCCAGTAGCGGCCCACGAGCGCTCCAGGCAGAATCCTATCCATCCTGACACGAAGATGGCGAGGAGCCCGAGACCAACGAACAGAGCGATCGCGCAGGCTGATCAGGCTGTGTTGACGCTTGCCGCGTGATCGCTCTCGGCGCCCGGCAGCGGGGACCGGACGGAGCGGCCAGCAAGCTACCCGCCCGGCCCCGTGGAGGCGTGCGCCAGTCCGTGCGTAGCGCCTCCGTGCGGTTCATTCACTCGCACCACGGCAGCTAGTCCGGGCAGGGCTTCGGCTTCGGGCACGGCCACGAAATCCGGAGGCACCATGTGCCGAACGGCGTCTCGAGGCAGTAGGCTTTCCAGCACTTCGGCGGTCCTTGCGACGCCGATACCGGGAGCACAGCGAGCCCCGAGCACCAGGACGACAGCAACGGCGAGGCGCCGCGCCGTCAATGCAGTCGCACTGGCAGGCGGGCCGTGTCGTCCTTGCCGTTCAGGACGAACGTGTACTCGCCCCGCGGGCCAGCCCTCGGGAGACTGGAAGAACACGAACATCCGAGCCAGCCGGCGATCTGGCGCGCCTCGTCTGGCGCCATCAGAGTCTGACCTTATGGGTCGCACGGTGGTCGACGTAGAACCGTAGCGCGTCCACAACTCGGTTCCTTCGGCTCACTCAGTGGGCCGCTTCTGCCGCCGTGAGAACCGCCATGCCTTCGGTGGCGATCTCGATCCCGCCGACCACGACCGGCTGGCCCGCGGTCAGAGCACCGGTGACGTAGACGCTGTCATCGGATCGCTGGAGGACACGAACGGGAATGATGGTCAGTACGTCATTGCGCACTGCCCAAACTTCGTTCCCGGGCCTGAGCGCCGGCCCGCGCACTCTGAAGTACCGCCCCGGAGCGAGGCCGTCGATGCGCACGTCCACGAACTTGCCGACGAGCAGAGGCGGGCCGCGAACCTCGTCGGCGCCGTCGACCGAGTCGGCTTCGGGGCGACCTGCGCGCTGTACCAGGACGCCGCCCGCGAACGGCTTCGGCACGTGTACGATCACGTCCAGCGTTCGCGTCTGTTCGTCCAGCGCCGCCTCCACCCGATCGACGTAGCCCGCCCACGCATAGCTCGCGTTGCCGTAGTCGGCGACGACGCGAGCCGCGACCCGCGGATCGGCATCTCCCGCCCGCAGGTCCCACAGGCCCGGGATGAGCGCTGCGTCAGCGTCGGAGAGCGGGACCACGACTTCCACCGCATCGGCGGCGAAGAGCTGCCCCACCGGTTCGCCGGCCGTCACGAACTGCCCGACGTCCACGGCCTCGGATCGCACGACGCCGGCGAACGGCGCGTGTACGACGGTACGGGCGAGTCCCAGTTCGGCTTCGGCCAGCGCCGTGCGATCACGGTCGACCGCGGCCCGCGCCGCTCGCAACTGCGGCTCCCACAGCGCCAACGGACCGGTGTCCGCAACCGGTGAATCCGCCCGCTGGCGGCGTCTGAACCGCTCGTACTGGTCGCGGGCGATCCGCGCTTCCTCCTCGACCTTCAGCAGCTCGACCTCCTGTACGGCGACAACTGCGCGTGCCCGCTCCACTCGGTGATGGTGCTCGGCGTCGTCGAGGCGGAAAAGCTCCTGGCCCCGGCCAAGCCGTCCGCCGGTCTCAAACGCGGGGTTCACCCACACGACCCGGCCGCTGATCTCCGCGGCCACGTCGATCTGCGCGCGCGGCCGCACGGTGCCGGCCCCGTAGACGGGGATGGCTCCGGCGGTGGCCGCCGCAGGCTCGGTAACGGCAAAGGGAACTCGCGGGGGAGGCTCCCGTCGGACCGGCTCGGGCCGTAGCGAGATCAGGAAGCTCGCCAGGGCGAGCGACCCCATGACGATTGCGGCAGCGACCACGTAACCAATCCGTCGGCTCATGGATGCCTCCGACTACTCCTCCGGATCGGAGGTCGCCGTCACCGGCGCCGCCGCAGGCCTCGGGCGAGTCCAGGCGCCGCCCAGCGCGCGGTGGACCCCAAGCCGGGTCAGGGCCAGACTGCGCTCCGAGGCCGAGAGAGCCGACTCCACGTCCAGCAGCGTGCGCAACGCGTCCAGGAAGTCGGCGTAACCACCCACCCCGGATTGGTACCGCTCCGCTCGCAGATCGAGGGTCTCCTGCGCCTCCTCGCGCCGGGCCGACAGAAAGTCATGGCGCCGACCCTCGCTCGAGAGCCCGGCCAGCGCCGACTCGACCTCGTTCACGGCCGTCACCACCGTCCGCCCGTACGCGGCCGCGAGTTCGTTGAAGCGGGCGTGCGCAAGGGCGACGTTGTCCGCGAGGCGGTCGCCGTCGAAGACGGGCGCCAGCAGATTCGACACCAGGTTGCTGAACCACTGCTGGACGTTGAAGAGCCCGCCGATACCTGTTGTCTGGAGTCCAACAGCCCCTGACAGCGAGAGCGACGGCATCAGTTCCGCGTGTCGCGCCTCGATATCGTGGGCCGCAGCTTCGAGGCGAAATCCTGCGGCGCGCACGTCCGGCCGCTGCAGCAGGAGGTCCGCCGGTACGCCTGCCGGCACGGGGTCGGCGACCTGCTCGGGGGAGAGTGAATCCGGCAGCAACTCGGCTACGTCCTCCCGATAACCGCCCAGGAGCACGGCGAGGCGGGCCTCCGCGGCGGCCTGTCCGGCATCCAGTTGCGGCAGGCCAGCTTGGGTCTCGCGCAGGTCCTGCCGCACCCGATAGAGGTCCAGTGAATCGGTCAGTCCACGGTCATAACGGGTCTCCGCCAGGTGCTCGCGCTCCTCCAGCGTGGACACCATCTCATCGGCGATCGCGATCTGCCGCCGAAAGTTGACGATGTCGAAGTACGCCGTGATCGTCTCGGTCAGGACTCCGATCCGCGCCGCGTGCGCATCCGACTCCGAGGCCAGGAGATCGGCCCCGGCCGCGAGCGACGCATGGCGCACCCGCCCCCAGAAATCGAGCTCGTACGCGAAGTCCGCGTATAACGAGTACGTGGTGAGCCCTATCCGATCGGGCAAGGTGAACCCGCCGAACGCATCATCCAGGCCCAGCTCCCCAAGTTGCGCACCGATGCCGGCGTTGATGGGCACGTCGAAGCTGTCGACGCCTGCCCCGGCCCGGACGACCGGCAGAAACGCGGCTTCGGCCAGACGGGCTCGAATCCTCGCCTGCTGCACGCGGGCCACCGACTCCCCCATGTCGAAATTGGATTCCAGCACCGACTCGACGACGTCGTCGAGCACCGGATCGTTGAACGCCCGCCACCATTCCAGGGGCGCGTGGTTGCCCGACGCCGGGGTGGCGGCGAAGCTTCCAGGCAGCTCCGTGACCGGTGCGTCCGTCAGTTCCGGCAGCGCCGGTCGGGACGCCAACGCGCAACTTCCGCAAAGGCAGGCGATCAAAGCCGGTGACAGCAGACTCCGAAGGAGGAAGAACAGCCCCATCGCCGGGCCACCGTGTCTCGATGACGGGAACTCTCCTTTCACGTACATCGGTCGCGCCGAGCCGCCAGGAAGTCTACATCAGGCGCCTGGAATGACCGGTTCGTCAATCGCGCATCGCGCCGGCTCTGCCGCCCGGCCCGAACCGACAGGCTGGCGCTACGGCTGCCGCCCTCCATCGATGTCGTTCGCGTCGCAGGGCGCCGGCTCCGAACGAATCGTAACGCGGAAGAACAAGGCGAAACCCAGAGAGAGCGCCGCTGCGATGGAGGCAACGACGAATACGCTGTCGAGCGCCTCCCGTAACGCGACGCCCAGCGAGTCCAGCAACGCCTGCGCCAACACCGCGCCGTCGGAGCCGGACGCCGCCAGTTCCGCCCTCAATCCGTCCGCTATAGCGGAATCCACGAGAACACGAGGGTCATTCTGCAATTCTTCGAACCGGCCGACGGCAAGCACATCCTTCACCGCGTCGGGAGTCGCGTCGTCCAGGCTCGAAGCAAATCGTGTCGCCAGCAGGACGCCCAGTACCGCCAGCCCTATCACGCCACCGACCGACCGGTAGAACTGCAGGGCCGACGTAGCCACTCCCACGATACCGAACGGTACGTGGTTCTGAACGCCGATGGAAAGCGTCGCCACGATGCCGCCAATCCCAATCCCGGCGATCACGATGCACAGCAGGCTCTGCTCGACACCGGTCGTCGCGTCCAGTGTGGAAAGAAGAAACAGTCCCGCCGTCATGAGCCCCGCGCAGATCACCGCCTGGATCCGATAGAACCCGGAGGTTCTGGAAAGGACCTGCCCAGCCACGACCCCGCCCGCAACCATGCCCAACAGCATCGGGGTGAGAAGAGCGCCGCTTTGCGCCACGGAGAATCCAAATGCAATCTGGAACAACAGAGGAAGGAACAGAACGCTTCCATACATTGCAAAGCTGGCCAGCAACATGATGACGATGGAAAGGCCGACCACGGAGTCCGCATGGAGCGAGAGGGGCACGATCGGCGATTCGGCACGCGCCTCGATGGCAATGAAGACCCCGATCATCGCCAGTGCAAACAACAGCATGCCGAGGACGACCGGCGATCCCCACTCGTACTGCACGCCCCCTGAAGACAGTGCGATCAGCAGGGGCGGGACGGCGAGCACGAGCGCGATCATGCCGATCGGATCGAGATCGCGGTTTTCGGGAGGCGAAGCGGGCTGCGGGAACACCTTCGCAGTCAACAGAAGTACCGGAACGGCGGCCAGACCGATCGCCAGGAACGCCCAGCGCCACGACAGGACATCGGCAAGAGAGCCGCCGAGTATCGGTCCGACCACGAACGACACGCCGTACACGGCGCTCAGGAGCCCATGAAACCTGCCTCGTTCCATCGGCCGAAACAGATCGGCGACGGACACGTAGCAGCAGGTCATGACGGCGCCGCCGCCGACGCCCTGCACGGCGCGGTAGGCCACGACCTGGGTCATGGATTCACAGAAGCCCAGCAGGATCGAACCCACGGAGAAAATCGCCAATCCAAGAAGCAGAAACAACCGGCGCCCATGGATGTCGCTCAACCTGCCGACGATCGGGAAAGCGAGCGTGGCGGCGACCATGTAGGACGTTGCAGCCCAGGTGTACCGGTCGAAACCGCCCAGGTCGGCGATGATGAGGGGCATCGTCGTGGCGACCACGGTCTGGCTCAGCGCGCCCAGGAACATGGCCAGCACCACGCAGGCCATCGATGCCATGGCCTGTCGCTTCGGCGGCGGCGCGAAGCCGCCGTCGTCCTTCAGACCGTCGTCGTTCGGACTGCCGTCCTCGGAATCGATGATCAATCTCCCTTGCGCTTGCGCATGCCGAGAAGGGCGCTGTACGCCTTGTAGCAGCACCGCGACAGCAGCGAGAACGCTCCGGTGGAGGAGAGCAGCCTGCCCCGAGCCGGCAGGAACTCCCCCGCGTTCAGATCCTCGATCGCCGTCAGCGTCCGCCCCAGTAGCTCTCGCGTCTGGTTCCCGAGCGCCTCATCGCGCATGTCGATCCCGCCGGCCCCAAGCACCATGGGCATGAGCGTGCCCAGCATGTTCTGTCGATAGCTGCGCCAGCAGTCGTCGCGCGAGTAGTTCTCTGCTCCCATGCGACACACGACGTCGTGGTACTCGCCCACCGCGTCGCGCTCGACGCGGCGTCGATCAGCGACGGAAACACTGGTCGCGAGAAAGAAGGCGACGTCGTACATACCGCAGCCGATTCCACAACCCTGCCAGTCGAGCACCGCAAAGTCGCCTTCGCCCTCGCGGCCGAACAGCACGTTGTCTCCCCGGTAGTCGCCGTGAACGACGGTCTTCGGACCCTTGGCGACGGCCGCGAAATGGGCCTCGATTCTCGATCCGGACGCCTCGGCCAGCCGGCGGGTGCCGGTCGTGAACAGGTCACCGAAGCGTTCGAATGCCAGGGGGAGGGTCAGCAGATAGAGCGTCTGCATGATGCGGCTCTGCCCGGTGGTGAGGAACGCGCCGCAGGCGGCGAGGGCCGGCTCGTCGGTGGCCTCCCAGAACCGTCCTTGAAACCTCGCGATATCGCGAACGGCGCGGCGCGCCCGCTCGACACCGACGCCGGCACGCTGCGGTATCGCCTCCATGCCGCCGAGATCTTCGAGCACCAGAACGAACCGGTCGCCGCGCGCGTCCAGATCGCCGTAGAGAAGAGACGGAACCCGCATCCGAGTGTGCGGTGCGATGTCGCGGTAGTACACGTATTCGCGGCGATGGAGAGACAGCCACCTGGCCAGCCGCAAGGCGAGGGCATCGGAGGTGGGCAACTTGACGATGACCGAAGCAGGATCGCCTGCGACGCCGCCTCGGGCGATCACGCGGCAGCGAAAGAGATTCCCCATCGCATTGGCCACGTCCGACAACTTTTCGACTTCCAGGGATTCTATTTCGGGGAGGTCGGATGCTCCACCGGCGGCCAGCGCCTGCTGCATCCATTCCGAAGTGATGTCGTCAGCGCCTTCGACGAGTGGAATTCGTTTCATGTCGATGGGTCCGGCTCGACGGCGGACGCTCGCCGTCGACCACGCCGATCCTGGGGAGATCTCGTCATGCAGAAGCGCGACGTTGCGGGGCAGGCGCTCCGCAATCGACCGTACCAAGGCTCGTCGTCCATGCCAGAATACATTGCGTGGCTGGCGACGGCCGATCCCGCCGACATCGAGACGTGAGATGGCGCTGCGATTCGCAGAGGAGCTCCTGCTGCTGGTCCTCAACGAGGACCACGGCGGTTTGGCCTACGTTCCCGAGCCGCATCTGAACTGCGCGTTGGCCGGCGCGGTGCTTACCGACCTGGCGTTCGAGCATCGGATCGACACGGATCCCGAGACCGAGAAGCTGGTCCTGGTCGATCCCGCCCCGGTCGGAGACGATCTGCTCGACCCCGCGCTGGCCGAGGTCGCGCAGGCGGAAGAGACGCACGAGGCGGGTTGGTGGGTGCGGCGTATCGCGCGCGACGGCGAGCAGATACGCGAACGGGTGCTCACCCGCCTCGTCGCGGCGGGCATCGTTACCTCCACGGAGGAGAGTGCGGCGTTCGTCGCGCCCAGCGTGCGCCGCTCCCGCCGCTACCCGCTGCGCGACGGCACGGCCGAGCAGGAAGTGCGGTTGCGGATCATGGGCATTCTGTTCCGTGACGATGTCCCGGACCCGCGCGACGTCGTGATCATCGGCCTGGCCGACGCCTGCGGACTGTTCGAGAGACTCCTGACGTCGGCCGAGCGGCGCGAGGTGGGCGAGCGCCTCGAGGTCGTCCGCCGCATGGACCTGATCGGCCGGGCCGTCGCCTCCGCGGTCCGCGAATCCGCACGCGAGGCGGCCGAGGCGCCGGCGCCGGCCGCACCCAGCGAGATTCCCTTCGCCGCGGGACTGCCCGTTCTCGGCAGCGCGCTCGAAGCGGCCGGCGATTTCGGCAGTTTCCTCGCGCGGCAGTACCGGACGCTGGGACCGGTGTTCGGCATTCGTCTCCTCCACAAGAGGATCCTGGTTCTCGCCGGCCCGGAGGCCAACCGGTTCCTCAACCAGAAGGGGCGCCTGTTCCTCCGCAACTACGAACCCTGGCACGAGTTCGGCCATGAGCTCGGTGCGTCGCGGACGGTGCTCAGCATGGACGGGAAGGATCACGTTCGAACCCGTCAGGCGTTCGCCCCCGCCTTCTCGCGGACGCGTTTCCGGGACCATCTCGACGTCGCCGGCGACATCACCCGGCGCCACGTCGGGGCGTGGTCTCGCGATGGGACGGTACGGACGCTGCCCGCGATTCAGCGCCTCATCGCCGACCAGACCGGCACGATCATGGCCAGCGTGTCCGCCCGCGAGTACGTGGAGGATCTGATCTTCGTGCTGGAAACGCTGCTGACGACGAAGGTGATGAAGCAGCTTCCAGGGTTTCTGACCGGGCGCCGGTTCAGGAAGGCGCGCGCGCGGCTTCTCGACGGTCTGGCGCAGAGGACGCTGGACGCGCACATGCCGGGCGGTCCCCTCCACGACGCGGGCGATCTGGTGAACGACGTTATCGACCTCCATCGCACGGATCCGCAGTTGATGCCCGAGACCGACATGAAGGCGATGGTGCTGAGTCCCTACCTGGCGGGGATCGAGACCGTGGCGAGCACCTGCGCATTCGCGCTCTACGCCGTGCTGAAGCACCCGGACCTGACCGAACGGGTACGGGCCGAGGCGGACGCCCTTTTCGCCGCAGGACCTCCCACGGTGGAGGGGCTGCGGCGACTCGACGTGACCCACCGGACGGTGCTGGAGTCGTTGCGCCGGTATCCGACCACGCCGGTCGTCCTGCGCGCCGTGGCGAACTCGTTCGAGTTCGGCGGGTACCGCATCGCCGCCGGCCAGCCGCTGTTCGTCGCCACCACGGTGACGCACCGCCTGCCGGAGTACTTTCCCGACCCGGAACGTTTCGACATCGACCGCTACCTGCCGGCACGCGCCGAGCACCGCCAGCCCCACGTGTTCGTTCCCTTCGGCGTCGGTACGCACACGTGCCTGGGCGGCGGTTTCGCCGAGGTGCAGATCCTGCTGACGCTGGCCACGATCCTGCACGCGGCCGAGCTGGCCATCGATCCACCCGGTTACGAGTTGACGGTGACCAGCGTGCCGGTCCCGCGGCCGACGAAGCGTTTCAGACTGAAGGTGAAGCGGCAACGACTGTCGCCCTCGCAATCCGGCCGGTGACAAAGGTGACGACGACGAGGGGGCGCCGGTGAATCGCGAGGCCGGCGCCGGGCACGAATCGCGCGGTGCCATCGCCTACATGGTACGTAGCGGCATCGCCGCCAACCTCCTCCTGCTGTTCATCGTGACGGCGGGATTGGTGTCGCTGACCGGCCTGATGCAGGAAGCGTTCCCCGAGATTTCCCTCGACCTGATCGAGGTTTCGGTGAGCTATCCCGGCGCCACCCCGGGCGAGGTCGAGGAGGCGATCGTCGTCAGGATCGAGGAGCAGGTCGACGGTATCGACGACGTGCAGGAGATCACCTCGGTGGCGACGGAGGGCCTGGCGTCGGTCACGATCGAACTGAAGTCGGGTGCGGACATCGACCGGGCGCTCGCCGACGTCGAGTCGGCAGTCGACCGCATTCGGACCCTCCCCGCGCAGGCCGAACGTCCCGAAGTCAAGGAGGTGACGAGTAGCCAGAGCGCTCTCCGCCTCGTGCTCCACGGCGACGTCTCCGAGCGCGCGCTGAAGGAGCTGGCGTACCGCACCGAGGACGCTATCGCGGCCCTGCCCGAGGTTTCGCGCGTCGAGACCAGCGGGGTACGGGACTACGAGATCTCGATCGAGGTGCCGCTCCAGCGGTTGCATGCGCTGGGCCTCACGCTCGAGGACGTGTCGAACGCGGTGCGGCGCGGTTCGCTCGACCTGTCGGCGGGGCGCATCGAGACCCGCGACGCACAGATCCGCGTCCGCACCGCCGGCCAGCGCTACGACCAGCAGGATTTCGAGGCGCTCGTCGTCCTGAGCCGAAGTGACGGCGCCGTGGTGCGTCTGGGTGACGTCGCCGAGGTGCGCGACGGCTTCCAGGCCGCGGACCTGATAGTGCGCTACCAGGGACAGCCGGCCGCGTTCGTCGAGGTCTTCCGGTCCGCGGACGAGCACCTGCTGGACGTGACGCGGGCCGTGAAGGAGCTGCTGAACCGCGAGTTGCGTGCGTCGCTGCCCCCGGGCACGGGGATCGGCATCTGGAACGACGACTCGGAGGCCTACCGCGAACGGCTCCAGGTACTGCGCAAGAACGGCTTTCTGGGACTGCTGCTGGTTCTTCTCTCCCTGGCGCTGTTCCTGGGGCTCCGGCTCGCGTTCTGGGTCGCCCTCGGGATGGTCGTGGCCGGGGTTGGCGCTCTGGCCGTGATGTTGGCCACCGGCACGACGTTGAACGCGATGTCGTTGTTCGCGTTCCTCCTCGCGACAGGCATCGTCGTCGACGACGCCATCGTGGTGGCCGAGGGCATACACCAGGAGCGCGCGCGCGGTGCGCAGGGTGCGCCGGCCGCGATCCGAGGCGCGCAACGGGTCGCGAGACCCTTGATCTTCGCCGTCCTCACGTCGGTGGCGGCCTTCTCCCCGCTACTCTTCGTTCCGGGCGCGGTCGGTGACCTGATGCACCCGGTACCGGTCATCCTGATCGCCGTGCTGCTGCTTTCGCTGGTCGAGTCGCTGCTGATCCTGCCGAGCCACCTGTCCCATCTACCCGGTCCCGAATGGCGGCCCTCCCATCTCGTGGAGCGCGCCTTCCTCCGCTTGCAGTCGTCGGTCGACCGCGGCCTGCGGTGGTTCGTGGAGGGACCGCTGGATCGGGGGCTGCGGGTGGCCACTGGTCACCCCGCGGTCCTGATCGCCGCAGGTCTCGGCGTGACCGTCCTGGGGGTGGCGCTCGTGCCCGCGGGCATCGTCAACCTGGCATTCGGTCAGGACGTCGCGGGCGACATCGTTACCGCCAACCTGCGGATGCGCGAGGGTACGACGGCGCGGCGGACGCACGAGGCGGCCATGGAACTGGAGGCGGCGGGGCGGCGAGCCATCGACCGGCTCTCCCGCGGCCTGCCCGAGGGCGCGCCACCCTTGCCGAGCGACGTCATCCTGACCGTCGGCCTGCGGCCGCGAATGGCGGAAGGCGCCATCCTGGCGCCGGGTCTCGTCCCGCCCGCCAACCTTGCCGACGTGCAGTTCAAGCTGTCCATCGGGCAACGCCCGGACATCCGCGCGGACGCCTTTCTGGAGGCGTGGCGGGAAGAGGCTGGCGTGCTGCCGGAGGCCCGCGCCCTCACCTTCAGCGCCGCGGTCCTCGATTTCGGCGTGCCCATCGAGGTCGCGCTGTCGCACCCCGACACATCGAGGCTGGAGCTTATCGCCGACGAGGTCGTGGCCGAACTGGGCGAGCTGCAGGGTGTCTACGGGATGCAGTCGGACCATTCGGCCGGCGTCCAGGAGATTCGGCTCGAACTGCGTCCCGAGGCGCGCACGCTGGGTCTCACCCTCGACGACCTCGCTCGACAGGCCCGCTCGGCGTTCTTCGGCGACGAGGCCCTGCGGCTGCAGCGCGGTCGGGAGGAGGTCCGGGTGTACGTGCGTCTTCCCGCGGGGGAGCGCGACGCGGTCGCTGACGTGGAGCACTACCTGGTTCGCACCCCCGGCGGAGCCACGGTGCCGCTCAGTCGCGTGGCCTCGGTGAGCCTGGGGAGCTCGCCCTCGTCCATCCGGCGCCGGGGCGGCCGGCGCGTCGTCACCGTCACCGCCCAGGTGGACGAGACCGCAGTCACCGGCACGGAGGTCAACGGCGTTCTCACCGGCGCGATTCTCCCCGAGCTCGCGGACGCCAATCCCGGTTTCACCTGGCTGCTGGGAGGCGAGCGGCAACAGCAGACGGAGTTCCTGTCCGGCCTTGGCCGCAGCTTCCTGCTGGCCCTGTTCGCGATCTATGCGCTGCTGGCGATCCCGCTCGATTCGTACTTCAAGCCGCTGATCGTCATGTCCGCCATTCCCTTCGGAATGGTCGGCGCCATAGTCGGTCACCTGATTCTGGGGATCGACCTCGGTTTCACATCCATCCTGGGCGCGGTCGCGGTCTGCGGCGTCGTCGTGAACGACTCGCTGGTCATGATCGACTTCATCCACGAACGACTGCGGGACGGTGCGCCCGTGAAGACCGCGATCATCGACGGCGCCAAGGGCCGTTTCCGCCCGATCTTCCTCACGTCGCTGACCACTTTTCTCGGCTTCACGCCCCTGTTGCTCGAGAGCGCGGTCCAGGCCCGGCTGCTGGTTCCGTTCGCCGCGTCGATGGGTTTCGGCATAGCCATATCGAGCGCCATCCTGATGCTGGTGGTGCCCGCGTTCGTCGCCGCGTATTTCCAGGTCGCGCCGTCGCGGAGAAGTGTCGAGGCGACGCACCCGGTGAAGACCGGTTGAACGGGCCGCCGGAGACTGCATGGTAGTGCAGCCGCTTGGCAGCCGGTTGCCCCGGAAACGGTGTCCTGGTTCGGCGAAGGCACTTGACATCGTCAGCGGCTCCAGGATGATCGCGCGGATGTAGCTGTCGTAGGCCTGTCCGGATGCCGCCGCGACATGGAGGTGGCATCCAAGGCACGGTGGCGAAAGGCGCTCCTGTCGACGATTCTCGCGTGACGTGCTTCCTGGCCGTTGCAGTGCCGGACCGATGTGGGACGGTCGCTACGTCGCGGGCACAGCAAAGGTAGTGACGCCAGCTCGCGTGGCGTTCGGTGCGAACGCCACGGTAATCCTTCCAGTCCAGTTCGGTCACGTCCAACCTCGGTCGCGATAAAATACCCTGTAGAATAGGGTTGTTCTGAATACGGCGCCTCCTATGCGTACAGCCTCGAACACGGATGGCTACCCTATTCCAGGATCAGACAGCGGTACCCGGTGCTCGCGTGCAGTCTTCATCCGCGACGCCGGAATGGTCCAGACCAGGGTGTCCAGGTCCATCTCTTCCCACGTCGCCAGGCGCACCCACTGGCCCAAGCCCGCGAGCAGGCCCTCGCCAACCGCCCCCGTCGCTTCCTTGACGTCCTTCAAGCGAAGAACCCGCCTGCTCATCGCACACCTCCTTGCGGCGCCGCCCGGCTCGCATCCGGTTCGGGCCGGGTGGAAGCATGCCAACCCCGCGGTCACCGAGGCCGCCCCGGCAAGCCTCCTTCCGTCGTAAGTGACTGAAGCGCAATGAGAAGTGCTTCGTGACGCCGCGGCCGCACTGCTGTCGGCCAGCCGACCCCAGGCGTCCGTTCCCGGCCCAACGGGTTCGCTGGCGTTCGGTCACCGCCGTCCTTGCGCGAGATCCGCGCCGGCGAGGCACGCCGGGCGTCGATGCGCCGGCATCGGCACGCCAGCAACGGTTGGCATGCCCCGCAACGGCGGCAACGACACCGGCGCGCGCGGGGGAACCGATCCGGCGACACAGCGCAAGGGCCGCCGCCGGTGCTTCCGGCGGTATCTGCGCCACCACACGGGGGGATCGGACCAGCGGCGACAATGGGTGGACGGGGCGGGTCGGGCGCGCGCGGGCGGACAGGTGCTTGCGCACGCGGCCGGGCTGCGCCCGGCGATCGACGTCGTCGCCCGGCGGGAAGCCGGCGCGACGACCGCTGCGGCAACGCGGCGATCGACCACCCCCGAGCAGACAGGCGTGCCGAGCGTGACGCAATGAACAGATTGCGAATGTAGAGCGGCCGAGCCGCCCCTGACGCCGGCATCCGCCACCGATCGGCCCAGCCGGGCCATCACCACAACTCACGCTCGACACCGTCGGCCTGCGGGACGGCGCCGCCCGCGGCGCGCGCCGCCGCGACACCGCTACCCGAGCCGGCCCCGTCGGGCTCGACCCGGAGGACGCGCCATGACGCTGATCGACATGCTCCGCCCGGAGCAGCGGCAACAACTGCGCCACTTGCGCTATCGCATCGCCAACCGCGAGTACATGCGCCGCGTCCGCGAGGCCCGCAAGTTGCTGTGCGTCGGCGTCGACCTGCCGATCGAGGCGGGCACCTGCCGGCCGCCTGGTCGACGACGTCCCCGGCGCTGTCCCGGTCCTCGACAACCTGTCCGACCTCGGCGATCCTTGCCTGCGCTGGTGAGCCGCGCCGGGCCCCCGGATCCCCCGAGACGCCAACGGCGGGCAAAAGGGCATCGGGAATCGGCCGTATCGGCCGCGTGAAACAAAGGCCGCAACGCATTTTCGTCCCGCCGGCCCGAATTTCGCGTTGCCGAACGTTTTCGGCAGCGGCACAGTTCCCCTTGCACACGCCGTCCCCGGCGTGCCGCGGCCAGACTCGACTCTCTCACCGGTTCCACAATCGCAAGGCGGGAGACTGACTCGGCCGACCGTGGGAATCCTGCCCGCCACGCACTAACTCGCCGGGCGCCGTGCCGGTCCTCGACGAGCTGTCCGACCTCGGTGACCCGTACCTCCGGTGGCAAGGCGTAACGGGCTTGAAAGCGGGAACGAAGGTTCGCAGCCACGGGAACGCATCGCCCCCGCGCCGACGACAACCCTGCAGCCACGCACGTATACTTCGTACGGACGCTCCGTGATGGCACCGACCAACGGCACGCCGGATCCACAACGCCTCAAGGCGCTCGTGCGCAGTATCGTCAGCACCGCCGCGCCGGAGCGGATCATTCTCTTCGGCTCGGCCGCGCGGGGCGACATGCACGCCGACAGCGACATCGACCTGTTGATCATCAAGAGCAACTGTCGCACGCTGGCGACCGCCGCCGACATCTACGGCAACCTGCCGGTCGGCGGCGTCGAGGCGGACATCACCGTCATGCGACCGGAACAGGTCGCGGCGAACGCCGAATGCCCCAGCACCTTTGTTCCCACCGCGCTGGCCGAAGGCAAGACCATCTATGAGCACACGGCGATCCATCGACCCGGACAGAGCTCGCTACTGGCTGTCGCACGCAAGAAACAGGCTCGGCATCGCGAAGGAGTACAACCCCACCAACCCGGCCCTGGCCGAACGCTGCGAATCGGCGCACCGCCCATGGCGCCGAGTATCCCGACACCCATAACCTCGAGAAGCTCTTCAACACGCTGCAGCGATTGGGCGAGAACATCAGTCCCCAGTTGCGCAAAGCGCAACGACTCACTGCCTACGCCGGCAAGCGGCGCTACCGTCAACTGGAGCACCAGCAGGCGCAGGGTCCGCCGGCCGAAGTGAGGAAATCAGACTACGACCAGGCGGTGCGAGCCGCCGAATACGTGCTCGACTGGAGCAAGGAGCGGATAAGGGCAAGGCTGGCGCAACGGCACGGTTCCGAGAATCTGCCAGCAGACACCCCACGCCAGCACCGGGGCGGCGTGCCGGATAGAGCGAGGTTCGAACGCCGACCGAACCAAGCCAGCCACCAGACCGATCCGGATCGGGACGACGACAGAAGTGGCGGCGGCCCCGCTCGCTAGGCGCACGCGATCCCTCGCCCCCGCCCATTGTCGACAGGTGCGGGCGGCGGGAGGTAACTGGGTCACCATTCCGGTGAGCGCCCGCCCGAGGCCCTGGGGCCCGGGCGGGCCCCGGACCGAAGCGCCACGCCTCGATGGCGGCCGCCGAGTCGATGGACTACCGCCGGTGGGTCCAGACCGAACGCGGCCCGGACGACGAGCCTGAAGTCGTGGGACGAGCCATCGCCTTCAGCGACCGTCGCTCCACGCGACCCGGCGGCGTGCATCGATGCCGAAGAGGCTCCACAAGCAGACGGTGCCGCAAGACCGGACCGTAACCGACTGCCTGCTGCCGCGACACGTCGCGTCAAGCACACGTTCACGACGCAGCCGTGGCAACTCTCCCCAAGTACAGCTTCGCGACCGCGAGGCGCGGCATCGATACGCACTCCATGCCCACGAGCGAGCGCGCCGCGAACACGGCCCGCGCACCGCACGAGGCGTCCCCGGCGATCGACAGTCAACGCCGACGACGCCACTGACGCAGGAGCATCGCGCACTACGGCAGCTGCAGCGGCACGGCTTTCGTCGGTGCGGCCTCGGCCGAATCGCCGAGCACGCGAGCGACGACCCGGTCGAGCACCTCGTCCGGCTCGTGCCACAGCTCCTTCGGGTCGCACGATGCGTGCAACGCCGCGCGAAGCTGCACCGCGGAAATACCCGGCTCCCGACCGAGCAGCATGCGCCCCACGCGCTCCAGCCGGCGCTCGATCTCCAGGTTCGCCGCATCGGCCCGTTCGCCCGCATCGACGGCGCCGACCGCACCACGCCGGCGAGCGCTCCGATGCTCACCGTAGCGGGCACGCAGGCGGGGCAGCGCCGCGCGCACGCCGGCGAGCCCGTGCTCGAGCGCCTCGCGCAACAGCTGCGAACGCTTGACGCCACTGCGATACACCAGCGCGTCGTAGCGCTCGAGCACGTCGCTCGGAACGAAGAACGTCAGCCGGATCATCGCCATCACCGGACCTCCTGAACGCGCCGGCTCGCGTCGGCACGCAACACGGCCAGGGGCACGAGAACGCCGCCCGGCGCCATCCGGCGGAAGGATATCGAAGCGCGCCACGAGAACGCGGGATCTTACGATTCGACACGAACGGTGTATTACATTGCCGAAAAGCCGGTTTTTGCCCGGTAATACGTTTTCTTGTACCGGACAAAAAATGGACCTCAAGAGGGCCCGGCAGTTTTTGCCCGCCAAAAAGCCTGCCAAATAAACAGGGGTTCGGCAGGTGTCATGATCATGGCGTAAGACGTCGCAAGATGTCAATGAACACGGGGCCTGCCAAGAACACGTATGAACGTTTGCGCATACTATGGTACGAGTTTTTGGCAAGCTATTTGGCACCCTGTGAGCGACCCCCTTGCGGCGGTCGCTCACAGATCGACTTTTCCCTGCGGGAAGGCCTCAACACGTTATTTGGCAGATTATTTGGCAGGGAAAACGTGTGCACGTACACTCGGCGAGCCGAGATCATATCGCCAGATAGCGACGGACCGGCACGGCGCCCCGGCGGCTGCGTATCGTTACCACCGCACACGCGCGGCCCCCCGCGAATCGTCCGCGCCGATCGCCGATGCGACTCCTCGAGAAGGCGCCGTCGGCGCCGAATCGGAGGCGGTCGTCGAAGCACGCCTCCTCGACGAAACGCTACGTGCACTAGGAGATGCAATACGCGAGCGTCGTGCCGGATCGAAGCGATACAACCGAGGAAATCGGCCCGGTGCGGTCCCGACTCGACACGCGGATTCGGCGGTCGCCACGAACCCTGTACGGCCCGGCACGCCGCGCGTGTAGGAAGGCCAGCGCAACCGAGCCGCGGAGACCACCCGATGAACGATCCATCGGGGGACTTTGAGAAGAGGACAGTTCGAGGGCTTCGATAAGGTGTATCCCGGTTGCGAAGTCACGCCGCGTCGTCCAGGCGCTCGGCCCGACTCAGCGTTGGAACCCGCGCAGAAAAATCACGCTCCACGGTCAGCTCGCCGATCTTCGCGTGCAGGTCTCGGACCGTCGCCTCGTGTTCAGACTGGCGAGACGCTCTGCCGCCGCCGAAGATCTCGTCCAACCCGTCGATGGCCTGCCGCTTCCAGGTGCTCACCTGGTTCGGATGGACCTCGTGACGGGCGGCGATCTCCTGCACCGTCCGGTCCCCCCGCAACGGCTCGAGCGCCACCCGCTTCTTGAAGTCCGCCGTGAACCGGCGCCGTCGTCTCGTCGCCATTCCAGTGCCTCCCGAAGGCTCTGGAATACACCTTAACTGGCTGTCCGAAAAAGCGGGACCACCTCAGACCCGACAATCAGCACCAGAATCACTGCCCTCATGAGTGCGCGACCAAGCATCGTGCTCACTCCTCGGATTTGTTCGACAGTGGGGTCTCGCTCAGGCGAAACCGGGAACGCCAGCGTGACCAGCATCCGTCGTAGCGATACGACAAGTCACTTTGCCCAGAGGGTCCGATTCCAGCTCTGCGTTGATGTCAACGTAATCTGTCGCTTCCACGCGCCCGTCGCCGATAGTTCCCAGTCTCTTCGCCATCGAAACCCTCTTCCTCGATGTCGAGTCGATCATGCGATTGCGCCCGGAGTTGCGTAGGTGATTCACTATGGGAGGTTCCGCACCATCGTCGTGAGTTGAGATCGCCGACCGGTGATGTGGCGCCAGTGCTCAACCGCCCGATCCCGCCATTCTGCGTGCGTGCGCAGCAGGTCGGCATCCGGCGTCCGACCTGCCTCCACGAGGTACACGAACCCCGCGTTGAACACCTTCTGAGACGAAGCTGCCGGTGGATCTCTTGGTCCCAGAGCGGCAATGATCTGATCGATGGTCACGATCTCCTTATCGCCGGTGTAGGGGCCTGCCCAGCCGCCTCCAGCCTCCTGAAGGTTCCGGAGGATGAACATGTCCGGCACCTCGCCTTCGGTGGCCAGCCCCATCAGGTAGAGGTCGAGCCAGGAAAGGCCCCCCGTCCTGGTTCCCCAGCCATCCGTGGGCGTGTAGGTGCCGTCGCCGTTCTCGCGCCAGAAGCTCCCGCCCATGATGGACCCGTTCCCGGCCGCGGCTCCACGCCAGGGAAATGCCGCGGGTGCGTGGAGCACCCGCGCCCAGTGAGAACCCTCCACGAGGGGTTCGACTTCTCCGTTCTTCCGGTACAATGCGTGAGCGACCCATGTGTGGGCGAGTTCGTGCGAGAAATGGGTCAGCCCTTCGTCGAGCGGGCCCGAGCGTCCGGAATCAGGATCGTGGTTAGCAACGAGTGGAGATTTGATCCAGAATGGCCAATCCCACTGACCCCGCAGCCTGCCGGTCTCGCAGGGTGGCACGTCCTGCCACAGATCGCCGATTCCCTGGATGGGCACGGTCCCCGGATAGAAGCCCCACCATGAGCCGTTGTGCTGAGCATCGTGCCGAAACTCGCTGTGAAAGAAGAGGAAGTCGAATTCGTCCCCCAAGGCTCCGATGATGCCGCACGCGACTTCAGCGATCCCGCCCCAACGGACACCGTCTGTATGGACGGGCAATGGAACCTGCAAATAGTGGAAAACCTCCATCTGTCTGCTCGTGTGGCGCCGATTGGGTTCCGACAAGTCGGTCGGAGCGTCCGCGTTCAGGAAAGGGAAATCCGCGAGTACGGGCCATGACCACGGGTTCCCCTCGGCCCAGGATCCGGATTCGTCGTCGTATTCGCTGGCGCCGGCGACGACGGACGCGGTAAGGCCCGCAAGCTCGCGTACGCTGACCAGCAGCCCGATTCGATTGTCCTCGTCGCCTTCGTGGGCGCCGGCGACGCCGGGTCCATGAGCGGTGATGGATCCGTCGGCCTCCAGGGTGACCGCCAAGTTGAAATCCTCGTCGTCGGGATCGGCGTTCCGGTCCGTCCACCAGGGTTCCTCCACGTCGAACAGGAGCCAATAGTGGGACCTAACGTTGTCCGCCCGCCGGACTGGCCGGATTGGCCCTCTGGTCGTGAATTCGACGATCAGGAAATCGGTGTTCGACGTATAGATGGCAACTTCCACCACGTCCAGGTGGCCCGCGACCGCCCGGTGCGTCGGGTCCACGACGCGCGCCACCAACTCGTCTCTGACTGGTCGGCTGTTCGGAAACAGGCCGACGATGCCGTCGCGAATGGCTTCGTCGGGATCCTGGGGCGCTGTTGCATAGTTGAAGGCGATGCGGCCGTCGGCGTAGAGAACGACCTGAAAGCGTGTCTGGTCCGCGGGCCGGCGTCCGTACACGTGGAACGTCGGGTCGCTCGTGACCCAGGTGACGACGACCCGGTCCGGCGGGCGAGCGACATGCTGCCTGTTCCCAAACCCATCCGCATCCCATTCACTCCATCCGCCGAGTATCGGCTTGTACAACGCGCTGACCGTCGGTGTGGATGACGAGGAAAGGTCGGCGGCGGCGATCTCCGACATCCTGCCCCACTTCCTCAGCCAGCCGTCCGGGGAGGCGAACGGTTCGCCGAACGTCAGGAGCCCAAAGCGGCTCACGAAGAAGGATCCCCACGTCCGCCCGGCGAAAGGGAAGCGGAAGCCCGGGAACTCGACCTCCGCGAGATCATGAACCGAATCGCCGACGTCGCTTTCCCAGGCAACGGGGTGGAGCGAGCGCGAATACTGGCCGTGGTCGTCCGGTGTGAAGAGTAGGGTGCGGCCGTTCAGGTCGAACAGATTCGCAGGCACGATGTCGTCGGGCGCCAGCTCCAACACGATCTGGTTGTCTGGCGTGGTCGAAATTCTCCGCGGCGGCGTGGCCGGATCGTCCGCCGCAGCAATGCCCGGCACGCGCCGCAGACTGCTTCCGTGGCTTCCATGGCTCACGTCGCTCGGGTCCGGGGTCGTTGGTACATACGTCTGGGCGAGAACAACCGAGACTCCCAGCGCCGTCAGAACGGCGAGCACGGATGTCCAGGCGAGGGTGCCAGCGATCGGACTCATGGCGTCCTGCGCCCGCCCGACCCAAGTCGCCTGGCCGGCGTAGGCCGCGCCTCGCCGGGACACCCGCCGGGAGGTCGGGAACGTCGGGACCGTCCGGCGGCCACGTCCCGCCCCGCGGAGCACGCCAAGAGCGCCGCCGAGACCGAAACCGGCGAGAAGCCTTCGCATACTTGTCCGTCCTCTGCTGTCGTGATTCACTGTTGGGGGGGCGATAGACATCGGTGTCGCTTGACCCGGCTGTCAGCACCGCCAGATCCAGCCGCAAGACATCAGCCTGATCGTAGGCGACACCTCATAAAGTTGGAAGGGGGTGGAGGGAACGCTGTCATGTCTTTTTCCGTGAATCTCGCTGATGGCGTCGGCGCGGAGCCGAAGCGGCGGGCCGCGCGGCGCTGCCGGCGCCGCGGCGCACCGTGATTCGCGCCGCGTCGGCGAGCGACGAGCCCGTGATGGAGTCCGACGACGCGAGGCGGTAGATCAAGCCGTTGCGCCAGCGGGACGCCACGCTGAACCCGGCCATCCTGCGCCAGCCAGTAGGTGTGCTTGGGGTCGATGTGTCCGAGATAGGTCGCCAGTAGCGCGAGCCGAGCTTCCGGGTTGTGGCCCTGCCGATAGGCGTCGAGCAGCGTATGCACTGCGAAGCGATGTCGGATATCGTGCAGCCTCGGTCGACAGGACGCCGAGTGCGGCGCGAGGCCGGCACGCCGGACCAGATGAGGCCCTTGACGCAGCCGTGGCCGCGGCGTACGGTGGCTCGGCGGGCATCTCCGACGACGGCGTTCTGCGCGAGTTGCTGGCGCTAAACGGCGGCGGGGCGTGAGCAGGATGGGAGGGCTCATGAAAGGGTTGCGTGGGCATGCGGCGGCGATGCAAAGCGCGGCGGCAGTCGTGTTGGCGGTCGGATTCGCTGGGCTGCAACGGATCGCCTGCGGCCCCGTCGGAGATGCCCTCGCTGACGGTGGACATCCACGCGACCGACTCGGGCATGAGGCTCGGTTCCGTTCTCGTCGAAGACACGGCCGATGGTGCCCGCTTCACCCCGAATCTGAGCGGCCTGACGGCCGGAGAGCACGGCTTCCACGTTCATGTGAATCCTGATTGCGGGATGGCGGGTCAGAACGCGGGCGGGCACTACGATCCGGCGAACACGGGGCGTCACGAAGGCCCCGATGGCAACGGCCATCTTGGGGACCTGCCGAGACTGGCGGTAGACGGCGGCGGCAACGCGACCGTTCCGGTCGTGGCGTAGCGAGTTCGCGTGAGCGACGTTGTGGGTCGTTCGCTGATGGTTCCATGCCGGCGGCGACAACTACTCGGACATGCCCGCGGCGCTCGGGGGCGGCGGCGCTCGGGTGGCTTGTAGGGTCATCCCGGCGACGGCGAGTTGAGCGGTTGTCGCCCGCACGAGTGCGCTGCACGAGGGGTGGCTCGCAGAGTCCGTACCTGGCGAACGTTGTAGGCCTACCGCTACGTTCGGTGCGAACGCCACGGTAATCCTTCCAGTCCAGTTCGGTCACGTCCTACCTCGGTCGCGATAAAATACCCTGTAGAATAGGGTTGTTCTGAATACGGCGCCTCCTATGCGTCCAGCCTCGAACACGGATGGCTACCCTATTCCAGGATCCGTGTCGGGGAGATCTGCCGGCCTGCGTACGAAGGCCACCTGTACGCGAAACCCAACCAGTTGTGGCGACCGCACCGCCAAGCGATCTCGCGTCGGGCGATCTCAAGGAGGCTGCCATCGCCGATCAACGGTTCGCCTTCGCCCGCGGATCGGTCCGGCCGAGATCGTCCCGCCAAGTCCGTCCGAATCCGAGCGGAAATTGCATATGGAATGTACCATGACCATCGCACCATCCCCCATAACCGATTGCCAATGAGAGACTTATGCAAGACCGGCGCTTCGCACCGCACGCCAACGCAACGTCGACCTGCCTGCGCTGCTCGCCACGATGTTGCGCGTCCCCGGCCCATCGTCCCCGACGTATTCGGCCTGCCGCCGCCGGCCGCGGCCAGTACCGCACCCCAACGAGCGCATTGACGCGCGACCGACCCGCGGCTGACTGGGGCGCCGGGTGAAGTGTCGAAACACTGCTCCCAAGGCGCGGCGGCCGGATATCCGGAGGACGTTCCCAACGGTAGCGACGCTCGCAGCCTCCAAAGCGGCGGGGCAACAGTGCAATCCAGGCGGCATCCCGCGTACAACGCACCGTCCACCGAGGGCTACCTCATCGGCACGGGGGCTTGGACGCTCCCGGCCCCACTCGATGCCCGTACTTGTTGACGAATCACCCCTTAGACAAAGACCTGAGGAGAACACAGCTCAAGCGTCAACACAGCGACCAACGTGGCGATCCCGACTGCGGTGGGTTCCGGCGCCCGGTTCGAATTAGGCGCGACGCGCTTCGAGAGCATTTCATCCGGTCGGCGGATGTGCTGCTTGGCTCTGGCGCCGTTCCTCGCGCCACTGCTGCTGCTGTCGCATGGTTCTCAGCAGAGCAGGGGCAACGAGCCGGCCGACGAGCAGAAGGATCAACCAATTGGTGGTGCCCAGCAATAGCCACTCCGCCACGTGGGCACCACCAAACGCCGCTCCGGCAGCCATGCCGGACGCTGTACCGGACGCCATCAACGCGGCGTACCGCCACGGCGAAAGACTTAGAGTCCACCGGTTCACGTGCCGGTACCACGGCAGCGGCGCAACCTGCGACAGCTTCACGAAGCGCTTCTCCTCTCACCGGGCGGCGGGGTCACGCGATGCAGGCGCGGGTCTGTGCGGTCGTCGCCGTCGAGGTGATTCAGCGTCCCCATGATGCCACCGAAGGCGTAGGCGGCCATGCCGGTGCTCAGGAGCAACAGCTTGAGCACAAGGTCGTCTTCTCGATTCAACTCGACCTCGAAGAAGTTCCCCACCAGGAATCCGGGTGCCGACATGACGGTCCAGGCCAACACCCAGATGCCAAGCCGTCGTTGGGTCGTACTCGCGCCGATGACATCGAACCTGCCGTCACGCATGCCGACGGAAACCGCGAGAGCCAGCGCCCCGGCTGACAGGCCCGTCAAGATGGCCAAGCCCCAACTGACTCCGATGAGCAGCCCGATCGCGGTCGCGACGAGCCCGCCGACGACGACGCCGATCATGACGGACCGTGCCGTGAACACTGCGACTCGCACTTCGGCTCCTCCGTCCCGGCCAGCCGAGCCTTTGCCCAATGGCAGCCGGATCCCACGGGCATGCTGAAGCGTGGTGCGGTCAATGATAGCAGCGCCAGGAGGGTGAGCACACCGCCACCGGAACACTGCACCGCCGCGGGGAGGCATCATGTTCTGCCCACCCAGCCGGGGACTGCGTCGACGAAACACGACCGGTGGTGCTCGCGGTGCGGTGCTTGCACATGACGCCAACCGTCGCGGGTGAACGGGGCTGGAGGCTGTTTCCAGGGCGCAGCCCCCCCTCTGTGGTTCATGGCAAAGAGACGCGCCACCGACAGTCGGGATGAAGAACGGCGGACCGAATGAGCGTCCATCGCCTGATTGTCGGCCGGCTGACGCTCGCCCCCGTGGCCAGACGCGGCCGACGGCGACGGGTCAGTGCACCGGATGCCACGTCGTCTATCAGGGCGACCTGCGCATGCGGCAACCGCTCTGCACGGACTGCGGCGACCCGGTCCTGGTGCGAGACGACCAGTCGGAGCCGAAACGCACGCCGGACGAAGCGCACGGGTTCAACCGGCCGCGGTGGACGCAACCAGCCGGCAGAAAAAGATGAAACCAGGATGCGGAATCGCCGCCGCCCTGCTAGCGCTGGTCATCGTGATCGACCTGCTCAACGGACCCCGCACCTTACCATCGGCATTCCACTCTACGCGCTGTTCGCGGTCATTGCGTTCGAGAACCCCGCCGCGGCGCTCAGCATCGCCGGCGGCGGGCTCGGCCTCGGTTTGGTGCTGTGGCGTCTCTGCCGCCGCTGCTGCTGAAACACCGCATGGAAACGCTGGCGACCTGGGCTCACGCCCACCTGTTGGTCGCGCTCTATCCCTCCGACTACTCGGGTGAACGGCCCGGATTCCGGAGCCGCCCTGCACGAAAGGGGGTTTCTCCAGGTACACGACCTGCCGACTCGACATGGGGCGATAATGGGAGAGTATGCTCGACACGTACGCTGTCGCCCGTCTCGCTGACCGAGGTGAATGGGTCGGGCGGCGGGCTCCGACCGCGGACGATGCTGACCGCTCCGGGCGATCCGTTCGTCGGAGGGAAGCGACATGAGCGAAGCAGTCACTGCGACCCTGCAGCGCGACCCGGCCGAGCGTCAGCGGGCGACCTACCAAGACGTGCTCGATGCTCCCCCTCATCGGATCGCCGAGGTCGTTGACGGCGTGCTCCACACGAACCCGCGGCCGGCCATGCGCCACGCGCACGCAGGCTCGGCGCTTGGCACGAAGATCGGCGGTCCCTTCCACCACGACGCGGATGGCCCCGGCGGCTGGTGGATCATCTTCGAGCCCGAGCTGCACTTGGGCGAGGACATCCTCGTGCCCGACCTCGCCGGTTGGCGGCGGGAGCGGATGCCTGTCTTTCCCGACGCGCCGTACGCCACGCTGGCCCCCGACTGGGTGTGCGAAGTGCTCTCGCCTTCGACGCGTAAGCTCGACCTCCACGGCAAGCGCGCCGCCTATGGGCGCGAACAGGTGGGTCATCTGTGGCTCGTCGACCCCGCCGACCGCACCCTGGAGGCCTTCGAGTTGCGCGCAGGCAATTGGGTGCTGATCGCCACCGCGCAGGACGACGCTCCCGTCCGCATCCGCCCCTTCGACGCCGTCACCTTCAGCCTCGGCGACCTCTGGCCGTCGTAAAGGCGCGCCCGGCCGAGTAGATCGCCCGGCAGACTGACCGCCGCCGGCATCGACCGCGGCCATGCCGACGCGCTGGCCGATGCCATACAGGTAGGCCGCCGAGCACGGCGAGCACGTCACCCCCGAGCGCCTCGGTGCCGCATTGGTAGGACTGGGAGGCGCGGCTGAGGTGGCAATTCGCCGGTGCAATGCTTGCACAGACGCTCGCCACCATCGGCGGAACCGTCGCCATCCTCCGGTTGCTCGAACGTGGCCGGGCTGCTGCTCGCGCGCGGAATCGTGCGGCGGCGGGAGTTGGCCATTCGCGGCGCGCTCGGTGCGGGGCGCGGCCGGATTGTCCGCCAATTGCTGACCGAGAGCGTCGTCCTGAGCGTTGGTGGCGGCGCGGCCGGCCTCGCCGTGACCGCCGCAAATCATGCGCGCCGCGCCTGCGCTGGTTCCGCGCAGCGTGCCCGGCCTCGCCGACGCCGGTGTCGACGGGGCCGTGCTCACGTTCGCGGCCGGACTGTCGATCGTGGCCGGCCTCGTCTTCGGTACGGTACCGGCACTGGCGTGGTCGCGCGTCGACCTGGTCCGGGTCCTGAACGATGCGAGTGCGACGGCAGGAGACGGTTTCGGACGCCTGGGGACGAACAACTCGCGGATCTCGATGCCGTAGAACTGATCGACCTCGAGACGACGGACTGGACGGCGACGGTCAATTGTGTGGCTGTAGCCCTGTCCACCATATAGAAAAGTCCGCCCCGGTCCCGTGTCGTGCAGCATGGTACATAAAGGACTGAAAACAATATGTATTCTAGCTGTTCATAGTCTTGCTGTGAGCTGTTTCCATCCAGTACAATCCTCCAATATCCGCCATTCACTGAGGGGAATATTGGCAGAGATGGAACTCCCGACACGACCCCGGACCACCAAGCCGAGCGGCCGGCAGCCCCACCACGCGCTGACGACCGTCTTCGTCCGAAACGTAGCACAGGCCGGACGCTACTGTGATGGCGACGGCCTCTACCTCGACGTGCAGCCGACCGGCACCCGCAGTTGGGTGCAGCGGCTCGTCATCCGCGGCCGGCGCCGCGAACTCGGGCTCGGCGGCTTCCCGCTCGTTCCACTCAAGGACGCCCGCGCCCAGGCTCTCGCCAACCGCAGGCTGGCCCGCGCGGGCGGCGATCCACTGGCCGAGAAGCGCCGCCTCAAGAGCATGCCCACCTTCGCCGCCGCCGCCGAGGCGGTTCTGGCGCAGATGCGGCGCGGCTGGCGCAACCCCAAACACGGCAAGGACTGGCTGTCGAGCATGGAGCGGTTCGCCTTCCCCCGGCTCGGCAAGCTGCCGGTCTCGGAAGTGACGAGCGCCGATGTGGTCGAGGCGCTGCGGGCCGTCTGGCACGAACGGCCGGCGACGGCGCGGCGGATCCGCCAGCGCATCAGCACCGTCATGGAGTGGGCCGTGGCGCTGAACTACCGCGACGACAACCCGTGCAGCCGCATCGGGCCGGTGCTCGGCCCGCAGCAGGACCTCGTCCAGCACATGCGGGCGTTGCCGCATCGGGACGCGGCGGCGGTGATCAAGACGGTGCGCGCGTCGGGCGCGGCCCCCGCCGTCAAGCTGGCGTTCGAGTTCCTCGTGCTCACGGCCGCGAGGTCCGGCGAGGTACGTGGTGCACGGTGGGCCGAGATCGACACGACGGACCGTGTGTGGACCGTCCCGGCCACGCGGACGAAGGCGAAGCGCGAGCACCGGGTGCCGTTGAGCGCGCGGGCGCTGGAGATCCTCGATGCGGCGCGAACGCTAGACGACGGCAACCCGCTCGTGTTCCCGAGCGTGCGGGGCAAACGGATGAACGATATGGCCCTGTCGGGACTGCTCAGGACGCTGGAGGTCCCGGCCGTGCCTCACGGCTTCCGCTCCACCTTCCGGGACTGGGCTGCCGAGGAGACGAACCACCCGCGCGAGGTGGTCGAGGCCGCGCTCGCCCACGTCGTGCAGAACAAGGTGGAAGCGGCTTACGCGCGGTCGGACCTGTTCGAGCGCCGGCGCCGGCTGATGAACGACTGGATGCACTACCTGGACGGGCGCCGGCAGTAGCCGACGGCGTGGTCGCCGGATTGACGTTCCCGCACACGGATCCGGCCAGGGCGCTTCCCCGACACCTCCCGATTGCGAATTGCCGGCCCGTGACCGTAATCGAGATTCCCTCTTCCACATGCTCCGTAGCGTCCCCAGACTCTGCGTCTCCGTGTCGCCGAGTGCGACCGCCTCGTTCGAGGTGTTCGGGAGTGCCGCGATCGTGGCTCAGTGCCGTTGACCAAACCTGCCAGCAGACCGTCAGGTTTTTCCGACCGGCTTCGTCTCGTCGTTCCGGTCAGCGTGTCGGTTGTCTGAGGACCCAGACGATGGCGGCGAGGGCCGCCAGTGCGAACAGCGCCAGCGGCCCCCAAGGCTGGACGATGACCCCGAGGACCAAGTAGATCGCCCATCCGACGACCGGTCCGACCGGACCGGCCGGATCCCGGACGGCAACCACGAGGACCAGCACGACGACGGCGAGGGCGAATAGGGGAAGCTTCATCAGCCAACGGTAGCTCGGCCGATTCGCTCCGGATACCCAGGGAAGGTCCCAGGAACCCTTCGAGCGGCTCGGAGCCATTGCCTGCAGATCCCGACGGGCTGGTAGACATGTCTGACCTGTTCCCCGGCCGCGGCGGACAGGTCCGAGACCCTCTCGATCTTACGCGCGGTCGGACCTGTTCGAGCGCCGTCGGCGGCTGATGGCGTGCCAGTGGATGGTGCTCGGCCGCGGCAGGTTGTTCGTGAAGTGCACGATCAGGCGGTCGCCGACCTTCACCCGGATCATCGGGCCCGGAATCGTGCCGTTGTAGGTCCAGGCGTCGACCTTCAGTCCGGGCGCGATCTCGACCGTCGCACCCGGGCCTCGAAGTCGACCTCGACGATGTTGGCGTCGGGATTGCGGTCCACAACTGGTGGTGCGCGGCCGCCATCCGTACCATCGGGTGCGTGTCGTCCTCGTCGTCGTCCATGAAGCTCCAGAGCTTGTCCAGCATCGAGCGGATGCGATCCTCCCCGGTCGGCGGCGTGTAGATGATTCCTCGCGGTCCGGCGATCACGGTCCTGTGTCCGCGCCGCACGGGCATCCGCCTTCCTTTCGTCGTCGAGCACGCCTTGACCGCCATTGGGGTGCCGACGGATTCGCGTCCGCGGTGGTGCCAGGCGTCGGATGATGCTGTCGTAGTGGCGCAGCGTGTCGATGGTGTCAGGGTCGGCCCCGTTCGTCAGGCGCGGCCTGTCCATCTGCTCGATCATCTCGCCGATCGTCGTCACGATGCCTTCGATGGCGGAGCTGGCATGGGCCTCGACCAGCGCGGCTGTCTGGAACAACGCGTAGGGATCGGCGAGCCTGTCGGTTGTGTTGCGCAGCGTGTCGAGTGCCGCGGTCGCGAGCTTGCAACGCTCCTCGATGGCGCGCGTGGTCAGCCGCTCGCGGGGAACCGGCGGCAGGTTGTTGTAGGGGAACAGCGGATCCCAGGGCGGGTAGGGCTCGGTGCGGGTGCTCGCCGATGTCGTGTCTGGTGCTGACGGTGGTCGTGGCATGGGGTGGTCTGCGCCTCGGCGCGTGCGGACTTGGTCCTGGAATCCGGTTGTCCGGGTGGATCCTGGACGCAGTCTACCGGCCGTTGACGGCGCTCGAACCCTCTCTGGGGGGCGGGGCGGATTTTCGCGGATCGTTCACCGTTGCTGACCCATCGATCGCGGAGCGACGCGGACCGTCTACTGCTTGTTCACCGTTGGTGAACCACTCTGCCGGCTTCGCCGGATCCAGCCTTCCCGCAGGGAAAAATCATGGGTGAGCGACGCCGGGACCGGGGTCGCTCACCCTTCTGGATCTCTGGACTCTGTACGCCTGCACGACCGTGCCCTGTACGGGTGAACGTACGGTGAAACGTTGCACTGTTTTTGCGTTTTCGTTCAGGGCTCTTCGGAGCGGTCGGTGAGGACGTCGTCTCGGTGCGTGTCCGTTCGGCTGCATCTGCTTGCAAGTGGCGTTCTTGCAGTCATTTTGGCGTGTGCCTGCCGGGCGTGTGCGGTCTTCGGTTCCGTAGGCTTGACGCTGATGCGAGGGGCTTTTTTCGGGTAGCTGGCGGCGTTACTGGGGCCGCGGGGGTTCCATCGGCAGGCGTTCACCAACTGCCCGTTCGTGCTCCGGGCGTTTCCGGGACTGGGGCAGGCTTGGTGGACCCACGAACGAACCCGATCTTGACCCCAGTCGAAATGGCGATCGAGCTGGCCGGCTGCTGAATTTTCCTGAACGTTGCAACCGTGGTGCACTGTTTTTGAAGATTCGGACCGATCTCGTTGGGTGATCCGCTTGGTAGCGGAGTTCAGGGGGTTGTTTTCATGCAGGAAGCGCGTGGTGGTGTTCCTGCCGATGGCGGCCGTCAAGGCTTGCGACGACCTCGCGGCCCGGTACGGCTCGAACCGTTCGGAGGTCTTCCGACTTGTGATAGCCGAAGGCATGCCGGGTGCTGTCCAGGCCCTGGAGAAGCTCCGGGAGATCCGGATGGTCGAGGCGCTCGGCGCCGGCGCGTCGCGGTCGTAGCGTATTCGGGGTGCGCAGAAGCGCCCGGGGCGGGGCGTCCACGCAGCGTTCTCGACCCGGATCGTGCCGTTGCTGTTCTCGTGGACTAGGGCCGTGCCGTGCGTGCGGCCGATCCTGGACTGACCGAAGAAGACTTGGGCGTCAGCTTGCGGAGCCACGCGCAGGTGATCGGCGTGGCCGCCGATGACCTCGAGGATGTTGTGGTCGACGCGGTGTCGCGCCTTGTTCGACCGACCGCAGATGCAGTCGGTCGCCGACCCGTCGCAGCGGCTGAGCGGCAGGGAAGGCCGCGGAGGGGTCCGGCGCAGATGGCAAGAATGGAACGGAGAAAAAGGCCCCGGTACCGAGTGTTGTACTACTCGGTGCCGGACGGCTGATTAGACGCCGATTTCGGGTGTTTGGTTCCCTCGGAACGCGAGTTTTTTTCGCGGCGGGCGATTTGCCCTTTCGCGGTGTCTTCGCTAGATGCCGGACGGCTGAGCGCGCGGCTCTGTTGCTGCTACTCGGCGTGAACATGCAGCGTCATGTCGTTCCGGTCGCTCATGCTGCCGGTCCTGCTCTTCCTTCTCGGCGTGGTGTTCGGCACCATGTGCTCGAAGGCACCGGTCGGCGGTCGGTAGCTCCCGGCGGCCTGCCCGACCTCCACGCGATCATCGGCGCAAAGGTCATCGAGAACGGTACAGGTCGGCGGGTGCGAGCAGGTCGTCGACGGCGTCGAGCAGGAACGATGGCGTCGGTGTGCGGGTCGTCTTCGCGCTCGCGGTCGGCGACGTCGTGCTCGAGCTCGTCGGCGAGTGTGCCCGCGATCGCGATCTCGTACGGCGTCATCGCGTGGTTGAGCAGCCAGCGGCGGCGCTGCCAGCAGCGGTAGCAGCGCTCGCCGCTCGAGCGGTTCACCAGACGTCCGCAAGTGCCCGCTTCAATCGGCAGGTCGACGCCGGCGCACAGGCGGCGGTAGTAGGCCGGGTCCGAGCGGTAGCGGCGCATGGCCGTGCGGTTCGCGACCCGCTTGCGCAAGCGCTTCAGCGCAGCCAGACTGTTCCGGGCGCAGCAGGTCCTTGATGGGCATGGGTTCGTCCTCCGATGCGGGAATGGCCCGAACGGGCCGGATTGAAGGTGGGGCCGTCAGGCCCGCAGCGTCGCGGATTCGGGGTTGCAGACGGGTGGCGTGGGAGCCGGGGAGCAGCAATGCACAGGCGTTGCCTTGCCCGCCCGTGTTCCGCCCGTCCGCCCGCGTTCGCTGGAGTAATTGTCGTCCGTGGTGGGTTCCCCCTCCGGGTCCGTGGCTGCTTGCGCGCCGACTCGGGGAGGCGCGCCGGCCCGGGGAGGCGTGGGCGTGGTGCTGGATCTCGGGTCGCACCGCTCGGCGGCGTTCAGGAAGGTGCGCTTCTCGGCGCGTCGAGGTGTTCGGGCGCATCAGCAACCTCCTTGGCTGGCTCAAGCACTACGTGCCTCGAGGGACGAAACCTCGGCCCGCAGATCCGCCTTCGTAGCCAGAGTCTCGACATCAATGCCCGCAGCATCATGCTCTGCCGCCTCCCGGAGGGCATCCGTGAGCGCGTCGGCCTGTTGGTCGGAGAGGCCAGCATCGGTCAGGCGACGGGCAATCGCGTGAGTATCGAACACGAGGGCATGCCTACCACGAAGGTACCAAGCGCCCGGCGAGCGGACGACGCGTCGTCACAGGTCAGTTCCATCGGGCACAGAGCTTCTGTCTCAGGCCGTTCGCGGCCGTCCCGAACGGTCCGCTGGAATCCGCTTCAAGACGTGGGAAATGGCGGGGGGAACGGAAGCTCACATACGCCATAAGGTATTTATTATGAACATGTTGCGAGCTTCTCGCTTCGGAAGCCCTGGAAACTCAGCGACTGGTCGGGTTGCGCCGACCGCTGGCTGAACCCGCCGGAATGGGTCGAATGGGTCGACGACCCGGTTCCCGGTTACCCGAAGTACGAGGTCAGCCCGGTCGATCCGGTGACGCTCGTGCTCGCCCCGACATTTCTGCTCGCCATTGCCGCGCTCGCATGCTACGTCCCGGCTCGCCGGGCCACACGCGTGGACCCCATCGTGGCGTTGCGGACCGAGTAGTCATGGTCGTCGCGGTGGTGGTCGGATCGTATGCACTGGGCTGTTGCCGCTGGGAGTACGTCGGAGAAGAACCGGCGTGCGAAGTACTACTCGCTGACCGACTCCGGCGGTCCGTCATCCCGATTGCGCCGGCAGTTGATAGCGGTGCAAGTCGCACTCTCGGTTGCGCTACTGGTTGGCACGGGACTCACGGTGCGGTCGCTGCTGCACCTCGGCCAGGTCGACACGGGTATTCGCACCGACGGTGTGCTCGTCGCGTCGGTCACGGGCGACGTCGTGCTGAGCGCCACGCGCGAGGAGACCATCGCTCGGCACGCGCGCGGGTTTCGGCAAATGCGCGAGGCGCTGGGGATGTTGCCCGGCGTTCACGCCGTAACCGCCGCCACCAGGATTCCATGTCTGAACGCGGCCGAAGAGCGCCCAGTGTACGAACTCTATTCGCGCCGGCGGGACACGCCGGCGACAGCGTATCGCGGTGCCCTGCGAACGTCGAATGCCATGCCGGAGTATTGCGGAACGCTCGGCGTGCCGATGCTCGACGGGCGCGACTTCGCGGATACCGACACGCTTGAGACGCCGCCGGTGGCGATTCTCAGCCAGAGGGCGGGCGAGCTCCTCTTTCAGGGCGAGTATCCCTTGGGGCAGCAAATTCGGTGGGGCGTCGATCCGTACTTCTGGGCGACCGTCATCGGCATCGTCCCGAACACGACATGGCATCAGGCCGATGACGGCGGCATCGAGTTCTATTTCCACCACGGGCAGTTTCCCGCGGAGACGATGCGCTTCCTGATCTCGACGAGAAACGACCCTGCCTTGCTGGCGACCTCCGTGCGGCGCACGCTGGAATCGGTCAACCCGAATTTCGTCGTCGAGCGCGTCGTGCCCTTAGAACGCATCGCCTACGAGGCGCTTTGGCAACGCCGCCTGTGGACCTTCCTGTTTCTCGTGTTCGGGGCGGTGGCCGTCGTCTTCACAAGCGTAGGGCTGTTCGCGGTCATGAGCTATCTCGTCGCCCAACGCACCCGGGAGTTCGGCGTACGGACCGCATTGGGCGCGACCCGCTCCGATATCGTCGCCACGGTCCTCCGCAATGGGGCATTGCGGCCGTCGGCACGGTATGCGGCTTGCTCGTCGCGCTTGCGATGGGAAGCTACCTCGAAGCGCTACTGTCTTCGGGTGTCCCGCTTCGACCTTGTGACATTCTCGAGTGTCTTCATCGTCATCGGTGTGGTCACCCTGATCGCATGTGCGCTGCCGGCATGGCGCGCGTCGCGCGTGGACCCGCTGATCGCACTGCGTGACTGATCGTTCGTCTTTCTCGAAGCCCACAAGCAGAACCTCTTCGCGGGACGGCCCGCCGCCGATGCCCCCCCGGGCGCACGCTTCGGCGAGCTGACGGCCGCCACCGCGCTGCAGATCCTCGTGCCGCTGGTGATCGAGCTCGTGGAGGCCGCGCGCCGCGCGCGCAACGAGGCGCGCGTGACTGCCAATGAGGAGGCGCTGCGCCGCCAGTTCCTCGAACGACACCGCGATCGCATCCTTCTTCGCACTGGCGGCCGTCTATCAGGCGGAGCAGCGCGCCTTTTTCTGGCCGCGTGGGTTTCATGCGGCAGCGCTCTCGGCCGCGGACTATGACTGCATGCCACAGCACTTAACATACTGATATTAAGCGTCTTACGCTACTGTGGAGCCACCGTTTCCCTCATTGTATCCCTCCTTCCGAACTGGATGCGACTGCACGACACGGACCGCGCGTGGGCCAACCTAGATCGGACTTCGGGTCCGACGGTCGGCTCCACCAACGCAGAGATCGTCAATAGGGCGCTGCATTATGAGAGAGTCGTCGGCGAGGTGCGAGGGGTTCTCGTCCAGTGCAGCCTGCCATAGAACGAGTAGGGCTGAACTCAGCCAACCGCAGAGGGGGCAACCGAGGACGAACAGGTTCACCGAGGGGCGCCAGGACGCGCGGGACCGCCCGCAACGGCGACGCATAGCGGAACGGGATGGCAACAACACCGTCACCGTGAACGTGTGGTATTCTAAGGACTGAACGATGGAAACGACACCGATCGTAACGTCGATTGTCGGCACCGGGATCGCGATTATCGGGCTCGCTGGCCTGATGGCAAGGATGCTCTGGACCGGCATGAACCGGCAATTCGACGCGATGAACCGCCAGTTCGACGGTGTCACGCAGCAATTCCAGGCCGTAAACAAAAGGCTCGACACCGTTGCCAACCGTCTGGAGCACGTCCAGACGCGGCTCGACGACACAAACAAGCGGATCGACACGATCAGCCGCGACATCGCCGACCTCCGGGACCGGACCGGTACCCTCGAGGGAACACTCTCGACATTCATGAACGCCGGCCGGAGCCCGAACGCCGCCTAGAGCGTCGACCCCACGTGCTGGGTGTCCCGACGATGTTCCAAGGTTCCGTTCGGGCTGCTTTTGCAGCACGTTCGTTGATGCAGGTGTCTTTTCAATGACTTACAGCCGCATATCGGGTGCCGAACCGTTCGCGCGGGAGTTGTTGGAGGCTGCGAACGCGAAGTCCAACGCTGTAGCTGTAGCCCGCGCTGGCCAGCCGCCCGTGCTTACGTTCGCCAACGTCGCGGACTACTCGCCTCCAGTGGGCCTGATAGACGATTCTGCTACCGTGATCGAGCTGGTCTTGAAGCACCGCCTCGCTTGCGACTTCATGCGGCAGGGTGACACGCGCGAGCGGTTAGCGATCGAGTGTGAAGTCAAGAGGCTACGTCACAATGCCAGGGAGGTATTCCGCTGGGCGGAACGACACAGGAAGCAATCCGGTTCATTTATGGTGAATGCCGGCGCGGCTATGACGACTTCGCGTCGATCTACGGCAAGATGGCCGATTTCGAGGAAATGCTGGCGTGGGTCCAGGGCGGTCCCGGCTACAGGTACACCACTGCGCAGACTGAGCCACACGTTCCAATCGGCTGGCGCTGGAGTCCGCCCGGCACCTCGGCCGTAAAGGAGCTTCCGGGCTTTCCCGACGCGCTCGTGGAGTGGGCGATTAAGGAGTTCGAGAGCGCCGCGCCTGTACGCTCCCTGCGTGAGATGATTGAGGCGTTATGGGATCTGCAGTCAGGGAGCGACCTGGATGCGCACAGCCGAAGAGCAGAGACCAAACCGGCCGAGGGATTACCGTGACGCTCACGCGTTGACCCCGCATCGACAGTGCCCGGGCCGGAATCTGCCGGTACGCTGGCGTGATAAGAGGATCGCGTTGAGAGCACGGGACACGCGGGTTTGGGCGTTCGGTGCGGAAGCCGCGGGCATTGCATGAAGCCCCGTAGATATTGATGCGGCCTCTTCAACCGGGGCGGGCTGCGCGGTCGGCGGGAGGCCGACGAACGCGACGACGGCACGCGACGAGAATGCGGTCACGCGCCGGCGCGGCAGCCAGCCGCAACTTGCCGCGATTCGTGGACCGATTGACGGGTGCGGCTACGCCGGCAGGTCCGACGGTCTGGCTGTTCCCGCTCGGCTCAACGCTGCGGCGTCGGCATCGGCCCCGACGGTGCGGCGCCTGCCGGGCCCGCAACGCCGCCGGCCGTCGCGCTGCCGACCAGGGCGATGCCGGCGCCGCCGAGCGACGCGCGCTGCGTCCGCTCGAACTCGATCAGCGCCCGCTGGTAGTCGAGAATCGCACGCAGCTCGGCATCCTGTGCCGTCGCCAGATCGCGTTGCGACTGCAGGACGAAGAAGTTCGTCGACAGGCCGACCTCGAACTTGCTCTCCTCGGCCTCGAGCTGTCGTTCGGCCAGCTCCCGCGACGCCGTCGCGGCTTCGATCCGGTCCCGGATCGACTCGATGCGAAGCGCCGCGTTGGTGACTTCACTGGCTATCCGCAGCTCGATGCGCCGAATCTGGGTCCGGTTCTGCTGCAACTCGAGCCGGGCCCGCTCGTACGCGGCCCGGTCCGCACTCTGCCCGAGCGGGTAGGTCATCTGTAGCTGGACGCGCCAGACCGGGTAGTCGGCGTTGGCGACGCTTTGGAGCGCATCCCGGTAACCGCCCGCGATCACGCCGCCGGCGCCGCCGAAGAGGTCCTCGAAGCTGTTCCCCGCCGGAACCCGCCGGGGACCGCCCTGACCGGTCAGTTGGTAGCTGCCGACCAGATCGAGCGCGGGCAGCGTGCTGTTGCGGAGGTTGTCGACGGTCGCTTCGTTGGCGTCGAGCTGGCGTCGCGCTCGCGAGACGTCCGTGCGCCGGTCGAGCGCCATGCGAATCGCCCCTTCCAGATCGATCGGCGTGGCCTCGATCCGCGGCGGGTCCGTCGGGTTCAACTCCGCGTTCCACAGCGCATCGGACGTGCCCCCTACGATGAGCTCTTTCAGGACCAGCTCGCTGGTGCGCTGCGTCTCGACGGCTCGCGCCAGCAACTGGCGGCGCGCCGCGGCTTCCGATTGGGCCGCCACGACGTCGATCGGCGCCATCGTGCCGACCTCGACTCGGAACCGATTGTCCGCCACGAGTTGCTCGGCCAGCGCCAGCGCCTGCCGCTGCACGCCCACCGTGGCGCGTGCATAGACCAGATCCCAGTACGCCAGTCTCACGCCGGCCAGCGTGTTGACGATGGTCTCCTCGAGGTCGATGTCGGAGATGTCCCGGTTGATGCGCGAGACGACCAGTTGCGTGCGCCGCGAATCGGTCCGAAAGCCGCGCAGCAACGGCTGGGTGTACTGCAGCGTCATGTTCGCGCCGAAGCTCGGGTTGAAGGTCGAGAAGATGTTGGTCGACTCCCACCGCGTGCTGTCCCAACCTACGTCGTACCGGCCGCCGCCCCACTTCATCTGCTGTCCGATGGCGACGTCATAGACGCCCAGGTCGGTAACGATGGACTGCCCGGCAAGCCCGCCGCCGTCGAACACGAAGCGGTTGGGCGTGGTGGCCTGATCGAGGATCAAGCCGGATGAAGCGAAGGGCAGGAACGCCGCGTTGGCCGCGACGATTTGCATGTCCTGCACCAGCGGGTGGATGCGCTGGACGGCGATGTCGAGGTTGCGTTCGAGAGCGCGCTCGACGGCAGCGTCCAGGGTGAGGTCGAAGCGGCGGGCCGGCTGCCCTGCCTGCCGCGCGACTCGGGCAACGCTCCGGGCGACCACGGCGTCGAGGCTCTGGGCGTGCGCTACGCGCGTTGCCGCCGCCAGCATCAGACCGACCATCAGTAGCCCGAATACGAAGGCACGAACCTGATTCGGCAAGATCACCCTCCAGTCTGGAACTCCGATATCGTGTGGGCTTGCCCCTCAGGCCCCGGCCGCACTGGTGGGATACGGGCTGCACTTCCCATCGAAGAGATGAATCTCGCGCCGGGCGTGCTCCGCGTAGCGCGGATCGTGGGTCACCATGCAGACGGTCGAGCCCTCGTCGTGCAGCGCTTGCAGCAACCCCATGACCGCCTCGCCGTTCTTCGAGTCGAGGTTGCCGGTCGGCTCGTCGGCCAGCAGGATGGACGGCTGGCCGGCAACCGCCCGCGCCACCGCCACGCGCTGCTGCTGGCCTCCGGAGAGCTGGCTCGGCAGGTGCTTGGCGCGGTGCGCCATCTCCACCTTCTCGAGCGCCTCGGTTACCCGCTCCCGCCGTTCCGCCCGCTGCATGCCGCGGTAGGTGAGCGGCAGCTCGACGTTCTCGTACACGGTCAGGTCGCCGATCAGGTTGAAGCTCTGGAAGATGAAGCCGATCTCGCGGTTGCGGGTGCGCGCCCGGTCGGCCTGCCCGAGCTGCGCCACCGGCCAGCCGTTCAGCGTGTAGTCGCCGGCCGTCGGCGAATCGAGCAGGCCGAGGATCGACAGCAGCGTCGACTTGCCGCAGCCCGACGGACCGGAGATGGCGACGTACTCGCCGGGGTGGATGGATAGATCGATGCCGTCGAGGGCATGCGTCTCCACTTCGTCGGTATAGAAGATCTTCGAGACGTTCTCCAACTGAATCAAGGCTGACGCTTCACTCATCTCGGCATGCCTCCGTTTCAGACGTGATGTTCCTGCTGCGGACCGGTCTCTTCCCTTGATCGAGGGGTGAGAGCGGCCCTATTCGATACGCACCCGATCGAACTGATCCCACGTGGACATGTCGGACAGGACCACCCGGTCGCCCGGCTGCAACCCGTCCAGCACCTCGATGGTGTTGACCGAGGCGCGGCCCAGGCTCACCCGCATTCGGGACGCGTGCGTGCCGTCCGCCTCCACCCTGAACAGGCTGACCACGCTCTCCTCCTGCCCGAACACCGGCCGGCCGACGAAGAGGATGTCGTCCATGCGCTCCAGCTCGATGGTGCCGTCGACCGTCAGGTCCGGGCGGGCGCCCCGCGGCAGCGCGCCGTCGAGGGCGACGTCTACCGTCACCGTTCCGTTCTCCACCGCCGGGTCGATGCGGGTGACGTGGCCCGGGATGACTCCGTTGCGGGTGTCGATGGCCGCCGACTGGCCGATCTGGATGTCCTTGGCCTGCGTCTCCGCGATGCGCAGCTCGGCCTTCAGCACCGCGGGGTCGCCGACCCGCGCGAGGTTCGCGCCGGTGGTGATGCGCTGTCCTTCTTCGAGCGGCACCTGCTGCAGGACGCCCGGCATCCCGGCCCGCACGCGCAGGTCGGCCACCTGCTGCCGCCGCAGCTCGTGCAGCGTCCGCAGGCGGTCCACCTCGGCCTGCTCGACCGCGAGCTGCGCCTCGACGGTGTCGGTGGCCATCTGCAGCCGTTCCCGCCCGAGCGCGTAGCGTGTCTCGTACTCCTGCTCGGCCGACTGCGACTGCTGCAGTTGCAACGACGCGACGAGTCCCTGCGAGAAGAGTTGCCCGTCGGCGTCCGCCTGCAAGCGGGCCGTCTTCAGTTGCGCTTCGGTGGTCGCAAGCGTCGCCCGCTGGTTGAGCAACTCGCGCTCCACTTCGACCTGCCGGTTGCTGTAGCGCGCCTCGGCCGCTTCGAGATTCAGCCGCGCCTCCAGCGCGGACTGCTCCAGCTCGGAGTTGCTCAGCTCGAGGATCACGGTGTCGGGTGCGACCAGGGCGCCGGGGCGGATGACGATTCGCTCGACGGTGCCATCGGTGGTGGCCGGGATCCAGCGGATCTGCTCCGGGACCAGCGTGCCCGTGCCGCGCACCTGCCGGACCATCGGACCGCGCTGCACCGTGTCCAGATAGATCGTGTCGCGGTCGACCCGCGGCGCGGCCGGCTCCAGGCGCGAGACCCCCACCAGGGCGATCACGATGAGCGCGGAGACGCTGTAGAGGCTGTGTCGCAGCCGCTTCTTCCGAACGAGATCGGGCCGGGCGATATCCATGGGAAGCCTCCTCTCGGTTACCGTGTATAGTCTGACATCTCTCATCTCGGTAAGCAAGGGGAATATCGGTCCAGCGCAGACCGGCGATGTCACTCTGCGCGGAGCGTCGACATCGGATCAATCCGTGTCGCTCGGTACGCCGGAACGACGGTAGCCGCTACGCTGACCGCGCCCAGGACGAGCAGGACCCCGGCGACCGTCCAGGGATCGAGCGGCTGCGCATCGGGCGTGACGCGCCGGAGGACCTGGGCAAACAGTGCGGCGGCCCCCACCCCCACCACACCTCCCGTCGCGGCGAGCACCATCCCCCGCAGCGCGAAGCGCGCCGTCACGCGCCCACCCGAGGCGCCGAGCGCGAGGCGAAGGCCGATTTCCTTCCTCCGTTGGGCCACGGAGTAGGCGACGAGCCCATAGAGCCCCGCGGCCGCCAGCGCCAGGGAGACAGCGGCGAACAACCCGAGCAGCAATGTGCGGGAGCGCGTGGCGGCCAGAGCCCCGCCAATCACCTCGTCCATCGTCCGAAACGCGGTGATCGACAGCAGCGGGTCAGCCTCCCTGATCACCCGATCGACGCTCTGGACAAGGCCGCTCCCACCCTCTCGAGTCCGCAAGGCCCAGTTCACCTGGAAGAACTCGTGGACCTCGACGAGCAGATCGCCCGGTACCTGCTCGACCGGCACGAACACTGTCGGCCGGGTCGCGGTGACCCCTCGCGTCCGCACGTCTCCGAGAATGCCGACGACTTCGCGCACCTGGTCCTCGGTCTCGATGGCCGTCATCTGCAAGTCCGCGCCGATCACCGTCCGTCCACCGCCGAAATGCCGCGCGAACGTCTCGTTGACCAGGGCTACCGGTGCTGCGGCCGCGCGGTGGTCGTCCTCGCTGAACGCCCGGCCGGCCACGAGCGGGATGCGCAGGACCTCGAGATAGTCCCCCGCGACGTAGCGCCAATCGGCCCCCGCCGGTTCCATTACGTTGTCGGGCCGCCGGGGCAACGGCATCTGGAAACCGCGCTCCACCGGCAGGTTGTTGACGACCGCTGCGGCTTCGACGCCGGGCAACCGCTCGATCTCGGCCAACGTACGACGATAGAGCGTCGTCACGGCGTCACGCGACCCATACGAGGGTCCTTGGAGCGACGCGCGGGCGACCAGCACGTTGGCGGGGTCGAACCCGAGATCCGACGTGCTGAGTCCCACGAACGCCCGCAGGAACACCCCGGACGCCGCCAGAAGAACCGTGCACAGGGCTACCTGGGAAACCACGAGCGACCGGCGCACCCAGGACGCGCGAGCGGCAGTCACGGTGCGCGACTGGCCGCCGTGGAGCGCCTCGGCAGGCTCGTCCCGTACCGCGAGGACGCCGGGCAGCAATCCGAAGACGATGCCGGTCAGCAGGGCGATCCCGAGCGAAGCACACAACACCGCAGCATCGACGGTTACGTCCCACACTGCGAGCCGCGGCTGCAGTGCGACGAGCCCCCGCACGCCCAGCACGGCGGCCACGGCGCCGACCGCCCCTCCGGCCGTCGCCAGCAGCACACTCTCGGTCAGGAGCTGGCGGAGCAGCCGCCCGCGTCTTCCGCCGAGTGCGGCGCGGACGGCCAGCTCCTGCCGGCGGCGGACAGCCCGGGCGACCTGCAGCCCCGCCGCGTTGGCGCAGACAAGCAACAGGATCGCGACGACGGCAGCCGCCAACGGCCACACTATGCCTCCGCTTCCCGAGGCCAAATGGTCCTGATGGGATCGCAGAACGAGCCGCGCGTCATCCCATACGGCTGCCGGCAACATCGCTCTCAAACCGTCACCGAGCGTCTGGAGCTCCGCCTCGGCCTGTGCATCGGTCCATTCCGGGGCCAGCCGGCCGATCAGGCGGTAGTTCTGGTCACCGCGTTCCGGATCGGGTCGGAACGGCGTCCAGGCCTCGACGTCCTCGAACGACCAGAAGCCTGAAGGCATGATCCCGACAACCGTGTGGGGCCTTCCGCCCAGCCGTACGTCAGTGCCGACGATCCCGGAATCGGCGTCGAAATGATTGACCCACAGATCGTTGCTGAGCACCACGGTCGAGCTGTCGAGCTCATCGTCGCGGGAGAAGCCCCGCCCCAGCCGCGGCCGCACCCCGAGGACCTCGAAATAGCCGGCGGTCACCTCCAGGTTTGAAATGAACGTGGAGCCATGTTCGCTGACCAGGTTCACGCCGGGACTCACGCCGATGCCCGCCAGCATCGAGAAGGCACGGCTGCGGTCGCGCAGCAAGGCGACGCTCCTCTGCGGATGGAACGGGTTGGGGCCGAACCGCGGGTGCTGGTAGATCACGCTCATGATCCGCTCCGGCTCCGGGAAGGGCAGCGGCCGAATGAACACGGCGTTGATCACGCTGGCCATCACGGTCGCGGCGCCGAGGCCGAGACCGAGGACAACCACGGCCGAGATCGTGAATCCGGGGTTCTTCGCCAGCGTACGGGCGCCAATCCGCAAGTCCTGCCAGAGATCGGCCAGCACTTGCAGCCAGCGCTGTCTCCGTTCCCACTCCTGGTCGATGTCCACACAGGCCTCCTCGACCCGCGCGTAGTCGCCGAACCGCCGCTCGGCCTCCGCCCTGGCTTCGGCCGGGCTACGGCCGTCGTGCACGAGCCTTTCGGTGAGCTCGTGCAGGTGATGGTCGAGCTCCGCGTCGACATCCGCGCGGACGTCGGAGCCCCAGAACCGGAGATAGCGCCGCCACATCGGTGTCCGTTTCATTTGCACGCCTCCGTCAGCGCCCCGAAACGCCTCGCAGGCTCGGAGTTTCGGCCCATCCCGTCCTCACCATGACCTTGCGTCTCAGAACTCCGCTTCGCTGCGTTCTGCGGCGCAAGCTCCTAGACAGCCTCCGCCGCCCGCAGCACCTTGCCGACGGCCGCCGCGAACGACGCCCACCCTTCGGTCTCGCTCCGGAGTCGAGCGCGGCCGCGGGACGTCAAGCGGTACAGCTTCACTTTCCGGTTGTTGTCCGAGATTCCCCACTCGGACTCCAGCCAACCACGCTTCTCCATGCGATGGAGCGCCGGGTAGAGCGAGCCCTCCTCGAGTTGCAGTGCGTCGTCCGAGGTCGTTTCCAGCCAGCGCGCGATGCCGAAGCCATGTCGAGGACCGCCGCGCAGTGTCGTCAGGATCAGCAACTCGACCGTGCCGCGCAACATCTCCGGATTCCGCTCGGCCATGCCCTGCACCCCTGCCTTTCTATGCAAAGACTCTCTATATGTAGATACGCACGTCGCGGGGTTGGAAGTTCCAGAGGCCCTGTGAAACCGTCCCGGACGCCGGCGCCCGGAAACTGATCCATCCGCAGGGCGGCGAGAGGGTCCACGCGGGCGGCCCGCCGAGCGGGTACGTATGCGGCCCCGGCGGCTACCAGAAAGAGCAGCGCCGACACGCCGGCGCCAGGCCTCATGCGGCCGCCTCATCAGTGTGGACAGGACTCTCGGGACCGTTGAAGCCCGTCCGCAGACGGCACCCGTGCTCGATCGTCCGAACGATTCGCTCCACGCCTGGCGAGTTATCGGCCAGCGGATGGCCCGCGGGAATCGGCGGCTGCAACCGGCTTTGGAGCTGGCCCCGTGCGCCGGTGCCAACAACTGTTCCCTGGGCAGCTCGGGCGTTTCGCCGACCAGCCTGCCGCTGCTGTTCCGCCACGTACAGCGCCCGTCCAGCAGAGTGGTCTGCGGGTGGATGTCGCAGTCTCGATCCGCAAACGCGGCATAGATTTCGAACGACGCCAGGCTGATCCCCGTTACAACCTGCGGCCCCCGCCCCTGCGCCGCGGCGGGAGCAGACGCGAGTCCGAGCACCACGACGCCGACAGTGATTCTATTGTGCCCGGCATCCGGCTCGTTCGGCCGCTCGACGCCTTCGGGCGGCTACTCGGCGTTGTTCGAGACGGTAGGGGCGCTATGAAATGTGCAGGACGTCGAGACCTGCAACATCTCCAGACACGGATGCGGCACTCCTGCCTGGATCACGGAAGGTCGAAGGCAAAGCGGTGAATGATGCGGATGCCAAGCACGCGGACGTCGCTGTAAGCTCGGTGGCCGGAACGGGCTCGGGTGCAATGGAAGAGCCCGCTGCTGGCGGCGACGCAGCGCCAGCAGAAGCAGCGGCGCGGATTGATGCCGAGGAAGAAGCACAGTCTGCGGAGGATGCGACCGACACGGCCACGTGGGAGACGTCGAAAGGCCGAGGCATTCATGCTCACCTCCTGCTTTCCTCGGATGCTACCGGAGGCGCTGCCCGTTCGGAACTCGGGAAAACCCCAGGGAGCGAAAGGCTGTTCGGGTCGTGAGATGGTGACCCGTTACGGGAAGCCGTTCGACCCGGTCGATATCGACGAACGCTGGGTGCGGCCGAGGCTTGCCACCCTAGCCGCCCGCCGTCGGTGTGCACTCACGACGCATCGAGGCGTGGGGTCTTCCGAACATTCAGCGGCGCCGAAACCTCGGCGTCCAGGACTCAACGAACTCTTCCTCTTCTGCGATCTCTTCGATCTGTTCCTCGAGGTCGATGGCGGTGAGCACGGTCAGTGTCTTGCCGTAGCTCCCCAGGCCGATCACTTCCAACCCCCATCAAATGGGGATATCCTGGCTGTCTACGGACTAACTACGGGGAACCTAATCATCCTCTGGTAGAGTCAGCAAGACTGAACCTGTAAACGACCTAGTACACGTAATTTACAAGCATGCCTGCGGCAGGTATACCACGATGTACCCCACAACGTCCGGAAGGACCTGCTGGCGGCCGGCTCAAGGGTAACCGGGTAAACCGCGCCCCTGTTCCCATGCTGCCGACCGCCGGCTCGGGTCTTGCCTTGCCGTGCCGCGAACGCCGCTGCCGGCCGGTAGCGATCACGTGCCCATGATACGCCGAGTCCCACAGGTGCCAGCCTCCCTGATCCAGCCCAAGCGGGATCCGCGAGCGGTAACCGGATCGCCGAATGGGCGCCGGAGTCGGCTCCCGGACGTTGGGCGTGGCGGATCCATCGATTCAGCGCAGGTGCCACAACGTCAAGGAGACGGCCCAGACGGCGAACGCCGCCAGGCCGGTCGCGCCGGGTCGCGGGATGGCGAGCGGCGCGATCATCGCCAGACCGCACCCGGTGAACAACGCGGGCACGATCCAGAGCGACGCCGGATCTTGGTCACGACGTCGAGCGTCCGCTCGCCGTCCCGACCCGCAAGGTCCAGGCGGTAGTGGAACAATCCGGTGCGGCCGCGGTGACGCCAGGAGGTGAGCTCGCCGACGATGCTGTGCTCGGATCCCCGCGCGCGGAGCGTCACTGCCCTCACGACCAGCGAGTCGTCCTTGAACCGCTGCCGCAGCAGCGGCTCGAGGCGGGTTCGATCGGGGACGTCCGCCGCCTCCGAAGCGCCGGACGCCGACCCAGTGGCCGCGTCGCGGAGGCGGAAGAAAGCCCGCCGCCACGTACGCGTTGCAGTAGCGCTCCGTAACCGTTCGGTCATCCCGGTGCGGGGCGATCGATCGCCGCGACCAGCCGATGAAGCGGTCGCGCGGGGCGAGCGTCCAGGCGGCGGTGGAGAAGTCGAGCGTCACGAGCGGCGTGCCGTCGCGGGCGTGCCCGACGTTGCAGCCGCGCCCCGGTGAGCGGCGGCTGATGGACCTACCAGCCGAACTTGCGCCGCACCGCCACCCGCTGCGCTGACACCTGCACGTCAAGATCCCGCGTGGCGCGGTGGACCGGCAGCAGCAGCGCCACGACGCCGAGACTGATGGCGCCGACGCCCGCCCAAGCCAGCCCGGGACGTCTGATTCCGGTCTCGAACGTCGCGTCGACGATGTCGAAGCCGGCCAAACCGTCAGGGTCCGAGCGGACGTGCACGCACTGGTGAACGCCACCTTCGCCCCATCCAACCTGGTCCCGCGGCGTGGCCGGTTGGTAGCGCTCGGGGCATGTCGCAGCCGAATCGTACGCCTCGATCACCAGACCGACCCACGCGATGATGGACACGGCACCCACCACGGTCTTGCGCTGCTGCGCGGCCGCGGGCATCGCGGCTGAAAGCACCAACGCGCAAACGAGGGCTCGCCTTGTGGCTAATCCAGCATCAGCAGCACGACGCCGTGGAGCGGGGCCGCACGCGCAGCCTTGAAATCGAACGCTTCGGGTCGGTCGTTGCGTCTTCATCCCGTCGCTCCGTAGCGGCTTCGCCCGCCGGGTAACGCTCGGAACCGTCGGTACTTCAGCATACTTACAGAATACCGGGTAGAGTCGAGGGGAGGCGCGTAACCGGTAGGGCTCGGTGGCTCATCCGGCGCTTTCGTGCCGGGCCGCAGTCCGAATCCCGTGGGCACGTTTCCTCCCCCCGCTCTCCGAACCCGGCGTGCCGATTGCCGGCACCGGGCTCTCCAGTGGAATCATGCGGCTCGCACACGGGCTTCCCGGTCTGAACCCGCGGGCGGGTCTCGCGAGCCGTGGCACCAGGCTCGCACCCTTGCGCTGATCCGACCGGTGCGTCGTCAGGCCTGATGACGCCCTGACGACGGCGACCACGCGGGTCGTCCCCTTCGCTTGTGCATGTGATGACGTCTGGCAGTCCTGCTCATTCATCGAGGTGATAGGCCTTGCGGCCACTCCCGGAGCCTGTTCCCTTTCGCCATCCCTTCCACCTGAAGCCCTGTACCTTTCTGAACGGAGGGTGTCCCGCCGGTAGTTGAAAGTCGGCGGCGACAGCAACACCTTACCCTACCTTCTGCAGCTCGGCAAGAGCGGCATCCTTGTCATCGAGGTGCGCCTTGAGCATCCACATATGCTCATACCCGGTGATGCGTCGATAGTGCTTCTCCGTCTCCCGGAACGTCACGGCCGCCCACCGCACCGCCATCGCCTCGCTCTGCCAGCGACTCACCCGATTCGTGTGCTGGCGAACGCCGGCGTGCGACGAGTCGATGATGTTCGTCGTCGTCAGGCAGCGACGGAGCGCCTTCGGCAGGCCAAGGCGGTTGACCGTGAACATCTCCGAGAGTCCCTCGCGCAGGCTCGCCGCCGCCGAAGGCCACTCCCGCTCCAACCACGAGGCGTACTGCTCCAGCTTCCGGATACCCTCGTCGGCGTCCAGCTTCCACGCCGCACGCAACGTCGAACGGGCCTGCTCGTGCTGTTCCTTCGGCAGATGGCTCAAGACGTTCCGTACTTTGTGCGACCTACACCGCTGTACCGGGTTCGACGAACCGAACACCCGCCCGATGGCCGCCCGTAGCGCCTTGGCGCCGTCGATGACGAACAGACGACGGCGATCCGACCGCAGACCCCGCGCGACCAGGTCTTCGAGCAGCCCGGCGGTCACCTCCGTGTTCTCCGATGCGCCGCCGCAAAGACCCAACACATGCTTGCGGCCATCCGCATCTACGCCAACCGCGGCCAGTACGTGGTAGTCCCCGAACACGATCCCGTCGAGGTAGACGACCAGCACGTCGAGCCCGCTCAAGTCCCGTTCGGCCAACTCCTTCAGAACGCGCGTCCCCGCCTCGATGGTCTCCCGCGAAACCTCCGACTTGCTCACCCCGACCTGGTCGGCCAGCGCCGGCAGCACCGTCTCGTACTTGCGCGTCGACACGCCCTGCAGCACCACCTCCAGCATCCTGTCGGCCAGTGGCTGGTCCGCCTGCAACGCCGCATACGCCGGAATCTCCACCTCGCCCGGCTCTTCGGCCCGCGGCCGCTTCTTGCGCAGCCGCGGCTTGTCGACCCGCAACTGCCGTTCCTTCAATGCCACACGTCCCGCCTGCACCCCGTGCCAGTACAGTTCCCGGTCGGCGTCGCGCCGTCCCTGCTCCTTGGGACCCGCCACCTGCTCGGCGCTCATCCGCAGGACCGCCTCGATGGTCGCCCGGCCCATCACGTCGATCACCTCGTCGATGGCCCGCTCACCCTTCTCCAGCAGCTCGACCAGCGGGATCAGCAGTTGTCCGTCCTTCGCCAGCCAGTCCGCCAGCTCCCGGCGGTCCGGCGTGTCCGGCGTGGACGCGCCCGAAACGATCTTGTACGGTTTCTTCATCGGTGGCCTCTCCTCTCTGTTCAACACCCGACTGATACCACAGCCGGGCAGGAGTCGCCACCGACTTTCCACTACGCCTGGGACACCCTCTCTGAACGACTTCGCGACGACAATTACCGCGGAGTCGGGCAGGCTGCCGGGAGCACCGATGAGGCCGGCAGGCCTACCGCTACTTCCAGAGAAGGCGGCCGGGCTGAGTGCTCCGGTGCCGGCGGTCGAGCCGACCGTCGCGATCACCTTCAAGTTGCCGGTCAGCACCGTACGTGCAATCCGCGCCTACGCCCGACGCAGCGGACTTTCCCTCGGACAAGTCGTCACCCAGGCGGTGACGGCGTTGCTGGACACCTTCCGTCAGCCACGTGGGTGAACGACGACCACGGAATGCTCTGCGGCAGGTGCAGCTCGATTGCACATTCGACCGGCTTCGCGACAGCAAGCTCGCCCAGGTCTACTCGCTGCTGGTGCCGGCCCGAATGCGTCCGGTTGCAGCCCACGGAATGGAGCGTCCACATGCAGATGGCGGCGATCTACACGCGCGTGTCCTCGAATCAGCAGCGCGAAGCGCACACGATCGCGAGCCAGACGGCCGCGCTGGTCGAGTGGGCCGCGACGCTGGAGCTGGAGGTGCCCCAGCAGTGGGTCTTCGAAGACGAGGGCTATAGCGGGGCGACTCTCGAACGGCCGGGACTGGAACAGGTACGCGACCTGGCAGCCGCCGGCGACATCCAGGTGGTGCTCGTCCATAGTCCGGACCGGCTGAGTCGGAAGTACGCCTATCAGGTCCTGTTGACCGAAGAGTTCGGACGTCACGGTGTCGAGACCCGCTTCCTCAACGGCCCGTCGAACGCCACGGCCGAGGATCAGTTGCTGGTGCAGTTTCAGGGTATGATCGCCGAGTACGAACGCGCTCAGATTCTCGAACGGTCGCGTCGTGGGAAGCGGCACCGCGCGCGAGCCGGTGAGATCAGCGTCCTGGGCGGCGCTCTCTACGGATACCGTTCGATGCTGCGCAACCCCTTTGCCCGCGCGCTCGCGGCGCCGCAGCCTCTGCAGCGCGGACGCGCCCACGCGCCAGCCGGAGAGAGAGGAGCGCGCAGCCATACCTTGCCTCCCTTCCCTGCGGTAAAGAGTCAGCTACGAGTACCCGTGGACAAGAAGTCCGACAAGTAGCTATAGCTAGGCAAGGCAGCGACCCGTTGCGAACCAGAAGCGCCCGCAACGGGTCGCGTATCGTTACCGTCGAACGGTTTTTCTGTTCACTCTTACTTCTTCGGCTAGGGCTCCCAACGCACCGATGCCGAGAAGTAGGTCTTCGAAAAGGAACCATCTAGTATCTGGTTTGAGGAACTCCAGTATTCCTTCCAATGCAATGAGGAAAACGCCTAGAAGCATGCAGACCCAGGCAGCAGCTAGATATTCTCGTTCGTCCCCATCGAGTTGCTCGGTGCTGATTTGGCGGCGAATCATATGCTCCACAATGGACAGCAGAGCTACCACCGAAAAGATTGCGAAGATGCCGGCCACGGTGCGTTCCAGGTTTAGGAGTTCCACCAGCATGACGTAGATGGCGTCTACTAGCGTGATACCCGCGATAACACACGAACCCCACAGGACAAAGCTCTTCATTGACATGCAGCACCTCTCAGGGAACACCGAGGTTACCTCAGAGCAACTATAGATCAGCCGCTCTACAGAGTCGTAGTCAAGCTGACCAGATGAGTATACTCCTCGGGATGAAGAGACTGCTGATCGTCGTGTTCACGCTGATCGCGGCCCCGGCCGCGGCGCAGGACGTCAGCCCGTCGCTGTCGGAGCAGGCCATCGAGGCGGCGAAGCTGCGCGTCCAGGTGGAGCGCTGGGGCCAGATCGCGGACCGCTCGATGCACACCTGGGCCTTGCTGTCGGCCGCAGGGTTGGCGATGGCAGGCATCGAGGAGCAGCACCCGCGCCGGACCCAGGCCATCAACCTCGCGTGGGCGGGGACCGCAGGCGTCTGGCTTGTCGCCCATCTCCGGGAGCGGCATCTGCGCGGCAGGCTTGAGGCTGTCGAGAGGGCGCAGGAAGAGCCCGGCCCGCGCTGCGGGAGTTGCCCCAAGGAGGAGGAGTAGGGATGAGCAATGAAGCATTCACGATCCTGACGCTGGCGGCGGTAGGGGATGGAGACGTGCTGTGCACAAGCAGCTTGGCGGGAGGTCGTTCCATCACCATAGGGATGAGGACGGTGGCACGTGAGACAGACATCGGTCACAGGGCGTTCCAACGGTGGATAGCTGCGATTGAAGGCCTGGAGAAGGATGGGTATTTTGAGAGAGATGGCAGCGAGTTATATAGGGTTACTGAAAGGGGCTATACCAAGGCCGACGAGTTGGTGGAAAAGGGGACGGAGGGGTAAGGAAGGGCCAGCCCGAAGGCCGGCCCCAGGATCCCGCCGTGGATCATCCGTCACATGACCAGATCTTCGGGCGGTCGGTCGTTCCGGCGCTTCAGAGTCCCCTTGAAATCATTTGGTCGGGTTGAAGGCGTGCCACTGAGGCCCGTTCAGATTCATGACCATGAGCCTGTCGCCGCTGCTCAGGACGGGAATGATGCACCACAGTACGTGGCTGGCCTGGATCTTGTCGCTGCAGTTGGTGACCCAGACTCCATCGAGTGCTTCGACAGCGTTGAGATCGGTCAGGATCGCGTCGAGCTTGCGGTAGTCCGTTTCCTCGCTCACTTGCAGAGCTATCACGAAGCGACTGCGTTCGGGTTCAGTCATGGAGACCACCGTGCTACGCGGCTTTGCCGTTCACCCTCGGATGGCACACCCTGTCGACCATCGCCGGTTCAGACGGCGGTACCAGTTCTTGATGCCGGACAGCGAGGTTGTAGCCGAACCAGTCCGGGCCGCCCAGGTTGATCACGAAGGCCCGGTCGTCGTCCCCGAGACATGACAGCAGGCGCCACATGATCTTGCGCGCCGAGTAGTCTTCAGAAAACCTGGCGATCCAGAGCCCGTCGAGGATCTCGACTGCGTTGACGTCTTCGAGCAGCCCGACGAGCTTGTCGTACTCGCCGCCCTTACCCTTGCAGCCAGAGGTGGAAGTCTCCACGTTCATATGTAGCGGCAGACGCGATAGTGGCGCGGTGACGAGGCGGTCTTGGCCGAAATCGGCCTGGAGAACGTAGAGAAACGCCGCAGATAGCCCAACAGGTGGCCCCACCACCGGAATAGAGCGCAGAATACGGCCGCAGCCCGGCCCTGAAGGCTCCGCGGCGTGCCCACCCCGATCAGCTGCCGCAACAGCAGCCCCAGGTTGCAGCCGGCGACGTGTACGAGCAGCCGCTTGAGGATGTTCGGATACCCTCGAAGATGAACCCGCCGCATCCCGCCGGTCTCGCACACGTGCGCGAATGGACGTTCCAGCAGTTCTCCCCGGCAACGAAGTAGCCGCCGGCCCCGCGCGCCGCGAACCCGCCGCCGGTTGCCATACACCGTATCGCGGGCCTTCGACCGGCCCTTCCAGCACCGACGGCCCCGGTCCGGCTCCGAGATGTAGCTGCGCAGACCCAGCGCCTTCAGGTCAGTCAGGGTCCGGTTGCTGTGGTAGCCTTTGTCGCCCACCACTTCTTCGATGCCGGGTCCATCCGGTTGAACCGCCTCGACCTGCTCGGCCGCCACGATCAGCGTCTCGACCACCGACGTCGTGTCGCCCATGTCGGCGGCCTGCACCGTGACGCCCACGACCGCGCCCGTCGCCAGGTCTACGGCGTGCTCGGCCTTGTGGGCCAAGTGCGTCCGCCCGTCCTTCATCTTCGTGACCCGCGCATCCGGGTCGTGCGGATGGGTCCACTCGGCGTTCGACGTCTTCTTCTTGTTCTTGCGGGACTTGTCGAACCGCGCCAAGTCGGCACGAGTCGGCGTCGCAATGCCCGACGCTTCGGCCAGCTCCGGACCTCGTGTTTCGCCGATTTAGTGCCGTGTGCCTGGTGCACGGCTGCTTCTGGCACCGGCACACGGGCTGCCCGTACACGACCACACCGAGCACACGCCAGGAATTCTGGCAAGCGACGTTCGATGCGAACACAAGACGGGACCGACGCAACCGACACGACCTGCTCCAGGCCGGTTGGCGAGTCGCGACCGTCTGGGAATGCGCCCTGCGCAAGCAGGCTGCGGTGGAGGTCGTCGCGCAGCAACTGGAACGCTGGCTGCGTGGATACGCCCGCGAGTTCGAGACGAGTCCGCCTGTGCCGCACGCGCGGCCCGAAGCCCGCACACCGTGACAACGATCGTTCGGAACGTACACTGCAGACAGTGTTCTGTCGTCCACCGAGGCGGACACGTCACTCTCGCCCCGCAGACCGTACCCCCTCATCCGGATTGCCTGCGCCGCCAAGACCGCGCCGCCAGGAATGATACTGCCTTTGCCCGACGGGACGGGACCCTGACGCGCGTGAGGCGCCGCCGCGGATTGGGGCAGTCGAGTTGCAAGCATTCGCGCTGCCGGTCGTGCGGGCCCGGGTGCGGCAAGAGAGAACTGCAGGCCGTCCCGTAGCGCCTCAGCCGGACGTCGGAAGCTCAGTGCTGGAAGAGCCGGTGCACCCAAGCACGGAGCACAACATCCTCAGCCGAACCATGGTGGAATGCTCGCGGCCCTCGGCACGGTCAGCCAGGCAATCGAGTCCGTGGGCATCGCGCAACGGCCGGGACACGACACGACCCGAAGCTGCCGGACAGCAAGAACATGCCCGGCTGGAGACGAGAGTCCACCGAGGCAGCAACGCGCTGGATCACCGGACAGTCTGACCGTGGACGCCGCCGACGCACCCAAGGGCAGCACGCCCCTGTAGAGGACCGCCGAAAACCCGCGCCCGACGAAACCGGGGCCGTACGCTTGCCGCCACGGAGAGAACACGGCGCCGGGAGGCAGAATGCACGAGCACGACGAGACCGCGGGGGACACCGGCCTGAGCGAGACGCCAAACAAAGGCGGACTCGCATTCGAGCGCACCTTCAGCCGCGTCGACGTCGACCCGTTCGACAAAGGTCGAGTGGGAACTGCGCAAGGCGCGGATCGACAACGAACAGGGCGGCGTGGTCTTCGAGCAGACCGGCATCGAGGCCCCGAAGGGCTGGTCGCAGCACGCCACGAACATCGTGGCCAACACGTACGTCCGCGGCCACCTCGGCACGCCCGAGCGGGAGAGGAGCATGCGGCAGCAGAACGGTCGCGTCGTCGACACGACCACCGCCTGGACGTAGAAGGATGGCTCCTTCCGGCCCCCCCCCGGGGACCTCGACGCCTTCAGCGCGGAGCTCAAAGGCGGTGCTGCTCCACCAGCGCGGCCCTTCAACAGCCGCGGTCTGGTTCAAACCGCCGCTTCGAGGAGGCATCGCAGTGCTCGGCCTGCTGTCGACGACACCATGGCGTCGAACCCGACGCTCGCCGGCACCGAGGGGATGCTCTTCGAGTACGGCTCCGGTACCAAGTACGACGTGTCGCAGGCGTTGTCGTTCGTCGCAACGAGCAGGAACGACGCCGACGAGCGGCTCGGCAGACAGGCCGACATTCCCGTCTTGCTCCGGCAGTTGCCAAGCCGGTCGGCTCGACGCCCGGAGGCGTAGGCCCGCCGTCTCCCGCGCCGAGACGACAAACCGTACAGCCGCGGCCGGTGGGAAAGGCCAGTCGGTTGGTCCTGCTGCCTCCGGTTGGTCGGCTGACTCCCCGGTGCTGCACGGGCCAGCATGGAACGGGGGCGGCTGATCGAGCGGAAGGTGCCGTCGCCGCGGGACATTCATCTCGTGCTGGCCAACTACGCGACGCACAAGCACGCCAAGGTCAGGCAACGGCTGGCTGCGCGCCCGCGCTTCCAGCTGCACTTCACGCCCACCTACGCGTCGCGGTTCGTCTCGGTCGCCGCGGCTCAATCGATCATCGACGGGAAATTATATGCCTACGTAGCCGCCGGGCCGGAAGTGCCTGAGCAAGCTGGAGTTGCCCGAGCGGACCGTGCAGAATCGCGGTTCGCCTCGTCTTCGCTACGTGCTCGACCGTTACCACGGTCTAGCACGTAGGGGAAACCGCCTATGGTTCGCCTATAGCGGTTGTGGTACGCTTGCCTCCAGAGGGGTAAAAAAAGGACCCGAGCAAGAGTTCTATAGACAGGATGAGGAGGGAGCGGGATTCGAACCCGCGGCTGGCGCTGTTGGCTTGAGACCTAGCCAGCTCCCGGTTATCAGCCGGGCACCTTCAACCACTCAGTCACCCCTCCAGGGCCGGCGGCCTTATCACCCGCCGGCCCGATCATTGTACCCGGCGAATGTGTCTTGACGCCGTGACCAAATCGACCCTGGCGTCGCTAACTCCTTTGTTTACTGTTATTTACAGGCGTAATGGGCTATAATTAGTGTCGGCCAGAAAACCCCGTTTTCGGGCAGAGATCTACGCTGATTCGTGGCATCCTGGGCGTGATTTCGGGCCGAAGTCCGGCCGCGACGACCCGCCTGACGAGCTGCGAATAGGCGAAGGTCGGCAAATCAGCCCGATGCCCTGTTTCCGAGGACAGTAAGACCGTGCCGTCTGTTGCCGGCTCCGAATCCGGCCTGACTACGAAGACAGGTGGTCAGGCGATGCGTTGCTGTCGCCTGCGCTCCCGCTTCTGGAGAAGCAACCCGATACGATGCAGGTTGGCCGCCAGCACCGACAGAGCAACCGTCCGCGCGAAGCCGTCCGCGCCATGGCTGCGAACGCGGTCGAGTCCCCGATGCTCCAAACCGTTGATGGCAGACTCGATCGCAGGATGCGCACGCCGCGCGGCCGCAAACGATTCTTCCTCTTCCCGCTCCCGGTCGGCTCTTGAAAGATACCCTTTCCGCGGCAACGCATTGACGTCGAGAAGTGTATCGAGATGCACCCGATTGTCGCGGCTGTGAAAGCCTCGGTCGAAACTGCACGCTCGTAACTCCGGATACAATGCCTGCGTTTCCTGCACCATCGGCAGCGCCACGTCCACGTCCTCGCCCGCCCACAGGATCTTGTGGTGAAGGATGAATTGATACTGGTCCTCGATAAGAGCGACAGGAACCCCGAGTTCAACCGGCGTGCCCGCCTTGCCTTTGGAAACCCAACGCGTGTGTTCCTCGAAAATCGAAAAGACCTTCTCCTCGTGAGGGATCGTCTCGCCACGCAGAAGACGCCGCTCCACATGGTCAATCTGCCGCCGGGCGTGAGCGACGAGGCCGGCGATGGACCGACAGCCCGATTCCCCCACGCCCTGGTCCCGCAACGCGTCGAGCGTTGTCTCTGCGCGCTCCACCAGCGCCCGGCAACGCGCCACATACGCCTCCACCCGCTCCGGATGCCGCTGCGCGCGCCGCGTCGAGCGCACCTTGTTGAACAGCTTCTTGACCTCCCGCGACAGATGGCGCCATTGACGCCAGCCGCCTACCGCGTAGCGCGCAGCCGTCCGCCCCGTCTCCCGCAGCAGGCAACGCATCGCGTCCCACAACAGGCTGACGTCCGTCGGATAATGCACGTCCGTTTCGACGACGAAAGAGTCACACCGCCCGCGTAATGGCTCGCCAGGCTTTTTTTTTGCTACCTTGTGCCCGCTCTCCACCACCAGGCGCCCGACCGCAGACAACAACTCCGGCGTCAACAAGGACACGTTGTCGACCACCGTTTGGTACTCGTAACGCGTCTTGTCATCGAAATCCCCGTGGCCCAGGAATGCACGTATCGTCTCATGATGGTTCGTCAGGTCGTGGAGACGGTCGAAGTCGCAGCCCAGTCCCTGCTTCAGGACCCCCAGCACCAGTATCTGCCACAGGTCCATTCCCGGACGCCCGACCGTGCGGTCGGCCTCTGGCAGAATATGTTCGTCCAGCAGCGCCAACAATCGGGCCCGCAACGCCTCGTCGCACCAAATGTGCTGAAGCCCCTTCAACACCGCCGGGATGTCGTCTCGCGACTTCGGGTTGATCCAGATCTTCTCGACCGGCACCTGACCGATCTGTAACTGCGACCGGTGAACTTCTCTCATGATGTCAATTCGCGAAGATATTGCCCGAATGCGCCGATCCTCGGGAAATCACCTCCGAGAATACGACAATCGGACGATCTTCGCCACCCTGAAATCCGCGGTACACCCTGTAGAATCAATCACTTGCGGGGTTTTCCACCGAACACTAATTAGTGTCGGCCAGAAAACCCCGTTTTCGGGCAGAGATCTACGCTGATTCGTGGCATCCTGGGCGTGATTTCGGGCCGAAGTCCGGCCGCGACGACCCCGCCTGACGAGCTGCGAATAGGCGAAGGTCGGCAAATCAGCCCGATGCCCTGTTTCCGAGGACAGTAAGACCGTGCCGTCTGTTGCCGGCTCCGAATCCGGCCTGACTACGAAGACAGGTGGTCAGGCGATGCGTTGCTGTCGCCTGCGCTCCCGCTTCTGGAGAAGCAACCCGATACGATGCAGGTTGGCCGCCAGCACCGACAGAGCAACCGTCCGCGCGAAGCCGTCCGCGCCATGGCTGCGAACGCGGTCGAGTCCCCGATGCTCCAAACCGTTGATGGCAGACTCGATCGCAGGATGCGCACGCCGCGCGGCCGCAAACGATTCTTCCTCTTCCCGCTCCCGGTCGGCTCTTGAAAGATACCCTTTCCGCGGCAACGCATTGACGTCGAGAAGTGTATCGAGATGCACCCGATTGTCGCGGCTGTGAAAGCCTCGGTCGAAACTGCACGCTCGTAACTCCGGATACAATGCCTGCGTTTCCTGCACCATCGGCAGCGCCACGTCCACGTCCTCGCCCGCCCACAGGATCTTGTGGTGAAGGATGAATTGATACTGGTCCTCGATAAGAGCGACAGGAACCCCGAGTTCAACCGGCGTGCCCGCCTTGCCTTTGGAAACCCAACGCGTGTGTTCCTCGAAAATCGAAAAGACCTTCTCCTCGTGAGGGATCGTCTCGCCACGCAGAAGACGCCGCTCCACATGGTCAATCTGCCGCCGGGCGTGAGCGACGAGGCCGGCGATGGACCGACAGCCCGATTCCCCCACGCCCTGGTCCCGCAACGCGTCGAGCGTTGTCTCTGCGCGCTCCACCAGCGCCCGGCAACGCGCCACATACGCCTCCACCCGCTCCGGATGCCGCTGCGCGCGCCGCGTCGAGCGCACCTTGTTGAACAGCTTCTTGACCTCCCGCGACAGATGGCGCCATTGACGCCAGCCGCCTACCGCGTAGCGCGCAGCCGTCCGCCCCGTCTCCCGCAGCAGGCAACGCATCGCGTCCCACAACAGGCTGACGTCCGTCGGATAATGCACGTCCGTTTCGACGACGAAAGAGTCACACCGCCCGCGTAATGGCTCGCCAGGCTTTTTTTTTGCTACCTTGTGCCCGCTCTCCACCACCAGGCGCCCGACCGCAGACAACAACTCCGGCGTCAACAAGGACACGTTGTCGACCACCGTTTGGTACTCGTAACGCGTCTTGTCATCGAAATCCCCGTGGCCCAGGAATGCACGTATCGTCTCATGATGGTTCGTCAGGTCGTGGAGACGGTCGAAGTCGCAGCCCAGTCCCTGCTTCAGGACCCCCAGCACCAGTATCTGCCACAGGTCCATTCCCGGACGCCCGACCGTGCGGTCGGCCTCTGGCAGAATATGTTCGTCCAGCAGCGCCAACAATCGGGCCCGCAACGCCTCGTCGCACCAAATGTGCTGAAGCCCCTTCAACACCGCCGGGATGTCGTCTCGCGACTTCGGGTTGATCCAGATCTTCTCGACCGGCACCTGACCGATCTGTAACTGCGACCGGTGAACTTCTCTCATGATGTCAATTCGCGAAGATATTGCCCGAATGCGCCGATCCTCGGGAAATCACCTCCGAGAATACGACAATCGGACGATCTTCGCCACCCTGAAATCCGCGGTACACCCTGTAGAATCAATCACTTGCGGGGTTTTCCACCGAACACTAATTAAGCGGAAGTTTCCGCGGTCATTTTCCCGGAACCCATAGATTCTAAAGGCTTTACGGGGTTTTTGGCGGGTTGTATCAGGTGAAATGTAGCCATGTATATGCAGGGATTAACGCCTGGTATTACCTTGTAATATATGCCTGCGTGCGGGATAATGGTATCCATGTATATCGAGAGCGTCCCCAACCGCTCCTCGCCCCCCGCCATTCTCCTCCAAGAGTCCTTCCGCGACCGCGGCCGCGTCAAGAAGCGAACCCTCGCCAACCTCTCCAAGCTCCCCGACGTCGCCATCAACGCCCTGCGCCGCATCCTCCGCGGCGAGCGACTCGTCAGTCCCGACGACGCCTTCACCTGTCTCCGAAGCCTCCCCCACGGCCACGTCGCCGCCGTGCTCGCCACCGTCCGTAAGCTCGGACTCGCCGCGTTGCTCGACCGCAGCACCGGACGCCTCCGCGACCTCGTCCTCGCTCTGCTCGTCGCCCGCGTCATCGACGCGCAGTCGAAGCTGGCCACCGCCCGCGCCCTGACGCCCGAAAGCGCCGTCTCCACGCTCGGGCAGATGCTCAGCCTCGGCACCGTCGACCCGAAGGAGCTGTACGCCGCGATGGACTGGCTCGTCGAGCGGCAGTCGGCCATCGAGCAGCGTCTGGCCAAACGCCACCTCCAGGAACACACCCTGGTGCTCTACGACCTGACCTCCAGCTACGTCGAGGGGACGCACTGCCAACTCGCCCAGCGCGGCCACAGCCGCGACCGCAAGAAGGGCACGCTCCAGATCGTCTTCGGTCTGCTCTGCACCGCCACCGGGTGTCCGGTCGCCGTCGAGGTCTTCGAAGGCTCGACCAGCGACCCCAACACCGTCGCCGCACAGGTCGACAAGATCCGCACCCGCTTCGGCCTCCACCGCGTGGTGCTCGTCGGCGACCGCGGGATGCTGACCGCGGCCCGCATCCGCGAGGACCTCGCCAGCGTCGACGGGCTGCGCTGGATCACTACGCTGCGCGCACCGACCATCCGCAAGCTGGTGGCTACCGGAACCGTCACGCCGTCGCTGTTCGACCAACGCGACCTCGCCGAGGTCACCAGCGAGGATTTCCCCGGCGAGCGACTGATCGTCTGCCGCAATCCGCTGCTCGCCGCCCAGCGGCAGCGCAAGCGACACGAGCTGTTGGCCGCCACCGAGAAGGAACTCGAACCGATTGTCGCCGCGACCCGGCGTCCGAACAATCCCCTACGCGGGGCCGCCGCCATCGGCGTGCGCGTCGGCAAGGTCATCAACCACTACAAGGTCGCCAAGCACTTCGTCACCACCATCACCGACGAGGCCTTCTCGTTCCAGCGCGACGAAGCCGGGATCGCGGACGAGCAGCAACTCGACGGGCTCTACATCGTCCGTTCCAACGTCGAGCCCGAACACTTCGATGCCGCCCAGACCGTGCGCGCCTACAAGGACCTGGCGAAGGTCGAGCGCGCCTTTCGGTCCCTCAAGACCGTCGACCTGAAGGTGCGTCCGATCCACCACCGCCGCGCCGACCGGGTGCGGGCGCACGTCCTGTTGTGCATGCTCGCCTACTACGTCGAGTGGCACATGCGCCAGGCCCTCAAGCCGCTGCTGTTCGACGACCACGACCCGACCGCGGCCGAACGTCAGCGCGCCTCGGTGGTCCAGAAGGCCAAGCGCTCGCCCGCCGCACGCGCCAAGGCCGCCGGAAAGCGCACCGCCGACGACCTCCCCGTGCACAGCTTCCGAACCTTGCTCGCCGACCTCGGCACCCTGACCGCCAACACCGTGCGGGTAGCCGACGGCGATGCCACCTTCACGATGCTCACCAAGCCGACACCGGTGCAGCAACGCAGCTTCGAGCTGCTGGGAGTCACCCCGAAAATGTAGCCAGCACCCAACACCATCGAAACCTGTAACTCCGCTACCAACAGTGACTTATGCGCGATCGACCTGGAAACTTCCGATTAAGGTATGCCACAGAAGGCCCCAGGCCGGTGCGACCGCAAGGGCATCAGCCTGATCGAGCTGTTCGACCGGTTCCCCGACGAGAAGTCCGCCGAGCAGTGGCTGATCCAGCAGCGCTGGCCCGCCGGCATCGGCTGCCCGCGCTGCGGGTCCATGAACGTCCTGATCGGAGCGAAGCACCCGAACTCCCCGTTCCGGTGCCGCGACTGCCGCAAGTGCTTCTCGGTTCGCACCGGCACCGTCATGCAGTCCAGCAAGCTCAAATACCGCGTGTGGGTCATCGCCATCTACCTCCTGGCGACGAACCTGAAAGGCGTGTCGAGCATGAAGCTCCACCGCGACCTGCGGATCACGCAGAAGACCGCGTGGCATCTCGCGATGCGGCTTCGTGAAGCCTGCCGGGACAACGACCTGTCGCTGTTCTCCGGCCCCGTCGAAGTCGACGAGGCGTACATCGGCGGCCTGGAGAAGTGGAAGCACGAGAAGAACCGCACGCACCCGGGCGGCGGCGGCAAGGGCAAGACCATCGTGGCCGGCGTCAAGGACCGGAAGACCCGGCGGATTCGGCTCGCGGTCATCGAGCACACCGACGGCCCGACGCTCAAGGAGTTCATCGGGAAGACCACGAAGGACGGTGTGACGGTCTACACGGACGAGGCGACCGCCTACAAGGGCCTCCAGAACCACGGGGCCGTGAATCACAGCGTCGGCGTGTACGTGAAGGGCGACGTCCACACGAACGGCATCGAGTCGGTCTGGTCGATGCTGAAGCGCGCGTACCACGGGGTGTTCCACCGCATGAGCCCGGAGCACCTGCACCGGTACATCGCCGAGTTCGAGAACCGGCACAACGTGCGCGACCTCGACACGATCCGCCAGATGGGAAAGCTCGTGCGGGACGGCGACCAGAAGCGCCTGCGCTACGCCGACCTCATCGACCACGGCGGGCACAAGGCGACCGCCATCTAGATCCCCGTGCTACTGTTGTAGTGCCACACGCATCCCGGAACTGACCGTGGTCGTCAGACGCCGGGTCGCTCGCCGAATACGACACCCCCACCCAGGGGGAATAGGCGAGGCCCCTGCGCCGACCACGGTCCAGGATGCGTGTGGCAACCGGCCCGGCGACCACTTCGCCGGGCGAGAGGGAGATTGCCATGCGCACACGGACTGCGGTCGTCATTGGTGTTGTCGTCGCCCTCACGGTTGTGACAGCGTGTCAGACCGACCCGGAACAGTCTCCGCAGCGAGAACCCGCGGCGCAAGTCGACCCCGAGGCCGCCGCCGAAGCGCTGCGGCAGGCAGCGCGAGATCGCGCCGCGGCACGGGCAAGGAACAGGTTCCGCGACTCGTTCGACCACTTCACGACCGAGGGCAGCGTGATTCGCGAAGCGTGTCTCCGGTCGGGCACGTACCGGATCACGTTCGGCAGGGCGCATCTTCGCAACGCGTCGATGGCCCTGTCGCACACGGACCCGAATGGGGTTAGGCTGATAGACGCGTCCCTGCGCCTGACCGGGAACAGCCTGGAAGACGCAGAGCAGACGGTCGTTCTCCAGCAGCGGTGCTACCAGGTGCGCGTGTTCAACGAGCAGGCGGCCGGCCAGTCGGTAGGCGTTCAGATCGATCGGCAGTGACGGTTGGCCGGCCCCGTGCGTGATAGTATAATGATAGGGGGCTAAAGGATGGCCGTACCGGAGCCGAAGCCGATGGATTACGACTGGGCGCACGACCTGTCGTCGCAGCAGCAGGAGACCAACGCAAAGCTGGACACCCTGACCAAGCACGCGGCCCAGACCAATGAGAGGCTGGATATCCTGCTTTACAGAGTGGACACGACCAACGAAAAGCTGGACGAAGTGATCGGCCTGCTCAAGAAACTGGTGGCTTCCGACGTGCGTCGTCACGGTCACGTGCCGAAGTAGGGAAACGATGCCCAAGAAGCGCGACCGCCCGCTGAGTGACAAGCTCCCGAAGTCGGACCCGCGGTATCAGCCGACGCCGGAAGAGCTGAACGAGGATCTGCGGATCGACGCGTCGCCGGAAGAAATCGCGGCGGCGCTGTTCGGGAGGAGAACGTAAGCATGCACGCCGAACGACACTACCCGCTCCCGGACCCGCCGCCGGAGGTTCCGGTTCCGGATCCAGTTCCGGAGCCGGTTCCGAGTCCCGACGAAATGTCCTGCTGAACGCCACCGGCCGGGGCGTGGGTCACCAGTTCCAGCGTGGTGCCCGCGCGGTTGGTCGGCAGTTCGCCGCGGGCAACCCGTTGGGGGTCAGGATGGAGCGCTGTCCTGGCATCGTTTTCCCCATGAGCTCCCTGGCTCTCTTGTTCTGCTTCGGCCCGATGCGGATCTTGACGCCCTCGATGGTGCCGGCTGGTTTCCGGGCTTTGTGCGTTGGCATGGCGCGAGTGTAGCACGCGCCCGGGCGGGGGCTTGGCTACTTTCGTATGTAATCTCCGTTGCGGGGGATGGCCAGGACGCGAGACGCCAGGTCGACGCACTCCGGCGTACGCAGCGCTGCGAACCGGGCGAAGGAGCGGACGGCGCCCAGACGCGCATTGCGCGATGCGATGCTGTTGGCGCGGTCTTCTTCGAGATGGTCGAGAAACGCCAGGATGACGGGAGCATCGAGGTCGTCGAGTGTGAGCATCTCGGGCTTGCGTTGACGGTGCTGCTGGAGAAACGTCAGCAGCAGGCGAAAGGCGTCGCGGTAGGCGTGGATGGTCTGTGGGCTGACGGCCTTCTGCTGCAGGAGATGGTCGGCGAAGAACGCACGGAGCAATGGGCCGAGCGGCGCACGGGCAGTCATGGCGCCCCCTTCCCGTCGACGAACGTCTCGAAGCGCGCGGCGGCCGGTTCGAGCACCGGCGGCGTGGCCGTCAGATACCAGTAGGTGTTTTGCGGGCTGACGTGGCCGAGGTAGACGGCGAGCGCGGGGAGCCGATCGCGGACTGCGACTCCTTGCTGCGACCAAGCGGCGAGCCTGCCCACGGCGAAGCTGTGGCGCAGCTTGTGCAGGCTGACGCCCGGGGTGCCGGCTGGCCCGCGCAGGCCGAGCCGGCGGGCCAACTGTACGAACGTCCGAGCAAGGGCATGGTAGTGGAGTCTGGCGCCGCGTTCGGAGACGAAGAAGGCGCTGCACACGCCGTCGTAGCCGAGAGCCCGGCGTTGCTCGGCGTAGGCCCGCAGCGCGGCGGCGGTCGTGGGATGGAGCGGTACCAGGCGCGACTTCCGGAACTTGGTGTTCTGGATTTCCAGGCATGGCGGAGTCCCAGCGAGATCGACGTGATCGATGTCGAGGCGAATCGCCTCGCCGCCGCGGAGGCCACAACTCGCCAGCAGCCCGATCACGGTGGCGACGGTGTGCGGACGCAGCGCATTGGGCGGACCGAGGGAGCGGGCGGCATCCATCAGAGCAACGATCTCGTCGGGCGCGAGGATGCGCGGGGTAGGACGTTTGCACGTGCGAACCAGCCCGGCGCCGGGCACGTCGACGTCGGGCTCGGCGGCGCGGACCATCGTGAGAAACCCGCGCACGATGCTCAACCGCCCCGCGCGCTGGCTTTCGGTGCTGGCCGAGGCCCACTCGACGGCGACCGGCGCCACCGGGGCGTCGTGGCCGCGCCGTTCGAGATGCTCGACGAAGTCCTGCAGGAGGCGTTCTTCCCGTTGCATGCTGAAGCCCGTGGCGCGGCGCAACGCCACGTAGGTCTGCAAGTACTGGCGCCAAGCCTCGTCGGTCATCGTGCGCCTCCGGGCCACGGCAGGGCGATCGTCGCCAGGGTTTCGCGGTCCAGCTTGGCGTAGATGGTGGTGGTCTCCAGGTGGGCATGGCCGAGCAGGTCCGCGACGGCCTTCATCGGCACGTCGCGGCGGACCATCTGGGACTCGAAGGCGTGCCGGAACAGGTGGGCGCCGGGCCGCGGGACGGTGACGCCGGCGCGACGCAGCGCTCGCTTGGCGATGTCCGACACGGCCGAACCGCCGAGCTGCCGATACGGCGGCCGCGCGGTTACGAAGATCACGTCCGGCGGACTCGCCGGGGGCCGCGAGCGCAACGTGGCTACGAGGGCCGCGCCCACGTCGGCCGGCAACGGGAGTCGTCGTTGCCTTCCTCCTTTGCCGTCCACACGGACAACCCCGTTGTGCCAGTCGACGTCCTTCACCGTGAGGGCTGCGGCCTCTGCTGCCCGGAGGCCGAGCCGGCTCAGCATCAGCAGGATGGCGCGGTCACGCTGGCCGTAGGGGCGCTTCTCGTCGATAGCGTCCAGCACTCGCTGCACCTCGTCATCGGCGAGGGCTCGGGGCAGTCTGGCGTGCTTCCATTCGCGGATGGTCGGCACGGCGCCCTCGATGCCGGCGGGAACCACACCGTGGGTGGCCAGGAAGCGGAGAAACGCGCGGGTGGCCGTGGCCGGATTGCGGCAAGACGACTGACAAAGCCCGCTGGCCTGGGCCTGCACGAACGCCGCGACCGTCGGTACGGTGAGGCGCGACCAGTCGGGCGTCGGCGTCCCCGCGCACTCGGCAAGAAAGGCTGCGGCGTAGCGCCGGTACATCCGCCGGGTCCCGACGACCAGGCCATGCGCTTGCACGAGGTGATCGTCGAAGCGCTGCAGCCATTGCTCGGACTCGCATGGCGCGGTGACCGGGACAAGGCGTGCAGCTACCCCTCGAGTCCACAGATGCTCGGCCAGCAGACGGACGCCGTATGCCACATCCGGGAGCCGGCCGCTCGGGCGCGTTGAACACAGTCGCCGTGACAGCCCGGTCACGAACCGGGTGACCAGCGTCTCGTCAACGTCCGGCGCCGCAACGCGCTGCAGGTCCAGCCAGAAACTGAAGATCGCGGCGGCTCGCACGTATCGGCGCACGGTGCTCGTCGCGTACCCCCGCATCATGAGTACGTCGACGAAGTCGTCGACCCAGCGACCCAACGGCCCGGACCGGATCTGGTGGCAGATACGCGGCCGCACGGAGAGCGTTTCAAGCATGGTCTCCTCCTTGGCCCCCTGACACTGGGAACCCGCAGAGACCATGCGTACTATGTCAAGCTCGCGGTAGCGTCGATGCCCGCCAAGCCGGGGGCAACGGCGCTCGCCTGACGGCCACTTGTCATAACGCGACGCTGGTCATACCGGGTCAAAGTGGACAGGTCATCGACCCCAACAATTAGGGGGCTCATGACTAGGCATCGTCGGATAGGAGCCAGTCCGGGCAAGCGCGCGCGGAGCCGGCGTCAAGGCCGCAAGCCCCGCGATAGCGGGGGCGGAGCGTAGCGACGCGCCTTGACGCTGGCGAACACACGCGCACGCTGTTGGTCTGACGATGCCGCCGGCACCACAACATCTTGTGGTCGGCGGAAGTCCTGAATCCTTCAGATCCTCGAGCTCGACAACACCTCTACCGCGGCGACACCGTCACGGACATGCTCGACGGCGTCGACGTCGACGAGCCGTTCACGCTGCCGGCCGGCGGCGACCACCTGCCGAGCGGCTACAGGTGGTCGTTCGAGGTCGACATCGACCTAGCGGCGAAGCAAGTCACGCGCGAGCGGTCGCGGCGCGCGCCGCGATGTCGACATGCAGGGCGGCCGGCTTCGATGCCTTCGTCGAGAAGCTATGCGCTCCGTTCTACTCGCGGATGGGGCATCCGAGTCTGGCGCCGGGGCGGTACTCTCGACTGCTGCTGGTCGAAGCGCACAAGGCGGTCGTCACCTGGGTGTTGCAGCAACTCGCCGACGCGCGTCTGGTTCGCGGCCAGACGGTGGGGCCGACGCGACGACGCTGGAGGCGAACGCAGCGTTACGGAGCATTGTCCGCCGCGACACGGGCGAGGACTACACGCCGGTTCTGAGGCGGCTCGCCGAAGCGTCAGGCATCGCGACACCGACTCGCGCCGAGTTCGCATGCTTCGACAAGTCCCGCCATCGTTTCCTCTGTCGATTGACGAAGCGTAATGGCCCTGCGCAGCCCCAGACAGGTTCAGTGTGCCACGTAGTAGCTGAACTGGTACGTGTCGTGGCCGTCACGGAGCTGGATATTGCACGAGCCTGCCCGGGTCATGGCGAACGCGAAAATCGGACCCGTCGTCGCGCCGTTGACTCGCCCGCCCCAGCAATCTCCCACATACCACTGGTAGCGGAAGGAATCTGTGCCCATCCTGTCGGGCACGACGGCGAGCACGATGGGGGCACCAACCCGTATCGGTGAGCGCTGGCCGTAGAACCTGATCTCCCGGTCCCAGCGCATCGTCGCCTCAACGGTGCAGTCAGCAACACTGGCGAGCGGACGCGGCGGCCGGCGGTCCCCGATGTCATGGACGCACTCACCCAAGCGGGCGAGGGCTCCAACCTCCCGCTCGGCCCGCCGCAGATCGGCTCTCACCCGCCCCAGATCGGTCACCAGAGCGTTCTCGCGGAACTGAGCACGTTCCAAAGCCGCCTGGGAGTCTCGGAGCTGCCCTTTGACCTCGTCCAGTTCTTCCCGGGTCTCGTGCAGCGCCGCCACGGCTCTAGCATGCGCTGCTCGGGTGGACCGCTCATCCAGCCCCAACAGCGCTCCCAGCGGCTCCCAAGCCGCCGCACCGGCCCCAGCGCCAAGGAAGAACGTGAGGATACCAACAGTGAGCTGACCCAGCGCGATCTGGCGGTCGACGTTCGGCACCTTTGCCCAATTGTACCACCCAATCTCCGCGCACCCGCTTGATCCCCGCGTCCTTCAGCTTCTTCCGCCCCTCGCGGCGGTACGGCCGCCGCGGGCCGGGCTGCGAGTCCTTCGCCTCGACCAGCGACACGATCCAGTCGATGTCGCGCGGCTCGCTCGCCGGGCCCACCGCTTGGGCCGGCGTCATGCCCAGCGTCGTGTGCTTCCGGCACCAGTTGTGGAACACGATGTACAGTACCACCTGGTAGGCGTGGTTCGCCACCCGCTTCGAGAAGCCGTTGGTGAGCCTCGTGAAGCGCCTGTTCTGCATCCGGAAGTCGTCGCCATCCATGTGGATCAGGAACTGCGGCATGTCTTCCCGGGGATTCGCGGTGGGGTCGTTCTCGGGAGTCGGCGGCTGCGGCCGGTCGTTGCTGTGACCTCGTGTGTGGCGGCCGGGTCGTTGGAAGACGTGCCGGTTGTGCGGCGCTGTCGACTCCATCTGCCTGACGTGCGACCTGGCGCGTCCGGCACTGCTGGTCAAGCGAGCGCTCCAAGCTCGGGCGGCCCGGTAGCGGCGCCGAAGCCGGTCCACGATCGTGCTCTCGACGAGCGGCTTCCAGGTCGACCCGTCCGGTGCGGTCTGAGTCGCGATGGCCTCGTCCGTGCTTTCCTTCTGGCGGCCGGCGATCTCGCGCATCACCGGCTTGAGGTCGTCGACGCGGGCCTGTAGCCGGTTGAGCGTCTCCTGAACGCACCGGTCATCGTCGCGGATATTGAGTGACATCTTTGCCCGTCTCACTGCGTCAATACCATCCTACAGCTCAGAATCTGAGGGACCGATAGAGCCCTCGAAGAGACGACGCGCCGCGGTCGAAGAAGAACAAGGGCTGGTAATCATGGTGCTCCTTTTGTGTTCAGCGTGACGGTCGGCGCAACGCTGCTGTACGCGCTCCTTCAGATGAGAGGCCCGGAGCGAGGTTAAGAACTTCAAATCAACCAGTTCGAGCCCTTGCGGTGCCGACCCCAGCCGGAGACGCTCGGGTTCGTGGACGCCGGCGGCGGCGGTGTGACGCTACGAGGGCCGGGCATCCCCGAGCCCGTTCGCCGATCCCAGCGAGCCTTGGTCCTTGTTGTCGATCTCGTAAAACTGCGGAGTATGTCCAGCTGGACATACTCCGCAGATCCGGACGACCAGCGTCGCGACGATGTCGCGGGTCGGTTCGTCGCCGCCACCGTTTCTCGCGCGTGGCCCGCCCTGGGAACACAATACGGAGCAATGGGGATCGGCGGATTGCCGAACGATTGGCCGGGGGTCGATGACCGTCCGGGATGGAAGCGGCTCCGGGGAGGTAGGTGCAATGCAGAGAACGAAAGCCGGCATCGTTCTGACAGGGGTTCTGGCGTTCGCATGCGCGGCCGGGGAGGAACCGGGGTCGGCCGTCGAGGTCACGCGGATAGCCACGACTCGGGAGGCCGAAGTGCGAGTATGTCTCGATATCGGGGGGAGTCACTTCCTGGAGGTCACTACCGAACCGGGGGCGGCGGCCTTGGCGCTGTTGTCGACCGATGAAGGACAGGGCGACATCGTTTCCGAAGCCGAAGTGCGCCTCCTGGACGGAATGCCGCGGACCGTACGTTCGGAGTCGGCAGACCTGGAGGCCGGCGAACCGTGTTACCGCCTGTCGGTGATAGCGGATGTCGGCGGCGAGACAGCCACGGCGCGCCTTGTGAGGGAATGATGGGCGAACAGGGAAAGCGGGACTGCCTGTGCGGTTGTGGTCGCAAGACATCGGGAGAGTTCGCCTCCGGCGGTTGCGACCAGTTCGCGCGAACGGCCGTGATCAGACTGGAGTACGGGAACACGGCTCGATTCCTGGAACGCCACGGCTACGGCCGCGGCGGACGAAACCTGCGCGACGAAGACAAGCGCCGTGGTCAATCCGGCTAAGTTTAGTGCGAACCCGGGACATCGTCCGACCGGTCGGACGATCCGGCCACGGACTTCATGGAGGCGGACGGACCCGCCCTCTTGCGCGTCAGCTTGTGCTCCAGAGCCGGCGCTGCGGGGTATCGTCACGACGCTGCGGGTGGTGGGAGATCAGGCTGCCGCCCGGATGTTGCCGCGCTGGGCTCATCGGCGGCGGGAACCGACACGACTGAGCTCCTCACGCGAGTTTCGTGACGGCCGCCGGCCACGCCGATGTTCACGTGCCGCGGTCCGCGGATCTTGTGCCGGTGGCGCACGTTGAAGGCGATGTCTTGCTTCTGCTGCCGGCGAGTTCGCACTACACGCGCATCAGATTCCGCAGCACCACGCCCGCGATCTCGCGGTCGCGATGCAGTAGCAAGGGTTGTCCGGCTCCGGCATGAACGACGCGAGTGCCCCCCACGCCAGCTCGCTTACCGAGACCTTGCACGCGGACTTGTCGCGATCCGCATAGGCCGTCACGAACGCTACTTGTTTCACAGAGAACGCCGCCATCCTTGCCAGGGCCATCAGTGCCGCTTGCCGCGCGGCGCTGATCGCTCGCGCGGTAGCGACGACCTCGACGAACCCGCTTCCAGACCGCGGCGGCGGCCACGTGGCGCTGGCTGGCGGGCGGCGACTGGGTCGGCTACGCCAGCGTCACCTTCCAGCACGGCGGACTCGCGTTACACGCAAGTGGGCGACCAGGCGCCGGGCTTCGGTTCGGTCGACCTGACGGCGATGTCGCCGGTGCTGCACCCCGGCACGTTCATCGGCGGCCCGCTGATGCAGAGCATGTTCCTGTCGATCCGGAACTGCCGGCCCACAACATCCTCAACACGCGGGTCGGCTTCCTTGACGGCCGCTGGGACATCGCCTTCTTCATCGACAACGCGACCCCGACGAACGGGCGTTCCTGGCCCTAGACCAGGAGCGGGGCACGCTGGCCCGGGTCGGCTACCTGACGAAATCAGCCGCGGAGCTTTGGCGTCAGCAAGAGTACCGACTTCTGGAACCCGTGGCGCACTGCGCCAGACGGAAGTTACGAAGCAAGGACGGAGTCCGGTGCGAAGCCCCGGGCTGACATAAGTCGCCCATTGGCAGTCGGTTATGGGGATAGTGCGATGGTCGTAGTACATTCCATATGCAATTCCGGCTCGGATTCAGACGGACTGCGCGGGACGATTTCGGCCGGGACGCTCGGATCCGCGGGGCGAAGGCTGAACCGCTGATCGAGGAGACCACAGAGGACCTTGTCGAGCTCGTTCCGCAGTTGCGTGAACCCCCGCGGCCGTTCTCGCTCCCGTGCGCAGGATTGGGCTGGATGCCCGCTTTACCACGGCGGCAACCCCGAGGGCTCGGGCGCGACCGAGAGCGTGTCCGACTCGATGCGCCCGGTGTCCAGCAGGTCGCCGATCCGCCCGCGCATGTGCGTGGTCTGCTCAACGATGGTGCGGTGGAACTCGCGCATCTCGGCCGGGTCCAACTGAGCCGCTTCTTCCAGCAGCGTCGCCGCCGAGCCCTCGATCGCATCCTGTCGCAACCCGCAACGTCGCATCCGAGGTCGAGAGTTCGCGCGTGACTTCCAACGAGCACGCCTGTCGGCGCGTTGTCCGCGGCGGCGGTCCGGTAGCTGCCCTGGGAGGCGGCCAAGTCGGAGACGCGGCCGATTGAGGCACGACATCGCGGCGGCGCGGGAGTAGACTGCGCCCGTTGCACGGCGCCGGCGTCTTCGACGTGCGAACCGCCGGCGTGGGGTGCATCGCCGTTCGAATGCAGAGGGGATCGCACCGCGGGGCTCCCGGTTTTCGGTAGCGGCATCTCAAGGAGGCAGCCATGGCCGCAAGCCGCCTCGTGCTCGGCGTGACGTTCCTCATGGCTCTCAATGGCGTTCCGTTTCCCGCTCGACCTAGCCGCGCAACAGTCGGGCGCCGGCCTCGGCGGCGATGCGCGCGACCCCGGACTTCGGCACGGTGCGCCCGGTCATCCGCGGGCAGGACTGCGCGGTCAGCTCGATGAAGGCGCAGGCAACGGCCGCCGCAGTCGAGATACTCGACGCGGGAGGCAACGCCTTCGACGCCGCGGTGGCGGGGCAGGCGGTGCTGGCCCTGGTCGACCCGGCGATGAACGGCATCGGGGCCGACGCCTTGCTGCTGGTCTACGACGCCGAGGCCGAGCAGGTCTATTCGATCAACGCGGAGGGGATGGCGCGGGCGCTGGCCACCATCGAGTGGTACGAAGAGCACAACAACGGCGAGCTCCCGCGCAGCGACGGGCTGCTGGCCGCGTCCACCCCGGGCGTGGTCGACGCCTGGTACATCCTCCTGGACCGCTGGGGGACGATGACCTTCGAGCAGACGCTGCGGCGGGCCATCGCCGTCGCCGCCGAGGCGTTCCCCATCAGCGAGGGGGTCAGCCGGACCATCGCTAACTCGTCGAAGATCCGAAAGTACCCGACGACCATGGAGGTCTACATGTCGGACGGCCGCGCGCCGGTGCCGGGCGAGATCTTCCGCAATCCCGACGCCGCGCGCGTGCTGGAGAAGATCGTCGACGTCGACCCGGACGAAGCGTCGCTGGAGTTCCGGCCGGGCAGTCCCGAGCGGGTTCATGGAGCATCCGCCGCCGACCTCGGCCACCCGTGCGTCACGTTCGCGGGGGACGCCGATCACGAGGGCGACACCAGCTACATCGCGGTGGTCGACGGCGACCGCAACATGGTGAGCTTCGAGCCGAGCCTGCACAGCGGTTTCGGGACCGGGGTGGTCGTCCGCGACCTCGGGTTCAGCTTCACCTGCCGGGGCGACTATTACTCGCTGGTCCACGGCGAGGCCAACGCCCTGACACCGGGCAAGCGCCCGGGAAGGGGGGGCCACGCTGCAAAGAGCACGCTGGTCATGCAGGACGGCGAGCCGTGGGGCATCCTGGGCAGCCCCGGCGGGGACGACCAGATCAGGCGGACCATGCAGACGCTGCTGAACACGGTGGAGTTCGACATGAACGTGCAGCAGGCGATAGAGGCCGGTCGACTCGCAGCTTCCCCGCCTCGCCGGTCCCGCACACCAAGCATCCGGGCGACCTGTCGGTGGAGCGGGGCACCTCGGCCGAGGTGCGCGCGGTGCTCGAGGCGAAGGGCCACGCGCTGCGGGTCCAGCCGGAGTGGTTCCATGGGCTCGAACGCCGCGATCGTCGTGGACCACGAGCAACGGCGTGCTGGCCGTCGGCCTCGACCCGCGCACGGAGGGGGTCCCCTGGGCGAAGTGATGCGCGGCCGCACCCGGCAGTGTTGCGCCTCGGCACCGTATCGAAAAGGGCGCAGCAGGATCGGGGACACGATGATGCCCAACCGGTTCAACGGGTCGCGCATCTCGCTGGCCACCCGCGCAGCAGCGACGAAGCCGCCGCCCGTGGTATTATTCGTTCGGGAAGCTCGATGACTCTTCACTTTAGCGGTTGTCTGCGGTTCGAGTCCGAGTGTTGCTGATGTTCGACTATCTGGCTAACGCAACCGGCGTATGGGTGTTCGTTATTCTCATGTTGTTCACTGTTCTGGTCTTACAGTGGGTTTTCTGGATCTTTGGCTGGGGGCGCTTCAGTCAGCGTGCTCCTGTAAGCCAAGGCGTCAGGTTCATAATTGCGGACCTAGCAGCCAACATCATCAACGACTTCCGTCACTTGCTCGCACTGCTGATTATCCTCATATACGGTGGTGTGATGGCGTTTGGTCTGGTAAGGGCCGGTGCCGACGTGGAGTCTGTCGGCAATGTCTTGCAGGCGGTTTCGTCTTCTCTGGGGGGGCTAATCGGTGCCATGATCGGCTACTACTTCGGAGAGTCGGCTGGTAGGCGACGAACGTTTAGCGAATCGCGAGCAATAGGTGACGTGGAACAAAGCGATAGGGGAAGCGTGGAGCCTGTGGAATTGCCTGAACTGGGAAGTAATGGGTAATGAAGGCTGAATACGACCTAGCGGTGGTTGATACTGCGTGTGAACCGACGAATGACGGGAGGCATGTACGTGTCTACAAGCGAGAACAAGGCAAGAGGTCTCTCTACAGGGTTAAGGTATTTTTGGAAGGTAGGGATCTTCCGTATGTAGCGTCTGTAACCTACATGCTCCACCATACGTTCAAGCACCGAGCTCGCACGGTTCGGCGTACGATCAGGAATCAGAACTGCGCTTTGTCTATTTGGACATGGGGAGTGTTTCGCGTTCAGGCGATTGTCGAGTTCAAGTCTGGACAGAGCATTACGATGAGTCACGATCTCGGCTACGACCAAGAGATCCAAGAGATCGATAGAAGCAGTTTGAAATACGTGATGGTGCATCCAAGCCTCCACGAGAACGCGCGTGGTTGGGCGAATACCGTGAGTTGGGCACGTGGCGCGACGGTTGCATTGAGCACGATAGTAGCAGCATTGCTTATGGTTTCGCTGGCGGATCGCCTTGTGAACCGGTGGAGTGAGAGTTCGCGGGAACCTGCAGCGCAGGATACCGCAGTCGAGGCCTTGATGGATGCAAGCAATGCATCCGAAATAGATTCTCCGACCTCCTCTACCGTATTCCGCGATTGCGCGGAGTGTCCTGAATTGGTGGTGGTCCCGGCAGGAGAGTTTGTGATGGGGCCGCCGACTGCGGATGGGCGTCTGACCGATGACATGGAGTTGGGTCACAAGGTTACGCTTGAGAACCCGTTGGCCGTCGGGATATATGAGGTGACACGGCGGGAGTTTGCAGGCTTCGTGGAGGCTAGTGGACATATACCAGGGCAGTCCTGCGGGATCTTGAGGGACGACGTGTGGAGGACAGAGCCGGGCCTAGCGTGGAGTAGTCCGGGGTTTGCTCAGGATGATGGACACCCGGTCGCTTGCGTAAGTTGGTGGGATGCGAATGCATATGTGGAGTGGTTGTCACGAGAGACCGGCAAGAGCTATCGGTTGTTGAGCGAGTCCGAGTGGGAGTACGCGGCCCGAGCAGGAACTTCAAACAGGCGGTATTGGGACGATGCATCGGAGCAGTGCCGATATGCGAACGCGGGCGACAGGTCCGCGCCATGCTTGGACGGTTATCCAAATACCGCTCCTGTGGGATCGTATGAGCCGAATGAGTTCGGGCTGTACGATGTGTTGGGAAACGTATGGGAGTGGACGAAGGATTGTTGGCATGAGGGCTATGAAGGAGCGCCAACTGACGGAAGGGCGTGGGATGAATCCGGGGACTGTACGCTTCGTGTCGTGCGTGGAGCGTCCTGGCTGAATCCGCCGCGGTACCTTGACGCTTTTCTCCGGAACAGTGTTTCCAATGGGTACAGGGATTCGACCGTTGGTTTTCGTGTGTCTCGAGAACTTGATCAAGAGGAGAGAGGGATGGTCAACAGGCGCGTTGGGTCTTGAAGAGTTCAGATATCAGCAGTTCTCTTGGCGGTAGCCGAGGTTGGAAGAGTAGTGAGCGGGTATGGGGTTCTGGCGGCATCTCGCTCCCCGCCATCCGCTCCAACGCTATCCGACCCGCTGACCTCAAAATCATCGCAACCGGGTTGCGCCAGTCGCTCTCGCCGTCGAAGTCGCCCACACCTCTGAATCCCTCGGTGGATCGAGACGAGCCCCTCGACGATGTTCCCCTCCGTCGCTCCCCGCTGCTGAAGGGGAATCTATACCGAAGTTTCGGCGCTGATCGCGTGTAAGTCACTCTTGTTGTTGTTGTAGTTGCCTGGTTTCTGGGGGTGCTGTTGGTGGCTACATTGTCGGGGTCACCCCAGGATTTCGAAGCAGCGCTGCTGGAGCGGCGTTGGCTGTGTCTGCAGCGTGAAGGTGCGTCGCTGCCGGCGACCTGCATCGTGTTCGCGGTCAGCGTTCCGAGGTCAGTGAGCAAGGTGCGGAAGCTGTGCACGGGCAGGCCGTCGTCGGTCCGCTTGCGACGGGCCTTGGCCACGGCGCCAGGCGAGCGACGGGCGGGGGCGACCACGGAAGCGCGCGGCTGCTCGGCCGCAGCCGGGTCGTGGTCGTCGAAGAGCAGCGGGGCCAGGGCTCGGCGCATGTGCCACTCGACGTAGTAGGCCAGCTTGCACAGCAGGACGTGGGCGCGCACCCGGTCCGCTCGGCGGTGGTGCAGCGGCCGCACCTTCAGGTCGACCGACTTGAGGCTGCGAAACGCCCGTTCCACCTTCGACAGGTCCTTGTAGGCGCGGACCGTCTGCGCCGCATCGAAGCGCTCCGGCTCGACGTTGGAGCGGACGATGTAGATGCCGTCGAGCTGTTCCTCGGCCGCGATCTTCTCGTCGTTGCGGCGATAGGTGAAGCGCTCGTCGGTGATGTCGGTGACGAAGTGCTTCGCCATCTTGTAGCGGTTGATCACCTTCCCGACGCGGAGGCCGATGTCCGCCGCGCCGCGTAGCGGCTGGTTGTTGCGGCTGGTCGCGGCCACGACGGGCTCGAGCTCCTTTTCGGTGGCCGCCAGCAGCTCATCGCGCTTGCGCTGCCGCTCGGCGGCCAGCAGCGGATTGCGGCATACGATGAGCCGCTCGCCGGGGAACTCGTCGCTGGTGATCTCGGCCAGGTCGTGCTCGTCGAACAACGACGCGGTCACCGTGCCGGCGTTGACGAGCTTGCGGATGGTCGGTGCGCGCAGCGTGGTGATCCAGCGCAGCCCCTCGACGCCCGCCAGGTCCTCGCGGATGCGCGCCGCCGTCAGCATGCCGCGGTCGCCCACCAGCACGACCTGCTGCAAACCGAACCGCTCGCGGATCTTCGCCACCTGGCTGGCCAGAGTCATCGGGTCGGCCGTCGAGCCCTCGAAGACCTCGACGGCCACCGGACAGCCCTCGGCCGTGCACAGCAGCCCGAAGACAATCTGCAGCTTGCTCGACTTGCCGTCGCGGCTGTGCCCGCGCCGGGCCAGCGGGCGCCCTCCACGTAGCTGGAGGTCAGGTCGTAGAGCACCAGCGTGTGCTCCGCCAGATGCCGCTCGGCGAGGCGTTGCTCGATGCCCGCTTGCCGCTCGACCAGCCAGTCCATCGCCGCAACTGGTGGTGTGCCCTCGCTCGGTTGGTTCGGCAGCGGAAGCGAGTGGCGGGCCAATCATCAGAACTCCACCGTGTAGTCAGGGTCGTTCCACTTCGGCCGCGGCGATGCTGACGACGTTGACCAAGGCGCTGAACGAGGGTCGCTTCGACGACAAGCTGAAGGTCTTCACCGTCCCGCGGCTGTTGATCGCGCTACGAGCGCGGTCCGATGATTCTGACGAGCAACCAGAGCTTCGGCAGCCTGTACTTGGACCTCCAGAACGAGCCTGATGTCGTCGAGGGCCGCCAATTGGAACTCCGGCAGAAGATCGAACGGTACGACGAGGGCTTCCGACAGGCCCTCGATGACGACCCGGTTGGAGCCTTCCACAGGAGGCCGAAGGGAGACTTGACTGGGTCCTTTCTCCGCCGCGGCTTGCATCGTTTCTTCGGAGGAGAACTAGCCAAAACGGAGCTGAACGTCCCGGGCTATTCGGAAGGACTTCGACGCCGTCCAGGCGCGTATCAAGCAATGGACTGACGCGATTGAGGCTGCCACGGTAGAGTCACGCGAGCAGTCTATCGTTTTCTACCGCGAGCGCGACGGAGAGCCCGCGTCGCGCGCGTATCACACGCGCGACGTTCGACTGGAACGGGCGGCCACGTAGTCGTTGCCGGCGACACCCTGCGCGCCACTCGCAGCCTTGCTGACTCCTCCTGGGCTACCGAAGCCGTGCACGGACAGAGCGGTGCTGGGTCGTCCGGATCATCAGTCGCCGTATCGGTGTGCGAAGTCGAGTCCGGCCCGTGGTCGATGGCCGAACGATACTGACGGCCGTAGCCAGCCAGCAGCGGGCGCGAGCCGCGTGTCACCCTTTTGGGCCGGAGCCGGTGACAGTGGCCTTCGTCGGCGCTGGCCGGTCCTCGATCCCGCTTACCGCCCCACGGGCCGGCGCGGATCAGCGGTTCCGGCGGGCCGTTCTGGGCCGCCGCGGACTTCACCTTGATCGTCTCGGCGTCGATGGTCTCGGCGAGCATCTCTCGTCGCGCGCCGCGTACCGCGCCCGGCGCGCGTGGACCACCCCAGGATCGGACACGAGACGGGGACGGGCGCGAGCGGGCCCGCGGCCGTTCTCGGCCGCCGCAGCGCTCGTCTCGATGGTCTCGTACCGGATCAGCTCGTTCTAGACCTCGGCGACGTCGGCGCGCGGGAGGTAGAGCGTCGGCACGCCGCCGGCCGGGTTGATGGTCGAGCGCCAGCTCGCGCTGAGGTGGTCCCGCTTTCGGACAGTCGGACAAAGAAGCGGGTGGCGCTCGAGGCGTTGCGAGGGACCGGACGGTGCAGGAGATCGCCGCCCGGCACGAGGTCCATCCCCGCGGCATGGGGTTCGGTGCGGATTCCGCGGATGTTGCGCAAAAGCCCGTGGTTCTTGGTGGATTCCACGTACCGCGGTCTGGTTGTGCACAATTCGATATGCAATCGGGAGTCGGATTGAATCAGACTCCCTCGGACAACGTGACTACGTGGCTGGCCCGATGAACACCCTCACGGTCCCAACTTGCAGCGCGCCCCATATTCGCGTCGCAGAAGCCGCCCGACGACGGCTCCTGTTTTCCCAATAGTAGTTCCACGTCCCGCCGACACCATCCGGATGCAGCCCGGGGCACCCCGCCAGCGCACCACACACTACTGGCTCTGCAACGCCGCCATAGGACTTGCGGCCACGACCCTGCGCGCGGGCAGGTAGCTCGCCAGACCGGCGACGACGAGCACGACGACGATGGCGCCCACGAAAGAGGCCGGATCGGTAGGTGGGATACCGAACAACAGCGTGGAGAGCAGACGCGTCAAGCCCAGGGCCCCCAGCCCACCGATCAGCACCCCGGTCGCCGTAAGTCGAAGGCCTTCGCCGATCAGCCCCCGGACCAGCCGATGCGGCGCCGCACCGAGGGCCATTCTCAATCCGAGCTCTCGGGTTCGCCGCTCGACGAGATACTTGATGAGCCCGAACATCCCGACCGACGCGAGAAACAGGCCGACCACGCCGAAGACGCTCATGAGGACGAGCACGAACCGGCGCGGCGCAATCGACGAATCGACCAGCCCTTGAAGCGTCGTGACCGGTCGAAACGGCAGTTCGGGGTTGACCGTCCACACCGCGGCCTGGACGGCGCTGACGACGGCTCCCGGATCCCCGCCGGCTTTCACGACATAGGTCATCGCACCGGTCGGGTGTTGCTGATGCGGCAGAAACACCGTGGGCGCCGGCGTGTCGTCCAACGCGGTGTCTCTCGTGTCCCGAACGATCCCGATGATCTCCCTGACCACGTCGGGCCCGTCCGTCAGTCTGATGCGAGCGCCGAGAGGGCGGTCGTCGGGCCAGAACCGACGAGCCATGGTCTCGTTGATGATCGCGACCGGCGCGGTGTCGGCCAGGTCCAGCGGACGGAACACCCGGCCCTCGACGACCGCAGTGCCCAGCGTCCGAAAGTAGTCGGGCGTCACGACGTTCAAGCCGATCGTCGGCCGCGCGTCGTCCTCGGTCGGGCGTCCCTCGATCGTCAGACGCGTGCGCGTGTCGGACATGATCTCACCGAACGGAATGATCGTCGCGGCGGCGGCCGACGTTACGCCCGGCGCCGCGCGCACCCGGCGGAGCGTCTCCTCGAAGAACGCCGCGCGCCGTGGCGCCTCCGGATACGCCCTCCACACGAACACCGGCAACGCCACGACACGTTCCTGGGAGAAACCGGGGTCCACCCGCAGGAGATTGACGAAGCTGCGGGCGAGCAGCGAGGCGCCGGTCAAGAGCACCAGGGCGAGCGCCACTTCACCGATGACGAGCAGCCGGCGCGTGCGGTCGTTCACGATCGCCCGCCCCTCTCGCGACGCCCTCGCCAGAGCCGCGTCGCCGTTGACCCTGGAGAACTGTCGCGCGGGGAGAATCCCGACCAGGAACGCGGTCAGGCAGGAGACCGTCGCCGCGAACGCCAGGGCCGTCGGGTCGACCCCGGCCTCCTCGAGTCTCGGGATATCGCCCGGGGCCAACGAGACGAGCGCCTGCAGACCCCAACGCGCCGCGACCACGCCCAACGCGCCTCCCAGGACGGCCAGGACGAGGCTTTCGACGAGCATTTGGACACACAACCGCCACCGTCCCGCGCCAAGCGCCGCCCGCACCGCGAACTCCCGGGTGCGGGCCCTGCCCCGGGCCAACAGCAGATTGGCGACATTCACACACGTGATCAACAGCACGAATGCGACGGCGCCGGACAACAGGAGCAAGTAGGGGCGCGCTTCGCCCACCACTCGATCCCGCAAGGGGATGATCGAGGCGCCGAAGCGTTGATTGGTGGCCGGGTATTCACGGGCGAGCTGCTCGGCCACCCCCCGCATCTCGGCGAGAGCCGCGTCCACCGACACCCCGGGCGCGAGTCGAGCGATTACGTTCAGGAACAGACCGCCGCGGTCTTGCCGATCGTCATCGGTGAACGCACGCGACATCCACAAGTCGCGTCCCGGCGGGTAGTCGAACTGCTGCGGCATGACCCCCGCCACGACATACGGTCTTTCGCTGAGGGTCAACGTCCGGCCCACCACGCCGGGGTCGCCGCCGAGACGCTGCTGCCAGAACCTCTGGCTCAAGACGACGGCGCCGTCCGCACCGGGCCGATGCTCGTCGGCGGCGAACGTTCGCCCATGTTGCGCGGGCACGCCGAGGATGTCGAAGAACCCTTCGGAGACACGCCAGATGCGGAGGTTCTGCGGCTCGCCCTCGGAGACGAGATCCACCCCGGACGGTTCGACCGAGGCGATGCCGTCGAATGCGGTACTGCGGTCACGCCACTCGAGGAAGTTGCCGGGCGAGACCCCGCGCTCCACGGCTGCAGCGGCGTCGAATTGCCAGACCGTCACGATCCGTTCGGCACGCGGGAACGGCAACGGATTCAACAGCACCGCATCCACGACGCTGAACACCGCCGTCGACGCGCCGATGCCGAGGGCCACGGTCACGACGCCCACCAGCGCGAATCCCCGCGCTCTCGACAGGCTGCGCCACGCGTATTTCATGTCCTGCACGATCCGCTCGAGCGCCGCCCCGAACCGCACCTCGTGTACGCCGTTTCGGGCGGACTCGAGCCCACCGAAGGTAGCGAGCGCCTGCCGGCGCGCCTCGGCCGGCGGGATCCCCTGCGCGGTTCGCGCTTCGGTCTCGACGGCGACGTGGTGCCGCAGTTCGTCGTCCAGATCGCGGTCGACGCGGTCCCGGTCGATGAGCATTCGCAAACGGACCCGCCAAGCGTAGAACCATCGCTCGAAAGGCATGACTCTCCTCCGTCAGTCGACCGTCCCCGGGTTCGACGGCCCGGTCATCCCATGGTTGCTCGGGTCGAGTCCCGAGTACTACTCAGTTCGAGCGGAGCCGCACATGACCCCGATCCGCCGCGATCTTCAACTCGGGCCCGCCACCGTTGATCGACCAGCGGCGCCCCGAATGCCGTGTCGCACCGGGCAGATCACTGGTCACGCGAGCGCGTCGTGACACGTCGGCGTGCACGGTCACGGCCTGCTCGCCTACGAGTTCCAGGTCGAGGTCCCCGCGGTCGATAGCCACGCGAGAATCACCCGCGATCCGAACATCGCGCATCGCGGCGTTGCCGCGGTCGACGTCACCATGCAACGACCCGCGCAATCGCACCGCCTCGATGTTCCCCCGGTCGCTGTCGATGCGGATCTTCCCGCTCAGATCGCTCGCCCCGAGATCGGTGCGGTCCAGGTCGAAGGCGATCGTTCCCTCGACGCCGCGCACCGTCGCGGCCACTCGATCGAGGTCGAGATCGAGATCCGTTTCGCGGGGCACCCGAATTTCATAGTGGACACGGGGCATCGCCCGGCGGCGCCCGCGCTTCCACCACTGCCGTACGTCGCTGAGGTCGGTGCGGACCTGCACCCGCGCCGAAGCGACCTGCACCTCGATGTGCGTTGCATCGACGATCTCCCGCGCATGGTCGATGTCGAGGTCTGGCGGCGCCTCGATGCGCGCCCGGATTTCCACGCCTGGTTCATGCCAGGTCGTCAGACGCACGGAGCCCCGGGAGGTGTCGAGCGACAGCCCGCCGCCCGGCTCCAGGGCAACCGTCCGTTCGATCGTTCTCTCCTGCGCGCTAGCGACAACGGACATCGAAAGGCCCACGGCCAGCACGGCGATTGGCTGCATTCGTCTCATCGTGTTCTCCTTTCGGACGTCTTGTCCGTGTTCCCGCTCGGTCAACGCTGCGGCGTCAGCGTCGGCCCCGCCGGTGCGGCGCCTACGGGCCCCGCAACGCCGCCGGCCGTCGCGCTGCCGACCAGGGCGATGCCGGCGCCGCCGAGCGAAGCGCGCTGCGTCCGCTCGAACTCGATCAGCGCCCGCTGGTAGTCGAGGATCGCGCGCAGCTCGGCATCCTGTGCGGTCGCCAGATCGCGTTGCGACTGCAGGACGAAGAAGTTCGTCGACAGGCCGACCTCGAACTTGCTCTCCTCGGCCTGGAGCTGTGCCTCGGCCAGCTCCCGCGACGCCGTCGCGGCCTCGATCCGATCGCGAATCGATTCGATGCGAAGCGCGGCGTTGGTGACCTCGCTGGCGATCCGCAGCTCGATGCGCCGAATCTGGGTCCGGTTCTGTTGCAGCTCCAGCCGAGCCCGCTCGTACGCCGCCCGGTCCGCACTCTGCCCGAGCGGGTAGGTCATCTGTAGCTGGACGCGCCAGACCGGGTAGTCGGCGTTGGCGACGCTTTGGAGCGCATCCCGGTAACCGCCCGCGATCACGCCGCCGGCGCCGCCGAAGAGGTCCTCGAAGCTGTTCCCCGCCGGGACCCGCCGGGGACCGCCCTGACCGGTCAGTTGGTAGCTGCCGACCAGATCGAGCGCGGGCAGCGTGCTGTTACGGAGGTTGTCGACGGTCGCTTCGTTGGCGTCGAGCTGGCGCCGCGCACGCGAGACGTCCGTGCGCCGGTCGAGCGCCATGCGAATCGCCCCTTCCAGATCGATCGGCGTGGCCTCGATCCGCGGCTGGTCCGTCGGGTTCAACTCCGCGTTCCACAGCGCATCGGACGTGCCCCCTACGATGAGCTCTTTCAGGACCAGTTCGCTGGTGCGCTGCGTCTCGACGGCTCGCGCCAGCAACTGGCGGCGCGCCGCGGCTTCCGATTGGGCCGCCACGACGTCGATCGGCGCCATCGTGCCGACCTCGACTCGGAACCGGTTGTCCGCCACGAGTTGCTCGGCCAGCGCCAGCGCCTGCCGCTGCACGCCCACCGCGGCGCGCGCATAGACGAGGTCCCAGTACGCCAGTCTCACGCCGGCCAACGTGTTGACGATGGTCTCCTCGAGGTCGATGTCGGAGATGTCCCGGTTGATGCGCGAGACAACCAGTTGCGTGCGCCGCGAATCGGTCCGAAAGCCGCGCAGCAACGGCTGGGTGTACTGCAGCGTCATGTTCGCGCCGAAGCTCGGGTTGAAGGTCGAGAAGATGTTGGTCGACTCCCACCGCGTGCTGTCCCAACCTACGTCGTACCGGCCGCCGCCCCACTTCATCTGCTGTCCGATGGCGACGTCATAGACGCCCAGGTCGGTAACGATGGACTGCCCGGCAAGCCCGCCGCCGTCGAAGACGAAGCGGTTGGGCGTGGTGGCCTGATCGAGGATCAAGCCGGATGAAGCGAAGGGCAGGAACGCCGCGTTGGCCGCGACGATTTGCATGTCCTGCACCAGCGGGTGGATGCGCTGGACGGCGATGTCGAGGTTGCGTTCGAGAGCGCGCTGGACGGCAGCGTCCAGGGTGAGGTCGAAGCGGCGGGCCGGCTGCCCTGCCTGCCGCGCGACTCGGGCAACGCTCCGGGCGACCACGGCGTCGAGGCTCTGGGCGCAGGTTGCGCGCACCGCCGCCGCCAGCATCAGGCCGACCATCAGCAGCGCGAGTACGAAGGCACGAACCTGATTCGGCAAGATCACCCTCCAGTCTGGAACTCCGATATCGTGTGGGCTTGCCCTCAGTCCGCGGCTGCACTGGTGGGATGCGGGCTGCACTTCCCATCGAAGAGATGAATCTCCCGCCGGGCGTGCTCCGCGTAGCGCGGATCGTGGGTCACCATGCAGACGGTCGAGCCCTCGTCGTGCAGCGCTTGCAGCAACCCCATCACCGCCTCGCCGTTCTTCGAATCGAGGTTGCCGGTGGGCTCGTCGGCCAGCAGGATGGACGGCTGTCCGGCGACCGCGCGCGCCACCGCCACGCGCTGCTGCTGGCCCCCGGAGAGCTGGCTCGGCAGGTGCCTGGCGCGGTGCGCCATCTCCACCTTCTCGAGCGCCTCGTTTACCCGCTCCCGCCGTTCCGCCCGCTGCATGCCGCGGTAGGTGAGCGGCAGCTCGACGTTCTCGTACACGGTCAGGTCGCCGATCAGGTTGAAGCTCTGGAAGATGAAGCCGATCTCGCGGTTGCGGGTGCGCGCCCGGTCTGCCTGCCCGAGCTGCGCCACCGGCCAGCCGTTCAGCGTGTAGTCGCCGGCCGTCGGCGAATCGAGCAGGCCGAGGATCGACAACAGCGTCGACTTGCCGCAACCCGACGGGCCCGAGATGGCGACGTACTCGCCGGGGTGGATGGACAGATCGATGCCGTCGAGGGCATGTGTTTCGACCTCGTCGGTGTAGAAGATCTTCGAGACGTTGTGCAACTGAATCAGGGCTGACGCTTCGCTCATCTCGACATCCCTCCGTTCACAGGTGATCGCCCCCTTTGCTCGACGCGGCAGAGCGGCCCTATTCGATGCGCACCCGGTCGAACTGGTCCCAGGTCGACATGTCCGAGAGGACCACGCGGTCGCCCGGGTGCAACCCGTCCAATACTTCGATGGTGTTCACCGAGGCGCGGCCCAGGCTCACCCGCATTCGGGACGCGTGCGTGCCGTCAGCCTCCACCCTGAACAGGCTGACCACGCTCTCCTCCTGCCCGAACACCGGACGGCCGACGAAGAGCACGTCGTCCATCCGCTCCAGCTCGATGGTGCCGTCGACCGTCAGGTCCGGGCGGGCGCCCCGCGGCAGCGCGCCGTCGAGGGCGACGTCGACCGTCACGGTTCCGTTCTCCACCGCCGGGTCGATGCGGGTCACCTGGCCCGCGATGACGCCGTTGCGGGTGTCGATGGCGGCCGACTGGCCGATCTGGATGTCCTTGGCCTGCGTCTCCGCGATGCGCAACTCGGCCTTCAGCACCGCGGGGTCGCCCACCCGCGCGAGGTTCGCGCCGGTGGTGATGCGCTGTCCTTCTTCGAGAGGCACCTGCTGCAGAACGCCCGGCATCCCGGCCCGCACGCGCAGGTCAGCCACCTGTTGCCGCCGCAGCTCGTACAGCGTCCGCAGGCGGTCCACCTCGGCCTGCTCGACCGCAAGCTGCGCCTCGACGGTATCGGTGGCCATCTGCAGCCGTTCCCGCCCGAGCGCGTAGCGTGTCTCGTACTCCTGCTCGGCCGACTGCGACTGCAGCAGTTGCAGCGACGCGACGAGGCCCTGCGTGAAGAGCTCCCCGTCGGCGTCCGCCTGCAAGCGGGCCGTCTTCAGTTGCGCTTCGGTGGTCGCAAGCGTCGCCCGCTGGTTGAGCAGCTCGCGCTCCACTTCGACCTGCCGGTTGCTGTAGCGCGCCTCGGCCGCTTCGAGATTCAGCCGCGCCTCGAGCGTGGACTGCTCCAGCTCGGGGTTGCTCAGCTCGAGGATCACGGTGTCGGGTGCGACCAGGGCGCCGGGGCGGATGACGATCCGCTCGACGGTGCCATCGGTGGTGGCCGGGATCCAGCGGATCTGCTCGGGGACCAGCGTGCCCGTGCCGCGCACCTGCCGCACCATCGGGCCGCGCTGCACGGTGTCGAGGTAGATGGTGTCGAGATCGACCCTTGGCGCCGCCGGCTCCAGGCGTGAGACACCGACCGTGATGACGACCACCACCATGACCGCAGTCACTGCGTATGCGGTCTGGCGGAACTTCTTCTTGCGTGCGAGATCCGGTCGCGCGACGTCCATGGCCAGCACCTCTCTTTCAGTCCCGTCCCTCAGTCCTCGACCGAACGAGAATGTCGTCCACGAACATCGGCCGGGGATTTCATATCGGTTACCGTGGGGAATACTACCGCACTTCATCTCGGTAAACAAGAGGAGAACGCGGCAGCCCATTGCCTGCGGCGGCGCCGAGAGATCCTCGACCGTGGCATCGGGAACTCTCTAGTCAGCTCGCAGCGTCGCGAGCGGATCGGCCTTCGCCGCACGACATGCCGGCACGACACAGGCGAACAGAGCCACGCCCGCCAGCAGGAGACACGTCAGAGCGAACACGACGGGGTCGGTCGGACTGACGCCGACGAGAAAACCGGCGGTGAGTCGCGCTGCGGCGGCAGCGGCGAGCACGCCAAGTGTCAAGCCGAGCGTCGTGAGGACCAGGCCTCGACCGAGCGCGAGTCTGGTGATCGCGGCCGGGCTCGCGCCCAGGGCGGCGCGGATACCGAACTCCTGCTTCCGTTGGGCTACCGCATGCGACACAACGCCGTAGAGTCCGACCGCGGCGAGCAGCAGGCCGAGCACCCCGAACGACCCGATGAGCGTGGCGCCGAGCCGGACGCTCACCAGCAACGGCTGCGAGCGCACTGCGGCGTCCATGCTGCCCACATCCAGGATCGCCAGGGTCGGGTCGTGCCGGCCAATGGTCTCCGCGACCATCGAGGTCACGGCGCTCAATGAGCCGTTCGTGTGCACGTGCAGCGTCGCCGGCCCCGCGAGCCCGCGACCGAATGGATAGAGAACGAACGGCGGCCGGTCGAACGGCGACTGCGACATGTGGGCATCGCGCACGACGCCGATCACTTCGAGCGGTGCGCCGCCCGTGTCCGCGTTGACGATCCTGCGGCCGATCGCCTCTTGTCCCGGCCAGAGCTGCCGCGCCGCACGTTCGCTGACGACAGCCACCCGCCGGTCCATCGCCGCGTCTTCGTCACGAAAACCGCGTCCCCCGATCACCGGAATGCCGACGGTGTCGAGGAAGCCCGGGTCGACGGTGTTCACGGCGACGATCGCCGCGTCAGGCTCCGGCGCGGCGCCGCCGTCCAGGGTGAACACGCTCCCCGAACTCCCGCCCGGCGCCAACGGGGCCCGGCGGGCCCAGCTCGCCGACCTGACGCCGGGCAGCGCGACGACGTCGTCGATGATCGCGCGATAGAGCGTGTGGGCCTGCTCCCGGTCGTACCCCTGGGCGAGCGGATCGACCGACAGCACGAGGACGTCGTCGGTCCGGAAACCGAACTCGATGGCGCCGGCGTTCCTGCTGCTCTGCACGAAGAGACCGGCGCATACCAGCAGCAGCATGGAGACGGCGACCTGCACCACGACGAGCCCGTGCGCCAGGCGCCGCCCCGGGGCGCCCCCACCGGTCCCACGGCCGCCCGAGCCTATGGCGCGCGCGAGTTCCATCCGCGTCGAGCGCAACGCCGGCGTGAGGCCGGTGAGCAGGCCGGCGACGATCGCGGTCGTTGCCGTGAAGCCGAACACCCGCCAATCCACGGACCCCTCGAATCCCAACGGGTCTACGCCCGTGGCCGTCGCGGCGGCGGCGATGACGAGATCCGCGGCCCAGAGCGCGGCGACCCCGCCGCCGGCTCCGCCCAGCAGTGCCAGCAGGACGCTCTCGGTGACCAACTGCCGCACGATGCGCCACCGGGTCGCACCCAGGCCCGCGCGCAGGGCCATCTCCTGCCGCCGCGCGACACTGCGGCCGACCAGAAGAGTCCCGACGTTGGCGACGGCGATGAGCAGCACGAGCGATGCGAGGCCCATGACCACGCTCATGAGAGGTCTCGAATGGCGCGACGCGTTGGGAGACGGTCTCGCGTGACGCTCCGCGACGACGTAGAGCCGGCTGTGGCGGCTCGCATCCGGATGTTCGGCGGCCTGTGCGTCGGCGAGCACGTCGAGCTGGGCGGCTGCCTCGCCTACCGTCGCGCCGGACCGCAGCCGTCCGGTCAACACGAACCGCTCCGGGAGCCGGTTGGTCAACAGCTCCGTCCACCCCGGTTCGACGAGCGCGCCCTCGGTGGCGAGGGCGAAGAGGTCGACGGACACCACCCCGCTGGTTCCGGTGAAGGTCTCCGGCGTGATTCCGACGACGGTCATGTTCGCCGGCCCCAGGCGCACGACCTGTCCGAGGACAGCCGGATCCCCGCCGAACCGCGTCTGCCACGCGTGATGCGTCAGCACGACGACCGGAGCGTCGCCAGGCCGGGTTCCTTCATCCGGAAGGAACGTGCGGCCAAGCTCGGCCCTTACCTGCAGGACATCGAAGTAGTTGTCGCTGACGTACTCGATCCAGGTCCGCTCCGCCGCACGCCCGTCTATCGACAGCAGCGGCTCCGCCAGGCTGTGCGCGGCGAGGCCCTCGAAGACGTCGCTGCGCTCCCGGTAGTCGAGGTATTCGGGATAGGACAGGCCGTGAGGAAAGTCTGCGGTGTGCTCGTCGAGCTGCGCCACGACCACGAGCTCGTCGGGGTCGGGCACCGGCAGAGGTTGGAAGAGCAGGGCATTCGCCACGCTGGCAACCGCTACAGTGGCGCCGATGCCGATCGACAGCGTCAGCGCCGCCGTCGCCGTGAACGCGGCCCGTCGCGCCAGGCCGCGCAGGCCGACCCGCACATCGGTCCGCAAGTCGTCGAGCCACGGCAGCCCGCGCTGGTCGCGCAGCGCCTCCATCGCCTGGGGCAAGCCGCCCAACCGAACGCGCGCCATCCGCGCCGCCTCCGCCGGCGAATGACCCCTCCTGCGAAGCTCCTCCTCCGCCTGTTCGACATGGAAGCGCAGCTCGCGTTCCAGATCGTGGTCGGTCGGATTACCCCGGACCACGCCCCACAGACGACGCCACCACTCGCGAAGGAAAATCATTGTCATCTCCTGTCCGCACCGGCGTCGCCACCGCACCGGCCGCCGGTGCTCCCCGCGACGGGAGCGTTGCGCCTCGCGTCCCGTCGTCGGCCTCGTCGGATCGGCCTCATGCCGGTTCCCTAAACAGCGCGTCGATGATCGACACCATCCGGTCCAGGTCGCGCTTGTCGGCGGCCAGTTGACGCCGGCCGGCGGCGGTGATCGCGTAGAACCGGGCGCGCCGGTTCTTCTCCGTCACGCCCCAATCCGCCCGGACGAGGCCGCGTTGCTCCAGCCGCATCAGGCCGGGATAGAGCGTGCCCATGTTGAGAAGCAGGGCGCCGCCGGAGACCTGCTCGAGCCGGGCGGCAATCGCGTAGCCGTGCGACGGCCCGAGGGAGACCAGTGTCTGCAGCACCATCAGGTCGAGGGTGCCGCGAAGGACCTCCGTCCTCGACGACTCTTTATTAGACATCCCAATGGAATGTACCAGGATTCTATTTGGATTTCAAATGCAAATTGCCGCTCTATTCCAGCCGGAGCACTGCGAGCGGGTCCACGTGTGCGGCGCGCCGCGCGGGCAGGTATGCGGCGCCCGCCGCGACGAACAGCAGTAGCGTCGACACGCCGGCCAGCGTCGCGGCGTCGAACGGGGCGACGTCGACGAGCAGGCTGGTGAGGGAGCGCGAGAAGAGCAGGGACGCCACCAGACCGAGCGCTACCCCCACGCCGGCCAAGCCGATGGCCTCGCGGACGACCATCCTCACGACGTGGCGGCGCTCGGCGCCCATCGCCAGGCGCAGGCCGATTTCGCGGGTCCGTTGCGCTGTGGCAACGGCAATCACGCCGTAGATGCCGAGGGTGGCCAGCACGAGAGCCGCCACGCCGAACAGCGTGAGCAGGGTCGTGGTGAAACGGCGCGCCGCGAGCGTGTCCGACAGGAGTTGCTCGACGGTGGCGACGCTGTAGAAGGTCTGCAGCGGATCGGCGTCCCAGACGACATACTGGATCGCCGCTACACTGGCCGTCGGATCCCCGGTTGTCCGCACGACGTAGGTCATCGAGCCGTCCGGGGCCTGCGCGTGCGGAACGAACAGCTCCGGACGCGGGGGTGTGCTGTACCCCCCGGGGCGGATGGCGCCGGCGACGCCGACGATCTCCGCGTCGATCCGTCCCCTGAAGGCGACGGACAGGGACACGCGCCGGCCGATCGCGTCCGAATCCGGCCAGTGCTGCTGCGCTAGCGTCTCGTTGATGACGACCACCGGCGGCCGTTCCGCGTCGTCACGCGCGTCGAACCAGCGCCCCGCCCGCAGAGGGATGCCCATTGCGTCCAGGTACCCGGGCGTCGCGGCGGCAACGGCGGCCGACGGCTCCTCTTCCCGTGGAGACGACGCCCGGTCTTGAATCTGCAGCAGACTCTCTCGCGTCAGATCCGCCAATCCCAGCGGGAAGGCAGATACCGCCCCGGCTGCGGAAACACCAGGCAACGCGCGGATGCCATCGAGGGTCTCGCGGAAGAAGTTGGCGGTGGCCGCCAGCCCGTCGTTGCGGTAGTGAAACACCTGCAGCGCCATCGTGTTCGCCGGGGCGAAGCCCAGGTCGACGTTCACCAGGCGCACGAAGCTCTGTACGACCAGGCCCGCGCCGACGAGCAGCACCAGCGCCAGGGCGACTTCCGTCGCCACCAGTGCCCGGCGCAGCCGCTGCTGCACCGCGTTGGCACCGGTGCGCTGCCCGCGGAGCAGGTCGTGCACGTTCTGCCGGACCACGTGCAGGGCGGGCGCCATACCGCACGCCAGGGTCGTCACCCCGACGAGGCCGACGGCGAACCCGAGGAGCCGCGGGTTCACGGCGACCTGTCCCAGACGCGGCACGTCGGCCGGCATGAACGCCGTGATCGCCTCGATCGAGGCGGCGGCGAAGGCGAAGCCACCGACGCCGCCCAGGGCCGCCATCACGGCGCTCTCGGTCAACAGTTGCCGCAGCAGGCGGCCGCGTCCGCCGCCGACCGCCATCCGCACCGCGAACTCGGGAGCGCGCCGCGTGCAGCGGGCCAGCATCAGGTTCGCGACGTTGACGCACGCTATCAGCAGGACGAACAGCACCGTACCCTGCAGCAGCAGCAAACTCGGCCGCACCCCTCCGACCTGCCACGCCTGCAGCGGGATCACTCGAGCACCGACATTCCCGTTCGTGCGCGGGTGCGCTTCGGCGAGCCGGGCCGCGACGGCGTCCATCTCGGCCTGTGCTTCGGCGAGCGTCACCTCCGAGCGCAGCCGTCCCATCACGCGCCACCAGCCCGGACCGTGGCTCGAGCTCTCGTACTCCGAAAACGTCTTCGGCAGGAAGAAGTCGCGTTCCTCCCGGCCGCGCTCGAGGCCCAGCTCGAAGTCCGGACCGAGCACGCCGACCACGGTGTGCGGCTCACCCTCCAGCACCAGCGAGCGCCCGATGATGTCCGCTTCGCCCCCGAAGCCGCGCTGCCACAGAGCGTCCGTCAGGACGATCACGGCGCTCCCCGGCCGGTACTCGTCCGGCAGGAACGTGCGACCGTGAGCGGCGTTGACGCCCAGCATCTCGAAGAAGCCCTCCGTGACGAGCCAGCCGGTGATCTCCGGCTCGCCGGCGCCGGTGAAATCGAGCGACCACGGATCCATCGCCGCCACGCGTTCGAAACTCCGGGCCCGATCTCGCCAGTCCAGGAAATCCGCCGGACCGACCGGCACAGGACGGTTCCCGTCATCCGGATCGGTCTGCCAGAGCGTTACGAGGCGCTCCGGGTCGGAGAAGGAGGGCGGCTGGAGAAGCACGGCGTCGACGACGGAGAAGATGGCCGTCGTCGCGCCGATCGACAACGTCAGGGTCAGCACCGTGGCGGCGGTGAAACCAGGATGCCGGCGCAGCAACCGCAAACCGTGGCGGACGTCCCGGAGCCCCGCGTCGAGAGACGCCCCGCAACGCGACGCGCGGACGTGCTCCCGGGTCGACGCCAGGCCGCCGAGCGCCGCCAGCGCCTGCCGGCGGGCTTCGGCACGCGGAACGCCCCGCGCGCAACGGGCCTCGATTTCCCGCGCGACGTGATGTTGCAACTCGTCATCGAGCTCGCGGTCCGCCCGGTCGCCGTCGAGGAACGCCCGCAACCGGGCTCGCCACGAGTACAGCCAGCGCTCCCAGAACATCCTTCATGCCTCGGTCAACCGCACGACGTGGGTGATGGCCTGCGACAGCCGCTCCCAGTTCGCGACCTCCTGCCTGAGGTAGCGGCGTCCGGGCGGCGTCAGCGAGTAGATCTTCGCGCGCCGGTTGTTCTCGGTGTTCCGCCACTCCGCACTGATCCAGCCCTGCTGCTCCAGCTTGTGCAGCGCCGGGTAGAGCGAGCCGTCGCTCACCTGCAACGCCTCCTTCGAGACCTGCTTCAGACGCTGGCCGATGGCCCATCCGCTCCGCGGCTCCAGGTCCAGAATCTTCAGAATCAGAAGATCGAGGGTTCCCTGGACGAGGTTCGATGGCTTGCTCATCCTTACACTCCTCCTCGCAACTCGATACCGTTGCCTACTCGGTCCGCAGCGCGACAAGCGGGTCCACGCGGGCGGCGCGTCGCGCCGGAAGCCACGCCGCTGACGCACCCACCAGCAGAAGCAGTACGGCAACGCCCGCCAGCGTCGTGACATCCGTGGGTGCGATCCCGAACAGCAGGCTGGTCAGGAACTGCGAGGTCCAGACAGCCGCGACGGCACCGAAAACGACTCCCGACCCAGCCAGAACGAGCGCCCCGACGACGACCATGCGCACGACGTCGAGCGGCCGCGCGCCCATGGCCAGACGCAGGCCGATCTCGCGCGTCTGCTGCGCGGTGGCCACGGCGATCACGCCGTAGATGCCGAGCCCGGCGAGCGTCAGGGCGGCCAGGGCGAACAGCACGAGCAGCGTCGTCGTGAATCGCCGCGGCGCGAGCGTATCCGACAGAAGCTGCTCGACGGTGGCCACGCTGTAGAAGGTCTGGAGCGGATCGACGGCCCGGACGGCGCCCTGAATCGCCGCCACGCTGGCCGCCGGATCGCCGGTCGTGCGCACGACGTACGTCATCTCGCCGCTCGCGCTGCCCTGCGCGTGCGGGATGAAGACCTCCGGGCGGCGGCTGCTGTCGAAGCCCTGGGCGCGCGTCGCGCCGACCACGCCGACGATCTCCGCGTCGAACGCCTGCCCCCATACCTGCACCGTCAACCGTTCGGTCAGCGGATCGCTGTCCGGCCAGTGCCTCCGCGCCACCGTCTCGTTGATCACGGCGACGCCCGGACGCTCGGCATCGTCCCGTTCGTCGAACCGCCGGCCGGCGCGGAGCTGAATCCGCATCGTATCGAAGTAGCCGGGAGTCACCTGCGAGATGGCCGTGGACGGCTCTTCGCCCAACGGCGGCGGAGGCCGATCGTGAATCGTGAGCGGGGTCTCGATCGTGATGTCGGCCAGTCCGAGGGGAAACGACGAGACGGCGCCGGCCGCCGCCACCCCCGGCAGGGCCCGGATGTTCTGCAGGGTCTCGCGGAAGAAGTTGACGCGCGCGTCGTCGTCAGCCTGCCGGTCCCAGGCGAAGACCTGCAGCGCCACCGTGTTCTCCGGCGCGAAGCCCAGATCCACGTTGACCAGCCGCGTGAAGCTCTGCAGGAGCAGACCCGCGCCGACCAGCAGCACCAGCGCCAGGGCGACCTCGGCTGCCACCAGCAGCCGCCGCACTCGCTGCTGCCCGACGGTCGCGCCGGTGCGCTGCGCGCGCAACAGGCCGGCAACGTCCTGCCGGAACATCTGGAGGGCGGGAGCGAGTCCGAACGCCGCCGCCGTGGCCGCGACGAGGCCGACCGCGAACGCGAGGATGCGTCCGTCGACCGCGATCTGCGCCACCCGCGGCACATCCGCGGGCACCAGCGCCACGATTGCATCCAGCGCGTAGACGGTCAGCGCAACGCCGCCGATACCCCCCAACGCCGCGATCACCACGCTTTCGGTCAGCAGTTGCCGCAGCAGTCGGCCGCGCCCGCCGCCCACCGCGGTGCGGATCGTGAACTCCTGCGCCCGTCGCGTGCAGCGCGCCAGCATCAGGTTCGCCACGTTGACGCAGGCGATCAGCAGGACCAGCGCCACCCCGCCCCACAACAGCAGCAGCGCGGGCCGTACGGCTTCGACCTGTTGCGTATGCAGCGGGACGACGCGCGCGCCCACGTCCGTGTTGGTCCGCGGGTAGTCGGCCGCGAGCCTGGCGGCTATTGCGCCCATCTCCGCCTGCGCCGCCGCGAGGGTGACCTCCGGCCGGACTCGCGCGATCACGTGCCACCAGCCGCTGCTGCGGATGAAGGTCTCGTACTCCGCGATCGCCTTCGGCACGTAGATGTCGCGCTGGCCGCGGCCCCGCTCGAGACCGAGCTCGAAGTCCGGCGCCAGTATGCCGACCACCGTGTACGGTTGCCCGTCGAGCACCAGCGACCTGCCGATGATACCGGCGTCGCCGCCGAAGCGGCGTTGCCAGAATCCGTGCGTCAGGACGACGACTCCGCTGCCCGGCCGAAACTCCTCGGGAAGGAACGTCCGGCCGTAGGCGGCGCCCACTCCGAGCGCCTCGAAGAACCCTTCCGTGATCAGCGACGCGTAGAACACCTCGGGCTCGCCGGTGCCGGTGAAGTCGAACGAGAAGGGCTCGATGGCCGCCACCTGCTTGAAGCTCGTCGCCTGCTCGCGCCAGTCGAGGAAGTTCGCCGGCGCGGGTTCCGCAGGGCGGTTGCCGTTGTTCGGATCCGTCTGCCACAGCGTCACCAGCCGGTCCGGTTCCGGAAACGGCGGCGGCTGCAGCAGCACCGCGTCGACGACCGAGAAGATGGTCGTGGTCGCGCCGATCGCGAGCGTCAGGGTCAGCACCGTCGTCGCCGCGAAGCCGGGCTCACGGCGCAGCAGCCGCAGCCCGAAGCGGATGTCCTGGAAGAGCTGCTCCAGTGCGGCGCCGGAGGGCGGCGTCCTCTGGCTGGCCTCCAACGTCCCCTGACCCGTGTTCGGCAGCTTGGTCATCGGATACTCCTCTCGGTTACCGGGTCATGGTGCCACGACTTCTCTCGGTAAGCAAGATGAATCCGCTGGTTCTCCGAAAGGCGGTGAACAAGCCTGCTATCCAGGCCGGGCGGCGGTGCCGGTCCTCATGCGGCCGGCTCTCACTGAGCGGGTTCACCATGAACGGGACTCTCGGGACCGTTGAAGCCGTCCGCGGACGGCCCGTGCCCATCGTCCGAACGATTCGCTTCAGGCCCGGCGAGTTCTCGGCCGGCGGATGGCCCCCGGGAATCGGCGGCTGCAACCGGCATGGAGCTGGCGCGAACGATCATCCCTCGGGAATCCCTATGCCTTGACAATCTACAATTGCCGGTTGTACTGTCGACCGTCGAGGCATACGCATGGGAAGGCCGACCGACCTCGTCCAAGGCACCCTGGATCTGCTGATCCTCCGGACCATCCAGCACGAGCCGAAGCATGGCCGGGCCATCGCCAAACGCATCCAGCAAGTTTCGAACGATGTCAAGGTCCAACAGGGCTCGCTCTATCCGGCCCTCTACTGCCTCGAGAAGGACGGCTGGATCGCCGGTCGCCGGGCGGCGACGGACACCGGCCGCGAGGCGAAGTTCTATCCGCTGACCAGGTCGGGGCGGGCGCACCTGCAACCGGAGGTTGCGGCGTGGGCGCGGCTCTCCGGTGCGATCGACCTCGTTGTCGAGGAGGCGTGATGTTGCTATCGCGTTGCTTGTACCGCCTGCGCGCGCGACTGCGTGCTCTGTTCGGGGGTCAAAGGCTGGAGCGCGAATTCAACCACGAGTTGCGATTTCATCTCGACCAGCAGGCTTCCGAATACCTGAAGCAGGGAATGTCGTCGGAGGAGGCTGTACGAGCAGCTCGTGCCGCGTTCGGCAACGTGCCACTGCTCCGGGAGGATGTCCGCGCGGTCTGGAGATGGCGATGGTTCGATCAACTCGTGCAGGACGTACGGTGCGGCACTCGCGCCCTGACACGCAGCCGCGGATTCGCCGGGATGTCCGTGGCGACGCTCGCTCTGACCATCGGGGCCACAACGGCCATCTTCAGCGTTGTCTGGGGCATTCTGCTCCGGCCACTACCAGTTGCCGAACCGGAGCGGCTGGTCCGGATCGTGAACATCGCTTACATCGGCGAGTTGGTGGAGTTGCGTGCGCGGGCGCGCACGCTCGACGTCGCGGCCTACCTCCCGCCCGAGGACAGAACGCTCACCGGCCTCGACGAGCCACTACGGCTGAGCGTCGTGTCCGTCACCGGCGATCTGCTGACCCGTCTCGGCAGGACGCCAGTGCTCGGTCGAGGATTCGGTCTCGACGACGAGCGTCCCGGAACGGAGCCGTCCGCCATCCTCAGCAACGCCTTGTGGCGTCAACGTTTCGGCGCGGACCCCGCAACGGTCGGCCGAACGCTGCTGCTTGACGGCGTGGCGCACACGGTGCGCGGCGTCATGCCGCCGGACTTCGAGTTCCCTTCCGCCGACCTGTGGGTACCGCTGACCGTGGATGTGACGAACCGGGTCGGCCTGTGGGCGCGGATGGCTCACCTGGTCGGCAGGCTCCGTCCCGGGGTCACGCTGGACGCCGCAACCACCGAGGTCCGGGGGCTCGGCCCGCAGTTCGGCCGATTGTTCCCGTGGCGGATGCCGGACAGCCACGGCACGGACGTCAGCCTGCGGACGTGGCGCGAGGACCGACTGGGTGAGGTGCGCCCGACGCTCCTGCTGCTGCTCGGCGCGGTCGTCGCCGTCTGGCTCATCGGCACCGTGAACCTGACCAACCTGCAGCAAGTCCGCGCCGCCGCTCGTCGGCGAGAACTGGCGCTGCGCGCCGCACTCGGTGCAGGTCGGGGCCGCGTTGCAAGACAACTTCTGACAGAGAGCTCGCTTCTCGGCCTGTTCGGGGGCGCGGCCGGCTTGGCGGTGGCGTATGCCGGCGTACCATCCCTGGTTGCCCTCCTTCCAGCGGACGTGCCGCGCGCTGAGGGAATTCGCGTCAATGGCCTCGTTCTCTGTTTCGCCGCGATCGTCTCACTCGGCACAGCGTTGGCCGCGGGGACGCTCCCGGCGCTTCGTGCGGCGCGGCTGGGTCAGACCGCAGCTTTGGCGGGCTTGCGAGGAACCGTCGGCGGCGCGTCGGGCCGCCGTCTCGGCATCTTCGTCACGGCCGAGATCGCGGCGGCCGTCATGCTCGTGATCAGCGCCGTTCTGCTGGCCAGGAGCCTGGCCGTGCAGGTCGGTGTCGACGTCGGGTTCAGCGCGGATCGGCTTGTCGCGGCGGAAGTTGCGCCGTCGCCCGTGCGTCATCCCAACGACGCCGTCCGGCTCGACTTCTACGCGAACCTGGAGCGGCGTCTTCGCGCGCTTCCCTTCGTTGGCGGCGTAGGGCTGTCGAGCGTCTTCCAGCCGTTCGGCGCTGTCGGTGGCGGCAGCGTGTTCAGGATCGAGGGACGGCCGAATCCGGCGACGGAAGGAGGAGAGTGGCCCTGGGCGGATCTGCGAACGGCCGTAAGCGCCGATTTCCTGCGCACGCTCGAGGTAGCGGTCATCGCCGGCCGTCCCTTCACCGAGTCTGACGTGAGCGGCGCACAGCGGGTCGTGCTCATCAGCCAGCGCCTCGCCGAGACGTGGTGGCCAGACGAGACCGCGGTCGGGCAGCGCATTGCGTTTCCGGGGAGTGAGCGGGAATCCGATCCGTGGCGCACGGTGGTCGGCGTCGTCGCGGACGTGCGCTGGCAGGGGCCTGTGAGCCAAGGCACGACGTTGTACCTTCCCCTGGCGCAGCACGTTGGCGCCATCGACGCGATAACGCTGATCGTGCAGTCGAGCGGCGACCCGACACTGGTTGCAGACAGTCTGCGGGCTGTGGTCGCCTCCCTCGATTCCGAAACGCCCGTCAGTCGGATCCGGGCGGTGGATGACGTCATGGCGCAGGCCGTGAGCCGGCCGCGCTTCACGACGGCGCTCGTGCTGGGATTCGCCGTCCTTGGCGTCGTGCTGGGGATGCTGGGAGTCTACGGCGTGGTTGCCTACACGGCCGCGCGCCAGCAGCGCGACATCGGCATTCGGCTCGCGCTCGGCGCGACGCGCACGAACGTCCGTGCGCGCTTCGTTCGGCAGGCCCTCGCGTTTGCTGCCGTTGGGATCGTCATCGGGGAGATCGGGGCGGCTGTCCTGATGTCGTCGCTGTCTTCACAGCTCTTCGGCGTCGGTCCGTGGGATCCACTGACGTACGCGGCAGTACCGGTTCTGTTCGTCGCGCTTGCCGTGGCCGCCGCGTGGCTTCCGGCTCGTCGCGCAACGAAGCTCGATCCGGTAGCGGTCTTCCGGGCGGAGTAGCGCCCTCCAATGAGGATCCGAATCGGCCAGCGCGCGGCGTCGACCTCGCTGCCAATCGTCCGCTGTTCGGGTGGCCATCGGTCTCGCCGCGACCTACGGTCGGCCCTCACCGCTTCAGGAGGAGTGCTGTCCGGCCGATCTTGCTGTCGCGGAGTTCGGTGCGGACTCCCGGCGTCGGCCGCGAAGCCCGGGGTGCTGGGCAGGAGTGTGACTGTTCTGTAGACAAGTTACTCAACATGTAGTAGGCTATCTATACAACATGGGAACCGCGGACAACCGGGTCGATCTGCTCTACGGAACGCTGGACCTGCTCATCCTGCGGACGCTCGTCTACGGCCCGTCGCACGGCCATGCGATCGCCAAGCACATCCAGCGGGTGTCGGAAGACGCCCTCCGGGTGGAAACCGGCTCGCTGTACCCCGCCTTGCACCGGCTGGAGGGGCGGGGCTGGATCGCGGCGGAATGGAAGAAATCCGACAAGGGTAAGCGGGCCAGGTACTACTGGCTCACTCCGTCCGGACGGCGGCAGCTCGTGGTGGAGCAGTCACGGTGGGAGCAGTTGACCGTCGCGATGGCGCGCGTGCTGCGCCCCGCGGACTAGGAGCACACACCATGCTGCGGCAGCTCTGCGTCCGCCTGCGCTCGCTCTGGCGCTGGCGCCGGCAGGAAGCGGAGCTCGATGAGGAGATCCGGTTCCATCTCGCCGAGGAGATGGAGGAACGGATCGCGGCGGGAATGTCTCCCGAAGAGGCGCGCGCGGGCGCGCGGCGCGACTTCGGCAACGTCCCGCTGCTACGCGAGCTGACGCGCGAGACCTGGGGCTGGGGTTCCGCCGAGCGGTTGCTCCAGGACCTGCGCGGCGCGGTCCGAATGATGCGCCGGAGCCTCACCTTCACCGCCGTCGCGGCCGGCACGCTGGCGCTGGCGATCGGCGTCAACGTCGTGATGTTCAGCGTGCTGAACACCGTGCTGGTCCAACCGCTGCCGTACCGGTCCCCGGACGAGCTCGTGATGCTATGGACGGAGACACCGAGCCAGGATGTTCGAGAGAACCGGTCCGCCTTCTGGAACATCGAGGAGTGGCGACGCCAGAGTCGGAGTTTCACAGACATCGCGGCGTTCGACAGCGTGGCGCTCACGCTGACGTATGCTGGTGAGACGCAACGGGTTCGCGGGGCCAGGGTGTCGCCGAACCTGTTTCCGTTGCTCGGCGTGCAGCCGCTGCTCGGACGGAGCTTCTCGGCGGACGAGGTGGCGGAGCGGCGTCGTCTCGCGGTCGTCAGTCATCGCTTCTGGCAGGCCCGGTTCGATGGTTCGCTCGACGCGCTCGGCGCGTCCGTCGAGCTCGACGGACACGCGTCACGCATCATCGGCGTGCTGCCCGACGGGTTCGGGTTCGCGAGCCTCGATGCCGACGTCTTCGAGCCCCACACGCTGTTTCCGGACTGGGAGGCCCGCCGCAGGGTCCGCGGGCGCGACTCGTGGTTCGTGATCGGACGGCTGCGGCCGGACGTCACCGTCGAAGCGGCGCAGACGGAGATGAGCACGATTGCGCGCCGCCTCGACGCGCAACTGCCGGTCGGCGAGAGAAACCGCGGCGTTCGAGTGGTTTCCCTGAGTCGTCACGTGGTCGGATCGCAGTCTCGTCTGGCCCTGTGGATGCTGATGGCCGCCGTGACTTGCGTTCTGCTGATCGCGGCCGTCAACGTCGCCAACCTCTGGCTGGCGCGGAGCCTCGGCCGTGCGCGGGACGTGGCCCTGCGAGCCGCCCTCGGCGCGAGCCCGTCCCGGATCATGCGCCAACACCTGACCGAGAGCGTGACGCTCGCGGTAGGCGCCGGCGTGCTCGGCACGTTGCTGGCGGTGCTCGGCCTCGGTCTCGTTCGTTCGCTGAGCGCGGTCGAGCTGGCCCGTCTCGACGAGGCGCGTTTGGATGCCGACGTGCTCGGCTGGTCGTTGGTTCTGTCCCTGCTGACGGGGACGGCGGTCGGGATAGCACCCGCGCTCCTCTGGCGCGGGCACCTGCGGCCCTTTGGCGACGCCAGCTTGCGAGGCGCCGGCGGCGGAACGGCCGCCCGGACCATCCGGCGATCGCTCCTGGTGGCCGAGGTGGCCCTGGCAATCATGTTGCTGGTGGGTGCCGGTCTCCTGGTTCGAAGCTGGTGGCAGGTTGAGGGAGTCGATCCCGGCTTCCGGCCCGAACGGGTCCTGGCGATGCAGATCGGCGCCCCGGCGCTCATGGCCCCCGCGCAGCGAGCGAGCTTGTATCGCCGCGTGCTGGAGCGGATCGAATCGATACCCGGCGTGGAGCGGGCCGGCTTCATCAGCGACGCCTTCATCAGCAGCAGTCCCGAACGGACGCTGACCACGGAACGCGACGGCGAGGCGGTGTCCGCACGTCTGCAGTTCCGCAGCGACGAGATCGGCGCCGGTTTGTTCCAGGCGCTCGGCACGCGTCTGCTCGACGGACGCCTCTTTACTCCTCGTGACGGCCCCGAGTCGCCGCGGGTCGTGATCGTCAACGACGCGCTGGCGCGCCGGCTATGGCCGGGCGACGATGCGGTGGGGAGGCGCTTCAAGCGGGGCCCGGCGGATTCGGTCGGCTCCTGGTTGACCGTCGTCGGCGTGGTCGAGGACATGCGCCGCCAGGGGCTGGAGACGGAGCCGATACCGCAGATGTTCGAGCCGGTCGCCCAGAACCCGTCCGCGTCCGGATTCCTGATTGTTCGGACCGACCACGACGATCCGTTGGCGATGGCGGCGACGGTACAGGCGGCGGTGCGCCGGATCGACCCCCGTGCGCCGCTGTACGGCGTGTCGACCCTGGAGTCTCGGCTGCGCGCCTTCTACGCGCCGCGCGGCTTCCAGACGTCCATCGTGGTCGGGTTCGCTGCAGCCGCGCTGTTGATGGCGGCCCTCGGGATCTATGGACTGATTCAGTATGCGGTCTCCACCCGCACCAAGGAGATCGCCATCCGCATGGCGGTCGGCGCCGATACCGGCAACATCTTCCGGATGGTCGTCGGCGAGGGGTTGGCGCTGAGCGGCGGGGGGGTCGCGCTCGGACTTCTCGGAGGCGTCTGGGTGGGTTATGCCGTCCGCAACCTGCTGTTCGGGGTCGGCGCCCTCGATCCGGCGACCTTCGCCGCCGGATCGGCATTGCTGCTCTCCGTCGCCGTGGCTGCGTGCTACCTCCCCGCGCGCCGCGCGATGCGGGTCGAGCCTATCGTCGCCCTGCGTCAGGACTGACGGAGGCGGGACCACCGCCGCCCTCCCGGTTGGCTGCCCCGCGCGGATTTGCCGCGTTATCCCGGGTCTGTGCGCCGTGCCCTGAGCCAGCTCGCCGCTCTCGCGTTGGCTCTCGCCGTAGTCGACCTCTTCGGAACGCTGGCGAGGGCCGTTGGGGAACGAAGTCAGGAACTTGCCATCCGCGCCGCAGTCGGCGCGTCGCCCGGGAGGCTCGTCCGGCTGGTCACCAGAAGGAGCCTGATGGTGACTTGTGCCGGTCATCCTGGGAAAGATGATGGGTGCCGATCGGTCTTGGGCTTGGCCGGCATCCCCTACGGCGTCAGTTCGTACGATCCGCCTACGGTCGTCGTGGTCGCCATCGTCGTCCAGGCGGCGCTGATCGCTTCGGTGGTTTCTTGCTCGCAGGGCCGGCCGGATCGACCCGTTGATTGCCCTGCGGCAGAGTGATTTCCAGTAGACCAGTGCCCGTTTGGCGGGCCTGCATCCGCAGTTCGTATGCGCCGACAGCGGCATCTCCCATCGTGGTGCTCCAGACGATGACGCCACTGCGTGGCGGTCGGTGCGGACTCCCGGCGTCGGATGTGAAGCCATTTTCTTCTGGGCGAAAGCGAGGAGGACGTGGTCGTCGTATGCATTTCCATGTGCCGCCCCGCCGACCAAGTTCAGGAGTTCCACGTGTTCGAAATCGACGCGTGGATTGTGTTGGACCGGACTGGACGATCATCCTCGATCATCCCCGTGAGGCGTCGTCATCCATGGAGTTAGAAGTACGGCATGTCAACCACCGGACTCCCAGCGGGATCGTACTGGCGCGCTGCCGGCAAGTGGCAGCAGGCTGTGCGGGAGAGCTCGCGCGGGATGTGCGCGCGAGCGGTTGCTGGAGCGGTACGCCGGTTACGGATTCGTGGTGTTTCGGATTGTGCTCTGCGAGTCGGACGGTGCCAGGTTGATCGCTCTGCTGGAAGCGGAACCGGCGTTCGGCGAGGCGTATTTCTTTCTGGGACGCATGGCACTGGACGGCCGGCGGCTTGAAGAGGCGGAACAGCATCTGTCCGCCGTAGCGGGGCCGGAGCACGCACCGCGCGGTTGGCCGGGGCCGGCTCTGCTTCGAGCCGGGATTCACTTCGACTACGAGAAGTACGGCGCCTCCCTCGAAGAGTACGAGTTGGCGCTCGATACAATGCCGGCGTTGCGGGCCGGATTGCTGGGAAAGACCAAGACTCTGAGTGACTTGGGGAAGCACGGTGAGGCGATCGGGATCCTGAGCGAGGTCATAGGGCGCGGTCAGTGGTTTCTGGGGGACGCCTTGTACTGGAGGGCGTGGAACTACCAGGCTGCCGAGATGCTGGATGTTGCGTTGCAGGACGTGGAACGGGCGAGGCTGTACCGGAGCGACGTCGCGGTATCGAAGCTGGCCGGGATCATTGCATTGCGGCAGGGGCGATTGGAGGATGCAGGAATCGAGTTCACGGCGGCTGTCGCGTCAGACCCGGCTGATTGCGAGGCGAGATGCTCTCTGGGTCAAGTTCGAGTCCAGGAGCGCTGTGGCAGGCGGTGGGGTCCAGATTCGCGAGGCGTGGACATGGTTTTGGGGAGGAGGAGAAGGGGTTGCGCGAGATGGCGGCGGCATTGCGCGCGACGGACTCGACATTGAGTGAACGTGACCGTCAGCAGTTGCAGAGAACCGTTCGCGCGGCTGAAGATGCACGACGGTCTTGTGCATCCTCGGCGTACAACGCGGCCCTCGGGTACTTCAATGCGGGCAGGTGGGACGAGGCGCGGGGCAATCTCGATCTGGCCCGTCGACACGAGGAGTTTCTTGATCGGTTGCTGGAGATCGAGTCGAAGCTGCCGGGTCCGTAGGCTGGCTCGTCGATGGCATTGTACGCGAAAGGACGAACAGGATGTCGCCTGAACGGCGGTTGCCACGTGAGACGCTCGGTGGTGTCGTTGCGGACGTCCGGTTCAGTTGTCGCTCGATATGTCGCGAGCCTGGATTCGCCTTGACGGCGATGCTGTTGCTTGCGATCGGCTTCGGCGTCAATACCGGAATGTTCGCGTTGACACGTGGTGTGCTGTGGCGTCCGCTGCCGTATCCGTCAGCGAACCGTCTGGCGATTGTCACGACGAGTGACTTCCAGGGCGGCGACTACGGGGTGCGTCGACACGAGCTGGATGCATGGCTCGGGGGATTCCGGACTGCATCAGCGGCGACGGCGTATCGGACGCAGGATGCGGCCATTTCCGATGGGGCGCAGGTGTTGATCGATCGCGTGGCCTATGTAACGCCGGGCTTCTTCGAAGTGCTTGGCGTCGCACCGAGTGTCGGCGAAGTAGACCGGCGGACGCTGGCCAGCGGGAGCGTGGTCATCTCTCCGTCGCTCGCGATGCGGTTTCAGGCGGATCAAGGAGAAGTGCGAGGCCGACTGCTGACCGTCGGGGATCGAACGCACCTGGTTGCGGCCGTCGTCCCGAGCGGCGTGGAGTTCCCCGCGCCTGGAGTCGCTGCCTGGGCACCGATCGGGGCTGCGGCGCCTCCCTCGCGTTGCGAGCCGCAGGATCACGAGTGTCTGTCCGTCGCGACGGACGACTATCGGTTGCTGGTGCGTCTGCGTGCAGGGGCATCTCTGGCCGCACTCAGGGATGATGCGGCGCGCCTGCAGACCGAGATAAGGGGGGAGGCGTGGGAGACACCGCCGACGGTCACGCTCCTGGGAGATGCGGTAACGGGACGCGTACGCCTGGTTCTGCAGGCCATGCTCGTCGGTAGTCTGCTCGTGCTGGCTGTGGCGTGCGCCAATGTCACGGCCCTCTTCGTCAATCGGGGAATCACGCGGCGGCGGGAGTTCGGAGTGCGACGCGCGCTCGGATCGGGCACCGGGCGGATCGTTCGAGCTGCCGTAGTGGAGAGCCTGCTCGTCACTGGTGCGGGGCTGGCCATCGGGTTCGTCATCGCGGTGATGGGCTTGCGTCTTGTTCAGGCAGTAGCGGCCGGTTTCGTTCCCAGACTCGACGAGGTCGTCGTCGACGGTTCCGCAGCCGCTACGAGTGCTGCGTTGGCGTTGATGGTCGCGGTGCTGTGCGGAACAGCTTCCGCGTGGCGCGCGTGCCGGCAACCGCTGGCGGAGTCGCTTCATGGCGCTCGTGCTACTTCGCCGCACCTCGGTGGCGCGCGGGCCGTATTGGCCATCGTCCAGATCGCGCTGGCGGTCGTTCTGCTGACAAGCGGTGGTCTATTGATGCGGACCGTCGTGGAGATCCTCGGCGAGGAGACCGGCGTCGAAACCGCAGGCGCACTGTCGGCACGGCTTCTCTTGCGGGACACGCTGCTTTTCGATTCCACGGAACGGGCCGCGTATGTCACGGAACTACTCGATAGAGTGCGTGCGCTTCCTGGCGTAAGTGCCGCTGGGATTGGCAGCAACCTGCCCCCCGCGGCGGCACCGATGTCAATCGGTATCGCAATCTCGACCCCCGACGGCATGAGGTCGCAACTACTGAAGCTCGGATCCGCCTCGCCGGGCTACTTCGAAGCGCTCGGAGCGCGCCTCCTCGCTGGTCGTGGGATCGAAGATCGGGACGCAGCCGAGGACGCATCGAGTATCGTGCTGAGCGAGTCTGCCGCATCCTTCCTGTTTCCTGACGGCGGTGCGGTCGGACAGGAATTGTCGTTCCGTCTACCTCCGCTCGTCGGGCTGAAGTCGAACCCGCGCGTCGTCGGCGTCGTCTCCGACATCCGTTACGATGGCTTGGAAGCGCCTCCTCCGGCCGCGCTGTACGTGCCTTGGAGCACGCGAGCCACGGGAGTCACGTTCCTGGTGGTTAGGGTGGCCTCCGGATCCGGTAGCGCTCTCGGTGCGGCGGTACGCGCCATTTCGCAGGCTGTTGGCCCGGAAACTCCGCCGCCGGACCTGCGACCACTCGATCAGGCCATCGCGGGTTCTATTCCCGAACGCTGGTTCCGGCTGGCGCTGGTCGCGGGGTTCGGTGTGCTGTCGCTCAGTGTGGCGCTCGTCGGCCTGGTTGGCCTGCTGGTGCGCCTTGTTGCGGAGCGTCGTCGTGAGCTGGCGATTCGGGCGGCGCTCGGAGCGTCCCCCCGACGGTTGATGGCCTTCGTCATGACGCGTGGCGGCTACGTGACGAGCGTCGGCCTGTTTCTGGGCGTCGGCGGCGCGTCGGTCGCCGGACGTGGGATAGCCAGCCTGCTCTACGGCGTCGTTCCGGACGATCCGGGAACGCTGCTCGGGGTGGTCGGTGTCGTCGCGCTGGTGTCTGCGGCAGCTTGTGCGGGGCCGGCCCGGCGCGCCGGACGAATCGACCCGGTCACAGCGTTGCGCAGCGAGTGACAGGGGACGCGCCGCAAGCTCCCGGCGCCGCGCCCCGTGGGCGCGCCCTCCTCGCGCTTGACGACCGGACGGCGTACTGATGTGGCTGCCCGAGGGTCGGCTCGGCAGGGCTCGAGGGTGCACCCATGAGCGCACAGAACAGGGACGCGGTTCGACGGCTGGTTCGCGAGGTTATGAGCAACGGCAATCTCGTGGCGGCGAAGAGATCCTCTCGCCGAATCTGGTCGGTCACATGCCGATTCTGGAGACGCCGGACTGCGACGGGCTGCTGAAGGGGACGATGGCAGCCCGCAGGGCGTTTTCCGGCGTGCGCTACAAGATCATCGCGGAGATCTCGAACGAGCATTGGGTCGCCATGGCGGTGGAGGCGGACGGCGGTGTCCACAAGGGCCCGTTCATCCCGTTCATGGGAATACCCCCGACGGGGAAGCCTGTGAAGTGTACGGAAACGCACCTGTGGAAGGTCATCGACGCGATGATCGTCGAACACTGCCGCAGGGTCAGCATGACTTGCCCTGCAAATGATTGAATCTTTATGGGCTTATGCAGATGCCAGAAGAGATCATCCCACGAAGTCGATCTGGACCTGCTTCACGACCCAGGAAGTGGACGAGAGAGGCCGTCTCAGATTCCCCACCGGCGCGCCTGGACGAGATTCGCGGCGTGGTGAACCCGGCGCCCGCCTCGTGCGTCGAAGCAGGCAGGAGAGTGGCTTGATAGAGGTCGAGGATCTGCACAAGAGCTACGGCGACCTGGTCGCCGTCGACGGCGTCAGCCTGGTCGCCGTCGACGGCGCCGTATTCGGTCTGCTCGGACCCAACGGGGCGGGGAAGTCGACCACCATCGGCTGCATCTCCGGCCTGCTGCCCCCGTCGTCGGGCCGCGTCCGCGTGCTGGGGCACGACGTGGCCCTCGACCCGCGGGCGGCGAAGGCTTGTCTCGGCGTGGTGCCGCAGGAGCTGGCGCTCTACGAGGACCTGAGCGCCGCCGACAACCTGGGGTACTGGGGGGCGGCCTACGGCCTGCGCGGACCGGAGTTGCGGCGGCGGGTGCGCGAGGTGCTGGAGCTGATTGGCCTGCTCGACCGTGCGCGCGAGCCGGTGAAGAAGTACAGCGGCGGCATGAAGCGCCGCCTGAACTTCGGCTGCGGGATCGTCCATCGGCCGCGCGTGCTCCTGCTCGACGAACCGACCGTCGGCGTCGACCCGCAGAGCCGCGTGCGGCTGCTCGATCTGGTGCGCGCCGAGGTGGCCGGGGGGACCTGCGTGCTCTACACCAGCCACTATATGGAAGAGGCGCAGGAGCTGTGCGACCGGCTCGCGATCATGGACCACGGCCGTCTGCTCGCCGCCGGCACCCTCGACGAGTTGCGCGCGATGGTCGGCGAGCGGGACCTGCTGCGGCTGACCGGCGTCTTCGATCCGGAGTCGGCGCGCCGCGCCGTCGATACGCTCGACGACGTAGAGGCGGTGAGTATCGAGGCCGGCGCCCTGCTGCTGGCCGCCGGCTCGGCCCCGCGGCGCCTGCCGTCGATTCTCGGCGCCATCACCGAAGCGGGCGGGCAGGTCGCCGAGACCACCCTGAGCCGGCCGAGCCTCGAGAGCCTGTTCATCAAGCTGACGGGACGAGAGCTGCGCGAGTGAACGGGCGCTTCATCGGCATCACGGCGGTCAAGGACCTGCGCCGCCGCCTCGCGGACCCGTTGGCCCTGGTCATGTGGTTCGGGCTGCCGCTCGTTATCGGCGGGATGGTCCTGGCTCTGAGCTCCGGCGGCGACGGCGCCGGGCCGCGCGGCCGGCTGCTGGTGGCGGACGAGGACGACTCGTTCGTCAGCGGCATGCTCGCCGGGGCCGCCGGTCAGGGGCCGCTCGGGGAGCTCTTCGACGTCACGCACGTGGATCGCGACGACGGCCGGCGCATCGTCGACGCCGGCGACGCCAGCGCCCTGCTGATCCTGCCGGCGGGATTGCAGGACGCGGTCCTCGGGGAGGGGACGGCCGGGATTCGGCTCGTCACGAATCCGGCCCAGCGGATTCTGCCCGGCATGCTCGAGGAGGCGCTCGAGATCGTCGTCGAGGCGGCATTCTACGGCGAACGCGTGTTCGGCGAGCCGGCCCGCCGCATCGCGGACGGTCCGCCTCCCGGGAGCGACTTCTTCTCCAACGACACGATCGTCGAGCTGAGCACGGCCATCAACACGCGCCTGCGGCAGCTCGACGACACGCTGTCGCCGCCGGTGCTGACCGTCGAGCACGTCACACCCGACGACGCCGACGCGCGGGGCGCGCCGACTCTCGGCGACCTGGGCCTCATCGTGCTTCCCGGCATCATCTTCATGTCGATCCTGTTCATCGGGCAGGGCCTCAGCGGCGACGTCTGGGAGGAGAAGCGATTCGGGACGTTGCGCCGCGCGGTGTCCGCGCCCCCGTCGATGGGCGCCTTCCTCGCCGGCAAGCTGCTGGCCGGCGCGGGGCTCGTCGGCGCCGCCGGGCTGGTCGGCGTCGCGGTCGGAGCGGTCTTCTTCGACCTGCCGCTGGCGCACGCGCCGCTGGCGATTGTGTGGACGACGTTCGCCGGCATGGCGCTGGTCGTCTATTTCGTGCTGCTGCAGCTCGTCGCTTCCAGCCAGCGGGCGGGCAACGTGCTGACGACGCTGGTGCTGTTTCCGACCATGATGCTGGGCGGCTCGTTCTTTCCATTCGAGGCGATGCCCGCCTGGATGGCGGCCGTCGGGCGCTGGACGCCGAACGGGATCGCGGTCGTTCGCCTGAAGGAGATCGTGGCGGCCGCGCCGGACGCCGTGGGCCTGCTGACGGCGGCGCTCGCCATCGGCCTGCCCACCCTCGCCGCGGGTGCGGTCTGCGCGAGGCTGCTGCGCGGCGCCTTCCTGATGCGTTGAGCAGGTGACGAGATGACGTGGCGGGACGTCCGATTCATCGCGGGGCGCGACCTGGCGCTGCTGATCCGCGAGCGCGAGATGGTCCTGTGGACCTTCCTGATGCCGATCGTCTTCTTCTATTTCCTCGGCACAGTGACGGGCGGGTTCGGCACCCCGGATCCCGATCGGCCCGACTCTCTCGCCCTCGTCGGCGCGGAGGAGGGCGGGTTCCTGGTGGACGAGCTGACGCGCCGGCTCGAGGATCAGAACTTCGCCGTGGTGCGGGCGTCTCCGGAGGAGGCTGCCCGGTACGCACGCCGGTTGACGCTGCCCGCGCCGGCCGACGGCTACGACGGCCTGACCGCCTCCATCCTGGACGGGCATCAGGCGGTCCTCGAGTTCGAACGCCGCGGCGAGGACCTCAACCGGCAGTACGACCAGTTGCGCGTGGGCCGCGCCGTTTACACGGTGCTGGCCGACCTTGTCGCCGCCTCGATCCAGGACGGCGGGGCGTCGCCCGCGGCGTTCGAGGCCCTCGCCGCAACCCCGCGCCACATGACGCTGCAGGTCACTACGGCGGGCCGGCGCGAGATACCGCCGAGCGGCTACTCGCAGGCCATCCCGGGCACGATGGTCATGTTCACGATGCTCGTGCTGCTGGGCGGCGCGGTCCAACTGGTGATCGAGCGCGAGCAGGGCCTGCTGCGCCGCCTGGCCGCGGCCCCGATCCTCCCGGCGTCGGTCGTGGCCGGCAAGTGGCTGGCGCGCATGGCGCTCGGGCTGGTGCAGATCGGCTTCGCGATGCTCGTCGGCCGCGTGCTGTTCGGGATGGACTGGGGCGCGGCGATCGGCATGGTGGGAGCGACCCTGTTCGCCTGGGCCGCCTTCAACGCCTCGCTCGCCCTGCTGCTGGCCAACGTCGCCCGCAGCAAGGGCCAGATGGAAGGCATGGGCGTGATCGGCACCATGGCGCTGGCCGCGCTCGGGGGCTGCTGGTGGCCGATCGAGATCGCGCCCGACTGGATGCAATCGCTCGCGGCTTTCCTCCCCAGCGGCTGGACGATGGACGCGCTCCACATGCTGGTGAACTTCGGCTACGGCCCGGCGGCCGCGATTCCCCACGTCATCGCTCTGGCGACCGGCGCGCTGGTCTGCGGCGCCGCGGCGGCGCGGACGTTCCGCTACCAGTAGCGGGGATGCATTTCGAGCATGCGAAAGGCTCTTCATCGAGCTTGTGCGCCGCGACGCGGTGCTGGCCTCGACGGGATGTCTCATCGCCGCGCAGGGTCTCGTGCTGCTGGGGGCCATGCCGCTGGACGACTGCGAGATCCTCGGCGTCGATCGCTGGCTGAAGCCGTTCAAGTTCTGTGTGTCGGTGGCGGTTTTCCTGTGGACGGCCGCCTGGCTGATGCCGCACGTGCCGGCCGGGCGACCACTGCGCGGCACCATCCGCTGGAGCCTCGCCGTCGTCCAGATCGGCGAAATCGGCGCGGTCGTGATGCAAGCGGCCCGCGGCACACGGTCCCACTTCAAACTTCGACACCCCCTTCGATGCCTCGGTCTTCGCCCTGATGGGCGTGTTGATCGTGATCAACACCCTGGCGATGGCGCTGCTGCTCTACCTGTTCTGCGCGCGGAGCACCCCGAGCGTGGCGAGGCCGTATCTTTGGGGCATTCGCCTGGGAATCCTGGTGTTTCTGCTCGGCAGCGCGGCGGGCGGCGTCATGATCGAGCACGGTACGCACACGGTCGGCGCGCCGGACGGCGGGCCCGGCCTGCCGCTCACGAACTGGAGCACCGAGGCGGGTGACCTGCGCGCCGCTCACCTGGTGGGGTTGCATGCGTTCCAGCTGCTGCCGTTCGTGGGTTTCCTCGCGAGCCGGCGAGGCGGCCGGCGCTCTGCGGCGTCCGCTGTACGCCTCGTCTTCGCGATCTCGGCGCTCTACGTCCTGGCGGGCGCCATACTGTTCTGGCGCGCCTTGAGCGGCTACCCGGTCGTCGGATGGCCGCCGTCGTGATGGCCCGTGTTCGGACGTCGCGGGGGAGGATGCTCCTTCGTTCGCGGTTCTTGGTGCCGAAGCCACGAAAATCGCACTCGCCACCATGCAGAATTGGCGCTCGAATCGGGCGCGAGAGTCTCACGTCCCCATGGGATGTCAAGCGAACCCTTGCCGGGCTGCCCGGACGAGGGCACAACGGTTCCTGGGCCGATCACCTTCCGTCGTTTTGCCCTGCCGTTGGCTGGGCGACCAAGCCGGTTGGGCGGTCAGCGTCGGGTTCCATCTCGATGGAGTAGCCAACCCCACCGCAGCGCGGGCTTCGAATCCAGCAATCCAGCCTCCCCATAACCCGAGGTGTTCCGGCGTTGATGGTCCAGGATTGACCTGTCTGGCTCACAACTCCCGCAGCGCCGTCGCTACCGGCAGTCGCGCCGCCCGGATGGCGGGGAAGAGCCCGCCGAGGAAACCCATCACGACCGCCCACACGATGCCCTGGACGAGCAGCGCCGGGGTTACCGCGAAGGCGAACGCCACCTGGCTGAAGGTCTGCCAGTTGATGGTGGCGGTCTGGTAGCCGTTGAAGCCGACGTAGGCGAGCAGCCCCCCCATGACGCCGCCGGTCACGCAGAGCAGGACCGACTCGACCATCACCGAGATGACCACCGGCATGCCGCCGAAACCGAGGGCGCGCAGCGTCGCGATCTCGCGCGTCCGGGCCGCGACGGCGGTGTACATCGTGTTGATGCCCCCGAACACGGCGCCGATGCCCATCAGCAACGCGATCACGGTGCCGATGCCGGTGATGATGCCGGTGATCGCCTCGGACTGACCCAGGTAGTAGTCGTCCTCGCGCTCGACCATCACGTCCAGCCGCGGATCGGCCGTCAGCGCGTCCTTGAACGGCTCGAAGTCGCCTGCCGAGTCGAGCTTCGCGTAGACCGACTGGAACGTGTCGCCGCGCCGGTAGGCGGGCTGCAGCACGCGGGCGTCGCACCAGATCTCCGACTCGGCGATGGTGCCGTCCGCCTCGAAGATGCCGACCACCTCCCAGGTGCTCTCGCCCCAGCGCTGGGTCGAGCCGAGGTCGATGCCCGCGAACTGGTTGACCGCGCTGCGGCCGACGATGATCTCGTTGGTGCCGGGCCGGAAGATGCGGCCCTCGACGATGCGGATCTCGTCGCGGACGCGGAACGCAGCCGGCTCCACGCCGCGCAACGGCACGTTGGCCGGCGATCCCGTGCTCCGCTTGGGCACGTCCACGACCACGAACAGCTCGGCCGAGGCAATCGGGCCGCCGTCGCTCCGCTGCACGCCGGGCGCGTCCTTGACGATGCGGGTGGTGGCGAGCGTAATGCCGCTGCTCAACTCGCTGTCGCTCCCGCCGCGCATGACGATCGCCGTGTCCGGAGAGCCGGCGCCGGTGAGCGCGGCCCGGAACCCCTCGGCGATGGAGAGCACCGCCACGAAGACGATGACCACCCCGGTCACGCCGATCACCGCGACGACCGACGAGCCGGTCCGCTGGGGCAACGTACGCAGCGTGAGCAGCGTGACCGCGAACACCTGAGTGAGGAATCGCATCGTCTACTACACCTTGCGCAGCGCATCGACGATCCGGAGTCGCGTCGCCAGCAGCGCCGGAACTGCCCCGGCCGCGAACCCGAGCAGAACGACGATCGCGCCGCCGATTACGAGATCGCGCGTCGGGATAAAGAACACTGCCAGAAAGTCGCCAGCCGGCGCACCCAGCCCGACCAGCAGGGAGCCGATGCCGAGCCCGGCGGCCCCGCCAGTGACGGCCAGGGCGAGCGACTCGATCAGCACGAGCACCAGCAGCCGGCGGTCGGTGAAGCCGAGCGTCTTCAGAACCGCCAGCTCGTTCGTCCGCTCGCGTATCGACTGCGCCATCGTGTTGGCGGCGATGACCAGGATGGTGAAGAAGACCGCGGCCGTTATCGCGGTCACGATGGCGCCGATGTTGCCGATCTGGTCGGCGAACGCCTGCAGGAATGCCTGCTCCGTAGAGGTCTGCGTCTCTGCCGGCGAGTTGGCGAAGCGGGTGTCGATGGCCGCCGCCACGTCCGCCGACTGCGCCGGATCGTCGACGCGGATCACGTACTGGCCCACGAAGCGCACACCCTCCGCGTTGGCCCCCATCAGGTACTCGTGATGGAAGTAGAACGTGGAGGTGTCGTAACCTTCCTGGCCCGCTTCGTAGATCCCGTCGATGGTGAACTCCCAGGTCGGGCCGCTACGGGTGCGGAAGATCGTGCCCTGCAGTGGGATCCGGTCGCCCACTTCCCAGCCGAACCGGTCGGCCGTCGTGCGCCCGACGATCGCGCCTGTGCGGTTGCGCAGCCACGCCTCGCGCTCGGCGTCGCCAAGCATGATCTCGGGGTAGAGGCGCAGGTAGCTCTCCGGGTCGACCGCGAACTGCGCGAAGCGGTTGCGCGGATCCTGGTAGATGCCCCCGAACCAGGACATGTGGCTGATGTCCGCCACCCCGTCAACGGCGGCGATGCGGCCGAGGTAGCTCTCCGGGAGCGGCTGGAAGAGCGACACCTTGTGGATGACGAGCATGCGGCCGGCGCCGGCGACCGAGACGCCGGTGCCGAACGCTACCCGGATCGCGGCCAGGTAGGCGAACAGCACGAACGCCACGACGATAGACAGCACCGTGAAGAGGGTCCGCGCCTTGCGCCGGAACAGGTTCTTCCAGACGAGTGGCAGGAATTTCATGACTCGGGCTCCTTGGCGAGCACACCCCTGTTCAGATGCAGCGTCCGCCGGGCGCGGGCGGCGGCGCGGGCGTCGTGCGTCACCATGACGATGGTCTTGCCGTGCTCGGCGTTGAGCGCCTGCAGCAGGTCGAGGATCTCGTCGCCCGACTTCCGGTCGAGATCTCCGGTGGGCTCGTCGCACAGCAGCAGCGTCGGGTCCGTGACGATGGCGCGCGCGATGCCGACCCGCTGCTCCTGGCCACCGGAGAGCTGGCGCGGGTAGTGCTTGGCTCGATCCGACAGGCCGACGACCTCCAGGGCCGTGGAGACGTGCCGGCGTCTCTCGCGACGCGAAAGCGGCGTCAGCAGCAGCGGCAGCTCGACGTTCTTCTCGGCCGTCAGTACCGGCAGCAGGTTGTAGAACTGGAAGACGAACCCGACGTGCCGCGCTCGCCAGCCGGCCAGCCTGCCTCCGGCCATGCGGTCGATGCGGTCGCTCCCGACGACGACCTCGCCCTCGGTCGGGGCATCGAGGCCGCCGAGCAGGTTGAGCAAGGTGGTCTTGCCGGACCCGGAGGGTCCCATCAGGGCCAGGAAATCCCCCGCCGGCAGGTCGAGGGTAACCCCCTGCAGGACGTCGATCCGCTCCGCCCCGCGCCGGAACACCTTGTGTAGGTTCCGGACCCGCACCAAAGCTCCGTTCTCACTCATCCGTGCGCCTCCGCTAGTCGGTCTCCCGCCGTAGGTCAGGCCGCTCTATGTCGACCTCACGACCCGACCTGCTCATGGTTCGCGTGTTCTACACGCCGAAGATCCGAGTCACTACAGGCTCCTCGCCGGCCGGCGGATCCGACGTCAATCAGTCACGACACGGTCGCCGTCGGCCGGCGCCGGCGACCCCTCGACCACGACACGCTCCCCCACCGAGACGCCGGCCAGCACCTCGACATCGCCACCGTCCACCAGACCGATGGTGACCGCCCGCCGCTCCACCGTGTCGCCCCGCACCACGAAGACCAGTTGCGTCTCGCCGTCGCTTCGCAAAGCCTCGGACGGAATCCACAGCCGGGGAGCCACGTCCACGACCGCCTCGTCCGGCGGCGGCCCGGTCTCGAGAAACGCCACGTTCACCCCCATGTGCGGTAGGATCCGGGGGTCGCCCAGCTCGTCGAACGCGATGCGCACCAGGACCGTCGCACGCTGCCGGTCGGCGGCGGGGATCGTCGTGATGACGCTGGCCGGTATCTCCCAGTCGGGGTAGGCGTCCAGCGTGGCCACGACCCGTTGACTCGGCGAGACGCGATTGATGTAGCTCTCGTTGACGTCGACCTCGATCTCCAACGACGACATGTCGACGATGGTGCAGACGCCGGTCCGCGTGAAGCCGCCGCCGGCGCTGACCGGCGAGATCATCTCGCCCGGCTGTGCGTCCTTCGAGATGGCGACGCCGCTGAACGGCGCGCGGATGACGGTGTCCTCCAGCGCCGTCCACCGCATGTCGATCTCGCGCTCGGCAACGACAACCTGCTCGCGCTGATTGGCAATGCGAGCCCGGAGCGAGTCGGCCTCGGCCTGCGCCGCGTCGAGGTCCGCCTGTCCGATCAGGCGCTGATCCAGAAGCCGGCGCTGGCGGTCGAGGTCGAGCCGGGCCTCTTCGTAGCGCACCTCCAGCTCGGCCAGGGCGCCCCGCGCGGCGGCGAGTTGCGCCTCGGCCAGGGCCAGGTACGAGCGCTCCGTGGTGTCGTCGAGCCGGGCCAGGACCTGGCCCTCGGTGACGGCCATCCCTTCCTCGACGAGCACTTCGAAGATCCGACCAGTGACCTCGGACGAGACGGTCGACTGCAGGCGCGCCGTAACGTAGCCGGAGGCGTTCAGGACCGTCGGCCGGCCGTCGGCCGGCACCGTCTGCCGCACGGCGGCCGTCCGCACGATCGGAATCCGGGCCTCCTCCCACCAGCGCCAGCCCGCGGTCCCCCCGGCGCCCGCTACCGCGAGGATCACTACCAGCCAGACGATCCGCGCTACTCAGATCCGGCCGTTCCCCGACCGGTCGATCTTCAACTCGTCGAGTGACGCTGTCATGATGATGTGCCGACCTCGACACGAGCGCGGTGTCCCAAACGAGTTGCTCGGTTGGCCCCGGCGCGTCCTGTTGCACGCCGACGACAGCCCGCGCATAGACCAAGTTCCCACAAGCCAAGCGGACGTCGGAGATCGTGTTGATGAAGGTCTCCTCAATCACGTGGGCAGCGCACACATTGGCAGTTCAGAGCCAACCCCCGTTGACGCGCCAGATGTAAGGCGTGTCTGCGGCGGCGTCCGACGCATGCTCCGGCTTCGACAGGAGCCTCTACTGCCCACGGACGACGACCGTTATGCCCGCGCTGCCGCGCGAGGCGCGTTGGGCGCGGTCGAATTCGATTGTCGCCCGCTGGTAGTCGAGGACCGCCCGCAACTCCAACTCCTGGGCAGCCGCAAGCTCGCGTTGCATCTGGACGACCAGGTAGTTGGTCGACAGCCCGACCTCGAACCTGGTTTCCTCTGCGCGAAGTTGTTCCTCCGCAAGCTTCCGCGCCGCGGTGGCAGCCTGGATGCTCTCCTGAAACGCGTCTATCTGTAGCGCGGCGTTGGTGACCTCGGCGGCGACCTGGAGTTCGATCCACTCCAGCTGAGCCTCGTTCTGCCGAAGCTCCAGCCGCGCCTGCTCGTAGGCAGTCTCGTCCACGCTCCGACCGAGTGGATAGGTCATCTGTATCTGGATGCTCCAGATCGGATAGTCCGCGGCGATGATGTCGTCTATCGCGTCCCCGTAGCCGCCTGGCAACACGTTTCCCGTACCCCCCAGGATCTCTTCGAACGAGGTTCCGGAAGGCACCAGTCGGGGACCCCCTTGGCCGGTCAATTGATAGCTTCCGATCAGATCGAGCGCAGGAAGCGTGTTATCGCGGAGGTTCGCGACCGTTGCGTTGTTGATGGCGATCTGCCGCCGCGCACGGGAAATGTCGGTGCGCCGGTCGAGCGCCGCTCGGATTGCCGCCTCCAGATCGATCTGGATCGCGTCTCTTCGCGGCTGATCCGTCGGGTTGATCTCCGCGTTCCACAGCTCGTCCCCTCTGCCGGTGACAATCAGCTGTTTGAGGGCCAGTTCGTTCGTCTCCCGCATCCGCACGGCCTCGGCCAGCGACTGCCGCCGCAGCGCGGCTTCGGCCTGTGCCTGCACTACCTCGATTGCCCCCACCATGCCGATCTCGACCCGCGCACGGTTGTCGCGCACGAGCTGTTCCGCCAGCGCGAGCGACTGCTGCTGCACGTCGACGGCCGCGAGCGCATGGACCAATTCCCAGTACGCCAGCCGAACGTCAGTCAGTGTGTTGACGATGGTCTCCTCAAGATCGATGTCGGAGATATCACGGTTGATGCGGGAAACGACCAGTTGCGTTCGCGCAGTGTCGGTTCGGAATCCCCGGAGCAACGGCTGCGTGTAGGTGAAACTCATGGTTGCGGCGAGGCTCGGGTTGAAGTTCGTGAAGGTGTTGGTCGACTCCTGGCGGTTGCTGTTCCAGGTCAGGTCGTATCGTCCACCGCCCCACTTGACCTGCTGGCCCAAACCGACATCGTAGCTACCCTGGTCATTGACGATGGGTGCGCCACGGAGCCCGCCGCCGTCGAGTAGCGAGCGGCTCGGTTGAGTGGCTTGGTTGAGACCGAAGCCGGATGAGGCCAAGGGCAGGAACGCGGCGTTGGCCGTGGCGACCTGCATGTCACGCACGAGCGGACTGATACGCTGGACAGCAATCTGGCGGTTGCGTTCCAGGGCCCGCTGAACGGCGTCGGCGAGCGTCAGATCGAACCGGCTTGTCGCCTGAGCGTTCTGTCCAGCCTGAAGCGCGGCTCTGGCTATTGCTGCGGCGAACGTGGAGTCACGGAGTTGTGCACGCGCCACCGCCGACAGCGTCGAACCAACAACGATAAGCCCAACCACAACGACGAGGCGAATCGGATGCAGCGAGATCCACCCCGGGTGGTTCAAGACGTACTGGAAGCTCATATCAGATCTACGTGCCTGAACTGGCCTGGGCTTCATGGACGCTCCATTCTCGTTGGGAAGATGAGTCCATCGGAAGACCGAGTCGATTAATCACCAGCGGTACCGGAGCGGGCAGCGCCGACAGCACCTCTATGCCAGTGGACCGTCCCGGCTTCTGCTGCCGCCATGATCTGCACCGCGAACAGCTCCATGTGCGCCCGCCTTCGCGGACCCCGCAGATCGTGATCACGCGCAGTCGTAGAACCCCGCATCGTCCTGCCCACTCGCGCCCCGTCCTTCGACCGTTGGGCTCGACCTGTAACGCGGCAAGCGCGGCCAGCGACGACCCCTCGATCGGGCAGCCGGTGCCGGGGGAGAGTGCGAGCGCAGGCAACGCGAAGGCGCATCAGAGCCATCCTCGCCGCCGCGCGACGCGCGCGGCCTCGACCCGGTTCGATGCGCCGAGCTTGCCGATAGCTTCCGAAAGGTAGTTACGGACCGTCCCTTCCGACAGGCCGAGGTTCGACGCGATGCCGGCCCCCGACACGCCGTCGCCAGCGAGCCGCAACACCTGACGCTCGCGGTCGGTCAGCGGATCGGTCTCGTACCAAGCCCCAGTGGCCAACTCCGGTGCGATAGCGCGCCGGCCCGCCTGCACTTCGCGCACCGCCCGCGCGAGTTCGTCGGCCGGTGCGTCCTTCAGCAGGTAGCCGTGCACCCCGGCGTCGAGCGCCCGGCGCAGATATCCAGGACGCGCGAAGGTGGTGAGGATGATCACGCGCATGCCGCGCTCGACCAGCCTCGACGCCAGCTCGAGCCCACCCATCCGCGGCATCTCGATGTCGGCGAGCACGACATCGGGCTGCAATCGCTCCGCCAGACCCAACGCCTCCTCACCATCCCGCGCCCGTGCGAGCACCTCGATGTCCTGCTCGAGCTCGAGCAATGCGCACAGCGCCCCGAGCACCATCGCCTGGTCCTCGGCGATAAGGACGCGGATCATGCCACCTCCTTCCCCGACGCCGGCAGCACGGGCCTCGACAGCTCGGTGTCGACCGGGACCCGGACCGTAAGGGTCACGCCACGCGCCGAGCCAATCGTCATCTTCCCCCCGGCCCCCTCGACCCGTTCCCGCATCCCGGTGAGGCCTGCGCCCTCCCGGATGGCCCCGCTTCGCCCGTCGTCGGCGACGGTGAGACGGATCCACGAACCGTCGCGGGCAAGGCTGACGCGGCAGCGACAAGCGTCGGAGTGGCGAACGACGTTCGTGATTGCCTCGCGCAGGCACATCGCCAGCACTGCCTCCTGCTCCGCCGGCAGATCCATCACGGGGCGGTCGACCACCAACCCGATCCCCCTCGCCTCGCAGGCGAGACGGGCGTTGGCCAACTCGCCGTCCATGTCCGGGCGCCGAAAGCCGACGACCGCTTCGCGCACTTGGCGCAACGCGCCGCGCGTGACGGATTCGACATCGCGAATCTCCTGTTTCGCCCGGTCGTCGCCCCGGGCTATGAGCTTCGCCGCAAGCTCCGCCTTGATGGCGACTATCGACAGCGTGTGGCCGAGCAGGTCGTGGAGGTCGCGCGAAATCCGTTCACGTTCGGCCACGGTCGCGAGACGGCGCACCTCGGCCTGCGACAGCTTCAGCGCGCTCTCCTGCCGGCTCGCCTCCGCGAAATGGACTGTCGCCGCACCGATCACCAGGCAGACCACAGGGCCAAACAGCAAGAAGTCCGGGGGCATGCCCAGAAGCAGCGACTCCGAGGCAACTAGAAGTACGATCCCCGCCAGATACATGAATGCCTGCCGTGGCCGAGCCGCGCGCCCGACAAACGCGCTTCCGTACCCGAAGAAGGGCATCGCTCCGGTGTTGAAGGGCAACCACACGATGCCGATCAGCAAGCACCCGGCAACTGTTACCAAGAGGCGGCGCCCCGTGCGCCAGTAGCCATTGAAGTACAAGGGCAGGAACACCGCCACCGTGCATAGGGCGAGCGTGAGTTCGACCGGCTCGATCGGAACGACGAACCACTTCTGAAAGAAGCCGAACAGCCAGAACAGCCAGAGATATGGCAGCCAACTGTGCTGCAGGCGCGGCGGTAAGAGCCACCGGTTCAGAGCGCGCACCGCATCCGCCGCACGGAGGTCTCCGGTGCCCACCTTTACCGAATCTCCACGTCGTCGAGCTCGAAAGCGTACGTGCCCGGAACTATGGACGCTACGGAGGACAGGCCTCCGATGAGGCGCGGCGTCGCGGTCGGGAAGCGCGCGAGCGGGATCTCGACCTCCGTCCGGACCTCGGGGGCCGTGAACGGCACGCCGAGCGGCACGCCCGCATCGCTGCCGTCGAACAGCATCACCACGTAGGTTCGGCCGTCGCCACGGGTCCTGAAGCGCACTACCTCCCGGCAGGAGAAGTCGACCGGCTGCATCGGCTGCGGGCCGGGGAAGTAGATGGCGCCCGACCACGGGAACGCACCCGAAACGACCTCTCCTTCCACCCGTAGCGCCCCCTGCGGAGCCGACAGGTTGGCGGTGGACGAGCCGCCGCGTATCCGATCCGCCGTCACCGGCCACCCGGCCCCGAAGCTGGCGCCGGTCCGATCCTCGAAGTCGGAGACCAGCGTGGTCTCGGGCGCCGCGGGCGCCGAGGTCTCCTCGTCGAGCCCGCGCACCGGCTCCACCGCCATGCCCGTCCCGAACTGCGTGCCGTGCCCGCCCGCAGCGGTCGCCAGCATGCCGGCGTTGACAAGGTCCGCCTTGTCGCCGCGGGCCTGGGGCACGCGCGCCGCCCGCTTCGAGGCGGCGAGTGCCGGGTCGGTACACTGGTCGAGCACGGACGTCACCCCGAAGCGAAACGCGTCGTTGAGGGTAGTGCTGAACGTGTGCATGTGGGAGTCGATCAGCCCGGGCATCAGCGCCCGCCCGCGCCCGTCGACACGAGCCAAGCCGTCGGGAAGATTCAGCGCTTGCCCGGGGGCGCGGATGCGGCCATCCTCGACCCATCCGTCCTGGCCTCGGAAACCCTCCCTGTCGAAGATCTTCACGGCGACGATCACGAAGCTCTCCTCTTGCACCGCCTCGTCCGGCGCCCAACCGGCGCTCGGTCGGGCTGCACAAGACACGATCCCAGCGCGATGGTCAACACCGCTGCTCCTGCGACACGCCGCGCTTCATGGAGTGCCCCTCCACGGTCGTCTTCCCCTCCTGCCGCTGACGCGACAACACCTGAATCGACACGCTGAGCAAGACCGCAAAGGCGCGAGAGCGCCCGTTCGGCGCCAGTACCGACTTCGTGACGGCCGGCTTCAACACCAGCAAGTAACGGTACAAGTCCAGCTCGGTTTTCAGTAGTGCAAGGTGTCATCCGGCTGGGGTGACAAATGTCATGACACTCCGGAGCGTGTATCGCCATCATGGACGGCGTTGTTCGACGACGTGCGCCGGCATGACGCGCGCATCTCTGGAACGCCAGCTCGTTCATCGGATCGCGTCGAACCGCATTAGGGAAGAAGTGTGGGGGGGGCCTCGTGACGTTGTTGAGCCTGTTCGTGTTTCGAGTCCTTCGCATGACTACGGCCGTCGGCCGAGCACTCGCGTACCGCGAATTGCACCGGCACGCTCCCTGAACCAAGTCCCCACATCGCGCCAATCATGGGCCCGCGGGCTTGCTCCGCCCGCAAATTCGGGTGAACGGTGAGCGGCAGGTTCGCCTGGGGGTGCCCGGGGCCAGACGGCGGCCATCGACCCCGCCATGGGCGAGACTGCGTGGTCTACCGGGCGCTCGAGGACGGCGCCGGGCGGCCGCGCGGGGGAGCGACCCGCGGCGTCGGGTACTGGCAGGATCCGGAGCGCGACGACGAGCGGGTTTTCCTCGTGAGCGGCGAGCAACTCGTGGCCCTTCACGCAGGGGCCGACGACCCGCTGCGGGAGTTCGGGACCGGCGGCAAGGTCGACCTGACGGCCGGCGTGCCGAATCTCGAGGAGTACCGCTGGACGGCGGCGCCGCTCATCTGCCGCGACACGGTCATCGTCGGCATCTTCACGATCGACCAGTTCGACCGGCGGGACCAGGCGCCGGGCTACATCCGCGGCTACGACGCCGTCACCGGACAGTTGAAGTGGCGCTTCAACACCATCCCGCAGCCGGGTGAGTTCGGGCACGAGACGTGGGAGGACGGATCAAGCACACCGGGGCCAGCAACGTCTGGACGGTGGCCAGCGCCGACGAGGCCTCCGCCAGTGCCTTGCCGAGGGCTCGCCCTTGAGCAGAGCGAGGTGACTCTCGCCGAAGTCGGTCGCCCTCCCAGCGGCCGCGCGGTTCAGGCGAACTCGAACGGCTCCGAGCGGGAGCGTCGAGAATCTGTTCCGCCGCGTTCTCGGCATGCTTGGGCTTGCGCCGCCGGCTCCCGAGTTGACTCAGATCGTGGTCGGGGTGGAAACGCTCTCGGAACTCCTCGTCCGGCCGGGTGTCGTCGAATGCTTCAGCCGGGGCCAGAGCGGGCGGTTCGGCGTGTCGATCGCGCTCCTTGAAGCTGGCGCGCAACGCCTGCCGTTCCTCGAGGCTCGTGGCATTCTCGCTCGCGATTCTACAGGTCTTCCCCCGTTGCGCCCTCCCTGAGCAGCGGGTCTTCGCGTCACCTCTCCTTCCGGAAGACCGCGGCGTAGTGGGCGGCGAGAGGCCAGTCGACCGTCGTGACATGAGTCAGCCCCGCGGCGGAGCAAGGCGCTCGATGCCCGAATGACGTCAGTTGCCGCGAAGCACGTCGACGGGACTGATGCGGGTGGCCCGCAACGCGGCGGCGAAGGCCGCGCCGGTGGCAACGGTCAGCAGGGCCGCGAGGGCCGCCGTGAACGACACGAGGTCGCCGGGACGGACGCCGTACAGCACGGCCTCGAGCGCGGCACCCAGGACCATCGCGGCAGCGCAGCCGCCGATCGCGCCCAGGGCGACGGTGAGCAGCGTCCGGGACGTCACGGCGACTCGTACCCGGCACGGGGCGGCCCCCAGGGCGAGGCGTATGCCGATTTCCCGCGTGCGGTGCGCGATGCCCTGGGACACGCTGCCGTAGACCCCGATCGCAGCCAGCGCGAGGCTCACGACGGCGAACCACCCCAGCAGCCACATGCGGAACGCCGGTTGCCTGAGGGCGGTCGCGACCACGTCGGCTGCCGGACGGGTCTGGGTGACCACCACCTGCGTGCTCAGACCCGCCATGGCGCGACGTACTTCAGCCATCGACAGCGGCGTGTCCGACTCGATCTGCAGATGGAGCGCGAAGCTGCGGATCGTCGGATCCCGGATCGCGTCGAAGGCCTGCCGCGCCGGGAGATAGATCACCGGATTGGTCACCCACTCCAAGGTGTTGAAGAACGCCGAGCGGGTGTCGCCCACGACGCCCGCCACGTCCCGCCAGGTGTCATCGGCGATGCGGATCCGGCGGCCGAGCGCATCCGCCGGCGAGCCGAAGAGCAGGCGCGCCGCGCTCTCGTTGAGGATCGCCACCGGCGGGGCATCCGGTTCGTCGCTGACGTCGAACAATCGACCGGCGGACAACGGAATACCGAGGGTGGCGAAGTAACCGAGCGTAACGTCCTGAACCGGGACACGTAACGCCGTCTCGTCATCGCTGGTGCGCGTTTGCACAAGCGCCGGCACGCCGCTCGACAGCAACGGCGCGGTCGAGGCCGTCGTCCGCCGCACGGCGGGAAGGGTGCTGAGTCGCTCGGCCAGCCGCTCGAAGAACGCGTGCCGATCGTCCGCCGAATCGAACTCCGCAGTGGGCAGCGCCAGGCTCGCGACGGTGATGTTCGAGACATCGAAGCCCAGCGGCTCGTCCTGCAGGCGCCCGAACGAACGGACAAGCAGGACCACGGCGACGAGCAGCACGACGGACGCCGCCACCTGGGCCGCGAGCATTCCGGTCTGGCTCCAGCGCCCGAACGCGGTCGACGACCCGCGATCGCCGCCGGCCCGCAACGCTTCGTTGGGATCCGTCGCCGCCGCGCGCAAGGCGGGCGCGATACCGCTAATCAGGGCCGCCGCACCCGTCACCACGCTGGCAAAGACCAGGGACCGCACGTCGATTCCGATCGGCGCGGCCGGCAGCACGCCGAGCGGATTCCACGCCGTGAACAGACGGACGGCAACCATTGCCAACCCGAGGCCGCAGGCCCCGCCGATGCACGCCAGGAGCAGGCTCTCCGCGAGAGACTGTCCGATCAGGCGCATGCGGCCGGCCCCGAGAGCTACCCGAACCGCCGCCTCACGCGTCCGGCCCGGCGCGCGTCCCAGCCACAACGCGGCGATGTTCATGCAGGCGATCAGCAGCAGGCATCCCACCGCGCCGGCCACGATGACCAGCGTCAGCCGGACGGTCCGCGTGTTGTCCGCCTGCAGCGACGCGACCAGCACGTCGAAGTCCGCGGCGTTGCGCGCGTAAACCGATTCGCTGGCCCGGTGTATCCCCGTCAGCTCCCGCTGCGCGGCCGCGATCGACGTTCCGAAACGAAGGCGACCGAGCACGGCGACGCCGCCCGTGCCGCTCGGCGTGTATCCCGGCTCTCCGGGCCGGAACAGCGTCCACAGCTCGAACCCGGTCGCCTGGTCCAGCATCCGCAACTCGAACTCGGGCGGCATGACGCCGATGACTTCATGAGGCACGTCGTTGAGCGTGACCGACGTCCCGATGACCGTTTCGGACGCCCCGAACCGGCGCTCCCACAGTCCGTGGCTCAGCACCGTGACCGCCGCGCCAGTCTCGCCCCCTTGGGAGAACGTCCGGCCCAGCCGAGGTGACCCGCCCAGCGTCCGGAAGAACTCCCCGGTCACCACCAGGCCCTCGGCGGTGCCGATGTCAGCGACATCGCCCATGAGATACGTGCGGGGAAACACGGCGGACATCGATTCGAACGATCGGCTGCGTGCTTTCCAGCTCAGGTAGTCGCGGTAGAGCACGAACACCGCCGGCTCGGAGGGCCGCTCCCTGGTGGCGTAGACGCTGATGGTGAGCCGGTCGGGCTCCGGGAAGTTCAGGGGTCGGAACAGCCACGCATCGATGAGGCTGAACACCAGCACCGTGGCCCCGATGCTCAGTCCGAGCGTCGCGATCGCGACTCCGGCGAATCCGGGGTTGCGGCGCAGGAAGCGACCGGCGTGCTTCATGTCGCGCGCGACTTCGTCGGCCAGCCGCAGGCCGCGCGCCTGCCGGCAGTTGTCCTTCATTCCTTCGACGCTGCCGAAGTGGATCCGGGCGCGCCGCAACGCCTCCCGTCTGGGCAGCCCGGATCGAATCAGGTCCTCGGCGTAGGCATCGAGATGAAATCGCACCTCCTCGTCGAGGGAGTCCTCGAAGCGCTCCCGTCGGGTCCAGGCCGTCAGGAACGAACGCAGGCGCGAGAACATGTCCGAACCTGGTGGAACGGCTACCGGTGGCGGAGCGCGGCCATCGGGTTGACACGGGATGCCCGGTGCGCCGGAACGAACCCGGCGCCCAGCGCGACAGCGGCCAGCGCCAACACCGCCGCGGCGACCACTGGTGGCGTCAGGCCATCGATTTCGTAGAGCAGCGACTGCGCCAGACGGCCGACTCCGAACGCCGCGACCAGCCCGACTGCACCTCCGACAACCGTCATTCGCCCGACCTGGCCCAGCACCATCGCCCGCAGGCGCGCCGCGTCCGCGCCGAGCGCCATCCGCAGCCCCAGCTCCCGTGTGCGCTGCGCCACCGTGTAGGCCAGCACGCCGTAGAGACCCACCGCCGCCAACAGGGTCGCGAGCGCGGCGAAGGCGGCCGAGAGCACTGTGAGTCCGCGATCCTCGAACGTGCTCTCCTCCACCTGCCGGGGGAGCGTGGTGAGATGCGTGACGGGCAGGTTCGGGTCCACGCCGGCCACCAACGCCGGGATCGTGCGGAGCATGCCCTCCGGCGGCAGGGAGCTCCGCGCATAGAACGCGAGCGCCCCGACCGCGTCCTCCTGGCGATACGGCACATAGAGGAGCGGCGGCGCGGGCCACTTGACGCGGCTGTACCGGGCATCGGCAACGAGGCCGACGACCTCGGTATCCAGCTCCACGTCGAGCCCGCCGCGCCCCAGCCGCCTGCCCACAGCATCGCGGCCGAGGTTGAACTTGCGGGCGAACGCCTCGTTGACGATCGCGACCGGGGGCGCCCCGGGACCGTCCGCCTCGGTGAACGTCCGGCCCGCCAGCAACGAGATGCCGAGGGTCCGGAAATAGTCCGTGCCGACCTGGTTGAACCGTGTCGAGCGATTCGTATCCGGTCCCGCCTCGAATCCCTCCACCATAACGTCGGTGCCCCAACCGTCCCCGACGAATACCGGGATCGCGGCCGCGGTCGTCGCCGTCACGCCCGGTTGCGCGGCCAGTTCCGTTTCGACCCGCTTGTAGAGGGCATTCGTTCGCTCGTCTTCGTAGCCGTTGAGCCCGGGCCACAGGCGGAACGTCACGACGTCCTTCGTCCGGATGCCGAGATCGACGCCGCTGACGTTCCGCAGGCTCTGGATGAAGAGCCCCGCCACCACCAGCAGCATCGTCGCCAGGGCGAACTGCGCGGTGACCAGTCCGCGCCGGACGCCGGCGGCCGAGCGGGCGCCGGCCGGCTGGCCGGCGTCGTCCTTGAGCGCCGAGACCAATGCCGCCCGCGTGCCATGGAACGCCGGAAAGATCCCGAACAGCAGGCCGGTCGCCAGCGACACCGCCGCGGTGAACGGCACCGCGTACGGGTCGAGCGTCAGTTGCAGCAGTGCCGCGATCTGGAGTGGCAGGAGCGTACCCATGAAGCCGAGCGTCCACCGGGCCGCGACCAGCCCGGCCGCACCGCCGAGAACGGCCAGCAGACACGACTCGGTCAGCAGTTGCGTCACCAGGTGCCGTCGCGTAGCGCCGAGCGAGAGCCGCACCGCCATCTCGGACGCGCGGGCGGCGGATCGCGCCAGCAGCAGGTTCGCGATGTTGGCGCACGCGATCAGGAGCACGACGGCCGTGACGCCGAGGAGGAGGAGGAGCGGCATGCTCACGGTGTCATGCATCCGGCTCTGTCCTCGCCGTCCGTCCTCGATCGGCAGGGGCTTGGCGACGAAGCGGACCAGGGTCTCGGCACTCATCTCCGTCTGGAGCGGCGCCTCGACGTTGGTCAGGATGCTGCGGTACAGGGGCGCCACCGCGGCGCGGGCCTGGTCGATGGAGACCTGCGGCTTCAGGCGCGCGAACAGGTAGAGCCAGTAGTTCTGGCGGTCTGCGAAACGGCCCTCGTCCTGGACAGGATTCAACCTCGCATTCATCGTGAGCGGCACGAAGATCTCGGACGGCATGTTGATGGTGGTGCCGCGGAATCCGGCCGGCGCCACGCCTACCACGGTCAACGGCTCGCCGTTGATCAGCAACACCTCTCCAAGCACGTCCCGCGCGCCGCCCAACTCGTCCCGCCAGAACTCGTGGCTCAGGACGGCGACGGGATGGCCGCCGATCGGCTCGTCGATTTCCGGACCGAACAACCGCCCCAGATCCGGCACGAGGCCCAACGCCGGAAAGTACGAGCTGGAGACCTGCATGCCCTGGACGACGTTGAGGCTGCGCCCCCGCCAGGCAACGCTGAAGATGAAGCCGCGGTGCGCCGCAACGTCCGTGAAGACGGTCTGCTCCCGCTGCAGGTCGCGGAACATCGGGTAGCTGAACACCTCGTCGCATCCGCCGGCCCCGTTGCAGAAGTCCGCGCCGGGCTTCGGTCCCGGCGCCTCGAGATTCACCAGCCGATCCGGCTCGACGACCGGCAACGGACGCAGCAGCAACTGGCTGTAGAGGGAGAAGATCGCCGCGTTGGCCCCGATGCCGAGAGCCAGCGACACGACCGCGACGCTGGTGACGATCGGGGTCTTGACCAGCATGCGCACCGCCAGGCGAATGTTGGCTAGCATTCGCTCCAGCTCGTCGGCGAGCCGCAGGCCGCGCGCTTGCCGGCAGTCGTCCTTCATGCTCTCGACGCTGCCGAAGTGGATCCGGGCGCGTCGCAACGCTTCTCGTCTGGGCACCCCGGAGCGGACCAGATCCTCGGCGTAGGCTTCGAGGTGGAACCGGACCTCCTCGTCCAGGGAGTCTTCGAAACGCTCCCGCCGGGTCCAGGCGGTCAGGAACGAACGCAGGCGCGCGAACATGTCACTCTCCTAGCAGTTCTAGGAGTCTAGCAACTCTCTCCCAGTTTCGCAAGGGAAGAACCGGTGCTTCCAGACGGAGACGAAGCTCGCCGACAGGTTGTCGAGGTCGTTGACCGGGTCCGTCGACTCGGGCGGCCGTTTGTGGTGTGCCTTCATGCTGTGCTCAGCGCGGCGGCGGTCGACGGGTCGGAGCGTTCCCCTTCCGGGAAAGTACAGTATCGATGCTCCCATGGTTCATTGCCACCCCCCGGGCTGCACTGGGCCCACGTTGGTCCTGCTCTCGTCGAGCAGCGGCAACTCGGTTGCCTCGTGCAGAGGAACAGGTGTGGAGGAGGGTAACGACCACCTCGTCCATCGAGAATCTCTGGTCGGTACGAAGTTCGACGACTGGCTGGCCGGCGACGCCGAGGAGCGGCGGCAACGACTGTCTGGGGCTGCCCTGACGCAGTTCGCGATCATCGCCGAAAAGCCGGGGGCGATGCTCCCATGCCGCCCAGGTCGCGAGCCGACGCCTTACCCCGTCCGTCATTCCCGGTCCAGCTCGACAAGACGCTGACGTGACGCCCGGCCGCGCTCGCTGGACATCGCGGTCCGCTCAAGGGATCGCTCAGCCTGCGAGTGTTCTCGTCCGCGTGTTTCTCCCAACTGGGGCCATCGAACGGCCTGAACCGGGGCCATGGTGTCGCAGCGCACTGAGGCCATGCTTTCGACCGATCAGTGCCATTGCACTTCACCGTGACAGCGTGACCGCCGAAACGGCCTTCCCGCAGGGAAAAACATTGGGTGAGCGACGCCGGAACCGGGGTCGCTCACCCATCTGGATTTCTGAACTCTGGACGCCTGCACGACAGTGCCTCTGCGGGTGAACGTACGGTGAAATGTTGCACTGTTTTTGCGTTTTCGTTCAGGGCTCTTCGGAGCGGTCGGTGAGGACGTCGTCTCGGCGCGTGTCCGTTCGGCTGCATTCGCTTACAAGTCGCTTTTTTGCAGTCATTTGGCGTGTGCCTGCCGGGCGTGTCCGGTCTTCGGTTCCGTAGGCTTGAGGCTGATGCGAGGGGCTTTTTCGGGGAAGCTGGTGGCGTTACTGGGGCCGCGGGGGTTCCATCGGTGGGCGTTCACCAATTGCCCTTTCGGGCTCCGGGCGTTTCCGGGACTGGGGCAGGCTCGGTGGACCCACGAACGAACTCGATCTTGACCCCAGTCGAAACGGCGGTCGCGCGGTTCGGTCGCCGATTTTTCCTGAACGTTGCAACCGTGGTGCACTGTTTTTGAAGATTCGGGGCGGATCTCGTCATGGCGTGGTGAGGTTTTCATGCGGATGAAGCGCGTGGTCGTGTTCCTGGCGGCGGCGGCCGTCAAGGCTTGCGACGATCTTGCGGCGCGGTACTGCTCGAACGGTTCGGAGGTCTTCCGTCTTGCGATAGTCGAAGGCATGCCGGGTGCCGTCGAGGTGCTGGGGAAGCTCCAGGGAGATCCGGATGGTCGAGGCTCTCGGCGCCCAACGGGTCGCGGTCGTAGCGTATCCGGGGTGCGCAGAAGCGCCCGGGGCGGGGGCGTCCACGCAGCGTTCTCGACCCGGATCGTGCCGTTGCTGTTCTCGTGGACCCCGCCGAGTCCGGCACGCTGCTTCCGCGGGGGCGAAAGTCCGAACAGGGCACCTGTCACCCGGAGAGTACGTTTTACGAAAAAAAGCGAAGTTTTCGCTTGCTAAAATTTTTCCTGGGATTGGGTCTACAGACCCAAGTCTCTAGTATGTCTACAGGAATAGCGCTCAATGTTCATAGGGTGTCAATATCCTGACGGTCGAGAAATGCACCACGATGGTGCCGTTTGCACTTGCTAAAGTTTTTCCAAAAACACGGTGCATTTCCGGACTCCATCCGCAGTCCCCGAAGGCGAAAGTCGACCCGCCGGAGTCAACCGCGCCGAACCGCCGGTCCGGCGCGGGCGCCGCCACGCCGGGCCCCGCACCGCGCCCGGCCTCCGAACGCCACGCTCCCGCACGCGGGCCACGCCGCGCACAGGTGCACGTAGCCACCGGGCCACCTTCCAGCGTTGCTGCGCCCCGCCGCACGACCCGCAACGCGACTGCAGCCGCCGGTCGGCAGCGGCCTTCTCGGACGACTCCTTCTTCGCGGCCGACCGCCTCGCCTTCTTGGGCGACCAGACCGCCGGCCGCCGGGTCGGTAGGCCGGATCGCCTCGTGCGCCTCCTGCGAGCCTTTCTTCGACTCATAGCGCGGCGGCTCGGCCGGAACGGCCCCGCGCCGAACGCGGCCGTCAGCCAGCTGCGCGCCGCGACCTGGGCCTCGGGAACGACCATCACCGCATCCGAGCGCATGCAGGTGATCTTCCCCGCCTCGTAGAGCTTCTGCGCGATCGCCATCGTGTCCGACACCGACAAGCTTAAGGCGCGACGAGGCCGCCTGCTGTATCTGGCCCGAGCCGAGGATCTGGTTGATCTTGCGGGTCTTTCCCGGCGATTCGACGATTACGAGATCTGGCATGACGTGCGGGCTTGGCGCCGCGCGGGGAGTACCAGAACCCGAATGTGGCGGGGTCCGTTGCGTGGACCCGTTCGGACGGGCCGCGTTCGGACCGCTGGGCAAGTGTGCCAAGGGCGCGTGATCCGCGGTCGTCGAGGGGCGGGGGAAGCTGGGCTGAGCGGTAGGGAAGGCCAGCGGCGGGGTCGGCGGACGGTCAGGATTTGAGCGGGAAAATGGGCTCCGGTACCGAGTGTTGTACTACTCGGTGCCGGACGGCCTTTTAGATGATGGGGTGGACGCCTCCTCTCAACGGCATCGGAATGTGCCAAGGTGGAGCTGTTGCGACGCACCACCTGGAAGAGGAGGCATCCTATGGAGCACGCTACCATCATCGGCATCGATCTGGCGAAGCGGAGTTTTCAGTTGCACGGTTCCCGTGAGGACGGGTCGGTTGCGTTCCGCAAGAAGCTGAACCGCGACAAGGTGCTGGGCTTCGTGGCGTCGCAGCCGCAATGCATCGTAGCGATGGAGGCCTGTGCGAGCTCGCACCACTGGGGCCGAAAGTTCGAGAAGCTCGGTCATGAGGTGAAGCTGGTCCCGCCGATCTACGTCAAGCCGTTCGTGAAGCGGCAGAAGAACGACGCGGCCGACGCCGAGGCGATCTGCGAGGCGGCCTCGCGGCCGACGATGCGCTTCGTGGCGGTGAAGACGCGGGAGCAGCAGTCGCAAGGCATGCTGTTCCGCACGCGCGACCTGCTGGTTCGCCAGCGCACGCAGACGATCAACGCGTTGCGCGGACACTTCGCGGAGTTCGGCGTCGTCGCGCCGCAAGGGCCTGCGCACGTGGGTCGGTTGTCAGACGCGATTGAAGATGCCGATTCGGGGCTGCCGGGCCCGGTTCGGGAACTGGGCGCGCTGTTGGTCGTTCACATCGCCGAGCTCAACGAGAAGATCGCGGAACTGGAGAGGGACCTGCGTGAGCGGGCGCGCGAAGACGAACGAACGGTGCGGCTGATGAGCATCCCGGGCATCGGACCGCTGTGCGCGATGGCGATCCAGGCTTTCGCGCCGCCGCTGGAGAGCTTCCGTCGCGGGCGGGACTTCGCGGCCTGGCTGGGTCTGGTTCCCCGGCAGAGCTCGACCGGCGGGAAGCCGAAGCTGGGGAGGATATCGAAGATGGGTCAGCGCGATCTCCGGCGACTGCTGGTCGTCGGCGCGATGGCGACGGTCGGCTGGGCGGCGCGCCGCGGCACGAAGGACCCGTGGCTGGCCCGGATGCTGGCTCGCAAGCCGCGCATGTTGGTCGCGGTGGCGCTGGCCAACCGGAGGGCGCGCATCGCCTGGGCGCTGATGACGAAGAACGAGTACTACCGGGCGCCGCTGCCGACCGTCTGAGAAACAGGAGCCGGGTGCGGCGCCGTCGGGAATGCGAGCAGGTCGGAAGATGGTAAGGGCAAACGGTCAAAAGAGACGGGGTCGGGAAAACCAGCGATCTTGCGAGTGCCTTCGAGCACATTTAGACGATTTGGACCCGACCCGCGTATCTCCATACGGGCCCGCGGCGCAGGATATGCCGCATGTAATGAGGCCGGACACACGACAGCACCTGACCGCATGCTCCGGACCATCTGAAGGACTGGAACGTTCCGAAACGCGGGAGAACGGGCTTCGGCCCTCGCTGCGCTCGGAGGCGTCTACCTCGCGCACGGTCGGCTGCGGCTGTCAAGCCGCTGCGCGGCTCCTTCGCTTCGCTACGGCCCTGCGGGTGACAGTCGCAGCCGACCGTGCGGGAAGCGCTTGCGGGCCAGCCGGAAAGCTGGCCCGCGTTCCACGGGAACAAGCGCGGCGCTGGGGAGCCGCTCCGATGTCGCGGAGAACCACTCGAGCAGACTGAGCGCGGAAGGAGACTCAAAAAAAGGCTTGCATCTTCGGAGGCGTCCACACACGCTGGAACTGGGTGTCTGGTTCCCCCGGCGACCGATCTTTTTCGCGGGCGGGGAGATCCGCGGAGATCGGCGCGTTCCCGGAACTCACCGGGAGGAACGCGCACGGCGTGTGGACCACCGTGTCGGCGACGAGGGCACCGTCGGACAGCTCGAGGGTTGTTTGCGGGAAGGCGCAGAATCCTACGCCAAGGTCAAGCGGAATCCCCGAGCCCCACAGCGCGCCTCTGAGCGCCCCCGCTCGCTCGCCGCGGCGGACGAGATGTTCCGCCCGGGCGTCGCCGGCGGTGGCGTCGCCGGCGCTACCAGCGCAGGCAGGAGTCGGTGGGTGCGAGCATGTCGTCGACGGCGTCGAGCAGGGGAACGATGGCGTCGGTGTGCGGGTCGTCTTCGTGCTCGCGGTCAGCGACGTCGTGCTCGATCTCGTCGGCGAGCGTGCCCGCGACGGCGATCTCGTACGGCGTCATCGCGTGGTTCAGCAGCCACTGGCGGCGCTGCCAGCAGCGGTAGCAGCGCTCGCCGCTCGAGCGGTTCACCAGACGGCCGCAAGTGCCCGCTTCAATCGGCAGGTCGACGCCGGCGCACAGGCGGCGGTAGTAGGCCGGGTCCGCGCGGTAGCGGCGCATGGCCGTGCGGTTCGCGATCCGCTTGCGCAAGCGCTTCAGCGCAGCCAGTTGGTCCGGGCGCAGCAGGTCCTTGATGGGCATGGGTCGTGTCCTCCGATGCGGGAATGGCCCGAACGGGCCGGATTGAAGGTGGGGCCGTCAGGCCCGCAGCGTCGCGGATTCGGGGTTGCAGACGGGTGGCGTGGGAGCCGGGGAGCAGCAATGCACAGGCGTTGCCTTGCCCGCCCGTGTTCCGCCCGTCCGCCCGCGTTCGCTGGAGTAATTGTCGTTCGTGGTGGGTTCCCTCTCCGGGTCCGTGGTTGCTCGCGCGCCGACTCGGGGAGGCGCGCCGGCCCGGTAGCGGCGTTGGCGTGGTGCTGGATCCGGGGCCGCTCCGCTCGGCGGCGTTCGTGAGGGCGAGCTTCTCGGCGCGTCGAGGTGTTCGACTCGGTTGCCGGAACTGCTCGGTGCGACCGGTGCGGGCGGGCTTCTCGGGGACGTGTGGTGTTCGACTCGGTGCCGGTGCCGGGTCGCTCCGCTCGGTGCGATCGTCAGGACGACCTGCTCGGCGCGCGAGGTGTTCGACTCGGTGCCGGGAAACGAGTCCCTTCACTCGCGGTCCCGCTCGGCGGCGTTCAAGAGAGCGAGCTGCTCGGCGCGCAAGGTGTTCGACTCGGTGCCGGCGAACGGGGGCCGTTCTACTCTCGGAGCCGGATCCCGGGGTCGTTCCGCTCGGTGGCGGTCGTGCGGGCGGAGCTTCTCGGCGCGCGAGGTGTTCGACTCGGTGTCGGCGAACGGGTCGTTTCACTTGGTGGCGGGCCTGGAGGCCGCTCCGCTCGGGAGGCGGTCCAGCAGCCGGTTGGCGTCAGCGGAATTGCTGCCCGGCTCGAACTGCCGGAGCCAGACGAACGGCGTCACGCCGGCGTCGACCGTTTCGTTGAGCAGGTGCTCCAGTTCATGCCGGAGCCCGGGCACAATCCCGCTCGGCGGATGCGGGGCTTCGATCCGGCGTTCGGCGTCGACCCCGCGCGTCGGTGCAACGTCTCGGTGGAGCACGTGCTCAACCGCAACGCAGGATTCGCCCTTCCCGCAGACAACCCGCTCGAGGTCGAGCGCGGTGCGGATCAGGTTCGTCGACTTCGAGCCGCTCGGCCGCCAGCGGCCGGAGCTCGTCGACGGGCAGTCCGCAGGGTCCCTTCTTCGTCGCCTCGTCGAGCACGTAGCCGATGCCGGCACGTACCCGGGTGGTCGCCGCCTTCTCGACGCCCGGCTTCATCGCGATCGTGTCGGCGAGCTTGAACCCGATCCCGCGGATGGCCCGCGCGAGCCGGTAGGTAGGGGTTCCCGCTGACGACCTCGACCGCGTCGTTGCCGCAGGTCTTGAGAATCCGCACCGCGCGCGGTGCTTGCGCCGTGCTCGTGCAGGGAACACCACGATCTCGCGGATGGCTTCTTGCTCGGCCCACGCGTCGGTGATTCTCGGCGCCCGGCGTTTCCGGCGAGCCGGTGCGCCGCGAGGCGAGGGGCGAGTCGTGGTCGACCTCCGGGTCGCATCGAGTGCTGCCGCCCGCCTCGGCGGCTGACGAGCCGCCGGCGGTCCCGGACGTATCTGCCGGGACGGTGTGCGAGCCGGCGAACGTGTCGGGCTGGAGGTCTCGTCGTCGTCGACGAAGCCCCCGGCGCGCTATCCCGAGGCATCGCCGGTGGCGGCAGCAGCCGCATGTCGATGGCGAACTGCGCCCTGCAGCCTCGGACGCTCGCCCGCCACCGTCTCGCGCCGCTGCACAGACGGGGCCGGCATCCCCGGAGCTATCGCGCCCTGCGACGAGTTCCTCCCTTGCAGGGCAGGGACTTCCAACCGGCAGCAGGGCCGTGGAGCGCGGTCTCCGGTGACCGCCGTTCCGAATACTTCACACCGCCGCCGGACTTGGCCGGGGCCATCAGAAAGAGGTACGGGATGACCAGGCGGATTCTTCGGTTGAAGGACGTCAAGGAGGCGACCGGGCTGTCGCGTTCGTCGATCTACGCGCTGCAGCAAACGCGGGACTCTTCCCCGCAGTCGATCAGGATCGGGCCCAAGGCGGTCGGCTGGTTCGAGGACGAGGTGCAGAACTACATCGAGACCCGTCCGCGCGCGGGGGACAACCGAACCGGGAAGAGACGCTGACCGGCGGCGTCTCTGCGCGCAGCCAGTCGTGAGCCACCGGCTGTCGGTTGCACACGGGACCGGCGGCTGACAGGCCGATGGCGTCCGCTCAGGGCGAGGTCGCTTCCGCTCGTTCCCCGTCGACTTGCCCGCCCTGTCGAAACTACCGCTCGCAGGTCGTCCGGTTTGCGCTCCCAACCAGGCCGGCTCTCGGTTGCCCGGTGGGGTCTCGTCGCGATCATCAAGGGGAGGTTCTGGCTGCGCGTCCGCCGTTCGCCACTGCGCGGCGCCGGTCCTTGCCTCTGGTCACCGCTTCGACGACGATCCTGTCGGTCGCGACCCCGATCCGCAGCCGCTCGCAGGCGGCTCGCAGGATCGTGCCGGCGCCGGCTCTGCCCAGCGCGTAGTGGTTCATCTCTTCGTCCTCCGGCATCCCCCGCAGGCGCTCGTGCGCCCTGCTTCCGACGCGGCCGTACCCGACCATCCAATCCAGGGCCAGCGTGTCGAGCCCCTCGTGCGGAATCGTGTTGACCGCGATCTCGAGACTCCGCGGATCGACCTCGCTCGCTTTCTGGATGTCGTAGACCGTTGCGAACCAGGACGGGGCGGATTCGGCGTGCTTTCAGCAAGTCACCGTGCGCGCGGACGGGCGCACAGAACCACGGCCGGTTGGGTCGGCACGGGCGTCGGCCTCACCCTCTACCTGGTGGCGGTGCCGGCCATGGGGGGCGCGCGAGGCGGGACGGCCGGACTTCGGCTTCTGATGAAGAGCCCGGGAGGACGGGGCCGCCCCGCGGTAGGGAGCGGCCCTGGGGTGCCTCCGTCGGGACGGTTTCAATTGCCGGGGTGCGCGACTTCGTCTATCCAGACGCGCACCTGGTGCTCGCCCCCGCTCACACGGACGATATCGCCGCGCAGCTTGCCGAGCTGCTCGACCGCCGCGTGTACGTTGAGGGCCTCGCCGTCTCCTGACAACAGCGCGTCGACGACCGCGACCGGGACCCGGATGTCAACGACCTCGCCGCCGTCCTCGTCGCACTCCTCCACCTGCACGTTGATCTGATCGCCCGTGCGCGCGATGCGCACCGTCTCGTCGTCGCCGTCAACGGCCACGAACTCCGCCTCGCCGACACCTGCGATAGCGCGCCAGAGATCGCGCATCGCGCCGACGTTGACCTCCTCTCCAGTCAGGTCGAGCAGCCGGTCGGACATGGCGCCGTGCGGGACCAGGCTGAGCAGCGGCCCGACCGCCGACAGCGGGAGGTTGATGTTGGCGGCGAAGTCCGCTGCCTCATCGCCGCCGTCGTCGCCGTCGTCGTCACCGTCGTCATGGCGGCCATCGCCCCGACCGTCGCCGTCGTCACCGTCGTCATGGCGGCGATCGCCGTCGTGCCGGCCATCGCCCCGACCGTCGCCGTCGTCGTCATCGTCGTCATGGCGGCCATCGCCCCGACCGTCGCCGTGGCGGTCGTGGCTGTCGCCGTCGTCGCCGTCGCCACGATCGTCATGACCCTCGCTGGAGACCTGCACGTGCAGCCACGGCTCGGAGGCGGCGTCCTGCGCCGCCGCGGCGCCAACGAAACAGAACAGACCCATCACGGCAAGTAGAGACCAGAGTGCACGAGTTGACATGGAATTCCTCTCCGGCCAGCGCGGTCGACAGACGGGCGGGATGCGGGTTGTCGGGCTGGCTTCCATGATCCGTAGACGGCTGGCCCAGCCCCAGGGTTCGTTCTGGATCCCCCTTCCTGACGGTGCCGGCTGCCGGCACCATGCGGTCAGTGTCAGAACCGGTAGCTGGCCCGTGCGGTCGCCTGGGCCGTGTCGAGGGCGCCGTAGGCTCGGAGGACCCGTAGCCATCGGATGTCGACGCCGACGCCGAATCCGCGCCACAGCCGCACGTCGACCCCGCCGCCGAGCACGAGGGCGAGTCCGATCTCGGAGGACGCGAGTGGGCCGTAGACCCCGACGTCGCTGAAATGGAGACACGAGCCGGCGCAGGAGACGGCGTCATCCGCAACCGTCGATTGATTCTTGTCCAACGGAATCAACGGGAACGGATCGACATCGACAGCGATGCTGTGGCGTTCGCTGACGCGACCGACGCCGCCCCCGCCGGTGAGGTACGGGAACAGGAACCCGCCTGCGACCGGAAACTCGACGGTCAGCTTGGTCAGCAGCGTGGTCACGTCTCTGCCGTGGTGCTCGAAGCGGATGGAGGGAAACAGGTCACCCGCGCCATGGTCGAGGAACGAATAGTCGTCGAAGGCGGCGTTCGTGGTGCTGAACACCGAAATGCCAGGGAACGGATCCGCGGCCGCAACCTCTTCGGTCCGGCCCGACCCCGACAGGTGGGTCAGCTCGAGGTCCAGGCCGAGATGCGGTGTCAGGCGCAATCCGGCGCCGGCGCCGGTCGCAACGAACGTGCCGTCGCCGAACCCGCCGCCGACCAAGCCGTACACGCGCCCGCCGGTATCCGGCAGGACGTTGTGCTGCGCCGCCGCGGACCCGGCGGTCGACGCCAGCATGACCATCGCCGACAAGACGACCCGTCGCGTTCGCGAAGAGACCGTCACCATACCTCACCCCCCAGTCGCGCCGGGGCGCCGCAGCCCGACAACCGGCGCCTTCCCGGCTTCCCGTCACTGCGGGAGAACGGACCAGGTGGCGGACGACGGGCTGCCGAGCACGACGCCTTCCGGAAGCCGTTCGCCCATGATCCGCATGGCCCAATCCCCCACGTGCTGTTCACCCAGATAGCCGGTAGAGAAGAGCAGAACTGTCTGCCCGGCCGGGAAGGTCAGCGGTCCGCTTTCGTAGCGGTCGCCAACGGGCGGGGTTACTTCGGTCCAGATATCGACGGCGCGATCCAGGCCGCGCGACAGCTCGTAGGTCTGGGAGATGACCTCGCCCACGCGCGCCGTCGTGGGCTCGAAGACGACGGATACCGCGGCTGGGGGCGGCGCCGTGACGACTGGCGGCGTGGTCGGCGCGGCTGGTCCGCCACCTTCGCACGCCACAAGAAACGCCACGGCCGCGAACGCCCCCTGTCGGCTCGGCAAACTCGGTGAACCCATCATGTCAAGACTCAACTCTGCAGCCACCTGCTCCCGCCATGTGCACACACCGAATGCCGTAGCCACAGCGCGGCCACAACACGGCCCGCAGAAGCGGCGCAGGCGGGCAACACCTATAGAGTCTCAGACTCAAGTGACATGCGCATGATCGCAAGGGACTGCACCGTGGCAATTGCATGGAGATGCGGCGGGCTTGAACCTACATTCTGCGTCCTGCCTGCGACGGCCGGGTGCACGGCATCCGGGGGCGCGGGTTGTACGCACGGTTCCGCTACCGTTCGTAGGTGCCGGCGTCATGGACAGCGGCCTGGTCACCGCCGGAAAAGGACCGCCGGGGCACAAGTCCCAAGAAGAGTCTCCGAGCGTCCTGCCTCGGTCATGCGACCTTCGCTTCAACCCCACGCCGAGATCCTGCGGACGGACGCCGGAGGTGCTGGTGACAGGGTTCTCACGCTCACCGAGGCATGGCCGCTGAAGGTCGCGGTGGTCCATCTGGTTGCGGAGCATGAAGCAGAAGGCGGTCAGCACGGAGGCGACACCTCGTAGTTGCAGGAGTTGTCGGCCGCGCGCAAGCGGTCGACGAGGCGGTGGACGAGGTCCCGCCGTGTTCATGTCTCACCCCGCATCATCGAGGTCGTCCGATAGATCCTCGGCGACCGGATCGACCTGGACCCGGCATCTGGCGCGGTGCATAACGGTCACGCGCGTGCCCGAGTCTTGCACGACGTGACCGACGCCTCGCAGCTTCGAGATCGCCATCGCCCGCCGCCTCTCGCAACCGCCGAATCAGTCGCGCGAGATCGCGCCGCCCCTGCTCGAGGCCGACTGTCCTGTCCAGCCGGACAGCCTGCTGTGGTCGAGGGCGCCGACGTCAACGGGTGCACGACATGGGAAGGGACGCTGACCGGCGGTGTTTCTGCGCGCAGCCGGTCGCGCGCAGCCGCCGTGGGCGGACACGCGCGGCGGCGCAAACCAGCATCGAGCGCGCTGTCTCCGGGGCCCGGCCAGGATCCGGTTACGATGGTGTCGGCCGGAGGACGGCCGGACGGAAGGGGGAGCGCGGCCGCCGAACGCCGCAGTGGCCATCTCGGCGGTGCACCGGCCGGGGACGGCAAGCGTTTCCAGTGGCCGCCGCGATGCGGCGGCGGGTCACCCCGGGGGAGCAAGTCACGATGCCGAGGATCGAAATCCTGGACGCGTTGCGCGATGAGGAGCGGTCGCTGAAGAACCAACTCGTCGCCGTACAGCGCGCCATCGAGGCAATCGAAGGAAACGCGCGGCCGGCCGCCGCGCGCGGCGGGAAGAAGGCGGTCAAGGTGGTCGGGAGGCGCAAGCGAGCGATGACCGAGGAACAGCGCAAGGCGGTGGCCGAGCGGATGCGCAACTACTGGGCCTCGCGCCGTGCGGAAAAGGCCGAGGAGAACAAGCCGCAGGCGTGATGCGAACCGCGCGCGCGGTCTGTTGCCGCGCCGATGGCCCGTGCGCCGGATCGCATGCGCATCGGCTGCAACGGACCTGGCCGGCCAAGGGCGCTGCGAGGTGCAGGGGGCGTCCCGGCCTCGGGGTTCATCGCGAACGACGCGAGGGAAGAACGGCTTACTTCGTCACATACTCCGCCCACCGGTCCATCAGGCCACGACGCTTGTCGAACAGGTCCGACCGGGCGTACGACCGCTCGACGGCGCTGCCTACCTGGTGCGCCAGCGCCGCCTCGGCCACCGCATGCGGCACGCTGGTCTGCTCGCTCGCCCAGTCGCGGAACGAGGAGCGGAAGCCGTGCACCGTGCAGCGCCCGCCGTACAGCCGCCGCACGACCTGCGCCAGCGTCGTCGCGTGCATCTGACGACTGGCGCGCGCCGGGGCCGGGAAGCACCAGCCGGCCGGACTCTCCAGGCTTCTGGCACGTTCCAGCGTATCCATCGCCGCCGGCGACAACGGGACGCGATGCTCGCGGCCGGCTTTCATGCGCTCGGCCGGTATGCGCCACTCCGCGCCCTGCAGGTCGATCTCGCCCCACGTGGCGCCGCGCGCCTCACCCGAGCGAACGGCAGTCAGGATGATGAACCGGAGACAGATCTTCAGCGCATCGGTTGCCGTGCACGCCGCGATGGCTTCCAACGCCGCGCCCACCTCGGCGTAGGGCAGCGCCGGGTGGTGCTTCTTCCCCTTGCGAGCCGCGGGCAGCGCCGCGCCGATGCCGTCGGCCACGTTGAACTCGATGTGCTCGCGGGCCACGCCCCACGCCAGCGCCCCGCGGACCCACCCGTGCAGCCTCGACCCCATGGCCCGCTTCTCCGCCATCAGCGGGGCGAGGATGGCGATCACGTCGGCGCGGCGGACCTGGTCGAGGCGCCGGTCCAGGATCGAGCCGCAGTAGCGCTCCAGAGCACGCCGCCGGTCCGCCGGCCCATGACCCTTCCACGTCGCCGCCGCGGCGACCCGCTCGCATGCCGTGCGGAAGGTCGGGACCCGCGACGGCCGAAGGGCCGCCGTGGGGTCGCCGCCGCGGCGCGCCAGCTGACGGTTGGAGAAGGCGGCGGCGCGCGCCTCGGCGAGCCCGACGTACGGATAGCCGCCGAGCCCGAGGTCGCGGCGCTTGCCATCGACAGTCAGCCGCTGCACCCAGTGTCGGCTGTGGCCGCCGGGCTCGACGACGAGGTAGAGGGTGCCGCCGTCGCCGTGGCGGCCCGGGCGCAGGGTCGGGATCTGCTTGACTCGGAGGCGTCCTGCCATGTGGATTTCGGTGGCGATTTCGTCCCATGATTATACCACGTTAGGGTCTGGAACTGGCGAACCGTGCTTGGCTGCAGCCAGACGCATATCGCAGGATATACCCGTGAAATAAGGATATCCTGGCTGTCTAGGGACTACTGCGGACCCTAATCATCTTCTGGTAGAGCGAAGACGTACAGCGCGTTCCCTCCCTCCGGCTGGAAGATCTCCGGGCGGAGCTGTGCGGTGAGCCCCCGGAACGCGCCCCCCAGCGAGGCCGGAACGGCAAGGAATTGCCTCCCGCCCACCTCATAGGTCATCGGATAGCCGTGCGCCGAGGCGCCGAGGCGCGTCTCCCAGAGCACCTCACCCGTCCGGATGTCGAACGCGCGATAGTAGCGATCGGCATCGCCCGCGAAGACCAGGCCGCCGGCCGTCGTGAGCGTCGACGTCAGGAACGGGGCGGGCTGCTCGCGGCTCCACAGCTCCTCCATCGTCCGCACGTCGTAGGCGGCCAGCTTCCCCACGTTCCCGTCCGTGCCGGGCATCTGGAGGAACTCGGACCGGCCCGCCGCGCCGCCGCCCCCCTCCACGAACTCCACCGCGCGCCCGGTCAGGTACATGCACGCCTGGTGCAGCGGAATCACCAGCGCGTGAGCCCCGGGATGGTACGCCGACGCCTGCCAGTTGTGGCCGCCGAGCAGACTGGGACAGGAGGGCACGCGGTCGCCGATGCGCGCGTCGATGATGTCCTGCCGGTAGGTCAGCTCGCCGGTGGTCCGGTCGATCGACGCGAAGACGTCCTGGTGGACGGTCTCGCGCAGGTCGACGAACGCCCCGGTCCGCCGGTCGAGCTTCCAGAGGATGCCGTCCTTCCCGATGGTGAAGAGCCACTTCTCGCCCTCGGCGTCCACCAGCACCCGCTCGTAGACGATGTCGAGATCCAGCGTCTCGCCCGGCGCATGCTGGAAGTACCACTGCACCTGCCCGGTACGCGGATTCAGCGCGAGCGTCGAGTTGGTGTAGAGCGCGTCCTGCCGCGTCGTCATGCCGCGGCTCGCCGCCACCCACGGCTTCGCCTGCGCCGTGCCGATGTAGAAGAGGCCCAGATCGGGGTCGTAGCTGCCCGGAATCCACGAGTCGCCGCCCGCCCGCAGATACGGCGGCGTGTCGCCCCAGGACGCGTCGTTCGGGTCCCCCGGCAGCGCGATCGTCGACGTGCGCCAGAGCTCTTCGCCGCTGTCCGGGTCGTGGCCCGTGATGAAGCAGGTCTGCTCCTTGTAGCGGCTGCAGCCGTTGGTGCCGGTGACGACGACGCCGTTGGCGATGACCGGGCCGGCATTCCCGCGGAAGCCCTGCGTGTAGTCCGCCTTGGTGGTGCGCCACACCTCGGCGCCGGTCCGCGCGTCCAGCGCGACCAGCGCCGCGTCGGCCGTCGCCAGGAACACCTTGTCGCCGTAGAGCGCCAGCGTGCGGGCCGGCGCCCGCTGCGGGGCATCCTCCGGCAGCGGCGAGCGGTACTGCCAGAATACGTTGCCGGTGACCGCGTCTATCGCCTGCACCACGTTCCCCGGGCTCGCCAGGAACATCACGCCGTCGTGCACCAGCGGCGTCGTCTGGTGGCTCCCCTCCCGTATCGCCAGCACCCAGGCCAACCGCAGTTCGTCGACGTTGTCGCGCGTGATCTGATCGAGCGGACTGTAGCCGTGGCTGTCGCGCGTGCGGCGCCAGCTCAGCCAGTCGCCCGGCGGCGGGTCCGCCAGCAGCGCGTCGGTGACCGGGGTCAGGTCGTGCGGCACCTCCTGGTTGACGAACCGCGACGGCCTGCGCCGGGGCGGCTCGCCCGCGTCCGCCGCCCGCCGCGCCTCGGCGATGTCCGCCGCGTTGCCGATGGTGACCGCCGCGTCCGCCGTCAGCGGCGCGTCGCCCGGCCGCGCGCCGTTCGCGTCCAGGAGGTAGGCGACCAGCTCCAGGTAGACCGAATCGCCAAGCGAGCCCCCGAGGCCGGGTGGCATCCCGTCCCGCAGGTACTCGAACAACTCGTCCGTCGTCTGCCCGGCCCAGCCGTTCAGGAAGTCCACCCCGCGCAGCGCCGGCGCTTCCGCTCCGTCCAGGTTCTCCCCGTGGCACTCTCCGCACTGCCGCGCGTACACCGTCCACCCGGCCGCGGCCTGCTCCGCCGTGAAGCCCCCACCGGGCGCCGGGGCCTGCGCCGCCTCGACGACGACGGGCGCGACGCCAAGTCCACCGGTCCAAGCGGCCACCACGATCAGTCCGGCCAGTCCAACGGCCAGCACCCGACCCACCGCCGACACGAGACTCGGTCGAGCGAGGATTTCGCCGACGCCGCCGCGAGTTCCCTTCGGCATGATCGCAACTCCCCCGGCGCCGTCCGAGGACGCCTGCAGACCGCGTGGCCGTCCGTCACGCCCTTATACCATCGACGGGGTGCGGGTACCGAGCGAATCGAGCCAACCGACCGATACAGGGTAGGGAGGCGCCGCGCCGGATCTAGTTGGAGTGCAGCCCGGGAGCCGTCACGTGGGTAACGAGCAGCTCCTGCAGCGCGCGGACCTGACCCGTCAGTTGGTCGACCTTGCTGTTGACGACGAGAACGCCGATGGCGCTGACGAGCGAGACCAGGAGCGTGAGAATCTGCAGTACTGTCGAGAGGGGAGTGTTGCGCTCCACGTTCCTACATTATATCGCGTCAGCGGCGGCAACGAATCCTCCACGCGGCCGCAGCCGTACCTGGACCGCAACACGCTCCGCCGAATGTGTGAAAGTGACCTCTATCCGCCGGTGAAGGCGTTCCTCGAAGCGCAGGGCTATGCCGTCAAGGGCGAGGTCGACAACTGCGACGTCGTCGCCGTGCGCCGCGGAGAGCCGCCCGTCATCGTCGAGCTGAAGACTTCCTTCTCCCTGTCGCTGGTGTTTCAGGGGATCGCCCGGCAGGGCCTTTCCGACGACGTTTACCTGGCGGTGCCGCCGTTCTCCGGCCGCACGGCGCGCCGGAACGACGCGCTGGTGCTGTGCCGCCGGCTCGGACTGGGGCTCCTGACCGTCCGCCTCGACCCCGAGCCGTTCGTCGAAGCGCTGCTCGACCCGGCCGCCTACCGGCCGCGCAAGCGCCGCACCGCGATCGGGCGGTTGCTGCGAGAGCACCAGCGGAGGGTGGGCGATCCGAACGCGGGCGGCTCGACCCGCCGCAAGCTGATGACCGCCTACCGGCAGGACGCCCTGCGCTGCGCCCTGCATCTGCGTGTCGACGGTCCGGCCAGGGCCGCGATCGTCGCCCGGGCCACCGGCGTCGCCAGGGCCGGCGCCATGCTGCGCGCCGATCACTACGGCTGGTTCGAGCGCGCGGCGGGCACGCCCCGGGGGGTCTACGGCCTGACGCCTAAGGGCCGGGCTGCGCTCGACGAGTACGCAGACGCCGTCGCGCTGCTGGAGCCGGGCGCCGCTCAGGCGATGATCTCGTGAATGACGCGGCCGTGCACGTCGGTGAGGCGGAAATCGCGGCCGCTGTAGCGGTAGGTCAGCTTCGTGTGGTCGATTCCCATCAGGTGCAGAATCGTGGCGTGCAGGTCGTGGACGTGCACCGGCTTCTCCACGGCCTTGAAGCCGAAATCGTCGGTGGCGCCGTAGGTCATGCCTCCCCTGATGCCGCCGCCGGCCAGCCAGATGCTGAAGCCGAAGGGGTTGTGATCGCGCCCGTTCACGACGCGGCCGGCCGCTCCGCCGCCGCCGGTCTCCAGCACGGGGGTGCGGCCGAACTCGGTGCCGCAGACCACGAGCGTCTCGTCGAACAGGCCGCGCGACTTCAGGTCCTTGATGACGGCGGCAAAGGGCAGATCGGAGTCGCTGGCGTTCTTGCGGTGCCGGAAGATGTCGTCGTGGGCGTCCCACGGATCGCCCTTGGCGTAGTAGACCTGCACCATCCGCACGCCCCGCTCGACCAGCCGCACGGCCATCAGGCAGCCGCGGGCCGTGCTCCCCGGCCCGTACAGCTTCTGGGTCGCCGCACTCTCCTTGCGGATGTCGAACACGTCGGGCGCTTCGGTCTGCATCCGGTACGCGGTCTCCATCGCCTGGATGGCGCCCTCGATCTCGGGTGCGTCCTGTTCCAGACGCTCCAGATACAGCCGGTTCAGCTTCTCGACCAGGTCCACCTCGGGGCGCTGGTCCTCCAGCGTGGTCCCGTCGTTGCGGATGTTCGGAATCAGCTCCTGCGGATCGAAGTCCCCTTCGATGCGGGGCACCTTGTCCGAGATGTAGGTCCCCTGGTGGATGGCCGGCAGGAACGCGTTGCTCCAGAGCGGCGGGCCGACCACGGTGGGCTGATCCGGGCACAGGACGACGAACCCGGGCAGGTTGCGGTTCTCGGCGCCGAGCCCGTAGGTCAGCCAAGCCCCCAGCGAAGGGCGTCCGGGCTGGATGTGCCCCGTGTTCATCATGAGCAGCGACGGCTCGTGATTGGGAATGTCGGTGTGCATCGAGCGGATGACGCAGATGTCGTCGGCGCAACTGCCCACGTGGGGGAAGAGCTCGCTCACTTCGATCCCGGACTGGCCGTACCGCTGGAAGGTGAACGGCGACTTCATCAGCGCGCCGGTCCGCCGCTCGGTCTCGATGGTTCCCGTCGGCATGGGTTGGCCGTCGTACTTCTCGAGCACCGGCTTCGGATCGAACGTGTCGACCTGCGATACCCCGCCGTTCATGAACAGGAAGATGATGTTCCTGGCGCGCGGCGCGAAGTGGGGGGCCGGCAACGGAACGCCAGCGGTGGAAACCAGTCCGTTCGCCGCTTCCAGCATCGACGTCCGCACCATGCCGGCGAAGGCGAGCATGCCGAAGCCCGCACCCATGGTCCGCAGCGCCTCGCGGCGGGTGCGCGGCTGTCCGCACGTTGCGCCGCAGCCGTGGTGGCCGTGGTCAGTAGGACGTCGCGGCATCGGGGTCTCTAATCCAGCCTCGCATATCTTGGCCGCCGCTACTCGATGAACCTGAACTCGGCGGCGCCGAACAGTGCCCGCGCGTACTGGATCCACGCCTGCATGGACGTACGCCGCGCGGCGAGGTCGTCCGGCGCGTTCTCCGTGGAGGAGTCCTCCGCCGACAAGTTCTCCCCCGAGGCGTTTCCCGACGAGTCCCGCGATTCCGCCGCGGGCGCGGACGCCCGCCGCTCGGCGAGAAAGGCCAGCCCCGCCTCGAGCTCGACGGCGGAAACCTCCCGTCCGTAGAGCAGCGGATACGCCTCCCGAATCATCTCGCGGTCCGGCAGGAGTGCGGGAGGCTCCTCGTCGCCGGTGCCTCGGGCACTGTCGCCGGGACCCTCACCTCCGGCGACGCCGTCGCCATCCGTAGCGCTGTCGCCTCCCGCGCGGGTCTCGTCCCTGCCCTCGCCTTCGGCGGCCGGCTCACCAGTTCCTTCGTCGTCCGTCCCGGTTTCCTCGCCGCCGGCCTCCTTCGCCAGACGTCGCACCAGCCGCTCGGCGTGCCGGTGGACGAACGGACTGTTCAGGAAGAACAGGCTCTGTTGGGGCACGTTCGTGGTATAGCGGCGCTCGGCGGACAGGTTGGGGTTCGGGAAATCGAACGTCTGCAGATAGTCGTCGAGCTGGAACCGGCTCACCGAGCCGTAGAGCGTCCGCCGGTCGTGCTTCTCGTCGCCGAGATCGAGGGATGGCCCGCCCACCCTCGGGTCGAGGCCGCCGGCGACGTACAGCATGGCGTCGCGGATGCTCTCGGCGTCGAGGCGGCGGCGGTTGGCGCGCCAGTAGTACCGATTGCCGCCATCGATCGCCTCGTTGGCGGCATCCCGGCCGGCCCGGAGCTGGTAGGTGGCCGAGAGCATGATGTCGCGGTGCAACCGCTTGATCGACATCCCGCCATCCGCGAACCGGGCGGCGAGGTACTCGAGGAGCTCGGGATTGGTCGGCCGCTCGCCGGCGAAGCCGAAGTTGCTGGGCGTATCGACGATGCCCGAGCCCATGTGCCAGCGCCAGACGCGGTTCACGATGACGCGCGCCGCGAGCGGATGCGACGCGATGGCCTCCGCAAGCTGGAGCCTCCCGCTGCCCTCCGCGAATGGCCCGCCGTCCTCGCCCGCAAGGACGGCTACGAAGCCGCGCGCCACCGGCTCGCCGAGATTCGTCGGACTGCCGCGTACGTGCAGCCTGATGTCGGTCAGATCCTCGGGCTCCTTGTCCCGCACGCCCATGACGAACCGCGCCTCCGGCAGCGCCTCCTCCAGCTCCTCGATGCGGGCGCGCATGGCGGCCACGTGGTCGGCGGCGACGCGGCCGAGCTGCCGCTCCAGGCTCCATCCGCGGAAGCGCAGCAGTCCGGGCGCCGGAAAGAACGTATCGAGGGTGTTGTCGAGGTCCCGGCGGTAGACGTCGGTATACAGGTTGAGGCGCTCGCGCTCCATGGTCTCGAGCTCGAGCTGGTGCCGGTCGAAGAAGCTCTCGAAGCCGTTCGGCATCGGGGTGGACTTCACTTCGTCGAGCGGCGTGCCCTTGGCGATGATCCTGCGGTTGCGCTCCTCCAGCTCGTTCTGCTCCGCCACCACCTCCAGCAGCAGGCGCTGGAACGCCTCGGCCAGCTTCCGGGCTTCCTCCTCCTCGGCTTCGCCCCGGGCGATCATCGCCTGCCAGTCCTGGAGGTAGGGATAGTGCCTGGGCTCCTTGCCGAGGAACCGGATCCAGCGCTGTAGCGTTTCCAGATCCACCCTGGCCTCGAACGCCGCGCGATCGGCTGGGAGCTTCTCCTTCCCGGTGACCCGCCAGGCCGCCATCATGTACTTCGAGGCCTGCATCGTGAGCACCCGCGCCAGTTGCTCGCCCTCCGTGCGCAGATAGTCGTCCAGGCTTTCCTCGAGATCCTCGATGAACTCCTTGTCCTTCTCGTAGGCCTCGGCCTTCTCCTCGTCCCCCAGCAGGTACTCGTGGTAGTCGGTGTTGTTGAAGATGCCGGCGAGCGCGTAGTAGTCGTGGGTGCCGATCGGGTCGTACTTGTGGTCGTGGCAGCGCGCGCACCCGACGGTCAGGCCGAGGAATCCGCGCGTCGTCACGTCGACCCGATCGTGCCGCTCGTCGGCGCGCGCGACCGGAGGATTGGCGAGATCGTAGTACCACGGGCCGCCGCCCAGAAAACCCAGCCCGCCGAGCGCCCGCGTGCGTTCCGGCTGGTCCAGCAGATCCCCCGCGAGCTGCGCCTTCACGAAGAAGTCGTAGGGCATGTCCCGGTTGAAGGCGTCGACCACCCAGTCGCGCTGCACGTACGCCGACGGGTAGCGCTCGCGCCCCGATCCGTCCTCGGCCAGCCCGCGGGTGTCGTCCTCGCCGAACCGGGCGACGTCAAGCCAGTGGCGGCCCCAGCGCTCGCCGTAGTGGGGCGAGGCGAGCAGCCGGTCGACGACCTTCTCGAACGCATCGAGGGCCGTGTCGTTCACGAAGGCGTCGATCTCCGCCGGGGTCGGCGGGAGCCCCGTCAGATCGAAGGTCGCCCGGCGAATGAGCTGCCGGCGACCGGCGAAGCCCAGCGGTGTGAGCCCTTTCTCCTCCAGCTTCGCGAGGACGAAGCGGTCGATGTCGGTGCGCGCCCGCTCGGTCCGGGACGGCCGGGGCACGGCCGGCGCCGCGAGGGGCCGGAACGACCAGAAGCCGCGCGCGGCCGCCGTGACCTCCCGGCGCGGCATCGCCGCGGGCGCACGCCGGTCCGGCAGTTCCCCTCCGGCCGCCGCCGTGACCGCCGCCGCCTCCGGCGTCGCATCCGACCAGGGCGCGCCCAATCGTATCCACGCGCCCAGCCCTTCCACGTCCCGCGCACCGAGCGCATCGCCGCCGCGAGGCATTTCCCTGCCTTCGATCTCGTGCCGTACGACCTGCATGAGCAGGCTGCCCTCCGGGTCGCCGGGGACGATCGCTGGGCCGGAGGCGCCTCCCCGCAGCAGCGCCTCCCGGGAGTCGACGCGCAGTCCGCCCGACTGGACGCCCGTGTGGCAGGCGTAGCAGTTGGCGGCCAGCACGGGCCGCACCCGGGTCTCGAAGAAGTCCGTGGGGGATTGTGCGGCGGCCGACGCCGACAGGCCGGAAGCCACCAGCGCGATCAGCGCAGCGAGCCGCAAGCCGGGGAGCCCGTGGTAGCGGACTGGCAACCCACGCGGCGTCGTCTGCGCCTGGGTGGTCCTGCCGCACAAACGCCGAGCCGGGGCGCGGTCGATTCGTGTGTGCACGCCAGCAGACCGCCTTATGGGGCGATTCTATGGCGCTGCAGTCGGGGGATCAATCGGTTCGGCGAGAGGCTGCCGCACGGTCACTCGAACGTTCCACAGCTCGCCTGCCGGTCGTTGGTGAACAGCGTCCAGGCAGAATCGGCCTCGCACCACTCCACCGTCGAGCCCGGCGTCAGTCCCGGCTTGCGGCGAATGCGAGCCGGGATCGACACCTGCCCTTGGGATGTAATCCTCGACTCGACCCTTTCCTTCATGCTGTTCCCGTAAACGAGCTTCCCCACGATTCTCTCCGGCATTTGCCCTGGCAAGCAAGCGGGCCGACAGCCGCCCCGCGCAGCGCTCGGCCGCCCCCGGACTCCCACCCCGTGTGAGATGATGGGCTCCAGGATTCCGACATGACGAAGCTGAAGATGACGGTGCTGCTGGCCGGCCTGCTCGTGAGCCCCTCCACGATTCACGCACAGAGCGGGGACGCTGCCGCGTGGGACGCGCGCGCCGCCGCCGCCTACCTCGACCAGCGCGTCGACTGGTGGTCGGGCTGGGAGACGGCCGCGCGCGAGCGCGGCACGTTCTGCGTCTCCTGCCACACGACCGGCCCGTACGGACTGGCCCGCCCGATGCTGCGGTCCGCCACTCCCGCGAACGAGGCGACGCGGCCCGAGCGGGCGCTGCTGGACAGCGTGACGACCCGCGTCACCCACTGGGCCGAGATTGCTCCCTTCTATCCCGACGAGCGCTACGGCGCCCCCAAGACCAGCCAGTCGCGCGGGACCGAAGCGATTCTGAACGCCCTGGTTCTGGCTCGGCAGGACGAGCGGACCGGCATGCTCAGCGATCGGACGCTCTCCGCGTTCGACAACCTGTGGGCACTGCAGGAGACGAGCGGCGAGGCCGAGGGGGCGTGGCCCTGGCTGCACTTCAACCTGGCGCCGTGGGAATCGGACGAGGGACCGTATCACGGGGCGGCACTGGCCGCCGTCGCGGTGGGGCTGGCGCCGGACGGCTACGGCGGTCGCCCCGACATACGGGACAACGTCGCGCGGCTCGGCGACTACCTGCGGCGCCGGCTCCACGCCCAACCGCCCTTCAATCGAGTCATGGCGCTCTGGGCCGCCGGCGCGCTGCCGGATTCGCTGGCGGATGCGCAGCAGCAGGCCATCGTCGCCGACATCGTCGGCCTGCAGCGGGAGGACGGCGGCTGGAGCCTGTCGTCGCTGGGAGCCTGGGCCCGGCGGGACGAGACGCCGGTCGACACGCGGAGCGACGGCTACGCCACCGGCCTGGTCACGCTCGCGCTGCAGCAGGCCGGCGTGGCGCGGGATCACAAGGCGGTGGCCGGCGGCCTCGCCTGGCTCACCCGGAACCAGGCGCCCGACGGGTCGTGGCCCGCGTCGTCGCTCAACCGGCAACACGATCCGGCGTCGGACCGGGGTCGCTTCATGCGGGACGCCGCCACCGCGTACGCGGTGCTGGCGCTGACCGCGGGTACGAAGTCCGAATAGAACTACGCAGCCCGTTCGCGACGCGTCCGCTCGGCGAAACGTGCGGTCGGTCACGTTCACAGAATTGCGGCGCGACCGGTCGGCGAACCGGGCGGTCGCACACGTTCACAGAAGGCAACGAGCCGCAGTGCCGGACACGCGGCGCAAGGGGAGGACCGCAGATGACATATCGAGCAGGCATCCGTGTGGCGGCGGTCATCGTGGCGGCGACGGTCGTGGCGGTGGGGCCGGCGCAGGCCCAGCCGGTCACCGGGCCGATGAACGATCACCCGAATCCGTTCGAGACCATCAACGACCATTTCAAGCTGCCCGAGGGACGCACCTGGGGCTCGACCAGCGCCGTCGACATCGATCCCGACGGCACGTCGATCTGGGTCGGCGAGCGGTGCGGGGCGAACAGTTGCGCCGAATCGGATCTCGATCCGATCCTCAAGTTCGACAAGGACGGCAACCTGCTGAAGAGCTTCGGCAGCGGGATGTTCATCTTCCCGCACGGCATCCACGTCGACCGGCAGGGCAACGTCTGGCTCACCGACGCCCAGGGACCGCGGGGGCGCGGGCCCGCCTACGAGGGCAAGGGGCACGCGGTCTTCAAGTTCAACCCCGACGGCGAGCTGCTGCTGACCCTCGGCCGCCCCGGCGTGGCCGGCGACGGGTCCGGGCCGCTCCTCAACGAGCCGAACGATGTGCACGTCGCCCCGAACGGCGATATCTTCGTCGCCGAGGGCCACAGCGGCCAGGGGGCGGGGGCGACCTGGGACACCGTCGCCCGCGTCGTCAAGTTCGACCGCCAGGGCAACTTCATCAAGTCGTGGGGCGGCATCGGCACCGCGCCGGGGCAGTTCCGGACCCCGCACGGCCTCGCCATGGACTCGCGCGGCCGCCTGTTCGTCGCCGACCGCGGAAACGTGCGCATCCAGATCTTCGACCAGGACGGCAACTTCATCGACCAGTGGAAGCAGTTCAGCCGCCTCAGCGGGATCTACATCGACGCCGACGACAACATCTACGGCGCCGACTCCGAGTCGAGCCCGACATCCAACCCGGGCTGGCGGCGCGGCATCCGCATCGGGAACGCAGCGACCGGCCACGTCCGCTTCTTCATTCCGGACCCCGACCCCGAGCCACGGGGGACGACCGCCGCCGAGGGCGTAGCGGTGGATGCCGAGGGGAACGTCTACGGCGCCGAGGTAGGGCCGAGGCAACTCGTCAAGTACGTCCGGAGCGAGCAGTAGACCGGAATCGGAACGGCCGGCGCTGCCCGCACCAGTCAGCGGGCGGCGCGGCCGACGTAGCCCTGGAACGTCCGTTCCACGAAGTCGTCCACGCCCGGAACGAACAGGACCCCGAGGACGGTCACGACCAGCGCCACGCCGATGCACCAGTAGAAGTACTGCATCGCGCGATCCGCGTCGAGGGGAGTCTCCATAGGTACTCTCCTAGCGCGGAGCCGCCTCGAAGAGCCACGAGTCGCCGGCTTCCACCCCTTCCCGGGTGAGCTGCGACGGGTACTTGTCCCGTATGGCTCCGGTGATACCTTCGAGAATCTCGCCCGACTCGATGCGCACGAGCTGCCGCTCGTACCGCGTGCCGTCGATGCGGACCACCGCGCGGCCGTCCCGCGCGGCCTGGATCGGCCAGCGTTTCCATATCCGGCCGACCATGGTGCCCATGTAGCCGGACCAGACGTAGAGCTTGCCGTCGTGCTCGGTGGTCCAGATGCGCCGCGCGCGCGGGGGATCGAGCAACTGCAGCTCGATGGTCTGGATGTCGTCTTCGTCGACGAAGCTCCAGTCCGGCTCGGGACCGGCATACAGCTCGCCCTCCAGTAGGGGACCGCTGGAGAACAGCCGGTTCGGGCCGTCCGAGAAGCGTTGCTTCACGGCGGCGGTGAGGACGGCGGTCACCGGGATCAGCAGCAGGCAGCCGACGATGATCAGCACTCGCGTAACGAGCGCTCGGGTCTCAACTGGCATGGTGCGCCCAGTCTACCACCGGCGCTCGCCGCGCAACGCGAGCCGGGCGCCTCACCCGGCTCGATGCCGCGCGGCGTTCCGCCACGGACTGCCAGCGCCCCGCACGCCTCGCCGGCTCGGCGTCTCGCCCATCCCCCGCTCCATGACCTTGCGTCGCAGAACTCCGCGGCAGTGCGCTCTGCGCCGCAAGCTCCTAGAAGTCGGCCGGCGGCGGTGCGTTGTTGCCGTCCCAGTCCTTGACGTCTCCGCTCGGGACCTTCAGGAACCCGAGCAGGCACCCCGGCGAGCCGTCCCGCACGGGGTGGCAGCGCGCCTTCACGGCGTCGCCGGGCTGGATGTAGCCGCGGGTGATGCCGCTCTCGGCCAGGTGGTTGCGGTCGCTGGCTTCCATCGCCCATACCTGCGTCTCGCCGTCGGGCCCCTCGACTTCGACGTAGAGCCAGGAATGCGGGACCAGCAGGTGGAGCTCGGTGACCACCCCCTCGATATCGGTGAACTCCTCCGAGTAGTTGCCGTGGGAATGATGCGCCCCGGCCGGCAACGCGAAGAGAGCCGCACAGACGACCGCAACCGTCAGTTTGAACCGCATGCTCACCCTCCTGACTTGCTTCCAATCTCTCTCACACCAGGACCGACTCGTCTACGCCGTCTCCATAGCTGCAGCGCGGACTTCTAGAACACCGCCGGCACGCGCGGCGGCGCCGGGAACCCGTTCGCGTAGGGACCCTGGTAGCGCAGCCCGTTTCCGTTCTCGTCGAGCCAGCCCAGCGACTGCTGGAAGAGCGCCGGCTCGGGGTAGCCCCGCGGGACCGTGCCCTCCGCGACGTAGAGCTTGTTCTCGTGCATGTAGATCGAGACGAACGTGCGGGACTGGTCGGGGTTGGTCAGGTGCAACTGGTGGCCTCCGACGCGATCGAGGGAGTTGTACCCCAGGTGCGTCACCTCGCCGTCCCGCTGCAGGAACGTCCAGGTCGCGTAGATCATCGCGCCCAGCAGGTCGTGCCGCCAGTACCCCTCGCCGGTGGACCCGCCGCCGCTGCAGCGCTCCGCGCCCGGCGGGCAGTCGGCGGCCCGCTCGGTGAGGATGCGCTGGACGTGGCTGTAGTCGGCCACCGTCACCGAGAAGCGGCTTGGGCCCCTCTCGGCCGCGTAGACGCGCGCGGGCACCTCGGCCCCCATTTCGGAGGCCCAGGTGGTCTCCGTCACCTCCGGCTGGCCCGGGAAATTGCAGGTGAAGCGATCTTCCTGGCTGGCGAACTCGGTCCAGTCCTGCGCCGACCCCGGCGCGGCCATGAAGACGATTGAAGCCGCCGCAACGACTGTAATCAGGCGCATGGTCGTCCCTCCCCGTTGAAGATCCTTCGTCACGGCTCCTGCCGGCAGCGGTCCGCTCCCACCCCGCGCCCCTCGGCGCCCACGTCGCGATAGACCCGGTGGCAGTTGTCGCACGCGGCGTTGAGCTGGTCGGTGACCTCGATGGCGGCGTCCCAGTCCCGCGATTGCGACGCCCGGTAGGCGGCCCGTCCCGCTTCCACGACCGCTGCGGTGTACTCCCGCCAATCGTCCCGATCCACGGGGACCGGCCTGCCGTTCTCGCACCGGCGGCCCGGCACCAGGAACAGCGGCGCGGACTCGGCGATGGCCAGCGCCGCGAGGTCGATGGCCTCCCAGCCCGGGTAGACCGTGGCTCCCCACTCGACGAAGTCGAACGACCTGGTCCCGGTCGGCGCCGGCACATCGTCGGCGGGGTCCTTGATCTGCACGTTGAAGACGATATTGGAGGCGGGAAAGGCGATGGCGCGCATCAACTGGGCGAGGTTGGCGATCGGGGCGACGGGCAAGTCCCCGCCTCCGGCGGACGCCGCAGCGGTCGCCACCGTGGGGAGCGCAATCCCCGGCAGCGCGGCGTCGGTCAGCTCGGCCTCTCCGGCCGGGAAGCCGCCGGCCTGCAGGACGTAGGCCGTCAGGTCGATCGACTCCTGCCGTGACAGGGGCGCCGGCGCCTGCAGCGGCATCGTGTTGTGGATCTTGTCGACGAGATCCACCACCGGGAGCCCGCTCCAGATCGCCAGAAACCCGTCTCCGGCCAGCGGCGGTCCGACGCTGCCCTCCAGCGCGTCGCCGTGGCAGGTCACGCATTGCTCCTGGTAGATCTGCCGGCCGCGCGCCGCCTGCTCGTCGGAGTACACCTCGTCCGCCACGGTCCGCGACGGCTGGGCGTGCGCGGTGAGAACGGACGTCCCCGCCACCAGGCCGGCGCAGACCAACGCGGCTGTCGTGCGGCGAAGCGCTCCCGCGAGCGGTCCCGCGAATACCGTCGTGTCTGTCGCCCCGCGCACCGCCCGGCGAACGGCTCTCCGGCTCCCCTGTCGAGTCACGCGCATGATGAGTCCTCTCGAGCCATTCTCCACCGTACTCTCAGAAGATTACGAGGAACCGGCCGTCCTGCACGACCGCAGCCAACGTGCTCCCACCGATGATCGTGCCGGCCCCACCGCCCTGCTCCCCCACCGGCTGGCCGGCGACGTCGAAGAGCTGCCAGTGGAGCGAGCCCCCGAAGCTGAAACCGGGGCCGTCGCCCCACGCGAGCAGCGTATCACCCCGAGGACCCACCGCGACGGCAGGGTTCTTGCGCCGGAACCGTGCCTTCCCCGGCGGCGAGCGCACGGCGTCGAGCCGGCCTACGTCCGCGAAGTAGACCTGCCCCTGCGTTTCCCACGCCGCCGTCAGGCCGGCGGGACCGGCGAACAGGTTCGTGGTCGACACCGGACACGCCCCCAGCTCCCACGGATCGACCAGCCGATCGGAGAAGGTGCGGCCGTGATCCGTCGACGTGAGGAGCCGCTGACCACGACGCACGTTGTCGCCTGCGCCCCGGTACGAGACGTGGATAGCGCCGCCCGGCTCGATCATCGTGGCCAAGCCGCAGCAGGCGCACGCGCCCTCCGCTGCCTGACTGACGGGACGCGGAGGCTCGAAAGTGGTCCCGCCGTCGCGCGACACCGTCAGGTAGACGCGGCGCCGGGCGTCCTCGTCCGCGCCGGCATGCCAGAAGACGTAGACGTTGCCGCCACGGTCGGTGGCAACCGCCGGGCCCGCTTCGAGGTTGCCCTCCTCGCCGGTCGACAGATCACGCTGCGGTTCGAAACCCGACCCGGGCGCGCGGCTCCGCGTGTAGAAGAAACGTGCCGGTTCCGATTGCAGCCAGACGACGTGGATCCGGTTGTCGGCCCCGAGCGCGAGTTGCGCGCCGTCGATCGGCCCCACGCCCGACACCGATAGCTTCTCGCTGTTGATCCGTTGCGGCTCGGACCAGCCCTGGGCGCCCGGCTCGCGCGTCGCATGGAAAAGGTTCGCGCGGTTGGTCCCTCCCTGCACGTACACCAGGTGGACCGTCCCCGCCGTGTCGACGACTGCGCGGGGCATGCGGCCGCCCTCCGGAATCCGCAGGATCTCGACCGCGCCACGCGGCGATTCCGCCGCGGCGCGCGCGGATACCAGCGTTGCCGGCGAGACCGGACCGGCACGGGCGGCCTCACGCGAAGAGAGCGCCCCGGCGACGCCTGACAGCAGGAGGACCGCCATCGCCACACGCCCGCATCGAAGCAGGGTGACCATCACGAACCTACCTTAAACCCCATCGGCCACCCCCGCAAGGCGGCTGTGTCAGGTCAGGTCCCAGCCGGGCAGGGCGGCCGCCTGGCGGACCCACGTCGCCATCTGCGCCTCGTCGAGATCGTCCTCGTGAATGTCGACCCAGCGGGCGTCCTTGTCCTTGCCCGCGCCGGGGGGAACGGGTCGCAGCGACGCGCCACGGAAGAAGGTCACCTTCACGTAGCGGGTGAAGACGTGGACGTTCAGGAACCAGCCCTTGCCCTCGACGCCATAGAAGGGCGAGTTCCACCGCACGCACTTGCGCACGCCGGGCACGGTGCGCACGATGAGCGCGTCGAGGCGGCGCCCGACGTCGCTCTTCCAGCCCGGCATGGCCGCGATATACGCCTGCACGGGGGCGTCGCCGTCGGCCTTCGCGATCTGCGGGTTGCCGCCTGCGAGGAGGGCCGGCTCCGCGCCCGCCCCCGTGGCGACAGGCTTCCTGGCGACCTTCGTTGAATTCCTGAGAGTTCGCCCCGCCATTGCATTTATCCTGAATCCACGCTTTGCAGGGTGGGGACCCTACTCGGCGAGCGGGTGCGGCCGGAACTGGAACTTCACCAGGATCGGCTTCGAGATCTTCCCGGGATACGAATCCTGCGCGCCCCAGACCGAGCCGTCCTCCGGGTTGACGATGATCCCATAGGCGCCGACCGCGACGCGGGTATCCAGCGCCGGGTCGAAGTCGTAGGTGCTCCGGGTGGCGTCCTCCTCGAAGCGGGCGCCGCCGCTGACGGACGGCTCGTTCCACGGCTTCGTGATCCGGCCGTCGCCGTTGGTGTCGACCACGGTCGGGCACCATCCCTGCGCCAGTTGCCCGTCGCCGGTCTCGTCGAGCAGCTCTCCTAACCGGGTTCGAGTGGACTCGGCTCTCTCGGGTCCTGCCGCCTGAGATCGCGGAGGCGCGGACCTGGCAGTCTGCGTCACGGAAACCGCCCCAGGCGACGCGGAGTGGGCGAAGGCCGTGGCGAATCAGTTGCGGTCGCGTTCCGACTGGCCAAGGCCATGCCAAACCCTAGCACGGTGCTGCGTGAACGCGCCCGATCATCACGCCCGGCGCTGGCCGTACTTCGCTGCTCGTGCCGCGGATCTGCGACGGGCGCTCTTTACGTCGATTGAGAGGACTCCGGCCGGTGAGCCGGCGTCGGGGGCTGGTGTATCCTCGATCTCGGACTCCCTGAGCAATGCCCATGTCGGAACAAGCCCCCGTAATCGCCAGTGACCCCGAGATCATGAGCGGGACTCCCGTCTTCGTCGGTACCCGCGTGCCGTTCCAGACGCTGCTCGACTACCTGGAAGCCGGACAGCCGCTCTCCGAGTTCCTGGAGGACTTTCCGACCGTGTCGAGAGAGCGCGCGATCACCGCTCTGGAACAGGCGAAGAACGCTCTACTGACTCGTGCGTGTCCTGCTTGACGAGTGCCTGCCGCGACGCTTGAAGCACGCCCTGATCGGGTACGAAGTGCAGACCGTGCCGGAGATTGGGTGGGCCAGCAAGCGCAACGGCGAACTGTTGAGCCTTGCCGCACGCGACTTCGACGTCTTCCTGACGGTCGACCAACGCCTTCAGCAAGAACAACAGCTCTCGATGTTCCGAATCGCCGTAGTCGTCCTGGTGGCGCGCAGCAATCGCCTTCTGGACCTGCTTCCGCTCGTTCCAGCGACTCTCGAGGTTCTGCCCCGGGCCAGGGCCGGTGAGGCGGTGGTCGTCGGTGGCTGAACCGTGCAGGTTCGCGCCAGTAGAGGTTGATGTAGCTCTCCTTGTCCTCGTCCCAAATAAGGGATGTGCCGATCCCGCCGTGGTTTTGCATTCCTTCATCGTCTCGAACACGTCATCCGCGACGATGCGACGGCAATGGGGGATGGAGAAGAGCGACATGCAGAAGCGAGGGGGCAGCGGAGCTACAACCCCGGGGCCACCCAGTGCGGCGACCCGCCCCACCGGCCCGTTGCTCGCTACCAGTCGATGCGGCCGGGATCGCCGGCGTAGACCGAGCGGATGAAAGCCAGGATCTTCCAGACCTCGTCGTCCTCGAGCACGCTGTAGACGGTGGGCATGGTCTGCTCGGGAATCTCGCCCTTGATGAGCCGGAACAGCACCTCGTCGTCGCTGCCGAACGTCCAGGCGTCGTCGATGACGGAGGTAGCCATCCCGCCGCCGCCCCCGCCGCCGTGGCAGCCCTGGCAGCCGACCTGGAAATAGAGCGTCCTGCCTTCCGCGGCCATGTCCGCGTCACCCGTGAACGGGTTCAGCGTCCGTGCTATCGCGGAGGCAGACGGCGCGGAGGCAGATGACGCGGAGACAGATGGCGCGGAGGCCGCCGGCGCCGCGGCCGCCGGTTCGGCCTCGGCGTTCGGCCTCGCGGCGCCGGATCCGTCCTCGCGGGGTACCAGCGGCACGCCGTATTCCTCCAGAATCGCCCGGATCTCGGTTCGACGCCGGTCGATCGCCGCTTCCAGCCGGTCTTTCAACTCGTCGTTGCCCTTCGCGACGCCCATCGAGATGTCGAAGGACAGCGGCACCCCCGGCTCGTCCTCCAGGGGGACCAGCTCGAGCGGCGCATCCGACGTCCTGGCTGCGTAGCCGGCCAGCGGACCCCATGCGACGGCAACGTCCACCGCGCCGGCCACCAGGTCGTCGAGCAGCTTGCGGGGCCGATCCCGATCGCCGCGCGGATCGAAGAACAGCGAGTAGGTCGAGACGTTGTCGAGCAGGCCGCGCCGCGCGAGGCTCTCCTCGGGCGGCGTGTTGACGTGGACGCCGATGCGTAACTGCCCCAATTCGGGCGCATCCAGCGACCGGAAGTCGTAGCCGCGGTCGTTGCGGTACGCCATGACGTAGGACGAACGGTAGTAGGGCTCCGTCCAGAGGACGAAGTCGAGACCTTCGGGAACCCCGAAGATGACGTCGCACGTTCCCGCGTCGATGGTGTTCCGCACGAGGCCGCGCTGGTGCGGCCACCAGGCGTAGACGGGCGTGGCGCCGAGCTCGGCGGCGACGACCGCGGCAATTCGGTTCTCGAACCCCTCGAGCCGCTCGTTCGAGTACGGCAGGTTGTCGGGGTCGCCGCAGACCCGGAGCGACGGCAACTGCGACTGCGCGAGCACCGGGTTAGTCGACGGCGGCTGCGCCGCCAGCAGCGCACAGGCCACGACCGCGGCGACAACGCTGCTGGCGACACCGCTCCTCGGGGCGACAATGCCCCTCGAAATCCAGGTCACGGCAATCTCCGTTCGCCTAGCGCCCCGAACGCCTCGCAGGCTCGGAGTTTCGGCCCATCCCGTCCTCACCATGACCTTGCGTCGCAGAGACTCCGCTTAGCTGCGTTCTGCGACGCAAGCTCCTAGTCCTCGAGCGCGAACACGTGCAACGTGCCGCCCACGGAAGTCACCCGGTCCAGCCCGGAGTCGTAGGCGGCGCCGACCGCCCCGAGCGCCCCGAGCGGATCCTCGCGCGAGAGGTCCGCCGCGACCGGGAGGCCGAACCAACCGCCGATGCCGGAATAGATGGCGACGTACTGCTTCCCGTCCGGCGCGATGAACGTCATGGGGTTGCCGATCGATCCCGACGGTAGCCGGGACTGCCACAGCGGCTCGCCGCTGCGGGCGTCGACCGCCTTGAACCAGCGGTCCATGGTCCCGTAGAAGACCACGTCGCCGGCCGTGACCACCGTGCCGGTCCACACCGGGAACGGCTCGGTGATGCCCCAGACCTTCTCGCCCGCCTCCGGATTCCAGGCCATGAACTCGCCCTGGTAGCCGCCCGGTCCGGCGAAGATCCGCACGTTCGCGCCGACGTACGGGGCCCCGGCGATGTAGCGCACCTCGAAGCCTTCGTAGTTCATGCACAGGTTGTTCGTGCCGGCGTAGATCAGGCCGGTGCGGGGCGAGAACGACACGGGCTGCTGGTTCTTGGCGCCCATGGCGGAGGGGCAGATGTCCAGGGTGTTCACCCCCTGCCGGGTGCGCTTCTCGGGAACCTCCACGGGACGGCCGGTCTCCAGATCGATGCGCTCGGCCCAATTCGTGTGCTCCACGAACTTCTCGGCCGACAGCAGCGTGCCGTCCGTGCGGTCCAGGACGTAGGCGAAGCCGTTGCGGTCGAAGTGCACCAGCGCCTTCACGTCTCGTCCGTCGATAGTGAGATCCAGCAGCACGTGCTCGTTGATGCCGTCGTAGTCCCAGGCGTCCCACGGCGTCATCTGGTACGCCCACTTCGCCAGGCCCGTGTCGGGGTCGCGGGCGAAGATCGTCATCGACCACTTGTTGTCGCCCTCGCGCGGCGTCGGGTTCCACGTGCCGGGGTTCCCGGTGGAGTAGTAGATGAGATCGAGCTCGGGGTCGTAGGCGTACCAACCCCACGTGGCGCCGCCGCCGTTCCGCCAGCGGTCGCCCGGCCAAGTCTCTGTCCCCGCACCGAACCGACCGTAATGGGGATTGGCCTCGTTGAAGTCGGGCGCCAGCAGGACGTCCTCGTCCGGACCCATGCTGTAGGCCTTCCAGAGCTGCTCGCCCGACTCGACGGCGTAGGCGGCCACCCAGCCGCGAATGCCGAACTCGCCGCCGGAGACGCCCACGATGTACTTGTCCTTGACCACGAGGCCGGCCATGGTCATCGTCTCGCCCCGCAACGGGTCGGCGTTCCTGACCTTCCACAGCTCCTCGCCGCTCTCGGCGTCCAGCGCCAGGACGTGTCCGTCGAGCGTCGTCATCAGAATCCGGCCCTCGACGTAGTTCACGCCGCGATGGACCAGATCGCAACAGGCGACCGGCACGGCGCGGTCGTCCTGGACCGGCGTGTAGCGCCACTTGATGGGCCAGCCCTCCTCGGTGAGGTCGATCGCGTAGACGTGGTTGGGGTACGCGCTGTGCACGTACATCGTCGAGTCGACGACCAGGGGCTGCCCCTCGTGACCGCGCAGCGCGCCCGTGGAGAACGACCAGACCTGGGTGAGATTCGCGACGTTGTCCGCGGTGATCTGATCCAGCGAGCTGTAGCGCGTCGCCGAGTAGTTCTTCCCCGGCAACACCCACTGGTTGTCGTCGGTCTGCCGCGACTGCAGATCCTCGTTGGCGGCAATCGCCAACGGCAATCCCAACGCCAGAACCGCGATGGCGCAAATGCTTCGCTTCATGGGCGTTCCCCTTCCCTGGTCGTCCCGGACGCCGCCGTCGCCCCTGCCGGGCGATTCGTGCCGAGCATGGCCGCCATGGGGACCGGCGTCAAGGGTTAATTCGAGTCGACCGCCGCCTGAGGATCTGCCCTAGCGGAACCGGCCGCCGTCGGGTGTCGCTCCGCCCGAGAAGCTCAACTCGGGGTCGTACCGCAACACGGTGCGCTCTACCGAGAGAACCACGCCGGCCAGTCCGGCCGCCGTGTCGCTGGTCCGCGCGCCCAGGGCGCGCTGCATGATGGTGGGGTTGTTCAGCTCGGTGAAGCTCGAGTGATTCTCGACGAGCTGCCACACGGCCGCCCCGGTTCCCAGGTAGCGCTCGTACATGCCGAACACCACGTTGTCCCCGCGGAACTGCGGAAGTCGCGCCTGCATGAACGCCTGCCAGTCGGCGAGGCGGCCCGGCGCCACTTCGAGCGTCGTGATCCAGGCCAGCGAGAGGCCGCCGGCGTTCGGCGATTCGACGCTCAGCTCGGGCCGGTAGCGCAACGCGTAGCTCCGGTGTCCCGAAATCGTGCGGCGCACGCGCTCGTCGATACGCTCCTGGTCCCGCCGATCGAGGGCGAAGGCCAGCGGACCGCCCCGATCGAGTTCGGCCAGATCGTCCATCGGCGTCACGAACATCCGTTCGTACAAGTTCCCGAATTCGGCCGTCCGCCACGCCGAACGCCACGGCACCCCGGCCCGCCGCAGGGCCGGATTGACCTGCTCGAGCTGCACCTCGATGAACTCGTCCAACTGGTCGGGGATGACCTCCATGATGTCGACGCGCATCCAGGGCATCGTCTCCTGGGCGCGGGTGACCGGCGCACTGCCGGAGACGAAGAGTGCGACGGCGAGGGCGACAACCATACCGGTGACAAGGCGCTTCATTGCTTCCTCCTGGTTCACGGCGAGTGCCCGCGCGCACCAGGCGCGAGGGCGGCACCAAGGTACTTTACTTCGCGTGAGCGCGGCGCCAAAGCGGGGGTGCTTCGCGCAAGCGCGAATGACGATGTTCGTGCACGCTTGTGATCCCGAAGCCCCCGGGGAAACCTCCTGGAGAACATGCGCCCGGGGCCGTCTCCTACTCGGCGAGCGGGTGCGGCCGGAACTGGAACTTCACCAGGATCGGCTTCGAGATGGACCGGTACTCGCCGTTCTCGACGCCGAGGCCGTCCTCCGCGTGCCATACCGTGTCGGAACCGGTCGACGAATAGACGCCGCGTCCCTTCCAGCCGGCGTCCGGATCGTCGATGCGGCCGTCCAGACCCCGCGGATGGAACCCCGCCAGCGGATAGGGCACCCGCATGACGACCGTCTCGCCCGTCTCCGGCCGCAGCGCCACCAGCGAGTCGGAACCGGTGCCGGTGGCGATCGGCACGTTCTCGCCCAGGCCCAGCGTGTCGAACTGGTCGACCCAGTTGTAGTAGTTGTAGTCGGCCCGGACGTTCGTCCCCCGGAAGACGGGACCGGGCAGCGGATGGAGCGTCCATCCCTCCGCGCAGTGCCGCCCGGTGTGCGCCGCCGGCCCGGTCAGCGGTCCGCACTTGCCGCGGTCGAAGCTGGCGAGGTGGTTCGTTCCCGACAGCGCCGTCCAGAGAACGCCGTTGCGGTCGACGTCGAGGCCGCGCGGCATGAAGCCGCGCTCGCCGCCCGCCTCCACGTCCCAACGCTCCGAAGGGACCTCGAACACCTCGGCGATGCAGCTCTCCGGCGGGTCGTCGCCGACCACCAGGCGCACGATCTTCCCGGGATAGGAATCCTGCGCGCCCCAGACCGAGCCGTCGACCGGGTTGACGATGATCCCGTAGGCGCCGACCGCGACGCGGGTATCCAGCACCGGGTCGAAGTCGTAGGTGCTCCGGGTGGCGTCCTCCTCGAAGCGGGCGCCGCCGATGACGGAAGGCTCGTTCCACGGCTTCGTGATCCGCCCGTCGCCGTTGGTGTCGACCACGGTCGGGCACCAGCCCTGCGCCAGTTGCCCGTCGCCGGTCTCGTCGAACAGCTTCGTGTCGACCCAGCCGAACACGTCGCTGTTGGGCCGGCTCAGGAACAGGGTCTCGTTGTCGTCGAACGCGAACTGCAGGTGGTGGCTGCCGAAGCAGGTATCCACCATCGTGAATTCCTGCGTCTCCGGGTCGTAGTAGCTCACGTTGCGACCGGAGCGCTCCACCGGGAAATACCGCGCGTACTTGTTGTCCGAGCCTTCCAGGCACCAGTCCGGCTGGTTCTCCGGGGGACGCAGCGTCGCGGTGTACCAGACCCGGCCCCGGCTGTCGAGCATCGGGTTGTGGATGCTGGCCGGGTTGAAGCGCGCCAGGTCCGCCAGCCGCGACGCGGGGTAGCCCGACTGGGCGTACGACGCCCGCATCGTCGAGCGGTCCGCCAGGGTCGGGATGCGCACCATCGTCGCGGTATGGGTGTTCGGATCGAGCATGGCGAGGTTGTCGTTGGCGATGTCCACGCCGTAGATCGGGCCGTTGGCGTTCACGGTGGGGTTGCGCTTGTCGGTGGACGCCTCGTCGTGGATCTTGCCCATCTCGTCGGTCCACTCCCACTGGGTGAGGACCAGGTTGCGCTCGACCCCCTGCGGGCGCGGCGGCGCCGGCGGCACCGCGCCGGTCGCGATGCGGTCGCTCCAGTCGGCGAACATCCGCAGCCCGCGCTCGCGCCCGAAGCGCGACATCCACATGCTCATCTCGGCCCCGCGCTGCCCCATCCGCACGCGGGCGTCCCACGCGTCGGCGCTCGAGTCGTACTCTTCCGCGTCCGGATGCCCGCGCGTGAACTCGCCGCCTACCTGGTGACAGCGCAGGCAGGCCTTCACGTTGTAGAGGTACTCGTCGCGCGTCCGGAGCTGCTCGCTGATGCCGTTGCCGTCGAGGCCGGTGCCCGGGAACTCGCCCGCCTCGGGCGGCTCGATCAGCGACAGCCAGTGGCTGGCGGGATAGACCGCCGCGGCTTCCTGGGGCGTCTGCGCGACCGCGGCCGTCAACTGCAGGTCCTGCCCCGGCGCGGCCGTCACCGGAGTCGAATCGACCAGCCCGTAGCCCCGCACCCAGACCGAGTAGCTCGCCGCCGGGAGCTCCGGCAGCAGGAACCGGCCGTCGTCGCCGGTCACCACGATCTTGCGGAACTTCGTCGGCAGATCGCCGGTCTCGGCGATGACCCAGACGCCCGCCTCGGGTCCGGCGCCGCTGGTCACGACGCCGGTGATGGTTGCAGGAGCGCCTTCCTGTGCGCCCACCGCGAGTCCCGCCGCGCCCAGGGCGAGGAGAATCGCAGCCGCCAGCCGTTCGAGTCTTCGTCGCATCGTGATCTCCTACCCGGTTCGAGTGGACCCTGCGTTCCCGGGCCCCTGCTTCCTGGAGCTCCGGAGGACCTGCCAAGGAGCCCGTGGCGAAAGACCGCTGCATTCGAGCGGCGCTGCATCCCGCGTGAACTGCGTTGCTCCTCGGTCGAATATGCCTCACCACGGACTCCAAGGCGAATTCAGTGGCGGTCGCGTTCCGCCTGGCGGCCCGCGAGGTACGCCACGGCGGTTGCGATCGTGCTCAGCTTGGCGTCCATGCCCCTGATCTCCTGCAGAATCTCCCGCCTGTTCTCCCGCACGTTCTCTGTGATGGCAGCGTGCGCTTTCTGGTTGTCCGCCCTGATGGCGTCCATCCGAAACAGGAGAAGCTTGACCGCAGCCAGAGCCAGCCCGAGAGTCGTCAGGAACAGCGCGAAGATCCCGCGGAGCCGTGCCAGTCGAGGCCCGGCCCGTCGGCGGTAGCGTTTGCGGGCCGAGTGCCGCCTCAGGTGGTAGTCTCGCGCCGAGATGGCTTCTCTCGCTGTCCAACGTCAAGGACCGGACGTGGCTCCGGGCGCGGGCCTCCACTCTCGGGCGCGGCGCCGGGCTTCGGCGAGCTCGGCCGCGGACATCTTCTGCTCGGCCCGGGCTCGCCCCTGTATCGCGCCATCACGCACGTCGCCGGTACCGTGACGCGAGGCCAGGGTCAGCCACATGTGGGCGCGCACGTAGTCCTGCGGCACGGTCCGCGTGTCGCTGCCTGCGAGCCGGTCCCCTGGCACCACCGGACCGCTCGGCACGGCTCGTCCGGACGCCTGCACGGCGTCCTCGGGGCTCCCGGAAAGGTCGAGGCCGTCGCCGTACATGAAGCCCAGGTTGTATTGTGCCACCGGATGTCTTTGCTCGGCCGCGAGCGTCCACCACCGCACCGCCTCGGCGCCATTCGGTCGGACCCCATTGCCGCGGGCGTACATGCCACCGAGGTTGTTCTGGGCGTCGGCGTCCCCCTGTTCCGCCGCGCGCCGATACCAGCGGATGGCGCGCGCATCGTCCTGCGGCACGCCACGCCCCTCGCGGTAGTGGAAACCCAGGTTGAACTGCGCCTCGGCGTCACCCTGCCCGGCCGCCGCCCGGAACCACCGCGCCGCCGCCACGTCGTTCTGCAGCACGCCCTCGCCGCGCCGGTACATGAATCCGAGCGAGACCTGCGCTTCCGTTTCCCCTTGCCCGGCCTGTTCGTGCAAGGCGACCAGCTCGGCCGACAGTTCGGGGGCCGGCGCCACACCGATACCCGTACTGGCGGCCACGACGATGGCCACGAGGACGACGACACGCATACGGAGCTCGGGCATCCGCGTCCTTCCAGAACCGCGCCGCGCATCCAGGCGAACCTGCTCATCCTATCGCGATCCGATCTCCTCGGCGTCATTCGACTCGATGCGCAAGCCGCTGGTCGATTGCGGCCGGCCCCGACTTCGGCGCATCATCGGTACGTAACGCGTTCCTCGACGCCACGGAGGAGAGAAGATCCATGCGTGCGACCCCCTTCCCGATCGCGGCGGCGATCCTGGCATTCGCCCTGGCCGGCCCGGCCGCTCGGGAAACCGACGAAACTGCCGATTCCGCAGATCTCCCGCTGAAGCCGGCGCGCACGCTGTCGCTCGTCACCGACGAGGGCACGTGGATCTCGGTGGACGTCAGTCCGGACGGCGAGACCATCGTCTTCGACCTGCTGGGCGACCTCTACACCGTTCCGCTTGCCGGCGGCGACGCGACGCCGCTCACGGCGGGGATGGCCTACGACAGCCAGCCGCGCTACAGCCCGGACGGCTCGCGGGTGCTGTTCGTGTCGGACCGCGACGGCGCCGAGAACCTGTGGCTGATCGATGTCGAGTCGAAGGCGACCCGGCAGGTTACCAACGCGGCGGCCAACAACTACGAGTCGCCGGAATGGCTGCCGGACGGCGACTACGTGGTCGCCGCGGTCGGGGCGGGCGCGCTGGCCGGGGGCGACCGGCGCAACCCGAAACTCTGGATGTGGCACGTCGACGGCGGCACCGGGATCCAGCTCATCGACGAGCCGGGCTCGCGCCGGATCACCGGGCCGGCCCCGACGCCGGACGGGCGGCACATCTGGTTCGCGCAGCGGGAGCGGCTGTGGCAGTACAACGCCATCTTCCCGCAGTATCAGCTCGCGGCGTACGACCGGGAGACCGGCGAGCAGTACGTGCGGACGTCGCGCTACGGCTCGGCCCTGCGCCCGACCATCTCGCCCGACGGCGCGTGGCTGGTCTACGGCACCCGTCACGAGGACCGGACCGGCCTCCGGCTGCGCGAGCTCGTTTCCGGTGACGAGCGCTGGCTCGCCTATCCGATCCAGCGCGACGACCAGGAGTCGGTAGCCGGGGCGGACACGCTGCCGGGCATGTCGTTCACCCCCGACTCGTCGGAGCTCGTGGTCTCCTACGGCGGCAAGATCTGGCGGGTGCCGCTGGCCGAGGGCGCCGAGCCGCTCGCCGTGCCCTTCCGGGTGCGGACCGAGCTGGAGATCGGACCCGAGCTGGCCTTCCAGTACCCCATCGACGACCGCGTCCGGTTCACCGTGCGGCAGATCCGCGACGCGGTGCCGTCACCGGACGGCACGACGCTGGCGTTCGCGGCGCTCGACCGCCTCTACGTGCGTCCGATCCCGGACGGCGAGCCGCGGCGGCTCACCGAGCTCGACATGGTGGAGGCACAGCCGGCGTGGTCACCCGACGGCGACTGGATCACCTTCGTCACCTGGTCCCCGGACGGCGGCCACCTGTACAAGGTGCGGGCGGACGGCAGCGCTCCGCCGGTACGGCTGACCACGCGCCCCGCCATCTTCCAGTATCCGGCGTGGTCGCCGGACGGCGAGCGGCTGGTCGCCATCCAGGGGCCCGCCCGCAGCTTCCGGGAGGCCGCCCGGCAGACCGCGCCCGGCGCGAGCGCCAACATCGTTTCGATCCCGGCCGACGGCGGCGACTGGACCCTGGTGGCTCCGACTGACGGGCGCACCTTCCCGCACACCACGAGCGACCCGAATCGCATCTTCCTGTATCACCGGGAGGACGGCCTGGTGTCGATCCGCTGGGACGGGACCGACGAGAAGGCCCATGTGAAGGTCAACGGCGCGGCTCCCGCCGGAGGCGGCGACCCCGCCGCGGCGTCCCTGGTGCTGATGGCGCCGACGGGCGACCGGGCCCTGGCCCAGGTCCGCCTCGATCTCCACACGCTGGCCGTGCCCTACGTCGGCGGCGAGACTCCGGTCGTCTCGGTGGCCAACCCGGAGCGCGCCAGCGTGCCGGTCCGCAAGCTGACCGAGGTGGGCGGGCAGTTTCCCGCGTGGAGCGCCGACGGACGGCGCGCGCACTGGTCGATCGGCAACGCCCACTTCGTCTACGACCTCGACGACGCGGCGGCCGCCGAGGAGGCGGCACGAGCGGCCGAAGCGGCGGAGGCGGATGCCGCGGCAGAGGCGGAAGAGGCGGACGAAGCCGGTGGGGGCAACGAGGACGAGACGGACCAGCGCGACGAGGAAGCCGGCGCCGCTGCAGGCGATGAGGATGAGGACGCTCCCGTCTACGAGCCGGCGGAGATCCGCGTGGCGGTCGACGCGATCCGGGACATCCCGAACGGCTACGGCGTGCTGCGCGGCGGGCGGGTCGTCACCATGCGCGGGAACGAGGTGATACAGAACGCCGACGTCGTGATGCAGGGCAACCGGATCCTCGGGGTCGGCCGCCGCGGCTCCGTCGATTTCCCCGACTTCGCCCGCATCATCGAGGTCCCGGGCACGACCATCGTCCCCGGTTTCGTCGACACCCACGCGCACATGCGCCCGAGCTTCGGCGTCCACAAGACGCAGCCGTGGACCTACCTCGCCAACCTCGCCTACGGGGTCACGACGACGCGCGACCCGCAGACCGGAACGACCGACGTGCTGACCTACGGCGACCTGGTGGAGACCGGCGACATCGTCGGCCCGCGCATCTACTCGACCGGACCCGGCGTCTTCAACGCGGAGCAGATCGAGGATCTCGACCACGCGCGGCGCGTGCTGCAGCGCTACAGCGAGTACTACGACACGCAGACCATCAAGATGTACATGTCGGGCAACCGGCAGCAGCGCCAGTGGATCGTGATGGCGGCCAAAGAACAGGGGTTGCTGCCGACCACCGAGGGCGGGCTCGACATGAAGTACGACCTGGAGATGATCATCGACGGCTACCCGGGGCTGGAGCACTCGTTCCCCATCTTCCCGCTCTACCGGGACGTCGTCAGCCTGGCCGCCCACACCCGCATGGCCTACACGCCGACGCTGCTCGTCTCCTACGGCGGGCCCTTCGGCGAGAACTGGTTCTTCACGCGCGAGAACCCGCACGACGATCCGAAGCTGCGACGGTTCATTCCCCATGGCGAGCTCGACCGGCTGACGCGCCGCCGCGGGGCGGGGGTCGACGCAGGACCGGGCGGCTGGTTCCGCGAGGAGGAATACGTCTTCCGTCAGCATGCCGAGGGGGTGAAGGCCATCGTGGAGGCGGGCGGCGTGGCCGGGATCGGCAGCCACGGGCAGCTCCAGGGCCTCGGCTACCACTGGGAGCTGTGGGCCACGCAGTCGGGCGGCCTGTCCGAGCACGACGCGCTGCGCGTCGCCACCGCGCTCGGGGCGGAGGCCATCGGCCTCGACGGCGACCTCGGCTCCATCGAGCCGGGCAAGCTGGCCGACCTCGTCGTTCTGGAGGCCAACCCGCTCGACGACATCCGCAACACCAACCGCATCCGCTACGTGATGAAGAACGGCCGCCTGTACGACGCCGACACACTGGACGAGAGGTGGCCGCGCGAGCGCCCGCTCGGCGAGCCGGTCTGGCTGGGGGATGAACCGGACGGCGTCGCAGCGGGCATCCGGTAGCACCGCTTGGGGTAGTGAGTGCGACGGCCTCGGGCCTCACCGGCGAGGGCGAGGGCCACCGTGCGGACGGGAGTCCTCGCAGGCGCCAGCAATCACAAGCGGCGGCAGGCATCGAGGCAGTCAGCTCTGCGCGAGCGCGCGCTCAACAGGCCGACCGGGCTGCGATAAGGCCGAAAGCGCGCAGGTATCCGTCAGTTTGTAATGGTTTTTCTTGACATGTCTCCATATGTAATCGTAATTTCGTCTTCGTCACGATTTCGACGTGCGAATCCATGATCGAAACGGGCCGCGAACGATCGACTCCGAGGCTGACCGGTTATGCGGCCCTGATCGACAGGTACGGCCTCGACGTCATCCCGAACTGGCACGCGTCGCGCGTGGCAGCCAGCAGCGTTCACCGGATCGATTTCCGTGACGGCATCGTCGAGGAGCTCTTCCCGATCCGGTATTGGCCCGGCGATGCGCTGGGCGATCATCTGCGATTCGCTCTCAGGCACGATGGAACGAACCTCGCGATCCTGGCCGCCCTGTTCCGGGTGACACCGGAGGACGATCTGCTGCCCTACATCCGGTCCAGGCCGACCAGCAAGTACGCCAGGCGGCTATGGTTTCTCTACGAGTTCCTGACGGACAGGGAGCTTCCGCTGGACGACCTGAAGCGGGGAAACTATGTCGACCTGATCGAGCCGGACGTCTACTACTCGATCGACCCCGCACGGCGGATCCGCCGCCAGAGAATCAACGACAACCTGCTCGGGGATCGTCGATTCTGTCCGACGGTCCGGCGCACCGACACTCTGCGCGATTTCGAGGCCGCCGACCTGCCGGCGCGCTGCCGTGGCATCGCCGACCGCTACGCCCCGGCGCTACTGAAGCGCGCGCTCGGCTACCTGTACGCGAAGGAGACGAAGTCTTCGTTCGCGATCGAGCACGTCACGCCCTCGTCCACTCGTACGGAACGCTTCGTGGCGCTGCTGCGACTCGCGCAACGGGAGGACTTCTGCAGCAAGCCGCAACTGATCGAGCTGCAGAACCGCATCGTCGATGCCCGTTTCCGAGACGCCGACTACCGGCGCACCCAGAACTACGTCGGTCAGACGGTCGCCCTGGGAAACGAACGGATCCACTTCGTGTCCCCCAGACCGGAAGACCTCGGCGGGCTCATGGACGGCCTGATAGCAGCTCACGAGCGCATGGCGGGCGGCGGCGTCCCCGTCGCGATTCATGCCGCCGCCATCGGCTACGGGTTCGTCTTCCTGCACCCGTTCGAGGACGGCAACGGCCGCATCCACCGCTTCCTTATTCACAACATTCTCGCCCGGCGCGGCTTCACGCCCGCGGACGTCATGGCGCCCGTCTCGGCAACCATGCTGAAGAACCCGGGTGATTACGACGGGTCGCTGGAGGCCTTCGCCGCCCCGCTGATGCCGCTGGTGGAATACACGCTCGACGCCGACGGGCGCCTGATCGTGCACAACGACACGGCCGTCTGGTATCGCTATCCCGACTTGACGGCGCAGGCGGAAGCCCTCTTCCGCTGCATCGACCGGGCCATCGATACGGAGCTCGCCGGCGAACTGGCCTTCCTGACCCGCTACGACGCGGCCAGGAAGGCGATCCAGGCGATCGTGGACATGCCCGACCGGCAGATCGATCTCTTCATCCGCTTCTGCGGGCAGAACAACGGCCGGCTCTCGGCCCGCAGGCGCGGCCACTTCGGCCGGCTGACGGACGAAGAAATCACATCGATGGAGCACGCCGTGCAGTCGGCCTATGGCGACGACCTGGACGGTGTTGCCGGTACCCGGCGTGCGCTATGATGACGAAGGTCCCGATGTTCGACTCCCTCGCCATCGTCCGGCAGTTGACTGCCGCCGGCATCGAGCGTGAACAGGCGGACGCGATCGCGGATGCCGTCCGGCAGGCCGCCGATCACGGCGACCACGTGACGGCCGACCAGTTCACCGCCGGCCTCGCGGCGCTGGAACTTCGGCTGATCAAGTGGATCATCGGCACCGGCATCGCGGTCACCGGCGCTGTCGTCGGTCTGATCAGGTTGCTCGACTGATCATCGCAGTGCGCCAGGCGGCCTGACGCGACGAGTCGTCCGCGCCGCGAGCAACGGAGAACTCCCGCCCGGTCATTCCCGGCACGCGGATCCTGATGGATGGCCGATGGGTACAGGCCGTGCCAGCGGGGTTGCGTTCTCGACGAAACGCTATAAGATGCCTGCATGCAGTCGCGGCGGAGCTTCCTGAAGTGGAGCGCCCTCGTGGGCGGCGCCACGGCGCTCGGCGGCGGCGGGCTGCTGGTCTCCCGCTATCCGACCGGCGGGACGCCGGCGGGCGTCTCCGGCACGGGGGCCGCAGCGGCCACCGGCAGCCGGGTCTTCCGCACCGCGAACACCCCGGAGTGCCTCCACTGCGCCCTGCTGGCCCACGTCGAGGACGGGCGCCTGGTCAAGGTGACCGGCGACCCCGACTTCAACATCCTGGCCTGCGCCCGCGGCATTTCCCGCATCCGCCAGCTCTACAGTCCCCATCGGCTCAAGTACCCGATGCGCCGGGCGGGCCGGCGGGGCGAGGACCGCTGGGAACGGATCACCTGGGAGGAGGCGCTCGACACCATCGCCGAGCGCTACCGGCGGATCCTCGAAGAGGACGGCAACCAGGCGTTCCTGGCCTTCGGCGGGACGGGCAACTGGTCGTCGCTGTCGACCGGCGTGCGGGGACTCTACTCGGCCTTCTGGAACCGCTTCGGCGGCAACACGCCGATCATCTCCCAACTCTGCTGCGCCTCGGTCAGCTCGGGATTCAACGCGATCTTCGGGGGCGGACGGTCGGAGTTCCGCGACGAGTGGGTCCACAGCCGCTTCTTCCTGGCCTGGGGCAACAACCCGGCGGTCTCGAACCAGGGCTACATGAAGAACCTGTTCCAGGCCCGGGAGGAGCACGGCGCACGGCTCATCACCATCGACCCGCGGCTGAGCGAGACGGCGGCGCTGTCGGACCGCTGGATCCAGATTCGGCCGGGCACCGACGCGGCCTACGCCCTCGGCATGGTCAAGGTGCTGCTCGACGAAGGGCTGTTCGACGAGGAGTACGTCCGGCGGTTCACCAACGCGCCGTTCCTCGTGCGGCTCGGCGAACGCGGCTACGACCTGCAGTCCGAGTCGCGGACCTGGCCGGCGGGCGGCGAGACGCTGCCGTTCGATCTGCGGGACCTGCGGCTGTTGACCGACGGCGGCAGCGGACCGGGGAGCTTCGTCGTCTGGGACGAGATCGGCGGACGGCCGGTTGCCCCCGACACGCCGGGGATACGGCCCGCCCTGCGGGGCAGCTACACGATCGGCGGCGCGCGCTACCAGCCGGTCTTCGAATGGATGCGGGCCAACGCCGCGCGCTATACGCCGGAGGTGGTGCACCGCATCACCGGCGCCCCGGCCGATTCGGTCGCCCCGGTGACGCGGGAGTACGCGGCCGTCAGACCCGCCGCGATCATCCAGAACATGGCCGGCGCGCAGCGCACCGACCACGGCACGCTGACGGTCATCGGCCACCTCTACCTGGCCTCGCTCACCGGGAACATCGGGATGCTGGGCGGCGGCGTCAACGACAACGGCGGCTACCTGCGGCAGGGCGGGAACATCAACTACCCGGTGCCGGTCCAGCGCAACGAGCCCATCGCCGGCATTCCCGCCACCAAGCTCGGGGAGTACCTGGTCGAGCGCAAGCCGCATCCGATCCGGGCCATCCACGTGGCGGGGACGGGAGTGCTGACGCAGTACCCCAACACGCGGAAGATCATCGCCGGACTCGACAACATCGATTTGATGGTCGTGCAGGACATCTTCATGACGACGACGGCGCGCTACGCCGACTTTGTCCTGCCGGTGACCACGCTCTTCGAGACCCGGAATCTCCTGGCCGGCGTCCGCAGCCGCTACATCCAGCTCATGCAGCAGGCGATCGAGCCGCTGTTCGAATCGCGCTCCGACCGTTGGATCCTGACCGAGCTGGCCAGGCGCCTCGGCTTCGGCGACGACTTCGACAAGCCGGACGACGACCTGCTGCGCCACGTCCTGGAGCCGACCGGGGTGAGCCTGGAGCAGCTCGCGGAGGGTCCGATCAATCCCATGCCGGACCCGTGGGTCCCGTTCGCCGACAAGAAGTTCGACACGCCGTCCGGCCGCATCGAGTTCTTCTCGACGTATCTGCAGGCAAGAGGCTTCGACCCGCTGCTCGAGTACCTGCACCCGGTGGAGGCGCCGTGGGTGGATGAAACGCGGGCCGCGCGCTACCCGCTGCAGCTCATCAACCGCAAGAACCACAACCACGTCAACTCCAGCTTCCATCACCACGACTTCCTGACCGAGATCTGGGCCAGCCAGGTGCTGCAGATCCATCCCGACGACGCGAAGCCGCGCGGCATCGAGGACGGGGCGCGCATCCGCGTCTTCAACGACCGCGGGGAGATCGAGGCGATGGCGCACGTGACCCGCGGCATCCTGCGCGGGGTGGTGAGCGTTACCACCGGCTGGGGCGCGGTGAACGAGAAGCAGACGGCCAGCATACTGAGCCCCGACAAGTACGAGCCGATCTCGCTGGGTCACACGCTGAACTCGTCGATGGTGGAGGTCGCCGGCGGCGACGCGGCATCCCGGGGGGACGCGGCATGAGCGACCCGAAGAGGCAGGTGGCGTTCTTCTTCGATGCCAACCGCTGCACCGGCTGCCGCACGTGCGAGGTCGCCTGCAAGGTCGAGAACGGGGTCGAGCTGGGGCCGCGGTGGCGCAAGGTGCGGACGGTGGAGGGCGATCAGGACGGCGGGCCCTACATGTACCACGTCTCGATGTCGTGCAATCACTGCGAGGTCCCCGTCTGCGCCGAGGCCTGCCCGTCGGGGGCCATCACGAAGCGGGCCGACGGCATCGTTATCGTCGACCAGAGCAAGTGCATCGGCGCCCGTCTCTGCGCCTGGGCGTGTCCCTACGACGCGCCGCAGTTCAGCGAAGAGACCGGCAAGATGGAGAAGTGCAACTTCTGCTCGCACCGCATCGACGCCGGCACCGGCGGACCCGCCTGTGCCGAGGCCTGCCCGACGAAGGCGCTGCAGTGGGGCACGCTGGACGAGGTGGCCGCCAAGCCGGGCGCGATGGCCGAGTTCGGACCGCTGCCCGACGCGGATATCACCAAACCGGCGGTCCGCTTCATCCCGCTCAAGCTCGTCCGCTCCTGACCCGCGCCCCGCATGGAGACGCGCGACTGGTCGCTCGTATTCTTCACGGTCCTGACGCAGGCGGCGGTGGGCGCGTTTCTTACGTTGCGGGTGCTGGAGTACCTGTCGGCGCGGCGGAGAGGTTCCGATGCCGGTCGAGGGTCTGAGCACGCTCGGGACAGCGACCGCAAGGCCGGTGGTGCCGGAGCGACCGGTCCCGGAGCGGGCCGTGGAGGGAACGCCGGGCGCGACCGCGGCGCGACGGTTGTCCCGCTTGTCGTTGTTCTCGCGGTGCTGTCGGTCGGTCTCTTCGCCGCTCTCTTCCACCTCTCCACTCCGCTGCAGGCGGCGCGCGCCGTCGTGAACTTCTCGTCGTCGTGGCTGAGCCGGGAGATCGTTTTCGGGAGCCTCTTCGCGGCGCTGTTGAGCGCGCTCGTGTGGCAGGAGTGGCGAATCGCCAGTCCGGTGCCGGCGAGCGCGGCGCGGGCAAATCCGGCCCGGCAACGGCGTGAGACCAACGCAGGGCCGGCGAATCCCACAAGTCCGGCGCCGCCGACGTGGCTGCCCCGACTCACGGCGGCGGCGGGCCTGGCGTTTCTCGGCTGCCAGACAGCCATCTACCTGCTGCCGGCCCAGCCGGCCTGGAACAGCTTCGCCACGCCCGCCGGGTTCGGGGGTACTGCGTTACGGCTGGGCGTCCTCGGCGTGGCGGCCGGACTGATGTTGCGGCAGCTCACAATGGCAGGCGATGCGTCCACGGGGGACGACGCCGTGACCGGCAGCGGGATTCCGGTAGCGACCCTGCGCGGACTCGCGCTGGCCGGCATCGCGGCGCTGGCGCTGGAGTTCGTCGTCGTGCCGCTCCATCTCTCGTCGCTGGCCGCGAATCCCTTGCCGGCCGCGGCGGCGAGCGTGCAACGGCTGACCGGCGACTACGGCGGCATCCTGGTGTTGCGGCTCGGACTGCTGGGCGCGGCTGCCGCGGCGCTGCTCGGCGTTGTTGCGAGCATCCGCCGACCCGGCAGACCGTCCGGGCCGTCCGGACATCGCCTCGCCTGCGGCCTCACGTGCAGCGCTTTCGTCCTCACCGTGGCGTCGGAGGTGTGCGGGCGCTTCCTGTTCTACGCCATGCAGGTGAGGGTCGGCATTTGAGCGTTCCCGCGCCGGACGAAGCGGGAACCGCACCGGTCGAGTGGCGGCGGCGCCAGGAGGAGCAGGCGCTCGCCTACCACTTCCTCGGCCGGTGCTTCTACGAAGCGCCGCGCGCCGAGTGGCTGGCCGCCTTCGCCGGGGACCGGCTGTTCGAAGCCTGGCCCTTTCCGTCCGGCGACGACCGGACCGCGGCTGGGCTGGCGTTATTGACCGCGTTCTGCAGGGGTTGGGATCCGGCGCAGCTCGCGGCCCTGACATGGGACTTCAACCGGCTCTTCGTCGGGCCGGGCGAGATGCTGGCCACGCCCTGGGAGTCGGTCTACCGCAGCAAGACGAAGCTCACCTTCCAGGAACCCACGCTCCAGGTGCGCGCGCTCTACGAGCGGTTCGGCGTGCAGGCGCCGGCGATTCATCGCGAGCCGGATGACCACCTGGGCCTGGAGCTGGCGTTCGTGGCGACGCTGTCGGACCTGGCTGCCCGAGCCGCGTCCGGGAACGATACGACCCAGCTTGCAAGATGCTTCAAAGCCGAAAGGGACTTCCTGCAGGACCACCTGCTCGCGTGGGCTCCGGCGTGCCTGGAACTCGTCGAGAAGCACGCCGAGACCGGTTACTACCGCGGCGCGGCGCTGCTTGCCCTGGGATCCCTCGCCGAGTCCGCGCGTCTGTGCGGAGCCGGCCCGAACACCAACCCATCGAGGTGATGCCAGCCGGCCGAGACACACCGGCTCTTCCGAACCGGGCCGCACGCATTGCCGAACGCCCAACGGTACGGCGCCGGTGTCATCTGGCGTCGAACACGCTCGCCACGTCGAGGGAACAGTCGGGCAGGCAGATGGAACCGGCCTGCTGTCCCCTGCGGAAAACGCCATGTTCCACGTAGGCGGTCCCCCGCAGCACGAGCACCGTCACCGTCTCGTCCAGTGGATTGACGATCCAGTACTCGGGAATCCCCGCTTCCGCGTAGTCCAGCCGCTTGTCCTGCGTATCGCGGCTCGGGTCGTCGGGGCTGACGACCTCGACCACCAGGTCGGCGCCCGTCCAGAAGTCGTTGCCGCGGCGTGGATCGTTCGCGTCGAGCACCAGCAACAAATCCGGCTCGCGGAACTTTCCGTCGCGAATACGCAGCCGCAACGGGGCAAAGAGCACCGTACCGCCGAGCTCCAGCGCGCGAGGGAAAAGCGCCAGCAACAAGCAACCGCACGATGACCTGGTGCCGGTCCGTCGGCATGGGGAGAACGTCGAGATGACCGTCCGTGAACTCCAGCAGCCGCCGGGAACGATCCGTCAACTGCAGGTACTGTGCCTCGGTCCACGGCTCCTGCCGCGACAGTTGGTCGCTTGACTCACCGTCACCCCGCGTGACGGGCCGCCATTCGTCCGGATGTGCCGCAGGTCTCATGTAGTCGGTCCGGTCGGTCGACACAGCTCTCGCTCGGCGTCGCCTTGCGCGCATTCTGCGGCGCAGACTCCCAGCGAACCAATCTTCGAGTATCGGCAGGTGCGATTCGGCATGTCAAGCGCCTACGTCCTCCGGACGCTTTCGCCCCGTTCGACTCGGGCATGCCACTCGCGCCGGCGTGTACGTGCACTGGATGCACAGCAGTTGGCGCGTGGCGTCCAGACTCCACCTGGAGTCGGGCCGCTCGCAGCGTGTCGTCCAACGATCCAACTTACTGCAACTCCGGGACTTGTGGGCCGACCGCCGGTTGGCATCCGCCGTGCAATGTTCGTAACGCGATTCGCGGCGAGCTCACAGCAGGCACGGAGGACAGACATGACCATCGCGCGTCCCCGCAGGAGGTTGCTCAGCCATCTATCCCCTGCAGTTGCCGTCGCCGTGGCGACTACGATCGCATCGGAAACCGTGCGCGCGCAGCCCGGCGTGGCGGTGGCGTCCACGCAGCCAGGCACGGCGGTCTCGTCCATACAGGCCGGCACGGCGACCGCGCAGGCGGCAGAACCAAATGCCGCCCGGAACGACAACGACATCGACCGCTTCATGGACCGGGTGCTCGCCAGGCGTGACGCCGCACCGTGGCGGCGGCTGGGCGACTTCGTCCTGCGCGAGACCTACTCGTTCGAGCTCGACGCGCCACCGGAGAGTCGACTGTCCAGCTTCCGCCGCGTGCGCGAGTACGAGTGGTACGTCCGCGAAGGAACGGCCGTGCGCAGCCCCGTGCGAGTGGACGGAGTCGGCATCGACGACGAGACGCGGCGCGGCTACGAGGCGTCGTGGCTGCGCGACGAGGAGCGGCGGCGCGCCGAGCTACGAGCCGATAGTGACAACCGTGGCACCCAGAGCCGCGGGCTCGTGGAGCCGGAAGACCCGGAGCCCCGCTTCGTCACCGACTTCTTCTATTTCCTGGAGTGGACGGCCGAGCCGGGCGAGTACTACTTCGTCGGTCGCGAGAAGTCGGCCGGCCGCGAGGTGGTCCGGATCGAGTTCTACCCGACCGGTAGCTTCCGGGAGGAGGCCGGCGAGCGGATCAATCGGGGGGTCGTCAAGACGTCGATGGTGACGCTGTGGGTGGACCCCGAGATCCACCAGATAGTGAAGTACTCCTTCGAGAACGCGGGGCTCGACTTTCTTCGGTTCCGATGGCTCCTGCGGGCCGACGGCCTGCAGGCGGTGATGGAGTTGGCGCCCGTCCACGGCGTCTGGATGCCGGCGCGGATGACCCTCTCGGGTCGTGCCACGACGGCGCTCGGCGAGTACGCTGCGACGCTCACGCAGGAGTTCTTCGACTACCGGCAGGCGGAAACCGGAGCCCGGCTCGGCGATCCGGGGAGCGTCCGATGAACGCCACTCTCCGCTTGCGACTGCAACGACTCCGCGAGGCCGCGCTCCCTGGCTTACGCCGACTCGGCCCCGGAAACGCGGCGGTGGCCCCGGCGGATGCAGCCCTGCCCGCAGGCGGTAAGGTGCTCTCCTGGTCTCTCTTCACATCGGAACGCGAACGGCGCCTCTGGGCCTGGACGCTGGCCGTGGTGGTGGCGATCTACTCCACCCTCGGCCTGGCCCGGACGCTGTTCGACCGGCTCGGTCACCTCAACCTGGGCGTGGGCCTCTTCCTTGTCTGCTGCCTGCTGGTCGTGGCGACGGCGGTGACGCTAGGAGTGCGGGTGCGGCCGGGGGGAGCCGAGCTCGCCGTCGCCCTGGGGGTCGTGGCCGCCTATCTCCTGGTGTTCGTCCGCATGTCGATCCCGACGGAGCGCTCCCACCTCATCGAGTACGGCGTGGTGGCCCTGTTCATCCACGAAGCCCTCACGGAGCGGGCGCGCCACGGCCGCCGCGTCCCCGCGCCGGCGCTGCTGGCGGTATTGGCGGCGACGCTGATCGGGGTGTTCGACGAGTGCATCCAACTGGCGCTGCCGAGCCGCGTGTTCGACCCGATCGACATGCTGTTCAACCTCCTGGCGGCGGCCATGGCGGTGACGGCCAGCTCGGCGCTGCGGTGGGCGCGCAGGTGCAATTCGTAGGAGCCGCGCCTCAACGCTTGCTCATGTGACATATTGATGCATATGAAATATGCTTATGCATCATGCGGACCACCATCCGATTGGCGGACGGCCTCTTGCTGGAAGCGAAACGAGAGGCAGCCAGGTGCGGCATGACGCTGACGGCGATCATCGAGGAGTCGCTGCGCGCCCGACTGGCTCGAACGACCGGCGAACCGCGCACGCCGGTGCGGCTCACGACCACGGGGCGGGGCGGCCTACGCTCGGGAATCGACCTGGATGATTCGGCATCCCTGCTCGACGTGATGGAAGGAGTCGAGTGATTCTTCCCGATGTCAACGTGCTCGTCTACGCGCACCGGGAAGACGCGCGCGATCATCGAGCCTATCGTGACTGGCTGGAAACGACCGCCAACGCCGACGCCGCCTTCGGGTTGAGCGATCTCGTGATCAGCGGATTCGTGCGCATCGTCACCCACCCGCGTATCTTCACGGCACCGAGCTCCCTGGCAGAGGCGATGCAGTTCGCGGAGGATCTGCGGACGCGCCCCAACCGCGTGGCGGTCTCGCCGGGACCCGACCACTGGCGGATCTTCCGGCGCCTGTGTGACGCCGTCGGCGCCAAGGGCAATCTGGTGTCCGACGCCTGGCTCGCCGCCCTGGCCATCGAGCATGGGTGCGAATGGATTACAACGGACGGCGACTTCGCCCGGTTCCCGGGACTCCGGTGGCGGCATCCCCTGAAGTCGTGACGCCCGCGGTCAAGGCGCAGTGTGCGGGCGCGCCGGCGATGAGCTTGAGGTGCCCTCTCCCTTGACGGTCACCGGCTGGGCGGCGGATCGAACCGAGCATACCGGCATCGCGGACTACGGGCGGAAGGTGACGTTGATGGTGATCCGCGTATCGACCGGCACCTCGTGCAGCAGCGTCGGCTCGTACCGCCACCCGCCGACCGCCTCCACCGCCGCACGGGCCAGATCGGGGTACACCGTCGTCATCGTCGCCGGGTTCACCGGGGCCAGAATCTGTAGCACCTCGACGGTCCCTTCGGTCGGCCTGCCGGGTGCCGTGTCGGCCATCCTGGAGCAGATGCGGGCCGGTTACATCGGGTCCGCCGAGCGCGCGGCATTCGTCGCGGGCCTGCTCGTACTCTCGTCGTTCGTCGTGCTCGTCGATCCGGCCCGGTGGCGGAAGGCCTCGCGCTCGCCCTGAAGACGGCGCCCAAAGACGTGCCCGGAGGTCGGCGCTGAGCCGTTGGCCAGTCAGGAGAGCCTGTGGCCCTGTGGCCCTTGTCGAAGCTCCTGGTCGTGCCGTCGGTCGAACAGCACGCGGAGTCGCTGACGCAACCGGCTCCAGAACCACACGCTGTCAGCCCTCCTCGAGGGTGAGCGCGTCAGGGTCGACCGGGTTACCATGCGGCATCGTGCCGATACGGTACCGCGAGTTTCCCGTCGACGACGCGCTCGCTCCCTACGTCCGGCAGATCTGGCTGTTCGAATGCGATCGCCCTGCCCTGTTCGAGGGGCCGGAGCGGATCGTGGCGGACGGCGTCGTCGAGGCGATCTTCCACTATCGCCAGCCGTTCACGATGCGTTTCGCGGGGGCGGACGCCGCGGTGCAACCCGTCAGCCTGCTGGTCTCCCAGATCAGCCGCTACGTCGAGATCCAGCCGGCCGGCGCCGGCGGGTTCGTCTCGGTGCGGTTCCATCCGTGGGGCGCGCACCATTTCTTCGCGGTTCCGATGCGCGAGGTCGGGGATCGAGCCACGCCCGCGGACGAGGTGTGGCCCCGCCGCGACGTACGTGAAGTGGAGGATCGGATGTCGACGGCGGCGACCGACGAGGATCGGATCGGCGTGGTAAAGGCGTTTCTGCTGCGGCGTCTCGACGCCCACCGGAAACGGGACGTCTCCGCGCTCGTCCGCGCGTTGTGGCGGACACGCGCGCCGCTGCGCATCGATCGCATCGCCGGCTCGCTGGGCCTCAGCCAGCGGGGTCTCGAGCGGACGTTCGCCGCCGCCCTGGGGATGACGCCGAAGCACCTGACGCGGCTGGCGCGGTTCCTGCGCGCGTGCCGGCGCCTGCGGCGCGCGCCGGACGCCCGGCTGACGGGGGTGGCCCACGACGCCGGGTTCTACGACCAGGCCCACTTCATCCGCGAGTTCAGGGCCTTCTCGGGCATGACGCCTGGCGAGTTCGCGGCCAGCCCGCGCGTATCGGCGCTCGACGTCGACTAGCGCCCCGAAACGCCTCGCTGGCTCGGCGTCTCGACCCATCCGCCCGCTCCATGACCCTGCGCCGCAGCCCTTCGCTACGCCGCGTTCTGCGGCGCAGACTCCCAGCCTGTCGATTCCTTACAATCCCGAGCCGGACCGGCGCGGTTACGGTGAGCGGTGTCGCTCAACCAGGTTCATCCGGGAGGATTCCATGAGAGCCATCCTGACGCTGTTGCTGTTCGCGTGCCTCGCCGTTCCCGCCGCCGCCCAGCAGGCCGGCACACCGGATCGCTGGTCCGCGTTCGAGTATTTCATCGGTGCGTGGACCGGGGAGGAGTCCGCCACGTTCGGCGACGGCCGCGGCGAGCGCACGTACGAGCTGGTGCTGCAGGACCGCTATCTGCTGGGCCGGAACCGGTCGGTCTTCCCATCGCAGGACGGCCTGCCCGACGGCGACGATCATGAGGACTGGACCGTGGTCAGCTACGACAATGACCGCGACACGTACGTCCTGCGCCAGTTCAACAGCGAGGGGTTCGTGAACACGTTCGTCCTCGACGACGCGTCGACGCTGCCGGAACGCATGGTCTTCGTCCTCGAGACTTCGGAGAACGCGCGCGGCACGCGGGCGACGCTCACCGTGACGCGGACAGATGCGCGCAGCTTCGAGGAGGTCTTCGATCTGACGCTGCCCGGCGCGACCGACAGCATCACGATTCGCGGCCGCTGGACGCGAACAGCTCCCTGACGCCGCTCGCGCGGGTGAACACCGATGGAACCAGGCGGCGCCGGTTCTGCCGAGTTTACTTGACCATGTTTCTGGTCAATAATCGAACATGATCAAGGTCAACCTTGCGGAGGCCAAGTCGCGCCTCTCGCACTACCTCGACAGCGTGGAGCGCGGAGAGACCGTTGTTCTCTGCCGCCGCAACGTCCCGGTCGCGGAGATCCGACCGCTGCCGAAGCCGCTGACCGAACCCCGACCGGTCGGCACCGACCCCGATCTGGTAGTTCCGGACAGCTTCTTCGAGCCGCTGCCCGAAGACCTGCTCCAGGCGTTCGAGGGCGCCGGCGGCAACGACTGGAGCGAACCGGGCGCGCGGACTGCGGATGACGCCTTCGAGCAGATGAAGTTCCAGTGGTACAACCGGCTCGAGGCGTTCTTCGAACGGAAGCATCACCCGCCGCACCACGACGAGCCGCGAGACCTGGGTGACGTGATCCTGCACCTGCAGTCACCCCAGGCGGCGGATCAGGCGCCGCTCGTTGCGAGAGCCGAGCAGCTCCTGCTGGCGGCGCAGGGGCGACGGGTCGCACGATGAGCACGACGTTGATTGAATTCACGTTGTGTCGCGCCGGATGGGGAAGCAGCCACTCGCTCGATCTGGACGTTTCGGCGATTGAGCCCGCACGTGATCCGGGAACGTTGCCGAACCTCCTGCGGGTCGAGATCACGCCCCGGTTGGCCGACATCCTGTCGTGGCCCGATCGTTCCGGTTGCGCGCTGCAGTGCCAGTACGCGCTCGAGCCCGTCGACGGCAACGACCCCGGCACGCTGAGGACCGCCGAAGCGGTACGGAGGCACAGCAGTGGGAAGACCATCGAGATCGAGCTTGTCGAGGGGTGGCCGGGCGAGCCGTACTACTGGGGCACCCGGTCCGTGCAAGAGGAGGAGATCGAGGCGGCCATTCACGGCATGATGCCGAACCACGACCTGCAGCTTCTCGGCGTCCCCGCGGAGCGCGACGTCTCCGACACGCCACGAGCCCGGATCCTGAAGTCCACGGCGGACACGGCCGTGTTGTTCATCGCACGTTCTCCGGAGGAGCCGCAGATCCTGTCGGGTGTCGTCCAGCGGTTGTGCGACACCGGCATGCTGGTCCAACGCACGGGCGAGATCCACGCACCGGACGGCTCGTCGATGGCCTGCACGCGGTATCAGCGAAGCGCCAGGGAAGCGCCGCGGGTCACTCGGTGGCTCGGCGGTCACGGAACCCGCTCTCAACAGGCGGTTGAACGGCGAACCGGCGTTCCCTGGCCCGCGCCGCAACGCTGGCCGGGAGTGCTGTCATGACGCTTCTCCTCGACACCTGCACGTTTCTCTGGCTGGTAGCCGATGACCCGCGGCTGCCACTGCGGACCCGGACCGAGTGCCGCGCCCCGTCGAACGCCGTGTACCTCAGCGCCCTCTCGGTGTGGGAGATTACGATCAAGCATCGGCTGGGCCGGATGCCGCTACCGGAATCGCCGGAGTCGTTCGTCGCCAGCCGGCGCGCGCGGCTGCGCATCGAGCCGCTGCCGTTCGACGAAAGGGACGGGGCGCACGACGGGCTGCTGCCCGGGCACCACAGGGATCCGTTCGACCGCGGCCTGGTGTCGCAGGCCATCCTTCGCGGGATGACGATAGTAACGCCGGACCCCTTGATTGCGAAATACCCGGCACCCGTGCTCTGGTCGTGATCAGAAGCGGAGCCTCGCTAGAATGTGGCCGTAGCTGCGGGCAACCGAGGGGGGGGTCGATCATGCGATGGATGGGTGCGCGGACGGCAATGCGTGAACCGGAGGCCGGCCGGTCTCGCTGCCACGCGGGACCGCCCCGCGGGCTGCCGGCCCGGATGCTCCTGCTCGTGGCCGCCGTGGCGCTGGCGCCTCCGGCGGCGCATGCCCAGACCGGCGCCGACCCGCACGAGTGGCGCTTCTACGGCGGCGACCCGGGCCACTCGAAGTACACGCCCCTCGATCAGATCACGGCGGACAACGTCGACCAGCTCCGCGTCGCCTGGACCTGGACGACGGTCGACGAGAAGCTGCGCGCCGAGAACCCGGTCATCCGCGACGGGCAGCGGTTCCGCACCTACGCCTACGAGGTCACGCCCCTGGTGGTCGACGGCGTGCTCTACACCACCACCAACCTGGGGCAGGTCGCGGCGATCGAGCCGACGACCGGCGAGACGCTCTGGAGCTACGACCCCGGCCTCTACCTGGACGGCCGCCCCGCGGTGCACGGCTTCCTGACGCGCGGGCTCGCCTACTGGACGGACGGTGAGGAGGCCCGGCTGCTCTATGCCGGCGGGCGGACGTGGCTGGTGTCGGTCGACGCGAAGACCGGCAAGCCGGATCCGGGGTTCGGCCGGAACGGCCGGGTCGATCTGACGCGGGGACTCGGCCGCATCATCGACACCAGCCAGTACGCGGTCAGCTCGGCCCCGCTGGTCGCCGGCGACACGGTGGTGGTCGGCTCCGCGATCACGGAGGGCCGCGGCCGAAAGGAGGCGCCGCCGGGACACGTGCGCGGCTACGACGTCCGCACCGGCGAGATGAAGTGGATCTTCCACACGATTCCGCAGCCGGGCGAGTTCGGCAACGAGACCTGGGGCAACGAGTCGTGGAAGTGGTCGGGCGGGGCCAACGTCTGGTCGAACATGAGCGCCGACCCGGAGCTGGGCTATATCTACCTGCCTGTCGGCTCACCGGTGACCGACTACTACGGCGGGCACCGCCCCGGCGACAACCTGTTCGCGAACTCGCTGGTCTGCCTCGACGCCGAGACGGGCGAGCGGGTCTGGCACTTCCAGTTCGTCCACCATGCCGTGTGGGACTACGACCTGCCCGCGGCGCCGAACCTGATCGACATCACGGTCGACGGGCGACCGATCCGGGCGGTCGCGCAGATCACCAAGCAGGGGTTCACGTTCGTCTTCGACCGGGCCACAGGCCAACCGGTCTGGCCCATCGAGGAGCGCCCGGTCCCGCCGTCGACGGTGCCCGGCGAGCGCACCTCCCCCACGCAGCCGTATCCGACCAAGCCGCCGCTGTACCTGACCAACGGGTCGCTCGAAGAGGACCTCATCGACTTCACCGACGAGCTGCGGGCCGAGGCGCTGGAGATCTACCGGCAGCACACCGCCGGCCCCCTCTACACGCCGCCGGCCCTGGGCGGGAACATCGTCCGGCCGGGCTGGAGCGGGGGCGCCAACTGGTGGGGCGCCGCCTTCGATCCGGAGACCGGGCGGCTCTACGTGCCGAGCTGGGCGCACTTCTCGTTCGTCGTGCTGGAGCCGGGCGATCCGGCGAACTCGGACCTGACGATACGCCCGCAGGTGAGCAACCTGCCGGGCCCGCGCGGACTGCCGCTCTTCAAGCCGCCCTACTCGCAGCTCGCGGCGCTGGATATGAACGCGGGCGAGAGGCTCTGGAGCGTGCCGCTGGGCGACGGCCCGCGGGATCACGAAGCGCTGCGCGGCATGGACCTGCCCCCGCTGGGCAACTACGAGAAGGGCGGCGGCCCCCTGCTGACGAAGACGCTGCTCTTCATCGGCCAGGGCATCGAGTCGAACCGGCTGCGCGCGTTCGACAAGGACACCGGCTACGAGCTGTTCGAGATGGAGCTGCCCGCGCGCTCGTCGTCGGCGCCGATCAGCTACCTGGCGGACGGCCGGCAGTACATCGTCCTGGCCGTAGGGGGCGGAGCCGACCGCGAGCAGCTCGTCGCGCTGGCGCTGCCGTAGTCGAAGACGGGCTCACGGAAGCCAACGTACGCAGACCCGTCGACGCGGACGTGCCCGGCGCGGGAAACCGCCCGTGGACGTGATGTCGCGCCGGCTCCCGTCCTTTCCTCATCTCGCTCGCCGGCCAGGGAGCCGTCAGCCTCGCACGAGCACTCTGCCCAACTGATTGACAGCTTGTACTCATGTTTTCATACTGAGCACATGACGATGCTTCAGATCCGCAATGTTCCCGACGCTCTGCACCGACGGCTGAAGGCCCGGGCCGCCATGGAGGGCGTTTCGATGTCTCTCTACGTGCTGCGGGAAGTCGAGAGGGCGCTTGCCCGACCGAGTCGACGGGAACTGTTGCAGGCCATTCGCGAGCAGCCGGAGGTTGCGCTCGATCGTTCGCCCGCGGACGTTCTCCGAGAGGAGCGGGGATTGCGCTGATGGTGCTGGACGCGTCCGGTGCCGTGGAGCTGCTGCTGAACACGGCCCGCGGCAGGAGACTCGGCGCGAGACTCGGCGACGAAGCCGAGATCGTCCACGCGCCCCATCTCATCGACATCGAGATCGCACACGTGCTGCGCCGGTATGTGCTGGTCGGAACACTCGCCGAGCGGCGCGCGGCGCAGGCGCTCGACCAGTGGCGACGGCTCGACGTCGAACGGTACCCGCACGAACCGTTCCTCGACCGAATCTGGAGTCTTCGCAACAATGTCACTGCCTACGACGCGGTCTACGTGGCTCTGGCGGCAACGCTCGGGGAATCGCTCGTCACCGGGGACCGGAAGCTGGCCGCCTCGCCGGGACTGAACGTCCGCATCGAGTCGATCTAGCCGCACTCGGTCCGCGGACATCTCCGCCGAACTAGAATCGAGACGACGCCGCGAGGGAGCACTCCATGAGAACCGTCATCGTCGCCGCCATGCTGCTCGGCATCGCCGGGGCCGTGAAGGCTGAGGCCGCACCGCAGGACGAAGGCGCGTTCGTCTTCCGGCGCATCTGCAACATCCAGCCGGGACGCAATGACGCCGCCCGCACGCTCGCGCGGGACATGGACGACCTGGTCCAGAGAAACTACCCCGGCGCGGAGATGACGGTGCAGACGGGTCGCTGGATAACCGGCGCCCAGAACATCGAGCGGCCCGTCGACCAGATCCTCTTCAGCGAACGGCACGCCGATCCCGGGATGCGCCAGGACTTCAGCGAGATCCTCATGGGCGACGACGAGTTCCGGGCCCTGCAACGGGAGCTGGCGGGGGTCATCGACTTCGTCAGTTGCACCGAGACCCGGTTCCGGGAACGTCCCCGGTAGGAGCTGGCGGCGGCTCAACGGCCCCAGTCGTAGCCGATGCGCACGTAGTAGTAGGCGCCGCTGTAGCCCCACGGGATGTACTCGCTGTACTGCTCGCCGACCGCGTTGGCGAGGACGGACACCTGCGAGTAGGTGTCGAAGACGTTCTGTCCCCCGACGGCCAGCGTCGTTCCCCGGCCGAGATCCACGGTCAGCTCCAGGTCGACGATCGGCCGGCCCTCGAAGAAGCCCTGTTCCAGGCCGCCGGAAGGATCGAAGATCTGCCGGCGCCCGCTGTCGTAGTCGTACCAGCCGCTGTAGTAGCTGAGGCGGCCCAGCAGGCTCGCCCGCCCGAGGCGTTGCGTGAGACCGGCGTTCCAGCGCGTGCGCGGCAGGGCGTAGGCGTACTCGGCGATGCGCCGGCCGTCGAGCAGACCCTTGTCGTTGTCCGTCACCTCGGTGTCGGTGTGGTTGAAGACGGCGCTGATGACCGTGTTCCCGCGCAGCGCCAGGGGAGTCCAGGTGGAGACGACGTCGACGCCCTGCGACGTCGTGCCGAAGGCGTTGGTGAAGAACCGGTAGTTCCGCACGCTCTCGGCCGCCTCGAATCCCCCGGCCACGACCGCGGCGATCTCCGCGGGCGTGAGGACGAAGTTGCTCGTGATGCCGATCCGGTCGGACACGTCGATGCGGAAGTAGTCGGCCGTCAGCGTGAAGGGACCGCCGCCGAACACGACGCCGGCGGTGTAGTTGATCGATTCCTCGGGCTCGAGCGGCGCGCCCCCGCGCAACAGCGCCACCGGCGAGACCGACGGGATGACCGCGTTGTTGACCAGATCGCCCACCGTCGGGTCGAACCAGCTATGGATGTTCAAGCCGTGCTGCTGCCCGGGGGTCGGCGCCCGGAACCCGGTGCTCACGCTGCCGCGCACGAAGCCGACGCGGCCCGACAGCTTGCCGTTCGCCGTCGTCCCGAAGTCCTCGAAGTCCTCGATGCGGACCGCCGCGCCCAGCGTCCACGCGTCGCCCGGGTCGGTCACCTCCAGGTCGCCGTAGGCCGCGACGTTGTGGCGGCTCCAGGTGCCCGCCTGCGCCGGGCTGTAGGCGAAGACGCCGTTGGAGCCGGCCATGAAGCGCTGCGCCGCGTACGGGCCCACCATCCAGCCCGCGCGGTCGCCTGCCCGCAGGCCGAACCGCTCGTCGCGCCATTCCGCGCCGGCGGCGAGGTTCACCCGGTCGCTGACCGCATGCGACACGTCGACGTTGAGGCTGACGTCCCGCTGGCTGTTCCTGCCGACGTCGAACGCGTTGGGCGACATCAGGCCGAGCGATGCATTGATGGTGTCGCGGATGAAGAAGTCGGTCCGGTGCATGCCGACCGAGCCGCTCAGGTCCCAGTTGAAACCGCCGGCCGTGAAGCCGCGCACCCCGCCGGCCACTGACGCCTCGGTCGCCGTGCCGCCGGTCTGCGGCGTGAAGCCGCCGGGGAACAGCTCCTGGAACGTGAAGCAGTTCGGGTCGTCGGCCACCTGCTGAAGAGCGACCGCGTCCGGCACCAGGTCGGTGACGGCGACCGTCGGGCAGTCGGCCGAGCCCATGCCGCTGGCCGCCAGCACGTCGCCGACCAGCAGCGTGCGGCCGCCGTCGTTGCTGAACACGCCCAGCCGCGTGTTCGGGTTGCGGAAGAAGATGCCGTAGGTCACCTTCCGGGTGGCGTAGCTGGTGTGGGCGTACGCCTGCACGCCGGCCGGCAGCGTGTAGCCGAAGTTGCCGAACGCCTTCAGGTCGTTGTCGACGGCCGGGTCGCCCCACACCTGCGGGTGGTCGGAGGGGACGTGCGTGTTGCCGGCCGCGATCAGCGCCATCGCGTCGCGCCGCGGCGCGGCCCGGTCGGTCGGGTTCGCGTTGCCGTACTCCAGGCTGAGGTTGGCGAACCCGGTGGCGCCGAGCGGCAGGCCGACGTTGCCGGCGAACTGCGTCGATTCCCCGTCGCCGGCCTGGTACATCCCGGTGTTCAGCTCGACCGAGCCGCCGGCACGGGCGTCCTTGAGCTGGAAGTTCATCACGCCGGCGATCGCATCGGAGCCGTACTGCGCCGCCGCGCCGTCGCGCAATACCTCGACCTGCCGCAGCGCAATCGCGGGGATGGCCGAGATGTCCGGGCCCTGCGAGCCGAACGCCACGCCGTTGCCGCCGTGCCAGTCGACTATCGACGAGCGGTGGCGGCGCTTGCCGTTGACCAGCACCAGCGTGTGGTCCGGGGCCAGGTTGCGCAGCATGGCGGGGCGGACCACCGTCGATCCGCCGCTGATCGGCTGGGTGTTGGTGTTGAACGACGGGATGATGGTGCGGAGCTGGTCCTTCAGGTCGCCCGCCCCCTGGCTGACGAGGTCGGTGGCCGAGAGCACGTCCACCGGCACCGCCGACGCGGTGGCGCTGCGCGGCTGCGCGCGGGAGCCGACGACCACCGTCTCCTCGGTGAAGCCGGCGAGCAGCCGCCGCATCTCCGCGGGCGACATCCCCAGGGCCTCGATCTCGGCCGGCGCCATCCCCAGCGCACGGCCCAGCTCCTCGACCATCGAGTCCGTCCGGCTCTCGACCTGTTCCTGTGGATCGGTGTCCTGCGGCGCCCCGGTCGCCTCCGACGCGCGCGCCATCCCGTGTACAACGAACGCCACGGCCATCACGACAAGCAAGCCAACAGTTCGCGTCATGTCCATATGCCTCGCGCCCATTCTCGTCCCGACCCAAGCGGGATGCGGCGGGCACGACCACTTTCCTAGACAACGTCGGGAACAGGAAAACCGGACGAGCCGACGGCCAACCCCGGGGGCAGCACGGCCTACAGTTCATGAGCCGACTCGACGCGGACCGTGATCACGTCTGTATCGTGGTACTGATTGTGGCGCACGGACGAGGCGTAGTGCTGCAGCAACCGGAGTGACACCTCCTGCTCCATCAGTCCGCCCGCCGCCCGTTCGCCGAGCAGTGCCATCTGGTCCTCGAGGTTCGTCTCGTCCGTGGCGGCGATGAATTCCAGCACGGCCGCATCACGCTCGCCGCCCGCCACCAGCAGCAAGCGCCGCCCGCATGGTCAGCCACGAGCTGCGCGCGCCGCTGACCTCCATCCTCGGCTCGACCACCGCACTGCTGCGCGCCGCGCCGGGGTTGGACCCCGCCGAGGTGCACGAATTCCACCCAAGCCGGCCTACATCTTCAACCAGCGCGGCGTCGGCTACCGCATGCCCCACCGGGGCGAACGGTAGGTTGGGCCTGCGACATCCACGGCGTCGCATCCGGCGCGGGGGCCGCGCAACCGCCTTGGAATATAGTGGCGACTGCAACGCAGAAATCGGACAGGGAGAGGCGCGAAATGAGACACACATTCCCGTTCGTGGTTCTGGCGGGTCTGCTCGCCGCCCTGGCTGTGACGCCGGCCGACGCGCGGGTGGTGCGCATCGAAGTGGAGCGGACGGCGCCCTATGCCGGCGGCAAGGAGTTCGGTGACGCCGGTGCGTTCGAGCGTCTCGACGGCACCGTCCACATGGAGGTCGACCCGGACGACCCGCTCAACGCGGTGATCGTCAACCTGGACCGCGCCCCCCGCAACGAGCGGGGAATGGTCGAGTTCAGCGCCCCGTTCTTCATCATCAAGCCGGTCGACACGGCCCGCGGCAACCGCAAGCTGCTGTACGGCATCAACAATCGCGGCAACGCGATCGAGCTCCCCTTCCAGACCTTCCCGTCGCTGCCCGCCGGGGCCGATCCCGAGTCGGGCGACGGGCTGATCTTCCGCCTCGGCTACTCGTTCGTGGACGCCGGCTGGGCCGGGGACGTCACGACTACCGCGACGCGGCTAGGCGCGAACCTGCCGGTGGCGGTGCAGGCCGACGGCAGCCCGATCGTCTCCCGGATACGCATCGAGTACCCGTCGGACCCGACCGCGGCGGGCGCCGTCACCCATACGCTGCCGCTGAAGGGCAACGAGCGCTTCGTGAGCTACGCGACGGCCGAAACCGACACGGCACACTCCACGCTCACCGTCCGCGACGCCATCGACGGCGAACGCCGGCCGGTCCCGGACGACCGCTGGGCGTTCGGGACGTGTCCGTCGGGCGAGGCGTCGCTCGCCGCCTCGATCACCGATATCTGCCTGTTCGACGGCTTCGACCCGGACAAGGTGTACGAACTGATCTACCCGGCGAAGAATCCGTGGGTCATGGGTCTCGGCTATGCCGTCACCCGGGACGTCGCCTCGTTCCTGCGCTACGAGACGGCCGACGACGCCGGGAACCCGAATCCACTGGCCGCGAGCGCGGACGCGGTCGGCATCCGCCGCGCCTACGGGCTCGGCATCTCGTCGACCGGGATGTACCTGCGCGACTGGCTCTACCTCGGCTTCAACGAGGACACGGCGCATCGCCGCGTGTTCGATGCGGTACGCATCCACATCCCCGGCACCCACCGGCTGTTCGCCAACGTCGAGTTCGCCGACCCGAACATCTACTCTCGCCAGGACCGCACGTCCGACTTCACGTCGCAGTCGTATCCGCCGCTCACCTACGCGGTGACGACCGACCCGGTGACCGGCGTGCGCGACGGCATCCTGAAGCGGCCCGCGACCGACCCGCTCGTCCTCCACGTCGACACGAGCAACGAGTTCTGGCAGATGAAGGCGTCGCTTAACGTCCACGACGGCCACGGCGACCCGGTGCCGATTCCCGACAACGTGCGCCTGTACCTGCTGGCCAGCCATCCGCACGGCGGGGCCGCGGGGGTGGGCGCGATGCCGGCCGACCGCGGGGCGTGCGAGTACGTGACGAACACCTACCGCAGCGCGGCCCCGGCGATGCGCGCGCTGCTCGTCGCGCTCGACGAGTGGGCCGACCGCGGCGTCGAGCCTCCCCCGAGCAGCTACCCGGACGTGCGGCGCGGGACCCTGGCGAGCGTGGACGAGGTGGCGCGGACGTTCCCCGCTATCCCGCGCGTCAGCTTCCCGACGCGGGTGAACGGGCTCGACGCGCTCGGCTTCGGCCCCACGTTCGGACCGGGTGGCGGCCGGCAGACCGTGCTCCCGCCGACCCGCGGCGGGTCGTACCAGGTGCTCGTGCCGACCACCGACCGCGACGGGCACGACATCGCCGGGATTCACACCGTGGACATCGCCGTGCCGGTCGGCACCAACACCGGCTGGAACCTGCACGCGGCGGGCCCACGCGGGCGCGACCTCTGCTCGCTGACCGGGTCGTTCTTCCCGTTCGCCCGGACGCGGGCGGAGCGGGAGGACAACGGGGATCCGCGCCTGTCGCTGGAGGAACGCTACGGCGACCACGCCGGCTTCGTCGCCGCGGTCCGGCGCGCCGCCGACGAGTCGGTCAGCCGCCGGCTGCTGCTGCCCGAGGACGCCGAGGTGCTCGTCAGGATGGCGGAGGAGAGCGACGTGCTGCGGTAACCGAATCGAGGGCTTGACCATGCGATGGATCCACGCACTGACGGCGGCGGTGGCAGCAGTGGCGTACCTGGCCGCGAGCCCGGCCGAGGCGCAGTACGGGGCGCCCGACGACGGCGAGTGGCGCAGCTACGCCGGTGACAGCGGGAGCACGAAGTACTCGCCGCTCGACCAGATCACGGCCGACAACTTCGGCGACCTGGAGGTGCGGTGGCACTGGGAGTCGGTCGACTCGCACCTGGTCCACTCCACCCCCGCCGGCGATTCGCTGGTGGCGGCCGACACGCTGTTCGACATACTGCAGGCGGAGGAGCCGGACCTGTGGACTGCGTTCGACGGCGTGAGCCGCACGCGCACGCGGCCGTCCATCCGCTCTCTGGTGGCGACGCCGCTGATGGTGGACGGCGTCCTCTACGTCAGCACGCCCCTCTACCGGGCCGCGGCCATCGACGCGCGGACCGGCGAGACGCTGTGGGTCCACGATCCGCGGGCCTACGAGTCGGGCAATCCGGCCATCGCGCAGTGGCGCCACCGCGGCGTGGCCTACTGGGAGAACGACGGCGACGCCCGCATCGTGTGGGCCACGGGCGACGGCTTCCTCATCGCGGTGGACGCGAAGACCGGGATCCCGGCGCCCGACTTCGGCGACAACGGCCGGGTCGATCTGATGGACGGCGTGCCGCGCGCCACCCGCGGCGAGCGCGACATCCTGAACCTGCTGCCGCTGTCGTCGCAGTCACCGCCCCTGGTCATTCGCGACACCATCATCGTCGGCTCGACCATCAACGACCGAACCATCACCCGCGAGGCGACGCCCGGGTTCGCCCGCGCCTTCGACGTGCGCACCGGGCAACACCGGTGGGACTTCCACACCGTGCCCCAGAGCGCCGACGAGTTCGGGTCGGACACGTGGCTGGACGAGTCGTGGCGCTACAGCGGCAACACGAACATCTGGTCGATGATGAGCGGCGACGAGGAGCTCGGCTGGGTCTTCCTGCCGATCGGGACGCCGACGAACGACTACTACGGCGGGCACCGGCTCGGGGACAACCTCTTCGCCGAGAGCATCGTGGCCGTCGACGTCGAGACCGGCCAGCGGCAATGGCACTTCCAGACCATCCACCACGGCCTCTGGGACTACGACCTGCCGGCGGCCCCGAACCTGCTGGACATCACCGTCGACGGGCGGGAGATCAAGGCGGTGGCGCAGGTCAGCAAGCAGGGCTTCGTCTACGTCTTCGACCGGATCACCGGCGAGCCGGTGTGGCCCATCGAGGAGCTGCCGGTGCCGACCGACACCGACCTGGAAGGCGAGATCCTGTCGCCCACCCAGCCCTTCCCGACCAGGCCGGCGGCCTTCGAGTACCAGGGCACCTCCATCGACGACCTCGTCGACTTCACGCCCGAGATCCGGCAGATGGCCGTCGACGCGGTCCAGGGCTTCCGGCTGGGACCGCTGTACACGCCGCAGATGCTGCGCGGCACCATCATGCGGCCACCCGTCGGCGGCGGCGCGAGCTGGTCCGGCGCGGCCGTCGACCCGGAGACCGGCTACCTCTACGTGCCGTCGTTCAACGGGCACTCGACCATTCAGCTCACCGAGCCGGAGCCGCACGAGCCGTCCACCCTGCGCTACATCCGCCGCTCGATTGCCGCCGGTCCCGTCATGCCGCGCGGGCTGCCGCTGTGGAAGCCGCCGTACACCCGGATGACCGCCATCGACATGAACACCGGCGAGCACGCCTGGATGATCCCCACCGGCAACGGCGACCGGATCCGCAACCACCCGATGCTGCGCGACCTCAATCTCCCGCCACTCGGCGGCGACGCCGGCCGCAGCGGTCCGCTACTGACCAGGACGCTGCTCATCCACGCGCTGACCGCGGGCGGCACCGACGGCGGGCCGCGGCTGGTGGCCTACGACAAGGCGAGCGGGGCCGAGATCGCGTCGCTGGACCTGCCGGGCGGGGCGCTCGGGGCGCCGATGACCTACCTGCTGGATGGGGTGCAGCACATCGGCCTGACGGTCGGCGGAGAGGTGCCGGGACTGATTGTGTTCCGTCTGCCGGAGTGAGCTGCGGAAATTTCGCTTTGAAGCGAAAGGAGAAGGTCAATTCGAGTACGGCGGCATTGGCGGTGCGAGACATTCAATCGGCTTCTTGATTCACCTGACCCCTATAGCCTTTCATACGGGAGGATTTGAGGGTTTTATATCTGGCTCACGACGCAAACCCTAATTGGATTCTCACGACCAAGCCGGTTGAGGCCTTACTCTCGTGGTCGTCGTGCCGTCCGGCAGAGCCCCGAACAAACGGGCAATCAGCGCCGCAAAACATCCACGTCTCGTTGACCTTTCCGAACCACGTTCGACGGCGGGTCCCCAGGTAATCTGGCGTGCCTGCTCCCGTATTCTGCCCTTGGCTCCCATACACGTGGCTGGCCAAACGGCCATGCTGGCCTGAACGGCCAGCGCCAAGCTCGACGTTCTCGAAGTTGTTCGATGTCGGACCCGGCCACGGGCTCGGACGCCATTGACTCCGGGCGCCATTGGCGCCTATCCTGTTCGTGACGTGGCTCGCCTGCAGACCGTGGTGGAAACACCAGCCTATCTCGCAGCGGCCCGCGGCGTGTTGTCAGGCGCCCTCCGAGACAGGGTCGTCAACATGGTGGCCGAGAATCCCGAGGTTGGCGTACCGCTCGGCGGCGGTCTCCGTAAGGCCCGGATCGCGCTTCCGGGAAGCGGGAAGAGCGGAGGCGTCCGCGTGGTGTTCCTGTCTGCGGGCGAGGACATCCCCGTATTCCTGCTCACGGTCTTTGCCAAGAACGAAAAGTCAAATCTCACTGCCAGGGAGCGAACGGTGTTGATCACTGCTGCGAAGGAGCTGGCCGCGGACTACAGGAGGAGCCCATGACCAGAGCATTCGACAAGATTGCGGCCGGGCTCGACGATGCACGCGCCTACCTGAAAGGCGAGCGCGCCGATTTTGCGGTGCACGCAATCGAGGTGCCCGATCCCGACGTCCTGGCGATCCGCAACAAGACAGGCCTGTCGCAACCGGCCTTTGCTCGGAGTATCGGTATTCCTTTGGGGACGCTCAAGAACTGGGAGCAGGGCCGCAGGCGCCCGGAGGGACCGGCTCGTGTGCTGCTCGCGCTGATCGACAAACGGCCGTCGATTGTGCAGGAAGAGCTGGGCCGCTGAGCGCGCGGATCAGCAGTGTGAGGGCAGCGAAGCCGTGCCGTGAGCAGCGCATCGTCCAGCACGAGACAATTCGATCGCGACAGCTACCCCGACAGCCGGTGTTCCCGGCCCAGTTCCGCCAGACGCTCGATCAACTCGGAGTGGCCGGTGACATGAAAGATGTAGCGCGGGACATCGCGACCGACGCGGCGGGACATGAAGGGCTCGCCCCAGAAGCTGAGCAGGCACTCCGTCGTGCCCCCGGCGAGCGTGTCGGCCAGTATGAACGAGACATCCTCCGGGAGGCTGGACCACACCGGCTCGGCGACCTTGGCGGCGCCGCCACAGGCCAACACCTTGGGCCAGACGTCGCGCTCCCACTGCGGGCGCTGCCGTTGGTCGAGCACGAACGTGATGGCGCTCACGGACGGATTCTCGATGGCCGGCAGCAGCAGTGCGTCGAAGAGCGGTTGCCGCTCGAACATGGAGAGGCACACGTTGAACCAGACCATGTCGCCCCTGGCGCCCCGAGAGAAGTCGGTGCTCGCCTGACGCAGCTCCCGGGGGCCGATGACCAGCACATCCGGCGGCTTCGCGCTCCTGGCGAGCTGGCCCAGCAGGCGTTCGCCGCGATCCACGCCGTCCGCGATGCGCCGTTGGCCGTGTTCCGATCGGAGAAGCCGCAGAAACATGGCCGCGATCAGCACGAGCGTGATCATCGACAGTACTTCGGTGTCGATCACATGGAGGAAGTGCAGCACGATGGCGGTGATCGCGGCCAGCACTCCGGCAATAGCGTCCCACTCGATCTTCAGCAGGCGGTGCATGGAGGTTGAACCTCCGTGAAGCGTACTACGCAAGTCCGAGCGCGCCAGGCCCCAGCCCGACCCGAGCCCGTCGTCTGACTCCCCTGCTCCGCCGGACGTGGAACCGACTGGATCCCAGCGACCCGAAGCTGTCCCCTCGTTCGTGGCGGCGGCGCATCACAGCGGCGTGAAGGTGACCGCCGCCCGGGTGAAGTAGATTGCCGTCCGGGACTCGAATCCGGAGTCGACGCCGAACAGCAGCCAGGCCTGGCCATTGGAAGGGGTCGAGATTGGCACCGGCGTCGATCCGCCCTGCAGAGATTTGCGCTCCCACTCGCGCGGTTGCTCGCAGCTTCTGGAGTTGGCGATGTTGCCGAGCACCACGGCCTGCGTGCCGCCAACGGACTGGTTTCCGATGTCGACGTTCATCCGCAGGTAGGAGCCGTCACGCACGGGGAGCGGTTCGACGGCGGTGGCGCCCGCCTTGATCCAGACGCTCTCGCCCGGCGCGCCGCCGACACCGACGCACCCGGCAGGCGTGTCGGTGGCGATTTCGACGCTGACGGTGACGCCATAGCGTGAACCGGGCAACAGGCCGCTGACGGGTCCCTTGAAGAACATGAAGAGATCGTCGCTCCGGTTGGTCCCGGATATGAACAAGGCGGACTGAGACCCCAGCGGAGGCGGGAGGGCGCGGTAGCCGGAGGTCAACTCGTAGGAATCCGCGTGGTCGGGCGGATAGTCGGCGAAGCCCGCGACGAACCCCTGTGTCCCGCGGCTGAAGTCGAAGTTGAACGTCAACGTGTGCGTCGGCTCGGTCGGATGGCCGGAGCAACCGCCGATGAGCGCACCGAGTGTGACGACAGCAAAGCCGGGCCGCGAGCAGCGCATCGTCCAGCACGATACAATGCAAACAGGGAGGGTCGCGACGTGACGGAGCTACTGGAAGAGGCGTTCGCGAGAGTGGCCCGACTGCCTGACCACGAGCAGGATGCGTTCGCGCGCTGGCTCATGGACGAGTTGGAGTCCGAGCGGCGTTGGTCGCGCGCCTTCGAGACTTCGCAGGGTCAACTGGCGGAGTTGGCTCGGGAGGCCCTTGAAGACGATCTGGCCGACCGCACTGAACCGCTCGACCCCGACCGGCTGTGACGTCACGCCGTACTCGGCGCTTCCGTGATTGTCTCGACCGCCTCCCGCCCGACATCAGGAGTCAGGCCCGACACTGCTGTGCCCGTGCTACCGAAGCTCGTCGGCCAGCGCGTCAAGCGGCGTGAGGACCCGCGCCTCGTCCAGGGCCGTGCCACCTACGTCGACGACATCAGGATCGCCGGCATGCGGCACCTCGCCTTCAAGCGGAGCGATATCGCGCACGGCCGGATCGGTGCCATCGACACCCGCGCGGCCGAGGAAATGGAAGGGGTGGAAGCGGTGTTCACCGGCGCGCAGATCGCCGGGTTTCTCGCCCCCATGCCCGTCGGCACGCCGTTCCCGTCGCCGGAGCACCGCGCGGTGGCGGTCGACACGGTCCGCTTCGTCGGCGACCCGGTCACGGTGGTGGTGGCGTGCGACCGCTACGTGGCACGCGACGCGGCCGACGCCATCGTGGTCGACTACGAGCCTCTACCGGGGGTGGTGGATCCAGAGACGGCGATGTCCGGCCAGCCCGCGGTGGTGCACGCCGACTTCCCGAACAACATCGCCCTCGGCCCGCTGCCGACCGGCACCGGGGCCGGCCGCGATGGCGCCGTCGACGACACCGCGGTCGACGCGGCCTTCGTGGCGGCCGATGTGGTGATCGCGCAGCGGATGGTGAACCAGCGGCTCGCGCCGAGCTCCATCGAACCGCGCGGCGTGGTGGCGCACTACGAGCCGGGCCGCGAGGCGCTGACCATCTGGTCGTCGACCCAGAATCCCCACATCCTGCGCACCTTCCTGGCGCGACTGCTCGACATCGGAGAGGACCGCGTGCGCGCCATCGCGCCGGAGGTGGGCGGCGGGTTCGGCGCCAAGATCAACATCTACGGCGAGGAGTACGTCGCGGCGGCGCTGTCGAAGCGGCTCGGAATGCCGATCAAGTGGATCGAGGACCGCTCGGAGGCGTTCGTCGCCACCGTGCACGGGCGCGATCTGATCGGTTACGTGGAGCTGGCGGCGACTCGGGAAGGGAAGGTGCTCGGGCTGCGCATGCGCATCATCGCCGACATCGGCGCCTACAACATGCTGCTCACCGCCCGCGTGCCGACCAACACCATGACGATGGCCAACGCGACCTACGCGCTTCCCGCCGTCCGCGCGACGCTGACCGAGGTGTTCACCAACAAGACCCCCACCGACGCGTATCGCGGCGCCGGACGCCCCGAGGCGGTGTATTTCGTCGAGCGGGCGATGGACATGCTGGCCCGCGAGATCGAGATGGACCCGGCCGAGCTGCGCCGGAAGAACTTCATCCAGCCCGACCAGTTCCCCTACAAGACCCAGATGGGGGCGGTCTACGACACCGGCGACTACGAGAAGGCGCTCGACCACGCGCTGACGGTAGCCGGCTGGGAGCGGCTCAAGCAGGAGCGCGACGCGGCGCGCGCCGACGGCCGGCTGGTCGGCCTGGGCCTGTCGATGTACGTCGAGAGCTGCGGCCTGGGACCTTCGTCCACCTTGCCGCCCGGCGGCTGGGAGTACTCGCAGGTGACCGTCGAGCGCGACGGCCGGATCAGCGCCACGACCGGCGCCTCGCCGCACGGGCAGGGCAACGAGACCACCTTCGCGCAGATGCTCGCCGATCAGTTCGGCGTGCCGCTCGACCACGATCCACCATGGCGATACCGTCGGCACGACGGCGCGGGCGCGAAGGTGAAAGCCGAAGTTCGCCGCCGCGCTGCTGGACCACGATAGCGGCGCCGAGGTCGCCGCCTACGCCTACCGGTCAGGCGGTGGTGCCACATCGCGATGCTCGAAATCGAAGACGGGCGAGCCACGGCTGCTGAAGATGGTGGCAGGGCGATCGCCGCACGAGGAGTTCGCCAGTCGCTCGCAGGCGGTCGGCGGGGCGGCGCTGCACGGCGCGGGCGCGAAGGTGAAAGCCAGGATGGCGAAGTTCGCCGCCGCGCTGCTGGAGGCGCACGAGAGCGACCTCGTCTTCGAGAACGGGACGATAGCCGTCAAGGGGGCGCCGGCCTCCGCCAAGCCGTTCGCCGAGGTCGCCGCCTACGCCTACCGGCCGGTCAGGCTGCCCGAGGGTCTTACCCCCGGGCTGAGCGACGAGGCGTTCTTCGAGCCGGCGAACAACACCTATCCGTTCGGCTGCCACATCGCGATGCTCGAAATCGACCGGGAGACGGGCGAGCCACGGCTGCTGAAGATGGTGGCGGTCGACGACGCCGGCCACCTCATCAATCCGCTCATCGTCGAGGGACAGATCCACGGCGGGCTCGCGCAGGGCATCGGGCAGGCGCTGATCGAGGAGTTCGCCTACGGCGCCGACGGCCAGCCGCTGACCGCATCGTTCATGGACTACGCGCTGCCGCGGGCGAGCGATTTCCCGCGCTTCGAGCTCGACAACACCGTCACCCCGACTCCGGTTAATCCGCTCGGCGCCAAGGGGGTGGGCGAAGCCGGGACCATCGGCTCGACGCCCTGCATCGTCGGAGCCGCGGTCGATGCCCTGAGCGGCTTCGGTGTGCGGCACCTCGACATGATGCTGCGGCCCGAGAAGCTGTGGCGCATCATTCAGGGCCGCCTGGTTGATCGGCAACGCCGACATCAACAGCCCCGGCGCTGATGATGACGGCGACGAAGACCGACCTGAAGGGCATCTGCACGCAACGGACCGGCACGCCCGGCTTCAACGTCCATCACGGCGCGGGCGCGAGAGACGTCCCGGTGCCGGTCACTCCGGGAGCGCGAACACGTACAGCGCGTTCCCTCCCTCCGGCTGGAAGATCTCGGGGGTGAGCTGCGCGGTGAGGCTCCGGAACGCGCCCCCCAGCGCCGCCGGGACGGCGATGAACTGGCGTCCTCCCGCCTCGTAGGTGATCGGATAGCCGGCCGCCGCGGCGCCGAGGCGCGTCTCCCACAGGACATCCCCGGTCTCGATGTCGAACGCCCGGTAGTAGCGGTCGGCGTCGCCCGCGAAGACGAGGCCGCCGGCCGTCGTCAGCGTCGACGTCAGGAACGCGGCGCGCTGCTCGCGGCTCCACAGCTCCTCCATCGTGCGCACGTTGTAGGCGGCCAGCTTCCCCACGTTGCCGTTTGTGCCGGGCATCTCGCGGTACTCCGACCGGCCCGCCTCGCCGCCGCCGCCCTCTTCGAACACCACCTCGCGGCCGGTCAGGTACATGCACGCCTGGTGGAGCGGGATGACCAGCGCGCCGGCGCCGGGGTGATACGCCGACGCCTGCCAGTTGTGGCCGCCCAGCAGGCTGGGACAGGCGGGTACGCGATCGCCGATGCGCGCGTCGATGATGTCTTGCCGGTACGTGAACCGCCCCGTGGTCCGGTCGATCGACTCGAAGATGTCCTGGTAGACCGTCTCGCGCAGGTCGACGAGCGCGCCGTCGCGCCGGTCGAGCTTCCAGAGGATGCCGTCCTTCCCGATGGTGAACAGCCACTTCTCATCGTCGGCGTCCACCAGCACCCGCTCGTACACGATGTCCAGATCGAGCGTCTCCCCGGGCGCGTGCTGGAAGTACCACTGCACCTGTCCGGTCCCGGGGTGCAGCGCCAGCGTCGAGTTGGTGTAGAGCGCGTCCTGCCGCGTCGTCATCCCGCGGCTGGCCGCCACCCACGGCTTCGCCTGCGCCGTGCCGATGTAGAAAAGGCCCAACTCCGGGTCGAAGCTCCCCGGGATCCACGAGTCGCCGCCGCCGCGCAGATACGGCGGCGTGTCGCCCCACGACGCGTCGTTCGGATCGCCCGGCAGTGCGATGGTCGACGTCCGCCACAGCTCCTCACCGGTGTCCGGGTCGTGACCGGTGATGAAGCAGGTCCGCTCCTTGTAGCGCTCGCACCCGTTGGTGCCGGTGACGACGACCCCGTTGGCCACGACCGGTCCGGCGTTCCCGCGGAAGCCCTGCGTGTAGTCCGCCTTGGTGGTGCGCCACACTTCCTCGCCGGTCCGCGTGTCGAGCGCGACCAGCGCCGCATCGGCCGTCGCCAGGAACACCTTGTCGCCGTAGAGCGCCAGCGTGCGGGCCGGCGCCCGCTGGGGCGCGTCCTCCGGCAGCGGCGACCGGAACTGCCAGATGACCTCGCCGGTAACCGCGTCGATGGCCTGCACCACGTTCCCCGGACTGGCCAGGAACATCACCCCGTCGTGCACCAGCGGCGTCGTCTGGTGACGCCCCTCCCGGATCGCCAGCACCCAGGCCAGCCGCAGTTCGTCGACATTGTCGCGCGTGATTTGATCGAGCGGACTGTAGCCGTGGCTGTCGCGCGTCCGGCGCCAGCTCAGCCAGTCGCCCGGCGGCGGGTCAGCCAGCAGCGCGTCGGTCACCGGGGCCAGCGACTGCTCGACCGTGCGGTTCACGAATCGCAGCGGGCGCCGCCGCGGCCGCTCGCCTTCCCGCGCCGCGCGCTGCGCCTCGGCGATATCCGCCGCGTCGCCAATCGTGACCCCCGCGTCGGCCGTCAGCGGCACGTCTCCCGGCCGGGCGCCGTTGACATCCAGCATGTAGGCGACCAGGTCCAGGTAGACCGCATCGCCGAGCGAGCCCCCGAGGCCGGGCGGCATCGCGTCGCGCACGTACTCGAACAGCTCGTCGGTCGTCTGCCCGGCCCAGCCGTGCAGGAAATCCACCCCCCGCAGGGCCGGCGCTTCCGCTCCATCCAGCGCCTCCCCATGACACTCTCCGCACTGCCGCGCGTACACGGTCCACCCCGCGACAGCCTGTTCCGCCGTGAACCCCCCGTCCGCGGCCGGCGCCTGCGCCGCCTCGATGACCGCACCCGGTCCGGTCAGGACACTCGCCACCAGCACACAAGCGACCGCCATGCGGACCAGCGCTGCCACACGTTTCGGCCGCGGAGGTCCGCCTCGCCTACCCGACCCGACGACGCAAGTTTCCTTCGACATGATCCGCAACTCCTCCGTGCCGTTCGGACAACGTCCAGCACTGCGTGGCCACCCGTGCCGCCCTTATACCATCAACGCGGGGGCGGTGCGACCCGATCCGATGGTGCAGCGAGCACCTACCGGACTGGCTGGGCTATGGGGAAGCCCTGCTCGAGAAGTCCCGCCGGAAGCCGAATCTGCGCAATCGGACGGCGCCGGAGATCGCGTCACTCCGGCAGCGTCAGCACGACTCCCGCTGCAAACGACTGAATCTTCATGAACTTACGCGGATACCGGAAGAGATCATCCCACGATGTACCCCACAACGTCGGGAAAGGCTCTGGCGGCCTCCCGGAGGCGCTGCCCACGTAACCGTTCGGCGAAGCCGGTACGGATGGGAGCGGGCCAACCGGACGCTGGCGTTGTCGAGGGCCAGCACCGGTCGATGTCCCTGTGCAGGGAGGGCGCCCGGACCGGATCGGCTCGCCGTTCGACGATGCTTGCCCGACGGCCGGAACGCCGGGATACCGGCTGCACCGAACGCTTACCTGCCCACACTGCCCACCTGCCCACTGTCCACTGCCCATGTGGCCCATGATACGCCGAGTCCCACGGTCGCGATGCCTCGGGGCGAACCCCCAGCCGGTCAGCGGTACCGCCACGACCCGTCTTCCGTCCGACGGCACGCGGCAAGCGCGGGCCGTCCGCTCGCCAGCGACAGTGGGCTGCCCGGCAACCTTCGTACGGAAGCACGCCGCGGCGACCGCCACCGAGGGCGCGCGGGGCACAGGCTGGTTGAGGAGGCCCGGTTCGAATGGGCTGACGGTCGATCCCCGCGCGTGCGGGGCTGACGCACATCGAAGCACGGGCGACGTGTGTCCGCAGAGGTCGATCCCCGCGCGCGGGGCTGAAGGGTCCCGGTGAACGTCGGAGACGCCTTCGGCGCCGGTCGAGCCCCGCGCGCGGGGCTGAAGGTAGCAACACAGGCGGAATCGTCGAACGCCTTGGTTCATCCCCGCCGCGGCGGGACACCCCTTCGGGGCCTGATCTTCAGCCGCGCGTCCCAGGTGCGGCCGTTTCGCCCGCCTGTCTCCGGCGGCACGATCCGCGGCTGCATCGGGTAGTTCGGGTGCTCCCGGTCGCTGGTGATCGTTGCGCTCGGCAGCCGCCGTCGCGTTTCTTCGACGAGACGCTCCGGATTCGGGTGTCTTTTGCAGGTGCTCGACGATGAGGGCGTCTTCCGGCGCGCCTCCACCAGGTGGGCGTCAGATTCGCGTAGCGCCCAAGCGAGCGCGAACCCGAGCATGACGATCTCGAGCGCTGACGGGACAACCTCAGACTGGAGGCTGCCCAGTTGCGGCGGCCGTTCTACTCCCGGCGCAGGGAGCCTGAGCCGCAGCGGACCCGGATTCCGGTGCCCGGCCGCAGCGTGCGGGTGACGGCACCGGGACCAGGTCGAGAACGCGCAGCGTCATGGAGCCGATGCGGACGGGATTGCCGGACGGTCCAACCACGCGCTCGCCGGAGGTGCGTCGGTCGCCGATCCGGGTTGTGATCGGGCCGGCGCAGCGCCGCTCGTTCCACGGGCGACCAACGCGCCGGTGGCACTTGCGGCTATGTGCCGACAGTGGACTCAGCCGCCGCGCCAGCCGACACTTGCCGCCCATTCGTCCCGCGCTTTCGCGTACGCCTGATGAGCTGCCGGCGGTCGCTCTCCCTCGGCCGTCGCCCGGCTGCGCGCCTTCTCGATCTGTTCCTCCAGCGGAGGAAGGCCGATGTCGAGCCGGCGCTCGGCCAGCCGATGCGGGTCCTCCACCTCGCCTGGAAAGAGATTCCCCTCGGCGTCCCAGTCGAGCTGGGTTCCATAGCGCTGGGGCCGGCCCTCGAAGAACCGGATCCGGTCCTCGAGCATTGCCGCGTGCGCTGGGTCCGCCCTTCCCTTCCGCGCGGCCGTCTCGAGGAGAGGCAACGCGCTACGGAGCAGATCGGGCTCGGCGATCGCGTGTCGCAGTATCACCCAGGCAGCCTCTGCACCGTCAGGACCGACGAGGTCTGTCCCCGGCCATCCGACAGACTCGATCACCCGCCGGAGACGTTGCGCATTTCGTGCATGGACGCGGGCCATCCGGGGCTCGTAGCCGGTATCGAACAGGTCGCACGAGGCGGCGAGCTCGGCCCGTGTGACGCGGTCCAGCGACGCCATCTCCAGGAGGTCCCGCCTGAGAGACTCGTTTCTCGGCATCGTCGGGCCGCCCCGCGGCGGCCGGGTGCTACAGCGTGGGCGCTGGGCCGTGTCAATCGACGACCGCCCTTCGGAGTCACCTCCCACGGCCGCTCCGAGGGCCGGAGCGGACGTTGGCGGGCGATGAGGTGCAGATCCTGCCGCTGCAGCTCCAGAAGGACGAGGACCTTCTCCTGCAACGGCGCCACGGCCTCTGCCCGGTGCCAAGCCCGTTGCTGCTAGCTGGTGCTCGGCCAAGTTTCGGAACTCCTCCGGCGGCAACCCGAGGTGCACCGCGCTCAGCAGGCCGCCGTCGGCGTGATCGAGGATGTGACAGTGGAAGATCCAGGTGCCCGGACGCTCGTCGAAGCGCACCGCCAGGCGCACCGTCCGCTCGTGCGGGATGTCCACCGTGTCCTTCCACTCCTGGGGGCGGACCGGCTCGCTGGCCTCGTTCGAGGACCAGGAAGAAAAAGCCGTGCAGGTACAGCGGATGCGACCACGCGGTGGAGTTGGTCACGTTCCAGACCTGGGTCTCGCCGAGACCGGCGAGGATCGGCTTCGCCCTCCAGAAGGGCACGTGGTTGATGCCGTAGGCGAAGGTCTGGTCGTACGGGTCTTCCTGGAGGGTCAGCTCCAGGTCGATCCCGGTCGCCCCCTCAAGGTCGTAGGGCTTCATCTCGCGGCTCGTGCGGGGCAGCGGGCCCGGGTCGTACGGTGGCTCGTCCGCGAAGCGGATCGCGAACAGGCTCTCGAAGTCGCGCCCGAAGATGCTGCCGTAGCCGCGGTCGTGCAGCAACGAACGGACCAGTCCCTCGCCGCCCGGTTCCCCGGTCGGCGTCACCAGCACGTCGGCCCGCTCCCCGGCCCCGAGCACGATGAAGTCGTGGTCCTCGGAGTACTCCGTCAGGCTCCCGTCGCCGCCGATCTTGCGGAAGACGTGCCCCTCGCCGATGTCGAGCTTGAAGTAGCGGCTCTTGGCCGCGTTCACCACCCGCCAGCGCTGCGGCGCTCCCGACCGCGCGACCAGCTCCGGGAGCCGGCGGCCGTTGACCAGCACGCGGTTGCCCTCGCGGCCGAACAGCATCCCGACCGTGCCGCCGGTGTCCGCGGGCAGCAGCGCGCCGTCGTCGACGACGTCGATGTCGCTGAGCACGAGAACGAGATCGTCGGCGATGCCGATCGTCTCGGTCTCGATCGAGTCCTCCACCAGAAGAGCGCCGTAGAGGCCGAAGCCGACCTGCGCGGCCGACATCACGTGCGGGTGGTACCAGAAGATGCCGGCGTCCGGCACCACGAAGTCGTAGGTGAACGTCCCGCCCGGCTGGACCGGTTCCTGGGAATAGCCGGGCACGCCGTCCATGTCGATGGGGACCCGCAGGCCGTACCCCTCGTGGTGGCGGGCTGAAACGCCGTGCTGTGCGGGGCAGGAACGACGACATCAACGCCTGCCGTCGCAGCCTGAGCACCGCCCAAATCTCATGTCCCGGCAGTCTCCTACGCGCCCAACAATCAGGACCTTGTTCTTTTCTGGTTGGGATTCAAACTAGACTGCTGAGGCCGTCGGCGGACGGGCGGACATGCCATCTTCGTCGACGTTCAGGGTCGCTTCCTTGCGATGCACCACGTGCCTACGGCCCTTGCGCAGCGTCGCATTCTTCCCGGATGCGGCGCCGCCGATCCTCTTCGTTGCGGAGACGTTCGATACCCGCAATCACAGCGCGACTCCAGCCTCCTGGCCCTCCGAGCCGATCTGGCGGATCGCAACTCAGGTGAACCCGTACTGCCAGTGCGCGACCTGTGTCGTCGCGTTCGGTAACCTCTAGGCCACCGATGCTCCCGTAATTTGTGTGGTGTTCCGTCGACGAATAGCTGTCCAGGTAGTAGGTTCCCGGTGCGGCATAGCTCGCCCACGCCTCTCGCTTGTTGCAGTTGCCACTTCCCCAGACGCACCCGCCGCCAGGGCAATCGGCTTCTCCTCGCACTCTGAAGGTGCGCGTAAATGCAACACGTGCCTCCTCCTCCGCGACACAATTCTGAATCTGGACGGCCCGGTTCTGGCCCAAGGCTCCTCCATCTCCGCCTGGGCCGGAGGCATCCGGGACGCCCGCGGTCCCACCTCCGGCCGCGTCGGCAACACGAGTCGTATCAGCGGCCTCGCCCGCGGCCTCGCCGCCAGCACCAGCCGCGTTAGCGGCCTCGCCTTCGGTCTCGGCGGCAGTACCAGTCGCGCCAGCGGCCCCGTTGTCGGGCTCCTCAGGTTTCGGGTTCGCGGCCACCAGGATGAGGATCGCCAACACTGCGCACACGACGAGCGTCGCGAACTTGAGGTTGCGTAGGTGCCGTGGTGTTGGTGCGAGGAGCGTCACTAACACGATTAACGCGACGACACCCAAGGCAATCATCGTGACGTTAGCGCCGGCGAGAACAGAAGGCCAGTCAGTCACCGCGAATCCTCCGTCTCTTGGATGGCCAGGTAGCACTCTGCCCCGCTGGAGGCTCCGGACACGGTACGCACCTGAGCGTGCCTTCCGCGTCTCGCGCTTCCAGAGCCAACTCGTGCACCAAGTCTCGGCATTGTACCGACTCACCATGACACTGACGTGACTTTTAGCGTCCAACAGATGGTATTTGCAGGACGTGCCGAAGGAACTTGTGCCTCGGAGGCGTTGTCCTTTCGCTCTTGGCGGGAGTCGAACCGCGGCCTCTCCATCCGGCGAAGCACGAAGCCGTCCGGCGAGAGGTGGCCACCTTGAAGAATCCGGATGAACTGCGGCGAGAGAACGAGGTGCCGCGGGACCGTCTCTCCCGGCTGAGCGCGGCCGTCCTGCGGGTCAGCGCGAGCCTCGACCTGAACACCGTCCTGCAGGAGGTCGTCGAGAGCGCCCGCGCGCTGACCGGCGCCTGCTACGGCGCGATCACGACCATCGACGCCCGCGGGCAGGCCCGCGAGTTCGTCTCCTCCGGCCTGACTCCCGAGGAGCACCGCCAGCTTGCCGAGTGGCCCGACGGGCCGAGGCTCTTCGAGCACCTCCGGGACCTGCCGGCCCCGCTGAGACTGGGCGATGCGCGTGCGTACGTCCGTTCACTCGGCTTCTCCTCCGACCTGATCGTGCCGAAGAGCTTGCAGGGGACGCGGATGCGCCACCGGAGCACCCACGTCGGGAACTTCTTCTCGGCGACAAGGAGGGTGGCGAGGAGTTCAGCAGCGAGGACGAAGAGGTCCTGATGCTGTTCGCCACCCAGGCGGCGACGGAGATCGCCAAAGCGCGCACCTACCGCGACGAGCAGCGGGCCCGCGCGGACCTGGAGGCGGTGATCGATACCTCACCGGTGGGCGTAGTGGTCTTCGACGCGAGGAGCGGTACGGTAGTCTCGATCAATCAGGAGGCTCGGCGTATCGTCGACGGCCTCCGCATGCCGGGCCGCTCTCCGGAGGAGTTTACTGGAGGTGGTCACCTGCCAACGTGCGTCCTGCGCTTGCCATGCTCTCCAGGAGCCGGCGCGGGTTGCTTCTTCTTGGTGATCCGCTCGGCGAATTGCTAGTGGTAGTCGTCGGCCTTCTCGCGCCCGTCGGCATGTCAGCGGGTACCGGCTCGATGGCGCGCTCGTCGTCCTTGATGGCTACGTCCCGGCCGGCGAGAGCCTTCGGCGACGGGCTTCTACTGGGCGTTCGGTGCGGAAGCCGCGGGCATTGCATGAAGCCGTAGATCCCGATGGATTGCCTCCGCGATGGTGCAGGTCCTACAACAATTCCGTATGCAAGCGGCGCGTTGCGCGCCGGCACCCAGCCCTGACGGCCCACCCTCGAATCGGGGCTGCGAGGTCTGGCTCGACGAACGGCACTCGGGGCAGCCTCAACAAGTCGAGTCGCCGCCAAGGGTGAGCGCGCCACCGTCGCTCTTGCTTTTCGACTTCCCGTCGTCGCTGTGGGATTCGTCTGCCTGGACAACCACCGGGATTTCGCAGCAAACGAAGACGACTTTCGTTTAGCGGATCAAAGAAGACCGCCATCTGTCTGCTAGTTCTTTGAATTTGGCGTAGTACACTTCGTCGTGGTCATTTCTTTTTTTCCTCATATGGGACACGAAAGGCTGGGCCTCTTTCCATATAGTAACATAGTCCCGGCGGATCCATTTGCGGTATAGACGTTCACTGATTATTCCCTCCTCCACTGCAATAGCAACTAGTTCGAAATGGTTCAGGTAGGTCTGCACTGTCATTGCGCCATCTCGGTCCGGATACTTGGGATCTTCTGGATCGAAAAGCGCCCCCCACCGATTTGGATCAGAAATGATGGCACGGGCAGCAACACATGTTTCCATCCACTCCCGGCTATGAACCTCACGGGCTGCAATGAATTCCAAGGTTGCTCGGTGCGCCGAAAGCTCTCGTTGCTTTTCGAGCCTTACGTATGCGAGGTACATAGCCACCCAGACACCTGCAGCTGTTATAGCTACAGCGAGCGCCTGTAGGATCACACCGACCGTGGCCACACTAGTCGCATACAACATGTGCTTGTGCCTAGCGCCAAATACAGACGAAAAAAGTCAAATGACTAAACCAGTACCTTCCATTGTACTCTCCTCCCTTCCTCAAGCAAAGTCGCCCAAAACAGATGAAGCATCGCAACCTCGACGCTCTTCCGCAAGGAGGATCATAGTCTCGAGGGCAACTTTCGGTCAAGGTCAACAGATCAAGAGCCTCCTCGGTCGTGTCCGCCTACCTCGCCGAGCCTTGCACGACGCCGGCCGGGCTTCCTCGAGCGCCATGGCCCGCTGGAGATCAAAGACGCCTACGTCGACGACCCGCGCGCCGCCCCTCAAGGGAGGAGGGTGGCTGGCTGAAGGCGCAGCGCGGGTCGTCGGACGAGTGGCGCACGGTTCACGGAACGCGCGACCCACGGACGCTTGTGGTACGTTACCCCGTGCTGGCCCGCATCGTCGACCATGACGACGCCACGCTGCTGTGCGCCGCGCACCCGCGCTCGCTGACCCCTGTCGATGCGGTCCAGGTGGTCCGACGGGCGTGGGCGCGCCTGCGGCGCAAGCGGTCGGTCCCTGCGGACCGGCTGCACGGCGCGGCCTTCCGGTGCAAGCCGGTCCGGTAATGGGAGAAGGCCGTCGAGAAGTGCAACCCTCGGTCAACTCCATATTTGTGGCCGCGCTCCTGGACTGAAAAGTCTGGAATCGGGTTACAAAGTCCTCGCGAACGTCAGAACTTCTGCCACATCGGCCAGAGGAACACGCGCTGATCTTGCCCGGTTGTTTAGAATCCCCATCCGCCGGCTCTGGGTCCGTTGAGTCCGCCGCGATGCGTACACCACGTCGCTGAGCACGTACCCCGCCTGTGCGAACGCACGGCGCACAACCTCTGGAAACAGCAGTCGCTCTCCCGTCCTCAAGACCCGGTGGTTCGGAACGACCACCGTGCAACGCCCGCCGCCCGCCTGAACGGCGGCGAACCGCACCGCGACCGTGCCAATGGCTTCGATCCACTCACCGGGCTCCATGTTTCCGAGGTCGTTCGGCAGATCGGAATACTGGCCGTTGACGACACCGCAGTACGGCGGATCGACGATGATGTAGTCCGCACGATCGACCGGCAGACCGTCCAGAACGTCGCACTGCGCAATCCGGTCGGCAAAGGGTCCCCGGGGGGAAAGGTCGAAGAGACGAACGTCGAGATCTTCGCCCCCACAGTTACCCTCCGCGGAGGACTCACAGCCATCCAGCGGACCGTACCAATCGGCACGGTCCGCCCAGACCTGATGGAGCATTCCGGAACCCGCCATTGGATCGACCACGACATCACCGGACCGAGCGTAGTACCAGAGGAGATTGGCGTACAGATCCCCTGGTATGTAGCCGTGGCCATCCCAACCATCAATTCGAGGCCAGTGAAGTGTGGCGAAACTCCAGTTGTCCGTGGACTTGATCACTTGACTGACAGGCGGGCGTCCGTTGCCTCGAAGCGCCCGCGCCTCCGCCTCGGTCATTTCCGCATGAATGGAGCCCGTAGCCGCAGCTGCGACCAGCACGTCGGCGGAAAGCTCGGACAAACGGAGTAGGGTCCGGAGCCGATACGGAAACCGAACACCGGAAACGTCCCGGAGCAAGGGCCACAGCCGGCGGCCGACGACCGCCAGCGTCGCGGCTTCCCGAGGCGTTGTGCCGAGTTCCGTGAGAAGCGCGGTGTACCGCGATTCCGACAGTGCGCCAGCGGCCTCGTCGAACCGCCGGCCGCGCTCGACAAGCGCGCGACCAGGATCGACCCGCTGGCCAGACAAGTACCGGCTCCAGTCACGGGCCATCGGGAATCCGTTTGACTGTCACTCGGAAACAGTGAGTCTGGATCTGGACAGATCCATCTTAACGTGCAACAGGGACGGAGTGCCGAACAAGTCCACCAGCATCTCGCCCGGAGCGAGCTTGTCTGCCTGTTCAAGCATCTCAGGACGGGCAACGGGAAGAGCGTCCCGCAGCACTTTCAGGTTCCGGTGACGACCCACGATCGTGGTGTTGAGATTGTTGCGGATGTTCTCAGGAACATCCCCTGCACTCTGGACGGAAACCGTGTAGCCGATGCGGAGGGAACGCCCCTTCCGGATCTGCTCCGCAAGCATTCCCGTGGCCGCATCGCGCAGATGCCGGGAGTCCGCTTTGAAAATGTCCGAAGCCTCGTCGATGACGACCTCAATGGACGGTATGCTGACGCGGGCGTCCTGCACCGCGGCACGACGCACCTGAGCCGCATGCGCAAGAACCCGACTGAGGAAGAGCGCGTAACCGCGGCTGTCGCCCTCTCCGACACGCACCACATTGAGCCCCAGAGCTCGAAATAGCTCGTCCACCGTCGCTGGGGGCGGCGCTGCAGACTTCCCGCCGAAGGGGCTAAGCTGAGGACGGACGTCGACGAATGACGGAATCCGGTTCGGCCGACTCAGCCTGCGCCGCATGGCCTCGTACGTCCCCGAATGGAGAGTCCCGCCATTGTCACCGTACAACAACTTCTCAATCTGCCCCTTCGGCTTCTTCGAAAAGAAGTCTACAGCCTCATGAATCGTCCACGACTTTCCGGAGTTATGCGCAGCGTACCGACCGAGAAAGTGACCGAACGTCTCCGCCTGCTTGTCTTCGTTGGGTCGATCGAAGATCGCGCCGGCAAGCAGGTCTGGATCAAGGTCCTTCGCAAGAACGCCAAGGCGTTGGGCATTCGAATTGGGATCGTTCGGATCAAGTGTCCAGTAGCGGACGGGCCGTTCAGGGTGCTTGACACCGTCCAGCGAGAACGGCTCCTGCTTGGGCCAATCGGGGTTCTCAAGATGGTGGTCTTGATGGTCCGGCTTGTGATCGAACAGGACGACCGCACGGCCAAGCGCGACGGCGGAATGCGCAACGTTAGACAGCAGATGCGATTTCCCGGAACCCGTGGAGCCTGCAACCAACAAGTGATGGTCCAGGATCTTGTCGTCGACCGAAATAGGGACCTCCTTTTCTCCACTGCGAGCGAGCTGCCCAATCCGGTACCGCTCCTCCGGAGCCGGCAATTGGAGGTACCGGTTGATCTGTTCCGTAGACGCGAGCGAGGCAACCGCGCCGCTGACAGGCCGAACGAACGGCGTCACCGGACGCCCGTCAGCGCCCAGAAGAGACTCAACCGTGGCGTCGTAGTACGTAACGGTCGAGACGATCGAGTCCCGTGTGTACCCCGCCTCCTCCAGCAGGGCCAGGTATGCCGCAAGAGAAACGGTCTTGAACGGTTCCGGAGAGAACCGGCTGAGGTTCCGGTTGGCGGTAGCGATCTGAAGGAAAAACTCGCGGCCCGCCGACTCGCAGACGAGGTACGTGAAACGCTCTATCAGGCCGGCCTCTCCCGGCGCAACGAGGCGCACGACACCGGTATCCGTGTTCTGATCATCAGGAATCTGAATGAGGCTCGTCACCTGACACTCCGTTCACCCACGAGGCTGAGGAAGCGGCCGGGATCGCCAGCCGAGAAACGCGCAATGAGCTCTTCACGTGAGCTCTGACCGTCGAAGGCCGTCCGCACATGCTGGTCCGCAAGCTGGAGCAGCATTGGCACGTCGTGCTCAGCCGGCCCGGCGTTGTCGTGCTGGAGAACGTCAAGGGCAAGGGGAACCATCTCCGCAGCACACTCGATGCCGAAGGGCTTGCGGTCGACCTTGTACACGACGCGCACGACCGCCCCGGCATGCTTCTCAATCCAGTCGCTGACGTGCTCCTGGCCTTCCTGGAACCGGCCCGCAAGCATGGTACTCCAGTCACCGAAGAGGAAGAACTCATCCGCCCGAAGGGCGTAGCCGACCGCACTGAGCAGCGGATTGGCCGACAGGTTCTTGATGAAACCAATCGCTCTCCCGGTCTCGACGAGAGCCTGAAGCAGATCGTGCGCTTCTCGCTGCGTGAGCATGTTCTGGGTCAGAATCGGGCCGTCAAGAAGGGCGACCCGATCCGCGTCCTCGTTGAGCCATCCAAGGGCCACCTCGCGTTCCGCGTACTCGCGGAAGGTGTTCACCCAGGAATGCTCCTGCTCACGAGCACCGGCAAGGTAGGCCGCCCACTCGCGGAGGCCCTGTTCCCAACCGACACCCGCTTTGTAGTCCGGGGCCAAGTGGACCGCTCGAGTGCGGGTAACGGTTGCGCGCGGCGCGTGCGGCGCTCCCGGGCGTACCAGCATCACGCCGACAGCGTAGATCGTGTCCGTCGCGAACCGCACCGGACGCACCGCGTCGGTGCCATCCACAGCAGCAAGCCGGTCGTTCCTGTAGAAGTCAGCCGCCTTCGGATCCGCCCTGGCCGCCTCGGTTGAGATCGAGGAAAGTCCACCTCCCCGGGTAACGATGAAGTCGCGAAGTCGTTCGACAAAAACATCCTCGGACCGGACGGAGACACCGACAAGAGCCGGAAGATCTCCGAGAACAAGATACGAGTCCGTGATGTCCGCCCGGCCGGCGAGAGCGTCGCGGAAGTACCGATCACGATCATCCGGCACGACGAAGAACCTCCAGGAGAGTGGTTCGTGAAACGCTACAGCAAGGCTGTTAGCAGGTCTTTCGACCAAGAGTAGCACCTGTAGCGGATCCCGGGGCGCGCCACCGCCGGGGCGCCTCGCCGGCGAGGCGCCCCGGGCCTCGGTGTACGGCCAACGGAGATGATCCACGCGGTACAGCGCCACCGCCGGCGAAAGGCCGGTCGCCGGAGGAAGGCTACAGGCGCCGTCTGCAAACCGACAGCGCACTGAGGCGCTACCGCGCCGGCATCCCGCCGGGAACGGCGCGAACGCCCCCGTCGAAGAGGACTGCGCAAACCAGTCCACGGAAGCAACCCGACAATCCGGCCGACCCGCCCCGGGCCGGCGCAACCGAACGCCATGACAACCGAACGATTCGCAGTTTCAGCAAGCGGGCTGCGCCAGACTGCACGCGGCGCGCGAGCCCTGGACACTGGTCAAGGAACTGATCCAGAACGCCTGGGACGAGGCCCCAGTGGCGACCCTGTGCAGTGTGACGATCAGGCCCGAAGCGGACGGCACGACCGTGGTCACCGTCGAGGACGACGGCCCGGGGTTCGCCGACGTGTCGCACGCCTGGACGCTGATGGCCGAAACGCGGAAGCGGGCCGACGCGAACAAGCGGGGCCGGTTCAACCTCGGCGAGAAGGAGATCATCGCCGTGGGGGTGTCCGCCGAGATCGAGACGGCCGGGACGACGGTGAGGTTCCCCGCCGAGGGCGGCCGCGAGACCGTCCCGAACGACCGGCGGCAGGGCACGCGCGTGCGGGTCACGATGCCCTGGTCCGAGGCCCGGGCGCCGGCGCTGCGCGAGCAGTCTGAGGCGGTTCCGGCCGACCGACTGCCGGCTGGTCGTCGACGGCGTCGAGGTGCCCCGGCCCGAGCCGCTGGCGACGCACGAAACCACGCTGCGCACGCTGATCCAGCAGGGGCCGGGTCTGCCGATGACCGATACGCGCCGGAAGACGCGGATCGACATCCTCGAGCAGGCCGACGAGAACAGCGCCTGGATCTACGAGATGGGCATCCCGATCCAGGCGACCACGCTGCCCTACGACGTCGACGTCCAGCAGAAGGTGCCGATGCCGCCGAACCGGAACACGGTCCCGGCGGCGTACCTCCAGGACATCATGACCGGGTAGTGTCGCAGTCTGACTGCGACACTACCCGTGACCGAGACGCTCAACGCGATGCACGAGCGGATGTCCGAGGAGTGGTTCTCGGAGAACTGGGTGCGCACCGCGGTCGAGGACGACCGGCTCGAGGACGAGGCGGTCACCGCCGTCAAGAACAACCGCTACGGCAGGAACGCCGTCGTCTGGAGCTCGGACACCGACGCGAACATGCGCTCGGCCATCGGCCGCCCTGTTGCTGCGGGGTCCACGGCGACGTGGGACGACTTCGACGACGACGGCGACGCCGAGCCGGAGATGTACCACGTCGACCGCGACGGTTGCGCGGATCCGGTGATGTCGAGGAGCCAGGGAGAAGTGGGCACGGACGCGGGGCTGGTGAACCGCAACGACAGCGGCGGCCAGTTCAAGGCTATGCCTTCGGATCGGATCGCCGGATCGGATCGCTATTTCCGGCTCTGCCGTATCCGCGGGCGTCAACGGCGACGGGGTGATCGACTTCGCCGTGCCACAGCGTCACGGAGGGCCTCACGGTCGGCCCCGCACGGTTGACGACTTCGGGACGATGGTCACTCTGGTGAACACGACGTCCCGCCGGCCCGTGCGCTACGGGTGACGTCGAAAGTCGTCTCCCGGCTCGCTCGCGAACCGCCGGAGACTGAGGAGAAGGTGAGCGGTTTCGGCGGAGGCGACGATGAGCGCCGAGGCGCTGGACAGCGCGCGCGATTCGTTGCGCATCCGGGTCGTCCGCGCAGCCGTTGGGAGCGCGACCGAAACGCTACGAGGACCAGCGTGCCCCCGGACTGGCGGGAACGGGGCGGGAACGGGACGGGGGCGAGGGGGGACTGCGACGGGCCTGCAGGATCGTGCTTCGTGGATACCGTTGGCGGTCGACTTCAACCAGGATGGCGCAACGGTCACCGAGACGGTGACGAGCACGTTCGCCGCATTGCCGAATTTTGCGCGGACCTTCGAATCCGGAACGATCTCCATCGATGGGTCGCACACGCCGGCACGATCCTGTCAGCGGGTCAGGGCACCCTCGGATGGCGGTCCTTCTCGGGATTGTCGTTTATCAGCGGCGTCTGTCATCGCCTTCGCCTTGGACCCGCCCCGGGTCTCTTGCCGAGCCGTGACGCCGACCCGTGGCGTCCCGTGCGGACACCGGCGACCGTGACAGAGACTCCCGGATCGGCGTCCCGCCGAGGCCTTCCGCAGCTCGTGGACCATCTCGACGAGATCCACAAGACCTCGGCAATGGAGGTGGACGCTCGCGGTCGGCACCGGATTCTCGGAGCGCCATGCTGCGCAGTGGGCCGACAAGCACCTCATGTAGCCGTCGACGACGGGCACCAGATTGAACCACGGAGCGCCCTGCCCAAGCGTTCGGGCCCCCGCGTCGAACTTGCGGCGCTGCTTCAACGCCTTGCTGACCGCGCCGATGCTCACGTGTTCTTCCGTCCCGTGCTCGCCCCCGGCCACGGCAGCCGGCAGCAGCTGCACGTCGTCGCCGAGCTCGGTTGAGCCGGGCTCGATCCCCGCGACCAGGACCCTCATCCCCTCGCATCCGGCTCCGATCGGTGATCGTCACGCGCATCACCGACGCCTAGTCAGGTGCCGAGCATGACTACACGCGCCGCGCGAGGGCGGGCGACGTCTTGGTATTGAGCGGGCGGCCCGACGTCGGACCGCTCGCGGACGTCACGGGAACGGGTTTCGCGTTCGTTCTCGACGCGGTCGCGCGGCCGAGTACGGTCTCGAAGTCCTCCAGCGTCTTCATCGCGGCCTTGTGCCGGTCGGTGGCGGCCTTCTGGCACTGCAGCGCTTCGGTGATGGCGTTCTGCTTGTTCGCGTCGGTCATGCGCGGTCCTCAGTCACTCGCAGGCGTGGCCGTCCCGGTCCCGATCCCGGGAAGTGTTCAACTCGTAGGTCCGCATCTCGGGATCGTCCCAGGAGTCCCTGCACGTTCCGCCATCCCGGTTGACGCCACGGTTCCAGCCGGCCTCCCTCATCAGCGTGCAGTTCCGGTAGGTCTGCACCGGCGGGTGATCCGCCGCCGTGCCGCCGCCACCGCTACACGTGATCTCGTCCGGGCCTGAGCCGAGCAGCCGCTCAAGCCAGTCGCGTTCCGCCTCATCGACGCTCAGATCGTACTCCCGCTTGACCTCTACAACGCGGTTCGCCATCCAGGCGCCGTTGTGCTCCGGACGCCATTCGGCAGCGTCCCTGGCGCCCTTGCTCCGGTTAGCGCTCGCCGTCGCCAGCGTCAGGTTGTCGTGGTCCTCCGCAATCCGCCGCAGCGTCGCCTGATCGAATCCCGTCGGCCGGCTGTCCCATGCCTCGGCCAGAGCTACGATGTGCTCGCGGTCCAGGCCGTCGCCGGTGCCGACAGTCGTAATCGGCATCTGCGTGTACGCCGTGCAGTCCGGCGAGCCGTCCTCCCTGTAGATGTCCGTGTCCCGCACGTTCCATGACGGCCTGACGTACCTGCTTCGACCCACCTCCGGTTCGACCCGGATCCCTCGCCACCGCGCGCTCGCGGGCTGCTCCACCGTCATGCCGTGCGTCAGGCGGCGCTCGCCCTCGTACTCGACGCGGATCTCCGCATGGCCAGCACCGACGCCGGTGTACCGGTAGCGATCGCCTTCCGGATCGAGTCTCACGACGGACTCCGCGGACGACGTCACCCCGTCGGTCAATCGTTCCCGGTTTCCGTCCCTTGTGACGTTGACCCGGAAGTGGCCCGTATCGCCCCTGGTGATCGTGGCCGGCGGGATGGGCTCGAACGCGAACCCCAGGGTCGGCTCGTCCATTTCGACCCTGAAGTCGATTGCGACATCCAAGGTCTCGAATCCGGCTTGCACGCTGGCTTCGCCGACGCCCGCTGCCGTCACGAGCCCGGCCGTCACGGTTGCGACCTGCTCGTTCGACGACGTCCAGGCCGCCTCCTCGGTGACCCGTTTTGTCGACCCGTCGCTGTAGTCGGCGTCGAGGTTCAACTGGACCGTCTCGCCCACATCGAGCACGGGGTTGTCGGTGAACCCGGCCGGCGCGAGCAGCGACACGCCGGTCGCCGTCGGCGCTGCGGGCTGATGCTGGTGTTCAGCCGCTCGGCCGACTGGTGATCGTTCTGCAAGACGCAGCTCGTCGAGCTGCAAAGCCGCTATCGGGACCTCCGGGACCAGGGGCTCGGCGTCGCCGTCGTCACCTACGACCCGGTCGCGACCCTCGCGGGGTTCGCCCGCGCCCACGGCATCGAGATTCCGCTCCTCTCGGACGCGGGCTCGGCGACCATCCGCGCCTACGGCCTCCTGAATCAGGAGATGGACCCGGCGCGGGCGCCCGAGGAACGGCGCGAGATGATGCGCCGGTTCTACGGCATTCCCCACCCCGGCACGTTCGTGCTGGACAGGTCGGGCCGCGTGACAGCGCGCTTCTTCGAGGAGGCAATCCAGGAGCGTTCCACGGCGTCGAGCATCGCGGTCCGCCTGGGCGAAACGATTCCCGGCGCCCCCGACCGGGCCGCGAGCCGCGTCGCCACCGACCACCTCGAGGCCGTTGCGTGGGCCACCGACGACATCGTGGCGCCGGGCAACCGCCTGTCCTTCGTGGTCGACGTGGCTCTCAAGCCCGGCATGCACGTCTACGCGCCCGGCGACCACGGCTACCGGGTGATCCGCCTGCGCCTGACCGCACCGGACTCCCTGCGGAGCCATGAGGTGATCTACCCGCCTTCGGAGTCCTATCGCTTCGTGCCGCTCGACGAGACGGTGGCCGTCTACCAGGAGCCGTTCCGGCTGGTTCAGGATGTCACGATCCCGATGCGCGGCGACATCGGCGCACTGGCCTCGGAGCCCGGCGCCACCCTGCGGGTCGAGGGGGTGCTGGCGTATCAGGCGTGCGATCACGAGACCTGCTATCTGCCGGCGGAGGCGCCGCTGAGCTGGGAGCTTGCCTGGCGCCCGCTGGTGCAGAACTAGGAATCGCCATGCGCGGAGTGCCGGCCGGCAGGGCCGGCAGCCCGCCTCCGGCGGCTCGCCGCGGCCACGGCAGCCTTGACCGGTGAGCACGTGCGGTGCTGTGCTGGCCGCGATGCCGTCTGTCACCATGCGCCGCGTCGAACGCGGGTCGATGTTCCAAACCTCCTCCCGCGCTCGGCCCCCCACTACGCCGCCCCCGTTGCCAAGGCAGGGGCACGCGCATTCGCTATGGCCAGCGGTTCGAGCGGTACTCCAACAGGACCACCAGCAACATGCCGCCCATGAGCGGGACGTTGCGCAGGAAATCCACCCACGTGGCGCCCTCTGGTCGAATCAGCGGGTTCTCCATCAGCAGAGTGACGGTGACCAGGAACCCGAGGAGCCCGACCGCCGCCCATCCTGCACGCCAGCCCACAACGAGCGCCGCACACGAGCTCGACCAGACCAGCCACCACCTCTCCAGAACGCCACCCCGTCGTTGACGTCTCCACCCCGCAACTCGCCCAACCCGCCGGTCAGCCTGACGCTCACGCGACGCCAGTCCGGATCCGACGACGAGACGGCTGGCCGCGCGGCGTGGTCGGCGCCCTCGGCCATTTCGTCGAATCGGGAGCTCTTCCTGCTGTCGTCAGCAGAGGCGGCGACCGTCGGCAGTTGCAACAACAGGATCGCGAGCAACGATCGGGACAGCATCATTGGACCTCCGGCAATGAGGTGGAAACATCTGCGGCCTGCAGAGCAAGGGAGCCCACCAGGACTCCGAGTGCTCCCGCCTGGGAATCGCACACGCGCGCCGACAGCGTAGCAGGCCAACGGACCATGGAACACTCCCCAGAAGGCTGGCGTCGAGGCGCGGCGCGAGCAACTTCACCAGTCCACCGAGAGCCGAGCGCCGACTTTTCTCCGCGTCACCGTAGGCGAGAGTTGGACCGCTCTGGTGTTCGAGTAGACCGGCCTGTGAAGACTGCCATCGACCATCGCTCCAACGCCGGCCGGCAGTGGCAGGAAGAGCGTCACGCCGACGACGACCGCGGCTTGGGAGTCCGAGCTCACGGAAGCTCGATGCTCTGGCTGTCCCTCGTCCGCGAGCGTCAACCCCGTTCGATAGGGTCAGCGAATCCGGCCCCGGGTGGCCAATGTCAGCCTTGATGGGGTAACCGTTCGTTACCGGCCGCGTTCCCGCCCCGCCAGAGGAGGCGGCCCATGCGCATCCGTAACGTCCCAAGTATCCGCATGGGGTCACGAAATCGTCATAGGACATCTCGCTTCCGGTCATCCAGATGTCATGTGACTGTGATAGTCTCACTCGCCCTACTCCTCGTCAGAGGCCCGATGACTGAAGGTGAGTTCGGCCTGATCAATGCGAATCACGGGCACAAGCCGCGCGAACTCGCCGCCGCCCGGCATCGCGACCGACGAGCCCCAATCGACCCGCCGGCCCCGGCGCCCCCGTCCGGAGACGGGCAAGAGGCGCAGCCCGAGCGACCCGCCTGAGCCGCCGACGACGCGGCGGACACTCGACCTCCCGGTCGAGTGGACCGAAAACGCCCCACTCCGCCCCGGCTTCGCCGCGGAATACGTCTCCATCGGCTCGCTCCCCGGCGTCCTCCACCGCCACCTCGTGAAGGCGAACCGCTTGCGCAAGGTGCTGTGCCAGACGCTCGTGCTGTCGAACTCCAGCCGCTCGCTCGAAGGCACGGCGGACGCACGGTTCACGAGCAGCCTGCTGATCAAGGTCCTCCGCCGAGGGCGGACCCCGCTCGCGACCCTCGGCATCGAGCGCGCGGCGCTCGCAGCCGGTGGCTTGACCGGCCAAGTCGCCGAACTCGGCGAAGACACGCACCAAGTGGGCTGGAACAGCGAGGAGCTAACGGACGCTCGCACCGCCAAGGCGGACACGATCCTGGCGCAAACGCTCAGGAAGCGCCCGTTCACCCTCGACCAGTCTTTCGACGGCACGCCCGGCGACGCCGACGCGCTCGTCGACAGCGACGCCGAGGCGGTGTTCCTGAAAAAATGGGTGCCGGAGGCGGTCGGACCCGAGGCGGGCCACTGGTTCACGCCACAGGCGCCGCTCGACATACTCCTCGAGGCCGCCGGCGTCGGAGACGCCTCCGGCGCGCGCCGGTGCGACTTCCTGTTCTGCCATCCGGCCGCCCAGCCGTTCACGGTCGAGCTCGACGGCCCCGAGCACGACCCCGAAGCCGACCGAATCCGAGACAAGGAGCTGCGCGACGTTGGGATCGACGTCGTCCGCGTCACCAACGACGAGGTGATGCGCGGCCGAGGCCCGGCGCTTCACCGCATCCAGGAGCGGTGCCGGGCCGCGCTCGAAGCGTTCCCGCCGGCCGGCCACAGCCGCCCCGCCGCGCTGGCCATCGAGTGCGCCAAGGCATCCAAGGTCCAGTTCGCAATCGCACGGGCCGTCGAGTACGGCTGGCTCACCGGCGGCGCCGACTGGCGTGTCACCGTTACCGGCGCCAGCGCAACCGCCGCGGGGGGCGTCACCGACGCCCTCAAGATGATCGCGGCGCTGGATGCGCTCTACGGCACCCGGACGACGCCGAGAACCTGCACCGTCCACGCTGGCGACGCCCCGCCCGTAATCTGGCCCGCCGATGCGACCGACAGGTCCGAAGCAGGCAGGCCGACCGCTCCGGCCAACGCCTTCGAGGAGCTCCGCATCGCCGTCGAATTCGACTCAAGCCCGTTCGACGCCATCGACCGAACCGGCGAACCCGATTTCATCATCCGCCCCTCATTTATCCCCCCGCCGATGGCGACACGACATTCCTACGAACGGGACCGCCGCCCGGCGGTGGCCGAAACGTACGCGGACGCGCGCCCGGCGCTGACGCTGTTCCTTCGCAACATCTTCCGGAAACGGGACTTCCGCCCGTTCCAGGGCGAGGCCATCCTGAACGCGCTGAAGCAGAACGACTCCGTCGTGCTTCTGCCGACCGGGGGCGGGAAGAGCATCATCTACCAGCTGTCGGGGCTGCTCCAGCCCGGCGTAACGCTCGTCGTCGACCCCATAAACGCCCTGATCGACGACCAGCTCCACGGTCTCCGCGAGTACGGCGTCGACTTGGCGATCGGCATCACCGGGGACCTGGACCGGCGCCGTCGGGAACACCTCCTCAACCGCATGGAGCGCGACCACTTCCTCTTCGTGCTTCACTCGCCGGAACGGCTGCAATCGCCGCAATTCCGGGCGACGTTGACCTCGCTGGCCGAATCGTCCGTCGTGAACCTCGCGGTGATCGACGAGGCCCCACTGCGTCTCTGAGTGGGGTCACGACTTCCGACCCTCGTACCTCAACATAGGGAAGACCCTCCGGACCATCGGGGCGGGGAGCGCCAGCGACGGCGTACCCTCCCTTCTGGCCCTGACGGGAACCGCGTCGCGCGCCGTGCTGCGGGACATGCTGAACGACCTGGACATCGACCAGCGGCGCTCGGAGGCGCTCATCCGTCCCGACTCGTTCGATCGCCCCGAGCTGGAGTTCCAGTTCCGGCGGACTTCACCAAGGGAGAACGCACTAAGCGTACTCCGCGGCACGATGAACGGACTGCCACGGAAGCTGAACGCCCGGGAGTCGGACTTCTTCCGCCCCAACGGAGCGAAGACCGCCGCCGGGATCGTTTTCGTCCCCACCGTGACGGGGCAGATCTACGGGGTTCGGGCAACCCAGCAGGCCGTCCAGAAGGCGACCGGCGGCCAAGTAACCGTCTACAGCGGCGGTAACCCAGACGAGGCTATAGCCGACGTCCCGGGCGACTGGACGCGGACCAAGAAAGAGAACGCGGCCGCGTTCAAGAGCAACAAGATCGCCGTACTCGTAGCCACCAAGGCCTTCGGAATGGGGATCGACAAGCCGAACATCCGTTACACGGTCCACTTCGGCATGCCCATGTCCCTCGAGGGTCTGTACCAGGAGGCCGGCCGCGCCGGTCGCGACCGTCGGCACGCACTGTCAACGACCATCTTCTCCGAGTACGACCCGATCCGCACCGACCGCCTCCTCGATCCCGAGATCGACATCGACGAAATGCGAAGGCGCCTCGACGAGGAGGCCGGAGACCGCCGAACCGCCGACGACGTGACACGCGCGGTCTGGTTCCACCTGAACAGCTACAAGGGCATCAAGGAGGAGGTGGCCGCCGTCGACTCCCTCCTCGGCAAGCTCAAGAACTTGTCGGACGACATCCTTGCCGAGATCCCGTTCAAGGAAAACGACTCAAAGAGCAGCACTGAGAAGGCGATCTACCAGCTCGTCAAGGTGGGCATCATTCAAGACTACGAGGTCGACTTCGGCGGCAAGAAGTTCGCCGTCCACACTGCTGCCTACGACCCGGCCGCTTGCCGGATGCGCATCCTCGATTACATACGGGCCACGAGCCCCGGCAAGATCAAGGCGTTCCGCCGGAAGCTTGCCGAAACCGATGCGGCCGACATGCGAGAGGAAATCGTGGCGCTGACGCGGGTTCTGGTGGAGTTCACCTACGACGAGATCGAGCGGTCCAGGCGACGGTCGATGATGGAGGCCGTCCAACTCGGCCGCCACGCAACCAACGATGCGGAGATCCGCCGCCGCGTGCTCGACTACCTGCAGGAAGGCCTTGGATCAGAGTACATCCGCGAACTCCTCGCGGCCGAAATCGTCAAGTTCCCACCGTGGTGGGATCTCGTCCGCAAGGTCAAGAACGAGATGGAGGCTGGCGAACTGCGCGGCCTGTGTATCCGCGCTCTCGAATCGCAGGTCGACCACCCGGGGCTGCTACTGGCCCGCGCCGTCGCCGAGACGATGTGCTCCGACCATGACGACCCAGCTACCCGCCAGAGCATCGCCGCAGCCTTGGGCGCGGCGAAAGACAAGTACGCCATCCCCGAACGGGAGATCGACGCCGCCGTAGAAGCGCTCTTCGACCTGAGCGCCGAGCACGCCCCCGAACTCGGGCCACCGCTCACCGCCGAACTTCTGGAGCTGGGCCAAAAGCGGCCCGATTTCGACCCGTTGACGAAGAGAGCCGTCGTCCGCGTATACGATCACCCCGACGACCGTGTCCGCGCGATACTCGAGGCCAAGAGACTCGGAGAGCTGGTCGAGAACATCAGGCGAGCCCACACCCGCCGCGCCGGCGAGTACAAAGCGCTGATCTCGGCGAACGCGTTCTGAGGAAACCGATGGGCACGATGGAGCAAGTGATCGAGCGCCTTGACGCGACCGAGAAGAAAGCCGGCGACGTCATCCGCCAGCTGGAAGAGGCGGAGTCCCTCCACAAGTCCCTCGACGAGACCCGGCAAGGGCTCGAAGCTCTGGCCCGCGGAGTCAAGGAACTCATCACGATCACCCGGAAGGGGGTCGACGGGCTCAGCGAGGCCGTCACGGCGTTCAAGACGGCAACCGAGACGATTCAACAGTCCGACCCCGGCGTAGTCACAGCCGCGCTCAGAACCATGGAGAGCCGGATCGAGGTGATCGCCAGCGAAGTCTCCGCGGTCACCGAGATCAAGGCGGAGATGACCGGCCTCCAGGAAACGGTAGCCCGAACCGCCTTGGTGAACGAGGAGCAAACGCGGGCAATGATCGACAATGCCGTCAACGAGTTGGCGGGGCAATCGTTGATGGACCGCGTCCGCGGCACGCGGCGAAACGCCAAGGCCAACCGGAACACCTAGCTGCCTTGTCCGGCCGAAGTGCGGATTCTGTACAAACTACGTACTCGTTGGCGGCGCGACTTGTCCTGCTTTCAGTCTTGGTCGTCGGCAAACGGTTGCAGGCGATTCAGGCGGCCGCGGCGGAGAGTCCGAGCGTGGAGCAGAGCGTGTCGAGGGCTCGGTCGACGGTGCGCAGCACCTGAACAGCAGTTGGCGACCGAGCGCCGGGCGGGACGCCGGCAAGCTGCACCCTTTGCCAAGAAGCGGCCACAGATGCACGCGAGGACGCTGGCGCAGGTGGTGCGGCGGCTGTACGGGACCGCTGCTCGGTGCACGTCGCAGCCACCGACCGGACCGCCGAGACGATAGACGTCCTCACGGTCGACCCTGACAGCGGGGAGCCCGCTGCCCAATCCTGACCGCAAGTCGCAGCCGACGGTTACCTGAGACACTACCGACCATCAGAACCCCATCAGTCGTTGGCCGTCGCGCGTTCGGAACCCACGACGACCCAGTTTGGTTCAGGGGAGAACGGACCACGTGACGGCGGACGGGTTGCCGAGCACGACGCCTTCGGGTAGCCGGTCACCCATGATCCGCATCGCCCAATCCCCGATGTGCTGTTCCCCCAGATAGCCGGTGTTGAAGTGCAGTGCGGTTTCCCCGGCGGCGAAGGTGTTCGTGTTCGTGTAGGTCTCGCCAGCGGGCGGTGTCACTTCGGTCCAGAACTCCAGGTCGCGGTCCAGGGCGCGCGACAGGCGGTAGTCGATGTCTATGGTCTCGCCCACGCGCGCCGTCCGCGGCTCCATTTCGACAGATACCGCGGCCGGCGCCGGTTCGGCCGGCGGTGTGGTCGGCGCCGCCGGCGGGCCGTTGCAGCCGATCGTCAACAGCACGACCAGCAGAAGCGGGCGCGTGATGTTCACTCGTCCCTCTCCTGTTCAGGCATCGTAAGGCGCTCCTGAAGCCCTCTCATCATCACATGCAGGAGCAGAATCTCGACGTAGAGCACGGTAAAGAGTACGCCCGACGGCCCGGCCGCGCCGACTGCAACTCCGACACTCGCCAATGTTCCGGCAGCCGTTGAACACCCGCGAAAGAATCGGCCCCCGGCAGTACCGGCCATCAGGATCAATCGGTTCGTCCAGACGCGGGTGAGAATCCCTTCTGGCGTTGTCAAACCGGCCCGGTAGCCGGGAACATCCGGGGCGAGCGACGGTGATTTCGATCAGATTCGACATCCGTAGGTGCAACCAGTGCTCGACCGCCCCCGTACTGGGCATGCGCCGCCGCAGTTTCTCACAAGCCCGTGATACTTGGATGTCAGAAAAGGGATATTGTGTGTCGATTGCATGACCAAGCGAGTATTTGTCGACGTTGCGGGTGCGTAACGGCTTCGGCTCCTCGTTCCGCGACTAGGCGAGCGAGCAGACCAGCGTGCCGCGCATGCCGTGGCCGAGGCGGCGCTGGCGCAACCAGATTAGGCAGCGCCGGTCGTACGCCCGGTCGGACCTGTTCGACAAGCGTCGTGGCCTGATGGACCGCTGGGCGGAGCATTTGACGAAGTAAGCCGCCGGGCGTTACAGCCCTGGAAGCGCAACGGCTCGTCGAGGTGCATGACCGCGGGATGAATCCGCCCGAGTGGGAGCGGGTCATCAGCCGGTTTCCGGCTACCCGAGACGTCCGGTTCCCCCACGACGAGGACGCGGCGAACGCACAAGAAATTCTGACGAACCTCTACGACGTTCGCTCGCAACCGCTTGCCGACGCGCTCGCGGCCCTTGACGCTGCTGTGGCCGCGGCGTACGGTTGGGCTGCGGACATCTGCGACGATGAGGTTCTCCGTGAGTTGCTCGCGCGCGACTGGAGCCGGCGGTGAGCACGTAGGGTTGAAGCGGGATCCGCAGGGGGCGTCGAGGGTTATCCCCCTCGCCTTTTAACGGCGAATGACTGACTTGCTGGGCTTATTCCCCGTCTTGCTCGGCTGGCCCGCGGTGGCAGCGAGCGTACTGGCTGCGTCGTTCGGACTGACCCGTAACCGTCCGAGGCCGCTGCTGTTGGCCGCGGCGCTGGTCGGCCCGATGTCAACGTACCTCGCGTTGACACCGCGCTTCTTCGTGTGGGGGTTGTTTCCGGTCGGCGCTTATCTCGTGGCCTCCGTAGCGATCCGACGGCACCGCGATGAGTTGGCCGGGGCGCTGGTTGCAGCGAACACGGCGTTCTTCGGGTGGCTGGCTCTGACAATATTCGGCTGATCGCGATCCGTGGACTGCTCGGATGGTCCTCTGGGATTCCCCGAACGTCCCAAGCACGTGGGATCCCACGTTCCCACGTCCCACCTAGTCTGGATTCGTCCGGTTCAATCCGATCTCAAATTGTGCACGAAACTGTACACGGTCGCTGGGAAATGTCTGTAAACTACTGATAATAAGTCGGTTATACGTTTACCGCTACGTTCGGTGCGAAGCCCTGCATGTGGCATCAAGACCGTAGTTCCAAGCGATCATCGTCGGCAAGGGCATGGTGGCACCCCATTCCGTATGCACTTGGCGCGCGGATTACGTCGGACTATCCCGGACGACCTGTCTTGCCGCGAGACGGTTTTAGACGGAAGTTTCCGCGGTCATTTTCCCGGAACCCATAGATTCTAAGGGCTTTACGGGGTTTTCGGCGGGTTGTATCCGGCGAAATGTAGCCATGTAAGCACAGGGATTAACGCCTGGTATTACCTTGTAATATATGCCTTCGTGCGGGATAATGGTATCCATGTATATCGAGAGCGTCCCCAACCGCTCCTCGCCCCCCGCCATCCTCCTCCGAGAGTCCTTCCGCGACGGGGGCCGCGTCAAGAAGCGAACCCTCGCCAACCTCTCCAAGCTCCCCAACGCCGCCATCAATGCGCTGCGCCGCATCCTCCGCGGCGAGCGACTCGTCAGTCCCGACGACGCCTTCACCTGCCTCCGCAGCCTCCCCCACGGCCACGTCGCCGCCGTGCTCGCCACCGTCCGCAAGCTCGGACTCCCCGCCCTGCTCGCCCGCAGCCCCGGGCGCCTCCGCGACCTCGTCCTCGCACTGCTCGTCGCCCGCGTCATCGACGCGCAGTCGAAGCTGGCCACCGCCCGCGCCCTGACGCCCGAAAGCGCCGTCTCCACGCTCTCGCAGATGCTCGACCTCGGCACCGTCGACCCGAAGGAGCTGTACGCCGCGATGGACTGGCTCGTCGAGCGGCAGTCGGCCATCGAGCAGCGTCTGGCCAAACGCCACCTCCAGGAACACACCCTGGTGCTCTACGACCTGACCTCCAGCTACGTCGAGGGAACGCACTGCGAACTCGCCCGGCGCGGGCACAGCCGCGACCGCAAGAAGGGAACGCTCCAGATCGTCTTCGGTCTGCTCTGCACCGCCACCGGGTGCCCGGTCGCCGTCGAGGTCTTCGAAGGCTCGACCAGCGACCCCAACACCGTCGCCGCACAGGTCGACAAGATCCGCACCCGCTTCGGACTCCACCGCGTGGTGCTCGTCGGCGACCGCGGGATGCTGACCGCGGCCCGCATCCGCGAGGACCTCGCCGAGGTCGACGGGCTGCGCTGGATCACCACGCTGCGCGCACCGACCATCCGCAAACTGGTGGCTGCCGGAACCGTCACCCCGTCGCTGTTCGACGAATGCGACCTCGCCGAGGTCACCAGCGAGGATTTCCCCGGCGAGCGGCTGATCGTCTGCCGCAATCCGCTGCTCGCCGCCGAGCGGCAGCGCAAGCGACACGAGCTGTTGGCCGCCACCGAGAAGGAACTCGAACCGATTGTCGCCGCGACCCGGCGTCCGAAGAACCCCCTACGCGGGGCCGCCGCCATCGGCGTGCGCGTCGGCAAGGTAATCAACCACTACAAGGTCGCCAAGCACTTCGTCTCCACCATCACCGACGAGTCCTTCTCGTTCCAGCGCGACGAAGCCGGGATCGCTGACGAGCAGCAACTCGACGGGCTCTACATCGTCCGTTCCAACGTCGAGCCCGACCAGTTCGATGCCGCGCAAACCGTGCGCGCCTACAAGGACTTGTCGAAGGTCGAACGCGCCTTTCGGTCCCTCAAGACGGTCGACCTGAAGGTACGGCCGATCCACCACCGCCGCGCCGACCGGGTGCGGGCGCACGTCCTGTTGTGCATGCTCGCCTACTACGTCGAGTGGCACATGCGCCAGGCCCTCAAGCCGCTCCTGTTCGACGACCACGACCCGACCGCTGCCGAACAACAGCGCGCCTCGGTGGTCCAGAAGGCCAGGCGCTCGCCCGCGGCACGCGCCAAAGCCGCCGGAAAGCGCACCGCCGACGACCTCCCCGTGCACAGCTTCCGAACCCTGCTCGCCGACCTCGGCACCCTGACCGCAAACACCATGCGGGTGGCCGACGGCGACGCCACCTTCACCATGCTCACAAAGACCACACCCGTGCAGCAACGCAGCTTCGAGCTGCTGGGAGTCACCCCGCAAATGTAGCCAGCACCCAACACCATCGAAACCTGTAACTCCACCACCAACAGTGACTTATGCGCGATCGGCCTGGAAACTTCCGTTTAGACTTCGCTCACGACCACCAACACGCGTTCGGTAGCAGTCGCGACGGGCGACCTGTGCCGGGGCCTGCTGGAACAGTTGGTTCCCACCGAGACGGCCGACGGCGTCCGGCCATCCGGTGTTGCCCCCGGGCACGACTCGGTTGACCACGCGGTGGCCAGTGTCGCCCGGCTCGGCCACCACAGCGTCCCCGTCGGCGGATGCCGCTCGGCCATCGCCATCCCGAGGATCCGATTGCCGCCCGGATTCGCTTCAGTCCCGATCGCCTACTGTACGTCGTGCCCGGCGGCGCCAGCCAGCGACGCGGACGAGGCCCAAGACCTCGCCTCGTTGTTGTCGGTCCTCTGAAACCGCGGATTCTGAAGACCGATGACGGTTCAACGGCGCCGGCGGCACGCGACGACCTCACAGCGCACCGATGTCGCGGCCCTGTTCAGCCGCCAGGGCCGTCGAGCCCTGCGCGATCTGCCGGGAGCTCTCCGAACCTCCGCTTGTAGTAGCGCGTCCAGACATGCAGCGCCGGAAACCCGAGGACGGACGGCAGAATCCAGGGCAGAAACGACCACGTGCCCTGCATGAGGGCGCCGCCGAACAGACGCTGCCCGCCGAAAACCAGGAAGGCGGTGTGGAAGGCGATGCCGGACCCGATCATCCCTTCCATGTGCGTGTACCACCAAGCCATCGGGGTGGGGCGGGGATTGGCGAGAAACCGGCGATCCTCGAAGTAGCCGGCGATGCCGGCGGCCCCCAGCGCCACTGGGATCCAGAAGAGGCCGCCGCTGCCCTGGAGAAGGTGGAAGAGGCCGAAGACGAACAGCACCAAGCCGGCCGCCGGCACCGCCAGGCTGAGGAACCGCAGGCGCCAGCCGGCGAACTGGTCCGGGTGGCGGCGCGTCCGCATCGCGCGGACGCCGGTCTCGACCCCGTGCAGCAGCAGAAGGCCCAGGAAGCCAAGGATGGCGACGAACATGATTTCATCAGCCGGAATCTCGCCCAGGCTGACCGGTTCCCCCGCCCAGCTCGACGGATGCATCAGCGCCCAGGAGGTCGAGCCGAGGGCGGTAAGCGCCACGGCGTAGGCACACGCGGCGAAAACCCGGCCAGTGGCGACGTGAAGGCGTCCCCCTTTGCGCACGACGGCGGGGATCCAAAAGGCCGCCAAGCCGACAAACCCGGTCGAGATGTGCAGCGAGCGAAGCAGGTCGTGCATCGTGTCAGCCATGCCGCAGCTCCTTCCGGGCCTCCGTCCCATCCCCGGCGGCTGCGCGGGGTCGCCGCCGATACTCGATATGCTCCAGAGCTTCGTGGCACCAGTCGATCTTGGCCCGCAGCGAGCGGACCCCCATGCGTACGGCCAGATACACGTGGAAGTCCTCGGCGTTCAACGTGTCAAGGTGCGCGCCATCCGTCCCTGTCATGTCTGATTCCGCCTGCTGCAGCAGCGCCAGGAACGCCTGCAGCCGGGACCGCAACTCCAGCATGAAGTCACTGGTCGCCTGGAGGTCGTCCAGCTCGTGCATGAAGCAGAGTTGACCGAGGTAGGCAAAACGCTCGGTGCCCATCTGCGGGCCTTCGCCAAGCCAGCGGAGCAGCTCTGCGCGTCCGTGTGCAGTCCGGCGATACACACGACGCGGCGGCCCCTTGGCTGGCGGCTCGAGGCGGCTCGTCAGCCAGCCACGTTTCTCAAGTGCCTTCAGAGCCGGGTAGATCTGGCTCAACTCGGCCGACCAGAAGTGGCGCGCCCCCTCGCTGAATCCGCGCTTGATGTCGTAGCCGCTCGCCGGCCTGTTGAGCATGCCCAGCAGGATGTGATCGAGGCTCACGGTCCAACTATGACGGTTTTTATATAGATGTCAAGTCAGCATCTTTCGCCTCCGCCGCGCCACAATTCGCTGATCGCCGCCCCGGCGCAGGGGCGGGACGCCAAGTCGCGCGAGACCGGCTGACTGAAGAGTTGCTCGCGTCTCCGCTGATGCCGCTCTCCTTCGCGTACGCCGTCGTCAAGCACCGCGTGATGGCGGTTCCGGTGCTGGTGCAGCGGGCGCTCGGTACCTGCTGGTGCAACGCGGGCTGGCCGTCGCCAGCGTGGTGTCCAGCCTCGCGGTCGCGGTGGTGCTGGCGATGCTCGCACAGCGGTGGCTGCCGGCCGGGTCCGACGTGGGCCTGCCGGTCGCGGTCGTCGCGGCCGGCCTTCTGGGCGTCGGCGTGGCGCGAGGCCGGCGCGCGGGTGGAGCTGCGCATCACCGACCGCATCGACCGCGCCTTCTTCTCCGAGCGGTACGAGGCCCGGCGCGCCCTTGAGGAGCTGGCGGATCGCACGCGGACCGCGGAGGACTGCGCGGCGCTCGCGTCGCTGTTGCGGGCCGGGATATGAAACTGCCAGCGTCAGGAATGCCAGCGTCAGGAAGAAGCTCTCGTTGTTGAGACACGGGTCGTGAAGTGCCAGAACTCCCACATGACGCTGATCAACGCGTAGCGACCCCACTTGGGCAGCGGCCGAAGGGCATCCTGGAGGAAGCCGCGCCAGCCCAACTCTTCGCCGAGGACCGTGCGAATCCCTGTCCGACAAGCACGACCAGAAGGGTCATGGTCTCCATCTCGTCGGTCGCCAGCGGGAGGGTTATCGCGAGGCCGAGCATCGGCACGAGATAGAAGAGCAGGCTCTTCGCCGCGGCGGTGCCGAAGAACGTGATCGTTCGCTGGTGTCGGCTTCTGAACACGAACAGCGTGACGAGCGCGGCGATGCCCGGGCCCCACATGATCACGAAGAACGAGGTTGGCAGCTCCAGAACCTGGACTCTCCAGAAGAAGGGCCAGAAGATGGCGCAGGCAAGGACGTAGTACAGAGCGACCGATGACCAGATTGGGTGCTCCCCAGCCCCCCAGACCCCTCGGGCACTCCTTGAGCCTGTCCGCGATCATCAGCGTGACGCGTCCGAGGTGTCGTTCAATGATCGCCTCTGTCTGGTGAGTGCCTGACCACGCCATGCACGCCGAGCAGGGTCAGCAGCGACGACATGGTCGCGAAGGCCGCGACCATGTCGAAGTTCACTCTCGGTTGCGGTCCCGGTCCAGACCTGCGTCTCGCCCAGGCTGGCGAGTATCGGCTTCGCCTTCCAGGAGGGCACGTGATTGATCCCGTAGGCGAAGGTCTGGTCGTACGGATCCTCCTGGAGGGTCATCTCCAGCTCGATCCCGGTCGCGCCGTCGAGGTCTTAGGGTTCCATCTCGCGGCTGGTGGGGGTAGCGGGTCCCCGCTGTACGGCGGCTCGTCCGCGAAGCGGATCGTGAACAGGCTCTCGAAGTCGCGGCCGAAGATGCTCCCGTAGCCGCGGTCGTGCAGCAGCGAGCGGACCAGACCTTCGCCGCCCGGCCCTCCGGTGGGCGTCACCAGCACGTCGGCCCGCTCGCCGGCGCCGAGCACGATGAAGTCGTGGTCCTCGGAGTACTCGGTCAGGCCGGCGTCGCCGCCGATCTTACGGAAGACGTTCCCCTCGCCGAGGTCGAGCTTGAAGTAGCGGCTCTTGGCCGCGTTGACGACCCGCCAGCGTTGCGGGGCGCCGGCCCGCACGACCAGCTCCGGCAGTCGGCGGCCGTTGACGAGCACCTGGTTGCCCTCGCGGCGGAACAGCATCCCGACCGTGCCGCCGGTGTCGGCCGGCAGCAGCTCGCCGTCGCCGGTGGTAGCGCGCACCGGACACCAAGTCGACCTCGAAGCGACCTTCGGCGTCCGATACGGCGACGAGAGAATCGTCGATTTCGATTATGGCGCCAGGCAACGGCAAACCTGTCGTGTCACGAACGGTGCCCACGACGCGAGTCGAGTCGTCCGGTTGGATCGGACGCTGCTCAGCGGCGAATGCGGCAAAACGGCTGAGCCAGATAGAGGACTAGTGCCCGCGTTGTCATATCCCCTGTTACCACGGGGGCGCGGCGCGTAAGGACCCGGTTTTCGGTGAACATCACCAGGAGTCGCCCAACGACACGCCGGGCGCCCGACAACGTTCATCCAGTTTGCGCGGGCGGGCCGCGGCTGCGCTTGGCGGCGACGTTGAGCGTCCCTGCGATCACCCGCGGTCTGCGCGTGCCGCCGGCGACGGTTGGCGACTACGTGCGTCGCGCCGAGGTCGCAAGGCTGGGCGAGCCCGTGCCGGAATCCGTCGACCGCCACAGATCGTCGGGGCGCCGGCAGACGCCGATCTTCCCCGTCGAGTCCGGTCTCCAGCCCGCGCGTGACGTCGACCGGGACTCCGGCCCGAGCCGTTAGCCGGCGCGGTAATCGGCCCAATCGTCCACGGCTCCGTATCTCCGTATCCGGCCAGGGGGTCTCGTAGAATCCAGACCAGAATTGCACACCGAATTGTCCTGACCACGTGTGGGCGGCCATAGAATCCCATTGACACCAAGCCGTTATCCGAAGTCGGCGGCTTCCGCCCCGAACTCCATGGATCTACCCGACGGCCTCGCGAGTCACCCGGCCGGAGGGGGCGGGCGGTCCGGACGCAGGTTCGGAACCGTCGGCCGTTGACGACGAGCACGCCAACCGCAATGACCGGGCTCCCGAGAGCCCAAACCATGGCCGCGGCGACCGTCGGGAGCTCCTCGCCCCCGACCGCTACGGCAAATCCAGTCGCGGCGTGGCGATCCCGGGTCCGCGCGAGGGCCTCGGGGCGCCGGCAGCAGAACGGTCGGTGCGGTGCTCGTCGCGCAAAGACGCTTCAATGCGCCCTCGATGACCTGATCACACTGGCGGACCATTCCCCGAGTTTCTGTCACCACAGAAGCTCTCGGAGCTGGACGACCTGACGCTCGTACGGTTGATCGTCGAACGCCGCGAGGAGGCCGTCCAGTCGCTGCCCGACGGCATCCGTAAGGACCACGATGCCGTGGCGGAGACGATCGAGAACAACGTCCGCCGCATCATCCTGGACGAGGCGGCCGTCAACCCCAAGTACTACGAGCAGATGTCCGGGTTGCTCGACGCCCTGATTCGCCAGCGCAAGCAGGGGGCGGTGGACTACAAGGCCTACCTGGCGAGGATTGTCGAGCTGACCAGGCGGATCAGCGATCCGGAATCGCGGTCCTCCTATCCACCCAGCATCGACAGCGCCGCGTTGCGCGCGCTGTTCGACAACCTGGATGAGTTGTCCGCGCCACGGTCATCGGCCGTGCGACCGACCGCGCCACCCGGCGGCGAGCCGTCCGGCGACGTTGCGGGCGCTCGGGCGGCGACGGCCCGGCTGGTCGACCAAGCCATCCGCCGCGTGAAGAAGGCCGACTGGCGAGGGAACCGCATGAAGGAGCGTGAAGTGCGGAACGCCATCCGGTCGGTGCTCGGGCACGACGCGGAGCTCGTCGACCGGATCTTCGAGATCGTGACTGCTCAGCATGACTACTGAGGCGCAGAGCCGCCGCATCGACGTGCGCGGCACCCCGGTTGAGGTCGTTCGCAAGAACATCAAGCACGTCCATCTGGGCGTCTATCCGCCGGAGGGTCGGGTGCGGGTAGCGGCGCCGACGTACGTGGACGACGACGCCGTGCGGCTGGCCGTCGTTGCGCGCCTCGGATGGATCCGTCGCCGGCAGGCCGACTTCCGGGGCCAGGACCGCCAGTCGCAACGGCGGCTGGTCAGCGGCGAGAGCCACTACGTCGACGGCCGGCGCTACCGGGTGTGACCGTGATCGAACAGGACGCTCCGCCCGCGGTGCGCCCTCGCAACCGGACGACGATAGAGCTGCGGATCCGGCCCAACACCGACCGCAACGCGCGCGAGCCCGTGCTGCAGCGCTGGTATCGCCGCCGGATCCGCGACCGCGTGCCCGCGCTGCTGACCACTTGGGCACCGAGGGTGGGCGTTCATGTCGCCGAGGTCCGCATCCGGAAGATGAAGACCCGCTGGGGCACGTGCAACGCCGGCGCCCGCCGGATCTGGCTCAACCTCGAGCTGGCCAAGAAGCCGCCATCTTGCCTCGAGTACATCGTGGTACACGAGATGGTGCACTTCATTGAGCGCCGCCATAACGACCGGTTCCGCGAACTGATGGACGGAATCATGCTACGCTGGCGCGTGCAGCGCGACGAGTTGAACCGTGCCCCCCTCGCGCATGAGGAGTGGACGTACTGAACCCGAGGTCAGCTTGCCGTGCCGCGATCGCGCCAGCAAGGGCCAGACCCGATGAATCGGCGAGGTCATCGTCGCGGTGGTCGCACTGCGGGGCTGCGACTACTGGAACTCTTCCATGCCGCTCGACATTCACGGCTTGTGCGAGAGTTGGCCGCTGTTCGCCCCCTGTTCCACTCGGAGGCGGTTTTCGGTTCGCGTTGGCTTGGCGGATCCGTTAACGAGCGCCGAACTGCGCAGTCCGGCTCGACTCTATGCCTCCCGGCGAGCGGCTCTATTCGGGAATCGTACAGGTCCCAACAGACCGCAAAGATCGTGGAGTTCGACACGGAGTCCGCTGGCCGTGTGCAAGAACGGTAACCGCAGGCGTCCTGTCACTCCGCCCGCAAAGGTCGAGGTCAATCCGTACCGCCCGCCACGGGCGGGCACTGGACAGGCTAGGCAGTGCCGGCGCGACGAGCAGCATCGGCGCGCCGACGAGCAGATCGGGAAATGTCCCGCTGGCTGTTGGATTTCGCGGGTGACGGACTCCGTTCCTTCTATTGACGAGTCTACACTACGCCACCTGTTCGACGCCGACCTCGGGTGGGACTCGCCACCCAGCATTGAATCATCTGACCGCCGCGCTAGCGCTTCACGTTGCGCGTGTAGCGAATCCAGCCAGACGAGGAGGTTCGTTAGCGCCCTCGACCCACCTTCACGCAAGACGAAGGGCACCAACGCAAGGCTTGAGCCGGTAGACCCGGCGGTCGTGTTACCATCTGGGATGGTCACGCCGAGACTGTGCGATCCGAAGGCCCGGGAGACTTGGTGATGTTCGACCTGCGCCTCGTGGCGCAAGCCACAGCGCCACCTGTACCGATCTCGCTGACCCAGTTCGTTAGTTTGATCATGGCGACGAGCATGACGGTCGTAGTGTGTGTGCCGGTGCGGCGCCGTGGCTGTCTGAGACAAGGAGGCCGATAATGCTAGGGGGCATCATAGCCAGCATTGTAGGGTGGTTGCTTGTAAACTTCATGCAGCACAACAAGGCACCGGAATGGGCACAGGGCGCCACGGCTGCCGTGGCCATAGTAGTCGCTATTTTCTATGTAGCGGCAGACTTCGGCTTTGGTCGCTGGCAGTGGGGAGCGAACGAAGTAGTCGAAGAGCCGATGGCGGCGAGCGAGAACGAGGATCCCGAGAGACAGCAGGGTCAATCGTTCAATGGGAGGCCTGCCGAGCAGTTGAACATCATTGTATTCAACGCAATTCGCACCACCCCAGCAGAGCGAGTAGTCCGCACAGACCCTGTCATTCGTGTCCCAGACATTGACAGGCAGTTTTACTGGACGGTAAACCAACTGAAGCGGATATTTGACGACTGCTCAGTCGACGCCAGGGAGTATTGGACCGGTCGGCGCTATCGACAGAAAACAGAGATATATTACAACGGCGCGCGTGCGGCAGCTGCAGCGAGAAGCATAGCTGACCTGTTGCCGGGAGACCAAATCGTCCATAGACTGGAGTCCACAGACCTGTGGGGTATCCATCCGGACCGCGACATCGTAATGCTCATTGGGCGTGATGCATGGTACATAACGGACGGGCTCAGTAGCATTGAGGAATCGCCCGAATGTCCACGATTAGTCGGCTAGATGGGCAGTCGTTGGTTATCGGGTGATTCGTCAATGGGCACAGGCATGGAGTGGGACGGAGGTTGCGCTGGCGGGCGGTGCGCACGACGCTGGCGAGGACCTGCTGGGTGTCGGCACCCTTCCGGGTGCAGTTGCCGCCGGTCATGCGCGATGTGTTGAGGACGTCCAATGGTCAGTCTGGCCCAGCGGCTCGCCATTCGCGGCATGGGTTATGAATGACAATAGGAGGGTTTGGCCGTCAGCGCAAGGTTTCGCCACGAGTCCGCACGAGTCGACCGGCCGGCGGGCTGGTTTCGCCGGCTCCGGCCGCGTGTGTAGTGCAGCCGCTGTCGCGGCAAGGCGTGCCATCAATCGCAGCTCCGCTTGATGGCCGTCTGAGGATCCCGCCAGCGACCACGAAGAGGAGACCGATCCCTCGCCGTACCACGGGAGCGCAAGAGCCGAATGTCTCTCCGCCCGACAGGGCCGCGACCGCCCGACCAGGATCGAGAGAGTGTAGATCGTCATCGCCCCATGATTGCTCGACGCGCCAGCGTGCATCGTTACCATCGACGCGCACAGCGACGGAGTACACGTCGTACCCGTCGCGGGTGTCGACAGTCAGGTTGGGGCGTCACTGAACCTTACCATGCGCGGTCGCAATCCACGAAGATCCGCGTCGTCGTGCCCCCATAGGGAAAGGACATCGGCCGCACGGAGGGCACCTGGGTACTCACAGCACGGAGCGCCCGGGGCACGCTGCTTCATGTGCGCCATGTCCTGGAGCATCAGGTCGACCGCCGCCCTTTCTGCCGCAGTCGCGGGCAGCAGAGGTAGCGGCGGGCAGACTGGCGTCGGCAGCATTAGGTGATACACTGGGGCTGCACCGTGGAGCGCCCTTGTCGGTATGTCAGGTGGTGGATGAAAGGAAGGCACGCTCGGTGATGCGGAGGACGAAGGAGTCTCGAACAGGAGCGCATCTATGTCTCTACTCGCGTTGTGCGGCGCGAAGGATGAACTCGCGATCAGAAGAGTGCCACTTGGCGATGCCGCCCATCAGGCCGTCGACGGAGTGTTCGCCAGCCAAGAGGCGGCGTTTCGTGGTGGTGAGGAAAGACCCTTCGACCAGAACTGGCAGAACGAGGACAACGAGATCTCCACAACCCCCATTCCCGAGAATGTGGACGTGTTCACCCAGATCATGCAAACACCCGATGCGGCGATTGAACCGGTCGGAGACATCGGAGAGATCCGCGCTCTGGCTATGAGACCAGAGATGGGTGACCGGATCCTGGTGCAGGTGTTCGCGCCGGGCCAAGCGCTCGGTAGAGGGAATTTGCTCTCCTTGATCTTGATGGAGGGGGGAACGTACACGCGCTTGGAGACGCCCGTGTTCCAGTTGGGGGACAAGCTTGTCTGCATCATCGAAGACGGCTTGATCAAGTTCCGAAGTCTTCACAACCTCAGCCGTGTGATCGATACGTCAAGAATCTTCAGGGCCGCGACGGACAATGATATCGTGGCCTTCGCTGACACGTACGCGGGCCTGTTCGAGGTCGACGATGTAGATCGTTTCGTAGATAGATCCAGCCGAAATGCTCGGAAGTATATGGCATCGCTGGCGAGCAGCGGTGTGTTGCAGGATCACACAGCAGCGTCGCTGCGAGATGCATCGGAGCCGACCGGACTGACGATCACGGTGCGGAATGACAGGATCGTGATGCCAAGCAACGGCGGAGAGATCACAGAGCTGATGCGCTTTCTCAACGACGGCCGCTACGTTGGCCCTGTATCGCACCAGCCGTTCATCACAAACTCGCGTCGGCCAGTGCCTTAGCCCCCTAGCCAGGGCGGCGCTTCTCGATCAGGATGTACTCTGCGAGGCGGCCAACCTGTAGGGTCTCGCCGGTCTTGTAGATGCGACGTTGCGTGATGAGAATGTGGGATACGCATCCCGTCTCCGTTACCTTGTAGAAGTGGTAGCCGAAGAGGACGAGAAGCGGGTTGAAGTGATAGCCATAGCCGATGGCGACGATCAGACAGAAGAGGAAGCTGACTGCGATCCATACGTGCCAATTGTAGGTGGACAGATCTCTGGTGATGAGCGGCAGTACATAAATGAGCAGGAGCCCGAAAACCTCATGGTCGGCCGTCTCGACGGTAGCGGTCAGAAAGGACATCGGCTCCAATCTGGTCTTGGCAAAATGCAGTAACAAGTCGCACAGGAGCACCAGTACGGCACAGATGGCTAGGAACCATGCAGCGTGGCAGCAGTTATTGTTGAGCACCGATACGACTGCGTAAGTAAGGAGGACCGGTGCGAACGCGGTGGACATCAGGAGGAGCTGCGCGAACTTGCTCATGGCGGGGTCTACTTCCAGTGTGCAGGATCCAGCCGGAGATCCTTCAGCTGCTCTAGCGCGACATCGCGACCCACCGCGCTGACTGCCGGCTCCTTGATCGCGTCGGCGACCTCCTCGAACGTCGGCCACGTGTGCAGCACGATGGGGTTGCCGTTGCTGGGCAGGATGCCGCCGGCCCAGCGCAAGTCGGCCTCCGCCGCGGCGATCTTCCAGGCGAGGCCCGCGCCCGTGATGCGGTTGATCACCTTGCCGATCTCAGTCGGGCGCCTGATAGCGGCTCGGTAGTGCCTCAGCGCGTCGTTGTAGGCGGTGATTGCGGCGCCGACCGCTTCATGATCGGACATCGGAAGGATTGTACTCCGCAGCCGAACGAAAAGCGAAACAGCAGGCGATCTGGTGGCGATCTGGATTCCGCCGCGGTGCATACTCCTCAGCCCCGTGCCTATGTGTGGACTGCGGCTTTTGCTCGCCGCACCAGCCGTCGGCAGACACCACAGGGTACTGATTGAGGCCGGCTAGGCAGACTAGGCCGACTAGACAGTGCCGGAGGGCACCGTCGGCATCGGTTGCCGCGCATCGGTCCCTGCGCGAGGAGGAACCCGCAGGCGTCGCAACGCGTTCTCGTCGCCGGGATGCTCAGACGTCTACCTGACTCCCCAGCCTCGGACACGCATCGTCTCGGTATAAACGGTCAGAGTGCTCCCGTCCGGGAAGCTCATCATGACGCTGTCGTTTGAGCGAGACCACCTCCACCACTGGCCATCGGGTTGCTCGCCCGACCAGGCCATTATGGCGAAGGCGGACGTCCGTCGTGCGTCGGTCTCTCTGTTTCCGCGATCGGCAGACCGATCTCGTGGACGGTGCCGTGCGCCAGATCCATCGCTTCGCTGTCAGCAGTGGTGCCGCATCCGGCGGCGCATGCGAGACCCACAACGACGCCGACGAGGACCGTGATCCGCGCGCGGTTCAAGATGGGGCTCCTTTCTCGCAGCCGACGAACGGACGACGATGCCGAGGCCCGGTGGTGGTCACCGGGCCGGATGGCTTTCGTCTTCGCTCGCGTCGCGTGTGCCGGTTCCCGCGTTCTTCCCCGCCTGGCAGACGGGTGTTCAGCCGCGCCCGCTTGACTCGCGTTTCCCCGACCAGCGACCTGACGGCCGTGGGCCACCGGGCCGACGAACCGGCACGTCAACGTGTCCGTGGAGCACACCGACTACGCCTCGAGGGACTCCCGTACGTCCTCGAGGTTGACTGCACATCCCCGAAATCGAGCGTCGCAACGCCACGACCGGATTTCTCGTAGTGGTTGGGGGCGAAAGTTTCCCGAACGATCGCCGCCGCGGCCATGGTCGGGGTTCTCGGAAGTCCTGTCGTTACAGTGGGCCTGCTCGTCGTCAACGGCAACCTCGACACGCCGATGGCTTCCCCAACCCGCGTCCTATAGTGGTCCGTGCGTTTCGTACGCCGGACGGACGTCTTCGAAGCGAGATCAGCCGGGACGGACCGCCCGCTCCCTCCGGCCAGGTGACTCGCGAGGCCGGAGGGCAATCCGTGGAGTTCGGTGCGAAAGCCCTGACTTCGGAGGACGGCCCTGTTGCCAAGGAATTCCATGACCATGCGCGCGGGGCCGTGACAATTCCGTGTGCAATTCTGGTCAGGATTCTACGAGACCACCTGGGCCGGCTACGGACAGTCTGCCGCCCTGACAGTGGCACGAAGCACCAGTAGCTCAACGGGGCTGTGCGGCCGGCCCCCCCATCACGATCGTCGAGAGGGCCACGGCCGAGGGCATTCGCGAAGCGGCCGAGGCGGTCGAGACGCCGGGCGGTATCAGGCGGATCAGGCGGTGCAATCGCCCGTTCGGTACAGCCGCGCCCCCGCTTCCCCGCCGTACGGATCCGCCACGAACCGCTCCGCCGTCAGACCCGGACGGCTCAGGTACCCACGGCCCACCCCCGCGCCACCGACGTACAGCTTGCCCACCGCGCCCACCGGCACCGGCTCGCCCGCCGCATCCAGCACGTACACCCGCGTGTTCGCGATCGGACCTCCGACCACCACGCTCGCCTCGGTCTCCCCCGCCGCGCAGTCCAGCGCCGTCAGCGCCGTCGCCGCCTCCGACGGGCCATAAAGGTTGTGCACCCGCACCTTGGGCATCCGCTCCTGGAAGCGCGCCAACAGCGCGCCCGGCAGCGCTTCGCCCCCGCACAACACCTGCCGTAGCGTAGCGCACCGCTCCAGCTCCGGCTCCTCCACCAGGACCTGCGTCGCCGACGGCACCAAGTTCACCACCCGATCTCCGCTTCCGCGATCGTCTCCAGCAGGTAGCGCGGGTCCTTCTCACCGTCCGGCTTCGCCAGCAGCACCCGGGCGCCGACCATCAGCGGCCAAAACAGCTCCCGCACCGAACCGTCGAAGATCAGCGACGTCTTCTGTAGCACCGTCTCACCCGCGGCCAGACCCCACGCCCGCTGACCCCACCACAGGCGGTTCACCAGCGTCGAGTGCTGGTTCATCACCCCCTTGGGTCGACCCGTCGAGCCCGACGTGTAGATCACGTACGCCAGGTGCTCCGGACGCAGACCGCCCTGCGGACTCCGGGGCGGATCCCGTCGATCTCTTCCTGAGTCAGCCGGATCAGGGGGAGCATCTCCGGGCGGACTCGTGCGGTGACGACTGGCCGTCTTCGCCCACGAGCTCCATCAGCTGCGACTTATGCGCCCGCAGCGCCTCGACCATGGAGGCGTGGAGCTGCGCGCGATCTCCGGAAACCGCGAGGCCTTCGGCACTTCTTCGCAGATTGATGTCCGCGGATTCCGATCTTGCGCGAGCAGCGCTTCAAGGGTCATGTCGAGCCGATGCAAAGCGGTGGTACGGGTTTGCCGTAGGGGCTCGGATCGGGGAGGGCAGCTCCGCCGGTCCGGCAGCGGATCAGATCAGGTCACAGGGGCGAGTGGTCACGACGCCGGTGGCCCGGCACCGTGACCCCTGGACAGGTTCCCGACGGGCTGACGCCCGTCGAGGCGGACCGGGGGGAGGTCCGTGAATGCGTGGGGGCGTCGTTCGCCGACGCCGCTCCGGCTCAGATCCCCGCGCGCAGCGCCTCGGTGGGCTCCACGCGTAGCGCGCGCCGGATCGGCACCGCGCACGCGAGGATGGAGATCACGAGCGTGAAGACCGCGAACGTCGCGACGATGGCCGCGCCCCGCGCCGACTGCGCCACGCCCAGCAGGAAGATGATGCCGACGGCCAAGGAGATGCCGAGGCCCACCTGGATCAACACGGGCTTCAGCATGGGAATGATGATCCGCAGCTTGTCGGCGCCGAGGACCGCGCGCAGGCCGATCTCCCGTGTGCGTCGCTCGATCCGGAACGCCATCACGGAGTAGATGCCGGCGAGCGAAAGGAGGACCGCGAGGGCTCCCACCCCCGTGACGATGGCGGAGGTCAGCGTCAGCTCCAGCATCAGCGAGCCACCGACTTGGTCGAGTGGAAGGATCTCGTCGAGGCGCAGAGCGGGATCGACGGACTCGGCGAGGGTGCGCAGGCGCGAAGCGAACAGCTGGACGTCGCCCCCCACGTCTCCGCTCACGTAGACGGGGTAGGCCGGCAGTTGCGCGAGCGGATGGTACAGGCCCGCACCGTCGGGCGAGTCCTCGGCGAGCATCGCGAGATCGGGAACCACGCCGACGATCCGGTACCAGGGCTCGGTCTCGGCGTCGGCGTCCCGGCCGGGTGGGGGCGCGTACCGCACCCGGCGACCGACGGCGTTGCGGCCGCCGAGCACGCGGTCGACGAACGACTGGTTGACGATGACCACACCCTGGCCGGAATCGGCATCGCCCGAGTTGAACCCACGGCCGGCGAGCACCCGCGTATCGAGCGCGTCGAAGTAGTCGGACGCGACCGAGGCGGTGCCTACCCTCGGCGCGATCCTCGGAGGGGTGAGATCGCCGTCGGTCTCCACCTCGATGGCGCTCTGCGGATGCGACATCCGCGCGAAACGGTTGGCGAGGGTCACGGCTCGGACACCCGGCTCGGCCTCCAGCCGCAGCTTCAGCTCTTCGTACCGCGCCCGGTAGAGTGCGGCGAACTCCTCCTCGGAGAGCTGCGTCCCCGCACTGAGCTCGTCTTCCCGATCCATCTCCACCCGGGCGGAAGCGTATCGCCTGCCGTCGAAGGGAACCACTGCGCCCCGCTTCTCCAGCATCTGGGTGAAGACCGTGTAGGCGATCGGCACCGCCAGCGCGGACAGGGCCACCTGTACGACGATGATCCCGGACCAGAGGCGGCTCACCCCGGTGCTCTGCAGCCCGGTGTTGGACTGCCGCAGACGGCTTTCCAGATTGCCTTCGGTGATCTTCAACCCGGGCAAGGCGCCCGCGACCAGGGCGCCGAGCACCGTCAGCCCGAGGGCGTACGCCACGCTGGTCAAAGAGAGGCTCGGGCCGAACCAGAACGGCAACTGGCCCTCGAGCGACTCGAACGTGCGGAACACCCACCGCATGGAGATGCCCGTGGCGAGCAGGCCGACGAAGGCGCCGACGAGGCCGAGCACCAGCGTCTCGGCGAAGAGCTGGGCCACGACGCGGCCACGGTCCGCGCCGAGCGCGACCCGTACCAGGATCTCCCGTTCACGGGTGGCAGCCCTCACGAAGACCAGCAGGGCCACGTTGGCCGCCATCAGGATCAGGAACAGGATGAAGAGGCCATTGCTGGACATGAGCCCGACGGACACGGAGTTCGAGATGTCCATCACCTCGTTGGGGAAGGGCAGCACCTGCGCCCGTAACTGCTGGTGCGTGTCGGGATTGCCGAGCACGACCTGCTGGGTCACGGTGGTCAGCTCGACTTGCGCCCCCTCCAGGTTAGCGTCTCGCGCGAGACGGCCGAAGACGCGAATCGGCGGGCCCTCCAGGGGCGGATGGCTCGACGAGGTCAGCGGGAACGGAACCCAGAAGCTCTCGGAAATCGGGAACGCGAAGCCCTCGGGCATGACACCGACCACCGTGTGCGGCTCTCCGCCCACGCGAACCTGGCGTCCCACGATGTCGGGGGCGGACGCGAACGCGCCGCGCCAGACGTCGTGCCCCAGCACGACGACGGGCGCCGCGCCGAGCTCTTCGTCGGCCGCGACCAGCGTGCGGCCGAGTTGTGCGGGGACCCCCGCAACACGGAAGGCCGCCTCGCTGATCGCCGCCCCCCGGACCGGCGCACCGGCCACGTCCCGCCACCGGAGGTTACGCTCGATGATGCTGAAGATCCCGATGTCGTCGACGGAGCGAAGCTCGTCGCGCCACAGCATGAACTCGTGCAACGCCCGCCGCTCGGGACGGCTCGCGGCTGCATCCCACATGCGCAGCGCCACGATGCGATCGCCGCCCGGCACCGGCAGGGACGGATAGACCAGCTGGGTCAGGAACTCGAACGCCATCGCCGCGGCCGCGACCGCGAACGCGAACGAGAAGCCGCCGACGAGTGTCAGACCCGGATACTTCGAGAGCATCCTGCCGGCCAGTTTGAGGTCGAGCCAGGACATCCCGAGCTTCATCGGCCTTCTCCATGTTCACACCGACGGCGGAGCGTACGGTCTCCCAGCGCGGTGCGTGGCTCCGCGTTCGGGTGGTCGTCGCCGAGGTCGCGCCGTGCAGGCTCGGTCATAGAAGCAACTCGAAGTCGTCGGCACGGCCCCGTGCTCGACCGGCGCCGTCGTCGGTGATCAGATTCTCGGGAACGGCCACCTCGATCGGTTCATCGCCAGCGTGGGCGCGGTGAGCAGCGCCTGGACGTCGGCGAAGAGGCCGCGATCGTGCCGAACACCGGTGGTCGACTACGTGTCCAGACAACGGATTTCCTCTGCCGTCGTCGCGGCTGTCGCTGCATCGATGTCTTGCAGCCGTGCCTGGTTGGTAGCCCTCCGCCGGCAGGCGCGGGCGGTGCCCGACGTTCGCATGACGATAGGACGGATCAGCGCCACCCAGTCAAGTCGCTTCCGATCAGCCCCCCGACGCCGGCCTCCGCGACACCCGCGCAGGCGAGCGCGCAGGCTCATGCCGACGCCGGCCGCAAGAATGCGCCCGGCTGCCATCAGCCCATCGTGGTGCACCGCCCCTGGCGGCATCCCCGAACGGTACGACGACGACGACAGCGGCCGCGACGGCGACCTGCACCGATCGCCATGCCATGCAGCCCCGCTTCCTGGTCACCGCTCGAACACGTGGGACGGCGCTCGCGATCCTTCCCGCCGGACCAGGCCGGGGTCGGCGTAGTGAGACTCACGACGGCCGGGGAGGAGCGCCTCGAGGGTCTGGTCCTCGTTCAGTCCGACGGTCGCCGGGGTGACGGGAACAAATCCTCGATACGGCAACCGAAGTAGGCAGCGAACTTCCAGGCGTTCTCGACGGTAATGGTGCGATAACGCCCGCGGGCGACATCGCTGACGTAGGGCTGCGTCAGGCGGAGCGCCTTCGCGACGGTCACCTGTGTCACCCCTGCCAGCGCCATGGCCTTCGCCACGCGGTTGGAACCCGGTTCCGAGCGAAGGAACACGAGCTGCTGCTCGGTGAGCATCTCGATGGAACTATACGTGTGAAACCTTCGCCACGTTCTCGACCGGACGCGGGCGGGACCACGTACGTCACTCCTACGTCTTTTCGTCCTGCGCCTTGGCCGCTCGCCGGGAGGCCCAGTAGTTGCGCATCCGCTCAGCGACCGCCTTGCGCTGCTCCTCGGTCATCGCACGCTTCCGTCCGGCGACCTTCTTGGCAGCCTTCTTGCTGCCGCGCCCGGCGACCGGCGGCGCATTGCCTTCGATCGCCTCGATCGCACGTTGAATGGCAACGAGCTGGCTCCTCAACGACTGTTCCTCGTTCCGTAGTGCGTCCAGGATTCCACTTCTCGACATCGTGTCCTCTTCCTCCGATTCACCCGTGGTGCCGTTCCTCGACACGGACCCACATTCGCATCGCCGGTACCGTCGGGTGACGGCCAGCACTCGGCCCGTCAGCGTTGCCGCTGATCCGGAACTCCTGATTCCGTCACGGCGGCGCCGGCGTCTTGGAGGTACCTTACCGCCGCGCGCATCTGCACGGCGACCCACGCCGGCCAGTCGCCGCGCCCGGGCAACCCCGGCACGCCAGCGCGCCGGCCTTGGGCAACCGCGACGACGGCTGCTTCAGGCGAGCCGTACCGGTCGCCGAAGCGATGGAGCGCAACCGAAGCGCGCCGTCACGCACGATGTAGCGGACAACAACCCGTCCGACGCGACTTCTCCCCGAACCCGTAGCGGGGCCCCGCCATGTACGATCCCGGATGCCGATGCCCGCCGCCGTTCGCCATCCGGCCCGAGACGACCACCAACGCCTGCTCGCCAGCCTCAACGACCGCCAGCGCGAGGCGGTCACCGCCTCCGACGGGCCGATCCTGGTGATCGCCAGCCCGGGATCAGGAAAGACCCGCGTCATCTGCGCCCGCATCGCGCACCTGGTGCGTAGTGGCCGGACCGAGCCGAACGCCATCGCCGCCATCACCTTCACCCGTAAGGCGGCCGACGAAATGGCTTTGCGCCTGCGCGCGATGCTGCCCGCAGGGGAGGCGCAAGCGGTGTGGATCTCCACTTCACACCGCCTCTGCGGCAGCCTGCTGCGCGAGCACGGCGCCGCCATGGGCATCGTCCGATCGCCACGGCGCCAACCTGTGGCTGCGCTTCGAGTTCGCCGCAGTGCTCGCCGCCGCCCGCCGGCTGCCGCTCGACGACCTGGTCGACACCGTGCTCGGCGAGACCGGCGGGTTCTGGTGACGCTGTAGGGCCGTGTCCAGACTCCAGGGACGCCGCGGGCAGGGTCTCCAAGGGCGCGGCGTGGTCACGCGGGCAGAGAGCCCGCACGGCCGCCGTGGAACAGTCCCCCCGTTCCACGTGGAGCCGGTGAGTGTTCCACAGGCGGGCGCCAGGTCAAGGGACGACGGTCCACGTAACGGACGCGGGCGAGCCGAGCACGACGCCATCAGGCAGCCGGTCTTCGATGATCCGGACGGTCCAGGTCCCGATGAAGTCCGGTGTGTAGATGCCACTGGAGAAGCGGCGGATAGTCTCTCCGATGGGAAAGTCGACGGTGTCTTGGTTCGTCTCTCCTGTGGGCGACGTCGCTTCGCGTGGGACGTCGACGGCGTAGGGAAGCGGCGCAGACAGGCGGTACGTGATGCTCGCGAAGTCGCCAACCTGGACGGTACGGGGCTGGACGTCAACGGACGCGGCGGCCTCTACGGGTTCCGGTTCGGCCGGCGGCGAAGGCGCCGCGGGCGGGCCGTCACAGCCGAACGGGAGCAACACGAGGCCCAGCACGATCCAGCGCGCGCGCCGCGCGCTGTTCCTGGTCATGGGGTTTTCCCCCCTCGTTGTATGTTCGAAGGTCAGCGGTGCGATCTCGTTGGACACCCTCATGTAGATTCGCCCATGCTTGGCAGTGAATTGGTTCCGATTCACACAGCCTAACTGAGCGGTGTGACATTGGTATGCCGGCTCACTGGACCATACATGGCAAAGTCATGATACGCGCGTCAAGGATACGGGTCGGACGCCTTCTTCATCGATGCCCGGTCCTGGAACGCAGACCCTCCAGACCGCCGGATCTCCCGACGGCTGAAGGTCCCCTGCCCCGGCATCGTTCCGGGTCATCGGCTCGGTCCGACCTCCGGCCGGGGCGCATCACGCTCGGGCGTACTCGGTGCCCGGGCGGCGAGTGGTTCGGCTTCGCACGCGGTTGTGCGGGCATGGCTCGCCGCTGGCGGCTCGGTCGCTGTCCGCGCGGCCCTCCACCGGTGTACAGTCCCCCTTCCCGCCCCGAGCAGCCAGTCGGACATCCGCTGCGCATCGACGGCTGCGGCCCGGATCCTCCAGCAGGTCCGTTCTTCAGCGCGTTGGTCCACGAGTTGACGTACGCCGTGCGGTACCGCGGCTCCTGCGCGATGCCGAGCTGCTCGCCGCTCATCATCGCGGCGATCTCCGCCCGTAGCTCTTGGCGGGGGCAGGTCCGGTGCGGACTCCCAGCGTCGGCCGTGAAGCCCTGTTCTTCTGGGCAGAAGCGGGGGAAACGGCGTCCTCGTATGCAATTCCATGTGCAATCGACGCGTGGATTGTGTCGGACCCGACTGGACGATCATCCCCGCGAGGCCTCGCCATCCATGGAGTCAGAAGTACGGCATGTCCAACACCGGATTCCCAGCGGGATCGTACTGCGGGATCGGCGTCCGGGCCGGTCGTTGTTGCGCCTCCCCTGGTTGAAGAGGTTGCGCACGGTGCGGACGCTCTTCATCGTGTACCGGGTGCGGGAGTTGGGAAACTCAGCCTGCCACAGCAGAGCCAACTGCTCGTCGGTCAACCGCCACCGGGCGTTGGAGGCGAGCGTCCAGTTCTGGAACTCCATCACGTGGCGGCCGAAGAACCGGCCGGTGCGGGCCTTGTCCGGGACCGGAGGCATGCCGTCGACCTCGAGGAACCCGGGCGGCAGCCCGGGACCGAGCGCCGGCAGGATGACGAGCGGAAGCGCCGAAGCAACCGCCGCGGTCCAGCCGCTCCTGGGGAGGCGCTCGACGGAGTCCAGCAACTGGACGAGGCAGCCAGCTCCCATCGGAGTCGAGTGCGAGCGTGGCGTCGAGCAGCGCGAACGGCGCCGTCCGCGGCGCCCGCGTCCACGCATCCAGCGCGTGCAGCGCCTGTGCATACCGGTCTGACGCGCCGAGCAGCACGATCGCTTCGCCGGCCATGTTGACCACCTCGTGACGGCGGACCGCGGCGGGGACCCCGTCGACGAGCAGGCGGGCCGCCGTGTACAGCAGGGTCGTGCGCGCCTCGATGCGCACATTCGCGTCCGAGACGCCGTTGGGCAGGTGCGGGTCGCCCAGCAGGCGCATCGCCTGGCACGCCCGCTGCCACGCCCGCCCGGGGGCCGCGTCGATCAAACCCTGCGCGTCCTTCGTCCGAGCCTGCACGCGTTCGTCCGGCGGCGCGTCGTCGGCGAAGTGCTCGACCAGATCATCGGCATGGTAGGGCGCGGCGTCCTCGAGCAGGTCCGCGCTCAGGGCGTGCGCGTCCTCGTCGCCGGCAACGTCGACGAAGGCGAGCGTCTCGGTGGCGCGGCTCAGCGCCACGCGAAGCTGGTCGATGGCGGTTCGGTGCTCCTGCTCCCGCAGTGCCCGCGACGTGCCTGTCGTCATCGACCCGGTCGCATCCTCGAGCTGCGCCAGCACCCTTCCCGGGTCCAGGACGCAGACCGACTGGTACTCGAGTCCCTTCGCGTCGGCCGGGGTCAGCACCATGTCGCGCAGCCGCTCGGGCACCCAGACCGGTTTCTCGTCGGCGACCGTGATCACCACCAGTCCCTCGACCTCGTCGAGCCGCTCGAGCAGCCCGACGGCCGTCGGCACGTCAGCCACGACGTGAAGCAGGTGCGCGTCGACGTGCTGGCCGCCCTGCTGGTGACGCTGCTTGGTCGGGCGCCGCGACTTGTCCAGGTGCACGTACCACTCGGAGGCGCGTTCGATGACTCCCGCAATGCGGCTCGGGCAGCGCAGGTTGTCCTCGAGGTGGAACCGCCGCGGCGCGTCGAGGCGCGCGGCCAGCAGGTCGTTCAACGCGCCCCAGTCGAATCCCGACGGACGCACCGTCTGTCCGTCGTCGCCCGCCGCCAGCAGCCACGGCGCATGCCCCCGCCGGCGCGCGGTCGCCAGGCACAGCTCGACGACCACGGCGGTCTCCAGCAGCGTCAGGTCCTGGACCTCGTCGACGACGACGCGGTCGAAATCGGCGAACCCTTCCGGCAACTCGCCGTCCCGCAGCCGACCGACAGCCGCCGTCGCTGCGGCCAGCTCGGGAAAGATGCTGCCCATCGCGTCGGGCCCGACATGTTCGGCCACCTTGAGCAGCGCGCTCGCCGCCGCCCGCCCGACGCCGTCGTCGCCCGCCCGCCGGTCGCGGTACGTGGCGTCGCTCAGCCGTACCAGGCCGCCGGCCGGGATGGAGTCCGTGTCCCCGGGCACGGCGAGACCGAGCAGCATCGCCCGCACCTCGGCATGCAGCGCCGCATCGCGGTTCGTCCACGGTCCGGCGTGCCGGCGTCCGAGCCGCGCGGTGGCCCCCGCGAACAGGGCGCGGCTCTTCGACAACGGCAGCCGGTCGACGTCAGCGCCGCACACCTCGCCCAGGAACGTCGCGAAGTCGCGCGCCACCACTCGCACGTCGGCCGGGGCGAATGCGCGGAAGTGCTCCTCGGCGGCGGCCGTCAGCTCGCGCGACCAAGTCAGGTACAGCACGCGCTGGCCACTACGCGCCTCGACCGCCTTCCATAGCACGGTCGTCTTCCCGGACCCGGGGCGCCCGTGCACGAGGCGCACGGGCCCTTCGTGCCGTATGAACTGCAACTGGTCCGCTGTCCAGGGCCGGCCGACCAGGTCGGCGTCCTCGATCTCGTGCTGCGAGAACGGCAGGTAGTCGTCCAGAACCCCGGCGTCGAGACGTCCGTGGTCGTCGTGGTGGCGGACTGCGCGCACGAGAACGCCGCTGCGGCCGGGGAACGCGAGGCCGCGGGCGGGCCGGCTTCCCTGCACCGTCCACCACAGGTAGTACTGCATGCCGCCGCTGCCGCCGAGCGGCGAGCGCCGCCAGCCGCGGTTCACCGCGTTCCGGCAGCCCTTCACCACAGTCGTGCGCCCGTGCGCGGCTAGGTGCTGCAGCACGATGCCCAATCGCTGGCGCAACGGCGTCATCCCGCCGAGGCCATTGGGAACCTCGGGGTGAACCCACACGCCGTGCGGCAGGCTGGAGAACGTCAGCTCGCCCTTCGCGCAGGGATCGCGCTTCAACACCGGCCGTCGCGCCGCCGTTGGATTGGACAGCGTGAACGCTCGCGACGCAGACGCCCACGGGTCCGGCTTGCCGAGCGCCTGAGCGATCTGCCGGCAGTGGTTGCGCGAGAGCGCCAGTGCCGGATCCCGAACCATCGCCGCGCTCAGGCCCAGTACCCGCTGCGCGGTCCTGGAAACCTTGCGCTCGTCAACGTCGAGGACACGCGACAATTGTGCGATCGTCTGCGTCTGTGCCGTCATCCGATGCGCCCGTTGCAGGTCGGACAGTGATGCAGGAGGACGAGAGATCGTACATCGGGTGTCCGGGGACTACGGCATGGCGGTGCATGGCGGGAACGAGACCCGGGACCAAGTGGTCGAGGCGACCAACGCGCGGTGTGCGAGGAGGCGTGCGGTTCGGGTCGCCCGTCGGCGGTTTCAGCCGCCGGTCGCGCAGTTCGTCCAGCTGCTGAGCTCCCAGGGGCTTCCGACGCGACCCCCTCCCCAAAATACTGCATAATAGCAACTTACGACTGCCCACGACGCATGTTTCCCTCGTCGCATCCTCCTTCTGAACCAGCTTCCGGTGGACCACATAGAACGGTCGCGGACAGAACCGGACCAAGGTGCTCGGCTTCTTGATGGTGTCTGAGCAGGGGTGCGGGGTTGTGCCCAACTGGCCATCAGCCGCCGCAACTGTGTTCGGTTCGGGCGCGACTGGGGGTACGCGGTACAATGAGCCCCAGTCGATTCGAGCCCACGACTCCCGATGCTCTCGATCACCGGCCGGCCGCGACGGTCTGTTCGAGGATGCTGACGCTGGGAATACGTACAAGGGACCATGCTGCGCTTCCTCAGATGGATCTTCGGAAACGATGTCGCCGAAGTCGAGAATCGCCGTGTCGGCGAGGCCAAGCCCGTCGTTCATCGCTCGTCGCGCTCGCGCCAGAACCGAGTCAGCGACGTCTACTTCGACTCGATGTCTCGGATGCGGACGGCGATCTCGAACCGAGACTACCAAGGTGCCGCCGCACTCGTACACGAAAACCTCGGCCCGACGATGCAGCCGTCGTCGGCGAAGTGAAGTGGCTCGGACGAACGTTCACGTAGGGAACTGTGGGCCGCTCAAGACGCAGACGCGCGAAAGGCACACGGCACCAACAGCGACTTCACAGTCGAGGACCGACGCTTCTTGACCGAGGCCATCAATAAGATCATCTACGGAATGGCGGAAGCGGCATGCGAATCTGAAACGCCGTCGACAGTCCGACTCTGCGACCTGCCGCCTCTAGCTTCCGGCAAGGAGGCGTAGAGGTTCACTCCCCTCTGAAAGAGTCACGTCGACCAGCCAGCCGAGAGAACCTCGGCCTGCTCCAGCACCGTCCGGGTCGCAGACTCCTGCTTGTCCGGCGGGTAGCCATGCTTCCGCAGGACGCGCTTGACGAGAACGCGGAGTCTGGCGCGGACGTTCTCCAGTAGCATCCAGTCGATGGTCACGTTATTCTGCACGGTCTCGACCAGCTCGCGGGAGATCTCCCGCAGCGTCTCGTCGCCGAGCACCTGCACGGCGCTGTCGTTGACGCCGAGCGCGTCGTAGAACGCCAGCTCGTCGTCCGACAGCCCGAGCGCCTCGCCGCGGGCGTTCGCCTCCCGCATTTCGCGGGCCAGGCCGATCAACGCCTCGATCACCTGCGCCGCCTCCACCGCTCGATTCTGGTAGCGGCGGATCGTCTGCTCCAGCATCTCGGCGAACGACCGTGCCTGCACGACGTTCTTCCGGCGCCGGGTGGCAAGCTCGCCCTTCAACAGCTTCTCCAGCAACTCGACCGCGAGGTTGCGCCGCCGCATGCCGCGCACCTCACGGAGGAAGTCCTCCGACAGCACGGACACGTCCGGCTTCTTCAACCCTGCCGCGGCGAAGATGTCCACCACGCCGTCCGAGGCCACGGCCCGCGAGACGATCTGCCGCACCGCGTGGTCCAGCTCTTCGTCGGATTTCGGGCTGGGGCCGGTCCGCTTCGACAGCGCCGCCCGGACGTGCTGGAACAACGACACGTCGTCGCGGATGCGGACCGTCTCGGGATGCGGCACCGCCAGCGCGAACGCCTGCGACAGCTCGCGCACGGCCTTCAGACACCGCGCCTTGCCGTCCTCCTGCGCCAGAACGTGCTCCAGCGCCGCCGGCAGCAGGTTGAGCCGGTCGGCGGGCGAGCCGGTGGTCCATGCCAACCGGTCGAAGCCGTGGAACAGGCCGCAGCAGACCTCGTACTTCTCCCGCATCACCCGAACGGCCTGCTCCTTGTCGACCGCTGTCTGGCCCTTGCCGCCGCTCTCGGTGTAGGTCGCCAGCGCCCGCTTCAGTTCATGGGCCAGGCCCAGGTAGTCGACAACCAATCCGCCCGGCTTGTCCCGGAACACGCGGTTGACCCGTGCGATGGCCTGCATCAGCCCGTGACTGCGCATCGGCTTGTCCACGTACATCGTGTGCAGGCTCGGGGCGTCGAAGCCGGTCAGCCACATGTCGCGCACCAGCACCATGCGAAGCGGGTCGGCCGGATCGCGGAATCGCTTCGCCAGCGCCTCGCGGCGGGCCTTGTTGCCGATGTGAGCTTGCCAGTCAGGCGGGTCGGATGCCTGACCCGTCATGACGACCTTCAGCGCCCCGCGACTGTCGTCGTCATCGCGCCATACGGGGCGGAGGCGCACCAGCTCGCGGTAGAGATCGATGCAGATCCGCCGGCTCATGCAGACCACCATCGCCTTGCCATCCATTGCGTCCGTGCGGCTCTCGAGGTGCTCCACGATGTCGCGAGCGATGAGCGCAACCCGCTTCTTGGCGCCGACGACAGCTTCGAGCTGCGCCCACTTATTCTTCAGCTTCTCGCGGCGGTCGGCCTCTTCGCCTTCGGTCACTTCCTCGAAGCCGGCGTCAATCTGCGGGCGCTCGGACTCGTCGAGGGCCAGCTTCGCAAGACGGCTCTCGTAGTAGATTGGCACGGTCGCCTCGTCGTCGACCGCCCGCTGGATGTCGTAGACGCTGATGTGGTCGCCGAACACGGCGCGGGTGCTGGCGTCGGCCAGCTCGATGGGTGTGCCGGTGAAGCCGATGAACGAGGCGTGGGGCAGCGCGTCCCGCATGTGGCGGGCGTAGCCGTCGATGAAGTCGTACTGGCTACGGTGCGCCTCGTCTGCGATAACGACGACGTTGCGCCGATCCGACAGCCGCGGATGCCGGTCGCCCTTCTCCTCGGGGAAGAACTTCTGGATCGTCGTGAACACCACGCCGCCGGACTCCACGGCGAGCTTCGCCCGGAGGTCGGCGCGGCTCTCGGCCTGGACGGGCGGCTGGCGCAGCAGGTCGGCGCAGCGCGAGAAGGTCGTGAACAGTTGGTCGTCGAGGTCGTTACGGTCGGTCAGCACGACGACGGTGGGATTCGCCATCGCCGGCTCGCGCACGAGGCGGCCGGCGTAGAACGCCATCGTCAGGCTCTTGCCCGACCCCTGGGTGTGCCAGACCACGCCGATCCGCCGGTCGCCGCGGGCGCCGCCAGGTTGGCGGGCCGACTCCGAGCGACCGTGCGCGTCGTCGTCCGCTACGGCCTCCTGCAACGCCGCCGCCCGCAGCGTCTCGGAGACGGCGGTCTGCACGGCGTGGAACTGATGGTATCCGGCCATCTTCTTGACCAGCGTGCCGCTGCCGTCGTCCTCGAACACGACGAAGTCGCGGACCAGCGCCAGCAGCCGACATGGATCGCAGGTGCCCTCAAGCAGCACCCGGAGTTGGGGCAGACTGGGGTCGGCCAGCGTCTCGCCCGCGATCGTGCGCCAGCGCTTGAACCACTCCCAGCCCGCGGTCAGCGTCCCGATGCGAGCCTCCAACCCGTCCGACACGATGAGCGCGACGTTGAAGGTGAACAGCGACGGGAGCTCCGCCCTGTAGGTCTGGAGTTGCTTGAAAGCCGCGTTGATCGTGGAGTTCTCGTCGGCTGGGTTCTTCAGCTCGATGACGGCAAGCGGCAGCCCGTTGACGAACAGCACGATGTCGGGCCGGCGTTCATGGCGATTCTCGACGACGGTGAGCTGGTTCACCGCCAGCCAGTCGTTCCGCTCCGGGTCGTCGAAGTCGAGCACGCGAACCTGGCCGCCGCGGACCCGGCCCTCCGCGTCGGCGTACTCCACCGTGACACCGGAGACCAGCAGCCGGTGGAAGTCGCGGTTGCGGGCCTCCAGCGTCGCACCGGCCGGGCGGGTCAGTCGGCGCAGGGCATCGTCGAGTGCGTCGTCGGGAAGCTCCGGGTTCAGGCGAGCGAGCGCAGACCGCACGCGGCCGTGCAGGACAACCTCGTCGTAGTCGGCACGCTCTGGGCTTGGAGTGTCGGGAGCGATATCGGGACCGTACAGGACGGTCCAGCCGAGCGACGCGAGCCAGTCGAGGGCGACGGCTTCAACGGTCGATTCCGATAGGGATGCATCGGCCACGGTAGGCGCTCCGTCAGGGTGCATGCGTCCCGACTGCTGCCGGACGGTCGTCGGGGACGCTGGCCAGTTCCAGCGCGGTCAGCCGCAACTCGCCGGAAACCAGCTTCGGAAGTAGCGCGTCCCGCAGTTCCACCAGCAACCCAACGGCTGACAAGTTGCTCTGGATACGGGCGTGAAGTGCTCCCGCCAAGTGCTCAAAACGCTCCATCAACGCTCCAGGGGGAAGGGCAAACCGGAAAGACGCCACTGCATCCTTGGCGAGATGCAGGACCGTCGTTCCCGTAGTCCGTGCGATGGCGTGCGCCACGAAGTCGTCGGTTCCCGTGACGTAGTACATGAAGGTTCGCCCCAGTGCCGAATTCGTCGGTCGCACGATCAAGACGTCAAGCGACGCCACGAGAGTCCGAAACGCCGCCGCCTCACCGACAACCGCAGACCTCCCGACCACCTCAGCAGCCTGCGTCACGTCGGTGCACGCAACCACGACCTCGCCGGGTCGGACCACCTGCTCCGGCTTGTAGACGCCGCGAAAGGACTTCAGCCCGTCGGGGCGATATCCACCTCCGCGAGCGAAAGACTTCAGCGTCACGAGGGCCGTGTCTGATGCAACAAGCTCTCGGCGTCTGTATGAGCGTCCCTTCGTGATCGCAGCAACGCCGTCGATCCGTGATGGTACCCAGCCGTTCGGGATCTCTCCCAGTTCCGAGTTCACCAGTCGGTCGGGAAACAGGTCCGCGATCTCCTTCGGCAGGCCGGTATCGCGGCCCTCCATCTTGGCCCGCACGGGGTCGAAATCGACGAACCAGGATCGGAACAGCGCCCGCGCCAGCGCCTCCAGCGTCGCGTTCATCCGCCGGTTCAGTTCGATCTTGTCGTCGAGAGCGCCGAGAATGCGGGCGATGGCGCGTTGTTCCGCTAGCGGAGGGACGGACACCGGCAGCCCGTAGAAGTCCTCGCGACTCGTCGACGGAATGGCCGAGCCGCTGTCCAATCCGTTGATGTCTTGTGTCAAGAGCGTGTAGTAGGCCCACCGAACGTCCAGCTGTGCCTTCGGCTTGAGGTAGAAAGCAGTGTCGATCACGAAACACGGGGCGTGTGAATAATGGACGCCCCGGTAGGCGCCTTTCCGACCGACGATGACGCTGGCGCACTTGACCAACGCTTCATCATGCCAACCGATCGGGCCATTCGTGCCGAAGACCCGGAACGCACCCGCGCCTGTGCCGTACCTCCGAAGCGCACGGCCGTACTCGAGGGTCACGAGGTCACCCCAATTCGTGTTCCGCCAGTTCTTGCGGTCAGTGCCTTCGTCTCTACCCACGCGCGAAGCCTTGGTCGAAGAATCGACCTCCAACGCCTGCCCGGTGAGTACGACGTGATTCTTCAGAATCCTCTGCCGAAAGCTCTCGGATGCGGTCGACCAGTCCACGATGTCCACTCGAAAGGGCAGGTCGGATTCCGTAAATGCGGACCGGAGCCCAGCCGTGCGGTCGATACTCAGGGGCTCGTCCGTCATCAGTGCAAGATCGAGATCGGACGTTTCCCGCGCGGTCCAACCTACCCGTGATCCGAAGGCGTGTACCTCCAGGTCCGGAACGTGCTCACGCAGGATGCGCCGAACCGTCTCCAGATCCGCGGGTCGGATGTCGATCGAGTTCACGGGTTGCGCTTCTGAAGCTCTCGGAGGAGGAATCGCATGTCGCGCAGGAACTCGCCAATCACCAAGACGACCTCTTCCGCACGGTCCGCATCGTACGTGTGGGAGGTCTTGTTCCGCAGCTCCCGGTAACGGACGTACGGCGGGGCCTCACGAACGATCCCGGCGTCGGCCGCATCGCGCATGCGGTCGGCGAAGTCCATCTCGCGCAGCGCGTCGGGATTCGCTGCAACTTGGGCCAGCTGCCTTTGGATCATCTTGACCCCCAGCTCGTAGGTGAACTCGAACGCCTGAATGGTGGCGGCTCGGAACTGCTGTCGCAGACCGGAGTCCGTGCGGGCGAGGTCGCCGTGCAGATAGTCGAAGCTCCTTTGGAGTTGGGCGACTGCGTCTTCCAGGGCCGAGTAGTCGAGCTTCATTCCGACGACTCCAGCCCGCTGAACCCCAGTGCCTTGAGGTTGTCGGCGATGGCGGCGTCGAGCCGCGCCCCCTCGTCCTGCTGCGCTTGCAGCTCCCCGACCAGCCGGCGCATCTTTTCCTGGAACGGCTCCCCGTCGTCCGGTTTCGGTTCCGCGCCGACATAGCGGCCCGGCGTCAGCACGTGCCCGTGCCGGCGCACCTCGTCGAGCGGGGCGCTCTTGCAGAAGCCCGGCAGGTCCTCGTAGGTCGTCGAGCCGTCGCGCCACGCGTGGTAGGCCCCCGCGATGCGGGCGATGTCGTCGTCGGTCAGCTCGCGGTGCGTCCGGTCGACCATCCGGCCCAGCTTGCGGGCGTCGATGAACAGGATCTCGCCGCGCCGGGGCCGGCGGCGGGCCAGGAACCAGAGGCACGCCGGAATCTGCGTCGAGTAGAAGAGCTGGCCCGGCAGCGCCACCATGCAGTCCACCAGATCAGCCTCGATCAGGTTCTTCCGGATCTCTCCCTCGCCCGACTGGCTCGACGACATCGACCCGTTGGCGAGCACGAAGCCGGCAATGCCGGCCGGGGCCAAATGGTGGACCATGTGCTGCACCCACGCGAAGTTGGCGTTGCCCTTCGGCGGCACGCCGTAGCGCCACCGTTGGTCGTCGGCCAGCCGCTCGCCGCCCCAGTCCGACACGTTGAACGGCGGGTTGGCGAGAATATAGTCGGCCTTCAGGTCCGGGTGGCGGTCGCTGTGGAAGCTGTCCCCGTGGGCGATCTGGCCCTCGATGCCCCGGATCGCAAGGTTCATCTTCGCGAGCCGCCACGTCGTGTAGTTGGACTCCTGGCCGTAGATGCTGATGTCCGCCTTGGCCCTCCCGCCGTTCCCGTTGCCGCTGGCGTGGGCGCGGACGAACTTGATCGACTGCACGAACATCCCCGAGGAGCCGCAGCACGGGTCGTAGACCCGGCCCCGGTACGGCGCGAGCATCTCGACCAGCACCGCGACGACGCAGCGCGGCGTGTAGAACTCGCCACCCTTCTTGCCCTCGGCGCTCGCAAACTGCGACAAGAAGTACTCGTAGACGCGGCCGAGCACGTCGTGGGACCGGGCGGCCTCGTTACCGACCCGGATGTTGCTGACGAGATCGATTAACTGGCCGAGCCGACGCTTGTCGAGGGCCGGCCGGGCGTAGTCCCGCGGCAGCACATCCTTGAGCGTGAGGTTGTCGCGCTCAATGGCCGCCATCGCCTGATCGACGGTCAAGCCGACGGTCGGCTGCCGCGCCTGCGCTCGCAGATGCGCCCAGCGGGCCTCGGCTGGCACCCAGAACACGTTCTCGGCGATGTACTCGTCGCGATCCTCGGCGGCGTCCTCGCCCCAACGGGCGAGCACCGCCGCATGGCGCTCCTCGAAGGCGTCCGAGATGTACTTCAGGAAGATCACGCCGAGAACGACGTGCTTGTACTCGGCGGCGTCCATCGAGCCGCGCAAGGCGTCGGCCATCGCCCACAGCTCGACCTCGTGACCGATAGTGGCCCCGTTGTTCGGGGTTGCCCTCCCGTCGCCTGTCGGCTGCCTCGACCGTCGTCGCGCCATGCTCGTGACCCTCGCCCGCGAATCCAGACTCGCTGGTCGAACCAGCCCTGTTCAGCAGATAGGTTACAACCAGCTACCCGCCTACCTCAACGCGATGGCCTGTGCCCGAACGACTTGAACAAGAACAACAGGATGGGCGCTGGCTCGGTGAGGTTGAGCACACGGACGGGCAATGCCTGCGTCACCGGCTGCGTCGGCGTGCCCGACAACGGGGTCTTCGACGACCGTCAGCGACGGTCGCTGGAGCCGCAACACTCTTCCAGGAAGGACACTCTCGCGCCGTCCGGACGAAGGCGCGGTACTCGACCGGGACACCTGCGCGACCGATATGTGGGACAAAACGGCGCACCATCACGTGCTGGGCCAGTAAAGCCCAAAGAATCAACGGTTTACAGGCCCCCACGTATTGGCGCGGTTAGTCCGGGGAGTGGCTCGTCAGAAGCGTGTAACGCGAACTCTACGGATGGGCGGCGCCGTTCCGCGTCGCGACACTGCGCCCCGCGAACGGCCGCGCGAGGAGTGGATCCCGGTACCGGCGCTCATCGACGAGCAGACCTTCGCGCGGGCGCAGGAACTGCTGCACGAGAACAAGGTGCATGCCCGCCGCTGCACGATTGAGCCGAGCCTCGTGCAGGGCCTGGTGAGTTGCCGCAAGTGCGGCTACGCGTTCTCGCGCATCTCGAAGCGGTGGACCGCGCACAAGATTCAGTACTATCGCTGTATCGGGTCCGACCGGCGGCGGCATTTGGCGGGTCCGCGGTGCGACACGCGTCCGGTTCGGCAGGACCTGCTGGACGAGGTCGTGTGGACCGAAGTTCTGCGGTTGCTCGAGGAGCGGGCGTTGATCCAGCAGGAACTGGATCGCCGGTTGGCCGCCGCCCAGGCCGCCGATCCCACGAGGACTCGTACGCAGGCAGTGGAGCGGGATCTCGCACGCGTCGGCAAGACCATCGAGCGGTTGCTCACCGCCTACCAGGAGGACTTGGTGTCGCTCGACCAGCTACGCGAGCGGATGCCGTTGCTGCGTCAACGCGAGCAAACGCTGCGACACGAGTTGAACGCGCTGGTGGAACAGACTCGCGACCGCGCCGCGCATCTGCATCTCGCCGAAACCCTCTCGGCGTTTCTGACGCGCTTGCGGGCGTCGGCTGAGACACTCGACATCGTGGAACGGCAACGGATCGTGCGGCTTCTCGTCAAGGACGTTCTCGTCAACGACGACACGATCGTGATTCGCCACTGCATCCCCGTTCCCTCGGGACCGCCGTCAACCGGTTCCGGACCGAACGGCCACGGCGCCGACGCCACCGACCATCCAAGTTACCTTTTGCGTTCAGGGCGTAACTCGGCATAGCTGGGGCAACCTCAGTGGCGCTGGATTGGACGAGCTTTGCGGCTGACAAGCAGGAGACGATCGTGCTGTCGATGTTGACGGGGCACGGGCGCGCGACGCCCCTGCTGTGGAAGACGGTGGCCTCGTCGACGCTGAAGGGCAACCAGCGGCGCTATGAGTACGAGGTGCTGTGCCGGCTGCGGGAAGTACTGCCGGACGGGGTGAAAGTCACCGTCGTGGCGGACCGGGGCTTTGCCGACTGCAAATTGTTCTACGCGTTCGCGGCCGAACTGGGCTTTGAATACGTGATTCGGTTGCGCGGAGAGGTCTATGTGACGAATGCGCACGGCGAACGGCGAGCGGCCGCCGCGTGGGTCGGGGCCGGCGGGCGTGCACGGCGGCTGGTGGGTGCTCGGGTGACCGACGAGCACGAATGGCCGGTGGGCGCGGTCGTGTGCGTACACGACCGGAAGATGGACGAACCGTGGTGTCTGGTGGCCAGCGAAGCGACGGTCCCGACGCGGGTTCTGATTCGATACTACGGCAAGCGCTGGGGGATCGAGGCGGGCTTTCGGGACATCAAGGACATGCGCTTCGGAATGGGCCTGTCGTCGATGCACGTCTCGCGGCCGGACCGGCGGGACCGCCTGCTGTTGCTCAGCGCGTTGGCGATTGCCGTGTTGTCGTTGCTGGGTGCGGCGGGCGAGCGCATCGGGTATGACCGTTGGTTGAAGGCGAACACGGTGAAACGGCGGACGCATTCGTTGTTTCGGCAGGGGCTGATGCTGTATCACCATCTTCCCAATTGGCCCGAGGATCGGCTTCGTCCGCTGATGGAGACGTTCGGCAACATGCTGCTGGAACAGCGGGTGTATCGAGAGGTCTTCGGCGTGATCTGACCCCTGCAGAATGAGGGGATGCATGAGAAATGGCCCAGCGTTCATCCTGAGGTGTTGGCGCCACTCAGCCCATTATCCCTACTTCCGACCCCGTGGCGCAATCTCCGCCTTCGCCGGCCTCTCTTTCCCCTGATTCCTTTTCGCCGTCGACGACCCTTCAATTACAGCATTAACCGGCCGCTCGTACAAGTCCCGATTGAACATGTCAAGCGCCTTCCCACGCGGCAGGACGCGGCGAAGGCGCCTATCCTGCTTGCGCATGAGCGCAGTGCGCTCCTTGGCCTTTTTGCCTTCGTGCCCAAGCGCCAACTGAAGGTCGACAGGCAAGTTCTTCTGAACACGTTCGAGCATGAAGTCGAATGTCTCGTCGCTGCCTCCATTGCCGATATCAATATACGCGACGTTGAGAAAGAACAGCGCGTACGCCTTCGTCTCATCATCCAGCGACGACTCGTCGATGTACAGCGCCGCACTCTCAATAGCTTTCGTGAAGAACGAATACGAATAGCCCTGCCTAATGAACATCTGAAGAAAGTAAAGGACGTGCATCTGCGGCAAACAACTAAACCAAGTCTCCGACCCTTGCGTAACGATCTTCCGGTAGAGTGCGGCAGCCGTCACTGCAACATTGCGTACGCCATCTTCAATTACCTCATATGGAGTAGTGTACGCTGCCAATAGATAATTGGATACGTTCAGGACTTTCAACCATTCTTCGGATTCCGAACCCGTCGGCATCTCAATTATCGCACGGATGTCTTCCGGACAAATCCTTGCGCAGGCCGAGATAAAAGAAAACTGTGTTCATCCAATAGACGTTGAACACCCGGCTGTCAATGACAAACGATCGGTCGGCAATGAAGGATTTGGCGTAAAAGAACTCCGCAAAGCTCCGGTGTTTGAAGCCTAGGGTCTCGGAATAGCCATCCAGAAGAACGATCTTGCACCGTTCGACCATCTTGCCGAAGAGTTGTTCCGCATCTATCTGGAGATTGCGTTCACCCAAATAGTCTTTGAACACGGTCTTGACTTCAAGTACTGACAGGAACATTCGCTGATCGTCAATCATGTATCGCGCCAATCGCATGAGAATATTATCGAGGGCCTGATATTCCTTTTGCGATTGAAGACCTTTTCTTTCATCCCACCTGCCAAGTATCAGCTCGGAATACTTCGCGTACAACTCAGTAATGTTTGACGGAATTTCCTGCTGGTTCTCGTTCAGTAAACGAGCAAGAAGGATGGCTGACATTGGGCTCCGGGGTAGGTTCCGGAAGAGGGCCGACTTCTTGAGATCCTCGAGGATGCGGTCTTCGACATTCACATTCGCGCACATCTTCGTGATGAACTCGAAGGTGCGCTGCATCGAAAGGGGCCGCAGTTCGCAGCGGGCAACATCGGGCCGCAGAACGTCGCCCCGCTCGACCCCCTGGAGAAACCGGCTTGTCACTACGACGCGAATACGCTTCTCTTCCGACGCCTGATTAAAGATAGCATTGAGCTCGTCCGCCTGGCGGTCGGTCTCCATCCGCCGCTCATCGAAGGCGTCGATCAATACCAAGTATTCGGCGTCGAAGCATGGCTTCTGGACATTAGCTGGCACCCGGTGGTCGATGAGCTTAGTGAGGTCGCCAGAGTGTTTCTCCATCAACTCAGTATAGCTGGCGCTCAGCGGGAGCACCTTAGTATTGGTGAAGACCTCCGGGACAGTAGCTTCAGAGATCAGCCGGCGGAGCAGTTTCGATTTGCCGGAACCAACACCACCTTCAATGAGAATACAGCGGTGGGATTCAGTAATCCGGTCTACATCAACCCTTTCCGGTTTGTACTTGCCTTTATGACGGTATTCGATGTCGCGAAGATGATACAGGTCCTGCCGAACGTAGAACGCCTCGTCAGATATCTGGAGCAAGCTGACGCTCTTGTCCTGCTCTTCCGTTCGGGTTCGTAACTCCTGCAGATATTCCCCAACAGCAATGGGCAGATGTGACCAAGCCAACGGAGTGTGCTGGTCGACCAGTCTCTCAAGGGTTGCACCATCGATGAATTCGATCTTGCGAGTGCTGTACTTGTGAAAAATCTTTTCTTTGGCGCCCTGCGTTATGTGCTTAGTGGCGACTACCCAAATTTCGGTAAGTCGGACCTTTTTCTTACCACCCTGAACAAGCCGGGGGAGGTCGCATTCGTCGATCTGACGCTCAATGGCGGCCAGGTCCTGGACGATCTTGCCGACCTTGGCGATAACGCCGATATACTCGGTGTGGCCGAAAGTATCGTTCGTCCGACTGATGACAAAATCGGCTCCCTTCTCGTCGGCACCATGGTGGTACTCCACGGCATGGACTCTCGGCAGCTTAGGCAGCACGGCTCTAAGTAATGGATGGAGATCGTCAACCTCCCTCTTGATGGAACTTAGCTTTTGATTGGCAATCTGCGCCATGCTAATACCTCGCCGCCCGTGCGCGTGCACCGGGTAGCGGATATGCCCAGTGAGATATAGCAGTCAAGACGCTAACCCCATCACAGCCGGGGGATGAGAGAGGCGTGGGGCGCTCCGTGCGGTACGTCCTAGCGAGGCTTCGCCTCAGACCCACAAGCATGTAGGTCGAGCGTGATCCGGGGGCCGCCGGTTGAAGGATCCGAAACGGCGAAAGAAAAACGATCAAAACCTGAACTTGACTCATCTATAAAGATCGCCTGCGGGAAATCTGCTCCATCGAACGAATCGTAGCACGGAGCGAACGTGGTTGGCGTCGACGGACGTCGAGTACTGAGGCGGGGCAAGACTGGCAGGGGCGGTCAGGCTGACGTGGTCCGGGTTTTTGGGATAGACGGGGCTCCTGGCCAGCAGAACCGCGCTGATCACGTCCGAAGGAGGACGGTGCCACCCCCGGCAGATGCGAGCGAGGCTCCTGGCCAGCAGAACGGCGCTGATCACGAGCACGACGGCCGCCGCGATCTCGGCCGTGACAAAGATGCCAAGACGGCGGCCCGACGCGCCGCCGACGGTTCCCCGCAAGCCCGCCAAGGCCGCGTGCTGGCCCAGCCGCGTCGCACGAAGCGCCGGGAGCGTCCCCGCGGCAAGCGCCGTGCCGAGTGAGACGACCCCGGCGAAACAGAGAACGAGGCCATTGACGCGAATCCCCTCGGCGCGCGGCACGTCCGCTGGAAGGAGAGCAACCGGCGCTGGTACGCCGGCATACGCAACCGCCAAGCCGGCCGCGCCCCCCAACAAGCCGAGGAGCGAGCTCTCCGTCAGAAGTTGTCTCGCAACGCGGCCCCTCGCTGCGCCGAGTGCCGCGAGCAGCGCCAGTTCTCGCCGTCGAGCGGCGGCGCGGACTTGCTGCAGGTTGGTCAGGTTCACGGTGCCGATGAGCCAGACGGCGACGACCGGGCCGAGCAGCAGCAGGAGCGTCGGGCGCACCTCACCCAGTCGGTCCTCGCGCCACGTCCGCAGGCCGACGTCCGTGCCGTGGCTGTCCGGCATCCGCCACGGGAACAGTCGGCCAAACTGCGGGCCGAGCGCCCGGACCTCGGTGGTTGCGGCGTCCAGCGTGACGCCGGGACGGAGCCTGCCGACCAGGTAAGCGGTCCGCGCCCACAGGCCGACCCGGTTCGTCACATCCACGGCCATCGGCACCCACAGGTCGGCGGAAGGGAACTCGAAGTCCAGCGGCATGACGCCGCGCGCGCAGCTTGGGTCTACGTTCGGCAATCCACGCCCGGTCAGGTTCGACAGAATCACGAGAGGGCCGTCGAGGATCCGCGGATCCGGAAACTTGTGATTCCGGCCTCGGCCGACCGGATCGCACCCGGACGAACGGACGCACGTTCGGCGGGGTGCCGCTTCCCTCAGAAATCGTAGAGTTCGCGAGCGCGCCGCCACCAGCGGGAGCCGCCGTCCGGCGACGCGTCGGGGAACGCGGTCTTCGCGGGCATGTGAATTTCTACTTCGGTGCCGGCACCCACGCGACTACAGAGCCGCAGGAGCGCGCCGGTCCGCTCGGCCCGTTCCCGCATGCCCGACAGCCCAAAATGGCCCGAGCGCCCGTCTTCGACAATGTGCGGCGCGATGCCACAACCGTCGTCGCGCACACGGACGGTGAATTCGTCGCGCGAGTACTCGATGTCGACCTCCACCCGCCTCGCTTGGGCATGTCGGAACGTGTTGGCGAGAGCCTCACGACTTATCTGATAGACGGCGTCGCGAGCGAGCGGATCCAGCGGGCGGGGATGGCCCTTGATGGCCAGCCGGAAATCGATCTGTCGCTCGCCCTTGAAGTACTCGGCGTCACGTACGAGCGCGCCCTCTAGGTCGTCGTCGACCGGGACGCGGAGCCCGCTGACGCTCTCCCGGGCTTCCTCGATGACTTGGTTTATTCGCTGGAGTACAAGGGTGAGCTTAGATCGAACCCCTTGGTCAGCGATCTCGTTGGCCACCGCATGGAGCTACATGGAGCTACTCACGAACCCTTGAAAGAGTGTGTCGTGCAGTGCCTGCGCGACACGCTCACGCTCGTGCAGCCGCTCCTCGAGCCGGGCGTGCAGCTGGGCGGCCACACGGCGCAGGCGCAATCGATATAGCAGGGTCAGGCTTACGAGCACGCTCGTGCCGACGGTCAGCCTGAACAAGTCGGTCTGATAGTAGGCCGCCGCAATCGAAAACTCCCAAGCCGCTCCCTCCTCATTCCAGAGCCCCCGATCGTTGGCGGCGACCACGTGAAACCGATAGAACCCAGGAGGAAGATCGGTATAGAACGCCTGCCTCCGGTTTCCGGCCTCGACCCAATCCTTGTCTCTCCCCTCCAGTCGGTAACGAAATGCCACCTTCTCGGGTGCGCCGAGGCTCAGCGCCGTGTATTCGATGCGCACGTCGCGCACGCGTGCAGGCAGGCGCGCGACCGACGACGGAGCATAGGTCACACCGTCGCCGACGGCCTGCTCGATGTGCACCGGCGGAGGAACCGGGTTCGACGGAAGCGCCCGGGGATCGACGGCCCCGACGCCGTCGTAGCTGGCGAACCACAGTCGTCCGTCGGTGGCCCTGGACACCTTCGGGCTGTAGGATCCGCGATCAGCGTAGCTCACTGCGCCGTCGCTCCCGTCGTAGACGATGAGACCGACACTGGACCCCGGGTCGGAGATCCACTCGTCCAGCTCGTCTCGTTCGACGCGAACCAGCGCGCAGTCCGTCTGCAGCCACAGGGCGCGCGTGTGGTCTTCAACGGACCACTCGACGGCGGCGCACGGCAGCCCGTTGCTCACGTCCAGCGTGTCGACGTGCCCCCCCGCGATTCGGCTCAGGCCTCCCTCGGTCGCCACCCATAGCGCGCCCTCCTGGTCGCCATGGATGTTGGTGACCTCCCCGGCGCCCAGTCCGTCGGCGCTCGTATACGTCTGCTGGACGCGCCCGTTCTCGAGACGGGACACGCCACCTTCGATGAAGCCGAGCCACAGCCCTCCGGACGAATCCGCGAAGAGCGCGCGTGCGCTCTCCCCGCCGAACGTCGACCACGGCACGATCTCGACATCGTCGTCGCCACGCAGACCGAAGAGACCACTCGTCGAGTCGCTGATTGTCAAGAAGCTTCGAAAAGTGACGGAAATTGGAGCCAGTTCGGTTCAAGACCATCTGAAAGAAGCAGAGACCGAGCGGAGCGAAGGTCCGTCTACGACGGTGGGTTCCGAGCCGGACGTCGGTGTTGGTCATTCCCGGTCGGGGTACGTTCGCGAGACGGAACGGCCGGGCTGGGCCGGACGGTGTGGTCGTCGACGACGAAGCGGAAGGGCGTTCCGTCGAGCGACCACTAGAGTGCCGCGGAAGGCTCGTCTGGCGCACGCGGCAACGTCGGGACGAGCGGCGTCGGTAGCTGCGCCAGGCGAGCCTGGAGGCGGCGCTATCGCGCGCGCGGACCACGGCCGGATGGGCGTTGACGCTCGGCCGCGCGCGAATCTTCCGCACCGCCAGCTCGGCGATGACGGATCGTCGTCGGCGCGCGTGCCTGACCGCAGCGAGGCCGGGGACGACTTCTGGGCTGGCGAGGTTCCCCTGCAGTCGGGTAGCGTTGAAGCGCACTTCAAGCGTGGGGGTGAGGGCCCGGGAGTAGGCCGGACCCTCGTGACCGCCCCGAGCTCCGACAGATCGAGCCGGTCGCCGTTGTTGTGCCATGGCCGGCGCGGCGCTGTCCAGTCGGAGCTTGGCCCACGCGCTCCGACGCCGTGGACCAGCCGTTACGCCAGAAGACCTGCCGACACTGCAGCCGTTTGTTCGCCATCTGCGCGGCGCGCGATCGCGGCCACGCCTACTGTTCACCGCGCTGCCGAGCGGCCGACCGTCGCCGGTCGGTGCGGGCTGCCAGGGCGCGACACCAGCGTAGTCCCGAGGGCCGTCTCGACCATCGCGACCAGCAGCGCGTCTCCTCGCGGGCACTGACGCCGGTGCCCAGGATGTGGGAGAACAGGCGGCCCTTCAACGATTCCACGAGTTGTGCGACAGCCAAGCGAAGACCGTGAACGGAAGGCCATTTGTCGAATCTCCTCAAACACGTGTGGGTAGAGGTGGCGCCAATTCGATGCCGCCGCAACAGAGAAATAGCATCGAGATGAGCGCGCCGTGCGAGTGGAATCCGTAGGCGCGGCGGGCGATCACCCGCAGCTTGTTGTTGAAGCCTTCGACCGGCCCGTTGGTCATCTTCGTGTCCAGGTAGGCCAGGATGCCGGCCGCGTGCTTGCGGATCGTCCGCGCCAGCTTGACGAACGGCGCCAGACGCGACCGCGCCGCCCACGCCAGCCACTGGTCGAGCATGTCGGGCGCCTCGTCCGGCGTGGCCTGCTCGAGGATGATCGCGAGGTACTCCTTCAGCTCGTAGGCGCGATCGAGGGCACGATTCTGGCGGCGTAGCGCCGCCAGGCGTCGCTTCTCCCCGGGCTTGAGCCGCGCCGGGTGTTTCAGCAGGCAGAAGCGCGACCCCTTGAGCGTCTTGGCCGCCTTGGCGCCCAGGTGCCGTTGCTCCGCCCGCCGGACCTCGTCGACCGCGTCCGAGGCAAGCCGTTCCACATGGAACCGGTCGAAGACCACCTCGGCGTGCGGCACCTTTGCCCGCAACGCTTTCTGCCAACTGGCGGCCAGGTCCGCCGTCACCAACACAATCTGTTCGCAGCCGGACGGTCCCAGCAGGTCGAAGAACTTCTCCAGCGTCTCGGCGCTGCGTCCCTTGCCGGCCCACACCACCCGCCGCTTGTCGTGGTCGACGACCACCGTCAAATAGTGATGCCGTTTGCGATAGCTGAACTCATCGACCCCGATGCGCCGCAGCCCGGCGAGCCGCTCCGGGTCCAGCCGCCGCGACACCACCCGCTCGACAATGCTCCCCACCGCCTGCCAGGAAATCCCCAACGCGCGACTGACCGTCGTCCGGTCGGTCACCTGCGCCAGATACGCCGCCAACTCTTCGAACGGCGCCGTGAACACGCCGCTACCGACCGCCCACGGCACCCGCTCCACCCGCACGCCGCACTGCCGGCACGACACCCGCCACGGCGCATACTGCAGCAACACCGGCGTCCGCCCCCACGGAAGGTGACGCCACTGCCGCAACGGTCGCCGGTCGTAGCGCGGCCTCCGACGGCCGCACCTGCCACAACGCGACCGCCGCCACGACGGCCGTACCCAGACCGACAACGGGCCGTCGGTCGCGACGTGTGCATCCCGGACGTGCATCTGGGTGACACCCAGCAACCGCCGTAGTAGTGTGGTCATACGCATGGGGCTCTCCTCCTCGCTGGTCGTCTTGGAACACGCCAATGAGACCAGGAAGCCCCTGCGTTCTGCAACTGCTTGCGCCGCTCGATACCGCGCCCGCCATGCTCAGCTGAGCGACCCGGGTACGGGCGTTGCGGGTGGCTGTCCGCGACATCGGAGCGGCGCGCCGACGCCGCCTTTCAGCCAGTAGATTGCGGGCCAGCCTTCCGGCTGGCCCGCAAGGGACTCCCGCACGGTCGGTCGCGGCAGTCATCCGGAGGACCGAAACGCAGTGAAGGACCCGCGAAGCGGGTTGACGGCCGGGACCGACCGTGCGTGGTGAACGCGTTCCGAGCGCAGCGAGGGCCTTATCCGGCCGTCCCGCGGACCGGCCTCAACCCACCCACACCTCTTTCAGGAGAGCCGGAAGTATACGCGCCGGAACGGCAAGCGGTTCGACTGCGTGTTCTCGCTGCCGGCCGACCTGCCTGAATACGCCTACTCGAAGCGCAGTGATTCGATTGGGTCCAGCTGCGCCGCCTTGCGGGCAGGATAGAAGCCGAAGAAGATGCCGGTTGCCGCGGCGAAGCCGACCGCCACGACCACCGCATCGGCCGGCACCGAGGTTGGCCAGGCGAGGAACTGCGTCAGTCCCTTCGAGAGGCTAAAACCGAGCCCGACCCCCACCAGGCCCCCGACCAGGCTCAGCACGATTGCCTCGACCAGGAACTGCAACAGGACGTGGCGTCCCTTGGCCCCGACCGCCATCCGCAGGCCGATCTCGCGCGTCCGCTCGGTGACCGACACCAGCATGATGTTCATGATGCCGATGCCGCCGACGAGCAGAGAGACACCCGCGATTGCGGCCAGCAGGCCGGTCATCGTCTCGGTCGTCTGCGACCGCATGCTGGTCATGTCCTCCTGCGTGCGGACCGAGAAATCGTCGTCCTCGCCCGGGACCAGGTCGTGCTCCTCGCGCAGCACCGCCGTGATCTCGTCGGCCACGGCGTTGATGCGGTCGGCCGACGCGGCCGAGATGGTGATCTCCGAGATATTGGTGCCGTCGCGCCCGCGCAGCTTCCTGTTGACGGTGGTGTAGGGCACGAAGATGGCATCGTCCTGGTCCTCGCCGAACTGCCCCGAGCCCTTCGGGGCCAGGACTCCGAGCACCTGGAACGACTGGTTGCGGATGCGGATGCGCGCCCCCACCGGGTCCACCCCTTCGCCGAACAGATGGTCGCGGACGACGGAGCCCAGCACCGCCACCTTGGCCGCGCTCCGGACGTGCGTGGTGGTGAAGAAGCTCCCGAGCTGGATGTCCCAGAAGCGGATCTGGGGAAACTCGACGTCGGTGCCCTGGATGGTCGTGTTCCAGTTCTGCCCGGCCGCGACGACCTGGTCGCGCGTGCTGACGGCGGCCGCCAGATACTGCGCGTCGGGCACCCGCTCGCGGATGGCGTCGACGTCGTCGGCCTTGAGCCGCGGCGACTGGCCCATTCCCATGCTGATGCCGCCCCGGCGAAAGCTGCCGGCGCGCACGGTGATCAGGTTCGTGCCGGCGGCCCGGATCTGGGTCTCGATCTCCTGCTGCGCGCCCTGGCCGAGGGCCACCATCGTGATCACCGCGCCGACGCCGATGATCATCCCCAGCATGGTCAGGCCGGTGCGCATCTTGTTGCGGCCGAGCGCCTTGAGCGCGATGCGGAACACCATCAGCACGGACATGATGCAACCTCCCGTTTCCTGTCCTGGTCACGACTCAGGCCGCGGCCTTGTCCACCGGCGGCAGCGCCGCGAGTTCCTCGCTCGCCACGCGGCGCGTCGCGTTCACACGGTCCACGGCGACGATGCCGTCATGAAAGCGGATGATCCGGTTGCCGTACTCGGCGATGTCGGCCTCATGGGTGATCAGGAGCACGGTGATGCCGCTCTCCTCGTTCAGGCGCTGGAAGATGTCCATCACCTCGATGCCGGTGCGCGAGTCCAGGTTGCCGGTCGGCTCGTCCGCGAGGAGGATGGCCGGCTCGTTGACCAGCGCGCGCGCGATCGCGACCCGCTGCTGCTGGCCGCCCGACAGCTGATTCGGGAAGTGGTTCACCCGCTCCCCGAGTCCGACCGCGTGCAGCATGTCCCGCGCCCGCGCGTGGCGCGCGGACCCGCTCATCCGCGAGCCGTAGAGCAGCGGCAGCTCGACGTTGTCGAGAGCAGTGGTCCGCGCCAGCAGGTTGAAACCCTGAAACACGAACCCGATCTTCTTGTTGCGCACCTCGGCCAGCTCCTCGCGCGAGAGATGCGAAACGTCACGCCCGTCGAGGAAGTAGCGTCCGCCGGTCGGCCGGTCGAGGCAACCGAGGATGTGCATGAACGTCGACTTGCCGGACCCCGACGGACCGGTGACGGCGACGAACTCGCCTTCCTCGATCGAGAGGCCGACGCCTCTCAGAGCCCGCACCGACACGTCGCCCATGGCGTAAGTCTTCGAAAGGTCTTCGACGGTGATGATCGACATCGGGGCTCCTCAGCGCCCGCGGCGCCCAAAGGGTGACTGCGGCATCAGGGGAGACGCGCTACTGCTGCTGCGGGCCGCCGGGCCGCCGGCGTCCGGCGCGGTGGCGCTGGTGACGAGCCGCACACCGTTCGTGATGGAGGGCGGAGCCGGGGAACCGTCCGCCATGGGCGAGCGCCCGAGCACGTCGAGCAACTCGCTGGTGGCGCCGTCGGTGACGCCGACCCGGACCCGCACGCCCAGGAGCCGCCCGCCCTCCAGGATCCAGACGCGGCCGGTGGTCTCCTCCACCTCGACGGGCGCGAAGAGCGCGTCTATGGTGCCGGCGCCCCGTTCCACCGCCGGTACGGTCGCTCCGTCGTCCGCGGTTTCCAGGCGTCGGAGGGCGGTCGGGGGCCGGCTGCCCGGGCTGGCCGAAACTTCGGGGCCATCCGTAGCGCGTCGTTCCCGCATGCGTGTGAAGAACTCCTGACGCTCCTCCGGGGACATCTGCTCGATGCGCTCCATCATGCGCTGTCGCCGTTCCGGGTCCGGGGCCGCCTCGCCGCCCTGTCGGCCTGCCTCCAGCCCGGCGTCAGCGGCTGGCCGAGGGCCGCGAACACGGCCGGCGTGGGCCGGAACCGCAGCGCCGAGTTCGGAATCCGGGTGACGTTGTTCCGCCGCGCCACCTCCACGGTAACGGTGGCCGTCATGCCCGGTTTGAGCTTGAGGGCGGGATTCGGGGCGTCGATGACCGTCGCATAGGTCACCACGTTCTGCGTCACGATCGGCTCCAGACGGACCTGCGATACCGTGCCCTCGAACTCCTCGGCCGGAAACGCGTCGACCGTGAACGTCACCCGCTGGTCCGGGCGGATGCGCCCGACGTCCGACTCGTCGATGCTGGCGATGACCCGCATCCTGGTCAGGTCCGCGGCGATGACGAACAGCTCCGGCGCCTGAAAGCTGGCTGCGACGGTCTGACCGACGTCGACCAGCCGCGAGGTGACGATGCCGTCTATCGGCGCCCGGATGACCGTGTGCTCCAGGTTGACCTCGTTCATGCTGAGAGACGCCTGCGACTGCCGCACCTCGGCCTCTGCCGACTTGATCTGGGCTTCGGCCGACCGCAGGGTGACCTCCGCCGCCTCGAGTTCGGTCTCGGAGATGAGGTCGCCGGCCGCCAGCTCCCGCGCCCGCCGGAGTTGCGCCACCGCGTCGTCCACTGCGACGGAGAGCCGTTCGACCTCGGCCTCGGAGCGCAACAGGTTGGCGCGCGCCTGCTCGAGCTGCGTCTCGAACAGCGACGGATCGAGGCGCATGAGGACATCGCCCTTGCGAACGATCGAATTGAAGTCGACGTACCGTTCCTGAATCGTGCCGGAAACCTGGCTCCCGACCTGCACGGTGGTGACGGCCTCGAGCGTCCCGGTCGCCCCTACCGTGTCGACGATGTCGCCCACGGTCACGGCGACCGTGCCGATGTCCGGGGCAAAGTCGACGGCTCCTGCGTCGTAGAAGCCGTAGCCGGCCATCGTGCCGCCAAGAACGACGATGACCAGGAGGGTCTTCTTCATGGCTGAGATGCGGCTCATCATTGGCGTTCCTCCAGACTCGGGTACATAGACCCACGTCGCCGGCAGGCTATTCCGGCGACCGTGCCGGCGCGCGGCGTGCGCGGATCGCTCGCGGTAGGCTGAGCGCCGCGTCGACCATCAGCCCGAGGTTCGGGTCGGCATGGACCACTCCGAAGCCCGTCCCGAGCCCCGTCCCCGTCTCCGCGTCACCGCTGTCGTGTCGCACCCCCAGTTCGACCGGCGGCGTGACACTACGCCCGCCCGCGAAGCGCAGCTCGCGCGAGCCTTCCAGCGCCGCCCGCACCCGGCTCACCCCCGCCTCGGCCGCCGCGAGGTTGCCCTCGCCACACGACCGCGTCCGACAACTTCCGGGTGCTCAAGTCGGGCTGCAAGGTCGAGGAGTTGCAGCACCACTCGGCCGAGCGGCTCGAACGCGCCATGGCCATCAAGATGGTCATCGGGTGGCGCATCCAGTTGATGGTTCAGCTCGGGCGCGAGGTGCCCGACCTGCCGGGCGACCTGCTGTTCTCCGATGGCGAGTTGCGCGTGCTCGCCACCTTCGCCCGCTCACGCAAGCTGCCGCCGCCAACGCGCCTCGGCGACGCGGTCGGTCTGGTCGGGCGCCTCGGCGGGTGGCTCGGACGCCAACGCGACCCGCCCGGCGCACAGTTGCTGTGGCACGGCTACACCCGACTGGTGGCCATGGCCTTCGCCTTCGAACTGCGGGACGAATTCGGATGACCTCCCGCTCGTTACAGTCCAGCACCGGACATCCGGGGCACGGGCAGCGCTAGCCGGACCCGGGCCATCTGGCGGTACTGACCCGTCCCGTCATTGTCGGGGCTGCTGTCCACCGTCCCCTCCGTCCCGAGGTTCAGGCTGCCCTCAGCTTCGACATGCCCGCTGCGACGGGCACACGGCGGTGTTCTCTCATCACCGCACGGTTGGTGAGCGCCTCGTGGCACTCGATGTCCGCACACCAAACCTGATCCGGACGGTCTATCGTCAGCCCGCTCAGCAGGTACGGGTAGACGCGGTGTCCCGGCTGCGCGTCGCTCGTACGGGGCTTCCGGTAAATCGCCTCCAGGCCCATCAGCCGCATCAGCCGACGGACCCGACGCCGAACACACGCCGAAGCCGCGGCCGTGCATCTAATGCTGATTCTGAACCGCTCCCCGTACGAGTCATGGTCACGAATTTATCATATTGAATCCGGTTCACGACATGTCTATGTCATATGGCCCAACTATGATGTTCCTTATCGTGACTGGACCGGTTCGCTCCCGGGCGGCTGGCACGACAGACGGCGGCGGTCAACCAGGTGCGGGCGGGCGCCGAGGTGTCGCGCCCGGTTCGCTTCGGCAACGGGGTGTCGCTATCTCCGTTCGGCGAGGCGCACGTGCGGCGCGACGGGGGCTCGGGCCAGACGGGGACGGGCCTGGAGGTGGTGGCCGGGGCGCGCCTCGTAGCGGGACGGGTGCGGGTGGACGCGCAGGGCCGGCCGCTGGTGCTGCACTCGGCGTCGGGCTACCGGGAGCGGGGCGCGGGGGTGAGGCTCGGCGTGGGCAGCCGGGACCGCGAGGGACTGTCGCTGTCGGTGTCGCCGCGTTGCGGCGTCGGGCGGCGGGAGGGCGGCGGGTGTCAACGCTCATCCGAAAGTGAAGGAATCCAAACAGATCGTCGACCCCAACATCCTGGAGTGCACGATTGGGCATCGACAGACAAGAGCCAGTCCGGATGGGGCTGCGCGGAGCCGTCGTCAAGGCCGCCAGCCCCGCGAAGCGGGAGCCGAGCGTAGCGAGGCGCCTTGACGACGGCGAGCACACGCGTACCCTGGCGGTCTGACGATGCCACCGGAGGCCCAACATCTTGTGGTCGACCCAGGGGCAGATTCCTGCGAATTTACACGAGCGCCAACAGCGGGACGCTGTGGCAGGAGCAGGTCTGGTGCAGCTACTACATAAAGAGGGGCACTGATCACGGATCACCTCGGATCACCTAGAAGGCCTAAGAAGGCCGAGGCATTCAAGGGTGTGCTACAAGGCCTCGCGCGGCAGTGGAGGATTGACGAAATGCTGAAATGCCGAAGCATGAGCGTGTCGGTCCGAACGGCGCGCGCCGACCGCAGAGTGAAGTTGCGGCAGCGATGGCTGCGATGCGGATCGCGCGGATCAGCGTCGGGCTGGAGCGGGAGCGTCGACCCCGAGGTAGGGGCAGGGGCATGACCGGCAAGCGCGTACGAATCGTGCTCGCACTGGCGGTGCTCGCGGGTTGCACCGATCCGCCCGCGGCCCCTACGCGGGTTCCGCCGCCGCGCGCCGTCTCGATCCACGTTTACCCCGAGACGGCACGGGTGGGCGGCGTGGTCACGTCCAACTACCGGGTGTCGCGCGCCTTCGAGGATCGAAACCTTGATTTCTGGGTCGAAGTGACCACGCCCAATGGCTTGACCTACGAATACGAAGGAACCATCCGCCGTGGGGAAACCGAAGTGTTCTACAACACGGGTTACCTTGGCGAGGACAAAATCGGAGATTGGGCGAAGCGCATCATCGGCGAACGGCTGCCCGATGGCGTCGTGCTCGGCGAACCGGCGGCCGCGGCGTGGACCGTCGTGGAATAGCGCGGGGAAAGGATGGAGCAATGGCGAAATGCCGAAGCGTCCTGCTGGCATTTACGCTGGCCGTGGCAGCCTGTACGCCCGACGGTTCTGTAAGCGAGGCACCGGAATTCCTCCGGTTCCGGCTCCGCTTCCGCCGGCAATGGCCGGCGACACGGGCGCACGGTTGCTCGCCCTGGAACAGCGGATGTTGGATGTACCGACACGGGAACAGGTGCGCGAAGACCTGGCGTTTGTCGTAATGCTCATGACAGAGCGGATCGATTCACGGATCGCCCAAGCTGAAAGCCGCATCCTGTGGTCCCTGTTCGGGCTGGCGTTCACGGCGGGAGGTATCGTCATTGGGTACCGGCGAAAGTGGCCGGCCTCGGGCGATAGGACAGGCCAGCCAGCGGCGAACTCTGGAAGCAAGACTAATTGGGGCATGTAATCCTCCTTCGAATAAGGGTTGAAAAGGAAATGAGAAAAGAGCGAAGCATTGTACTAGACCTCATTCTAAGTCAAGAATCACTCCCGGCGGTCATAAGACTGGCCGTCGCACTCGTTGTCATCGTTGGTGGTGGTAAGGCGAGCTGTGATTACCTACTTCCGAAGGCGGACCTGAACTGGTATGTCGATAGGTCTCAACCCGGTAGTGGTCTCGACCCGGAGATGAGCCTCATCGCAGTAAACACAGGCAATGCTGTCGCTATTCTCCCGCGAACCGGGATACTCCACTACGGCGAAACCTGTATGACTGTCGACCTCAACGCAAGAGAGTCGGGCGACCGCTCCCTGGACCCGAACGAGAGCGTCAGGGTATCGCTTGGTGGAACCGGAAGACTCAGGTTTGGTCCGACGACGAGTGAACTTCACTACAAGGCTCGATACCCTCCATCGGGCGAGCTAGTCAGCGAGTCGTACAAGTTTCGCTGTGAAGGTCTTTTAATTGAATCCGGCGGACCGTAGTAGGCCGTATGGGTTCGAGTCCCAGCACCCCGACCACCTTAGTAATCGACTAATAGCCAATCATATAAGATAGCACGCCCGGGCGCACGCGAGAGAAGTTCAAAATTTGGTGGTGTCGGCACGTGACGTTCGGTGCGGAGACCACTGCTCGTCACAGCTCCGGCTTCGTCATATGGCTGGACGGTGCTGATCGACGTTGCGGGATCATCGCCATCGCCCACGCGGGCGATGGCGATGCCGCCAACCTGATTATACCTTCGTGAAGCTTGCGACGTGTCGCGTCGTACCGTTGCCGTTGTCGAGCACGTCGATGGTCCCGAGCGACCCAGCCGTTTCCGCGAGGTTCTTCTGAGCGGCGGACCACCGCCGCTTGATCTCCGAGAGCGGGACGTCGTGTCGGTGCCGGCGGTGACGCGTCGACGCACACGCTCGGTGTTGATCTCACGTCCTGTCGTGCCAAGGAATCCCGGCCTGACCTCGTACCCGTCGAGGCTGCTGTGGCGACGTGCTGGGCCACGAACCTCACCGAATAGCGGTCCTGGCCAACAGGTTGGGTGAGGCAATACGACCGGACGGAAGGATTCTTGACGGAACCGTGGGTTGACGCCGCAGGTTGTCCTGGTCATGATCAGGAGATGGTCGCGCACGGCGTTGTCTCTCGAACGGGGATTCCCAAGCAGGCGCAAGCAGATCGCCGGACACGCATTACCCAAGACGACGAAGCTCTACGGCCGGCCAGCGGATAGGGTGACCGTCGACGAGATGCCAGATTTGAAGACGACGTACGAAGCCTCGCTCCGGATTCCTTACACGAGCCGCGACTTTCCGAGTGGAACCGTCGCCGGTAGCGGACGTCTACGAACCGATTGGGACGATCTCCTGGGAGCGGCCTTGACGGTGGGCAGACCGAGTACCGCGTACGTCTTCGCTCACGGCGACGCCTCCTACCACGAGGCTCTGTTCAGGCTGTCTCTCGTGCGGATGGCAGTGGAACAGCGACCGTTCGGCGAAACGCTCTATCGCACTGACGCCTTTCGGTCGTTGGACCCGACCGAGAAGGGCGCGGTCAGCTACTTTCTTGGGATGACGATCTGTAAGCTCTTCGCGAGCGAATTCTTACATACCCCGTGGCTTCTGCATCTTGACGTGTTCCGCGCTCAGCTCGATCCCGCCATGCTCGGCGGACGTTCTCGACCGGATCTCGTCGGCCAGGACAACGCATACGCATGGCACGCGTTTGAATGCAAGGGTCGGTCGAGCATACCGACCGCGGAGGACCGGCAGAAGGCGAAGAGACAAGCGCAGCGGCTCGTGCGCGTCGACTCGACGGACTGCTCACTCCACGTCGGGGCGATTTCTTACTTCCGACGCGATGAGCTGCAGTTCCACTGGCGCGACCCCGACACAGAAGACCCGGAAACGCTAGAGCCCATAAAAGTAAACCTCCCGGAAGACGCTTGGCGCCACTATTACGCACCAGCTCTCGCTCTCGCTACGGCCGAGCCAAAGGATGCTCGCGCCGTCGCGGATGTCAAGATAGAGGTCCACCGTTCGATCCTCGACCTGCTTCTGGCTGGCGATTGGGCTGCCGCTCGAAGGCGGGCGGGCGAACTCGGACCCGCACTGCAAGAGCGAGGTTTCCGACCCGACGGCCTGAAGGTGGTCGCGGGAGAATCGTGGCGACGGAAACGCGACGCACAAAGGACCAATCAATAATACAAGCGGGTGTCCTGCGAGCGCGGTGCTCGGACGTCGCTCGCGTCCCGGTCGCCCCGGTCCCGTCGACGAACTACCCATCTTTCCCAGCGCCGCGAGCCCTGGCGACCTTGCGTCGCTTCCGCACGGAGGAAGTATTGAACGCGCCGAGCACGGATGTTAGCCCATGTTTAACAAGATTCCCGACGATTTTGTCGATTTAGGCGATATTCCGAGGATCGCATCCACGTAACTTGTTGATTCTAAAGAATCGGGGGTTGGTGGAGCTGAATGTAGTGCCATAATCGTAAATATGACATTGCCTTGAGGACGTGCACCCGCTATCGTGGGCGTGTGTTCATTCGGCGCTCGCAAACCCGGCGGACCGAAGACCGACAGCCCTACTTCTCGCATCGCCTCGTGCGCTCCGAGCGCATCGGCAACGCCGTCCGACAGCGCACCCTGCTCAATCTCGGACGCCACTTCGACATTCCCCAGGCGCAATGGCCGCTGCTCTGCTCCCGACTCGACGACATCCTGGCCGGCCAGACGCCTCTGGTGGCCGACTGCCCGACCGCCGTCGAACACGAAGCGCAGCGCATAGCCGCACAGTTGGTCGCCCGCGGCACACTCGTGCAGGAACCGGCCGCCGGGCCGACCGACGTGCAGCCGGTCGATGTCGACTCGCTGCGCCTGGTGCGCCCACGCAGCGTCGGCGTCGAGCAGGTCGGCCTGTGGGCCCTGGAGCAGTTGGGCCTGCCGGCCCTGCTGACCGAGCTGGGCGTCAACGGCGCGTTGCGCACTGCGGCGGCCGGCGCCGTCGTCGGGCGCCTGGCCCAGCCGGCATCCGAGCGCGCCACGCACCGCTGGCTGCAAACCCGCAGCGGCCTCGGTGAGTTGCTCGGCGTCGACTTCGAGACCGTCAGCCCGATGCAGCTCTACCGCGCCTCGGACGCGCTGGTGAAGCATCGCGAGGCGATCGAGGCACATCTGTTCGACCGCGCCATGGGGCTGTTCGACCTGCAGCCGACCGTCACCCTCTACGACCTGACCAACACCTATTTCGAAGGCGAGGCGGGCGCGCAGCCGCAGGCCAGGCGCGGGCACTCGAAAGAGAAACGCAGCGACTGTCCGCTGCTGACCCTGGGCCTGATGCTCGACGCCAGCGGCTTCGTGCGCCGCTCGAAGGTCTTCGCCGGCAACGTCCGCGAGCACCGCACGCTGGCCGGCATGCTCGAGGCACTCGACACGCCGGCCGGCGCCCTGGTCGTCATCGACCGCGGCGTCGCCACCGAGGCCGCTATCGGGTGGCTGCGCGACAACGGCTACCGCTATCTGGTCGTCAGCCGCGAACGCCACCGGCAATTCGACGCCGATGCCGCCGTGTCGATCCAGACCCAATCGAAACAGACCGTGCATCTGCACAAGGTGGTCTCGACCGACCCCGACGAGGTGCGCCTGTATTGCTACTCCGAAGAGCGGGCCCACAAGGAGCGGGCCATCGTCGAGCGGGCCGCCGCCCGCTTCGAGACCGCCCTCACCCAGCTCAACGAGGGGCTGGCGCGCCCCCGCGCCCACAAGCGCCTCGGACAGGTCTGGCAGCGCATCGGGCGGCTCAGAGCCAAGCATACCCGCGTCGCCAAGCACTACCAGATCGAGGTCACCCCCGACCAGACCGGGGAGAAGGCCGCCGCCGTCACCTGGACCCGACGGCTCCAGGACGGCTCGATGGCCACCCATCCGGGCGTCTACTGCCTGCGCAGCAGCGAGACCGATTGGGACGAAGACGCCCTGTGGCGCACCTACACCACCCTCACCGACGTCGAGGCCGTCTTCCGCGCCCTGAAGTCCGAGCTCGGCCTGCGTCCCATCTACCACCACAAGCCGCGGCGGGCCGACGGCCATCTGTTCATCACCGTCATCGCCTACCAGCTCGTCCAGGTCATCCGCACCCGGCTGCGCGCCCACGGCGAACACGCCAGTTGGACCACCCTACGCCGCATCCTCGAAGGCCAGCAGCGCGTCACCGCCACTTTCCGGCGCCCCGACGGGCGCACCCTGCACGTGCGCACCGCCACGCAAGCCGAACCCGAACAGCGGGCCATCTACCACGCGCTCGGCATCGACCCGCAGCCGGGAGGCGTCCGCAAGACGACCATCTGACCGACCTCGTTCCCAGTTTGCGCGCGTTTGTAGTGCCACTTGAGCATTCTTGCCGGCGTAAACTGTTGATTCTAAAATACCTTAGAAATACCGCTGTTAAACTTGGGTTAGTCGTTGGAGTTCGGTGCGGACGCTCTTCATCGTGTACCGGGTGCGGGAGTTGAGAAACTCGGCCTGCCACAGCAGAGTCAACTGTTCGTCGGTCAACCGCCACTGGGCGTTGGAGGCGAGCGTCCAGTTCTGAAACTCCATCACGTGGCGGCCGAAGAACCGGCCGGTGCGGGCCTTGTCCGGGACCGGAGGCATGCCGTCGACCTCGAGGAACCCGGGCGGCAGCCCGGGACCGAGCGCCGGCAGGATGACGAGCGGAAGCGCCGAAGCGATGGCCGCGGTCCTGCCGCTCCTGGGGAGGCGCTCGACGGAGTCTAGCAACTGGACGAGGCACTCGCGCTCGGCGGCCGTCAGGCGCTTGCGCTGACCCGCGGGCCGGCGCCGCACCAGCGTGTCGAGTTCGACGAGCCATTCCAGGTCACAGCGCTCCTGTCCGTCGGCCAGCCGCACAGCCTGCTGCCACTTGCTGGCAGCGCGCCAGTTTCGTAGCGCGTCGGCCGGCATGTCCGCCACCTCGAATGTCTCGGCGGCGTCCTCCAGGCGGCCTTGCACTTCCCGCAGCCGCCCCAAGCGCGCCAGGTTCGGCGGCTTGACGGCCACCAGGACCTGGGCGGCCGCCAGCGTGTCTCCACCTTCCGTCAGGCTATCGACGGCCCGGCAACGCAGCGCCCGGGCCGTCGCCGCGGCGTCGCCTGCATAGCCGGTCAGCTGCAGCCAGCCCGCGACATCGCCGGCGTAGGCGGCGGCCGCGGTCGTGTCGTTGGCGAACGTTTCGACGGCGTTGCGCAACCGCTGCGCCACCGGCGGCAGCGCCCGCCGCAGCCAGCTCCCGTCGGAGTCGAGTGCGAGCGTGGCGTCGAGCAGCGCGAACGGCGCCGTCCGCGGCGCCCGCGTCCACGCATCCAGCGCGTGCAGCGCCTGTGCATACCGGTCTGACGCGCCGAGCAGCACGATTGCCTCGCCCGCCATGTTGACCACCTCGTGACGGCGGACCGCGGTGGGGACCCCGTCAACGAGCAGGCGGGCCGCCGTGTACAGCAGGGTCGTGCGCGCTTCGATGCGCACATTCTCGTCCGAGACGCCGTTGGGCAGGTGCGGGTCACCCAGCAGGCGCATCGCCTGGCACGCCCGCTGCCACGCCCGCCCGGGGGCCGTGTCGATCAAACCCCGCGCGTCCTTCGTCCGAGCCTGCACCCGTTGGTCCGGCGGCGCGTCGTCGGCGAAGTGCTCGACCAGATCATCGGCATGGTAGGGCGCGGCGTCCTCGAGCAGGTCCGCGCTCAGGGCGTGCGCGTCCTCGTCGCCGGCAACGTCGATGAAGGCGAGCGTCTCGGTGGCGCGGCTCAGCGCCACGCGAAGCTGGTCGATGGCGGTTCGGTGCTCCTGCTCCCGCAGTGCCCGCGACGTGCCTGTCGTCATCGACCCGGTCGCATCCTCGAGCTGCGCCAGCACCCTTCCCGGGTCCAGGACGCAGACCGACTGGTACTCGAGTCCCTTCGCGTCGGCCGGGGTCAGCACCATGTCGCGCAGCCGCTCGGGCACCCAGGCCGGTTTTTCGTCGGCGACCGTGGTCACCACCAGGCCCTCGACCTCGTCGAGCCGCTCGAGCAGCCCGACGGCCGTCGGCACGTCAGCCACGACGTGAAGCAGGTGCGCGTCGACGTGCTGGCCGCCCTGCTGGTGACGCTGCTTGGTCGGGCGCCGCGACTTGTCCAGGTGCAAGTACCACTCGGAGGCGCGTTCGATGACTCCCGCAATGCGGCTCGGGCAGCGCAGGTTGTCCTCGAGGTGGAACCGCCGCGGCGCGTCGAGGCGCGCGGCCAGCAGGTCGTTCAACGCGCCCCAGTCGAATCCCGACGGACGCACCGTCTGTCCGTCGTCGCCCGCTGCCAGCAGCCACGGCGCATGCCCCCGCCGGCGCGCGATCGCCAAGCACAGCTCGACGACCACGGCGGTCTCCAGCAGCGTCAGGTCCTGGACCTCGTCGACGACGACGCGGTCGAAATCGCCGAGTGGTACGGCGCGCCGTCACGTCCTCTCCATGGCAATGAGCGGCAGTTGCCGGGCTCCGCTCGCGGGCCGTCGGCGAGCCGTTCCTCGGGCGCCCGTGCCGGGTCCATCTCCTGATTCAGGAGGCCGTAGGCGCGGATGGTCGCCGAGCCCGCGTCGGACAGGAGCGGAATCTCGATGCCGTGGGCCCGGGCGAACCCCGCGAGGATCGCGCTCGGGTCATAGGTGACGACGGCGACGCCGAGCCCCTGGTCCTGGAGGTCCAGCGGCTCTGCAGCTCAACGAGCTGCGTCTTGCAGAACGGTCACCGGTCGACCGACCGGCTGAACACCAGCATCAGCCCGTTCGGCCCCGTCAGCGATGCGAGATCCCGGCCCGCGCCCGTCTGGTCGGTGAGAGAGAAGTCCGGCACCACGTCGCCGCCCTGGGGTCCGAGCGTTACGGTATGCGCGTTTCTCATCGGTTCACATCTCCGATCGTCATCCCGCCCCCGGGCTGCGGGGCACGTCCGCCGGTCGTGAAGACGCTCACCGCTTCGACCCGCATGACGTCGCCGAACCCATCCGCTCGCCAAATGCGCTCATCGCTCGGCCCTGCCCGTATCTCCCCCGGTCGCAGCGCCCGTTTTCGGCGTGTTCGGCGTGGAGTTGCCGCCGTGCCGTTCGGCGTCTCGCGCCTCCCAGAGCCAACCTGTTCACCAAGTCCCGGATGGTACCGACTCAACATGACACTGACGGGATTATTGGCGTCCAACAGAGGGCATTTTCGGGTTTGGCGCGAGCTGCGACACCGAACGCGTCGCGCAGCGCCTCCTTCAGCGTCTACAGAACCTTGGGGTCGTGGGGTCGCGTTCGAAGCGAACACCCCCTGAGTCAGTGCTCAGGCGTCGGACTACCGCGAGACAGAGCGTGCGCCAAACGAAGAACACCCGAGGGCCGCCGCGCCGGCCAACCCGCTGTCGCCAACCTCAAGACACGGCAGCGGGTCTCTCCCCAACCACGGTCTTCACGAGTCGCCCGGCCGCGGCATGCGGTAGCCGACCCCGCGCTCGGTGAAGATGTAGGCCGGTCGAGCCGCCTTGTCCCCCAGCTTTCGCCGGAGCCGCTTCATGAGGCTGCGCAGCAGCATCACGTTTGCCGAGTCCCGCTTGGCCCACACTTGCCGCAGCAGGGAATCGCAGGTCAATACACGCCCCGCGTTGACCGAGAGCACGCGGAGCAGTTCGAATTCGGTGGCCGTCAATGGCACCGCCCGCCCGGCCGCGCTCACCCGGCGTTGCTCGTAGTCGATGGACAGGTCTCCCAGTACGAAGGGCTCCGCCCCGGCCCGCCTGCGCAGGGCCGCCCGGACTCTCGCCGTCAGCTCCGTCGCCGAGAAGGGCTTGACGATGTAGTCGGCGGCACCGAGATCCAACGCCCTGGCGATCGTCTCGTCGCGGCCGTAGCCGGAGATGAAGATGACCGGCACGTCCTCGAGCGCGGGTATGCGCTGCATCAACTCGATGCCGTCGGTTTCGGGCAGCACCAGGTCCAGCAGCACCAGTTCAGGCTTGTGCGTGCTGACGAGGTCGGCCACCTCCCGCGGGTCGCCGGTCAGGACCGGCGCATAGCCGGCTGCGACGAGCGCGTCGCGCGCGTAGTGCAGCATGTGCGGGTCGTCGTCGACCACGAGGATGGATGTCTGCTGCTTCCGTCCTTCTCCCGACGGGTCGCTCGCGACGAGTCCCGCCGCCGCGCCGCCGCGGCTGTCTTCGAGCACAGGGATCGTGAAGGTGATCCGCGTCCCCTGGCCCACCCCGGCGCTGTCGGCCCGGATGCGGCCCCCGTGGGCTTCGACCAGCCCCTTGCAAATGGCCAGGCCCAGGCCGTAACCGCCGGCCCCGCGCTCCCGCCCGCCGCCAGCGAGTCCGGCGTGCTTGCGGAACAGGTGCGGCAACTGCTCCTGGGGCACGCCTCGGCCCTCGTCGGATACCGAGATCGCAACATGCACCCCATCGACCGTGGCTGAGATCTGGATGGGAGACGACTCGGGAGAGTGCCTCGCCGCGTTGGACAAGAGGTTGTTCAGAACCTGCACGATGCGCTGCCGGTCGGCCATCACCCGCGGCGACTCCGGCGGCAGGTCCATGCGCACGGCGTGACGGCCGCCGCCGCTGATGAACGTGTTCCGCGCCTGGTCCACCAGCGCGGTCACGTCCGTCGGCTCCGGGTCGACCGACAACGTGCCGGTCTCGATGCGCCCCGCGTCCAGCAGGTCGCTGATCAGGCCGTCCATCCGGTCCGCCTGCCCCTCGATGATCCGAAAGAACTGGCGCACCTCGGCCGCGTCCAGCCGCCGTGAGGCGCCCAGCGCGGTCGCGGCCGAGCCCTTGATCGAGCTCAGCGGAGCCCGCAACTCATGGCTCACCATTCCCAGGAACTCGGCCCGCATGCGCTCGAGTTCCTCCAGCGGCGCCAGGTCCTGCATGGTGACGACCACGGACTCGACCTCGCCGTCCGCCGAACGGATGGGCGTGGCGTTGATCAGCGTCTTCACGCGCCGGCCGTCGGGGACCGAGAGCACGATTTCCTCGGCGCGCACCGTCTCGGCGCTGACCAACTGCTGCGCCAGGGGGAACTCGGCGAGGGAGACCTCCTGCCCCTCCGCACGCTGGCAGGTGACCACCTCCAGCAGCTCCTCCGGGGAGCGCCCCGGCATGCGCAGGCCGTCGACAATCCGCCGGGCCTCCTGGTTGATCGACACCGGAGCGCCGCTGCTCGCCTCGAAGACCACGACGCCCACCGGCGAGGTATCGATCAGTGCCTCCAGGTCCGCGCGGGCCCGCTGTTCGTCGCGGTAGGTGCGCGCGTTGGCGATCGCCGTCGCCGCCTGCGCGGCGAACAGCGTCAGGACCTCTTCGTCCTCGTCCGTGAACTCCTGGCCCCTTTGCTTGTCGCCGAGGAAGAAGTTGCCGACCTGCGTGCCCCGGTGGCGCATCGGCGTCACCTGCAGGGTCTTGGTCAGCATCAGGTCGGAGGAAATGCCCAGCGAACGGACGTAGGCGGGCAGGTCTTGCAGTCTCAGCGGCGACGGCAGCTCCCGGAAGTACTCGAACAGCCTCGGACCGTCGGACCACTCGAGCAGCTGCCGGTGCTCCTCGGGAGTCAGCCCGGAGGAAACGAAGTCGCGGGGCTGCCCAACGGCGTCGATGGTCGTGATCGCGCCGTAGCGGGCGCCGGTCAGCGCGCGGGCGCTCTCGACGACCTCCTGCAGCACGGTGTTCAGGTCGAGGCTCGCGCTGACTCGCAGGACGGCCGCGCTCAGCCGGGACAGACGGTCCCGCAGCACCTCGTTCTCGTGCCGCAATTCATCGGGATTCTTCTCATCGGACTTTTTCAAGGGTAGCCACCTCTTGCCGGACGGCATCCTTGCTTCGCCGGATTGGAGAGGCCATGGTTCGACCCCGCGCGAAAGGACAACGCCTCCGGTGCACCAGTTCTTTCGGCAATCGTCCTGAGAGTACCATCTTTTGGAAGTCCAAAGTCACGTCAATGTCATGTTAAGTCGGTACCATGCCGAAACTTGGTGAACAAGTTGGCTCTTGGGGGCGCCAGACGCCGAGCAGAGCAGGCCAACTGCACGCCGGTCCCCGATTGGGTGCGGCAACTGCGGGGAATCCGGGCGGGGCGGTGCACGAGCGAGGACGCGGCGGGCGACATCGCGGAGATCGGACTGCCGTTCCCGACGCTGCTGGCGGTCGTGGCTGGGCTCGTGGAGATCGTGTGCGGATCCTTCCTCGCCTTGGGCGGATGGACGGAGTGGCCCGCCGCAGGGCTGCTGTTGTTCCTCATTCCCGTGACGGTGCTCATGGAGAACCCGCCACGCGCGGACGCCGACTTCGGTGCGATCATCGACTCCCTGGAGAATCTCGCCATCATGGAAGGCCTCCTGCTCGTCAGCCTCATGGGCGGCCTCCTGCTCGTCAGCCTCGCGGAGGGCCGCAAGGTCCGAATCACCGTCCAGGGGAACCCGGCATGACCATCAAGGCGAGCGACTACGGCGCTGCTGCCGACGACCTGGAAGGGTTGCGCGTCCACCTTCAAGCGGCGAACCCGCTGATCCGTCTCGGCGATCGGACTCGGTACGGAGCGCGCATCGGGGAGTACCGATTCGCAATCGGACCGGGAACATCTATCTACGTCCAAGCGCCGCTCACGCCTGCCGGCCAACGACGTACCTGGTATTCGCCTCGCACGCGCTGGCGATTCCGCCTGCGGCGGGGGGACGGCGTCTGGCAGTATGCCGCGACCGTCGCTCAAGTGGCCAACGCCATCCTGAGGAACACGCGCCGGTACTGGGACGGCGCGCACCCGCGAATGCGCCGCCCCCTGATCCTTGAACCCGGGGGGTTGCTGCAGAAGGGGCGAGGGGCTGCGGGGGCTCGGGAACATCGACCCGCGGTCTCCGCTCCCGAAATCCGGAGTAGCAACGCTTGAATGAAGCGCGACGACCACGACGTCATCTTTCGGGATCCGGTCCCGGCCTTGGACCGCCGGTCTTGGCGGACATGCTAGGCCAGAGACGGCTCTACTGGGTCTTCACCGGGCTGCTCGCCGCCCTGATGGTCGGCAGCGCCAGCCGGCAGGTGCTCGACCACGCCTGGGCGGTCGAGTCGTTCACCCGCCTCGGCTTCCCGGCCTGGCTCATCTACCCACTGTCGGCCGCCAAGCTGCTCGGGGTCGCCGCGGTCGTCACCGGCGTGTCGCCGTTGCTCAAGAATCTCGCCTACGCGGGATTCTTCTACCACCTGTCGCTCGCGCTGAGCGCCCACATCGCCGTCGGCGACGGTCCGGACATGATGGTTGGCGCGGCGGCCGGGCTGGCGCTCCTGGCGGGCTCGTTCCACTTCCACCGGAGGTTCTGATCTGCTTCGCCTTGTAGGGAGACGGCCAAGGCTGTCCGAGCTGCGAGAGGCTATCCGGATCAATTGATGGCGGTGGCGGGCGCGGGAGCGGTGGCGTTTGAGGGAGAGTGAAACGTCCGGGACTGACGGCCGACGCGCGGCGACGCGGTGCGGTGCTGGCGCTGCTGCGCGGGTCGGGATGGCGTCGGGTGCTCGCGGCGGAGCGGGCGCGCGAACTGGCGGCGGCGAGTCTCGAGGCCGCCGCTCGTGAGGTGCGCCGCGGCCGTCTCCGCGACGAACGGACGCGGGCACTCTTGGAACGAGCGATCCGGCGGCTCGACCTCGTGGCGGATCTGGAGTCCGGTGTCATGGGTACCAGGAAAACGTGGATGGTGCGGCGCGGTGGCAATGCACGGGAGCAAGTTCGCCGGCGTCATGGGCACGAGGAGACATGGATGGTGCGGCGCGGTGGCCAACGCAAGGGAGCAATGACGATGCAGTACATGGATCGGTACGGTTACCTCGTCGCGCGGACCATGCTCGCCTCGCTCTTCCTGTTGACCGGGTTCGACAAGCTGGTGGACATTGAAGACGCCGCAGGCGACATCGGCGAGATCGGGCTGCCGTTCCCGGCGTTCCTGGCGGTCGTGGCTGGGCTGGTCGAGCTCGTGTGCGGCGCGGCGCTCGTCGTGGGCCGGCGTGCAGGATGGGCGGCGGTCGGGCTCCTCGGGTTCCTGGTCACCGTCACTCTGCTGATGGAGAACCCGCTGATTCGACCAGAGGGCGCTACGTGGGTGGATTTCCTGCGCAACGTCCCGCTCATGGGCGGCATGTTGCTCGTGGTCCTGTTGGAGTACCGCTCGAACCGCTGGCCATAGCGAACGCGCGTGCCCCTGCCTTGGCAACGGGAGCGGCGTAGAGGGGGCCGAGCGCGGGAAGGAGGTTTGGAACATCGACCCGCGTTCGAGACGCGGCGCATGCTGACGGACGGCATCGCGGCCAGCACAGCACGCGCACGTGCTCACCGGTCAAGCCTGCCTTGGCCGCGGCGAGCCGCCGGAGGCGGGTTGCCGGCCCTGCCGGCCGGCACTCCGCGCATGGCGATTCCTAGTTCCGCACCAGCGGGCGCCAGGCAAGCTCCCAGCTCAGCGGCGCCTCCGCAGGCAGATAGCAGGTCTCGTGATCGCACGCCTGATACGCCAGCACCCCCTCGGCCCGCAGGGTGGCGCCGGGCTCCGAGGCCAGTGCGCCGATGTCGCCGCGCATCGGGATCGTGACATCCTGAACCAGCCGGAACGGCTCCTTGTAGACGGCCACCGTCTCGTCGAGCGGTACGAAGCGATAGGACTCCGAAGGCGGGTAGGTCACCTCGTGGCTCCGCAGGAAATCCGGTGCGGTCAGGCGCAGGCGGATCACCCGGTAGCCGTGGTCGCCGGGCGCGTAGACGTGCATGCCGGGCTTGAGAGCCACGTCGACCACGAAGGACAGGCGGTTGCCCGGCGCCACGATGTCGTCGGTGGCCCACGCGACGGCCTCGAGGTGGTCGGTGGCGACGCGGCTCGCGGCCCGGTCGGGGGCGCCGGGAATCGTTTCGCCGAGGCGGACCGCGATGCTCGACGCGGTGGAACGCTCCTGGATTGCCTCCTCGAAGAAGCGCGCTGTCACGCGGCCCGACCTGTCCAGCACGAACGTGCCGGGGTGGGGAATGCCGTAGAACCGGCGCATCATCTCGCGCCGTTCCTCGGGCGCCCGCGCCGGGTCCATCTCCTGATTCAGGAGGCCGTAGGCGCGGATGGTGGCCGAGCCCGCGTCGGACAGGAGCGGAATCTCGATGCCGTAGGCGCGGGCGAACCCCGCGAGGGTCGCGACCGGGTCGTAGGTGACGACGGCGACGCCGAGCCCCTGGTCCTGGAGGTCCCGATAGCGGCTTTGCAGCTCGACGAGCTGCGTCTTGCAGAACGGTCACCAGTCGGCCGAGCGGCTGAACACCAGCATCAACCCGTTCGGCCCCATCAGCGACGCAAGGTCCCGGCCTGCACCCGTCTGGTCGGTGAGAGAGAAGTCCGGCACTACGTCGCCGACCTGGGGTCCGAGCGTCACGGTAGGTGCGTTTCTCATCGGTCACATCTCCGAGGTCTCGCTCCCGGGCGTTGTTGCCCGGGCGCGTCCGGCTTCATCATGCACGCCCCGCGTCGGGCGTTTCTCCCAGTCATCCGTTGCCGGGCCTACGGGTAGAACGACGTCAGGTTCCGGCCTGGAGCCAGGCGCGGAGGGACATCGGCGAATGGCCGGCGATGCGTTCGACCACATCACCGGTAGTGGCGAGTTCACCGACGGCAATGGCGCGGTAGCTCGTCACCCACCCCTCGATCTCGAACGCCGGCACATCATGGTGGGCGCGTGACCCGTAGGCGTCGGCCAGGGTCTGGTCGACGAACCCGACCGGAGACCCGGCCGCTTCGCCGAGCACGTCTGCGACCTCGGCCATCGTCAGCAACTCGGGACCCGTGACGTCGAATCGCGCCGTCGGCTGGTCGTCGTCGAGGAGCAGCGCCACCGCGACATCCGCGATGTCGGCGCGACTCACCGGAGCGAAGCGGCCCGTGCTGGCGGGCCCGCGGATGACGCCACCGTCGACCAGGTCCGGCAGGACGTCCTGGTAGAGGCTGTTGCGCAACGCGCTGAACCGCAGACCGGCGGATTCGAGATCCTGCTCGGTGTGGAAGTGGTCGCGGGCGAGCGTGAACACCGCATCGGGCGCCGCGCCGAGGAACGAGGTGTAAACGACTCGCTCGACGTCTGCCTCCACAAAGGCACGCACTGCCGCCCGGTGGTGGAGAAGCCGATCCGGCGATTCGCGCCCGGAAACGAAGAACACCGTCGAGATCCCTTCCAGTGCGGAGACCATCGCGGACCGGTCCATGTAGCTCGCCTCAGCCACCTCGGCATGGTCGAGCCGCGGCGCCCGCGCGCCGTCGCGCGCGATCAGGCGCTGCCTGACGCCGCGGGCGGCCAACCGTGCGGCCACCATGCCCCCGAGCGCCCCCGTGGATCCGAAAACGGCAATCCCCGCGCCATGCTCGACGACCATTCCCCTCGCCCTCGTCCTCGACCGCGTCAGACCGGCGCGCAGGCGGTCGACCGCTCCATCCGACTCAGCACGAGGCCCGTCAGCACGAACGCCGCTCCCGCCAGGCGCACGGCGCCGATCGGCTCCTGCAGCCAGAGGAAGGCCACCGCCATCGCCGCCACCGGCACCAGGTTCCCGTAGACCGACGTGCGGGCGCTCCCGATCCGCTGCACGCCGGTGTACCAGATGATGTGCGCCACCGAGAGCGCCAGCAGCCCGGAGACGACCAGCGCCGCCCACGCCCCGCCGCTTACCGCGCCGAAGTCGAGCCGCAGCAGGTCGGGCACGCCGAACGGCACGTAGCACAGCGTGCCGACGAGCGTCGCGTAGGCCGTCAACTGAAGCGGCGAGTAGCGTTGCAGCAGAGCCCGCGACCCGGTGGTGTACCAGGCCCAGGACCAGAGCGCAGCCATCGTCAGCGCATCCCCGAAGAGCGTTTCCGCCGTGGCGCCGGCGCCCTGTCCGGCTACGAGGTAGACGCCGGCGACAGCGAACCCGACCCCGAGCCATTGACGATTCCCGCATCCCTCCGGCCGCCCGCTCAGCGCGTTGAGCACCATGACCGCAATCGGCATGCATCCGAGGATCAGCGAACTGTTGGCGACCGTCGTCCGCTCCAGCCCGGTCACGAACGCAAGCTGGTAGCAGCAGTGCCCGAAGAAGCCGAGCGTGATCAGCCGCGGCCAGTCGCCGCGCTCGGGCGCCGCCTCGCCGTTCAGGCGCGAGACGGTCAGCAGTACCAGGCACGCGGCTGCCATCCGCAGCGTGTTGAAACCGAAGGCCGGTATCTCCTCGATCGCCGTCTTGACGAGGGAGAAGTTGCTGCCCCAAATCAGGATGACGAGAAGAAGCAGCCCGTCGAGCGGCGTCAGATGCAGACGCAATCCCATGATCCTGCACCCCGCGTCCGGTGCGCCCGCCGACTCGCACCCACCCGCAAGACAGCCGGCGCCTGCGTTGCGACGGTCCGCGCGCACTGCGGCGGAACACGAATTGCGAGCACGCTCCGAGACCGCCTGTAGCTCATGGTCGCCCTCGATTGACCCGACTCACTCGGCAACGGTCTGAATGGTACCCACTCAACATGACACTGAAGTGGCCTTCTGCGTCTGGAAGATGACACTCTCGCGACTGCCGCCGGAAATGCGGCCCGCGGGTGCCATCCTTCGGCCGGCGGGAGTCGGAACCGCGGGTTCTCCAAGACGGCAAGCCCTTATCGCGAATTCAGTTGCGGCGCGGGGAGCGCCAGGGGTCACGGTAGGACGGTCCATGTGCCGCCCGTCGGAAGCCGAGCACGACGCCATCCGGAAGGCGCTCGCCCTTGATGCGCGATGCCCAATCCCCGACGTCGATTTCGCGCAGGTAGCCTGTGCTGTAGACCTGTACGTTTTCCCCGGCACGGATGGTCAGCGGTCCGGATTCGAAGGTCTCGCCTGTGTCGAAGGTCGCGGCGTAGGCCGCGGGCGGGGTTGCTTCGGTCCAGAACTCGAGGTCGTCGTCCGGGCGCGCGACAGCCGATAGTTGAACGTAACGACCTCGCCCACGCGCGCCGGCGTCGGTTCGATTTCGACGGAGACGGCGGGCGGCGGGCGGCGCCGGCGCGACCGGCGGTGTCGGCACCGCCGGCTGGTCGGCGCATCCGACCGCGAGCAACGCGGCCAGGGCGACCACCGCCGCAGCGTGGATGTTCATGGAATCTCCCTTCCGCTACTGCGTCACGGGACGACGGTCCATGTGATGGAGGATGGCGAGCCGAGGACGACGCCTTCTGGCAGCCGGTATTCTGCGATTCGGACCGTCCAGGTTCCGACGGTGTCCGCGGAATAGCCGCTGGAGAATCGGCGGACGGTCTGGCCGGCTGGGAAATCGACAGTGTCCTCGTAGCTGTCGCTGTAGGTGGGCGGCGGGGTCACGTCGGTTGTGATGTCCACGGCGTGTGGGAGTGGAGCCGACAGGCGATAGGTTATGTACCCGAACTCGCCCGCCTGGACCGTCAAGGGCTCGAATTCAAGGGATGCGGCGGCCTCAGCCGGCTCTGGTTCGGCCGGCGGCGAAGGCGCCGCGGGCGGGCCGTCACAGCCGAACGCGAGCAACACGAGGCCCAGCACGATCCAGCGCGCGCGCCGCGCGCTGTTCCTGGTCATGGGATTCCCCCCTCGTTGTATGTTCGAAGGTCAGCGGTGCGACCTCGTTGCCTCATGTAGATCTGCCCATGCTTGGCAGTGATTGGTTCCGATCCACACATGTCAACGGTGAGCCTAACCGAGCGGTGTGACATTGGTATGCCAGTTCCCCGGACCATACATGGCAAAATCATGCTACGCGCGTCAAGGATACGGTCGGACGGGTCCGACGCCTTCTTCAATCGATGCCCGGCCCCGGAACGCAGACCCTCCGGACCGCCGGATCTCCCGACCGCCGCGTCGCCGTCCGTGCCGGCGTCGCCGGCTGCGGAACGCAGACCCTCCAGACCGCCGGATCTCCCGACGGCTGAAGGTCCCCTGCCCCGGCATCGTTACTGGTCATCGGCTCAACCCCACCTCCGGCCGGGGCGCATCACGCTCGGGCGCACTCGGTGCCCGGGTGGCGAGTGGTTCGGCTTCGCACGTGGTTGTGCGGGCATTGGCTCGCCGCCAGCGGCCCGGTCGCCGTCCGCGCGGCCCTCCACCAGCGTACGGTCCCCCTTCCCGCCCCGAGCAGCCAGTCAAACACCCGCTGCACATCGACGGCCGCGGCCCGGATCCTCCAGCAGGTCCGTTCTTCGGCGAGTTGGTCCACGAGTTGCCGTACGCCGTGCGGACCGCGGCTCCTGCGCGATGCCGAGCTGCTCGCCGCTCATCATCGCGGCGATCTCCGCCCGTAGCTCCTGGCAAGCGCAGGTCTCGGTGCGGACTCCGGGCGTCGGCCGTGAAGCCCTGTTCTTCGGGGTGGTAGCGGGTAGGACGGCGTCGTCGTATTCAATTCCATGTGCAATCGACGCGTGGATTGTGTCGGACCCGACTGGACGATCATTCCCGTGAGGCGTTGCCATCCATGGAGTCAGAAGTACGGCAGGTCCAGCACGGGATTCCCAGCGGGATCGTACTGGGGGATCGGCGTCGGGGGCCGGTCGTTGTTGCGCCTCCTAGGTTTGAAGAGGTTGCGCACGGTGCGGACGCTCTTCATCGTGTAGCGGGTGCGGGAGTTGGGAAACTCGGCCTGCCACAGCAGCGCGAACTGCTCGTCGGGCAACCGCCACCGGGTGTTGGAGGCGAGCGTCCAGTTCTGGAACTCCATCACGCGGCGGCCGAGGAACCGGCCGGTGCGCGCCTTGTCCGGGACCGGAGGCATGCCCTCGGCCTCGGGGAACCCGGGCGGCAGGGCCTGTCCGCGCGCGTCGATGGTTGTGATCGGGCCGTAGCGGGCGCCGGTCAGCAGCTCCTTCGGCAACAGTCCTGAAAATGTCATCTGTTGGACTCAAGAAGTCACGTCAGTGTCATGGCGAGCCGGTATCATGCCGGGACTCGGTGATCGCTCCGCTACAACCATCGGAGGTTGATGTGCATCGACGGACGATGTGGCGGGGGGAACAGGAATGGACCGGCACCTGCAGGGATACGGCTACGTCACTGCGCGCGTCATGCGGCAACAACACACGATGGACGACATGAAGCGGCGCATCAGAGACATCGAGTCGCGCTGTGGTCCGGCGCGGGTCGGGGCGGGGGCGCGCAATGCGCGACGAGGATCGTGAGACGCTGGCCGAGCACGGGCGACGCTTGGAGCGGATCGAGCACGACATGGGCGAACTCAAGATGATCGTGCGGCGAATCGACGAGGAGCACGGCGCGATGCTCCGCTCACACGGCGCGATGCTCCGCGCCATCGCCGACAAGCTCGGGATTGACTGAGGGGCCGCCGACGATGACGCAGATCTCGACGCGGGTCGTGCTCGCACTGGCGGCGGTGCTGGCGGTCGGCTGTGCGGATGCGCCCGCGGCGCCGACCCCGGAGCCGGTGCCGCGGGAGCCGGAACCGTCGGCGGTCACGGCCGAAGCTCATCCGACGACGGCGCGGGTCGGGGGGATCGTTACGCTGACCTACCGCCTGACGCCGCCCCTGGATCGCCCCGTCGCGATCTGGACCGAAGTCACCCCGCCGCGCGGTGCCAGCTACGGAGCATCTATCGACTTCCCGGCCGGCGAGACAACGCGCGTCTACACGACCGGCTACCTCTCCGAGTCCACGATCGGAACCACGACCGTTCGGATCAGGGGCGACCGGCTCCCGGATGGCGTCGTGCTCGGAAACCCGTCGACCTACACGTTCACCGTCGTGGAGTGATGCAATGAGGATCCCCGCGGGACAGCCGGCCGACTGCGAACCGCCGCTTTGGGCGAGGAGCCGGTCGCCGACCAGCAGGGCGGGCGGCGTCGTCGCGCCCTCTGTCGGGGAAACGGGGTGGCGCGAAGACGCCGGGCCAGGTGTGCGGGTGGCGGTAGTAGGAGCCGCTGGTGACCGTCCGGCGCGAGTAGCCTGCATGGGCGTACGGAGTGATCGTGCCGGCGGGCCCGCCGAAGTTGGCGAACGCCTTCAGGTCGTCGTCGACCCGGGGCAAGCCCCAGACCTGGCAGGGGTTGCGCACGGCCGTGTTGCCGGCGGTTTCCAGCGCGGCGTCGGCCCGCTGGACCGCGCGGTTGGTGCGCTCGGCGCCGCCGTACTTGAGGCTCAGGTTGGCGAAGCCGGATCTGCCGAGCGGCAGGCCGGCGAACGAGTGGACGTCGGCGCGGCCACCGTCGGCGTCGCAGGAGTGCTCCCTGCACGTGGCCACGTCCCCGGCGTTGCGCGTCAGGTAGCCGCCCGTCCCGAGGATGACGGAGTCACCCTCGCGCGCGTTCTTGATCGCGAAGTTGAGGACGCCGGAGATGGCGTCGGACTCGTACTGGGCGGCCTCGCCGTCGCGCAAGCAGTTCCGATTCCACCGCGCCCGAGTGCCCTTGCCTCCACATCTTTGCAGGGTATCGGTCTCGGATTGCGCCCGCGGGGGCGCCAGCCGGCGCGACGGCCGCGCCAGGGGGAACCCGCGCGCCGCGCGGTTCGTCCCTGGAAGGCGAGGGGAGAGACACCCGTAAGCATCACTATCAGTGTAGACGGGAAGTGGATCCTCTAGGGATTCGCGGCGGGATTCGTCCTGCTGGCCACCTTGATCATCGGATTCGCGATCCACCAGGACGACGAGATCGATGACCTGACCCTGACCGTGACGCGGATCGATACGCAGTTGCAAGAGCACATGCGACACGCGCGCCAGGACGACGACGACGACTGACCGGCTCCACATGGCGAGGTACCGAAGCGTCCTGCTGGCGCTCGCGTTCGCGGTCGGCTGCGAGACTCCACCCGCGGCGCCGACTCCGCCGGTGGTCGTTGCGCCGGCGCCGGCCGCGGCATCCGTGGAGATCGACCCGACGACGGCGCGCGTGGGCGAGGTCGTCACGTTCACCTATCGGCTGTCGCGCCTCCTGGACCGCGCCGTTGACGTCTGGACCGTAAACACGCCACCCACGGGCGCGCCCACCGAGATCGCTATCGACTTCCCGGCCGGGACGACGTCCCGCGTCAATTCAACCGGCTACATTCCCGCGTCCTGGGTTGGAACCTGGACCAAGCGCCTTGATGGCGACCGGCTCCCGGAAGGCGTCATCCTGGGCGAGCCGTCGTCCGGGACCTGGACCGTCGTTCCCTGATTCCAGCCGTCCGCGGCGCCAGGCGCGCTGCGCCCGTTCACCGGCCGCGCCCGACGTCTAGGACGTCCGGACCCCGAACGGCCGTACAGCGCATTCGTCCTGGCGCGTCCGGCGGCGCGCATCTTCATACCGGGCACCGCCCTTCCCGGAATCGGTCATATTGGAATCGAAGGGAGAGACACCTTGCCGAAACTGAATGTGAAACTGACCGTAGCGGGGTGCGTCACAGTGGCCGCCGCTATCCCCCTGGAGCTGATCGATCTTGTGCGCGGAGATGTCACTCGTCCGCGGCGCACACGGCGCCGCCGCCGGGCGGCGTTCGCCGTACAGCTTGCCGCGCTGATCCTGCTCGTGCTCACACGTTGCAGTCTCCCCGTCGTTCCCTGATTTCAACCGTCCGCGGCGCCAGGGGGGGCGCGGTCCGGGACGCGCGGCGGGTCCGTCGGGTTCAGCTCCGCGTTCCACAGCGCATCGGACGTGCCCCCTACGATGAGCTCCTTGAGGGCCAGCTCGGAGGTGCGCTGCGTCTCGACGGCCAGCGCCAGCAACTGGCGGCGCGCCGCGGCTTCCGACTGCGCCTGCACGACGTCGATAGGCGCCATGGTACCGACCCCGACTCGGAACCCGGTTGTCCGCCACGAGCTGCTCGGCCAGCGCCAGCGCCTGCCGCTGCACGCCCACCGCGGCGCGCGCATAGACCAGATCCCAGTACGCCAGTCTCACGCCGGCCAGCGTGTTGACGACGGTCTCCTCGAGGTCGATGTCGGAGATGTCCCGGTTGATGCGCGAGACGACCAGTTGCGTGCGCCGCGCATCGGTCCGAAAGCCGCGCAGCAACGGTTGCGTGTACTGCAGCGTCATGTTCGCGCCGAAGCTCGGGTTGAAGGTCGAGAAGATGTTGGTCGACTCCCACCGCGTGCTGTCCCAGGCGATGTCGTACCGGCCGCCGCCCCACTTCATCTGCTGTCCGATGGCGACGTCATAGACGCCCAGGTCGGTGACGATGGACTGGCCGGCAAGCCCGCCACCGTCGAACACGAAACGGTTGGGCGTGGTGGCCTGGTCGACGATCAAGCCGGATGAAGCGAAGGGCAGGAACGCCGCGTTGGCCGCGACGACTTGCATGTCCTGCACCAGTGGGTGGATGCGCCGGACGGCGATGTCGAGGTTGCGTTCGAGAGCGCGCTGGGCGGCAGCGTCCAGCGTGAGGTCGAAGCGGGGGGCCGGCTGCTCGGTTTGGCTCGTCAGCCGCGCGACTGCAGCAACGCCCTGGCCGATCACGGTGTCAAGGGTCTGGGCGTGCATTACGCGCGTTGCCACCGCCGGCATCAGACCGACCAGCAGCGCCCCGAACACGAAGCTACGAATCTGATTCGGCAAGATCACCCTCCAGTCTGGAACTCCGCCATGGTGTGGGCTTGCCCCTCAGTCCTTGGCGGCACTGGTGGGATGCGGGCTGCACTTTCCATCGAAGAGATGAATCTCGCGCCTGGCGTGCTCCGCGTAGCGCGGGTCGTGGGTCACCACGCAGATGGTCGAGCCCTCGTCGTGCAGCGCCTGCAGCAGCCCCATCACTGCCTCGCCGTTCTTCGAGTCGAGGTTGCCGGTCGGTTCGTCCGCCAGCAGTATCGACGGCTGCCCGGCGACCGCCCGCGCCACTGCCACCCGCTGCTGCTGGCCCCCGGAGAGCTGGCTCGGCAGGTGCTTCGCCCTGTGGGCCATCTCCACCTTGTCGAGGGCCTCGGTCACCCGCTCGCGCCGTTCCGACCGCTGCATGCCGCGGTAGGTGAGCGGCAGCTCGACGTTCTCGTACACGGTCAGGTCGCCGATCAGGTTGAAGCTCTGGAAGATGAAGCCGACGTCGCGGTTGCGGGTCCACGCCCGGTCGGCCTGGCTGAGCTGCGCCACCGGGCGGCCGTTCAGCGTGTAGTCGCCGGTGGTCGGCGAATCGAGCAGGCCGAGGATCGACAGCAGCGTCGACTTGCCGCATCCCGACGGACCGGAGATGGCGACGTACTCGCCGGGGTGGATGGACAGATCGATGCCGTCGAGGGCATGTGTCTCCACCTCGTCGGTGTAGAAGATCTTCGAGACGTTCTCCAACTGAATCAGGGCTGTCGCTTCGCTCATCTCGCCATACCTCCGTGCAGATGTGAGGCTCCTGCCCGGCACCGGTCTTCCCCCCGCAGGCGGCGCGGAGCACGGCACGGACTGCTAGTCGATACGCACCCGGTTGAACTGGTCCCAGGTCGACATGTCCGAGAGAACCACCCGGTCGCCCGGCTGCAACCCGTCCAGCACCTCGATGGTGTTCACCGAGGCGCGGCCCAGGCTCACCCGCATGCGGGACGCGTGCGTCCCGTCCCCCTCCACCTTGAACAGACTGACCACGCTCTCCTCCTGCCCGAACACCGGCCGGCCGACGAAGAGCACGTCGTCCATCCGCTCCAGCTCGATGGTGCCGTCGACCGTCAGGTCCGGGCGGGCGCCGCGCGGCAACTCGCCGTCGAGCGCAACGTCGACCGTCACCGTCCCGTTCTCCACCGCCGGGTCGATGCGGGTGACGTGGCCCGCGATGACGCCGTTGCGGGTGTCGATGGCGGCCGTCTGGCCGATCTGGATGTCCTTGGCCTGCGTCTCCGCGATGCGCAGCTCGGCCTTCAGCACCGCGGGGTCACCGACCCGCGCCAGGTTCGCGCCGGTGGTGATGCGCTGTCCTTCTTCGAGAGGCACCTGCTGCAGGACGCCCGGCATCCCGGCCCGGACGTGCAGGTCGGCCACCTGCTGCCGCCGCAACTCGTACAGCGTCCGCAGCCTGTCCACCTCGGCCTGCTCGACCGCGAGCTGCGCTTCGACGGTGTCGCTGGCCATCTGCAGCCGTTCCTGCTCGAGCGCGTAGCGCGTATCGAACTCCTGCTCGGCGGACTGCGACTGCTGGAGCTGCAGCGACGAGACGAGGCCCTGCGCGAAGAGCTGCCCGTCGGCGTCCGCCTGCAGGCGGACCGTCTTGAGTTGCGCTTCCGTGGTGGCAAGCGTCGCCCGCTGGTTGAGCAGCTCACGCTCCACTTCGACCTGCCGGTTGCTGTAGCGCGCCTCGGCCGCTTCGAGATTCAGCCGCGCCTCCAGCGCGGACTGTTCCAGCTCGGGATTGCTCAGCTCGAGGATCACGGAGTCGGGTGCAACCAGGGCGCCGGGCCGGATGACGATGCGTTCGACGATGCCATCGGTGGAGGCCGGAATCCAGCGGATTTGCTCGGGGACCAGGGTGCCGGTGCCGCGCACCTGCCGGACCATCGGGCCGCGCTGCACGGTGTCGAGGTAGACGGTGTCGCGATCGACGCGCGGCGCCGCCGGCTCCAGCCGCGAGACCCCTACCGTGACCAGGGCGATCGCGATGAGCGCCGAGACGCTGTAGAGGCTGTGTCGCAGCCGCTTCTTCAAGCGCCGCAAGACAACGCCTCCGGTGGCGAAGTCCTTTCGGCGATAGTCCTGAAAATACCCTCTGTTGGACGCCAATAGTCACGTCAGCGTCATGTTGAGTCGGTACCATGCCGGGACTCGGTGAGCGAGTTGGCTCCGGGAGGCGCGCAGACGCCGAACGGCACGGCGGCAACTCCACGCCGAACACGCCGAAATCGGCACCGCGACTGCGGGCGATACGGGCGAGTGATGAGCGCGCTTGGCCAGCGGGCGGGTTCGGCGACGTCACGCGGGTCGAAGTGGTGAGCGTCTTCACGACGGGCGGGCGTGCCGGGCAGCCCGGGGGCGGGGTGACGATCGGAGATGTGAACCGATGAGAAACGCGCATACCGTAACGCTCGGACCCCAGGTCGGCGACGTAGTGCCGGACTTCTCTCTCACCGACCAGACGGGCGCGGGCTGGGATCTCGCGTCGCTGACGGGGCCGAATGGGCTGATGCTGGTGTTCAGCCGATCGGCCGACTGGTGACCGTTCTGCAAGACGCAGCTCGTCGAGCTGCAGAGCCGCTATCGGGACCTCCAGGACCAGGGGCTCGGCGTCGCCGTCGTCACCTACGACCCCATCGCGATTCTCGCGGAGTTCGCGGACGCCCGTGGCATCGAGATTCCGCTCCTGTCCGACGCGGGCTCGGCGACCATCCGCGCCTACGGCCTGCTGAATCAGGAGATGGACCCGGCGCGGGCGCCCGAGGAACGGCGTGAGATGATGCGCCGGTTCTACGGCATCCCCATCCCGGCACGCTCGTGCTGGACCGGTCGGGCCGCGTGACCGCGCGCTTCTTCGAGGAGGCAGTCCAGGAGCGCTCCACGGCGTCGAGCATCGCGGTCCGCCTCGGCGAAGCGATTCCCGGCGCCCCCGACCGGGCCGCGAGCCGCGTCGCCACCGACCACCTCGAGGCCATCGCGTGGGCCACCGACGACGTGGTGGCCCCGGGCAACCGCCTGTCCTTCGTGGCCGACGTGACTTTCAAGCCCGGCATGCACGTCTACGCGCCCGGCGACCACGGCTACCGGGTGATCCGCCTGCGCCTGACCGCACCGGACTTCCTGCGGAGCCACGTGGCGACCTACCCGCCTTCGGAGTTGTATCGCTTCGAGCCGCTCGACGAGACGGTGGCCGTCTACAAGGAACCGTTCCGGCTGGTGCAGGAGGTCACGCCGATGCGCGGCGACATCGGCGCGCTGGCCTCGGAGCCCGGCGCGACCCTGCGGGTCGAGGGGGTGCTGGAGTATCAGGCGTGCGATCACGAGACCTGCTATCTGCCGGTGGAGGCGCCGCTGAGCTGGGAGCTCGCATGGCGCCCGCTGGTGAGGGACTAGGGACTCGCCATGTGCGGAGTACGTTCAGCGTGCTCGATGGGGCTTGCCGCGGCTTGCCGCGGCGTTCGCCGATACCGCGGCCCCGGTGGCCCAGATCAACCCCCGTGACGAACGTGCCGGTGGAGAAGTACATAGCGGCATCAACGTCGCCGAAAGCCGGGTCGACCGCCAAGTGAAGGGTGGTGTTGGAATCTACCAACGAACCTGATTCATGCCAACAATCGCCGGCGCCGCGCAACGTCTTGACCTCGTCGGCCGGCTGGCCCACTCTGATCTTTCGATTCGTCGTCCCAGGCTCACGCTCTGGCGTTGCCGGCCGGCAGGCCCGCCCTACCATTCGTTTTCCCGGGTCCGCCGAACGCGACCCCGCTCAGATCGGCCAGCTCGCGCTTCCAGGTCGTCAGGTCCGACGGCTTCAGGTCCGACAGCCGATGGTGGCCGCAGGCTCTGGCCATGACGCGCATCAGCTCGGTCGACGCCTCCAGAAACGTCGCCAGTCGCCTCGCCGCCGTTGGGACGTCCACCCGCCGCCGCAACTCCGGCTTCTGGGTCGCGATGCCGGAAGGGCAGTTGTTCGAGTTGCAGATGCGAGCCGCGACGCACCCGATCGCCTGGATCGCCGAATTGGCAAGGGCCACGCCATCGGCCCCGAGCGCGAGCGCCTTGACGAAGTCCGGCGGCATCCGAAGGCCGCCGGTGATGAGCAGCGTGACGTCTCGGCCGGCCTTGCGATCGAGATGTGCCCGCGCGCGGGCCAGCGCGGGGATCGTTGGCACGCTTATGTGATCCCTGAACAGCAGCGGCGCCGCGCCCGTCCCCCCGCCGCGACCGTCCAGAATGATGTAGTCGGCGCCGGCTTCGAGCGCGAAGTCGATGTCCGCCTCGATGTGGTTCGCGGAGAGCTTGAAACCGACCGGGATGCCGCCCGAGCGTTCCCGGACCTCGTCAGCGAACCGCCGGAAGTCGGTGACCGTTCGCGGCGAGTCGAACGTCGGCGGAGAGACCGCATCCTGTCCCGGCTCGAGGCCCCGGATTTCGGCGATCCGCTCGGTGACCTTGGCGGCCGGGAGGTGCCCCCCGGTACCGGTCTTCGCGCCCTGACCGCCCTTGAAGTGGAACGCTTGCACATCAGCCAGCAGGTCCCAACTCCAACCGAACTTCGCCGACGCGAGCTCGTACAGATAGCGGCTGTTCGCTCGTCGCTCCTCAACCAGCGAGCCGCCTTCTCCGGAGCAGATTCCGGTGCCGGCGCGCTCCGCGCCCTGAGCCAGCGCGATCTTGGCTTCCTCCGAGAGCGCGCCGAAGCTCATGTCGGACACGAACAACGGGATGCGGAGCTTCAGCGGCCTCTTCGCCCGCGGACCGATCGTCAGTCCGGTCGCCACCGAAGCATCATCCGCCAGGGGTTTCACGGCCAGTTGCGCCGTCAGGATCTGAAGATCGTCCCAGTGAGGGAGGGCCTTGCGGGGGACCCCCATCGCTCCGATCTCACCGTGTCGTCCCACCCGCGACAACCCGTTGCGAGCCATCTCGTGCACGAGGGCGACACTCGGTTCCTCCGGCGTGGGCCGAGCGTCCGGCGCGCCGTCGGCCACGGCCGACCGAGACGGCACCGGGTCCCCTACGTCGAGACCAGCCAACCCGGCATGGCTCCCGTCGCAGCGGGGAGGGCCCGCCGTGCCCTTGCACTGGCACAGATGGACCGGCCCGCTCGTGGCAGCCTCGAACCGCAAGGGCGTGATGTCGGTTCCCGCGTGCGATCCATCGCAGAAGGGCTGGCTGGCCGACCGTCCGCAACGGCACCAGTAGTACTCGTGCCCTTCCTTCAGATCGACCGCGACCGGCTGCATCGCCGCAATTACAGGTGTGCTCATCGCCGCCCTCCCAAGAGACAGCAGCACTATAGTTGCACTCGCAACTATCCGTCAAGGCAATCATTTGAGAGTGGCCCCAAATGCGGCTACGCTATAGCCGTCATGGAGGCGCTCACCAGCCGGCAACTGCGGCCGTGGAGGCGTTTTCTTCGCGTCCACACCGCCGTCGTGAACCACTTGGCGCGCGACATGCGAAGCCGCCACGGCCTGTCCCTTGCCTGCTTCGACGTGCTGGCGCAACTCGACGTTGCAGGCCGGCTCAGGATGGCCGATCTCGCCAGCCGGGTGCTCCTCTCCTCCAGTGGCCTGACCCGTCTGCTCGACCGCATGGAGCACGAAGGGTTGATAGAGCGTCGGCCCTGCAACGAAGATCGCCGCGGGTATTGGGCAAGCCTCACTCCGGCGGGTCGCCAACGCCTCGCGGAAGTGGTCCCGGGGCACCTCGACCTCGTGAGCAAGTGTTTTTTCCAGTCCCTCGATGCAGATGACATTCGAGCCCTCGACCGGATCTTGATGAAGATTCTCGCGGCGAACCAACACCCGGAATAGCCGCCCGTGTCGAACGGGCCGGTAGGGATCGACAACCTCCGATCCCGTTCCCCACACTCGTTTCCGTTGTCCGAACAGGTGGTGCACGCGGCGGGCGTTGCCCGCCAGTCCACCGCTCCCGCACGGGGAAATCGGCCGGCTCCAGAGACTCGCGCAAGCGTGCGAGAGCCTGGCGGTCGACAACGACTGTATCCGTCCCGGTCCCGGCGGAATCGTCATCGACCGTTAACGTGTGCGGACGCTGGCGAGGCCATACGCGCTGTCGCCTGGACTGGAGCTGTGCGTTCTGAGGTCCCGCCGGCTATCCGTGGCAGCGGCGGAACGCTCGACTGCGTGACCGCGTGGTTCATCCGCGCCGGGGCCTCCGCCAGACCGAGCCGGACGGCGACACGCCGCCGGGGATCGGCCTCGGGGCGACGTCGCGCCGATGCTCGATGCCGAGGTCGGCTTCGGCGACGGCGGACGCGTGTCGGTTTCCGCTCGCCGCGCTTTCGGGCTTCAGGGTCACCCTGAGCGCGGCGCCGCCGGCGGCCTCGGCGCCGTGTTGCGCTACGCCCGGCGACGCGGTGTACTTGCGCCCGCTGCTCGAGCGACTCGAACTCGGCCCCGCCGAACGGCGGGTTGCCGGAAGACGTACGAGCCTCATCGAGCGGCAGCACGTCGACCCAGTCGATCTCCAGCGCGTCGGCGTTGCGGATGCACGGCGACTTCTTTGATCCTGGATCCGCGCGTAGGTCTTTGGCCGAACTCCAGACTCAGCCGGTTATCCATGATGTGGTCCATCCATCCACAGCGCCGTGGCGGCGATGCGGCCCGGCCGCTCGCGGATCTCGAAGCCGTAGAACTGATCGACCTCCACGACGGACTGGAAGGCACGTGCATCGCGCAGTCTCAACGGCGCCGGCAGCTCTTGGAGGTGCTCGAAGAGCCTCGGCCCGTCGGGCCACTCGGCAAGCTGGCGGTGCTCTTCGGAAGTCCGGCCGGAGGAGACGAACTCGCAGGCCTGCCCGCGGGCGTCGATGGTCGTGATCGCGGCATAGCGGGCGCCGATCAGCGCGCGGGCGCTCTCGACGACCTCCTGCAGGACGGTGTTCAGGTCGAGGCTTGCGCTGATGCGCAGGACGGCGGCGCTCAGCCGGGAGAGACGGTCCCGCAGCACCTCGTTCCCTCGCCGCAGTTCCTCGGGATTCTTCAAGGTGGCCACCTCTCGCCGGACGGCTTCGTGCTTCGCCGGATGGAGAGGCCGCGCGGTTCGACTCCCGCCAGGAGCGAAAGGACAACGCCTGCGATGCACGAGTTCCTTCGGCGAGTCCTGAAAATACCACCTGTTGGACACCAAAAGTCACGTAAGTGTCATGTTTGGTCGGTACTATGCCGAAGCTTGGTGAACGAAGTTGGTGGGCCGGCAAGCGGAAACGTGACAAAGGGCGGGGCATGACCGGCAGACAGCGCGCACGCCGAATCGTGCTCGCGCTCGCGGTGCTCGCGGGTTGCACCGATCCGCCCGCGAGCCCGACTCCGGTACCGCCAGCGGATCCGGTTCCATCCGCGGTATCTGTGGAACTCGATCAGACCACGGCGCGCGTGGGCGAGGTCATCACGTTCACCTATCGGATGGAGCCGGCGCTGGATCGGCCCGTCGATATCTGGACCGACGTGACCACGCCCAGCGGCGAGTCCCACGAAGGCGGGCCAATCGACTTCCCGATCGGCGAGACAACGCGCATCTACAGCACCGGCTACATCCCCGAGTCGTGGATCGGCACCTGGACCGGCCGAATCAAGGGCGAACGGCTGACCGATGGCGTCGTGCTCGGCGAGCCGGCATCCTACACGTTCACGGTCGCCCCGTGACTGTCTTTCGATCCGGCTCCGGGGGGACCGGGCGGGCGCGTTTCTCCGAAATGAGACATCGGACGCGCCTGGTCCGCCTCCTGGGGCCGGGGACCAACCACACAGGGGAGACCCGATGCAAAGACGTGTCAGTGTCCGGCCGTTCCCGCTGTTCGCCGGCGCCTTCGCGATTGTGATCCTGGGCAGCGCGGCGTTCTACGTCTTCGACCACGCCGCGGCCGTGGACGCGTTCACGCGCCTGGGGTTCCCGACCTGGCTGATCCGTCCGTTGACGGTCGCCAAGGTGCTCGGCATCGCAGCGATCACGACCGACGTGATCCCCGCCCTGCGCTCCCTGGCGTACGCCGGGTTCCTGTATCACTTGCTGCTCGCGGTGGGCGCTCACGTGGCCGTCGGCGAACCGCCCACACTGGCGCTCGTGGCGCTCGCGCTACTCGCCGGCGCCGTCCACTACGACGACCGATGACGACGACGACGACAGCGAAGGACTATGGCGCATCCGCGCCGGAACTGGAGACGTTGCGGCGTCTCGTCACGGCGCAAGTCCCGGCCGTTCGCTTCGGCGGGTTCACGCCCAGCGGGGCCGCGAACGGCGAGTATTCGTTTCGGCTCCCGAACGGCCTGTCGGCTTGGGTCCGCTCGCCCACGGCGCCGAAGGGACGACAGCGCGCCCGGCATCCGGGACACTGGCTGTTCCGGCTGACGTGTGAACCCGGCGGCGGCATGCGCCCCTGGGACCACGCCCACTCCGTGAACCGCGTCCTGGACTGGCTGGCCAACCCAGGCCGCCCGCGTGCGGTAGGCCGCCCCCCGTCGCTGCCACCGAGAGCGGCGACGCGACGCACCTGCGCCCGCTGCTCGAGAGACTGGAACTCGACCCCGCCGAACGGCGGGTTGCCGAAAGTACCTACAAGCACTCATCCGGCGGCAGCATGTCGGCCCAGCCGACCTCCAGCCCGTCGGCGTGGCGGATGTGCGGCGACCGGACCCGCGCGTAGGTCTTTGGCTGAACTCCAGGCTCAGGCTGGTTGTTCATGAGATGTGGTCCATCCATCCACAGCGGAACGGCTCGAACGCCCAGTTGTCCGTCCGCTATACCGGGAGGATCGAACGCTTACGGCGCGTGGGCGCTCGGTAACCGTTCGGCGGAGCCGGTATGGACATGCGGCTGGCCCAGCCAGACGCACCATCGGCGTCTGGAGAAATCCGTACAGACTGACCAGCTCGGCCTGCGGGGGCCAGTGCGTTCTTCGCCGCACGGGCGCTTCCTGGCTCCGCCCACTTCAGCTCGTCCGCGCTCTATTCTCCGCTGCGCGGGTTCACGCATCGACCACCAGTGTCGGTCCACTATACCGGCACGACTGAACGCGGACCCGCGGAGGGGGGGCCGTGGACAGGATAGGCGCAAGCGCCGCCCCACACGTCCCCGGGTTCGTGCGGTAGCTTGTAGCCATTGCGGGGATCCTACCCACAGGCCTTCGGTGCCGTGGCAGGCGTCTCGCCAACTGCCACCCTTGCCGGCCGGTTCTCACCAAGGACAGCTCGCCGGGCGGGTCAGAACGCGATGTTGGCGCCAATCATGAGGACGTTGGAGCGGGCGGACCCGTCGCTGTGGGTGCGGTCGGGCACGATGGCGCCGTTCTCGTCCCGGATGCTGCCGCCGCTGATGAAGTTCAGAGGCGCATAGCCCTCGACGCGGATGTACTCGACGAACAGCTTTGCACTGGACCGGGCAAACCAGGCGGCGCCCAGGACGAGCTGGTCCTGATCCGCCCAGGGAGCGCCGTCCGAGCCGGCGTCGAAGCGGCTGAACTCGACCGAGAAGTCCACCGGAGCGGCCCCGAAGCGCTGTCGATACCGCGCGCCGGCGTCGAAGCGCTGTCGATACCGCGCGCCGGCGTCGAAGCTCGTCACCCGGCTGGCGCCGAACTGCGGGATGGTGGGGGGTGGGGGAGTTTTCGATGACCGCAGGTGGGGGAATTTTGAATGACCGTTGACACCGAGCAACTGGCACCCAATGAACGGGTTCTACCAAGAGCTGCGTCGTGAGCTGGTACCGGGCGCTTCGTCGCCGGAGCCAGCGGCGGCTCACGTGGCCCCGCTTCCAGCAGTTGCTCGAACGCTCCCCCCTTCCGTTACCGTCCATCACGCACCCCCGCCCGGTGCGTGCCTGATGCCTCGTTCAACCTCGGGAGGATCCGAGTGCGGGAAAGCCGCTCGCTCGGATCTGTGCGGGCGAAAGCCGAATGGCTGAGCTACCCGACCACCCTCGGCTACCTACGCGCCGCAGGAAAAGCCCAAGGGGGGGACCTGCCGTACGCTCCTCCCTCACGCGGCGGCCGTCGCCTCCCGCCTTTCCAGCACCGCGACCATGTCCCGGATGCTCCACACGGTCTCAGTTACGCCAGCGCCATCGCGCGCGACATCCGCACCGTCCGGTGAATCCGTGCGAAGTTGTAGTGCATAAAGTGGACCGCCTCGATGTAAAGACTTGACCAGTACGGGTCAAAAGTCAGGATGCCAGTCAAGAATGTAGTCGCAACCGCGCCCCTTTGTTTGGCATTGCGATGATGCCGCGTCTTCGTACGCTGTTTCAAAGTCAAGAAACCGCCTACAACGCGACTGGCCATCGAACGCGTAACTCGCCCTAACGTAATCCGACCAAATCTCCTCCGTGTTTCTCTGGGGCCTACGCGCGAATAGCCACCGATGGCCAGGATTGTTGCACGAATAGTATACGACCCTAACGTCTGCATTCCCGTACAGCAGGTCAATTACTGCCTCAATTCTAGTTTTGGCGTCGGCTCTGGCATTGGCCGCGCGAAGCGGCGCCTGTAACTGGTCCGCCACCCACACATCGCGCTCTTCTTCTACGAGACGCTGCAACCGGTCAACCAACATCTGAGCTTCTTGACGCAATACGATGTACCAGTTTGCGTAGAGCCGGCTACAGTCTGTAGCGTCCGCACGAGTGGTCAGATGAGACCCGACTAGTTCAAATTCGATTTGGTAACCGCTCCGCTCCCAAACCTGCAGTTGTTGCTGGGTGTCATTGTCGCTGGCTAAGTCATGGCGAAGCATCCTTCGCCCCGCGGTATACCCATCAAGCCTCACAAAGCGAGTGTCTGCACAGTGTCCGTTCCCAACTTCCCTAGACAATTGGTATATCGTATAGTCATCGAAGTCATTCCTCTCCACTATGCGATCGTAAGCTCGCTGGTCGTCGCGGCCGAAATCTATGCTAGAGAATGGAGTGCGTTGACGCTCCAGGCCTGCTCGAATCCTGTTGCGGATGGCCCGAAACTCCTCAGTTTCCACGTCGATAGTCCTCGGAATCCAGGTCTGTGGGAGCCACGGCACGAAACGCGCTACGGCGCTTCCCCACCTGTTGGGAACAAAAGGGCCTCCTTCCTGCGCGACTACGGATCGTGGCACTATCGACACTGCCAACAGTAACAACGCGACGAGGCATCCGAATGTTGTGGGTCGCGGCATGAAACGCCTTCCTTGTGAACAAACATAAATGCCCTGCCGGCACGCCGGGGAAGAAGAGTCACCACAATCATTGTTCGCGTCATTCATTAGCCAACCTCCTCTTCATGTGAAGCGTGTAGGCTCACGGAAACCTCAGGACATCCCGATCCTGACGGCCTATCAACCCGCATTGGTGCAACGGCGCATCGGTCTGCCAGCCGGTTCGCGTTTGTCCGTGGCCGGCGCGAGACGAGGTTGGACGGAATACCAAAGCCCGCCGTCGTCGATCGCAAATGCAGCGGGCACTCCGCTTCCTGCGAACTCGTGCCCGGCACTTGGTCTCGCACACCACCGTAGCGCCCGCCTTCATCGCCCGCCAGCCGGCGGCACGCACGCCGCGGTAGTGCCGGCGGACCGTTCGCCCCCGTGCTGCTGTTCGTTGTGCCGGTCTCGGTCCATTTGGGCGTGGCTACTGAGAGCCCGACACGAACCGAACCAGTCATGTCCGCGTGTGCAGTACGCCTGCCAGCCATTCTCACGTTCCGGCGACGGCTCCACGTCCAACGTGCACGCGGCCGTAGTGTCCGCCGTCCGCTCGCCGCCGTGTTCTTGTTCGTCATGCCACGCTCGGTCCATTTGGGCGTGGCTACTGAGAGCCCGACACCGACCGAACCAGTCGCCGTTGAAAAGGCAAAACGCCTGCCAACCGTCTTGTGTCCTTCTCTGCGTTCCGCCGGACGCTACGACACCGAGCGCTGCGGCGAGCACGACGGCCGTGATTACCGTCCTCATCGAGACACCTCGCCAGTCCATCTCCGGGATGTTCGGTATGCCACTCCCATGCTCCTGGCTCCTGCTCTTCGGTCCAGCAGGGGGTCGTACCGCTCGTTGGTGAACTTCGCGGCAGCCCCGAACCGATAGAGGCAACTGCGCAGGTGACCGGTCTCCCGCGCGGACCGAGCGGCCCCGCCTGGATGTCCCCTGCAGCCGCCCCAGTGCCGCTCCGGCGCAGAGTCGAGTAGAGCGTGTTCACTACACCGGCAAGCATGCCAGATAATTTGTGATATGTGGGCGACGGAAGGGTCACTATTTGTGAAGATTTCGCGAGTATGCAGTATGCTGCGGCGTTGACGGCCCGCAAACGGCGCCGCCTGCCCTTCGCAGGCCGCCTCGCTCAAGGGGCGCCACGTCCGGCAAGGAGGGGGTAGTGAAGGAGAGTCCCGGCGAATTGCGGCAACGGATCGAGACGCTCGAGGCGCGCATCTCGAACCTGTGTGCAGCCGTCCTGCGCGTCAGCGCCAGCCTCGACCTCGAGACCGTCCTGCGGGAGATCGTCGACAGCGCCCGCGCGCTGACCGGCGCCCGCTACGGCCTGGTCGCGATCGTCGACGACGCCGGGCAGCCGCAGGACTTCGTCACTGCCGGCATGGCGTCGGAACAGCACGCCAAAATGGCCGCGTGGCCCGACGGACCGCGGCTCTTCGAGCACTTCCGGGACCTGCGGGAGCCCTTGCGGGTGGCCGACCTGCCGGCCTATGTCCGGAAGCTCGGCTTCTCGTCGGAGGTGATGGTGTCAGAGGCGATGCAGTGCACGCCGATGCGGCACCGAGACGTCCACGTCGGCAACTTCTTTCTCGGCGAGAAGGAGGGCGGCAAGGAGTTCACGAGCGCCGACGAGGAGGTTCTGGTCCTGTTCGCGTCGCAGGCGGCGACGGCCATCGCCAACGCCCGCACGCACCGGGACGAGCGGCGGGCCAGGGCCGACCTGGAGACGCTGATCGAGACCTCGCCGGTGGGCGTCGTCGTCCTCGACGGCCGGACCGGCGAGCCCGCGTCGTTCAACCGGGAGGCGCGGCGGATCGTCGCCGCCCTGAACATGCCCGGGCGGCCCGTCGAGGAGTTGCTGGAGGTAGTCACCTGCCGGCGGGCCGACGGGCGCGAGGTCTCGCTGGCGGAGTTCCCGCTGGCCGAGCAGCTGCGCCGGGCCGAGACGGTGCGCGCCGAGGAGATCACGCTCTCGGACCCCGACGGCCGCAGCGTCACCATGCTGGTCAACGCCACGCCGATCCAGTCGGCCGACGGCGCGGTCGAGTCGCTCGTGGTGACCTTGCAGGACCTGGCGCCGCTGGAGGAGATCGAGCGCCTGCGCGCCGAGTTCCTGGGTACGGTGAGCCACGAGCTGCGCGCGCCGCTCACCTCCATCAAGGGCTCGGCCGCCACCCTGCTGGAATCCTCACCGGAGCTCGACCCGGCCGAACGGCGCGAGTTCTACCGCATCATCCACGACCAGGCCGACCACATGCGCGGCCTGATCGGCGACCTGCTCGACCACGGGCGCATCGTGACGGGCACGCTGTCGGTGGCGCCCGAGCCGACCGAGGTCGCCGCGCTGGTGGACCAGGCGCGCAACACCTTCCTGAGCGGCGCCGGCAGCCGCGCCGTGCGCATCGACCTGCCGGAGGACCTGCCGCGGGTGATGGCCGACCGGGCGCGCATCGCGCAGGTCCTCGGCAACCTGTTCTCCAACGCGGCGAGGCATTCCCCCGAGGCGTCCCCCATCCTGGTCGCCGCGGCGCGCGACGGCGTCCACGTGGCCATCTCGGTGACCGACGAGGGCCGGGGGGTGCCGGCGGACCGGCTGCCGCATCTGTTCCGCAAGCATGCCGGCGCGACCGCCGGCAACGGGGAGCGCGGGCGCGGCGGCTACGGCCTGGGCCTGGCGATCTGCAAGGGACTCGTGGAGGCGCACGGCGGCCGCATCCGGGCCGAGAGCGAGGGAGCGGGGCGCGGGACCCGGTTCACGTTCACCCTGCCGGTGGCCGAGGACGCCGCCGGCGCAACGGGCTCCGCTCCGGGCGGCCGTCGCGAGCCCCGCAAGGGGAAGGACCGGACGAGCATCCTCGTGGTGGACGACGACCCGCAGACCCTGCGGTACGTTCGGGACGCTCTCACCGGGGCGGGCTACGCCCCGATCGTGACCGGCGACCCGGAGGAACTGCCCGGCCTCATCAGCACGCACAAGCCGCAGCTCGTCCTGATGGACCTGAAGCTCCCGGGGACCGACGGCATCGAGTTGATGGCGGACATGCCCGAGCTCGAGGACCTGCCGGTCATCTTCATCTCGGCCTACGGCCGGGACGAGACCATCGTCAGGGCGCTGGATTCCGGAGCCACCGACTACATCGTCAAGCCCTTCTCTCCGTCGGAGCTGACGGCGCGGGTGCGGGCGGCTCTGCGCCGGCGGGCCGAGCCGCAACCCTTCCTGCTGGGGGAGTTGGCGATCCACTACGAGGAACGCCGCGTCACCGTGGCCGGGCGGCCCGTGACCTTGACGGTTACCGAGTTCGAGGTGCTCCGCGTGCTCTCGACCAACGCCGGTCGAGCCGTGACGTACAAGTCGCTGCTGCGCCAGGCATGGGGCAGGCGGGACTTCGGTCCCGGCGACGCGAAGCTGGTGCGCGCCATGGTGAAGGGTCTGCGCCGCAAGCTGGGCGACGACGCGGCCGACCCGGCCTACGTCCGCAATGAGCGCGGCGTCGGCTACCGCATGCCCAGGGCCGACGAGCGGTAGTTCCGTGCACGCCGCAGCAGAGACCTCAATAGCCAGCGGGTCATGGAGGACAACGCGACAGCGAACGGGCTCGGGTCCTGCCGGCTGGCTGGCAGGAAGCTGCGGCGCAAGCTCGGTGACCGCGCGGCCAAGCCTGCCTGCAGCTTCAACCAGCCCGGTCTCGGCTACCGCACCGCACGAGCGGCGGTTCGCTGATGACCACGCCACCGGCGCGGGACGGCGCGCCGCACTCCGCTTCGAGCCCGCGGCGGCCACTGTGGCAACCTCGATTCGCCGCGCCCGCGTGTGATTGGGAGGATGCCCTCCTGTCACGTTCCGAGTCACATCGCGCCAACCGGATCGCGGCAACGCAGCGCCCCGTCTTTGCTGCACGGATCGGTCTTGGGCACGAGCGACCGGCTCCGTATTGCGCCGCCCGTAACGCCGGGAGCGACCCCCCGAAAACCTCTGGTCTTGCGGCGCAACGGGGGTTCCTCTGTCACAGGCATCGGTGGGGTCGCTCGCGGCAAAATTGCTCCTTCCAGGAAGGGTGTCGGCGTCGCAGTTTCTGCGTTCGCCGGCCGCGCCGGGCCGACGTGGACTACCGGGAAGGAGCGTGCGAGGACCGCTCGCGGGTCGGGTGGAAGCGGTGGATCTGGAGGCGGGCCGTCAGGTTCGAGAGGCCCTGCCGGGTGACGCCCATCTCGCTGGCGGCGCGGGCGACGCTCCCGTCTCGGCCGAGCGCGTCGCGCATCATCTCGCGTTCGAGATCCTCGCGGGGCGCCAGCCGCCGCCGCAGCACGACCTCCGGCGCGGCGGGCCGGAGGTGCCGGGCGTACTCGACCCCGAGCACCCGGTACATGCGCCGTGCGGCGATCCGGCAGACCCGGAGCAGCGAGCCGTTCCACGGCTGCTCGACGGCGTACTGGCGGCACTGGCGAACGAAACGGTGCGCGAGTGCGGGATTGGTCCAGCCGATGAAGGCGAGGTGCTGGGAGCGGAGGAACACGCCGCTGTGGAGGCAGACAAGTGCCAGCCATTCGGCTTTTCGCCGGGTCCAGCCGACCCGGACGAGCGCGTCCGCGCGCTCCCGAAGATGGGCGACCATCAGCCGTCGCTCCCGGTACCGCCGACGACATAGGCGGACCAATCGGCCATCAACTGCCGGTGGCGCTCGAACAGGTCCGACCGGGCGTAGGCCGCCTCGACCTTGTTCTGGACGACGTGGGCCAGCGCCGCCTCGACCAGTTCGCGCGGGTGGTTTGTCTCCTCGGCGGCGCAGGCGGCCGGCAACGGCGGGCCGCTGGTGGCCGTCGACGAGATCCATGCCGATCTGACGGCGGCGGCGCCGTGGCGTTAGGATTCGATCAGCGGTCAGCGCAAGGCTCCCTCGGACTCTGGCTGGTGAGCGGTTCCAGACGCCGACCGTAGCAGCGCGGAGTGTCGTCGCCCCGCGAGTGCCGGGAAATGATGAAGCTGCCAACAGGGATCGTCGGGAACACCGGTCTGTACTACGCCTGCTACAGGCTTTCCGCGCTCGGCTGGAACGTCATGCCGACGGCGCGCAATACCCGTGGAATCGACGCCGTCTGCTTCAGTGTCGATGGCAGGACCGTGCGCACCATTCAGGTCAAGAGCCTGACGAAGGCGGATACGGTTCCGCTGGGCACCGACCTCGAGAAGATCATGGGGGACTTCTGGGTCATCGTGAACTCGCTTGGCACGGATCATCCGCGAGCGTACATCTTGCTGCCCCACGAGGTGCGGGCCTTGGCGGTTCGCAACCGCGGCGGAAAACAGGCGTACTGGCTACCGCTCAAGCAGTACGCCGTGGATGCGTTCGAGGAGCAGTGGCAGCGCATAGGCCGGCCCTTGAGCCCGTAACTGCGGTCCGGTGCGGTTCGGAAATGGCTCGGTCAAACCCGGGGCGCCGCGGCAGGGTCTGCGTCGCGGGACGCCCCGGGGTGCGGATCACCGAGCGCCGAGAGACCTGCCGATGCCCTGGCGGCAAGACAAGGCGAACCCATGATCGACGGCAGCCTGACGAAGGCGGCGCTCATCAAGGAGGTGGCCGCGGTGGCCGGTTTGACGAAGAGGCGCGCCGAGATCGTCGTCGACACCGTGTTCGGCAGCATCGTGGAAACGCTGCGCCGTGGCGAGAAGGTCGAACTGCGCGGCTTCGGCAGCTTCCGTCTCCGGCGTCGGGAGCCGCACCGGGGCCGCAACCCCAGGACCGGCGACCGGGTGGAGGTGCCGTCGAAGCACGTCGCGTACTTCACGCCCGGCATGCAACTGAAGGCGCTGGTCAACCGGGACCCGGCGTAGCCGGACCTGCCGCCGATGTCCGAGTAACCGGCGTCCGAACGTTGCTTCGCCGTCCGCGATCGGGTTGTGCTTGGTCGGCTTCCCGGCGAACGCGCGTGGACATCTGCGGCGAAGCATGCCGTGCCGGCCCGCATTTGCTCAAGCTCGACGGGCGTCGTGGACGAGAGCGTGCGCGTGACCGCGCGAGCGACGTCGCTGGCCACGGCGGCGCGTCTGCTTCGACGGGATCTCCGCCCGGTTTCCCCCGCTACGAGATGGTCGCATCGACGCGCCGCAGGTTGTGCCGCATCGGCGTCGCCGGTGACCTCGCTGGTCGCCGTGTTGACGGTTGAGTCGTGTCTCTCAGATCGCTCAGATCGCTCGAGGCGTTTCGTTCGCGTTGGTGATCTGCGGCTCGATGAGGACCGAACTCAGGAGGCTTCACCCCTGAATCGAGAACTGGGCCATCGCGAAGGGTCGGAACTGGGGCCATGTCGAAGCGAACTGGGGCCATGCTTTCGGCCGATCAGTGCCACACACGGGAAGAATCGAAGAAGGGAACCACGCCGAGAGCGAGCGGGACGCCGACGATGCCGGGTGGAGGCCAGAAACCTCGGCAAGCGACTCGCGCGCTGCCGAGAGCAGGCCGGGCTGAACCAGTCCGAGCTCGCTGCCGCACTCGGCGAAGGTTCGACCACTCCAGGGTCTCGAAGTTCGAGAACGGCCGCGGCTCGATGCGTGCACAGGCTGAGAAGAGCTGCGCAAGCGTTGCGGGTGTCGGCCGACTTCCTGCTTGGCCTGACGAACCCCCCTTGCTTGGGGGCCGGGGCGGATTTTTCGCCGATCGTTCACCGCTGCTGACCCACCGATCGCGGAGCGATGCGAACCGTTCACCTTCTGTTCACCATTTGTGCACCACTTTGCCGGCTCCGCCGGGTCCAGCCTTCCCGCAGGGAAAAACACTGGGTGAGCGACGCCGGAACCGGGGTCGCTCACCCATCTGGATTTCTGAACTCTGGACGCCTGCACGACAGTGCCTCTGCGGGTGAACGTACGGTGAAATGTTGCACTGTTTTTGCGTTTTCGTTCAGGGCTCTTCGGAGCGGTCGGTGAGGACGTCGTCTCGGCGCGTGTCCGTTCGGCTGCATTCGCTTACAAGTCGCTTTTTTGCAGTCATTTGGCGTGTGCCTGCCGGGCGTGTCCGGTCTTCGGTTCCGTAGGCTTGAGGCTGATGCGAGGGGCTTTTTCGGGAAGCTGGTGGCGTTACTGGGGCCGCGGGGGTTCCATCGGTGGGCGTTCACCAATTGCCCTTTCGGGCTCCGGGCGTTTCCGGGACTGGGGCAGGCTTGGTGGACCCACGAACGAACTCGATCTTGACCCCAGTCGAAACGGCGGTCGCGCGGTTCGGTCGCCGATTTTTCCTGAACGTTGCAACCGTGGTGCACTTTTTTTGGAGATTCGGGGCGGATCTCGTCATGGCGTGGTGAGGTTTTCATGCGGATGAAGCGCGTGGTCGTGTTCCTGGCGGCGGCGGCCGTCAAGGCTTGCGACGATCTTGCGGCGCGGTACGGCTCTAACCGTTCGGAGGTCTTCCGTCTTGCGATAGTCGAAGGCATGCCGGGTGCCGTCGAGGTGCTGGGGAAGCTCCAGGGAGATCCGGATGGTCGAGGCTCTCGGCGCCAGCGCGTCGCGGTCGTAGCGTATCCGGGGTGCGCAGAAGCGCCCGGGGCGGGGGCGTCCACGCAACGTTCTCGACCCGGATCGTGCCGTTGCTGTTCTCGTGGACCCCGCGAGTCCGGAAACGCCGCTTCCGCAGGGGCGAAAGTCCGAACAGGGCACCTGTCACCCGGAGAGTACGTTTTACGAAAAAAAGCGAAATTTTCACTTGCTAAATTTTTTCCTGGGATTGGGTCTACAGACCCAAGTCTCTGGTACGTCTACAGGAATCTCGCTCAACGTTCATAGGGAGTCAATATCCTGACGGTCGAGAAATGCACCACAATGGTGCCGTTTGCACTTGCTTAAAAATTTCCAGAAAAATGGCGCATTTCGCGACGCCAGCCGCAGGCCCCGAGGGCGAAAGTCGACCCGCCGGGTTCAACCGCGCCGAGCCGCCGATCCGGCCCGGACGCCGCCGCCCGGCCCGCCGGACGCCGCCCGGCCTCGAACGCCACGCCCCCGAACGCGGGCCACGCCGCACACAGCTGCACATAGCCTCCGGCCACCTTCCAGCGTTGCTGCGCCCCGCCGCACGACCCGCAACGCGACTTGCAGCCGCTGGTCGGCAGCGGCCTGCTCGGACGCCGCCTTCTCGGAAGACTCCTTCTTCGCGGCCGACCGCCTCGCCTTCTTGGGCGACCAGACCGCCGGCCGCCGGGTCGGTAGGCCGGATCGCCTCGTGCGCCTCCTGCGAGCCTTCCTTCGACTCGTAGCGCGGCGGCTCGGCCGGCACGGCTCCCTCGCCGAACGCGGCCGTCAGCCATCTGCGCGCCGCGACCTGGGCCTCGGGAGCGACCATCACCGCATCCGAGCGCAGGCAGGTGATCTTCCCCGCCTGGTAGAGCTTCTGCGCGATCGCCATCGCGTCCGACACCGACAAGCTTAAGGCGCGACGAGGCCGCCTGCTGCATCTGGCCCGAGCCGAAGATCTGGGCGATCTTGCGGGTCTTTCCCGGCGATTCGACGATTACGAGATCTGGCATGACGTGCGGGCCTGGCGCCGCGCGGGGAGTACCAGAACCCGAATGTGGCGGGGTCCGTTGCGTGGACCCCGTTCGGACGGGCCGCGTTCGGACCGCTGGGCAAGTGTGCCCAGGGCGCGTGATCCGCGGTCGTCGAGGGGCGGGGGAAGCTGGGCTGAGCGGTAGGGAAGGCCAGCGGCGGGGTCGGCGGACGGTCAGGATTTGAGCGGGAAAAACGGGCTCCGGTACCGAGTGTTGTACTACTCGGTGCCGGACGGCCTTTTAGACGCTGGAACTGGGTGTCTGGTTCCCCCGGCGACCGATCTTTTTCGCGGGCGGGAGATCCGCGGAGATCGGCGCGTTCCCGGAACTCACCGGGAGGAACGCGCACGGCGTGTCGACCACCGTGTCGGCGACGAGGGCGCCGTCGGACAGCTCGAGGGTTGTTTGCGGGAAGGGACGGAATCCTACGCCAAGGTCAAGCGGAATCCCCGAGTCCCACAGCGCGCCTCTGAGCGCCCCCGCTCGCTCGCCGCGGCGGACGAGATGTTCCGCCCGGGCGTCGCCAGCAGTGGCGTCGCCGGCGCTACCAGCGCAGGCAGGGATCGGTGGGTACGAGCATGTCGTCGACGGCGTCGAGCAGGGGAACGATGGCGTCGGTGTGCGGGTCGTCTTCGTGCTCGCGGTCGGCGACGTCGTGCTCGAGCTCGTCGGCGAGCGTGCCCGCGACGGCGATCTCGTACGGCGTCATCGCGTGGTTCAACAGCCACTGGCGGCGCTGCCAGCAGCGGTAGCAGCGCTCGCCGCTCGAGCGGTTCACCAGACGGCCGCAGGTGCCGGATTCGAGCGGCAGGTCGACGCCGGCGCACAGGCGGCGGTAGTAGGCCGGGTCCGAGCGGTAGCGGCGCATGGCCGTGCGGTTCGCGATCCGCTTGCGCAAGCGCTTCAGCGCAGCCAGTTGGTCCGGGCGCAGCAGGTCCTTGATGGGCATGGGTCGTGTCCTCCGATGCGGGAATGGCCCGAACGGGCCGGATTGAAGGTGGGGCCGTCAGGCCCGCAGCGTCGCGGATTCGGGGTTGCAGACGGGTGGCGTGGGAGCCGGGGAGCAGCAATGCACAGGCGTTGCCTTGCCCGCCCGTGTTCCGCCCGTCCGCCCGCGTTCGCTGGAGTAATTGTCGTTCGTGGTGGGTTCCCCCTCCGGGTCCGTGGCTGCTTGCGCGCCGACTCGGGGAGGCGCGCCGGCCCGGGGAGGCGTAGGCGTGGTGCTGGATCCGGGGCCGCACCGCTCGGCGGCGTTCGTGAGGGCGAGCTTCTCGGCGCGTCGAGGTGTTCGACTCGGTTGCCGGAACTGCTCGGTGCGACCGGTACGGGCGGGCTTCTCGGGGACGTGTGGTGTCGGTGGCGGTGCCGGGTCGTTCTTCTCGGTGCGACCGTCAGGACGACCTGCTCGGCGCGCGAGGTGTTCGACTCGGTATCGGCGAACGGGTCGTTTCACTTGGTGGCGGACCTGGAGGCCGCTCCGCTCGGAGGCGGTCCAGCAGCCGGTTGGCGTCAGCGGAATTGCTGCCCGGCTCGAACTGCCGGAGCCAGACGAACGGCGTCACGCCGGCGTCGACCGTTTCGTGAGCAGGTGCTCCAGTTCACGCCGGAGCGCGGGCGGAACCCCGCTCGGCGGATGCGGGGCTTCGATCTGGCGTTCGGCCTCGACCGGCGCGTCGGTGCAGCGTCTCGGTGGAGCACGTCCTCAACCGCAACGCAGGATTCCCCCTTCCCGCAGACAACCCAAGCTCGAGGTCGAGCGCGGTGCGGATCAGGCTCGTCGACTTCGAGCAGCGCGGCCGCCAGCGGGCGGAGCTCGTCGACGGGCAGTCCGCAGGGTCCCTTCTTCGTCGTCTCGTCGAGCACGTAGCCGACGCCGGCACGTACCCGGGTGGTCGCCGCCTTCTCGACGCCCGGCTTCATCGCGATCGTGTCGGCGAGCTTGAACCCGATCCCGCGGATGGCCCGCGCGAGCCGGTAGGTAGGGGTTCCCGCTGACGACCTCGACCGCGTCGTTGCCGCAGGTCTTGAGAATCTGCACCGCGCGCGGTGCTTGCGCCGTGCTCGTGCAGGGAACACCACGATCTCGCGGATGGCTTCTTGCTCGGCCCACGCGTCGGTGATTCTCGGCGCCCGGCGTTTCCGGCGAGCCGGTGCGCCGCGAGGCGAGGGGCGAGTCGTGGTCGACCTCCGGGTCGCATCGAGTGCTGCCGCCCGCCTCGGCGGCTGACGAGCCGCCGGCGGTCCCGGACGTATCTGCCGGGACGGTGTGCGAGCCGGCGAGCGTGTCGCCGGAGGTCTCGTCGTCGACGACGAAGCCCCCGGCGCGCTATCCCGAGGCATCGCCGGTGGCGGCAGCAGCCGCATGTCGATGGCGAACTGCGCCCTGCAGCCTCGGACGCTCGCCCGCCACCGTCTCGCGCCGCTGCACAGACGCGGCCGGCATCCCCGGAGCTATCGCGCCCTGCGACGAGTTCCTCCCTTGCAGTGCAGGGACTTCCAACCGGCAGCAGGGCCGTGGAGCGCGGTCTCCGGTGACCGCCGTTCCGAATACTTCACACCGCCGCCGGACTGGGCCGCGGCCATCAGAAAGAGGTACGGGATGACCAGGCGGATTCTTCGGTTGAAGGACGTCAAGGAGGCGACCGGGCTGTCGCGTTCGTCGATCTACGCGCTGCAGCAACGCGGGATCTTCCCGCAGTCGATCAGGATCGGGCCCAAGGCGACCGGCTGGTACGAGGACGAGGTGCAGAACTACATCGAGACCCGTCCGCGCGCGGGGAACAACCGAACCGGGAAGAGACGCTGACCGGCGGCGTCTCTGCGCGCAGCCAGTCGTGAGCCACCGGCTGTCGGTTGCACACGGGACCGGCGGCTGACAGGCCGATGGCGTCCGCTCAGGGCAAGGTCGCTTCCGCTCGTTCCCCGTCGACTTGCCCGCCCTGTCGAAACTACCGCTCGCAGGTCATCCGGTTTGCGCTCCCAACCAGGCCGGCTCTCGGTTGCCCGGTGGGGTCTCGTCGCGATCATCAAGGGGAGGTTCTGGCTGCGCGTCCGCCGTTCGCCACTGCGTGGCCCGGTCGTTTCCTCCTCATGCGGCGCGCCGGTCCTTGCCTCTGGTCACCGCTTCGACGACGATCCGGTCGGTCGCGACCCCGATCCGCAGCCGCTCGCAGGCGGCTCGCAGGATCGTGCCGGCACCGGCTCTGCCCAGCGCGTAGTGGTTCTTCTCTTCGTCCTCCGGCATCCCCCGCAGGCGCTCGTGCGCCCTGCTTCCGACGCGGCCGTACCCGACCATCCAATCCAGGGCCAGCGTGGCGAGCCCCTCGTGCGGAATCGTGTTGACCGCGATCTCGAGACTCCGCGGATCGACCTCGCTCGCTCTCTGGATGTCGTAGACCGTTGCGAACCAGGACGGGGCGGATTCGGCGTGCTTTCAGCAAGTCACCGTGCGCGCGGACGGTCGCACAGAACCACGGCCGGTTGGGTCGGCACGGGCGCCGGCCTCACCCTCTACCTGGTGGCGGCGCCGGCCATGGGGGGCGCGGGAGGCGGGACGGCCGGACTTCGGCTTCTGATGAAGAGCCCGGGAGGACGGGGCCGCCCCGCGGTAGGGAGCGGCCCTGGGGTGCCTCCGCCGGGACGGTTTCAATTGCCGGGCTGCGCGACTTCGTCTATCCAGACGCGCACCTGATGCTCGCCCCCGCTCACACGGACGATATCGCCGCGCAGCTTGCCGAGCTGCTCGACCGCCGCGTGTACGTTGAGGGCCTCGCCGTCTCCTGACAACAGCGCGTCGACGACCGCGACCGGGACCCGGATGTCAACGACCTCGCCGCCGTCCTCGTCGCACTCCTCCACCTGCACGTTGATCTGATCACCTTTGCGCGCGACGCGCACCGTCTCGTCGTCGCCGTCGACGGCCACGAACTCCGCCTCGCCGACACCTGCGATAGCGCGCCAGAGATCGCGCATCGCGCCGACGTTGACCTCCTCTCCAGTCAGGTCGAGCAGCCGGTCGGACATGGCGCCGTGCGGGACCAGGCTGAGCAGCGGCCCGACCGCCGACAGCGGGAGGTTGATGTTGGCGGCGAAGTCCGCTCCCTCATCGCCGCCGTCGTCGTCACCGTCGGCATGCCGGCCATCGCCCCGACCGTCGTCATCGTCACCGTGGGCATGCCGGCCATCGCCGTCGTGCCGGCCATCGTGCCGACCGTCGCCGTCGTCATCGTCGTCATGGCGGCCATCGCCCCGACCGTCGCCGTGGCGGCCGTGACTGTCGCCGTCGCCGCCGTCGCCACGATCGTCATGACCCTCGCTGGAAACCTGCACGTGCAGCCACGGCTCGGAGGCGGTGTCCTGTGCGGCCACGACTCCAACGAAACAGAGCAGACCAATCGCGGCAAGTAGAGACCAGAGTGCACGAGTTGACATGGAGTTCCTCTCCGGCCAGCGCGGTCGACAGACGAGCGGGATGCGGGTTGTCGGGCTGGCCTCCATGATCCGTAGACGGCTGGCCCAGCCCCAGGGTTCGTTCTGGTTCCGCCTTCCTGACGGTGCCGGCTGCCGGCACCATGCGGTCGGTGTCAGAACCGGTAGCTGGCCCGTGCGGTCGCCTGGGCCGTGTCGAGGGCGCCGTAGGCTCGGAGGACCCGTAGCCATCGGATGTCGACGCCGACGCCGAATCCGCGCCACAGCCGCACGTCGACCCCGCCGCCGAGCACGAGGGCGAGTCCGATCTCGGAGGACGCGAGTGGGCCGTAGACCCCGACGTCGCTGAAATGGAGACACGAGCCGGCGCAGGAGACGGCGTCATCCGCAACCGTCGATTGATTCTTGTCCAACGGAATCAACGGGAACGGATCGACATCGACAGCGATGCTGTGGCGTTCGCTGACGCGACCGACGCCGCCCCCGCCGGTGAGGTACGGGAACAGGAACCCGCTTGCGACCGGAAACTCGACGGTCAGCTTGGTCAGCAGCGTGGTCACGTCTCTGCCGTGGTGCTCGAAGCGGATGGAGGGAAACAGGTCATCCGCGCCATGGTCGAGGAACGAATAGTCGTCGAAGGCGGCGTTCGTGGTGCTGAACACCGAAATGCCAGGGAACGGATCCGCGGCCGCAACCTCTTCGGGCCGGCCCGACCCCGACAGGTGGGTCAGCTCGAGGTCCAGGCCGAGATGCGGTGTCAGGCGCAGCCCGGCGCCGGCGCCGGTCGCAACGAACGTGCCGTCGCCGAACCCGCCGCCGACCAAGCCGTACACGCGCCCGCCGGTATCCGGCAGGACGTTGTGCTGCGCCGCCGCGGACCCGGCGGTCGACGCCAGCATGACCATCGCCGACAAGACGACCCGTCGCGTTCGCGAAGAGACCGTCACCATACCCCACCCCCCAGTCGCGCCGGGGCGCCGCAGCCCGACAACCGGCGCCTTCCGGGCTTCCCGTCACTACGGGAGAACGGACCAGGTGGCGGACGACGGGCTGCCGAGCACGACGCCTTCCGGCAGCCGTTCGCCCATGATCCGCATGGCCCAATCCCCCACGTGCTGTTCACCCAGATAGCCGGTAGAGAAGAGCAGAACTGTCTGCCCGGCCGGGAAGGTCAGCGGTCCGTTTTCGTAGCGGTCGCCGACGGGCGGGGTTACTTCGGTCCAGATATCGACGGCGCGATCCAGGCCGCGCGACAGCTCGTAGGTCTGGGAGATGACCTCGCCCACGCGCGCCGTCGTGGGCTCGAAGACGACGGATACCGCGGCTGGGGGCGGCGCCGTGACGACTGGTGGCGTGGTCGGCGCGGCTGGTCCGCCACCTTCGCACGCCACAAGAAACGCCACGGCCGCGAACACCCCCTGTCGGCTCGGCAAACACGGTGAACCCATCATGTCAAGACTCAACTCTGCAGCCACCTGCTCCCGCCATGCGCACATGCCGAATGCCGTAGCCGCAGCGCGGCCACAACTCGGCCTGCAGAAGCGGCGCAGGCGGGCAACACCTATAGAGTCTCAGACTCAAGTGACATGCGCATGATCGCAAGGGACTGCACCGTGGCAATTGCATGGAGATGCGGCGGGCGTGAACCTACATTCTGCGTCCTGCCTGCGACGGCCGGGTGCACGGCATCCGGGGGCGCGCGTTGTGCGCGCGCTTCCGCTACCGTTTGCAGGTGCCGGCGTCATGGACAGCGGCCTGGTCACCGCCGGAAAAGGACCGCCGGGGTACAAGTCCCAAGAAGAGTCTCCGAGCGTCCTGCCTCGGTCATGCGACCTTCGCTTCAACCCCACGCCGAGATCCTGCGGACGGACGCAGGAGGTGCTGGGTGACAGGGTTCTCACGCTCACCGATGGCATCATCGCGGTCGTCCGATAGATCCTCGGCGACCGGACTGACCCGGCAGGCGGCGCAGAACGGTCGACTGTCCTGTCCAGCCGGACAGCCTGCTGTGGTCGAGGGCGGCGACGTCAACGGGTGCACGACATGGGAAGGGACGCTGACCGGCGGTGTTTCTGCGCGCAGCCGGTCGCGCGCAGCCGCCGTGGGCGGACACGCGCGGCGGCGCGCACCAGCATCGAGCGCGCTGTCTCCGGGGCCGCCGCCGGGATCCGGTTACGATGGTGTCGGCCAGAGGACGGCCGGACGGAAGGGGAGCGCGGCCGCCGAACGCCGCAGCGGCCATCTCGGCGGTGCGCCGGCCGGGGACGGCAAGCGTTTCCAGTGGCGGGCGCGATGCGGCGGCGGGTCACTCGAGGGGAGCAGGTCACGATGCCGAGGATCGAAATCCTGGACGCGTTGCGCGATGAGGAGCGGTCGCTGAAGAACCAACTCGTCGCCATACAGCGCGCCATCGAGGCAATCGAAGGAAACGCGCGGCCGGCCGCCGCTCGCGGCGGGAAGAAGGCGGTCAAGGTGGTCGGGAGGCGCAAGCGAGCGATGACCGAGGAACAGCGCAAGGCGGTGGCCGAGCGGATGCGCAACTACTGGGCCTCGCGCCGTGCGGAAAAGGCCGAGGAGAACAAGCCGCAGGCGTGATGCGAACCGCGCGCGCGGTCTGTTGCCGCGCCGATGGCCCGTGCGCCGGATCGCATGCGCATCGGCTGCAACCCGGGTGCGGTTGCACCACCACGCGGCTCGCCGCATGGCTCTCCTCGACCCGGCCGGCCAAGGGCGCTGCGCGGTGCAGGTGGCGTCCCGGCCTCGGGGTTCATCGCGAACGACGCGAGGGAAGAACGGCTTACTTCGTCACATACTCTGCCCACCGGTCCATCAGGCCACGACGCTTGTCGAACAGGTCCGACCGGGCGTACGACCGCTCGACGGCGCTGCCTACCTGGTGCGCCAGCGCCGCCTCGGCCACCGCATGCGGCACGCTGGTCTGCTCGCTCGCCCAGTCGCGGAACGAGGAGCGGAAGCCGTGCACCGTGCAGCGCCCGCCGTACAGCCGCCGCATGACCTGCGCCAGCGTCGTCGCGTGCATCTGACGACTGGCGCGCGCCGGGGCCGGGAAGCACCAGCCGGCCGGACTGTCCAGGCTTCTGGCACGTTCCAGCGTATCCATCGCCGCCGAAGACAACGGGACGCGATGCTCGCGGCCGGCTTTCATGCGCTCGGCCGGAATGCGCCACTCCGCGCCCTGCAGATCGATCTCGCTCCACGTGGCGCCGCGCGCCTCACCCGAGCGAACGGCAGTCAGGATGATGAACCGGAGACAGATCTTCAGCGCATCGGTTGCCGTGCACGCCGCGATGGCTTCCAACGCCGCGCCCACCTCGGCGTAGGGCAGCGCCGGGTGGTGCTTCTTCCCCTTGCGAGCCGCGGGCAGCGCCGCGCCGATGCCGTCGGCCACGTTGAACTCGATGTGCTCGCGGGCCACGCCCCACGCCAGCGCCCCGCGGACCCACCCGTGCAGCCTCGACCCCATGGCCCGCTTCTCCGCCATCAGCGGGGCGAGGATGGCGATCACGTCGGCGCGGCGGATCTGGTCGAGGCGCCGGTCCAGGATCGAGCCGCAGTAGCGCTCCAGAGCACGCCGCCGGTCCGCCGGCCCATGACCCTTCCACGTCGCCGCCGCGGCGACCCGCTCGCATGCCGTGCGGAAGGTCGGGACCCGCGACGGCCGAAGGGCCGCCATGGGGTCGCCGCCGCGGCGCGCCAGCTGACGGTTGGAGAAGGCGGCGGCGCGCGCCTCGGCGAGCCCGACGTACGGATAGCCGCCGAGCCCGAGGTCGCGGCGCTTGCCGTCGACGGTCAATCGCTGCACCCAGTGGCGGCTGCGGCCGCCGGGCTCGACGACGAGGTAGAGGGTGCCGCCGTCGCCGTGGCGGCCCGGGCGCAGGGTCGGGATTTGCTTGACTCGGAGGCGTCCTGCCATGTGGATTTGGGCTGCGTTTGCGTCCCACGATTATACCACGTTAGGGTCTGGAACTGGCGAACCGTGCTTGGCTGCAGCTAGACGTATACCGCGCAATAACCCCGTAAAATAAGGATTTCCTGGCTGCCTAGGGACTACTGCGGACCCTAATCATCTTCTGGCAGCGCAAAGACGTACAGCGCGTTCCCTCCCTCCGGCTGGTAGATCTCCGGGCTGAGCTGCGCGGTCAGGGTCCGGAACGCGCCCCCCAGCGACGCCGGGACGGCGAGGAACTGCCGTCCGCCCGCCTCGTAGGTGATCGGGTAGCCGTGCGCCGCGGCCATGAGGCGGGTCTCCCAGAGGATTTCCCCCGTCTCGATGTCGAACGCCCGGTAGTAGCGGTCGCCGTCGCCCGCGAAGACGAGGCCGCCGGCCGTCGTCAGCGTCGACGTCAGGAAGGCGGCGCGCTGCTCGTGGCTCCAGAGTTCCTCCATCGTCCGCACGTCGTAGGCGGCCAGCTTCCCGACGTTGCCGTTGCTGCCCGGCATCTCGAGCAGCTCGTAGCGGCCGGCCGACCCGCCGCCCAGCTCGATGAACTCCACCGCGCGGCCCGTCAGGTGCATGCACGCCTGGTGCAGCGGAATCACGAGCGCGCCGGTGCCGGGATGGTAGGCCGACGCCTGCCAGTTGTGGCCGCCCAGCAGGCTGGGACAGGCGAACACCCGCTGGCCGATCGCGATGTCCTGCAGGTCCTCGCGGTAGGTCAGCTCGCCCGTGGCCTTGTCGACCGTCTCGAAGATGTCCTGGTGGACCGTCTCGCGCAGGTCGACGAACGCGCCGGTCCGCCGGTCGAGCTTCCAGAGGATCCCGTCCTTGCCGATGGTGAAGAGCCACTTGTCGTCGCCGGCGTCCACCAGCACCCGCTCGTACACGATGTCCAGGTCGAGCGTCTCGCCCGGCGCGTGCTGGAAGTACCAGTGCACCTGTCCGGTGCTCGGGTCCAGGGCCAGCGTCGAGTTGGTGTAGAGCGCGTCCTGGCGCGTTGTCATGCCCCGGCTCGAGGCGACCCACGGCTTCGCCTGCGCCGTGCCGATGTAGAAGAGGCCGAGCTCCGGGTCGTAGCTCCCGGGTATCCAGGCGTCGCCGCCCGCCCGCAGATACGGCGGCGTGTCGCCCCACGACGCGTCGTTCGGATCGCCCGGCAGGGCGATCGTCGACGTCCGCCACAGCTCCTCGCCGGTGTCCGGATCGTGGCCGGTGATGAAGCAGCTCTGCTCCGTGTAGCGATCGCAGCCGTTCGTGCCGGTGATGACGACCCCGTTGGCGATGACCGGGCCGGCGTTCTGGCGGAAGCCCTGCGTGTAGTCGGTCTTGACCGTCTTCCACACTTCCTCGCCGGTCTTCGCGTCGAGCGCGACCAGGTTCGCGTCGGCCGTGGCGAGGAACAGCTTGTCGCCGTAGAGCGCCAGGGTGCGCGTGGCGCCGGCGCGGGCGTCCTCCGGCAGCCGGTGGCGGTACACCCAGATGACGTCGCCGGTCGCCGCGTCGAGCGCCTGGACGACGTTACCCGGATGGGCCAGGAACATGACGCCGTCGTGCACGAGCGGCGTCGTCTGGTGGTTGCCCGGCCGGACCGAGATCGACCATTCCAGCTTCAGATCGGCGACGTTGCCGCGCGTCACCTGGTCGAGCGTGCTGTAGCCGTGGCTGTTGCGGGTCCGGCGCCAGTTCAGCCAGTCCCCGGGCGGCGGGTCCGCGAGCATCTCGTCGGTCACCGGGCTCAGGTCGTGCGGCACCACCTGGTTGACGAACCGCGACGAGCGCCGCCGCGGCCGCTCCCCCGCCCCGGCCGCGCGGCGCGCCTCTTCCATGTCCGCCGCATCGCCGATGGGCACACCCGCATCCGCCGTCAGCGTCCGGTCTCCGGGCACGGCGCCGTTCGCCTCCAGCAGGTACGCCACAAGGTCGATGTAGGCCTGATCGCTGATCACGCCGGCCTGCCCGGGGGGCATCTCGTCGCGCAGGTAGGCGAACATGTCGTCGGTGGTCTGCCCCAGCCAACTGTTCAGGAACTCCACGCCCGACAGGGGCGGCGCGTGCACCATGCCCTCCAGGTTCACCCCGTGGCACTGGCCGCACTGCACGCCGTAGACCGACCAGCCGTCGGAGGCCTGGTCCAGAGTGAAGGCGCCGTCCGCCACGGGGGCCTGCGCCTCCGCGACACCCGGTGCGACAGCCAGGCCCACGACCATCAGTCCGGCCGCCAACATCCGGACCACCGCGCCGACGCCGACACAAGTTGCCTTCGACATGATTCGCTCCTCGGTACCGTATCGGACGGCGCCTCGATTACCGCCCGCTCCGCCCTTATACCACCAACCCGGCGGCCAGTGCGACTCCCCTCTTGAACCCCGGATCCGACGCGCCCCAGGCAACGGACTCGACCAGAGCCGCCCGCGGTCGTTGTACTGCGCCAGCGCCTGGACGAACACGCGGGTCGTGAACGAGTAGTTGAGCCGCAGCCGCGTCAGGTTCGTCGAGAACGCGCCGCCGGGCAGATTACGGCTCGTCCGGCAGCGGGCCGAAATCGGGCGGCGGCACCCGGTGCCGGGTGGCCGCCTCGTAGGCCGACGCCGCCTTCAGCACCGCGGCCTCCCCGCCGGGGCCGGCCCAGAACATCATGCCGATCGGCAGCGGCGTCTCCAGCACCGACTGCTCGTAGCCCGGGACGGCATCGTACCGGTCGCCCGCCGCGTTCAGGACGAACCGGGGTTCGTAGACGACGTCGTTGAACCCGGCCGGCACGACGATCTCGGGCACCCCGATGAGCGCGGTAATGGTCTGGGTGGCACCCGACGCCCCGCGGCCGTTGATGCTCGGCTCGCTGGGTCCGCCGACCTTCTGGTGGGGCAGCGTGTTCTCGGGATTCACCAGCACATCGAGGCGGTTCTCGCGCATCACCCTGCCCAGCGCCAGTTGCAGCACGGCGCGCATCTGCATCCGCTCGATGTTGCCTTCCGAACGGATGTCGTCGAGCACCGCCCAGTTCGCCGATCCCGCCTCGGCCGCGGCGGAGAAGTACTTCGTGTTGGCGTCCAGGCTCGCCATGTCAGCGACCCGATCGTCCCCGCGCCGGGCCAGGTACTGATCGATGTGGAGGGCGAAGCTCCGCGACGGGGGCGAGAGCGTCACCCGGCGCAGGTTCACCCGCGGCGAGAGCGGCGCGTCGCCCTCCGCCAACCGGACCAGATACCGCTTCGACGTCACGTCGTGGCCCGGCACGGCGAACTCCAGGGCGCCGTCGGCGGCCGTCGTGGAGAAGTACTCCGGCATATGAATCGGCAGCAGCTCCGCCAGCGCATCCTGGAACGTGTACGCCATGTCGGGCACGGCGGGATCGTCCGGATAGAGCGGATCGACCGACTCGACCAGCGTCGCCCCGAGCCGGTCCCGGAGCACGGTCTTGATCTCGTCGTCGATCCGGTCGCTGATCGCCGCGTCGTTCAGCGTGTGCTTGACCATGTACTCCCGGACGATCCCGATCCGCATGCCGGCCAGCGGCTCTTCGTCCGGGTCGTCACCCCTCTCCTCGGGCACCTCATCGAAGACGAAGCCGGCGTAGGGTCCGGCGGAGACCAGCGCCTCCGGCACCGCCGTGTAGATGTCCCGCGGATCGAAATAGCCGAGCTCCGAATCCCGGAGGGCGTCCAGCACGAGGGCCGCGTCCTCGACCGTGCGGCAGTTGAGGCCCGCCCGGTCCACCAGCGGGTTCGATCCGACGGCTCCCCCGTACGGGATCAGCCCCTTCGTCGTCAGCAGGCTGACCACCGCGTTGCGCGACGCCGGCCCCTTGCACGATCCCCCCGTCTGCTCGCAGAAGGCGCAGGTGACGAGGTTCGCCGCGACGGCGACGCCGGACCCGGAGCTCGATCCCCGCGGCGAGCGCTCGGTGTCGTAGGGGTTGCAGGCCTGACCGCCCCAGGTGCTGCGCTCCGAGTACCCCAGGTACCGGGCGGCCGACCCAGCCGGCCCGCCGGGATTCCCGATGCCGCCGTTGAACTCGGTCGCGTTGGCCTTGGCGTAGATGATCGCGCCCTTGGCCCGCAGCCGTTCGACGATGGTCGCATCGGCCGGCGGCGCATCCATGGCGAAGTCGATGTCCGCCGCCGTCGTCGTCCGCATGTCCTTCGTGTCGTAGACGTCCTTGAAGGCCAGCGGAACGCAGTACATCGGCAGCTCGGCCAAGTCGGGATCGACGCCGTATTGCGCGTCGAGCTCCACCGCCCTCTCGACCGCGTCGGGGTGCCGCCGAAACGCCTCGCAGGCGGCGGGGCAGTCGGCCGGGAGCTCTCCCGTCGAGGGGTGCGCGTCACAAGCTCCCTGGCAGGTCACCGAGCGCTCGCCGCGCAGGTTCAGCGTGCTGAGTGCGTTCACCTGACCCGCGTTCGGGACGCCGGCCACCATGCCGAACTGCGCCTGCACGGTCGGGTCGGACACGGTGGGCTCCATCCTTCCCAGGTCCAACGGGATGCCGGCATAGCGGTCGAAGTCCGGAAGGATGTTCGATGCCGGGACGGTGGACGTGGGAAATCCGATCGGCGAACCGGCGCGAACGGGGCCGCTCGCCGGCGCAACGGGCGCACCGTCCGGCGTCACCAGTTGCGTGCAGGCGCCGTTGTAGGCCCCGGCGCGGTCGATATAGGCCCGCACCAGCCCCTGGCAACTGATCTGGCCGCTCCGGATGGCCTCATGAATACCTGCTATCGTCGCTTCCTCGAGCCGGAACGGAGCAGCCGGGCTCGTTTCGGGCTGCGCAACGGCGCCTCCGACCGATAGCAGGCACAGGGCCACCGTTACTGAAGTCGCCGCGCGGCGCGATCGCGTCCGAGTCGTCGTCAATCCGGTCATGCCCAACCTCCTGAAGCGCTGCAGGAGCACCCGACCGGCATTATAGGCGCCGGCGGCGGCGGGCACCGAACGGTGTCCCGGCCTACATGGAATACCCGCCGAGCATCTTCCGGAGGCCCGCCCCGAAGCGGCTCGCGGCGACCGAGAGGCTGGCTCTGCCCGGGGCCGCGAGGCCGGTCGTTCCACCCTCGCGCTCGTCGATGTCGACTGCCAGTCGTTTCAGCCGACGGAGGTGGATCGCGTGGGCGGCCCGTGAGGATACCGCCGCTTCTTCCACGGTCTGTCGGAAGTGCGCCCGGAAGTCCTCCGCCAGGGTGTTGCCGTCTGCTCCGAGGGCCCGGGTCAGCAGGATGCCGGCGTAGGTGTCGGGATGATCCGTCGCCTCGCTCAGTAGCCGTATGGTCGCCGGCACCATCGCCAGAATGCCCTCGGACGCGTGATCCCAGGGTGCCGTGCATACCGCCAGGCCGACACCGACACGTACCAGCTCCCGTTCCGTGTATTCCCGTCCGGGCGGCCCGTCCGACTGCCGCCGAAGCTCCCGGACGTGGCTCCGGAGCTCGATGTTCACGAACGCCTCTACTGCGGCTGTCCAATCCGCATTCGTGCGGTCGCGCAGGGTCCGGTCCAACCGCGCGCGCGGGGCTTCGGCCGCCAGCATGCCCAGCGGACAGCACGTCCGGCGCGGGTGCCCCCCGGCGCGCGGCAGGATCTCGCAACGTATCCGACCGGCGCCGTCCATCTCCCAGCGTTTTCCCGCGAGCCTCCTCTTGATTCTCTTCAGCGCATTGCTCAGGTGTCCATCGGCTGACGCGCTCGCGGTTCCGGTGTAGTGCATCTCGCGATTCCCGCTGCCTCTCTCCGTGGTCCTTGTTGTCGGCGTTGCCGACGAGTCCCGACAGCGGGCCGGTTGCAGATCACCCGACAGAACCACCCCGGAAGTCCGTGGCGGAATCCCGCGTCCGGCCGAGAGCGGCGAGGCGTCCACGTGGCAAGGCGCGACGAGGGAGAATACCGGGCGTACTCGACCGAGGAGCAAACGCAGGCCACGCTGGATGCATCGCCGCTCAAACGAGCGGGGTCTTTCACCGCGGGCTGCTAGAATGGATTGAGCGGGCATCCTGCTTCTTGAGTTGTGTCGCTGGGAAAGAACATCAAGCGTTTGCGGCTGGCGGCAGGACTTCGGACGCAGAAGGCCCTGGCCGAGACGCTTCACCTTCCACAACCCCAGGTGTCGGACTGGGAGAACGATCGTTACGCGGTCCTTGAGATCTCGACTCTGCTCAAGCTCGCCAAGGTGCTTCGCTGTACCGTGGACCAGTTGCTGGTCGGAGTCGATCCGGACTACGACCGGATCCACCAATCCGGCGCGCCAGGCGCGGACGACGCTTCGCTCCGAACGCTCCCCGACATACCTGTGGTTCCGGAAGGCTATGCGGCGCCGGAGGGAATCGCGTCGGACGACACACGGCACGCGGGGCATGTTCTGTCGTGGTTGTCCCGGCCTTGCGACCTCGTCGATTTCAATGCCTACGGGGTCCAGATCGCGGATGACGCGATGCTCCCGGCCTATCGGCCGAACATGGTCGCGATCCTGTCACCGGTCAGCGAGCTGCGTGACGGCGACGAGGCTTACGTGCAACTGGCGTCCGGCGAGTGCAAGGTCCGGCTGGTGCGAGCCGCCCGGGACGGCTACGTGCTCCAGACGTACAACCCGGCGTGCACTCCTCGATTCGTCAAGCACAAGGCGATCCTGGCAATACACGTCGTCGTGTACTCGCAGCGGTCCCTCCGGACGGAGTTCGCGTAGCTGCCGTACACGAGGGCGGGCATCGGTTAGCCCGCCATCACGCCCGTGCACCGGCGGCGCCCGAGGCGGGCAGCACCTTGGCGGCGCAACTCCCGAACCCGATGCGGGCGAAGCCGTCGCGTGTGCAGTACGCGCGGAGAGTGACCTCGTCGCCGTCGGCGAGGAAGCCGCGCCGCTCGCCGGTGGGCAAGTTGAGCTCCGCACCGATCGCGGTACGCTCCAACAGACATCCTGCAGCGTCGTCCTCCGGACCCGAGATGGTGCCGCTGGCCAGCAGGTCGCCGGGGCGCAGCCGGCACCCGTTGCTCGCGTGATGCGTGACCATCTGGGCGATCGTCCAGTACATGTCCCGAAACGCCGCGCGGCTCAGGCGTACCGGATCGAAACCACGGCGGCGCATCTCGGCGCTCCGCAACCAGACTTCCACCATCACGTCGATACCGCCGCCGGCGTCGTTCCGCGCGGAGGCGAGATGGGCAAGCGGCCGGGGCTCGGCCGCCGGCCGGGCGGCCCGGCACCGGTACGGAGCAAGGGCGTCGAGCGTCACCACCCAGGGCGAGACGCTGGTCGCGAAGCTCTTCGAGAGAAACGGTCCCAGCGGCTGCGCTTCCCAGGCCTGCATGTCCCGGGCCGACCAGTCGTTCACCAGACCGAGCCCGGCCAGGTGACCCTCGGCCTCATCGATCCGGATTGGGTGGCCCGGCAGGCTGCCGGCGCCCACGTACGCTCCCAGCTCCACCTCGTAGTCGAGCCGGCGCGTCGCCTCGAACGACGGCTGTTCGCCACCCTCCGGGATGCGCTGCCCGCGGGGCCGCGTCACCGGCGTGCCGCTGACCATCAGCGACGAGCTCCGGCCGTGGTAGGCCAACGGCAGATGCCGGTAGTTCCGCGGCAACGGATCATCGGGGCGAAACAGCCGGCCGACGTTCCGGGCGTGGACGATCGACGCGTAGAAGTCCGTGTAGTCGCCGACGTCGACCGGCAGCAGCAGCTCTGCGCGGGACATCGGGACCAGGGCCGCCGGCCCGGCCCGGGCCCCGCCGGCGCGGAGGACCGTGCTCACCGCGTGACGCAGGTCGCGAAGCGCTTCCGCGCCCTGGGCCAGCAGGGGGTTGAGCGAGGTCGCCTCCCCGGCGACGGCGCGGACGGCCGGTGGCAGGCCTTCAAGGAGGCGCATCTGGTGACAACGGCGGAGGTCCAGTACCTGGTCGCCGATGGCGACGCCGACGCGCGGCGGCTCGCGGCGTCCCCGGCGACGGAATACACCCAACGGTAGGTTCTGGATTGGAAAGTCGCCGGCGGGATCGTTCGCGCCGGCCACCCAGCTTCGCAACGCGGGGTCATGCGTGTCGTCGATCGGGTGATTCGCCGGTGCGCCCTTCACCGTCCGACCTCCCAGGAATACCTGTCAGCGCGAGCACTTCCTCGGCGCCCCGGCGATCACCGTCGAAGCCGTGCGCGCCGCGCAAGGGAAACGCCGTCTGCGCGAGCACTTCCTCGGCGCGGACCCCCACGACCGCGCAGAGCTACCGCCCGCTCGAGCGGGCGCGGGATCCCGCCTTCAGCGGCAGGACAGTCGACAGCTTCACCTCGTTGACCACGATGCTCGTGTGAATCCGGTCCACGCCGTCGATCCGCATCAAGCCTTCGAACAGCACCGTCTCGAGCGCCTTGTGGTTCGGCACGACGATCTTGATCAGGTAGTCGGACTCCCCGGTCAGGTAGTGGCACTCGAGGACCTCGGGAATCGCCTGCACCTCGTCTCGGAAGCGCGCCACGCAGTCGGGGCGATGGTGCGCGAGCTTCACCTCGACGAAGCACAGCAGATCGAGACCGACGGCCTCGCGATTCACCAGCGTCGTGTACCCGCGGATGACACCCACCGCCTCCAGCCGCCGCAACCGCCGCTGGAGACCGGGCGGCGACAGGTCGAGTCGTCTGGCCAGCTCCACGCTCGTCGCCCGCCCGTCCTGTTGCAGCAACGCGAGCAACCGGCGGTCCAGATCGTCGAGCCGCGGCGGCCACTCGCCGGCGCGCGCCCGTGTCGTCCGCTGTCTTGTCTTCCTGGTCGTCGATTCGGTGCTCTCCATCGTTCAAGCTGCCAGAATATACATATTTTAGCTCTATTCGCACTAAATGTGAAGAAAATAAACCTGTTTTGGTATTCCCAAGACTGTCTTGTTCACATAGCGACTGGTAGTGCTATTGTTGTGAAGTATGCAAGCCCTCGCGCTCGACCGACCTCGGGACACGCGGCACGCCGGTGCAGCCCGTTCCGGCCTGACCCGTTCGCGCCTGCGCGAGCTTGCGCTTCTTGCGTCGCAACCCGGGATTCTGTCGCTCGCCGGAGGGCTCCCCGCCTCCGAGCTGATACCGCGCGGCGCCTACGCCGCGGCGTTGCAGGACGTCCTGGCCGCCGAGGGTGCCGCCCTGCAGTACGGGCAGCCGTACGAGCCGCTCAGGGAACGCATCGTCGAGCTCATGCGCGAGCGCGGCATCGGTTGCGCCTCGCGGCAGGTGCTGCTGACGTCGGGGGCCCAGCAGGCACTGAGCCTCGTCGCCCAGTTGCTGATGGTCCCGGGCGGTCAGGTGCTCATGGAAGAGCACGTGTACACCGGCCTCCGCCAGGCGGTCCTGCCGTACCGGCCCTCCATCCTGACGGTCCGTACGGACCTGGAGAGCGGCATGGACGTCGATGGCGCCGGCGCGGCGCTGGCAGGCGGGGCGCGACCCGCGTTCCTCTATGCGATCGCGGACACCCACAATCCGTGCGGGGTCCGGCTCGGTCACGAGCAACGCGCACGGCTGGTCGCGCTGGCGCACCGCTACGGCGTCCCTGTCGTCGAGGACGATTCCTACGGGCTCCTGCACTACGACCAGGACCCGCTGCCCGCCCTGCGCGCGCTGGACCCCGAGTGGGTGATCCACGTGGGGACCTTCTCGAAGATCATCGCGCCGGCGCTGCGCCTCGGGTGGCTGGTGTTGCCGGCACGTCTCGCTTCCGCGGCCGGCATTCTGAAGGAGGCCGCCGACCTGGAGTGCTCGGCGCTCACTCAGCGCGCCGTGGCTCGTCTGCTGCAACAGGGCTTCGCGAGCCATCTCGAACGCATCCGCGCCGGATACCGCGGCCGGCGGGACGCGATGCTCGCCGCGCTGCGCGATCACTTTCCCGAGAGCGTCCGGTGGACGCGGCCTCCCGGCGGCTTCTTCGTGTGGGTGGAGCTGCCGCGGCGACTCGACGGCGACCGCGTGTGCGAGGAGGCGCTCGCCGAGGCCCGCGTGGCCGTCGTCCCGGGGTCCGCCTTCGCGGCAACCGTACCGGCGCCGGCAAATCACCTGCGGCTGAGCTTCGCAAGCTGCGCCCCGGACGAGATACGGACGGCGGTCGAGCGCCTGGGACGACTGCTGAAACGGAGACTTGCACATGGCTGACCGCTTCCCCATCCGGCGCATCGACCACATCGAGTTCTACGTCGGCAACGCGCGACAGGCGGCCGCGTTCTACCAGCACGCGTTCGGCTTCCACGTCACCGCCTACCGGGGACTCGAGACCGGGTCCCGCGAGACCACCTCGTACGTCCTCGAGTGCGGGGCGATTCGGTTCGTCCTCACGAGCGGTCTCGCGCCCGGCAACGCGGTTGCCCGATTCGCGCACGCGCATGGCGACGGCGTCGCGGCGGTCGCCCTGGAGGTGCCCGACGCGGCCCACGCCTTCACCGAAGCGCGCCGCCACGGCGCCGTCCCCGCGGGAGAGCTGGTGGAGGAGCGCTGCGACCACGGGCTCTTCCGGTCCGCGGCCATCCGCGCTTACGGCGACACCGTGATGAAGTTCGTGGAACGGCAGGACTACGCGGGCGTGTTCGCCCCGGGCTTCGAACCGCGCCTCGGTCCGGAACCCCCTGCCGCGGACGTCGGACTCACCGCCATCGACCACGTCGTGGCCAACGTCGAGCTCGGCCAGATGGATCGGTGGGTGCGGTTCTTCGCGGAGACGATGGGCTTCACCGAGCTGCTGCATTTCGACGACGAGGCGATTTCGACGGAGTACTCGGCGCTGATGTCGAAGGTCATGCAGGACGGCGCGGGCCGCATCAAGTTTCCGATCAACGAACCGGCGACCGGCCGTCGCAAGTCCCAGATCGCGGAGTACCTCGACTACTTCGGCGGCCCGGGCGTGCAGCACATCGCGTTCGCCACCGACGACATCGTGGAGACCGTCTCGCGCATGCGGGCGCGCGGCATGGCGTTCCTGTCCGTGCCCGTCGCGTACTACGACGATCTGCCGGCGCGCGTTCCGGAGATCGGCCCGTACACCGGCGTCCTCGCCCGCCTCGGCATCCTGGCCGACCGTGACGAGGACGGGTACCTGCTGCAGATCTTCACGCAGCCGGTCCAGGACCGGCCGACGGTGTTCTTCGAGGTGATAGAACGCCGCGGCGCCACCGGCTTCGGGCAGGGCAACTTCAAGTCCCTCTTCGAAGCGATCGAGCGCGAGCAGGCGCTGCGCGGCAACCTCGTGGAGGCGGCGTCATGAGCTACTACGTGCGGCGGGGCGAGGTGCCGCACAAGCGCCACACGCAGTTCCGCCAGCCCGACGGATCGCTCTACCACGAGGAGGTCATGGGCATCCATGGCTTCGCCGGCATCCAGTCCCTGCTCTATCACCTGCGGCCGCCCACCGAGATCGAGGGCATCCTCTCCGCCGGCGCGGACGAGGTGCGCTACGAGGCGCCGGGTGCGCTCCGGCACCGGCTGCTCCTGACGGCGGGGCTGCAGCCATCCGGCGACGCCGTAGGGGGACGGGTGCCGCTGCTGGCCAACGCGGATCTGCGTGTCTCGGCCGTGCGCCCCGTGGAGCCGATGGCCTACTGGTACCGCTATGCGCACGGCGACGAGCTGATCTTCGTGCACGAGGGCGAAGGGGTCCTCGAAAGCCAGTTCGGATCGCTGCGCTACCGCCCCCACGACTACCTGGTCATCCCGACCGGCGTGCTCTGGCGCATCCTTCCGGATGGCGGCAGCGACCAGCGGATGCTCGTCGTCGAGTCGGCCGGCGGGCACCTGGAGCCGCCGGCCCGCTACCGCAACCGTCACGGCCAGTTCGTCGAGAGCGCGCCATATGGCGAGCGCGATATCCGGCCCCCGGACGTGCTGGAGACGTACGACGAGCAGGGAACCTTCGAGGTCCGCGTCAAGGCGCGCGGCCGGGTGACCCGCTACTTCTACGGCCACCATCCGCTCGATGTCGTCGGTTGGGACGGCCACTTGTGGCCGTACGCGTTCAACGTGGACGACTTCGAGCCGATCACCGGGCGCGTGCACCAGCCGCCGCCCGTGCACCAGACGTTCGAAGGGCCGGGGTTCGTGGTCTGCTCCTTCGTCCCGCGGCTGGCCGACTACCACCCGCTGGCGATTCCGTCCCCCTACAACCATTCGAACGTCGACTCGGACGAGGTCATCTACTACGTCGAGGGCAACTTCCTGTCTCGCCGGGGAGTCGAGGCGGCCGCCTTCACGGTGCACCCCAACGGGATCCCGCACGGTCCGCATCCCGGCGCCTACGAAGGGTCCATCGGCAAGGAACGCACCGACGAGCTGGCCGTGATGATCGACACGTTCCGGCCCTTGCGGCTGACGGCCGAGGCGGCGGAGCTGGAGGACGAGACGCCGTACGCCGGAAGCTGGTCCCCGGTGACGTTGCACAGCGTGGAGGGAGAACGACCATGACCGGCAGGAACTTCGAGACGTTCAAGGACACGGTCGACCGCAAGCTCATGCACCACCCGGTGGTGGTGGACAACGCCTACACCGCGTGGTTCGCGGAGGGCCGCGTACCGCTGGATCACCTCCGGCACTTCACCATCCAGTTCTCGGTGTTCTCCAACCAGTTCCTGCTCGCCGCGCTCAATCGCGTGATCAACGCCGGCACCTTGGAAGCGGCGCGCGAGAGCAAGGAGATCCTGATGAACGAACTCGGCGTCATCTACGTCGACAAGGACCGCCCCCGCCCCGGCGTTCGTTCCTGCGACGCCGGCCGTATCCACGTCGACCCGGAGCGCGCCCGTTCCGGCGCGCGGCCCGGCGACGCCGACCGCGAGGGAGATCCGGCCCTGGTGTCGACCACGGGTACCGTCGAGGGCGGCACGTTCCGTTATCGGGCGGCGCACTTCGAGTGGCTGCTGCGCTTCGGTTCCGCCCTCGGCCTGCGCTTCGCCGACATGGGCAAGCGCCGCCACGGCGACCCGAGCACGCTGTTCTTCTGCGACGAGCTGTTCCGGCTCTACGGGAGCGACGACTACAACGAGGCGATGGGGGCGTCGTTCGCCGTCGAGAACTGGGCCGCGGCCGGCTTCTGGAAAGAGCTGATCGCCGGACTCGAGCAGGTCAAGGCCGAGCACGTCCAGGCCCTGCCGCTCGCCTTCTTCACGTGGCACGACAAGCTCGAGGCGAACCACCGCGACCACGTCTGGCACGAGCTGCGGGCGTGCTACGACTCGCCGTCGTTCGAGGACGAAGCCTTCATCGCCGCCGGCGTCGAGATGCTCGACGCGGTGCGGGCCTTCTGGGACGGCCTGCACGCGGCGCGGCCGAACGTGCCGCGGGCTTCATCCGTCTGTGCCGTGCATTGAGTCTCTCGATCCGCGCGCCTCGGTGTCACTCGGGCCGCAAGGTCGAGGCCGGGTCAATCCGTACCGCCCGCCAGGCGGGCACCGCGCAGGCGAGCAGTGCCGAACAGACTCAGACCGGCGAGAACACGTCGGCGTGCGCTACTTCGAGACCCTCCTAAGCTGGCAAGGAAAGACCTCCGGGCTTCGCTGTCGCAGTCCTGATCGAGCACGGCGTACAGATCGAGAAAACGCACCATACGTGTTGACATTGCAACAAATGTGTTGCTAGCATCCAGTTGCGACCGTACAGAGAAGGCGAAGAGCGAAGACAGCAAGAAGCCCAGCTAGGACGAGCACGAGCAGCCAAGAGCGATGGGCTGGACAGCCCATCGGTCGGTGGGCTTTGTTGAGCTCAGGGCGACGTCTTGAAGTGATCTGGGACGTCTAGTTTAGCCTCTAGACCTGACGGATGAAGACGGAGACGTAGGCGAATGTTGCACTACCCGGTGAGGTTGACGACGGAGGGTGCAAGTGTGCTCGTGGATTTTCCAGATTTTCCGGAGGCGCATAGCGCGCTCGACGTCCGCTTTTGGGGAAACGCGGAAAGAAGCTCTGAAGCGAGCGTCGGACGCCCTTCTGACCGTGATCGATGCATACATGAAAGACCGGCAACGGCTGCCACGACCCTCAAAGGGAAGGGTAATGGTCGGTGTTCCAGTATTAGCCGTGCCAAAGATTGAGCTGTATAACGCGATGAGAGAGAAGAAAATCACCAAGGCTGAACTTGGGCGGCGGCTTGGTTGGCACATGCCGCAGGTTGACCGTGTCCTCGATGTTCACCACGCCTCCCGAATGGACAGACTCCAGCAGGCGCTGCAGGCCGTTGATCGACGACTGGAAGTGACGGTCGTTGAAGCGTGAGGAGACGGGCGGCGCTGTTATGCTCGTCACGGTGCGACGGAGCCAAGACAAATCAGGACGGCGACGTCAACGACGTGCGGTGCCAGACGATGCCGGACTTCGCTCTGGTCGCCCGCCGGCGTGGTTGGCGTCCGTACGGTCGTCACGAGGAGGCGGTCGGCGTCGAATCCGCGCGGCGGTGCACATTCAGCACGACAAATCCATGGTGTTATTTGTCGTCTGCGCTGTCAAGGGAGTTGTCGGGTCCGGGAGTTTGCGCCGCAGAACGCAGCGAAGCGGAGTTCCGAGACGCAAGGTCAGGTGAGGACGGGATGGGCCGAAACTCCGATCTGCGAGGCGTTTCGGGGCGCTGGCGGATCAGATCGGTCCCGGTGTCAAGCAGCCTGAGCGGCCTGAACCGACGGGCTCCAGGCTCTAGCCGGCGCGCAGCGTCGCGAGCGGGTCGGCCTTCGCCGCCCGCCGGGACGGCACCAGACACGCAAGCAAAGCGACGCCTGCCAGCAGGAGGCCCGCGATGCCGAACACCACGGGATCGCCCGGACTGACGCCGACGAGAAAACCGGCGGCGAGTCGGGCCAGGCCGGACGCTGCGAGCGCGCCGAGCGCCAGTCCAAGCGTCGACAGCACGACGCCCCGACCGAGTGCGAGCCGGATGATGGCCGCCGAGGTGGCGCCCAGGGCGGATCGGATGCCGAACTCCTGCTTCCGCTGGGCCACTGCATGCGACACGACGCCGTAGAGTCCGACGGCGGCGAGAAGCAGGCCCAGCAGGCCGAACGACCCGATCAGCGCGGCGCCCAGGCGAACAATCACCAGCATGGGCTTCGAGCGCAGCACGTCGTTCATGCCGCCGGCGTCCAGGATCGCCAGGGTCGGGTCGTGCCGGCGAATGGTGTCCGCGACCGCCGGGAGCGCGGCGCTCAGCGGTTCCTGCGTGTGCACGTGCAGCGTGGCCCTCCCCCGCGGGGGGCGGAACCCGAACGGGTAGAGGACGAACGGCGGCCGGTCGAACGGCGACGTGGGGGACATGTGCGCGTCGCGCACCACGCCGATCACTTCGAACGGCGCCCCGCCGAGGAAGCCGTGGACGATCCGCCGCCCGATGGCGTCCTGTCCCGGCCACAGTTGTCTTGCCGCGCGTTCGCTGACAAGAGCCACCCGCCGGTCGCCCGCCGCCTCTTCCTCGCGAAAACCGCGTCCCCTGAGCACCGGGATGTCCGCGGTGTCGAAGAAGCCCGAGTCCACGTAGTTGAGGGAGACCCGCACGGCGTCGGGCTCCGGCGCCGTGCCGCCGTCCAGGGTGAACACGTTGCCCCGGTTCGGGCCCGGCGACAGCGGGGCCCGCCGCGCCCAGCTTACCGATTCGACACCGGGCAAGGCGACGACGTCTTCCAGGATGTCCCGGTAGAGCATTCGGGCCTGCTCCCGGTCGTACCCCTGGCCGAGGGGATCGACCGACAGCACCAGCAGATCGTCGGTCCGAAAACCGAAGTCGATCGCGCCGGCTTTTCTGCCGCTCTGGACGAAGAGGCCGGCGCAGACCAGCAACAGCATGGAAACGGCGACCTGGAGCACGACGAGCCCGTTCGTCAGGCGCCGCCCCGCGACGGATCCGCCGGCGTTACGGCCGCCCGAGCCGATTGCCCGCGCCAGCTCGATCCGCGTCGAGCGCAACGCCGGCGCGAGTCCGGTGAGCACCCCGGCCGCCATTGCCGTCGTCGCGATGAACCCGAACACCCGCCAGTCCACGGGGTACTCGGGTCTCAAGAATTCCACTCCAACGGCCATGCCGAAGTAGCCGACGACGAGATCGGCGGCCCACAGCGCGACGATCCCGCCGCCGACGCCACCCGCCAGGGCCAGCAGCACGCTCTCGGTGACCAGTTGGCGCACCAGCCGCCGCCTGGTGGCGCCGAGTCCCGCGCGCACCGCCATCTCCTGCCGTCGTTCCACACCGCGCGCGACCAGCAGCGTCCCGACGTTCGCCATGGCAACCAGCAGCACGAGCGCCGCGAGGCCCATCACGACGCTCACCAGGGGCGCCGTGTGGCGCGCCGCGCCGGGCTCCGGTCGCGCGTAACGCTCGGCGATGACGTAGAGCTCGGTGTGGGCGCTCGCGTCCGGATGCTCCGCGGCCAGCGCGTCGGCAATGACGTCGAGCTGGGCGGCCGCCTCGCCGAGCGTCACGCCGGGCCGCAGGCGCCCGGTCATCGCGAACATCTCCTCGAGCCGGTCGGTAGACAGGTCCGTCCACCCCGGTTCGACGAGCGCGCCCGCGGTGGCGGGGACAAAAAGCTCCGTAGGCATGAGGCCGTAGGTCCCGATGAAGTCCTCCGGCATGATCCCGATGACGGTCATGTTCGCCGGCCCGAGACGCACGGCCTGCCCGATGACAGCCGGGTCCCCGCCGAACCGCGACCGCCAGGCGTGATGGGCCAGGACGACGAACGGCGCATCGCCGGGACGGCGCCCTTCCCCGGGGAGGAACGTGCGGCCGCGCACGGCATTCAACTGCAGGACGTCGAAGTAGTTGTCGCTGACGTACTCGATCTGGATCCGCTCCGCCGCGCGACCCTCGATCGACAGCAGCTCTTCCGCCACGGCGTGCGCGGCCAGGCCTTCGAAAACGTCGTTGCGTTCCCGGTAGTCGAGGTACTCCGGGTAGGACAGCGGGTGCGGGAAGACCGACGTATGCTCGTCGAGCTGCGTGATGGCCACGAGCTCGTCGGGATCGGGCACGGGCAGAGGTTGAAAGAACATCGGGTTCGCCACGGTGGCGACCGCCGCGGTGGCTCCGATGCCGATCGACAGCGTCAGCACCGCCGTCGCCGCGAAACCGGGTTGGCGCGCCAGGCCGCGCAGGCCGATCCGCAGATCGATCCGCAGGTCGTCGAGCCACGGCAGGCCGCGCTGGTCGCGCAGCGCCTCCATCGTCTGGGGCACGCCGCCCAGGCGCACGCGCGCCAGCCGTGCGGCCTCCGCCCGGGAGTGACCCTTCGCCCGAAGTTCCTCCTCGGCCTCTTCCAGATGGAAGCGCAGCTCGCGCTCCAGATCGCGATCGGCCGGGTTGCGCCGGAGCGCGCCCCAGAAACGACGCCAGCACTCGCGAAGGACGGTCATCGTGATCTCCTCCTCACGCCGGCTCCTCAAAGAGCGCGTCGATGATCGAGACCATCCGGTCCAGGCTGCGCTTCTCGGCATCCAGGTAACGGCGGCCCGCGGCGGTGATCGCGTAGAACCGGGCACGCCGGTTCTTCTCCGTCGTGCCCCACTCCGCGCGCACGAGGCCGCGCTGCTCCAGCCGCATCAGGCCGGGATAGAGCGTGCCCATGTTCAGGAGGAGGGCGCCGTCGGAGACCTGCTCGAGCCGGGCGGCGATCGCGTAGCCGTGCGACGGGCCGAGCGAGAGCAGCGTCCGCAACACCATCAGGTCGAGCGTGCCGCGCAGGACTTCCGTCCTCTCCGAGTCTCCATTAGGCATCCCAACAAAGACTACTGAAGCTCTATTGGGATGTCAAATGGAATGATCGGTACGTCGGTCGCGTATACACTCCGGGCGGGGGAGTGGATAACAGGAGGGTCAGGATGAAATCACTGGTGGCTGCGGCGGCCTTCCTGTTGGTGAGCCCAGCGGCGTACGCACAGGTCAGCGTGATCCAGGCCGACTACGAAAAGGTCATCACCGGCAACGAGGGTCGCGTGCGCTACACGGAGATCCTCCTCGCGAAGCGCCGAGTCGCCACAATCGCGTGAATTGCAGCTCTTCGCCGTTGACGTCTGAGTGCGCGTCGATGGGCTACAGGATGTAGCCACCTTCATTCCGATTCCTGTCACTCGTCGCCGACGACGCACGGGCCCGGCCCTGAATCAGCTTCCCATATAGGCGCTCGCGGGCTTCCGGTCTTGCAGGCTTCACCCAATCGCGCTCGATCCGCTTCCAGTCGGGGTCATCCGGGTCGAGCCCCAGCGTGGCGATGAAGTGCCGGTCCGCGATGAAGAAGTGCCGCCCGTAGGCCAGCAGGTACCCTCCATGGTCCGCACGAATGGTCGCCGCCTCCACGTAGGACGCGCTCCAGATGTTCCAGTGCACTTCGGCTCCGGAGGGGTAGAGCAGGGTGCCGAAGTCCGACGTGTCGGTACCACGAAGCACACCGACCGCGTGTGGCCAGCCGCGAAAGCCCAGCTCGCGAGCGAGTGTCGCCAGACAGTGCCGCCGGCGAATCCGCCTGGCTACCGCATGCACGTCGCCGTCGGCCAACTCGGCCAGCATCCGCACTCGCGCCACCGCGCGCGGGTTCTTCGAAGCGACCTGTCGTTGAAGAATGCGTGCCTGCGCCTTCAGATCCGAAATCACACCCGCCATCCTCTCCTCCTATGCTTGGGCCGCGCTCCGCTCCGGCAGGGCCCCGAGGTTGGCTCAAGTGCGAAAGGCGTTCGCGTCTGGCGGGCAGGGTGAACAGTCTTTCGGCGGATCAGGTGCCCTGCGCACCTGCAACGGGGAGTCTAGCAACGCGGGCTGGAGGACCGCAAGGTGTGGGGACGTCGCCAATCCGCCGATCATCCACGAGGCCGACGCCCGCGCCGCTCAGCACGAGCCTCTCGCCGACGACCATCCGGAAGAATGTTGCCGGTATCGGCCCCGATAGCGATTGCGGATGGCGACCTCCTTCGCCCGGGCGGAGACGGCGTACTGGATGAGCCCATAGCAGTCCGTGGCGAAACCCCGCGTCGCATCGAGAGCGGCGAGGCGCCCGCGTGGCAAGGCGCGACGAGGGACCATATTGGGCATATTCGACCGAGGAGCAACGCAGTCCACGCGGGATGCATCGCCGCTCGAATGCAGCGGGGCTTTTGCCACGGGCTGATAGACCCCGTGGAAATCCCGCACCCCATCACACCCGGTGGGTCGCTGTTCTTCTCGTTTCGAATCGCTCGTCGGCGTCTGCAGCGTTTCCCGGGGTCAGGTTCATCCCGGCCTTTGCGGTTCGCCACGCTCTTACTCCGCCCGCGTCGGCTTCGAACACCACCCCGTCGCGCTGTTGCCGGCATGCTGTTCGCGCGTAGTCCAGCAGCGCCTTCGCGCCCGGACCTCTTGGTTGCAGGTAGGCGCTCAGTCCGGTGGCCTCGAAGTTGTGCTCGGCGTCGTCCGGCTCGACCGGAACTGTCCTCTCGCCTCGTACGTTCGTCACCGTGGTAACTTCGATGGCGCCGTTGCGTGTCTGGATCCGACACGTCGTGTACAGGGCGTTGCCGATGGCGTGCGCCGCCCGGTTGCCAAGCTGTCTCGGTTCGATTCGTTCGTTGTCCGGGATGCCCCTCAGTGCCTTCTCGGCGTCTGCGGCGATGGCCGGGGCCGCCCAGTGATAGTTCTGTGCGATGCTCTCTGCCGCCTCTCGGCTTATCGCGTTGACGGCGGCCTCGAGGGCCTCCGGCTCTTTCTCGCTCGCCTTGATGATGTCGAAGACGTCTCGCGCCAGCGGCTCCTCGGCCCGTTCCAGCTTGCCGCGCAGGACTTGAGCGCTCGACAAGGCTGTTTCCGGTCTGCCGCCGATGGTGCACGTTTGCTGGCCTGCGCCGAGCAGCGGCGCGGTCGCCCACAGGTCCAGCTTCCGCTCGCCCTCGTCGAACGAAACCGTCCATAGCCGGGCCATGGGATAGAACGCCGGCCGTCCTCCCAGTGTGCGCATTCTCGCTTCGAATTGCGCAGCCGGGTTGTTGGCCTCGGCGAGCATGCCCAGCGGCGTGTCCGGCTGGACCACCAAGTCGATATCGTAGCTGTTCCGGTGCTTCCACCGTGCCGCCAGGATCGAGCCTCCGCCGATGGCGTACCGCGCCTGCAGGTCGGTTATGCTCCGCAGTTCTTCGCGCACCGTCTCGCCAATTGCGCGCCACAGGGTCTCGGCCGGGGGCGGCAGTGTCAGGGTCGGCGGCGTCATTCGTCTTCCGCCTGCGGCACCATCGCCCATCGGTTGAGCGCCCGTGCCGCGCGGCACTGCGCGTGTCCCGCCCGGTGGAGCGCTGCGACCAACTGGCGCAGCGTGTACGCGCCCTCCGCCCAGGCGCTGATGAGCTCGTACCACTCGGCTTGCTGGGAGAAGACGTGGAGGATCGTCCGCTGCCGCCCGTCGGGTTTCTCGGCCCGGATAGCGTCGTAGAATTCCCAGCTCTTCGGCCGTGCGCCCCAGCCGGCGCAACTGCGCGCCAGCCGCAGCTCGACCGTGATGCTGTTGCGTCCTGTTTCCTCCGGCCCGCGCGCGCTACTCAGTCGCCGCGCTTCGTGCGCGGTTGGTTCGGTGTCGGCGAACACCTCCGGCTTCCGAAGCGCGGGCGGCCTCGGGTAAAGCTGCGTTCGCCGGTCGGTCGCGTCGGTGGGCCGCATTGCTCGGTCGTCGCGTGTTTACAGTGTGTGACACTCCGCCTTCGGCCGCAAGCAGTGTCACCCCGCGAAGAGGGGCTCCAGGGAGGCCCGTGGCGGCCAGGGATACCCGGACTGTCGGCATGGCCGTACTCCGCGTCGTCAGCTTGCAAAGGACCCGGACGACCACGCGGTCCTTGACAGGCCGGACTCGACGACCGGATCATCTTCGCCATCCACCGCGTGCTCGAAGCGACGTAGAAGAAGAGCGACCGTTCCGAGCGCGGGCGGGACGTCGAACCGCGGTCGTACCAGGCGAAGCGAATCGAGTCCCTACCGCGGCTCGTGGCGGGCAGCCATGCCGCGGTTTTCTACGAGCCGAGATGTTCCCGAAGGAACTGCAGCGTGCGCGGCCACGCGCCCTCGGTCGCGCGCCGGTTGGCCGCCAGCCCTTCCTGGGCCTTCAGGAACACGGTCGCGCCCTCGTAGACGATCGCCTCGTAGGACCTGCCGGCGGCCGCCATCGCTTCGGTAGTCCGGGGAACCGTCCGGGAGTTTTGCAAGTCACCCCCGTACAGGCCGAGCACCGGCGCCGCAATCCGTCCGTAGTCGGACTCGTTCCCGGGCGCGGCGCCGTAGAAGACGACCACGGCATCCAGCTCGGGCTGCTCGACCGCGTAGGCCAAGCCTGCCGCTCCGCCCCAACTGAATCCGACGATGCCGACTCGCGGTTCGGCGACCGGCAGGTCGAGCGCCCAGCTCCGGACCGCGTCGAGCCGGCTCGTTCGATCCTGCGCACCTATTGCGTTGACGGTGGGGACAATCCTCATCCCGTCGATGAAGAAACGCCCATCGCCGCCGCCAGGAGCCATACCCTTCAGGAGATCCGGGACGACCGCCACGAACCCCTCGGCCGCGAATGCATCGGCGACGCTTCGCACCCAATTGGTGAGCCCGTAGAGATCGTGCACGACCATCACGACCGGCGCGCGCGGCCGCTCGGGATACACGACCCAGGTCGGGACCCGCACCGCGCTCCCCGGCAACTCGACCTCGACGAGCTCGGCGCGCCGCGGCGAAACCTCGAGGTCGCCCCGCGCGGTTGCGCCACTCGGCGGCAGACCCGCGGCGGAGGTGGCGAGCGGCCCCTCGCCACGGGCGACGGTACCCACGACCGCCAACAGGACGCCCACCTGGAGCGCGCCGACAGCTACGAGAAGGAGTGGGGCGGCTCGTCTCACTTTCCCCTCTTCTCCAATCGCGTACGTCGGTTCCGGTTGCGTCAACCGCATCAGCATACCTCCCCGGACGATGCTGCCGATGTCACGCCAGCGGAGATCGATGTCATCCAGCAACGCATCGAGCTCCGCGCCGTAACGCTTGCGCCACCATCGCGGATACAGCCGGGTCGCCCACCGGACCAGCCGTCTCGTGCGCGTCATGACACCGCCTGACGCCGTGCCGCGGCTCGCTGCACGCGGTCCAGCAGGTCCAGCCGCTCGCGGAGGTGTTGCCGTCCCCCTGGTGTCAGCCGGTACGGCTGACGGCGCTCGGCGGGCCCGGCCGGCTCGATCAAGCCTCGCTGCTCTGCTCGCGTGATGGCGCCATAGAGCGTGCCGGCGCCCAGCCGGATGCCGGCGAACGCCTCGATGTCGGTCATCATGGCGTAGCCGTGCTTCTGGCCGTCGGCCAGGCTGGCGAGCAGGAGGAGTGTCGGGTCGAGCATCGGTATTACGTTGTACGTAGTATCGCACGACGTAATATTGCGTGTCAAGGACTGCTACGCGGTATCCAACGCCAGGTCGATGGCCACCGAGATGCGCTTCCAGTTGCGCGCCTCGGCTTCCAACTGATTCCGGCCGGCCGGCGTCAATTCGTAGTACTTCGCCTTCCGATTGGTCTCCGAGCGCCCCCAATCGGCCGTCAGCCAGCCCTGCTGCGCAAGGCGGTGCAGGGCCGGAAAGAGCGAGCCGGGGTTGACGCGGAACGCACCCTGCGTGATCTGCTCCACCCGCCGCGCGATCCCGAGGCCGTGGTCCGGCCCCGTCGTCAGCGCCCGGAGAATCAGCAGGTCGAGAGTGCCGCGCATGAGGTCGGTTCGGGACATCGGCGTGTCTCCTGGCATTCCTATCGATTTTCGACAAGACTATCCGATGACCTATCGAATTTCGATGCGTACCGGAGACGTTCGAGCCCACTGCCGCGGGAACGGTACGGCATTGCCAGCCGAACCCGGTACGCCTGCGTCACAAATGCCGTGGTGCTGTTCATTTGCAGCGGAAGCAGCACGGTATCTCTCACGACCTGTTTCCACCCACCCCTGAACCGGTCCTCGAGTACGAGACTGAACACGTTGTATCCCAGATTGCCGTAGCGAAAGTCCCGACCATTCCGAGCCGGGGGATGATGGCGAAGCAGCGTCTGCAACTCCGGATAGGTGAAGTCACCGGTGAAGGCGGTCCGGAGGTCGACCGGTCCAATCGACTCGATACCGTGCGACATCGTCAACAGGTCGCGCAAGGAAATGTCGTCGGCCGACAGTTCCGGGTGCATCTGCACATGTGGCAAGTAGTGCGAAAGGTGGGCGTCGAGGTCGAGCCGCTCTCGATCGTGAAGCACTGCGCCGGCCAACGCGGTGAGCGCCTTTGTGGTTGACGCAACGTAGAACTGCGTGTCCGCGGTGGCCGCTCGCCGAGACTCCACGTTGGCATAGCCGTACCCCTTGGCGTAGGCAATGCCGTCTGAAGTCGCCACGGCGAGTCCCATCCCGGGCACGATATTCGTGGCGAGAATCTGCGCCGCGAACTCGTCGATGTCTGCCGCCATCGCCGGAGTGACGCGACCCTGGGCGCCGTTCACCTGTTCGCCGGGGTCGACGACAGGAAGGGACTGCGCAGCCGGACCGCAACTCACTACAAAGAGCCACAAGCCAGCGCACCTGATGGACCAACGGAAGTTCCTCATCCTCATGACAGGCTTCTCCACATGGCAGAATCACCCTTTCGCCACAGCCAGCGCCGCCGCCCGATTCAACGTGGCGTCGCCGGTCATGGTGTGCTTGCTCCTATTCCACGACGCGCAGGACCTCGGCGGGATCGATCTTGAGCGCGCGAGCGGCGGGCACGCCGACAGCGACGGACGCTACCAGCGCGAGGCACGCCGCCGCCCCCGCAAGGGTGACGAGGTCCACGCCTCCGGCGCCGGAAAACTGCGCCTGGAGCAGCGGCGCGAGACTGCTTCCCAGTCCGGCGCCGAGAACGACGCCGGCCGCCACCAGCTTCACGCTCGTCCCCCCCGCAACGAGTCGAATGATCTGAAGCGCTCGAGCACCGAGCGCGACACGCAGTCCGATCTCCGGGGCGCGCTGCGCCACGACGTAGCTCAGGGTGCCGAAGAGCCCGATACAGGCAAGCGCCAGTCCGACGGCTCCAACCAGACCGCTCACGAACGCCGCAATCCGCGCCGGCAACAGCGCCGTGTCGACCGTGTCCGACATCGTTGCCACGCTCACGACGGGCACGCCGGGGTCTAATCGCTCGATGGCGCGTCGCGCGGCGTCGGCCGATACGCCTCGCATATGAAAAGTGACCTGTGGGGAGTACACGTCCTCCATGGACTGGAACACGACGGGAATGGCAGCCTCTCGAAACGAAACGAAATGAGCATCTTCAACCACGCCGACCACGGTCGACCACCGAACGACGGGAGAATCCGAGCCTGGTCGCGGTGGGCCCACTCGCCGGCCCACTCGGCTGCCGACCGCATTCTGACCGGACCAGAATCGCCGAGCGAACGCTCGATTGACGAGCACTGCATTCCGCTCTCCGGGCTCGATGTCTCGCCCGTGAACGAAAGGCACTCCCATCAGGCTGACGTATCCGGGACTGACGACGTTGGCGTTCACCTCCATGTCCTCTCCAGCCCTGGGTTGATATCCATCGACAGCGATGCCACGTCGTGACCGCGCTTGGAGAGACAGGAACGGCGCCTCCGATACCGCGGCCGTGGGCATCTGCTCCAACGCCTGCCGGAGATACGCGCGACCGCGATCCTCGGAGTACCCGGCCGTTTCCAGATCGACCGCGACAAGCATCAGCTCATCCGGGTCGTAACCAAGCGGGAGTGCGTACGCACTAACGATGCCGCGGGCGAACACTCCCGCAATGATCAAGAGAAAAACGGCGGCTGCCGCCTGCATCGCCGTCAGGACGTTACGGAACCTCGTTTGCAAGAACCTGCCAAGGCGGAGTCGGGGTTGGGTTGCGTACAGTGCCGGAAGGAACCCCACCGCGAGGCCCACGCTCGACGACACCACGAGCGCGGCGACGAGCAGTCGGCCGCTGAGCTCCAAGTCGAGTTGCACGGGCACGGGAAGGCCCGGCGGCACGAGCGTCACGAATCTCATGGCAGCCGACGCCGCGGCAACTCCCAGGCACCCCCCGACCAGACCAAGACCGAGGCTCTCGACGACAACCTGTCGGATCAGCCGCAACCGGCTCGCACCCAGGGCCTGGCGAATCGACATCTCGCGACGGCGCCGGCCTGCACCGCCCAGAGACCGGTAAGCGGCTCATGACGATTCCTCCAGGGACCCGGCAGGAACGCCCTATCGATTATCGATAAGTCTAGCCCTTGCCATATCGAATGTCAATAGATCGACCCGGCGGGTAGTCGGCGTTGGCGATGCTGTCGAGCGCATCCCGATAACCTCCCGGGATCACGCCGCCGGCGCCGCCGAAGAGGTCCTCGAAGCTGCTCCCGGCCGGAACCCGCCGGGGACCGCCCTGACCGGTCAACTGGTAGCTCCCGACCAGATCGAGCGCGGGCAGGGTGCTGTTGCGGAGATTGTCGGCGGTCGTTTCGTTGACGTCGAGCTGTACGGCATCGTCGAGCGTGAGGTCGAAGCGGCGGACCGGCTGCCCGGCCCGGCTCGCCTGCCGCGCGTCGGCGGCAACCCGCTCGCCGCCAACGGCGTCGAGGGTCTGGGCGTGCGTTGCGCACGGCGCCGCCACCAGCATCAGACCCGCGATGAGCGGCCCGAATAGGAAGCCACGAAGCCGACTCGGCAAGCCAGGAGTCCGCGCCGTAGAACGCAACCTCGGCAAGCCAGGAGTCCGCGCCGTAGAACGCAACGGCGTGAGTTCTGCGGCGCAAACTCCCGGGGCGGTAGGGGCTGCCACGCGGGCGCCTCGCCGCTCTCGGCGCGACGCGGGGTTCCACCACGGACTGCTAGTCATGGGCCGAGCTCCCGGGATGCAGGCTGCACCTCCCATCGAAGAGATGGATCTCCCGCCTGGCGTGCTCCGCGTAGCGCGGGTCGTGGGTCACCATGCAGATGGTCGAACCCTCATCGTGCAGCGCCTGCAGCAACCCCATTACCGCCTCGCCGTTCTTCGAGTCGAGGTTGCCGGTCGGCTCGTCCGCCAGCAGTATCGACGGCTGTCCGGCGACCGCCCGCGCCACCGCCACGCGCTGCTGCTGGCCCCCGGAGAGCTGGCTCGGCAGGTGCTTCGCCCGGTGCGCCATCTCCACCTTCTCGAGCGCCTCGGTCACCCGCTCCCGCCGTTCCGGCCGCTTCATGCCGCGGTAGGTGAGCGGCAACTCGACGTTCTCGTAGACCGTCAGGTCGCCGATCAGGTTGAAGCTCTGGAAGATGAAGCCCACCTCCCGGTTGCGGGTCCACGCCCGGTCGGCCTGGCTGAGCTGCGCCACCGGGTGGCCGTTCAGGGTATAGTCGCCCGCGGTGGGCGAGTCGAGCAGGCCGAGGATCGACAGCAACGTCGACTTGCCGCAGCCCGACGGACCCGAGATGGCGACGTACTCGCCGGGGTGGATGGACAGATCGATGCCGTCGAGGGCATGCGTTTCGACCTCGTCGGTGTAGAAGATCTTCGAGACGTTCTGCAACTGAATCAACGCCTTCTCTTCGCTCATCTCGGCATACCTCCGTTTCAGACGTGACGTTTCTGCTCCGGACCGGTCTTCTCCCTTGCTCGACGCCGGAGAGCGGCCCTATTCGACGCGCACCCGATCGAACTGATCCCAGGTCGACATGTCCGACAGGACCACGCGGTCGCCCGGCTGCAACCCCTCCAGCACCTCGATGCTGTTGACCGAGGCGCGGCCCAGGCTCACCCGCATTCGGGACGCGTGCACCCCGTCCGCCTCCACCCTGAACAGGCTGACCACGCTTTCCTCCTGCCCGAACACCGGCCGGCCGACGAAGAGCACGTCGTCCATCCGCTCCAGCTCGATCGTGCCGTCGACCGTCAGGTCCGGGCGGGCGCCGCGCGGCAGTTCGCCGTCGAGCGCGACGTCAACCGTCACCGTGCCGTTCTCCACCGCCGGATCGATGCGCGTGACGTGTCCCGGGATGATTCCGTTGCGGGTGTCGACGGCCGCCGTCTGGCCGATCTGGATGTCCTTGGCCTGCGTCTCCGCGATGCGCAGCTCGGCCTTCAGCACGGCCGGGTCACCGACCCGCGCGAGGCTCGTGCCGGTGGTGATGCGCTGTCCTTCCTCGAGCGGCACCTGCTGCAAGACGCCCGGCATCCCGGCCCGCACGCGCAGGTCGGCCACCTGTTGCCGCCGCAACTCGTACAGCGTCCGCAGGCGGTCCACCTCGGCCTGCTCGACCGCGAGCTGCGCCTCGACCGTAGCGGTGGCCATCTGCAGCCGCTCCCGCTCGAGCGCGTAGCGGGTCTCGTACTCCTGCTCGGCCGACTGCGACTGCTGCAGCTGCAACGACGAGACGAGGCCCTGTGTGAAGAGCTGCCCGTCGGCGTCCGCCTGCAGGCGGGTGGTCTTCAGTCGCGCCTCGGTGGTGGCAAGCGTCGCACGCTGGTTGAGGAGCTCGCGCTCCACCTCGACCTGCCGGTTGCCGTAGCGCGCCTCGGCCGCTTCGAGATTCAGCCGCGCCTCGAGCGTGGACTGCTCCAGCTCCGGGTTGCTCAGCTCGAGGATCACCGTGTCCGGAGCGACGAGGGCGCCGGGGCGAATGACGATGCGCTCGACGGTGCCGTCGGTGGTGGCCGGGATCCAGCGGATCTGCTCCGGGACCAGCGTCCCGGTTCCGCGCACCTGCCGGATCAGCGGGCCGCGCTGGACCGTGTCCAGATAGACCGTGTCGCGGTCGACCCGCGGCGCCGCCGGCGCCAGGCGCGAGACGCCCAGCGTGACGACGGCCACCAGCATGACCGCGGCTGCGGCAAACAGGGCTTGGCGCAGCTTCTTCTTCCGTGCGAGATCGGGTCGGGAGATATCCATGATGGGCACCTCGTCATCCTTCCGTGAGCCCCTCCGACTCCTATCGGATATCTATAGAATGGCACACAACCTATCGGATGTCAATAGGTGCTACGCACTCGACCCTCAACGCCGTCACGGCGTGCCAGGCGTCGCGCCCGAACACGCGGCCGACGGCCGCACGAGGGTCTCGAAGAAGTCGGGCGACACCGCCAGCCCGACCAGTTGGCCCAGGAGCTTGCGCCGCAGAACGCAGCGCAGCGGAGTTCTGGAGCGCAAGGTCGTGGAGCGGGGAGGATGGGCCGAGACGCCGAGCCCGCGAGGCGTTCGGGACGCTAGTCCACCTGGAGCACCTGCTCTGGATCCAGGGCCGTGGCGAGCCGCGCCGGAACGTAGCCGGCTACGCGGTGGTGAGGTCTCCCTGAACCGGGGCTTACCGCGGCAGACGGATCACGTGTTGCTCGCGTCCGGATCCGGAAAGAACCTGGACATGTTGTCTCGACAGATCGATCGAGAAGGGCATCAGCGTTCTCCGGCGAACGCCACGCCCGTGCCGGCGACGACCAGCATTCCGCCGCACACGCGATTCGTCAGTTTCCGGAACCTCACCTGGCGCGTCAGCGCCGCGGCCCGTGCCGCCATGTACCCGTACCCCGCCAACACGGTGAACTCGATGACCACCGACGTCACACCGAGTATCAGCACCTGCGGCCAGACGGCGCGGCTCGCGTCTATGAACTGCGGGAGCAGGGCGACGAAGAAGACCAGCGCCTTGGGGTTTGCCGCCTGCAGCGCGAATCCGCGGGTCAGCGCTCTCAGCGAGCCCCGGTCTTCCTGTGCGCGCTCCGGCCGAAGCGCGAGTCCCGCTCCCCGTACAGTCTGCACGCCAAGATAGACCAGGTAGAGGGCTCCCAGGTACTTGATGAGCGTGAAGACCTCGTAGGAAGCGAGCAGAACGGCTCCGAGACCCAGCGCGGAAAGGGCGAAGTAGCAGGCGTTGCCGGCCAGGACTCCGGCGCTCGCCCACAGCGACGCACGCCCGCCGCGAGCAAGGCCGTAGGACAGCACGAACAGCACCGCCGGACCGGGCGTGAGACACAGCACGGTCTCGGTGCCAGCGAACAGAAGCCACGCGTTGAAGCTCATTCACTCACGCTCCGCGACCATGAACGAGGCATGGACGGTAGCCGGCGAGTCACTCCGCGGCCTCGTCGGGACCGAGAATCGGCACCCCGCACGGTGCGGTGAAGTCATTCGGCGGGAGATTGCCGGTGTTTACGGTGCCGACCGGCTCGAAACACAGCACGTACGCATCCTCCGCGGCGGAAGTGCGGTGCTCCACCCCGCGGGGAACCAGCACGCACTCTCCATCCTTCATGTCTATCCGCCGGTCGCGGAACTCCACCGAGAACTGTCCCTTCCACACCAGGAAGAACTCGTCGGCATCATCGTGGCGATGCCAGGGAAAGACGCCCTTCGCCCGCACGAGCTTCACTTCCTGCCCGTTGAGCGTTGCCATGACGCGCGGACTCCACGTCGCGTCGAGACGATTGCAGCTCTCCTCCAAGCTGATCTTCTTCGTCATCCTGCCCTCCGTACCGAACACCTGTGCATGGCGCGGTCAGTCGGCCGCCAACATCTCGACACGACGAAAGATCCGCCGACGCCGCGGCTCGCCGCAATCAGTCAACTCCACGTCCGTGCAATCACGGACCACGGTCTCGACAGGGTTGACCATGGTGGCGCGCAGAATCCGGCCGGATTCGAGGCTGACGCTCAACTCGACGTCGAACGTCTCCTGGCCTGCGGCAGCAACGTATCTGTCGCCGTCGCGCCTGACCTGTACCCAGTTGTTGGGTGTGTCGGCTACCGGTGCGCGCATCCATGCCGCGGGAATCTGAATGGCAGGCTCCTCCGGCACGACGTGCTTCACGAGCAGACCGGCGACACCGTTCAATCGATCGATATCCGTCAGCGCAATGTCGAAATCGATGGCGCCTTCACCGACCAGCACCACGGTTCCATCGGCCCAGGAGTTCGGTACGTCCCTGCGCACCAGGAACCGATCCCCGGGCGCGCGCAACCGCCCCGCGTGCATCGCGAGGAACAGGTCGGCGTAGAACGTCAGCAAATCCGTCACGGGTCCTGTCAAGCCGGGCTGCAGACGTGACACATCGGGGAACGCGAACGGTGCATCTCCGTTCAGGGTCACCGTTTGCCGGAACTCCCGGCTCGCCGGTGTCAGTTGTCGCGGAATGCCGTCGATCAATTCTTCGGCCGGGACCGTGTGAAACGAAACAACCACCCAGTCCTCTTCGGCCATCACACCCTGATGCCACACACCCGCCGGAATCGAGAGCCAGCGGTCGCGTAGCGGCGCATCCGGCTGACTCACCAGGCGGTTCGAGATCCATCGCTCCCCTGGCCGGGTCTGCAGATCGGCCGTTCCTCGATAGGACATTACGTTTCCGAAGCGTCCTCCCGTTCGGACGTCATTGCGGCTTGTCGCCCCGTATCGTGATCAGACAGAACTCGGAGGGGACCGTGTCCCCCGGCCGTGCCGCGGCGGCGGCCTGCTCCAGACACCTGACTCCCGCCCGGTAATCCTCGTCCGACATGGCCATGAAGTGCGAGGTGCGGTGGCGTTGGGAAGCGTAGGCCAGGTACTCGCCAAGACTCTCGCGGGTGCGCCGGTGCTCCCGATCCAATTGTATGTTTACGAAGCCTGCGCCATGCATCACGCCGGTGAACTCGTCGGCGGCCATGAAGTCCCGGTGGTCCAGGGCCCTCGCGGCCGGGAAGAACCGGTAGAGCACCCAGCCGTCCATCGACCACGGATCGATGTTGGTCATGACGAAGCGCCCGCCCGGTCGCAGCACCCGCGCCACTTCCGAAACGAGCCTTTCCTTGTGCTGCATGTGCGGATACGAGAACTGGTTGCTGACGTAGTGGAAGGCGTCGTTCCGAAACGGCAGGCGAGTCCCGTCGCCCTGCACCCACTCCGCCTCGGGACAACGCTTGCGCGCAACCTGCAGCATCCCGATGGACAAGTCCGCTCCCACGACGGTCGCTTCCGGAATCGCGACGCGGTTGGCGAGCAATTGCTTTCCCGTTCCGCAGCCGACGTCGAGAATGCGCAGTTCCGAGGCGGTAATCGAGGATGTTTCGTTCACGAAGGCAATCAGATTCGCATCCACGTCGTGATCGCGTGAAGGCTCGTCGTACCGGCGGGCGATCTCGTCGTAGTCGACTCGCGGCATGGCGCGCAGCCACGCCGTCAGAGGGCGTAGCACAAGACGTACATGGCAACACCGGTGATGCAGGTGAACCAGAACCCCGCGTAGGTGACCACCCCGCAGAGCCGGTGTGTCGAACTGAAGGGCCCCGGCAGCACGCGGGAGTAGCGGCGCCAGGAAACGCCCGTCAGGACGCACCAACCGATGAACCATGGTATCGCGACCCAGAGATGCACGGAAAAGAGCCTCCTGATCAACGGCGTGCCGTAGTAGGCGCTCTGGGCGTAGGCCGCCATCGCCTCCCCGTACTGGATGCTCCCTTCGAGCAGGAGAACGGCGACGGTTCCGCCCACTACCAGACCCGCCTGCAGATTCCGGTGGGCCCTGTACCTGCCGCGCGCCGCGAGCCGGAGCGCGTAGGTCATCAGAAACGGAGCGGCAACGAAGAACGCGATCGCGAGGTCCATGAAGACGTCCGCGCGCGTTCCGAGAAAGCCCGTCATGGCAAGTAGTCCCTTTCCGCGAGGCTGGCCCCGACCGCGGGATCGGTTCGAGCTCCACCACAAGGCTCATGGCCATTCTCGGCCGCCATTCTACAGACCTCCCGCCGTCGCGCCCTCCTCGGGTTCTCTCACCTCTCCTTCCGGAAGACGGCGGCATATGATGGGCGGCGATAGTAGGCCCATTCCGTCGTCGTGACGTGGGTCAGCCCCGCCGCGGAGCAGGGCGCTCGATGCCCGAATGACGTCAGTTGCCGCGAAGCACATCGACGGGACTGATGCGAGTGGCCCGCAACGCGGCGGCGAAGGCCGCGCCGGTGGCAACGGTCAGCAGGGCCGCGAGGGCCGCCGTGAACGACACGAGGTCGCCGGGACGGACGCCGTACAGCACGGCCTCGAGCGCGGCACCCAGCACCATCGCGGCAGCACAGCCGCCGATCGCGCCCAGGGCGACGGCGAGCAGCGTCCGGGTCGTCACGGCAACTCGTACCCGGCCCGGGGCGGCTCCCAGAGCGAGGCGGATGCCGATCTCCCGCGTGCGGTGCGCGATGCCCTGAGACACGATGCCGTAGACTCCGATCGCGGCCAGCACGAGGCTCACGACGGCGAACCACCCCAGGAGCCACATGCGGAACGCCGGTTGCCTGAGGGCGGCCGCGACCGCGTCGGCTGCCGGGCGGGTCTGGGTGACTACCACTCGCGTGCTCAGACCCGCCATGGCGCGACGTACTCCAGCCATCGACAGCGGCGTGTCCGACTCGATCTGCAGATGGAGCGCGAAGCTGCGGATCGTCGGATCCCGGATCGCGTCGAAGGCCTGCCGCGCCGGGAGATAGATCACCGGATTGGTCACCCACTCCAAGGTGTTGAAGAACGCCGAGCGGGTGTCACCCACGACGCCCGCCACTTCCCGCCAGGTGTCATCGGCGATGCGGATCCGGCGGCCGAGCGCCTCTGCCGGCGAGCCGAAGAGCAGGCGCGCCGCGCTCTTGTTGAGGATCGCCACCGGCGGGGCATCCGGTCCGTCGCTGACGTCGAACAATCGACCGGCGGACAACGGAATACCGAGGGTGGCGAAGTAACCGAGCGTCACGTCCTGAACCGGGACACGCAACGCCGTCTCGTCATCGCTGGTGCGCGTTTGCACAGGCGCCGGCACGCCGCTCGACAGCAACGGCGCGGTCGAGGCCGTCGTCCGCCGCACGGCGGGAAGGGTGCCGAGTCGCTCGGCCAGCCGCTCGAAGAACGCGTGCCGGTCGGCCCCCGAATCGAACTCGCCGGTCGGCAGGGCCAGGCCCGCGACGGTAATGTTCGAGACATCGAAGCCCAGCGGCTCGTCCTGCAGGCGCCCGAACGAACGGACCAGCAGGACCACGGCGACGAGCAGCACGACGGACGCCGCCACCTGGGCCGCGAGCATCCCGGTCTGGCTCCAGCGCCCGAACGCGGTCGACGACCCGCGATCGCCGCCGGTCCGCAACGCTTCGTTGGGATCCGTCGCCGCCGCGCGCAAGGCGGGGGCGATACCGCTCATCAGGGCCGCCGCACCCGTCACCACGCTGGCGAAGACCAGGGACCGCACGTCGATTCCGATCGGCGCGGCCGGCAGCACGCCGAGCGGATTCCACGCCGTGAACAGACGGACGGCAACCATTGCCAACCCGAGGCCGCAAGTCCCGCCGATGCACGCCAGGAGCAGGCTCTCCGCGAGAGACTGTCCGATCAGGCGCACGCGGCCGGCCCCAAGCGCTACCCGAACCGCCGCCTCCCGAGTCCGGCCCGGGCCTCGCCCAAGCCACAACGCGGCGATGTTCAAGCAGGCGATCAATAGCAGGCATCCCACCGCGCCGGCCACGATGACGAGCGTCAGCCGGACCGTTCGCGTGTTGTCCGCCTGCAGCGAAGAGACCAGCACGTCGAAGTCCGCGGCGTTTCGTGCGTAGACCGACTCGCTGTCCCGGTGAATCCCGGTCAGCTCCCGCTGCGCGGCCGCAATCGACGTTCCGGAACGAAGCCGGCCGAGCACCGCGACGCCGCCCGTTCCGCCCGGGATGTATCCCGGCTCGCCGGGCCGGAACCGCGTCCACAGCTCGAAACCCGTCGCCTGGTCGAGCATACGCAGCTCGAACTCGGGCGGCATGACGCCGATGACTTCATACGGCACGTCGTTGAGCGTGACGGATGTTCCGACGACGGTTTCGGATGCTCCGAATCGGCGCTCCCATAGCCCGTGGCTCAGCACGGCGACAGGCGCACCCGCCTCATCCGCGTCGGAGAACGTACGGCCGAGTCGCGCCGACGCCCCCAGCGTCCGAAAGAACTCCCCGCTCACCACAAGGCCTTCGGCAGTGCCGGTATCCGCGACGTCGCCCATGAGATACGTGCGAGGGAACACGGCGGCCATGGCATCGAACGATCGGCTGCGTTCCTTCCAGCTCAGGTAGTCGCGGTAGAGCACGAACACCGCCGGCTCGGACGGCCGCTCCCTGGTCGCGTAGACGCTGACGGTGAGCCGGTCCGGCTCCGGAAAGCTCAGGGGCCGGAAGAGCCACGCGTCGATGATGCCGAACACCAGCACCGTGGCCCCGATGCTCAGCCCGAGCGTGGCGACCGCGACCATTCCGAATCCGGGGTCGCGGCGCAGTGAGCGGCCAGCGTGCTTGATGTCGCGGGAGATTTCGTCGGCCAGCCGCAGGCCGCGCGCCTGCCGGCAGTCGTCTTTCATTCCTTCGACGCTGCCGAGGTGGATCCGGGCGCGCCGCAACGCCTCCCGCCTGGGCAGCCCGGAGCGAATCAGGTCCTCGGCGTAGGCATCGAGATGAAATCGCACCTCCTCGTCGAGGGAGTCCTCGAAGCGCTCCCGTCGGGTCCAGGCCGTCAGGAATGATGGGGTGGACGCCTCCTCTCAACGGCATCGGAATGTGCCAAGGTGGAGCTGTTGTGAAGCATCACCTGGAAGAGGAGGCATCCTGTGGAGCACGCTACCATCATCGGCATCGATCTGGCGAAGCGGAGTTTTCAGCTGCACGGCGCCCGCGCGGACGGGTCGGTTGCGTTCCGCAAGAAGCTGAGTCGGGACAAGGTGCTGGGCTTCATGGCGTCGCAGCCGCGATGCGTCGTAGCGATGGAGGCCTGTGCGAGCTCGCACCACTGGGGCCGAGAGTTCGGGAAGCTCGGTCATGAGGTGAAGCTGGTCCCGCCGATCTACGTCAAGCCGTTCGTGAAGCGCCAGAAGAACGACGCCGCCGACGCCGAGGCGATCTGCGAGGCGGCCTCGCGGCCGACGATGCGCTTCGTGGCGGTGAAGACGCAGGAGCAGCAGTCCCAAGGCATGCTGTTCCGCACGCGCGATCTGCTGGTTCGCCAGCGCACGCAGACGATCAACGCGTTGCGGGGACACTTCGCCGAGTTCGGCGTCGTCGCGCCGCAAGGTCCTGCGCACGTGGAGCGGCTGGCGGAGGCGATTGAAGATGCCGATTCGCCACTCCCGGGCCCGGTTCGGGAGCTGGGCGCGCTGTTGTTCGTTCAGATCGGCGACCTCGACGAGAAGATCGCGGAGCTGGAAAGGGACCTGCGGGAGCGGGCGCGCGAAGACGAACAGACGGAACGGCTGATGAGTATCCCGGGAATCGGACCGCTGTGCGCGATGGCGATCCAGGCCTTCGCGCCGCCGCTGGAGAGCTTCCGGTGCGGTCGGGACTTCGCGGCCTGGCTGGGTCTGGTTCCCCGGCAGAGCTCGACCGGCGGGAAGGCGAAGCTGGGGAGGATATCGAAGATGGGTCAGCGCGATCTCCGGCGGCTGTTGGTCGCCGGCGCGATGGCGACAGTCGGTTGGGCGGCGCGGCGTGGCACGAAGGACCCTTGGCTGGCCCGGATGCTGGCGCGCAAGCCGCGCATGCTGGTCGCGGTGGCGCTGGCCAACCGGACGGCGCGCATCGCTTGGGCGTTGATGACGAAGAACGAGTACTACCGCGCGCCGCTGCCGACCGCCTGAGAAGCAAGAGCCGGGGTCCGGCGCCGTCGGGAATGCGAGCAGGTCGGAAGATGGTAAGGGCAAACGGTCAACGAGACGGGGTCGGGAAAACCAGCCTGCGGTGCAGTGCCTTCGAGCACACAGGAACGATTTTGGACTCGACCCGCGTATCTCCATACGGGCCCGCGGCGCGTGATATGCCGCAAGCAATGAGGCCGGACACACGACAGCACCTGACCGCATGCACCGAACCATCCGACGAAATGGAGCTTCCTGAAACGGCGCTGCACGGCTTCGGACGTGCCCAAAGGCCCTCGCTTCGCTCGGAAGCGTCTACCTCGCGCACGGTCGCCCGCGGCTGTCAAGCCGCTGCGCGGCTCCTCCACTCTGTTGCGGCCCTCCGGGTGACAGCCGCGGCCGACCGTGCGGGAAGCCCTTGCGGGCCAGCCAGGAGGCTGGCCCGCGTTCCACGGAAACAATCGCGGCGACGGGGAGCCGCTCCGCTGTCGCGAAGAACCACAGGAGCAGACTGAGCGCAGAAGGAGAGACTCAGAAAAGGCTTGCATTTTCGGAGGCGTCCACACACGAACGCAGGCGCGAGTACACGTCACTCTCCTAGCACTTCTAGGAGTCTAGCAGCCCTCTCCCAGTCTCGCAAGGGGGGCTCTACTCCGAGACCAGGACCTCCACCGGGTCGACGGCCGCGGCACGGCGTGCGGGCAGGTAACAGGAGGCGGCTGCGACCACGAGCACGACCGCGGAGGATATGACGAACGCCGCGCCGTCGAGCGCCTCCACCCCGAACAGGACGCTGGCCATCGCCCGGGACGCAACGCTCGACGCTGCAAGGCCCATGGCCAAGCCAATCACTGTGACGGCCATCCCTTGCTTGACGACCATCGCGACGAGGCCCGTTGGTGTGGCTCCCAGCGCCGCCCGCACGCCGATTTCCCGCCGACGCTGGTTGACGCCGAAGGAAAGAACGCCGTAGAGGCCGGCGGTGGCCAGCGACAGCGCGAGCACCGCGAACGCCCCGACGACGAACGCCGCGAAACGTGGGCCCTCGACGGCAGTGATGACCTTGTCGGTCAACGGTCCCTGTACCTTTCCCAATGACTTCGCGCGGATGGTCTCGCGGAGTCGGGCAGACCGCCGGGAGCACCACGCGGTCCCAGTGCATCAAGCACCTCAAGTGGACTTGTGCCCCGGCGGTCCAGTCACCGATGGATGCCCCGTGGGGAGTTTGCGCCGCTGAGCGCCAGTACAGGGACCGGCAGGCATCGGCGGCGCGCCCGTTCGATTCGGTAAGGGGGCTCGACTTGAAGCTGGACTGGTTCGCGGGTATCGACTGGGGTTCACAGACACATCAGGCGTGCGTAATCGACGGCGCCGGGAAGGTGCTCGGGGAACGGGCGTTCGAGCACGGCGGGGCAGGGCTGTCGCAGATGGCGGCCTGGCTGCTGTCGTTCGCGGCGGGCGATGCCGGCGACATCGGCGTGGCGATCGAGACGCCGCGCGGGCCGGTCGTCGAGAGCTTGATGGAGCACGGCTTCGCCGTCTACTCGATCAACCCGAAGCAGCTCGATCGCTTCCGTGATCGCTTTTCCCCGGCGGGCGCGAAAGACGACCGGCGGGACGCACGGGTGCTGGCGGCGGCGCTACGGACCGACCCGCACTGTCTGCGGCGGCTGGATCCGACCGACCCGGTGATCGTCGAGTTGCGGGAATGGTCGCGCCTGAGCGAGGACCTGACGCGGGAACGCGTTCGCTTGGCGAATCGGATGCGGCAGCAGCTCTGGCGCTACTACCCGCAGTTCCTGGACGCGGTTGACGACGATGTCGCCGCGCCGTGGGCGCTCGACCTGTGGCGAAGCCTGCCGACGCCGCGTGCGGGCCAACGCGTGCGCGAGGTGACGCTCACCAGAGTGCTGAAGCAGCACCGCATCCGGCGGGTCGACGCCGCGACGCTGCGTGCCAGGCTGCGGGCGCCGGCCGTCAAGGTCGCGGCGGGCGCAGCCGAGGCCGCCGTGGCGCATGTACGGCTCGTCGCCGAACGCCTCGCCCTGGTCAACAGTCAGCTCAATGATGTGCGCAGCGAGCTCGACCGGTTGGTGCGTCAGCTCGCCGAGGCGGCTCCGGCGGACGCGGCGGACACGTCCACGGAGGACGAGCCGGTATCGTCGGCCGAGCCTCCAGACGCGGCCATCCTGCTCTCACTGCCCGGCATCGGTACCGGCGTTCTCGCGACGCTGCTCGCCGAGGCCGGCGATGCTGTCCAGCGGCGGGACTACGACGCGCTACGCTGTCTGTGCGGCGTGGCGCCGGTCACCCGGCGTCGGGCAAGAGCCTGATCGTGACGCGCCGTCTGGCGGCCCACGACCGATTGCGCGACGCCGCCTACCACTGGGCCCGCGTCGCCGCCCAACGAGATCCGGTCAGCCACGACAAGTATCGGGCGCTGCGCGCCCGCGGCCACGGACACGCGCGCGCCCTGCGCTCGGTGGCCGACCGCCTGCTCAACGTCGCTTGCGCGATGCTCCGCGACGGTGCCTGCTTCGACCCGCACCGTGTCGCGATTGCCTCTACGTGAGCCGGACCGCGACCCGTGGCTGCTGGTGTCCGGATGGCTCTTGGCCGCCGCTCGCGGCCGGGAGGTCCTTGTGATCCCGTCCGGGAGTTGTCGACGGTCCTCCGCGACGACGGAGCGGCTCGCAGGCGTCGCACTTGCAGGAGTGAATCGCGGGCCAGCCTTCTGGCTGGCCCGCAAGGACTTCCCGCACGGTCGGCCTCGGCAGTCATCCGCAGGACCGGAGCGCAGCGGAGGACCCGCGAAGCGGGTTGACGGCCGCGGCCGACCGTGCGGTGGTGAACGCGCTCCGAGCGAAGCGAGGGCCTTTGGCAACTCCGTCGCCTCTCGGAGCGGTCTCAAGCCCTCTCCATCCCCGTGGCTGTGACGGAGCTGTCAGGTGCCCGGGTCGATGGATCGAGCCAGTCGGTTGTGAACCGACGAAACACGACAATATCTGCTTGCAAAATGGTGGGGAGTCCACTTGTCCGAGGGTGGCGACGGGATCGAGCTGCTGGACGATGCCGATCAACAAGGGCGCCGACGTTGCCGGCTCACCGTTTGTCCTGACGACGAGCGTGGCATGACGAATGGCGAATCCCACTCCATGGGGCACGTAGATTTGCGGTTGCGGCGCCCGGTCCGGGCTCCGCAGCAGCACGTCCTCGACCACCCCGACCACCTCGACGACCGCATCGTCTCTGCCAAGCATGCCGGGGAACATCCCCGAGAAACGCCGCCCGACCGCTGGCCGGCCATCGTTGAAGTACGCGTCGACGAACGCCTTGTTGACCAGCATGGCGATGATCGGCGCGGTCGTGTCCTCAATGGCGAGAAAGCGTCCGGCCGCCAGGCGCATGTTCAGCGCCTCGGCAAAACCCGGCGTGATCACGGAATGCAGAGCCGTCGCGACCAGCGGCTCTCCGTCCGGCGTCGCCATGCCGGGAAGCCGGAATCCCGAGCTGTAGAGGCGACCGCCATGGGGCGTCATGTTGCCCGCGCCGGCTGCCACCACGCGCGGCACCTCGCGCAGACGCTCCAGCGCGGCGACCGCGAGCTCCTCACCCCGCGTCGCGCGACTTCCTTCCGGAACATGGATGTCGGCGACAAGCACGTTGGCGGCGTCGAATCCGGCGTCGACGCTCAGGAGCTTCACGAAACTGCCCGCGCAGAGCGCCCCACCCACGAGCAGGACGATAGCCAGGGCAACTTCGACCGCCACGAGAGTCTCTCGCAAGCGTCGGCCGGCGCTACCCGTACCGCGGTTACCGCCAACCTGGATGGCGGTGGCGAGGTCGACGCCCGTCTGTCGTAGCGCGGGGAGAACCCCGGCGATCGAACCGACGACGACCGCCACGACGCCACCCGCGACGAGAAACGACATGTCGACCCGAATGTCCTGCAGACGCGGGAAGTCCGCGGGAGCCAACGTTTGAACCGCGGTGGTGAGCACCCACCCGACGAGCAAGCCCGGGACGCCGCCAACCAGCGAGAACAGCCGGACCAGACGCTCGGGTTCAGCGTAGGGAAGCGGGCGCAGCAGGACGCCGTGGACGACCGAGAAGACAGCAGCCGTGCCCCCGACGCCGAGGGCCACCGTCAGCAGGATCGCGGCGGCAAATCCACGGTTCGCGAGCAGAACGCGAAGCGCCAGCCTGATGTCCTGCACAACGGTCGCCATGTCGTCGGCGAGCCGCAGGCCGCGGGCCTGCCGGCAGTCGTCCTTCATGCTCTCGATGCTGCCGAAGCGGATCCGGGCCTGCCGCACGGCGTCCCGCCTGGGCACCCCGGAGTGGACCAGGTCCTCGGCGTACGCGTCGAGGTGGAACCGCACCTCCTCGTCGAGCGAGTCCTCGAAGCGCTCCCGCCGGGTCCAGGCGGTCAGAAACGAGCGCAGGCGTGAGAACATCTCGGTCTCCTAGTTCCTCTAGGAGTCTAGCAGCCTTCGCTGTATCTGTTAGCGTTTTCCGTATGCAGGTGCCTGTTGTCTCTGCCGCCGCGGACCGTGCCCGCGCTGCCAGTCCGCGTCCGGATGCGGATGCCCCGCGTATTCATCCCACCGCTCTCGTTGCGCACGATACCCGGATCGCGCCCGACGTCGTCGTCGGCCAGGGCGCCCTGATCGGCGTCGCCGCCAGCTTGGCTCCTGGTGTCGACATCGGTCGAGACGCGGTCATCGGCGTCGGCGTCCAGGTAGGCCCGCTTTGTGTCGTAGGCGCCGAGGCGACCCTGTCGGACGGCGTCAGGCTCGAGCACGGCGCCGTCGTCATGCCGCGCGTGCGTGTGGGGCCGGCCACCGTTGTCGGCGCCCGTTCGGTCGTCGATTCGGGGTCGGTCGTCGGTTCGCATTGCACGTTCGATGCGGACTGCTACGTAGGCGAGAACGTGCGTGTCGGGGTCGACGTTCGTATCGCGTCCGGTGCCACCGTGGGGGACGGCGCCGTTCGCCATCCGACGTCCGAACGGGTCTTGTCCTGTCCACCCCTCACCCTCGGTGACGGCACGCGCATCGGTCCCGCCGTCACCATCGCCCCGGGTGCCGCGGTCGGTCACGGCACGCACGTCGACCAGGACACGGTGATCGGCCCTTCCGCGCGGCTCGGGTCTTTCGTGCGCGTGGCGTCGGGAGTGCGCGTCGCGCCCAACGCCGAGGTGGGTGATCGTTCCACCCTCGCTCCCGGTTGTGCCGTGGACGGGCTGGTCGGCCGCAACTGCCGCCTCGGCCGTGACGTGGCGGTTGCAGCCGGGGCCAGGGTCGTGGATGGCGTGCAACTGGATGCAGGCGTGCGCGTCCGCTCGGACTCGTCCGCATCGTCCGGGTCCCCGGCGTCGCTCACCACGCCGAGCGCGCCCCAGGTCTCGCTCACGACTTCCGATCGACCCCGCACGGTTCTCGGGCGCGTTCTGGCTCCGCTCCGTGTCGCGCTTCGCTCGATCTGGCCGGGCTCGTAGACAGTTCCGGTCGTCCGGGCCGCAGCGGCATCCTCAGGTGCTTCTCGCCGCGGTCATTCCGTCTCTCGGAGCGCCGCCAGGTCACGTTGGCGCCGGCGTCCATCTCGTTCTGCCGGAAGATCGACGACTAGCGGCACGGGTTGACCCAGCGCAGACCCTTGAAGCGCAGGAAGTCGGCGTCGGTCGTGTAGAGCACGTAGCCCCTCTGCACCGCAAGGGTCGCCAGATGGGCGTCGGTGGTCATGTTGCCGGCCGTACCGATGCGCTCGAGATTGGCTCGCAGGCCGCTGAAGTGCCGCTTCGACGGCTGCGGGACGTGCACGTGCGGGAGCTGCAGCCAGCTCTCGATGCGATCGAGCACCTCGCCGACAGGCAGCGGCCGGAGTAGAACTCGTGGATGGGTCGTGATTCGAACGAGCCCCAATATCACGATCCACGCCAGACCAACGCCCTCGGTTCCCGCGAGACATCCGTCCCACCACCGTCTGGCCGGCTCGTGCACGGGAGAGTCGCGGTTGTGCGCGTGCACGAGCACGTTGACGTCGGGCAGGATCATCGGGTTCGTGAAAGGGATTCGGCGGCGGCCTCGGCTTCGAGCTCGTCGGCGAGTTGGTTCAGCTTGTCCAGGTCGATACCGGGGCGGAAACCGAAGGAATGCGGAATCGTCTTCGGCACCTGGATGTCGTGCGGCACCATCTCCCGCGACAATCCTGTGCGCAGTGTCCGGTTCACCATCTCCTTGAACGACACGCCGGCCGTGGCCGCCTGTTGCCTGAGCAGCGCGGCAACGTCGTCGTCCAGCGTCAAGGTGGTCCGCACAGGTACGCATCGTAGATGCTCGACGATTTGACGTCAAGACATCACTCTTGCGGCAGGGCACTATACGATTAGAATCTGTTCGATCGACAACGTTGAAGGGAGGGCCGGATGCGCCATCGTCATCTCGCCGCGTTCGTGACGGTTGTCGTGGTCGGAGTGCTCGCGTCGGTTCCCGCCGCCGCGCAGCATCAGGATCGGGAGGCCGCGGAAGAAGCGACGTGGACCGTCCCGCGGACGCCCGACGGGCACCCGGACATGCAGGGGTACTGGACGACCCAGACGTTCACGCCGCTCGAGCGGCCCGAGCGCCTCGCCGATCAGGAGTTCCTGTCGGACGAGGAAGCGGCCCTGCTGCAGCAGCAGCTCACGGCCGAGGGCGTCGACCCCCTGCGGCGCGACGCCATCGCCATCGAGGATCCGGAGGACCGGGAGCGGGCGCTCTACCAGGAGAACCGCGACGCGTCCTACGTCCACTACGACAACCAGATCTGGCTGCGCACGCCGGTCCCGAAGGGCCTGTCGACGCAGCGCACGTCGCTGATCACGTATCCGCCGAACGGCCGGATTCCGCAGATGACGCCGGAGGGCGCCGCGCGGGTGGAGCACGAGCGCGCGATGGCCCGGGTGTTCGACGGCCACGAGACCCGCCCCCTGATGGAGCGCTGCGTGGTGTGGACGCACGAGGGGCCGCCGCTGCTGCCGCCCGCCTACAACGACATCCACCAGATCTTCCAGACCGGCGACTACTTCGTGCTGTTCACAGAGCTGGCGACCAACCCGCCGCGCATCATGGCGCTCGACGAGCGCCCGGCCATCCCGGACGCGATTCGCCAGTTCGGAGGCAACTCGCGCGCCCGCTGGGAGGGGGACACGCTGGTCGTCGAGACCGACCACTTCATCGCCCGGCGGAACTACCGCGGCGCGAACCAGCACCGGCACGTCGAGGAGCGCTTCACCCTCATCGCGGAGGACGAGATCCGCTACGAGTTCATGATCACGGACCCGACGACGTGGACCAGCCCATGGGGCGGCGTGGTTCCGATGCTCCGCACCGAGGGGCCGATGTACGAGTACGCCTGCCACGAGGGCAATCACGACATCCGGCACATCCTGGAGATCAACCGCAATCTCGAGCGGCAGGCGGCCGAGGCGGCTGCGGGAGCCGACTCGAGGTAGAGCCCCGGCCATTTCCGCGAGCTACAGGCGTTCGACGACGACGCCGGAGGGGGCCCGAACAGGGTCCCCGCCCGCCCGTCGGCGAACGACAAGCGGTCGAACAGCCAACGCTCGAGGGGGCTCCGGAGCAGGAGCCCCCAAGCCCGTTCGCTGCACGCTACCGTTGCGCAACGGGCGATTTCGCCCGAAGGGAGGGACACGTCATGCGTACGATCGTGCTCGTCTTCGCCATGCTGTCGGTATCCGGTCCGGCCGCCGCCCAACAATGGACGGAGTACGTCAATACGCAGGACGGCTTCAAGGTGAACTTCCCCGGGCAGCCGACGGTCACGGAGACCACCTGGCAGTCGCAATTGGACTACGTCCTTCCGGCGCGCGTGTACAGCGCCGACAGGGGCCGCGAGCACTATTCGGTGACCGTGGTCGACTACTCCGACCTCGAACGTCAGGGCATCGAGCGCGCCGCGACCTGTCCTCCCGGGAACGCGCAGTGCCGTGCAAACGCCGGTCCCATCCTCGGTCCGGGGTACTGGAAGCACGACGAGCGAGGGGCGATCGTGTATGCCACGTTCAAGCTTCTCCAGCGGGACGCCACGCTGACCGGTCTGGCCTGGGAATGGCAGGACCTGGTTGAGGGACATCTCATACAACTGACCAACAACGCGGACCAGTCCCGTACGTTCGCCTATGTCGCGATGCACGAGAACAAGCTCTACATCGTGGAGGGCACGGTGCCGAGGGGGTTCGCTGAGCCGGCCTTGTTTCAGCAGTCGCTGGGGTGGGTCGACAAGGACGGGAACCGGATTCGCTATCGGGTGGTGTACTCCAATTCGTACCACGGCATGGGCGTCTACCCGGTCCCCCCTCGTTAGACGGATAGAGCGCCAGCCGAGACGGTGGCGCCGGGTTCCCGGGGCGACAGGGGGCGGCATCCTGCCCCGCAACAGCGCCGAGGGTTCGCGCCAGGGCCCCCTGCCCGTCCGCTCGCCGCCCCGGCGCGGCGAACGAAACTACAATGGCGCCCGATGACCGGACGCCGGATCCGCATCGGCACCAGCGGGTGGCACTACCCGGGCGGGGACGGCGCCTGGGACGGCATTTTCTACCCGCCGCGGGGACGCCGGCATCGACCGCCGGGATTCGACGAGCTCGAGTACTACGCCCGGCACTTCGACACCGTCGAGGTGAACTCGACCTTCTACGGCGTGCCGCGCCGCTCGGTGACCGAGGCCTGGGCCGGCCGGACCCCCGACGACTTCGTCTTCGCGGTCAAGCTGTACCAGCAGTTCACCCACCCGAAGATGTTCGTCGCGGCCACCGGCAACAACAAGGATGTCAAGGCCGACCGCGGCGACGTCGACCGGTTTCGCGACGCCATCGCGCCCCTGCACGAGGCGGGCAAGCTCGGCGCCCTGCTGGCGCAGTTCCCCGCCAGCTTCAAGAACGACGCCGCCGCGCACGATCACCTGGCGTGGCTGATCGAGGCGCTGTCGGACTGCCCCGTGGCGGTGGAGTTGCGGCACCGGAGCTGGAGCGACGACGTCGCGGGCACGCTGCGGCTTCTGAACGGCCTCGGCGCCGCCTGGGTGCAGATAGACGAGCCGAAGTTCCGCCTGTCCATCGCCCAGAACTACCTGCCGAACGTCGAGAGCTTCTACTACATGCGGCTCCACGGCCGCAATGCGCGCAAGTGGTGGCGGCACGACCGCGCCGAGGAACGTTACGACTACCACTACTCCGCCGCCGAGCTGCAACCCTTCCGGGACACCGCGGACGCCGCGGCCCGCCTCGTCAAGCGGCTCTACCTCTACATGAACAACCACTTCGCCGCGAAGGCGGTGGCCAACGCCGCCACGCTCAAGCACCAGCTCGGCCTGGAGGTGGGCGGCGCATGGCGGGAGGAGATGGTGACTCGCTACCCCGAGCTCGCCGGGGTGGTCAGGACGGAACCCGAGGCGGCGCCGCTGCTGCCGGTCGGGGGGCCGCCGGCGCGAGGGTAGCCGTTGCACGGAACCCGCGTGTGGCCGCGCGGGTGGAGGACGCGGATCGCTGCAGGGCCGCAAGAAAGGCTCGATACGCGCGTCGCACAAGAGTACGGTCGCCTGCGGGCGTACCTGCGCGCCATCGGCCAACCGTTCCGTCGCTCTTCCACTTCTTGCGTTGTGTCGAGTCCGCTTCTTGCGTTGCGTCGAGCTCGGGTGAGGCCAGGGCTTCTTCGATGAGCCGGTTTCCAGCCCGTCCTCGCACTCCCTTGTAGTCCGCTACAGCACGCCCCGTTGTACCGACTCCCCGTGAAGTGGTGGCAGCCGGGTGTCGCCCCGAAGGGCGAGCTGTCGCGTGTGAAACAGGCCGCGGCGGCATCCCGCCCCGCGGCGGGACGAAGGGAGACAGTTCCATGGAAGCGACGGTGATGACAGCGAACGCCGGAACGAGAACGACACTGGGCGCCGCTGCGGTAGCGGTGTCGGCCTCGCGCACGGCGCGTCCAACGGACCGGGAGCCGGTGGCAGCCCGCGAAACGGGAACCCCGCCGGTCGGGACGGGGAGTGCGCCTGCGAGGCCGGCGGCGCATGTGCGGGAGCACGGCAGCATCCTGGCGGACGCGGAGAAGCGCGCCCTGGTCTGGATGGCGGTGCGCCTGCCGCGCCGGGTCAACGCGGACCACCTGACGGCGCTCGGACTGCTCGCCATGGTGGGGGTCGGGGCGTCGTACTGGGCCTCGCGGTGGCACGAGCTGGCGCTGCTCGGCGCGGTCGCCGGGCTCGCGCTCAACTGGTTCGGCGACAGCCTGGACGGCACCGTGGCCCGCGTCCGGAACCACCAGAGGCCGCGCTATGGCTTCTACGTCGATCACGTGGTCGACGTGACGAGCATGCTGCTGCTGTGCGCCGGGCTGGCGCTGTCGCCGCACATGAGCCCGGTGGCGGCCCTGCTGCTGCTGGCCGCCTACCTGATGGTCTCGGCCGAGACGTATCTCGCCACGCATGCCTGCGGCGTCTTCCGCGTATCCCTGCTGAAGGTGGGACCGACGGAGCTCCGCATCCTGCTGGCGGCGGGCACCCTGCGGCTGCTGACCAACGGCTCCGAGGTGGAGCTGCTCGGCGGCGCCTGGCTGCTGTTCGATGTCGGCGGCGTCGTGGCGGCCGCCGGGCTGTTCGGCGCGCTGGCGTTCTCCGCCGTTCGCAACGGGCTGGCGCTGTACCGCGCCGAGCCGCTTCCCCGCTGACCGATGGCCGAGACACATCGTGCCGTACATGCGGAATGTCGGCGGCGGAGGAGTCTTCGACCCTCGCAGCCTCCGGCGAGAGACCCGCTGCCGGACGTAGTGAGGCGGTTGCGGAGATGGCTGGCCTTCAACGCCGTGGGGACGATGGGCGTAGCGGTGCAGTTGACGGTCCTCCTGAGCCTGACCGAGGCGCTGGGCCTGAACTATCTGGTCGCGACCGTGCTGGCGGTGGAATCCGCCATCCTGCACAACTTCGTCTGGCACGAGCGCTGGACGTGGCGGGACCGGGATACCGGGATTCACGGACGGTGGACGCGCCTGGCGTGGTTCAACCTGGTGACCGGCGCCCTTTCGATCTCGACCAACGTCGTTTTCACGGCGCTCTACGTGAGCACTCTGGGCATTCACTACGCCATGGCAAACCTGATGGCCATCGCGACGTGCTCGCTGCTGACGTTCGTCGCGAGCGACCGCTTCGTTTTCCGCGCATGCCTCGGAGCCCGCGATCACCGTGCGCTACGGCACCGAGCATCGCGTGCGGTACACGCGCCATCGCCCCGGTGCCGCGTCCAGCCGCAGCGTGTCGACCCGCATCGTAGAGCCGGCCGACGCCGGATCGACGGCGGAGCGCGAGAAGCCGATCGGTCGGGATCGAGCCGGCCGCCACGCTCGCCAGCCGGTGCCGACCGGCAACCGGCGGCGGAATCGCGGCGGCCGGAACCGAAATCGCCGCTACGTCAAGCAAAAAGGGCGGAGAATAGGTATAGAGCAGGAGGCGGGAACGTGATGGCGCACGCACTCCAACCGACGGGGCGCTCGATGCTGCCGGCGCCGCTCTCGATGCTGCGCCGGGTCTCGCCACGAACTCCCGGACGCCCGGCCAGCGCGGACCTGACCGTCCGCGCCGCGCTGATCGCCGTGCTCCTGGCCGGCGCCACGGACGCCACCGCGGCTGCGGAGCTGCAGCCGCAGACGATCGCGGCCTGGGACCGCTACGTCGAGGCGACCGAGCGGCGCATCGCGGCGGAGCTCGAGCAGCAGCGACCCGACCGGTTCCTCGTGCAGGACTTCCGCGACGACGCGGCCGGGGCGCGCCGCGAGGTGCTCGCCGGGCGGGTACGTATCGACGAGCTCGAGACGCGCGACGTGGACGGTGAACGGATACCGGTGCCGAAGGGCGCCATCCACCACTGGCTGGGGAGCGCGCTGATCCCGGGGGTCACGCTGGAAGAGGTGCTGCACGCGCTGATCTACGCGGTCGAGCCGGAGGCCCTGCAGGACGACGTGATCGAGTCGCGGGTGCTCGGACGCCCGGGCGCGGACCGGCTGGAGGTGTTTCTGAAGCTGCGCCGCAAGCAGATGGTCACCGTCCAGTACAACACCGAGCACGCCGTGGCCTACACGCGCCACCGGGCGGGCGCGGCGTCGAGCCGCAGCGTGGCGACGCGCATCGCCGAGCTCGACGACGCCGGCACGCCCGACGAGAGGGAGAAGCCGATCGGCCGGGACCACGGGCTCCTTTGGCGGCTGAACTCCTACTGGCGGTACCGGCAGGTGGACGAGGGTGTCATCGTCGAGTGCGAGTCGCTCAGCCTGAGCCGGAGCATCCCGCGCCTCCTGCGGTGGATGGCGTCGCCGCTCATCAACCGGGCGGCGCGCGACATCCTGTCGCGCACGCTGGCGTCGATGGCCGAGGTGCTGCGCACGCGCGCGCCGGCCGCCCTCGTTGAACCGACCGCACGCACGCTGCAGCCCTGACGCACGGGCGCGGCCGGATTCGGCGACTCACGGCCCTCCGGCACGGCGTTGTATTCCGCGGTGTCGGTCGATCTGCGGGTTTCGGCTCCTAGGAGTCCGTGGTGAAAGCTGGGGCTGAAGTACAACCCACTTTTCTTCATGCACTTAGGGGGTTGTAGCCAGCAGCCGTGTACATTTCCGTGCACAATTTGTGAAGAGACTGTACCGGACTATTCTAGCCCTCCGTGGAGGTAAGCGTTCCGGCATCCCGGTATTCCGGCGTTGCGGCCGTCGGGCAAGCACCGTCGAACAGCGAGCCGATCCGGTGCGGGCGCCCTCCCTGCGCAGGGACATCGACCGGTGCTGGCCGTCGACAGCGCCAGCGGCCGGTTGGCCCGCTCCCGTGTCCATACCGGGTTGACCGAACGGTTACCCGTGGAGACCCGTGGACCGTGGACCCCGTGGACCGTGGACCCGGGTCGCGGTAAGCGTTCGGTGCGCGTCCTCGGCGCCGACCACGTCGACGAAGGCGAGCGTCTCGGTGGCGCGGCTCAGCGCCACCCGCAGCTGGTCGATGGCGGTATGGTGTTCTCGCTCCCGGAACCGTGCGAAACGCTTGCATGCCGATGGGCAGTCTGCGTCTGGTCATAGGGCGTTGTGTCATGCGGCGTCGAAGGCCGGCGATCTTGCGATCCGCAGCCAGTCCGCGAGCTCCGCGACTGCGTCGCCGCAATCTTCGCGCGCCAGTTCTTCGAGATCCTGGAACAGACGCCGCAGGGATGCCGGATCGTCCGGCGCGCGGGCGGCGAAACCGTGAACGAGCACGCTGTTGTTGCGCAGCGTCGGCTTCAGCAGTGTCTCGTCATCGAACCGCAGGAGCGACTTGGCCAGTGGATCTCCACAACGTCGCAGAAGTCTGCCCACCTGAAACCGGGAGGCCAGCAGCTTGCCGCCGGGACCTTCGGAGAGGGGCTTCCGCTTCTCTTGCTCGGCCTCGCGCTGGACGGCCACTACGGCATCATGACCCGGATCGAGGTTCGCCGAATCGAGACCGTGATCGAAGAGTCTGGCCTGACCGATCAACTCCAGCAGACGATAGGCGCGTACGAGGGCATCCTCGTTCTGACCCTGCCGCACGCGGCGCTCGCCGTTCGCGAGCAGATCGACGGCCAGTTTGCGCAGCCGGGCGGCCATGGCAGGGTGGTCGGCGCGTTCCGGTTCCCGCGCCAGGGCGCCGACCCAGGCGTGCGCGTCAGGCGTCGGCCAGAACCGCCGCCAGTCGTCCGGTGGAGGCGCTGCCGCATCGACCGTCGCCGCTGCTGCCGCTGCATGATCGAGTCGGTCCCACGCGGCGTAGAATCGTGCTGCTGAACGAACTACGCTTGCCGTGTGAACGAAATCGTTGGCATAGAGCGGCGCCAACCGGCCGTGGGGGGCGGGAAGCACGTGTGCCACAGCCGTGAAATCGCCTCTTGCGAACAGGGCTCGTGCAAGATCCAGACGCCGGTGGCCGTCTACGGTCGTGGTGCGAATGCCGCGCACCTGTTCGGAGCCGGGTTCGACCATGCCGCGCCGATCACGGCGGCCTGTGACGTAGCGCAGCCGCGGGATCGCCCGTCGAGTCGCGGCCAGGACGAGCGCCGCGCTCATCGCCTTCGTGCCGCGGGTGAAGTCGACGACGATGTCTTCCGGCGCGACGTCTCGCAGCACCGTCGCCAGCACGCGGTCGAAATGGGCGTAGGCCGCGTCAGCGTCGTTCTCGCTGCCGGCCGGCAACGAAGAGACTTCGACTGCGGTGCCGTCGAGCCGGTCCTGCCACGCCCGCGCGAAGTCCTCGGTCACACTGGATGGCAGCAGCACCACGCGCGTCCAGGTCTCGGTGGCGATCGACTTCCGCAGCGGCGTGAACAGGGTTTCCTCGAGTCGATCGAGATCGCCGGTTCCGACCGTCAGGACCAGCGTGCGTCCGCCGGGTTGGGTCATTCGTGCCTACTACCCCCGAGGGCCGCCCGCGTGGCGTTCTCCGGGCTCATGAGGCCGCATCCCGGCTCGCCAGGTAGGCGTCATAGATCGCCTTGGCCTTCCGCGCCGCCCCGCCCTGCGGATCGTCCCACCAGCCGCGCTTCTGCCAACGGCCCTGGATTTCGGAAAACACCGCCTGCTGGAGTGATGGATCGTCCATCGAGGCCCACGCCTCGGCAAGCGCCTTGCCGCGTAGCGCCTGATCCGCCTGAACCCCTGGCTTGGCGGTCAATTCCGCGAGCTTGTCGTCGACCCACATCCGGGCGGGGCTCGAGGCTGTGCCGGAGTCTTCACTTCCACTTGCCTCGGGGTCGGCGAACAGTCCGTAGCCAGCGCGCGTCTTCGCGCCGGCGCCGCTCGCCGTGAGCGCGGAGACCAGCATCCATTCCGCGAAGTCGAGCCACTCGCCGGGGCCGCCGATCACGAAGCGGAATGCGCCCTGCGCCGCCACCTGGGCATTCGGGACCGGGCTGTCGAAGTCGGTCGCCCGCACGGCCCCTTCCTTGGAGTAGTACTCGGGATGGTGCGTTGTGACGACTTCCTTCACGAGCGGTTGCTCGGCCGAATCGGGTACCCACCAAGCGTCGTGAAAGGCAATCAGCCCCGACAACGCGTCCGGTCGGTCTTCCGTGGGCCGCGCGCCGAACAGCTCGCGGAACGTGTCCCCGGTCTCATCCAGCCGCTCCAGGGCATGGGCCGCCACGGCGCCCTTGACGCTCGACCCCGGGATGTACGGCGTGCCGTGCGCGTGGCTGATGGCGCACCCTGTCTCCAGCATGCCGCCGCCGGTGAGTCCGATGAACAGGCGCGTCCTGAGCTTCAGGTTCACGGATCGGAATCGGGCGGCGTCGGCCGTGGCTCTCGTCCACCGGCCGTAGGCGCGCCGGTAGAAGTCGCCGGCGGTGCTTGCGCAGATGCGCTCGACGTGCTTCTTCTTGAGGTCCGGGTCGTCATCGTGTTCAGCCAGACCGCGCTGCAGCAGCAGGCCCGGGTGCGGATCATCCGTCGCTGCTTCGTACAGCGGGCGCAGGTCGGCGCGCATCAGCTTCGTGGCCATCCCTACTGACCCCCCGCGGACGGCTCTTCGTCGGCCGCCGGTTCACCCGTCGCGTCGACTCTCAGCACGCCCTGAACGTACCGTTTCAACCAGCCGCCGGCTTGCAGCGACCGGCGGGTCAGCATCAGCGTCCGCTCGAGATCACTGTCGATGATCTCCTGGTGGAGACCGGCGCCGCCACCGGCTGTTGTTGTCTCTGTGGCCCGGAGCACGACGCGCAGGTCGTCGAGAAGATCGAGATGTTCGCGGTCGCCCTTGGCCAGCAGGAAGCCGGTCGCCTGAGCCAGCCCGTTCTCGAGAATCATGCCCGGCAGCTTGTGCGCCAGAGCTCCGTATTTCTTGTTGTCTACGCCCTGTCTGTTCTTGGTCTCATCGCGGCGGCCGGCGACGCATTCGTACGCCGCCCTCGCGACGGTGTGCGCGCGGACTTTCATGCCGGCGCCCCTTCGGTGAGAAAGCGGACCAGGCCGCTGCCGACGCCGGCGTTGCCGCCGAGCTGCAGCAACTCGTCGTCCGGTACCGTGCGCGCGAGGTCGTCCGCCGTGCGCGGGTCGTCCTGCTTGCGGGAACCCGCCACGGCGAAGACGCCCCAGAGCACGGTCTCGGGGGGCAGGTGTTCTTCGTACCAGAGTGCGCCCCTGGCTACCGTACCGGTCTTGGGATCGAGGCGGATGCGGGCACGGACGTCGGTAGCGGTCTCGGCGAGGAAGCTCATGACGTCGTCGGAGACGAGGGCAAGGCGGGCGACAACGTCGGTCTGGGCGTCGTCGTCTCCGGGGTGCACCGCGCGGGCGATGCGCTGCGCCCACGGCACGAGCGCGTCATCCGTGTGCGCCTGAAGATCGAGATCCTCCAAAACCAGCTTCCGGCTCTTCGGTTCGACGAGATTCACCGATTGCGGCGTGACCTGCGCAGCGCCTTTGTCGGGCTCTCTCGGCAATGCCGGCGGAGATGCGTCGGCGCGTTCCAGGTCCCGCTTGTGGCGGCGCAGGATGAACGGACACGTGACGAAGCTGACGACGCCGGCGAGACACCGTACCGGTAGCGCCAACAGGTGCGCGTCACCTATCGACAGGGCGCCCGCGAAAGCACCCTGGTCGCTGCGGATGGTCCGAGGGCCGAACAGCGTCTCCGCGTCGGCTCCGGGGCGTTTCGTGACCTGCTCGCGCAGGACGCCGCGCAGGGACGAGCCGGGCACGATCGGAAGCTGCGTTGCCCGCGCCCGGGCAATGGGGAGGTCGACCACGCCGGCGGACCGACCGGTGCCGCAGTGCAGCGCGGAGAGCGCGTGGAGATGGAACAGTCTCGCTTGCATAAATCGTCCTTGAGGTTACGGATGGGTGGTTTCGTCAGAGAGGGTCTCGCCGGTCGGAGGCGCCCAGGGGCCCGGCAGCGCCAGGCCGAACCCGTCGAGCCGATCCTGCGGCTTGTCGCAGACGCTGGTCAGCCAGAGCGCCGCCAATGCTTCCCTGTCGCAGGCGCCGAGCACGTCGAACCAGTAGGTCGCGCCGGCCGGGACCAGCTTCCGCGTGGGCCGGGGCTGACGCCGCGCGAGATCCCAGCCCGAGTGCGGTTGCCACCGCTCTACCGCCGCAGCGCGGAGACGCAGTCTCAATCCCGGTGACTCGGGCGGACTGCCGGAAAGCGTGTCGTCCAGCCAGCCCGGACGGTAGCCGGCGCGGAAGACACCCGGCGTGAGCAGGGTCAGACAGAGCCCGCCGGTGCTGCAAACGCGTTCCAGCCACCCGTCCGGGGGCGCCGGCCAGCGATCATCGGGCTCGGGCTCCAGGGCAGCGAGCCGGCGCTTGCCGCCCAGATGCACCAGCGCAGGCGCCAGCGCCTCCGCGCAGCGGATCAGCAAGCGAAGGCCGCTGGACGACGCGCTGTCCGCGTCGCTCACGCCGGCCCGGGAGACGGCTTCTTGGGCGGCACCGTGATCTGCCTCAGGCCGTCCGACTGCGCGGGTTCGGAACGCGGCCGGCGCTACGTCGAGATCCAGCCCCTCGGTCTCGTACAATGCGCCGGCTGCCGTGGTTCCGGTGAACGGATCGATGGACACGTGTGTCCGTCGATCACCTTTCGGAGGCGACCAGCCGTTCCGCCGGAGCCGATCGATGGGCACGTTCCCGCCCCCACGAAAGACCAGCAGGTCCTCCCACGACCACCACGCCGGCCCATCACCGGGCTTGCCCGCCAGTTGCTCCGTCAACTGCACGGGCAGCAGCCCTGCGGGTAGATCGGCGCCGCAGTCGCTGCCGAACGCTCGGGGTCGTGCACGCACGCAGCGTGGCGACTCGTCCTTGCCCTCTCCGCGACCGGAGTACAGCGCGTCGGCCGGCTTCGGCACCAGAACCCGGCCGTCGTCCCGGACCAGTAGCGGGCCGGCCACGGCGAGCTGCGCGAGCTCAGGGCTGAAGGGTCGATCGGTGGCGCGCGCCCATGCCGTGCGCAGACACCCGGCGACGGTCGACGGGGGTGGAAACCGCGCCGGGTCGGCATCCGTATGGGCGTTCATGGGACGGGCGGAACGCACGATGATCGGCGCGAGGGGATCCAGGCTCACGATCCTGCCCGTCCGGGGTCTAGCCGGTTCAGGAGGCACGGGCGGCGCCTGAACAGACCTCCCTTGCGGCGCACTCGCCGACGGCGGCTGACTCGTTGTCCGCGGCGATTCACTCCTGGCCTTCTTGCGGTAGCGGAACGGCGGACGCTTCTGCTTGCCCCTCTTCTTATTCCTGTTCGACGGACTCATGATCACTCTCCCACGTCACCGGCCGTGCGGGCCGAAAGCCAGCGCGCGATGATCAGGGTGTCGGCCAGTTCTTCCAGCGGTTGACCGTCGGTCGTATCGGCGATGCCGGCACGATCACGGATCAGGGTCCGCAGTTCCCTGGAAATGGCTTCGGAGCCTCCGCCGCGGCGCGCTCGATCGAGCAGGCGGTCAACCTCGGCGTTCCGCATGCCGCGTGCGGTCTCGTCGCTGTCGGGCAGCCGGGCGAGGCGTCGACCGATTCCTCGCAGGTCGTACGCGGCGCGGGTCGGCAATTCACCCCTGTGGTACGCATCGGTGAACCGGTCCAGCGCCGCGAACGCCTGCTTGTCTGGCCACTGCGCGCGCCAGTGGAGTTCCGCGCCCGAGCGGATCCTGAGCAGAATCGCCAGCGCATTGCGTCGGTTGCGCGGGCTGAGCGCGGCGTCACCCTTCGCCTGCTGCTCCGCGCGGTCGGCGAGTGCGCGGAGTGCGCCCAAGGGCTCGATGACGTAGCCGATGCCGAGGCCGACGGAGAGGGTGGGGCGCTCGTCGTCGTTGTCAAGCCCCATGCGTTCGGCGATTCCGCTCAGGTGTTCCGAGAATGCCCGGGCCAGAGCGCCGGCGCAGTGCCGCGCCCGTTCCAGAGAAAGGAGCGCCAGGACGTCGTCTCCCCCGGCGTAGATGGCGTGGCCTCGATGGGCGCGGACGATGCCGCGCACGCTCGACGCGAAGCCCTGCAGCGCGCGCGAGATATCCCGTGATGCCTGGGCGCTTCCGGCGCGTGACAGCAGTTGACCCATGCGGTCGCCGTCAGCCTTCAGGATCGCGGCGTACGGCACGGGGGTTCCGACCGGCAGTTCGGTGTCCGTCCGCTCCCCGCTGATCTCCGTCAGGCACTGCCTAAACGCCTCAAGCGCGTGATTCCCGTTTGAACCGGCTCGACTCGCCGGTTGTCTACGCTCCTGCGTCAACTCGGCTTCCAGCCGGGACGGATACAGGAGATGCGCGTCGAACGGCAACGCGGCATAGGTGTCGCCGTTGCCCCGGACACGGGTTGCGTGACCCGCGGCAACCAGGGGCTCGTACGCTTCGTGCAAACGTTGCTGCTGGCCGCGCGTGAGCTGCTCTAGCCACGAATCCGCGGCGATACGTGGCAGGGCGGTGAACTGATCCGCGTCGCCGGCCAAGCGCTTGATGACGCCGAGCGCGTCGAGCTGTTCGCCGGGCGGCGAGAGTCGGAGCTTCACGCGGGCGGGATCTTCCGCCGACCAGTCGGGCAGCACTGTCTCGCGCGCACCGTCGAGCGACGATTTCGGCAGGCCCGCGTCGGTCTGGGGCCCGGATGGCTGGAAATCGCGTGTCGCCTTACGGGCGTTCAGGGCTCGATCGAGGCGCCGACCGGCGACTTCGTAGCTGTCATCCCCTTCAGGAATCTCCACCCATGCCGCGAAACTCTCGAGGATGTCGTCGATCTGCGCGCGCCAGACCTCCTCGCGCAGCGGACATCCAAGCCGCTGGCGAGATCGCGCGCCGAGTTCCTTCACGCGCACCATTGCCGCAGACTTCGCTTCGTTGCACAGCGCGGAGACCGCATCGGCGTCGTCGAGCGCGACCTCGGCGCGCAGGATGTTCGCGATGTTGGCGGCCTCGCGCGGCGCGTCCTGCGGTTCCAGGTCGTCGTCGGGATTGTCCGGGCAGGGGAAGATCAAGCAGTCCGGATGCCGTTCGTGGAGTGCTCGCGCAGCGGCGCGTGCGGCCTCCGACAGCAGCCACGAACCGCCCCAGAGGTCGCGCGTGCGTCGCGCGTCGGCGATCAGGCTCTGCACCGGTCCCAGCGACAGCTTGACCAGGAAGCGCGGCATCAGCGTCCTCCTCGTCCGCGGCCGCCGCGCCCGCGGCGTTCGCGGGCTTGGTGCTCGAAGTAGTGCAGGAACGCCGTCAATGCGTCGGTACCGCGGTCCTGCATCGGTGGGACACGCTCCGCCAGCTCCGTTCGCTTCCCGGAGTCTTCCGGCCATGCCGGTCCCAGGTGCTCGGAGCCGAAGGAAACCGGCACGCTCACGCTTTTCGCCCAGCCGGGCAACAGCAAGGCGAGCGGTCGATATTGCGTGCCGTCGAAGTACGCCCGAAGAATCAGCGGGCTGGCCATGCGCTCGCCCTCGCAGGGCTCCAGAACGGCATCCGGCGGGTCTCTCCGATCCTTGAAATGAAACACGATCGGCAGTCCGAACGCCGCGCGTGGGTAGTACTGTCCATCGACCGGGTGTTGAGGCTGATGTCCGGGTGCACATCGATCCCTGTGACGCCGGATCGCATCCGGCTCGGGCCACAGGCTGCGTCCCGGGCGGCTGCCGAGGCCCCGGTTGCGGCCGACGTTCGGCGCCTGCCGAAAGTCGCTCAATGCCGTTACGGCCTCTCGCCACGCTTCGACCGCATTTCTGCTGGCCGGGCGGAGCACCATCCGACCTCCCCGCGATTCGACCTCCTGGCGCGACACGGGCGTGAGTGCAACCTCATCGCTGCTCACTTTGACCGCGCCAAGGCCCCGGCGCGTGCGGGCTCCGACGCCTCCGAAGCTCGCCCACCAGCGGAGCACTTCGATGATCTGCTCGCGTTCGTTGTCCGGCGCGCCGTTTGCGAAGCGCAACGTCAAACTGAACTCGTAGCCGACGTTCAGCAGGGACGGCTTGTGCTTGGGCTCGAGAATCAGCGAATAGCGCGGGGCGTCCAACCCGGCGGATCCCCACTCGATCATCCGCTCCGATCCGGCCGGCTCGGCGTCGACGTGCAGAGCTACTCGACTGGCGCGCGGTCCCGTCCCGGCGATGCCGCCCCACAGATGGGACTCGGCGGCGAACAGATCCTTCGGCGCGCGCCCGGCGCCATTCAGCAGGCGCCACCAGAACCGCAACTGACCGCGAATGGCGGTGGGCCGGATGGGCATGGTCCGGTCCACCTCGCTCGGCGCCACGCCGCCGCCGTACATCGGCGTCATCAGCTCGTACTTTGCGCGCACGGCGGTAGCCGCCGCGGGCGGTTGCGCGGCATCCCAGGCGGCGCGCGCTTCGTCGGCGCGGAGTTCGGAGTTGCGTCTTCTCATTTCGCGAGTCTCTCTGCCGCAGTCATCGACGTGACGGTGAGGTCAAGGCTCCTGTGTCGGCCCCGAGAAGTGGCAACTGCTCGGCGGCGGTGGGAACGTGGCGCGTTGCGTTTTCCTCGGTGGCGCCAGCGCCGCGGCCAGTTACGTCCGCTCCGCGGCCGGCGCATCGAGACGATGCGATGTTCCCGGCAGGCGTGCCGGTCGAGGGCGACCGCCGCGCCCCATCCGTGGCCGGTCGATCGAGTGATTCGTGAATCATCCATCCTCCTCCAACAGGCACTGAAACGACTTCTCCAGTTCCGACCGCAAGCGGCTCGGATTCTGAAGTACCTCCCGCGAACGCCGATGTTTGGGCGGCTGGCCGTGCGCGAGTGCGTTGCGAACATCCCTGAGCAACAGGAATGCCGACTTCTTCCATTCCGGGTACTCGCCGTCGTGCATCTCCTCCCCGAGGCGGTCCGTCGCCAGTTTGCGACCCGTCGCGTGGTCGCCGGGCGGCAGTCCGCGCCGTTCGCATTCCAGGGTGCGGAGAGCCTCCCAGCCGAACACGGCGGCGCGCAGGTAGTCGCGGCGCTTGAGATGCTCGAAGGCGAGCTTGCGCTGGTGGTCGGCCAAGCCCCCGGCGTTGACCCAGCGCAGCCGTTCCGCGAGGCGCGCCCGAAACAGGCCGGCCGCGCCGGGCAGCTGCGTGTCGAGAACCGGGAGGAAGGTGCGGAGCCGCCGCGCCGCGTCGGAGAGGTTCTGCGTTCGTTCGAAGAACGCCGCGTGCTCCAGGCATCCCGCCTTGTCTTCGGCGATTCCGTTCTCGATCAACAGCGGTGCGAAGACACCGTAGTCGCCGGTGGCGTCGAATCGATCCAGGGCGTCCACCCAGCGCCGCACGCGCGTCAGGCCGTCGAGCCGGAGGACCGGCGTGATGCCGCTCGTCCGGTCCGTCATGTCGAGTGCGCCGTACCAGAGGCCGCGCACGCGGAGTTTGCGCACCCGCTCAAGCATGAACGCGGACAGGAAGCCGACCATCCCGAGGTGCCGGAAGCCGTGCGTCAGGTCGAAGCTGACGTCGCCGTTCGGAACCGCGCCGGCGATCGCGTCGAGAATCTCGTACTGCTCGTCGGCGTCCTTGCCGAAGGGAATGAGGCGTGCGGTGACGGGAACGCCGACGGCCGCGCTCATGAGCGGCGCGACGGCGTCGAGCATCGGCTGCGTCACCCTGGCGTGGATCTCTGCATCGAGCAGTTCGAGCCGCGCGGCTTCCGCCTCGGCTCCCCGCGCGAGGTGCTCGACCAGCACGCTCCACTGACTGCCGCTCGTGCCGAGAATGACTGCCGCGTCCGGTTGCAGGTGCCTGGCCAGCGCCGTGCCGAAGAACGGCGTCTCGCGCGGAGCTTCCTCATCGGGGAACCGATACCTCGCCCGCTGGTACCCGGTCTGCGGATCCCGTCCGGTGCGGCCCAGAAACGTGACCAGGGTGTGCTTCATGATGGGCTTGCATCCGGTTCGTCGTTCCGCTCCGCCACGAACAGCCCCAACCCGAAGTGGCTACCGTAGCCGATGGCCAGCGGACCTTCGATGACCTCCGGCAAGTTGATGTCGAGAAGCGCCCCGGCCGCGTTGGGCTGCACCTCGCGGCCGCGGGAACGGAATCGGTGGAAGTGGATTGCGCGCCGGTGGGTTCCGCCGACCTCGATCGTGTCCAATTCGTCGACCTGGACACCATCAACGTCGAGTCCACGCCGTTTCAGCAGGCGCCGCACCTCGCCCGCGTAACCGGACGCCTTCAGATGGCCGGAGGCCAGGAACGGCGTCACGCTCCGCCAGCGCCGGGACGTGCCGAGGATGTGCGCGTCGCCGGCGAAGTCGGACGCTCGGCCGAAGCCTTCCAGCGCGAGCCGCCATTCCTTCACGCTGCCGGGCTCGGGCGCGTTGTCCTGCTCCCGGTGCTTCGGTGCGAGCCAGAGGCGCGTGATGCGATCGAGAGCGGCGCGGACGCTGTCGTTCATGCCGCTGGCGATGAACACGGACACGTGATCGATCCGGCCGTCCCCGTCCGCATCTTCCGGCAGCCAGAACGCGTGGGCATGCGACGGGTCCTTCAGCGGCTTCCCGTCGGCGTCGCGGCCGGAGATTTCCCACGGCGCCTTCGGGATCCGGCGTCCCGTCGCCTCGTCGAGTCGCCACCCGAAACGCGCGAGCGCCGCCCGGCGCATCAGTTCGCCGATCGTGACGGCATCCTCGATGCGCGGGCGCGGCCGGCCGGCCAACAGGAAGCGGGCGACGGTCGGGAGGTTGCGCTCTGTCGGCGTCGAGCGGCGCCGGGTGAGACGGCGGGGAACCACGCCGGGCGCGGCTTCCGGCGCTCGTGCGTAGACCACCTCGCGGGCCGCCGGCGGGCGGCTCCAGCCGCGGTCCTGGTAGTCGGCCGTGTCGAGTGCGAGGGCATCGACGAGGCGCTCGGGTAGAGTGTGCGCCTTCCGCCCCTTGCTGCGCAGCGCCTTGTCGAGATCTGCCTCGAGCCGTTGCGGGGTAGGTGTTCGTCTGGCTGTGGCAACGATCCGGCGCTTCATGTCGTCCATGATCCGCTGGCGCTCAGCCGAGTACGAGGCTGGGCTGTGCGGCGTCAGCAGGCGTACGGGGTCCCCATCGGCGGGGCCGTCGAGCGGGTGACAATTCACGACACCGTCCCACTCGGCGAGCGCGTCGCATTCCGTCCAGCTTTCCGCCCGGCCGAGGTAGCCAATGGCCTGCGCGAGATTCGAGGCGAGCGCAAACGGTTCGGTATCGAGGGTCACGCGCGGCCACGCGGCGACCAGCGTCGAGTCGCGGGGCAGTCGAACGAAGGCGTCGAAGACGAGCGTGGTCTTCGGCCGTCCCTTGTCGAGCCCGCCGGTCGGCATGTAGTGACGCGTGTGGGCGTGGATCGCACCGCTCGGCAGGCTGTACTCCGGCAGCGTCTCCGCCAGGGCGTCAATGAGCCGCGACAGATCCTCCTCGGACCAGCGGGCGCGGTCACCCTTGCGCCACCAGGCCGCGATGAGCGCGCGCAGCAGCCGCCACGGCTCCGGCGGCCAGGCAACGTCGGCCTCGTTGACGTTGCGGCCCCACGGCGTCGCGTGGTACCGGCCCGCGGGGAAGCGGAAGGCGAGTGCGAACATGCGCTCACTTCTCGTACTGAACGGTCAGAACACGAGTCTCCCCGAAGAGACCCCGCGATCCCACGGTCTCGATCAGCCCCGGCAACTCCGATTCGATCTCATCCAGATCCGGCAGATCGAAGTTGTCGGGCCGTGTGACCGTGACCTCGGTCACGTCGAGATCGCAGGCTGTGCGCAGCCGCAGACCTTCGACGAGGAACCTCCGGATCTTGAAGAGTGCGAGCATGATCAGGAGCAGCTCGACATCCTCGCCCAGGCCGAAGGCGCGGACTTGTCGCAGGTCGAGATTGAAGAAGGCGGTGATCTTCTCGGCCACCCACTCATCCCGTGCGAAGGGGACGTTGCCGAAGCCCTTGGCGGTATCCCCGGACGGGTTCACGCTGTCGTTCTTCACTCCGCCGCTTGCCGCCACCTTGGCGTTCTCGGCTTCGATGAAGGCGGACAGCGACCGCGGCAGGCGCAACCGGCCGCCGGCGAGGTCCTTCTTGGCGAGAAAGACGCCGTGAAGCACGGCGTTCGTATCGAACTCCAGGAGCACGTTTACCAGTTCGCGCAGATCCACCCGCCCGACCTCCATCGCGGCGAGGCGCTTCTTCAGCAGATCGACGACCGTCTTGTCCTTACCCTCCAGGATGTATGGGGAGTTCAGTCGATGGGCCTCGATCAGCGAGTTGGTGGTAAAAGTCTTGCCCACGACCTTGACCACGGGGAGTCCCTTGAGTGGCGCGACCCAATCGTCCGTGACCTCGTCCCAGCAGACCGTTTCGAGGCGGTTCGCCATCGACTGCGCACTCTCGACAAGTACCGTGCGTCCCTGCCCGTCCGGCGAGTCGTAGACGGCGTGCCCGAGATTGGGAAATCCCGTCGGCTGAAATCTCGTACCCTGCACCGGCTTGAGGCGCGCTTCGATGAGCAGGCGGGGTTCGTTGTCGAGCGGGGTGAGATCAAGGGGCATTCGTCGTATCCTCCGTCGTCAAGTCGTCATCTTCAGGCACAGCGCCCGGATAGGCACGCTCGAGCAGGGCAGTCAGTGCCTGGTTGCCGATCGGGATCAGAAGGGCTGCGGCGAGGCGGTCGGCCCGGACGCCGGCGCCCATGCGGCCGCCTTCCAGTGCCGACTCGCTGGCGCCCGAGCCCCCGGCATCGAAAGGTGTCGGCAGACCGGATGCGCGGGCGCGTGCCACGGCCAGGCGCACCGCGGCGTCGGTCTCCCGCCCGTCGAGGCAGTCTCCGCCGGCGCGCAGCCGTGGGATCAACCCCGGCGGAACCGGCATCCGCGTCGTTCCCGGCAGCGCGGCGGCGGAATGCAGGGCGGCGTCCGGTGTGAACACGGGCTTCAGCGCCGCATAGGCGAACGGAACGGGAGCGGAGCTCGAGTGCGCGTGCGTTGGGCGGAAGTGCGTCGGACGCGCCCACACGAGACCGGCGAGCAGCGCAGCGCAGCGCGCGTCGTCGAACTCGCTCGAGAGAAACGCGGCCACATCGGTTAGCCGTGCGGCCGTGGCGCCGGCAAGCGGCTTGTCCGTCAGGCTGCGTATCGACGCCTCGACCAGTCGCCGTTCCAGCACGGCGATCATGTTCGAGACCAAGTCGCCCGCGCCCCAGACCACGGTGGGCGGCGTGTCGCCCTCGTGCCATGCCCGGCGCGTGCCGAGACCTCCGCGGTAGAGGAAGCGCTTCTCGTCGAGTGGCGCGAGATGAGCGGCCATCGGCGGGGCGAGATTCGACCGCGCGGTGGTTGGACTGCCTGGCGACCCTTCATTGCCTGGAGTCTCGCTTGACGAGGGAGCTTCGCCGGCGTCGTCGCCCGCCTGTGCGTTCACGATGTGGCCGCGCGTGTCCGTAGCCGGCAGACCGATCCCTGCAAGTGCTGCCGCAATGCGGAACTCCGGGCTGCTGTCGTCGGCCCGCCGTATCCAGGCCGACGACAGTACGGGTGGCGGCGTGCCGACTGTCTGCCGGCCGGTCGGGCTGACGGCGAGCCATGCAACGACAGCACCAAGTGCAGTGAGGGCTCTCTCGATTTCTCCCGAAGCTCCTGGTGCCGCGACGACATCGAACAAGGCGTCCTCCAGGCGCTTGATCGCCCAACGGGCTGCGCCTGGCTCTTCATCTCTGCGTCCGACCCGTCGTACCCGCTCCAGCCAACCTCCGGCGTCCAGATCGGCGACAAGTTCAGCCCCTGGACACGACGCTGCGGCGCGGCGGCCGATCGGTGTCGCGAGATATGCCTTGCCGGCCCGCATCAGGAAACCGAAGCGTTCGAATGCCCGGAAGCCGCGGCTGACTCCGAGGCTCGCGGCTGCCCGCGCGAAATCCAGGCCGTCTCTTGCGGTTCGGCCGTTCAGCACGGCGCGACCCTCGCCGAAGAGCGAATCTATTTCAGAGAAGCCGGCAGGACGGTCCCAGAGCGGCGCCCAGAATTCGGCCCGGGCGTCGTTCTCGTCGGAGGTCTCGACGCCGCCCCAGCCTGCACCGACCGTTCGAACCGTGAAAGGGAAGCTCGTACCGGTACCGGTACCGGTCTGGTGGCGGCGGCTGGCGGTTCCAGCAAACGCCGTCGCGCCTTCGAGCATCAGAACGAAGTCCCACGGATTCACCTCGCTGTCAGAGCTGTACCCTGTGGTGGCATTCGGCCCGCCGGCCGCACCGGGTGCGAATTGCCCAACGGCGGCGGAACTCAATCCCGCCGCCGGCGTCCCGAACAGAGCGCTGCCGATCAGCGTCTTCGCCTCGATCGATGGTTCACCAGTAGACGAATCGAACAAGCCCGGCGGCTTGGCTCGCGAGACGAGCCGGCGCATGAAGTTGTTGGTGAAATCGAGTCGCCCGTCGTTTCCTCCGGTGCCGAGCAGTTGCGGGTAAGCGAGGCCGTCACCCGATAGCGCGAGAGCCGCGTCGAGCCAATGCAGCGCAGCTTCCGGCAGTCCAGCTCTGAGCGCGGACACGAGCTCGGCCTTGGCCGCGCCTTCGGGCCGTTCGGCGAGAGCCAGGCCGGCGACCGTGAGATTCGAGTATCGAATGGCCGAGGAGATGTGCTCGAAACGTTCCGCTACCTGATGCGCGGCGAGGGGGTCGAACCCGTCCTTGTTGTCCTTCGGGTAGAAGCCGCTGCCTCCATTCCACGGCGCGATGAGCGGACTCGGCGCGTAGTTGTGCAGGAAGAAGTGCACCAGGGCATCGCGGCTCAGCGTCGTCCGCAGGTGGAAGCACTCGTTCTCCCACCAGCCGCGCACGTGCGGATCGGCCGCGTTGCCGGAGACGTGGTTGGTGGGCGAGGAGACGAGGCGCAGCACGCCGAGCGCCTTCAGGTAGGATGCCAGCGGCGTCGGGGCGCATCCGCGAAGCGCGAGCGGTTCACCCGTCATTCCGGCCTCCGTTGCGCTCCTCTGCGGACGCCCGCCAGTCGGCCACCCGTAGCAGCGTCTCCAGCCAGGCGAGCCGGAACGGCCCGAGCCGTGCGAGCAACTCGCGCGTGCGCTCCATCCAGCTCTCGCGGGAGACGTCGTCCCAGCCCAGCTCCATGATCGACAGCAGCAGGTTGCCGCCCTCCCAGCGCTCGCCGCCTTCCAGATCGAAGGGCGGCAGCTTGTCGCCCTCCCAGACGCCGCGTGCGAAACGCGCCCCGGCGCGGCCGTTCTTCGGCGCCGCCTCGCGGGGCAGGGCGCGCAGGTTCATCCGCACCTTCCCGTGGTGCGCAGCGATCAGGTACGCGACGAGATCGGCATCGCGCGACCAGTGCTCGTGGGCGAGAAACGCCAGGGCCGAGGCGAGCTCGTGGCGGAAATAGGCTCTGGCGTGGCGAGTCTGCTTCGCGGTCTTGGCGAGCAGCACGTCGGGCGCAGCCACCTGGCCATCGAGGCCGCGCCGCATCGTGTCCTGGAAGACGTCGTGCGCCTTGCCCAGATCGTGCCAGCGCGCTGCGCGGACAACGGTCGCCCGCGTCGCCGGCTCCACGCCGAGGGCGGCGCACAACGATTCGGCTGCCGCGGCGACATGGTGCAGATGCTCCGCCAGCGGCACGATCGCATCCATTCCGCTCAGCGGGTCTTCGTCGTGTCCCTCGGTCTCGCGCGCCGCAGGAGCATCGGGATCGTTCGCCGAGGTGCCGACACCGGATGGTGCGGCCGGCCGGAAGAGCGGGTCGGGCACGTCCTTCGGATCGCCGGTGAACCCCGAGACCTTTCGGTAGCCGCCTGCCTTCGGATCGGCCAGGAGCACCAGGCCCGGCCACGGCTGCTCCTGCAACGGCATCCAGCCGGGCGGGGCCGTTCCGGTCCGCCCGTCCCGCCGCCGCCATTGCGGATCGCGCTGGAACAGGAGGTTCCGTCCCTTGTTGGGCAGTTTGTCTCTCCACTTCCGGGCCGTGCCGATCGACACCGCGCACAACTCCTCCCGTCCGGGGCGCGGCGGATCGTCTCCCGCCTCCGAGGGATTCCGCCAGAAGACACGGATGTCCGTGTCGTCGGCGTCACGCACGTATGGCGACACGTCGACATCGAAGCCGGTCAGATCCGGATCCGTGTCGAAGAGGTCGTCGAGGTCCTTGCGGCGGATTACCCGGCGCGGCGGTTCGACGTCGTCCGGCGAAGGAAGATGCACCGGCGCGACGTCGGTCAACGCGTGCAACCGATCCCGCGCGGCTTGCAGTTCCGCGACCTCGTAGGGCCTCGCCAGCTCGTCGGCGTCCTTGTCCGATGCCGTGCCGTCCGTCGCCGGCTGGAGCAGGTCGATGCAGTGCACTTCCGCGCCGTCGGGGAGCTCCGCGTAGCGGTTGGCGCGGCCGAAGCGCTGGACCAACGAGGACCAGGGCGCGAGTTCGGTGAACAGGATCGCGGCGGAGATGTCCACCCCTGCCTCGACCGCCTGCGTGGCGACGACGATGCGACCGTTGGGATTCGGGTCGTCGGTGCCGGTCACCTTCTCCATCTCCCGCGCGCGGTCGGCGGGACGGAAGCGGGAGTGCACGAGGGCCAGCGTCGGCGCTGCCGGCATCTGCTTGGAGAGCCTCTTCTCGACGGCGTCGCGGAGCGCCTGCGCGCGGTCCACGCGGTTGAGGACGGCCAGGGTCATCCGTCCGGGTCGGTGCGCGTCCAGGACCGCATCCGCCAGACGTCCGATGTAGTCGGCGAGGTGGGCCTTCTTCGGCGACGCCGGCGCCACCGGCGAACGGGCGAGCTTCTTGGTGGCGCGTGCCAGGCGTGCGAGCCTGCCGTCCGGCGCACCGGCCGGATCGATCCGGACGACCTCTGCAGCGGGCGGTTCGGGATGATCCACGGTGGCCAGCCAGCGCGGATCGAGAGTCGCCGAGATCCAGAGGCTGCGGGAAGGAGTGCGCGTCGGGTGGTCGTCCCGCCGGGCGCGATCCGCTTCCGACTGCCGGAACGCTTCGAGTTGGGCGGACGTCGCGCGGCCCGCGCCCATGAGCTGCACTTCGTCGAACACCCACTGCGCGTCCTCGTGCAGGAGGGCGAACTCCGTCGGCCAGAGCGCGCGCGAAGAGGCGTAGCCGCGCATCAATGCACGGCTCAGCAGCATGTCCTGGGTGCCGACGAGCACCGCCGGACGCTCCGGGTGGTCGAGCCAACCGCTGGCGTCTTCACCGCCCATGAGCACGTGCACGGCCTCCGGCTTTGGGAGCCGGCCGTTGCCATCCACGTCGGCCGCCAGCTTGGCGAACCAGTCGCTGACAGCGTTCGCGGTCTGCTCGACCAGCGTTCGCATCGGCAGGCACCAGACCAGTCGGCGCGGCGTGTGCTTGGGGTTCCGGATGCGGTGCGCAGCCCAGGCGAGCGTCACCGCGGCGGTCTTGCCCGAGCCCGTCGGCGCAACCAACACACGCGGCCATGCATCGGTCGTCAGCGCGAGCTGCCACGCGTCGGGCTGCACGTCCTCGCCGAACACGACTCGATAGATGGTGGCGCCGTCCACGGGGACACTTCTTGGCGGGAGCGGTGCGATGGCCGTCGGATCATACCCGATAGGCCGCGACCAGCCGTCTTCGTGGCATCATCGGGCCTGGGAAGATAGTCGTCGAGGACGGCTCCCGGTCATCCAGACTCGTCCAGGTTTCCTCGAAACTAGCGCCCCGAAACGCCTCGCTGGCTCGGCGTTTCGGCCCATCCCCCCCCCCGCTCCATGACCTTGCGTCTCAGAACTTTGCTTCGCTGCGTTCTGCGGCGCAAGCATCCTAGCCGCGGCGACTGTCAGATCCTGTCAGTCGATGCGAGGAGGCCGACGGTGTCACAGACACGTCGATGCGGCAGGGTGATCCCTCGTCGAGGATGAGCGGGACGAATGCGATAGCTCAGGATGCCGGCGGACGTTTCGATGCAGCGGGTGCCTGAATGCGGCGGGCGAGTCGACGGATCCATGTCTCGTTCACGGGCTCGCCCTCCATCGCCATTTGAGTTGGCGACGTGACGGGGGATCGCTTCCAGGTGGCGTCGGCGCCGCTCTTCGGGCGGGAGCTCGCGCCAGAGCTGCACGGCTTCCATCCATCGAGTGTCCGACATCATCGTTCTCCAATCCTCGCAGCAGTTCATCCGAGAATCGTCTGGCGCGAAGCGCGCTGATCCTGTCAGTGGGCCTTGTGCCTGAGTGGAGGTTCATCACCTGGAGTCTCGAGGATGAGCGGCACAGACGCGATGGTCGCTCCGTCGCGCCACTCGGCCGGGCTCCCGTCCGCGTTGACGTCGTGGAGCGAGCGCGGCTGGGGGACGGGTTCTCCATCGGGCAGCATGCCTTCGACGTGAAGCGAGAGTGCCTCCGCTCCGCGACGGGGGTCGACCGTGTCGCCGTCCGAGACGCAGCCGGTGAAATCCGAGACGCTGATGCCGAATCCGGGTCCGCCGTTTCGGTGCACCTACCGTCGTGCAGCGGATCGTCCGAAACGATCCCTTGCCGCCAAAAACGGGAGGTTGCCGCCGTGTCAGCTCCGGAACTTCGCGAGCCGCCGGTCCAGCCCGTCTCCGCCGACACCCCGCCGCTGGTGCCGGCGCGCATGGTCAACGAATACGTCTACTGCCCCCGGCTGGCCTACCTGGAGTGGGTCCAGGGCGAGTGGGTCGACTCGTCCGACACCGTCGAGGGCCGCCACGCACACCGGCGGGTCAACCGCGACGGCGGGAAGCTGCCGCCGCCCGCCGACGTCGACAAGGTCGAGAAGCTGCACGCGCGCTCCATCACCCTGTCGTCGGAGCGGCTGGGCCTGATCGCCCGGATGGATCTGATCGAATCGGACGGCGCCAGCGTGACGCCGGTCGACTACAAGCGTGGCAAGCGCCCGCACGTCGAGCGCGGGGCGTACGACCCCGAGCGGGTGCAGCTCTGCGTGCAGGGGCTCCTGCTGCGCGAGCACGGCTACGAGTGCGACGAGGGAGTGCTCTATTTCGTCGGCAGCCGCGAACGCGTGCGGATCGTGTTCGACGACGAGCTCGTCGCCGCTACGCGCCAGGCGGTGGAGGGGCTGCGCGGTGTCGCTGCGGAGGCCGTCATCCCGCCGCCGCTCGATGGCAGTCCCAAGTGTCCACGCTGCTCGCTGGTCGAGGTCTGCCTGCCGGACGAGGTCCACCATCTCAAGGGGGCCGACATCGCGCCGCGGCCGATTGCGGTGCCCTGCACCGAAGCCCTGCCGCTCTACGTCCAGGCCCGCCGCGCCAAGGTGTCCAAGTCGGGCGAGACGCTGGTGGTGACCGTGGACGACGCGGAGTTGGCGACGGCCCGCCTCGAGGAGACTTCGCAGGTCGTGGTCATGGGCAACGTCTACCTGACGACGCCCTGTCTGCACGAACTGATGTGGCGGGAGATTCCCGTCACCTGGCACAGCTACGGCGGCTGGTTCTTCGGTCACACCATCGGCAACGGCCACAAGAACGTCGAGTTGCGGACGGCCCAGTATCGGGCGAGCTTCGACGAGCAGACCTGTCTGCGGTTCGCCCGGGGACTTGTGAGCGCCAAGATCCAGAACTGCCGCACGTTGCTGCGGCGCAACTGGAAGCGTGCCGAGAGCAGCAATCCCGTCTTGGTCGACCTGAGAGGCGACAGCCGTCGGGCTCTTCGCGCGGACGCGCTGCCGGAGCTGCTCGGCGTCGAGGGGACTGCCGGGGCACGCTACTTCCGCTCCTTCGCGGCGATGTTGAACGAGTCGGAATCGGACGCCGAGTTCTCGTTCGACTTCACGACGCGCAACCGCCGTCCCCCGAAGGACCCGGTCAATGCGCTTCTCTCTTTCGCCTACTCGTTGCTGGTTCGGTCCTGGACCGTCACGCTGGCCGCGGTCGGGTTCGATCCCTATCGGGGCCTCTACCATCAACCCCGTTACGGCCGCCCGGCGCTGGCGCTCGACCTGATGGAGCCGTTCCGGCCCCTGGTCGCCGATTCAGTGGTGGTCCAGGCGATCAACAACGGCGAGGTCCGACCCAACGACTTCAAGGCGGCGGCCGGCAGCGTCAACCTGTCGGACGCCGGCAGGCGGCGGTTCATTTCCACCTTCGAGCGACGCCTCGGACACGAGGTCGTGCACCCGCTCTTCGGCTACCGGGTCAGCTATCGACGCTTGATGGAGATGCAGGCACGCCTGTTCGGCCGTTTCCTTCTGGGCGAGCTTCCCGAGTATCCCAATTTCACCACGCGGTGATCCGATGGAGCACCTGTACATCGTCGTCTACGACATCAGTGACCCCAAGCGGTGGCGCCGAGTCTTCAAGCTCATGCAGGGATACGGGGAGTGGGTGCAGCTGTCCGTCTTTCAGTGCCGCCTGAGCCGCCGCCGCCACGCCGATCTGGTTGCGCGCCTCGACGGGATGATCGATCATGGAGAGGATCACGTCGTGCTGGTCGACCTCGGCGTCGCGGACGGCGTTGAGCCTCGCGTCGTGAGTCTGGGAAAGAAGTTCCAGGCCGTGCGCCGGGAGCCGGTTATCGTATGAGGTCGCCCGCCGCGGCGAAGCGAGCGCTCCGGTGCCGCCATCGTACTGGGCAGTGCTCGAAAACCGGTAGATCCTTGAAAACTGAACAGTTACAATGCCGCCCGTTGCTCGACGCAGGCTCTCCGAGCCATACGTGCGTCACCAATCCCGGACCTCTCGCGATTCGGTGCCCAACATCCTTGGATCGCAAGGGGTTGCGAGCGGTCCGGATTCCGCGGGGAACTCCCGCGGCCTCATTGAAGCCGTGCGGCGAACGGGTGCGCGCTGTCGCGCAGGGGGCGGATTCCGCGGGGAACTCCCGCGGCCTCATTGAAGCCTGCACGCTCGCGGCCGGATCTCGGCCGAACCCGCGGGATTCCGCGGGGAACTCCCGCGGCCTCATTGAAGCACGTCGCATCGCTCGAATCCCTGCACAAGCCTACCACGGATTCCGCGGGGAACTCCCGCGGCCTCATTGAAGCGGGCACCGGGTGGCAGTCCCGGTGCCCCGCTTTCAGCGGATTCCGCGGGGAACTCCCGCGGCCTCATTGAAGCTTTCCGTCCTCATCCCGACCGACAGCTCCGTTGAGGTGGATTCCGCGGGGAACTCCCGCGGCCTCATTGAAGCGAACTGGGCGACCGCAAGAAATCCCAGGGTGTTGAAGGGATTCCGCGGGGAACTCCCGCGGCCTCATTGAAGCTTCGTCGGTCCGCTTGGCGTCCGCCGACAGGTCCGCGGATTCCGCGGGGAACTCCCGCGGCCTCATTGAAGCTGTGTAAATACGCCGTTTCATTGTTTACTCCCCCCCGGATTCCGCGGGGAACTCCCGCGGCCTCATTGAAGCCGAATCAGATTCCCCTTGATCATGTTCTCAACGTCCTCGGATTCCGCGGGGAACTCCCGCGGCCTCATTGAAGCCGTCTTGAAACGTGGTGCCAGCGGCCGTAGCGCCATTCGGATTCCGCGGGGAACTCCCGCGGCCTCATTGAAGCCGAGAACAATGGCGTTTTGGGCCGTCCGGTTGTTCGGTCAGGATTCCGCGGGGAACTCCCGCGGCCTCATTGAAGCCAGACCCTTGCTCTTATGGACGGATGAGCAAGTGATAGGATTCCGCGGGGAACTCCCGCGGCCTCATTGAAGCGTATGGGCAGTATGAAGAGGCGGTGAGAACCGGCAAGGATTCCGCGGGGAACTCCCGCGGCCTCATTGAAGCCCGCATGTGTCACATGCGTTGATATCCCTTGTCGCGGGATTCCGCGGGGAACTCCCGCGGCCTCATTGAAGCGACGGTGAGCATTTTTGTGTCGTTGCGCGCCATGTACTTGGATTCCGCGGGGAACTCCCGCGGCCTCATTGAAGCTACTCCTCCAGGATCATGCTGTCGCCCCCGGCCGCCGGATTCCGCGGGGAACTCCCGCGGCCTCATTGAAGCGTCTCGATGATGAACGAGAGCGTACCCGGGCCGTCGGATTCCGCGGGGAACTCCCGCGGCCTCATTGAAGCGGGTAGACGGTGGTGATGGCCTCGAACTGCGTGAGCGCGGATTCCGCGGGGAACTCCCGCGGCCTCATTGAAGCACCTGGAGGAGCAGGGGTGCTTGTGGGCAGACGTACGGATTCCGCGGGGAACTCCCGCGGCCTCATTGAAGCTGGTCGAGTAAGTCTGCGTACGCCGCTGCTGCGTGAGGATTCCGCGGGGAACTCCCGCGGCCTCATTGAAGCGCCGGGTCCTGGTCATGCTTCGTCTCCCTGGAGTAGCGCCAGGGATTCCGCGGGGAACTCCCGCGGCCTCATTGAAGCGGGACAACCTCTCGTGGGATGACACGGACAACGAGAGGATTCCGCGGGGAACTCCCGCGGCCTCATTGAAGCCGGTCGGGACGTGGGACGTTCGCGGCGGCGCCCGCGATTGGGATTCCGCGGGGAACTCCCGCGGCCTCATTGAAGCGCCGCGTGGGATCCGATACAGTTCGCGCAGCGGTCGGATTCCGCGGGGAACTCCCGCGGCCTCATTGAAGCTTGCTGAGCGTCCGCGCGACCTCGCGCATGACGTTCGGATTCCGCGGGGAACTCCCGCGGCCTCATTGAAGCCTTGTTCAACGCCGCGAAGGCCTGCCACTTGTCCGGGGCATGGATTCCGCGGGGAACTCCCGCGGCCTCATTGAAGCATGCACGGATGCCTACGGCGAGACCTGGCCGATCTGTGGATTCCGCGGGGAACTCCCGCGGCCTCATTGAAGCATGATTGGTGCGTCGTCTCTGCGATTCATGATGTCTGGATTCCGCGGGGAACTCCCGCGGCCTCATTGAAGCAAGGAATCGCGCGTCAACCAAGCGGCGGACATCCTCGCCGGATTCCGCGGGGAACTCCCGCGGCCTCATTGAAGCTCTCGATTGTCGCCGACGATTCCTCCCGGTACCAGCACGGATTCCGCGGGGAACTCCCGCGGCCTCATTGAAGCTCTGGCTGCCACACGATTCCCGCAAAGAGTCTGTCGTACGGATTCCGCGGGGAACTCCCGCGGCCTCATTGAAGCTTAGGAACGGTGAACATGTTCGCGAGGCCCTTGACGGATTCCGCGGGGAACTCCCGCGGCCTCATTGAAGCTTTCTTAAGCACTCCATCTTGCGTTATAACCTTCTTACGGATTCCGCGGGGAACTCCCGCGGCCTCATTGAAGCCATACATCGTTGCGGGCCGCCTCCTCGATGGCGGCGTGGATTCCGCGGGGAACTCCCGCGGCCTCATTGAAGCGTGGCGGTCAGCACGACCGTGCGCCCACCGAGGAGGGATTCCGCGGGGAACTCCCGCGGCCTCATTGAAGCAGTTAAGACTGGTGGAATGTTATTCTTTGGACCTGAGGATTCCGCGGGGAACTCCCGCGGCCTCATTGAAGCGCTTCCCGCGATTGTCGCCATCGCACGTGAACGATTCGGATTCCGCGGGGAACTCCCGCGGCCTCATTGAAGCGTGCCGGCTGCCGTCAGCCGTCTTGAGGACATCACGGATTCCGCGGGGAACTCCCGCGGCCTCATTGAAGCCGGCAATCCGGCGAACTCAGCCTCAAGACCCGCTGCGGATTCCGCGGGGAACTCCCGCGGCCTCATTGAAGCCGACACGATTCGGCTCGCATACAACCGTTTCGGTATGGATTCCGCGGGGAACTCCCGCGGCCTCATTGAAGCGCCGCGTCCAACCCCCCGTCGCCGAGGGGCTCGACGGATTCCGCGGGGAACTCCCGCGGCCTCATTGAAGCTCGAGTACGAGCGCCGGAGTCAGCTTCTCGCCCTTGGATTCCGCGGGGAACTCCCGCGGCCTCATTGAAGCGCCTCGCCCGTCTCTAGCCGGTTCATCTCCGCCGGGATTCCGCGGGGAACTCCCGCGGCCTCATTGAAGCAGATACATCCCGATCTGGTCGAGGTGCTCCTCGGAGGGGGATTCCGCGGGGAACTCCCGCGGCCTCATTGAAGCGTGGCGATCAGCGAGGACTGGACGGTCTGCCACTCGGCGGATTCCGCGGGGAACTCCCGCGGCCTCATTGAAGCAGCCAGTAGCCGAGCGCGTAGCTGTAGCCGGCCTGCGGATTCCGCGGGGAACTCCCGCGGCCTCATTGAAGCGGTTTCTCCGCGCCGCAGTCGTGGCAGTACTGCCGGGATTCCGCGGGGAACGCCACTATCCAGCGACTAACCTCTGTGTTCTCAATAACATACATGATTCTTAGCAGGCAATCGTGTACATTTCCGTATACCATTCCCGGCCGGACTGGGCCGGACGGATTCAGCCGGCCGCCGAGTAAGCGTTCGGGCAATTCGGTATGGGACATGCGGCTGGCCCAGCCAGACGCGCCGGCGGCGTCCGGAGAAATCCGTGCAGACCGACCAACTCGGCCTGCGGAGCCAGTGCTTTCGAGCTCGTCCGCGCTTCTCTCCGCTGCGCGGGTTCACGCGTCGATTGCCCCGTTGTCGGGTCCGCTATACCGGGAGTACCGAACGCTTACGCCGCGGACCCGCAGACCGATGTTGGCAGACGTGGTTCGATGCGGCTCGCAAGTTAATTGGCAATACTGGCAATAGACGACGGTAGCAACTCGCGAAAGACCTCACGTCTTCCATTAGCGCATCGTCAGGCAGTGAATACGGGCGGAAAATGAGGCCTAGCGGATCGAAGCCCCCCTGTCGAAGCGCCTCCGAATGTTGTCGATCTCGTAAAACCGCGGTTTTCTGGACAGGCGGCATCGGTCGGATTTAACGATGTGCTGGCGAGCGAGTCATTTCAGTCGGCCGCGTCGTCCTGCTTCAGGCGCTTGCGGTTGCGCTCCTGTTGGCTTAGCTCGGCTTCTCTTCTGCGATAGCTGCGTCCTTCGATGGGAAGGATCTCAGCGTGGTGCGTGAGTCGGTCGATCAGGGCGACAGCGCAGGAGGCGTTGGGAAAGACGGTGTCCCAGCGCTTGAACGGCAAGTTGGTAGTGATCAGCATCGAGCGGTGCTCGTAGCGTCGGCTGACGAGTTGGAAGATCAGGTCGGCGGCGCGGGCGTCGTAGGAGAGGTACCCGAGCTCGTCGACGACCAATAGCGTGGGGCGCGTGTAGTGGCGCAAACGGCGTTCGAGGGCGCGTGCGGTCTCCTGCCCGTTGAGATCGAGCAGCAAGTCGGCAGCGGTGGTGAACAGGGCGGTGTGCCCGGCGAGGACGGCCTGGTGGGCGATGTTCTTCGCCAACATGGTCTTTCCCAAGCCGTGCGCACCGACCAGGATTAAGTTCTCGCTGCGGTCGAGGAAATCGAGAGTGAGGATGCGTTCGAGAGCGGGCCGGTCCAGCGCGGTGGGCCAGCCCCAATCCCAGTCGGCGAGCGGCTTGAAGCGTCCGAGCCGGGCGCGCTTGAGGCGGCTCTCGACGCTGCGGCGCTGTTTTTCTTCGAGTTCGGCGGCGACGATGTGTTCGAGCAGTACGGTGGCGCTCCAGCGCTTACGGGCGGCCTGGGCGATGATGTCGTTCAGCTCGTCGGCGGTGCGGTTGAGCCCGAGTCGCCGGAGGTCATTAGCCAGCGTCGTCAGGATTTCTCTGTCCGAGGGCATCGTAAGTCTCCAGGTCATGGAGCTGGACGTCGAGGTCACGCAGTCCGGGCCGGTCGGGCAGGGTGAGTCGGAGCGGGGGTTTGAGTCCGCGCTGCCGGCGTCGGGTTTCGAGGATGTGGGTGATGGAGCCGGCGCCGAGCGCGTCGCGTTGGAGGGCGATATCGACGGCGGCGGCCAGTTCCTCGGGTCCGTAGTCGTCGAGCAGGGCGAGCAGGCGGGTGGCGTGCGGTCGCAGGGCCTCTCCTCGCTCGGCAAGGCGCTCGAAGAGCGTTGAGGTGTTGGGAACGGCGGCGCGGAGCCGGTCGCGGGTGGTGTGGACGTTGGCCTGGCGGGTGGCTGCCAGCAGGCCTTCCAGATGGTCGGGGTCCTCGACGGTCAGTCCGGTGTCGTAGGTGCGGTGATGGTCGGCCAGCTCGTTCTGTTCGTCGAGGATGCGGATGCGGGTGGCCGAGGCGAGCAGGGTCAGCGGCTTGCGGACGTGGGTGTGGGGGATCGAGTAGAGATTGCGGTCGAAGCGGACGTAGGGGGTCTTTCCGGAGCGGACGGCGCGCACCAGGTCGGTCTCGAAGGGATGGGCGGGCAGCGGCAGCAGGCGGGGCCTCTCTTCTTCCCAGACGTCAGCGACACTGCGGGCGCGCAGCTCGGGGTGCGGCCGTCGATGTGCGACCTCGTCGCGCCAGCGTCGGAACTGGGCGTTGATGTCGTCGAGGTCGCGGAAGGGCCGGGCGGCGAAGAACGCTTCGCGTAGGTATCGGATCTGGCGTTCGATTTTGCCCTTCTCATTTGGCCGTGCCGGCGTGCAGGGGTGGGGGGCGAAGTGGTAGTGGCCGGCGAGCTCGAGCAGGCGGGGATGAAACTGGATGGCGGCCCCGCGGCGGTCGAGCACGGCGCTGCGCAGGTTGTCGTAGACGAGGTTTCTGGCGACACCGCCCAGCGCGTCGAAGGCGTCGACATGCCCTCGGAGGAAGCTCTCGAGCGTCTGGTCGAGGGTGAACAGCGCGGCCAGCGCCCGCGAGTAGCCGAGGACCATGACGAATCCGGAGACGGTGCGCGTGCCGGCGCCGATGCGGACCTTGCCGAACGAGCCCCAGTCGACCTGGGCCTGCTCACCGGCCAGGGTGACGACCCGGCGGTAGACGGCACGGCCGGTCTCGGGCCGCAGGCGTCGCACGAGACGGCGGACCTGGATGACCGAACCGGTATACCCCCGCTGGCGGACCATCTCGTAGACCCGCGTGGCGCGCAGGCTCGGGTACTGCGTCAGGGTGTCGCGGATGAAGGGCAGATACGGGTCGAGGATGGTGCGGCGACACACGCCGCGGCGGACCCCTGTCGTCTCGCGTTCGACCTCGGCGCGGACCGTCTCGTGGTGGAGGCCAAGCTGGGCCGCGATGGTCCCGACCTTCCACCGCTCGCCGAAGTACAGGCGCCGGATCTCGGCGCGTTGCGCGGGCGTGATCATCGTCCCTCCTGCTCTTCTGCTCGATGCGGGGCTCGCGCATCGGAACCAGCCACCGGCTGGTCCGCCCGCAGACCACGCATTGCGTGGGAACGGGCGGTTGAACCGAGGCGACATCAGGGACGGCGAGTCTGCTCGATCGGCGTGGTACGGTGGAAGACTGATCCGTCACGCGGCGGCGGTCACGATGGGCGCGTTGCCGGTCGCGATGGTCGAGACGGCCCTCGGGACTGCGCTGGTGCCGCGCCCGGGCAGCCCGCGCTGAGCGGCGACGGCCGGCCGCCCGGCAGCGCGGCGAGCAGTAGGCGTGCCCGCGGTCGCACGCCGCGCAGATGGCGAACAAACGGTTGCAGTGTCGGCAACTCTTCTGGCGTAACGGCTGGTCCACGGCGTCGGAGCGCGTGGGCCAAGCTCCGACTGGACAGCGCCGCGCCGGCCATGGCACAACAACGGCGACCGGCTCGATCTGTCGGAGCTCGGGGCGGTCACGAGGGTCCGGCCTGATCCCGGGCCCTCACCCCACGCTTGAAGTCCGCTTCAACGCTACCCGACTGCAGTGGAACCTCGCCAGCCCAGAGGTCGTCCCGGTCTCGCTGCGGTCAGGCACGTGCGCCGACGACGATCCGTTCCAGCCGGCCACAGGTTTGCTCCAGCGTTTCGGAGCGGGAGGATTCGCGCGCGGCCAACGTCAACGCCCATCCGGATGTGGTCCCCGCGCGCGATAGCGCCGCCTCCAGGCTCGCCTGGCGCAGCAACCGACACCGACCGGCCCCACCGTCGCCGCGTGCGCCAGACGAGCCTTCCGCGGCACTCGAGTTGTCGCTCGACGGAACGCCCTCTTCGGTTCGTCGTCGACCACACCGTCCGGCCCAGCCGGCCGTTCCGTCTCGCGAGGGTACCCCGGCGCGGCATGGCCAACACCGACGTCCGGTTCGGAACCCACCGTCCGCAGACCGACCTTCGCTCCGCTGGGTCTTCTGCTTCTTCAGAAGGCGGTCTTGAACCGATCTGGCTTCAATTTCCGTCACTTCGCGAGGCTCTTTGACAGAAGGTAGGCCTGAACCGACTCGCGTTCACTTTCCTTCAGATCTCAGTGACCGTTGACACTCCGAAGTGACAGCGGTTCTATTGGCCGCGAGTTGCATCGGAAACGCATCGCTACTGGCGTCGCAATTCAAGGCGCGGCGGAACAAGGCCGGGTCCGAGACGGCTCGGGTGCGCCGGCCCGTCGGGGCAGAGCCGCCCGAATCGAGGGTAGGCGAGAGGTGTCGTGCCGCGGCTGCCGGTCTCAGCAGGGCGGCGGCAGCGCGAGTACGTCGGGGACGATGGGCGTGGGGGCACGCAGCATCGTCGTGATCAGATCCGGCAGGTCGAGCTTGCGCTGGCGGGCGGTGCGCACGACGCTGGCCAGCACCTGTTGCGTGTCGGCGCCCTTGCGCGTGCGGTTGCCGCCGCAGACCTTGCGCGTGACCACCGCCGGTCGGATGGCCTGTTCGGCGCGCCAGTTGGTGGCGTCGATCGACGGGTCGCACAGGAAGAGGAACACGGCCGGAAATTCGTTGGCCAGGTGCTTGGCGAAACGCTCGGCCTCCTCCAGCGGCGGCGGAGCGTCGATCAGCCGGCCCAGACGCGCGGCGAGCCGACCGCGGGCCGACGCCAGCCCGTGCTCGCTGACCTCGCCGGCGTTGCAGCGGTCCCGCAACGCGAGACCGTCCTGCAGAACCGCCTGCACCGCGCCCGCCCACGCACTGTCGGGATGGTCCTCCTGCAGTTGTTTCGCGCGGCGCAGCAGGTGCTGCAGACAGGTTTGGTGCGACGCGCGCTCGAAGCCGCGATACGCCACCCACCCGTCGCGCACCAGCACGCCGGCGAAGTCGGGCCCGAGCACCGCCGCCGCGTCGTCGAACCCGCGGCCGTCGCAGATGGCGTAGACCGTCGTCTCCGGCGTGGTAAACGCCCACAGCCAGTAGCGGACCGCGTCTACCCGCCAGCCCGTCTCATCGGGCGTGACCATCGGACTGTGACGGATTTGCTCGCGCAGAGCCGCATACGCGGGCGCCGCCGCGGCGGCCGTGCGGTGCAACAGATGGACCAGCCCGCCCTCGGTCACCGACAGACCGAACTGCGTCCCCAGAACGCGGGCCACCTTCCCCAGCGGCATGCCCAGCTCGGTATGCAGCTCGACGACCAGCGTGGCGACGTTCGGACCCAACTGCGCGCCGGCCGCGCCCAACGCGTCGGAAGTCTGCAGCCGGTGCCGGCCCTGGACGCGCCGCTGACACTGCGTGCAATAGCCCACCTCGACCTCGAAGTGCCGAACGATCGGTTCGATCTTCGGGAGCTCTTCCTGATACTGCGACGCCACGTGGCTGCTCGCAACCGCGCCGCCGCAGTCCGGACACGCCGCCGGGACCGGCGCCGAGTGCGTCTCGTCGACCTGTGCCGGACGCGGGCGGCAACCGTGACGGCCGTAGGCCGAACCCGCACGCCGTCCCGGACGCCCGCCGCGGCCCTGCGGCCGGTCCTTCGCGAACGGGGCCGCTTGCCGGCGCCCGGCGCGGTGCGCCGCCGCCAACTGCTGTTTCAGGTGGTCGTTCTCGCGCTTCAGACCGTCGATCTCGCGCTGCAAACTGTCGATCTGACGCTGCTGACCCTTGCCCGCGCGCTCGCGGCGCCGCAGCTCTGCTCGCAGCCGCGCGATCTCGTCGCGCTGGTGTCGAATCGGGTCGTCGGGGCCGTCACTCGAGGACGGCGGTTTCTTATTGACCACACAGGAGTTATGCCATATTCCCGGAAAAAGTACAATCCAAAAAGTTGGATCTCTCCTGCGGCTCACCCGCTAATTGAAGACGACCTCACCTCAGCGCCGATGATGTCCCTCAACCATCCGACACTTTCTCCGTTTGATGGAGCTCGCGGCGGAGGGCGCTCGGTTGCCAGGCGGAAGCGCGGTCGGTCAGATGGTCGACGCATCCTCGGGCATAGCGATCCTTACGAATCCTTGACCATCGGCATCGCGGGTCGGTGCAGGCCGTCCGTCCACGCTGATCCCTCGCCTTCCAGTCTGCTCGGCGGTCGCCGACGGCGCACCCTGCCGAGCCATGTGGTTAGTCCAGCGAGTGGAGCGTAACAGACGAAGGTCGTGGTTTTCCCTCGCAGAAGTACAGCGCCCTGAACCGATCCATTTGCTTGATCTTGTCGATCAGACTGCGTTCCTGCCGTGCCGTTGCGACATTGCGGACAAGCGCCTTCGCATCCGCCTCGGTCAGGCGCAATACGAGGTAGTTGGCCACGGCGGAAAACAATGACACGTCGAAGTCCCTCGCTTCCTGAGACGCCAGCACGAGGGAGATGCCGTACTTCCGGCACTCTTTCGCCATCGTCGGGATCAGTCTCAGCCCCGCCGCCCGGTGGGCTTCGTCGAAGATCAGGGCATGTGTGATCTGCTGTTGAATGCCCCGCCTGAACATGTCCTTGTAGAGGCCGTAGAACACGAGCGAAGCGAATGCTCGTTGCAGCGCGTTGTTCTGCGTCGTGTGGATGCGAACGACAGTAGGCCGGTCACTCGTCCAGAGACTCTCGCGCGCCTTTCCCACGGTGAAGAAACCGTAGTCATCCAGCTCGCTGAGCCGCGCCAGCAGCGTACGCAACCCGCGGTCCGGCTTCGGATCGCTGCGCAGAATCTCCACGAAGCGCCGGAACTCCGGTTCTCGCGCTCCCGCGTCCGACCCGCCCCACCCCGCCTCGCTGAAGCTCTCCTTTATCGCCTGGCGGATGCTCTCACACTGCAAGTCGCCCAGTTCGGGGAAGATGGCAGCGAAGATGTCCCGCAAGGAGCCGGCAACATCGAGATGCCCGACCGCCGACGCACGGTTCGTCACTGTCAGCGGATTGAACCCGAGTCCGTCAAAATCGACGAAGCGCACCGAGGCGACCAAGTCCACGAGCCGTTCGTCGATATCCTGGTGGTAGGAGAAGACGATCGGGTGGATGCCATGGGTCACCATCTGCTGGCACAGGTTCAGCAGGCAGGTCGTTTTCCCCATACCCGGCAGCCCGGCGATCAGCAGGTGCGGGTTGCCCTTGACGGTAAGGGACCACTGCACCTCGGAGGCGGCGAGGATGTCCGTGCCCAGAGCGATCTCGGGGACCGCCAAGTGTGACGGGTTGGGGGTTGTGGGGGTGGCGGTCGGGTGGATCCCGCCGCCGGAGGGATCCGGCGTGGCGCCAGCCGCGGTGGGCGCCACGCCACCCGAACGCGTGGCGCTATGGGATGCACTTCCCACGCCAGTGGGATCCGGCGTGGCCGCCGCAGAGTCGATTGGCGCGACGACCGGAGCTTCTTCGTCGCCACCCGGATCGCTCCCTGCGGATGCCTCCATGCCTTTGATTCTCACCGACCCACTAGGGGTAGACGGGACCCGCGGGCTGCCGGGCTGTTCCGACCGGCTGACTTCGACTTCGAGCGCGCCGTTTGGCTCCGTCGCCGTGTCCGGTCCGAAGCGGAAATCGGCGTCCGGCAATCGACCGGGACCGAACAGAAAGATCCGCGCGCCCCATCCCGCGGGTGAGATCTCCAGCGGCTCGGGCCCCGTGTACTCCGGACAGAATACCCAGCCACGGTCGCTGTCCGGCGCGGGTTGGATGGCGTAGTCTCCGCCCCGCTCGACCATGTGATCGAGCTCGGCGACGATCTCCCGGTAGCGTTCCGTCGGCAAGCCGTGCCGGTGCGCCTTGTCCGCATAGAAGCGCACCACCCGCGCCAGCTTGGCGCGCCGGACCGCCCGGAACACGGAGTACACACTCTCGTGGCCGTACCACTCCTGCCAGCGCGAGCGAAGTGCGCCGGTCTGTTCCTGGACCCTGCGCAGCAGGTCGGGCGCGCGCGCCTGCCGGAGATGGCGACGGTGCTTCACTTCGATGAACCGGAAGGCGAGTCCTCGGCGCGGCTGCGTCGAGACGTGGATCAGGTCAGGCCGCGTCCGCCGCTCCCCTCCATCGGCGCCGTTGTCTGCCTCGTCCCGCAACGGAGGCAGCAGGTCGCGCACGTCGTCCACCGGTACGAGGAAGCCGCGGTCGAGTGACGCCCAGCAGGCGTCGTCGTCCGCGGCCCGCCGGCAGTTCGCGTGGGCGATCGCCAGCGCAACTAACTCCGATGTCGGGGCGACATTACCCGTGAGACGGATGGCGAGCCGCCCGCTCAGCGACTTGAGGTGCTCCAGGAGAAACTCCGCGTTCCGTCGCGTGCGGCTGAGCCCCATTCGCACGAGCGCGTCGTCGAGCAGATCGTGCACTTCATCCAGATTGCTGGTGGAGGTGATCAGTTGCAGGCAGCCGAGGTCCTCGCGCTCCGGTACGCAGTCGATGACGTAAGCATCGTAGATGTCTCGGTTGTCTCGCGGCGAGTCGAAGTACTCGATGCCGGCGTTGCGGTCGAGGGTAACCACCCAGTCGCACAGTCGGTGCAGCTCCCGGATGTTGTCGGCTTTCTCGGGCAGGATCGTCGTTCGCAACACTGGGGTCCCGTGGCCCGCGGTGCCCGTCGTCTTCGACAAGATCCAGGGCCAACGCCACCCCGAGGCCTGTGTCCGCTCGCCGTCGCTTGTGGCGATGTGCCGGGCAACCGCGTCCCCGATCTTCTGGCTCAGGCGGTCTAGCCGCTCGGTGTGCCCGCGCTCTGACGGATGCTTCTCCCCGCCGCCGGACCGGGGTACGACGCTACGCCACGAAGGGGTCGGTACGGCCGCGAAGTCGCGCTCGAAGAAGGACAGCAGCCCGAACGCCCGGAACGGGGCGATCGGCACTGCATCGGAGTCGATCTCCACCCGGGAGTCGAACGTGTCGAACGCGACGGCAAGGTGGGCCGCTGTCTTGGGGTCACTGGTCTCTTTGCGCGCCCACCGCAGCCGGGGCAGCGCGACGCCGCCCGGCAGGCTGATGGATTCCAGCATCCACCGGTCGTCGGTTGCCAGAATGCCGGCGCCGCTGCGGCGTTTGTCCCGCGCTTCCGCGATGAACCGGCCGGCGATGGCGCGCTGCTCCAGCGAGGGATACAGGTCGAGCGAGAAGGCCGGCGCGGCCGTCACTTCGACGTCCGGGCCTTCGGCCGCTTGGCTATCCGTGTCATCGTCGGCTCCGCCGTAGTGCCGGTGGACACGGCCCAGCGCGCGGGCGATGGTCAGACCGTCGCCGGCTCGGAGAGCGTGCATCCGCAACAGTCGGGATGACTCGTGGCACTCAACATACTTGACGATCTCGTCGCCGAGAACCGCCGCGCTCTGCTCGCCGACGGTCGGGGTGGTCTCCGTCGACTCGCTCTCGCCGAGCGCGGAGGCCAGCACCGCCAACGCCGCTTTCGGCTCCCGATCGTCATCGGGCACCATGCCCACCGCGTGGAACCCCAGCGTGTCCGCGAAGACGAATGCCGCGCCGACGGGGTTGGGAAGGAACGCAGGGAACATCGCGCCGTCCAGCCCGCGCAGTTCATCGTGTACCTGCTTGTGCGCTTGCCCCTCGTCGAAGACGGCGTGGAGGAGAAGGTTGTCGTAGGCGGCCAGCCATGCGACGCGCAACGGATGGGCCGGCAGCACGATCAGGCCGATCGTCCGGCCGGACAGCGACTGCACTTCCACCGTGTTGCAGATTGCGAGCGAGGGGTCGCCGTCGTCGAGCAGGGCCGTCCAAGCGAGCAGGTACTCCTTCACGACGTCGAACGACTTCGACCTGTCGTCGTGGACCTGGCTGACTCCACCCCCACCGGCCCGGAACCGTTCCGCCAGCCGCCGGCTGGCGGCGACGGCGCGGCCCCACGCCGTTCCGTTGCCCCCCTCCGCCGGAACGAACTCTACCGCCGCCGCCCTTTCTCCCGACGCTCGGACGCGCACCCGCCAACGCCCGAGCGCGCCCTGACGGCTCGTCCAATCGTTCTCCACGTCGCGGATCAACGGCGGGCGGAATACCCGGAAGCTCTTGCGCAGCCTAGAGTCAGGCGGGCGCATCACGACGAAGCCCGTCGCGTCAGCGGTAACGCAGGTCGGGTTCTCAGCGGCTCGGGCCGCGGTCTCTCGACCCGTAAACTCGATGAGTCCTTCGCTGAACGTGCGGACCTTCCGCCCCGCGCCACCGGCCGTCGTCTCCTGCGGCTCGCCGAAACGGATGACGATCTCCTCGCTCTGCTGCCGCTCGATCTCGTCGCGGCCGACGACCGACACCACCACACGGGCGGTCAGGAGGGTGTCTTCGCTCAGCGCCGAGAAGTCGTCGTTGCTGAACCGGCACTTCTCCTGCTGGGTGGCGGAGTGGCGGACGTCGCGCGCGGCCAGTTCTTCGTCGAGGTCCGTCAGTACAGCCACACGGTAATCGACGGCGTTCTTCTCCAGGTCGTCCGGTCGGGCCTTCCATCGAACCTCCAGATTCGAGTACTCCCTCGCGGACTGGGGGTCGGGTTTCAGGACCAGCTCCGGCACCCCCGCTTCGGGTGGTTCCTCCAACCCCGACCACGTGGCGATCTTCCCGTTCTTGTTGCGCCAGGACGTGAGTTCGATGGCCTGGATGTCGTCGCTCGGGTGCATCGGGAGGGCTCCGACCCACAGGCGCCGCTGCTCGGCCAGCGCCTGCAGGGCGTCGCGCAACGGTCGGGTTGCCGCTTCCACGAGAAAGCGCTCGAGTTCGCGGCGCTGCTCGCCGGTAGCGGCGATCCGGAGCGACGCGATACGCGCGGGGACGGTGAGGCCCGCTGCGGCGACGCCGAGCAGGCGATCGACGAACCGACGCGACGCGGCCAGTTCCGCACCGACGTCTCGGTCGGCTGACGCCGCGACCGGCCACAAACCGAGCAGGTGGAGGTACTCGCCAGGGTGACGGTGATACGCGGCGGCGCGGCAGAGAAAGTCGAACTCCGCCCACGGCGAGACGCTGTCGTGCCGCCCCGCCCCCTGCGCCCGGCGGATCGCGCGTTCGGCGTACGTGCGGTGCGCGCTCGACAACCTGCTCGTCACCTCGGCGCCCGCGAGCCTGCCGGCCTCGGTGAACAGTTCGGCCTCGCCGACTTCGCGCGCGGCGCTGTAGATCCCGTCCATGCCGGCCCCGGCGCGCCCGGTGTCGACCAGCAGCAGCGTCGGTTCGCCCTTGGTCTCGCGCAACTCGACGGCGGTGTCTGCGTCGGTAGTTCTCCCGGTCCCGTCCTCCGTGTCCGCGACCCTCAGCACCTGCCACCCCTCCGGCGTGAAGGTCGCATCGGCGGCCAGGGCCGCCACTACGTCCGGGGTCAGGCAACGCACGAACGCCATCGCGCCTCGCTCGGGCCGGCCGAGCAAGCGCCCGAACGCACGGCCGAGCAGCGTCCCGTGCAGCGCCGTCCACTCCACGTCACATCCCTCCGGCGGCCTCAAATCGCCCGGTGAGCCGTTTCATCCGTTCGGCGTCGTTGACGCCGACGAGCAGGCCGAGATCCCGCAGGCGCCGCTCCAACGCCGCCCGGTTCCGGCCCAGGACCTCGTTGGAGATAGTCATGCCTGGCGGTGCAGTATCGACATGGAACCCGTAGTCTTCGCGGAGAAAGCCGAGGAACGACACGATGTTGGCGTCGGCACCGCCCGCAGGTCCGGGCAGCAGGTGCAGGTGCACGAGGTAATCGAGCACGGAGTCGGTGAAGACAATGGCGCGCACGTCCCGGCGCCTGCGTGCTCGCGAGCCCATGCCGCGGGTCGTCGTGCGCTTGACGGCCAGCCCGTTCGGACGCCCGACGGCCAGGATGGAATCAACCATCCCGATGAAATTCTTCTGAAAGTCGTTCGCTCCCTTCAAGGCCATCAATCCGCTTGCGAGTCGCCAGACAGAATGTCGTTGGTCGTCAGCGTCGTCGAGAAGGGTACGGGCCACATCGTCATGGTCCTCCGCCACCTTTTCGGCCAACTTCTCCGCCTTGTCCTCAATGGCGAAGGCGACGCGCTGTGCCTCGGCGTGGCGGTGGTGGACGAGATCGCCGAGCAGGTCTAGCCACTTCGTGGCGTACGGCCGCTTCGCGACCTTCTGCAACTTGATTCGCGCCCGCGAGCGCGCCTCGTAGTCGAGCAGGCGCAGCGCCATCAGGATGACGGGAATCCGTTCCAAGCGCCGCATCAGGTCATCCGTCGACTGCTCGGCCCGCAGTCGCAGTCTCCGGTCTGCGCCGTTGGAGCAGTCCACGAACAGCGGCGCTGCGCGCTGGGCGTCAAGGTCCGTCACCCTCCCCGTCGCTTCCCAATGGAACAGGACCTCGACGGTACTGGTGACGATGGTGGTCAAACCGAGAGAGATGCACGACTCCAACATGTCCACGAGGGCGTGCCTCGGCGCGGAATCGGCGTACGACCTCACGAAGCGGCGGATGTCATCCGAGAAACGGCGCCCCGCGGCTTCAGCGATCGGACGCTGGTTCGAAATCCGGTCCGCGTCAGGTCCTTGCTTCGGAGTGGGCTTGGGCTTTCTGGGAGCCGTCCGCAGTTGCTGGGCCAGACGAATGGTCAGGAGCTGATCCAGGCCGACGGCATCGTCCTCCTCGTCGAAGCGATCGGACGCATGATCCGCCAACCATTCGCCGCGGCGCGTGACCCCTTGGCTGAACGCGCGCAACAGAGGATTGTCCTCGTAGCGGTTGACCACCGGGAAGCGCGTCCTGTCTGTCTCCTCAGTCGGCGTGACGTGGTCGCCCGTACGCCGATTCGCGAGCATGGCGACGATCATCTCGGGGACGAAGCGCAAGTGCGCCACACTGTAGGGCAGGTCTATCCAACTCGACATGTAGTGGGTCGGCGCGACGCGCTGCACCTGCTTGTCCCGGCCGAGCCCGTGCCGGACATTCTCCAGGCAGAAGCAGAGCAGGAGGTCGCCGAGAATGGCTTGCTCGACCTCGCCGTCGAACCCGGTCAACTCGTCGGTGTCGGCTAGCTTCGCCGCGATCCGGTTCACGGTCGTCTGCCGGCGTTTCTGGGCTGGCGTCCCGGCCGCGGGACCGTACGTCGCGAGGAAGTTCCCGGCTCCCCGTCGGTGGCCGTAGCGGAACATGTAGAAGACCGCCGGCAAGACCGCTGAGAGTTCGAAATCGAGAAGCGTCATCGGCAGAACCTTGTCGTAGCTGCCGGTCCAAATCTCCTCCACCAAGTCGGGTGATAGTGCGTCTTCGACGATCTTGCGATCGGCATGCGCCATGCGTGTTCACCTCAGGCGAGCAGTCGAATGAGGAGGCGCTGTGGTCCGTCGCCGGAACCACTCTCCGCCGCGATCTCGTGAATGGCATCCTCGCGCATCGGGCTCCAGGCCAGCAATCGCCGGTCGTCCTCGCGCTCGAGGCGCTGCACGAAGATCGACAGGTGCGCGAACGTATCGTCGGTCGAGGCGTCGCCCAACTGGTAACCCTCGCTCAGCTCCAACAGCAAGTGGAACAGATCCGCACCGAGGCGGAGGCGCTCCTCGCCGCCTCCGTCCGCATAGCGGTAGACGAGGGTCGCCTGCCTGTGCAGCCGGTCAACACCGGCGGGTGCGGGCGGCAGATCCGCTACGAGATGGAAGCGATCCGCAGGCTTCTCGATCCAGAACGCCGTCTCCGTCGGCGTCCGGGGGGTAATCCGCAGGGGAACGACGCCAAGGCGGCCGTACGCGTTCGGCGGCAGCGACGCCAACCGCGCGATGCCAGCGCAGAGCGCCCGGCAAGCCGCTTCTCGCTCCCCATCGTCTATCGGCAACCTGCGGAAACGGCGGAGGTGACGGCCGTGGGCCAGTTCAAGTGCGTTCGGATCCCCAGTGAGCGACTCGATGTCCCGTTCGAGCCACTCGAAATACGCGCGCCGCCGCGCTGAGGGAAGGCTCAATTCCGGATAGCCCGGCACGCCTTGCCGTGCGCCTGCCCGCGTCGGGCGCACCAAGTGTCGATCGATCCGCGGATGCGCGTCGAGCGCCGGGTCGAAGTGCGCCAAGTCGCCGAGCACGGCCCCCTGGCGCCCCGGGGACTGCGGGTCGAATGCACGGTCCCAGTAAGGCAGCGGCGCCGGCGCGGTCCCCGCCGGCGCATCGGGTGCGGGATACGGACCGAAGTCCGGATCCCAGTAGGCCGGGGCTGGATGGCGGTGCGCCGCGACGGCACCCTCATGGTAATCGTCGCAGAAGTGGATCCCGAAGAGGATGTAGACGAGCGCGGCGCGCAGCTCGCGCACGGTGACGTGGGTCTCGCCGCGCAGGTGGACAGCCTGGAGCGCCTCGAAGAGCCGCCCGCGGGCGCGCGAGCGCGCCTCGGCGGTGGCGCCGCCGGAGAGGCCGGGCGGTCCGAACAACCGATTTGCCTGGAACACGCCGCAGCGGTCCTGCGCAGAGCAGGTCGCGCATGGCGCCCAGATCTCTGCCGCCCGGCCGCCGCCGTACAGCTGCTCCACCAGGTGTTCCAGGAATCCGGTCTCGATACCGGTCCCGTCGGTCCTCACGCCGCCGACGAGCGATCGCTGATTGAGGTTGACGAACCGGATGTGCGCATCGGCCGCCTGCAGGGTAGCGTCTTCGGCAACCTCGTCGCCTTCCGCAGCGTCACCGCGCCCGGCCGCCTCGTCGTTGTACTCGTGGTCGTCGTCGTCCGCAGCGTTCATGGTGCCCGTCCACCGCTCCTGCTGAGCCCGATGAAGGGCCTCGTACAGCGCTCGCGTGAGGGCGGTCTCGCGCTCGCGCCCTCGGACCCGCTCGATCCACTCCAGCAAACGTCCGTCGTTGATGGCGAGCAGATGCGCGATGTCTTCTGACGGTGGCCCGTCCCGGAACGGGGCCAAGAACTCGTCGAGCAGGTCGTCGGCCGAACGCCCTTGCCACGACGCGGAACCGTCGAGGTTCAACCGCACGCGCAGGCCGTCGTCCGTCTTCCCCTCCAGCACCCTCTCGGACGACGCGAGCCGTTCGAGGCCGAACTCCCCGGCGAGATGCTGGAGCAGCGCCGTCTTGCCGTCGCCGGCGTTGCCACAGAGGACGACGAGCCGAACGCGCCGCGCCCGCACTTCGTCGTGCAGCGCCGCCTCCAGGGAGGTCGTGACATACGTCTGCTTGGCGAAGGCGCTGTCGAGCCCACGCGTTTCCTGGTTCCCCCACCGTGAGCCCGGATACGACTGCAGCAGCCCCCTCAGCCACTCCACTCGCCGCTCACGGCGAACGGCCCGCGGATCGGACGCCTCGACCGGCGCAGGTTCTGTTGCCGACGGAGAGGGAATGGGCGCCGGCCCCGCCGACGGCTCGGGAAGAGGCGCGGGTTCTGTTGCCGAGGGAGCCGGGCCGACCGCCAGTGCCGCTGCGGGCGACTCTTGTCCTACTGACTCGGGTCCCACTACGGTCGGCCGCGAGCCTCCTGGCTCGGACGCCACGGAGGGCGGCGACGTAGTAAGTGGGACTGCCAGCGCCTTCAGCGCCTCGGCGGCCGACGGGAACCGCTTATCCGGGTCCGGGTCGGTGGCACGGTCGAGGAACGGCGCCACGGCTGCATACTCCGCGCGCTGTTCGGCGTCGACGGCTTCCCAGTTCAGACCACGATCCTTTGCCAGCCCGCCGTCGTAACGGAACGGCTCGTGTTCGAAGATCACGTGAAAGAAGCTGGCCGCCAGCGCATAGAGGTCGTCCGAGGGCGCCGCCGCGGCAGCCGCCCGGTGGGACGGCGCGCAGTAGAGCTCGGTGCCCGGCGCGGCGACCGGCTCATCGATACGGCCGACGAAGTCGTAGTCGGTGAGCACGAGGTCGCGCCCGGACACAATCAGGTTGCCGGGGCTCACGTCGCCATGGATGAGACCGTTGCGGTGGAGCACATCAAGTGCTTCGCACATCGCGCGCAGCCAGAAGAGGGTCAGCGCGTCGGCAGAGGTCTCGTCGAGGTCGTCCACGAGCAGCGGAAGAAGCCCTACGAAATCGCGAAGCGGTGACCCCTCGACCCAGGTCATGAGCGCCGTGAACTCGTTCTCACGCCACTCCGACGCCACTTCGAAGATCCCGGAAACAGCTTGGTGTTGCAGGTGTGATCGCGCGAGCCGGTAGGCGTTCACGGCCCGGCGCCCCGCCTCCTCGTCATGACACACCTTGGCAACGTAGGTCCCGATCTCTTCCTTCCCGGCACGGTCGAGCTGCACGACCTTGAACGTCATGCCAACCCCACCGGAGCCGAGGCGCTCGACTACGCGGTAGTGGCCGCCACGGAACGGCACGATCTGGTCTTCCGTCCAGAACCGCGCTGGCGGAGGCGGCGGCGCGGGCGGGGACTCACCCAGCAGTGCCGACAAGCGCGCGTCGAGGACGGACGGCTCGCTACGCTGCGCCGGATCGTCCGCCATACCGGAAGCCAGCACCTCAAGGATCTGGCGGCTCTTCTCGTCGTCCCGGTTCTCGAACAGAACGCGCAGACTGGCGCAGAGCGCGTAGTGGTCGGAGCGGGAGTCGGCCGAGCGCAGTCCGTGTGCGCGCACCTCCGGAGCCGTCGACGGCGGCCATTCCCCGGACGGCGGCCCTGCCGAAGCCACGCTCCGTTCAGAGGGAATCCTCGAAAGCTCGAAACCGGTGAAGATCGGCGTGTTGTCGTGCCGGACGAGGACCGTCTCAGGCGCGAGGTTGCGGTGCAGAATCGGCGCGTCGTCAACGGTTTCGTTATGCAGGTCGCCCAACGCGCCCAGCGCAGCCCTGGCGAAGGCCAGCCGGGCCAGGGTGTTCCACGACGTGTCCGACGCACGTTTCTCGATCGAAGGAGCCAGCGGGTCTGTGACGGTGAAGAAGTACATCTCGCCCGCGTAGCCGGGCGCCGGCTGCCAGGAATCGAGTAGCCGAGGCGCCCAGGCGTGCAGCTGTAGTCGGTGCAACGTTTCGAACTCCCGCTTCGCTCGGGTCTCGACGTGGGCCTCGTCGCTCGCCGACAGGTCGTAGAGATGCAGGATCACCTTGTCGTGCCGGGTGCCGTGGACACCGTGGTATACCCGGTGCAACCGCGCCGTCGGGGGCGTGCGGCGCTCCAGGTTGACGTAGCCGGCGAGCCGTCGCAGGGAACCATCGAGGGCGACCGCGCTCTTCGGCTCGAGCAAACGGCCGAGCCGGGCGACCTGTTGCGGTCGCAACGCCGGGTCCGCGGCGAAGTTGACGGTCTCGCGCCATTCCTTCAGCGTGCAGAACTGCACACCCCTGACGACCTGGCCGGCCAGCTCCTGTATGCCCGGCGACTCACGCGTCAGCAGGATCACGCCGTCGACGTGCCCGAGGTCCGGTACGGACTTGCGGGAAGTAGTCCCGATCTTGCGCGCCTTGTTCGTGACCCGGTCTGCCTCCCGGTCGACGAGGTCCCGATGCTGATCGACCCATCGCCGGGACCAGTGCTTGACTTCGATCACGCGCACGCCCGGCGGACCGATCGCAATCATGTCGATCTCGTCTGCCTGGAACTGGTGCGTGACCGACCAAGTGAGGTTGGTGAGCAGTATCCATTGGTCGTCGCTGGCCCCGAGCGACGACTCGATGCGGCTTCGGAGATGTTCGAATGCAGTGCGTTCGCTCTCGTTGGCGAACGGCCCGCAAGCAAAGGAGGTCACCTTCACGTCGCCATTCCAGGCATGAGGAATCGTGGCAGAGCATACAACGCCCTCCGCGGCTCGTGAGAGCCGACTGCAGGTCTCGTTTGAAGGGGTGCCGGGCAGGCTGCCTCGGTCGCGTGTCGATGAATCGGTTCGTCGTACTAGTTCCGAGCGTCGGCTATGGCGCGGCGCCACGGCGTCCGATTCGGCGTGTCGAGCCAGCCGTTCTCCTCCCGAGCCCGCAAGTCTGTCGGCTACACGGCAGTCGGCTTCGAGCAGATCTGGGCGCGTGCCTCGGATGGGTGCGTGCCGCCAGCGCTCGCCGCTCGGTTGCTCAGCCGACTCCGGCTGTTCTCGGGCGGAACTGCGCGATTCGGCGTTTTGTGTGGCGCTCCGATTCTCGTTGCGAGGTTTCCCGGATGGATCGTTCTCCTACCGTCGGTCCGGTGGCTGCTAGGTCGAACCCGGAGTCATCCCCGCCCGGTCCCCGATGTAGGCGCCGTGGCCCGACCGGGCTCGAACCCATCGACGTTGAAGTCGCTGCCGTTTCGTAGGAGCGGGTGCAGTGCAGCGCCGTGGGGGGCGGCGGCGTCGAGCCACGCGCCGTCATGCCGGTGCGCGACGAATGTCTGCTCGGCCGCATCTTCCGGATCGAGTCCACGGTGACCCAGTCACGATCAATCTTGTTCATTGGAGTCGCGTTCGTCGCGCGCTGCGTCGTCGAGCAGGCGCACCCGTTCTTTGAGCTTCTTCTTGCCGAGCCCAGTCCGGGGGTCCTGCGTGCGGCCGTTGCGCCAGTGCCCGACGAAGTCCATCGAGCGGACAGCGTTGGCGAAGGCGCGCCGGTCGCGGGCATCCGCCAGCGGTTCCTTTTCCAGATGTACTCGCACCTGGTCGAGGACTCCGGCCTCCGACAGTCCCTGGAGCCCCAGGCGCCACCGCCCTTCCGGGGTGCGCATCGCCTCCTGTCGGTCCCGTTCCGCTTTGCGGCGGCGATCTTCGTCACCGACTCGCCGCTTCCAACGGGCCGTTTCTTCGTCGTCGCGGCCAAAGCGTCCGTAACCAACTGCTGTCTTGGCCCCCGCGCCGGCCCAGGCCAGGGCATCGCGCAGCCAAGCGTCGACGGTGGACAGATCGCCACCGTCAACAGGCTGCACGGGGAGAACGCCGAACAGGAAGCGGGTCTCGGCCGGCGTGACGAGGAACGGGATCGGCGTGGGAGCGCGCCAGTCTCCCGGCGGATCGTCGGCGCTCCAGCCGGCGAAGTGGGGCGTCATGACGTCGGCTTCGAGACGCACCGGGGCCGTGGGAACCGCATCCAGGAAGCAGAGGCGTCCCGCACGCCCAGGCGTCCCGAGCAGTCGATCTCGCGTTTCCTCCGCACCGGGGCGAGGGTCTGGGTCCGCGTCCACCCACGCACGAACCATCCCCTTGACCGAACTTCCCGGCAGGCAGGGGGTGCCCAGCGTCGGATGCCATGCGAAGCCATTCTCGACGGGGTGGCTCCGGCCCAGTCCGGTCACGAAGCGGGCGTCTGTCTGGAAGACCATGGCCAGACCGCCGCGCCGCTCGACCAGCCGCACGATTCGTAACGCGTACTCGTCGATCTGCTCCTGCGTACCAACCGGGCCGTCAATCAGCGTCCGGAGCCACTCGAGTTTCGGGTTTCCGTCCGCGCCACGCTCCCGGCGTTCCTTGTCCTCCTTCATCGTCCACGCGCCACCATCCCGGCGCCACGTGTTGCAGAACTTGTCGAACCACAGTCCGGCGTGTCCCGCCGGCTCGCGGTGCACCGGCTCGTCGGCGGCCGCGGCGTAGAGTGGACGGTTCACGCCGGATCCTCCTCGCTCTTCGGGAAGGCCGCCCGGCAGCATTTCTTGTGCCATCCCAACCAGGCCAACGCTTCGGCCTGAGCGTGCAGATAACGTGATTCGTCGCCCGATACGATCGCCTGCAAGACGTCGTCGCCGGAAGCATAGACGCCGCCGGCTGCCCGGCATAGCCAACGTTGCAGGCTCTGATACAGCTCGCGGTGCGCTTTCTGATCGTCCTTCTCCGGCTTGGGACCGGCGGCGGCCAGCTCCGTCGCCAACGCCTGTCCCAGGCCGTTCATGACGATGGCGGGTCCAATCCGGTCGACGTACGCGCAGTAGCTCTTCTTGAATCCCGGGGAACGCCCGCTCAGTTCGGCGACCCGCGTCAGGGCGTCGGCCGCACGTTCCTGTTCGATGGTCTTCACGCCGCCTCCCCCGCGTCGCCGCGGCGCACACGGACGGCGAACCAGCCCTGGCCGACCGTTTCGTTGCCGCCGACCTGCAGGTACGGATCCGTTTCGGGAAAGAGGGTGTCGAGTGTTTCGAGCACGTCGTCGCTCCGGCCCATGACGAGGGCGTACATGACCGTGTCCGGCGGCAGCGTCTCCTCGTACCACAGGTTCCGGCTTCTCTTGCTGCCGTCGTCGTCCAGGACGTTGCGTGCCTGGATACAGAGGCCGTACCGGACGAACCAAGCAAAGTCGTCATCGTCCAGGACGGCGATCCGCTCGCCGAGGCGACGCCGGGTTTCGTCGTGCAGTACGCACGGCGCGATGGCTTTCACGAGATCATTGGCTGGCAGGCCCCGGATGGTGAATTGCCGCTCTTCGAGGAACAGGCTGCCGTCACCTGTCGCCAGGACCTCGCCACGCTTCACGTCATTTGTGTCTGGGATATCCGGCCGCGGCTCCAGGACGGCCCGGCCAAGATCGCGACGGTAACGTTCGAGAAGGTGCCAGCACGTGACCCAGCGGAACGATGTCGTCAGGCTGCGCACCGGCAGCAGCAGCAACCGGCCATCGGATACCAGCAGATCGCCCGCGTGCTCCGGCGAGCCGAAGCGGTCCTGCACGACGTCCGCCTCGATGGCTTCTGCCGCGACAGCCCCCTCGGCCTTGTCCCGCAACGCGCCTTTCAGGCTCGATCCGACGAGCACGGGGTAGTCCGTCGACGCCTCCCGGGCCACCGGGAGATCGACGACTCCCATGCCGCTGCCGGCGCCGGGATGGACCGGGGTCTCGGCCAGCAGGCCGAGCATGGCTGTGTTCATCCGCTAACCTCCTGATCGCGAGGCCACGCGCCGAGCGCGGCGAGACCGAAGCCGAGCGGTCGGCGGGCGCCCACCCGCGCCAACCTGCCGCCGGTCGTGATGACGTCCCGCAGCCGTTCCGGTGCGGCACCTTCGCAGAACAACACGCTGCCGGGAGGCAGCACGGACCGTAGCGGCAGCGGACGCCGCGCGAGGGAATCCCAGCCTCCAATCCGCAGCGGGCGGTCGAGACAGGCGCAGACGACCCGGGCGCCGCCGAGTTCCTCCAGCGACTCGCTGCCCAGGCAGACGTCGTCGGCGAGGTCGATGGGCGTCAATGCGATGACGGTCACCCGCCCTCCGTTCGTCGTGGTCGGCAGGGGCGCATCGAGAGACAGCGCGGCGTTCCATTGGCGGCACGCGGCTGTGCGGCTCTCGCCTCCGAACGACAGGGTACGGCCGAACGGCGGCCGCCAGTCCGGCGGCAGCCCGCCGATACGCACCCCAAGCGAAACGCCGCGCGCCAGGCGTACGTGCCGCGTACTGTAGAGAAGACCCTCCTCCGCCGTGCGCGTGTCCGGATTGCGCTCGAGACCGATGCGCGGCTCATCGCTCCAGAGTGTCCTGCTCGAAACGATGTGGCCCGGGGCCGGCAGCTCACCGCGCAGTACGGCGTTCATCCCAGCCGGGGTGAGCCACTGGTTGTCGCTCGCCTTGCGCCTCGACCAATCGTCGCCAGAGCGCGCGGCCGACGTTTCAGGAAGCCGGATGTCGGTGCCGAGGTCACACTCGACAGGCGCACCCGGACGAAGGAAGGCCGCCGGCCTCCACCCGTCCGGCTCGTCGACGCCGAGCAGGTGGCGCGGTGCGCGGAACAGCGGCTCTTCGTTACGCAGCACGAACGGTCCGTCCAGGGAGAGGGCACCGAGACTCTCCGGGCCGTCCCCGAGGACATCGGCGATCTCCTGCGACCAGCGGCCGCGGCCGCTCCATCCCCGGGACAGGGCCAGCGCGGCTCGAAGCGCACCGGCCACGGTTGGTGGATGAGGAGGAAACAGGCTGCGTACGTCTTCCTGCGGTGCGTTGCCGGCCGTGAACGGCGTTCCGTCGCGGAAGAACCACGTGTCCAGTGGTTCGAGACGGACATCGGTCATCGGCCGTCTCCCTCGTCCCGATCGCCGGCGAGGAACCGGGCGAGCAGGAGCACGTCGATGCCGGCCTCCGTCACGTTGTCCGACAGGGCCGCATGGTCCCGAGTTTCGGCGCCGTTGCCGCGCGCCCGTGAAGGGCCGAGGACGCGCCAGACGAGATCGGTCAACTCGTCCGCGCGGGTCTCCGCCCCGCCGTCCATCCGGACCGCCAGGCTGTGGACGATCTCGGCGCGGAGGAACTGGCGAACATCGACATCGGCCGGAGCGCTCCCCCAATCGCCGGGACGCCAACGATCCCATCCGCAGAGCATGGCGAGCGTCTCGCGGATCCGGTAGATGAGCGCCGCGGAGAGCCCCGGTTCCGTCTCCCGATCGGCAAGGTGACCGATCAGATCACCGAGCAGCTTCACGGCGGACATTGGATTTCCGCCGGGGCGCGTTCGATCCCAGGTCGTCGTCCATTGGCAGTGCAACGCGCCGGGTTTCAGGACGGCCGCGGCCAGCGAGTCGCGCCCGTTGCCGTCCTTGGCGACGTCGTCGAGCAGCCGGTGGGCTTCGTGCAACACCGATCCGAGAGGCAGACGGACGTGCGCGTACGTGACCGCCGCGGAAAGGGTGGCGCCCGGTCTTTTCCGAAACGCCGACCGGTAGGCGACGGCCAGGGAGCTTGCGCAGGCCAGCGCCGACGGCGCCGGAAGCATCGCCATGACGTCGTCGCCGCCGGCGTAGACGGTCACGCCGTCGTGTTCGCGCACGATCTCCCGAACCTTGCCTGTGAAGGTGGACAGCGCCCGACCGACCGGTTGTCCGCCCAACTCGCCCACCAGTCTGCCGAGCCGGTCGCCGTCGGCGAGGAGCAGGGCGTAGAACGTGGGTGGCGTACCGAGCGGCCGGCCATCCGCCCTGGTCTCACAGATCCCCGTGAGCATCCGGGCGAGCCTGTCCCGCGCCTCATCCGTAGCGTGGTCTGCCAGTGGACACCGCCGTTCGCTCTCCAGGAACTCGCGGTGAAAGTAGTTGGCATCCAGCTTCGCGAAATCGCCCGCCGCTTCGACGTCCAGTCGTGCGAAGGGCGGCCTGCGCTCCGCCAGAACGCCCGGACGGGCATTCTGGCTGACGGCCTCCGCGTATTCCCGCGCCCGCCCCGGCGCGGCCGTTGCGACGCGACGGATCCAGGGCACCGCGCCCACGTAGACCGTCGACGGCCAGTGCGACGTGTCGACCTCCCAGCCGAGCGCCTGCGGGGCAACCTTCGGAAACAGGCGCTTGACGAGCGCTATTGCGCACAGCCGCTCGTTGTCCTCCACGTCCAGAGGACCGAGTTGCCCGCGCACGCACCGCCAGAACTCGTCCTGCTGCTCCCGTCTCGCGCGACTCTCCGCGCGGACGTGCCCCGACAGCTCCTGAAGGCCATGCATGACCGTGCACTTGTCGCCGGGTTCGTCGGGCGGACGATGGCTCCGCCAGTGCTTGCGGCGTGCGAGCAACCCGCCGCCGTGCTCGCTCGGACCGGCGGCCCACGTCACGTCCCAGAACGTCTCGACCTGGCGATTCCAGATTCGTTCCGTGCCGTTTCCGGCCGAACAGGCCTGTGCGACGAATCGTTCCCGTACGGCACGACACACCCGTCGCCATGCGTCATCGAGCGCTCCGCCGGCGGCCCGCGCCACGTGCGCCGCGTCTCCGTTCACCAGGACGACGAAGTGGTTCGGCGCCGAACCGATCCGCGGCGCCTCACCTTCCCCGCGACCCGTGACCCACTGAAAGAGCGGATCGTCATCGACCATCGGCTGGTCGATCCGGCCTCCGGCGTCGCGGGCGCCCCGCATGGCGTGCGCGGACAGGAACGACAGCAGGTACGAGCTGCCCCACAGGTCGCGGGTGCGGCGCGACTGCGACACGAAGCCCTGCACCGGGCCGATCGAGATGTCGAGGCGGGTCGTCACCCGCGCACCTCTACGGCGTCGGTAAACGGCTCCTGCCGCGGCCGTTGGCTGTTGCGGGCGAGAAGTCGGTCGAGGAAGTCGTGTATCGAACGGTACAGTTCCTCCTCGGGCGCCTGAGAGACCCGCTGCCCTCCGACTGAGATGGTCGCTCCATTGGCTGGCGGGCGGGAAGGGAGGAAACGGGCGGGCAGGAACGAGACGACCGCCACGGGCCTGTCGCCGCACTCGTGGATGTGGATGAACAATGGGCTTGCCCGACGATCGAATCCGTCGGCGGGGCCCACTTGATCCTGCTTCCGCTTCCCATAGTTGTGGGGCAGGCCGAAGGCGATGCGGCGGGGATGCGCGCGGCGTCCGCCCGGCGGGTACTTCATCAAGTCATGATCGTCCCGGAAGTTTCTTTCCGACTCGATGTCTCCAAGGACCTTGCCGTGATTACCCCAACTCCGGAACCGGACGAGTTCCCGGCCGACCAGATCGAGCAGTTCCAGCGGCTCGGCCCCGGTGCTCGACAACAGCACGTGACGCGCTCCGCTGGACAGCGCGGTGAACTCCGGCAACGACCCTGACCCGTCATTGCCGTCAGATGGCCCGGGTCGGCACGCGGCGATCGCGCTTCGCAGTTCGTCCATGGATCGCGGCGTGTTCCATCGTGCGTGCCCGTTCACACGCAAGTCCTGCAGTACCAGCGACCCAAAACCCTTGCGGCTCTTCGCGCCCAGGCCGCCCAGGATACCGAGGGCTACAAGCGAGTCCCTCAACGAAGTCAACTCCTGTTCGTTCAGATCCCGGCCTCGCATCTGAACGGTGAAGTCGAACGGTGCCAGGCACGCGCGCGTAAGCTGGCCGGCCGCGGTTCGCTGGCCCGTTCGCTTGTTCTTGCGGGGGAATGCCTCCATGACGCCATACCCCAGATAGCGGGCTCCGTCTCCGACGACTTCGCCGCCAGCACGTACCTTGAGCACCTCGTTCACAGGAATCGGCGTCGGTTCGGGAGGTGACGCCCACCGCATGAGCACACGTGATTGGCCCCCACGAGCGCTCCCGAAGAGTCTGTCTTCCTCTCGTCGGACCACCTCGAGGTCCCCACCGCAGCGCGACCACGCCAGCGCGCGCCACCAGTAGCGCAGGATGCCCTTGAAGCTGGGCAGGCGAACTTCGGGTGTCTTCGAATCGGTGCCCGCGCAGAACATCGGCGTCACGACGCTGTACGTGGCCTCAATCCGAATCGCCGGCATCGTCGTTCTCCGCTGTGTCGAGCCAGAACGGCTCGCCCGCCCGATACGGTTCCGACTCCTGCTCGGACGGGGGCCGGCGGTCAATCAACCCGAACCGGCGCACCGGACAGGCGAGGTCGCGCGCAGCAGTGGCGAGCGCCTCCGCGGCGAGCCCCATGAGCGTCGTCCCGCCGGTGACGTTCACGACCACGTCGCCGGTGCCGACGAAGTGCGGCCGCGCCGCCTGCACCAGGTGTTCGATCTCGGTCCGACCTCCCCCGACGGCATCGTCGAAGACGAGCGGCTCGACAGCCCCGGCATAGCAGGCGCGCTGCAACGCCTCCGCAACCATTCCCTGGCTCTCACCCGAACAGACGGCGAGACACAGCACCGGTTCGCCGCCGCCCCCATCCGTACGACACGCGTGCACGGCGCTGAAGAGCACGCCCGGACGCTTGCCGATCGGGCTGACGAGCACCCGGCCGCCCGGCGACTCGCCCAGGGACAGAGAGATGTCCGGTCGGGAACGGAGCGTGTCGTTCCAGAAGTCCTGGACCCGGCGCAGGGTCGTCTCCGCGTTCCTGTCACGGACGAGCGGAAGGGGACGCATGCCGTGGTGATGATACGCGTTGCGAAGCTCCGAGAGCCGTGACCAGAAACCGCCGAGCGAGCGTTGTTCGTCAGTCAGGCGGCTGCGAAGTTCCGCATCGTTGCTGACCGCCGCCATCGCCCCGAGCAGGCGACCAGCCCTGCGCCTCGTGTTGGCGTAGTCGAGCCACTCGCGCCGGTCACCCTGTCGCCAGACGACCCACGATACCGTCCACTCGTTCATGAGGCCGAGGGCAGCCGCCACGTTCTTGCGGCGGAGCAGATCGTCGATGATGCGCACCTGACGGTCCAACTCGACCGCCGTCAGGTCGACTCGCTGCTTCCAGCCGTCACCCGTCGGAGTGTCCGCGGCGAAGGAACCCAACGTTTCCTTCAGCCCCTCGATCAGCTCGCCGGCGAGCGGCAGACGGTGGTCGTCGCCCTCAAGCAGTTTCTTCAGCGCCCCGAGGCGACGGTCACGAACATCGTGCGCCAAGCGGCCCAGTTCAAGGGGCAGACCGGACGTATATGCTTCCGACATTGCATACAGGTCACGCGCGATATCCTTGGCTCTTCTGGATGTTGCCGTTCGGCCTCGCGAACCGGCGTCGATAACCTCGGCCAGCGGCAAGGTGCTACCGGTCTCCCGCGCGACCTGCAGCGCGTGAATCCAGCGAGGCAGATGCAGCAGCGGGCGCAGATCGAGGAAAGGGCTCGGTGCATTCTCGCGCGGTAGGCTGTAGTACGCGCCGCGCACTCGAACATCGCGGAGCGCTGCCAGGTAGAGCACCGCGATGTACGTCAGAAACGAGAAGTGTCGAGGGCCATGCGTGATGTCCACCGTGAGCTCGATCTCCCGAGAATCGGAGATGGCATTCGACACCCGCGCCAGATACGTATGGACACCCTCCTGCGTCATCCCGCCTGGCACATCGATTCGCTCGACCTGACATCGGTCACGCAGAGCGGCTTCGAGGCACGGCCAGCTCTGTTCCGTCGCCTCCGGCGTACAGAAAGCCACCACGCGACCGGGGCGCTTGACAGGTGGCAGCAGGTCCAGCAGCGCTACGGGTGCGAGTCGAGCCTCAGCCTCTCGATCCCCGAGCACGTAGCGCGCCGGTCGCGGGTCCAGTCCGAGCACCGTCAGAAGCACGTGCTCCCGCGCCGGATGTTCACTCTCAAGGTCCGGGCGGCGACCGCTTCCCTTTGGGTCAACCTCGTCGTTCACTCCTCGCAACCGCTTCTCCTCTCGTCGAACGATACCTGCAACTCCATTGTCCGTTGGGTTGAGCATTCGTGCCATTGACGGCAACGCGCGAACTATGCGCCGCCAAGCAGACCATCGAGACGTCCCATCACGGTGCGCCCGCCAGCAGCCACTCGCAGGCACTATGCATCTCTACGCCGGCCGGCGGCTCGGTGGGCAGGCAGTCCTGTGTCAACGTCAGCAGCCGCCAGCGGGCGCGCGGGAACAGCTTGCCGGCCGCGGCGAGTGCCCGGCGTTCGGCGCGTCGCGGTGGCCGGGTCCGAGAGGTCGGTGCAGAGCTGGATCAGCTCCGTTTCGCCGGTCGCGTCCGGGCGAGGAAGTCGACATCGTAGCGCTCCGGGGTCCGCACGTAGATCACGTCGCAGCCCCGGCGCTCCAACTCCAGGAGGACCGCCGTCTCCAGCGCATGGCCCAGGTTGGCCCGACCGGTTCGGTCGAAGACCGGGATCAACCCGGGTCGACCGGATACGACCTGCGGGGATTGACCATGCGCTGTCGCTCCGAGGCCGATTCCATCCACACGACCCGCACGAGGAAGCCGTCTTCCAGGTACCCGAGGAACTGATGGAAAGTGTCCTTGGCGATGGGGATACCCTGCGACTTCAGCGCCGCGTGGAACTTCCCGATGCTGAACATCCCACCGGCGTTACCGAGCAGATGACGCACGAGCCAGCGCAGCGACGTCCACGTTGCGCACGTCGTGACGCTCGACCACGTCGCGCAGCATCGCCACGTCGACGTAGTCGCGCAGAAGCTGATGTCGCGACGGCGCGTCGAGCCCTTGCGCCTCGGGAAAGCCGCCGGTCCCAAGCCAGTCGAGGAGGGCGCTTCGAGCCGCGTGCGTTCCCGGCCCGTCAGGGCGGTTGCATCGTCCGGAAACGCCCGTCTTTGGTGGCGAAGCGCTTCGTCGAAACTGAAGGGCTGAATCAGCACCTGCCATCCGCGGCCCCGGAGCGCCGTCGCGACCTCTCGCGACAGGAGCGCGGCGGACGAGCCGGTGACGATCACCTCTGTGCGCTCGGCGTCGAGGAGCCGCCGGGCGAAACGCTCCCAGCCGAGGACAACCTGGATTTCGTCGAAGTGCTGCGTAGTCGCATGATTCCGTAGCTGACACCGACGCGATTCGACGTGCTCGGCTCCGGCAAGCTGGACGATCTCTACTGGCTCAGCTCGGTCAGCGGCGGCCGGGTCGTGGGCCTTGTCCGGGACCGGGGGCATGCCGTCGGTCTCGAGGAACCCGGGCGGCAGGCCGGGTCCCAGCGCCGGCAGGATGATCAGCGGCAGCGCGGTTGCGGCGGCCGCCGTCCTGCCGCTCCTGGGGAGTCGCTCGACGGTGTCCAGCAGTTGCACGAGGTGCTCACGCTCGCCGGTCGTCAGGCGCTTGCGCTGGCCGGCGGGCCGCCGCCGGGTCAGGGTCTCCAGTTCCACGAGCCATTCCAGGTCGCTGCGTACCTGTCCCTCGGCCAACCGCACGGCCTGCTCCCACTTGCCGGCGGCGCGCCAGTTGCGCAACGCGTCGGCCGGCATCTCGGCCACCTCGTAGGTTTCGGCGGCGTCTTCCAGGCGGCCCTGCGCTTCGCGCAGCCGTCCCAGGCGCGCGAGGTCCGGCGGCTTGACCGCCACCAGGACCTGCGCGGCGACCAGCGTCTCACCGGCCTCGGTAGGGGTATCGACGGCCCGGCAGCGCAGCGCCCGGGCGGTCGTCGCGGCGTCGCCCGCGTAGCCGGTCAGCCGCAGCCAGCCCTCGACGTCGCCGGCGTAAGCGGCGGCCGCGGCCGTGTCGCTGGCGAACGTCTCGACAGCCCCGCGCAACCCCTGCGCCACCGGCGGCAGCGCCTGCCGCAGCCAGCTGCCGTCGGCTTCGAGCGCCAGCGTGGCGTCGAGCAGCGCGAACGGCGCCGTCTCCCGCGCCTGCGTCCACGCATCCAGCGCCTCGAACGCCTGCCCGTAGTGGTCGGTGGCGCCGAGCAGCATGATCGCTTCCGCCGCCATGTTGACCACTTCGTCGCGACGGACCGCAGCGGGGACGCCGTCGACGAGCAGACGCGTGGCGGTGGCCAGAAGCGTCGTGTGCGCCTCGATGCGTACGCTCTCGTCCGACACCCCGTTCGGCAGATGCGGGTCGCCGAGCAGGCGCATCGCCTGCCACGCCCGCCCGGGGGCCGTGTCGATCAAACCCCGCGCGTCCTGCGTCCGCGCCTGCACGCGTTCGTCCGGCGGCGCGTCGTCGGCGAAGTGCTCGACCAGATCATCGGCGTGGTACGGCGCGGCGTCCTCGAGCAGCTCCGCGCTCAGCGCGTGCGCGTCTTCGTCGCCGGCCACGTCGACGAAGGCGAGCGTCTCGGTGGCCCGGCTCAGCGCCACCCGCAGCTGGTCGATGGCGGTCCGGTGCTCCTGCTCTCGCAGCGCCTGCGATGTGCCCGTCATCAACGACCCGGTGGCAGCCTCCAGCCGGGCCAGCACCCGTCCCGCGTCCAGGACGCAGACCGACTGGTACTCGAGTCCCTTCGCGTCGGCAGGCGTCAGCACCATGTCGCGCAGCCGCTCGGGCACCCAGGCCGGTTTCTCGTCGGCGACCGTCATCACCACCAGTCCCTCGACCTCGTCGAGCCGCTCGAGCAGCCCGACGGCCGTCGGCACGTCAGCCACGACGTGAAGCAGGTGGGCGTCGACGTGCTGGCCGCCCTGCTGGTGACGCTGCTTGGTCGGGCGCCGCGACTTGTCCAGGTGCACGTACCACTCCGAGGCGCGTTCGATGACTCCCGCAATGCGGCTCGGGCAGCGCAGGTTGTGTTCCAGGTGGAACCGGCGCGGGGCGTCGAGGCGCACGGCCAGCAGGTCGTTCAACGCGCCCCAGTCGAAGCCTGACGGGCGCACCGTCTGTCCGTCGTCGCCGGCCGCCAGAAGCCACGGCGCATGTCCCCGGCGGCGCGCGATCGCCAGGCACAATTCGACGACCACGGCGGTCTCCAGCAGCGTTAGGTCCTGGACCTCGTCGACGACGACGCGGTCGAAATCGGCGAACCCTTCCGGCAGCTCGCCGTCCCGCAGCCGACCGACAGCCGCCGTGGCGGCGGCCAGTTCGGGGAACACGCTGGCCATCCGTCAGGTCCGACGTGCTCGGCCACCTTGAGCAGCGCGCTCGCCGCCGCCCGCCCGACGCCGTCGTCGCCCGCACGCCGGTCGCGGTACGTGGCGTCGCTCAACCGTACCAGCTCGCCGGCCGCGATCGACTCAGAGTCCCCGGGCACAGCGCGGCCGAGCAGCATCGCCCGCACTTCGGCATGCAGCGCCGCGTCGCGGTCTCCCCACGGTCCGGCCTGCCGGCGTCCCACCCGCGCGGTGGCCGCGGCGAACATCGCGCGGCTCGCCGACAGTGTGCGGCGCTCGACGTCGGCGCCGCACACCTCCCCCAGGAACGTCGCGAAGTCGCGCGCCTCCACCCGCACGTCGGCCGGGGCGAATGCACGGAAGTGCTCCTCGGCGGCCGCAGTCAGTTCGCGCGACCACGTCAGGTACAGCACGCGCTGGCCGCTGCGCGCCTCGACCGCCTTCCACAACACGGTCGTCTTTCCCGACCCGGGCCGTCCGTCCACCAGGCGCACCGGGCCTTCGTGCCGTATGAACTGCAACTGGTCCGTCGTCCAGGGGCGGCCGACCAGGTCGGCGTCCTCGATCTCGTGCTGCGAGAACGGCAAGTAGTCGTCGAGAGCCCCGGCGTCGAGTCGCTCGTGGTCGTCGTGGTGGCGGACCGCGCACGAGGACACCGCCGCGACCGGGGAACGCGATGCCGCTGGTGGGCCGGCTCCCCTGTACCGTCCACCACAGGTAGTACTGCATGCCGCCGCTGCCGCCGAGCGGCGAGCGCCGCCAGCCGCGGTTCACCGCGTCCCGGCAGCCCTTCACAACCGTCGTCCGACCGCGCGCGGCCAGATATTGCAAGAACGATGCCCAGTCGCTGGCGCAGCGGCATCATCCCGCCGAGTCCGTCGGGAACCTCGGGGTGGACCCACACGCCGTGCAGCAGGCTGGAGAACGTCAGCTCGCCCTTCGCGCAGGGGTCGCGTTTCAGCACAGGCCGTCGCGCCGCCGTTGGATTCGACAGCACGAACGCTCTCGACGCAGACGCCCACGGGTCGGGTTTGCCGAGCGCCTGCGCGATCCGCCGGCAGTGGTTGCGCGACAGCGCCAGCGCCGGATCTCGCACCATCGCCGCGCTCAGGCCCAGCACCCGTCGCGCCGTTCTCGAGACCTTGCGCTCGTCAACGTCGAGAACACGTGATAATTGCGCGATCGTCTGCGTCTGTGCCTTCATCCGATGCGCTCTTTGCAGACCGGGCAGCGATGCAGGAGGACGACAGATCGTACATTGGGTGTCCGGCGACGACGACATGGCGGCGCTAGCGAGACGTGGGACCAAGTGATCGAGGTCACGAATGGCGCTGGTCGCGAGGGGGTGCGGTTCCGGTCGCCGGTCATAGCGCAGGTGGGCGTCGGAGGCGCCCGGAAGCGTGCGGCCAGCTACATCCGGGACGGACTGGGGTCGCAACGGGATGGGCAAGTCGGGTCGCAACGGAGATCGGCTTACGCAGTCCGCCCTCCGTCACAGAGTACCCTGTTGCACGCGGGGTCGTGGAGGACAAGCGCGGGCGTTGGTTTCCATCGTTTCTCAATGGCGCATGGGCGACCTCGACGCTGGCGCCTCCCGCAAAAGGAGCAGGAATGCGGCGACGCGACAAGCGACGGCGACTGAAGAAGACGAGTGCAGGCAACAACACTCGTCTTGAGACCAGGACGCCGGCAGAAAGCGACGGTCGAAATCCGCAGGACGATGACCGCCACGCGGAGTCAAGACGTCCCGGACCGGGTGTCACCACCGGTCTCGCCGACCGACGAGGACAGAACCAGCAAGTCCGGGACCCTCCGGCGAGAAAGGCGACCGGGTCATAGCGCGCACTTCCGGGCCGAACAGGCCCCTCCGTCTGGTGGCCACGGGTCAGACAGCGGTCCGTAGGTCCGTAGAGTCCGAGCCGGCTCAGGTGGTTTCGTAGAATCCGGATCAGAATTGCACACGGAATTGTCACGGTCACGCGCGGGTGTTCATGGAATCCCTTCGTAACCGGGCCGTCATCCGAAGTCAGCGGCTTTCGCCCCGAACTCCACGTTCTCGGCGTCACGGCGCATCCGAGCTGATCCAGTGCTCCGCACGCTGCCGACGAAGCACGTCTCCGATCGCGGTCCTTGAGGGCAACCCGCGGAGTCGTCGCGCCGACCGTGAGTTGCCCCCGCCCGTGCGCCTTCCCTGATGCTCTGGACCTTCAGGTCTCACTCGATCTCCTGCCGGATCGCTGGCCGGATTCTTGCCAGTGAATTCCCTGCTTTCCGAGCTTCTCGAATGGCGCGTTCTCGGCATCGATCTTCTTGAGCCGTGTTCTTCCGGTGCCAGGCGTGCTCCGGCTCAACACTCGACGTAGTTCAGGTGAGCGGGCGCGGCTACGGCCATGGCCGCGACCGCCCCGGCGGGCGTTCGGGGGGTGGCATCGGTTTCGGCACCCCCACACGACCGTGCTGCTGACCCCACCGGGAACCCCACGGTTCCCGCACAGAACATTCGTCCTGTCTCGTCCGTCGACATCCAATACGGGTGTTTTTCACACAGCCGATCATCCAGACCCATGACTATCGACGCGGGGCCAGCGTCCTCGACGCTCAGCGAACCTCGGCTCACGGGACGCGGCGGCAGTTCACGGAGGAGTTGACGTGCAGCTCTTGACGCAGACCTTGAAGAGGCGTGCATTCCGGGTCGCGCCGGTCGCGGCCGCCGTCGTCATGGGGGCCGGTTGCGCGACCCTGCTGCCGGTGGAGCAGCCCGAGATCCAGGTGCCGATACCGGCGGAGTGGACGGGCGCGGCGATTGCGGCTGGAGAACTGGGGCCGGACTGGTGGACGGACTTCGGCGACCACGAGCTGTCGGCCGCCATCGAGACGGTGCTCTCGCGCAACCTGGATCTGCGGGCGGCGGGGGCGCGGCTGGAGCAGGCGGCGGCCGACGCGCGGGTGGCATCGGGTGCGCTGCGGCCGACGATCGAGGCGTCGTACAACGGCAGCCGTCGCAAGCAGAACTTCGTCGGCTTCCCGATTCCGGGGGCCGAGGATCGCGTGCTGAGCACGGTCTTCACGAACCAGGGCGTCTCGCTGGACACGACGTGGGAAGTCGACCTGTGGGGCAAGCTCCGGACGTCGGAACAGGCGGCGCTGGCCGACCTGCAGCGGTCGGCGGCGGACCTGCGGGGAGCGCAACTGTCGATGGCCGGCCAGACGGCCAAGACATGGTTCGCCATTGCCGAGGCGCAGCAACAGGTGCTGCTCTCCGAGGCGACGGTAGGCAGCTTCGGCGCGTCGGCCGAGCGGGTGCGGGACCGGTTCGAATCGGGGGTCCGTCCGGCGCTCGACCTGCGGCTGGCGCTGCTGAACTTGTCGAACGCGCGGGGCCAGCTCACCCAACGGCGTCAGCAGCTCGATGCGTCGACGCGACAGCTCGAGGTGCTGCTGGCGCAGTATGCGGGCGGCGACATCGCCCCGCCGCCGGATCTGCCCGAGATGCCGCCCGCGGTGCCGGCGGGGGTACCGGCCGACCTCGTGGGGCGCCGGCCGGATCTGGTCGCGGCGGAGCGTCAGGTGGCGGCGTCGGAAGCGCGGCTGCGCGTAGCGCGTCGGGAGTTGCTGCCGACCTTCAGCCTGACGGTGAACACGGGCACGGCCACGGATGCGCTGCGCGACTTGCTCAACGGCAATTTCGCGGTCTGGAGCTTCGTGGGAAACGTGGTTGCCCCGCTGTGGCAGGGAGGCAGGCTGCGCGCCCAGGTCAGCCGCGCCGAGGCGCTGGTCGCCGAGGTGCTGGCCAGCTACGTGAACACGGCCCTGACGGCGTACTCCGAAGTCGAGACGGCGCTGGCCGCCGAGGAGTATCTGGCCGATCGGGTCGTCCATCTGGGGACTTCCGTCGAGCAGGCCCGCGCCGCCGAACGCCTGGCGGACGAGCGTTACCGGACAGGGCTGGACTCGTACATCACGGTGCTCGACGCGCAACGGTCGGCGTTCCAGTCCGAATCCGAGCTGATAGCGGCGCGCCGCCTGCGCCTCGAGAACCGCGTGGATCTCTATCTGGCCCTCGGCGGCGGCTTCGAGCAGCTCGAATCGCCGGTCGCAATGGCCCGTCTCGACGCGGACGACTGATCCGTTTCCGGCATCAGACAGGAAGTACAGCAATGAAACGCGCCACGTCCGGCATGCTCAAGGCTCTTCTGCCCCTGCTCATCGTCGCCGCGGCCGGCGTCGGCGCCGCCACGATGATCCTGAACCGCCCGCCGGTCGAGACGCTGACGCCGGTCGTGGAGCCGCCTGGCGTGCGCGTGCACGAGGTCTCACTGGAGGACGTGCCCCTGGCCGTCGCGAGCCAGGGCACGGTCCAGCCGCGCACCGAGAGCCAGCTAGTGCCCCAGATCGCGGGCCGCGTCACCTGGGTCGCGCCGTCGTTCGCCCAGGGCGGGTTCTTCGAGGCGGGCGACGTGCTCGTCAGGCTCGACCCGTTCGACTACGAGCAGATGCTGGTCAGCGCCCGGTCGCAGCTCGCGCAGGCCCGGCTGCGGCTGGCGCAGGAAGAAGCCGAGGCGGAGGTGGCGCAGCGGGAGTGGGAAGCGCTGGGCCGGGGTGACCCGCACGAGCTGGCGCTGCGCAAACCGCAGTTGGAGGACGCCCGCGCCGCGGTGGATGCCGCCGAAGCCGGTGTCGAACGCGCCGAGCGGGACCTGGAGCGCGCGGAGATCGTGGCGCCGTACGCCGGCCGGGTTCGCAAGAAGAGCGTCGACATCGGCCAGTACGTGCCGGTGGGGAGCGCGCTTGCGACCATCTACGCGGTGGATGCCGCCGAAGTCCGCCTCCCGTTGCCCGATGACGAGCTCGCCTATCTGGACCTGCCGCTGTCGTACCGCGGCGTCGAGCGGCAGACGCGGCCCGCGGTGACGCTGCGGGCGACCTTCGGCGGCCGGACGCACGTCTGGCGCGGCCGGATCGTGCGGACCGAGAGCGAGATCGACTCGGTGAGCCGGATGGTGCACGCGATTGCGGAGGTCAGAGATCCGTATGCGCGGGGGTCGAACCCGAACCGCCCCCCTCTCGCGGTCGGCATGTACGTCGAGGCCGAGATTAGCGGCCGCACGGCGCGTGATGTCGCGGTGCTGCCGCGCCAGTCACTGCGTGGCCGGGACCAGGTACTGGTGGTCACCGACGAGGACCGGCTCTCGTTCCGCACGGTCGACGTGCTGCGAACCTCGACCGAGTCGGTCATCGTCCGCGCGGGTCTGGAGGCGGGCGAACTGGTGGTCCTCTCGCCGCTCGACACGCCGTCCGACGGAATGCGGGTGCAACTGGCCGATGCGGACCCGAACCTGCTGGAGCGTCGGGCAGCCACGGCCGTGGCCCTGTCGACCCCGGCACTCGACTGAGGTTCCGTCATGAACAACACCGGCATCGCCTGGTTCGCGCGGAATCCGGTGGCTGCGAACCTCGCGATGGTCCTCATCATCGTGAGCGGCCTCATCGCCACCACGACGGTCAAGGAAGAGGTCTTTCCGGAGATCCAGCTCGACCGGATCAGCATTCAGGTGCCGTACCTGGGGGCGGCCCCCGAAGAGGTCGAGAACGGAGTCGTCATCCGCATCGAGGAGGCGCTGCAGGGAATCGACGGCATCAAGGAGATCCAGTCCACCGCTGCGGAAGGCATGGCTTCGGTCGTGGTCGAGCTGGAACTCGGCGCCGACCCGCGCCGGGTGGTCGACGAGGTCAAGAACAACGTCGACGCGATCACGACTTTCCCGCTCCAGACGGAGAGGCCCATCATCCGGGAGCTGACCGCCCGCAGCCAGGTCACCGACATCTCGATCTCCGGCCAGACCGACGTCTTCGCGCTGAAGGCGCTTGCCGAACGGGTGCGCGACGAGCTGACCGCTATGCCGGAGATCAGCCAAGTCGACATCGTCAGCGCCCCGCCCTACGAGATCTCGGTCGAGGTGTCCGAGGTCGCGCTGCGGCGGCACGGCATGACCTTCGATCGGGTAGCCGACGCCGTGCGCCGTTCGTCGCTGGATCTGCCTGGCGGGTCGGTGCGCACCGACGGCGGCGAGATCCTTCTGCGCACCATCGGGCAGGCCTACCGCGGCGCCGAATACGAGGACCTGGTGCTGTGGACCCGAGCCGACGGCAGCCGGCTGCGCCTCGGCGACGTGGCAACCGTGGTCGACGGCTTCGCCGAGACCGACCAGCAGGCCCGCTTCGACCAGGAACCGACGGTGCTCGTGTCGGTCTTTCGCACCGGCGACCAGAGCGCGCTGGACATCGCGGCGGCGGTCGAGAACTACGTCGAACGCACAGAGGCGCGGCTGCCCGAGGGCATCTCGATGACGATCTGGCTCAACGAGGCGGAGGTGCTCAACGACCGCCTGACGCTCCTGCTGCGCAACGGCGCCACCGGATTCGCGCTCGTCTTCGTCGTGCTGGCGCTGTTCCTGGAGTTGCGGCTCGCCTTCTGGGTCAGCCTCGGGATCCCGATCTCGTTTCTCGGCGCGGTCGCGCTGATGCCGGGCTTCGACGTCTCGGTCAACGTGATCTCGCTGTTCGCGTTCATCCTGGTGCTGGGGATAGTGGTCGACGACGCGATCATCGTCGGCGAGAACATCTACCGACACCAGGAGGCGCACGGCGAGGGACTGCGCGGGGCCATCGAGGGCGCGCGCGAGATCGGCAAGCCCGTCACCTTCGCCGTCCTGACCACGGTCGCCGCGTTCATGCCGCTGATGTTCGTCCCGGGCATGATGGGCAAGTTCTTCCGGGCCATTCCGCTGGTCGTCATCCCGTGCCTGCTCTTCTCGCTGGTCGAGTCGCTGGGCATCCTGCCGGCGCACCTGTCCCACGTGCCCAAGGGCCGCGCGCCCGGCCGCTGGCGCCGGTTCCAGTCGCATTTCGCCGGCGGCCTCAAGAGGTTCGTCGAGCGGGTCTACGCGCCGGTTCTCGACGCCGCCCTGAAGGCGCGGTACGTGACGGCGGCGGTCGGCTTCTCGACCCTGATCCTGACCGGCGGCATGGTGCTCGGCGGCTGGACCAGCTTCCACTTCTTCCCGTCGATCGAAGCCGATTTCATGTCGGCGTCGGTGACGATGCCGCAGGGCACTCCCGTCGAGACGACATCGCGGGCCGTCGCCAGGCTCGAAGAGGGCGCCAGCCGGCTGCGTGCCCGGTTGCAGCAGGAAACCGGGGTCGACTACTTCCGGCACGTGTCGGCGGCGGTCGGCGACCAGCCGTTGCTCTCGCGCGGCGGCGGGCCGACGGGACCGGAGAGCGCCGGGACCTCGAACGTGGGCGAGGTGACCGTGGAGCTGTTGCCGGCCGAGACGCGCAGCTTCACCAGCGAGCAGCTCGGCAACCTGTGGCGGGAGGCCACGGGACCGATTCCCGAGGCCGTGGAGGTCCATTTCGACATGTCGATGATGGACCCCGGCGCCGACGTCGACGTGCAGCTCGCGGGACAGGACATCGAACGGCTGCGCGACGCCGCCGAAGAGGTGAAACGGCGGTTGGAAGAGTACGCCGGCGTCTACGAGATCGCCGATTCCTTCCGCGCCGGGAAGCAGGAGATGCAACTCGGCATCAAGCCCGCCGCCGAGACGCTCGGGCTGACCCTCCAGCATCTCGGCAACCAGGTCCGGCAGGCCTTCTACGGCGAGGAGGCCCAGCGCATCCAGCGCGGGCGCGACGACATCCGGGTCATGGTCCGCTACCCGCGCGACGACCGCCGGTCGCTCGGCGACCTGGAGAACATGCGCATCCGCACCCCGAACGGCGGTGAGGTCCCGTTCAGCCAGGTGGCGCAGGTGGAGCCGGGACGCGGCTTCGCCTCGATCCGGCGGGTCAACCGCAACCGGGCGGTCAACGTCACCGCCTCGGTCGACCCGGCGGTCACCTCGGCCGACGCGGTGATCGCCGACCTCCGCACGCGTATCCTGCCGGAGGTGCTCGCGGGCCATCCGGGGGTGTTCCATAGCTTCGAGGGCTCCCAGGCGGAGCAGGCCGACGCACTCGGCGGCCTCTGGCTCGGCTCCCTCCTCGCCGTGGTGATGATCTTCGCCCTGCTCGCGGTGCCCTTGCGGTCGTACATGCAGCCGCTCATCATCATGGCCGCGATCCCCTTCGGCCTGGTCGGCGCCGTCTGGGGACACATCGTCATGGCCCTCGACGTGTCGATGATGTCGATGTTCGGCCTGGTCGCGCTGACCGGGGTCGTCGTCAACGACAGTCTCGTCATGGTCGACTTCATCAACCGGTCGCGAAGCGTGCACGCCGACCTGGGCCGCGGGATCCGCGAGGCGGGGGGCAGGCACGCGAGCAGCCACGAGTTCGAGTCCAGCGGGCTCCAGCTTGCGATCCGGGAAGCGGGCAGCAACCGCTTCCGGCCGATCCTGCTCACGTCGCTGACGACCTTCTTCGGCCTGGCGCCGCTCATGCTGGAGCGCAGCATGCAGGCGGCGTTCCTGGTGCCGATGGCCGTGTCACTGGCCTTCGGCGTGCTGTTCGCCACGTTCATCACCCTGATCCTGGTGCCGGTCTCGTACCTGATCCTCGACGACGTGCAGCGAACGCTCCGGCAGATGTTCGGAGCGGCGGCCCCGGCCGTGCTGCCGGCGGGAACGGAGGATGGAACGGTAGCGGTTGACGGTTGATGCAGAGGAACGTCAGGGTGCGCTTCTTGAGCGCCTTTCGCCACGTCCTCGTCGCGGGGCACAGCCCGCATCGGATAGCCCGGAACCGGCTCGTCGATCCACTCGACCCACTCGGGCGGGTTGAGCCAGCGGTCGCGCAACGTGACGAGCCGTCGGGCCTTCCAGGGCTTCCGATGCCAAGACGCTGCAAACCATTGCAAATACAATGCTTTACCGTCAGCGGCGGCGTGCGTTCCCCTCAGTGTGTCCCTCGTTCCACAACGCACTGAACGGGACCCCAGCGACCCTCCACGGACCCACGGACGCCACGGACCGGAGATGCGGGCCTCACAACCCCGAGTGTCATCGACGGCCTGCGCCTGCGAACCGGACGCCACCGGTTCAGTCGCCGCGCGCACCCCCGTGGATTTCACGGGCGCCTGAGCGAGCAGATGCGCGAAGCGAACCACCCTCCGGCCCCACCTGCCAGCGTGAGACTCGGAGCCCGGCGTTTGTGTTCCCCACGCCAACTCCGCAGATTGGGGCACCGCAACGGTCCGACCAAGGTTTCGCTGTCCTAACAGCAGGCGCGGAATCGCGCAGGTCACGCGGAGACGATTCTGATTCCCTCGATGTCGCGAAAGTCGGCCGGATTGTGGGTGATCAGCGGCAGGCTGTGCACCTTCGCTGTGGCCGCGATCCACGCGTCATCCACCGCGATGGGCTGCTTACGACGAGCGCAACGGATGGCACCCCATTGGCGGCAAATCTCCAAGCTGAATGGGATCACCAAGTAGGTTCTTACGCGCTCGTTCAGTCGGATCAGCTTTTGTTGTCCCCATCCTGCACGACAAGCGCCTTCGTAAAGCTCCGCGACGGTCATGAAGGAAATCGCCAGCCTGCGTCCTTCAAGGTGCGGCCGATAACCGTCCGCGAGTCCGTGTCCTTTCATCAGGAAGGAAACGATGTTGGTATCGAGGACGACGGTGCTCATCCGTCCGCCTCCCGCATCCGGTACCGGCACTCCCAGCTGCCCTTCACGAAGTGCTCGAAGTTCTCCTCGTCGTCCCATAGATCTGCGGCAGCGCCAATCATCTCATCGAACGGCTGCGGAGCATCGATACCCTGTTCTTCCGCCAGTTCATCGATAGAACGGGACTCCCAGAAGTCACTTGGGACAGCCGGTACCTCATCGATCTGGTCGCCATCTATCGCCCGCCTCAGAGCCTTCATGCCCTCGATCAACGTCATGACGTGATCTTTTTTCGGCGGCGGATTCAAATGTATCGCCTTGTTCCGCGTTCTGACCGCCTTCTGCCAGAAACCGACATGAAGATCAGGAATACGACGACGAATCGAACGCAGGAATACGGGATCACGAACAAGATCTGCCAGTTTGTCATCCGTTCTCGCACCCGTCAGTTTCCGTACGTCTTGCTCGAATTGGATGCCAGCGAGCTGACCTGCCAACTCCACATCGGTCGCCAACAGGGCTTCCGACAGCTCGACCCGTGACATTTCCGAGAAGAGCTGCCGAGTCAGGTTTCCGACTCGGACTTCACGCAGTTGCGAGTCGTTCCTGAATCCGCTACGTAGCGACTCGTATTCCGCGTCTGACAGAGTCGGTCTCAGCAGATCACCGTCCAATACTCCAACTTGAAGCACCCACAGAGCCATGTCGACTTCCGCCGCGGTCCTGAAGTTCCTGGTGACCCTAATCGTACGAAGGTCTTTCAGGTACGCGAGGTATCGTTCCGAGTGTTTTCGGAACGGGCCGATTCCGAGTACTTTCTCCACCGGCGGGCTCAGGATCCCGTAGTACTTCGGTACGACAAATCTCAAGATTACCGACACCAGCTCGATCTGGCGAAATGTCTCCAGCAGGTCTTCTACGACTTGCTGCTCATTCTCAGGAAGTGTCTGGAAGTCCCATTCGGTCGATTCCAGGCTCGATTCGACCTCGGATCGAGAAGGCCAGTAGCCGAACGCGTCGGCATTCCAGATCCTGCTGTTCCGGATCTTCTCGATGTCGTCGTACGTGAGCCTACAACTCGATTGAACGTCATCTGTTTCGTCTTCGAGACGGAACAAATCCTGCATCCTGTGATCGCGGATTTCCGTCACCTGGCCATGCAGGGCGAGGCAGTCGTGCAGGTAGTCCATCGATCCCGCATGCGATCTCCGCGACGACGTTCCCGATCGCGTTGGGACCATGCGGGAACTCTAGCATGGACAACAGCGGGCGGTGCGAGTCCCGGGTGCACCAGCCGCGACCGGGGGGGAGGCGAGCGTGGAGCGGGATGCGTCGTGCGCCGCCGAGTCTCGCCGCCCCAGATTCCGCGCGACCGCGCCTGTCCGCGTGTCAAGCCCAGCGAAGTCGATGCCGGCCAGTCATCGACGGCGGGCGGATCGGATTTAGGGACCACCTGCTCGGTGCTCGCCTTGCGCCCGACTGGCAAGTCTCGACCATGACGGTGTCCCTCCCTCGCGGATTGCCAGTGCTTCACAGTTCAGAACCTGACGCCGATACCAATTCGGAACTCGGGCGGCTTCGGGAACATGTAGCGGATGGCGCCGCGAACGAACAGCGGCCCTGGCCCGTAGTCGACAGTCACGCCGCCTCCGGCGCTCCAGCCGTTCCAGACGAGCGACGAGGGTTCGACGGCCGTGCCGTAGCGTCCGCCGACGTCGAGCCGCGTGCGCCACCGCGGTGTCCGCCACGATCGCAGCGCCCACAGCACGGTCGTGGCCTGGCCGTCCACAGCCGTGTCGGGCACGGTGAACGGGCTGAGCCTGCCGGCGTAGTCGGCTCTTCGCTGCTGCCAGTAGTGGTCCCAAGCGGCGACGTACTCGACGTGCAGCCGGTCGATCGTGATCCAGGCGCCGGCGGCCATGCAGCACACGCTCTCGTCGTGCAGCGACAGGATCGGCGCGTACGTGATGCCGACGCTGCGGTCCTGGGCGTTGGCCGGCGCGACGGCGGCGAGCAGCAGGGCGATCATGGCCAGTCGGTGAGCCATCGGTACACCTCCTGCGCTGGAGTGCGCGGAACGATGCCGGAGGGGCTCATCGCCGGGTGAGCGTCAGGGCAGAAAAACGGCCCGCCAGCTTCGAAGCCGGCGGGCCAGGTCTTGCTTTCCGAACGGCCGCCGGCGTTCACCCGAACACTGTTCTCCCCTTGGCGGAGCGCCTCGGCGATGCTGCCGAACAGGGTGTCGACGATGACCTCGGCGCGCTTCTTCGTCAGTCCGGCGACATCTGCCACCTCCTCGATGAGCGCCGCCTTCGTCAGATTGCCTTCGGACACGGGTCGGTCGTCAGTCTGCCGTCGAGGGGCTCGGGCACGGGCATCGCCGCCCGGCCACAATCTCGCGCGTGCCGGCGCTGAAAGCGCCGTTCCCCCTTCCCGGAGGGACTCCTAGTAGGGGAGCGACCGCGACCCCGCGGGTGTGATGGAGGAACACCGGCGGGGGCCGGAAACCGGCAGGTTTCCGCGTGGTCGCTCCCCTATCCGCCCCCTGTCACAATTAGCGGTACCGTTGGGGTCTGCGGAACGGCGGATCGCGTTGAGAGCAGCGGACTTGCGGGCGGCGTGGGTGTGACGGCCGGTGTGATTCCGGGCGTAAATTGGGCGCTCCGTCCTTCTTACACCTAGGGCGCGGCAAATTGGGTGTAATCTCGGGCGGCCTAGTCGGCGTCGACGGCCGGCAACAGGTCAGACGGCACGCGCGTCGAGCGCCACGTCCGACCGAACGTGATCGCGGCCATGGATCGGCGGCTTCCGGCGCAGGCGGCGTTGAGTACGCGCGTGCGCTGCAACGCGGGGTTCAGGCCGCCGTACTCCTCCAGCGCGGCGCCGTCGTTCGTCGCGATCGCCTTCTTGAGCGCGGCCATCTCCGCCGCCGCTTCCTCGTGCGATATCGTCACGGACTCGGGAGGCGTCGAGGCCCACTTGTCGAGCACCCGCTCCGCGGCAGCCAGACGTTCCGGGTCCCGACCCACGACGACGACCTCGACGGAGCGGCCGACCGCGGCGAGTCCCGCCCACAGCGCGGCATGCTGCGAGCCCCACGTGCTGACTGCGCTCACCGTCTCGTTCTCGGCCTGGACGAAGACGAACGTCGTCCACCCGCCGTTGAATGCGACCGGCAGCTTGTGCGGCTTATTCCGATATCGGAATAAGCCGCACAAAGTACGGAACGTCTTGAGCCATCTACCGAAGGCACAGCACGAGCAGGCCCGTTCGACGTTGCGGGCGGCGTGGAAGCTGGACGCCGACGAGGGTATCCGGAAGCTGGAGCAGTACGCCTCGTGGCTGGAGCGAGAGTGGCCGTCGGCGGCGGCAAGCCTGCGCGAGGGGCTGTCGGAGATGTTCACGGTCAATCGCCTTGGCCTGCCGAAGCCGCTACGTCGCTGCCTGACGACGACGAACATCATCGACTCGTCGCACGCCGGCATTCGCCAGCACACGAATCGGGTGAGCCGCTGGCAGAGCGAGGCGATGGCGGTGCGGTGGGCGGCCGTGACGTTCCGGGAGGCGGAGAAGCACTATCGACGCATCACCGGGTATGAATATATGTGGATGCTGAAGGCCCACCTCGATGACAAGGATGCCGCTCTTGCCGAGCTGCAGAAGGTAGGGTAGGGTAAGGTGTTGCTGTCGCCGCCGACTTTCAACTACCGGCGGGACACCCTCGTGGAGGCTACGCGCCTCGCTGGAGTCGAGCCGGTGACGGCGGCGTGGCGAGGCTCGTCGGTCACGTGCGCGCGTGGCCTCGGGCGCCGGAGGGGGCGCCGCCCGCGACTCGGCCGCGAACCCGCCAGGACCGCGGGAAGCCGGGGGATCGAAGGGGGCGCGCAGCGCCCCCTCGCCAGCCCAATGTCGGACATTGGGTAAGCTGGCTCATGGCATGTAAGGCCCCGCGCAAGAATAAGTTCCGTTTTTCGTCACATGGGTTCGATGGTGTAGTTCCATTTGGGCAGGGAGCTGTCGGGTGTGATGCGTAACTCCTGCATCTGCGCGTCGGTGACCTTGACGCCGGTCTTGTAGGTCTTGCGGACCAGGTGCGCGCGCACCCGCAGTCCGGTGGCGGTGCGTGTGGTGCGCAGGTACTTGAGGATGGTCTCGTAGCTGTCGAGCGGCCGGCCGGCCCAGTTCTTGGTGACCTCGCAGAACATGCGGTGTTCGATGGGATTCCACTTCGACGTGGCCGGCGGGTAGTGGGCGACACGCACGCGCAGGCCGTGGGGGTTGCAGAGGCGGTGTTGCAGGTTGAGTTTCCAGGCGCGCGCGGTGCAACTGTTGCTGCCGCCCCCGTCGGCCAGGATCTGCAGGGCTTCGGCCTCGGGATAGTGCTTGCAGCCCTCGGTGCGCCACCATTTCTCGATGCAGTCGACGGCAAACGCCGGGGTGTCGGCGGTCTGGCCGACGAAGACGGTGCCGGCGTTGGCCCGGGTGTCGTAGATGCCGTAGGGGATGGCGAGGCCCTCGGCATCGGAGCGGAAGTCGTGGTCGTTGACCAGCTCGGGTCTGCGGTCCCTGTACCCTGTAATTGACCTTGCGCGGTTGGTCGCGTGAAGTCGGGGCAGGCTGCCGGGAGCTACCAAAGTCACCCTGTGCGTCGAGCACCTCCTTCGGACTTGTGCCTCGGCAGCCAGCCATCGATGGACGCCCCGTGGGGAGTTTGCGCCGCTGAGCGCCGGTACAGGGACCGACAGGCATCGATGGCGCGCCCGTTCGATTCGCCAGACGAGGAGGTCAGGTTGCAGGCAGGTTGGTTCGTTGGTGTCGACTGGGGTTCTCAGAAGCATCAGGTTTGCGTAACCGATGCTGCCGGGGAGGTGCTCGGAGAGCGGGCGTTCGAGCATGGCGGCGCGGGGTTGTCGGCGATGGCGGACTGGTTGCTGTCGTTCGCGGCCGGCGCGGCGGACGATGTCGGCGTGGCGATCGAGACGCCGCGCGGGCCGGTGGTCGAGAGCCTGATGGAGCACGGCATCGCCATCCACTCGATCAACCCGAAGCAGCTCGACCGCTTCCGCGACCGTCTCTCGCCGGCGGGCGCGAAGGACGACCGTCGGGACGCGCAGGTGCTGGCCTCGGCGTTGCGTACCGACCCGCACTGTTTTCGCCGGCTGGAGCCGACCGACCCGACCATCGTAGAGCTGCGCGAGTGGTCGCGGCTGAGCGAGGAGCTGTCGCGCGAGCGGGTTCGCTTGGCCAATCGGATGCAGCAGCAGCTGTGGCGCTACTACCCGCAGTTCCTCGACGCGGTTGATGGCGATGTCGCGGCGCCGTGGGCGCTGGACCTGTGGCGGAGCCTGCCGACGCCGCGGGCCGGGCAGCGCGTTCGCGAGGTGACGCTGACCCGGGTGTTGAAGCAGCACCGTATCCGCCGCACCGATGCCGCGACATTGCGCGCCAAGTTGCGGGTGCCGGCTGTCAAGGTTGCGCCGGGCGCAGTCGAGGCCGCCGTTACGCATGTGGAGCTGGTCGTCGAACGCCTCGTCCTGGTCAACCGCCAGCTCGACCGCGCACGGCGTGCGCTCGACGAACTGTTGGGGCGGCTCGCCGAGACTGCTTCGACGGACGACTCGGACGCGAGCGCGGAGGGTGAACCAGCGTCGTCGAAACAGCCGCCCGACGCGGCCATCCTGCTCTCGGTACCCGGCATCGGCACCAAGGTCGCGGCCACGCTGCTTGCCGAGGGTGGCGACGCCGTGGAGCGGCGGGACTATGACGCACTTCGCTGTCTGTGCGGAGTGGCTCCGGTCACCAAGCGTTCGGGCAAGAGCCTGATCGTGACGCGGCGTCTGGCGGCCGACGGCCGCCTGCGAGACGCCACCTATCATTGGGCTCGCACCGCCGCGCAACGCGATCCAGCTAGCCACAACAAGTATCAGGCGCTACGTGCCCGCGGCCACGGACACGCGCGCGCCCTGCGCTCGGTGGCCGACCGCCTGCTCAGCGTTGCCTGTGCGATGCTGCGCGATGGAGTCTGTTTCGACCCGCACCGTGTCGGGACCACCAGGTGAGTCGGGGGATCCTTGAGGCTGCGGTCGGGAACGTGAACGTGGTGGTTCCATGGCTTCTCCGCGACAACGGAGCGGCGCGCCGGTGTCACACTCGGCTGTAGTAGATTACGGGCCAGCCTTCCGGCTGGCCCGCAAGGGCATTTCCCGCACGGTCGGCCGCGGCAGTCACCCAGGGGGCCGGCGCGCAGCAGAGGACCCGCGCCAGCGGGTTGACGGCCGCGGCTGACCGTGCGCGAGGTAAACGCGCTCCGAGCGCAGCGAGGGCCTTCAATCGAAGCGAAACTCGACTTGCAAAACGGTGGGGAGTCCACTTGGCGCCGGGATTGCGGAATGCGCCGACGAGTTCTTTCTTCTTGGTGTCGACGCTGATGACCGGCGTGTTGTCGGCGGCGCACCGCTCACGCAGTTCGGCGATGTGGTGGAACTGGTCGTCGCGGTTCGGGTGCGAGGCGCCGGCACGCTTCTTGTGGTTGACGCGCAGCGAGAATCCCATCTTCTTGAGAAGCCGGGCGACGGTCCGCGCGCAGATGTCGGTACCGAGCTTGCGCAGTTGGGCGGCGACCTTGGCGGTGGTGCGGCGTGTCCACTTCAGGCCACGGACCGGGTCGCCGGCCGTCTCGTGGTCCATCAGGTCTTGGATGTGGGCGATGACTTCCGGCGTTTTTTTTCCGCTGGCGGCCGCCCGCCCCCGACGCGTCGCACCCGGTCGATCTCGACGTCGCGCTCGACGAGTTGCCGCCGGCCGGCGGCGACCGTCGACGGGTCGATGCCGAGCAGCTGGGCGATGCGCCGGTCGCCGCCCCACCCGCACTTGAGCGCTTCGAGGCCGGCGAACAGCCGCCGCTGCCGCTCGTCGAGCAGGCTGGCGAACAACACGATCGCCGCGCGCAGCTCCTCCGGCATCAGGTCGGCCTCTGGGAGGGGCCGCACGAGTCCGGGCGTGGCCATCAACAGGCGGCGCGCGCGCAGTTGGTGGGCTTGGTGCACGCGGTCGGCCGCGCAGTAGAGGAACTGGCCGGCGAGCTTGTGCCGCGTCAGCCGCCCGTTGCCGACGAGCTTGCGCAGCGGGTCCTGGGTACCGACCGCGAGCAGGTTGTCCAACTCGTCATGTGTGGACGCCTCCGAAAATGCAAGCCTATTCTGAGCCCCTTCCCCTGCCCTCGGTCTGCTCCTGAGGTTGTCCGCGACAACGGAGCGGCCCCCGGCGCCGCGATTGTTCCCGTGGAACGAGGGCCAGCCTCCCGGCTGGCCCTCAAGCGCTTCCCGCACGGTCGGCCGCGGCTGTCACCCAAAGGGCCGGAGCGTAGCGCAGGACCCGCGGAGCGGGTTGACAGCCGGGGTTGACCGTGCGCGAGGTAGACGCGCTCCGAGCGAGGGTCTTCCGTGGTTCGGTGCACACGGTCAGGTGCTGTCGTGTGTTCGGCCTCATTGATTGCGGCACATGAACCGCCGCGGGCCCGTATGGAGATACGCGGGTCGGGTCCAAAATCGTCGAAGTGTGCTCGAAGGCACGTGACGAGTCGCTGGTTTTCCCGACCCCGTCTCATGACCGTTTGCCCTTACCCTCGTCCGACCTGCTCGCGTTCCAACGGTGCCGCACCGGCTCCTGCCTCGTCAGGCGGCAAGGCCCGGTGCGCGGTAGCATTCCTGCTTCGTCATCAACGCCCAGGCGATGCGCGCCATCCGGTTGGCCAGTGCCACGGCCACCAGCATGCGCGGCTTGCGCGCCAGCATCCGGGCCAGCCACGGGTCCTTCGTGCCGCGTCGCACCGCCCAACTGACCGTCGCCATCGCGCCGGAGACCAACAGCCGCCGAAGGTCGCGCTGACCCATCTTCGATATCCTGCCCAGCTTCGGCTTTCCGCCAGTCGAGCTCTGCCGGGGAACCAGGCCCAGCCAAGCCGAGAAGTCCCGACCGTGCCGGAAGCTCTCCATCGGCGGCGCGAAGGCCTGGATCGCCGTCGCGCACAACGGTCCGATTCCCGGGATGCTCATCAGCCGCACCGTCTGTTCGTCTTCGCGCGCCCGCTCACGCAGTTCCTTCTCCAACTCGGCGATCTTCTCGTCGAACTCGCCGATCTGAACGAACAACAGCGCGCCAAGCTCCCGGACCGAGCTCGGAAGTTCTGAATCGGCATCTTCAATCGCCTCTGCCAGCCGCTCGACATGTGCCGGCCCTTGCGGCGCCACGACGCCGAACTCCGCGAAGTGTCCTCGCAACGCGTTGATCGTCTGCGTGCGCTGGCGAACCAGCAGATCGCGCGTGCGGAAAAGCATGCCTTGCGACTGCTGGTCCCGTGTCTTCACAGCCACGAAGCGCATCGTCGGCCGCGAGGCCGCCTCGCAGATGGCCGCCGCGTCGGCGGCGTCGTTCTTCTGCCGTTTCACGAACGGCTTGACGTAGATCGGCGGGACCAGCTTCACCTCATGACCGAGCTTCCCGATCTCGCGGCCCCAGTGGTGCGCACTCGCGCACGCCTCCATCGCAACGATGCATCGTGGCTGAGACGCCACGAAGGCCAGGAGCCTGTTCCGGCTCAGCTTCTTGCGGAACGCAACCGACCCGTCCGCCCGGGCGCCGTGCAGCTGAAAACTCCGCTTCGCCAGATCGATGCCGATGATGGTAGCGTGCTCCATTGGATGCCTCCTCCTCCAGGTGGTGCGTCCTGACAGCTCCACCTTGGCACATTGCGATGCCGTCAAGAGGAGGACTCCCCACCGTTTGTCAAGCAACTTTGTCGTGGTCGTCCGCTACGGTATGCCGTAGGTTGAAGCTACTCTTGAGAGGCGACGGAGTACGTCGCCAAGAATGCCGTCGGCTGCATTCGGGAGCACGTTCACCTCGCACGGTCAGCAACGGCGGTCAACCCGCTTCGCGGGTCCTGCGCGACGCTCCAGCCCTACGGACTCCCCACCGGTTTGCAAATCGAGTTCGCTTCAATTGAACGCCCTCGCTACGCTCGGAGCGCGTTTACCTCGCGCACGGTCACCCGCGGCCGTCAACCCGCTGGCGCGGGTCCTCTGCTCCGCGCCGGCCCCCTGGGTGACTGCCGCGGCCGACCGTGCGGGAACGCCCTTGCGGGCCAGCCGGAAGGCTGGCTCCTCGTTCAACTCCTCCAAGTGCGACGCCCGCGAGCCGCTCCGTTGTCGCGGAGGACCGTTCCAGACGGACCACATGCGCTTGCTCGGCCGCGGGCGGCGGGCAAGGGCCATGCAGACAAAGGCTACGAACTGCGGAGGCGGATCAGGTAGTGGTAATTCCGAAACGGCGCGCGTCGAAACGAGTTCCGTCGCGGAGCATCGCGCAGGCAACGTTGAGTAGGCGGTCTGCCACTGAACGTAGGGCGCGCGCGTGTCCGTGGCCGCGGGCGCGTAGCGACCGGTACTTCTCGTGGCTGACCGGGTCCCGTTGGGCGGCGATCCGGGCCCAATGGTAGACCGCGTCGCGCAACCGGTCGTGGGCCGCCTGTCGTTGTGTCACGAGCAGACTCTTGCCCGAACGTCGAGTGACCGGAGCCACTCCGCAGAGGCAGCGAAGTGCATCGTAGTCACGCCGCCGCACTGCGTCGTTGCCCTCGGTAAGTAGCGTGGCGAGCACCTTGGTGCCGACGCCGGGCACCGACAGCAGAATGGCCGCATCGGGCGGTTCTTTCGACGATGGCCCTTCCTCCGTGCCGGCGTTCGGGTCGTCCGCCGGAGACGCCTCGGCGAGTTGATGCACCATCCCATCGAGCTGGCGGCGGACGTGATCGAGCTGGCGATTGACCAGGGCGAGGCGTTCGACGATGAGCCGCACATGCGTCATGGCGGCTTCGGCCGTACCCGGCATCAGCTTGACGGCCGGTACTCGCAGCCGAGCCCGGAGCGTCGCCGGGTCGATCCGGCGGATGCGGTGCTGTTTCAACACCCGGGTCAACGTCACCTCGCGAACCCGTTGTCCTGCGCGCGGCGTCGGAAGGCTCTGCCACAGGTCGAGCGCCCACGGCGCCGCGACGTCATCACCAACCGCGTCGAGGAACTGTGGATAGTAGCGCCAGAGCTGGTCTCGCATCTGATTCGCCAGGCGAACGCGTTCCCGCGTCAGTTCCTCGCTCAGACGCGACCACTCGCGCAGCTCCACAATTGCCGGGTCAGTCGGCTCCAGACGTCGAAGACAGTGCGGGTCGGTACGCAGCGCCGAGGCCAGCACTCGTGCATCCCGCCGGTCGTCCTTCGCACCCGCCGGCGAGATGCGATCGCGGAAGCGGTCGAGTTGCTTCGGGTTGATCGAGTGGACGGCGAAGCCGCGCTCCATCAGGCTCTCGACTACCGGCCCGCGTGGCGTCTCGACCGCCACGCCGACTTCGGCCGCATCGCTCGTCGCGAGCGCCAGTAGCCAGTCCGCCATTTGCGTCAGCCCAGCACCGCCGTGCTCGAACTCCCGTTCGCCGACAACCTTCCCGCCGACATCGAGCACGCATGCTTGATGTTTCTGTGAACCCCAGTCAATGCCCACGAACCACGCCAGCTCCAAATCCACCCTCCTGTCTGCCAAGTCGAACGAGCGCGCCAACGATGCTTACCGTTGCCTGTACTGGCGCTCTACGGCGCAGACTCCCCACAGGGCATCCATCGATGGCTGGGCCGCCGGGGCACAAATCCTCCTCAAGTGCTCGAAACACCGCGTCCACCCGGGTAGCTCCCGGCGGCCTGCCCGACTCCCGCGAGGATACCCGCGGTCGTCACGCAGAAGGTACAGGCGTCCACCCCATCAACGAAGTATCCCGCCTCGGCGTGGTTGACGAACGACTCGGCGGTCGCGATCAGGGTGCCGACGCGGGAGAAGCGGACCCCGGCGAAGGACCACAGGCCGTGCTCGTCGAAGTCGGCGAGTGCGTCGAGGGTGTAGTAGCCACCGCGATGCGAGTAGCTGGTCCGGGCGTCAAGGTCCTTGAGCTTGCGAAACGCGGTGCGCCTGCTGGCGCGGGGCCCGAGGGCCGCGATCACCTCGGGCAGCGTGGCGATGGTCTGCTTGCGGAGCAAGGCGAGGATCGTGTCGGCGGAGAACGCGGTTGGTCTCATTGTGGCACCATTACGGATCCAGGTTTCCGCAATTATGCCATAAATCTGGACAGGCTCTGCTCCCAAAATCCAGAGAAACCTTCGCCTTGACGGGACTGGTCGACGCGACGAACGTTGCGGGACCGGCTGTGCTCTATAGCGAGACTACAGGCACTTCTAGGAAGTTATTTTTGCGCCGACCCTAAGGCCATGAGCCAGCCCGTTTCCGGCCGGTCGTTTGGTGTCCCTGATCGTCCCGCCGGATCGTCCGTGGTTCACCCGCCGAATCGTCTTCGTCGCCGCCCGGACCCTCGCCTGCGCTCCCGGCGCTCTCGATTCGATGTCCGTTCGTGCTCGACCAGCATCATGTGGTGCGTGATGTCTGTCCTGACCCGTGTTCGGGTCGGTGTGATCGACTGGGGCGCATCGCCGGCGAGGTCTACGGTGGCGGACTCAGCCAAGGGGGAAGGCACTTGTCGTCGGCCTTCTCGCCCACACGTGGGAAGGGCGGCCTGCCCCAGTCGTCGTCGATGTGGCTCACGATGGTGGAACGAAAACGCGGGACAAGGGCCTTCACAAGTTCTGCGCCTCGTAGCACCTGCGTTCGCCCCCGGCCGTGAGTTCCTGCGCTGCCACCGTGAACGATCTGATTGCGAACGACGTTGAGGTTCTCGAACAGATCGTCCAGTGTTCCGGCGACATGTCGGGAGATACCGCTGCGAACGGCGGCGGTTAGCCGATCTCTAGCTTTTCTGACTCTGCTCCCAAATCGCGCTTCCCAGTCGGCTCTCGTTCGTACATCATCATCCTTCCCCCAGCGCTCCCAGAACGACGGGTGTGCTTGGCGAAGTCCGAGAATGGTGTCTATGCTCCTCTTGTGCCGCCAGGACCTCCTGGAGGCCACGTGTATCACGTCGCGCCACGAGCTGGTGGAACTCCTGCCGCTGGTCCCTTTCCCGCGGCCGCAAGTCGTGCGACTCGGTGTTCTCCACCTTGTAGCCTGCTTCGTAGGCGATCCAGTAGAACAAGAATCGAACGTGCGCATGGTCGTCGGCCTCTGACGCCTCTGACGTACTCTCGGCGAGGGTGATCCACACGTTCATGCGGTCGATTCGTCGCTCGCTGGCGCGGGCGGTGTCGTCCATCGCAGTCGTGTCCTGTTCTCTGCCGACCGGGGAACGGTTGGGAATCAGGTGCGTTGTCTCGAAGCGCAGCACTGTCCAATCTCCAGCGGCCGAACCGGAGAGCGAGTTGCCGTAGCACTGTATCACGGCAGCGGCGGCCAAAGCTGCGGACTCACCCAGTGGGACTGACCGTATCGAGGCGGACTACAATGCTTGTCGGCCGTCCACCGTGGACGCGACAACGCGGCGTTGGCTCGTTCTGCCAGCTCATGACGAACGGCGTCTGGCCGGCGCCAGTGTCCGGCGGGGCACGATTCTCAGAGACCCCAAATGGCCTACGACCACTCCAGCAAGGCGGGCAATCTCGGCGACGTCTGGAAGCACGCGGTGCTAGTCGCGTTGGCCGATGTCGTGAGCGGGAACGGCGAGCCGTTTCGGTACGTCGAGTGCCACGCGGGCGCGCCGATCCACGAGTTGACCAAGAACGCCGCGTGGCGTCGAGGCGTCGAGACGTTCACCACGGAAGCGCCGGGCGATTCCCGGTACGCCGCGATGGCGCGGGAATGGTTAGAGAGGAAACGATACCCGGCGAGTTGGGTGTTCGTCGCCGACAGACTTTCCCGACGGTTTCGGCAGATCCAGATCGAGCTGTTTGACGTCAGCGACCACGTTACGGCGCAGTACGGAGCGCTACCGGACGTGCAGGTCCCGAGCAATGTGCAATGGAGCTTCCGGCAGGCAGACGGGTACGCCGAGGTGGCCCGGCTTGGGAGTGCCGACTTGGTGTTTCTCGATCCCCCCTACTCGCCGGATGCTGAGAAGGACTGGCGGCGTCTTCGCCAGGCTTGTCAGACCCTGACGTCGCGCCGGATCGCCTTCGCGGCATGGTACCCGTTCTATTGGCCCACACGTCCTGCGAAACTGCGGGATTCCACGGCATGTGAGTCATGGGAGGTCACGTGGGCACCGTGTGGGCGAAGACACAGTCAGAACCTCAAGGGTTGCGGAATGCTCGTGTCCCCAGGTCTTGCCGCGCTCCTGCCTCGGATCACTGAGGACGTTCGCGCAGTGGCAACGTGCATGAACTGGACCTGGTCGAGGCGCCGACCTTCCTGATCACGAATCGCGCACTGAGCGAGAGAGTCGACGGGCGGGAAGCGGACGAGCTTGACGGCAGGACAGTCACCTACAGCGTCTGGGACATCGGGCGGTTGTACTGGCCGGCGACAGTCGGACAGGGCCGGGAGGACATCGACGTCGACCTCGCGGGCAGCTTCGGCGGCCCGCTTCCGGTGCTTCCGGTGCTTCCGGCACAGCAGCCGGAGGCCGACCACGAATCGTACCTGGCGATCATGCCCGGAAAGGTACTCGCGGCGATCTATGACCGATGGAGTACCCGACTCCTGGAGCAGAACGTGCGGGTGTTCCTGCAGCATCGCGGCAAGGTCAACAAGGGGATTAGGGCGACCATCGAGAACGAGCCCAACATGTTCGGCTCTCCTGAAAGAGGTGTGGGTGGGTTGAGGCCGGTCCGCGGGACGGCCGGATAAGGCCCTCGCTTCGCTCGGAGCGCGTTCACCACGCACGGTCGGTCCCGGCCGTCAACCCGCTTCGCGGGTCCTTCACTGCGTTTCGGTCCTCCGGATGACTGCCGCGACCGACCGTGCGGGAATCGCTTGCGGGCCAGCCGGAAGGCTGGCCCGCAATCTACTGGCTGAGGCGACGTCGGCGCGCCGCTCCGTTGTCGCGGACAACCACCCGCAACGCCCGTACCGGGGTCGCTCGGCTGGGCTTGGCGGGCGCGGTATCGAGCAGCGCAAGCGGTTGCAGAACGCAGGGGCTTCCTGGTCTCATTGGGCGTGTTCCAAGACGACCAGCGAGGAGGAGAGCCCCATGCGTGTGACCACACTACTACGGCGGTTGCTGGGTGTCACCCAGATGCACGTCCGGGATGCACACGTCGCGACCGACGGCCCGTTGTCGGTCTGGGTACGGCCGTCGTGGCGGCGGTCGCGGTGTGGCAGGTGCGGCCGTCGGAGGCCGCGCTACGACCGGCGACCGTTGCGGCAGTGGCGTCACCTTCCGTGGGGACGGACGCCGGTGTGGCTGCAGTATGCGCCGTGGCGGGTGTCGTGCCGGCAGTGCGGCGTGCGGGTGGAGCGGGTGCCGTGGGCGGCCGGCAGCAGCGTGTTCTCGGCGCCGTTCGAAGAGTTGGCGGCGTATCTGGCGCAGGTGACCGACCGGACGACGGTCAGTCGCGCGTTGGGGATTTCCTGGCAGGCGGTCGGGAGCATTGTCGAGCGGGTGGTGTCGCGGCGGCTGGACCCGGAGCGGCTCGCCGGGCTGCGGCGCATCGGCGTCGACGAGTTCAGCTACCGCAAACGGCATCACTATCTGACGGTGGTCGTCGACCACGACAAGCGGCGGGTGGTGTGGGCCGGTCGGGGACGCAGCGCCGAAACGCTGGAGAAGTTCTTCGACCTGCTGGGACCGTCCGGCTGCGAACAGATTGTGTTGGTGACGGCAGACCTGGCCGCGAGTTGGCAGAAAGCGTTGCGGGCAAAGGTGCCGCACGCCGAGGTGGTCTTCGACCGGTTCCATGTGGAACGGCTTGCCGCGGACGCGGTCGACGAGGTCCGGCGGGCGGAGCAACGGCGCCTGGGCGCCAAGGCGGCCAAGACGCTCAAGGGGTCGCGCTTCTGCCTGCTGAAACACCCGGCGCGGCTCAAGCCAGGCGAGAAGCGGCGCCTGGCGGCGCTACGCCGCCAGAATCGTGCCCTCGACCGCGCCTACGAGCTGAAGGAGTACCTGGCGATCATCCTCGAGCAGGCCACGCCGGACGAGGCGCCCGACATGCTCGACCAGTGGCTGGCGTGGGCGGCGCGGTCGCGTCTGGCGCCGTTCGTCAAGCTGGCACGGACGGTCCGCAAGCACGCGGCCGGCATCCTGGCCTACCTCGACACGAAGATGACCAACGGGCCGGTGGAAGGCTTCAACAACAAGCTGCGGGTAATCGCCCGTCGCGCCTACGGCTTCCACTCGCACGGCGCGCTCATCTCAATGCTGTTTCTCTGCTGCGCCGGCATCGAACTGGCCCCGCCCCTACCCACACGCGTTTGAGGAGATTCACATGTTCTTCGCCTACAACAACGGCATCACGGCTACCGCTGAGGAAGTGGACATCTACGACGACGGAGGCAGACTGCTACTGCGGCGACTGAAGAACTTCCAAATCGTGAACGGCGGCCAGACGACGGCGTCCATCCACTCGGCGCAACGCCGCCAGGTCCACGTGTCACAGGCCTTTGTCCAGATGAAGCTCTCCGTGGTCGATCCGGAACGGGCGAACAGGCTGGTGCCCAAGATCTCCGAGTTCGCCAACAGCCAGAACCGGGTCAGCGCGGCCGACTTCTTCGCCAATCATCCATTCCACGTTCGCATGGAGGAGTTCTCCCGGCGCATCTACGCGCCGTCACCCGACGGCACGTTCCGTGAGTCGAAGTGGTTCTACGAGCGCGCGCGAGGTCAGTACGCACACTCGCGGAGGTCTCACGCAGGCCCAGCGCAAGAAGTTCGATCTGGAGAACCCGCGGCGGCAACTCTTCACGAAGACGGACCTCGCGAAGTTCGTCAACGTCTGGGAGGGACGCCCCTACGAGGTCAGTCTCGGGGCGCAGAAGAACTTCGCGGCCTTCGCGCGCCGCATCGGCGAGCGGTGGAATACCGCCCGGACGACTTCAACGAGGGGTGGTACCGCGAAGCTGTTGGCAAGGCGATCGTCTTCAAGGCGACCGAGCGAATCGTCACGGACCAATCGTGGTACGAGGGCGGGTATCGCGCCAACATCGTCGCCTACGCGATTCGCCAAGATGGCACACGATGCGAGAGAAGCCGACCGCGCGGTCGACTTCCAGGACATCTGGCACCGGCAGGGACTCCCGCCGGCCATGTCGCCAGCCCTGACCGTCGTGGCCGAATCGGTGCATGCGGTCTTGATCTCTCCAGCCCCGGGTATCAGCAACGTGACGGAGTGGGCGAAGAAGCAGGCCTGTTGGAATCGCGTCAGCGAACTCGTCATTGCGTGGCCTCAGCCATTCCTCGACGGCCTGATCACAATCGATGACCGCCGCGACGCGGTTCGAAGTGCACGTCGCGAGCAGCGGCAACTCAACAGCGTCCGAGCGCAGATCGCAGTCGTCAACGCCGGGCCTGCGTTCTGGGCCGCCGCGCTTGCATGGGGTACGGAAAGGGAGTTGCTCACCCCCACCGAGGTCGGGGTGCTGGGTGCAGCAGCCAAGACCACGGGTAGGACTCTGACTGATCGGCAGGCCTCCAGGGCAGTCGAGGCGTTGAGCAAGTTGCAGTCTGAGGGGTACGCCGCTGAGCTGTCGTCGGGGACGTAGCCGCGGAGTTCCATGAGGCACGTGTCGACCCCGAACGCGGTGCTCTCATCCACGGCTGCAGTCTCGGCCAGTACACCATGGAGGCTGCAGAGACTCAACCGCTTCCAGGCCCCGAACCGCTTCCCCGGCATCGTGCAGGTCGTGTAGGTCGTGCAGACCGTATCTGAACGGTTCAGCGTCCGGTTCCTCCACGCCCGAGCGTCCGGAACCGTCGCGTGGGTGGGACGTCAAAAGCAGATTCGAGAAGGATCTGCCCATGACTCCACCGGCTATTCACCAACCGCTTGGGCGAAGTGCTCGGCTGTGCTCGGCCCCGTTTTGCTCCGGATGCGGGTCATCGGCTTCTTCGAGCGGTAACGTCTATATCCCGGTCATGACGGCATTTGGCGGTCGGGCTCTTCCTGGTCCTCGTCAGGCTCACGGAGCGCAACGGCCACGCCGCCCCCTCCGTCTGTACCGTACGGGTGGACGCCCCCGAGCCGACGTTCCTGTCGCGGAAACGAGCATCTGCGTCAATTCGCCGAGCTTGAGCGTCGCCAGGCCCGGTCGCCATGATGGTGACCATCGACCACAGCCACGTGTGATCCCGGTCGATCCCGACTACCGCCACGCCGGCCGCCATGTCGCGAATCCGGCCCTGGACGACGAACACCCCCAGTGCCGTGATGATGTGGAAAGATCGCGGCGACCACCGCATCGTACCGCGAATCGACAAGCACGGTCCGGAACCGGACCCAGATGAGGAACGAGAGCTGCGGAAAGGCCATCGACGGGATGAAGACCGATTCGCCAACCGTCCACCGCCAGCCCAAGGAAGCCCAAGCAACCCTACAGAGTCCAATTGAGTCCAGATCGAAATTGGGAATGGAATGGGTGGCGGAAATTGTGCGCCTCCTGTAAGTTATTCATTCTAAGTTGGTTGTACAGACGGCGCGGAGTTCGGTGCGGAAGCCGCAGGCATTGCATGAAGCGCCGTAGATCTTGATGGATTGCATCCGTGATGGTGCGGGTCGTACACAATTCCGTATGCAATCGGGGCTCGGATTGAACTGGACTCCATGGGACCATGGGACGACCCTGTCTGGTCCACGGAACAGCTGCACGTCTGCAATACGAACACGCTCGACTACGAGCCACGCGACGCCGACGAGTGGCGTGCCTGCTGTGACACACGTGAGAGCGTCATCGTTCGAGAAGACAGGTGCGAAGTCGAGAGTCGGAAGGAACCGGACCTGACCGCGGTCGGCCGTCGTCGTGACGGTGCTGGCACCGATGGGGGCGACGTCCGGAACGATGGGCGCAGGAGGGCTCCAGGAGGCGTCGGTTCCGATGGGCCCGGCAGCAGGACCTGCCGGCGGCCTCTGCAACCGGGGCGGGCTGCGCGGTCAGCGGGAGGCCGACGAACGCCTCGACGGCACGTGACGAGGATGCAGTCACGCGCCGGCGCGGCAACCGGCCGCAACTTGCCCCGATCCGTGGGACAGGTCGCCGGGTGCGGCTACGCCAGCAGGTCCGACGGTCTGGCTGTTCCCGCCCGGTTCAACGCTGCGGCGTCAACATCGGCCCCGACGGTGCGGCACCTGCGGGGCCCGCAACGCCGCCGGCCGTCGCGCCGCCGACCAGCGCGATGCCGGCGCCGCCGAGCGAAGCCCGCTGCGTCCGCTCGAACTCGATCAGCGCCCGCTGGTAGTCGAGAATCGCGCGCAGCTCGGCATCCTGCGCGGTGGCGAGATCGCGCTGTGACTGCAGGACGAAGAAGTTCGTCGACAGCCCTACCTCGAATTTGCTCTCCTCTGCCTGGAGCTGTTCCTCGGCCAGCTCCCGCGACGCCGTCGCGGCCGCGATCCGATCGCGAATCGACTCGATGCGAAGCGCGGCGTTGGTGACCTCGCTGGCGATCCGCAGCTCGATACGCCGAATCTGGGCCCGGTTCTGCTGCAACTCCAGCCGGGCCCGCTCGTACGCGGCCCGGTCCGCGCTCTGCCCGAGCGGGTAGCTCATCTGTAACTGGACGCGCCAGACCGGGTAGTCGGCGTTGGCGATGTTGTGCAGCGCATCGCCGTAGCCGCCCGGGATCACGCCTCCAGCGCCGCCGAAGAGGTCCTCGAAGCTGTTCCCGGCCGGAACCCGCCGGGGACCGCCCTGACCGGTCAGTTGGTAGCTCCCGACCAGATCGAGCGAGGGCAGCGTGCTGTTGCGGAGGTTGTCGGCGCGCGCTTCGTTGGCGTCGAGCTGGCGTCGCGCACGCGAGACGTCCGTGCGTCGGTCGAGCGCCATGCGAATCGCCCCTTCCAGCTCGATCGGCGTGGCCTCGATCCGCGGCTGGTCCGTCGGGTTCAGCTCCGCGTTCCACAGCTCATCGGACGTGCCCCCTACGATGAGCTCCTTCAGCACAAGCTCGGAGGTGCGCTGTGTCTCGACGGCCAGCGCCAGCAACTGGCGCCGCGCCGCGGCCTCGGACTGCGCCGCCACGACGTCGATCGGCGCCATGGTACCGACCTCGACTCGGAACCGGTTGTCCTGCACGAGTTGCTCGGCCAGCGCCAGCGCCCGCCGCTGCACGCTCACCGCGGCGCGCGCATAGACCAGATCCCAGTACGCCAGTCTCACGCCGGCCAACGTGTTGACGACGGTCTCCTCGAGGTCGATGTCGGAGATGTCCCGGTTGATGCGCGAGACGACTAGTTGCGTGCGCCGCGCATCGGTCCGAAAGCCGCGCAGCAACGGCTGGGTGTACTGCAGCGTCATGTTCGCGCCGAAGCTCGGGTTGAAGGTCGAGAAGATGTTGGTCGACTCCCACCGCGTGCTGTCCCAGCCGACGTCGTACCGGCCGCCGCCCCACTTCATCTGCTGTCCGATGGCGACGTCATAGACGCCCAGGTCGGTAACGATGGACTGGCCGGCAAGTCCGCCGCCGTCGAACACGAAGCGGTTGGGCGTGGTGGCCTGGTCGAGGATCAAGCCGGATGAAGCGAAGGGCAGAAACGCCGCGTTGGCCGCGACGATTTGCATGTCCTGCACCAGCGGGTGGATGCGCTGGACGGCGATGTCGAGGTTCCGTTCGAGAGCGCGCTGGACGGCAGCGTCGAGCGTGAGGTCGAAGCGGCGGGCCGGCTGTCCTGCCTGCCGCGCGACTCGGGCAACGCTCTGGGCGACCACCGCGTCGAGGCTCTGGGCGTAGGTTGCGCTCACCGCCGCCGCCAGCATCAGGCCGACCATCAGCAGCGCGAGTACGAAGGCACGAACCTGACTCGGCAAGATCACCCTCCGATCTGGAAGTCCGACCCGGCAGGGAGCTGGGTCTCTCAGGCATGAGCAGCGCTCGTCGGATGCGGGCTGCACTTTCCATCGAAGAGGTGAATCTCGCGCCGCGCGTGCTCCGCGTAGCGCGAGTCGTGGGTCACCATGCAGACGGTCGAGCCCTCGTCGTGCAGCGCCTGCAGCAGTCCCATGACCGCCTCGCCGTTCTTCGAGTCTAGGTTGCCGGTGGGCTCGTCGGCCAGCAGGATGGATGGCTGCCCGGCGACCGCCCGCGCGACTGCCACGCGCTGCTGCTGGCCCCCGGAGAGCTGGCTCGGCAGGTGCTTCGCCCTGTGGGCCATCTCCACCTTGTCGAGGGCCTCAGTGACCCGCTCGCGCCGCTCCGGCCGCTTCATGCCGCGGTAGGTGAGCGGCAGCTCGACGTTCTCGTAGACCGTCAGGTCGCCGATCAGGTTGAAGCTCTGGAAGATGAAGCCGACTTCTCGGTTGCGGGTCCACGCCCGGTCGGCCTGGCTGAGCTGCGCCACCGGGCGGCCGTTCAGCGTGTAGTCGCCGGTGGTAGGCGAATCGAGCAGGCCGAGGATCGACAGCAGCGTCGACTTGCCGCAGCCCGACGGACCCGAGATGGCGACGTACTCGCCGGGGTGGATGGACAGGTCGATGCCGTCGAGGGCATGGGTTTCGACCTCGTCGGTATAGAAGATCTTCGAGACGTTCTGCAACTGAATCAAGGCGGACGCTTCACTCATCTCGGCATGCCTCCGTTTCAGACGTGACGTTCCTGCTGCGGACCGGTCCTTCCCTTGCTCGACACGGGAGAGTCCTATTCGATACGCACCCGATCGAACTGGTCCCAGGTGGACATGTCGGACAGGACCACCCGGTCGCCCGGCTGCAACCCGCCCAGCACCTCGATGGTGTTCACCGAGGCGCGGCCCAGGCTCACTCGCATGCGCGACGCATGTACTGCGTCCTCCTCCACCTTGAACAGGCTGACCACGCTCTCCTCCTGCCCGAACACCGGCCGGCCGACGAAGAGCACGTCGTCCATCCGCTCGAGCTCGATCGTGCCGTCGACCGTCAGGTCCGGGCGGGCGCCGCGCGGCAGCCCGCCGTCGAGCGCGATGTCGACCGTCACCGTCCCGTTCTCCACCGCCGGGTCGATGCGGGTGACGTGTCCCGCAATGACCCCGTTGCGGGTGTCGATGGCCGCCGTCTGGCCGATCTGGACGTCCTTGGCCTGCGTCTCCGCGATGCGCAGCTCGGCCTTCAGCACGGCCGGATCGCCCACCCGCGCCAGGTTCGCGCCGGTGGCGATGCGCTGTCCTTCTTCGAGAGGCACCTGCTGCAGGACGCCCGGCATGCCGGCCCGCACGCGCAGGTCGGCCACCTGCTGCCGCCGCAGCTCGTACAGCGTCCGCAGCCTGTCCACCTCGGCCTGCTCGACCGCGAGCTGCGCCTCGACGGTGTCGGTGGCCATCTGCAGCCGTTCCCGCTCGAGCGCGTAGCGTGTATCGAACTCCTGCTCGGCGGACTGCGACTGCTGGAGCTGAAGCGACGAGACGAGACCCTGCGCGAAGAGCTGCCCGTCGGCGTCCGCCTGCAGGCGGGCCGTCTTGAGCTGCGCTTCGGTGGTCGCAAGCGTCGCCCGCTGGTTGAGCAGCTCGCGCTCCACCTCCACCTGCCGGTTGCTGTAGCGCGCTTCGGCCGCTTCGAGATTCAGCCGCGCCTCCAGCGCGGACTGCTCCAGCTCGGGGTTGCTCAGCTCGAGGATCACGGTGGCCGGAGCGACGAGGGCGCCGGGGCGGATGACGATCCGTTCGACGGTGCCGTCGGTTGTGGCCGGGATCCAGCGGATCTGCTCCGGGACCAGCGTGCCGGTGCCGCGTACCTGCCGCACCATCGGGCCGCGCTGCACGGTGTCCAGGTAGATGGTGTCGCGGTCGACGAGCGGCGCCGCCGGCTCGAGGCGCGAGACTCCGACCGTGATGACGACCACCACCATGACCGCAGTCACGGCATACACAGTCTGGCGGAACTTCTTCTTGCGTGCGAGATCCGGTCGCGCGACATCCATGGCCAGCACCTCCCTTTCAATCCCGTGCCTCTCAGTCCTCGACCGCACGAGATGTCGTCCACGGGCACTCCTGGGAACCCTCCCGAGCCAGTCGCAGCACGTGCCGCTGCCGATTCGTCAGGGGATCGAGTTCGGTCTACGCCTCGGCAGCTAGGTCGGGGTCGATCGCGCCCGCCTGTATGCACCGCCGAATCGCGTTTGCCAGGGCTCCTGACGAGGCGTTCTCGAGCAGATACCCGGCCGCGCCGGCATCGAGCGCACGGCGGAGATACCCGGGATGGCCGCTGCCGCCCGCTCGGAGACGCTGGTGTACTCCAGCGGAGCCTCACTCGGCATGCAGCACCCGTATGGGATCGGCGCGCATGGCCGTCCATGCGGGGCGGCAGCAGGCAGCGAGGGCCACGCCAAGGACGGCGCCGGACGCGCCGAGGAGAATCGTCGCGTCGCCAGGCGCGACCTCGTAGACAACGGTGGCGACCGCGCGCATGAGCAGCACCGACCCGGCCAGCCCCAACAGGATGCCCGCCGCCCCGACGAGTGCGGTTTCGCGAGTCACCGTCCGGAAGATGTCGGCTGGCCGCGCTCCCACCGCGATGCGGATCGCGAACTCCCGGGTCCGCCGCGCGACGAGGTACGACGTGACGCCGTGGACACCGATGGCCGATAGCACGAGCGCGAGCCCCGCGAACAGCCAGAGCAGCAGCGCGTTCAGCCGCGGCAACGCCACGGCGTCGGAGAGGATGGCGTCCATCGTCCTGAGGTCGTAGACGCCGAGGTCGCCGTCCACCGCCCGGATCTCGCGCTGGATGGCCCGCGCGACGCCGGTCGCGGCCCCCCGCGTACCGACGACCAGGCTCATGAGGCGGGATGGGTTCTGGCGCTGCGACAGATAGACGGTGGGGACGACTGGCTCGTCGATCCGATTCTCGCGGAAGTCGCCCACCACCCCCACAACCGTGAACCAATCGCTTCTCCCCGCGGGGATCCAGGGGGCCGCGCCCGGCTGGAACCGCGGGCGAAACTGCCGGCCGATGGGCTCGACGTCCGGCCAGTACCGGGCCGCCGCCGCCTCGTTGACGACCGCCACCGCCGCGCCGTCGGGCCCATCCCCGGTCGAGAAAGCCCGTCCCTGCACCAGCTCGGCGCCAAGCGTCTCGAAATAGAGGTTCGAGACGACGCGGTAGGTCAACAGGTCGCCGCCCTCAATGGTCTCCGGCGGGACGTATCCGGGCACCTCGACGTCCAGGCCGAGGAACCATCCGAGGAACGGCCGCGTGTTGACCGTAGAAGCCCTCCGGACCCCCGGCAGGGCCTCGACCCGCCGCAGCATCTCGTCGCTGAACGTCCGCACGCCGGACGGCGACGGATACTTCCGTTCGGGGAGCCACACCTGCATGGTCAGCAAACGGTCCGTCCTGAAGCCGGGATCGACCCGCTGCAAGTTCCAGAGGGACTGGATCAGCAGCGCCGCCCCGGCCAGCAGCATGACCGACAGGGCCAGCTCGACGACGAGCAGGGCGCGGCCGGCCGACCACTGTCCCGAGCTCCCGGCGACGCGGAGCGTCTCGGTGCGGCTGGTGCGGACCGCTGGCCACAGCCCGAAGAGCACCGTGGTCACGAGCACGGCGACCACCATGAACCCCAGCACCCGGAGGTCGATGTGGAGAGACGGGTGGGTGTAGGTGCCGATGACCGGCAGCAGCGGCGCCAGCAGCCGGACCCCGACGGCGGCGAGCACCAGCCCGCCGGCGCCGCCGAGCACGGCGAGCAGGCCGCTTTCGACCAGCAACTGGCGCACGAGCCGACCGCGCGACGCGCCAAGCGCGGCACGGAGCGCCAGCTCCCGCTGGCGCGCGCCGGCGCGGACGAGCAGCAGGTTCGCGACGTTGGCACAGGCGATCAGCAGCACGCACCCGACCGCGCCCAGGAGCAGGAGCAGGGCTCGTTCGATGGCGCCGCCGTAGCTCGGCGGGTAGATCGGTACTAGCGCGGTGCCCCAGCCCTCGTTGGTGTCGGGATAGGCGGTCTCGAGCCGCCGGGTGATGGTGTCCAACTCCGTCTGCGCGGCTTCGAGGGACACGCCGGGGGCGAGGCGTCCCCAGACCGAGATCGAGTGTTCGTCGCGGCCGCGGAAATCCTCGTCCACCGCGAACGGCATCCACAAGTCGAAGTCCGTCTGCAGGAAGTGGAAGTCGCGCGGCAGCACCCCGACGACCGTGAAAGGACGCCCGTCCATCAGGAGCGTTTCTCCGACGATGGTCGGGTCGCCGCCGTAGCGTCTCCGCCACAGTCCGTCGCTCAGGATGACGACCCGGTCCCTGCCGGGTGCCTCCTCCTCGGGAAGAAAGGTGCGGCCATGCGCCGCCTGCACACCAAGCATCGCGAAGAACGACGGCGAGATCCTGACGCCCCGGATCTGCTCGGGAATCGGGTTGCGATCCTCGGGACCGGCGACCGAGTAGAACCAGTTGCGCCAGGCCACCAGGTGGTCGAACGACCGGCCCTGCTCGCGCCAGTCGAGGAAGTTGCCGGGCGATGCCGGGACATTGTCCTCCGCCATCCAGCCCTGGGCGGGGTTCACGTCCCGGATGCTCACGAGGCGCTCGACATGCTCGAAAGGCGGCGGGCGGAAGAGGAAGTTGTCGACGACGGTGAAGACGGCGGTGTTCGCCCCGATACCGAGGGTGAGAGTTAGCACCGCGACGAGCGTGAAACCGTGATGGCGACGCGCGCCCCGTAGTGCGTAGCCGAGATCGCGAAACAGGTCGTCCAGCGGTCGCGCCCCGCGCGCGTCCCGCACCGCCTCCCGGATGGCGTCGACGCCGCCCAGTCGCACGTGCGCCTGCCGGCGCGCCTGACGCGGGTCCATGCCCGCTCGCAGGTTCTTCTCGGTCTGCATCTCCAGATGGAACTGCAGTTCTTCCTGTGTCTCGGCGTCCTCGCGCCCGCCGCGGAAGACATCGCGGCATCTCTGGACGAGGTCGGTGAGCAGACTCACTTCGTCCCTCCGGCCCAATTCAGCACGCCGTTCACCGCGTTCACGGTCCGCTCCCACTCCGCACGCTCCGTCGCGATCTGCCGCCGTCCGACGCCGGTGAGAGAGTAGTAGCGCGCCCGGCGGTTGTTCTCCGTGACCCGCCACTCGGACTCAACCCAGCCCTTGCGCTTCATGCGCTGGAGGGCCGGATACAAGGTTCCCTGCTGGATCGCGAACACGTCCCCCGACATGGTCTCGATCCGCTGGGCCAGCCCCCAGCCGTGCATCGGCTCGAGGGCGAGGGTGCGCAGCACCAGCAGCTCCAGGGTGCCCTGCAGGACGTCGGCTCGGTCGGCGGTCATCGGGTCTCCTTTTGTCTCGCTAAAGGTATAGTGCCACGCCTTCTTCAGATTGTCAAAATAAATGAAGAACATCCGCGTCGAGGGGCCAACGCCCGGTCGCCGACAGCGCGAACGCCGTCCAGCACGAGACCTACCGCCGGTTCAACACGCTGGGGTCACAGACCCGGGGTTCGCAGGGGTTCTACAAGTGTGAGTGAATCGGGTGGCGCGGTCGGCGCGCTGCGCGAGGCCGGGCCGGCCGACGCACGGGTTCGACTTCGGGGACCGGTGCCGGGCGCAGTACGGGCGCTTCACCAGTGTCATTTCGCGTGTCGTCCAGGGTTTCCTCGGGAATCCGATGCCTTGACAATCTACAATCCCCGGCTGTACTGTCGACCGTCGAGGCATACGCATGGGAAGTTCTGTTCGCTGACCAAGTCGGGGCGGGCGCACCTGCAGCGGGAGGTTGGGGCGTGGGGGCCGGCTCTCCGGTGCGATCGACCTCGTCATCGAGGAGGCGTGATGTTGCTATCGCGTTGCTTGTACCGCCTGCGCGCGCGACTGCGTGCTCTCTTCGGGGGTCGACGGCTGGAACGCGAATTCAACGACGAGTTGCGATTTCATCTCGACCAGCAGGCTTCCGAGTACCTGAAGCAGGGGATGTCGTCGGAGGAGGCGGTGCGAGCGGCTCGTGCCGCGTTCGGCAACGTGCCGCTGCTCCGGGAGGATGTCCGCGCGGTCTGGAGATGGCGATGGTTCGATCAACTCGTGCAGGACGTACGGTGCGGCACTCGCGCCCTGACACGCAGCCGCGGATTCGCCGGGATGTCCGTGACGACGCTCGCTCTCACCATCGGGGCCACAACGGCCATCTTCAGCGTGGTCTGGGGCATTCTGCTCCGGCCACTACCCGTTGCCGAACCGGAGCGGCTCGTCAGGATCGTGAACATCGCCTACATCGGGGAGCTGGTGGAGTTGCGCGCGCGGGCACGCACGCTCGACGTCGCGGCCTATCTCCCGCCCGAGGACAGAACGCTCACCGGTCTCGACGAGCCACTACGGCTGAGCGTCGTGTCCGTCACCGGCGATCTGCTGACCCGTCTCGGCAGGACGCCAGTGCTCGGTCGAGGATTCGGTCTCGACGACGAGCGCCCCGGGGCGGAACCATCCGCCATCCTCAGCAACGCCTTGTGGCGTCAACGTTTCGGCGCGGATCCCGCAATGGTCGGCCGAACGCTGCTGCTGGACGGCGTGATACACACGGTGCGCGGCGTCATGCCGCCGGACTTCGAGTTCCCTGCCGCCGACCTGTGGGTGCCGATGACCGTGGATCTGACGAACCGGGTCGGCCTGTGGGCGCGGATGGCTCACCTGGTCGGCAGGCTCCGTCCCGGCGTCACGCTGGACGCCGCAATCACCGAGGTCCGGGCGCTCGGCCCGCAGTTCGGCCGCATGTTCCCATGGCGGATGCCGGACAACCACGGCACGGACGTCGGCCTGCGGACGTGGCGCGAGGACCGACTGGGTGAGGTGCGTCCGACGCTGTTGCTGCTGCTCGGCGCGGTCGTCGCCGTCTGGCTCATCGGCACGGTGAACCTGACCAACCTGCAGCAAGTCCGCGCCGCCGCTCGACGGCGTGAACTGGCGCTGCGCGCTGCACTCGGCGCAGGTAGGGGCCGCGTTGCAAGACAACTCCTGACAGAGAGCTCGCTTCTCGGCTTGTTCGGCGGCGCGGCCGGCCTGGCGGTTGCGCATGCCGGCGTACCAGCGCTGGTTGCCCTCCTTCCAGCGGACGTGCCGCGCGCTGAGGGGATTCGCGTCAATGGCCTCGTTCTCTGTTTTGCCGCGGTCGTCTCACTCGGCACGGCGCTGGCCGCGGGGACGCTCCCGGCGCTTCGTGCGGCGCGGCTGGGCCAGCACGCGGCGTTGGCGGGCCTGCGGGGAACCGTCGGCGGCGCGTCGGGCCGCCGTCTCGGCATCTTCGTCACGGCCGAGGTCGCGGCGGCCGTCATGCTCGTGATCAGTGCCGTTCTGCTGACCAGGAGCCTGGCCGTGCAGGTCGGTGTCGACGTCGGGTTCAGCGGGGATCGTCTTGTCGCGGCGGAAGTCGCGCCGTCGCCTGTACGTCATCCCAACGACGCCGTCCGGCTCGACTTCTACGCGAGCCTGGAGGGGCGTCTTCGCGCGCTTCCCTTCGTTGGCGGCGTAGGGCTGTCGACCACCTTCCAGCCGTTCGGCGCTGTCCGTGGCGGCAGCGTGTTCAGGATCGAGGGACGGCCGAATCCGGCGACCGAAGGAGGAGAGTGGCCCTGGGCGGATCTGCGAACGGCCGTAAACGCCGACTTCCTGCGCACGCTCGAGGTATCGATCATCGCTGGCCGTCCCTTCACCAAGTCTGACGTGAGCGGCGCGCAGCGGGTCGTGCTCGTCAGCCAGCGCCTCGCCGAGACGTGGTGGCCAGACGAGACCGCGGTCGGGCAGCGAATTGCGTTTCCGGGGAGTGAGCGGGATTCCGATCCCTGGCGCACGGTGGTCGGCGTCGTCGCGGACGTGCGCTGGCAGGGGCCGGCGAGCGAAGGCACGACGTTGTACCTTCCCTTGGCGCAGCACGTTGGCGCTATCGACGCGATGACGCTGATCGTGCAGTCGAGCGGCGACCCGGCACTGGTTGCGGACAGTCTGCGGGCCGTGGTCGCCTCCCTCGATTCCGAAACGCCGGTCAGTCGGATCCGGGCGGTGGATGACGTCATGGCGCAGGCCGTGAGCCGGCCGCGCTTCACGACCGTGCTCGTACTCGGATTCGCGGCCCTCGGCGTCGTGCTGGGGATGCTGGGAGTCTACGGCGTGGTTGCCTACACGGCCGCGCGCCAACAGCGCGATATCGGCATTCGGCTCGCGCTCGGCGCGACGCGCACGAACGTCCGAGCGCGCTTCGTTCGGCAGGCCCTCGCGTTTGCTGCCTTTGGCATCGTCATCGGGGAGGTCGGGGCCGCGGTCCTGATGTCGTCGCTGTCTTCACAGCTCTTCGGCGTCAGTCCTTGGGATCCACTTACGTACGCGGCAGTACCGGTCCTGTTCGTCGCGCTTGCCGTGGCCGCCGCGTGGCTTCCGGCTCGTCGCGCAACGACGCTCGATCCAGTAGCGGTCCTCCGGGCGGAGTAGAGGCCTCCAGGTCTACAGCTTTCGTCGATCGCCGCCAGCGCGGTTCACCGGACGTTCGGTGAGGCGTCGCCGTCGCGAGTACGATGCGGTAGATGCAGACATCGTTACGCCGATGATCAACGACCGTTCTTGCCGTTGAGGATCCGATCGGTCGGGGGGCGTGGCGTCGACCTCGCTGCGAATCGTCAGCTGTTCGGGTGGCCATTGGCCTCGCGGCGACCTACGGCCGGCCGTCGCCGCTTCAGGAGGACTGCTGCCCGGCCGATCTCGCCTGTCGCAACGTCTCGGTGCGGACTCCCGGCGTCGGGCGTGAAGCCCAGTTTGCTGGGCGAAAGTGGGACTGTTCTGTAGACAAGTTACTCAATATGCAGTAGACTCTCTATGCAACATGGGAACCGCGGACAACCGGGTCGATCTGCTCTACGGAACGCTGGACCTGCTCATCCTGCGGACGCTCGTTTACGGCCCATCGCATGGCCATGCGATCGCCAAGCACATCCAGCGGGTGTCGGAAGACGCCCTCCGCGTGGAAACCGGCTCGTTGTACCCCGCCTTGCACCGGCTGGAGAGGCGGGGCTGGATCGCGGCGGAATGGAAGAAATCCGACAAGGGTAAGCGGGCCAGGTACTACTGGCTCACTCCGTCGGGACGGCGACAGCTCGTGGTGGAGCAGTCACGGTGGGAGCAGTTGACCGGCGCGATGGCGCGCGTGCTGCGCCCCGCGGACTAGGAGCACACACCATGCTGCGGCAGCTCTACGTCCGCCTGCGCTCGCTCTGGTGCTGGCGGCGGCAGGAAGCGGAGCTCGAGGAGGAGATCCGGTTCCATCTCGCCGAGGAGATGGAGGAACGGATCGCGGCGGGAGTGTCTCCCGAAGAGGCGCGCGCGGGCGCGTGGCGCGACTTCGGCAACCTCCCGTTGATACGCGAGCTGGCGCGCGAGACCTGGGGCTGGGGTCCCGCCGAGCGGTTGCTCCAGGACTTGCGCGGCGCGGTCCGAATGATGCGCCGGAGCCTCACCTTCACCGCGGTCGCGGCCGGCACGCTGGCGCTGGCGATCGGCGTCAACGTCGTGATGTTCAGTGTGCTGAACACCGTGCTGGTCCAACCGCTGCCGTACCGGTCGCCGGACGAGCTCGTGATGCTGTGGACGGAGACGCCGAGCCAGGATGTTCGAGAGAACCGGTCGGCCTTCTGGAACATCGGGGAGTGGCGACGCCAGAGTCGGAGCTTCACGGACATCGCGGCCTTCGACAGCGTGGCGCTGACGCTGACGCACGCCGGTGAGACGCAACGGGTTCGCGGGGCCAGGGTGTCGCCAAACCTATTTTCATTGCTCGGCGTGCGGCCGCTGCACGGACGGAGCTTCTCGGCCGACGAGGCGGCGGAGCGTCGTCGGCTCGCGGTCATCAGTCATCGCTTCTGGCAGGCCCGGTTCGGCGGTTCGCTCGACGCGCTCGACGCGTCCGTCGAGCTCGACGGACACGCGTCCCGCATCGTCGGCGTGCTGCCTGACGGGTTCGGGCTCGCGAGCCTGGATGCCGACGTCTTCGAGCCCCACACGCTGTTTCCGGACTGGGAGGCCCGCCGCAGGGTCCGGGGGCGCGACTCGTGGTTCGTGATCGGACGGCTGAAGCCGGACGTCACCGTCGAAGCGGCGCAGACGGAGATGAGCACGATTGCGCGCCGCCTCGACGCGCAACTGCCGGTCGGCGAGAGGAACCGCGGCGTTCGGGTCGTTTCCCTGAGTCGTCACGTGGTCGGATCGCGGTCCCGTCTGGCGCTGTGGATGCTGATGGCCGCCGTGATTTGCGTGCTGCTGATCGCGGCCGTCAACGTCGCCAACCTCTGGTTGGCGCGAAGCCTCGGCCGTGCGCGGGACGTGGCCCTGCGGGCCGCCCTCGGCGCGAGCCCGGCCCGGATCATGCGCCAACACCTGACCGAGAGCGTGACGCTCGCGGTGGGCGCCGGGGTGCTCGGCACGTTGCTGGCGGTGCTCGGCCTCGGTCTCGTTCGTTCGCTGGGCGCGGTCGAGCTGGCCCGACTCGACGACGTGCGCCTGGATGCGAGCGTGCTCGGCTGGTCGCTGGCTCTGTCCCTGCTGACGGGGACGGCGGTCGGGATAGCACCCGCGCTCCTCTGGCGCGGGCACGCACGGCCCTTTGGCGACGCGAGCCTGCGCGCCGTCGTCGGCGGAACGGCCGCCCGGACCATCCGGCGATCGCTTCTGGTAGCCGAGGTGGCGCTGGCGGTCATGTTGCTGGTGGGCGCCGGTCTACTCATTCGAAGCTGGTGGCAGGTCGAGGGAGTCGATCCCGGCTTCCGGCCCGACCGGGTTCTGGCGATGCAGCTCGGCGCCCCGGCGCTCATGGCCCCCGCGCAACGAGCGAGCTTGTATCGCCGCGTGCTGGAGCGGATCGAGTCGATACCCGGCGTGGAGCGGGCCGGCTTCATCAGCGACGCCTTCATCAGCAGCAGTCCCGAACGGACGCTCACCACGGAACGCGACGGCGAGGCCGTGTCCGCACGTCTGCAGTTCCGCAGCGACGAGATCAGCGCCGGGTTGTTCCAGGCGCTCGACACGCGTCTGCTCGACGGACGCTTCCTCATGCCTCGTGACGGCCCCGAGTCGCCACGGGTGGCGATCGTCAATGACGCGCTGGCGCGCCGGCTGTGGCCGGGCGACGATGCGGTGGGGAGGCGCTTCAAGCGGGGTCCGGCGGATTCGGTCGGCCCCTGGTTGACCGTCGTCGGCGTGGTCGAGGACATGCGCCGCCAGGGGCTGGAGACGGAGCCGATACCGCAGATGTTCGAGCCGGTCGGCCAGAACCCGTCCGGGTCCGGATTCCTGATTGTTCGGACTGACCGCGACGATCCGTTGGCGATGGCGGCGACGGTGCAGGCGGCGGTGCGCCGGCTCGATCCCCATGCGCCGCTGTACGGGGTGTCGACCCTGGAGTCGCGGCTGCTGGCCTTCTACGCGCCGCGCGGCTTCCAGACGTCCATCGTGGTCGGCTTCGCCACGGCCGCGCTGTTGATGGCGGCAATCGGGATCTATGGACTGATTCAGTTTGCCGTCTCCACCCGCACGAAGGAGATCGCCATCCGCATGGCGGTCGGCGCCGATACCGGCAACATCTTCCGGATGGTCGTCGGCGAGGGGTTGGCGCTGAGCGGCGGGGGCGTCGCGCTCGGATTTCTCGGAGGCATCTGGGTCGGTCACGCCGTCCGCAACCTGCTGTTCGGGGTCGGCGCCCTGGATCCGGCGACCTTCGCCGCCGGATCGGCGTTGCTGCTCTCCGTCGCCGTGGCCGCGTGCTACCTCCCCGCGCGCCGCGCAATGCGGGTCGAGCCTATCATCGCCCTGCGTCAGGACTGACGGAGGCGGGACCACCGCCGCCGTCCCGCTTGGCTGCCCCGCGCAAATTGCCGCGATTGTGACCGGCCTCCTCTACGGCGTCAGTTCGTACGATCCGCTTACGATCGTCGTGGTCGCCATCGTCGTCCAGGCGGCGCCGACCGCTTCGGTAGTTTCTTGCTCGCAGGGCCGGCCGGATCGACCATCGGCGGGGCCTGCGGCCTCGGGTTGGCAATGGTCGCCGTCCGTCTGTTCGCGGCGTGGAATCCGCTCGGCGTGCTGCCGGCCGCGTCGATCGGAATCGACGTACGGTCGCTGGTCTTCGCCGGCGTGGTGACGGGTGCGGCGGCCCTGATGAGCGGTATCGTGCCCGCCTTGCGCGCGGTGCAGACGGATCCCAACGAAGCGATGCGGACCGGCGGCGAACGCGGGTCGACGACCGCGTTCGGGCGCTGGAGCCAGACCGGCATGCTCGCGGCCCAGGTGGCGGCGTCCGTCGTGCTGCTCGTCGCCGTGGTCCTGCTTGTCCGTTCGTTCGGGCGGCTGCAGGACGAGCCGCTGGGCTTCGATGTCTCGAACATCACCGTCGCGAGCCTGGCGCTGCCCACTGCGGAGTTCGATTCGGGGGACGATCGGCACGCGTTCTTCGAGCGGCTGGTCGAGCGGCTCGGCACCCTTCCCGGCGTGCGGCGGACCACGGCCTCGACCGCACCGTTGCTGTCGAACGGGGTGCCGGCGCTTGTCCAGACGCGCGCCAGCGATGACGAGACGGCGTTACGTGTCCCGGTTCAGGACGTGACGCTCGGTTACTTCGCCACCCTCGGCATTCCGTTGTCCGCCGGACGGCCTTTTGACGGTCGTGACGGACCCGATGCCCGGCCGGTGGCGATCCTCAACGAGAGCGCCGCGCGCCTGCTCTTCGGCTCGCCGGCGGATGCCCTCGGCCGCCGCCTCCGCATCGCCGTTGACACCTGGCGGGACGTGGCAGGCGTCGTGGGCGACACCCGCTCGGCGTTCTTCAATACCGTGGAGTGGGTGACCAATCCGGTCATCTATCTCCCGGCCCGGCAGGCGTTCGACTCGATCCGGGATCCGACGATCCGCAGCTTCGCGCTGTCCTCCCCTCTGCTCTTCCTGTACAGCGAGCAGTTCGATCTGGCCTTCCACATCCGCGCGCTCGAGGAGATGCTGCGGGTGGCCGCGGAGGTCAGGGTCTTTCCGCTTCTGCAGATCGGCGGAACGCCGTCACCGCATGTCGAGGGAGTCGTCGACGCCTTCGGATCGCAAGGCGCGGACGCAACGGTCGAGCCGGTGGCGTACGAGTTTCAACGGGGCGGGAATCGAATGCTGCGGCTGCGGCGTCAGCGGTAGTCGTGATTGGCGCCGTCAGTCCGGAACTGCGGGTTGAGAGACCAGAGGAACGCGACGGGACGCTGCATCCTCTTGTAGACAAGCTACGCAATTCTGAGTAGAGTGTCTACATAAGGCATGGCGATGTGGCAGCAATTCCGTGTCCGGGTGCACTCCCTGTGGCGTCGGCGGCGGCAAGAGGCGGAGCTCGACGAGGAGATCCGGTTCCACCTCGCCGAAGAAGCAGACGAGCGAATCGCCGAGGGACTTCCCCCCGAGGCCGCTCGGTTGGCCGCGCACCGCGACTTCGGAAACGTCACCCTGATCCGTGAGCTGACGCGCGAGACCTGGGGCTGGGGTTCCGCCGAACGACTCTGGCGAGATATCCGGTACGGCGGGCGAGCGCTCGCACGCCATTGGCGGCTGAGTACGACGATCGCACTCACGATCACGGTGACCCTCGGTGCCGGCGTTGCGCTCCTGAGCGTCGTCACGCCCGTGCTGCTCGCACCCCTGCCGTTCTCGGAGCCAGAACGGCTCTACCGGGTCGAAGCGAGGGACGCGGACGGACGGCGCGTGTGGGTCTCGCTGCCCACGTTCGAGGACTGGCGGCAGCGCCTTCCCGAAGCACGTCTCGCCGGGTACTCGGTACTCGATTTCAGCGTGTTCGGCGATGAAGGACCGGAGCCGATCCTGGCCGCGCGCGTCACGGACGATCTGCTCGACGTGCTCGGCGCGCGGATGGCCCTCGGTCGCGCGTTCGAAGGCGACGAGTACCTGGCGGGCGGCCCGCGCAGCGTGCTTCTCTCCCACGCATTCTGGCAACGGCGTTACGGTGCCGATGCGGCTATTGTCGGCCGGTCCATCGAGTTGGCCGGACCCCCGTTTCTGGCGGGCAACAGCGGCGAGCACCGCGTCGTTGGCGTCCTGGCCCCGGAGTTCTGGTTGTTCTCGAACCGGCTCGAGGTTGTCGTGCCGCTGCGGCCGCCACTCGAGGCGCCTGCGGACAGACGCCGGGGTGCGCTCGAAACCGTGCTGGCGAGGTTCGAGCCGAGCATCACGCCGGAGGCGGCCCGCACGCGGGTGTCGGACATGGTGCATGTCCTCGCGCTACGGCACGGGACCGCGGAGCGCGTCGCCTCGGCATCCGCTACCCGTGCGCAGGCGGCCCACTACCGGGCGTTCCGATCGGGATTGCAGGTCGCGCTCGTGTCGGCGGTCGTCCTGTTCCTCCTGGCTATCGTCAACGTCGCTGGGACGATGCTCGCGTTGACCGTGGCCAGACGCAAGGAATACGCCGTGCGCGCCGCGCTGGGCGTCTCGCGCTGCGCATTGCTCCGACAGGCGCTCGCCGAAGGGCTGCTCCTCGGCGCGGTCGGCGGCGTCTTTGGACTGTGCCTCGGCGCGGCCGGCGCGTCGGTGCTTCGAACGGTGGTGCCCGATCCTCTCCTGTCCCGCATTCCGGGGGCGGCCGAGGCGATAGCCGTGGATGCCCGGGTCGGCGCCCTGGCAATTGGCGCGGTGCTCGTCATGGTGCTGCTGTGCGGCCTGATCGCCTTCCTGGCCGGCGGCGGTGTCGGGCTGGACTCGACCTTGCGCGACGCGTCGCGGGGCACGACGTACGCGCCGCGCTACAGGAGGGTGCGGACGGCGGTTCTGGCTCCGCAGCTCGCCCTGGCGGTGGCGCTCGTCGTCACGACCGTGGTCCTGTCGGTCTCGCTGGTGCAGCTCCGATCGGTCGATATGGGGCTGAATACCGAACGGCTCGTGAGCGTCTGGCTCAACCTGGACGCACGGCGGTACCCATCAGCGCCGGAACGTGCGGCCTTCTTCGAGCGCGTGATCGACCGCGTTCGCGCGATCCCGGATGTCGTTGCCACGAGCGGGATCGACCTTCCCTTCCACCAGGACTGGCAAAGGACACCGATCACGCGCGCGGAAGACCGAACCGCGGGGAACGCCTATCTGGACGACGTCTTCGCACGAGCGGTCACGCCGGCGTACTTCCGGATGCACGGCATTCGCATGCTGGCCGGTCGGAGCTTTGCGCCGACGGACGCGGAGGGCGCCCGGCCGGTCGCGATCGTCAGCCGTACCCTCGCCGAGCGCCTCTGGCCGGACCGCGAACCGCTGGGGCGGGAACTGCGGGCAGGACGCACCGACTCGTCCGATCCATGGCTCACGGTCGTTGGCGTCGCGGCGGACGTGCGCCGTGTCCCTCATGAGCCTCCCACGGCGACGCTATACCGGCCGGTGCGCCAGCAGACGCCGGCGTGGCTGTACCTGATGATGCGTACGAGGACGGCGAACCCCACGGGCCTCGCGGCCAGCGTGCGGCAGGCGATATGGGCGGAAGACCCCCGTCAGCCCGTCGAAGGACCGTGGGTGATCGCCAGGTGGGTGCGCGAGATGACGGGACTGCTGCGCTTTACGGTCCTCGTCGGCCTGACCTTCTCCGCCCTGGGGGGCCTGCTCGCCTTGACGGGCGTCTACGGCCTGATCGCCGATCTAAGCCGGCGCGCCATGCGGGAGATCGGGATCCGCAAGGCATTGGGCGCGACGACGGCGGACGTCGTGCGATCGTACGTGTTCCGCGCGGCCGGGACGGCGGTTCCGGCGTTGGTGCTCGGCGGTCTAGGCGGCGCCGGCCTGATTCGCGCGCTCGCGAGCGAGATTGAAGGTGTCGCCCCGTCCCATCCCTGGATGACGCTGCTCGTCGCAACGAGCTTCGGGGTGCTCGTGATCATCGCCAGCTACCTTGCGTCCAGGCGCGCCGCCGGTGCGAGTCCGGCCTCGACGCTACGGCTCGATTGAACGGCAGGGGTTGGAGCACGAACATCCTGCAGGTATCTATGCTAAGGCTGGGCTGGTCCGTCCCCACGGAGCGTACGATGAGCGAACCGCCAGCCGGCCGCGGTCTTGACGAGACGATCGGTGAATACACCCGAGGTCTGGATCGCGGCGGGGCCATCGCCGGCGTTCGAGGCGCGGCGGGCGCGGACGTTCGGGGAGTTCCAGCGACGCATCGCCGAGGAACCTGGCGTTGTCGCGGTCGCGTTTGGCGACCGCGCCCCTGGGTCGGCGCCGAGGACACGATTCGGAGAGGTCGAGTCCTCTCGCGGCGCGGGGCCGGCCTACGACGATGTGTTCTGGACGTCGGAGGTGGGGCCCGAATTCTTCGAAGCCCTCGATCGTCCGCTTGTCGCCGGGCGTGGCTTCCACGGGGGAGACCGCAGCCCCGGCGCCCGAACGGTCATCGTCAACGAGGCGTTCGCGCGCAAGTTCTCAAGCGCTCCGCGACGGGGTTCGCCGGTCGGCGCTCGCCTCCGGTATCCCGCGTCGTCCGCGCGACCCGACGCGCCTGCGGCAGAGCCGTGGTTCGAGATCGTGGGCGTGGTGCGCGACGTCGGTCTGGACCCTGACGACTGGGGCGGCGAACGACCGTACGTGTTTCACGCGGCCTCGGCGGGAACGCTCTCTCCGTTCGTGACGACTGTGCGCGTGCGCGGCGATCCGGCCACGCTCGCCGCGCGTCTGCCGGTCATTGCAACCGACGTCGATGCCGGATTGTCCGTCCAGGACGCGTGGCCGCTGAACGCATGGATCCGACAGCGGGACGTCAGCCTGACCATGCAGGTCGGCGCGCTGGCGGGGGTGACCTCGCTCGTGCTGTTTCTGTCGGCGCTGGGCATCTTCTCGCTGGTGTCCGTCAGCGTTTCGCGGCGGACGAGCGAGATCGGCCTGCGTGCGGCACTGGGCGCCAACCCTCGCCATCTGCTGGCTGGCATCCTGTCCCGCGCCATGGTGCTCGTGGGCAGTGGCATCGCGGCCGGAGCCGCCCTGCTGTTGTTGTTCGTGGCAGAGAACCGGTCCCTGGAAGAGGTTGCGCTCTACGCCGGGTATCTTGGCGTGACATCTGCGGTGTGATGCTCGCCGCGTGTCTGCTTGCCTGCATCGGGCCCGCCGGCCGCGCGCTCAGGATCAATCCAGTCGACGCCCTGAGGGAGGCCTGAACCGTGAAGACCGCTTCGGGAAGCCCTGGATGACCAGGCTGCTCCGGCGCGCCTGTCCGGTTCGGAGCCATCGGCGCACTGAACTGAGACGTGGCGCCCTGCCGACGGTTGGTGATCGTATCGATCACTTTGTGCAACGCGCTGACGAACTCGTCCGGCACGTCACCGGCGTTCTTCTCGCTGACCGCCGCCGACGTGCCCGGTCCCCCCGAACCCAGGATCTGGAGTCGGACGCCGTTCGTGCGAACGAGTGGCACGTTGAAGGTGAGGCCGATGTCGGAGCCTGAGGATCCGCCGTGCGCGAGTCCGAAGACGTCCATGCGCAGGTCGAACGCGCCACGTTCCGTGTCCGGCCGGCGAGGCAGGTATCGCACCACGCCGGCCAGCGTCCCCGCGTCGTGCAGCGTCCCTGTGGTCCGAGCAGCACCTCCACCCGCTCGATGTCGCTCGACGTCGACGGCACGTCGCCGAGGTTAGGTCGCGACGCCGGTGTCACCGGCCCCGGACCCGTTCAGCGAGTCGGGTGCAGACCGCGCACGATCAGCACGTCGCGGCCCCGCGCGCCCCGGTCCACCACGGTGAGGTCCGGTGTCCAGTGGGCAAGCTCCGCCACGTCCTCCAGGTCGCGCCGGTCGATGTCCGTGCCGCTGAACGCCGAGATGCTCATGGGCACGTCCCGTAGCGGCTCCTCGGTGCGCGTTGCGGTCACGACGAGCGGTGTCGCTGAGGCCGGCCAGCGGCCAACGTGATGAGCGGCACCTCCACCGGCCCGGTCGCGACGACAACGCCATCGACGGTGTCCGTCGCGAAACCGCTCAAGCCGGCGCCAAGCCGGAAGACGCCCGGCGGCAGGGCCGGCAAACACGAACCGGCCCGCGCCGTCCGTCACCGAAACCCTCGGTTCACCCGGCCCGCCGAACAGCGTGACCGTCACTCCCGGCAGCACGGCGCCCGTCGCGTCGGGCACGTCGCCGGCGATCCGGCCGGATTGCGCCGCGGCCGGCGCGAATGAGAAAGCAATCCGAACGAGGGCGAGCACAACGGGGCGCACTTGCCGGTCCGGTGTACCCCTGGGAACGATCCAGTGTCCCCGGACGCCGGTCCGACGACGTGCTCCGCGATCGCTCTCTACGCGCGCCTGGGAGGGAGGCGTCACCGGCGGTACTGCTGCGGTGCACGCTGCCCGCGACCCTCTTTCGAGCGCTCAGTATCGGAACAGAACCCGCAGCTTGGTGAACAACGCGTTCGTCGGCCGCAGGGCGCTCGTCGGGAAGTAGCGGTCCCCGGCGAGGTCGATCAGGTTCCCCTGCCGGTAGTGGTCATCGTAGCCGGCGTAGAACACGGTCAGCGCGTTGATGCGGTACGTGACGAGCAGGTTCGTCCCCAGCGTCCCGGCAAACGAATCGTACTCCGTGATGTTCCGCAGCAGAAGGCGATCGGTGACCGTGAACGCTGCTCAGAGCGCGCACGATCCGCGCGTCGAACACCTCGGCGTCTCCCGCCCGGATGTCGTGGAAGCGGCTGGTGACGACGTTGAGCTGCGCCGTGAACCTCGGTACGCGCCGGATGCTGGCGAAGACCTCCACCGCGGAGCCGCGGCCAAGGTACGGGTTCGACCGGACGTAGAAGATGGCGTCGCCCCAATTCACGCTGCCGCCGACGGAGAACAGCCGGCTCGTGCTCGTTTCGGCCTCGACCTCGTAGTTGCGACGGTTGAAATCGACGCCTCCGTACCGCTCCAGAGCCTGGGTCGCCTCCACGGACAGAATCAGGTTCCGCGCGAAGTCGAAGTCGAGGCCGACGTCACCCACCTGGTCCTCCCGTACACCGTCGTGGTTGAAGCCGATCTGGTAGCCGGCGCGAGGACTCCAGTTGACGATCCAGCTCTTCGGGCACCACCGGTAGTGCACGGTCCCGCCCGCCAACTGCTGATCGACGCGCTGCACGAAACCGACATCGGTGCGGAAGTCAGGGTCGATGCGCGACGCCAAGGCCGAGGCCACGAGGTGCGGCTCTCGTGCTGGAACAGCGCGCCCCACATCGGGCCGGTCCGCTCCCGGCCCTCCGCGTCGCGGTGCTGCGACTGGACGGCGAGGACGTTGAGCCGGCTCGCCCGGCCGAGCCGGAACTGGCCGTCGATGCCCCCGGCCCGGCTGTACTCGTCGAGGAACGAGCGGTCGGTGACCACCGCGCCGATGTGAGACTCGGCGTAGAGGTCGTAGCGCGCCCGCCCAATCAGCACGCGGGCGCTCTCGTCGTAGCCCCGCTCCCCCGCCTCGACCCACCGGCCGGGCACCTCGTCGTCGGCGAGCATCACGCCGAGCGTCGTCCGGCCCACCTTGCCGGTCAGCTTCGCTCCGAGGTTCGGGTCCACGAGCGTGCGCGTGTGCACGAGGTTGACCGGTGACGGCGTAGGAATGTTGAAGATCTCGGACCCTTCCAGGAAGAACGGCCGCAGCTTGGGGAAGAAGAGGGAAACCGCTGGTTGACCTCGATCTGCGGCAGGTCGGACTCGATCTGCGAGAAGTCCGGGTTGTACGTGAAGTCGGCCGTCAGGTTCGACGTGATGCCGTACTTGACGTTCAGGCTGGCCTCCGGGTCCGTACCGGGACTGGCGAGCCGCCCCGTGGCCGCATCGAGCGCCTCGTAGCGAACGGCGGTGAACGACGGCAAAAACTCGAGGTTCCGGCTCGTCGACAGGTCCGTCATCCCTTCGAGCACGCCCATCTGCTCCATGAAGCTCCGGACGTCGCGCGACATCGGCGCCCAGACGGCGATCTCCTTGTCCTTGCCCTGGATCTCCCGGACGATCTGGATCCCCCAGCGGTGCTCGGCCCCCGGCGGCCGCTGCGGGTAACGCAGGCTCTTGAAGGGAATCGCCATCTCGGCCGTGTAGCAGTCCCCGACGATCTCAGCCCCGCTGTGGAACAGGGTGTCCCACGACCGGTCGGGCAACGGGTCGCCCTGAACCTGCAGGCTGGTGTTGATCACGCCGTCGCCCTGCACGTTGTAGGCGTTGAGGTCGAAGAGGTAGCCGCGCTGCTGGTCCATGAACGGGTCGAGGTGGACGGCGATCAGGTCGTCCTGCCACGCCTAGTCGCGATCTACCCGGGTGGCCCGCATGATGCCGGGGTCGTGGTAATGCAGGTAGAAGCCGAAGTAGACGTGGTCGCGGTCGTAGGCGATGTACACGTCGGTCTGCTCCGTCGCCGGGGCCCCGTCGAGCGGCGACTGCTGCACGAACTCGCTGAGCATCGCCGTCGTGCGCCACACGTCGTCGTCGAGGCGGCCGTCGATGTTCGGCGGCGTGTCCGTGCGGACGGCGCGCACCCGCGGCCGACCGGTCAGCGCGCCGTAGCCGTCGCCTGCGGCGGCGGACATCCTATCGTCGACGCGGGGTCGATCCGGGCCGTGATCCCCTGCGGGGAGCGACGCCGCCGGCGATTTGCGCGAAGGCCATGGCGGCATCGCCGGGTGCCGGGGTGGCGCAGGGCAGGACGATCCACAGGAAGAGAAACAGGACTATGTGACAGCGTCGCATGCGTGCAGGCCGTCGTTCGAGTGCGCGTAACCGTGCGAGGCGAGAACCCGTCCGCGGCGTTGGAAGCTCGAGGTGCTCGGTGACGACGCGGGTAGCGGCCCGCTCGGGGGCGCCGGGAATCGCGTCGCCGAGGCGGACCGCGATGCTCGACGGGGCTGCGGCGCGCCGGGACCGACATCGCCGACATCCAGGATCTCTATGGAACATACGGGGCCCGAGACGACCATGATTGAGGCCCGGCCGGGATCTCCAGCGTCCTGAGCGGCGGCGTGTAGATGATTCCTCGCGGTCCGGCGATCACGGTCCTTGTCCGCGGCGCACCGGCATGCGGCGGCCCTTGGTCGTCGAACACGCCCTGACCGCCATCGGGTACTGACGGATTCGCGACCGCGGTGCTGCCAGGCGTCGATGATGCTGTCGTAGTCGCGCAACGCGTCGTGGGTGTCAGGGGTCGACCCCGTTCGTCAGGCGCGGTCTGTCCATGTGCTCGATCATCTCGCCGACGGTCGTCACGATGCCCTCGATGGCGGAGCTGGCCTGGGCCTCGATCAGCGTGGCCGTCTGGAATGACGCGTATGGGGCGGCGAGCTTGCGGGTCGCGTCGCGCAGCGCGTCGAGTGCTGCGGTCACGAACTGGCAGTGCCTCTCGACCGCGCGCGTCGTCAGCTGCTCGCCGGGAACCGGCGGCAGGTTGTAGTGGAACAGTGGATCCCATGGCGGGTACGGCTCGGTGCGGGTGCTCGCCGATGTCGTGTCTGGTGCTGACACGGTGGTCGTGGCATGTGGTGGTCTGCGCTTGGGCGCCTGCGGAACTGGCGTTGGAATCCGGCTGTCCAGGTGGATCTTGAAGGCAGTGTACCGGCCGTTGACGGCGGCCGAGCGCTCGCTTGGCACGCGCGGCGGATTTTCGCCGATCGTTCACCGATGCTGACCTACCGGTCGCGGAGCGATGCGGACCGTTCATCCTCTGTTCACCAATGGTGCACAACTCTGCCGGCTCCGCCGGATCCAGCCTTCCCGCAGGGAAAAACATTGGGTGAGCGACGCCGGAACCGGGGTCGCTCACCCCTCTGGATCTCTGATCTCTGTACGCCTGCACGACAGTGCCCTCTTCGGGTGAACGTACGGTGAAATGGTGCACTGTTTTCGTGCTTTCGGCCTGGGCTCGCTGGAGCGTTCTTCGAGGGACCCCTCCCGGTGCGTTCCCGTCCGGCTGCATCTGCTTTGCAAGTTGCTTGTTCGCAGTGCTTTGGCGTGTACGTGCCGGACGTGTGCGGCCTTTGGTCCCGTAGGCTTGAGGCTGATGCGACGGTCCCTTTCGGCGAGCTGGCCGGGTTACCGGGGTCAGGGGGGTCCGATCGACAGGCGTTCACCAATTGCCCGTTCGGGCTCCGGGCGTTTCCGGACTGGGGCATCTTTGCTGGACCCACGAACGAACTCGATCCTGACCCCAGTCGAAATGGCGATTGCGCTGGTCGCTCGCCGATTTTCGCGATTTGTTGCAACCGTGGTGCACTGTTTTTGAAGATTCGGGCGGGTCTCGTCATGGCGTGGTGGCGGCGGCGGTCGTCAAGGCTTGCGATGATCTTGCGGCGCGGTACGGCTCGAACCGTTCGGAGGTCTTCCGTCTTGGGATAGTCGAAGGCATGCCGGGTGCCGTCGAGGCGCTGGAGAAGCTCCAGCAGATCCGGATGGTCGAGGCTCTCGGCGCCAGCGCGTCGCGGTCGTAGCGTATCCGGGGTGCGCAGAAGCGCTCGGGGCGGGGGCGTCCACGCAGCGTACCTCGACCCGGATCGTGCCGTTGCTGTTCTCGTGGACCCCGCCGAGTCCGGAAACGCTGCTTCCGCAGGGGCGAAAGTCCGAACAGGGCACCTGTCACCCAGAGAGTACGTTTTACGAAAAAAAGGCGAAATTTTCACTTGCTAAAATTTTTCCTGGGATTGGGTCTACAGACCCAAGTCTCTAGATATCTACAGGAAGCGCGCTCAATATCCATAGGATGTCAATATCCTGACGGTCTGGAAATGCACCAGAATGGTGCCGTTTGCACTTGCTAAAATTTTTCCAAAAACAAGGTCCATTTCCCGACTCCAGCCGCAGTCCCCGAAGGCGAAGGTCCGACCCGCCGGAGTCAACCCCGACGAACCACCGACCTGGAACGAGCACCGCCACGCCGGGCCCCGTCGCCGCGCCCGGCCTCGAACGCCACACCCCCGCACGCGGGCCCACGCCGCGCACAGGTGCACGTAGCCGCCGGCCACCTTCCAGCGTTGCTGCGCCCCGCTGCACGACCCGCAACGCGACTGCAGCCGCTGGTCGGCAGCGGCCTGCTCGGACGCCGCCTTCTCGGACGACTCCTTCTTCGCGGCCGACCGCTTCGCCTTCTTCGGCGCCCAGACCAGTTCCTCCGGGTCCGGACACGTGCGGCACGCCAGCACCAGTTGGCCGCGCTTGAGCAGCACCGCGGTCGGCCCCCCGCAGCCCGGACACGGCCGGTCGACGACCGCCGGCTTCGGCGGAACGAACGTGCGGTCGCTCTCGGCGTCCGACAGCTCGCCGCGCAGCTTCCCGTAGAAGCCGTCCAGCAACGGATGCATGCCGGCGCGCCCGGAGGCGACCTCGTCGAGCTGCTTCTCCAGCTCAGCCGTGAACCCCACGTCGGTGACCTTCGGGAAATGCTGCCGCAACCGCGCGCAGACCAGCCGACCCAGCGGCGTCACGACGAACACGCGGCCGTCGAGCAGCACGTAACGACGATCGACCAGCGTCTTGAGCGTGTTCGCGCAGGTCGAAGGGCGACCGACGCCGGCCGACTCCAGCTCGGCCACCAGCGACGCCTCGGTATAGCGCGGCGGCGGCTTCGTCCACGACGAGGACACCTGCGGCGCAGCACTCCCCGGCGCCCGGACCGTTCCCACCGCCAGGTCCGGCACCGCCGGCGGCTCATCGGCCAGCGAGGCCGGCGGCAGCACGCGGTGGAACCCCGGGTCGACGACCACGCGCCCCTGCGCGACCCGGCGCACCGGCTGGCCGGAAGGACCCGGCGCCGACAGCTTCCAGGTCGTACGGCGGATCCGCGCCGGCGTCATCTGCGACGCCAGCAGCCGGCGGCGGATCAGGTCGTAGAGCGGCGCATGCCCGGGATCGATGCCCTCTGGGCCGGCCGCCGGGTCGGTAGACCGGATCGCCTCGTGCGCCTCCTGCGAACCTTCCTTCGACTCGTAGCGCGGCGGCTCGGCCGGCACGGCTCCCTCGCCGAACGCGGCCGTCAGCCAGCCGCGCGCGGCCTCCTGAGCCTCGGGGGCGATCATCACCGCATCCGAGCGCATGTAGGTGATCTTCCCGGCCTCGTAGAGCTTCTGCGCGATCGCCATCGTGTCCGACACCAGCTTAAGGCGCGACGAGGCCGCCGCTGCATCGTCGACGTGGTGAACGGCGGCTTCGGCCGCTGCGACGCATCCTTGTGCGCCACCTCGTCCAGCGTCACGGCGACCGACGCCAGATGCGCCGCCAGCGCCTCGGCCTCGCCGGGGTCGTCGAAACGAACGACGCCGCCGTCGGCATCGACCAGCGACGCCTGGACCGGTTCGGCGCCGTCGATCCACAACAGCAGGTCGACCCCGAAGAACTCCTCCGGGCGGAAGACCCGGATCTTCTCGTCGCGCGCGGCCAGGATCGCCAGCGCCGCCGACTGCACGCGGCCGGCGGACAGGGCCGCCCGCAGCCGCCGGCTGAGCAGCGGCGAGACCGTGAATCCCACGACCCTGTCGAGGAACCGCCGCGCCTGCCGGGCATGCACCAGGTCGTAGTCGATGGCGCGCGGAGGCTGGAACGCGGCCCTGACCGCCGCGGCTCGGCTGCCGCGAGCTGTTCGCTGATGAACGGCTTCGTGGGGCTGGCAGCGTGCCGGGCCGAACGCACCGGGAGGAACGCGCACGGCGTGTCGGCCACGGTGTCGGCGACGAGGGCGCGGCCGGACAGCTCGACGGGTTGTTTGCGGGGAAGGCGCGGAATCCTACGCCAAGGTCAAGCACGTGCGCCGCGGGCGTCGACACATTGCAGCTCCGCCGCCGCGGCCCGCGAGGATGCCCCGGGAGACGGTTTCCGGACTCGGTCGACCGTTGTTGTGCACATCGGGAATCCGAGCCCCACAGGCGCGCCTGTGAGCGCCCCGCCCGCCCGCCGCGGGGGGCGAGATGTTCCGCCCGGGCGTCGCCGGCGGTGGCGTCGCCGGCGCTACCAGCGCAGGCAGGGGACGGCGGGTGCGAGCATGTCGTCGACGGCGTCGAGCAGGGAACGATGGCGCCGGTGTGCGGGTCGTCTTCGTGCTCGCGGTCGGCGACGTCGTGCTCGATCTCGTCGGCGAGCGTGCCCGCGACCGCGATTTCGTACGGCGTCATCGCGTGGTTCAGCAGCCACTGGCGGCGCTGCCAGCAGCGGTAGCAGCGCTCGCCGCTCGAGCGGTTCACCAGACGGCCGCAGGTGCCGGATTCGAGCGGCAGGTCGACGCCGGCGCACAGCCGCTTGTAGTAGAGCGGGTCGGCGCGATAGCGGCGCATGGCCGTGCGGTTGACGATGCGCTTGCGCAGGCGGCGCAGCGCGGCGAGCTGTTCGGGGCGCAGCAAGTCCTTGATGGGCATGGGTCGTGTGTCCTCCGGAGCGGAATGGCCCGAACGGGCCGGGTTGAAGGTGGGGGCCGTCAGGCCCGCAGCGTCGCGGATTCGGGGTCGCAGACGGGTGGCGTGGGAGCCGGGGAGCAGGAATGCACAGGCGTTGCCTTGCCCGCCCGTGTTCCGCCCGTCCGCCCGCGTTCGCTGGAGCAATTGTCGTCCGTTGTGCCTCCCCTCTCCGGGTCCGTGGCTGCTTGCGCGCCGACTCGGGGAGGCGCGCCGGCCCGGTAGCGGCGTCGGCGTGGTGCTGGACCGGGGGCCGCTCCGCTCGGCGGCGTTCGTGAGGGCGAGCTTCTCGGGGCGTCGAGGTGTTCGACTCGGTTGCCGGATCTGCTCGGTGCGACCGGTGCGGGCGGGCTTCTCGGGGGACGTGTGGTGTTCGACTCGGTGGCGGTGCCGGGTCGCTCCGCTCGGTGCGACCGGTTAGGACGGGCTTCTCGGAGCGCGAGGTGTTCGACTCGGTGCGGGGAAACGGGTCACTTCACTCGCGCTCCCGCTCGGCGGCGTTCAAGAGAGCGAGCTTCTCGGAGCGCGAGATGTTCGACTCGGTGCCGGCAAACGGGTCGTTTTCACTTGGTGGCGGACCTGGAGGCCGCTCCGCTCGGAGGCGGTCCAGCAGCCGGTTGGCGTCAGCGGAATTGCTGCCCGGCTCGAACTGCCGGAGCCAGACGACCGTTTCGTTGCGCAGGTGCTCGAGTTCACGCCGGAGCCCGGGCAGAACCCCGCTCGGCGGATGCGGGCTTCGATCTGGCGCTCGGCGTGGACCCGGATTCGAAGCGGCATCGGACCCGGATTGCCGCACAGGATTTCCGCGATGTACGGATTGTCGACGAAGCCGTGGCGCAGGCTGGTCGCCGCTTCGGCCCACTGCTGCTCTTGCAGATGCAGCAGGCCGAGCTCGTAGCGGTACGGCGGGTACTCGTCGGCGTGTTCCCTGAGGACCTTCCCGGCCCTGGCCCGGTTTCCGGCACGCAGGTACTCCGAACCGATGATCAAGCGAATGCTCTGATTGTCGTTCGGGTTCCATTACAGCACCCGCTCCATCAGGCGTATGGCTGCGGGCCGTTTTCCCCGTCTTCAGTCGCACGAGGGCCAACCCGTACGCCGCGTGACGCCCCAGGCCCGTGATTCCAGGGCTCGCGTCGCTGTGGTGCACCTTGGCCATCAGTCCCGGCGTCGGCCACCGGATCCACTCGATCCGTCCGTCGAAGTCGCTTGGCAGGGCCCTGCTGCCGATCTGGAAGGCTCTCTCGTACTCGGCTGCGGCCTCTTGCAGCCGCTCACGCGTCAGGATCTGCGGGATCGGGCCCACATCGACGCCGAGACGACCGTCGGGGGCACGGGCCACCATGACAGCTTCCACTGTAGCCGCGTTCGTCATGGTCGGCATGCGCATCAACGAGGCCTGCCGGCCGGAGGCCGCTGCCTTCCCGCCCCTTCCACAGGTCCGAAGTTGTTCGTGCGTACGGCCGCGTTGCGCTCGGCGGCGGCACTGACCGGGCACGCGCGCAATTCCCTGCTCGGCCACGCCGTCGGGCCACGCAACCGGATTGGGAAAATCCCGCCTGCCGCCACGTCACTTGCGACCGCGAGGGCGCGCGGCAAGCATGCCGTCCCGCCAGCGGCGTCGGCCGCTTTCGCGAACTTCCGTGGCCCGCGGACCCCGACCTCGGCGCGGCCCCGGCAGGGTCAGGAACCTCGTCCCTGATGCGCCCGGCTCTCCTGGTACAGCGACCGCAAGGCCTCCCAGGGAGCGGCATGCAGGTTCAGAGCGCCGCGCGTGGCCTCCCAGCGGCGCACCGTCGTCGGCGTGACCTGGATCAGTGCCGCGAACTCGGCGACCGGGCAGCCGCACTGCGCGCGCAAGTCGGCGACCAGCTCTCCCGTGGGCGCGAATCCGCCCGCCTCGTCGGCGAGGTCGCTTGGCGTGGAGCGTCGGCGGGCGCCGGCTCGGATCGGATCTCGCCAGGTGAGCGTCTTCTTGACTGGACGCGATGCAGTCGCCGTGGGGATCGACCTCGAGGCGTCGGCAGGAAACGCTTTCGACTCCGCCGGTCCGGTGGTGTTCACTGCCCTGGACTCAACTGCGTTCGACGTCGCCGCGCCGTTTGCCGCGACCGATTCGACGCTGCCGGCAGCCACCGTGTCGCGTGACCGCGCAGCTTCGCGCACGATCAGCTCGGTCTCGTCAACGCCGCGCAGCAGGAAGAGCAACTCCGGACGCTCGTCCAGCCGGCGGCCGATGCCCGAGAGCACCGCTGCCGCATGCTTGCACATCGTGGTTGTGTCCCCGCAGTCGCACGACGCCACGATGTCTCCAGCGTGCGGGAACAGACCGCTGTCGCGATCGGTGAACACCTCGGACAACTCCTCGGACAGGCGGCCCTCGCGCAACTCGAGCAGCGAGCCCACCCGCCCGGCGCACGCCGTCCGGATCGCCATCCAGGCCGCGCTCTCGAGTCGCCGTATGCGGACCGCGACATGGTGGAGCGCCGAGCCGATCACCAGCGCGTCGACCCCGCCAGGCTCGATGGACAGGTGACACACGCTGCCGTTGCGCAGGTAGGCCCTGCCGTGCGCCAGACGAGCCGCATACTCGGAGAACGACTCGACGTGCTCGCACCAGCGCCGGCCCCAGAAGCTGCTGGCGAGCGTTCGTCCGCGCAACTCCACCGGCTGCACCTTCACGCCGCTTGCAACCAGACGGTTCATCTCCGAGACGGTTCGGGCGCGTTGCGCGTCGACCGGGACGTAGCGGGGATACCAGTGCACTCTCAGAACCTGTTCCACCTGCCGGCGCGTTTCACACGCACGGATGCATTGCCCGCGGCGGACACCAAGGTGATGTTTCCTTGTTTTGCCAACGCGCCCGGCTGTCGCTGCCAGGCGCGCGTAGCGAACTCTGGTCAAGGGACGAGTGCAACCTCGTCTCGCGTCACCAATATTGGTCGCCGGCCGCGCCAGCGCCCGCCGTCGACACGAACTTCATGCAGTCCGTCCGATCTTTGTCGAACGTAACCGTGCCGGCCAGTCCTTCCAGGGGCGAGGACCGGACCACGCACGCGCGAGCCGACCGACACACCACCGCGTGGGGATTCGGTCATCAGACTCCCAGCATGAGCGCCCTGCCCCTCCCCACGAGGGCGTTGGCGGATCCTACATCACACGATCGTGACAACGTGAACTCGGACAGCGAAGCCGTCATCCCCGGAAACTGTGGAAAACCCTGTTGAAGAACCGTTGCCGAACCGACCCGCCGCCCTGTCCCTGCGGCGCTCTCAAGCGGTTTGCACCACCACGGGGCGCGACCCTTGCCTCTCGGCGTACGGCCCGGTGTCGAATGACGCCCGCTCTCCTCGGACTTCGCGCCGGTCGCCGACGCCATGCCCGAGAATCCGGCGCCGCGCGACCGGCTGAGTGAGCGCCCCACGCGCAACGGCTGGGCTACAGCCCGCTCGACCAGATCGACCGCAAAGACGTCGGCGGCTGCGCACGGTCCGGTCGCGCGCCTTGACCGACCGCAGTCCGGGAGGGCGCGCCACTGGCCTGCGAAGGCCTGCTCCTGAATGCCCAATCCCGGGGACGTCATCCAGGCTCGACACGGTGACCGCCGGTCTCGTCCGGCTCGCCCGGGAGACACCGCTCCTCGATTACACACCGAACACCGCTGTTTGTCCGCACCGACCATCGCCGGCGGCAAGCTGATCGCCGGCCGCAGTCTGCATGCCGCGGGGGCGGCCCCGAGCCCGCGTAATCACCGCCCATGACGCGACGACCCGCAAAGAGGCCTGGCGGTGGCGCCCGGTTCCAACGGGCGAGCCGGGCGACGAGACGTGAGCGGCGCGTCCTTCGAGCACCGCGTGCAACTCGGTTTCGTGCAGGGCCGTCTTCGTCCCCGGCCTGGGCATGTCCGCGGCTCGGGGTCGCGGACGAGCGAGACAACCGGGATCGTCGGCAGGGCGTTCCCGCCCCGCGTGGCGTCAACGCGCCCTGCACATGTTCGCCGTCGTCGCCCCGGTTGCCTGGCTGGCGGCGCATCTGTGGTTCGACGAACCGTCGTGGAGTAACCCGGAACTGCGGCCGATACGTCGTCCGTGCGATACGCTGTCGAACAGAATGACCATCAGGCGCAGACCGTCATCGAAGCGGCGCGCCTGGACGGCGCCGAGTAACTGCTGGCGTTCCGGGCCGGCGACGACCGCCCCGTCATCGCCCTGCCCACCGACGACGCCCGACGCATCGACACGCGCTCGCTGGCGCCGCGAACATGACGACCGCGAACGACTACGGCGCGTCGGCGTTGGAGCTGGAAACGCTTCGCCGCCTCGTCGAGGTCCGCGACGTCGCCGGCGTCCGCTTCGGCGGCTGGACGCCGTCCGGCGCCGCGAACGGGGAATACGCGTTCCGGCTGCCGGGCGGGATGTCGGCGTGGGTCCGCTCGCCCACGGGACCGAAGGGCGGACCGCGCCACGAGCATCCGGGACGCTGGCTGTTCCGCCTGACGCATCGCCCAGGCGCCGGCTGGCAACACGCCCGCACGGTCTTCGACGTCGTGGACTGGCTGCTCGCCCAGGCCGACACCCCGGAGACCGACCGATGATGCGACCCGCGGCGGGGTGCGCCGGCCGCGCGGCGGCGAGCACCCTCGCCCGCAGTTCCTTGGCGGCCCGCTGGGCCCGCTCCGTCACGTCCAGCGCCGCGTACGCCGCCGCCTCGCGAGTCGATAACGGCGGCGCACCCTGATTTCGCCAGGCGGCCAAACCTTCGGCGCCGGTGGATCAGTGCCGCGTTGCGTCGGTCGCGTGCCCGTCCAGATAGGCCGCCCAGTCGTCCATGAGCCGGCGCCGCCGATCGAACAGGTCCGAGCGCGCATACGCCGCCTCGGTCTGGTTCCGAACCACATGCGCCAGCGCCGCTTCGATCACCTCTCGCGGGTGGTCCGTCCGCTCCGACGCCCAGTCCCGGAACGACGAGCGGAAACCGTGCGGGACCGCCCCGATGCCCAACGCCTTGAGCAGCCCCGACAGCGTCGCGTCGTGGAACGGCTTGCCGCGCCGGCTCGGAAAAACCAGCCCCGCCGGCGCAACCCCAGTCGAAGCGGCGAGAAGCCGCCGGGCCTGGTCGAGGATCTCGACCGCCCGCTTGGACAGCGGCACGCGGTGCTCCCGCCCCGTCTTCATCCGGGCGGCAGCGACCGTCCACACCCGCGCGGCGATGTCCATCTCGCCCCAGGTCGCAAGCCGAACCTCGCTGGAACGCGACGCCGTCAGCGCCAGCCACTCGAAGACCAGCTTCAGCCCCACTCCCGCCGCTGAGCCGTGCACCACGGCAATCGCCTCGGCGACTTCCCCATGCGGAAGCGCCCGCTGGTGCCGCACCGCAACCGGCCGCTTCGGCAGCGCCGCGGTGACCGCGTCGCCCGCCGGGTTGTCGTTGCGGTACCCTTGCGCGATGGCCCACTTCATGACCGCGCCGATGCGCTGGCGCACCTGCTGCGCCGTGGCGTGCTTGCGCGTCCAGATGGGCTGCAGCACCGCCATCACGTCGGCGCTCGTCACCCGGTCGATGCCCTTGCCGCCCAGACGCGGGTATGCGTACTCGCCCAGCGTCGCCCGCCACCGTTGCGCGTTGCTGCCCCCAGCCTTCCACGCCGGAGCGTGGATGGCGAGCACCTTGTCGACCGCCTCTTCGAAGGTCGGGATGCCGGGGGCGCGGCGTTCGCCGGCGCGCGGGTCGCCGCCGCCGCGGGCGAGCCTGCGGTTGGCCAGGGCCTGCTCGCGGGCTTGTGCCAGCGGCACCAGCGCGAAGCTGCCGAGGCCGAGCGCGCGCAGCTTGCCGTGGACGACGAGCCGCTGCACCCAGCGGCGCGCCCCGGAGGGCTCAACGTGCAGGTACAGTCCGTTGCCGTCGCAGTATCTGCCGGGGCGGGCGACGGTGCGGCAGAAGGCGGCCGAGAGGGCCTGGTGGGGATGGTGACCCCTGGGTTTGGTCTTTCGGGGGCTGTCGGCGGGGTAGTCCATGTGTTATTCCGTGTACAATTCGATCCTGGAATGGGGCGAACCGAGTTGGCCCGAACTGAACAGTACCACGGGCGGCCTCGTCCCAGTAGCCCTATTCTATAGGGGTATTTACTCTGGACGATGCGGAACGCGTTCGGATGGGAGTGGACGATCTAGATTGGGCGTTCGTGGTGAAACCCCGCGTCGCACCGAGAGCGGCGAGGCGCCCGCGTGGCGGCGCGACGAGGGACCATATTGGGCATATTCGACCGAGGAGCAACGCAGTCCACGCGGGATGCATCGCCGCTCGAATGCAGCGGGGCTCTTGCCACGGGCTCCTAGCCCTGCCCGTGCCCCGGATCTCGTGGGCTGGACTTTGTAATGCTGTGAGGTCATCCGAATTCGTCCCGCAGTTCGAAGGCAAAGGCCATGGCAACCAATTGCGTGTAGCCGTGCCACAACAACTGGGCGCCGGGCGGGTCGCGTTGGCGTCCGAGCCACCCGCCGAGGCGCCCGACCAGACCGACCGCGTCGCCGAGGCGCGCCGGCGGCGGCAGCTTGCGTGAGCGGGCGAAGGTGGCGAGCACGCGCAACTCGCTATCGGAAAACAGCAGGTCACCCGGCAGGTCGGGCACCTCGCGGCCGAGTTGGACCATCAACTGGATGCGCCACCCGATGACCATCTTGATGGCCATGGCACGTTCGAGCCGCTCGGCCGAGTGGTGCTGCAACTCCTCGACCTTGCAGCCCGACTTGAGCACCCGGAAGTATTCTTCGATGCGCCAGCGCCGGGCGTACCATTGCAGAATGCGCGCGGCGTCGTCGGGGCTGCTCACCCGCAACGTGGTCAGCAGGAACCACTCCAGCGGCTCGACCGCCGCCGGCGGTTGTTCCTCGCGCACGTGCACGACCCACAGTTCGACGGGCGTGGCGTCTGGGCAGGGCAGCGCCACCTGCTGGTAACGCAGCGTCACGTCGGCGACCCGTGCCTCGCGGCGGTCCTTGCGGGCCTGTTTGCTGGCCTTCACGCGCGCGCTCAGCCGCTGCACCTCGACCTGGGCGGCGCCTCGGGCCGGCGCGTTGCGCACCGTATCGAACAGACGGCGCGAGACCCTCTGTCCGTCGGGCGTCTTTACCCTGCCCAAGACGCGGTCGGCCTTGGCGCGGACCAGCAGGTCGACCTGCGGAGCAGCCGTGCGGTGCTCGACGAACAGGTCGAGGAAATCGGCCTCGCGGTCCATCACGCACACCACGCGGGTCTCGGACAAGGGCTTGGCCGCCTGCGCGCAGTCGCGCAGTCCCTCGATCCAACGGAACGACTTGCGCTCCTCGCGCGGCTTCGCGCGCGGCGGGTCTTCGGCTTCCGCCGCCGGGTCCGCGGGCGCGTCGAAGGCGGCCCGCAGCACGCCCAGGGCCACCCCGTCGGGATTGACGGCCAAGGTCGTGTGCAACTCCAGGCCGCGCGCCACCGCGCCGGTCTGGTTCGAGCCGATAGCCCCCAGCCCCTGCGTCTGCCCGCGCCGGGTGAAATTCAACCGGGTGCCGTCCTGGATGCACAGCACCGTGTCATGCGCCTGCATCCGGCGCAGCGTGCGCTCGCGATGCGGCGCGAGGATGTTGTCGACCGTCACCGCGCTGTCGGCGGGCTGGTCGATCAGCCGGTAATGGCCCTTGACCAAGGCGCGCGCGCCGTTTGCGGCGCCGGTGATGGCGCGCATCGGAGACTCTGCCATATGCTGCGCGCTCTGCACCAGGCGCGCGCTCAGCCGCGCGTCGCCCAACCGCGCCCCGCCGAACTCGTGACCCGCCCACGACGCGGCGTCGAGCCCGTCGCCAGCCGCCAGCGGTACGATGCCCGCTGCGGGCGCCGCGAGGCGTGCGCGCCACGCCGGCTCCAAGGCGTACATATACACTGCCTTGCGCGTTTCGGCCGCCGCGTGCGTGCGGTCCCCGCGCCCGCGCCCGCAGGTCTCACCCACCCGAATCCAGTTGGCCGCGCGCACGCTCGCCCCGGTCTGTTCGGTCTCGTCGACGAACGTCTCCAGCAGCCAGGGGCGATAGCCGTGCAGACGCTCGCAGTCGTCGCCGACCGCGCGGGCGGCCCGGCCCAACAGGTGAGAGGCCAGGTTGCGGCACCCGATGCCGGGGCGCACCAGCAACCGGCACAGTCCCAGCACCCGGTGCAGGTGGGTGCGCCGGCCCAAATCATCCCAGCCGATCCAGGCGTCGCGCGCCTGCAGGCGCAACGCACACGACGCGAACCCGACGCCGCCCAGCCAGCCATGCGCCGAGTCCACCAGATACCGCAGTTGCGGGCCCACAAACGGACCGGCGCCGCGCGGGTGCTCGTGCGCCATCAGCGTGTTCCAGACCCGGCGCTGCGCGTCGGTCTCCACCAGCACCAGCGTCAGGTCCCGCAGCGCGCCGACCGTGTCGGGCACGTCCACGGCCGGCGCCACCGGGTGCGCCAATACACGCGGCGCACGGCGCGCACCGCCGCCAGAGCGCCGACATCGAGGCAGCAAGACGTGGCCGGCCGCCTCCAGGTCGGTCAGCGCCGCGCAGCAACTCGCGCGTTGCAACCGGCCGCGCCCATCACGGAAATCGAACGCTTCACAGACGTGGTCGGCGACCTGCCCGAGACTGTCAACGCCTTGCGAGACCGTCTCGTTCACCACGTCGCGCAGTCGGGCGAGGTTGCCCCGCAGGCTGCGCCCGACCTGATTCTGCACCTCCACGCTGGCTACAGTAGCGAAGTGGCTTCATGAAGTCCAGCGAAAAGTTGTGGGGCACGGGCAGTCCTAGCCCGACAATCGTCGCCTGCGGCTCCGATTGCCGCCCAGCCGGGCCTGACCAGGAGTCTGCACCGTTCACGGCGCAGACTCCTAGCGCTTACCATAGAGACGCGGGAAGCTCGATGTCCGATCGTCGCTGGCATCCGCGGCGTCCTCTGCGTCCGCTGCCACGGCCCGACCCGGCCGAGCGGCGGGCGGTCGATGGCTGGGTGCGCGTCGTGCCGGTGGTGCTCGCGGCGCACGTGCTGCAGCTCGTGACGCTGTGGGCGCGGCCGGGCCACGTGGCGCTCTGGCTCTGGTACGCGGGTCCGATCGTCCTGGCGTTGGCGACCGCGATTCTGCTCGTCGCCTCGCTCCGCTCGGCCCACCGCTGGAAGCACGGTGCCAACATCTGGCAACTTTTCGCCTATGTTGGTCTGTTCGCCGTCATCTTCACGCTCCCTGTCTACGACCCGTACCCCTCGTCGCACGACGAGCGGCCGAGCCGCGTGCCGTTCCGCCTGCCCCTCGACGAGCCGTTGACCGTCGCCTGGGGAGGAGCGACCTCCGAGGTCAACTACCACGTGTTCCTGCCCGACCAGCGCTGGGCCTACGATCTGGTCGTCACGCGGGAGGGGCGCACCTTCCGGACCGACGGCGTTGCCCTCGACGACTACCACGCCTACGGTCTGCCGGTGTACGCGCCGGCCGCCGGCGTCGTCTTCGCGTCGCACGACGGCGAGTCCGAGGTTGCGATCGGCGCGACGCGCTGGGGACTGGCCGGGCTCGGCAACCACGTGGGCATCGAGGTGGCCCCGCGCGAGTATCTTTTCGTCGGACACCTGCAACCGGGTTCCGTCGCCGTGGCCGCGGGCGACCACGTCGCCGCCGGCCAACTGCTCGGACGGGTCGGCAACTCCGGCAACAGCAGCGAGCCGCACGTGCACCTGCACCTACAGGATTCGACGCGGCCCTACTTCGGCGAGGGCATTCCGTTCCACTTCCACGGCTACCGCCAGGAGGGGCGCGTCGTCGCTCGCGGCATGCCGGAAGGGGGGCGGCGCGGTGGACGTTACGACGGCGCACAGGTAGCGCATGTGCCGGGAGAACCCGTGGCCGCCGGCGGCGGCGGGTGACCGCGCGGGGCCCCAACACGTGACTGGACTTTGCATTCTGCACGGTCAGGGAGTAGGCTGGCCGTAGACTGCAGTTGCGGACCCGCTCGCTCTACCCCCATCGAGCACCCAAGAGACCAGACGAGGTTGGCCGTCCCGCCTCGGATGATTTTCGCTGCGATGGATTGGCGGGGGCCAGCCGCAACCGCATGGGACGACACGGAAGGAGTCCACGGATGGGTCGGAGGCTGTACGTCGGTAACATTCCGTTCGCTGCGGGGGAGGACGATCTGCGCGATCTCTTCTCGCAGTTCGGAACCATCGATTCGGTATATATCGTGACGGATCGGGCCACGGGACGTCCGCGCGGCTTTGCGTTCGTCGAGATGGTGAACGACGAGGACGCCCAGAAGGCAATCAGCGAGCTGGATCAGACCGAGTTCCAGGGCCGCCGGCTCGCGGTCAACGAGGCCCGACCGCGCGCGCCGCGGCCGGACGGGCCGCCCGACGACGGTTATGGCGGCGGCCGGCGTCGCGAACCACGCTGGTAGCGTGCGGGGGGTGGCCGCTCGGCCGCGGCGCCCCCGGCGCGCCGTCCGGATTTGGCTTCCCGTCGTTGCGCCCTTCGTAGCGTCCCGTCCCGGAGGCCCGGCAGGAACACCAGATCGCCATGCCATCCGTTCAGTCCCGCACCGAGGTGCCCGACGTCGTCGTCATCGGCTCGGGGGCGGGCGGAGCCACCGTCGCGCACGTGCTCACCGGCCTCGGCATCCGCGTCACGTTGCTCGAAGCGGGGCCGATGCTCGACCCCTACGCCGAGTTCAAGGAGCATCACTGGCCGTACGACTACGATCATCGGGGCGCGGATGAAGGAGGCCGCGGCTACTTCGGCCGCGGGAAGCCGTTCGGCTTCTTCACGACCACCAGCGGCGGGTGGGAGCTCGACGGCGAGCCCTACACCGTGGCCGACGACACCGAGGATTTCTGGTGGTTCCGATCCCGGATCGTCGGCGGCCGGACCAACCACTACGGCCGCATCTCGCTGCGGTTCTCCGACTACGACTTCAATCCCCGCGACCGCGACGGCCTCGGCTGGAACTGGCCGATCGGCTACGCGGATCTCGCGCCCTACTACGACAAGGCCGAGACGTTCATCGGCGTGGTCGGCAGCCGCGAGGGGATCCGCAGCGCGCCGGACGGCATCTTCCACGATCCGCCGCCGCCCAAGGCGCACGAGCTGCTCATCCAGCGCGCCAGCCGACGGATGGGCATCCCCTGCATCCCCATGCGCCGGGCGGTCATCACCCGCGCGATCAACGGCCGGCCGGCCTGTCACTACTGCGGACAGTGCGGGCGCGGCTGCGTGACCGGCTCGAACTATTCCGCGAGCCAGACGCAGATCTTCCCGGCGCTCGAGACGGGCCGGCTCGTCGTAATCGACCTGGCGATGGCCCGGGCGATCACCACCGACGAGAGCGGGAAGGTCGACGGCGTCGTCTACATCGACAAGCGCACCGGTGCGGAGCGGCGCGTGCGCTGCCGCGTGCTGGTCCTCGCAGCGAGCGCCTGCGAGTCGGCCCGCCTTCTGCTGAACTCGAAGACCGCCGGGCACCCCGACGGGGTTGCCAACGCCTCCGGCATCGTCGGCCGCTACTTGATGGACACGGTCGGGTTCGATATCGGCGGCACGGTTCCGGCCCTCGAGGGCCTCCCCCGCTACAACAGCGACGGCATCGGCGGCGCTCACCTCTACATGCCCTGGTGGGGCTGGGAACGGCAGCAGGCGCTGGGCTTCCCGCGCGGCTACCACATCGAGATCGGCGGTGGTTACGGCATGCCCGGCATCGGCTCGTTCGTGGGGTCGGCGCGCCGCGCCGGCTACGGGACGGCCGTCAAGGAGCAGGCCCGGCGCGACTACGGCACCCGTGTCTCGTTCGCCGGCCGCGGCGAGATGGTCCCGAACGAGCGGAGCTTCTGCGAAATCGACCCGGACGTGGTCGACCGCTTCGGGATCCCGGTCCTGCGTTTTCACTTCCAATGGAGCGATCACGAGCGGCGCCAGGCGCGGCACATGCGCGAGACGTTCCGCGAGCTGATCACCTCGATGGGCGGCGAGCCGCAGGCGCCGGGCAGACGCGATGCCTCCGGGATCTCGATCGGCGGCAGCATCATCCACGAGGTGGGGACCGTCCGCATGGGGAGCGATCCGGAAACTTCGGCGCTGAACGGGTTCTGTCAGGCGCACGACCCGCGCAACCTGTTCGTGTGCGATGCAGCGAGCTTCGTCAGCAATCCCGACAAGAACCCGACGCTGACCATCAACGCGCTCGCGTGGCGCGCCTCGGAGTATCTGGCCGAGGCGATGCGCAGCGGTGAGCTCTGAGGGCTTGCGCCGCAGAACGCAGCGAAGCGAAGTCCAAGAGTGGCGAGGCGCCCGCGTGAAAGGCGGGACGAGGGAGCATATGGAGGCGGGAACCCTGGAGTCGGCACCGTGACGGCAGCGGACGAGACGCGGATCCCGCGCCGCGAGGTGCTGCGGCAGTTGGCGCTGGCGCTCACCGCGGCGGGGGCCGGCGCGTTCAACGTCGAGGCGGCGCGCGCGGTCCATGCCCTGGCGGGCGAGGCGCGCGGGCAGACGGGAGGGTACTCGCCGGCTGCGCTCGACGACCACCAGTACCGGACGGTCGTCCGCCTCGCCGAGCTGATCGTGCCTGCCGACGCGGGAGGCGGGAGCGCCGTGGACGCGGGGGCGCCCGAGTTCATCGACCTGCTCTGCAGTCAGAACCCCGACCTGCTGCGCATCTACACCGACGGGCTCGCGTGGCTCGACACCGCGGCCCGGCGCGCCCACGACCGTCCGTTCGTCGGCGCGAGCGACACGCAGCAACGGGAGCTGCTCGACGGGCTGGTGGCCGCCGAGCGCGGCGAGCCGTCGCCCTCGGATCTGGGTGCGGGCGTCGGGTTCTTCCACTGGATACGCATGATGACGGTGGACGCCTACTACACCAGCCCGATCGGCATCACCGATGTCGGTTTCCGGGGCAATCGCGTGCTCGCCGGATACGCGACCCCGCGCGAAGCGATCGAGTTCGTCACCCGCAGGGCGGACGAGCTGGGCCTCTGATCGCGTCCGCGCCGCACGACCGCGCCGTCGCACCCGGCGACGGCCTCTGTCGTCGGGGTGCGCCAACGAACGCACTCCGTTGCGTTCTGCGGCGCAAGCTCCTAGCGCCCCGAGACGCCTCGCAGGCTCGGCGTTTCGGCCCATCCCCCCCGCTCCAGGAGCTTGCGCCAACGAACGGGGTGCACGACATGAAAGTGAGGGCTTTGCCGTACCGGGGGTATTGAGCAAGCGCCGATCGGCCGATTCCTTGGGTAGGGAGGACTCCGACCATGCCCGAGGCGCAGTTGACCGAACCGCTTGATCGCGCGGCCGAAAAAGGGGGCTTGGAGGAGCTGTTCGCGGCGTTGGAGGCGGCGGTCAAGGCCGACGTCGAGGCGTTCCTCAGACGGGGGAACGCGAATGCGCAGGACTTCGAGACCCTCTTGCAGAGAGTTCACCGTCGAGCGCTCGCCACGGCGAGCCAGGCCGTGAAGACGGTTTCGGCGCCGCGTTCGTAGCCGCGTTTGCGGCTGAAGTTGCTGCGCTGCTCGGACCACGGCGGGCCGCCGCGCAGGACTTCGAGGCCCTTGAGCAGGCCCTGCGTCGTCGAGTCCTCGATCTCGCCGCGGAGGCGCTGGCGCAGTACTTCAACGCGGACGATGCCGACCCTTCGGATTCGACCGTGGCTTGCGCCTGCGGCGGAAGGGCGCGCTTTGCCGGCCGCCGCCCGAAGACCTTCATCACGCTGCTCGGGCCGCTGACGCTGGAACGGGCCTACTACCATTGCGACGTCTGCCGTACGGGGGTGTGTCCGCGCGACCGGACCCTGGGTATGCACGCCACGTCGCTGTCGCCCGGCGTGCTGCGGCTGGTGGGGCTGGCGGCCTCCGACTCCAGCTTCGCCGCAGCCAGCAACCTGTTGTGGGAACTGGCCGCGGTGCGCGTCGAGACCAAGCAGGTCGAGCGCTGCGCCGAAGCCCTGGGACGTGCGGTCGCCGCCGACGAACGCGCTGTGGCCGAAACCGTCCCAGCCCCGCGCCGACGATGTACCTGGGGCTGGACGGCAGCGGCGTGCCGGTGCGCCCAACCGAGGTCGAAGGCCGCGGTGGCAAGCAGCCGGACGGTTCGGCCAAGACCCGCGAGGTCAAGCTGGCCACCGTGTGGACGGCCGAAGGGCGCGACACACAAGGCCGGCCCGTGCGCGACCGCGGGTCGCTCAGCTACAACGCCGCGGTCGAGAGCGCGGCCAGCCGCGACACCGACCCACAGCCGGCCGCCTTCGCCCAACGTGTCCATCGCGAGGCGCAACGGCGCGGCTTCGACACCGCGGACCGCCGGGTCGTCATCGGCGACGGCGCTGCGTGGATTTGGAACGTCGCCGCCGAGCAGTTTCCCGGCGCCATCGAGATCGTTGACATCTACCACGCCAAGCAGCACCTGTGCGACGTCGCCAAAGCCATCTACGGCCCCGGGACCGACCTGGCCGACCGTTGGGCCAGGGACCGCCGTACCGAACTCGACGCCGGCCGACTGTGCGCCGTCGTCGCAGCACTGCGCATCCATGTCGAGACCACGCCCGAGGCGCGAAAGTGCATCCACTATGTGTTCGGGAACCGACACCGCATGCGCTATCCGCAGTTCCGCGCCAAGGGCCTGTGTATCTCGTCGGGCGTCGTCGAGGCCGGATGCAAGCAGCTCGGCGCACGGCTCAAGCGCGCCGGCACGCGCTGGACGGTCGCCGGGGCCAACGCCATCATCGCCCTGCGCTGCTGCATCCTCAGTGGCCGCTTCGAGGACTTCTGGGAGCGACGTGCCGCAAATGCCGCCTGACCCTCATCGCACAATGATGTCGTGCACCCCAACGAACGCACTCCGTTGCATTCTACGGCGCAAGCTCCTAGACTTGTAATTTCCCGGAGCGCTGCGCGCGCTCACCCTTTTCAGCAAGCCGGAGGAGACGTATGGCGAACCGAGGTCGTCCCACCCAGACGAAGCGGCAGCGCGAGCGCGCCCGCCAGGAGCGGGCTCGCATGAAGGTCGAGCGGCGCACCGAGGCGAAGGTCCGGCGCCAGGAAGCCCCACCCCGCCCCACCGACCACGATCCCGACATCGCCGGCATGGTGACCGGACCGCAGGAAATGCCCGACTGGCAGCGCGAGTACTTCGAAGAGGAAAAGCGCGCCAAGGAAGCGGCCGAGAAGGCCGCGCAGGAAGGCAAGTAGGTCGCGCAGGTCGCGCCCGCGGTCAATCCCCTGGCAGGAGACGACGCAGCCCGAGACGACTCCATAGTCGCCCCGGGCTGTGCGAAGTGAAGAGCGGTGCGCCCGGCTACGCGGCGTGCTCGACCGCGTCGTTGCCGCCCGCGCCGATGGCGATACGGCGCGGCTTCGCCGTCTCCGCCAGCGGCAGGGTCAGCTCCAGCACCCCGTGAACGTAGTCGGCACCGACCTTCTCCGAGTCGACGTTGGCGGGGAGCGTGAACGCCCGCTCGAAGCGTCCGTAGTGGAACTCGGACGCGTGCCCCTCTCCGTCCGACCCGGCGCGCGTGCGCTCGCCGGTGATCCTCAGGTTGTTGCCGTCGAGATCGATGCTCACGTCCTTGGGATCAATCCCCGGCAACGCAATCCGGACCTTCCATCCCTCGTCGCCCCGGTTGATCTCCGTGGCCGGGATCCAGGCCGCCGCCGTCCGCCCCCGCTCGTCGCCCATGTAGCGGCCGAACACGCGGTCCATCTCCCGATGCAGGCTGGTGAGTTCCTCGAACGGGTTCCAACGGGTCATGCTCAACATCTCGTTCCTCCTTCCGACGCCTTCCCTCGGCGTCCTCGCGCGCCGGACCCTCTGCCCGGCGCGGCGTTGTTGCGTCGCGAGTGAATCCACTCTACGGGATTACTATACAGAAGTCAAATTATCTGCGTGTTATCCACTCACATAAGAATTGGACGAACAGTCGACCAGAAAGTTCCCGGCTCGGGGATTCTTCTGCTTCGGAAGCCAGCAGCCCGTGGGTGGGAAATCCGCGTATGGGCTGCCCCGGGGTCGAACTGCGACCGGTCGAACAGAGCAGCATCAAGGCGCGCGGCCGGCACGACCGGCTACGGTCGCTACGTACGAATCATCGTGTCCACGCGGGATGCATAAGCCGCCCGACTGCAGCGGGGCTTTCGCCACGGGCTCCTGGTGCAGCCCGCGAGGACCGGACGTCGGCTTACCCGCCCCACCCGAGGAGCGGGTCAATCGAACCGATGGCGATTGGGTGATAGCCCGGCCGGGCTCGCCGGTAGATCGCGCGCGCCCGATCGCGGCCGTCGGGCGTTGCGGCCAGCGCGGCGTAGAGCGGCAGGATGAGCTTCCGCCGGCCGATCTCCAGGAGGTAGCGTTCCAGGCGGCCGTCCGCCGGGCGGTACGCGTTGCGGATCGCGATGAGAAGCCACTGGTGGGCGATCTCCGCGTTCGGGGACTCCGTGAGCGAGAACGCGGCATCCAGCTCGGCCATTTGCGCACGCTCGATCCGCTCCGGCAGCCCGCCGAGGAAATGAAGCCACTCGTGGGTCGTCCACGCCGCGGTGTCCAGGTCCGCGGCCCGCAGCTCGCCGCCCGCCCAGCGCCCCGCCGCCGCTTCGACCGCGCCGAACGCTTCGGACGCCGGTTGCGGCGCACCGGCGGGCAGGCCGGGCGCGCGGACCCATTCCTCTATCGGAACCTCGGCCGCCAGCGCCTCGTCGGCGAGCAGATGCTCCGACAGGTAGGCGAGGAAATCGGCGGTCGTGATGCTCCGGAACGCAAAGTGGTCGAAGTAGCCCCGCAGGAACGCGTCGAACCGCTCGCGGCCGGCCGCCTCCTCGAGGTGGCGGAGGAACAGCGCGCCCTTTTCGTACGGCACCTGCGTCATCCCGGCGTCGGGGTCGCGGCCGGTGAGATCGACGTGCAGGATCTCGTCGGCGTCGTCGAGCCGCTCGAGGTCCGCGTCCAGCGCCTGCAGTCCGAGGACCGCCTCCATCGCCTCGCGATCCGTTCCGTACACCGCTTCGACGATGCGGCGCTCCAGGTAGACGGTGAACCCCTCGTTCAGCCAGAAGTCGCGCCACGTGGCGTTGGTCACGAGGTTCCCCGACCAGGAGTGCGCCAGCTCGTGCGCCACCAGCGAGACGAGGCTCCGGTCGCCGGCCAGGATCGTCGGCGTCGCGAAGGTCAGCCGGGGATTCTCCATCCCGCCGAACGGAAAGCTGGGCGGCAGCACGAGCAGGTCGTAGCGCTCCCAGCGATAGGGGCCGTACAGCCGCTCGGTTGCCGTCATCATCGACTCGGTGTCGGCGAACTCGTCCGCCGCCGCCTCCACCACGGACGGCTCGGCGTAGACGCCGGTCCGATCACCGAGCGAACGAAACGCCAGGTCGCCGGCGGCAAGCGCGATCAGGTAGGAGGGGATCGGCTGCGGCATGTCGAAGCGGTAGTCGCCGTCGGCCGGCGCGTCCGGATCGTTGGCGGCGCTCATCACCGCGCGCAGCCCTTCGGGGGTCCGGATGCGGGCGCCGTAGGTCACTCGCACGGCGGGACTGTCCTGCAGCGGGATCCAGCTCCGCGCATGGATCGCCTGCGACTGCGTGAACATGAAGGGATGCTCGCGGCCGGCGGTCTGCTCCGGGGTCAGCCACTGCAGTCCCGAAGCCACCGGGCTCGTCTCGTAGGTCACCCGGGCCCGTGTCGCCTGCGGCGGCAGGACCACGGTGAGCGCGGCGCCCAGCAGCGGATCGGCCTCGGCCAGCGAGTAGGTGGCGGCGTCGAAGCCGTCGTTGGGGGACCAGCTCTCGACCGCGGCGATCGTCAGATCGCGCGTGTCCAGCATCAGCGTGTCCGCGCCCGCTCGCAGGCGGTCCAACGACAGCATCGCCGACCCGCGCAGGCGCCGCTCGTCGAACCGCACTTCCAGGTCGAGCTCGACGTGGGTGATGCGGACTTCGTCGCTGTTGGCGTACGAATGCAAATCGCGCCGCGCGGGATCGTCCGTCTGCCCGGCCGGCGCGGATGGCCCGGAATCACACGCTGCCACGGTGCTCGTCAACAGGAGCGCCAGCAGCGCGCGTCCCGGAAAGTGCTGTGGTCGTCGCCGGCGACGATGGGTCAGCGGCCTGCGCCGCTGGCGACGGCCCGCGCACGGACGGTGCTCGGCAAGCGGAAGTCGTCTCATCGAATGTGGCGGAGATTTCGAGCACGGGTCATGAGATGCCAGGGGACGCCGCGGCCCGGGATCCATAGAGCGCCTGGACCCCGGGCCGCCGCATCGAGAGCTACCAGGGCATCTGCCGGTTGGTGTGGCGGCGTCCGCGATCCGCCGCCTCGGGTCCGGGGCCGGAGCCGATGAGTACGCCCTCGTCGATCATGGCGATGATGTTGTCGCCGTTCATCCCGTTGAGGAACGCCACGCCGGCCTTCTTCGTCGCCTCGAAGACGCGCGCCCGCGCGTCCACGAGCACTTGTGGCATCTCGGCGCGCTGGACGTTGTACGACATCGACATGTCGCCCGGGCCCCACTCGGCGAACCCGACGCCCGGCACCGCCACGCTCTCCTCCGCGTTCTCGAGCGCGTGCCGGTCCTCGATCTTGAGGCCGACCAGGATCTCACCGTTCGGGTTCAGCGGCCACGGGTCGGCGAGCCGCTGGTACTCCTGGTTCGACAGGCCCCAGATGCGGGCGGCGAACCCCTGCCCCCCGTTGCCGCGGAGCCCCTCGCCGATGCCCTCGGCCTTCGGCGCATGCGGAAAGCGCGCCGACTGCACGAGGATGCGGACCACTTCCGGCGTGCGCGCGTGCGCGAGCAGCACCCCATGGACGCCGGAGCCGAGCACCTGCTCGACCATCCAGTAGTTGCCCCACATCACCTGCTCGTTGATGCCGCCCAACGGCAGCACGGCGACGACGGTGGGCGTGCGGTGGCCGCTCTTGGTCGGGCCGCCGTCCACGAGTCCCTGCATGAAGCCGCGCAGGGCATCCATGTTGAAGGGGCTGTGCTCCATGTTGTAGGTGATGTAGTCGGCCCAGGTCTGCGCCAGGCGGACGCCCTCCTCGTAGCCGCCGCCGTTGACCTGCGTGTAGTAGACCGGCTGGTCCTGCTCGAACAGCTCGATCACCTTGTTGATCCGCTTCGGCGAGTAGACGTCGCCCGACTGCGCCGCCGGGATGCTGGCGACGACAACGACCAGTGCGAGTGCGAGTAGTCCGAGTCCCGTAAATCTGCGCATGGCTCTCTCCTCTTGCTGTACGTCCTCGCCCGCTAACGGCTGCCGGCCGGCGGCGCCGCATCGTCCGGGCATCGGCCGCATCATAGCGCATTGCCGGACGCCGCTGACGAGGATCTCGCAGGACTGCAACGCCACCGTTCCGTTCGCACGGGAACCGAATCACCCGGGTAGTAAGATGGCGGTTCCATGATCACGTTTCTACGGTTGCTTGGCGCAGGCGTCGCGCTGGCCGGTGTTGCGACGGTCGTCGCCTGCGGATCGGGAAACGACCCCGCGACCGCCGATCGGCCGACACCGATGGCCCGGCCGCGCCCCAACATCGTCGTCATCATGGCCGACGATCTCGGCTACGGCGACCTGTCCGCCTACGACGGCTGGATCGAGACCCCGGCGCTCGACGCGATGGCGGCCGGGGGGGTCCGGTTCACCGACTTCCATTCGAGCGGGGCGGTCTGCTCTCCTACCCGCGCGGGGCTGCTGACCGGCCGCTACCAGCAGCGGGCCGGCATTCCCAATGTCATCTATGCGAACCCGGCCTGGAACCGCCACCACGGCCTCCAGCCGCAGGAGACGACCATCGCCGAGCGCATGCGGGCGGAAGGCTACGCGACCGGCGTCGTGGGCAAGTGGCACCTCGGCTACGGCGTCGAGACCAATCCGCTCCGGCACGGCTTCGACGTCTTCCGCGGCTACGTCTCCGGCAACGTCGACTACTTCTCGCACGTCGACGGCTTCGGCAACCACGACTGGTGGGACGGCGAGACCAACCGCGAAGAGGCGGGCTACGTCACGCACCTGATCAACGACCACGCGGTGGCGTTCGTCGAGGAGCGGGCGGACTCCGATGGACCCTTCTTCCTTTATGTCGCCCACGAGGCGCCGCACTTCCCCTACCAGGGACCGAACGACGCGGCGTTCCGGGTGGTCGGGGAGCAGATTCCGGAGACCCGCGAGCCCGAGCAGGTGCGCCGCGCCTACCGCGAGATGGTCGAGGAGATGGACGCCGGCGTCGGCGCCCTCCTCGACACCATCCGGCGGCTGGGGCTCGCCGAGCGGACGTTCGTCTTCTTCCTCTCGGACAACGGCGCCACTGCGGCGGGCTCGAACGGACCCCTGCGCGGGTTCAAGACCAGCCTGTGGGAGGGTGGACACCGCGTGCCGGCCCTGGCGTGGTGGCCCGGCGTCATCGCGGCCGCACGAACGAGCGGCGCCACCATGACGAGCATCGACCTGGCCGCCACCGTGCTCGACGTTGCGGACATCCTGCCGCCGGAGGACCGGCCTCTCGACGGCGTCAGCCTGCTCCCGCACCTGCTCGGCGGCGCCGCCCCGGACGACCGCCCGCTGTTCTGGGCCTACCAGCAGGCCCGCCGGCCGGTCGAGCAACGGGCCATGCGGCAGGGTCCCTGGAAGCTCATCGTCAACGGTCCCGACGGACCGGAGCTCGGGCTCTACAACCTGGACGACGACCCGGGCGAGACGACGAACCTGGCCGCGGACGAACCGGAGCGCGTGGCGGCGATGGGCGAAGTGCTCGAGGACTGGCGCCTGGAGGTGGAAGAAGGCGCCACCGTGCAGCCGGCGCCTCTCTTCTCGCCGGGAGCCGTGGAACCCTGAAGCCGGCATCGGAACCGTGACCGAGACGACCGGCGACCGGGTGAGCGAGCTGGCCGAGCGCGTCAGCCGACACGACGCCGAGGCGCTCGCGGAGCTGATGCCGCTCGTCTACGACGAGTTGCGCCGGCTGGCCCGCGGGTACCTGGGCCGCGAGCGGCGGGCGTTCACCCTGCAGCCGACCGCGCTCGTCAACGAGGCCTACCTGCGGCTTCTGAAGGACAGGAAGCAGGACTGGCGCACCCGTGCCCAGGTCATCGGCATCGCGGCGATGTCGATGCGCCAGATACTGATCGAAGCGGCGCGCGCCCGCCACGCGCAGAAGCGCGGCGGCGAGCTCGCGCGCGTGACGCTCGACGAAGGCCTGGTCGCCGACGAGGCGCGGACGGTGGACGTGCTGGCGGTGGACGACGCCCTGCACAAGCTGGCCGCCATCGACCCGCAGCAGGCCCGCCTGGTGGAGTTGCGGTTCTTCGGGGGCCTGACCGTCGAGGAGTCGGCCGCGGCGCTCGGCATCTCGCCGGCGACCGTGAAGCGGCACTGGGCGGTGGCCCGCGCCTGGCTCCAGCGCGAGATCGTGCGTGACGACTCCTGACCATGGAGCCTGAGCGCTGGCGCCGGATCAACGAGCTGTTCCACGCCGCTCTCGAGCGCGACTCCGGCAGCCGGGAGGCATTCATCGACGAGGCGTGCGCCAGCGACCCGGCCCTGCGCACCGAGGTGCTGTCGCTGCTGCAGATGCACAGCGGTCCGGGCATCATCGACCGGCCGGCCGTGGAGGCCGATCCCGGCCTGCTGCTCACCGGCGAAGACGACCCGCTCATCGGCCGGCGCCTCGGCCCCTACGAGGTGACCGGCCTGCTGGGCCGCGGCGGCATGGGCATCGTCTATCTCGGTCAGGACACGCGGCTGCAGCGGCCGGTCGCCATCAAGGCGCTGCCGCCGGCGCTGACCCACAACGACCAGTTGCGCGCCCGGCTGCGGCGCGAGGCGATGGCGGCCGGGGCGCTCTCCCATCCGGGCATCGCGACCGTCTTCGCGCTCGAAGAGTTCGACGGGCAGCTCTACGTGGTGCAGGAGTACGTCCCCGGCCGCACGTTGCGCGCCACGATGAAGATCCGCGAGGGCCGGCTGGCCGTCGCCGAAATCGTCTCCATGGCCCTCGACATCGCCCGGGCGCTTGCCGCGGCGCACGCGCACGGCGTGCTGCACCGGGATCTCAAACCGGAAAACGTGCTGCACACGCCCGACGGCGGGATCAAGGTGGTCGACTTCGGGCTCGCGCGGTTCGAGCCCGGGGCCGCGATCGGAGGCGCCGAGACGCTGACCCGACCCGGCGCCCTGCCCGGCACCCCGGGCTACATGGCGCCCGAGGTCCTGCGCGGCGACCCGGTCGACGCGCGCGCCGACCAGTTCTCGTTCGGGGTGTTGCTCTACGAGCTGGTCGCCGGCGAGCATCCCTTCGAAGGCACCGACGACATCGCGACGGTCGCGCGGATTCTCGAGACCGAGCCCTCAGGCCCCGGTCCTGCGCGTCCGGAATGTCCCGAGCCGCTCGTCCGCGTCATCACGAAGTGCCTCGCCAAGGCGCCGCGCGACCGCTACCGGACGACCGCCGAGCTGGTCGCGGCGCTGGAAGCGGTGCGGGATGCCGTCGAGGCCGTTGCCACCGACGCCGGAGCGGCGGCCGACACCGGCGTGGCGGGCGAGGCCGGAGCGAAGCCCGCCCCGGATGTCGCGGCGGCGCCATCGGCGGGAGCGGGGTCACGACGGGTCGCGCAACGCGCATCGTCTTCTTTCACGCCGTATCCAGCAGGACCAGCGAGCCCGCCGCGGGCGCCGGAGGCAGCGTCCGCGGGCGATGCCGCACCGGGCGCCGACGCCTCGCCCCCGCCGACGCCGGCATCCACCGGAATCGCGAGAGACGGCGCCATCGCGAACCTGCGCTGGTGGTGGCAGTTCCACCAGGTGGCGGTGAGCGTCGTCTACGCGCTGATGCTGTATCCCATGTGGCGGGCGCGGGAATGGCTGCCGGCACCCTGGGGCCTGGTAACGTTCATGGCCGCGGTCGCGGTGGTCGGCGCCGTCGTCAACCTGCGGCTGCACCTCTGGTTCACGGCGCGTGTCTACCCCGCCCAGCTCGCCGCCCAGCGCCGCGCATCGGCCCTGTGGAAGCGCCTGCTCGACACCGCGTTCGCGGTGCTGCTGCTGTCCGTAGCAGCGACCATCGCCCCCAGTCACACCCGCTGGGCCGCGTTCTTCATCGTCATGGCCATCTCCAGCGCCCTGAGCGCGCGGGTGATGGAACCGGCCACGACGCGGGCCGCGTTCCCCGACGACTGAGTCGGTCGGCATCCCTGACGGATGGGGTCCGTCGCTCCCGACGTAGCCGGCATGACGGACGCGCCGCATCCGACAGCGGAAGCCGCGGCCCGTCCCGCCCTGTAGCGACCATTTCTTCTTTGGTATAGGTAAAATACCCGATATTTTACCCACATGTACAAGAGACTGCTTGCCGACGTGCTGCGTTCATCGCCGCGCAGCGTCCTCCTGCTCGGCCCGCGCCAGGTTGGCAAGTCGACGCTGCTCGCCGCCCTGGAGCCCGATCTCACTCTCAACCTGGCAAGCCCGAGCACGTTCCGCGACTTCGTGAGCCATCCGGAGCGGCTCGAGCGCGAGCTGGCGGCTGCGCCGCCGTCTACCGAGACGGTGTTCATCGACGAGGTGCAGCGCGTGCCGGCACTCATGGATACCCTGCAGGTCTTCCTCGACCAGCACCCGCCGCGGTTCCGCTTCCTGCTCTCCGGGTCGAGCGCCCGCAAGCTCCGGCGCGGCCGCGCCAATCTGCTTCCAGGGCGCATTCATGTTCACTATCTGCACCCGCTGCTCGCCGACGAGCTCGGTGGCGACTTCGACCTGGATCGAGCGCTGGCCCACGGCACGCTGCCCGGCATCTACGCGGAGCCCGACCCGGCGGCACGGGCGGCCGACCTGCGCGCCTACGCCGACACGTACCTCCGCGAAGAGGTGCAGGCGGAGGCGCTGGTGCGGCACGTGGGCGGCTTCTCACGACTGCTCGACCTCGTGACCGCGTCCTCCGGACGTATCGTCAACACCCATGCCCTCTGCAAGGACGCCGGCCTGGGCTACGAGACCGCGCGGCGCTACCTGGAGATCCTGGAGGACACCCTGGTGGCGTTCCGGGTACCGGCCTGGAGCGGCTCCGACCGCGCAAGGCTCGTCCGCCACGCCAAGTTGTATCTGTTCGACATCGGCGTCCGCAACGCGCTGCTGCGGCGACCGCTGGACCAGCCGCTCGACGACGAGCGCGGCCTTCTGCTGGAGCACCTGGTCGCCTGCGAGCTGCATCGACGACTCGGTACGCTCTGGCCCGAGGCGGCGCTGTTCCACTACCGGACCCGCCACGGCGCTGAAGTGGATTTTGTGCTGGAGGTCGGCCGGGAACTGTGGGGCATCGAGGTCAAGTCGAGCCGCCGCGTCGACCGCGGCATGTTGCGCGGACTCAACGCCTTTAGCGCTCGCCACGACCGCGTCCGGCGCCGAATCGTCGTGTTCCTGGGTCCGCGGCGCCAGCACCTGGACGGAGTCGAGGCGTTGCCGCTCGAAGAGTTCCTGGGGCTCCTGCCCGGCTGAGGGCCGGCGCGCCCCGGCCGATTCCCCGCCGGAGCGATTGCTAATCCAACACGGTCAACGCGACGTCGACCCGGATGGTCTCGCCGGTGACGGGGTCAGCCGCCGCAACGTAGTACTGTGACTGTCCGTCGCGAAGCGCGAGCGTGTTGTTCGACTGGAACGAACGAAAGACGGGCGGGTACGACACCGCCGACACATCGGTGGAGGTCCGGTCGGCGCCGCCGACGAACGACTCCTGGACCTCGACGCTGACCTCGTACCGGCCGTCGCCCCGGCTCCGCGCAAAGCAATCGATCCGCGTACCCACCGTCTCATAGTTGAATCCCACGGGGCGGGACACACCGTCGGGACCCACGCTGAGCGGGCCGGCCGGCACCGGAACCCGGTCGTCGAATCCGAGAGTGGACGGCCTGCCGCCGGCAATCACGGACAGCGTGTACGGGCGACTACCGGTCAGCTCCTCCCCCTGGTACCGGGAGATCGTCACGTCCACGCTCAACGACACCGCATCCGTGGCGCCCGGCGCCCGCTCCTGCGCCCGGGCGGCTCCCGAAACGAACGTCAGTGCGAGAGCGATGGCCAGCGGCAGAAGTCTCCTTGTCATCGATGTGCTCCCGTCTCGAGGGTGAGATCGCCGGATCGGCAGGTGTCGTGCGCGGGGTGACTCTCAAGTTCATTCTACCCGGCGGGCCTTTCGAAAACGGGGACGCCCCGCTGACCTGGAGGCGAGAATCGCAAGTCTTTGCATAGACAAACTAGATCGCGGCGACCGCCAGTGGAGACGACAACTGGAGGCGCTCCGGCACCGGGTTCAGCCTCACGCCCCTCGTGCGTCTCGCGCCTGACGTGACGGCCGAGGCTGGCAGCGCTGTTCCCGGCGCTCTACGCGGCGCGCGGCCGGATGATCGACAGACTCGACGGTCTGCGCGGCGCCCGCGCCCTGGGAACGCCGGTCCGTACCGGGCTGATCGTCCTCCAGGCCGCCCTCTCCCTTGTGCTGCTCGACGGCGCGGCCCTCTTCTACCGCTGTTCTCACGCGGGGCTTCGCCCTGACGGCGGTCGGGATCACCGCCGGCGGCGTTGCCACACTGTGGGTCGGCCGGTGGGTCGCGCCGCCGCTCTTCGACGGTCGCAGCCCGCGCGACCCGCTGGCCCTCGCCGCAGCGGCACTGGTGCTGGTGACGGCGGCCCTGGCCGCCTCGCTCCTCCCGGCCCGCCGGGCCGCACGGGCGGATCCCCGCCAGGCACTGCAGGCGGAATAGCGGCCGGGTCGCGCGCGCCGGCTGCGATTCCGCTACTGCCCGCCACCACCGAGCCAGCGCTCGCTCAGCGCCGCCCGATCGACCGCCTCGCCGCGCAGGTACACCGACTCGATGCGCCGCGTGTTCGCGATGTCGTCGAGCGGGTTCGCTTCGAGCACCACGAAGTCGGCGCTCTTCCCCACCTCCACGGTGCCGGCGTCGTCCAACTCCATGAACTCCGCGGAGGTGCCGGTGGCGGCCACGATGACCTCGTGCGGCGTCATGCCCGAGGCCACCATGTCGGCCATCTCCAGGTGCGGGCTCCAGCCCGCGTTGCCGTCTGTACCGAAGGCGACGCGCATCCCCGCCTCGTTGAGGCGCGCCAGGTTGCGGGCCTGGATGCCGAAGCCCTCCTGCGCCTCGGGCCGGTCGACGAAGTTGGCCTGCAGCGCCTCCAGGTCATCGGGCGGGATGGTCCCGCCCAGCCAGCCCAGGTCCTCGGCGACGCCGCGGGCCCCCAGGTTCGGCACGAGCACGACGTCCGGGCGCTCCCGGACCAGCTCGACGAACTCGTCGTCGACGTCCTGGTCGCGGACGCCGTGGGCGAACGCGTCGATCCCTGCGCGCAGCAGGCCCTTGGCGTCCTCCAGGGCGAAGATGTGGGCAGTGACCCGCAGCCCCTGCTGGTGCGCCTCGTCGATGATCGCGGTATACAGCTCCGGCGGCATCTTCTCGAACTGCCCGCCGCGGTCGTCGACCCAGATCTTGACGATGTCGACCTCCAGCTCGGCGAGCTCCCGCACCGCCGCCCGCGCCTCCTCCTCGGTCTCGACCCAGTAGGGGATGTCCGTGCGTCCGGGCTCGGGCGTCGTAATCCCCCGGCCGGCGTGCCGATAGCGCGGCACACCGGGGATGGTCTCCGCTCGGACCGCGTACACGTCCTCGCCAACGTCCCGCCCGAGACCCATGGCGGCGCCGACCCCGTAGTAGGCCTTCCGCTGCAGGTCCTCGATGAGCGCCTCACGCTCGATCGAGAAGTGCACGTGGGTGTCGATCAGGGCGGGAATGACCGTCCGGCCGCCGAGATCGACAGTTGCCGCGCCTTCCGGCACCTCGACCTCGCCGGTCGCGCCGACCGCGACGAAGCTGTCCCCGTCCACGATGAACGTGGCGTTCTCGATGGGATCGCCGCCGTCGCCGACGATGAGCCGGGCTCCCTCGAACACCGTGGCGGTGCTGGCTGCCGGCGCCTCTTCCGGCGGCGACGAGCAGCCCGCGGCGACGAGCAGGAACGGCAGCAGCGGCAGGCTGGCGATGGTGCGGCGCGTGTCGATCTTCATGCGGAGCATTGGAGCCTCCCCTGGAGCCGGGTTGGTTGTCACGCCTTGCGAGCCTCCTCGGCGAGATGCTCGACGTACGACGCATAGACCTCGAGCTCCGCGCGAACCTGACCGCGGCAGCCCAGGTATTTCGACCTGACCAACTCCAATCGCTCCCAATCGTAGTCGAACGCGAAGTAGTAGCGCTTGAAGTGGCGGAACCGGCGAAGCTCGGAGAGGGCGGCACAGGTGGCGTCGGAGATGACCCGCTCCCGGACATCCGGAACCGTCCAGGTCATGGCCCTCAGGAGCTGCTCGTGCCAACGGGCGTCATCGAGGGCGTTCTCGAAAAACTGACTGATGCGCAGAAAGGCGGTCTCCAGACACGTGTAGAACGAAACCATCACGTCGCTGACGATGATCGCGTTCTCGATGGACTGGCGGGAGGCGTGCGGCCGGCGGTGGAACTCGTCGTGGAAGTGGTCGATGCGGTCGAGCACGGGCAGGGCCGACCGGAGCTCGGCCGCCAGCGCCGCCAGGCGATCAGCGGACGCCATGGACCAACCGACCCGCCGTGCGGATCAGGTGCGCGTACTCCGGCTGGATGCGCTCGAGCTCGACGATGTGCAGCGGAAGCCTCGTCAGCGCCTCGGCGCGTGCATGGAGCTGGAAAAACCGCTCGGCGGAACCGAGGCCTTCGACCGCGATGTCGATGTCGGAACGCTTCGAGAAGCGCCGGCGATGCAGCAGCGAGCCCCACTGCCAGATCCGGCGCGGCGCGAACTCGCTCGCAATCATCGCCACGATGCGATCGAAATCGACCCACGCGTTGCGAAAGTGCGCGTCCAACTCGCGCTGGCGGGCGGCCTCGCGCCGTTGCAGGAACGCGATGGTGTCCGCCGGATCGACCATGGTCCAAGGCTAGCGCACGTGCCTGGTGCAATCAACGGCACCCGCCCCAACGGCGTCAGTCACATCCGCCACATCACCCACAACTGCGCGACGTTGTCCCCGTCGTCCACCCCCAGCTTGTTCCACCAGAACTGGTACTCCACACCGAGGAAGAGCTGATTGGCGTGGCCGGTCAGCGCCTTGCCGAGGTCCCAGCCGAACTGCGGCTGGGCGAGGAGGGACGGCTTCACCGCGTGGCCCAGCTCGTTGGTCGCAGGGCCCATGTACTTCGTGTGGCCGGTGAACAGGAACGAGTGGCCGCCGACGTCGAAACCGGCGCCCCAGTTGACGTCGAAGACGAAGTGGGTGCTGGTGCGCGGCGCCCCGCCCCCCGCGATACCGTTCCCCTTGTCGATCGCGGCGGCGAAATCCGTGTTGAGAAAGAAGAACCCGGGCACGCTCCACGACAGCCGCCCGCCGGGGACGTACCGGAAGATGTTGGCGTCGCTGCCGAAGTTGAAGCCGCTGACGATCGCCACGTCCCGGATCGGCCCGGCGCCGATCGTCCGGCTCGACACCCGGCCGAGGCTCAGCGTCGGATACCACTCGCCGTAGTAGCTCTTCTCGTTGAAGCCGTCCGCGCCCCCGTCGTCGGTGAAGTCGATGAAATAAAAGCTGTCGCCGAGCGACCAGCGCGATGCCTGCTGCACGGTGAGGACCGATGCGTAGGCATGCTGCCCCGAGAACGGGTTGACGAACTTTCCGTACTGGTAGTGGAACTCGGTCTGCGCGCCCGCCGCGGCCGGCCAGGCGAGCAGCAACGCGGCGACGGCGACCCGGCAACGACGGCGACCCGGCGAATGGGCGCGAGCCGTGTGTGTCACCCGCGGATCATAGTGGGTCCGAACGGCAGGCCCGTCGTGCTGCCCGACGGGGAGCCGGCGCTCACGGCAAACGCGAATGGGCCGAAACGGCCTTCGAGCCTCTGCCTTGCCAGATGGCTCGGCGAAAACGGGACTCGCCCGATCGTGCCGTCTGCGAGCTCGCTCGAAACCCGCGGCGCTCTGCGAGCGGCTCGGAGCGAGCGCCTGCGGCTCCGGCCCGGCCCGCACTCGGTGCCGTTAGAATCTGATCACATCCGCAGGTTCCGCTCAGGAGGTATCCCGTGCTTTCAGCCAGACCCCGGCGTTTCGCTCCGCTCGCCGCGGCTCTCATCGCCCTCGCACTGCTCGTCGCGACGTTCTCCATCCAGCCGGTCGTCGCCGAGCGCGGAAGCGGCGCAACCGCCGCCGCAGTCCTCGAAACCGTCGACCCGGCGGAAGTGGGTCTGTCGGCCGAACGCCTGGAACGGCTCGACGCCGGGCTGCAGGCGATGGTCGACGACGGCGAGCTGGCGGGCGTGGTGGCGCTGCTGGCGCGCCACGGCAAGATCGCGTTCGTCGACGTGGCCGGCGTCCAGGACATCGAGAGCGGACGGCCGATGGCGCGCGACTCGATCTTCCGCATCTTCTCGATGACCAAGCCGGTCACCGGCGTCGCCATGATGATGCTCTACGAGGAGGGGAAGTGGCGGCTCAACGACCCGGTCTCCCGCTACATCCCCGAGCTGGCGGGCCTGAAGGTCTACGCGGGCGAGAACGACGACGGCTCGATGAAGCTCGTGGACGCCGACCACGAGATGACGATGCGCGAGCTGATGACCCACACCGCCGGGCTGGGCTACGTGCTGAATCCGCGCCACCCGGTCAACCGGCTGTTTCTGGAAAAGCGGGTCCTGAACCCGCTGGAGCGGCTGCCGGCGATGATCGACAAGCTCGCGACCATCCCGCTGCTGGCCCAGCCGGGGACGCGCTGGATCTACAGCGTGGCGGTCGACGTGCAGGGCTACCTGGTGGAGAAGCTGTCCGGGGAGCCGCTCGGCGATTTCCTCGACCTGCGCATCTTCCAGCCGCTCGGCATGGTCGACACCGCTTTCTACGTGCCGGGGTCGCGCCTCCCCCGCGTGGCGGTGCGGCACACCGCTGGCGAGAACGGCGAGCTCGTGCTGGACTCGCGCGGCGAGCCCTTCACCCGTCCGCCGTCCGGACCGTCCGGCGGGGGCGGCCTGTTCGGGACCGCCGACGACTACCTGCGCTTCACGCAGATGCTGCTCAACGGCGGCGAGCTCGACGGCGTACGGCTCTTGGGGTCGCGGACCGTCGAGATGATGCACACCAACCACATGTCGGCCGAGGCGACCGCCAACATGCGGCCCGGCATGGGCTTCGGCATGGACTTCATGATCTACGAGGACCCGGCCGCGGCGGGTGAGCCGCACGCACCCGGGGCGTACTACTGGCTCGGCATCGACGGCACGTGGTTCTGGATCGACCCCGCCCTGGACCTCGCCTTCGTCGGGATGATTCAGCACCGGGGCGAAGCACAGGGCCGCGTGCACGGGCTGTCGCGGAACTGGGTCTACCAGGCGATCGTCGACTGACCGCGGCGTGACGGAAGGACTGACTGAGGCGTGACGGAAGATCGACCGCGGCGTGATGAAACCAACGTGACGGAAACGGCGTCAACGTGACGGAAACGGCGTGACGAAACGGCGTGACGGAAACAGCAGAGGTGACATGGTGCGAGAAGCAGTGACCCGTTGCCGGTTGGCGTATTTCCTCGTGGCGTTCGCGGCGGCGAGCGTCCTCTTCGGCGGCCTCTCATTCGTCACGTCCATTGCGGCGGCGGCAGCACCGGAGCGGACCGCGGCGGCGCCGGCCGCGACGGAACGCACGGCGGCGCGCGACCTCGAAGCGGTCGACCCGGCAGACGCCGGGGTATCCGCCAAGCGGCTCGAACGGCTCACGGCCGGGATGCAGGGAATGGTCGACGACGGGAAGCTGGCCGGCGTGGTGACGCTGATGGCCCGCGGCGGCAAGCTCGTCCACGTCCACGTCGCCGGTGTGCGGGACATCGAGAGCGGCGCGCCGATGGAGCGCGACTCCATCTTCCGCATCTACTCGATGACGAAGCCGATCACCGGCGTGGCGCTGATGATGCTCTACGAGGAGGGCAAGTGGCGCCTCAACGACCCGGTGTCGCGGTTCATCCCCGGCTTCGCCGACCTCAAGGTGCACGACGGAGACCGGGCCAACGGCGAGCCGCGCCTGGTGGACGCCGAGCGGCCGATGACGATGGCCGAGCTGATGTCGCACGCCGGCGGCCTCGGTTACGGCCTTGGAACCGCGAACCACGTCGACCGGCTCTACCGCGAGCAGCGCGTCCTGAACGCGGACGAATCGCTGCAGGCGATGATCGACAAGCTGTCGAACCTGCCGCTGCTCGCCCAGCCGGGCGCGCGCTGGTACTACAGCATCGGGGTCGACGTGCAGGGCTATCTGGTCGAGAAGCTCTCCGGACAGCCGTTCCCCGAGTTCCTGCAGGAGCGCATCTTCGACCCGCTCGGCATGGCCGACACCGCGTTCTACGTGCCCGGGGAGAAGCTGGACCGCGTGGCGCTTATCTACGGCGAGGCAGACGAGGGTGGCCTCGAACGGTTCGACATGGGTCCCACGCGCACCGAGATGCCGGCCGGGCCGTCCGGCGGCGGCGGCCTCTGGGGTACCGCCGACGATTACCTGCGGTTCACGCAGATGCTGCTCAACGGCGGCGAGCTGAACGGCGTGCGCCTGCTGGCGCCGCGCACCGTCGAGCTGATGCACACCAACTTCCTCTCGCCCGAAGCGTTGGAGACCATGCGGCCCGGCCAGGGCTTCGGCCTCGACTTCGCCACCGTGCACGATCCGGCCACCGCCGGCGAGCCTTACGCGAGGGGCTCCTACTACTGGGGCGGTGCGGCAGGCACCTGGTTCTGGATCGATCCGAAGACGGATCTGACGTTCGTCGGGATGATTCAGCACCGCGGAACGGCGGTCCGGGAGGTGCAGGGGATCTCCCGCAACCTCGTCTACCAGGCGATAGTCGACTGAGCGTCAAGGCAGCGACGAACGCCCGCGCGGGAACTCCCCGACGCGGGCGTTCGTCTGTTCGGTGCAGCCGGGCCCGTCGGGCAGGACGCGGCGCGGGTGTGTCGGCGTCGAGGACGGGCGGCGGCGGAAGGGAAGAATCGACGATGAGCAGCGTGAGAGTGCTGGTGGGCACCCGCAAGGGAGCGTTCGTTCTCACCGCCGACGGGACGCGCAAGCAGTGGAACGTCGCCGGCCCGCACTTCGGCGGCTGGGAGGTCTTCCACGTGAAAGGCTCGCCGGCCGATCCGAACCGAATCTATGCGGCGCAGCACGCCGACTGGTTCGGACAGGTGGTTCAGCGTTCCGACGACGGGGGCGGGACGTGGGACGCCGTCGGCAACGAGTTCGCCTACGAGGGGGAGACCGGCACGCACCTCTGGTACGACGGCACCCCGCATCCGTGGGAATTCAAGCGCGTGTGGCACGTGGAACCGTCCCCGTCGGATCCCGACACGGTCTACGCCGGCGTCGAGGACGCCGCGCTGTTCCGCTCGACCGACGGCGGCAAGTCCTGGCAGGAGGTCTCCGGGCTGCGGCGTCATCCGACGGGCTCGCAATGGCAGCCCGGCGCGGGTGGCCTCTGCCTGCACACGGTCCTGCTCGACTCGGGCAACGCCGGACGGATGTATACGGCGATCTCCGCCGCCGGGGCGTTCCGCAGCGACGATGCGGGCCAGACGTGGAAGCCGGTGAACCGCGGGCTGAAGTCCGAGGGGTTCCTCCCCGAGCCGGACGCGGAGGTGGGCCACTGCGTGCACCGCCTCGCGATGCACCCGTCGCGGCCCGACGTCCTGTTCATGCAGAAGCACTGGGACGTCATGCGCAGCGACGACGCCGGCGAGTCGTGGCGCGAAGTAAGCGGCAACCTGCCGTCCGACTTCGGCTTTCCCGTCGAGGTCCACGCCCACGAGCCGGACACCGTCTATGTCGTCCCGATCAAGAGCGACAGCGAGCACTACCCGCCCGACGGCCGGCTGCGCGTCTACCGCAGCCGCAGCGGCGGCGACGAGTGGGAGCCGCTGACCGAGGGGCTGCCGCAGAGCGACTGCTACGTCAATGTCCTGCGGGACGCGATGACGGTCGACAGGCTCGATCCGTGCGGCGTCTATTTCGGCACGACCGGCGGTCAGGTCTATGTCTCCGCCGACGCCGGGGACACCTGGATGCCGATCGTGCGCGACCTGCCGGCGGTCCTGTCGGTCGAGGTCCAGACGCTGCCGTAGGACTCCTGGTGCGAGTACCGCTGCATGCGACCAGCGTTACCCCTTCGGGTTCGCTATGCGCCCTCGTTGCTTCTTGCCGGTCGGGCGCCTCGTCGCCATCGGTGAACCGCAAACCATGATCCGCGTCATCCTGCCGCAACCGCTGTCCGCACTCGCTCGCATCGATCGCGAGGTGACCGTCGAGATCCAGGGAGCCGCTACCCCGCGCGCGGTGATCGATGCGCTGGAAGCGGCGTACCCGCTTCTTCGTGTGGATCTGTCGCACGAGGGCCCGGATGCGCCGTTGCCGGAGGAGGTGGCGGAGGGGCGGGAACAGTTTCTGATCGTCGGGGCGATGGCGGGGGGGTGATTGGAGGTTGGGTATAGATGGCGAGGAAGAAGGATCAGAAAGGGCGTGTTCCGTCGGTGCGGGGCACGATCCGCGACTATGCGACACGCCAGCAGCGGCGGGCATATCTCCGCTTCTTCGCCTGGGAAGTATCGGGCTGGATCGGATGTCGCACGAGGGCCCGGATGCGCCGTTGCCGGAGGAGGTGGCGGAGGGGCGGGAACCGTTTCTGATCGTCGGGGCGATGGCGGGGGGTTGACAGCCGCTCCGGGCCGGCGGAAAGATGGCCTAAGCTCGGGCCGACGCGGTGAGGATTCCAGCGGGATGTCTGCGGCGGCCCCAAAGGAGGCTCGTCATGCTGCGGGTGCTTCCCGTTCCAACCGTCGTCACCGCCGTTGCCGCCGTCACGGTCGCGCTGCTGGCGACGGCCCCGTCGGCGCCGGCGCATCATTCCTTCGCCGCGCAGTTCGACGCCAACCGGCCTGTGACCCTGGAAGGCACGGTGACCAAGGTGGAGTGGCAGAACCCCCACATCTGGGTCTACCTGGACGTGGCCGGGCCCGAAGGGGAGATCGTGGCCTGGGAGTGCGAGGGCGACAACCCGAACACGCTGACGCGCCGCGGCTGGACGAGCGAGTCGGTGGAGGTCGGCAAGCCGATCACGATCTACGGCTACCAGGCCCGTACCGGTGCCTCCATCTGCAACGGCAGGACCTGGGTCTTCGGCGGCCGGACGGTTTTTGCCGCAGCCAACGACGGCGGCCCGTCCGCGGCGCCGCCGGAACCACAGTAGCGGCCGGCGTAGCGAGCCAGGCGCCTGCTGCGCCGGCGATGGTCACCGGGTTGACGCGCGCGGTGGGAAACGGGTGGCGTAAAGCGGAAAGAGATCGTCTCCACGGAATCCGCGAAGGCGCCCGCGGAGCGGATCGCAGGGGCAACCGACGACAGGCGAAACGGAAGGGAGATCGTCCATGGCAACCAGGGCCGTTTCGTGTTTCATCGCGGTCGCGTTCACAGTGCTGGCGATTGCCGTACTCGGCCTCCCCGCGGATGCCGCCGCCCAGCAGAACAGCTCGCCCGTGCTGACCGAGGCGCCGCCCGGGAACGGGACGCCGATTCCGCGAACGCCAGACGGCCGCGCGGATCTGTCCGGCTTCTGGAACAAGGGAACGCACCCCAACACGTCCGCCCCGATCGAGCCGCTCCCGTTCACCGCAGCGGGGCTGAAGGCGTTCAACGACGTGGCGAACCTGATCGACCCGACTTCGTACTGCCGCTTCCCGGGCATCCCGCGGATGAACAGCTCGCCCTATCCGATGGAGATCGTCCAGTTGCCGGACCGCGTGCTCTTTCTCTACGAGTACATGCACAACTTCCGGGTGATCTGGACCGACGGCCGGCAGCACCGGCCCACCTGGCCCACGACGCTGATGGGCGACTCCGTCGGCTGGTGGGAGGGAGACACGCTGGTCATCGACACGGTCAACCTGTCCGGCGACACGTGGCTGGACTCCCACGGGAACCGGCACAGCGACGAGCTGCACGTCATCGAGCGCTGGCGCCGCATCAGCGCCAACGAGCTGTGGTACGAGGCGACGATCGACGACCCGAAGTTCTACACCGAGCCGTGGACGACGGGCTGGACCATGCCCCTGGCCCCGCCGGACTGGGAGCTGATGGAGTACGCCTGCACCGACAACAACCGGGATGCGGACGAAGGCCTCCTGCAGCCCGGTGCGCTGGACGGGTCGGGCCGGGACGGCACCGCGATCGCCACGCCGTCCACCTATCGGTGACGTCGCGGCAACCGACGTCATCCGCCTGGCGGCGGGCCGACCTGCCCCGCTCCAGCGCGCTCAGATCGTCCCGCTGCGCCCGCATGCCGCGTATGATCGTGCTTCTGTCCGCCTGACCGCGCTGGAAACCACCGCTCCCGGCGTCGGAGCCGAGGCGACCCGTTGGCGCGCGGCAGCAGGGCCTGCCCACCGGAAGCGGAAGCAAGGGAGAACATGTGAACGGCGACAGCAACCTCGCGGTGTTCTGCGACTTCGAGAACATCGCCCTCGGCGTCCGCGACGCCAAGCTCAAGAAGATCGACATCCGTCCCATCGTCGAGCGGCTGCTGCTGAAGGGCAGCATCGTGGCCAAGAAGGCCTACTGCGACTGGGACCGCTACAAGGAATACAAGCCGACGATGCACGAGGCGGCGTTCGAGCTGATCGAGATCCCGCACGCGCGGCTCTCGGGCAAGAACTCCGCCGACATCCGGATGGTGGTCGACGCCCTCGACCTCTGCTACACGAAGGAGCACATCGACACGTTCGTCATCGTCTCGGGCGACTCGGACTTCTCGCCGCTGGTGAGCAAGCTGCGCGAGAACGCGAAGTCGGTCATCGGGGTCGGCGTCAAGAGCTCGACGTCGGACCTGCTGATGAACAACTGCGACGAGTTCATCTTCTACGACGACCTGGTGGCCGAGCGGCAGCCGTCCCGCCGGCGGTCCCGGAGCAGGACGCGGTCCAAGGGGGGAGCCGCGGCGGACAACGCGCCGGTCGAGAAGAAGCCGGAGCCGGCGGCGCCCGACGACCCGGCCCAGAAGGGGCTCGACCTCGTCGTCCAGACCGCCGAGGCGATCTACGCCGAGCGCGGGGACCGCGCCAAGCTGTGGGGATCGATGATCAAGCAGACCCTGAAGCGGCGGCGCCCCGGGTTCAGCGAATCCGCCTACGGGTTCGGGTCGTTCAACGACCTGCTCGAGGAAGCGCAGGCCCGGGGCCTGCTGGAGCTCGACCGTGACGAGCGCTCGGGTGGTTACGTGATCACGGGCATGTCCCGCGAGTAGGCTTGTCGTATCCTGCCGCCGTGCCCAGTTACATCTGCCAGGTATGCCACGCGCCGTTCGAGGTCGCGCAGGCCATGCTCGACAAGTATCCCGGCTGGCGGCCGAAATACTGCCGGCTGCATTCGCCGAAGAGGAAGTCCGCCGCACCGTCGGCCCGCCGGGTCGGGCGTAGTGGCGGGGCGGATCGGAAGCGCACCCTGCGCGAGGAGAACCTCACGCTCGCCGAGGTGCTCGCCAAGTACGAAGATGGCGTTGGCGCCGGTGTGTTCACCGACGGCAGCGCGGTGCCGAACCCCGGGCCCGGCGGCTGGGGCGTTGTCTGGGTCGAGGACGGCCGGATCGTCCACCAGGCGCACGGCCACGAGCCGCACACCACGAACAACCGCATGGAGTTGCGGGCGCTGATCGAGGCGTTCACGATGCTGCCGTCCGACGCCAAGGTAGACGTTCTCAGCGACAGCGAGCTGTGCGTGAACACGATCACCCGCTGGGCGCCGGCGTGGGAGCGCGCCGGCTGGAAGCGCAAGACCGGCCCGATCAAGAACCTGGAGCTGGTGCAGAAGCTGCTGGCGCTCTACCGCGCCCACCCCCGCTGCCGGCTGCGGTGGACGGCCGCGCACTCCGGTAATCGCTGGAACGAGTACGCGGACAGCCTTGCCACCGCCTGGATGCGTTCGACGCTGTAGAGACGGGCGCGGATGGCGGTCACCCGCCTCGCCCTTCGTACGCGGCGTCTCGCAGCGTCGACCAGGCTTCGTCCCGGAATTCGGCTTGCAGACCGGCACCCTCCACGCTGGCATCCCGGAAGACAAAAGAGGCCCGCGCCCCTCCGTCGCTACGTAGCGTCCAACGAATCCCCTCCTCGATGACGGCCTGCAGCGTGAGACCATGACGGGCGGCGTACCGCTTGGCTTCCAGCACCAAGTCATCCGCCAACTCGACGGTGGTCTTCATGAACCCACCCTACCATCTTGGATGATATGGGTGCCGTCTTTCTCGACAAATCACCCGCTGAGTGTTCGACAAATCACCTGCTGATCAATCACAAATCACCTGCTGAACGTTCGACGAATAGCCGACTATTGACCTCTCCAGATCACAAATCACCTGCTGAACGTTCGACGAATAGCCGACTATTGACCTCTCCAGATCAAGGACACGCCTCTGCCGCCGCTCCGCAACTGCTCGATGATCCGTTGTCCGATGTCGTAGGACGCCTCGGCGTTCATGTACAGATAGCTGTCGATGCCCGAGGCGTTGAGGCTCAGTTGTATGCCGGCCGGATCGATGGGGAACTCGTGGGTGGAGCCGTCGCGGGTCGTCGCCTCGATCCTTCCACGCTCGCCTTCCCGGTAGATCCGCACGTCGCGGTACAGTGCGCCGCGCAGGGCGCGAGCCGCGGCGCTCCCGAGCGTCCCGGAGTCGAGCCGAAACGGTTCCGGCACGCCCTGCAGGTGCTCCTGGGCCTCCTCTTCGAATGTTCTGTCGGTGTTCTCCCAGACCTTCGCGATGACCTGCGCGTACTCGTGGCTGAGGCAGTTGGCGGCCATGGCCAGCGACTTCGGGTCCGCCGTGGCCGCGGTCGCGATGTCGAGCACGTCGCGGACCGGACTCGCCTCCGCGCGTTCCAGCTTGCCCTTCAGAATCTGCGCGCTGTGGAGAACGACCGCTTCACGGCCGTCGATTCGGGCGGCGCGCTGCGCATCGGCGGGTTCCGGTTGCAGCCGGCAGATATCGAGGGCGCAATCCTTCAGGTCCGGATGCCGTTCGAACGCGATCGTCACCCGCCTGGTCTTGTCGTGTTCCGGGAGACTGACGGCGCCACCCAGCCGCCGTGCGAGCGCCTCGATTTCCTGTCCCGTCGGTGGCAGCAGGTGACGCAGGTTGGCCCGCGGACCGACGGTCAGATCGATGTCGAAGCTTCTCCGGTGGCCCCACCGGGCCGCCAGGATCGTGCCGCCGCCGATGCGCCACTCGTGCGGACCGTCCGGCAGATCGTCCAGGGCTCGCCGTACCGCAGCCTCCGTCTCCTTCCACAGCCTTCCCGCGGGTTCGGCAAGGGTCAGAACCTCCGGTTCGCTGCCGGTCACCGGATGGCCCACCGGTTGATCGCGCGTATTCGCCCCGTGAACGGAAAATCGGCGCGGTGCATGGCGGCTACGAGCTCCCGGATCGTATAGGCCCGCTGGGCCCAGCCCAGGATGATCTCCGCGATGCTCGCCTCGGACGCCCACATGCGGACGAGGTTGCGCTGGCGCACCGTCGGCTCGTCGGTCCTGACGGCGGCGTAGAACTCCTCTGTCGTCGGATGGCGGCGCCACCCGGCGCAACTGCGGGCGATTCGTGCTCGTACGGCTTGTGCGTTCGGTCCGGTTCTCGACGGGTCGAGGCCGGGGCACAGTTGCTCCAGCTCGCTGTCGGTGGAACATGCGTCGCTGAAGCACTCGGGCGGCTTCAGCGCGCAGTCGGGGAACCGGTCGTCCCATTGCCGCCGGTACTCGCGCTGGGTCGACCTGTGCGTTCTGCGTTCCGCACTGCTGGCCTCTGCAACCATACTGGGGTCCGGCTTCGATGCGGCTGTTCGCTCGCTGAATTATCGCGCGTCGCAACCGCGTGCGCATTCTCGGCCCGGCTCGTGCAAATATAATATTCTGCCTTCGATTTGATCCGACAACGTCGAGCAACCGATGCCGTACGTCCCACGCGCCCTGGCGACCGCCCTCCGGCGGGCAATGCGTACCTTCCCGGCCGTGCTGGTCACCGGGCCCCGCCAGACCGGCAAGACGACCCTGCTCCGGGAGGAGCTCGGCGACTCGCACGGCTACGTATCGCTGGAGCGCCCGGACGTGCGCGACGTCGCACGCGACGACCCGGTCGGCTTCCTGGCCGACGCCGGCGAGCGTGTCATCCTCGACGAGATCCAGTACTCGCCGGCGCTCCTCCACTACATCAAGGACGACATCGACGCCCGCCGGGAGCCGGGCCGCTGGCTGCTGACCGGCTCGCAGGACTTCGCACTGATGCGCGGGGTGAGCCAGACGCTGGCGGGGCGGATCGCTGTGCTGCACCTCGATCCGCTCGCCGTCTCGGAGGTGCTCGGTGCGGCGGCCCCGACAAGCCTCGGCGATTTGCTGGAGGGTCTCTGCACGGACCCCGGCAGTGACGTCGCGGAGCTCGATCTCGCCGACTGGCTCCACCGCGGCGCCTGGCCCGAGCCGCGCCTCAATCCCGAGGTGGATCGCGACCTCTGGATGCAGAGCTACGTCCAGACCTACCTGGAGCGCGACCTGCGGAACATGGAGCAGGTCAGCAACCTGGAGACGTTCCGTGCGTTCTTCTCGCTGGTCTGCGCGTCGACCGGCCAGGTGCTGAACCTCGCGCGCCTCGGACGCGACGCGGGCGTCAGCGCCCCGACCGCACGCCGCTGGCTGAACCTGCTGGTCACGAGCGGCCTTGTGGTGCTACTGCCGCCCTACCACCGGAACTTCGGCAAGCGGATCCGGAAGAGCCCGAAGCTGCACGTCATCGATCCCGGCCTGGCGAGCTGGATGCTCGGCTACCGGACCACGGACGCCATCATGAACGGACCGGCGCTGGGCGCGCTGACGGAATCAGCCGTGGTGGCGGAGCTGACCAAGGTCATCCATCACGGCGGCGGCGCGGCCGGCCTCTACCACTGGGAGGGCCTGCCGGCCGAGGTCGACATCGTGGCCGACGTGGACGGCCGCCTGTACGGCATCGAGGTGAAGGCGACGAGGACGCCGACCGCGCGGCACGCCGACAACCTGGTCCCCTGGTGCGAGCTCACGGGCGCACAGGGCATCCTCGCCTGCCGGACCGACCGCGCCCGCCCGCTCGGCCGCGGGATCCGCGCGGCGCCGTGGCATTTCTGCGTTGCGGGGTCGACGCTGGCGTGATGGCTATTTCAGCGTTGTAGAGGTGATCAGGGCTCGGTCTTCGGCTGCCGCCTGTGCCAGGAGCGTCGCGTCGCCTGGATCGTGTTCGAGTTCTCCGGCGTCGAAGACGTCGTGCACATCGTTCCGCAACCATTCCGCCAACCGGCGGCCCGCGCAGCAGTCGACCAGGAACCTCACCGCCTCTCCACCGAGACCGCGGCCAGCGTGTCACCGGCGATCACCGCGTGCGCGTAGGCGATGCACGCCCGGATGTCGTCCGGTTCGAGCTTCGGGTAGTCGTCCAGGATTTCCTCGGAGCTAGCTCCCTGCGCAAGCAGGCTCAGGATCGTTTCCACCGAGAGGCGCATGTTCCGGATGATCGGCTTTCCGCCGAAGACGTCCGGTCGGGCGGAGATCCGCTTCAGCAGTTCTGAGTTGTCCATGCGCCCTGGCTCCTTCTTCGGCTCGTTCGACGCAGCGCCGTGAGCCGCTCGGTCAGCGCACCACCGCAGCGTCGCCCGGTCGGACGCTGGATCGACGCCCGGCGCGAGGGCTACTTCAGCTTGAGAGACGGATAGTCCGGCATCCGCGGCGTGAGCGTCCGGTTCGCACAATCCGCGATCAGGTCGAGCCCTTCGAGAACAATCTGACCGATGAGCGGCTCGCTCAGCGGCGGGCCCACGACACACTCGGTGACCATGAACCGATCGCAGACCTCGATGGCCACCGGGCCTGCCACCTGCCGCTCTTCCCGGCGCTCGTCCGCATTGGTCACGATGGCCGTGCGGAGCGGCTCGAGTCCAAGCCGTTCGACGACGTTCTCGGGCAGCATGAGCATGACCGCGCCGGTGTCGACGACGCCGTCCACATGGGTGCGACGTACAGGTTCCGTCCGGAGCCCGCTCCTGGCGGTGCTGCGGTCCACGTAGTTTTCCAAGCCGATGTTGACAACGATTTCCCCCACCGCACCCTCTTCCCCATCGTAGCCGATCGGGATTACGCCGGCCTCGGCGCCGGGTCCGACACCAATACCTACGCAATGTCGACCAATGCGCGCCGGTACGCGCGGGGCGTCGCGGCGATCCCGGCAAGAGTGCCCGTCACCGCTGCAAGGAACCGCTCGCCGAGGCCAAGCTGGCGCTCGTCGTACCAGATGGCGGCGCGGCGAGTCTCGGCCTGCGCCTCAGGATGAAGCTAGACCTGCACGCCGCTGTTCGAGTTCGTTCATGATCCGCACCCGAACCGTCTCCCAGGGAACAGTGCGGACCCGTCCGGCAGCCAAGTCCCGGGACCTTCTCTCGAGTTCGCCGGCCCACGCGGCGGCAACATCCTCGTCCGGTTCCTCCAGACTGACGAACAACTCTTCGGCTACCCGGACCCGATCCTGGCGCGGCAGGCGGAGAACCTCGGCGAGCAACTCGTCCGTCGACACGGGAACCAAGTGTACCACCGGGATCCGGCTTGAGCGTCCGCACGCACAGGGCCGTGCCTCCCTGCTCTCTACCGGTTGTTTCACGATCCTCGCTCGTCGGCGGCTCGGGCCATCCGCAGCAACCTCCGCAGATGATCCCGCGAACGGTCCGCGAGTGCGGCCCCGTCGCTTCGGGGTCCGCTTGCGGGTCTAGTCTGGCCAGCATCTCGGCCGGCGCGTACTCGTCGCTGAACCGATCGAGCGCCGGCAGCACGACCGTTGCCGGCAAGGGACCTTCTTCCCGGCTTCGGCGTCGCGCTTCCGCACGCGCCCAGTTGCGGATCTCCTCGTAGGCGCGCAATGGTAGAGTGCGTCGCTCGGGGCCGCTTGCCATGAGTCAGACACGACCAGACCGAACCGCCATGCGCCGGACCTCGCTGTCCCGCCCCGCGGCGCTCGCGGTGGAAGACGGTCTCATCCGCCAAGACCGGACGTTCTTCGACTACGGTTGCGGCCGCGGCGACGACCTGCTGAGGCTGCACCGGATGGGGATCGCCGTGTCCGGCTGGGATCCGGCCTTCTTTCCCGACGAGGACCGCACGCCGGCCGACGTCGTGAACCTCGGCTACGTCGTCAACGTCATCGAAGATCCGGACGAGCGCACGGTCGTCCTGGCCGCTGCCTGGAACCTCGCCCGGAAGCTCCTCATCGTGTCGGCGCGACTCGACTGGGAGGCAACCGACGCGGCCGTCGATTTCCAGGGGGACGGCATCGTCACCGGCAAGCGCACCTTCCAGAAGTTCTTCACCCCGGAAGAGCTCCGGCAGTGGCTCGAAGGCGTCCTCGGCCGTCCCCCCATCGCGGCAGCCCCCGGCATCTTCTACGTCTTCCGGGACGACGCCGACGAACAGTCGTTCGCGGTGAACCGGGTCGCTCGTCAACGGCGGTTGCCAGCCATCGAGCAGTGCCAGGATCTTGTCGCGGAGCACAAGGAAGCGATCGAGCCGCTCATTGCGTTTGTCACGGAGCGGGGACGCCTCCCGGTGGACGGCGAACTCCCAACGGCACCGCAAGTGACTCGGCTCTTCGGCAGCGTCGCGCGCGCGTTCTCGCTGATCCGTCGCGCCTCGACATTCGACCACTGGGATCAGATCCGCCAGGCACGCCGTACCGATGTGCTGGTGTACCTGGCCCTCGCGGCGTTTCCCAAGAGACCGCGGTTCGGTGCACTGCCCGACGATCTGCGGCACGACATTCGTGCGTTCTTCGGCTCGTATCGGGCTGGATGCACCGAAGCGAACGCTCTTCTGTTCTCCGCCGGAGACCAGGATGCCGTGGATCGTGCGTGCCGCGATGCTCCGGTCGGTAAGCTGCTCCCGGACGCGCTCTACGTCCACCGCACTGCGGTCGAACAACTCTCACCGGTGTTGCGGGTCTTCGAGGGCTGCGGTCGCCAGCTCGCCGGCACCGTCGACGGCGTCACGCTGGTCAAGCTCTTCCGCCGCCGCGCTCGCGTGTCGTATCTCGTCTACGAGGACTTCGACCGGGTCGCGCACCCGATCCTCCGAAGCGCGGTCGTCGCCGACCTGAAGCGGCTCGACATCCACTATCGTGACTACTCACGCTCCTCCAACCCGCCCGTACTTCACCGCAAGGAGCTGTTCGTCGCTTCTGACTACCCTGCACGCCAGCGCTTCGCCCGTCTGACGGCGCGGGAAGACCGCTTGGGGCTACTCGACACAACCGCCACCATCGGCACGCGCAACGGGTGGCTCTCCGTGCTAGCGGCACACCGCGTATCCATCCGCGGGCATCGGCTCATCCGCGACACTTGAAAAGTCCGTGCCCCTAGCGGCATTTCCCATCCTCGGCCACTGCTCCGACACCAGAATTCCCGCCTGTACTGCCCGGCCATCGACTCAAGCGACCCGTACTGTCCCGCCACATCCATCTCATCCATCTCAAACCCCACAGTATCCCTCGCACTCATTGTCAAACGCAGCCTGCTTGCGATCCTTCATCTCCTCCAGGTCCAACTTAATCGCTTCTCTCAACGGCATCCGTCGATAGTGCAGGTACGCGTCTTTCCGAAACGCCTGTCCCGCCCAATGCGACTCGCTCCGTAACAGTTTATCCAGCTCAAGCGCCTTAGCAAACTCGTCCGGATCTGACTCACGCACACTAACCCAGCTCGACGAGCTACGAAAGGGACATCCAATGCATGCGCTACGTCCTACCGGAACATCTGGATGGTTCTCCCTGAGCCATCGGACACACTCTTCTCTGCTATAACCAATCTCATCGATCAGCGGATAGCGATTATCGACAAACCAGTCCGCGTTAGGCTTCATCCGTGTAACTTCATCTATTGAGATGCCTAGCCACATCTCTATTTTCGTCTCCGGCGGCACGCGTGCTTTCGGCTGTACGCCCAAGAGATCTAACGCTCTTCTGCGGATCGGCTTTATCTTATATTGATTCGTACACTGCCGCCAGTTGATCCCGGTGTCTCCACCTCCCTTCCTGTCTGCCAAATACACTGGAATGCTCAACCACGGTTGCCCTTGCGCGTTCACCCCACGAAACACATCCTCGCGGAGATTGCGCCCATTGCTTACAACCTCTACAGGGTAAGACACTCTCGTTCGAACCTGTTCTACTGTCTTGTACACATGGCCTGGCTCCCAACCCGTATCCGCAAATATCGCAACATCCGGGCGGTCCGAGAACATCCCGGCGTCCGCCATTAACGCCATCGCAGTGCTTTGAGCGCCACCACCTAAAGACAATACTCTCAGCGCGGGGGGCGTCTGTGGTGCTTGCCCGCCACGCTCTGTCCTCTTCGGCGGTAGGCACCTCTCCACTAGAGTTCTCAACTCGTCTTTACTCAGCGCTTCGAGAACCGTATATCCAGCGCGTTGATTGAGCGGCTTCAAGAGCTCATTTATGTGCCGAGTGGAGAACAGATGCTCGTTACCCTTGACTGCCAAGTCGTGGATAATCGCAGTCACTCGACTGTTCGACGCCAAGTACGGCCGATACATGATCTGATGATATAGATTCACCTTCGTTGACAATGTCTGAAGCACCTGATCTCGATCAAAACTAGAATATCTACTTGCCCGACTCGCCATTTCCGTCAGCCACCAAAGCCTCGCCGCAGTGTTCCACAACCTGAATCCGCTTCTTCCCGCACCATCCAGCCAATGTCTCCGTACCCACGACGCCCATTCTCCCTTCGTCTTCACGGCCGCGTTGCCCCAACGAATAGGACCATAATCCCCCAGAGCGAAACAATTCACCGAGGCCCACAGTCTTGAGTCTGTCGCTTCGACAAGCGTAAGATCCAGGGATTCCCGCACCACCGGCGCATGTTCTGCATCTTTCTCAGGACCATGAGCTGCAAACCTGTTTAGCTCCGCAACGCTTACTCCGAGGTCAATCTCGCGTTCAAATCCTCCTTCCGGACAACGCCGCTCAACCTCCCTCCGAATCCGATCGGTATCGGACGAACGGAACCACGAATAGTGTTCGTTCGTCAAATTGTTCAAGACCTTCAGTCCGTCGTAAGTCACCACAGGAATGCGCACTGTTGGTTACTCCTCATCGTCGTCTTCGTTCTGTAAGAGCACGGAAGCCATCGGCTTTCTAAGAAGAAGTTGTGCAGCTCGTGCAGGACTCACAACCTTTCGTCCTTCTCCGCTTGATTCCCCGTCATCATCGCGAGCGGGCAAACCGAGATTCTGAATCCTCAGTTGCTTTCGAAGACATGCAACCCATAGAGCCTCACTATCATCACTCTCATTCATTAGATGTATTTCGGTCAGGGCCTGCGTAATTGCCGCCATGTAAACGGTGGAAAGCCTTGTCTCCCGACCTACTGCATCCCAATCACCCCGGGTCTTGCGATTCGTCTTTACAACTACATAACTCTCGCTTGACTCCGTCTCAACTTCGAATTCGCCGTCATCCAGCGCTTCGTCGAAGTCGAGCACGACAATGGACTCGACCGGCCGGGTTTCCTCCGGCGCATCACAGACCCAGGGATAGAACGTCGCTAGAGGCGCACCCTTCCGCACTGCGATGCGCCGTTTACCATAGTCCTCGTGTGCGCCGTCGGTGTCAAGTTCGATGCCTTGACTCGCCACAACGGTTGGATATATTTCAACTTGCCCGGTTATGTGACTGCATGGGGTACGACCGTCGAGCACAAAGGGACTTGTCGAATGGTTAGTTATCGCTTGACGATGAAGCGTCGAGGGGCAGTATACAACCGCCAAGCATGACGCGCAACCGTCCTCTATTGCCTTCCGGACAGCCGGCACGGCAATCGTGAACTGCACGGAAAAGTGGTAGTCACTTGCGATCCTCTTCCATTCAACAACGACTCCGTCTGTCCGGTCGAGGCCGGTATAATCGTCGGAATGCGGCCGTAGCACAGGGTGAAAATAACTACGGTTTGGATTATACCTCATAAATCAACTGTCCTTCTTGCGCCGATACGCGAGGGCAAGGCACTTATCGTCTATGGGCTCCCTGGTTCGAAGGTCGAACCGCACGCGTTCCCCGTTGCCAGGAATCCGCGGGAGTTGTTCTATGACCCCAGCTGCTGTAGGGACGTCGCTCTCGTCCCATACAGCATGGGTCAATGGCACCTCGTCTTCACGATTGTCTTCACCGACGGCGACCAGCTTAATCGCGAGATAGGCATCCCCGTCCGCCGTAAAGCTCACAGTAACGCGATGTGTATCTGTCGCGGCTCGTTGAAATCGGACTCGACGGAATATCTCCCGAACGTACTGCTGTGGCGGAGCAGGAGGTCTTGGTGGTCTCGGCGGGTCCGGCGGATTCGGGGGAACCGGAGGGTCCGGCGGAATCGGCGGGGGGGGATCCGATTTGGGGGACCGCCAGTTGCTTGCCGTCGTGCCCGGGGGACGCTCTGATGCTCTCGCGGCCGCGGTAGGGCATCTTGGTTGGCTGTACCTCCTATGTCCTCTCCTTCCGGCTTGGTACCCGGCAACATGTCTGATAGCTCACTTACGTTCTTCTGGTCCGCACGTATTCGTTTAGCGCCACAGCCCCAGTGTACACGGGCCGCGCCGAGGCTTGGTGGTCGATGGGTGCGCCGGTACGGCTGGCCGCCGAGGTTCTGCGATGGCGCGCCACAACCGGCGGACAAAGAACTGAGGCAGGTCGCTTCATGCACCGAACCTGTGGTGGCAGGTAGGTGGCAGGGTGAACCGGAGCGACGGTCTGCGTCGGCAGAGTCCCGTCGGGGCCGCCGGGTCAGCAGGGCGGCGGGGGCAGGGCGAGTGCTTCCGGGACGACGGGCTTCGGCGAGCACAGCATCGTTACGATCAGGTCCGGCAGGTCGAGCTCGCGCTGGCGGGCGGTGCGCACGACGCTGGCCAGCACCTGCTGCGTGTCGGCGCCCTTGCGCGTGCGATTGCCGCCGCAGACCTTGCGTGTGACCACCGCCGGGCGGATGGCTCGCTCGGCGCGCGAGTTCGTGGCCTCGATCGACGGAGTCGCACAGGAAGAGGAACACGGCAGCGAACTCGTTGGCCAGGTGCTCTGGCTTCGTCCTCCCAAGATTCCCCGAAGCGCTCGGCATCGGCCCATGGCGGCGGGGCGTCGATCAGCCGGCCGAGTCGGGCGACGAAGCGACCGCGGGCCGACGCCAGACCGTGCTCGCTGATGAGGCCCGCCTTGCAGCGGTCCCGCAAGGCGAGGCCGCCGCGCAGGACCTTCTTCACCTCGCCCGCCCAGGGGTCGTCGGGACGGGCCGCCTGCAGGTCCTTGCACCGTCGCAACAGGTGCGTCAGACAGGTCTGATGCAGTGCCTTCTTGAAGCCGTGATAGGCCGCCCAGCCGTCCCGCACCAGCACCCCGGCGAAGTCGGGGCCGAGAACCGACGCCGCATCGTCAAACCCCCGCCCGTCGCAGATGGCGTAGACGGTTGTCTCCGCCGTGGTGAACGCCCACAACCAATTCAGCAGCGCGCGCACCCGCCAACTGGTCTCGTCCGGCGTGACCATCGGACTGCGACGGACCTGCTTGCAAAGCGATGCATAGGACGGCTCGGCCGCGCCAGCGGTACGGTGCAGCAGGTGCACCAGACCGCCCGCGGTCACCGTCAGGCCGAACTGCGTCTCGATGACGCGGGCCGCCTTCGCCAGCGGCATCCCCAACTCGGTGTGCAACTCGACACCCAGCGCCGCGACGTTCGGACCCAACTGCACGCCGGCCGCCCCCAATGCGTCCGAGGTCTGCAACCGGTGCCGGCCCTGCATCCGTCGCCGACACTGCGAGCAGTGCCCAGTCTCGATGTCGAACCGCCGTACGAGTGGACGAACCACGGGCAGGTCTTCCTGATACTGACATGCCGTACCGGTCACCTCGACCACACCGCCGCAGTCGGGACAGGTGCTCGGCAACGGCGCTGCATGCGTCTGGTCGACCCGTGTCGGCTGCTGGCGGCGTCCGTGCTTCCCGTACGCCGCGCCGCTTCGTCGTCCCGGTCGCCCGCCGCGGCCCTGCCGACGGTCCTTGGCGAAGGTGCCGCCTGCCGGCGCCCCGCGCGGCGCGCCGCCTCGAGTTCCTTTTCCAGATGCTCGCTGCGACGCTTCCAGTGGTCCCGTTCCTCGACCAGCTTCGCCTTGTCTCGTTCGAGGCGTTCGATGCGGTACGTCCCGAGGGTCTCGCTGACGCACGCCGTTCGAGCGAATCACCGCGGTCGTGCTTCCTCCGTGCCATGCACCCTGTATCGGCACTATCGGCACCTGCCTGCAGCGTCCGCACAAGCTCGTGGCCGATCCGTTCGCCAGGACAGGGCTAAACAAAGACGTCCGCACTTGGATCAGGAGCCGCGACCTCCTCGATTACAGACCGGGCCCACAAGCCGAGCTCAGCGAGACTCTTCAGCGCCCGACTCTTGTCGCTGGCATCGGAAATATGGTCGTGTTTTATCTCATCGTGAGAAGGATTCTCACAGTCTCGCAGAAACAATCCTTGCCCTGCGAATCACAATGGAGCACCGCGGCGAAGGGAGCCCAGTCCCGTGGAATCCGCAGCTTCTGGCCAATTTGTCCCATGCGGCCACGCGTGTCAGTCAACAGCATTCCTGCGTCACGAACCAACCCCGTTAGATGTTTCTTCGCGCCTTCAGTCGTGCCGTCGACGTCTTTGGACACATAGACGCTGCAAAGTCCCAGACGGTCAAAGTGTTTCACAGCTCGTGCCTCACTAGAAACGGCGACGAGCATCCGTGACGCTTTGGGGTCGCGACAAGAGAATTTCCTAATGTTCTCGCAATTGAGCGTTGAGCCGCTTATCTTCAATCGTAGCTTGTCGCGCAGAATCGCATGAAAGAAGCTCCGAATAGCTGCTGCTCTGGCTTCGTCCTCCCAAGATTCCCCGAACGCGTACCCAGGAATCCAAATTGACGTCCCAGGGGCCTCCAGCCTATACATCTCCGGCACGTCATCGTCTTGCAGGGGTTCATACCCGCTGGCGCCGAAATATCCGTTCGGGTTGTACAGCTCATCGCGTAATCGGTGAGATGCCAAGACAGCTTTGCCCTGAAATAGGTGGCGACCTGCCCCAGCACTGCTGCTGTCTTGCTGGAATGCCGTCGCGTACAGCGCGGTCCTAAACCGAGAAGCAGCGAAGCTCGCATTCTTTCCCAATCCCCAGGACCCCATCTTGCCGCTATCGCCTGGTTTCTCGTTGATACCAGTACTTTTCGTAAGCGCTTCCCACATGCTGATTGCTGAACCAGCAGCCACAAGATTACTCGCGCCGGTTGTATTTGTATCTCGAATAACTAGTGTATCGAAGGCCTCCTTCTCCAGACTCTCTCTCGCATCGACAAAAGCAGGCTTATCGCGCTCTCCGACAAAACCAGATTCCAGACATGCATTGAACGCAACAGCTAGTTGGTCGGCACCAAAATCTTGCCGGCCCAAAGTCACGCGTTCAAAAGTTACCGTGACCGGTTTCTCGAGATCTTGAGCTGCATCAAGAGAATTCTGGATCGTCTCCCGGATGATGGCAGAATGTCGGTCTCCGGAGAAGTGCGCGATGTTGCCATCATTCCCTGCTGTTTCCCCAGCTTCGTTTCGGACGAATTCCCACGCCGCTCTTGGCATAGACATATGTTGCCTTACGCAGCGACTTCTGGACTGTGATCACCCGGTTGGAAGAGAACTGCCGTTGAGATTTTTCTGTGCTATACGGCGCACGCTGAAAGCATAACATGCTTGTGAGCCGGCGTCACGCCAGAATCCCCCGCATCGGGTGCCCGTCGACGTCCGTCAGCCGGAAGTCGCGGCCGCCGAAGCGGTAGGTGAGGTTCTCGTAGTCGAGGCCGAGCAGGTGCAGCACCGTGGCGTGCAGGTCGCGCACGGTGTGGGAATTCTGGACCACGCGGTAGCCGTACTCGTCGGTCTGGCCGTAGATGAAGCCCTTCTTGAGGCCGCCGCCGGCCATCCAGAGGCTGAAGCCGTAGGGGTTGTGGTCGCGGCCGTTGGTGCCCTGCACGAACGGGGTCCGGCCGAACTCGGGGGAGAAGATGACGAGCGTCTCGTCGAGCAGGCCGCGCGCCTTCAGGTCCTTGACGAGGGCGGCGACCGGCTGGTCGACGGTCAGCGCGTTGGCGGCGTGGCCCTCCGCCAGCTTGGTGTGCTGGTCCCACGGGTTGGCGGCCTGGCCCATGCCGTCGGTGCCGACCATGGTGAGCTCGACGAACCGCACGCCGCGCTCGACGAGGCGGCGGGCCACCAGGCACTGCCGGCCGTAGGCGGCGGTGGAGGCGTTGGGCGAGTCGAGCCCGTAGAGCTTCTTCGTCGCCTCGGTCTCGCCGCGCAGGTCGGTCAGCTCGGGGACCGCGGTCTGCATCCGGTAGGCGATTTCGTAGTTGTCGATCGCCGCCTCCACGCGCGTCTCGTTGTCGGTGCGGCGGAGGAACTGCCGGTCGAGGTCGTCGATCAGGGACAGCCGCGCGCGCTGTCGGCCGTCGGTCTCGCTGGGATTGACGTTGTGCAGCGGCTCGGCGTGCTCCGGATAGATCAGCGAGCCCTGGTGGACGGCGGGCAGGAAGCCGTTACCGAACACGTTGATGCCGCCCAGCGGGATGCCGCCGCTGCCGAGGACGACGAAGCCCGGCAGGTTCTGGTTCTCGGTCCCGAGGCCGTAGGTGACCCACGCGCCCATGCTCGGGAAGCCGGTGAACGGCATGCCGCAGTGGAAGTAGAAGTTCGCCTGGGCGTGCTCCATGAACGGGGCGGTCATCGAGCGGATGACGGTCAGCTCGTCGGCGACGCCGCCCGTGTGCGGGAAGAGCGCGCTGACCGGGATGCCGCTGCTGCCGTAGTGCGTGAACTCCCACGGGCTGGGCCAGATGTTGCCGTCCTGGTTGAACATCGTCCGCTCGGTCTGGAACGGCATCGGCTCGCCCGCCTCGGCGGCAAGCCGCGGCTTCGGGTCGAACGAGTCGACGTGCGACATCCCGCCCGACATGAAGCAGAAGATGACGTTCTTGACCCTGGGCGCGAAGTCCGGCGCCTTGGCGGCGAGCGGTCCGGCGGAACTGGCGCCGGCCGCACCGGCCGTCTGCGCCAGCCCGGCGTAGGCCTTGTCGGCCATCAGCGCCGTCATGGCCAGCCAGCCGAAACCGGTGGAGGTCTGCCGCAGCATCTCGCGGCGCGTCAGAAACGGACGGGCTCCGGGGTGATGACGTGGGTCGAAGGGCATCGGTGGAATCCTCTGCGTCGGCAGCGTGTCCGGGCGTCCCGTGCGAGCCGCTCCCGCGCGACAGCGCCCCGGAACCGGCGTGCGCGTATCGGGAACTACGGGATGAAGATGAACTCCTTCAGGTTGAACAGGCTGTGCGCGACGTCCTGCCACACCGCGGCATCGTAGAGCAACAGTGACCGGTCGACGCCCCGCTCGGCCGCCACCGCGCTCAGGTAGTCGGCAACGCGGGCACGCTCGGCCTCCGACGGCGGGCGCGCGAGCGCCTTGACGAACATGTGCGCCATGCGCCCGTCCACCGATGTTGCCTCGCCCTCGGCGAGCCGCCTGCCCCACTCGGCCGCCTGGCCGATGACGAACGGGCTGTTGAGCAGCGCGAGAGACTGGGCCGGGACGTTCGTGGTGTCCCGCTGACCCCGCGTGGTCGCCGGCTTCGGCAGGTCGAAGACCTCCAGGAACGGGTTGTGCGCGTTGCGCCGGATCTCCTGGTAGATGCTCCGCCGCCCGTCGCCGTCCACCGGGCCGTTGTTCGGATCGCCCTGGGTCAGCCCGCGCCGCGCCGCGTAGTGCACCGGCACGGACGGCCCGTACATCGTCGGGTCGAAGCGGCCGGAGATCGAGAGCATCGCGTCGCGGATTGCCTCGGCGTCGAGGCGCCGCAGGTTGGCGTGCTGCAGCAGCCGGTTGGACGGGTCGATCTCGGCGGCCCGCGCCGACGCCTGGCTGCTCATCCGATAGGCCCGGCTGAGGACGAGACGACGGGCGAGCCGCTTGATCGAGTAGCCGTCGTCGACGAACCCGGCGGCCAGGTAGTCGAGCAGATCGGGATGCGACGGCGGGTCGCCGAGCCGGCCGAAGTTGTCGACGGTCCGCACGATGCCGTAGCCGAACAGGTAGCGCCAGACCCGGTTGACCGCCACGCGCGCGGTGAGCGGGTTGTCGGGCGCGGTGACCGCCTCGGCCAAGTGCAGTCGGACGAGCCCCGGCTCGGGATACCGCCGGTTGTCGACCGCGGTCAGGAACCCGCGCGGCACCACCTCGCCAAGGTTCCTGTGGTTGCCCCGCTCCAGCAGGGGCTGATCCGGCGCCGCCTCGTCGATGACGCCGGGCACGCGGCGCGCCACCGGCACGTCCCGCTCCAGCAGCCGGTACTCGGCCACCGGCGCCCGCAGATCGACCAAATCCTCCAGCGAGCGCGGCAGCAGGTCCGACCGCACGAGATCGTCGAGGAACACCGCCTGCTGCTCGCTGAGCCGGTCGTCGCGCCAGGCGGCGACCGCCTCGCCCGCCCGACGGGCGATCAGGGCGGCCAGCTCTTCGCGCGACGCCGGCGCGGCCGGTGCCGTCGGAGTGGCGTCCTGCGCGGTGTCGCCCAGTAGTGAGAGGACGGGAACGACCGTCTCCTTCGGTGTCCGCTTCTCGTCGTGGAAAACGATGCGGCTGGCGCCGATGAACGACCGCCCGTCGCCCCGCCGCGTCGGCCGGTGACGCAACTGGCTGTCCTCCGGGTCGAGCTGGAACCGCGTGGCGTCGTCCTGGGTCGCGAACTCGATGTAGGCGTTGAAGCCCTGCCAGAACTCGGTGTCCCACTGCACCCAGCCCATCTCGTCGGTCTTCGGGCTGTGGCGCAGGTGGTAGATGCCGCCGCGCGGGACCGAGTAGTTCTCGATGATGAGATTCACGAAGCTGAGGTCGCCGCCCATCACGCGGAAGCTGATGTAATCGCTGTCGATCTCGAAGCTGGGGGTCTGGATGACGCCGGGGTGCTTGGTCGACAGCAGGTGCGTGTAGGCGCCGCCCGGATAGATCCCGGTCAGCAGCAGGTCGCCGCGCTGCTCGATGGCGAACTCGCCGGGCTTCGAGGGCCTGGCCGTGAGGCCGGTCCCGTGGCCGACCATCTCGTCGTAGTCGGGACCGGTCAGGTCCCACATCGGCTCGAAGTGCTCGGCGTTGAAGTGCTCGCGGTCGGCGACCTCGGCGTCCCAGTGCGCGCGCAACTCGCTCCAGGCGCCGGGGAAGTCGGCGGACTCGACCTCGGCGAGCGCCTGCCACGCCGCGAGGACGCTTCCGGATGCCGGGTCCGGCGGCGGCGCCGCGGCCGTTTCGTCCGCGTTCCCCGCCTCGGCCGCGTCTTCCGCTTCGTCGGCCTCACCCGCCTCCGGCTCCAGCGCCGCCAGCAGCTCGTCGCCCACGGATTCCGCGGCCGCGCTCCACGCAGCGGCGAGCAGGCCGCGAATATCCGCCTTCAACGCGGCGAGCGCGTCCCGGTTGGTCTCGAGGACGGCCCGCGAATCGACGGCGCGCATCGTCGGCCGCGCGCCGTACAGCGTGCCGAAGAACGAGTAGTAGTCCTTCTGGCTGATCGCGTCGAATTTGTGGTCGTGGCAGCGGGCGCACGACACGGTCAGGCCCAGGAACGCCTTCGATGCCACGTCCACCTGGTTGTCGATCCACTTGACGCGATCCTCCCAGGGATCGACCGGCTGGAAGCCGTGCTCGATGAGGCGGAAGTTGGACGGACCGATCATCGACTCGTTGGTTCGGCCGTCCGCGGCGAGGCGCGGCTCCGGCAGCAGGTCGCCGGCCAGATGCTCCCGAATCAACTGGTCATACGGGGTATCGTCGTTGAAGGCGCGGATCAGGTAGTCGCGGTAGCGCCAGGCGAGCGGGATGTCGGGATCGCCCTCGCTGCCGTGCGATTCGCTGTAGCGGAACAGGTCCATCCAGTGGCGCGCCCAGCGCTCGCCGAAGTGGGGCGATTCGAGAAAACGGTCGACCAAGTCGGCGTAAGCCGACGGCGAGCGGTCGCCGGCGAACCGGGCAATCTCGGCCGGGGTCGGCGGCAGCCCGCGCAGATCGAACGACAGGCGCCGGATGAGCGCCGCGCGGTCGGCATCCGGCGCCGGCGCCAGCCCCGCCTCGTCCAGGGCGGCCAAGAGGAAGCGGTCGACCGGCGTCGCCGGCCATGCGTCGTCATCTACGGTGGGAGGCTCGGCAGCCTGCACCGGCTGCCACGCCCAGTGCGTGCGCCGCCGCTCCGGCAGATCGAACGGCGCGGAGGGGTCCGGCGGGTCCGTCCCGGCGGCGGCCAGGGTCGCTTCCGGCCACGGCGCTCCCATCTCGACCCAGCGGGTGAGCGCCGCGATGTCCTCGTCGGCAAGCCGTCCGAGCGGCGGCATCAGCATCGGCCGGCCGTGCAGGCGCTGCACCAGCGCGCTCTCGGCCGGGCGGCCCGGCACGATCGCCGGTCCCGAGTCGCCGCCCGCCAGGAGCCCCTCCCGGCTATCGAGCCGCAGGCCGCCGAACGGCGTATCGATCCGCGCGCTGTGACACGCGTGGCAGTTGTCGGCCAGGAGCGGGCGGATGGTGGTCTCGAAGAACTCCGCCTGCTCCGCGTCCGGCGGCGCCTGCCCGGCGGGCGCCGGCGCCTGCGCCGAGACGGGAGATCCGAGGCAGACCAAGCCCCCGCTCGACGCGACGAGCGCGGTCAGGCACAACGACAGCCGTGTTGATTTCCAGGGCATGGGCATTCAGGCGCAATCTACTATTGCCGACCGCCGGGAGCAACCTCTATCGCCGACCGCCGGTATCGCCGACCGCCGGGAGCAACCTCCGGATGGCGATGCACACGGCATCGAGCGGGACGGGCGTCGGGCAGGTGCTCCCCAAGCAGCAGCCGTGCCTCCAACCCCGGGCCCGGCCGGGCGTGGCCGGGCCGGTCGGAGCAGCGCGCGTATACTGAAAATGTAACGGTGACGTAAAGCGCCCGCATCGAACGGGAGGAACAGTGCGAGTCGGTGTCTACGTCGATACGGACAACATCACGAGGAACGGCGGGCGGGGCCTGCGGTACGACGTGTTGCGCGAGTTCGCCTGCCGGGACAGGTCTGACGCATTGCGGCTGAATTCGTACACCTCGTTCGACCGCGAGCGCGCCCAGACAGATGAAGACTACAAGCGCAACGTGCAGAGCTTCCAGGCGGCGCTGCGCGACTTCGGCTATAAGGTCATCGTCAAGCACGTCAAGTGGTACATGAACGAGGACGGCAAGCGCTTCGGCAAGGCCAACAGCGACCTCGACATGGCCGTCGACGTGCTGCTGGAGGCCCGCAACATCGACCGCGTGCTGCTGGCGACGGGCGACGGGGATTTCACGAAGGTGGCGCGGGCGCTGCAGAACATGGGCTGCCGGGTCGAGGTGGTGGCGTTCGACAACGTCTCGGGCGATCTGCGGCGCGAAGCGGACCTGTACGTCTCCGGCTACCTGATTCCGGGACTGCTGCCGGGCGAGTCGCGGGGACCCGACTGGGGCCACGAAGGGTCACGGGTCCGCGGACTCTGCCACTGGTACGACGCCATCAAGGGATTCGGCTTCATTCGCTACCTGCACTCGTTCACGGGACCGTTGTGGGTCACCGACACCACGCGCGAAGACTCGCCCTACGCGTCGACGTTCGTGCACAGCAGCGAGTTGCAACGAGCGGGCATAAACACGCAGGAGCTGCCCAGCCGGCGGCACATCCTGGAGTTCACCCTGCGGCCGTCCCCCACCAAGCCGGGCGAGCTGACCGCCCAGGAAATCGCCCTCGTCCCCAGACCACAGATCCGGGAACCGCGACCGCCGCTTGTGCCGGGGCGCACGTATGGCAACGCCGAGACCACCGGCCGCGGCTACGGGCCGGGCGAAGCTGCCGGCCGCGGCTACGGGCCGGGCGAAGCTGCCGGCCGCGGCCACGGGAGCGCGAGCGACGTCCCCACCACACGCGGCGACGGCAACAACGAAACCGTCACCGAAGCCGGATAGTCCGCCACCGCGCCCGGCGGTTCGTGGACGCTCGACCCTGCGACCCTGACGGTCCCGTCGCGCCTTGCCACGCGGGCGCTTCGCCCCTCCCGGCGCCACGCGGCGTGCACGACGGACCGTTCAGGCTCACCTCGGACTGTAAACAATGGCGTCGGGCTCACTTGACGATGGACACGTCCGGTGCCGGCCGTTGATCTCTCCTCATCCCGTTTCCACAATGAAAGAGGCGATTACACGCGGCACGGCCGCAAGAGGCTCAGGAGGAGATCATGAAACGTACTCTCGTCGCTGTTTTTCTCGCACCTGTACTCCTGTTCATGGGCAACCCGACCGGGACGGGCGTCGCGGCGCAGGAATGGACGGGCACCTACCTCGTCAGGATCACGAACCTCACCAGCGGCCAGCACTTCACGCCGGTTCTGGCGGCGACCCACGCTGAAGACGTATCGATCTTCACGGCGGGCATGGTCGCTTCGGACGAACTGCGGATGCTTGCCGAGGGCGGCGACACCATGCCCCTGGCGATGGCCCTCCGGGGAAAAGCGATGTCGGTCGAGACGACCGAGGGATTGCTCGGCCCCGGAGCTACCACGGAACTCCTCGTCAACGGCGGCAGCATGCATCGTTGGCTGAGCCTGGCCGCGATGCTGATTCCGACGAACGACGCGTTCGTGGGTCTGCGCGTCAGGCTGTCGGACCAGCCGCGCGCCCTGACGTACAACGCCTTCGCCTACGATGCCGGCACGGAGATCAACGACGAGAGATGCGAGTCGATTCCGGGTCCGCACATGGAGTGCGCTCGCCCCGGCGGCGGTGGCGCGCCCGGCATGGGCGAAGGACTCGTCACGGTCCACCGCGGCATCCAGGGCGGCGGCGACTTCGGCGGCGACCGGGACTGGAGAAACCCGGTAGCGCGAATCACGATCCTACGGTTGTCCTGACGGTGGCGACCCGGCGGTCCGTCCCTCGAGACCGACCGCCGGGGCACTCGAGCATGGGGCGGCTCGCCGTTGCCGCGAACCGCCCCACCCGACCTTCTCTACCGTGCCTCGCGTTCGCGGCGGCGTTCCTCCCTGCGTTCCTGCATCCGCTCGCGCCGTTCCTGCATCCGCTCGCGACGCGCACTGCGCCGCTCTTCCCGTGCGGCCTCGATCTCCTCGGCCCGCGCCCTTTGCTCGGGCGTCAGGATTCGCCAGACCGCCGCGTATACCTGGGCCCGCCTGACGGCAGCATCGGCCGTCAGCCGGGCGACCTCGGCGGCCAGGGTCCGAATCCGCTCCTCGTCCACCTCGGCGGACGAGACCGCCGTGGCGAGCGCCTCGCGCGCGGCGCGCATCTCCGGCAGTTGCGCCCCGACCGCCTCGCGGTTCTCTTCGATCACGGTCCGCACCCGATCGCGCTGCTCGTCGGACAGATCGAGACGCCCGAGCGGCAGGAACGTGCCTCCCGGCCCGCCGCCGCGCATTCCACCCATCCACGCGCTGGAGCGGCCGCGGCCGCTCCAGCGCTGCTCCTCGGCCGCGTGCGCCGCATGCGCGGCCACCAGGGCCGCCCCGGCCAACACCAGTCCGACACCGGCGACCAGGACCTTCTTCCGCGTTCCCGACAAGTCGATCCGCATCGTGCCTCCTTTGCAGTTGCTGTTCATTCCGACTGCCGGCCGACCCGCTTTCTTCCCCGAGGCGGGAGGAAAACACTCGGGAATATTCGCGGGTTTCCGCGAGTCCTGTCTGGTAGACGACGCGAGTCCGCGTATGCTCGCGGCAACGACGGAAGGGCCGGCACTGCCGGTGAAACAGCGGGTGACTCCAGAGGGCGCCGTAGCGGGGACCGGTATCGCGGCCATCGAACAGGCCGGTCCGGACGTGGAAAGCCGCGCCGCGGCGCCGGACCCCGATCGCGCCGCGGTAGACCGCGCCAGGGCCGGCGACAGCGGCGCCTTCGAGGCGCTGGTGCTGAGGTACCAGGCAAGGGTCATCAACTACGCGTCGGCCCTGGTGCACGACGCGGGCGCCGCCGAAGACGTGGCGCAGGAAACGTTCGTCCGCGCCTGGCGGGGATTCGAGCGGTTTCGCGGCGAGAGCGCGTTCAAGACGTGGCTCTACCGGATCGCCACGAACGTCGCGCGGACCCATCTGGAGCGTCGCGGTCGCCGGGGGCACGCCGCGGACCGCAGCCTGGATGACGAGAACGAAGCGCTGCAGGCCGGTGACGTACCGTCCCCGGCGCCCGATGCCGAAACGTCGCTCGTCACGCGGGAGGCGATCGACCGCGCGCTCGGGGCGTTGCCCGAAGATCTGCGGACGGCCCTGGTGCTGCGAGACGTCGAGGGGCTCGACTACAAGGAGATTGCCGGCGTCACCGGAGCGCCGATGGGCACGGTGGAATCGCGGATCTTCCGTGCCCGGCGCCGCATGCGCACGCTGCTTCGCCCGCTGGTGACTACGCGCCCCTCGAAGGGATAACCGGTAACGCGGGCTCGATGTAACGAGGGAAAGACCGATGACCTGCCGACACGCCGAACCGTTGCTCGCACGCGCCGCCGACGGGACGCTCGACGCGGATCGCAGTGCGGCGCTCGTCCTGCACCTGGCCGCTTGCGCCGACTGCCGCGCGGCGCTCGACGCGCAGCGGGCCATGCGGGTGTTGCTGGCCGAACGTCCCGAGGCGCCGGTGCCCGTCGGTTTTGCCACGCGCGTGATGGCCAGCCTGCCGGATGCGAGCCGGGAGCCGTTCGTACGGCCGGCGAGGCGGGAGCCGGCCACGGCAGCCGGATGGCTCGACGCCGTGAACTGGCAGGCGTGGACGCTGCGTCTGGCCCCGGTGGCCGGCGCGCTGTTCGTCGGGGCCGCAATCGGTCTCGGACCGTCGACCGAGGTCGCCGAGGCGGGCGTGTCGGACTATGCCGACGTGGTGACCGAATGGATGGCCGAGGAGACGGCGGACGGCGAGGTTCTGGAGACAACGGCGGCCGACGCGATGGCGCGGCTCTGGCAGGACACCGAGGAAACGACGGATGACCTGTTGATCGATGTCCTGCTGGCGGCGGATCCAGAGGGCTCCCTTTCCGGAACGAGCGAGGCAGGACGATGACTGTCGACATGCGCACCCGCATCTGGATCGCCCTGTTCGTGCTGGTGGTCTTCCTGGCCGGTCTCGGTGCGGGGATCGTCGCCGCTCCGTGGCTCGGGTTCGGTCCGCGTCCGGGTTTCGGACCCGGCCGCGGCGGCCCTCCCGTGCCGCCGATAAGCGGACGCATGCTGGAGCGCATCGCGCCCCGGCTCGACCTGAGCGATGAGCAGAGCGAACGGCTCTCGGCGCTGTTCGACGCACGCCGCGAGCGGTTTCGCACCATCGGCCGCGAAATGCGCCGCGAGATGCGCGCCCGCTTCGTGGCCGAGCAGGAGACGCTGCGCGCGGCCATCGCCGAGATCCTCACCCCGGCGCAGATGGACCTCTTCGACGCCGAGATCGCCCGGATGGGCGAGGAACGCCGACGAAGAGGCGGTGACCGCGAGCGAGGGCGCCGGGACCGGTCCCGCCCATGATGGCAGCCGGAAGCCGGCGCGATGGAAAGCCGGCGGCCGGCACGCCTCCCCGGAACGCCTGTGGAGCATCCCGTCCGGCCGGGCTCGCCAGCGGCTCCCGGCGAGTAACATCTCGGGCGCGTGGCCTTCACCGACTGGCGCTTCCTCGTCGTCTTCCTGCCGTGCGTTCTCGGCCTCTACTTCCTGGTCGCGCGGCTGACCTCGCGCGGCGCCGCGGACGGGACGCTGCGTTTCCACGCCGCCAACTGGATCCTCGTCGCCGGCGGTCTCTGTTTCCTCGCCGCGGGAACCGGCCGTCTCGCCGCCGTATCGGGCGCCGCGGCGCTGATGCTGTACCTCCTCGGCCTCGGCATCGGCGGCGCGCACCAACGGCCCGCGGCATCCCATCCGGACCGCGTCAGCGCGGTTCCCGCGATCTGCTTCTCGCTCGCGGTCACCGGCAGTCTCTTCCTGTTCCTGTTTCTCAGGCACCGGAACCCGTTCGCCGGAGAAGCGCTCCCCTGGCTCGATACGTTCGCGGGCGCATCGTTTCCGGTCCCGGGCCTGCTCGCGCCGCTCGGCCTGGCGGTGTTCGCCTGCCACGCCGTGTCGTATGCCGGCGACATTCACCGGGGCGAGGCGAGGGCCCCGCGAAACCCGGCGCACGGCCTGACCTATCTGCTCCTCTTCCCCTTCCTGGTCGCCGGCCCGCTGATCCGCTTCCGGGACGTGAGCGCCCATCTCGCCACCCGGCAGGTGGGCATGGCCGCTTTCGCGTACGGGGTGCGGCGCTTCACCATCGGCCTCGCCAAGGTGTGGCTCATCGCCGGGACGCTGGCGCCGCCCGCCGAGCTGGCGTTCTCGATGTCAGCGGACGTGCTCGACGCGGCGCACGCCTGGCTCGGCCTCGCCTGCTTCTCGTTGCAGATCTACTTCGCGCTGTCCGGCTACGCGGACATGGCTCTCGGCGTCGGACGCATGCTCGGGTTCCGCTTGCCCGAGCACTTCCAGTGGCCGTACGCGGCGGAGAGCCTGCACGCGTTCTGGCAGCGCTGGAGCATGACCCTGATGGCCTGGTTCGACGCGTACCTGCGGCTGCCCCTGCAGCCTCCCGCCGGCGAATCTCCGGCGCGGCAGGGGCAAGCCGTCCTTTCCGTGTTTCTGCTGTTCCTGCTTGTCGCCGTCTGGCACGGGGGGAGCGGGCCGCTGCTGCTCTGGGGTACGTGGCACGGAGCGGCGGTCGCGCTGGAGAGAACGCGCTGGGGCGGCGTGCTCGCGCGCCTGCCTGCACCGCTCCGTCACGGCTACGTGCTGCTCGTCGTGACCGGCGGCTGGATCCTATTCCGCGCCGACAGCCTGATGGACGCCGGGGTCTTCGTGCAGGCGCTGGCTGGTCTCGGCGCCGCGCCGTCGCTCAACAACCCGCTGCCATTGACCGGAGGCGTGCAGCTCGCGCTGCTGGTCGGCGCGGTCGCCGCGGCGCCCTTGCTTCCCGCGGTGAGCCGCTGGAGCGTCACCGTCGACGCCATCGCGACCGCGTTGCAGATGATCGTGACTGCCGCCGCGCTGTTCGTCTGGACGCGCGTGCTCGGTCTGGGACGCCGCTCGTGACGCCGCGCGCGGCGACGGGCAACTTCTCCGCGCCGCGGGCGGGCCGCTGCCGCCGCGGCTCGCCTACCAGGGCTCGTCCGGGGTGACCCGCCAGCGGCTGGGCTCGTGATGCTCCAGGTACTGCCGGCGGGTGATCCAGCCGAAGATCATCGCCTTGGTCAACCACCAGTGGTCGGGCCGCAGGGCGAAGTAGATGTGCGCCACCACGAGACCGACCAGCGCAACGCCCACCAGCCCGTGCAGCACGTAGACCCAGCCCCAGGCCAGCTCGCTGATCAGGTACTGGTTGTGCGCGAAGAAGGGCGTGTCGATGCGGAACATCATGAGCATGCCGGTGATGATCACCAGCATCCCGACGATGGTCAGAATCCAGTGATAGAGCTGGTTGCCCAGGGGGTACTTCGCGGGCTGCGGCGCCTCGGCGATACGGCCGGTCTCGCGCAGCATCAGCGCCTTGAACTCCGGCACGTCCTTGGGACCGGCCCAGATCGACCAGAAGTCGAGCCAGACGGTGGTATGGACGATGTGCCAGGCGATGATCACCGTGAAGATCATGCCCGCCCAGTAGTGCCACGGCACCCAGTCGAACGTGATGCCGATGATTGGGAAGAAGGCGGTCACCAGCAGCACGAACATCGTGACCGACATCGACCAGTGGAACAGCCGGGCCGCCAGCGAATGGCGCAGGATGCGCGCCGGCACGTTCGGGTTGGCCGCTTCCAGGGTGTCGGTTTCGGCGCCGGTCCGCTTCCGCCCGGACGAGAGCATCGTGTAGGCCGCGTGGGCCAGCACGAACATGAGGACGCAGAAGATGGAGACCCAGAGCGGGTCCCAGTTGAGGTGCTGCAGGATGGGCCGTTGCCACGGGTCGTGACCCCAGACGACGAAATCCACGATCGGATCCTCCCGCCTCACGGCCCCTTTCCGTCCCCGCGCGGAACGGCAAGGCGCCTATCTCATCTTGACGATCACGGCCGCGGCGACCGGTTGATCCTCGCGCGCGAGCTCGGACTCCAGGGTCTGGAACTCCTTGAACGCGACCCACTGCTCGTCGCTCCAGTGCCTGCGGTGCCCGCGCGGCTGCGCGGCCAGCTCCGCGCCGTCCGTGCCGGCATAGAAGGGCGCCCCTTCCTGCGACCGGCGGCGCAGGCGGCGGGCGTCTATCGGCACCGCCTCGGTCACCTCGTGCGTCGGGAGGGGGACCGAGACGTACTCCACGCCGCGTTCGTCGCGGTAGACCACGCTCACGCGCACCATTCTACGGGAGCCGGCGTAACGGAAGCGAAACACTCGCAGCGGTCCGCGTCGCAGCACTTCGATTCGCTGGCGTTCTGCGGCGCAAGATCCTAGACTATCTAGCTCGGACGAGGGGCCGCAGAGTTGCCCCGTTACGGGGCGTTTCCCACTCTGGAGGGACGAAGAGATGAGAAGGAACCGCACATCGGGCTGGCGCACGGCCGGCTCGCTCGGCCTGCTGCTGACGTTCGTCGCCGGGGTGGCCGTGCTGACGCCGGTCGCCGCGCAGGAGCCGGAGCCGGCGCGCGGCAATCCCCACGGCGAATGGCGCTACCAGAGCGGCGACGCGTGGGGGACCCGTTACTCGCCGCTCGACCAGATCGACGCCGACAACTTCGAGGATCTCGAGGTGGCGTGGGTCTGGCGGGGCGACAACTTCGGGCCGCACCCGCTGTACCTGTCGCGCTCGACGCCGAGCTACATCGACGGCATCCTCTACACCGTCGCCGGCTACCGGCGGACCGTAGCGGCCATCGACCCGGCCACCGGCGAGACGCTGTGGACGTACCGCGAGCCGAACACCCGGCGCTGGGAAGAGTCGATGCGCGCCAGCTACGGCAAGGGCGTCGGATACGCGGAGATCGACGGCCGCGGCGTCATCTACATCATCACGCCCGCGTTCTTCCTGCACGCGCTCGACGCGAAGACCGGCGAGCATCTCGAGGGCTTCGGCAAGCCGGTCCCGATCGAGGGTTTCCCCGAGACGGGCGTCGTCGACCTGCTGGCGGACCTCGGCCACGAGTACGACCCCTACGAGGGCATCCCGATGGAGGTCGGCTATATCACCAACTCGTCGCCGCCGATCGTCGTCAACGGGACGGTGGTGGTCGGCAACTCCCATGAGCAGGGCTACGCGCAGTCGCGCATCGAGAACGTGCCGGGCGACATCCTGGCCTACGACGCGCGGACCGGCGAGCACAAGTGGAAGTTCAACGTCATCCCGCAGTCCGAGAGCGAGTTCGGCTTCGACACCTGGCAGAACGACGCCTGGGACTGGACCGGCGACGTCTCCTCGTGGGCGCCGCTGTCGGCCGACATGGAGCGCGGCATCGTCTACATCCCCACCAATTCGCCGACGATCGACTACTACGGCGGGTTCAGGCCGGGGAACAACCTGTTCGGCACCAGTACCATCGCCATCGACGTCGAGACCGGCGATCGGGTCTGGCACTTCCAGACGGTCCACCACCCGATCTGGAACTACGACCTGCCCAACGTGCCGATCCTGGTCGACGTCACCGTCGACGGCCAGGAGGTGCCGATGGCCATCCAGACCACGAAGCAGGGCATGACCTTCGCCTTCAACCGCGAGACCGGCGAGCCCGTCTGGCCGATCGAGGAGCGTGAGGTCCCCGCATCGATAGTGCCCGGCGAGCAGCTGGCGGCGACCCAGCCGTTCCCGACTCGGCCGGCCCCGCTGAACCCGCTCGGCCTGACCGAGGACGACCTCATCGACCTGACGCCGGAGCTGAAGCAGGAAGCGATCGAGATCCTGGGCCGCTTCAATGTCGGCGGCCCCTACATGCCGCCGCTGCCCAACAACCACAACGAGCCGCGGCCCTGGATCGCGTGCGGCGCGGGCGGTCTCAACATCACCCACCCGGCCACCCTCGACCCGGAGACCGGCTACCTGTACCAGTCGAACGGGCAGGGTTGCTCGGGCCGGACGGTGCAGCCGGGCACGAACACCGACGCCGACATCCACGGCTGCACGTCGGACTCGGGCGAGTGCACGACCACCGGCACGACGATCTCCGACTGGGTCCAGGGCGGCGGCGTCGGCTGGGCCGGACCGCAGGGCCTGCCGATGTACAAGCCCCCGTTCAGCAAGATCACGGCGATCGACATGAACACCGGCGAGCACGTCTTCGCCGTGCCGGTGGGCGAGGCGTCCGAGCAGATGCGGCGCCACCCGGCGCTGCAGGGCGTCGACCTCTCGGGCACCGGCACCCCCCGCGGGCGCGCCATCCTGATGACCACCGGCACGCTGCTGCTGGCCACCGAGGGCGCGCAGGGACCGCCGGTCCTCAACGCCCACGACAAGCGGACCGGCGAGAAGCTCGGCAGCGTCGAGCTGCCCGCGACCGGCCAGTACGGCATGATGACCTACATGCACGAGGGACAGCAGTACATCGTCGTGCAGGTCGCCCGGGGCGGCACCATGGCGGGCTCGCTCGCCGCACTGCGGCTGCCCCAATAGGCCGGACGCTTCCGCGACCGCGGATACCCGGGAGCGGGTCGATCGTCCCGATCGGCCCGCTTTCTTTCTTTGTTTGGATTCAGGGAATTCAAGAAACCCGAACCGATCAGATCGGCGCCTCGCCCGTCGCGACGTCCATGATCATCCGCGTCAAAAGGTAGAGCCGGGGTACGATCGATTCCAGCTCGACGTACTCCCGGAAGTCGGAGTGTGCGCCGAAGCCGATCAGACCGAAGCCCTCGATGACCGGGGCTTCGGTCTCGAGCGCCGCGAACGCCGCGTCCGTTCCTCCGCCGGCCGCTTGATCGCTCACGCCGAGCGGGCGTTCGATCTCTCCGTACACGTCCTGCGCGTGCGCCGCGAGTGCACGAGACGCGGCGGTCGGCTCGAGGGGCGGACGGCGCCGCTCGAACGACACCGAGACGGTCGTGCCGGGGATGAGCCGGTTGCCGATTCGCTCCCGGACCTGCCGCTCGACCTCGTCGTAGGCGGCTACCCGCAGCACCCGGAAATCGGCAGTGGCGCGCGCCGCGGCGGGGATGACGTTGCGGGTCGCACCCGCGCTCGCGATGGTCCAGTTGAGCTTGATGCCGGCCGCCTCGTCGCTGAGGTCGCGCATCTGCAACACCTGGTGGGCCAGCTCGTACAGCGCATTGCGGCCCTGTTCGGGAGCGCTCCCGGCGTGCGACGCGCGTCCCGTCACCTCCAACAGCACCGCGCCGATCCCGGCGGTGGCAAGCGCCAGCCGGTCGCTCGCGCCGCCTCCCTCGCACGAGAAGACCGCATCGTGCTCCGCCCCAAGCCGCGTGATCAGTCCGCGCGACCCGGCCGAGCTCACCTCCTCGTCGGCGTTGATCAGCACGGTGACCAGCTCGTAGTCGTCGAAGTCCAGAGCGCGCAGGGCGGCCAGCGTGTGCAGGATCAAGGCGATGCCGTGCTTGTCGTCGGCGATGCCGAGCCCGTAGGCCCGCCCGTCGGTGATGCGGAACGGCTGGTCCGCGAGTTGACCCCGCAGGTAGACGGTGTCCATGTGCGCCAGCAGCAGGATGCGGCCGCTCCCCTGTCCGTGGAAGCGGGCCACCACGCTCTGGCCGATCTCGGGAGGCGTGTCGACCATGACGTAGGGGTCGTCGTGCGACACGAGCTCGACCTCCCCGCCGAGGTCGCGCAACCGGTCCGCGATCACGGCCGCCATGTCCCGGAGGCCTTCCGGATCGCGGCTGCCGGATTCGATGCCCACGAGCTGGCGCATGGTCTCGATCAGCGGCTCCCGCTCCGCTTCGATCGCGGCCATCACGGCCTGGTCCGGCTGGCTGCGTGCCGCGCAGACGGTGAACCACGGGCCGCAGAGAACGACGACGAAGGTAGTCAGGCGCATGGCACCGCCATCATACCGCCGCGGACAGCAGGTCCGTGCAAGAATGCAGTGTCTCCGGCGACTTCCACGGGGGTCCCCGGCGCGCCGGAATCCCCTCGGTACCCCACTGACCCGAGATGCTCGTCATCGCCACCATCGTCCTGCCGTTGCTCTCGGTCGGGCTGCATTACGAGTTCCTGGTGCTGGGTTCGAACGCGGTTCGCATCCTGCCTGGAGCGGGTCGCGCCGACGTGCTTCCGGCGGTCGTGCTGGCGCTCTTCGCCCACGTCCTCGAGGTGGTCGTCTTCGGGCTGGGGTGGCTTGCGCTGATTCGCGCCGGCGTCGTCGAGCTCTCGCTACCTGCGCCCACGCTGGCCGAGGTCATCTATTTCTCGGGCTCGGTCTACACGTCCCTCGGTTTCGGCGACATCGTTCCGGTGAACGGCGGCCGGTTCCTGGTGGTGATCGAGGCAGTCACAGGACTGGTGCTGATTGCCTGGACGGCGTCCTTCACCTTCTACCAGATGCGGGAGCACTGGATGGAGGACGAGGACGAGGGAAACGGCGGGTGACGAAAGCAGCGGGCAGGGGCGGCGCTTGACGGTCGCCACCAGCCGGCCGCGGTATCGCCGCTCGAATGCAGCGGGCTTTCGCCACAGGCTGCCTGGAGGCTACGGGCCGCGCCGGCCCGTAGCCCGACCACCGCGGCTCCTACTGCGCGGCCAGGCCGGCCAACTCGCGCCGGCCGCGATCGAACAACCGCTGGACCCGGTCGCTGGTTCGGAACTCCCGCAGGATGGCCGCTCGCCCGCTGGTGCGCAGGTCCTGGATCGTGAAGGCGAGCACGGTCGCCATCGCCGCGCCCTCCTCGGTGCCGGTGTCGAAGAATCGGCGGCGGAAGTCCTGCAGCGTCTCGCGGAACGCGGCGCTATGCCATTTCTCGATACCCGGTTCGAGCTGGAGGAACTCGTCGAGGACCGCGGCGTACTCGCGATCCGCGGGGCGATGCCAGAAGGAGATGTCCGGCCCGAAGTCCTCGATGTACTCGGGCAGATACAGGTGGGCCCGCGCCGGGACCTGGCGCACCAGCGCCGGGTTGTAGCGCCGCACCTCGTCGCGCGAGAGACCGGTGCGCTGCATCACCCGGGTGATGGGCGTGTTGCGCGGCACGCGCATGGCGAAGACCTTCGACTGCGGCATCTCGTCGATGAGTCGCCGTATGTTGACCATGTTGCCGAAGATCATCTCGGCATAGAGCGCCGAGCGCGGACCGTAGGTACGGAACAGCGCGCGGTAGCGGCGGATCGATACGTCGCGCAGCTTGCGGACGAAATCGGAGCCCTGCAGGTACTGCTGCCGCATGTTGGCGGCGCCCAGCCGTTGGCCGTTGATGACCGTGCGCATGACGTTCGCGCCGCCGGCGTGATGCTCGGACAGCGCCGGAATGAAGCTGCCGTACATCGTCGCCAGTATCGACAGGTAGGCGGCGCAGTACGATGTCTGGGTGGTCTGGTTGTAGCCCTCGATGACATGGGGGGAGCGCCGCTTGAGGTAGTTCCAGTTGCGCGGCAGCCACTGGCAGAAGCCGAGGGCGCGGGCGGAGGAACGGGCGCGGCCGTTGAAGCCGGACTCGACCATCGCCTGCGCCAGGCCGATCTCGGCCGGCACCCCGAAGCGTTCGTAGATGGCGCTCCATTCACTCAGGAAGCCCCCGTAGCGCGCGGCATGGGGCGCCACGAAACGACCGCGCGTGGCATTGTGCACGATCGGACCGACCCGCCGCTCCAGCGCCTGCTCGACGACGCGCCGCCGGTCCCGCATCCGCCGCGGGAGGCCGCGGCCGGACAGCGCGTCGGCCAGGGCCCCCTCAGCCCAATCGCCGTTGCGCCGCCAGTCGCCCCTTGCCGGGAAGGTCACGAGCAGTCGCCCGTCGGTCCTGCTGCCGAAGGCGATATGGCCGTCCGGAATCGTGAAGATGTGTTGCCAGAAGGGATAGGACGGCCGGAACGTGTCCAGCGCCTCGATGTCCGCCGCGAGGCGGGCGAGCGCGATCTCGTTGAACGTTGTCCCGGCGGAGCCCTCCCCCGCGGCCGGCGGTTCGGGCTCCGGAGCGGGTGCGACCAACCCGGTGGATGCCGGCTCCGCCGACGGCGGCGCAATCGCTCCGGGGAACGTCGGCCTGGCCTGCGCGGGCGCGCCTGCTTCGGGCGCCCCTGCTTCCGAGGGTCCGGGCGCGGCTGGAGGCGCCAGTGCCTGGATGTTCGGAATGTCGGTCAGGAAGGTCGAGACGGCCAGCGCGAGGCCGGCGAGCGTGACTAAGCCTCTCATGACACCTACCGTTGAATGAGAACCCACGCGCATCGGTGCACGAAACAGGCTATCGAGGCACAAATTCCGGGCATTATACGGCTTCTGTCGAGGTTTATCGTCTGCTACTCTTGGTTTCATGAGTTTTCGCGCCGTAGTTTTCGCCTGTGCGAGCCTCCTGCCGGTGCTCTCGTGCGGTGGCGGGCCGGCCGAGCTGAGCGAAGCGGTGACCCTGCTTCGCCTTCCCGAAGGCGGCCGGATGCCCCGGGCGGTCGTCGATGACAGTGGGACGGTTCACGTCGTGTACTTCCAGGGAGAACCGAGCGCGGGCGATCTGCTGCATGTGAGCCGGGCGCCGGGCGCATCCGGCTGGTCCGAGCCCCGCTACGTCAACTCCGAGCCGGGCACCGTCGTGGGGATTGGCCCGATAGACGGCGGGCAGATCGCGCTCGGCAAGGGCGGCCGCCTGCACGTGGTCTGGTTCAAGCTCGGCCCCACGGACTTTCTCTACACGCGGACCACCGAGGACGGCACCGGATTCGAGCCGCAGTTCGCCATCGCCGCGGGGGAAGGCGTGGAAGCGGGACCGTCCATCGCCGCGGATCGCGAGGGAAACCTGTACGTGTTCTGGCACACCGGCGCCCCCCCCGACGCGGAGCGCTCGGTCTTCATGACGGTCTCGCGCGACGACGGCCAGACCTTCTCGGCCGCCCGCCCCGTGAGCGGCGAGCAGGAGGGCGCCTGCGACTGCTGCGGACTGCAGGCGATGACGGACGAGGGAGGCGCGGTGTACGCATCGTACCGCGGAGCTGGCGAGAACATCCGCCGCGGCCAGCGCCTGTTGACCTCGCTCGACCACGGCGCGACGTTCACGGACGAGCTGGTCGATCTGTGGGAGATCAACGCCTGTCCGATCTCCACCACGACCCTCGCCCGCGGACCGGAAGCAATGGCCGTGGCGTGGGAGACGGCCGGACAGGTGTTCGCCAGCGCCACCGGGAAGCTCGGGCAGGCGGCGTCACCCGCCGGCGACGCCGCCGCGCGGCGCAAGAACCCGGCCGTGGCGGTCAACCACCGCGGCGAGACCCTGCTCGGGTGGGGCGACGGCTTCGGCTGGCAGTCCGGCGGGACGTTCCAGTGGCAGCTCTTCGATGCCGACGGGGCGCCGCTGGGCGAGCAGGGGACCGGGCCGGAGATCCCGGACGGGAGCCTGCCCGCGATTGTCGCCGAGCCGGACGGGACCTTCCTGGTTGCGTTCTAGGGGCCCGTGGCGAACGCCGCGTAGCCCGCGTAGCACCGGGAGCGGCGAGGTACCCGCGTGGCCAGGCGCGACGAGGGGCCGCCTTCGAGCCCGTCTCCTGGTCACGGACGCCGGGGTTTCGGTACCGTGCGCCGCCCTGCAGCGCGCCGGCGGGTCGTACAAGAGAGAGGCCCCGCACCCCCAGGGGAGCACGGGGCCTCGTCGACTCCATCGCGACGCGCCGGCTAGCGGCAGCTCGCCGACGCCTGCGTTTTCTCGCCGCCCGGACTCCTAGTTGCCCTTGCTGTACCTGGTGAGCCCGCCGCCCGCAAACGGCCGGGACGCAGGCCCCTCGGCCACGAACACGGTGCCGTCCTCGTCGACGGCGACACCTTCGCCGGCGAGACCCTGCAGCGTGCGGCCCTCCTCGGGGACGTGCGGCGGAATGAAGGCGGTCACCCGGTCCTCACCCGCGGGACCGATGCGGACGCCGTTCTTCCAGCCGTAGTGGTTGGTCTCCTGCGACTCCGAGTCGATGGCGTAGAGCGTGTCGTCCGCCGTGATGTACAGCCCGCTGATGCGGCTGAACTGCGTATAGATGTCCAGAAGCTCGCCTTCCTGATCGAAGATCTGGATGCGGTGGTTGCCGCGATCCGCCACGAACAGGCGGCCCTGCGAGTCGAACTCGATGGCGTGCGGGGTGCGGAACTGCCCCGGCCGGAAGCCGATCTCGCCCCACTGCTTGATGAAGTTGCCGTCCTTGTCGTACTTCAGGATGCGCCCGGTCCGTCCGGCGGGCGGGTCCGGGTTCTGGCCGCTGTGGCCGTCGGAGACGAAGATGTCGCCGGTCGGGCCCCAGGTGATGACGTCGCACGGCTCGTTCAGATGCACGCCCTCGGGGTCGTCGCCCGGCTGCCCGGCGACGCCGAGCCGCATGAGCTCTTCGCCCTCGGGGGTGAACTTGATGACCTGGTGGCCGATCTCGCCGTTGCCCTGCGAGTCGGTGACCCAGACGTTGCCGTCGTCGTCGACATGGATCCCGTGCGGCAGCACGAAGAGCCCGGCGCCGAATTCCGCCATCAAGTCGCCCGTGTGCCGGTTGTACTTCAGAATCGGATTCACGGTCGGGTTGGCCGCGCAGCCACCGGCGAGCGCGAAGCCGCCGCAGCGGTCGTAGACCCAGACGTGCCCGTCGGTCGGGTCGATGTCGACCCCGGCGGTCGAGCCCCAGGTCCGTCCGTCGGGCAGCTTGGCCCAGTGCAACTCGACCACGGGGTTCGGGTTCGGGAGCACGCGCTGCACCAGGTCGGCCTCTCCCTCCTGGGCCGCCGCGCCGCGCACGCCGAGCGCCGCGAGCGACAGGACCAGCAGGGCCACGCCTGCGGCTCTCGAGACGATCCGTCGATTCTCCGTCATATCCCTCTCCTCTGTTGAAACCGGGCATATATCCTAGCCGATCCCACAGACGTGGACAGACGGCGAGGGCGCAGCCGTAAACGGCACCAGGAGACTGCGCCGTACGGGGCAGGCTCCTGGAGAGGGTTGGTTGGGCGGAAAGCGGAGCCGCAAAGGCGACGATTTCCGGGCTAGGATCGACAGGCGTCTAGACTGAGGTACTCCATGGACAATCTCAACCGCCGGCACCGCGCCGCTATCGCCGCACTGGCACTGACCTTGGCCACTACCGGGTTGCCCGCGGCCGCATCGGGCCAGACGGCGCCGCGCACGCCCTGGGGGGCGCCGGATCTGAACGGCATCTGGAGCCACGGCACCGCGACGCCGCTCGAACGCCCCGAGGAGCAGAGCGACCGGGAGCTGCTGACGGAAGACGAGATCGCCGAGGTCAACGCCGCGCAGCGGTCGACCGAGGGCGTCGGGGCGCGCCGGGTGGTCTGGTGGGAGCGCAGCCTCTCGGACGGGCGCACCGCGATGATCGTCGATCCCCCGAACGGGCGCATCCCGTACTCCGAGGCCGGCCTGGAGCGCGTCCGCGACCGGCCGGGGCAGACGACCGAGGGGCCGGAGGGACGCAGCCCCCAGGAGCGCTGCATCTCCTACGGCATCCCGCGCCTGGGAGGCCCCTACAGCCAGAACATCCACATCGCGCAGACGCCGGACCACGTACTTCTCCTCTTCGAGATGGTTCACGAGTTCCGCATCATCCCGCTCGACGGGCGGGCGCACCTGCCGGGGCACATGCGGCAGTGGCTCGGCGACTCGCGCGGGCATTGGGAAGGCGACACACTGGTGGTCGAGACCACCAACTTCAGCCCGGCGCAGTGGTTCCGCGGCCTGTCGCAGGGCGGCATGCGCCTGGTGGAGCGCTTCACCCGCATCGACGAGGGTACGGTCAGCTACGAGGTGACCTTCGAAGATCCGGACCTGTGGACGCAGCCCTGGACGGCCACGATTCTGATGCCGCCCACCGAGGGAGACATGTTCGAGTTCGCCTGTCACGAGGGGAACACCGGCATGACCGCCACCCTCGAAATCGCCCGGCTGGAGGAAGCCCGGGCGGACGCGGCGCGGTAATTCATGGCTCCCGCCCCCGCGGCCCGGCGCCGGCGCTCCCCTCCCGGTACGGATGGCGTGGGCCGGCGTCCGCCGGGGCAGCGGTTCTCGGGTTGCCTGCTCGCTCTGCTGTTGACCGGGATCGGCATCGCCGTGCCCGCGGGCGGCGCGACGGCGCAGGGCGGGTTGCAGCTCCCGGCGACGCAGATCTTCGGTCCTCCACCACCCGTTCCCCCGGAGGTGATCGCCCGCGACGCCACCGGGGTCACCATCCGGGCCACGCGGGTCGACGAGCCCATGAGCATCGACGGGGTCCTGAGCGAAGCCGTCTACGAGCTCGTCAAGCCGATGTCGGACTTCATCCAGAACGACCCGGCCGAGGGCGAGCCGGCCACCGAGCGGACCGAGGTCTGGCTGCTCTTCGACGACGACAACGTCTACGTGGTCGCGCGCTGCTGGGAGTCCCGCCCGGACCGGATCATCGCCACCGAGATGCGTCGCGACAACATCCGCATCGTGCGCGACGACAACTTCGCCTGGTCGCTGGACACGTTCTACGACCGGCGCAACGTGGTCCTCTTCGAGGTGTCGGCCGTCGGCGGCCGGCTGGATGCGCAGCTCACCAACGAGTCGCAGCCGAACCTCGACTGGAACCCGGTGTACGACGTCTCGGTCGGCCGGATCGAGGGCGGCTGGGTGATGGAGGCGGCCCTGCCCTTCAAGTCGCTCCGCTACCGGGGCGAGGGGCCGCAGATCTGGGGCTTCCAGGCCCGGCGGGTCAACCGCTGGAAGAACGAGTCGTCCTACCTGACGCCGCTGTCGGCGGCGCAGGGTCTCCGCGGCCACTTCCGCGCATCGCTGGCCGCCACCCTGGTCGGAATCGAGGCCCCCCCGGCATCGCGGCTGTTCGAGATCAAGCCGTACGGCATCGGCGACCTGACGACCAGCCCCGTCGCGGCGCCCCCCATCGCGAACGAGATCGGTTGGGACGGCGGGGTCGACATCAAGTACGGGGTGACCGAGGGGTTGACCGCCGACTTCACCGCCAACCCCGACTTCGCGCAGGTGGAAGCCGACGAGCAGCAGATCAACCTGACGCGCTTCAACCTGTTCTTCCCCGAGAAGCGCGAGTTCTTCCTGGAGAACCAGGGCACCTTCCGCTTCGGCGGCGCGGCGACCAGCGGGCGCCTGGCGGGGGCGACGGACACGCCGGTGCTGTTCTACAGCCGCCGCATCGGCCTGAGCGGCGGGCAGGCGGCGCAGGAGGTGCCGCTGCGGGCCGGCGGGCGCCTGACCGGACGGGTCGGCGCGTTCACGCTCGGCGCCCTCAACATCCAGTCCGGGGACGCGGCGGCGGCCGGCGCGCGCGCCACCAACTTCAGCGTCCTGCGCGCCCGGCGCGACGTGCTGCGCCGCAGCAGCATCGGCGCCATGTTCACCGGCCGTTCGGTCGCCCTCGACGGCGTGGGCGGCAACGAGGCCTACGGCGTCGACGCCATCTTCGGCTTCTACGACGACCTGAACATCAACACCCACTGGGCGCGCACCCGCACTGACGGGATGGACGGCAACGACACCAGCTACCGGGCGCACCTGGAGTACCTCGGCGACCGCTACGGCGTGCAGCTCGAGCACCTGCTGGTGGGCAACGACTTCAACCCCGAGGTCGGCTTCGTGCGGCGCCGCGACATGCGCCGCAGCTTCGGCGAGTTCCGCTTCAGCCCCCGCCCGCAGTCCATCGACTGGGCCCGGCGCTTCCTGTGGACCGGCTCGTTCGCCTACGTCGAGAACCTGGCCGGCCAGGTCGAGACGCGCGAGACGCTGGCGTCGTTCGGCATCGAGCTCGAGAACAGCGACCAGCTCCTGCTGAGCGGCATGCGTTCGTACGAGTTCCTGCCCCGGCCGTTCGCCATTTCGCGGGACGTGACCCTGCCGGTCCGCGGCTACGACTTCACCAACCTGGGCGTCGGCTACAACTTCGGGCAGCAGCGCCGCTGGTCGGGCAACGTCCTCGCGGAGCACGGCACCTTCTACAGCGGCCGCAAGACCGCGCTGACGGTCACCCGCGGCCGCGCCAGCCTGACCGACCAGTTCTCCGTCGAGCCGCTCTATTCGGTCAACTGGATCGATCTGGCCGAGGGGGAGTTCACGACGAACCTCCTGGGCGCGCGGGTCACCTACACGATGACGCCGCTGATGTTCACCAGCGCGCTTGTGCAGTACAACTCCAGCCGCAACGCCGCGTCGGTCAACATCCGTTTCCGCTGGGAGTACCAGCCGGGCAGCGAGCTGTTCATCGTGTTCAACGAGGAGCGCGACACGGGCCTGACCCGCTCCTACCTGGGACCGACGAACCGGGCGTTCATCATCAAGTTCAACCGCCTGTTCCGGTTCTGACGGACAACAGGACCCACCCGCACCGACGGCTTCGGAGTAACGGCGCCGACCCGCGGTGCCGCGCGCAACCACCAACATCGGCACTCCGCCGGTTCGTTCGGCGACACCGGGTACAATCGTCTCCAGGGTTTTCATCGCAACCTGGGAGACTCCGGAGGATGCCCGTCAGACCACCTCGGCTGCACGCGCCCTATCTCACGTGGCGGCTTGGCTCTCCAAGCGCATGTCTTTCAGCTTGAGCGTGAGAGATCTCGACCGACTCCTGCTCGACCGACTCCTGAAGGACAAGCAAGTCGCGCAGGGACTCTCTCAGCGGCTCCGAGACGTAGGACTATGTCCTCGCGTGGCGACCGTGTGAGCTTCCCACATGAAGCAGGAGCAGCGGTTTTGGGGGGAGAGAGGGCGGTGACGTGCTGACGATAGACGACGAGTCGGACCCGTACTTCTACGAACCGGACGATCACACACCTTGCGCCCTGGCGCCGCCTGAAGCCTTCAGCGACGAGCCGGCGCCTCGCAAGTGGGTCGACCTGCTATGGCCCGACCAGGATCCGGAACGGACGGGACCCAACAGCGCCGCAGTGGAGTCACGCCTGTTCAGCAGTTGCGCCGGCTGGCGCGAGCCGCCGACGGCCCGCGAGCTGTACGAGGCGATACGAGAGCCCCAACCTACTCGGCGGCAGAGGAACATCGTCAACATGTGGGCGGCCGAGGCGACGCCGCGGGAGATTTTCAAGGCGTGGGCCGAGCACGCCTACACCTGGCGGCAGCTCGTAGCCGCCTTGCATCGGTCGGAGTTCCCCTTTCCGGGCAGAATACGCCTCCTCAACCGCGCGGCCGAGGTCCCGGAGTACGACGGGGTTCCGACATGGAAGAGCTGACGCTCCCACGTCCCGCCCTGACGCTGTGGAGACGAACGCGAGACACGCTGCTCGCGGCGCGGAGCGGTCTCGACGACAAGGCCGACGGATGGAGACTCGGCGGCGGAACGCTGCTGGCCGCGCGATGGGGTCACCGCGCCAGCGGACATCTCACCGTTGCCCAGGCAAGCGAGCGTGACGTCCTGCTGGCCGAGAACGGCGGCTGGTTGCATGAGGAGCTCCAGAAGAGTGGAGACGCGTTTGCGGTGCGTTCGCGGAAGGGCACTGGATCTGGTCTGGACCCCACGCCGCGCGCGGCCACGAGGCGGCACGCGTGGACGGCGTCGAGCTGACAGTCCTGAGCACTTGCCAGGTTCTGACGGGAAGCTACGCGGACGTGGAACGACCGGTTCGCGACCTCGACGTGGTCGCCGCGGCGAAGCACGACCTCCACGGCTTGCGAGGGCGGTAAACACGCTGCTCCTCTCGAGCTCGAATCGCGTCGCGAGGTGGGCGATGCGGACAAGCTGTATCAGATGGCTGCACAGGACGAGATCCGACCGTTGCACGAGGGTCTGCCAGTCGAGCCGGAAAACATCGTCGAGGCTTCGATAACGAGCATGCGTCCAGGTGCACGTCGCGAGGCGAAGCGCCCACGCCCGCATCGAGACGAGAGTCGGCAGGACGAAACAGGACATCGCCGCGACCGCGGGCAACCTGAACACGTATTCGAGGCCAGCGGCATCACCGCCTACCTGCAAGGGGTTCCTCACCGCCGCGTCAGGGAGCGGGTCGCGGAGGCAATCCGCGGGCGGCCCGGGCCGCGTTATCTGGGACAGCGACCAGCAGCGGAGACCGCCGACGATTCCGCCGCCGCGCCGGTTCCCAAGATCGGACTCGCACTGACTGCACGCCCGACCCATACCTGCGGGGTTCCGCGATCGGAACGCCTGCGTTTCGCGGTAGGATTGCCCGAAACACAGCTACCGGAAGAGGAGTATCGAGATGACGAGTCCTCGTTGTATCGCCGCGCTCGCCGCCCTGCTGGCGGTCGTCCTGCTCGCGCCGGTCCCGACCGCCGCCCAGTCCGAGACTCCGACCATGCCGATGCGGACCCCGGACGGCCAGCCGGACATCTCCGGCATCTTTACGTTCCGCACGCTGACGCCGCTCGAGCGGCCCGCGGCGCTGGCCGATCGCGAAACCCTGTCTCTCGAGGAAGCCGCGGCCTTCGAGGCGTCGGAGCGGGTACGCTTGAACCGCGACCTGTTCGACCCGATCACCGGCGCGCCGAGCGCAGGCTATCAACCGCGCGCCGAGGGCGGGGTGCTCTCGTACAACGAGTTCTGGTACGAGCGGGGCATCGAGCTCACGAGCGACAAGCGGACGTCGCTGGTCGTCGATCCGGCGAACGGCCGGATCCCCTACACCGACGAGTACCGCGAGGCGCGGGCGATCAACCGCCTCAACATGCGCAACGGCTTCGCCGACCACTACACCGACCGCACCCTGGGCGACCGCTGCCTGATGGGTTCGAACTCGGGGCCGCCGATGCGGCCGGGCGCCTACAACAACAACGTCCACATCTTCCAGGCGCCGGGCTACGTGGCGCTGCTCAACGAGCACATCCACAACGTGCGCATCATCCCGATCGACCAGCCGCACGGCGACATCCGGCAGTGGGTGGGCGACTCGCGCGGGCGCTGGGAAGGCGAGACCCTGGTCGTCGAGACGACGAACTTCGCCCGCGCGACCAACTTCGCCGGGTCTTCTCGCGACACCTACCTGGTCGAGCGCTTCACCCGCCTCGATCCCGACACGGTGATGTACGAGTTCACCTTCGAGGATCCGAACAACCTGACGCGGCCGTTCAGCGCCGCGATTCCGTTCCGGCGCACGGACGGCGTCCTCTACGAGTACGCCTGCCACGAGGGCAACTACGGCCTGACCGGCATCCTGGGCGGCGCGCGGCGGAAGAACACGCAGAAGGTGACGTCGCTCCCGTAGGAGTCACACCGCTCGCGATTCTCGATGACGGCCGGGGGCTGCGATCTCCCGGCCGTCTTGCGTCTTGGCCGGGCCACGGCCCCGGCACGCCACTCGATCACTGCGGACCACCCCGGGGCCGGAAACGTGGCACGGACCGTCGGCTCGGGCCTGCGCAACCGGCGCAAGGCGTCCCGCAAGGAACGCGAGCGTAGATCCAGATCTGCTAGAGCGCGAAGAGTCGACTTCGTGCAGTGGGTCGGCGTGCCGCTGACCATTGGTCCGCCGGACGATCCGGAAGTGTGGACCTACACCGCCAGCAACCTGATCTCCATCCTGCTGCTCCTCGCCGTGGCCACGTTCTACTCCGCCACCGGTGGGCTGCGCAGCGTGGTCGCGACCGACGTGCTGCACGCGCGTATAGGATCGCGGCATGGATGTGCGGGTTGCCCGGAGGCTGGTGTCGGCGGCGTCGCGGATCGTCGGCTTCACCGGCGCCGGCATCTCGACCGAGTCGGGAGTGCCCGATTTCCGTAGCCCGAACGGCGTGTGGGCGCAGAACCGGATCGTGGACTTCCAGGAATTCGTCTCCAGCGAGGCGGGGCGCATCGAGTACTGGCGGCAGAAAGCCCTGGCCTGGCCCGCCATGCGCGACGCGCAGCCGAACGCGGGGCACTACGCCTTCGTCGAGCTCCACAAGCAGGGCCGGCTCGACGCGCTGATCACGCAGAACATCGAGCGCCTGCACCAGCGGTCGGGGTTGCCCGCCGACAAGGTGATGGAGCTGCACGGCACCACCACCGAGGCGGTCTGCCTGGCCTGCGGCGACCGGATCACATCCGATGAGGCGTGCCGGCGCATCGAGGGCGGCGAGAAGGCGCCGCGCTGCCGGAAATGCGGCGGGTTCCTCAAGCCGGCGACAATTTCGTTCGGACAGGCGATGCCGCACGACGTCATGGTGCGGGCGCAGGTCGCGGCCGAGACGTGCGACCTGCTCATCGCTGTCGGCTCGTCGCTGGTCGTCGAGCCGGCAGCGTCGATCCCGCGGGTGGCCCGGCAGGCGGGCGCGCGTCTGATCATCGTCAATCGTGATCCGACGCCGCTCGATGGCATCGCGGACGCGGTGGTGCACGCCGAGATAGGCGCCGTGCTGCCCGAGTTGGTACGCCGGGACGCGTGACGATCCGCCGGGGGCCTGAAGAGCCGCTGCACCGCGCACTGCTCCGCCGCTGAAGACTCGATGCCCGAGCTGCCCGAAGTCGAGACGGTCCGGCGCACCCTGGCGCCCGTCGTCGAAGGGCGGACCATCGCAAGGGTCTCATTCGCCTGGCCGCGCACTTGCCTCGGCGACCCGCACGCGACCGGCGCGCGGCTGGCCGGCCAGCGCATCGAGCGGCTCGAGCGCTACGGGAAGTACCTCCTGTTCCGGCTCCGAAAGGGCAGCCGGGAATCGCTGCTGGTGGTCCACTTGCGGATGACCGGCAACCTCCTCGTGAACGGAGCGTCCGGCAAGTTCACGCGGGCCAGCATGTCCCTGGATGACGGCACCGCCGTGGTGTTCCAGGACATCCGGAAGTTCGGGCGCTGGCAGTGGTCCGAGCGGCTGCCGGCGCGTCTGGCCGCGCTGGGCCCCGAGCCGCTGGAGATCGGACGCGACGAGTTCGCCGCCTGGCTGCGGTCGCGACGGGCGCGGCTCAAGGCGCTGCTGCTCGACCAGGAGTTCCTCCGTGGCCTCGGCAACATCTACGCGGACGAAGCGCTGTTCCGCGCCCGGCTGCATCCGCTCCGGAGCGCAGACGGCGTCGGGCCGCGCAAGGCGGGCGACCTGCACGGGGCCATCCAGGCCGTGCTGCGCAGTGCCATCGACGCCGGGGGCACGAGCATTCGGGACTACCGCGACAGCCGCGGCGCGGAGGGCGGCTTCCAGAAGCAGATCCGGATCTACGGCAGGGACGGCGAGCCGTGCGTGAACTGCGGGACCCGGGTGCGGCGGGTCGTCGTGGCGCAGCGGAGCACGCACTTCTGCCCGCGCTGCCAGCGGTGGCGACGGTGATGACGAGAGAGACGGATTACGTGACGCGGGCTATTTCCGATACGCGGCTTGGATACCGGAAAACATCGGATAGTGCTTCACGTTGAGTGTCGTCAGCTCCGCGTCCTCCATCGTAGCGGTAGCCGCGACAATAGCGTCGGCCAGACCCACGCCATGCGACTTGCCGTAGTCGCGCTTGTAGAGGCCGCCGAGCCGCGCGATGCCGCTGCTGACGGGAACCACGCGGAACAGCCCCAACAGCCTTTCCAGCACCCCCTGCTCGACGCCGTCCGCGCCGCCCCTCACTCCCGCATAAAGCTCCGCGACGACGATCGAAGATACGACGATGCGCTCCGAGTTCACGGCAACCAACGACATCGCCTCGTCGTACCCGCGCAGGAAATCGATCAAGACGTCCGTGTCGATCAGAAGCGGTTTCGACACGGCTCACGACCGGTCCCATTCGCGGCGCAGTGCGTCGAGGTCCGGAAGGTCGGTTCGGTCGCGCCAGATCCCGGCTGCCTCCCGGAGGACCGCCTCGCGTCGATGACGGCTCGTCTGTTCGATAAATCGGTCCAGGGCCTCTCGAATGATCTCGCTCCGCCGCTTGCCGCTCCGGTTGGCGATCGTGGCGATCTCCGCGCGCTGGTATTCCGTCAGGTAGATCTGCGTTCGCACCATGCCGGGATGTCAGATTCGATGTATGCACCAGGATCATACATCGCTCGCGTCCTCGAACCCGGCCCGCAGCTCGTCGTTGCGCTCCCAGGGCCCGTCGAACACCACGCCGATGGCGCACGGATCGCAGCCCCTCTGTGCATACGCCGGATCCACGGCTCCCGACATCAGCGCGGCCGCCAGCAGGGCGGCGGCGACCGGGCGCCGGTCATCCCGGCCATCACGTTTCCTCCTGTAGACGAACCTCGGTACGAATCTCGGACGACCTCGGACACTCGGGCATGGCCATCGGAAGTTGGCATGCGTGGCCGGATGGCTCCGGCCACGACAAACTGACGAGAGTGCATCAGCCGGAACGCGCCTCGCCGAACCGGGGAGATACCGGCGAGCCGTCCGCGATCGGCAGGCCGACCTGGACGAACCGTGACCGGTCGGCATCGGCGACGGTGACGTACTTCCAGAAAGCGCCGTCGGCCGCCCGCGGCCCAATCGGGTGGTCCACCACATCGGTCGCGCCGTCCCGGATCGGTCCCAGGTCCGCGGCATGCGGCAGATCGGCTGCGGCGCTCGGGCGGGGGGAAGTCAGACTGCTGTACAGAACATTGCCCTCCATCGCCGCGACATCCATCTCACCGATGGGGCTGGAATGCACGATGCGCTGCAGCCGGCCGTCGATCTCCCCCGGGGCCCACCCCGCCGCCTCCGCGGCCGCGACGAAGCGCTCCGCCAGCGTGGCCTGCACGATCATCTGCTGACCGAGGAGCCCCTCGAACACGCTTCCGATTTCGGCGTACTCGCTGGTCCGGGCAGTGGCCAGCAGGTCCGGCTCGCTGAAGGCGGCCAGCACGGCGGTCATGACCGGCGAGGTGTAGACGCCGCTCTGCAGGGCCTGCTCCTCGAAGGCGAGCGCGTTGCCGACCTGCACGATCCGCCGCCGATCCACCCCGGCTACGCCGACGTACTTGAAGACCTCGTTGTCGATCTCGCGCACCTGGGCGCCCTGCGCGACCACATCGTCGCTCTGCGGGTCGGCCGACAACAGGGGGTGGAACGCCGAGGCCTGCGGCTGTTCCGCGGGATCGGGACTGAATCGGAAGGGCACGGGCGCTCCGTCCGCGTTGCGCACGGTAGTGATGTAGGCGAGGCCCTCCCCGTCCGTTATCCAGCACTCGTCGAGCACCGTGGTCGACACGACCGCGGAGAGCGTCTCGATCACCCGCTCCGGACCGTGCCCGGCAGCCTCCGCCGCGGCCACCAGATGCGCTGCGATGCGGGCCTGTCCCGTCATCTGGTCGTCGAGCATCGTGTCGAGGGCGCGCGCGACGTCGGCCAGGGAGATGTCGCCCATCGGGTACCTCTTCCCTCGTCAGGCGCCGTGAAAGGCCGCTTCCAGCGCGCCGATGTCCAGCTTCCGCATTTCCATCATCGCGGCCTGCGCCCGGCCGGCAGCCTCCCGGTCCTCTGCGTAGAGCATGCGCGCCAGGGCTTCGGGAACGATCTGCCACGACACGCCGTACCGGTCGACGAGCCATCCGCACCGGCTCTCCCGACCGCCGTCCGCGGTCAGCGCCGCCCACAGGCGGTCGGTTTCTTCCTGGTCCTTCGTCAGCACCGAGATGGACGCCGCGGGAGTGAGGGTGTAGTGCGGCCCGCCGTTCAGGATCATGTACGGCGCGCCGGCCAGGGTGAACTCCACGACCAGGGCGGGCACGTCGGGGTTCGGCCGGGAGATGGCGTCGATCGCGCTGTCCGGCAGCAGCGAGACGTAGAATTCCGCCGCTTCCTGGCCCCGGCCGTCGAACCACAGGCACGTGCGTACCCTCGCCGTAAACTCCACTGCAGACTCCCGCGGCCCTGAGCCGCTCACCTCCCAGTGTACGAGCGCCCGATCGGCGTGTCGAGTGTCCGAGCAGCTCCTGGCGTGGAACCCGAGATCCGCCGCGTGTTGGCTTGGTCCCCCGGTGACTTGACGCGTTTTCATGAAACGGGCCGTCAGGCCCGCGCCAGGCGGGGACCTGGTCTCGGCACTGCTCGCCTTCTTCGCAGTCGCGTCCGTGGAGGCTTGGCACGCCAAGTACGGGGAAGCGAACGTCGCCTACCGGCATTCTCCGAGCTTCGCGAGCGACAGGTTCGCGCTGGCCGCGTGGCTCCGGCTCGCGGAGCTCGATGCCGCCGATCAGCCGCGTGCCAACTACAGCGAGTCCGCGTTCAAGGACGCATTGAAGCAGGTCCGGCGGTTGACTCGCGCACCGGTGACGGAAGCGATTCAGGAAGCGCGACGACTGTGCAACGGTGCGGGCGTCGCCTTGTCGCTGGTCGAGCCGCTGTCGAAGATGCGCCTGAGCGGCGCGGCCCGGTGGCTCTCGGCCCGCCACCCGATCATCGCGCTCAGCGCACGCCACAAGACGGACGACCACTTGTGGTTCAGCCTGTTCCACGAGGCAGCGCACATCCTGTTGCACGGCAAGAAGAGCGTGTTCGTGGACGGATCCGACAACGATGGCAACGACATGGAAATCGAGGTGAACGCCTGGGCCGCGAACTTCCTCGTGCCGCGTGCGGACTGGCGACGGTTCACTCGACTCGGCGCCTACACCCGCGCCGCCGTCCTGCAATTCGCCGAAGAACAGGAGATCGCCCCGGGCATCCTCGTCGGAAGTCTGCAGCACGAAGGGCTTCTCCCGTGGAGCCACTTGAACGACCTGAAGGCGCGGCTGAAGTGGACCGGCAAGTGAATGGACGCAGGCTGAAGCACGGAGGTTCGTTTGGAGATAGGCTTCCCCACAGACTCGGACGGTTTCTTATCTCAAGAATGCCCGTCGTGCGGTCGACGCTTCAAAGGTCCGATGCTCAATGGGGACATGGTTTGCGCAAGGGCCAAGCCCCATCACCCCAAGGCCGCGACGCTGCGCAACTCCACCGCGCACGCCTTGTACGACGGCTGCTTCGAGTAGGGATCGAACACCGCGTCGGTGAGCCGGTTGGTCTCCTCGTAGTGCATCGGGACGAAGACGTGTCCCGGTTGCACCGAGCGGGTGACGAACGCGGTGGCGGTGATGCGGCCGCGGCGTGACTCGACCTGAACGGTGTCGCTGGTGACGATCCCGCGGGCCCTGGCGTCTTCCGGGTTGATCTCCACGTAGACCCGGGCGGAATAGAGCTTGCGCAGGACCGCCGATTTCGCGGTGCGGGTCTGGGTGTGCCACTGCGCCGCGCTGCCGCGTCCGGTCAGAAGCAGCAGCGGGAACCGGTCGTTCGGCGGCTCCGGCAGCGGGCGTGGATCCTCGTAGAGAAACCGGGCGCGCCCGTCCGGGTGATAGTAGCGGCCGTCCTCGAAAAGGCGTCGCTCGATTACCGCATCGCGTGCTTCGGCATCCGTGGAGGCGCCCTGACCGGTGGCTCCTGACGCGCCCGGGACACCGGTGGGAGCCTGCGCGGCCGAACGCGGAAACGGCCACTGGATGCCGCCGCGTTCATCCAGTGCATCGTAGTCGTCGATGCCGGTGATGTCGCACGGCTGCCCCGCCGACAGCCGCTTGAGGATCTGGAAGGTCGCGGCCGGCGACCGCCACGCCCGGAACATCTCGCCGCAGCCCCAGTACTCGGCCACCAGCTTGAAGATGGAGAAATCGGCCAGCGCCTGCCCCGGCGCACGGGCCACCTTCCTGATCCGCCCGATGCGCCGCTCCGAGTTGATGAAGGTGCCGTCCTTCTCGCCCCAGCCGGCGGCCGGCAGCACGAGGTCGGCCATCCGCGCCGTCTCGGTCGTGGCGTACATGTCCTGCACGACGAGGCAGTCGAGGCGCCCCAGGATGTCGCGCGCCTGATCCTGGTTGATCCACGAGTGGGCGGTGTTCGTGCAGATGACCCAGAGGCCCTTGATCCGCTCCCGCAGAATCCCTTCGATGATCTCGTTGTAGGCCCGGCTCGCGCGGGTCGGGATGACCGCCGGATCGATGCCGAGCACCCGCGCCACCTTCTCCCGGTGGGCCGGGTTCGCGAAGTCGTGGCCGCCGAGCAGGTTGGTCGTGTTGCTGAACAGGCGCGAGCCCATCGCGTTGCACTGGCCGGTGATGGAGTTGGCCCCGGTGCCGGGCCGGCCGATGTTGCCGGTCATCAATGCCAGGTTGATGATGCTCTGCGCGGTGCGCACCCCCTGGTAGCTCTGGTTGACGCCCATCGTCCACCAGAACGACACCCGTCGGCCCCGGTGGATCGTCTCGGCGAGCCGCTCGACGACGTCCGCCCCGATGCCGGCCGCCTCGGCCACCCGGTCGAGGGTGTAGGGCTCGACCGCCGCCGCGTAGTCCTCGAAGTCGCGGGTGTGCGCCTTGATGTAGGCACGGTCGATCCAGCCGCGCCGGATCAGCAGGCGGGCGAGCCCGTAGAAGAGCGCCTGGTCCGACTTGGGACGGACCGGCAGGTGCTCGGTCGCCTGCATCGCTGTCTCGGTGACACGAGGGTCGATGACGACGACGGCCGGATCGTGCGGATTCCGGAGCACCCGCTCCCACAGGATGGGGTGCGCGAGGCACGGGTTGGCCCCGACGAACACGAGGACGTCCGACTCCTCGAAGTCGCGGTAGGTGTATGGGGGCGCGTCGAACCCGAACGCCTGCTTGTAGGCCACCACCGAGGTGGCCATGCACTGGCGCGTGTTTCCGTCGCCGTGCGCCATCCCCATCCCGAACTTGGCCAGCGCGCCCAGCAGCGCCATCTCCTCGGTCGGCATCTGCCCCGTGCTCAGGAACGCCACCGACTCCGGTCCGTGCCGCGCCTGGATCGCCTGGAAACGTTCGACCATCGTCCGTAGCGCCTCGTCCCAGCGCACCGGGCGCCGGACGCCGGCCGCGTCGCGCCGGAGCGGCGTGGTGGCGCGGTCGCCGGCGCCGAGCACGGTCAGGGCCTCCCAGCCCTTGGGACAGGCGACGCCGCGGTTCACGGGGTAATCGGCGGCTGGCGTGAGACCCACCGCCACGCCCTCCTGAAGATGGACGGTGAGGCTGCAACCGGTCGAGCAGTAGCCGCACACCATGTCGGTGGTGGCGTCGGGCTTGCGCTTCGCCGGGACCTGTCCGAGGCCGAATCCGCCGGGCGTCCGCAGGAGGTCGCGGGTCAGGCGCCCGTCGCGTTGATGCAGCATCGATTACAGGGTTCCCGGCATGCGCGGCGAGGCGACCGCCGCGAAGAACAGGTAGCGCTCGAACAGCTCGCCGGCCAGACAGGCCACGAAGAGCATACCGACGAGCACGACGAAGACGAGGTCCTGGCCCTGCCCCGGCGGCGCCGGGACCCGGCTCAGCAGCAGCAGGCCCGGCATGGCCAGACCGCCGAGCAGTCCGGCCGCGAAGCGCGCCATGGTGACGTTGGAGAGCGCGCCGGTCATCAGCCACGCCGTGCGCTTCAACGAGGTCGTCGACCGCGACGCCAGGTGGCGGAACAGCGCCGTCTCGAACAGCAGCTTGGCGGCCATGGCGACGACGAGCCCGCGGCACAGAATGGCGCCGTAGCGGTCGACGGCGGCGCCGGCCAGCTCCGCGTCGCTGCCCGCGGCGACGATCAGCAGCGGCAGCCAGGCCGCGGCGAGGCCCAGCACGGCCGTCGTCAGGAAGAAACGCCCGGCGGTGGCCGGACCATTCCAGAAATCGCGCTTCGTATAGTCGTAGACCATCACCGAGCAGAGCACCCCCACGACGCCCGACAACGCGACGCCCCAGCCGAGCCACCACCCGAAACCGGCCTCGACGGCCGCTCCGGGAACGGCCGTCAATCCCCAGCCGGCGAGCCGTCCCAGCCAGCCCGCCGATCCCGCCCAGGACCATGCGGCATAGACCACCGCCAGCGCCGCGAACACGCCGAAGGCCAGGATCTCGCGGCTGAGCCACGAGTGCCGCAGCCCCAGAACGGCCCGGTAGGCGTAGCGCGGCCGGCCGAGGTGCAGCACGCTCACCCCGAGCGCCAGCAGGCCGAACACCAGCGCGCTCGCGCTGTGCACCGGGCGGATGCTCGCCGTCAGCGCCCCCGGAACCAGCAGCTCCAGCAGCCGCTCCGCCAGGAACGCGCCGACCGAGAGCTGGGTGAGGACCAGCATCAGGATCAACGACCAGTGCGCCTGCTCCGGGCGTACCGTGTGGTAGTCCGCCGGCACCATGTTGCGCGGGAGCACGCGCTCGGTCCGGTAGGCGGTGGTCGGCAACGTCAGGGCCGGCTCCGGCGCCCCCGGTACGAACAGGTGGGTCTCGGACTCCTCGATCACCTGCTCCACGTCCACCACGCGGATCGCGATGGCCCCGTTCGGACACGACTGCACGCAGGCCGGCGCTTCGCCTTCGGCGAGGCGGTCGCTGCACATGTCGCACTTGCGGACTATCCCTTTGGAACGGCTGTACTTCGGCGCCTCGTAGGGACAGGCGAGCGTGCAGTACTGGCAACCGAAGCACTGGTCGTCGAGGTGCTTGACGATGCCGGTGACCGGATCCTTCTCGTAGGCCTCCACCGGACACGCGTGCATGCAGGCGGGATCCAGGCAGTGGTGGCAGGCCGTCGTGACGTGCTGCACGACCGGCAGGCTCCGGCTCCCGCCGTGCAGCAGCCCGACGTCGCGCCACGACTCCTCCTCCTCGAGGCCGTTCAGGGAATGGCAGGCCGCGACGCACGACTTGCAGCCCGAGCAGGCGTCGAGATCCACGTCGAAGGCGTACTGCTGGCCGGCGGCCGGCGGCGTCGCCGGCATCAGCGCCGAGTAGCGCTCGGCCAGGGCCGGACCGCCGGCGTGGGCGGCGTCGTGGGCCTGTGCGAAGCGCGCCACGGCGGTGACCTGCTGTTCCTCGAGATAGCGGTCGAGCAGGGCGGCGGTCGCCGGCCTCCCCGGCGCGGACGCGGCCGCCCCCGGTGCGGGAGACGGCGCGCCGGCGGCGTTGGACTCGAGCGCGAGGACGTTCCCTGAGGCGGTCATTCGCCTACCCCGCCCGCGTCAGCCGCGCGCTGCCGGGGGACGGTTGCGACGGACGCCGCCGTCTTCGGCTTCAGGTAGACGTTTCCCTCTTCGACGAGCGTCGGGTAGTGGGCGACGTCGTTGCCGGCCGGCTCCAGGCTGCATCCCGTGCACGCGTCGAACGTCCAGCCATGCCAGGGACAGGTGACGACCCCCTTGCTGAGCGTTCCTTCCGCCAGCGGTCCTCCTTCGTGTGGACACAGGCCGTCGATCGCCCGCAGCTTGCCGTCGATCCGGAACAGCGCGTAGGTATGACCGCCGATGTCCACCGGCAGCGCGGCGCCCTCGGCCAGGGCAGCCTCGCGGGCCGCGAACACGAAGCCGTCGTCCCGAGCGGGAGGCGACTCGACGGGCGCGTCGGCAGAAATTGCGGTGTCGTCCTCGAGCCGTGCAAAGAGCCGGCGCACGCCGGCGCAGCCCGGACAGAACACCGGCGGATCCTCGCCCAGGTGGCGGTACTCGCACCGCTCGCAGATCCAGGTCGCCGGGCGGTAGTCGTCCTCGCCCACCTTCGCGGCCTCGGCCTCGCGCAGCTTCGCGCGCCAGTAGGCGCTGAAGGTCTGTCCCTCCTGGTGCCGGATGTAGTACTCGTTGACCACCTCCTCGATGACGAGCGGAAGCTGGTCGACGTCCACCCCGAGCTTGTAGCGCAGGCCGAGGTGGACGTCGCCGGCCACTCCGCCGCCGAGATAGACGTCGAAGCCCTCGCGCGTGCCGACGAGCCGCCGCACCCGGACGCCCTTCAGGCCGATGTCGGCCGTGAAGTGCTGCGCGCAGCTCGACGGGCAGCCGCTCATGTGGATGCGAACGCCGTGCAGGGCGAGCGTCCGCTGGCGCAGGGTGTCGACCAGGCGGAACATCGCGCCCTTGGTCTCGGTCACCGCGATGTTGCAGAACTGCGTCCCGGTGCACGCCACGGTGTTGCGGGCCAGCGTGTCGGCGTGCATGCTGAGTCCGACCGCGGCGGCATCGGTGGCCGCCGCGTCCCGGAAGCCGCCCGGAATATCGATGACCGCGAGTCCCTGCTCGTGCGTCGTCCGCAGTTGGCCGTCGCCCCAGCGGTTCGCGAGCACGGCCAGGGTCTCCAACTGCCGCCAGCTCAGGCGGCCCAGCGGCACGCAGAGCCCCATGGTCCAGAGATCCGGCTGCGCCTGCGGGAACCAGCCGACCAGATCGTCGTTGCGCGCCGCCGGCGTCGGGGCCGGCAGGTCCGGCCACGGGCGCAACGGAACCCGCTCGGCGACCCAGGCCTGGACGGCGTCGATGCCGATCCGCTCGACGAGGTAGCGCAGGCGGGCCTGGTGGCGCTTCTCGCGCGACCCCTGGGCGCGGAACAGATCGAGCAGCGCGGCCGTGACCGCCACCACCTGATCCGGGTGGACCAGCACCGGCAGGTGCCACGCCAGGTGCGGGTTCTGCCCCTGGGTGCCGGCCACCAGCACCTGGAACAGCACCTCGCGGCCGACCCGGCGGGCCAGGAAGCTCAGGTCCTGCGTCCAGAAATGCACCGAGTGCCCGGCCGTCCCGTTCAGGCAGATGTTGAACTTGCGCGGCAGGTCGGAGTACTCGCGGCTGTCGACGAACAGCGACGTGACGTCCCGGCAGAGCTGGCGCGTGTCGATCAGCTCGTCCGGGAGCAGCCCGCTGAACGGGTGCGCGAACACGTTGCGGATGTTGTCGTGGCCGGTCTGCTTCGAGGTCAGCCCGACCGCGGCCAGCCGCTCGGCGACCTCCGGAAGCCGCTCGATGCCGAGCCCCTGCACCTGGAGGTTCGCGCGGGTGGTGACGTCGACGATGCCGTGGCCGTGCTCGTAGGCGATCGCCGCGATCTCGCGCGCCTGAGCGGAGGTCAGCTCCCCCGCCGTGATCCGGATCCGGTTCATGTACCGGCCCGGCTTGTCGCGCTTGCGGTAGAAGAAGCCGTACCACTTCATGCGCTCCAGATCGGGCGTCTCGATCTCGCCCATCGGCGTGCGGGCCCCGGCGTGACGCAGCACGTCGGGCCAGACGTCGAAGCTGTGCTTCTTCGATTTCCAGACTTCCGCCGCATTGACCATCGTCCTCTCCCGTCTATCCGGCGGCCTCGGCGGGCTCCACCCCCCCGGCGGCGAGCCCGGCCCGCCGATCCGCCAGGGCCGCGTCGAGCGCCGTCCGCGCCTCGATCTCGGTCTCGCTGTCGAAACGGACCGCGAAGGCGAGGAACGCGGTGACCGTCACCAGCGCACCGATGACGAGGAACGCCGTCGGCCACGGGATGGCGCCCCGGAACAGGAATCCGGCGGCGACCGCACCGGCGTTGCCGCCCGCGCCGACGATGCCCGCCACCGAACCCAGCGCCTTCTTGTTGATGAACGGCACCACCGAATAGGTCGCGCCCTCGGACATCTGCACGAACAGGCTGAAGACGATGAGCGCGGGAATGGCCATCGCCAGCACCGGCATCTGCGAGAAGAGCATCAGGGCCAGCCCTTCGAAGAACAGCGCGATGAAGAGCCAGCGCACGCGCCCGGAGAGCCCCCAGCGGCGTCCGAACACGTCGCCGAGCGCGCCGCCGAGGGTGCGCGCGAAGACGTTCATCAGGCCGAAGAGCATCGCCGCCGCGCCCGCCCACTGGACCGCCTGCACCGCGGTCATCGACGCGAAGAAATCGAAGTAGTCGATGAAGTAGAGGGCGAGAACGTTGTTGACGGTCAGCTCGATCCCGAAGCACGCGCCGTAGATTACGAAGAGCGCCCAGACCCGCGGGTCCTGCGCCGCCTTGGCGAACGAGCCCTTCACGCTCTGCTTGGGCGGCAGCTTGCCGGCCGCGCGCAGCTCCCGGTAGTTCCCCTCCGGCGCATCCTGCGTCAGGAAGTAGTAGGCCACGCCGACCAGGGCGCACATCGCCCCGGCGATCACCATCGCCGCCCGCCAGCCCGCCGCGTCGCTCAGCCCGAGGCCGGGGAGGAACTGGATGTTCGTGAACGGGATGTACGCTCCCACGGTCAGTATGCCGAGCACGATGGGCATGACGAGTTGCGTCACGCCGCCACCCAGGTTGCCCCATCCCGCGGTGGTGGCGTTGGCGGTGCCGACCACGTTCGGCGCGAACATCACCGACGTGTGGTACTGCGTGATCACGAACGACGCCCCGATGATGCCGATCAGCAACCGGAAGACGAGGAACGTCTGGAAGTCCTGGGCCAGGCCGATGCCCATCACCGGGAGCGACCCGACGATGAGCAGCCAGGTATAGGCCCGCCGCGGCCCGATGCGGTCGCAGAGCCACCCGATGAGCAGCCGGGCGACGACGGTGATGGCAACCGATCCGATGACGAGCCAGCCGATCTGCGACTGGGTCAGCGCCATCTCGTCGCGGACGATCTTCATCAGCGGCGCGATGCCGAACCAGGCGAAGAAACAAAGGAAGAACGCGAACCACGACATGTGGAACGCGCGCATCTGCGGAGTGCCGATGCTGAAGAGCCGAATCCGCGTAGCCTTGCTGGTGACTTCCATATCAGGCGCCTCCGACGCGCGAGCGAGTGGAATGGGTATGGCGACTGCCGAAACGCCGAACGGCCGGTAACCTCGTGCGATCCATGTCGACGTCTCCCGGCCTTCGAACGACCGCCGTTGCGACAGCGCCTTGCGGCTTGACCGCAGGGATTTGCAAAGCGCGGGCCAAGATGCCCCTCCAACCCGAGCCGTGTCCATTAACCGTTTGGAATCAATGACTTATTCCGTATCGACGAAGAGGAACGCGCCGGTGCACTTCGTCACCAGGCGCCTACAGGAATGTAGAACCCTGCCTTATCGCTTGACACCGTTGTCGAATATGCACGCGTCGCGACTGTGCATAAGGAAGGCCTGGAGGATCCCCTGGTTGCGAGTGTTCGCACAAGAGTGTTGCTTGCAGCCGTTCACCCAACAGACTTGTCGGCCGGAAGCCAGTGAGACATCCCGAAGCCGGCAGCTACGGCGGTCTCGACCAGCGGGCCGCCCTGGTGCACGTCGGCGGCTCCTACACGACCGCCCTGCCGGGCCGCCTGAAGCTCGGCGCGGCGTTCAATCTCGGCAGCGGCGACGACGATCCCGCCGACGGCGTCCACCGCACGTTCGATCAGCTCTACCCGCTGGGCCACGCCTACTACGGCTACATGGACCTCTTCGCGCTCCAGAACCTGCGCAACACCGAGGTCACGGCGGAAGCGGCGCTGCCGGGCCGCGCGAGGCTGCAGGTCGCCGTGCAGGACTTCGCCCTCGTCGCACCCGGTGCCGATGCCTGGTACAACGTCGGCGGCGCCGTGGTCCACCAGTCCGCCGATGCGGCCATCTCGTCACACGTCGGCAACGAGCTCGACATCACGGTCCGGCTCCCGGTCGGGCCGGTCGGCCTGGAGATGGGCTACGGCCGCTTCTTCGGCGGCGCCTACCTGCGGGACGCGGACTTCACGCTGGACACCGCGGACTTCTTCTACCTGCAGACGATGGTCGGATTCTGACGTCCCGCGATCCCATGGGAGGCGGAAAATATACCTATAAAAACGTAGTTGAAGGTTGCTTCTACAGGTATAAAAATGAGATCCTCGCGTCGTGCACCGTCATCGCCTGCAGGACCTGCAGGAGTGGCTGCAGCGGCCGGGACGCAAGCCCCTGATCCTGCGCGGGGCGCGGCAGGTCGGCAAGTCCACGCTGGTCCGGCTGTTCTGCGAAGCGGCAAGCGACCGGGATCTGCTGACCGTCAACCTCGAACGGCATCCGCAGCTCGCCGAGACGTTCGCCCGCAACGATCCGGCGACCATCCTCAACGTGATCGAGGCCGTCTCCGACCGACCGCGCTCCGACCGCACCATCCTGTTTCTGGACGAGATACAGGCCGCTCCCAGCGCCTTCGCCTCTCTTCGGTACTTCCTCGAAGAGATGCCGGAGTTGCCGATCGTCGCCGCCGGCTCCCTGCTGGAGTTCATGCTGTCGGACCACACCTTCTCCATGCCGGTCGGACGCATCCAGTACCTCGATCTGGGCCCGATGACGTTCACCGAATTCCTGCGGGCCGCCGGTCAGGAGCGGCTCGCCCTCGAGATCGAGGCGTTCGAGTGGACGACCGGTCCCGCCCCCCCGGCGCCGCACCCGGTCGTTCACCGGCGCTTGCTGGAGCTCCTGCGCCTGTACCACTTCGTCGGCGGCATGCCCGAGGCGATCAAGACCTATGCCGAGTCCAGGAATCTGCGAGCCGTCGGTGCCGTCCACGCCGGCATCATCGATACCTGGCGGGACGACTTTCCGAAGTACGCGTCGCGCCGCGATCTCACCCGCATGCTCCGCGTGTTCAACTTCGCGGCCCGCCACGCCGGGCGAAAGGTGAAGTACAGCAACGTCTCCGAGGACGACCAGAGCGCCACCATCCGCCGCGACATCGACCTGCTGGCCATGGCGCGGGTCATCGCGCGCGTGACGCACAGCCAGTGCTCCGGCCTGCCGCTCCAAGCCGACCTCAAGGAGAAGGTCTTCAAGCTGATCTTCCTCGACGTCGGCCTGATGAACGCCGTCTGCGGACTCGGCTGGCAGACCATCGCCGGGCAGACCGAGACTCAACTGGTCAACGCCGGTTCCGGCGCCGAACAGTTCATCGGCCAGCACCTGCAGTTTCATCTCGCCGATCGGCCGAACCGCGAACTGACCTACTGGCTGCGCGAAGGCCGCTCCAACAATGCCGAGGTCGACTACGTGTGCGAGCTCGGCGGCCGCATCGTCCCGATCGAAGTGAAGGCCGGACGCACCGGTACCCTGAAGTCGCTGCACCAGTTCGTGGCGGAGAAGCGGGTTCCATTCGCCGTACGTTTCGACGCGGCCCTGCCCGCCCTGCACACGGTCGAAGCGGAAGTGCGCCACGGCCGGGGCTCCGAACGGGTCGGCTACCCGCTGCTGTCCCTCCCGCTCTACCTCGTGGAGCGGCTGCCCTCCATGGTGGAGGGCCTGGCCGCCCGGATGTGACCGGACCGCGAGCAGCGCGGCGAAGCTCCCCGGCGCTATCATGGATGAGATGGAGGAGGCCGTTGCTCGGCGATTCAGGATCAAGTTGCGGGACGCCGCTTGGGCGAGACTGATCGCCACGATGGACAGATTGGGCGCCGAGGCGGCGGGTCGAGGCTTGACCTGCGCCGAGTTGGACAAGCTCCTGTCCGAGGATCGGTGAGTGACAGCCTGGAATCGATGGGACGTACGCTTGTGCTCTCGCTCTGGCTGCCGCTCGCCGTGGTTGCGCAGGCGTTGGTGCGATTCGGCCTCAGCGCGATGCCGGTGCCGTCGATGCCAGGACCAATGATAGCCCAGGCCATCGTGCCGCTGTTCGTCTTCGCCTGGCCGGCCGGGATCCCGCTGACGATGGCCAGCCGCCGGCTGTATCGGCGAGATCGAGTAGCGGCCTTCGGGTGCGCAGCGGTGCTCGGCCCGCTCACCGTTGCTGCGGCTACCGTGGGCGGCCTGCTCGGTCCGGTCGCCGTGTGGGTCTACGCCGCGGTACTCTCGTTCTCCTTTTCCCATGTACTCTCGCCCGCCTGGTTCGTGCTCTGGGTGCTGAAGCGGCAGGAGCGACGGTCCACGCAACCCGCGGGGTGAATCCGGCGGGCCAGACCCCGGTCTCGACTCCGGCAAGCCGTTCCGGCCCTCGAACGAACCAGGTTCAGTGCGTGAGGCCGTACATCCAGTAGTTGATGCCGAGCTCGAACCCGGTGTTCATCGGCTCGATGGGGAAGAACCCGGTGCCGCCCGACTGCCAGAACTCGGCCAGGTTGGTGTTGTAGCAGGCGATCGACATCAGCCGGCCCTCGGGATCGTTGTCCTCGAAGAGCCCAAAGTACTCCGGGACGAGGCCGGCGAGGTGGTGGTTGTAGGGGTTCGGGAGATCGAGCCTCTCCACGTTGAAGAACGTGTCGAAGATGCGGTGGCTCGGGTCGAGCGGGAGCCAGCGGCCGTCCGGGATCACGCGGCGCATCTGCGCCTCGAAGTTCTCCCACTGCCGCCCCTCGAAGTCGTTGAAGATGACGAAGCCGCCCTTGAGCAGGTACTCGCGCAGTCGTTGGGCCTGCAGGTCGGTCATCGCCCAGAAGCCCGGCTCCTGCATCAGCGCGATCGGGTGCCGGAAGAGCTGGGGGTCGTCCAACGGCAGAATCAGGCTGCCGTTGTCCTTGGCCTCGACGGTGGTGAAGTCGCCGAGCAGCGTCATCAGGTGCTGCTCGGCCCGCGGGAACTCGTGGGCCCACATCATGTAACCGCGCCCGTAGACGGTCGCACCGAACTCGCCCCGGTCCCAGCGGAGGCGCACGAAGGTGACCTCGCCGTCGTAGCGCAGATTCGGGCGGCCCCACGCGCCGAAGCCGAGGAAGGGCTGGGCCGAGACGGTCACCGCCAGCAGCGCGCAGACGAGCGCGACCAGGCAGAGCAGCCGCGGACCGGTCAGTAGCCGGCGCATCGCAACTGTCGATGGTAGCGCGGCACGGACGCCCGCGCCAGCGAAACCGGCGCATTCTCCCCGGCCTGACATTTCGTCGGCCGCCGTACGGCGCGCGTCGGACTCGGTGCGGACCATTCCAAGCATTCCGTCGATCGTGTCGGACGCACGCCGACGATGCTTGATGGGCAGCGGGCTTTGCCACGTACCGCCAGGGCGACAGTGCGGCCGACGCTCTGCTTGACACCCATCGCGACGCGGCCATAATCGCCGGGATGCGAAGAACGAGTCGGATGGCAACGAGAATCGGGGGCCTGCTCCTGGTGATGGCCCTTGCCGTGGCATGGGGCACGGAGGCCGGGGCCGGCGGCAGAGCCGGGGAACCGGCGGCGGGCGGGGCCGGGGAACCGTCAGCCGGCGGCGGCGCCGAAGCACAGGCGGCCGGCGGAGCCGGCCAGGCAGGGGGCCAGCCCCGGCGCCAGGGCCTCTACCCGGCATTGCAGCGCCCGCCCGGCGATCCCGAGCTGATTGCCCGCGGGCAGGGAATATACGGCATCAACTGCCGCGCCTGCCACGGCGTCGACCTGCGCGGCGGCGATCTCGGCGGTCCCAACCTGCTGCGGTCTCAGCTTGTGCTACGCGACGAGCAGGGCGAGCTGATGGGACCGGTCATCCGGAACGGAAGCACGGCCGCGGACGGCTCCGGGATGCCGCCGCTGTCGCTGTCCGACGAGGACGTCCGGGCGGTCGCAGAGTACATCCATGACGTCCTTTCCACCGCGACGCGCCAGGGAGGACCGCCCGAGGGCGAGCCGGTGGAGCTGGACATCCTGGTCGGCGACCCCGCGTCCGGCGAGGCCTACTTCGCGGCGCAGTGCGCCTCGTGCCATTCTCCGGCCGGTGACCTGCAGGGCATCGCATCGCGGATCGCCGAGCCGAAGGAGCTGCAGAACACCTGGGTTCGCGGCGGCTCTCGGACCGGCCCGCGGCCCCCGGTGAACGTGACCGTCACGACATCGTCCGGCGAGCGGGTCGCAGGAACGCTCGACCGCCTCGACGACTTCGTGGTCGTGCTGACGACCACCGACGGACGCCACCGCTCGTTCAGCCGGCGCGCCGGCGGCACGCGAATCGAGCTCGCCGACCCGCTGGCCCGCCACCGCGAGCTGCTTTCGCTGTACCGCGACACCGACATCCACAACGTCACGGCCTATCTGGTGACCCTGAAATGAGACGGATACTGCTTCCCCTGCTCGCCGCCGCGTTGATCACGACCGCTCCCGCCGCCGCCGGCGCGCAGGGGGGCGGGCTCGATCCGGCGTCGCTCACCGCGCCGCTCGAGGATTCCTGGCCGACCTACTCGGGCGACTACACCGGCCGGCGCTACAGCAAGTTGACCCAGGTGAACACCGGGACGGTGCAGCACCTGACGCTGGCCTGGACGGTGGAGCTGAACACCGGCATGCCGCCGCTGACCGGCAACGGGGCGCCGGACTTCATCGGCGGCGTGGGCAGCGGGTTCACCATCGGCAGCCAGCGCATCAAGGGATCCATCCTGCAGGTGGGCGACCTGCTGTACGTCACCGCCCCGGACCACGTCTGGGCCCTCGACGCGCGCGACGGCACCGAGCGCTGGCACTACTTCTGGAAGACCCGCGGCGGACCGCACATCGGCAACCGCGGGGCGGCCATCTGGCGCGACTCGCTCTTCTTCGAGACGGTCGACAACTACTTGGTGTCGCTCGACCTCCGGACCGGCGAGGAACGCTGGCACACCGAGATCGCGAGCTTCGAGGAGCAGTACTTCTCCACGATGGCGCCGATCGTCGTCGGCGACCACCTGCTCGTGGGCACCGGCAACGACCTCGACGCGCCCGGCTTCCTGCAGTCGTTCGACCCGGCCACGGGCGAGCGGCAGTGGATCTTCTACACCGTCCCCATGAAGCCGGGGGATCCGGGGCTGGAGACGTGGCCGAACCTGGACGCGGCCTCGCACGGCGGCGGGCAGGTCTGGGTGCCGGGCGTCTACGACCCCGAGACCAACTACTACATCTTCGGCACCGGGAACCCGACGCCGGGATACACCGGTGTGGCGCGGCCCGGCGACAACCTGTTCACCTGCACGCTGATCGCGGTCGACGTGGCGACCGGGGAGATGGCCTGGTACTTCCAGACCTCGCCGCACGACACCCACGACTGGGACTCGGCCCAGACCCCGATCCTGATCGACGGCCGTATCGACGGAGAGCCGCGCAAGCTGGTCTCGACCGCGGCGCGCAACGGCTACTTCTTCACCGTCGACCGGGTGACCGGCGAGCACATCGCCACCAGCCGCTACGGCGCCACCGCCAACTGGGCCAGCCACGTCCGCGAGAGCGGCTCGCCGAACCCCGACCCGCGCAAGGAGGCCATCGTTCCCGGTTCGCTCGTGTCGCCGGTCGAAGGGGGCGTCACCAACTGGCAGCCGCCGGCCTTCAACCCGGACACCGGCCTCTTCTACACGCAGGAGAACAACGGCTTCAACCTGCTGTACCTGACCGATCCCGACCCCCGCGGGTCGATGGGGCTCGGCGGGAAGGATCGGGTGGTAGTCGGCTCGGGCGGCAACGCCTTCTCGGCCATCGACTACCGCACCGGCGGCATCGTCTGGCGCCACGCCTGGCCGCCCGGCGGCGGCGGCGGCGCGGGGGTGCTGACCACGGCGGGCGGCGTCGTCTTCACCGGCGACGGCAGCGGCAACTTCGTGGCGTTCGACGCGGCCGACGGCGACCTGCTGTGGCACACCCGCATCGGCAACATCTCGAACGCCCCGCAGACCCACATGCTCGACGGCCGCCAGTACGTGCTGGTCGCCGTCGGGCAGCGCCTGTTCGCCTTCGTGATGTACTGACGCGTGCCGGCGCCGTCGGCAGGGGGAGCCGCGACGCGGCCCATCCTCTTCCGAATCCAGGCCCGACGACGACGCGACTCGCCGCAATCATGCGTAGAGAGGGAAACACCGCCTTGAACGATGCCGACGCGGGCCCTCCCAGCTACGAAATTCCCTTCGAGCTGTTCAGCCTGACGCAGGTGGACGACGCCGGCCTGCTGTTCATCTCGCCGGTCATCCACGACTGGAACATCGTCTCGTCGAACGGCATCGACACGGTGATCGATCTGGAAGGCGGCCTCGACGTCGGCGTCCCGACCGTGCCCAACCAGGTCCTCTACATCTACTTCCCGATCCTGGACGAGGACCTGCCGGACCTGGAGAAGCTGGACGCGCTGGCCGGCCTCGGCGCGACCCTCGTCGGGCAGGGCCACCACGTGCTTTCCCACTGCGGCATGGGGTTCAACCGCTCGGCGCTCGTGGCCGGACTGATCCTCCACAAGCTCGGGATGCCGGGACCGCGGGTCGTCGAGCGGCTGCGGGAGCGGCGCCCCGGGGCGCTGTTCAACGAGCGGTTCGCGGCCTGGCTGGAATCGCTCGGATAGCGGGCGTGTCCTGGGGAAACCGCCCCCCCGCGAGCGCCCCGAAACGCCTCGGCGGCTCGGCGTTTCGGCCCATCCCCCCCGCTCCGTGACCTTGCGATTCGTCGTCCGCTCTGCAACAGTAGGGCGGGCCGCAAGGAGGTCGTCCCGAACGAAGCAGCCATCAATCCCGAGACGACAGCCGAACACCAGACGTAGACCGCGCGGGGACGGCGTCTCGCACGCGGGCACCCCCCGCGGCGCTCACCGGAATCGGACCGTTCCGGCTCCGGGGGCATGATCGCGACTAGGAAGGAGAGCGTGTCTTGAGCACCGTCTCCCGTTCGCATCGTACGTGCGTCGTCGTCGGCGTCCTCCTGCTTGCGCCCGCGACCGCGTTCGCGCAAGGCATCTCCGGCACGGTATCGGACAATACGGGCGGCGTGCTCCCCGGGGTGACCGTCACCGCCGCGAGCCCCGCACTCATCGAAGGCCAACGCGTAGCGATCAGCGACAGCCAGGGCCTGTACTCCATCGTCGACCTGCGGCCGGGGGTCTACACCGTCACCTTCTCGCTGCCCGGCTTCAGCACGATCATCCGCGAGGGCATCGAGCTGACCACCGGGTTCACGGCGAACGTCGACTCGGCCATGGCCGTCGGCGGGATCGAGGAGACGATCACGGTGACCGGGGCGGCCCCCGTCGTCGACGTGCAGAACGTGCGCAGGCAGACGCTGGTGACCGACGAGGTGCTCTCGACCCTGCCCATGAGCACCAAGCACGTCAACAACCTCGTCACCCTCACGCCCGGGTTCACCGGCCTCGCCGATGTCGGCGGCCGCTACACGTCGCAGGTAGGCGGCGAGTACCACGGCAAGGCCGGCACCAAGGTCGCGATGGACGGCATGGGCATCGAGAACAGCTTCGGGAACAGCAGCTACCAGATCAACTCGGCGGCAGTGCAGGAGATGGTGCTGCAGACCACCGGCGTCTCCGCCGACACGAACGCGGACGGCGCGGTGGTCAACGTCATCCCGAAGGAGGGCGGCAACACGTTCAGCGGCATCGCGGCCGGGTTCTTCGCCAACGACAGCATGGAGAGCCAGAACCTGACGCAGGAGCTGCGGGACGCCGGTCTCGACACGGCGAACTCGACGTTGAAGATGTGGGACCAGTCGCTGAGCCTGGGCGGACCGATCATGCGCGACCGGCTGTGGTTCTTCCTGGCCGGGCGGAGCTGGGGCTTCTCGCGGCGGCACGCCGGGGTCTACTGGAACCAGAGCACCTTCCCGGGCGCGCCGCCCACCGGGCAGCCGCGGTACCTCACGCCGCCGGGGGCGGAGCGGAAGGTCGTGAACTTCATCCCGTACACGGACATGCCGGACAACCGCTACAGCGGGCGGCTGGAGTGGTACGACTCGTACCTGAGCCGCATCACCTGGCAGGCGGCGGACAACCACAAGTTCAACTTCACCTACGACGAGCAGCGCGCCTGCAACTGCGGCTCCACCAACGCCAACCGGATGCAGGAGTCGGCGCCCGGCTACCGTTTCGACCCCAACCGCCTGATGCAGTTCACGTGGACGTCGACGCAGACGAGCCGCCTGCTGCTGGAGGCCGGCGGCACGATCGCGATCTCGCAGTGGAACACCTTCCTGATGCCGGGCGTCGAGGCGGACGAAGTGCTGATCAACGACGTGGGGACCGGGATCACCTACGGCAACTACGGCTGGCTGCGGGGCGACCCCAACAACACCGATCGCTACAGCCAGCGCTTCTCGGTGTCGTACGTCACCGGTTCGCACAACTTCAAGGCCGGCGTCCAGGCGGAGCAACTGGTGGACAACGTCTACCTCCTCAATGCCGGCGACAACGTGCACTACCGGTTCCGCAACGGAGTGCCCAACCGGCTCACGCAGTGGTCGACGCCCTACCTGCAGCGGGATCGCGCCCGGGACACCGGGTTCTACGCCCAGGACCAATGGACCATCGACCGCTGGTCCATCAACATGGGGGTGCGCGTCGACTCGCTCTACGGCTACAGCCCCGCGCAGCAGCAGCCGGACGACCCGAACCCGGTGAATCCCTGGGGAGACTTTCCGAGGGTCAACCCGTGGCTGCCCACCCGCAGCTTCGACGCGCGAACAGGCACCCCGAACTGGTGGGACATCAATCCGCGCGTGGGGGTCGCCTACGACCTGTTCGGTGACGGCAGGACGGCGGTGAAGGCATCCCTGGGCCGTTACGTGGCCAAGATCGGCACCGAGATCACCAACGCCAACAATCCCATCGTGCGGTCGGTGAACAGCACGAACCGGGCCTGGAACGACGCCAACGGGAACTACGTCCCCGACTGCGACCTGGGCAACTTCGGGGCGAACGGGGAATGCGGCGCGATCGACAACAACAATTTCGGCCAGTTGAATCCCAACGCCATCCTGTGGGACCCGGACGTGCTGAACGGCCTGCGCGACAGCAACTGGGACCTGTCGGCGGAGCTGCAACAGGAGCTGGTCCAGGGGCTGTCGATGACCGTCGGCTACTACTTCAACAACGGCGGATACAACCAGCAGAACGACAGCAAGAACCGGCGGACCGACAACCTGGCCGTGAGCGCGGCCGACTACAGCCCGTACTGCGTCACGGCGCCCAGCCACCCGGGGCTGCCGGGCGGCGGGGGCAACGAGATCTGCGGGCTGTACGACCTGAACCCGGACAAGTTCGGGCAGGTCGAGAACATCTTCACCCGGACCGACAAGTTCGGCAACGACATCCGGCGGAATCACTTCTTCAACGTGACGCTGGACGGGCGGCTCGCCAACGGCATCCAGTTCGGCGGCGGGTTCGACACCGGCCGGTCGATCGACGACCAGTGCTTCACCATCGACTCGCCGCAGGAGATGCTGCACTGCCGGGTCGTCACCCCGTTCATGGCCCAGACACAGGTCAAGGCGTTCGGCTCCATTCCGTTGCCGGGCGACCTGTTCGTCAGCGCCGCGTACCAGAACCTCTCCGGGCCGGACTACAACGCGAACCTGCTGATCTCGAGCGCCGACACCGTCGGGCTGGGACGGCCTCTCTCTGCGGGCTGGGCGCTGGTGCCGCTGGTGGCGCCGCAGACGTTGTTCGAGGATCGGATCTCGCGGCTCGACTTCCGGTTGAGCAAGATCATCAACTACGGGCGGTTGCGGTTCCAGATCAACCTGGACGCGTACAACCTGATGAACACGAGCGACGTGCGTGACGTCAACAGCTCGTTCGGCCCGCGCTGGGGAGCCCCGAACTACATCATCGATCCCCGGCTGGTGCAGATCGGAGGTCAGATCGACTTCTAGGAGATTGCGCCGCAGCGTGCGCATTCTGTCCCGGGCGGTCCTTCGCGGTACGGACCGCCCGGGGGGCTTTCTCCCGTGAAGTTCACTCTCACCCCCATCCTCCTGACTGTCGCCACGAGCCTTTGTTGCGGCGGCGCTCCCGCGGGCACGACGGTGGAGCCCGGCGCGGTCCCGGCGTCGAATGCCGGGGGGGCCGACGACTCGGACGAGGCCGCCGCGGGCGACTGGTTCGCGGAACGCGCGGTTGCCGCCGGCCTCGACTTCACCCATACCAACGGCATGTCCGGCCGCTACTATTTCCCGGAGATGATCCCGGCCGGGGCCGGTGTGCTCGACTACGACAACGACGGCGACCTCGACGTCTACCTGGTGCAGGGACGTCCGCTCGGAGACGCCTCCGTGCGGAACGGCGGCGCGGCGGCCGCGAACGCCGCCGGCGAGCCGGGAGGCCGGCTGTTCCGGAACGACCTGCGGGTGGAAGCCGACGGGACGCGGTCGGTGCGCTTCATCGACGTGACCGAACGCAGCGGGATCGACGCTCCCGGATACGGCATGGGGGTGGCGGCCGGCGACGTTACCAACGACGGCTGCACGGACCTGTACCTGACGAACCTGGGCCCGAATCAACTGTTCCGCAACAACTGCGACGGGACCTTCACGGACGTGTCGGAATCGGCCGGCGCCGAGGGCGGCGGCTGGAGCGTATCGGCAGCCTTCGTCGACTACGACCGCGACGGCTGGCTGGACCTGTACGTCGGCAACTACGTGCAGTACAGCATCGAGACGGACCGGCCCTGCACCGACCTCGCGGGGCGGCGGGACTACTGCACGCCGGAGGTGTACGCGCCGCAGGCCGACCGGCTCTATCGCAACCTCGGTGGCGGCTGGTTCGCCGACGAGACGGCGACCGCGCTCGCCGGAGCGCGTTTCGGACCGGCCCTCGGCGTGTCGACCGCCGACTTCGACGGCGACGGCTGGATCGACGTCTACGTCGCGAACGACGTGCACGCGAACCTGCTGTGGATGAACCAGGGCGACGGCACGTTCCGGGACGGCGGCCTGCTGTCCGGGGCGGCGCTGAGCGGAGACGGCGTGGCGGAGGCGAGCATGGGCGTGGACGCCGGAGACTTCGACAACGACGGGGACTTCGATCTGTTCATGACCCACCTGCCGAACGAAGGGAACAACCTCTACGAGAACGACGGGGCCGGGTTCTTCGAGGACGTGAGCATCCGGACCGGCCTGGGGCCGGCGAGCCACGGACGCACCGGGTTCGGCGCCGCGTGGTTCGACATCGACAACGACGGCTGGCTCGACCTGCTGGCGGTCAACGGCGCGATAGAGGCGATCGACGGGCGCGACCATCCGTTTCCATACGACGAGACCAATCTGCTCTTCCGCAATCTCCGCAACGGGCGGTTCGAAGACGTCACGTACAGAGCCGGCGCGGCCCTCCGGCTGTCGGAGATCAGCCGCGGCGCGGCTATCGGGGACATCGACAACGACGGCGACACCGACGTGGTCGTAGTGAACAACAGCGGGCGGGCGCGACTCTTCGTCAACGAGGCCGGGAACCGCAACCACTGGCTGGGCCTGCGGCTCACCGGGGGGGATGCGCAACGCGACATGCTCGGCGCGCGTGTCGCCGTCCTGCGAAGCGGCGAGGCGGCCTGGCGGCACGTTCGCACGGACGGCAGCTACGCCTCGGCGCACGATCCCCGGGTTCTGATCGGGCTGGGCCGGTCGGCGCAGGCGCCGCTCGTACGCGTAATCTGGCCGAGCGGAAGGGTCGAGGAATGGAACGACCTCCCCATCGACGGTTACACGACGCTGGCCGAAGGAACGGGGACGGTCCCATGAGTCCAAGTGCCTGCGCCGCAGAACGCAGCGAAGCGAAGTGCCGAGGCGCAAGGTCCTGGAGCGGGGGGATGGGCCGAAACGCTGAGCCGGCGAAGCGTTTCAGGGCGCTGGCAGCCCGTGGCGAAAGCCCCGCAGCACTCGAGCGGCGGCGCGGTCGGAAGGGTCTCGCGAGCCGGTGCGCCGCGATCGTGCGCGTCGCGCTGCCGGTCTGGTTCGTGGTCGCCGCCGCCGGCTGCAGCGGCGGCGGGCCGGCAGCCGAGAGCGAAACGCCGCCGACGGCCGCGTTGCCGGACCTTTCCGCTGCCGACCTGTTCGTACGAGACCAGGTGCGCGCGCAGCACGCGTCGCTGATGGCGATCGTGCAGACACCGACCGCGAACGCGGCACGGCGCGCCGCCGCGTACGGCGACATGGGGAAGCTGCTGATGGCCGCGGCGCTGCACGACGCGGCCGAGCCGCACCTGCGGCGGGCGCGGACGCTGGCGCCGGACGACACGCGCTGGCCGTACTATCTCGGGCACCTCTACAGGACGACCGGCGCGCTGGAGGATTCCGTCGCCGCCTTCGACGAGGTGCTGCGCCTCCGGCCCGACGACGCGTTGACCCTGCTGTGGCTGGGCGAGGTGTACCTCCTGCTGGGGCAACCCGAGGAGGCGGAACCATTGTTCGGGAGACAGCTCGCCATGCAGCCCGACTCGGTCGTCGCCCACGTCGGCATCGGCCGCGCCGCGCTCGCGGGCAACGACTACGCGCGCGCCGTCCGGTTCCTGGAGGAGGGACTGCGGCTCAGCGGCCAGACGGCGGTCGGCGTCCACTATCCCCTGGCGCTCGCCTACCGGGGGCTCGGCCGGCTCGACCGGGCCGAGGCGCACATGCGGCAGCGGGCGGACGTCGCGATCCTTGCAGAGGATCCGCTGATGGAGGAGCTCGACACGCTGATCGAGAGCCCGCGGGCATACGAGCGGCGGGGAAATCGAGCGCTCAGCCGACGCGACTGGGTCACGGCCGCCGGGTACTTCCGGCGGGGACTCGTCCTGGAACCTGCCGACCCGACCCTGCGGCATCGGCTCGGCACGGTGCTGTTCCAGATGGGAGACCCGGGCGGGGCTCTCGCCGAGTTCGAACGGATCCTGCAGACCGCACCCGACTTCGCGCTGGCGCACTTCAGCCTGGGGGTGCTGCTGGAAGGAGCGGGCCGCCGACCGGAGGCGATCGAGCGACTCGAGGCAGCCGTGGGGCACGAGCCCGGCTACGTCGAGGCGCGGCTCGCCCTGGCCGGCCTGCTGCGCCGGGAGGGCCGCTTCGAGGAAGCCCTGGCGCAGTACGAGCAGCTCATGGAGGCGGGCGCCGCGGGCGACCCGCGGATCGAGGAGGCGCCGTTCGGTCACGCCGTCACGCTGGTCCGCCTCGGCCGCCACGCCGACGCACGGAACCGGTTCGGCGAGGGCATGGCGGCCTACCCGGATCAGCCTTTCTTCGTTCACGCGCTCGCGCGTCTCCTCAGTGGCGCGACCGATCCGGGGGTCAGGGACGGCGCCCGCGCGCTCGCGCTCATGGAAGCGCTGCCGGAGGCGGCGCGCGACCTCGACCTCGGCGAGTCGATGGCAATGGCGCTCGCCGAGAGGGGCCGCTTCGGCGAGGCAGGCAACTGGCAGCGGGCCGCCATCGACCGCGCCACACGCGGCGGTCGCGCGGATCTCGTGCCGCGCATGCGGGAGAAGCTGACGCACTACGACCGCGGTCTGCCGTGGCGCAATGACGATCCGGTCGAGTTCGATCCATTCCTCGAACGGTCGGCCGGCGCGATTCGCTAGGAAGTCTGCGCCGTAGCACCGTGCAGACTCCTGGACAGGCTCGGTTGGGCGGCGATCGGAGCCAGAGGCGACCATTGTCGGGTCAGGAGTCGGCGCGGCGGATACCGCGCAGACGACGCTGAACCGGCGCTTCGGTCGCGCGCGGCTATGCCGCGCTTCCGGTGGGCAATATCATGAGGCGCATGGTGAACGGCGCGATCCGGATCGTTCTGATCGCAGCGGTCGCCGGCGGGTGCGCGGTGGACCCTGCCTCCCGGAGAGATGCTCCGCGGGGCGGGCACTCGGATGCCGGCGGGACCTCGGATTCCGGCGACTCGGCCTGGTTCGTCGAGCGCGCCGCCGAGCTGGGTCTCGACTTCGTGCATTTCAACGGTGCGTCGGGCCACTTCTATTACCCGGAGATCCTGCCGCCGGGCGTCGGTCTGCTCGACTACGACAACGACGGCGACCTCGACGTGTTCCTGGTGCAGGGCCGCATGCTCGGCCCGGGCTCGAGCATCTCCGACGCCCTGATACCGCCCGCGTCCCCTGGCCCCTTCAGGGGGCGTCTCTATCGCAACGACCTCGATACCGGCCCGGACGGGATCCGGTCGTGGCGCTTCGTCGACGTGACCGAGCAGAGCGGTCTGGCCGCCGACGGATACGGCTTCGGTGTCGCGGCGGGCGACATCCACAACGACGGGTGGGTCGACCTGCTCGTGACCGGCTTCGAATCGGAGCGGCTCTTCCGCAACGACGGCGACGGGACGTTCACCGACGTCTCGGACGAAGCCGGCATCGACGGGGGCGCCGCGTTCGGCGTCTCGGCCGCGTTCGTCGACTACGACCGGGACGGCTGGCTCGATCTGTACATCGGCAACAACGTCGACTACGACCTCGACAACCGTACCGTCTGCCCCAATACGGCGGGAGCGCGTGACTACTGTCCTCCGGAGACGTACGGGGGGCTGCCGGACCGTCTCTACAGGAACCGCGGGAACGGCGCCTTCGACGACGTCAGCCCGGCGGCGCTCCGGCACACCGATACCGGCGGTGTCTCACGGGCGACCCTGGGACGATTCGGACCGGCGCTCGGCGTGGCCACCGCCGACTACGACGGCGACGGCTGGCCCGACATCTACGTCGCCAACGACGGGACCGAGAACCTGCTCTGGCTCAACCGGCGGGACGGCACGCTGACGGACGCCGCGCTGCTCTCCGGCGCGGCCCTCAGCGGCCTTGGCACCCCCGAAGCCGGCATGGGCGTGGATGCCGGCGACTTCGACGACGACGGCGACGAGGACCTGTTCATGACGCACCTGACGACGGAGGGAAACAACCTGTACGTCAACGACGGCTCCGGGATGTTCCAGGACGCGAGCGCGCCGTCCCGGCTGGGACCGGGGAGCCTGCCGTACACCGGTTGGGGCTCCGCCTGGTTCGATTTCGACAACGACGGCCGGCTCGACGTCATGGCCGTCAACGGAACGGTAGTGGCGGTGGAGGGGCGCGGCGAAGACCCGTTTCCGTACGGGCAGCGCAACACGTTGTTCCGCAATCTGGGCGACCGGCGCTTCGAGGATGTCACCCGGCGCGCAGGGGCTGTGTTCGAGTTGTCCGAAGTGAGCCGCGGCGCCGCGTTCGGCGACCTGGACAACGACGGGGACGTGGACGTACTGGTAGGGAACAACGCCGGTCCCGTTCGACTGCTCGTCAATACGGTCGGCAACCGCCGGCACTGGCTGGGCCTGCGGCTGGTGGGAAGCACGGACGGTTCCGAGCACGGGCGGGACATGCTGGGCGCCCGGGTGGCGGTTGTCCGAGACGGCGAGCCGACACGCTGGCGGCGCGCCCGCAGCGATGGAAGCTACGCGTCCGCCAACGACCCGCGCGTGCACGTCGGGCTCGGCGAGTCGGCGCAACCACCGGACGTGGAGGTACGCTGGCCGAGCGGACGAGCCGAAGCGTGGGATGACGTGCCGGTCGACCGCTACACCACGCTGACCGAGGGTCAGGGACGGATTCTCTCGGAGGCGACGCGATGAACCCCCGCGAAGGCGACACGACGCAACGCGGCCGGCGCGCCGGCGCCCGGGTCTTCCGGACGCTGTGCCTCGCCGGCATCGTGGCCGCGGCCTGCGGCGGCGACGGCCCCGTGCCCACCAATCCCGACGCATCGACCGACGCCGCGGCCGAAGTCGTGCTGCTTCCACCGGAGGGCCAGGACCTGCTTCCGGTTGCGATGCCCGACTTCGCAACCATGACCGAGCCGGTCGCGCAACAGATGCGGACCTACCAGACGGCGGTCCGCGTGCGCCTGGGAACCGCGGCGAGCGAGCCGGAGGCGCTCGGCGACGCCTACGGCCGGCTCGGCATGCTGCTGCTGGCGGCGACCTACGTCGACGCGGCCGAGGCGAGCCTGCTGAACGCGCAGACGCTGTTGCCGACCGACGGGCGGTGGCCGTACTACCTCGGCAGGGTCCACGAGGCGACGGGCGACCTTGAAGCCTCCACGGCCTCGTACCGGCGGGTGGTCGATCTGCAGCCGGACGACCTCGCCCCGCGCGTGCTGCTGGCCGACGTGCTGTTCACCCGGGGTGAGCTCGACGCGGCGGAGCGGATCTACGGTGAGGCCCTCGACCGGTACCCGGATGCGCCGGCGGCCCGGGTGGGACTGGGTCGGATCGCCCTGGCCCGCCGGGAATACGCGGACGCGGCGACGCGCTTCGAGCAGGCGCTGGCTGCCGCCCCCTGGGCGACCGCGGTCCACTACCCGCTCGCGCTGGCCTATCGGGGGCTCGGCGAGACCGAGCGGGCCGAGGCGCACCTGCAGCGGCAAGGTGACATCGAGGCGTTGCCGCCGGATCCGCTGCGGCAGGAGCTCGACGAACTTCTGGAGAGCGCGAACGCCTACAACATCCGGGGTGGCCGGGCTCTGGACGCAGGCAACTACCGCGTGGCCGCCGATCTGTTCCGCCGCGGTCTCGAGCTCGATCCGGACGATCCCTCGTTGCGGCAGCGGCTCGGCGTCGCGCTGTTCCAACTGGGCGACGTCGGCGGCGCCGTAGAAGCGTTCGAGCGGGTGGTCCGGACGACGCCCGAGCACACCGAGGCGCAGTTCAGTCTCGGCGTGGTCCGGGCCGACCAGGGACGGCACCACGAGGCGATCGACCATCTGTCGACGGTTCTGCAGCACGACCCCGCCTACATCCAGGCGCGTGTGCAGCTCGCTAACGTGCTGGTCCGCAGCGGACGCGCGGACGAGGCCGTCGCCCACTACGATCGGGCACTGGCGCTGGACCCGAGTCGGCAGGAGGCCCTCTACGGCGCCGCCATGGCCCACGTCCGCATGGAGCGCTACGACGCGGCCCTCGATCGACTCGAAAGGGGCCTCGAAGCGAACCCCGCGAATCGGATGTTCCAGCACGCGCTCGCGCGCATCCTGGCCAGCGCGCCGGACGACGCGTTGCGCGACGGCGAACGGGCGATGGCCGTCCTCGAACCGTTGCTGGCGGAGGCGCCGGACCTCTCGTTGGGCGAGACCACCGCGATGGCCCTCGCGGCGATGGGACTGTACTCCCAGGCGGCGGCCGTGCAGCGTGACGTCCTGGAAGCCGCCCGCCGAGCCGGCCTCGGCGACGCGGTGGAGCGGATGACCGACAACCTCGCGCTGTTCGAGGCGGGCCGCCCCTCGCGGACGCCGTTTACCCAGGCGGAGCTGCCCTGACCGCGCGTTCCGCCGGCGCTCAACGGCCGCGGGACGGCCCCGCGAGCGCGTCGTCCAGCAGGCGCCTGGCCTCGGTCAGATCCGGATTCAACCGCAGGGCCGCGCGATACGCCTCGACCGCCGCCTCGATCCTTCCCTGGCCGAAGAGCGTGAGCCCCAGCGCGACGTGCGCATCCGCGAATTCGGGCCGTGCCGCGAGCGCGCCGCGGAACTCGGCCTCGGCCTCGGCGAACCGTCCCGCGCCGAGCAGGATGTTGCCCAGATTGAAGTGGGCGTTCGCGTGGGCCGGCTCCAGCGCCAGCGTCCGGCGGTAGTGGCGGGCGGCGCCATCCAGGTCGTCCGCCAGATGCAGGAGTCCGCCGAGGTTGTTGTGCGCCTCGACGAAGTCCGGCCGCAGGTCGAGCGCATGCCGGTAGCTCACCATCGCGTCGCCGATCCTCCCGATCGTCGCCAGCGCGGTTCCCAGCCGGTAATGCGCGGAAGCACGTTCCGGCGCGATACGGACGGCCGCCATCAGGTGCCGGATCGCCTCGCTCGCCCGTCCCACCGCGAACAGATCGTTACCCACCCGCTCCTGCAGCACCGCGCTGTCGGGAGCCGCGGCGAGGGCAAGCCTGGACCCGGCGAGCACGACGTGTGCGACGTGTCGCGACACGTCCCGGACCAGGGCGGGACGATCCGCCGGATCGACCGGCAGCACCTGCAACATCAGCTCGGCCATCTCGTCCGTCGACCGCGGACCGAATCGCACCCGGCGCGGGGGACGGCTCGGGTTTCTCGGGTTGCCGGCGGAGTTGTCGAAGACGAAACGCATCACGATTTCCGTGCCGGCCGGCAGGCGCGGCGGCGCCGCGTAGCGGTACTCGTCCTGCCACGCGAAATCCCAGTCGTCGATGCGGATCAGCGGCCGGCGGGCGCCCCCCGGCAGCACCGCGTAGCCCTCCACCCGGCGGGCCAGGAAGTGCGCGTGGGGGTAGACGGCGAGCAGATCGACGGCGGCCGGCAGGCGGTAGCGATCCTCCACGACATGGGCGGACGCCCCCGCGGGAATGTCGATAATCTGGGATCCGAGCTGCACCACGGCCGGGGCCGCGGTCGGCGCCGTGTCCGCGAAGAACAAGCCGACCGAGACCTGGATCGGCGTCGGCTCGCCCCACGGCACGAGATGAGTCTTGAGCACGAGGTCGGTGCCCGGCTCCAGACGCCATGCCAAGTGCTCCGCGACTTCGTTCGGGACCGTGCCCGGCGCCCAGCCGAGAAAGTGGCCGTCTGGAGGACGCGCCCGGTCGACGTGGCGGTCGTCGTAACCCGGAACCGGGTCGGCGGCGGCCAATCGACGCGCCGAGCCGGAGCGATCGACCAGGATGCGGGCGTGGTGAATGCCGCGGGTCGTCGCAGGCCGCAGCTCGATCGCCTGGACGAAACGCGCGCGCGTGGTCGGGACCCGTACGACGAAGTTCCGGTAGACGTCCTCCCCGGCCGCCGGCAGCGGGTAGGGCGCGTCCATGGTGACGACCAGATCCGGCGTGCCGCGCATCCAGCCGCCCGGCCAGGAGGGCGGTTCGGGCGCTCGATCGGGGTCTCCCTCGGGAGCGCCCGCCGCGACCCAGCGCTGGATGAGGTCGATCTCGCTCCCGCGGAGGCGCCGCTCGCCCAGGAAGCGCGCCACGCCGGGCGCCGGCTTCCACGGCGGCATCACTCGACGCCGCGTAACGCTCGCGACCATCCGGGCGCGGGCGCTGACCTCGGCGTAGGTCGAAAGGCTGAACGGGGCGACCGCATCCGGCCGGTGGCACGAGACGCAGTGCTCGTTCAGAATCGGGGCGATCTGCCCGTTGTAGCTGACGGCGCGCGCCGCCTGTTCCTGCGCGGCGGAAACCGAGGCCGACGCGGGCCAGGCCAGCGCGATTGCAGCGACCGGACCGTACGCCACGAGTGCGGCTCGCACGGACTTCATGGTGCAGGTTCGGCTCGCCGACGCCTCGCCCGGAAACCGTCGCCGGACGGCTCCGCTTTCCGCCCAACCAAACCCCGCCGGTCGCTGCACCGCTCCAGGGCGCGGACGACTGCCCCTATTCTGCCACGATGAAGGGCCGGCGAAGTACAGTCGCGTCTTATTGGGCGCGGCGAATGGAGGGCCGCCATGTACCAGGTTGACGCCGCGGCGGCGCTGCAGCGGACGGTGCGGGCCCTGCGGGGCCGGCGCTACTGGCCGCACGTCAGCCGCAACGTCGTGGCGCTCGGGTTCACGAGCCTGCTGACGGACGTCTCATCGGAGATGGTGGCGACCGTGCTGCCGATCTACCTGGTGTTGTACCTGGGTCTGACACCGCTGCAGTACGGACTCGTCGACGGCCTGTACCACGGGATGACCGCCCTTCTGCGGCTGGCCGGCGGCTTCGCCTCGGATCGCACGCGGCGCGACAAGGAAGTGGCGGCGGTCGGCTACGGCACCTCTGCGCTGTGCAGGATCGGACTGCTCGGGGCGGGCGGCGCCTGGCCGGTGATCGCCGCGATCGTGGCGGTGGACCGCGCCGCGAAGGGGCTGCGGGCGGCGCCGCGCGATGCGCTGATCTCGCTGAGCAGCGGGCGCGCGGGCCTTGCCACGAGCTTCGGTGTCCATCGTGCGCTGGACAGTGCGGGCGCGATGCTGGGGCCGCTCGTGGCGCTCGCCATCCTGTCGGCGGCGCCGGACGCCTACGATCTGGTGTTCGTCACGAGCTTCGCGGTCGCCATCGTCGGTCTCGGAGTCCTGTGGCTGTTCGTGCGGAGCGTCCGCGGCCTGACGCTCGACCGGGAGAGGCCGCTTCGACCCGGTCCGGCTTTCCGCTCGCTGCTGGCGACGCGAGGCTTCGCCGGACTGACCTGCGCCGGGGCACTGCTCGGCCTGGCCACCGTCAGCGACGGCTTTCTCTATCTGGTGCTTCAGGAGCGCACGGGGCTGAACCCGGGGCTGTTCCCGCTCCTGTACGTCGGGACCGCGGGCTCTTTCCTGCTGCTGGCCCTGCCGGCCGGGATGCTGGCGGATCGGTTCGGCCGGCGGGCCACCTTCCTCGCCGGACACGGCGTACTGGTGCTGGCCTATCTGATCGCCCTTCCCGAGGAAGTGTCGGTCGGCAACCTGGCGGTCTGCGTCCTGCTGCTGGGTGGCTACTACGCGTTGACGGAGGGCGTGCTGATGGCGCTGGCGAGCGCGATGCTGCCCGCGGATATCCGGGGCACGGGTCTCGCCCTGCTGACCACCGCGACCAGTCTCGGACGGCTGGCGGCGTCCATCGCCTTCGGCGCCATGTGGGCCGGGTACGGTTCCACGGCGGCGCTGACCGGGTTCGTGGTCGCGCTCGTCGCCGCCACTGGTCTGGCAGCGGTGGCGCTCGCGGGAAGCCGCGACCATGACGCGTGAGACGCGACGACGCGGGCGGATGGTCAGCCTCTCCGCTCCGACAGGCTTCGTCGTCGTACTGCAAGCGGGCCGGGAAGTCCCATGCGTCCCGTGGTGACCGGACCGTTGGAGGATCGATTGTCGTGCCTCGAGGCGATCACGGCGCATCCGCTCAGATGTACAATTTCGGCCCTGGAATGGAGCGGTATTGTCTGGTCTAGGCTGGATGGATCACAGACGCTTGCGTTCCGGCGGGAACTCGTGCGGCGCCGGGACCGACACGGCGCCCCGGTCTTCGAACGCCGCGCGGTTCCTCGTGCTGTGCCTGCTCTGCGCCCTGCTGACGGGCGCGTACGCCTGGTTTTCGCTCGCGCGGTCCGCGGATCGAACCAACCAAGGCGCTCTGCCGCCGATCACCGGAGCGCTCGAAGCGCCGCCCGTCCCATCCGACGCGGGCGCGATTCGCAGGTTGCCAGCCTTGCCGGCGGCCTCGGAAGAAGCGAACGCGGACACGGAAAGCCTGGTCGAGCGGGTGGCAGAGGCTATCCCCGCGGGGTCGACGCCAGGGTCGACGCCGGCCGTCATGACGGCGGATACGCACGGTTCGCGCGACGACACCAAGGCCGGGGAGAGGCTCCCGGACGCCCGTGCACCCGCGCCGGCCGACCAGCCGGCGGTGGTCACCGGACCTTCCCTGTCCGAGAACCCCGCGGCGCCGGCTTCCGTGCGCCGCTTCCTCGTCCGCCACACGGGTCTGGATCGAAGCCACGGCTTCCTGGCCGTCGAGACCGATGCGCTCGGAAGGCGCACGCGGGAGGCCACGCCGCTCATGTGCCACCGCGTTCATTTCGCCGCCGGGCACGGGTCGTGCCTGATGGTGGAGCGCGAGTTCTTCACGACCTACACCGCCGTGCTGTTCGATGCGGCCTTCCGGCCGCGGCATCGCATTCCGCTGAACGGCATCCCCAGCCGTACCCGCGTCTCGCCCGACGGCCGCCACGCCGCGATCACCGTCTTCGTCTCGGGCCACTCCTACGCGGACAGCCTCTTCTCCACCGAGACCAGCATCGTCGACACCGACACGGGCGCGCTGGTCGTGGCGAACATGGAGGAGCTGCCGGTGGTCCGCGGTGGGCAGCCGTTCCACTCGCTCGACTTCAACTTCTGGGGCGTGACCTTCGCGGCGGACGGCGATGGATTCTTCGCCACCCTCGGCACCGGCGGCGTGATGTACCTGGTCGAGGGCAGCCTCGCGGAACGCGCGCTCCGCGTCGTTACGGAAGGCATCGAGTGTCCTGCTCTCTCGCCAGACGAGACGCGCGTCGCCTTCAAGAAGCGGATGCCCGGCAGCGCAAGGGCGCACTGGCGCCCGCACGTGCTGGACCTGGAGACGCTGGAGGAGACCGCGCTGGCCGAGACGCGCAGCGTGGACGACCAGGTCGAGTGGCTCGACGACGAGAACGTTCTGTACGCGCTGCCGAAAGAGACCGGATCGCCGATCGCGGACGTGTGGGTACTTCCCGCGGACGGCGCCGGCGGGCCGGAGATCTTCCTCCAGCAGGCGTCTTCGCCGACGGTGCTCCGCGGCGGCGCAACCGTCACCGGCGCAATCGATACGGAAGGATGAGAAGGAGGCACCCGATGGCCGCCAGCCCCATGCGTGGATCCGTTCCGACCGCCGCGGCACTGACCGTCGCGACGCTGCTCGCCGCGAGCGCGGCGGCCCAGGTCGCCCAGCAGCGTTCCACCGAGGTGCCGGAGATGCTGCGGGAACGCGGCATCGTCGGCTACGCGGATCGCCTGAGCGTGCAGCCGGGCGAGACCATCCGGTTCATGGTCAGCAGTGAAGAACCCGAGTATCGGGCCGACATCGTGCGGCTGATTCACGGCGACGCCAACCCGAACGGGCCGGGGTTCAAGGAGACGCTCATCGAAACGCCGGTCAATGGCGACTACGCGGGCCACCGGCAGGAGTTGCCGTTCGGCTCTTATGTGCTGGTCCCGGACAATCCGGCGCTGCGGCTGGACGGCAGCTTCACCGTCACCGCGTGGATCGCGCCGACCACGCCCGGCATTTCGTTCGGCGAGCGCTCTGCGCAGGGAATCGTCACCAAGTGGTCCGCCGATGCGGAGGGCGGTTACGGCGTGTTCATCGACGAAGAGGGCCGGCTGGCGCTGCGCCTCGGGGGCGCGGACGGCGCCGGCGAGACGCTGAACGCGGGGCCGCCGCTGCGCGCATGGCGCTCGGCGATTCCCGGCGCGGCCAGGCCACGGCCGCATGGCGTGCCCACGTTCTGGTACTTCGTGGCGGTGAGCTACGACGCCGACACCGGGCGGGTGGTATTCGTACAGCGCCCGCAGACCCGGTTTCCCGGCGACTCGACGCGGGCCACACTGGAGCGGACCGCCGCGGTGCGCGGACTTGCGCCGAACACGCTGCCGCTGTTGATCGCGGCCCACTGGGCCGGAGGCGGCGACGAGCGGCAGGCGGCGGGACACTACAACGGCAAGATCGACAACCCCCGCATCTACGATCGCGCACTCGCTGCGGCCGAGATCGACGCCATCGAGCAGGGCGGCGGTCCGGACGACGCGCTGGCCGACTGGGACTTCGCCGCCGACATCGAGTCGGAGGCGGTCAGCGACCGCTCGCCGCGCGGGCTGCACGGCCGTACGGTCAACGCCCCCACCCGCGCCGTCACCGGGCACACCTGGAACGCCACGGTGATGGATTTCAAGCAGGCGCGCGACCAGTACGGCGCCATCTACTTCCACGACGACGACCTCGCGGACGCGGCCTGGGACGTCGGCTTCGAGCTGCAGGTCCCGGAAAATCTGGCGAGCGGCATCTACGCGGCCCGGCTGCGGGCCGCCGCGAACGAGGACCACGTGCCTTTCTTCGTCCGGCCGCCGCAGGGCGCCGCCACCGCCCGTATCGCGTTCCTCGTTCCGACGTTCAGCTATCTCGCCTACGCCCGCACCGGCCGGGAGGGGGAAGGCCAACTGAGTCTCTACTCCACCCACGCCGACGGCAGCGGCATCACCTACTCGTCGGCGCTGCGGCCGATCACCAACATGCGGCCCAGGATCACCACCCGCAATCCCTGGCAGTTCATGGCGGATACCCACCTGGTCGACTGGTTCGACGCGAAGGGCTTCGATGTCGACATCATCACCGACCACGACCTTCACCTTGAGGGTCTGTCCGTCATCGAGCCGTACAACGTGATCCTCACCGGGACGCATCCGGAGTACACGTCGACCGAGATGCTCGACGCCCTGGAGGCGTACCTGGCCGGGGGCGGACGCTTGATGTACATGGGCGGCAACGGGTTCTACTGGATTACCAGCCTCGATCCGACCGGACGGTACATCGAGGTTCGCCGCGCCCACGGCACCGAGGCCTGGCAGGGCGCGGCGGGCGAGCACTACCACGCCACGACCGGGGAGTTCGGGGGGCTCTGGCGCTTCCGCGGACGGGCGCCGCAGAGGCTGGTGGGCACCGGATTCACTGCGCAGGGGTTCGACCGCAACTCGCCGTTCCGGCGCATGCCGGGCAGCTCCGATCCGCGCGCGGCGTTCATCTTCGAGGGCCTCGACGACAACGCGCTGATCGGCGAGCACCCGTCGCTGGTTCTGGAGGTGGGCGCCGCCGGGTCCGAGCTCGACCGCGTCGACTACGCGCTCGGATCACCCGCCCACACACTGGTCCTGGCCCGCTCGTTCGGGCACTCGGACGCGTACCAGCACGTGGTCGAGGAGGTCAACACGTCGGACTCGCGGCAGGGCGGCACCGAGAACGTCCTCGTCTACGCCGACATGGCGTATCTGGAGTATCCGAACGGCGGCGCGGTGTTCTCCACCAGCTCCATCGCGTGGAGCGGGAGTCTCTCCTACAACGACTACGACAACGACGTGTCGCGGATCACCGAGAACGTCCTGCGGCGATTCGCCGCCGACGAGCCGATCCCGTGGCCCGGGGACGCGGAGGCTGGCCCGTAACGGGAATCGTGACGGTCGACGCGCAGCTACTGCCACGAGCTCGTGAGCGGGAGAGGGTTGACATCAGGAGATCGGACTCCGAGCCGTTTGCCCCATCACGAGCGGTACCTGCCGGTTTCGTACCGCCAACGCTCGACGTATGATCGAGGTGATGTCACGTCACGCGGCAACCGAAGAGCGCCGCGCCGCGCGCAGCTCGTGGACCGTCGAGGTGTTCCGCCAGGGGGAGGAGCCCGGTGACGATCCTGGAGCGGCGCCGGCCGCGGTAGCCGCGGTCCGTGCCATGCTCGGATTCCAGGCTACCTATCAATACGTTCCGGAACTGGCCGGCACGGTCGCCGTGCGGCGGACGATCGGCCGCTCGTCGATCGGCAGGTGGATCAGTGCGGCGGCGAGTCCCAGCGCGACGCCGGCCCACCAGACGCCATCGTAGGAACCGGTATTGTCGTACAGCCACCCACCCAGCCAGACGCCGAGGAAGCTGCCGAGCTGGTGGCTGAGGAAGACGACGCCGAACAGCGTGGCAAGATAGCGCACCCCGAAGATCTGGCCGACGATGCCGGTGGTAAGCGGCACCGTCGAGAGCCACAGCACGCCCATGACGGCGGCGAAGAGGTAGATGACGGCGGCGGTCTTCGGCAGCAGCATCAGCGCCGTGATGGCCAGCGCGCGCGACGCGTAGATGGTGCTCAGCCCGCACTTCTTGCTCCAGCGCTGGCCGGCGGCGCCGGACGCGAAGGAGCCGAGGATGTTGAACAGGCCGATGACCGCTATCGCCCCCGCCCCCACCGCGGCGGAGAGCCCGATGTCGCGCACGTAGGCCGGAAAGTGCACCGTGATGAAGGCAACGTGGAACCCGCAGACGAAGAAGCCGGTGGTCAGCAAGGCGTAGCCCCGGTGCCCGAACGCCTCGCGCAGTGCATCCGGCAGCGACTGGTCGGGCGCGGGCGCCTCGCCGCGTACCGCCGGGGAGCCGGGCAATACGAAGGCCAGCGGGGCGATCAGGAGCGCCGACGCCGCCAGGAACAGCAGCGCGGTCTCCCACCCGTAAGCGGATATGAACGCCTGGCCGAGCGGGGAGAAGACCACCTGGCCGGAGGACCCCGCCGCAGTCCCCAACCCCAGGGCCAGCGAGCGCCGCTCGGGGCCCACCACCTTGGCCATCGCCGCGAGCGCGATGGAGAACGCGGTGCACGCCACCCCGACACCGACCAGGATGCCGGCCGTCAGGTGCAGCGTGCCGGCGCTCTCGGCGGCCGTCATGCCGCAGATGCCGGCGGCGTAGATCAGCGCTCCCAGCGCGAGCACCCGCGGCGACCCGAAGCGGTCGCTGAGCGCGCCGGCGAACGGCAGGGCCACGCCCCACATGAGGTTCTGGATGGCCAGGGCGAGCGCGAACGTCTCGCGCCCCCAGCCGCGCGCCGAGGTCATCGGCTCCAGGAAGAGCCCGAAGATCGACCGCGCCCCGAAGCCGAGCATGGCGATGGCGCACGCCACCGCCATGACCAGAGCGGGCGTCCGCCAGCGCGGCACAGCGGGGCGATCCTGCGGAACGTTCGTGGAGCTGTCGGTCAACGCGCCGCTCAGCTTATCAGCCTCTGCCCGAGCGCCGTCTCCGCCTGCCGGCTCGCGGCCAGCAGGAGAAGATCTAGCGGCAGCAGCCCGACCCGGTTGGCGACGTCGCCGGGCAGCATGCCTATCGGCTCCGGACTGACCAGGTAGCACCGCCCCTCGAATCGCGGGAACCGTTCCATGAACCGCTGCAGTCCCGTGACCGGATGACGGACGGAAGACGCGATCTCGAAGGCGATCGGCTGGTCCGGATGGTCGTAGATCAGGTCGACTTCGTGGTTGCCCTCCCGCCAGTGGTAGAGCCGCACCTGCGTCTGCCGAGCCAGCGCGTGCAGATGACCGGCAACCAGGTTCTCGTACAACAACCCCATCTCCTCTGCGTTCGTCAGCGGCCCCACGCCGCGCTGCAGCGCCGCGTTGCGGACCGCGCCGTCCACGAAGTACAGGCGCCGTCCGCGCCGCTGAACCGCTCCCTCCCGCCCCGAGTAGTTCGGCAGCGTGAAGACCAGGAAGGCGCGCTCCAGGTACGACAGATAGCGGTCGAACGTCGGCTGCGACAGCCCGTCGAGCTCCTGGCAGAGGCGCTGCGGCGACAGCAGCCCGGCGATCTGGCCGGCGAGCGTGTAGAGCAGGCGTTCCAGCATCATCGGGTTGTCGATGCCGAAGGCCTGCGGGATGTCCTTGTAGATCGCCCGTTCGACCGCGTCGTTCCGCAGGGTCTGCTGCGACCGCAGCAGCATCGAGACTTCGTCGTCGTTGTCCGTGCCGGCGCCGGCAGCGACGAGAAGCTCCGGAAAACCGCCGGTGAGCAGCAATCGCCGTCGGAGCGGCTCGATTCCGGCCGGATCCCATCCAGCTTTCAGCGCGGCAGCGACCGTGGCGCTCAGCGTCGCCTCGACTGGAATCGACGTCTCATGTTCCACCAGGTCGAGAAACTCGCCGAGCAGATATGGCGCCAGGTACTGCTCTTCCCACCGTCCGACGCCGCTCTCGAGCCGGCGCTCCCGCAGCGCCGCCGTCGCGCTCGATGAGCCGGCAATGCGGAGCGGCCACCGCTCGTCGTGGAAGGTCTTCAACCAGAGGTCCCAGTCCCGGGCATACGTCAGCTCGTCGAGGAACACGAACGCCGGCTCGTTCGAATCATCGACGCCGTCACGAGCGACGCCGAGGAGCAACCCGAGATCGAGTTGCATGAGCAGAGGGTGGTCGAGCCTCAGCCACCAGATCCGCTGGGGTGCAACGCCTCCGCGGAGAAGCTGGCGCACGGTCTGATAGAGGCAGGTCGTCTTGCCGACGCGGCGTGGGCCCAGCACGAGCTGGAATCTGCGAAGCTCCGCGGTCTGCAGGCAGCGGGTGAGCAACGCTGCGAGCGGTCGCTCGACGGGCGGCGCCCAGGACGCAGGTGCCTCACCGGTGACCTTCCAGGGATTCTGCTCGGTGAGCACCCGCTGGTAGTCGACCCGAGACGGCTCCCATGTCGGTCCGCCCGTCCTGTCGCGCTCTCTCCTCGGCATGTCCAACCAACGAGGGCCGGAGCTGATTTATGCTATCTGCTGTTTAGCATATACTCCCTGAATGTTAACTGGCGATTAACCTTTACGCGGTCCGAATCCTGACGCTTGTTGCGGGGGGCGGACGCCATGCCGGGAGTCTGGGCCGCGGAACAGTGCAGGCCGGGACGTGCGGCTGCGAGATCAGTCGGGGCGGTCGAGGAGGCTTGCGTAGAGCGTCGCGTACTCTGCGGCCGTGCGGTCCATCGAGAAGTCCTGCGCCATCGCGTTCGCCATCAGCCTCCGCCACGCATCGGGCGTGCCGAAGCAGTCGAGCGCCCGGTCGACCGCCTGCACCAGCGCCTCGGACGAGTAGTCCTCGAACCGGAAGCCGGTGCCCTCGCCGGTTGCTTCGTCGAACGGAATCACCGAGTCCTTGAGGCCGCCGGTGGCCCGTACGATCGGGATCGTGCCATAGCGCAGGCTGTAGAGCTGGTTGAGACCGCTCGGCTCGTAGCGGGAGGGCATCAGGAACAGGTCGCTGCCGGCTTCGATGGCATGGGCCAGCTCCTCGTCGAAGCCGATACGGACGGCGACACGGCCGGGATGACGCTGACCGAACTCGCGGAGCGCCTGCTCGTGGTACGGATCTCCGGTTCCCAGCACTACGAGCTGCAGGTCCCGCGCCGAGAGGGCATCGAGAGCGCCGGCCAGGATGTCGAGGCCCTTCTGGTGAACCAGCCGGGCGACCATGCCGGCGACGGGCGCGTCCGACGGCGCCAGATCCAGCCGTCGCTGCAGGTCGCGCTTGCAGTCGCACTTGCCTGCCGGTGCGGCGGCCGAATACTGCCGGGCGATGAAGGAATCCGCGGCCGGGTCCCAGACGGCGTAGTCCGCGCCGTTCATGATCCCCACAAGGTCATCGGCTCGCTCGCTGAACACGCCGTGGAGCCCGTATCCCTGCTCGGGCGTCTTTATCTCCTCGGCGTAGCTCGGGCTGACCGTCGTCAGCCGATCCGCCAGCGACAGAGCGGCCTTCAGGTAGCTGATGTCGCCGAAGAACTCGAAGTGGGGCCAGTAGTGCGCGGCATCTACCTGCAGGCGCGGGAACACCCCGGCGTCGAACAGTCCCTGATAGCCCACGTTGTGCACCGTGAACAGCGTGCGGGTGGAAGCCAGCGAGGCGTAGCGGTCGGGCTGCAGCCGGAGGTAGGCGACGGCGAGGCCCGTCTGCCAGTCGTGGCCGTGGAGCACGTCGTACGGCCCGAGCCGGGCGAGCAGTGCGAGCGCCGCACGGGCGAAGTAGGCGAAACGGTCGGCGTTGTCGGGGTAGTCCCGGGCGTCCTCGCCGTATAGACCGGGGCGATCGAAGAATCGATCGGCACGGACGAAATAGGCCGGCGTGTCCTTGCCGGCGACCCCCTCCAGTATCTCGGCGCGTTCGATCCCGTTGGCGGCCGGAACATGGAACGCGATCCCGGCCGGGGCGACATCCGCGCGTTCCACGACGCAACGGTACGCGGGCAGGACGAGCGTGACGTCGAGCCCCTGGCGCTTCAGCGCCGCCGCCAGCGAACCGACCATGTCGGCCAGACCGCCCGATTTGGCGAAGGGTACCGCTTCGGAGGTGACAATCGCGACGCGCAGGGCCATCGCCTCCTCTGTCCCGGCGCGTCTCGGGGACCATTCCCCGCGCCGGATGATGCTCGACGGAGACGCCGCGCCCGGCAGCCCCCTTTGCGCCAGCACGAGCAATCGTGTACAAGCGAAGTCTCAGCCGACGAACCGGGATAGGATACGTCACCATGACCTCGACAAGTGCCGCTGGCGTGAGGGATCTGCGCTACGAGCCCGAGGAACAGCCGCCGCCCGCACTGGCCCTGGGCCTCGGCTTTCAGTTCGCGATGCTCACCGTGGCCGGCATCGTGCTGACCCCGGCCATCGTGGTGCGCGCCGCGGGAGGCAGCGAGGACTTTCTGTCGTGGGCGGCGTTCGCGGCCCTCGCCATCAGCGGGGTCACTACCGTGCTCCAGGCGGTCCGGGTCGGCCGCATCGGCTCCGGACACGTGCTGTTGATGGGCACGTCGGCCGCCTTCATCGCCGTGTGCGTCACCGCGCTCATCGAAGGCGGGCCGGGGTTGCTGGCGACCCTGGTCACCCTTTCGGCGCTGTTCCAGTTCGGCCTCTCGACCCAGTTGTCGCTGCTCCGGCGGGTCCTCACCCCGACCGTGTGCGGCACGGTGATCATGCTGATCCCGGTGACGTTGATGCCGATCATGTTCGGCATGCTCGGAGACGTACCCGCAGGGTCGTCGCCGGCCGCCGCGCCGGCCACGGTGGCCGCGACGCTGGTCGTCACGGTCGCGGTCACGCTGCGCGCCACCGGCGTCGCGCGCCTGTGGGCGCCGGTCATCGGCATCGTCAGCGGCTGCGTGGTCGCCAGCACGTTCGGGCTGTACAACACGCAGCTCATCGCGGAGGCGAGCTGGATCGGGCTGCCGGCCGGCGGCTGGCCGGGATTCGACCTCCAGTTCGGCGTCGCGTTCTGGTCGCTGCTGCCGGCCTTCATTTTCGTCACCCTGATCGGAGCCATCGAGACCATCGGCGACAGCGTCGCCATTCAGCGCGTTTCGCGGCGGAAGCCGCGGGCCACCGACTACCGCGTCGTGCAGGGCGCGGTCACCGCCGACGGCGTGGGCAACCTGCTGTCGGGCCTGGCCGCGACGGTCCCGAACACGACCTATTCGTCGAGCGTCTCGGTGACGGACATCACCGGGGTCGCCTCGCGCACCGTCGGCATCTACATCGGCGCCATCTTTCTCCTGCTGGCCTTCCTCCCGAAGTTCATGGGGCTCATTCTCGCGATCCCGGGTCCGGTGGCCGGGGCGTACACCATCGTGATCATGTCCATGCTCTTCGTGCTCGGCATGCGGGTGGTGGTCGAGGACGGGGTCGACTACCGCAAGGGGGTGGTGGCGGGCGTCGGGTTCTGGATCGGGCTCGGCTTCCAGAACGGGCTGATCTTCGGCGACCAGTTGGGCGCCTGGAGCGGGCTGCTGGAGAACGGGATGACCGCCGGCGGCCTCGCTGCAATCCTGATGACGGCGTTCCTGGAGCTGGTCCGACCGCGGCCGCACCGCCTGCGGACCGCGCTGAAGACGGACGCGTATCCGGCGATCGACAAGTTCCTCACCGAGTTCGCCAGGACCCGCGGCTGGAGCGACAAGATGACGGACCGGCTCCGCGCGGTGGGCGAGGAGACGCTGCTCACGCTCATCCGGCAGGACGAGGAGAGTGGGAAGCGGCGCCTGCAGATCAGCGCCCGCAACGACGGCCGCGCCGCCGAGCTGGAGTTCGTCGCCGCCACCGAGGACACGAACATCGAGGACCGCATCGCCCTGCTCGGAGACCGCGTGGCCGGACAGGAAGCCGAGCAGGAGGTCTCGCTCCGGCTGCTGCGGCACCTGGCCTCGTCCGTGCGTCACCAGCAGTACCACGAGACGGACGTCGTGACGGTTCGCGTGGAGGCGTCCGCCTAGCGAGCTGACGGCGCGCGTCGGCTGCCGGCTGTAAGCTGATGGGATGCCCGCACGCGCGGACGCCGGCGAATCGCCGTTCCTGACCGACTACGACCTGCACCTGCTCGCCGCCGGAAGGCACTACCGGAGCTACGACAAGCTCGGCGCACGCGTTGCCCGGCACGACGGCGCCGGCGGCGTGCACTTCGCGGTCTGGGCCCCCAACGCGCGCTCGGTCGCGGTCGTCGGGGACTTCAACGGCTGGGATCCACGAGCGCACGCGATGCAGCTTCGGCCCGAAGCGGGGATCTGGGAGACCTTCGTCCCCGGGATCGGGAACGGCGTCCTCTACAAGTACCACGTCACGCCGCGGGACGGCGGCGAGCCCGTGCAGAAAGCCGATCCCTACGCGTTCGCCGCGGAACTGCGGCCCCGCACCGCCTCCCGGGTCTGGGACCCGTCCGGCTACGCGTGGGACGACGCGGACTGGATGACCGAACGCGCCACCCGCAACGCGCACGACGCGCCGATCGCCGTCTACGAGGCGCACCTCGGCTCGTGGATGCGGGTCCCCGGCGAAGGGGGCTGGCTGACGTACCGGGACATCGCCGACCGCCTGGCCGACCACGTCGCCGATCTGGGCTTCACGCACGTGGAGCTGTTGCCCGTCGCCGAGTATCCGCTCGACGAGTCGTGGGGCTACGGGACGCTCGGCTACTTCGCGCCGACGAGCCGCTTCGGCACGCCGCAGGAGTTCATGGAGCTGGTCGACACGCTGCATCGGCGCGGGATCGGCGTGATCGCGGACTGGTCGGCCGCGCACTTCCCGAAGGACGCCCACGGCCTGGCCCGCTTCGACGGCACCTGTCTCTACGAGCACGCGGACGCGCGCAAGGGGGAGCACCCGCACTGGGGCTCGCTCATCTTCAACTACGGCCGCCGCGAGGTGGGCAACTTCCTGATTTCGAGCGCGCTGTTCTGGTTCGAGAAGTACCACCTCGACGGCCTGCGGGTGGACGCGGTCGCCTCGATGCTCTATCTCGACTACGGCCGCGAGGCGGGGGAGTGGGTTCCGAACGTCCACGGCGGGAACGAGAATCTCGACGCGGTCGACTTCCTCAGGCGCCTGAACGAGAGAGCGTACGCGGAGCATCCCGGCATCATGATGGTGGCCGAGGAATCGACCGCCTGGCCCGGGGTGACCCGGGCGACGGACGCGGGCGGGCTGGGGTTCGGCTTCAAGTGGAACATGGGCTGGATGAACGACACGCTGGGCTACCTGTCGAAGGACCCGATCCACCGTAGCCACCACCACGACGCGCTGACCTTCGGTCTGATCTACGCCTTCAGCGAGAACTTCATCCTCCCCTTGTCGCACGACGAGGTGGTTCACGGGAAGGGATCGCTGCTGTCGCGCATGCCCGGCGACGAGTGGCAACGGCACGCCAACCTGCGCCTGCTCTACGGCTTCATGGTCGGTCACCCCGGCAAGCAACTGCTCTTCATGGGGGACGAGATAGGGCAGGAACGGGAATGGAACCACGCCGAGAGCATCGACTGGCACCTGTTGGACCGGCCGCTGCACGGCGGCGTGCGCGACTGGGTGCGCGACCTGCACCGCTTCTACCGCACGCAGCCGGCACTCCACGAGCTGGACACCGAGCCTTCCGGGTTCGAATGGATCGCGTGCGACGATCGGGCGAGCAGCGTATTGAGCTTCCTGCGCCGAGGACGCGGCGGCGGGCCGGTCGTCGTCGTCTGCAATTTCACCCCGGTCGCGCGGCACGACTATCGCGTCGGAGTTCCCTACGGGGGAGGATGGAACGAACGGCTCAACAGCGACGCAGCTTCCTACGGCGGCAGCGACGTGGACAATGGCGGACACGTAGTTGCCGAAGGAGAACCGTCGCACGGACGCCCCTTCTCCCTTCGGCTGACGCTGCCGCCGCTCGGTGTGCTATTCTTTACAAGGGCCTGACGAACGACCCGCTGGCGCTTCCTTCCCGAGAACCTCTGGTAGCAGGAACGGTCGGCCAAGCAGCCTTTCGTACGTGACCGGCTCACGATTGAGCACAGAACTGTCGGCTCAGTTGCGCGCATCGACACTATTGTCGAACACGCGCCGGAGCAGGGCGTCCCGCGGAGACGGGCGATAGAAGCGTATCTCATTGCTGCGGTTGGGTTTGCAGACTGCACGGCGCCGTAGCCCCAACGACGGCATGCCTCTTGCTTCATCGCCCAGGTAGTTGGGAGCGCTTCGGCATTCTGCGGCGGGCGCGGGTTTAACGGGAACGGAACCCGCCCGACACGCATCGGATACACCTTGGCCGTAGCCTTGACACTGGTCGGTTCGTGGAGCCATCGGTGCAGCGAGCGCTCGAAGGAATGTGGAGGATGACAAGGGACATGGCGAAACGAACGACAACAGCCAGCGGAGCCGTCAAGCGCAGCAGGAAGACGGCGCCACGAAAAACCGTCCGCCGGACCGCTGCGAAGCCTGCAGCCGTCGAGCCGAAGGAAACCGCCGGCGCGGCGGCCGGAGTTGCGCGCCCACCCGAGCCGACCACCGGGCAGATCGCCGAGCGTGCCTATTTTCTGTCCCTCGAGCGCAAGGGGCCGGGTGGCCCCCTCGACGACTGGTTGCAGGCCGAGCGCGAGCTGCGCAACGGCTCCATCTCCGTGTAGCGGTCCGTGGTGAGTCCACGCGGTTGCATCGTCGCGCGAATGCAGCGGGGGCTCTTGCCACGGGCGGCCAGGTGCGGCGGGAACCTGCCCGCGTGAGTCGTTCATCCGGCTGAAGGCAGGCGGAGCGGCGGTGCCGGGCCACGACAATTGTGTGGATTGTCGTGTCGCCCGCAACGGGAATGTCTCATTTTGGCGGCCTCGTTCCGGTTGACCCGCGGACGAGGCGAGCGAAGGCAGCAATGCAAGGCAACAAGACAATGATGACGTCAGTGGCACAACCGATGGTAGTAGTGCTGGCCGGTGGCGATGGTATGCGTCTGCGGCCGCTGACCGAGCGCTGGCTCGGTCGTCACGTTCCCAAGCAGTACTGCACGTTCGCGGGCACGCGCTCGATGCTCGACCATACGCTCGATCGCGCCGCGTGCCTGTGCGACCCGCGGCGCATCCTGACGGTTGTCGGACGGCACCACCGCGACGTGCTCCGCTCCCGGGCGCCGCGGGCGACCGACGGGACGTTCATCGAGCAGCCGGCCAACCTGGACACGGCGCCCGGCGTGCTGCTGGGCCTGGTGCACGCCATGCATCGCGACCCCGATTCCACGGTGGTCCTGCTCCCGTCGGATCATTTCGTGCACCCCGAATGGCGGTTCGTGGCGAAGGTGCAGGCGGCGGTCCAGGCCGCGGAGCGACTCCCCGACCGCGTCGTGCTGCTGGGCGCCACGCCGACCGACATCGAGGACGAGTACGGCTGGATCGTCCCGTCCGACGACCTCGGCCGGCACCCGGCGCAGCGCGTGTTCGCCGTCGAGTCGTTCGTCGAGAAGCCGCCGCCGCCGCAGGCCGCCCGGCTCTACGAGCGCGGCGCACTGTGGAACACGCTGGTGCTCGTGGCGCGCGCCCGCACCCTGTGGGAGCTCGCGTGCGAGCGGCTTCCGAACCTGATGCCCTTCTTCGAGGTGCTGCGGACGGCCATCGGCGAGCCGCGGGAGAGAGACGTGCTCGACGAGGTGTACGAGACCATGCCGCGGGTCAATTTCTCCTCGGAGCTCCTCGAGCGCGCCTCCGATCGGATTGCCATGCAGTCGCTCGACGGCGTCATGTGGAACGACTGGGGACAGCCCGCGCGCATCGTGGAGTCCCTGCTGGCGATCGGCAGGCAGCCCGCCTTCAGCCTGCGGCTGCTGGAAGAGGGGCCGGCGCCGCGCGACTTCCGCTCGGCGGCGTCACCCGGCACCGTTCCGGTGGCGGAAGCCGCCGCAAGCTGACCACCTCGGCCACGGTGGGCCGGATGCGGCCCCGGCTCACCGTGCCCTGCCCCCACGGACCGACTACGCCGGCGTCGTCCACCTGGAGTGCCCATGGCACGATCCCCGCTGCACTCGAGCGGCGATCCCGCGTGGACCGTGTGTGCTCCGCGGTCGGACATGCCCGATACGCTCCCTCGTCGCACATCGCCCCGCGGGCGCCTCACCGCTCTCGGAGCCCCGCGGGGTTTCAACCACGGACTCTTGACGTTGCCGCGCCTTGTCCACGACGATCCGCACACACTGCCCCGGCAAACCCCGCGAGGTGCGCACCCTGACCACACGGTACGTCGATCCGACAGCGACCCTGACGTCAGGCGTCCAGCAGCTTCAGACCCGGATGGGAGTGGACGTCTGCTCGATTTACCTTCTGGAATCGGATCGCACCCACCTGGTCCTGGCCGCCACCGTCGGCCTGCGGCCGGAGAGCGTCGGCACGGTCCGGATGGAGCTCCACGAAGGGCTGGCGGGGCTGGTCGCCGAGCAGTTGCGGCCGGTCGAGGTGCCCAACGTCAAGCGGCATCCGCGTTTCAAGCACTTCGCGGAGGCCGGCGAGGATCCGTACTACGCGTTCCTGGGCGTGCCGCTGATCGAGCGGGAGCTGCTGCAGGGCGTGCTGATCGTGCAGACCATCGAGGAGCGCAGCTTCTCGGACGACGAGATCGCCTCGCTGCTGCTGGCCGCGGGGGAAATCAGCCCTATCGTCGCGCAGGTACGGGAGCGCGACCAGTCGATCGGGCCGCTCCAGCGTCGACTCTGGGCGCTGGCGCGGAACATGTGGTGGAGCTGGGATGCGAGCGCCATGAGCCTGTTCCGCGACCTCGATCCGGGACGCTGGGAAGAATTGGGCCGCAATCCGGTGGCCCTGCTGTCGGAAATGTCGCTCGATGACCTCGACGAGCGCATCGGCGACCTCGCGCTCGCCCACCGCATCAACCACACGTTTCGGCGGCTGCAGGAATACCGGGAACGTCCCGCCACGTGGGGCGACACGCACGTCGGGGTGCTGCGGCGCCAGCCCGTCGCCTATTTCTCGGCCGAGTTCGGGATCCACGAGTCGCTGCCCATCTACTCCGGCGGCCTGGGCGTACTGGCCGGCGACCACATCAAGAGCGCCTCGGACCTGGGCGTACCGCTCGTCGGCGTGGGGCTGTTCTACGGACAGGGCTACTTCCGCCAGCGGCTCGATGCCTCCGGCTGGCAACAGGAGGAATACGCGGAGGTCGACATCGGCAGGCTGCCGCTCGAGCCGGCGCTAGGGGCGGACGGCGAGGCGATCGCGCCGGCGATCGAGACGCGCGGCGGAACCCTGCGTGCCCGGGTCTGGCAGGCGGCCATCGGCCGGCGCACCCTGTTGCTGCTCGATTCCGATGTCGAGGACAACACGCCCGAGGATCGCGCTCTGACGGCAAGGCTCTACGGCGGCGACGCACGAGTGCGGATCCGGCAGGAGCTGCTGCTCGGCATCGGGGGACTCAAGGCCCTGCAGGCGCTGGGAATCGAGCCCGGCGTCTTTCACCTGAACGAGGGGCACAGCGCGTTCGCGGTGCTGGAGGCAATCCGGCGCTGCATGGAGCGCGAGGGTGTCGACTTCAAGACCGCCGTCCGGCAGGTCGCCCGGCGTACCGTGTTCACCACCCACACGCCGGTGCCGGCGGGACACGACCGCTTCGGGTCGGACCTGGTGGACGAGCACCTGGGACCGCTTCGCGAAGCGCTCGGCATCTCCCAGGAGCGACTGATGGACCTCGGGCGCGTGAATCCGGGCGACGCGGGCGAGGAGTTCTGCATGACCGTGCTGGGACTGCGCGTGTCCCGGCGCGCGAACGCCGTGTCCTCGCTGCACGGCAACGTCACGCGGCACATGTGGGCCGGGTTGTGGCGCGACCGCCCGGAGGAGGATGTGCCGATCGGGCACATCACCAACGGGATCCACGTACCGAGCTGGCTGGCGCCCCAGATGCAGCAGTTGTACGACCGGCACCTGCCGTCGGAAGTCTTGCGCGAGGACGCTTTCCCCGAGATCTCCGCCGGCATCGAAAACGTCAGCGACGGGGCCCTCTGGGAAACCCACGTGGCCCTGAAGATCCGGCTGCTCGACTACGTGCGGCGGCAGGTGCTGCGCGAGGCGGCGCGCCGCGGGGAGCCGGCCGTCGTCCTCGAACAGCTCTCGCACGCGTTGAGCCAAGACGCCCTGACCATCGGTTTCGCCCGCCGGGTGGCCACCTACAAGCGCGCATCATTGTTCCTGCGGGATCCGGACCGCCTCGCGAGTCTCGTCAACGACGCGCAGCGTCCCATCCAGTTCGTGATCGCGGGCAAGGGGCATCCCCGCGACGAGCCGGCCAAGGGCGTGCTGCGGCAGATCCACGAGCTCAGCCGGGACTCCCGCTTCATCGGCAAGCTGGTCCTGCTGGAGGACTACGGCATCAGCCTCGGACGCCAGCTCGTCCAGGGGGTCGACGTCTGGCTCAACAATCCCCGCCGCCCGCAGGAAGCGTCCGGCACGAGCGGGCAGAAGGTCCTGCTCAACGGCGGCCTCAACCTGTCGGTTCTCGACGGCTGGTGGGCGGAGGCCTACGACGGCACGAACGGGTTCGCGATCGGCAGGGGCGAAGCGCACACGTCTCCCGAGGCGCACGATCGGCGCGACGCCGAAGAGCTTCTGCGGGTCCTCTCCGAGGAAGTGATCCCGCTCTACTACGACCGCGACCCGGACGGGGTGCCGCGCGCCTGGACGGCGCGGATGAAGCGGGCCATCCGCACCCTCGGCTGGCGGTTCAACTCCGACCGGATGGTGATGGACTACGTGCGGCTCTGCTACCTGCCGGCCGCCGGCGGTCTGTCGAGCGACATGCTGCGGCGATAGCAGAGCGGTCCGTCAGGGACGACGAGCGAGGCGCTTGAGCCCCTCGGCGACCTCCGGAAGCTTCTTCAACGCCTCCAGCCCATAGCGCGCGCGGCGTCGCCAGTTGGGATACTCCCCCGGCCCGGTGCCCGGGACGTTCTGCGGATCGGCCTCCAGCCAGAGGTCTTCCAGGTTGACGATGACGGCGCTTGCGGCGCTCCGCGCCAGCCGCTCGAGACACGCCCGGAGCAGACTCGCGGCCGCCGCTTGCTCGGGCGGCGGCTCCCCCGCCGACGAGGCCCCGGCATCCGGCATGGAGTCGCTCCCGGACGACATGCGCCGGGCCCGCTCGCACGTGCCGTGTTGGGGACCACGCGCCGGCGTGTGGCGCAGCGCCGCCACTTCCGCCTGCCGGAGATCGCGCTCCCGCCGAGCCCGGCCGGCGTCCAGAACCCCGCGCTCCACTCGCTCCTCGATGTCGCGTCCCGCGAGAAAGCCGGCGAAGGTGGGCGTGTCGTGCGTGTTCACGCAGGCGAACGCCCGCCGCGGAACGGGCGTGAACGGTTCCGATTCGCCCGGCCTGATCCCGAACTGCGCGACGTGAAGCTGGGCCAGGCCGCGACGCGCCAGCGCCGCGTCCACATAGCGCGGGACGGTTCCGAGGTTTTCTCCGACCACCCGCGTCCTGTGCCGGTGGGATTCCAGGCAGACGATGGCGTATAGCTCGTCGGCGGGATAGCGCACGTACGCGCCGTCCGCGGCGTCGCGCCCGCGCGGGATCCAGAAGAGGCGGTGCAGGCCCATCACGTGGTCCAGACGGATCGCCGTCGCGTGCGCCATCTGGTGCGCGAGACCCGCTCTGAAGTACGCGTAGCGGTCCTGGCGTGCCGCCTCCGGTTGCGGCGGGGGCGCGCTCCAGTCCTGGCCGCCGGCGAACAGCGGATCGGGCGGGGCGCCGAGCGCGGCGCCGCGGGCGAAGAGCCCCGGATGCCGCCAGACGTCGAACCCGTCCGGATGCACGCCGATCGGAACGTCCAGATACAGGCCGACACCCCGCGCGCGCGCATCCTTCGCGAGCCGCGCGACCTGCCGGGCCGCCGCCCATTGCGCGTAGAGGTGGTAGCGGATCGCCCCGGCGTCGTGCGGCTCCACCCGAATCCTCTCCGGCGGCATCGACGACGGCCAGGCCGGCCAGGGTCGTCCCAGTCGTTCGCAGATCGCACGGAAGGACGCATACTCGCGGGCGATGGGACGTCGCGCCATCCAGTCCCCGAGCTCGTCCCGGTGACGGTCGGGAAGTTCCTCGAGAGACCGGGCGAGCAGCTCCAGCACGCTGCGCCGCAGGCGCATCGCCTCGCGGTAGTCGACCAGTGACTCGCCCCGCAGCGCGGCGACGCGCCGGCGAAACGCTTGCGACGCCACCAGTCGCTTCGCCGGTTCACACCGCTCGAACTCCGGCAGCCGTCGCGGATCGACGTGCAGCTCGTTCCAGAACAGTCGACTCACCGGCAGATACGGACTCGGCTCGAAGGGCGACTCGTCGAGGAAACCCGACAGCGCCGGCAGGAGGCCGACCAGCCGGCCGCCGCGAGCGCCGATCCAGCTTGCCAGGCGGCCGAGATCCGTGAAGTCGCCGACCCCCCAACTGTGCGCCGTTCGCAGCGCGTGGAGCGGCAGGAAGGCGCCCCACACCCGCTCGCCGTCGTCGTACGACCGCGGGGGGGCCGCGATCACGAGCGTGCGCCACGTGCGCGCATCGATCTCGACGTGCAGATCGTGGTAACCGTCGGGGAGCGGTGCGGGCAACGCTACCCACCGGACGGCGTACCGCGTGCCGTCCACCTCGGCCCCGTCCGCCGCGGACGCGGCGCCGTGACTGACGGTCCACGAGCGTACCCGGCCGTCCTCGAGCCGCAAACGGCAGCGTGCGGCAATCCGCCCGGACGTCTCCGGCATCCGCAGCCGGAAGCCCGCACGCCGCCCGCTCCAGGCGACCAGCACCGGCTCCACCGGCCGGCTCCACACGGCGCGCACGCGCGCTTCGGTCGCCGCGGCGACATCGCGCGGACGCGCCGACGCGACGGGGGCGCCAAGCGCCTGGAGGAGGGCCAGGATCGAGTCCGGCGACGCACGTCGACGTACGCCGCAGCCGTCGGCGTACGCCGCCTGAACGCCGTGCAGGCGCGCCAGCCGATGCAACGTTGGACGCCCCGCCATTCCTTGTCACCTGGGAGTCTGCGAGAACGGTGCCGCAGACGACCCCGCGGGACCCGCGAGAAGCACGGCCACGGCGCGCGGGCCGAGCGGATACGCGTCACCGGCGGAGAATCCGGCGGCGCTCGTTCCGGATGCCATCGTGTCGAGCACCAGAGTCCAGGGCGCACGGCATCCCGGCTCCGCCGGGAGCGTGAACGGCGCCTCCCGGTCGTCCGCGTTGAAGAGCGCCAGCAGCGTGTCGTCGACGATGCGTCCCGCTCTGTCGTCGGTCTCGTCGACGGCGTCGCCGCAGAGACGAATTCCCAGACATCTCAGCGCCGCCCGGCGCCATGCCTCGTCCGTCATCTCCCGGCCGTCCGGCCCGAACCAGGTCACGTCTTCGGTCCCGCCGCTGCGGGTGGACTCTCCGCGCAGGAAGCGCCGACGGCGCAACACCGGATGGTCGCGGCGCAAGCGGATCAGCCGCCGCACGAACGCCAGCAGCTCGCGGTCGGCCGGCGTCAGTTTCCAATCGAACCAGCTCGTCTCGTTGTCCTGGCAGTAGGCGTTGTTGTTCCCGCCCTGCGTGCGGCCCAGTTCGTCGCCCCCGCAGATCATCGGCACGCCCTGCGAGAGGAGCAGTGTCGCGAAGAAGTTCCGCTTCTGGCGAGCGCGCAACGCCCGGATCTCTGCGTCGGACGTTGTGCCCTCCACGCCGCAGTTCCAGCTCAGGTTGTCGTGGGCGCCGTCGCGGTTCGCTTCTCCGTTCGCCTCGTTGCGCTTGTTTCCATAGCTGACCAGGTCCTCGATGGTGAAGCCGTCGTGCGCGGTCACGAAGTTTATGCCGGCCGCCGGCGGACGTCCGCCCCCTTGGTAGAGGTCGCTGCTTCCCGCCAGCCGCGTGGCAAGGTCGGGGACCTGCCCCGCGTCGCCGCGCCAGAAGCGGCGCACGGTGTCCCGGTACCGGTCGTTCCATTCGGTCCAGGGCGCCGGAAAGTTGCCGGTCTGATGGCCGCCGGGCCCAAGGTCCCAGGGCTCGGCGATCAGCTTGACCTGCGAGAGCACCGGATCCTGTTGGATGGCACGCAGAAAAGCTCCGTCCCGATCGAACTCGCAGTTCCCTCGCCCTCCCCGCGCCAGGGCGCTGGTCAGGTCGAAGCGGAACCCGTCGACGTGCATCTCCAGCACCCAGTAGCGCAGGCTGTCCAGGATCAACTGCAGCACGCGCGGACAGCCGGTGTCGAGCGTGTTGCCGCAGCCGGTGAAGTCGACGTATTCGGCGGGATCGTCGGGCCGCAGGCGGTAGTACGACCGGTTGTCGATGCCACGCAGCGAGAGCGTCGGCCCGTCGCGGGCGCCCTCGGCGGTGTGGTTGTAGACGACGTCGAGGATCACTTCGATGCCGGCGGCGTGCAGGCGCCGAACCATCGTCTTGAACTCTTCCACCGCGCGGTCCGGTGAAGTGGCGAAGCGCACGTCGGGAGCGAAGTAGGCCAGCGGGTTGTAGCCCCAGTAGTTCGTCAGGCCGGCGCGTACCAGGCGCCGCTCGCTCGCCGCCTGGTGTACCGGCAGCAGCTCGACGGCCGTCACGCCCAGGTCCGTGAAGTAGCGCACCGCCGCGTCCGAGGCCAACCCCAGGTAGGTTCCGCGAAGCCGCTCGGGGACATCCGGATGCCGCGCCGAGAAACCCTTGACGTGGACCTCGTAGATGACCGTCTCGTGCCAGGGATTGCGCGGGGGCGCATAGTGACCCCACTCGTAGCCGGGATCGAGAACCGCGGCCAGCGGCGCGAACGGCGCGCTGTCGCGCCCGTCCGCCTGCAGGCCACTCTCGGGACGGCCCACAGCGTATCCGTACACCGCGTCGTTCCAGCGCAGGGTGCGGCCAATCCCCTTCGCGTACGGATCGAGGACCACCTTGGCCGGATTGAAGCGGTGCCCGTTGCCCGGGTCGTACGGGCCGCTCATCCGGTACCCGTACAACTGCTCCGGCCGCACGCCCGGCAGGTAGCCGTGCCACACGAAATCCGTCCGCTCCGGGAGGGGAAGACGCATGGTCTCCCGCGTCGCGTCGGGGCCGTCGAAGAGGCAGAGCTCCACCCGCTCGGCATGCGCCGAGAAGATCGAGAAGTTGACGCCCATCCCGTCCCAGGTCGCGCCGAGCGGGTAAGGCTTGCCGGGCCGGACCTTCATGTCGCCGCGGTGGATCCCCTCGACTCAGCCGACGGGTCTTGTCGAGGCGACCGCGTCGTCACCGCGTCCGGCGCTCCGCAACTGGTAGTAGCACACCCTGCAGTCCCAGAATCGCGTAGTGCGACCGGATCACCGCCCCTATCGAGGCGAGAACGGCACGAAGGCGGAACGTCGCGCCGGCCTTGGTGTCCGCCGCCATGTCCTATTCCGCGGTCGCGAACGCCACGAGCTCCTGGCTGGCTCCCGACCCGGTGGCGATGAGCACGAACTGCCGCCCGGTGCCGGTCCGATAGGTCATCGGGGTGGCGGTCGAGCGCTCCGGCAGCGGCATCCGGGTCTCCGGATCGAACGCGCCGCCGCCCCAGTTGGCGACGAACGACGGCACCACCGCGCCCGTCTCCGCGTCGAGGCAGAACAGGCGGTGGCGGCTCGCCAGGAAGATCCTGCATCCCCCCTCGACGGAGTTGCGGACTGCTGGCCGGCTTCTCCCGCTCGACCGAGGGATCCCGCCACGGGCTGTCTGCGCTGTTGCGGTCATCTCCCCGACTCCTCGCCCCGGCCACCCACGCTAGCGGCCCTCGTAGATGAGCCCGACGATCTGCTCCACCCGGCTCGCCGGCGCCTGGAAGTCGCTGTACTCCTCCGGCACCGAGTAGCCGGCCACCGTCTCTCCGGCGCTCCGCCCGGCCGCCGCCCCCTCCTGCGCGTGGGTCAGCAGGCCGTTGTAGAACGCCGCGTAGTCGACGAGGTCGTCCCAGGCCAGCGGGTCGTCGGCATGCCCCGGGATGATCGTGTCGACGTTGCGGATGGTGTCGACCGCGTTCTGCAGCGTCGAGGCGAACTCGGTCGCGCTGCCGTTGGTGTTGTCGGCGTCGATGAACGGCAGCCCCTTGCGCGCCATCATGTCGCCGGTGTGCATCGCGCGGGCCTCCCGGAACACGACCCAGGTGTCGCCGTCGGTGTGACCCCGCCCGAAGTAGTACAGGTCGATCTGATCCGGTCCGCTGAGCAGCGACGTCCGGTTCTGGAAGGTGATCTTCGGCAGGTAGCGGCTGTTGTCGCCGGTGAACGCCTCGCAGTTCTTGATGGAGCCGCCCTCGAACCCGGCGCCGTCGTCGCAGTCCGAGCTGGCCATGTGTCCCGCGGTGTTCTCGTGCACGACGAAATCGACCGTGTTCGGGAACTCCGTGTTGGCGCCGCTGTGGTCCCAGTGCGTGTGCGTGTTGATGATGGTGGTCACCGGCTTGTCGGTGATCTCCCGCACCCGGGCCAGGATGTCCTCGCCGTAGCCTCGGATCTTGGTGTCGACCAGCACCACCCCGGACGCGGCCACGAGCACCGCGGTGTTGCCGCCGGTGCGCATCCCCTGCTCGGCCGGATCGGAAGTCAGCACGTAGAGGTTCTCCGCGAGCTCCAGGGTGCGAATGCGAAAGCGCTCCTGACGCGCCTCGTTGGCGACGACGGCCATCAGGACGCCGACCACGGTCAGCGTCGTCAGGCAAGGCATGCGTCTCATCTCTCTCCTCCTCATGGCCGTCTATTGTGAACCCGATCCGGCTGCGGTGGACAGACTGCTCATGTCCGCCAGGAGATCGCGCCCGCGCCCGTAGCCCCTGGCCACGACAAGCCCAAGGGCGTGGCGAGCGACCTCCAGGCACGACGTTCTTGCGCGGTACGACCCGGTCCGTCGAACGGATGCGTGTCAAGCTGGGCCGGGATAGACTTCCGATCCGGCGTGGCTGGGGGCCCTGGACGAGTTCGAGAGCGACTGCGGCACGCCGACGCAGGCCCGCGACAGATCCCTCTTCCGGCCGGCCGCTGTCGCTATCGCTGCCGCCGCACACGGGCCGATGGGATTCGCCGCGGTCAGAAGCGCGGCCTACGCAGCGGGGCGCTGGCTGGATGCGTCCGCGGCGAGCCCGATAACCGGGCAGGGTGCAGGCGCGGCGGGCTGCGCGGTGTGATCTCGGAACCGGCTGCGCATGACCCGGCGCATCGTCGTGCGACACTGGAGCATGATGAGATCAAGGATCCGGACCCTGCGGACGGCGGTCACCTCCGCCGGACTCCTGTTGACGCTCGGGCTCACTCCTGCCGCGGCGTCCCAGGCGGACGAGGCGCTCGGCGCGCACTTCGCGCAGCTCGCCCTCGACTGTGTGCACCGCGAGTACCCGAACAAGATCGCGCACGTGCTCCACGGCGATGAGGATGCGCGTCCGCCCCGCGAGCTGACCCCCGCGTTCTACGGGTGCTACGACTGGCACTCGTCCGTGCACGGGCACTGGCTGCTGGCCCGGCTGGCGCACCTCTATCCGGACACGGAAACGGCAGCCGCGTCCCGGGCGGCCCTGGCGCGAAGCCTCACCGTTGCCAACCTGCAGGGCGAGGCGGAGTACATGCAGGCGCCCGGCCGCGCCAGCTTCGAACGACCCTACGGGCTCGCCTGGCTGCTGCAGCTCGGCGCGGAGCTGCGCGAGTGGAACGATCCCGACGCGCGCCGCTGGCAACAGGCGCTGTCGCCGATCGAGACGCTGGCGGCGGAGCAGGTTCGGGACTGGCTGCCGAAGCTGACGCATCCGATTCGCAGCGGCGAGCACTCGCAGACCGCCTTCGCGTTCGGGCTCATCCTGGACTGGGCGCGGGGCGCGCGCGACGACCGCATGGTCGATCTGATCGAGAAGCGAGTCGCCGACTACTACGCGGCGGACTACGACTGCCCGCTGCGCTACGAGCCGTCGGGGCAGGACTTCCTCTCGCCCTGCCTGGCGGAGGCCGATCTGCTGCGTCGGGTCGCCTCTCCCAACGCATTCGCCGCTTGGCTGACCGGATTTCTGCCGGGGATTCCGGACGACGGCGGCGCCGACTGGCTCGAGCCGGCCGTGGTGACCGACCCGACCGACGGGAAGCTGGTGCATCTCGACGGCCTGAACCTGAGCCGCGCCTGGATGCTGGAAGGGATCGCGGCCGGGCTGCCCGCGGCTGACGGCCGGCGGTCCGCACTCCTCGCCGCGGCCGCCGTGCACACGACGTCGGGTCTCGCCTCGGTCACCGGCGCCACCTACGAAGGCGGCCACTGGCTGGGTACCTTCGCGACGTATCTGATCACCGGCCGGGGTACGGACGTGTCCACCCCGCGGTGACCGGTTCGCTTGGGACCTGTTTCGATGAACGGAGAAGGAGCCTCCATGTCAGCCACCCTATCATCGACATGCGCCGACCGGACGGCCGCGCAGCGGACGATGCTGCTTCGCCTCATCCGCCTCGCCACGGTCGTTGCCGCCCTCGCGATGGCGGCGGCCGAGGTGGCGCGCGACTGGAACCCCGCGGCGCAGCAGCCAGGCTACCCGGAGTTCGAACTGACAACGACGATCGGCGACGGCTTCACGATCGCGTCGGTGGGCGACCTGATAATGGCGTTCCCCGCCTCGAAGCTCGCCGACCCGGCGCATCAGACGGCGTTCGACCTGATCCGGAACGCGGACGTCGGCTACGCCAACATGGAGTCGACCATCCTGGACGGCTCGAAGTGGCAGGGGGAATCGGCCGGGCCGTTCCTCGGCACGCCCGACGTCGCGGCGGACGTCAAGGCGCTCGGTTTCGATATCGTTGCCCGCTCGAACAACCACAGCGGCGAGTTCGGCCTCGAGGGGCTGCTGGAAACCAACGACCGGCTGGAGGCCGCGGGCGTCGCCTCCGCCGGATCCGGCACCAGCTACTGGGCGGCGCGCGCGCCGCGGTTCGTCACGACATCGAAGGGACGCGTCGGCCTGGTAGCCACCGCGTCGAGCTTCTCTGCGCGCGTCGTCGCCGACAAGGGACGCGGCGAATGGAAGGGACGCGGCGGGGCCAGCGCACTCCGGACGACGCGCTGGTGGCTGATGCCGCCGTCGAAGTGGGGCGCGGTGACGACGATCCGCGAAGCGTTTCCGACCGGCGGTGGGCTCTACGCCCCGGAGGGTGAGACGGAGGACGAGGTCACCATCCTGCGCCAGCGGTTCCGGAAGGCGGACGTCGACAGCCCCCGGTGGTCGTACGAGATCAACGAGGAGGATCTGAACGACATCCTGGCGATGGTGCGCGAGGGGAAGGTGAAGTCGGACTTCATGGCGGTCGGGATCCATTCGCACGAGACGCAGGGCGCCAACGGCGTCTGGCCGGAGATCGATCCGATTCCGGGCGATTTTCTCCCGGTCTTCGCGAAAGCGACGATCGACGCCGGCGCCGATGCTTTCTTCGGCAGCGGCGTCCACGTGCTCCGCGGAATCGAGATCTACAAGGACCGCCCGATCTTCTACGGCCTGGGCGAGTTCTTTCGCCAGATGGACATCGTCGGTCCGGCGGCATGGGGCGGCCGCGGCCAGGGAGGCACCTTCCGGGGCGAGCGGAACAGCAACCCGCTCAAGTACGAGAGCGTCATCGCGGTGAGCGAGTTCGCCGGGGGGAAGCTGAAGGAGGTGCGTCTGTACCCGACCGACCTGGGGCACAATGCGCGGATGGCGCACCGGGGCATCCCGCGCCTGGCGTCGCCCGAGGTGGCGGCACGCGTGCTCGAACGGTTGCGAAAGCTGTCCGAGCCGTACGGCACCACGATCGAGGTCGATGGCAATGTCGGCGTGATCCGGCCGCGACAAGGAGCGTAACCCGTCGCGGACGTCAGCCCGGGAGGAGATGCGGGGAATCGCCTGGAATGCAGGTTTCGCGGTTCAAGGAGGGATCCGATGCACGCTGACTTCATCCGGCGGACACGTTGGCTGGCCCTGGTCGTCGTCCTCGTCGTCGCGGGCGCCGGGATGCAGGCGCAGCAACCCCAACCGCTCGTGGACGACAACGGCGATGTAGTCGAGGCGGCGTACGACTACCTCAGCCGGCCCCTCGCGGCGGCGGATCTGAAGTACGAGTCGATCCGCGGCGCGCGCCTCACGGAATTGATGAACGAGGTCGTGGCGTTCTCCCGGCTGAGCCGCGACGCCGGCGACAGGCAGTGGGGACGGATGGCGGGCAGCCCCTACGAGGCGATGACCGCCGACTGGTCGGAGGCGATCTTCGAAGAGCTGGGAATGGAGAACATCCGCCGCCAGTACTTCGATCTGCCGCCGCAGTGGAACCCGGTCGACTGGGAGTTCACCGCTACCGGCGGCGACCGGCGACTGACTTTCGGCTCGCTCCTCCCCGCCAACGGGTCGACCCCCATCCCGGAGGGGACGCAGCTCGAGGCGGTCTGGGTCGGCACCGGCTCGGAGGCGGACTTCCTGGGCCGCGACGTGCGGGGCAAGGCGGTCGTCCTGCAGACGATCCTGGCCCCGGGCCAGATGGGCAACTCCGCCACCTGGGAGGGCGCGACCATCCGCGCGGAGGAAAACGGCGCGGCGATGATCATCGGCATCTGGGGCTACGCCGGGAACATGGCGGTGTGGCAGAGCCTTGGAGGCACCCGGACGACGCGAACCAACCCCGACGGTACGACGACCACGATCCGCACGCCGGTCGCGGTCCCCGGCTTCTTCATGGGCTGGGAGGACGGCAAGCGGCTGCGGGACCTGATCGGGACCGGCGCGCGCGTCATGATCGACGCGAGCCTGGACGTGGAGATGCGCGAGAACCTCTCCAGCCCGAGCGTCTTCGGCACGCTGCCGGGCTCGACGGACGAACGGATCTACGTGATGTCGCACATGGACGGCTACTTCGACGCGGCGCTCGACAACGCCTCCGGGATGGCCGTGATGATGGCGCTGGCGGAGCATTTCGCCCAGGTGCCGCAGTCGGAGCGGCGCCGCGACATCACGTTCATCGCCACGGCCGGGCATCACGTCGGATCGCCGAGCGCCGGCTTCATGCGGGACAACCCGGAGACACTGGAACGGGTGGCGCTGATGCTCAACTGCGAGCACGTCGCGCCGACGCAGTTCGTGCAGTTCGGCAACGAGCTGCGCCGGACGACGACCGTGTCGCCGCGGCGCTGGTGGGTGCACGGCAGCGACCGGGTGCTCGACATCGTGCTCGACGCCTACCGCACGTTCGGGGTCAGCCTCGTGGGCCGGATGGACCCCACGGCCACCGGCGAGATGGGCCAGATCGACGAGCTTGCGCCGTCGGTCCAGTTGATCCGGTCGCCGGAGCACAAGCACACCGACCTCGACGTGCCGGAGCTGGTGTCGGGCGCGGGCATGGAGGCGGTCACCCGGGCGTTCGCCAAGATCGTCGACGGCGTCAACACGCTGACGCTCGCCGAGACCCTTCCGGCCTCGCTGGCGACGGATCAGCAGTAGGAGAAGCGCCGGATCATTCGCTGGCGCCGCGGAGGATCTTCGCCGTCGAGATCGCCTGCCCGGCATGCCGCGTGCAGTGCTCGGCGGCGTGGAAGATCAGGCCCAGGGTCGTGCTCGGCAGGCCGGCGCGACCCACTCTCTTCGGAGCCAGCAGCTCCTCGTGCGAGGTCGCCCGTAACTGCTCCAGCGCGCGCTCGATCGACGCGTACGCGTCCGACGCGACCTGTTCAAGCGACGCGGCGGGAGAACCGGGCTCGGCCTCGGCGCGCGCGGCGCTCCTCTGGGCGTCGGACAGCATCTCTTCCCGCGCGTAGGTCAGCAGCCGATCGAGCGCCCCGCCCAGGTGGCGTACGTGAAACCCAATCGAAGCCGCGCCGCCCGGACGCTGCCACACGTGGTCGGCGGGCACGGACGCAACGAGGCTCTCGACATCCTCGCGCGCCTGGAGCAGGGAGTGCACGGCCGGCATCAGCAGCGGCTCGAAGCCTGCGACGGGGCCGCGGAGCCACGCTTCGGGTTGCATCGTCATCCGCCGATCATAGTTGCCCCGCCCGGGCGGGCGCGATCAGACGCCGCACCGGCCCCCGAGACCCGGTTTACCGACGCCCGCGGTTGCGGACGCGCGCGGGTTGCTTTCGACAGCCTTTCGGCTACACTCTTGCGGACCGTGGGCCGTTGGCGTTCGCGCATATTCCACGCATCGCGGGGCCCGCGAGGAGAGCCTAGGATGACTGGACGAAGATCGGATGCCGGTGTCCCCGACCGCGCAACGAGTCGGCGGGAGTTCTTCAAGCTGCTGGCCGCCAGCCCCTTGCTGGGCCTGGCCTCGACGGGCCTGCCCGCCAACTGGCAGCGGGCGCTCGCCCACGAGGCGGAGCGCCGTGCAATCCGCGGACCGGCGGCGCCGCGCTGCGCCGAGTGCGGATCGGAGATGCTGCAGTCGCTGGTGCAGCCCCAGTTCGGCGCCGGGCAGGATCCCGTGCTGCCTCCCCAGAACGCGATCGAGGAACAACTGAAGGGTCAGCTCGTCGAAGCGCCGGACGACGCGATCAACGTCTGGGACTTCGAGCGCGCGGCGCACGCCACCAACCTGGCCCAGCACTGGGACTACCTCCACATGGGAGTCGACGACTACGAGACGCGAAGGGCGAACCGGGAGGGATTCCAGCGCCTGATGTTGCGTCCCCGGCGGCTCGGCGGCGAGGCGATGACGGAGATCGACACCTCGGTCGAGCTCTATGGCCGCCGCTGGGCGTCTCCCCTGTTTCTGTGTCCGGTCGCGAGCCTCGAGGCGTATCACACGCAGGGCGAGAGCGGCGCGGCCCGGGCCGCCCGCCCTCGAGACATCCTGCAGATGCAGTCGCACCAGAGCTCGCAGTCGTACGTCGCGATCGCCGAGGCGCGCGGCGAGCCGCACTGGTTCCAGATTTACACGACGCCCGACTGGAACGTGAACAAGCGGGTCATCGACCGCGTCGCCAGCGCGGGCTGCCCCGCCCTGGTGTGGACCATCGACCTGCTGGGCGGCAGCAACCGCGAACTGCAGCGGCGCACGCTGGCCGGCGAGGGCTACTCGTCGGTGCTCTGCCAGAGCTGCCACCAGCACCACCCGGACTACCTGCGGCCGATGCGGGCCGGGCTGGAGGGACCGGAAGGTCCGCGTTACCCCTACACCTGGGACTACATCAAGCGCCTGAAGGACGCCAGCGACATGAAGCTCATCCTGAAGGGCATCATGACGGCCGAGGGCGCCGAGCAGGCGATCGAGCACGGCGCGGACGGCATCTTCGTGTCCAACCACGGCGGCCGGGCGGTGAACAGCATGTGGTCGTCGATCGACTCGCTGCCCGAGGTGGTCAACGCGGTCCGGGGGCGGGTGCCGGTGTTCATCGACAGCGGCGTCCGCCGCGGCACCGATATCTTCAAGGCAGTGGCGCTCGGCGCCGACGCGGTCGGCATCGGCCGCCCCTACGTGTGGGGTCTCGGCGCCTTCGGAGAGGACGGCGTCGGGAGGGTAATCGATCTGCTGCTGGCGGAGCTCCGGATCGCCATGCGCCAGACCCGGACGACCTCGACCGATCAGATCACGTCCCGCTTCGTCATGGAGGGGAAGAACCCCATCATGATGCGCGACAACCAGTTCGGCTTCGGGCTGTAGTCGGAGGATTTCAAGGATGCAGGCCGCATCTCGCATACGCTTTTTCGTCCGGTTCGTGACCGCCGTCGCCGCCGGGCTCGCGCTGCTGGCCGGATCCCCGGCGGCGGCGCAGCAGTCCAACGTCGACTTCACCGTGTCCGGCACGTCGACGGTCCGGGGCTGGACCTGCTCGGTGAGTGGCACGGCCCAGGTGACTTCCGGGTCGTCCGCGCCGGCGCCCGGCTTCGCCGCCGGGGTGCAGTCGGCGACGCTCACCGTGCCGGTGGCCGACTTCGAGTGCCCCGACGAAACGATGACCGAGCATCTCATGGACGCCATGAAGCCGGCCGAGTTCGGCGAGATCACCTTCCGGCTCGACAGCTACGAGACCTCCGGCGACGGCGCCGAAGCCAGCGGCGCGCTCACCATCCAGGCCGTCACCATGCCGGTGAGCTTTCCGATCTCGCTCACGCCGTCCGGCGCGGGCGTCACGATCGCGGGCGAGGTCGGACTCGACATGACGGAGTACGGCGTGGAGCCGCCCGTCGTCCTGCTCGGTCTGCTGCGCGTCGGGCCGGAGATACGCATCCAGTTCGAGGGGCTCGTCTTTCCGTAATGCCCTTGCTCTCGGGGTAGCGTCCCGTCCGTGTCGCCACGGGCGGGCCGCTACGCCATCCAGGTCTCGGCGGACAGGCCCGGCACAGGATGCTCGTCAACTAGAGATCCTTCCCCATCCCCACCACCGCCATGCGATGGTCGTTGCGGAGGACCACCTGCGTTCCTTCGAGAACGCTATAGCCGAGCTTCACGTAGAACCGCTCCGCGTTGAGTGAGGCGCACAGCGTGAGGCGCGTTACTTCGTTGTCTCTGGCCGTGCGTTCGATCTCCCGCACCAGCGCGGAGCCGCACCCCTGCCGAGCACCCTCCGGCGCGACGTAGACCGCCAGCAGTTCCGACTTCTCCACCACGAGGGCGCCGATCCCGACGGGGTTCCCGTCCAGCTCGGCTACGAAGCGGATCTCGCGGTCGGCGTTGCGCGTCAGGCGGCGCAGATTCTCGTCGGTCGCGGGCACGACCCAGCCCTCGATGTCATCTTGCGAATAGTGAGTCACGGCGAGCCCGCGGATGGCCCGTTCGTGAATCTCGAGATACAGGCGAATCTCGTCATCCCGGAGCGGGCGAACGGTGACCCTCATGCGTTCCATTGCCTATCGGGCGAGCGCCGACAGTGATTCGCCGGGGGTCGTGGCGAGTAGCGACGCCGCGTCACAGCTCCACGAGCCGGAGGCTACCGGCCCTCCACCGGTTCGAGCCGTACGACCCGCCCGCGCGCGCCCCGCCGCTCGACCGCCAAGTAGATGTATCCGTCCGGTCCCTGCCGGACGTCCCGCACCCGGCCGATCCCGTAGGCCAGCGTCTCTTCCTGCTCGATCCGTCCCGGCCGGTCGACGCTCGGCGTGAGGCGCGCGAGCTGGCGTCCCGCCATCCCGCCCACGAAGAAGCTGCCCCGCCATGCCGGGAAACGGTCGCCCGTGTAGAGCATCAGACCGGAGGTGGCGATCGAGGGGACCCAGAAGTGCGCCGGCGATTCCATGCCCTCCCCGCGCGTCGCGGCGTGGATCGCCGTTCCGCTTCCGTAGTTGACGCCGTAGCCGACCACCGGCCAGCCGTAGTTCCGGCCGGGCCGTATCAGGTTGAGCTCGTCGCCGCCCTGCGGGCCATGCTCGTTGGCCCACAGCTCGCCGGTCTCCGGGTGCACGAGCAGCCCCTGCGGGTTCCGGTGTCCGTAGCTCCAGATCTCGGGCAGGACTCCCTGCTCTCCGACGAACGGATTGTCGTCCGGCACGCGGCCGTCGTCATGGAGGCGAACCGTAACCCCGTGATGGTTCGACGGATCCTGCGCGGGATGCGCCGGCAAGTCTCCGGAAGTGCGCGCCATCCGATCGCCCACCGAGACGAACAGGTGTCCGTCGCGGTCCCAGGCGAGCCGCCCCCCGTAGTGGCCGCGCCCCTGCGACTGCGACTCGAAGACGTCTTCGAGGGCCGTGAACCGGTCGTCTTCGAACACGCCTCTGACGACCGTCGTTGTCGAGCCTTCTCCCTTCGGCCGCGCGTAGCTCAGATACAGCAGGCGGTTGGCCGCGAAGTCGGGGTGCGGGAGCACCTCGAACAATCCTCCCTGCCCCCGCGCGAACACCTCCGGCACACCCGGAACCGGTTCGGGCAGCAACGTCCCGTCACGCACGACGCGCAGACGACCCGGACGTTCGGTGATCAGCATGTCGCCGTCGGGCAGCCACGCGACGGACCAGGGGACATCGAGACCGTCGGCCACGGTCACGGCGCGAAAATCGTGATAGGCGGACCGCAGCAACTCCTGGGCGGCGGTCTGGCTTCCGGCAAACGCGCACGCCACGGCGGCGCAAGCGACGGCAGTGCGGATCATCGTCAACTCCTGTAGCCGCGCGCCTTCCGGGACGCGGTGGATTCCCTGAACTCACGCCCGGATCGGGCTCATCTCGGGGCTCGGGCGCAGATCCCACATTCGTCCGGGTGTCCAGATTACCCCATCGAAAACGAGCTGACGGTCTGGAGAATTGTCGTGCGATACCGATCGGGGCTTGAGGAACTCTTCGAGCAGCATTTCCCCAGGCGGGATCGCTGGCCCCGGCCAATCCGGATCTCTAGTGACAGTCTTCGACGCCGACCTCGTAGGCATGGCCGTTCTCCCACCGAAACGTGACGCGATACTGGTCGTTGATCCGTATGCTGTGCCGATCCGAACGGGATCCTTTCAGCCGCTCCAACCGATTGCCAGCCGGGATGCGGAGCGGTCTCGGTGCGATGGGCGCTGACCGTTTCTCAATGGTGGACGGGTAGAGAGAGCCAACCTTGCTCCGACAGCACACCGAGAGCGAGTTCGATCTGCCGTCGGGAAAACTGTCTCTTCCTCTCGTTCCACCCGTAGGTCTGCGCCGTGACCTCGTCGAGGTCCGGGACCGTGGCCTTCCCGGCCGCGACCCAGTGGACCGTGGCCAGCAACTCCAGGCCGAACGGCGATTCGAAGCCGTCCACCAGCTCGGACACCCTGGCGAAGCGCGCGTGCGTATCGGCCTTGTCCTCGAGAAACGCACGAGCCTCATCGAGCGCGCCCGGTACGAGCTGCAGGCGCCTGCCGGGGGCATCGCCGCCATCGGCGTAGCCGGATACGAAATGGCCTTCGACGGCGTGCAGCACGTGCCGCAGGTTCTCGGCGTACGGTCCGTAGTGACCCTTCGTGAATCGCAGCTTCAGCGGCTCGCCCGCGACCTGCATGAAGTACATGAGCTTGTGCGCTTCCAGCAACGTGACGAACGGATCCAGAAGGCCAAGCAGGTAGCGGTCGAGCAGCCCGACCAGCGCCGCACGACCCGCCGTCATTTTCGGGACATCACGTGATCGGTTCACTCGACCGTCCCTCCTCCATTGCCCTTGAACGCGGGTGGGTGCGTTCACGCAGGCGTCGTGGCTGCGGACTATTGCCTATCTGGCGAGTCGCGCGCTTACCAGCCGATTCAAGCTCACGCCCTCCTCGGCAGCTTCGATCGCGAGTTCCCGATGTGTTTCGGGAGGCACTCGCACCATGAAGCGTCCGCTGTAGGTGCGATCCGCGAGAGGCTCGGGTGGAGATTCTCCATTGGCCCGCATGTCCACGAGGATACCGCTCACCAGCTCCCGAATCCCCGACAGCGCCTCGGCGGGAGTCGGGGCCAGCCAGCTCAGCGATGGAAACTCGGCGCAGCGTCCCAAGTGCTCGCCGTCCTCTGCTGACCAGGTGATGCGGTAGGTGTAGTGATCAGCCACTCCGAGCCTCCATCCTCTCGATCGCCTTGATCACTTGGCGCACCTGATACGCTTTCGCCATTCCCGCGCGTTCCTGGATGTTCACCCTGGGATCGCCCGGCCACGGCGTGCGGTACACTCGGTGGCTCGTGCCTCTCTGACGCGGCTTTCCGAAGTACTCGTCGCACAACCGGCACAATTCCGAGAACTTGACTCCCCTGGGGTTGCGGCGAAGCGCGTCGAGGATCGATGCCGTGTTCTTCCCAGGCGGCATAGTATCATTATAGGTACTGCGCGTGAATCCACGCGCGGCGGTTCAGGACGTCATGCCTGCCGGGTATTCGCGTCGGCGTCGCGCTCAGCGGCTTCCTCGAGTTCCGCCGCCGCTTCCGGTTCGACGCGAGTGCACCGCGTCACCGCTCCGACAGGCGCCGAGCCACCCGTCCTCGGACGGCATCCCAGGGCTCGCCGGACGACTGCCCCGACAGCACTCGCCGTGCGCGGCGCTCGATCTCGGCCGCCCACGCCTCCCGCGTCTCCGGACGGCCGGCGGCCGGCCGTTCGCCTAGACTCGCCAGCAACTGCGCAGCGACAGCCGCGCGTTCCTCCGGCACCAGCGTCAGGGCCTCGTCAAGAAGTTCTCGTGCTCTCCCGGTCATCAAGTGTTCCTGCAGCTCGAGCACGACCCACAAGATGCAATGTACGGCGCGCCGCTCCCCAGGGCAAGCGACAGTCCCGCTGCTGTGCCGCCATCCTGCCGTGCCAGCAACGCGGCGCGGAAGGCGCCACGCCGGCTCCGTTGCGGGGGCGGCTTTGTGGCGCATTCGGGTGGATACGCTGGCAGGGAATTCCGGCTGGTCGAGCCGTTGTCGACGGTGTCGCGCTGGTTCCGGCCGGACGAGTTCGCGGCTGTGCTGAGCGAAGCGGCATGACGGCCGGCGGCGTCGATGTCCCGCTCGGCCGCTGTGATACGCTGAAGCTGTGAGGCTGTGTGAATGAGGAATATCACGGTGTCGGTGGACGAGGAGACGTATCGGCAGTCCCGCATTCGAGCGGCGGAGCTGGACACCTCGGTGTCGGCCCTCGTGCGGGGCTTCCTCGAACGTCTCGTTCGGGATCGTACCGACGGACGCGGTGCGCGCGGGCCGGCCGCGGAGACCGAGCGCGAACGCCGCGGGCGGTTGTTGGACGAGGTCTTCGAAGACATCTGCGCGACACGCAGCGGATTCAGGGCGGCCGACAATCTCGGTCGGGACGCCTTGCACGACCGGAATGCGGTTCGTTGACACCAACGTCCTGATCTACGCGGCGAGTCCGTCTGCCGAGGACGCCGAGAAGCGGCGCAGGGCGCAGGACCTGCTGCGGGAGGGCGGCCTTGCCGTGTCGGTCCAGGTATTGCAGGAGTTCTACTCGCAGGTCACCCGCGCCAGCCGTGCGGACCCCCTCGGTCCTTCGCAGGCGCTGCGGTTCATCAAGTCCCTTCGCGAGTTTCCGGTGCAGGACCTCACGCTCGCGGTGTTTCGCGCCGGCGTCGCGCTCAGTCAGCGCTTTCGGCTGTCGTACTGGGACGGGGCGATTCTCGCCGCCGCGCAAGCCTGCGGCTGCGACGCCGTGTACTCGGAGGACTTGAGCGACCAGCAGGACTACGAAGGCCTGCGGGTGATCAATCCGTTCCGAGAGCACGAGCGGCGACGATAGCCACGGGCGCGATCCGCGGCGCGTGGGTAGTCAAGGACACCCGGGTGCGATTGGCGGGCCCACGGGAGGCTGGCGCCGACCGATCCTCGTACCGTGTACTCTCCGCAACACGGGCAGCTCGCGGAGTCGACCTTCCGAGAGGCCGGTGCGCCGTGAACTGTCGTTCGAGCGCCCTTCCGAAACGCAACGGACCGTGAACCCGTGATACGTTCCGCGAACATGGATGCCCCGCGGCCCGAGCCACGCGACGGCAGGCGCTTCTTCACCACGGCCGGTCCCGTGAAGCCCGACCGGCACTACTGCATTCCGCCGCTGGACCGGCTCGATCTGGACGACGTGCTCGCGCTGGTCGGGGACGAAAAGTACTTCGTGCTGCACGCACCCCGCCAGACGGGGAAGACGTCGGCCCTGCTGGCGCTGCGGGACCGGCTGAACGCCGACGGCTACCGGTGCGTGTACGTCAACGTCGAGGTCGGGCAGACGGCCCGTGAGGACGTCGGACAGGCCATGCGCACGGTGCTGGGCCGGCTGGCGTCCCAAGCGCGGATGACCCTGGGCGACGAGTTCCTGGACGGCGTCTTTCGGGATCTGCTGGCGCGATACGCGCCGCACGACGTGCTGCTGGAGACGTTGACGCGCTGGGCCGAGACCGACGAGACGCCGCTGGTGCTGTTGATCGACGAGATCGACATGCTGATCGGCGACTCGCTGCTGGCCGTGCTGCGGCAGTTGCGGACCGGATACCACCAGCGTCCGCGCGGCTTTCCGCAGAGCGTGGTCTTGTGCGGGGTCCGGGACGTGCGGGACTACCGGATCCATTCCGGCTCGGCGAACGCGATCATCGCCGGGGGCAGCGCGTTCAACGTCAAGGCGGCGTCCTTGCGGCTGGGGGACTTCTCGCGGGACGAGGTCCTGGCCCTGCTCGGGCAGCACACGGCGGAGACGGGACAGGCGTTCACGGCCGAGGCCCTGGAACTCGTGTGGGGGCAGACGCTGGGGCAGCCGTGGCTGGTGAACGCGCTGGCGGATGACGCCTGCTTCCGGGACAAGGCGGGACGGGACCGGTCGCGGCCCATCGATGCGGAGGCCCTCCGGGCGGCGCAGGAGCGGCTGATTCTGCGGCGGGAGACGCACCTGGACCAGTTGGCGGACAAGCTGAGAGAGGACCGCGTGCGCCGCGTGATCGAGCCGCTGCTGAGCGGGGCGGAGGCGCGGACCTTCACCGACCGCGACCTGGAGTACATCAGGGACCTCGGCCTCCTCGCGCAGGACAGGCCGGTGCGCATTGCGAATCCAATCTATGCCGAAGTGGTACCGCGCGAGCTGACCTGGGTGGTCCAGGAGGAGTTCGACCACGAGACGGCATGGTACGTCGACACCGACGGCGGACTGAACGTGGGCGCGCTCCTGGCGGCGTTCCAGACGTTCTTCCGGGAGCACTCGGAGCACTGGTCGAAACGGTTCCAGTACCAGGAGGCGTGGCCGCAGTTGCTGCTGCAGGCGTTCCTGCAGCGCGTGGTCAACAGCGGCGGGCGCATCGAGCGGGAGTACGGCCTGGGACGGGGCCGCACGGACCTGTTGATCGTGTGGCCGCGCGGACCCCATGCGTCGGACCCCGATCCACGCGATGGACCTTCCCACGCCCGCAGCGGGAAAGCCGTGCGCGTCGACAAGATCGTGATCGAGTGCAAGCTGCTGTACGGCAGCCTGGAACGAACCATCGCGGAGGGCCTGGAGCAGACCGCGGCCTACATGGACCCGTGCGCGGCGCAGGAAGGGCACCTGGTGATCATCGACCGCGCCGCCGAGGGCCGGAGCTGGGACGAGAAGGTGTTTCGCCACCGGAAGACGTCACGTCGGGGTGTCGTGATCGATGTCTGGGGCATGTGACGCGCCGACGGCGTTTCTCGCGTCGCGGCCGACCAGAGCGACAGCGACTCCGCGCCCGATGGAGCCGCGTCCCGTGTACTATCCGCAACACGGGCAACCCGCGGAGTCGAACGGCACGACCGCCGGCGTCCCGGATTCCCATGGCCACGAGCAACGCCGACCTGAACTGGATCGCGAACTATATCTGGGGCATCGCCGACGACGTCCTCCGCGACCTCTACGTCCGCGGCAAGTACCGCGACGTCATCCTGCCGATGACCGTGCTGCGCCGGCTGGACGCGGTGCTGGAGGACAGCAAGCAGAACGTGCTCGACATGAAAGCGGTGCTCGACCAGGCCGGCGTCGTCGAGCAGAAGTCGGCCCTGCGGCAGGCGGCGGGCCAGGCCTTCTACAACACATCGAGGTTCACCCTGCGCGACCTGCGCGCCCGCGCCAGCCGCCAGCAGCTCACGGCCGACTTCCAGGCGTATCTGGACGGCTTCTCGCCCAACGTGCAGGACATCCTGGACAACTTCGAGTTCCGCAACCAGATCCCGCGGCTGTCGAAGGCCGACGCGCTGGGCACGCTGATCGAGAAGCTCACCTCGCCCGACGTCAACCTGAGCCCCGCCCCGGTGAAGCACGCCGACGGCTCCGTCCGCCATCCCGGCCTCGACAACCACGGCATGGGCTCGATCTTCGAGGAGCTGGTCCGCCGCTTCAACGAGGAGAACAACGAGGAGGCGGGCGAGCACTGGACGCCGCGCGACGCCGTGCGGCTGATGGCGAAGCTCGTCTTCCTGCCCGTAGCCGACCGGATCAAGTCCAGCACGTATCTCCTCTACGACGGCGCCTGCGGCACCGGCGGCATGCTGACCGTGGCCGAGGAGACGCTGCGGCAGCTTGCGACCGAGCACGGCAAGGACGTCTCGGCGCACCTGTTCGGCCAGGAGATCAACGCCGAGACCTACGCCATCTGCAAGGCCGACCTGCTGCTGAAGGGCGAGGGCGAGGCGGCCGACCACATCGTCGGCGGCCCGGAGCACTCCACGCTCGTCAGCGACACCTTCCCGCAAGTACACAGAGGTGCGTTTGAATGACTGCCAGCTCTAGAGTCGTGAAGCTCGTTTCCTGGAACATAGCCCGCCGTCAATATGCTGGGAACGCCTGCTCGAAACGGGGGCAGACGTGGCTTTGTTGCAGGAGGCAGCAGAACCGCCACCGGACGTCGCGGAGTGCGTTGAATTCAATCCCGAGCCTTGGCGCTTGGCGGGAAACGACACCGACCGTCCGCGCGCATGGCGCGCGGCGGTTGTGAAACTCTCTGATCGCGTCCAAGTGAACTGGATCGAGGCAAAGTCCATCGCCGAGGCCGAGGCCGGGGAGCTGGCGGTCAGCCGCTTGGGCACACTCGTGGCCGCGCGCGTGACCTCGCCGGGTGGCGAGCCGTTCGTGTGCGTCTCCATGTACTCACCCTGGACGACACCACACGCGTCCACCGGCAGTAGCTGGATTGTCTCGGACACCTCCGCACACCACATCGTGTCCGATCTGTCTGCGTTCATCGGCCGCCAGCACGGTCACCGGATCGTTGCCGCGGGCGATCTCAACGTTCTGTACGGCCACGGAGAACATGGAAGCACCTACTGGGCCGAACGCTACGAGACCGTGTTCACGAGAATGAAGGCGCTGGGACTGCGGTTCCTCGGGCCTCAAGCTCCCAACGGACGACAGGCTGATCCATGGCCCGAGGAGCTTCCCAGGAACAGTCGAAACGTCCCGACCTATCACACGACTCACCAGTCGCCGGCCACAGCGACGCGCCAGTTGGACTTCGTCTTCGCCTCTGAGGGCTTCGCCGACTCCCTGACCGTACGAGCGATCAACGCGCCGGACCAGTGGGGCCCAAGCGACCACTGTCGCCTGGAGATCGAGATTGCATAGGAGGACGCGTCCCGTGTCCAGCGGGATCGGCGGAGCCGGCAACACGGTGGGCACCTCTCGACGGTCGGGGGAACTGACATGACCTTCCGAGAGGCAGCCATGCGGACTCTGAAGGAGCGGGGTCCGATGCACTACCAAGCTCTCGCGGCCGCCATCGTGGCGGACGGCTCGGTGCAGACCAGCGGCGCTACTCCAGCAGCCACGCTCAACGCGATCATCGCGGTGGACGTCAAGCGTAAGGGCAAGGGCAGCGTCTTCATTACGCATCCAGCCCGGCGTGTTCGGGCTGCGGGGGCTGCACGAGTCCTCGGCTCAGGTCACGTCTGCGCCCACACCCATGCCTACCGACTTGGATGCTGGGGGCGACAAGCCTTCTGACGACGCCAACCTGCGCGTCCGTACCCCCCTGTTCCCGGTTTACTCGGAGTTGCGACACCTTCTGAGTGTGTGGCCCGGCCACCCGCGAAAACAGGTGACCGGCCTCCAGGCTACGATCAACGAGCTGCGCGGCACACCTCAGAAGACGGTCGACTGGACTGATCCCTCCACCTGGATTCCGGAGCGGCTCCAGGCCGGCGACCGCGAACTCGCCCAGGCCATCTGGGACAGGTCGAGGCGTACCGTGAACCCCCGGCACACGTACGGCCACTGGCTGCTTGCACAGCGCTACGACCTGCTCCGCGACGACGGCGATGGCGTCCTTCAGCTCACGAAGACCGGCCGGGCCTTTTTAGAGCAGGCGGCCGGAGAAAACGAGTCTGCCATCGACGAAGCTGAAGGGCTTGTCAAGCTGCTCTCGATCGTGGCGGACAACGGGCCGGCCCGGGCGGGCGGCCTCGTCCAGGAGTGGGCCGACTACCTCTCGCGGCACTCTCTCTTCAAGACCGAGTCCACCGTCAAGGACACGATGCGCCGGCGACTGACCAACCTCCTCGATCGCGGCCTCGTCGAGCGGAACGGCAATCTCTACTCGGCAACTCCAAACGGGTTGGCCTATCTCCAGAAGATCGAGGACGAGGACCCCGGCGGCGGCGACCACAACCAAGTCCAGGTTCTGGTGCGACAACAGGAGAACGCGGTTCGCGGGAGCCTGCGCGAACTGCTTCACGAGATGGACCCCATCGCCTTCGAGCACCTTGTCAAGCGTTTGCTGGAGGAGATGGACTACCAGAACGTCGACACCACCGCTCGGTCGGGCGACGGTGGTGTCGACGTGGTCGGGGAAATTGAACTCGGCATCACGTCGGTCCGCGAGGTGGTGCAGGTGAAGCGCCATCGTCGCCCGATCCAGCGCAAGGACCTCGACGCGCTACGCGGTTCACTGTATCGCTTCAACGCTGTCCGCGGGACCATCGTTACGACGTCCCGGTTCGCCAAAGGCACGCAGGAAGCGGCCTTCGCCACTGGCACCGCCCCGATCACACTCATCGACGGCGAGAAGCTGATCGATCTCCTCATCGAGCACGGCATCGGGGTCCGCAAGCGGACGATCGAGCTGCTGGCGGTCGACGCCGAGGCTTTCGCCGCCGTTCAGAAGGACGACTGAGAATCGAGGGCCCTATAGTCCGCGCTAACGTCGGCGTCCATCTCAGCCGCGCTCGGAGCGGCCGGCGATGAAGGCAAGGACGAGACCTTCGAGGATCAGCCGGCGCCAGCATGTCACGCTCTCTCTGCTCATGGGCATGCTACCGTCTTCCCGCCGCCCATGGATGCCGGCTCGATTCGACCCGAGTGCCGAACTCCCGGAAGCGCGTGCCTGAGCATGGTCAGCAGCAGCAGGATCCAGGATCCGTTGGTGCGAGGTCAACATTGCTCAGGATCGACGGGCACCTGCGGCTCGCCGTGCTCCCAGTTGGAACGGCCCGATCTCTTCGCCTGGCTCAACGAGCGCAAATGGGTCGCGCGAATCCGCCCTCGACGGAAGTGTCGGCGGCATGGTCCAACATCGACCGGGCCAGCGCCTCGAGACTGCAACCCCCGTTGCTCAACGCGCCGTCGGAGCCTCGCCTTCGATTCGCCGGACAGATTCTGGATTGTGATACTAGCCATCGTGCATCTCATGCCTCCCCGGCCCGTTCCCGGCGAAACGACCCGTTTGCGGTTCGCGCCGTCGACCGCCGGTGAGTGCGTTCACGCGGGAGATCGGATAGCCCAGCGCACCACCCACCGGTCGTCGGCCAGCGGTAGTCCCGGTCAGTGACAACGTGCTTGGACGGTGCGCGCGGACGCGCTAACCGGAGTACCGTTCGTTCCGTTGAGCATCAGCGAGGAAGGCCGCGCGGGTCGGAGACATCGTTGCTTCGACTCGAATCTTTGCCATGTGCGGTCGTTGGACCTCCCGGGCCAAAGCGTCAACACCCACATCTCTCTTCGCCGAAGCTCTCTTCACGCTCTCGGCCCGCAAGTGTGCGATCTCGCGGCGCAATTCTGCGATCAAGTCCGCGCTCTCGCGTGACGTCTCCACCAGGTCAGGCTGTCTCGGGATACGCCGCCGCGCAGGTGCTCCCGAACGGATTCCTGGCCCAACGATACTGACCGTCTCGTGATCCATAAATCCGCGTCTCGCGAGACTTGGGTAGTGATCTGTGCCTGGATTGCGACTGGACGTAGCCGGTGCTGTTCGGCTACACTTCAACTGTTCAGGGCGCATGCCCACCTCCAGAGGTCGGGTGGTCCTTGGTTGCCGGCAAGCAGAACAGAGGACGCCGACCCTGACATTAGCGCCCCGCTCTACGCGGGGCGCTTCGCTTTTCGGCCGATCAATTCAGCCGAGTCACCAACCGTAGCTCAAGCCACGGACCGATCAAGCTGCGAAAGCTCCACTCACTATCCTCTCTCATGCATCAACCATTGCCTTTACTGCCGCAACGCCGGCTTTCGTGATCTTGTAGGTTTTTCGAGCCTGCCTGCTCTTGCCCGCCTTCTTCAGTTGCAGAACCAGTGCAGGCTTCGAGCGTTTCAACGCTTCGAACGCTCCCGTTACGTTGGACACGCCGTGCCCGAGATCCTTGAGCGCTTTGTTTACCGAATAGCTAACGAAGCTCTCTGCACCCTCGCAAGTCTGCAACCAGTACGCCGTGACCAAGACGCGGTCTTTGTCTGACCGGGGATTCGCGGCGTCATGCAACTCTGCAAGGGTTCCGAATTCAGCTTCGGAAACCGAGTCCTCGTCCGGTACAGATTGCCTCTGGTTCTCCTCGGCGACCGGCAAACCGGACCGCGCGCCCCGGACGGACGGGATCCCTAGACGGGCAGCGATGTACTCGAAGACACGTTGGCGCGACTGCGGGTCCAGTGGTTCCAGCGCCCCAAGAACTGACTGCATCGCCGCGAGCTCCGTGTCGCCCCCTGCCCCAAGTGTATCCATCACATCCCCTCCGCTCAGCCGCCATCCATGAGCCTAGCCTTTCGGACGCTATCCGTCAAGTACATGCAGCACATCGTCCAGACATCGCTGCCTTGCAGGGCATCGACTTGCCGCCGCGCCTGCGCGTCAATTCCTGCGCTCCGATTGGCGTTATGGCGCTGCACGCGGCCATTGTGCGCACAGCCGCGTAAGCGTAACGTTGATAATGTCGTCAAATACAGCCCGTCCTGCGTGCTGGCTGGCGCATTTTGGCCCCGGCTGATTTCCCAGCAACCCCTTTATTTGCAGCCTCTTGGGCCCCGCCCAGCGCTCTTCCGGGATGTGGTAGTTGATAATCATCTATCCTACATCATGAACATGCGGTTATCGGCGAGGATGGCAAAGCGTTTCGGGAACAGCCCCCGAGCGGGGCGCACCTTGGCCTGAACAACCGGCGTCGCGGCGCCAGAATTGGGAGGCATTTGAGCCCCGAAGTGGCTCTTGAGAGAGCCAATGAGCGCCTAGAACGGGCCCGTCCGCCAGAACAGCCCGAAGTAGGACTAGACGCAGAGGGACGGGGATTCGAGCCCGAAGCGGCTCCTGCAAGGAGCCGATGAGCGCCTGAAACCCCGTCTCTCCGCCAGAACGGCCCGAACGGGCCGCTCTGGCGGAGGGACGGGGATTCGAACCCCGGAGCGAGTTTCCCCGCTAACGGTTTTCAAGACCGCCGCCTTCGACCGCTCGGCCATCCCTCCGCAAGACAATGCTCATTGCACCGGCTCGATCGCCTCGAGCCCGCCCATGTACCCGCGCAGCACCTCCGGTATCACCACCGACCCGTCGCGCTGCTGATAGTTCTCCAGAATCGCCACCAGCGCGCGCCCGACCGCCACCCCCGAGCCCGTTCAGCGTGTGCGCGTGCTCCGGCTTGCCCTTCCCGTCGCGGCGGAAGCGGATGCCGGCGCGGCGCGCCTGGAACGCCTCGGTGTTGCTGCACGAAGAGATCTCCCGGTAGGCCTCGTGCCCCGGCAGCCACACCTCGAGATCGTAGGTCTTCGACGCCGCGAACCCCATGTCGCCGGTGCACAGCAGCACCGTACGGTACGGCAGACCCAACCGCTTCAGCACCTCCTCGGCGTGCAGGGTCAGCTCCTCGTGCACGTCCCAGGACGTCTCCGGCGCGGCGTAGGCCACCAGCTCCACCTTGTCGAACTGGTGCTGGCGGATCAGGCCCCGGACGTCCTTGCCGTACGACCCCGCCTCGCTCCGGAAGCAGGGCGTGTAGGCGACGTAGCGCGCCGGCAGCAGGCGGCCGTCGAGAATCTCCTCCCGGTGCAGGTTGCACAGCGGGACCTCCGCCGTCGGGATGAGATACAGGTCCCAGTCGCCCGCCACCTTGAACAGGTCGTCCTCGAACTTCGGCAGGTTGCCGGTGCCGGTCAGCGCCGCCGCGTTGGCCAGAAACGGCGGCTCGATCTCCGTATAGCCGTGCTCGCCGGTGTGCAGATCGAGCATGAAGTTGATGAGCGCCCGCGCCAGCCGGGCGCCGGCCCCGGTCAGCACCGCGAAGCGCGACGCCGCCATCCGCACCGCGCGCTCGAAGTCGAGGATCCCCAGCGCCGGGCCGAGCTCCCAGTGCGGCTGCGGCGCGAAGTCGAAGCGCGGCGGCTCGCCGTGCCGGCGGATCTCGACGTTGTCGGCCTCGGAGCCGCCCACCGGCACGCTGGCGTGCGGCAGGTTGGGCAACGTCCGCGCGAAGGCGTCCCGCTCTTCCTCGACCGATCCGAGGCGGGCCTCCAGCGCCTTGATGACGGCCCCGTGCTCCTGACCGGTCCGCATCAGCTCGGCAAGCTTGTCGCCGTTCTCGCCCCCCTTGCGGGCGCGGGCAACCTGCTCCCCGACCAGCTTGCGGGCCCGGCGGTTCGTCTCGAGCTCGGGGATGATGGCGCGGCGCTCGTGGTCCGCCTTCACCAGCCGGTCGAGATCGGCGTCGTGGTCGTCGCTGCGCGTCCGGAGACGCGCGCGGACATCGTCGAGGCGTTCACGGAGCAGAGCTGGATCCAACATGACAGACCACGAATGATACGATCCCCAATCGCATGCCGACGAACGTCGCCGTCCGGAGCGTCCTGGTCCCGGCGGCCGGCCTCGGCACGCGGATGCTGCCCGCCACCAAGGCCATTCCCAAGGAGTTGCTGACCCTCGTCGACCGCCCGATCATCCAGTACGGCGTCGAGGAAGCGGCGCAGGCCGGGATCCGGCGCGTCGTGCTGGTCACGAACCCCGGCAACACCCTGACCGCGTCGCACTTCGCCCCCGCCCCCGCGCTGGAGGCGGCGCTCGGCGCGAGCGGGAAAGCCGACCTGCTGGCCACCGTCCGCGCGCTGACCACCGTGGCCGACGTCACCACCGTCCACCAGCCCGAGCCGCTCGGCCTCGGCCACGCGGTGCTGTGCGGCCGCGACGCCGTCGGGAACAAGCCGTTCGCGGTCCTGCTGCCCGACGACATCATCGACGCCGAGCCGCCGGCCCTCGGCCAGATGCTCGACGTCTTCGCCACCTGCGACGGTCCCGTCCTGCTGGTCGAGCGCGTGCCGCGGGCCGCCGTGGACCGTTACGGCATCATCGCGGCCGAGCCGGTCGGCGACGGCGTGTTCCGCGTGACCGACCTGGTCGAGAAGCCGGCCGTGGCCGACGCACCGTCCGATCTCGCCATCGTCGGCCGCTACGTGCTCACGCCCGACGTCTTCGACATTCTCGAATCGACGGAGCGCGGCGCCGGGGGCGAGATCCAGTTGACCGACGGGCTGCGCCGCCTGCTGCGGACCCGGCCGATCTACGCCTGCGCGCTGCACGGGACGCGGCTCGACGCCGGCAACCGCAGCGGATTCCTGCGGGCCACCATCCACTTCGCGGCGAAGCAGCCGGCCTTGACCGCGGATCTGCAGGAAGCGCTCGACAGCCTGACCGAACCGGCGACCAGGGGCTGAGAGAGGCGACCTCGGCGACAGGTCGAGCGGGTGCCGCTAGCGCGCGGCGGGCGAGCCCGACGTGGGCCTGGTCGGCGACGCGGTCGACGCCGTCTTCGACGTCGAGGACGAGGCGCCCTTCGATGTGGAGGCGCCGGAGTCCTTGCCGTTGGCGTCCTTCTTGCCGTCGCGCTTCGCGTCGCCGGCCGCCTTCGCCTCGCCGCCGTCCTTCGCCTCGCCGCCATCCTTCCTGGCGTAGTCGGTGACGTACCACCCGGTCCCCTTGAACTGGATGGCGGGCGACGACAGCAGCTTGCGGACGTCGCCGTCGCAGACGGGACAACTCGACACGAGCGGATCGGAAAACTTCTGGATCCGCTCGAAGCGGTGTGCGCAGTCGTTGCACTCGTACTCGTACAGCGGCATCGTCCCAATCGGTCAGGGCGGTTCGGCACCCTCGTAACGCCGAATCAAGCCAGCCATGCATTCTAGTTGCGAACAGGGTGGTGCGACAACGTTCGGGCGGGCTCGAAGTAGCCCTTGCGCCCCAGGCCGCTCGGCCGCAGCCGGGGGTACACTGGCAAGATGACGCCCGAGCTCATCTCCGTCGTGCTGACCGGGGCCGCCGTCCTGCTCGGCGTCTGGCGCATCCACGCGCACTACGAGACCCGCAACGATGCCGCGCATGCCGAGCTACGCGCGGCTATCGCGCGCGTAGCCGACGACTTGCGCCCCACGCTCGCGAAGGTAGCCGAGGATGTCGCCTATCTGCGCGGCCGCCAAGACGAGCGCGACCGGCAGTGATTGCCCCACCTACAGCCGCTCCAGCTTGGCGTAGCGCGCCAGGATCTTCTTCACGCCGATGCCGGTGAACCGGATGGAGAGCTTCAGGTCGCCTCCGGCCGGTTCGACGCCCACCACCGTGCCCATGCCGAACTTCGGGTGCCGCACCCGCGCGCCGCGCGAGATGCCTTCCGCGGACTGATCCTCGTCCGCGTCGTCGTAGAAGGTGGCGGGCGGCTCGGACGGGGCCTTGCGCCGCCGGCCGCCGCCGTAGGGGCGCCGGGGCGTGTCGTCGTAACCATACCCGGCCGAGGGTGTCCGCGGGCTGTACACCGGCTCGATCACCCGGACCAGCTCGGGCGGGATCTCGAACAGGAAGCGAGACGGCTCGGTCGACTGGTACTCGCCGAACAGCCGCCGGCGGGCCGCCGCGGTCAGCACCAGCCGGCGCTCGGCCCGCGTCATCCCGACGTAACAGAGGCGCCGCTCCTCCTCCAGCCCCTCCTCGTCGTCCAGGGTTCGCGAATGCGGGAACAGCCCGTCCTCCATCCCGGCCAGCACCACCAGCGGGAACTCGAGCCCCTTGGCCGCGTGCAGGGTCATCAGCCAGACGGATGCGTCGTCCGGCCCCTCCCCTTCGTCCGCCTCCGACTGCAGGGAGTACGCATCGACGAAGCCGCTCAAGCTGGGGTCGTCCTCCCGTTTCTCGTAGTCCTGGGCCGCCGACACCAGCTCCATCAGGTTCGACAGCCGGCTCTCGGCCTCCTCGCTGCCGTCCTTGCGCAGCGCCGCGACGTAGCCGCTCTCGGTGAGGACCGCGGAGAGCGTCTCGGAGACCGACCCCGTCGAGACGGTCGCCTGCAGCGACTCCAGCAGCGTCCGGAACTTCGACAGCGCGGTCAGGGCCCGTTTGGGAAGCAGCTCCTCGTCGGTCGCGCGGCGCAGCCGCTTCCAGAGCGACCACCCCGCCTCGGGCGCGCCCGGCGCGGGCGCTGCGTCGAACAGCGGGGCGTCGTGCACGGGCGGCGGCTCGACGCCCTCCAGCCCGGCCATCACGCCCGCGCCAATCCCCCGCGCCGGGACGTTGACGACGCGGCGCAGACTGACGTCGTCGTCCGGGTTCAGCAGCAGCTTCAGATACGCCAGTGCGTCCTTGATCTCCTTGCGTTCGTAGAAGCGAACTCCGCCGACTACGCGGTAGCGGATGCCCGCACGCCCCAGCGCCTCCTCGATCACCCGCGACTGCGCGTTGGTGCGGAACAGCACCGCCGCCCGGCTGGCGCCCGCCATGGCGCCGCGGAGCTGAGCGAGGATGAAGTCGGCCTCCTCGATATCGTCGTTGGCGCGATGGAAGACGACGGGGTCTCCCCCGCCGCTCTCCGTGTAGAGCCGCTTATCCCGGCGCTGCCGGTTGTGGGCGATGAGTCCCGACGCCGCGTCCAGGATGACCTGCGTCGACCGGTAGTTGCGCTCCAGGCGCACGACGGTGGTCTCGGGAAAGTCCTTCTCGAAGTCGAGGATGTTGCGCAAGTCCGCGCCGCGCCACTTGTAGATGGACTGGTCCGGGTCGCCCACCACGCAGAGATTGCGGTGCCGCTCGGCCAGGTAGCGGACCAGCAGGTACTGCGGCCGGTTCGTATCCTGGTACTCGTCGACCATGACGTAGCGGAAGCGCTCGGCGTACCGGGTGCGCACTTCGTCCGACTCCTTGAACAGCCGCACCGTTTCCAGCAGCAGATCGTCGAAGTCGAGCGCCTGGCTGGCGCGCAGTGCCTGGGCGTAGCGCTCGTAGACCGACGCGAGCTGTTCGTCGGCGAAGCTCCGCCCGGTGCGGCGCAGGTCTTCCACGCTCTCGAGACGGTTCTTCGCCTGGCTGATGCGCGACAGCAAGGCCTTGGGCGGCACGATCTTCGGATCGACGTTCATGTCCTTCATGACCTGCCGCACGACGTTGAGCTGGTCGACGCCGTCGTAGATGACGAAGTCGCGCGACAGGCCGATGTGCGGCCCCTCCCGTCGCAGCAGCCGCGCACAGAAGGCATGGAACGTCGCGACCCAGAGACGCGGCGCCGTCCTGCCGAGGATCCGCTCGACCCGGCCGCGCATCTCCTCGGCCGCCTTGTTGGTGAAGGTGACGGCCAGGACCTGCTCGGGCAGCGCGTGACCGCCGCCGATGAGCGCGGCCAGCCGGTAGCAGATGACCCGCGTCTTGCCGGACCCGGCGCCGGCCAGGATCAGCAGCGGCCCGTCGCGGTGCAGCACCGCCTCTCGCTGCTCGGGATTCAGACCGGACAGCAGCTCGTCGCCGCCGGCTCCGGCCGCGGGCGCCGTGTGACTACTCAACCGTCACGCTCTTCGCGAGGTTGCGAGGCTGGTCGACGTCGCAGCCCCGCAGCACGGCGATGTGGTAGGCCAGGAGCTGGAGAGGCACGACCATCGGGATCGGCATCAGCAGCGGGTGCGTGGGCGGGACCGGGATGACGGAGTCGCGCTCCCGATCGAGCACCACGTCGAACTCCTCCGACGGCGCGTCGGTGACGACGATCACGGAGCCGCCGCGCGCCTTCACTTCCTGCAGGTTCCCGCGCATCTTCTCGAACACGTTGTCCTGCGGCACGAGCGCCACCACCGGCATGTGCTCGTCGATCAGCGCGATCGGGCCGTGCTTCATCTCGCCGGCCGGGTAGCCCTCGGCGTGGATGTAGGAGACCTCCTTCAGCTTGAGGGCCCCCTCGAGCGCGATGGGATAGTTCACGCCGCGCCCGAGATACAGGAAGTTCTTGCTCCGGTAGAAACGCTTCGCGACCGACTGGATGAGCGCATCCGACTTCAGCGCGTGCTCGATGAGCACGGGCACATGAGCAATCGACTCGATGAGCCCCCGCGCCGCGGACGCCTCCAGGGTCCCGCGGGCGTGCGCCAGGTGCAGCGCGAGCAAGTGCAGCGCGAGCAACTGCGACGTGAACGCCTTGGTCGACGCGACCCCTATCTCCGGCCCCGCGTGGGTGTAGACCGTGCCGTCGGACTCGCGCGTGGCCATGCTGCCGACGACGTTGCAGATGGCGATGCTGCGGGCGCCCTTCCCCCGCGCCTCGCGCAGCGCGGCGAGCGTGTCGGCGGTCTCCCCGGACTGCGTGATGACCACCGCCAGGGTCCGGCCGCCGACGATCGGATCGCGGTAGCGGAACTCCGAGCCGTAGTCGACTTCGACGCGGAAGCGGGCGAGCTGCTCGATGAGGAACTTCCCCACCAGGGCGGCGTGCCACGACGTGCCGCAGGCGACCAGGACCACCTGCTCGACCTCGCGCAGCGTCGCCTCGGGGATCTCCAGCTCGCCCAGGAACACCTGCGCGCGCTCCTCCGAGACGCGGCCGAGGATGGTCTCCTGCAGGGCCCACGGCTGCTCGAAGATCTCCTTGAGCATGAAGTGCTTGTACCCGGCCTTCTCGGCCATGACCGGGTCCCACTGGATGCGCTGCGTGGCCTTCGACACGGCGCGGCCGGTGAAGTCGGTGAACTCGACGCCGCCGTGCGTGATCACGGCCATTTCCCGGTCGCCGAGGAAGACCACGTCGCGCGTGTGATCCAGGATGGCGGGAATGTCCGACGCCACGAGAAACTCGTTGTCGCCGATGCCGACCACTATCGGCGGGCCGTTGCGCACGGCAACGATCTTGTGCGGGTCCTCGGCGTGGACCAGCACCACCCCGAACAGGCCGCGCAGTTTCCGCAGCGCGCGCCGCACCGCATTCTCGATTCCGTCGCGCCGCAACTCCCGTTCCACCAGATGCGCGATGACCTCGGTGTCGGTCTCCGTCTCGAACCGGTGGCCCGCCTGCTGCAGCTCGCGTTTGAGCTCCAGGTAGTTCTCGACGATCCCGTTGTGCACCACGACGAGCTGCCCGCTGCAGTCGCGGTGCGGATGGGCGTTCTCCTCGGTCGGCCGCCCGTGCGTTGCCCACCGCGTATGCCCGACGCCGTAGTCGCCGTCCACCGGATCGGTCCGGATGGCCCGCTCCAGGCGTTCGAGCTTTCCCGCGCTGCGCCGAACCTCGATCCGGTTGCCCGCCACCAGCGCAATGCCGGCCGAGTCGTAGCCGCGGTATTCGAGCCTCCGCAACGCGCCGATCAGCACCGGCACGACCGGCTTGGTCCCGACGTAGCCCACGATTCCACACATGGTGTTATTCCTGGCTCGAATCCGCGCCCTTCCCGCGTACGGTCGCGGCGCGCCCTTCCTTGTTCACCTGCCTGCCCCGCGCCACCGCGAGGGCGCCGGCCGGGACGTCCTCGGTGATGCAGGAACCGGCCGCGACGTACGCGCCGCGCTCGACGGTGACCGGCGCGATCAGTTGCGTCCCGCTGCCGACGAAGGCCTCGTCCCCGATGGTCGTGCGATGCTTCTCGGCGCCGTCGAAGTTGCAGGTGATGGTCCCGGCGCCGATGTTCGCGCCGGCGCCCACCGAGGCGTCGCCGATGTAGCTCAGGTGGCCCGCCTTGGATCCGGCCCCGAGCGCCGCCTTCTTGATCTCGACGAAGTTGCCGACCCTGGCCTGCTCGCCCACGGTCGAGCCGGGGCGGATGTGCGCGAACGGACCCACGCGGGCGGCGGGCGCGATCTCGGCGTCGACGATGACCGAGTGGTTGCTGACGGTCACGTCGTCGCCCACGGTAGAGTTCACGATCCGCACCCCCGCGTGCAGCTCGCAACGGGCCCCGATGGACGTGCGCCCCTCGAGAATCACGCCCGGATGGATCACGGTGTCCGGTCCGACCTCGACGTCCACGTCGACGTAGGCGGTTGCGGGATCGACGACGGTCACGCCGGCCGCCATCAGTTCCTCGTTCTTGCGGTGACGCATCAGGGAACCTGCTTCCGCCAGCTCGTGCCGGCTGTTGATGCCGCGGATCTCCTGGTCGTCCGCGGCCACGGTTTCCATCGTCAGTCCCTGTTCACGGTACCGCCGCAGGATGCCCGGCAGGTAGCGCTCGTTCCTGGGTCCTGCCTCCGGCACCGATCGCAACGTGGGGAACAGCGGTGCCAGGTCGAACGCGTAGATGCCGCTGTTCACCTCGCGGAGCGCGCGTTGCTCGGGCGTGGCGTCCGCTTCCTCCACCACCTCGGCGAGCTGCCCGCCGCGGCGGACGATGCGGCCGTAGCCGTACGGCCGCTCGAGCGTCGCCGTGAGGACGGTCGCGGCCGCACCGGCGCGTTCGTGCGTTTCTGCAAGCGCTTGGGCGGTCGCCGGCGACACGAGCGGCGCATCGCCCATCAGGACGACGAGGGTGCCGCCTCTCCCGCCCAGCACCGGCTCGGTCTGCAGCACGGCGTGTGCCGTGCCGAGCTGCTCTTCCTGGCGCACGAAACCGAGTCCGCCGCGCGTTGCGGCAAGCTCGCTCTCGACCGCTTCGGCCTGATGTCCGACGACCAGCGTCGTCGACGAGGCGCCCAGCGGCTCCGCCGCGCGCAGGACATGCTCCACCAGCGGGCATCCGGCCAGCCGATGGAGCACCTTGGGACGGCTGGACCGCATGCGCGTACCCTTGCCGGCCGCGAGGACCAGGACGTGCCGCTCGGTCAATTTCGCTCTCGCGCGCCTTCTATCGCCCGGTACACCTGCCGGCTCGAGACGTCGTACTTGGCGGCCAGCGAGCGAATCGATGCGCGCCGGGAAACCCCGCTGTCCGTCAATTGCCCAAATTCCTTTAGCAGGTCGGGTTCTGGCGGCACCGCCGGTGACCGGCCAACCTCTTCGGCGCGCGGCAGGACGATGGTGAACTCGCCGCGCGGCTCGCGCAACCTGTCGAGAACATCGCATATCGGTCCAACGACCAATTCCTCGTGCGCCTTGGTCATCTCCCGGCAGACCGCAATCGTCCGATTTCCGCCGACAGCCTCGAGATCCGCCAGCGAAGCCCGGATCCGGTGCGGCGCCTCGAAGAACACGACGGTCCGCGGCTCGCGCGCCAACCCGTCGTACCACTGTTTTCTGGCTTTAGACCTATACGGTGGGAACCCCGCGAAGGTGAAGGAATCGTCGGCCAGTCCGGACGCGACCAGCGCGGTCAGGACGGCGCTCGCCCCCGGAATCGCCTCTACGCGGAAGCCGGCCCCGATGGCCGCGCGCGCCAGCCTGCGGCCGGGATCGGAGATCAACGGCGTGCCCGCATCGCTCACCATCGCCAACGTCTGACCGTCCGCCAGGCGCGCCAGCAGGCCCGCGGTCCTGCGGGCCTCGTTGTGCTCGTGCAGGCTGATGCAGCGCGTCGCAATGCCGTAGTGGTCGAGAAGACGGGCCGTCCGCCTGGTGTCCTCCGCCGCGATCAAATCGACCCCGCGGAGCACTCGGATGGCCCGATAGGTCACATCTTCGAGATTGCCGATGGGCGTCGACACGATGTGGAGCGTGCCAGGCGTGAGCGCAGAAGGCACGAGATCTCAGCAGGCCGCCGCACGAGACGACCGAGCGACGCAGTATTGTACCATCAAGGAGTACAACGCACCCTGAACGTCCGCTTGACACTTCCGATGCGCCAGTCGACGACCGCCCACGTCTCGGAGCCTCTCTCGCACTTCGTCGAGGAACATCTCGCCCACCTGTACGAGATGTACCCGACGGCGGCGGCCGCCGACGGCGTGCACACGCACGACGACCTGCTGGAAGACCTGAGTCGTTCCGCGATCGACAACCGCATCCGGGAGCTCGGCGGCTGGGCCCGCCGCCTCGACGGCATCAGTCCTTCGGCGCTCACGCCGATAGAGGCGCTCGAGCGGCGCATGCTGGGCGATCGCATCCGCGGCCATCTGTTCGCGCTCGAGGAGATCCGCGACTGGCAACGCAGCCCGCTCTACTACGCCGACCTCCTGGCCACCAGCCTCGCCGGACAGACGCTGTTCGCCTACGCGGATCTGGCGGAGCGCGCGCGGCGTGTCGGCTCGAAGCTGCGGCAGGTGCCGCGGCTGTTGGAGGCCGCGCGGCAGAACGTCACCGAGGCGCCGGGCCTGTTCGTCCGGGTCGGCATCGAGTCGTTCGAAGGCGTTCTCGGGTTCATCGAGCGGGACCTGCCCCGGGTGTTTCGCGACCTGGAGGACATGCACCTGCTCGGGGTGCTGGCGGACACCTCCATGGAGGCCGGCGACGCCCTGCGCGAGCACATCGCCCATCTGCGAGACGCCGTCGCCCCGAAGAGCCGCGCCTCGTTCCGGCTCGGCAGGGCGCGATTCGAGCAGAAGTTGCGGCTCGAAGAGGGGATCGACCTGCCAGCCGACCGCCTGCTCGACATCGCGCAGCGCGAGTTGCATGCCGCGCAGGACGCCTTCGCGCGGGTCGCGGTCGAGATCGACCCGGACCCGGACACGGCATGGCGCCGCACGAAGGACCGGCATCCGACGCCGGAAGCGCTGGTGCGCGAAGCAGGCGAGCAGGTGGAGGCGCTCAAGACGTTCCTCACCCGCAAACGCATCGTGAGCATGCCCGAGCACGCCGGCGTGGAGGTGCGCCCGACGCCGGATTTCCAGCGCTGGACGACGGCCAGCCTCTGGACTCCGGGGCCCTTCGAAGCGGCAGCCCTCCCCGCGTACTACTACATCACGAACGTCGACCCGTCGTGGCCGGCGGCCCGGCAGCGGGAGCACCTGCGCGACGTGAGCTACGCGACGCTTTCCTCGATTGCCGCGCACGAGGTCTTTCCCGGCCACTTCCTGCACTTCGAGCACCTGCGCGCCGTCTCGTCTCCCTGCCGGAAGTCCGGGTTCTTTTCGGCGAACTCGTTCGTCGAGGGTTGGGCGCACTACGCCGAGCAGATGGTCCTCGACGAGGGCTTTGAGCGGGGCAATCCCGAGACGCGGCTCGGCCAGTTGGCGGAGGCGCTCGTGCGCCTGGCCCGCACCGTCGTCGGCATACGGTTGCACACCGAGGACCTGTCGGTCGAGCAGGGGGTCCGGTTCTTCTGCGAGGAGGCCTACCTCGAGGAGGCCAGCGCACGGCAGGAAGCCGAGCGCGGCACTTTCGATCCCGGCTACGTGCTGTACTCGCTGGGCAAGCTGATGCTGCAGAAGCTGCGCGCCGACGTCGAGGAGTCCGAAGCGGACGGTTTCTCGCTGCTGCGTTTCCACGACCGGCTGCTCGGTCAGGGCTGCCTGCCCTTCTGGATGCACCGCGACCTGATGGCCTGCGACGGCGCCTTGGTCGAGTGACGAGGAACCGAGCGTGACCACCCCGGCATACGTGCGTCTCGCCGTCGCCCTGCCGGTGGTGCTCTTCTTCTGGTTCTGCACGCTGATTCCGGCCGTCTCCAGCGGGGAAATCCTCGTCTGGGAGGCGGCCTGGCTGCCCCAACTGGGCATCGACATCGGCATCGTCGTCGACGGCCTGAGTCTGCTGTTCGCCTTGCTGATTACGGGCATCGGCGCTTTCATTTTCCTTTTCGCCGACGAGTACATGAAGGGCTATCGGCAACGCGGCCGGTTCACTCTCTTTCTCGTCAGCTTCATGCTCGCGATGCTCGGCGTGGTGCTGTCCGACAACCTCGTCGCGCTGTTCGTCTTCTGGGAACTCACCACGATTACCTCGTTCCTGCTCATCGGCTACTCGCACGAGGACGCCGTGGCCAGACGCTCCGCCCTGCAGGGACTGCTCGTGACCGGCGCGGGCGCTCTGGCGATGCTGGCCGGCTTCGTCATCCTGGGCCAGGCTGTCGGCACCTTCAGCCTGCGGGAGATGCTGGCCGGCCAAGAGAGCTTCGCAGACCACCCGCACTACACGGCGGTCGTCGTTCTGGTCATGCTCGGGGCTTTCACCAAGTCCGCGCAGTTCCGTTCCACTTCTGGCTGCCGAACGCGATGGCGGCTCCGACGCCGGTGTCGGCCTACCTGCACTCGGCGACCATGGTCAAAGCCGGTGTGTTCCTGCTGGCTCGGTTCACGCCGCTGCTGGGCGGGACGGAGCTCTGGATGCAGACGCTGACCGCCGTGGGGGCGGTGACGGCGGTGCACTCGGCATTCGTGTCGCTGGGCAAGTCCGATCTGAAGCAGGTACTGGCCTACACGACGGTCATGGCGCTCGGCACGTGCGTCATGTTCCTCGGGTCGTCGCCCCTCTCGGGGCAGGGCGAGCCTTCGCGGGGGTTCCTGGCGGCACTCGCATTTCTGGTCGCGCACGCCCTCTACAAGGCGGCCCTGTTCATGGTTGCCGGGACAATCGAGAAAGCAACGGGCACGCGCGACCTGACGCAGCTCGGAGGCCTGGCGAGGGCCATGCCCGTCACGTTCGCCGCCGCGGTCGCCGCGTGCGTTTCGATGGCCGGCGTGCCACCCTCGGTCGGCTTCATCGGCAAGGAGCTGCTGTACACCGTCGGCTCGGCGCCCGACACTGTCGCCTACCTGCCATGGGCGGTGTTCTTCGCCGCCGCGCCAATCGCGACCATCGCGATGGTTCTCACCATCAAGCCGTTCTTCGGCCCGCGCCCCGACTACCGCAAGCCGGCGCAGGAAGGCCATTGGACGCTCTGGTGCGGGCCGGTGGTGCTCGGGGCCGCCGGCATCTATTGGGGGCTGTCACCGGAGTTCCCGTTCATGAGCCTGCTCGTCCCCGCGGAAGCGATGGTGACCGGGCACTCCCCGCAGGTCGAGGAAGCTCCCTGGCACAGCACGGGCGCGGCCTTCGTGCTGACCCTCGTGACACTGGCCGCGGCGGGTCTCGGCTTCTGGAAGCGGGGAGCGGTCATGCGAGCGCTCGCCGGTCTCAAGCGACTGGCTCCGCTCAGCGGCGACCGCGCGTACGATGCGGTCATGAACGGAATCGCCGCCGTCGCGCTCTGGCAGACCCGCCGGCTGCAGTCCGGCGTCCAGCGGCATTACCTGCTGGTGGTCTTCGCCACGCTCGGACTGAGCCTGGCCTTGACGGCCTGGATCAAGAACGTGGCCTTCTGGCCCGTGGGGTTGGCGGAAGCAACGTTCCTCGATTGGTCGCTCGCCGCCCTCGTTGCCGCGGCGTCGGTCGTGATAATCCGCTCCCGGTCCCGTCTGCTCGGAATCTGCGCACTCGGCGTGGTGGGGTTGTCCACGGCGCTGATCTTCCTCACCTTCGGGGCCCCGGACGTCGCGATGACGCAATTGGTCGTCGAGACGCTCGTCACGGTGATCGTCGCCATCGTGCTGCTGAAGCTCCCGGACTTCCGCAACGAGATCTGGCCTTCGAAGACCGCGCGATTGCGCAACGGCATCGTCGCCGTCACGGTCGGCATCAGCGTCACACTGGTGCTGCTCGCCGTGACCGGGTCCCCTCCCCAGCCGGAACTCCGGGATTACTTCGAACGTACCGCCGTGCCGGGCGGTCAGGGCCGAAACATCGTCAACGTGATCCTGGTCGATTTCCGTGCTCTCGACACCCTGGGGGAGATAACGGTGCTCGCGATCGCGGGCGCCGCTGTCTTCGCCCTGCTGATGCCGGGCGCCCGGCAGCGCGAGGGCGTTGGGTCGCCGGCCGCGGGAGAAGCGGCCGCGCGCGCCCACGAGTGGCACGGCAGCATCATGAACACCATGATCCTGCGGGAAACCACTCGCCGGCTGGTCCCGTTGATCCTCGTGTTCTCGGTGTTCCTGCTGCTGCGGGGACACGAGCACCCCGGCGGCGGCTTCGTCGGCGGGCTGGTCGCGTCGATCGCGTTCAGCCTGTACGCTTTCGTCTTCGGTCCGCAGGCGGCTCGCGGGATACTGCGCGCGGGTCCCCGCGCGATTGGCGCCGCAGGTCTCGCCGTGGCAATCACATCGGGCTTCGTCGGATCGATCCGCGACGCCGCCCCGTTCCTCACCGGGCAATGGGGAACCCTCGCGGGGCTGAAGATCGGCACGCCGGTGATGTTCGACGTCGGCGTCTACCTCGTTGTCATCGGTGTCGTGCTGACCTTCGTCCTCGGAATCAAGGAGCAGTAGGCGGGATACGCCGACAGCGGGGAAAACCACCGATGGAGCCAATCGTCGCCGTGATTGTCGGCATTCTTATGGCGGCAACCGTCTACCTGATGCTCAGCCGCAACTTCGTCCGCTTCATCTTCGGGCTGGCGCTGCTTTCCCATGGCGCCAATCTCGTGATCTTCGCCAGCGGAGGCATGACGCGAGCCAGGCCGCCGCTGATTGCACCGGGAGAGTCGGCGCCTCTCCCCGACATCTCGAATGCTGTACCCCAAGCGTTGATTCTGACCGCGATCGTGATCTCTTTCAGCCTGCTCACGTTCGCGCTGGTGCTCGCCTTCCGGACCTACCAGGAGCTGAAAACCGTCGACACCGACCACATGCGGGCCGCGGAACCTACGTCGGCGGACGCGGATGCGAGACAGAGGGCAGTCGGTTGAACTGGCTGCTGGTCTGCCCGATCGTGATTCCGTTGTCCGCGGCCGTGATCGGCTTCGCGGGCCGCGGCAGCGAGAGGACGCAAAGAGCCGTGAGCCTCGCCGGCGCCGTCGGTCTCTCGGGGGCGGCCGCGGGCCTGCTGTCGACCGTGTGGCGAGACGGTATCGCGTCGGTCCAGATCGGCCGGTGGCCGGCGCCCTACGGCATCACGCTGGTCGCCGATCACCTGAGCGCAGCGATGGTCGCGGTCACCGCCCTGATCGGACTGGCGACCGTGATTTACGCGTTCGGAGACATCCGGCCCAGCCGGCTCTCCCATGCCCTGCATCCCTTGCTGCACGCGTTGCTGGCGGGCGTGTGCGGCGCGTTCCTGGCGGGCGACGTTTTCAATCTCTACGTCTGGTTCGAGATCATGCTCATCGCGTCGCTGGCCCTGCTGATACTGGGTGGCAGCCCCGCGCAACTGGATGGCGCCGTGCGCTACGCGGCCCTGAGCCTGATCGCCACGACACTGCTGCTGAGCGGCATCGGACTGCTGTACGGATTGACGGGCACGCTCAACATGGCGGACCTGCACGTGCGGGTGCAGGAAGTCGAGGACCAGGGGTTGCTTACCGTCGTCGCCATGGTGTTCCTCATCGCGTTCGGCCTGAAGTCGGCGGTATTCCCGCTCTTTTTCTGGCTTCCGGCCAGCTACCACACGCCGCAGACCGCGGTTTCGGCCGTATTCTCCGGCCTGCTGACGAAGGTAGGCGTCTACGCGCTGATGCGTTTCTTCACGCTGATCTTCCGGAATGACGTCGGGTACACGCACGAGCTGCTGCTCTGGGTGGCGGGCCTGACCATGGTGACCGGCGTCCTCGGGGCCGCCTCGCAGAACGAGCTGAGGCGCATTCTGTCGTTCCACATCATCAGCCAGATCGGATACATGATCCTCGGCCTCGCGCTCTTCACGACGCTCGGGTTGCTGGGCGGCATCTTCTACGTCATCCACCACATCATCGTGAAAGCGAACCTCTTTTTCGTCTCGGGCGCCGTGAATCGGCTGGCCGGATCCACCGATCTGCAGACGCTCGGCGGGCTCTACCGCCACAAGCCGCTGCTCGCGGCGCTGTTCTTCGTGCCGGCGTTCTCGCTGGCGGGCTTCCCGCCGCTGTCCGGCTTCTGGGCGAAGCTGCTGCTGCTCCAGGCTTCGGTCGAGCGCGGTGAATTCGTCCTCGCAGGGGTGGCGCTGGCCGTGGGTCTGCTGACGGTTTTTTCGATGACCAAGATCTGGCTCAACGCGTTCTGGAAGGCTCGGCCCGACGAGGCCGGGCCGCCGCCCTCGTTCCCGCCGCGGCGGCGGTGGCTGCTGCTCGCGCCCATCGCGACGCTGGCGACCATCACGCTGGCCATCGGTCTCTACGCCCGGCCTCTCTACGCGCTGGCAGAACGAGCCGCCACCGAGTTGATGAACCCGTCGATCTACGTCGAAGCCGTGCTCGACCGGGACGGTGTCGCGGCAACCGCGCCCGGTTACGGAGACGACGCGGAATGAAGCTCTTCCAAATCAACCTGCTGCTCGCCGGCGGCTGGTGCGCGCTGTTCGGGACCTTCGACCTGGGAACCTTCGCCCGGGGCTTCCTCCTGGCGTTCGCGGCCTTGAGCCTGTCGAGTCCCGTGCACGGGCAGACCGCCTACCCCAGGCGGATCCTGCTGGCGACCCGCCTGGGCGCGTATTTCCTCTATGAGCTCACGGTTTCGAGCCTTCAGGTCGCCTGGGACGTGATCACGCCCACGCACAGATCGCGCCCGGCCATCGTGGCCGTGCCGCTGGACATCGAAGAGCCGATACAGATCACGGTGCTGGCGAACCTCATCTCGTTGACGCCCGGCTCGCTGAGCCTCGACGTCAGCCCCGACGGGAAGACGCTGTACGTGCACGAGATGTTCGCCGACGATCCGGACGAGACACGCAGGAGGATCAAGACGGGCTTCGAGCGCCTGGTCTGGGAGGCCATGCAGTGACGGGCCTCGCCGAGCACTCCCAGATCGTCGGCTGGGCGGTCGACGTCACGACGTTCCTGACCGTGCTGGGACTGGTCTTCTCGTTCGTACGCCTGATCAAGGGACCGAGCCTGCCGGACCGCGTCGTCTCGATCGACCTCATCACGGTGCTGGCGGTCGCTCTCGCGGGCCTCCTGGCAATCACGCACAGCGAGCCCGACTTTCTCGACATCGCCGTGGCGCTGGCGCTGGTGGCCTTCCTGGCGACGGTCGCCTTCGCCTGGTACGCCGAGCGAACGACCGAGTTGCTCCAGCGCGACAGACGGGCCGACGAAAGAAATGGAGGGACCTGATGGCAGGTGACATCCCGTGGTGGGAGCTGATCATTGCCGCGTGCCTCCTGGCCGGAGGCTTCTTCCTGTTCGTCGCCGGACTCGGCATTCTGCGCCTGCCGGACGTGCTCATTCGCATGCACGCCTCCACCAAGGCGGGCACGCTGGGCGTGGGCCTGGTGTTCAGCGCAGCGGCCCTGTACTTCAGGAACACGGCCGAGACCGCGATCGCGGGCCTGACGATCATCTTCCTGCTGGTCACGGCCCCGGTGGCCGCCCACGCGATCGCGCGCGCGGCGTACCGGATGAACGTCCCGCTGTCGGACAGGACGCATCTGGACGAGTGGAAGGGCAAGTACGGCCGGGCCAAGGCGGACCCGAACAACGAAACCGACCCCGCCTAGAATGGCGAGGAAGCACCATGCCCGCCCCCGACGCGGGCCAGAAGGAGGGGGGGCGGCCGGCACCAGAACTGGCCCGGCCGTCCTCGGGAGGCAAACGTTGGGAATCCCCGACGTTGTCGCTGACGACACCGCCGCGGTGTTGCTAATCCGCGGCTTCGTGGCCGGCGCAGGGCGCGTTGCTGGTCTTGTCGATGTCCGTGATGATCCAGCGGCCCTCGACGAGGCCTTCCGTCATTTCGCCTTCTTCCTCTGCACTCGGCATCGGGACGTCGTGCAGATCGGCCCTCTGGATCGTGAAGCACATCGTCCGCTCTTCGCCGACCTCGTTCTGCGTCACCGTCGCGGTGACCGTGAACTGCTTCGTGATGAGCTCGCCGCCGTACTGTATGACGTCGATCTGTTCGGGTGAATCGCGGACGAAGTCGTACAGGCTCACGTCCACGATGCGCCGCTCGTCGTTGAGGGCGTTCTGGGCCTCGGAGACCCTGCGGGCCCAGTCGCGCTCTTCGCCTACCTGCGTGTTCCAGGAGTTGCGAATCCCGTCGAAGTGCTCTCGCCGTCCGGCGTTGTTGTTCCTCGCCACCCGCTCATCCGTGCGACCGGTCCAGGCCTGGACGGCGCGCCTGATGTCGGCGTTGCTCGGATCCTCGCCCTCGCGGCCCGACTCGATGGCCAGGGTGATCAACTCCTCGTTGTTGTCCTGGTACATCTTCTTGTCGTTGCGGAAGGTGGTCTCGCCGTCCCGCGTCTCGGTGAGGGCCTGGTTCAGCTCGATCATCTGGAGCGGGCGCCGCTCCTCCTCGCCGACGAACTCGACGCCCGGGCTCGACGCGATGCCGTCGTCCTGCGGCGTGAAGGGCACCAGCGACATGTTGCCGAGGGAGGTTCGGTCGTCGAACCGAGCAGCCTGGAAGAAGGAGCGCGCAATCAGCAGCTCGTCGCCTCCTCCCCCGCATGCCGCGGCGAGCAGTCCTCCGGACAGGACCACCGCCATCAGTACCAATGTCCTCTTGACCATGGAACGAGACATCCCTGCCTCCTTACTGCTGCGACCGGCGTTCGCCACGAACGCCGGTACCGGACCTAGTCGCCGGCGACCGATTCGTCAATCGTCTCGCCGGCATCCTCGCGTGTATCGCCCTCTCTCTCGACGAGCCTCGCCACGGAGACGACACGATCGTCGTCACTGATCCCAATCAGCCGCACCCCCTGGGTGGCTCGACCGATCGGCCTTGCGTCCCGGGCGACCATGCGGAGAACCTTGCCCTGCTGTGTGATCAACAGAACCTCGTCGTCGCCGTCGACACAGGCCACGCCAGCGACCCTGCCGTTCCTCTCGCTCGCCTGGATGCTAATGATACCGACTCCCCCGCGCGATTGCACGCGGTATTCTTCGAGGTCGGTCCGTTTGCCGTAGCCGTTCTCGGTCACCGTCAGCACCGTGCTGTCCGGGCGCACGACCGTCATGGCCACTACCTCGTCTCCCTGGCGCAGCCGAATTCCCCGGACGCCGCGAGCGGTGCGGCCCATCGGCCGGACATCCGCCTGCGGGAAGCGGATGGCCTGGCCGGTACGGGTGCCGATGAAGATCTCACCCGCTCCGTCGGTCAGCTCGACCCCGACCACACCATCGTCCGGCTCGACACCCATGGCGATGATGCCGCCCGCACGCACGTGCCGAAAGGCGCTCAGGTCTACGCGCTTGACGATGCCCCGCCGTGTCCCCATGGCGACGAACTGCCGGCCGGGATCGGTGGGGAACTCCCTGAGCGTCTCCAGCGCGGCGATCTTCTCCTCCGGGTCCAGCGCCACCAGGTTGGCAATGGCCTTCCCCCGCCCCGCGGGTCCGACGTCGGGGATGCGGTGGACCTTGAGCGGATAGACGCGGCCTCGGTCCGTGAAAATCAGGATGAAGGCATGTGTGGACGCGACGAACAGGTGGGTCAGGAAGTCCTCTTCCCGGGTCCGCATGCCGATACGCCCCTTGCCTCCCCGCCGCTGATTGCGGTACTGCGTCACCGCGGTGCGCTTGATGTACCCCGTGTTGCTGGCCGTGATTACGACGTCCTCGTCGGCGATCAGGTCCTCGATGCTGAACTCCCCGTCCTCGCCTTCGATGATCTCGGTGCGCCGCTCGTCCCCGTACTTGTTCCGGACGTCCTTCAGCTCGTCGAGGACGATTCCGAGCAACAGGGACTCGTTCTCGAGGATGGCCCGCAACTCGCGGATCTTCTCGGCGAGCTGCACCAGCTCGTCGAGAATCTTCTCGCGTTCGAGGCCGGTCAGGCGCTGGAGCTGCATGTCGAGGATGGCCTGCGCCTGGATCTCGGTGAGAGAGAAGCTCTCCACGAGGCCGCGTTTGGCCTCCGCGGGACTCCGGGCGGCCCGAATCAGGGCGATGACGGCATCCAGGTGGTCCAGCGCGACCTTGAGGCCCTCCAGGATGTGGATGCGTGCTTCGGCCTTTGCAAGATCGTGCTCGGTACGGCGCCGGACCACCTCCCGCCGAAATTCGAGGAAGTGCTCGACCAGATCGAGCAGCGGGAGCACACGCGGCCGGCCGGCCACGATCGCCAGCGCAATGATTCCGAACGACGTCTGCAGCGGCGTGTGCTTGTAGAGGTTGTTCAGCACGACCTCCGGCACCTCGCCCCGGCGCAGCTCGATCACGATGCGCATGCCGCGGCGGTCGGACTCGTCGCGCAGGTCGGCGATCCCCTCGACCACCTTCTCGCGCACCAGGTCTGCAATCTTCTCGAGCAGCCGTGACTTGTTGATCTGATACGGGATCTCGTTGACGATGATCGCGACCCGGTCGCCCTTCTTCGCCTCCTCGATCTCGGTGCGCGCCCGCATCGTGATCGATCCGCGGCCGGTCAGATAGGCCTGCACGATGCCCGCACGCCCGACGATGAACCCGCCGGTGGGGAAGTCGGGACCCGGGATCAGCGTCAGCAGCTCGCGTATCTGCTCTTCTCGCGGCGCGTCGCGGTGCTCGGCGACCCAGATGATGCCGTCGATCACCTCGCGCAGGTTGTGCGGGGGGATGTTCGTGGCCATGCCGACGGCGATGCCGGCGGAGCCGTTCACGAGCAGGTTCGGAAACGGCGCGGGGAGGACGGACGGCTCCTCGGTCGTCTCGTCGTAGTTGGGAACGAAGTCGACCGTCTCCCTGTCGAGGTCGGCCATCAGATCGTCCGACAGCGCCTGCAGCCGGGCTTCCGTGTAGCGCATCGCGGCGGGAGGATCCCCGTCGACCGACCCGAAGTTCCCCTGCCCGTCGACCAGCGGGTAGCGCATGTTGAAGCCCTGCGCCAGGCGGACGAGCGTGTCGTAGATGGACGCGTCCCCATGGGGATGGAAGTTGCCCATCACCTCGCCAACGATCTTCGCGCACTTGCGGTACGCACGGTTGGAAGCGAGTCCCATCGTGCGCATGCCGTAGATGACGCGCCGGTGCGCCGGCTTGAGACCGTCCCGGACATCGGGCAGCGCCCGCCCGATGATGACGCTCATCGCGTAGTCCATGTAGGACCGGCGCATCTCGTCTTCGATGGTGACGGGGACGTTCGGGCGTTCGACGTCGGACATGGAGTTCCTTGCGGGTATCGGAAGCCGGAACGGCGCCGCCGGCGCGGCCCGGCGCGAGTAGCGGGGCTAGATGTCCAGGTTCTTCACGTCCAGCGCGTTGTCCTGGATGAACTTCCGGCGCGGCTCGACCTGATCGCCCATCAGCGTGGTGAACATGTGGTCGGCTTCGGCGTCATCTTCCGCGCGCACCTGCAGGAGCGTGCGGTTCTCGGGATTCATCGTGGTGGTCCAGAGCTGATCCGGGTTCATTTCGCCGAGCCCCTTGTAGCGGTTGATGGCGACACCCCGCTTTCCGGCGGCGATGAAGTGATCGACCAACTGCTCGATCGACGCGACCTCGGTGAGTCCGTCGTTGCCGGCCGAGGCAGCGGCCGTTGCCGGGGAACCCTCGGCGCCGTCGCCGGCATCGCTCGGGTTCCCGTCGACGTCGCCGTTCGCTCCCGGCTCCTGCGCCCGGGCGCCGACCAGCAGCGGTCCGCGCAGGGAGGAGATTTCGCCGTAGTGTGCGAGCAGCGCGCGGTACTCGGCTCCCTCCACGAAGTCGACCCCGACCGTGTGGCGCCGGGAGAACCCGTTCTGCCGATCGTCTATCACCAGAGTGCAGGCGCCATGTTCCTCGTCATCGACTATCGAGACGTCCCGACCCTCCGTCTCGAGAGCCCGTCCGACGGCGCCGACGCGGTCGCGATCGACGAAGAAGGTGCGGTCCCGGGCGCCGTGGTCCAGCACCGCCATGACGATATCGGCGCTCGGTCCCCGCCGCTCGACCACCTGAAGCAATCGCTGGAACGAGATCAGCCGGCGGAGCATGCTCTCGAGAGCCTCGCCGCTGTAGGTGCGGTCCGTGCCCGGCACGCGAACCACCCGCGACTCGCTGCTGCGCCGGATGAGATAGGCCTCCAGCTCGTGGTCGTCCTTGATGTAGTGCTCCGCCCGCCCGCGCTTGGCGCGATACAGCGGCGGCTGCGCGATGTAGACGTGGCCGTGCTCGATCAGCTCCCGCATCTGGCGGTAGAAGAACGTCAGCAGCAGCGTGCGGATATGCGAGCCGTCGACGTCGGCGTCGGTCATGATGACGATGCGGTGGTACCGCAGCTTGGAGACATCGAAATCCTCCCGGCCGATACCGCATCCAAGGGCCGCGATCATCGTCTTGATCTCGTCGCTGCCGAGCATCTTGTCGAACCGCGCCTTCTCCACGTTGAGGATCTTGCCCTTGATCGGAAGGATGGCCTGAAAGCGGCGGTCCCGTCCCTGCTTGGCCGAGCCGCCGGCCGACTCCCCCTCCACGATGTAGATCTCGCTGCGGGCCGGGTCGCGCTCCTGGCAATCGGCCAGCTTCCCCGGCAGCGCGCTGCTGTCCAGCGCCCCTTTGCGCCGCACCAGGTCCCGCGCCTTGCGCGCCGCCTCGCGCGCGCGCGCCGCGTCGATCGCCTTGTTGACGATCCGCTTCGCGACCGCCGGATTCTCCTCCAGGTAGGCGCCCAACCGGTCGTTGACAATCGCCTCGACGATTCCCTTGACCTCGGTGTTGCCCAGTTTCGTCTTGGTCTGGCCCTCGAACTGCGGCTGCGGAATCTTCACGCTGACGACCACGACCAGGCCCTCACGAATGTCGTCGCCGCCGATGCTCTCCTTCAGATCGCGAGCCAGGTTGTTCCGGTTCGCGTAGCTGTTGACGGTGCGGGTCAGGGCGGCGCGAAAACCGGACAGGTGCGTTCCGCCCTCCTGCGTATTGATGTTGTTCGCAAAGGCGTACACGGTGTCCGCGTAGCCGTCGTTCCACTGCAGCGCGATCTCGGCATCGACGCCGTCCCGGGCGCCGTGCATGTAGATGGGGGTGCCGTTGACGACCGTCTTGTTCTTGTTGATGAACTCGACGAACGAGCGGATTCCGCCCTCGTAGGCGAACTCGTGATGCTTGCCGGTGCGCTCGTCGTCGAGCGTGATCCGGACCCCTGCGTTGAGGAACGCCAGCTCTCGCAGCCGGTGAGCCAGCGTATCGAAGCTGTACTCGACGGTCTCGAAGATCCGGTCGTCCGCCTTGAACGTGATCTTCGTGCCGCGGCGCTTCGTGCGGCCCGTCATCTCGAGCGCGGACGTCGGCCTGCCGCGCTCGTACTGCTGCCGATAGACGTGCCCGTCCCTCCAGATCTCCAGGTCCAGCGACTGCGACAGAGCATTGACCACCGAGACGCCGACACCGTGCAGGCCGCCGGAGACCTTGTAGCTCTCGTTGTCGAACTTGCCGCCCGCGTGGAGCACGGTGAGCACGACCTCCGCGGCAGATTTGCCGCTCGCGTGGCGATCGACCGGGATGCCCCGGCCGTTGTCGGCGATCGTCACCGAGTCGTCGATGTGCAGCGTGACGCGCACGGCGTCGCAGTAACCGGCGAGCGCTTCGTCGATCGAGTTGTCGACGACCTCGTACACGAGATGATGGAGGCCCTGGACGCCGGTCGAGCCGATGTACATCGCCGGTCGTTTCCGGACCGCGTCCAGACCTTCGAGGACCTTGATCTGCTCGGCGCGGTAGCCGTCGGGAACGTCCTGCGGCGCAGCGGAGCCGCTGGGTACGGGAACAGGGGTGCTCGCCTCGGGAGGCGATGCACTCCCCGCCGCTTCAGGATCGAGTTGGGTCATTCACTTTCCGCTGGTGGCTCGCGGCGCTCACCGCAGGTCGGCCGCGGCCGGGAACGGCGCTACACGCGCATGGGCATGATCACGTACGTGTACGCTTCCTTCTCGCCGGACGGGTACATGACGGCCTGGCTTCTGTCGTCCTTGAGCTCCAACGTCACACTGTCCGTATCGGCCACTGCGAGGAAATCGAGCACGTACTGCGCGTTGAAGCAGATTTCCAGATCGGCGCCGCCGTAGTCGACCGGCAGCACCTCCTTGGCTTCCCCCAGCTCCGGACTGCTCGAGGCGACTTCGGCCGACGACTCCGCAATCTGGAACTTGACCGCGTGCGAACGCTCGCTCGACAGCAGCGCGACACGCCTGATCGCACTGGCCATCCGATCTCGCTCGAACTCGACCCTGTTGTCGTTGCCGGTCGGAATCACACGCTCGTAGGCGGGAAACTGAGCGTCGATCATCCGCGAGATTAGCTGTCGGCCGTCGATCTCGAAGAACAGGTGGCTCTCCCCGCGAGTGTATCGGATATCCCCCTCTCCGGTGGCGAGCAACCGGGAGAGCTCCCCGAGCGTCTTTCGCGGCAGAATCGCCTGTATTTCTTCGCCGCCGGCGTCGCCCCCCTCCCGCGACGCAGTGGCGAGCGCCAGGCGGTGTCCGTCGGTGGCGATCAGGCTCATTTCCTGGGGCTTCAGCACGAACAACGCGCCGTTCAGAAAATACCGCGTATCCTCGCCGGTAATCGCGAACTGGGTCCTCGTCACCATGCTCCGCAGGGCTTCCCGACCGACCGTCTCGGCGACATCGCCGCCCGGGTCCGGCAACGTGGGATAATCCTCCCGGGGCAGTGTCTGCATCCGGGAATCGAATCGCTCCGCCGACAGGTTCACGGAGCCCGCGGCCCCGGCTTCGATCGTGATCTCGGTTTCCGGAAGGGCCCGCACGATCTCGAAGAGCTTCTTCGCCGGAATCGTCAGTGCCCCGGCGCGGGCAACCGACGCCGGACACTGGCTGCGCAGCCCTACTTCGAGGTCTGTCGCAAGCAACCGCACCTTTCCGCCGTCGTTCGTTTCAAGCAGGACGTTCCCGAGAATCGGAATGGTGTTCTTGCGTTCGACGATCCCCTGGCAGAGCTGGAGCTCGTGCAGCAAATCGCTCTTCTGAACGGTCAGTTCCATGGAGATGGTGACCTCGACTGGAGAGCTCGAATCCGTGTTTGTTGATCGTGTACGGGATCATGAAGATCGTTAGATTATAACAGGATCCAGAAGGTCTGTGGAAGTGTGAACAGTCGTTTCAAGTGCCGTCCGGTCAATGACTTACCGCTGAAACCCGGTGTTGATGCCGGCTGCGGCGCGGGCAGGCCGGTGGCGTCGGCGGCATCGTCCACAGTTCGGGGTCCGGTAGCGGGTCGGAGGCGGCTGTGGAGAACCGAGGCGCCGGGGAGGACTGCTGCGGCAGGAGCTAGCGAAACGTCTCGATGAAGCTGTTGACCAGGTTGTGGAATTCGCGATCGGTCTTGCACTGCGCCTCGACCTTGCGGATCGAGTGAACGACCGTGGAGTGATCCCTGCCAAAGCTCTTGCCGATCTGCGGGAGCGACGCGTCGGTGAGGGTCCTGCAGAGGAACATGGCGATCTGCCGTGGACCTGCCACGGCCTTGGAACTGTTGCGGCCCTTGATGTCGGCGAGCTTGAGCCGGTAGTAGTTGGCGATGAACTTCTGCACCATTCCGATGCTGACGCGCTGTTCGTCGCGGTGCAGTATGTTGCGGAGCACGTCTTGGGCCAGTGCGAGCGAAACGGGGCTGCCGGTCAGCGAGGCGTACGCGATGAGGCGGATCAGGGAGCCCTCCAGCTCGCGGACGTTGGACTTGATCCCGCTGGCGATGTAGAGCGCCACGTCGTCGGGCAGGGGGACCGCCTCGGCCTCGGCCTTCTTCTTCAGGATTGCCACCTTCGTCTCGAGATCCGGGGGTTGGATGTCGGCGATCAGCCCCCATTCGAACCTCGAACGGAGGCGCTCCTCGAGCGCCTGGATCTCGTGCGGCGGGCAGTCGCTGCTGATGACGATCTGCTTCTGGGCGTCGTACAGGGAGTTGAACGTGTGGAAGAACTCGGTCTGCGTTCCCTCCTTGCCGGACAGGAACTGCACGTCGTCGACCATCAGGACGTCCAGCTTCCGGTAGCGCTCCCTGAAGTCAAGCGTGCGGTCGTAGCGGACGGCGTTGATCATCTCGTTCATGAAACGCTCGGACGAGATGTACGTGAGCTTGAGGTCGGGCATCTGACCGAGAAGATAGTGCCCGATCGCGTGCATCAGGTGCGTCTTGCCGAGACCGACGCCGCCGTACAGGTACAGCGGGTTGTACGACCGGGAGGGCGCCTCGCCGACGGCCAGCGCGGCGGCATGGGCGAACTGGTTCGACGATCCGACGACGAACGTGTCGAAGGTGTAGCGGGGGTTGAGTCCGCGGGTCGTCGCGGCCGGGGCCGGGGCTACCGCAGGTTTGGGTGTCGGGTGCTGGGTGACGGTACCGACCTCCGCGTCGATCACGAACGCCACCTTGACGCCGCTGCGCTGAACCTCTGCCGTGGCTTCCGTGATCACGCCGGAGTAGTGCCTGGTGAGCCAGTTGCGGCAGAGCTCGCTGGGTACCCTGACGGTTACGCGGTCCCCCGTGTCCTGCACGAAGACCGTCGGGCTGAACCAGGTGTTGAAGCTGTGACGGTTGACCTTCGTCTCGATGCGTGCGAGAAGCTCCGTCCAGACGTTGTTCGCCATTTTGAGCGCGCAGAGCCTTGACCGGCCGCCGCAGTCGAGACTCCGCGACGGCTGGCGGACGTGCGGCGACGATCACCCTGCCAGAGCCGGAACTCGGCTCCGTCCGAGGCAGGCCCCGCCGCGCCGCTCAGGCGGAACTGCAGCCTAGGACAACCCAAAACTTCCACAGTTTCTTCCACACCCTGTGGAAATCTCGCTGGAGGGACATCTGACTGCCGGGGACCGAGAATTTACCACAGCCGCACAGTGACCGACAACCGGAATCGACTTGTGAAACAGGGCACAAGCTACGCTCGACGGCCGTTGACTTGAGCTGGAGGTACCCTTTATGATGTTCGTTTGGGATACGGTCGGTTCTCGGGTGAACGGCTTTGAATTGACGGGAACGACGAGGGCATGAAGCGCACTTTTCAGCCAAACAACCGGCGGCGCAAGCGGACCCACGGGTTTCGCAAGCGAATGAGCACCAAGGCCGGCAGGGAAATCCTGAGACGGCGCCGCGCGAAGGGGCGGAAGCGTCTTTCCGTGTCGTGAGGTATCGGGTACAACTGCCGGTCGAGGGGTCTTCGCGACAGCGTGGATCGTGGATCGTACACTGTCGAGGCACGACCGGATTCGGCGGCGCCGGGAGTTCCTCGGCGTTCAGCGGCAGGGCCTCCGCGTCCGGGGCCGCTACCTGACCCTGTTCACGCTTCCAAACGGTCTCGACCGCTGCAGGCTGGGCATCATCGCAACGCGCCGAATAGGGGGCGCGGTTCGGCGTAACCGGGCGAAGCGCCTGATGCGCGAGATATTCCGGGTTCGCAAGGGCATACCGGGATTCGACCTTGTTGCTCTGCTGCGGCCGGAGTTTCCCGACATTCGATTCTCGGCTCTCGAATCCGACTATCGTGCCACACTCGAGCGGCATGGACGATCCCGTCGCCGACAGTCGGCGCAGCGCAAGCCGGAAGCCGTCTCCGGGCGCGCGCCTGTTGCTGGCAGCGATTAGGTCCTACCAGGTGACGTTTTCTCAGGTACTTGGGGGGTACTGTCGGTTCGTGCCGTCGTGCTCTGCGTACGCGGCAGAGGCGGTCGCACGGCACGGAGCCGTGCGCGGCGGCTGGCTGGCTGCATGCCGGCTGGCTCGCTGCCATCCGCTGTGCCGCGGAGGGCTCGACCAGGTTCCCGTGCCGCCCGGGCGGCGCGGGAATGCACGATAAGGCGCACGCCGCCAAACATACAGATTCAGGCACAACGCATGGAACGAAGAGTTCTGCTCGCCTTTCTCCTGTCCCTCCTGGTGTTGCTCGTGTACCAGAGCCTCGTGGTACCGCCGCCGATGCCGCCGCCCGACACGGGGGAGACAGGGACGCCGGCGCCGGCGCGTCCCGCTCCTGGCGTCACGTCCGACCCGCCGTCGACAGCAGAGGCCGCACCCGTTGCGACCGAACCGGACACCGCCGCGGACAGTAGCCCCGGCGCCGAGATAACGCCGGTGATCGCCGATACGGAGCCCCGGGACATCGTGTTCGAGAGCGAGCGCGTTCGCGCGGTCTTCGCGAACCGTGGGGCGTCTCCCGTCCGATGGGAGCTCAGGGAGCACCTGGACCCGGAGACGGGTCGGCGGATCGACCTCGTACCGGCGGAATTGCCGCCTGGGGAGCTTCCCCCGTTCTCCTTGCTGTTCCAGGATCCGGAGTTGACGGCGCGCGCCGCGGAAGCGCTGTTTCGACCGAGCGCCGCCGGTGTGTCCCTCGCCGACCGTGCCGAGACACTCGCTTTCGAGTTCACGGATTCCTCGGGCTTGCGGATTACCAAGGAGTACGAATTCGAGCCGGCTGCCCGCGGCTATGTCGTTCGCTTCCGCGCCAACGCGTTTCTGGACGACCGGCGCCTGTCCCCGGCAATCGGGTGGGGCCCGGCCCTCGGCGGCGTGGAGTCGTCGAGCACCGGAATGGTCTACCGCGAGGGTCCGCGGGGCGTCATCTTCGGCCGGCTCCTGACCGTGGAGGGCCTTGAGGAGGAAGGGATGACCCGGCCGACCGCGTCGGACGTGGCCGGCCGCCCGTCGTACCGCGGGCAGATCGGGTTCGCCGGCGTCGACAACCACTACTTCGTCGCAGTCGCGCTGCTGGGGAGGCAAGAGGCGGAGATCGCGTACCGCTACGTCCCGTTGCCGCCGCTGGCGCCCGACGGCCCGTCGCGTGAGTTGATGGCTTTCAGCCTGCAGCCGCCGGGCGAGGGCATCGACCTGCCGTTTTTCATCGGACCGAAGGAGTTCGACGCGCTGGAGCGGGTCGACGCGGCGCTCACCAGGTCCATCGACTTCGGGTGGCTGGGCTGGCTCGTGGTCCCGCTGCACCGGTCGCTCACCTGGATCCACGACTACGTTGCGAATTGGGGCTGGGCAATCATCATCCTCACCGTGCTGGTGAACATCGTCATCTTCCCGCTGCGTCACAAGAGCGTCGTCTCCATGCGCAAGATGCAAGAGGTGCAGCCGGAGATGAAGGCGATCCAGGAGCGGTACTCCCACCTGAAGGCGACCGATCCGGACAAGCAGAAGATGAACCAGGAGATCATGGCGCTCTACAGGGATCGCGGCGTGAACCCCGCGAGCGGGTGCCTGCCGATGCTCCTGACCTTTCCCATTCTCTTCGCGTTCTTCAGCCTTCTGCGGTCGGCCGTAGAGATTCGTGGCGAGCCGTTCATCGGATGGATTACCGACCTGTCCGTGGAGGACCCCCTCTACATCACGCCGATCGTCATGGGCGCCTCGATGGTGCTGCAGCAGAAGATGACGCCGACGCAGGCCGACCCGATGCAGCAGAAGATCATGATGCTCATGCCGGTGGTCTTCACGTTCATGTTCGTCTGGGCGCCGAGCGGGCTGGTTCTGTACTGGCTGACCAGCAACGTGATCGGCATTCTGCAGACTGTCGTGACGAATCGCGTGATCGGTCCTCCGAAGGTGCGCACCGTGCGCCCGGCGGCCGAACGCCGCGTAAGCTCTCCGGCCGAACGCCGCGGCAACACGCCGGCCGAACGCCGCGGCAACGCGCCGGCTGAACGCCGCGGCAAGAAGAGCGGCAGGGCGGGTGGACAAGGAAGAAAGGCAAAGGCACAGTGAGCGACGCTCTCGACGCACGGATGGGCGACTTCGTGAAGGAGATCGGTCGGGCCATGGGCTTGACGCTGCAGGTCGACGTCGAGGAGATCGAGGACGGCACGCGGGTGTGTCTGACCGGAGAGGGCGCCGAGGTGTTCCTCCAGCGCAAGGCCGCGGGTCTCGACGCCCTGCAGCACGTCGTCAACGCTGCCTTTCGGCGCGAGCACGAGCGGGGGCACATCGTCGTGGACTGCCTCGACTACCGGAAGGGCAAGGACGGCGAGCTGCGCAAGTCGGCGAAGATACTGGCCGGCCGGGCCCGCGAGACCGGCGAGCCGCAGGAGATCGGACCTCTCAATCCGTACGCGCGGCGAATCGTCCACCTCGCCGTCGCCGACATCCCGGGCGTGTCGTCGGAGAGCATCGGGGACGCTTTCATGAAGACCGTTCTCATCGCACCCGGCGATTGAGAGATCCCAGGCGTGTACCGCCGGGGGCGCGCCAGAAGTTCTGCGCCGCAGGACGCAGCGAAGCGAAGTGCCGCGGCGCACGGTCATGGAGCGGGGGGATAGGCCGAAACGCCGAGGCAGCGAGGCGTTTCGGGACGCTGGTGCCGGGAGGTTTGCGCGAAGGCAAGAACTCGCGTGGCGCCGCCCCCGCGTCACGCCTTCGCCGCCCGGGCGCCTCGCCGCACCCAGGTGCCACGCGGCGTCTTCACCGCGAGCTCTCCTGGGCGTAGACGCCGATGTTTGCCACCGATGACACGATAGTGGCCATTGCGACGCCACCGGGGCCGGGCGGAATCGGTATCGTCCGGATGAGCGGTGCGAGGGCGGTGCAGATCGCGGGGGCGGTTCTCTCGGGACCCGCATGTCTGGAGCCGCGCCGGGCTACGCTGACCGAAGCGCTCGACCCCGCCGGCGGCCGAGCTATCGATCGGGTACTGGCCACCTACTTTCCCGGTCCGCGCTCCTATACCGGCGAGGACGTCATCGAAATCAGCGCCCACGGAAGCCCGGTGGTCCTCAGGCGGATCGTCGAAGCCGCGACGGTGGCGGGAGCCAGGCTGGCCGAACCGGGAGAGTTCACGTTCCGGGCGTTCCTCGGCGGGCGGATCGACCTGGTCCAGGCGGAAGCGATTCACGACCTCGTGACCGCGGTGACGCCACGGCAGGCGCGTGTCGCCTTCGATCAGCTCGAAGGGACCGCCACGGCGGCCATCGGCGCCATCGAGCAGGTTCTGTTCGACCTCGTCGCTCGCCTCGAGGCATCGCTGGATTTCCCCGAGGAGGGCTATCACTTCGTCGATGCCAGGGCCGCGGGGTTGGAGGCTGGGAGTCTGGCCGATCGGGTACGAGGACTCATCGACGCGTCTCGCCGGGGCCGCTTGATTCGGGAGGGGTGCCAGGTGACCGTCGCCGGCAAGCCGAACGTGGGCAAGTCGTCTCTTTTCAATGCCCTGTGCGGCGTGCAGAGGACTATTGTTTCCGACGCCGCCGGGACCACCAGGGACATGGTGACCGAGACGGTCCACCTGGAGGGAATCCCGGTGACTCTCGTCGACACGGCCGGGATTCGGTCCACGACGGACACGGTGGAGGCCGAGGGGGTGAATCGTGCGCGCGGAGCGGTCGAGGTGGCGACGGCCGTCGTAGTACTGCTGGACCGGTCCCGGGTGCTCGATGACGACGATCGGCTGCTGCTCGGGGAAACAGCCGGCCGTCCGCGGCTCGTGGTCGTCAACAAGCGGGACCTTCCCGCCGCGTGGTCTCCGTCGGAACAGGCGGAGGCGGGCAACTGGAACTACGTGGAGGAGACGTGCCTGATCGACGGCAGCTCCGTGGATGCGATTCGCGGCGCGCTCCTGCGTGTCCTGGAGGCCGAGGCGCAGGACAGGGACACCCCGGCCATTTCGAATGCCCGTCACATCGGCCTGCTTGCCGTTGCCGAAGCGGCCCTCCGCCGGGCGTCGACCGCGGCGGCCCGCGGCGCCACGGAGGAGTTGTTGCTTGCGGATCTCGCGGAGGCGCGGCGCGCGTTCGAGGAAGTTACGGGAGAGCGCACACCGGACGCCGTCCTGGAACGGATCTTCGAACGATTCTGTATCGGGAAGTGAGTCGGGGGGGCACGTGGGCGATCGGTTCGACGTCATCGTTGTCGGTGCCGGGCACGCCGGAGTGGAGGCGGCCCGCGCCGCGGCGCGCATGGGATGCAGCGTGGGACTCTGCACGCTCTCGGAAGCGACGGTCGCGCACATGCCGTGCAATCCAGCGATAGGCGGTACGGCCAAGGGGCATCTGGTCAGGGAGATCGACGCGCTGGGCGGCCTGATGGGGGAGGCCATCGACGCCACCGGCATCCAGTTCAAGCTCCTGAACCGCAGTCGCGGACCGGCGGTCCGGTCGCCTCGCGCCCAGGCCGACAAGCGGCGCTACGGCGCATGGGTCGCCGACGCGCTGCGTCGAGAGAAGCGGATCGCGTGCATTCTCGGCCGCGTGGGTCGCCTGCTGGTGCGCGGCGGTCGTGCTACCGGGGTCGAGTTGGAGCCCGGGGACGGAGCGGTGGGCCGCGAGCGGCTTCTCGCAAGCACGGTCGTGGTGACCACGGGCACCTTTCTGAACGGCTTGGTGCATGTGGGCGACAGGCAGACGCCGGCCGGCCGGGCCGGAGAGCCGCCGTCGCACCACCTGGCGGCGTCGCTCAAGGAACTCGGCCTGCCGTGGGGGCGCTTGAAGACGGGCACTCCTCCGCGGCTCGACCGTCGGAGCATCGACTTCAGACGCTTCGAGGAAGCCCATGGCGACGCGGTGCCCGTGCCATTCTCGTTCACGACGGGCGGAATCGAGAGGCGGCAGGTCGTCTGTCACCAGATCCATACGACCGAGCGGGTGCACGAGATCGTGCGGTCGAATATCGACCGGTCGCCGCTCTACAACGGGCAGATCGAGGGCATCGGGCCGCGGTACTGCCCGTCACTCGAGGACAAGGTGATGCGGTTTCCGCATCACGAACGGCACCACATCTTCCTGGAACCGGAGGGGCTGGACGTCGACGAGATCTACGTCAACGGTTACTCGATGAGCCTGCCGGCGGAGGTCCAGGAGAGGTTGGTGCGCGCGCTGCCGGGGCTGGAGGACGCCGTGATGCTGCGGCCGGGTTACGCGGTGGAGTACGACTTCGTGCAGCCCACGGCCCTGACGCGGACCTACGAGGCAAGGGGTGTGAGGGGACTCTTTTTGGCGGGCCAGGTCAACGGCACATCCGGGTACGAAGAGGCGGCCGGGCAGGGCATCATCGCGGGAATCAATGCTGCGCGGTCGGTCGCCGGCGAGGAGCCCTTCGTGCTGGGGCGGGACGAGGCGTATCTGGGCGTTCTGGCGGACGATCTGACGACAAGGGGATGCCTGGAGCCGTATCGCATGTTCACCTCGCGAGCGGAGTACCGTCTGCTGCTGCGGATTGACAACGCCGACCTGCGCTTGACGGAGCGAGGGCGCGAGGTCGGGCTCGTGAACGACCGGCGATGGGTGCGGTTCGAACGGCGGCGGGCGAGATTCGACCGGAACCTGGAGCGGGTGTCGAGGGCGACGGTAACCCTTCGGGACGGGACAAGGGTACGGGCAGCGCAAGCGCTTCGCCGGCAGGACACGAAGCTGGCCGAGTTGACGGGCAACAGCCGGCTGCAGCTGGATGTGGCCCCGGACGAGGAGCAGGTGGACATGTGGAGCGTGGAAACGCACTTCAAGTACGCGGGCTACCTGGACCGACAGAACGCGACGATCGAAAGGGCGCGCCGGATGGAGGGGCACCGCATACCGCGGGGATTCGCGTACGAGGGGCTGCCGGGCCTCTCTCGCGAGGTCGCGGAGCGGCTGGGCGCGGTACGACCGGAAACCCTGGGGCAGGCACTTCGGGTGCCGGGCGTTACGCCGGCGGCGGTCGCTCTGATCGGGGCGAGGGTAAGCGCATAGTGGAGGTGTCGGAAGAACGGTTGACGGACCGCCTGCGGAGCATGGGCGAGCGAGCGTCGCTGACCCTGGAAGACGAGAGATGGACGCGGCTGGCGACCTACGTGGCTCTTCTGTTTCGCTGGAACGCGCACATGAACCTGACGGCGCTCGATAGTGGCGACAGAGGCCTGGAGCGCCTGGTCATCGAGCCGTTGGTCGCCGCTCGGTACGTACCGCCCGGAGCGAGGTCGATGGTGGACATCGGCTCCGGTGGCGGGTCGCCGGCCATCCCGATGAAGATTGCGCGACCGGGACTCTCGTTGCGAATGGTCGAGAGCCGGGTGCGAAAGGCGGCGTTCCTGAGGCATGCGGTGCGAGAACTCAAGCTGGGCGGCGTCGAGGTGGAGAATTGTCGGTACGAAGCGCTGGTGCGACGCCCGGAGATGCGACAGGCACACGATGTCGTCACGGTGCGCGGTGTCCGAATTGCAGATGGCGACGGTGGGTTGCGGGACCTCCTGAAGCCGGGCGGGTTGGTGTTGGCGTTCCGCTCCGGCGCGCAGGGGAGGATCGGTAACGAAGCCGGCCTGGCAGCGGCGGACAAGGAATGGGTATTGCTGGAGGGTGCCGGGAGCGAGTTGGTGATTGTTTCCGGGGCAGCCGGCAAATAGGAGGCGGGTTCGCGATCGGGCGAGAGGGACAACGGAAGCGCGAATGGGCCGCCAGAGGTGGAACGATGTTCCACGTGGAACAGAGATTCCATTCCGGCCGCGCGGTCGCCCGGGGCCAAGGGCAGTCCTCGGGATGCGGCGCAAGGTGGTGCCGCGGACAAGCAGAGCCGGTGCCGGGCCGACAAAGCGGCTTGGGATCGGAGCCGCCGCCGCGGTGGAGACGCCACGGGGACATGGATCGGTGAGGCGTCGGCGTGGGAAGGCGCATCGCCGCTCGACTGCAACGGAGCTCACGCCACGGGCTGTCAAGATCGCGGCGGTATCCGAGAGAGGAAAGGCAATTCCGAGAAGCGGAAGCGACCGTCTCATCGTCGCTCTCGACGTGCGCACGCACACGGAGGCGGAGCGGCTCGTCGATGTCCTGGACAACGTCTCCTTCTTCAAGATCGGCCTGCGGCTGTTTCTTGCCGGCGATCTGTACGGCTTGGTGCAGCGGATCCGGGAACGGCGCGATGGCCGCGGCATCTTCATCGACCTGAAGATGGCGGGCGACATCAGCAATACGATCAGCGATTTTGTCGAGCGCGCCTCGGAGCTTGGCGTCCGGTTCATCACCCTGGCGGAGAGTCGGGATGACGTCTTCACGCGGCACAGTCTCGCAGCCGGGCGAAGGGCTCGCGGCGGCGAGACCTTTCCGCAGTTTCTCATGGTGCCGTTGTTGTCGAGCCTCGTCCCCGGGAACTTTGGGCGGCCGGACCTGAGCGCCGAGGAGTACATCCTGGATCGAGGCCGGGAGATGCTGGCCGCGGGATGCGATGGGTTGATCGTTTCGGGGACTGCTATCGGTGCTTGTCGTGCAGCGTTCGGACCGGAGGTTACGCTGGTGAGCCCTGGCGTTCGTCCAAGCTGGGCGGAAGCGGACGATCACCAGCGGTTGAACCACCCCGGCTGAAGCGATTCGGCTGGGGGCGGACTACCTGGTGGTTGGTCGTCCGATCAGGAACGCGCAGAATCCTCGCGGAGCGGCGCAGTGGGTTGTGGACGAGATCGACGAGGCGCTGGGATAGAGAGGCCACCGAGGAAGAGGCCCCGCTGCACCAGATGCTGCCTGATCGCACCTTGCCACGCGGCGGTAGCGCCGGTGTGGAGAGGTGGGTAGAAGGGAGCAGATCGTTCCACGTGGAACACAAGTTGACCGCGGGAGGAGCGGGCGCGTACGATCGCGGCTCAGTTCCCGGCCGAACCATCCACAAGGGCGCGTTCTGGCATTCGCCCTAAAGGGCGTGTTCGTGAGATCTCGCATATTCGCCATCGCGAACCAGAAGGGTGGAGTCGGCAAGACTACGACGGCGATCAACCTCGCTGCGTCGCTGGCTCTCGGAGACCAGACAGTGCTGTTGGTCGACATGGATCCGCAGGGGAACCTGACGAGCGGGGTCGGCCAGAAGGGGAACGTCGCTCCCGCCGGTACCATTTACGATGCCCTGACGGAGGAGTCGACGCCCGCAGTCGCGGAGTACATCGTTTCCACCGGCGTTTCGGGACTGTCGCTGCTGCCGTCGGATCACGAGCTGGTCGGCGCCGAGATAGAGCTCGTCAATGCCGCGCGCCGGGAACAGCGATTGCGTCTGCTGCTGGATCAGGTGCGCGATCGCTACGACTACATCCTGATCGACACGCCCCCGTCGCTCGGACTCCTCACCCTCAACACGTTGGTCGCCGCCGACGGGGTGATCATTCCGGTAGTGTGCGAGTACTTCGCGCTCGAGGGTCTGGCGGCCCTGACCGCAACCTTGAAGCAGGTCAAGGACGCGTTCAACCGCAGCCTCGAGATCTCCGGCGTAGTCCTCACGATGACCGATCTCCGAACGAATCTCGGGAAGGAGGTTGCGGCCGAAGTGCAGGGTGTCTTCGGCAACAAGGTCTTCGAGACCACGATTCCCCGTAATGTGCGGCTGGGCGAGGCCCCGGGCCACGGGGTTCCCGTGATCCTGTACGACGTGCGATCGAAGGGCGCCGAAGCCTACCTGGCGCTGGCTCGCGAGTTCCTGGCATGCACGCGCCCGGCGCCCATGCCCGCGGGAGGCGTCCTCCGTGGCTGAGAAGCGCAAGGCGCTCGGGCGCGGGCTGCGCGCGTTGATTCCCGACGAGCCGCTTCCCGAAACACGGTCCGCCGACCCGGCGGTTCCGGACGGTGCGCCGCGGGAGGTCGATCTCGATCTATTGCGGCCCAATCCGGATCAGCCGCGCCGGGCGATAGAGGAAGCGAACCTGGACGAGCTGGCCCAGTCGATACGGGCCCACGGCGTGATCCAACCCATCGTCGTGACGAAGCGGGACGGGGAGCCGGGCTTCGAGATCGTCGCCGGCGAGCGTCGCTGGCGAGCCGCGCAACGAGCCGGGCTGCTGCAGGTCCCCGTCGTCGTGCGCGAAATGCCCCGGACCAGGCGCCTGGAAGTGGCGCTGATCGAGAACATCCAGCGCGAGAACCTGAACCCGATCGAGGAAGGCACCGCCTACCGGCAGCTTGCCGACGAGTTCGGCATGACGCAGCAGCAGATTGCCGACGCCGTGGGCAAGGAGAGGGCCACGGTGGCGAACTACCAGCGACTGCTGGGTCTCCCGCCCGAGGTGCAGAACGACGTGGCCACCGGCCGCCTGAGCATGGGCCACGCGCGCGCGATCGCCGGCCTGCGCGACGCGGACGAGCAAATCGCCCTGGCGCGCAGGATTCGCGAGGGCGATCTGTCGGTTCGTGCCGCGGAGGAGATCGTCAAGCAGGCGGGCGCCCCGAAACCCGAACGGACGTCCGACGAGCCCCCCGCCGACGTCCACGTGCGCGCCGCGGAGGAGCGCCTGCGCCTCTCGCTCGGCACGCGCGTCCGAATCGTGCAACGCGGAAAGCGCGGCCGGATCGAGATCGCCTATTCGTCGGAGAACGAGTTGCAGCGACTGTACGAGCACCTGACCCGGGGTTGAGATGCGCGGCCCGCCTTGCCCGCCGAGCGGGCAAAATGTTATAAAGGACCGTTTGGCCCGGCGCTGGTTCAACCTACCTTCGCTCCAAACGATCAGAAACGCGCGAAGCAATGACGGAACAGGCGGCAGCAACTCGGTACGCGCGGGCGCTGTTCGAGGTCAGCCTCGACAGCGGCGATCCGCAGCGGACCGAACGGGATCTCGCGGCGTTTCAGGAGCTCGTGAACGGTCACGAGACGCTCGGGCAGGTCGTGCGCAACCGGGCCATATCCCCCGCGGTGAAGAGAGCGATCGTCGCGGCCATACTCGACCGGACGCCGAAGACCGCGGACGTGGTCAAGCGGCTGCTCCTGATGCTCGCCGAGCGGGGCCGGCTCCACCTGTTGCCGGTCCTGCTGGCGGTGTTTCGGGAACGCTTGAGGGACCATCTCGGAGTCGTGCGCGCTCGTGTCACGACCGCCGAGCCGCTGGGCAGGAAGCGCGCCGCGTCCATCAGCCGGAAGCTCAATGCGGCGACCGGCCGACAGGTGGAGGTCGAGGCCTCGGTGGACGAGGGGCTGGTGGGCGGCATGGTGACCCAGATCGGCGGTACGGTCTTCGACGGCAGCCTCGCGCATCACCTCGACCGTCTCAGGCAGCGCTTCATGACCGCGTGACGGCAGCACAGGACCGATGGCAATAAAAGCAGACGAGATCTCCAGGATCATCAAGGAACAACTCGGCGACTACTCGCTCGACGTCGATGTCGCGGAGGTCGGCACGGTCGTGTCGGTGGGCGACGGCATCGCCCGGCTGCACGGCATCGACCGGGCAATGGCCACCGAGATGCTCGAGTTCCCGCACGGGATCTTCGGCATCGCCCTGAACCTCGAGGAGGACGGGGTCGGCGCCGTGTTGCTCGGCGAATCGACGGAAATCAAGGAAGGCGACACCGTCAAGCGGACCGGGCGCGTCATGTCCGTTCCCGTCGGCGACGCGATGCTCGGTCGGGTGGTCAACGCCCTCGGGCAACCCCTGGACGGCAAGGGCCCGATCGCCACCGAGCAGCAGTCGCCCGTCGAGCGGATTGCGCCCGGCGTGGTCGATCGCCAGCCCGTGAAGGAGCCGCTCCAGACCGGGCTGAAGGCGATCGACGCCATGATTCCCATCGGCCGCGGACAGCGCGAGCTGATCATCGGGGACCGGCAGACCGGGAAGACGGCGGTGGCGGTCGACACGATCATCAACCAGAAGGGACTCGACGTAGTCTGCATCTACAACGCCATCGGGCAGAAGCAGTCGACCATCGCGCAGGTGGTCAAGACGCTCGAGGACGAAGGCGCGATGGAGTACACGGTCGTGGTCGCGGCGGCCGCGTCGGATCCCGCGCCGTTGCTGTATATCAGTCCGTACTCCGCCTGCGCGCTCGGCGAGTTCTTCCGCGACAGCGGGCGCCACGCGCTGTGCATATACGACGACCTGTCGAAGCACGCGCAGGCGTACCGCGAGATCTCGTTGCTCCTGCGCCGGCCGCCGGGCCGGGAGGCGTTCCCGGGCGACGTGTTCTACCTGCACTCGCGCCTGCTGGAGCGGGCTGCGAAGCTGAACGCCGACAACGGAGGCGGCTCGCTGACCGCACTGCCGATCATCGAGACGCAGGCCGGGGACCTGTCGGCCTATATCCCGACCAACGTCATCTCGATTACCGACGGGCAGATCTTCCTCGAGTCGGATCTCTTCCACCAGGGTATCCGGCCGGCCATCAACGTCGGCAACTCGGTGTCGCGCGTCGGCGGGTCGGCCCAGATCAAGGCGATGCGCCAGGTCGCCGGCACACTGCGGCTCGACCTCGCGCAGTTCCGCGAGCTGCAGGCGTTCGCGCAGTTCGGAAGCGACCTGGACAAGGCTACCCAGCAGCAGCTCAACCGCGGCCGCCGGCTGGTGGAGGCGCTGAAGCAACCGCAGTACGCGCCGCTGCCGGTGGAGAAGCAGGTGCTCATTCTCTTCGCCGGAACGAGGGGCTTCCTGGACAACGTGGCCGAGAGCGACGTCGCGGCGTTCGAGACGGAACTGTACCGGTTCATGGAGACCCGGCACGGGGACGCGGTTGCCCGCCTCGCGGCCGAGAAGGCCCTGAGCAAGGATCTCGATGCCGCGGTCGAGGCCGCAATCCGGGAATTCAGCGAGCAGTTCGTCGCGGCCCGCCAGGGCGCGGCCGCGTAGCGCAGGCGAGCGATGCCGTCACTCATCGATCTCCGGCGCCGTATCCGCGCCGTCAAGTCCACCGAGCAGATCACGAAGGCGATGAAGACCGTCGCCGCGTCGAAGCTGCGCCGGGCCCAGGACCGCATCGTCGGCGCCCGCCCGTTCGCCCGGTTAATGCAGCGCGTGCTGAGCGATCTCGCCACGCGGACGGGCGCTGCCGCCACGCATCCGCTGCTGTCGCCGTCGGTGACTCCGGACGCGCCGATTCTGCTGTTCGTCGTTACCGCGGACAAGGGACTGTGCGGCAGCTTCAACTCGAACCTCATTCGAGAGGCGACCCGCTATGCCGTCGAGGCGGAGCGGAAGGTGGCGATGGGGCTGGTCGGCCGCAAGGGGCGCGACTTCTTCGTGCGTCGCGGCATCGACATCCGTTTCCAGCAGGTGAACCTCTTCAACGACCTGCGGTACAGCCACGCGGAGGCGATGGCCGAGACGGCGATAGAGCAGTACACCGCCGGCGCGGCATCCGGCGTGTCGCTCCTCTACAACGAGTTCAAGAGCGTGCTGCAGCAGCAGGTCGTGGTCGATCAGGTGTTGCCGATCCCGGCGCTGGATGTGTCGGAAGAAGAGGCCGACGAGGTGCCGGCGGACTACCTGTTCGAGCCGCCGGCGGAGCAGATTTTCTCGGACCTGCTGCCGCATCACGTGGAGACGCAGTTCTTCCGCGCATTGCTCGAATCGGCTGCCGCCGAGCACGCGGCCCGGATGACCGCGATGGATGCGGCGACCCGCAACGCGGGCGAGATGATCGACGGGCTGACCCTGCACATGAACAAGGTGCGGCAGGCGGCGATCACCCGTGAGCTGATCGAAGTCGTGTCGGGCGCGGAGGCGTTGTAGCGGGCAGAGAGATCACCGGGAATCGGCGCCGTCGCGAGCGTGCAGGCGCCGGCGGCGCTGTTCGGAGAACCGCGGCCGACAAGTCGCGGGAACGCAGGCGACGCTGACTGGACAAACGGGACATCGGGGAGAGCCGGACGATGGCGTCAGGAAACAAGGTCGGTCGGGTCGTGCAGGTCATCGGCCCGGTGGTCGATGTCGAGTTCGAGGGCGGATATCTTCCGCCGATCTACAACGCTCTGCAGATCCGCTCGAAGACCGAGGGCGCCGAGGCGATCGACGTGATCGCCGAGGTAGAGCAGCACCTGGGCGAGGGGCGCGTCAGGGCCGTCGCGATGAAGCCGACGGACGGGATGCAGCGCGGGATGGCCGCTGTCGATACCGGGGCGCCGATCTCCATGCCGGTCGGGCCGCAGACCCTCGGCCGGGTGCTGAACGTGCTCGGCGAGCCGGTGGACTTCCCGGACCAACCCGTGGAGGCCGAAGAACGCTGGCCCATTCACCGGGCGGCGCCCAGCCTGGAGGATCAGTCCACCGAGCTCAAGATGTTCGAGACCGGAATCAAGGTCATCGACTTGCTCGAGCCCTACCTGCAGGGCGGCAAGATCGGACTCTTCGGCGGCGCCGGCGTCGGCAAGACGGTCATCATCCAGGAACTCATCCACAACATCGCTCTCAAGCACGGCGGCGTGTCTGTGTTCGGCGGGGTCGGAGAACGGACCCGCGAAGGCAACGACCTGTGGCTCGAGTTCCAGGAGAGCGGCGTCGTCACCCTGAACGATCCCGAGAAATCCCGCGCGGCGCTGATTTACGGGCAAATGACCGAGCCGCCCGGTGCGCGCCTTCGAGTCGGCCTCAGCGCGTTGACCGTGGCGGAGTACTTCCGTGACGCCGAGGGCAAGGATGTGCTCCTGTTCATCGACAACATCTTCCGGTTCACACAGGCGGGATCGGAAGTCTCGGCCCTGCTCGGCCGGATGCCTTCGGCGGTCGGCTACCAGCCGACGCTGCTGACCGAGATGGGCGCCCTGCAGGAGCGGATCACGTCGACCCGGAAGGGTTCGATCACGTCGGTGCAGGCCATCTACGTGCCCGCCGACGACTACACCGATCCGGCGCCGGCCACGACGTTCGCCCATCTCGACGCGACCACGAACCTGTCGCGGCGCATCGTCGAGCTGGGCATCTACCCGGCGGTCGATCCGCTCGCTTCCACGTCACGCATTCTCGACCCGCGCGTCATCGGCGAGGAGCATTACAATGTCGCGCGCGCTGTAAAGCAGGTGCTGCAGCGCTACAAGGACTTGCAGGACATCATCGCGATTCTGGGGATCGACGAGCTCTCCGAAGACGACAAGCTCGCCGTCTCCCGCGCTCGCAAGATCGAGAAGTTCCTGTCGCAGCCGTTCTTCGTCGCCCAGCAGTTCACCGGCAAGGAAGGCAAGTACGTGCCGATTGCGGATACGGTCCGCGGCTTCAAGGAGATCGTCGAGGGCAAGCACGACGGTCTGCCGGAACAGGCGTTCTACATGGTCGGCACGATCGAGGAAGCGGTCGCCAACGCCGAGGAGCAGTCGACGGCCGCGTAGGCCGCCGGGAGCGCACCCGATGTCCCTGCCGTCGCACCTGACCATCGAGATCGTGACCCCGGATCGGGCGATCGTCCACGAGACGGTCGACGAGGCCGGTCTTCCGGGCGCCGAGGGCTACCTCGGCGTGCTGCCTGGGCATACGCCGCTGCTGGTGAAGCTCCAGGTCGGTGAGATCTGGTTCCGGCGGGGTAACGATACGACTTACCTCCATGCCGCGTTCGGCTTCGCGGAGGTGCTGCCGGACCGGATCCGGATCCTGGCGCGGACCGCGGAGCGAGCGGACGAGATCGACCTGGAACGGGCCGAGGCGGCCGCCGGACGCGCGCGTGACCGGCTGGCATCGGCGGCAGGCGACATCGATTTCGAGCGGGCAAGGATTGCATTGCTCAAGTCGTTGTCGCGCCTGCAGGTGGCCCGCCGCATCGGTATGCGGTCGGCCGGGAAGCGGTAATTCGCGGCGGGCGATGTCCGTCGGCGCCGCCGGTCGAGCGGTGCGGCGGCATCGGCCGGCCGGCGGCGGTGTTCCTGATGCGACTGACCTGCGCCGCCCGGACGGATCCGGGTCGCCGCCGGGAGAACAACGAGGACAGCTTCTGCATACGGGAGGACCTCGGCCTCTTTCTCGTGGCCGACGGCATGGGCGGCCACGTCGGGGGCGAGATCGCATCCCGGCTCGTAGTCGACGAGGTCGAACGCTTCGTGGCGGCGACGGTCCCCGCGCACGGCGCTGCCGACAAGGCGGCACAGGATGTCGGCAGCGGGCCGGGCCACCGCCTGAGATCTTCCCTGGTCGAGGCCAACCACAAGCTGGCGGACCGCATCGCCGCGGACGGGTCGCTGCACGGCATGGCGACCACCGCGGTCGCGCTGCTGGCTGACGGAGAGGCGGTGGCCCTCGCGCATGTCGGCGACAGCCGCGCGTACCGCTATCGCCTGCACCGCCTGACGCGCCTGACGCGAGACCATTCCTGGGTGGAGGAACAGATTCGCGCCGGCGTGCTTACGCCGGACGCGGCACGCCGACATCCCTGGCGGCACGTCGTGACGCGCGCCGTCGCCGGCATGGCCGACATGGATGTCGAGGTGGCGGACCTCTCGCTGGAACCTGGCGACAGGGTCCTGCTCTGCTCCGACGGGTTGTCGTCGGTTGTCGCCGACGCCGGAATTGCGGCAGTGCTCGATGATGCCCGCCCGCCGGCCGACGTTTGCGACGAGCTCGTGGGTCGAGCCAACGCGGCCGGAGGTCCGGACAACGTAACCGTCGTCCTGGTGGATGTCCATGCTGACTAATCTGCGGCGGCTCGTCGGGTACCGAGTCCTGATCCAGACGCTGGTCACGCGCGAGCTCAAGGCGCGCTACCGGGGCTCGGTGCTCGGCTTCTTCTGGTCGTTCGCCAACCCGCTGCTGCTGCTGCTGGTCTACACCTTCGTCTTCTCGGTCGTGCTGCCGGCCCGCTTCGAGGGGGTCGACAACTACGCGCTCTTCCTCTTCTGCGGGCTGCTTCCGTGGACCTGGTTCTCGTCCGCGCTCACCGAATCGTCCAACTCCCTGCTCGCCAACGGCAACCTGATCAAGAAGGTGCTCTTCCCGGCCGAGGTGCTGCCGGTGGTCGCGGTACTGGCGAACATGGTGCACTTCCTGCTGGCGCTGCCGATCCTGATCGTCGCCCTGGTGCTGTTCGTCGCGGTCCCCCCGAGCATCACGGAGCTGCTGTGGTTCCCCGCCGTGGTCGCCGTGCAGCTCTTGCTGACGCTGGGATTGGGACTGATGCTCGCGGCTCTCACCGTGCACTTCCGGGACATCCGGGATCTGCTGGCGAACGTGCTGACGCTCTGGTTCTTCGCCACGCCCATCCTCTACCCCTGGACCGAGGTGGCGTCGCGGGGGCCGTCGGTCGCAGGCCTGCCGCCCGTGGGCAAGGTGCTGATGGACCTCAACCCGTTCTCCCATATCGCCATCTCGTACCAGGAGATCCTCTTCTTCGACGGGCCCTTCGGGCACTGGAAGTGGCTGCTTGCGCTGGCCGTGGCCGGCACCGGCTTGTTCCTTGCAGGCTACGCGCTCTTCGACCGGCTGCGTGACTCGTTCGCGGAGGAAGTGTGACCGAGCCGGCGATCGCGCTGCGCGACGTGACGAAGCTGTATCGGCGCTACGCGTATCGCCGGCAGTTCTCGACGCTCAAGAGCGCACTGCTCAAGGGGAGTCTCGCCGGCGAGCTCGAACCGCGTGAGGTGCTGCGGGCGGTCGACGGCGTATCGTTGCAGTTGGCCGCGGGCACGACGCTCGGCCTCATCGGTCGTAACGGCTCGGGGAAGAGCACCCTGCTCAAGCTGGTGGCGGGAATCACCAAACCGACCACCGGAACGGTCGACGTGCGAGGACGAATCTCGGCCCTGATCGAGCTGGGCGCCGGGTTCCATCCCGAGATTTCGGGCCGCGAGAACATCTTCATAAACGGCGTGATGCTCGGGCTGACGAAGCGCGCGATAGCGGAGCGGTTCGACGAGATCGTGCAGTTCGCAGAGCTCGAGGACTTCATCGATTCGCCGGTCAAGACCTACTCGTCGGGCATGTACATGCGGTTGGGATTCGCCGTGGCGGTCCACGTGGAGCCCGATGTCCTCCTGGTCGACGAGGTGCTGGCGGTGGGTGACGAAGGATTCAGCCTCAAGTGCCTCGACCGGTTCGCGGACTTCAAGCGGCGCGGAAAGACCATCGTGCTCGTCACGCACGGGCTGGGTCTCGTCGAGCGGTACTGCGACGAGGCGGTATGGGTCGACGCGGGGCGCATCCGCGGGCGCGGCGATCCGCGCCGCGTCGTGCATGCCTATACGACCGATGTCGCCAGGAGCGAGGAGCACAGCCTGGCCACGGCGGATCGCAAGGCGCAAGCGGAGGTCGACGGCGCCGCCCGTGCGGCGGCGGAAACCGCTGCGGCCCGGCCGGAGGCGACGGACGAGGCCCCCGCGGACATGTTCCGGGCCGCGGAGGGCCGCTGGGGGTCGGGGCCGGTGCGTATCGAACAGGTCGCGCTCGAGCACGACGGCGCCGAGGCGCATGTCTTCCGGAGCGGCGACCAGCTCTCGATCCGGCTCGCGGTGCGAACGCCGGAACCGGTACGCGACTTCGTTTTCGGCATCAGCATCTTCAACAGCGAAGGGGTGTGCTGCTACGGCACGAACACCGACATCGAGGAATTCGAGCCGGTGGAATTCTCGGGGGCCGGCGAAGTGCTGTTCGTCATCGACAGCCTCGATCTCGTCGAGGGCACGTACAAGCTCGATGTCGCGGCGCACAGCCGCCACGGGGTGCAGTACGACTACCATCGATTGCTGTACACGTTCCGGGTGAAGTCGCACACCAAGGACACCGGGATCTATCGCCCCCGCCATCGCTGGTCGTTCAGTTCGGCCGTTCGCCTCACGCCGCGACGGACGTGAACAGGTAAACTAAAAGGTTCGGCGACCAGACTGGGCCGCCCTTGACCCGTGACGTCGACCACCGCGTCACTGACGCTTCGCGCCCTGTTTCACGAGGCAGCCGCCCGCGCCGGCTTCGGGCGTGGTTCGTCGTTCTCCCGCGAGTCGATCAGCGGCCTGACCCCCCCGGCGCAAGCCTTGGCCACCGCTATCTTCGCCGGACTCGGGCCGGTGGTCCTCGTGGTTCCCGCAGACGCGGATGTCGACACCACGACCGCCGACACCCGGTTCTTTCTGGGCGGGCTCGAGGGGCTTGCCCGGAGCGACGTCGAGCGGGCCGTGCTCCCGTTTCCCTCTCCGGAGGTGGATCCCTACCGGGGCATGACGCCGCACCTGGACATCGCCTCCTCCCGGGCGCGCGCGCTGGCGGCCCTGGCCCTCGGCGACGCGCGGATCGTCGTGGCGTCGGCGGCGTCGCTCCTGCCGCGCGTCAGCCCGCCCGACCGTCTCCTGCAGGCCTCCGTCGATCTGCGGCTGGGTGGATCCTGCTCCCCTGTCGACCTGGCCGACCTGCTCGTGGACGCCGGCTTCACGCGTAGCGACCCGGTCGAGGCACACGGCGAGTTCTGCGGGCGCGGGGGCGTGGTCGACGTGTTTCCGGCCGGGGAAGCCTTTCCGATCCGGGCGGAATTCGTCGGCGACAACATCGAGTCGCTCCGACGCTTCGACCCCGCGACGCAACGGTCGGTGGCCACGCTCGACCACGTATCGATCCGCCCGCTGACGGAACGGCTCGATCGGGCGGCCGGGGGTGACGACCCCGCGGAGCTCGAGCCGGCAACGGACTTCACGGCGACCTTCGACGACTACGCCTGCCGCGCGACCGCCCGCTTCGTCGTCACCCAACCGTCGGAGACGGTGGATCGCCTGCGGAAGGCGGCCGAACAGGTGCGGACGAGCTACGAGGACGCCGTCGCCCGCGACGATCCCGCGCCGCTCCCCGCCGCACTGCAGGTGGACGATGAGGCGGCGGCGGCCTGGCTTGCCGGTGGCACGTCACTCGACACGCTGGAGATCGACGAGATTACGTCGCCGGACGCTGCGACCGCCGGCCACCGCCACGTTGCCTGCCAACCTGCGATGGAGTTCCGCGGCCGTCTCGGCGACTGGGTAGCCGATGTGGAGCGTGGGCGTGAACGGCAGGACGTGCAGGTATTCGTTGCCGAAACCGCAGGCCGTGCCGAACGCATCGTGGAGCTGCTGGCCGAGCACGGACTGGTCGGGGTGCCGCTGGAGGGAGCCGAGGAAACCGCCTCCGCGACCGTCCTGGTGGCGACCGGCGTTCTGTCCCGCGGATTCCGGCTCCCCGCCGCCCGACTGCAGGTATACGCCGAAACCGATCTCTTCGAGGCCGAGCATGTCGTCCGCCATCAGCGGCGGTCGGTGGCCAAGTCCTTCCTGTCCGATTTCCGGGACCTGAAGGTCGGCGATCACGTCGTGCACGTCGACCACGGGGTCGGCGAGTTCGTCGGGTTGCGCCAGCTCACGGTCCCGGAGACCCGCGGGCGGCACGAGTTCGTGGAACTGCGCTACGCGCGCGGCGACAAGCTGTTCGTTCCCGTCGAGCAGCTCGAGCTGCTGCAAAAGTACACGGGCGCCGCGCACCCGAATCTGGACCGGCTGGGCGGGACGACCTGGGCCAAGACCAAGACGCGCGTCCGGAAGTCGATGCGCGACATGACGGAGGAGTTGCTCAAGCTGTACGCGGCCCGGCAGGCCCTGCCGGGCCACGCCTTCAGCCCCGATACGCACTGGCAGCAGGAGTTCGAAGCGACCTTCCAGTACGAGCTGACTCCCGATCAGAAGACCGCCCTGACGGACATAAAGCACGACATGGAGCGGCCGTCGACGATGGACCGGCTCCTGTGCGGGGATGTCGGCTACGGCAAGACCGAAGTGGCGTTGCGGGCGGCGTTCAAGGCGCTGATGGACGGCAAACAGGTGGCGGTACTCACGCCGACGACGGTGCTGGCCTTCCAGCATGGCGAGACGATCCGGGAACGTTTCGCGGCCTTTCCGGTCCGTGTCGCGGTGCTGAGCCGTTTCCTGAGCCGCCCCGAGCAGAAGAAGGCGCTGGCGGACCTCGAGGCGGGCAGGGTGGATCTGGTCGTCGGAACCCATCGCCTGCTGTCCAAGGACGTGAAGTTCCGCGACTTCGGTCTGCTGATTGTCGACGAGGAACAGCGTTTCGGCGTGGCCCACAAGGAGCGCATCAAGCAGATGCGGCGCCAGGTCGACGTGCTGACGCTGACCGCGACACCCATTCCGCGCACGCTGAACATGTCGCTGGCCGGGATCCGGGACATGTCGGTCATCGAGACGCCGCCGAAGGACCGGATGGCGATCCACACCAGCGTCGTGCGTTTCGATCCGCAGGTGATCGCGCGGGCCATCCGCACCGAACTGGGCCGGGGCGGGCAGGTCTACGTGGTGCACAACCGCGTGGAGTCGATCGACTCGATTGCCGGGCTGATCGGAAGACTGGTTCCCGAGGCGCGGCTCGCGGTCGCCCACGGTCAGACGAGCGAGGTGGCCCTGGAGAAGACGATGATCGCTTTCGTGGCCCACGAGTACGACGTCCTCGTCGCCACCACGATCATCGAGAACGGTCTCGACATCCCCAATGTCAACACGATCATCGTCAATCACGCCGAACGCTACGGGCTGGCCCAGCTCTACCAGTTGCGCGGCCGCGTCGGGCGCTCCGATCGGCGCGCCTACGCCTACCTGATCGTACCGGCGGACAACGTGCTCTCGCCGGTGGCGCGGCGGCGACTGGCCGCCATTCGCGAGTTCAGCGACCTCGGCAGCGGCTTTCGGGTAGCGGCCCTCGACCTGGAGATCCGGGGGGCCGGGAATCTGCTCGGCGCACAGCAGAGCGGGCACATCGAGGCGATCGGCTTCGACATGTACGTAAAGCTGCTGGAGCAGACGGTGCGCGAACTGCAGGGTGAAGAGGTCCGGGACGAGCGCAGGGCGCGTGTCAATCTCGGGGTGGACCTGCGAATCGACGAGAGCTACGTAACCGAGACCGATCAGCGGCTGGCCGTCTATCGCAAGATCGCCACTGCCGCGGACGAGCCGGCCCTGGCCGCCGCGCTCGATGAGGTCGCGGACCGTTACGGGCCGCTGCATCCCTCGCTGGTCCGCCTCGCCGAGTACGGCCGCGTGCGCGTGCGGGCCAGCGGCATAGGGGTGGAATCCATCGATCGCGAAGCATCGCGGCTCGTCATGAGGTTCAGCGAGGACGCCGCGATCGATCCGGGTCGCCTCGTCGAGTTCGTCCATTCCCGGCCGGGGATCGCGCTCACGCCGGCCGGCGTGGTGCGGCTGGACCTGGAAGCCGTCGCCGTGGGCGGCATCGCCGGCGGCAACGAACGCAGCGCACCCGCGGGCGTCGTGCGCGATCTCGACCTGCTGGGGCGCGTCAACGCGTGGCTCGACGGGCTCGCCGGAGCCGGATGACGGGTAAACTGTTGAAGGGACTGGACAAGAGAGAGTGACACGATGAGACAAGAAGTGTGGAAGGCATGTCTGCAGAGACTCGCTCTGATTGGCGCCGGCGTGCTGGTCGCCGCTCCCGCACCGGCGCAACTGCTGGGCGGCGCCTCGCCCGAGAATCCGCAGGGCATCGTGATCCAGCGAATTCTCGTCAAGGTGAACGGCGACATCATCACGCAAACCGAGCTGGAGGAGCGGCAGATCGGCCTGCTGCAGCAGCGCGGACTCCAGGTGGGCAACGATGCGGAGCTGGCGCGCGCGCTCGAAGAGGTGACGCCGGAGGTGATCTCCGGCGCCATCGACGAGCTGTTGCTGATGCAGCGGGCGCGGGAGCTCGGCTACCAGTTCACCGACGAGCAGTTCGAGGAGATCCTCGGCGAGCTGATGGCCGAAAACGGTTTCGAAACCGACGAGGAGTTCCAGCAGGCGCTGCAGCAGGGAGAAGGGATGACCCTCGAAGACCTGCGGCGCGTGATGGAGCGTCAGATCCTGATCAATCAGGTCCAGCAGATCGAGGTGCTCGGGTCGGTCACGCTCACCGAAGTGGAGGCCCGCGAACACTATCAGGACAACCTCGAGCGCTACACCGAGCCCGCGACGGTCACCATGCGCGAGATTCTGGTTCGGTTGCGCGAAGGACTGGGCGCCGGCGTGACGGCCGACGATATGGCCCGTCTGGAGGCCGAGGAGGCGCGACAGAGGGTGATGGATGGCGAGCAGTTCGATCTGGTCGCGGTGGCCGTGTCCGATGCCGCGTCCAAGGCGAACGGCGGCCTGATCGGTCCCATCGACGTCACGTTGCTGAGCGGCACCCTGCTGGACGTGCTCGCCGACCTCGAGGTAGGCGACATGTCCGAACCAATCCGCACCTCGCTCGGGTACCAGATCCTGAGACTCGAGGCACGGACCGAACCGGTGCCGACGCCGTTCGAGGAGGTCCGCGACCAGATTTCGGAGAACGTGTTCAACGACCGGCGTCTGGCCGAATACGCGCGGTACCTCGACCAGTTGCGCACCGAAGCCGACTTCGAGTGGAAGAACGAACGGCTCAGACAGGCGTTCCAGGCCTACGAAGAAGTGCGTGCGGCGCGGCTCGCAGGCAGCGGCGGGTGATCTCTCCTGCGGCGGACCGGCGACGCGGTGGAATCGGATCCGGGAGGAAGGTCGGAAGCGGCCGGAAGGCGAGGCTCACGGTTCGATCCGCGTGAGCCTCGGCCTGCCGGTGGTGCCGAAGGCGCGAGACCGGAGGTCAGGGTTCGGTGGGCGGCACCCCGCCGGGCGAGTTCGCCGGGCTCGTCGCCGCCAGTTCGGCGACGAGCGCGCGCTCCCGCGGCGTGGAGCCATCCTCGTTCAAGATCCCCGACCTGCCGGCGGTCGAGTCCGGAGCTTCATCACGCGATGCTTCCTGCGAGATCGCCTCTTCGGTGGACGCCGGCGGGTCGAGGGCCGCCGCCGGCTCCCCGTCGACCGGAAGCGAGTTCGACGCCGCCGGTACCGCGGCCGGCTCGGTGTCCTCGGCGTCCTCTCCCGTATCGACGGCTTCGGGCTGACCGGCCGCCTCCGCTACGTCCAGCGCGACGCTGCCCGGCCGGAGCGGATTCGACTGGTCGGCGGCAGGTGGCAGCGACGCTTCGCCGGCCACGGAGGCGGCCTCCGGCTCCGGCGTCCGGCCGGGTGCCGCGTCCCCGCCGCTCATGCCCCCGGGCTCGACGCCGCCGGTGGCGTTCGTCGGATCATCGAGAGACGTCAGGTCGTCCTCCACCAGCCGGGTCAGCTCCGTCGTGATCTCCCGCGAGATCTCGCCCATCCGCACCAGCGCGATGCGGCCGACCGCCTCGCGGATCGGTTCGAACACTTCCGTCAGGTCCAGCTCGACGCGGTTGCCGCTGTCGCGTCTCTCCTGCAGCTCGGCAATCGCCCGACGAACCGCTGCTGCTCGAGCGCCCGAATCCTCTCCTCCTGCTGCAACCGGTTGTTGCGCTCGACCAGCGTCTCGTTGGCGTTGGCGTAGTAGCCGGTGCCGAAGGCTCCGCCGAGGGCGATTACCAGCAGCAGGAACTGGAGCACGAACCGCTGGAAACCCGACTTGCGGGGCGGCGGGGCGGGCTTCCGGGGAGCGGGTGCGGCTGCGGGACGCACCGGGTTGGCGCTACGGTCCATTGGCGGATCTGCTGGCGGTTTGGTCGACATCGTTGCCCTCCTGATGGTTGGACGACGGCGCCCGCCGGTTTGGCTGGTACAGTGCCATCCTTCGGATCCCCGGCATCCGGCCGAGGACGCGCGGGCGCCAGAAACACTACGAGCTTCAAATCGGAACACCCCGCACGGCCTGGGAGCAGCCGCCCTTCGGGGCAGGTAGGGCCACCAGCGATCTGGCAGTGCTTCCATTATAGACCGGCCCTTGGACCTGTCAAGGCGACCGGCCCGTACGGCAAAGCCCTCACTTTCATGTCGTGCACCCGGCCCGTGCCGATGCCGATTCGCCCGGCGGCCGGAAAAATCCGTGGCCGGCCCGATTCCCGACTTGACCGCGGCAGCGAGCTTGGCCATAATGCTCCCAGCGGGCAGCCGGTCCAATGCCCGCCCTTCCGTGTAGACGGCTACTCCCAAGCCAGTCTTCAATCGGCGTGTGTCGTCCTGGCCCGATGTCAGGAACGGCGTGTTGATGAAGCGCTGCGGTGGCGATTCAAGGAGTAGTCTGATGCTGAACGAGACAGGAGCTCGGCGCAGGAGGTCCAACCCGGCACCCAGGGTTCTTTGGTGGTGCGCCCTCCTCGCCTGCGTGGTCGGCGCGGCGGCGACCGCGGCGGCCGCCCCGACACCCGAGGGGACCTACCAGTGGCAGGGCGAGCTGGTGGCCCTCGACGAGGCCGCGGGCACGATGACAATCACTGCGCCGCTTGTCGCATCGACCGGACAGGAGGCGCTGGTCGATCTCGAGGTGGGCGAGCCAATCGTCATCGCCTGGTCGGGCTTCGAGGGCAAGGCCGGCGGGATTCGGGCCGTCGCAACCGGTGACGGTGCGGCTCTCGCGGCGAACGCCGGGCCGGAATCGGTGAAATCCGGGGCGGACCCCGCGGAGGACGACCGGGACTTGCTGCTCCGGGCGATGTTCGTGGCGCTCGATGAGGACGCCGGCAAGCTCACGTTCGAGGTCGCACTGCCGGCGGCGAGCCTGGCTGCCGTGCGTGCTCTGACCCGCGGCGCGTGGGTCACGGCCACTTCGATGCAGCGGCCGGCCGAGTCGGAGGCGGCGCTGTCGGCGGTCGACGCCTACGGCGGATCGTCGCAGCGCGGGCCGGCGCCGCAGCGGGGAGCGACGTACCGCTGGCAGGGCGAGCTGGTGGCGCTCGACGAGGCGACCGGTGCACTGCGGGTGAAGGCGCGGGTGCCGGCGCCGTCGGGCCTGGCGATGATGACCGGCGCCGCGGCCGGCGACCCTATCGTCATTACCTGGTCCGGGTTCGAGAGTCGTGCCAGCGGCATCCGGTCGGCGATGCCTGACGACGGTTCCGGCCTGTGGGGCAGCAACCGCTTCCTGCTGCAGGCGGCGTTCGTCGAGATGGACGCTTCGGGCCGTTATCTCACCTTCGAGACCATGCTGCCGAAGGAGAACCTGAGCACGGTGCGCGCGCTGACGCGGGGTTCCTGGGCCAGCGTGATGTCGCCGCACCACCCGGCCGACGGATTCCCCGCCGTGCTCTCCGTCGATGCCTACGCTGCGCCGCGGGAGCGTCGTCCGGCACCGTTGCCGGGTGCGAGCTACCGCTGGGACGCAGAGCTCGTGTCGCTCGACGAGGCGACCGGCATGCTGACGGTGAAGTCGCGGGTGGCGTCACCGTCCGGTCTGGCCGCGGTGGCCGCCGCCGAGACCGGCGATCCAATCGTCATCACGTGGTCGGGCTACTCCAGCCGGGCGAGCACGATCCGGTCGGCGATGCCTGACGACGGTTCCGGCCTGTGGGGCAGCAACCGCTTCCTGCTGCGGGCGACGTTCATCGAGACCGATCCCGAGAACCGCTACCTGACCTTCAAGACAGCGGTTCCCGAGGACAGTCTGGACACCGTGCGGGCGCTGACGCGGGGTTCCTGGGCGAGCGTGCGGTCGCCCCATCACCCGGCGGACGCGGATGCGGCGGTGCTGACGGTGGACGCGTACGTTCCGCTGCGAGAGCGCCGTCCCGCGCCGTTGCCGGGCGCCACGTACCGCTGGGACGGCGAGTTGGTCTCCCTCGACGAAGCGACGGGAACGCTGACCGTGAAGTCGCGGGTCGTTTCTGCGTCGGGTCTGGCAGCGGTTGCGGACGAGGAATCGGGCGCGCCCATCGTCATCACCTGGTCCGGCTACGACAGCCGCGCCAGCGGAATCCGGGCCGCCGTGCCGGATGACGGGTCGGGATTGTGGGGCAGCAACCGGTTTCTGCTGCGCGCGACGTTCGTGGAGGCCGACGCGAAGGGGCGCTACCTTACCTTCAGGGCGCAGGTTCCCGAGGCAAGTCTGGGCACGGTGCGCGCGCTGACGCGGGGTTCGTGGGCGAGCGTACGGTCGCCGCATCACCCGGCGGACGCGGAGGCCCCGATGCTGTCGGTCGCTGCCTATATCCCGTCCCCCGAGCGCCGTCCTGCACCGTTGCCGGGCGCCACGTATCGCTGGGACGGCGAGTTCGTCGCGCTCGACGAGGCGACGGGAACGCTGACGGTGAAGTCGCGGGTGGCGTCACCTTCGGGTCTGGCATCGGTCGCGGATGCGGAGCCGGGCGCGCCCATCGTCATCACCTGGTCCGGCTACGACAGCCAGGCCAACGGCATCCGGGCGGCCATGCCGGATGACGGATCGGGACTGTGGGGAAGCAACCGCTTCCTGCTGCGCGCGGCGTTCGTGGAGGTCGATGCGGCGGGCCGGTACCTGACCTTCCGGGTCGCGGTCCCCGAGGCGAGCCTGGCGACCGTCAGGACGTTGTCGCAAGGGGCCTGGGCGAGCGTGACGTCGCCGCATCATCCGGCGGACGCCGCCCCGGCGGTGATGACCGTCACGGCCTACGCGGCGCCGGCGGCTTCCGATCGGGCCGCACAGTGACGCGGCGATAGGTCGTCAGCGAGTCGTTCGGTGCGCACCGAAACAGGTGCTCCGGCGCGGGGTCGGCGGCAAGCCGCAGGCCCCGCGCCGTTCTGTCTGCGGCCAGGAGCCCGTGGCAAAGCCCCGCTGCATTCGAGCGGCGATGCATCCCGCGTGGACGCATTGCTCCTCGGTCGAATATGCCCAAGATGCTCCCCCGTCGCGCCTTGCCGCGCGGGCGCCTCGCCACTCTTGGTGCCACGCGGGGTTTCACCAGGGACTTCTGGGCGTGACGGACGCTGCGGCGCCGGCGGTGACCTGCTCTTGCCCGACCGGGAGTCGTCCCTCCGCCCGGCGTCGCGCACAGGAGCGGCAGCGGCACTAGACTAGAATGGATCCGGGACCCCCATGCGAATCGGATCCGTTTCCCTGGACCATCGGTACGCCCTCGCTCCCATGGCGGGGATGACCGACACCGCCTTCCGCCGGCTCGTGAAGTCGCGGGGCGGCTGCGGCCTTGTGGTCACCGAGATGGTCAGCTCCGAAGGTCTGGTGCGCGGCATCGATCGCACCCTCGAGTACGCGGAGTACACCGAAGCCGAGCGCCCGGTCTCGATCCAGATCTTCGGGGGCGATCCCGGCAAGATGGCCGCGGCGGCGCAGGTCGTGCAGGCGATGAAGGCGGACATCGTCGACATCAACATGGGCTGCCCGGTACCCAAGATCGCGAAACACAATGCCGGATGCAGTTTGATGCGCGAGCCTGTGCACGCCGCGCGGATCGTGCGTGCGATGACCGACGCGGTCGACATCCCGGTGACGGTCAAGATGCGAGCCGGTTGGGACGACGGCAACATCAATGCGCCTTCGATGGCGCGCATGATGGAGGACGCCGGGGCGGCGGCGGTGACGGTGCACGGGCGGACCGCCAAGCAGTCCTACCGCGGAGAATCCGACTGGGACCTGATCCGAACGGTCGCCGCGGAGGTTGCGATCCCGGTGCTGGGAAGCGGCGACTGCGTCACACCCGAGCAATTGGTCGAGCGAGGCCGTACCGGCGTCGCCGGCGTCCTGGTCGGTCGCGGCGCACTGCGCAACCCGTGGATATTCCAGCAGGCTGCCTCGCTGGCCGTCGGCGGGGCCGTGCCCCAGGTATCGCTCGTGGAGAGGGGGCGCTTCCTGCTCCAGTACATCGACCTGCTGCTGCGGGAGGGAGTCGACGAATCGCGGGGGTTCCGGCACCGGGCCCCCGGAATGGCCCGGTCGCGGCCGCAGAGGCCGGCGAGCAGCAGGGAACGATGGGTCGTCAACAAGCTGCGGGCGCTCGGTTCCTGGTATACGAAAGGCCTGTACGGCGGCTCGCAGTTGCGCACCGCCATCAACCAGGCCGAGTCGGTCGAGGCCCTGCGGAGCATCATCTCCCTGCACTTCCTGGAGCCGGCCGGTGACGCGGTCGCCTGAAGGAGGCCGGTGAGCCCCGAAGCGGCGACCGCGGTCCGGCGCGTACGGGAGATCGACTGGACGTGCTGGCGCGCCGTCGATCCGGCCACCCTCGTCTTCGTGATCAAGGGGCGCCGCATCCTGCTGATTCACAAGAAGCGGGGACTCGGAGCCGGCAAGGTCAATGGTCCTGGCGGCCGGCTGGAAGCGGGGGAGTCGTTCGACGGTTGCGCGGTCCGCGAGGTACGCGAGGAGCTGGGCGTCACGCCCCTCCACATGGTGAAGCTCGGGCGTCACGCCTTCCAGTTCGTCGATGGCTATTCGACGTTCGTACACGTCTACCGGGCGTCGGATCTGGCCGGCACCCCTGTCGAGACGGACGAAGCCGAGCCGCTCTGGTTCGACCTCGACGCCATCCCGTTCGACCGGATGTGGGAGGACGATCGCTACTGGTTGCCGCTGGTGATCGGAGGGCGGCGCTTCACCGGGCGCTGGATCTTCGACGGTGACCGCATGCTCGACTACACGCTGGACGTGATGCCGTGACGTTACGCGCCGCGCCGGACGAGGGTTGGCGAAGCGTAGACAGTGACGTATCATGCGGATCTTCAAAGTAGAAGCCGGGTTGCGGTCGTACGGGACCCGGCGTATCGGGGGATCACCGTGGCACGACAGATACTCTTCGCGATTCTCCTGCTGACTATCGGCGCCGCGCCAGGTGCGGTTGCCGGCGAGGGCGCCGGTCCCGCCACGTGGCGGAACGACCTCGCGCCGATCGCTCCCGGGGACTGGGACTACCAGAAGGCGGCCCATCTGCTCGAGCGCGCCGGATTCGGCGGGACGCCGGCGGAGGTGGAGCGCCTGGCCGGCATGACGCCCGCCGAAGCCGTAGGGTGGCTGGTCGACTACCAGCGGCATCCCGATACGCTGGAGCCGTTCGAAGCCTCGCCGATCTGGGATCCGGGCATGGACCCGTTCCCGAAGAGCCGGGCCGAGGCGGTTCGCATCGGCCGCGAGCGCGGCGAGTCGATGGGCGTGCAGGTGCTGCCGGAGGGCGAATCGCGCCGGCTGCAGCCGGTGGTCAACAAGTTCTTCTACGGACTCCGCGCAAACTCCATAGAGACGCAGCGCCTCGCGACGTGGTGGGGCGAGCGGATGCTCACCACGACGCGTCCGCTCGAGGAGAAGCTGACGCTCTTCTGGCACGGGCACTTCGCGACGGGCAACACGAAGGTCCGCGACACGCGGATGATGCTGCAGCAGAACGAGATGCTGCGGGCCGACGCCAACGGGAACTTCGAGGATCTGCTGATGGGGATCCTCAGGGACCCGGCGATGCTCGTCTACCTGGACAACGGCGAGAACGTCAAGGACCACCCGAACGAGAACTTCGGGCGCGAGCTGCTGGAGCTCTTCAGCCTCGGCGTCGGCAACTACACCGAGCAGGACATTCGCGAGGGCGCGCGCGCGTTCACCGGCTGGACCAACGACGCCTTGGAGTTCAAGTTCGACGCCGAGCAGCACGACTTCGGCGAGAAGACGTTCCTGGGGCAGACCGGTGCGTTCGACGGCGGCGACATCATCCGATCATCCTGGAGCAGCCTGCCGCGGCCAGGTACATGAGCGGAAAGCTGTACCGGTACTTCGTCCGCGAGGAGCTCGACGAGGCGGTCAACGCGGAGCTGGCGGCCACGTTCCGCGATGCCGGCTACGGCCTGAAGCCGCTGCTGACGAAGATCTTTCTCTCGCGCGACTTCTACAGCCCGGCGTCGTACGCCACGCAGATCAAGAGCCCCGTCCACCTGGTCGTATCGACCTACCGCAAGCTGGGACTGACCGAGCTGCCGACGATCCCGGACTTCAACCGGCTGGTCGCCGGGTTGGGACAGACGCTGTTCAATCCGCCGAACGTGGCCGGCTGGGCCGGCGGCCGCACGTGGGTCACACCGGCGACCCTCCTGCAGCGGGGCAACCTTTTCCGCGACGTCCTGTATCCCGACACCGACGGGTTCTGGGCGCCCGATCGGGTCGTGCCGGGCATCTACCGGCAGGTGGAGGAACGTCTCGCGCAGGGCATGAACATCACCGCGGCCACCCAGCAGGGAGACGCCGAGTCGAGCCAGCTCGTGGACCGCGACGAGGACTACAACACGCGATACGGCGGCTACATGGGTTACGTGATGGCGTTCGAGAGGCTGCATCCGATCCCGCGCCGGGTGGCCGAGCTGGACCTGGTGCGGCTTTTGTCGGACGCGGGCGCGGCGGAGGCCGGTGACGTCGTCGATCATCTCGTCCGGCGCTTCCTGCGCGTCGAGCTGAGCGGCGCCGACCGGGCCGAGCTCGTCGACTTCCTGCGGGCCGAGCTGGGAAGCGACCGCATCGAGGAGGATACGCCGCAGACCGAGGCGGCATTGCGCGCGCTCCTGTACCTGATTCTGAGCACGCCGGAGTATCAACTGGCCTGAGGAAGACGGGCGAGGGCCGAAGAGAGACACGCGGGCGGCTGCCGTGGAAGCCGCGGGAGTTGGGGGACAACGATGGCTCGATTCAAGTGTGGATGTTCGCGGCGTGAATTCCTGGTCAAGGGCATGTACGGCCTGGGCGTCGGTGCGACGCTGCCGATGCTGCTCAACCGGACCTCGGCCGCCCTGGCCGCGAAAGCGCTCGAAGGCACGAGCATGGAGGCGAGCCCCGAGCGCATCCTCGTCGTGGTGGAGCTCTCCGGAGGAAACGACGGCTTGAACACCGTCGTTCCTTACAGTAACGACGCGTACTACCGCGCGCGGCCGACCATCGGCATTCCGAAGTCGGAAGTGATCGAGATCGGGGACGGCTACGGGTTCCACCCGTCGCTCGTCGGTTTCGAGCGCCTCTACAAGGACGGCGAGATGGCGGTCGTCCACGGCTGCGGCTACGACAACCCGAGCCTGTCCCACTTCTCGTCGATGGGCTACTGGCACACCGGCGTGCCCAACGGGGGGGAGACGCTCGGCTGGCTGGGCCGGCTGGCGGACGGCGCCTATGACCACGACGCGCAGGGCAACCGTATCGTCAACATCGGGACACGGCAGTCACTGGCGGTCCGCAGCCGTCACCACTCGCCGCTCGTGTTCAACGATCCGCGCACCTTCCGCCGTGAGGGAAGCGCCAGCGAGAAGACCGCGCTGGAGAACATGTCCGCCGACGGCGCCAGTGGGAACGCGACCCTCGAGTTCCTGGCCGCCACCGCGCAGAACGCGGAGGAGAGCTCCGAATTCGTCCGCCAGGCCGCGGCCGCGTACCGCACGCCGGTGGACTACGGTATCGGCGGATTGTCGGGGCAGTTGCGGCAGATCGCGGCGCTGATCCACGCCGACATGCCGACCCGCATCTACTACGTGGCGTACCAGGGGAACTCGTTCGACACCCACGTCCACCAGGCGGACCCGCATGCGCGGCTGCTCGCCTACACCGCCGACGCCGTGCGGGGGTTCACGCAGGACCTCAAGCGGATCGGCCGGGCCGACGACGTGGCGATGGTCATGTTCACCGAGTTCGGGCGCCGGGTCGAGGAGAACGGGAGCCTCGGCACCGATCACGGCACCGCCACGCCGATGTTCGTCGTCGGAAACCACGTCAAGGGCGGGCTCTACGGCAGGCATCCGAGCCTGACCGAGCTCGACGACGGCAACCTGATCAAGACCACCGACTTCCGGCGCGTGTACGCCACGATGATCGACGAGTGGTTGAAGTTCGACGATTCCCCGACCGTGCTCAAGGGGGCGTTCGCTCCGCTGGGTGTCTTCGCCTAAGTAGGCTGCGCCGTAGCACGGCGTAGACTTCTAGACAGGACCGGTTGGGCGGCAAGCGGAGCCGCAGGCGACGCTTGTCGGGCCGCGCCCGAACGAAGCGCGAAGTGCTGCGGCGCGAGGTCGGCTCCAAGCCCGAGAGAATCGTTGCCGGGGCGGGGAGCGGTCCCCGTCCCGGTTTCCCTTCCCCGGCTCACGACCAGCGTTTCGTCTTCTCGATCAGGGTCGTCCGCTTCAGGCCGAGGAGCTGGGCGGCCTGCTGCTTGTTCCCGCCGGTGCGCTCCAGCGCCGCTCCAATCAGCACGCGTTCGATGCGCTGCAGGTGGTCCTGCAGATCCAGACCGCATTCCGGGAGGACCACCGCGGCGTCCCGCGGGCCGTCGACGGCCGGCTGAACCTCGCCCGGCAGGTCGGCCGCGTCGATCTGAGACCGCCCGGGACTGAGCGCCAGCGCCCGCTCGAGGGCATTCTCCAGTTGCCGCACGTTGCCCGGCCACCCGTACGCCATCATCCGGCGCATGGCGTTCTGCGACACGACGACGCCGCGGCGCGGCGGCGTCTGCGCCGCTCCGATCCGCTCGACGAAGTCGCGCACGAGCAGCGGGATGTCCTCCCGACGGTCCCGTAGCGGCGGCAGGTGGATGGGAATGACGTTCAGCCGGTAGTACAGGTCCTCCCGGAAGTGTCCGTCCTGCACCCGTTGCATCAGATCCGCGTTGGTAGCGGCGATCACCCGGACGTCGACGCGGCGGGTCTCGTTGCCGCCGACGCGCTCGAACTCGCGTTCCTGCAGGGCCCGCAGCAGCTTGGCCTGCAGGCTCGTGCTCATCGTGCCGATCTCGTCCAGGAAGAGGGTACCGCGGTGGGCCTGCTCCAGGCGTCCCGGCCGGCTGCTGAACGCGCCGGTGAACGCGCCGCGAACATGGCCGAACAGCTCCGCCTCAAGCAGCGCATCGGGAATGGCGCCGCAGTTGATGGCGACGAACCGCTGGTGGCGGCGCGGGCTGTTGTGGTGAATGGCGCGGGCCACCAGCTCCTTGCCGGTCCCGGTCTCACCCGTGATGAGAATCGTGCTCGGCGTTCCGGCCACGGTCTCGAGGAGCTGGAAGAGATCCCGCATCGGACGACTGCGTCCCACGATGCCCTCGAACCGATAGCGCTCCTGGAGCTGTAGCCGGAGGTACTCGTTCTCGGACTTCAGCCGCCGCTGTTCCAGCGCGGTCGACAGGATGTGCAGCAAGTGGTCGAAGGGGAACGGCTTCATCACGAAGTCGGTCGCCCCGTGCTTGATGGCGGCGACCGCGTCCTCCACCGTGCCGTAGCCGGTAACGACGACCGCGATGATCTCCGGATAGCGCTCGAGCGCGATCTCGACCACTTTGGCGCCGTCGATGCCGGGCAGCCGCAGATCGGTAATGACGACGTCGAAGGCGAAGTCGGCCAACAGGTCGCGGGCAGCTTCGCCGCTCTCCGCCTCCGTCACGCGATAGCCGTGCTCGACGAGCCGCTCGGCGGTCGCCTCGCGCAACGGGGCCTCGTCCTCGACGAGGAGCAGGTGCCGTTCGGGTTCGGTCACGCCTTCGTCCCTTGATCGTTCGGAGTGTCGATATTTTGACGCTCCGGGCCGGATACTGTCAACCGGATGACGAACGAGCGGCATCCCCGGCCGTTGTCCACGGTCTGATCCGGCTGCCCGTTCGTCTCATAAGTGACTTATTTACAGTAACTTAAACTACGAATCAGCCGAACCCGCCGCGAGCGCGCACCGATCTCTTCGTGTTGGCATGGTCATTGCCCTTGTGGAGGGCATGGAGAATCACACACGTACCAAGGCACAGCAGGAACGCATCGAGGCCGGTGTGCCGTTCGTCGGTGCGATGGCCCGGCGTCTGGCGGCGTCGATGCCGCATTCCATCGATCTCGGCGACCTCGTCCAGGACGGGATGCTGGGCTTGATCGATGCGGTGGAGAGGTTCGACGAGGCGCGCGGCATCAAGTTCGAGACGTTCGCCGAACGGCGGGTGCGCGGGGCCATGATCGACGCCCTGCGCCGCGGCGCCTGGCCGCGCGGCATCCGGCGCGTGCGGCGCGAACTCGAGACGGCGCGGCAGAAACTGCGGAACGAGCTCGGCGGTGAGCCGTCGCTGTCCGACCTGGCCAACCATATCGGCACGGACGAAGCGTCGCTCGGACGCACCATCAACCGCATCAACATCATCGAGTCGACCTCGCCGCTCGCGACCGCCGACACCGTCGAGAACGCGGACCTGCCGCCGGTGCTGGCGCCGTCCGAATCGCCTTCCCCGGACAGGGTCTGCGAAGAGACGGAGGTGAACGACCGGGTGCGCGCGGCCATTGCCGCCCTGCCCGGACGGGAGCGCAAGATCATCGGGCTCTACTACTACGGCGACGCCACGATGAAGCAGATCGGCGCGGAGATCGGAGTGAACGAGTCGCGCGTCTCACAGCTTCACGCCCGGGCGATCCGGCGGCTGCGCGAACACCTCGCGCCGGACCTCGCGCCCGAGCAGTTGAAGGCGACGCTGGCCGCGACGGGCACCGCCACACTGCAGCGAACGCAGCCGAAGATGAAGATGGCGAAAGCGGGCCTGTCGGCGGCGGCTCCCCGGCACACAGCGGTCATGAGGCAGCAAGCCGCCCGGTGCTGACCTCGCGAGCCACGCGCAGAAGGTCGGCCAGCCGATAGGGCTTCCGTAGCCAGCGGCAGCCGCTGTCCTCGAGGAACGCCTCGGCGTCGGCGGTAACGACGTCGCCCGCCACGAATATGATCCGCCGGCTCAATCCCGGGGCCTTGGCGGCGACGGCCCGGTAGAATGCCTGCCCGCTGAGACGCGGCATTTTCAGATCGCAGACGACGAGGTCGTACCGCCGGCCGCGGGCGCGCTCGAGCGCGGTCTGTCCGTCCGCGACGCGATCGACGAGGAAACCTGCGTCCGCCAGCGCCTCACTTACCGCCTCCGCAAGTGCGAGCTCGTCCTCGACGACCAGTACTGCGGATCCCTGCCCCGCCACCGGCAGATCCTGAGAGACGGGCGACGGCTTGGACCGCTGCCGGCCGGCGCCGGCCGGCAGCCTTACGAAGAACGACGCGCCCTGCCCGGGCGTCGATTCCATGCCCAGCTCGCCCCCGTGATCCTCGACAATCCGGCTGGCAAGCGTCAGTCCCAGTCCGGTTCCGGTGCGAGCCGACTTCGTCGTGAAGAAGGGATCGAAGATCCGGGGTTGCACGTCGTCCGGGATTCCGGGCCCGTCGTCGTTGATCTCCAGCACCACGCGATCGTCGGCGGCCTCGTGCCAGGTGCGGACGATGAGCGTGCCCCGGCCGTTGGCCGACGACATGGCCTGCTCGGCGTTGATGAGCAGATTCAGCAGCACCTGCTTGAGCCCGTGGGCGTCGGCGAAGACCTGGGGAAGGCCCGTGGCGAGCGCATCCATGGTCGTGATGTTCGAGACCCGCTGATCGTACGCCCGCAGTGACAATGACTCCCGGACCACCTGGTTCAGATCGACCATGCCGCGCGTCGTGTGGTGCTTGCGCGCGAACGTCAACAGGTTGCGGACGATCTTGGCGGCCCGCTCGGCTTCACCCAGAATGATGCCGACCCCGCGTTCCGTCAGCGCGTCGAGCGAGCGTCCCGCGAGCCGCTCCGACCAGGTCAGAATGGTAGCCAGGGGGTTGTTCAGCTCGTGCGCAACCCCCGACACCGTCTGACCGAGCGCCGCCAGCTTCTCGTTCTGCAGCAGGTCGTGATAGACGTCGCGGTCGTGATCCGCCATCCGGCGGCGCTCGGTCACGTCCCGGAGCAGGGCGTCGATGCGCGCCGTTTCGGCATCGCCGGTGGCAAGGTGTGCGGTGACCTCGACCCAGATCGGCTTGTCGTCGAACCGGCGTAACCGGAGCGGGTAATCGGTGACGGCGCCGTCGCGCCGCAGCCGCTCCAGGAATGCGCGCCGCGCTTCCGGATGGACGAACCGGTCGTCGTCGAAGGGACGGACATCGCGGTCATCCACCTCCGGGGCGAAGCCGAACATCAGCTTCAGATGGGGATTTGCACCGAGAGTCACGCCCTCGCCACGGCGCGGAAGCGTCCCGAGATAGATGCCCTCGTGCACCGCCTCGAACAGACCTGCGAGTGCAGTCTGCAGAACGGCGGCGGGAGTGTGTCGTGCGGCGCTGGGCGACACCGCCGATTATAGCGCGTCCCGGCTACGTGAACGTCCGGAAAGCTCACGCCGCAGAACGCAGCGATTGCCGCGACCCGAGCTCCTGGAGCGGCGGAATGTGCGGAAACGCCGAGCCAGCGAGGCGTCTCCGGACGCTGGGAGGCTGCGCCGTGCCTACGGCGCAAACCTTCTAGTCAGGCCCGGTTGGGCGGCAATCGGAGCCGCAGGCGACGATTGTCGGGCTAGTTCGCCGGGACCGGAGGAAGCGGCGTCGGTGTCTGCCGCTCGTAGGCGGCGTACTTGGACTCGACGGCGTTCCGAATGTCATCGACCCGCGCGCCCGACGCCCGCATCTGCATGGCGTCACGCGCGACGTCGATGCAGATGATGCACGCCATCCCGTGGGTGTCCCACTCGCGGACGCTCCCGTCGGGGTTGCGCGACTGCACGAAGCAGTCCGCGTTCCGCTTGTGGCCCCGGGTCTCGCACCCGCAGAAGCAAGGCACGTACTCCAGCACGTGCGGATTCTGGGCGGCGAAGATGTACGCGTCCCGGATCACCTGAGGCGAACGGGGCACGAGATTCTGCACCAGGGGCAGCGGAGGCAACGCCGCCTCGGCCGGCGGGATTGCTGTCGGTTCGCCCGCGGGCGGCGGCGCGGGCCGCTCCGGACCCGGCGTGGCCTCGTCGTCCGTCGCGGAGGTGTCCGAGGCGATCTCGGTTTCCGGCGCGGTGGAGGTGCCGCCGCCCGACGAGAGCAACGCCAGCCCACCAACCGCCGCCACCGCAACGAGCCCGCCGATGAGGATCCAGGGAGGCCCACCGCTTGCCGGCTGCTGCTCGCGAATCGGCGCGTTCGATACCCGTGATCTCTTTCGCCCACCCATGCCGTGATTCTAGGAGCTTGCGGCGTAGAAAGCAACGGAGTGAAGTGCCGAGGGCCAAGCTTCCGGGGGAGGTGGGGCTGGGACCGAACGCGGAGCCTTGCGCTGCGTTCGGCGGCGCCGGCACGCGCCTGGCAGAGGGAGCCGCCTTATCGCGGCCCCAGCGCAAAGGTCATGGTGCCGTCGATGACGATGTCGTCACCTACCCGCGCGAAGCCTTTCAGGCGCCCCATTCGGCTGCGCAGGCGGACGACCTCCGCCTCGATGACCACCACGTCGCCCGGATGCACGGGCCGCAGGTAGCGGACGCGCTCGATGCCGGTGAAGAACGGCAGCTTCTGCCTGTTCTCGGGCTTGGCGAGAATCAGGATGGCTCCGACCTGGGCCACCGCCTCGGTCAGGATGGTCGGCGGCAGCACCGGTGCTCGCCCGCGGCGGTCCGAGAGGTATCTCTCGTTCAGCGACACGTTCTTGATGCCGACGATGCGCTTGTCGAGCTCGAACTCCGTGATCCGATCGACTAGCAGGAAGGGATAGCGGTGCGGGAGGATGCGTTCGATCGCCGCGTTGTCGAGCGGAAGCGTCAGGCCTGTGGTCACGGGAAAGTATATAGCTGGTACGGACGCGCGCGTGGGAGTGGGCGGAAACGGCCGCGACGAAGCGTCAGTGCCCGACGACACGGGATGCGGCGATGCCAGCGCCTGCCTGTGATGAATGCATCCCGCACGCTTCGTGCGGCCACCCTCCATACAATCAAGACGCGTGCCAACTTCGTTCCGGCGGGAACGCCCCGGAATTCCGACATCCGTGTGGACGCGCCCCGGCGCGAGCGTCCTCTCCGGCGATCCCGAGTGACCTCTGGACAGGTCGCCCGCACTCCTGAGGCCGGCAACCCGTGGCGGAATCCCGCTGCATTCGACCAGCGATGCATCCCGCGCGGACTGCGCTGCTCCTCGGTCGGCCTGTCGGGGCGCTAGCCCGACAAGCGTCGCCTGCGGCTCTGCTTGCCGCCCAACCGGGCCTGACTGGAAGTCTACGCCGTTCTACGGCGCAGACTCCTAGGCGCTGGCCTGCCCGGCGGACGCGCTCGTGGCGGGATCGGCCGCGACGAGGGTGGCGAGCTGCGCGGCGAAGATGGTTGCCGTCGCCCGCACGAAGTCGCTCGCTTCCCAGCCGTCGTTCACTTCGAGCGTCATCACTCCGGGACGGTCTTCGGCGGACGCCAGTGGGGCAACGATTGCGCCGGGCGTTTCGGCGTTGCCGGGTATGACCTGCATCCGGGCTTCGCGGTAGGCGGCCGCGGTGACGTTGTCGCCATCGCAGGGAATCGTGCCGAGCCGCGCCAGCGCTGCCGCGGGGTAGCCGTGGGACACGGCGGGCCGAAGCGCGTTGCCGGTTCCGTCACGGACCCAGACGATGACACAGCTTGCGTTGAGCAACTCGGCGGCGCGTGCGAGCAACGGCGGCAAATCGGCTGCGTTCGCCGACCGACCCAGATCGGTGCACAGATCGGCAGCGAGCCGCAAATCGGGGGCCGGGGTGGTCGAAGGGCCGGCGTCGGCTTCAGCCGCGCTGGTCACGTCGCTGGCGTCGCCCTCGAGATCGAGGAAGAGCCGTCCCTCGGGCAGCGCCGGCGCGGGTTCGTCAGCCACTTGGTCATCCGGGGCCCCTGGAACGCCCTTTGAGGGCGAGCGGCCGGCCGACAACGGCGAAAGCAGCAACGCAAACAACACGCTGGCTCCCAGCGTGCCGGAGACCGCCCAGGCTTGCGACTGCTCCTGAACGCCGGCAGTGTCGTCGCGCGCCTCCCGCTCCACCAGGCGCGCACGTTCTATGTGTTCCGCCGCGGAACGCGACAGCTCCAGGCCGTCGGCGAAGATGAGGTCCGATGCCATCACCTCCTCGCCTGCCTCCGCGTGGTCGCGAGCCCGTGCGTCCATTCGCGACAGCGCCTCCACCAGGGACGCCGCCTCGTCGATCGCGTCCACCGTGACCGGCAGCGTCGACACCGCGGCCAGAGCGGAGAGCGCGGCGGTGACCTCCTCGATCCGCTCGCTGACGTCGGCCATCCAGTAGGCGCGGTCCTGGCCGGCCGCGACGTAGGCCCGCTGCGCAGCGCGCAGATCGGCCAACGAAACAGCGAGCGTCCATGCACCCGCGTCGAAGGCGCGAGCCGCGAGGCGCGACTCCACGATGCGTTGGCCGGTGAGGAAGGCGTAAGAGCCCGACGCGACGCCGGCTCCCAGGAGGATGACGAGCAGCGCTTTCCTGAATAGTTTCGGGCGCATTTGAGGCCCTACTATAGCACCAGCGTCGGGCGAGATTGGTGCTCGACGGCGGCTTGCCGGCGCGACCGGCCGATACTGTACCCGTCACCAATGCGTGTCGGCATCATCATCAATCCCGCGGCAGGACGACAGAGGGACAGGATCGGCAGCAACGTCGTGCGCGCCGAGGCCGCCTTGCGCGAATGCTCGCTGGAAGGCCTCGTGCGGGTCACCGGGCAGCGCGGGAGTGCGCGGGAGATTGCCCATTCGATGCTCGCCGCCGGCGCGACCACGGTCGTCGCGTGGGGAGGCGACGGCACCATCAACGAGGTGGCCGAAGAGGTCGCCTCGGCAGGGGCGACGCTGGGCGTCGTGCCCGCCGGTTCCGGCAACGGCTTCGCCCGCGGTCTGGGCCTCGAGCGGCACGCCCGTACCGCCCTGCGCACGGCGCTGACGGGTCCCGTGCGCCTGATCGACACGGGGCAAATCGACGGCCGCAGATTCGTCAACGTCGCCGGGATCGGTTTCGACGCCCACATGGCAGGGGTCTTCAATCGGCTGCGGCGGCGGGGGGCCCTCCCTTACTTCCAGGCCGGGTTTCGGGAGCTGTGCTCCTACCGGGGCGAGACTTACACCGTACGCACCGCGCAGGAGACCTTCACCATGTCCGCGTTTCTGGTCGCCCTCGCGAACTGCCGGGAGTACGGCAACGGGGCCCTGATCGCGCCGCACGCGCGTCCGGACGACGGCCTCCTCGAGCTGGTGTGTGTCCCCGCACGATCGTTGTCGTGGCTGCTGTTGCGTTCGTACCGGCTCTTCGCGGGCACGATCGAGCGAGTGCCGGGGGTCCGGTGCGTGTCCGCCGCGACGGTCGAGGTGACCGCCGAGCGTCCGCTGGCGTTTCACGTCGACGGCGAAGTGTACGCCGGGGGGCCCAGCCTCCGCGTACGCGTGGCGCCGGCGTCGCTGCGCGTGCGCGTGCCTGCTGCCAGCGCCCCGAAACGCCTGGCGGGCTCGGCGTTTCGGCCCATCCCCCCCGCTCCATGACTCTGCGCGGCAGAACGCAGCGAAGCGGGAAGCGGAGTGCTGCGGCGCAGACTCCTAGTCGGCGTTGGCCTCGGTCGCTCCGTCGCGCAACTGGAGGATTGCGTAGGCCGGAAGTCCGATCGCCTCGAACCGCTCCATGACCTGCCGGGCGGGCGAAACCCCGAGATCCTCCGCCTGAAACTTGACCTTGACGTAGTCGTCGAGGGCCGCCTGCACGCCGGCCGCCTTGAGCGTGGTCCGGTCCATGGTCAGGCAGTTCTTGCACCACGTGGCCCAGACGTCGACGAGCACCGGCTTGCCCTCGGCCTCGGCCGCGGCCAGTCCCTGCGCGAGCGACGGATACCAGCCCTCGCTGACCAGCTCCTGCACGCTCTCGGCCACCAGCTCCGGATCGACCCAACGTTGGCTGAACAGGCCGTAGGACAGGTACCCGTAGTAGACGGCCGTGCCCAGAATGAAGACGCCGAACGCGTGCTTGACGCGCACCATCCACGGGCCGGGCCTGGGCATGAAGGTCAGGCCGGCGCCCGCAATCGGCCAGGGGATCGCCATCCCGAGTCCGAGCACGAACGGCAGGGCGAGCGCAATCGTGGTCCCGGTGCCGTACAGATTGCTGGAGAAGACGATGACCTGAATCACGACCGGCGCGACACAGGCGCCGGCCAGGAGCGCCGCGACGCCGCCCATGCCGAACGCGAGCAGGAACGAACCCCGCCCGGTGGAATCTGCCGTGAACCGGTCCTGAAACCGGGAGAAGTCGATCGTGAACACGTCGAACATCGCCAGCGCCAGGGCGACGAAGAGCAGGGCGATGCCGAGATTGAACCAGGGCGAAGCGTTGATCGTCCCGAAGGTGCCCGCGGTCAGGATCACGACCAGGCCGAGCACGCCGTACACCAGGGCCATGGCCAGGCCGTAGGCGCTGCCGAGCGAGAACCCGCGCAACCGGGAGCCGGCACGGGCCCCCGCGCCGATGATGGCCAGGTTGATCGGGATCATCGGCAGCACGCAGGGCGTCAGGTTCAGCGCGAGCCCGCCGATCAGGATGAGCGCCAGGATGGCGAACGGGCCGCGGCCCTCGAACCAGCCCTGCTCGACCTCGCCGGATTCGGCGCGCCGAATGAACTCGACGAACTGTTCCTCGTCGAGGTACCCGCCGGTCGTTCCGGCGACCGCGAACCGGTCGAGCCGCGCGAGCACGTCGCTCTCGTCGACCGGGTCTTCGGCGGCGGCCGCGGGAGGGGTGCCCGGTGGATCCCCCGCGTCGAACGCGCTGAAGGCCATCCGGTCGAACCGATCGGCCTCCGTGAAGTTGCGTGCCTGGTCGGGCGGCGCGACGCGCACCTGGAACGCGAGCCGTTGGGTCGCCGGGATGTAGCACATGCGCTCGTCGCAGGCCTGGTACCGCAGCGCGGCCGGCACTTCGTACTCTCCCGGCGCCACGTCCGGATCGACCGCCAGGGCGATGCCGATGGCGAAGGTCTCCTCGTAGACGGCCAGCGGCTTGTCGGCTCCCTGCTGCTCGAGCATGATCGGCTCGGGCCAGGCGAGGCCTCCGACCGTGATGCCGTCGGGCGGCTCCACGGTGAGCACGGTGGGAATCAGGAAGTCTTCGAGCGGCTCGTTCGAGTTGACGTGCAGACCCGTTCCCGCGGGCTGAAGCCGGGCGTCGAGCGCGACGCGGTGCACGGAGCCCGCGTGTGCGACGTCCGCTTCCGACACGGTGGCGATGTCGATCGAGATCCGCCCCGGCTGCGCCGCCGCGGATTGCAACGCCCCCGGAGCCGCCGCACCGACGATGCCCAGGCCTACGCACCAGACCGTGCGACGCGCGCGCCTACCCCACCTCGACAAGCGCCCCTCCATCCTCGTTGACCTCCACGTCCCGAAGCTGACCACGGAGCGGCATGCGCACCTCGGTCACCGCGCCCGCGACCGGCACGACCAGTGTCTCGCGTTGGTTCCCCCGATAACGAAGCGTTACGGTGATCGGCACCTCGAAGTGCTTGCCCCGCTGGTCGAAGCGCAGGATCACGTCCCGTCCCCCGGACCCGGACTCGATCCGGTGGCTGAACGCGATGTCGGGCAGATCCGCCTCGTGAATCCAGCGATCGAAGAACGCCGTGAGCGACCGCCCCGACTGCGTCTCGAACGCCCGGATCAGGTCGTCGGTCCCCGCCTTCCGGAACCGCATCTCGTTGTAATAGCGCCGGATACCGCCGAAGAAGGTCTCGTCGCCGAGGAGCCGCCGCAGCATGTGCAGCACCATCGCGGCCTTGTTGTACACCAAGGCTCGAAACACCCGCGGCTCTTCCTCGATCCGCCCCAGGCGGTTGCCGAGATACACCGGACCCTGATCCGAATGCCGGAGGCTCCAGCGCCGCATTTGCGTGAGCACCTCGGAGAAGACCTCCGGACCGTCGCGGTGCTCGGCATAGAGGGCCGCGAAGTACTGCGCGAGTCCTTCGCTCAGCCACTGCTCGTGGTAGTTCTTCCATCCAACCGCCTGGCCCCACCATTGGTGCGCCAGCTCGTGGGCCAGAAAGAAGGCGGGATAGCGGCTGAAGGCGACCGGATCGGTGCGCCACGACACCATGGCGCCCGGCGGCAACGGCATGGGTTGGTTCAGGATGGCGAAGTAGGCCGGACTGTGGCCGCCGGGCAGGAGCGCGTCGGTCAGGGCCAGCGTGAACGTCGGGTACGGCACGTCGCCGACGAGGGACGCGTAGAAGCCGAGGATGTCCGCGGCGGTCTCGTAGTAGCCGGCGATTCGGTCCCGGGTGCGTTCGGTCGACGTGACGGCGAGCGACAGGCTGTCGTAGGACACGCCCGGCCGCGTCGCCGGGGGTGCCCCCTGCGGATCCACCGTCACCAGGCGGGTGCGGTCGCCGTGCGGCGCGAAGGGGCTGATGACGCACGAGAGGTACCGCGCCGGCTGGAGCGAGACGTACCGGTAGCGGCGTCTCTGCGGCGAGGTCTCCTCGTCGGCCGGCGGCGCCACGGACGGATCCGTCTCCGCGGGCTCGCCGCTCGCAACGACGCCGTAGTCGGCCGGCACCGTCAGATCCATCGTGGCCGTGGCGTAGTCGGAGGTGCTGGCGCGCGGGTACCAGTGCGTCGCGCTGCTGTAGATGTAGCGGCGTGCGGCGACGCCGAACGGCGCTATCGCGCCCACGGCATCGAGCCCGAATCCCCGCCGGCCCAGCCAGTTCTCCTCCAGCTCCTGGGCTTCCAGCAACCCGGAGTACTCGATATCGAGGGTGAACTCGGCGCCGATGGGCGGGACCCGGCTCGGCAGGCTCACGACCAGGTTGTCCCTTCCCCGCATGCGGAAGAAGAGCAACGGACCCAGCTCGTTCGAGACGACGGAGTGGACGTCGAGGTCCTCGGCGAGGCGCAGCGTCAGCGACGTCAGGTTCGATCCGGTGACTCGGACCGCCAGCCGGGCCCGGCCGTTGATGAAGCAGCCGCGCAGCCGCGGCCGGGCTCGCAGCGATTCGCGCTCGACCCCGGCCGGCTCGAAGGACGCCGCGATCCGGTAGTCGAGCACGTCGTAGGCGACGCCGTCGTCGTCGCTGTAGTAGCGACCCCGCGCGGCGCGTTTCGCCGCGGACGGATAGAGGGCGATGATGCGTTGGGACTCGCGCTCGAAGAGCGACACGTCCTCGGGCTGGCCGGCGGACTGCGCGAACGTCAGCGTGCCGTAGCGGTCGGTCTCCATGTCCGCGATGAAGTCGCTGCCGCCCGGCGTCATCGACCAGGACTTGTCGCTGAGATCGCCGAGGTCGACTCCGAAGGACAACAGCGCGAACCGGTCGAAGACCTCCCGGGCACGCTCGCGTTCGTCACGGTCGACCGGACGGCGCTGCATGTCGGGGGTCGAGACCCGCGATGCGAAGGTGACGGGATTCACTCGCACGAACGCCGCCGAGACGACCGTCTCCAGGGTCTCTCGTCCCGTGAGCAGCCGAACCTGTCCCCGTTCTGCCTCGGGAGCGGGCGAGAACGCGAGGACGCCCCGGCCGAGAAGCACCAATCCGGTGATCCCGCCGCGACCGGTCTCGGCGACGAACGCCGTGCCGCGCGTCATGCTGAGGGTCATGTCCTCGCCGGCGACAACGAAACCCGCCGCGTCGTAGGCCAGGTCCGGACTCAGGGAGAGATTGAGTAGCCCGTCGACCACGTCGACCCGCTCCTGGTCCGCGATCCGCCAGGCTCCCGGTTCGGCGCCGGCGCCGGCGTCCCGTACCACGTCGACACTCCATGTCTGGAGCCGGCCGGCGATCCCACGCTCGGTGAACACCTCGACCGTGAGTTCGTAGCCGCTCCCCTCCTGATCGGCGTCGAGCGGGCGAACGAAGCGCGCCCGCGCCGCCGCCTCGCGAACGTCCCGCCGCAACGCGTCGGCTGCGAATGCACGCGCCGCGGTCCGGTCCGCGTCTTCCGCCAGCAGGTCGAGGTAGGCTTCGACGTCGGCTCTCCGCGCCGCGGTCTCCAGGCTTGCGACGAGGGGGTCGAAATCGGCGAGCGAGACGGTCTGCGCGCCTGCGCCGGCTGCCGCGAACGACAGCACCCCGGCGAGCGCCATGCCGGCACGGAAGCGGATCATCAGCTAGCCCGCCAGAAACTCCGCGGTGAACGCTTCGATCTCGTCGAAGTACGTATCGAGCTCGGCCGGTGGAGCCAGGAAGACGATGCGGAAGTAACCCTCTGCGGGCGTGGTACCGAAACCGGAACCGTACACGCACAGCAGTCCGGTGGCCCGCAGCAGGCCGATCACGTAGTCCTCGTCCGTGCGGCCGGAAGGCAGATCCACCTTGGGCATCGCATAGAACGCCGCCGCGGGACGCACGCACGAGACACCGTCGATCGCGTTGAGACGGCGTGTCGCAACCTCGGCGCGTTCGCGCAACGCGCGGAGGAACTCGATCTGATGCGCCTTGTCCCCGTGCAGCGCCGCGGGCACCGCGTACTGCATCGGTCCGACGCTGCAGAGCCGCCCGTCGGCCATGTCCTTGATCGCGGTGAGCACGCCGTCCAGCCTGGTTCCCCCGCCTACCGCCATCCAGCCGGCACGCCAGCCGGGGGCGAGGTGCGCCTTCGACAGCGACGAGAACGAAATCACCGGCGCGTCGGGATTGTACGACCCGATCGGGGACACCCGGCCGTCGTAGGCGAGGTCGGTGTAGCCCTCGTCCGAGAGCAGCACGATATTGTGGCGGTCGGCCAGCTCCAGCAGCGCGAGGCGATTCTCGCGCGTGTAGACGGCGCCGGTAGGATTGTTGGGATCGACCACGACCAGCGCCCGTGTGCGGGGCGAGATCAGACTCTCGACGTGCGCGATATCGGGTTGCCACCCGTACGCGGGGTCCGTCCGATAGTAGACCGCACGGGCGCCGAGCTTCGCCAGCACTCCCGTGTACAGCGGATAGGTCGGCACCGAGACGAGAACCTCGTCGCCGTGGTCGACGAGCACGCTCAGGGCCAGGTCGATGCCTTCCGAGGCGCCGGCGGTGAGCACCACGCGGTCCGGGGACAGCGCCAGGCCGCGGGCCTCGAAATCGGCCGCGACCGCTTCGCGGGCCTCCGGCACGCCGGCTGCGGGCGTGTAGCCGTTGCGTCCGTCGCGCATCGCCCGCTCGACCGCCTCGATCAGGTGCGGCGGCGTCCGGAAACCGAACAGAATCGGATCGCCGATGTTCAGGTAGCGGACTCGTTGACCATTCGCTTCCGCCTTGCGCGCCTCGGCCACGATACCGCGGATCGCGTAGTCGAACGCGGCGCTCCGCTTCGCCACCGGCACGGTGAACGGCGCATCGACGACCATCTGTTGATGATACCGCAGCTTCGGCGCTAAGCTCCCCGCGCATGGCGATGCGGACCGAGCTGTCATTGCGCCTGCCCAACAGCCCCGGAGCTCTCGGCCGGGTCTGCCGCATTCTCGGCGACCAGCGGGTCAACGTCGTCGCGCTCACCGTCGAGCGCGGCGGCACGCTGCGGATGGTGGTGGACAACCCGTTGCGCGCGGCGGGCGCGCTCGCCGAACGGGAGTACACCGTGGAGCAGCGCAACGTCCTGTTCCTGTCGCTGCCGAACGGACCCGGCGCCCTGGGTAACGCCGCGGGACTGCTGGCGGCGGCGGACGTCAACGTGGAGTACGCCTATGCGTCGGCGGTGGAGGGTCAGCCCCGGGCGACGATCGTGATCGGTGTGGAGGACGTCGAGCGGGCCGCGACGGCGGCCGGCTGCTAGGAGCTTGCGCCGCGGGACGCAGCGGGGCGAAGTGGCTCGGCACAGGGTCATGGAGAGGGAAGGGCCGAATACGCCGAGCCGGCGAGGCGTTCGGGGCGCTAATCGGTTTCGGTGACCCGCGGCGCCACGGCGGCATCGAGAGCCTCGATCAACTCCCGCAACGAGGCCATCTCGTTCTCGGCCGCGTAGAGGATGGCGCGGATCTCCTGCAGCGAAGGCGTGCTCCAGTCCTCGTCGTCGAACCGCACCTGCCCCTGCTCGTCGAATTCGACCAGCACCGCATCCATCGGCTCCACGTAGAGGCGCATGGGTTCGCTGTCAGCGGTCGCCGATGCGCCCCCGGATCATTCGCTCGTGGCCTCTTCCGGCGCCCGGGCGGGGGCTTCGGCCGGATCGATTGCGAACGTCAGCGCATCGTCCGCCAGTCCGATACGGACCGTGCCGCCGTGCTCCAGCCGGCCGAACAGGATCTCGTCGGTCAGGGGATTGCGTACCTCGGTCTGCACGACGCGGGCGAGCGGGCGCGCGCCGTACACCGCGTCGTAGCCCTCGGCCGCGAGCCAGGCGCGCGCGGCGGGCTCGAGCGCGATGGCCACCTTGCGCTCCGCAAGCTGCGACTCGAGCTGCAGGATGAACTTCTCGACGATGGTCTCCATGGTCGCCGGCGCCAGCGGGTCGAAGGGCACGATGGCGTCGAGCCGGTTCCGGAACTCGGGACTGAAGATGCGTTCTATCGCAGCCTTCATCCGCCCCCTTGCGGTCGAGGCCTGGTCGTCGCCGAAGCCGATCGGGGTTGCGCTGGCCTCCCGCGAGCCGGCGTTGGAGGTCATGATGAGGATCACGTGCCGGAAGTCGGCCCGGCGCCCGCCGTTGTCGGTCAGCGTGGCGTGATCCATCACCTGCAGCAGGATGTTGTAGATGTCGGGATGCGCCTTCTCGATCTCGTCCAGGAGCACGACGCTGTAGGGATGCGAGCGCACGGCGTCGACCAGCAGGCCGCCCTGCTCGAAGCCGACATACCCCGGCGGCGCGCCGATGAGCCGCGCCACCGCATGTTTCTCCATGTACTCGCTCATGTCGTAGCGGATGAATTCGTTGCCCAGGTGGATGGCGAGCTGCCGCGCCAACTCCGTCTTGCCCACACCCGTGGGGCCCGTAAAGAGAAAGCAGCCGGCGGGATGGTCGGGCACGCCGAGTCCGGCCCGCGCCCGCTTGATGGCGGTCACGACGGTGGCGACGGCATCGGCCTGTCCGAAGACGACGCGCTCGAGCGCCTCGCCGAGCGTGCGCAGGCGCTCCTTGTCCGATGACGTCGTCTGCTTCTCCGGAATGCGCGCCATCCGGGCCACGACGCGCTCGATGTCCGCGATGGTGACCTCCGGCGGCTCCGCGCCGGGGCCCTCCTCCTCGGCCGCCTCCGCCACCGTCCGCCGCATGCCGATCGCGGCGCCCGCCTCGTCCAGGATGTCGATGGCGCCGTCGGGGAGCCGCGAATCGCGGAGGTGCCGCTTGGCCAGCTTCGCGGCGGTGGGCACGGTTTCCGGACCGAACGTGACGCCGTGGTGCTCCTCGTAGCGCGACCGCAGCCCTTCGAGGATCTTCGACGTCTCGTCGACCGTCGGCTCCTCCACCACCACCTTCTGCAGGCGGCGCGCCAACGCCCGGTCCTTCTCGATGTGCTTGAACTCCTCGAAGGTGGTCGACCCGATTACCCGCAGCTCGCCGGCCGACAGCAGCGGCTTGATCAGGGTCGCCAGGTCCATCGTCCCGCCGCTCGTCGCGCCAGCGCCAACCGTGGCGTGCACCTCGTCGATGAACAGGATCGGCAGCGGATGATCCGCCAGGGCGCTCGTGACCGCCTTGAACCGTTCCTCGAAGTCGCCGCGGAACCGCGTCCCCGCCAGCAGCGCCGCCGTGTCGAGCGAGAACACCTCCGCGCCGGTGAGCCGCGCCGGGACATCCTCTTCGGTCAGGCGGGCGGCGAGCCCTTCCGCCAGCGCGGTCTTGCCCACCCCCGCGTCGCCGACGAACACGGGGTTGTTCTTGCGCCGCCGGCACAGGATCTGGAGCGTGCGCTGCAGCTCCACCGTCCGGCCGATCAACGGATCGAGCGCGCCGGCGCGGGCCCGTTCCGTCAGGTTCACCGTATACGCGGACAGCGGGTCGCGCGCCGCGGCGCGGCCTTCCTCCCCGGCTCCCGCTTCCGCGCCGTTCCCGCGGTTCTCCGGGTCGCCGTTCGCGGGCGAGACCTTGGAGATGCCGTGCGAGATGTAGTTGAGGATGTCGAGCCGCGTGATTCCCTGCGCGGCCAGCACCTCGGCGGCATGGGCCTTGGGCTGCTGGAGAATCGCGGCGAGGATGTCGCCCGCCCGCACTTCGTCCTTGCCCGCGCTCTGGACGTGCAGCACCGCGGTCTGCAGCACCCGGCGGAAGGCGAGCGTCTGGGCCGGCTCGCTGTTGCGGTCCCGATGGCGGACGGTCTCCAGCGTGCCGAGGAAATCGTCCAGCGTGCGCCGCAGAGCGCGCAGGTCCGCGCCGCACGCGGCGAGGATGCGCTCCGCCTCCGTGTCGTGGGCCAGTGCGTAGAGCAGATGCTCCAGAGTGAGGTGGGTGTGCCGGCGCGACATCGCCTCGCGGTAGGCGACGTTGAGGATCAACTCCAGGGAGGCGCTGAACATGGGTCGATACCGTGGGAGGGCCTACTCGTCACCTTCGATGGTCGCCTGCAGCGGGAACCCGCCGCGCTCGGCGAGCTGCCGGACCGCGTCGACCTTGGTCTCGGCCACCTCGTACGTATAGGCGCCGCATACCGCCCGGCCCTGGGTGTGCACCTGCATCATCAGCCGGAACGCCTCGGCCGGCGTCTTCCGGAACACCTCTTCGAGGACCGCGACGACGAACTCCATCGTCGTGTAGTCGTCGTTCAGCAGCAGGACGCGGTACAGCCTCGGGGTGACCGTCTCGTCCCGCGTCCGCTCGAGCACCGCCCCGCCGGGTTGCCGGTCGTTGTCACGGGCGGTCATGCAGGCGTTCGCCCCGGCAGGTTACGTGTGGCCACGCCGTCAGCGTAGCGGCACGCGTTTCGCGCGGTCAAGCGGACCGCGGAGCGGCCCACGGGCGGCTGCTTCCGAGGCGCGCGCAGACGTGACACGTTGCGGTTGGTGTGACCGGCCCGAACGCCGCATCCTGGACCGACGACCGGCATAGTACAATCCGGCGCCCATGGAGACGATCGCGCGCGGCATTGCCTACACCGACCTGCTGCACCGCGGCCGGCCGCGCGTCATCGCGACGGCCGTCATCCAGAGTTCTGCCGGAGTCGCACTCGTCGATCCGGGGCCGACCTCGTGCCTGGAGACACTCCGCGGGGCGCTCGCAGCGGCGGGCATCGCCATCGCCGACTTGCGCACGCTCCTGCTGACCCACATCCATCTCGACCACGCCGGCGCCACCGGTTCGCTGCTGCGCGAGAACCCGGACATCGCGGTCTACGTCCACGAGCGGGGCGCGCCGCACATGATCGACCCGTCGAAGCTGCTGGCCAGCGCCGCGCGACTCTACGGCGACCAGATGGAAGAGCTCTGGGGGGCCTTCCTGCCGGTGCCGGAGGCCAACGTGCGGGTCCTCGCCGGCGGGGAACGCATCGAGGCGGCGGATCGCAGGTTCGAAGTCGCCTACACGCCGGGGCACGCCTCCCACCACGTCAGCTTCCTCGACCGCGACAGCGGCATCGCCTTCGTCGGCGACGTCGCCGGCGTCCGGACCGGCCGCGAGCTCTTCGTGCTGCCGCCGACGCCCCCGCCCGACATCGACGTCGACGTCTGGGCGCAGAGCATCGAGCTCGTCCGGCAGTGGCAGGCGTCGACCCTGCTCGTCACGCACTTCGGCGCGCACGAGGATCCGGACAAGCACCTCGACGCCATGCAGACGCACCTGACCACGATGACGGACATCGCGCGGGAGTGCATCACCGCGGGCGGCGGCGCTGCGGACCAGCAGGGCCGCTTCGTCGACGAGATGCGCGGCTACATCGAGCAGCACGTTCCGGCCGACGAGGCGGGCCTCTACGGCACCGCCGCGCCGCTCGATCAGTGCTTTCTCGGCCTCGCACGCTACTGGCGCAAGCGCGGGGTGACCGGCGAGTAGCCCACCACGCAGGCGCTACAGGCCGGCGCCCTTGTCCTTCAGGATGCGCCACACCTTCTCGGGCGTGATCGGAATGTCGATGTGCCGCACGCCGAGGTGCGCCAGCGCGTCGACGACGGCGTTGGCGATCGCCGGCGGCGCGCCCACGGTGGCCGACTCGCCGACGCCCTTCGCGCCCTGCGGATGGTGCGGCGACGGGGTCACGGTCTTGTCGGTCTCCCACTTCGGCGTCTCCATCGCCGTGGGGACCAGGTAGTCCATGAAGCTTCCGCCCGAGATGTTGCCGTTCTCGTCGTAGCTGATCTCCTCGAGCAAAGCGGGCGCCATGCCCATGGTCAGGCCGCCGTGGATCTGCCCGTCGACGATCATCGGGTTGATGATGTTGCCGCAGTCGTCCACCGCCACGAAGCGGCGGATCTTCACCTCCCCGGTGCCGCGGTCGATGTCGACGACGCAGATGTAGCTGCCGAACGGGAACGTCAGGTTCGGCGGGTCGTAGTACGAGACCGCCTCCAGGCCGCCCTCCATGCCGGGCGGGTGGTTGGTGTAGGCCGCGAACGCGATCTCCTGAATCGTCTTCGACTTCTGCGGCGCGCCTTTGACCGAGAAGCTCCCCGGCGTCCATTCCAGGTCGTCCTCGCTCACCTCCAGCAGGTAGGCGGCGATCTTCTTCGCCTTGTCGCGGACCTTGCGCGCCGCCATCGCCCCGGCCGCGCCGGCGGTCGGCGTCGAGCGGCTGGCGTAGGTGCCCAGCCCGTAGGGCGCGGTGTCGGTGTCGCCCTCCTCGATCTCGATGTGGGCGGCGGGAATCCCCAGCTCTTCGGCGAGCACCTGCGCGTAGGTGGTCTCGTGGCCCTGGCCCTGCGACTTCGTGCCGAAGCGGGCGGTCGCCTTGCCGGTGGGATGGACCCGAATCTCGCACGAGTCGAACATCTTGAGGCCGAGGATATCGAAGGTTCGGGAAGGCCCGGCCCCGACGATCTCGGTGAAGCTCGAGATGCCGATGCCCATCAGCTCGCCCCGCCCGCGCTTGTCGGCCTGCTCCTTGCGCAGCTCGGCGTACCCGATCCGCTCCATCGCCTTCTGGAGGGCGCCGTGGTAGTTGCCGCTGTCGTACTCCCACCCCAGCACGGACTTGTAGGGGAACTTGTCGGCGGGGATGAAGTTCTTGAGGCGCAGGTCGGCCGGATCCATCCCGAGCTCAAGGGCCACGATGTCGGTCAGCCGCTCGATGGTGTGGACCGCCTCGGTCACGCGGAACGAGCAGCGGTAGGCGATGCCCCCCGGCGGCTTGTTCGTGTACACGCCGTCCACCTCGGCGAAGGCGTGCTTCAGGTCGTAGGACCCGGTGACGATGGAGAACAGGCCCGCCGGGAACTTCGACGGGTTCGCGGCGGCGTCGGTGTAGCCGTGGTCGGCCACCGTCTTGATCTTGAGCGCGGTGAGCGTGCCGTCCTTCGTCGCGCCGAGCTCGGCCTTCAGGTGGTAGTCGCGGGCGAAGGAGTCCGCCTGCAGGTTCTCCATCCGGTCCTCGACCCACTTGACCGGCTTGCCCACCACTACCGACGCGGCGATCGCGAGCACGTACCCCGGGTAGACCGGCACCTTGCCGCCGAACCCGCCGCCGATATCCGGGGAGATGACCTGGATCTTCTCTTCCGACAGCCCGACGTGCCCCGCCACCAGGGCCAGCACCGTGCGGATGGCGTGCGGCGCCTGGGTAGTCATGTAGACCTTCAGCTTGCCCATGACCCGGTCGAAGTCGGCGACGCAGCCGCAGGTCTCGATGGACGCGACGTGGATGCGCGGGATGTAGATGTCCTGCTTGACGACGACGTCGGCGCCGGCCAGCGCACTCTCCGTCGCGGCCCGGTCCCCCACCTCCCAGTGGAAGATGTGGTTGTCCTTCTTGTCCTCCTTGTCCGTGCGCAGCACGGGCGCGTCGGGCTCGAGCGCCTTGAACGGATCGACGACGACCGGCAGCGGCTCGTAGTCCACCTCCACCGCCTCGACCCCGTCGGCCGCGGCGTAGCGGTCGGTCGCGACCACCGCGGCCACCTCCTGCGCCTGGTACATGACCTTCTCGGTCGGCAGCACCATCTGGGTGTCGGACATCAGGGTCGGCATCCAGTGCAGGTTGTACTGCTCGAGCGTCTCGCCCGTAATGACCGCGAGCACGCCGGGAACCTTGAGCGCGTTCTCCGAATTGATGGACTTGATCCGCGCATGCGCGAACGGGCTGCGGACGATGTCCAGGTAGAGCATCCCGGGGAGCTGGATGTCGTCCACGTAGTTGCCCTGGCCGCGGATGAAGCGCGGATCCTCCTTGCGCTTCATCGAGTGGCCCATGCCACACACTTCCGGCGTCGTCTGGGGTGCCATGACTTCTCCCTGAACGCGGCGCCGCCTGCGCCGGCGCAATTCCTGCTACGCGGACTCCTGGCCCAGCTTCGCGGCCGCGTGCTCGATCGACTTGACGATGTTCACGTAGCCGGTGCAGCGGCACAGGTTCCCCGATATCGCCTGCCGGATATCCGCCTCGCTCGGATTCGTGGTCCGCTCGAGCAGGGCGCGCCCGGTCATCAGCATGCCCGGCGTGCAGAAGCCGCACTGCAGCCCGTGCTCCTGCTGGAACCCCTCCTGGAGCGGGTGCAGCGTTCCGTCCTGCTCCAGGCCCTCCACCGTCTGCACGTCCCGGCCGTCCGCCTGCACGGCGAGCACGGTGCACGACTTGACGGGCTCGCCGTCGAGCAACACCGTGCAGGCGCCGCAGTGCGTGGTGTCGCAGCCGATGTGCGTCCCGGTCAGGCGCAGCACGTCGCGGAGCCAGTGCACGAGCAGCAGGCGCGACTCGACCGCGGCTTCCTGCAGCTCGCCGTTCACGGTGATCCGAACGTCGTGTGTCGCCATGCCTACTGCCCTCCCGCCCGCTCGACCGCGCGGGTGATCGCCCGGCCCGTCAGCACGCGCGCCATGTCGCGCTTGTACTCCACCGACCCGCGCCGGTCGGCGCTCGGTGACGTGGCTTCCGCGGCGAGCCGCGCGGCCTCCGCGATGGCCGCCGCGTCCGGCTGCCGCCCCAGCAGATGCCCTTCCGCCGCGGTTGCCTTGATCGGCATCGGGCCGGCGTTGGTCAAGCCGATCCCGACCCGCGCTATCTCGCCCTGTCCGCCGAGCGTGACCTGCGCCGCCGTGGCGGCGGTGGCGTAGTCGCCCACCTTGCGTTCGAGCTTGACGTAGGCGCCGCCGCTCCGCGGCGGAGGGACGGGAATCCGGATCTCGGTGAGGATCTCCGCCGGCGCGAGCGCGGTGGCGAAGAGCCCGGTGAAGAAGCGCGTGATCGGGATGGTGCGCTCGCCCCCGGGACCGCGCGCCACTACCTCCGCCCCGAGCGCGAGCATCGTCGCCGGGTGGTCGTTGGCCGGATCGCCGTGCGCCAGGTTGCCGCCCACCGTGGCGCGGTTGCGCACCAGCGGGTCGGCAATGACCGCGGCGGTGTCCAGCAGGATCGGGTACTTCTCGCGAACGAGATCCGAGCGTTCCAGATCCGCTTCGCGGGTGGCGCCGCCGATGCGCAGGTACCCGTCCGCCTCCGTGATTCCCGTGAGCCCCGGGATGCGCCCGATGTCCACCAGGTGACCGGCGTCACCGAGCCGCAGCTTGAGCAGCGGCAGGAGGCTCTGGCCGCCGGACAGCACCTTGGCCTCGTCCCCGTGACGTTCGAGCAGCGCCACCGCTTCCTCGAGCGTGCCCGGTGCGTGGTAGTCGAATGCCGACGGAATCATTGGGACGCTCCTTAATCCACAATCAGCCACAGGATCGCGGCCACGATGACGACGGCCAGCCAGAAACCGGGCCGGCGCACCAGTCGACCGAGAGCACGACTCCCGACCGTGGCGCCGAGGGAAACGGCGTCGATCGCGTCATCGGCGGGAGTATCGCCGCCGGTCGCGGCGCTGGCGGGAGCTTGGGCGCCCGCTGCCTCTGCGCCCGGGCGCGCGGCCCCCGCGGAGTCCGCGGGCGGCCGCGCAACGTCGGTGCTGTCCGCGGCCGGGGTGCCGCCGGCCGGGCTGTCCGCGCCTGCTTCTTCACCCGCCGCTTCCAGCGCGGCCTGCAGGGCCCCCGTAAACTGCCGGAACATCTGGTCGCTCACGTCCTGGACAATCCCCCGTCCGAACTGCGCCAGGATGCCGGTGATGTTCACCGTCGACGACACGGTGACTTCCGTCTCGGCGGGGCCGCGCGCGACGACCCGGCTCGTCATGCGCATGTCGGCTCCACCCTTGCCGCGCACGTCCTGGCCGGCCGCGGCAATCTCCGCCACGCCCGCTTCCTCGTCCAGCCGCTCGAAGCGCACCGTGCCCTTGTAACGGGCCGAGACCGGACCCACCTTGACGGCAATCGTGCCGGCGTGGGTCCGCTCGTCGACCTGTTCCGTGATCGAGGCGCCGGGCAGGCAACCCGCCACCCTGGACGGATCGGTGAGAAAGGCCCACACATCCCGCCGGGCGGCGTTGATGACGAACTGCTTCTCTATGGGAATGGCCATGTCACACGCCACTCTCGGTGCTACGCGGGGTTCCGCCACGGGCCGCCAGAAGCGGCAGCAGCCGCTCGAGCGATTCCAGATTGTGCGCGGGCACGAAGTGTTCGACGTAGGGCAGGGCGGCCTGCATCCCGCGCGCTTCCGGCCGGTAGCGCGGGTCGCCGAGCAACGGGTTGAGCCAGATCATCTTCCGCGCTTTCTCCCCGATGGCCCGCATCGCCTCGGCGAGCACCGCGGGACCGTCCATGTCCAGTCCGTCGCTGAGCACCACGACGACCGTCTTCGCGCTCACCAGCGTATCCAGATGCCGCGTGACGAACTCGTCCAGACTCGCGCCGATACGCGTCCCGCCGGACCAGTCGGGTACGCCGGCGGCCAGACGGTCCAGGGTAGGAGCGATCTTGTCCGGTGTCAGCCACGGCGTCAACCGGGTCAGCGACGTGTTGAACGCGAACACCTCGCACCGCCGCACCACGCGCTTGAGGGAGAGCGCGAACGTCAGCAGGAAACGGGTGTGCGGATCCATCGAGCCGCTGGTGTCGCACAGCAGCACCACGTCCGGCTTCTCCACGGCGCGGTCCCGCCGCGCCAGGGCGAGGAACTCGCCTCCGGTGCCGACCGCCCGGCGGAAGCTGCGCCGCAGATCCGCCCGACCGCCGGTGCGGACCGGCACCAGGCGGCGACTCGGCCTGCATCTCAACCGGCGCGCCGCCCGCGCCAGCAGCCGCTCCATGGCCGGGAGATCGTCGGCGGACCAGTCGTCGAACGGTTTGCGGCGCAGGAGCACGTCGGAGGAATAGCCCGGCGTGTCGCCGCTGGTCGTCTCGCGCCCAGGTTCACCGGGAAGCTGACCGGTTGCCTGCATCCAGCGCCATTGGGGGATTCGGCTGCCGCGGCCGGCGTGTGGCCGAGACGGCTCGTCCGGCGGTCGAGGTGGCGGGGTCGACACTCGATCCGGTCCGTCCTCCGCGGTCCAGAAGTCCGGAAACAGCTCGTCGAACGTGTCCCAGTCGGGCCGTCGGATCTTCAGCGCAACGCGAAGCGCATGGTGGACCTCTTCGCGGTCGTCGCGATCCACCAGCAGGAGCGCGGCCGCGCCGTCGATCTCGTCGCTCACAGAGATGTCTACGCCCCGTTCCCGCAACCGGCCCGCGAAACGCGCCAGTCGTTCCACGAAGTCGCGGTCAGGCATCGGCGCTGCTGTGTGAACGTGCGTCGGCGAGCAGCGACTCGACGTCCTGCGTGGTCAGGTCCTGCACGTCGTGGTGGTCCTTCAGGACGCACCCCAGCGTCTCCTCCACCGTGTCGACATCGAGCCCATCCTGCCGCAGGGCCAGCAACGCGCGGGTCCAGTCGAGCGTCTCGGCGACGCCCGGCGCCTTGTGGAGACGGCGCCCGCGAAGAGCCTGCACGACCGCCGCTATCTCGTTGGCCAATCCGTCCAGGACCTCCGGCACCCTGGCGCGGATGATGCGCACCTCCTTTTCCAGGGACGGGTGCTCGACGTACAGGTAGAAGCACCGGCGGCGCAGCGCGTCGCCGATCTCGCGCGTGCGGTTCGACGTCAGCACGACGTACGGCACGTGCGTGGCCGCGATGGGACCGAGCTCGGGAATCGTCACCTGGAAGTCGGAAAGGATTTCCAGCAGGAAGGCCTCGAAACCGTCGTCGGCCCGATCGATCTCGTCGATCAACAGGACGGCAGGGCCGTCGCCGCGGGTGATGGCGCGCAGCAGCGGGCGTTCCAGGAGGCAGTCGCGGCTGAAGATCATCTGCTCGGTCCGTGCCGGTTCCCTGCCCTCCGTTCCCGCGATGCGGAGGCGCAGCATCTGCCGCTGGTAATTCCACTCGTACAGGGCCGTGTTGACGTCGATCCCCTCGTAGCACTGCAGCCGGATCAGCTCGGTTTCCAGGATCCGGGCCAGCACCTTGGCGATCTCGGTCTTGCCGACGCCGGCGTCCCCCTCGATGAGGAGCGGCTTGCGCAGCGTGCAAGCCAGGTAGACCGCGGTGGCGATGGCGGGCTCGGCGATGTACCCCTCGCGCTCCATCGCCGCCTGCGTCTCGCGCACCTCCGGCCTCACGCTACCCCTCCTGCGCCGCCGCTGCGTACTTGTGCGGCTCGGCCAGGAACTGCGCGCGGCAGTGCGCGCAGCAGAAGTGGTAGGTCGTCCCCCCGAAGTCGGCGTGGTGACCGGCCGCCGTCGCGGCAACGGACATGCCGCACACCGGGTCGCGCGCGGTCTCCGGGACGGCGGCGGCACGGGCGGGGTCGCCCGCGATGTCGGTGGCTGCAACGGGCGTGGGGCCGGAGTTGAGCCCGGTGTCGGTGACGGCGCCGGCGAGGTCTCGCCCGGTATCCGGGACCCCCGCGGCGGGAGCCGGAGCCTGCTCGGTCTGCGTGGCCGGTACGGGGGGAGCAGACTCGTGGGCGGGATGGCGATCGCCCTCTCGCCGGGGACGCACGGCGCGGGCGCGCCTGGTGATCTCGGCCAGGATGCTCAGGGCGATCTCCTCCGGCGTCTCCGCGCCGATGTCGAGACCGGCCGGATTGGCGATCCGGTCGAGCTGCTCCGGCGTGGCGCCCTGCGCGGTCAGCGTCTCGCGTATCTTCCCGAACCGCTTGCGGCTGGCCACCACGCCGACATACGCCGGCACCAGCCGACTGGCCGCCCAGGCCGCCTCCTCGTCCCGCTGGCCGAGCGTCGCGACAACCGCGAAGCAACGGGCCGCGTCCTGTCCGGCGCCGGGAGGCTCGACGGATTCGTCGCTGGTCACCAGACGGCTCGCGTCCGGGAACAGCGTCTCGCTGGCTTCCGGATCTACCGCTTCCACCCGGTAGCCGAGGACGGCGGCCAGGCGCGCCAGCGCGCGCGCCGTCGGCGACACCCCGAAAATCAGCAGCCGGCGCGCCGGCAGCAGCGGCTCGATGTAGATCTCCACGCTTCCCCCGCTGTGGCAGGCCATGGGAAACACCGTCAGCCCGGGTCGGGCGCCGGACGCCGAGTCGGGGTCGCGGACGATACCGATCAACCGCGGCGCTCCGTCGGCAAGGGCCGCGAGTGCTTCGCGGATCACGGTCGGCCGCGTGCAGCTTCCGCCCAGCCAGCCGTGGAACTCGCCGTCCGGGGTCACGACGGCGCTGTCGCCGACCCGGGCCGAGCTCGGTGGCTCGCGGCGGACGACCGTGGCCAGCGCGAACGCCTCGCTGCGACCGGCGAGCTCGGACGCAAGCTGCAGGATGTCGGTACGCATCGATGTCAGACTCCCAGCTCGGCCTTGATCCTGTCGTAGTCCTCGGGAACGTCGATGTCCTGCAGTGCCGCTTCCGGCCAGGAGACCGCGACCGCCTCGTGGCGGTGCCTGCGCACGACCTGCCGCCCGCAGCCTTCTCCTTTCATTTGCTGCAGCTCGGAGAACAGTGCGCGGTCGTACAGCATCGGCGGCGCGTTGACGTCCCCGTAGGCGGAGATGACGAGCGGGGCCGTGCTCTCCCGGTAACGCGCGACGAGCTCGGCGACCATGGGGCCGGTGACGAACGGCATGTCCGCCAGCATCACCACCGCCGCCCGCGCGCGCTCCGGAACGTGGGAGATGCCGGTCCGCAGCGACCGGTTGATCCCCAGCGCGTGGTCGGGATTGTCGACCGGCGTGCACGGCAGTTGCGAGAGCTCCGCCCGGGCGCGCTCCGCCTCGTGGCCCACGACGACGATGACCGGATCGAGGCCGGCGCCGCCCGCGCGACGGACCACCCGCTTCAGCAGCGTCTCGCCGTCGAGCTCGAAGAACAGCTTGTTGCGTCCCATGCGGGTCGAGCTGCCGGCGGCGAGCACGACACCGGCCACCGCGCCGCTCCTTTCGGACGGCTCAGACGGCATGGATGACACCTTCCTTCTCGCGCAGATGGCGCGGCGCGCTCGCCGCGCGGACGGCCAGAAGCTCCGCCACGATGCTCACGGCGATCTGTTCCGGCCCGTCCGCACCGAGATTGAGACCGACCGGAGCGAAGAGGCGGTTCGTCTCCTTCACGCCGAGCCGATCGCCCGTCGCGGCGATCTGTTCGAGTATCTCATCCCGTCGGGCGCGGGGGCCGAGCAGGCCGATGGAGGGGCTATCGGTCCGCAGCAGGCGCCTGACCCACTCCCGGTCGTGGGCGAACGAGTGCGTCATCACCACGAGATGGGTGCGCGGACCTACCGGCAATCCATCCAGGCCGTCGTCGGGTCTGCGGTCGATGCACTCCGCACCGGGAAAACGCTCCGCGGACAGGTAGGCGGGACGGTGGTCGACGATCGTCACGCGAAACCCGACCTGCGATGCACACGCCGCCAGGGGCATCGCGTCGTCGCCCGCGCCGCAAATGACGAGCCGCGGCGGCGGAATGTGCACCTCCGTGAAGACTGCGGTCGATTCGGTGTTGACGCCGGTCGGTTCGGCCTCGTAGCACTCGGATTCGCCGGCCGCGAGGAGCGCCTCCGAGCGTCGGGCGATCTCGAGATCGAGGGCGGAGCTCCCTGTCGAGCCGACCAACGGGCCGTCGCGGGCCACGAGCACCCGGCCCAGGACAGCGGCCGGACCGCGAACGAGGGTGGACACGGCAAAAGGCGCATCTCCGGCCAGAAGCGCCTGCACGTGGCGCGCCGCGTCCACGGTGTCCCCGAAGGTGGCCGGCTGAATGAAGATGTCGACCGATCCGTTGCAGCCCAGGCCGAGTCCCCAGACGGTCCGGTCGTCGCCGCCGGTCTCGTAGTGGCGGAGGCGGGGCGCTCCCTCGCGCATCATGGCGATGGCGACCTCGCGGACGTCCGCCTCGAGGCACCCGCCGCTCACGCCGCCTTGGGTCGCGCCGCTCTCTTCAATCAGCAGCTTCGCCCCGGGACGCCGGTACGCGGATCCGACGATCCGCACGACGGTCGCCAGCGCCGCGCGCCGGCCGGCCGCCGCCAGCTCGGTAACGCGGCCTACGATCTGCGACGTTTCCTGCCAGTGCTTCATGGTGGATCGGTCGCACCGAGGCAGCCTGCCGTGATTCTACATGGGCGGGTACACCGGCAAGACAGTGTCGGAGTGAGGCTTGCTCAGTAGTAGTAGTTGGCGGCGGTGCGGCCGAATCTCGAATCGACTCGACGGTATCGGATCATCCTTGCCGCCATGTCCGAGCGTTACGTCCAGCCGGAACTCCAGCGGCACGCCGGCAGCCGCCTTGACGATCACAGTGAACAGCCCGACACGAAGCGTCTCGTCGGCGAAGTTCTTGAAGTCGACGAGTCGAAGCGAGGCGACCGGGTTTCCGTCTCCCGCGCTCGTTCACTGATTGGTCGGCCAATGCTGGACGTTGATCTCCGTCATCGGGAAATCGTCGACGTTCGCGGTCGCCAGTGCCGCATGGACGCCTGCCGCCGCGGCGGCTATGAGGCAGTCGGCCTGATGCAAGGTGACCCCTTGCCGAGCAAAGGCTTGGCGCCATGCGCCGGCTCGCATTCCCTCGGATACTCCTAGCGGCGCCAGTCGCAGGCCGTTGAACAGGCGGCGCGCGACCGTCTCTTCGCCCGGGCGCAGGCCGCGCCAGATCTCCTCGACCGAGATCACGCACGCCCACGGCTCCGTACCGGTTCGTCGCAGGGCGGCCAATCGGGCTGCGGCGGGCCGGCCGCGCAGTGCGTCGATGAGCACGGTCGAATCGAGCAGCAGGCGCGCCATCGGTCAGCCAGTCCGGCGCGGATCTGCGCGACGCTGTTGCCGCACCCACGCCGCGGGATCGTCGTCCCACTCGTGGCCGTTGTCGGGCAGGCCACCAAGAGCGGCTTCGATGTCGTCCCAGCGCCGTTCGTTCTCGAGGCCCCGTCGAACGAGTTCGGCGATGAGCGCGCTGCGCCGGCGTGGGCCCGCCCGCCGATCGATCTCGTGCACGAGATCGGCATCCAGCGCTATGTGCAAACGCATGGGCCTAAAAGTAGCAGAGTACGCACACGACGTCCATTCGGGTCTCGATCGTGACCCGCGACGAGGAAGAGACCGTTCCTGTCGACGCCGGCAGCATCGAGGTTCTGCCCGCGTGGCGGTTTCTGCTCGACCTCGGTTGATGCGGGAATCGGCTCTCGCTATCCGTGGACCCGCTCGAACTCCGTCATGAACGCAGCGAGCGCGTCGACGCCGGCCTCGGGGAACGCGTTGTAGATGGACGCGCGCAGGCCCCCGACCGAACGGTGACCCTTGAGGCCGGCCAGACCCGCGGCCTCCGCCTCCTGCGCGAACCGCTTCTCCAACTCCGGCGTGGGCAGGCGGAACGTGACGTTCATCCGCGAGCGGCTGTCCGGCGCGGCCACGCCGCGGTAGAACGCAGTGCGGTCGATGGCCGCGTACAGCTTCGCCGCTTTGCGCTCGTTCCGGGAGGCCGCGGCCTCGAGGCCGCCCTCCTCGCGCAGCCACGCCGTGACCAGCGACACCACGTAGATGGCGAAGACCGGCGGTGTATTGGGACGCGATCCTCCCCGCACGTACGTGGTGTAGCGCAGCAGCTTCGCGAGCGACGCCGGGCCCCGCTCCGCCAGGTCCGGGCGGATGATCACGACGGTCACCCCGGCCGGACCCAGGTTCTTCTGTGCCCCGGCATAGATCAGACCGTGCGCGGCCACGTCGATCGGGCGGCTGAAGATGTCGGACGACGCGTCGACCGCCAGCGGCCGGCCGCCGACATCGGGCATCGCGGGCCACTGCGTGCCGGCGATGGTGTTGTTCGTGGTCGCGTGCACATAGGCCGCGTCGGGCGAGACGTCGACCTCCTCCGCGGTCGGCAGCCGGCGGAAACCTTCCGCCTCGGTCGTCGCGGCCACGCGCACGGACCCGAATTTCTCCGCTTCCCGCGCCGCCTGCGCGGCCCACGATCCGGTGATCAGGTAGTCGGCCGTCCCGCCCGCTGGCAGCAGGTTCATCGGGACCATGGAGAACTGCAGCGTGGCGCCGCCCTGCAGAAACAGGACGTGGTAGTCGTCGGGGACGTCGGCCAGGGCGCGAATGTTGGCTTCTGCCGTCGCCAGGATCTCGTCGAACGACCTGGAGCGGTGGCTGATCTCCAGCACCGACATCCCGACCCCCGGCAAGGCCGGGAAGCCGTCGCGGATCTGTTCCAGGACGGCGTCGGGCAGTACCGCGGGACCGGCGCCGAAGTTGAAGACCCGTTCCACTGCAAGCTCCTTCGACTGGTGCGAATCCGCGGATCAGATGGTGTGGATCAGCAGGCCGTCGCGCAGCTTCGGCTCGAACCAGGTGGATTTGGGCGGCATGATGCCGCCCGCGTCGGAGACCGCCAGCAGCTCGTCCGGGGTCACCGCGGCCAGCGAGAAAGCGACCGCGGCGGCTCCCGAGTCGACCGCCTGCTCCAAGGCCCGAATGCCACGCGCCCCGCCGACGAACGTCACCCGCGGATCGGTGCGGATGTCCGCCACGTCGAGCACCGCGGCGAGAATCCGGTCCTGGAGGATAGCCACGTCCAGCCGGGACGCCGGCCCGGTGCCGGCTGTCGCAACCGCGGCATCCGCCACGTCGATGGTATGCCAGGCCCCTTCCAGGTACATCGCCAGCTTGCCCTTGGACGGGACAGGTGGCCCCCCGGCCGTGACCGGAAAGCGCTCGCGCAACGCCGCCAGAAACTCGCCCGCGGTCCGGCCCGCCAGGTTCGAGACCGTGCGGTTGTACGGCAGGATGCACGTCCGGCAATCGGGGAACGCCACGCCGAGAAAGAACCGTGACTCGTGTGCCGGATCGGACCCGGCGAGTTCGTCGCGCGCCCGGGCCGCACTGGCGATCCGGTGGTGCCCGTCGGCGATGTACACGGCGGGCACGGCGGCGAACGCGGAGACGGCCGCGCTCGTCGCCTCGGCGGACAGCCGCCACACGCTGTGCCGCACGCCGTCCGGCGCCGCGACGTGGAGCAGCGGGGGCCCTCCGTCGCGCCGCCCAACACGCCGTCGACCGCGGGCATCGCGCGGTAGGTCAGGAACACGATGCCGGTCTGCGCCCGCAGCGCCACCATGTGGCGGGTCCGGTCGTCCTCCTTGTCCCGGCGCGTCCGTTCGTGGCGCTTGACGATGTCCCGGTCGTACTCGTCGAGCGAGAAGCAGCCGGCCAGCCCCACCTGCTCGTGCTCGCCCGCCTGCATCCGGTACAGGTAGAGGGCGGGCTCCGGATCGGTGACCAGCGGCGCCCGCTCGATCAGCGCTTCGAGGTTACGGGCCGCCTGCTCGTAGACCTGCCGGTCGTACGGGTCCGTGCCGTCCGGCAGCCCGATCTCCGCCCGCGACACGTGGAGAAAGCTCAACGGATTGCCGGCCGCCAGCCTGCGCGCCTCGCTCGTGGAGACGACGTCGTAGGGAACGGCCGCCACCGCCGCGGCCGCGGCCGGCGCCGGGCGGAGTGCGCGGAACGGACGAATGGTGGCCAAGGCAGACGGTTCGCTAGTTGGCGGCGAGGGAAGAGTCGATCGGCGGCGCCCCAAGCGGTGCCGCTCCAAGTCGCACGAGCGCCGCGTCCCGTGCGGCCCGGAACGCGTCCAGATGTTCCTCGGGAACGGGATCGCCGGGTGGCAGGTTGCGGTGCTCGATGAGCGGATTGACGAACACGCCGTTCTTCCGCATGCGGTAGTCGAGGTGCGGGCCCGTCGACAGACCGGTCGACCCGACGTAGCCGATTTCCTGTCCCTGGAACACGCGTGCGCCGCTGCGGACGTTCCTGGCGAACCGGGAGAGGTGCAGGTAATAGGTCTCGTAGCCGTTCGTGTGCCGCAGCCGGATCATGTTGCCGGAACCGCCGCTGCGCCCGGCCGACACGACCGTGCCGGTGGCGACCGCGATGATCGGCGTGCCGGTCGGCGCGCCGTAGTCGACACCCAGATGGGGACGCACGCCGCCCAGGACCGGATGCACCCGCCGGTACGAGAACCGTGACGTGATGCGCGGCTCGAACCGGAACGGCGCGCGCAGGAACAGCCGCTTCATCGAGCGGCCGTTCTCGTCGAAGTACTGCGGCTCGGGCTCGCCCGGGACGTGGAAGCGAAACGCTCGCAGGCGCCGGCCGTCGTTTTCGAACTCCACCGCCAGCACATCGCCGTAGCGGGAGAAGGAAAGGTCGTTTCCGTCGCCTCCGAACCGCTCCTCGCGAAAAACCTCCTCGTAGAGCAGGCTGAAGCGATCTCCCCGACGCAGATCGTTGTTGAAGTCGATCTCGCCGCTCAGCACCTCGGCGAGCGCGACGGCCAGCAGCACGCCCTTGCCCTGGGCGTCGAGCGCGGCGCTGATCGAATTGTTCGTGGCGTCGATGTCGGCTTCGAGCACCTGCTCGATACGGGCCTGGCGGTAGGGCACGACGTGCGCCTCGAACCCGTCGCTTCCGGCCCGCTTCACTTGCAGGAACGCGTCGTCGTCGATGTGATACTCAAAGGTCTCGAGATCACCATCCTCGCGGCCGAGCAGCAGTCGATAGTGGTTGCCGGCCCGCAGGCGGCGTGGATCGAAGACGTTCCTGATCGTCTCCACAAGCGGATGCGCCACCGCGTCGAGATCGTGCGACGCGAACAGCGTCGCCAGCGTGGCGTTCCGCGGCACCGTCCCGGACACCGTCCGCGTGAGCGTCGGCAGGAAGACGTCCTCGGTGCGTTCCGGTGTCTCTGCCCTCGCTCTCGTCAGGGTTTCCGCCGCCGGCGCCGGCTCGAGGGTGCACCCCGCCGACACACAAGCCGATAGAACGAGAACGGTGGGGAGGGTGAGCCGGCCGAACATGAAGAATGACCAGTGTAGCACACCGCCGGCCGATGCAAGCACGGCGTTTCGGCGACGGGTTCAGCCCCGGAGCGCCGTCAGGCGCGCCGCGACGTGGTCGGCGTGCCCGGCCGCCTTCACCTTCTTCCAGTGGTGCGCCACGTTCCCGTCGGGGTCGATGAGCGCGGTCGAGCGGATGACGCCGACGGACTTGCGGCCGTAGAGCACCTTCTCGCCCCACGCCCCGTACGCCTCCATGGCCGTGTGCGTGGGATCCGACAGTAGCTGCACCTTCAAGTCGTACTTCGCGATGAACTTCCGGTGCGATGCCGCGTCGTCGGGGCTGCAGCCGAGGATCACCGCGTCCAGCTTCTCGAACTGCGCGATTCCCGCCGTGAACTCGCACGCCTGCTTGGTGCACCCGGGCGTGTCGTCCTTCGGGTAGAAGTAGAGCACCACCCACTGCCCCTTGAGGCCGTCGAGGCTGACGGATTCCCCGTCCTGGTTCTGCAGCGCGAATGCCGGCGCCGGCTTCCCGACTTCAATCATGACTGGCAGTCCTCCGGGTCGTTCAGGTGATCGTGATCGGCGGCGCGGCGTCGTCCCGTTCGGCGACCGTGCCGATCACCGCCGCGTGAGTGTAGCCCAACGCGTGGAGCCGGACGACGCACGCCCGGGTCTGGTCTTCAGGCACCCCGGCGAGCAGGCCGCCCGCGGTCTGGGGGTCGAAGAGCAGAGGATAGCGAGGATCCGTCCCGGCCGTCTCGACGTTGGAGACGGCCCGGCGCAAGCGGACGTTCTGGGGCTGCAGCGAGCTGAGCAGCCCGCGGGCGGCGGTGTCTTCCGCCCCGTCGAGGATCGGCACCGCGTCGAGGGTCACGCGGGCGTCGACGCCTGAGGCCTTCGTCATCTCGACCAGGTGGCCGAGCAGCCCGAAGCCCGTCACGTCGGTGCACGAACGCCCGCCGTGGGCATGCACTGTCCCGGCCGCGCCGCGGTTCGACTGCAGCATCGCGCGGATCGCGCCGTCCACCCAGCGCGCCTTCGCCTTGCCCCGCATGTCGGCGGCGAGGAGCGTGCCGGTGCCGATCGGCTTGGTCAGGACGAGCCGGTCGCCGGGACGCAGACCGCCCTTGCGCAGAATCCGCTCCGGATCGATGGCTCCGCTCACCGAGAGGCCGAGCTGCACCTCCGCGCCTTCGCTGGTATGCCCGCCGACCAGCGCCGCCCCGCCGTCGTTCAGCACCGTTACCGCGCCTGTGAGGAGATCCTCCAGCAGGCTCTCCTGCTTCGATTCGAGCCCGTGGGGAATCGTGACGATCGCCAGCGCCGAGCAGGGCTCGGCCCCCATCGCGTAGAGGTCGCTCAGGCAGTGGTTCGCCGTGATCCGGCCGAACAGCCACGGATCGTCGATCATCGAACGGAAGGCGTCGACCGACTGCACCAGCAGCTTGCCGGGCGGTAGCGAGGCCACCGCGGCGTCGTCCGGCGCGTCGAGGCCGACGACCACGTCGTCGCGGCGCACCGGCTCCAGCCGGGCGACGACCCGGTCGAGCAGCGTGGCCCCCACCTTCGACCCGCAGCCGCCGCAGCGCATGGCGACCACCGAAAGCTCGCGCACGACGTCCGGCGGCGCCAGGCCCGGCGGAACGGCCGGCGTCCGTCGAGCGCCAGCGGCCTCGGTGTCCATCTCCGGCAGGTCGGCGAAGCGCCGCATGAAGCGCCGGTCTATCCGGTCCTTCCAGCGCCAGACCCAGGCGCCCTCGGCCGACCACCGGCCGCGCGACGCGACGGCGTAGCGGTCGCCGGTGCTGATCAAGCTCAGGAAGCGGCGCTGCGGGTGGAACGGCCGCAGCTTCCGCCCGAGAAGCGCCCGCCGCAGGTTCGCCGCCAGCGGCTTGCCCTGGCGGACCGCGAACACCCCTGCCTTCTCGCGCGGGTGCTCCAGGACGGAGGCGACGTCTCCCGCCGCGAAGACGCCTGGATGCGAGGTCGACTGCAGTGTCGCATCGACCGCGATGAACCCCGCGCCGTCCACCGCAAGTCCGGAGGCGGCGGGCCAGAGAGGCGGCGCAGCGGCGGTGGCCCAGACTACTTCGCCCACCTCGAAAGACCCGCCGTCCGCGGTTTCCAGCCGGCCGTCCTCGACCCGGGTGACTCGCGTTCCGAGATGGACGTGCACGCCGCGCTCGGCGAGCACGCGCGCGAACCGTTGCCGCGCGCCCCGGTTGTGCGTCGGCAGCACCGTGGGGGCCGCGCCGAACAGGTGGAACTCGGGCACCTGGAAGCCCCCGGCCTCCGCCCGCGCGCGGGTAGACAGTGCGTGCTGCATGGACAGCGTCAGCTCCACGCCGGCAGCACCGGCCCCCACGATCGCTACGCGCAGCTTGCGAGGGCTCTCGCGCACGCGCTGCGCCAGTCGCTCCCAGCGCGCGACCAGGCCCCCGATGGGCTTCACCGGGACGGCGTGCTCCACCGCTCCGTCGACGTCGAGCCGCGGCGCAATGCCGGTGTCGATCGACAGTACGTCGTACGGCACGGGCGGCCGCTTCCGGCACAGTACGGCGCGCTTGTCCAGGTCGAGCCCCACCGCCTCGCCGTGGAACAGCCGCGCCCCGGCGAAGCGCGCGAGCGGCCCGAGGTCGATGTGGACGTCGTCGAACTCGTAGAGACCGGCGATGAGTCCGGGCAGCATCCCGGAGTAGGGCGCATGGAGATCGCGCGCGATGATCGTGACCCGGACGCCGGGGATCGGACGCATCCCCAGCCGGCGCAGCACGATGACATGGCTGTGGCCGCCGCCGACGAGGACGAGATCCTTGAGCACGGGGGAGCCGGTGGTCATCGCGACCACTCCGGCCCGGTGGCGCGTTGACGGTTCGATGCTCGCACGGCTCCCGCGCCGGGTTTCCGACGGCGCGGGACGTTTTTTCGGTAGTCCAGCAAGGCTCGGAGTCTTTGTCGGCCGCCCGGCAAAGTCAAGCGGGTGCCGCGGGCTTCGTCGGGCTGCGTGACGACCTGCTCAGAGCTTATTTCCCACAACGTCGGGCTACTCGACGACTTGGAAAAGGAAGAGGTCTTCATCGTCGAGAAAACGCGTGACGGCGCGACCCGCGTGCACGGTGCCCAGGACGTCCGAGGTCTTCGGCGCGACGCCCGTCTCTACCCCAAGTACCGTGCCGGTGTGCTCGGCGGCATCCCCAAGGTCGGTTGAGCACTGATGCGCCGTCGCAGCCCCGTAGAGCCCCGACGAGTAGTCTTCATCGGAGTCGAAGGCGAGAGTGAGCGAGCCTTCGCACAATTTGCCCAACGCTGTTGCGACGAGCATAGGTTGCACGTGCATCTGAACGTCAAGCATGACTCATGCTGGCGACTCTGCTGCGGTCGTTGAGGAAGCGGGTCGCCATCTGACGAGTCTCCCAGGGCGGCACCCGATATCCGGCGGGCGGCTCGGTACGACGAGGAACTGCAACGGCTCCTCGCCGTTCTGGGCCTGTAGATTCCACCGGCGGTCCGCCGGCGAAGTGACTACCGTCCCGTCGCGCGCGCCAACACCCGGGTGACCGCAGCTTCGAACCGGTCGAGCTCCGGGAGCAGGCTTGTCACGAGAAACGCCTCGCGCGGGAAGTCGAAGAAGTAGCCGGGATGGACGAGCACTCGATCCTGTTCCAGCAGTCGCAGCGCGAGTGCTTCTTCAGTCTCGGTCGCCGGCACCTGAATCACAGCGTACCACCCGCCTTCGGTGTGCAGCAGCCCTGCCGCCGGATGTTGGGCCACGACCCGCGCCAGTATGCGGTGGTTCGCCGTGATGCGCGCCCGGATCTGTTCTGTCGCGGACGTCCCTTCCGTCAGGAGCCGCTCGGCGGCGAGCTGGACGGGAGTGGAGACGGACAAATAGGTGTCCAGGAGGAGATCGAGTGCGTCGAGGGTCGCGTCGACTTGGTCGTCGGGGCCGTGGACGACGATCCAGCCGAGCTTGACCTGCGGCAGGCCGACCGCCTTGGACAGGCCGCCGAGCACGAACGTCAGCATGTCCGCCGGCTGCGAGAGCACGCTTCGGGCGCTCCCGGGGAAAGGATCGATTGAGTAGGGGTTGAACACCTCGTCGACGATCAACCGCAGGCACCGGTCCCGGCACAGCGTCGCGATAGCTTCATGGTCCTCGCGTGCGAGAAACGATCCGGTCGGGTTGTTGGGATTCACGGCGATGATCGCGCGAGCCCGAGAGCCAACCGCCTCGGCCAGCGCTGGGATATCGATCCGCCAAGTTCCGTGATACACGAGCGGATACGGCACCGGCTCTACTCCCTCGAACCGGGCGAGGTGCTCCAGTAGCGGATAGCTGGGCTGCGGTACCAGAACGCGGTCTCCCGGGTCGCAGAGGAGTTTGAAGAGGCACGAATAGCCCTCGCTGGTGCTCGCGGTGAGAGCGATGCGGTCCGGATCAACCGGGCTTGGCGGCCCGGAAACCCCACTAGGCTCAGCGTCCTCACCAGATTCCGTCTCGACCGGTGGATCTCCAGCATGAAACGGTCGCGAGAGCCAGGAGGCCACGGCGCGCCGAGCGTCCGGCAACCCCCGGGGAGCCGGCTCGTACCGCCGACCGGTCGGCGCCGCAAGGGCGTTGAGCAGACCCGGCGGGTAGTGCAAACCGACCTGCGTCGGATTGCTCTCCGTGAGGTCCGTCACGTCGACTCCCTGCGCTCTGAGCCGAGCGTGAATCCGTGACAGGCGGTTGGCGGGCTGACCAGCCGGAATGCGCGCGGAGAACATGCACCCGACAGCTTAGCCCTTGATCGATAATGCCAACGGACCGGAGGAACACCATGACACGCACCGCAACCATCGCGCTGTCGCTCGCCCTGCTCGGTATCGCCGCACCGGCCGGGGCGCAGTCGGACGCCTCGAGCGCAACCGGCTACCTCACCCCGCCGGAGACCATCGTCGACATTCTCGACGCGCCGCCGACCCCGAACGTGATCGTCGGACCGACCCGCGACGTGGCGGTGTTCGTCGAGCAGCGCAGCATGCCCCCGATCGGCTGGCTGGGCCGGCCGATGCATCGGCTGGCCGGCTACCGCATCGACCCGCGCAACAGCGGGCCGTGGCGGGCGCCCGAGATTGCGGCGTTGACGGTCGTGCGCCTGGACCTCGAGAGCGGCACGCGGAAAGCGGGAACCGACGACGTGGAGGTGCTTGCGCCGCGCGGCACGACGCTCGGGTGGCCGAGCTTCTCGCCGGACGGCTCGCATCTTTCCTACGCCGTCCTGCGCGACACCGGGATCGAGCTGTGGGTGGTCGACCTGTCGACCGGTCAGCCGCGGCCGCTGACGAGCGCCTCGCTGAACGCCACCTGGGGCAACCCGTGCGAGTGGCTGGCGGACGACAGCGGGGTCCTGTGCCGCTTCCGCAGATCGGCGCGCGGGTCGCCGCCGTCGCCGCCGCGGCAGCCGGCCGGGCCCAACGTGCAGGAGCACGCCGGTGCATTGTCTCCGGTGCGTACCTACCAGGACCTGTTGGGCAACGCGTACGACGAGGCGCTGTTCGAGTATCACTTCACGAGCCGGATCGAGACGGTGGCCCTGGCCACCGGATCGCGGACCGCCATCGGCGAGCCGGGGCTCTACGCGCGCGTCGCCGGCGCGCCGGACAGCCGGCACGTGCTGGTCGAACGCATCGAGCGGCCGTTCTCGTGGCTGCTCCCGGCGAACCGCTTCGCCCGCGCCGTGGAAGTCTGGACGCGCGACGGCGAAGCGGTCACCGTGGCCAAGCAGCCGCTGGCCGACAGCGTGCCGATCGGTGGCGTCGCCACCGGGCCGCGGGGGCACCGCTGGAACCCGACCGCGCCGGCCACGCTGGTCTGGAGCGAGGCGCAGGACGGAGGCGACCCGCGGGTGGACGCGCCGTACCGCGACCACCTGTTCGCGCTCGATGCGCCGTTCGACGGCGAGCCGCGCGAGCTGGCCCGCACCGAGCACCGGTTCTCCACCATCGCCTGGACGGAGGACGGCACGGCGCTCATCACCGAGACGAACCGGCCGACCCGCTGGACCCGCACGTCGCTGCTCTATCCGGGCGGGGGCGACACGAGGCGGCTGTTCGACCGCAGCGCCGAGGATGTCTACAGCGATCCCGGCTCCCCGCTGCGCCGTCCCGGCGGCGGCGTGGCGGGCGCGACGATCCTGCAGGACGGCGACACCATCTACCTGGCCGGCGCCGGCGCGTCGCCCGACGGCGATCGACCCTTCGTCGACCGGCTCGACCTGACGACGCTGGAGGCCGAGCGGCTGTTCCACACCGAGCCGGAGACCTACGAGACGGTGGTCGCCGTGCTCGGAACGGACGGCGGATCGCTACTGACGCGCCGCGAGAGCCGCACGGATCCTCCCAACTATTTCGTGCGCGATACGAGCGGCGCGCGGCATGCGCTGACCCACTACGAGGATCCGGCGCCCGTCCTGCGGGGCATCGAGAGGCGGTTCATCACCTATGCGCGCGACGACGGCGTCGCGCTGTCGGCCACGCTGTACCTGCCGCCCGGCTACCGCGACGGCGACCGCCCGCCGCTGCTCGTCTGGGCCTACCCGCGCGAGTACACCAACGCCGCGGCGGCGGGCCAGGTCCGCGGATCGCCCTACCGCTTCACCACGCTGCGCGGGGCCTCGCACATGCTGCTGCTGACGCAGGGCTACGCGATTCTCGACGGGCCGACCATGCCGATAATCGGGGAAGGGCATTCCGCCAACGACACCTACCGGGAGCAGCTCGTGGCGAGCGCGGCGGCCGCCGTCGACACGGTCGTCGACATGGGAGTCGCCGACCGCGACCGGATCGCCATCGGCGGGCACAGCTACGGTGCGTTCATGACCGCCAACCTGCTGGCGCACTCCGACCTCTTCCAGGCCGGCATCGCGCGCAGCGGCGCCTACAACCGGACGCTGACGCCCTTCGGCTTCCAGAACGAGCGGCGCACCTTCTGGGAGGCGCGCGACATCTATGCCGCGATGTCGCCGTTCTTCCACGCCGAGAAGGTGAACGAGCCGATCCTGCTGACGCACGGCGAGATCGACAACAACTCGGGGACCTTCCCCGTCCAGTCCGAGCGCTTCTACCACGCGCTCAAGGGTCACGGGGCGACGGTGCGCTACGTCACGCTGCCCCACGAATCGCACGGCTACGCGGCGCGCGAGTCGGTGCTGCACGTGGTGGCGGAGATGCTGCGCTGGTGCGACGAGTACCTGGGCAAGGGGGCGGCCGAGTAACCGGACGCGATACAATGGAAGGTCGGGTAGTTCGGCGAGACCTTCACCAACAGGAACAGGCGATGTCAGAACATACGCACGAGGTCACGGACAGCAACTTCGAGGAGTCGGTGCTCAAGTCGGCGCAGCCGGTGCTGGTCGATTTCTGGGCGGAGTGGTGCGGTCCGTGCCGCATGATCGCGCCGACCGTCGAGGCGCTCGCGGCGGACTACGACGGCCGGGTCACCGTCGGCAAGATGAACGTGGACGACAACCCGGCGACGCCGGGCCAGTACGGCGTCCGTTCGATCCCCACGCTGCTGCTCTTCAAGGACGGTCAGGTCGTCGATTCGGTCGTGGGGCTGGCCGACAAGGCGAGGCTGCAGGCGGTCATCGACCCGCACCTCGGCTGAGCACCAGCGAGGCGTTTCGGGGCGCTCGACGGTGCGGGCGCTCCTGCAGACCCCTCCGCCACCGCGCAGCGGGCCGCTTTCCGAGGCGGCCCGCCCTCCCGCGCCGATGCGCATCCTCATGATCCCGGTCGGGAGCGCCGGCGATGTGCATCCGCACGTCGGCATCGGGCTGGCGCTCCAGCGCCGCGGCCACGACGTCTCGGTGCTCACCAGCGCCTACTTCGAGCCCCTGTTCGCGCGGGTCGGCCTGCCCCTCATATCGATCGGTACGGTTGACGACTACCACCGGCACCTGGAGCATCCGGGCCTCTGGCGTCCCCACCGTGCGCTCGGCGTGATCGGGGAGGCGATTCGGCCGCACGCGACGGAGATCGCCCGCGCGCTGCGGGAGCAGGCGACCGGCGATCCCCCCCTCCTGGTGGCGCACCCCCTGGCGTTCGGGGCGCGCGCCGCGCAAGAGGCCCTCGGCCTCCGGCTGGTGACGCTGCACCTGCAGGCGGCCGGCTTCGTGAGCGAGCACGAACCCCCGGTGCCGCACGTTTGGCTGCGGTCGGTCAACCGCTGGCCGATGCCGATCAAGCGGCTGCTCGCGGCGGCGGGCGACCGCATCTCGGACCATGCGCTGACTCCTGTCGTGAACGACCTGTGCGCCGAGTTCGGGCTCCCTCCGGCGCGGAACATCGTGCGCGAGTGGTGGCACTCGCCGCACCGCGTCATCGGGTTGTTTCCCGAGTGGTATGCCGCGGTCCAGCCTGACTGGCCGCCCCAGACGCGGCTGACCGGCTTTCCGCTCTACGACGAGGGCGACGCGACCCCGCTCGCTCCCGAGCTCGACCGGTGGCTCGACGCGGGGGAGCCGCCCGTGGTCTTCGCGCCGGGTACCGCCAACCGGCAGGCGGCGCGGTTCTTCCAGGCAGGTGCGGACGCCTGCCGCCATCTCGGCCGCCGCGGCCTGTTCCTGTCGCGGTTCCTCGAGCAGATTCCCGATCCGCTGCCGACCGGGGTACGTCACGACGAGTACGCCCCGTTCGGGAGCCTGCTGCCACGGGCAGCCGCGCTGGTGCACCACGGCGGCATCGGCACGGCGGCGCAGGCGTTGCGGGCCGGCTGTCCGCAGTTGGTGATGCCGATGGCGTTCGATCAGCCGGACAACGCCGTCCGGCTGCAGCGGCTTGGCGTAGGGCGCTACCTGCGGCCGTCCAGGTTCAGCGGGTTGGCAGTCGCGCGCGAGCTGGACGCGCTGCTCGAATCGGAGGACGTGGGGAGCGCCTGTCGCGCCGTCGCGAGCCGGTTCGTGGGGATCGATCCGGTGGCCGAAACCTGCGACCTGATCGAAGCGGCCGCTTGAGGCGCGACCTCTGGGACTGTTCCGTTCTGAAGATACCGTTCTTCATCCCCTTGGGTGCGCGGCCACGCGCATGTGGGACTGTTTGGATCCTGCCGGCACCCGGGCGTGCAGGCGGAGCCGGCTCCTTGCCGTGGCGCCCGGCCGCCCGCTCAGAACCCGAAGCCGGCACTGACGTGGACGCGCACGCCGCCCTCCGGATCGCCTGCCACGTCGATGGACATCGGGAAGCCGAACCTCGGCGGCTGGAAAAAAACGCCGACGCCGGCGCCTTCTCGGAACCGCACGTTCCGGATCGATTGGCCCACGTCGTACACGGCGGCCGTGTCGTAGAAGAACCGCAAGCCGATCCGTCCCTCCGACAGCACGGAGGTGATCGGGAGCCGGAGCTCGATCGATGCCGCGGCGATCCGGTCGCCGACCGCGACGCCGGCGGGCCAACCTCGAAGAGTACCTCCCGCGGCCGGGCCTGCCGCCGAGCAGCGCTCGCTCGTAGGGTGGCAGCGGAGCGGACGCGCCCGCAAAGAACAAGCGCGCCGCAAGGACGGCCTGGCGGCCGGCCGCGGCGTACGCTCTCGCGTCCAGCCGGGGGCGCATGACGGAACCGGCGCCACCGGCGAACGCGAGGCGCTCGATGCCGGTACGCACCACCACCGTGTTGCGGCGGGCGTTGG